>NZ_JAIUCZ020000020.1 GCF_020176955.2 Nocardia sp. alder85J
AGCGATCTCATGGCGTCTGCTGCTCGACATCGAGATCAACGACAGCCCCGACGACCCGCCGCCCGCCGCGGAATGGTGCCAGACGCCCGGATTCCAGGACTGGAAATCCACCGATCTCGCTGCCCTGGTCGAGGACGCCGCCACCACCGAGGACGACCAGTGACCGCGCGTACGGTGCGCGCGGCCGCGCTCGGCATGATCTGCGCGGCCGTGGCAACGGTCACCGTCGTGGTTTTCGCCCCGGCGGCCGCCGGCGACGACGCCGCCGGTACCTGCCCCGACATCCACGTCCTCGCCGTGGCGGGCACCACCGAATCCAGCGTGAACGCCCCCAGCGACGACGACACCGGCGAACTGTCCGCCGCCATCATCCCGGCCCTGAACACCGCTCGCGCCGAAGGACTTCGGATCGAGCGCACCTACATCGCCTACCCCGCGGATTTCGGCTCCCAGGGCTTGGCGACGGCCTACAAGGCGAGCGTCATCGACGGCTACAACCGGTTGACCCAGGTCGCCGCGCGGGTGGTGTACCAGTGCCCCACCACGAAACTCGTGCTGCTGGGCTACTCCCAGGGCGGGCACGCGGTGTCGATGCTGGCCCAGCAGATCGGCGCCGGGAAAACGGGCCCGATCACCGCCGGGGACATTGCCCTGGTCGCCACGTTCGGTGACCCCACCCGCGGCCCCGACGCCGCGCTGTTCCCGGGCCGGCCCGGACAACAGGGCCCGGCCCCCTGGCCCGGCACCGACCGCAAGACCCGCCCGTCGGCGACGAAGTTCCCCGACATGTACGACTCGCCGAAAGGCGAAGGGATCGGCCCGGCGCGCGACATCGCAGCCAGCTTCGGCGCCCTGGACGACCGGACCGTGCAGTGGTGCCTCTCCGGTGACCTGGCCTGCTCCGCACCCAAGAGCATCAGCCTGGCGAAGGTCGCGCTCGACATCGCCGGGCAATCGAACCTCGATTTCACCCACGACCCCTTCGGCGTGGTCACCTCCCTGGCCGCCGCGACCGCCAACACCTTCGCCGGCGGCACGGCCACCTTCATGGACAAGGACGTGCGAGGCCACAACCTCGCCGATATGTACTTCGACGGCAGCGCCTCCATCTCCAAGCGCCTCGAAGCCGCCGCCGACCCGCGCAACGCCGACCAGCAGACCAATCCCCTTGTGGCCCTGCTGAAATCCGGTCAGATGATCATGTCCTCGGTCACGACGTTCGTTGGCTCCGTGCTCAACCCCGCCGTCCTGGGCAGCCTCATCAACGCCGGGGTGCAGATCGCCGGTTCGGCCGCCACCGGCGCAATCACCGCCGGTGTCCCCGCCCTCGCCGGCGGGCCCGCCGCCGCAGTCGCCGCAGCGGGCGCGGGCGCGGCCACCGGTGCCGCCGCCGGGCTGCCCGGCCTGGTCACCCCGGTGATCTCGATCGTCGGCAACACCGCCACAGCGGCGCTGAACATCATGCCGCCGCAGAGTGCCGAGAAGAAGATCAGCAGCATTTTCGATTTGCTCATCAACGAGGTGAAAGCCAATCAGGATCTGCCGCAACTGCTTACCGATGCGCGGCTGTGGAACCAGCAGGCCACCCACGGCGGCTACCGCACCGCCCGCGTCGCCCTGGACGGCTCCACACCGACGGACATCACCGCCGACTGGATCACCGCCGCCGCCCGCGACCTGCGCGCCACCCGCGCGAAGGACGAGGCGAAGAAGAACCCGCCGACCAGCACCCCGAACACCACCACCGCGACCAGCGGCAAACCCGCGCCCGTGGTGAACGCCCACTACGACCGCGACACCGCCGGCAACGTCGTCAACCCGGTGGGGCCGCCGCTCGGCAACGCCCCGACGGCCCCGAAGACCGAGACCCCCGGAGACGTCCGGATCACCACCAACGGACCGACCCCGCCCCAGGTCCCGGCCAAGGTCGGGCCGCTGGTGTGGGTCGCCGACGGCACCGCCAGCATCGCCACCCGCCTCGCCGCGACCGACCCCGCCACCACGGCCGGAGCCCTGCTGCACATCGGTTCACCGCTGCTCGCGGCCTCACCCGCCCAAACCAAGCAGATCGGCAGGCCATGACCAGCATCATCCGCCGCCACGAACCGCCCGTCCGGCCGGTCATCGAACCGGAACCCTACGACGAGGAACCCGCCGACGAACCCGCCGTCGAGGAGCGCGAGCAGCCCCCCAAGCCCGCCACCGGACCCGCCGACCCGGACCCGGTCACCGGCCCCGGCGAGGAACAGGCCCCGGCCGCCGACCGGCCCGGCGAAGGGCCCCGGCCGCCGCTGTTCCACGTCATGGCCGCCGTCCCCGAATCCGGTGCCACGACCCTGGCCGCCTGGTGCGCGTGCGCCGACGAAGTCCAGCGAGACACCCGCTGGCGGCCCTCGGCCGGCCACAGCCCGTATCTGGTGCTCACCGCCCCGAAAAGCCCCGACGGCGTCCGCGCCGCGCGGCAACTGGCCGGTGCCCTGTCGCACACCGTCGGTGGCGGCGCCCAGGTCGCGGCAATCGCGCTGCTCGAGGACCAGCCCCGCCCCACGCTCGCGCTGCGCGAGCTGATCGACGCCGCCGAACGCGCCGGGATCCCGATCCACACCCTGATCCACGACCCGAGGATGCGCCTGCCCACCGAGGCCGAGCAAACCCGGCTGTGGACCCCGCAGAACAGCGAAAACCGTTCGGTGCCAACAGTCCTCACCAACATCTACCGCCACGTGTTCCACCGCATCGCCGAACAGGAGAACAGCCGATGACCCCTACCATCAGCGCCGCGACCTCCACGGTTGTCCTGGCAGTGTCACAACCGACCCCCGACGGCGGCCCCTTCGAACAGCTCGCGCAAAAGTTCCTCGGCTTGCTCTGGGCCTTCTCCGGATGGGTCGCATTGGGCGCATTCCTGATCTCCGGAGCCGTCTACGCCTACCAGAAATGGACGATGGCGCAGACCAGCGCTCTGTCCATGATCGGCGGCGTCACGTTCTTCGTCGGGTGCGGCGCGACCGGAGCCGCCGCCGTCAACTGGGCGATGAGCCTGTGAACACCACAATCCTCGCCGATCCGCTGCCCTCTCAAGTGCTCGATCCGCTGCTCAAGCTCGCCGGCCAGCTCATCGGACTGGCCGGATACTTCGCCCTGGGCGGGATCTTCGCGGCCGGAATCTCCGGGACGCTCCGCTACTACAGAGGCGGGGAGAACATCGCCGACTACTGGCGTGAAGTGCTGATCATCCTCTTCTGCGCGGCCGTGGCAGCCCGCACCTTCGACATTGCCTCTTGGCTACACGGGTAGGAGCCCCGATGCGTATACGCCCCCGACTCGCCGCGCTGCTCGCCGCCTGCCTCGCAGCCCTGGCCGTCGCCGGATGCGGCGGCAGCGACCACACCACCGGCAAACCGCTGACGATCACAAGCTATCGCGGTGCCGATTGGGTCACCGACGGCACGGTGACCCCGCCGACCTCTCCCGGCCAGGGCGACCGAATCCGCTTCCCGCACACCATGGACGGTGCGGTCATGGCAGCCGCGGACTCGCAAACCATGCTGGACACCGCCGGAGACGATGCGTTCGGCGCCGTCGCCCGCGACTACTTCGCCGTCGGCGCCGGCCTCACCGCCTACCTCGCCGCCCGCGCCAACATCTCCCTCACCGGCCAGCCCGACGCCGCGCGACTGCCCCGTATCACCGGTTTCCGATTCACCGGCTACCAGGACGACGCGGCCACCATCGAAATCCTGTTCCGCCAGCCGGACAAGTCCGTCAACGGGCTGACCCGTCAGCTCGTCTGGCTCGCAGGGACCTGGCTCATCCAGCTCCCCGACCCCAAGGACACCACCACCGTCCTGAAGGCGTACCCCGAGATGCCCGCCGACGCCGAACACCTCCCCCAGGCATGACCGATCCAATGACAAGGCCCGCCAACACAATTGGTACGGCATCCCCGCCAACCCGACCTCTCACCGAAGGAGACACGACCATGACGCGCAGGACCCTCACCACGTGCGCCGCAGCACTGGCCCTCGCAGTCGTCACCACCGTCGCCGCATGCAGCCACAGCAGCGACCACGACACCGGCCCCACGGTGCCCGGCCAGCCCGGCGTGACCGCGAAACCACTCAAACAAACCCAGTGGTTCGCCGATACCTTCGGAACCCCGCTGATCGCCACCACCAACGTGACCCCCAAGACCGTTGAACAGGCCAAGGACGTCCGCGGAACCGTGCTCCCGCAAGACAAGTCGGTGGTGGACGGGCCCGTGATGTGGGAACGGGTCCGCTGCGCCGCGCTGCCGTTCTCCACCACCGACGGACCCACCAAGACCCGCGCCGACGGCGTCTTCGGCGGATACGCTCGCACCTCGCTCGGCGCCGCCATGGCGGCACTCCAGATGTCCAGCTACGCCGCGACCGTCGGCAACAACACCGCTGTCCCGCAGGTCATCGCCCCCGCCGACCGAGACCGGCTCACCCCCCAGCTTCCGCAGTACGAGCGCGGGAAAGGACTGGACAACCCCGGTTGCCTGGCCCAGCAGAAGAACATCATCCGGCCGGCGATGTGGAAGGCCGAACCGATCTCCGACACCGTCACCCGCGTGCAGTACTGGTGGCCGCCGCGCCAGGGCGACGCGGCCGGCGGCAGCCTCGATTACACGGTGACCTGGCAGGACGGCGACTGGTACCTGTCCGAGCAGACCGCAACCGATGTGCTGGCACTGGGCGGGAAGGTGCCCCGGTCCGCGCAGTACACCACACAACCGATCGGGTGGTCGCCGTGGTGATCGCCCGCCGCGCCCTGGCGCTGCTCGCGGCCGCGCTCTTGGTGCTCGCGGCCCTCGCCGGCACCACCGCGGCACAACCCCCGACCACCAGCCCCAGCACGCAGACGACCACCACCGCACCGACGACGCCGAGCACCACGGAGACCACCACGCCGGACCCGAGCACGCCCGGCGGCACCGACGATTCGTGCAACGGATTGAAGGTCGCCGGCATGTGCATCCCGACCCCCGGCGGCGTGGTGTCCTCCACCGCCGGAAACGCCGTGAAAGACGCTGGCATGTCCATGCTTTCGAGCATGGTCGACTGGGTGTTGGCCGGATACGTCTGGATCATGAAATACGTCGTCCAGCTGTTCATGGGCACGGGCGTCGACGTCTCCGGCACACAGACCGCCGTGCAGCGGATGACCGACCTCACCAGCGACCTCCAGACGATCGCGCTCGGCCTCGGCCTGCTCATCGCCCTGATAGCCGTGCTGTACCAGCGCGCCATGCTCTCCGGCGACAACGCCGCCCCCGACGCCATCGGCGGCCTGGTCCGCTGGGCCGTCGCCGCGTCCATGGCCGCCCCGATCCTGATCGCCCTCTCCAGCGTCTCCGACGCCCTGTCCAGCTGGATATTCGTTTCAGCCGCCGGGCCCGACGGCCCCACACACGTAGTCGATGCCCTCTCGTCCGCCCTGTCCGGGCGCGACGCGAAGCTGAAAACCGAGGACGTCATCAGCCTGGCACTGTGCCTGCTGGGCCTGCTGGCCTATATCGAACTGATGATCCAGCTCGTGATGCAGAAGTTCTGGATCATCTACGCCGCCGTCGCCCTGCCGATCGCGGGCGCGTCCAGTGTCGTCGGCGGCGGCAAAACGGTGTTCTGGGCCCTGACCCGCGTTGCCGTCGCCGCCCTGCTGTTCAAACCACTCGCATCGCTGTGCTTCGGCGTGGCGTTCATGCAGATCCGCAGCCTCGAATCCGGCGGTGACGTGATCACCGCCGTCGCGCTCATGGTCGCCCCGGCGTTCATCCTGCCCCAGCTGGTCAACATGATCGGCACCAACGTCTCCTACGCCGGTAGCCCGATGCTGCGCGGCACCCTCCGCAACGGCCGCGGCGGGATCTCGGCGGGCATGACCGCCCTCGGTCGAGGAAAGGACACCGCGGCCACCGCCGGAAGCGTCGCCGCCTCCGGCGCGGCCGCGGCCGGCCGCGGAGCGGCCAAGGCCGTCCCGTTCGTCGGCGCCATGGGCCGCGCCGCCATGCAGACCCTCACCGGGCCACCCCCGTCCCGCAGCTCCGGCGCCGCCGCCGGTGGCCGCGCCACGGCCACGGCCGCACGCAGCGCCGCAGCCTCAGCACCCACCACCGGCGGCCGCGCTCGAGGTGGATCCACCAGCCGCACCGGCGCCAGCAGCGCCGCCACCGGCACCGCCAGCGGCAGCCGCCGCACCAGCACCGGCGCGGCCGCGGCACCGTCGAACAGCCGGGCCCGCACCGGAGCCAGCACCAGCAGCAGCGGCAGCAGCGGCAACCAGGCGGCCGCACCGGGCCAGCGGGGCACCGGCCGCGCCCGTAACAGCACCCGCGCGGGATCCGGCGGCACCGGCGACACCACCACCCCGCGCACCCCGCGCCCCGGCCGCCGCACCGCCAGCAGCAGCCCACCGCGCGATGCGACATTCAAGCGAATCACCTAGCCCGCCAACGACTTCCGAGCACACGAAAGGCCCACGATGGGATCACAGAAATACGCCGGCTGGCGCCGACCGGAATCGACCGGCCTGATTCCCGGCCTGTCCACCGGCATGTCCATGGCCGCCGTCGGCGCCATGGCGCTGGCGATCGGCTCGGCCTACCTGTTCCATTCGATGACCGGCGCCATCACGATTCTCGCCGTCGCCGCGCTGCTCATCGGCCCGAGCATGATCCGCCTCCGCGGCACCAGCGCCGGAGACTACTTCCTGTCCTGGCTACGCAGCCTGCCGATCCGCCGCCGCATGGCCCACAGATACAGGACCGGCCTGTTCGCGCACATCCCCGGCGGACACGCCCGCCTGCCCGGCCTGGCCTCCCCCATCATCCTCGATCGGCTGTTCGACCCGGCCACCGGCGACGACATCGGCGCCCTGGTCAACCCGATCCACCGCACCGTCACCATCATCATGGACACCTCCGCCATCGGCCGCGCCACCCAGCCCGAGACCACCACCAACGCTCAGGTCGCCG
Source organism: Nocardia sp. alder85J (assembly GCF_020176955.2). GTDB lineage: Bacteria > Actinomycetota > Actinomycetes > Mycobacteriales > Mycobacteriaceae > Nocardia. The sequence goes on from NZ_JAIUCZ020000020.1 coordinate 7,001, forward strand.
GATGGGGCGAATTCATCCGCCGCGCAGGCGAATTCGGCGACGTGGCCGGAATCGCCGTGGTCACCGACACCGTGCCCGAAACCGGGGCCCGCTACAACGTCGAGATCGACAAGCGCCGCCACCAGGCCGCGCCCGCCCTGGTACTCGACCTCATGGACGACCGCACCAGCGACCTCGCCACCGACCGCATCCGCTACACCCAGCGCATCGCCGTCACCTTCCGCTACTCCAGCGGCCATTTCCGCTCCGGCATCGAGTCCGTGGCCCGCCGCCTCGAGGAGCTGACCGACGCGGCCGCCGGTGCCGGCCTGTCCGCCACCTTCGCCACCGCCGGCGAAATCATCGCGTTCACGCACGCGGCCTTCAACCCGGCCGCCGGGCCGATGCTGGACGAGGCCATGGCCGCCACCGGCGACCCCGGCATCACCTGGGAAGACGCGGGCCCGTCGTACCACTCCGACGAGCACAGCTACTACCTGCACGACTCCGGCAAATCGTTCACCAGCCGCGCATGGGAGTTCCCCGTGCAGCCGATCGAGGACGACGTGTTGGCCCAGCTGCTCGCACCCACCTACCGCGCCCCCTACAAGCGCGTGACCCTGATCTACCGCCCCTACCGGCCCCAGGATGCCGTAGAGACCACCGACAGCGACTATCGCGACGCCTTCGCCGCCGTCCAGCGCCGCCGCCGCGGACTCGTGGACGCCAAACAGCAGATGCGCTACGACGACATCGCCGCCACCCGTGAAGATCTCGCCGAAGGCCACGGCCTCACCCGCGTCGGCACGCTGGTCACCGTCACCGTGCCCATCGGCGCCAGCGGCCTGGACGAAACCGCGTTCATCCGCGCCGCCGGCATCGCCGCCAGCATCAAGATCGCCCCCTGCTACAGCGACCAAGCCGCCATGTTCCTCACCGGGCTCGGCATCGGCGTCTACCCGGACATGGACGAGACCGACATGACCGACATCCTGTCCGCCTAACCGGCCGCTCGCGCACCCACCCCAGCCCACCACACCCCCATTGCCCATATGGCCCATAGCGGCCCTATCCCGGAGGAGACCCGATATGACCGGCCGCCTGCTGCTCCCCCGCCGCGTGAGCACCCGGCAGGAACACCACGCCCGCGGAGCCGACGGGGTCATGCCTCCCGATGAGGTGGCCTACCTGCGCGAGGCCATGCCGACGATGAGCATCGCGAGCAAGTTCAACGCCGCCCGCAAACTGCGCGCCCACGAACTCGCGGTGTGGAGGGCCAGCTACTCGGCGGCCCGCCAGCCCTGGCAGGCCGCCCGCCGCCCGACCCCGCGCGGATTCATGGCCCCGTACGGCGGCTACATGAAGAAGCCGATGCCGATCCCCGAGATTCGCGGCACCACCAACCGCGTCTGCGGCCTGTGGCCCTTCCCCCGCAGCACCGAATTTGTCTCCCCCGGATGGCCGATCGGCATCCAGGACGAGACCGGGGCACCGTTTTTCTACGACGCGATGTCCTGGTTCGACGCCGAAATGCTGTCCGCGCCGGTCGGAGTCGTGCTCGGGCCCAACGGTTTCGGCAAATCCACCCTCGGGCGGCAATTGGTGCTCGGCGCGCTCGCCAGCGGGCGGCACGTGATCTGCCCGGCCGACATCAAACCCGACTACCGGCGACTGTGCGATCTGCTCAACGATCCGGAGACCGGCAGCCGCGACGGCCAGATCATCGAGGTAGGGCCCGGCCACGGCGTACTCAACCCCCTGGACCCCACCGCCTATGCATGGGCCCTGCACCGGCTCCCGGCCGGGCACCCCGCTATCGGCGGCCTGATCGCCGAACTGCACCAGACCCAGCTGTTCAATCTGGAGGCCCTGGTCAGCTTGCGCCGCCGCGCGCCGCTCGAAGATTTCGAATCCACCGCCATCAGCGCCGCACTGATCGAGCTGTACGCCGGCGACCGGTTCGAACCGGCACGGCCACCGATCATCTCCGATCTGATCGGCCAGCTCGAGCAGCCCACCGAGGACATGCGATACGCCGTCGCCGCGCCCAGCGCCGCCGACTTCGCCGCCACCACACACCGCCTGCTGCAATCGCTGAAATCCCTGACCGTCGGCATGTTCGGCGAGAGCTTCAACGGCCAGACCACCACGCGCCTCGATCTCGCGGCCGCCATGGTCGACATCGACCTGTCCATCATCAACGTCCACTCCGGTCGCGACCTGCGCGCGGCCATCATCGCCCTCACCGGCATGGAGGCCCAGGCCGCCGTGTCGGCCCGAATGACCCTCGCGGACAACGGGTTCGGCCGCCAGACCGTCACCGACATCCACATGGACGAGTTGTCGCAGCTACTCGACGTGGGCGGATCGAGCCAGATCAAGACCCTGGACCGGATGACCCGCACCGGCCGCACCGACGGCGTCTCGCTCACGACCTACACCCACACCGTCACCGACTTCACGAAGGTCTCCGCTGACATCACCGACCAGGGCAAAGCCACCGGATTCATCTCCCGATCCAAGATCACGTTCAGCGGGCCGATCAACGGCTACGAAATCGACGCACAGGCCGGACTGATCGACTACACCGACCGTGAACGTGCCCGCCTGCTCTCGTGGACCTCCGCGCCGCCGCCGGCCCAGACCGGGCACCGCACCATGCCTCACCCCGGCAAAGGGCGGTTCATCGCCAAATGGGGCGACGACCCCGACCGGCCCGGCCTGGCCTTCCGCACGTGGATATCCCCCCTGGAACGCGAACTGGGCATCCACGACACCAACACCGGCATGAGAACGGACTAGCCGATGTCGGTCGCCGTCTCGTTCCTGCTCACACACTGGCGCAAGATCCTCGCCCTTGTCCTGCTGCTGCTACTGCTGCTCGCCCGATGCGCCGCCGAGCAGGACAGCACAACATGCGGGCCGTCGACCGGCGCACCCCACGCCGGCCCCTTGGCCTACCCCCTGGACCCCAACGTGGACATCGGATCCGGCTACCGGACCCCCGACCGCCCCGACCACCGCGGCGTCGACTTCCCCGTCCCCGAGGGCAGCCCCATCTACGCCCTCGCCGACGGCACTGTCACAGCCGCCCAGGACACCGGCGTGGAGGGATTCAGCGCGTGGATCGTCATCTCGCACGTCATAGACGGAACGCCGATGAGCACGGTCTACGGGCACATGAACCCCGGCGGCGTACTGGTCAAAGTCGGCGACCAGGTCACCGCCGGCCAGCTCATCGCCCGATCCGGCGACTCCGGCGAGTCCACGGGCCCGCACCTGCACTTCGAGATCTGGCACGGTGACCGCCTCGGCGCCGGCACCGACACCGACCCCACCCCCTACCTGCAACGAGCCCGCCAGGCCGCCACCAGCGGCGGCACCAGCCCGGCCCCCGACACCAATCAGCAAGCCGCAGTAGCGGACTCGGCACGCGACCGCAACGCCGAGATCGTGATCAGCACCGGAAAGGACATGGGCGCACCCGATCAGGCGATCGTCATCGCCCTGTCGGTCGGACTGGTCGAATCCGAGCTACGCAACCTCGCGTCCGAAAAGGTGCCGGAATCGGCGAGCTACCCCAACGACGGCATCGCCCCCGGTGACGCGCTGTCGATCGGGATCATGCAGCAGCAGGCAGGCATGGGCTACGGCACCGTCGCCGAGATCATGGACCCCGCCCACGCCGCCACCGAGTTCTACAAGCGCCTGCTCGCAACCGACTGGCAGGCAAAGGATTTCACCGTCGCCGCCGCCGACGTGCAGCGCCCCCGCGCAGACCTGCGCGGCAAATACGGCCAGCGCGAGGCCGAAGCACGCGACCTGTACACCCGCCTGCAAGGCGTTGCACCCTCCGGTAGCCCCGGCCGATGCGGGCCCACCGGCGGCACGCGCGGCCCGGCCGCGCCCGGCGACGCCGGCACCGGCGCCGCGATCGTCGCGGCCGCCCGCTCGGAGATCGGCGAGCCCTACGTCTGGGGCGGTGGCGACGCCCAGGGGCCGACCGGTGGCGGATTCGACTGCTCCGGCCTCACCCTCTACGCCGTCGCCCAGGCCACCGGCGGCGCAATCCTGCTGCCGCACTACACCGGCGACCCCGGCAACCCGGGCCAGATGGGACAAGGCCAACCCGTCGCCGACCTGGCTCAGGCCCAGCCCGGCGACCTCGTGTTCTTCGGCGCCGGCGGCAGCGCCGAACACGTCGGTGTCTACGAGGGCGGCGGGCTCATGATCCACAGCCCGACCGAGGGCCAGACCGTCACCGAGGCCCCCGTCACCGCCGGGGGCCAGCTGATCGCCGTCCGCCGCTACACCAGCCCCGACACCGGGCAACAGCAGCCACACCCCACCGGCCCGGCGATCAACGCCGCGGCACTGCCGAAGGAGAGCCGATGAACCCATTCCCTTACCCGAACGACCCGGCGGACCCGGCCAGCCCCGCGCACTACCCCGACGCGGCCACCCTCGCCGAACAGCTGATGCGCGCCGATTTCGCCCGGATGCACCAGCTTCGCGCCGCCGCGCCGCACGCGGAGACCCTCGAGGCCGCCGAACAGCTGCTCGACCAGGCCGCCGAGATCCGCCGCGCCTGGCTGCTCACCGACGGACAACCATTCTCCGACTTCCAATACCTCATCGATGCCGTCGCCGCCTGGACCCGCAACCCCGCCGCCATGCGCCGCCACCTCACCGCCGACAACGACCCGGCGATCCTGCTGCCGATCCACCGCCGCAGCCACCATCAGGCCGCCGAACTCACCGGCCACACCGACATCACCCCGGCCGACCAGCCGGCGGCCGCCGCACCGACATTCACCGCACACACCCACGGAGGCCAGCAATGACAACCCGAACCCGGCGCCGCAGCCGACGACTCGCCGTCGCGCTCGCCCTCACCGCCACCGCCCTGGCCGCCTGCTCCCGCACCGGTCACGACTACGGCGAGCACGACGACCACGGCACCGGCGTACCGTCCGGCGCGACCAGCCAGGCACTCCCGCCGCTGCCGGCCCCATGGACCGATCTCGACCGGACCAACCCCGAGACCGTCGCCCTGGCCGCCGTGACGGCCCTGTTCGACTGGCGGCCCGGTGACGGCGACACCGGCCCGGAAACCGCCCGCGACCGCGCCCGGCCGCTGCTCACCCCCCGCGCCGCGGACTCCTACCGGCCCTACCCGATCCCCCGCCCGCTCTGGCAATCGTGGATGAACACCCACGTCCTCATCCACACCACCAGCGACATCAGCAGCGAACAGCACCCCGCCGACACCGCCGTCACCTGGCACCGCAAGATCACCACCCTCATCCACGCCACCGGAGGTTCCATCACCACCGCGGACCTCATCGCCACCACCCTCATCACCGTCACCGCACAACCGGACTGGACCGTCACCGAGATCACCACCCTCCCCACCTGACCGAAACACGAGGCAAGCCAACGAAGTTGGCGCGGCAGCCCCTCAGTGCGGACCGCCAACCGCGCGGCGAGGATCGAACAACACGGTGCGAAATCCAGCCGACACGCCCGGCGTGCCTACCTCATCATCCGGCCGGGATGCACTAGGAAGGGCGTAGGCCACAAGGGCCGAACGCTTTTGGCGAAGCGGATGCACCAGAACCCAATAACGAAGAAAGACCCCCAGTTGGCGCTGGAGGTCTTTCGCTGGCCCCGAAGGACCGACGCTTGCTACGCGGTTCCAAGGGTAGCAAGCGCGCACGTGCGTCTCAAAGCATCGCGGCCGGGTCACCCGGTCACGATCCGGTCCGCACCGATGCCGGGCTACCCATACCTGTATCCGGGCGAGGTTGCTACACCTCCCCGCACCGGCGCCGCAGACCGGCGCACCCGAGCGCGGCCGCGCTGTTCGCGCTGCCGCCGCTGCGCCTCGTGCTGCCCGAGAACGCCTACACCGCAACCACGGAGCGGGCCGCCCCGACGTGCTGGTGGGGCCGGGCCCGCTGGATCGCTCATTGTCTCGCGTTGTACGACGCCCACTACAAGGCCCTGCGCGCCGCCGGTGCCGTCGAGTCGGTGGCCCGAAAGACGTTCGCCGCCTACCTCATCGGCGAGTCGGCCGGAGCCGACCACGTCACCGGCCGCAACTCCCGCGTGACCGTCGGCCGCCTCCAACACCGGGTCGCGCGCAGCGAATCGACCATTCACCGGTGCCGCCGCCTTGTGGACCGGATCGGGTGTCGCACAGTCGTATTCGCGGGCCGCCGTCGGACTCTCGCCGAGCGCCTGGAGTCCTGGAAGCGCAACGACCGCGCCCGAGGATGGGCCGCCGTCTCGGCCCTGCACGAATCGACCGCTCTGCCTGTGGACAACTCGGCAGTGGAAACATTGCTTGAACAGGGTTTTGGCACCCCACCGGAGCGAAGCGACGGTTTTTCTTCCCTCTCACGGCCGAAATCGGCTTCTTCAACGGAGAACGAGAGGAAACGACGCGCTTCGCGCGGCACCGAGCAGAGCCGGCGCCGCAAGATCAGCCGCGCCTACGACCAGAAAGCCACATTGCTGGCCGAGAGATGCCGCAGAGACGAACGAATGCCGCTCTGGGTACGCCGGATCACCCGCAACCAGCTGGCGGCCGCTCTGACCCGCTACGCCCGCGCCGGGTGGCTCGCCGATGACATCTATGGTGCGCTCGAGGAGTTCCGGATCTCGGGAAAGAGGCTGATCGCCAACCCGGACAAGCCGATCGGCTACCTCTGCCACATCCTTCGGTTCATACCCAAGGATGTACCGCCGGCCCTGCTGGACCGGGCCCGGACCGTCGCCGCGCAGGAGGCCGAACGTGCCGCGAACAGGGCCCTGTTCGCCGAGATGCGCGCGGCCGCCGCCAACGCGGCCGCCGCGGACTCCCCCGGCCGCGTCGCAGCCCGCGCCGCCATCGCACAGCGGGCGCACCACAACGCCGACCACGCCCGCACCCGCGCCCGCCAGGCCGACGAGATCAGCCGCGCACACGCCCTCCGGGCCCGTGACGGCAGGCAGTGATCAGGTAGGACAACCCGAAGCGGCCGAATAGATCCGGACATGCGCCGAGGCCGACCGGGTGACGACCCGTACGGGACGTCGATCCGGCCGGCCTCGCGATCACGAAGGAAGGGCTAGCTGGCTTTCGTGGTCTGCTTCGCATGCAGCAGACTGGACACAGACCCGATGGATATTCCCAGCTCATCGGCGATTTCGCGGTAGGAAGCACCATCGGCGCGCAGCTCGCGGGCACGGGTGCGCTTCTCCGCGGCCCGCGCCTCGAAATTCTCGCGCGGCTCCGCGATGATGTTGCGGACCGAGCGAACCGAGATGCCCAATTGCTCAGCCATCTCCTTGGCAGTCTTGGTGCGTCGCTTGGGATGTTCAGCGGCCATCAGTCCTCCAGTGCAGCGGCAAGAACCATCGAGCGGTCGATAGCCCGTTTCTTGTTGGTGGCGGCAATCGCCGCCCGCTTCTTGTCGGTCACCGTCTTGCCACCCACGCGACCACGGGCAGCCTGACGTTCCCGAAACTGCTCCTCACTGAAGTTACGCCAAATCCAGCGGGAAACAGACCTAGCCGTAGCCAGGACCTCGGAAAACGGCAGCGGATAGGCGAACAGATCATTGATCTCGTAACGGAAGTGCTCGAGCACGAGGTGTTCCCAAGCCGTAGCCGTGCCCTGGCGGTGGTGCCACCACATCGGATACGCCCACTTGCGGCCCGTGTCGAACATCGTGACGTTGCGGCCCAACCCGTTGGCCCGCTCCGGCTTGCGCGGCATCTGCCGCGGAGTGCTGGGCGTGACCAGGTCCGAAAGGTCGTACGGTGCAGCCGGACCGAACAGGGTTTCCCAGTCGTCATGGATCGGGTTCTTCGTCAGCCGGCCACCGTAGGCCGGATCACCACCGATCTCCGTCCGTAGCCCGGCCTCGATCCGCTGCGCGTACCGCAGCGGCTTCAACCGCGCCGAATCCGTCTTGCACACAGGAGCTTTCAACCACCAGCCGATATGGCCGCGCCCCGAAGGCGACTGCGCCACCCAATTCGGATCCGGATGGTTCTTCGGCCGCTCGAAAGCCCGCAGCGCCGTGTCCACATGGTCACAGTCGATCACGATCGAACCCAGCAACGCATGCGGACTGTGCTCGATATACCGCATGACCAGCGCCTCTTCACGCGACATACGATGCTGCCCGTCCGCCGGATAGTTCGTCGCATACGGCATGTGAGGCAGCAGCACATCTGACGCCCACTGCGCGCCGGTCATCCGCCCGCTACTCCCATGTGCCATGCGGGACACCCAACACCACGATTCGATGATGATGAGGTAGGCACGCCGTAGCCATCTCAGATATCTCGCGTACGCGCGCCCGCACACGCGCGATTCCCACTGCTACAGAGTCGTTCTTGAACTTCCCTTGATGAAGTAGGCATCCCGTAGCCATATAGAGAAGTCACCCTGGGAGACCGTATGAACTGCGGTGATGAGGTAGGCAATCCAGACCCATATAGACACACGGAAACAACAGCTCCGGCCGCGCCGACCACCGGCCGCGCCGACCACCGGCCGCGCCGACCACCGGCCGCGCCGACCACCGGCCGCGCCGACCACCGGCCGCGCCGACCACCGGCCGCGGAATTCAACTAAGCCCATCAACACAGAGAGAGTTACATATCTTCAATTTCCTATCGGATAGGAATTGAAAGATAGGAATTGTTAGATAGGTAAGTGGTAGACTGAGGCCATGCCGAGCACCGATGACGCGCCGCCGTCAGCGTCGAAGATCTGCAACTATCCGGATTGCGCGCGCCCTACCCGGCCGGACCCAGAGACGGGGGCACCGTCGAAGTACTGCTACCAGCGGGACACCCCAGGTTCGGCGCTGCACAACCCGGCGAACTCGTGGAAGGAGAAGGACCGTCGCCGCAAGAAAGCCGCGGCCGGCGGTGCGGTGGTCGAGGTCGCCCAGACCGACACGCCGGTGTCGATGGCGCGCATGAGCCTGGAATACCAGCTCACCGAGGCGCGGAAGACGATGACCGCCCTCGCCGGCCAGCTGACCGGCATCGTGCAGAACTTGGACACCTCGCGCGACGACGAAGCCCAGGCCGCGGAGTTGCAGCATGTCAGAACCGAGTCGGAGAAGGCCGTCGCCGATGCTCGCAGCCGTGCCGAAGTCGCCGAGGCGCAGGCCCGCCGAGCCCGGGACGACCTCGAGGAAGCCGACGACGCGGCGCGGATCGCGACCGATCAGGCCGACTACGCCACCGAGTGCGCTCGCTGGCTGGTCGCCGAAGCGCAGTTTGGCGCCGAATGGCTGATCGCCGAAGCCCGTCACCACACAGAGGCCGCCGAGGCTGCCCGCGTCTCGGCCGTAGCAGCGCACCAAGATGCCCAGCGGCAAGCCGGCGCGGAGGTCGCTGCGGCCCAGACCGGTGCCCGCGCCGAGGTCGCCCAGAGCAAGCAGGAGGCGGAACGGCTTGTCGCCGCCGCCGCACAGCGCGCGGAGGAAGAGATCCGGACCGCACGTGACGACGCGGAGGCCCGCATCGCGGCCGCGACGAAGGCCCAAACCGCGGCAGAGCGCGCGTCCGAGCGCAGCAAGCAGGCCGCCGAAGACGCCGCGCAGACCGCTCGCGAGGCGAAAGCCGAGGCCAGCGGACTGCGCGAGGAGCTGCGACAGCTCCGGGCTGATCACGCGGCCGAACTCGGTGACGTGCGCCGCCAGCTCGATGACCGCGTGCACCAGCACGAAGCCGATGTGCGGCAGCTGCGAGACCAGGCCCGCACCGATCGCCTCGCGCTGGAGCAGGCCCACGCCGACCAGATCAGCCAGATACGCCACGATGCCGAGGAACGGATATCGGCACTGCGAGCGCCAACCGCGCCAGCTCGCCCGCGCGTCCCCATCCGCCGAGCCACCGGGGCCGTGCAGCCGATCCGTCGCCGCTCAAGCGGCCGTTGAGCGTATCAACGCAATCGACGGTAGCGCCCCTATGGGCACTACCGCCGATAGTGGCCGATGCATCCGCTCGGCCACCCCGAGGTCAGATGGCCTTCCGCTCCGGAAGCTCCGGCCAGGAATTGCCGTCATTGAACCGCTGCTCCAGCTCCGCGCAGGCCCTCGCGATGGCAGACCGGATGAACGCTGCTTGCGTGTTGATGCCGGTCTGCGGATAGGTGTACGCGATCACCGATTCCATTCGCATGGCGAGACCTGTGGGCAGCGACACCAACACATCCTTCGAGCCGGCCAACCTCTTGGATCGGTCGGCTTCTCTCCCCTTCTTCTTGCCTCTACCAGGGCTTTTATCAGTGCCCCTATGGGCACTATCGCCCATATCGGCACTAGGGTTATCCGGAGTCTCGTCCGTCGAAGTCGTGGCCGTCGCCGCAGGCTTCTCGGGGGGGCGTCCTCCCCTGTTGAAGGGGTTACGCGATGGCTGTGGCCCCGGATTGAGGTTGTCCAGCGAATCGGGAATCCTGCTCATCGGCTGGCAGCCTCCTTGTCGATGGCGTCGAGAATCGCCGCGAAGTTCGTGGCGAAGCTCCGTGACCTCGCCGTCGGTTGCGGGTGCTGGTCCATCCCAAGCCCTGCGTTGGTCAGCCTCGAAATGTCCGCAGCCATCGGAAACGGCTCCCCCAACACCTCGATGCCGTTGTTCGCGCAGTAGTTACGAATCCACTCGATGCCCTTGGTGTGATCGTTGCGGCGGCCGTCGAGCTGGTTGATCACCACCCCGACCAGCGGAAGCCGGTACTCCATGTACGTCTCGAGGTCGCTCAGCGCCTTGAAGACGGCCAACATGCCGTCGATCGAATCGAACTCCGGCGTCGTCACGATGATCAGGTTGTCGGCCGCCAGCATCGCGGCCCGCGTCACCAGATCCACGGCCGGCCTGGTATCGAACAGCACGCGACCTTGGGTTTTCGCCTCCCTGAAGGCCATCCGCACCGACAGCTCACCACCCGGCTTGCCCAGCAGCGAATCCTGAACGGCCTGCATCTGCTCGAACCCCGACGGCGCCACGTAGATGCCCTCACGGGTTCTGGCGGGCAGCACCACGTCGGCCAGTTGCTTGTCCACCTGCCGGTCCAGGACATCGGCCAGCGTGCCGTTCGGCGGCACGTTCTCGATGGAATACCCGGTCAGATGCCGGGTCGTATTGCCCTGGGGGTCCATATCGCCGATGAGTACAGCCTCATCATCGGCGGCCAGGTCGCCGGCCGCCGCCTGCGCGGCCTCGGCCGCGGCGCGTGTGGCTGCGGCTTCGGCTTCGGCCGCCGCGCGTGCGGCCTCGGCGCGGGCCGCGGCCGCGTGCGCCAGGCCGTTCACGACGACGCTCTTGCCGGGCCCACCCTTCAAATTCATCACTGCGGTAGCAACCATCAGGGACCGTCCTTGACCGATATGCCATATGCGAACCCGTCCACCATATCAGCACCATAGTTCCTAGGGGCGCAATGAACCATATGGGGTAATATATGCACTATCTCATCTAGTGCCCATATGGGCACTAGATAGAATATGGTCATCATGCCGGAATCGGCGAGACGGAACGCGGCACATAAGCAGGGGGGTTACGGTGGGACCTATCGCCTCTATCCGATCTATCCGCACGCAAGAGGATAGCGCCGAAAGCGCCACTAGTGCCCATATGGGCACTAGTGGAGTTAGTGAATATATAGCTTCTACAGTTCATAGGCCCCATAGTGTCGGGAGCCTCAGAGGATGGTGACCGCATGACGGCGACACAGAACGCGATCGGCGACGATCGGTTCCATCGCGCGGCGCTGCGCGCCCGCGAGTCGCAGCGCGACGCGATTCTGTACGCCTGCGAGCAGCTGCGCGCCGCCGGCATCGAACCCACCGGCCCCGAAGCCCGCCAATGGCTCGAGCGTCACGGCCGCACGGTCGGCCGCACAACGGTGTGGAAGGTAGTCAGCGAGTACCTGGAAGCAAACGGCCAGCCGGATCCGGACGGCCGCAACAAACCCGCCGCCGGGGGAGCGGACACCGAACGCGACGGCAGCGAACACACCGAACAGCCCTCACCAGGAGGCCCCACCGTGTCCACTCCGGAGCCGACCGAGGCCGACCCCGACCCGACCCCGGCGGACGCCGACGACTCGTCGCCGCGGACAAGCGGCGAACAGCCACAGGACAGCGGCGAACAGCCGAGCGAACCACGCCCGGCGCCGAACAGCGTCGACAGAACCAGCGAACCCCGGCACCTCGGCGTCGTGAACGCCGTCCCGGAGCCCTCGGAACGTTCACTTATGGCCGATAGTGCCCCTATGGGCACTATCGGCCATAGTCCGGAGAGTGGGGGAATACCGGCGGCCGCAGTACCGCGGGCCCGGCCGCGCCGCGCGTTGCCGACCTGGCCGGTTCTGATCATGGCGTTCCCGGCGTTCGTCGCGATCTGGAGTGGATGGGTCGGACTGGGCCAGCTGACCGGATTCGGGATGGTGCACCCGCTACCCGGCATCGCCGACAGCTTCACCATCAACAGCGCGATCACGCTGCCGATCGGTGTCGAGGCATACGCCTCATACGCGCTCTACGTGTGGCTGTCCGGCCGCATCGAGACGCCGTCGACCCGCACCTACGCCATGATCTCGGCATTCGCGAGCCTCGCCGTCGGCGCCGCCGGCCAGATCGCCTACCACCTCATGGAAGCCCGGCACATCACCTCCGCGCCCTGGTGGATCATCACCATGGTCGCCTGCCTGCCCGTCGCCGTCGTCGGGATGGGCGCCGTGCTCGCGCACCTGATCGTTCACGAACGCCACCTCCACGACTGAACGCCAACACCCTGACCGAACCGAGGGCCCCGGATCTGTCCGGGGCCCTCGCTCTGTTCGGCAGGCGGATCCGGATCGGCGCGAAGCCGCGGGTAGTTGCCCCACCGCAGAAGTACCGCCAGCGCGCCGCAATCGAGCCATCCAGTGGTGTTCGGTCTCGCGCCGATCGAACGCGCGAACAGCGGGGGACACCACCACCGACCTGTTCACCACCTGGTGAACACGCGCGCGGGACGCCGCCCCGGAGCGCGTTCGGTCCCCGAGCCGCCGGCGACCCCCGTGTTCACCACTGTTCGCTGGATCCGGCGAACAGCGGAACAGACGGCAGAACGGCGGAATTCACCGCGAACACACCAGCAGTCTTGCTACCTCCCCTATGGGCTGTAGCGCCACTAGGGGCGCTACGTATCTCCTGATCATCGGCCACTGAGTCCAGAGGTGCCCCCGCTTCCTCTTGTCGGCCAGCGCCGGTGAGATCCTGATCCACGAAAACGGGATCGGTCACCGAAGGAGGTCGTCACGATGTCGAAGTCCAGCAAGGGCGGCAGCCACACCAGCGGCGGCAAGATGACCGCTGCGCGGGCCTCCGCTATCCAGAGCGCCGGAGCGAAGTCCCCCGGCAGCTCGACCGCCAGATCGGGATTCGCCGGCCGCGCTCAGTCCGCCGGGTGTGTATCCTGGCGTCACTCATCGACCCTTTGAGGGGCTGCGCTTTTCGCTGCTCTCAGAGGAGTCTGTATGCCCGGATCGGACGTGCCGTGCGCTGAAGAAGGCTGGGTGCCTCCCGACGATTTGCCGCCGGAGCCGCAGTGGCGGACGTGGGAGCATGTCCGCTGCTTGGAATGTGGGCAATGGAAAGTGGTGCTGGGGAAGCATCTGAGCGCAGAGCACGCGCTTGATTCCGCCGGCTACCGGGAAAGGTGGGGGATGCGGTCAGGGATGCCGCTGTGCTCTCTTGCGCTGTCGGAGAAGATGCGGGGCGTGGCTGTGTCCAGAGGCGCGGAGAATACTGATCGCCTGGTCGCGATGGCGGCAGAGAATCACGTCGCGGCCACGGAAGCGACGAAGCGCCGGGAGATGCGTCCACAGGAGCTACAAGCGCGTGGCGCGCGGTCCGAGGCGAGAGCACGGGCGCGTGAGGCCGCCGCCCGCATCCTTGTCGGCGATTTGGAACGCTGGGTGCGGGAAAAATACGTCGACGGTCTGTGGTCGATCCGCGACATGATGCGGTACCTAGATCTGTCGGAGAAGTCCGTGCGCGCGGTAATGGCCTCGGCCGGGATCGAACCGCGCAGGCGGGGGCCCGCCACTCGCCTCCCCCAGAATTAACAATTTGCGGGCCACGATATGCGGATGCCGAAATCCTCACACAATTCGTGGTGATATTGCCGAAAAGGCGAGTTACGTGGATCTTGACCGTGTGGCGAACCCGGCAAGCCTCGGTCGATGTACGGATCCTGCCCACGTTCAGATTTTTCGATGCCTGGAAGCGGGGCCCGACGACCGGCACCACTGTGTTGCGCGGGAGCGGATCGGAGAGGACTTCGAAAAGGCGCCCGAAGGCCAGGTACAGGGCGTGCGGCTCTCCCTTGCTGCCTGGGGTAGAGGGTGGGGTAGAGGGTGAAGAGGAGATACCTCATCCTCTACCCCACCCTGTACCTCATGTCGATCGACGTCTTTCGTGTCAGCGTATTGCGCTGACCTGTGATTTCCCGCTCGCCCCCGCTGCTTACGTCGCAAGCGCCGTTTTTGAAGACCACCCTCAATCTGCGAAAAAGCATACAGATCGAGGGTGGTCTTCAAAACCAGCAGCGGGGGCGAGCGGGAAACCACAGGAAAAGATAAAGAAATTCAAAAAGAGTGTGTGTTTGTGTGATGGGTCAGGCCATGTATTCCGCAGGCTCCATGAGCACATGGCCTGACCCATCACACAAACACACTCAACATCCCCCTGCCCCCTTCATTCTTGAAAGGGGTTCCTTCCCAACCCCCTGCCCCCTCCCTTCCAGGGCTGGGGTTCCTCCCCCCTCGGCCGACGCCCCCCTCCCGGGGGCTGGCCGTTCGCCGCCTCCGGCGGCCACGGTCCCACATTCGTGGGCCCGTGCTCGGCGGTGGGGGAGGGCAGCTTCGCACCCTCCCCCACCGTCTCGTAGGAACGCCTTCGGCGCCTGTTTCTAAAGCGACGCTGCCGCGTCGCGGCGTGACTGTGCCAGCGGTTTTCCGGTGTGTTCACGACGAGTTCGAATAATGGCGTGACACTTGGATTCGATGCGTGTTTCCCGGGTTTACTGCGGTATTATCTGGTGTGATGTCGTATCGGGTTGTCCTGGTTTCTAGACGGTGAGATTGGTTCACGTTATGGCGAACGCAGTGTCTTTCGGATGGCGGTTTATCGAGGCGGTTCCGGTGTTGCCTTCCACCGTTTCCACGGTGGATTCCGTGGTGGTTCTGGCTGGTTCTTCTGGATCGTTTCCGGAACTGCACGGCGGATGGCTTCGTGATCTCGACCGGGTCCGCGCGGCCGCGGGTGCGCGGACCCTGGCCGATCGGGTCCGGGCCCGGCCGGCGGTGTCGAATCATCAGTTCCGGATCGCTGTGCCGCGGCCTCGGCGTCGCAGCGGTGACGAGCTGCCGGACGTGCGCGCCGTCCGAGTCCCGAGGCCGGGGGAGACCGGTAGCCAGACGATCGAGGTCCGTTTGTTCTGGGCTGGGATGCAGCTGATCGCGGATACGCGCGAGCGTATTCCGGCCGCCCGAGCGATCGAGTGCGCGTTCCGGCGCGCGTGCGCCGCGGGTTTCTACGCGCGTTCCGCCGGGGTCGCAGAGCACGTCATCAGTGAGTCGCTGGCCGATATCGCCGAGCTGGCCGAGCTGTTGATCACGGCACGCGATTCGCGCGTTGCCGTGACGGTGTCTGTCGGTGGAGGTCACGATGATGATCGCGCCGAGGCCGCGGGTTTCCTGGCCTCCGGTCTGCCGTCGACCGTCACGATCGAGATGCGGGAGCGCGAATGACAATCCCAGCGAAACCATCCGGGGTGAACCTGACCGAACGCGATATCCGGGTGCTCGATTGGCTGCGAGAGGTGCGCATCGCGTCCTCGGCCGGACTGCTGGCCGCCTACAGCCATTTCGGCGGTGAGGAGATGGATCAGCGCCGGTTCTCCCGCCGGATACTCAAGCTCGAGCAGGCCGGAACGGTCGGGTCCGCGTTCATGACCCACGGCCGGCAGCACAAGGTGTATTGGCCCGCGGACCGCCCGTACCGGCTCGCGCGCCGCGAGCTGTCCCATGATCTGTTGCTCGCCGAGTTCTCCATCTGGCTTGTTTCGCAGCGTCACGACGGACTCGCCCTCACCGAACATGTTCCGGCCGAACGCTGGAAAACGCCGGCGTTCACCGCGGACCATCCACTGAACCCGAAATCGCACGCCGCCGACGGGATGGTGTGGCTGCCGGACCAGCGAATCGGCCTGGTAGAGATCGAGCTGTCCCCGAAATCCGGGCGGAAACTCCGCACGGTTCTCGACTCACACGCTGCGCGGCTGGACTCCAGCAGCGAACCGATTTCCGGCGTGCTCTACCTGACCACCGAACGCGCGGGGAAGACCGTCGCGAACGCCTGGAAGACGTTCGGTCACGCCGTCGACCACCCCGGCCGCTTCCAAGTGCTGCACGCCGTGGACGACCACACCCTCACCAGACGTACCGAACTGATCGAGCTGAACTGAACACAGGAAATGAGGACCACCCGCCATGACGGACGAGAACCGGGATCGGAACCCGGCGCACCGCTGGCTGTTCACCGGCCCCGGCCCCGAGCCCGGTGAACAGCCGGCCGCGCACTGGGATCCGCCGCGCCGGACCCGCACGGCCACACGATGCCCCTCATGCGGGCACCGCGCCGCCACCGTCGCCGAAGACGCCCGGATGCGCGCCGATATCCGCGTGCTGTGGCTGCACCCGGACCCCACCGCACCCGACGGTGTCCGCGAGGCGTACCACTGCCAACGGTGCCAGCCCCAGCAGGTAGCCGACACCGAATGCGCCCGATGCCCAGCAGACGGGCCCCTGCTCGCCGACCGGTTCGCCACGGACTCGAAAGCCGGCCGGGTACCAGCCGCCGCCGCGGCCTGGCTCGCGGCCCACGGATGGCACACCGGAAACGGGCCCCTGACCTGCCCCAACCACGACACCAACCAGAGCTACCGCGGCGCCGAGCCCTCCCGGACCTAGCGCAGCTCCCGCAGGCTCACCACCCGGCCCAGCCGACCCGAAACCGGTCCCGTCCCAGCCGGCCCCGCACGGAACACCGCGCCGCGGCCGCGCGCCGACGAACCGCCGACCTGCACGAACTCAACGGCGGAACACTCATCAGCGCACCCGGAACAGGCAGTGCGCACGCTCGGAACAGCCGGATTCCCGCCTCCGCGTTGGACTGAGCCACGATGCCCGACACCCGGCCGTCACCAGCAAGGCCGAACATGTCTGCGCTGCGCTCCGAGCCTTGCCGACGCCACCGGCCGCCGTGCCACGTCGCCAGCGTCCACCACCAGAAGCGGGACATCCAGCAGGGCCCGAGCCCGCACCCCGCCGAACCCAGGGAGCACATCATGAGCGCCGTCACCGTCGAAATCACCGGCCACCTCGCCGACAACCCCGCCGAGCTTCGCATCACCCCGACCGGCAAGACCGTCACCAGCTTCGTCGTCATCGCCAACGACCGCCGCCGCGACGACGCCGGCGAATGGGTCGACGCCCACACCACCAGCATCCGCGTCACCGTCTGGGGAGCCCTGGCCGAGCACGTCGCCGACACCCTGACCAAGGGCACCTTGGTCACCGTCACCGGTGACCGACTCACCCCGGACCTCTGGATCGACCGCGAAGGCCAGCCCCGCGCCACCCTCGAACTGCGCGCCTCCCGCGTCGGCATCGAACTGGCGACCCAAACCGCCAAGATCACCCGCCCGGCCCGCGCCGAATAGCCCCGGTTTGGGCCCGGCCACCGGCCGGGCCCAGAACCTCAGTGCCCGCCGGGCGGGGAGGCATCGGCATACCGCCGCCGAGGCATCCCCGCCCGGCATTGTCCGGAGCTGGAAGCGCACTGCGGCCCCTGCCGAGACCATTAGTATCCATATGGATACTAAGATATGACCTAGCCTGAAATGGTATTTCTGCGCTCAGCTTCGAACGTCACCAACGCCCATGTCGCGGCGGGCACGGTGCATCTGCTCGTGGTGCTGGCGGCCGTGCGCGACCGCAGCCGCCACGACAGTGACCGGAGCGCGCCGCGCCCAACGGGTGATCGCGTAGCGGGCAAGAGTGCCGACCGGCAGCCGATACACCCGGCTCGGAACACCCATCTCCACGAGAATTCCCAGCATCCGTATCGCCTGCTGCGCCACCGGCGCGCCGGGCAGCTCGGCGCGGACCCGCTCGCGGACCTGGTCGAGCACGTCCACATGATGAGCGTGCGCAGCAGCGAGCAGGGTTTCGGCACGGGCCGCATAATCCGCGGGCAGGTAGAACGACACCACCGAGAGCGACGGGAACGAGCGCCCGCGCTCGACAGCGATTTCCTCGCGGAGGCGAGCGGCGTAGCCGATCACGGCCAAGTGATCCGGCTCGGCCCGATCGAGCATGTCCACGACCGCCGCGGCGATGCAATCCGAACTCGACGCCGGCGGCCGATAGTTCTCGGTGTGCCACCGCCGCCGATCCGGCACGGTCAACTGCCGCCGCCACCCATCCACGATCCGAGCCTGAGCCACAGTCAACTTGCCAGTGGAGTAGTGCCGCGCCCGCTGACCGGCTCCTTCCTCGGCGTCGCCGCCGAAGCCGTCACCGTCGTCCGGTGGTGCGTCGCCGGGATCGACGTCGGCGGCCGCCGATCCCGATCCTTCGTGAGTATCCATATGGATACTTTATTCGCTCGCCGGATGACGTGCACCGACCGCCGGGACATGGAGGCATCGGCACACCGCCGCCGAGGCATCCACACCCGGCTCCGTTCGGAGCGGGACGCGCACCGCGGCCCCTGCCGGGGCCGGGCCGCCGCAAGGGCGACCGGCTGAGGACTCCGGCCCGGGGCCGGATCTGAGAAAGGCTTCTTTCCCCTTCTGGCCTTCCGATTTTGACCGGCGGTGCCCTCCGCGCAACCCGCCGCTGCGCTGCGCTTGGGCCTGCGGCCGGCGAAGAAATTTCCCTACTGCGGTCGCTGCGCTCCCTGGAAACTTCCCCGCCCGGCGGGTTGCACTCCAGGCCCCTCATACCGGTCCAACTCTCCCCTGCCAGAAGGGCAAAGAAACGGCCGGGGCCACCCGGCCGAGAGACATCAGGAGGAACCCCCCGTCATGCACACGCTCACCAGCACCGCCGACACCGTGACCGCCATCCCCGGAATGCTCGGCTACATTCCCGCCGAATCCGTCGTCGCCGTACTCCTGCGCCACGGCTATCTCCACGTCATCGGCAACGCCGGTGCCGCGCAGATGACCAGCGCGGGCCTGGACCAGTTCGTGAGCCTCGCACTCGCCGAGGAAACCGACACGGCGTTCGTGGTGGCCGTCGCCGGAACCCATGCCACCACCGCCATCGACTACGCCCACGCCGTCACCGCGAAGATGGCCGCCGCAGGACTCGAGATCGCCGCCACCGTGCACACGCCCGCGCTCACCGAAGGCACCCGATGGACCGACCTGGGCACCGGCCGCACCGGCGACATCGGCGACCCCTACAGCCACCCCACCGCCCTCGCCCGGCTCCACAGCCTCGGATTCCCGATCGCGCCCAACCGCGAAGCCGTCGAAAACCTGTTCACGGCAGTCGATCCCGTCGCCGAACTCGCCGCCGCCGAACAAGCCACAATCAGCGACCGCGACCACGGCGCTAAGGTGCTGCGCGAGCTGGCCGACACGATCACCGGATACACCCACCCCACCCCCGACCTCACCGCACGGACCATCGCGTTCGCGCTGGCGGATCGCCGCTGCCGGGATGCTCTGCTCGGCCTGACCACCGTCGGGACCGGCGCCGGGCGCGTCCTCACCGAGATCGCCAACCGGGCACGCGGCGCCGCCCGCATCGAACTTCTCACCGTCGCCGCCGTCGTGCTCTACGCCATCGGCAACACCCCGGCCGCGAACATCGCCATCAACCGGGCCCACGACGAGGCCGCCGCCACCGGCACCGAAATCCCCACCCTGCTCGAGCTCATGACCACCGCACTCATGACCAGCCTCCCCCCGTCCGGCCTACAGCGCACCGTTCGATTCGGAGCCGAGGTCGCCCACACCGAATACGGCATCGCCTTCGACGCCTGATCAAACCTTCAGGTGAGTCCCTGGGCCGTCGGAACCGGCCCAGGGACTCACCCCTGACCAGAACATCGAAAAGAAACGGCCGGTGCCACCGGCGCAACGGAGAACGACACCATGACCACCCCGGAAACACCACCAGACACCGAACCTCGCCCGCACTGGCACCCCAAGAACTCGCACACGATCGCCGACGACGGCCGGATCCACGCTCTCGCCGGATATCGCATCCACGTCGACCCGATCAGACGGAATCTCCGCGACACCCGCCGCCTGTGCGACGAGACCACATGCGACGCCTGCATCCACGACTGCCAATGCTTCGACTGCTCCGGATGGTGCCGGTGCGACACCCCACCGGAATCCACCGCATACTTGCCGCCCACCCCCAGCGAATAGGCCCCAGGACAACGTAAGAGGCCCCGGGACGGTCGGAACCCGCCCGGGACCTCTCCCCACCCACAGTAGAACACCCCGCCGGCCGCGCGGGCACCCGGCACAGCGGAATTCCGCTGCGCTCCATGCTGTCTATCCAGGGGCGGGCCTGCGCCGACCGGATCCGGCCACGCACCCGGCTCACCGACCCCGAGGCCAGAGACCACCGCACCAGGCCACAGCCTGCCGAGTAGCGCGTACCGGGTCAGGCGGGTTCGGGCCGGTGGCCGAGGTCGGGCCGGATCGTGGTGTTCCAGACCCCGCCCATGCTGGTGGTGATATCCACGAAGCACACCGTGACCGCGCCGGCCGCGTCGCGCTCCATGTCGGTGACGGTGCCGATCGAGCGGTGAGCACCGGGCTGCCCGGGGTCTGTGCCGCGGCCGCCGAGGTCGGTCCACCAGGCGATGCGATCGCCCACCGCAAGCCGATCGAAGAGTTCGCACATGCGTTCGAGTATGACGGAAATGTCTCCCATGGGAGACCAGATTCCTTGTCTGTTTTGCGCTGCAAGGTAGACAGGCGTTGCGGCGCAACAAATACCGCGGATACTCGCCGGACCCTGCGGCCCGCGTCACAGGCCGAGATACTCCCTCGAGGGACCGGCCGACATCGCCCGCTCATCACCGGGATACAGCCCCAGCGACGGGAACCGCGCGTCGATCTCGCTGCGCGACAACGGCTCCGACACCGGCGCCAGACTGTGTGAGCCCGGCAAGTCCTCCCACACCCCGCCCACCTCGACCGCCCGCACCCGCGCCACCCGCCCGTCGACCACATACACCACCGCGCGCAGACCAGGCCGCCGCCATACCGGCACCGGACCCCGCAGCGACGACAACCGCCGATCCGCCTCCCACACCGGATCCGCCGCATCGGCGAACTCCTCGGCCAACCGCCGATCCGTGCGCGCCTTCCGATACACCACCAGCACCTCAGGGCCGCCACCGCGCGCCGTGGACTCGGCCTCCTCGACCGGCGCCAAACCCAGTTCGGGAAACGCCCTCCGCACCCAGCCGTACGGCGCGACCACCGCCCGAGGCGACCCGTGGAACAACACCACCGTGTGATGCCCGGTCTCCAGATCCTCCAGAACCTCCGCCACGGCGATCCGGGCCGCACTCGAGGTCCGCTCGATCACCTTCGAATCCGGCACCGCCACCGCCGGATTCGCGACCTGGGCCGCCCGCCACATCCCGACCGACACCATGACCGCCACCGGGACCTCACCGAACCAATTCACCTGAACGAACCGGTCCGCGGCCGCCGCCCGCCAGGTCGCCGACCAGTCATCCCGCAACGTCTCCGTCCGCACGATCTCCAGACCCGGACCCATATCCGCAACCCTCCCATTCCCACCACATTCAGCGATCCCGAGGCCCGACCAGACGGCCGACTCTATTTTTCCGAAATCCTACAATTAATTCGGGAGCTGCCGCGACACCGAGCCCTCCCGCACCGCCGCAGCTCCCGCGGGCCCACCACCCAGCCGGCACCGGTCGAAGAACCCCAGCACCGCCGCAACGCCGGACCGGGCAGGTACTCACCGACCTCCGCGGCCTGGCGGCCGCGCGGCGCCCCGGCCGTGAGTGTCGGTGCCGTCCTCCGCTGAGCCAGCCCAGGGCTATCACGGTGGTCCGGGGTGGTCAAGCCGCGGAAAGGACGCCGCGGCTTGACCACCCCGGACCACCGTGATCGAGACGCCCCGAGCTCAGCGGAGGACGACACCGACACTCACCTCTCACTCTGGCCGGGGACCGGAAGATTCCGCGGCCTGCCGGCCGCGCGCGGGGGCTCTGCCGCCCGGACCCCCGCTCCTCGCCGGAGAGGCGAGCTTGCAGAGGCCGGGGCACAAAAGACAAGCCGAACCGCAAAAAAGAAAAGAGAAATATCGCACACCCGCAGAAGGCCAAATAAAAACGTAGGAAGTATAGAATAGAGTCATCACCAAGTAAGGGAACGGAGGCAAGCGGAAATGAGCATTAGCAGCAAGGAACTCGAAGACATCATTTTCGACCGTGACGGCGAGTTCCTCTCCGAGCACGCCGCGCACATGCAGAGCTGGTACGACGGTTTCAACAACGGATACCGCCGGGCCGATAGTTTCGATTGGGACGCGCGGCGCGCGGCCGCCGTCGACGCCGGTTTGCGTGGCCTCGAGCGGACCGGTTGCTTCCCCTGCCTGGAAGTGCAGGCCCGGCATTTCAACCGCACCTACGAGCCCATTCCGACGGATGAAACGTAGGAATTCACTCTCATAGAGTGACTTTCTTCCGGCCGCCGGAACCGTTCTTTGACAACTCCACAGAGCACGCGCGAACATACCGACTCCCGCAACCCGTCCCGCAGTCCAGCGGGCGGCCGGACCCACCGTCCGGCCGGACATGTCCAGGTGGAACGGGCCGCAAGGCCCCACGGAGAGCGCTCAGGGCTGACACCCGGAGCCGTCACGCGCCGACCCACCGAACTGGGCGGAGCAGGAACCCAGCGCGTGCCTCGAAACCCTTCCCACCGACCCCGAAAGGGCGCCAATGGCGAACTTCATTCCGTGCCCCGGTACCGGAGTGCAGCCGGTCAACATCCGATTCTTCCCGTCGCAGCCCGACGGACTCGGACGGACCCAAGCCAAAACGTTCGGCGACTGCGCCGAATGCGGATACACCGTCATGGAATACGGGAATTCCCGTAACTCCCTGAAAGTCCCGCGCCACAAGAAGCGCACGTAAAAAAACACGCACCGCCGATACAACGGCCGGGCACATGCTAGGTGCCCGGCCGTTGCATCGGCCGACCCCCGGAAAGGGGAACCACGCACATGAAATTCGAGATAAGCGACCTGGCCCGCCGCGCCGAAAGCACCGTGTTCGGTGACCGGATCGAAGGATGGGAAGCCACGATCAAGCTCGACGGTGGCGAAATCCTGCTCTTGTCCCAGCTGGACGGCGAAGCGCCCCGATGGGGCGTGGACGCCGCATTCGGCGCGAACGGATTCCCGCACTGGGCCAACGGATTCGGCTCCCGCGTGGTCCGGGTGCGCGCCGTCGGCGAGCCGATCGAACAGGCCCTCAACGCCCGCCGCGACGAACTCGCCGCCCGCGCGCAGCCGCCCGCCGACCCCGCGACCGAGGCCCGGCCCGACGACGGAAAGGGACGCTGACATGAAGTTCCTTCGAGTCGAGACCGTCGGAGAGGTCCGCCGGTGGGACACCTACATTGTCCCGGTGCCCGATGATTTCGACATCGAGGCCGACGACATCGCGCGCCCCCTCCACGACCTCATCGCCCAGGGCAAAGGGATGAACCGGGGCACCGAATACGAGGACTACGGCTTGCCGGTCCCGCCGCACGAGTTCTGCATCACCGAGGTAGCCCCCGCCACGTCGCAGACGTAGCGGGGGAGATGAGCACCCAGGCAGAACACAGGAGAACAGCACCGATGAACGACGACACCGAGCCCGACCACCCCGGGGCGCGCCCGGTTTTGTGGGTCCTGGTCATCTATGACGACCTGAGGCCGCCCGACACCGGACCAGCCATCGAGATACGGGGCGACACCTTCGCCGAGGTACACGCCTACCTGGTCGACACCGTATACGGATGGGGCGAACTGACCGTGACCGAAGCAGCAGACGAGCCCGACAAGGACGACGGAATGCGCTTCGGCTACATCCTCCGCGACCCCAGCGGCAACCACGCCGGAACCGCCACCATCCGGAGGGAACAGGACCGATGAACGACGACATCCGACACTGCATCGACCGGGCCGCCGACGCGGGAATCACTCTCACTCGCGCCGACATCACCCGAGAGACCGACCCCAACAGCGAATTTCTCGGCGGACTGGTCATCGACGGAATGCCCGCCGCTGAGTGGATCGACGCGATGACATCGGAATAGCCAGCGGCGGGGCGCATCCGCGCCCCGCCCCGCACCGGTCACGAAACCGGAAAACCCCAGTTCAAACACGGAAAAGGCCACCAGCTAGATGCTAGCTAGCTGGTGGCCTTTTCCTGTTCACCCTAGGAGATTGCGTCCGCAATGACAACCATCGAAGCCCCCGCCAGCACGGCCCCGGCCGAGCAGCACGCCACCCCGGCCGAGCAGCCGGCCGCCGGACCGACGCCGGTCCCGTTGCCCGCCGATGTGGCCGCCGCGCTGCGCGCCGCAATCGCCGACCGGATCGCCAAGGGCGAGCCCGCGCGTGTGCAGTACGCACTCAACCCGAACCACGTGGATTTCGGCGCCAACGTGCGCGACGACGCCGCCGCCACGATCACGCCGGAATACGTCGCGTCGATCAAACGGCGGATCTTGCAGACGCCGACGGCCTACCTGCGCGACGACAATATCGTCCAGGTCATCGACGGCCAGCGCCGCACCCTGGGGGCCCGCGCCGCCGGACTGACCACGATCGACTATCTGATCGGTCCGATGCCCGAGGGCACCGCCGACGCTCGGCGCGCTACCGAGATTGTCGATCAAGTCGAGGCCAACGAGGAGCGGGTGAACCTCACCCGCTCCCAGGTCTACGCCGCGCAGGAGGAATTGGCCGGTCTGAACCTGCCCGCCCCCGAGAAGACGAAAGCGTTGCGGCACCTGGGCATCGGAGCCAAGGAAGCCAAGGCGATGCGCACGCTCAACGGAGCAGGCAAGGCCCGCGACAGCGCGATCAGCGGCGACCTCGATCTCCTCCAGGCCGCACAGGCCCTCGAGTTCGAAGATGATCCGGGCGCGCTCCACGAACTGACCATCGCGGCCCGGCGAGGCACGTTCGACGGCGCACTCGTCAGGTTGCGCAAGGAGCGCCAGGTGCGCGCCCGGCGCGCGGAAATCGCTGCCCCGTACGCCCAGCGTGGTTTCCGGATCCTCACTCACTACCCGTACGAGTCCGAGCGCAAGCAGCTGGTTCCGATCGAGGAACTTCGGACCCCCGAAGGAGCCCAGGTCACAGAAGCCGACATCGCCGCCGCGCAGTGGGCGGTATACGTCAGGCCCGCCAAACAGACCGTGCACGCCACCACCGGCGAGCCGATCGACGAAGACGACATCGATGACGCCACCTACGAAGACCCCGACCGCGATCCCGCCGAGGGCAAGCACCACGCCCGCGACGTGCGAGTTGAGGAGTTCTTCCGCGTCGATCTCTTCTGCCACGACCCCAAGCGCGCCGGTCTGCGCAAAGTCAAGGAGACCACCGCGTCCGGCCGATCCACCGCCCGAACCGCCGCCATCATCAACGCCGAAGCCCGCGACGACACCGACGCCCGGCGCGCGTTCGTCGCCGAGTGGCTGAAGAAGACCCCGAAGACCGTGCCGACCGACATGCAGCTGTGGAGGCTCAGGCTCGAGGGCGCCGCGCCGGAGATCTTCAAGGAGTACACCGCCCGCACGACCGCAGCGACGCTACTCGGCATCCCCACCGAGAAGTTCCGCGACGGAACAGCGTTCGACGGCATCAGCGTGGCCCGCGCCCAAATGATCGGTATCGGTCTGGCTATGGGCGCGATCGAAGGCCGGATGCAGCCTCGCACCGACAAGCCGCACTACTGGCACATCGCGCTCCCGCAAGACCACGTGTACTCGACCGTAGACCGGGGTCTGTCGAAAACCTATCTGCTCCAACTGATCTCACTCGGGTACGTCCCCGGCATCGCCGAACGGCTCACCCTCGCAGAGATCACCGTCGACCAAGCGGTAGCCGAGATCACCGCCAAGAAGGCCGCCCGCGAGGGCCAGAACACCGCCGACACCACCGACGACTAGGCACCCCGCCAGCAGGGGCCGCGCCCGTACAGGGCGCGGCCCCTGCTGTGTTCCGGGCCCCAGCGACCACCCCCGAAAGGAACTCGAGATGACCCGACTTCCGCACGTCCTGTTGCAGCTCATCGGCGCCGCACTCACCCAGGCCACCGGCCGCCGCCGCATCCGCACCACCGCCGAGCAGGTCGACGCCACGCCCACCCAGCCCACCGGCCGCCGCCGCATCCGCTTCCGCCGGTAACCGCCGCCGGAACACCCTGCCGCGCCGCCGGCCTCAATCGGCCGCGCCGTACTCGAGAAAGGACACATCGATGAACGACCGCACCCCCGGAGACCACCCGGCGGAAACCCGAGTGCCGCAGAGGTGGTGGACCCTCACCATTCGCGACGGCGCCGAGTCCCCCACCGGTGAACCGGCAATCGATATCCAGGGCGCCACCCGCGAAGGGCTTTACGCCTACCTGGTCGGCACCGTGGGTGCCTGGGCCGATCTGACCGTGACCCAGGTCGGGACCGAGGAGCCCGGCAAGGCCGGAGAGGTGTGCTTCGAGTACGCCATTCGCGACAGCAGCGGATTCGACGTCGGTTCCGCCGTCATCCGGGGCGAGGCGCTCACCGACGACACCGAGGAGAACAGCGCCGATGAGTGACAACCGCCGCCCCACCGGAACCCCCGACCACGTCCGCGCCGCCATCGCCGAAACGGTCGGATTGCTGCCCTACCCCTTGACCCGTGACAGCGCCGCCCGCTACTTCGACCGGTGCGTTTCGTTCTGTCTCGACGCCGCCGCGACCGCCGCCGATCTCGCCGCCCGACTGCTGGCCGAGGACCCCGACGCCGCCCGGCAAGTCGCCGACGAGGCCCGAGACTTCCTCGCCGAAGCGCGCCGCATCGACGCCATGCGCACGAAACCCGTTCTGTCCCAACCCCTCCACTGAGCCACACCCCACCGACCGGCCGGGCACATGCTAGGTGCCCGGCCGGTCCACGGGGATGCCAGACCACGAAAGGCACTCGACACCATGGCAACTCGCCGCCGCCGCCCCTACAGCCCCGAAGAACGCGCCGCCCGCGACGCGGCAGACAACGCGATCAACGCGGAGGGCCAAGCCCTGTTGGCCGACCCCGCCGCCGTCGCCGCACTGGTCGCCCGCCTGGCTACCCTCCCCGCACCGTCCATGGTCTGCCGCTACTCGCTGCGCAATCATGCGCTGCTGGACCGGCAGGCCGCCGCCCGCGGTATGACCCTCACCGATGTCGGCAGCGTCAAAGACTGGAACTTGCGCGGCCGCAGCATCCGCAAGGGCGAAACCGGACTCCGCATCGTCGCCCCCAAGGGACGCGAGCAGGCGACCACCAGCGCGGATGACGCGATCACCGAGGCCCCCGAACCCGAGCACGGGCCCGAACACCAGGACAACAGCGACGGCGAGGGCGCCGCGCGTACCCGATTCCGTATGGTGCCGGTATTCGATATCTCCCAAACGATCGGCATCGAAGACTTCGAGGGCGAACCCCTCATCGTTGAGCCGGTCGCCGATCCGGTCGCAGCGTTGCGCGACTCGCTCACTGCGCAACTCGAGCGCGTCGGATACCAGATCATCACCGGCGCCGCTCCCGCCGTCGACCACGCCACCCGCACCGTCACGACCAGCGACATCCCCACCGTGGACGAACTCGCCCAGGCACTCGCCGCTATCGCGACCCTGCCCGCCGACCAGCGCCCGACCTACCGGCCCGAGCCGCGCCCCGAGCCGGCCCCGGAGCCCGCCGCCCCGGCCGATCCGGCGCGGGTGCGGCTCGACCTGGGCAAATACGCCGACGCACACGCCCGCATCCGCACCGACTACACCACCGGCCGCAGTTTCTACACCGTCACCGGGCCACGCGTCAGCGGGACATTCACCGTCGTTCCCCAGTTTCCCACCGAGAGCGACCACGTCCACATGCTCACCATCGACTACGGCGAGCACGACGGAACCAGGTCGTACGACTACCGGTTCCGCCGCCCCGACCGCCCGGTCATCAACGGAATAGACCTGGTCGGCGGAAGCGGCGGATTCGACGCCGCCACCGTCGAGCAGATCACCGCCCGCAACGTCCATTGCCGCCGCACTCTCGGGCCGCACCACGACGCGGAGGTGCCAGCCCGCACCAGAGAACGCACCGCCGCCGTCATCCGCGCGATTCTCTGCCACTACATGACCCGCGACGATCTACCCGCCCTGCACCGCGCGGCCGCCGCCATCGAAGCCCGCAACCTGCGCCGACAGCAGGAACAAGGCGCGGCGCAACTGACCGCGCGCATCAGCGAACTCGAGGCCGAACGCGCCGAACGCGCCGCCGCCGCACACCGCTACGCCGACATCGCCGACGACACCGAACAACTCGCATTCACGGTCTAGCCACCGGTGCCTGCCCCGGCACCTGCCGCCCCCCACGGTGGCAGGTGCCGGGGCATCCACCGCCCGAGGCACCACCGCAGACCGAGCAGAAATCCGGAAAACCCGGAATCGGAATTCCGCTGCGCTCCATGCTGTGCCCATCCGGGCGGGCCAGCGCCGAGCGGATCCGGCCACTCCTCCGACTCACCACGCGCGGAGGCCCACCACCTCGCCGCGGCCAACAGATCTCGGCCCCGTCCGGAAAACCCGGAATCGGAATTCCGCTGCGCTCCATGCTGACTCATCGAGCGGGCCGGCGCCGACCGGATCCCGTCGCGCACCCGGCCGCACCCAACATGACATTCCGCCCCGCCCTCAGCGGCGGTCAGGATCCCGGGCGGCGGTACCCTGGAATGCGCGGTCTGCTCATAGGAGTACAAGCGGGTTATCGGGCCAGACGGGCAGCGATCGCGGCACGGGCCTCGGCGGCGCCGACAGTCGGGACCGGTCTGCCCTGCCGCAGGTCGGCCACCACCGCGAGCATCCGCTCGTGGGCCGCCGCGCCCTGGCGGCGAGTGAGGTCGGCGATCTCGCCGAATTCGGCGAGGACCGCCAGCACGCCGGTGAGGTTCAGCGATTCGGCCGCCGCGGTCATCTCCTCCCGGTAGCGACGCTCGAACTCCGCCCGCTCCGACCCCACCAAGGCGTCACGGATCGCCGTCGGTGTGGCCAGCGCGACTAGTGCGGGACCGACCACCGGTTCGGGTCCAGGCGATGCCATGCCCGTCACGATAGCCACACCGGTGCGAGCGGGAGCCGGAAGAACCGGTCGGCGGCTCTGAGGCCGATATGGGCACTATTGCCCCTATGGCTGACCACCTATAACGATCCTTGTCGGCGGCCAGCCATAGCGCCCCTAGTGGCGGAAAACCATACCCGCGCGAGGGCACAAGACCCTCCCAAAAACCAGGCTCAGAGTATGGTCAGAAGTATGGCGAAATTGACTATAGAAATCCCGGACAACGACTTGGCACTTTTCCGGGCCGCCGCTGCCCGCGACGGCGCGAGGCTCTCCCCCTACGTCGTGCGCGTCGCGCGCATCGGCGCCCTGTGGGAAGACGCCAACCGGCCCCGCCACCGCGACGACGCCGGCGACCTCGCCCGCGCCGAGGAACAAGCCGCACTCGACCAGGCTGCCCACGCGGCCGAGGAACACCGAGGCGGACACGCCGCCTGAGATGAACCACGGCGACATCTACACCTTCGACCGAGAACGACCCGGCCGCGAAGACGACGAACGCACCCCGTACCGCATCATCATCACCCCCGGCTACCTGCTCGGACCGGGAGAGAACTGGGTCATGGTCGCCCCCGTCGAGCGCTACGACCCCGACCGCCTGGTCGCCGTCGCGCTCACCGACGCCGACCCCATCCAAGGATGGATCCGCGCGGACCGCGTGACCACCGTCTACCGGCCATGGCTGTCCGGACCCGTCGGCCGCCTCACCACCGACACCATCGCCGTGTTCGACGAGCGCCTCAAGGCCGCGCAGGGACTCGAATGACCAGCACCGCCGAAGAACGCGAACGGACTCGGGCCGTCCCGGTCGGGGCCGCCGGCATGAAAGCGGCGCAGCGCGTACGGGATTGTCGCCAGGCCGCGGAACTGACGCTCAACGACGTATCGACCCTGCTCACCGACTACGGCCACCCCATCGACCTCTCCTCGTTGGCGAGGCTCGAAAAGGGGCTACGCCGCATCGATGTCGATGACCTTGTCGCCCTGGCCGCCGTACTCGAGGTCAGGGTCACGTTCTTGCTCGGGGTCTCCGACGACCACACAACCGGCCCGGCTCAGAGGATCGCGCAGAAGGTAACAGCCGAAGAAGCACGGCGACGGCTGGAGGCAATCGCAGCCATTGTCACCGACGGCGCCACCTTCGAACTGTTCCCAGATCGGCAATCGAACCGAACCAGCCGAGACCACCCCGCATCGGACCAAGGCAACAGTCTTCCGCCGCAAGATATTTCGAACAAAGAGGACATATACGTGGACCGTGCCCGCGACGATGACGCTGCCGCGATCTGTGACCTAGAACAGGGGCCCAGCACATGACCTACCGGCCGTCCCAGGACAGCTGTTTCATGAACGCCGCCGCCAGCCTGCGCGACGCCCGCACCGGCGGGATGGCCGAAGGGCTGGAATGGCTGAATCGCGACTGGGAGCCGCCCACGAGCCCGATCGAGGGCGCCGACGACGCCCGCACCATCGCGTTGCAGAAGATCACCCAGGCTGCCGGCCTACTCGCCGAAGCCGAGACCGAGCTACAGGAAGTCATCCAGCGTCATCGAGCGGGCCAGCGGTAATAGACAACGCCCGCAACCACTTTCAGCCGAAAGTGGTTCGCGCACGGACCCAGACAGCGCGCCCGGCTTCCATCATCTCCAACGCTGCATCCGGATCTGTGCGCGCTGTCCCGGTCACCACCACCAGGCCCAGCCCGGCGCGGTGATCCAGCTCGACCTGGCGCCACCAGTCAGGCTCACACACCAACTCGCCCGCGAACATCTCACCCAGCCCGGCCGGACCGGTGACCCGCACACCGGCCGCGCCGGCATCAAGAGCGACCCGCCAACCCGGCTCCGGTCCACCGACGAACTCGAGATCCACCATCGGCCGCGCGCCGTGCTCGCAAACCTTCGACGTCCAGCCATCCGCCGACACCAGCCCACCATCAGGCGCGATATGCACAGACCGGAACCGCGGCAACACAATCAGCACCGGAACGCCCGCGATCATGGCCGTGAAGGTAGTCGCCTGTTCGAGCTCCGGGACCGCGCCGTCGGCAGAATCAGAGGTCACCGCCAGAGCGTACGCACGCCCGCTCCCCGCCGCTCCAGAGCGCCAGGCTCGGCCGCCATCATCACCAACGGCCCGCCGGGTGCGGAGGCATCGGCATACCGCCGCCGAGGCCTCCCCGCCCGGCTCTGTTCAAGATCAGCGACACCCACCGCGGCTGCGCGAAGGCGGTCACAATCGAAGAGGCCAGGAGGTATTCCCGTGCAGAACAACGATCACGACACCGGAACCCAGGTCAGTGCTCCCGGCAAGCCGTCGTACGGCTGGATCGCCGATGTGCTGTCCACCGCCGGCGAAGGGTTGTACATGGTGCAATGGCCGGACGGGGAACTCGACACGATCGCAGGCGACTGCTTCACCCCGCGAACACTGACGGTCCTGTGCGACCGCGGCGAGTACCGCCCGGCCGGATCAGACGAATGGGTCCAGCTCGACCCGCGAACCGTCGAAGTGGCCGTCGCCGAGCCCGGTCACTGCGAACACGCCGTCACCGTATGCGCCGAGTGCGCCGAGAACTGGGCACACCACAGCGACGAGGCATACATCTTCCTCACACCGTGGCCGCCGGAATGGGCGCTGGACATCTAGGCGCACCACCGGAACCCGATGGAGGAGCCGGGTTTTCGTCGGTGCTCGTGTCTATGATCCGCCCGTGACCGATATCGTTCCGGCCCCGGCGCACCGGCCGGCGGATCTCGCGTTGACCGATCGGCTGGCCGTACTCGATGCCGCAGCCGCCGAGTACGCCCGACCGATCCGGAACACCGAGCAGGCATACGCCGCCGACTGGCGCGCGTGGCTGCGATTCCTCGAGGACCTGAATTCGACTCTCGCCGAGGAAGATCCGCACGGGACACCGGTCCCGCCGACCATCACCAACGTGGGCGCGTTCGTCGCTTTCATAGCCTGGCACGAACGCGCCGCGCTGGCCCCCGCCACCGCCGAACGGCGGCTCTACGGCGTCATCATGACCCTGCGCCAGCGCTACGGCATCGAGGTGCCGAAACAGACGATCGGCGCCGCACGGCAGACCCTCACGAACTACCGCCGCGAGCTGGCCGAGACCAACACCCCACGCGGCCGAGGGCAGGCACCAGCGGCGACCGTGCCGGATCTCCGGCGGATCTGCGCAGCGATGCCACCGAACCTCGCCGGGCACCGCGACCGCGCAATCGTCCTGCTGGGCTTCGCCATCGCCGCGCGCCGCTCGAATCTGGCGGCCCTGGACGTCACCGATGTCGCCGAGCATGACGAGGGCCTGGCCGTCACCATCCGCTACGGCAAGACCGGAGCACGCGAAGCCGCCGTCGACCGCGGCACCAACCCCGGAACCTGCCCGGTCCGAGCCGTCCGGAAATGGATCGACACCGCCGGCCTCACGGACGGACCGCTGTTCCGGCCCATCGACCGGCACGGCAACCTCAGCACCGCGCGGATGTCACCGCGGGCGTGCGGCGAGGTGGTCACCCGCCGCGCTGGCCAAGCCGAAGGAGTCCCCTACCGCACCGGCCACAGCTTGCGCGCCGGACTGGCGACCGAGGCCCGCAAAGCCGGCCACGACGTGAAAACCATTGCCGACCAAGGCGGTTGGAACCCCACCAGCGCCGAACTCTACAAGTACCTGCGCATCGTGGACAGATGGGCCGACAACGCCACCAAAGGCATCGGGCTGTGACCAGTCAGCGCGGCAGCGGCATATCGACAGACGCACAAAGTCACGGTCATGTCAAACGAATTGAGGTGTCATGACACCTCAGAAAAGTGGGGCCGTCGTCGCCGGGGCCGTAGGATGCCTGTAGGTGGCAACGGATCCCGAGGCACAGGCCCCGAGTTCCTTCCGCGGTCAGTTGGTTCGTATCCCGAAATCGGGTGCGGCTGGCCGCGATTGGAGGTCGGTGCTTTGAATCGAATCTGGCGCCACCTGCATGGCGTGAAGAACATGAGAGCCGCCGCGGCAATGATGTCCGCGGCGGCCTCGATGGTGAGCCTTCTGAGGGCGCTCTACCTGTTCTGGATCACCGTGCACGGCGGCCGGTAGTTGGATACCGGCTAGGCAGGCCCGGGTCCTGTATCAGCGGGATCCGGGCCTCACCGTTCCTCAGTGTTCCCGCACCCAGTCTAACCAGACCGCTGCCCATCTGGGCACCTCCCGGACCCTCTCCGAACGTCACGGAACGTCACCACACGTCACCACACGTCACGGAACGTCACCGGACGCCGCTCACCGCTACCTCCACAGCGGGCGTGCCGAACGACTCACGGAGCTGCCGCCGATAGTCGCGGATCCGTTCGAGGCGGCGAGAGTACCGGTGAGATGCCTGATCCGAAGCGCACCGGCGGCGTGGCGGATAGTCAGACCGATCAGCTCATGCGATCAGCTGGCCGCCGGTGCAGGTCGCGTTTGCCTTCATCGCGACGAGTTCGGCAGTGTCCGGGTAGGCGATGTACAACTCGGCCATCGCCGAGTCCATCGCGTTCATGTCCGGCGCGGCCGCGGCCATGCGAGTGACGGATTCGGCGACGACTGCTGTGAATTCGCACGGCCAGGTGGTGTGGCGCACCGCGCGTACCAGCCCCGTGTCCGCGTCGACCAGGACGACGGTCACCACGGCGGGGTGCCGGGCGCTGGTTCCGATGCCCG
Source organism: Nocardia sp. alder85J (assembly GCF_020176955.2). Taxonomy (GTDB): domain Bacteria; phylum Actinomycetota; class Actinomycetes; order Mycobacteriales; family Mycobacteriaceae; genus Nocardia. Next base: position 41,173 of record NZ_JAIUCZ020000020.1, read on the forward strand.
GCACGTCGCCGGCTTGTTCCAGGTGCGGGCTGTAGGGGGCATCGTTCCATGGGATACCGGGGTCGAACGACCATGCCAGCAGCGCGACATTTTCGGCGTCGATCCAGGCGAACCGTGGCACCCCGGATCGCACTGCCTCCACCTCGGCGTCGGTCGGGCTTGCGATCATGAGCGCGAGGTGGATTCCGGCGTGCGTGATCCGGACTATCGGAACCGGGGCCCAGTGCCGCCGGTGCGGGTCGTAGAGCTGTCCGACTGCGACACTACGCATTTCACGCCCTCAGCCACGGACGCCGATGCGACTCGCAAGTTCGCGGAGCCCGTTCGTCCGGTCGTTGTCGAGTAGCTCGGCAACCACCGACCGAAACAACGACTGGTGCCGCGCCCACTGCTCACCACCCACCTTCTCGGCGGTAGCGACCAGCTGGTAGGCGTCGTCGTACCTGCCCATGCGGGTCAGCGCCGCGGCCCGATCGAGTAGATGCCTGGCCTGGGAGACCGTCTCGAGCCCGGTGCCGGCGAGCGGCATCAGTTTCGCCGCGGCCAGGGCCTCAGGATACAACTCGGAGGAGACGAGAATATCGGTCCGCTGCATCGCAACCTGGCTCGGCCCGAAATTCACCTCGTAGTCCCTGGTGTCGCCGGGCAAGCGGGTGGCGACCGACTGTGCTTCGTCCGCGAGATCCATTGCGAGAGAGACCTTCTGCTCACGTCCGGAGGCGGTAGCGGCCTGTAGCAGCAGTGACCCGTACACCGCCAGGTGCGCGGCGGGAACGTCGCCGACCGGTTCCACGTCCTTGGCGGCGTTGAGGACCACGGCCCGGGATTCGTCGGTGCGCCCCTGCACCAGCAGTTGCCAGCCGATCGACCCGCGCAACGTCGCCTCCAACAGCGGATCGTTGCCCAGTCGCGCGGCCGCGTGGGCATCCCGGATCGCCGTCCACGCCGTATCGGTGTGGCCCAGATGCACGAGGGTGCACGCGGTGGCCCACAGGATGCGGGCGTACAACTCCGACGCCACAGCGACATCCGCGCCCTGGGCGGCGTGCTGGGTGGCCCGCAGATCCGCGATGCCGGCGGGGAGAACCTGGGCCAGCTTCTCGTAACGGCCCGCCCAATAGCTCCCCCATGCATAGGTGACGGTCCGCCGCGCATCCCCGATCTGGACCGGAGGGTGTTCCCCGGCGGTGCCGGCGTAGTCGTCCACCGGGCTGAGGGCCCGGCGGATCGCCATCACTCCGGCAGTCTCCCCGGTAGCGTTCGGCAGACCGCTGCGCTTGCCCACGATGTCGCTCACGTCGCAGTCCAGCGCCGCCGCGAGCTTGCGGAGCGTGGTCAGGGAGGTGGAATTGCGGATGTGGTTCTCGAGCAGTTTCAGCAGATCAATGCTGACCTCGGCCTTTTCGGCGAGTTCCTGACGGGTCAGAGCTTTTCCACGCAGCCGGCGAATGTTGTCGCCGATGTGCTCGCCGGGCTGGGGATCATAGTCGTCCATGAGGGTTCCTGCCGTCGCAAGAATGGGTTCTACCCGGAGGGTACCCGCGGAAATCCCCGCGACCGGGTACACGGTGTACCCGTTGTTGTCCGCAGCGGGAACCTGACCGGCCGCAGCCGGACGCCGCTGTGCGACCTAGCCGCCGCAGCGGGAGGACAACGCTCACACTTCGCGGAGTGGAACGGCCGATATTCGATGTGCTCAGCCCAGGTTGTGACTGGTCAAGATGGTGTCGAGTTCCCGCAACGCCGCCGATCCGGGGGCATGGGCGGCGATCGAATCACGGGCGGTGGCGACCTCGCCGGCCAAACGCGCGGAGCCGTAACCGACTGCGGTCGTGGCCGCGCGGGCGACGACCGCGGCGGCTTCATCGGCTTCGCCGGCCAGGCACAACGCCGTGCCGAGGCCGACATCAGCGAAGCCGCGCGACAGCGCGTACGCGGGGTTGATCATGGTGACGCATCGGTGCGCCGCGTCTACCGCTGGGGCGGGGTCACCGAGTTTGGTGAGGCATTCCGCCGCGAAACCGGCGCTGAGGGCAGCGTCGTAGACGTAGCCGGGCAGGGTGGAATCCGCTGCGGTGGAGATGATCTCGCGGGCCTGCTCCAGCGCTGATCGGCATTCGCGGGCTTGTCCGAGTTCAGCGTGAGCTTCAGCGGCCATATCGTGGGCGTAGGCGCTCAAATGCTGATCCGCAGCCCGGACGGCCCAGTAGCGGGCGGCCATGGCGTGGTCGACACCGATGCCGGGGTGCCCGCCGCGGGTCGCGGCAATCGACATGTTGCACAGCACCAGTGCCGTCATCGAGGGGTTGTCGGCTTCGTCGGCGGCGCGGCGGGCCAGCTCGTAATGGTGGCCCGCGACCGCCAAATCCCCTGCGTCATAGGCCATCCAGCCGAGCACCCGCGCCAGCGACGCCCGCACGGTCAGCAGGCGCGGCAGCAGGTGGGCGGGGCAGTCGGGCAAAAGCGCGTCCACGAGTGTGGCTTGGCTCTGGCGGACTTCGAGGACGGCTCGGGGGCCGAATGCCTCGTACTGCTCGGCGACGGCGTTCAGGACGGATTCGATGTGGTCGATCGCGGCGGCGTCGACCGCGCGGCCGGTGACGAGTCGGCGTTGTTGCTCGAGGCCGGCGAGCAGGGCGGTGGCGGGCAGCGTTCCGGCAAGCCCGAGTACTCGGATCAGTTCTCGTCGGTTCACGTGCATCCACCTCTCCAAGTCGGGGTCCAGCAGGGAGGCCAGGTCGATCATCGGCACGGTATGCCCGATCCGGACCAACCCTAGTCCGCTGGTGTTGCCGCGTTGGTCGACGCCGGCGTCGTAGGCGGCCAGCAGAGCCCCGCCCGCGCCGACGGCATCATCGGCCGCCGCCCAGAACTTCCGGGGCGGCGACTGCCGCCCCGCCTCGGCGTGCGCGACGTAGGACCGGTCGACGTCACACCGGCGCGCGACGAAATCCTGAGTCAGGTTCTGCGCCTTGCGGAGAAGGCGCAGCGTGCCGCCCAGGGATTGCGGTACAGCCGGGCCGGTCATCGGCCCCTCCTCGCTGCGGCAACTGGGATGGTATCGCTCACGGTAGCGCACCCGGGCCCGATGCGTGCGCGGTTGTGACAGCTCATGTGAACACATGGCTCACAAGGTGTTTCACGTCGTCCACTCGAATCGGAAGTTCGGACCGGCGACTGTGATCGAGGTGGCGGGCATGGTGATTCGGCAACGGGGGCCACGCGCACGCCCACTGTCGGGGCCGAGTGTCGCCGACATCGCCCGGCGATTGGCCGCCGAGCCGCCGGAACCGGCGAAACACGGTGGCCGCGTGGCGGTCTGGCCGTTGATCTGGACACACGAAGCCCCGGAGATCGCGTTCACCGTCGCTGCGGCACATCTGGTCATGCAGCAGCACCGGAAGTGCCCGGACCGAGCGTGCCCGCGCAAGCGGGCCGCGTTGCGGGTGCTGGTCGACGCGGGCCACGCCGTGCCCGACGCACGCGCCCTGAACCGGACTTCTCGCCCCTCTCTACCCGTTTCGGAGTGAAAGGTGAACACGATGGACAAAATCCTGGTCACGGGAGCCGGCGGCTATCTCGGTGCGGTGCTGGTGCCGCAACTGCTCGCCCACGGGCACGCCGTCGAAGCCGTGGATACCTTCTGGTTCGGTGACACCCTCGCCGCTCATCCCGGCCTGACGGTTCACCGTGCCGACGTTCGCACCATGGATCTCGACCTGCTCACGGGTGTGGATGCCGTGATCGCATTGGCGGCCGTCAGCAACGACCCTGCCGGGCAACTCGATCCGGCGTGGACAGTCGAGGTGAACCAGCACGCGACGATCCGGTTGGCCCAGGCCGCCCGCGAGGCCGGAGTACACAGGTTCGTCCATGCGTCCTCGTGCAGCGTCTACGGAAGCAACGACACCGCGCCGTTGACCGAGGACGCACCGCTGGCGCCGCTGACCGTCTACGCCGCCACCAAAGCCGCCACCGAACAGGCGTTGAAAGACCTGGAAACAGCGACGTTCCGGACGATATCGCTACGCAAGGCCACGCTGTTCGGGGCGTCACCGCGGATGCGGCTGGACCTGGCGGTCAACACGATGACCCATCACGCAATGGACCGCCACCGGGTCACCGTCGACGGCGACGGCCGCCAATGGCGGCCGTTCCTGCACGTCGCCGACGCCGCGGCCGCCTACCGGGCGTGCTTGGAGATCCCCGATGCGCAGTTGCCCGGCGGGGCGGTGTTCAACGTGGTCGGGGAGAACCTGGCGATCTGCGAACTCGCCGCCCTGGTCGCGGCCGAGTTCCCCGCCGCCGCGGTGCTCGTGGGCACCGACCGCATCGACGCACGCTCCTACCGAGTCGACGGAACCCGGTTCGCGACACTGACCGGATTCGCTCCCGCCCACACGGTCACGGACGGAATCCGGGAGGTCCGCACCGCGCTGGAAGCGATGAACCCCGGCGACCGCGACGACCCGCGCCATCACACCGTGACCATGATCGAGCACATCCGGCGGCGTCCCGCGATCGACGGCGGGACGCCGGTGCGGTCGCGGCCCTTGCCGTTCGCGGTGCCCACGATCGGTAAGGAAGAAGAAGACGAGGTGCTTGCCGTGCTGCGGTCGGGCTGGCTGACCACCGGGCCGCGCACCAAACGGTTCGAAACGCTGTGCGCGGACTACCTCGGCGTCGACCACGCCATCGCCACCAACTCCGGCACCGGCGCACTGCACCTCGCGCTCGCGGCCGCCGGGATCGGCCCCGGCGACGAGGTGATCACCACGCCCATCACCTGGCCGGCCACCGCCAACATGATCCACCACGTCGGCGCGACCACAGTGTTCGCCGACATCGAGCCGGACACCCTCAACATCGACCCGGCCGCGGTCAAGGCCGCGATCACCGAGCGCACCCGCGCGATCATGCCGGTCCACATGGCCGGGCAGCCGGCCGACATGGACGCACTCACCACCCTCGCCGCCGACTACGGCCTGATCATGATCGAGGACGCCGCCCACGCTTTCGGCGCCCGGTGGGGACAGAAGATGATCGGGCAGACCGCAACCATGGCCGCGTTCAGCTTCTACGCCACCAAGAACCTCACCACCGGCGAAGGCGGACTCCTGGTCACCGACGACCCGGAACTCGCCGACCGGGCCCGGATGCTGGCACTGCACGGGATCAGCCGCGACGCCTGGCGGCGCTACGCCCCCGACGGGCCGATCCACTGGGAACTGATCGAACCGGGCTTCAAATACAACATGCCCGACCTCGCCGCCGCGATCGGACTGCACCAGCTGCCGCGCCTCGAGGAGTTCATCACCACCCGCACCCGCCACGCCGACCTCTACGATCGGCTGCTCGCAGACCTTCCCGGCATCGGCCTGCCGACACGCCGAGCCGGCCTGCGCCACACCCACCACCTGTACGTGATCAAGATCGACCCCGACCGGCTGGTCATCGACCGCGACCGGTTCATCGAGGCCCTGCGCGCCGAAGGCATCGGCACCGGCGTCCACTTCATCTCCCTGCACCTCCAGCCCTATCATCGGGGCCGCGGGATGGACCCCGATGCGCTGCCCGCCGCCCGGGACGCCTCGGCGCACCTGGTGTCGCTGCCGCTGTACCCGAAGATGACCGCCGCCGACATCAGCGACGTCGCCACGGCCGTACGCAAAATCGCCACGGCCTACCAGCGCTGAAGAAAGGAAACGGCCACCAGTGTCCGTGAAAGAAGGCACGCAGATCATCCTGCTCAACCCCCGCCGCCAAGTACTGATGTACCTACGCGACGACAAACCCGAAATCCCCTATCCGGGAATGTGGTCCCTGCTGGGCGGGATGCTCGAACACGGCGAGACACCCGCTGAGTGCGTACGGCGCGAGATCGAAGAGGAGATCGGCGTCGTACTCGACCCCGACCGGATCGAGCACGTACGCACCCGCGATCTGCACTACGGCCGCGAACACACCTTCTTCGCTCCCATCGACATCGACATCGATGATGTCGTACTCACCGAAGGCCAACGCCTCGGATGGTTCAGCGAAACCGACGCTGCCGCAACAACACTCGCATACGAAGACAACGCAATCATCGCCGAATTCTTCGCCGGCCAGCCACAGCGCGAGACGATACGCTGATTCGGGCACACGGCTTTCCGCCGCGATGCCGGGATCACCGAGCCGACGCAGCCTCGCCGCTGCAACAGCGTCTTCCATGCGTCGGCGCCTACCCTGATCCCGGCATCCATGGGACAGTCGTCACCATCTGAAATACGCCTTTTACCACGGGAAATCACCGCAACGTCACTGCGGGGGTGGAGTCGACGGCCGGACGTGCGCCGATCACGAGGCCGATCCACCGTCACGCAGCACCGTCACGCCAGCCTGCGGGAGAAGCCCGGCCGCGCGAGCACTCCCCGTGTCGGGCGATAGCGCAATGCCGCAGCTCATACGGCGCTGTTCCTGGACGCTGCCACGTGCCTCGCGCGGGCCGGCTTGTCCAGATTTCTTCAGAACGGGTACACCTTGTACCCCCTCATCAGCTCCGGCCGGAGTGATGATGCGACCCGGGCACATTGCCGGGAATTAATCAGCCCACGTTGGCTTCCCGGCGACGGGCCCATAACAGACCAGGGGGTCTTCGACAGGTCGGGCCGAGGAGGTGGCGTTGCTGATGCTGGATACGTCGTTGAGCAAGGAATGCACAACGGAGCCAACAGGTTTCGCTGACACAGATGAGGCATACGAGGCTCTGAGGCGGCACGACGAGCACGGATGCCGGCGTTATTGGGCTGCGCACGCCTATATCTCAGCCGATACCGACGAGTGAGCACGGGCGGGCGAGATGGACGACACCGACCAGCTACACGTGACCGTGCAGTTCCCTGCCCTGCCGCCGTTGCACTTTCGCGCCGAGCCTGGCGCCGCTCGAGCGTTCCTCGCCGGCATGGCGAAGTGGCACCGCCGCACCCTCGTACAGCTGGACTACGCCGTGCGTGCCGGGATGCCGCTGCTGCCGTGCCACACCCTGTTCGAGACCCCCATGACCATCCCGACACCGCCGCTGCCCCGGCACACGCTCGGAACTACCCCGATCACGGCTGCGCTCGTGCCGGTCACGCACGCCAGCGACCCCGACCTCATCGAGCGCGTACGCGCCGGCCTCGCGGCCTGGACCGATTCCACAGGCCACCAAAACCCTTGTCCCGACAGTCGATTGAAGGAGAAGCACCCTGTGCAGACCCAAGCCCTGCTTGAGGAAGTTTCCCGTTTTCTGGCCCCCGCCGATCCCGACCGTGTTGACGCCGACGCCTGGATCATCGTGACGGCGAGCCGGCCGCAGGGCAGTACGGAGCCGGTATGGCGGCCGATCGCCGCTATCGGGCCGATGACGCTGGACGCGGCCGCGGAATATCTCACTGCGCTTGGACTTGAGCCCGTGGAAGTCCGGCACGATCTCCCGATCCCGGACGCTGATCCCCATGCCGATGGAATCGGCACCGGGACCGCAGTTCTGCCGCAGGTGACGCCATGACGGTGGCGCGCAGACTCGTGCAAGCGTACGGGCTGGGTCGATTGGATCTGTCCGGGCTGGACGCCCCCTGCCACGTGAGCGGGATGCGGGCAATGGCGATCCGGCACTCCCTCAACCTGATCGGATTCCGGGTGGAACAGGGCCTGGATCTCGCGTTGGTGCTGCCGCAACTGGCCGCACGCGGGATCACGGAGCTGGTGATCCCTGCGGATCCGCATCTCGGCGAGTGGCTGGATACCGCACGGCGGCACGCGACAGTATGGACTTTGGACCCGTTGGGCTTCTGGCCGCGGAAACTGAGACACGGCGACACCGCCGAGTTCATCGACCTTCGCGCCGCGGAGCCGGTCCGGTGACCGGCACCGAGACCCGGGATGTATGGGCCGAGGAGATCGTGCCGGCCTCGAATCGGATCGCCCGGCACATCCGGCGCGCACCGCATCTGGAGATGCCGACACCGGCGTTGCCGCTGCGCTGCCGCCGTCTGGTGCTGGTGGCCGAGCACCTGCAATACACCGGCAGCCACCGCGTGCGAGCCGCCCTGAACTACCTGCTGGTCTCCCGGGCGACGCTGCCGCAGGCGGGGATCGTGGTCCCGGCGCTACCGGGCCGGACCAGCGACGTTCTCGCGTGGGCGTGGGCCGCGGGCAAGGCCGGGATCGCGTCGGCAGTGGTGGTGTCCGCCGCCGACACGATGCTGTGTACGGCGCTGCGGCAGTACAGGTCGCAGGTGATCATCGCGCCCGGCGGCCCGGACACGGTCACCGAGTACTGCGATGACCACCGCCGGCGGACCGGTGCGCAGGTGCCTGACTACACCGATCCGTTGATCGCTACTGGCGCAGGCAGTCTCGTGCCCGAGCTGGTCAGCGGGATCGACGCACTGACCACCATCATCATCCCCGGCACCGACCCCACCCTCACCGCCGGAGCGACCGCCGCCGTCGCCGGGCACCCGGGCGTGCGCCTGGTCGTCGCCACCATCGGCGGCCGGGTCGGCGACCGTCGCGGGCCCGGCCGCGGATGGCCGATCACCGTCGATGTGACCGCCGGCGATATCGGGACCGCCCGGAATCTGCTGTACCGCCGCGACTATCGAGTCGGCACCGAAGGCGCGCTCGCGCTCGCGGCGCTGACCGCCGTCCGCGCCGATCCCGCCCGCGGTTACACCCCCGGCCCGCACGAGACCGTCGCTGTCGTGCTGTCCAAGGCCGACACCACCACATACCTCTGATCAAGGACTGCCCATGTCCACCCTGCTTCTCCCGCCCCGGACCGGACCCATCGAAAACGCGGCGTTGCTGCCTGAATCCGGTAGGGCCGCAACCGATTACCTGTACATCCTGGATACGGACATCTTCTACGATGTCGATGACGCCGTGGCGGTCGCGCTGGCCGCATTCCTGATCGGCCCCGGTCGACTGGTCATCGTCACCTCCGACGAGACCCGCGGCCGCCGCGCGATGCTGTCACGACGGTTTGTCCGCCGGCTCGGCCGCACCGATGTCACCGTGCTGCCCGGTGTCGACCTGGCCGGCGACCGGTTCGTGCTCGATCACCACCTCACCGGCCTCACCAGTGACCCGCAACCCGACTTCGCCACCACCGGACATCTCGCGGACCTCTGCGACGCCCATCCCGGCCCGGTCGTCTGGATCGGGTGCGGCCCGCTGTCGAATCTGGCCGCACTGCTGACCGCCCGGCCCGACCTCGCCGACTCGATCCAACTGGTGATGATGGGCGGTTGGCTCGATCCCGCCCGCTATCGCGACCCGTCCAGGGCATCCCACAATCTCCGCGTCGACCCCCGCGCCGCCGCCCTGGTGCTGCGGCTGCTCGACGGGGCCCGGCTGGTGCTCAGTGAGCACACCGGCGTCCCCGAACTGTGCGTCACCGCCGATCATCGGCTGTACCGGGAACTCGCGGCCAACCCGGAGCCCTGGGCCAGGTTGATCGTGGCGAACTTCGATTCCTGGTTCAGCTTCCAGCTCAGCCGGGGCAAGCCCGCAGCCTGCCACCTGCACGACGTGCTCACCCTCGCCGCCGCGCTCGGCACGCCGGTCACTTTCGCCGACGAGTACATACGCATCGGCGGCGACGTCCGGTTCACTCGCGACAGGAGCGGTCGCCGCCTGCTGGTCAGTACCGATTGCGATTACTCGGCCGTCAACACCTGGATGTTCGACACCCTCTGCGCGTGACGCGAACGCGCGTTCGCATTCCGATCCGAACCGAAAGGTCCCCATGCCCGATCACTACCTCGGCGTCACCGCCTTCGTGACCAACGAGGGTGCTCCCCTGCCCCGTGGCTCCGCGTGGCTGGCGCAGCTGACCCGCGAATACGGGCCCGCGTACGCGCAAATGCTCGCCCGCGCCGTCGAAAACGCCAGTCAAAACGACCAGGACGCCTACATGGAGGGCCTGAACCAGGCCGTCGACGTACTGGCCGAAGCCGACGGCGATCGGGAGCACTGCAAGAGGCTCGCCCTCGGCCACGTCCGGAGATTCCTCGAGGAGTTCACGGCCGACGGCGCGCTACCGGGCGAGCAGAGACCGGGGCGGGCCGAGTCATGACCACCGCCGAAATCACCCGGATCCTCCCCACATGGGAGGACACGCTCGAGTCCCGGACGGTGTTCTATCGGAGTGTCTGCGGATTGGCCGCCTACGTCCGGCCGGAGCTGGACGCGATCAGCGTGGACGCCAGCGAGACCCTCGGCGCGATCGTCATGCCGGCGGCACTCGCGGACCGAGTCCACAACGACATGCACCACCGCGGAATCGGCGTCGGGCCGATCATCACCAACACCCGCGCGCAACGATGGACATGGCTGGTCCGGCCGGACATCCCCGCCGACACCGCGCTCTACGCCGCGATGTTCCGCATAGCCGTCCACGTGGCGCGGCCGGGTACGCCGATCGCGCTACCGTCGCCGATCGCCCGCCATGTCGGGATTCGCTGCTGGGCAGCCTCGCCGACCGACGCCTTCCGGCCGGCCGCGTCGGTGGTGCTCGCCGCCGTCACCGCGTGCACCACACCACGGCGGGTGCCGTAGTGACCAGTTCCGAGATGTGAGTCCGGAAAATTCTGACCGCCAACCACTTTCGAGAGGTACCGCACATTGTTCATGACCGACCATCCCGGGTGGCTGGTGTCCGACACCGGTGACATGTACCGCGCCGTCGCCCCTGGCACCACCCCGGCCCTGATCACCGCCCGGCCGACCGGACTCGGCCGCGACATGGTGATCGACCTCGGCGGCGCCGGCGCACGCGTCGACTACACCGACCCGGGCGCCCTCACCGGCCCCGACGACCTCACAGGCCCGCTGAGGAACATGGGAGTCGTTGCCCGCGTGGCGAATCCGAGCTTATGGGACGCGCTCACGGCCGCGATCATGCGGCAGGTGATCCAGCCGAGCCACGCCCGCGCCCGCTACGTCCGGTTCTGCACCACCCACGGCACCTCGGTTACCGGCCGCGGCGTCACCGCATCGGGGTTCCCCAGCCCCACGCGAATCTCCGCGATGACCGACGATCAGTTCCAGCTGGCAGGGGCCGCGTATCCCGCGCCGGGGCTGCGTGCGGCTGCTCGTGCCTACCTGAACCGCCGCGAGGAGTGGCTCAAGGCCCCCGCCGACGAGCTGATCACCGCGCTGCAAGAAATACCGCAGGTCGGGCCGTGGACCGCCCGCACTGCCGTCGCCGACTACACCGGCCGCTTCGATCTCTACCCCTACACCGACCTCCCTCTCCAGACCTGGGCACGGCAGCTGAACCCGGCCCGGAGCTGGCCCGATGGTGCTGTCGCCTTCCGGACGGCCTGGGAAGACATCGCCGCCGACCAGCTGTCCGCCTGGACACAGCTGACCCTCGCATGGGGGCTCAGATACGGCACCCCAACCCGAGCCGTCCCGTGATCTGACCAAGCCGAACAGACAGATGTCCCAGCTCATCAACCCCACCACCGGCAAACACAGGACATGACGAACCGACCCCCCACACCCCCGACCACCCCATTCGGGCACCTGACCTCGGTGCCCGACGACACAACCAAGTCCCCGGATCCGGCCGGCCCGCGATCCGGCCCGAGCGATCCCGCCCTGCCGAAGGACTACCAGATCCCCTGGCCTCCCGAGTTGCTCACGGCCTTCAACCGCCTACGCCCGATAATGCCGGGCTTGGTCCGCACCGACCTGCCGCCTCACCCGACCAGCGCCCGCGACGTCGACCACATGGTGACCCTGCTACGCAACCGCGACCAGGACGCCGGAGAGCCGTTCGCGTGGGCCGCGACCTGGTACCTGCTGCACCACCGGCCCCGAACGGTCGTGACCGCCGCCACCGGGCCGCACGCCGTACGCGGGTGGGCATACGCCGCCGCCACCACCGGCATACCGGTCACCGTGTACGTTCCCGCGACCTGCCCGACCCCGGTCATGCACCGCGCCACCGCCGCCGGACTCGGCATCGAGGTCATCGACGGCGATTGGACTGCCACGCGCGCCGCCGCCGACCGATACCGCGGCCCCGCGATGGTCCCCCCGCCGGACGACCCCGTACTGTGCCTCGGCGCCGAAGCATTCGCTCAGGAATCCCGCAGCGTCTCCCCCGCCGCCGACGTCCTGATCATCCCTATCGACGAGCCCGCCGTCCTCACCGGAATCGCCTCCGCCGCAGCGCGATACAGAATTCAGCTGGTCGTCGCCGAACCGTGCCGGAAACCGCGTCGGCTGCCCACCCCGGCGACGCTCACCGACGATGTCCTGCGCGTACCTGTTCCCGCCGCCGCCGCTCGAACGGCCGCCGAACTTGTGCAACAGGAACTCGGCTGGTCGCCAGGACGCCGGGGCGCGCTCGCGCTCGCTGCGGCCATCCACCCTGCCGTCATGGCCCTGACCGGCGGCCGGAACAAGCACGACCACCAGAAAAACACCACCGCCGTACTCCCCGACGCCGACGCACCGCGGCCAGATACTCGGTGGGACTGGCAACGTACCGCCGGGTGTCAGCCACGCCGGATCGAGCACACTGCGCCGCCGCCGGCCGTGATCCGAAGGGGCAACAAGCGATAGGCGCGACGACGGCATGACCCGGCGTCCGCACTTGAGCGGTGGACGGAACTCGTCAGCCGACCGGCGCAGGTCCGCGAATCCTGGTCAGCTTCAAGCCCGTGTGACTTCGATGGTGATATCCGCCGCCTTGCGCAGCCGCTCAGTGAGCACGTCGCCCATCGCCGACGCCGGGGTCAGCACACCCGCCATCTCCGGCAACTCGTCGTACGCCAGGCACAGGGCCGCCTCGCCGAGCATGACCGCGGTGGCCTGGTAGCCCGGATCACCGTGCGCGGCGAAGGTGCACACGTACTTCGCGCCCGAACTCGTCTCGGCGAACGTCCTCATCGTGAACCACCCCGTGCGCCGGGTGGATTCACCCGGCCCGGTACCCGGCCCAGGAAGCACCCGATCCAGCAGCCACCGCCCCGCCGGAAAACGCGACAGCAACGCGCCGAGCACCATCACGCCCACCACGCCACCCGAAACCCCCGTCGCGAACACCGGCGCCAGCCGGGAACCACCGACGCTCATCACCTCGCGGTAGCGGAAGTTCTTCCCGTACACCCAGCCCAACAGCCCGTTACTGCGCCGCACGACCTTCGTATTGTGCTGTGCCATCGGAAACGTCGCCACCCAGCCGTCCAGGCTCGCATCGATCCCCGAGGCCCGCTCGAGCGCCTGATCCGTCTGCCGCCCGACATCCGGGTCCATCGCCCGGTCCGGACTCAGCGAATACGGGTGCGCCAGCACCCGGCCCTTCGACGGATCGGCGACGATCTCCTCCAGCATGGCCCGCGCGGTGTCGATGGTGCCGCCGCTCACCCCGCCCTTGAGCGCGGCAACCAACGTGGTGTCGCCGAGTTCGCCGGCATTGTCGATCACCGATCGGCGGTACAGCTGGTACACACTCAGATCCGACGGAATCGAGTCGTAGCCACAGGAATTCACGATCCGCGCACCGCTCGCGACAGCCTGATCATGGCACCCGTCGATGCAGTCCCGGATGAACAGCGGCTCCCCGGTCAGATCGGCGTAATCCGTGCCGGCCCGCGCGCACGCCTGCACCACCGGCAGCCCGTACCGCACGAACGGGCCCACGGTCGTGACCACCACCCGCGTACGAGCCGCCAGCGCATCGAGCGAATCCTGATCGGACACATCGGCCTGGATCAACGCCCAGCCTCCCGCCGCCGCGGGCAAGCCCTCCCGGAGATTCGCCAGCTTCTCCAAAGACCGGCCCGCCAACGCAATTCGCGCACCCGCCGGGGCCGCGGAGGCCAGATAGCGCGCGGTCAGCGCGCCCGCAAACCCCGTCGCGCCGAACAGCACAAGGTCGAACTCACGATCGCGATTCTGCATCAGCCCACAGTATCGGCGACCGCCAGCCGGCCGGGCCCGCCGCGGACTCCAGCACCAGAGACCACCGGGTGACCGGCCGGTCTACGCTCGGGTGATGCCGATGCCTCACTCCATGATCCGCCCCGGCGACCCCGTGCCGCCGGACATCGAGGAGGCCGACCTGCTCGCCGCGATCATCATCGGCGAACCGGTGCTCATTCTCCTCCCCCGTTGGGGTGTGACCACGATCCGCGAAGACGGAACCCTCGCCGCCGCAGACGCATTCGCCGCAGCGATCCACGCCCACGGAGCCTCACCGCTGACCGATCTCCCGTTCACCGGCGAGCCGGTCACCGACTGGACGGCCACAATCGACACCACCACCGGGGCGCGCATCACCGGTCCGGGTGCCGTCGGCGAGGTCTACACCGGCAGCCTGCCGCCGGCCACCGGAGAATGGCTCGCCCAGGCCGCCGACAACCAGCAACACGGACACGGAATCGTCGTCATCACCGGCACCGCGAACCCGACCCCGGATGCGGCCCTGGACATGATCGCCGAAGGCCACGCCAGCTGGGTACGCGCATCCGTCCGGCTCCACACCGGACCGGATACCCATCGCGCCCAGCCGAATTCGACTCCCCCACCCCGCCGGAGCGAACTACCGTAGGCGGATGGACATCGCCCCGGACATGATGCTGGGCCTCACCGTCGACCAGCGCGCCGCCGCGGACCGCCTCGAGCTGACCCCGAGCGTAGACCTGCTGCTCACCTACTCCGGCCCCGTCGATGGCTGGATCGCCTCGCTGCTCACCCCCGACGGCGACCAGCAGCAGGCCACCGGCGACGACATCGGGCCCTTCCTGCTCGCCGCCGCCGAAAGATGGGCCAACCCCATCATCTGACCCCGCAGCACAGCCCCGCTGCCGATCGGGCCGGACCGACGGTCAGTGCCCCATCCCGATACCGCCATCCACATTGATCACGGTCCCGGTAATGAATCCGGCGTTCGGCGACAGCAGGAAAGCGACGGTCGCGGCGACCTCTTCGGGCTTGCCGAAGCGCCCCAGCGGCGTGTACTCCTTCGCCTTCTCCACGACGAAATCCGACACCGCTGCGGACATGTCGGACTCGGTGAACCCGGGCGCAACAACGTTGGCGGTGATGTTGCGTGCGCCCATCTCCCGGACGAGCCCGCGCGCCAGGCCCACCACGCCGGCCTTGGCAGAGACGTAGTTGAGCTGGCCGGGCATCCCGGCCAGACCGCTCGAGGACCCGATGATGACGATGCGCCCGAACCGGTGCCGCACCATCATGCGATTGGCCCGCTTGACCACCCGGAAAACGCCGGTGAGGTTGGTGTCGATGACCCGTTCGAACTGGTCCTCATCCATGCGCACGAGCAAGCCGTCGGCCGTGATCCCTGCGTTCGCCACCAGCCCCTCCACCGGGCCGTCTTCCTTCTCGACATGGCTGAACGCGGCGTCGACGGACGCGGCATCGGTGACATCGCATTCCACCGGCCGGACGCCGTCGGGCACCGAGGCCCCACGGTGAGTTCCCCAGACGTTGTGACCATCCTTCACCAAATAGGTTGCGATAGCAGCGCCGATACCCCGGTTGGCTCCGGTGACAAGGACTCGCACGAGTAGATACCTCCAAAGTTGTTTTGCACGTGCAGATTCAGGAAAGAAAACGGTCGGTTTGCTGTCTAGCTTTCGGTCAGGAGAATGATCGCCACGGGATCGCCGTGCTTCTCCTGCGCGGAGTGCAGAGCGAATTTCGTGGCGAGGAAACTCTGCCCGTCGATCACGATGTGCTGTTCCGCGCCCTCGCTCGAATCCGGCGAGCCGAGATGATCGAGGTCGATCTGATCGAGCACCTGCGCGATGCGGGATTCGCCCAGCGGCGCCATCTCGCCCACGGTGGTGAGCGGGATCCGATTCTTCTTCTCCACCAGCAACATTGTGGCGTGCGTGAAGCGGACCAGGGTTGCGATGTTCGATTCGAAGTTCTGGCGTTCCTTCAACACCATCGTGAGGCCGTAGAGGGTGCGCTGCCCGTCCTCGGCGACGCGCAGGCGGCAACTCGACCACATGTGCGTCCACTGATCTGCCGGCCTCAGTGACCAATACGAGTCGATCAACAGACCGTCATAGCCGGTCAGGGCATCGTAGTAGCCGCCGCACATGCCCCAGGCATCCTCGGGGCACAGGTACATGAAAAGGTATTGCACGTGCCGTTCTTCGTTGGCGGCCCGGCCGTCACCGATCAAACTCGGATTGTCACCGCTGGTCCGGGTGGTCATCGCCGTCATGTCCAAGACCCAGCCGTTATACGTCGGCCGTTCCTTCTTCGGCGGTGTGGCAGCCACCCAGCAAATCAGGCCGATCGGTGTGCCGTCGGAGCCGTCGATCTGGTGAGTTTCGATGTGTAGCCCCGGAATTGCGGGTAGTTCCCTGCCCGCAAGCTTCGCGTCCACGACGGCAGTGAAGACCTGTTCGCCCTTGTGGTCCATGCCCAGTTTCGTCCGCACGCGGCGCAGCGGCCGCGCTACTCGTTCCCCGGCGAAGCTGTGCACGAAAACCTCACTGCCCAGCTTCGTTCCAATGATGTCTATCGCGATCCATTCCGCTGGAAGGGCCATGGAGCCAGCATAAGCATGGAACTGGTCGTCCGATTTCCCATACCGCACACAACGGGGCTGTGATCGCAGCCACGTAGCTGCCCGGAGAAATCCGCGTTGCCGCACCCATGTACCCCTGCTATGGTCGGGATTGCAACGGCAACTTTGCCGCTGCATACGCCCGGTCGGTGAGCTTCTCCCGCGCCGGAAGCAGTTGGCCCGCCACGGCGGTGGGTCTGCTTTCGGATGCGTAGAACTCGGAGCCCCACCGGATGAACACACTCAGACTCCCCCCTCCCGAGAACCGTTGGCGGCCAGCGCGATCAGCACCCCGCCAGCGGATCTTCCGTGTCCGCAACCAGCCCGTTGCGCTCGTACGCCTCCCGGATCACCGCCGCCGGCAGGTCGAGGGCATCGCCGAGCCGCGCGGCCGCACCCTCGGACAGCGGCCTCTCGTGCGCCTCGAGTTTGGTCAGCGACGGCACCGGAATGCCCGCCCGCGCAGCGAGTTCCGGCTGAGTGAACAGCCGCAGGCAACGCCAGTCGCTCAGTCGCCGATCGCACTCGGGAATCCGAATCACCTCGTGCACATCGACTTTCGGTTTGCCGCAGCGCGTCAGCTCTCCGTTCAGCGCGATCAACGCGCGCCGGAGAAGATCCACCTGCGGATTGCACAGGCCCGATTCCCAACGCCGCACGGTCTCATCGGACTTGATAGCAGCCAACTGGGCGAGCCGCCCACGGGAAAGCCCGGCGTCGGCGCGCGCCCGCGCGAAGCGGACGCCATCGAACCCACGCATCACACTGCGGCTCAGCGCTCTGCCCGTTCGTCCATGCGTCGCATCCTATTCGACTTGACTGAGAGGGTATTAAATACGAGTATTCTAAATGGGGGATTGCGTCAGGGGGCGCCAGGCCACCACCGAAAGGAGCTGGTGACGACACCCGAGTAGCAGAGAAGCCTCCCTCCGGCTGGCACCCGAGGGACGGCACAAACGAAGCGCCTTCCCCCGGGCTGGCACCCAGGGGAAGGCGAAGGGGTTGATTCCCGGTCGCGGCTGGCACCGCCCGGAAATCACGCAGATCCACGTTCCAGAGGAGTTCTGCATGTTCAGAGTAGATGCTTTGCTTTCGTTGCACCCCCTGTCCCAGGGCGGACGGGGCGCGCGATGACCAATCCGTTAACCGCCGCCGGGGCGAACAAATCCAAATCCAGAGGCAACGAGCCGCCGGCGGCACTCGTTGCCGCCACGCTCGGCCTGGCCGTCGCCGCCGTCGCCGCTCCCGGCCTGATTCCGCTGGCCATCGGGTTCGCCATCGGCAACCGGGGATACGCCGCGGCCAAACACCGCCGCTTCTGGCTGTGGCTCACACCCGAGAAATGGCCGCTCATCGCCAGCGCCGGGCCCGCGTTCGCCGCTGTGGTCGGGTTCACCGTGGCCGCCATGCTCCGGATCTCCGCCGGGACCGCACTCGGCGACCTGTGGCCCTGGCTGGTCGCGTCGCTGGCCGCCGGCGCCGCCGGGACGCCGGGCGCGTTCCTGATCGGCCGCCGCCTGCTGCGCCGCGAACTGCTCGAGGGACGAGCCCGCGACGTGCTGGTGAACGCGCAGGCCATCGAAGCGATGATCGAAGCCGGCGACGAGCAGGTAGCCCGGTCGGTCGGGGTGTCGCTGAACGAGGACACCGTCGGTCTGTCCGTGGTCGACCCCGCCCGCGTGATGACCGCACCGATCCCCGTCGAGGTAGGCACCGCGGTCCGGTACGGCATCGGCATCCTCATGCCCGACGACTCCATGACCGACCGCCGCCGATCGGACCAGTTCACCGCGCCGGACTGCGATCTGCTGCTCGTGCCCGCCACAGCCGGGCAGCAACGCATCCAGGTGTTCGCCGGATCCGGCGTCGGCAAGACCGAGCTCCTCGCCGGTATCCACGCCGCACAGAACCGCATGGGCATGACCACGGTCATCCTCGATTTGAAGGGCATCGCCGAGGACGCCGACCGGTTCGCCGCCGACGCCCGCCGCCAGCGCGATTACGTCGGCGCGCAACAACTGATCCGCGTCGAGCGCGGCGGCTGGGACTTCTTCGACACCACCCGTGACGAGCTGCTCGACCGACTCATGTTCATCGCGCCGAAGACCCAATCGACCGACTACTACACCAAGCGCACCAGGAGAGTCCTGGACATCGTCATCGACGGGCGCGGCACGAAACCCCTGGTGAAGTCTCTCGATGAGCTGACCGAGCGCTTGGCCGATCCGGTGCGCCACCTCGGCGCACAACTGGCCGGGCCGATCACCGAGGAAGACCGCCACGGCGATTCCGACGCCAAGAGCGTGGCCCAGGACGTAGACGCGATGTTCGCCCCGCTGCGCCGCCTGCTACCGAAAACCGGTCAGGGGTGGAGCTTCACGAAACTCCCCGAGGGATCGGCGACCATCGTTTCCCTGGTCCCGGTCCGTCCCGCCGAACGACTGCTCGCGAACCTCATGCTGCGCGACCTGCGCGAACTATTGGCCCAGCGTTCCGAGCAGAGCAAAGCCGGAACCCGGCACCACCCGCTCGCGGTGACCATTGACGAGTTCCCACAAATGGTGGACCCCGACACCGACGCCGCCGACGAAGCGGTCAGGATCTTTGAGACCGCCCGCGCCGCCGACGTCGGCCTGATCCTGGCCGGTCAGACCGTCGAGTCCTTCACCCTCGATGCGCAGATGCAGCGCCGGATGCTCGGCGCGGGAACCGCCGTGGTGCTGGGCCGCTCCGCGCTGCCCGACACCGTCACCGAATCCGCCGGCACCCGCTGGAACCTCGAAGCCGCCGGCGATCCGCACGGCCACAGCATCAACTCCGCTCGCGCACAGCAGACGTTCGCCGTCAGCCCGCAGCAGGTCAGGACCTTGCATACCGGCCTGTTCTGGCTCGTCCACGAGGGCTCGACCGCCCGGTTCATGGCCTTCCGAACCCTCTGATTCTCCTCATCCACCTATCCCGTTTCCGTTGTCCAGGAAGGAAATTCGAATGTACAAGAGACTCGCCACAGCCGCCGTCAGCGCGGTGTGCGCGATCAGCGTCGCCGCCAGCGCCGCCACCGCGGACCCGATCACACCGAACCCGAACCCGCAGGTCGCTCCACGTACCGTCCCGTCACCGCAGGCAGTGCCACCGGCGGTAGGTGGCGGACAGTATGTGCCGCCGCAGGATCTGCCGATCGCGCCGCCGCCGCGCCCCCGGCCGCAACAGCAGCAGCCCGCCGCAGTGCAGCCGACGGCACCGGAACCCGACACCGACGAGCCGGAGCAGACGGACACGCCGCCGCCCGCACCGTCCGCGCCGCCGGTCGATCCGCGGCAGCTGCGCATCGGCACCGCGATCCTCGAGGCGCCGGACCTCCTCGCACCCGGGCAAGTCCACGACGTGCAGGCCGCCGCCGACGCGGCCGAGTGGTGGACCGCGTGGGCCTTCGATCAGGTCGGCTACAGCCGCGACGCCTCCGACCACGCGGCCGCCGCCGCCCTGGTCGGTGCGCTCGGCGGCGCGTACGCCGGCGGCGTGGTCGCGACCCCGATTCCGTCGATCGGCGGGTGCCTGGTCGGACTGGTGATCGGCGGTGTCGCCGGTGCCGCCATCGGCGGCATCCCGACCGGCGGTGTCGCGGGCCCGCTCGGTGCCGCCATCGGCGGTGTCGCGGGCTGCATCATCGGCGCCGTCGTCGTCGGCCTGCCCGCCGGTGTCGCCGGTCTGCTGCTCGGCGGCCTGGCCGGCGGTGCCGCCGGTGGCGCTCTCGGCGACCAACTCGACCAGCACCCCGCCACCGACCCGGCCAGCACCACCGAACCGGCCAACCGCTGAGGGGAGGAACAGTGGTGACCGAATCCGAGCGGTGGCGGCAGTGGCTCGACAACGCCACTGTTCCTGCCCCCGCCAGCGACACCCGCCGCCGCCCGCCGCGACGGCCGACCACCAGTACGACCACCCCGGCGGGCCGCACCCGCCGGGGCCTCGGCCGCCGGGTACTGGTCGGCGGCGTGGCCGCCATCGCCGTAATCACCGCCGTCGGTGTCGGGGTGGGTCTGTCGCACCGCTCCGGCGGCACCGGCAGCACCGGCCGCCCCTACACGATCGTGACCACCACCGCGGCCGCGCCCGGCCCGACCACCGTCGCCTCCACCACCGTCGCGCCGTCCTTCTGCACCCCGGGCCGGATCGGTGCGGCCGTGGTCAGCAACACCGGCGGCGACCGCGCCACCGGGGAAGGGGCAATCGCCGAATACGAGTATCGATATTTCGCGCGCCGAGACCCGGCCGCCGTCATGGAGATCACCGACGGCGGGCCCGGCGTCCCCGGCCCGGCGCAGGTGGCCGACGGCATCGCCTCCATCCCCGCCACCGCGCCGTGGTGCGTATCGACCACCCCCGCCGGTGACAACCGGTTCGAGACCGCGGTTCGCTACCAGCCCGCCCCGTCGGCCGCCCCGGTGTCCTGGCTCATGGTCATCACCGTCGCCCCAGGTGACGGCGGCTACCGCGTCGTCCGCATCGAAGACAAACCCGCCTAGAAAGGCCATCCCGTCATGACCACCAAGACCCAATGGGACGCCATCGCCGCCGCCGTCACCACCCACGCCGAACACCTGAAAACCCTCACCACCCACAGCGAGCTGTACGCATGGGCGAAAGAGCACGACCTCACCGGACCGCAATTCGGCGCGGTGAAACACCAATTCCGCAAGATCGGCATCGACTACGACGCGATGCGCGAGGCCGCCAACCGCGCCCGCCTGGCCGAGATGAACGCCGTCGCCGCCAACGGAGTCCCGACCATCCGCTTGTCGGCCGCCGGATACGACCCCGGCGCCGACGAGGACGAGGCCGGAGGATTCGCGGTGTGCGACGCCGAGGGCACCGCCCTCTGGTACGGCACATTCCACACCCAGGACCGCCACTACTGCGCCGGGGACCAGGTCAGCGCCGACCTCAGCGCCGCCAGCAAGGCGATATTCCTCGCCTCCAAAGCCCGCGAGCACACCAAGAACGACGTCGCGCGGCTGGTGCTCACGGTGACCAATCCACTCATAGACACCAATTTTCTTGTCCGCGA
>NZ_JAIUCZ020000021.1 GCF_020176955.2 Nocardia sp. alder85J
CCGCCGGAATCGGCGGGATCGCTTCTCCAGGAAGGAGTTCCGAACCATGAGCGCACCCACCCTGTCCGGACGCGACGCCTCCGAATCGACCACCGTGATGGCCGGGCTGCTGACCGAGTTGCGGTCGGTCACCGATACCGCGGGGCGGGCCGATCTGTCCCGCCGCCTCACCGCGGCCCGCGAGCGCATCGGGGATGCCCGGCTGCGGATCGTCGTCACCGGCGAATCGCGCAAGGGGCTCAGCTCGGTCGCCGACGCGCTGGTCGCGGCGGATGTCTGCCGGGCGGGCCGGCCCACCCGGGAGCCGACGGTGATCGAGCACGGCGAGCGGGTGACCCGGTCCGCCGGGCCGGACGGCGTGGTCGCCGCGGCCCCGTCCGATCTGCTGGCCGACGGGGTCGTGCTGATCGACACCCCGGGTGTCACCGGATCCGAATCGCGCGGCGCCGCGGCGACCTTGGCGCTGCTGCCGACGGCGGACGCGGTGCTGTTCGTGACCGATGCCGCGCGCGAGTTCACCGCAGCCGAGATCCGCTACCTGCAACAGATCCGGCAGGTGTGCCCGCTGGTAGCGTGCGTGATCAACAAGATCGACACCTATCCGCGCTGGGCCGACATCCAGAAGGCGGACCGCAAACACCTCACCGACGCCGGGCTGGATCTGCCGATCCTGCCGGTCTCGGCCCACTTGCACCGCACCGGCGTGCAACTCGACGATCCGGGCCTGATCATCGAGTCCGGCGTCCCACAGCTGACCGGGTTCATCCGGGACCACCTGCTGGCCCGCACCGACGCCGTCGCCCGCGAATCGGTGCTGCACGATGTCCGGGTGGTCTCGGATCAGGTTGCGCTGGTGCTGAATTCGGAACTGGCGAGCATTCAGGACCCGCGGCACGGCGCGGCGGTGCTGGCCGAACTGGAACAGGCCCGCGGGGCGGCCGCCGCCCTGCACGCCCGGACGGCCAACTGGCAGTATGTCCTCGGTGACGGCATCACCGAACTCAACGTGGCCGTCGAGCACGATCTGCGCAACCGGTTGCGCGCGCTGATTCGCGAATCGGAGCAGGACATCGCGAAATCCGATCCGGCCCGCCGCTGGGACGAGTTCCGCAGTCGGCTCGACGAGCGGATCGAGACCGAGGTCAGCGAGAATTTCGTGCTGGCACAGCGACTTTCGGTCGAGCTGACGGAGAAGGTGGCCCTGAGGTTCGCGGAGGAGGAGCGGTACGCCGCACCCCGGCTGCGGATCGACGGCACCGCCGGGGTGCTGTCCGGTTACGGCAATCTGGAACCGCTGGACAGCTCGAAGAACGGTGTGGCGCAACGGGCGGTCAGCGCCCTGCGCGGCTCCTACAGCGGCGTGCTGATGATCGGCGTGGCGACCACACTGGCCGGGCTGGCGCTGGTGAACCCGTGGTCGATCGCCGCCGGCGCCCTGCTCGGCGCGCACACCGTCTGGGAGGACCGCAAATCGCTGAAGTCGCGCCGCCGGGCCGAGGCGAAGATCGCGGTGGCCAGGCTGCTGGACGAGGTGTCGTTCCAGGTGGGGACGCAGTCCAAGCAGCGGTTGCGGGAGGTGCAGCGCACCCTGCGCGACCACTTCACCGAGGTGGCCGATCAGCGGTTGCGGTCCGCCGACGAGGCCATCGCCGCCGCCGGCCGCGCGGTCGACCGGCACGACGCCGACCGCCGCGACCGGGTGGCCACGATCCATTCGGATCTGCAACGGCTGCAAGGCATCCGGTCACGCACCGCCGCACTGTTCGAGGTGGAGGGCTGATGTCCGGGCCGGCCGGGGCGCAGCGGCTGGTGCGGGCCGCGCGCGCGGAGTACGGTCCCGGTGCGCCGGGCGCGACGGAACTGGCCGCCTGTGAGCGCCGGTTGCACGAGCCACTGCGGGTGGCGCTGGCGGGCACCCTGAAGGCGGGCAAGTCGACCCTGCTGAACGCCCTGGTCGGCGAGGAGATCGCCCCCTCGGACGCCACCGAGTGCACCCGGGTGGTCACCTGGTACCGGCGGGCCGACGCCCCGCGGGTGGAGGTGGTGGCCGACGAGCGGCGCCCACTTCCGGTGCGCCGCACCGACGGCCGGCTGACGCTGGATCTGGCCGGCATCGCCACCGATCGGGTGCGGCAGCTGGAGGTGGGCTGGCCGTCGGCCCTGCTCGGCGACTACACCGTCATCGACACCCCGGGCATGTCGTCGAACACTCCGGGCGTGTCCGAGCGCACCCGGCAGTTGCTGGCTCCCGACGACGGCATCTGTCCCGCCGATGTCGTCGTCTACCTGCTGCACACGGTGCACGACGACGATGTGGCGCTGCTGCGGCTGCTGCGGGAGCGGATGGCGGCGGGCACCGGTCCGCTGGGCGTGGTGGGCGTGTTGTCGCGCGCCGACGAGCTCGGCGGTGCGGACGATCCGGCGGATCCGCTGGCCGCCGCCCGCGCGGCGAGCGCCGCACTGGCCGCCGATCCCGCGCTGGCCGCCCTGCACACCCAGTTCCTGCCGGTCTCCGGTCGCCTGGCGGTGCGCGGACGAACCCTGCGCCAGCGGGAATTCCAAGCGTTGCAAGCATTGTCGGCGGTGCCCCCGGCGGATCTGGCGGCGGCACTGATTTCCACCGGCCGATTCACCGCACCCGAACGGGCACTGCCGGTCCCGGCGCCGGAGCGGGTCCGGCTGATCGAGGACTTCGGGGTGTCGGGAATCCGGTTCGCGGTGGCGATGATCCGCGCCGGCGTCGGCGACGCGGCGACCCTGGCGGAAAATCTCGTGCGCGCCGGTGGACTGACCGATCTGCAACACATCGTGGCGACCCGCTTCGGCGAACGCAACGAGCAGTTGAAAGCCCATGCGGCACTGCGCGGCCTGGACCGCGTCCTGCGCCGGTACCGGCGGCCCGGCACCGAGCAGCTGGCCCGCGAGGTCACCGCCCGCCTGGCCGACACCCACACCTTCACCGAATTACGCACGCTGGCAACTCTTCCCGGATCCCGGCTGACCCCGGCGGACCGGGACCGCGCCGCCGCACTGCTGGGCGACCACGGCATCTCCGCGCCGCGGCGCCTCGGCCTCGCCCCGGACGCACCACCGGCCGAGATCCACCGCACGGCGCTACGGGCCCTGCGGTATTGGCGCGACCGCGAAGCCGATCCCCGGCACGATCCGATCACCGCCGCGGCCTGCCGCGCCGCCGCACGCAGCGCCGAGGGGGTGATCGCGCGAACCCCGGCGCGATGAGCCACGCAGCGCCGCAACGGCATCGGCCGGACACGGGCTAGGATTCGATACATCATGGGCACCTACCGCTTCACCACGGACGACGGCGTCGAACTGGCCTGGCACGAAATCGGATCCGGCCGGCCGCTGATCCTGCTGCCGGGCTTCGGTGGCAGCAGCGTGCGCCTGCTCGAATACGGCCCGGCCGCGACGCTGGCCGCGCGGGGACATCGGGTGATCCTCCCGGACTTCCGCGGCAGTGGCGACAGTGCGGCGGTGCACGATTCCGCCGGATATCCTCCGGATGCGCTGGCCGACGACCAGTTCGCCCTGCTCGGACATCTCGGCCTCGGTGACGGCGACTACGACCTGGGCGGATATTCGCTCGGGGCCCGGATCGCGATCCGGATGCTGGCACGCGGAGCCACGCCACGCCGTGCGATCGCGGCCGGACAGGGGCTGGCCAAGGTGAGCGGCCCCCAGGGCGGCGGCGCGAATCAGCGCGTGCTCACCGCACTCGTCGCCGGAACCGCATTCGAACCGGATTCACCCGATGCCCGCACCGCCCGCATGATCACGATGGGCGGGGCGGATCCGCGCGCGCTGCTGGGCGTGTTGGGATCGCTGGTTCCCACCCCCGAAGCGGCCCTGGGGCAGATCACGGTCCCGGTACTCGTCGCGATCGGCGACCGGGACGAACGTGCCGACGCCGACGAATTGGCGGCGCTGCTGCCGAACGCCACCTTCGTCCGGGTACCGGGTGACCACGGCAGCGCCTTCGTCGCACCCGAACTCGCCACCGCGATCATCGAATTCCTGGCCGAGCCCTGATCTTTCGTTGACCGGCGGCCGGATCGATGGCGCCGGTGCGGCATCGAGCGGCGGACCGTGAACGGCATGGGCCGATCCGCGACGCCGCGATTTTGCCAACCGCATAGTTGGGATTCGACCAGCCGCCGAGCGGCTGCCGTTGACTTCACGACCGTCCGGTGATTCGATGTCAACCGTCTGTTTGGTTATTAGCGGCGGATGGACAACGTAGACGGCATCGTGGCCACCGGAGCCGGGCGGCTGCGGCACTCACGAAGGACGTGCCGATGAGCAAGAATACGACCGTGCCCGCGTGGCTGCGCGAGCGGGCGAATACCGATCCGGACCGGGATTTCGTTGCCTGCGGAGGGGATTGGCTCTCCGCCGGGCATGTGCGGAGGCGGGCCCGCAGCCTCGCGACCGGGTTGTATCGGTCCGGGGTCCGGCCGGGGGACCGGATCGCCTCGATCATGACCAACCGCCCCGAGACCTTCGACCTGTTCTTCGCGTGCGCGGAACTCGGCGCCGTGCACGTGCCGCTCAACGTGTATCTCAAGGGCGAATTCCTCCGCTACCAGCTCGTGGACGCCGCACCGTCGACGGTGGTCGCGGATGCGGCGGCGGTGACAGCGATCCGCGAGTTGGCGAGGGCACCGGAACTGTCGGGCGCACAACTGGTGACGCTCGACGACCCCGTTCCCGGGGCCACCGGATTCGAGGACCTCGTGATCGAGGCCGAACAGCTGTGGCCCGAGCCCACGCCCGAGGATCTGGCCTGCATCCTGTACACGTCGGGCACCACCGGAGCGCCCAAGGGCTGCATGGTCGACGCCGGATATCTGGTGAACATGTCGCGCGCCCATCTGCTGTACGGCTGGTTCGAGAGCACCGACACCTCCCTGTGCCCGCTGCCGCTCTACCACGGGTTCGCTATCAGCGCGCTGATGGACGCGCTGGTGGCCGGGTGCCGGGTCGGCTTCGACCCGGTGTTCAGCGCCTCCGGCCTGTTCGACCGGGCCCGTGCCCTCGGCGCGACCCAGATCTTCGGGGTCGGCGCGATGGCGACGGCGACCCTCGGCACCCCGGTGCGCGCCGACGACACCCACCACACCGTCGAACGGGCGGTGTTCATTCCGGCCGCACCCCAGGTGCAGCAGGAATTCGAGGACCGTTTCGGCTGCCGGGTGCTGTGCGAGGGCTACGGCCAGACCGAGGTCGTTCCGGCCACGATGGGCGCCTGGTCCCGCGACCGGCTGAAACCCAGTGCGGGCAGGGCGGTTCCGTGGCTCGACGTCCGCATCGTCGACGCCACCGACCGGTTGCTGCCGCCCGGCGAGAGCGGTGAGATCGTGGTGCGCCCGCTCGAACCGCACTCGCGGCGTCGGACCTCTACGGGCTGGGCGCGACATTGTTCACCGCATTGACCGGCCATGCGGCCTTCGCGCGGAGGGAGGGCGAATCCCTGGTCACGCAGTTCGTCCGGATCGGCGCCGAACCGGTGCCGGACCTGCGGGCCGACGGCGTCCCGGACACGTTGTGCGCCGCGATCGAGGCCGCGATGGAACAGCAACCCGCGGACCGGCCCGCCTCCGCGCGCACCTTCGCCGCGCGGTTACGCAACATCCAGTTCGCCTCCGGCCTGCCGGTGGACGCCCTGGTGTCGGATCTGCCGGCGGAACCCGCCGCCGCGCGCGCCGCCGGTACGACGGCGAAACGTTCCCGCGGGCATCGCGCCCTGGTCGCGACGCCCGCGACCCGGTTCCGGCCACCGACCTCGTCGCACCGCCTGGTACACCGTCCCCGGCTGCTGGAGACCCTGCGCGAGGGCCGGTCCCGCCGGTTGGTGCTGATCCACGCGCCACCCGGCTACGGCAAGAGCACGCTCGCCGCCCAGTGGGCCGCCGAACTGGCCGCCGAGGACATCCAGGTCGCCTGGCTGAGCCTGGTGCCCGACGACAACAACCTCACCTGGTACCTCACCCGCCTGGTCGAGGCGGTCCGCCGGATCCAGCCGCGGCTGGCGGGTGAACTCGCGCAGATCCTCGAGGACGGTTCCTGCGACGCGGCCCGCTACGTACTGACCACGCTCATCGACGAGATCCACGCCGGAGACCGGACCGTCGCGGTGGTCATCGACGACTGGCATCGCATCCACAGCCGCGAGGTCCGCGAGGCCATGCGCTTCCTGCTCGACAACGCCTGTCACCACCTCCGTCTCGTCGTCACCAGCCGCACCTCCACCGGACTGCCGCTGGCCGGCCTGCGCGTTCGCGACGAACTCGTCGAAATCGATGAAACCGCACTGCGATTCGACAATGTCGAGGCCGAGCGACTACTGCTCGACATCGGCGGGCTCGCACTCGATCACACCGATATCGACCACCTCCGCGACACCGCCGAAGGCTGGGTCGCGGCCCTGCAACTGGCTTCGCTGTCCGTGCGTGGCAAGACCGACCTCGCCGAGCACATCGATCGCATCTCCGGACACCACCACGCCATCGGCGACTATCTGATGGAGAACGTCGCCGACGACCTCGACCCGGAACTGCTCGACTTCCTCATGCGCACCGCCGTCACCGACACCACCTGCGCGGGCCTCGCCGGCGCACTGACCGGCCGTCGCGACGCCCAGGACCTGCTCGAGGACATCCGCCGCCGCGACCTGTTCCTCCGCAGCACCGACGACGATCTGCGCTGGTTCCGCTACCACAGCCTGTTCGCCGACTTCCTCCGCCACCGCCTGACCCGCGCCCGGCCCGGCCTCACCACCGAATTGCACGCCACCGCCGCGACCTGGTACGCCGAGCACGACATGCTCACCGAAGCCGTCGACCACGCCCTCGCCGCCGGCGATCCCGAACGGGCACTGCATCTCATCGTCGATCACGCGGATACCTACCTGGCCGACTGCCGGATGGCGTCCTTCCTGGCTCTGGCCGCGAAACTGCCACCGGCACTGGCTGATTCGGATCCGCAGCTGCAATTGAGCATGGCCTGGGCACAGCTGCCGACGTTGGGTACCGAGGCGGTCACGGCCGCGTGCCGGCGGATCGACGCGGTACTGGCCGCTCGCCCGCCGGACGACACCACCGCGAACATCGGATTCGAGACCGAGTTCGTGCGGGTCGGCCTGGAGACCTTGTCCGACCGCGCCGCCGACCCGTCGCCCGCGGCGCTGGCCTGGTTGCGGCAGCCGACCCGCCCGTTCGTCGCCGCCGTCGGGGCCGCCGCGGCGGGGATGTCGGCCCTGTACCGGTTCGATTTCGCGGAGGCCGGGCGGTGGCGCGACTGGGGGGCGCCGTATCGCGCCTCCGGCAGCCAGTTCCACATCGTATGCCTCGACATCATCGCCGCGATGGCCGCTTTCGAACAGCTCGACGTCGAAGCGGCCGAGACGATCCTGCGCGGCGCCCTGGACCTGGCGCTCGAATCCGGGTTCCGGCCACATGCCACGAGATTCGTCGTATCCGTGAAGCTCGCCGAATTGCTGTACCACACAGGGCAATTCGCAGAAGCCGACGAACTCCTGCCGAACTGCCCGGACATCGACACGGCGATCGTGGAGGACCTGATGGCCGCCTACGGCACCGCCGCCCGGCTGGCCGCCGTGCACGGTGACCGCTCCGCCGCCGAGCAGTTGCTCAATCAGGGACACCGTGTCGCACACGAACATTCGATGCCGCGCCTGTCCGCGCGCATGCTCGACGAACGCATCCGGCTCGGCCTGCCGATCACCCACGACGAGCAGCACCGGCTCGGACAGCTGGACCCCTACCACCGCCGGCCGGACCACATCACCGCCAACGCCACGGAACTCGCGCAGGATTCGGCCATCCGCACGCTGCTCGCGGAACGTACTCCCGCCGCCACCGCGCGAGCCATCGAACGCGCCGCGCGGATGTACGAGGAGATCGGCCGGCAACAACGCCCGCGCGCCCTGCTCCAGGCGCAATTACTGTACGGCTGCTGCCTGATCTCCGGCGGCCGCACCGCGGAGGCGATCGAGCAGATGGTCCCCGCCCTGTGCCGTTGCGCCGAACTCGGCCTGGCCCGCTTCGCCATCGACAGCAGCGGCCCCGCGATCGCGCCGGTCCTCGAAACCCTGCACGGCGCCCCGGAAGGGCCGGGCATCCCGCCCCGCCGCTTCCTGCGCCGCCTGCTCAACAACCTCGAATCCACCGAGAAGGCGCTGCGGTAGTACGGTTTTCGCTACCGGAGGTCACCCCGGTGGTTGACAGAAGCGGCGCAGCGCTGCGAGATCGTGGCCTGCATGAGGCGGCGGCTCGGCGCGGCAGCGGGCCCGCGGCACTCGAACCAGCGTGATCGGACGTGTCGCGGCGTATCGTCTGTGCAGCTCAGGGGCCCGGAGGCGACCTCGCACCCGGCCGGGGCCGGTCGAGTCGGATCTACGCTGTGGTCCCTCGGGCGAGCACGTCGAGACGACCACCCAGGTCTGTCCGATCTTGGACTGTCACTCGGACGGGCCCCGGAGCGGGGCACAGCAGACGTGGCTGGCGAGGATTCCCCTCGCCTGGCGCTCGTCGATGTTTCCGTGGGTCAGACGGCGGCCGCCTCGGGCAGTAGGGCGAGCAGTTGCCGGGTGTGGCTGGGGATTTCGATGTCGGCCAGGCCCTCGAACAGCCCGCGCAGCGGCACGACCGCATCGGTGAGCAGGGTGCCCGCGGAGAGCCCGAGGAGCGGGACGGGGCTGTCGAGTTCGGGATCGGACAGGGCGGGTCCGGCGAAGCCGCAGAGGATCTCGGCCTGACGGCGCAGGCGCTCACGCAGGCCGGAGAACCCGCCCGCCCACTCGGCCACGCGGTCGATGGTCCAGGTGTCGAGGGCGTGGCGGTTGTCGTAGGTGGTGTGTTCGCCCGCCGCGACCGCCGCCACCGCGGCGATGGTGCCCGCGGTGATGAGACAGACGTGCGCCAGGATCCGATCGGCATTCCATTCACCCGGCGGGGGCGTCCGGAGGTGGGTCGAATCGGCCACGGCGACAGCGGCTTCCAGGAGCGAGTCGTAGGCTTCGCGCAATGCGGTGGTGTCCAACATCAGGCGTGCGCCGCCGAGTCCATTTCCCACGGGGCCTGGGGGAGGACCTCGCCGGTTTCCAGCAGAGACTTGAGGTTGGCGACCACCGCTGGCCAGCCGCGCGAAATGCCTTGCAGCATTTGATCGTTCGGCAGATTCTCGTGGGTGACGGTGAGCCGGACGATGTCCCGGTAGGACTCGACCAGGAAGGTGACCACGGACGGCGAGCGGTCCTCCTCGGGGGAATCCTCGAAGGTGAGGACCAGCTTCGTCGGCGGTTCGGACTCGAGCACCGTGCCGACGACGTCGATCGTGCCGGAGCCGTCGGCGCGGCGGTGCTCCCAGGGCGAACCGGGCTGCCAGTCGGACACATTCTCGTGGAACCAGTACTGGGCGGTCAGGTCGGCGTCGGTCAGCGCCTTCCACACCTGCTCGGCGCCGGCGTGAATATAGGTGACGTAGACGTAGCTCGGCACCGTGGCGGTCATGGCGTACTCCTCTGCTTGGTTCTTGATGGCGCGCAGAACATCCAGCCGGGGGCGGTCGAACACGGAGATCCAGCGCTGTTCGATGTCGTGAATCGGTGTCGGATTGATGTAGTGCACCCGCTCGCGCCCGCGCCGCAGCACGGTCACCAGCCCGGCCCGCTCGAGAATGTCGAGATGCTGGGTCAACGACTGCCGGGCCATGTCGACCCGCTCGCACAGCTCCCGCAGCGTCTGGCCGTTGTGCTCCCGCAGCCGGTCCAGCACCAGTCGGCGGGTGCCGTCTGCCAGCGCCTTGAAAACCGCGTCCATCTCGGGTTCGGATTGCACGCCGGAAATTATGCAGGCATTTACCTGCATATGTCAACACGCAACGCCGCCGACCGGCGTATCGGCACGGCATGGCATGACGCTGCGCGACGAGCACCGGGAACACCGCGCCGTCGCCGTGACCGCCTTCGGCCGGTCGGGCGCAGCCATCAGCAGCTACCCCTTCCACGCAACATGGGCCATTTCATCGAGAACGTGGGTGACGAGCCGGTGCAGATGCTCGAGATGTTCCGGCCGGGGGCTACCGACAAGATCCGGCATGTGGACGATGCGGACGAGGTGGCGAATTCGCGGTCGTTGGTACAGTTCGTCGGGAACGAAGAGGTCGTTCGGGTGAGGAGGACCGACCCCGTGGGGAGTGTTTCGCCGGCCGCGCTGGTACCGCTGGTGCTGCTGGCCATCGGGTTCGTCGGATACTGCTGGTACGACCTGTCCCGGTCGCGGGTGAAGTACCTGCCGCGCTGGCTGTGGGCGGTGATCTGCTTGATCAGCATCCCGCTCGGCGGCATCGTGTACCTGCTGGTCGGACGGGACGGGGCCGCCGAGCGTGGCTGACCCTCGCCTCGAGGTATCGGGAGTGTCGGTGCGCTTCGGGGATTTCCGCGCGCTGGACGGGGTCGACTGGAGTGTCGAGGGCACCGGCGTCGTCGGGTTGATCGGGCTCAACGGCGCGGGCAAGAGCACGCTGATCCGGGTGGCGCTCGGCTTGCAGTCCGTCACCGCGGGCACGGTCGAGGTCCCGATCGGGCTGGCCGCGGTCGGATACTGCCCGGACACACCGGGTTTCGAGCCGTGGCTGACCGCACGGGAGGTGCTCGAACAGTCCAGGGCCATCGGGGCGGCCCGCCGTGATCGCGCGCGCGAACCGGTCGACGCCGTCCTCGCGACGGTGGGACTGGAACGCTCCGGGCACCGGCGCGTCGGCGGCTTCTCCCGGGGTATGTTGCAGCGCTTGGGAATCGCCGCGGCGCTGGTGCGCGATCCCGAGATGCTGATCCTCGACGAACCCACCAGCGCACTGGATCCCGAGGGCCGGGCCGCGGTGCTGGCCCTGATCCGGGACCTCGGCGAACGGATGACCGTGGTGTTCTCCAGTCACCTGCTCGCCGATGTCGAGGAACTCGCCGAGGGGCTGCTGGTGCTGCACCACGGGCGGGTCGTGTTCCAGGGCAGCGCCGCCGACTTCCGCGCCGCCCACGCGGGCGTGCCGATGCTGCGGATCGCGCTGACCGGCGGCCGGATCGTCGAATCCGCGCCGCCGCAGTGGGGCCCGGCACTGGCCGAGGTGTCCGCGCACAGTGCCGACATCGACGACATCCGCATCACGCGGCCCTCGCTCGGCGATGCGTTCTTCGCCGCCATCGGAGAAACGCCATGAACCGCATGCTGTTCCGGGTCGAGTACTATCGATGGCTGCGCACCCGGCGGCTGATCGCGCTGGTCGCGGCCTTCCTGATGTTCGGGTGCCTGTCGCTGTTCGGCGCGAGATACCTGCCCGAATTGATCGGCCACTCCGCGGAGATACAGCTGCTGCACACACCGGATTGGCGCGACGGGATCCAGCAGTACGTCAAGAACGCGGGCCTGCTGCTCTCCGCGGTCTCGCTGGTACTGGCCGCCCAATCCTGCGCCGTGCGCGGCACGGACCCGGTCGGCGTGTACTACCTCAGCCGCGAAACCTCCCCGGCACGACTGTATCTGCCGCGGCTGCTGGTCGCGGCCGCCGCTGTCGGGGTCGCGGCGCTGCTGGGAGCGGTGGTCGCGGCGTACGAATGCCGGGCACTGTTCGGCGCGTACCCGCTCGGCGCGGCGGCGAGTGTGCTTGCGGTGCAATGGATCGCAGTGGTGCTGTTCGCCGTGTTCGCCGCCGCGACGGCCGCGCGCACCGGTTCCACCGGGGCCGCGGCCGGCGCCGGCGCCGGGGTGTACGTGCTCGGCCTGCTCGCGGCGACCGTGCACGCGGTTCAGCCCTACCTGCCCACCACCGCATTGCAACCCGCCGTCGGCGACGCGGGCATCACGTTCACCGACGGGGTGAAATCTCTTGCCGCGCTGTTCGTTCTGACTGCCCTCGCACTGGGTGCAGCCCTGGCCCACCCGATTCGCACGATCCATTCGGCACGGTGACCGGGCATCCGATGGACCACGGTGCCGGATCTACTTGTCGGCCACCAGTTTTCCGGCCACGGCGTAGCGGTTGGCCGGATACTCCTCGATCCACACGTGGACGGCGTCGGCAGGGGTCCGGTAGGCGTCGACGAACGCGTCGGTGATCCGGCGGACCAGCTCCCGGGTGGCTTCCGGATCCTTCGGCAGTTGCTGGACGATGACGTTGGGCATTTCGAACTCCTCGGGTGTGATCCGCCGGCACTTCCGGCGGCGAACTCCAGTTCATCCGACATCGGGGCCCGGACCAATGGCCGATCGGGGTCGTACATCCATCATGATTCGTTATCGATCCGGCAGGCGGCCAGCAGCGCGGGCAGCAGCGCGGGCGGCGTGGCGCACCGCACCAGCAATGCCGTCGGCAACAGCAATCCGGGTGTGGTGAACGGCCGGAACACCACGCGCGAGTTGTGCACCTGCCGGGCATGGGCGGCGTAGACGACGGTCCAGCTGGTATCGGTGCCGATCATGGCGAGGGTGTCCGACAGCGCACCGTTCGCACCCGCGGGGACCGGCTCGAAACCGGCGTTCCGGCAGGCGTCGACGACGAGGTCCACCAGCGGCATGTTGTGGCGACGTTCGATGAGCCGCAACGGATACGGGGCCAGATCGGCGAGCCGGACCTCGTCACTTCCGGCCAGCGGATGCCGCGCCGACAACGCCGCATAGAGCGGGTCGTCCCAGAGCGGGATCCGGCGCAGCTGCGGGTGTTCCACCGGTCCGCGCACGAACGTGGCATCGAGCCCGCCCGCGAGCAGGCGATCGATCCGCGCCCGGGTCGATTCGGTGACCAGTTCCACGGTGACGGCGGGGGTGAGCCGTTCCAGTACCCGGTCCAGGTGATCGCCGATGCCGCTGCTGGTGCCGAGCCGGACGACGGTCGCGGGCACCAGATCGGCGACGACCGCACGGGCGCGATTCGCCGCGGCCAGGACCTCGCCCGCGGCGGGCAGGAAGCGCGTGCCCGCCTCGGTCAGCGTCACCCGCCGCGAGGTGCGCGCGAACAGATCGGCCCCGAGTTCCCGCTCCAGCCTGCGAACCTGCTGGCTCACCGCGGGCTGCACGATGTGCAACCGTTGCGCGGCCCGGCCGAAATGCAGTTCCTCGGCCACCGTGACGAAGTAGCTGAGCTGACGAAGTTCCACGCGCCCACGATAGGTGGCGGGAGCTACGCCGAGCGCAGGCCGCGGCAGACCACCTCGATGACCCGCGCGGGGTCGTCACCCTCGTAGGCCAGGCAACCCGCCGTCAACGCCTTGAGGTCCGCGAAGGTGACAGCGGCGTCGACCGCGCCGGCCCGCTGCGCCTCGGACAGCAGGCTGTGCAGCCGTTCGGAGACGTTCACATCCACCGCCGCCGCGGCGGCCTCGAGGTCGAATCCGCTGCCCGCCAGAGCTTCCGCCAGACCGCGATGGGCGGAGCCCTCGTGGATCAAGCGGGTGAACAGCGCGAAGAACGCGGTGGCGGGGTCGTTCTCGGCGGCCAGCCGGTCGGCGTGCCGGGCGAGTTCCCCCATGCGGTCGAGCAGCACTGCGGCATAGAGGGATTCCTTGGTCGGAAAGTGCCGACTGACCGTACCGGTGCCGACACCGGCCCGGCGCGCGATCTCGTGCACCGGCACCGACAGCCCCTCGGCCGCGAAAACGGCTGCGGCGGTGTGGAGCACGCGCTCGCGGTTGCGCCGGGCGTCGGCGCGCAACGGCCGATCCGCGGCTTCGTTCACAGACCTGCTCCTGTCCATTGACAAACGGGATGGCCGTCCCGGATCCTGGAAGCGGGACGGGCATCCCGATAATACGGGAGTCGTAGAGCACACGGCCCCAACCTGTTTGCATTCACTTCCCCAGCCATGGAGGACAGCGATCATCATGACCACACGCTGGACCGAGACCGACGTTCCCGATCAGGACGGCCGGACCGTCGTGATCACCGGGGCGAATTCCGGACTCGGTTTCGAGACCGCCCGGATATTCGCTCGGCACCACGCCCGCGTGGTGCTGGCCTGCCGGAACCCGGACCGGGCCGCCGCGGCGCGGGCCCGCATCCTGCACGAGACCCCCGCCGCGGCGGTGCACACCCTCACCCTCGACCTGAGCTCACAGGCTTCGATCCACCGCGCGGCCGAACAGCTGGACGAATATCCGCGCATCGATCTGCTGATCAACAACGCGGGCGCCCTGATCCGCCGCCATACGGTGACCGAGGACGGATTCGAGCAGACCCTGGCCACCAACCATCTCGGCGCATTCACTTTCACCGCCCTGGCACTGCCCCGATTGCTGGACACACCGGGATCACGCGTGGTGACCGTCAGCAGCGTCGGCCACAAGCGCGGCGTGATGAACTTCGACGACCTGCATTTCGCGGACGGCTACCGCGCCGCTCACGCCTACTTCCAATCGAAGCTGGCCAACCTGCTGTTCACCTACGAACTCCAGCGCCGGCTGACCGCCGCCGGCGCGCCGACGATCGCGGTGGCCGCCCATCCCGGCAATGCCCGCACCGCCTTCGGCGGCGACCGATTCCACATCCGGACCTTCACCCGCCCCCAACTGCGCATACTCACCTGGTGGCTGCTCCAGAACCCGGAACGAGCCGCGCTGCCGACGGTCCGCGCCGCGGTCGACCCCACGGCCACCGGCGGCGAGTACTACGGCCCCGACGGCAACAACGAATGGACCGGCTACCCGGTCCTGGTCGAGTCGATCCCCTCGTCCCACGACCCCGCGTCCCAGCGCCGCCTGTGGGCGGAATCGGAACGACTGACCGGAACGACCTACCCACTGACCGCCCCCGACCCGTCCACCCCCCGAACCCACTGAAACCGGTCAGGGGCGGGCTTCGGTCTCCGGGCCTGCGGCGCTCAATACTCTTGCGCCGCGGATGAAGACGTCGATACTGAAGTCCAGTTGGGAGCGGTCGTAGGTGTCGATCGGGTCGGCGCTGATCTTGGTCAGGTTCTCGTAGCGGCCGGGGTCGCGGCTGCGCAGTAGCTCGCGCAGGATGCGGGAGCGGGGGCGTTCGGCCTCCCGGGCGGCGCGCAGGGCGTCACGGGCGAAGGTGACGCCGACCGCGGTGAGCATCACCAGGGAGCGTTGTGCGACGGACCGGGTGAAACCGGCTTCGGCGAAGGCGGCAAGCAGGGTCTCGGTCGGCTCCAGGAATCTGGTCACGATCGGGTCCTCCAGGGGGAGGTACTCGATGAGTCCACCGGTGGCGATGAGACTGTCCGCCAGCCCGGTCGCGTAGGCGCGGCAGGCGTCCTCCCACCGGCCCTGGCCGGCGATCTCGACCGCGGCGAAGTTGGTCTCGAAGGTGTCCATGGCGACCAGGCGCCGGAGATTCTCCCGGTCGCCGACGTGGTGGCGCAGCGCCTTGGGGTCGACGCCGAGCCGATCGGCGACCGCTTGCATCGTGAACTCGTCGGGGCCGAGCGATCGCGCCGCCGACACGATCAGGTCGAGATCCAGTCCGGCCCGCTCGCCCGGAGTCCTGGCGTGGGGCCGGCGGGTATGAGCGGCGTCGCGAGCAGTGCCGCCGCCTTCACGAGTCATGGGAGGAAGCCTACTGTCGCGAGCGAATCCCCTCACGGCCACCGCCGGCACCGCGCCTGCGTGGCGCGGTGCCGGGCGGTGGCCGCTGTGCACTGCGAGATCAGCGGTCCGGCAACAGGATTCGCGTGGCCGGAATCACCCGGCGACCGCCGGTACCGGGCTGTTGTGATACGCCGCGATCAGCCACCGGTCGTCGCGCTTCTCGAGTACCCAGGTGGCGTTGACCTTGCGCAGGTCGTCGGGCACCTCGGTCTCACCCGCGAACAGGATGGCGGATTCGCTGACCACGATCGCGCCGTCGCGGCCGAGGAAGCGGATGCTGAGCGTCTTGTTGTAGGTCGAGCTGCCCTCCAGTGGGCCCGCGAAGGCGGCGGCCATGCTGCTGCGGATCACATCCCGGCTGTCGCGGAGCGAGCCGGGCATGATGGCGGTCGCGTCGGGGGTGTAGTCGGCGACCATACCGTCGGCGTCGCCGGCCGCCCAGGCCCGGTAGGACTGCGCCAGCACGGCCTCGATCGCGGCCTCGTCCTGGGCACGACTGTTCGACATCGGAATCTCCCTTGGGAACGGCTCGCCCGGACGTCCCCGGCGAACTCGGGAATACATACCGGCGGTGTGCCCGGAACTCATCGCGGCCGCGGCAGCAGCTGCCGGGGCGGCCTACTCACCCGGCCGGGGCGGTCCGTCCCGCGGCGTCGAGAGCCGTCGGCAGGCCGAAGGTTTCGAAGACCTCGGTGTCCTGGAACACCGAATTCCGGCTGATGCCCGTGGTGCGGACGGTGAAAATTTGCAGCGTGTGCAACCGGTAGCCGTCGCCGACGCGCTGGTAGGCGGCGAAGCCGGGCTGGCCGCCGTTGGCGGTGACCTCCCGCAGCAGCCAGTCCGTTCCGGCCGCCTCGAAGACCCAGGTCATGAACAGGCCGTAGTTGTCCCGGCCGGCGAACCAGTTCAGCATCGGCGGCATTTCCATGATCACGTCGTCGGTGAGCAGCCGCTTCAACCCCTCGACGTCGGCCCGTTCGAAGGCGCGCAGATAGCGCTCGATCCAGGCGCGCTGGTCGGCCGCGGCCGGCTCGTCGACCGGGGTCTGCCCGGCCCCGGCCGTCTTCAGGCGGGCGCGGGCCCGTTGCAGGGCACTGTTCACCGACGCGACGGTGGCGCCGAGGATCGCCGCGGTCTCCGCCGCGGAGAAGCCGAGCACGTCACGCAGGATCAGCGCGCCGCGTTCCCGCGCCGACAGATGTTGCAGCGCGGAGGCGAACGCCAGCCGCAGGCTGCCGCGGTCGATGACGGCCACCGCCGGATCGCCGGCATCCAGCAACGAATCCGGCACCGGCTGCAACCATGCGGCGTGTTCGCCCCGGACCAGCGGGCCGAGCGGATCGGAGGCGGCCACCAGCCCCGACGGCAGCGGCCGGCCGCCGCGCGCCTCCAGCGCGGTCAGGCAGGCGTTGGTGGCGATCCGATACAGCCAGGTCCGCACCGACGCGCGGGTCTCGTCGTACTGCTCGCGGGCCCGCCACGCCCGCAGGTACGTGTCCTGGACCAGATCCTCCGCGTCGTGCGCGGAGCCGAGCATGCGGTAGCAGTAGGCCAGCAGCTCCGGCCGGAACGGTTCGATCCGGCGATCGAAACCTTCTTCGGTCACCATCGCCGCCACCATACCAACGGTCACCACCGGGTTTTCCGGCGAAGTACAGTGTGTGCGGTGACCAGCGAGCACGTCGCCACTCACCGGCCGGCGGTGCACCGACCCGCGGCGCGCCGACGTTCCCACCGGGACCGGACGGGCTTCCGGTTCGATCCGGTTGACCAGAGCAAGGGTGACGATGACGGACACGACGGCGGCCGCGGTATCCACCGCGACGAAGCAGGCCGCCGACCAGGGCGAACTGCATCAATTGCTGGCCGGGCTGACGGCGGTCCGCGACGGCGATTTCGGCACGCGGCTGCCGACGGACGCGGACGGCCTGCTCGGCGAGATCGCGACGGTGTTCAACGGCATGGTGGACCAGTTGTCGCAGTTCACCTCCGAGGTCACCCGCGTCGCGCGCGAGGTGGGCTCCGAGGGACAGCTGGGCGGGCAGGCCGAGGTGCCCGGGGTCGGCGGCGTCTGGCGCGACCTCACCGATTCGGTGAATTTCATGGCGGGCAACCTGACCTCGCAGGTCCGCAACATCGCCCAGGTCACCACCGCGGTCGCGCAGGGCGATCTGACCCGCAAGATCGACGTCGACGCGCGCGGGGAGATCCTGGCGCTGAAGACCACCATCAACACCATGGTCGACCAGCTGTCCTCCTTCGCCGACGAGGTCACCCGCGTCTCCCGCGAGGTCGGCACCGAGGGCATGCTCGGCGGCCAGGCCGACGTGCAGGGCGTGTCCGGAACGTGGCGCGACCTCACCGAATCGGTCAACGTGATGGCGTCCAACCTGACCGGTCAGGTGCGCTCGATCGCCCAGGTCGCCACCGCGGTCGCGCGCGGCGATCTGACCCAGAACATCACCGTCGACGCGCGCGGGGAGATCCTCGAGCTCAAGAACACCATCAACACGATGGTCGACCAGCTGTCCTCCTTCGCCGACGAGGTCACCCGCGTCTCCCGTGAGGTCGGCACCGAGGGCCGCCTCGGCGGGCAGGCCGACGTCCAGGGCGTCTCGGGCACCTGGAAGGACCTCACCGAATCGGTCAACGTCATGGCCGACAACCTCACCGCGCAGGTCCGCTCGATCGCCCAGGTCACCACGGCCGTCGCGCGCGGCGACCTGACCCAGAAGATCCGGGTCGACGCGCGCGGGGAGATCCTGGAGCTCAAGGAGACCATCAACACGATGGTCGACCAGCTGTCCTCCTTCGCCGACGAGGTCACCCGCGTGGCACGCGAGGTCGGCACCGAGGGCAACCTGGGCGGCCAGGCCACGGTCCGCGGCGTCTCGGGCACCTGGAAGGACCTGACCGACAACGTCAACGTGATGGCGTCCAACCTGACCGGTCAGGTGCGCTCGATCGCTCAGGTCGCCACCGCGGTCGCGCGTGGCGACCTGAGCCAGAAGATCACCGTGGAGGCCGAGGGCGAGGTCGCGGCGCTGGCCTGGGTGATCAACACCATGGTCGACACGCTGTCGGCCTTCGCCGACGAGGTCACCCGCGTCGCCCGCGAGGTCGGCACCGAGGGCATCCTCGGCGGCCAGGCGCGCGTGCCGAACGTGGCCGGCACCTGGAAGGACCTCACCGACAACGTCAATTCCATGGCGAACAACCTGACCAATCAGGTCCGCAACATCGCCCAGGTCACCACCGCGGTCGCGCAGGGCGATCTGACCCGCAAGATCGACGTCGACGCGCGCGGGGAGATCCTGGCGCTGAAGACCACCATCAACACCATGGTCGACCAGCTCTCCGCGTTCGCCGCCGAGGTGACCCGCGTCGCGCGCGAGGTGGGCTCGGAGGGCCGCCTGGGCGGCCAGGCCGAGGTCGAGGGCGTGTCGGGCACCTGGAAGCGGTTGACCGAGAATGTGAACGAGCTGGCAGGCAACCTCACCCGGCAGGTCCGTGCCATCGCCGAGGTGACCAGTGCCGTCGCCGAGGGCGATCTGACCCGGTCCATCACCGTCGAGGCCTCCGGCGAGGTCTCGGAGCTGAAGGACAACATCAACGCGATGGTCGAGTCGCTGCGCGAGACCACCCGCGCCAACCGCGACCAGGACTGGCTGAAGACCAACCTCGCCCTCATCTCCGGCCTGATGCAGGGGCAGCGCGATCTGCACGTGGTGGCGGAGCTGATCATGGACGAGCTGGTGCCGCTGGTGTCGGCGCAGTTCGGCGCGTTCTACCTGGCCGACGACACCGCCGAGCGGCCGGAGCTGCGGCTGATCAGCTCCTACGGCAGTCCGGGCCAGCCGGTCGGCCGGTCCCGGTTCGCGTTCGGCGAATCGCTGGTCGGGCAGGCCGCGCGCAGCCGCCGCACGATCGCCGTGGACGACGTGCCCGGCGACTACCTGATCTCCTCCGGGCTGGGGCAGACCGTGGCCGCGAATCTGCTGGTGCTGCCGATCGTGGTGGAGGATCAGGTGCTGGGTGTGATCGAGCTGGCCTCGGTGCATCGCTTCACCCGCACCCACCACGATTTCCTGGACCAGTTGATGGAAACCGTCGGCGTCAACGTCAACACCATCGTCGCCAACGCGCGCACCGACGAACTGCTCGACGAATCGCAGCGCCTGGCCACCGAATTACAGGCCCGCTCCGAGGAATTGCAGGTGCAGCAGGAGGAGCTGCAACGGTCCAATGCCGAACTGGAGGAGAAGGCCGCGCTGCTGGCCACCCAGAACCGCGACATCGAGGCCAAGAATCTGGAGATCGAACAGGCCCGGCAGGAATTGGAGACCCGCGCCCAGGAACTCGCGCTGGCCTCCAAGTACAAATCGGAATTCCTCGCCAACATGAGCCACGAGCTGCGCACCCCGTTGAACAGCCTGCTGATTCTCGCGCAACTGCTGGCCCAGAACCCGACCCGCAACCTGACCCCGAAACAGGTGGAGTACGCGGGCATCATCCATTCGGCGGGCTCGGATCTGTTGCAGCTGATCAACGACATCCTCGATCTGTCCAAGGTCGAGGCGGGCAAGATGGACGTCACGCCCGAGGCCGTGTCGGTCCGCAAACTGGTGGACTACGTGGAGGCCACCTTCCGGCCGATGACCACGCAGAAGAGTCTCGGTTTCCGGGTCACCACCGCGCCCGGCCTGCCCGTCGAACTGCTCACCGACGATTCGCGATTGCAGCAGGTGCTGCGCAATCTGCTGTCGAATGCGGTGAAGTTCACCGAAACCGGTTCCGTGGAACTGCGTATCGAGCCCGCGGCGGCGGGTGAACTCCCCGCGGCCGCGCGCCGGCACGGCCCGGCCGTCGCGTTCCGGGTGATCGATACCGGCATCGGCATCGCCGAACATCAGCTGGATTCCATCTTCGGGGCGTTCCAGCAGGCCGACGGCACCACCAGCCGCAAATACGGGGGCACCGGGCTCGGGCTGTCGATCAGCCGGGAGATCGCCTATCTGCTCGGCGGCGCGATCACCGCGCACAGCACGCTGGGCACCGGCAGCACGTTCACCTTCTATCTGCCGGTGGCCCGCCCGGACTTCCACGAGGCGCCGCGCCAGGATCCGCAGCACTCGCCCGCCATCCGCACCGAGCACCCGGCCGCCGCGCCGGCGCCGCATCGCCGGTTGCTGGTGGTGGAGGAACGCCCGCAGGGCCTGCTGTCGCTGGTCGCGCAGAGCGCGGTGGCCGATCTGGCCGACAGCACCGATCCGCGGGGGCCGGTCCAGGTCGTCACCGCGATCGGCGTGCAGGAGGCGGCCGCGGCGATGGCCGAGGAGACGTTCCACTGCGTGGTCCTGGAATTGGATATGCCCGACCACGCCGCCCTGCGGTTGCTGGAGACGATGGACGGCGACGCCGCGGCCGGTACCGTCCCGGTGCTCGCCCACAACAACCGCCGGCTGGACGCCGAACGGGAACGCCTGCTGCACCGGCACGCGGCGGGCCGTCCGCTGGAACTGCTGTCCAGCCTGGACGAACTGCGCGAACGGATCGCCCTGCACGTGACCGCCGAGGCGCCCGGTGACGTGCTGCCGCTGGTGCGCGGCGAGGAGACGCCGCCGGCCGCGCCGCAGCGGCCCGACGGCAGGCTCACCGGCCGGACCGTGCTGATCGTCGACGACGATGCCCGGAACCTGTTCGCGCTCAGTAGCATTCTCGAACTCCAGGGCGTGACGGTGCTGCACGCCGAGAACGGCCGCGAGGGCATCGACGCCCTGCTCGCGCACCAGGAGACCGATCTGGTCCTGATGGACGTCATGATGCCGGAGATGGACGGCTACACCGCGACGGCGAAGATCCGCTCGATGCCGCAGTACGAGGGCCTGCCGATCATCGCGGTGACCGCCAAGGCCATGCTGGGCGACCGGGAGAAGAGCCTGGCCTCCGGCGCCAACGACTACGTCACCAAGCCGGTCGACGCGGAGGCGCTGCTCGCCTGCATCCGGCAGTGGCTGGGCGTGCGATGACCGCCGCGGACGACGCGCCGGCGCTCGCACCCCCGGACCGCGACCGGTCCGGGCAGCCCGCGGTCACCCGGCTCGCGGCCACCGTCGAGCGGCTGCGCGCCGAGATCCAGCGGGCGCAGGCCACCGCCGACGGCCGCGCGCTGCTGGAGATGGCCAAGGGGGTGCTGATCGAGCGGCTGCACTGCGGGCCCGCGCACGCCGCGCGGCAACTCGAGGAGCTGGCCGCCCGCTCCGGGGTCAGCCCGCTGGAGCTGGCCGCCGAACTGGTCGACCGCACCGCGCAGGACGAACTCAGCGCGCTGGTGGACGAATTCCTTGTGCGCACAGCCACTCCCGGACGGTCGGCCACGGCCGTGCAGTTGCGGACCGCCGAGAGCGGGCTGCTCGCGGCAGGTGACGCTCATCGCGTCGCCCGATCGGTGCTCGAACACGCGGTGGCGCCGCTGGGCGCGACCGCGGTGGCGCTGTGGTCCGCGGGCAGCGACGCCTCGCTGACCCTGGCCGGATACGCCGGGATCGACGCCCACGAGGCCGAACGCTGGCGCTACGTGCCCCCGGGCGTGGTGACCCCGGCGCGGCAGGCGCTGGCCGAACGCCAGGCGCAGTGGATCGAGGATCTGCGGGCCTCCGGCCTGCCGTCGATCGGTGATCGCGAGGGCGCCCGCGCGGCCATCCCCGCGGGCACCGGCGGCAAGCTGATCGGTGTGCTGGAGGTGTGCTGGCCGCAGCCGCTGGCCACCCAGCCGCCGCGCGTGCGCCGCCAGCTGGAGGCGCTGGCGGAGCTGTGCGCGCACACCCTGGAACCGGATCCCGCCCCCCGCAACACACCGGACCGCCCCGATCTCGCCGATCTGGTGCGGCTGGCCGACGGGCTGTTCGATCCCGCGCTGGTGCTGGTGCCGCGCCTCGGCGACGACGGCATCACGGATTTCCGCATCCACCACGTCAATCGGTGCTTCGTCGACCCGGCGGGCCGGCCGGGCGGCCTGATCCAGGGCGCGACGCTGTTCGAGGCGTACCCGCTGGCCGCGGGCGAGGGCCGACTGTTCGAACAGGCCGAGCACGTCTTCGCCACCGGCGAGACCTACCGCGCCGAGCGGGTGCTGCTGACCGAACTGGTCGACCAGGTGCCGCTGACCGTGTCGGCCGCCCTCAGCATCGGCCGCCACGGCGACACCCTGCTGATGGTGTGGCGTATCGAGGACGAGACCGCCCGGCTGGCCGCGCTGCTGCAACACGCGCAGCGCCTGGGCCGCGTCGGCGGGTTCGA
Source organism: Nocardia sp. alder85J (assembly GCF_020176955.2). Taxonomy (GTDB): domain Bacteria; phylum Actinomycetota; class Actinomycetes; order Mycobacteriales; family Mycobacteriaceae; genus Nocardia. The sequence goes on from NZ_JAIUCZ020000021.1 coordinate 22,940, forward strand.
GGAGAACGCGGTCACCGGCGGCATCACCTGGAACAGCCAGCTCTACCTGTTGTACGGGCTGGCCCCGACCGCGGATCCGATTCCGTTGGCGCAGTTGCCCGGTCACGTCCACGCCGACGACGTGGAGGCGGTGCGGCGGCTGTTGCGGACGCTGCTGCGCTACCGCCGCCCGGCCGCCACCGCGTTCCGGCTGGTCCGGCCCGGCGGCGAGACGCGGCACCTGCGGATCGTCGCCGAACCGATCGTCGACGACGACGGCCATCTGCTCGGCGTGCGCGGCGCCTATCAGGACATCTCGGCACAGCACTGGACCGAGGCGGCGCTGTCGGTCAGCCAGGATCGCCTCGCGCACACCGAACAGCACGCCGCCGAGCAGAGCCGGCTGGCCCGGCAACTCCAGCAGGCGATCATGCCCGCCGCGACCCCGGCCATCGATGCCTTCGGGCTGCGCATCGCGGTCCGGTATCAGCCGACCGAGCAGGACCACATGGTCGGCGGTGACTGGTACGACGCGATCGTGTTGCCCTCCAAGCAGATTCTGATCTCCGTGGGCGACATCACCGGCCACGGCCTCGAGGCGGCCACCGGCATGATCGTGCTGCGCAACGCGCTGCGCGGCCTCGCCGCCACCGGCGCCGGGCCGGGACAGATGCTGACCTGGTTGAACTCGGTGACCCGCTCGCTGACCGATCACATCCTCGCCACCGCCGTCTGCTGCCTCTACGATCCGCTGACGCGGGTGCTGCGCTGGGCGCGCGCGGGCCATCTGCCGCCGATCCTGATCCGCGACGGCACCGCCGTCACCCTGCCCGCCCTGGACGGGATGCTGCTGGGCGCGGTGGAGGAGGCCCGCTACGAGGAGGCCGAACTCCAGCTGTACTCCGACGACATCCTGCTGCTCTACACCGACGGCCTGATCGAGCGCCGCGACCGCCCGCTCGACGAGTGTGTAGCCAACCTGCTGACCGCGTCGACCCGGTTCACCGGCACCCTCGACGATCGTCTGGACCATCTGCTCGACAACAGCGACGCCAATGCCGACGACGACACCTGCGTGGTCGGCATCCAGGTGGGTCTCGGCGACAGCCCGCCGCGCTGAACCGGTCCCGTCGGCGGCCGGGGCGACAAACGACCGACCGCTGGGTATCGCTCGGTCGGCACACCTGAAGGTCGCCGTCGACGCACAGCGGGAGAACCTCTGTCGGGAGGTGCCGTAGGAGCACCATCCTCCCCGGGACTCTCTCAGGCCCAGTACCGCTGCGTCCCACACCGACGGCACGACCTTCACGGCGACGGCGGCGGACGGGCGGGAGCCTACGTCGCGACCCGGAAGCCCCTGAGTACCAGCCACATCCCGAGCGCGAACTCCCACAGGGCGATCGGCAGTGCGGCGAGTCCGGCGAGGGCGGTGCCCTGGGCGTAGACGCCGCCGAAGATCGCGAGGTCGGAAGCGAGCAGCAGGGGGGCGGCGCACAGTCCGATCAGCGGGATGATCCGCGGCACCAGGCCCGAGCGGTACAGCACGGCGCCCAGGAACAGCGCGTTGATGACGGGCATCAGGCTCTGCCCGAGCAGGAACGTCTCGTCGTGGATCGCCCACAGCGCCCGGCCCGCCGCGACCAGCGCGGCCGAATCCGTTGCGGCGCCGGGTCCGTCGTGCCGCAGCGCGACGACCGCGAGCACTCCGACGACGCCTGCCAGGATCAGGCCCGCCTCCAGCAGCCGGGAGCACACGAAACCGATTGCGGCCGTGACGCTGTGCCGCCGGGTCGCCGGGAACAGCGCCACCGCGGTGCCCGCGCAGGCGAGGGCCAGCACCACCTCCAGCAGCGCACCCCACCGCACACTCGCGGAATTGCCCACGCCGAGCACGAAATCCGCGTGTTCCCGCACCGGCGCGTAGAGCCGGAGCGTGGGGATCGAGGTGACGAAGGTGACGAGGTACAGCGCGCCGGCGGCGAAGGCGCTGCGCCGCATGGTGTTCCCGGCCGGTGACGGTGTCTCTGCGAGTGCGGTGGTACCCATGGCGAACTCTCCCGGACATGAGGTGTACGACGTACACCCTCGATGCGTGACTACGCTAGGTGTACAGTGTCCACCTGTCAAGACGGCGCGGTACCCGAGCGCCGTCCGCTGCGACGGAGAGGTCCGGCTTGGTCCCGCGAGCATCCACCCCCGCCGAGGGTCAGGCCGGCCGCCGCACCCCGCTCAATCGCGATCGGGTGCTGCGCGCGGCGGTGGAACTGGCCGACGAGGCCGGTGTCGAGGCGGTGAGCATGCGGCGGCTGGCGCAGCAACTGGGCGTGGTGCCGATGGCGTTGTACAAGCACGTCGCCGACAAGGAGGAACTGCTCGACGGCATGGTCGATCTCGTGGTCGCCGAGTTCACCGCCCCCGATCCGGCGCTGGACTGGAAACCCGGTGTGCGGCACCACATCCTGTCGGCACGGCACGCGGTGCTCCGGCATCCCTGGGCCCGGCGGGTGATCGAGTCCCGCACGCGCCGCACGCCTGCCGTGCTCGGCTACATGGATGCGGTGGCCGGCGCCTTCCATCGCGGCGGCTTCTCCGCGGACCTGACCCATCACGTGATGCACGCACTCGGCAATCGCATCTGGGGATTCAGCCCCGAACTGTTCGACGAATCCGGCAACGAACCCGCGCCGCCACCCGATCCGGCGATGGTGGCCGAATTCGCACAACGCTATCCGAACATCCTGGCCATCGCGGCGGCCGCGACCGGCGGCGACCTCTCCGGGGCCGGGCAGGGCTGCGACGAGCAGTTCGAGTTCGAATTCGCCCTGGATCTGGTGCTCGACGGTGCCGAGCGGCTGCATCGCCGGGGCTGGCACTCGCGCACGCGGCGGTGAACCGGGCCGGTCACTCGTCCCGGGCGTGACCGGCGCGATCGTGGAATCCCTCCTCGCCCGCCGGATCGGCCTCGGCGGGCTCCGCCCGCGAATGCGCCTGTCGCCGGTTTGCCGTCGGAAATGACTATCCTGCCAGCGCGCTCCGGTAGCCCGCCACGTCGACGACATCGGCCTGCGCCGGAAACACCTTGTCCAGCAACATGATACCGACCTGGGGGTCGGTGTCGGCGACCCCGTCGGACAGCACGATCACCCGGTAGTCGAGATCGGCGGCCGCGCGCAGCGTCGAGAGCACGACCCCGCTGGTGGCCAGGCCGGTGAGTACCAGGGTGTCGATGTGCTTCGCGCGCAGGATCTGGTCCAGCGAGGTGTCGCCGAACGCGCCCACCCGGTGCTTGACGATCACCGGTTCGTCACCGGCCGGGGCCACGCGCGGATCGATCCGGGTCTCGGGACTGCCCTGGATCATCGTGCCGCTGCCCAGGATCGGCCCGAACGCCTTGTTGTCGGGGGACACCTCCGGATATCCGGGCGCGAACGCCGTCGTCTCGAAATCGACTGCGACGCCTGCGGTCCGGCTGGCCCGCTCGGCGTCGGCGACGGCGGTGACGACATGGTCGTCGCCACCGAGTTGCGAGACGATGCCCTGTTGCATGTCCATCACCAGCAGCGCGGTGTGCGCCGGATCGATCCGCAGCGCCTGCCCGCCCGGCGCGTCGACCGGCACGGCGGTGCTGCCGGGGTTCGGAACCGCCGCCTCCGCCGGATGCCCGCAGGCTGGTAACAGCAGCGCGGAGGCGAGCGCGACGAGCAGTATTCGCCACGGTGTTCGCTTGCCAGCCATGGCGTTTCGCATATCGATCACCTTTCGTAGACACCGGTCAGGCGAGCCCGGCCGAGTACGGGTGCGGTGACGGCGGGCAGCAGGGCCCGCGGCCGGATCCGTTCCGGCGGCGTCGTGCCCGCCGCGCTGTCGAGGGTGTCCGCGAGCGCGAACAGCTGGAACACGTACCGGTGCGGCCCGTGTCCCGCGATCGGTGCGGGCCCCTGGTATCCGCGTCCGACGGCGGAGCGCAGCAATCGCACCCCGGCGCCGGGCTGCCGCCGGGCCAGCGCGCCCGGCTCCAGGGACCCGGCCGCTGCCGGGTCGATCAGGGCGACGCAGTGCACGGCCGGCCTGGCCGTCGGGACGTCGACGTCCTCGACGACCAGCAGCAGTTGCGCGGCACCGGCGGGCAGTGCGTCCCAGGCCAGGTGCGGGGACAGGTTCGCACCGCCGATGTACTTGGCGCAGTGCGCCTTCGGCATGGTGTCACCGTCGCCGAAGTTCCGGCTGGTCAGTGTCGGCCCGTCCGGGCCGTGCAGGTTGGGCAGATGCCACGCAAGGTGATTCTCGTCCGCGTGACGGTGCCGCAGCAGTCGGCCGAGGATACTCATCGGGTGGCCTCCAACTCCGCGACAACCTCTGCGGCAGTGGCGGTTTCGCCGAGCTTGGGGAAGATCCGGGTGATGCTGTGGCGGTGCGCCTCGGGGTCCGGATCGGTCATGGCGTCGGTGGCCAGCACGACATGGTAGCCGTGGTCGGCGGCCGACCGCGCGGTCGATTCGACACCGGAGCTGGTCGAGATCCCGGCCAGCACGACCTGGGTGGCGCCCAGATCTCGCAGCAGGGTGTCCAGTCCGGTGTCGTGGAAGGCGCTGCGCCGCCGCTTGGTGATCAGATGGTCGCCGGGCTGCGCGTCGAGTTCGCCGACGAGGTCGGCCCACCCGTCCGGTGGGACGCCACCGCCGCCGGACCGGCCGCCGTCGGTGCGTCCCGGCGCCCGCCCGATGACGGTGACCAGGACCACGGGCAGCCGGTGCCGCCGGAAGGCGGCGGCCAGCCGCGCGGCCCGCTCGACGGCGACGTCGACGGCCGGATCGCGATGTGCGGAGACGATGCCCTGTTGCAGGTCGATCACGACGAGCGCGGGTGTGGGGTCGATCGTTGTCAGTGCCATGCCTGCTTCTCGGGTGTGAGGGAGATGTGCTGGGCCAGCCGTTCCAGCAGCGGCGCCGCCGCGGTGAGCTGTGCCAGTTCGGCCGGGGTGAACGCGCTGCCGGTCAGCGCCCGCGCGATGAGCTCGGAGCGTTCGTTGCGCTTGTCCTGCAATGCCCGCAGCCCGGCCGCGGTCACCGTGAGCACCACCCGCCGCCCGTCGTCCGGGTCGGCGCGGCGTTCCACCAGGCCGCGGGACCGTAGCGCGGCGACGGTGGCTCCCATCGCCTGCGCGGTGATCTGCACCTGCCGGGCCAATTCCGCGGAGGTGGCCGGACCCGCGCGGTCCAGGCAGGACAACGCCGTCCGCTCGGGCATGGTGAGCCCGTCGCCGGGCGGCACCTGATGCACCCGGCGCACCAGCAGACTGATGCTCGCCAGCAACGCCGCGGCGACTTCACCGGGATCCGGATCATCGGTCATGCCGTAAGCCTAGCTTATAAAGCTGCCTTATCAATTTGCCTTATATTCTCGTGGCCGCGCACCGCCGGCCGCACACCCTGTCCTGCGTACGAAAAAGGCTGTGCCGGTCCCACACGGGACCGGCACAGCCTTCGGGAGAACAGGCTCAGGCGATGGTGACGCCGCCGTCGACGACCACGGTCTGGCCGGTGACGTAGCCGCCGGCGGGGGAGGCCAGCCAGACGGCGGTGGCGGCCAGTTCCTCCGGATCGCCCATCCGGCCCAGCACCACGCGCGGGGTCACGCTCTCGAGGTATCCGGGCTTGTAGCCGTCGGTCATCTCGGACTTGAAGAAGCCGGGCGCGATCGCGTTGACCCGGATGCCCTTGCGGGCGCCCCACTGCTGGGCCAGATCGCGGGTCAGGCCGATCAGGCCCGCCTTGCTGGCGCTATAGGCGGCCTGCGGCAGCCCGGCGGTGGTGAGCCCCAGCACGCTGGAGATGTTGATGATCGACGCCCCCGGCGCCATGACGCGCCCGGCCGCCTGCGCCGCCCAGTAGGCGCCGTTGAGGTTGACGTCGATGACCTCGCGGAACTGCTCCGGAGTCTCGCGCGTCGCGGGGTACGCGGTGCCGATACCGGCATTGTTGACCAGCACGTCGACCCGGCCGAGCTCGGCCACGGCGGCGTCGATCATGTGCTGGGCCTGCTCGGGGGCGGCGATGTCGGTCTCGACGACCAGCGCCCGGCGTCCGGCCTGCCGCACCAGTTCGGCGGTGTCGGCCAGCTTGCCCGCCCGCCGGGCGGCCAGCACCACATCGGCCCCGGCCTCGGCGAAGGCGCGGGCGAAGGCCACGCCCAGCCCGGACGAGGCGCCGGTCACCACCGCGACCCGGCCGTCCAGACGGAACTTGTCGAGGATACCCATATCGATTCCCTGCCTTACGGTTTCGCGTTCGGTGTGACGGTAGCCTGCGCACGGTCCCCCCGCAGCAGGCGCAGTCCGGCGGCCATGAATTCGGGGGTCGCGTCGGCGGCGGCGACCGCGTCGCGGCCGGCGTCGGCGCCCTGCCGGGCCCGGTAGGCGATCCCCTCGGCGATCACGCCGATCTTGAAATTGGCCAGCGCCAGATACCAGGGCCACGAACCGAGATCGCGGCCGGAGGCCAGCGCGTAGCGCTGCGCGAGGTCGTCCGCCGACGGCAGCCGGTCACTGGTCCAGGCCGCCTGCACGCCGAGCACCCGATCGAAGACCGGCTCGCGGTAGACGCACATCAGCGCGACGTCGGTGAGCGGGTCACCGAGGGTGGACATCTCCCAATCCACCACCGCGCGCACCACATCGGGCCGTTCCGCGTCGAGAATCGTGTTGTCGATGCGATAGTCGCCGTGCACGATCGAGGCGCTCGCCGGCGGCGCGAAATCCGCCAGCGCGGCGGCCAGCCGGGCGGCATCGGGCAGCTCGCGGGTCTGCACCTGCTCCCACTGCCGGGCCCACAACCGCACCTGCCGGGACACGTAACCGTCGGGGCGGCCGAAGGTTTCGAGGCCGATCGCGCGGTAGTCCACGGCGTGCAGCGCCACCAGCCGGTCGACCAGCGCGTGCACGCAGGCGTCGATCTGCTCGCCGGTGAGCGCGACCAGATCGTCGCGGTCCCGGATCACCAGGCCGGGCACGAATTCGACGACAGTGAACGGCGCGCCGAGCACCGTGCCCTCGAGATCAGCCGCGACGGTCGCGGCGACCGGCACCGCGGTGCCCCACAGCGCCGAGGTCACGGTGTATTCGCGGGCCATGTCGTGCGCGGACGGGGTCAGCCCGGCGGTCGGGGGACGGCGTAGCACCCAGCGTGCGGCGCCGTCGGTGAGCGCGAAGGTGAGATTGGACCGGCCGCCACTGATCAGCTCCGCGGTCAGCGGGCCGCGCAGCGGGACGCCGCGCTCGGTCAGGAAGCGCGTCACCGCGTCGATGTCCATGCCCGGCAACGTCATCGGGGTCACCGCGCACCCGCCGCCAGCGCCCGCTTCGCGGCCCCGATGCGCCGCTTGGCGATCGCCCACCGGTGCACCTCGGAGGGGCCGTCGTAGATCCGGAACGGCCGTACCTCGCGCGAGAGCCGGGCCAGCGGCAGATCCTCGGAGACGCCGAGCCCGCCGCACATCTGCACGCTACGGTCGACGATTCGGAAGATCGCCTCGGCGGCAAAGGTTTTCGCGATCGAGGTGGAATCCGACGCGGCTTCGCCGGCGTCCAGCTCCCAGCAGGCGCGCAGCAGCAGCGCGCGGGTGGCCGCGATGTCGATCTCGTTGTCGGCCACCATCTTCTGGACCATGCCCAGATCGCCGATGCGGCCACCGAAGCCCTCGCGCTGCGCGACATGGTCCACGGCCACGTCGTGCGCCCGCCGGGCCGCACCGAGCCACCGCATGACGTGGGTCATCCGGGCCGGGCCCAGCCGGACCTGCGCGTACTCGTAGCCGCGGTCGGCCGCGCCGAGCACCGCCTCGTCCGGGACCACCACATCCTCGAAATCGACCTCGCAGTGCCCGCCGATCATCGACTTGTCCAGGGTGCCGATGTGCCGGCCGATCCGGACGCCGGCGGTATCGGCCGGCACCAGGAACATCGTGGCGCCGCCGCGCTGACCGGGCTCGCCGGAGGTCCGGGCCATCACGATCAGGAAGTCGGCCCCGTCGGCGCCGGTGATGAACCACTTGCGGCCGTTGATCCGCCAGTCCCCGCCGACGCGCTCGGCGCGGGTGCGCAGGGCCGCCGGATCCGAACCGGCGCCCGGCGCGGGTTCGGTCATCGCGAACGCCGACCGGATGTCACCCGCGGCCAGCGGAGCCAGGAACCGCTGCTTCTGCTCGGCGGAGGCGACGTGCGCCAGCATGTGCACATTGCCCTCGTCGGGGGCGGCGATGTTCAGCGCGGTCGGCCCGAACAGCGAGTACCCGGCCTCCTCGAAGACCGGGGCCCGGTCCGACATGCCCAGCCCGAGGCCGCCGTACTCGATCGGCGCGTGCGGCGCGAACACGCCCGCCGCCTTCGCGGCCGCCTGCAGGTGCTTGCGCATCTCGTCGCCGCCCGCGGCGGTGATGTCGCCGTGGTGGCCGTCCTCGACCGGCAGCACCTCGGTGCGGACGAATTCCCGCGTCCGCTCGACCAGTGCGGTCACCTCCGGGGAGTAGGTCAGATCGATCGGCACGGACCACCTCGTCTCATCGGGTACCAACCGAACGATCGCTCGGCTGCAAACGATGACACTGTCACACAGCAGGTCATATGCCGTCAACATCGCCCTGCTTTCACCGAAGGCGCGCTTGCCAAGTTCAGCATTTCTGAACAGACTGAGCTGATGGACGAAGATTCCGGCTCGGGCGCGGCCATTCGCGCCGCCCGGCGCGCGGCGGGCCTGACGGTGCGCGAACTCGCGCAACGCGTGGGAGTCAGCGCCGCCACCGTCAGCGCGGTCGAGAACGACCGCACCGGCGTCTCCGTCGCCCGGTTGCGGGCCTTCGCCACGGCCCTGGGAGTGCCGGTCACCCGCCTGCTGACCGCTCCCGACGACCCCGCCGGCGCACCGGCGGCACCCGCACTCGCCGACGACTGGCGGCATTTCGCGCCGCTGACCCTCGATCCGGTGCTGACGGCGACGATCGGCGCCATCGTGGACACCGGCTACCACGGCACCTCCATGCGCGCGATCGCGCAGCGGGCCGGGCTCAGCGTCGCCGGGGTCTACCACCACTATGCCGACAAACAACAGTTGCTGGTCCGGATCCTCGACCTCACCATGGCCGAACTGCACTGGCGGGTCGGCGCGGCGGCCGCGAGCGCGCCCGGCAGCGTGGAACGGGTGGCCCGGATCGTGGAGGCGCTCACGCTGTTCCACGCCCACCGCCGCGACCTGGGCTTCATCGGGGCCAGCGAGATGCGCAGTCTCACCGCGGTGAACCGCCGGCGCATCACCGAATCCCGCACCCGGCTGCAACGGACCCTCGACGACGCCATCGGCGCGGCGGCCGCCGAGGGCCGACTGCACGCGCACGATCTGCCCGCCGCCGGGCGGGCCATCGCCACCATGTGCACGGCCGTCCCGCAGTGGTTCCGCGCCGACGGGCCGTCGACGCCCGAGGACATCGCCCGCCGGTACGCGGAATACGCACTGGCACTGCTGAACATCCGTCCGGCCGGGAACGGGTGAGAACGACTCGCTCGAGAGATCTTTCACACTCTATCTAACGCTTGTTACACAAACGGCTACGGTGGGCCCCACGGCGAGGCCGAGCAGCGGTCGCAGCCCGACCCCTACGGAGAGGAACAACGAGATGCGGATCGAGAACGCGGTGGCGCTGGTGACCGGCGGCGCGTCGGGCCTGGGCCTGGCGACGGTGCGGGAGTTGCACAGCCACGGCGCGAAGGTGGTGATCGTCGACCTGCCGTCCTCGGCCGGTGAGACGATCGCGAAGGAACTCGGCGACGGCGTGCTGTTCGCCGCCGCCGATGTCACCGACGAGGAGCAGATCACCGCGGCCCTCGACGCCGCCGCCGGGCTGGGCCCGCTGCGGATCGCGGTGAACTGCGCCGGGATCGGCAACGCGATCAAGACCGTGGGCAAGCAGGGCGCGTTCCCGCTCGCGGACTTCACCAAGGTGATCAACGTCAACCTGGTCGGCACCTTCAATGTGATTCGCCTTGCCGCCGAACGCATCTCGGCCACCGAGCCGGTCGGCGAGGAGCGTGGCGTGATCATCAACACCGCCTCGGTGGCGGCGTTCGAGGGCCAGATCGGGCAGGCCGCGTACTCGGCCTCCAAGGGCGGCATCGTCGGCATGACGCTGCCGATCGCCCGCGACCTGGCGAGCCTGAAGATCCGCGTGGTGACCATCGCGCCGGGCCTGTTCCACACCCCGCTGTTCAACGGCCTGCCGGACGAGGCGGTCGCCTCGCTGGGCGCGCAGGTGCCGCACCCGTCCCGGCTCGGCGATCCGGTCGAGTACGGCGCGCTGGCCCGCCACATCGTGGAGAACCCGATGCTCAACGGCGAGACCATCCGCCTCGACGGCGCCATCCGGATGGCGCCCCGCTGACCTGCGAACCGGCGGTGCCACTCGGTTGTGGCGCTCCGATCTCGCGGTAGCACAACCGAATACGTACGGGCGCGACCGTGGCGGAACCTCCGCGACGGTCGCGCCCGGCCGCGGCCGCTCAGAGAATGGTGTATTCGCGGCCCTCGATGGTGGCGACGAAGCCCGGCGGCAGGCCGGTGAAGGAGCCACGGCGGGCGCCGGCGCGCACGGCCTCGGCGACGAGTTCACGCGCGCGGGCCGCGGGCAGCGGGACGGCCGGAGACGTGCGGAACCAGCGCCGGGCCTGCTCCTCGTCCATGCCCCGGGGCGCGCGGCTGAGGTAGGGATCGAGATAGATCGGGGTGCCGGGCTCGCTGCGCCAACTGTCCACCAGCGCACCCATATCGATGGTGTCGTAGCCGATGAGGGACAGATATTCGGCCACCACCGCCTTGGCCGCCGCGTCGTCACTCGCGATCGGCAGCGCGCTGCGATCGGGTGCGCCCGGTGGGCGCACGGCGGTCGACAACCGCATGAAGTCCACGTTGTTCAAGGCCTTCACCACTCGCGCGTCCACCAGATACCGTTGCACGAGTTCGCTCGAGGTCACCTCGCCCGCGTCCAGTTCGGGCACCTGTTCGTCACGTTCGGGGTAGTAGTTCATGGTGTCGACGACGATGCGACCGGCCAGGGCCGCGACCGGGAGCCTCCGATAGGCGTGGAAGGGGACCGTCACCACCACCAGGTCGGCGGTCGTCGCGGCCTGAGCGCAGGTGGTGGCGCAGGCATGTCCGCCGAGGTCGGCGACCAGGTCGGCGAGGGTGTCCGGGCTCCGGGAGTTGCTGACGATCACGTCCAGCCCGGCCGCGACGCTCAGCCGCGCCAGGGTACCGCCGATCGAGCCGCTGCCGATGAATGCGATCGTCCGGAACATCGGGATGTCCTTTCAGCACGCGCAGCCGATCGAGCAACGTGTTAGCTAAAAAATAGCTTAACTCGATTTCGGTCACCCGGTGGCGGACCGCCGACGAACCTCACGCCAGGGCGAGCTGTTCGACCGGCCCGGACAGCGCCGATTTCACGTGCCGGGTGAGGTCGTCGACCAGGACCTCGGTGTCACCGTGCTCGACGGCGGCGACGACCGCGGCCGCGACCTGCCGAGGTGTCACCTTGGGGGCGTCGATCCCGCGGGTCATGTCGGTGTCGACGTAACCCATGTGCACGCCGACGACCAGGGTTCCGGCCGGCGCCAGTTCGCGCCGCAGCGAATTGGTCGCCGACCACAGCGCCGCCTTGGAGATGCCGTACGCGCCGGATCCCGCCAGCCAGGACAGCACCGAATGCACGTCCACCAGGGCGCCGCCGCCGTTGGCCGCGAGAATCGGCGCGAATGCCCGCGCGATGCGCAGCGGTCCGAAAAGGTTGGCGTCCAGCACCTTTCGTAGCTCGTCGTCGGTGGCGTCCAGCAGCGGACCGGTTCCCGAGACACCGGCGTTGTTGACGACGATCCGGGCGTCGCGCGCGGTGGCGGCGAGGCGGGCGACCGAATCGGGGTCGGTGACCTCGAGCGGGACGGGGACGATGCGCGGGTCGGCACTGGGTTCCGGCCGGCGGGCGGTGGCGTAGACGGTACGGGCGCCGGCCGCGAGGAGCTGGTCGACGAGGGCCTTGCCGATGCCCCGCTGCCCGCCGGTCACGACTGCTACCGAGTCCTGGATCTGCATCGCTGATTCCTCTCGTGAGCGGTTCGACAGGGTGCCACTTCGAGTATGGCAACCCTGTGGCTACTTCGAAATGTCGAAGTCGGCCACTTGGCCAGTATTCTGACTTTACTATACTGAAGTCAAGTGAGGAGACGGTGATCACTGCGCACCACCTCCGGCGCGGACCGGCCGTCCCGAGCCGGGCGGAGTATTACTCTGGTCTGCCGTGGGAGTCCGTGAACGAGTACTGGAGGCCGCGCTCGCCTGTTTCCTCGAGGACGGCTACGAGCGCACCACGATCGCCCGGATCCGGGAGCGCAGCGCGGTGTCCAACGGTGCGCTGTTCCATCATTTCCCGACCAAGGAGGCGATCGCGGGCGAGCTGTACGTGGATTCGATGCGCGCGGTGCAGGACGGGTACCGGCGGGTACTGGCCGCCGGGCCGCGCACGCTCGCCGAGGCCGTCGCCGGTGTCGTCCGGCACCAACTGGGCTGGATCGAGGCGCATCCGGATCGGGCGCGCTTCGTGTACTCCCAGGGCCGGCTCGATCTCGCCACCGAGGCGGGCCACCGGCTGCGCGCGATGAACGACGAACTCGCCGCCGAGTACCGGCGCCGGCTCGCACCGCTGATCGCCCGCGGTGAGGTGCGCGATCTGCCGATGACCGTGGTGGTCGCGGTCATCACCGGACCCGCGCACGGCATCGCCCAGCAGTGGCTGGCGGGGCAACTGGCCGGGCCGATCGGCGAATACGCCGACGACCTGATCGACGCCGCGGTGGCCGGGCTCACCGGCACGCCGACCGCCGGGCCGCGCCACCCGCCGCGGCCGGTGACGGCCCGGATCCGGATCGAAGTGCTCGACGACGACGGCACGGTCGTCGCCGCCGGGACCACCGACACCCGCCTGGCGTCGCCTGCGGAGTGACGCTCCGGAGCCCTACCGAGCAATGCTCCGGAGTGTTACTCTGACGACATTGTCGGGCGATCAGGAGCAGGGCGATGACCACCACCGCGTCGAGCCGGGCCGAATTCTTCGAACTTCCCCTCGGGACAGCCGAATTGGCGGAGCGGGCACGGCAGGCCGCCGCCGGGCTCGCCGATCGCGCCGTCGAGGTGCGCAGGCATCTGATCGACCACGCCGAGATGCACCCGGAACTCCGGGAGGTGTTCCGCCGCAACGGCTGGAGCGCACTCGGGGTTCCGGAGCCGACCGGCGCGGGGAATCTGCTCGGCCTGGCCGTGGTCCTGGAGGCGTTCGCCGCGGAGGGCATGGTGCTGTGGCTGCCGGTGCTGTCCGCCGCTGTCGCACATGCGCTTTCGCAGGCCGGGCCGGAGGGCGCCCGCGAGCACTGGCTGCCACGGGTGGCCGCCGGGTCGGCCCAGCTGGGCATGGCGGCCACCGAATCGCACAGCGGCCACAACCTTTTCGGGGTACGCACCGCAATTCGGTACGACGGTGAGCATTTCGTGGTCGACGGGGTCAAGCGGATCACCTCGGCGCTGGACGTGGTGGACCGGGTGCTGGTCTTCGGCCGCGACGGTTCCGGCTACACCTGTGTCCTGCTCGATCCTCGCGCGCCCGGTGCGAGCGCGACCGAGATCCCGATGGGGTTCCGCGAGGGCGTCCGGCAGTTCCAGCTCGATCTGGACCGAGTGGTGGTGCCCGCCGAAGCGCTCGCCGGGGAGCGGGGCCGCGGCCTGGCCGTCATGTGGCCGTTCACGCACGTCGAACGGGCGCTCACCGCGGCCCTGTGCCTCGGCACCGCCGCGTACGCCCTCCTCCGCGCCACCGATCGGGCCCGGCGGCGAAGCATCGCGGCCGATCGCCCGATCGGCGTCCACCAAGCCGTCGCGCATCCGCTGGCCGCCCTGCACGCGCGGCTGGCGGCGGCCCGATTGCTGGTGTACCGCACCGCCGCTCGCATCGATGCGCGGGCGGACCAGCGCACCGTCACCGCCGATATCAACGCGGCCAAGGTGCTCGCGGCCGATCTCGCCTTCGACGCGGCCGATCACGCGATGCAAGTGCTCGGCGCCGACGCGTGGGACGAGCGCACCGGCTGGCGCGATGTCTTCCTCGACGCCCGGCTGTCCCGATCCGGGCCGATCAGCAACGAATTCGCGCTGAATCACCTTGCCCAGCACGTCCTCGGCCTGCCCGCCGACTGATCGGCCCGGATTCGATCCGGTGGCCGGCATCATGCAGCGGCCTTTCGCTCCGCGGCCCGAAATACGCAGCGGACCCGCCGTTTCGGTGGCCGAGCGCGCGGCGGAGAGTTCACACGTCCAGCAAGTGCGGCAGACCGGCACGGGAGCGGTCGGCGTCGAGTGCCCGTAGGCCGGTTCCGCCAGCGGGAAGATCGCCGCGCGCGGGCCGGGATCACCGGCGGCATCCATGACGGCGTTGGCCGCCGCGACCGGATTCGTTGGCGCCCTCCATGGTTGCCGGATCGATCGAGGTGCGGACGTGGTCGCCGCCGAAGAACAGGTTCGAGACGGCGCAGTGCGCGTCGGGACGGTGGTCGGAGGAGCCCACGGTGTTCACCAGCAGTGGAGTGTCGTTGGATGTCGTCGCACCGGACCAGCGCACGCCCGGATCGACCTGGTCTTCGAGATCGGCGTGGTGTCTTCGCGGCGGCCGCACTCGCGATCGTGGCGGCACGGACCCCGGCGCAACCCGACACTGCCTCGTCCCCAGCACCTCTGCCGTGAGAGGTGGGGTGATCCGCGCGCCCGGCCCGGCACGGTCCCCGCGAGAAACCGCGCCGGGTCGGCGCACCCGACGCGCCGATGCGCATCGATTACGCATCGATAGGACGGTATCCTCGAGGCATGACGAGGCCGGAGAGCACGCATGCCGACATCACGAGGCGGGGACGCAGCCGCCGGATGTCTCGAAATACGGTGACCGCCATGGTTTTCGTGGCGTTGGCCGGAGGAGCGGCGACGGCGCGAGCGGCGGGGCCCGCGCCGGTCGCGCAGTTGGAGTTGGATCGCTATCTCGGCACCTGGTATCAACTGGCGGCCGTGCCGATGCCGTTCAACCTGAACTGCGCGCGTGACACCCGGGCCGAGTACACCCCGGCGGCGGACGGTGTGGTGGGGGTGCACAATTCCTGTACGACCTGGTCCGGCGGGCAGGACCGGATCGACGGCACGGCCACGGTGACCGATCCGGAAACCACCGCGCAGTTCCATGTCGCCTTTCCCGGCGTTCCCGGTCAGGATCAGCCGGACGGGCCGACGAACTACATCGTGACGGGGCTGGATCCGGACTATGCCTGGGCGGTGGTCACCGATCCGAGTGCGCAGTCCGGATTCGTGTTGTCTCGCAGCCCGGCACTCGAACCGGCGCAATGGGATTCGGTGCGCGCGGTGATCGTCGCCGCCGGACAGGACCAGTGCCGATATCTGGTCGCGCCGACCACCGGTGGGCTGCCGGATCCGATGCCGTTGTGCCGGTTGTGATCCGGCCCGGCCGTCACACCTTCGAGGCTGCCCACCGCTGCCAGGTGGGTGGACGGCCCCCGCCGCCGGGACTCAGAGGGCGACGCGGGCGTCCATCAGCGCGAACCCGAGCAGGTTGAGCCCCTGCCAGGTCGCCGGGTCCTCGGCGCGCGGGTCGTCGGGGGCCAGCCCGATACCCCAGATCCGGTCGACCGGGCTGGCCTCGACGAGGACCCGGTCGCCGGTGTTCACCAGGAATCGCCGAAGCTCCTCGTGCTGACCGAACTTGGCGATGTTCCCGGCCACCACGATCTCGTAGCGCACCGCCTCCCACCGGGCCTCGTCGAAGCCGGCGATACTGCGGCCCAACGCCTTCGCCGCGTGGGGATGCCCCGCCTGCAACACCTGCTCGGCGACGGCCCGATCCTCGAAGACCATCGCCTTGTTCCACATCATGTAGTGCTCGGCGGTGCGGAAGACCCGGCCGTCGACGGTGAAATCCGCAGGCCACCACTGGCTCAGGCAACCGGCCCCGATCGACCCGTCCCGTTGCGGCTGATGCCCCCAGAACCGCAGATACTTCACCGGCTCACCGGCCGCCAGAACATCGATCAACTCGGTGACGCTACGTGCCCGCATGACACCGATTCTGCCCGGTTCCCGCACGCGACCGCACGCCCTTTTCGCCGGTGATCGCCGGGGATACCCGCTCCACCGGCGGTGTCCGTGGCCGATCATATTGCGGCACAACCGGTCCGAACGCGTCGAATACCGGTGCGTGGGTGGCCGGTCTCCGACAGCCGCACCCGGGCACCACGCACGAGGGAACGGTCTGCCCGCCGACATCATCCGCGATATCGTTGTGCGCCAAGCTGCCCGCGCTGTACGGCAGGCCCCGGCCGACGGCCCGGCCCTCCGCGATGCGGCCGTTGTCGATGCGGAAGATCTCGATCATACGGTGGCCGTGGTGTGCGCCGCGACCGGATCCGGGATGTCGAAACGGGAGCGGACGGTGGACTCGGGGTAGTCGGTGGCGAACGCACCGGCGGCGCGCAACAGGGGGATGACGTCGCGGACGAAGAGGCGCAGGTCGTCGGTGAGGACCGGGGGTTGCACGGTGTAGCCGTCCACGACCCCGGCGCGCCACCAGTCCAGGATCTGCTCGGCGACCTGGTCGGGGGTGCCGACGACCAGGCGGTGGCCGCCCTCGGCGCGGCGGGCCAGTTGGCGCAGGGTCAGGGGTTCGGCGGCCACCAGGTCGCGGACCGCGCGGGTGAAGCCGATCGGGCCCTGCTGGTCCTCGTCGAAGGTGAACAGCTCCGGCACCAGGACGGTATCGAAACCGATCTCGGCCGCGACCAAGCCGAAGCGGGCGGCGACGGCGGTCACCAGTTCGGCTTCGTCGGCGTGGCCGTTGAGTTGCTCGTGGCGGCGGCGGGCCTGCTCGGCGGTGTCGGCCACGATCGGGACCAGGCCCGGCAGCAGCCGGATCGCGCCCGGATCGCGGCCGTGGGCGGTGGCCCGCGCCCGCAGGTGGTCGCCGAATTCGCGCGCGGCCTGCTTGCCGAGCAGGGAGGCGTAGACCAGGTCGGCGTGCCGGCCCGCCAGATCGATCCCGGCGTCGGAGGCGCCGGCCTGGGCGATCAACGGGTGACTCTGCGGCCCCAGTGGCACGTTGAGTGGGCCACGCACGTCGAAGAATTCGCCGTGATGGTCGATCGGCCGCGCCGAGAAGTCGTCCCACAGTGGATCTCCCGGCCGCTGCGGGTCGGTGATCGCGTGCAGATCCCAGCTGTGCCATAGCTTCTTCACCACGTCGACGAATTCGTCGGCGCGGCGGTATCTTTCGGCGCGCGGCGGCAGCGGGGCCGCACCGAAGTTGGCCGCGATGTCGGGGTTGAAGCTGGACACCACATTCCAGATCACCCGCCCGCCGGAGATGTGGTCCAGGCTGGCCAGCCGCCGGGCCAGGTTGTAGGGCGAGTTGTAGGAGCTCGACGCGGTGATGACGAAGCCGATGTCGGGCACCCGGGCCGCCAGCGCGGTGAACAGCACGATCGGATCCAGCGAATGCAGTGGCCGGGCGGTGTTGACCGCTTGCAGCGCCGGATGATCCGACAGGAACACCGCGTCGAAGGTGCCCTGATGAGCGAGCCGCGCCACCTCGAGATAATGGTCGAACGACACGAACCGGTCCCATCGACCGGCGGCATCGGGCCAGGACTGGCCGCTGTAACCGGTGCTGTTCACGCCGACGTTCAGAAATAGTCTCCGAGAACCCATGTCGTCCTGCCTCTTTCGATCGAGGACACCACTGTCTGCCGCAGTCGCCCGCGACACAATGACCGCGATCAGCCTGATCGCAACACCGCGACCGCGCGGCGCGGTTGCGCCGCCACCTCGCGGCGGGGCTGTGCCGGTCGCCGGGCGGTACGGCCTATTCCGCCACACTCGAGCTGAACCGAATCGTTGACAACCCCGCCGCACCGGCATGTGCACCGGAGGCCCGGCCGTGAACTGCGGTTATCCGGTCACGCGAGCGGTCCGCGCGAGCAGGGACACGGTGGTCGGCGGGTGTGGCCGGGCGGCGCGTGCCCGGTCACGCGTTGCCGCAACAGCATCCCGCGCACGCATCGGGACGATCCCGCGCACGCACAGAAATGAGGGACGATGGCCTCGAACCCCTTGCACATCGGCATCGCGCTCGACGGAGCGGGCTGGCATCCGGCCGCCTGGCGCGAGCCGCAGTCGCGGCCCGCCGAACTGTTCGGGCCCGCGTATTGGACCGATCTGGTCACCACCGCGGAACGCGGACTGCTGGACTTCGTCACCCTCGAGGACAGCCTGACCGTTCCCGGCGATCGGTTCGGGCCGCCGAGCGAGGCGGTGGATGTGGTCAGGGCGCGCCTGGACGCACATCTGATCGCCGCCCGCGTCGCTCCCGCGACCCGGCACATCGGGCTCATCCCGGTGGTGACCGCCACCCACACCGAACCGTTCCACGTGTCCAAGGCGATCGCCACCCTCGACCACACCTCGCGGGGCCGGGCCGGATGGCAGGTCCGCGCCTCCGGAACCGCCGCGGAGGCAGCGCATTTCGGACGCCGCGCGGTGCGGGAGCCGACCGCCGCGGAACTCGCGGCGGCGGTGACGTCGGGGAGTTTCGCCGACGCGGTGCGCGAACTGTTCGACGAGGCAGCCGATGCGGTCGAGGTGGTGCGGCGATTGTGGGACAGCTGGGAGGACGGCGCCGAGATCCGTGATGTCACGACCCGCCGGTTCATCGATCGCGACAAGCTGCACCGCATCGACTTCGAGGGCCGGTACTTCAGCGTCCGCGGGCCGTCCATCACCCCGCGCCCGCCGCAGGGGCAACCGGTGGTCGCGGCGCTGGCGCATGCCCCGCTGATCTACGAATTCGCCGCGCGCGGTGCGGATCTGGTGTTCGTGACACCCGGACGCCAGGACGGCCCCGCGCCGATCGCGGCACAGGTGACCGCGGCCGCCGCGCGGGTGGGCCGCACCGGGGAGCCGCTGCGCGTCTACGCCGATCTGGTCGTCTTCCTGGACACCGCCGCGGCGACCGGCCGGCAGCGGCTGGACCGGCTGAACGAGCTGGCCGGAGCCGAATTCGGTTCCGACGCGGCGATTTACACCGGCACCGCGGACGAACTGGCCGATCTGCTGACGGACTGGAGCGCGCACGGCGCCGACGGGTTCCGGCTGCGGCCCGGGGTGGCGACCACCGATCTGCCCGCTGTCACCGAGCAGTTGGTGCCCGCCCTGCACCGCCGCGGGGTGTTCCGCACCGGCTATCCGGACGGCCCGCTGCGCGCGCTGCTGGGCCTGCCCGCCGACGTTCCCAACCGATACGCCACCGCCTGAGCGAGGTCATCGTGAGCACTCATCCCAAGCAGGTCATCCTGGGCGCCTATCTCGGCGGCGTCAATCATCACACCGCCTGGTGGCATCCCGACGCGGGCAGCCAGATCGCCTTCGACACCTTCGAACACACCGCGCGCACCGCCGAACGCGGGCGCTTCGACTTCTTCTTCCTCGCCGAGGGACTCGCGCTGCGCGAGCGGGCCGGGCAGATCTTCGACCAGGACATCATCGGCCGGCCGGACACCTTCACGGTGCTGGCCGCACTGGCCGCGGTCACCGACCACCTGGGCCTGGCGGGCACCATCAACACCACCTTCAACGAACCCTACGAACTGGCCCGGCAGTTCGCCAGCCTCGATCACCTCTCCGGCGGCCGGGCCGCCTGGAACGTGGTGACCTCCTTCGACGCTTTCACCGGCGGCAACTTCCGCCGCGGTGGCTTCCTCGATCCCGCCGATCGGTACGCGCGAGCCGAGCAGACACTGGAAGCGACACGCGCGCTGTGGGATTCGTGGCGCGACGGCGACATCGTGGCCGACCGCGACACCGGCCGCTATCTGGCCCGGCCCGACGCCGGGGCATTCGCCTTCCACGGCAGCCAGTTCGACATCTCCGGCCGGTTCACCGTGCCGCGCAGCCCACAGGGACGGCCGGTGATCCTGCAAGCGGGGGTGTCGCCGCAGGGGCGGGCGTTCGCCGCCGCCAACGCCGACGCGATCTTCTCCCCGTACGGGAAACTGCCGGAGGCCGCGGACTTCTACCGCGACATCAAGGCCCGCGCGGTGGCGGCCGGCCGCGCCGCCGACGACATCAAGATCCTGCCCTCGGCGAGTTTCGTGCTCGGCGACACCCCGGCCGAGGCGATCGAGAAGTATCGCGCGGTACAGCGCGAGCAGGTGACCGGGCAGACCGCACTGATTCTGCTGGAACAGATCTGGAACCGCGACCTGTCCGGCTACGACCCCGAGGGCCCGGTGCCCGACATCGATCCGGATCCGGAGGCGCCGCCGATCATCCAGGGCCGCGCCTTCCTGCATCAGGATCGGTTCGCCACCGCCGCGCGGCTGCGCGAAGTCGCTGCGGCCGAGCGACTCTCGCTGCGCGAGGTGGTGATCGACCAGTTCGAGCGCGGCCCGCTGGTGGGCACGCCCGCCCAGGTCGCCGATCGCATCGTCGAATTCGTGCACGGCGACGGCTCCGACGGCTTCATCCTCGGCTCCCATCTGGTGCCCTGGGGCCTGGACGAATTCGTCGACCGGGTGGTGCCGCTGCTCCAGGACCGCGGCGTCCTGCGCGCCGAATACACCGGTACCACGCTGCGGGACAATCTCGGACTCCCGGTGCCGCGGCCGGGCGTCGAGGCGTCGATCGGGCGCTGACGGTCGTTCAGGTCACCTTCACCGTCGGTGTAGTGGATCTTGCCGATCGCAACCCTCGGTTCGGGTGGCCGGGTGGGCCTAGCCTGTGCAGGACACCGGCATCGGCCGGAATCGGACGGGGGCGCAGTGGGAATCGCTGCGCCCCAATTCGTCTCATCCATCCGAAACGAAACGTGATGCTACACACCAACCTTCGATATCGAGTCGGCGCGTTCGCCGCGGCCCTGCTCACGGCGGCGGCGCTGGCCGGCTGCGCCGCCCCGGCGCAGCGGGTCACCAGCGCGAGCGACGACACCGCCACCCCGGTCGCGGGCGGCACGCTGCGGTTCGGGGTGCTCGACGCCCCCGCCAACCTCGACCCGCACTCCGGCAGTTCGTATCCGGAATCGCTGATCACCAGCAACATCACCGACAAGCTGATCTACCAGAACCCGCAGACCGGGCAGCTGGAACCGTGGCTGGCGAAGTCGTGGGAGTACAACGACGCGCTCACGCAGTTCACCTTCCACCTGCGCGACGACGTGACCTTCTGCGACGGAACGACATTCGACGCCAACTCGGTGAAGGAGAACTTCGACCTGCTCGGCCGCGGTGACAAGGCGCTGGGTGTGGTGCCGGTGACCGCCTACTGGGTCGGGTACCAGGGCACCGACGTGCTGGACCCGCACACCGTGCGGGTGAGCTTCGACCGGCCCAGCGCCGGATTCCCGCAGGCGTTGTCGCTGTACTTCTCCGGCATCCTGGGCCACTCCACGCTGCTGCTGTCCAAGGAGCAGCGCAGCCTGCCGCGGAACATCGTCGGCACCGGGCCGTTCACCCTCGGCGAGCACATCTACCAGCAGAAGACGGTGCTGAAGAAGCGCGCCGGGTATCACTGGGCCCCGGCGAGCCGCAAGCACAACGGTGAGGCGTACCTGGACACCGTCGAGATCGACGTGATCCCGGAGGCCGGGGTCCGCACCGGCGCGCTGCGGGCCGGCACGGTGGACGCCATCCTGGACGTCAACAACACCGACGAGGCGCCGCTGAGCGCGCAGGGCTATCGCATCGTGCCGCAGCTCATCCCGGGCCGTGACATCGCGCTGGACCTGAAGACCGATCGCTTCCCGACCGACGACAAGGCCGTGCGCCAGGCCGTCCAATGGGGCTGGAGCCGTGACGCACTGGTGAAGACGGTGCTCACCTCCAGCTACAAGGTGTCGAGTTCGGTGGTGTCGCAACGGGTTCCCGGCTACGTGGACTTCTCCGCCGATCTGAAGGAGGACCAGGGCAGGGCAGGGCAGCTCCTGGAGGCCGACGGCTGGCACAAGGGCGCCGACGGTATCCGGGTCAAGGACGGCAAGCGGCTGCAACTGGATCTGCTCGGCATCGACAACCTGGTCAACAACAAGCCCGCCTACCAGCTGATCCAGCAGGACCTGCGCAAGATCGGCATCGATCTGCAACTGAACGTGCTGCCCATCCCGGACTACACCGCGGCGAGCACCCAGCAGGGCCGGTGGAACATCCAGGCCGCCAACCAGAGTCGCGCCGACATCGCCGTCCTGGAACAGGTGTACTCGCCGCAGTACGGCAACATGGCCAAGCTGACCCCGGGCACCCCGCTCGCCGACGAGGCGACCGCGAAACTCAGCGCGCTGAGCAAGACCCTCGATCCGGCGGCACGGGCGAAGGCCGCCGAGGAGGCGCAGCGGTTCCTGCTCGACGAGCAGGTGCTCACCGTCCCGGTGTACAACCCGGCCCAGGTGACCGCGGTCAGCCCCAAGGTGCACAACGTCGGCTACGAGGCGCAATCACGAAACGTGTTCTACGACACCTGGATCGATCCGAGGTAATGCCGGTGCTGCGCTATGTGGCGGCGAAGATCGCCCAGGCCGTGTTCGTGGTGTGGGGGGCCTACACCGTCACGTTCGCGCTGTTGTACGTGCTGCCCTACGACGCGGTGGACCTGCTGTTCGACCCTGCCCAGGGCGATCTGGTCACCGCCGGGGACAAGCACAACGCGAGGGTCTACTACGGGCTGGACCGGTCGCTGGGGGGCCAGTACCTGCATCGGCTCGGCGAGGCGGTACACGGCGATTTCGGCCGCTCGACCCGCACCGGCCAGGACGCCTGGTCGATGATCGTCGGCGTCCTGCCGCAGACCGCCCTGCTGGCGGTGGTGGCCCTGCTGCTCGCGGTGGCCCTGGCGACCACGGTCGCGCTGATCGCCGCCTACACCGGCCGCCGCTGGCTGGCGGAATTCTTCGCCACCCTGCCCGCGGCCGGGGTGTCGGTACCCGTCTTCCTGGTCGGATTGGCGGTGCTGCAAGTGTTCTCGTTCCGCCTGGGCTGGTTCCCGCCGATCGGCAACGACGGCCTCGCCACCCTGGTGCTGCCCGCGGTGACGCTGGCGATCCCGGTCTCCGCCCCGATCGCCCGCCTGCTGCTGGAGAACCTCGACAGCGGCCTGCACTCCGGCTACGTGACGGTCTCGCTGGCGAAAGGCGCCACCCGCCTGTGGGTTCTGGTCCGCGAGGTCCTGCGCAACGCGGCCCTGCCCGCACTCACCATCGCCGGCGTCACCTTCGGCAACCTGCTCGCCGGCGCGGTCATCGTCGAAACCGTCTTCTCCCGTTCGGGTTTGGGCCGCCTGACCGAAACCGCGGTCCGCACCCAGGACGTCGCCGTCGTCCAGGGCGCGGTAGTGCTGGCCGCCCTCGTATTCGTGATCGTGAACCTCGCCGTCGACTTGATCTACCCACTGCTGGATCCGCGCCTGCGGACCCGCCTGTACACGAGGAGCCCGGCATGAGCGGAGCGCAGCGTCACCACGCAGGCCGTCCGCGCATGCCCAACCGGCACCGCACGAGCGATCACCGGCCACCGGCGGTGACCGAGCATCACCGCGAACGTCCCCGACCGCACCGAATGGAGGCAGCATGAGCGGCAAGCATCAGGAGGCAGGACCCCTGCTCGCTCCCGAGGCACATGTGGTCGCCACACTCGACGAATCCCGGGCGGCCGGCGAAGAATCGCAAGCGGCACAGCTGGATTCGACGACGGCCGAGGAGGGGGCCGGCCGGATACGGCTGCTCGGTGACCGAGCGGTTGCGCTGCTGCGGACAGTCCGGACTCGGCCGGGGCCGGCGGTGGCGTGGTTGCTGGTGCTGGTGGTGCTGGGGTGGGCGCTGGCGCCGTCCTGGTTCACCGGGAAGGGGCCGAACGACGGGGATCCGGATGCCGGATTCCTGCCGCCGTCGCTCGCGCATCCGTTCGGGACCGATCGGCTCGGCCGGGATCTGCTGGCGCGGGCGATCTACGGGACTTCGACCACGCTGGGCGCGACCGTGCTGGCGGTCGCGATCGGGTTCCTGATCGGGTCGCTGATCGGGCTGCTCAGCGGTATCGCCGGGGGGCGGCCGGATGCGGCGATCATGCGGTGCGTCGATGTGCTGCTGTCCATTCCGGGGTTGCTGCTGGCCATGACCGTGGTCACCGCGCTCGGCTACGGCACCGTGAACATCGCGGTGGCGGTGGGTGTTTCGGCGGTCGCGTCGTTCGCTCGGGTGATGCGCGCGCAGGTGCTCACGGTGGCGGGCAGCGACTTCGTGGATGCCGCTTACGGTTCCGGGGCCGGGTTCGGGCGGGTGGTGTTCCGGCACGTCCTGCCGAACTCGATCCGGGCCGTGTTGTCGCTGGCCGCGCTGGAATGCGGGTCGGCGGTCCTCGCGGTCGCGGCGCTGGGGTTCCTCGGCTACGGCGCTCCGCCGCCGCAACCGGAGTGGGGACTCGCGGTCGCCGAGGGCCGCGATTTCCTGGCCACCTATCCGTGGATCGCGCTGTGCCCCGGCGTATTGATCGCCGTGGTGGTGTTGTCCGTCAACCGTATCGGCCGGGCGCTGGGAGAGCGGCGATGACGAATACCGAACCGCTGCTGCGGATTCGCGATCTGAGCGTGCACTATCGCGGTGCGCCCGCGGCCGCCGTGGCCGGGGTGTCGCTGGAGGTGGCGGCGGGTGAATTCGTCTCCGTCGTCGGCGAATCCGGCTCCGGCAAGAGCACCACCGTGCACGCCGCGCTGCGCCTGCTGCCGCCGACCGCGCAGGTGCGTTCCGCGGCACTGGAACTCGGCGGGCAGGAGGTGTCGCGGTGGAGCGATCGGCGGCTGGCGCGGGTGCGCGGACCGGTGGTCGGCTTCGTGCCGCAGGACCCCGGCACCTCGCTGAATCCGGTGAAGCCCGCCGGACGCCAGGTACTGGAGGCATTGCGCCTGCACCGCCGCGCCGACGCCGGCCGCGAACTGGCGATCGAGAAACTCGCCGCGGCCGGGCTGGCGGATCCGGCCCGGGTGTACCGGCAGTATCCGCACGAGCTGTCCGGCGGGATGAAACAGCGCGTTCTCATCGCGATCGCACTGGCCAACGATCCGGCGCTACTGGTCGCCGACGAACCCACCTCGGCCCTCGATGTCACGGTCCAGAAGCAAATCCTGGACCGGCTCAGTGCTTTACGGGAAACCCTGGGTCTCGGCGTCCTGTTCGTCACCCACGATCTCGGCGTCGCCGCGGAACGCTCCGACCGGCTGCTGGTGATGCAGCACGGCCGCATCGTCGAGCAGGGCAGCGCCGCGCAGGTTCTCACCGCACCTCGCCACGAGTACACCGCACGCCTGGTGGCGGCGGCTCCCGCCGCCCACACCGGCCGGTTGCAGCCCTCACCGGGCGGCACCGCACAGCCCGCCGCCGACCTCGCAGGGCACCCGTCGGCCGGCCGGGTGGCGGCCGAGCCCGCCACCGGTCCGCTGCTCCGCCTCATCGCGCTGTCCAAGAGTTTCTCCGGGGGAGTGCGGGCGGTGGACGAGGTGTCGCTCGGGGTGTGGGCGGGGACCACGCACGCGATCGTCGGGGAGTCCGGGGCCGGGAAGTCGACGGTGGCGCGGCTGGTGGTGGGGCTGGCGCGGCCCGACAGCGGTGGGGTGTGGCTCGACGGTGCGCGGGCCGACGGGCCGGGGCGGCGGCCGCGGCCGTTGCGGCGGCAGATCCAGCTGGTCTACCAGAACCCCTACACCTCGCTGGATCCGCGTTTCGACGTCGCGGGGATCATCGCCGAGCCGTTGCGGGCGTTCGGGCTGCTGCCGGATCGGGTGGCGCGGCAGCGGCGGGTGGCCGCGCTGCTGGACGCGGTGGCGCTGGATCGGGCGCACCTGCGGCGGCGGCCGGCGGAGCTGTCCGGTGGGCAGCGGCAGCGGGTGGCCATCGCCCGCGCGCTGGCGGCCGGGCCGCGGGTGCTGGTGCTGGACGAGGCGGTCTCGGCGCTGGACGTGTCGGTGCAAGCGCAGATCCTGCAACTGCTGGTGGACTTGCAGGCCGAGCACGGATTGACCTATCTGTTCATCACCCACGACCTGGGTGTGGTGCGCCTGATCGCCGACGACGTCACCGTCATGCGCGGCGGCCGGGTCGTCGAATCGGGTTCGGTGGCAACGGTATTCGAGTCACCCGCGGACGAGTACACCCGGACGCTGCTGGCCGCGGTGCCCGCCCCGGTGCCGGTGCCGCAACCATGACCGCACAGAATCGCCCTGATCGTAAGGATTTCCTCGACGGTTGCGGATTCCGATGATGAACACCGGAGGTGCGCATTCGAAACGAGGACACATGTACGACATCCGGCGGTTGATCCTGCTGCGTGATCTGGCCGAGCACTCGACGATGACGGCGGTCTCGGAGCTGCACGGCATCACCACGTCGGCGGTGTCGCAGCAGTTGCGGATCCTCGAGGAGGAGGTCGGCATCGTGCTGACCCGGCGGGAGGGCCGGGTGCTGCGGCTCACCCACGCCGGGCGGGTCCTGGTCGATCACACCTCTCGGATCGTGGCCGCCCTGGAGGAGGCCGAATCCGCGGTGGCCGCCACCTCGGCCGCGGTCACCGGCGCCCTCACCGTCGCCACCTTCCGGACCGCGCAGACCCGGCTGGCGCTGCCCGCCGCGGTGCGGTTGCGCACCGACCACCCGGGCCTGCGGGTCCGGCTGGTGGCGCTGCGGCCGGTCGAGTCGATTCCGGCGGTCCGGCAGCAGGACGTCGATCTCGCCGTCACCTACTCGTATTCGTTCCGCGCCCGCGATCTGCCGCTGGGCCTGGCGTCGGAGTACCTGTTCAGCGATCCGCTGGTGCTGCTGGCGCCGCCGCAGTGGCTGGAGCGGGCCCGTGAGGAGGGGCTGCGGGTGCTGCGCGACGCCGACTGGATCGCCGCGCTGGACGGCGCGCCCTCGGTGGCCTCGGTGCTGTTCGCCTGCCGCGAGGCCGGTTTCGCGCCGCGGATCGAGCACCGCAGCAGCAGCTTCGAGGGGATGGCCGAGATGGTCGAGCACGGGCTGGGCGCGGCCATCGTGCCCGACATGTCGGTCGCCGACCGGCATCGGCCCCTGATCGCCTGCACCGTCGACAACGGTATCCGGCAGGTCGCGGTGACCTACCGGCAGGCCTCGCTGGAACGCCCGGCGGTGGCCGCGGCGATCCGGATGCTGCGCTCGCTCGCCCAACCGCTGCGACCGGCAGCGTGACACCGTCGTTCCCGACAAGAAAGGGCACACTGTGACCTCCCGCCATCTGGGCCGGACCGGAGTGCTGGTCAGCCCACTCACCTTGGGCGCCATGAATTTCGGCGCCTGGGCCAATCGCGATCACGACGACGCGATCCGGATCGTGCACCGTGCGCTGGACGCCGGCATCACCGTCGTCGACACCGCCGACGTGTATTCCCAAGGTGAGAACGAGGAAATCGTCGGCAGGGCCCTGGCCGGGCGGCGCGACGACGTGCTGCTGGCCACGAAGTTCCACGGGCAGATCGGCGCCGACCCGAACGCGCAGGGCAATTCGCGGCGCTGGATCCTGCGCGCGGTGGAGGACAGCCTGCGCCGGCTCGGCACCGACCACATCGACCTGTACCAGGTGCACCGGCCCGATCCTGCCGTGCCGCTGGAGGAAACCCTCTGGGCCCTGGACGATCTCGTCACCGCGGGCAAGATCCGCTACTACGGCACCACCACCTTCGAACCGCATCAGCTGGTGGAGGCGCAGTGGATCGCCGCCGACCGGCAGTTGCGCGGCCCGGTGACCGAGCAGCCGCCGTATTCGATCCTCGCCCGCGGCGCCGAACGCGCCACCCTGCCGATCGCGCAGCGCTACGGACTCGGCGTGCTCACCTGGAGTCCGCTGGCCGGTGGCTGGCTGTCCGGCCGGTACCGCAGCGGCGCCGACGCGCCCGCCTCCACCCGGCTGGATCGCCAGCCGCATCGGCACGATCCGGCGCTGCCGGTCAATCAGCGCAAACGCGCTCTGGCGGAGGAACTCTCGAAGCTGGCCGACGAGGCGGGCCTGTCGCCGGTACACCTCGCGCTCGCGTTCGTGCTGCAACATCCCGCGGTGAGCACGGTGATCGTCGGGCCCCGCACCCTCGACCAGCTGGACAGCCAGCTCGGCGCGGTCGACGTGCGCCTGAGCGCCGACGTGCTGGACCGGATCGACGAGATCGTCGCCCCCGGCGTCACCGTCAACGCCGCCGACGAGGGCTATCTGCCGCCCGCGCTGACCGATTCCACCCTCCGCCGCCGAGTTCCGGGAGCCCGCCGATGAGCCTGTCCGACCTGCGTACCCTCGGCCGTACCGGGGTGCGGATCAGCCCACTGGTGCTGGGCGCCATGAACTTCGGGGCCCGCGGCAACACCAGTCACGACGAGGCGATCGCGCTGATCCACCGCGCCCTCGACGCCGGGATCAACACCATCGACACCGCCGACACGTATTCCCGCGGCGAATCGGAGACCATCGTCGGCCGGGCCCTGGCCGGTCGGCGGGACCGGGTGATCCTGGCCTCCAAGTTCCACAACGCGGTCGACGACGATCCCTCCCATCGCGGCAACTCCCGGCGCTGGATCGTTCGCGCGGTGGAGGATTCGCTGCGCCGGCTGGGCACCGACCACCTGGACCTGTATCAGGTGCACCGGCCGGAGTCGGTCACCGCCGTCGACGAAACCGTCGGCGCGCTCGATGATCTGGTGCGCGCGGGGAAGATCCGCTACTACGGGACCTCGGTGTTCTCCCCGGCCGAACTGATCGAGGTGCAGTGGGCCGCCGACCGCCGCCGCTTGCGCCGGTCGGTCAGCGAACAGGTGCCCTATTCGCTGCTGGTCCGCGGCATCGAACGCGAAACCCTGCCGATCGCACGGAAATACGGCCTCGGGGTGCTCACCTACGGTCCGCTGGCGGCGGGCTGGCTGTCCGGCGACTACCGGCTCGGTGGCGCGCAACCCGCCTCGCGGCGCGCGGAGCTGATCCCCGGCCGCTTCGACATCGGCGCCCCGGCGAACGCCGGCAAACTGGCCGCCGCCGATGCGCTGGCCCGGCTCGCCGAGGAGGCCGGGCTGAGTCTGATCGAACTCGCCGTCGGTTTCGTCGCCGCGCATCCGGACGTCTCCGGCATCATCATCGGCCCGCGCACCGGCGAGCACCTGGATGCGTACCTCCGCGCCGCGGAGGTCGAGCTCACGCCGGAGATCCTCGATCGGATCGACGAGATCGTCCCGCCCGGAACGTATTTCCACGAACGCGACACCGGCAAGATCCCCGGCGCGCTCGCCGATCCGGCGCTGCGCCGGACACCGGTCGCGGCGGGACGGGCCGGATGAGCCGGCGACTGCACCTCAACGTCAACATCCTCAACGCCGGTGTCTTCGGCGGCTCGTGGCGCTTCCCCGGCACGGATCCGCTCGCGGCCTACACCGTCGAGCACTACACCGCGATCGCCCGCAAGGCCGAGCAGGCCACCCTGGACGCGGTATTCCTCGCCGACGGACCGTCACTGGACCCGAGCGTCCGGCACCGGCCCGGCAACAATCTGGAACCGACCACCGTCCTGGCCCGGATCGCGGCGCAGACCGAGCGCATCGGGCTCATCGGCACGCTGTCCTCGTCCTACAACGATCCGGTCGAATTGGCCCGGCGCTTGGGCGATCTCGACCATCTCAGCGGCGGCCGGTTCGGCTGGAACGTGGTCACCACGGCCGGGCCGGGCGCGGCCCGCAACTTCGGCCGCGCCGGCGAACCCGAGCACGGCCTGCGCTACCGGCGGGCCGCCGAATTCGTGGAACGCGTCGTCACCACCTGGGCCGAACGCACCGAATACCTGTCGCCGCAGGGCCGTCCGGTGGTGGTGCAGGCCGGTGGTTCCAGCGACGGCAAGCGGCTGGCGGCGCGGATCGGCGAGGTGATCTTCTCCGCCGAACAGGACATCGTCGCGGCACGCGCGTTCCGGACCGAACTACGCGAGGGCGCACGGCAATTCGGCCGCGACCCGGACGGCATCGTGGTACTGCCCGGAGTGTCCACCGTCCTCGGCAGCACCGAGGCCGAAGCGGCCCGCCGCCGGGAACTGCTGGACGAACTGCTCCCCGACGCCTACGCGCGAGCCCGCCTCGCCGGCCAACTCGGCATCTCGCTGGACGGTCTCGCCGACGACGAACCCCTGCCCGCCGACCGGCTACCCGATCCGGACGATGCCGGTGGCTCCCAGACCTTCTACCGGGTCGTGAAGGACATCATCGACCGGGAGCGGCCGACGCTGGGGCAGTTGCTGAAGAAGCTCTCCGGCGGCGGCGGGCACCGCATCGTGGTCGGCACTCCCGAGCAGGTCGCCGACGACGTCGAGCACTGGTTCCGCACCGGCGCGGCCGACGGTTTCAACGTGATGCCGGACGTACTGCCCTCCGGCTTCGACGATTTCGCCGATCAGCTGGTCCCGGAACTGCGCCGCCGCGGACTGTTCCGCAGCGAGTACGAAACATCCACGCTGCGTGGCCATCTCGGCCTCGGCCTGCCCGCCGTCCCGACCGGCGTGTGGGATCGGGGCCCACTGGAGGCCGCCCGATGAGCGCATCCGACCGAGAGGTACCACCATGGGCATCCCGATCCTGATCGACCTCGCCGTCGGGGCCGCCGATTTTCCGCCGCGCTCGGCGCCGGCGGCGGACGGCACGGCATCCGCGGTGGATACGGCCACGCCACCGGAACCGGTATCGCTGTCCGATGCGGTGGCCATTGCGGCGGCAGCG
The DNA here is from genome assembly GCF_020176955.2 of Nocardia sp. alder85J. Lineage (GTDB taxonomy): Bacteria > Actinomycetota > Actinomycetes > Mycobacteriales > Mycobacteriaceae > Nocardia. Next base: position 53,831 of record NZ_JAIUCZ020000021.1, read on the forward strand.
CGCGAGGCGGGGGTGGCGGCGCTGCGGCTGCCGGAACGGGCGGGTGAGCGGCGTGCCCTCGATCCGAGTGTCGCGGGCGCCTATCTGGCGGGCGTGGTCGGCGATCTCGGCTACCTGGTCGACCTGCCCACCACCCACAACGCGCCCTACAACGCGGCCCGGCGGATCCTGTCGTTCGATCGGGCCACCGCGGGTCGCACCGGCGTGGTGCTGCGGCCCGGCGCGGGCGACGAGGTCAGCGATGCGACGACGCCGGACCCGACTGCGCTCACCGCCGCGGAACGCTGGGCGGAGTACGCGAGAATCCTTGCCCGCCTGTGGGAGTCGTTCCCTCGGGTCGCGCTGATAGGTGATGCGGAACGTGCCCTGGTGGCCGACGACGCGCTGATCGCCGCGATCGACCACGACGGCCGCGGGTATCGGGTCGCGGGCCCGTTGGACGGGCCGTCGTCGGTGCAGGGTCGTCCGGTGATCGCGGCCACCGATCCGGCGGAACTGGGCTGGGCGGTCGTCGCGGGCGCGGCGGACGTGGTGATTGTCGAGGCCGACGTGGTCGCCGGTGCGGACGCCGCGCTGACCGAGGCGCTGGACCGGGTGGACCGGCGGCGCACCGGGATCGCGCTGATCGGCCGAGTGGCGGTGGACCTCGGCCGTGATCCACGAGTAGTAGCCGACGAATTGGCCGAGTGGGCGGCCACCCACCGGCTCGACGGCCTCGAGCCGACGACCGCCGGGGGAGCGGAGGCGCTGCTGACGTTGGTGCGCGAGCTGGTACCGCTGCTGGCCGCCTCGCCCGCAGCGACCCTGCGGGCCTCGCTGGGCCTGTACGAGACCGCGGCGGTGCCGCGATGACCGCAGTATATCCGGAGGAGGGGGCGACGGTGGCAGGACCGACCGATTCCGCCGGGTCCGCGCCCACGGTGACCGGGATCCACACCGCGATCGAGCCGATCCTCCGGCGACTGGGCGAGTCCGCCCGGACCCGGGAGGAGACCAGGGAGTACGCGTTCGCCGAGGTACGAGCGCTCGGGGCCGCGGGTGTCGCATTGACCGGCATCCCGCGGCACGACGGTGGCGCCGGTGGTTCGGTGCGGGCGGTGGCCGAGCTGGTGATCGCGGTGGCTCGCGCGGATTCCAGTGTGGCGCAAGCTCTCCGGAGTACATTCCTGATCGCGAACCAGGTGGCCGACCGGGCCGATCTGCCGCATCGCGCCGCCGTGCTGGAGCGGTTGCGGCACGGAGATCTGTTCGCGGGCACGGCGAACGAGCGCACCGGTGGGGCCAGCGGGCAGACCAACGCCACCGCGCGACGTGCCGGCGAGGACTGGATCGTCAACGGCGAGAAGTACTATTCGACCGGCGGCCTGTACGCCTCGTGGTTCTCCACCCAGGCCGTCGCCGAGGACGGCACCCTGATCCGGTTCACCGTGCCCATCGATCGCGCCGGCCTGGAGCGGCTCGACGATTTCGACGCCGTCGGCCAGCGGCTGACCGCCAGTGGCACCACGCGTTTCACCGAGGTGCGGATCCATGCCGACGAGGTGACCGGCGTCGGCGACCCGGCGCCGGCGCAGCCCTGGCAGGGTTCGTTCGCCCAGTTGTATCTGGCCGCCGTGCAGGCCGGAATCGCCGCGCGGGCCCTGGACGACGCGGTCGCCTACACCCGGGAGCGGGCCCGGCCGATCAAGCACAGTTCCGCGACCCGCAGCACCGACGACCCCTACGTCCGGCACACGGTCGGCCGGATCGCGACCCTGGCGCGGGCGGCGCGCGCGGTCGTGCTGCTGGCCGCCGAAACCCTGTCCGAGGTGCGCGGCGTCACCGGCCCGCAGGCGCGCGCCGCTCGTGCCGCGGCCGCGGTGGAGGTCGCCCAGGCCGGTGTCACCGCCGCCGAATCCGCCCTCGCCGCCTCGGAATTGCTGTTCGATGTCGGCGGCGGCTCGATCACCGACCGCACCCTGGGCTTCGACCGGCACTGGCGCAACGCCCGCACCGTCGCCAATCACAATCCGCGGCAGTGGAAGCTGGCCGTCGCCGGCGCCTACCACCTGACCGGGGAAGAACCACCGACCACCGGACTGTTCTGACCGTCCGGCCCCACCGATCCGAGAGGACCCCGATGACCGAAAGTCCCTACACCGCCGCGGCGGACCGCTACGAGCAGCTGCCCTACCGGCGCAGCGGCGCCTCCGGGCTGGATCTGCCGGCCTTCTCGTTCGGCCTGTGGCAGAAGTTCGGCGCCGACTACCCGTTCGCCACCCAGCGCGAAATCATCCTGCACGCTTTCGATCTCGGCATCAGCCACTTCGACAACGCCGACCGTTACGGCCCGCCGCATCGCGCCGCCCAGCAGACCTTCGGCGCGGTGCTCACCAAGGATCTGGCCCGGTACCGCGACGAGTTGATCCTGTCGACCAAGGCGGGCAACCCGATCGGCGCGAGCCCCTATCTGCGCGGCGGTTCCCGCAAGTCGATCCTGACCTCGCTCGAGCACAGCCTGCGCGACCTGGGCACCGACCACGTCGACATCTTCTATCACCACAGCCCCGATCTCGAAGTGCCGCTGGAGGAATCGGTCGGCGCCCTGGTGAGCGCGGTGCAGCAGGGCAAGGCCCTGTACGTCGGCATCTCCAACTACCTGCCGGATCGCGCACAGGCCGCCGCCGGTCTGCTGCGGCAGGCCGGCGTGCCGCTGCTGATCCACCAGACCCGGTACTCGATCTACGACCGCCGCCCGGAACGCAACGGCCTGTTCGACACCGCCCGCCGGGAGGGCTTCGGCGCGATCGTGTATTCGCCACTGGCACAGGGTTTATTGACCGACAAGTATCTGGAGGCCATCCCGGCGGGCGCCCGCGCGCAGAACAGCACGTTCCTGTCGCCGGAGGTGATCGACGACACCTACCGGCAGCGCACCGCCGCGCTGAACAAGATCGCCGAGGCGCGCGGCCAGTCGCTGGCGCAGCTGGCGCTGCAATGGGTCCTGCGCCGCCCCGAGGTCACCTCGGCGCTGATCGGCGCCAGTTCCACCGCGCAACTGGACCACAACCTCGCGGCCCTGCGATTCCCGCCGCTCACCGACGAGGAACTGGCCCTGATCGACGAGCACGGTGTGCACGGCACCGGATCGCGTCCGTGAACCGTGGCCGGTCGCAGCCGATGGTTGCGACCGGCCGCCGAATCCCTCAGTCCCGCAACAACGGCAGCAATTGCGTGCCCTGCCGCTCGATCTCGGTCAGGTACGGGGTGTCGGACAGCACGAAGTGCGTGATCCCCAGATCCTGATATTTCCGCAGCGATTTCGCGACATCCTGCGCGGACCCCACCAGCCAGGTGGTCCCGGCCCCGCCCCCGCCGACCCGCCCCGGCGCGGTGTACAGATTGTCGTCGAGCACGTCCCCGCGCTCGGCCAGTTCGTACAGCCGCCGCTGGCCCACCGCCGTCCGATGTGAATCCTGTTTCGGCGCGGCATGACTACCGGCCATCACCGCGACCCGCGCCTCGGCGTCGGCCCACGCCTGCTCGGTGGTGTCCCGCACCAGCGTGGTGACCCGCAGGCCGAACTCCAACGGCGGCAACGCCCGCCCGAGCCGCTCGGTGAGCCCCCGCAGCCGATCGATCCGCTCGGCGATATCGGCCAGCGGTTCCCCCCAGAACAACTGCACGTCCGCCTCCGTCGCCGCCACCCGCTCCGCGGCCGCCGAGGCGCCCCCGAAATACAGGGTCGGATGCGGCCGTCCCGGCCGCGGCACGACCCGCGGCACCACCGTCGAATCGGTCACCCGATAGTGCGTGCCTTCGTAGGTCACCCGCTGCTCGGTCCAGAGCCGCCGCACCAGCCGGATGAATTCGGCGGTGCGGCCGTAACGCTCGGCCTGATCCTCCTCTGCCGCACCGTAGGCGGCGAGATCGTCCTTCCCCGACACGATGTTGACCCGCACCCGCCCACCGGACAGATGATCGAGAGTGGCTGCGGCGGAAGCGAAATGAGCAGGCTGCCAATATCCGGGCCGGATCGCGATCAACGGCTCGAAGGTCGTGGTCCGCGCCGCCAGCGCCGTGGCCACCGTCACGGTGTCCGGCCGCCCCCACCCGGTCCCGAGCAACGCCCCTTTCCACCCGTGCTCCTCGAGCGACCGGGCCTGCGCGGCGAGCGTGTCGAGACTGTTGTGATCGGCCGCCACCGTATCGCCACGATGGCCGGGCGTGGCCTGATTCGGTATGTACCAGAGGAATTCGGCGCTCACCGGGAAATTATCGTCCCACCCCGCCGCCGCACCCCGGCCCCGGCGCACCCGATCGACTGAGAAATCCCAGCTGACCTGCACTGATCACCGATATCGGCAATAAATTCCGCCCGAGCGCAACGCATCACCCGCCCTGCCCCGCGCGCACCGCCGCATGGTACTGACCGATCCGCCACCCGTCCCCGGTCCGCCGCACCACCAGCGACAACCGCAACGGCCGCACCTCCCCGTCCGGCAGGACGAAGGTCGCATCGGCGAACCCGCCGACAACCCCGTCCCCGGCAACCCGAGCGCCGATCACCTCCACCGTGACCCTGGCCCCCACCGCGACATCGTCGTAGTACGAACCGATCTCGCGCGGCCCGACCCGCAACCGCCGATCCATCCCCTGGAACAACGCGTCCGCGGTGAACAACGCCCCCATCTCCCCGGTCCGATGCCCGTCGAACGCCGCCCGCCAGTCCCCGAGCAAAGCCCCCAGCACCGCCGCCGCCCCCTCATCGAATTCCCGCCCCCGATAAACGATCTCACGCTCCCACCGCGACCGCTCCTGAACGTGCAACCGCCAGTACTGCTCCGCGATCTCCTCCGGATCGAAATCACCCCCCGGCGCCACCGCCCCCGCGACGGTCACCGTGGCGACATGCACCCCCGCCGCCCCGAACTGCTCGTCCAGCAACCCCACCAGCGCCCGCACCCCCGCCTTCCCCAGCGAAAGACTGACATACTCCGCCTTCCCCTCCGGCATCCCCCCGGTCACGATGAACGACCCGCTCCCACGCGCCGCCATCGCCGGCAACATCTCCGCCGCCACATTGATCGCCCCCACCACATTGACCCCCCACGCCTCCTGATGCTCCCGAACCGTCAACTGCCCCACCACATCCGCTCGGATGACCGCCGCGTTGTACACCACGACCTCCGGCACCCCGAATCGCTGCCCCGCCCCCGCGAACGCCGCCCGCAACGCCGCCACATCGACACTGTCCGCCACGAACCCGGCCACCGGCACCCCCTCGACAGCCTCCACAGCCCCCTTCACCGTCTCCGCCGACCGCGCCACCACCGCCACCGGCATCCCCTCCCGCGCGAACCGCCGCGCCACCGCCACCCCGATCCCCGGCCCGGCCCCCACAACCACCACGCCCGCCATCCCGACTCCTTCCTCCGCTCCGGCACCAACCCCCGGACGCTAAACCCTCACACCGGTGTCAGAGTCAAGCGTCGAGGCCGGAGATCACAACGCCGACAGTCCCCGCCGAACCGCGGTGTGAGCATCCTGCTGGTCGAGCACGGTCCCGGCTTCACCGTCTCCCGCGACCTGCTCGCAGTGGCGTGCCGTAGGCAACTACGGTTGGACCCCCGCCTGCGCCGGCTCGTCCGTTACCCGAGCCGTGTGCCTTCAACGCGGTCGCGAGTCGGCTCAGCTCGGCGACCAGGGCAGTGTTGCCACAGGCCGGAGAGTTTCGCTGGTCACGACAACCGGAATGGGGCATACCACTCCTTGGGATGCCCTTCTATGGTTTTCAGCTCTCCAACGAGATCGTTCACCATTCCGAAGCTCTTGAAAGTTGGAGGGTAATAGATTGCGGACATTGCTTGCTCTGCCGTGAATACGAGCAGCTCGGCGTCCACACCTCCGGAAGTCTTCAGCTCCGCCCGGAAGCCGATGTTGTCATTGCCGTATATTTCTACGGATCGCGTGTCCTGAGCCGTTTCGAACACCAGCTTCCAAGTGGTCTTCCATCGACCATCGTCGAGTTTGAGGAATTCCCCCCAGGTTGTCTTGCGGATGTGAGATGCGGAATAGCCGCCCGGTCCCGTATTCATGGTGTCATCTTAGCAATCCACTCTATTTCACGGTTCAGAACTTCGAACGAGTCCGGATGGAAAATTGTTTCCAGCGGTACTCCTTCGCCCACCTCCCTGATCTGAATCAGGCCGTCTTTCAGCAATGACTGATAGACCTGCTCCGGAATCCTGCCGATGATCACCGTTGATGGAGAGTTCGAATCCACTCTCAAACCCCACTCGTACGCCGACTGAATTCCTGGAGAATCCGGTCCATCAACCTCGTGGGTGAAAAAGGATCCGGGTCTGCTCATACGCCCCCCATGTGTAGCATCTCTTCCAGCGTCAGCGCTGAGTCCATTGTCCACGATGTTGTCTGCGTAAGCCCGAGAAGTGCCGTGAGCGAAGTCTCGAAACTCGCACTCGTCTGGTATCAGCCCGAGCGGGTCCGCCCATGCCGTCGGATTGCGTGGATAAGCGGACGGGTTGACCGAGGGTGTCAGCCCCAGCGGATCCAAGGTCAGATAGCGTCCGGAATCCGGGTCGTAGTAGCGGTGTAAATTGTAGTGAAATCCGGTCTCATGATCATAGATTTGACCTGGAAATCGCAGTATGGTGCCAACTGCGGCCGACCACGCGGTTTGCCCCCATAATTGGACATCGGCCGTCAGTCGAGTAACACCGTCTGTCGGATCGAGTAGCTCAGTAGGCGAACCGGCCGGGTCGGTAATGATGACCGATAGCTGGGTAGCGGCCGCTGGTCGGCTCGAAACTTCGACTATCGGCCTGCGTGTCCCCGGTAGGTAGTGCCACCTGGTTGTCTGGTCCCCCACCCACTGCTCGGCGAGCTGCGTTGCATCCCAGCCGTATTCGACGTGGTCAAGGGCCGTACTGCCGACATCGAGGCGCTGTTTCGTGGTCCGGCGGCCCAGGGCGTCGTAGGTATAGTGCCAATGTTGCCTGTCGGGCGTATAGACATCGGTGAGTTGGTCGAATGCGTTGTAACGATACTGCCAGACGTCAGAATTGCGAGAATATCGGGCGGTAGCTCTGCGTATCAGACGCCCGGCAGGATCGTAGAAGTACCGGGTGCGGCCCGCTCGGACCAAGATATTGTTGTGATACTCACGGTGATCAGTGGAGTCCGAGTCTGCGGAAGCCATGTCTGCGGTGAGAGAGCGGCGCAGAGCGGTGGTGATGTTGTTGAGAGGATCGTAATTGTATGCCTCGCTCAGGATCCCGTTTGCAAAGATGCTGGTGACTCGGCCAGAAAGATCCAAATCATATTCACGGTGAATCGCTTCGGTGCCGGGGCGGCTGAGTGTGTGGGTAGTGCGGTAGCCGTCGGGACGGTAGGTGTAGTCGTCGCGGCGGAGTTGGTGGGGTGCGGGTCTTTTCGGGTTGTGGTCGAGGGTGAGGGTTTGGGTGGGGAAGGCGGTGACTTCCTGGGTGGCGAGATGGCCGGCGTCGGTGAAAGTGCGGTGGATGGCGATTTCGCCGATTCGCCAGCTGGTGGTGCGGCCGAGGGGGTTGTGGGTGAAGTCGATGTGGTGGCCGTCGGTGGTCATGGTGGTGACGTGGCCGGTGAGGTCGTGGTGCCAGGTGGTGATCGAGCCGGTGGGGGTGGTGCGGCGGGTGCGGTGTCCGGTGGGGTCGTATTCGTGCCGCGTCGGTGCCTGGTCGTCGAGTTGCTGGGTGGCGACCTGTCCGGTGGGGGTGTAGGTGAAGGTCAGGGTGTGGGTGACGGTGTCGCGGGTGCCGGAGGTT
>NZ_JAIUCZ020000022.1 GCF_020176955.2 Nocardia sp. alder85J
CGGCTGGCGTCGAACCAGATCCGCATCGATCGCGTCGAACTGCGGAGTCTCGCAAAGCCCATCACGCCGACCGCGGACGAGGGCGTGGCGTGATGAGGCTGCTACCGACCAAGTGGACGCCGGAGATGTGGGCACGTGCTGCTGCCCCTGCACTGCCGCGCGTGCAGGTGACCCCCAACCGCCGGATGGTGGCACCCGGAACCCCGCACCTGGCCCTGTACGTCGGCGACGGCCGCTGGGTCGTCTCCTGGCTGCCCGGCCGCCAGTTCGAAGCCGGCGACACGGTGGCGGCGCTGCGGATCGCACTCGCGCCGGACTGGCCGGACGTCGAGCAGTGGGCCGCGCAGCTCGGTTTGACTGCGGCCGAAGCTCGTTCGTTCGTGGCGGTGCCGTGATGACCCGCCACGAACTGGAGACGCAGGTCGCTGTCCCGATCGTGATCAACGCGGGCGGGGTGGCCGGAATCTTCGTCGGCTTCGGTGCCGGGGTGCTGCTCGCGCTGCTGGTCTGCATTGCGGTGTGCTGCACGAACTTCGGCGACGGGACGAAACCGGCCGGAGACGTCATGCCGTCGCCGACGACGTCGAGTTGCGAGCCGTTCTGCGTGCCCGCGACCGAGGTACTCGGAGGTGCCCGGTGAGGCGCGCGACGGTATCGCGAGAAGCGGTGCAGTGGAAGAACCTGGCATGCGCGGATGTGCCCCCGGATACGTTCTTCCCGATCGATCGGGCTGGGGTGCTGGCGGCCCAGGCCGTGTGCGCCAGGTGCCCGCTGCTGCGCCAGTGCGCGGCCTGGGCGAAGACCGCTGGCGTGACCGACGGGGTGGTTGCCTCGGTGCTGATGCCGACTCTCGGCGCGGACCGTAAGACCTGGAAGGCGGTCGGGGAGCAGCTCGACACCGTCGCCGCAACCGGTGTCCCAATGGAGTCCGGGGCTGAGCGCAAGCGCCCGATGCCCTGGCGGGAGCCGGAGTTCCAGCACCGCGTAGCGGAGCTGCGTGACGGTCGGCGACTGCCGTGGGAACGGATCGTCGAGGTCGTGGGCGCGTCGCGGGAGACGGTGCGCCGCGCCTACGACGCCTACCTGGCGGCGGTGGCGTGATGGATCGCCGTGTGTCGATGCCCGGCGCGGATCAGCCGGGGGAGTACCGGGAAGCGATCGGGATCGCCGCGGTGACGCTGGGTACGCCCGCGCTGGTCGAGGTGGCCGGCGCCGCGTTGTGGACCGCGCCCGCCTTCGGCGGCCCGCGCCAGTCCATCCCGTTCTCGAACCCGGTGGGGCTCGGGTGGGAGTTGTTCTCCACGCACGAGCTGGTGTGGACGCCGGCGGCGTGGGCCGGGCTGGTCACCGACATCGGTGTCACCGCCGCCGGAGTCGCTGGGACGGTGGCGGGGGTGACGTGGGCGTGCCGTCGCTGCCGGACCGCGCGGGCGGCTCGCGGCAGGACCGCCGACGAGCAGAAGCAGAAGCAGGCCGCGCCGGTGCGGACGTTGCAGCGGGCCCCGAAGGCGTTGCCGCAGTTGCCGATCGATGCGCAGGCGCAGTTCCTCGCCCGCGATATCGAGTTGGCGGACCTGATGTTCGAGGCGGTCGCGGCGAAGGCCGCCCGGTTGGGTGTGGCCCGCGGTGCGATGAACGCGCCGGGGGTGTCGATCGGCGAAACCCTCGGCCGGCGCCAGGTGCGCCCGGAGATGCTGTACGGGTCGTTCGAGGACCTGCATCTGGCGATCATGGGTCCCCGCGCGGGCAAGTCCAGCAGTTACGTGATTCCGGCGTTGATGGAGTCGTGGGGTCCGGCGATCGCCACGAGCAACAAGCGCGACATCGTCGACGCGACCCGCGAGTACCGGGCCGGGCTCGGGGATGTGTGGGTGTTCGACCCGCAACAGGTCGCGGGCGAGACCTGTGACTGGTTCTGGGATCCGATCGCGTGGGTGACCGGCACCGACGGCGGCGCCGACGCCCAGGAGCGGGCCGCGAAGCTGGCCGGGCATTTCGCCGCCGGCGGGGATGAACGCAAGGACGCGTTCTTCGACGGCGAGGGGGAGGAACTGGTCGCGGGCCTGATCCTGGCCGCGAGCGTGGCGAAGAAGCCGATCACGCAGTGCTTCCTGTGGGTGACCGATCCGGGCGAGGACGAGCCGATCGAGATCCTGCACCAGAACTACCCCATGGTCGCCGCGGCGCTGCGGGACCAGTACACCGCCCCGGACCGGCAGCGCTCGGGCATCTTCTCCACGGCCAAGAAGATGATGGCCTGCCTCAAGTACCAGAAGATCCGTCCCTGGGTGTGCCCGCCGGAAGACGGTGATGCGCAACGTATCCCGTTCGACGTGCGGGCGTTCGTGCGGTCGCGGGACACGTTGTATCCGCTTTCCAGGGAGGGCGCGGGTACGGCGGGGCCGCTGATCACCGCGTTGACCGCCGCGGTCGCGGCCGCCGCCGAGGACGAAGGGGTCCGCTGCGGCGGCCGGATGCCGGTCCCGTTGACCATCGCGCTGGACGAGGCCGCGAACATCGTGCGCTGGACCGAGTTGCCGAAGCAGTACAGCCACTTCGGTTCTCGCGGGATCGTGGTGCTCACGATCCTGCAGTCGTGGGCCCAGGGTGTGCGCTGCTGGGGCGAGGACGGCATGCGGGCCCTGTGGTCCGCGGCGAACATCCGCACCCTCGGACCGGGCCTGGCCGACGCGCCGTTCCTGCGCGACATCTCCGATGTGGTCGGCGGCCACTACGAGCTGGTCTCGTCGTTGTCGCGCAGCAAGGGCACCGGGAAGGACTCCCGATCGACCTCGACGTCGTGGTCCCGCACGACCGAGGTGACGCTGACCCCGTCCGATCTGGCCGCGATGCCGCCCGGCCGCGCGCTGGTGCTGGCGTCCGGGCACCGGCCGGCGTTGGTGCGGCTGGTCCCGTGGTGGGACCGCGACTACGCCGACCAGGTCACCGCCTCGTTGGACCGCCACGACCCCGCCCGCAACCAGCACTCCAGCCAGGCCGACGGGTGGAGCGCACCGTCGACCTCCGACGGTGAGGACGACGACGAATGACCACCACGACCAACGGCACCGGCCCGCAGAACGACGACCCGGAGCAGGCACGGCCGAGTGAGCCGGAGCTGAACGCGGCGCTGGCCGAGGCGGTCCGGCACGCGATCGGGCAGCGGGTCGCCGCGTCGGCGAAGGACATCGCGACCGCGGTGTTCGAGGAGTTCCTGACCCCGGCGGTGCTGGAGCAGATGCAGGACACCGCCCGCAAGGCCGCGCAGGAGGCGGTCGCGCCGGCGCCGACACCGGAGGAGACCGCCGAGGAGGAGCAGAAACAGCTGTTCTACCCGAACGTCGAGGCGTTCGTGGAGAAGTTCCTCGCGGTCGTCTACGCCCGGGAGGTCGTGCGAGCCAGGGCGGACACCGACATCAAGTGGTGCCCGCAGTGGCACGACCACCCCGAGGCAGCATCCCGGCTCGGCGCGATGTGGCGGGCCTGGGAACACGCCCGTCTCGGCAAGACCAGCGAACTGTCGTCGTGGTGGCGCGACCACGCCGACCACCACATGGCTGTCCTGATGTCGCCGGACGGGCCGTTCAAGAACTGTTCGATCGGCAAGGGCAAGCACGCCGTACTCGATCCGCTGCCGCTGGAAGCCGCGACGCCGGGGTCGTTCGACGACCCGTTCGAGGTCGTGGACGTGGCGGCCGAATCGAGCCTGGTCATGGTCACCGGTAGCCCGCGCCGGGGCACGGTCGTGGCGGAGTTCCCCTGATGTCGGCCTCCACCGCCCGCCAGGGCAGCTTCGAGACGATCGTCGCTGCCCTGGAACGCACTGTAGGGCAAGGAAAACCGTCGGGTGCGTGGACGAAGTTCTGCTGCCCGGTCCACGAATCCGGTGGCGGCCACCACAATCCGTCGCTGGGGGTCAAGCACATCCCCGGTGAGCAGCGCACCAAGGTCCGCTGCTTCGCCGGATGCGACGACAAGGACGTACTGGCCGCCCTCGACCTCGAGGTCCGGGACCTGTACGACAACCCGATCCAGCGCCAGGCCGGCAGCCGCGAACGCCAGCGCGCACCGCGGGTGCATCCCCGGAAGGTGTCGGCATCCGACCGCGCGATCGACGCGGCTGGCCTGCCGCTGACCAAGCCGCGCCGGGATCTCGGCGCCCAGCAGTCGGCATGGAAGCAGGTCGCCGCCTACCCGTACATGACCGCCGACGGGGAGATCCTCGGCGAAGTCGTCCGGCGGGAGGCGAGCTTCGCCGGTGGCCGGGACAAGAAGTTCCACCAGCACCGCTGGGACTCCGAGGCCGGCCGGATGGTCGACGGCGGATTCCCCGCGGTGCCGTTCGCGCTCCCGGCGGTCCTCGACGCTGTCGCAGTCGGTGAACCGATCTATGTGGTCGAGGGCGAGAAAGACGCACTGACCGCGCAGCGGGCCGGGCTGACCGCGACCACCAACGCCGGCGGCGCGCTCAGCTGGAGCGACGATCACGCCCGCTGGCTCGACGGCGCCGTCGAGGTCGTGATCGTCGCCGATCGCGACGCTCCCGGCTACCGGCGTGCCGAGCGGGTCATGGGCTCGCTGCGGGGCCGGGTGCAGTCGGTGCGGGTCGTGCAGGCCGCCACCGGCAAGGACCTCACCGATCATGTCGACGCCGGTCACGACATCGACGAACTCGACCCCATCCCTCACCTGGACCCCCACACCGTTGCGGCCGCTTCTTCGCCCGGTGTGGTCTCCCCGGCCGCCGGGCCGGTTTCCGAGGCCCGCCCACCCACCCAGCCCGACCACGTAGGAGGCCCTGTCGTGCCCGTGATCATGCCCGACCCCGAGAACCATCCGCACATCCACGACGACACGATCGACCACGTCTCGGGCCTGTTCGGGCGGGTGGTGCAGCAGCTGATGCAGCAGATCATCGGCTTGGCGACCGCGGCCGCCGACCGGCGCCGCCGCGAAGCCGAGATCGCCGCCGCCGACAGCGAGAAACGCGCCGCCGAATACCAGGCTCGCATCGACGCCGAACGCCGCAGCGTGGAGACCAAGCTCGCGCAGATGCAGAAGATCGGCTGGGATCGCCTGTCGCGCACCGAGATCGCCGAAGCACTCAAGGACTCGGTGACCTGGGCCGAGGACTCGCCGGTCGCGAAGCGGATGTTCGCCGAACTGTCCGGTCACATCCACGACCGGTACGGGGTGCACATCGACACGATGTCGCTGCACGCGGTCGTCGCCGCCCCGGACTCGGTCCGCGACCAACTCGCCCACATCGACCAGGCCCGCGCCGTCGCCGCCCGGGTCGCCGATGCCCGCGACCGGATGGTCACCCTCGTCGCCGGCGCCGGGGGGATCGACGAGTCCGCGAAACCCGGCTTGTACGAGGCGATCGACGCCTGGAAGAAGAACCCCGGCGGGCACTCGCTGGAGGGTTTGACCAAGAAGCTGAAGTCCGCCGGCGTCGACGCGAAGACCACGGCGAAGGTGCGGTTCGTGGCTGTCTACCTCGGCGCGCCGGACGTGGAGGTGCCGTTGAAGCATCTCGGCGCGGTGGCCACGAGCAATCCGGCGGCGGAGTTGCGGCGGGTGGGGGAGCCGCTGGTCGACCTCGGTGACGAGGCGAAGCATCGGGTCGACACGATGCTGCTGGACTACCAGACCCGGCTCAAGCACGGCCTGGACACCCAGGGGGTGCGGGATCGGCTGGCCGACGCGGTCCAGGTCATGACCCCCGAAGATCAGCAGACCGCCCGGGCCCGCGGTGTGGAGATCCGGCGCAACCCCGGCAAGGCCTTCGATCCGATCTGGCCCGATCACGTGGACCGCGAAGCTCTGGGCGAGACGATCCGCATGTACGCGGCGATGGCGCCGCAGGTCGAAGCGCGGGAAGCGGTCGAGGACGGTCTGGATCCGGTGTGGGCGGCCGAGCAGCGGGAACGGGTCGCGTTGCAGCGCCGCCAGATCGACCGAGCCCTGTCCCACGGCCAGGGCCTGCACGAGTACGAGAAAGACCAGATCCGCGCCGTGCTGCGCGACGTCGAGGCCGGGATCACCGACGCGGTGCCGGAGATGCTGTTCGCCGACGACCGCACCGCTGCCCAGGTCGACGCACGGCGTGGCGACCGCATCGCCCGCGCAGCGACCGGCGACCACCGCCGTGACCTGCACAACACCCTGCACGGGCCCGGTGTCCCGGCCGGGACCGCCGGGTGGGTGCGCGACGAGGTCGACGCGGTGCTGGCCGCGCACACCCAGCTCGCCGCCGGCCAGGTCGCGCTGCCGGACTACGAGAAACTCCTCGCCCGCATGGCCGCCGTCGGTGTCCCCGAACCGATCCGCAACCGGGTCAAACACCAGCTCGACGACGGTTCCCGAGACGCGGCGACCGTCGGCAAGCAGGCACACCGGATCCAGGACGTCTGGGCCGAACGCCGCGAGCTGGTTGCCGCCGCCCGCTCCGGCGGCGATCCGGTCGCCTACGACGGGCCCGCCCGCCGCCAGGCCACCGCCGACCACCTCGCCGGAGTCGGACTGTCCCCGCAGCAGGTCGCCGGACGCATGGCCGTCGACGCCGGCCACGCGCATCCGGCGCAGGCCGCCGTGCAGTCCACCCCTCGTCCGCAGCTGCAGCCGCGCACCACCCGCTCCGGCACCGGCATCGGCCGCGCCACCGGGCGGCGCCGCCCCGGCCCGGAGAAAGGCCGCGGGATCTGACCCGCGCCACCCCGACGGCACCTACCGACCCGGGTCCGGGATTGGCCGGACCCGACACCAGAGAAAGAGATCACCCTCATGTCCGACACCCCCTCCTCTACCGCCGCCGACCGGTCTTCGCATGGTCAGCGGCTCGCGGCCCTGTACACCCGCGTCGCCATCCACCAGGCCGCGCAGCAGCGCCGGGACCTGGACCGGCTCAACGACGCGCTCCTGTCCCGCGACTTGTACGAGTCCGATACCGATCCCGAGCGGCAGGTCTTGGACCGCGAGATCGGTGAGGTCCGCGACCTGGCTTACGACCGCCTGGTCGCCGACGCGCTGTCCGCCGGTCCGGAGACCGATATCGCCCGGCTGGCCACTGCCCTGGTGTGGTCGGCCGGGGACGACCCCGAACTCGGGGAGGCCGCCCGCGGGTTCGTCGCCGAGCGCGTCGAGAACCTCGCCCAGAACTGGGGTATCAGCCTCGATCGCGGCACGGACTTCACCACCTGGACCGTCGGCATCGACCCCGAGTTCGACGCCGCCGCGGTACAGCAACTGCGGCAGGCGCGGCTGGTGCAGGCACGTGGCATGTACGCGGTCGACGTCCTGACCGGGATGGGTGGCCTGTCGGAGGCGGAACTCGCCGCGGTCGATGCGTACGCGCTCGCCGATGAGGTCCTCTACCCCACCAGCGACACCGGCGCGGTCGTCACCGGCGTCGCGCAGCGGCGGGCGGCACTGTCACAGCGGCTGGAACAGGAGCGGGTACCCGAGTCGCGGCGCCGCGACATCGAGTTCGTGGTGGACTACACAGCCGGTGATGTTTCCGCCCACGACCTGCGGCAGTCCCCGGCGCTGGTCGACCCCGGGATCGAGGCCCGCGGCCGGATACAGGACCTGTTGCGGTCCTTCGCCGCGCACCACGGCGCCAACGCGGCCGAGATCGCCGCGGAGATCTCGGTGATGTCCCCGTCCGACCAGGAACGTGTCCGGTCCGCCGGCCGCGCGATCCGCGACGAGCGCCCCGGCGATCACACCCGGATGTGGCCGGATCACGCGAACCGCGGCCGGATCCAGCTCACGCTGGAGGAGTTCGTGGACGCTACCCGCGATGTCGCCCGCTACGCCGATGCCGGCGCGGACACCGAGATCGACGAGGTGCTGCTCGACCGGATCGCCGACGCCGAATACCACCGGTCCGGCCTTCAGGACATGATGACCGGTGAGGGCCTGCACCCGGCCGAGGTCGCGATGCTCGATCTGACCATCGAGGACATCGACCAGGGCCGGGTCACCGACCCCACCAGGCTGCCGGAGCTGATGTTCCTCGACGAACGCACCAAACGCCGCGTCGACCTGGAACGCCACGACCAGGCCGCCGAGCAGATCGCCACCACCGGCGAACGGCAGGTCATCGACCTGCTCAACCCGATCCTGGACCAGCCGGTCCAGCACCAGGCCGACCTCGACCGGCCCTTGTACGACCTGGCCGTCGACATCCAGTCGATCGGCCTCGGCACCGGGACCCGCAGCGACCACACCCAGACCAAGCAGCACTACGACCGCACCATGGGCGAGTTCGGGGTGGCGCTGCGCGATGCCGGGGTGCCGGTCCCGACCCGGATGCAGGTCCGCCGCGTCCTCGACGCCACCGCCGAGACCGCCTACGACCACGGTGCCAGCCGTGCTCAGCGCGAGCAGGTGTGGGACGCCAGGCTCCACGCCCCCGCCCACCAGGCCGCCGTCGCCGACGCGGTCGCCGCCGGCCACGCACACCCGCCGGGCCGCGCCTGCACCACCCGCCCCGACATCACCGCCGGAACCATGACCCCCACCGGGCCCGGCGCCCGAATCTCGCGGCTGCACCACAGCGAGGTCGGGCGATGACGGTCAGCAAGATCGCGACCATGACCGTCGAATAACCCCGAAATCTGTTGCCCGCGTACGTCAGTGGCCCCGGAGAATCCTCCGGGGCCACTCGCATGCACGGTCACCCGAGCAGCAGCAGGCTCGCCATCACCGCCGCCAGCAGCACCGCGACCGGGATCAGCACCAGCAGCCAGACGACGTCCGGGCCGCCGTCTCGGTTCCACCAGACGCGCAGCCACGCTCCCCACCCGCGCAACCGGATCCGCGGTAAGGCGTTACGGCGCAAGTCGAATCCCCCGTCGGCCGCGAACCGCATCACGCGTTGCCGCGCCTCCCACTGGGCATCCGACATCAACCGGACATCCCGCCGGACCGGGGGAGGAGGCTCACGCCGATAGGGGCACGTCGGTATCGCGTGCGAGGAATACACGCACCTCGGGTTGTAGCACGCGAACTGCACCCGGCACCTCCCCTGTCCAGTCGCCTCGGCGCCGCCGTGAGCGCATGCCCCCGGCGGCACCGGACAGCGAACCGGCTCACCACAGTTCGACGCCACCGAGCCGGGATCGGTTCCCGGTGTTCCCGGGAAAGTATGCGGTGTCCTGCAGACAGTGTCCTGGCCGCTCGTTCCCTGTACACCGGATATCTCACCGCCGACCCCCGCTGGTGGACGCCCGCGGCCGTCGGCCAGCAGCGCGGCTCGGTGGTCATCATCGGCGACGCAGCACCGGAACCCGAGGCCGCGCTGGCGATGTTGGAGTAGGGTCGCGCCGGTTGGGTGCGGTCCCGAATCGAGATCTGGTGGGGTTTGTGACAGCCGGAGTCAGTCCTCAGCGAGGTACACCAGCGGGGCCTTGGCGGGCAGCCGCTGCTCCACCGGTGCCCAGCGTTCCGAACTGAGCGTGGCGATGCCCATGTCATGGGTGCGCGCGGCGAGCAGCGCGTGAGCGGCTGCGGGGTCGTCGGGAACGAGTTCGAGCACTTCCGACAATTCCAGCGCCGCGAGAGAGTCGGCGACCGGTTCGACCTCGGTGTTACCCATGGCCTCGATGATGCCGAGTAGGTCGCCGCACTGCTCGAGCGTCAGGCGAGCGTAGGCGTAGGCGAGGGTGACCGCCGGGACACAGACACGGACGGCGCGGGAGTCCAGAGCGGCCAGCAGGGCCGCCACGTCGTGGTTCCCCTCCCCCAGAGCTGCCAGGACCGTGTCGTCGAAGACGTAGCCGAGCACGGGAGGCTAGGACACCTTCCGGTCGTGCAGCCGCTGTACCAGCATGTCGGCGGTTTCCTCCGCCCACGCCACCGCGGCGGCATCCTGGCTGGCCTCGGCGATCCGGGCCATGCCTGCCGCGCGGGCCTGCTTCAGGAACGAGTCGTCGCGGCCTACAGCCCGCCGCATGGTGGTCTCGTCGTTCATGTCCGCGACTATATCTCCGGCCAGAGACATAGTCTCAGTACAGAGACGTCCCAGCGCGAGGGTGGTGCGATTCAACCGCCTCGCCCAACGCCCCTACCCCCCGTCCGGCGGCCGGTCTACGCTCGGCCGGTGACCGAATCGTCCACGGGCATACCGGAGATCGAGCACCTCGTCATCCACACCGCGATCGTGGGCACGACCCCGGTGGTGATCCTGCTGCCCCGGGTCCGCAGCGTCCACATCGCCCCCACCGGTGCCCTGGTGACCAGCGACGCCTGGACGGACGAGTTCCGTGCGCGCGGCGCCGTGCCGCTGCGCGACATGGCGTTCGCGGGCGCGCGGACACCGGGCTGGCGGATCACTGTCGACGCGGGCCTGTCGGCGATCCGGATCGCGGGCCCGGCCGGGCTGGGTGTGGTCGGTGCGGGCGAGCTGGTGTCCGATCCGTCGTGGCGCCGTGCGGTCGAGCGCGACCTGCGCGACCGCGGCGGCCTGGTCGTGGTGACCGGCACCGCACAGTCCACCGAGCCGGAGGCGGCGGTGGAGATGATGGAACAGGACCGCGCCGTGTGGATCCGGGCGGCCGTCACGGTCCGCTGACGCGGGCTCCACCGGAGAATCCCGGCACCTCCACCGCCGCCTCATTCGCGGGCCCGAAACGAGAAGCCGGGTGATTTCGGGGGCTGTACCACAACCGCTTCCGTGATGCCCTGGGTCCACGCCGGGGCATCACTGCGTTAGCGCCGGATTCCGGCCGATTGCGCCACTACCCCGTACCCGAGGGATGTTCTGCTGCTGCGAAATTGGCGGATCTAGAGTAGGTACTGGCCTACGAAGATACTTGTGCCAGCAGTGTGTGTAGTACGGCTGAGCATACGCAGATCGGCGTAGCTGCTCTTTCCCTCACGGATCATGTGGGGGAAGACAATGCCCTCAAGGGCGATTGTTTCGACCTCTGCAAACGGAGTAGAAGTGGGCAGCTCAAGCCTGAAAGAATGCTGCTTCATCTGATGCATGAGATCCTCCTTATGAAGTTGTTTTCACCTGATTGCCAGGGCATTGCGATGTAACAGAATAGCATCGATGTCGCTGAGCCGCCGAAACCATGTGACGCGCAGCACGTTCAGCTAACCTGAGTCAGTTCGCCCGCTGCACTTCAGCCCAGTCAGCTTCGCAACCATCCCTGTATGTCCGCGCAATCGGCCGGAATCCAGCGCTATCACGAAAGCGGATGCGCCACTACCTCGTTTCGGACCGAAACCTGCTGCCGTTCAGCAATTCGGTTGCAGTGGGTAGCACCCGCGCCAGGTCGGCGCGGGTGGCTTGACCGGTGGTGGTGTGGGTTCTTCTGCCGCAGGTGGCGGCGGAGCGGCGGGCGCGTCCTGCACGGTGGCGATGGGCGGGCTCTGCCCCGTGCGGGGCTTGTCGCTGGTATGCATCGGCACCAGTAGCCACAGGCCGAGGCCGATCACGGCGATCACGGCTGCCACCGCGATCAGCGGGCCAGTGCGTTTCCGCTTCGGAGACTCGGGAACGGCGATGTGCGGCACGGGGTCTGGCGTGGGCAGATACCAGTCGGGGCTGGGGGTACGCCCGAGATCGGGAGAAGGTGGCACCAGCGGCACCAGCGGCACCGGCCGCGGCTCGGGCCGGGGGTGTGGAGCGGCTGGAACAGGGGACGGCGTCGGAACCGAGCGGAGAATCGGGCGAGGCACCGGCGGAGCGCTGGGCGCCGGCAGCATCGAGCGCAGTTGCTCGGGGGCGGCGTCGGACCCCCAGGGGAGCTGGCCGCGGCGGATCAGCAAGTGCCGTATCTCGATATCGCCCTGCCGCTCGATACGGAACCGGCCCGTGGAGTACCAGTCGTCGTAGTAACCCTTGCCGCTGTGATGGCGGCCGCCACACTGACAGACGCAGTCCCACACTGTGTCCGGTCGCCCCTTCGTCTGGCAGCTGTAGCTGCACTTCATCGTCGGCGAGATCTGCAGGCACATATCGACTTCGCCGTATCGGTCGGCCATCGCCGCGGCCACAGCGAGCATGTGTTTGGCAGCGAGGTCCCACACCTCCGGCGGGTCGGAGTCGTCGTGCTGCAGCGGCACTTTCGCACCCACGACCGCGCGGAGCCAATCTTCGTTCGAGTGGCCCCCGTCCGGCAGGTACACCAGCAGCCGGCCGCTGCCGAACTTCGGTCCGTTCCGGCCCTTACGGCCTGCGTTGGGCTTGTCTTCGACGCGCACGAGCGTCCGTTCCAGCCAGGGCTGTTCCGCCACCGCGATCCCCTTCGTCCCCTCGGCGGCGCATCCCGTCACCGGCCGAGACGTGACAGCGAAATCCAGTGTGCGCCCTCACCCCGACAATCACGGCGGCCCAGAGCGGGCTCGGAGGTATGCAGGTTCCAGCGGGGCCGCGGGCCATGGAAGGGCTCGGCATCCGGCAGAAAGTCACGCTGAGCGGCCGGGGCGAGTCCACGGCGTCTCGGATATCGACTGCCCGAGCGCGATCGCAGGCATGGTCGCGGTTCCGATCAGGCGGTTGTTGGGTTAGGCCAGCAGCGCGAAGAACGCGATGCCGAGCCCGGTAACCGCGCCGTAGGCGCTGAAGCCGTAGAGGGTGGCTTTGAACGGGTTGGTTCCGCCGCGCCAGGACAGGAATCCTCCGATCAGCCCGCAGATGGCGGCGAAGGCCAGCAGCAGGGCGCACGCCATCCAGAACAGGGCCGATCCTGCGAGCATCGCGCTGCTCTGCCCAGCAGGCTCAGCGGCAGATTCCATAAAATGGCTGTTCATGGCTATATAGATATACATAACTGCCCAGTGTAGACTAGAAAGCATGGCGGATAGGGTTCGGATGACTCTGCAAACGCTCGCGGTGCTACGAGTGCTACTCGTGCGCCCGCCGGCAGAGAACTTCGGATTGCAGATCGCGAAGCGCTGCAATCTGCCGACCGGCAGCGTCTATCCGATCCTTGCCCGCCTGGAGACCGCCGGGTGGATCACCAGCGAGTGGGAAGACATCGACGAATCCGTCGAAGGACGTCGCAAGCGGCGGGAGTATCAGCTCACCCAGGACGGCAGCGCCCGTGCCCGCGCTGCCCTCGTCGAGGCACAGCAGACACTCGGCGAGGGGCGTGCGGCGCTGGGTGAAGATCCGGGTTCGAACGCGGCGTGGGGGTTTTGAACTGTGACGGGATCCGGCGACCGGGTGGGTAGCGGCCTGGAGTACTTGCTGGTGGCTGCGGCTGTTCTGGTTCTGCCGCGTGGCCGGCGGGACCGGTGGCGTCGCGAGTGGTACAGCGCTCTCGACGAGCTACACGCCGAACGGCTGCCCACACTCTGGTTCGCGGTCACCGCGCTGCCGAGCATGGTGTCGATCCGCAGAGCGACGCGTGAACCGCGACTTCGGCGAATCCTGTCGCTCATGGAGGACATGGCCGAAGATACCGGACTCGGCCTCCCCGCCGTCCGTCTCACTGCCGTCAGCCTCCTTTTGCTGCTGGCTTCCGGAGCGCTGCTCTTCGCAGGTGAAGTTTTCGATTCGCCGGCCTTCATCGACACAGCTCACTGGATGTGGCTGCCCGCGATTGTGTTCCTGCTCATCGCTAATGAACTGAGCCGCTCCCGTCGGCGCGCACTTGTCACTCGTGCGAGAAAGAGCCTCGCCACCGAGTCTCCGTCGGTCGGGTAAGCGCCGCGCCTTCTCGTCGGACACCTCAAGCACAGCCACCGATTGAACGCTGCCCGTGGTGCACCGCTGCAGCCTCGGTGTTGTAAACCGATCCTTTTCCGACACCCTCCCAGTGGCGTCGTCGACCGTCACGAGTCGCGTGGTCACCCGCGCGATGAGGTGTCGAAAAAAGGTGTCGCACGAGAGGTTGTGTCCAACAAGTCTTGTCGGCCCTTTCTCCTACACTCGCTCGGGTGACCGACCTCGACATCGCCCCGCAGTTGTCCCTCGACGGTGACGCGCTCGATCCGGTCGGCGGGGGCGATGCCCTTATCGGGTACGCGCGGGTGTCGACCCGCGACCAGAACCTCGACCGGCAGCACCGCGCCCTGGAGGCCGCCGGCTGCCAGCGGGTGTTCGCGGACAAGAAGTCCGGGAAGAACGCCGAGCGCGAGGAACTCTGGGCGTGCCTGGACTACTTGCGCCCCGGCGACACCCTCGTGGTACCCGCCCTCGACCGGCTCGGCCGGTCCATGCAGGACCTGCTGTCACTGGTCGCCGGACTCCGCCGCCGCGGCATCGGGTTCCGGTCCCTGCACGAGGCGCTGGACACCACCACCCCCGGCGGGCGGCTGGTGTTCCACGTCTTCGCCGCGCTCGCCGAGTTCATCCGCGAGTTGATCGTCCAGGGCACCCACGAAGGCCTCGACGCTGCCCGCGCCCGCGGGCAGCGGCTCGGCCGGCCCCCGGCGATGACCGACGAGCAGATCCGCCAAGCCAGTGCGCTGCTGGCCCGGCCGGAGGAGACGGTGTCGTCGGTGGCCCGGCTGCTCGGGGTCTCCCGGTCCACGATCTACAAGTACGTGCCCGCCCTCGAACCGGCCGTTCCGGCACTGGCGATCGAGCGGCCGGACCCGGATCTGGAGAAGTACGACCAACTGCTGCCGTCGCGCCGGTAGCCGCGCCGCACGCCGCCGCCGATCGGTGTGGTGGCCGAAGCGGCTGCGTGTACAGCTACCGGCTCCGGGACCTGTTCGGTAGCGCCGCGGTCAGAGGTTGCGGAGTCCTTCATGTCGCTGGATCAGCCGTGCCCATCGGCGTTCGACCGCTTTGGGTGTGAGGCCGAGGATCTCGGCGGTCTCCGTGTGCGAGTATCCCTCTGCCTTGGCCTGGACAACCGCGCGATCTTGTTCCGGCAGGGTGGCGAGCCAACGGTGAACGAGATCCTGATCGGCGACGAACTCCGCAGGATCTCCACCGTGTAGCCGCCCGGCTTGTGTCGCATCGGCGACGGCCTCCAGTTCATTGCCGAACGACGTCTCGGTCCTGGACCGCCGGAAACGTTCTCGGTCCAGCTTCCGGAGTCCGTCACTCAGCGCGTAGAGGCACCCTCTGATGAAGTATGTGCGCAGGCGGGCACCGCCATCGGGATCCCAGCCTGTCCTCTCGCGGGCGCTCTGCCGGAACTTCACCAGCCCGTCGACAATCGCCGAATTCACCACCCCCTCGCGGAGGGCCGGATCTGCGCGCAAGTCCGATCGCAGCTCCTCCGTCACGAAGACCCCGAAGTCCCGCAGTCTGAATAAGCCGTCCTCGGTCCGCATCCACGAACTCAGAACGGCCAGGCCGTAGTGCGCCAGCTGGTCCGCCACCGCATCCCACTTCGGCCCTGCGAAATCGTCCTTGCGCAGCGCTTCGAACAGGTCCCTTTCGCCCCGGTTCGCCAGCTCGGCAAAAAGGCGTCGAGCGTCGCCGGCCCTGTCGTTCGTCTCGTCGGACGGACGGACGTCCCGATCCCGGTCGAGGGCGGGCACGGTCACTCGCTTCCCGACTGATCCTGGTATTCGTCGACGACCCGCTTCGCCTTCCGTGCGAATTTCCACAGGGATTTGACCGATGCCGACCCGAGGTCGAGCAGCATCCACGCCCCCACCGCGGCGGCCAGCCCATACCCGCCGCTGTGTACGGCATCCCAGGGCGCTGCGCTGCTGGCCACCACGTCCACTGCGAGAAGGGTGCCTGTCCAGCGCTGCCGACGAAACGCTCGGTCGAGCCCGGTGTGCTTCGCCACCGGGTTGCCCTCGCCGAGCGGAAAGAGAACGATCACGTTCTGACTCCGCGTCTGTCGATGAGCTCACCCGACCCCGCACTCCGGCCAAGGGTTCGATGTCGGGCAAGCGTGTGTAGTTGTCCGGGCAATCATCGCGCCGTCGCACCGGCAGAACCAAGCAACCCGTCCAGGCTGTGGCGATAATCACCCTCGTACGGATGCGGGGGATGGACACCTGTGGTTCACCGTACGAGCCGCCACCACCGCCGAGTCGAAGAAAGTGGCGAAACCCCGGGTAGCGGCACTGCGCGCAGCGTGGCGTTTTATCGCCAGACACGCAAAACCAGCTGCGCGTATCGGGCGCCACCCCCTCGATGTGATGTAACTCACCCTCGATCTGATGGGGGTTACAGATGCTACCCCCACGTAGAACCCTTGTAGATGCGGATGACTTCGCGTCTGTCGATATGAGCCGCCGCCCGCACTCCGGCCAAGAGATTCCGGGCGGCGGCTCGACCACTCCGGGCCCGGCTCCACGCTCCGCCGGACATGTTCGACTTCCAGGCCGCACCAGCATCCGTCGGCCGATCCCGCGCCCTCACCGCGGTGCTGCGACGCGCAGATCCGCTCCGCCCGCGCCCTTCTCGACCGGCCGGACGAAGCTGTGTCGCCGGTAGCTACCGCTCCGATTCGGGCACCGCGTAGCGCAACGGGATGTCGACCTCGTCGAAGTCGCGCGGCGCCGCCCGCGGCCGCACGATCAGCTGTCCCTGCGGGTCCTTCCATCCGGCGATTCGGATCCGCGGTGGCCGCACGCAGGCCGAGTTCGGGCACCTCAAGCTTGGGGCTTCCCGCGAGGCGGTAGAGGACTCGAAATTCCATGGCGCTCCTGATGTCGGAGTCCGGGCCGTTCCAGGGTGCGCCCGAAGTTGCTGGCACGTGGCCGGATTGGGTGGCTTTCGGCGAATCCCGATGTGCCGGGCGCGGACCGGGAGCACGATCGATGCCATGTCCGAGACTCCCTGGTTCAAACGGCTGATCCCGCGCCCGGGACCGCAACCGGTCCGCGACCCGGCAGGACCGCCGACGCTGGTCGTGGACGTCGACCTGTACCCCGGCGAAGCAGGCCCGGGAACCTGGACCGCCGAGTGGGGCCTGCTCGACGAGCAGATGGTCGACGAAACCACCAGCAACGACCTCGTCGATCACGCCGCGAGACTAGCCGGGGTCCTGGCGGTTCCGCCCTGGGGTGAGCAGCGCGGTGCGTTCGTCCTCGGTCAGGTGCAGCAGCACGATGGCGTTCCAGGGTGAGTCGCGGGCGTCGATCCACCGGGCGGCCTGAGTTTCCCGCAACAGGGCTTCCCGGAACAGGGCCTCGTCGCGCATCGGGGCCGCGAGCAGCGCGGCGCCGAACTCGCGCATCTTGTCCGCGCGGATCGTGATCGCCCATCCGATCTGCTTCGGCTGCCCGGTGAGCTCGGGCCAGCCGGCGGCGCGGGCGGTTTCGGCGTTGGCGGTGTTGATGGCATCGTGCACACCCATACACCGATAGTGCGCGCGGGCACCGACATCCGTTGCGCGGGTACCGATCCCGGAACTCGGGGATGGAACGAGGGCACCGCCGGTAGGTGAACCTTATCGGCGGTCAGCGCCACCGATAACATGCCAGTCGGGCGTGAGCCGGTGGCCGAGATCAGGCCGGACAGTGGCGTTCCAAGCCGTCTCACCAGAGACGACGCGGTCCTCGACCACGAGGTCCCTCATCTGGGTTACTGGCCGGTCTGCAGGCGATACTCGGCGGCTTCGGCGTGTCGGCCGAGGGCATCGAGGATGTCGGCGAGCGTCGTGCGTGCGCCCGCCAGGTCATCCGCGAATACCTCTGGGTACCTCGTGTACAGCTGCCGGTACTTGCTGACTGCCTCCTGCGCCGCGGTGTGGGCGGCGACCAGATGCTCGCCGAGTCCGCTGCAAACCGATGCATACACCCAGAGTGACCACGCGAGGTCGGGTTCGTAGGCGGCGGGGTTGGCAGTCGCCAGCCTCCGGTAGACGGCGACGGCTTCCTCGGCAGGGACCAGGGCATCCTCACGCCGACCCACCCCCGACAACCAGGCCCCGAGGTTGCTCAGCGCCGCAGCGAGGCTGGGTTCATGGGCGGCGGGGTTGGCGGCCGCCAGCCGCCGGTAGACGGCGACGGCTTCCTCGGCCGGGACCAGGGCATCCTCACGCCGACCCACCCCCGACAACCAGGCCCCGAGGTTGTTCAGCGATGTAGCGAGGTCGGGTTCATGGGCGGCGGGGTTGGCGGCCGCCAGCCGCCGGTAGACGGCGACGGCTTCCTCGGCCGGGGCCAGGGCGTCCTCACGGCGACCCACCTCGGACAACCGGATCCCGAGGTTGTTCAGCGACATGGCGAGGTCAGGTTCATGGGAGGCGGGGTTGGCAGTCGCCAGCCGCCGGTAGACGGTGACGGCGTCTTGGGTGACGGTGAGTGCCTCATCCTGTCGGCCGGCGTTGGCCAGCCGTAGGGCGTGGCGCATTTGGTGTCGGGCGTGCACGGCCGGGTCGTCGTTTGCCGGGGCGCCCGCGCTGGTCAGATTGTGTTCGACCAGGCGGATCGCCGCCTGGCGGAGATCCTCGGGTGGGGCAGAAGTGCGGGCACGCCGCTCGGCGAGCCGGTGTACCAGCGGGTGGAGGGCATATCGGCCTGCAGATGGTGCGTCGGCCAGATTCACCTCGACCAGCCGGCGCAACTGCTGCCGCGCGGTTCCCGTGTCGATGCCGGCCACCGCCGCGGCGGCCTCGACATCGAACACCGTGCCCGACGGCAGCAACCCGAGCAGGGTGAACGTCCGGGCCAGCTCCGGTGGCAGGCGGTCGACTGAGTACTCGAGCATCGCGGTGATGTCGCGGTCACCGTCGTGGAACTGCTCCAAGTCGACCGTATCGGTCGGCCAGGGCTCGCTGCGCAGCACTGCGGCGGCGATCCGCAGGGCGAGGGGCAGACCGTGGCATGCCGCCGCGATCGAAGCGCGGACTGCCTGGTCCGGCTGCCGGTCCGAGGGCAGGTCGGCGACGAGTTCTTCCAGTAGCGTGGCCGCGACCTGCGGTGGCAGCGGGGGAACCCGTACGCGTACGGCGTCGTCGAGCCCGTTGAGGTTACTGCGGCTGGTGACCAGCACCGCGGTCCGCCCGCTGCTGGGCAGCAGCGGCCTGACCTGGGCGGCGTCGAGGGCATTGTCCAGCACCAGCAGGGCCTGCTTGTCGCTGAGCTGTTCCCGCAGCAGGGCAGTGCGATCGTCCGAATCGGCCGGTACGCCTATGGAGTCGAACTTCAGCCGCCGCAGCAGCCTGCTCGCCGCTTCCCCCGCTCCCAACGCTGAGCCGGCTGCGTATCCGTGCAGGTCGATGAACAGGCACCCGTCGGGGAACTGCGAGTCCAGCGTGCGGGCAGCCCGGATCGCCAGTGCCGTTTTCCCGACCCCGGCCAGTCCGGACACCACACACAGCGCCGGAGTACCGGCGTCAGCGGTCAAAGCGTGTCCGACACTGCCAAGTTCGGTGTCTCTGCCGTGCAGCACACTGACATCGCGCGGCAGGTCATTGACACGCGCGCCGCCCGCGGCATCCCTGCGCTGCGGCCGAGCGGTACGCCGTGCGACCTCCACCCGATCACGCAACGTGGCCAGGCGCCCTGCCACGGCACTATCGAACTGGAACTCGTTGAGCATGCCGTCCAGCGCGGCGGAACTGGGCAGCGTCGTCCCGTTCAAGTAGGCGTAGAGGCTTCCTGCGGAGATATTGAGCCTCTTGGCCAGCTCGCGGCGACTGACAGCCCCTTGCGTCTTCTCCGTGTGCAGAACCGCCTGGTTCAGCGCGGCCACGAAATCCTGGAGCACCGAGTCCGCGTCGACGGCATTCGATCGGGTGGTCCCCACGGTCAGTGCTGACCTCCGCCGCCGAAGTACGCCTGCGCGGCCCGCAGCAACCGCAGGACGACCTTCTCGTCGCCGCCACCTCGGGGCTTGCCCGGCAGCATCCGCGACATGATGCCGACCACGAGTAGCAGCGTGCCGGGGATGGCCAGCTTCACTGTCACCCCGACCAGAACCAGGCCGAAGGCGAACAGCAGCGCGGCGGCCACCACCAGGACAATCGCGGTGACCAGCGGAGCAGTCCACGGCTGATGATCCGGGGAAGAGCGACGTGGCGACCGCCGGTTCGATTGCCGGGCAGGCTTTCCCAGCGCCGAAGCGACCGGCCGCGCCTCGGTGACCACCGGCGGGTCGAGTCCGGCCAGATCCTCGCCGCGGTGCGGTTCACGCTCGATGGGCATAGATGTTCCTTCATCAGGTGATGAGGGAAGCCCTGGACGGTGCCCTGAACACGGCCGATGCAGCGCGGTGTCGCGTTCGGCATGCGCGGCACCGCACTTCATTGGTGCGGCCGCGCCGAGATGAACTGGTCCCGGACTTCCGCGTATGGCATGCAGTCATCGAAAACCGGCAGTAGGTTGGCGTCCGCACCACCGGTCTTCCACCCGGCCACGCTGACGGGTGCCCTCATCGTCATCGATCGCCGCCGCGGAATCCAGACCTGAGCGGGACTCGGCCAGGCGGTGGCCGGAAATCGTTGGTTCCCAACGGCATCTCCGGCGCCGCGACAGGACCGACCCGGCAAGCCCTGTCAAGAGTTTTCCAGCGTTTTCCAGTCGACCGCGACTTGAGTGGGCAGGACGAACAAACTCGACTATCGAGTGCCATGGTGTGAAAACCACACTCTCCCGGTCTGACGCAATGGCATGCAGTCACCTCAGGGATTCGGCGGTCGCCCGTTGGCGTCGGGCACCGCCACACGTATCCGGGCCCGAAATCCCTCGGTGGGACTTCGGGCCCGAGCGCGATCGGGATGTCGAAGTGCCCCTCCTGCTATCGGCGAGCACCTCGAACGCATCCTCGATCCCGCGTGTGAGGCGAGGACCGGCCAGGCGGCTGCCGACCTGTGTGCCGCCGGTCATACCATCAGCTCATGGCGACGAAGCGGTTCGATCAGCTGCCGATCCGAGCGAGGACCGCGGGGTGCGCGCTGATCGCAGGGCTGGCTATGGCGGCATGCGATTCCACCGGCTCCTCAACGGCCACGGTGACGACGACTCCGCTCGATGAGTCCGTGACCGTCACCAACAAAGACGGAGTCAGCGCCAGATACACGCTGAACAACTACCGACTCGCGCCCGAACGCCTGACCGGATCGGGCCACAAGGTCGTCCTCGACGTGACGGTCACCAACACATCGTCGGTGCCGTTCAGCTACAACGAGGAGAACTTCATTTGGACCTATCCGGCCTGCGGTCCGATCGGTGATCACGTGCACCTCACCGGACCACGACCCGACGAGAACTACACGTCGTTCATGCCGCCGGATCCGCTACGGCTTGGCACCCTCCAACCAGGTGAAAGCGCCAACGGGTTGGTGATCATGCAGGCTGGGTCCAAAGGGCCATACTGCCTGTACGTCGATCTCGACAACAATTTCTCGATCCCGTGGGAACTGCCCGAACGCTGAGAAATCCTCCGAAGGTACGGCTATGCCGGGCCGCGGCGGCGCTGCCGGCAGGAGCACACCGAGGTGTCGCCGGGGGACGAAAACCGTGGACCCGAGCCGAGTTCCCAGCCCCGCTCGCAGCCGGGGCCTTCGCCTTTCCACAGATGGACGGTGATCAGCCGTCGCGGGCGCGAGTTGTTCTACGCGGCGCCGGGGTGCCGGTCGAACAACGGCAGCTGCCCCGGGCCACCCGCGGTCGTCTCGACACCGAGGACCCGCAGGCATCGCGCGCAGGTAACCTCGGCCCGGGTCGGGTGCAATGCATCCGGGCTCCACCCGGCGACCCCGGTGTGGCAGATCAGCTCCGGGACTTCCTCGGCGCCGATCCACTGCCCGAGTTGCACGGCGTGCACGGTGC
Organism: Nocardia sp. alder85J; assembly: GCF_020176955.2. Lineage (GTDB taxonomy): Bacteria > Actinomycetota > Actinomycetes > Mycobacteriales > Mycobacteriaceae > Nocardia. The sequence continues at coordinate 21,658 of NZ_JAIUCZ020000022.1, forward strand.
GGCCGTTGCGGACGACCGCGTGTACGCCCGGATCGCCGAACGCCACCCGGGCGGCCGCGGCGACGGGACTGATGTCGGTCATGGTCGCGACGATACGGACACTCCCCGACAGCGCAGCCGATTCGCGCGCGGTACCGCGGGACCGAGTCCGGCCGGCGGCGCGCTCTCGGGATCCGCGATCGGCTGCGCTCGGGGTCTGCCCGTTCGGCAAACCCCGCTACTCCCGTCCAGTCTTCCTCTGCCGTTCCCCCCGGCCGGTCTTCCCCTGCTGCCCTGGGTCACCTGCGAACCCTCACAGGGCCTCGCGGCACTTCCCCCGGACACACCAAATCTCTACTTATCTCCGAACGATCCGGAATCCCGGTCGGGGCGACAGGATGCTCGGTCCGGTGGTGTCGGATCGTTCGGTCCGGTTGCGGTGACCCCTTTGCGCGTCCTCAAGGGCTTCGAGCCCTCGTGTCAGGCGGCGGGCGCCGTGGCCGGACCGGGTTGCGGCTGGCCGTTTGATCGACGTCTGAACATGACCCTGGGGCGAGGACCCCTGACAACAGACAGAGCGCGATCCGGTGGTGCAGCTCCGTGGCCTCGACCCCTGAAAATCTCGTGGACCGCGAGTCCTTATGCAAGACAGTGGGCGAGGTGGCGGATCTCGGCCGGGCAGGGCGTCGGCACGGTGTGTCGGCCCTGCCCGGCCGTCGTCTTCGACTGGGATAGCCCGTGGTTCGAGCCCGCCCGCACGATCGGACGCCCCCTTTGATGGTCGTGAGCCTTCGAGCTCTGACGCAGACCGGCGCCGTGCGGGTGAGCTGGGATCGCGGACAGCTCATCGGAGGCCAGCCCACAGAGGCTTGTAAGTAGGGCGCTGCGCGTTCCCGCCCGGGTTTCCGGACCAGCAGAAACACACCTGATGGAGGATGGATTGAACCGATACTGCGGCGTGGACTGGGCCGAAGGCCATCACGATGTCGCGATCGTCGACAGCGAGGGAAAGCTGGTGTCCAAGAAGCGGATCGGCGACGACCCGGCCGGGTTCGGTGAGCTGACGCAGCTGCTGGCCGATGCTGGCGACACCGCCGAGGACCCGATCCCGGTCGCGATCGAAACCCCGCGCGGGCTGATGGTCGCCGCGCTGCGGGCGGCGCGGCGGCCGGTGTTCGCGATCAATCCGATGGCCGTGGCCCGCTATCGGGAACGCCACAGCGTCGCGCGCGCCAAATCCGACCACGCCGACGCGGTGACCCTGGCCAACATCCTGCGTGTCGACGCGCACCTGCACCGCGCACTGCCCGCCGACAGCGAGCCGGCACGAGCGATAGCGGTGCTCGCTCGCGCGCAGCAGGACGCGGTCTGGCGGCGCACCCGCGCGGGCAACGAGCTACGGTCGCTGCTGCGCGAGTACTACCCGGCGTTCCTGCACACCTTCGCCGCCCGCTCCGGCACCAACCTCGCCAGGCCCGAAGCCCGCGCCGTCCTGGCGATCGCCCCGACACCAGCGCTGGGTGCGAAGCTGACCCGGGCCCGTGTCGCCGCGGCACTGCGCCGCGCCGGCCGCCGACGCGGTGTCGAGGCGCTCGCCGCCGAGATCGTCGAGGGCCTGCGCAGCCCGCAGTTGCGGCATCCCGGACCGGTGGAGCAGGCGATGGGCCGCCAGGCGCTCGCGCTGCTGGCGATGCTCGATGCCGCGTGCACCGGCGCTGATGACCTCGAACAGGCTGCCGCCGAACAATTCCGCAAGCATCCGGACCACGCCATCATCACCAGTTTCCCGGGCCTGGCCGATCTCACCGGCGCCCGCGTGCTCGCCGAGATCGGCGACGACCGGAAGCGATTCGCCGACGCCCGGGCGTTGAAGGCCTACGCCGGATCCGCCCCGGTCACCCGGGCCTCGGGCAAGTCGATCTCCATCGTGCACCGCCGCGTCAAGAACGACCGCCTGGCCGCGGTCGGCTGGGTCTGGGCCACCACCCTGGTCGTGCTGCCCGGGCCCGGCCAACGGCACTACCGGCAGCGGCGCGAGCACGGCGACCGCCACGCGCCCGCGGTCCGGCACCTGTTCAACAAGGTGCTCGGTCAGCTCCACCACTGCCTGCAGACCCGCCAGCCCTACGACCCGGTGAAAGCATTCGGTGGTCCAGCCGCTGATCCTCCACAGGCCGAAGCGGCTTGACGGTTGCGAGGACACCAACACCCGGCTACGGGAACTGGCCGCGAAACTCGTCACCGCCGCAACCTGGTTCAACGGCGTCTCCGTCACCGTCAACGAACACCCCGACCCACCCGACACCTGACCCACCCCGCCCGGCCCGCCGCTACCCTGAGTCAGGGTGTGAGTAGCGCTCGGGCGGTACGGATTTCGGGGATGCCGATCATTTTGGCGGCGGCGAGGAACGCGATCGAGCCAACGAGGGTGCCGCCACCGAGGGTGACCAGTTGACCGGCGACCGGTCCGGTGCGGGTGTGCTCGAGTAGTGCGACGGTGGCCAGGCAGCCGGTGCCGGCGATGACCGTGGCGGCGGCGGTCCGGTTGAAAGTGCCGGTGACGGTGGAGAATCCGAGCAGCCCGTATCGGCGGCGCAGCAGGATGTGCCCGGCGACGGCGCCGGCGAGGTAGGACAGTGAGGCGGCGACGCTGAGCATCACGACCACCGCCCGGTCGGGCAGCACCGTGGCTGCTACGGCGATGGTGGTGATCTTGACGGTGACCATGGTCAGGTTGAGGAGGGTGGGTGTGCGGGTGTCGTTGCAGGCGTAGAAGATTCGCATCTGCAGCATGACCAGTGCGAACGGTGCCAGCCCGAACGCCGAGGAGGCGATCGTGATACCGATCAGGCGCGCGCCGGCGGGGTCGACGCGGCCGGTGAACACGAGCGTGCACACGATCGGGCCCAGCAGCACCATCGCCACGGTCATCGGAATCAGTGCCACCGTCAGGTAGCGGGCGCCGCGGCCGAGGTCGGCGAGCACGGCGGCCCGGTCTCCGGCGGCGGCGGAACGGGACAATCGTGGCATCAAGACGGTGAGCAGCGATACTGCGAGGATGCCGTAGGGGACTTGGAACAGCAGGTCGGCGTAGGTGTAGACGGAGACGCCGTGGTGGTCGAACGCGATCCGCATCGTGACCGCGACCCCGGCCTGGCTGATCAGCGCGTAGCCGAGCAGCCAGCCCAGCAGCGGAACCGCCCGCCGGACCGGCCGCCACGTGTACGGGATCGGCCGCACCCGCCAGCTCCACCGGAACCCGGTACGCCGCAACGCGGCCACCGTCCATGCGGCCTGCCCGGCGATCCCGGCCAGGGTGCCCACGCCGAGGGTCGCGACCTGCCCGGTGGTCATGGTCGCCGGGGTCAGGATGACCGGCCCGGGCAACGCCACGAACACCGCGCAGGTGACCAGCACGAGGACGTTGTTGACCACCGGCGCCCACGCGGCCGCGGTGAAACTGTCACGGACGTTGAGGACCGCCGAGGCCAGCACGGTCACGCCGTAGAAGAAGATCTCCGGCAACAGCAGATACGCGAATACGACGGTCAGGTGCCGCTGCCCGGGATCGGTGACGAAGACCCGCACGATCGGCGCGGCACACGCGACGGTCACCACGGTGACGACCGCGAGGGCGATCAGCGCGGCCAGCAGCAGTCGCTGGGTGAATTCGCGGGAGCGCTTACGGCCGTGCCGGCGCGCACGCGCCAGCAACGGCACCACCGCGCTGGCGAACACACTGCCCAACAGCAACTCGTACACCATATTCGGCAGATTGTTCGCCCCGTTGTACGCATCACCGACCACCCCGGCACCCAGGACCGCGGCCAGCACCAGCGTCCGCGCGAACCCGGTCACCCGGCTCACCACCCCCGCCACCGCCACCCGGCCACCAGCGCGCGCCAAGCCCCGACCACCGTGCGTCCGGTCGGCGCGGGACACATTCGCCACAGCCGACGGCTTGTCCCGGACCGCGCGGCGCGGAGTGCCGGCCGGAATCGGCAAAGGCTGGGTCGGAAAATTACCGTACTGGTCGTTCATCACTCCCACTTCCCCTCACCGGCCACGGTATCCACCGATGCTGCCACCTTTCCGGAACCGGCCCACTCACCACCCGTGCGCGGGGCTTCGGCGTGCGCGGAGCGAGCCGCAGCTGTCCGGCGAGCTCCCACGCTCCGCCTACAGACACTCCGGCGCGGCCTACCACTGACACCCCGTGCGGTATTCCCAGCTCAGGCACTGAGATTTTCGTGCGGCATCGCAGCCGGCGCGGCTTGACAGTTAGCGGAATCGGAGGTCTTGCATTCGGACCGTTAACTTCCTGGATTGTCGCCGGAACGGCGACACCGTGATCCCGCCGTGACCGTGGTGGGGTCACCGTAGCATCGGCCGAAAATACAACGTTGAGGTGCCCCAAGGTTCTCGGACAGTGCCCCAAAGTAGGATTGGGGTAGCTGAACGGAGTTGTCTGTGGCACAGAAGAAGTCGCGGAATTTCAGTCCCGAGTTCCGGGATACCGCGGCCCGGGAGGTTGTCGAGAAGTCCCGGGCGGTCGAGGATGTGGCCCGTGATTGTGGTGTCACCGGTCAGACGATCCGGAATTGGGTGAGGGAGTTCCGGCAGGCCCACCCGCCGGCCGATACGGAGTCGACTGTGACCGAGCGGGCCCGGTTGAAGGAATTGGAGCGGCGGGTCCGGGAACTGGAGGAGGAGAACCGCTTCTTGGGAAAATCGGTGGCCTTCTTCGCGAAGAAGCACCGGTGACTGTGAAATACGCGTTCATCGCCTCCGAAGAAGGCAGTCATCCCGTCGTGTCCATGTGCCGGTGGGTGAAGGTGTCCCGGTCCGGGTATTACTCGTGGCGCAACCGTGAGTCCTCGGCCACCGCGCAGCGGCGCGAGATCCTCGCTGCTGAGATCCGGTTCTGTTTCGAGCATTCCGACGGCACCTACGGGTATCGGCGCATCCACGCCCAGCTGGCCCGCCGGGGCACCGTCGTGGACCCGGAGACGGTCCGCACGATCATGCGTGAGCTGGGGCTCGTGGCGTGCCAGCCGCGGCCGTGGCGTCCGGTCACCACCGTCGCCGGCGATGCCGGTGACCTGCCCGATCTGGTCCGCCGCGACTTCACCGCCGACGCGCCCGCGACCAAGCTGGTCGGCGACATCACCTACATCCGGACCTGGGAGGGATGGCTGTATCTGGCGACCGTGCTGGATTGCTTCTCGAAAAAAGTGATCGGGTACGCGATGGCCGATCATATGCGTACCGAACTGGTGGCCGACGCGCTCCGCATGGCGGCATGTAATCTGCCGTTCCGGCCGGGTGAGACAATCTTTCACAGCGACCGCGGCGCGCAATATCTTTCGGCCGAATTCTCGGGCGTGGCTGCGGAACTGGGCGTGCAACGCTCCGTCGGCCGCACCGGAATATGCTACGACAACGCCTGGGCGGAATCGTTCAACGGCACCCTGAAGAACGAGCGGGTCAACCGCACCGAGTACCCCACCCGCGAACATGCGCGAAGGGACATCACCAGCTATATCGAATTGCGGTACAACCAGATTCGACTCCACTCAGGAATTGACTACCGCACACCGAACGAAGTAGAGTCCGAGTGGTTCGACCGGAGCAAGGCAGCATAAGAAATCCAAAACCTCGCTGTCCGAAATCTTTCCGGCCCCTCACGTAAATGCTGTTCAGGGCAGTTTTCAGCTATGGGATGGCTGCCACCGCGACCTCGCCGGCGGTACCCGCCCAGCATTCGCGGCGGTATCTCAAATCCGCCCAAATTCGGCGAGTTCTACGAGAACCCCATCTACCGGCGACTGGCCGCCGCCCACCCCGACGCCTACCTCCCGACGCCTACCTCCCGAGGCCGACCGGCAGCACCGACCACCTGAGACAGCACAGCCAGCTGTATGGGGCCTGAATGTTGCTCCAGATGGTGCCGAGGAGTCCGGGCTCAGCACCACCAGGTGCGGGGTTCAGGTTTCCAGGTACCTGCGGTGACGCTCTGGTTGAGGAGTGGGTTCATACAGGCGCCGAGAAGCTCCAGTCCGCTGGCCAGAGCATGCAGGTCCGACGGCAGGCTCGTTGTCTTGGCCAGGGCTGGGTACTGCTCTTCCCATCGGGGCCCGGGTGAGCGGACCTCGATCGGCAGTTCGTCGAGCAGTTCCCGGTCCTCGACTTGTTTGTGCAGGGCTGCGAGGGTTTTGGCGGCGTCGAAGGGGTGGCTGTCGATGATGAGGAGCAGGTCCACCAGGTCGCGGTATCGGGTACTGGCGATCCCGCTGCGGTCCTCGTACATTGCCGCGAACTTGTCGGCGATCTGGTCGGCCAGGGGGTAGCAGGCAAATCTGGGGGTGGACACGACCGCGGGATGGTCGAACGCGTGCTGCGGCGAGAGGTAGTCGATATCGCCGACGAGGGTCCGTCCGACGGTGAGATCGATGGAGAAATGCTGGAATTTCGTTGTGCCGTGATATGGGGTGGCCTGCACTTTGAGCACCTGGAACCCGGACTGGTCTTCACGGCCTTTGCGTTCCAGCTGGAAGGTCAGCGGGTCGAGGTCCGGTCGTGGCCGTAAAACAAGCTCACCGAGCTCCTTGAGGGCAGCGTCGAAGTTCGCCGTCGTGTGCAGGAGGTCGACGTCTTCACTGGCACGAGCGCCAGGCAGCCGGACCAGGAGGCTGATTCCTCCCTTGAGGATCCACCCTGACTGTTCGTCGAAGACGCGGGCGAGGAAGCGCTGCATGAAGAACTCGCGCAGCAGCACGGTCTGCGTCCGGCGTCCGGTTGCAGCCTGCCTGGCAAGGTCGTTCAAGACGCGCTGGAACCCCTTGCTGTTGTATTCCCTTGCCACCCAGCCCTCATCACTCGTGTTCGCCGGCCGAGCGTCCATCCTCCTCTCCGGGCGACGCTGGACCAGGAGACTCGCCGGGGTCGTCAGTGGATTCGTTTGAGGGTGAAGCCATCTCGGCCGGGGTCATTGCCTGGAACACCTTCGCCGCGGCGGCAACTGTGTCGGGGGTTGACATTTCGAACGCGGCCCACAGCGCGGCGGTGGGGAATGCATCCGGCTGCTGCTCGTATATCTGCGCCATCATCTTCGTGATGTCCGGCAGGAGGTCGGCGAGCTGCTGCTGATTGACCTGCGCCACCATCTTTGTGATGTCCGGCAGGAGGTCGGCGAGCTGCTGCTGGTAGATCCGCGTGAGCATCTTCGTGATGTCCGGCAGGAGGTCGGCGAGCTGCTGCTGATTGACCTGCGCCACCATCTTCGTCAGATCGGGTGGCTCGAAACCCTCCAAGGCTCTTGCCATGTGCAGTTCGGGCTGCGCAAAAGCATATCGGCCGTCGAACACGGTGGCGAGGTCACCGTAGTGGCGAGGAAACTGCTCCTCCAGCGACTTGGCCACGGCTGTGGAGAGCGACGGCATCGCGTTGGCCACCAGACGCTCGGTGGCCTGTGAAAACAGGTTGTCCAGATAGGGGCGGTTGAGGAAAGCGTTGTGGGCGTTTGCGTCTACTTGACCTGCGATGATCTTCGGGGCCGCCACCTCGGCGAGCGCTCGCGCGATCGGGGCCTCGACAACGACAGAGGCCGATTCGGGGATGCCTGCTTCCTCGATCAGGTGATCGACGAATTCACCACCGGCGCCGGGCTTCATTCCGTACCGGTGCGCGAAGCGGCTCAGCCGGGCTGCAAACTCATCGAGGGAAGCGTCGCCGGTCAGGACCGCGTCCCGGACCACCGAGGCGAGGTGGCCGCCGTCCAGTCTGGCCGCGGCCAGGTCCACCGATGTCCGTAGGGGGCGCGTGACGGGAAGCCCGTCCACCAGCCGCCAGTCGTCGCGGTCCAGGGAGGCTATGTGAAAGGTGACGTCGTGGCTGCGGGTGCCGCGCCGACGCGGCACAGTGAACTCGTGGATGTCTGCGTCGAGGTCGCCCAGCTCCAGCAGCCGCGCGGCGGACCGGTGCGACACGATGCCCGCTGGGATCGGGTCCTGTACTCGTTCGCCGGCGGTTCTCTTCGGTTCCAGGGCCAGCCACTCGGCACGAATGAGTTCTTGAGGTTCCGCGGGTGCTCCGGCCAGCCTGTAGACCCCGTGACGGAGCCTCACGACCAGCCATTTGTCGGCCATCCGCTTGAGCTGCTGCGGAGTCACACCCACCGCTGTTGCCTGTGCGGTCGTGAACAGACCCCACTGCGCCTCGGCCACATCGGCCAAGTCGAGAAGCCATTCACTGCCACGCATACGTCAAAAGTAGCGCATTTTGCGTCAATACTGGCGTCTCAGCGACAATATTGACGCAGTTTGTAATTAATGACGCTCCGCCTTCACGGCGCGGTCCTATGAGTAGGTCATGCAGTTCAACGCCCGCCGAGGGCATCGCAGGCACTCTCCGGCGAGGCGCGCCGACGCACATCCTCGGCCATCCACGCAGCTGACCGGCCAGTGCGCCAGTCCGGTGCGTACCGCCCGTGCGCAGGGCGTATGCCGGTGCACGGCTTCATAATCCAGGTCATGGCTTTCACCGTGTACACCAGCGAGGACCAGAACCAGCAGGGCCTGGAGTTCGAAGACGCCGACCACTTCACCATCTTCTCTTCCGGAGTGCTGAAGGTGGAGAGCAAAACCTACGGGACCCGTATCTACTCGCCCGGATTCTGGCAGCTGATCCAGTACCGGCAGCACAACGACATGAACCGCCGCATCCACACAGGCAACGAGTAGCCGCCCCGGTCCGACCGGGACGTGCCGGGCCGGTGACGGGCACCGTGCGCGGCCGCCGACCTGCACAATGTCCGGTTTTGAACAGAAAATGAGCGCGATCGGCCGCGGCCGCAGTGTGCTGGTAATAGTCCAGCAGTCGCTGCTTGGCAGCGGTCGTCTCGTTGCCGGGTCCGGTGGCGGCGAGGGCGCGGGCGTACTCGCGCAGCAGGCTGTGCAGCTGGTAGCGGCCGCGTGCGGGCTCCTCAAGCAGATGATCGGCGTACAGCGATTCCAGGTGCCCACCGTGCGGTCGCGACATCGACGCTGGCCAACGCTGCCGCAGCGTGTACGTCCAGGTCGCTGCCCGGATGCAGGCCCAGCCGGCGGAACAGCACCTGCAGCTCGGGCGTCAGATCTCGGGAGGACAGGTCGAACGCGGCACGCACGACCCGGGCACCAGCGTCGAGTTCACCGATCCGATCGGCAGTCACAGCGAATTCGGCGGCCAGCTCGGACACCGTCCAACTCGGGGGTCGAGGAACATAACCGCCGAATCCGGCGCTAAGGATTTATCGCAGATAAGGACTCTTTATCTGCGATAGTCTGGGTGGTGACTTGGCGTGATGGGTCTCCCGGGCGGGGTCGACTCCGGAATTAATCTGCGATAGCGAGGGAGGCGGTGCGATGGGAACGGTTTCGAGCCTGCCGACGCGAGCGGCCGGCGTTCGTCTGGCGGACGCGGCGAAGATATTTCTCGACACCATCCCGTCGGCGAACACCCGCCGCGGCTACGGCATCGTGCTGAACCGGTTGGTCAAGGACTTCGGCGCGGACACCGACGTGATGTTGCTGGGCCTGGAGCCGGACCGGGTCAGCGGGTGGTTCACCTTCGTGTGGGACAACAAGGCGGCCACGACCTTCAACGTCCGACTGGCGGCGCTGCGCACCGCGTGCGCGTACTGGCGCAACCAGGATGGGTGGCTGGCCGGCGATCCGCTGGTGCGGTTACGGGCCAAGCCCGCGCCGGCGGACACCAGCAAGGCGTTGAGCCGAGACCGGGTCGTCGAGATCCTGGGATCGGATGCGGCGCTGCGGGATCGGGTGCTCTGGCACATGCTCTACGAGTCCTCCGCTCGCGCCGAGGAAGTTCTGATGCTCGACGTGCCCGAGCTGGACACCGCGAACCGGTGCGCGGTGGTGACCCGCAAGGGCGGAGCGCGTGATCTCATCGCGTGGCAGACCGGCACCGCACGGCTGCTGCCGAGGTTGCTGACCGGGCGCAAGTCCGGGCCGGTGTTCCTGACCGACCGCAAAGCCCGCCCATCGGTGGCCAAGAACGACATCGACCCGTCGACTGGACGGGCACGGATTTCGTACCGCCGCGCGGCCGAGCTGTTCGAGGCCCACACCGACCACTACGACGACGGCCCCTACACCCTGCACCAACTGCGGCACTCCCGGCTGACCCACGCCGCCGAGAAGGGCGCGTCCACGCCGGTGCTGATGAAACTGTCCGGGCACACGTCAGTGCGCAGCCTGGCGAAGTACGCGCGGGTGTCCGACGAAGGGCTGCTGCACTTCCAGGCCGACATCGATCCCGCCGCTCGCCGACGCGGCGGGCGATGAGCCGAACCGCCTGTGGGCGGAGAGGAACGACTCACGAAGGTGTGCGTTGCACCAATTCCTGGATGAAGGCGGCGACTTCGTCAGGCTTCTCCTCAGCCATGAAGTGTCCGGCATCGATCGGCTGGTAAGAGGCGGAGGGGGCCCACTGCCGCCACAGGGCCTGCGCGTCGAATCCAAGCTGTGAGCCCCAGCCCTGGGAGATCACCCCCACGGGCATGCCCAACTGGGCACCTGCCTTTCGGTCGGCCCGGTCCATCTCGAGGTCGATGCCGGCCGTGGCCCGGTAGTCGGCGACGATGGACGGAACAGCGCGCGAGCAACTGTCGATGTAGTGCTGCCGCACTCGCGGTGGGAATGTGGTTCCGGCGGGATCCCATGCGTCGAGGAACGAGCTGAAGAAGTCCTCGGCGACTGCTTCGATCATCCTCTCGGGCAAGCCCTTTGGTTGCGCCATCAGGTATAGGTGCCACGCGACCGCCGCGTCGACGCCATGCAACACGTCCCAGGTGTCCATGGTCGGCAAGACATCCAGGATTCCCAAGTGGGTGATCTTCTCCGGGTGGTCGAGCGCGGCCCGGACTCCCACGAGGGCTCCCCTGTCATGACCGATCAAGCTGAACTGTTCTGCTCCTATATCGCGCACGATGTTGACGATGTCGCGCGCCATGGTCCGCTTCGAGTAGGTGTCGGGGCTCGTATCGTCGGGTTTATCGCTAGCGCCGTAGCCACGCAGGTCGGGCACGATAACCAAATACCGCTGCGCGAGTTTGCGGGCGACGTGGCGCCACATGAGGTGAGTTTGCGGGAAGCCGTGCAGCAGGACGATGGGATCACCCTCACCACCGATGGCGACATTCAGATGGGCGCGGCCGTCCCCGGGCACCCGTCGGTAGTCGAAGCCGTCGATCGTCGTGCTCGTCATGGGCGCACCTTTCATAGGTGGAGTTGGGTTGGGTTGACACGCTGCGGTCAGGAGAAAATGGCCCGCAGCGCCGGCACCGGGGTCGTGACGCTGGCCCGCAGTGCGGGAATGAGGATGGTGTCGACCAGGTGAGTCAGGTACTCGGGTCCGGCGGGAAGCCCGTTGAGCCTGCGCAGGAGCAGTACCGATCCGGTGATTTCCTCGTAGGGGAACGGCTGCGCGCCCGCAGGAAGCTCGCCCCTGCCGATGGCGGCCGATAACACCGACTCAGGCAGCTTCGCCCCGGTCGGCCCGGTCGACTCCTCGATGTAGCGGCACAAATCGGGGTCCTCCAAGCCTGCTTGCAGCAGCATCAAGCTCATCGCCGGGTCAGCCGAGCGCATCGTGGTATCGAGCCGGTCGCAGAGGGCAATCAAGTCTCCTCGCAGGGAGCCCGTGTCGACGGCGACAGCTGAGTTGCCCGACGCTGGGCCGACCTTCACCGCAGCGACAACCATGTCGCGTTTCGTCTCCCAGCGCCGGTACAACGTCGCCTTCGATGCCCGGGCACGGCGCGCGACCGCCTCGAACGTCAACCCGTCATAACCCACCTCGCCCAGCAGCTCCAACGCGCACGCGAGGATCTCGGCCTCGCGTGCGCGGTCACGAGGCCGTCCGGTACGCGCCTCGGCGACCTGATCTCCGGAACCAGCATTACGAAACGACACGTTCTGTACCGTAACATGTCAGGAACTCTTCCCCTATGGGCCTGCCCACTCAGACGTGGGCTGCGATGAGCACATTCCGTGAGATCGTGAGCGCAAGCTCGCCGAGTTCGGGCCGGACCCGCTGGACCGAGTCAGTCATCGCGGGCGTCGGGGTCCCGCAACGGCCGATGAGCCCCGCCGAGGTCGGGCAGGTTGAAAGCGTAGTGGCCGTCGATCCCGATGTGGCTGCGGATGAACGCAGACAGTCTCGCCTCGTCGGTGTCGAGCACCGGATAGCCCTGGGCGCGTAGCTGTTCCACGGCCCGGTTGCTGTAGACGGTGTTCCACAACACGACGCAGTTGAGCACCAGGCCGAGCGAGGACAGCTGGTCCTCCATGCCCTCGTAGTAGGTGCGCACCATCTCGCCTTTCTTGCCGTGGTAGATCCGACGGGCGAGGTCGTGGCGTCCTTCCACGAGGTTGGCCTGGGATTTTCCCTCGCGTCGGTAGGGTTCGTCGTCGGCCAGGCGCAGGATGTGCAGGGTCTTGAAGATCCGCCCGTAGTGGGCGATGGCCTGGCCCAGTGGGGTCGGGTTGCCGTCGCGGGAGATCATGCGGGTGACATCGTGGGCGGAGACCTCGCACGAATGGATCGACACCGCGACCCGGCACATGTCCTCCCAGTGGGCGGCGATCCTGGCTGTGTCGATGTGGCCCCGCGCGGCCTGATTGAGCGGCCCGTAGTCGGCGTTGTCGTCGAAGCGCCACAGCCGCTGGTCGGGCAGGTTCGCCAACTGCGGCCGGTACTGGCGACCGGTCAAATGCAGCAGGCCGAACACGATGTCGGAGTACGAGCCGGTGTCGGTGATGATGGCCTCGGGCACTTTTCCGCCCCGCTGCAATTGCACCACGTCGACGACGTTCAACGAGTCGCGCGGCGTTCCGGCCACGACCTTGGCAGCCAGACCGGCGGCTTGGTCGTTGAGCATGTTCAACCAGGTGATGCCGCGTTTGCGGCCGAAAAACCTCGGGCTCGGGCGGGCGTGGATACTGCGGACCGGGACCACGAACCGGATTCCATCGATGGAGGCCAACAGACCACCACCCCACACCTGTGCCAATGGGATCTCGGCCTGGGCATCGACGAGCGCGGCGTTGGCCGCGGCCAACGTGTCCAGTCGCACGTAGTTCTGGTCGACGTGGTGCAGCCGATCACGGGTCAGACCCGGCACGCCGGGGCTGGTCACCGGTTTGAAGCCGACGTTCATCGCGTTCGCGCACAGGACCCCGGCGACCGACAGCCCGAGATCGGCCACCCTGGCGTGGTTTCCGGAGGCGTGGGTGAACGCCTCGGTGAAACCGGGAACCCAGGACATGACCTCCAACACCAGCTCGGGCAGGTCGATCTCCGGCAGCATCGCCTCGACTCGTCGCCGCAGATCGACCAGTGACGCCGGGTCGGGCACCGCCTTGAGCGCGGCCAGATGCAGCTTGCCGTCCTCATCGACCGATGCGGCACGAGCGCGCGAAAGCCGCCGTGGCGGAAGTGGATTCGAACCTGAACGCGCACGTGGTGGCGTTCATGCGGTGGCTGGTACACGAGACCGACGAACTGCCGACCCGGCCGGCGGCACCAACCTCATGAGACGGCACACCTAGCTGGGCTGGTCCAGCGGTTCGGAGCAGATCGCGCATCCGCGCGGTCGGGGGCCGTAGTCGATCGGGGACACGGTGGGGAACTGCTTGGTCCACTCGTTCAGCAGGTCCAGATCCAGTGCCAGCTGCTGGGCGGCGAGCACGGTGGTCACCGGGTCGAGGTCAGCGGTGACCCACAGCCGGTAGTGCGGGTGCTCTGTGTCTTTCATCATGGAATGCGAGTGCTCAACCTCGGTGACCACGACCGTGAGGCTGCGGCTGACGCCGTCGAATATCAATCGTTCCCCCACCCGGGGGACGACGGGGGCGTGCACCTCGAACTGCAGGTGTGTGTCGTCGCCGTCGTAGTCGTCCGGTGGAGGAACGTTCACCCACAGCCGATACGCCAGCCAATTCGACGGGAACATACTGCCAGACAATACCTTTGGCCGGACGCCGCGGCGGTCAGAACAGGTCGGGCAGCCACGGCTGGTGCCCAGTGGTGGCCGCGACCAGCCGGGCCAGGTCAGTGGGGACCGCGGCGGTGACGCCGTCGAAGCGGGCCGCGGCCGGGGATGGGTAGCCGCCGGCGTACCAGGTGGCCAGCTGCCCGGCGGTGAACGTGACGGTGGGCTCGCTGATACCAGGCCCGATCTCGATCTCGGCGGTGCCGTCGGTGATGTGCAGCCGGTAGCGGCGGGCCGTCGCGTCGGGGTCGTGGACCTCGATCACCGTGGTGAGGTCGGTGTCGGCGGGCCACCCGCGCAGGCGCAGTGCGGCGGGGACGTCGAGGATGCGCAGCATCCACGGGTGCCATGCCTCGGTGGTGACCCGGTATCGGTGCAGGCCGTGCAGCAGCACCGGGTACGGCGGGAGCGCGCCGCGGCGGAATTGCACTGTCTCGCAGCGGCTGTGGTGACCACCGAGCATTCCGGCGGCGGCCGTCGGGCTGGTGGCCCAGAAGTCGTGGACGATCAGGTTCATGCCGCGGGGTTCGCGCCGTGCTGTGGCCAGGGTCAGCACGCCCTCGACCCGGCCGCCGGGTACCCGGAACTGGTAGGTGGTGAGGGCGCTTTTGGTGGTTTTCCAGTCCCACCACCAGTCCGGGCGCAGCACGGGGCCGTTCCAGTCGGCGGCCAGGTCGCGTTGCAGTGCCCGGCCCGACACGGTGAGGCCGGTGTCGACGTCGTGGTCGCCGCGGTCGAACGCGGTGCGCAGGTCGGCGGTGGCGATGGCGTGGGCGTGGACGGGGACCGGGGCCTGCCATCCCAGCGAGCGGGCGTAGCGGTTGGAGGAGGTCCAGATCGTGGCGACCGCGGCGCCGCCGATCGCGCGCAGTGCGCGCAGCCGTTCGGTCATCAGCTGGCCGGCGAGCAGCCGGCCGCGTTCCTCCGGTGCGACGCACCCGTCGCCGAGGCAGGCCGCTGACACGGGCCGGCCGCCGAAGTACTGGTGCACCGGCAGTCCGAGGCCGCCGCCGACGACCCGCCCGGCACGGATCGCCAGCTGCACCGAGGCCCGCTCGCGCAGGGCGGTGATGTCGCCGACCGGGTGCCCGAAGGCCCGCGCCGCCAGCTGCGTGAACTGCTGCCACAGTTGCTCATCGTCGGGTTCGGTGAAGGTGTATTCGCTGGACACGAGCGTTTCCCCCGGGGGTGTCAGTAGCCGGTCGCGGTGCGTACGGCCGTGGCGTCGATGGGTACGAAGAAGCTGCGTTCGTAGGTGAGCACCACCTGGTGGTGCTGGTTGGTGCCGGTGGTGGCGCAGGTGACGATCCCCAGGTGCGGGCGGGTCGCGGAGCGGCGGGCGGCGAGGATCTCGGTGGTGGCATAGAGGGGAGACCGAGCCCGTCACCGGCGATGTCGACGGCGATGTCGAGCACTACTCGAACGCACACCTGGCGTCGCTGCACGCCGACTACGGTTACGGCGGTAGCGGCGAATCAGAGCTGGTCGACAACGAATTCTGGGCCAGATTCCCCCGGTTGCGAGGCTGGTGGGAAGCCAAGGAACAGCTCCTGGCCACCAGCTTGGTCGCCGATATCCGTCAGATACCGCCGCTGCCTGCGGGCTATAACGTCCTCGAACAGAGCTATCGGCAGGAAGTGGACCGTATCGCGAATGACCGGATATGGCCGGTGCCGGTCGGATAGGCTCGGTGTCCTACCCTGCGCGGTAATGAGATCAGGAGTCGCGCCCTGATCCGATGGCCCCGGCTTCGGTCGGGGCCATCGCTGTGCCGAGACAAGAACGCCGCCCCCTCTGGTGATGGGGACGGCGATCCTGGACGAGCAACGCGCGAAATGCGCGTGCTGCCTCAAGGTTACGCCGCGACCCCGACACGGCGGGCGAGATCCGCGACGTCCTCCCGCATCCCGCTCGGCGGCCGCGCCTGCAACTCGCGGATCATCGACTTCGCGAACCCGTTGTAGCGGATCGTCTCAGACGCGGTCCGCTCCGACTTGTCCAGCAACGCGAGTACCGCCGTGGACTGCTTCCGCTCGGCGTGCGCGCGTGCCACCTCGATCATGTGGCGGGCCCGCCGCGGCACCGACACGATCTCGTCCGCGTCGAACTTGTTCGCTGCCGCCAACGCTTCTCCTGGCCGCTGCAACTCCACGCCGAGCGTGACCGCGTGCGCCTGCATCACCGGCCGGGAAAAGCTGGTCTGTACGTGCCGGTAGGCCGGGCCGAGCCGATCGGCGTACCGATCCGCTCGCTCCCACGCGGCCCACGCCTCACCGTGCCGGCCGGTGCGGGCGTGCACGTACGCGATCTCCGCTTCCAGCGCACCGACGATCCCACGCCAGTCGTCCGCGGTGGAGTCTCGCTCGATATAGGGAACGATGCGGTCGGCGGCGTCGCGGGCGAGGCTGATTGCCTCATCCCATCTGCCCGCATCGCGCAGGGCCTGCACCATCGCCCACGCGGAGCAGGCGATCACGTACGGGTCGTCGGACTCGATACCCTCCGACATCCCACGATCCGCGACCAGCCACACCAGTTCCGGTGACGGCTGGTACGCCAAGTAGAAATCCGCCAACTGGTATGTGCCTGCGAGGATCTTGCGTGCGGTCCGGCGGTCGTCCCCGCGGGCACGTGCAGCGGCCTGCGCGTCCCGCAGCAGGTCCGGTAGCAGGATGCCGAGCTGGGTCCGGTGGTCAGGTGACCGGTGTCGAACATCCCACGCGGTCCGGAGCCGTTCGGCGAGGTGCCCCACGCTGGTCTGATGATCGGGCGGGGTGAGCCGGAATTCGGTCAGGGCTTCCTGGACCAGGCCGAGTGCGGCGTGGCGCTCTCCGGCGAACATGGAGACCGATACCGCGTACCCGTCGCCGGTGAGGTCGGCCAGGTCCCGGAGCCCGAGTGCCTGGGCGATCTGTACCAGGACCGGCAGTTTCGGTTCCTTCAGCCTGCCGTTCTCGACCGCCTTGACCCATTCCTTGCTCTTGCCGATCAGTCCGCCTAGGACCGGTTGCGACATGCCGATGCGTTCTCGATGTTTCTTGATGCGCTGCCCTATCGGCAGGCTGCTGTCAGCTTGCACGGTGGTGCCTTTCGCTGGTGTTGCTCGTCACTGACCAGCGTAATCGTGTGCCGCCGAACGTGAAGCACAGTTGCGATACGGAATGCGCGACATGAGCGGGTACGGAATGTACCTGACAGGGGTACGAAATGTACCCGGCGCGTAGGGGTACGGACTGTACCCCTCGCGGTATCGCAGCGGCCATAACGTGTGATCAACGTCGCCGCCGGGTCGACCGTACACCACTCGGGCCGGGGCCGAGGTCCCCGGCGGCGGCGTATTCCAACGGACAACGGAGTGTGCCCGATGACGCCGATGACGCTGCACGAACTGCAAGCGCTGGCCGCGCTGGCCGGCGCCGACTTGACCCCGGCCGAGATCAGCACCGAGACCGGTCTTTCCGTGCGCACCGTCCGGCGGGCGCTCTGGAATCTGGCCTACGCCTCCATGATCAGCATCCAGAGCACCGGCCGCTACACGATGACACGGTCAGGGCGGACCGTATATACAGCCAAACGGCGATTGCTGGTGTGACATGTGCGGCTGGCACGGCTGGAACCTCGCCGGACTGCTGGCCGCTGTCGGCATCCCCTTGATCACCGGGACTGTAGCCATGCTCTGGCGACGGCCCGACCGACCGAAAAGCACTGCGACACAACGGAAGGAGGTGAGTGCGTGGCGATCGAGCCCGGCCCCAACGGCCAGTCGAACGACAACTGGAACGAGCAGCCGACCGGAGACGGCGGTGACGCGCGTGACGGCTACGGCCGCAGTACGGACTGAGCACCATGCACGGCAGCTCCACAACGCCCGGCCGCTCACATTGACCGGCCGGGCGTCCCCATATCCAGGAGATCCATGTTGATCGTGATCGTGGTCGCGGCAGTGCTGTGGGGTGTCGTGGTCCTGGCCATCGGGGCCCGGACCACGGCCCAGCGGACCGGCCGGACCGTGGCCGAGATCAAGGAACGCATCGAAGATGAGGACCGCGCCGCGTGACATCCAGCTACCACACACTGCCCTCTGTCGTTATCGATCTGTGGCGTACCCGTCACCACGACTGCCGGACCGACCCAGGCCATATGGCCGACGACCGGGAGGCCGAGTTTGTGCGCACCGAGCACTCCGGCCACGGCGCGGCCTGCCGCCAGCTTGCCGCCGCACAGAAGCTGCGCCGCTGATGACCGCCGGACCGATCCAGATCTCCGATGCACGAGACGGCTGGTCCTTCGCCCCGTACGGCCCGACCGGTCCGCAACTCGTGCGTGACTACGACGACGGCCTGACCGGCTATATCCGGGCCACCACACCGGTCACCGTGGCATGGACGATTATCAACGCCGATCGGATACTGCGGCAGGCATCGGCCGTTGACGTCGCCACAGCGCGCGCGGCTGCTGATACCTGGGTCGCGCGCCGCGGCGAGGCCCAGTGAACCCCGAACCGCCGGGCAACCGGCTGATCCTCGCCGAGATCGCCGCGGCGCATGACGTCATCACCGATCTGGTCTGCGATATCGGCTCCCTGCGAACCCAGATCGCAGAGACGCGGATGGTGCTCGGCGCTTTGACGGTCCTAACGGTGCTCGGCGCGTTCGCTACGGTCGTGGCTGCGGTCACCCGGCCCAGACACTGACATTTCCGGCCCGATCGGCGCTGCACCCCTGATCTCTACGGTGCCGCGCGATGGCCAGGATCTTTTCGCGACGGACTCCACCACCGGCCCCTGATGAGGCGCCGGTGGTGTCTGGTGCGCTCACCGCCGCCAGTGCCCGCATCCCTACGGAGCGGTGGGGCAAGGTCACCAAACCCCAGGGTGAGGGCGGGAAATGGGCCGCCGAAGCCTGGACCATGGTCGACATCCTCGCCGGCCCGGTCACCTCCACCCGCTGCGTCGGCCACCTGATCAGACTCGTCGGCGACCTGGCCCCCTACCGCCACCGGCCCGCGATCCGGGTACTCACCGACCGCGTGCACACCCTCCAGCACGCCACCGGCACCCGCACCACCTGAAACCGCCGGCCCTGTCCCGCGCACGACTGGAGTGGCCCACCATCCCGAGAAGTTGGCGTGTGCTCAGCTCTCGACTTCCCAACGTGCCACGAAGGCGGCGATCTCCTGCAGCAGCTCGCGTCGTGGTGTTCCGGTGCGTTCTTCGAAAAATGCCAGCGCAATCGCTGTCAGGTTCTGGTAGCCCATGACCAGATTCGCCAGGTCATGCTCAGTCTGATCCTCGGAGATCAGCCCAAGGAGCCGTTCGATATTGAACGACAGGCCTGTGCCGTTCTCGCCATCGGTCATGTGCGCGGACAGAGCCTCGATCGCCATCTGGGTTGCCTCGAGCTGTTGCCGCCGAATCGTCATATGCTCAGCGTAGGAACCTGATCCGACGAGCGTCGCGCCCGCATGCTGGGTCAGCGATGGCGCTTCGCAGCAGCCCGATTCCCACACCGCCAGCGCCCGCCAGCATTCAGCATCGGGATATCTGTGCCGCCCCACCCACTGTTCGACATATTTCCGCCAACACCCTGAGAAACCGCCCAACTCTCCTGAGAATAGGCAGTGCACGCTCACCTTCAACTATGACACCAATTCCACTCTCATTCGCTAACTCTCACACCTCATGCTCTCAGGTCACGAAAAAGTAACGAGAGATGTTGTCGCACACCCGATAAGAGACCGCCAGGAATGGTGTATCCGAGGGCGTAGCGTCGATGGTGTGATGTCGTTGGCGAAACTCGGTGCAGGCGATGGCTACGCCTATTACACGAGGTCGATCGCCACGAACGACACGAACCGCGACACCGATCAGAAGCTCGCCGAGTACTACAGCGAGCGCGGCGAATCCCCGGGCATCTGGCTGGGATCCGGGCTCGGGTCCCTGGGTCTGGCCGCCGGTCAGCGGGTCACCGAACCGCAGATGCGGGCGTTGTTCGGTCGCGGGATGCATCCGAACGCCGAGGCGATCATCGCCGCGCACACCACCGACGGTCTCGCGCAGGGCTGGTCGCGGCGGGTCGCCCGGGACTACGGGGTGCGGATGGCGAAGCTGGGCACCGCATTCGGGAAATACACGACCGACGAGTACGGCTACCGGTACGAGGTCGCCCGCGCGTTCGCCGCGTGGAACCGCGACCACGACCACCTCGAAGCCGCACCGATCCCCGACGCGGATCGGGAACGGATCCGGACCGAGGTCGCGGTCCGCATGTTCACCGAGCAGTACGACCGGGCCCCACTGGACGATCGGGAGCTGTCGGGATGGGTGGCCCGCGCGTCCAGGCCGGCGACGAACGCGGTGGCAGGTTATGACCTCACGTTCTCCCCGCCCAAAAGTGTGTCGGTGCTGTGGGGTCTGGCCCCGCGGGAGCTCGCCGACCGGATCGAGGCCGCGCACCACGCCGCGGCCGCCGACGCGCTGGCGTATCTGGAAGCACACGCGGTCTACACCCGGGTCGGGCGCGGCTCGGTCCGCCAGGTCGACGTCGAAGGATTGATCGCCACCGCCTACGACCACCGTGATTCCCGCGCCGGCGACCCCGACCTGCACACCCACCTGGTCATCTCCAACAAGGTCCGCCGCGTCCACGACGGGAAGTGGGGCGCCCTCGACGGCCGGATGATCTACCGGTACAACGTCCCCGCCTCCGAGCTGTACAACACCCGTCTCGAACACCACCTCGAGGCCGCCCTCGACGGGCGGATCGCGTTCGTCGAACGGGCCGGGCGCGACCTGCAGAAGCGGCCGATCCGCGAAATCACCGGTGTCCCCGACGAACTCATGACGGCCTGGTCGACGCGCGCCGAAGCGATCACCGTGAAGCTGGGCGAACTGTCGGCGCAGTTCCAG
Organism: Nocardia sp. alder85J; assembly: GCF_020176955.2. Classification (GTDB taxonomy): domain Bacteria; phylum Actinomycetota; class Actinomycetes; order Mycobacteriales; family Mycobacteriaceae; genus Nocardia. The sequence goes on from NZ_JAIUCZ020000022.1 coordinate 42,600, forward strand.
GCCCGCCACGGCCGCGAACCGACACCGAAAGAACTGCTGCGCCTCGGCGAGGAAGCCACGCTGTCGACGCGCGGCGGCAAGCACGCGGCCCGCTCGCGGGCCGAGCAGCGCGCCGACTGGCGCCACGAAGCCGAGCAGCTGCTCGGCGGGCCCGCCGCGGTCGACGACATGGTGAACACCGTGCTGCGGCACCGGGTCCCGGACCGGGAACCGGTGACCGACGCGTGGATCGCCGCGACCGCGGCCGGGGTGATCGAGGTGGTGTCGGCGTCGCGGGCCACCTGGAAAGAGCATCACGTGCACGCCGAGGCGGCCCGGCAGTTGCGTGGCCGGGTCCACGGCCACGACTGGGACACCGTGATGGCCGCCGTCACCGGTACCGCGCTCGCCGCGCCGCTGTCGATCCCGCGTGGCGATCACGACGTCACCGCGCCGGTGGCAGCGCTGGCGCGCGCCGACGGGACCAGCGTCTACACCACCGCCGGATCCACCCTCTACACCTCACCGGAGATCGTCGCCGCCGAACGCCGGCTGCTCACCGCCGCGACGGCCACCGGCGGACGGACCCTGTCCCGGCCCCAGATCGCCACGGCGACATGGGAATACGCCGCCACGCATATCGGCCGTGGGCTCAACGAGGGCCAGGCGGCGCTGGTCGAGTCGTTCGCGACCTCCGGCCGCCGGTTGCAGGTCGCGATCGCCCCGGCCGGCACCGGCAAAACCACCGCCATGCGAGTACTCACCGACGCCTGGACCGCCTCGGGCGGGACCGTGCTCGGGCTCGCGCCGACCGCCGCCGCGGCCGCGACCCTGGCCACCGACACCGGCGTCGGCGCCTACACCGTCGACATGCTGACCACGCTCGCCGACCGGCTCGACACCGGCCACCTCGATCCCGCCGACGCTCCCGCCTGGATCACCAGTGTCGGGCCCGCCACACTGGTGATCCTCGACGAAGCCGCGAAAACCCCGACCCTGCGCCTGGATTCGGCCGTGACCTGGCTGCTGGCCCGAGGCGCCGGCATTCGCGCGGTCGGCGACGACCGGCAGTTGTCGGCCGTCGCGGCCGGTGGCGTGATCCGCGACATCGTCCACGCCACCGGCGCCGACACCCTCACCCGGGTGATGCGGTTCGCCGACCCCGCCGAATCCGCCGCGTCCCTGGCGTTGCGGGACGGGGATCCGGCCGCGATCGCCCACTACATCGACCACGGGCGCGTCCAGGTCGGCACCCTCGGTGCGGTCACCGAGCAGGCGTTCCGGGCCTGGCAGGCCGACACCGACGCAGGCCTGGACACCCTGCTGCTGGCGCCGACCCGCGACCTGGTCACCGACCTCAACCAGCGCGCCCGCACCGCCCGGCTGACCCGCGGCGAGACCACCGCCGGGCCGGGGGTGCGGTTGGCCGACGGGCTGACCGCGTCGACAGGGGACGTGATCACCACCCGCCGCAACCACTACCGGCTGTGGATCTCGGCCACCGACCACGTCCGCAACGGGTACCGGTGGCGCGTCACCGACGTGCACGACGACGGCCGGGTCACCGCCGCCCACCTCGGCACCGGCCGCACCGTCACCCTCCCCGCCGACTACGTCACCACCGACACCACCCTCGGCTACGCGGCCACGATCGACTCCAGCCAGGGCATGACCGTCGACACCGTCCACGGCGTCCTCACCGGCCGCGAGCACCGCGCCCAGCTGTACGTGATGCTCACCCGCGGCCGCACCGGCAACTACGCCTACCTCGCCACCGCCGGACCCGGCGACGAAGCCGACGCCTACACCTACACCGCGCTGCACCCACCGACCGCCGTCGACATCCTCACCACCGTCATCGCCCGCGACGGCACCCAAACCTCGGCGACCACCGCCGCCCGCGACGCCACCGACCCGGCCCTGATCCTCGCCGGGGAAGTCGACGCCTACCTCGACGCCCTCGGCGTGATCGCCGAACACCAGCTCGGACCCGACCGGACGGCCACGATCGAGGCGGCCGCCGAACAGCTCGTACCCGGTCTCACCGACGCGGCCGCGTGGCCGGTCCTGCGCCAGCACCTGGTCCTGCACGCCCTCGCCGGTGGCGACCCGGCCGCCACCCTCGCCCACGCCGTCGCCGGCCGCGAACTCGGCACCGCCGCCGACCCGGCCGCCGTCCTGGACTGGCGGATCGCCTGGCGGCACGAACACGACGACCCGTACACCGCCGCCCACAACGGCACCCTCGGGCCGCTGACCTGGCTACCGGAGATACCGCGGGTCCTGCACGGCACCGACGAGTACGAGGCCATGCTGCGCCCGGCCCGGGAACACATCCGCGACCTGCACCGGCAGCTCACCGCCGCCGCGCTCACGTGGACGCCGGCCACCGCACCCCGCTGGGCGCAACCATTCACCGATACCCCGGATCTGGTCGCAGACCTCGCGGTCTGGCGCGCGGCGCACCGGGTGGACGACGACGACCGGCGCGCGACCGGCCCCGTGCAGTACCCGCGCGCCGAACACACCGTGCAAACCGACCTCGACCACCGCGTCCGCCACGCTCTCGACGATCACGCGACCGTCGCCCGCTGGGCACCACTGGCCGCCGACCTCGACCCACGCCTGACCACCGACCCCTATTGGCCGGTCCTCACCGCCCTGCTCGACACCGCCGCCCAGCGCGGGATAGACGTCACCACCGCCGCCCGCACCGCGGCCGCGGCCCGGCCGCTACCGGACCAGCAGCCCGCCGCCGCCCTGCGCTGGCGACTCACCACGACCCTCGACGCCCCCGGCACCAGCAGCGACCCCGGCCCGGACCACCACGGCGGGGGCACCGACCCGTGGCGGCCGCTACCGGGACCGGTACTGCAACAGCGGATCCAGGAACTACGCACCCTGACCCACACGGCCCGCAACGACGCCACGACCCTCGCCATCCCGTGGCGACTCCGGTCACGCGTCGACGAAGTCCGCGAACGCCACGCCCGCCTCGACGAACAAGCCCCCGCGATCCGCACCGCCCTGCACGCCGCGCACGCCGCCGACACCCTGGCCGCCGACCTCGACGCCGCCCGCCAGCGCTACACCGACCTGTCCACTCAAACCCCGCGCCGACGACGCGACCGGGAAACCCGCGACGCAGCCCTCACCCAAGTGAGTGGCGAGATCCTGGCGTTGATGCGGCGTCAGGAGAAGGTGGCCGGTCACGCCGCCCGGACCGCCGTCGCGACCGGCGCCCCCACGGACCAGTGGCAGGCGATCCTCGACCAAGCTGCCGACACCGGCACCCGCGCCACCGAACTCGACACCGCCCGCGAACTCGACCAGAACGACGCCCAACGACGCGCCGCGCGAGCCGCGCGCGTCCGGGAGCTGAACGAGACCCTCGCTGCGGCCCTCGCCGAGCAGGAACGCCGAGGCGGACCCGCCGAACAACCACCCCCAGCGGCGACACCGACCGCGCAACCGCGGGACTGGTCCCAGCACCACCAGCCGTGGCTACACCACGAACCCAGCCGCGACCACGGCATCGGCCTGTAATTCGTGGTGCAGTGCGTCGAGCCACTGACCAAACGTCACTCACGGTGAACACGTACGGTTTTCGCGAGCAAGTTATGGGCTTAGACGGTCTAAGTGAGGGCCGATCGAAACCTGGTCAGCGTTCGAACCCGCGCCGCCGGCCGTGCCGCGAACCAGGATCGGTCCCCGGTGGCCGCCCGGCAGTCCGGCCGGTCCCCGGCGCGGGGGGCGTCGCACCAGGTGGCGGGGTCAACGGCCCGGCGGCCGCCGACGCGGCCCGCGACGACCACGGCCGGGCGGCCACGATGTGGCCCTTGTCGTCGTACTGCTCAGCACGGGCATCACCGGCCGCGACCGCCCGCTGCCTGTTCCAGGCGTCGGCCGCATCCCGGATCTGGGCCTCGACCTGGTCCCGGTCCAGCCGATCGACCACAATGCTCGACCGGGCCGCCGCCGCCCACGCCGGCGACCCGGGCTCCCGTGTGTACGGCCGGGCCGGATCGATGCCGTCGGCGCGCATGTGGATCTCGGTCAACGCCCGCCGCGCCGTCGATGCCATCGCCGCCGCTGCGACTGCCCGCGACTGCGCGTCCAGGGAATCCCGGACCGCCAGCAACAACGACGTCAGCGCGTAGATCAACGCGATATTCACCGCCGTCCCCGGCGCCCTGGTCGCCTCCGGCGACCACAGCATCCGCGCCACCGCCGCACCCCGAGTCGGCCGTGACCCGCGCGACCGCGGCCGCCGCTGGTGCGCGGGCAGCTGCCCGGCCCGCGCCAACTGCCGCGACAACCGATCCAACGGTCCCGGTCCACGTTCGGTGCGCACGGACGCGGCCGCGAACAAGCCCGCCGCCGAGCTGGCCGCCCGCGCCCACCCGTCCCGGTCGCCGACCGGGATCCGCCGCATCTCCTCGGTCCACCACCGCAACTCCCGGATCGCGCCCCGCGCCGACATCGCCCCGGCCTCGATCGGCCGCTCGTTCGCACCCCGGGTGGTGCGCCGCCACTCCTCCAACGCGTCGTCGCGGGCAGCCGCGGACTGCGACCACGGCGCCCAGTCCCGCAGCGCCGGCAACGACAGATCCTTGTCCAGGCGCAGCCCCGAGTACCGGATCGCCTTCTCCCACTCCCCGGTCACCGTGTTGCGTTGCCGCGGCAACTCCACCGAGTAGCCGACCACCTCCTCCATCCCGCCGGGCGCCCACCGCGGGATCACCTTCACGCCCTCGGCATGCAGCAACCGCAGCCATTCCGCCTCACTGTCGGCAGCGGCCGCCGCGCCACGTACCCGCCGCCGCAGCGCCTCCCGATCGGTCTCCGGAGCACCGACACGTTCAGCACGGGCCCGCTCGGCCGGCTTGGTCGCCTGCTCGGTGTCCCCGTACTCGCGGGTGTGCAGCACCTGCAACCCGTACTTCCGCTCCAGCACCCGCGCCGCCGCCTGCGACCGCGGCCGATCCCGGAACACGTTCGCCAGCGACCCGTCCGACCGGACGATCGGCATCGCGATGTGGATGTGGTCGTTGCCGTTCGTCGACCGGCCGTGGTGCACCGCCGCCCACCGCACGTCCGGAGCACCGTCGCCACGGTCGATGAACCCCATCTCCCGCATGAAATCCCGCGCGATCTGCGACCACCGCGCGTACCCGAGCTCCCCCTCCTCCGCCCGCAACGCCAGCGAACAGTGCCAGGTGTTCGCATCCGAGGTGGCGGCCTCGAACGCGGCCGCCTTACTCATACCCTCGGCCATCAGCGCCTTCGCCTTCTTGTACGACGTCACCGCCACCGGCTCCCCCCGCAACAACGTCTGCCGCGGCGAGTCCAGCAACCGGCCCAGCTCCCACGCCCGCCGCTGGTCGATCGCACCCCCGAACACCGACATCGTCACAATGTCCCCAGCGACCACCGTCGGATCGGTGTGCTCGTTCGCCCGACCCGGACCGGCCAGATACCAGAGCAGCTTCTTGATATCGGAGCCCTTGGTCGTATTCGGCATCATCGGCGGCTCACCCGTCGATCACATCGCCCCACGAACCCGGGCCATCATCGAGATCCGGCGGCAGCTCCACCGCCAGGCCGCCCCCGAGCGACACCGCGGTCACCGCCGACGGCTTGCCCATCACCCACCGCGCCGTCTCGTCCAGGGTCAGGCACGTCTGGACCACCGCGCGCAGCGCGGCCACGATCTCCTCCGGCAGGCCCTGCTCCTGATGCGCGTACCGCGCCAACTGATTCAGGTTGTTGCCGATCCGGCGCACCTGCTCATCCAGCTCCAGCACCGCCAGCACCGCCGCCGCGCGGCCAGGCTCGGCGCGCTGCTCCCCCAATGTGGTCTCGACCAGCAACCGGGGCACCGTCACACCCGCCGATTCCGCGCGCGCCTTGAGCGTCGCTGCTTCGGCGTCGGACAGCTTCACCACGCACCGCGTGGACCGGCCGCCGGCCACGTTCGGCTGCCGCTCCCGCCGCGCACGCGCCCGCCGATCCGCCGCCTCACCCGCCACCGCGACCCTCCTCCGCCCAGCGCAGCGACCATCCGGCCTGCCCTGATGGGGTGCACGATAGTGCACCCAAATACTAGCTCGCTCCGATCAGTTGTCGCCTACACAGCCTACCGTGGCGGAGCGCGCCTCCGGCGCCGACCACACACCCGAGGGGCGGCGCGGCCGGGGACCACCCCGTCGGCGGCCGGACGATCTCGGGGCTGCCGCGCCACCTGGCGGCGGCTTGCCGCGGATCCGTTGAAGCGTGGCCGGCCAGGAGCCGGGTAGTGTCCGGACATGCGTCAGCCCTGGCGGGTAAGAGCCGCCAGGGCTGACGTTTCGTATCGGGCCGGTGCGCCCGCAGGGGGTTATCCGCGCAGGTTGATGACCGCGGCCATGCTTCCGGTGCGCTCCCGCTCGACTTCCTCGGCGAGCTCCAGCCAGCGGGCGGTGGTTTCGCGGTGCGGGCCGATCTTGTCGCGGTAGATCCGGTCCGCACCCAGGCCGTGGCGCCGGTGCGCGGTCAGCACCCGGGCGATGTCCTCGACGCTGAACTTCGTCCGCCGCAACCGCTGGTGCACCTCCGCAGCCAGACCCCACAACTCCGCATCGTCCACCGGCCGCTGCTCGGTAACCGGCTCACCTGCACGGTGCACGGTCTCCGCCTGCACGGTCACCTGCTCGGTGTGCACGCCCGGGTGCACGGTGTCCGGCTCACCTGCACGGTGCACGGTCACCGGCTGCACGGTGTCCTCCACGGTGCACGGAAACTGCACGGTCTCCTCCAGCGGGGCGGCGTCCGGGTGCACGGTGTCGAGGTGGCCGGCCTTCTCACCGTGCACCGCACCAGCGTGGTGCTGCACGGTCGAATCGGCGGCGGTGCGCACCTGCTCGGTCACGTCGACACCGGCCGTCTCACCGTGCACGGTCAGCACGTAGGCGTGGCCCTGGTCCTGCTGGCCGATGGCCTGCACGATGCTCTCGCCCGCGTCGGGCGCAGCGATGTCCTCCACGGTGTGCTGCGCAGTGTGCACGGTCCGGACACTGCGCACATCTTCGTCCACCTCGGGTGCACGGTGCACGGTCACCGGGTGCACGGTGTCCTCCACGGTGCACGGAAACTGCACGGTCTCCTCCAACGGGGCGGCGTCCAGATGCACGGTGTCCGGGTGCATGGTTTCCGGCTCCGGCGATCGGTCACCGTGCACGGCTCCGGTGTCGGGTGCACGGTGCACGGTGTGCACCGGCGCGGGGTGGTTGCTGTCCATGGTGTGCACGGTCCCGGTGTGCGGAGACTGCACGGTATCCAGCTCGGGTGCACGGTGCACGATCACCGGGTGCACGGTGTCGCTGTCCTGGGCGACGAGATCGCGGGTGTGTGCCTCGGCGACGTCGGCGAGCGCTGCCAGGCGCACCTGCAGATCCTCGGCGGCCGGGACCGCGGCGGTGGCGACCTCGATCGCGCGGCCGTAGCGGCCGGCGACGACCCGGTGCGTCGCGAGCGCGGCGCCGATGGTGATGGGGGCGATGGCGTGCACGCCGACGTTGAACAGGTCCTTAGCGTGCGCGTACGGGTAGATGTTCAGCGTGACGGTCACCGTCAGCAGCAGGCCCTCGATGCCGTAGGCGGTGGCCTTGCTCTCGATGACCCCGAACTCGGCGGTATCAGAGGTGGATAGCATCAACGCGATCAGCATGCCGCTGATGAGGGTCTCCAGCCCGTAGGACAACCACCACAACAGGTTCGACGGACTGCCGTTGGGGATGATGTTGCGCTGTACGGTGACCGCCGAGAACAGCATCGCGAACACCACCACCGTGGTCAGGATGCCCAGCACCAGCGGCTTGCGGCGGTGCAACCTCGCTACCTTCGCGTGCGGGCTGGCGGCGTGGCGCTGTTCGGCGATGGCTTGGCTGGCACGCAGCAGGTCCGCAGCCTCTCGCTCGGCCAGCACCGAGGATGTGCGGCGGACCCGTTCGGCGGCCGACGCGGCGGCTTCCATCCGGGCCAGCCGCTCCCGGCGCCCGAAATCACGGACCTGCTCCGCCAGCTGCCGGTCCGCGGTCAGCTCGCGTTCGGAGTACGCCTGGACCAGGGCTGGATCGTGCTGGTGCGCGACCCGCTGCTGTGCGATACGCACCCGGTCGGGCAGCGCAGCGGCCAGCAGATCGTCGCCATCGGCGGCGGGCGGGTGCGTACTGCGGCGGGACAGTTTGGCGATCATCAACGGACTCCGTTCGAGCAGGCGGTGCAGGGCGCGGCAGTCGCCGCCGGGATGAGGAGCAGCAGGCGGTGGGCGGAGTTCATGCGGTCTCACCGCCCGCGGCGGCGCGGATGTTGTCGATGGCGGCGGTCCAGTGAGCGGCGAACTGCCACGTCCCGTAGACCGATGCCGCAGTCACCACGGAGAACAACGCGTAGATGACGGCCTCGGACCAGCGGCCGGCGTCCGCGAACGACCCAAAGACGGCGACAGCGACCACACCCACGGTGAAGGCCTGGACCCCGGCGAGCCACCGTCGCGGCCGCACACCGAACTCAATGAGGGTGGCGGCGGTGACCGAGCACACCAGCAGTACACCGCTGGTGAGGAACGCGATCACCGGGCCCAGCCAGAACTCGGAGTCACCGACCCCGGCGCCCGGGTTGATGACGTGGATGGCGAACCCGGACCACACCATCCCCGCGACGGTGACCACGTTGAGCACGATCAACGTCCACCGCCGGCTGCGGTACAGCCGCTCGCACGTGATGTCCGGGTAGCGAGCAGGATTCGCTGCGATCAGCGCCTCCCGCAGATTCCGTTCCCGGGAAGCGGCCATACGGCGCGCGAGAGCACGGGAGAGGTTCATCGGTCACCTTTCTGTTCGGCGGTACGGGCCACAGTGGTCTGTGCTGCGGTCGCCCAGTCCGTACGCGGCGTGAAGTCGGGCACGGTGAAAGCGGCGAAGATGCCCTCCAGATGCTGGGCCAGCCGGTCCCGCACCGGCGGATCGCCGAGCGGCAGACCGGCGGCCGCGGCCCGGTCGACGGCCCGGTCGAGCCGCCGCTGCGCCCGTTTCTCCCCACGGCCGCACATGCGGGCGTACCGCACACCCGCAGCAGCACGAGCCACGCGAGACAGCAGGATGTCCGCACCGTGCGCGACCGCGGCGTCGCCATCGTTTACCGCCGGTAAACCGGGCCGCGTCGCGGTGTCGGCAGGTTCCTCCTCGGTGGCCGGTGGCAGTAGCCGATGAAACATCAGCGGTCCCCTTTCTGGGTATCGATCTGGGTCTGCAGGCGGGCGATGGTCTGCTCGGCGGTGGCCAGCGCTCGTTCCAGGGATGTAGCACGGGTTTCGCCAGCGGCCTGTGCGCGACTGAGTTCGGCGGCGTGGTCGGCGCGGATCTGATCACGGTCGGCGCGATTCTCGGCCCGGACGCGGGTCAGTTCGTCCCGCAAGGCGGTGATTTCCGCCCGGTCGGTGTCCGCACGGGTCCGTGCGTCCTGCTGGACATCGGCCAGCTGCTCGCGCACCCGCGCGATGTCCTCGCGGGACCGCTGTTCCTCGGTGGCCAGGGATCGGCGCAGCTGCTCGGCGTCGGCGCGTGCGTCGGTGGCGGCCTGCTCGGCGGTCGCCTTCTCGGTTTCGGCGCGGTGCCGGGCGGCGATCTCGGTGTCTCGCTGCTCGGCGAGCGTAGCGAGTTCCGTCCGCACCGTCGCGGTCTCACGGCGGGCCTGGGCGAGGTCCTCGCGCGCACGCTGAGCAGCGACCTCCAGTTCGCTGCGCAGCCGGGCGACCTCGGCGCGGGCGTCGTCACGCGCTTCGACTGCGGCTACTCGGTCGGCCTCGGCGCGCTGCTGCGCTGCCAGAGCCTCGTCCCGCTCGTCGCCGGCGGCGGTGATCTGCAACGCGGCCGTTTCCTCGGCCGCGGCGACGGCCGCATCGGCGTCCCGGCGAGCGGCCTCGACCTGCTGCTGCGCTTCCTGCCGTGCGGCCGTGACCTGCTGGTCCCGGTCAGCGGCGGCACGGGCCGCTTCCACACGGGCTTCCTCGGCCTCGGCGCGGGCAGTGTCCGCTGCGGCGACGTGCTGGTCCCGGTCGGCGATGGCGTCCTGCGCAGCGCCCTCAGCGAGTTCTTTGTCCTCCAGAGCCCGGTCCCGCTCCCGCCGCGCCGCAGCCGCGTCGGTTTCCGCGTCCTCGGCCGCGGTGCGAGCCGCCGCGATCTCGGCGTCTGCGTCGCGCCGCAGCGAGGTCACCTCCGCGACTGCCGCGTCCGGGTCGCCGGCGGCGGTGACCACAGCCTCGATCCGGTCGGTCAGCTCGCCGAGCTGGGTCCGGTGCGCGCTGGACATCATCTGCCACTGGGTCAGCAGCTCGGACATCGACGCCCGCGCCGACGTCACAGGCCGGGCCACCGGCCGCTCGCGCCGCGGCGTGCCGCCACCGGCCTGCAGTTCGCGCCGCCGCTGGAACGCCGTCATCCGGTCATGACGGCGCTGGACCCCGTCCGGGTCCACCGCGAGCACCCCGCAGTACTCGCTCTTGCGGCCGCGCCGCCCGCCGTCGACATCGAGGGCGGCGCCGTGCACCGCGAACTCTCCCGACGCCGGGTCGAACCCGGTCGGGAACTGGCAAACATGCTGGTCGCCCACCTCGGCCGCGCCGCCGACGGCGGCCGCCCCGGTCCCGGACAGTTCATCGCTCATACCCCCGATTCTATCATAAAACGTTGATATAGAACGTTTTTCAAATCGTTTTGTAAATACGTTTTAACGAAACGAATAAACGATTTGAGAGCGGTCGGACGGCTCCTGGCCGTGATCCCGGTGTTTCAGCAGGACCGGGCTACTCGGGCGTCTTATGCTGCGGACGTCCGAGTAGCCCCGGCTGGGGTGAAGCCACGGGAGATGTGAATGGCGCACGTGTATGTACTGCTCAATCAGAAGGGCGGGGTCGGGAAGAGCACCCTCGCGGTCAATCTGGCGGCTGTGACCGCCGAGGTGGCCGGCGGGAGCGGCAGCCCAGACGACCCTTCGAATGTCGCGGCGGTGTCGATCGACCCCCAGGGTTCTGCGGTGTGGTGGGGTTCCCGCGTCGAACAGCTGCCCTTCCATGTCGTGCAGGCCCACGAGGATCTCGACGGCCTGCACCGGCTCAAGGAACTGCCGGGTATCGACCATGTGTTCGTCGACACCCCGGGCTGGATCGACATGGCGCCGGAGGACGACATGCACGATCCCCTGGGCGTGGGCCCGGCCGCCGATGCGCTGCGCGCAGTCCTGGACTGCGCGGACCATGTGGTCATCCCGATCACTCCGGAACCGTTGTCGTTCGATCCGACGGTGCGGACTATCCGCAAGGTCGTCACGCCGCGCTCCCTGCGGTACACGGTCGTGCTGAACGCGTGGGATCCCCGTGACGGTGAGGCAGAGCGCGACGAGACGCTGGAGTTCATGCGACGCAATCAGTGGTCGTGCGCGCGGACGGTGATCCGGCGCTACAAGGTCCACTCCCGCGCCAGCCTCAACGGGCAGGTCGTGACCGAGTACGCGAGCAGCGGCACCACGTTGCGTGCTCGGGAGGACTTCTACAAGCTCGCGCTCGAACTGCGGGTGTCGTGATGGCCGCCCGAGCCCGCGGGGGAGCACGCAACAGCCTCGCCGACCTGATCGACGCAGTCGGCGACAAGTCGCCGGTCGACGGCGACCACATCAAACCGGGCAGGCCCGCCGCGCCGACGTCGGCACTGCTGGCCGAGTTGGTCGCGAACCCGCGCAACCCGCGCAGCGACCTCGGTGACCTGAGCGACCTGGAATCCATCGGCAAGATCCAGCTGCAGCCTGCACTGGTGGTCACCCGTGAGGCCTACCTGCGGCTGTATCCGGAGGACGAGGCTGCGATCGGCGATGCCCGCTGGGTGGTGGTCAACGGGTGTCGGCGCCTGGCTGCGGCCCACCTGTACGGCTGCACGATGCTGGAAATCGTCGTCAAGGACGCGGCCGCAGCGTCCCGGGCGGTGCTCCTAGCGGTCTCGATCATCGAGAACGTCGCCCGCGCGGGGTTCGACGTCCTCGAGGAGTCCCGGGCCGTCGACGCCCTGGTGACCGAGTGCGGGTCCGCCCAGGTTGCCGCCGAGCAGCTGGGCCGCTCGACGGGCTGGGTCTCCCAGCGCCGCGCGTTGCTGGAACTGACGCACGAGCTGCAGGACGCGCTGCGCCGCGGCGACCTCGCTATCCGCGTGGCTCGCACCCTGGCCCGGGTGCCCCAGGAAGATCAGGTCGCTCGCTGGCTTGCCTCCCAGGACAAACCCGCGCCGGTGAAGCCTGCACCGAAACCACCGCGGCCGGCGGCCGACGCGCCCCAGATCACCAAGGCGTTGAAGCGCCTCTCCCCCGCACCGGCTGTCCTCGCCGACGCACTCACCGGGTACCTCGACCCCGATCAGCTTCAGACGCTGGTCGCGGCACTCACCCGCAGTCTCACCGAGCGCGAGGCCGCCGAGCAAGCGTGATTTACCGGCGGTAAACCGCACCCGGGCGTCGCGGGAGACCGTGCGCCGCGGTTTACCGGCGGTAAATCAGAACCCGAGTGACTCGGGGGCCCCTGCGGTTTACCGCCGGTAAACCGGCACGATGCCGGTGGCGGTCATCCTCGCTCACGTGCGCGCTGAGCCAGCTCACGCTGCGCCTGGTCCTTCTCCCGGGCACGAGCGTGAGCCCGGCCAGCGCTGCGCGCCGCAGCGGCATCGACGATTTGCCGGGCCGCACGGCGGCCGGGAGAGTCCGGTCCGGCCGCTGCCTGCGCCGCGGCCATCACCTCGGCCCGGCGCTGGTCGCGTTCCCGCTGCCGTGCGATCCGGTCGTTCTCCTCGATCATCGCGGTGCGGGCGCGGTCGAGCAGTGCGGGTGGCTGGTCGACCGGGATTTGGCGGAGGATGCTGCACAGGTAGCCGACCGGGTTGTCCGGCCGGGTGAACAGGACCCGGCCGCCGGCGATCCATTCCTCGCACGCCCCGTACATGTCGTCGGGCTGCCATCCCGCGACGGCGTATCGGGTCACAGCGGCCGCCAGCTGTCCGGGGGATATCTGGCGCAGCCACAGCGGAATTCGCGGGTCTGCGCGCAGCTGGGCTGCCAGCAATACGGCCTTCGGGTCATACGCGGGTGCGGTCCGGCGTCGCCTCCTCTTGTCCGGGCCGCGCGGAGCGCGTCTTTTTGTCACGTTTTCCAGAGAAGAATTAATTCCCGACGGTGTGAGAGGAAAAGAACCTCCGCTTCGCGGAGGTGGGGTGCCAATTCCCTGTTCAAGCAGTGTCTGGACCAGTTGGTTATCCACAGGCAGGCAGTCGGTTTCGTGTAGCGCGGCGACGGCGGACCAGCCGCGGGCACGGTCGTCGCGTTTCCAGCTGTCCAGCCGTTCCTCGAGGGTGCGGTGGCGGCCGCGGAAGACGACGGTGCGGCAGCCGAGTTTGTGGAGCAGCCGCCGGCAGCGGTGGATCGTCGACTCGGACATGCCGACTTGGACCTGCAGCGTCGCCACCGTCTTCCGGGCCTCTCGACCGGTGCGGTAGTCGGCGCCAGCCGACTCGGCGTGTAGGTACCGCAGGAAGGTCTCCCGTGAGACCGCGTCGACCATGCGGTTGTCCCGCAGCAGCGTGTAGTGCTGGTCGTACAGTGCCATCGCGTGGCAGACGAACCGCTCGCGTGACCACCAGCACGCGGGAGCCTGCGAGTAGGCATCCTCAGGCAGCCTCAGGCGCAGCGGCGGCAACGGGAACAGCACACCCGCAAAGGAGCGGCCGCGCCGTTTCGATGTCGAAGATCGGCGGTATTTCCGCTGGTAAATCGAATTGTGATTTTCAGATCGACAGACAGGGGCATGTTCGCGCGCGAGCGTGTGCAGGCGTGCGTTACCCTGAGATCCGTCTCGCACGGACGTATCCCTTCGGGGAGGCCCCCGCTGATCAGCTGCGCCAACAGCTAGCGGGGGTCGAGTTCTGTATAGGTGTTGTTGAGCCGGAGGTCGCCTCCGGTGGGTTCAGCTCGCTAGGCAAGCACCGCCTAATCCATGGTTATGGCTGTAGCCGCCGGGCGGTCCCGGCGGCTACAGCAGTGTTCAAGCACAGGTCTACGCGCTCAACGGGAGCTGGTCGATGTCGATCCACACAAGATCGGGACGATCGACATGAAGCGCCATCACATCGGCGATGTACTGAGAAATGCTGACGCCCCTCGCCTTGGCGCGCTTCTTCACCTCGTCGTACACCGGACGGGCCAGACGCGACTGCGTCAGCTCCCGGTCACCCTTATGCGGTTGAGCCATGCCGGGCAGCATTCCACCCGCGAATCTGATACGCCACACGACACGCCGATCTGAATTCGACCGAATTCAGCCACCAGGTATTTTCCGATGAGTATCACCAGCGCATTTCATGCGGCGAGAAGATTGTCCGCCGCAAATTGGCTCCGGATTTTCTGAGGGTCATGCGGCAAGAAGACGACTGGTGTAGCCAGCATCGACGAGGCGCGAGTACGCCCGATGCACCGCCGACGGCACGGGCACGTCGACGGCCCATCCTTTCGCGGGATAGACCCAGAGCCGCTGGGTGTCACCGACCAGCATGTTGATCACGCGATCGACGTCGCCGATGCTCTGAACGTAGTCGTCCAGAGGCAGGGGGAGCGACGAGCAGAGAACATCGACCTCCGGCCACCGTTTGCGGCAGATAGCCCAGCTGCGGCGCTGCTGGTAGGGCCGGGAGATGAGCATGACGGACCGGATGCCGGAAAGCAGGCCATGGTCCTCCAAGAGTGCCCGGGTGAAGTCGATGTTGTCGCCGGTGTTGGTGGCCTTCGGCTCGACGAGGATCGCGCTGTCGGGCACACCACGTTCGAGAGCGTGCTCGCGGTAGTGGACGGCTTCCCCGCGAGGGAACCGCTCCCGCGTTGTCGGCGCGTTCGCGCCAGTGAAGACGACCAGAGGAAACATGCCCTCGCGGTACAGATCGGCGGTGTAGGTCGCGACGCCCAAGTCGTGGCTGCCGAGTCCGATGCCGACGTCGACCGGGTGTACGTCGTGGTCCAAGCGGTTGAAGTCCCAGAGGGTTTCGACATCGGAGCGTAGTGCGGCTGGCAGTGTCGTCGAGGGCATTGGCAGTCCTTTCGGTCAGTCGGGCAGGGTGAACGTGTAGGTCCACGCGAATCGCGATGCGGCGTGAACGCCGCGGGCGTACTCCACCAGGGTGTTGGCGGCGGTGTAGGTCAGTCGGGTCAGCACCATGACCGGCTCCCCGGACGGCAGGTTGAGCAGTTCGATCTCGTCGGGCGACGGCATGCGCGCGTACACCGTCTCGGTCATGTGGTCCGGCTCGTAGCCCTGAAGAGTGAGGACCGCGAAGCCCCCGCCGCGGCCGGCCGGACCGGGTGTCGGGCTGACCAGGGGCGTGCCTTCGACGTGCGCAGGCAGGTAGTAGCTGGTCAGCGTGTGGGTGGGCTGATCCCCGTCCTTGACCAGGCGGGCACGCTCGTATACCGGCGTGCCGGGCTCGACACCGAATGCCTCAGCAACTTCGGTATCGGCGTCGACCAGCTCGACGGTGTTCGTCTGGTCGGTGGGCTTCCACTGACGACCGGACGCTTCTCGGTCGGCGGCGAAGGCGACGACATCACCGAACTTCCACTTCCGCTTGCTGTATCGGTCGACACCGAGGCGCCGCATCCGCGGCCGCTCGCGGACGACCGTGCCGCGCCGGCGGATCGCCGTCACCAAGCCCTCGGTCTCGAGCACGCCGACCGCCTGGCGAACGGTCTTGATGTTGACCTGGTAGCGCTCTGCCAGTTCGTCCTGCTTCGGGAGCGTCGAGCCCGGCGGATACTCGCCCTGCTGGATGGCGGCGCGAAGACTCGCAGCCAGGTCGCGGTATCCGCTGATGGCCATCGTCCGGTCTCTCCCTTCTGCCGGGTTTCCCCGACGGTTCACGGTCCGTTAAGAGTAGCCGTAACCGTCCAGGACTACACCCATCGATCAATAGAGGCGGTTCTATTGACGACATAGTGTGGCGATGCTGCAATAGAGCTACCTCTAATTGCGGCAAAGGAGTCCATGTCGTGACAAGTCCACGGATGAGCGGGTATGCCCCGCCGCCTGCCTCGCTGATCAAGCTCGCCGAAGGCGCGGCGCTGATCGGTGTGAACCCCCGCACGCTGCGGCGGTGGATCGCGCAGGGGAAGCTGAACGGCTGG
>NZ_JAIUCZ020000023.1 GCF_020176955.2 Nocardia sp. alder85J
CTGGTCGGCGACGGCCCGATCGATCTCGAGGCCGTGCGTGAGGGCAGCGAGGAACGATTGCCCGCGTACATGGTGCCCTCGGCATTCGTGGTGCTGGACGCGATCCCGTTGACCGTCAACGGAAAACTGGACCGCCGCGCGCTGCCCGCACCGGCGGCCGTCACCCGGGCGTTCCGGGCGCCGGAGACCCCGGTCCAGGAGGCGGTGGCCGCGGTGTTCGCCGACGTGCTCGGCCTGCCCCGGGTGGGCCTGGACGACGACTTCTTCGCCCTCGGTGGCAACTCGCTGATCGCCACCCGGGTCGCGTCGCGGATCGGCGCCGCCCTCGGCACGTCCGTCGCGGTGCGCGCCCTGTTCGAGGCCACCACCGTGGAAGCCCTGGCCGCGCGGCTGGAATCGCACACCGGCGACGAGGGCGACGCGCGCCCCGCACTGGTCGCCCGCCGCCGCCCGGCGGGACAGCTGGTGCCGTTGTCGTTCGCGCAGCAGCGCATGTGGTTCCTCAACCAGTACGACAAGTCCTCCGCCGCCTACAATCTGCCGCTGGCGATCCGGTTGTCCGGCGAACTCGACACCGCCGCACTGGAACTGGCGATCGTGGACGTGCTGCGCCGGCACGAGTCGCTGCGCACCCGCTATCCCGAGCACGGCGGCGTCCCGATGCAGCAGGTGCTGCCCGCCGAACAGGTCACCCTGGATCTGCGCGGCTACCCGGTCGCCGACACCGAACTGCTCACCGCCGTCACCGAATTCGTCTCCACCGGATTCGACGTCGCCGAGCGGGTGCCGTTGCGGGCCCGGCTGTTCCGGGTCGACATGGGCGTGCAGGCCACCGGCGCCGCGGCTGCCGAACACGTGCTGGTGGTGGTCGTCCACCACATCGCGGCCGACGGCTTCTCGATGGGCCCGCTGGCCCGGGACGTGATGACCGCCTACACCGCGCGCACTCAGGGCAGTGTGCCCGGCTGGGCGCCGATCGCGGTGCAGTACGCCGATTTCGCGGTCTGGCAGCGCGACGTGCTGGGTGCCGAGGACGATGCGCAGTCGCTGCTGGCCCGGCAGGTCGGGTACTGGCAGCAGGCGCTCGCGGGCATCCCCGACGAGCTGACCCTGCCGGCCGACCGGCACCGGCCGGCGGTGGCCTCGCACCACGGGGCCACCCTGCACCACACGCTGGCGCCGGCTCTCGTGACCGCGCTGGAAGACGTTGCGCGCAAACAGGGTTCGTCGCTGTTCATGGTGATGCACGCGGCGCTGACGGTGCTGCTGGGCCGGTTGTCCGGTAGCGACGACATCGCGGTCGGCACCCCGGTCGCCGGACGTGGCGAGCAGGCGCTCGACGATCTGGTCGGCATGTTCGTCAACACCCTGGTGCTGCGCACCGCGCTGCATCCGGCCGAGTCGTTCACCGGCCTGCTGGATCGGGTGCGGCACACCGACCTGGAGGCGTTCGGCAATGCCGACGTCCCGTTCGAGCGGCTGGTGGAACTGCTGGCCCCGGAGCGGTCGCAGGCCCGCAATCCGCTGTTCCAGGTGATGCTGGCCTTCCAGAACCTGGACCGCACCACCCTGGAACTGCCCGGTCTGACAGTCTCGCCGTTGGACCTGGAAGAGAACATCGCCCGCTTCGATCTCCAGTTCACGCTGTCGGAGATGCCGACCGTGGTCGCCGGCGGCGCGGTCCGCTCCGACGACGCCACGGCGTCCGCCGGGGACGCCACCCATGGCGGCATGGCGCTGGCGCTGACCTACGCCACCGATCTGTTCGACGAGGCGACCGTCGCGGAGCTGGTGCAGCGCTGGGTGCGAGTGCTGGAAACCGTTGCCGCCGACGCGGAGACGCCGGTCGGCGCGATCGATATCCTCGACGCCGCCGAGCGCGCGGATCTGGTGGCGCGCACCGGCCTGCCCGCCGAGCCGGTGCGCACGCTGCCGGAACTGCTGGCCGCCGCCGTCGCGGCGAATCCGGCCGGCGCCGCGGTGGTGTTCACCCCGCTCGACGGCTCGCCGCGGCGCAGCGTCACCTACACCGACCTGGACGAGCGCTCGAACCGCTTGGCGCGCTTGCTGATCGAGCGCGGCATCGGCGCGGAGGATCTGGTCGCGGTCGCGGTACCGCGCTCGGACGAGTCCTACTTCGCCGAATGGGCGGTGTCCAAGACCGGTGCGGCGTTCGTGCCGATCGACCCGACCTACCCGGCCGACCGCATCGCGCACATGGTCACCGATTCGGGTTCCCCGGTGGGCCTGACCGTGTCGTCGGTGCGCGGTGAACTGCCGGAGTCGGTGGACTGGCTGGTGCTGGACGAGCTCGCGCTCGACGGTTACCCGGCCGCCGCGGTGACCGGCGCCGATCGGGTGCGCTCGCTGCGGGCCGAGCATCCGGCCTACGTGATCTACACCTCCGGTTCGACCGGCCTGCCCAAGGGCGTCGTGGTCACCCATGCCGGTCTGGCCAACTTCACCGCCGAGCAGAACCACCGTTACGACGTCGACTCCGATACTCGCGCACTGCATTTCGCGTCGCCGAGCTTCGACGCGTCGATGCTGGAGTTCCTGCTGGCGATCGGCCGCGGCGGCACCCTCGTGGTGGTGCCGCCGGGGGTCTACGGCGGCGAGGAACTGACCGAGCTGATCCGCCGGGAACAGGCCACCCACACCTTCCTCACGCCCTCGGTGCTGGCGTCGCTGGATCCGGCGGCGCTGACCGGCATGCGGGTCGTCGTCGCCGGCGGTGAGGCCGTACCGGCCGACCTGGTGGCGAAATGGGGTGCCGCACCGGACGGTTCGGGCCGGGGCCGCCGTTTCTACAACGGTTACGGTCCCACCGAGACCACCATCATGACCAACATCAGCGAGCCGCTGGCGGCAGGCGATCCGGTCACCATCGGCGGCCCGATCCGCGGCATGCAGTCGCTGATCCTGGACGCGCGGCTGCGGCCGGCGCCGGTGGGTGTCGCGGGTGAGCTGTATCTGTCGGGCATCCAGCTGGCCCGCGGTTATCACGACCGGCCGGGGCTGAGCGCCGAACGGTTCGTGGCCAATCCGTACGCCCCGGGCGAGCGGATGTACCGCACCGGCGATGTGGTGCGCTGGACCCAGCACGGTGAGGTCGAATACGTCGGCCGCTCCGACTTCCAGGTGAAGGTGCGCGGTTTCCGCATCGAACTCGGCGAGATCGACGCGGCGCTGGCCGCGCACGCGACCGTCGACTTCGCGGTCACCGTCGGGCACGAGAACGCGGCCGGGGTCACCTCGCTGGTCTCGTATGTGGTTGCGGCACAAGACGCCACGATCGACGCCGCGGAGCTGACCGAACACGTCGAGCAGCGGCTGCCGGGGTACATGGTGCCCTCCTCGATCATGGTGATCGACCGGATCCCGCTGACGCCGGTCGGCAAGCTGGATCGGAAGGCGTTGCCGGAGCCGGTGTTCGCCGCCGAGGTGTCGTTCCGGGCGCCACGGTCGACGATCGAGCAGACCATCGCCGAGGTGTTCGCCGAGGTGCTCGGCGTGGACCGGGTCGGCATCGACGATTCGTTCTTCGCCCTGGGCGGCGACTCGATCGTGTCGATCCAGCTGGTGTCGCGGGCGAAGGCCCGGGGCGTGGTGTTCTCTCCGCGCGACGTGTTCGAGCAGCGCACGGTCGCCGGGCTGGCGGCGGTCGCCGACGCGGCCGGTGGTTCGGCGCAGGCGGCGGAGCTGGCGGAGCTGCCCGGCGGTGGCGTGGGCGCGATGCCGCTGACGCCGGTGGTGCGCTACATGGTGGAGCGGCCGGGCGCGCTGCGGCGGTTCAATCAGTCGCTGGCGCTGGAACTTCCGGCCGGTATCGACCGGGCCGGGATCGTCGCCACGGTCGCGGCGGTCATCGATCGGCACGACATGCTGCGGGCGCGGCTGCGCCGGCACGCGGGTGCGGAGTGGATCGTGGAGACTGCGGCGGCGGGCACTGTCGACGTCGACGCGCTGATCGACCACGTGGTGTTCGACGCGGCTGCCGACGAGGCTGCTCTGACCGAGATCGCCACTGCGGCACTGGATGCCACGGTGGGCCGGTTGGATCCGGAAGCGGGCGTGGTGATCCGGTTCGCCTGGTTGCAGCCGGAGGGCGCCGAGCGGGCGGGCCGCCTGCTGGTGGCCGCGCACCACCTGGTGATCGACGGTGTCTCGTGGCGAATCCTGGTGCCGGACTTCGTGGCCGCGTGGGGGCAGATCGCGGCCGGGCGGCCGGTGGTGCTGCCCGCGGTGGCGACCAGCATGCGCACCTGGGCGCACGCCTTGCAGAAGGCGACCCCGGAACGCGCCGGTGAGCTGGACCGCTGGCGCACGATCGTCGACGGCCCGGATCCGTTGCTGACGACGCGCCCGTTCGATCCGGCCGTGGACGTGACCGGTTCGATCGTCAAACATCGGGTGGAGGTGTCCGCGGAGGTCACCCGGGCCCTGCTGACGACGGTCCCGGCGTTGTTCCACGGCGGTGTCAACGACGGCCTGCTGACCGCGCTGGCGCTGGCGGTGGCCGCGTGGCGGGCCCGCGGCGCCGCGACCGGCAGCGACGGTGCGGTGGCCGAGGATTCGGTGCTGGTCCGGCTGGAGGGCCACGGCCGCGAGGAGCAGGCCGTGCCGGGTGCGGACCTGTCGCGCACGGTGGGCTGGTTCACCTCGATCTTCCCGGTTCGCTTCGACCTCACCGGAATCGACGTCGAGCAGGCGCTCGCCGGTGGCCCGGCGATGGGCGCGGCGATCAAGGCGGTCAAGGAACAGTTGCTGGCCGTACCGGGCAAGGGCATCGGCTACGGCATGCTGCGCTACCTGGATCCGGAGACCGCCGGTCGGTTGCCGGTGCGGTCGCCGGGCCAGGTGAGTTTCAACTACCTCGGCCGGGTCTCGGATTCGAGTGTGCCGGAGGCCTTGCGGGGCTTCGGCTGGGTGCCCGCCCCGGAACTCGGGGAACTGGCCGCGCACTACGACGCGGATATGCCGGCGATGGCGCCGATCGATATCAACGCGATCGTGGCCGGTGATCGGTTGTCGGCGCAGATCGGTTATCCGGCAACGTTGTTGGATGCGGAGTCGGTGGCGGTGTTCGCGGGGTTGTGGGTGCGGGCGCTGGAGGCGGTGGCGCGGCATGCGCTGTCGCCGGAGGCCGGTGGGTTCACGCCGTCGGATTTCCCGTTGGTGCGGTTGGGGCAGGGTGATATCGACGCGGTGACGCGGCGGTTCCCGGCGGTGGCCGAGGTGTGGTCGTTGTCGGCGTTGCAGGCCGGGTTGTTGTTCCATGCGCAGTTGGCGGCGTCGTCGGTGGATGTGTACACCGCGCAGGTGGTGCTGACGTTGTCCGGGCGGGTGGATGCGGGCCGGTTGCGTACGGCGGCACAGGCATTGCTGGATCGTTACGACAGTCTGCGGACGGCGTTCGTCGCCGACGGTGACGGCACACCCATCCAGATCGTGCTCGACGGCCTCGAGGTGCCGTGGACCGAGTACGACCGGTCGGCGACCGGTAGCGCCGACGATCTGATCACGGCCGACCGGCGACGCCGTTTCGATCTCACCGTGCCGCCGTTGCTGCGGTTCACGTTGATCCGCACCGGGATCCAGGATTGGCAACTGGTGGTGTCGAACCATCACATCCTGCTCGACGGCTGGTCGATGCCGTTGCTGATGCGGGATCTGCTGATGCTGTACGCGACCGGTGGTGACACCTCGGCGTTGCCGTCGGTGCGGTCGTATCGCGGATTCCTGGAATGGCTGGCCCGCCAGGACCTTCCGGCGTCGCTGACGGCGTGGCGGCACGCGCTGGCGGGAGTGTCGGAGCCGACGCTGCTGACCCGCCCGCAGACCGGCCGGGAGATCACCAGCCTGGCCGGGGAGCATTTCTTCGGGCTGGACGAGCCTGCGACGGCGCGGCTGGTGGCGGTGGCCGCTGAGCTGGGTGTCACGGTGAACACGGTCGTGCAGACCGCCTGGGGTGTGCTGCTGGGCCGGTTGACCGGTCGTGACGATGTGTTGTTCGGTACCACGGTGTCCGGGCGGCCGGCGGGGTTGTCCGGGGTGGAGTCGATGGTCGGGTTGTTCATCAACACCGTGCCGGTGCGGGTGGCCTTCGACCCGGCCGAACCGGCACGGGGGTTGTTGTCGCGGATCCAGGGTCAGCAGGCGGATCTGCTGGACCACCATTACGTGGGCCTGGCCGATATCCAGGCCGCGGCGGGTATCGGTGGATTGTTCGACAGTCTGGTGGTGTTCGAGTCGTATCCGGTGGATGCCGACGGGATCGCCGCGCAGGCCGCCGATATCGACGGGATGGCCGTGACCGGCCTGCACGCCGCCGACGCGACGCACTACCCGTTGACGTTGATCGCGCAGCTGGATTCCCGGTTGCGGATCCGGGCGGGTTATCTGCGGGATCTGTTCGACGAGGACA
Source organism: Nocardia sp. alder85J (assembly GCF_020176955.2). GTDB lineage: Bacteria > Actinomycetota > Actinomycetes > Mycobacteriales > Mycobacteriaceae > Nocardia. The sequence continues at coordinate 6,428 of NZ_JAIUCZ020000023.1, forward strand.
CCGTCACCACCCTCGCCGCGCGGCTGGTGCGGGTGCTGACCGCGATCGTCACCGATCCCGGTGTGGCCGTGGGCGGTATCGATCCGCTGGACGCGGCCGAACGCCGCACGATCCTCACCGACTGGAACGCCACGACATTCGACACCGCCGGCGTGCTGGCGGGCCGCCCCGCCACCCTGGCCGCGCTGTTCGCCGACCGGGTCGCGCGGACTCCCGAGGCGGCCGCGGTCACGTTCGAGGGGACACATCTGTCCTACGCGCAGTTCTCGGCGCGGGTGAACAAGTTGGCGCGCTGGCTGATCGAACGCGGCGTCGGCCCGGAGTCCTTCGTGGCGCTGGGTATGCGGCGGTCGCTGGATCTGGTGGTCGGCATGTACGCGGTCACCGTCGCGGGTGCCGCGTATGTGCCGCTGGATCCAGATCATCCGGCCGAGCGCACCGAATACATCCTGGCCACAGCGGATCCCGTGTGTGTGCTGACCTCCGGCGTGGATCTGGAGGTCGACACCGCGCAGGTGCGCATCGATCTGCTGGAGCTGTCCGGTTATTCGCTCGCACCGGTCACCGATGCGGATCGGCGGCATCCGTTGCGTCCGTCCGACACCGCCTACGTGATCTTCACCTCCGGGTCGACCGGTCGTCCGAAGGGTGTGGCGGTGCCGCACGCGGCGATCGTGAACCGCCTGGTGTGGATGCAGGACCGGTACGGGCTGACCCCCTCCGATGTGGTGTTGCAGAAGACCCCCGCGACCTTCGACGTGTCGGTGTGGGAGTTCTTCTGGCCCTTGCAGATCGGGGCGCGGCTGGTCGTCGCGAAGCCCGACGGGCACCGCGACCCCGAATATCTGATGCAGTTGATCACCGCCGAGGGCGTCACGGTCACCCACTTCGTGCCGTCGATGCTGACGGTGTTCGCCGCGGCGCTGGCCGAGTCGGCCGGTCTCGCGGTGGTCACCGGCACCGGCGGGCTGTGCCGGTCGTTGCGGCTGGTGTTCGCCTCCGGTGAGGCGCTGGGCGCCAAGCCCGCTCGTGTGCTGGCGGAGCTGACCGGGACCACGGTGCACAACCTGTACGGCCCCACCGAAGCCGCCGTCGACGTCACCCACCACACCCTCACCACCGCCGACGTCGACACCGTCCCGATCGGACGGCCGGTGTACAACACCCGCGTCTACGTGCTGGACCACCGGTTGCGGCCGGTGCCCGCCGGTGTCCCCGGTGAGCTGTACCTCGCCGGTATCCAGCTCGCCCACGGTTACGTCGCCCGCCCGGACCTCACCGCGGACCGGTTCGTCGCCGACCCGTACCGGCCCGCCGAACGCATGTACCGCACCGGCGATCTCGTCGCCTGGACCGCCGGCGGTGAACTGGAATACCTGGGCCGCACCGACTTCCAGGTGAAACTGCGCGGCCTGCGCATCGAACTCGGCGAGATCGAGACCGCGCTCACCGCACTGGACGACATCACCGGCGCGGTCGTGGTCGTGCACACCGACCCCTACACCGGCGACCAGCTCGTCGGCTACCTCACCACCGGCCGCGTCCTGGATCCGGACGACGTCCGCGAGGAATTGACCCGCCGCGTCCCCGCCTACATGGTGCCGTCGGTGTTCATGGTGCTGGAGGCGTTCCCGCTCAACGCCTCCGGCAAGCTCGACCGCAAGGCGCTGCCCGCACCGCTGGTGGAGGCCGCGGTGTTCCGGGCCCCGACGACACCGGTGCAGGAGATCGTCGCGACCGTGTACGCCGAGGTGCTCGGCGTGGACCGGGTCGGGCTCGACGACGACTTCTTCGCCCTGGGCGGCAATTCGCTGATCGCCACCCGGGTCGCGGCCCGGCTGTCGACGGCCCTGCACACCCGCGTCGGCGTCCGCGACCTGTTCGACGCACCCACGGTCGCCGCACTCGCCGCCCGCACCGAAACCCGCACCGACACCGGCACGCGTGCCCCGTTGCAGCCGCAGCAGCGTCCCGACCGGGTGCCGTTGTCGCTGGCGCAGCAGCGCATGTGGTTCCTCAACCGCTTCGATCCGGAGTCGGCGGTCGACAACATCCCTGCCGCCGTACGGCTCTCGGGCCTGCTGGACCGGCAGGCGTTGCAGATCGCGGTCGCGGACGTGCTCGCCCGGCACGAATCGCTGCGGACGCACTACCCCGAGCTGGACGGTGCGCCCTATCAGCAGATCGTCGCCACCGGCCGGGTCATCCCCGATCTGACCCCGGTCGAGGTGACCGAGGGCGAACTGCCGCAACGGCTTTCGGAGCTGGTGCTGACCGGGTTCGACGTCACCGCCGAGGTGCCGTTCCGGGCCCGGCTGTTCGAGATCAGCCCGACCGAGCACGTGCTCGCCCTGGTGGTGCACCACATCTCCGCCGACGGCTTCTCGATGGGCCCGCTGACCCGGGACGTGATGGCCGCCTACGGCGCCCGCGTCGACGGCGGCGAACCCGCCTGGGCCCCACTGCCGGTGCAGTACGCCGACTACGCGCTCTGGCAGCGCGCGGTACTCGGCGCCGAGACCGACCCGGAATCGGTGATCGCCCAGCAGATCTCGTTCTGGCGCGACACCCTGCGCGGGGTGCCCGAACAGCTCGACCTGCCGGCCGACCGGCCGCGGCCCGCGGTCGCGTCCGGGCGCGGTGCGACCTACACCTTCCGCATCGATGCCGATGTGCACGCCCGGCTGGCCGAACTGGCCCGCACCCGCGGCGCGACGCTGTTCATGGCGACGCATGCGGCGCTGGCGCTGTTGCTCTCGCGGCTGTCGGGGGAGACCGACATCGCGATCGGCACCCCGGTCGCCGGTCGTGGCGAGCGCGCGCTCGACGATCTGATCGGCATGTTCGTCAACACCCTGGTGCTGCGTACCGAGGTGGACGGTTCGGCCGGCTTCGGTGAGTTGCTGGAATCGGTGCGCGCGGCCGACATCTCCGCCTTCGGATACTCCGATCTGCCGTTCGAGCGGCTGGTGGAGATCCTGAATCCGGCGCGGTCGCAGGCGCGGCATCCGCTGTTCCAGGTGATGCTGTCGTTCCAGAACACCGGCCAGAACTCGCTGGAACTGCCGGGTCTCACCGTCAGCGGCGTCGACCTGCCGATCGATACGGCGAAATTCGACCTGCAACTGGTGCTGACCGAGCAGGCGCAGGTCGCGTCCCCGAACGGGAACGGCAATCCGGCGCCGGGCGGTATGGTCGCCGAATTCATCTATGCCACCGATCTTTTCGACGCGGCCACGGTGGCCCGGTTCGCCCGCCGCTTCCAGCGGCTGCTGAAGGCCATCGTGGCGGCCCCGGACCGGCCGGTCGGCGACTTCCCGATGCTGGACGCCACCGAGGCGGTGCAGGAACTGCGGACGTGGAACGACACCCGCCGCGAGATCGGCCCGGCCACCACGCTGGTCGAGCTGTTCACCGCGCAGGTGCGGGCCACCCCGGACGCGGTCGCCATCGTCGACCGCGAGGCCGGGCAGACCCTGACCTACGCCGAGTTCGCCGGGCGGGTGCACCGGCTGGCCCGCCGCCTGGTCGAGGCCGGGGTGCGGCCGGAAAGCCTGGTGGCCCTGGGCATGCGGCGCTCGGTGGATCTGGTCGTCGCCGCCTACGCGGTGCTGGCCGCCGGCGGCGGTTACGTGCCACTGGATCTCGATCAACCGGCCGAGCGCATCGGTTACGTACTGGCCACCGCGGCACCGGTCTGCGTGCTGACCACCGCGCGCGACGGATTCGACACCGTGCTCGACGAATTCGATACCGGGCGTGACGATTTCGCCGTCATGGCACCGACGCTGCGCATCGACCGACTCGACCTGTCGGCCTATCCGGACGTCCCGCTGACGGAGGCGGAACGGCACGGCGTCCTGCGGCCGTCGCATCCGGCGTACGTCATCTTCACCTCCGGCTCGACCGGCCGCCCGAAGGGGGTGGCGGTGCCGCATGCCGGCGTCGTCAACCAGATCCGCTGGATCACCGGCGAATACGGCATCGACGAGCGGGACGTGGTGCTGTTCAAGACCCCGGCCACCTTCGACGTGTCGGTGTGGGAGCTGTTCGGCCCGCTGTCGGTGGGCGGCCGGATGGTGGTCGCGAGCCCGGACGGGCATCGGGATCCGCAGTACCTGGCCGAGGTGATCGCCGCCGAGCGGGTCACCATGACCTCCTTCGTGCCCTCGATGCTCACGGTCTTCGCCGGGGCGCTGGCCGAACCGGGCGGGAACCGGTCCGCGATCGCCTCGCTGCGGGCGCTGCTGATCGCCGGTGAGGCGTTCACCGGCGACACCGTCGCGGCGTTCCGCCGGGTCGGGGACGCGGCGCTGTACAACCTGTACGGCCCCACCGAATTCACCGTGCACGCCACCCACGCGCCCGTCGCGACCGAGGTGCGCGGCGCGGTGCCGATCGGCCTGCCGGTGTGGAACGCGCAGGCGTACGTGCTGGATTCGCGGCTGCATCCGGTGCCGCCGGGCGTCGCGGGTGAGCTCTATCTCGCGGGCGATCAGGTGGCGCGCGGCTATGTCGGCCGGGCGGACCTGACCTCGGACCGGTTCGTGGCGAATCCGTTCGGCGAGATCGGATCCCGGATGTACCGCACCGGCGACCTGGTGCGCCGGTCCGCCGACGGTGCGATCGTCTACCTGGGCCGCACCGACTTCCAGGTGAAGCTGCGCGGCCTGCGCATCGAGCTCGGCGAGATCGAATCCGCGCTCACCGCGGACGACTCGGTGTCGCAGGCGGTCGCGGTGGTGCGCTCCGACGAGCGCACCGGCGACCGGCTGGTCGGCTACGTGGTCGGCGAGGACGTGGACGTCGACGCGTTGCGCGCCCGGCTGACCGATCGGCTGCCGTCCTATATGGTGCCCGCCGCGATCGTGGTGCTGGATGCGCTGCCGCTCAACGCGAACGGCAAACTGGACCGCCGCGCGCTGCCCGAACCGCAGTTCGAGGCGCGCGAATTCCGCGCTCCGGCAACGCCTATCGAAGAACTGGTGGCCACGGTCTTCGCCGAGGTGCTGGGCCTGACCCCGGTGTCGCCGGCCGCGACCGCGGTACGGCCGGTCGGCCTGGACGACGACTTCTTCGATCTGGGTGGCAACTCGCTGATCGCCACCCAGGTCACCGCGCGGCTGGGTGCGGCGCTGGACACCCGGATTCCGGTGCGGCTGCTGTTCGAGGCGCCGGCGGTCGGCCTGCTGGCGGCGCGGCTGGAGAGCCACGTCGGTTCCGGCGGCCGGGGCGCGCTGGTGGCCCGGCCAAGGCCGGAGCAGATCCCGCTGTCGCTGGCGCAGCAGCGGATGTGGTTCCTCAACCGCTTCGACACCACCAGCGCCGTCAACAACATCCCGCTGGCGGTGCGGCTTACCGGTGACCTCGATGTCGAGGCGCTGCGGCTGGCGGTTGCGGATGTCGTCGACCGGCACGAGGTGCTGCGCACGGTGTACCCGGAGACCGCCGACGGTCAGGGCGTGCAGGTGATCGCGCCCGTGGGTGCGGAACATCCGGCGTTGCAGCCGATTCCGGTCACCGCGGCGGAACTGCCGGACCGGATCGGCGAACTGGTGCTGGGCGGTTTCGACGTGACCGCCGAGGTGCCGGTGCGCGCGGGCCTGTTCCGGGTGACCGGCGATGTGCCCGACCATGTGCTGGTCGTGGTGGTGCACCACATCTCCGGCGACGGCTGGTCGATGCGACCGCTGGCCCGCGACGTGATGATCGCGTACGCGGCGCGCACCCGGGGTGAGACGCCGGGCTGGGCCCCGCTGCCGGTGCAGTACGCGGATTACGCGCTGTGGCAACGGGAGACGCTCGGTTCCGAGGACGACGAGCAGTCGCTGATCGCCGGTCAGGTGGCCCACTGGTCGCGGACACTGGCCGGCCTGCCCGACCAGCTGGATCTGCCCGCGGATCGGCCGCGACCGGCGGTCGCCTCCCATCGCGGTGACGTGCACCAGTTCTCGATCGACGCCGGCCTGGTGCGGGCGGCCCACGGACTGGCCCGCGAGTACGGCGCCAGCCTGTTCATGGTGGTGCACGCGGCCTTCGCGGCCCTGCTGGCCCGGCTCTCCGGCGGCGAGGACATCGCCGTCGGCACCGCCGTCGCCGGTCGCGGTGAGGCGGTCCTCGACGACGCCATCGGCATGTTCGTGAACACGCTGGTGTTGCGGACCGCCGTGCACGCCGCCGACCCGTTCGCCGATCTGCTGGCCCGGACCAAGGAATCCGATCTGGCCGCATTCGGGCAGGCGGACCTGCCGTTCGAGCGGCTGGTGGAGATCCTGAATCCGGCCCGGTCGCAGGCGCGGCATCCGCTGTTCCAGGTGATGCTGTCGTTCCAGAACACCGGCGCGGCCTCGTTCGAACTGCCCGGCCTCGAGGTGGCCGGGGTGCCGCTGGACGTCGTCACCGCGAAGTTCGATCTGCACCTGAACCTGACCGAGCGCTTCGGCCCGGACGGCGCCGCGCTCGGTATGGACGCCGAATTCGCTTATGCCACCGACATGTTCGACGCGCGCACGGTCGCGAGCTTTGCGCAGCGGCTGCTGCGGGTGCTGGCCGCGGTGGTCGCCGACCCGGCCGCGGTCGTCGGTGACATCGACCTGCTGGACACCGAGGAACGCCGGTTGGTGCTCGGCAACTGGAACGCCACCGCCTACGACGTCGACCGGCTGGTGCTGGGCAAGGCGGCCGGGACCCGGGCGCTGACGCTGCCGTCGATGTTCGCCGCGCAGGTGGAACGGACCCCCGACGCGATCGCGCTCGCGTTCGAGGGGACGGGTCTGTCCTATGCCGAGTTCGCGGATCGGGTGAACCGGCTGGCCCGGCACCTGATCGCGCTGGGTGTCGGGCCGGACGTGCCGGTCGCGCTGGGTATGCGGCGGTCGATCGAACTGGTGCTCGGCATGTACGCGGTGACCGTCGCCGGTGGCGCGTATGTGCCGCTGGATCCGGATCATCCCGCCGAGCGCACGCAGTACGTGCTGGCGACCGCGGAACCGCTCTGCGTGCTGACCACCGCCGCCGACGCGGACACAGTCCCCGCCGGGTCGCTGCGCATCGACGAGCTGGACCTGTCGGAGTATTCCGGCGACCCGGTCACCGACGCGGATCGCACCGCGCCGCTGCGGGATTCGAACGTCGCCTACATGATCTTCACCTCCGGCTCGACGGGCCGCCCGAAGGGCGTGATGATCGACCACCGGGCGATCGTCAACCGCCTGGTGTGGATGCAGGACCAATACGACCTCGACGAGACCGACAGCGTCCTCCAGAAGACCCCGGCCACCTTCGACGTGTCGGTGTGGGAGTTCTTCTGGCCCTTGCAGGTCGGCGCCCGCCTGGTGGTCGCCAAGCCCGACGGCCACCGGGATCCGGCATATCTGCTGGAGATCATCGCCGCCGAGCGGATCTCCACCGCGCACTTCGTGCCGTCGATGCTGTCGGTATTCGTCGCCGCGCTGGACGTGGCCGGAGATGCGGTCGCGCAGAACATTTCGCTGCACCGCGTGTTCGCCTCCGGTGAGGCGCTGCCCGCGACCACGGGCCGCCGGCTGGTCGAGCTCACCGGCGCCGGACTGCACAACCTGTACGGCCCGACCGAGGCCGCGGTGGACGTCACCTATCACGAGGTGACCGCGGCCGACACCGCCTCGGTGCCGATCGGCCGCCCGGTCTTCAACACCCGGGTGTACGTCCTGGACGCACGGCTGCGGCCGGTGCCGCCGGGGGTCGCGGGTGAGCTGTATCTCGCGGGCGTGCAACTGGCCCGCGGCTATGCCGCGCGCCCGGATCTGACCGCCGACCGGTTCGTGGCCGATCCGATCGTCGCCGGTGAGCGCATGTACCGCACCGGCGATCTGGTGAAGTGGACCCCGGGCGGGGAGATCGAATATCTGGGCCGCACCGACTTCCAGGTGAAGCTGCGCGGCCTGCGCATCGAGCTCGGCGAGATCGAATCCGCGCTCACCGCCGTCGAATCCGTGGCCCAGGCGGTCGTGGTGGTGCGGTCCGACGATCGGCTCGGCGATCAGCTGGTCGGCTATCTGGTGCCGACCGGTCCGATCGACCCGGATCAGGTCCGCGCCGAACTCGGCGACGCGCTGCCGGCCTACATGGTGCCGTCGGCGTTCGTGGTGCTGGATGCCTTCCCGCTCAACGCCTCCGGCAAGCTGGACCGCCGCGCGCTGCCCGCGCCGGTGTTCGAGGCCAAGGTCTTCCGGGCTCCGGCCACCCCGATCGAGGAGATCGTGGCCGGTACCTTCGGGGACGTGCTGGGTGTCACCCGGGTCGGCGTCGACGACGACTTCTTCGAACTGGGCGGCAATTCGCTGATCGCCACCCAGGTCACCGCGCGCCTCGGCGCCGCCCTGGACGTCCAGCTCGCCGTGCGCGATCTGTTCGAGGCGTCGACGGTGGCGGCGCTGGCGGCCCGGGTGGAGTCCGGCGTCGGCACCGGCCGGCAGCGGCCGCCGCTGGTGGCAGGTGTTCGGCCGCAGCAGGTTCCGCTGTCGCCCGCGCAGCAGCGGTACTGGTTCCTCAACCAGTTCGACACCACCACCTCGGCGGTGGACAACATCCCGCTGGCCGTGCGGCTGTCCGGTGCGCTGGATGTGGCCGCGCTGGAACGCGCCATCGGCGATGTGATCGCCCGGCACGAGGTGCTGCGGACGGTCTACCCGCGCTCCGGTGACGGGCCGCACCAGGTGATCCGATCCGCCGCGGAGGTCGCGCCGGTGCTGACGCCGGTCGAGGTCGCCGAGGACGAATTGCTGGAGCGGATCATCGGATTCGCGCTCACCACCTTCGACGTCACCGTCGAGGTGCCGCTGGCGGTGGCACTGTTCCGGGTAGGCGCGAAGCCTGCGGAGCGCCCCGACGGCACAGGCACAGCGAGCGACGAGCACGTCCTCGCCTTCACCGTGCACCACGTGTCCGCGGACGGTTCGTCGATGGGCCCGCTGGCCCGGGACGTGATGGCCGCCTACGCCGCCCGGGTGCAGGGCGAGGCGCCGCAGTGGCAGTCGCTGCCGTTGCAGTACGCCGACTACGCCCTCTGGCAGCGGGCCGTGCTGGGTTCCGAGGACGACGCGGAATCGGTGGCCACGCAACAGGTTTCCTACTGGAAGGCGGCCCTGGCGGGCCTGCCGGATCAGCTGGAGCTGCCGACGGACCGCCCGCGCCCGCCCGCGCAGTCGTTCCAGGGCAAGGCGATCCGCTTCGAGATCGATCCGCAGCGGCACGCCGGTCTGCACGAATTGGCCCGCGCCAACAACGCCTCGCTGTTCATGGTCGTGCACGCGGCCCTGGCGGTGCTGCTGGCCCGGCTGGCCGGCACCGGCGACATCGCCGTCGGCACCCCGATCGCCGGTCGTGGCGAGCGGGAACTCGACGATCTCATCGGCATGTTCGTCAACACGCTGGTGTTCCGCACCCGCGTGGACGGCGACACCACCTTCGCCGGTCTGCTGGCCGAGGTGCGCGAGCGCGACCTGGAGGCGTTCGCGAACGCCGACGTGCCGTTCGAACGCCTGGTGGAGGTGCTCAACCCGGTGCGGTCGACCGCGCGCAACCCGCTGTTCCAGGTCGGCCTGTCCTTCCAGAACCTGGCGGAGACCGTGTTCCAGCTGCCCGGCCTCACGGTCAGCGCGGTGAACTTCGACTCCCAGCTGGCCAAGACCGATCTGCACGTGACGCTGTACGACCGGTACGCCGACAACGGCGCCCCGGCCGAGATCGTCACCGAATTCGGTTATGCCGTCGACCTGTTCGACCAGGCGACGGTGCAGGGCTTCGCGGACCGGTTCGTCCGGGTGCTGGACGCGGTCGTCGCGGACGCCGGGATCCGGGTCGGCGACATCGATCTGCTGGACGCGGCCGAGCACGGCCGAATCCTGCACTCCTGGAACGCGACCGAGCACGCGTTGCCGGCTCCGGACGCGACCCTGGCGGCGCTGCTGGACGCCACCGTCGCCGCACATCCGGACGCGATCGCGATCGTGGCCGACGAATCCGGTTCCGGTGCACCGGAACAGGTGCTGACCTACGCCGAGCTGGACGCGCGGGTGAACCGCCTGGCGCGCTACCTGCTGGACCTCGGCGTCGGGCTGGAGGACCGGGTGGCGCTGGCGATGCCGCGCTCGGTGGACCTGATCGTGGCCATGTACGCGGTCGCGAAGACGGGTGCGGCCTATGTGCCGATCGATCCGTCCCAGGCCGCCGACCGGGTCGAATACATCCTGCGCACCTCCGCTCCGGCCTGTGTGCTGAGCACCTCGGCGGCCTCGATCGTGGACCGCGCCATCCGGGTCGACCAGCTGAACCTGTCCCGCTACGACGACGCCCCGATCGAGCCGGACGAGTTGTTCGACCCGTTCGGGCCCGGCAACACCGCGTACGTGATCTTCACCTCGGGTTCGACCGGCCGTCCGAAGGGTGTGGCGGTGCCGCATGCGGCGGTGGTGAACCAGTTGCTGTGGAAGACCGCGGAATTCGGCCTGGGTGTCGGCGACGCGGTGCTGTTGAAGACGGCGGCGACGTTCGACCTGTCGGTGTGGGAGTTCTGGACGGCCGCGGTCTGCGGTGGCCGGGTGGTGGTCGCGGCCGCCGAGGGGCATCGCGATCCGTCGTACCTGAATCGGCTGCTGCGCTCGGCGGAGGTGACCACGCTGCACGTGGTGCCGTCGATGCTGGATGCTCTGCTCGCCGAATCCGGTGGGACACTGACCGATTCGCTGCGGCGGGTGCTGGCCATCGGTGAGGCGCTGCCCGCCGCGACGGCGCAGCGGTTCCGGCGCGGCAACGCGGCGGAGTTGTTCAACCTGTACGGGCCGACCGAGGCGGCGGTGTCGATCACCAGCCATCGGGTCACCGACGCCGACGAGGTCTCGGTGTCGATCGGTGCGCCGGAATGGAATTCGCGGGTCTTCGTGCTCGACGCCCGGCTGCGGCCGGTGCCGGTGGGCGTCTCGGGTGAGCTGTATCTGGCGGGTGCGCAGCTGGCGCGCGGCTACTTCGGCCGCCCGGACCTCACCGCGGACCGGTTCGTGGCCGACCCCTTCGGCCCGGCGGGCGACCGGATGTATCGCACCGGTGACCTGGTGGCGTGGAATGCCGCCGGTGAGTTGGAGTACCGGGGCCGCACCGACTTCCAGGTGAAGATCCGCGGTTTCCGCATCGAGCTCGGCGAGATCGAGGCCGCCCTGCTGCGGCAGCCGCATATCACCGCGACCGCCGTGGTGGCGCATACCGATCCGCATCTGGGTGACCGCCTGGTCGCCTATGTCGTCGGTGAGCCGGAGCGGCCGGACAACGCGGCGCTGCAAGCGGCGCTGGCCGCCGAGCTGCCGTCCTACATGGTGCCGTCGGCCTTCCTGGAACTGGCTGCGTTGCCGCTCAACGCGAACGGCAAGCTGGACCGGAAGGCCCTGCCGGAGACCACTTTCGAGAAGGCGGTGTTCCGGGCCCCGGCCACGCCGATCGAACAGATCGTCGCCGACAGCTTCGCCGACGTGCTGCGCATCCAGCCCGGCACCATCGGCCTGGACGACGACTTCTTCGCCTGGGGCGGTAACTCGCTGCTGGCGACCCAGGTCGCGGCCCGCCTCGGTGAGGCGCTGAACGCGCGGATCCCGGTGCGGCTGTTGTTCGAGGCCTCCTCGGTGGCCGCCCTGGCGACCCGGGTGGAACAGCACGCGGGCGCCGGTGGCCGCAAGGCGCTCACCGCCGGCCCACGGCCGGAACGGATTCCGCTGTCGCTGGCGCAGCAGCGGATGTGGTTCCTCAACCGGTTCGCCGCCGGGGAACAGGATTCCACCTCCGCGGCCTACAACGTCCCGGTCGCGGTGCGGCTGACCGGCGCGCTGGACGTGTCCGCGCTGCGGGCCGCGGTGCAGGACGTGGTGGCCCGGCACGAGATCCTGCGGACGGTGTACCCGCAGACCGACGGCGGCCCGGTGCAGGTGATCCTGCCGGTCGCCGACGCGGTTCCGGCCGTGGAGATCCGCACGGTGCCGATCGCCGGCATCGAGGCGGCGATCGTCGAGCTGACCAACACCGCCTTCGACGTCACCACCGAGGTGCCGATGCGGGTGGTGCTGTACCGGATCGCCGGAAGCACAGCCGATTTCGTGCTCGCGATGGTGGTGCACCACATCTCCGGCGACGGTTCCTCGATGGGCCCGCTGACCCGGGATCTGGTGACCGCGTACGCGGCTCGGGCCGCCGGTGGCGGGCCCGCGTGGACGCAGCTGCCGGTGCAGTACGCGGACTACAGCATCTGGCAGCGCGAGTTGCTGGGCGACGAGAGCGATCTCGGCTCGGTGGCCGCCAAACAGGTCGCCTACTGGCGGCAGGCGCTGGCCGGTCTGCCGGATCAGCTGGAGCTGCCGTCGGATCGCCCGCGCCCGCCGGCGCAGTCGTTCGCCGGTGGCCGCGTCGACATCCAGGTGACCGCCGACACGCACCGCGCGCTGGTGGAATTGGCGCGCGGCGAGGGCGCGACGCTGTTCATGGTGATGCACACCGCGCTGGCGGTGCTGCTGGCCCGGCTGTCCGGCACCGACGACATCGCGATCGGCACCCCGATGGCCGGTCGTGGCGAGGCCGCCCTGGACGACCTGATCGGAATGTTCGTGAACACCCTGGTGTTCCGGACCACAGTGGACGCCGGTGAGGCGTTCACCGGCCTGCTGGCCCGCCAGCGGGAGACCGATATCGCGGCGTTCGCGAACGCCGACGTGCCGTTCGAGCGGCTGGTGGAGGTGCTGAACCCGGTCCGGTCGACGGCGCGGCATCCGCTGTTCCAGGTCGGCCTGTCCTTCCAGAACCTGGCCCGCACCGAACTGGAGCTGCCCGGCCTGCAAGTGGCCGGTGTCGACTTCGACACTCGCATCTCGCAGTTCGACCTGCATCTGATCGCGTCGGATCGCTACGTCGACACCGGGCAGCCCGACGGCATCTCCGGTTTCTTCACCTACGCCACCGATCTGTTCGATCGGGAGACGGTGCAGGGCTTCGTGGCGCGCTTCGAGCGCCTGCTCGCCGCGATCGTGGCCGCGCCGGGCACCCCGGTCGGCGACTACGACCTGCTGGACACCACCGAGCGGGAACGCGCGCTGCTCGCCCGCAACGCGACCGCGCACGAACTGCCCGGCGCCGGCGCCCAGGCGACGCTGGCCTCGCTGCTGGCCGGCACGGTGGCCGCGCACGGCGAGGCGGTGGCGCTGGTCGGTCCCGACGGCGCCGAGGTGAGCTACGCCGAACTCGGTGATCGGGTGAATCGCCTGGCGCGACACCTGATCTCGATGGGTGTGGGCCCGGAATCGCGGGTGGCGCTGGCGATCCGCCGGTCGGTGGACCTGGTGGTCGCGATGTACGCGGTATCGGCCGCCGGCGGCGCCTATGTGCCGGTGGATCCGGATCAGGCCGCCGAGCGGGTGTCCTACATCCTGGAGACCGCCGATCCGGTGTGCGTGCTGACCAACACCGACACCGGCTTCGACGCGGCCCCGGACCGGGCGATCATCGAGATCGACCGGATCGACACGACATCGGTGCCGGGCGACCCGATCACCGATGCGGACCGTCCGGAAACCCTGCATCCGGCGAATACCGCCTACGTGATCTTCACGTCCGGTTCGACCGGCCGTCCGAAGGGTGTGGCGGTGCCGCATGCGGCGGTGGTGAACCAGTTGCTGTGGAAGACCGCGGAATTCGGCCTGGCCGCCGAGGACGCGGTGCTGTTGAAGACGGCGGCGACGTTCGACCTGTCGGTGTGGGAGTTCTGGTCGGCGGCGGTGTCCGGCGGCCGGTTGGTGATCGCGGAGGCCGACGGGCACCGTGACCCCGCCTACCTGAACGAGCTCATGCGGTCGGCGCGGGTGACCACGCTGCACGTGGTTCCCTCGATGCTGGACGCGCTGCTCACCGAATCCGGTGGCGCGCTGAGTGATTCGCTGCGGCGGGTGCTGGCCATCGGTGAGGCGCTGCCCGCCGCGACGGCGCAGCGGTTCCGGCGCGGCAACGCGGCGGCGTTGTTCAACCTGTACGGGCCGACCGAGGCGGCGGTGTCGATCACCAGCCACCGGGTCACCGAGGCGGACCGGCTGATGGTGTCCATCGGTGCGCCGGAATGGAATTCGCGGGCGTACGTGCTGGACGCCAGGTTGCATCCGGTGCCCGACGGTGTGTCCGGTGAGCTGTACCTGGCCGGCGCGCAGTTGGCGCGCGGGTACTTCGGCCGCCCCGATCTGAGCGCGGACCGGTTCGTCGCCGACCCGTTCACCCCGGGCGACCGCATGTATCGCACCGGTGACGTGGTGGCGTGGAATGCCGCCGGTGAGTTGGAGTACCGGGGCCGCACCGACTTCCAGGTGAAGATCCGGGGCTTCCGGATCGAGCTCGGCGAGATCGAGGCGGCACTGCTGGCGATGCCGGAGATCGCGCAGGTCGCGGTGCTGGCGGTATCGGATGCGCGGACCGGTGACCGGCTGGTGGCGTATCTGGTGCCCGCCGACACGGATATCCAGGTGGCGGTGGTGAAGTCGGCGCTGGCGTCGTCCCTGCCGTCGTACATGGTGCCGTCGGCGTTCGTGGTCCTGGACGCCTTGCCGCTGAACGTGAACGGCAAGCTGGACCGGAAGGCGTTGCCGGCGCCGGAGTTCGAGGTGACCGCGTACCGCGCGGTGTCGACGCCGATCGAGGAAGTGGTGGCGTCGGTGTTCGCCGAGGTCCTCGGCGCCGAACGGGTCGGCGCCGACGACGACTTCTTCGCACTCGGCGGTAACTCGCTGCTGGCCACCCAGGTCGCCGCCCGCATCGGCGCCGCCCTGAACACCCGGGTTCCCGTGCGTTCCGTCTTCGAGGCGACGACAGTGGCCGGACTGGCCGCCAAGGTCGAGGAGCACGCCGGTGCGGGTGGCCGTCCGGCGTTGGTGGCGGGTGTGCGTCCGGAGCGGGTGTCGTTGTCGTTGGCGCAGTCTCGGATGTGGTTCTTGAACCAGTTCGATACCGGGTCGGCGGTGGAGAATATCGTGGTGGCGATCCGGTTGTCGGGTGTGCTGGATGTGGGGGCGTTGCGGGCCGCGGTGGCGGATGTGGTGGCGCGGCAGGAGATTTTGCGGACGGTGTATCCCGGTGGGGCCGATGGGCCGGTGCAGCGGGTGTTGCCGGTGTCGCAGGTGCCGGTGGTTGTGACGGCGGTGCCGGTGGCTGGGGAGGCGGTGCTGGAGGCGGTGTCGGGGGTGGTGTCGGCGGGGTTCGATGTGACGGTGGAGGTGCCGTTCCGGATCCGGTTGTTCGAGGTCACCGATACTGCTGGTGAGTTCGTGCTGGTGTTCGTGGCGCATCATATTGCCGCGGATGGCTGGTCGATGGGGCCGTTGACGCGGGATGTGATGGTGGCGTATGCGGCGCGGTCGGCGGGGCAGGCGCCGGGGTGGGTGCCGTTGGCGGTGCAGTATGCGGATTTCGCGGTGTGGCAGCGGGAGTTGCTGGGTTCGGAGGATGATCCGGCGAGTTTGCTGTCGGGTCAGGCGCGGTTCTGGCGGGGTGTGCTGGCGGGGGTGCCGGATGAGTTGAATCTGCCGGCGGATCGGGCGCGTCCGGTGGTGCCGTCGTTTGCCGGTGGGCGGGTGGTGTTCCCGGTGTCGGTGGCCACGCATGCGGGGTTGGCGGGGTTGGCGCGGCAGCAGGGTGCGACGTTGTTCATGGTGGTGCATGCGGCGTTGGCGGTGTTGCTGGCGCGGTTGTCGGGGACCGGCGATATCGTGGTGGGGACGCCGGTGGCCGGTCGGGGTGAGGCCGAGTTGGATGGCTTGGTGGGGATGTTCGTGAATACGCTGGTGTTGCGGTCGCAGGTGGAGGGGGGCCGGTCGTTCGAGGAGTTGCTGGCGGCGACGAAGGAGGGGGATCTGGCGGCGTTCGCGCATGCGGATATCCCGTTCGAGCGGTTGGTGGAGTTGGTGAATCCGGAGCGGTCCACCGCGCGGCATCCGTTGTTCCAGGTGGCGTTGTCCTTCGAGAACCTGCCGGAGAGCAGCTTCGAACTACCCGGATTGCGGGTCAGTGCGGTCGATTTCGATGTCGAGACCGCGAAATTCGATCTGTCGCTGACGATCCGGGAATCGAACGACGGTGAGAACGGCATGTACGCCGAATTCGCCTTCGCCCGTGACCTGTTCGACCAGGCGACCGTGGAGGTGTTCGCGCAGCGATTCACCCGGCTGCTGGAGGGCATCGTCACACAGCCGGAGATCCCGGTCGGCGACCTGCCGCTGTTGACGGACGACGAGTACCGCCTGCTGACCCAGGTGCACGGTGACGACGTCATGGCCACCGGCCTGCTGCCGCAGCTGATGACCGAGGGTCTGCGGCTGGGCCGTGATCGTGTTGCGGTGCGGTACAGCGGTCGTTCGGTGACCTATGGTGAGCTCGATGACCGGTCCTCGCGGTTGGCGCGGGTGCTGATCGGTCGTGGGGTGGGTCCGGAGAAGCTGGTCGCGGTGTCGCTGCCGCGTTCGTTCGAGATGGTGCTGGCGGTGCTGGCGATCACCAAGGCCGGTGGCGCGCACGTCCCGGTCGACCCGGCCTACCCCGGGGACCGGGTGCGGCACATGCTCACCGACTCCGCCGCGGTACTGGGTATCACCGCCGGCGCCTATGTCGGCGGGCTGCCCGCGGACGTGGACTGGCTGGTCCTCGACGACCCGGCCACCGACATCGCCTGCGCCGCACAGTCCGCGGCCGCGGTGACCGACGCGGACCGGATCACCGCGTTGCGGATGACCCATCCGGCGTATGTGATCTACACCTCGGGGTCGACCGGGAAACCCAAGGGTGTCACCGTCACCCACGCCGGTATCGGTGGCCTCGCCGATGTCGCGACGGGGTTGTACGGGCTGGAACCGCATCACCGGTTCCTGCACATCTGCTCGCCGAGTTTCGATCCGTCGGTGCTGGAATGGGTGTGCGCGTTCTATATCGGTGCGACCCTGGTCATCGCACCCCCGGAGATCATCGGCGGCCCCGACCTGGCGCAGTTGCTGCGTCGTGAGCAGGTCACCCACACCATCATCACCCCGGCGGTGCTGGGCACCATGGACCCCGGCGACCAGGCCCAGCTACTGGTCACCTCCGTCGGTGGTGACGTCACCACCCCGGAACTGCTGGCCAAGTGGCAGCCCGGCCGCCGGTACTTCAACGCGTACGGGCCCACGGAAACCACGATCATCTCCACCTACGCCCGCCTGTATCCCGGGGACCACATCACCGTCGGCACCCCCGTGCACGGCATGTCCGCGCTGGTGCTGGACAACCGCCTCAACCCGGTACCCCCGGGGGTGGCAGGCGAGTTGTACCTCGCCGGCGGCGCGGTCGCCCGCGGCTACCGCGGGGCCCACGGCCTCACCGCCGAACGATTCCTCGCGAACCCCTTCGGCGCTCCGGGCGCCCGCATGTACCGCACCGGCGATATCGTCCGCTGGCACGCGACAGCCGAACGCGACGACGCGGGGCGCCTCACCGGTGACACCGCGTGGGAGCTGGATTATGTGGGGCGCAGTGACTTCCAGGTGAAGATCCGCGGGTTCCGCATCGAACTCGGTGAGATCGACGCGGTCCTCACCCGCCACCCCGACGTCGACTTCGCCTTCACCATGGGCCGCGACACCACCGCCGGAGCCACCATCCTGGCCTCCTACGTCACACCCGTCACCGGGCACACGATCGACACCGTCGCGCTCACCGAGCACGTCGCCACGATCCTGCCCCCGCACATGGTCCCCGCCGCGATCACCGTCCTCGACCAGATCCCGCTGACCCCGGTCGGCAAACTCGACCGCCGCGCCCTGCCCGAACCCGTCCTCGCCCCCCGCGAGTACCGGGCCCCGGCCACCGAGATCGAAACCATCCTCGCCGAGGTCTTCACCGAAGTCCTCGGCACCGACCAGATCGGGCTCGACGACTCCTTCTTCGCCCTCGGCGGCGACTCCATCCTGTCCATCCAACTCGTCTCCCGCGCCAAAACCCGCGGCATCCGCATCACCCCCCGCGACGTCTTCGAACGACGCAGCATCGCCGCACTGGCCGAGATCGCCACGCGCGGTGACGAATCGGTGCAGCGGACGCTGGCGGAACTGCCCGGCGGCGGTGTCGGCGACATCCCGCTGACGCCGATCCTGGCGCAGATCCTCGCCGACGGCTCGTCGTACCAGCGGTTCTCGCAGACCATGGCGCTGCGGGTGCCGGCGGGCATCGACCGGCCGACGCTGGTCGCGACCCTCGCGGCCGTGATCGACCATCACGACGCGTTGCGAGCCCGACTGCGCGGCAACGGCACCGACGGCTGGACCTTCGAGACCCTGCCGGTCGGCGCGATCGACGTCGACGCGCTGGTGCGGCGGGTGGACCTGCCCGCCGACATCGAGGACGCCGACCTGTCGCGGCGGGCCGGCGCCGAATACGATGCGGCGCTCGGGCGGCTGGATCCGGCGAATGCGGTGATGCTGCAATTCGTCTGGTTCGCCTTCGAGGGCGAGCGGCGGGATGTGCTGCTGGTCGTCGGTCACCACTTCGTGATCGACGGCGTCTCCTGGCGCATCCTGATCCCGGACTTCGCGATCGCCTGGTCGCAGCTGGCCGCGGGACAGCCGGTCACCCTGCAACCCACCGGAACCTCGCTGCGCCGCTGGGCACATGCCCTGGTCGACGCGGCGGCGGAACCGGCTCGGGTCGCGGAACTTCCCTTCTGGCAGCAGGTTTCGCAGACCCCGGACCCGCTGCTGGGCAGCCGGGCCTTCGACCCGGCCGTGGACACCTTCGCCACCGTCGACCGGGTCCAGGTGACCCTGTCCGCGGCGGTGACCGACGCGGTGCTGACCGCGATCCCGGGCCTGTACCGCGGTGGCGTCAACGACGGCCTGCTGTCGGCGCTGGCGCTGGCCACCAGCCGGTGGCGCGGTGACACCACCGGTGGCGCGACGCTGGTCAAGCTCGAGGGACACGGCCGTGAGGAGGAGGTCGTCCCCGGGGCCGACCTGTCCCGCACGGTCGGCTGGTTCACCAGCGCTTACCCGGTCCGGCTGGACCTGACCGGCGCCGACCTCGACGACGCGTTCGCCGGTGGCAAGACGCTCGGCGACATCGTGAAGGCGGTGAAGGAACAGCTGCTCGCCGTGCCGGACAAGGGGCTCGGCTACGGCATGCTGCGCGAGCTGAATCCGCAGACCGCGCACTCGCTCGGCGCGACGGGGCAGATCGGCTTCAACTACCTGGGCCGGGTCTCCACCGGTGCGGGGACCGACGAGATGTCCGCGCAGCTGGCCGAACTGGGCTGGGTGCCGGTGGCGGATCTGGGGCAGCTGGACGCCGACATGGATCCGGACATGCCCGCCAACGCGACGATCGATATCAACGCGATCGTCACCGACGGCGCGGACGGCCCGGAGCTGGGCGCCTCGTTCGCCTTCCCGACCGGCCTGCTGACCCGCGAACGCGTGCAGGAGTTCGCCGATGCCTGGGTGGCGGCGCTGACCGCGCTGGCCGCGCACGCGCGGCGTCCCGGCGCGGGCGGGCGGACCCCCTCGGATCTGCCGCTGGTGCCGGTCACCCAGTCGGACATCGACGAGTGGGAGCGGACCTACCCGGCGCTGACCGATGTCTGGCCGCTGTCGCCGTTGCAGTCCGGCCTGCTGTTCCACGCCCAGCTGACCCAGTCGACCGTCGACGTCTACACCATGCAGGCGGTCGTCGACCTCGGCGGCACCCTGGACGTGGCCCGGCTGCGGGTGGCGGCGCAGCGCCTGCTGGACCGCTACCCGAACCTGCGCACCGCCTTCGTCACCGATTCCGACGGGCGGCCCGCGCAGGTGGTGCTGGATCGCATCGAGGCGCCGTGGCAGGAGGTCGACCTCGCGGATCTGCCCGCGGCCGAACGGCTTCCGGAATTGCAGCGGCAGGTCGAGGCCGACCGGGCGCGGCACTTCGACCTGGCCGTCGCGCCGCAAATGCGATTCACGCTGTACCGCAGCGGATCCGAGCAGTGGCACCTGGCCATCACCACCCATCACATCCTGCTCGACGGCTGGTCGATGCCGCTGCTGATGCGGGACATGCTGGTGCTGTACGCGGTGCACGGTGATCAGGCCGCGCTGCCGCGGGTGGCCTCGTACCGCAGCTTCCTGAGCTGGCTGGCCGGCCGGGATCGGCAGGAGTCGCTGCGGGCGTGGTCGAACGCGCTCGCCGGGGTGGACGAGCCGACGGTGCTGGCCCCGCAGCCGCGGACCGCCGAGCACTACGAGACCGGCAAGGTGTCGGTCGAACTCGACGTGGATCGCACCCGCCGGATCGCCAAGCACGCCGCCGAACTCGGCGTCACGGTGAACACGCTGGTGCAGGCCGCCTGGGGTGTCTTGCTCAGCCGGCTCACCGGCCGGGACAACGTGGTGTTCGGTGCCACCGTGTCCGGCCGCCCGGCCGAACTGCCGGGTGTGGAGTCCATGGTGGGCCTGTTCATCAACACGCTGCCGGTGCGGGTGCGGGTGGACGACCGGCGGCCGGTCGCCGATCTGCTGCAGCGGTTGCAGCACGAACAGGCCGATCTGCTGGAGCACCACCACGTCGGGCTCACCGAGATCCAGCGGATCGCCGGCGCGGGAGCGCAATTCGACACCCTGCTGGTGTTCGAGTCGTATCCGATGGACAAGGACGCGATCGCCGCGGCCAGCTCCATCGACGGCATGTCGGTGACCGGGGTGGGCGTCAACGACGGCACCCACTACCCGCTGACGCTGCTGGTCACCGCCGACACCTCGATCGAGCTGACCTGGAAGTACCTGAGCAGCCGGTTCACCGAGGAGGAGGTGCGGACCCTGGCGGCCCGGACCGTCCGGGTGCTGGAGGCGCTGCTCGCCGATCCGGAGACCCCGGTCGGCGAGATCGACATCCTCGATCACGCCGAGCGGGCCCGCATCCTGGTGGAATCCGGGGTCGCGGGCGCGGAGACCGCGCCGGAATCGGTCCGGGTGGGCGCGCGCACGGTGGCGAAGGCGCTGGCGGCCGTCGTCGAGGAGGATCCGCAGGCGCCGGCGCTGCTGGCGCCGGGCGAGTACAGCGGCGGTACCGAGATCGCCTACAGCACCGTCGATTCCCGGTCCTCGCAGCTGGCCCGGGTACTGATCGGCCGCGGTGTCGGCCCCGGCGACGTGGTGGCCGTCGCGCTGCCCCGATCGCTGGACGCGACCGTGGCGCTGTGGGCGGTGCAGAAGGCCGGCGCCGCCGCGCTGTTCGCGAACGGGCTGTCCTTCGGCGAGATCATCGCCGCCGGGGCCGGTTTCGGCATCACGCTGGAACCGGCGGCCAGTTCGGCGCGCTGGCTGGTGCCCAGCGATCCGAAGGTGCAGGCGGAACTGGCCGCGGCCCCGCAACATCCGGTCTCCTACGCCGACCGGGTGCGCCCGCTGCACGAGGACCATCCGGCCTTCGTGGTGCGCGATCCGGACGGGTCCTGGCTGACGCTGTCCCAGGAACAGGCGCTGGACCGGGCCGACGCGTTGCGGGCGGAGTACGGCATCGACTACGAATCGACCACGTACACCACCGAATCCGCGGGCCCGGCCGCGCTGGCCGAATTCCTCGCGGCCGCCACCGCGGGTGCGCTGTCGGTCCTGCCCGACGGTGAGGTCGCCGACGATCTGGCCGAGGGCGAGGTCACCCACTGGTTCGCCGCGCGCGGTGAATCGACCGTGACGGCGGGTCCGGACGTCCGGGTGGTCCTCGCGGACTAGGTATTCCGGCACGACGGCACGG
>NZ_JAIUCZ020000024.1 GCF_020176955.2 Nocardia sp. alder85J
CGCGGCGGGCCCGCCCGGCGACCGCTCCGGTGGCCCGTCCCGGAGTCGGTGACGGGCAGCTCACCGGCCGTTGCTCAGCGGGATTCGCGATCGAGTTCGGCGTTGGCGAGGCGGGTCGCGTCGGCCGCCTCGGAATGCGAGAGCCGGCGGTCGGCGGCCGGGGTTGCCTCGTGTTCGCGGTCGATCTTTCCCTGCATCGGTTCGAGGAAGGGCGGCGGCGGGGCGGCGCCGGTGGTCTTGCGGGTCTCGGCGCGGTCGGATTCGTGGTCGTGCCGGTTCCGACGCCGGGATTCGGCCTCCTCGGTGCCCTGCTTGCGGCGCGCGTCCTGCGACAGGTGCTGTTGCTTGCCCATGGTCACCTCCGGTTCACATCCTGACCTTTCCAGTATGCGCCCGGTTAGCCGATAGGTAGCCGGAGGTGCCGGTCGCGGCATGCAGGGCGGTCCGGGCGGCGGCGATGGCCGGGTGGGTTCCGGTACCGCGGCGGTAGGCGAGCCGGGTACGGCGGCGGATCGGCAGCGGGGTGAGCGTCACCGGTTCCGGAACCGCGATGGCGCCCAGTTCCGGGACGAAGGCGACACCCTGCCCGGCCGCCACCAGGGCCAGCACCGTGCCGAAGTCGTCGGCGTGGTGGCGGATGCGGGGGGTGAACCCGGCCGCCTCGCAGGCGCGCACGGTCAGCAGTTGGCAGAGGGTGCCCGGCGTCCCGGCGATCCACGGCGAATCGCGATGTGCCGCAACCTCGGTGGCGGCCGGGGCGGCGAGATAGACCACTTCCTCCAGCAGCGGATCGGAATCCAGCCCGGATTCGGGTTGCGGCGGCACGTAGTCGTACTCCTGCACCAGGGCCAGATCCAGCGTCTCGGCGCGCAGGGCGGCCGGGGTGTCGGCCGGATCCAGCTCCGTGACCAGCAGTTCCAGCCGGGGATGGTCCCGGCTCAGCGCCACCAGCGCGGGCGCGACGAGGGTGTGCGCGGCGGTGGGGAAGGCGCCGATGCGCAGCGTGCCCGCCAGTTCGGCGGAGCCGGTGACGAGTTCGGCCTCGGCCTGCGCGAGGACGGCGAGGACGGTCTCGGTGTGCGCCACCAGACGCCGGGCGGCGGGGGTCAGCGCCACGCTGCGGCCGGTGCGTTCCAGCAGCGGCACCCCCGCCTCCCGTTCCAGCGCGGTGAGCTGCTGGGAGACCGCGGACGGGGTGTAGGTGAGCGCCTCGGCGACCGCGGCGATGGTGCCGCGGTGGGCCAGTTCGCGGAGCAGGCGTAGCCGCCGCACGTCGAGCATCGGTTCATCTTATGCTCGAATGCAGAAAGGTGTAATTGACCTGACGGTTGTGTGACCGCAGGCTGACCTCATGACGTTCACGGGTTTGTACGTGCCGCTGATCACGCCGTTCACGGCGGCCGACGAGGTCGATGCCGACGCCCTGGCCGGGCTGGCGTACGAGGCGCTCGACGCCGGGGCGGCCGGGCTGGTCGCGCTCGGCACCACCGGCGAGCCCGCCACCTTGACCCTGGCCGAGCGGCAGCAGGTGCTCGACGTCTGCGCGGGCGTCTGCCGGGAGCGCGGCGTGCCGCTGATCGTGGGCGCGGGCTCGTACAGCACCGCGGATTCGGCGCGCGAGCTGGCCGCGGTGGATCCACGCGCGGCCGCCGTGCTGAGCGTGGTGCCCTACTACCTGCGGCCCTCGGAGGAGGGGGTGGTCGCGCACTTCCGGCAGCTGGCCGCCGCGAGCCCGGTACCGCTGGTGGTCTACCACATCCCGTATCGCACCGGCCGCGCGCTGAGCGCCGAAACCCTCTGCCGCATCGCCGAACTGCCGAATGTGGCCGGTTTCAAACTGGCCGCCGGCGGCATCGACGAGACCGTGATCGCCTTCCTGAGCCGGGCCACCGGCACCGACATCCTGGTCGGCGACGACCTGTACACCGCGCCCCTGCTGGCGCTGGGCGCCGCGGGCGCAATCCTGGCCTGCGCCAACGTCGCACCCGCCGAATACGCCGAACTGATCGCGGCGTGGCGCACCGGCGCCGTCGAACATGCTCGCGCACTGGGCAATCGGCTGGTCCCCGTGGCGCAGGCGCTGTTCGCCGAGCCGAATCCGGTGGTGCTCAAGGCGGTTCTGGCCGCCCGCGGCCGGATCGCCACCCCGGCGGTCCGGCTGCCTCTGCTACCCGCCTCCGAAAATGCCACCGCAGCAGCCCTTTCCGCTCTCGACGCGCTGGGCCCGGCCGTACTGGTGTGAGCCACGGCCGGTGTCGCCCCGGGTGCGTCCGGGCACCGGCCGCCGGGCGTAGTTCGGCGATCTCGTTCCGAAACGGTCGACGATGGACCGGAAGGTGTTGTGCGGCAAGCCGGTCGGCTGCCGGTAGCAGTTCGGCGGCGGGCGGCGGATCAGGTGTCGGCGGCCAGTTCGGTGAATGCGGTCGTCCAGTCCGGCGGCACCGGGCCGTCGTACAGCTCGAAGGTCTTGCCGTGCGCCTCCGGGGACAGCAGCGCTGCCACCGCGGCGCGGGCGACCGTGTCGCGGCTGACCCGTCCGTCACCCCGGTCGCCCTGTTCGAGGCGGGCGCCGGTGGCGGGGCCGTCGGTCAGCCAGCTGGGCCGGACGATCGAGTACGGCGTGCCGCTGTCGCGCAGCGCCTGTTCCCCGGCGCCCCGGGCGCGGATGATATCGGCCAGTTCGGGGTGCGCCGCGGCCCGGGTGATGTAGATCTGGGAGATCAATACCACCGGAATCTGCTGTGTGGCAGCGATTTTCGCCAGCCCGGCGATGCCGTGGTGCATGACCGCGGTGGCGCCGGCGGCATCGGTGGGTGGTTCGACCGAGACGATCACGCCGTCGACGCCGCGCAGCAACTCCGGCGCGGGTTCGTGCGCGAGGTCGACGGTGAGCGCGTGCGGGCCGTGCGGATGGCGGCCTCCCACGATCACTTCGTGACCGGACGCCGTCAGCAACTCGGCGACACGGCGGCCGGTGCGACCGGACCCGCCGACAACCAGAATCGACACGAAAACTCCTTCCCTCGTGAAACTATCAGCGCCAGCCGCCACGACGCCGATGGGTATCACCAGGGCAGGGGATTCCCGTCGCGGAAGAAGCCGCCGGTCGGGCCCGAGCCGGGCAGCGTGGCCGCCCAGACCACTCCGGTGGCGCCCTCGGCGACGGGCCGGCCGCCGGGGCCGCCCATCTCGGTGGCGACCCAGCCGGGGCAGACGGAGTTCACCAGGATTCCGTCAGCGCGCAGTTCCGCGGCCAGCATCCGGGTCAGCGCGTTCAGCGCCACCTTGGAAGCGCTGTAGGCGGGTGTGCCGCCGCTCATCCCGGTCAGCGAGGCCGCCTCGCTGGACACGTTCACGATCCGCGGCTGCGCGCTGCGCCGCAGCAGCGGCAGGAATTCCTGCACCATCCGCCACGGCCCGTACAGGTTGGTCTCGGTGATCTCGTGCACCAGCGCGAGATCCGCGGTCGCCGCGCGCTGCCAGGTGTCGTAGCCGATCGCGGCATTGTTGATCAGTACGTCCAGCCGCCCGTACCGGTCGGCCACCGTCGCGGTCGCCGCGGCGATCGTGGCCGGATCGGTGACGTCCAGTGGCAGCCCCACCGCGCCGACCGCCGCGGCCGCGACGCGAGCGGCCTGCGCCGAGCGCGCGGTCAGCAGCACGGTGTGCCCGCGTTGCGCCAGTTGCCGGCACACCTCCCGGCCGATTCCGCGATTGCCGCCGGTGACGAGCGCGACGGGGGCCGTCTGCGCGGTCATGCCGCGAGCCGCTGGGTGCGCACGGCCTGGTCGCCGCCGGAGCAGCCGAATTCGCCTGCCCGCCGACCGGTATCGCGGCGCCGCCGCGAAATGTCGCAGGCACCGCCAACCTCCCGCCTGCCGCTGCCGGGGTCCGCGTCGAGGACGTTGCGGGCGTCCGCCGCGGTGTCGGCCGACCCGGCCTCGGTGTCGCCGACCCGTCCGGCGGCCGACGTGTCCACGACCTCGATGATCTCGTACATACCTCGATCCTGGCCCCCGGTCGCGCTGTCGTCCACGATCTCTCGGGACAACCGCGGGTTCACGCCTGGGCAGGCTTGTGCCGCGGCAGCAGCAGCGCGGGGACGAACGCGACCGCCGAGAAGGCCAGGGCCCACCAGAAGGTGTGTGCGAAGGCCATCGGATGCGCCGCCGGGTGGGTGGCGAACTGCCGTTGCAGGATCACCGCCAGCACGGCCGCCCCGAAGGCGCCGCCGAGTTGCTGCGCGACGCGGGTGATGCTGCTGGCGTGGGGCACGTCCACGGGCGCGATGCCGAGGAAGGCGCCGGCCAGCACCGCCAGGTTCAGGGTGCTCAGTCCGGCGCCGCGGACCACCAGCGCGACGGCCGGCAGCGCGATCGGGGTGTGGCCGTCGTCCAGCGCGAACGGCACGGTGCCGAGCGCCGCCACCACCCCGGCGAGCACCACCGGTCGCGGGCCGAGCCGGTCCACCAGCACACCCGCGAGCCGGGCCGGCAGTGTGCCGATCGCCTGCGGTATCGACATGATTCCCGCGACGACCACACTGTCGTGCCGAATCTGCTGGTAGTACAACGGAAGTAGCAACATCGAGCCGAAAAGATCGAGCCCGGAAGCGAACAGCAGCAGCGCGGACATCGCGAACGAGCGTTGCCGGGACAGTCGCAGATCGACCAGCGGATGCCGGGCGCGCAGCGACCGGACGGTGAAGGCCGCGGTCAGCGCCAGCCCACCGAGCAAGGGCGCCAACACGTTCGGATGCCCGAAGCCGCCACGGTTACCCACCTCCGACAAGCCGTAGACCATCGCGGCCGGTGCCGGTGAGATCAGCAGCAGCCCGGTCAGGTCGAGTCGCGGTGCCGCGCCAGCGCCATCGCGATCGCGCAGACCGGCACGTTGACATAGAAGATCCAGGGCCAGCTCAGATGTTGGATGAGCAGGCCGCCGAGCACCGGGCCGAAGATCGGCCCCACCACCACCGGCAGCGACACCACCGCCTGGGCCGAGGTCAGCGCCACCGGCTATGCCGGATTCACGATGGAGGGCGTCGCCGCCCGCGCACACCGGTAAACAGGTGTTGTATCGCCGCTGGCCGAATCGGGCCGCGCTGCTGATCGCGGCCGGCCCGCCGCCGGATCGGCACCCTCGTCGAGGCGATTCCGGATACCGGAAGCCTGCGCTCGGACGTGTTGCTGGTGCTGCGGCGGATGACGGACCGGCAGTCGGAACTGGGGCCGGACATCGTGCACGGCCTGCTGTCGGAGATGGTGGAGCTCGGGCCCGACACGTTCACCGTCACCCGGGACGTGATGGCGACGATCCTGGATCAGGCGCGGCGGCGCGGGGAACTGCCGGCGGCGGACCTGAATCCGCGCATCGTGACGCTGCCGCCCGCGTTGTTGCGGCACGAGATGTTGCTGGCGATGCGACCGATCTCGGACGAGACGCTGGTCGAGATCGTCGACGAGATCTATCTGCCGGTGCTGCGGGCCGCCGGGTTGCGGGACCGGGTCACCGAACGATGACCGGGATCAATGATCGGAATCGGAGTCGCCGTCGTGGCGGGGTGGCGAGATGCGCCAGAGGAATTCCGGGTCGTCGTCGGGACCGATGATGCGATTGCGCCGGGAGGAAGGCCGACCGGCGCCGATGCGGCGCGCGCGTTCCGGTCCGAATGCTTTCCAGCACAGCACCGCGACGGCTACGACCGCGATGAGTGCCAACAGGTACGTCACGTCACTCACCTCCTGGTATCGAGGGTAATGCGTGTGCGTACCTGCGGCACCGCCAACATCGAAATAAGGGCTATGACCTGGTCGCTTCGGTGGTCAGCGACTTGAGCAACTGCATCACCTCGGACTCGCGGAAACGGCGGTGACCGCCGGGTGTGCGCAGCGAGCCCAGCCGCCCGGCGTGTGCCCAGCGGGTGACGGTTTTCGGATCGACGTGGAACAGCGCCGCTACCTGGCCGGGGGTGAGAAGGGCCTCCTGGCCGTTGACGGAACCCAAAGTGCGGCTCGCCGCGGTGATCGCAGTCATTCGCAAACCTTTCCGTTATCGACGTTCCCTCATCAGATAGCGACATCGTTGCACCGATACCCCCAGGTGTTCGAACGATCTAACGTTGGTAAAGGGGGAGTAATAGACAAATCGGATATACGTACGGCTATTACCGTGCAACGTTCGCTCACGCAGTTAAATTCCAGCAAACCGGACATCGGCGGCGACCGGGCCGGTCGGCTCCGGGGCGTGCGGTCGCTTAGGCTGGTCACGTGACTGATGCATCCCGACCCGAGGACGCCGCTGCCGACCGGGCCACGGCTCCGGCGGGCCGGCGGCTGGCGCGCAACCTGGCGTTGTACACGGTGGCCCGGTTGGCGCTGGTTGTGCTCATCGCGGCCGTCATCGAGGGCGTGGGGCGTTTGCTGAAGGTGGACATCCCGCTGATCGTGGCGCTGTTGTTCGCGGTTCTCGTCGCGCTGCCCGTCTCGATGGTGGCGTTCAAGCGACTGCGGTCCCGGGTCAACGAGGACATCGCGGCGGTCGACGAGAAGCGCCGCACCGACAAGGCCCAGCTGCGCGCGCGTCTGCGCGGCGAGGACCAGCGTTGAAGTACTGCGATCGCAGTACCGATCGGACCTGGGTCGACAATGCGGTACGGCTGATCGAGGCCGACACCCAGCGCAGCGCGGACACCCATCTGCTGCGCTATCCGCTGCCGCCGCGGTGGGGCGTGCAGTTGTATCTGAAGGACGAATCCACCCATCCCACCGGAAGTCTCAAGCATCGGCTGGCCCGGTCGCTGTTCCTGTACGCCATCTGCAACGGCTGGGTCACCGAGGGCACCACCATCGTGGAGGCGTCGTCCGGGTCGACCGCGATCAGCGAGGCGTACTTCGCGAAACTGCTGGGCCTGGACTTCGTGGCGGTGGTGCCGGAGCGGACCTCCGCGGAGAAGATCGCGCTGATCGAGGCGCAGGGCGGGCGCTGCCACCTCGTCGGGCGTCCGCCGGAAATGTACACGGAGGCAGCGCGTCTGGCGGCCGAGTGTGGCGGCCACTATATGGACCAGTTCACCCACGCCGAGCGCGCCACCGACTGGCGGGGCAACAACAACATCGCCGAGTCGATCTTCGAGCAGCTGGCGCTGGAGGACCATCCGGTGCCGGACTGGATCGTGGTCGGCGCGGGCACCGGCGGCACCAGCGCCACCATCGGCCGCTACATCCGCTATCGCCGGCACGCCACCCGGCTGGCGGTGGTGGACCCGGAGAATTCCGCCTTCTACGGCGGCTACGAGACCGGTGATCCCGGCTACGAGACCGGGATGCCGTCACGGATCGAGGGCATCGGCCGCCCCCGGGTGGAGCCGTCGTTCATCGGCCAGGTGGTGGACCGGATGATCGAGGTGCCCGACGCCGCCTCGATCGCCGCGGCCCGGCACGCGAGCGCGGTGCTCGGCCGCCGGGTGGGCGGCTCCACCGGGACCAATCTGTGGGGCGCGTTCGCGCTGATCGCCGAGATGCTGGCCGCGGGCCGCTTCGGCAGCGTGGTGACCCTGCTCTGTGACGGCGGAGATCGTTACGCCGGAACGTATTTCGATGATGCCTGGCCCGCCGCGCAGGGGCTGGAGCTGACGCCGCCGGCGGCGGTGCTCGCCGAATTCACCCGCACCGGAGCCTGGCTCGGCTGAATCCGCCCGCTCGGGTGGTCGCCGCACGCCGCCGATGTCAATTTTTGTTGACGCGGGCCGAATGTCAACGTAAATTGACGCTCATGAGTGAAGCAACCACGCTGGCGACCGCCGCCGGCAGCCCCGATCCCCAGGTCGGGCTGCGGGCGGTGCTGGCGCTGCGGCGGCTGCTCGAGCGACTGGAGGCGATCCAGGTGACCAATGCCCGGCAACAGGGCTGGTCCTGGCAGGCCATCGCCGACGCGCTCGAGGTCAGCCGCCAGGCGGTCCATCAGAAGTACAACCGGAGAGGCGGGATCCGCTGATGTTCGAACGATTCGCCGAGACGACGCGGGCCGCGGTGACGTCCGCGGCCGAACAGGCCCGTGAGCTGCGGTCTCCCACGCTGGATGTCGAGCACCTGCTGCTCGGTGTCGCGATCAACGCGGACGACCGGCTGCGCGAGGTGCTGACGGAGCGGGGGATCACCGCCGAGGGCATTCGAAAGGCGTTGTACCGCAGCAGTACCGGCAATCCGCTGGGTGAGGAGGACGCTGCCGCGTTGCGTTCCATCGGCATCGATCTCGACGCGGTGCGCGAGAGCCTGGCGGCCGGCTTCGGCGCGAACGCCCTGGACCGGGCGCCTGCGCAGGAGTCGGATGCCTGGTGGGGGCGGGTGTCGGCCCGGCTGAACCTGGGCACCAAGGTAGCTCGCGATGCGAAGAAGGCCCTGGAGCTGTCGATCCGGGAAACCCTGCTGCGCCACAGCAACCGCATCGAGGCTGGACATCTGCTGCTCGGCGTCCTTCGAGCAGCCAACCCAGCAACTACCGAGCTACTCGGAGGAACGACTGAAAGCCGCCAATTACGACAAGCGGTAGAAGATTTGCTGGACCGGACGGTTTGATGTCATGGTCGTCCCGTATGCCGCGCGGGGAGTCCTGAATGCTCCCGGGACGACCGACCCGCGGGGGGCCGATCGCGAGAACGGAGCACCCCCGCGGCGGACCCGATCGGCCGTAGCATGGCGCCATGGTTCACGTGATCCGCTTGATCATCACCGCAGTCGCGATCTGGCTCGCCGTCCACTGGGTGCGCAACCTCGAACTGATCAGCCCGGCCGACAAGGGCAATACCGGCAAGATTCTGGTCGTCCTGGCCGTCGCGGTCGTCTTCACCCTGGTGAACGCGCTGGTCAAGCCGATCATCAAACTCTTGTCGCTGCCGCTGGTGGTCCTCACCCTGGGGCTGTTCCTGCTCGTGGTCAACGCCCTCATGCTCTGGCTGACCGCGAAGATCACCGAGACCACCGACTACGGCCTGCGGGTGCACGGCTTCTGGGCGGCGGTGTTCGGCAGCGTCATCATCAGCCTCGTGAACTGGATTCTGGGCGCCTTCGTCCCGGACCGCGATCGGAGCTGAGCGCACGATACCGCGATGGCCCGGCGCCGAGCCGGTACCGGGCCGTCAGCGTGTCGGGTCCGGCGTGTCCGCACTCGGTCCAGCCGGAAGGCTCGGCCGGGCCACCGGACTCGGCCCGGCCGGAGCGCTCTGTCCAACCGGAGCGCTCAGCCCAACCGGAGCGCTCGGCCCAACCGGAGCGCTCGGCCAAACCAGAGCGCTCAGCCCAACCAGAGCGCGAGAGTGGTCAGGATCGACCACAGCAGCATCGCCAGCCCGGTGTCGCGCAGCGACGGGATCAGGCCCGGCCCGTTGGCCCCGCCGCGGACCGGAGTGTTGGAGCGGACCGCGAGCGGGATCGCCAGCAGCCCGGCCAGCGCCCACGGGGTGCGGGCCACCAGCCCCAGCGTGGCCAGGAACGGCACCACCATCAGCGCCAGGTGGAGCGTGCGGGTGCGAGGATCGCCCAGCTTCACCGCCAGCGTGGTCTTCCCGCTGACCGTATCGGTCGGGATGTCGCGCAGATTGTTGGTGACCAGGACGGCGCTGGAGAAGGCGCCGACGGCCACCGCGCCCACGATCCCGGCCCAGTCGACCCGCCGGGCCTGGACGAACTCGGTGCCCAGCACCGCCACCAGCCCGAAGAACACGAATACCGCGATCTCGCCGAAACCGCTGTAGCCGTACGGTTTCCGGCCACCGGTGTAGAACCAGGCGCCGGCCAGGCAGGCCGCGCCGACCAGCAGCAGCCACCAGGCCGTGGTCAGCGCCAGCACCAGGCCGACCACCGCCGCGACCGTCAGCGCGGTCACCGCCGCGGCCCGCACCGCCGCCGGGCTCGCCACCTTCGACCCGACCAGTCGCAGCGGGCCCACCCGCTCGTCGTCGGTGCCGCGGATGCCGTCGGAGTAGTCGTTGGCGTAGTTGACGCCGACGATCAGCGACAGCGAGACCACCAGGGCCAGCAGCGCCTTCCACCACACCGCCGCATCGATCGAGGCGGCCGCGCCGGTGCCGACCAGCACCGGAGCGATCGCGTTGGGGAGGGTGCGGGGTCGGGCGCCTTCGAGCCATTGCGCTGCACTAGCCATGGGCGTCAGCCTAACGCTCGTCCGGCATTCCGGACTGCGCGCGCGGCCGTCGCCGCTGACCGAGGCCGACGGTAATCAGGTGTCGCAATGACATCAAATAGTGTCAGAATTGACGGCATATCACTGTCGGGGCGAGGGCAGCAGCCGTCGGTCCCACGAGAGGACGTACCCGATGACACCCCGTCCGCTCACCTACGATGGCTTCAGGATGTCTGCAGAGCACCGTGGCACCCCCAGCGCTGATGCGGCTCCGGCCGGGGCGCGCGCGGAAGGGGAGGGAAGGTACCTGCACCCGGCGGGGGACGAGGTCGCCGCAACGCCGGGTGCGCGTGCGGGCACGCCGCCACCGGCGGCCGGACCGACGGCACGGCCGATCGGCGCCACCGCGGGCGATGCCGGCCAGCCCGCCGCCGTGCGCGTCGGCCTGCTCGGCGAGGTCGCCGTCCGCCGCGATCGCGAACTGGCCGCGCTGTCCGGCACCCGGGCCCGGCTGCTGGTCGCGGCGCTGGCCGCGCACCCCGGCCGCAGTCGCAGCGCACAGGCCCTGATCGACGACGTGTGGGGTGAACAGCCGCCGCGGGCGCCGATGAACGCCCTGCACACCCAGGTCTCCCGGCTGCGGTCGGCGCTGCCGGACGGCGTCCTGGAGATCGGCCCGGCCGGGTACCGGCTGGTGCTCGGTGAGGACCAGGTCGACCTGACGCTGGCGCGCCGCCTGGAACGGCGGGCCCGCGAATTGCACGCCGCCGGTGACGATTCCGGCTGTCTGGCGCTGATCGCGCAGGCCCGGTCGCTGTGGCGGGGCGACCCCGGCGCGGATCTGCCGCCGGGCGCGGTCGCCGAGGAAGTGGCCGAACTGGCCGCCACCCGCTGGCACGCCCTCGACGAGTTGGAACTCGCCTCCCGGGAGGCGGCCGCCGATCTCGGCGTCGCCGCGGCCATCGCCCGCCGGATCGCGGCGGACCGGCCGCTGGACGAACCCGTGCACGGCACGCTGATGCGACTGCTGGCCGCCGACGGCCGCGCCAACGAGGCGCTGGAGGTGTTCGCGACGCTGCGCGAGCGGCTGGCCGACGAACTCGGCGCCGATCCGGGTCAGGCGCTGGTGGCGCTGCACACCGCCATCCTGCGCGGTGAGCCGATGACCGTCCGGGGCGCCGCCCGGCCCGCACCCGTCGTCTCGGCGCCGCCCGACCCGGCCCCGCTGACCGCGATCGGCCTGCGCTCGGCGCCCAATCCGCTGCTCGGCCGGGAACACGACCTCGATGCTCTACAGGAGCGCCTGCACAGTTCCCGGGTCACCACGATTCTCGGCCCCGGCGGCACCGGCAAGACCCGCATCGCCAACGAGGTGGGCCTGCGGGCCGCCGGCGGATTCCCGGTGGTGCTGGTGGAACTGGCCTCGGTGCGCGCCGACGCCGCCGACGCCGACGCGGCGCGGGGCGAAGTGGAGGCGGCCATCAGCGCCACCCTCGGCGTCTCCGAATACGTCAAGGAGACCGCCAACCTGCGGCCCGGCGCGCGCATCGATGCCCGGCGCCGGCTGTTCGACGCGGTCGCGGCCCGCCCGATGCTGCTCATCCTGGACAACTGCGAACATCTGATCGGCGCCGCGGCCGCGGTGATCGCCGATCTGGTCGGGATCTGTGACCGGCTGACCGTGCTCACCACCAGCCGGGCGCCACTGGAGATCACCGCGGAGACGGTGTACCCGCTGCCGCCGCTGGCCGTCGACGCGCACGGCTCCCCGGCGACCGAACTGTTCGTCACCCGGGCCCGCGCGGTCCGGCCCTCGGCGCGACTGGATCCGGAGGTGGTGGCGCGGTTGTGCCGCACCCTCGACGGCCTGCCGCTGGCCATCGAACTGGCCGCGGCCCGCACCCGGACCATGAGCGTGGCGGAGATCGAATCCCGGCTCGACCACCGATTCGCGTTGCTGCGCAGCGGCGATCGCAATTCCCCGGCCCGCCACCGCACCCTGCACGCGGTGATCGACTGGAGCTGGAATCTGCTCGACGAGCCGCAGCGGATCGCGCTGCGGCGGCTGTCCCGATTCCCCGGCGGATTCACCCTCGCCGCAGCGGAATCCGTACTCGCCGCCGACCTCGCCGATCCGATCGGGGCGGTGGACGGGCTGGTGAGTCAGTCGCTGCTCACGGTGCTCGACGACGAGGACGGCGGCACCCGCTACCGAATGCTGGAAACCGTCCGGGAATTCGGCGAGGAGCAGCTCAGCGCCGCCGCGGAGACGGATGTCGCGATGCTCCGGATGACCAGGTGGGCACGGGAATTCGCCGTCGACGCGCTGCGGCGCTACTCGGACACGGACCAGGTCGAGGTGGTGCTCTCGGTCGGCGCCGAACTGGACAACCTGGTGTCGGTGCTGCGCTACGCCGTCGAACACGACGATCTCGAGGCGGCGTACCAGGTGTTCCCGATAC
The DNA here is from genome assembly GCF_020176955.2 of Nocardia sp. alder85J. Lineage (GTDB taxonomy): Bacteria > Actinomycetota > Actinomycetes > Mycobacteriales > Mycobacteriaceae > Nocardia. Next base: position 12,603 of record NZ_JAIUCZ020000024.1, read on the forward strand.
TCGGCGCGTTGTGGATGATGCGCGGTCACCACATGGAGGTGATCGCCTGGTCCGGGCGGTTGACGGATCTGGCGCCGCCGCTACCCGCCGACTCGATCACCGCCGACCTGCACGCGCTGGGCCTGATCATGATGGCCACGCATCAGATGTTCCAGGATCCGTCGCCGCGCGTACTCGCCCGGCTGCGGATCCGGACGCGGCGATTGCTGAGCAGCGGCGTCCCGATGCAGCCGTTGAGCCGCTTCGGCAGTGAGCTGATGTGCTGCCGTCCCACCATCGGGCAGATCGGCCGCAAGATCGTCGAGGGCACCCGGCATCGCGACCCCGCGGTGCGGGCCGCGGCCCTGCACCTGCGCGCGAACATTCGCGAGAACGCCGGTGACGTGCGGCTGTCCCTGCGCGACACCGAACTCGCCATGGCGTGCAGCCCGTTCGACAACGTCTGGAACACGGCCATGCTGTCCCAGCACCTGGGCCAATTGGCCGCACAGGGCGCGCGCTATCCCGAGGCCGCCGCCCACTACCGCCGTGCGGTGGAGAACCTGTACAAGTTGCGGGCGCACGACGAGGCCGTGGAGATCCGCAGCTACCTGGCCATCGCGCTGGTCGGCGCGGGCGACCTGGCCCAGGCCCGCCGGGAACTGGAGATCGCGGCGGGCTACGTCGACGACGGGATGGATCCGGACGCGCCGGTGCTGCGCCCGAACCATCGGCGCGCGGCGGTGCAGACCGGCTGGGCCGAACTGGCCATCGCCGAGGGCGACGTCGACACCGGGCTGGCCCGCTACCGGCGGGTACTGGAGATGTACGCCTGGCCGATCCCGGTGACCCCCACCGGTCCGGGCGACGTCCTGACCGCCGCCGGGGTATTGGACTCGCACATCCTGTACGACCGCCTGGACGCGGTGCCGGGACTCGCGCGGCAGTTGGCGACCGAGACGAACAGCCGGTTCACCCAATTTCCGGATCTGCCCCAGATCGGTGCGGTGTCCAACGCGGTCGGGTCGTACCTGCTGGCGGTGGGCCGGGATCCGGCCCGGGGCCGGGAACTGCTGGCGCTGGCGCCGCGGGTCGCCGGTCGCCAGGACTCGCCCATGATGCGCTACGAACGGCACCTGGCCCGGCACCCGGCCGTCGCCTCCGGCGAATTGATGGCCGAGCCCCGTCGCCGCGCCGCCCGGCTGGGCCGTGGCTCGGCCGCGAACCGGATCCTCGCGATCATGAGGGAACTGGCCGAAGACACCGAGCTGTGACCCGGCGCCGCCCGCGGCCGGACAGCAGCGTTGCCCGCCGGACTCGGAAGAGTCCGGCGGGCAACGCTTGTCGTATTCGGCAGGATCAGGCCCGGCGCATGTAGGCCCGGACCGCGAGCGGGGCGAAGATCACGATCACGATCGCGGAACCGACCAGGCACCAGAGCAGGTTGGTGGTGTACTGGTTGCCGTTCATCAGTTCCCGGCAGGCGCTGACCATGTAGTAGACCGGATTCGCCTTGTTGATCCCCTGCATCCAGCCGGGCATCGTGCTGACCAGGGCGAAGGCGCCCGACATGAAGGTCAGCGGGAACATGATCATCATCGAGATGCCCTGCACCGAGGCCGCGCTCTTGCCGGTGACGCCGACCAGCGCCCAGATCCAGCTGACCGCGAAGGAGCAGAAGACCACGACCAGTCCGGCGACCACCACACCGGCGACGCCGCCGGCCGGGCGGTACCCGAGGATCAGGCCCATCACGATGGTCAGCACGGTGGCGATGCCGTATCGCACCATATCGGCGATCAATGCCCCGGCCAGTGCCGAGATGCGGGCGATGGGCAGGGATTTGAAGCGGTCGAAGACGCCCTTGTCCATGTCCTCGCGCAACTGGGTGCCGGTCACCACGGAGGTCAGCACCACCGTCTGCACCAGGATGCCGGGGATCAGCACGGGCAGATAGTTGTGCACGTTGCCGCCGATCGCGCCACCGAAGATGTACGCGAACAGGGCGGTGAACAGGATCGGCTGGATGGTGACGTCGAACAGCTGCTCGGGGTTGTGCCGGATCTTGAGCAGGCCGCGGTACGCCATCGTGAGCGAGTTGGCCGCGGTCTGCCGCAGCGAGATGTGGTCGACGGCGTCCGGGATCGCGGCGTGGGCCGCCCGCCGTCCGGGAGCCGGGGCGGCGATCGTGGTGGTGGTCATGCTGCTACCTCTGCCTCTTCGTTCTGGTCCTCGGCGCCGTGTCCGGTGAGTGCGAAGAACACCTCGTCCAGGCTCGGCTTGCTGACATTGATCTCGTCGATCCGGATACCGTCGTCCCGCAACCGGATCAGCAGGTCCACGGTGACGCTGGCATCGTGCAGCGGCGCGGTGATCCGGCCCGCCTCCGGGCTGATGCTGACCTCGACCGGTTTGCCGGCCGCGCGGGACAGGAATTCGCCGACCAGGTCGCGGGCCGCCGGCAGGCGGTCCCGGTCGGCGAGGGTCAGTTGCAGTGCGGACAGCCCGACCGAGGCCTTCAGCTCGTCGGAGGTGCCGTCGGCGATCACCTTGCCGTGGTCGATGACCGCGATCCGGTCGGCCAGCTGATCGGCCTCGTCCAGGTACTGGGTGGTCAGCAGCACGGTCGCGCCCTCGCGGACCAGGCGGCGGATGGTCTCCCACATCTGGGCGCGGGTGCGCGGATCCAGGCCGGTGGTCGGCTCGTCCAGGAACAGCAGCGGCGGGGTCGCGATCAGGCTCGCGGCCAGATCCAGCCGCCGGCGCATACCGCCGGAGAAGTTCTCCAGCGGCTTGTTCGCCGCCTCGGTGAGGCCGAACTCCTCCAGCAGTTCAGCGGCCTTGCGGCGGGAATCGGCCCGGCTCAGGCCGAGCAGCCGGGAGAAGATGATCAGGTTCTCGGTGGCGCTGAGTTTCTCGTCCACCGAGGCGTACTGCCCGGTGACGCCGATCAGCGACCGGACCGCGGTCGGCTCGCGCTGTACGTCGCGGCCGAAGATCCGGGCGCTGCCCCCGTCGGGGCGCAGCAGGGTGGCGAGCATGCGGATGGTGGTGGTCTTACCGGCCCCGTTCGGGCCCAGCACGCCGTACACGGCGCCCTGCGGCACCGCCAGGCTGACGCCGTCGACGGCACGCTGCTCGCCGAAGAGCTTGACCAGCCCGTCCGCCTCGATGGCGAGAACATCAGCAGGTGCGTAAGAAGTCATGCCAGAACTGTGCGGGGGCCGTCTTGCACCGCTCTTGCACCATGATGACGTCGCGGTGAAAGCGGTCTTGCACGCCGCTCACACCGGGTGTGAGCGGCGGAAACGGTGAGCCGGAAGATCGAGCGCCGGGCGGATCGGCGCGGGGAGATCAGCGCGAGGAGTCGGCGAGCAGATGTTCGCGCAACCGGGCGCGGTCCGGCTTGCCGGGGCCGCGCATCGGGATCTCGTCGACCAGGCTCAGTTCGCGGGGGGCGGCGACCGCGTCGAGTTCGGCGATCACCCGCTCGCGCAGTTCGTCCAGGGTCACGGTGGCGCCGGCGACGGGCACCACGGCCGCGGCGACCCGCTCGCCCAGCCGTTCGTCCGGCAGGCCCAGCACCACCACCTCGGCGATGGCCGGGTGATCGGCCAGCACGGCCTCCACCACCTGCGGGATCACCACCAGGCCCCCGGTCATGATGGCCTCGTCCAGGCGGCCGCTGATCCGGAGCACGCCGTCGTCGAAGGTGCCGGCGTCGTCGGTACGGAACCAGCCCGGTTCGGCGAACGCCGGGTGATCGGGCAGGCCGCGGTAGCCCTTGGCCAGCATCGGGCCGCCGAGCAGCACCCGGCCGTCCTCGATGCGCACCTCGGTGCCGGTCAGCGGCACGCCCTCGTAGACGCAGCCGCCGCAGGTCTCGCTCATGCCGTAGGTGCGCACGATGGTGATGCCCAGTTCGCGGGCGTGCTCCAGCACCGGTTTCGGGGTGGCGGCGCCGCCGACGAGCACCGCGTCCAGCTCGATCAGCGCGGCCACGCTCGACGGTTCCTCCAGCGCCTTGATCAGCTGGGTCGGCACCAGCGAGGTGTAGCGCCGCGAACCGGTCATACCCGCCACCGCGGAGGCCAGTCCGTCGGGCAGGAAGCCGTCGGACACGTCCAGCACCGCAGGTTCGATGCCGGACAGGATGCTGCGCAGCAGCACCTGGATCCCGGCGATGTGATGGGTGGGCAGCGCCAGCAACCACTGGCCCGGCCCGCCGAGCCGCTCGTGGGTGGCCTCACCGCTGGCCCGCAGCGCCGTCGCGGACAGCATCGCGCCCTTGGGTACGCCGGTGGTGCCGGAGGTGGTGACCACCAGGGCGACATCGTCCTCGATCGGCTCGCCGGGGCGCAGCGCACTGGACAGCCGGTGGGATTCGCGGCGGTCTCCGGTCGGGACGGGCAGCCAGGCGGGACCGCTGCCGTCCAGCGCCTCGCGCAGGTGCGGCAGGACTTCACCCACCGCGGCTCCGGTGGGCATGGGAAGGGTCCGCAGGGTGCTGCTCACGTTCGCGATCGTGTCATGTCTACGGGAATGACCAGTCAACGGGTCCGTCGTTCCGGTTTCTCGTGCGGGGGATGGAATGCGGTCGGCCAATCGGACGACGGTGTCCCCAATGGCCATCCACCGGCTGCGAGCCGGGAGGCCACTCGTGCGATATCGTCCTCGCCCGGTTGCTCTTTGGCAACTCGGGCGATCGCGGCCTCGATCTCGTGGCGGGCGATCTCCTCGTCCCCGCCGCGCTCGTGCACCAGTTCCTCGACGATCATGTGCACCTCGTAATCGGTCAGCCGGCGATGCAGCACCGCCAGCAGCGCCACGTAGTCGGTCTGCGGAATGCCCTGCGGATATCCGGCCCGCAGCCAGGACAGCACCTTGCCCAGCGCCGACCTGGTGTCCTCCGACTCCGGGCGGGGACGCAGCGGGAGGGTGTCGGCCGGGGGCGTTCGTGTGGGGTCCGAATGCGCGGTGTCGGTGCGGTCGGCAGCGGCCGGGCCGGGGTCCGTCGGGGTCGGGTCGGTCATGGACTCGCCTTTCTGGTCACTGGCTCGCCTGTGCTGCTCGCGGGATCGTCCGGTTCTGCTCGACGGATCGTCCAGCCGAGGACGGGTCTTCCGGTGCGGCTCACGACTGGCCGAACAGGTGGATACCGAAGCGGGTGGCGAGAAACGCCTTGGCCACGAACAACACTCCGGTGACGGCGACCGCCAGCACCAGCGCGTAGCACAGCAGGGCTCCGGCCCCGGCGGCGCGCCGGACGGCCATCGTGGCGCCGGTGAGGTGGGTTCGCGATTGCAGCAGGACCCCCACGGCGAAGATCGCCGGCAGCCCGGCCCCGAAGACCAGCGCCGCCAGCGTGACCCGCCACAGGTCGTTCAGATCGCTCAGCAGGGTGTGCACGCTGCTCCTACCCGATCGATTCGGTCATCGGCCGGGGACCCGCCGGTGGCCCGGGTGGCGGGCCGGGCGGCTCGGAATCCCGCCAGTCGTCGTTGACGTTGCGCGCGTGCACCGGATGGCGCCGGGCCCGCAGGAACAGGTATCCGGCCAGGAGCGCCAGCGCCGCGAACACCACCAGCACCCCGGCCAGGCCGCCGATGCCGTGCGCCACCGCCCGGCACAGCGCGCCGGTGAGCCCGGCCGCCGGGAGGGTGAGCAGCCACGCCACCACCATCCGGCCCAGGACCGACCAGCGCACCTCGGCGCCGGGGCGGCCCAGTCCGGTGCCGAGGATGGCGCCGGTGACCGTCTGGGTGGTCGACAGCGGCATGCCGAAGTGCGCGGAGGTGAGGATGATGGCCGCGCTGGTGGATTCGGCGGCCAGGCCCTGCGGCGGCGCGATGTCGACCAGCCCCTTGCCCAGGGTGCGGATGATTCGCCAGCCGCCCAGCGCGGTGCCCGAGGCGATGGCCACCGCGCAGGCGGTGATCACCCACAGCGGCAGCGAATCGGCCGGTGTCCGCGATCCGTAGGCGATGAGCGCCAGGAAGACGATCCCCATCGTCTTCTGCGCGTCGTTGGTGCCGTGGGCCAGCGAGACCAGCGCGGCGGAGCCGATCTGGCCCCAGCGGAAGGCCCCGTCCACCACCTGCCGCTCGCTGCTCGCGGTGATCCGGTAGACCAGCCAGGTGCCGATCGCCGCCACCAGCGCGGCCACCACCGGGGACAGCGCCGCGGGCACCACGATCTTGGTGACCACCCCCTGCTTCCCGGCCGACCAGATGACCCCGTCGAAGCCCACCGCCGCCACGGTGGCGCCGATGAGACCGCCGAACAAGGCGTGCGAGGAACTGGACGGCAGGCCCAACAACCAGGTCAGCAGATTCCAGGCGATACCGCCGACCAGCCCGGCGAACACGATCTCCAGCAGGTCCGCGCCGCCGAGGCGCTCCAGCCGGACGATGCCCTCCGCGACGGTGGCGGCCACCTCGACGCTCAGATACGCGCCGACCAGGTTCAGCACCCCCGACAACAGCACCGCCGCGCGCGGGCCGAGCGCGCCGGTCGCGATGGAGGTGGCCATCGCGTTGGCGGTGTCGTGGAAGCCGTTGGTGAAGTCGAAGCCGAGGGCGGTGATGACGACGATGATCAGGATCGCGAGTTCGGCGGACACGGACCCAAGTGTTCCCTAGAAGTTAGCTGGAAGCCGAACTCTGGAACGAGATGTCAGCGAATCGATGCCGCCGGCCCGCCGGCGCGGACCGGGTCGCCCACTCAGCCCCCGGAACCGGGCGAGCCGTGCCGCAGCGGATGTTCGGACGGCACCTCCACCAGCACGATCGGTACGCCGTCCGGATCGTGCACCCAGGCCTCGAGCAGGCCCCAGGGCTCGCGCTGCGGCAGCCGATCGATCTCGATGCCGCGCTCGGCCAGGTCGGCGATCGCGTTGCCGACGTGGCGGACCTGCAACCACAGCGCCCCCGCGAAACCGGCCGGGGCGTCGTCGCCGCGATGGTGCCCGGCGACCTCGAGCAACGACTGCCCGGCGAAGAACACCGTGCCGCCGGGATACTCCCGCGCGATCGCCAATCCGAGTGCGTCCCGATAGAAAACCAACGTTTGCTCATAATTTGCCGGACGCAGGATTATGCGGCTGCTGAGGATATCCACGCCAGCGAGCGTCGCATATCGGGGCGCCGTCCGGCACGGTTATCGGTCACGCGCGCATCTCGATCGGCCGTTCCGGACGGCCCGGCCGCCGATGGGAATGCGCCCGGAAAGGCCGCCGGAAATGCCGTCAGTAATACCAGGGATACGGCGACCAGTCCGGGGAACGCTTCTCCAGGAAGGAGTCGCGGCCCTCGACCGCCTCGTCGGTCATGTAGGCCAGCCGGGTCGCCTCGCCCGCGAACAACTGCTGGCCGACCAGTCCGTCGTCGGCGAGGTTGAAGGCGTACTTCAGCATGCGCTGCGCCTGCGGGGATTTGGCGAGGATGTCGGCGGTCCACTCCAGCGCCTCGTCCTCGAGCCGGTCGTGGTCGGCGACGGCGTTCACCGCGCCCATCCGGTGCATGTCCTCGGCGGTGTAGGTGCGGCCCAGGAAGAAGATCTCCCGCGCGAACTTCTGGCCGACCAGTTTGGCCAGGTAGGCGCTGCCGTAGCCGCCGTCGAAACTGCCCACGTCGGCATCGGTCTGTTTGAACCGGGCGTGCTCGCGGCTGGCCAGGGTGAGGTCGCACACCACGTGCAGGCTGTGCCCGCCGCCGGCCGCCCAGCCGTTCACCAGCGCGATGACCACCTTCGGCATGAAGCGGATCAGCCGCTGCACCTCCAGGATGTGCAGCCGGCCGGACCGGGCCTTGTCGACGGTCTCGGCGGTCTCACCGCTGGCGTACTGATAGCCGCTGCGGCCGCGGATGCGTTGGTCGCCGCCGGAGCAGAAGGCCCAGCCGCCGTCCTTGGGGCTGGGGCCGTTGCCGGTCAGCAGCACCGCGCCGACGTCGGAGGTCATCCGCGCGTGGTCCAGTGCGCGATACAGCTCGTCCACGGTGTGCGGCCGGAAGGCGTTGCGTACCTCCGGCCGGTCGAAGGCCACCCGGACGGTGCCCTGTTCGACGTGCCGGTGATAGGTGATGTCGGTCAGATCCTCGAATCCCGCGACGGGCTCCCACAGCTTCGGATTGAACACCGGGCCTATTCTGCCGCGTCGCCGCCGCGACTCGGCGGCCGCCTCGGATGTGATCTTCCGGTCTTACCGGGCAGTACGGTTGACGGCGTAAGAACTGCGGATAGCGTGCAGGTATGAGCGAACGAATGGAATCTGTTTCAGAAGCGGGTGTGGCCGGTGACGAGCGGCGCGGCGGCTTCCCGAAAGTCGTGCCCGCACAACCCGGTCCGAACTTCGGCCCGTTCGTCGAGGCGATGCGGACGCTCCAGGATCTCGCCGTGTCCGCCGACGCGCCCGACGAGGTGTTCGCGCGGGCGACAGCGCAGGCACAGCAGCTGATCGAGCTGCTCGAGCCTTGGCGCGCAGCGGAATTGCGCAGCCCGGCCGGGCGGGTGCCGGAGCTGCCGGGCCGCGGCAGCCTGCTGATGGTGCCGTGGACGATGGTGGCCGCCGGGCCGGACGGAGTGCGCATGCGCGGCGAGTTCCGCCGCTACCATCTCGGCGGGAACGGGGCGGTGCACGGCGGGGTGCTCCCGCTGTTGTTCGACGACCTCTTCGGCTTCCTGGTGCACTTCGCCGGACGTGCGATCAGCCGCACCGGTTACCTACATGTCAACTACCGCAAGATCACTCCGCTGTACACGCCGCTGGAGGTGGAGGGCACCGTCGACCGGGTGGAGGGCCGCAAGACCTACGTCAGCGCCAGGCTGAAGGACGAATCCGGCACTCTGCTGGCCGATTGCGAAGGGCTCATGGTGGAATTGCTACCGTGGCAACCTTAGCGGGGTCGTAGCCGTGTGTCTGGTTCGTCCGGTGCGTATAGTTGCCTGCGCTCGCTCATCGCAAAATTGAACCGGAGGAACCTGAAAGTGGTTGCAGCACTGTCTGAATCCCTGCTGGATGACGCCAAGCGCTCGGCCTTCCTGGCGGACGCGCGGGAGGTGCTGGACGCGGAGGTGTCGGACAAGGGAGGCGCGTCCGGTCTCGCCGTCAAGGGCGGCTACGCCGCGATCAAGAAGGTCAGCCCGACGATCGTGGCCGACGCGCTGGAGTCGTTCGCGCCCAAGTTCGTCGAGCAGCTCGAGCCGTTCTGGGCGGAGTACCAGAGCACCGGCTCGGGCCGTTTCGCGGATCTGCTGGTCGCCAAGCAGGACGAGGTCGCCGAGGCGCTGCTCGCGGTGACCGACTCCCGGGCGGACAAGTCCGATCGCCCCGCGCTGAAGAAGGCCTACTCGGCCCTGCGCTCGTCGGCGAAGAAGAATGTCGCCGAGGCGCTTCCGCGGCTGGGTGACCTGATCCAGCGCCACGCCGCGTAAATCGTTCGCGGCTGTCACGTCGCGGTGCACTGTGCCGCGGCGTTCTCGCGGCATCCGGGGCTCGTCGTTCAGCGGTCGCGCGCGCTTCCCGTGCGCGCCTCCCTTGGACGACGAGCCGGAGCCGACGAGCCGGAGCCGACGAACTCGTCGCGCGCGAATCGCGGCTAAGATTAGCAAACCTAACAATCCGGCGGTGTGATCGGGTCGACGCCCCGGACCGGGCCGAGGTCTGCAAGGCTCCAAGGTATGAATCCCTCGACAGCACAGGCTCAGGTCATCGTCGACGAGCTGGCGCGCGGGGGCGTGCGGGATGTCGTGCTGTGCCCAGGATCGCGCAATGCGCCGCTGGCCTTCGCGCTCCAGGCCGCCGATGCCGCCGGGCAGCTGCGGCTGCACATGCGCATCGACGAGCGCACCGCCGGCTTCCTCGCACTCGGCCTGGCCATCGCCGACGGCCGCCCGGTACCGGTCGTGATGACCTCGGGTACCGCCGTCGCGAATCTCGGCCCGGCCGTGCTGGAGGCCAACTACGCCCGGCAGCCACTGGTGGTGCTCAGCGCCAACCGGCCCTACGAGATGCTGGGCACCGGCGCCAACCAGACCGTCGAGCAGTTCGGCCTGTTCGGCAGTCAGGTGCGCGCGGCCATCAGCCTGGGCCTGGCCGAGCCGGAACCGGGCTACCGGCAGCAGAACAGCGTGTGGCGGTCGGCCGTGTGCCGGGTACTGGCCCAGGCCAGTGGCGCCCGCTCCGGTAATGCCGGTCCCGTGCACTTCGACATCCCGCTGCGCGAGCCGCTGGTGCCCGATGCGGTGGCGGGGGAGGCGTTCCCGGCCGGGCGCGCGCACGGCGGAGCTTGGACGACCACCGATTTCGCCGCCTTCGACCTACCTCTGGACCTGGATCTGGTCCCGGACACCGTGGTGATCTCCGGGCACGGCAGCGGCCTGCGCCCGGAACTGGCGGGACTGCCCACGGTCGCCGAGCCCACCGCGCCCCGCCCCGGCCCGGCCCTGCATCCGCTGGCGCTGCCGTTGCTGCGGCCGCGGCAGGCGATCATCACCGGCCGCCCGACCCTGCATCGCCAGGTCTCGAAGTTGCTCGCCGATCCCGACGTCCGGGTGCTCGCGCTGACCACCGGCCCGCGCTGGCCCGATGTGTCCGGCAACGTATCCGCCACCGGCACCCGCGCGGTGGTGCACGGCACGCCGCGGCCCGAGTGGCTGGAACAGTGCCGCGCGGCGGACGCCGCGGCACACCGCGTGGTGCGGGACCAGCTGGCGCTGCATCCGAAGCCGACCGGCCTGCACGTCGCGGCCGTGGTGATGGACGCGCTGCGCGCCGGCGATCAGCTGCTGCTCGGCGCCTCGAATCCGGTCCGGGACGCGGCGCTGGTGTCGGCGCCGCGGCCGGATGTCGTGGTCCGCTCCAATCGCGGCGTGGCGGGTATCGACGGCACCGTGTCGACCGCGGTCGGAGCCGCGCTGCGGCATCCGGGCCGGACCATCGCGCTGATCGGCGACCTGACCTTCCTGCACGACGCCGCCGGCCTGCTGATCGGTCCCGGCGAGCCGCGCCCGGCCGATCTGACCATCGTGGTCGCCAACGACGACGGCGGCGGCATCTTCGAACTGCTGGAACAGGGCGATCCGCAGTACGCCGGGGTGTTCGAGCGGGTGTTCGGCACTCCGCACGGGATGGATCTGGCGGCACTGTGCGCGGCTTACCGGGTGCCGCACCGCCAGGTGGATCCGGCCCAGCTGGCCGTCGAACTCGGTGGCCACGCGCACGGCGTCCGGGTGCTCGAGGTCGCCACCGAACGCTCCAGCCTGCGTGAACTGCACGCCACGGTCCGGTCGGAGATCATGGCCTGAGGCCGGCACCGGTACGGCCCGGCGCGTCCCCCGGCATCCGCCCGGAAATCCGGTGATGTGCCCGGCAGGTGGGGGTCAGCGCTCGGTGTCGTCGTATTCGGCGGGAGTGCCGTCGTAACCCGCAGCCTCGTCGTAGCCGCCGGTCACGGTGTCGTAGTCGTCGGACATCGGCACCGCGATGGACTGTTCGAGCACGTCCGCGTCGTCGGCCTCACGGATCGCGTGGCTGATCGGCAGCGGGGAATCCGGCGCCGGGGTGATCGTGGCCTCCGCCGGGGCGCCCTCGTCGTAGGGCGCATCCGGATAGGCCGGGACGGACTGTTCGAGCAGGTCGGCTTCCGGAACGGCGCCGAGGGTGCCGGCAGTGCGGGTGCGATCGGTCATCGGGTGCTCCTCTCCGCTGGTCCGCCCGAGCGGCGAACGGGGCCCTCCTCTTCGAGGATGCGCCCCGGATGCCCGGCTGGCAACCATCCGGCACGTCGGCGCCGATCGCCCGGCCGGTCACGCGGCAGTGCTCACTCGCCCGGCAGCGGACCGTCGTCGGCGGGATATTCGACCAGGGCGAGCGTGCGCGCCGCCATGAAGCGGGCCGTGCGCACCGCCGTGCCGGAGCGAGTGATCTCCGCCACCTCGACTATCCCGCGCGCGATGCGCACCTCGACCCGGCGACCCGCTCGCGTGGCGGTCACCTCGTACGTATTCGAACCGCCGCCGGTGTCGACGACGATCTCCACCCGATCGCCCTTCATCACCCGATTCTCCTCGCCGCCAGCGGCTTTCGCGGTCACGAGTAGGACGCAGTCGGCCGGTGCACGCACATTCGCGCG
>NZ_JAIUCZ020000025.1 GCF_020176955.2 Nocardia sp. alder85J
GATAACGCCTTCCTCTCGAAAGCTTCGGCGTACTTTGCCGCGATGCAGAAGAACCGGCCCGGTTCGAACTGATGGTGAAGTACGCCGGCCCCGACGATATCGCCGAGACAGCTGGCACCAGTTTCCCTGAGGGGCAACGGTTCTCGATCGCCCGGATGGCACGTCTGCTGAAGGTGTCGACGTCTGGCTACTACCAGCACGTGAAACGCAGGGCGGCAACGGTTCTCACGCCGCGGCAGCAGCGGCGTGCGGACTTGACGGTGAAGATCCTGGACGTGCATGCCGGCTCCGGGGGCACCTACGGGTCCCCGCGGATCACCGATGAGCTGCGCGAACGCGGCGAGATCGTGAGCTACAAGACTGTCGCGAAGATCATGGCCGCGCTCGGGATCGAGGGCATCAGCCCGCGCACGTTCAAGGTTCGCACGACGGTGGTCGATCCGGCCGCGTCGTTCCCACCGGATCTGGTGGCCCGGGTATTCGATCAGGGCCGCCCGGACGCGGTATGGACTACCGATTTCACCTATTCGACCTGCGGTGAAGGCGATATGTACTTGTGTGCCATCCGGGACGGGCATACTCGCAGGGTGCTCGGGCACGCTGTGGCCGACCATATCGGCGCGGACGTGGTCCAGACCGCGATCGAGCAGGCCGTGGCCGTGCGCGGCGGTGAGGTGCGTGGCACGATTCTGCACTCGGACCGTGGCGGCGAGTTCACCGCGGGCCTGACCGTGAAAGCTTGTGCCCGGCACGGGCTGCGCCGGTCGATGGGAGCCACCGGCATATGCTGGGACAACAGCCCCGCCGAATCGCTGTGGTCGACCTTCAAGCACGAGTTCTACTACCGGCACACCTTCACTGCCGAGGCTGAACTCGTTGCCGCAGTTGACAAATGGATCATACGCTATAACACTACGAGAAGACACTCCGCGATCGGCGGCATCAGTCCCGTCCGCTATGAGCAGTCCATCATGACAGTCGCAGCGAACGCTGCGTAACCAGCTGTCCACGGTTCGGGGGGAACCTCAGTAGTCATTGGTGGATAGATCCGATCTCGCCCCGCGTCAGGCCGATTTGCTGTGAACCAGTGGTCTCAACTCACCCTGGCACGCAGGGCCCTGGCCGCAGCGCAACGCACCGCCTGCACCGCCATCGCTCCCCGACACGGCCACGTCCCGACACCCGGCACAACACGCCACCACCGCGAACATGGGAACGTTGCCGTTCCCATGTTCGGTGTGCCCCCGGCAGGAATCGAACCTGCGACCTAGGGATTAGAAGGCCCTTGCTCTATCCAACTGAGCTACGGAGGCAGTTGTGCAAACACCAAACCACCTTGCCGCGTCCGTGGCGTGGTGTCCAGCGCGTTGATTATAGCGACCGTCCAGATCATTCCTCGTTGTTTGCGGGCGAACTTTCGGCATGTCAGCTGGGTCACATCGATAGTCGAATTCCGTGCGACCCGGAACGTCGGCGCGGCGGCGCCGAACTAGGCTGAATCGCATGTCGTCACCGCAGGACCCGTCCGTCGCCCCTGACCCCCAGGTCGCCCGGTCCGAGTCCGCGGCGAGTCTGCCGGCGTTGACGGTGCCGGCGATGGTGCTGACGGCCTTGGTCGCTCCGCTGGTCGTGGCGTTGTCGGCCGCGCGCGCGCTGACGTTGCTGGGTATTCCGGATCCGGGGCCGCTGACCACCTACGGGTTGCCCGCGGTGCGTGCGCTGGCCGATCTGTCCGGTGCGGTGGCGGTCGGGTCGGTGTTGTTCGCCGCATTTCTGACGCCGCCGCAGCCGGACGGGTTGCTGGACGTCGCGGGGTACCGGGCGTTGCGCCGGGCCGGGGTGGCGGCGCTGGGCTGGGCGGGTGCGGCGGTGTTGCTGGTGCCGCTGACCCTGTCGGACACCAGTGGGCAACCGGTGCGCAGCATCCTGCGGCCGGAACAGATCTGGGACGCCATCCCGAAGGTGGAGGTCGCCGGGTCGTGGCGGACGACGGCGATCATGGCGCTGGCGCTGGCGGTCGGTTGCCGGCTCGCGCTGCGGTGGGGGTGGACGCCGGTGCTGTTCGGCTGGTCGCTGCTGTGCCTGATGCCGGTGGCGCTGACCGGGCACTCCTCGGCCGGTGGGGCGCACGACCTCGCCACCAACAGCCTCATCCTGCATCTGGCCGGGGTCGCGGTCTGGGTGGGCGGGCTGTTCGCGGTGCTGGCCTACGCCCTGCGTGACGGTGCGCACACCGGATTGGCGGCGCGGCGGTTCTCGGTGGTGGCCGCCTGCGCGTTCGTCACCGTCGCGGCCAGTGGTGTCGTCAACGCCTGGCTGCGGGTGCCGCTCGGTGATCTGTTCGGCACCACCTACGGCCGGCTGGTGATCGCCAAGACGGTGGCGTTGTGCGCGCTGGGAGTACTGGGATTTCTCCAGCGGCGCAAGGCGATTCCCGCGCTGGTCGCCGACGGCCGGGATCGGGCGGCGCTGATCCGGTACGCGGGGGTCGAGGTGCTGTTGTTCGCGGCGACGATCGGGCTCGCGGTGGGGCTGGGCCGCACGCCGCCGCCGGATCTGCGGCACGTCCCGGCGCCGGACGAGGTGGCGCTGGGATACCACCTGGACGGGCCGCCGACCGTCGCGCGGTTGCTGTTCGACTGGCGGTTCGATCTGATCTTCGGCACCCTCGCGCTGGTGCTGGCCGTGTTGTATCTGGCCGGGGTGCGGCGGCTGCGCGCCCGCGGCGACGCCTGGCCGGTCGGCCGCACCGTGGCCTGGCTGTGCGGTTGCGCGGTGCTGCTCTTCGCCACCAGTTCCGGGGTGGGCCGGTACGCCCCGGCCATGTTCAGCGTGCACATGTTGCAGCACATGATGTTGTCGATGCTGGCCCCGATTCTGCTGGCGCTCGGCGGGCCGGTGCTGCTGGCGCTGCGGGCACTGCCGCCGGCCGGCCGGAACGGGCCGCCGGGGCCGCGGGAATGGGTGCTGGCCGCGGTGCACAATCCCGTCTCCCGGGTGCTGACCCAGCCGGTGGTGGCGACGGCGCTGTTCGTGATCGGTTTCTACGCGCTGTACCTCGGCGGCATCTTCGATTCCGTGGTCGGGGAGCACGGCGCTCACCTGCTGATGAATCTGCACTTCCTGCTGTCGGGCTACCTGTTCTACTGGGTGGTGATCGGCATCGACCCGAAGCCGCGACCGGCGCAGCCACTGATGCGGGTCGGAATGGTGTTCGGCTCGCTACCGTTCCATGCCTTCTTCGGTGTCGCGCTGATGAGCATGACGACGGTGCTGGGCGGCTGGTTCTACCGGTCGCTCGGGCTGGCCTGGAACAGCGACCTGCTCGGGGACCAGCGCACCGGCGGTGGCCTGGCCTGGGCGCTGGGTGAGGTGCCGCTGGTGGTGGTGATGCTGGCGCTGCTGACGCAGTGGTCACGCAGCGACGAACGGCTGGCGGTGCGGCTGGACCGGGCCGCCGACCGCGACCACGATGCCGACCTGGCCGCTCACAACGCGATGTTCGCGCAGCTGGCCCAGCATGATCGGGAGAACCTCCGGTGACCGATGCGCCCGCGGACCCGAAGGTGAAGCGGCTGTACCGATCCGACGTCCGGGCCGCGCGGTTGCGGCTGGGCCGGCAGGTACGGGTCACACCCGTTTTCCACACCGAGGTCAACGGTCCGTCCGGGCCGGTGAAGGTGACCTTCAAGCTCGAATATCTGCAACACGGCGGCACTTTCAAGGTGCGCGGCAGTCTCAACGCCCTGCTGGAGTCGCACGACGACCGGCGGCCGGTGGTGATCGCCTCCGGCGGCAACGCGGGGATCGCGGCGGCGCTGGCCTGCGCGTTGCAGCGGCGGCCGTGCACGGTGGTGGTGCCCGAGTCGGCGCCGCACACCAAGGTGGCCGCCATGTGGGCCAACGGCGCCGAAGTGCAGTGGCACGGAACGAATTACGGCGAGGCGTTCCGGTACTCGGTGGAGCTGGCCGCCGCGCGCGGCGCGTTGCAGTTGCACGCGTACGACCTGCCCGCCGTGGTCGCGGGCGCGGGCGTGGTGGGCCTGGAGATCGAGAACCAGGTGCGCGGGCGGCCGGCGGTGCTCGTGGCCGTCGGCGGCGGCGGGCTGGCCGCCGGGATCGCGGCGGCGCTGGGCCTGCGCGGACGGGTGGTCGGGGTGGAGCCGAAGGGCGCGCCGACCCTGCACGCCGCGCTGGCCGCCGGTCGCCCGGTGGATGTGCAGGTGGCGAGCATCGCGGCAGATGCGTTGGGCGCCACCAGGATCGGCGATATCGCCTTCGAGATCGCGCGCCGCTATCGGATCGCCTCGGCGCTGGTCAGCGACGACGCGATCGCGATGGCCCGGGAGTATCTGTGGCGGGAGTTCCGGATCGTGGTGGAACCGGCCGGTGCCGTGGCGCTGGCGGCGGTGCAGACCGGGGCCTACGTCCCGGAACCGGGCGAGCGGCCGGTGATCGTGCTGTGCGGGGCGAATACGGATCTCACCACGCTGTGACCCGGTCCCGGCCGCGTTGAAACAGTCGGTGTCCACAACTCGGATCTTCTTCCACATTCTGCGATCCGGCCTGGTGCGGGCCGGTGCCGGTGGGCAGGCTGGAGAGGTCCGCAGCACAGCGCAGCACGCGAGGGGTGGAGTCATGTACGAGGCGAACACGGTCATCATCGGCAATGTCGTGACCCATCCGGTGCGGCGTACCCTGCCTGGTGGGGATCAGGTGGTCACCTTCCGGATGGCCAGCAACTCCCGCCGGCTCGATCGCATCAGCGGCCAATGGGTGGACAATGGCACCCTGTACCTCACGGTGCACTGCTGGCGGCGGCTCGGCGAAGGTGTCGACGGGTCCATTCGCCGCGGCGATCCGATCATCGCGTACGGTCAGCTCCGGTCGAACGAGTACCGGACCAAGGACGGGGTGGAGCGTCACGATCTGGAGATGCGAGCCTTCGCGCTCGGCCCGGACCTGAGCCGGTGCAGCGCGGCGGTGCGTCGCCGCAGCGCCACAGGTCACCTGCCGGGGCCGTCGGTGGTCGAGCCGAGCTCGCCCGAGCAACCCGCCGGGGCAGTGTCCGCAATCCCGATAGAAGCCCGATAACCAGGTAATTTTCCGCTGGGCGGGAGGTGGTAGCTCCGCCTTTCCGCCCGCTTCCCGACACGGATAGGCTTTCGCTCATGGCTGAGTTCATCTACCAAATGCGCAAGGTTCGCAAGGCGCACGGCGACAAGGTCGTTCTCGACGATGTGACCTTGAATTTCCTCCCCGGCGCCAAGATCGGCGTCGTCGGTCCGAACGGCGCCGGTAAATCGAGCGTGCTGAAGATCATGGCCGGATTGGACCAGCCGAACAACGGTGATGCATTCCTCGCACCCGGCGCGACGGTCGGAATCCTGCAACAGGAACCGCCGCTGAACGAGGAGAAGACGGTCCGCGGCAATGTCGAGGAGGGCCTCGGCGAGATCAAGGTGAAGCTGGATCGCTTCAACGAGATCGCGGAACTCATGGCCACCGATTACTCCGACGCGCTCATGGACGAGATGGGCAAGTTGCAGGAGGAGCTCGACCACGCGGACGCGTGGGATATGGACTCGCAGCTGGAGCAGGCCATGGACGCACTGCGTTGCCCGGCGCCGGACGAGCCGGTCACCCAGCTCTCCGGTGGTGAGCGCCGCCGCGTGGCCCTGTGCAAACTGCTGCTGAGCAAGCCCGACCTGCTGCTGCTCGACGAGCCCACCAACCACCTCGACGCGGAGAGTGTGAACTGGCTGGAACAGCACCTGGCCGCGTACCAGGGTGCGGTGCTGGCCGTCACCCACGATCGGTACTTCCTGGACAATGTCGCGGGCTGGATCCTGGAGCTCGACCGCGGCCGGGCCTACCCGTACGAGGGCAACTACTCCACCTACCTGGAGAAGAAGTCCGAGCGGCTCGAGGTGCAGGGCAAGAAGGACCAGAAGCTGCAGAAGCGGTTGAAGGAGGAGCTGGCCTGGGTCCGCTCCGGAGCCAAGGCCCGGCAGGCCAAGAACAAGGCCCGCCTCGGTCGCTACGAGGAGATGGCCGCGGAGGCCGAGAAGATGCGGAAGCTGGACTTTGAAGAGATCCAGATTCCGGCCGGGCCGCGGCTGGGCAGCGTGGTGGTCGAGGTGCAGCACCTGGACAAGGGCTTCGGCGACCGCCCGCTGATCAAGGATCTGTCGTTCACCTTGCCGCGCAACGGCATCGTGGGCGTCATCGGCCCCAACGGTGTCGGTAAGACGACGCTGTTCAAGACCATCGTGGGCCTGGAGTCGCCGGACAGCGGGACGGTGCGCATCGGCGACACGGTCAAGCTGAGCTACGTCGATCAGAATCGGGCCGGTATCGACCCGAAGAAGACGGTGTGGCAGATCGTTTCCGAGGGCTTGGACTACATCGAGGTCGGCAATCAGGAAATGCCTTCGCGCGCCTACGTTTCGGCCTTCGGCTTCAAGGGCCCGGATCAGCAGAAGCCGGCCGGGGTGCTCTCCGGTGGTGAGCGCAACCGGCTGAATCTGGCCCTGACCCTCAAGCAGGGTGGCAATCTGATCCTGCTGGACGAGCCGACCAACGACCTCGATGTCGAGACCCTCGGCTCGCTGGAGAACGCGCTGGAGAAGTTCCCCGGCTGTGCCGTGGTCATCTCGCACGACCGCTGGTTCCTCGACCGCACCTGCACCCACATCCTGGCGTGGGAGGGCGACGACGCCAATCCGGCGGAATGGTTCTGGTTCGAGGGGAATTTCGAGGCGTACGAGGCGAACAAGGTGGAGCGTCTGGGTATCGAGGCCGCACGGCCGCACCGGGTTACCCATCGCAAGCTGACCCGCGACTGATCGTCCGGCGGTGGAGGACCGTTCCGGAGCGCCGACACGCGCCGGAACGGGTCCTTCGATTACCTGGCAGCAAATCGATTCTCTGCCGGTTAACATCAGGCGAATTGTGTTGTTCGTCATATGGCACGCGTGCGCCAAAATATTGGCGGCGCAACGTTTGTCGGTCGTCACCAGGAATTTCGGGTGACGCGTGGGTGATGTCGTACCGACCGGTCTGTCTTGACAACTGAACGACACCCCAGCTTTGGAAAGATTCCACTCCGTCTGTCGTGTCGCCCAGCTACTCTCGACTCCGGCGTCACTTTGTTACGGAACCGAATCCGAGGAGCTGGCGAAGAAATGACAGTCTCGTCCGAAATGTCCACAGCCGCATGGGTTGCCGGGATGCCCGACCCCTTGCGCGGCGACCTCGCCACCCTCGAGGAGGCGTATTTCCGCCATGTGGACGCCGGCGATCTCGACTGTGCCGTGCCCGGCGATTCGATCGAGGTGTTCCGCCAACATCTCCAACTCGGTATGCGGCGCACGCCGGGGCAGGTCCGGCTGCGGGTGTACCACCCCGACGACGGCGCCGGTCTGGGGGCCGCGGTACAGCTGGTCACCGACGACATGCCGCTGCTGGTAGAGTCGGTCACCGCTGCACTGGCCCGCCGTGGGATCAGTGTCAGCGAGGTGATCCACCCGATCTTCGAGGTGACCCGTGACGCCGAGGGTCACCTTCGATCGGCGGCACCGCACGAGGTCGACGGTAACGGTGCGACGGGCCTGCGGGAATCCTGGATGCACATCCAGCTGCATCCGGCCACGAGTCCGGAGTTGTTGTCGCGCATCGAATCCGAGCTGCCGGACGTGCTCACCGACGTGCGCCGGGTCATCGGCGACACCGAGGCCATGCGCACGGTGCAGGACCGGCTGGCCGGACTGCTCGCGGCCGCGGCCGACGCCGGTGCGCCACCGTTCCCCGAGACCGATCTGCGCGATTGCGCCGATCTGCTGCGCTGGCTGGCCGACGGTCACTTCACCGTGCTCGGCTATGCCCGGTTCCATCGGGACGGGGCAGCGAAATCCGTTGTGGTGCCGGACAGTTGCCTGGGTGTACTGCGCCCGGACCAGGGCCGGGGCACCGATTTCGAGGTGCCGGTCAACGGCGGTGAACGCCCCCTGCTGACGCTCACCCAGGGTCTGGTGCCCTCGACGGTGCACCGCTCGGTGTATCCGTACTTCATCGGCGTCGCCGAATCCGATCCCTCCGGCGCCATCGTCGGTGAGCATCTGTTCGTCGGGGTGTTCACGGTGACCGCCCTGCACGAGAACGTGCTGGAGATCCCGGTCGTCGAGCGCCGCGTGCGGACCGTGATCGAGCAGAGCGGCTTCGACCTGGACTCCTTCTCCGGTCAGGCGATGCTGGAGGTGATCCAGTCCTTCCCCCGCGCCGAGCTGTTCTCCTCGGACGTGGAGACGTTGCGCCGCACCGCCGGTGCGGTACTCAACGTCGGTATGCGCCGCCAGGTGCGGCTGTTCCTGCGCTCCGACTCCTACGGCCGGTTCGTGGCCTGCATGGTCTATCTGCCGCGGGACCGCTACACCACCCGGGCGCGACTCGAGATGCAGGACATCCTGGTCCGCGAGTTCGGCGGGGTGTCCATCGAGTACTCGGCCCGGGTATCCGAAAGCGACCTCGCCAGTGTGTATTTCACCGTGCGGATGCCCGGCCCGGGCACCGCGGTGGACACCTCCGAGGAGAACCGGCTGCGCATCCAGACGCTGCTGGCCGAGGCCAGTCACACCTGGGACGATCGGCTGCGCGACGAGGTCGCCACCACCGATGTGCTGGATCCCGCTGTCGTACAGCGGTATTCGGATGCCTTCCCCGAGGCGTACAAGCAGGATTTCGAGCCGGTGCGGGCGCTGGCCGACATCGTCCGGCTGGAACGACTCGGCGCCGAGGGCATCCACCAGCATCTGTACCGGCGGGTCGGGTCGGCGCCGGGCTCCTGGCGGTTCACCCTCTACATCGGCACCGGCATCTCGCTGAGCCAGGTGCTGCCGCTGTTGCAGAGCCTCGGGGTGGAGGTGGTCGACGAGCGGCCGTATCACCTCCAGTTCGCCGACGGGCACGAGTTCTGGATCTACGACTTCGGTTTGCAGGCCCGGCCGGATCTGCTGCGGGCCTCGCTGGACCGCGACATGGATTCCGAGCTGATCGAGACGGCCGACCGGCTGGCGCTGCTGGACGCTCGCGAGCGCGGCCTGCGCGAGCGCGTCACCGCCGCCTTCGAGGCGCTGTGGTACGGCCGCGCCGAGGCGGACGCGCTCAACGAACTGGTGCTGCGCGCGGAGCTGCCGTGGCGTTCGGTGTCGATCCTGCGCGCCTACTCGAAGTACTTGCAGCAGGCCGATTTTCCCTACAGTCAGGCGAATATCGCCCGCGTGCTGCTGGGCTCGCCGGATGCCGCACGTGGCTTCGTGCAGCTGTTCGCGGCCCTGTTCGATCCGGATTCGGCGTCGTCGCAGCGCGCGGTCGAACTCGAGGACGAGGTGCGGGCGCGGATCGATGAGGTGGTCAGCCTCGATGCCGACCGCATCCTGCGGGCGGTGCTGAGCCTGGTCCGGGCGACGTTGCGCACCAACTACTTCATCGTCGACGCCGAGGGCCGGTCGCGGGACTACCTGTCGGTGAAGGTGGAGCCGCAGGAGATCGCGGAGTTGCCGAAGCCCCGTCCGCAGTTCGAGATCTTCGTGTATTCGCCGCGGGTGGAGGGTGTGCATCTGCGGTTCGGTGCGGTGGCGCGGGGTGGGTTGCGGTGGTCGGATCGGCTGGAGGATTTCCGGACGGAGATTCTGGGTCTGGTGAAGGCGCAGGCGGTGAAGAACGCGGTGATCGTGCCGGTGGGTGCGAAGGGTGGTTTCGTGGTGAAGCAGCCGCCCGCGCCGACCGGCGACGCGGTGGCCGATCGCCAAGCGCTGCAAGCCGAAGGCGTCGCCTGCTATCGGACGCTGATCTCGGGCCTGCTGGATGTCACCGACAATGTCGATCGGGCCACCGGCCGGGTCGTGCCGCCGCAGCGGGTGGTGCGGCGTGACGGTGACGACACCTATCTGGTGGTGGCCGCCGACAAGGGCACGGCGACGTTCTCGGATATCGCCAATGATGTTGCGGGGCAGTACGGTTTCTGGCTCGGTGACGCGTTCGCGTCGGGTGGTTCGGTCGGTTACGACCACAAGGCGATGGGGATCACCGCGCGGGGTGCCTGGGAGAGTGTGAAGCGGCATTTCGCGGAGCTGGGTGTCGACACCCAGGCCCAGGACTTCACGGTCGCGGGTGTGGGTGACATGTCCGGTGACGTGTTCGGTAACGGGATGTTGTTGTCGGAGCACATCCGCCTGGTGGCGGCGTTCGACCATCGGCACATCTTCGTGGATCCGGATCCGCTCGCGGCGGCGTCGTTCCGGGAGCGGGAACGGATGTTCGCGCTGCCGCGATCGTCGTGGGCGGATTACGACAGGTCGCTGATCAGCGCCGGGGGCGGCGTCTGGGATCGCACGGTCAAATCGGTGCCGATCAGCCCCCAGATGCGGACCGTGCTGGGGCTGGCCGAGGACGTCGAGACACTGTCGCCGCCGGAGTTGATCCGGGCCATCCTCCAGTCCCCGGTCGACCTGCTGTGGAACGGCGGCATCGGCACGTACATCAAGGCACACGCCGAGACCAACGCGGACGTCGGCGACAAGTCCAACGACGCGGTGCGGGTGAACGCGGATCAGTTGCGGGCCAAGGTGATCGGCGAGGGCGGCAACCTGGGCGTGACGGCACTGGGCCGCATCGAGTTCTGCCGGCACGGCGGCAAGTGCAACACCGACGCGCTGGACAACTCCGCCGGCGTGGACTGCTCCGACCACGAGGTCAACATCAAGGTGCTGCTGGACACGGTCGTGTCCTCCGGCGAACTGCCTGCCGCGGAACGCAATTCGCTGCTGGCCTCGATGACCGACGAGGTGGCCGAACTGGTTCTCACGGACAACATCTCGCAGAACTTCCTGATGGGCATGTCCCGTACCGAGGCGCCGCGAATGCTCAACGTGCACATGCGGCTGATCGATGATCTGGTGACCCGGCGCGGACTCGACCGCGAACTGGAGGCACTGCCGACGGACGCGGACATGCGGCAGCGCCTCGAGGTCGGCGGCGGGCTCACCTCCCCGGAGCTGTCGAACCTGATGGCGCACGTGAAGCTGGCGCTGAAGGCAGATCTGCTCGACGGCGACCTGCCCGACAGCGTCTACTTCGCGGCCCGGCTGCCGCGCTACTTCCCGACCCCGCTGCGCGACCGGTTCGCCGCCGCGATCAAGAAGCACCGGCTGCGCCGGGAGATCGTGGCCACCATGCTGGTCAACGAGATGGTCGACTACGGCGGCATCACCTACGCGTTCCGGCTCGGTGAGGAGATCGGCGCCACCGGCTCCGACGCGGTCCGCGCGTACGCGGCTGCCACCAAGATCTTCGATCTGGCGGCGGTCTGGAGCCGGATCCGCGCCACCACCGCGCCCACCGCGGTCAAGGACGAACTGGAGCTGGAAACCAAGCGGACCCTCGACCGCGCCTCGCGCTGGCTGCTGTCCAACCGCCCGCAGCCGGTCGCCGTCGGCGCCGAGATCCACCGTTACGCCGGCAAGGTCGCCGATCTGGCGCCACAGGTGCCGAGCTGGCTGCGCGGGCACCACATCGCCAGCCTGCGGGAGCAGTCCGCGCAGCTGATCGCCCAGGGCGCTCCGGCGGAACTGGCCATCGAGGTGTTCGGGCTGCTCAACCTGTTCCCGTTGCTGGACGTGATCGATATCGCCGACATCACCGACCGCAGCGGCGACGAGGTCGGCGCGCTGTACTACGCACTGAACGAGCATCTCAAGATCGATTGGCTGCTGGCGGCGGTCAGCCACCTCGAACGCGGCGATCGCTGGCATTCGCTGGCCCGGCTCGCGCTGCGTGACGACATGTACGGCTCGCTGCGTTCGCTGACCCTGGACGTGCTCTCCGGTGGCGATCCAGAGGAGACCGCCGAGGAGAAGATCGCCTACTGGGAGTCGAAGAACCAGTCCCGGCTGGGCCGCGCCCGCGCGGCGCTGTCGGAGCTGTTCGAATCCGGCACACACGATCTGGCGACATTGTCGGTGGCCGCCCGGCAGGTGCGCAGCATGGTCAGCGGTGTCGGCGCCGGAGGTACCGCGCTGAGCTGACCCCGACACGATCGACGCCGACGGCCCCGCCATACTGGTGAGCCGTAGGAAGGTTTCCGGCTATCGCCCTGCCGGGACCGTCGGCGTACGCCGTCCGGTGCGTTGCGGCACGAATTCGAGCGGGGCGGTGAATCGATGGGAGGTAACGCATGTCGAATGTCGGTGCTCCGGTGACGAACGGACACGTGGCGAGCACTGTCGCACTGCCCGAGCGGTACCACGCCAAGGTCGAGGTCCGCTGGTCGGATATGGATGTGTTCCAGCACATCAACCATGCCCGCATGGTGACCCTGCTGGAAGAGGCACGCATCCCGTGGCTGTTCGAGGACGATCGGCCGACCGCCGGTCTGCGCAGCGGGTGTGTGCTCACCGATCTGCACGTGCGCTACCGCGGGCAGCTCCGGCATCGGGACACCCCCTTGGATATCGCCATGTGGGTGGAAAAGCTGCGCGCGGTGGATTTCACGATCGGCTACGAGGTGCGGGCCAACGACGTGGCGCCGGATTCACCGCCCGCGGTGATGGCCACCACCCAGCTGGCCGCCTTCGATATCGATACGCAGCGGTTGCGCCGGCTCACCGCGGCGGAGCGTGACTATCTGTCGCTGTGGAAGGTGTAGTGACACCCACTCTGCACGTGCTCGACCCCGCCGAGCGGGAGAATCTGGCCACCTTCGCAGGTCATGCGGTACGGCTGGACGCGGCGGCGGTGATCCGCCTCCGCCGCCGCGGCAACGGATATGTCTCTGCCTGGGCGGCAACGGGTTTCGAGGTACTCGCGGTCCGGACCGTGGTGGGTGAGCTGGCACCCGACGACATCACCGTGGCCGGTGACGCGCTGCTGGCGAGCCTGTCCGGTCCGGCCGCGCAGGCCCCGATCGATCTCGGCTATTCGATGGACTCGGCCTGGCGCAGTACCCTGCCGCCGACATCGGGTTTCGCACATGTCGACGACGTACCGGCCCGCAGCCTGATCGAACTGGCCGAACAGGGTGCGACGGTGGCGGCGGAGCATGCGGGCGGCCACGGGCCGCCCGCGTCGCTGCTCGATCAGGTCGTGCTCACCGTCACCGGCGCCGCCGACCGGGTCGAGGTGCCGATGCGGGTCGTCTTCGCGCTCACCGCCATGGATTTCATCCCGCACGGCGGTGAGCGCGCCGACTCCCGCCGGATCGCCGCCGGTGAGATCGTCCGAGTCCGTGCCACCGGCGCCTGGCTGCGCCTGGACGCGCGCTACGGTTCCGTGGCTCGTCGCCGCGGCGGCGGTGGGCCCTCGCTGCGCGTGCTCGGTTGACCACGCCGCCTCACGGCACCCGCAGGTCGGCCGCACCGGTTCACGGCACACAGTGATGCTGATCGCACCGGTTCACGGCACCCCGCACACTCGGAGTACGGCCGTCGTCGCGGCGGCGGCGATCACCACGATGATCAGCGGCACCCGGCACCAGGCCAGCACTCCGGCCACGAGAACGCCTGTGGGCAGGGGGAATCCGGCCCGATGCCCGGCCGCAGGCACGATCAGGGTCGCCGCCAGCGCCGTCAGCAGCACCACCGAGCCGATCTCCAGCAGCCGGGTGACCCGCGCCGGGAAGTCGATGCGGCGGCGCAACATCGGGCCCGCGAACCGAATGGCGTAGGTACCGGCCGACAGCGCGGCCACCCCGGCGATCACGGGACCGTTCACAGCCCACCTCCGGTAGCCGCACTGTCTCGTCGGATTGTGTTGTGCGCGAGCATTTCCCGCGCCTCGTAGCCACCGGCTCCGTCACTGCCGCGCACTGCGACCGTGTCGTCGTCCTCCTCGGTGGCAGGCGCGCCTCCATCTCGCCCGCGCGATGCCGACAGCTCCGCCGCGTCGGATGTCCGCCGGCGAACGAGCGCCGGTGCATGCCGGACGGGCGCCGTTGCCCGCATCGCCGTACCGGATTCGGTTGTCGTCGTGGGGGTCAGCGAATGTGCCGCTACCAGGCGGTCGTCGGCCGCGGTGGATGCGGATTCGTCAGTGGCCGTGTGTGATGTACGGGATCCGCGTGTCGGCATGGAGTTCCGCCTGCCGGCCGTGCGGCCGCACCGGTGACGTCCGAGCAGGCCCGGCCACCCATGGGTGTATCGCCACTCGTCCCGGCCGGGCTCGTCTGTGGTGGTGGCAGGAGGGCGGTTCCGGGTGAAGACGACAGCGACCAGCAGCGCCACGGGCAGCGCCACCAGCACCGGCAGTCCCGCGGCGAGCAGCGGAACCGTGCCTGCCGCAATGATTCCCCCGGTCAGCGCGGACCAGCGGGTGGCGCGATCGCCGCGCATCGCGGGCAGCACCAGTGCCACCAGGACCGCCGGGAAGACGGCGTCCAGGCCGAACGCATTCGGATCGGGTACGGCGCTGCCGATCACGACGCCGAGCAGCGCGCCGAGCGGCCACACCAGCAGCACCCCGAGTCCGCACAGCCAATACGCCGCGCGGCGTCGCCGCGGCTCGGAGTGGGCCAGTGCCACCGCGACCGCCTCGTCGTTCATGATGTGGGTGCCGAGCAGTCGCCGCGGCCCGGTGCCCACCACGTCGGGCAGCGACAGTCCGTACGGCAGATGCCGGGCATTGACCAGCAGCCCGGCCAGCACCGCGGCGATCACGCTGCCCCCGGCGGCCACGATGCCGACGAACAGCATCTCCGAGCCGCCGGCCAGCACCAGCACGCTGAGCAGCAGCGGCAGCGAGACCGGCAGCCCGGAGGTGACGGCGGTGGCGCCGTAGGACGCGCCGATCATTCCCACCGCCAGGCAGACGGCGGCGATACCGGTCCGGTCGGTCCTATCCAATGTTCGCCATATCGAACGCACGACTTCTATAGTGAACAACCGCCTCGGGCTCGTCAACGAATTTCCGATTGCTCCGGGTACTGTCGGGAACCACCATGACCATGCCTGATGTCAGCGGGGGCCGGACCCCGCAGGAAGTGATCGCGACCGCGCTGCGCCGCGAGCGCGCCCGGTCCGGGCTGTCGCTGACCGAGGTGGCCCGTCGCGCCGGGATCGCGAAATCCACACTGTCGCAACTGGAGTCGGGCGCGGGAAATCCCAGCATCGAAACCCTGTGGGCGCTGTGCGTGGCCCTGGGTATCCCGTTCTCCGGCCTGCTCGACCCGCCGCAGCCGACCGTGCAGGTGATCCGCGCGGGGGAGGGGCCGATGTTGAGATCCGCACAGGCGGACTACCACGCGACGGTGCTCGCGGCCTCCCGGCCCGGCAGCCCGCGCGACGTCTATCGCATCACCGCCGAGCCCGGTGGCCGGCGGGTATCGGATCCACATCAGCGCGGTGTCGTCGAACACGTGGTGCTGGCCGCGGGCCGGGCACTCGTCGGCCCGGTCGAGGCCCCCGTGGAGCTCGGGCCGGGCGACTACATCTGCTATCCCGGCGATCTGCCGCACGTGTTCGACGCCCTGGCGCCGGGCACCTGGGCGGTGATGGTCAGCGACTACCCGTGACTAGGCGGCACCCTCGCCGAGGTACTGCAACCACACCGGGTCCAGATCACTGGTGGTCGACAGCAGTCGCCAGTGCGGGCCCTTGGGCGAGACCAGGGGTTGGTGGAGGGTCCAGCCGAGTTCGCTGAGTAGTTTGTCCGCCTTGCGATGGTTGCACGGCGCGCAGGAGGCGACGCAGTTCTCCCAGCTGTGGGCGCCACCCCGGCTGCGTGGGATCACATGGTCGATGGTTTCGGCTTTACCGCCGCAATACGCGCAGCGATATCGGTCTCGATGCATGAGGGCGGCCCGGGTCATCGGAACCCGAGCGCGATACGGAACACGGACATAGGTGCGCAGGCGGATCACCGACGGCAGGGCGACGGACCAGCCGGCGGAATGAACGACCGGCCCCTCGGGATTGTCGTGGACGGGATCGGCCTTGTCACAGATCAGCAGCACGATTGCGCGGCGCGCGGAAAGCGCGGTGAGCGGCTCGTAGGTGGCGTTCAGAAGCAACACCCGGCGCTTCACCCAGGTAGCGGTTGGGGTCTCGAGCGTTCGATGCGGCAGGGCACCGAGATGAGAGTGTTCGGACACGACATGCAGCGGAGTAGCCCCCGACCCACGATTGTGGACGTCGGCGGGCTCGAGTTGTCGATATGCTCGCGCCTCGTGAGGTCGGGCGCCATGCCGCTGCTTCATGAGAACCCCGAATTCGTATTGACCGGTTCATGTGGTATCTGGGCAGACACTGCCACCCAGTTGACCATGGAACTCGAACGGATGCACGCCGATTTCGAACATTGTGGGGCACATTCGGGTTAACAGCCCGTGATGCACTGTTCACTTGCCTCCGGGGCCGGTTTCGATGCCCATGATCAGGTTCGCAGTGATCGAACCGTCGGTTTCCCGGTTGCCGTGAACCATGATCCACGCACCCTTGGGGATGTCGGTCACGCGGGTCGCGAGCAGCACCAGGACCTCGGTGTCAGCGGTGGTGTGGATGGTGGAGACGGCCCCCAGCGCGTCCTGGACCTGGAGGGTCTTCCCGTCGTTGGCCTTGACCGAACCGAGCGTGAACCCGCGATTGACCTGGACCGTCGCCGCCGAGGCGGCGGTAGGGTGCGATCCGGGCCGGGCCAGCAGCAGGCAACTCAGCATCAGCAGCCCAGCGACCACCACGGCGGCGGTGATGATCACGCCGTTGCCGGGCCGATGGGTGAGGGCGAGTTCGACCACCTCCGGCCACCGGCGCTTCCGCTCCGGCTCGCCGGGCGGGCCGGATTCCGGCGGATTCGGGCGGCCGATCGCGAGGAGGGCGGTGTCCGCCGGAACGGACGGCTCCGGGCCCGCCGAGGTCGGCTCCGGCGTGATCGGGTGTCGGACGGCATTCGATGGCTGCCCTGCTGCCGCATGCGGTAGCGCTCGTTCCGCGGCCTTCGAGCCGTCGCCGGACGGGTACTGCGCAGTGGGGGCGAGCTGTGGTCCGGAGGTGGATACCGGGTGCGGTGCCGCCGGGGAAGGGGCCGCGCTCGGATCGGCCGGGCGGAGGAACAGTGCCGGAAGGTCCGGCGGTCGAACTCCGGCGGGTCGGCTCGGTTCGTGCGCGGCGCCCTGGCGGTACGGAGGCAGGAGTGCCGCCGACACGTTCGCGTCCGGCTCCTGCGATCGGGCAGGTTGCGGCGCTCGGGACACGCCCGGATCGGGCTCGGACGGCGGGTCGGGTGCGACGAGTTGCCGCGAGACCGATCGCCAGCGCGTGGTGGGCGAACGGGTCGATGAATGCGGTCTGCGGGTCGGCCTCGACAGCGTGAATTCCCGTAGTCGTCGGCGTGACGAGGTCGGCGTCATGTGCGGGACCACCGCAATGTCGGGTGCGGGATCGGGCGAGACGAGTGCGGGAGAGCCGACCTGGGACAGCTCCGGTGCCGGGGAGCCGGTCACAGACGGATCGTCTGCGCCGGAGCCGGCCGGAGATGGTTCCGCGCGGGGATCGGCGGCGGGAGGTGATTCCGCGCTGAGGGGGCCGACGAAGCGCGGCTCCGCGACCGGAACAGCCGCGGAGGGCGGCTCCGCGACCGGAGTGCCGACAGGGAGCGGCTCTGCAACGGCAACGTCGACAGCGGATGGTTTCGCGACGGGGGCGCTGGCAGGGGGTGGTTTCGCGACGGGGGCGCTGGCAGGGGGTGGTTTCGCGACGGCGGCGCTGGCAGCGGATGGTTTCGCGACGGGCGCGCTGGCAAGCGGTGGTTCCGCGACGGGAGCGCCGGTCGTGAACCGTGGCTCTGCGCTGGGGGAGCGCGCTGCGGAAGGCTCTGCAATGGAAGGACCGACCACAGGCGTCCCGGCGAGGGGGGACTCGGCCACAGGTGTTTCGGCGATGCGGACCTCGGCCGCCGACGACTCCGTGGCGGGCGATCCGGCAGGCGGCTTCGCGGCACGGGAGTGGCCTGACCAGGGTGTGTTCGACGGGCTCGGCACGTTGTCTGCCATTGTCCAACGGTACATCAGTTCGCGGCACGCCACTTGGTGGTTGATTGCCTCCGGTGGGGGCACCCGATCGCGCGCGGGCACAATGGACGGCGGCGCACAACGGCAACGGATCGAGAGGGTCGATGACTTCCGGCGAGCAGACGGCGACATCCTTCTACGCGGCGGTCGGCGGAGCGGAGACGTTCCGGCGGATCGTGGCGGCGTTCTACCGCGAAGTAGCCGCGGACGAAGTGCTGCGCCCGCTCTACCCGGAGGAGGATCTCGGTCCCGCCGAGCGGCGGCTGCGGATGTTCCTGGAGCAGTACTGGGGTGGCCCGCGCACCTACTCCGACGAGCGGGGGCATCCGCGACTTCGGATGCGGCACATGCCGTTCCGCGTCGGTCCCCTCGAGCGGGACGCCTGGCTGCGCTGCATGCGGATCGGGGTCGCCGAGATCGAGCCCGAGGTGCTCGACGACGAACACCGCCGGGCATTGCTCGACTATCTGGAGATGGCCGCGAACTCGCTGATCAACTCGCCGTTCTGAGATCGCGGCGGCTTCGGTCGGCCGGGTCGGCGAAGTTTTGGCACTATGGCCGATGTGGTCACCCCTGCTTCGACGCCAGCACCCGCCGGATCCGACCCCGACGCGCCCTGGTGGCGGTCGGCGGTCTTCTACCAGGTCTATCCGCGCTCGTTCGCGGATTCGAACGGCGACGGCGTCGGTGACCTGCGCGGGGTGCGGAATCGGCTGGACTATCTGCGGGAACTCGGCATCGACGCGCTGTGGCTGTGCCCGGTGATGCGGTCGCCGATGGCCGACGGCGGGTACGACGTCAGCGATCCCCGCGACATCGACCCGCTGTTCGGGGATCTGGCCACCATGGACGAGCTGATCGCCGCCGCGCACGAGCGGGGCATCAAGGTCACCATGGATATGGTGCCCAATCACACCAGTGAGCGGCACGCCTGGTTCACCGCCGCGCTCGCCGCCGCGCCGGGCAGTCCGGAGCGCGAGCGGTACATCTTCCGCGACGGCCGCGGACCGGACGGCACCGAGCCACCCAACAACTGGCCCAGCGTGTTCGGCGGCCCGGCCTGGACCCGGATCACCGAACCCGACGGGTCGCCCGGCCAGTGGTACCTGCACATCTTCGCGCCCGAGCAGCCCGATCTGAACTGGATCAATCCCGAGGTGCTGGCCGATTTCGAGCAGACCATGCGGTTCTGGCTCGATCGCGGGGTGGACGGTTTCCGCATCGATGTCGCGCACGGGATGGCCAAGCCCGACGGCCTGCCCGATATGGCGAACGTCGACACCCGCATGTTGTCGCACGACGACGACGATCCGCGGTTCAACAATCCGGCCGTGCACGAGATCCATCGGCAGTTGCGCAAGGTGCTCGACGAATATCCCGACGCGGTCTCGATCGGGGAGGTGTGGGTCGACGACAACATCCGCTTCGGCGAATACGTGCGGCCCGACGAACTGCATCTGGCGTTCAACTTCCGGCTGGTCGACACCGCCTTCGACGCCACGGAGATCCGTGCCGCCGTGGACAATTCGATCGAGGCGGTGGCGGGCGTGGGAGCGTCGCCGACCTGGACGCTGTCCAATCACGACATCGAGCGCGAGGTCACCCGCTACGGCGGCGGTGCGGTCGGCACCGCGCGGGCGCGGGCGATGATCCTGCTGGAATTGGCGCTGCCCGGCACGGTATTCGTCTACAACGGCTCGGAACTGGGCCTGCCCAACGTCGACGACCTGCCCGACGAGGTGCTCCAGGACCCGGCCTGGGAACGGTCCGGGCACACCGAACGCGGCCGCGACGGGTGCCGGGTGCCACTGCCCTGGAGCGGGCAGGCGCCGGCGTTCGGCTTCACCACCGGCCGGCCCTGGCTGCCGATTCCGCCGCAGTGGGCCGATCTGACGGCGGAGGTGCAGTCCGGCGCGGCCGGCTCCACCCTCACCCTGTATCGGCAGGCCATCGAATTGCGCCGTGCCCGAGCGGAATTCGCGGGAGGGGGGCTGGATTGGCAGGATGGTCCGGCCGGTTCCCTGGCGCTGCGCCGGCCCGGCGGGCTGACCTGCGTGCTCAATGCCACGGCCGACCCGATGGCGCTGCCGGCGGGCGAGGTGCTGCTGTCCAGCGCACCGCTCGTCGACGGGTTGCTGCCGCCGGACGCCGCGGCCTGGCTGGTGTGACCGACCGGGTCGTGATGGCGACACGGACACAGGAGGCTCACCGGTCGAGCACCCCTCGGACGCATCGTCTACCGTTGGGCTGTGACCATTCTCGAGACAGTGCTGATTTTCGGCGGCATCCCGCTGGTCATCTATGCGGTGATCGCCGGGTTGTCGTACCTCGGCAAGCCGCTGCCCGGTGAGAAGCCGGTCCACTACAACCTCGGTGACCAGTGGACGGCCGACCCGGTGCTGTGGAGTGCGACCGACGAGGTGACCTCGTTCGGTCACCATGCTTCGCACGATGATCACGCAGCAATCACGGCGGGTGACCTGATCGGAGGCCGGGCAAGTGGCAAGTACTAATTGGCCCGCGGTGATCGAAGCCGATCTGCCGCACGGATGGGTCGTCACCACCAGCGGCCGAGTGTCCGGGGTGCACGAGTCCGGTGATGTGTTCAAGGAAGCGCCGTTCAGCGATACCGAGCGGCTGCTGATGGACAACACGCTCACCGAGGCGACCCGGGCCACCAAGGTGCGCTTCAACATCTACATCGGTGATCTGACCGCGGATACCGCCGCGGGCGCCGACGCGATCTTCCCGGGTACCCCGGAGGCGGAGCGCTCGGTGCTGCTGGCCGTATCGCCGAACGCCCGCGCCGTCGAGGTGCGCTCCGGCCACGAGGTCGCCGACCGGGTCAGCGACCGGGTGTGTCAGCTGGGCGTCACCGCCGCGCTGAGCTCGTTCCGGCAGGGGCAGCTCATCGACGGTCTGGTCTCGGCCGTGAAGGTGATGGCCGCGGCCATCGGCCGACCGGCCTGATATTCGATTCTCCTGTTCCGACCGGCAGCGCTCGCTGCCGGTCGGAGGCATTTCCCGGCCCGTTACGCTCACAGCGGAACGGGCGGGTGTGTCGTCCCGTCCGGCCGTAGGCTCCGACTGTGGGCGAGTATCCGAGATTGCGTGCCGTGCCCGGCGTCCCGCCGGAGTCCGAGCCGATGCCGGAGCCACTGTGGCGTGAGGTGCTCGGGCAGCGGCTGCGGGCGCTGCGGCGGGAACGGGGCGACACCCTCGCCGATACGGCTGGGCGAGCAGGTGTCTCGCCGCAGTATCTGTCCGAGATCGAGCGCGGCCGCAAGGAGCCGTCCAGCGAGATGATCGCGGCGCTGGCGGGGGCGCTGGAGACCGATCTGGGTGGATTGACCGAACAGGTCGCACACGAATTGCGACGACAGCGGATGAGCGTGATGTCCGAGCCGCAGCGGCGCACCGGGCCCACCGTGGTGATGCTCGCGGCCTGAGCGTTTGCAGCCGACTCGGCGGGAGCTCGGCCGGAGCTTCGGAGTACGGACCGCGTGCTCATTGCTGCGTACGACCACGGATCCGGGTGCGGCTGTGCCGCTTCGGAGGTTGAAATACACACCGCCGCATGATGATCGGCATTCGGCGTCGATACGGCGACGTCAGGTGATACGGTCCGGAAACGGGTGAATTGTCGTCATCGTCTCGGCCGAGCGAGTGTCTGCCCGGCTGGATGGTGATCGCCCGGGCAGGGGTGAGGAGTGCGGGATGAGTGACGGGCACCGGGTCGGCGACGTCACGATCCGCCGGGTGGTCGAGCACACCACGCGGATCCCGCTCGGTTTCCTGCCGACCGCCACGCCGGATGCGCTCGCCCGGCATCGGGACTGGTTGTGGCCGTGGGCATTGTCCGACGACGGCGGACTGCTGCTGGCCATCCAGACGCTGTGCCTCGAGGTGGGCGGGCAGCGCATCGTCCTCGACACCTGCGTCGGACCGCGGCAGTTGCCGGATGGATATGCCTGGGTCACCGGAGATTCGGGATTCCTGGACGAGCTGACCGCCGCGGGATTCGGCCGCGATGAGGTCGACCTGGTCGTGTGCACCCATCTGCATTTCGATCACGTCGGCTGGAACACGATGTGGGAGAACGATTCCTGGGTACCGACCTTCCGCCGGGCCCGATATCTCATCGGCCGCGCGGAGTACGAGCACTGGCGGGCCACGCCGGCGGAGGTGCGGGCCGGGTTCAACGTGTTCAACCTGGAGGATGCGGTCGAGCCGCTGTTCGCGGCCGGACAGGCCGAGCTGGTCGAACCCGGACATCGGGTCGGCGACGTCCTGGAACTGGTGTCCACACCCGGACATTCGCCGGGCCACCTCTCGGTGCGGATCACCTCCGGCGGTGAGACCGCGTTGATCACCGGCGATTGCACCCACCATCCCGTGCAATGGGCCGAGCCGCAGTGGTATTCGCTCGCCGATCTGGACCGGGAGCAGGCCTGCGACACCCGGCGGCGGCTGGTCGCCGAATACGCCGACACCGGCGTGCTGATCATCGGCACCCATTTCCGGCCGCCGGGCGCCGGACATCTCGTCACCGACGGTGACACCGTGCGCTTCCGCCCGCTCGGCGCCTGATCGCGTCAGTGACGCGGCCCCAGCACCACATCCACCAGCCCGTAGTCGACCGCCGTCTGTGCGGTGAAGACCCGGTCCCGGTCGGTGTCGTGCCGGAGCGTGTCCACGGATTGCCCGGTGTGCGTGGACAGGATCGCTTCGATCTCGGCCCGCATCCGCACCAATTCGTCGGCTTGCAGGATCAGATCCGGAATCGCACCCTGTCCGCGGGTGGCGGGCTGGTGCAGGACCACCCGGGCGTGCGGCAACATCGCCCGCCGCCCGGCCGCGCCACCGGCCAGCAGCACCGCGCCGACCGCGATCGCCTGCCCGACACAGGTCGTCGCCACCGGCGACTGGATGTGCTGCATGGTGTCGTACATCGCCAACATCGCGGGCAGTTCGCCACCCTCGCAGTTGATGTACAGATTGATCTCCTGCCCCGGACTGTCCGCGTCCAGATGCAGCAGTTGGGCGATGAGCGCGTTCGCCACCCCCGAATCGATCGGGGTGCCCAGATAGACGATCCGCTCGGTGAGCAGATGTGAGTAGACGTCCATGATCCGCTCGCCGCGCGGATGCTGGGCGATCACATTCGGAATCGTGTAACTGGTCATGAGATACCCACCCGCTGCCGCTGCGGCATCACCTGTGTGAACGAATCCACGATGCCGTCGATGAACCCGTACTCCTGCGCCTGCGCCGCGGTGAACCACCTGTCGTGCAGCGAATCCTCGTAGACCCGATCGAATGGCTGCCCGGTATCGGCCGAGATCAGCCCGAGCACGGTGTTCACGGTGTGGCGCAGATCATCGGCCTGCACCTCGACCTCACCGGCGCTCCCACCGATCCCGGCGGAGCCCTGATGCATCAGAATCCGCGCATGCGGTAACGCGAATCGCCGCCCGTGCGCACCCGCCGACAGCAGGAATTGCCCGGCGCTGCACGCCAATCCCAGCGCCAGCGTCGACACCGCGCACGGCACCAACCGCATCACATCCCGAATCGCCAGCATCGCCGGTACCGACCCGCCCGGCGAATGGATCCACAACGAGACCCCACTCTCCGGATCCTCCGCCGCCAGCGACAGCAATTGCGTCGCCAGCAATGTCCCGTTGTCGTCGTCGAGCGGCCCGTCCAGCACCAGAATCCGCCGCCCGAGCAGTTGTTCGCGTGCGCGCCACCCGAACAGTGGCGCCTTCTCGTCTCCAGCCATGGTTTCACCGTGCCCGGTGCGCTGCGGCCGGGCCACCCCGCGCTGCTGTGAGCAGATCTGCTCACAGCAGCGCGGGTTTCGCGAACCATCGAGATCCGCATGTGTCAGGAATTCGACCCGATTCGAATTACTGCTCGCTTCGAATATCGCAAAATATTGAATCGGAGAATTTCTCGGTAACGGGTGCGACGGGGTGTGTGTGCGGCAGTGCGACGCAATGTGCGCCGTCGGCCTCGGGTAGGTGGATCGGCCTCCGTCCGATACGGTCTGCCGAGTCTCGGGGCGTGGATCGAACATCCAC
>NZ_JAIUCZ020000026.1 GCF_020176955.2 Nocardia sp. alder85J
GTCGATTCTCCAGGAGGATGCCGGAGGTGGATCCGAGGCCGCGTCCTCGGCCGCGCCCGGCCGGCAGAAACTTCCACCGAACCGGAAACCCGCGGACCACGATCGTCCGCTGAACGAGAAACAGCCTCCAGCAATGCTGGAGGCCGTTCGATTCCCTACCCTGAAACCACGAACGGGGACCCATTCCTGGGTCCCCATCCGGGAAATATGTTCCGGCGGTGTCCTACTCTCCCACACCCTGGCGAGTGCAGTACCATCGGCGCTGGCAGGCTTAGCTTCCGGGTTCGGAATGGGACCGGGCGTTTCCCCACCGCTATAACCGCCGTAACTCTATGAAACTATCCACAACCCTGCCCCGACAGCCTCTGATACCCAGCAAGGATAAAACTCCTCACTCGTATCGGAAACCACCCGAACAAAGCTCGTGTGCTGTTTCAGACACTACACAGTGGACGCGTAACACCTTCGTTGGTAAGCCCTCGGCCTATTAGTACCGGTCACCTCCACACGTTACCGCGCTTCCAGTTCCGGCCTATCAACCCAATCGTCTATTGGGAGCCTTACCCCCTTCAAGGGGTGAGAAACCTCATCTAGGAACAGGCTTCCCGCTTAGATGCTTTCAGCGGTTATCCCTTCCGAACGTAGCAAACCAGCCATGCCCCTGGCGGAACAACTGGCACACCAGAGGTTCGTCCGTCCCGGTCCTCTCGTACTAGGGACAGCCTTCCTCAAGTTTCTAACGCGCGCGGCGGATAGAGACCGAACTGTCTCACGACGTTCTAAACCCAGCTCGCGTGCCGCTTTAATGGGCGAACAGCCCAACCCTTGGGACCTACTCCAGCCCCAGGATGCGACGAGCCGACATCGAGGTGCCAAACCATCCCGTCGATATGGACTCTTGGGGAAGATCAGCCTGTTATCCCCGGGGTACCTTTTATCCGTTGAGCGACACCGCTTCCACATGCCGGTGCCGGATCACTAGTCCCGACTTTCGTCCCTGCTCGACCTGTCAGTCTCACAGTCAAGCTCCCTTGTGCACTTACACTCAACACCTGATTGCCAACCAGGCTGAGGGAACCTTTGGGCGCCTCCGTTACATTTTAGGAGGCAACCGCCCCAGTTAAACTACCCACCAGGCACTGTCCCTGAACCGGATCACGGCCCGAGGTTAGAAGTCCAATACGACCAGAGTGGTATTTCAACGACGACTCCACCAGAACTAGCGTCCCAGCTTCACAGTCTCCCACCTATCCTACACAAACCGTACCGAACACCAATACCAAGCTATAGTGAAGGTCCCGGGGTCTTTTCGTCCTGCCGCGCGTAACGAGCATCTTTACTCGTAATGCAATTTCGCCGAGTCTGTGGTGGAGACAGCAGAGAAGTCGTTACGCCATTCGTGCAGGTCGGAACTTACCCGACAAGGAATTTCGCTACCTTAGGATGGTTATAGTTACCACCGCCGTTTACCGGGGCTTAAATTCTCAGCTTCGCCCTCACGGGCTAACCGGTCCTCTTAACCTTCCGGCACCGGGCAGGCGTCAGTCCGTATACATCGTCTTACGACTTCGCACGGACCTGTGTTTTTAGTAAACAGTCGCTTCTCTCTGGTCTCTGCGACCACCACCAGCTCCGAGAGCAAAGTCTCATCACCAGCACTGGTCCCCCTTCTCCCGAAGTTACGGGGGCATTTTGCCGAGTTCCTTCACCACAGTTCTCTCGATCGCCTCGGTATTCTCTACCTGACCACCTGTGTCGGTTTGGGGTACGGGCCGTGTACCAACTCACTAGAGGCTTTTCTCGGCAGCATAGGATCATGGAATTCACCTCAAACGGCTACGCATCACCTCTCAGGCCGATGAGCGACGGATTTACCTGCCACTCGCCCTACAGGCTTACACCCGGTAATCCACCACCGGGCCCCACTACCTTCCTGCGTCACCCCATCGCTTGACTACTACACCCAGGATCCCGTGCATCCCCTTTGGGTCTCCCGAAGGAGATCCCGCCAGTTCAGGACGGTTAGCACAGATGATTCGCCATTGGGCGCGGATACACGGGTACGGGAATATCAACCCGTTGTCCATCGACTACGCCTGTCGGCCTCGCCTTAGGTCCCGACTCACCCTGGGCAGATTAACTTGACCCAGGAACCCTTGGTCATCCGGCGGACGAGTTTCCCACTCGTCTTTCGCTACTCATGCCTGCATTCTCACTCCCACAGCCTCCACAACTCGGTCACCCGGCTGCTTCCCTGGCTGCAGGACGCTCCCCTACCCATCCAGACCACTACCCCGAAGGGAATGTACACGTCTGAATGCCGCGGCTTCGGCGGTGTGCTTGAGCCCCGCTACATTATCGGCGCAGGATCACTTGACCAGTGAGCTATTACGCACTCTTTCAAGGGTGGCTGCTTCTAAGCCAACCTCCTGGTTGTCTCAGCGACCCCACATCCTTTTCCACTTAGCACACGCTTAGGGGCCTTAGCCGGCGATCTGGGCTGTTTCCCTCTCGACTACGAACCTTATCGCCCGCAGTCTCACTGCCGCACTCTCACACCCCGGCATTCGGAGTTTGGCTGACTTCGGTAAGCTTGTAGGCCCCCTAGGCCATCCAGTAGCTCTACCTCCAGGGTGAAACATGCGACGCTGCACCTAAATGCATTTCGGGGAGAACCAGCTATCACGGAGTTTGATTGGCCTTTCACCCCTACCCACAGCTCATCCCCTCAGTTTTCAACCTAAGTGGGTTCGGGCCTCCACGACGTCTTACCGTCGCTTCACCCTGGCCATGGGTAGATCACCCCGCTTCGGGTCCATAGTGTGCGACTCGACGCCCTATTCGGACTCGCTTTCGCTACGGCTACCCCACACGGGTTAACCTCGCCACACACCGATGACTCGCAGGCTCATTCTTCAAAAGGCACGCCATCACCCCACACACGAATGCGAGGGCCCTGACGGATTGTAAGCGCACGGTTTCAGGTACTATTTCACTCCCCTCCCGGGGTACTTTTCACCTTTCCCTCACGGTACTAGTCCGCTATCGGTCACCAGGTAGTATTCAGGCTTACCGGGTGGTCCCGGCAGATTCACAGCAGATTTCACGGGCCCGCTGCTACTCGGGTATTCACTACGCAAGACAGAATGTTTTCATCTACCGGACTCTCACCGTCTACGGTCGGCCATCCCAGACCAGTTCGACTAACACCCTGTTTTCTGACTCACGCTCCCCACGGCAGTAGGAAGAAAATGAACCCCACAACCCCGTACAGACAACGACTGCCGTCTATCACATCCATACGGTTTAGCCTCATCCGCTTTCGCTCGCCACTACTCACGGAATCACATGTTGTTTTCTCTTCCTGTGGGTACTGAGATGTTTCACTTCCCCACGTTCCCTCCACACACCCTATATATTCAGATGCGGGTGACACGACATCACTCGTGCCGGGTTTCCCCATTCGGACATCCTCGGATCTCAGCTCGGTTGACAGCTCCCCGAGGCTTATCGCAGCCTCCTACGTCCTTCATCGGCTCCTGGTGCCAAGGCATCCACCGAACGCTCTTACACACTTACAAACAAAGATGCTCGCGTCCACTGTGCAGTTCTCAAACAACACACAAAACCAGATCCCACCCGGCACCAGCCACAGAACCCTGCGCGGTATGACCGACAATCCAGCCTCGTCGTTATCTTCCTGGAAAGAACGTCTGTTCTTTCAGGACCCAACAGTGTGTCGACTACAATCCAGCACCCCGGGACCACAGTGGATCCGAGAGTATCGCCGGCGCATGTCAGCGTTCCACCCATGAGCACCACCGGACTACATGCGAGCCCGTCATGGTCTCTGCCAGCCACGACATCACCTCTGTGACACCGGGTCTGGAGAATGCTCCTTAGAAAGGAGGTGATCCAGCCGCACCTTCCGGTACGGCTACCTTGTTACGACTTCGTCCCAATCGCCAATCCCACCTTCGACGGCTCCCTCCACAAGGGTTAGGCCACCGGCTTCGGGTGTTACCGACTTTCATGACGTGACGGGCGGTGTGTACAAGGCCCGGGAACGTATTCACCGCAGCGTTGCTGATCTGCGATTACTAGCGACTCCAACTTCACGGGGTCGAGTTGCAGACCCCGATCCGAACTGAGACCGGCTTTAAGGGATTCGCTCCACCTCACGGTCTCGCAGCCCTCTGTACCGGCCATTGTAGCATGTGTGAAGCCCTGGACATAAGGGGCATGATGACTTGACGTCGTCCCCACCTTCCTCCGAGTTGACCCCGGCAGTCTCCTGCGAGTCCCCGCCATTACGCGCTGGCAACACAGGACAAGGGTTGCGCTCGTTGCGGGACTTAACCCAACATCTCACGACACGAGCTGACGACAGCCATGCACCACCTGTACACCGGCCACAAGGGGGCCTACATCTCTGCAGGTTTCCGGTGTATGTCAAACCCAGGTAAGGTTCTTCGCGTTGCATCGAATTAATCCACATGCTCCGCCGCTTGTGCGGGCCCCCGTCAATTCCTTTGAGTTTTAGCCTTGCGGCCGTACTCCCCAGGCGGGGTACTTAATGCGTTAGCTACGGCACGGATCCCGTGGAAGGAAACCCACACCTAGTACCCACCGTTTACGGCGTGGACTACCAGGGTATCTAATCCTGTTCGCTACCCACGCTTTCGCTTCTCAGCGTCAGTTACTTCCCAGAGACCCGCCTTCGCCACCGGTGTTCCTCCTGATATCTGCGCATTTCACCGCTACACCAGGAATTCCAGTCTCCCCTGAAGTACTCTAGTCCGCCCGTATCGACTGCAAGCTTGCAGTTGAGCTGCAAGTTTTCACAATCGACGCGACGAACCGCCTACAAGCTCTTTACGCCCAGTAATTCCGGACAACGCTCGCACCCTACGTATTACCGCGGCTGCTGGCACGTAGTTGGCCGGTGCTTCTTATACAGGTACCGTCACTTGCGCTTCGTCCCTGTCGAAAGAGGTTTACAACCCGAAGGCCGTCGTCCCTCACGCGGCGTCGCTGCATCAGGCTTCCGCCCATTGTGCAATATTCCCCACTGCTGCCTCCCGTAGGAGTCTGGGCCGTGTCTCAGTCCCAGTGTGGCCGGTCACCCTCTCAGGTCGGCTACCCGTCGTCGCCTTGGTAGGCCATTACCCCACCAACAAGCTGATAGGCCGCGGGCCCATCTCGCACCGATAAATCTTTCCACCACCAGACATGCATCCAGCAGTCCTATCCGGTATTAGACCCAGTTTCCCAGGCTTATCCCAGAGTGCAAGGCAGATCACCCACGTGTTACTCACCCGTTCGCCGCTCGTGTACCCGAAGGCCTTACCGCTCGACTTGCATGTGTTAAGCACGCCGCCAGCGTTCGTCCTGAGCCAGGATCAAACTCTCCGTTGAAGACTCTCGAAACACCCCTCCGAAGAGAAGCGAATCAGAAAAATTCAAAGGCCAGAGTCCGAAAACCCGACATTCAAAAACAACGCCAGCAATTAAGCTGACTAAATGTCCAGTCCCCCACACGGGGGTATGAAGAACCGGAACCAAAAATATTTGGCACTGACATTCATCGACACACTATTGAGTTCTCAAAGAACACACGCACAAACCATCCCACCGGAAAAACCGGAGGGAATCGGTGAGGCAACTTT
>NZ_JAIUCZ020000027.1 GCF_020176955.2 Nocardia sp. alder85J
GTAGGTGTATTCGGTGCGGGCTCCGCCTGCGTCGGTGGTGGCGGCGAGGTCGCCGGTGGTGGTCCATTCCTGGCGTCGGATGCTGCCGTCTGGGCTGGTGATGCGGGAGGGGTGTTGTGGGGAGGTGTAGTCGATGGTGATGGTGGCGTTGTCGGGGCGGGTGATTTCGGTGAGGTCGCCTTCGCTGGTGTAGCGGTAGGTGGTGGTGGCGCCGTCGGGGCCGGTGACATGGAGGGGGCGGCGGTCGGTGTTGTAGTCGTAGTGGGTGTGGGCGCCGGTGGGGTCGAGGTGGTCGCGTAGGCGCAGGTCGTGGTCGAAGCCGTGGGTGGTGGTGGCGCCGTGGGAGTCGGTGACGGTGGTGAGTGTGCCGGTGCCGTCGGGGAATCGCAGGTAGTCGTAGGTGCTGTCGAGGATGCCGGCGGTGCCGTGCTGGGCTATGACGCGGCCGTGCGGGTCGTAGGTGTTGTGCATCTGGTTGCCGTTGGAGTCGGTCCAGGATGTCATCCGGTGTTCGGGGTCGTAGGTGTAGCTGGTGGTGGCGGCGACGGCGTTGGTGACGGTGGTGAGTTGGCCTGCGTGGTAGGTGTATTCGCGGATGCGGATGGGGGTGCCGCGGTCGATGACCGATAAGCCGGTGATGCGGCCTGCGGTGGTGTCGATGAGGATGTGGTAGCCGCCGGAGTGGGTGATGGCGGCAGGGGTGCCGTCGGGGGTGTAGTGGACGCGGATGCGGTTGTGGTGGCTGTCGGTGATGGCGGAGATCGCGTAGTTGCCGAGGCGGTGTTCGAGGCCGCCGAGTGCGGGTTCGGGGGCGAAGTGCCAGGTGAGTTCCCGTGCGGGGTTGTGGATGTGGTAGCCGCCGGTGTCGGTGCGGGTGCAGGTCCAGCGTTGGCCGCCGGACAAGGCCACGGTGGTGACACCGATCGGGGC
This sequence comes from Nocardia sp. alder85J, assembly GCF_020176955.2. GTDB lineage: Bacteria > Actinomycetota > Actinomycetes > Mycobacteriales > Mycobacteriaceae > Nocardia. Next base: position 931 of record NZ_JAIUCZ020000027.1, read on the forward strand.
GTGGGGGTAGGCCAGGAGGATGCCGTCTTCGCCGAGGAAGGTGACGCCCGCGTCTTCGACGACGATGCGCATGTCGAGGGTGGCCGACCAGGAGGGTCCGAACCAGCGGCCGTATCGGTAGGTGGAGCGGTGGGTGCGGCGCAGGATGACCGGGAGGACGGCGGGGAGGGTGAGATCTGTTTCGGGGAGCAGGAATTCGCCGGTGGCGATGTCGACGGGGTCACGGCCGGTGCAGGTGTCGGCGGGGTCGCGGTTGGATGCGGGACCGGCGTCGCGGGCGTCGGAATGCACTCCCTGGTCGGCGTCGGCACGGTCGGCGGGCGAGTCGCCGGCCGATGGTTCGTGCCTACCCGGATCAGGATCGTCGGGATGGGTCCGGTCACCGGGATGGCTGCCGTCGGCGTGAGTGCCATCACCGGGGTGAGTGCCGTCGGGGGTATGCGTGTCGGGGTGTGCTGGATCCGGGTGTGTGGCAGTGGGTTCCGTGCCGGGGTGTGGTGGTGTGCCGGTGGGGTGCGGGCCGTCGGTGGCGTGTCCGGGTGAGTTCGGGTGCGTGCCGGGTTGTTCGGGGTGTCCGGTGACCGGCTCGCGCGGGGCTGCCGCGTCGGTGGCGTGGGGGACCGGTTCCGGGCGGGGCCCGGCCGCGATCGGGGATTCGTGTGGAGTGGCGGGATCGATGCTGGGGCCTGCGCGGGGTGCGACCGGTGCCCCGTCCGGGTGCGCGCCGGGCCGGACCGGGTCCGGTGCCCGGCCACTGTCGACGGGATGCGCGATGTCACCGGGGTGGGAGCCGTCGGCAGGACGCGCACCGCTGTCCGGCCTTGTAGCGTCGGGACGGGAACCATCGGCCGGGCGAGCACCATCAGCGGGCCGCCCACTGTCAGCGGGTTTACCCGTGTCGGCCGGTTTCCCGGTATCGGCGGGCCGTGAAGTGTCCACCGGCCGAACAGGTTCCGGGGGCCGGGGTGCCTCCGGTGGTTTCGGGACCGCCGCAGCGGGTTTCGGGGCCGCCTCGACAACCGGGACACCGTCACGGGCAGTAGTCGCCCCGTCACGAGCGACGGTGGCCCCGTCACGGGCCACGGTCACCCCGTCACGGGCGACGGTGGCCACATCCCGCACGGCGTTCGCGGTGACCTCCGCCGAACCCGCCCCGCCGGTGCCGACGGTCATCACGACCTGACCGGTCAGATTCCCCAGCCATTCGGCCGGATCCGACCGCGCCCCCGACAGCAACCCGTGCACCGTCGCCGCCGGATCCGCCGCCGCGACCACCATCCCCGCATCCAGATCCGACATCCCCGCCAGATACGCCGCCGGATGGGTCAGGTTGTAGGGGTCCATCGGCGACACCTGCCGCACGAACTGCACCACACCGGTGAAACTGGTCAGCAGGCCCTTGTCGAAATCCAGGCCCGCGAACTGCGCGATATCCGCGGCGTCGGAGAAATCGTCACGCATCCGGTCGGTGAACGACGGGGTCGCGGGGGCCTTCGCGGTCGCGGCCTGTAACCCCGACACCGCCACACCCGCGGCATTGTCACGGTCGGTACGCGCGTGTGCCAGGATCGCGCGGGCATCCTCACGCATCGACGTCCACGTGTCGGTCAACGTGGTGCGGCGCTGCTCGGCCGCGGGCAAACCGTTCCACCAACTCTTCTGGCGGCGCTCCTCGGTATCGGCCTGTTTCCACCTCGTGATCGCGTCGGCGGCGCGGCCCTGCGCGGTGGTCACCGCATGCGACCAGTCCACCAGGACCGTCGCGGCCTGATGCATCGCGTCGGCACCGTCGAACCACACGCGGGGTTGCTTACCGAAGGTGGTGTGGAACTCCTCGGCGCCCTTGCCGGTCCACTGCGCCACATCGATGGTCTTCAACGCCTGACCGGTCTTGTCGACCGAATCACCCATCTTCTGGACCAGATCCGCGGCACCGGCGATGGCCCCTGCATCGCCGTGGATCAGCTCCTTCGGGTCGTCGGTCTGGCCCAGCTGTTTCTCGGGGACCTCCGCGCCCAGGGCGTCGGCGGCCTCGTCACCCCACCGGTCCAGGTTCGCGGCCACACCATCGGCACCGACATCACCGGCCAGCGAACCCACACCGTGCATGCCCGCGTCGACCGCCT
>NZ_JAIUCZ020000028.1 GCF_020176955.2 Nocardia sp. alder85J
GCCTCGTCTAGAAAGGTTGTGCTGGTAACCGGGTGTCGGTTTGCTCGGGTGCTCGCCGGCGGCGAAGCTGCCGGTGGAGGTGGTGCCCGGTGGCTCGGAAGCCGGAAGTGTTTGTGCGAGCGGTGACCCCGGAGGAAGGGCGCCGGTTGCAGCGGATCACGAAGACCAGCAGGCAACCGGTCCGGATGCGGCGCGCGATCGTGGTGATGGCTTCGGCTCAGCGTCAGCCGGTCCCGGCGATCGCCCGGTTGATGCAGGTGTCGGAAGCCTATGTGCGGCAAGTGATTCACGAGTTCAACGAGCGGGGGTTCGAGGCGCTGGACCCAAAATGGAGCGGGGGCAGGCCGAAGAAGGTCGACCGGGCGACGCGTGAACGTATCGCCTGTATCGCCCGGTGCTGTCCCCGTGACCTGGGTTGGCCGTTCTCGACATGGAGCCTGTCGAAACTGCGGGAGGCATTGCAGAACAACGCTATTGCCGACATAAGCCGGGAGACCCTGCGCGCAATCCTCAAGGCCGAGGGTGTGTCGTGGCAGGCGGTCAAGACCTGGAAGGCCGGTCGCGACCCGGATTTCACCGCGAAGATGAACCGGATCCTGGACCTCTACGACCACCCGCCCGCTGACGGGCGGGTGATCTGCGTCGACGAGTTCGGCCCATTGAATCTGCAACCCCGTGCTGGTAGAGGCTGGTTTCCGCAACGAAGACCGAAGCGGTTGCGGGCGACTTATCACCGCACCCAGGGTGTCCGGCACTTGCTCGGCGCACTGGACCTGGCCACCGGAAAGATCCACTATCGGATCCGTGACCGCAAGCGGTGGACCGAGTTCCTGGCGTTGCTGAAGTCGCTGCGTGCTCGCTGGGCCGGCGAAAAGCTCTACATCGTCGCCGACAACTTCTCCCCGCACAAGCGTGCCGAGGTCCGCGACTGGGCCGCCGCCCACGACGTGGAGCTGGTGTTCCTGCCGACCTACTCGTCGTGGCTGAACTGGATCGAGTCCGAGTTCGCGGCACTGCGTTACTTCGCCCTCAACGGCACCGATCACCACAGCCACGATGAGCAGGACTCCGCCATCGCCGCCTACATCCGCTGGCACAACCAGCACGCCAAACCCAAACGCGAGTTCGCCGCCAACTCCAAAATCCGCCAACCCGATTACCTACCGAAGGTTGCTTGACGAGGCACTAGCTCCGGGTAGCTCTCGCACCGGGATTCGAAGTCCGCGCGCACGACCAGCACCACCACCGCCGATCCTGCGATCACCGCGGCCTGTAACGCCGCCACGAACGCCGCTCGCGTCCCGGGATCCGAGCATTGGGTGAAGATCTGCTCGAACTGATCCACCACCAGCACCAACCGTCCACGCGGCGCATCAGGATCGGCTAGCGCACGGCCGGCGGCCTGGGCGGCGGTCCACGCAAACCCCCGCGGGTATGAGGCCAGGTCACGGCGCAGCGCCGCCGCGTTCAGTCCCGCGACCTGCCCTACCGCAACCGCCAACACCCCGAGTGGATCCCGGCCCGGGGTCAGCAGCAGGCACGGCCAGTTCCGCGCCTGCGGCGCGTCGCCGAGACCGTCGCGGCGTAGCCTGGGCACGACGCCAGCATGCAGCAGTGACGACTTCCCCGCCCCGGACTCCCCCGACACCATCACGATCTCCGGCGAGACCAGACTGTGTGAAAGGCGTTGCACGACAGTGTCGGTCGCGATCTCCCTGCCGAAGAAGAACGCCGCGTCGAGCTCGGTGAACCACGCCAGCCCACGGTACGGGGATACGACAATGCCCGAGACTGCGTCCGCCAGCGGTGCTCGGATCGCGGCGTCGGTCCAGGTCCGCTGATCGAAGTAGTTGAACACCACCCCGTAGTCACCGATCAGCATCCCCTGCGCACCTCGGGCATCCACCACCCGGCCGACGCCGCCGGGCATCGCCGTCACCGCGTCGTCGTCGAACCCCACGGGCCCACCTCCTGATCTGCCTCCGGCCTCACCTCGGATCCCCTACCTGCCAGGCGATTCCGACGTCAGGCTACCCTGGCATCGAACTGCCGAAGCGCTGATCGGCTCACCTGGACAACGAGCAACGGTTCCCCAGTACGCCGACCACCTCACCGACGACGCCGTCGTGATCGGCAGCACGGAGCAAGGCGGAGGGTGGGGCTGCAGGTGAACCGGTTGTCCGAGCAACTCGACACCGTGCAGCGGCAGCACACCGCCGACACGAACCAGTACCAGAGCACCGAGCGCGAACTCCGCACGGAGGTAAGCAAATTGACGAAAGAAGTCCTCCGCCTTTCCAAGAACCTCCGGCAAACAGAGATTTCGACACCGGTCTCCCCTCTGCCCACACCTGGGCAGCGGCGATCCTCCAGGACGCCACCGGCAACCGTCCCGTGGTTGACCGGCTCCGCCGGATCAGGGCCATATAGCGATCGTAATTTCCTGCCCATCAATAACTTTTGATGATTCAGCGAAGGGGATACCTGCGTGATCATGACCGACCATCCTGGGTGGCTGGTGTTGGAGGACGGTGCCGGGCACCACTGAGGTTCACCCCGGGGAGTGGACACCGAGTTAGCGGGATGGTTGTTCCTGCTGGTTAGGATGTCTGCTGTGCCTCCTCGTAAGCGTCGGTCGTTCACGGCCGAGTACAAGGTCGAGGCTGCGCATCGTGTGATCGATTCCGGTCGCACGGTTGCTGAGGTTGCTCGTGAGCTGGGTATTCACGAGAGTTTGCTGGGGACGTGGGTCAAAGACGAGCGGCGCAGGATCGC
>NZ_JAIUCZ020000029.1 GCF_020176955.2 Nocardia sp. alder85J
GCGACTTCGTGATCGACAATGGTTGATGAGGTCATGTGGTGGGGCGGCCGCAGCATTTCTTGTATTTGGTGGTGGATCCGCACCAGCATGGCGTGTTTCGTGGTGGTGGCCAGCCGATGGCATGGCCTTCGGCGATGATCTCGTTGATGCAGGCCAGACGGGTGTCGGAGTCAGTGGGGTCGCTGCCGGTGCGGGTGGTGTAGTCGAGGAGTTTGGCGACGGTGAGGGGAACCATGGTGATACGGGGGACGCCGGACTCGGCGAGATCGCGGTTGGCTTTCTCCCGTTCGGCGATGGTGGCGTCGGCGTCAACGGTTTCGACCAGCTGCGGCCAGGTTTGGTGCGCGCTGGGAATTTCCGGGCGGGGCCAGAACAGCACCCGCATTTCACGCGGTGGCTTGGGTGGGATTGCCGTGCGGGTGAATTCGTCGGCGCGGTCGGCCAGGGAGGCGACCGAGTCGTCGAGGTCGTCGGGGGGGAGTTCCAGTGCTCGGCGGACGCGGCGGCGGCCGGCGAGGACGTGGCTGGCGTAGCTGAGAAAGCCCAGTTCGGTGTCGCGTTCGGCCATCTCGTCGTCTGACAGCCGCGAGGTGGCTATGTTGAACCATGTCAGCGCCTGCTGCAGGTCACCGCGTTCTTCCAGCAGTTCGGCGGCCATGTGATAGGGGGCAGCGGAGTTGATCCGGTCTTGTCGCAGCGCGTCCAACTGGGCGTTCGCGTCGGCATCACGGTCGAGGTCGAACAGGATTTCCGCCAGCGTGACCCGGGCATTGCCGGCGTCCTCACCACCCAGATCGATCCCCTGGCGCAGCAGTTCGATGGCGCGGTCGTGGTCTGCGGCGTGCCACCATTGCACGGCGGCTTCGAGCAGGATTTCACCGCGCTGGTCGGGGTAGCGGTCGAGATCGGCTTCCAGTTCAGCAGCTAGCGTCGCCGGTCGAGTGGTCACCCGGGCACTGTAGTTGCCGCGCCGCGGCGGCGGTAGTGGTAGAGCCGGGCCTGATGCTGATGCCGGCGCCGCCAGTTCGACCAGTGCAGCCGGTCGATCATCACGCGAGCGGGCGTCATCACCAGCACCGCGAACAAATGACGGATCTCGTTGCGGGTGAACGGGATCCGATCCGACGGCACGGGGCCGAGGGCATGCTCGGTAACGGCGAGGACGGTGAGGAAGGCGTGGGCGAGCATGGCCAGCAGCGTCCAGCGGTGCCAGGACCGCCACCCCCGCACTTGGTGCTGGTCGAGCCCGGTCAGCGTCTTGGCGGTCTGGAAATTCTCCTCCGTCGACCACCGGCGTCCGGCCACTTTCACCAATCGGGCCAAGGTGACCGGTCGCGGGTTCCAGCAGCGGTAATAGGCCAGTTCCCCGGTGCGTTGGTTGCGGCGGATCATCAGCCACCGGCACCCGGGAACGGCGTTGTCATCATCGGTTCCGATCTCGATCCAGGCCCAGTCGTAGACGCGGGGCCCTTTGGCGCCGTCACCGGCCGACAGCGACTGCCAGGCCCGCGGCGGCAGTGTGCGAGCGAGGACGTCAGCGCGGACACGGCTGGTCGCGGTTGTGACGTGATGGTCACAGGCGACAGCGAAAACGTAACCAGTGCTGCGGAATTCGAGCTCACCACGCAGTTTCGGATCACCGCCATAGACCTCATCGCCGGTCACCCACGGTGCGCGGATACCGGCATCGAGAGCGTCTATGATCAGCTGTTTCGCCAGGGCGGGCTTGGTGGCGAACCGCACGTCGGCCGGCACCCCGGCCTGCGTGCAGCGGTCCGGGTCGCTCGTCCACGACTTCGGCAGATACAGGGCACGGTCGATGAACGCGTGCCCGGCACGAGTGGCGTAGGTGAGATAGACAGCAACTTGGCTGTTTTCGATCCGGCCGGCCGTGCCGGTGTACTGGCGTTGCACCCCGACGGTGTGCACACCCTTCTTGAGATCGCCCGTTTCGTCCACCACGAGCGTCGCATCGGCGTCGCCCAGATGCTCGATCACATAGTTGCGCAGGTCATCTCGTAGACCATCCTCATCCACTACAGCCGCCGACAGCAGATGCTGCATCCGCCCCGGGCCGATATCCCCCGCCTGCTCCGCCAACGTCCAGCAGTTCTTGCTCGGCAGCTCCGACACCATCCCGACCAGCATCTTCACCGCCGTGCGGCGAGTCTCCACCCGCGCGAACCGCGACCCGATACTCGCGGTCAGATCCTCGAACTCCCGCCGCCACCGGCCCCCATCAACACCAGCCGACACCACCAAACCCGTTGCGCCACCCACAAACACGACATGATCACGCCAGAACCGTCCGGCCGCCAACCGAACGACCAAGCCTTCCGCCGTCGATCACGAAGTCGTGCTGGAGTACTAA
>NZ_JAIUCZ020000003.1 GCF_020176955.2 Nocardia sp. alder85J
CACCTCCGGCACCCGCGATACTGTCACTCACACCCTGACATTCACCTACACCCCTTCAGGGGACCTCGCCACCCAGCAACTCGACGACCAACCCCCCATGCGAAACGAATACGACCAAGCCGGTCGCCGCGTCCGACGCACTACCCACACTGGGTCCGTAACCACTTGGAACCACGACTACACCGGCGATGTCCGCAGTATGTCAGTTGACAGTCACCACATAGATTTCACTCACGATCTCCTGGGCCGCACTACCGGCTGGCGCACCGGAGATATCGCAGTCAGCCGCATCTTCACCGATAACGGTTACCTCGCCACTCAAGAAGTCATCGCCCACCCCGAACAAACTCTCACCCTCGACCGGAAGCCCAATCATCCCCCACCTCGCTCTCTTCGTCGGGATGACTACACCTACCGGCCCGACGGCTACTTCACCACCCACACCGTCACTCATCCCGGCGTCGGACAGGTCCACCGGCAATACAGCTTGGATCCCCGCGGCCGGGTCGCCACAATCCATACGAACGGTGTGCTGAGCGAGTCCTACAATTACGACCGCCTCAACAACATCACCGCCGCAAACACACAGCACAATCCACCTAGCCGCACAACTATCGAATCGGGCACCGACGGCGACCGCGATTTCCATGGCAGCCTGCTGACCCGTGCCGGCCGAACTCGCTACTCCTACGACCCCGCCGGGCGTCTCGTCGCCAAGAAAACCACCCGCCTGTCCCGCAAACCTGACGTCTGGCACTATCGATACAACGCTTTCGACCAGCTCACCGATGTACGCACTCCCGACGGACAGCACTGGCATTACACCTACGATGCAGCGGGGCGGCGAACCAGCAAGCAACGTCTCGATTCCGACAACATCGTTCATAACTTCGCATGGGACGGCACAACACTCGTCGAAGACTCCACACCAACTGGATCAACCAGATGGCACTACCATCCGGATTCTGTCGCGCCCATAGCCCGTATCACTGGAAAAAATGCATCCGATAATTCCTTTTCCGCCATCCTCACCGATCTCGTCGGCACACCCATGGAACTCTTCGACCCTATCGGTGTGGTCAGTATCTCGATTGCAACCATGCAGCTCTGGGGCTCCACCACATGGAGCGACAGCATCGATCCAACTGTTCGGTTTCCGGGTCAGCTCCATGATCCGGAAACCGGTCTCCACTATAACCTTTTTCGTTTCTATGATCCGTCCACCGGCCGATACCTCACACCCGACCCGCTAGGGCTCGCACCGGCGCCGAATCCCAGTACCTACCCGCACAACCCCGTCGCATGGGTCGATCCGCTAGGGTTGGCAGGATGCCGCGAACTAGGACTCAGCGACGCCGCCAACTCCGCCATCCGGCGATTCGAGAACATTATGCAGGACCCCGTCGGAGATGTTAATGCCGAGCCGAACCACAATCATTACCATGCGGCGAGAATAGAGGCCGACGGCGGCGTTGTTGCAATGCGCGCCGATGGAGTTCCGTTCGACCACATCAGCGACCTGACTCAAGCCAGGAACGGTTTGGACGGCATCCGAAGGACACTCGAACGCGAGATCGCCCGACCTCCGGACACTCTCACCGACAGAGGACTGGAGGTTCTGATCAGGAAGAGAAAGGAGGTGATCATCCAACTCGATCGACTGAACGGATTCCTGCATTCCATAGGACATCGGTGACATAGTGCCGGGCAACCTCACCTTCTAGCATCAGGACTCGAATGGGACCATCGGCCGACATTGATCAAGACAAATCCATCCAAGATCACGAAGGACCATGGCCGGAGCCCGCCGCCGGGTCTACGAGTCTGGTTCGAGCCGTCTACAAACTTCGGAAACGACCCATGAAGGAGCTTGAATCCCACGAATTAGCCAGGCTGATAACCCAGAATATCGGACTGAAGTGGTTGATGCCATTAGCTCTCGAATCCCTGCGCAGTATGATTCCAGATCCATCCGATACAAATTGGTGGTTCGACGATGAATTGCTGTCCGCGGTACTGACCAGGGACAGGAGCTATTGGGACGGGTCACCTGAACTCTATCGATACATGAAAGACACGGTCCATATGCTACCGGACGTTTCGGAGTATCTTCGTGATGACATCGATAAATTCGTCGGCTATGACGATCGGTCGTGATACTCGCAGCTCGCCGCATGGTATCTCGTTGAACAGGTCGAGCTCGGCTCCATAACGAGATGGCATTATCGGCCGGGAACCTATGCACCCGTCCTCCAGATCAGCGACCAGAACCTGGTCGACCGAGAACTCGATGCAGTGATCACCAATCCGGCCGGTGTTCCCGTCCAGTTGATAGATCCTGAAACCGCAACTACACGCTCTCTTGCCGATACCGAGTTATGGGGGGATACCAGCTGGCGCGGAGCTTCATCGATACCGTTGCGCTATCCCGGACAGATATACGACGCCGAGACCGGTCTTCATTACAACCTCAACAGGTCATACGATCCGCAAACCGGACGATTTCTCACGTCTGATCCACTGGGGCTCGGTCCGGCACCGAATCCGAGGGCTTACCCACACAATCCCACAGCATGGCCCGATCCGCTCGGGCTCGTCCCGAGGAGTGCGACGAGATAGGACAGTACAACGACACCTATCTAGGAGAATCCCAGAACAGCCCAGGTGGACACCACTGTCCTGGCGTCAGCATAGATCAGGTAAAGATGGCCCTGGGCCTGGGCCGGGCTGGCATGTCTGTCAAAGATTGACAATATAGTTCATGTCCCGACGATCGAGACACCCACCGGATTGGCATATGGAAATAGCCCCCACACCTTCGATGGACTTCCGGCCACCGGACCACGCGGGCTTCCGAAAATCGAGATTTCAGACATAGGACCGCGAGACATGGATGAGGCAGTAACCACCATCCATCATGAGATATACCATCACAAACACTACATCTCGACAAGGAACTCTCCGCACATATGGGGCGGTGACGAAGGCGCCGCAGAAGATTACGGCAGACGTATGCTTGAATATTCAAGAGAAGCGGGAACAGATGAGCGATGAGGCACGCATATGAGGGAGTACGATCAATCACAGATACCAGCCCTGGTAGCAGGCCCGCGGTTCATCGATGAACCAACGGAGCGCATTTGCCCGGCGTGCGGCCACAGAGCAGTGCGGACATATGTGTATCGCAATACCGGGCCGGGCCGCACGGCACGCATAACTTATTCATGGTGTGCATCATGTCGGCGGTTCAAGGGATGGACCGGGCCGGACTCCGACGGCCTGAAATTTTCCGATCCACTCGAATCGCTGTCGCAAGACGATCGGAACGAGATGACTCGAGATCTGGACGAATTTTTCAAGACACTCGATAAGTTGTGGGAATCAGGAGAACTACCTCAGAGATTCCACCGGTAATCAAGGCGTCTTACACTCGCCACATATCGCGACGATCTCTAATGGAAACAACGGCCGAGTTGGCGAGACCGACGAAGACCATGAGGCCGATTCGATCGGCCTCGGCCGGATACCGATACCCTCGGTGGACGAAATCAACCGAGATGCCGAATTCTCGGCTTCGGAGATATCCCGCGAAGAGTTCGACACCGCGTGGGCAGGAGCCCGGTACCCGAGCGAGTCGGCGAGGTGATCACCGTTTCGAGGGATAATCCCCAGCACCGGGAATATGGGAAAATTCCGAATAGGGTGCAGTGACGGTATCTCGCCCGTGGAGCAGGTGCGACGTTGGCTTTCGGCAGCTTGGCGGAACTGGGCCGGAGGATCGGGCGTTCCCTGATCGACGCTACGCAGGCCGGATCCACCAAAGCGTTCGAGGTGAATCGGGATGCCGCGCAGTTCGTGCGCGAGGTTCATGCCACGACGCAGGGGGCCGATCGGGCCGGCGAGGATCTCCTGTCGAAATCGACGTTCCTGGACAACGATTCGGGCGCGCTCTCCGCACGAGCAGAATCGGCGCCGGTCTCGCGGCAACTCACCGACCGTGACGTCGAGGTGATCCACGAGATCACCAAGGGAGACGGCAATTACTGGAGAATCAACCGGGGATTGCGTGCCGGGAATTTGACGGCTGCGGACAGGGTTTTCGTCGCGGATCTGCGAGCAGCGCTGGCGAAACTGCGGAGCTACCACGGGACGGTATTCCGGGATATCTCACTGTCGCCTGAGGAGATCGCACGCTACCAGCGGGGCCGAGTCATCACCGAACCGGCCTTCACCAGCACCAGCCGCGGCAGCCGCTCCATCCTCGGTGGAAATGTGCGCTTCAAGATGAAGTCGCGCACCGGAAAGCGGGTCGGCAGATATTCCGCCAAGCCTCACGAGAAAGAGGTCCTGTTTCCACCCGGCACTCGATTCGAGGTCACCGGAGTGAAGTACAACCGGTACATGTGCAGGACGGAGATAAAGATGACGGAAGTATGAGCTCCGGCTCCGCGTTTTCGCCGCGCGCGGACGGTGCGCAAGCAAGCGGGCCGCCGAGTGAGCGGCGCCGAACCTCAACTCCCGCAGCACCCTTCGTCCCCCGGCACCACCCGCATCTCCCGGGTCTGCGCATTGCGGGCCGCCAATTCCGCATCGGCCGGGTAATCGACCGCGATCAGGCTGAGCCCGTGCGCCGGAGCGACCGTCACCGCACTGGACCGGACACGTTCGGCGAGAAGAGTACGAGTCCACTCCGGCGTCCTCCGCCCCTCCCCCACCGCGAGCACCGCCCCCACCAGACTGCGAACCATGGACCAGCAGAACGCATCCGCGCTCACGTGAGCGGTCAGCAGCGCACCCGCGGAGCCCTCGAAAGGCGAAGACTCCCAATCGAACCGCTGCAACTCCCGGACCGTCGTGGCCCCCTCCCGCCGCCGGCAGAAGGCCGCGAAGTCGTGCAGCCCCAACAGGTTCCGGGAAGCAACCCGCATCGCCTCCAGATCGACCCCACGGCAGGGAACAACACTGCGCGCCTGCAAAGGCTCGGCCCCGTAAGGCGCGGTGGTCAACCGATACACGTAATGCCGCCGAACAGCCGAGAATCGAGCGTCGAACTCCCCCGGCACGAACCGAGCCCCCTTCACCCGCACATCCCTGGGCAGGAACCGCGCCAGCCGATGCACCAGCTTCGGCAGATCCAGCTCCACGGCAGCGGTATCGAACGACGCCACCTGCCCCTCCGCGTGCACCCCCGCATCGGTACGCCCGGCCACCGTCAACTGAACGGACTCCCGGAGCACCGTCGACAGCGACTCCTCCAGCACCCCCTGCACCGTCCGCAACCCGGGCTGCCGCGCCCACCCCGCAAAATCGGTGCCGTCATAAGCGATATCGAGGCGAACGCGCCGGATCGCGGGCACACTCACAGCAGACTCACCGGTCTGTTCAAACGGCACGGATCCAGTCCTTCTCGCTAGCATGAGAAAGCCCGCCGACCCGGAGGGGACGGCGGGCTCCTTCACGGCTTCCCGGCAAGATGTCGCCCCGCATCGGCGGGGCAGACTCTTATTCGGCGGCCTTGTCCTCGGCCTCAGCAGACTCGGCCTCAGCAGACTCGGCCTCAGCGGACTCGACGACGGCCTCGTCGGCAACAGCCTCGGCCGGCTCCTCGACCTTCGCCTGCGACGCGGCCACGCGGCGAGCGCGATCGGCCTCGTTGGTCACGGTCTTCTCCCGGACCAGCTCGATGATCGCCATCGGGGCGTTGTCACCCTTGCGGGGCAGCGTCTTGATGATGCGGGTGTAACCACCCTCGCGACCCTCGAACGACGGTCCGATGTTCGCGAAGAGTTCGTGCACCACATCCTTGCTGCGGATGACCTTCAGCACCTCGCGACGGTCGGCGAGGGTGCCGGCCTTCGCCTTGGTGACGAGCTTCTCGGCATAGGGGCGCAGCGCCTTGGCCTTGGACTCGGTGGTCGTGATCCGACCGTGCTCGAAGAGCGCCGTCGCCAGATTGGCGAAGATCGCCTTCTGGTGCGCCGCCGACCCGCCGAAGCGGGCACCCTTCTTGGGCTTGGGCATTGTAGGAATCTCCTTGTGGGAAGGCCACCGGGGCTGCGGGCCCCGACCGCCTAAAGCTGTTCGGTCTCGGCGTAGTCCTGCTCGCCGGCATCGGTGTCGTGGAAGGAGCCGCTGTCGCTCCAGGTTCCGGTGGAGGAGTCGTAGCCGACCACACTCGACGGATCGAAGGAGGCCGGGCTGTCCTTCAGCGAGAGGCCGAGCGAATGCAGCTTGACCTTGACCTCGTCGATGGACTTCTGCCCGAAGTTGCGGATGTCCAGCAGATCCGATTCCGTACGCGCGACCAGCTCGCCGACGGTGTGCACACCCTCGCGCTTGAGGCAGTTGTACGACCGCACGGTGAGGTCCAGGTCCTCGATCGGCAGCGCGAACGAGGCGATGTGATCCGCCTCGGCCGGGCTGGGCCCGATCTCGATACCCTCGGCCTCGACGTTCAGCTCCCGCGCCAGGCCGAACAGCTCGACCAGGGTCTTACCGGCCGACGCCAGCGCATCCCGCGGGGAGATCGAGTTCTTGGTCTCGACATCCAGGATGAGCCGGTCGAAGTCGGTGCGCTGCTCGACACGGGTCGCCTCGACCTTGTAGGTCACCTTCAGCACCGGCGAGTAGATCGAATCCACCGGGATCCGGCCGATCTCCGCACCCGAGGCCTTGTTCTGCACGGCCGGGACGTAGCCGCGACCACGCTCGACCACGAGCTCGATCTCCAGCTTGCCCTTGTCGTTCAGGGTGGCGATGTGCATGTCCGGGTTGTGGACGGTCACACCGGCCGGCGGGACGATGTCACCGGCGGTGACGGTGCCCGGGCCCTGCTTGCGGACGTACATGGTGACCGGCTCGTCCTCCTCGGACGACACGACCAGGCCCTTGAGGTTCAGGATGATGTCGGTGACATCCTCCTTCACACCCGGGACGGTGGTGAACTCGTGCAGCACGCCGTCGATGCGGATGCTGGTAACCGCGGCACCCGGGATCGAGGACAGCAGCGTACGGCGCAGCGAGTTGCCGAGGGTGTAGCCGAAACCGGGCTCGAGCGGTTCGATGGTGAACTTCGAACGGTTCTCGGCCAGGATCTCTTCGGTCAGCGTAGGTCGCTGGGAAATCAGCATGAGGATCTCCTCCTTCAGGGGCGCCCACTATTTGACGCCCGTTTCTGGGACTCCCGCACGAGCCCGAAAGCCCGTGCGGGACAGCGGCTCCGGCAGAGGCGAACCCCTGCCCGAAGCGCAAGCTCTTACTTCGAGTAGTACTCGACGATGAGCTGTTCGTTCAGCGGCACGTCGATCTGCGCACGCTCCGGCAGCTGGTGGATCAGGATCCGCAGCCGGTTCGGCACGACCTGCAGCCAGCCCGGGAGCGGGCGGTCGCCGACGGTCTCCCGCGCCACCTGGAACGGCAGCGTCGGCAGGCTCTTGTCCTTGACATCGATGATGTCGTACTGCGCGACCTGGTAGCTGGGCACGTTCACCTTCACGCCGTTGACGATGAAGTGGCCGTGCGAGACCAGCTGCCGGGCCTGCCGGCGGGTGCGGGCGAGACCGGCGCGGTACACGACGTTGTCCAGACGCGCCTCGAGCAGCCGGAGCATGTTGTCACCGGTCTTGCCCTTCTGGCGGTTGGCCTCTTCGTAGTAGCGGCGGAACTGCTTCTCCAGCAGGCCGTAGGTGAAGCGCGCCTTCTGCTTCTCCTGCAGCTGGAGCAGGTACTCGCTCTCCTTGATCCGCGCGCGGCCGTGCTGGCCCGGCGGGTAGGGACGACGCTCGAACGCCTGGTCGCCTCCGACGAGGTCGACACGCAGACGACGCGATTTGCGGGTGATGGGGCCGGTATAACGAGCCATTGTTCTCTACTTTCCTTCCCGCTAGACGCGACGCCGCTTGGGCGGACGGCAGCCGTTGTGCGGCTGGGGGGTGACATCGGAGATCGTGCCGACCTCCAGGCCCGCGGCCTGCAGCGATCGGATCGCGGTCTCACGACCCGAACCCGGGCCCTTCACGAACACGTCGACCTTCTTGACGCCGTGCTCCTGCGCCTTGCGGGCAGCGTTCTCGGCGGCCAGCTGGGCGGCGAACGGGGTCGACTTGCGCGAGCCCTTGAAACCGACGTGGCCGGACGACGCCCAGGAGATGACGTTGCCCTGCGGATCGGTGATGGACACGATCGTGTTGTTGAACGTGCTCTTGATGTGCGCGTTACCGTGCGGAACGTTCTTCTTGTCCCGCCGCCGCGACTTCTGGGTCTTCTTGGGGCCGGAGGCCCGACTCTTCGGAGGCATTTATCCCTACTTCTTCTTGCCGGCGACGGTCTTCTTCGGACCCTTGCGCGTGCGCGCGTTGGTCTTGGTCCGCTGTCCGCGCACCGGCAGATGGCGGCGGTGGCGGATGCCCTGGTAGCAGCCGATCTCGATCTTGCGACGGATATCGGCCTGCACCTCACGGCGCAGATCACCCTCGACCTTGAACTCCGACGCCTCGATGTAGTCGCGGAGCTTGGTGAGGTCGTCGTCGGTGAGGTCCTTGGAACGCAGGTCCGGGCTGACGCCGGTCTGGTCCAGGATCTCCTTGGCCCGGGTACGGCCGATGCCGAAGATGTAGGTCAACGCGATCTCCATGCGCTTCTCGCGCGGGAGATCGACTCCCATCAAACGTGCCACTGTCGTGACATCCTTTTCTGTTGCGGAGGTCTGCTCCCTGTCCGTCCTCGCGTATGAGGCCCCGGCCTCCGTACCGGGGGAAGGTGGGCACCCGCCCTTTCGAGCTCGTCGATGCCCACTGGATCTGGGAGGTCTTCTTGTTCTGCCAATCCGAACTGCGTTCGGTGCTTGGCTGGTGAACGACCGAGGTCACCCTCGGCAGGGCTCAGCCCTGACGCTGCTTGTGACGCAGGTTGTCGCAGATCACCATGACCCGGCCGTGACGGCGGATCACCTTGCACTTCTCGCAGATCTTCTTGACGCTCGGCTGAACCTTCACGTCCGTCCAATCTGTGTTGTGGTTCACAGGGTGTGAACACAGTTTTTCCCCAGTCGTACGACCGGGGAAGTTTCACCGGGGGCGAACCCCCACCCCGCCGCGCGGGGACCGTGCGGGCCCCGCGGCGGGAAGTTTCACTTGTAGCGGTAGACGATGCGCCCGCGGGACAGGTCGTAGGGCGACAGCTCCACGACCACGCGGTCCTCGGGGAGGATACGAATGTAGTGCTGCCGCATCTTCCCGCTGATGTGTGCGAGAACCTTGTGACCGTTCTCCAGCTCGATCCGGAACATCGCATTGGGCAGCGGTTCGATAACTCGACCCTCGACCTCGATGGCCCCGTCTTTCTTCGCCATATCCTCCGCGATCCTTTAGGCTGAACCCGCTTGGTTGCAGCTGTGTCGGCCAGCTTGCGCCATGCCGTCGGCCCCACGTGCAAGCACGTACAAACCAGCAGGTAGGTGCACCGCCGATCAAGCTTACCTGGCATTCTACCGAGCGACCAAATAACCCCGCCGCTCGCCTACAGCGAAACCCCGGCCCCCGCCGGGCGCCCGCCGAACATCGGTAGTCTACGCCTCCGCAGCCCCACCGGACAGCGGTTCGGCGTGACCGGCGGCAACCCCGGGCAGCCGCGTCGACAATCACCCCGGCGCACCCGCACACCTCCGCACCCATGGAGTTCCAGCCCGGCCCCCGAACCCGGACCAGGCCAACGGGTCTCGCGGATGGCAAATCTCCAGCTACGCAATTCCCCTCGGGTACCGCGCAATTCGGCAGGCCCGGGATCATCCGGGCCGGGACGAGTCGGGCATACGACCGGTCGCCCTCGCGGCGGCTCGCGTAAACTACGGCTGTCAGTTTGTGTAGGCAAGGAGATTCCAGGGGGATCCGGTGCAGGAGCGCAGCGAGCGACCCGGCGACGCAGCGTTTCCGAATTCGAGCGTCGCGAGCCCCGGCGAGGCGTGGTCGTGAGTCGCCCCAACGACGGTCTGCCCATGTTGCCGCCGTGGCTGTCGGAGAACGACGTCACCGAGAGCGGCTACGAGGCCCCGGTCCAGAACCTGCCACACGAGGAATTCATCCCGGAGAAGCCGTCGTCGCGCCGCCGGTTCGGCCGCAGGTCCGATTCCGAACGGCCCGCCCCCGAGACCGAGAAGAAGCGCGGCTGGGGCCGCCGCAAGGACAGGGCCGAGGCCGAGCCCCCGGAACAGCAGCCCTGGGGGCAATCGGAGTACGAGCCGGACTACAACGGTGGTTTCCGACCGGAAATGCCGCCGGACAACCTGCCCCCGCTGCCGCAGCGCACCGGTGGCGAATTCCAGCTACCCCCCGGCGCTCCGCAGACCGGTGGCCCCGGCCCCGGTGGCTTCCCGATGCCCCCGGACGGCCCGGGCCCGCGCCCGGACGCCCTCTCGGCGCCGCCCACCGAGCACCTCCGCCCGCCCGAATCCGGCCCGTGGTCCACACCGCCACCGGCCCACCAGGGCTTCGGTTCCGCCCCCGCCGAGACGACGGAACGACTCTCGCACCGCCCCGATCTGCCGCCCTCGCCCGCCGAGCAGCGCCCGGCGTTCCCCGGCCCACCGGGTATCGGCAACGGCCCGCAACTCTCGGGCGCACCGGCACCCGCGGACCGCCCGGAACTCCCCCCGCGGTTGCTCCCCCCGACCGGCGAACCCACCCCGCACGCGACCTCCCCCGGCCATCGGCCCGACGGATGGCCGTCCGGACAGCCCGGCACCGAAGACCCCGCGGCCGCGCACGGAGCCCAACCCCGCCCCGGCGGTGGCACCCACGGTTCCGGTGCACCGGGCACCGGCATCAACCCACCCGGCGGCCTCGACACGCCAGGCCCCGGTTTCGGCACAACAGACAGCAACTTCACCGCACCGGCCACCGGCCCGAACGCACCCGGCGGCGGCTTCACCACGCCGGGCACCGGCCCGAACACGTCCGGTGCCGGCTTCACCACACCCGGCGGCGGCCCGAACACACCCGGCGGCGGCTTCATCGCACCGGGCGGCAGTTTCGAAATGCCGGGTACCGGTCCGAATGCGCCGGTGGGCAGCTTCGACGCGTTCGGCACCGGGCCGGACGCGCTCGGCGCCGACGCCCCGGCCGCGAATTTCGCACCCGATACCCATCACAGCGGCGATCGCTCGCCGGTGGGCCCCGGCCCGGCGACCACCGCGGCGCCCGGGCCGCAACACGCCGCCACACCCACACGCGGCGACACCTCGCCCGGCGAAAGTCCTTACGCGGCTTCGCCCTTCGGTTCCGTGCCACGTCCGGAACTGCCGGATCCTCCGCGCCCTGCCGAGGCCGGGAACCCCACGGCGGACGATCTCCGGCTGCCAGGGCCGAATACGCCCGCGCCGATCGGTTCCGCCGGCGCACCGGTCCGGCCGGACCTGCCGGAACCGCCGCCCGCGAGCACCTCACGTGTGCCCGACGGAGGTCCGGCGATCGGTGGGAGCCCTTCCGCAGCAGCAACTTTCGGCAGAATCCCCGGAGCGTCGAATATTCCCGCCGGGCCGTCCGCGAATGGACCGCAGGCCCACGACGGTGGTCGTACGTCGTCGCCCGCCGGTGCTCCGCGACCCGCGGACGGCTCCGGCGACCGGCCGAACCTTCCCGGTTCGTCGGCCGATCCACTACGGCCCGCAGGCGGCGCGAGCAACCGGCCGGATCTTCCCTCCGCACCGGCCGATCCGATTCGGCCCGCAGGCGGCCAGAGCAACCGGCCGGACCTCCCCCCCTCTCCGACCGCGAATCCCGCCCGGCCGGACCTGCCCCCGGCACCGGTGGACCCCGCACGGCTCCCGGGTGGTCCCAGCGATCCGCGTACCGGTGAAAACCCCGCGGCCGCAACTTCTCCCGGGCCGGCCGCATCGAATTTCGCGCCCGCGCAGCCTTGGAACTCGCCGGCGGCCGGAGGTCCTGGCAACCAGCCGATCGGTGGCGAAAGCCATTCCGCCGCAGCCGCGTTCGGCGGCGGCCCGGCCACGCCCAACTCTTCCGTCCCGCCGAGCGCCCAGCAGCCCGGGGATGCGGGCCGACCGGCCCACGGCGGTGAACCGCCCTTCGCACCGGCGGCCTTCGGCGGCGGGGCGGCGCCTGCCGCATTCCCGTTCGCCGCGCCCGGTCGGACCACGCCCGACGGCGCCTCGTCCGGTGACGGCCGGCCGGCAACCGGCGAACCAGGACGGCCCGGCGGCGAATCCCCGTTCCCGGCAGGCCGGCCGGAGTATGACCCGCGCACCGGCGAAACCTCCTCCGTGCCCGGCACTTCGGACAATGGGCCGACGACCGCGCCGCCGGTGAACGCCCCGTGGACGCCGGCCGCCGCCGAGCGGCCGGCGAGCGGTGGCAGGCATCGGATCATCGGTGACACGCCGGGGGCCGGCGAGTTCAACGGGCTGCCACCGCACATGATCGGCGCGGGGTCCGGTGATCCGCAGTTCGAGACCACGACGCGATTCACTCCCGAGCCCGCCGCCGAGGTGCCGCCGTCACGGTTCAACGCGCCGCCGGACCCGGCGATGCCCCCGGGCCCGCCCTACGGCGCCGATCGCTACGGAAACGGCGGCGCCGCAGCCGGTTTCGGTACCGCATCCCAGGCCGGTCAGTCGTACCGGGCGCCGGACGGCACCGATGTGCCCTATGCGCAACCGAATCCCACCGGTCCGGCCGGGCAGTACCCGAACGGCCCGTACCCGAATCCGGGACCGGGCGGCCAGTGGCAGCAGCCGGGTCAGCCGCCCCAGCAGCAGTGGGGCACAACGAATTACGCCTCGCCGCAGCCCGGCGGTATGCAGCCGTCGCTGGACGATGTCCCGGTGCGGCGGGCACGCAAGTCGCCGAACACGGGCTGGCGCCGGGCGGTGCACCACATGTCCGGCGGAACCATCAATCCGGGCATGTCCGCCGAGGAGCGGCGGTTGCAGGAGTTGGTGGCCCGGATCAGGCAACCCGTGCGCGGCGACTATCGGATCGCGGTACTGTCGCTGAAGGGCGGCGTAGGCAAGACCACCACCACGATGGGCATCGGCTCCATCTTCGCGTCGATCCGCGGCGATCGGGTGATCGCGGTCGACGCCAACCCCGATTTCGGCACGCTGTCGCAGCGGGTGGCGCTGCAAACCCGTTCCACGGTGCGGGATCTGCTGCTGGATCCGAAGATCGGCGCCTACTCCGACGTGCGGCGGCACACCTCGCAGAGCACCAGCCGCCTGGAAGTGCTTGCCAGCGAACGTGATCCGGCCGCCTCCGAGTCGTTCAGCGACGAGGAGTACCGGCAGGTGGCGCGCATCCTGCAGCGCTTCTACAACATCATCCTCACCGATTGCGGTACCGGCCTGATGCATTCGGCGATGGCCGGGGTGCTGGATCTGGCGCATTCGCTGGTGCTGATCTCGTCGTCGGCGATCGACGGCGCGCGCAGCGCCGCGGCCACGCTGGACTGGTTGTCGCTGCACGGCCACGATCATCTGGTGCGCAATGCCGTCGTCGTGATCAACCTGCCGCGGCCCGGCTCACCGAACGTGGGCATCCAGCAGTTGCGCGAATACTTCCTGTCCCGGTGCCGAGCGGTGCACGTCATCCCGTTCGATCCGCATCTGTCCGAGGGTGCGGAGATAGATCTGGCCCGATTGCACAAGGAAACCAAGCGTTCCCTGGTCGAACTGTCCGCCACGGTCGCCGACGACTTCGCCACCGACCACCGGCGGTTCCACGAGTTCTGACCCGGCCGCCGGTATCGGATCAGTCGCCCGGCGCGTCCGCCGGACGGCGGGCCCGGCCGGACGCCGCCCGCCGATTCCCGGCCGTTCATGGCTTGACCTCAAGACGACTTCAACTGGCACGGTGGGGTGATCACACACCGCACGGACAGGAGCAAGCGATGAGCGGCACGAACCGGACCGGGAATCCGCAGGCCACCCTCTGGAACGGCCCCGCCGGAGAAGCGTGGGTCGCGGCGCAGGAGGTGGTCGACGGCGCCCTGCGACCGTTCCGGGATCTGCTCGTCGAGGAGGTGGTGGCCACCTCCGGGCAGCGGGTGCTGGACGTGGGCTGCGGCACCGCCGACACGACGGTCGCGATCGCGCGGCGGCTCGGCGCATCCGCGCACTGCGTCGGCGTAGACATCTCCGAGCCGATGCTCGCCGGAGCCCGTGCCCGCGCCGAAAAGTGCGGCGTCGCAGTCGATTTCCGCCGCGCCGATGCGCAGACCCATCCCTTCGAGCCCGGCTCGTTCGACACCGTGGTGTCCCGGTTCGGCGTGATGTTCTTCGATCGGCCGGTGGCCGCGTTCACGAATCTGCGCCGGGCCGCGGATCACGGCGCACAGCTGCGCTGCATCGTGTGGCGCGGACCGGCCGACAACCCGTTCATGGCGGCCCCGGAGCGAGCCGCCGCTCCGCTGCTGCCGGACCTGCCGGTGCCGGACCTCGAGGCGCCCGGCCGGTTCGCCCTCGCGGATCGCGACCGGACCGCCGCCATCCTCACCGGCGGCGGCTGGACGGATATCGACATCCGGCCGATCGATGTCGAGTGCCGGATGCCCGAGGCCGAGCTGAACGGCTACCTCACCAGGATGGGGGTGGTCGGCAATGCCCTGCGCGCGGTCGACGAGCACACCCGTGACCGGGTGGTCGGCGCCGTCCGCGCCGCCCTCGACCCCTTCGTGCACGGGGACGAGGTCCGCTATCCGGCCGGCTGCTGGATGCTGAGCGCCCTCGCCCGCTGATCGAGCCCGGCAGACCGCCCGGAGCGAACTACCAGGTGGGCAGCCGACGGCGTCCGGCCATCACGTCGCGGAGCAGGTCGTCGTAGCCGTCGGCCAGCTCGGCGAGGCGATGCCACGCGCCGTGCAGGACCTCGTTGTCGGCGTGCAACGTCATCAGGGCATGATGAGCGCGCACAGAGGCTTCGGCAAGGCGGTCGATCACCGAGCCGATGGTCTCGGTGTGCAGGGTGGCGCCGAGCCGATGTTCTGGCACGGCGCGGGAGACCCAGTCATCGATCGCCATGACCAGCTCCATGCGACGGCGGTCGATCTCGACGATGGCCGCGGGCTCCAGGTCGGGAGCGTTGTCGCCGGTTCCGCCGACGCGACGCTCGTGCAGTACGGCGAGGTCGCGCGCGAACCAGAGCAGGGGGCCACCGATCACCCGATGGCCACGGCAGGCGCGCAGTAGTAGATCGGAGCTGGGCACCAAGCCGTTGGTGAGAGTTTGCACCGCCACTCCGCCGTACGAAGCGGTGGGCAGCGCCACAACCGTCTGATACGTCTCCGAACCTGCCACGTTGCCTCGCCGTCTTCGCCGTTACAACCCTCGTTCAGGACAGTTCATTACAATAAACTTCGAAACGCGTGTGTCAAGGGTCACACGCCGATCAACTCGACGGAGTAGACTCCGGGTCCTCGAGCAACCAACGTCCTCCACCGAGATGCAGGGGGGTCACATGGTGGACGGTCCGAGGTATCAGCGGATTGCCGGCCTCCTGCGTGAACAGATCCGCGACGGCCACTGGCGACCCGGCGACCGTCTCCCGAGCCACAGCGAACTGGCCGAGCAGATGCAGGTGTCGATCACGACCGTACGCAATGCGATTCAGGTCCTGGTCACCGAAAACCTGCTGTACACAGCCACTTCCCGCGGCACCATCGTGCGCAGTCAGGAAGTGCTGGAATCGGTTGTCACCCACCACATTCGCCCGGATCGCCCGAAAGCGGGCAACGACATCTTCTCCGAGATCGCGCGGACCGCGGGCCGCGAGCCGTCCAAGCAGTTCACCGCCCGGATGGAGCCCGCCGCCCCGGATGTCGCGAATTGGCTGGGCGTGCCCAGGGATTCGTGGGTGGTGGCCCGAACCGTGGTGCAGTACCTGGACAACGAGCCCTGGTCCTGGGAGGTGAGCTTCTACCCGCGCGATCTCGCCGAGGACACCGGCATCGACTCGCCGCACGACATCCCGGAGGGCACCACCCGCCGGCTGGCTGCCTGCGGGCATGCCGAGACCGCGCACCGCGACACCGTGGTCGCCCGCCCGGCCACCGCCGAGGAGGCCACCGTGCTCGGCGTCGGCACCGGCACCATCCTGCTCGACCATCTCCGCATCGGCGCCAACCCGGCCCGCATCACCCGGGTGTCGCGGCACCGCTCGACCGCCAACCGCAACCGCCTCGCCTACGAACTCGGCGACGACGGCGGCCTCGACCTCATCCGCCGCACCCTCGGCACGCCGCAGCCGCTGGGCAATTCACACTATTTCGGCATCTCTCTGGTACCCGGTTCAGCATGAATATCCGCATTCGCCAGGCGAGCCCGGCCGATCTCGGCGTCATCTGTCGACTTCGACTCCAGCGCACAGCGTGGCTCGCGGCGCGCGGTTCGGATCAGTGGTCCGAGCCCGCGGGCGGATTGCCCATCCAGGTGTTCGCGCGCGGGGTGGCCCGATCGCTGCGCGCCGGCGAGACCTGGATGGCGGAGGCCGGTGGCGAACCGGCGGGCACCATCACCGTCAACGACCGCGCCGACGAGGGCCTGTGGTCGCCGGGCGAACTGGTGGACGCCCTGATCGTCCACTACATGATCGCGGATCTGCGCTTCACCGGCTGGGGCATCGGCGCGAGCCTGCTCGCCCACGCCGCGGCGCTGGCCCGCGCCCGGCGCCGCACCTGGGTCCGGCTGGACGCCTGGACCACCAACACCGCCCTGCACGACTACTACCGCCGGGCCGGTTTCCGCCTGGTCCGCATCGCGGAATCGGTGGCCGCCCCATCGACGGCGCTGTTCGAGCGCCGCGCCGACGCCCCGGACCGGGTACCGGAACCGCCGAGAATTCCACGGCGCATCCTGATCGGCGCCACCGACACCCGGCTGGCCGTGCCCGGTGTCGCCTCAAGCGCGCCGGGATGAGCCGAGTACCAGGTCGACCGCGATCCGGGCGTACACCCGATCCTTCTCCTGCTCCTCGTCGCTGAGCCCGGTGCCGAAAGGCTCCGTCGCCCGCGCCCGGTCCCGCTCCGCGCCGGTCATCTCGATATGGAACGGCTCGTCGTCGTAGGGCTCCATCAATGGGGCCCGCCCGGGCCGGGTGTCCGAGATCTTGCGGCGCATCCAGGCCTGATGCACATAATCCGAGATCACCTCGCGCGCCTGCGTATTGTCCGCCAACGCGATGCCGTCCATCCGCATCCGGGCGGCGATCTCGAGGGCGACCTCGACCGAGATCTGGCAGTTGCGCTGGGCGTCCTCCGGTAGGTGCCAGTAGCCAGCGATGTCCGCGGGCGACGGATCCGGTCGGACCCCGGCCGTCGCGGCGTGCGCGGCGGCGAGCTGCCGCATCTGTCCCGGATGCCCGTTGGGACGTGGTCCCAGCACCGGTTCCACCAATGCCATCGGAATATCGGACACAGACGGATTCCCCTCGCCTCACCGCGGCCGATAATCCCATTCCAACGGCACACTTCCCGGCGCCGGGAACGATCACAGCGGCGGCAGGTAGGCGATCTGCACCATCTCCTGTCCCTTGGTGCGCGAGACCAGGATGCCGCGCCCCGGCGGCAGTTTCTCCGGCCGGACATCGCCGATGATCTTGCCCTCGTCGCGGGGACCGCTGCCGATCAGCGTGTCGACACTGAGGTTCTTCATGCCGCCGACCACCGGATCGAACAGCGCGCGCGACACCCCGCCGATGCGGCGGGTGAGGACGAAGTGCAGGCCGATGTCGCGGGCCTGCGGCAGATATTCGACCAGCGGGGCCAGCGGATTGATGCCGCCGCCCGCAGCCACCACCATGTCGTAGTCGTCCACGATGATGTAGATCTCCGGCCCGGTCCACCAGCTGCGCTCCCGCAACTGCTGCGGCGTGATGTCCGAACCCGGTGCGCGCCGGGACAGATAGACGCAGATCTCCTTGATCATGTTGCCGCAGGTCTGCGATCCGGTCGAATATCCGGCCAGGAACTGTTCCGGCACCACCCCGAGCATGGTGCGCCGGTAGTCGATCAGGATGATCCGGGCCTGTTCCGGGCTGGAGTTCTCGACCACACCCATCGCGATGTTGCGCAGCAGCGTCGTCTTCCCGGATTCCACGTCGGCGAAGGCCATGAAATGCGGGTCGGCGTCGAAATCCAGTACCAGCGGCTGCAATTCGGATTCGCCGAGCCCGACCGCGATCTTGGTCGGGCCCAGTGCCAGCCCGCGCGCCCGCACCGCGGCGACCACGTGTTCGCGCTCGACCTTGTGCGGCAGCATCCGCACCTCGGGCGCGCGCAATCCGGGATACAGCTCCACCAGCGCCTGCCGCGACGCCGCGGCGCCGTCGGCGAGCGTCGCCAGCTCCATATCGGAGTCCAGGCGCGGCAGGGCGATCAGCATGTGCAGTTTCTCCGGCGTCAGACCGCGACCGGGCCGGCCCACCGGCACCAGCGCCGCGGTGCGCCGATCCATCTCGGAGTCGGAGGGATCGCCGAGCCGCAATTCGATCCTGGTACCGATCTGATCCTTGATCACCGGCCGGATCTCACCCCACCGCCGGGCCACCAGGATCACGTGGATCCCGAGCGAGAGGCCACCCCCGGCCAGCGCGTTGACCTGGGATTCGAGTGCCTCGTACTCCTCGCGGATGGTGGCCCAGCCGTCGATCACCAGGAATACGTCGCCGAACCGGTCCTCGGCCATCGGATCGTCGGGCGCGATCCGGCCGCCACCGGCGACGAGGGCGGCGTAGCGCCGAGTGCGGAAATCGGTGACGGATTCGATTCCCCAGCGGCTGAACCGTTCCTGGCGTTGCCGCATCAGTGTCGTCATCTCGGCGATGGTGCGCCGGATCCGATCCGGGTCGTTGGCGCGGGCGACCGATCCCACATGCGGCAGTCCCGACAGGCTCGACAGCGCGCCGCTGCCGAAGTCGATGCAGTAGAACTGCACCTGTTCGGGGCTGTGCGTCGCGGCGGCGGCCATGACGATGGTGCGGACCGCCGTGGTCTTGCCGGACTGCGGACCGCCGACGATCGCGACATGTCCCTGCGCACCGGCCAGATTGATGGTCAGCACGTCCCGCTTCTGCTCGTACGGCTTGTCGATGATGCCGATCGGCATCCAGAGCCGGCCGTGCCGGTTGACCGGCGAGCGCCAATCCGGATCCGGCAGCAGCATGTCCACCGTCGGCGCGTCGTCCAGCGGCGGCAACCACACCTCGTGCGCCGGCCGGCCGTGCCCGACCAGTTGCCCGACCACGACCTGCAACAGGGTGTCCGGGATGCCCTCGTCGGCCGGGGCCGGCGGCAAATCCAGCGGATCCAGGCGCGGCAGTTCGGGCGCGGCCGGCAGCTCCACCGGCGCCGCGGTGAACAGTCGCGGCGGCGCCTCGACCACCGCCCGACCCGCGACCTGCCGTCCCGCGCGCGGCGCCACATACGGACCGGAGACGTAGGTCGCGTTGAACCGCAACGGATCCGAGGCATCGCTCTTGAGGTAACCCGAACCCGGCACGGCGGGCAGATGATAGGCGTCGGTGATGCCGAGCACCGCGCGGGATTCGTTGGCGGAGAACGTCCGCAGGCCGATCCGGTAGGACAGATGCGAGTCCAGGCCGCGCATCCGGTTCTCCTCCAGCCGCTGCGAGGCCAGCAGCAGATGCACGTGCAGCGACCGGCCCAATCGGCCGATCATCACGAACAGATCCGCGAAATCCGGCTTCTGCGAGAGCAATTCGGAGAACTCGTCGACGATCACGAACAGCGCGGGCAACGGATCCAGCGGTACCCCGGCGGCGCGGGCCTTCTCGTAGTCGGTGACGTTGGCGAAATTGCCGGAGGAGCGCAGCAATTCCTGGCGGCGGTTCATCTCACCGGCCAGCGCGTCGCGCATACGGTCGACGAGCTCGATCTCCTCCTCCAGGTTGGTGATGACCGCCGCCACGTGCGGCAGCGGGTCCAGGCCGAGGAAGGTGGCGCCACCCTTGAAGTCGACCAGCACCAGGTTCAGCTGATCCGGCGAATGCGTGGTGACCAGCGAAAGTACCAGGGTCCGAAGGAATTCCGACTTGCCCGACCCGGTCGCGCCGATGCACAGCCCGTGCGGGCCCATCCCGTACTCCGCGGATTCCTTGATGTCGATCTCGACCGGCGACCCGTCCGGGGTGATGCCGATCGGCACCCGCAGCCGCTCCCGGCCGACCCGCGGCCGCCATACCTTGGCGGGATCGATCCCCGCCGCGTCCGGAATCTTCAGCAGCGCCATCAGACCCGGATCGCTGGTGGTGGTGTTGTCACCGAGGCTGACGATCTGCGCGGCGGTGGCGATGCGGTACCGGGCCAGCGCGCGAGCGTACGCCTCGGCCTCGGCGACGGTCACCGCGTCGGCGGTGGCGAATTTCTCGACCCCGGCGGCGCTCTTGGCGAACACGTCCCCGCCGGAGGCCACCAGTTGCAGGCCGCGCCGCGCGGCCAGCCCGGTCTCCGGCGCGGTGAGGTCGACCACGGTCACCGAATCCAGCCCGGATTCGCTGATCAGCCGCTCGTTACCGCTGACGTAGCCGTCGTCGATGACGACCACCACGTGCACCCGGCCCTGCGTCGGCTGTGGATTGCGCATGAACCGGCCGCGTTCGAGCAGTTCGTCGGCGAGCGCGGTCTCCAGTTCGGCCAGCGACTGGTACATCATCCGCGCCGACCCCATACCGTCGCGCTGCGAGGAGTGCTGTAGGTGTGGCAGCCACTTCGCCCACGCCCAGGTCGGCCCGTCGGGATCCGCGCAGACCACCGCGATGGCGACGTGGTCCGGTCCGTGGAATGCGGTGAGCTCCATCAGCATCGCGCGCGCCAGCGTCTGCGCGTCCGCGGCCGGACCACCGATGTTGATGGCGGGAAAGGCGCGCAGCGAGACGGCGGTCGGCAGGTGGTGCACCACCGAATGGGTGCGGACGAACCGGCGCAGCGCCACCGTCGACACCGGTTCCAGATCCTCCAGCGGACCGGTCTCCGGCCGGGCCAGCTTGGTGGCCAGCCGGTGACTGCCCACCCCGACGCGCACATGCCCGAAATCGGGGTCGTTGGGGCGGCGCTCCCACATCCGCCGGGTGCCGACCAGCCCTTGCAGATCCGCGGGTTCGGCGTGACTCCAGACCAGCATCTCCAGCTGCTTGACCCCGGTGCGGCGCACGTCGCGGCGAATCTGGTCCAGGTAGCGGAAGTAGTCCTTGCGCTCCTCGTCCAGCTCCGAGGCGCTCTTACCGCCGCGGCCGTAGCCGGCCATCATGCCGACCATCGACATGACCATCATCATCGGGAACATCATCATGTACGGGTTGGACAGCAGGCTGCGGCCCATCATGACGAACATCGCCATCATGCCCACCACGGCGACGACCATGACCACCGGCATGAGCTTCGTCAGCAGCGGGCCGGAGACCGGCCGCGGAATCTCCGGCGGCGGCGTCAATCCGACCTCGCCGCCCGGCGCCCGCGGCGGTGCGATGCGCGGACGGCGGACGAAACCCTCGGTGGCCATGGAACTGTCCCTCCCCGGTGTTACGAATCGAAATCTGGTAGCTCGTCGCCGATTCGCCTGCGCCGGTAGGGAATCGCGATCAGCAGACCGATCCCCAGGGCGGCCAGGCAGCCGATGGTGCCGATCGTGGCGACGACGCGCGGCAGCCGGGGCGGGCCCGCGAGCTGCGCGGGCGGCGCGACGGCGTGCGGCTGGTCGACCCCCGCGCTGGGCGGCTGATCCGGCAGCTGCGCGGTCAGCGCGGCCAGCGGATCGATCAGCCCGGCGCCGACCCGATCGTCACGTCCCGGACCGGGGGCGTGCGCGGTGCGGGTGATCCGGTCCATCACCTGCTGCGCGCTCAGCTCCGGGAATCGGGCGCGGATCAGCGCGGCCAGTCCGGAGACGTAGGGTGCGGCGAAACTGGTACCCGCGTACAGCTGCGGTTTGCCGTCGTTGTCCGGCAGCGCGTTGACCAGGCCGGTCGCCCCCGGTGTGTTGTCCAGCGAGATCACGCCCTCTCCGACCGCGGCGACACTGACCCACGGTCCGTGCAACGTGAACGACGACGGACTGCCGTCCTGGGCCACCGACGCCACCGACAGCACATAGGGGCCGAACCAGGCCGGGCTGGCGATCGTCGCCACCCCGTCCCAGCCGGCGACGTCGTTCTGCTGTTTGCAACGCCCGTCCCCACCGGCGTTGCCGGCCGCCGCGACCACCACGGTGCCGCTGTCGTAGGCGTACTTGACGGCGGCCCCCAGCGCCCCGTCGGCGGTGTCGGACCCCGCCGGACTGCACGCCACCTGCGAGATGTTGATCACCTTCGCGCCCATGTCGACCGCGCGCACCACGGCCGCGGCCATGGTCAGCACATTGCCGTAGCCGTCGTCGTCGACAGTGCCCGGCTGGCCGTTACCGCCGCGGTTCTTGGCCTGGAACGCGGTGCTGGACTGCCGGATGCTGAGAATGTCGGCGTCCGGCGCCACCCCGCTGAACGCATCGTCGGGACCCGGCCGGGCCGCGATGATCCCGGCCACGAAGGTGCCGTGACCGTCACAGTCGGCCAGTCCGTCCCCGCCCGCCTGCACATAGTCGCCGCCCGGCTGCACCGGTGGCAGCCGCGGATGCGGGTTCACCCCGGTGTCGATGACCGCCACCTTCACCCCCGCGCCCCGGCTGAACTGCCAGGCCGCGGGCAGATTCAGCACCTGTTGCGCCACCACCGGATCCCGCGGCGCCGGCACCTGGAGAAAGGGCTTGGCGCACAACCGTTCCGGTTCGGTCGGATCGGGCGGACCGGGCCGGCCGCTGAGGGCCTGCGCGGCGCCGAGCGCCCCCGGATCGATCATCGGCGGCGCGACGGTCCGCACCGGGACGGGTGCGGCGATCGCCGGCACCTCCCCGGATACCAGCAGGGCCGGCGCGACGAGGCACAGCAGGCACGTCCACGCAGCCCGGGACCTCATAGGTTCCGGGCCACCGTGTAGACGTCCATGACCCACAGCACCAGCGGCACCACGAGCACGATGAGCAGATACTCGACGATCTCGTCGATCCGCCGCACCACCGGCGACACCTCGACGTGCGGGCCGATCACGCCGAATCCGATCACGGCCACCGTGAACACCAGCAGCAGCCCCACCGACACCGGCACCAGCCGCGAATCCTGGACCGCCAGCAGCACCGCGAGCGCGACGAGGAGCAGTGCGCCGCCGGAGATCAGCACCGCCGCCTGGGCCAGATCGGCGAAGGCCCGCCCGCGCAGGCACAGGATGATCGCGACCACCGCGGCCAGCGCCGCACCCTGCCAGTGGCTCGCGCCGAACCGGCCCACCGAGCCCAGCGCACCGAGCCCGGCCAGTACCGCGCAGCCGAACAGCATGCCGGTCTGGAAATGGTTGGCGGTGCGCGCCCGCTGCCCGAGCCCGGCCGCCGACGGCAGCACCGTGGCGCCGATCGCGCCGATACCCTCGATCGTGGGCCGCGGCTCGTGATCGGCGGGATCGATCGCGCCACCGGCGGTGGGCACCGGCGGCACCGGCAGCCGGGCCAGTCCGGCCGCCATCCGCGGCACCAGCGAGATCAGCAGCAGCGCCGCGACCACCAGACCGGCCGCGAGCTTCGGCAACGCCGGATCCCACACCATCGAGACCGCGGCCGCGATCGCGGTGCAGCTCACCACGGTGACCACGGCCGCGATCACCGCGGGCCCCGCCCCGATCAGCCGATAGCCGATCACCGCCGACAGCAGCGCCGCCGCGGAACCGAGCAGCAGATGCGGACCGCCCAGCGCCTCGGGAACGAACAGCGCCGCACCCCCGAAGGCGGACAACAACATACACGCGGTGAGCACCGTCGCGGTCAGCTCGTCGCCGTAGCGGCGGGCCACGATCATCGCGGCCACCAGCGCCGCGACCGCGAAACCCACCAGCAGCGACGGCACGATCCAGCGATCACCGGCGGCGCGGGACGCGGCGGCCAGGCCGACGGTGGCCAGCATCGCGACCACCGCCGCGACCAGGCCGGTCCAGCGCGCGGCCCCGGCGGACCAGCCGCGGAACTCCTCGGCCGTCAGGCGGGCCACCGCATCGATGACATCGTCGAACAGCGCCGGCGATTCCTTCGCCGCCACCGGTCGCAACACCAGCAGTTCGCCGTCGTGCACATCGGCCTCGCCGAGCGTCTGCCCGGGCGCGATCATGTTGCGTCCCAACCGCGCCAGCGTCCAGTGCTGGGGCCGGGACGGCACTCCTCCGTCCTCCTGATCGGGCAATCGAGGATTGCGCGATTCGATCAATGCCACCAGGTCGCCGATGAAGGCGGCCACGGGCACGGTTGCCGGAAGCCCGACGTCGAGCTGGGTATCCCCCCCGATGACGGACACTCGGCACAATTCGGGTTCGGCGGCAGCACGTCCGCCGATCGACTGTGTCGTCACGTGTCGATCTACTCCTGTGCAGTGTCGGTTGCCCACGAGGGGCCGTCGTCCATAATGTATCGGAGAGCCGGTTTCGGCGCGACGGAACGATCCGGGGTGGGAATCATGGGCCAAACCGTAAGTAGAATAGACGAATTCGGGGTTCCGCGAACATGACCGACATTCGCCAGGCACAGCGTGCTTTCGATGCCGGCGTGCTGTCCCTGGGATTGAGCATCGACGGCCAGGAATCGACCCGTGATCCGGAGTACGCGAAGCTCGCCTTCGCCCGTGCGACGGAATGGGATCCGACGATGTGCGATGCGTGGCTCGGCCGGGCCGCGGCGGGCGAGGTCACCCCGGATGTCCTGTACAACCTCTACAAGACGAGCACCGTCAGCCTGCGTCGTGAGCAGCGGCGCCTCGGCCTGGCGGCCCGGGTCTTCGGCGGCCGCTTCCTGCCCGGCCTCTACATCGACTATCCCCTGGCGAGTTTCACCGAGATCTGGCTCGCCTATGCGGCGCATATGATTTCGGCGCGCGACTTCACCGAGGCCGAGCGGATACTCGACGAACTCGCGGTGCGGCGCCGCGAACGCGCCAACGACCCCGATCGCGAAATCGACGATCGCATCGCGGCATACGTGCGCGGCGTACTGCATTACACCACCCAGCGCTGGCCCGATGTGATGACCGTGCTGGCCGGTTCGGCGCAGTGGGAGGACCCGTATCTCGCAACCGGCGCACACGTCATGGTCGGCACCGCCTGTGCGCAACTGGGCCTGTTCGGCGAGGCGATCCGGCGGATGGAACAGGCCGAGGCCGGGCCGATTCCGGCCGCGCGCACCG
Source organism: Nocardia sp. alder85J (assembly GCF_020176955.2). GTDB lineage: Bacteria > Actinomycetota > Actinomycetes > Mycobacteriales > Mycobacteriaceae > Nocardia. The sequence goes on from NZ_JAIUCZ020000003.1 coordinate 25,269, forward strand.
CGGCCATGTTCTGCCGCGGGCTGTGCCTGCGCGAGACCGGCCACGCCGACGAGGCGCAGGCGCTGTTCGAGCAGGTGTATTCGCAGTCACCGGATTTCGCCGAGAACGCCGAGGCCATGCGGGACCGCACCTACCGCATCACCGTCACCGGCAAGGAGGTCATCGACGCCCGCACCGACCGCTGGGACCCGGCGTCGGCGCCCTCGCTGGCGGAGAAGGAACAGGCCGACGCGCAGGACCGCGCGAAGAAGATCCTCGCCGAGGCCCGCGCCGAACTCGAGCGGCAGATCGGCCTCACCGCCGTGAAAACCCAGGTGGCCAAGTTGCAGTCGAGTGCGCAGCTGGCGAAGATCCGCGCCGGGAAGGGCCTGGCCAGCGCCGCCCGCGGCCAGCATCTGGCCTTCACCGGCCCGCCCGGCACCGGCAAGACCACCATCGCCCGGGTGGTCGCGAAGATCTACTGCGGCCTCGGAATCATCAAGACCGACAAGGTGATCGAGACCAAGCGTTCCGACTTCGTGGGTGAGCACCTGGGTTCCACCGCCATCAAGAGCGACAAGCTGATCGACTCCGCCCTCGACGGCGTGCTGTTCATCGACGAGGCGTACACGCTGATCCAGCAGGGGCTTTCCGGCGGTGACGCGTTCGGCCGGGAAGCGGTGGACACCCTGCTGGCCCGCATGGAGAACGACCGCGACCGGCTGGTCGTCATCATCGCCGGCTACGACGGCGAGATCGACCGCCTGCTGGCCGCCAACGACGGCCTGGCCTCCCGCTTCGCCAAGCGCTTGCAGTTCCCCTCCTACACCGCCGCCGAACTCGGCCGCATCGGCGAGGTCATCGCGGCCGCGCGCGATTCGGAATTGTCCGAGGGCGCACTGGAACTGCTGATCGCGGCCTGCGATCGGCTGTACACCCTGGAGAGCACCGACCAGAACGGCCAGCCGCGCCGCGGGGTCGACCTCGCCGGCAACGGCCGCTTCATCCGCAACATCGTCGAGGCGGCGGAGGAGGAGCGCGAATTCCGGCTCGCCAACGACGATTCCCTGGATCTGAGCGCCGCGGACGCCTCCGTGCTCATGCGTATCGAAGCGCCGGACATGCGGACCGCGCTCGACAACGTGCTCGCCTCGCTCGGTCTCGCTTGAGCCCGGCCCGCCTCCGGCAGGACATCACCTCGTGACCACATCCACGACCACGTCGCCGCCCCGGCACGTCGCCGCACCCGCGGCACCCGCGGCGGCCCTGCGCTCCGACGACCCCTGGCTGTTCCGGTATCTGCCACTGCGCCTGATCATTCCGGTCGCCCTGGTGGCGATCGCCGCCTCCCTGGTGACCGTCGCCCTGCACGTCGTCTGGTGGGCCATCGTGGCGGCCGCGGGGGTACCCGCGCTCGTCGGCGTGCTGATCGGGCAGCGCCTGGGCCGCTGGACGGCGTTCCGCTGGCGGCAGATGCGCCACCGCGACGCCGCGGAGCCGACCCTCGTCGACGCCCCGCTGCCCGAGGGCGGCAGCTACGGATTGCAGTGGGACGGCACCTCACTGACCACCATGCTGCGCATCGATCCGCCGCCGGACACGCTGACCATGCTGCGTCGCGGCTCGCTGAGCACCGATCAGGTACTGCCGCTGACCGAGATCGCGGGCTGCCTGCTGCAATTCGACATCGCACTGGACTCGATCGACGTCGTCAGCACCGGAACCCGCACGGCCAGCAACGATGCCGTGCTGTCCGGCTACGCGGCCACCGTCGTCCCGCTGGCCCGGATGTACGACGAGATCCTCGGCCCGCTGCCCGCGATCGCGCACCGCACGGTCTGGGTGGTGCTGCGGCTCAACCCCCTTGCCAATGCCAAGGCCGTCGGCAACCGCGGCGGCGGTTCGGAGGGCGCGCTGCGCACCGCGACCGCCGCCACCCGCCGCGTCGCCAACCGCCTGGCCGCCCGCGGCATCACCGCCTCGGTGCTCACCGCCAGCGAGATGAACAGCGCGCTGCGGGAATTGACCCGCGGCATCCCGGTCGACGAGTACACCGAAACCGCGAAGTCGCTGGAGTTCAACGGCGTCCACCTGGTCAACTACCGCATCGACAGCGAACTGATCAATGCCCGCGGCCTGGCCCGGGTGTGGGCCGTGCCCAGTCTGGCGACGACCGTGGCCGTGCGGCTGCGTCCGGTCGACCCCACCAGCCGCGAATCGGCGGACACCACAATCGAGGTGGACGCCCGGGTGCGCTACGACCTGCCGAGCGTCCCGGACCAGCCGCCGATCGAGGGCCTGCGCGAACTGCCCCGGCGGCAGTCGTGGGCGCTGCTGGACAGCCTGCCGCTGGGCGTGCGCCCGGCGAGCGTGCCCGGCTATCGCGGCCCGCTGGCGGCGCTGGAGGGCTTCGCGGTGCCCACCTCCGGCTGCGGCCAGCTCATCGGCGCCGACGAGACCGGCCGCGGAATCGCGGTGCCGGTCATCGGATCCGGCTCGCGGCGCATCGACATCGTCGGCAGCCTGATGCTCGCGCAGCAGGTGATCCTGCGGGCCATCGCGCTGGGCGCGGCCGCGGTCGTGTACACCAACCGCCCCGGCGCCTGGCAGACGATCATCGCGGGCGTCGGCAACCAGCACGCGCTGTCGCTGGCCTCCTCGGTGACACAGAGCCTGCGGCACAACACCGTTCCCGGCGGGCGGTTCCCGCTGCCCGCCGCGACCCTGGTGGTCTTCGACGGCGTCACCGCCGCCGCCCCACCCGGCTCGGCGACGATCCTGACGCTGTACCCGGGTGTCGGACCGCAGTGGCAGCCGAACGCCGACGTCACCATCCTGCAACACCGCAGCCCCACCAACATGATCACGGTGATCACCCCGTCGGCCACCGCCACCGCGCAGTTGGTGACCACGCCGACGGAACAGCGCTACTTCGCGACCGCCGGACGGCGCTGAAGGCCGCGCATCGACAAGCGCGGCGGGCCGGTACCTTTCGGCGCCGGCCCGTCGACCGGTCCTGCCGGACTTCGCCCCGATACCCGTCGCGGTCACCATGCGACATCATTCACACTGCGGCACAGCATCATTCGTGCCGCCGCGGCAACTCAGTGCTTGTCGTACAGCAGCACGTCGCGGCTGACCAGCGCGCTCTGCTTGTCCAGGATCGGCCCCGGCACCAACTCGCTCACGATCGCCCACGGCGCCAGCCGCGGCGTCCGGCCCAGACCGAGCACCTCGGCGGTGGCGATATCCGGAAGGCCATACCGAATCCCGTTGTCGGACACATAGAACAGCCCGTCACGACGCGCACTGCCCGCCTCGGTGCCGGTGACCTGGACCAGTTCCCCGGTGGCCGGCGGCACGTACACGCTGTCGGCGCGACTGCCACCCCCGTTGCCGGACGCCAGATCCATCGGAATCGCCGAATCCGGCAGCGGCAACCGGGTTCCGGTCAACAGGGTCACACCCGCGCGATCCGCCGGCCCCTCCGCGGCATCCTTGCGGCCCGGCGCGGTGCCGGGATCCTTCGACCAGGCCATACACGCGACCGGCGCGTCCTCGATGCGCACGATCTTCGGCATGGCGGCGGGGAATTCGTCGACGGGCAGATCCCCCCTGGCGATCCGCATCCCGTCGAGCACATCCGGTGGCAGCTGCGGGATATCGCTCATCCCGTGCGAGTCGGCATTACGAAGGAGCTGTGCGGTGAACGCCGAAATGCTCTGCACCCCATCGTCGAGCACGACGTAGAGATCCGACTTCCCCGCATCGGCGGTGCCGGCGACCCGGATGACCGTCCCGACCCGCATATTGTTCAGCCGCCCCGGCCCGGGTTCGTCGGCATGCGGAACGACCGGCGGCGTCAGCATCGGCACCTCGGCCGCGACACCGAGCAGCCCGAGCGAGATCGGCCGGGCCGGCTGCGCCCCCAGGTTCAGGGTCCGCGCGACCACCGAACTCTGCGTATCCACCTGCGCGCGTTTACCGTCGTAGATCAGATAGGTCTTGTCCCCGCTGCGCACCAGCAGCGCCGCATCCGGATCCGCGGCCTGCACCCGCGAACCGAGCGCGAGCTTCCCCACGATGGCGGTGGTCTTCACGCCACCGGCGGGCGCCGCGGCGCCGGCCGTCCGCACCGAATCACACAACGTCCAATTCGAATGATCACCCTGACCCGAACCCAGCAGCGCCGCGGGCGCCCCCGGGATACCGAGCAACGGACCACGCGGCACGGTGTTGAGCTTGGCGTCCTTCACCGATTTCGGGGTCTCGTTGCTGCCGGTGATCAGCCGCGCCGAGGCCAGATTCAGCACCGGATGCAACGTCATCTTCGTCGCGTCGTTCTGGTCCCGATCCACGATGTACAAGGCGCCACTGTCCTTGCCCATCACGATCTTCGCCTTGTCCCCGATCGTGCCCTGGGGATGGATGAACGCCAGAATCGAGCACCCGGCCACCAGCAACAGGGCCAGTACGGCACCGACGATCAACGACCGCAACTGCGACCGCATCGGATCGTGCAGCATCCGGATGTCCCGGCGCACCATCGCATGGTCCAAGCGCCGCAACAGGAAACGATATCCGTTGACCTGGGCGCGGGTGCTCAGTTGGGCCGGCATGGGACCTCCGTCACTGTGTCAAGGGCCGGGCACAGTCGCGCACCCCTTCGGGATGACGACTCCGAAGGGGTGCGCGGATGCAATGTGCAGGTTTCGATCAGGCGAGGAAGGCCTGGCCGACATTGGAATCGGCCGCTGTGATCCGAGACAGCGCCTCGGTGACCGCGCCGGTGATCTGCCCCAGCACATTCATTCCGTCGTTGTGGTGCTGGTCCCACTGGCTGTGCACGGCGGCGAACTGCTCGTGACCGTCGTTGCCCTCCCAGGCCACACCCAGAGTCTTGGCGGCCGAACCCACCTGCTCGCCGTGCTGTTGCAGCTCGGTCAGATGGCCGTTCAGCGTCTCGGCCAGCGCGTGCAGCGACGCGGCGTGGTATTCCATACTTCCCATGGTGGTTCCCTCCCGGAAATCCGTGAATATCCGATCCGACGATCAGATGTTGATGTGCTTGAAAATGTCGATGTTGTCCTGCTCCTGCGCCGAGTAGGTGTTGGAGCCGGATTCCACGTGCTGGGAAATGGCATCGAGAGCGGCGTGCAGTTTGCGCGACTGGTCACCCCACGTGTTGCCGACGCCGACGAACGCGCCCTGCGCGTCGCCTGACCAGCCGGAGACATTGTTGACCGTGTCGTCGATCCTGCGCAGGGTAGCCCGCATGTTGTCGACTGCTTCCGACAGATTGTCCTGGGCGGACTTCGTAGCATCTGCTACGAACTTCACACCGTCAGTCATGGTGTCCTCACCTTTCGGGTTCGAATTGTTTCAGCGAGTCATTGCCGAATCGGCATGTTGCGACGATCGTGGTACGTCAGATCTGATCCGTCAGCCACCTCCCCCCGGGCAACGACTCGATCAGCCCCCGAATCGCCTGTCCGATCCGGTGATCGGTACCCGGTGCCAGCGTCGCCCAGATCTGCTGATCGGCGGCGACACCGGGAGCCGCGACGATCCGCCCGCGCGCCGTGTCGTACACGACGACGGCACCCGGCGATCGGTCGATCACTCCGTCGGCGTGTGCGTAGGCCACCAGTTCCGTGAAACGGTGGCAGGAGTCCAGCGCCAGCCCGTAGGCGGTGGCATCCCGTTCGTCGGCGCCGAGGCCGTAGACGGCATCGGTGTAGTCGGAGGAGCCGTCGGCGGCGTCCAGCCGATCGCTCAGTTCGGTCGCCGGCGCGCTGAGGTTCGCCACATCCGCGGCGGCGGCCGGGCCCAGCACGTCGAGGACGGGCCGGGCCAGCGATTCGCTGGATCCGTCCGTCCAGATCGGCCGGATGTCGTAGCTGTCCCCGCGGCGCACCGCGAGCGCATGCTCGGAACCGCGCCGAGCCAGGCAGACGCGAATCCGGTTGTCGTCGGCGACGATCCGGGCCACGAGCTCCCGCTCCGGCTGCGCCAGCACGAACAGCGCCGTGGCAACGCCGGGCTCGACGTCGCCGTGGCGGTCGATGAGACGCTGCGCCGACAGATCCGCCAGCGCCCGCGCCTGCGCGGCGGTCCAGGCCTCGAACGTGTCCTGCGTGGGGGAGGCCGACAGCACCAGTGGCAGCGTCTGCACCCCGAGGTGGGTGGCCAGTGCGAGCAGGCCGTCGTTGGTCAATGTGGTCATGTCGGCGCCTCTCCTCCCGCTGTCGCGCGCCGGACTCCGGCCCGGTCCGTGGGCTCGGCCGCCGATGCATTCGAATCACTCTGTGCCGCGACGATTCCGGTGCTCCCCGTCGGCACCCGCGACGCGGCGGGATCGAGGCCGCCCAGCACCGCGGGCGCCGCCTGCATCCCCGTCTCCAGCTCCAGTTGCGCGGCCGCGGCGGCAGCCTCGCCGGGCAGAGCAGCCCGTGGGAAGTGCTGCTGCTTGCCCTGCGGCCGTGCGGCGATCGGCGCCCCGCCGACCGGCATCGAGCCCATCGGCACCGAAACCTGTTCGGTCGCAGTGCTTTCAACGGTGGTCTCGGTGGTGACCCGGGTGACATTACGGGAGCGGTAGGCGGTCAGGGTCGGTGCGAAATCGATCGACCCGAGACCGGCGAGACCGCCCGGCAACATCGGCGCCGCGGCGGATTCCGGCGCCGCCGGCGTGGCGGTCTCCGCGGTCGGCTCGGGATCGGGCACCACCACCGGCGGTGCCTGCTGCTCCCACGGCGTGGCCAGTGGCTCGGTGGTCGCCTCGTAGGTGCGCATCACCCGTGCCGCAACGGCTTTCGCCGCGTCGGCTTGGCCGTCGAGCTGCGCGAGAGTGCCCAGCATCGGCGCGCCGAGCGCGGTGCCGACCTGCTCCAGGTTCTGCTGCAGCGCGTGGATCGCCTCGACCTCGCCCGCATCCGGCATGGCCAGGCGGGCGACCTCGTAGGCGGCGGCGTGCGCCTCGGCGTGCGCGGCATTGGCCGCAGCCGAGGCGGCGGCCTCGGTCAGCCAATCCCGCAGTGCGCGAATCCGATCCAGCACGTCACGACTCGCCCGCGACCGCCAGGCGGCATCGACCGCGGCGAGGATGCGCTCGTATTCGACAGCCGATGCGGCAAAAGTGGCGGAGAGCCGGGCCCACGCCAGCCCCGCCTCCGCCGTCGGCGCCGCGCCGGCGCCGGTGACGAGGTCGCGCGCCAGCTGCTCGGGTGGCCTGGATTCCCAGACCGTCCCGGTGAATCCCGGTTTCATCGGCTCCACCACCATCGATGCCTCGATCAGGCCGTCGCGACGCCGCCGAAGTCGGCCGCGTTGTCGGATTCCGCCTGCCCGAACCGGCCGGACTGGACCCGCAGCGTCGCGGCCAGCTTGCGCACCTCGAGCACGCCCGCGTCGGCACTGCGCTGGAACGACTCGGCGACGGAGTCGAGTGTCTGCGCCGCCCGCACCGAAACCTCGTCGGAGCCGGCCGAGGCGGCCGTCAGCCGCGGGCGCTCGTCCTGTAGATCACCGGCCAGCCGACCGGCCAGCCCGTCCAACTGGGCGGCCGCCTGCTGGGCGGCCACGGGATCGAACTGCACGCCGTCGAAATCGCTCGTGACCATGACAATCTCCTGTTCCTACCGGAATTTCAGAGCGTGAGCTCTTTATCGGGCGGTGGTTCCGGCATCGGCTCGGCCGCGCCGACCACCGGCAGCGAGACCCCCTCGATGGTGCCCACGACCTCGTCGCCGTGCGCGCTGGTGACGAGATTCGGGCGGTGTTCGTCGTCGGATCCGCCCTCGGCCCCGCGGGCGGCCCCGGCCAGCCCCGCCCCGGGCATCATCCCGGGGGCGGCGGCCGTCGTTGTCGTTGTCTCCGTTTCGGTTTCCTCGGTCTGGCCACCGGTGCGCGGCGCTTGCGACTGTCCCAGTCCCGGCAGCCCGGCGCGCGGCGCGCCGCCCTGCCAGGGACTGCCCGCCCCCGCACCTCCCGCACCGATCGGCATACCGCCGATGCCGCCACCGGCCCCGAGCGATCCGGTCGTCTCGCCGGAGTCGGCCGCACCGAGGTGCGCCGTCTCGTCGTCGGCGGACACCGGCTTGGCCGCCGTGGCCGCGCTCAGCGCCTGCCCGGCCGGGCCCAGTACCGAACCCGCCACGCTCGACAGCGCCTGCGCGCCCTGGCCGACGAGCTGCTGCCCAGCGGACACCGCCTGGCTCACCGCTTGCTCGCCGACCTGCGCGGCCTGGGTGGCGACCTGTGCCCCGGTGCTCAGGTAGGGCTGCACCAGATTCAGCGCCTCCGACGCCAGTCCGGAGATCTCTCCGAGGTCGGGCACCCCGTCGATCGGGATCTTGATCCCGGCTGTGACCATCTGCCCGGTCTGCACGGTCAATTCGCCCCGTGTCTTGGCGGCGATCACCCCGGCCTCCGAGATCGCGTCGGTGGCCATTCCCATCAACATCGGGATTCCCACCGGTGTGAACAGGAAAATGCCGCCGGCGACCACCTCGGCGATGAATTTCTGTATGACGCCCATGAGTTCGGCCGCGCCCTCGGCGACGACCTGCTGCGCTTGCAACAGAATCGTCTTCTGCTGCTGGCCCTGCTGCGCGACCTTGGCGCTGTCCTGCTGCGCCTGATCGCTTTTGTGCTGCGCCTTGTCGGAGGCGTCACTGTTCCAGTTCGGTGCGACCGCCGCATTCGCCGACGCCCCCTGCGACGCAGTCGACATCAATGCGTTCGCGACCGACGACAGCAACTGGGTCGGATCGAATCCCCCACCACCGCCGAGCTTCCCGGTGCCGAACGCCTGTAGCAACTGCAACGCGGGCTGGATCAGCGCCGACGGGTCTATGTTCGGCAGCGTGGGCATCGCGGGCAGGGGCGGCAACTGCGGCAAGGCCGGTAGCTGTGGAAGTCCCGCGTCCCGCAACATGTCCGAGACCGGACGATCCAGCATGGGACCGATGGGACTGCCGCGCAACACATCCAGCACGGTCGGATCGAGGTGACCGCCCACGGAGCCCACGGCCGGAGTGGTCACAACAGGCCGACGATACTCGATACGAACGAGTTCGCGTTGCCGAGTTCGGTACCGGTGTACGTGGCCGCGCCTTCGAGCGCACCGGTGGCGATACCGGCGTGCACAGCGGCGATCTCGGCACTGGACTGCAGGAAGCTGAACTGCGCCTGCGCGAATGCGGCCAGGAAGTCCTGCCCGATGAGTCCGAACACCGGCACCGCGGACGCCAGCGACCCCACGACATCGGCGGCGGCGGATCCCGCCACCTGCCCCGCCATCCCGGCGTGCTGAGTACCGAACGCCGCAATGGCCGCCGGATCTGCTTTCACAAGATCGCCCATTGGATTTCCCTCCCGACTATACCGACCGGATTGACGTTACAGAAATGAAAGTGATTGCGCCAGAATGTGTTCACATTCGGCCGACTCCGGCGGGATTACCCGCCCACCTGCTGCGATTGCTCATCGTTCAACTCGGTGATCAGCTCGGAGAGGCGAACAAAAGCCTGCTGCGCAGCCGCATTCGCGGTATCCACGAGGACCCGCTCGAACTCCGCCGGCGACATACGCGAAATATCCCCGGAGAACTCGAGATTCCGTAAAGCCCCATTACCGTCGACCTCGACCGCGATGGCACCGTCCTCGGAGACCTCACGCGCTCGCACGCGCGCGACATCCTCGGTGAACCCCTGCATCCGGTACAACTGCCGACGAACCATGGCCTCCAGGTCGTCCATCGATTCGATCATTGCCCACCCCTCCGACACTCAGATCGACCGTAGCCAGCTCTGCGGCTCGGTGTCGTAGTCCTGCTCCTCGACGATCTCCTGCCGAGCCAGCCCGGCTTCCGTCGGCAACCCGCTGTGCGCGAGACTCGCGGCACTGATCCCGGCCGCTTCCAACTGCTTTCGCCGCTCGAGCCCGGCCCGATTGGCCGACCGCTGACACAGTCGCAGCACCTCACCGGCCAACTGCATCGGATCCTTGCCATACAGTTCGGAAGGTTCGATCCGAATCCCCAGTGGCAGTCCTTGTTCCGTGGTTCGCACCACGATGGACCCGGTTACCGACGCCGCGGTGAATGTGGGCCAACGCTCCGAGTCCTCGCCGGCATCGTCCTCACCCGGCGGATCCAGATCACCCATACTGATGCTCCCCTCCTGTGCAGCAAAACAGGTATAGCACCCACGGCGTAGGTGCGCCAGCGGGATTCGGGCGCCGGGACCGTATCCGGTTTTCCGGTCCGGAAAACAAGCGGACGGCGCGTCCGAACTCGCGGCGACGACCCCGCGTGCGGCCGGTTGCGAGATAAGCGGTGTACGAGCAGAATCAACCCACAGCCATGCCAACAGGTCTGCGCCCCGGGGGGTTTCACACGAATATCCGGCGCTCGCCGCGTCCGGGCCCGATCGCCGCCCGGCAATCATGGGCGGCGAGAGAGGAGTCCGAGCGGTGACCGCTGGTGCAGCCGGAGTGCTGACCGTGCACATCGGCACCATGAACACAACGGCCGCACTGACGGACCACACCGGGCTGCCGGTGCCGTTGCCGTTGTCACGCGGCGGCACGACCATGTCGTCCGGGGTGTGCCTGCGGTCGCCCACATCGATCGATGTGGGCGACGCGGCCCTCGACGTCGCCGCGGCGGGCACGGGACAGTATGTCGCGCAGCCGGTGGCGTGGCTCGCCGCGGGGTACCGGGCCCTCGGAGCAGGCGACGGGTCCGTGCCCGTCCAGCATGCCTTCGCGGCAATCCTTCAGCACATCGTCGGTTGTGCTCGAGGCCGTCCGGACAGCGCACCCCCGCGGGGAATGGTGCTGACTCATCCACAGCATTGGCCCGCGCAGGCCGTCGCGGTCCTCGTCGAGGCCGCCGCCCTGATCGGATACACCGCCGACCGCGTCCGGACGGTCTCCGAACCGATTGCGACAGCGCACTTCCTCCGCAGCACGTACCCGGCGGCGGCCGGTGCGCGCCTGATCGTCGCCGATATCGGCGCGGCCACGCTGGATATCGCGGGGATCGTGATCGATCCGGCGGGAGCGGTCCGGGTGGCCGAGCCGGTCCGTGGTCTCAACGGCCCGGCGGGCGACGAATTCGACAACGCCGTTCGACGCTGGGTCGAAGTGGAACTGTCCCAACGGCATCCGCAGCAGCCGGCCGTGCCGGCCGCCACCCCCGGCACCGATTGGGCCCTGATGACGAGAATCCGGGTGGCGAAGGAGCGACTGTCCCAGCACGAGAGCGCCGAGATCACCGTGCCCGGCACCGATGTGGTGCTGGTGCTGACCCGTATCGAATTCGAGCGGCTGATCGCGCCGGAATCCACGAGAATCCAGCAGATCCTCCGGGCTGCCGATCCGGGCGGTGTGCACATCGTCCTCACCGGCGGATCGGCGGCCGTACCGGCCGTTCGCGGCCGGCTGGCGGAGCTCGGGCAGATCACCGTACTCGACGATCCGGGTGCGACTCTGGCGCAAGGGGCCGTCGCCGCTGTTCCGACGCTGTCGCCGACCGTGCCCCCGGCCCCTCACCGGCCGGCGTCCGTCGAACACGGGGCCGCGCCGAAGGCCGAACCCCGGAAGCCGAAGACTCGTCCCGCTCCGAACAATCCGAATCTCTGGGAAGCGCAACGGAACCGGGCCGGATCCGAAGGCCGTTCCCCGGCCGTGGATCGGGGCCGCCGGGTAGCGCGCCGGCACCTCTGGGTCATTGCGCTCGTCATCGGGGCGGTGGTGGTGGCGATGGTCGTGATCGGCGTGGTCGTGAGCGGCGTCGGACGCTCATCGGCCACGAAAGATGCACGCCTACCGGCCGTTACGGTCGAGGCCAAGGTGCCCGTCGCCCAGACCGCGAGCAAGGTAGCGGCGGACTCCGCCACGATCTTCATCGCCAACCACGACGGCTCATTGTGGAAACTCGACCGCACGTCCAAAGCCGTCTCCGCGGTCGTTCAACTCGGCGGATCGACGATGCTGATGGCAATCGACGGCAGCTCCCACACCGCGTATCTGCAAATCCTGGTCGACGGTTGGCGCATGCAATTGGTGAAGGTCGACGGCGCGACGAATGCGGTCGAAGCCATGCCGGAGACCCCGGGCACCACCATCACCGCGATCGCCGCCGACCCGACCTCCCACATCCTCTACGCCGGGCTGGGCAACCGATCGATCGTGACGATGGATCCGGTGACCAAATCGGTGGAGACGATGATCCAGTTCGACGGGACCGTCTCCGATATCGTCCTCGACGGGCCGAATACTCTGTACGCGCTGGTAACCGAGGCGAAGGACAGCCGATTGGTCACCGTCGACCGACTGGCGCGGACCATGCGGAGCAGCTCACCGATCGGCGACGATGCCCGAGCACTGGCGGTGGATCCGGCCGAGCACCTCGCCTACTTCACCGTTCCCGCCACCACCCCCGGCAGTAACCGCAAGACCGGGCGTGACATAAAGGTATTCGATCCGGCATCCCAGAAAACCCTGGCGACCATCGCCGATCCGGCCGATCTCGCCGAGGAGATCACACTCGACCCGGCGAGCCATACGGCCTACGTCGTGCACTTCGCCGCGGACGCTGCGACCGTGATCGATACACGATCACGCAAGGTCGTGGAGTCACTGGATATGAAGTCCGATACCGGCGGATCGCAAAGATGCCTGGACACGGCGGCGGATCCCGATGGGCACGTCGTCTACGCAATCAGCACGGAGGGGAAGATGTGGGTGTTGAAACGATGACGACACACAGTGCCACTGGACCGCAGCCGAGCGAAGGAGAGAAATGAGCCTTCAAGACGATGCCAATGATTTCAAGTTGCACATCAAATTTGATCCCGCCGAGGCGCGGAAACTGCTTCCCCTGTTCGCCGATCTCGATTATGCGTTCAAGCAGGTTCAGGCGAAGCGCGACGATCTGCACAGGATTCCGGCCTACAGCGCCCTGGCCACGGGGTCGGAGCTGACCGACAAGATGAAACAGAAGGCCGATTATCTGATCGATACCGTGATGAAGCAGCACTCGGATCTGGTCACGACCATGGCGGTGGCATTTCAGAAAGCCATAGAAAGTTTCGAGGAAACCGAAGAGAACGTCACGAATCTCTTCAAGAACATCGAGAACGGCCGCACACATCACGATTACAAGCCAGGCGACATCGACGACCCGAACTGGGGAGCTTCGAACAAGGCGAAGAGTGACGGTCTGCTCTCCTGGGGTGATGCGGGTGCGGCAGTCAGGGTCACCGGCAACCTCAGCGGCGCCGTGATGGTGAGCACCGACAATACCGATTTCGACAATGTGCTCTCCGGAACGGGTCTCGCCACGAAGGTCGACCAGATAGCAGCCGACAAGGGCGACACGAATCCCGTCGGACCACCGATCGCCGGCGGCAGTTTGAACTATGACCAATTCCACAATCACCACGTCGATATCGAGGCCCGACGAGCGGTCGACGGCTTCAAGGATGTCGCGCGCGTCTGGTCGGGCGTATCCGATCTACTCCGCACCGCTTTCTCCGAATTCCAGTCACAATTCGGCAGCATCAGCGGGGGCACTGACCGCAACCAGACGGTCTGGGGCCCGGACTCCGTGGCGGGCACTGACCGCAACCAGACGGTCTGGGGCCCGGACTCCGTGGCGGGAAAAGAAGCATCGGGACTCGTCAACAGATATATCGCCACGACACAACCGCTCGCCGACAGTATCGGCAACATGGCCACGATACTGAGCTTTTCGGGCAACTGGCTGGGGAAATTGAATCCAGAGTTGCCCGGTGTGGATTCGGCGACACTGGTCAAGGAAACGCAGAGCCCGGACATCATCTGGCAAACGCAGCAGATATACCAGAAGGTATGGGACAAGCTGTATGTCGCCAGCTATACCGAGTGCGCCGGCCACCTTCCCGTCATTCCGGCACCCGATGTCGCGCCACCGGATATCCCGGCAGCCCCGCCCGCGCCACCCGCCCCGCCCGCGCCGCCGTACGTGCCGACCGGCAACGACAGCCCGGCGGCCCTGGGCCTCGACGGCAAACCGAGCCCGACGACAGAATTGCCGGACGACAAGCAGGTTCCGGACCCGGGTACACCGGCCCCGGACAACCAACAGCCCCAGAACACCGGCGATCAGAACAACACGGCACTGCAACAGGCCCAGCAGGTCGAGCAGATGCTGCAGAGCGCCGCGCAGCAGGGCTCCCAAATGGCTCAACAGGGTGCTCAGGCGGCACAGCAGACCGCGCAGCAACTCGCGCAGGCCGCGCAGCAAGGACTTCAGCAGGCGGCGCAATCCGCCCAACAGGTCGCCGCGGCAGCGCTGCCGGGCTCACCGGACCTGCCGCTCGGCGGACTCGACAAGGTTTCCGGAGCCGGCCCGGGCGGGCCGGGTGGCGTCAAAGGCGGCGGAATCGGCGGCGGCGCGGCCCCGGGCGGGCCGCCGTCGTCGCTGGCCCGCGATTCCGCAGCGTCACGATTGTTTCCCCGCGCGGCGGCGGCTACCACGGCGGAACCGGCGGCGTCCACGTCGCGGGCCGGTCTCGCGGCGACCGGTGCGACCGCAGGCGGAATGGGTGGTGGCATGGGCAGCCCGGGTGCCCACGGTTCCGGTCAGGGTCAGAACAAGGAACACAAGCGGCCCGACTACCTCAAATCCCAGGAGCACCTCGAAGAAGGTCTCGGCGAGGCGCGGGCCGCGGTACGGCCCGTGGTCGAGAAATGACCCCGATATGGCGATTCACGGAACTGGAGTTCTACGCACTGTGGAGCGGGGCCGCCGATGACTCGCTGCCGGGGCCGTTCACATTCGTGGCCGATCCCACGTCCACCGATCAATTGGAATACGACATCCGCAGCACCCGGAATCGACTGTCGGCCACGCTGCATCCGGCCGCGCTGGCGATGTTCGAGGCGATCGCGGACCCTGATCTGTATCTCGTGGTGACCGGCTGGGACGAGCAGGAACCACTCGAGCCCGAAGGTCATCTACGGATGGTCGCGAGCCGCAGGCAGGATAAAGGATATGTAATCACGCAATTGCCCGGTTCCTCGTTCTGGCACAGTCGCGGTTACACCGCATTCGAATGCGATCCGCTGCGGCTCGCGGACGAGGCGGTCCGGGCACTTCCGGATACCGGCGCCGGAACCCACGGTGATTTCAGCCTGGTCGACGTCGGCGGATCGGGAATGGATTACGATTACGGCCGTTCATCGGTCCGGGAGCCCGAATACGAATCGATCGCCGTCAGTGCGAGAAGATTCCGGGAGTCGACGGCCCGGCGCGCCGGGCGGATCACGATAAACCAGGGCCGATCCATTTTCGGCCCGCGCGGCCAAGTGCAGTACCGATTGGGCTGGCGCGATCTCGACGGGGACGGCCGATACGTGACGACCGACGACACTCCGCCGCGCGTGATCTCGGCCGACGCCGCGCAACTGACGGCACTCGTGAACACCCGCATCGCCGCGACCATCCGCGCGATCAAGGACGAACGGCGCTGATCCAACCCGGTTCGCACGAGCGGAAGCCCACTCTCGTCCGAACCGGGTCACCGCGGTATAACCCGTACCTGCATCGATCCGCACGGAACGTAGATCTTGCCCGATCCGGCGTTCAGCGCCGCCCCACCGCTGGCAGACGTACGGCCCAGCTCGACGGTGCGAACGACGGCTCCGGTGCGGGTGTCGATGGCGACCATTCGGCCGGTATCGAAGGTACCGCCCGCAGCGTACGCGATATGACCGACCGGATCCGTTCGCACCGTACTGAACAGCGGATCGACCGGCACGGTTCCCGTGATGACGGCCGATTTCGTGTCGACCGTCAGAATACTGCCCGATTCGTCCACCACGAAAGCCGTCCGGCTGCCCGGATCCACCGCGATATCGCGGATGGAATCGCTCGCTTTCGGCAGCGCGATGAACCCGGTCAACTGATTGGTATCGAGGTTCAGCAGCATGATACCGACCGGATTGCCGGGCTGGTTTCGGGCTACCCCCGCGAAATAGGCTGTGCGAGTGACCGGGTCGATCGCTATAGCCCACGGCGTATTGTCGCCGCCGGGTACCGTCGCGAGCACGTCGAACGAGGAATGATCGAGAATCAGGACCGAACCCGATGAATAGGCGCCGGGCGGATCACCGGTCCCGGTATCGACACCGATATAGATATTGTGACTCGACGGATCCAGTGCGATTCCGTGCGCCGATTTCCCGATCGGGACGGCAGTGATCAATCGTTTCGAGATGGTGTCGACCACCGACAATTTCGCGGTGACGTTCGATTCGGCGATGTTGGTCCCGCGTCCCACCGCATACACCCGATGCAGTTCGGGATCGACGACCACGGGGCCCGGAGCCTCGCCCACCGGAATCGTCGCCACCACTTTGTCCGTGGCCGTGTCGATCACCGACAGCGTATTGTCGCGGTCGTTGGAGACATAGGCCAAGCCGGACGACGGATCCAGCGCGATATCCTTGTCCAGGGTAGACATTCCCACATCGATCGCCGGATATCGGGAAGCGGCAGGCCCTTTGGGCGTGAGACTCAGCGCCACGGCGACCGCGGCCGCGCTCACCAGGACCACTGCCACGATCGCACCGGCGATCCACCGTCCGGACTTCCGGACACCGGCGGGACGGGGAGCCGTGCCGGTCGGCGCACCCGCGAAGACCGGGCGATCCGTAGCCGGGGCCACGCCGGCCGTCGCGATCGGCGCAACCTGGGTCCTCGCCGACACCGCACCCCGGACGATCGCCGTGTTCGGCTCCGGCAACTCCACCAGCGGGAGCGCCTCGGCGAGGCGTTCGCGCAGCAACGGAACCTGCGCGGCACCGCCGATCAGCAGCACCGAATGCAGTTCCTGCGCAGTGAGATTCGCCTGCGTCAATACGGTCCGGACGAAATGTACGCACTTGGCGATCTCCGGGCCGATCAGCCGTTCGAACTCTGCTCGTCCCAATGTCAGCGCCGCCCGGCCCGCAGCCGACCACACTTCGATATCGGCACTGTCGGCGACGGTCAGGTGCTCCTTGGCGGAGGCGACAGCATTGGCGAGTCCGGGATCATTGCCGGATATCGCAACGAAGATGTTCGGGTATTCCTGAGCGAGCCGGGTGTCGACCCATCGCCGGATCGCGCTGTCGACTGCGTCGCCGCCCAACCCGGTACCGCTGCGGGTGACGACAACATGGAATTGCCCGTTCGACGCTGCGACCAGCACCGTCACATTCACTGCCGTCGCGCCGATGTCGACGACTGCGACACGGGCACCGGTCGGAACCGGGCCGATTCCGTGTACCGCGGCAACAGGCTCCGGTACCGTCCGAACCCGATCGGCGGGAAATCCCGCCAGGCGAGCCGCTTCAGCCAACAGTCCGACTTGCGGCGCTGTCCAACCGCAGGGATGGGTGATGACGATTCCGGTCGGCGGATCGGCGATCGATCGAAACCGCCACGACACCTCCCGGAGGACGGCGGCCACGATCTCGGCTGCCGAGACCACACCGGCTCGGAGCTGAAACTCGGTCGTTCCTGCCGCGATCCACTGTTTGGGGCGAGAGATGAGATCACCGACCACCGAATTGCTGTCGACCACGACGCCGGCGCGCACGACCGCAGGCGACTCGACCACGACGGCCGAAGGCATCGACAGACCACGACCGGCCGAAGGCAGTGAATCGACGCGGCCGAACCCCTCGCCGATCATTGCGACCGTACACGCTGTCCCGAAGTCCACCGCGAGCCAGCCCGCAGCCATATCCCCCTGCACAACAGCCCCTTTCGACAATTGTCTCTCAGTGATCCGCAGTGTTCCCGCCGAGTCTCGTCAGCAGCAGACAGCTTCCCGGCGCGGCCGCCGATACCAGCCAATGATCGAGCCGCGCGACCACATCGGCCTCGCGCAGAAATCGGTGCCGCAGTTCATCACTCACGGCCATCTCGCGCGTCAGCAGCTTCAATGCCACCTGCTGCGGAAGCCTCGGATGCCGGGCCAGGTACACCGTGCCCATGCCGCCTTCTCCGAGCGTGCGAACGATCGTGTATCCGGCGAAAATATCACCGGGCCTCAACTCGGCCATCTCCCCCTCGCTGATACCTGCGAAACAAGCGGAGCATAGCCGCAACGGCTCGGCGAGGCGATCCTCGCAGGTCGGACCAGCGGGCTGCCTCCAGAACTTCATGTGCGTTCGAGATACGAGATCACTCGACGGCCACGCCCGCAAGTGAGAGTTGGTACACGGCACTGTCGATACCGGCAGTCCGGACGTCGAACACGTCGGTGATCGCCTTCACCGAGACCCGGCCGGACTCCACCAGCAATACGAATGTGGCGGCGGCGCTGGATGATTCCGTTGTCCCGTGAGTACCGGCAACGCTGCGAACGACATCCGCGGTGGTCTCTGCCGTCCACATACCTGGAACAGCCTCGCTGATCTGCGCGATCGACGGTGACCGGGCGCAATACCAGCCGTCGCCACCCCACCAGTAGCAGAACGACAGCAGCCCGGAGGATGCACGCGCATTCAGGACCGGGTCGGCGATCCATGCGGGAGCGCCCGCGTAGAAGTCCGGCATGTCGGCGCCGGTGTTGTACACCGCGTCGAGTACCGGCGCATTCCATACTCCGCCGGACAGTACCGCGCGGTCACCGGGCAGGCGATACAGGGTCGACCCGCTGTGTCGCGCTCCTTCGAAGTATCCCTGCGACGGCAGTATTCGCGGGCCCAGCGGTGATTCCACGGCAGCGAAGGCCGCCGCGATCGCCGCCCAGCGTGCCCACATCACCGACAGGGGTGGGATGGCGGTGTCCGCATGTCCGGCGACGATTCCCGCGTCTCGATCGGCACGCGCCCGCGCGGCGGCCCGAGCCGGAGGGCGGTGTTGCCGGCCACCGTGGCCGATGTAGGCGCCGAGCCAGACCGGCACTCGGTTGCGTGGAAAGGTTTCGAGGTCTTCGATGTACAGGCTCGGCGCGAGCAACTGATTCTCCGGGAACGGCTCCTCTCCGTAGTCGTGGTCGATGTCGAGCTCACCGGATGCGGTGTACCGCAGCTCCATTCGCCACCACGGCCCTGCTACGGCCCGCGCCGACACCTCACGGTGGGCCCGTGCCAACTCGATGATTCGAGGCGACGGTTCGAAGCGCGCCACCCGGTCACGCGCATCGGTGTAGAACACGAACGAGACTCCGCCCGAAACCGTCAGTGCGAAGATCGCATCGACCTGCCGCCATCCGGGTGGGCCGCCGGCGCCGAGTTCACCGGCGATGGCACGGGCGAGGTTGTCCGCCTGCGCCCGGTCGTCGGTGACCGGCCGTGTTGCCACGGCTTCCACCACCTCGGCCGCCGTTGGTACACCGAGGGTGAAGCCGAGATCCGGTGTACCGGCCGCCGGGGGAGAACCCGCACCGGAGGCGGACGGCGCGGGGATGTTCATGCGGCTGTCCTCCCCCACTCGCCGACCGAATCCGACCTGATTCCGTATCTTGCCGCACCGCGGCAACTCTCCGCCACCGGCGCCGCAATTCGGCTCGTACCACGCTGTCTCCGCGCATTGTCCGGTCGGAGGCGCTGTGACACGATGGATTTCAGTGCCCACACCGGTGATCGGACCGACCGACACGGTGATGGCGAGGAGGTGGGGCTGTCATGACCGATCGGGTTCGGATCGAAACACAGCATCTGCGCGGCGTGGCCGGTGATCTCGACGGTGTGGCCGACAGCATCCAGGCGATCCTGTCGCGCTTGACCGCCGCGTCCAGCGCGCACTGGGGGCGATGGGGAGACGACGATTTCGGCCGGCAGTTCTCCGGTGGCGACAACGGTTACGTGAAATCGGACCAGAATCTACAGAGCGTCATCGGGTCCAGGGCCGAGATGCTGCGCTCGTACTCTCAGGGGCTGCGGGATGCCGCACAACACCTGGACGACACGGAACAGGGGAATACCGACGGTTTCCGGTGAGCCGGACACCGCGGCCGAGTGGATCGCCCGGGAGATCGAATGTCGAACGAGATGGCCAAGGCACGGCTGGCCGACCTGATGGACACCGTGCGCACCGGAATCGAATCGATCGCCCGCACCCAGCAGGAGCAGGCCCGGCTCACAGCGACGGCGACTGCGGCGGGCAAGCGGGTGACCGTGACGGTCAACGCGCAGGGGGTGGTCGTGGAGGTGCGCTTCTCCGACGACGTAGCGGACCTGACCTATCCCGAGATCGCGCGGGCCGTCACCGCTGCCACCCAGACGGCAGCGGCCGAGGTGCAGCGCCGCACGCGCGAAATGCTGGATCGCCTCCGCGCGGATCAGTCCCAGATGCCGCGGCTGTCGGAATTCCTCGGCGGTATTCCGGATGTCCTGGACCTCATGCCGAGTCCGCCGGAGGTTTCGACGGCCCCGCCCAAGGCGCACGCGCGCACCGAGACCGGCGACGGCTCGACGACGTTCGCCGATGTCGAACGCTGGGAGCACGGATCGGACTCGGCGACATCGCCGGTGGCCGACAAGTCGTGGTGAAGCGGATCAGAAATACTTCAGCATCTCGCGCTGGAACTCGTCGGTGAGGTCGATCGCGCTCGGCGGCCGATAGCCGAGTTCTCGCACGTGGACACAGAATTCGTCCGGCGAGAACATCGAGGACATCGAATACCTGAGGCGCGGACCGCAGATACCCCACCACGATCCACCCCTCACGTTGTATCCGGGTGATCGCTGTGGCACAGTCGGTTTCGCGACCGCCGCACGACTGCCCGAGGTCCGGGACCGGACAGCCGATCGGTAACCGGGGGGTTTGTGTGTCCATCACCAGGATGTGGGAATGGATCCCGCCGTGGATCCTGGAGGCCCTCAACTTCGGCGCGGCCTATCCGAAGGGCGACGAGGACGCCATGTTCGCCCTCGGTGACGCCTGGAATCAGGGAGCCGCCGAACTGGAGAAGCTCGAGCCGCAGATGCGGTCGACCACCGACGAAACTCAGGAGTGCTACACCGGCGCCGGCGCCACCGCGATCGCGCAGGAGTTCGCCAAGCTGTACGACGGTGGCGACGCGTCGATGCAGAAACTTGCCCAGGGCCTGCGCGACCTCGGTCGATACACCCGTAACGGCGGTACCCAGATCGAGTACACCAAGATCCAGGAGGCGGCCTTCGCGGCATTGACCGCCTACGCCGTCATCATGTTGTTGCTGGACTTCCCCTGGGGCGAAGCGGGAGTCCCCATCGCGCTCGCCGCGGGCCGCGAGGCGGTGGAGGTCGCCGCCGAACAGGGCGCCGGCGCGCTGGCTCGGGAAGCAGCCGGCGTCGGCATACGCACGCTGCTGAAGACGATCGCCAAACAGATCGGCATCGCCGGTATCAAAGGATTCGGCCAGGGCGTCCTGCTGGATGCCGGAATTCAGGGACTCCAACTGGCGGAAGGCAATCGCGACGGTTTCGATGTCGGCCAGACCCTGCGGACCGGCTTCGAATTCGGCGCCGGCGCCATGGTGGCCGCGCCTGTCGGCCTGGGCACCGGACGACTGCTCGGCGATGCGGTATCGCCCCGGCTGAACCGCATGATCAGCGCCGCGTCCGGCGGGACGGCCGCCGGAGTCGGCATGTACGGCGCCGGAATAGCCTGGCAGGTCGGCGATCAGCTTGCGCACGGCGGATTCGACTGGGACAAGGTCGATACCCACTTCGATCCCCAATTGCTCGCGGCCGGTGTCGGAATGGGGGCGATGCACGGAGTCGGTCACACCGAGGCGCCGGGCCGCAGCGCCGGGGCGAACGAACCGGAAGGAACCACACCACGGACCGAAGTCCGTGCAGACACCACGAGACCGATCACCGAACCGGCCGAGGTGGGCACCCCGGCCACCGGCCGGTCCGGCACCGAATCCACCCTCGAGCACGGACTCGACGCCCGGCCGGAATCGGCCCGGACCGCTGTGGTGGACGGCAGTGCGCCGCCCCCGGAAAGCACCCGGGCGGAACCCCGTTCCCCGGCAGCCGATTCCGGTGCCGCGACAGGCACTCGAGCCGGGGCGGATTCGGCCCGACCGACCGGTGGCACCGACAGGCTGAGTTCGCCCACCACCGATGCCGGCACCCGAACGGCTCCCACCGAGACCACTGCCAGCAATCGCCCCACTCCGAACGACACCACCGGTCACAGCACCCCATCGCGCGAGGCCCCCTCAGCCACAAGGCCGCTCGATCGCGAGCCGGCCCGCGCCGGCGCGGGCAACTCCACCACCGCCGAACCGAACACGAATGTCGCTGCCGGACAGAAGGACCAGGCCGTCACAACGAGCCGGTCCAGCGTGGCAGGCCGCCCCGAAACGGTCGCCGTCCGGGCCGAATCACCGGACACCACAACACCGCCCCGCGGTTACGCGAGTGCGGCCGGTCACGCGGATGAGGGACGTCCCCCGACCGATACCCTCGCGGAACGCCCCGCCGCCGCGACCGAGGAAGGCCCGCGCACAGCCACCTTCGACGACGGCCGACCGGCCGATACCACCGAGCCACGCCGATCCGCGTACGCCGACCCACCCCGATGGGACGATCCCGATCCGTCACACACCGGCGGACCGAGCATGGACTGGCTGGACACCGGCGGCGCGATGCGCCCCCGCGACCCCGGGTACGACGATGCCTGGGCCGCCGATGCCTACGACCATTTCCGAGCCGACCCGACCGATGTGGACGCCATCGCCGACCACCTCGCGGCCGTCCGGCGGCCCGACGGATCGATAGGCTACTCGCGCGACGAGGTAGCGCAGGTCAAGAGCCACCTGATGTCCGAGGAACATCTGCTGCGCGACTACGACAACGGCGGATACACTCGTGCCCGGTTCGACCCCTCCGCGGACCAGGCCGAGGCCTGGATCCGCCTGCGCGAGGGCCGCCCACTCCCACAGGACCTGGTCATGCTCGAACACGAGCTCGCCGAGTCGAACTACATGCGTGATCATCCGGACGCGACCTATCCCGAAGCACATCGTCACGCCAACCAGCGCTACAACTGGGAGCGCGACATTCCGGAGCGAACCGGCGAACATTACGACAGCGCGGGAAAGGACGACCATGGCTCTACTGGTGTTCTACGACCGGATCCGGGAGGACACGACCCAGGTGGAGTACCGGTTCGGGACGGACGAGCAGAACCTGGATCGCAACCTGGTGATCGACAAGAAGACTCGGGAATTCCGGGCCATCGGCAAACCGGCGGACGGGATACTGCGGGCGACGGCGGGCCGGATCCTGCATCGGGCCCGCACGGAGGGGAGCTGGCCGAAGGGCGGAATCATCCAGTCGTAGAACCGGTCTGGAATCGCGCCCAGGCACACGACCCGAGACTCCTCAACGAGATGCGAGCCCGCGTAGCCCGCGGTGGTCACCCCGGGCTCGAACACATCCTCGACCGGCTGACCGGTAACCCGGCCAAGGGCATCCCGGCGACACCACACGATCCGGACCTGTGGGCCGAGGCATATGGCGAATATCAATTGGGGCCAGCGCGGGATCAACTGTCACCACACGAATTCGAGGCGGCACACAAGTACACAGTGCAATCCCTCGTCAACAGCTACCTGCGCGATCCGCAGTACGACGACGCCAGGATCGACTGGTTCCTGAAATGGATGTCGTACGACTTCCAAGGCGTCGAAGCGGTGGGCATCGTCACCGACTCGGGGCCACCACGCTACCGCAGCGTGACCGAACTCCGACGTTTCGCCGTCGACCTCTGGAACAGCGATAGATCCCATCCGCTCCACAGCTACCTGAAGACCGTCCTCCAGAATCCGGACGGCAGCCTGAAAAACGATTCCTCCGAGCGATGGAACGAAGCATTGGGCCGTCATTCGCAATACTCGTCATTCGCATACCAGCTCTCCGGCGACATGTCCGCGAGCGGCTGGCGAAATCACATGGATCTGTTCGATCACGCAGTAGACCAGCCGATCGACGAAAACATCCGAGTATTACGAGGATTGCACGACATGAGCTTCCTCACCGCGCAGGACGGAATGCCGCTCGGCGGACGTGACCCTGCACTGCTGAAAAATCAACAGCAAGTGGAACACGGCTATATGTCGACCGCAGTCGGCGAATCACTTGCGGTGATCGACAAAAACCCCTTCCGCTACCGGGTCGAACTCGATGTGCCGAAAGGAAGCAGAGGACTCTGGATGGGTCCTCGAAGCGCCTACGGCGGCCAGAGAGAGGTCATCCTCCCCCGCAATACGCATTATGTGATCGAGGATGTCGTGCCGATGGCGGACGGTAGCTATCTCGTGCGCGCGAGGGTACTCACACCACAAGAGCTCGGCGCACCGGACACAGCAAGCGGATGATGCTTGCACGCGCTCAGGAGGTCGACGACTATAAAATCGCGTGGACCGAAGACAACTCGACGAAAGATCAGGTTCCCAGTGACCAGTGGGCCCAATCCAGATTTCCGACCACTCCCGTCCGACATTCAGTCGATACTGAATACCTATGAGAGCTGGACCAGGAAGCCGGTGATCTTCTACGCGGTCGAGTTGAACGGCGGACCCATAGGAGTGCTGTGGGGATCACAGTCCTACCACTCGGCGGGATTCCTGTTGAGAAGCACCGCAACGACCTCGGACGCCCTGCCCGGGGGCAACCCTTACGAAGCCAACCCCTACGAAAGCCCGCTACTGTCGTGCTCGATCCTCTGGGCCGAGCGATTGGCTGAATCGTACCGACAGGGATTGGCTCCTGCACAAGCAGTCCGTCGATGGGTCGGCGCGCCCGCGGATCCAATAGGCGGCCGGATACCTGCACACGCCACCGAATATCACGCGGCGAATCTGGCCGAGCTCTATCAGTTGGTGAACCCTGGTGGCCCACCGCCACCGGATCCACCGATCCAGGACGGCATGTTCGCCGACGGCGCACCCGCCGACCGATCCCTGGGCTGGGGACCACTGGTCAGCACACCACCACAGACATATCCCAGTCGAACGGACGGCCCGGTGATATTCCTGCCGGTGCGACTCGAGTCCGCTCTGGCCGGCTACGTCTGGGCCGCCACTACCGGCGACGCCGCAGGGTATCTGCCGTGCGCGAACGCGGGACAGCCGGGTGTGATCGCAGGTGGATTGTGGCGGGCGCGGCTGGATACGGCGTATGCGCAACGGATCTCGGCGGTCGATGCGGTCCGCCGCTGCCGAAGCTTCCCTACCGATCGACTGTCGGGCATGATCGGCGCCGACGCTCCCGAGCAGGAGCTCGGCAGTCTCGACGAACTCATCGCCTTGGCCGCACGCTGACCTGCGAAACCACCCTCTTCAACGGCCGTCCGAGGCGTTCTCCCCGGTGTCCGCCGTCCTCCCCGCAACCGTCAATTGATACGCGGCACCCGGGATATCGTTGTCGGCTCCCACACCGAACAGATCCACCAGGTGGCGGTCAGCGACCGCACCCCGCCTCCGCCGCCACCACCAATACGACTGCCGCAGTGCACTGTTCAGCCGTCGGCGTCGCAGCGATCAAGCCGCAGATCAGGCCGACGGTGGTATCGCCAGTCCAGACACCCGGCACCGCCTCACCCAATTGTGTTGCGGCAGGCGACTCTCCGCTTTGAGGTAGATGGGTACGACTTTCGCGGAGCCGAGAGCGTGGGGCCGATCTTCGACTCGGGTGTGCCTGGCGATAATTCTACGAAAGATTGGATTCTTCAGTGACCGATGGGCCCACCCCCGATTTCCAACCACCCCCGCCCGACACGCAATGGTCATCGAATTCATACGAGCATTGCACCAGGCAGCCGGTGATCTTCTATACAGTCGAGTTGAACGGCGCTCCCGTGGGTGTCCTGTGGGGGTCACAGGCATATAATTCGGCGGGATTCCTACGGAGGATCGACTCCACGGCCTCGAACATACCTGACGAACGCAATCCATTCGACAGCCCATTACTGTCGTGCTCATTCGTCTGAGAGCTTCGACTGGACGAATCGTATCGACAGGGAATGCCGCCGGCACAGGCGGTCCGGCAATGGGTCGGCTCACCTCCACATCCAGAGGGCGGCGGAATACCCGCGCACGCCACCGAATATCGCGCCGCGGACCTCGCCGAGCTGTACCTGCTCGTGAATCCCGGTGGACCGCCCGCGCCGCCGGGTCCGCCGATTCAAGACGGCATGTTCGCCGACGGCACACCCGCCGACCGGTCCCTGGGCTGGGGACCGCTGGTCAGCACACCATCACCTACATACGCCCGTCGAACCGACGCTCCCGTGATCTTCCTGCCGGTACAACTCGACTCCACCGTGATCGGCTATCTCTGGGCCGCCACCACCGGGGACGCAGCCGGGTATCTACCGCGGGCAGCCACCGGCAAAGTAGGCGTGTTCGCCGGTGGATGGTGGTTGGAGCGACTGGAAAACGCCTACGCGCAGGGGATCTCGGCGGTCGATGCATTACGCCGAGGCCGGAACTTCGCTCCCCACCCGAAATCGGGTGCGATCAGCGCCGACGCTTCCGAACAGCAACTGGCCGGCCTCGACGAACTGACCGCCCTGGCCGCACGCTGACGTGCGAAATCGCTCGTCTCAGCGGCCGTTCGTGGTGATCCCCTCGGTGTCCGCGGTCACCCCGGCCAGGGTCAGTTGGTACGCGGCGCCCGGGATGTCGACGTCGGCTGCCGCACCGAACAGATCCGCGAGGTGGCGGTCGGTGACCGCACCCGCCTCGGCCGCATTCACCAATGCGGTTGCCGCGGTCCGCTGTTGGGCGGTCGGTGCCGGGGCGATCAGGCCGCAGATCAGGTCGACGGTGGTGTCGGCGGTCCAGACACCCGGCACCGCCTCGCCCAATTGTGTTGCGGCAGGGGAATCTCCGCAACGCCAGTGGTGGCGGTCCCACCAGTAGCAGAAGGACAGCAGGCCGGCGGCGGCGCGCGGATTGAGCACCTGATTCGCCACCCAGTCCGGGGCTCCCGCGAAGTAGTGCGGCATGTTTCCGGAACCGTTGTAGGCGTCGTCGAGTGCGGGGTCGTTCCAGATTCCACCGGAGAGGACGGCTCGTCCTCCCGGCAGCAGACAGAGCGTCGACCCGCTGCGCCCGGCGCCCTCGAAATAGCCGAGCGACGGCAGCATGCGCGGTCCCATCGGCGACCGGATGGCTGCGAACACGGCGGCGATAACGGACCAGCGCGCCCACATGTCGCCCAACGGTGGCAGATCGGGTGCGGTTTCGGCCGATGCGCCGCTCGCGCGGTCGGCGGCAGCCGCGGCGGCCGGTGTCCGCTGCTGCCGGCCCGCGTGGCCGATATGAGCGGCCAGCCAGATCGGCAGCCGGGGGCGCGGAAAGGCCCGCAGGTCGAGGAGGTAGGCCTCCGGGGTCAGCAGTTGATCGTCCGGGAACGGTTCGTCGCCGTAGTCGTGGTCGACCTCGAGCTGTCCGGATCGGTTCAATTGCAGCAGCATTCGCCACCACGGCCCGGCGCCGAGCCGCGCGGCGATCTCACGGTGACCGCGAGCGGCCTCCACCACCTCGGGTGCGGGCTCCCGCCGGACCACCCGATCCGGGGCATCGAAGTAGTCGACGAACGCCACGCCGGCGGTCACGGTGAGGGCGAACACCGCCTCCAGGCGCTGCCAGCCGGGTGGCCCGGCGGCGGCCAGTTCCCGGGCGATCGCGCGAGAGAGAGCGGCGGCCCGCTGTTCGTCGCTCACCGGCGGCGGGTCGGGCGGTATCGGTGGTGAGACGGGCGGGCTCACATCCAGACTGAAACCGACATCCGGCAAAGCGCTTTCCTGATCTGCACCGGTAAGGCCCGCCCCCGCAGGATCATTCATCTACGTGCTCGTTCTCCTCGTAGCCCGGCGTCTCCCATGACGTGGCCGGTATCCGGTTGTGATCAATGTGTCCCTGTGGCACAGTCGATCACACCGTAGACGAAAGGCGGATGCTCGGCATCCGTGGAGTGGGGAGTCCGGAGCATGGCTGATCATGTCGAAGTCGATCCTGTTGCGCTCAACACCGCATCGCAGGTGGTGCAGGGTGTGGGTGACAAGATTGCCGCGGTATTCCGCAGTTTGAACGGAGGAGTCGACAGCCAGGGTGAGCCGTGGGGTGACGACAGCATCGGAAATCAGTTCGCCAACGGCACCAACGGCTCCAACGGTTACAAGACCAGCAAGCCGAATCTGCTGCACGCCGTCGATGTGATGAGCCAGTCCTTCACCGATATGGCCGCAGCACAGAGCAAAGCCGCCAACGATCTGATCGGCCAGGAGCAGAACAACCGAGATTCGTTCTGAACGACTGGGGGGTCGATGTCATGGAGAACGAATACGCGAGAGCGGAGCTGGCGTCGGTCGTCGACGAGGTGCAGCGGCAGCTGCGGCTGGCCGCCACCATCGAAGAGCAACGCAGGCAGCTGACGGCGACAGCGTCCGTGCGCGGAAACCGGGTGTCGGTCACCGTGAACGCGACGGGGCAGCTGACCGACGCCACCTTCGGCCCCGGCGCCGAGGACCTGTCCTACGCCGAACTGGCCCGTGCGGTCACCGAGGCATCGGCGCAGGCTATCGCCGAGGTGACCCGGCGCAGTCGGGAATTGGCCGCGCCGATGACCGCGAACTACGGTCGCTTGCCGAAACTTTCGGACCTGATCGAGGGCATGCCCGATCTGAGCGACGCTCTGCCGACGACACGACTGACGCAGTGGGTCACCACGGATCCGGAGGCGACCCCGGCGGACGAGGACGCCCCACTCGTGTTCGACGACACCGAGACGCTGGATTCGACACCCCGAGGCACGGTCGATGATTCGGGGTGGTGAACACCCATGGTGACGAATCGCGAAGGCGATGGGTAAGCTCCCGAATCTGCCGGGGTGGGCCGAATGGCTGCTGGAACTCGTCGGTGGCGGATCGTACCCACACGGTGACCCCGACAAGATGCGTGCGCTCGCGGCGATCTGGCACACGGCGGCAACGGATCTGAAGCCGGTCCTGGACGAGATACCGGACGCGGAACAGGCGGTGCGCCGCGCGTACCCCCACGGCGACGGTGGCCAGGCGATGGTGGACCGGCTGGCCGCGCTGCGGCAGGGCGACGGCTCGGACCAGGATCAGTCGCTGACCAAGCTGATCGAGTACGTCGACGAAACCGTCGGTGAGATCAAGGATGTCGCCAACGAGATCGAGTACGCGCAGTTGATGATCGTAACCTCGCTGGGGTTGCTCGCCATCGAGATCGCCGCGGCACTGTTACTGCCACCGATCGCGGACGAGGCCGCGGAGATGGGTGCGATCATGGCAACCCGGGTAGCGGTGCGGCGAATCGCGGTGCAGTTGCTGAAGCGGGTCGCCGAGCGAATCGCGGAATCACAGGGCGTCAAGCGATTCGTGTTCCAGGCCATGAAGTACGGGCTGGAACATCTGGTGTTGTCGACCACGCTGGGGGCCGGACAGGATCTGGGCATCCAGGCGTACCAACGGTGGGAGAATCACACCGATCGAATCAACTGGGGCCAGACCGGAATGGCCGCACTGGGTGGCGCGGTGGCAGGTGCGGTGAGCCCCTTCGGTTTGCGGGCGGGAACATCGCTGGCCGAGCGGGCCGGGCTGGGCCCCAGGCTCACCGGGATAGCCGAACACGGTCTGGCAGGTCTGGCGGGTGCGGCAGGCGGCGCCGCGGCGTCGACCGCGGCCGGATTCACCAATGATCTGGTGCAGGGGAAAAGCCTGAACCAGGCGCTCCACGACGCCGAAAGCGGCCTGGACTGGCGCATGTTCAGTGCCGGCGCGGTCGGCGGCGCGGCCTCGGCGACGTCTCGCGGCATCCGCGGCCACGCCGCCCCCACTATCGGCACAGATGGCAGCACCGGCGCCCCGAGCCGGGGTAGCACGAGTCACGACGGCATCGCCGCCGGCCGCGACGCTGCCGAGCCCACCGGGGCATCGGCAACCGAGAACAATGCGGCAGCCGGTACCGACCACGCCGGCGCCACCGCCGAAAACCGCGCGCACGGTTCGGATTCGGACGCCCATCGCGGCGGTGTGCCCGAGGATGAACGCGGCCCGTCGAACGACAACCGAGCCGAACACGGTGACGGTTCCACCGCCGGGGCGCAATCGAGGCAGGAATCGTCGACCGGCAGAGCCGATGCGGAGACTACGAACCGGGCCGGTGCCCCGGGCTCGAACGGCAACCACGCCACGCCGGTCTCCGATGCGAACGCTACCGGCGAACACGGCGGCAGCCTCGGCCGCGGCCATCAGCCGCGGCTCGGCCGCTTCACCGACACCCTCACCGGCACCGGCATCGGCGGAGCCTCGGACACCTGGCGCCCCGCGGAGGCCGCGGCGAGCCCGGCCGCCACCACCGCGACGGCTCCCGCGAATCATCCGGCCGCGACGGCACCGGTGGACACCCGCGGCCCGGCCGGCCTCGAATCGGCGCGACCCGACGCACCTCTTCCCGCCGGCGACGGCAGCACCCCGAAACCCACTGGGGTGGAACAGATCCGGCAGTCGGCGGCGAGCACTCCCGCGCCCGATACCCGCGGCGGCGCCGGCCCGGAGAAATTGCCCTACGCCGGGCACCCCGGCAGCGGAATCCAGGCCCGGCGCACCGGCGAAGCGGTTGCCGTCCATGCCAACAGCAGAGACGAACGGCCCATCGGCGACGGCTCCGCACCGGTTCCGGTGGCAGCGCCCGTGCCGGCGGCTCCGCACACCGAGTCACGGTCGACCACCACCGAACGGGCTCCCCGCTTCGGCAGGAGGAGACCCGCCGACCCCGGACCTCGGCCATCCCCCCGCCCGCCGCGCGGCGAGGGTCCCGAGAACGTGCCGAATCGACGACGGCCGAACCCGGCCGGGCCGGCGGATCCGCCGGACGACGTCGGCCATACCACGCCGCCGACCGAACCGGCTGCGCCGGAACACGTTATGCCGCCGGAGCCGTCTTCCCCCGAACGCCCCGCGCTGCCCTACGAAACCCAGCGTACCTTCGACGACAACGGCGACCGCGTCACGAAAGCGACCGTCCGAGCACACCTTCCTGAGGGAATCGGTGGGACCCAGCGGGCGCACGCCGAGCTGACGTTCCGGCAGGCTGTGGCGGCGATGACCGGATCGGATCCCCGGCTGCTCTACGGTGATCGGCTGGCTCTCGACATCCGGTTCGTCGACGACCCGGCCCAGGCGGATTTCCACGTCCCAGCGGACAGCATCACTCCCGACGCCGCGATACGGCACTTACGCGACCACCTCGGTCTGCCGGACTCCGGTGTCCTCGAACTGACAGCGCACGAGCTGCGGACGATCACCGACCAGATCACCGTCGACAACACTGCTGCCGCCCTGCGCGGGCTGCCCGAGACACGAGAATTCGGCCACGGCAAACTGGCGCCCCTCGAAGATCCCGCCTACCAGGAGCAGCTCCGGGATGCGTGTCGCGAGGACGACCAGTTCGTCATCGGCGCCGATCCTCGCACGCATCCGATGGGGGGCTTGATCAACGACGGCGGAATGGAGGTCGCGGGCCGCGACAACGACTGCGTCGAGACATGTCTGGCGGGGCTGTCCACGTTCCACGGTGACCCTCAGGTGGCACTACCGCTGCATCTCGATGACCTGATCGAGAATACGGACGTTCTCAACACCGGCGAGGAAGCGGGAATGGACCGGGTGGAGTCCTGGCTCGGTGGTGAGTGGTCGATATTTCCGCAGGATCTGTCCATAGCCGACCAATTCCAGGCGTTGCACGACTACGTCGACTCGCTCGGGCCCGGAGCGTCGGCGATCGTCCTGAACGAGTGGCACGCGTTCGACCTGGACACCGGAGAGCCGCTCTACAATTCGGACGGAACTCCGAAGCCGGACGTGACGAGCCACACCAGCCTTGTCGTGTATCCGCTGGATGCCGACGGCCCGGTCTGGTGGGATCCGCAATCATCCGTGACTTCCGACCATCCGCCGACCCCGCTGGTGGACGGATCGGCCACCATCCAAACGATCGTCCTGCTACCCGACGGGAGCCCCGACAGTGCAGTTACCGATCCGCACCACCCAGGAAGCACAGCGGTACCTGGATCAGGTCCTCCCCGGGCACCCGGAATTTCAGCTGAACAAATTCGAGTTCGGCTGGATATGCACCCGGATTCCGACCCCGCAGGAGGCGCGCCGAGTGGGGACGGGGAGATTGGTGCTGGACGCCCGGACCGGAGTGATCACGGCAGTTCCGAGTTGGTCGGTGCCGATGATCGCCGACCGGCACGCGAAGGCGGTTCGCGAGGGGGCCCGTACGCCAGGACGCCAGATCTATCCGCCGACAATTCGGATCGAAGTACAGCAGATCAGCGACGAACCCACCCGGGTGACCTACCTGGTGAAGACCGAATCCCTGGAGCACCCGGACCAGCGGATCGAGGACTACCACCTGACCATCGACAAACGGGACAAATCACTGAATCCCCGGACCTTGGCGACCAGCGGGGTCGGAGCCCGGCTGAAGAACCGGTTCGACCGCGACGGGACCTGGCCGGTACAGGCGACATTCGAATACTGAATGACGCGAACCGGTCCGGTCACGGCCCGGCCGAGGTTCACGAACCGGCGAGCCATCCGGATCACGACGCGACGCCGGAAAGCCAGGACCCGGATTCCACCTCCGAGAGGCAGACCGGCGGATCGACCAGGCCCCGCAACCCGTTCGACGAGCCCGCGCAACATGCGTGGGCTGACGATGCTTACGACATCATCCGCGCGTCGGACACCGACGTCCGCGATGCCGTCGCGAACCTGTCGGGGCTGGTGCGCGGCGACGGTTCGGTCGGGTTCACCACGACGGAGATCGGTGCGATCAAACAGCACCTGTTCGTGGATGAACACAAGCTGAGTATCTTCGACGACAACGGCGACGTCATCGGATACGAACAACGCCGATTCGACGCCGATGCCGATATCGCCGAGGCATGGATGCGCCTGACCCGGGGCGAACCGCTGGCGGCCGATGTCACGCTGCTGGAACACGAACTCGCCGAAGCGGATTACCTGCGCCGGCATCCGGATGCCAGTTATCGGGAAGCCCACGAGTACGCTAATTCGAAAGCCCACTGGGAGAACGAGATTCCCGGCCGGACCGGCGAGAACCACGAGAAATGGGGTGAGACCGATCGCGCTGTACCTGGTCTACCGGAAGGTCGGCGAAACCCCGGCCGAGGTGACGTACCACTTCGGGAACAACGAGACGGCCCTGGATCGGCAACTGACCATCCGGAAGGAAGACGAGGCCGTGACAGCGGCGGACGGTCGATCGGACCCGCTGCTGACGAAGGTGGCAGCCCGAATCCTGAGCAGGCACACGGCCGACCGCGTCTGGCCGGGTGGGGGCGGGATTCAGGCCTGACCGACCGGCTACCGGTCGAGGACAAACCGTATTACGGCAACCCGGAATATCGCGATCCGGTTGCTGAGCGCGAATACGCGCGAACTGCGAAGCTGGACGAGGCCATCAGGATTCGGGCCGAAAATGCAGCGGACCATCCCGAGATCGCCCGCCTGTCGAACGCGGATATCGCCGTCATTCGCCGCAATCAGGATATGAACCTGAACCAGGCGGTGAACGGGGCGACACGCGATGGTGACGGCGCACTCCTGGACAAGCACGACATCGAGATCCGCGCCTTGATCAACGCCTACAACAAGCTACCGGATCACCAGGGCCGGGTATTGCGATCGCTGTACATCGACGACCCGGTGAAGCTGAGCAACTTCCTGGACGAGTACCGGCAGGGAAATACCGTTCCCGATCGCGGCTTCGCCTCCGCCGACAAGGAATCGTCGATGGTCGGCGGAAATATCGAGCTCATCATCGATTCGCACTCCGGCAAGGACATCTCCTGGGCCTCCACCTGGCAGGACGAGGTGGTCTTCCCGCCCGGAACCGAGTTCAGGGTCCGATCCGTTGTTCCGCGCGACGGCAAGGTCTACATTCACCTCGAGGATCTCGGAAGGAATGCCGATGCCCATCACTCCGGAGGAATGGGACGCGATCATGCGGAAGGTGGAGGAACACAACGCCACCCAGCCCCCGCTGTCCCCCGAGAGCCAGGCGGTGGTCGACCGCAATATGGCGTTCATCGAGGAGCGGGAAGCAGCCGGCCGGCGGCCCGCGACGAAGGAACAGGCCGAGATCTGGCAGGCGTGGGGCGAGTCGGAGCTCCGGAGGATAGACCGGGAGCAGGGCGGCACGGCCGAGTAGATCCGGCGCCTCGGCACCCGGCTCCCGAACATGCTGCCGGACAGCACCGGCCGGCGCACGCGTACTCCCGGCAGGAGGTGGAGCAGGCCCGGCACGGACGGCAGGCGCGCGAGCAGTTCCGCCAGGCTCCGCCGGAACACGGCCGAATGACACAAGTCCCGGCGCACGGTCCCGGCAGCCGACCGGCGTTCGAGGTGCGCCGCCACCTTGACGCATCCGGTGGACCGATCTCGGTCGTCACCGTCCGCGCGCACGCGACGGTGGATGCCCGGATCCCGGTCCACGAGATGAACCGCCTCTGGGAGAACGCGCAATTCGCCTGCGACACCGCGTTCAACCATGGCAGGTCCCTGCCCTCCGGCGATCGGCTGCTGGTCGACCTCGTCCATACCCCCGACCCCGCGGCCGCCCACCTCCACATCCACGCCGACCCGCGGCCCGGGGCGCCCTGGCATCCCGGAAACCACCCACGGGTGCTGGCCGACCACCTGCGCGCCCAACTCGGGCTGGCGCCGGACTCGCACGGCCACGGCCTCGCACCCCACGAACTTCGGCATCTCGGTGCACATATCGACGCCGCGACCCACCCTGTGCCGCACCGCCCTTCCGTGCACGAGGCCGGTGCCACTCACGGCGAGCGCACCGCGGCCGGTATCTCCCACCACGACGATCCGGGGCTGCGCAATCACGCACGACTCGTCCCGCACGACTCCTACCACTACACCGCCGACGTGCACCTCACCCCTGACGGCCATGCCGTCATCGGCGGACACGAGTACACCGCAGCGGACTACGCGGACCTGCTCCGCAACGAGCCCGCATGGAACCACCGCGACCCGATCCGGCTCATCGGATGTGACGGCGCCACCAACGGTTTCGCCGCCGACCTGGCCCGCCATCTCGGCGTCGACGTCACCGCCCCCACGCACAGCGCCTGGACCGACAA
This sequence comes from Nocardia sp. alder85J, assembly GCF_020176955.2. Taxonomy (GTDB): domain Bacteria; phylum Actinomycetota; class Actinomycetes; order Mycobacteriales; family Mycobacteriaceae; genus Nocardia. Next base: position 60,456 of record NZ_JAIUCZ020000003.1, read on the forward strand.
CCACGGCCGGGTCTACACCTCGACCCCCGAGGCCGACGCCTACGGCAACCGCCGCCCCCGCATCCCACCGGACGGCCACTGGGAGACCTTCCACCCCGACGGCACCAGCATCCGCACGAGCACCGACGGTTTCGCTCCCTTCACACCCGACGCGCACAAGTACGGGCTCGATACGGACACCGCACGGGAACGCGCAATCGAGGGCGGATATCGACCCGAACCGGACGGACCTCCGCACCCAGGCAGCGTGGATGACCCTCATGCCATCCACGAGGATGCTCGGGAAGCTGGGCCCGGCACGTCCGACGAGCCCGCACACGGCCCGGACGACGAACCACCCACTCGTCGCTTCGAGACGGATGCCGAAGGTAGTCATTACGGCGAGACCGTGCTGGGTCCCGTCCGCGACGGCTTGCCGCCGCACGAGTTCGGCGAGGCTCAGCAGTACACGAACACGTCGGTGGTGAACGCGTTTCTACGCCACGGCGACGTAGCGGACCTCGTGCGTACGCTGGAGCGGGACCACGGCCATTTCCGGGACTTGTCGAACCTGTTCGGCAGCGATCAGGTGCCGACACCTGACGTGCTGATGCGACACTGGCAACGCACGGATCTGACTCCCGGTCATCGCGACCTGCTGGCCGAGATTCTCGACAGCGAGAATCCGCTGCGACACATCACATCGATCTGGAAGAACGCGTCTAAATATCGGAAGATATCGCTCGATTTCAGAGCTCCACCGTCCGTCGATCTCATCGAGAATCACGCGACAACACTGGATGCGGCCGGACGACCACTGCCGGAGCACATCGAAGGCGTCCGCGGCCTCTCGACCATAGAATTCCTGACCGTCGACGGTATTCCACTGGGCCCCCACGGCAGCCCGCTCGACCTGATCGGCACGATTCAGACCGAAGCCGGTTTCATGTCGGCGAGCCTCGGGGCCAAACCACCACCGGACTTCGACGGGGAATACCGCATGGAACTCGAAATACCTTCCGGCACCAGAGGAGTATGGATGGGGTTGCGGAGCAGCTATCCCGACCAACGCGAGTTGATCCTGCCCCGAGGCGTACGCTACGAGATAATCGCGGCCATTCCCGACCCGCCGGGAGAGCGTTACTCCGAGGTGAAATGGCTGCTCCGGGCGCGCATCTCGATACAGCGCCCGGCACCACCCCCATAATGGGAATCGTTGTCCCGAGAACAGCACGCCCAGAAGGAACCTCATGCCGCCGAACGCCGACTCACCCCTGCCTCCCCCGGATCGGGGCTTCGATCCGGGCCCGGCACCGATCCTGCCCGAGGGATACGACCGCTGGACGCGCCGGCCCATCCTGTTCGTGCCGGTGATGCTGGACGGACAGGTGATCGGAGTGCTGTGGGCATCGAAGGGCGGCAATGCCGCCGCATATCAGCGACGCACCGCGGTCGATCCCGACAAGTTCACCCGACCCGAGTTCTGGGAGAACCGCCTCGACGAAGGATACCGCCGCGGTCTTCCAGCCGAGGACGCCGTCCGTTCCTGGGTGGGGGTCGACGAGGATCCGCGTATGGGCGGGGTCCCAGCGGGCACTCGGTTGCAGGAAATCGGAAGTGAGCAGTTGCTGTGGGAATGGCTCAATCCGGGCGCACCACCTCTCGAGGAGGGGCCGTGGATCCAGGACGGCGAATTCCCCGATGGCACACCGGAAGACCGATCGAAGGGGTGGACGGTGCCGGTATCGCTCAACGAGTCGAATTATGCCTCTTCCACGGACACAACGATTCACTATTTTCCGGTGACGAGAGGCGGACCGATTCTCGGCTATCTCTGGGCATCGGCGACCGAGGCCGCCGCCGGATATATCGCCCGGCCTTCGGCCGGTGTGGACGGCATTCGCGGTCGCGGCCTGTGGATCGCACGGCTGCAAGATTGCCACCGGGCCGGCCGCACTGCGCTCGAGGCCGTACGTTGGTGTGCGGCCCAACCGGCCGACGAGTATGCGGGCGTGATCGAACCGGGGACACCCGAACAATCAGCATCCAGCCCGACGGAATTGACGGAAATCGCTGGTCGCTGATCATGCCGAGTGAACGTCCGTCACGTTTCGATGGGATTCCCGGCGGTGTTGGATCGAATCTCCCCTTTCCGCCTGGTGGGTCCGCACCACCAAGATCGTCCCGTAGCGCTACGGAAACCGCACGGCCGCAGTCGATCCCACGGCTATCATTGTCACGGGAGCACCGGGTTCGGGGACGACCACCACGATCCGGGCCGACGACGTCGTCACGTGGGGATGCACTGGGCCGGACGGCACTGGCGGTCGAATCCGCGGCGCTGGCGCGAGCGGACATCCTCCATTGCCGCCGCGGACATCGGCAGGCCCTCATCGACGAGACCGGATAGCGGCGTTCATGGAGGTGAACAATGCCGGAGCAATACCGAACGCAGGATCAAGTGGAGGAGTATCTGGCCCGTATCTTCGGTCCTGACACGAAGTTCTCCCTGCTTCGGGCAGAACACGGTTGGGTATGTCACCCGAAACCGGCGGAACCCCGAGATCCGGGGACGCCACCACAGCCGGGCCAAGCGAATTTCGTGGTGAACGCCACCACAGGAGTGGTGACGGTCCACTCGAGTCTGTCCATGCAGATGATCGGCAACCAGTACGACCAAGCAATCCGGTCCGGACAGCCGATACCCGGATATCAGGTTCATCCACCCCGCTGGAGGCTGACGCTCCAACGAGAAAGGGAGAGCGAGGCCGAGATCGAGTACCGGGTAACGGCCGAATCCCTGACGATCCCATCGGAACCGACGACCCGAGATCGACTAACCATCGACAAGAGCAGCCTTCGATCCCGAACGAACCGGCACGGAATCCCGGTGCACTGCCGCTACGCGAAGGCATGGGCCTACGCAAACCGGTCGAACGGGGTATGGCCGGAGAGCGGAAGCTTCGAGTACTGACCGACCCGTCGACTCGTGGAGAGGACCACACAGTGGCACCCCAACTGCACACCATGGAACAGGTCCGGGAATACCTGACCTACGCCTTTCCGAGCCAGCGGTTCGAGGCGATCATCCCGAGTCGGCACGGGTGGATCTGCCGTCCGGAACTCACCACGGAGGAAACCGCCCAAGGACACGGCCTGGGCCTGAGCAACTACGCGGTGCACCGGGAGACCGGCATCGTGACAGTGCACGCGAGTCTGGACCCGGTGACGATCGGCGAAATGTACGACCAGGCGATCTCGACCGGCCAGCCGGTCCAGGGCGCCCAGATCTACCCCCCGCTCACCCGGACGATCATCCAGCGAGCCCACGAGACCGCGACGACGATCCGCTACCTGGTCCGGACCGAATCGCTGAGCCGACCACCCGAACCATCGACGGAATTCCAGCTGACCATCGACAAGAACAGCCTGAACTATCACCCGGCCGACACGATCGCGGCAGCCACGACGTCGTGGGTGGACTGGAAGCGCAGCCAGATCGGGACATGGCCGGATCAGGGGACCTTCGAGGAATAGGGCACCCGGCCGTCACGGATCGGAGGAGATGATGAATCAGGTGAACGAGCAAATACGTGAAACATTCACGGCGCATGCGCAGGAGAGCGCGAGGATGGTCGCGATCATCGTTCAGCGAATCCAAGAGCTCGAACTCCTGTATTCGGCCATCGGATGCAACCGACCGTCGAGAAGTCGAGAACAGCTCCACGGGCTCGGTCGTCAGCGCTCACTCGGGCGACCGAGACGGCGGCCAGGTTCTGTTGCATGACGGAGTGGCGCGCACTGGACCATGCGGAGATCACGCAATGGGCCACCGGCCTACTGTCTTTCACATGGTCGTGGCGCACTGCCGAGGTACCGGAACTCGTGGCCGCCTTCGGCTGGCAGGTGCTGTTGACCCGCCCCAGCCGAGTATTGTTCGACACCGGATTCGGCCTGTCCAGCGGTCTGGCCTTCGGGCTCGAAGAGGGGCGCGTCGACCACATCGAGTTGGAAGTCAGCGACACCGCAGATGATGATGCATCCGGCCACGCGCTGGTACAGGATGCGTTCGCCTCGATGGCAGCGGCACTGACCCGAGCGTTCGGTGAGCCGACCCAACGGAGACCCGGCAAGTACGCCGAAATACGCTGGGCAGGAGCAGAAACGACACTGTTGCTGGAGCGGCTACCGAGCTTGCTGCTGCTTCGCCTGGCCCGTAATGCCTACCTGGCGTCCCAGGACCGGATCGATGAATTGGACAAGCAGGGACTGTTGTGACCGACTGGGAGACCTTCGCCGCGGGACTCGTCGAGGAACTGGCCGACCTGCCGTCCGGCGCCTTGGTCGTCATCTCCGACATGTCGGACGCAGATTCGACCTACTTCGCGCAGTTCGCACAGCTCGACGATAAGTTGGCAGCCCAATTGACCGGTGACGCCAATCTGACCGGGGGCCGGCCGCCGGCCGTGGATCATCGGCAACGCCTGATCGACGTCGGTTGGCAGACACCCGATCCCACAGATTCCGACAACTGGTGGGTCGAACTCCCGTGGCCGGTCACGTCGGCGCTCTACCGGCAACTGGCGACAATGGTCGTCATCGGGCTGCGCGATGCTTTCGGTGTCGCCGAGCCCGCCCAGCTGGCGTACCGCGCATGGAACGGTAACGACCGCAACCGGCCGATAGAACTGCCCCGGCTCGGCCTTCCGAGAGTGGACCGGACATGAAATTGCTGAAGCGGCTTTCGACAGTGACGGTCCGAGGGCAACTCGATCAAGCGCATCTCGACCAATTGTGCCGGAACCTGGGCCTGGAGACCCTGGGCACGCCGAGCGCGCCCATAGGTACCGAGTTGGGCAGGCGTATCGAGGCCCACCCGCGGTTCCGCACCGTCACCGCGGTGGTCATCAGCGTGACGCGCACCGGGGCCGACGAATGGACCGTTACGGTCGATACGATCCCGTCGCAAGAATTCGCGCGCTGGCGGACCTTCCCCGAGATCGCCGTTCGCGCGTCAGGGCTCACGGTCCACCCGCCGCATGTGCCTTCGCCGCTGACGATTTCACCCGGTGACACGGCAGACAGACCCCTGGTGGATGCGTCGGCGCCCAGCGATCGGACCACGCCCGAGCCAACTGCCGCGCCCGACGCACAGGCATCATCGACCTCTGAGTCCGCCATGGACGACGACGAATTGCTGGAGCTCGTCGACGGGATGCGCAATCACGTGTGGGCCTGGCGCATGGACGATCTCGGGGGACTGGGCAGGTTCGCCAACCGCTGGTTGATTCTGCGATTCGAGCCCGGACGGATCGTTTTCGACACTCAGGCGGTGCCGGGCGAATGCTACCTGATCGGATCGAACGGCGATGTCGTGGCCATGGACGTGCCCGTGGCAGCGGTGTCCGCGACCAGCGAGCCGGAACTTTCTCGGCTGCAAGCGATCACGAACCGAATGGCGGCTGTACTGATCTCCCGTTACGGCGAACCCACGCTCTGGACTTCACGGCCCTACCCGCACATCCGTTGGCGAGACGCGAAGAATTCACTGATACTGAGCTGCGAACCGCCTTGTGTTCGAATTATTGTCGAGCCCGAAAGAGCCGCGGACGACGTCGGCTTACCGATTTCGATCGACGAAGCCATCCGCAGAAGAGGGTCCTGATCCGAGCAGCGTCGTTTCGAAGACCGCACCGGTGAAGGTTCACCTCGATATTCCAACCGGAGATCGTGCCACACGTATTTCCGCTCCGGCAGCCCGTCGGGGGTACCGGGTAGAGCGCAACACGGAGGGCCCCTCTGCCAGACTCGGCCGAGACATGGTGACCACGTAGTTATCTGTCGATACGGGCGAGATCGGGCTGTTTCAGCGTGACGTCGAGTGTTGCCGAACTGGCCGCCGGGAACGACGGTGGCGTGGCGGGTGAGAAGAAGGGCCCTCGGGCCGATCGATCGGAGCGGCGAACTCATCGTCGACTGGACCCGCCGGCGCGACGCGGGAGCATGTTCGGTCTCCGCGATGTATCGAATCCTGCTCGCCAGCAATGAGATTCGTGAACGCCGACGACAAGCTGCCCACCCGAATCGGGTGTTCGGCTGGGACATCACCGAGTTGAAAAGCCCACTACGACCGGATGGTGAAGTGGCAGGAGCCGGGTCGGCGGATGAGGTTCGGCCGGCGGCGCGGGCAGCCTCCTCAGTACGGGCCGCCCGCCAGTTCGATCAGTCGCTTCAGCAGGTTGGTGGAGGCGCCACGTTGTACAGGATCGTCGGTTGCCGGGATTGCGTAGGTGATCGGGATGTTGCCGGCCAGGAGCTGCGCCGACAGTGGATCGCAGGTGTCGGGGCAGGGCTGGCGGTCGCTGTAGAGTGCGGTGATCTTGTCGGGGCCGAAACCTCGGGCTTTCAGCTGGTCGAGGATGTGGTCGTCGGCGCCGTCTTCGCCGTCCTTGCCGACTCCGATCACGAGGTCGCCGGTTCCGGGGTCGTTCCAGCCGGGTACCTGGGCGACGCCGATATTTTGTTCGGCCGGGACGTTGGTCGTGACCCTGGTCTTGTAGGCAGCGCGGCTCAGTTCGTCGCTGTCGTAGGGGACCATGGCGAACGAGCAGTTGTGGACCAGGACGGCGATGCCGTTGGCGACGACGAAGAAGGTGGGGGTGTCGGCGATGCTGAGGTTGTAGGTGCTGGTGGTGGCGGTGTAGGGGGTTACCGCTCGGACTTCGGCGGTGGCGGTGGGGGTTTGCAGGTGGTTGCCGGGGGTGAGGGTGGCGGCTTCCGTCCAGGTGGCGGTGGTGGTGTCGTAGAAGCGGTGGCCAGCGGTCGTGTCGATGACGCCGGTGGTGTCCGGGGCCGCAATGGTGAGGTGGACGAAGTCGTGGTCTTCGTCGGTGCGGTGGACGGCGGTGACCCGATTCGTCTGCGGGACGGTCCTTCCGGGGGTGGCGTTGCGGATTTCGTCGCCCGCGGTGAGGGTTTCGATCGGGCGGGTGGTGCCGTCGGCCATCAGGACGGGGGTGCCGGCGACGAAACTGTTGCGGGTGCAGGCGGAGGCGCGGTTGTCGGTGTTGCGTTGTTCGCCCTGCTCGCTGGCCACCCAGAGATCGACCTCGGCCTGGACACCGGCGAGGGCCTTGATGTCGACGTGGGCGTGGTAGTCCAGGGTCCAGGTGATGGTGACGTTCTGGCCCGCGATTCTGGCCTGGGCGTTGGCCTTTGCTTGTTGTTCTGCTCTGATGGCGGCGATGACGGGGGCGACGCCGGGGTCCACACAGCTCAGGGTTCCGGTGCCGTTGATGGGCAGGGCGCCGGTGGCGTCGCAGCCACCGGCGGGGCGACCGTTGACGGTGACCGTCGCGGCCATCGACGCGGTGACGGTGCCGGACAGGCGGGCCTGGCGGGTGGCGGTGGTCGTGGTGCCGATGTGGCTGGTGACCGTGCAGCTGGTGTTGTCGTCGCAGCTGAGACCGCCGGCGGCGTCGAAATCGAAATTCACGCCGATGTCGACGGCGTCGGTGAGGGTTCGGGTCTGCGCGATCAGGTCCGAGTACGCCTGGTCGGTATCGGCCGGTGACATCGGCAGGAAGATGATCGGGCCGACGCCGTCCGCCAGGGGTGAGCTGTCGACCGGCAGGGGGCCGATTTGCGCGCCCGGATCGTCGGTGGTCGGGGTGGGGCGGGCGATCGCCGGGACGCTGTGGCCCTCGGGGGCGGGCTTCAGTTGCAGGACGCGGTAAGGGGCGGTGGCCGAAACATCCAGTACGCCAAGGGGCGTGGTGACCTCGAGGGCTCGGTCGGTGCCGACCGGCACGGTGGGGCCGCCGATGCGAGGGAATTCGGGGGTGGTGTCCAGGGCGTTCAGGAGTGCGGCGCCGACGGTGTTCGGCGACCAGGAACCCGGCGGCAGGCCGGTGGTGAGTCCGTCTGTGCCGGTGAGCCATCGACCGGCCACCGATTGGGCGGTCAGGCCACCGGGCAGGGCGGGCAGGGCGTTCGCGGGTGGTTTCGCGTAGGTGCGGCCACCGGCGGCCAGGACGTCGGTTCGGTTGCCGCCCTGAACGATCGAGCCCAGCGACTCTCCGGCGCCGGTGGCGCGCAGGTCCCACCGCGCCGAATCGTCGGCCGCGGTACCGGCGTAGTGGCCCACCGGCTGGGTCAGCAGCGTGTTGACGGCGAGATAGAAGGGCGCCGAATTCTGCCGGGGTTCGGGACTGCCGGGAACGGTGGTGGCACAGCCGGTCAGGGCGATCAGCGCGATCAATATCGAGCCGAGCAGGCCGCCGCGGCCGACGGCGGCACGGACACCACACATTCCTGCATATCGCATGCGATATCTCCCCCTGCTGTGCGGTTTCGGCGTAGCGCACCGAACAGCCCAGTGCGGCTCGGCATTTCGAGCCTGTCGACCCATATTCTGCAATTCTCCGCGCGGCAGCGCCACCCCACCGCCCGTCAGGAGCCGATGATCCACAGGCTGCCGTTGCCGACGGCGTAGGCGGCGTGGTCGGACGGGTCGACGGCGACGGCGGTGGCCGCGGCGGTGAGTGGGATTGTCGCCGTGACGTTTTCGGAGACCGTGTCGACGACCGCCAGGCGAGCGGCCGCGGGATCGGCGATCGCCAGGTAGGCGGTGTGATTGCCGGGGTCCAGGGCGGCGCGGGTACCCGGTGGCCCGGTCCGGACGGTGGTGGTCACGGTGCCGGAAGTGGTGTCGAGAACGATGACGCCGGCGGTGGTGGAATCGCCGGTGGTGGTGAGGTACAGGGTGTGCACGTTCGGGTTGACGGCCAGTCCGGTGGCGCCGCCGGGGGCGGGGATCGTGCCGGACAGGGTCAAGGTGGCGCCGTCGACGACGCGGACGGCCGGATCGCCGCCCGGAGCGGGCAGCACGTAGAGCGTGTGGGTGAACGGATTGATCGCGAGGTCGCGGGCACCGGCCGCCAGGTGCAGTCGGCCGGTGACGGCCCTGGTGGTGGTGTCGAGAGCGACCAGGTCGGCGTCGCGATCGTCGGAGGTGGTCACGTAGACGGTGTGCCGGTCGGGATCGACGGCCAGGTGCCGGGCGTCGGGCCCGACCGGGACGGTGGCCTGGAGGGCGCCGGTGCTGCCGTCGACCACGAGGACCGAGCCGTGTCCCTGGCGGTCGGTGGCCGTGACGTAGACATAGCGTGAATCCGTCACCAGCGCAGCGGGATAGCGGCCCAGGGGCGCGACCGTGCGCAGTGCGCGGCTACGGAGGTCGACGATCCAGATGGTGGAGTCGGCGCCGAGTACGTAGGCGGAGCCGGAGCGGACGGCCACGTCGATGGGGTTGTTGCCGATCGGGACGGTGGCCCGGATCGCCGGAGCCGCGGGGGTGAGGACGGTGGGGGCGGCGGCGGTGCCGGTGACGGATCCGGCGAGATGCCGGGTCCGGGTCGCGGCGAAACCGGCGATCCCGGCCGCGGCGAGCAGCGCCACGACGACGGCGACCAGGATCGGTATGGTTCGCGACCTGCCGGCCGGTGGCGGGCGATTCGCCAGTACCTGCTTCAGTTGCGCTGGTGTGGTGTCGATGTCGAGTTCCGCGGTGGGCGGCCCGGCGGTGTCGGCCTGCCACACCGGCAGCGGTGGCAGGCGGCGCAGTGTGTCGGTGCGGCCGGTGGAATCCGGGGCGCGGCTGGTAATGGCCGGGGGGCCGGCGATGGAGAGTGCGCCGGCCGCGAGTTCCGGATGCCACAGGGCGCCACGGGCCGTCACGGTTTCCGGCTCGCTGTCGCGTTCGATCCGGCCGAAGCTCTGCAAGCGGTGCTGCACGATCGGGATACGGGTGCCGCCGCCGGTCGGATAGACCGCGTGCAGGTCGTCGCGGCCGCGCACCCCGGCGAGTTCCAATGTCTCCTGGACCAGATCGCCGATGCGGGCCACGAACGGCCGTGCCAGGGTGTCGAATTCGGCTCGGGTCAGGGTGATCTTCTCGTCCTCGCCGTCGGCGGAGATCACCAGCGTCGCGCCGGTGGCGGTGGTCAGCCGCTGCCGGGCCAGCCGGATGGTCGCGGCGAACGAGGGGTCGTCGGCCTCGGAATCGGCGCCGAGCGATTCGGCCACCTCCGAATCCAGGTCGCGGAGCCGGTCGGCGATCCAGTGCCGGATCGCGGTGTCGAGGGCGGCCACGTTCAGTGATTCGTCGGAGCGGGCGGCCAGCAGCGGGAAGGATCCGTCGGCGGCGGCCATGAGAACCGCCACATCCAGTGAGCCACTGCCGAAATCGACCACCGCGACCCGGCGGCCCGGCGCGACCGGGCTGGTCCGTTGATGGAATCGCACCGCCGCCAGCGGTTCCGGCACGGTGCGGATGCGATGTTCCGGCAGGCCGATGTCCCGGGCGGCCCCGGCCAGGATCTGCACCTGCGGGGGTGACCACAACTGCGGGTAGGTGAGCACCACACCGGTCACCGGGCGTTGCGCCACGACCTGGGCGCGGGCGATCACCGCGCGCAGCAGCGCCGCGATGGCGGCGCGCAACGACACACTGCTCCAGCCGACCTCGAAGCTGTTCTCACCGCGCACGATTCGCTGTTTGAGGTCGATCACCACACCGTCGCGAACGGTGCGGGCCCGGCGCAACGCCTCGGCGCCGACCTCCATGGCCGTGGACGAGTGCACGAACACCGCGGCAGGCAGGAATTCCCCGGAGTCGGTGAGCGGCAGCGTCTTCGGTTCACCACCCGGGCCGTAGCCGGTCGCCGCCGCCGTGTTGTCGGTGCCGATGTCGACGCACAACCATCCCGATGGATCCACCCCCGTCATGGCGGCCTCTCTGCTGCTCCGACACGCGGGCCGATCGTAACGCGAACATCGGGCGATCGCACCCTGCTGCCGCGCTCACCAGGCAGTTCGCGGCTCGTGCGGTGTCAGCCGCCGGTGATCACCGAGACCGCGAGATCCTTGGTCTCGTCATCGACCTCGTCGAGCCGGAAGTTGTGGTCCAGGATGTGCAGGACCAGGTCGGGTTCCGGGGAGAGTCCGTGCTTGCGCAGATAGTGGGACACCGAGCCCGACCAGATCCAGGTCCCGTCGGTGCGGTAGTTCATCGGGACGTCACGTACCCCGGGGGTGAACTCGTCGACGGCGAAACTGCGCGCGGCCAGCACGATCGGGGCCGCTTCGAGGTAGGTCAGCAGGGCCTCGCGCAGTTCGGAGTCGATCGCGGGCCGATCGACGACCGGCCTACCGGCATCGTCGCGCCGGTCGTAGACGCGTGCCAGGCGCAGGGGCCGGTCGCCGTTGCCGGCGAGAGGAGGGGTCATCGGTGAAATCCTCGGGTGTTCTGCATTTTTCGGTCGATGGATGGTAGCCGGAAAATCCCGACCGACGGGTCGAGGCCGAGGGGTGCGCCGACCCGCCGGTCGAGCAGCGACTACCAGCCGCTGTCTTTCACACTGCCGCGGCCGTCCACATCGAGTTCCTCGACATCCGGGATAGGAATACTCGAAATCGGCGACCCGCGTGGGCCGGTCGAAGGAATTCGGTGGACGCTGCGGTGTGAGTGCTCTTTGTCCGGGTGTGCCCGATCAGGTCGGGCATACCCTCGATGAGGCACGCTTTTGCGTGTCGGTGATGGTCGTCACCTGTTCGCGGAAGAGACGGAAGATGTTCGCCGCCTCTTGTTGTAAGTGTTCGTTCACCACCCCGACATGCCCCCTTTTCACTGTCTTGAATCACCGTACCCGACACGCGAACTCCGGTCACCCCGAATCGCGAAGCTGTCCCCGGTGTGACATGGCGCTCGCCGGGCGCGTCAGCGGCGTGCCGGGCTCCGCCGAAACATGCTGTGACCCCGCACGACCCGGTGCCACGCGGAGGTCCGTGACGCCGACTCGGTCGTGCGCGGAGTGTCGTGAGCACCACGCGGCCCACGTCGCCGCGGCCCGAGTGCGGAAAATCGGTGGGCTATTCCCGTCGGAGGAACTCCGGTACGGCACAGATCAGCAGTTCGGCGGGTACGTCCGGTAGTTCGTAATCGGCGCGGTCCGTTGGTCGTTCCGTACCGCGAAAAATGCCGGCAGGCCGCCGCCGGCCCTCGATCGCAGCGCAGTGGACGGCATTTTCCGGTTTGTGAACGTCGATGTCGGCGCGCATATCGACCGGCTCGGTGGCGCAGCCGGATTCGGATACTCGGCTCGCCGTCCGAGTGCTTCGGATCGGCGAATGCGAAATGCAGTGCGGGACGAACTGACCCAGTCAACCGGGGCACCGGTATCGGATTATCCGATCACGACATCCGAAATCCGTGACAGTGGTGACACGCGGCCGGCGGGCGCAATGGATCGCTCCGCCGCTCCCGCGCACCCACCCCGTCCGGGAGCGGGCGGGTTAGCGCCCGGAGATCGTGCTGCATACGATCTTTCCGACGGGGTTCGCCCTGTGTGTCGATGGTTCGAGGATGGAGTGACAGCGATGGATCCGCGCCGATGCGTCGTTCTGGTTCCGTGCGGCGGGTACGTGGAGCCGGAGTGCGGGCGTGGGCTCAACGAGTTGGAGCGGCGCGGGTACAAGGTGCGGGTGGTGACCGGGTACGCCGCGATCGATCAGGCGCGCAGTCAGATGGCCACCGATGCCCTGCAGGACGGGTTCGAGAGCATCATGTGGATCGACTCGGATATCGGGTTCGATGCCGATGCCGTGGATATGCTGCTCGCCCACGATCTTCCGCTGGTCTGCGGGATCTATGTCAAGAAGGGTGTCCGCGAGCTGGCTTGCCATCTGCTGCCGGGCACCGAGAACATCGTGTTCGGCGAGGGCGGCGGGCTGCTGGAGATCAAGTACGCGGCAACCGGTTTCCTGTTCACCCACCGGGGCGTGTACGAGGCGATCCGGATGCACGAGGGGCTGCCGTGGTGCAACAAGCGATTCGGTCGTGTCACGGTGCCGTATTTCCTGCCGATGCTGCTGCCGGAGGAGAACGACCACTGGTATCTCGGTGAGGACTACGCGTTCTCGGAGCGCGCGCGGCGCAGCGGCTTCCCGATCCTGGCGGATTCCCGGATCCGGTTGAACCACATCGGGCGCAAGGGTTACTCCTGGGAGGAAGCGGGCAGCGATCAGCCGCGCTACGCCAGCTACAACTACCGGCTCACCTGAGCGGGAAACAGCCGGAGAAGTAGACGACGTCAGGGCAACGGGCTGCCCGTGATCACGCAAAGAGTTGGTAACGGCTGCGTTTCGGGTGTGCGTCAGCCTCCGGTTCGAGCAATCATGGAGTAACGGGTGTTCTCGTCAGTGGCGCCCGGCTTCCGCGGGGAGGTGGATCACCGTGTCCGACAACCAGATCTGTACTGCCGATGTACGACCAGCGGACCTGGAGGAGGCGCATCGGCTGATGCAGGTACATCGCGCCTGCCCACGCTCGTGTCCGAGCCGGCGCGCGGCGCTGGCGACCCTGGTCGCGGCCGGGCACTACCGGCTGTCCACCCGGTTCGGGCCGACCGACGACACCCAGGTGGCCAGCTGAGGCGGTCAACTCGCCGGTGATACCAGGCCGGCCAGCGCGAATTGGGCGAAGGCGCCGACCAGATCGGTGTCACCGTCGAGATCGAAGGCGGCCGCGACGATGTCGCGGGTGACCGTGGCGGATTCGGCGGCGAGCACCAGGTCGCGGACCGCGGCTCCGGCCGCGCCGGGGCCGAGCACTCCGCAGACGACCTCGGTGACCGTCTCCGCGGTCCACAGTGCGGGGACGGCGGCGCCGATGCGCGCCGGTGACGGTGACTGGCCGCAGTGCCATCCGGCGCCGTCCCACCAGTAGCAGAAGGACAGTTGGCCGGTGATCACGCGCGGGTTCAGCACCGGGGCGGACACCCATTCCGGCGCTCCGGCAAAGTAATCCGGCATCGGGGCGCCGTCGTTGTAGGCGGCGTCCAGATCGGGGGCGTTCCAGACGCCGCCGGACAGCACGGCCCGGTTGCCGGGCAGCCGGTGCAGGGTCGCCCCGCTGCCGGTGGTGGCCTCGAAGATCGCGGTGGCGCCGAGAATCCTCGGGCCCCAGTCGGAGCCGACGGCCACCGCGGTGGCGGCGACGGTCGTCCAACGTGCCCAGAGGGTTTCCGGGTCGAGGAACCGGAACGGCGTCGCGACGGTGCCCGCCTCGCGATCGATCCGGGCCCGCACCACCGACTGGGCCGGGGTTCGCAGCTGCGGGCGGCGGTCGTCGAGATGCGCGGCCAGCCAGACCGGTAGCCGGTCGAGGGGGAAGGCTTCCAGATCCGCTCGGTAGTCGTCCGGGGTCAGCAGTTGAGTCGGCGGGAACGGCTGGTCACCGTAGTCGAATTCGTGGCCGGTCGCGCCGGATCGGTCGCGCCGCAGCCGGACCCGCCACCACGGGCGGCCGGTCAGTGGAACCGTCACCGTCCGCAGCAGACGCACCAGATCCGCGGCGGCGTCGGAGATCTCGGCGCGCGTCGGCTCGCCCTCGGCATCGAGGAACATCGCGTCACCCGTCATGGCCGAGATGGTCAGCGCACAGGTCATGGTGAGTTGTTCCCACCGGGGTGGGGCGTCCGGCAGCAGTGCGCCGGTGATGTCGGCGACGAGTCCGGTGACGTACTCCCGGATGTCGGTGGTCGGGTCGTACGAATCCTCGACTGCGGACGCCGTTGCGGGGATCGGGGCGGTCCCGGGGACGGGCTGCACCGCGGCGATCGGGGTGGGTTCGGAGGCGAGGGGTCCGGACCGTGGCATCGGCTCCGGTGCGCTCGCTGCCGCACCCGAGCGTGCTTCCGCGGGAACAGATGTGGTCTCCGTGCCCGGGGCCACGTCCGCGGCAACTGCCGGCGCAGGTGCGGCCCCTGGCATGGCTGCGGTCATGCTGAACGGAATGTCGGGGCTGCCATCGGCGATCAAGAGCGCCTCACCGTCGGACTCGTTGTCGCTCATCGGTTCTCCGCCTCCTGATCGTCGTCGGCCGGATCACCGTCGTCCGAGCTGTCGTCGGCCGAATCGTCCGGCACATCGCTGTCGGCCGGAGTGCAGTCGTCACCGGGGGTTTCATCGCTCCAGCCGCCACTGGAGGAACCGGGGTCGCCCACGCCACCGGCCCACCCCTCGCCCGGGGGACCGCCACCGTTCCGGCCGCCATCACCGGAACCACTGCCCGACGCGGCGCCGCTACCCCGACCGGCGGGCGGACCACCGTCACCCGGCCCGCTACCGCCGTCTCCGGGCACCGGGCCGGGCCGGCCGTCACCACCGAAACCATCGCCCGGCGAACCGCTTCCGCCCGGCGGGCCACCGGTGTACCCCCCATCGCTGCCGACGGAACTCCCGCCACCCACGCCACTGCCCGATCCACCATGGGGACCGTCACCGGGATGAGGACCGTCTCCACCATCGGGACCACTACCACCATGATGCGGACCATCCCCACCATCCGGACCACTACCACCATGATGCGGACCATCCCCACCATCCGGACCACTACCACCGTCCGGCCCACTCCCCCCGGGCTGCCCGCCCCCGCCCTGCCCGGTGCCCGCCGGATCGAGCCAGAAGGATTCCGGGGGCGCGGTGAGGGCGACGAACGGGTCCGGCATGCTCTGGTCGAGTTTGTGCTTGCGGTTCTTGGGTTTTCCGCTCATGTAGCCGCCGTCGATCAACTGGCGCTCGAAGCGGAGGTTCTTCTCGAGGTCGGCCAGTTCCCGGCGCAGCCGGACTTCCGTGCTGCCGGAGCGCAGCAGTACTTCGTCGCGGGCGCGGCCCATGTCGTCGAGGCGGTCCACGACGGCCTGGGCGCGGGCGCGGTCGTCGATCAACTGGTCGCGGGCAGCGGTGGCGCGGCCGAGAGCGGCGGTGCGGGCGGCGATCTCGGCGGCGCGGCGATCGCGTTCACCGTTGAGCGGACGGAGTTCGCGGTCGATGTCGGCGAGCGCGCGAGCGTCGTCCGGGGCCGTGCGGGCGCGGGCCTCGTTCAGTTGCCGGATCCGATCGTCGGTGACGGCCTGGGCTCCTTCCAGATCGCGGCGCTCGGTCGTCAGATCGGTGAGTTCCTGCTGGCGGCGGACGAGTTCGCGATTCGATTGCCGCAGTGCCGTATCGAGATCGTCGTGGGCGCGCCGGACCTCCGTGCCCGCGGCGGTCTGGCGGTCGATCACGGTGTCCAGGTCGGCCACGCCGCCCGGGGCGTTGCGGCTGCGCAGTGCGGCCAGACGCCGGTCGGTGAGTTCCAGGCGGGCGGCGGCGCGGTCGACATCCCCGGATGCCGTTCGCTCGTCCTGGGTGGCGTCGTGCAGTTGCTGCCGGGCCTGCTGCCGCGCGGCGTCGTCGACGGCCTCGTCGAGTTCGGTCTGGCGCTGCCGCACCAGATCCCGGGCGTCGGCGTGCTCGTCCTTCGCCGTCGCCAGCGCCTGTTCGTGCTCGGCGCGGGTGTTGCCGAGTTCGTCCAGTTCGGGACCGATCGCGGCGACGCGGCGCCGCACCTCGGCGTCGGCATTGCCGAGTTCGGCTCGGCGGCGGTCGAGTTCGCCGATCGTGTCGCGGACGTAGTGGTGGGCGCCGGCGTCCTGGTTCCGATAGCGGTTCGGCAGTTCGGGTTCCAGGCCGGCGAGCACGCCGACCTCGTCGTCGGTGAGTGCGCCGCGTCCGCGCAGCGCCCGGTTCTCGACCTCGCGCTGCCGCTGGGCAGCCACCGGGGGCGCCGCGTGCTCGCCACCGGCGGCCTCGCCGGCCCGCTGGGTGTCGGTGCGGACCCGGGTCGCGATGCGGCGAGCGGTGTTCAGCCGGGCCCTGGCGTTCACGACATCCGGATGCTCCTCGGGATTCGCGGCCCCCTCCGCGATCGCGCGGCCGCGGGTGCGGACCACCTCGAGTTCGGCCTGCCTCTCCGCCACCTGGGATCGGTTGAGCCGCAACTGTTCCACCTGCTGCCGCTCGGCCACCGCGGGACGATCGTCACCGGCGGTGCGCAATTCGTCGCGGTGACGTTGCTGCATCTGCTGCCGTACCTCGTCGAACGAGCCGACCGGCTGATTCTCCCGGACCGGCCGCGGCACCACCTCGTCCTCGGCGGGCGGGTGCAGATTGAGGGCGTCGGCGTCGAATCGCGCTCCGGTGCCGGGCTTCGCGCCGAGCTCGCCGATGTAGCCGCGCTGCGCGCCCATGATGCTGTTGCTGGCGGCGGCGCCGATCATGCCGTGCCACAGACCGGTGACGTCGAAGGTGCCGGTCCAGGCCGCGGCGACGCCCGCGCCGACCACCGAACTGGCCTCGGTCGAGATCACGCCCGTGAAGGCGCCGGCCGCGCCGCCCCAGATGCCGCCGGTCGCATCCTTTCCCAGCGAGCCCAGCAGCGACGCGGCGCCCCGCCCGGCGTAGGTGGCGACCGCCGCGCCCGCGTACCAGCCGGCGATCGAGGCGGTCACCGACATGCCGAATTCCTTGGCGTCGAAGCTGTCCCGATGTCCCTCGGCCATCTGGATGCCCTGCACGAACACGTCCTGGCCGCCGGCCCAGATGGTGTTGTTGATCGCCTTCTCGATCAGGAATTTGGTGAGCCCCTCGGGCATCTTGGCCAGCGACAGCGCCAGCGCCTCGTCGGCGCCGAGCCGCCCGGCGGCGCCGGCCAGCGACGGGGCCGACTTCGCGACCAGTTCGGTGAACGGTTTCGCGATGATGCCGGCGAGCCTGCCGGGCTGATCGCCGAGTACCGGCACGAATCGGATGGTCTTGACCAGATAGCTGCCGACGCCGGGGATCTTCTCGATCGCGTCCAGGGCCATGTTGGTGATCCGGTAGAGATAGGCGCGGGTGGCGCCGATCTCGGCGGCCTCGACCCCCGGTGCCGTGGGCGGCCACAACCAGGCCGCGATGATCTGCGTGGCCAGCATGACCAGCGCCATGATAATCATGATCTTGGTCTGTTCCATGGTGGTCGCGGCATGCCGGGTCGAGGTCCCGATCTGCCGGTAGTCGGCCACCAGTTTGGCGATCGAATTGTCGCCGGTGAGCAGTTGCTGCATCTCCGCGTCGACCGCGGCCACGGCACTACCGTCGAGATAGGCGTGGGTGACGTCGGTGCGGGCCGCGGACAGCAGCGGGGCGACGTCCTTCTCTATCTTGTCCGCGGCATCCAGCCAGGCCTGGGCCATCGCGAACATGCGATCCTCGTCGCCGGCGGGCCATTCCGATCCGGTGACCCAGCCCAGCCAGCGCAAACCTTCCGGCAGGTAGAGCGACACGATACGGCCGAGTCCAGCCTCACATGTTCCGGAAGTTGTCGCGGCCGGAGGCCTCGTTGCCGGTGAAGTTCCCGGCGGCGTCGATGAGGGTGCGGCCGACCGAGCCGATCACGGAGGCCATGTCGGAGCCGCCGCTCAGCAGATCGTCCCGCGCGGCGACGTAGCCTTCCTTCCCGTCGGCGAACTTCTTGCCGTAGGAATCGTCACCCCAGGTCTGGGATCCGTAGTTGTGCAGGGCAGTGGTCAGGTCGCCGACGATGGCGGCGAGTTGTCCCTGGGCGGTGGCGGATCCGCTGCCGCTCAACTGCCTGCCCGCATCGGCTAGTTTGCCGGGATACACCACGATCGAGCCGCTCGCCATGACACCTACTCCGATCACTCACCTGTGATTCACCCGAGATTGCGGCTGCGGCAATCTCGATGTCACCTCGTAGATAGTCGGACTTTAACCATTTCGGGTCGCCCGGGTGGGGCGGCTGCGTTAAATCGATGTGATTTCGCGACATGAATTGCCGTGTCGTGCAGCGTTCATCGCAGGTCGGCGAGTGCGACCGCCGCGGGCAGCGCGGACCACGGGCCGGCGCCGGACGGGACCGGCCCGTCGGTGAACACCACCGCGCGCAGGTCGGTCGGCGTCCGCGGATCCAGTTTCGCGAGTTCGGCGGTGCCACCGAAGACATGGGTGACCCACTCGTCGGCGAGCAGGGCGTTGTGGTCGTCGGCGGTCTCGATGTCACTGCGGCCGAGCACGATCGACGCGCCGACCAGGCCCACCGCCACCATCTCCACGACCGCGGCCGGATCGCGCGCCGGGCCGAGGTGGAACGTCCGCGACTCGTAGGTGAGCTTCGTGGCCGTCCGCAGCCGGTCGGCGATCGCCGCCAGGCCGTCGTAGTCGACCGGAATGTCCAGCAGCAGTGCGGGATCGACGCCTTTCAGGCGGGTGATGCGATGCGCGTAGGTCACCGGCGCCGCGGATTGCGCCTCGATCGCGGCCGTCACCATCGGGTCGTCCAGCCGCAGCCAGCCGATTCCCGGCATCGTCTCGGCACGATCGGCCAGGGCTCCGGAGGTCACGCCGATTCCCGCCTGCGGCACCACATCACCCGCGACAGCGGTCACCGGGCCGGGCTCGGAGAGCCACAGCACGGCGGCGCCGGCCTTCAGCACCGCCCAGATGGTCACGACCGCCTCGATGTCGCGGTCGAGCAGCACTCCCACCGCGTCACCGGGACCGCAGCCCAGCGCGATCAGCACTCGCGCCAGACGTGAGGACCAGGCGTCGAGTTCGCGATAGCTCATCTCCTGATCGCCCGCGACCACGGCGGGGCCGTCGGGGTCCTCGTCGACGACGGTGCGCAGCAGCGCGGTGAGTTGCAGGCCCGACACCGTGACGTCGAAATCGGCGACGGCCGAGGTCGATTCGGTCGTACGGGCACCGGCCGGCGCGATCCGGTCCAGGGCGATCTCCGGGTCGGCGGCGACGGCGATCAGCAGTCGTTCCAGCTCACCGGCCATCACGACCGCGGTGGTCGCCTCGAAGAGATCGGTGGCGTAGGCGAATTCGACGATCATGTCGGCCGGGTCGCCGGATTCGGTGTGGCGGGGGTCGATCGCGATCTGAAGGTCGAATTTGGCCGCCACCGCGGCGATGTCGAGCGCCTCGACGGTCAGTCCCGGCAGTCGCAGCACCGGCGTCTCGGTGGTCTGCACCGACAGCATCACCGACAGCAGCGGATTGTGCACCGACGCGCGGCCCGGGGCCACCTCGTCGACGACGCGCTCGAACGGTACGTCGGCGTGTGCGAAGGCGGCCAGGTCGGTGTCGCGGGCCCGGTCGACCAGATCGGCGAAGGACATACCGGATTCGACCGTGGTTCGCAGGGCCAGCGTGTTGACGAACATGCCGACGAGTTCGTCGAGCGCCCGCTCGCCGCGCCCGGCGATCGGCGTCCCGATCACGATGTCGGATTCCCTGGTCAGCCCGGCGAGCAGCGCGGCGAGGGCCGCGTGCAGCACCATGAACATGGTCGAGCCGTGGCGCCGGGCCAGGTGTGCCAGGTCGGCGTGGACCGGGGCGGGCAGCGTGCGCCGCACCGACGCGCCGCGCATCGAGGGCACCGGCGGACGCGGATGATCGTGCGGCAGCGGCAGTTCCGCGGGCGCCCCCGCGAGCCGGTCACGCCAGTAGGCCAGTTGGCGGGCGGCGGGTGAATCCTCCTCGTCGCCGGCGCCGATGACCTCCCGTTGCCAGATCGCGTAGTCCGCGTAGTCGAGTTCGAGCGGACCCCAGCCGGGCGCCGCACCGGCGGCGCGCACGGTGTAGGCGGCCATCAGGTCGCGGGCCAGCGGGGCCAGCGAGGCGCCGTCGGCGGCGATATGGTGCACCACCCAGACCAGGATGTGTTCCGGCGTGCGTGCCGCGGTCGTCTCCAGCAGTAGTACCCGGACCGGAACCTGCTGTGTCACATCGAATCCGGTGGACATCAGTTGCCGCACCCGGCCCAGAGGCGCGGTGGACTGTTCCACCGGCAGGCCCTCCGGCAGCGCCTCGGCGGCGGACGTCACCACCTGGCAGGGCAGACCGGTGCCGTCGTGCAGGGGATAGCGGGTCCGCAGCGTCTCGTGCCGGTCCAGCACATCGGTGATCGCGTGCCGCAGCGCGGGCACGTCGAGAGCGCCGGACAACCGGACGGCCAGCGGGATGTTGTAGGCCGTCGACGCCGGATCGATCTGGTTCAGCACCCACATGCGTTGCTGCGCGGGCGACAACGGCACCGGATCCGGGCGCCGGGTGCGGACCGGCGGCCGCCACCCCGCCGCGCGGGCCTCGGCGGAGGCGGCGCGGGCGGCCAGCGCCGCGACCGTCGGCGCCTCGAACAGGGTCCGCACCGGAATGTCCGCCAGCAGTGCCCGGCTCAGCCGCGCCACCGCACGGGTGGCGATCAGCGAGTTGCCGCCGAGTGCGAAGAAGTCGTCGTCGACGCCGACCCTGGCCACGCCGAGCAGATCGGCGAAGACTCCGGCGACGATCTCCTCGATCGGCGTCGACGGCGCCCGGAACCCGCGCGCGGCGAATTCGACCGCGGGCAGGGCCTTCCGGTCGAGCTTGCCGGAGGCGTTGAGCGGGAACTCGTCGAGCACCACGATCCCGGCCGGGACCATATAGGCCGGAAGTGTCTGCGACAGGGCCGCTTTCACCGCATCGGTCACGATCACCGCATCGGGTTCACGAACCACGTAACCCACCACCTGATCACCGGCGTGCGGATCCTGCCTGACCACCACCACCGACTGCGCCACCCCCGGCTGCCCCAGCAACGCGGACTCGATCTCCCCCAACTCGATCCGCAGGCCCCGCAGCTTCACCTGAAAATCGGTGCGACCCAGATAGTTCAGTTCACCATCAGCGGTCCAGGCCACGAGGTCACCGGTACGGTACATGCGTTCCCCGGTCACGGAGAACGGATCGGCCACGAAACGATCCGCGGACAGATCCGCCCGCCCGAGATAGCCACGAGCCAACTGCACACCCGCCAGATACAACTCACCGGGTACACCGGGAGCAACCGGATGCAATCGCGCGTCCAGCACATACACCCGGGTGTTCCACACCGGTCGCCCGATCGGGACCGCCACCGCATCGGTCTCGGCCACTTCGTGATAAGTGACGTCGACGGCGGCTTCGGTGGGGCCGTACAGGTTGTGCAACCGGGCCCCGGTCAGCTCCCGCAACCGCTGCGCGGTGGGGGCGGGCAGTGCCTCACCGGAGGCGAACACCTGCCGCAGACCGCTCGCCGACACCTCCGTGGCCGCGGTATCCAACGCCGACACGAACACCGACAACATCGACGGCACGAAATGCGCCGTCGTCACACCGTATTCGGCGATCACCCGCGCCAGATACACCGGATCCCGATGCCCGTCCGGACGCGCGATCACCAGACTCGCACCGACCTGCAACGGCCAGAACAACTCCCACACCGACACATCGAAGGTCGCGGGAGTCTTCTGCAACACCACATCCGCAGCCGTCAACGGATACTCGTGCTGCATCCACAACAAGCGGTTCACGATCGCCGCATGAGTGACCGCCACACCCTTCGGACGGCCGGTCGAACCCGAGGTGAAGATCACGTACGCGGCGTTCGAATCCCGGAGCGGGGCAAGCCGATCGGCATCGGTGACCGGGTGGTCGGCGTACCCGGTCAGGTCCGTCCGGTCGAGCCGGATCACGATGTCCGGGGCGAGCGCGGCGGCCAGGTGCGGCGCCGCCGCGAGGTCGCGGGCCGTGGTCAGTACGCAGGCCGGAGTGGCGGTGTCGAGTACGTCTCGGGTGCGGTCGGCCGGATGGTCCGGGTCGACGGGGACGTAGGCGGCGCCCGCGGCCACCACCGCGTACAGGCCGGCCAGCAGATCCGGCGAGCGGCGCATCGCCAGCGCCACCCGGGTCTCCGGGCCGACACCGAGCGAGATCAGGTGGCGGGCCGTCCGATGCACCCGGGCGGCGAAATCGGCGTAGGACAACCGCTCGGCCTCGAACACCAGGGCGGGCGCGTCCGGGGTGGCGGCCGCCTGCCGCGCGAACAGCCCGGCCAGCGTCGCGGCCGGCACCAGGTGCGTGGTGTCGTTCCAGTGCCGCAGCACGCGCTGCCGCTCGTCCGGCGCCAGCAACTCCACCTCGCCGATCGCGCGATCGGCGTCGGCGGCCACCGCGGCCAGCATCCGGTGGAAGCGGTCGGCGAAGCCGATCACCGTGCGCTCGTCGAACAGGTCGGTGGCATAACCGAAGGCGGCGGCCAGGCCCAGCGGCGTACCGTCCTCGCCGTGCCGCTCGACCAGGGTCAGGTGCAGATCGAATTTCGCCAGTGGCACCGCGATGTCGACACCCGCCACGGTCAGCCCCGGGAAATCGAGCTGCTCGGCGGCGAGGTTCTGGAAGGTCAGCATCACCTGGAACAGCGGATGCCGCGCCCGCGACCGCACCGGGTCCAGCCGTTCCACCAACTGCTCGAACGGCACGTCGGCGTGTGCGAAGGCGGCCACGTCGCCGGCGCGGACGGCGGTGAGCAGTTCGGTGAACCGCCGCTGCGGCCGGACCTCGGTGCGCAGGACGAGCGTGTTGACGAACATGCCGATCAGGTCGTCGATCTCCTGATCACCGCGCCCGGCGACCGGTGTGCCGATCGCGATGTCGGCGCTGCCGGACAGCCGGGCCAGCAGCGCGGCCAGTGCGGCGTGCACCACCATGAACACGGTCGCGGTGTGCCGCTGGGCGATCCGGGCCAGCGCCCGGTGCAGATCGGCGCCGATCTCGAATTCGACGGTCGCCCCGCGATGCGATGCCACCGCCGGGCGCGGCCGGTCCGCCGGCAGCGCCAATTGTTCCGGCAGCCCCGCCAATTCCCGATCCCAGAACGCGATCTGCTGCGCCAGCGGTGATTCCGGATCGTCCTGCGACCCGAGCGTCTCCCGTTGCCACAGCGCGTAATCCGCGTACTGGGCCACCAGCGGCGCCCACGGCGGCTCGTGGCCCCCCGACCGGGCAACGTACGCCGTCATCAGGTCGCGGGTCAACGGTCCCGTCGAGAATCCGTCGGCGGCGATGTGATTCACCACGCAGACCAGGACATGGTCCGGGAGAATGGAATCCGGCGCCGGCAACCGGAGCAGCCGCAGCCGCAACGGCGGCACCACCGTCACGTCGAAACCCTCGAGCGCCGCGGCGGCGATCAGCGCGGTGACCTCGTCCGCGGTGGTCTCGATCACCGGAAGACCCGGTACCGCACGCGGATCCGACACCGGCAGCACCCGTTGATATCCGATGCCGTCGTGGTCCGGGTACACCGTCCGCAGCACCTCGTGCCGGGTCACCAGATCCGTCACCGCCGCCCGCAGTGCGGCCACGTCCAGCCGTCCGGACAGTCGCACCGCGAGCGGGACGTTGTCCACCGCGCTCGCCGGATCCAGCCGGTTCAGGAACCACATCCGCTGCTGCGGGAACGACAACGGGATCCGGTCCGGGCGCGGTACCGGCCGCAGCCGCCGCCCCGCGGCCAGCTCCGCTTCCCGTTCCACCCACCGTGCCAGCGCCGCCACCGACGGCGCCTCGAACAGCGCCCGCACCGAGACCCGGGTGCCCCGGGCGGCGCCGATGCGGGCCACCGCCTGGGTCGCCAGCAGCGAATCGCCGCCCAGCTCGAAGAATTCGTCGTCGGCACCGACCGGTGCGCCCGCGGTCAGCAGGGCCGCGAACACCTCGGCCACCATCCGTTCGGCGGCCGTCGCGGGGGCCCGGAACTCGCGGCCCCGGAATTGCGGCTCCGGCAACCGGGTTCGGTCCAGCTTGCCGATCGGGGTCAGCGGCAGTTCGTCCAGCACCACGATCGCGGCGGGAATCATGTGGTCCGGCAACGACTTCGACAGGAAGTCGGCCAGTGCGGCGGGTTCCACCCGGGCGCCCGGACGCGGCAGCACGTATCCGACCAACGCCGTTGCGCCGGAGGGCAATCGGCGGCCGATCGTGGTCGCGAACGTCACCTCCGGATGCGCGGTGAGGGCGTTGTCGATCTCGCCCAGTTCGATACGCAAGCCGCGGATCTTCACCTGGAAATCCGAGCGCCCCAGATATTCCAGCGGCCCACCGGCCACCGCGGTCCGCACCAGATCGCCGGTCCGGTACAGCCGTTCGCCCGGAACTCCGTCGGCGGCCGCGAACGGACTGGCCACGAACCGATCCGCGGTCAGGCCCGGCCGGCCCAGATAGCCGCGGGCCAGGCCGGGACCGGACAGGTACAGTTCGCCGACCACACCGGCGGGCACCGGGCGCAACCGCGAATCCAGGATCAGCGCACCGACTCCCGGGATCCGGGCGCCGATGGTCACCGGCTGTCCCGGCCGCAGTGCGGCGGTGGTGACCATCACCGTGGCCTCGGTGGGCCCGTAGGCGTTGAACATCGTCCGGCCGTCGCGAGCCCAGCGGGTCACCAGTTCGGCGCCGACCCGGTCGCCGCCGCACACCACGGTCCGCAGCGCCGGGAAACCGGCCGGGTCCATGGATTCCAGGGCGCCGGGGGTGATCAGCAGGTGCGTGACCTGTTCCCGGACCAGCAGTTCGGCCAGTTCCGCGCCGCCGAACACGTCCGGTGGCGCGATCACCAGCCGCGCTCCCGCGGCGAAGGTGAACAGCATCTCCATCAGGGAGAAGTCGAAGCTCGGCGAACTGACGTGCAGCACGGTCGAGGCCGCGGTGATGCCGTAGGTCCGCCCGACAGTCGCCATCGCCGCGATGCCCCGGTGGGTGACGGCCACCCCCTTCGGCAGCCCCGTCGACCCGGAGGTGTAGATCACGTACGCCAGGTGGTCGGCGGCCGGGCGGCGCCGTTGATCGGCGTACGACACCGGATGCGACGAGCGGGCCGCGATCCGGGCCGCCGGTTCCGGCTCGTCCAGCACCAGCCAGTCGACCGGACCGCCCAGGGCGGCGCGATGGGCCGACAGCGTGAGGCCCAGGGCCACACCGGAATCGGTGAGCAGGTACGCGATCCGGTCCGGCGGATACATCGGGTCCACCGGCACGAACGCGGCCCCGGTCTTGGCCACCGCCCACACCGACAGCACCGACTCCACCGACCGCGCGATCCCGATCGCCACCACCTCGCCGGGGCCCGCGCCGCGGGCGATCAACTCCCGCGCCAGCCGCGAGGACGCCTCGTCCAGTTCGCGATAGGTGAGCTCGCGGCGGACGCCACCGGCGGGCTCGAACCGGATCGCGACCGCGTCGGTCGCCGATTCCACGGCAGCGGTCAGCAATTGCGCCAGCAGCGTGCCGGTCGATCGGTGGCCGGCCACTCGTCGCGCGCGGCGTCGTCCACCCGGCTCGGTCACGGCGCCACACCTCCACTGGCCCGCTCCGCGCGCGGCGGAGCGACTGTCCTCGGGCCGCCCGACCGCACCGGGGTCGCCGGTACGGACAGTGCCCGGCCGGGATACTACGGACATTTCACCCGGCATAACAGCCCGGTCACGTTCCCGATTCTGGCTATAGTGGTGAACTTCCGGCATCCACGCGGCGAATCATTCCGCCGCGACCCCCGCGATGATCAGCTGGTAGTACGCGCTGTCGAGATCGTGCTCCGGCGCGGTGAACACCGCGGCCAGGTCGGCGCGCCCGACCCGATTCGTCTCCGCCGCGCCGACCAGGGCCCGCACCGCCTCCGGCCGTGGTGGCGTGGCCTCGGCCGCCAGCAGTTCGACGATCGCCGAGACGGTTTCGGCCGGGCCGGACACCGGCGGCAGCGCGGCCGCCGGATCGCCGCCGGGGCCGCCGCGGTACCACTGCCCGCCGGACCACCACAGGCAGAACGACAGCAGTCCGGCCCGCGAACGCGGATCCAGCACCGGATCGGCAACCCACGCCGGCGCACCCGCATAGAGATCCGGCAACGGGCCGCCGGTGTTGTAGGCGGCGTCCAGGTCCGGGTCCGTGGCGACCCCGCCGGACAGCACGGCCCGGCCGCCGGGCAGCAGGAACAGCGAGGAACCGCTGTGGAATCCGTCCTCGAACCAGGCCAGCGCCGGCGCCACCCCCGGGCCACGGGGGGAGCCGATGGCCAGGAAGGCCGCCGCGATCACCGTCCACCGCCCCCACAGCGCGGGCAGCTCGGGCACTCCGGCGACCGGCGCCGGCACCGCCCGCGCGGCTCTGGCCGCCTCCGCCGCCTGCCGCGGCGTGCGCACCTGACGACCCTCGTGCCACAGATAGGCCGCCAGCCACAGCGGCAGTCGGCGGCGCGGGAACACGTGTAGATCCTCGAGATACGCCTCGGGGTCGAACAGCTGATCGTCCGGGAACGGTTCGGCGCCGTCGTCCGGGACGAGTTCGGTGTCGCCGCCCGCCTGCGCCGCGATCAGCAGCCGCCACCAGGGACCGTCGCCGTCGGGGGCCGACAGCAACCGGTGTTCCCGCACCGCGGCCAGGGTGGTCTCCGGCGGCTCCACCCGCGCGACCCGGTCCTGATCGTCGAGGAAGCCGACATAGCCGGCCTCGGCGGCGACGGTCAGCGCGAACACCGCCTCCAGCCGGGTCCACCCGGCCGGTCCGAGCGCGGTCAACTCCCGGCCGATGCGCGCCTCCAGCTCCCGAATCCGGGCGGCCCGCTCGGCCGCGCCCGGATCGGCGGCCACGATGTCCGGTGGCTCGGCCGAAACAAGCTGTTCGGCAACGGATTCGGCGACCAGCTCGCCCATCAGTGGATCGATTCCCAGTTCGCCGAGCAGGAACGGCACATCGGTGTCGATGGGTGTCGCCCTGGGGGCTTCGCCGTCGGAACTCGTCACGTCGCCGGGTCTCCTCGTCCGCGTGCCGAGCACGATGTCGGCCCCGGCCATCCTGACACAGCAGCGCAACGACTTTCGACGGCCGCGATGCCGAATGACCAGGTAAGAGTCGCGAATTCGCCCGGCCTTCATTATCGTGTTGCTCACCGGCCTCGTTTTCGTGATCCGATGGCGGTGTCCGTCTTGTCCGCAGGAGGTCCCCGGTGTCCGACGACTCGCTCGAGGTCCACATCGACGACCTGCGCAGGGCCGGTAAGAATTTCGAGGCCCTGAAGGATACTCTCGCGTCGATCGTGTCGAGTCTCACGGGTTCGCTCAACGGGCTCGGCGAGCCGTGGGGCAACGACGAGATGGGCAAGAAGTTCAGCGAGGGCGCCACCGGCTACATCGCCTCCCGTGACGATCTCGTCGGCGCCAGCGGCGCGCTGGTCTCCTACGAGAACCTCTTCACCACCTACGGCGCCGACATGGTCGACGCCGCGGACGCCTTCGCGAAGAAAGAGGACTCCTTCGGCGAGCAGTACATCGAATCGATCGGCGGGTCCGGCGGTGGCGGGAGCGGCGGCGACAACGGCTCGGGGGGTGACAACGGCTCCGGCGGTGACAACGGCTCGGGTGGCGGCAACGGCTCGGGTGGCGGCAACGGCTCCGGCGGCGGCAATGGCCCGGGAAGTTCGGGCGGCGCGAATTCCGGCGGTAACAGCGGTACCTCGACGGGCGGCCTCGGCAGCGGACTCGGTTCCGGCGGACTCGGCAACGGCGGACTCGGCAACGGCGGACTCGGCAACAGTGGGCTCGGCAACGGCGGGCTCGGCAACAGTGGCCTCGGCAACAGTGGCCTCGGCAACGGCGGGCTCGGCAACGGCGGGCTCGGCAACGGCGGGCTCGGCAACGGCGGGCTCGGCAACGGCGGCCTGGGCGACAGCGGTCTCGGGTCCGCGACCAGTCCCGATACCGGCTCCCTCGGTTCCGGACTCGGATCGGGTCTGGGCGACGGCTCGGCCGGCACCGATTCCGGGCTGGGCACAGCGGGTTCGGGCACCGGCGACGGCGCCTACGGCAGCACCGGAACCGGCACCGACGGCACCGGAACCGGCTACGGCACAGGCGATTACGGCGCCAGCGGCCCGTACTCACCGACCGGCGAATACGGTGCGGACGGTCAGCCGATCGACGGTTACGGATCCGGCAGCCCCTTCGGCACTCTCGGTAACTACGGGACCGGTGGCAGCGGTCCGGATTACACCGATGCCGCGGCCCGATCCGCGGCCACGTCCGGTGGTTCCACCACCGGCGGCGGCGCCGGCCAGTCGGGCGGCGGGGCCGGCGGCGGCGCGGCGGGTCTCTCGTCGAATCCCCAGGGCCCCTTCGAAGGTGAACAGCTGGCCAAGGGCACGGCGGGCACCTCGGCGGCCGGATCGCGGGCGGGCGCCGGACCACTCGGCGGGATGCCGTACGGGCCGGGCTCGCCCGGTGGCGGCGGCCGCTCGCGCAATTCGCCCGAGGCCGAACGCAAGAAGCGTCGGCCCGCCCGCTCCGGCCAGTCCACGGAGCCGGAGCCGGAGGAGAACGACGGCGGCACCGGCAGCGGCATCTGGGAGCGATCGGGCTGGTCGACCCCGCCCGGCACCTGATCGCGAAAGGAACCCGACCCGTGAATCCCGAACCCACCGTGGCGGACTCGTTCGACGAGGCGGAGTGGCTGGAAACCCTGCTGGCCGAGTTCTGCGCCCCGATGAGCGAGATCGGCGACCTCGACGACGCCGATCTGGTGGCCCGCGCCGCCACCGACCTGATCGACGGCATCAGCCACTGGGCCACGGTGGACGAGTTCCATCCGGCCTTCACCCGCGCCGTGACTTCCGCCACGCTGCCCGCGGCGACGCTACTGGCCGCGGAGGGGCATACCGAGGCCGAGATCCTGACCTTCCTGCGGCAGTTGCTGGCCGAGTTGGAGCGGCGGCGGCCCTGGCCGGATCCGGCGTTCCTCGAGGCCGATGCCACCGAATGGCCCTCGGCCGGCGCCGGTCTGCCCATCGGCTGGGTCGAACTACCGACGGCCCTGGTCGAGCACGCCGTCAAGGCGACTTTCGACGAATCCGAGGACGGCGCACCGGTACTGGTGCTGCGGCTGCGCGGTGGCCAACTGGTGGCGCTGATCGGTGAGGCCGGGGACCGGCCCTCGCGGTTCGTGGTCGTCCTGCCCGATGCCGACGGGCAACAGGATGCCGACGACGTGATCGGCTACCTCGTGGGGTACGCTGGGCTGCCCGTGCGCACCGAGGGCGTCCAGCGATCCTTCACGATGTTGTCGGACCTGTGATGTACTGAATCTCGTGTCGCGACCGAACGAACGGCTGGTCTCGGATTTCGCCCAGTTCCTCGATTCCTTCCACGATGTCATGGCGCAGCTGATCGATGCCCGGCAGCAGCGCGACGCCCTCACCGCGTCGGCGAGCGTGGAACGTGGGCGAATCACCGTGGAGGTGAACGCCTCCGGATCCGTTGTGCGCACCATCTTCACCGAGGACGTCGACGATCTCAGCTACGGCCAGATCGCCCGGGCCACCGTGCAGGCCGCGCAGCAGGCCGCGGCCGAGGTACGGCGCAAGGCCGAGGAGTTGCTGGCCCCGTTGCACGCCGCCCGCGCGCGCCTGCCGAAGATCGGCGATTTCATCGAAGGCGTACCGACACTGGAGGATCGGATCGCCGCACCACCTCCGGCGCCGCTGACCCCGCCGAGCGAACGAGAGCAGGACACGGCCCGGCCGGAATTCGAGGATGCGGTCGAGTACCGGCCGAACCAGCGCGGCACCTTCGATCGCTGAGAGGGAATCGTCATGTCCGACAACGAATTCGCTGCCAAGATCGAGCAGTTCCGGGAACAGGCCGATGAAATCGGCCGATTGCAGGAGGCCCGCACCCGGCTGATGGGGGTCGGCACCGCCGAACGCCGCCGCGTCACCGTCACCGTCAATGCCGACGGCATTGTGATCGATATCAAATTCTCTTCGGACATCGGCGATCTCGAGTACGACGAGATCGCCACGGCCATCACCGAGGCGTCCCGGCTGGCCGTCGCCGATGTGGCCGGACAGACCACCGCGCTGTTCGCGCCGATCGCGGTGGAGTCGACCGGACGTGTCGGGCTCACCGAGACGCTGGCCGATATCGATGCACTTCGTGATCAGTTGCACTGAAATCCGCTGCGGAACAGTGGGTTAACAGGAGGTACGCCCCCGGTTCACAGCGCGCGCCCCCGCCCGACCTGTGATAAATAGTCCATACAGAACGGCACGTGGGAGTTTGACCGTGGCACCCGATCCGAGCCTCACCGACGACACCGGCTGGTCCGGCCTGAGCACGACGGCGCGCAACGGCGATCTCATGCTCGAGCCCGGCGTCGCGGAGACGGCCGCCAACCATGTCCTGGACGCGCTGAACTCGATCGTCGGTGCGCACCAGTGGATTCAGCAGAACCTCCAGCTGGCCAGCCCGACCGTCGCGAGCACCGCGTCCGGTACCGCGCTCGCGGGCGTCTTCCACAAGAAGATCGCCACCGATCTCGAGGATCGGATGATCAAGCATCAGAACATCCTCACCGATATGGGCAACGCTTTCGTCGAGGCCGGCAAGGCCTACGCGGCGGCCGAGACCACCAGTGCGCAGAACTTCGGCGCCCAGGTCACCGCGCTGTCCAACATGTCGTTCAGCAATCCGACCGGCACCGCCCCGGCGGGTTCGCCGTTCATCCAGGCGCTGCCGCCGCGCGGCACCCCGAACTGGCCGGGCACCCCGATGGACAGCGTGTCGATCACGCCGGAGCTGGGCTCGACCCTGCAATGGGAGCAGCTGTACCAGATCGGGCAGAGCATCGACGCACAGGGCGTCGCGAACGCCGGCGGTGTCTGGTACTGGCTGGCGCAACTCGTGCTGCAACCGACGTTCGACACGCTGAAGCAGAACATCTCGGGTCTGTCGAGCCAGTGGACGGGCAGCGGCGCCACCGCGTCGATCAACGCCACCACGAAGTACACGACGGAATCGAAGACCCTCACCGACGACATGAACAAGCTGGGCGACCTGCTGATCTTCACGGCGGACTGGCTCCAGAACACCAAGACCTCGATGCCGCAGACGGAGACCCCGCCGACCACCAGCAGCTCCGGGGCCACGCTCACCCCCGCCGACAGCCAGGCCCTGCTACTCCAGTACCAGAACGCCTTCAACACCAGTTACTACGACAATTTCTCCGGCACCACGAACAACGTCGTCGCGCTGACCGACCCGAACCCGGTGACCAACGGCAACGTCAACAGCAACACCCAGACGACCAACGCCAATCCGAACGATTTCTCCTCGGGCTACGGCGACACCACCCCCAGCAACAGTGAGTACACCCCGTCGAACACCTCCGGCGGCAGCGGCGGCAGTTCGAACGGCAACTCGGGCGGTACCGGCGGCGACACCTCCTCCGGGAGCACCGGCACCGGCGACACCGGCACGGGCACCACGGGTTCGGGAACCACCGGGACGGGAACCGGCACCGATACGGGTACCGGTACCGGCCTCGGCGACACCGGCACCGGCACCACGGGTTCGGGAACCACCGGCACCGACGGCACGGGTACCGGTACCGGTCTCGGCGACACCGCGACCTCGGGCCTGGACGCGCTGTCGGGGCTGAACGGCGACAAACTCGCCGACCCGGCAGGCAATTTCGCCGGAAATCCGATGCTCGGCGGAAATCCGCTCGGCCGGGCGGCCGACGACCTCGCACGCGCCGAGCGCGGCCTGCTCGGTGGCCTCGGCAAGGGCGCGCTGGGCCGGGCCGGCGAGGCGCTCGCCGCGGAGGAGAAGCTGCTCCAGGACGAGTCGAAGCTGTTCCCGCGCTCCAAACTTCCGCTCGAGGCCGAGCGGCTCGGCCGGGCCGGTGCGGCGGAGGGCCGCGAACCCGGCTTCCCGTTCGGCGGTTCGCCGCAGGGCAAGAAGGACGAGGAGAAGGAGCGCAAACGCTCCGACCTGCTCAACTCCACCGAACATCTCGACGAGGCGATCGGGCCCCTCGATCCCAGTATCCGTCCGGTGCTGGACCGGTGAGCGTCACCTGGAATCTCACCGACGCCGAACTGGTCGTCGCCTGGGAGCGACTGTTCGAGGAGCGGCTGCCCGCGCCGCTGTGCGCGCTGATGCGCGAGCACTACGCGGACGAGTACCGGCGGATGGCGGACCGGACCTGGGATGCGATGTGGGAACGGCACGACGGCTCGCTCCAGGACGCGCTCGGCCGGGTGGCGCACGCCGACGTCCGGGTGCTCACACACAGCGTGGATCCGGCCGATCAGGAGAATTCGGCGGCCCGGGTCCGGGTGCTCGGCGCGCGGCAGGGCGCGGTGGCCGTGCTGATCCGGCAGTTGCCCGGTGAAACCATGTGGCACAGTAGCGGTTTCGTGATCACGATGGGCCCGGCGGAGCGATTGGCCGGTGCGGTCGTGGGTGCGCTGCCGCCGCGCGCGCCGGGCCGGTTGCCGGACACCCCGTTGGTGAGTTCGCCGGATCGCAGCGACACCGATCACTGGTACGGACGATCCGAGGTGCTCGACGACTACGTCGAGCTGGAACGCCGCAGCACCGCCTGGCTGAATCTGCCCATCGAGGTGCTGGGTGTGGTCGAAACCTTCCAGGGCAGTTCGATTTTCGGCCCGCGTGGGATCACGAAACATCGCATCTTCTGGCGGGATCTGGTGGAGGACGGCCGGTACGCCATCGCCGACACCGCGACGCCGGTCGCGGTCGCGGCGGATCCGCATCGGCTGGCGGCGATGATCGGCGCCGACATCGCCAAGGTGCTCCAGACAGTGGAGGACGAGCGCAGTGCCTGATCGGTCATGGTTCCCCGAGGACGAGGACGCCGGATACACCGGCGCGATCCACGACGGCGCCGTCTACGAGGGGGTCGAGCCGGAGACCGACGACGACCGTCCCGACCCGCCACCGGAGCCCGAGCCCGACACCGAAGCGGCACCGGACGAACCGGTCTTCACCACGTACACGACCGCGGACGCCGCCCTGCGCGGCGGTGAGATCGTGGTGACCGCAACCGAATCCGGCCTGCCGATGGCGTTGCGGGTGCAGGCCGACCAACTGCGTCGCGACCCCGCGGAACTGGCCGACGATCTGCTGCGGCTGTGCCGGCTGGCCGCCAACCGAGCCGGACTGACCCGGCGCACCGACCTCGCCGCACTGGGGATCACGGATCGGGCCCTGGATCTGCTGGGCCTGCCCACCCAGGATGCGGTGGAGCAGAACGAGATCGGTGACGAGAACGACCATGGATACGAGCCGCGCAGCTGGCTCGACCGAGACGGGAGTGTGTGGTGAGTTCGACGACGGGTGTTCCGGACACGACCCAGTGGCCGACGCTGCTCAGCAGCGCCCAAGGCAATTCACTGCTGTTCGACTCCAGCTCCGCCCAGGCATGCATCACCGCCTGCCAGAACCTGCTCAGCTTCATCGAATCCATGCTCGCCACCGTCAACACCCTCCAAACACCCTCCAAACCCCTCATCACCTACGCCTCCGACACCTACAACACCAGCAACTGGAACCCACCCACCACCTACCCCAACAACGAAACCGTCGGCTCCGCCACCAGCTTCCGCAACCTGCTGAAAAGCAAATGGACCGAACTGGCCCAACGCCTGCGCCAGCACCAGAAAATCGTCACCGACATGGGCGACACCTTCGCCGCCGCCGCCAAAGCCTACGAAACCGCCAACCAGATCAACGTCGACAACTTCAACCTCATCGACCCCGCCAACACCACCCCCATCACCTTCGACATCAACAACCCCATCACCCCCAACGCCGACAACTGGCCCAGCGAAGCCGCCTCCGGCCCCACCGGCATGAACAACAACTTCCACGCCGACCCCCACGCAGCCACCGTCGCCGGCGAAGCAGAACCCGGCAGCATGTTCAACCTCGCCCAGTTCTACTTCATGGCCCTGTCCATCCAGGACAACAACCCCACCCTCGCCCTCGAAGCCACCCAATGGAGCCAACTCGCCGCCAAATGGAACACCGCCACCGACGACTTCTACAACGCCACCTACAGCACCCTCACCGACACCGCCACCTGGTCCGGCCAAGGCTCCACCGCCGCCCTCACCGCCGTCCAGAACTACTACCAATCCGCCCAAGACCTCGGCACCGACATGAGATCCGTCTACACCGCCGAGGCCTACCTCACCGACCTCTTCGCCAACCTCTACAAAGCCCTCCCCCAAGACTGGTCCGACGTCTACTGGGGCTCCTGGGGCGGCTGCAACGACGACGACAACAACCTCTCCACCACCCAAGGCCACTGGAACACCATCTACGTCCCCGCCCTCCCCAAAATCGCCGCCTACATCCCCATCCTCGCCGACCCCAACACAGACACCGCCGCCGGCGCCACCGGCACCTACGGCACCGGCAACCCCGGCAACAACGGATCAGGACCAGGATCAGGATCCGGAGACAACGGCAACGGCGGCAGCGGTAACGGCAACAGCGGCAACGGCAGCGGCAACAATGGCAACAGCGGCACCGGCGGCGGCAACAGCGGCACCGGCGGCGGAACCGGCGGACTCGGCTCCAGCGGTGATTCCGGCAGTGGTGGCGGCCAGAGCGGCGGCGGACAAGGCACACCCAGCGGCAGCGGTGGTGTCAGCGGCCTCGGCGCCAGCGGCGACAGCGGCAGTAGCGGCAGTGGGACCAGCGGCAGTGGACAGGGTTCCCCCACCGGTTCCGGCACCAGCGGACTCGGTTCCAGTGGCGACAGCGGCAGCGGCGGCAGTCAGGGCAGTCCCAGCGGGACCGGCGGCGGCACCAGTGGCGGCACCAGTGGCGGCACCAGCGGTGGTACCACCGGCGGCTCCGGCGCCAGCGGATCCGGTTCCGGCGCAAGCGGAATCGGCGCCAGCGGGATCGGCGGCTCCGGCGCCTCGGGCGCCAGCGGTGCGGCGGCGGATCTGCTCAGCCTGTTCGGCGACATCCTGCAGATGCTGTCCTCCTCGATGCCGGGCCTGGAACAGCTGGCACAGCAACTGCTGCAACAACTTCCGCCCGATCTGCAACAGCTCGGCCAGGCATTCCAGAGCGGCATGCTGAACTTCCAGCAGGCGATGAGCGCGGCCGCGACCGATGTCGGCAACGACGTGCAGAACCTGGGTGCCACCGTCGACCACGAAACTCATCGAGTGGCAAGGGATCTCGGTCTGGAGCCGCCGGACGGCACCGACCCGCCGGTCTTCGAGAGCCGGGCCGAGGCGGTCGGGCCGGACGGCCCCACCGGCCCGCAGAGCGATTTCTTCCCGCGGGCCTCGGCTTCGGTGGGCACGACGTCGCA
This sequence comes from Nocardia sp. alder85J, assembly GCF_020176955.2. Taxonomy (GTDB): domain Bacteria; phylum Actinomycetota; class Actinomycetes; order Mycobacteriales; family Mycobacteriaceae; genus Nocardia. Next base: position 96,375 of record NZ_JAIUCZ020000003.1, read on the forward strand.
GCCGGTGGTCCCGGACAATGTGGTGGCCGGCAACGAGGGCACCCCGGTCATCCCCGTCTCGGCTCCCGAGCAGCCGCGCCGACTGACCAAGCTGGAAGAGGACTGAGATGAGCGAGCAGACCTGGCACCTGTCCGACCTCGAATTCCTGGTGCTGCGGGAGCGGGTGCTCCGCAGCGACCTGCCCTACCCGTTCACCTACGTGAATCCGAAGCTGACCACGTATCTGGAATTCGAGCGGCTGAAGTCGTCGGTGTGGCGATCGCTGCAATCGCGATGGGACCCGGATCTGGTCGACGTCCTCACCGAAGCCGCCAGACCCGAAGTGCGGGTACAGGTCCGGACCTGGCACAGCGCGGACATGGGCGACACCAGCCAGCGCTACTTCCTGATCGCCAACCGATGCGGCGAGCGGGCGATCCTGATCCAGGGCTACAGCGATCACACCGTGGACACCTTCGACCGCTACCGGATCGTCGAGGCGCCCGCCGAATCGCTGTCGGGGCTCGTGGTCGGTGCGCTGCCGGAGATGACCGCCGGATCCCAGTCCCGGGTCGATCTGGTCACCTATCATCAGGAGGAGACCGTCGACCACTGGAGCAATCGAGGGTTCTACGACAGCGGCGACAACGACGTGGACCGGCGCAGCCAGAGCTGGCAACAGGCGGCACAGGGCCTGGTCGGCATCATCGAGATCCGGCAGGGCCGATCCCGATTCGGCCCGCGGAACATGCGGTTGACGCGACTGTTCTGGGAGGACCATCCGGGCGACGGCCGGTACCTGATCGACCTGACCCCGCCGATGGCCGCGATCGGCATCGATGCCGCCGCCATGCGGAACCACATCGATCGGGCAATCGCCGACACGCTGCTCGTCGTCCAGGACGAATCCCGGGAACTGATGCGCGAGAGCGTCTTCGACAACTGACGATCAGGGCACGATGGTGAGCAGGCCGAGACTCGGGAGTATGCGGTGAGTGCGACGGGTGTTCCGGACACGACCCAGTGGCCGACGCTGCTCAGCAGCGCCCAAGGCAATTCACTGCTGTTCGACTCCAGCTCCGCCCAGGCATGCATCACCGCCTGCCAGAACCTGCTCAGCTTCATCGAATCCATGCTCGCCACCGTCAACACCCTCCAAACACCCTCCAAACCCCTCATCACCTACGCCTCCGACACCTACAACACCAGCAACTGGAACCCACCCACCACCTACCCCAACAACGAAACCGTCGGCTCCGCCACCAGCTTCCGCAACCTGCTGAAAAGCAAATGGACCGAACTGGCCCAACGCCTGCGCCAGCACCAGAAAATCGTCACCGACATGGGCGACACCTTCGCCGCCGCCGCCAAAGCCTACGAAACCGCCAACCAGATCAACGTCGACAACTTCAACCTCATCGACCCCGCCAACACCACCCCCATCACCTTCGACATCAACAACCCCATCACCCCCAACGCCGACAACTGGCCCAGCGAAGCCGCCTCCGGCCCCACCGGCATGAACAACAACTTCCACGCCGACCCCCACGCAGCCACCGTCGCCGGCGAAGCAGAACCCGGCAGCATGTTCAACCTCGCCCAGTTCTACTTCATGGCCCTGTCCATCCAGGACAACAACCCCACCCTCGCCCTCGAAGCCACCCAATGGAGCCAACTCGCCGCCAAATGGAACACCGCCACCGACGACTTCTACAACGCCACCTACAGCACCCTCACCGACACCGCCACCTGGTCCGGCCAAGGCTCCACCGCCGCCCTCACCGCCGTCCAGAACTACTACCAATCCGCCCAAGACCTCGGCACCGACATGAGATCCGTCTACACCGCCGAGGCCTACCTCACCGACCTCTTCGCCAACCTCTACAAAGCCCTCCCCCAAGACTGGTCCGACGTCTACTGGGGCTCCTGGGGCGGCTGCAACGACGACGACAACAACCTCTCCACCACCCAAGGCCACTGGAACACCATCTACGTCCCCGCCCTCCCCAAAATCGCCGCCTACATCCCCATCCTCGCCGACCCCAACACAGACACCGCCGCCGGCGCCACCGGCACCTACGGCACCGGCAACCCCGGCAACAACGGATCAGGACCAGGATCAGGATCCGGCAGCGGATCGGGATCGGGCAACAGCGGCAACGGCGGTAACGGCAACACCGGCAGCGGCAACAGCGGTACCGGCGGCGGCGACACGGGCTCGGGCGGCGGCGACACCGGCAGCGGCGGCGGACAGAGCGGCGGCGGACAAGGCACACCCAGCGGAAAGGGCCTCAGCGCGGGCGATCTCGGCAATCTCGGCCTCGGTTCCAGCGGCACCGGAGGTGATTCCGGCAGCGGCGGCGGACAGAGCGGCGGCAGTCAGGGCACACCCAGCGGAAAGGGCCTCAGCACAGGCGACCTGGGCAATCTGGGCCTCGGCGGGTCGGGCATGCCGGGCACCTCGACCGGTACCGGCACCCCGACGGGGACGGGCACCCCGTCCGGTGGCAGCGTCGGCGACCTCGGCACGGTGGCCGCCGCGGCCTCGGGCCCGATCAGTTCCCTGTTGCGGGGACTGCTGGGCGGCAGCGGCGCCAGCGGCGCGCTCACCTCACTGGCGGATCTGTTGGGCGCCACGGGCGTAACCGGGCCGTTCGGCGCCACCGGGGCGTCCGGTCCGTTCGGTGTCTCCGGCCCGTTCGGAGCATCCGGCATCAGCGGCCCGTTCGGGTTCGACAGCGGCAGTGGCGCTTCCGGCGCACTGTCGGATCTGCTCGGCGGCGGTGGCGGGGGTGGCGGCGTCGGCAGCGCCGGTGGCGCCCTCGGTCCGGGCGCACTGGGCTCGGATGCCCTCGGGGATTCCAAGCTGTTCCCGCGCGCCTCCACCACCAGCGGCAGCACGCCCGACCAGGCGGGTGATCCCGCCGGCACTCGCGCCGGAGCCGCTGCGGCAGCGCAGGATTCGTCGATGGCCCCGATGGGGATGGGCGGCATGCCGATGGGCGGCATGCCGATGGGCGGCATGGGCGGCATGGGGGCCGGCGGCCAGAACCAGCAGCAGAAGGATCGCAAGCGCGCCTCCTACCTGGACGGCAAGGAACATCTCGACGAGGGACTCGGCGACGATCCGTTGAGCGTGCGCTCGATCATCGATCGATGAGTGCTCCCGGCCGGATCGATGCTGGTGGCGGAAACGGAAGGACGCGTTGATGATCGGTGAGCAGTGGGCGCGATTGGAGGCCGGCGCCCAGGCCCGGCTGGGCCGTATGCGGCAGCTCTCCGACGACCTGGCGGCCGTCCGAGTACGGCACACCGCTGCCGGCGGCGCGGTGACGATCACCGTGGACGGCTCCGCGAAATTACTGGATCTCGAACTGTCGGAATACATTTCACAAATGTCGCCGACCGAGTTCGCACGGGTGGTGATCGACACCGCGGCCGCGGCCGCACAACTGGCGCTGGCCAGGCGCGCAGCCTTGATCGACGAATTCAACGATGAGATGAACATTTAACGATGAGGTGAACATTCGGCGGAAAGTCCCGGCTCGGGTTGCCGAAACCCCTGGGCACGTTAACATTACCGATGCGTCGCTTTTCTCTTTGCGTGGACAAGCTCTAGGAGGAGCCGTGGTGGACATCCTGAAGGTGGACCCCCAGGTATTCCGGCAGTACGGCGACATCGCCGAGGGCAGCGCGGGCGCCGTCGCGGCCGCGGGCGCGATCGATCAGGCGAGCACCGTCGCGGCCGCGGTACCGGTTTTCGGGCTGATCGGGCAGGAGTTCCTCGCGAGCTTCGCCTACGCCCAGAACAACCACGTCACCGCCGTGACCCAGCTGGCGAACGTGCTCGCCGGTCAGGCCGCCACCTCGCGCGCGGCCGCCGACACCTACGAGCGGGCCGAGCAGCACAGCACGGACGGCTTCTCCGCGCTGTGACCGAGGCCGCCCGAACGCTGGCGGCACCACTGCATCCCACGGTTCTGGACGCACTGCAGAACACTCCGGCCGCGCCGTTGCTCGGCCAGCCGGTCCAGCAGGTACTGGCGACCATGGGACTGCCCGAATTGCCGCAATTACCCACCTTGCCACCGCTTCCGACGCTGCCGCCGTTACCTCCGTTGGATCCGGGCACGCTGGTCAAGCCGATCACCGATCTGTTCAGCGGATTCGGTTCCGGCCAGCTCGGCGCCAACGGCGCCCTCAATCCACAGGCGTTGCTGCAGAACGTCGTTCAGACGCTGAGCACCGTGATGCAGTGGGCCCAGCAGGGTTTGTCGCTGTTGCAGTCGATGGAGGGCTCCGGCACCCAGGCGGCCACCTCGGCCGGGGTGGCCACCCAGGCCAGCTCCACCGCGGTGTCCACCCAGGCCGCGAACATCCATTCGGTACTCGGCGCCGCCTCGTTGACGGTGGCCAACGGCGCCGCCGAAATGGCCGGGGTGACAGCCCGATTCCTCGCCACCACGGCCGCGCTGGGCCCCACCCTTATCACACCGGCGGGTCAGGCGGCACTGCTGGCCGCGGCGATGGAGTCCGGGACCGAGGCGAGCGCGATCACCGCGAAGACCAAGGCGAGCCTCGCCGGGCATTCGGCGACGATGTCGCAGGCCGGCAGTTCGGTGACGGTCAACGGCTCGTCCGCGAGCAGCTCGCAATCCGCTCTGCAACAGCTGTTGTCGGAGGTACAGCAGGTACAGCAGCTCGTCCAGCCGCTGGTGTCGGCCGCCCAGCAGGTCGGTGCGACGGTGACCAAGGCGACCACCGCGGCGCCCGCCGCGGGCGCGGTGTCCGGCACGCAGGCCACCACCGGTGGCGCCCTCGGCGCCGCCGCGTCCGGCTCGCTCGCCGGGTCGGCCGCGGCCGCGATGGCGGCGGCCGGGCTGGGCCGCGTCGGCGGCGGGCTCGGCGCTGCGGCGCCGGCGCCGCTGAACGCGTGGGAGCAGGAGGACGCCGTGGTGGAGACCGCGGCCACCACGCCCGTCAGCAGCTCCGGGCTCAACACGGGCGAAACGGTGACCGAGGAGGCGATGCCGCCGTTCATGCCCGGCGGCGGCGCGGCGATGGCGGCCGCGCGCGCGGGCGGCGCCACCACCAGCGGCACCCCCGAGGCACTCGTGAACGCCGCGCACGGTGACGAACTGGTCGGCGAGGACGCCGACTCGGCCGCTCCCGTGATCGGCGCGGTCGGCAACCCTGCCGGCAATTCCACCGATCCCTTCAGCTTGTGAACACAACGCCGTGACGAACCGATAGACCCGATAGCGAACCACCTTCTCGGCAAGGAGATTCCATGAGCAAGATCGCCTTCGACCACGAACTGGCCCGGCAGGCCGCCGGACGCCTGGACAGCCTCGCCGATCAGCTGGAGTCCGGGATGACCGGCGCCGGTGGGTCGCTGAACCCGGCGGCGGCGGCCCTCGACGCGGTGTCCGCCACCACCGGCGACACCCTCGACTCGGTCGGCTCCTCGTTCCGGGATTCCTACCTCACCGGCGTGACCGAACTCCGCAAGATCGCCGCCAACATGCGGGCGCACTCGGATTCGTTCGGCGACACCGATACCGACGCCGTCGACAGCTTCCGCGGCCTGCTCTGACCGTCACCGGGTGAGACCGAGAGGACCGAGAGATGGTTGACCCGCCGCAGACCGGGTTCACCGGCACGGTGTGGGAGGCCGTCCCGCCCGAACAGCTGGCCCAGGACCTGACCACCGGCCCCGGGGCGGCCCCGCTGGCCGAGGCCGGACTGGCCTACGCCGCCCTGGCGGCCGGTCTGGGCGAGGCCGCCACGGAGTACCGCGCCATCCTCTCGGTGATGGGTGATGCCTGGGCGTCCTCGGGCAACGAGGACGGCCTCAATCAGCTTGCCGCCCTGTCGGACTGGCTGGACAAGACCTCCGCGGCCGCCCAGTCCAACGCCGCGATCGCGGCCCGGCAGGCGGCCGCGTACGAGGTCGCCCGGAACACGTTGCCGCACATCGTGGAGATTACCCAGGCCGTGCAGGCAGCTGAGGATCTGGTGCGCGGCAGCCTGCTCGGCGCACCCCTGGCCGGGCTGCTGGACGCCGCCGAGGAACAACTCGACGGCATCCGGCAGCAGGCCGCCCGCGTGATGCAGGCCTACGAGGAGGCCAGCGAACATCTGGCCCGGCCGTGGCAGCAGGAACACGCCCCCGAGGTGTCCGACGGCGCGGCCTTCCTCGCCGAACAGCCTGGGGGCGGCAACGGCGGTGGCGACGGCCCCGGACCCGGCGGCGGCAACGCCCCGATGGACGGGGTCGCGGGCCCGGAACAACTCCAGCACCAGATCCAGCTGCCGGATCTGTCGCAGCTCGACCTGTCCTCACTGCAACCACCCGCGCCGACGGTGCCGGTCGGTACCGAGTCGCTGGTGATGGCGCCGCTGGCGCCGGCGCCGGGCACGCTGCCGGTGACACCCGCGGGCGTCACCGGGCTGACGGTGGGCCCGCAGCCGATGACCGCCGCGCCGCCGGTCATGGCGCCGGCCGCGGCGCCGATCGCCGCACCGCCGGACGCGATGGTGCCCCGGGCCGACTCCGCCGACCCCGAGGACGCCGCCGAGATGATCCGGGTCAATGCCGGATTCGCCACGGCCCCCGCGGTTCTCGGTGGCACCGGCACACCGCATTCCGGCGGTGCCACGATGCCGTCCGGCGGGGAGGGCTGATGGCGACGCTCACCACCGACGGCATGCTGGCCGTCGCGGCCGTGCTCGGCGTCCAGACCTTCCCGACCGTGCTGGCCGTCCGCCCCCGGCAGACCACCCACGCCGAACTCGCCGCCGCGCGCACCGCCGCCCTGACCGAGCTGTCCGGCCGCGGCGTGCTGGACTCCGACGGCGAGGTCCGCGACGACGAGCTCACCTCCGCGCTGTTCGCGCTGGCCCGCCCCGAACGGCAGCTGGTGGCGCGAATCCGGCGCGACGACACGCTGATTCGCTTCTGCCTCGCCCGGCGCGGGCTCGATCACGCGGTCGCCGTGCGCACCGGTGATCAGCTGGAGGTCCGGACGGTCTGGGTCGGCGAGGATCCGGCGACGCTGGCCCGGCCGTTGCTGACGGTGCTCGGACCGGCTGTGCCCGCGCATGTTCCGGCGTTCAGCGCACCCACCGACGAGGTCCGCGCGCGCTTCGACGCCGCGGGCGCGGACGGCGGCGCCGCGGCCTACGGGCTGGGGATATCGGAGGAAGACGCCGTCACCATCGGACACGCACTGCGCGAACGACATTCGACCGCCGAACTCGTCTGCTACAGCCATCGGGACGGACTGGCCGTCCGTTCCGCGGCCGCGGCCGCCGTCTACGACACCGCCGCCGGCCGCATCATCGGCGGCGGCAGCGTCACCGCCGACGACGGCCGTCCCTGGACCACGCTCGCCCCCGGCACCGACGGTCGATTGGCGCAGGTGATCACCTCGCTCGTCGAATCGTTACCGGAGGGCAGGTGGATGCCCTAGCACACCGTGCTGGGGCATTCGACGACCGAATCACAGCCCCCGAGATCCGAGAGAAGGTAACCGCAATGGCCGATGCAAGCCAGATTTCCTATGACGTAAGTGCCGACAACGCGCAGACGGAGATGGGTAACGCCGTCGACGCGCTGCGCGCGAAGATCGCGAAGATCACCCAGGCCGTCGACGACGCCAAGCGCGGCTGGCAGGGCACCGCCTTCCAGGCGTGCAGCACCGCCGCCAACAACTGGGACGACGAGGCCCGGAAGCTGAACACCATCCTGGACGAGATCACCCAGGAAGTCGGCCACGGCAACAAGAGCTACACCGGTCTGGAGGGCGACAACACCCAGACCTTCACCAAGCTGGAGTCCGAGGCCGGTTCGGCCTACACCTCGCTGTCCAACTGATCGCCAGCCGGCCAACACATTCGACATTTCGGGAGACTGCCGTGACCAGTGACTACATGAAGTACGAAGAAGGGGTCCTGACCGACCTCGCCGACCTGCTCGTCCAGTTCAAGAAGGATCTGGGCGCCGAGTCCGACAACTTCCACTCCGCCGCCAAGAAGCTGGAGGTCGCCTGGGCGGGCAACACCGGTCTGGACGCGTTCCAGCGGTCGGTGCAGAAGTGGGACACCAGCTTCGGCGCGGAGGGCGACTCCAGCACCGGCACCGCCCTCGGCATGATCCAGGCACTGTCCGACGCGGTGCGCACCGCGCTGGCGAACGCGCAGGCCGCCGACCGTGGCGTCCAGAACTCCTTCTCGCAGTACGAGTAGGACCCGGTACCACGACCATCCTCGCACCGCCGCACCCGGATCCCGCCGTCACCACCCGGCGGACCGGGTGCGGTGTCAGGTGTGGCGGCGATTCGTCCCCCGCGCAAGCGGATCCGGTCGCGCGGACCGGAACCCCGTGTGGCCGAGCCGGGCTCAGGCGGGCTGCAACGGCTGCTGCGCGGCGGCCGGGTCCGCGCCACCGATGTAGCGCAGTTCGTCCGGAATCGACACCACCCGGACCGTCCACTCCCCGGAGGCGGTGCGCACGTGCACCTCGTCCTGGTCCTCCTCGGATTCGACCAGGACCACATCCGCGCCCAGGATCGCCGCCGACAGTTCACCGGGTCCGCGCACGTGCATCACGGTCGCCTCGGCGACCTGACCGGTGGAGGCGACGCCGTCGTACACGATCAGCGTCGCGGCGGCCGTGTGCTGGGCCCCACCACCGGGTGACGACACCGACAGCGCCTCGGGCACACCGACCAGCGTGACCATGTGCTCCCAGTCCTGCGGCCGGGTGCTGTGCACGATCACCCGGGCGCCGATCGCGGCCGCCCGCAGGGTGGTCTGCTGGGCCAGCCGCAGGCTGCCCACCACCTCCACCCGCCGCACGGCCGGACCGAACAGCGGCACCGCGACGCCGAAACCCTCCGCGGTGGCGCCGATCACCTGACCACAGCCACCCGCGGGCACGGCCAGCTGCTGCAACGTCGCGGCCGGGCCGTAGGCGGCGTCCGGATGCTGTTCACCGTTGAGCAGCACCTGACGCTGCACCCCGGTCAGCGGGCGCAGGCCCAGGGCCGTCAGCGCCTTGCGGGCCGCCGCGGTGCCACCGCCGAGGGTGTCGTGACGCACCAGCGCGGTGACCTCGAAGCGCTCGTCCGACGGCCGGGCACCGGCGCGCGTGACCGCGGGGGCCAGCCGCAGCCGCATCAGGGTCGACAGTCCGGGTACCGCCCAGATCCCGGCCAGCACTTCGGAATTCAGCCGGTCCGGCCGGACGGCGTAGCCGGTCATCTCGATATCGATGCCGTGCAGCGAATCCCACTCCTCGCGCCACTGTTCCGGCGCACCGCCGTAGAGCATGGTGGAGTCGGCGGCGGCGATCTCCGCCGCGGTGAGCACCCGGGAGCGAACCCCGTGCCGGGCCAGCCGGTTGGCGACGCGGCGGGTGGCGACCAGGGCGGTGCGGACGGTGCCCTCGGTGCCGCCGCCGCGGTTGCCGATCGCCTCGGCGTTGTCCAGCGGGTCGAAACGGAGGGCCAGCCAGACGGTTCGGGTCGCGGTGGCCGGCAGCGGGCCCAGCATCCGCTCGTACATCCGGATCGCGTCGTGGTTGCCACGCGAGCGGACGCCCAGCGCGAGCACGTCGATGGCGGCCAGGCGAATGTCGAACTGGGACAGGCACCGCACCACCTCGGCCAGCGGCACCCGGTCGCCGGTGCGGATCTCGGTGGGCGCCAGCAACGTCGCCGCCACCCCGGTCGGTTCCACCTGCAACACGGTGACCAGCACGCCACCGTCCCAGCGCATTCCGTAAACGGCGCCACCGGCTTCCGGAGCCGGAACATCGAATGGCGCTGCGGGAGCAGCGATACCATTACCGCGCATTTTGCGCCACCGCAGCGCGCAGCGCATTCCCAGTATTCGCCAGATATTTCTTCCGCGGACGCGAACCGTTCCCAGCAGGGTCACCGCGACACCGGCGCCGATCGCCGCGAGCAGTGTGACGTGCGCGGCAATCATGATGGTGCCCACCATGGTTCCGGCCGCGGCGGCAGGCAGCAGCACCGACAGCGGCAGGCGATGAAAAACACTGCGATGACCGGATGTCAGCTGGTCGACCATTAGGCATATCTCCCGTCGGCACTCACTCCCGCATTACGGTAGCCTCTCACACGACCGCCAATTTTGTTGTGTCGCGGGTTCGGTGGAGGTGTTTGCAGTGCCGGCACAGTTGACCACCCGAGCTCAGGTCAATGGTTACCGATTCTTGTTGCAGCGGTTCGAGCATGCGATGGTGCGTCGTGATGTGCGCATGCTCCACGACCCGATGCGGATCCAATACCGTTCCCTGATCACGGGTCTGGTACTCGCGGTGCTGTTCACCGCAGGGTGCGCGATCCTGTCGTTCATCCGGCCGCAGGGTCAGGTGGGGCAGGCGAAGATCGTGATGGGCTCGGACTCCGGCGCGCTCTACGCGGTGGTGGATCAGACCCTGCATCCCGTGCTGAACCTCGCCTCGGCGCGGCTGATCACCGGCAGCGCCGAATCGCCCACCTCGGTGAAGGATTCGAAGCTGGCGTCCATGCCGCGCGGGCCACTGCTGGGCGTGCCCGGCGTGCCCGCCGCACTGCCCGGCCCCGCCGATCACGATCTGTCCGCCTGGACCCTGTGCGACGACGTGTCCGCCGGGCTGAAGACCACGGTCGTGGCCGGCGCGCCCTATCTGGGCCCGATGACCCGGCCGCTGGCCGGAAGCGAGGCCGTACTGGTGTCCCAGAACGGCGTCACCTATCTGATCTACGAGGGCAAGCACGCCCGCGTCGACATGGGCAACACCGCGATCGTGGACGCCCTGGGCGTGCGCGGGATGCGGGCGCGGCCGGTCGGCGACGGCGTGCTCAACGCCACCGTCGCGGCGCCGGACCTGACCGCGCCCGCCGTGCCCGGCGCCGGATCGCAGGGGCCGGTGCACTGGGGGAAGCTGGTGGTCGGCGCGGTGATCCGGGTGGACAGCTTCAGCACCGCCAAGCTGTACATCGTGCTCCCGAACGGGGTGCAGAAGCTGTCGCCGTTCGCCGCGGAGGTGATGCGCTCGGCCAGTTCGATGGGGCTGACCGAGATCGCGCTGGTGCCGCCGGACGCGCTCAGCGGGGTGCCGGTGGTCGATTCCCTTCCGCTGGGCCAGTTCCCGACCGAGCAGCCGCACATCGTCTCGGCCGACGACCAGCCGGTGGCCTGTGTGACCTGGGCTCGCGGCCGGCACGACCCGATCGCGCAGCTGGGCCTGCTGGTGGGCAAGGGGGTGCCGCTGGCCGACGGCATGCATCCGGTCACCCTCGTCGACGGCGGTCACGGCCAGCGCGCCGACGCCGCCTACATCCGGCCCGCCAGCGGGGAATTCGTGCAGGTGACCGGGATCGAGCCGGACAGCACCCGCCGGGAGGTGCTGTTCTACGTCACCGATACCGGCGTGCGGTTCGGCATCCCCGACACGGCCACCGCGGGTGTGCTGGGCCTCTCGGATCCGAAACTCGCGCCCTGGCAGATCGTGAACCAGCTGCCCGCCGGGCCCATGCTGGATCGGCAGACCGCACTGGTCGCCCACGACACGCTCGGCGCCGCGAAGCCCGACGCGCCCGCGGACCAGGGTGCTCCGCGCCCGTCGCCGACCGCAGCGAGCGGTCCGGGGGCGCCCGCGCCACCGGCAGGCGCACCGGCCCCACCGGCAGGCGCACCCGGCCCCGGTTCCGGTCCGCCACCCGGAGCCGCCGGCTCGGGCACCCCGCCCGGCGCCGGTACGCCACCGGGCGCCGGTACGCCATCCGGGCCGCCCGGATCGGCGGCGCCGTCGGGAGCCCCCGGCTCCGCACCGCCGATAGCCGCGCCCGGATCCGGTGGCTCCGCAGCGGATTCGCCACCGGGCACCTGAACCCCGCACCGCCGCACCACGACCCACCGACCCCGGCCCGCAGACCTCGAGTGAACGAATGAGATTCCACGTAGCCGCGCTGCCCTACACGCAGACCACCAAGTACTACACGCCGTGCGCGTACACCCAGAAGGTGCGCAAGTTCTGCGACATGATGATGGGCCTCGGCCACGAGGTGTACCTGTACGCCGGCGAGGAGAACGAGGCCGCCTGCACCGAGCTGATCACCGTCTTCACCAAGGACGAGCAGCGAGCGTGGTTCGGCGAGAAGACCCTTGCCGACGGCTTCGACTGGTTCTCCTGGAATCCCGGCGAGATGCACTGGATCCACACCAACTCGCGCGTCATCACCGAGATCGCCAAACGCAAACAGCCACGCGACTTCCTGTGCGTGATCGGCGGTTCCGGGCAGAAGCCGCTGGCCGACGCCTTCCCCGAACTCCAGACCGTCGAATACGGCGTCGGGTACAGCGGGGTGTTCGCCAAGTACCGGGTCTTCGAAAGCTACGCCTGGATGCACGCCGTGCACGGCGCCCGCACCACCGTCCCGAAGATCATGTCCGACCGCGGGCAGTTCTACGATGCGGTGATCCCGAACTACTTCGAGGTGGCCGACTTCCCGTTCTCCGCCGAGAAGGACGACTACTTCCTGTTCGTCGGCCGGATCATCGAGGCCAAGGGCGTGCAGATCGCCGTGGACGCCTGCCGCCGGCTGGGCGCGCGGCTGATCCTCGCCGGTGCGGGCCGCCCGCCGAGCTACGGCGAACATGTCGGCATGGTCGACGTGCAGCGGCGCGGGGAGCTGATGAGCCGCGCCCGCGGGGTGTTCGTGCCGTCGCTGTATCTGGAGCCGTTCGGCGGCGTGCACGTCGAGGCGATGCTCTGCGGCACACCGGTGATCACCACCGACTGGGGCGCGTTCAGCGAGACGGTGCAGCAGGGCGTGCAGGGCTTCCGCTGCCGCACGCTGCGCGAGTTCACCGAGGCCGGTGAGTCGGTGGACAAGCTGGACCATCAGGGAATTCGCGACTACGCGGTGTCGAAGTTCTCCACCGAGGCGATCGCCCCGCAGTACGACTACTACTTCCGCCGGCTCGAAACCCTCTGGGACGACGGCTTCTACACGATGTAGGGAGAGGGAACCATGAACGACAATTCCGGCACGCACGATCTGGTGATCGCCCGCTACAACGAGCCGCTGGACTGGGTGTTACGGGTGCCCGAGAACTTCCGCGTGCACATCTACAACAAGGGCGGCCCGGATCTGCCGATGGAGATCCTGGAGCACGCGACCACCTACGTCCCGCTGCGCAACGCCGGTCGCGAATCCGACACCTACCTCACTCACATGCTCGAATACGGGCCGGGCGCAGGCGAATACACCGTCTTCGCGCAGGGCGACCCGTTCGAGCACAGCCCGGATTTCCTGGCGCTGCTGGAACGCGCCGACAGCTGGAACGACGTGCAGGGACTGAGCTGGGCCTGGAAGGCGCACATCGGGCATCCGCCGAACACCCTGCTCACCCCGGAGCGGTCCCAGGTGCCGGGGCTGCGGGTGCGCGAGGAGCTGTACTCGCTGTGCACCTGGACCACCCTGGAATGGGTGGATCCCGGGTCGGAGCGGATCGGCCTGAACTACCGCCTGCTGCACCGCCTCCCCCAGGGCGTCAACATGATGTCGCACTTCCTGGGGATGTGCGAACTTCCCGATCTCGCCGAGGAATGCGCCCGGCACCTGATCGGGCGGCATTGCTACGGAGCCATTTTCGCCGTCCGCAACCCGCTGATAGCCAAGCTGCCGCAGCGGGCGATGGTCCGGATGCGCCAGGCCGCCATCGGCGCCGAGGCACACGGCTACTTCTGTGAACGCCTGTGGCTGCACGTCTTCGGTGAGCCGTTCCTGATGCCCGCCCCGATCGGCGGTCCGGTCATCCCAGAGTACTGAGCAGGTTCTCCAGCGATTTCGCCATGTCGGCGGCCTCGATCCGCATCAGCACCTCGTCGTCGAGTGCGCGCAGATCCAGGCTGTCGTCGGTGGCGAGGCGGTATTCCCGCTCCTCCTCGGCATTCTCGATCACGTTGCGGATGAAGCGGCCGTTGCCCGCGATGTCGATGCCACGCCGCGGCAGGCCGCTCTGGTCGACCCGCTCGGCCTCGAACAGCTCCTGGCAGGCCGTCCACAACAGCGCCACCGCGTCCTCGGACACGGTGGAATCGCGGTTCTTCGCGATCAGCCGGCCGATGTCGCACAGTTCGTCCGGGGTGTAGGAGTCGAACTTGACCCGCTTGGCGAAGCGGGAGGCCAGGCCGTCGTTGGCGGCCAGGAAGCGGTCGATCTCGCCGTCGTAGCCGGCGATGATGACGATCAGCCGGTCGCGGTCGTTCTCCATACGGGCCAGCAGGGTGTCCACCGCCTCGCGGCCGAACGCGTCACCGCCGGAAAGTCCTTGCTGGATCAGCGTGTACGCCTCGTCGACGAACAGCACGCCGTCCATCGCCGAGTCGATCAGCGCATTGGACTTGATCGCGGTGGAGCCGAGGTGCTGGCCGACGAAATCGGAACGCTTGGTCTCGATCACCTTATCGGTCTTCAGCAATCCCAGCCCGCAGTAGATCTTGGCGACCACCCGGGCGATGGTGGTCTTGCCGGTGCCGGGCGGGCCGGTGAAGGCCAGGTGCTGGCCGCGCGGCATGCTCGACAGCCCCTTCTCGGCGCGGATCTTCGCCAGGGTCGCCGACGATTGCAGCTTGGCCACCTGGACCTTCACCGCGCCCAGGCCGATCTGCTGATCCAGCTCGGCGCGGGCGGCGGCCAGGATCGCCTCCGCCTTGTCCTGGTGCTCCTGCTCGGCGACCTCCGCCAGGGACGGCGCGGAGGCCGGGTCCCAGCGATCGGTGCGGGCCTCGATGTTCTCGCGGGTGGTCACCACGATGCGGAACTTGGGATCGCGCAGGGCCTGCGCGTTGGCCTCGAAGTTCGGGACCTGGGTGTAGACCTTCTCGAACATCGACCGGGCCGCGTCCTCGTTGCCCTGTTCGCGCAGGCACAGGCCGCGGCAGTACATCGCGGCGGTGCGGGCGGCCGGGATCGGGCCGTTGTCCGCCAGATCCAGTCGCCGGATCGCCTCACCGAACAGGCCCAGATGCGCACAGGCGGTGCCCACCATGATGTGCGCGCCCGCCGCCAGATAGTTGTCGGGCCACTCGGCCGAACCGGCCAGCACCGACATCACATCGGGCCAGCGCTGGGTATTGAAGTGCAGCACCCCGCGGGTGTACGCGGACACCCGGTCGTCGATGGCGCGGTCGGGATCGTCGGCCAGCGCCCGGCGCCGCTCGGCCAGTTCGTCGAGCACCTTCTCGGCCTCGTCGTACTCCTGGTCGTTGATCAGCTGCATCGCCCACGCCAGCCAGATCTCGGCGAGGCTCGCGATGGGATATTCGATGTACTGCCCGATCTGGAATCGGCCGACCAGCGCCCGGGGCTGCAACCCGATGCGGCGCTGTTCGCGCAGCAGCGCGGTGGTGGAAGTGCGGTGCAACTGGGCCAGTACCTCCCGGGTCACCTCACCGGCGGCGGCCCGGCCCAGCCAGGCGTCGCACATCGTCGGGTCGAGTTCGGTAGCACGCCGGAACGCGATCTTGGCGTAGTCGAGATCTCTGGCTGCCTGCTGACCGTCGACCATCAGGCCCAGGGACAGCACTCCGGCATCGAATACCTGTTGCGCTTGCCGAATGGCGGACATACTCGAAACTCTCCCTGAAGGTGAACCGAAATCTCCGGCCGGCACTCACAGTTCACTATCGGTTAACGTGAAAAGTGGGGCCAACATATGAATTTTGCCACGCCGGAGGCGAATGCGCCGAGCGCGGTTGGCTTCCCGTGCCCGGTGGAGGCCGGACTCCGCCGGGCACAGCGCAGTCACATCTGATAGCTTGCAGAACGCACGACCGGAGTGACACGGGAGTACGTCCAGTGATCGAGTCAACGGCTATCGAGCCACAGCTGTGCCGGGTTTCGATAATCGGCGGCAACACCCAGGTCGACATGGCATTGCCGGCTTCGATCGCGATCGCCAATTTCATCCCGGATGTCGTGGAGATCATCGCTTCCCGAAATCCCGATCTCTCCGAACACGACGACGGTGGCGGGCCGCTGAAGGCACAGCACTGGACGTTGTCGCGGCTGGGCCACGAACCGATCGAGCCACACCGATCGCTGACCGAGGCAGAGGTTTTCGACGGCGAGCTGCTGGTGCTGCGCACCATCGACACCGTCGAAGCGCCCGCGCTGTTCGACGACGTCATCGACGCGGTGGCGCGGCTCACCGAAAGTTCCTTCCGCGGTTGGAGTTCCGACGCGGCCGGGCGCGCCGGTCTGGCCGCCGCCGTCGCGGGCGGCCTCGGCACCGCACTGCTGCTGATCATGGCCACCGCGCACGGCTGGGGCATCGCCGCCGGCGGCACCGGACTCGGCGCCGGACTGCTGACCCTGGTGGCGGCCGGCCTCGCCGCCCGCATGTACTCCGACACACGCACCGCGACCGCGCTGTCGCTGGCCGGCCTGATCCTCACCGGAACCGGTGCGGCCCTGCTGGTTCCCGGTCGTCTCGGAAGCCCGCAGATCCTGCTCGGCTGTGCGGCGACCCTGCTGCTCACGGTTCCGGTGCTCCGCCTGGTCGGGACCGGCACCATGATGTTCGCGACGCTGATCACCGTCACCGTCTTCGGCACCGCGAGTTCGGCGGTGACGACGATCTGGCACGTGGAGGCGGCGAAAGTGGGTGCGGTCGTAGTGATCTGCGGCCTGCTGGGGATCACCATGGCGCCGCGGGTCGCGGTGGCCACCGCCCGGCTGCCGGTGCCGCCGGTGCCGACCGCCGGTGGCGTCATCGACCCGCGCGACCACGAACAGCGGCCCACCATCGAGGGTATCGGCGCGATCGGCGCCACGGCGATCCCGTCGGCGGCCGGGCTCGGGCTGCGCTCCCGGCTGGCCAACGACTACCAGTCCGGCATGCTCGTCGGGATCGTGCTGGCGGTCGTCGCCGGTGCGCTCGCCGCCGCCGGATCCACCGAACACCGCTGGCAGGGCGTGGGTTTGGCGGTGGCCGCCGGTCTGGTGCTGTGCCGGCGGGCCCGCGCGTTCGCGGATCTGAGCCAGGCCGCCGCGCTGGTGCTGGGCGGCTGCGCGATCCTGATCGTGCTGCCGGTACTGCTCGGCGCCCGCCAACACGAGTTGGCCCTCGCCGCCGCCGGTGCGCTGCTGGTGTTCTCGGCCGGGGCGGTGCTGTTCGGGGTCGTCGGCCCGCGGCTCGAGGTGTCGCCGGTGGTGCAACGCCTCGGCGAAATCCTGGAGTACCTGTTCATCTGTGTGATCGGCCCGCTGGCGTTCTGGGTCCTGGACATCTATTCGCTGGCGCGCAATGCCTAGTCCCCTACCGCCGTTCGCCTCGCCGTCGGTTTCGACGACGGGCCTCCGGCCGGTTCGGGGCGGAGACCGCCCGGCAGGCGGAGCACGTTCGCAGCCACTGCGAGCCGCGACGCAGCAGAACGGCCACAGCGCAACCGCCCTGCGCGACACCGCCACGCTCGCCCTGCGCCGCACAGCCACAGCCGGCTTGCGCCGCCCGGCGGCAATCGGCTTGCGCCGCACGGTCACAGCCGCGATGCGCGGGGCGGCCGCGCTGGCGGCCGTGTCGCTGCTGGCGTTCGGCCCCGCGCCCGGGGCGCAGGCGGTGGCGCCACCCGGTGTCGATCCCAATGCCCTGGTACTCGGTGCGCCGGTGAAACCGCCGGAGCCCAGTCAGCAGCATCTGGTGTGCTCCCATCCGGTCTGGACCGGCGCTGCCCCGCTCACCACCGAACCGCCCGTGCAGCGGGCGCTCGGGTTGCAGCAGGCATGGCAATTCAGCCGGGGCGCGGGACAATTGGTGGCGGTGATCGATACCGGCGTGAACAACCATCCGCGGCTGGCGGTCGTCCCGGGCGGCGACTACGTCTCGGACTCCGACGGCACCGTCGACTGCGACGGGCACGGCACCCTGGTGGCCGGCCTGATCGCGGGACATCCCGCGCCCGACGGCAGCGATCGGTTCTCCGGGGTGGCGCCCGACGCGACCATCCTGTCGATCCGGCAGACCAGCCTCGCCTACGAGGTGAAGAACCAGGCGAGCAGCGACAAGCAGGGCCGGATGTCGGCCGGCGGGTACGGCACGGTGACCACCCTCGCCTTCGCCATCGTGCACGCGGTCGACCTGCACGCGTCGGTCATCAACATCTCCGAGGTGTCCTGCACCTCCGCGGGCGACAACCCCGCCGACGGCGCGCTCGGCGCGGCCCTGAAGTACGCCTACGACCACGATGTGGTGGTGGTCGCCGCGGCCGGCAACCTGGAGAGCCAGGGCGCCTGCAAACAGCAGAACGGCACCACCGGCTGGGATTCGGTGCGCACCATCGCCACTCCGGCCTGGTTCTCCCCGTACGTGCTGTCGGTCGGCTCGGTCGAACTCGACGGGACACCGTCGACGTTCACCCTCTACGGGCCCTGGGTGTCGGTATCGGCGCCGGGCAGCAATCTGACCTCGCTGGACAGCACGCCCGGCGGCACCGGACTGGTCAACGGCACCCCGCAGGCCGACGGGCCGACCGCGCCGGTCGACGGCACCAGCTTCTCCAGCGCGTTCGTCGCCGGCGTGGCCGCGCTGGTGCGGTCCCGGTTCCCCGCGTTGTCCGCGCAGCAGGTGATGGACCGGATCGTGCGCACCGCGCACGCGCCCGGCCCCGGCCGCGACGATCGCATCGGCGCCGGGCTGGTCGATCCGGTGGCCGCGTTGTCGGCCGCACTGCCCGATTCCGGCGCCGCCACCGGGGTGGGCCGGGCCATCCCGGCGCCGATACCGCCGCCGCGCGAGGATCCGTGGCCGCGCCGGATCGGGGTCGGCGGCGCGCTGGCCTGCCTGGCGCTGCTGGCCGTCGTGATGGCCGTCTCGATCCCGTTCCGCCGCGAGCATCGCCGCCCGCTCGTGCTGCCCGGCGATGACCAATGACGTCCGCCGAGCGCACCCCGACGGAGGAAAAGCCATGAGCACCCTGGGTTTCGTCCGGCTGGCCCGGATCGCACCGCCGCGCTCGCCCGGTGGCGAGGTGATCCTGAACGCGCCCCCGGAGATCACCGCGCCGATCCCGAATCCGTTGTGGCAGCGGCTGATGCCGCTGGTGATGGTGGTCGGCACGGTCGGCATGATGGGCCTGATGTTCACCATGGGCGGCCGCACCCTGCTGAGCAATCCGCTCACCATGATGTTCCCGATGATGATGCTGATGTCGATGGTCGGCATGTTCGCCGGTCGCGGCGGCAGCGGTAAGCGCCCGGCCGAACTCAACGAGGAACGCAAGGACTACTTCCGCTATCTGGAGCAGGTGCGCAAGGACGTCCGGCACACCGGGCAGTCCCAGCGCGAGGCACTGGCCTGGAGCCATCCGCATCCGATCGACCTGCACGCGCTGATCGGCACCCGGCGGATGTGGGAACGGCGCCCCAACGACCCCGATTTCGGGCACGTCCGCATCGGGGTCGGCAGCCACCGGCTGGCCACCAAACTGGCTCGGCCGGAAACCGGTCCGCTGGAGGATCTGGAACCGGTCTCGACAGTGGCGCTGCGCCGGTTCGTCCGCACCCACTCCGTCGTGCACGGCCTGCCGACGGCGATCTCGTTGCGCGCCTTCCCCGCCATCAACATCGAGGGTCCCCGGCTGCACAGCCGCGCGCTGGTCCGCTCGATGCTGCTGGAGCTGTCCATCTTCCACGGCCCGGACAACATGGTGTTCGCGATCGTCACCGCCGATCCCGACTCCGAGGCCTGGGAATGGACGAAATGGCTTCCGCACCTGCAACATCCGCGGGACAAGGACGGCGTCGGCAGCACCCGGATGCTGTACGAGTCGCTGTCGGAGCTGGAGACCGCGCTCACCGAGGATCTCCAGGAACGCGGCCGGTTCCTGCGCAACGCGCCGCCGACCCCCGGCCGGCTGCACCTGGTGGTGGTGATCGACGACGGCTACGTCAACGGCGCCGAACGCACCGTCAGCGACGCCGGACTGGATTCGGTGACCGTGCTGGACCTGACCGCCCCGCAGACCGGTCTGGCGGTGCGCCGCGGCCTGCAACTGGTGGTGGAGGAGAGCATCATCGGCGCGCGCACCGGCGGCGCGGTGGAGAAGTTCGCGGGCCCGGACCGGGTCAGCGCGGCCGAGGCGGCGACCTTCGCCCGCGGCATGTCCCGCTACCGGATCGCCTCCGCGGCGCAGATCGTGAACCTGGGCGACGAGACCGTGGCCAATCCGGGACTGATGCCGCTGCTACGGATTCCGGACGCGGCGGCCATCGATCCCGACGTGGTGTGGCGGCCGCGCTCGGCCCGGGAGCGGCTGCGGGTGCCGATCGGCATCACCCCCGACGGCACCCCGGTCGAGATCGACATCAAGGAATCCGCCGAGAACGGCATGGGCCCACACGGATTGTGTATCGGCGCAACGGGTTCCGGTAAGTCGGAATTCCTGCGCACGCTGGTGCTGTCGATGGTCACCACGCACTCCCCCGACCTGCTGAACCTGGTGCTGGTCGACTTCAAGGGTGGCGCCACCTTCCTCGGCCTGGACCCGCTGCCGCACGTGGCCGCGGTCATCACCAACCTCGAGGAAGAACTCTCGATGGTGGACCGCATGCGCGACGCGCTGGCCGGCGAGATGAACCGTCGCCAGGAATTGCTGCGCGCGGCAGGCAATTTCGCCAACGTCACCGAATACGAGAAGGCGCGCGCCAACGGCGCCCAGCTCGACCCGCTGCCGGCGCTGTTCGTGATCGTCGACGAGTTCTCCGAACTGCTCTCGCAGAAGCCGGATTTCGCGGACCTGTTCGTGATGATCGGCCGGCTGGGCCGCTCGCTGCGGGTACATCTGCTGCTGGCCTCGCAGCGGCTGGAGGAGAACCGGCTGCGCGGCCTGGACTCCCATCTGTCCTACCGGATCGGCCTGCGGACCTTCTCGGCCAGCGAGTCCCGGCAGGTGCTCGGCATCACCGACGCGTACCACCTGCCCAGCCAGCCGGGCGCGGGCTACCTGAAAAGCGATGCCGCGGAACCGTTGCGGTTCAACGCCAGCTACGTCTCCGGCCCCTACGAGCCGCCGCTGACCACGGCCGGCGGCAGCGGTGGCACGGTCACCGCCGCGGCCGGCTCGGTCGAGGTGTTCACCGCCGCCGCCGTGGCGGTGGTCGAACGGTCCGCGGAGACGCCCGCGGAGACGAAGGAGCCGGTCGAGGTCGCGCTGCCGGATCTCAGCGCGCTGCTCGCCGACCCGCCACCGGCCCCCGGCGGCGGCATGGAACGCACGCTGCTCCAAGTGGTCGTCGAGCGGCTCACCGGGCACGGCCGGCCCGCGCACGAGGTGTGGCTGCCGCCGCTGGACATCTCCCCGACGGTGGACATGCTGCTGCCGGAACCGAATTGGCGCTCGCCGGGCAATCGGCACGGCAAGCTCTGGATGCCGATCGGCATCGTCGACAAGCCCTACGAGCAGAAGCGCGACGTGCTCACCATCGACCTGTCCGGCGCGCAGGGCAATGTCGCGGTGGTCGGCGGCCCGCAGTCGGGCAAGTCCACCACGCTGCGCACCATCATCATGGCCGCCGCGGCCACCCACACCCCCGAACAGGTGCAGTTCTACGTGCTCGACCTCGGTGGCGGCACGCTGGCCGGCATGGGTGACATGCCGCACGTGGGCTCGGCGGCCGCCCGGCTCGAGATCGACCGGGTGCGCCGCACCGTCGCCGAACTGACCGCGCTGCTGCGCCAGCGGGAGGCCCGGTTCCTGCGGCTGGGCATCGAGAACATGCGCGACTTCCGCAAGCTCAAGGCCGAACTCGCGGCCAAGCCGGAGGCGGAGCGGGCCGCGGATCCGTTGTCCCAGGACCTGTTCGGCGACGTGTTCCTGGTGATCGACGGCTGGATGGCCTTCCGTGAGGACTACGACGCGCTGGAGAGCAGCGTGCAGCAGCTGGTCGCCCGCGGCCTGTCCTACGGCATCCACGTGATGTTCGGCGCCAACCGCTGGGGCGAGATCCGGGCGGCGATCAAGGACCAGGTCGGCACCCGTATCGAACTACGGCTCGGCGACCCGTCCGATTCGGAGATGGACCGCCGCACCGCAACCAACGTGCCGATGAACCGGCCCGGCCGCGGTATCACCCGCGAGAAGCTGCACATGCTGCTGGCGCTGCCCCGGCTGGACTCGGCGGTCGACCCGGCCACCCTGTCCGAGGGTGTCACCGCCGCCAAGTCCGGCCTGACCGCGATGTACGGCGACCGCAAGGCCCCGCCGGTGCGCATGCTGCCGAAGGAACTGCCGCGCGAACGGGTGCTCGCCACCGCGCGCGAGCAGAACGTGACGCTGGACGCCAAACATGTGCTGATCGGCTTCGGCGAATCCGAATTGCAGCCGATGGTGCTGGATTTCGAGGAGCAGCCGCACCTGATGGTGTTCGCCGATGTGGGCTGCGGCAAGACCACGCTGCTGCGCAACATCGCGATGGGCATCGTCGAGAACTCCGACGCCTCCCAGGCCCGCATCATCCTGATCGACTACCGCCGCACCATGCTCGGCGCCATCGAGGGCCCGCACCTGGCCGGGTATTCGACCTCGTCGCAGACCTCGATCGGGACGATCAAGGAGGTGGCCGGATTCGTCGGGCAGCGCATGCCCGGCGCCGACATCACCCCCGCCCAGCTGCGTGAACGCAGCTGGTGGACCGGGCCCGAGGTGTACGTCGTCGTCGACGACTACGACATGGTGTCGTCCAACAACCCGCTGGTGCCGCTGATGGAACTGCTGCCGCAGGCCCGCGACATCGGCCTGCACCTCATCATCGCCCGCCGCTCCGGCGGCGCGAGCCGCGCGCTCTACGACAACGTGCTCGGCCCGATGAAGGACATGTCGGTCGACGGCATCCTGATGAGCACCCCCAAGGACGAGGGCGTCCTGCTCGGTGACGTCCGGCCGGCGATCTACCCGCCGGGCCGCGGCATGCTGGTGTCCCGCAGCCGCGGGCGGGAACTGATCCAGATCAGCCACCTGCCGCCGCTGTGAGCCGATCGCGCCCGGTCCGGGCCGGGCGCGATCGCGCCGTGTGAATCCGGCTCGGCCGGAATCGAATCCGCGGGAATCCGCCGCGTCGCGGACGAATCGAGCTCAGGCGGAACCGAATCCGCTGCTGGACACGTCCTCGGTGTCGCCGGCGCCGTCGGCGGCCTGATGCATGCCCTTGGCGAATTCGGCCAGGGTCGAGGCCATGTCGTAGCCACCTTGCAGCAGGTTCACGCTGGTCTTGGTGTAACCCTCGGCGCCGGAGCCGAACTTCTTGCCGTAGGAGTCCGTGCCCCACGGCGGATTCGAGCTCGCATCGGCCGACACGGTCCCGGTCTGTACCCCGTTCGCGGTGGTCTCGGTGACGCTGATCGGATCACCGAGCCGGGACAACGTCTCGTACAGCGTGGTGACGGTGGCATGTACGGATGTCGCGACGGCATCCATTTCCTTTGCGGCGGTGCGCAACTCATCGGGCTGGACAATGATTGTCTCGTCGGCCACGGGTGCCCCTCTGTTGTCGCCTACCGCACACGGTCGCATCCGCATCCGACCCCTCTCGGAGGTCGGCATGAAGCGGCATGGAACGGCAAGTTAAAACTGAGTTACCCGGCGACTTTCGGTCGTCGGCCGTGACGGGTGTGGTGGGGCGTCGCGGCCATGGCGGTGAGTGTGGTGGCCCCGCAACGCACTTCGATGAGACCCGGCGGTCTGCACGGTGGCGACGACGCGTTCAGCGGCAGGACACCCCGGCCCGCAGCACGATCGGTTCGGATCGGCGGTCATTGCCTGCACTCGAGCACTGATCCGCCGTCGCATCCACCGAGTGGGTCAGCGCATCGGGTCGGTCGGGTCGGATCAGCGGTCGTCGCCCATGCTCGATCATGAATCCGCCGGTCGCCTCCCCCGCGCCGAGTGGATCAACGCATCAGGTCGGTCGGGTCGAAGACGATGTCTGGGTCGTCGGCGTCCCGGCCGGGATCGTGGTCGTGATCCGTAACGTCGGTGCCGTCGCGGCCCGGGTCGCCGTCGTCGTGGATGTCGGCCGGGCCATGGCTGCCGCTTGCACCGTCGCGGACGTCATCGGTATCCGCGTTCGGGTCACCATCGGGACCGTGATGGTGGTGGCCGTGACCGCGGTGATGGTGATCGCCGTGAATGTGGCTGTGCCCGTGACCGTCGTGTCGGCCGTCGTCGTAGCCGGGACCGTCGACGCCGTCCGGGTCGTCCGGGTCGTCGGGGTCATTGCCGTCGTCCGGGCCACTGCCGCCCTGGTCGCCGTCGTCGTCAGGGCAATCGTCGTCGTCCTGCCCTGGACCGCTGCCGCTGCCGGAGTCGGATCCGGATCCGGATCCGGTGCCCGAATCCGGGCCGGAGCCGTGCCCGTCACCGGAACCCGAGCCGCCGTCGTCATCGGGGCCTGTACCGCCATCGGGGCCGCCGGGGCCGTGACCACCGCCACCGCTCGGACCTGCGCCGCCGGGGCCGCCACCACCCGGACCGCCACCGCCAGGTCCCGGACCGCCGCCACCGGGTCCTGGACCGCCGCCCGGACCGGGAGCACCGCCGGAAGCCGGACCGGCACGACCGGGATCGACACCGCCGCCGCCGGAAGCCGGACCGGCGCGGCCTGGAGCCGTGCTGCCGCCACCCGATCCGGTGCTCGGCTCGCCGGAGCCCTGACCACCGGTGCCCGAACCCGCGCCGGGATTCGTACCCGAACCCTGCCCCGAGCCCGGAGCGGAACCACTCCCCGATCCAGCGCCGGGGCTGGAACCCGGCCCCGAGCCGCCGCCCGATCCGGGTCCGGTGCCGGAACCTGGACCAGTACCGCCCGAACCTGGGCCGGTACCACCAGAGCTGGGACCGGTACCCCCAGAGCCAGGACCAGTACCACCGGAACCCGGACCAGTACCCCCAGAGCCAGGACCAGTACCACCAGAACCGGGACTGGTGGCCGATTCCGGTGTCCCCCACGCTGATTCGGGAGGCGCCTCGGGAGCGTGGTATTCCGCGATCACCGGGAAGTGGAACTTGTCCACCTTCGGCCGGGTCTTGCTGCGGACGTCGGTGCCCTTGGTCATGTAGCGGTCGGCGTCGGGGCCGCCCTGGCCGTAGCGCTTGCCCAGGCGCTCACTGCCCATGAGTGTGCGCTTGAGCCAGGTGTCCTCGTTGGCGCCGGGCGCGGACACCTTGGTGCGCTCGGAATCCGCGCGGGTGTTGACGGCGCCGCGGTTCACCCGGACTATCCGGGCCTTGTCGGCGGCCTGCTGCGCGGCGTCGGCCTCGCGCTGGACGCCGTTGGCGTGGGCCTGGTCCTGGTCCGCCTGGCGTTGCAGGGTGACCACGTTGCGCTCGGCGTTGTTCAGGGCGACCATCGCCCGGGCCTGGGCCCGTTGCGCGGCCTGGCCGCGGCGCTGGAGGTCGGCGAGGCGGTTCGGGTCCGGCGCCGCACGGGCCTGCTCGTTGCGCAACTGGTTCTCCAGCAGTTGCGTCTGGCGTTGGGTGTTGACCAGATTCGCGCGCGCGTTGGTCACGCCGGCCTGCGCACCGGTCGCGCGGCCCTGGCTGCCATCGGCCTGCTGCTGCGCGTTGTCGGCGCGGACCTGGGCGGCGTCCGCGGTCCGCTGGGTGGCGGTGGCCTCGGCCTCGAAGCTCGCGGCCCGTCCGGCATATCGCATGCCCCAATCCGGTTGCCGGTTCGCCGTCACCAGGGCGGCCGGATCGCCGAGGGCGCGAGCCGGCGGCGGATTCGCCACCGCGGGGTCGGGTGCGGCCCGCAGCACCGGTTGCTGCGCGCGGACCTGCTGGTTGTAGTTCCGGAGGGCCGCCGCGTCCTGCCGGTCGAGGCCCGCCAGCTGCCGCTGCTGTTCCGGGGTGGGTTCGCCCACGATCGCCGGTCGCGCAACCGGATTGGGGCGATTGATGCCGTAGTTCACCTGGCCGACGGCGTTTTCCGCTTCGGAGGCCCGCGCGTACACGTTGCCCTCGCGGTCGACCTGGAAATGCCGCAGGAAGCCGTGTTCCGCACTGGTATTCGACACCCGGGCCAGGGTCAGGCCGCGGACGACGCCACCGGTGGCACTGCGGAACGCGCCGCCGATCACCGAGGCCCGGAAGCCGTCACCGCTGAACGCGCCCTGCCAGTCACCGGTGTTCAGCGCCGAGCCGATGGCACCGCCGATCACGCTCACCTCACCGGCGAAGGTACCGACCACCGCGCCGCGGAACATGCCGCTGGCACGCCCGAAACTGTTGGTGAAGCGGCCGATCGACGCGTCGAAGGCGATACCGCCCCAATGCCCGGCGGCCCGGCCCATCATGCCGCCGAGATACGACGCCCCGAACGACACCAGCACCTCGTTGCCGTCCATGTGCCGCCGGGTGCCGTGGGCCATCTGCGCGCCCTGCACGATCACGTCGACGAGCACCGACTGGATGCCGGACACCGCGCCCTTGACCGCGTATGTCGACAGGTTCTTCACGACCAGCTTCGTCCACGGCTGACTGCCGCTGCGCCCCAGCAGTTTCAGCACCATCTGCGAGATCTTGTCGATCGTGAGGTCCTCGAGCGCGCGCAGCCCCGACCGGGTGCCCGCCACCGCGGCGGCCTCCACCGCGGGCGCGGTCGGCGGGAACATCCAGGCCCAGGCGATCTCGATGGCCAGCAGGATGTAGGAGGCGATCACCATCCATTTGGCCTCCTGGATGGTGGTGCCGAAATCGAAAGCGGCATTGCCGATCTCGTCGAACGCCTTGGCCAGGGTGGGCAGCGAGGAGTCGCCGTCGAGCAGTTCCGCGAACATCTGCGCGATGGTGTCGGCGCCGGCGCCGGCCTGATAGCCCGAGGCCGCGACGGATTTCACCGATGCGATCGGATCGACCTGTGCTGCAAGCGTTTTCGCGGCATCGTTCCAGGCGTTCCCGATGGCGAACATCAGGTCCTCGTTGCCGTCCGGCGGGTCGACGCCGACCAGCCAGCCCACCCATTTCAGGCTGTCGGGGAACTCGATCATGTCGAATTCACTTTCGGCACTGCGGGTCCGGGTGCGTCGCTACTGCGCGGCGCCGAGGGCCACCGGCTCCAGACCGGTGTAACGGGCGAAGTAGGTGATCACGTCGGCGGACCCCATGGTGTCCGGCAGATCCGGTAGCAGCACGGTGAAATGCGACTGCTCCACTCCGTCGTCACCGGCCAGCCCGATCACCTGCCCGGGGCGCAATCGCAGCACCATGAACGGGATGTCACCGGTCGCGGTGAACTGCGCGTGCACCGCCGCTTCCAGTTCGTCGCGTGGCACCTCGAGTCGCGCGATGGGCACGCTCGCTCCCGGCGACGGCCAGTCCCGGCCGTCGATCGCCATCAGCGCCGGCGACGGCCAGGGCTGCCGCCGCTCGAGCTCGGCGGTCAGCCGGGCGAGGAAGTCGAGCACCTCCGGCTCGTCGTGGTCACCCACCCGGGCCAGCGCCTCGCCGGGCACCGCCCCCGCGGCCACCACCTCCCGCAGTGCCGGATAGAACTCCTCGACCGTCGCCGGGTAGCTCACGCGGTCGATCAGATCGTCGGCGGCATGGCCCATCATCTCGTCGGACAGGTCGCCGACATACGCGATCGACTCGCACAGCATGCTCACCGGATCTTCCGGCCCACCGAACTCCGGCTCCGGATCCGGCAGCGGCACCCCCGCGAACGCCTCCTTGAGCGCCGTGGCCAGCAGCCGCATCGAGGCCGGGGCGCCGGGATTGAGCAGGACATCGATGCCCTCGTCGGGCAGCGCGCCGACCAGCTCCACCGCGTGCACCTCGGCCCACTGCTGGACCTCGACGCGATGCCGGTGCGCCGGAGCGGTGGTGACCAGCACACACGGCACCCCGTCCGGCGAGGAGTCGATCACCGGATTCTCGTCCTCGTCGACCGCGACGCCGACCACGGCTTCGCGCAGCGTCGACATCAGCTCGTCGGATCCGGCCTTGCCCTGGGTGATCAGTTGCAGGGTCGCGTCGACGGGATCGGTGGGCGAGGTCGGAGTGGACGGCTCGTAGTCCGGATTGGCGTGGAACCGGCCGACTTCACCGTCGGCGTCGACGAACCAGCCGCCGACCACCGCTTCGGCCGGCGGGCGGGCGCCCTCCTCGGCGGGCTGCCAGGCCGGGTCGATCATGAACACCCATTCCGGGTCGGTCCTCGGATCTACCTGTTCCTCGGTCATTACCATGCCTTTTCTCGTCGTCGGGTGCATTCAACCATGGTCGCGGCCTGCACCGGGGTCAGGATCTGGTCCGTGGATCGAGCTCTGGGGTGGTAGTTCCGTACCGGAATGCGAGCCATCCGGCGTTGTTGAGCGCCGCCAGCCGAGCGACCGTCATTCCGACGATCGGCGTCCAGGTGACCTGGACGGTCGCCTCGGACGCGTGCACGGTGCCGCGGGTGAAGCTGTCGTGCATGGCCCGGGCGAACTCGCCGGCGGCCGGCCCCGCGGCCGGTCGGCAGGACATCAGCACGAAGGAGGCGTCCGGATCGGCCGCGAGCACCGCCAGCACCGCCGGATTGCGTTGCACGATCGCGGCATACGTGGCTCCGTCCACCAGCAGTGTGGTTCCCGTTCTCAGCCTGATCTGGAAACCACCGGGATTCGCGTGCGCGGAGACGAAGACCGGATTGCCGCCACGCGCGAAATCACCCTGCCAGGGCGCGTCGATCTGAGGTCCGGGGTCGGTGAGCCGGCCGAACAGCCCGGCTGCCGAACCGGGTTTCGTGGTCGAGACCTTGTCGTGGCCGGTGTCGGCGCCGGCCCAGCTCTCGACCAGCGCGACGTCGCGCGGGGCGTGCATGAACGTGACACCGAGCGCCTTGCCGCCGCCGTCGCGCAGCTCGTGACTCACCACGTCCTCGGGCCGGAATCGCACCCGCACACCCGCGACATCGGTTACCCGCAGGGCGCTGGGATCGTTGCGCAGCTTCCAGGAGTTCAGATAGGTTCGCCAGCCGGAGGATCGGATCTTCGCGGCGGGCGGCGCCGGGGTGGAGCGCTGCGCGTGCTCCGGCTGCGTTGCGGGGGCGGAATGTCCACGCTCGGTGTCGGCGGCGGCCCGCACGACCGGTCCGTTCGCGAAGGCCGTCGCGGTGTTCTGGTGCGGCACTGCCCCCCGAACCGTGCGCGCCGCATTCGCTCCGGCCGCCGGGCCGCCGGTCTCGTCCGGCGGCCGCCATTGCACGGCCCGGCCCCGGGTCGAGCTCGCGACGACGCGATCGGCCGATCTACCGGATTCGCTTCGCGGATACCGAGTGTCGTCGTTGCGCCTACGGGATCCATCCGGGCGGAAGGTGTCCCAGCCCGCGTTGAAGTCGGCGCCGGTGAGCCGGTAGACGTTGCCCGCCGGGTCCGTGAGGACGGTCGCGCCGACCTTGGCCCGCGAGGCATGAATCCTGCTGTTGGAGAAGTTGTTTCGCATCGCCCGCGCGAAATCTCTGGCGGCGTCGCCCGCGCCGGCCCGGCACGCCAGCAGGACGAACGAGCGCGGGTCCCCGGATCGCCGGGTCCCGGCGGCGACCGCGTCGCGGAACGGCCCTGTCTGCTCGACCACTCGTTGCAGGGTCGTACCGTCGACGTCGACTCTGGTCCCGTCGTGCAACCGGAGTTCGAACAGGTCCGGATCGGCGTGCACGCTGACGTAGACCGGGCTGACCCCGTCGCGGTAGTCCCCGGCCCACGGCGCCTCGACCGCCTCCACCCCGGGTCGCATCGGCCGTTCGAAGACATCCTGCTTGCGCTCACCCGGCTGGGTGCGGACCACCATGTCCTTCCAGTTGTCCGCGCGGGCCCACTGCTGGTCGAGTTCGATCTCGTCCTGCCGGTGCATGAACGTGACCCCGACCGCGACCCCGTCGGATCCGGTCAGCGGATTCGCCACGACTTCCGCCGCCTGGAAGTAGACCCGATGGCCCTGGCTGTCCCAGCCGTACAACCTGGGAGCGGCCGGCGCCGCGGGCTGGGATTCCGCACCGATCGTCCGGGCAGCCATGGCGGTCGCGGCGATCGGATCGCGGGTGCTCGCGGCTGATGTCGTCGGCCGACCGGTGACATCGGTTCCGGCGGCCGGCGCGGTGGTCTGCCCCGCGGCATCGGACCGAGCCGGAACACCTTGGGCCGCAGTCATTGTCACGGGCTTCAGACCGACGGGCCGGCCGCCGCGACGCAGCAGCCTGCGGCTCCAGGTCTGGTCCGCTCCGGCCGGGTAGCGCGTGTGGAACTCGATGCGCCGACCGGTGGTGGCCGAGAAGGAGGTCCAGCCGGCATTGTCCGCCGCGATGGTGGCCGCCTCGCTACGGCGCGACAGGTACGTCCGCGTGCCGACGTACACCACGGCCGACGACGCGTGAACCGTGTTGCCCGAGAAGGTGGCCCGGATCGCGGTGGCGAAATCCGGTGCCGCGCTGCCCATTGCGGGCTTGCACGACAACAGCACGAACGACTTGTGCGGATTCGACTGCAACGCCTCGCGCACTGCGGCCGTACCCGCCACGATCTTCGCGTAGTTGCGTCCGTCGACGACCAGCCGGCGACCCGACTTCAACTCCACCTGGAACTGGTTCGCGTCGGCGTGCGCGTCCAGGAAGATCGGGCCGCCCTTACCGTCGAGAAAGTCCGCCTGCCACGGTGCCGGCACGCTCTTCTTGCCCGGAACGGATCTGCCGAACCAGCCGTGGCGCGTCCTGACCACCGTGTCCTGCCCGCTGTTGGCCGCCGCCCATTTCTGCGCCATCGTGATATCGGCGGCCTCGTAGGTGAAGGTCACGCCGACGACGTCGCCGTGCCGGTTCCGCATCGTGGTGCTGAGCACCTCGTTCGCGCGGAAGTACACCGGGTCGCCGTCGCGGTCCTCGCCCTCGATGCGATCCGAGGCCGGAACGGTCTGCTGGGGGTCGGGAGTCGCCGGCTTCGTCGGGGAAACCGGTTGCCGCCCGGCGGTGGTCGAAGGCCGATCCTGCGGAGCCGATTGCTGCGCCTCGATGACCAGCGGTTTCTCTTCGGGAATTGTGTGCAGGCCCGGCACCGGCAATGCGCTGCCGGCGTCGCGCGACCGCACCGAGGTCAGGTGGGCCCGCCAGTTCGCGCCGAACGAGAGGCCGCCGGCGTTGCCACGAGTCCTCCACCGCGAGAACGATTCCGGGCCGCTCGACGAGGCCACGGCCGGGGCAACGGTGGTGCCGCCGGTATTCCGTGCCGCCGCTGCGTTCACCTGCGGCGTGGTGTTCCCCGGCGCGGCCTTCGCGACAGGCGGGTAGCGAGTGTCCTTGGCCTCGAACGAATTACCGTTCGGCGTGAAGGTATCCCACCCGGCATTGCCCTTGGCCGTGACCAACCGCGTCTCGATGTTCGGCCGCGCGGTATTCCACGAAACAGTTGTGTACACCGTCCCCTTGGACGCGTGCACCCGTATGTACGGGAAGTTCTCCGCCATGGTCTTCGTGAAGTCCCTGGCGGCGGTGCCTCGTGCGGGTTTACACGCGATCAGTGCCACCGTCCGCGTCGACCGCACCAACTCGTCCTGCTCGTCGTTCACCGCATCACGGAAATACTGCGAAGCCTGAACGATCTTCGCGAACGTCGCCCCCGACACCTCCACCGTCGACCCCGTGCGCAAACGGATCTCGAAGGTGTTCGGACCCGCATGCGACTGCACCAGCAGCGGTCCCTTCGCCGTGAGGTATTCGCCTGCCCACGGTGCGTCGACCAGTTCCTGCCCCTCCCGCAACGTCCCCGCCAGCACCCGCTGTGTCTTGTCGCCCTTGCGCGACCGGACGATCTTGTCGTTCCCCTCACCCGCCCGCGCCCACCGTTGCGCGGACGCGACCTCCCCCCGCTTGTGCGTGAACGTCAATCCCACCGGATTACCGCTGTTGTCGAACAACTGATGCGATACGACGTCCGCCGTGCCGAACTTCACCGGGATGCCGAGGAAGTTCTTGCCCACCATGGCGTTGTCGTCTTTGCGGAGCCGCCAGGAATTCAGGTAGGTCTTCCATCCGATATCCAGCGGCACATAGCCGGGAGTGTCGTGGGCGACGATGCTGCCGATCGACTTCGCGCCGCTGTCGGTGGCCTTCGCGGTGGTGGTGGCAGGCGTCCGCGTCGCGGCAGCGGTCTGCTTCGAGGTGGCGGCCACCGCGGGGTAGCGAGTGTCCTTGGCCTCGAACGAATTACCGTTCGGCGTGAACGTATCCCACCCGGCATTACCCTTCGCGGCGATCAATCGTGTCTCGATACCCGGCCGCGCGGTATTCCACGAAACATTCGTGGTCACCGTGCCCTTGGACGCATGCACCCGCAGGTACGGGAAATTCTGCGCCATCGTCGTCGTGAAATCACGAGCGGCGGCACCCCGAGCGGGTTTACACGCCACCAACGCCAGCGACCGCGTCGACCGCACCAACTCGTCCTGCTCGTCGTTCACCGCATCATGGAAATACTGTGACGCCTGAACGATCTTCGCGAACGTCGCCCCCGACACCTCGACGGTTGATCCTGTCCGCAGTCGAATCTCGAAAGTGTTCGGACCCGCGTGCGACTGCACGAACAGCGGCCCCTTCGCCCCGAGGTACTCCCCGGCCCACGGGGCGTCCACCACCTCCTGCCCCTCGTTCAACGTCCCCGCCAGGACACGGTCGACTTTCTGACCCGGCTGGGTGCGGACGACCTTGTCCTTGCCCTCACTCGCCCCGGCCCAGCGCTGGAACGACTGGACTTCGTCCTGCCTGTAGGCGAACGTCAGACCGATCGGGTTTCCGTCGGTCCCGTGCAGCGGATGCGTGATCACATCCTCGAACCGGAAATTGACCGGCAGACCCAGGAAATTCCTGCCCTGCAACGCATTCTGGTCCTTGCGCACCTGCCACGACCGCAGATACGTCTTCCAGCCCAGCGCCGCCGACACCGGGCCCGGATCGGCATGCGACATCGCCCGGCCCAGTATTGTGGAAGCGCCGCTGTCGGTGGCCTTCGCGGTCACGGTGCCGGGCGCCTGCTGCGTGGCGGTGCTCGCGGTCGCGGTCTGCTTCGACGTGGCGACCGCCGACGGGTAGCGAGTGCCTTTCGCCTCGAACGAATTACCGTTCGGCGTGAAGGTATCCCACCCGGCATTACCCTTCGCGGCGATCAATCGCTTGTCGATACCCGGCCGCGCGGTATTCCACGAGACATTCGTCGTGACCGTGCCCTTGGACGCATGCACCCGGATGTAGGGGAAGTTCTGCGCCATGGTTGTGGTGAAGTCCCGAGCAGCGGTACCTCGTGCGGGCTTGCACGCGACCAACGCCAGCGACCGCGTCGACCGCACCAGCTCGTCCTGCTCGTCGTTCACCGCATCGTGGAAATACTGCGACGCCTGCACCAACTTCGCGAACGTCGCACCGGACACTTCGACGGTCGTGCCGGTTCGCAACCGGATCTCGAAAGTGTTCGCGCCGGCATGGGACTGCACGAACAGCGGGCCCTTCGCGCCGAGGTACTCCCCGGCCCACGGGGCATCCACCACCTCTTGTCCCTCGTTCAGCGTCCCGGCCAGCACCCGGTCGACTTTCTGACCCGGCTGGGTACGGACGACCTTGTCCTTGCCCTCACTCGCCCGAGCCCAGCGCTGGAACGACTCGACCTCGTCCCGCTTGTGGGCGAACGTCAGACCGATCGGATTCCCGTCGGTCCCGTGCAGCGGATGCGTGATCACATCCTCGAACCGGAAATTGACCGGCACACCGAGGAAATTCTTGCCCTGCAAGGCATCACCGGCGTTGCGGGCCCGCCACGAGTTCAGATAGGTCTTCCACCCCAGCGTCGACGACACCGTGCTCGAGAGGCTGTGTGAGAGCGCCGGGCCGGTGCGGTGGGCGCCGCCCGCGCTCTTGGCCGCCGAGGCGCTCGAGCCCGCGATAGTCGCCGGCGCGGTGGCCGTGGCCGTCGGCTCCGCCCCGGCCGGATAACGCGTGTTCGGATTGCTCACGACGCGATCGGGCAGGAAGGACAGCCAGCCCTTGTTCCGCTCCGCGGCGATGGTGGCGATGATCCGGCCTCGGCGCCGCCGGGTACCGGCGGTCACGATGGCGGCGGAGGCGTGCACCGACTTGCCCGGGAATGCGCCGCGGATCGTCGTCACGAAATCGTCCGCGGCGATTCCCCGGGCCGGCTCGCAGGACAACAGCACGAAGGACCGGCCGGGATTCGACTGCAACGCCTCGCGGACCATACTGCTCTGCTGGACGAGCTTCGCATAGTTGCGGCCGTCGAGAATGATCCCGAAACCCGATTTCAACTTCAGATCGAATGTGTTCGCATAGGCGTGGGTGTCGAGGAAGATCGGCCCTTCGCCCCCGTCGGCGTAATCCTTGCTCCAGGGCGCGGAAACCTGGTCGCCCTTGACCCATTCACCCTTCTCGCCGCGGTACGTCCGGAATACCGTGTCGTGTCCGCTGTCGGCTTCCGCCCACCGTTTCATGAGGTCGATCGAGCCGGCGTCGTACATGAAGGACAGGCCCAGGAACTTGCCGTCCTTGCCGATCAACGGCCTGCCGACGACGTCTTCGGGCCGGAATCGGATCGGGAATCCCCAGAAGTCGTCGGTGGCCCGGATGGCCTCGGGGTCGTCGCGCAGCCGCCAGGCGTCCGCGAACGCCTTCCAGCGCGCTCCTTCCTTCGACAGGGCCGACGGCTTCCCGGCGGTGGTGTCGGTGACGATGGCCGGGACGGCCTCGGAATCCTTGCGCGGCCGCCACGAGTCCAGGACCGCCTGCCAGCGGGCGCCCTGCGTCGCCCACGACAGCGGCTTGGTGACCGTGATCTCCTCGGCGACCGACGACGAGTGCTGCGCGGTGGTCGTGGCCGCCGCCGGGCTCGCGGTGGCGGCCGTGGTCTTCGCGGTCGCCGCGGCCGGATAGCGCGTCCCCGGATTGTCGAGTGTGTTGCCGAACAGGTAGGAGGTCCAGCCCCTGTTCTTGTCCGCGGCGATGGTCGCCTCGGTGCGGCCGGATTTCAGCTGCCGCCAGCCGGTCCGCACGGTGGCGGGTGAGGCGTGGATCGTGTTGCCACCCGAGAACGCGTTGCGCATAGCCGCCGCGAAATCGGTTGCGGCCCTGCCCTTCCCCGGCTTACAGGACAGCAGGACGAAGGACTTGTACGGATTGGATCGCAGCGCCTCCGTCACCGCGGCGGTTTGTTCCACGAGTTTCGCGTAGGTACGCCCGTCGATCAGCAGGGTGGTGCCGGATTTCAGCCGGATCTCGAAGCCGTCGGCCTCGGCGTGCGCGTCGAGGAAGACCGGGCCGTCCCGGTCACCGAAGAAGTCCGTGTACCACGGCGCCGAGACCGCGTCGCCCCGGACGGAACGA
The DNA here is from genome assembly GCF_020176955.2 of Nocardia sp. alder85J. Taxonomy (GTDB): domain Bacteria; phylum Actinomycetota; class Actinomycetes; order Mycobacteriales; family Mycobacteriaceae; genus Nocardia. Next base: position 131,781 of record NZ_JAIUCZ020000003.1, read on the forward strand.
CCGAGCCAGCCGCGCCAGCCGGGCGCGCGCCGCGTCCGGTAGACCTTGTCGAGCCCGCCGTCGGCCGTCATCATCTTCTGCGCGAGGTCGACATCCTTGGCGGTGTGGGTGAACGTGACACCCACCACCGCGTTGTCCTTGTTCGTCAGCGCGTGGCTGACCACGTCCTCGGGCCGGAACCGCACCGGGATACCCGCGAAATTGGTGCCACTGAGCGTGCCGGAATCCCCGCGCAGCCGCCAGGAGTTCAGATACGACCGCCAGCCCACCGCCCGGGAGGCGGTGACGGATTCGACCACCTGCGAGTCGGATTCGGTGACCGGAGCGGCGGTGACCGAGGCGGTGTGGGTGACGACGGTCGGGTCGGTGGGGGTCGGCGCGACCGGCGCGGTGGTCGGCGTGGTCGCCGACGGCTCGGTCTCGGTGGACGAAACAGCTTGCGCCACAGTCGTGGCACGCACCGCGGTCGGCGCGACCCGCTCCTGCTCGACGAGTTCCTGGTCCGTGAATCGGGTGGCGGGGTGCTGTCTGCGTCTGTTGTTGTGGAAGGAAACCCACCCGGCGTTGTGGTGGGCGCCCAGGATGGCGTCCACGTCCGGCACATTGAATCCGCTGACGAGGCCCTCGGAGGCAAAGACCCGGGTGGTCGGGAAGGCGCCCCGGACGGTGCCGTAGAAATCCCCGGCCAGCGAGACCCGCGCACCCTGTGCGGACAAGCAGGACAGCAGCACGAACGACTTGTCGGTGCGGCCGTTGAGCGCGTCCTGGAAGGCCTGCGTGGTCTGGGCGATCGTCGCGTAGGTCTCACCGTCGACGAACACCTTGGCACCGGACTTCAGGTGCACCACGAAACCGTCGGGACCGGCGTGGGTGTCGAGGTACACCGGGCCGTGATAGCCCGGTGTGGTCTGCGGGCGCACATAGTCGAGCACCCACGGCGCCAGGACCAGATCGACCTCCGGCTCCAGTTTGCGCTCGGCCACCGCGAGCATGTCGTCGTCGCCCGGACGGGACCTCAGCACGCTGTCGTGTCCCGCCGGCGCCCTCGCCCAGTCCAGCATCCCGGCCAGCTCCTGGCCCTGCATGAACGTGACGCCGATGGTGCGACCGTCCTTGTCCACCAGCGCATTGCTGATCACATCGGCGGCGCTGAACCGGATCGGATCGCCGGTGGAGGCGGTTCCGTCGAGCAGACCGTCATCGGTGTCGGCCCGCGATCGGATCGAGGCGGCGGTCTCCGTCGCGGCGACCGGCTGCACGGCGGTGCCCGGCTCCGTGGTGGTCCGGCCGGTTCCGGTGCGCGACCGGCGGAATCGAATGGCGCGCAACGCGCCCTGCAAGATCCGCTTCCAGCGGCCCGCGCGGGTGGCACCGAATTCGGCCACCACCGGATCGGCCCCGGACTCGGTCTGCTCGAGCCCTTCCGCAGCCGCGGCGCGCACCTGGCGATCGAAGGTCGGTTCCGCGATCTCGTCGAGACCGAACAACGCCCGGGCTCCGGCGCCACTGACCGTGAGCCCGTTGAACTTCGGGAGATGTTCGAGGTCGACCGACAGCACGCCGTCGGGGTACTGGCGGATTCCGCCCATCGGCTGCACGGGTGTGGCGCCGGCCTCCCAGTGTGCCCGCCAGGGGTTGCGCAGGATCAGCGATACCGGATCGCCGTTGCCGTTGCGGGCGACCCCCAGGACGGCGAAACTGTGACCGCCCACCAGACCCGGGAATACGGAGGTGTTCTCGCGGCTGGACCCCCATCTCCGGGTGTCCAGCATCACCAGATCGCCACGGTTCAAAGCGAATTGCATGCGCTCGGCGGCCGCGCGCGACACCACCGGATCCGGCGCTCCGGTCCGCCACGAATCCTCGATGCCGACCTGCGCCACGAGCCGATCGATCTGTGCTGCCCAGCGGGTGCGCTGCTCGTCGGTGAGCTGCTTCTGCAAGAAGTTCCGGAACCCGTCGCCGATCGCCGGATTGTGCCACTTGATGGTGTCGAGGAACTCCCGCATCGCCGCGGCCGGTCCGGCCTGCTCGATCAGGATCTGCATCAGTTCGCCGTCCCCGGCGTCCGCGAGCGGATTGCGTTCCCGCATCACGTGGGCCTGGAGCGACCGTTCCCATTCGCTCTGTAGCGACCCGATCGTGCGGACGAATTCCTCGTCGCCGCCGATCAATTGGCGCAGGGAGTCCAGATCCAGGCGCATCGGATGCAGGAAGTAGGTGTCGCCGACGGTCCGCGCCGGCTGCGGGCGGTAGCTGCCCGGCAGCACATCCGGCATCATCGCCGCGGCGGCGATATCCGCGGTGCCGCCCTCGATTCCGACGTAGCCCTTGTCGATACCGGCGAAGACCGCGTACGCCTTCTCCAGCATCGCCGGCCACAGGACGCCGTTGCGAATCGCGACGTTGCGGGCAGCCCCGCCGGGGTTCAGGTAGAGGTCCTTGGTGACCCGGATCCAGACCTCGTTGCGATTCCGGTCGAAGAACCGCACCGCCACCGAATCACCCAGATCGCGCATCATCCCGGACAGCAGGCCCGGCGTGCGTGCCAGCTCGAGCATGTTGGAGATGAGGTAGCAGTCGCCCAGATAGCCTTGTGCGACATCGGTTTCCCGCGGGCCGTCGGCGCCCCACAACGGGGCGTCGATCTTCCGCAGTTCCGTCAGGCGGATGCCGGCCGTGCGCGCGGGCAACCGGCGCCACGCGGTGGCGGGATTCTTGTCGGCCGGGTCGCGGATCATGATCGTGTCCGGATCCAGGGTGCCGTCCCGGTTCTCCACCCGGCGCACGGCGACGTTGTCCCCGGCCGTCAGAGCCACCGGATTCCCGTCGGCGCCGTCGAACCAGATACCCGGCGTGGCCAGCAGATAGCTCGCCTTCGAGAACCAGCCCGCCGACACCTCCTCGACGAAGGCCCGGTCGACGACCGCCTTGCTCAGGAAGATCGGATCGTGGTCGCCGCGCTGCTCCACGGGCACCAGCCCGACGTACTCGCGGCCGTCGGCCGCGACGACCGGGGCCCCCGCGATGCGCCGCCAGCCGCTGCCGGAATCGATGCGGTGCGCGGCGCCGGATCGGTCGAGCACCACCATGCGATCGATCGCCACCGGCTCCTGGATCGCCGGTGCCACGTAGGGGTGCAGATCGTCGAAGGTGGTGCGTTGCGGCACCTGCTGATTCGCCGTGGCCGGGGCGACTGCGGCGGGCCGCACCGGTTCCACTGCGGCGGGCCGCACCGGTGCCACTGCGGCGGGCCGCACCGGTGCCACTTCCGCGGGCCGCACCGGTGTCGCCGCAGCCGCCTCGGCTTCGGCGCGATCGAAGAAGTCGGCGATCTCGTTGTCGTCCCACTGCGTACCGGTCGCGGGATCGTCGACGAACAAGCCCGGCGCCGCCGCCGGATTCAGCGCATCCTCGGACATACCCGCGAGATCCGCGAACTCCGGATCGGTGAGGGAACCGTCGCGCACCGCCCGCGCCCGCACCGCACGATCGAAGTTGTCGTCGAATACGTTGCGCGCGAACCAGTTCCGCAGCGTCTCGGATTCCGCATCGTCGGTCACGGCGGCCGTCCGCACGTTGCGGTCCAGGGTCGACGCGGCGACGAGGTCGAGGCCGAACAGTCCGCGAGCCCCGGAACCACTGACCGTCAGCCCATCGAATTTGCCGAGATGTTCCAGCCGTATGGTCAGCATGCCGTGCGCGTAGTGCCGGATTCCGGGCAGCGTAGTGGTCGCCGACACCCCGTGCTGCCAATGCCGGCGCCACGGATTCTGAAGTATCAGCTCCACCGGATTGCCGGCGCTGTCGCGGCGCACGCCGGTCACCGCATATCCGTGACCGCCGACCAGACCGGGGAACTCCTCGGTGTCCTCGGCGGTCCGCCCCCACTGACGAGTGCTCAGCGTGAGCAGATCCCCGCGGTCGAGAGCGTATTGGATGCGTTCGGCGATCGTCTGCGTCACAGCCGGGTCCGGTGTCCGGGTACGCCACGATTCGTCGGCGCCGGCGTGCGCGACCAATCGGGAGATCTCCGCGGACCAGCGGGTCTGCTGAGCCGAGGTCAGATGCCATTGCAGGAAACCCCGGAAGCCGGCCGACAGTGCCGGATTGTCCGGCCGCAGCTGCGTGAGGTAATCCTTCAGCGCCGCGTCCCTGTCGTAGTTGTGTCGCAGCAACAGATTCAGCAACAGCGTGGCGTCACCGAGTCTCGTGTACGGGCTCCGCTCCCGGACCGTGTGGTCGTGCAGGGCCTGTGTCCAGGTGTCCTGCAACGAGGCGATGACCGCCGCGAATTCGTCGTCGCTACCGATCAATCGCTGGATCGTGTCGGCATCCATCCGCATCGGGTGCAGGAGATAGGAATCGTCGACCGTGCGCGTCGGGCGCGGGCCGAAGCTGCCCGGCAGGAAATCCGGCATGATCGCCGCGGCCGCCCACTCCGTCTGCCCGCCGTGGATGCCGACGTAGCCCCGGTCCGGGCTGATGAACGCCGCGTACGCCTTCTCCAGGATCGCGGGCCACAGCACTCCGTCGCGGACCGCGGCGTTGCGCGCGACGCCGTTGCCGTTGGTGTACAGATGCTTGGACACCCGGACCCACTGCTCGGTGCGGTCCTTCTTGTAGAAGCGTACGGCCACCGAATCGCCGAGATCGCGCATCATGTCGGTGATCAGCTCGGGATGACGCCCCAGTACGAGCATGTTGGCGATCAGGTAGCAATCGCCCAGCGAGCCTTGCTGCACATCGGCCTCGGTCGGGCCGCCGGGCTTCCAGAGCGGAGCGGAGAAGGATTGCAGGTGTGGCATCGTGGGCCCGAACAACCCGCGCGGCAATTGCCGCCACCGGGGGTTCTCTAGCTCGCTGATCATGACCGTGCCGGTGTCGAGCGTTCCGTCGGGCAGCTCCACCGGCTTGACCAGCACCTTGTCATCGGCCTTGAACAGGGCGGGCCAGCCGTTCTCCTCGAACCCGAGACCGGCACCCGCGATCAGCTGCTCCGGCCCGGCGACGTTCTGCGCGGTCGTGAAGCCCATCGCGATCAGGATGTCGTTCACCCAGATCGGATCGGCGTCGGACTGCTGGTGGTACGGAACCAGTCCGACATAGAGGTCGTTGGTGGCGGGATCGATGACCGGCGCGGCGGCGATCCGCCGCCACCGGCTGCCGGTGTCGAATCGGTGGGGCACGCCGGTCCGGTCGGGCAGGACCAGCCGATCGGCGGGAACCTGTCCCGCGACGGGCAGGGCGGTGACCTTCGGCAGCTGCCTCAGGGTCGCCGTGTCGGGTGCGACCGGTAGCGCCGCCGGGGCCTGGGTCGTGGTCGCGGTGGTCTGCTGCGGCGTCGCGCCGGTGGCTTGCTGCGACGTCGCGCCGGTGGCCTGTGGCGACGTCGCGGCCTCCGCCTCCATCAGGTCGAAGAAGCCACCGATCTCGTTGTCGCCCCACTGCGTACCGGTCGCGGGGTCGTCGACGAGCAGACCCGGTCCCGCGACCGGATGCAGCACATCGTCGGACAGGCCCGCGAGTTCCACGTACTCCGGATCGGTGGCGCTGCCGTCGCGCACCGCCCGGCCCCGCACCGCACGATCGAAGGTGTCGTTGAACACGTTGCGCGCGAACAAACTCCACAGCCGGGCGTCCGCGGAGTCGAGTACCGGCGGTACCGGACGGGGCGCCTCGGCGGCGCGGGAACGCTGCCCGCCCCGGTTCCGTCCCGCGCCGCGGCGTACCGGGGTCCCCGGCAGCAACCCGCCGTCCGGCCGGGCGATCGGGTTCGCGGTCGTTCTCCGGCTCGGACCGGCGTCGACCACCCGGATCGCCGGCGCGGGGGCCGAATCGGCCTGCCGCGCAGCGCCGAACGCCGCTACCGCGTTGTTCAGCAGGCGGGTCCGCGCCGCCTGCGGCGTCTCGCCCGTGACCGAGGCGGCAGTCGCCCGGTGACCGAGCCACAGCACGGTGGCGGCCGCGGCGCGGGGATTCGATTGCATCGTCTGGACGTAATGATCCATGGCGGTGGACAATTCGTCCGACATCGACGCCGGCCGGGTGTCACCGGGCGCGGCCCGCCACACGATCGAATCCGCGGTGTCGACATCACCGATGCCCAGCACCACGCCACCACCTCCGCCGAACGCGTTCGGCTCCAGGCTCAGCAGATGGACCGGCGGCTGCGTACCGGTCCGGCCGGTGTTGAGGTACACCTCCAGCTCGGCGTCGTACACGGCGCCGAGTACGGCCGTCAGATTCGCCTTCCGCGCCACCTGCTGCCGCGACGGGTTGACGATCCCGTCCAGCCTGCGCAGCTCCGCATCGATGTACGCGCGATTGATCGTGTCCCGCACCGGGGCCGGAATGCCCTCGGCATTACGCAGTTCCGGGAAGTCGATCGCCAGGCGGCGCTGATACTCCGACGCCAGATCGGTGAATTGCAGGTTGTCCCACCAGGTTCGGCCGTGATCGCCCCACCACTTCGCGAGTTGCCCGGTGCGCGTGGTGGCATCGGTCAGGCAGCGGTCGGCCGCGGGGAACTCCGGCGGCACGATCCGATCCCGCGCCGACTTCGGCTCGGGATGCGCGAAGAGGGTCAGCGCGGCCGAGCGCCGCACCCGGTTCTGCCGCAACAGGTCCGCCCAGGCATCGACATCGCGCTGCCGGCCGGCGAGACCCTGGCGTTCCTGCGCGAGTTGTTGCCGCACAACAGGTGTGGTGGCGGTCCGCTCGCGCCTGCTCAGTACCGCGTCGTGCGCGACGATGATCCGGCGCAGGCGGGCCACCTCGGCCGTCTGCCGGGCATGCTCCCCGGCCCGCTCCCGCTGCGGCCCCCGGACACCGCCGCTGATCCGCTGTGGGTCGTAGCGACGCCGATGGAAATCCGGCGCCGGCCGCAGTCCGCGTCGGCGCAGCAGATCCAGGGCGAAATCGTTCATGTCGTCCCGCGGCGAGTAATGACCGCTGTGGTCGGACATGATGCGCAGCACACCGTCGTCCACGGCCAGATACCCGGCGGCCGTGACGGTCCGCCCGCCGAGGAACGACGAGTGGAATCGCGTCACGGTGGTGTCACCGGCGTACACGTTGCCGAATTCGTCCATGACGAATCGCGCGCCCCGGGTGTCGAACGGGGCGCCGTCGCGGGCCTGGTACAGCCGGCCGTCCGGCCCGACGAAGAGGCGGTGCTGCTCGCGCTCCGCCGGCGTCATGTAGTGGGTCGGCCCCTCGCCCCGGAATTCCAGGGCTTTCAGCTTCGCGGTATTCCTGTCCCACTGCCCCTTCGTCAGGCCGAGTTTCAGATTCGCGAGCACCCGCACGGGCCGGTTCTCACCGGCGTAACGCTGCCCGAGCACCGCGCCGTCGAGCAGCGGAATCGCCTGCGAGGCCAGCACCCGATCGAACGGGGCCGGAATCCGTTCGAGCGGAATCGATCCGGGCGCTCGTACCGCGGACGGCACGATCGGGCGAACCGCCGAGAACAGCGAACCATCCGCGTTCAGGCCGATCTCGTACTGCCCCGCCGCAGTGCGGTGAATCGCGACGGTGCCTCGCCGTTCGTGTTCGGTGACATGAATCGGCGCCCCCGACGCATCGTCCAGCACGATATTGGTGTCGAAGGCGCGGGCGGCCAGCACCAGCAGTTCGCGGTGGGTGAGATCGCTGCCCCGTACCGGATGGCCCTCGAAGTCGTGGCCCGGATCCAGCAGGTGGGTACGCGCGCGTTGCAGCCGGGTGGTGGTCTGGAGCCGGTAGCTCTGGTTGAACATGTCCTGGATCCGCTGCTCCAGATCCCTGTTCGCGGCCGCCCAGGCCGGATCCGCGGCGGCCCGGGCCAGATGATTGCGCCGCCGGACATGTTCGGCCGCCCACCGCGCGGCCTCCCGCTCGGAGATCATCGTCCGCTGATAGTGGCCGAGATTGTCCTGCAACTCCGCGGCGAGCAACCGCCGCACTTCCTGCGCGGAATCGAGGCCGAACATCCGCGCCAGCGTGGCGAACAGCGGATCGGCGGTGTCCCCCATCGGTTCCCAGGCCGCCGGACCGGATCGCCGGGCCGGTGCGTGCTGCGCGGGTGCGGCGGGCGCAGCCGGAGAGGTCGCGTGGTAGTGACCACCGCCGTAATCGATGCGGACCAGCACGACATCGGCGGCGGCGATGTCCTGTGCCGGGGTGGGCCACCGCTCGTCGACGATCGCGATCACCATGCCCTGCGATTCCGCGATCGCCCGGGGCAGCAGGTCGGCCAGATCGTTGTTGTAGACACCTTCGGTCCGCAGCAGGTTCAGTTCGCGGTCGAACATGCGCGAGCGGTTCTGCTCGGAGACGCCCAGCGGGTGGTAGAGGGCGAAGTAGGTCGCCCGGTTCGCCGCGATGTGGTCGAGGGCCTCGTCCCGAATCGTCAAGTGGTGCTTCGTACTTCTCGAAGCCACGACGAACGATTCGAACATGCAGTTGCCGGCGGCCGTAACCGGTGTCAGGGTCAGTCCCGCCGTGCGCAGCGCCGCCGCCTGCGCCTGGCTCGGGGCCCACCGGTAGCTGCGCAATTCGGCGAATGCGGCATCGAGGTCGGCCGCGCGCAGCACTTGGTCCAGCGCCGCGACGGCGGTCCGCGCAGTGTCCGCCGGCATCTGCGAGAGCGTGTCGCGCAGCGTCTGGATGTTGTCGCGACCCTGCAACCGGGCCAGTTCCAGCGGACCGGCGAACGCCCCGTCGAACAGGATCCGGGCGGCGTCCCGGAGTTGATCGGGCGCACCGGTGAGCGCCGGGCGGCCCGCCGCGTCCAGCACGACGGGCGTCGCGCCGGTCGTGGCGGCCGGGGTCACCTGTGCGTCACCGGCCGGAGTCACCCGCGCGTCGGCGAACGGCACGTTCCCCTTGTCGGTGACCCAGGCCATCGGCGTGAATGCCGCCACGATCGTGGGATCGATCGGTGCGCCGGTGTCCGTGGCGAACAGGCGCACGCCGAGCACATCCTCGGCGTAGTTCGCGATCGTGTCCGCGACCTCGACGTAGTCGGCCCGGTCGGGACCATTCGGATTCGCCGCGATCTCCGCCAGCTGATGAGCGAGATAGCGCGAGTTCGCCGGCGCGATCACCAAGCGGTCGTTCATCCGGCCGTGCAGGTACTGCCGATCGACCGCCCGGCGCACCTGCTCCGATCGGGGCAGCTCGCGATCCTGCCCTGTCGCCGGCCCGTCGAAGAGCATCGGCGCGAACACCGGCACATCGTCCACGTGCATGGTCATCGGCCGGACATCGGCCAACCGCACGCCCCCGGGCCCCAGGGCCGGATCGGCGAACACCCCGCCACGGGTCAGCAGCACCGCATTGCGCCTGATCTCCGCGGCGAGTCCGGTCTTCCCAGATCCCAGGCTCGCGTCGTAGGCGGCCACCAGCCGCGGGTCGCCCACCGCCGCGACGACGTCTCGCGCATCGTCACGCACGACGAATCTGTGCGCGAAAGCGGCCATGTCGGGATCAGCGGCCAACTGGTCCCGAAGCCGATCGTTGCCGGCGTCGGTCCACAGCGTGAACGTCCAATCGGTGGTACCGGCGGACCGTATCCAGGCCTTGATGTTGGCCAGGGCCGCCGGTGTCAGCCCCCCGCCGGGCACCTCGAAATTCATCTCCCGCGTCACCGGGCGCACCCGGTTCAGGTCCGCGGCGCGCAGGTTCGGAATCAGGTTCGCGGTCATCAGATCGCGCACCCGGCGCAGGCCGTCCCGATCGACGCCCGCGATGAGCAGACGGGCCGGCAACACCTGGCCGGCGGCGGTCAGCATGTCGAAGCGGTGCGACAGCATGTCGATGCTGACGCCGGCGTCGAACCCGATCGAACGGGCGAGGAACTGCCGGTAGGCGCCGCGGACCTGATCGACGGTGAGCTTGTCCCCCTTCACCTTCAGTGTGTCCAGCAGATCGAGCAGCAACGCCCGCTGCATCGAGGTCGGCGGGCCGTGCGTATTGAATTGCGCCAGCAGCTGATCGACGTGGGCGAGGGTCGGCGGCGTCGAACCGCGCAGGATGCCCTCGGACCGCAGCAGATCCACCAGCCGCCGGACCGTGGTCAGCTCCTGGACCTGATCTCCGCGGGTGCTGCGCGACGACCCGGCCAGGGCGGAGCGCAGATATTCCAGCGCACGCAGTTGCGGTCCGGGATCACGGAACCGGCCGGTCATCTGTTCGTGCCGGTGGAACAGCCCGATCGCCCGGGCCAGCTGCTGATCCGGCGTGCTGCCACGGGCCAGGAAATTCGCCAGACTCGTTCGGCCGCGCGACGATTCGACCGCCGCGATGACGTCGCCGGTGGCCGCGCGCGCGGCCACCGGACCGGTCCGCGCCTCGGAACCCACGGGTGCCGTCGCCGTGATATTCAGCGCGCCTTCGAGTTTCGCGGTCCCGGCCGTGATCGCGGCGGTGCCGAGGGTCTCCGGCGCGACGGCGGTCGAAGCATCGGCCCGCCCGGTGCTCGCGTCGAAGACGCGGACCCGGACCTCGCCGGGGTCGATCTCGACGGCACGGCGCGCCTCGTCGAACGCGGCCAGCGCGTTGCGCAGGGCGGCCGCGCGCGCACGCGACGCGGAGACGAATCGCGTGGTGCGCGAACGGACCCCGGTCGCTCCCCGATGATCGGCCCACACCACGGCCGCGACCGGCGCACCATTGCTCTGCTCGGTATCCGCCACGAAGCGGCCCAGCGCGGTGGCCACCTCCCCGGCCATCGCCGCCGGGGAGAGGTCGTCGCCGGTCACATGCCACGAGACCGCGTCCGCGGCGTCGATGTCGCCGATGGCCAGCACCACCGCACCGCGGCCGGCGGCCTCCGGATCGAAGGCCAGCAGTCGTACCGGCGCCGCGGTGCCGCCGGTCCGATTGGCGGCCAGCGCCGCCTCCAGTTCGGCGTCGTACACGACGGCGAGGACGTTCTCCAGATTCCGTTGCCGTCGTTGCTGTTCCGGCGACAACCGGTCGAGTTCGGCGAGCTTGCCGAGTTCGGTCGCGACGTAGTTCCAGTTGAGCAGGTCGCGGACCTGCGCCGGAATACCTTCCGCGGTGCGCAGTTCCGGGAAATCGGTGGCCAGCCGGTGCTGGTATTCCGCGGCGAGATCGGAGAAGTGCAGATCGCTCCACCACTGCCGGCCGTGCTGCCGCCACCAGGTCGCGATGTCGTGGGTCCTGGTGCGCACGTCGGACTTTCGCGCCGCCGGCGGGAATTCCGGCGGCACGATCCGGTCCTGTTCCGACAGCGGCTCCGGATGCGCGTACAGCTCCACCTGGGTGGAGGGCCGCACCGCACCGGTGGCGAGCAGTTGCGACCAGTCGTCCAGTTCGCGCCGCCGGTCCGCGATCCGCGCGCGTTCGCGGGCGAGATGCTCCCGGACCTCCGGCGCCGCGGCGCCGCCCTCTCGCCGGCTCAGCGCGGCGTCCTGGACATTCAGCAATCGGCGCTGCCGGGCGACCTCGGCGGCCTGACGCGCCGGTTCCCCGGCCCGCTCGCGCACCTCCCCGTTCAGCCCGGTATGCGTGGGGTCGAAGCGGCGGCGCTCGAATCCCGGTGCGACCTGCAATCCTTCGCGGCGCAACAGATCCAGGGCGTAGTCGTTCATCTCCTCGCGCGGGTGGTAATGGCCGCTGTGATCGGTCATCACCCGCAGGCGGCCGTTGTCCGCCACCAGATAGCCCGCGCTGGTGACCGTCCGGCCGCCGAGGAAGGACGAGTGGAACGTCACCACCGTGGTGTCACCGGCGTACAAGTTGCCGAATTCGTCCATGACGAATTTCGCGCCCTCGGTATGGAACGGAGCGCCGTCGCGCGCCTGGTACAACCGGCCGTCCGGCCCGACGAAGAGGCGGTGCTGCTCACGCTCCTCCGGCGTCATGTAGTGCGTCGACAACATGAACTGGAACTTCGGCGTGTTCAGTGTCGCGGTCCCGGCCGCCCACTGCTCCTCGGTCAGGCCGAGATCGAGGTTGGTGAGCACCCGGATCGGCCGGTGCTCCAGGGCGTAGTCCGGGCCGAGGACCGCGCCGTCCAGCAGCGGGACCCGCGAGGACGCCAGGATGCGATTCTTCGGGGCCGGAATCTGTTCCTGCGGTATGGCATCCGGCACCGGGTACGGCAGCGGCTCGATCGGGCGGACGGCCACGAACAGCGTGCCGCCCGGCGCCAGTCCGATCTCGTAGTTGCCGGGGCCGGTAGTGCGCAGGTGAATCGTGTTGCCCCGCGGGAACTCCGCGATGGTGGTCGTCGACCCGTCCCCGCGCGTCACGACGATGTTGGTGCCGAACGTGTGGCTCGCCACCTTCAGCAGTTGTGCGTGCGTCAGGTCGGCGTTGTGACCGGCGTGGACCTCGAAATCGTGAGCGGGATCGCGCAACAGCGCGATCACCTGCCGGACCCGCCCGGTGGCCTCCTGGATCCAACCCCGGTCGAACTGCTCGCGCTGGTTCCGCTCGCCGTCCAGGTACGCCGTGCGAGTCGCCGGATCGAGGTCGAACCAGTCGTCGAACTCCCGGCGCCGATTCTGCTCGTCCGCCCAGGCATCCTCGAGCGGCCCGAACCGCAGGGTGTCCGCGTAGTTGTCGAAGTCCCGCTCCAGCGTCTCGGCGAGCGCCGCCCGCACGTCGAGCGCGGTACCGGCGTTGAAGGTCACGGCGAGGGTGGTGAACAGCGGGTCGCGGTCGGCGTGCACCGGTTCCCAGGTCACCGGGCCCGCCTGCGCGGGCTGCCCGGCCGGTTGCGTGGCCTCCTGGACCACCGCCGGCCGGACCGCCGCGTGGTAATGCCCGCCACCGTAATCCACACGCACCAGGACCGCCTGCGCCGTGGCCGGATCACCGATCGGCGCGACCCAGCGTTCGTCGACGATCGCGATCGTGGTGCGCTGCGACTCGCCGATCGCCTTGGGCAGCAGATCGGCCAGGGTGTTGTCGTAGACCCCGCCGAGCCGCAACTGGTTCAGGTCCCGGGCGAACAGCGCGGCCCGGTCCGCCTCCGCCACACCCTGCGGATGATAGAGCGCGAAGAAGGCGGCGCGGTTGGTCTGGATGTGGGCGATGGCCTCGTCCCGGACCTGCAGGTGCGACTTCCGACTGCCGGAGGCGTCGATGAACGACTGGAACAGGCAATTGCCGTCCGGCGCAACGGTCTTCAGTCGCAATCCGAAAGTGTCGACCAGGTGCAGCTGGTCCCGGCTCGGCGCCCAGCGCAGCCGCTGGAGGTCGTCCAGCACGTGCTCGGGGTCCTCGGTGCCCAGCGCTTGCCCCAATATCCCAGCGGCCGAAACGAATTCGGCATCGGGGTGCCGGGACAGCGCGTCCCGCAGTACCTCCAGGTGCCGACTGCCGTGACCGCGGGCCACTTCCAGCGACCGGGTCAGCCGGCCGCCGAAGAACAGGCGGGCCGCGGCGCGCCGCTCGTCGTGCGCGAGATCCGGTACCGCCGCGACACTTTCGGTGTCGTCCGGCGCTGAGGTGTGCGCGGTCGCCGTCGCGTGGGTGGCCGCCACCGCGGGCGTCCCGGCGCCGGGCGCCGGTTGTGCCCGGTCGAGCTGTGCCCCGCTGTCGTCGGTGAGCCAGCCCAGCTGCTTGAAGACCGCGAGGATGCCGGGGTCCATCGCCGCGGCGTAATCGCCGTCCGCCATCGCGGCCAAGCCGAAGACCCGGGCGGCGTAGTGCGCGATCGCACCGTGCTCGAGGTCCGCCGAGTCGTCCTCGGCCCGCATGAGCATCGGACCGCTGAGGAACGCCGCCGTGATCACCAGTTCCGGGTCGACGCCGCGCAGCGCCGCCAACTGCTGCAACCGCAGCAGGGCGGCCGGAATCGCCGCGATGCCGCCGGTGTACAGGGATTCCAGCAGCTCCTTGTATTCGCGGCCCAGATCGTCGAGTCCGGCGGTGCGCTCGATCGCCACCTGCATGCGCAACCACTGCTCCAGTACACCGCGCTGGGCCTGGATGGCGCGCCGATCGGCCCGGTCGTACTGCTCGATGAACCGCAGCGGGATCGCCGCCATGAGGTCGGCCAGATACCGGGAGTTCGGCGGGGCCACGATGAAGTTGTTGTTCATCCAGCCCTCGCGGTACTGCTGCTCCACCTTGAGCCGCAGTTGCTCCTCGAGCGGGAGGCTCTGGTCCATGTCCTCGAGCCAGGTCACGTCGCGGACCAGTGGGGCGAGCACCGGGATGTCGTCCTCGTGCATGTACATCGGCCCGATGTCGGCGAGTTTCACCGCGCCGGGGCCCAGATCCACGTCGGCGTACACGCCACCGCGCAGCTTCAGCACCGCGTAGCGCCCGATGTCCGCCACCAGGTTGAAGGCGCCGGCCTGCATGCTCAGGTCGTACACGGCGGCCAGTTCGGCGCCACCCACCTCCTCGACGATGTCACGCACATCGTCGCGGATGACGAATCTGTGTGCGGCGGCGGCGAGTTCCGGATCCTGCTCCAGCTGGGCCCGCACCCGGTCGTAGCCACCCTGGGTCCACAGCGTGAAGGTCCAGTCCGAATCGCCCGCCGAGGTCACCCATGCCTTGATGTTCGCCAGCGCCGGGGCACTGAGCTCACCACCGAACCAGGCGAGATTCATATCGTGCGGAATCTCGTGCACCAGGCTCGGATCGGCCGCGCGCAACTCCGGCATCAGATTCGCGGTCATCAGCGCATGGACCCGGGACAGCCCGGCCTGCTGCGCGCCGGCGATGAGCAACCGGGCGGGCAGCACGGCGCTCGCCGCCGTGAACCGATGGAATTCGGCGCCGAGGGCGCCGACGGTCACCGTCCGGCCGTCCACGGTCGCCCGCTTGCGATCGACGACCGTGGTCTGCCCGCCGACGGTCGCCGTCGTGCCGTCGACGGTCACCGTCCGGCCACCGAGCGTCGCGGCCGGGCGGGTGAGGAACTGCCGGTAGGCGGCCTCGACCCGCTCGGAGGTGGTCGCCTGCCCTCGTACCTTCACCTGGTCGAGCACGTCGAGCAGCAGGGCCCGATGCGCATCGGTCACCTCGGCGATGTCCGTCCCGGCATGGAATCCGGTGAGCAGCCGGTCGACGTCGGCGACGGTCGGGGCGGCCGTGGCGGACACGAATCCCTTGTGCCGCAGGATATCCGACAGTTGCCGGGCGACCGTCAGATCCCGGACCCGGGCCGCGTCGCCGACGGGCGCGACACCCAGGTCGGTCAACAGGCGCTCCAGCGCCCGCAATCGCGGTCCCGGATCGAGGAACCGGCCCGAGACCTGCTCGTGCTGATTGCGCAGGCCGATCGCCTTGGCCAGCTGCTGATCCGGATTGCCGCGGGACAGGAAGCTCGCCAAACTCACACGGCCACGCACGGATTCGGTCACCGGCGCGACCACGTTCGTGGCATGCGAAGCCGCGGCGGCAGTCTCGTTCAGCTCCGCCGGAGCAGTGTCGTTCAGCTCCGCCGGAGCAGTCTCGTGCGACCGCCCCGGGGCGGTGTCGTTCAGCCCCTCGGCGGTGTCGTCCAGCCCCTCCGGGGCGGCACCCACCCGGCGGTCGAAGGTCGTCCCCGCCACCTTGTCCAGGCCGAACAGCGTGCGCGCGCCGGCGCCGCTGACCGTGATCCCGGTGAACTTGTTGAGGTGTTCGAGCCCGACGTACAGCGTGCCGTCCTCGCCGTAGCGGATCCCCGGCATCGGCGGTGCGACCGGGGCTCCGAGGCGGCCGTGGCGGCGCCACGGATTCCGCAGGATCAGCTCCACCGGTTCCCCGGCCTCGTTCCGCTCGATCCCGAGCACCGCGAAGCTGTGCGTGCTGACCAGACCGGGGTACCGGAGGAGATCCTCGCGGGTGGCGCCCCACTTGCGGGTGTCGGCCATCACCAGGTCGCCACGGTCCAGGGCGATCTGGACGCGCTCGGCGACGGTCCGCGCCACGATCGGATCCGGCGCGGTGCTCTGCCAGTACTCGTCGGCCGCGGCGAGGCCGACGAGCCGATCGATCTGCGCGGCCCAGCGCTCCGGCTGACCGGGCTCTAGGCGCTGGTTCAGGAAGCGGCGGAATCCGTCGGTGAGGGCCGGGTTGTGCCACCGGATGTGGTCCATGAACGCGTGGACCGCCCCGGCCACATCATTGGGGTGTTCCTCCAGCAGGAGCTCCATCCGTTCCCGGCCCGCTTCGGAGCCGGTCGGATTGCGCTCCAGGTCGATGTGCTCCGCGAGACTTCGCTCCCATGCGGCTTGCAGCGAACCGATCGCGTGGGCGAATTCCAGATCGCCGCCGGTCAGTTCCTGCAGGGTGTCCACATCCATCCGCATCGGATGGAGGAAGTAGGGGTCGGCCACGGTGCGGGCCGGGCGGGCCCGGGTGTCGCTGGGCAGGGTGTCCGGCATCAGCGCCGCGGCGGCGGCCTGCGAGGAGTCACCATCGATGCCGACATAGCCCCGGTCCCGGCCGCGGAACACCGCGTACGCCTTCTCCAGCATCGCCGGCCACAGCACGCCGTTGCGGACGTCGGCATTGCGCACGGTCCCGGTGGGAGTCAGGTAGAGATCCTTGGTCACCCGGATCCATGCTTCGCTGCGATCCGGGTTGTAGAACCGCACCGCCACCGAATCGCCCAGGTCGCGCATCATGTCGGCGAGCAGTCCGGGCGTGCGGGCCAGTCCGATCATGTTCGAGATCAGGTAGCAGTCACCCAGATTTCCCTGTGCGACATCCGATTCCCGCGGGCCCTCCGCCGACCACAGCGGCAGGTCGAAGGTCTGCATCCGGGGCAGGTTGATCCCGGACACCGCCGTCGACATCCGCCGCCACGCCGTCCCGGCGTTCGCATCGGCCGGATCGCGGACGAGGATCGTGTTCCGGTCCACGGTGCCGTCCGACAGTTCCAACGGACGCACCGTGATCGTGGAGTCGGCGGCGAGCTTGCGCGGCCGCCCGTCGGTGCCGTCGAACCAGATGCCGGTGTCGGCCATCAGGTACTTCGTCGACGAGAACCAGCTCGGTTTGTATTCCTCGAACGCCGCCGCCGCGATCGCGGTGCTCACCCAGACCGGGTCGGCGTCGGTCTTCTTGTCCCAGGGCACCAGGCCGACGTATTCGCGGCCGGTGTTCCGATCGGTGATGGCCGGTCCGGCGATGCGCCGCCACCCGGTCCCGGGGTGGAACCGCTGGGCGTTGCCGAACATGTCGAGGACCACCATGCGGTCCTCGGGCACCCACGAGATGACAGCCGGAGCGACGTAGCTGTGGTCGCTCCACGGATTCGCTTGCGGCGCTTCCTCCCCGGTGTGTGATTGCGGCTGCGTGGCCGGCGCTCCGATGCCGTCACCCCGCTGGTCGGCCGGTACCGCGTCCTCCGGCGGGATGCCGGTCTCCATCCAATGGAAGAAGTCGGCGACCTCGTAATCCTGCCAGGCAGCGCCGGATTCGGGTGTCTCGTCGACGAACAGGCCAGGCCCGGCCCCGGGGTCGCGCGCGTCCTCGGACATTCCCGCGAGATCGGCGGACTCCGGGTCGTCGGCGGTGCCGTCGCGGACCGGCCGCCCGCGTACCGCCCGATCGAATACATCATTGAACGTGTTGCGCGCGAACCAGTTCCGCAGCTGTCGCGTCGCGGCGTCCTCGTCCAGGATCTGCGGGCCCTCGTCCTGCTGCGTGCCGAACTGCTCCGGTTGCGCCGCGGTCGCCGGCGCGACGGTGTGCTCCGGAGTCGTGCCGGTGCCGCCCGTGGTCGCCGGTGCGATGCTGTCCTGCGGCGTAGGCATCGTGACATGACCCGCTCGCTCCAGATTCGAGATCGCCTGCGCCACTGCGAAATGCACGCCGACCGGCTGGCCATTGCCGCCGAGCACCTGCCCCGACGGCCGGCTGCGGGTCGCGCTCGCGGCGCTGTCGACCACCCGGATATCGGGCACGGTCGTCGAATGCGCCCGGCGGGCGGCCCCGAACGTCGCCAGCGCGGTGTTCAGGAGACGGGTGCGTACACCCTGCGACGTCCCGGCCTGGGGTACGCCGGAGCCGGGAACCGGAGCCCGATGCCCGATCCACATCACGGCGGCGACGTCGCCCGCCGGATTCGCCTGCTTGGCTGCGACGAAATGCTCGATGCCGGTCGCCAATTCACCGGACATCGAGTTCAGTGCGGCGGTTCCGGTGGTGGCGTGCCACACCACGGATTCCGCGGCATCGATGTCGCCGAGACCCAGCACCACCGCGCCGCGACCGTCGAACGCGTCCAGATCCAGCGTCAGCAGGTGGACCGGCGGCTCCTCGCCGGCCCGGCCGCCGTTCAGCCAGGTCTCCAACTGGGCCTCGTACAGGGCGTACTTGACGGACTCCAGATCCCGGCCCCGCTGCTGCTGTGCCGCGGTGGGCATGCGGATGTGGGACAGCCGCTCGGACTCCGCATCGACGTAGACGCGGTTGAGCGTGTTGCGCACCTCCGCCGGAATACCGTCGGCATTGCGCAGTTCCGGGAAATCGACCGTCAGGCGCCGCTGATACTCCTTGTCCAGATCGGTGAAATGCACATCGTCCCACCAGCTCTCGCCGTGGTCACGCCACCACGCCGCGAGTTCGGCGGTGCGGGCGGACGCGTCCGTGCTCACCCGAGCCGGCGCCGGGAACTTCGGCGGCACGATCCGATCCTGCTCGGACGTCGGCGCCGGATGGGCGAACAGCTCCAGCGTGGCCGAGGGCCGCGGCCGATTGCGGGCCAGTTCGGCCGCCCACGCATCGAGATCGGCCTGCTCGGCGGTCATGGTCTGCCGAATCATGGTGAGCTGCTGCTGCATCACCGGCGTCGCGGCATTCCGCTCCCGCCGGTTCACCACGACGTCCCGAATCTGCAGGTTCGCGCGCCTGCGAGCGACCTCGGCCAGCTGCCGGGCAGTCTCGCCGACCCGTTCCCGCACCTGTCCGCCCAGGCCGGTGGGGTTGGCCCTGAGGTCGAAGCCCCGGCGCTCGAAATTCGGCGGCAGCTGCAATCCGCGCCGGCGCAGCAGGTCCAGGCCGTAGTCGTTCATCTCGAGCCGCGGCTGATAGTGACCGCTGTGGTCGGTCATCACGCGCAGCACACCGTTGTCCACGATGAGATAGCCCGCGGCGGTGACGCCCTTTCCGGCGAGGAACGACGAGTGGAAGGTGACCACGGTGGTATCACCGGAGTACAGGTTGCCGAATTCGTCCATCACGAACTTCGCGCCACCGGTGTGGTACGGGGCGCCGTCGCGCGCCTGGTACAACCGCCCATCGGGTCCGATGAAGATGCGGTGCTGCTCGCGTTCCTCCGGCGTCATGTAGTGCGTCGGCGGTTTGCCGCGGAACGTGATGGGTTTCAGCTTCGCGGTGTTCACGACCCAATCCATCGGCGTCATGCCGAGATCGACGTTCGTGAGTGTCCGGATCGGGCGGTTCTCCCCGGCGTAGTGCGCCCCGAGCACCGAGCCGTCCAGCAGCGGAGCCGCGCGGGAGGCCAGCACCCGCTCGTACGGCGGCGGAATCCGGTCGCGCGGAATCGCTCCCGGAATCGGCGCCGCGGCGGGCTCGATCGGGCGGACACTCGCGTACAGCGAACCGTTGGCGTTCAGGCCGAGGTCGTACCGGCCCGGCGCCGTGCGGCGCAGATACACGGTCACCCGCCGCTCGTGCTCGGTGACGTGGGTCGGCGCGCCCGAGGGATGTTCGAGCACGATATTGGCCTTGAAGTGCCGGGAGGCCAGGACCAGCAGGTCCCGATGGGTGAGGTCGCCCTCGCGGACCGGATTGCCCTCGAAATCGTGCGCGGGATTACGCAGTTGGGAGATCGCGCGCTGCAACCGGATATCCATCTGCGCGCGGTAGTTCTGGTCGAAGGTATCGCGGGTCTGCCGCTCCGCGTTCTCGTTCGCGGTCCGGTACGACGGATCGGCCAGGACTCGGGCGTCGTACTGCCGGCGCCGGACGACCTCGGCCGCCCACTGGGCCGCCAGCCGCTCCGACGGCAGCGCCTGCTGATAGTGCCCGATGTTCTGCTGCAACTCGTCGGCCAGGGCCGACCGCAGCTGCCGCGGAGAGTTGTCGAAGGTCCGGGCGAGCGTGGTGATCAAAGGGTCCGCCACCGCGCCCATCGGCTCCCACACCGGCGGGCCGGGCCGGGGAGCGGTGCGCGCGGGCTGCCCGTCGACGCCGGTGTTCGCCGGTCGGACCGCCGCGTGATAGTGCCCGCCGCCGTAGCCGATTCGCACCAGCACCGCACCGGCGGTGGCGAGATCGCCGGTCGGCGCCTGCCACCGGTCGTCGACGATCGCGAGGGTCGTGCGCTGCGATTCCGCGATCGCGCGCGGCAGCAGATCGGCGAGATTGTTGTTGTAGATCCCCGACCTGCCCAGCTGGCGCAGTTCCGACTCGAACAGCGCCGCGCGGCCGTCCTCCGCCACCCCCTCCGGGTGGTAGAGCGCCAGGAAGGCCGCCCGATTCGCGGCGATGTGGGCGATCGCCTCGTTACGAACAGTCAGATGATGTTTCGTACTGCCGGAGGCGAGGACGAAGGCTTCGAACAGGCAGTTGCCGGTGGCCTCGACGGTGGTCAGCTCGAATCCCGCCGTCTGCAAGGCCGTCAGCTGCGCCACGGTCGGCGCCCACCGGTAACCGCGCAGGGCGGTGAAGGCCTGTTCCAGGTCGGCCGCGCGCAGGATCTGGTCCAGGGCCGCGACCGCCACCCGGGCCTCGGGAATCGCGGCAGCGGATCCGGCCAGGGTGCCCCGCAGGACGACGAGCGCGTCGCGTCCCTGCTGCCGGGCGATGTCCACCGCGCCGGAGAACGTGCCGTCGAACAATGTCCGCGCCGCATCCCGGCGTTCGTCGTGGGTGAGACCGGGTCCCAGGATCGGGTCCACGGCGGTGTGGACGGCCGGGACCGGTGCCGGATTCGTCGCGGCCGACTCGGTCTTCGCCGCGGTCTGCACGGTCGGCGTGGACGCCTCCGAGGCGGCGGCGGCCCGGTCGCCGTGCCACGCGGCCGGGGTGAACGCCGCGCGTATCCCCGGCGCCAGCCCGGCGGTCTGGTCGTGTGGTCGCAGCGACCGCAGCCCGAACACGTCCGCGGCGTAGTTCGCCACCGACTGCGCGAGGGTGGCGCGGCCGCCACGGCGCGAGGGGTCACCGAGCCGCGCCACGATCGCCGCCAGATGATGGGCCGGATAGCGCGAATTCGGCGGAGCCACCAGGAAACGGTCGCTCAGACCGCCGCGCCGGTACTGGTTCTCCGCCGCACGCCGCGTCCGGGCGGCCGGCGAGAGTCCCGGCGACGTGTGGGGCGGGACCGCCCGTCCGATCGACGGACCGAAGACCGGGAGGTCGTCCGTGTGCATCGGCATCGGCCCGAGGTCGGCCAGCTTCACCGCGCCCGGCCCGAAGGCGGGATCGGTGAACACGCCACCGCGGACGTACAGCCCCGCGTAGCGGCCGATCTCCGCGGCCAGGCCGGGGTCGTTCACGAGGGCCTCGTCGTAGGCGTTCACCAGTTCCTCGCCGCCCGCCTCGGCGACGATGTCGCGCAGATCGGTACGGACGCTGAACTTGTCGGCGAAAGGCGCGAGCTCCGGATCGTTGTCCAACCGGGTACGGAGTTCGTCGCCGCCGCTGTGTGCCCACAGCGTGAAGGTCCAGCCGGAATCGGCCGCCGAAGTGATCCAGCCCTTGATGTTCGCCAGCGCCGCCGGTCCGAGCGCGCCGGCGACGGTGAAGTTCATCTCCTGCGGAACATCCCGCACCGCAGCGGAATTCGCGGCACGCAGTTTCGGCAGCAGATTCGTGCTCAGCGTGTCGTGCAGTCGGCGCAGGCCGTCGCGCTGTGCCCCGGCGATGAGCAGCCGGGCCGACAGCACGGCGCCGGCGCCGGTCAGTTGCTCGAAGCGCGCGGGCAGATCGCCGAACGTCGTCGCCGGACCACCGGCCGTCGCGGCCGTGCGGGTGAGGAACTGCCGGTAGGCGACGCGGGCCTGTCCGACCGTGATCGCCCGATGATTCGCCTTGAGATTGTCCAGCACATCGAGCAGCAGCACCCGATGCATCGGTTCCACCTCGGTGGCCGTCCCGTGGTGGAACTCGGTCAGCAGTTGATCGACATGGGCGACCGTCGGTACCACCGACCCTCGCACCAGACCCTCGCGGCGCAGCAGATCCGTCAACCGCCGGACGGTCGTGAGTTCCTGAATCCGTGTCTTCTCGTCGCCGTGCAGCGGCCCGTTCACATCGGTGGCGAGATTCTCCAGCGCACGCAGTCGCGGCCCGGGGTCCTGGAACAGGCCGGTGAGCGTGAACCGATTGTTCAGCCCGATCGCCTTGGCCAGCTGTTGATCTCGCGCACCCTCGGTCAGGAAGTCGGTCAGCGTCGACTGCGGGCGAACCGATTCGGGTGCGACCACCGGACGATCCACGACCACCGCGGTGGCCACCGGCGACTGCTCGCCCTGTCCCTGCTCCGACGGCCGCACCATGGTCGCCGTCGGCACGGCGTCGCCCGGTGCGTCCGTCGACTGCGACGCAGACGGCGCGAGCGGCTGCGCGAGACCGGTTTCCGTCGCCACCACCGGTGTCTCGCCGGGCCGCGACACCTCGGACTCCGACGGCGCGACGATCGGCGGCTGGTGGTGCGATTCCGGATGCGCCTGCGAGTCCGAATGCGCTGTCGACGGCGAGTGCGACTCCGCCGGTCGGATCACCATCGGCCGCGGCCGCTGAATCGGCGACTGCGACGGCGGGAGAATCGGTGACTTCTGCTGCGGCACAGTCGATTCCGGCGACTGCAACGCGGCTGGCAGCGGTTGCCGCGGCGGCGGTACGTCGAATTCGTGCCCCAGCTCGGAATCCTGCTGGTGCAGCAGCGACTCCGGCGGCGACACCGCCGTGGAATCCGTCGCCTTCACCTCCGGCGATCCGGGCGGTGAGATCACGAATTCCTCGTGCGCCGAATGCGAATCGGCGGGCGGCACCGGTTTCTCGGTGCCGTGCGACTCGGACTCGGGCGGCGGCCGGGTGTCCTGCTCGAGCAGCGACTCCTTCTCCTGCTCCGCCGCGGGCTCCGGGGTGAGCTGATCCTGTGAATCCTGCGGCGCCACCGGCTGGATCGGCATCGGACGCGCCTTGCCCTCGTGCTGGAGCGTCGGGACCAGTTGCCGCAGTTGGTCTTCCGATTCCCGCAGCGCGTTCTCGGTGATTTCGGTGGGCGCCTGCTCGTGCGCCTTCGCCGCGTCGGTGTACCGGATGATCGCCATCTTGACGTGGCTCTGATCGGTCTGCACGTAGAGATCGTCATCGGCCGCGACGTAGTACTTGACGCTGCCGTTCTGGCCGTTACGAGCGGCCCGGTTCTCGGCCTGGACGTCGATGTCGCGGGACTCCGCGGACCGGCTGGTGATGAGCACGTGCAGACCGCCGTGCTCCTCGCTGACCCTGTCCGAGATCTCGATGTCGACACCGCGGCCACCTTGCCGGTTGATCACCAGCACCTTGCCGAGCCCACCTGCCTCCTTGAAGATCTGCTGGAGCTTCGCCTCGGCGGCCGGGCCCTCCTTCGCGAACCAGGCGGCGTCGACGGCGACGTGCTCGACGCCCTTGTCCGTCAGCAGTTTCGACAGCTGCGCGACCTCGCTGTTGCGGTTCGCGATCACCAGCTGTGGCTGCCGGGTGGTCTGCTGTTTCTCGGCGATGTCGTCGACCATCATCCGATGCTTCCCGGCCTGGTTCTCGGCGACGCCGTCCGCACCGACGGCGAGCTGGAGTTCCTTGAACCGCGGAATCTCCACGACATCCGCCATGCCGAACTCTTTGAGTTCGCGGGCCACGCCCTTGGCGGTACCGGAGGCGCCGGTCGTCTCCTTGCCGTCCGCCTTGCTGAACATCTCGCTTGCCGACAGACTCTTGGTCTTCGCGGGGTCGGAGTCCGAGCGGATCGTCAGGTCGTGCTTCGCCTCGACCGCCTGCGCCAGACCACCGTTCCAGCGGCTCTCGGTGGAGGTCTCCGGATCGAACATCACCTTGTGGGTGCTCTGGTCGATGATCAGGACCCGGCCGTCGTGCACGATGTAGTGGTCGTTCTCGATGAACTCCCACTTGGCCGACGCGGCCATGTTGATCCGGTTCAGCTCCTCATCGCTGAGCTTGTGCCCCATCAACTCTTCGGCCTTGGCGCGACCGGCGTCGGTGAGCACCGCGCGCCCGCCGACCTGACCTTCGCGGCGGCCGAAGTCCGCCTCGGTCAGCTTCCCCTCCGCGACACGATCTTTCAGGAACTGGTGAGCGTCCTTCACCTCCCCGATGGTCTTCTCGTCGGCGGGCCGGGCCGGGCCGTCGGACAGGATGTAGGTGGTGTCGGCGTGGACCAGCGCCTCGTCGATCTCGTCGATCGCGGCCCGGCTGCCCGGTACCTTGTTCCCGCGCAGCTGCCCGAATCCGGCATCGTTCATGGTGCCGATGTAGATGGTCGGCTTGCCCTCCACCGGCAGCGCGTAGTCGTGGTCCGGATTCATCCGGATGATGTCGAAACCGAAGTCCGACAACGTCTTCTTGTACTGGTCGAAGGCCTCGACGGCGAGGGAGTCACGGGTGGTGAACACCTGCACGATCTTGACCTTGGCCGACTTCATCATGGCGTCGGCGAGGAACACCAGGGTCTTGCCCTCACCGGCGGCCATGTGGATCGGACCGTGCTGCATGGCCAGCACCGCAGTCACCTGGGTCCAGCGCAGCGTCTTGCCCGACTTGCGGCGGATCACCTCGATCGAGGCCGCCATCGCCTCGTGCTCGCTGCCGTGCTCCAGCGCGTTCTTGACGGCGGACTGCAACTGCTCGTCGGTGAGTTTCGTCCAGCCGTCGTGCTCGTGCGCCGCCAGGACCTGATGGGCCTCGGCCTGATAATCCCGGCTGATCTCGAGATCGAGATCGAGATCGTCGTGGTGGCTCGCGGGATCGTCGTGCGAACTCCCGTGCGCCGCGGCGGGTTCGGTGACCCGCTTGCCGTTGTAGTCGTAATGCTCGAAGTCGTCGGCCTTCTCGACGCCCTTCAGCATGTTGTGCACCAGATCGGTGACCCGGCCGCGGTCCGGCACGTACGCGCCGGAATGGTCGGTGACCGACTTGATCACACCGTGCTCGACCTCGGCGGTGGCGGCCGTGTGCACGCCGAGCTTGTCGAACGCCTGGTGGGTCCGCACCCAGCCCACGTCCGGCGTCAGGTACAGATTGTCGTTCATGTCCCGGATCAGCATGTGCTGCCGCGTCCGGGTGGGCCATGTGGTGGCCGGGGAGTCGGGGGTGTGCACCAGTTTGCCGGTGCGCGCGTTGTACAGCTTGCCCTCGTGCGCGACGACGCGGAAGTTCTCCGCCTCCCGCTCGGTGAGGTACAGCGGCTCCGGGAATCCGGTGCCGGGCTTCCCGTCCGCGCGGTTGCGCAACGGCTGCGGGCTCTCGCCCTCGTGCGCGGTCGTCTCGTGCCGCGGCGGCACCGGCTCCTCGGTGCCGTCGAAATGCACCTTGCGCGAAGCCGGATCGCTCTCGAACATCTGGTGGATCCAGCGGAGCAGACGCCCGACACCGGGTATCCGCAGCAGCATCTCCTTCGCCACCGAACCCATCCCGCGCCGGATGTCGTCGCGGCTGTCGGTGCTGTGTTCCTTCGGTGTCTTCTCGGGCCGATCACTCTCCGCCGCAGTGGTTTTCGAACCACCGGCCTTCCGGCCGCCACCGGCTCGCGCGGCGCCGCCGCGTTTCGGCCGCGCGACCTCCGACGGCGGCCGGTGCTCGTCGGCCGGGGTGTCGCCGGGCTTGCGGGTGGGCGTCCGATTCGACTTTCCGGCCAGGGGATTCGCGCGTTCCGGCACCGTCGCGTGGTGCTCACCGGCCAGCATCTTGGCGTGGGTGATGCCGTGCTCGTCGAGCAGCACCGACAGTGCCGCGAGGCCACTGGGATTCGACTTGCCGAAGGTCTGTACCGGCTTGCCTTCGTGGTCGAGCACCTGCACCCGGTCGCCGTCGATCTGGGCGGTGAACTTCTGATGCTCGGTGTCACCGAGCAGCGCGGTCCCCTTGAATTCCGGTAGGTCACGGACGAATTCGGCGGTGCTGCGCTCGACCAGGGGCCGGTCGCCGCCCACCGTCACCTCGGACCAGGGCCGGCCCGTGTTCTCCGTGTGCCCGGACACCATCGAGGCGCGCTGGTCGTCCGGCGACCGGTCCTTGCCGGCCACCACCGTGTCGTCGCCGAGGCCGGTCTTCGCGGCGACGCTGGGCCGCTGATCGTCATTGCTCGACCGCAGCGACCGGTTACCGCCGGCGGTCGGCGTGGACTCCTCACGCTTGCCACCGCTGGTCGACGTGGACTCCTCGCGCTTACCGCCGCCCTTGACCGTCTCGGCCGGTGGGGTGGGCTTACCGGTGGTCCGGTCGACCGTGCGGGTCGGGTCGTCGCGCTCCGGCGAGCGCTGGTCGTCGGTCTGCGACCGATTGCCGCGCTGCTGCTCGTTCGACACCCGGGACGGCACCGCGTCGTCGGTCTTCTTGGTGAGCGGCTGTTCGGACTCGTTCTGCCGCGTCGTGCCGACCTCGGTGTCGGAGCGGCGGGCACTGACCGAGGGGCTCGGCACGGTGGACTCCGAGGAGCCCGCACGGCCCGGACCGGAGGCACCCTCCCGGCCCGCGAGCCCCGACCGCTGCTGCTGCACCGGCGTTTCCGGCGAGTTCGTGTTCGACCGCGACGGGTTCGACTGCCCGGACGTGCTCTCCGGCGAACGGATGTCGTTCTGGCCGCCGAGATCGTTGCGGGTGCCGACCACCGGTTTGGTGGTGCCGTCGCCGACGATCGGGGTGCTCTGCTGATCCCGCGTCGAATCGTTCTGGCCGCCGGTGGAACCCACCCGGTTGCCGGTGCTCCCGACATTCCCGGTGCCGGTGTTCCCCGTGCCGTTGACGCCGCGCGTGGTCTGGTCGTTGCCGAAAGTGTCGGTCTGCGAGCGATTGTCGGTCAGCCCGCCGTCATTCGAGGTGCTGCTGCCCGGACTGCCGGCCGGTGCCTCGTATTCGGCTGCCGGAGAACGACTCACGGACCCGTTGCCGACGACGGCGGCGCCCGTGGGATCCTCGGCGACGTTCTGGTTGCCGCCGGCCCGATTCTGATCGCCCGCGGCGAGGTTCTGGTTGCCGGTGCCGCGGTTGCCGGTACCCACGGTGCCGTTCTGGTTGCCGGTGCCGTTCTGGTTGCCGGTGCCGTTCTGGTTGCCGGTGCCGTTCTGCCCGAACCCGTTGGCGCCCTTGCCGTTCCGAGTTCCGTCGCCGCCGGTCCCGTCGCCGCCGCCGGAGTCGATGGACGACCCCGAACCACCCGTGCCGTCCGACCCGATCTTCTCCGGCGCCGCCACCGCGATCGGATGCTCGGACGCCAGCGAGACCGGG
Source organism: Nocardia sp. alder85J (assembly GCF_020176955.2). GTDB lineage: Bacteria > Actinomycetota > Actinomycetes > Mycobacteriales > Mycobacteriaceae > Nocardia. The sequence continues at coordinate 159,165 of NZ_JAIUCZ020000003.1, forward strand.
CTGATGTCCGGCGCGTCGATCTTCGGTACCTCGATCTCGGGGACGTGCACGCTCCCCGCGGTCATCCGGTACCCGCGGATACCGCCGGACATGGCGCCGGCCACACCACCGAGCAGGCCGACGGAGTTCAACTGGAATTGCCCGCCGTTGAACGGCATCGCGCCGACGGAACCACCCAGCATGCCGCCCACGCCGCCGCCGAGGCCGACGAGCACGTTCTCGGTGATCGCGCGGGTCCGGCCGCCGAAGGCGTTCTCCATCACATTGCCGAGGGACTTGTCGAAGACCTTGCCCAGCGCCTTGCCGGCCCCGTAGCCGAAGGCGCCGCCGAGCCCGCCCGCGACGGTGGCCTCGCCGAATTCGTTCCAGTCGAACGACTTGCGGTGGTGCTGCGCGATCTGGATCAACTGGATGAGCGCGTCGGTGACCGCCTGGGTGACCGCGCCGATCGCCGCGGCCTTGATGATCTCCATCGCGATCTCGCGGGCGATCGTCAATGCGGTACGGGTGGCGGCGATCTCGGCGGCCTCCACCGCGGGTGCGGCCGGTCCGGCCAGGAACGCCCAGGACAGATCGATCAGCAGGATCGCCAGGCCCACGATGATCTGAATCTTGTTGGACTGGATCTGACAACCGACCTTGTCGATCGAATCCGCCAGATCGTTCATCGATTTCGCGACGGCCTGCAACGATTGGTTGCTGGAGTCGTCGGTGATCCCCTTGAGCGTCGACAGCATCGAATCCCGGCCCGGGCCGGACACATACGCGTTGGAGATCGCCGTTTCGATCGTCTCGACCTGAGACACCAGATCCCCGGATCCGCCGGAGATCGCAGTGGCCGCGTTGCGCCACACGTCGGCGAGCTGGAACATCTTGTCCTCGTCGCCGTCCGGCCACGCCGCACCCGCCAGATAGGAGACCGGTCGTAACGCGGGAGGCAGGTCGATACTCACGGCTCACGCACCGTTACCGACCGAGGTCACGGGTCCTCCAAGCAGATCGAGCCGTGCGGCAGGTCATCAGCAGCGCCGTAACAATCAGATAAAACGATAATCACCCGATGGCGTGGATGCGACCCGAGCCGCCACGCCGATGCGGAATTGGCACGGTGTTCACCGCCCTGCGATGATTATCGGCCGTGCGGGTGCTGGTGCAACGAGTGAGTTCGGCGCAGGTGACGGTCGGCGATGAGGTCGTCGGCCGGATCGACCCGGCCGCCGCCGGTGCGCCGCACGGCCTGGCAGCGCTGGTCGGCATCACCCATACCGATACCGCGGCGATCGCGCGGGCATTGGCGGACAAGGTGTTCCGGCTGCGCATCCTGGCCGGCGAGCGATCGGCGGCCGACCTCGGCGCGCCGATCCTGGTGGTGAGCCAATTCACTCTCTACGCGGACACCGCGAAGGGCCGCCGTCCGTCCTGGTCCGCGGCCGCCCCGGGTCCGGTGGCGCAACCGCTGGTCGACCTGTTCGCCGCGACGTTGCGCGACCTCGGCGCGCCCGTCGCCACGGGTCGTTTCGGGGCGCACATGGCAGTGTCGCTGGTCAACGACGGACCGGTCACCGTCCTGCTGGAATCGTGAAAACCCAGCGGCGGCACCGGTCCGTTGTGAAATATCCAGCGGCCCTGCATCGCTCGGCGTGTCGCCGGAAAATCGCGGGAATACTGGGCAGCAGCCAGCACTCGAATCCCGACGCCACCGCGGCGAGGAAGAACGACCATGCGCAAGCCCATCGAGCCCGTCACGGCTCACCCGTCCAGCGAGATTCTCGACTTTTTCGGCAAGTGCCCGGAATGTGGTTACCCCGCACGAGCATCCACCACACCCAGTAGTCCGGGCACCGTCGCCGCCAGTTGTGATCGGCCGTGCGGCTGGACCGGCACCGTGCCGTTGACGACCATGACCCGGCATACCCGCGGGCGGGTCTGAACCGGGCGGCTGCCCGCGCCGAACGGTCCGGCTACTCCGGCCGCGGCGTCAGGATGCGCGGGCCGTCCTCGGTGACCGCGACGCTGTGTTCCCAGTGCGCCGCCCGGCTGCCGTCGGACGTCACCACCGTCCAGCCGTCGTCGAGTTCCCGGGTCTGGGTGGTGCCGAGGGTCAGCATCGGCTCGATCGCCAGCACCGATCCCACGCGCAGCAACGGGCCCTTGCCCGGGGTGCCCTCGTTGGGCAGATACGGGTCCATATGCATCTCGCGGCCGATGGCGTGACCGCCGTAGCCCTCGACGATGCCGTAGGCCCGGCCGTGCTCGCGCTCGGCGGCCCGGGTGCCCTGCTCGATCGCGTACGAGACGTCGTAGAGGCGGTTACCCGGCACCATCGCCGCGATACCCGCCTCCATCGACAGCCGGGTCGCCTCGCTGAGCAATCGGTCCGCCTCGATGATCTCGCCGATGCCGAAGGTCCACGCCGAATCGCCGTGCCAGCCCTCGAGGATGGCGCCGCAGTCGATGGACAGCAGATCACCCTCGGCCAGCACCACGTCCCGGGTCGGAATCCCGTGCACCACCACGTCGTTCACCGACGCGCAGATGGAGGCGGGAAAGCCGTGGTAGCCCTTGAACGAGGGCACCGCGTGCGCGTCACGGATGACCTGCTCCGCGACCTCGTCCAGCTCCAGCAGGGAGACGCCGGGATCGGCCGCCTTCCGCACCGCGACCAGCGCCCGGCCCACGATGGCGCCCGCGGCGGCCATCGCGTCCAGTTCGCCGGCGGTGCGGAACGGCACCACCTTCTTCTGCTTGCGGCCGAAGACCATCCGCGTCAGCGACCCAGGGCGCGCAGCACTCGGGCGTTGACCTCGTCGACCTCGCCGACACCCTCGACGGACACGATGGCCCCGTCGTAGTGCTGCAACAGCGGCTCGGTCTCGTCGCGGTACACCCGCATCCGGTTGCGGATGACGTCCTCGGTGTCGTCGGCGCGGCCCCGGCCCAGCATGCGCTGCACCACCACGTCGTCCGCGACCTCGAAGCTGACCACGGCGTCGAGCTCGTGCCCGGACTCCTTCAGCATCTTCTCCAGGGCCTCCGCCTGGTCGACGGTGCGCGGATAGCCGTCCAGCACGAATCCGTTCACCGCGTCCGGCTCGGCGATGCGCGCCTCGACCATACGATTGGTCACCTCACTGGGCACCAGATCGCCGGCGTCGAGGAACTTCTTCGCCTCCAGACCCAGCGGGGTCTCCTGGGAGATGTTCGCGCGGAACAGGTTCCCGGTGGAGATGTGCGGCACACCCAGCTGGTCCGACAGCAGTTCGGCCTGTGTGCCTTTGCCGGCACCCGGCGGCCCGAGCAGTACGAGTCTCACTTGAGGAACCCTTCGTAATTTCTGTTCATCAGTTGGCTCTCGATCTGTTTGACCGTATCGAGGCCGACGCTCACGACGATCAGGACCGCGGTACCACCGAACGGCAGATTCGACGTGCCACCGGCAGCGCCGATGTGCAGCAACAGGTTCGGAAGTACGGCGACCGCGCCCAGGTAGATCGAGCCGGGCAGCAGCAGGCGGCTGAGCACCTTGCTCAGATAATCGGCGGTCTTGTCACCCGGGCGGTAACCCGGGATGAAGCCGCCGAATTTCTTCATCTCGTCGGCCCGCTCCCGTGGATTGAAGGTGATCTCCACGTAGAAGTAGGTGAAGAAGACGATCAGGATGAAGTAGATGGCGACATAGACCGGGTTACCCGGATTCACCAGATACTTCTGGATGAGCTCCTGCCACCAGCCGGGCTTGGTGGATCCCTTCTGGGTCAGCTGGGCGACCAGGTTCGGCAGGTACAGCAGTGAGGACGCGAAGATGACCGGGATGACACCGGCCTGATTGACCTTCAGCGGCAGATAGGTGGAACTGCCGCCGTACTGTTTACGGCCGACGATCTGCCGGGCATATTGCACCGGGACCCGGCGCTGGCCCATCTCGATGAAGATGACGCCGACGATCACCACGAACGCCGCCACACAGACCAGGCCGAACACCAGGCCGCCGCGGCTGTCGAGAATCGACTTGCCCTCACCGGGAATTCGCGCCGCGATACCCGCGAAGATCAGCAGTGACATGCCGTTGCCCACACCGCGTTCGGTGATCTGCTCGCCGAACCACATGACCAGCGCCGCGCCGGAGGTCATCACCAGCACGATGATGATCATGCCGAAGACGCTGTTGTCGGCCAGGATGTCCTGCGGGCAGCCGCGCAGCAGCTGACCGCGGGCGGCCAGCGCCACCAGGCCGGTGGCCTGGAGGACGGCCAGCGCGACGGCCAGGTAGCGGGTGTACTGGGTCATCTTGTTCTGACCCGCCTGGCCCTCCTTGCGCAACTCCTCGAAGCGCGGGATGACCACCGTCAGCAGCTGGATGATGATGCTGGCCGTGATGTAGGGCATGATGCCGATCGCGAACACCGACAGCTGCAACAGCGCGCCGCCGGAGAACATGTTGATCAGCTGATAGATACCCGCCGAATCACCACCGGAGACGATATCGATGCACGTGCGCACCGCCTTGTAGTTGACTCCAGGCGAGGGCAGGGACGCGCCGATGCGATATAGCGCGATCAGGCCCAGCGTGAAGAGAATCTTCCGCCGTAAGTCCGGGGTCCGGAAGGCCGACGCGAAGGCGGAAAGCACAGATCCTCCTGGCAAACGACATGGGGGGAAAGACGGCAAGCGACACTTGCACTCTAACAGCGACGCCGGACGGGCTCTCACCCATCCGACGTCGAGTTATCTGTCAGGCCAGTTCGGTAGCGGTGCCGCCGGCCGCGGTGATCTTCTCCTTGGCGGAGCCGGAGAACTTGTCGGCGCTGACCTGCACGGCCACGCCGATCTCACCCTCGCCGAGCACCTTCACGAGCTCGTTCTTGCGGACCAGGCCCGCGGCGACCAGTTCGGCCTTGCCGATGGCCCCGCCGGCGGGGAAACGCTCGGCGAGATCGCCGACGTTCACCACCTGGTACTCGGTCCGGAACGGGTTGGTGAAGCCCTTCAACTTGGGCAGCCGCATGTGAATCGGCATCTGGCCACCCTCGAAGGCGGGCGAGACGTTCTTGCGGGCCTTCGTACCCTTGGTACCGCGGCCCGCGGTCTTGCCCTTGGAGCCCTCACCACGACCGACGCGGATCTTGTCGGTCTTGGAGCCCGGAGCCGGACGCAGATGGTGGAGTTTGATGACGCTCATGCTTGAACCTCCTCAACGGAAACGAGGTGGCGCACGACGTTGATCAGCCCGCGGGTCTGCGGAGTGTCCTCACGCAGCACGGTCTGGCGGATGCCCTTCAGACCGAGGGTGCGCATGGACTCACGCTGATTGTGCTTGGCGCCGATCGTGGATTTGACCTGAGTCACTTTCAGCTGTGCCATGTCAGGCTCCTTGTCCCGCGCGCGCCCGCAGCATGCCCGCAGGAGCGACGTCCTCGATCGGCAGACCGCGACGGGCGGCCACCTCCTCCGGACGCTGCAACTGCTTCAGGGCCGCCACGGTGGCGTGCACGACGTTGATGGCGTTGTCGCTACCGAGCGACTTGGCCAGAATGTCGTGGATACCGGCGCATTCCAGCACGGCACGGGCCGCGCCACCGGCGATCACACCGGTACCCGGCGAGGCCGGACGCAGCATGACCACACCGGCCGCCGCCTCACCCTGGACCGGGTGGACGATGGTGGAGCCGATCATCGGGACGCGGAAGAAGCCCTTGCGAGCCTCCTCGACACCCTTCTGGATGGCCGCCGGAACTTCCTTGGCCTTGCCGTAGCCGACACCGACCAGGCCGTTGCCGTCGCCCACGATCACCAGGGCGGTGAAGCTGAAGCGCCGGCCACCCTTGACGACCTTGGACACGCGGTTGATCGCGACCACGCGCTCGAGCTGGTTCTTCTCCTGGGCGGGCTGGTCGCGACGATCGTCGCGCCGGCCGCGGCGCTCGCGACCGCCTTCGCCACCACTGCCACTGTTCTGTCCGGCGGGTCCGTTTCCGCCGTCACGCCGCTGACGTCCCGGCATCAGACGTTCCTTCCGTTCATAGACAGCTGTGCCTTCCGAGTACTCCGCATCAGAACTTCAACCCACCTTCGCGAGCGGCATCGGCCAGAGCGGCGATGCGGCCGTGGTAGTCGTGGCCACCGCGGTCGAACACCACGGCCTCCACACCGGCGGCCTTCGCGCGGGCGGCGATCAGCTCGCCGACCTTGGCGCCCTTGGCGCTCTTGTCGCCTTCGAGGGCGCGCACGTCGGCCTCGATCGAGGACGCGGCGGCGATGGTCTTGCCCGCGGAGTCGTCGACCAGCTGCACGTGCAGGTGCCGCGCGGAGCGGAACACGATCAGGCGCGGACGCTCGGTGGTGCCCTCGACCTTCTTGCGCAGCCGGAAGTGCCGGTTGCCCTTGGCAATCCGGCGACGGGTGGACGCATCCTTGCCGAGCGGCTTGCGCGCAGCCTTCTGGGCTTCGGTCTGAACCTTCTTCGACATGGCTTACTTACCCGTCTTTCCGACCTTGCGGCGAACGACCTCGCCGGCGTAGCGGATGCCCTTGCCCTTGTACGGATCGGGCTTGCGCAGGCCGTGGATCACCGCGGCGATCTGGCCGACCTTCTGCTTGTCGATGCCGGACACCGAGAACTTGGTCGGAGTCTCGACCGCGAAGGCGATGCCCTCGGGCGCCTCGACGGGAACCGGGTGGCTGTAGCCGAGGGCGAACTCCAGGTTCGAGCCCTTCTGCTGCACGCGGTAGCCGACGCCGAAGATCTCCATCTTCTTCTCGTAGCCCTGGGTGACGCCGACGATCATGTTGCTGATCAGCGTCCGGGTCAGCCCGTGCAGCGAGCGGTTGAGCCGCTCGTCGTTCGGCCGGGCGACCTCGAGTTCGCCGTTGTCCGCCTTGCCGACGGTGATCGGGGCCGCGACCTCGTGCGAGAGGGAGCCCTTGGGACCCTTCACCGCGACGTGCTGGCCGTTGATGGTCACCTCGACACCGGCGGGAACCGGGATCGGCTTCTTACCGATACGCGACATTGTTCCTACCTCCCTTACCAGACGTAGGCGAGGACTTCCCCGCCCACACCGTGCTGTTTGGCCTGACGGTCCGTGAGCAGACCCTGCGACGTGGAGATGATCGCCACGCCGAGGCCTCCCAGCACCTTGGGCAGGTTGGTGGATTTCGCGTACACCCGCAGACCGGGCTTCGAAACCCGGCGCACACCGGCGAGCGACCGCTCGCGGCTGGGCCCGTACTTCAGGTCGACGATCAGGGTCTTGCCCACCTGCGCGTCCTCGACGCGGTAGTCGGCGATGTAGCCCTCACGCTTCAGAATCTCGGCGATGTTCGCCTTGAGCTTCGAGTGCGGAGCCTTGACCTGATCGTGGTACGCCGAGTTGGCGTTGCGCAGACGGGTCAGGAAGTCTGCGATCGGATCTGTCATGGTCATGGATTGACCGTTACCTTTCTCGCCGCGGTTCCCATGCAACACCGTCGAAGAACGGCGGTCGTGGGCCTACGACAATTCGGTCGGTCCGGCCGGGACTGCCCGACCGGATGCTGCACAGCCGCCCGGACCAGGCCGTATACCCGCGCGCATCCGCGCGCAGACATGACGATGCCCGAGCAACCGGTCAAGTGTAGGCAATAGCCGTGCGGCATCAAAATCGGGGTCGGGAACTCGGGGGTCGTCGGCTGATGGGATGGTTCGAGTCCTGCTGATCGACTGCCTCGAGTCCTGCTGATCGGATGGTTCGAGGTCTGCTATTCGGATGGTTCATAGCCTGCTGATGGGATGATAGAAGTCCAGGAACGGGGTAGATTAGTGCCGTGACCTCGTATCAGAGCAGGATCGTCGACAGCGAACTGGACGAACTGCTGAGCGGCCTGGCCGCCGTGGCGATCGAGGGCGCGAAGGGCGTCGGCAAAACGGCTACCGCAGAACGGCGAGCACAGACCGTCTACGCCCTCGACAACGAACAGCAGCGAGAACTTCTGGCCGCGGATCCCGGTCGTATCGATCGCGAGCACGCCGCGCTCAGCTGGACGGTTATATCGCCCGCATAGTCGAACGCGAATTCCCCGAACTGGGGCACCGAATCCGGCGGCCCGCCACATTGCGCGCATGGCTGACGGCCTACGCCGCCGCGACCGCGACCACCGCGTCGTACACGACCATCCTCGATGCCGCGACCTCCGGCGAGACCGACAAGCCGTCGAAATCGACCACCACCATGTATCGCGACGTTCTGTCGCAATTGTGGTTGCTGGATCCGATTCCGGGCTGGTTGCCCCTCGACAACGCCTTCGCCCGATTGGCCCAGACACCGAAACACTTTCTCGTCGACCCGGCGTTGTCAGCACGACTGCTCGACCTGACCGCCCCCACGCTGCTGAACGGCAGCGAGCCCGGCGTACGAACCCCGTTCGGCGCCACCATGCTCGGTCAGCTTTTCGAAGCCCTGGTCGCCCTGGGACTTCGGGTCTACGCCCAGGACAACGAAGCACGGGTGGAACACCTGCGCACCCGTAACGGAGACCACGAGGTCGACTTCATTGTCACCGGACCCGGCGGTCGCATAGTCGCGCTGGAGGTGAAACTCTCCGCCACCGTCGATGAACAGGACCTCACGCATCTGCGCTGGCTGGCGGACAAAGTCGGAGGTTTGCTTGCCGATAGCGTCATAATAACGACCGGAAGGTATGCCTACCGGCGGCCGGACGGAATCGCCGTGGTACCCGCGGCACTGCTGGGTCCATGACCGCACAGCGCTCCATGCGGCGATTACTCGCTTGTTCGCCGCAAGATATGCGGTGAATTGCCACTGCTCAGCAATCTTCGCGGTGACCACCAGCGCCCCGGTGAGTCGGCGCGCTCCTCAACGCGGCGTCAGGTGCATGGTCAAGCCGATGGGGTTGAAGGTGAGGCCCTCCGAGGCTCGGAGTTCGTACCCGGCGGGCAGTTTCGGTTCATACCGTTGCAGAACCGTCGCGACCACCAGGACGATCTGGTGCAGGGCGAATTGGCGGCCGATGCAGGCGCGGATGCCGGTGCCGAAGGGTTTGTAGGCGTGGGCGGGGCGGGATCGGTTGTGTTCTGGGAGAAAGCGATCCGGGTCGAAGGTTTCGGGGTCGTCGCCCCAGACGGGGTCGCGGTGCAGGGCGGGGGCCAGGACGAAGAAGGGTTCGCCGGCGGGCATAGGGTAGTGGCCGCCGAGTACGGTGTCCTGCTTGGCGACTCGGGAGTAGCCGGGGGCGGTGGGCCACAGGCGCAGGGATTCGTCGACCACGCGGCGCAGGTAGCGCAGCTTCGCGACCTGTTCGAATTCCGGTTCGGCGGAACCGATCACGGTGTCCACCTCGGCGCGGGCGCGGGCCGCGACATCCGGGTTGGCAGCCAGGTAGTAGAGGGTGAAAGACATGGCGGCCGACGTGGTTTCGTGGCCCGCCGCGAGGAAGGTCAGGACCTGGTTGCGGATCGCGGTCGGGTCGAGGGTGTCCGAGTCGAGCATCAGGCCCAGCAGGTCCGCGCCGCGGTCCCCGCCGGTGCGCCGCGCGATCACCTCGTCGACCACGCCCTTCAGGTAGGCGATGTTCTCGTCGTTGCGTTCGGTGGCGCGCTTGCCGAGGAAGCCGCCGGCGATCGGGGGGCGGGTGACCAGGCGCTGGCCGTGGTTGAGGACGTCCTCCAGCGCCGTCACGAACGGGTGCGCGGTGGTGCGGTCGAAGGAGTCGAAGGAGTAGCCGAAGCCGGCGCGGCCGATGATCTCCAGGGTCACCTTCGCCATCGCGGCGGTGACGCTCACCGCCGCGTCGGCCGTGGCCCAGCTGTCGTGCAGTTGCCGGCACACCTCCAGCATGAGCGGGTGGTAGCCGCGCATCGCGGTCTGGGAGAACGCGGGCATCAGAAGGTCGTGCGCCGCACGCCAATTCGGCTCGTGATTGTAGGCGGTCAGCAGACCGTCGCCGATCATCGGCCGGATCACCTCGAGCGCGGGCAGCACGTGCTTCTCGAAGCGGCGGTCGTCGGAGAGTTCGGCGACCAGGTCCGCGCCGGTGACGAAGGTGAACTCCAGATTGAAGAATTCGCGCTTGTACACCGGGCCCAGTTCACGGGCCAGCCGGGTGGACTCCTGCATGAACGAGGTGCTCAGCATGCAGTCACCGGGCACCCGTTCCCCGATGAACCGGCAGCCCGGCCGGTGCGCGGACGCCGGGCCCGATCGCTGTGCTCATGCCGACTCGGTGTCCAGGGTGTACACGATCAGGTCGACCAGATCGGTGCCGGTCCGCACCTCCACCAGTTCGTCCTCGTCCAGGGTGATACCCCAGTGCTTTTCGCACTTCACCACCGCCTGCACCAGGCGCATCGAGTCGATGCCGGGCAGTTCGGTGAGCCGGGCGTCGAGGTCGACCTGATCGACCGGGCATTCGAGCAGTTCCGCGAGCTCCGCTCGCAGCACGGCGGTGACCTCGTCGGCCTTCTCGTTCACGGACGCAGTCATCACGAACTCACTTTCTGATCAACGGATTCGATAGTCGAAGCGTGTGCGCGGGCGAGCTCCGCGACCAGCGAACGCTGCCATTTGCCGCTGGTGGTGCGGGGCAGGGCCTTGGCGGGCACCAGCAGCACCACGACCGCGGCCAGGGTCAGCGCCTTCGACACCGCGCGCGAGATGCCGGCGACCACGGCATCGCCTGCCGCCGTACCGGATTCGTGCTCGCTCTCCGCGACCACGATCATGCGCTCACCCTCGGTGTCGGCGACCGCGACGCAGTGCCCCTTGTGGACGCCGGGCACGACGCGCACGGCCTCCTCCACATCGTCCGGGTAGAAGTTGCGGCCCTGGACGATGATCATCTCCTTGACCCGGCCGACGATGACCAGTTCGCCACCGTCGAGCAGGCCGAGGTCACCGGTGCGCAACCAGCCGTCGACGAGGGCGGCCCGGGTGATCTCGTCGTCGCCGTGGTAACCGGAGGTCACCGCCGGGCCCTGGATGCGGATCTCGCCGACGTGCCCGCCGGGCAGCGGCGTGCCGTCGAATGCGCAGATCCGCACCGTGATACCGGGAATCGGGACGCCGACGCTCACCAGTTCCCGGGCGTTCGGCGCGTCGGGCGGCACGGGCCGCGCGGGCCGGCCGGGTACGAGTTCGTCCCGGTCGACGGTGAGCACCCGTGGCGCGGCGCCGGGGACGGGCAGGGTGACCGCGAGGGTCGCCTCGGCCATGCCGTAGCACGGATACATCGTCGACGCCGGCACGCCGAGCGGCGCGAAGGTGCGGGCGAATTCACGCACGGTGTGGGCCCGGACCGGTTCCGCGCCGTTGAGCGCCAGCCGCCACCGCCGCAGCGGCCGATCGCCGGGCTCCCCGCCGAACACCTCGCCGGCGGCCTCGATGAGCTTGTCGAAGGAGAAATTCGGCCCGTTGGTGATGGTGCCGCCGACCTCGGCGGTATACCGCAGCACCGCACCCGGATTCTTGACGAAGGTGAGCGCGCTGAACAGGTGCGCGTCGTTCGGAGTCAGCAACGAGCACATGAGCGACACCAGGCCCATGTCGTGGAACAGCGGAACCCACTGCACCAGCACGTCGTCCGCGGTCGTCGAGATGTGCGTGTCGATGGCCGCCACCCCGCTGAGGAACTGCGCGTGGGTCAGGCGCACGCCCTTCGGCCGCGCGGTGCTGCCGGAGCTGAACTGCACCACCACCGGTGCGTCCGGATCGGCGGGCTGCCAGTCGATCTCGTCGTCGCGCTCGAGCGTGTCCAGTTCCAGCACCGTCAGGCCGGGCACCCGCGCGGCCAGTTCCCGCGCCACCTTGCGGCCCTGATTCGCGGTGACCAGCAACCGGATTCCGCCGGCTCGCACGATCGGCACCAGGTGTTCGGCGACCGTGCCGGGATCCAGCACCAACGGCGGCAGGGGCAGCACGGTCACCGCCGCGCCGGTGGTCACCGCACCGAAGAAACCGGCGAACCACTGCGGGGTGGCGGGCATCAGCACACCGACCAGCTCGCCGGGACCGGCGCCGGCCGCCCGCAGTCGCCGACCGACCGGCCCGGCCAGGCCGGCCAGCTCACGATGGGCCAGCGTGACTTTCGAATCCGCGAAGGTGATGGTGCGCTCGCTGCGGCGCAGCGCTTCCAACAGTTCGACGAGGGTCTGTGGCCTGCCGGTCAAAGTGATTCCTCTCGTTCCCCGCGCACCATCAGCATGGTCACGGTCAATCCCACCCCGATATTCACGATCAAGCCGTATTCCCCTGGTGACAAGGGTCTTTCGGTGGACAGATGATGGAGGTTCGCGGCGAGGTCGCCGGAGAACAGATGCCCCGTCTCCTCGGTCAGGTTCAGGACCTCGGCCGGAGGTAGCAGCTCGTAGAAGATTCCGGCGACGAAATCCTTGTCGAGCCGCGGCAGCATGGTGACGACCACGCGAGGATCATCGAGTTCCAATCCGGCGTCGGCGAAGACCTGCTCCACCGAGATCCGTACGCAGCGGCGGGCCCGGAAAACGTTGGGCGGTACCGTGACCGCCCCGTCCGGCAGCCGCTCTGCCCACCAGAGTTCCTCCTGTGTCATCGAATTCGACACCATCGCCTGAATCGACATCGGACCGCGGTCACGAGAGATCAGGACCGCGGTCGCGGCGTCGCCCAGGGCCGTGCCGACGCTCTGCTGCCACCGCCAGACGGCCTCCTCGCCGTGCGCGTCGGAGGTCAGCACCAGGCTGTGCCCGATCCGGGGCTCGCCGAGCATGTGCGCGACCGCGCAGTGCAATCCCATCGCACCGCCGTTGCTCATCTGCCGAATACCCAGCGCCACAGCCTGTTTCGCGCCGAGCAAGCGGGCCAGCCGGGGTGCGATCGTGCAGTCGGCGGCGCCGGGATCGAAGATCCAGGAATGCGCCAGCAGCCCGATGTCCGACGCGGCGACCTGTCCCGTCGCGAGCGCATCGGCGGCGGCGGCGAGCGCGAGCGTGGTCGCGTCCTCCCCCGCTGCGGCCACCGACAACACCGTGTCCGTCGCGGGCAACGGCATGCCGTTGCCCGCATGTCCACCGGCGATCACATGGTCGAAGGCCTGACGTCCACCCGCGAGTGCTACCGAGGCCGCCGCGATGTGCAGAAGTCCGTTTACTCGCATAACCAGCCTCGTACTCTGCACACACCCGGTGGGCCATCGCCAACGACATGCCCCGCATCCAACCCGGTCGACCGGGCACGCATCATATTTCCGGTGACTTGTGTCAGGTTCACGAACACCCGGTGTCGTGACGGTGTCGCAAAACATATCGACCGGTACTGAATCGCCGTCACGCCCCTCGGACCCGGCGGTGATCGAAACATGCTCTCTCATCACGGATATCGCAGTGGACGGCTCAACGCACTACCGGATACAGAGTCAATCCGATGGGACCGAAGGCGATTCCCTCCGAGACGCGCAGCCGATAGTCCGGCGGCAGCGTCAGATCGTAGCGTTGCAGCACGCGCGCCATCACCAGCACGATCTGGTGCAGCGCGAACTGACGGCCGATGCAGGCGCGCAGGCCGCTGCCGAACGGTTTGTACGAGTGCGGCGGCCGGGCCCGGACCCGTTCGGGCAGAAAACGATCCGGATCGAATCGTTCCGCGTCCGGACCCCACGACGCCTCCCGGTGCAGCGCGGGCACCAGCACGAAATAGGGCTCGCCGGCGCGCATCGGATACCGGCCGCCGAGTACGGTGTCCTGTTTCGCCGTCCGCGAATAGCCGGGCGCGACCGGCCACAGCCGCAGCGACTCGTCCACGACGCGGCGCAGGTACCGGAATTTGGCGACCTGGTCGAACTCCGGTTCGGCGGTTCCGGCCAGCGCGATCACCTCCGCTCGCGCCCGCTCGGCGATCCCCGGCTCGGCGGCGAGATAGTACAAGGCGAAAGACATTGCGGCGGAGGTTGTCTCGTGCCCGGCCGCGAGGAAGGTCAACACCTGGTTGCGAATGTTCACCGGATCCAGCACATCGGAGTCCAGCATCAGGCCCAGCAGATCGCCGCCGTGCTCGTGACCGGTACGGCGCGCGATCACCTCGTCCACGACCGCGCGCAGATAGGCGAGATCGGTCTCGTGACGCTGCGCCGCGCGCCGGCCGAGATATCCACCGGCCATCGGCGGCCGCGTGATCAGCCGCTGGCCGTGGCTGATCGCGTCCTCCAGCGCCGTCGCGAACGGATGCGGGGTGGAGCGCTCGAAGGAATCGAACGAGTAGCCGAAGCCGGCCCGCCCGATCACCTCGAGCGTCACCTTCCCCATGGCGTCCTTGACGTCCACGGCTCCGGCGGTCGCGCCCCAGCTGTCGAGCAGTTGCCGGCACACATCCAGCATGAGCGCGTGGTAGCCGCGCATCGCGGTCTGTGAGAACGCCGGCACCAGCAGATCGTGCGCTGTGCGCCACGCGGGTTCGTGATCGTCGGCGGTGAGCAGGCCGTCACCGAACATCGGCCGGAACGACTCCAGCACCGGCTTCATGTGCTTACCGAACCGCCGGTCGTCGGCGAGTTCGGCGACGAGGTCCGCACCGGTGACGAAGGTGAATCTCAGATGGAAGAACTCGCGGGTGAACACCGGTCCGTGTGCGCGCGCCATGCGGGTCGATTCCTGCATGAACGAGCTCTGCAACATCGACGAGGTCATCGCGCGCCCGGACCGGGTGCGACCGTCAGCTCGTTCGGTGTCCGGTCGAAAAGCAGTCCACGCCAACCGGATTCCGTATCATCCGAGACGATTCGCAGCTGCGGCAGCTCCTCGAACAGTACCCGCAGCGCGATCTCGATCTCGGTGCGCGCGAGATGCGCGCCGATGCAGAAGTGCGCGCCGTAACCGAAGGTCAGATGCGCGGGCCGGCCGCCCTGCTGCGGCAGCAGCTCACCGACGTCCGCGCCGAGCGCCGGATCGTGGTTGACGGCGGCCAGCAGGATGAACACGACCGCGCCGGCCGGAATCGTCACCCCCTCGATCGTGACCTCCTCGCGTGCGAATCGCCACGGCGAGAAGGGAAACGGCGGGTGATACCGCAGCAGTTCCTCGACGAACGCCTTGGCCGCCGGTTCGTCGGCCAGCAGTTCGCGCATCGTCTCGGCGGTGCGCAGCACGGTGAGCGCGCCATAGCCGATTCCGATCGCGGTGGAGGAGATCCCGGCGCCGAGCAGCATCATCACCGTCGACAGCAGTTCGCGCTTGTTGATCATCTTCTCGGCACGGGCCCGATGCAGCGCCTCGAGCACACTGCCCGCCGGTGCGGCGGCGGGGTCGCGGGCGACGTCGATGATCATGTCGAGCAACTGGTTGTACGCGTTGCGCATGCTCGGCGTCGACGGACTCTCGCGCTCACCGAGGCGGCGGCTGTGCACCGCGGCCGCGCGCAGCGTGTCGTCCGGAATGCCGAGCACGCGTGCCATCACCAGTTCCGGGACCGGGCGCGCATAGGACGCCATCAGGTCGGTGGTCTCCGATTCCCGGAACCGCGCCACCTGCGCGCGGCACACCTGCTCGATCTCCGGCCGGCGGCGGTTGACGGCGGCGGGGGTCAGCTCCGCGGCCACGACCTTGCGCAGCCGCAGGTGCTCCTCGCCGTCGCTGTTCAGCATGTGCCGGCCCTCGACCACGAAGGGATCCTCGGCATACCTGCCGCCACCCAGACCGTGCGCGGGGTCGCTCATCCGGCGCAGATCCTTGATCAGCCGCGGATCGGTCATCGCGCGCCTGCCCTCGGCGTACCGAGTGATCACCCACGCGGTCAGGCCGTCCGGCAGCTCGAGGCACACCACCGGCGCGCGTTCACGCAGCTCGTGACAGACCGCCTCGAACTCCCGCTGGTCCGCGGTGTCCGGGAAAAGGATTCGGGTGGCGGAGTTCTCGTTCCCGACGGTGCTGGTCATGCCGGCTCCTCTCCGACGGTGGCGGGCTCGCCGCGTACCACGACCATGGTCACGGTGTGCCCCACGCCCATATTGATCAGCAGCGCGTATTCCCCCGGGGCCAAGGGACGTTCGCTGCGCAGGTGTTCGAGGTTCGCGGCGAGGTCGCCGGAGAACAGATGCCCGGTGTCGCCGGACAGGTCGAGCAGTTCGGCCGGCGGCAGCAGCCCGAGGAACATCGCCTCGATGGTCGCCGCCGGCAGCCGCGGCAGCATGATCACGGCCAGGCGGGGATCCTCGGGTTCGAGTCCCGCGTCGGCGAGGACCGCACGGGTGGCGGCGCGAACGCATTTGCGCAGCGCGAACACCGCCGGACCGGCGACCACCGGCGCCCCCGGCGCACGCTCGGACCACCAGCGTTCGCCTTCGGTCACCGAACTCGACACCATGGCGTGCACGGACAGCCCGCCGATGTCGCGGGTCAGCAGGACCGCGGTCGCCCCGTCACCCAGGGCGGCGCCGGCCTCGGGATTCCAGCGCCAGTCGGCATCGCTGCCGTGTACGTCCGCGGTCAGCACCAGGCTGTGCGCGATGCCGGGTTCGGCCAGCATCTGCGCGGCGGTGACCTGGATGGCGATGGCGCCGCCGTTGCTCATCTGCCGCATGCTCAGCGCGATGGCACTCCTGGCCCCCAGCAGGCGAGCCAGCCGCGGCGCGATCGTGCAGTCGACCGGGCTCGGATCGAAAATCCAGGAATGCGTGAGCATTCCGAGTTCCGCCGCCGATACCCCCGCCTGGTCGAGCGCCGCGGCGGCGGCCGCGAGCGCGAGCGATTCGGCGGTCTGTCCGGCGCCCGCCACCGGCAGGGTCGCCGTCGTGGTGGAACGAGCCCAGTCGGGTGTCCTGCCGCTCTCGGCGATCGCGCGACTCACATCCTGACGCCCGTCCGGCAGCGCGACGGTCGCCGCCCCGATACGGAGCCGGCCGGCTATCCGCACGGATGATCCTGTGCTGGGTACATCGGTTCTCCCACCTCATCGAACCCTCGGCTACCGAACACGAGACAATCTGTGCCGCAACCGATCTCGCGCTTTCGCGAAACCCACTGCCGCACAGCACAATCAGCCCGCGGCAATGGCCTGGCGAACGAGGTCCTGCTTCACCATCTCCGAGAAGGTGGAGTCCGCACTCTTGCGGTAGCTCTCCTTGAGACGGATCCCGTCGTCACCGGTGTAGAACACGTCGACACCCTTCTCCACGATCCGCCCCTGCTCGTCGGCCATCTCGTACCGCACCACCGCACCGGACTCCATCGCGACCGGCTCCGCGAAGGTCCAGCTGATCTTCTTGTCGGCCAGCACATCCCGGGCCGCGAACATCGCGGTCAGCAACGCGCCGATGTCCGCCTTCCGGAAGGTGGTACCCGGCTCGGCGCCCTCGGCGGTGATCCAGAGCCCGTCGTCGGCGAAACAGCCGACCGCGGTATCGATGTCGCCGCGATCACACGCCGCGAAGAACGCCTTCACGACATCGACGTCGAAGTTGGTCATGCAGACTCCCTGAAGGTATCGATCGATCGACTGCGCGGCGTGGCCGATATGACCTCGCGGCGATGCGGAAGTGCGGAAGTGCGGCCCGAACCTGGACCATCCGGTCCGTTCCCAGCCACCGAAAAGGTACCCCACCCTCGATCGAACAACGGGAACGGCATCGTAAACATCTGGTGTAACACTGATTTCGAATTCGGATGCGCCGCGCGGTTGCCGCGGGAAGCGCTGTGGCCGCACACCCGGGGGACAGCCGGCCTCCCCCGAGCGACCACCGCCGGATGCCGGCCAGGAAGGAGCCGACACCGTTCTGGGCCGACCTGTCCCCGCTTCCCGATCCGGAAACCGTTGCCGCAGAGGTAGAACGCAAATCGCGAACGGATTCGCGATTCTCCGCCGCAGCCAGGACTCGGCGGGCCACCACGTCATCGTGATCATCGATGACCGCAGAGGACAGCGGTTGGCTGCCATCGCGGAGCGACGACGCGCCCGCCTCCGACTACTGTGGCTGCCATGTCCCCGGAAGCGCTCCGGCAAGCCCTGACCGATCGGGACGGCCTGGATCTGCGGCGGCTGCCGGAGCAGGTCGAAGTCCTGCTCGTGGAGCTGGGTGCTCCGCCGCGGCTCGGGGCACATCTGCGGGCGGTGCACGATGTGGCCTGCGAGCTGGTGGCCTGGCTTCGGACGCACTTCGGTGGGGCCGAATTCGACTGTGACGCAGTGCTGTTCGGGGCAGCTATCCACGATATCGGCAAGGTCGCGCACCCGGAGGAGTTGTCGGGACCGGGGTCGGCTCACGAGGAGAGCGGATACCGGCTACTGATCGAGCGGGGTATCGACGAGAGACTCGCGCGGTTCGCGCGAACACATGCGTCCTGGACGCGGGCCGACGTGGAGCCGGCGGACCTGCTGGTCGGCCTCGCCGACAAAGTCTGGAAGGGCAAGCGCGTGGCCGAGCTGGAACAGCTGGTCGTGCGTTACCTGGCCGCGGCCGGTGGTGGCGAGGCGTGGCAGGTGTACATGGCGTTGGACGACGAACTCACTCGCATCGCGGCCGATGCCGACCGGCGGCTGGCCTTCCAGGCCGCCTACGGGTGAAAACGCGTCCGGCCCGCCGAGCACCTCGAAGGTGCTCGGCGGGCCGGACGGGGAATTCTTACCAGGACGCCTTGTGCACGCCCGGCAGTTCGCCGCGGTGCGCCATTTCGCGCAGGCACACGCGGCACAGGCCGAACTTGCGGTAGACGGCGTGGGGGCGGCCGCAGCGCTGGCAGCGGGTGTAGCCGCGGACCGCGAACTTCGGCTTGGCGTTGGCCTTGTTGACGAGAGCTTTCTTTGCCATGTGCTCAGTTCTCCTTGAACGGGAAGCCGAGGTGCTTGAGCAGGGCGCGGCCTTCTTCGTTGTTGGTCGCGGTGGTCACCACGGTGATGTCCATACCACGGGGACGGTCGATCCGGTCCACATCGATCTCGTGGAACATCGACTGCTCCGAGAGACCGAAAGTGTAGTTGCCGTGGCCGTCGAACTGCTTCGGGGACAGGCCGCGGAAGTCGCGGATACGGGGCAGCGCGATGGAGATCAGCCGGTCCAGGAACTCCCACATGCGGTCGCCGCGGAGGGTGACCTTCGCGCCGATCGGCATGCCCTCACGCAGCTTGAACTGCGCGATGGACTTGGTGGCCTTGCGGATCTCGGGCTTCTGGCCGGTGATCAGGGTGAGGTCGGCGACCGCGCCGTTGATCAGCTTGGCGTCGCGGGCGGCGTCGCCGACACCCATGTTCACGACGACCTTGACCACGCCGGGGATCTGCATCACGTTCGCGTAGTTGAATTCGCTGTTCAGCGCGTCGCGGATCTCCGAGCGGTACCGGAGCTTCAGGCGGGGCTGGATCTTGTTCTCGGTCGACGTCATCTCAGATGTCCTTCCCGTTGCGACGGGAGATGCGCACCCGCTTGCCGTTCTCGTCGGTGCGGTAGCCCACCCGGGTCGGCTTGCCGTCGGAGTCGACAACCATCACGTTCGACACGTGGATGGGCGCCTCCTGGGTCACGATGCCGCCGGAGCTGGCGCCGCGCTGGTTCGCGGAGTTCGCGACGTGCTTCTTGATCCGGTTCACGCCCTCGACCAGGACTCGGCTCTGCGCCGGGAAGGCCTGGATGACCTTGCCCTTCGCGCCCTTGTCCTTACCCGAGACGACGATCACGGTGTCGCCCTTGTGCACCTTCATGGTCAGAGCACCTCCGGGGCCAGCGAGACGATCTTCATGAAGCGCTTCTCGCGCAGCTCACGGCCGACCGGGCCGAAGATGCGGGTGCCGCGCGGATCGTTGTCCGCCTTGATCAGCACCGCGGCGTTCTCGTCGAACCGGATGTAGGAACCATCCGGGCGGCGACGCTCCTTGGTGGTGCGGACGATGACCGCCTTGACGACCTCACCCTTCTTGACGTTGCCGCCGGGGATCGCGTCCTTCACGGTGGCGACGATGATGTCGCCGATACCGGCATAGCGGCGCGACGAACCGCCGAGCACGCGGATGCAGAGAATCTCCTTGGCACCCGTGTTGTCGGCGACGCGCAGCCGCGACTCCTGCTGAATCACTTCAGCTCCTCCTAGACCTGGACGATATGCACGCCGGATTGCCGACCCGACGGGCATGGTCATGTCGCCGCTCCAAACGCGCGCCTGTCAGCGTGAGAAATCCCTGCTCAGAGCAGGGAACGCTGCGGGTTCGCGGGCGGAGTGCGGGCACACGTGTCCCGCAGGCAACCGCGTTAGTTTAGCGAAGCCCCAGATGGGGACCAAATCCGGCCCGGAATTCCCGACGAATCAGACATCCGGGCCGGGCAGACTAGGCCGGGACCTCCACCTCGGCGGTGGTCCATCCGCCGCCGCCGGCCAGATCGAGGCGGCGGGTGTGGAAGCGGTCCACCGTGCTGCGGTGCGCGACGCTGACCAGGATCGTATCCGGCGCCTCGGTGCGGACCAGGGTGTAGAGGGAGAATTCCAGGCCCTCGTCGACCGCGGAGGTGGCCTCGTCCAGGAACGCCGCGCGGGGGCGGATCAGCATGATGCGCGCGAACGCGATGCGCTGCTGCTCGCCCGGGGACAGGATCTTGGCCCAGTCCGCGACCTCGTCCAGACGGTCGGCGATGTGCCCGAGGTGCACCTTGTTCAGCACCTCGCGCAGCGTCTCGTCGGAGAAATCGCCGGGTGCAGCCGGGTAGCTGATCACCGTGCGGAGGTCGCCCAGCGGCAGGTACGGAATCTGGGACAGGAACAGCGTCTCGTTGCCCGACGGTCGCCGGAACTCGCCGGCGCCGTACGGCCACAGCTCGGCCAGGGTGCGCAGCAGGGTGGTCTTGCCGCTGCCGGAAGCGCCCTTCACGACCAGCGCGTCGCCAGGGACCAGGCGCAGATCGAGGCCCTCGATCAGCAGTCCCCCGTCGGGGCGGCGCACCTCGATGCCGACCAGCTCGACCGCGTCCTCGAGGTCGGCGGTCGCGATGGTGGGCAGTTCCCGAGACTGCCGGTTGGCCACTTGCAGGCCGTCCAGACGGATGAGGGCCGCGCGGTAGGCGGCGAAGCTGTCGTAGTTCTCCCGGAAGAACGACAGCGAATCGTGGATGTTGCCGAAGGCCGACGCGGTCTGCTGGATGCCGCCGAGGGTGACCTTGCCCGCGAAGAAACGCGGTGCCTGGATCATCCACGGGAACACCACCGCGGTCTGGTTGACCGAGAGGTTCCAGCCACTGAATCCGAGGGTCCGGTAGATCAGTCGCCAGTACGCCCCGATGACCTGGGCGAACCAGCCGACCAGACCGCGCTGCTCGACGCCCTCACCGCGATAGAAGGCGATGCTTTCGGCGTTGTCGCGGACCCGCACCAGCGCGTATCGGAAACTCGCGGTGGCGCGCTGGTAGAGGAAGTTGATCCGGATCAGCGGACGGCCGATCCAGAACGCGATCACCGTCGCGAGCAGCACGTACATCAGGACCAGGAACATCATCGCGCGCGGGATCTCGACGCCGAACACGGTGAGCGGACCGGACAGATCCCACAGGATCTGGGTGAACGACACCACCGTGATGACCGCGGTGACGGCGCCGATGGACAGCGCCCGGCTCTGCTGCACGTAGGTGGTGATGTCCTCCTGGACACGCTGATCCGGGTTGTCGATGGTGTCATCGATGAACCTGCCGCGGTAGTCCGCATGTTCCGAGAGCCAGTCGGTGCCGACCTTGTCGGTCAGCCACACCCGCCAGCGCACCTCGAAGGCCGCGCCGATGTAGTAGTCGAGCAGCGAACGCACCACGTGGATGGCGGCGATGATGCCGAAGACCAGCATCGACTGCCAGAAGGCGTGCTCCGCGTCGTGCAGCCCGCCACCGTCCTTCTTCGCAATCGCCTCCGCGCCGTATTGCAGCGCGGAGAACATGTCGTTGCTCTGGTAGGAGATGAGGACGTTCACGCGCACCGCGCCGGCCGCCGACAACAACAGCAGTGCGACGAATCCGATGTTCTTCCAGGCCCCCGCGCCGGTGAAGAAGCCGCGGCTGAGGTGCCAGAACTGGCGCCCCCACCGGGTCGTCACGAACAGCACCGCGAGGATCACCACGAAGACGACGGCCGTGATCGCGAAGGTGATGAGGAGCCATTTCAAGGTTTCTTGAAACTCGTTTCCCCAGTCCCGCGAAGTTTCCATTCAGGCTTCCCATCAGCGAATTTCACCAAGATTCGCGAGTGTAGCGGGCCGATGCGGCCGGTGCATGACGGTAGCCTCGACCACGGGTCGAGCTGTCGCGAATCCGCCGTTCGGGAGAGGAGCACCGTTGTCCGGTCGTCCGGCTCGGCTGAGCCGTCGCTCGTTGCTCGTCGCATTGGGGGTCGTGCCCGCGGCCGGACTGCTGTCCTGCACCCGGCCCGCTCCTGCGGAACCCGTTCTGCCGGGCCCGGATCCGGCGGTGCGGCCGCAGGACGACCTGTTCCGGCATGTCAACGGCAGGTGGCTGGCCGAGTACCGGCTGCCGCCGGACAAGGTCAGCTACGGCACCTTCGGCGAGGTCGCGGATCTGGTGCAGGGGCAGTTGCACGACATCGTCCGGGGCATCCGCGATCCCCGGCCGGGCAGCGCCGAACAGCAGATTCGCGATCTGTACGAGGCCCGTCTCGATCTGGACACCATCGAACGACTTGGCATGTCGCCGTTGGCCGATCTGTTCGACACCATCGATTCCGCGCCCGGCAGAACCGAATTGGCGCATGTGATGGGCCGGCTGCCGATCGACGGCCTGATCCGGATCCGGATCGCGGTGGATCGCCGCGATTCCGCCGGGCATCTGCCGGTGATCGGCCAGTCCGGGCTCGGGCTCGGCGAGCAGTACTATCGCAGACCCGAATTCGCCGCGCGGCTGGCGGGTTATCGCACCCTGCTGCACCGGCTGGCGGGCGGCGCGGGCCTGCCGGATCCCGACGGCGCGGCGCAACGGGTCTTCGAGCTGGAGGGACAGATCGCGTCCGGCTTCTGGGACAACATCCGCACCCGCGACTACGACGCCACCGACAACCGCATGTCGTGGAACGAATTGACCGCCGCGGCACCGGGTTTCGACTGGGACGCCTGGCTGGCCGGCCGCACCGACCGGCCGTCGCGGCTGTTCGAGACGGTGGTGGTCGGTGAGCCGTCGTTCGTCACCGCCGCCGGTGGCCTGTGGTCGGCGATCGACCTCACCACCTGGCGGGAGTACCTGAAGCTGAGCCTGATCCGCAGTTACGCCCGCTGCCTGCCGAAGGCGATCTCCGACGCCAATTTCGAATTCTTCGGCACCGAAATGGGTGGCATGCGCGAGCGCCCGGATCGTTGGAAGTCCGCGATCGGCATCGTCAACGAGGCGATCGGCCAGCAATTGGGGCGGCTGTACGTGGCCCGGCATTTCCCGCCGGCCGCGAAGGCGCGGGCACAGGAATTGGTGACCGACATCATGTCCGCCTATCGCGACAGTTTCCGCGACAGCACCTGGATGTCACCGCCGACCCGCGACGCCGCCATCGAGAAACTGGACCGGATCGATGCCCAGCTCGGTTATCCCGACACCTGGATCGATTACTCGACGCTACGGATCACCCCGGGCAAACTCGTCGAATCCCTGCGCGCGGTCGAAATCTTCGACGCCCAGCGCAGTTTCGAGAAATTGGGTGGCACGGTCGACCGTTCGGAATGGTCGGTACCACCGCAGACGGTGAACGCCTTCTACACCGCCACCGCCAATCAGATCACCTTCCCCGCAGCATTTCTGCAACCCCCGTTCTTCGACCACGCCGCCGCACCCGCGGCCAACTATGGCGCCGCCGGTGCGGTGATCGGCCACGAGATCGGCCACGGCTTCGACGACCAGGGCAGCAAATACGACGCCGCCGGTAATCGCCGCGACTGGTGGACCCCCGAGGACCGCGCCGCCTTCGACGCGAAAACCGCACAGTTGGTGGCCCAATACGACCCCCTGACCCCTACCGGCCTGACCCCCGACCACCACGTCTCCGGCGCCCTCACCGTCGGCGAGAACCTCGCCGACCTGCGCGGCCTCACGATCGCCCTGGCCGCCTACCGCCGTGCCACCGAACGTTCCGGCGCCACTCCCGCCTACGCCGACCTGTTCCGCGCCTGGGCCCGCAACTGGCGCGAACAACAAACCCCCGAAACCCTGGAACATCGCATCGCCACCGACCCGCACTCCCCCGGCGAATTCCGCTGCAACCAGATCGCCCGCAACCTCCCGGAGTTCTACACCGCCTTCGACGTCCACGACACCGACCACATGTACCTCCCCCCGGACCAGCGCGTGCACCTGTGACGGAACACGCCGCGCCCGTGGCTCATCCGGTGATGAGGTGCCAGTCGTCGGGGAGGTTGGCGGTGGTGACCTTGTTGCCTTCGACGGCGAGGTCGATGACCGCGCCGCCGAGGCGGAGGTCGGTGAGGGCGATGCGGCCCCAGCGCGGGGGCAGGTGGGGCTGGATGGTGAGGGTGTGGTTGGGGGCGTCCGGATTCAGGCCGAGGAAGGAGCGGACCAGGAGCAGGGGGGCAGCGCTGGCCCAGGCCTGGGGGGAGCAGGAGGTGGGGTAGGGGACGGGGGCCGAGAAGCGGGAACGGGGGAAGCCGCAGAACAATTCGGGCAGGCGGCCACCGAAGGCGGCGGCGGCGTCCAGCAGGCCGTCGGCGAGGCGGGTGGCCAGTTCGATCGCGCCGGGGATGTGGCGGTAGCGCAGCAGGCCCGCGACCACGATGGCGGTGTCGTGCGGCCACACCGAGCCGTTGTGGTAGCTCATCGGGTTGTAGGCGCCCATGTTCGAGGACAGGGTGCGCAGGCCGAAGCCGGAGTTCATCTCCTCGCTCGACAGCCAGCGGACCAGCAGGTTGGCGTGTTCGTCGGGGACGATGCCGGTCCACAGGCAGTGGCCGACATTACTGGTGAGGGCATCCATACGGCGCTTGTTGCCATCCAATGCGACGGCGTACCAACCTTTTTCGGGGATCCAGAAGGCTTCGGCGAATTTGGTGCGCAGCACCGCGGCCTGGTCGCGCAGTTGCTCGGCGCTGTCCGGATCGTCGAATTCGTCGGCGAGTTCGGCGCGGGCCAGCAGCGCCGCGTAGGCGTAGCCCTGGACCTCGCACAGTGCGATCGGGGTATGCGCGATCTGGCCGGCGGCGTCGTTGATGCCGTCGAAGCTGTCCTTCCAGCCCTGGTTGACCAGGCCGCGGTCGGTGGCGCGCTGGTACTCCAGGAAACCGTCGCCGTCGCGATCGCCGAAGTGCGACATCCATTCCAGCGCCGCGTCGGCGGCGGGCAGCAGCGCCTGCACCACCTCGGCGTCGGCGCCCCAGCGGCGGGCCTCCGCCAGCAGCATCACGAAGATCGGGGTGGCGTCGACGGTGCCGTAATAGGTTTCGCCGCCGAGGACCGCGCCGCTGGCCGGGCCGCGGCGGATCTCGTGCATGATCCGGCCGGGCTGCTCCTCGGTCAGCGGATCGAGCTGGCGCCCTTGCAGTTCCGCCAGCTGCTGCATGGTGCCCAGCGCGAGGCTCATGTCCAGCGGCAGCGCCATCCAGGCGGTGAGCAGGCTGTCGCGGCCGAACAGGGTCATGAACCAGGGCGCCCCGGCGGCGACGAAGGTGCGGCCCTCGCGGGTGTCGTCGTGGATGCGCAGCGCGCCGAGGTCGCTCTCGGTGCGCTGCAACACCGTCGACAGCAGCGGGTTGCCCGCGGTGACCGTGGTCGCGGTGTCACGCCAGGCCTCGATCTTGCGGCCCGGTTCGGTGGATTCGTAGTGCTCACCGGGCCGCAGCTGCACGTGCACCAGCTGATTGGCCAGGGTGGGCTGGGCCAGCAGTTCGGTCTGCCAGCGTTCACCGGGCGGGACCACCACCCGCCACGACAGCGAGCCGGGCAGCATCACCGGCAGCTCCGAGGACGAGATCGACAGTCCGCGCGTGCGGTCCGCGCGATCGTTGAGCAGCAGTTCGTTGTCGGTGACGAGTACCTCGGCCCGGCCGTGCCCGGAGCGGCCCTCCTTGACGGCGAACAGATCGACGAAATCCGCGTCGACGTACAGATCCAGGGCGACCGCGGTGGGTTCGCGGCCGAGGTTCTCCAGCACGATGGTCTCCCGCAGCCCGTCGGCGACCAGGCGCTCGCGCAGTACCAGCAGGGTGCTGTCGGCTGCGCCGGCCCGTGGGGGCCGGCGCAGCACGAAACGAGCGGTGAACGCCTCGGGGCTCAGGACGGACAGCGGATCGGGCCGCTGTCCGTCCAGGCGCAACTCCCACCGGGACACCACGCGCGCGTCACGGAAGAACAACCCGTGCGAGGTGCCCGGTTCGACATCACCGATGCGATCGGAGAGGCAGAAGGTACTTCCCTCGACCAATGTGACCGGGCCACCCCAGCCACCGAGGCCCGCCGGTTCACCGGCATTGAGCGCGGCGGGGGCATCTGTCACGCCGAATCACCTGCCATTCCGCCCGTCAGGGCCGGTTCGCCGGGATACCTGGAGCTACCGGGCTGCACGATGCCGACCGGCCAGGGGGTGAAGACCGAGGCGTCGCGGGCGACCTTGGCGGCCCGCCGCTGCCGCAGCACTGTGCGGTAACACTTCTCGTAACCGCCGCCGAGGGTGTCGGCGCCGAAGTTGGCGACGACGTGATCACGGCACGCCTGCGGATCGTAGGTCTGCACCTCCGCGATCGCCGCCGGCAGTTCGGCGGGATCGTCGCAGATGCGACCGGTGACGCCGTCGACGATCACCTCGGACACGGCGCCGCCGCGCAACGCCACCACCGGCGTCCCGCAGACCATCGCCTCGATCATCACCATGCCGAACGGTTCCTCCCACTGCACCGGGAACAACAGACACTTGGCTTCGGACAACAGTTTTCGTTTGTCGGTCGCGTCGGCCATACCGAAGACCACGTCGTCCTCGGTGAGCAGTGGCCGCACGACCCGCTCGAAGTAGGCCTTCTCCGGCGGCTCGGAACACTTGCCGGCGAGGACGAGTGGCATGCCGACCTCGTGTGCGGCCTGTAGCGCCAGGTGCGGCGCCTTGCACTCGTTGTAACGACCCAGGAACAGAGCGTAGTCGTTCTTCCGCGGCTGGAAGGGCCAATCGTCGACACGGAGCGCATTGTGCACGCGGCCGACCCAGTTCAGATCGGGCGCGATGGCCTGCTGCCGGTCGCTGATCGCGACCATGGCCACGTCGTCGCGGAGTTCGCTGTAATAGGTGTAGCAGTCGCCGTCGACCGGCCCGTGCACGGTGACCACCGTGGGCAGGCCGAGGTCGCGATAGAACAACGCATTCAGCGGTCCGGCGAAGGTGTGGTCGTGCACGATATCGATCCGGTCACACGCGGCGATCTCTTCCAGCGCGCGGCGGATCTTGAGGGCGTGCAACACCTCCGGGAACGGATCGCCGAGCCGCTCGGCCTGGATGTGATCCCAGACCGAGACGAAACGCGTGGCCTTGGTGCCGGGTTCGCCGGCGCCGAGCAAGGTCACCCGATGGCCTCGGTCGACCAGGGCGTCGACCAGATCGGCCACGACGGCCTCGACGCCGCCGTAGGCCTTGGGCGGGACATCGAAATACGGTGGCACCACCATCGCGATGTGCAGTGCTGCCCGGGGGTCGGTGACGAGCTCACCGACAGTGGGCTTTTCGAACGGGGAGAGCGGCGGCGAACTCGCCGCGGACTGCTGGTTGAATCTTGAAGCAGAGAACTGGGGGCTCATGATCCTCCTCACTGAGGAAACACAACCGTAAGCACTCTGGTGCAACGAGTGCTAATTATGCCTGCTCCCGAAGCTGTTGTGAAGATCAAAAATTCTCGCTTTTTAATTTAGAATAGCCACACCCGATTTCGGGCATCCACACCGGCACCGCGTTTCGTGCCACATCCGCACGTCGCCGGGGCGGTTCGTTCAGCCCGCCGCCGCCTTGCGATATCCCCGCACCGCGAGCCCGCCGAACACCAGCGTGAGCCCGGCCGTCCAGGCCAGCACCTGCAACACCGGAACCAGCAGCGGCCCACCGAGGGTGCAGTGCCGCATGGCCTCGATCGCACAACTCATCGGCTGCGCCCGCACGATCGGCTGCAACCAGCCGGGATAATTGGTGACCGGCACGAATCCCGAGTTGAAGAACATCCCCAGCAGGATCAGCACCGAGAACAACTGCACGATCTGCGCGCCGCCCTTGCCCACCGCGACCGACACGACCAGCGCCACGAATCCCGGCATCAGCAGCACCGGCACCAGCAGCACGCCCAGCACACTCCACCAACCGTGGTGGAAACGTAATCCCAGTGCGACACCGAGGATCACGATGACCGCCGTCGCCACCAGGGTGCGCGCGCATTCGGCCAGCAGCCGCCCGGTCAGGCCGGCGCCGCGATGGATCGGCAGCACCCAGAACCGCCGCAGCAGACCGCTCTCGGCCTCCGCGTGCAGCGAGATGCCCGTGCCCATCGCCCCGTACAGGGCGCTGGTCACCGCGATCATCGGGACGAACCCGTACACGGCGCCGGTCCCCGAGGCGGCGGTCAACGCGCGATCGAGCACCAATTGATACATGAGCAGCAACAACACCGGGAAGATCAGCGTGGCGGTCAGCACGTCCTGCTGCCGGGGCCAGCGCCGCACCAGGCGACCGGCCTCCACGAGGCTCTGCGACAGCAGCGTTCTCACTTGCGCCGCCCTTCCACCAGCACCACCGCGGCGCCGAACACGACGGCCAGCCCGGCGATCCACGCGACCGTGATCGGCAACTCCGCGGCGAATCGCCCGTCCGCCAGCGCCCGCAGGGCCGCCGCCGCCTGGGACACCGGCTGATTCCGCACGAACGGCTGGATCCAGCCCGGAAAGCCTTCCGCCGGAACCAGACCCGTGGACAGCATGACCAGCAGCAACTGCGGGATGAGCAGCACCGAGGCGCCGGTGCCCGGATCGCCGGTGATCGCCCCGAGCAGGTCGGCGCCGATCACCAGGGCCAGCCCGAAAGCCAGTGCCAGCAGTACGAACACGATCGCCGCGCCCGTGCCGTGGAATCGGAAGCCGAAGATCGTGCCGATCACCAGCGCACCGGCGACGGCGACCACGCCCCGCAGCACATTGGCCGACATCCGGGCCGCCGTCGGCAGCCAGGATCCGACCGGCAGCGAGCGCAACCGGGTGCCCATCCCGCCGGCCGTGTCACGCGCGGCGCGGTCGCCCGCCGACATCGCGGTGAAGAACATGCCCTGCACCACGATCACCGGCGCCAGGTACTGCACGTATCCGCCGCCCCCGGCTTCCATCGAATGTCGCAGCGGCACATAGAAACACACGAAGAAGATCATCGGCGCGAGGAAACCGAAGGGCAGATCGCCGTCGCGCAGCGCGGCGCGCACGGTGCGGCCGCTCAGCGCCGCCCACTGCTGCCACGGCGAGACCCGCCATTCCGCTTCGGAATTCACGGTGGCGGTGCTCACGAGGCCACCCCGACCGGCTTGCGGGTGAGTTCGATGAAGACCTCGTCCAGCGAGGGCCGCCGCAGCGCGATATCGATGAGATCGATATCCGCCTCGGTGATGCGGCGCAGCACCTCGGTCAGCGTAGCCGGGCCGCCGGGCGCCGGCAGCGACACCCGGTCGGCGGAATCGGCCACCGTGGCCTCGCCCAGGCCCGCCAGCGCCGCGACCACCGCGGGCACATCGTTCGCGGACACCGGCACCACCTCGCAATAGCTGCTGCCGGAGCGGGCCTTCAGCTCGTCGGCGGTGCCCTCGGCGATCACCGTGCCGTGGTCGACGACGATGATGTTGTCGCTGAGCGCGTCCGCCTCCTCCAGGTACTGGGTGGTGAGCAGGATCGTCACCCCCTGGTCGCGCAGCTCGCGGACCAGCGACCACACGCCCTGCCGGCTCACCGGATCCAGGCCGGTGGTCGGCTCGTCCAGGAAGACCACCTCGGGCAGTCGCACCAGCCCGCAGGCGATATCGATGCGCCGGCGCATACCGCCGGAGTACTGGCCCACCCGCCGGTCGGCCGCGTCGGTCAACTCGAATCGCGCCAGCAGTTCGTCGGCGCGCCGCTTGGCCTCCTGGGCCCGCAACCCCAGCAGCCGGCCGAACAGCACCAGATTCTCGCGGCCGGTGAGTACCTCGTCGAGGGCGGCGTACTGGCCGGTCAACATGATCGAGGAGCGCACCCGCGCCGCATCGCGGACCACGTCGTAACCGGCCACCCGGGCCTGCCCGGCATCGGGCCGGATCAGCGTGGACAGCACCGACACGGTGGTGGTCTTCCCCGCGCCGTTGGGCCCCAGCACCCCGAGGACGCTGCCCGCGGGCACCTGGAAACTGATGCCGCGCAGGGCTTTCACCTCCCCGAAGCTCTTCTCGACCGAATCGACCACGATGGCGGCCTCCGCGGCCACGCCTGCTCCCGACACCCGGCTTCTCCATCCCGCGCCCGCCCCCTGCGGCCCGAGCGCTTCTCCGACAATCGATGGTAAGGCTAACCTAAACAACAGTCGGTGCGCCAGGATGTTCTCTGCTGCGCGCACCGACCCGGCACAGCGAGGAAAGTGAGTGCAACCCATGAGATCTGCCCGATTGTCCCGAACCTGGGCCCGCGCGGCCGCCGGAATACTCGCCGGTCTGGTCGTCGTAGGCCTGGCCGGCTGCGGTACGAGCAGCGACGGGACCGATTCCGGCGCCGGTGCGGTGACCATCCCGCACGCCTTCGGGCAGACGTCCGTCCCGCAGGTCCCGAAGCGCATCGTGGCCATCGGCAATCAGTGGCTGGACGCGGCCCTGGCCCTGGGGGTCACGCCGGTCGGCTACCTCGACAACGTGGCCATGGTCAGCAAGAGCCGGACCGCCTGGGATCCCGACACGCTGGGCCGGGCCACGCAGCTGAGCAACAACGATCTGGCCGAATCGGTGGCGGCGCTGGACCCGGATCTGATCCTCGCCGACGGCTACTACGCCGACGAGAAGATGTACACCACGTTCAGCAAGATCGCGCCGACACTGCCCGCCCTGAGCAAGTCCATGGTGACCCCGTGGCAGGACCAGACCACCGCGCTGGGCAAGGTGCTGCACAAGGATGCCGATGCCGCCGCGATCGTCGCGAAGGTGACCGGCCGCATCGACGCACTCGCGCAGCAGTATCCGGGGCTGCACGGCAAGACCTTCGCCAGCACCTGGCTGGCCGGGCCGAGTCAGCTGATGGTGCTCATCGATCCGAAGGACGGCTCCACCTCGCTGTTCACCGCACTCGGCCTGCACATCCCGGAGCAACTGGCGGCGCTGCCGAGCAACGGCGGCCGCACCCAGCTGTCCCCGGAGCGGGTCGACGAACTCCAGGTGGATCTGCTGCTCGCCGCCACCTCCCCCGGCCTGGCCGACACCTACCGGCACTTCCCCGGCTACGACAACCTGCCCGCTGTCCGCAAACACGCTGTGGCGGAACTGGATACGCAGGACATCGCCGGGCTGAACCAGCCCACCGCGCTGTCGCTGCCCTATCTGCTGGACAAGATCGAGCCCGCGCTCGCGGCCGCGGCGTCCTAGCGATACCGCCGCGGATCGTCTGGGCCGCCCGACACCTCGGCGGGGCGGCCCGGTCGGCGGGCATTCCGACAGTGCGGCAGCAGGGCCCGGCGCACACGGGTCAGCGCAGCGCGGCGGTGAGGGCGGCCACGCTGCGTTCCCACAGTTCCAGCAGATGACCGGAATCCGCTTCGGTGAACAGAGTTTCGCTCCAGCGCCAGATCGCGATCAGTTCGGGGCCACCGGCGCCGGGGCGGACCGCGGTGATCAGATCCAGTGCATGGCGCAACGGGAGATCCGGTTCGGGCATCAGCGGAAGCTGTTCGTGCAGCACCGGATCCGGGACCGGTCGCCACGGTGCGGTTACGGCCGCGCCACCCGCCAGATCCAGGCGGCCCAGGTGGTCGAACAGGACCTGGGGGTCCGGGGCCGGGGCCGGGGCCGGGGCGCTGTAACGGAGCGACCCGTAGTCCAGGCCCTTGTTCGGCACCGCGGCGGCCTCGGCGGCCACGGTGCGCAGCAGTGCGACGGCTGCGGCCGGATCTCGTTCGGCGCGAAGAAGATCCGCTTCGGCACCGGCTGCCACCAGCAGTGGGTGGACAGTGGTGAACCAGCCCAGGGTGCGGGTGGTGTCGGTGGCCAGCACGGTGTCCTCGCGACCGTGGCCTTCCAGGGCGACCAGCAGGCCCGCTGCCGCGCGGCCCTGTTCGGCGCGCCACTGGGTCACCGTGAGCACCAGGGCCGACAGCAGGAATGCGGCCAGATCGGGTTTGCCCGCGCCGCCGGTGCCGTCGAGGATGGCCCGGGTGCGTTCGGGTGAGGCGATCGACTGCATGGTCCGGTAGGAGGACCAGGTGTCGATGCGGGGGTCGGGTGCCCGGCGGCCCACCGGTGGATCCGGCTGTTCCAGCTGGGCGCTCCAGAAGGCCCGCTGGGCTTGCACTTCCGGCGCGGCGGCACGTTCCGACAGTAGGTGCGCCCACTGCCGGTAGCCGGTGAACTCGGCGGGCAGCGCGATCGGGGTGTCACCGGAGCCCAGGCGGGACCAGGCGTCGGCGAGGTCCGCGAAGACGATCTCCCAGGACACCGGATCGATCGCGAGGTGGTGGACCGCGAGCAGCAGCAGGTCGCCGTCGCGACGGCGGAATCGCACCGCCCGCAGCAACACTCCCGTGGCGGGGTCGATCCGCTCGATCGCGGCGTGGGCCGCGTTCGCCAGCGCCGACGTGGGATCGCCGTCGACCATGATCTCGGTGAGCAGGTCGGCGGCGCGGACGGTCCCGGGTTCACGGGTGATCACCTCGTCGCCGATGAGCCTGGTGCGCAACATGTCGTGACCGTCGAGCAGCGCTTGCAGCACCGTTTCCAGGCCGCCGCGGTCCAGTCCGTCCGGCAGTGTGAGCACCGTCGTCAGGGCCAGGCGGCGGAAGCCGCCGTACTCGAACATCCAGGACATGATCGGAGTTCGTGGCACGGCGCCGTATTCCACGGCGCCGGTCGCGGTGACGGTGGCGGTGCGGTCGTCGACGGCCGCGGCGAGATCGCGAATCGAGGCCGCGGACAACACCATTGCGGGGCTGATCGGGAGACCGGCCTGCCGGGCCTTGTTGACCAGGGCGATGGCGACGATGCTGTCCATGCCCAGGGCGAAGAAATCCTCGTCGAGGGCCAGGCTACGGCCGTCGAACAATTCGGCCAGCACCTGCACCAGCTGTTGTTCCGTCTCGGTGTGCGCGGTCGCCGATTCGCCTGTCGCCGTGCTCCTTCCGGCGAGCAGTTGCTCGGCGCGGCGGCCGAGTTCCCGGGCGTCGAGTTTGCCGTTCACCGTCACCGGCAGTTGCGGAATCACCGAGATGCGGGCCGGGATCATATATCCCGGCAACCGGTCGGTGAGCGCGGAGCGCAACCGGACCGGGTCGAGGTGCTGTCCGGCCACGGGCACCGCGAATCCGACCAGGGTGGCGCTACCCGCGCGCCGCACCACGGCCACGGCCGCCGTGCCGACGCCGGGCAGGCGGCGCAGCGCCGTCTCGATCTCGCCGATCTCGATGCGGTAGCCACGCACCTTGACCTGGTCGTCGGCGCGGCCGAGATAGGCCAGGGCACCGTCGTGGCGGTGCCGCACCAGATCACCGGTCCGATACATGCGGTGACCCGGCCGGAACGGATCGGCGACGAAGCGTTCGGCGGTGCCGGCCGGGCGGGTGATGTAGCCGCGAGCCACCTGCGCGCCGGACAGATACAGCTCGCCGACCACGCCGTGCGGGACCGGGCGCAGCCGGGAATCCAGGACGTAACCGGACATGGTGGCCGTCGGCGCGCCGATGGCCGGGGCCGCGGTCTCGGCGACCGCGGCGACGACCGCTTCCACCGTCGTCTCGGTGGGGCCGTAGCAGTTGTGGACGGCGGTATCCGGCAGCGCTCGCAGCCGGTTCCAGAGGGCGGCCTCGATCGCCTCGCCGCCGAGGGCCAGCACGGCGGGTGCGCGATCCAGCAGCCCGGCCGCGACCAGCTGCGCGAACATCGAAGGAGTGGTGTCGATCATGTCGATGCCGTGGTCGGTCATGCCCCGCACCAGCCGCTGGGCGTCGCGCATCTCGTCGGCGTCGAAGAGGTGGATCTCCTGGCCCGCCAGCAGGCCGACCATCGGCTGCCAGGAGGCGTCGAAGCTCAGCGACCAGGCGTGCGCGATCCGCAGCGGGCGGCGCAACCGGGCCGTCGCCGGGGCGTAGACCCGATCCCGATGGTCGGCGAAATATCCGGCCAGCGCCCGGTTGGTACCGACCACGCCCTTGGGTTCACCGGTGGATCCGGAGGTGAAGATCACGTAGGCCGCGTGTCCGGCCCGGCGTGCCACCATCGGAGGTATCGCATCGCGATCCGCAATGCGTTGTGCGACAGCGGGATCGTCGAGCACCAGCACCGGGCCGTCCCATTCGGACAGCAGCGGCGCGCCTTCGGCGACAGCCATCGCCAGTACCGGATCCGACTGCCGCAGAATCGATTCGATCCGCGTCGCGGGCAGCGAGAGGTCCACGGGGACATAGGCGGCCCCCGCGCCGAGCACACCCAGCAGCCCCACGATCGAGCGCACCGAACGCGGCAGCGCCAGGGCCACGACATGTTCCGGGCCGACACCCCGCTCACCGAGTTCGGCGGCCAGCCGGGCCGCGGCCTCGTGCAGCGCACGATAGGTGAGGCGTTCGCCGGCGCCGGTGCTCAGCGCGACCGCCTCGGGTGTGGTGCGCGCCTGCCGCTCGAACAGCTCCCACACCGTCGATGCGTCGCGGCCGGATTCGGTGGTGACCGAACCGGATTGCTCACCGATGGCGGCCCGCGCGCGGCGCCCGGCGGCGGCGGACAGTTCGGCGCGTTCGGCGGAGGTGAGGACGTCCAGGGCGTCCGGGCCCGCGTCGCCGATGTCGGGAAGCTGCCGCAGGATCGAGAGGAGTCGTTCGCCGAGTTCGTCGGAGGGTAGTTCCGGGAGTGCGCCGGGGAGCGCCTCCACGACGATCACCAGTTCCTTGCCGAACATGTGCGACACCACGGTCAGCGGGTAGTGCGCGAGGCTTTCCAGTTCGACCGGGCGGAAGGTGACGCCGGTCGAGCTGGTCACCGGGTTGATCGCGTCGCCGATCGGCATGTTCTCGAAGACGAAGAGGGTGTCGAAGAGGGCGGCGTGACCGGTGGCACGCTGGACGGACGACAAACTGACGTAACCGATATCGCGCATGGCGGCGGACTCGCGCTGCAAGCGGCGGCACTGTTCCACCACGCTGGTGTCGTCGATCCGGCACACCACCGGCACCGTGTTGATGAACAGCCCGATCATCCGCTCGACGCCCGAAAGTTGTTCCGGGCGACCGGAGATGGTCGTGCCGTAGACGACGTCGGAGCGGTCGGAGAGCCGGCCGAGCAGGACCGTCCAGGCGTACTGCACGGCGGTGTTCAGGGTCAGGCCGTGCTCGCGGGACCACTGTTGCAGCCGCTGCGTCCGCTCGTCGGACAGCACGCCGAACGACTTCTGCGGCACCGCCGTTCCGGTTCGGACGACGCCCTCGGCGAGCATCAGCGGGGTCTCGATCCCGGCGAGGTAGCGGGTCCAGGCGGCGGAGGCGGCGGCGGCATCCTGTGCGGCGATCCAGCCGATGAAATCACGGTACAGGCGCACCGGCGGCAGCGTGTCCGTCGAACCCCCGGCCTCGTACACGGCGAACAGTTCGCCGATGAAGACCGAGGTGGACCAGCCGTCCATCAGGATGTGATGGGCGGTGAGGATCAAGCGGCGGCGGGCGGGCTCCGCACCGGGCACGGTCAGCAGCACGATGCGCAGGGCCGGGCCGCGGCGCAGATCGAAGGGGCGGTGCCGTTCGGCGGTCGCGACGGCCGCGAATTCCGTTGGCTGCGCGTCTTGTTCGGACCAGGGCAGTTCGGCGTGCGAGGGCACGATCTGCACCGGGCGGGGCAGATCGCGGTCCCGGAACGACACCCGCAGATTGGGGTGCCGCCGCAGCAGGGCCTCGCTGCTGCGGCGCAGCAACTCCACATCCAGCGGGCCGTCGATGTCGACGACGAACTGCATCGTGTAGAGGTCGATGCCGTCACCGGTCAGGGACGACAGCGAGTACAGGCCCTCCTGTAAGGGGCTGAGCGCCAGCACATCCTCGATGCGGGGCTTGGTCACCGGTCCTCCCAGTCCGATTCGAGGGCGGCGAGGGCGGCGGCGTCCAGTCCGGAGACGCTCATCGCCTCGTGGTGCTGGTCGGGGGGCGTCTCGGCCGGGCCGGTGGCCTGCGCCGATTCGGCGTCGACCGCGGCGGCCAGTTCGGCGATCGTCGCGTATTCGAACACCATCTGCGGGGTCAGCGCCAGGCCGCGTTCGGCGGCCCGCGACGACCACTGCACACAGATCACACTGTCGCCGCCGAGGGCGAAGAAGCCGTCCTCGGGACCGACGTCGGTGACGTCGAGCAGTTCCTCCAGCAGCGCGATCAGTCGCCGCTCGGTCTCGCCGCCGGAACCGGTTGCGGTACTGGATCGTTCGACCGGCGCGGCCGGGACCGGCGGCGCCAGCAGTCGTTCCAGCCGGACCGGGTCCAGCACCTCGAGGTCGGCCACCCGGCGATCGGGGGCGGTGGCGAAGGCGGTCAGCACGTCCACCAGCGCGTCCGCGAGCACACCGGCGGTATCCGGTTCGTACAGATCGGCATTCGCGACGACGAGCACGTCCAGGCCGCCGTCGGTGCGGACGTCCAGGCTGACGCTCAGATCCACCAGCGCCGTGTCGAGGGTGACCTGCAACGGGATCAGCGTGGTGTCGCCGGTGCCGTCGAGGTCGACCGATTCCGGAGCCCAGTCCGCGCCGCGGAACTGGATCATGGTCTGGTACAGCATCTGCCGGGAACTCGACCGCAGCGGATCGAGCACCTCGATCAGCCGCTGCACGGGCAGTTCCTGACAGGTGTGCGCGTCGAGCACGACATCGCGGCCGCGGCCGACCATTTCGCGCAGCGTCGGCTCACCCGACAGGTCGTTGCGCAGCACCACCATGTTGGCGAACAAGCCGACCAGATCGGTGACGGCCTCATCGACGCGTCCCGACATCGGGGTGCCGATCGGGATGTCCGGACCACCCCCGAGCCGGTGCAGCAATGTCGCCAATGCCGCTTGGTACAGCATGAATTCGCTGGCGCCGGACTGTTCGGCGAGGGTGACCAGACCGCTGCGCAGCTGCGCGGCCACACCACGGACAGCGGTCACGCCACGCTTGCCCAGCAGCGCCGGGCGAGGCCGATCGTGGCCGACCGACACCTCCTCCGGCAGACCCGCCAGCGCGGTACGCCAGTAACCGACCAGATCCCGCCCGTACGCTCCGGCCGGCAGGCCGTCGCCGTCCGGATCGAAGACATCGCGTTGCCACAGTGCGTAATCGGAGTACTGGATCGGCAGCACGGGCCGTTGCGGCGCGACCGCGCCGATGCGGGCCCGGTAGGCGGCGACCAGATCCATCAGCAGGATGCTCAGCGAGCCGTGATCGATGACGATGTGATGGGCGACCATCGACAGCACGTGCACATCGCCGCCGAGTGCGAACAGTTCGGTCCGGATCAGCGCTTCGCGGTCCAGGACGAAGGGGTGGTCGGCGCGCTCGGCCATCGCCACGTCCAGCTGTTCCGGCGCGATCCGCGTGATCGGCAGCGGCACCTCCAGAGTCGGATGCACGAACTGGTACGGGATCCCGCCGTCCTCCGGGAAGACGGTGCGCAGCGATTCGTGCCGGGCGACCACGTCGGCGACGGCGGCGGCCAGGGCCGCGGTGTCCAGCGGGCCCTCCAGACGCACCGAGAAGGGGATGTTGCCGAGCTTGCCCGGCCCCGCCAGCCGGTACTGGTACCACATCGGCAGCTGCGCGTACGACAGCGGAATCCGTTCCGGGCGTTGGCGTTCGGTCACCGGTGGCCGGGTCGCGCGGATCCGGTGCGCCGATTCGTCCCCGGCGCCGACCGGATCCCGGGCCGGGTCGCTGTCCAGCCGGGTGGCCAGGCCGCCCGGGGTGGGGGTGTCGAAGATGGTGCGCACCGGTAGTTCCACGCCCAGATCGGCGCGGATGCGCGCGGTCAGCCGCGCGGCCAGCAGCGAATGGCCGCCGAGCTCGAAGAACGAGTCGTCGGTGCCGACGCGGTCCAGGTCGAACAGGGCGGCGAAGATGGCGCAGATCCGGCGTTCGGTCTCGGTCGCCGGCTCCCGGTATTCGCGGCGCGCCACCGGCGCCGGATCGGGCAGTGCCCGCTTGTCCAGCTTTCCGTTGACGGTCACCGGGATCCGGTCGATGACGGTCACCGTGGCGGGCACCATGTACTCCGGCAGCGTCGCCCCGACATGGGCGCGCACGTCCTCGGGATCCACCGCAGCGGCCTCGGCGCCCACCACGTAGGCGGCCAGCGCGGGCCCGGTGACCGGGTCGTCGACGACGGTCACCACCCCCTGCGCCACCCGCGGATGGGTGGCGAGGGCGGATTCGATCTCGCCGAGTTCGATCCGGAAACCGCGCACCTTCACCTGTTCGTCGGCGCGGCCGATGAATTCGATCTCGCCGCGAGCGTTGCGGCGGGCCAGATCGCCGGTGCGGTAGAGGCGCACGCCGGGGGTGAAGGGATCGGCGACGAAACGTTGCGCGGACAGCCCCGCGCGGCCCAGGTAGCCGCGGGCCAATTGGGTTCCGCCCAGGTAGATCTCGCCGACCA
The DNA here is from genome assembly GCF_020176955.2 of Nocardia sp. alder85J. GTDB lineage: Bacteria > Actinomycetota > Actinomycetes > Mycobacteriales > Mycobacteriaceae > Nocardia. Next base: position 197,914 of record NZ_JAIUCZ020000003.1, read on the forward strand.
CGCCGTCCGGGACCAGTTGCAGCGACTGATCCAGCAGGTACACATGGACATTCGCGTTGGGGACGCCGATCGGGACGATGACGCCGCCCTGCGGTCCGGACACCTGCATGTGCGTCGCGCAGACGACGGCCTCGGTGGGGCCGTAGTGGTTGCGCAGTTCGGCGTCGAAGACCTTGGCGAAGCGGTCGGCCACCTCGCCGGGCAGCGCCTCGCCGCCGACCGGGACGCGGCGCAGCGACCGCCACCGGCTGACCTCGGGCAGCAGCAGGAGCGTGCTCAGCATCGAGGGCACCATCTGCATCCCGGTCACGCCGTGCGTGGTGATCAGGTCGGCGATGTACCGGATATCGCCCAGCGCACCGGGTTTCGGGATGACCAGGCAGCCGCCGACGGTCAGGGTGACGAAGATGTCGCCCAGCGAGGCGTCGAAACTCACCGAGGCCGTTTGCAGGCAGCGCTCGTCCGGGGTGACGCCCCATTCGGCGCTGAAGGTCGAGATGTGTTCGGCGATGGCGTGATGCGCCACCGGGACACCCTTGGGCATGCCGGTCGAGCCGGAGGTGTAGATCACGTAGGCGAGGTGGCCGGGCAGTAGCGGCCGCACCCGGTCCGCATCGGCCGGGTCGGTGTCCGGGCGGTCCGCGGCGGCCTGCTCGGCCGCCCGGAGCTCGTCCGCGCCGAGCACCAGGGCCGGGCCCGCGTCCTCGATCATGTAACCGATCCGGTCCGCCGGGTGGGCGGGGTCGATGGGCAGGTAGGCGGCACCGGCCTTGAGCACCGCCGTCGCCGCGACCAGGAATTCCACCGAGGCGCTCAGGCGCAGCGCGACGATGTCCTCCGGGCCGATGCCGGAGCCGATCAGCCAGTGCGCCAGACGATTCGAGCGACCGTTCCATTGTGCGTAGGTGAGCGACTCCTGGTCCGACACCAGGGCGAGCGCGTCCGGGGCCGCGGTGACCCGGGCCTGCACCAGATCGACCAGGGTTGCGGCGGGGCTGTCGACGAGCGGTCCGTGCGACCGTGCCAGCACGGTGCCGCGACCGTCGCCGAGCAGGTCCAGGGCGCACACCGGGCGGGCGGGTTCGGCCAGCGCGCTCTCCAGCAGGTGCACGTAGTGCGCGAGCAGCTGTTCGATCAGGTCGACGCCGAAGCGGTCCACCCAGTATTCGGCCTCCACCAGATCCCCGGCCGCATCGGAGGCCACGGTCAGTGCCAGCGGCAGCTGGGCGGCGGTCGGCGCACCCAGGTCGATCACCTCGGCCCGCACGCCGGGCAGATCGAATCCGGCCGCGTCACGACGGACGCTGAAACCGAGCCGCACCAGCCGTTCCGCGCCGTCCCGGCCGCCGAGCCGCTGCGGATTCAGTTCCCGCACCACACGATCGATGCCGAGCCGCTGGTGGGCGAACGCGCCGAGGCAGACCTGCCGGGTGGCCTCGACCAGTGCGTCGAAATCGTCCTGTGGTGCGACGGTCTGCCGGATCAGCAGCGTGTTGCCGAAGTAGCCGATCAGCGCCTCCGCATCGGCGCCGCGCCGCTCGGTGATGGGCACCGAGACCAGGAAATCCGTTGCGGCCGTGTAGCGATGGATGAGCGCACCGAAACCGGCCAGCAGCACCATGAATCGGCTGGCGCCGTGGGCGCGGGCGAACGTGTCGACCCGGCCCAGCAATCCGTCCGGCAGCCGGAACGCGTGCCGCTGCGCCTGCGTCGAGGGCGCGAGCACCGGCGGGCCCGGCAGCTCGAGCGCCGCCGGAATCGGTGGCAGCGCGGTGCGCCAGTAGTCCAGATCGGATTCGTCGGCGACCTCGGGGTCGATCGCCAGATCCACGAATTGCACCGGGGCCGTGCCGGAATCGGGCTGCTCACCCCGGTAGGCGGCGTTCAGCCCGGCGAAGAAGACCGGCCAGGAGTCGTCGTCCCAGCAGATGTGGTGCGCGACGAACACCAGCACGTGCTCCTCGACTCCGACCCGGATCAGGCTGAGCCGCAACGGCGCATCGATACCGAGATCGAAGGGGTGGCCGAACTCCCGCCGCGCCAGCACCGCCACCCGGCGGGTGCGGTCGTCCTCGCCGAGGGCGGACAGGTCGTGTACCTGCCAGGCCACCGTGGCGTCGTCGGAGAACACCTGATAGGGCTCACCGGCGTCGTCCAGCCCGTAGCCGGTGCGCAGGATGGCGTGCCGGGCCACGACCGACCTCACCGCCGCATGCAACCGCTGCGCGTCCAATGGTCCGGTGAGCCGGTATGCCACACAGAGATTGAGGGTGGTGTCCTCCGGATCCCAGGTCTGGAGGAACCACAGCCGCTGCTGACCGGCGCTCAACGGCCGCCGCTCCCCGGCCCGCACCCGTGGTGTCTCGGCCGGGCCCGCCTCGGCCAGCCCCTGCTCCCGCATGCGGCGGCGCAGCAGCGCCATCCGGCGATCGAGTGTGCTCACACCGGCTTCGGTGGCGTCGCTGTCCGACATATCTCTGCGCTTCCTCTGCCCTGGTTGAAAACTTGTCCTAGACACCGGCGCCGGTCACCATCAGCACGACGTCGTCGAGCGACGCCCCACTGAGGATGTCGGCCACCTGGATGTCGCGATCCAGCACGGACTTGATGCGCCGCCGGAACTCCAATGCCTGCACCGAGTCCAGCCCCAGCGCCACCAACGGAATCGAGCCGTCGGTCAGCTCGCCATCGGCCCCCATCACCGCCTCCAGCTCGCCGCGCACGTGCTCCTCGAGCGCCTCGTCGGTGAGCGCCGCCGCGGGCTCGGAATCGCTTGCGGCAGAGTCCGATCCCGCGTCACCGGCATGCTGCCGACCAGCAGCTCCGACGCCCCCGGACCCGATGCCCACCCCTGGCCGCACACCGGTGACGGCCTGTACGGAGGCCGCGGCGTCGGCCACCGTGACGAGTAGCGGATCAACTCCCGTGGAGTGTCGCGGGCCGGTCCCCGTGGCGTAGCCCGAATCGACTCCGTGCACCGTAGCGGCGAGCTGTGGCGCGACGGACGAACCCGGCATCCCGGCGATCGGCGAGCCCGGTGCGGGTACGGCCGACGAGCCTCCGTTCGGCCATGGTCGCCGATCATGCTGGGCGGCTCCCGAAGTCGGCGCCGAGATCGTGGCCGGACGATTGCCGCGGGCGGGATCGCCGGGTGGTAGTTCGGCCAGTATCGAACCCTGGCCGAAGGCGTCGAAGACGCCGATCAGGCGGGGCCAGTCGGCGGCTGCCACGGTGACGTCGCCGTCGTGCGGGGTCAGCCCGGCGGCGATGGCGTCGGCGGGGTACATCGGGAGCAGACCGGTGCCCTTGATGCGGGTCCAGCCGTCCTCGTCGAGCAGGCCCGCGACGTTCCACAGGCCCCATTGCACCGAGACGCAGTCGACACCGTCCGCACGGAATCGGCGGGCGGCCACGTCGAGCAGGCGGTTGGTGGCGGCGTACAGGATCTGGCCACGGCCACCGAGTGTCGCGACGACCGACGAGAACAGCACCACGCGGCAGTCGGGGGTGCGGGGCACGGTCGCGACGACCAGTTCCGCGCCCAGTACCTTCGACGCCGCGGCGGTCTCGACCGCGTCGGCCGTCAGCTCGGGCAGCGTCGCATCGACGTAGTCGACGGCGGTGTGCAGCAGCAGGGTGACCGGGTGGTCCGCGATACCGGTGGCGAATCGGGTGACGGCGTCGGAATCGGTGACATCGCAACGGGTCACCACGATCTCGGCCGCGCCGAGGCGGCGGATCACGGCCAGTTGTCCGGCGGTGTCCGGGGTTTCGCCGCTGCGGCTGAGCAGGGTGACCCGCTCGGCGCCGGCACGGACGGCGTGTTCGCAGCAGCGCAGGCCCACTTGGCCGGTGCCGCCGACGATCAGCACGTGCGTCAGGTCCGGGCCGGTTCCGGGGGCCACGGCCGGATGCTCCGGCACCAGTCGCTTCGTGTAGAGGGTGCCGCCACGCAGCGCGAGTTCGGATTCCCCTGTGGTGTCCAGTGCGGCGAGGACCAGATCGGCGCGGCCCGCGTCGAGGTCGGCCGCCGGCAGGTCCAGGTGGCGCAACGTCAGTTCCGGGTATTCCATACCGACACAGCGGAATCCGGCGGCGATCGCGGCGGGTGCGCCCAGCGGGGCCGGATCGGTGCCGAGCACCGACTCGCCCGTGACGGTGAACAGCCAGCCCTGGCCGCCGGCGGTGAGTACGTCCAGGGCGGGCAGCCAGCCGCGACCGGCGAAGAAGTCGGCGAATTCGGCGATGGCCGTGGCGGTTTCGGCGGTCGGCGATGCGGGCGCGAGCACCACGACCCGGTCGTGGCCGCCGAGCCGCGGTACCCCGTTGGCGAGTTGCCGGGCGTCGAGCAGGGTGGCCGGATCGCCGCGGCGTTCGGCGGCGGCGGTCAGCGTGGCGGCGAGGTCCGGGCAGCGGCCGGTGTGGTCGACGAACAGCACGCGGCGCGGTGCGGACGGCGCGGGGAGCGGGATCGGCATCCAGTGCTCCACCAGCCGGTGCACCGCGGTGGGGTCGGGGGCCGGGTCGCCGATGGTGGGGTAGGCGGACCAGATTCGGCGACGCTCCCATCGAGTGTGCGGAAAGTTGGGCAGCGGCAGGGGTGTCGGCTCGGCGGGGCCGACTCGCAGTGCCTCCCAGTCGAAGTCGGTGTCATGCACCGCGAGGGTCGCAAGGTTGCGGGCGAACTCGCCGAGATCGGTCGCACTGCGCAGCGAGGTTCCGAGGACCAGGGTGTCGGGGTCGCCGAGGGCGGTCAGGTTGTCCTGCACCGCGAGTTGCAGCACCGGGTGATCGGACATCTCGATCAGGGTGTCGATACCGTCGCGCACCGCGGCGGCCACCGCCTTGTCGAAACGCACCCGATTGCGCAGGTTCCAGTACCAGTACTGCGCCTGCGCGACCTCGGGGCCGACCGCCGCGCCGAGAGTCGAGCCGTAGCAGGTGATGTCGGTGGCGGCGAAGGTCGCGTCGGCCAGGTCCCGCTGCACGGCGGCCTCGAATTCGGCACGCAGACCGGTGATCAGCGAGGTGTGGGCGGGGAAGCGGAGGGTGAAGCCGCGGGCGAACTGCCCGCGCTCCTGCACCTCGGCGGTGAGCGCCTCGACGGTGGCCCGCTCGCCGCAGATCACCATCAGGTTCGGGGCGTTGATCACCGCGAGTTCGGCCCAACCCGGTTGCCGGGCAAGCAGTTCCTCGCACTGTTCCCGGTCGGTGCCGAGCACGGCCATGGTGTAGCCGTCGGCGCCGGGCAGCGCCTCGGCCAGCCGGGACCGGCGACCGGCGACCACCACGGCCTGTTCCAGGGTCATCGCGCCCGCCACCACCATGGCGGCGAGTTCGCCCAGGCTGTGCGCCACGGTGGCCACCGGCCGCACCCCGGCGGCCTGCCACAACGCGGCCAGGCCCAGCATGTGGAACAGGATCGCGGGCTGCATCTCGGAGACCACATCGTGGTACGCACCCGGGGTGTCGAGCAGGTAGTGCAGCGGCCGATCGTGCCCGAACGCCGTCCGGAAGACCGCCGCGCACTCGTCGACACGGGCCCGATAGACCTCGGACACCTCGTAGTACCGCTTTCCGGGGCCGGGGCGCCCGCCGCCCTGGCCGGGGAAGACGAAGCCGATGCGGCGGGCGCCCGCGGTCGCCGCGGTGACCGCCGCGTGCGACTTCCCCGCGGCGATCGCGCGCAGCGCGTCGAGCAGTTCGTCCCGGGCGCCTACCCGGGCCAGGGCACGCTGCCGGCGGGCGCCGCGGGTGCGGAACAGCATGTGCGCCACCCGATCCGGGGTGATCCGGGGATGGGCCTCGAGATAGTCGAGCAGTGCGCGAGCCTCGGCCCGCAGCCCCTCGGCGCGGTCGGCGGACAGCAGGACCGCGCTGCGGCCGTCCGGGAGACGGTGGTCAGACATACTCCTCCTCCAGCGCGGGCATGCCGACGATCAGGTGCGCGTTGGTGCCGCCGATGCCGAACGCGGACACCGCGCCGTAGCGGACGCCGTCGATCGCCTCCCACGGTTCGGCCGCGGCCGCCAGCCGCAGCGTGGTGGCCGACCAGTCCACCGCGGTGGTCGGTTCGCCGGCCCACAGGCTCGGCGCGATGGTGCCGTGCGCGCCGCACAGCAGCATCTTGATCAGACCGAGCGCACCGGCGGCGGCCTGGGTGTGGCCGATATTGGATTTCACCGAGCCGAGCCGCGGCTGCCCGCCGGCCGAACCGTAGGTGCCGATCAGGGCCGCCAGCTCCACGGGATCGCCGACGGCGGTGCCGGTGCCGTGGCCCTCGACGAGCCCGATCAGTGCGGGGTCGAGGCCGGCGGCGGTGAGGGTGTCGTCGATCAGCCGGTGCTGGGCCCGCGCGCGCGGCACCGCGATCGGCGCGCCCTTGCCGTTGTGGTTGACCCGGGAACCGAGCAGGTGCCCGTAGACGCGATGGCCGAGACGTTCGGCGCGGGAACGATGTTCGAGCACGAGCACCCCGGCGCCCTCACCCCAGAGCGTGCCGGTGGTCTCGGCGGCGTACGGCCGGCAGTGGCCGTCGGAGGACAACGCGTTGTTCCGGGCGAAGTCGTAGAACGGGCCGGGCGCGCCCATCACGCACACGCCACCGGCCAGCGCCCAGTCGCATTCGCCCGCCCGCAGCGCGGCGGCGGCCTGGTGGATCGCGGTCAGCGCGGAGGCGCACGAGGTGTCGACGCCGATGGACGGCCCGGTCAGGCCGATCGCGTGCGAGATCCGACCGGCCACCGTGCCGAGCGCGGTGCCGCTGAGCCGATATCCGCTGGAATCGCTCGCGCTCGCCATCAGCGGCCCGTATTCCAGCGGCGAGACGCCGATCCAGCACCCGGCGCAATCACCTTCCAGCGCACCGGGATTGAGTCCGGCGTGTTCGAGGGCCCGCCAGGCGACCCGCATCGCGACCCGCTGCTGCGGGTCCATGGCGGCCGCCTCGCGGGGGCTGATCCCGAAGAAGGCGGGATCGAATTCGGTGGCGCCGGAGAGGAATCCACCGGCGTCGCGGACCACGCCCCAGCCCGAGCGGTCACCGAGACCCAGCAGCTGACCCAGCGGCCAGTCCCGGTCGCGCGGGAAGGGTCCGATCGTCTCCCTGGATTCGACCAGGACCGACCAGAACTGCGGCAGTGTCTCGACATCTCCGGGGGCCTCGATCCCCATGCCCACGACCACGATCGGGTCGTCCGAGATCGATGTCCTCATCATGTCTTTCGTACTCACGTCAGGCCGATGCGGTGGCGCGCGGCATCAGCAGATCCACCAGCCCGTCGATGTGATCGTCGATATAGAAATGGCCGCCGCCGAATTCGGAGAGCCGGAATTCACCGCGGGTGTGCGCGCCCCAGTCCTGCGCGTCGGCCGGGGTGACGAAAACGTCCGCATCACCGCGTACCGCGAGAACAGGTGCGGCGACCGTGGTTCCGGCCGCGCAGCGGTACCGGTCGACCGCCGCGTAATCCGCCTTCAGCACCGGCAGCGCCATTCTCATCACCTCACGGCTGGCCATCACCTCGGCATCGGTGCCGTTGAGGGAGAGCAGGCGGTCGATCAGCGCGTCGTCCTCGGTGGGATGAGAGGGTTGTTCCTCGGTGCGGCCCGGCGAGGCGGACGAGGAGGCGACCAGCAATCGCACCGGCAGCCCGGCCGACTCGGCGAGCCGGACCAGTTCGAAGGCGACCAGGGCCCCCATGCTGTGCCCGAACACGGTCAGCGGCAGGCCGCGCTGGTGCGGCGAGTCCCGGAAGGCCGCGAACGCTCCGGCCGCGAGTTCCGGCAGCGTCTCCACCACCGGCTCCTTGGCCCGATCCTGGCGGCCGGGATATTGGAAAATCACCACGTCGAATTCCGCGGCCAGACGCTTCGCCAGCACGCGATAGGCGGATGCTCCGGCGCCCGCGTGCGGCAGAATCAGCAGTGAACCACACGACGGGGAACCCGGCGCTTGGAATTGCCTGAGCCAGCCGAGTCCTGGTGCCATTTCCACTCTCCTACATCGACAACCGGTCCCCGGTGACGCCCCCGCAGCGCCCGAATTTCGGACGACCCCGCATCCGGTGACCTTAGCCTAGGCTATCCTTATTAAACGTTGGATTGCAATCCCGACCGAACGGAGCCGACACAGATGACCCGCACCACACCAGCGAGCACGGAATACGTGCTGCCCCGGCAACTGCGCGAGGGGCCGGCTGCCGAGGTCCTGGCCGCGCCCGCGCCGCCGATTCCCCTGCTCGACGGCTCGTTTCGGCTGCGCACGGTCGATCCGGACAGTGCCGATACCGAGCTGATCGCGGAGTGGATGCGCATGCCCCGGCTCATCGCCGGCTGGGAACAGGACTGGCCCACCGAGAAGTGGTACGGCCACCTGAAGGCGCAGACGGACGGGTCGTATTCCCGGCCCATTCTCTGTATTTTCCGGGACAAGCCGATCGGATATCTCGAAATCTATCGCGCGGCACAGGATTCCATTGCCACGCGATATGCCGCCGAGCCGTTCGATCTGGGAATCCACGCCGCGATCGCCGACGAGGCGATGGCCCGCCGCGGATTCGGCCCGCTGTTGCTGCCGCGCATCGTATCCGGGCTGTTCGATCTCGAATCCGAGTGCTGGCGCATCATGTTCGATCCCGATCATCGGAACAACGAGGCGCGCCGGTTGTGTGAGCACGCGGGTTGCGCATTCCTCGGCGAGCATCGGATGTCCAATCGCACGATGGCGCTGTACGTCCTGCCCCGCACGCCCGCCGACGTTCCCGGCAGTCCGGCGCGGTGAGCCGCGGCCGGTGCGGCCGGGATGTTCCCGGCCGCACCGCAGGACCCGGCCGCCCGCGTTCAGGAGCGCTGGGTGTCGGTCAGGCCCCAGGCGGCGTACTCCTCGACGTTCGGCGTCATGGAGGCCGCGACCAGCTCCCACAGCACCTCGTCGGTGCCGCCGCCGACCCGGCCCAGTTTCATGTCCCGCCACCAGCGTCCGAGCGGCGTCTCGTCGATCAGGAAGCCGGTGCCGCCGAAGATGTGCAGACATTCCGACATCACCTCCTCGCCGAGCCGGGCCGCGGTGACCTTCACCGCCGCGGCGGTGCGGAGGTTCATCTGCTGGTCCGCGGCGATGCCGGTCAGCGCGTGCCTCAGCACATCGACCCGCGCTTGCAGATCGGCCACCCGCAACCGCAACGCCTGATGATCGAAGAGGGTGTGGCCGAACTGGGTCCGGTCCTTCATCCGGGCCACGGTGATGCCGATCGCGCGATCGCACGATGCCGCCACCTGACCGGCGATGGACAGCCGCTCGTGCGCCAGACCCCAGCTCACCACCGCGAGACCCGTTCCGGGACGGGCGATCAGCGCCTCCGCGGGCACCCAGGTGTCGATCTCGACCGGTGCGGTGTCCAGTGGCCCGGCGCTCACCTTGCGGTAGCGGTCGAGCACCGTGACCTGAGCGGTCGGCACCAGCACCAGTGCCACATTGCCGTGCGCCGCCGAGTTCTCCTGCGAGGTATCGCGACCCACCACCAGGATGTAGTCGGCGATCGGCGACAGCGAGACGAACTTCTTCCGCCCGCGCACCTCGTAACCACCACGGCTGCCGCGGATCTCGGTCTCGGCGATCTGGAGGTCGGAGCCGCCGGAGGCTTCCGAGGCGCCGATGCAGAGCACCGCCTCACCGCGGATGGCCTGTTCGGCCACGGCCCGCAGGCGCTCGGACCGGCCGAAGCGGCGCAGGATCGAGATCGCCGAATCGTGCAGGCTGACACCGACACCGACACCGATCCCGGCCGAGCCCAATCGGCCCAGCGCGAGGGCGAGTTCGAACAGCTTCGGCAGATCGGGATGCACCCCGCCTGCCCACTTGTCGGCGAAAACCCCGGCGCGGCCGAGTCGTTCGATCAGCTGCCGCGGGAACTTCTCGTCCGCCTCGGCCTGTTCGGTCCACGCCGTGACCTGCTCGTCGAAGACCTCCCGCAGCAGTTCGCGGTACTCGTCGAGGGTCCGGACCTCCGCTGCGACCGCCGTTTCCGTCATTTCGCCGCTCCTGCCGATTCCACGAGGCGCTTGACCTCGAGCCGCCGCAGCTTGCCGGAGGTGGTGATCGGCAGTCCGCCTGCCGGGACCAGGATCACCTCCGACGGCACGATGCCGCATTCCGAGGCCACCCGCTCGACGATCGCGGCGCGGGCCGAGGTCTCGTCGGCGCCTTTGTATTCCGCGGCGATCGCCAGGCCGGGACGGGCCGCGCCCGCGCCGGTGCCGATCGCGACCACCCGGCCGCTGCGGACGCCGTCGACGGTCGCCGCGGCGCGCTCGATCTCGGTCGGGAAGACGTTGCGGCCCGCGACGATGATCAGCTCCTTGGCGCGACCGCACACCACCAGGGCCCCGTCCACCAGATAGCCGATGTCACCGGTCTTGAACCAGCCGTCCGGGGACAGCCGCTCATCGCCGAAATAGCCGTCCATCATGGAGGTTCCGCGGATCTCGACGTCGCCCACCTCGCGACCCTCGATCGCCTGCGGCGCGGGATCCGAGGGCGTGATGCGCACCTCGGTACCCGGGATCGGCTCGCCGAGCACGGCCAGCCGGCGCGTGGTCGCGGTGCCGTCGCCACGGTCCTCGACCCGGACTTCGTCGACGCGCAGCCCGGCGCCGGGCCTGACCATGGTGACCGCACAGGTGGATTCGGCCAGTCCGTAGGCGGGCACGGCGGCGCCCGGATCGAAGCCCACCCGGGTGGTCTCGTCCAGGAAGCGCTGGAAGCCGGCGGTGTCGATCGGCTCGCCGCCACTGATCGCGATCCGCATCCGGCCGAGATCGGCGTCCTTGATGAGGCGTCCGTACCGGCCGACGATGTCGTAGGCGAAGTTCGGCGCCGCGGTGTAGGTGGCGCCGGCGTCGCTGAGCCAGTTCATCCACTTGAAGGGCCCGGCGGCGAAGGCCGAATTCGGCGCCAGCCACAACGGGATTCCGGTGACCAGCGTGCTCATCAGGAAGGTCAGGCCCATGTCGTGGTAGAGCGGCAGCCAGCTGCATCCCACGTCGGCGGGTGTCAGGCCCAGCCGGTCCACCACGCCGTCGATGTTCGCCACCGCGGTATCGCGGGACAGCTCCACCCATTTCGGCATGCCGGTCGAACCGGCGGTCCCTTGCAGCACCGCCAGGCTGCCGCCGTCGCCACCGGCCTCCGGTGTGAACGAGGACGACAGGCCGCTGCGGCCCACGACCGCGAGATCCGCGACGTGCACAGCGGTTTCGGCGCTCGCGAGCAGTTCCAGGGTGCCGGTGTGGCTGAAGACCGTGCGCACGCCGATATCGGCGAAGCGGCGCAGCGAGGTCCGGGCCCAGGCGGCCGGATCGGCGCCGCGCACCGGGCCCGGCAGGATCGAGACGGTGGTCCCGGCCATCCACGCGCCGAGGATGGCGGCGACCAGTTCGGCGGTCGGTTCGCCGATCAGCCCGACGCGGCCGACCGCGCGGTCGGCGCGGGCCAGGATCTCGGACGCGATCCGTTCGGCCTTGGCGTGGATCTCCGGCCAGGGGTATCGCTGCCACTGCCCGGATTCCTGATCCAGCACGACCAGATCGGCCGTGGATGTCGAGATCGCTCGGGAAATACCGGCCGCCAACGGATTCGCGGCTTCATAACTGCTGCTGGTCATCGCTCACTCTCGGGTTGCGCAGTCGCGGAACGGAACACGCGCTCAGTGCGCGGGCTCGCCGGCCCGGGTGGTGACGATGTCGTCGAGATCGCCGATCGTATTGCAGCTGAGCAGATCCTCTTCCGAGAGCGCGATGCCCAGCCGCTCCTCGATGGCGACCATTCCGACGGCGAACCCGACGGAGTCCAGACCGACCTGGTCGATGAGATGCGATTCGCGGGTGAACCGGCTGGTGTCGATCTGCATTTCCTCACGGAGGATCTGCTCGAGCGCCGCGCTGATTCCGGCCTTGTTGTCTGCCAACGTCCGTGCCTTCCATGCAATTCGAAACGGCTCGGGTGTCGCGGCGGGTGGAATGCCGATCGGCGGCACGCTCGTCTGAGCGGCACCGAGCCTTAGTTAGGATAGGCTAATCTACCATCGCCTGTCGACGGCTTGCCGCCTCCACCCGGCCGATCCGCACCGGCGCGCCGAGCACCCGATCCGAAAGTTCGCCCAGACAGGACAGATTCGGGAAGCCCGGCCCCTGCCCGACACCGGCCAGATTCGGCAGGTACAGCTTCGCGGGCAGGCCGCGCACCGAGAGGTCGTAGTCGATCGCGGCCTCGACGCGGGGCGGGGTCGTACGGCCGCCGACGGCCAGCTCCAGCAGATCCGCCGCGCCGGGCTCCAGCAGGTCCAGGAACCACAGCGGCTGCCCGCCGGTCGCGTCGATCACCAGATCGAAACCCTGGATCTGATCGGAGCGGGACTGGTTGCGCAACGTCAGCGCGACCGTGTCACCACGATCGGCGACCCGGATCACGCGGCCCTGTAAGTGGTGAACCCGGTTGTCGCCCAGTAGATTCTGCTGCACGCTCACCGAGAACACGCCACGGTCGCACCGGCGGATCGCATCACGCCGCTCCGCCACCGTCAGCCCGGTCCAGGCCGTGGGATCACTGAACAGCGCGTTCTCGAAATAGCTTTCGCCGCGGGTGTAGAGGGTGGGGGCGGGCGAGATCACGCCGATCGACAGCATGTCGTGCCGTACCAGCTCGTCCAGGGCCGCGGCCGCGGTCTCGCCGCCGCCGACGACGGCCACCCGCGAGGCCACCGGCAGACTGCGCCGGCCCACCAACTCCCAGAACCGCGAGATGCTCAGCACCCGTGCATGTTCCGCCAGTGCGGAGGTGCTCGCGCCGGGGCCGGTGATCATCAGCCGATCGACATCGAATTGGCCGGTACCGGATTCGGCGTCGGTCACGGTGACCAGCCAGCCGTCGGCGGCGGCGCTCACGCCGGTCACGGTGCCGCGCACCAACTCCAGGTCGATCTTGCCGGCCACCCATCGCAGGTAGCGGGCCCACTCCCGGTGGTACGGATTGGGCCGGCCGCGGTCGATCCACTCGGCGTAGGTGCCGTGCTCGATCAGGAAGGAGGTCCAGCTGTAGGCCGTCATCGCCGCGTTGATGTCCCGGTTGTGGCCGCGGGCCCAGGTGGAGCGGTACGGGAAGCCGATGTCCTTCTCCGGGCTGGTGCCGAGCCGGTGCCGGCCGTCGGTCCAGCCGCCGTCGGGCAGCCAATTCGCGCCCACACCATGCCGATCCACCACCACCACGCGCGGTGCGGGCAGCCCGAGATCCCGCAACACCCGCGCCTTCGCCGCCACCGCCAGGGCCTTCGGCCCGGCACCGACTACCAGAAGTGTTTCCACGCGATCTCCCACTTTCCTCGATGCCGCGAAGACGCGTGTGCCACCGCTGTACGGCGGGGCGCGGCGACGCACCGGCCCTCCCATATTTGCATAGCCTTACCTTATATTGCACAGTGGTACAGGTCCCGGAGACGGGCGCCGCAGCATCGAGATCATCTGGAGTACGGTCATGAACCTCCGCCACAAGCCCCTGATTCGCCTCATGTCGATTGCCTTCGCAGTCGCCCTGCCACTGGTCGGAGCGTCCGGCAACGCCGCGGCGGCACCGGCGGTGGCGACCGTCCACGCGGACGCCGGTTCCCCCGGTTCCGCCGAGCTGACCAACAAGCTGGGCGTCGCGATCAACACGGGGCTGCCGCGCAGTACCCGCGCCAACGAGCTCGAATCGGGCGATTCCGGCGTCGGCGTGATGGACAAGGTCGCCGACACGCTGGCCCTGTCGCCGCCGACCCTGCACTGGGATGTGGTGGGCGCGAACCAGTCCGGCGATCGCATCGACGCGACGCTGCGGGTGCTCACCCCCGGCTACCCGGACTTCGCCTACCCGATCCACTGGGTGCGCGTCGGCGATTCCTGGAAGCTGAGCCAGGATTCGGTCTGCACGATCGGCGCCGCGGTGGCCGCGTCCTGCTGACGCGGGACTCATCGGAACGCCCCGGCGCCGTCTCGGCACCGGGGTGTTTCGCATTCGCCGCGATTGCCCGATGACCGACTCATTTGTTTAGGCTAACCTAATCACCATGGGTAAGGGATACAACGGCTTCATCCTGAAGATGATGCGGGCGAAGGACTACCGGCTCACGGTCTCCAGCGTGGAGACGGTGACCGACAAATATCTGCGGCTCGGCTTCGACGGCGGTGGCCTGCTGCGGGATCACCCGATCCATCCCACCCAGTTCGTCCGGCTGTGGATCCCCGAGGAGGGCACCGACACGCTGCATCAGCGCGGGTACACGCTCCTCGATCAGGACCCCGACGGCGACCGATTCTGGATCGAATTCGCACTGCACAACGGTCCCGCCGCCAACTGGGCCCGCGACGCCTCGGTGGGCGACGAGGTCGAATGCACGGTGATGGGTTCGGATTTCACCCTGCCCGATCCGCTGCCCGGCGAATTCCTGATCTTCGGCGACACCGCCTCACTCCCCGCGGTCAACACCCTGCTCGAGGCCATCGGCGACGTCCCGGCCCGGATCTGGCTGGAGTGGCAGTACGAATCCGATACCGGCCTACCGGTCCGCAACAAGCCGCAACACGAGGTCACCTGGATCCAGCGCGTCGACGACGGCCGCCTGATGCGCGAGCTGGCCCACGACCTGGACTGCCCCAGCGACGCATACGTGTGGGCCGCCTGCGACGCCGCCACCACCCGCTCCATCTCGAAAACCCTCCAGACCACCCACCAACTACCGAAGACGTCGATCAAGGCCCGCGGATACTGGCGCTGACACACCGGGGTGCCGCGAAATCCGCGACCACCCCGATCGCACCCGAACGTTGTCGAGCCGAGCCTGTTGCGGCGGAACCCACAACGACCTGACCCCGTGCCACCCCCGAACCTGTGCGGTCTCGGTCCGGCGGCACGGTCCAGCAGTCCGACCTGGCTGTTCAGCTTGTTCCCGCAGCTGGGCCCGACCCGGCAGCACAGCCCGGCCAAGCGATACGACCAGGCCGGCAATTCAGCGCGGGCAACACAATTCGCCACGGCCTCACGGTTCGACCCGGCCGATAACTCGGCCCGGCCCGGCACGACGGCCCAACCCGGCACGACGGCCCGGCACCGGCGGTGCGCCGGGCCGGGCGGATCTGCTTTCAGGCGACCGGGATCGGCTCCAGGCGCCAGCCGGTGGCACGGGAGCGTTCGTTCCAGAAGTCGGCGTAGCGGCCGGCGGCGGCCAGCAGTTCGGTGTGGGTGCCGCGTTCGGTGATGCGGCCCTCGTCGAGGAAGAGGATCTGGTCGGCGTGGGCGATGGTGGCCAGGCGGTGGGCGACGACCAGGACGGTTTTTCCGCGACTCAGTTGATGGACGCCACGGACGACCACGGCCTCGCTGTGCGGATCCAGAGCGCTGGTGGCCTCGTCGAGCAGGACCACCGGGGCGTCCTTGAGCAGGGCGCGGGCGATCGAGATGCGCTGGCGCTCACCGCCGGACAGGGTCGCGCCGCCCTCACCGACGATGGTGTCCCAGCCGTCGGGCAGGCGGTCGACGATCTCGTCCACCCGCGCCGCGGTGGCGGCCCGGCGGACTTCCTCGTCGGTGGCGTCGGGGCGGCCGATCCGGATGTTCTCGATCACCGAGCGGTTGAACAGGTAGACCTGTTGCGACACCAGTGACAGCTGGCCGAGCAGGGTTTCGGTGGGCTGGTCGCGGACGTCCGCGCCGCCGACCTCGATGCCGCCCGAGCTCACATCGTGGTAGCGCGACACCAGTCGCAGCAGGGTGGATTTGCCGGAGCCGCTGGGGCCGACGATGGCGGTGGTGGTGCCGGCGGGCACGGTGAACGACAGTTCCGACAGCACCGGCTTGTCCGCTTCGTAGCCGAAGCCGACACCGTCGAAGACGACGGTCGGTGCGCCGGGGGTCACGGCAGCGGCCGATTCCGGCAGCGCGGGCTCGGCCAGCAGTTCCGTGATGCGGCGGACCGCGGCGGCGGCCGAGCGCAGTGTGGTGCCCAATTGGGCCGCCTGCGTGAGGGGTTCGATGAACCGGGAGCCGACGGCCACCAGCGCGATGGCCGCCGCGGCCGTGATCGCGCCCTGCGTCACCCGATCCACCGCGAGGTAGGCCAGCAGCAGGAAGGCGCCCTGCACCAGGATCGTGAACACGAACAGGCTCGGGACGGCGGTGAACACCATCCGGACGGTGGCCGAACGCTGTCCGGCCAGCGCGGCGTCCAGTGCCCGGTTGCGCGCGCCGACCGCGCCGAATGCACGCAAGACCGGCTGGGCCTGCGCGAATTCCACGACACGCGTGTCGGATTCGACCGCCGCGGCATGGATGCGCCGATCCGACCAGTTGTACAGCCGCCCGGCCGCCGCTTCGACCACGAACAGCACCGGCGCGGCCACCAGCATCGCCACGCCGATCCGCCAGTCCACCAGCAACATTCCGACCGCCACACCCAGCGGTACCACGATCCCGGCGATCACCTTGGCCAGCAGATAGGCGACGAGTTGCTGCACCTGGCGCACATCCTCGACGACCAGATGCGACAGCGCCGCCGCCGGCCGATCACCGAACCAGCCGAGCGGCAACGTGTTCAGCTGATCACCCAGCCGGGTCTGGAGGTCGGCCTGCAGGCCGACCGCGATCCGCAGGCCGAGCACCGCTTGCAGATAGGTGAGCACCACCACGCCGGCCACGGCCAGCAGCATCGGCAGCACCCAGACCCACGCGCCGGCCGTATCGTGGCCGAACAGCGCCTTCAGCACGGGGACCAGCAGCACACAGGCGACCGCCTGGCAGATCGCCTGCGCGACGACCGCCGCCAGGAAACGCGGGGTCAGCCGGGCGTATTCGGCCGGAATCAGGGCCAGCACCGTGCGGATCATCGGTTCTCCTCCGTGCCGGCCAGCGCGACCTCGCCGACCGCCGCCTCGTTCAGTTCCCACAGCTGTTGATACAGACCACCCGCGTAGCGCAGGCTCTCGTGCCGGCCCTGTTCGACCAGGGCGCCGTCGTTCAGCACCAGGATGTTGTCGACGTTGGTGATGGTGTGCAGGCGATGGGCGATGACCAGCACCGTGCGCCCGGCCACCAGCGTGGCCAGCGCATCCTGCACGGCTGCTTCGGATTCCGGGTCGGCGAAGGCGGTGGCCTCGTCGAGCACCAGCACCGGGGTGTCGGCCAGCAGCGCGCGGGCGATCGACAACCGTTGTGCCTCACCACCGGACAGCGTCGCGTCCACGCCGATCTCCGAGTCGTAGCCGCGCGGCAGGGTGGCGATGCGGTCGTGGATCCGGGCCGCGCGGGCGGCCCGCTCCAGTGCGGCGTCGTCGGCGTCGGGCCGCGCCAGCCGCAGATTCTCCCGGATACTTGCCCCGATCAGCCGCACGTCCTGGAAGACGAAACCCACGCTGCGGTACAGATCCGCACTACCGTAGTCACGAATATCGGTGCCCGCCAGCGTGATCCGTCCGGAGTCGACATCGTGGAAGCGAGGCAGCAGCTTCGCCACGGTGGACTTGCCCGAACCGCTGGGGCCCACCAGCGCCGTCACCGTCCCCGGGGTCAGTTCGAACGAGATGCCGTGCAGGACCTGACGATCCGCGCGATAGCCGAAGCCCACGCCCTCGAAGCGCACGGTGCCGGCGGGCTCGGCGGCCCGCGCCCGCGGTGCGCCGCTGCCCGAGCTCAGCTCCGGCGTCTGCTGGAGCTCGTGCAGGCGCAGGGCCGCGGCACCGGCCGCACTCAGCGCTTGCGCGCTGTAGGCCAGCCCGAGCAGCGAACTGCCGATACCCAGCCCGACCAGCAGGAACGGCAGCAGATCCACCGCGTGCACCCAGCCGAGGCCGACCAGCGCCAGACCCGCGACGACCACCACGGACATCACGAACACCGGGGCGATGACGACATCGGTGAGCGCCTGCACGGTGATGATGGGGGCCTTCATCTGCCGCAGCCGCTTGGTCTGCTCACCGACGGCCTGCTGGAACGCGGTGTACGCCTTGCCCGCCCGGCCGAACGCCCGCACCACCGTGATGCCGTCGACGAATTCGATCACCGTCTCCTGGGTGCGGCGCTCCGACCGGAGGAACAGGGCGGTACGGTCGCGGCCGTCGGCGTCGGCCATCCGGCTGTACAGCACCGCGTAGAGGATCAGCGGGATCAGCAGCACCAGCGTCATCAACCAGTCGACGGCGATCAGGTAGACCAGGCTGACCAGCGGAACCGTCACGGCGGCAACGAAATCCAGCCGGGCGTGGGCCACCAGGTAGTGCAGCGCGTCGACATCGTCCTGGAGATAGGACTTCACCTCGCCGGAGCTGCGCTCGAACCAGCCCAGCGGCACCCGGGTCAGCTTCTCCGCCAGCGTGCGGCGCACCGTGAGCTGGAAGCGCGCGTCGGACAGATGCGACCAGGTCAGCGCCACCGCCTGCCACAGCGCGCGGACCACCAGCACGGCGACCGCAAGGCCCAGCAGCCGCCACACCCGGTCGGTGTCCGGGTGCGGGGCCAGCAGTTCACGGCAGGCTTCGACGATCAGAATGAACGGAACGACCGCGCCGACCGACGTGAGGAAGACGATCACCGACGCCCCGGTGAGCGTGCGCTGCACCGGCGCGAGAATCTCCTTGCGGGCCGCGGTCTCCCGGGCCTTGCGCTGCTTCACTACCGATCTCGGTGGCCGGTTCCCCGTATCCGCCGCGGGCAGCGGCGCGGCCTCTACCGTCATTACTGTGCCTCCTTGCCGAATCATCCACATCATCACACAATCCGGCCACCGAAGGTAGGTAAGGCTAACTTTCACAACCCGGATGCGCGGGCGGCCCTGCTCACGGCTACCGTCGAGGTCGATGCGACGCAGGCAGGTCCCCCCGCTCCCCCAGCGCCACGGTCTCGACCCGGCGCGCCTGCGGCTGCCCGAGGAGGGCTCCTGGGCGACGGTCCGCGATCACCTGGTGGAACGGCTGCCGCGGGTGCCCGCCGCCCGGATCGACGAGATGCTGGCCGCCGGGGCCATCGTCGACCTGGACGGGCCGATCGCGCCGGACGCCGCCTACGTCCCGGGTGGCGCCGTCTGGTTCCACCGGGACCTGCCCCGGGAGACGCCGGTGCCGTTCGAGATCACCGTCGTGCATCGCGACGAGACCCTGCTGGTGGTCGACAAACCGCATTTCCTGTCGACCATCCCGCGGGGGCAGCACATTCTCGAGACCGCGCTGGTGCGGCTGCGCCGGGAACTGGACCTGCCCGCGCTGATCCCGGCGCACCGGCTGGACCGGGCCACCGCGGGCCTGGTGCTGTTCGTGATCGACCCCGCCCGGCGCGGCGCCTATCAGATGCTGTTCCAGCGCCGCCGGGTCCGCAAGGAGTACCGGGCCGTCGCACCCGTCGACCCGCGACTGGCCCTGCCGCTGACCATTCGCAGCCGGATAGTCAAGGAGCGCAATATTATTCGCGCCTTCGAAACCGACGGCGAGCCGAATGCCGAAACGCGGGTGGAATTGGCGGAGCAACGCGGCGGGCTCGGGCTGTATCGGTTGCTCCCGCACACCGGGCGCACGCATCAGCTACGGCTGCACATGAATTCGCTGGGCATCCCGATTCTGGGCGACGACTTCTATCCCGAACTGGTCGACAAACCCGTGGACGACTTCACCAGGCCACTGCAATTACTCGCCGCGACACTGGAATTCACCGATCCCGTGACCCACGAACCGCGCCGCTTCGAGACCACCCGGACGTTGCGGGCGTGGACGGATCCACAAGGCTGGGCCGCCACCGGGTGACGGCCGCCACGGCACCGGTCCACTCGGACATCCCCGCCATCCACACGGGCCTGGCACACTCCCGGCAATCGCTCGTACACTGGCCACGATGTCTCGGAGCAGTCACGATGCCCGGCCGCTGCCGGGCCGGTTGCGCGCCCACCTCGATGTGGTGGTCGTGGTGCTGGCGCTCGCCTGCACCGACCTGATCGCGCACTACACCGTGGCCTGGGCCGGGGTGTTCACCGTGCCGCTCGCGGTGGCGGCGCTGGTGGCGCTGATGCGGCGGCGCGGCATCGGCTGGGCCGAGCTGGGGCTGGGACGCCGGCACTGGCGGCGCGGCGCTCGCTATGCGCTGGTGGCGGCAGGTCTGGTGATCGCCGCCGCCGCGATCGGCGTCGCGCTGCCGATCACCCGGCCGTTCTTCCTCAACAATCGCTACGCCACGGTGTCGGGGGCGCTGCCGGCCTCGCTGGTACTGATCCCGCTCCAGACGGTGATTCCCGAGGAGTTCGCGTTCCGCGGGGTGTTGCACGGCGCCCTCGACCGCGCGTACGGGGTGCGCGGAGTGTTCGCGGCCGGATCCCTGCTGTTCGGGTTGTGGCATGTGGCGTCGTCGATGGGACTCACCTCCGGCAACCGGGGCCTGAGCGCGATCCTCGGCGGCGGCCTGTTCGGGCAAATATCCGGCATCCTGCTTGCCGTGGCGGCCACGGGCGCCGCGGGCTTCGTCTTCACCTGGCTGCGGCGGCGCAGCGGCAGCCTGCTGGCACCCATCGCGCTGCACTGGTCGCTGAACGGCGCGGGCGCCGTGGCCGCCGCGCTGGCCTGGCACGTCGCCCTGCACTGACCGCGACTCGCCCGGAATTGCGGCACTCCGCCGAAATGATCACCGACGCCGATTACGGCGCGCCACAGCAACTTCGGACGCTGCGGAAATGACTAGAGCATTGACCACGAGGTGGTAACGGATTACTCTCACTGCGATCACACATATGTTCGAACGAACACATTTTCGATAACCGAGACTGTACCTGCTCCGGGAAGGGCGCGCCATGATGGACGACCAGTCGTCCGGAAGTGCCGGCAGTTCTGAGATCGCCGCCCTACGGCAGCGGGTGGCCACGGCCCGGGGCAAATTGCCGTTGCAGACCGATCCGGCACTGCTCGAGGCCATGTCGGACACCGAGATCGCCGCCGAACGCGAACTCGCGGAATGGATCCGGGCCCAGCGGCGGCGCCAGCGCAAACGCTCGATCAGCGCCGAACTGGCCGCCGAGCAGCGCGACCGCCGGGTGGCCGACTCGATCCAGCGCTCCGACGAGGCCGACGCGCACTGGCATCGCCGCGCCCTCGCCGCCCGCCGCCGCGTCTCCAGCCCCGATGCCCGGCTCGCCCAGCTCTACCGCCGCGCCGAATGGTCCTCGCGCGCCCTCATCGCCGTCGTCGTCCTCGGCATGGTCTGGGCGGGTGTGAACGTCCAGCACAATCTGGTACCCAGCGGCGACATGACCGACCCGCTCTACTGGCTCAGCTACGGCTTCGAAGCCATGATCTCCATCCCCATCATCACCATCATGGTCGTCGCCACCACCGCCGCCCGCTGGGGCCGCGACCTCCCCCGCGGCAAGATCGCCATCCTGGAGATCGGCCTGCTCGGCATCACCATCGGCCTCAATGCCGGGCCGCACATCGCCGCCGGTCGCACCGCCCATGCCGCCGAGGCCGCCATCGCCCCCATCATGGTCGGCGTCATCATCTGGCTGCACGCCTGGGTCTCCGCCCGCTACGCCATGCTCATCGACGGCGCACCGGTCGTGGACGCGCACACCGGCCCTTCCGCCCCTCGGACGGTGACGATCCCGGTCCCCGCTGCCCTGTTCCCGCGCCAGGACGCGCCGCACACACTGTCGACAGGCACCACCGACGGTCCGCTCCCGCACCCGGCGGACGACGAGCCGTACGAAGTCCCGAGCCACCAGGCGGCCACCGCACATGTTCCCGCCGAACATCTCCGGCCCGCACCGGAGAACGGTGGGACCACAACGGCCCTGACCGACCCGATCCCGATGTCCCCGCTGCCCCGGCCCGTCGCCGACCCGATCCGGCCGTCCGCGCGCAACGCCAGGAACGGCCGTGAGCCCGGACTCGGCTACGTCGGCCGCAACGGATACGAATTCACCGCGAATCCCGGCGGTCGCCTGGGCGACGGCGGTCACAACGGATCGAACGGCCACGATCCCCGCAACGGGCACAACGGCAGCGATCCCGACGGCCGGCGCAATCCGAACGGCCACGCCGGCCCGGCCGATCGAACCAGCAACAACGGCGCGAACGGTCACAACGGCAACGCAATCCGCAACGGCAACGCCGGCCACAGCTCGCAGCACGGCCAGGACGGTCGCTCCCACAACGGCCACAACGGAATCGGATACGGCCGCAACGGATACGACAGCGGCAGTCGAAACGGCCACAGCGGTACGAACGGGCACGCCGTCCAGGGTGACCACACCTCCCGCGATGACGAGACCACCCGAAACAGCCGCGGCGGCAAGACCGGCGCCGATTCCGGGAACAGCCGTAACGGCAATCATGTTCCGGGAACCGACGACCCGGGCGGTGACGACAGTAGACACCTGAACGGTCACGCCCTGAACGATCGTGGCAACACTCGCGACATCGACCACCCCGACGGCGCTTCGGTCCACAACGGTCACAGCCTTCAGGACGACCGGGACACGGTTCGCAGTGAGGGGCACGGCCGCAGCGAGGGCCGGAACGGCTACGGCAGCCACGATGTGCACCAGCACGACGGCGATGATCGGTCCGACCGAGTTGGTAGCGACCACGACCGGCATGACGCAGCCGAGACCCGGAACCTGCACGAGGACAACGACACTCATGGCCTCAATGCCGCCGGGCACGATCACCTCGGCCGGACGAGTGACCGCAACGGCGATGATGCACGCGATGGAAGCAATGGCGTGCAGTACGTTCGAAACGGCCGCAGCGCCGGCAACCCGGCCGGAGACCACCCGGGTGCGGACGGCCGCGGCGGAGACGAGCGCAGCGCACACGGAGGACAGGAAACCGGACGTGTCACCGGCGCCGACTCCCCCACCGCGAGACAGGCGACGGCACCGCGAAAGACCAATGGGCACAACCACCCGCGCGCCGCGCTCGACGCTGATCGAGCCGGCGAGGCCGGCATGAGCGACCCCGCCATCGCGGATCCCGCGATGGCGGCCGTCGCGAACAACGCTGGGGCCGAACTGGTTACCGCCGCTGCCACCGCGCGCCCCACGGCAACTACTCGATCGAACGAGCAGCAGGCACCTGCCACGGGCATCGACACGCCGCCCCCAGCGGCTACTCGCCCGGCCTCCCGGACGAACGCGCAATCCGCACCGGCCGCCCTCGCCGGACCGGAAGTACAGCCCACCTCGGATCCACAGGCGAGCACATCAGCCGCACTACCCGGACTCGAAATACACCCGACCGCAGATTCGCACTCGGTGCCGCAGGCACACACACAGCCCGCGCCCGCTGGACCGGAGGCGCGGTCCACGGCGACGGCACGGTCGACGTCACGGACGAAGCAGCCGGAACCGGCTGCACTGCCCGGACTGGAGATGCCCGCCTCGGAAGCTCGTCCCGCCCGCAAGAAGGCGGAGGCGCAACCCGCTCCCCGGCCCGAATCGTCCTCACGCCGAAGCCAGAACAACCGATCCGAGGCGAACGCGGAGACGTCCGCCGGCTCGGGCGCATCCGAGTCGACCGGTAGTCGCCGCCGTCTGGCCGAGGCCGACCGCTGGGTCCAGCCGCTTCCGATTCCCGCCGACACGCTGTACTCCGACAGCGACGATTTCGACACCGACATCGCGGACCGCGAGATCTGGGCGGTGGCGCGGGAGATCTCCGAGCGCGGAATGTCGCGCCTGCCGATCGACCAGCTCGCCGAGATGCTCACCCTTGCCGACCAGTCCTGGACCCCGGCCGCGATCGGTGCGGAAACGGGAATGTCCGGATCATCCGTCCTGCGGATCCTGGAGGCCGCACGCCGCCTGCGCGCTACCGCCTACAGCTGAACTGGTTACGCGCCTGCGGAGAACCTCGTCCCAGACAGTGTCACTGTTCGAGAGAATCGGCCGACCGGATTCGCGGTCGGGCAGGGCCACGTCCCGTGGATCCTTCTGGTGGACACGGCGTCTGTGACGGGCCCGGACCGACCGCTGCCTGCGCACCATGGATCCGCTCGACCACCTACTG
This sequence comes from Nocardia sp. alder85J, assembly GCF_020176955.2. Lineage (GTDB taxonomy): Bacteria > Actinomycetota > Actinomycetes > Mycobacteriales > Mycobacteriaceae > Nocardia. The sequence goes on from NZ_JAIUCZ020000003.1 coordinate 221,974, forward strand.
CTACCGGTTATCGAGCTACAGCATGACCGGCCGAGTGCTGCTCCAGCAGTTGCCGTTCCGAGGCGTGCCCTCGGGTATCCGGCTGTGTTCCGCAGCGCGTCCGGACCCGCAAGTCCACCGGCATCCCTACGCACCTCCGGTCCGCTACCAGCGCCGTCACGTGCTGCCCGACCGCACCCAGCTGGAACTGTTCTCGTTCCCGGACCCGCCGGCGCACCCCCGCGCGGCCGGAGGCACAGAGCCTGCGGCGCCTGGCCCACGTGGTGACGGATGTGGCTGCGGCCGAGCTGCGGGCACGGAGAGTTCCGACCGAGGCGGTCCGGGTCGACGAGTACGCGGGAAAGCGGTCGGCCTGCTTCACCGACACCGATGGGTTGGCGCTGGGGTCGTACGAAGTGTTCAACTGCCTGGGGTCGCCAGCGACGCCTGAACCGGTCCGAGTTCTCCCGAACCGGCGGCCGTGCCGTACCGAGCGCTGGTCGAGAATGAACCCGGGCGACTCAGGCAAGCTCAGCCCGGACAATTTCCTGCACTTCCACTTCATCGAGTCCGTATTCACCGGCGACGACAGCGATCGGTTCCCCGGATTCGAAGAGGTCGATGATCGCGCTGACGGGTACATTGCTCCGTTGCAGCACCGGTCCGCCCCAATTGATCCGGGAGTCGATCACGACCGGCGCCGTCGCCGGGAAGCGCGGCAGTCGCAGTCGCGTGGCGTACCCGGAATCTCCCCAGTCGATACCGCCGAGGTACCCGGTGACGAACTCGCGCACCGGTATCCGGCGGCCGTGCACCCGAGCGGGCTCGCCATCGCTGTACTCGACGAGCAGATCGATACCGTCGGTCGCGATGCGCTCGTTCCCCAATGCGTATTCCGTGCCGAAACGTGCGCGCAGGTCCGCGACCGCCGCGTGGGTACGAGCCGTGCCGAACCGCAGCTCGGTATGGAGCGCACGGAGCACATATACCTCGACGAGCCCGATGAAGGGAATGGTCACTCGGCTGCCGCGCTCCGGTGGCAGCCGGTGGACGAGGCGGTGGCCGTCGGCATCCGCCGAGAGCCACGAATACACGGTCCGTTTCGGGACGACGAGCTGGTGCGACACATCGGCTGGAGTGAACAGCGCGTCGTAGAACACATCGGCCATCAGCGCACGCCCCCGGGCTCATCCGATTCTCTGACGATCTCATTTCTTAGCAGAAGCCGCCACGGCACGCGCATCCCGTTGTTCGTTGCGTTCCGGCGATCGCCGTGATGGCATGGGCGGAACCGGCCGCCGCGGCCGGGAACCGGACGGGGTTGCCATGGATGTCGATGTGCTGGAGCGACTCTGGCGGTCGTGGGGTGAGCGCGGGGTGGGGCTGAGTGCCGCCGAATGGGGACGGGCGACCCGGCTGCCGGGGTGGACCGTGCAGGATCTTTTCGCGCATGTGGCGCCGGATCCCAAGGTGCTGCACTTCTTTCGTGGGCCGCTGGTCGCGGAACCTGTGATCGCCGGTGGGGCGGAGTTGCTGCGAGCGCTGCACGCACCCGGCGGGGTGACCCGCACCCGGGCCGACGAGATCGCCGCCGGCGCACGGCAGGCCGCCGCGGTGGGTACCGAGGTGTTGTCGCGGTACTTCACCGATACCGGGGCCGAGGCGATCGGGGTGCTGCGGGCGGCCGATCCTGCGCTGGGACGGCACTATCCGCAGGTGGGGAGTGTGAGTGTCGGGGCGATCGTGGAGGCGGCGATCGTGGAGGCGACCGTGCACCTGCTGGATCTGATCGCGGCGGTCGGCGGGACGGATGTGCCGGAGGACGGGTTGCGGCGGACCGTTCAGATCCTTGCCGCGGTACCGGATCCGGTGGTCTTCATCGAATCCGTGACCGGCCGGGGCGAGGGGACGCCGACGCCGATTCTGCGCTGACACGCCGGGAGTATCACCTCTCAACCGAAACAGGAGTGAACAGGCGCAACAGTGTCACCGGCCGGATAGCGATTGCGGTGCGGGCCCGTCGGGGGCAGCATGGGACCCCGGGTAGCTCTAAGAACACCCGCACGATGCTCCACTGCTCACAGGTATTCGACGACCGGGTGCGGTGCCGGATGCCTCCAGGAAGGCCAGCGATGCGCGAAGACCAACCGACCGGCAAAGAAGAGATCGCCGCTTTGGCTGAGCAGGTGAAGACCGCGCGCGGGAAGCTGCCACTACAGCAGAACGCGGCGCTGTTCGACGTGCTCTCCGACGACGAGTTCGCGGCCGAACGGGAGCTGGCCGAATGGATTCGGGAGAAGCGGCGGGTGCAGCGGCGCGACTCGCTGAAGGCCGAACTGTCGGCGGAGCGGCGGGATCGGCGGGTGGCCGACTCGATCCGGCGGTCCGAGGAGGCCGACGACCGGTGGCATCGGCGCGCGCTCGCGGCCCGGCGCCGGGTCTCCAGCCCGGACGCCCGTCTCGCACAACTGTTTCGGCGGGCCGAATGGTCCGCTCGCGCCCTCATCGGCGTCGTCGTCCTCGGCATGGTCTGGGCGGGTGTGAACGTCCAGCACAATCTGGTACCCAGCGGCGACATGACCGACCCGCTCTACTGGCTCAGCTACGGCTTCGAAGCCATGATCTCCATCCCCATCATCACCATCATGATGGTGACCACGACTGCCACGCGGTGGGGACGTGACGTCAACCGCGGCCGGGTGGTGCTGCTCGAGGCCGGGCTGCTCGGCGTGACCATCGCGCTGAACGCCGGGCCGCACATCGCCGCCGGTCGCCTCGCCCATGCGGCCGAGGCGGCCGTCGCCCCGATCATGGTGGGCGTCGTGATCTGGTTGCACGCCTGGGTTTCCGCACGGTACGCGATGCTGATCGAGGGCATCGCCGACCTCGAGCAGGAGCAGGCCACCTCCGCGGTGGCGACCACGACCGTGCGGGCGGATCGGATCTTCCCGGTCGAACCGGATCTGTTCGCCGAACTCGAATTCGAGCCGGACCGAACCGCTCTCACCGAGGGCGCGCTGCCTACTCCGGTCGTGAGCCCGAACGACACTCGCCGCAAGCCACGGCCCGCCGGTGCCCCGCGCGACTCCGTGACAGAGCCCGATACCCGGGTGCTGGCCGCTGTGGACAACACCCCCGACGATTTCGCCGAGTCGATTCCGGAGGGTGAGGACATCCAGCTGTGGACGGCGGCCCGTGCCATCTCCGACCGCGGGCTGTCCACCCTCCCGATCGAGCAGTTGGCCGAAATCCTCACGCTGGCGGACCAATCCGCCTCGCCCACCAGCATCAGCACCGAAACCGGCCTGCCTCGGGCGACCGTCGTACGGGTGCTGGAATCGGCGCGCAAGCTCGGACCGCGGTACGCCATCACCGGATGAGGGCCATCACCGGATGAGGCGGCCCGGTGCCGGCCGGGACGGGCCGACACACAGGCCGGCGGACCGTGACGCGGGGGGTGAACCGGCCCGACGTGTGCTCCCCATGAAATCCGTTGTACGGCTGACGCGTCGACCCGACGAGAGCCGTCGGCCGGATTCCTCTCGGATGTCAGCCCTGTACCCCGCTACCGCTCGTCACCACGATCTCCCGCTGCCCGGCTGTCGCCGGATCATCGTCGCCGGATTCCGAGTCGTCCGCGTCGGCCACTTCGGCAGCCTCCCCGCCCACAGCAGCGCTCTCGGCCGCGGTCGCAACACCTTCGGTATCCCCGGCGGCAACGCCTGCGGTCGAATCCGCGGCCACAACGCCCGCTCCGGCGTCCGGAACCGTATCGGCCGAATCCCCGGTCACGTCACTGTCGACCACATCCGGAGTCGCCGCACCGGCAACCACAGCCGTTGCCGCCGGCGCACCCCCGCCCGCCGGCCGCCGCGGCCCGTACGGATCGGGATACTCGACCGCCGCGACCCGCAGGCGTTCGATGACCTCGTTGAAGATGTAGAAATTCGGAATGGCGCCGACCGGACCCAGCGAAATCCAGTTCCCGTCGACCTTGATCCGCACGATTCCGCCGCGCGGGTCGATGGTCTGGATCCGCTCCCACGGATACCGGGCGCCGTCGTGCACCAGCTCCAGCAGCGATACCGCGAGGGCGCCGAAATGTACGGTCTGCTCACCGTCGATCGCGGCGACGATACCGGGCAATTGTGCTGCGGTGACGGCGGATTGTACGATCGGCCCCCATTCCCGCGCCCCGGCGAACTCGCTCTCGTCGAACTCCGCGCGGTTGCCACTGGGGCCGGTCAGCACGAATGCGTAATCGGTTGCCGCGGCGGCGGACTGATGCAGCGGAATCGATTGCTGCCGCACTTCGACCGTATCCCAGTGAAATCCGACGATCGTCTCACCCGAGTGATACACGGTGAGTCCACGATCGAACAGATCCAGTCGCGCGCCCCGGCTGCGCCGATTGTGCCGGCTGCGGACCGCGGCGAAAATCCCCGGAACGAGGGCAAGCAGAACGACCACCACGGCGGCGGCCGGCGCACCGGCGACGATACACAGCCCACTCACCGCCACCAGCCCGGCGGTGACCAGACCGCAGCCGCGCACGATCGAATCTCCGCTCGCCGGCGCACGCAGAAACGTCTGCCGATGCTCGCCCAGCTGCTCGTACGAGGCCATCAAATGAATCAACTGCGTCAGGGGCACCGTTCGCCGACCGTCGGTTCCCCCGCCGCTGCGCTGCGTACTCGGGGTGGTCACCAATCCTCCATCAGGCGGTTTTTCTCCGCGCCGAAGCGTATTCCACCTGTCCGAGTACCGCTACTGCTGGGCAGAAATATCCGATCCCGGTTATCGGGTCGGGTGGCAGAACTCGCAGACGCCGCTGGCGGGCAGCTGGATGAAACACTCCTCGCACAGGCGAATTCGCGACTCGGCGACCACCGGCGCCTCGGTGCGCACGGCCGTGGCATTCCCGGCCCGCCGGGCGGCCACCTTCGGGGTCAACGGCGGAATTCCGGCCGGGACGTCGGTGCCGTACGTGGCGTAGCACTGCCAGCGCGCGTAGGCGGCGTGCACTTCCAGATCGTCCGGAACCGGCAGGGCCGCCAGTTCGAGCACGTATTTGTAGCTGTCGGTGACGGTGTGGTTGGCGCGCACGCACAGCGCGGTCAGCGGCGGCTCACCGGCGCTGTGGCAGCGCCGGGCGACCTTGCGCAGGATGGCGTCCATCCAGGTACGCCGCGGCGCGCCCGTCCGCACCCCCGACATCTCCTGCACCCGCTCGGCAAGTTCCTCGAGCGTCACGAAATGCCCGTAACCGGTGGCGGTTTCGGCGAGCACCTCGTGCGCGGCCAAGGCCCACGCCACCGAGGCGTCGCGAAACGACACCGTCTCTCCGTCGATCGTCCGCCAGGCCCCGGAAGTCGTCGCAACGTTCCTCATAGCCCGTCAAAGTTAACCGATCAAGCGTCCACTGCGCCAATTGCGGAGCGCCACAATCGCATACATCACAATCCCGGCGACGGCGAAGGCCCGCCTCCCGGGAAGGGAAGCGGGCCTTCGCTGTTCGACTGCCTGCCGAGGGGTGGGGCGTGGCCTACTTGGCCCGCTCCAGCACCTCCATCAGCCGCCAGCGCTTGGTGGCCGACAGCGGGCGGGTCTCCATGACCTGGACGCGGTCGCCGATGCCGGCGATCTCGTTCTCGTCGTGCGCCTTCACCTTGGAGGTGGTGCGAATGATCTTGCCGTACAGCGGATGCCGGTGGCGATCCTCGAGCTCGACGACGATCGTCTTGTTCATCTTGTCGGACACCACGTAGCCGACCCGCACCTTGCGGCTGCCACGTTCGGTCTCCTTGGCCGGCGTCTTGGCCGGGCCCTTCGCGTCACTCATGCCGCATCTCCCTCGTCCGCGGGACCGGTGGCCAGGCCGAGCTCGCGCTCACGCATGACCGTGTAGATGCGCGCGATCTCGTGACGAACGACGCGCAGGCGACGGTTGTTCTGCAATTGGCCCGTCGCCATTTGGAAGCGCAGGTTGAACAGCTCTTCCTTGGATTCACGCAGGCGGGCGACGAGCTCGTCCTCGGTGAGCTCGCGCAGGTCTGCGGCCGGAGTTCCGGTAGCCATCAGAACTGCTCCTCCCTGGTCACGATCCTGCACTTCACGGGGAGCTTGTGCATCGCGCGGCGCAGCGCCTCGCGAGCGGTCTCCTCGTTGGGGTAGGACATCTCGAACATCACCCGGCCGGGCTTGACGTTCGCGATCCACCACTCCGGCGAACCCTTACCGGAACCCATGCGGGTCTCGGCGGGCTTCTTGGTCAGCGGACGGTCCGGGTAGATGTTGATCCAGATCTTGCCGCCACGCTTGATGTGGCGGGTCATCGCGATACGCGCCGACTCGATCTGCCGGTTGGTGATGTAGCCCGGCTCCAGCGCCTGGATACCGAACTCACCGAACGCCACCGAGGTGCCGCCCTTGGCCATGCCGGAACGACCGGGGTGATGCTGCTTGCGGTGCTTGACCTTGCGGGGCATCAGCATTGGTCAGCCCTCCTGTTTCTCTGCCGGCGCCTCGGCCACCGCGGTGGCGGCCCGGCCGGCCTCGGTGCTGGTCGCGGTGGTGCCGGACGAACCGGACCGCCGCGGACGGCTCGGCCGCTCCCGGCGCTCGCGACGATCGTTGCCCGACGGCGTGGCGGCAGCGGTGATCTCGCGCTTGCCACCGACGATGTCGCCCTTGTAGATCCAGACCTTCACGCCGATGCGGCCGAAGGTGGTCCGAGCCTCGTACAGGCCGTAGTCGATGTCGGCGCGCAGCGTGTGCAGCGGCACCCGACCCTCACGGTAGAACTCCGAGCGCGACATTTCGGCGCCGCCGAGGCGGCCCGAGCACTGCACCCGGATGCCCTTGACGTTCGGCGAACGCATGGCCGACTGGATGGCCTTGCGCATCGCGCGACGGAACGCCACCCGGTTGGACAGCTGCTCCGCGACACCCTGGGCGACGAGCTGCGCATCCGACTCGGGGTTCTTGACCTCGAGGATGTTCAGCTGCACCTGCTTGCCGGTGAGCTTCTCCAGCTCGGCGCGGATACGGTCGGCCTCGGCGCCACGACGGCCGATCACGATGCCCGGACGCGCGGTGTGGATGTCCACCCGCACGCGGTCCCGGGTGCGCTCGATCTCGACCTTCGAGATGCCCGCCCGCTCCATGCCGGTGGCGAGGAGCTTACGGATCGCGACGTCTTCCTTCACGTAGTCCGCGTACTGCTTGTCGGCGTACCAGCGCGACTTCCAGTCGGTGGTGATGCCGAGGCGGAAGCCGTGGGGATTGATCTTCTGTCCCATTTACTTCGCCCCTCCCTTCCGGCGATTACGTGAGGCGCTGCCGGTGTCGGGCAAGCTCTCGACCTCGATGGTGATGTGGCTGGTCCGCTTGCGGATCCGGAACGCCCGGCCCTGAGCGCGCGGCTGGAACCGCTTCAGGGTCGCACCCTCGTCGACGTACGCGGTCGAGATGACCAGCGTGGCCGGGTTGAGGCCGAGGTTGTTCTGGGCGTTGGCCGCGGCCGAGGCGACGACCTTGGCCACCGGCTCGCTCGCGGCCTGCGGAGCGAACTTCAGGATGTTCAGCGCGTCCTCGACCCGGCGGCCACGGACCATGTCGACGACCCGGCGAGCCTTCATCGGGGTCACACGAACATGCTTCGCGGTAGCGCGCGCGGTCGGATTCTGAGTGTCAGTGCTCATCGCCGCTTGCTCTTCCGATCTTCCTTGACGTGGCTCTTGAACGTCCGGGTCGGGGCGAACTCGCCGAGCTTGTGCCCGACCATGTTCTCCGACACGAACACCGGCACGTGCTTACGACCGTCGTGCACCGAGAAAGTGTGGCCGATGAAATCGGGAATGATGGTCGAACGGCGCGACCAGGTCTTGATGACCTGCTTCGTACCCTTCTCGTTCTGAACATCCACCTTCTTGAGGAGGTGTTCGTCGACGAACGGGCCCTTCTTCAGGCTGCGTGGCATGTCTTAACCTCCTCCTCAACGCTTCTTGCCGCGGCGGCGGACGATGAGCTTGTCGCTCGGACGATTGGGCTTGCGGGTCCGGCCTTCCGGCTGGCCCCACGGGGACACGGGGTGACGACCACCGGAGGTCTTACCCTCACCACCGCCGTGCGGGTGGTCGACCGGGTTCATGACCACACCACGGACGGTCGGGCGGACGCCCTTCCACCGCATACGGCCGGCCTTGCCCCAGTTGATGTTCGACTGCTCGGCGTTGCCGACCTCGCCGACGGTGGCGCGGCAGCGCACGTCGACGCGGCGGATTTCGCCGGAGGGCATACGCAGGACGGCGTAGGCGCCTTCCTTACCCAGCAGCTGGATGCTCATGCCGGCCGCGCGGGCCAGCTTGGCGCCACCACCGGGCCGCAGCTCCACGGCGTGGATGGTGGTACCGGTCGGGATCGAGCGCAGCGGCAGGTTGTTGCCCGGCTTGATGTCCGCGCCCGGACCCGACTCGATGCGGGTGCCCTGCGCGATGCCCTTCGGCGCGATGATGTAGCGCTTCTCGCCGTCGGCAAAGTGCAGCAGCGCGATGTTCGCGGTGCGGTTGGGGTCGTATTCGATGTGCGCGACCTTGGCCGGGATGCCGTCCTTGTCGAGGCGACGGAAGTCGACCAGACGGTAGGCGCGCTTGTGACCGCCACCCTTGTGCCGGGTGGTGATGCGGCCGTGCGCGTTACGACCGCCGGACTTGCTCAGCGGACGCAGCAGCGACTTCTCGGGGGTCGAGCGGGTGATCTCGGCGAAGTCCGAGACCGAAGCACCGCGGCGACCCGGGGTCGTCGGCTTGTACTTACGGATTGCCATGAGTTCTTCTCTGCTTTCTGGAGCCCCTGCCGCTTACGCGACCGGGCCTCCGAAGATCTCGATGGGCTTGCTGTCGGCCGAGAGGGTCACGAGCGCGCGCTTGGTGTTCTTGCGCTTGCCGTAACCGAAGCGGGTCCGCTTGCGCTTGCCCTGACGGTTGGCGGTGTTGACGCTGGTCACCTTCACGCCGAACACCTTCTCGACGGCGATCTTGATCTGCGTCTTGTTCGCGTCCGGGTGCACCACGAAGGTGTACGTGCCCTCTTCGATCAGCCCGTAGGACTTCTCGGAGATGACCGGCGCCAGCAGGATGTCGCGCGGATCGGCGATGGTGGTCACTTGCTCTCCTCCTGTGCAGCTTCGGCGGGGCCGTGCACGAAGGTGTTCAGGGCCTCGACGCTGAAGACGACCTCGTCGCTGTAGAGCACGTCGTAGGTGTTCAGCTGATCCGGCGCGATGGCGTGCACGTTCTGCAGGTTCGCCACGCTCTTCCACGCGGCCAGATCCTCGCGGCCGACGACCACCAGGAACTTCTTCCGGTCCGACAGCTCGGCCAGGAAGCTCTTGGCGACCTTGGTGGACGGGGTCTGACCGGCGACCAGCTCCGTCACGACGTGGATGCGCTCGTTGCGGGCGCGGTCCGACAGCGCGCCACGCAGGGCGGCGGCCTTCATCTTCTTGGGCAGGCGCTGGGTGTAGTCGCGCGGCTGCGGGCCGTGCACGGTGCCACCACCGGCGAACTGCGGCGCGCGGGTCGAGCCCTGACGGGCGCGGCCGGTGCCCTTCTGCCGGTACGGCTTCTTGCCACCGCCGGAGACCAGGCCCCGGGTCTTGGTGGCGTGCGTGCCCTGACGGGCCGCGGCCTGCTGGGCGATGACGACCTGGTGCATCAGCGCGATGTTCGCGGTGACGTCGAAGATCTCCGCGGGGAGGTCGACGGTGCCGTTGGTCTTGCCGCCGGCCTCTTTCACCGGCAGCGTGAGGTTGGTCTTCGTTTCAGTGCTCACGCGTGCGCACCACCCTTCACTGCGCTCTTGACGATCACGAGGCCGCCGGTGCGGCCCGGGATGGCGCCCTTGATCAGCAGCAGGCCGTTCTCGGTGTCCACCTTGTGGACCGAGAGGTTCTGCGTGGTGACCCGGTCGTTACCCATCCGGCCGGACATCCGCATGCCCTTGAAGACACGGCCCGGGGTGGAGCAGCCACCGATCGAGCCCGGACGGCGGTGCACAGCCTGCGCGCCGTGCGAGGCGCCCTGGCCCTTGAAGCCGTGGCGCTTCATGGTGCCGGCGAAGCCCTTGCCCTTGCTGGTGCCGGTGACGTCGACGTAGGTCCCGGCCTCGAACACCTCGGCGTTGAGCTCCTGACCGACCTCGAACTGCGAGGCGTCGGCGACGCGGATCTCGGCGATGTGGCGGCGGGGGGTGACGCCGGCCTTGGTGAACTGCCCGGCGACGGGCTTGATCACCTTGCGCGGGTCGATCGCGCCGTAGGCCAGCTGCACGGCCGAGTAGCCGTCGCGCTCCACGGTGCGGATCTGGGTCACGACGTTCGGACCCGCCTTGACGACTGTCACGGGAACGACGCGATTCTTCTCGTCGAAGACCTGGGTCATGCCGAGCTTGGTGCCCAGGATGCCGGCGGCCGGACGACTCTTGTTGTCAGTCATGTGTGCTGTCCCCGTCACTGTCACTGAATGTTGACGTCGACGCTGGCCGGCAGGTCGATGCGCATGAGCGCGTCCACCGTCTTCGGCGTCGGGTCGAGGATGTCGATCAGCCGCTTGTGCGTGCGCATCTCGAAGTGCTCGCGCGAGTCCTTGTACTTGTGCGGCGAGCGGATGACGCAGTACACGTTCTTCTCGGTCGGCAACGGCACCGGGCCGACGACACGCGCGCCCGTACGGGTCACGGTCTCGACGATCTTGCGCGCCGACGCATCGATCGCCTCATGGTCGTAGGCCTTGAGCCTGATGCGGATCTTTTGTCCCGCCACGCTGAGTGTCCTTTTCTCCGCTAGTTGCTCCGGTGTGACGGTGGTCCGAAGCCGGAGCCACCCTCATGTGCATGCCCGAACCCGAGAGAAAAACAGCAGACGTATCCGTTCAGACCTCGACCGAGCCGTGCCCGATCCCTTCGCCGCTGTTCATCTGTCATGGTTCTTCCGGTACACGCGGTCGGGCGTGTCGCCTTCTCGCTCATTCTTCGGCCTCGGACAAGAACTCCTGTAGGCCTCGGAACGCTGTCCCGGAGGTACCCGTCGGACTCGACGGAGTACACGAGTGGGTACTACTCGCCTGCGAACAGGGACGCACACACCCGAAGGCAGACGCCACCCGACGCAGGCAACCCGAACAGTATGCCCGAGGCCCGGAGCGGACTCCAAATCGGGGTCCCCTCGACGGCGACAACGGTCGTCACCAGCGCGGATCGTCCTCGCGAAGACTGTCGCCGATCAACTTACCCGAAAGTAAGATATCGGCATGACGAAGGAGACCGCGACCTACCGCGGCTGGAAGAAACTGCCCGACAACCGGCTCGGGCACGCGCTGTTCTCGCTGGGGATGGTCGCCCGGGTGCCGTATTTCGGCACGGTGCTGCCCACGGTGATCCGGCTGGAACCGGGATACTGCGAGGTGATCGCGCCCAAGTGGTTCGGCATCCACAACCACCTGGGCACCTTCCACGCCATCGCCGCGTGCAATCTGGCCGAGGTGGCGATGGGCATGCTGTGCGAGGCGACCGTGCCGACCAGCCATCGCTGGATCCCCAAGGGCATGGCCGTGCAGTACCTGACCAAGGCCGAGTCCGGGCTCCGAGCGGTCGCTACGCTGCGCGAGCTGCCCGATTTCGCCGCATTGTCCGAGGGTACGGACCTGGTGGTGCCGGTCGCGATCCTCGACAAATCCGGCACCGAGGTCGTGCACGCCGACATCACCACCTGGGTCACCCCGAAGTGATCGGCGGCGGCCTACTGCGGGCCGCAGCGGCGGAGGTGACCGGATTCACCGAGCGCGTCGCCGAATCCGCCGGGCGTGTCGCCCCAGGTCGGCCGTGCGGGCCGGTGGGGCTAGCAGGGCGCCGGCGGCGAGTCCGACAGGGCCGAGAGCACCAGCTCGAGCGCATGCGGATCGGTGAGCAGTCCGGCGTGGGTCACCGGCCGGGGTGAGCAGCCGTCCTGCACCCAGATGTTGCGGTCGGCGCCCGTCGGCGCGGCGAGCAGGGCGGACCGCGGCGGCGTGATCACCTCGTCGGCACGGCTGGCGATGGCGGTCCAGCGCACGCCCGGCGCGGTTTCGCCGCCGGCGTCGAGGCGGGCCAGCACCGGCGAGCCGACGGCCTGCTCCGCGCCGGCCGTGCCGTACACCTGGGCGGCGATCTGCGGCCCGTCCAGCCCGAGCGCCGCCAGGTCGGGATAGTGCGCGGGCAGTCCGGCGAAGGTGGAGCCCCGATACGGGGTGGCGAGGGTGACCACCGTGGACGCCGCGCCCGGATGGGTGTGCAGGAACTGCCGGATCACCGTGCCGCCGGTCGAATGACCGACCAGGGCGACCCGTTTCGCGCCGGTCGCGTCGCGCACCCGGCCGACGAACTCGTCCAGTTCCGCGGCGGTCGAGGCGATGTCGGCGACGCCGTAGACCACGCGGCCGGTCAGCTCCGCGGCCATCGGGCCGGTGCCGGGCCAATTGACCCGGCTGGGCAGCCCGGCCGGGCCCGACAGCAGCCGGGCGCGACCGAAATTCGCCGCGAACACGCAGTAGCCCGCCTGCTGCAACAGCGGCGCCAGCTCCGCGAAGCTCTGCGGCGCATCGGTTCCCGCGCCGTGCACCAGGACCACCGGATCCGGCGCGGCCGCCGACGGGTGACAGGACCAGTCGTTGGCCCCGGCGGGACCGTCGGCAGGGTCGGGCGCGGGCTCGGCCAGCGCCCGCGGCATCACCGCCAGGGCAGCAATCACCGCGCACGCCACCGTCAACACGATCGACATTCGCCTGGTTGCCATGATTTGCCACGCTAGATGTCGCACACCCTTCGGCTTCCCGGACACGCCCGCAGCAAACTCCGAACGATCGGTGAATGATCAGCAATCAGGCTGCGCGCCTCGTGGCACACATCGAATTCCCAGAATGCCCGAGCGGGGCTGATTGAATGAATTACATGACTGCTCGGCATGTCCGGGATGCGGACCTTTGTGTGGTGGGACTGGGCCCCACCGGGCGCGCGCTCGCGCATCGGGCCGGGCTGGCCGGGCTCTCGGTGGTGGCGATCGATCCGCGGCCGGAGCGGATCTGGGCGCCGACCTACGGCTGCTGGGCGGACGAACTGCCGGACTGGCTGCCCGATCGCGCGGTGGCCTCGCGCATCGCGGCGCCGACGGTGTGGACGACCCGGCCGTTGCGGATCGACCGGCCGTACTGCGTGCTCTCGAAACCCGGCCTGCACGAGGCGCTTCCGCTCGACGGCGTGACCGTGCTGCCCGGCCGCGCCGCCACCGTGAGCGGCCACCGGGTGGAACTGGCCGACGGCTCGTCGGTCACCGCCGCCGCCGTCGTGGACGCTCGCGGCCTGCCCGCACCGGGTCCGCGACCGGCGGCGAGTGCGCACGGCATCTTCGTGGACGCGGAACTGGCGGCGCCGATGGTGGCCGGCGACACCGGCCTGCTGCTGGACTGGCGGGCGGAGAACGGCGCCGGGCCGGACGAGCCGCCGTCGTTCCTGTACGCGGTGCCGGTCGGTGACGGCAAGGTGATCTTCGAGGAGACCAGCCTCGGCCTCGGCGGCGGTGTGCCGCAACGCGAATTGCGCCGCCGCACCCTGAATCGGCTTGCCGCGCACGGTATCCGGCTGCGCGGCGACGAACCGGCCGAGGCGGCGCACTATCCGCTGGACCAGCCACCGCCCACCGCCGTGTCCGGCGCGCGGTCGGCGGCCGCGATACCGTTCGGCTCCCGAGGCGGAATGATGCACCCGTGCACCGGGTACGGCGTGGCCGCATCACTGTCGCTGGTGGATCCGGCGGTCGCCGCGCTGCGGGCCGGGCAGGATCCGGTCGTGACGCTGTGGCCGTGGCAGGCGCGGCTGGTGTACTGGATGCGCACCCGCGGCCTGCACGGCATGGGCCGGCTCACCACCGAGCAGACCGTGACGATGTTCGAGGCGTTCTTCACCGCCACGCCCCGGCAGCAGCGCGCGCTGCTGTCCGCCCACGACGACTACGCGGCCCTGGGCGCGGCGCTGTTCCTCACGGTGGCGCGCACCTGGCCGTTCCGCTGGCGATACGACCTGGTGGGCTGGACCAATCGCCGCCGCTGGGCGGGTTACTACGCCGCGCACCCGGCCGACACGCATCCGGCGACCATCACACACCCGGCAGGCACCGCGGGCCCGATGACCACAGCGCATTCAGCCACCACCCACCCGAGCACGTCACACCCGGCGAGCACCGGACACCTGACCACCACGCACCCGGCGGGCACCGGGCATCCCACGCACCCGGCCGTGGATGCGGCCGGCGGCGCGGAGCGGGACTCACCAGCGGTTCTCGATCCAGTACTTCCAGACGATCGGGGCGTAGGCCGCTAGGGGTGGCACCCGGATATCGGTTCCGGCCAGTGCGGCGGCGGTGTTGCGGAAGTCGAACCAGCAGTCGAATTCGCTGTGCTCCAGGACCTCCTGGGGCACCCCGAGATGGCCGAGGGCCCAGCCCAGGCCGGGGGTGCGCAGCATCGGCTCCAGAATTCGTTTCGGCATCACCTCGATCAGGCGCGGGGCGCCGGCCTCGTCGGCGAACAGGTTGAGCACTTCGGTCGCGCCCTGACGCCGCGGGTCGACCAGGTGATAGGTGGTGCCCGAGGGCGCGGGCCGATGGGCCAGGTGATCCAGTGCCCGGGACACGAAATCCACCGGCACCATGTTGGTCTCGCCCAACTGCGGTACCAGCAGCGGTAGCAACCGGGGCAGCTGCGCGGCCTTCCGCAGCAGCCGGAAGAAGTGGTAGGGCCCGGCGATCCGATCGATCTCGCCGGTGCGGGAGTGGCCGATCACGATGGAGGGCCGGTAGCTGCGCCACGGCACCTCGCATCGATCGCGGACCGTGCGCTCGGCCTCGAACGCCGCGCGCTGATACGGCGTGGGCAGCACCTGGCCGACGTCGAACATGTCCTCGGTGAACAGCCCGGTCACCGCCCCCGCCACGGCGACGGTCGAAACATGGTGCAGCACACCGGCCGCCAGCCGATGGGCGACATCGACCACATGTCCGCAGGCCCCGGGCCGCGCGGCGTCCGGCCCGGCCGCCAGATGGAACAGGTGGTCGATCGAACCATGATGTGCGGCAAGCCATTCCGGATCGATGCCGAGTCCGGGCAGGGCGGGATCACCGCGCACCGCCCGCACCCGCTCACCGGCGGCCCACTCGCGCGCGCACCGATCGAAGCGATCCACGGAAGCGGTGTCCGGCCGCACCAGCACGTGCACATCGCCGCTACGCTTCAGCAATTCGGAGACGAGATACCTTCCGAGGCAACCGGAAGCGCCGGTGACCAGGTAAGCCATAGCGGAAGACTATCGCGCACCCAAGAAGGGGATCACCGGCAGGGTTGCGGAAAGTTCACCAGACTCACCGCTCAGTCGCCGAAGACCGGCTTGCGCTTGGTGAGCATGGCGATCGCGCCCTCGGCGAAATCGGGCGAATCCAGCAGCTCGACCTGACCGGCCTTCTCCGCCGCCAGCGCGGCGTCCAGGGTGGACAGGCTGGCCTCGTTCAATGCCCGCTTGGTGAGTTGCTGTGCCCGGCGCGGGCCGTGGGCCAGCTTGGCGACGGCCTTGGCCACGATCGCGTCGAGCTCCTCGACCGGCACGGCCCGCGTGATCAGTCCCGCGGCGGCGGCCTCCACAGCGGGCAACCGCTCCCCCAGCAGCGCCAGCTCGGCGGCCCGCGCCCGACCGGCGGCCGCCGCCACCATCGCGGCCGCGCCACCGTCGGGCATCAGGCCGACATTGATGAAGGCCAGCAGCAGATAGGAATCGCTAGCGGCGTAGGTGATGTCGGCGGCCAGCGCCAGCGCCACCCCGACGCCGGCGGCGGCGCCACGGATGCTCGCGACCACCGGCACCGGCACATCGAGCAGCGTGCGCACCATGCGGTTGGCGGCATCCATCGTGAGCTCGGGGGTGATGCCGCGCTGCACGTTGGCCTCCACCCCGGACAGATCGGCCCCGGTACAGAAGTCCCGGCCCTCGCCGGTGAGTACGATCGCGCGCACGGCACGGTCCTCGCCGACGGTGGTGAACAGGTCGCCGAGGGCGACCATCGTGTGGTAATCGATGGCGTTCTTGCGCGCCGGATTGGTCAGCGTGACCCGCAGCACGCGGTCCTCCCGGATGGCGGAGAACCCGGCCGGAGTGGTGCGATTGTCGACGGTACTCATGGCTGCCCCCGGGCGGCGTCGTCGCGCCCGTTGGCGCGAAATCGTGGACTTTTGCGAATTGTGGTTAACTTAGAGGGTACCGCCCGGAGCTGTCAACGGCCCCGGCAGCGGCTCCCGACGAACTGGAGGAGAGGTGCATGGTCGCGGATCGCAGCGAGTCCGCGCTCGCTACCCCGCGAACGGGCAGTTCACCGGCGCGGCGGCGGCCGAAGAACCGCAAGGCACAAATCGTGAGCGTAGCGGCCCGGGCCTTCAGTGAGCGTGGCTATCACCCGGTCGGCGTCGACGAGATCGCGGCCGAGGTGGGCATCTCCGGCCCCGCGCTCTACCGCCACTTCGCGAACAAGTACGCGCTACTGGTGGCCGCCGCCGAACTGGGCGCCCAAACCCTGCTCGATTCCGTCCAGTCCGCCGACGACCCGTCCGCCGCCCCGGAACCCCGGCTCACCACCCTGATCCGAGCGGCCACCGCGCACACCGTCGAGGCCCGCCGCGGCGGCGGCCTGTACCGCTGGGAAGGCCGCTACCTGGAACCGGCCGACCGAGCGCGAGTCCGGGTGCGCTACGAGACCCTGCACCGCACCTTCGAATCCGCGATCGCGGCCAACCGCCCCGACTGCGCCCCCGCCGACATCAAACTCCTGGGCACCGCCGTCCTGGGCGCGATCGGCAGCATCACCGCCCACCACACCGCCCTGGCCGCCGCCCGCCTGTCCGACCTCATGACCGACATCGGCTGGTCCATAGCCCGCACCGGATTACCCCCCGCCCCCGCCGAACCGGCCCCGACCACGGAAGTGCGCGGCCTCCCCCCCAGCGCCAAACGAGAACAACTGCTGGTGGAAGCAATACGAATCTTCGGCCGCCAGGGCTACCACGAGGCCGGCATCGAAGAAATCGGCGCCGCCGTAGGAATCAACGCCTCCAGCGTCTACCGCTACTTCCCGAGCAAATCGGACCTGCTCGCCGCCGCCTTCCACCGCACCGGCGAACGCCTCGCCATCGCCAACGCAGAAGCCCTCGCCGAAGCGACCAGCCGCACCGACGCCGCCACCCGCATGGCCGCCCGCTTCGCCCGCCTGACCTTCGCCATGCCGGAGATCCTCCCGGTCTACTTCGCCGAATTCTCCAACCTCCCCCCCGCCGAACAACAAAAACTGAGAGCCATCCAACGCCAGAACGTCCTGGAGTGGGCCCACCTCCTCGACGGCGACCCGATAGAAGCCCGCTTCCGAGTACACGCCGCAATCGCCCAGGTCATCGACGTAGGCCGCAGCATCCGCTACGACAGCCGCCCCGCCAGCCTCGCCCGCGTCCAAGCCCTGATGACCGCCGTCCTCCTGGGAGACACCCCCGCGCAATAACAAGCTGGCTCGTCCCTCCCCCACCCCGGCCCCGGTCACCCCCGAGCAGCCCCGGCACCCGGTCCGGTTCCCCGTTCACGGTCACCAATCCGCAAGCCGGACACCCTTGTTCCCTGCCCGACCCACCTCCGGACCTGCCCCACCAGCAAACAGTCAACAGCCCCGCCACCCACCTCACCCCGATTCGCGGTCACCACCAAGCAGGCCGGACACCCCAATCCGCTGCCCACCTCCCCATCGACCCCGGTCACCCCCAAGCAGCCCCGACCCCTCGAGTTCTCTTCCCGCCCCAGCTCTCCAACCCGGTCACCCCCAAGCAGCCCCGACCCCTCGAGTTCTCTTCCCACCTCACCCTCCAACGCGGTCACCAACAAGCAGGCCCGGCATTCGGCCCGCCCGCTGAGGGCCCGGTCACCACCGAGAAGGCATACCCCGAATGTTCTCGGCCCGTCTCGATTCTGGACTGACGGAGCGGGGGAGCGAAGCGGAGGAGCGGAGGAGGGAAGAATCGAGACTCAGGGGCCGAGAACCCGCCGCAGCGAAGCGGAGGCCAAAAACACAGCCGGTCACCACCAAGAAGGCAAACCCTCATCCGCAACCAGACGCACTCCCGACCCAACCAACCGAACGAACCCACACCCCCACCCCACCCCCGAAAACCCAACCTCAACTACTCTCAGCAGCCCTCCGATACCCCCGAACAGCCGGATAAGCAAACAACACAACCGCCCCCACCACCCACCCCAAGGTCTTCAACAAAGGCGCGGCAACCGGCCCATCCCAAGCCAGCCCCCGCATCGCATCAATAGCCGTACTCATAGGCTGATTCTCCACAGTGGCCTGCAACCACCGAGGATAAGCAAACACCGGCACAAACCCGGAATTGAAGAACATCAGCAACGTATTGACAGTCCCCAGGATATTGATCAACATCACCCCCTCAGAAATCGTCGCCAACGCAGTAACCAATACCGCGAACCCGGCCCCGAACAACACCGGCATGGCGATCATCGCCAGCGAGGCCCAGAACCCGTTCCAGAACCGGAACCCGATCGCCACCCCGACCACGATCACGAACAACGTGGTGACCAGCACCCGAACCGCCTCGGCCAGCAACCGCCCGGTGAGCCCCGCAGCCCGATGAATCGGCATCGTCTGAAACCGCCCGAGCAACCCCGCGGCCTTCTCCACCTTGAACCCGAGCGCACTGACGATAGCCCCGGCCATAGCAGCCACCAGCGTGATCATCGGAACAGTGCCGTACACACTCGGCATCCCGGTAGCAGAGGTGATCGAATCCCCCAGCACGATCCGAAACATCAACAGCGTGAACGCCGGATACAGCAGAGTCTGCACCGTGGTCATGGTGTCGCGACTCCACACCCGTAACAGCCGCCCACACTGGATCACACTGTGCCGCGCCCAGGTCGACAGCGCCCCCTCCGAGGGCGTCGCCACCACCGGCAGCGGCACCCGCGTGGACATCACGAAGGTAGCCGAAGGGATTTCCTGCACGACGCTCACGATCGCCTCACACTCGCCCAGATCGCCAGCGGCACGAACGCCACCGCCAGCCCGCTCACCCACACCACCGGCACCCACGCGACCTGCCAGCTCACCCCGTGCGCGGCCATGTCCCGCAACGCGAACGAGAACTGCGAGATCGGCTGGTTGCGCACGAACGGCCGGATCCACTGCGGAAACCCGGACTCCGGCACGAACCCGCAGGACAACATGCCGAAGATCAACGTAGGCAGCGTCAACGCCTGGCTCAACGCCTCCGGACTCTTGGTCAGCGACCCCAGCGCATCGGCCCCGATGGCCAGCACCGTCCCGACAGCCAGCGAGAACCCGCAGAACAACGCGGCCTCCCAGAACCCGGCGACGAACCGGAACCCGATCAGATACCCGAACCCGATCGCCGCGGCCAGCGAGGTGACCGACCGCACCAGCCCCGCCGACAGTCGCGAGCCCAACGGCACCAGCGACCCGATCGGCATCGTCTGCAACCGGCTGTGCAGCCCGGTCAGCGCCTCGAAGGCGGCCAGCTGCGCATTGGACATCATGGTGAACGACATGGTCTGCAACACGATGATCGGCATCACGAACTGCGCGTAGTCGATCCCGCGGAATTTCATCACGTAGCGCAGCGGCAGATAGAACCCCAGCGTGAACACCAGCGGCGTGACGACCGCGAAGGCCAGTTCACCTCGCAACGCCATGGTCCGGACGATGCGCCCGGTCAGTGCCCGCCACTGCGCGAACGAGGACGGCCGGGCCGGCGGCAACGCGTGAAACAGCCCGTCCGCGGCGACGGCCGAGACGGTGGTCACGAATGACCGCCCGAATGCCCGGTGATGGACAGGAACACGTCGTCCAGCGACGGCCGCCGCAACGCGATATCGGCAAGCTCCACCCCGGCCGAGTCCAGCCGCCGCAATGCCTCGGCCAGCGTCCCGGCCCCATCGGGAGCCGGGATCGACACCCGATCGACCTGCTTGTCACCGTTACCCGCGGCATCGTTGCGCACCGCCTCCGGCACCAGATCACCGAGCGCGGCCACGGCCGCGCCGAGCTTCGTCGGATCCAGCGGCACCACTTCGCAATAACTGCCGCCGGTGCGTTCCTTGAGCTCGTCTGCGGTACCCTCGGCGATCACCGTGCCCTTGTCGATGACGATGATGTTGTCGCTGAGCACATCGGCCTCTTCGAGGTACTGCGTGGTCAGCAACACCGTGATGCCCTGCCGCTTGAGCGCGGTGACCAGATCCCAGACACCCTGGCGGCTGCGCGGATCCAGCCCGGTGGTGGGCTCGTCGAGGAACACCACCTCCGGCCGCACCACCAGCCCGCAGGCGATGTCGATGCGCCGGCGCATACCGCCGGAGTAGTGCCGCACCGCCCGCCGCCCCGCGCCGACCAGATCGAACTCCTCCAGCAGGGTGTCGGCGCGCTGCCGCGCGGCCCGTTTGCCCAGACCCATCAGCCGCCCGAACAGTTCGATGTTCTCGCGGCCGGACAGGTTCTCGTCCAGGGCGGCATACTGCCCGGTCATCATGATCGATCGACGCACCCCGGCGGCGTCGCGCACCACATCGTGCCCGGCGACCACGGCGGTGCCGGAATCGGGGCGCAGCAACGTGGACAGGATCTTCACGGTGGTGGTCTTACCGGCCCCGTTCGGGCCGAGGATGCCGAGCACACCGGCCCGCGCGGCGGTGAAGCTGATGCCCTGCAACGCCCGCACCTCGCCGAAGGACTTGTGCACGTCCACCACCCGTACGGCGGGTTCGGCGACGACCGGACCGCGCGCATCCGCGCCCCCGGACTCCTGACCGGATTCCGCTGCATCCACTACGCCGGTTTTCTCGAGGCTCGGCATCCACTCTCCACATCCGCCGGGACGGCTCTGCACTATCCGCTGGGACGGCGACCGGACAGTCCGAGTCGCACGCGCGTCCCGGTGTGGTGATCCCATCCACCTCGCGCGATGTTACTGGCCCGGGTCCGGGAACCGCATCGGTCCGGCATGCGGCACTCCGCCGCACCGGGCGACGCTGGTGAAATGTGGCTTTCCTCACAAATTTCCGAACCGGACGGTCAACCAGGAAATTGATGCTGGTCCCGACACGAACCGATCGGTCTGCGTGAACACGGGTTTCTTGTCGCTTGACCAACACCGCCCATAATCTGGCGGCAGGGGAACACCCACGCCGGCGCGGTCGCGCCGGCCCCCTCGGTCGACACGCGAGACGACCGGTTACCGGAGTTTTTCGCCCAGCGAGAGGTGACCCCATGGTCGAATCCGCGCAGCCGCAGACGGCGGCGCAGGCCGGGCCGGGCCGAGTCCCGGCGCTCACGTCCTACGATCCACGCACCGGCGAGTCCATCGGCACCTACAGTGTCGCCGGCCCGGACGTGGTGGCGGCCACCGTGCGGGCCGCGCGATCCGCCGAGAGCTGGTGGGGCGCCTTACGATTCGCCGACCGACGGCGCTGGCTGCTGGAATGGAAGGGCGCCATCGCCCGGCGGCTCGGCGAGCTGGTGGAGGTGGTCTGCGCGGAGACCGGCAAGCCGGAGACCGACGCCGCCATCGAAGTGATGCTGGCGGTGGAGAATCTGGACTGGGTGGCGCGGCACGCCGAACGATCGCTGGGCCGGCGACGGCTCGGCTCCACCTGGTTGTCCCGCAATCAGCGTGCGTCCGTGGGCTATCTGCCGCTGGGCGTGGTGGGTGTGCTGGGCCCGTGGACCAATCCGGTGTTCACGCCGATGGGTTCGATCGCCACCGCGATGGCCGCCGGCAATGCGGTGGTGTTCAAGCCCAGTGAGCTGACTCCCGGCGTCGGCCTGTGGCTGGCCGAGAGCTGGCAGCGGCTGGTGCCCGATCAGCCCGTGCTGCAAGCGATCACCGGCGACGACTCGACCGGGGCCGCGCTGTGCCAGGCGGGGGTGGACAAGATCGCCTACGCGGGCTCGGAAACCGGTGCCCGCAACGTGATCTCGCTGTGCGCGCAGACCATGACCCCGGTCGTGGTGGAACGCGGCGGCAAGGGCGCGATGGTGGTGGACGTCGACGCCGAACTCGACGCCGCCGCCGAGGCCGCGATCTTCGGCGCGATGTCCAACGCCGGGCAGAGCCCGTCGGGAATCCAGCGGGTGTACGTGGCCGAATCGGTCTACGAACCGCTGCTGGACAAGGTGGTGGCGCTGGCGAAACGGCTGCGACCCGGTGGCGACCGCAAGGCGTCCTACGGTCCGATGGTCCGCGAGACCCAGGCAGAGGCGGTGCGACGGCAGGTGAAGGACGCCATCGCCCGCGGCGGCCGCGCGGTGGTCGGCGGCCTGGAGTCGATCCGCGAACCGTATGTGGAACCGATCGTGCTGACCGACGTGCCCGAGGACGGCCTGGCCATCACTGCCGAGGCGGTGGGCCCGGTGCTGGTGATCAACGCGGTGCCGACCATGGACGAGGCGGTGGCGCGGATCAACGCCGTCGACCACGGCCTGGCGGTCTCGGTGTTCACCCGCGACACCCGGTTCGGCGCCGAACTGGCCGAACGCATCAGAACCGGTGTGGTGACGCTGAATTCGTCGATGGCCTACGCCGGCATCCCGGCCATGCCGTTCGGCGGCGTCGGCGAGTACGGCCGCGGCCACACCCACGGCGAGGCCGGGTTGCGGGAGTTCAGCCGCACCCTCGCCATCGCCGCGCGCCGCTATCGGGCCCCGGTCAACCTCTCCACCTTCGACCGTCATCCCCGGCATCTGCGGCTGGCCAAGGCCATCTTCCGGATGCGGCACGGGTGAGGCGGATCAGTCGCGGCCGGTGACGGTCAGATAGATCAGCAACAGGTTCAGCCCGCTGATCACGAGGGTGATCACCCAGGCGGCGGTGGTGGTGAGCCGATGGTTCACATCGCCGCCCATCAGGGCGCGGTCGCCGGTGAACCGGACCAGCGGGATCAGCGCGAACGGGATCGCGAACGACAGCACCACCTGGGACACGATCAGCGCGCGGGTGGTGTCGACGCCGGCGACGAGCACCACCAGCGCCGGGATCAGCGTGACGATGCGGCGCACCGCCAGCGGCACCCGGCGGCGCAGCAGACCCGCCATGATCATCGCCCCGGCGGACGCGCCGACCGAGGTGGAGGCCAGGCCCGAGGCCAGCAGGCCGACGGCCAGCAGCAGCGCCGCGCCGGGCCCGAGCGCGGCCCGGACGGCGTCGTAGGCGCCCGGAATGGTGTCGATGTCGCCGCGGCCGCCGAAGGTGTGCGCGGCCAGCAGCAGCATCGCCAGATTCACCACACCGGCGATCAGCATGGCCACGCCGACGTCCCAGCGGGTCGCGCGCAGCAGCCGCGCCCGGCCCGGTCCCGGCGCGGGATGCCCGTGCCGGTCCCGGGCCAGCCCGGAATGCAGGTAGATCACGTGCGGCATCACGGTGGCGCCGATGATCGCCGCCGCCAGCAGCACGCTCGGCGTGCCGTCGAAGCGCGGCAGCAGGCCGTGCACGGTGTGCGACAGCGAGGGTGGCGAGAGCACCACGCTCGCCACGAATCCCACCGAGATCACCGCGAGCAGGCCGATGATCACCCGCTCGAACGGCTGCTGCCCGCCCCGGTTCTGCACGACCAGCAACACCATGGACACGGCGGCGGTGATGAGTCCGCCGAGCAACGGCGGCAGCCCGAACAGCAGTTGCAGCGCGATCGCGCCGCCGACCACCTCGGCCAGATCGGTGGCCATCGCGGCCAGTTCGGCCTGTGCCCAATAGGCCAGCCGCACCGGCCGATTGGCCCGCTCGCGAACCATCTCGGGCAGCGATCGGCCGGTGACCAGGCCGAGTTTCGCCGACAGGTACTGCACCAGCGCGGCCATCACATTGGCCAGCACCACCACCCACACCAGCAGATATCCGTAGCGGGCGCCGGCGCTGACATTGGATGCCACGTTGCCCGGATCGACATAGGCGACGGCGGCCACGAACGCGGGCCCCAGCAGGGCCGATGCCGTGCGGGCCCGTCGCCACCTCGATCGCGACGCGGCAACTACGGTGTTCATGAAAATATTTTACGGTTAACCGAAATTTTTGCGGAGCAGACCACCGGAAAAGCCGAGCGCCCCGGCCACAGACGTGACCGGGGCGCTCGAATCGCCGGAGTCGGCGGGATCGGTCCTACTCCAGACCCAGACCGTGCGCGAGCACCGGCCAGGAATCCTTGAAGTCGTCCCGCCAGTAGCCCCAGGAGTGGGTGCCACTGTTGCGGAAGTTGTAGGTCGCCGGGATGCCCAGCGAATCCAGCCGCGCCTTCATGTTGTGGGTGCACTGGTTGACGGCGCTCTCGATGATGCCGCCGACCAGGATCTGGTTGGCCAGGCCGTAGGAACCGGCCAGGGCGTAGGGACCGTCGAGCGTGTCGTACACGCCGGGCAGCCCGTTGCCGGTCGACAGGTACAGATCCAGATCGCGCAGTTCGTCCGCGTGGATGTACGGATCGTTCGCCGCCCACTCGGGCGAGTTGTCCGGGCCGTACATGTTCACGGTGTCGCCGCCGCCCCAGGTGTTGACGGCGAGCTTCACGTAGGTCTGGCCCACGGGATCCGCGGTCTGCGCACATCCGGAGTACGCGGCGACCGCTCTGTACAGCCCCGGCTTGGCGATCGGCAGGTTCAGCACCGCGGTGCCGGAGGTGGACAGCCCGGCGATCGCGTTGACCCCGTTGGTGCCCAGCGAGGAATCGATCAGCGGCGGCAATTCCTCGGTGAAGAAGGTCTTCCACTTGTTGCGGCCCAGCACCGGATCGTCGTTGATCCAGTCGGTGTAGTAGCTCCACTTGCCACCGATGGGCTGGATGACGTTGACGTTCTTGTCGGTGAGGAATCCGTGGACGATATCGGTGCGCTTCTGCCAGGAGGCGTCGTCCTCGCCGCCACCGGCGCCGTTGAGCAGGTACAGCGTCGGGCGCGGGACCGACGCGTCCGCGGGCCGCTGCACGTCGACCGGAATGGTCTCGTCCATGGCGGCGGAGTAGACGTAGAGCCGGATGCTGCGGTCGTCCTTGTAGGTCGCCTTGCTGATGTACGACCCGTCCGCGGACCGCGGGTCGGAGAACAAGCTCTTCGACGCGATGATCGGATCGGCGGAGGCCGGGGTGGTGCCGATCGCGGTCAGAACTCCCGCGAGGATCCCTGTGGCCGCGAGGGCGGCCGAGGCCCGTAGCCCTCTACGCCGGACGTGTCGACGATTCAATGTTTCACACCTTCACTGTCAGCTCTGCGTTTCCGGGTCCCGACACATGCTCGCTGCCGCACGGCAATTCCCTATCATGCCCGACGGGGCGTGTCCGAATCGTTGTCCGCCCCGGCGTGTTCGTGCCGGGAAGAAGCGAGCAGGTCGGTGAGTCGGGGACCGATCTCCGCCAGTGCGGCCGGAGAAGTCATCTGATCGTGACCGACACCGATCGGGTGATCGATGATGTCACCGTCGACATGGTCGCGCCACCCGGCAGCCGCCGTGGTGTGCCCGACCGCGCTGAAATAGTGCAGCCGCCCGCGGTATACGGCCGGCCGATGGTCGGCGATCAACTCCGCGGACCGGACCGCGCTGCGGTAGATGCGCCGCACCCGATCCGGGGTGAGCACCGCCATGTCCGCCGGGATGGTGGCGTGCAGTGCGGCGACCGCCTCGTCACTGAGCTCGTGGATGTCGTCGCCCACCAACGTCTCGGCGCCGATACCGATTTCCGCCAGTGCCGCCCGGATCGCAGCCCGGAAGTCGGTGACGTCGATGTCGGGATGGCTGTCGAGCATCGCCAGCAGCGCCACTTCCTCGCCGTCGGCCTGCAATTCGGCCGCCACGGCGTGCGCCAGCACGCCGCCGAGCGACCAGCCCAGCAGCCGGTACGGGCCGCGCAGCTGCACCAGGCGGATCTCGGCGACGTACCGGGCCGCCATGTCGCGCAGCGAGACCGGCAGGTAACCGTCCTCGGACAGTGCCGGCGATTGCAGGCCCAGGATCGGCCGGTCCGGCACGTACCGGGCCAGACCGGCGTAGCTCCACGACAATCCGTACATCGGGTGGATGCAGAACAGCGGATCGCCGGTGCCGGTGGCCCGGATCGGCAGCAGCACCTCGAGCGCCGCGTCGTTGCCGAGGTCGAAATCGTGCTCGCCGGCCAGCGCCGCCAGCACCCGCTCGGTCAGCTCCGCCACCGTCGATCCGGTGAAGAACCACTGCACCCGGACGTCGGCGCCGGTGACCGACCGCAGCAGGCCGACCGCGCGGGTGGCGATCAGCGAGTTGCCGCCGAGGGCGAAGAAATCGTCGTCCAGGCCGACCCGGTCCGCGCCGAGCACCTCGGCGAATACGCCCGCCACCGCCTGTTCCAGCGGGGTCGACGGCGCCCGGTAGGGGCGGGTCGGGGCCGGCGGCGCGGGCAGCGCCTTGCGGTCGAGCTTGCCGCTGGCGTTCAGCGGCAACTGTTCGAGCACCACCACCGCGGCCGGAACCATGTAGGCGGGCAGCGACTTCCGGGCCCGATCCAGCACCGTGGCCGCGGTCAGCGCCGCACCCGGCGCCGGGACCACGTAGGCCACCAGCCGCTCACCGCCGTCGCGGACCAGCGCCACCACCGCGTGCCGGACCGCCGCGTGCCCGGCCAGCACCGCCTCGATCTCGCCCAGCTCGATCCGCTGGCCGCGCAGCTTGATCTGGAAATCGCTGCGGCCCAGATACTCCAGCGCCTCGCCGTGCCAGCGCACCACATCGCCGGTGCGGTAGAGCCGTTCCCCCGCGGCCCCGGCCGGATCGGCCACGAACCGTTCCGCGCTGAGCGCGGGCGCACCCAGATAGCCGCGGGCCAGCTGCACACCGGCGAGGTACAACTCGCCGGGCGCACCCGGCGGCACCGGACGCAACTGCCGATCCAGCACGTGCACCCGGGTATTGGCCACCGGGGCGCCGATCGGCACCGAGGCGCCCACCGGGCCGGTCACCGGATACGCGGTCACGACGGTGGCCTCGGCCGGGCCGTACCAGTTCACCAGTTCCGCGGCGGGCAGCCGCCGCGCGACGGCGGCCGCGGTCTCCCCGGACAGCGCCTCACCGGCGGCGAAGATCCACCGCAACGGCCAACGTCCTTCCCGCAGTGCGGGATTCGCATCCGGATCCAGGAAGGCGTCGAGCATCGAGGGCACGAAATGCACGGTGGTGACCGCGTTCTCGGCGATGATCCGGGACAGATAGGCCGGATCGCGATGCCCGTCGGGTTCGGCGACCACCACGGCCGCGCCGGTCTGCAACGGCCAGAACAACTCCCAGGTGGAGATGTCGAAGGTGATCGGGGTCTTGTGCAGCACCATGTCACCGGGGCCGTGCGGGTAGGTGCGCTGCGCCCAGCGGAACTGGTTGGTCATCTGCCGGTGCGTGATCGTCACGCCCTTGGGCCGTCCGGTGGAACCGGAGGTGTGCATCACGTACGCGACGTTGTCCGGATGCACCTGCGGGAACCGGTGCCGCGCACCGGATTCCCCGAGCCAGAGCGTGTCGATCGCGAACACCGGTACCGCGCCGGTGGTTTCGAAGCCGTGCGCGCTGTGGGTCAGCACGCACAGCGGGCTCGAGTTGGCCAGCACGTATTCGTTGCGGTCGGCCGGATGGTCGGGATCCACCGGCACGTAGGCCCCACCGGCACGCAGCACCGCGTAGATCGCCACCACCAGCTCGAGCGACCGTCGCATCGCCACGGCCACCCGGGTCTCCGGCCCCACCCCGCGCGCGGCGAGGACCATCGCCAGCGCCCGCGAGCGGGCGTCCAGCTCGGCGTAGCTGAGCGTGATCGCGCCGAAGCGCACCGCCGGCGCCTGCGGCGTGCGGGTCACCTGCGCGTCGAACAGGTCCAGCAGAGTGGCCTCGTCGAGCAGGTCCGGCGCCTCGGTGCGGTTGCGGGCCGCCAGTTCGGTGCGCTCGACCGGCAGCAGCGCGTCCACCTGGGCCGCCGGTGCCTGCGGTGTATCGACGAACCGGCCGATCAGCGCCTCGAGTCGCTGTGCCATCGCGGTCGCGGCGGGCTCGTCGAACACGTCGCGCAGATATTTCAGCGAGATCCGCAGCTGGGTGTCCAGCACCACCATCACCGTCACCGGATAGTGCGTGCCGTTGACCGAGCCGACGCCGGTGACCGTCATGCCGTCGATCGAACCGGCCTTGTCCAGGCCGTCGCGGTCCACGGGGAAGGATTCGAAGACCACCAGGGTGTCGAACAGCGCGTCGACGCCCGCCGCGTCCTGGATATCGCGCAGGCCGAGGTAGTGGTAGTCGAGCAGCGCCGCCTGTTCGGACTGCAACCGGCGCAGCAGGCCCGCCAGGGTGTCGGTGCCGGTCAGCCGCACCCGCACCGGAATGGCGTTGAGGAACAGGCCGACCATGGTCTCCACGCCGGGCAGCTGCGGCGGCCGGCCGGAGACGGTGGCGCCGAACACCACGTCGTCGCGGTCCGTGCTGCGGCCGATCAGCAGACCCCAGGCGGCCTGCACCACCGTGTTCACGGTGACGCCGAGCCGGGCGGCCAGCCGCGACAGCTCGGTGGTGTCGGCCACCGACAGTTCGAATCCGGTCTCGCCGACGCCCGCGGAGATCTCGCGGCCCGGGTCGACCGGCGCCAGCGGCGTCGGCTCGGTGAGCCCGGCCAGCGCCGACCGCCAGGCCGCACGGGCGGCGTCCATGTCCTGGGCCACCAGCCAGGTCAGATACTCGCCGTAGGAATGCACCCGCGGCAACCGCCGCGAGCGCGGGCCCACGGCGTAGAGGCTGAGCAGGTCCAGCATCAGCAGCGGCATCGACCAGCCGTCGAGCAGGATGTGATGGCTGGTGACCAGCAGCCGGAACGAGCCCGGCGCCCGGCGGATCAGCGCGAACCGCAGCAGCGGCGCGGCGCTCATGTCGAACCGGGTGGCGTAGTCGGTCTCCTGGATGCGCACCAGCTCGGCCTCGACCGCCTCCGGCTCCAGGCGGCTCAGGTCGATCAGCCGCCAGGCGGCCTCGACGTGGTCCAGCACCACCTGCACGGGATTGCCCTCGGCATCGGCGGCGAAGGCCACCCGCAGGTTGTCGTGCCGGTCCAGCACGCCCTGTGCCGCCTCCTGCAACCGCCGCACGTCCAGGCTGCCGTCGAGATCGACGGTGAACTGCACGGTGTAGACGTCGACCGAGGCGTCGGCCAGCAGCGCGTGGAACAACATGCCCGACTGCAACGGGGTCACCGGCCAGGCGGCCTCCAGCGCCGGATAGTCCGCGCACAACCGGTCGACATCGGCCTGCGACAGGTGCAGCAGCGGGAAGTCCGACGGGGTGAAACCGCCTGCGTCCGGCCGCATTCCGTGCTCGGCGAGGCCGCCGAGGGCGCGCACCCAGTGTCCGGCCAGTTCCTTGACCGCGTCGACGTCGAGCACCTCGGCGGCATGGTCGAAGCGGGCCAGCAGGCCGTCCTCGGTGGCGTCGACGGTGATGTCCAGCAACACATCCGGCGTCGCCGGCTCCGGGTGCACCCGCGCGGGCCGCAGGTCCCGGTAGCGGAAACCGATGCGGCCCTGGGCCAGTGCGGCCAGTTCGGGCGCGGTGTCCGCGTCGAGGTAGCGCAGCAGACCGTAGCCGACGCCACCGGAGGGCACCGACCGGCGCGACTCCTTGATCCGGGCCAGGGCCCGACCGGCGGCGGGGCCACCGGCGAGCGCGTCGCCGAGGTCCAGATCGGCCAGATGCGGCACGAACGGGTAGGGGGCGGTGAATCCGCCGACGGTGTCGCCGGGTTCGCCGCCGGCGGCGGCCCGGCCGTCGGCCGGCAGCTGCACCACCGTGCCGATCGCCGCACTCGCGGCGCCACCGAACTCCGGCCGCAGCACCAGGGCCAGCGCGGTGAGCAGCACGTCCTCGGCGGTGGTGTGGTAAGCGGCGCCGACCCGCTCGACGGCGCTCGCGCCCTCGGCGGTGATCACCAGCGAGACCCGGCCGCGCCGGGCCGGATCCACGCCCGGCAGCGCCAGTTCCGCCGGATGCCCGGCCAGAGCGCGCTGCCACCAGGACAATTCAGCCACCGTGGCGGGCACACTCGCCCGTGCGACCAGCGCCCGGGTCAGGCCCGCCGGGCCGGTCTCGGCCGCGGCCGGCGCGGCGTGCCCGCCCGACCAGGCCAGGCACAGTTCGTCGACGATGATCCGCCAGGCGGTGTCGTCGACCACCAGGCCGTTCGCCACCATCACGAGAACCTGTGTGCCGGAATCGGATTCGTCCTCGGCCGGAATCAGGCCGAAGCCGACGTTGTGACCGGCGGCCGGATCGAGTTCGGCGGCCAGGGCGCGCACCGCGGCCTCGGCGGCCTCGGGGCCGGCCGTGAAGCCGCGCAGCACCACATCGCCGGCCCCGTCGGGCAGCACCAGCCGAGGCGCGTCACCGTCGCGGTCCAGGCGCGCGGACAGCATCGGATGCCGGTCCAGCATCGCCTGCGCGGCGGCGCAGATCCGTTCGGCGGCACAGTCGGCCGGAACGTCCAGGGTGATCGCCCGCGCCTGGCGACCGGCCGGTTCGAGGGCCAGCAGCCGCACCGCGCGCGGCAGCAGCGGCAGCGGACCCGACTGCGGCACCGCCGTTTCCGCGGCCGCCTCGGCGGCGCGGGCCAGCGCCTCGACCGTGCGCGCGGTGAACACGTCCCGCGGCAGGAAGTGCACGCCGCGGGCCCGGGCCCGCGAGACCACCTGGATCGAGACGATGCTGTCGCCGCCGAGGGCGAAGAAATCGTCGTCCAGGCCGACCCGTTCGACCCCGAGCACCTCGCCGATCACCGCGGCGACGGCCTGTTCGATCGGGGTGCGCGGGGCGCGGTAGGCGCGGGCCTCCAGCACCGGTTCCGGCAGCGCGCGCCGATCCAGCTTGCCGACCGGGGTCAGCGGGATCTCGTCCAGCACCATGATCGCCGTGGGCACCATATAGTCCGGCAGGCCGCGGCTCAGCGCCGCGGTGAGCGCCGCCGGATCGAGCACCGCGCCTGCCGACGGCCGCACGTAGGAAACCAGAATCGTTGCCCCGGCGGCGGTTTCGCGACCGAGGGTGACGGCGAACCCGACCCCGGGCTGGGCCGCCAGCGCGGCGTCGATCTCGCCGAGTTCGATCCGGAATCCGCGCACCTTGACCTGGAAATCGTTGCGGCCCAGGTATTCCACCTCCGGCCGCGCTCCGCCCCGGCGCCACCGCACCACGTCGCCGGTGCGGTACAGCCGGGCGCCGGGCGCCCCGTACGGGTCGGCGACGAAGCGGGCGGCGGTCAGCCCCGAGCGGTCGTGATAGCCGCGGGCCAGCTGGATACCGCCCAGGTACAGCTCACCGGCCACCCCGTCCGGCACCGGGCGCAGCCGGGCGTCCAGCACCAGCGACCGCATGCCGCGGATCGGGCCGCCGAGGGTGACCCGGTCACCGGGGGCCAGCGGATCGCTGATGTTGGTCATGATCGTGGTCTCGGTCGGCCCGTAGCCGTTGTGGAAGGCGCGGCCGGTGCCGGTCCCGCCCCACTTGGCGACCAGATCCGCCGGGACGGCCTCGCCACCGGCCACGATGACCTGCATCCCGGACAGCGCGGCCGGCTCCAGCGAGGCCAGCACCGACGGGGTGAGGAAGGCGTGGGTGACCCGGCCGCGCCGGATCAGATCGGCCAGCTCCTCGCCGCCGAAGGTGCGCGGCGGCACCAGCACCAGCGCGCCGCCGGCGCCCAGCGCCAGCAACAGTTCCAGCACCGAGGCGTCGAAGGACGGCGACGCGAAGGCCAGCGCACGCGAATTGCGGCTCAGGCCATAGCGTTCCACCTGCTCGGCGGCGAAGTTCGCCAGACCGGCCTGGGTGACCACCACGCCCTTGGGCAGGCCGGTGGAGCCGGAGGTGTAGATCACGTAGGCGGCGTTGGCCGGGCGCAGCACGCCACGGCGGTCCGCGGCGGTCAGCGGGGTGCCGGGCCATTCGTCGACGGCCGCCGCGAAGGTCCGGTCGTCCAGCACGATCCAGCCGCCGTCCAGCGCGGGCAGTCCGGGCTGGACCGCCCGCACCGTCACGCCCAGTGGCGCACGGGAATCGGTGACCATGTGCGCGATCCGGTCCGGCGGATAGGTCGGGTCCACCGGCACGAACGCGGCGCCGGTCTTGGCGACCGCCCACAGCGCCACCATCGCCTCGACCGAGCGCGGAATGGCCACGGCCACCAGCACATCCGGCCCGGCGCCGTAGGCGGCCAGTTGCCGCGCCAGCTTCGAGGACGCGGTGTCGAGCTGGGTGTAGGTGAAGCTGCGGTTGCCGGCCACCACCGCGGGCCCGTTCGGGTTGGTGGCGACCGCGGCGGCCATCAGGTCCGGCAGGCTGCGCGGCCGCACCGCGGGAGCGCCGGTGCGGTGCACCAGATCCGCGTGCTCGGCGGCGTCGAGGATGTCGAGATCGCCGACCGTGACCCCGGCGTCGGCGGCGGCCGCCGCCAGCACGCGCTGGAACCGGTGCCCGATCTCCACCACCGTGGACTCGTCGAAAAGATCACGCGCGTAGGTGAATTCGGCGGCCAGTCCGGCCTCGGCGCCGTCGGCGGTGCGCTGCTCCCGGATGGTCAGCAGCAGATCGAATTTCGCGGTGTCGGCGGCCGGGTCGAGTGCGGTGAAACTCAGCCCCGGTAGTTCGAATCCGGTGGCGGCCAGGTTCTCGAACGACAGCGCCACCTGGAACAGCGGGTGCCGGGCGGCGGACCGCTCCGGGTCCAGCGCCTCCACCAGCCGCTCGAACGGGATGTCGGCGTGCGCGAAGGCGCGCAGGTCGGTCTCCCGGTTGGCGGCCAGCAGATCCGCGAAGCTGCGGCCCGGCTCGACCCGGCTGCGCAGCACCAGGGTGTTGACGAACATGCCGATCAGGTCGTCGAGTTCGCGTTCGCCGCGGCCCGCGATCGGGGTGCCGATCGCGATGTCGTCGGACCCGGACAGCCGGGCCAGCAGCACCGCCAGCGCGGTGTGCACCACCATGAACAGGGTGGCGTTGTGGTGGCGGGCCAGTTCGGTGAGCGCGGCGTGCACCGGCGCGGGCACCACCAGATCGGTACGGCCGCCGCGGTTGGACTGCGCGGGCGGGCGCGGGCGGTCCGCGGGCAGGTTCAGCTCGTCCGGCAGCGCGGCCAATTCCTTGGTCCAGTACGCCAATTGGGCACTGATCAGGGAGTCCGGATCGCTCTCGTCACCGAGTACGGTGCGCTGCCACAGCGCGTAATCGGCGTACTGGATCGCCAGCGGCGCCCAGGTCGGCGGCGTGCCGGCGGACCGGGCGACGTAGGCGGCCATCAGGTCCCGGGTGAGCGGGCCCATCGACCAGCCGTCGGCCGCGATGTGGTGGGCGACGAACACCAGCACGTATTCGGTGGCGGTGAGCTGGAACAGCCGGATCCGGAACGGGATGTCGGTGGTGACGTCGAATCCGGTGCCGACCAGGCGGGTCACCTCGTGCGCCACCCGCTCCTCGCCGAGCCGCTCCGGGACCAGCTGCGACGGCACGTCGACCGGCGACAGCACCTGCTGCACCGGCCGCGCGGGCTCGGCCTCGGGATAGCGGGTGCGCAGGATCTCGTGGCGGGCGACGAGATCCGTGACAGCCTGTTGCAGCGCCGGGACGTTCAAGGTCCCGGACAGCCGGATCGCGGCCGGGATGTTGTACACCGCCGCGGCCGGATCGAACTGGTTGAGGAACCACATGCGCTGCTGCGCGAACGACAGCGGGACGCGGTCCGGGCGCGGCCCGGCGGCCAGCGGCACCCGCGGGTGCAGCCCGGCGCCGCGTTCCACCGCGGTGGCCAGCGCGCCGACGGTCGCGGCCTCGAACAGGGTCCGCACCGGCACCCGGGCCCCGAGGGCGGCGCCGATGCGTGCGACCACCTGGGTGGCCAGCAGCGAATTACCGCCGAGCGCGAAGAAGTCGTCGTCGAGGCCGACCCGCAGGCCGCCGTCGCGGCCCCCGTCGAGCACCTCGGCGAAGGCCCCGGCCACGATCTCCTCGATCGGGGTGGCGGGCGCGCGGAAGGCGACGGTCTCGAACTCCGGCTCCGGCAACGCCTTCCGGTCGAGTTTGCCGTTGGCGTTGAGCGGCAACGCGTCCAGCACGACGAAGGCCGACGGCACCATGTAGGACGGCACCGCCCCGCTCAGATCCGATTTCACCCGTGCCACATCGAATTCCGGCTGCGCCGGCACCAGATAGCCGACCAGGCGATCGCCGGTGCGCTGGTCGGTGCGGGCCAGCACCACCGCCTGCGCCACCTCGGGCAGCGCCAGCAACGCGGACTCGATCTCACCCAGTTCGATCCGGAAGCCCCGGATCTTCACCTGGAAGTCGGTGCGGCCCCGATACTCCAGCTCTCCGGTCGCGTTCCACGCCACCAGGTCACCGGTGCGATACATCCGGGTGCCCGCCGGACCGTAGGGATCGGCGACGAACCGGTCCGCGCTCAGATCGGGGCGGCCGAAGTACCCGCGCGCCAGCTGTGCGCCCGCCAGGTACAGTTCGCCGGAGACGCCGCCCGGCACCGGCCGCAGCCGGGTGTCGAGCACGTACACCCGCGAATTCCATTCCGGCACACCGATCGGCACCGTGGTGCGATCGGCCTCGGTCACCCGATGGCTGGTGATCGACACCGCCGCCTCGGTCGGGCCGTACAGGTTGAACAACGGTGCGGCCGGGTACGCGGCGAGCCAGCGCTGCGCCAGCGCCCCCGGCAACGCCTCGCCGATCGCCAGCACCCGTCGCAGTCCGGCGAGGCCGGCCCCGGGTTCCGGCCGGGCCCCGGAC
Source organism: Nocardia sp. alder85J (assembly GCF_020176955.2). Classification (GTDB taxonomy): domain Bacteria; phylum Actinomycetota; class Actinomycetes; order Mycobacteriales; family Mycobacteriaceae; genus Nocardia. The sequence goes on from NZ_JAIUCZ020000003.1 coordinate 256,926, forward strand.
GATCCGGCGCCGTCGGCCGAACGCCACATGGACACACCGGGATTCGATTCCAGCGGCCGGGCGGAGCGGTCGGCGCGCTGCCGCTCGGTCAACGATACCGACGGGACCCGCCGCGGCAGACCGGCGGCGGTACGGGACGGCAATCCCGGTCGCTCCGTACCGGTTTCGTCGTCGAAACGGACCGCGCCGAAGATCGCCTCCAGCGGCACCCGAATGGTCGGCGCGTCACCCGGATCGTGGGTGAACGCCTCGTGGCCGGGAATCGGATCACCGAAGACCGCGGCGGCGGCCGGCAACTCGGGCTCGGATTCCGGCTCCGCCACCGGCCGATGCGCGGCATCGGTGAGCAGTGCGTCCAGCATCGAGGGCACCACGTGCAGGGTGGTCACCCCGGTGCGGGCGATCAGATCGTTGAGATAGGCCGGATCGCGGTGCCCGTCGTGGGTCGAGATGACCAGGCGGCCACCGCAGACGATCGCCGACCAGAACTCCCACACCGACAGGTCGAAGGTGGCGGCGGTCTTCAGCAGCACCGCGTCGTCGGCGTCGAGACCGAATTCGGCCTTCTTCCACAGCAATTGGTTGAACACCGCGCTGTGCGGGACGGCCACGCCCTTGGGCCGGCCGGTCGAACCGGAGGTGAAGATCACGTAGGCGGTGTGCTCCGGGCGCAGCGGCGCGTTGCGGTCGGCGTCGGTGATCGCGAGGGCGGAGCGGCGGGACAGGTCGAGTTCGTCCACGACCACCACCCGGGAGCGGGGCCGCCGGTCCTTACCCGACGGAACCGCGTCGCTGCGGCGCTTCGGCGCCAGTTGCAATCCGGGCTGCTCGTCGTCACCGCCGAAGGCGGTACCCGAATTCGTCAGCAGGCACACCGGATCCGCGGTGTCGAGGATGTACCCGATGCGTTCGGCGGGCTGATCCGGGTCGATCGGCACGTAGGCGCCGCCGGCCCGCACCACCGCGTACATCGCGACCACCAGATCCACCGAGCGCCGCATCGCCAGCGCCACCCGCGACTCCGGGCCGACGCCCAGCGCGATCAGGTGCCGGGCCAGCCGGTTGACCCGGGTGTCCAGCTCGGCGTAACTGAGGGTTTCCAGGCCGTCGGGCGAATCCGCCACCAGCGCAACGGCTTGCGGGGCGGTCGCGGTAGCCCGGTCGAGCAGCCAGGACAGGTCCCGGCCCGCGCCGGGCCGCAGCGCGGTGTCGCCGCGGCGGCGCGCGGGCGAGGGCAGTTCGCGCGCGGTCTCGTTGCGGGCGCGCAGCACCTGGTCGCGTTCCTCGGGGGTGAGGATGTCCAGGTCGCCGACGGGGGCGTCCGGATCGGCGGCGATCGCGCCGAGCAGCAGGATCAGCCGCGCGGCCAGGCCCGCGGCGGTGGTCTCGTCGAACAGATCGGTGGCGTAGGTGAGGAAACCGCCGATACCGGTGGGTTCCCCGGCCTCGCCGTACTGGTCGGCGACGATCAGGTGCAGGTCGAACTGCGAGACGTCCAGCAGCGCGTCGACGCTCTCGATGCTCAGCCCCGGCAGGTCCAGCGCGGTGTGCGCGATGTTCTGGAAGGACAGCCCGACCTGGAACAGCGGATGGTGCGCGGTCGACCGCGGCGGATTGAGCACCTCCACCAGCCGCTCGAACGGCACGTCGGCGTGCGCGAACGCCTGGAGATCCGTTTCCCGTTGCCGCCGCAGCAGATCCGTGAAGGATTCACCGCGGTCCACCCGGGTCCGGAACACCACGGTGTTCACGAACATGCCGATCAGATCGTCGAGTTCGCGTTCGCCGCGGCCGGCCACCGGGGTGCCGATGGCGATGTCGTCGCTGCCGGACAGCCGCGCCAGCAGCACCGCGAACGCGGTGTGCACCAGCATGAACAGCGTGGTGCCCTGGGCGCGGGCCAGTTCGGCCAGCGTGGCGTGGGTGTCCGCGAAGACCGAGACGCCCACCCGGGCGCCGGCCAGCGAGGCCACCGCCGGGCGCGGCCGGTCGGCGGGCAGTTCCAGCCGGTCCGGCAGTCCGTCCAGTTCCGGGCGCCAGTAGGCGATCTGTTGCGCGGCAAGCGAATTCTCGTCGCGCTCGTCGCCGAGCACGGCCCGCTGCCAGAGCGCGTAATCGGCGTACTGCACCGGCAGCGGCCGCCACTGCGGCGCCGCGCCGGAGGTCCGCGCGGCGTAGGCGGTCATCACGTCGCGCACCAGCGGCCCCATCGAGGAGGCGTCGCCGGCGATGTGATGCACCACCACGGCCAGCACGAATTCGCGCCGGGATCCGGGCGCCAGATCGGCGATCTCGAGCAACCGCACCCGCACCGGGGTGTCGGCGGTGACGTCGAACGGGGTGGCGGCCAGCGACAGGACCGCGGCGGGCACCTCGGCGCCGGGCACCCGCTGCGGGGCCGGCGCGACGCGGGCCTCGGCGGCGGGCAGGATCTGCTGCACCGGGCCGTCCGGGCCCTCCGGGTAGATCGTGCGCAGCACCTCGTGCCGCTCCACCACGTCGTCCAGCGCGGCGGCCAGCGCCTCGACGTCGAGGCTGCCGGTCAGTCGCAGCGCGAACGGCAGGTTGTAGGCGGCCAGCCCCACGGTGGCGCGGCCGTCGGCCTGTTCGAAGCGGTTGAGAAACCACATCCGCTGCTGGGCCAGCGACAGCGGCAGCGGCTGTGGCCGTTCGATCGAGCCCAGTTCGGGGCCGCGGCGCAACAGCATCGCCCGGTCCTTGGGCAGCGCGGCGACCGCCGCGGCCAGACCGGCCACCGTCGGCGTCTCGAACAGCGCCCGCACCGGCACCCGGGTGTTCAGGGCCGCACCCAGCCGCGCCACCACCTGGGTGGCGATCAGCGAGTTGCCGCCGAGCGCGAAGAAGTCGTCGTCGAGCCCGGCCCCGCTGTCGCCCTCGGCCGCCAGGCCCAGCACCGCGGCGAACACCTCGGCGACCAGCCGCTCCGTCGCGGTCTGCGGCGCACGGAACTCGCGGCCGGTGAACTCCGGATCCGGCAGCGCCTTGCGATCCAGCTTGCCGCTGGTGTTCAGCGGGAATTCCGCCAGCACCACGATCGCGGCCGGAACCATGTACACGGGAAGGGTTTTCGCGATGCCCTCGCGCAGCCGTTCCGGATCGGCCTGCTGGCCGGGCACCGGCACCACGTAACCGACCAGCTGATCGCCCAGCGGCCCGGCGGCCACCACCGCGACGGCCTGGCTCACTCCGGGCTGGGCCAGCAGCGCGGTCTCGATCTCGCCCAGCTCGATCCGCTGCCCGCGGAACTTCACCTGGAAGTCGGTGCGCCCGATGTAGTCCAGCCGCGGCGGCAGATCACCGGAGGCGTCCCGCCAGATCACCAGGTCGCCGGTGCGGTACATGCGGTTGCCGTCGCCGAAGGGGTTGGCCACGAACCGATCCGAGGTGAGATCGGGGCGGCGCAGGTACCCGCGGGCCAGCTGGTCACCGGCGAGGTACAGCTCGCCGGGCACCCCGGCGGGCACCGGCCGCAACCGGCCGTCCAGCACGTAGACCTGAGTGTTCCACTGCGGCAACCCGATCGGCACGGTCGGCCGGTCGTCGCCGCTGGCGGGCCAGTAGGTCACCGAGACCGCGGCCTCGGTGGGGCCGTACAGGTTGTGCACCCGGGCGTCGGTCAGCTCGGTCATCGCCAGCACCGTCTCCGGCGGCAGCGCCTCGCCGATGACGAACACGTCCTGCAACGAGTCGACGGCGCCGCGCTGGGTGTGCGCGGCGAACACGGTGAGCATCGACGGCACGAAGTCGGTCACCGTGACCGCTTGCGCCGCAATGGTTTCCGAGACGTAGGCGGGATCGCGGTGGCCGTCGTGGGTGGCCACCACCAGTTTGGCGCCGGCCGCCAGCGGCAGGAAGTAGCCCCACAGCGACACGTCGAACGTGGTGGCGGTCTTCTGGAGGTACACGTCGCCGGTACCCAGCGGATAGGCCGCCAGCATCCAGGTGACCTGATTGTGGATCGCGGCGTGGGTGACCGCGACGCCCTTCGGCCGTCCGGTGGACCCGGAGGTGAAGATGACGTACGCCGGATTGTCCCGCCGCAGCGGCCGCAGCAGTTCCCGCGGCCGGATCGGACTGGGATCGAACCGGCCCAGATCCATGGTGTCGACCCGCAGCAGCGCGGTGCCGTCCGGGATCGAGGTGCCGTCGTGCACCGTCGTCACCACGCACACCGGCCGCGCGGTCTCCAGGATGTGCGCGATGCGCTCGCGCGGATGATCCGGATCCAGCGGCACGTAGGCGCCACCGGCCGCGACGATCGCGTACATGCCGACGACCAGATCCACCGAGCGGCGAATCGCGAGACCCACCAGCGTCTCCGGCCCGACCCCGCGCGAGATCAGCAGGCGGGCCAGCTGATTGACCCGGGCGTCGAACTCGGCGTAGCTCAGTTCCTCGCCCTCGAACACCACCGCGATCGCGTCCGGATAGGTCGCCGCGGCGCGGCGGTAGCCGTCCAGCAGCAGATCGGGTGCGACCGGATAGCGGGTGTCGTTCCAGTCGTAGAGGATTCGCACCCGCTCGGCGGGCTGCAACAGGTCGATGTCGCCGATGGCGCGGGCCGGATCGGCCGCGACGGTCTCCAGCACCCGCACCAGCCGGTCGGCCAGTCCGGCGACGGTCGGTTCGTCGAACAGATCGGTGGCGTAGGTGAACGCCGCCGACAGCCCGGCCCCGGGCTCGCCGGGTACCACGGTCAGTTGCAGGTCGAATTTCGCGACGGCGCCGTCGAAGTCGATCGGCGTCACGGTCAGGCCGGGCAGCGCCAGCCGGGGCCGCTCCAGGTTCTGGAAGAACAGCGCCACCTGGAACAGTGGATGATGCGCCTGCGAGCGCACCGGATCGAGCACCTCGACCAGCCGCTCGAACGGCAGGTCCGCATGCGAGAAGGCGTTCAGGTCGGTCTGTTTCACCGCCTCCAGCAGCGTGCCGAACGACTGCGCCGGATCCACCTCGGCGCGCAGCACGAGCGTGTTGACGAACATGCCGACGAGGTTGTCCAGACCCTCCTCGCCGCGTCCGGCCACCGGGGTGCCGATCGCGACGTCGGCGGTGCCCGACAACCGGGCCAGCAGCACCGCGAAGGCGGCGTGCACCACCATGAACAGGGTGGCGCCGGTGCGCTGGGCCAAGTCCTCCAGCAGCCCGTGCAATTCGCTGTCGACGGCGAAGCCGTACTCGGCGCCGCGGCCGGACGGCACGCCGGGGCGGGCCCGGTCCGCGGGCAGGTCCAGCCGGTCGGGCAGGTCCGCCAGCGCGGTCCGCCAGTACTCGACCTGGCGGGCGGCGAGCGATTCCGGATCGGATTCCGCGCCGAGGACCGCCCGCTGCCACAGCGTGTAGTCCGCGTACTGCACCGGCAGCGGCGTCCAGGACGGGATCGCGTGGTTGCGGCGGGCCAGGAAGGCCACCAGCAGATCGCGCAGGAACGGCGCGATGGAGGCGCCGTCGGCGGCGATGTGGTGCACCACTACGATCACCAGATGGTCGGCCGGGCCGAGTTGCGCGATGCCGACCCGCAGCGGGATCTCGGCCGACACGTCGAAGGCGGTGAGCGCGTACCGGCTCAGCCAGTCGGTGATCCCGGACTCGGCCAGCGGGGCCGGTTCCAGATCCGGGATCGCCTGGTCCATCGGGAGCACGACCTGATGGCCGACGCCGTCGACGGACGGGTACATCGTCCGCAGCGCCTCGTGCCGCTCGATGACGTCGACGAACGCATTCTGCAACGCCGAGACGTCGAGACGGCCGGACAGCCGCAGCGCGAACGGGATGTTGTCCCCGGCCGAGTGGGAGTCACGACCCAGTTCGAACTGGTTGAGGAACCACATCCGCTGCTGCGCGGGCGACAGCGGAATCCGGTCCGGCCGCGGGCCGGCGGTCAGCGGCAGCCGGGCGCCCGCGCCTTCCAGCGGGACCAGTTCCCGGGCCAGCGCAGCCACCGTGGACGCCTCGAACAGCAGCCGGGCCGGAACCCGGGCACCGATCCGCGCGGCCAGCCGGGCGGCGGCCCGGGTCGCGATCAGCGAGTTGCCACCGAGTTCGAAGAAGTCGTCGTCGGCACCGACGGTCGTGGCGGGTTCGAGCAGTTCGGTGAAGACCTCGGCGACCAGTTCCTCCAGCCGGGTCGCCGGGGCCCGGAATTCGCGGGACTGCAACACCGGTGCCGGCAGCGCCGCGCGGTCGAGCTTGCCGACCGGGGTCAGCGGGATCTCGGCCAGTTCCATCAGCACCGTCGGCACCATGTGCGCGGGCAGGCTGCGCTCGGCGAACGCGCTCAGCTCCGCGGTGTCCAGCACCGCGCCGGGGGCGGCGTGCACGTAGGAGACCAGGATGGTGGCGTCGGTGTCGAGGGTGTGGCCCAGCGTGACGGCGAAATCCACGTCCGGATGCGCGGCCAGCACCGCGTCGATCTCCCCCAGCTCGATCCGGAAACCCCGGATCTTCACCTGGAAATCGTTGCGGCCCAGATACTCCAGGCTGCCGTCGGCGGTCTGCCGCACCAGATCACCGGTCCGGTACAGCCGCTCGCCGCCGCCGGACGGATCGGCCACGAACCGCGCCGCGGTCAGCCCCGGCCGCCGGTGGTAGCCGCGCGCGAGTTGCGCGCCGGTGATGTACAACTCGCCGACCGCACCGGCGGGCACCGGCGCGAGCCGCTCGTCCAGCACGTATTCGGTGATGCCGCGGATCGGCCGCCCGATGGTCACGGTCTCGCCCGGCACCAGCGGATCGCTGATGTTGGTCATGATGGTGGTCTCGGTGGGCCCGTACCCGTTGAAGAATTCGCGCAGCGGGCTGTCCGGGCCCACTCCGGTTCCGCTCGGATCGACGGGAATCACCCAGCGCCGCACCAGTTCCGGCGGGCACGCCTCACCACCGGCGACCACCACCCGCAGCTCGTCGAGCCCGGCCGGATCCACCGACGCCAGCGCCGCCGGCGTCACGAAGGCATGGGTGACCCCTTCCCGCGCCAGCAGTGCCGCCAGTTCGTCGCCGCCGTACACCGAGGGCGACGCGACCACCATGGTCGCCCCCGCGCCGACGGCCAGCAGCAGTTCCAGCACCGAGGCGTCGAAGGACGGCGACGCGAAATGCAGCGTCCGCGAATCGACATCGACCCGGTAGCGCTCGCGCTGCTCGTCACAGAAGCCGGACAGCCCGGCCTGGGTCACCACCACGCCCTTGGGCAGACCGGTGGAACCCGAGGTGTAGATCACGTAGGCCGGATGCTCGGCGCGCAGCGGGCGCAGCCGGTCGGCGTAGGTGACGGGGTCGGCAGGGTAGCGGCGCAGCCGGTCGGCCACCTCGGCGGCGTCGATGCTCAGCCAGGGCACCTCGCCGGGCAGGTCGGCCCGCACGGACTCGACGGTGAGGCCCAGCCGCGCACCGGAGTCGGTCACCATGTGCGCGACCCGGTCGGCCGGGTAGTTCGGATCCACCGGTACGAAACCGGCGCCGGTCTTGGCGACTGCCCAGACCGCGACCACCGAATCCAGCGAGCGCGGAATGCCGAGGGCGACCAGATCTTCCGGGCCGATTCCGCTATCGATCAGCAACCGAGCCAGCCGGGTGGACCGCTCGTCCAGCTCGGCATAGCTCAATTCGGCCAGGGTCGCAGTCGCGTCGGCGTGGACGACCGCGAGGCCGTTCGGATCGGCCTCGACGGCCGTCGCCATCAGCTGCGGCAGGGTGGTGACCCGCGCCCTGCGGGTCCGTGCCGGCCGGACGCGGGTCGAGCGGGTCATTCCGGCACCACTTCCCGAACCACGAAACGCCGTGCGACCGCGCGAACCACCTCTATCTCACCCTGCCTGTCGTCGGTACCTGCGCTTCGCAGCGCCACCTGCATCCATCGCACGCGACGGCAACCTGCGTTACCGCCGCGCTGACATGCCCGGACCGGGCGGACCCGATCCGGTACTGGCGACCATTATTGTCCGATAGGCGCCCCGCTGGTCACCCCACGGCCGTGGTTCCCGTGCGATCACCGCTCGCCGACCGCTCCCGGCAGCAGTTCCGCCAGCGTGAGGATCGTCTCGACGGACCCGAATTGCGCGGGTGCGGGCCCCTGTTCGACCACCACCGCCAGCAGATCGGCCATCGGCTCCGCCTCCAGGCGCGCCAGCCCGGCGGCGTCGGTGACCAGATGGGTGACCCACTCCTCGGCCAGCGCCGCACCGGTCGGCTCGGCCGGGCCGACCACCACCGCCGCGCCCGCGGTACCCGCCGCCACCAGTTCCAGCAGGGCCGCCGGGGATTCGGCGGGCCCGGACCGGAAGGTGCGGGATTCGTAGGTCAGTTCGGTGCGGGCGCGCAGCCGGTCCACCGCGCCTGCCAGCTCGTCGTAACCGAACACCAGCTCGGCGGTGGCGTAGGCGGGGTCGGCGCCGCGCAGCGCGCGGATCCGGTTGGCATAGGTGACCGGGCGCGCGGACTCACCCGCGATCTCGGCCAGTACCGCCGGATCGTCCAGCGCCAGCCAGGAAGTGGCGTCACCGGGCGGGCGGGCCCCCGCGAGCGTGAGTCCGGCGTGGATCTCCAGTTCCGGCGGGGTGGCCGCGCTCGCGGGCACCACGGCGGCGCCGGCCTTCAGCACCGCCCAGACCGCCACGACGGCCTCGGCACTGCGGGGCAGCGCGAGCCGCACCCCGCTGCCCGGTCCGACCCCGCGGCCGATGAGCACCCGGGCCAGCCGTGAGGAGCGCGCGTCGAGTTCCTGATAGCCGACCGCGTCGTCGCCGTCGGCCACCGCCGGGGCCTCCGGATCGTCCTCCACCGCCGCGGTGAGCGCCTGGGCCAGGGCGGTGCCCAGCGTGCTGCCGGCGGCCTCGGGCCGCTCGGCCGCGACCGGTCCGGCCTGGTCGTCGTCGCGCAGTTCGATCGCCCCGAGCACGATCTGCGGATCGGCGGCGACCGCGGTCAGCACGCGCTCGAAGCGCCGCGCCAGCGTGCGCATCGTCGCGTCCTCGAAGAGGTCGGCGGCGTAGGTGAAGACGATGATCAGCTCGTCCGGGGCGCCGTCGGCGGTGTGCCGCGGCTCCACGGTCACCTGCACGTCGAACTTCGCCGCCACCGCATCGGAATCCAGGGCCGCGATCGTCAGGCCGGGCAGTTCCAGGGTGGGCTGCTCGGTGTTCTGGAACGACAGCACCACCTGGAACAGCGGGTTGTCACCGGCCGAGCGCGCACCCGAGCCGACCGCCTCGGCCACCCGCTCGAACGGCAGATCCGCGTTCGCGAACGCGGAAAGGTCCGCCTCCCTGGCGGTTTCGACCAGCGCGTCGAAGGTGTCGGTGGTGCGCACCGGGGTACGCAGGGTCAGCGTGTTGACGAACATGCCGACCAGATCGTCGAGCGCGCGTTCGCCGCGCCCGGCGATCGGCGTGCCGACGGTGATGTCGGCAATGTTCGACTGCCGCGCCAGCAGCGCCGCCAGCGCCGCGTGCACGACCATGAACAACGACGAATTGTGGTCGCGGGCAACGCGAACCAGGCCCTCGTGCACTGCGGCGGGCAGCAGTGAGCCGAACGACTCGCCGCGCATCGACGGCACCGCCGGGCGCGGCCGGTCCGGGCGCAGCACCGGAACCCCGGACAGTCCGGCCAGGGTGTCCCGCCAGAACCTCAACTGCTTTGCGGCGAGCGAATTCTCGTCGTCCTCGCTGCCCATCACGGTCCGCTGCCACAGCGCGAAATCGGCGTACTGCACTTCCAGTGGCGCCCAGCCGGGTTCGCCGCCCCGCGCGCGGGCGACGTAGGCGGTCACCAGATCCCGGGCCAGCGGGGCCATGGACGCGCCGTCACCGGCGATGTGGTGCACCACCAGCGCCAGCACGTGGTCGGCGCCCGCGTCGTCGAGCCGGATCAGCGTGGCCCGCACCGGAACCGTGCCGGTGACGTCGAATCCGGCCGCCATCGATTCCGCGATCCGGGCGAGCGGATCGGCGGCGGTCTGCACCGGCAGCCCGGCGGCGACCACCTCGGCGGCGGGCAGGATCTCCTGATACGGCAGCCCGCCCGGACCGTCGGCCGGGTACCGGGTGCGCAGCACCTCGTGCCGCTCGACCACATCGGCGACCGCCGCCCGCAGGGCCGCCACATCCAGTGCGCCGGTGAGCCGGATGGCCAGCGGGATGTTGTAGGCCGGCGACTGCGGATCGAGCTGGTTGATCACCCACATCCGCTGCTGCGCCAGCGACAGCGGAATCCGTGACCGGTCCGCGGCCGCGGGGCGGCGCATCGCGGTGAGTTTCGGTCGCACCGCACCGGCGGCCGCGCCCGGCACGATCCGCGCCGCCAGCGCCGCCACCGTCGACGCCTCGAACAGTTCGCGCACCGCCAGCCGCGTGTCCAGGGCCTCGTTGATCCGGGCGACCACCCGGGTGGCCAGCAGCGAATTGCCGCCGAGGGCGAAGAAATCGTCGTCGAGACCGACCCCGGGCCCGGTCTCCACACCGCGCAGCAGCCCGGCGAAGACATCGGCGACGGCCTGTTCGATCGGGGTGCCCGGCGCCCGGTACCCGGCGGCCGCGCCGGTGAATTCCGGTGCGGGCAGCGCCTTGCGGTCGAGCTTGCCGTTCGGGGTCAGCGGCAGCGCGTCCAGCACCACCACAACATCGGGAACCATGTAGCCGGTGAGGAATTCACCCACCGCCGCACGTAGCGCCGCCGGGTCGAGAGCGCGCGGCGCCGCCGGGTCGAGAGCGCGCGGCGCCGCCGGATCCGAGGCGCTCGCCTGGTCCGGGGCCGAATTCGCCTCGCCCACCACATATCCCACCAGCCGGTCGCCGGCGTGCTCGTCGGCGCGGACCACGGCCACCGCCTGACTCACCCCGGTGCAGGCCAGCAGGGCGGCCTCGACCTCACCGAGTTCGATCCGGAAGCCGCGCAACTGCACCTGCTGATCGCTGCGCCCGGCGTATTCCAGGGTCGCCTCGCCGCCGAATCCGGCCCAGCGGCCGACGTCCCCGGAGCGGTACATTCGCGCACCGGGCGCACCGAAGGGATTGGCCACGAACCGGGTCGCGGTCAGTCCGGGGCGGCCCAGATAGCCGCGGGACAGCTGCGCGCCCGCCACATACAGTTCACCGGCCACGCCGACCGGCGCCGGATGCATCCGATCGTCGAGCACATAGGTGTCCAGGCCGGGGAGCGCGCGGCCGATGACGCTGGCGGGATGTTCGGCCAGCAGTTCGTCCAGCGCCAGGAACGACACGTGCACCGTGGTCTCGGTGATGCCGTACATGTTGACCAGCTGCGGCGCGTCGGCGCCGTGCCGTTCGTACCAGCGTTGCAGCTGCCGCAGATCCAGCGCCTCGCCACCGAAGATCACGTAGCGCAGCGCGAATTTGCCCGCGACGGTGACCGATCCGGCGTCACCGACGGAGTAGGCCGCGCGATCCACCTCGGCCAGCTGGTAGAACGCCGACGGGGTCTGGTTCAGCACCGTCACCTGTTCGCGAACCAGCAACTCCCGGAACAGTTCCGGCGACCGCGAGGTCAGATAGTCGACCACCACCACGGCGCCGCCGTTGGCCAGCGCGCACCACAGTTCCCAGACCGAGAAGTCGAAGGCGAAGGAGTGGAACAGCGTCCACACGTCGGTCTCGTCGAAATCGAAGCGCAACTGGGTGTTCGCGAACAACTCCAGCACGTTGCGGTGGGTCACCCCGACACCCTTGGGCACACCGGTGGAACCGGAGGTGTAGATGACGTAGGCCAGATTGTCCGGGCGCAGCGGCGCGATCCGATCGGCGTCGGTCACCGGGCCGTCGGCGTCGTCGGCCAGCTCCTCCAGCAACAGCACGGGAACATCGGTGGCGGGCAACGCCTCCCGGCCCTCGGCGGTGGTGAGCACACAGGCCGGCGCGGCGTCGGCGAGCATGAACTCCAGCCGCTGCGCCGGATAGGCGGTGTCGATCGGCAGGTAGCCCGCACCCGCGACCAGCACCCCCAGCAGCGCCGCGGGCAGCTGCTCGGTGCGCGGAACAGCCACCGCCACCAGCGATTCCGGGCCCACGCCACGCTCGATCAGGGCCCGCGCGATGCGGTCGGCCCGGCGCTGCAACTCACCGAAGGTGACCGTGGTGTCACCGTAGCGGACCGCGACCGCGGCCGGGCGGCGCTTGGCCTGGGTGCAGATCAGGTCGACCAGCGTCACCGGCGGCACCTTGACACCCGGCGAATTCCATTCGTGCAGAACCAGTTCCCGCTCACCCGGGGCGAGCAGGTCGATATCGCCCACGGCCGCACCGGGATCGGCGACCACGGCGGCCAGCAGCCGGCCGAACCGCTCGGCGAAATCGGCCACCGTGGCCCCGTCGAACAGATCGGTGGCGTAGGTGAACGCCGCCGCCAGCCCGCGCGCGCCGCCACGTTCGTCGGTACGCTCGGCCAGCGCCAGTTGCAGGTCGAATTTGGCCAGCGGCACCGCCAGATCCACCGCCGACACCGCCAGACCGGGCAGTTCCAGCCGGGGAGCGGTCAGGTTCTGGAAGGTCAGCATCACCTGGAACAGCGGATGCCTGGCCGCCGAACGCACCGGATCCAGCAGTTCCACCAGCCGCTCGAACGGCACGTCCGCATGCCCGAACGCCGCCACGTCGCCCCGGCGGACCTGCGTGAGCAGCCCCTCGAAACTCACCGCCGGCTCGACCGCGGTCCGCAGCACCAGGGTGTTGACGAACATGCCGATCAGGTTGTCCAGCGCCGCGTCGCCGCGCCCGGCGACCGGGGTGCCGACGGCGATGTCACGGGTGCCCGACAACCGCGCCAGCAGCACCGCCAGCGCCGCGTGCAGCACCATGAACAGCGTCGAATTGTGCTGGTGCGCAAGCCTGTTCAGCCCAGTGTGGACATCGGCCGGGATCTCGAAGTCGACCGTCGCGCCCCGGTAGGAGGCCACCGCCGGGCGCACCCGGTCGGTCGGCAGGTCCAGTTGTTCCGGCAATGCCGCCAGGGTCCGCTGCCAGAAGGCGATCTGCTGGCCCAGCAGCGATTCCGGATCGTCCTCGGCGCCCAGGGTCTCGCGCTGCCACAGCGCGTAATCCGCGTACTGCACCGGCGGCGGCGCCCATTCGGGTGCGCCGCCGCGCAACCGGTCCAGATAGGCGGCCATCAGATCGCGGGTCAGCGGGGCCATCGAGAAGCCGTCGCCGGCGATGTGGTGCACCACGCAGACCAGCACGTGGTCGGCCTCGCCGAGCCGGATCGCCCGCAGCCGCAGCGGCGGGGCCGTGGTCACGTCGAAGCCCTCGGTCACCGCGGCCGCGATCAGGCCCGGCAGGTCGGCGTCGGCGCCCTCCAGCACCGGCAGGTCCGGCACCGCCCGCGGATCCGACAGCGGCAGCACCAGCTGGTACCCGTCACCGTCCAGGTCCGGATAGACGGTGCGCAGCACCTCGTGCCGCTGCACCAGATCCCGCACCGCCGCCCGCAGCGCGGACAGGTCCAGCCGGCCGGTCAGCCGCACCGCGATCGGGATGTTGTTGACCCCGCCCGCCGGATCGAAGCGGTTGAGGAACCACATCCGCTGCTGCGCGTAGGACAGTGGGACGCGCTCCGGGCGCGGCATCGGCCGCAGCTGTTGCCCGGCCGCGGCGCCCGCGTGCCGCTCCACCCGCTCGGCCAGCGCGGCCACCGTGGGCGTCTCGAACAGCGTCTGCACCGGCACCCGGGTGTTCAGCGCGGCGCCGATGCGGGCCGCCGCCTGCGCGGCCAGCAGCGAATTGCCGCCGAGTTCGAAGAAGTCGTCGTCGGCGCCGACCCGCGCCTCGTCGTCGCCCAGCAACAGCGCCGCGAACACGTCCGCGACGATCTCCTCCACCGGCGTGGAGGGCGCCCGGAACTCCCGCACCGCGAACTGCGGCTGCGGCAGCCGGGCCCGGTCCAGCTTCCCGACCGGGGTCAGCGGGATCTCGTCCAGCGTCATGATCGACGCCGGAATCATGTAGGCGGGCAGCGATTCCGCCAGGAAATCGGCCAGCACGGCGACATCGACCAGTGCGTCGGGGCGCGGCAGCACATAGGCCACCAGCGCGGTGGCGCCCGACGGCAGCTGCCGGCCGAGGGTGACGGCGTAGTCGATGTCCGGATGCGCGGTGAGGGCGTTGTCGATCTCGCCCAGCTCGATCCGGAAACCGCGGATCTTGACCTGGAAGTCGGAGCGGCCCAGATATTCGATGGTGCCGTCGGATTCGTTGCGGCGCACCAGGTCGCCGGTGCGGTACAGGCGGGCGCCGGGTTCGAAGGGCGCGGCGACGAAGCGTTCCGAGGTCAGTCCCGGCCGGCCCAGATAGCCCTGTGCCAGTGCCGGTCCGGCCAGATACAGCTCGCCGACCACCCCGGCGGGCACCGGTCGCAGCCGGCCGTCCAGCACGAAGGCGCCGACCCCGGAGATCGCGGTGCCGATGGTGATCGGCGTGCCCGCGGCCAGCGGCGTGGTGGAGGTGGCCAGGATGGTCGCCTCGGTGGGGCCGTAGCCGTTGTGGAACAGCCGCCCGTCCCGGGCCCAGCGGGCCACCAGCTCCGGGCCGAACCGGTCGCCCGCGACCACGACCACCCGCAGTTCGGGCAGCCCGGCCGGATCCACCGACTCCAGCGCGCCGGGAGTGATCAGCATGTGCGAGACCCGTTCCCGCCGCAGCAGATCCGCCAGCTCGAAGCCGCCGAACACCGACGGCGGCGAGACCACCAGCGTGGCGCCGGCGGAGAAGGTCAGCAGCAGTTCCAGCACCGAGACGTCGAAGTTCGGCGAACAGACGTGCAGCACGCGGGAATCGGCGTCGACCGCGTAGTGCTCGCGTTCGGCGGCGACCAGTCCGCCGAGACCGGTGTGGGTGACCACGACACCCTTCGGGCGGCCGGTGGACCCGGAGGTATAGATGACATAGGCCGGATGCTGTTCGGTCACCGGCCGGGTGCGGTCGGTGTAGGAGATCGGATGCGACGGGCGGGCCGACACGATGTCACGGGTGGCGTCGTCGTCGAGGGCCAGCCAGGCCAGGCCGTTGCCGAGCGCGGGCCGATGCGCCGCGGTGGTCAGGCCCAGTACCGCACCGGAATCCGCCACGATGTGCGCGATCCGGTCCGCCGGATAGGACGGATCCACCGGCACGTACGCCGCACCCGTCTTGGCGATGGACCACACCGCCAGCACGGATTCCAGCGACCGGGCGATGCCGATCGCCACCACGTCCCCGGCGCCGACGCCGCGGGCGATCAGTTCCCGGGCCAGCTGCGAGGACGCCTCGTCCAGCTCCCGATAGGTGAGCTCACGCACCGACTCCGGGGATTCGGCATCGGCGTAGCGGACGGCCACCGAATCGGCTGCGGACTCGACCGCGGCGGTGAGCAGCTGCCCGAACAGCGGAGCGCTCGACCGGCGACGACGACTTCCGCGAGCAGAACGACCGGCGGTTTCCATCCGTGTGCTTCACCTCTCGACCTGATCGAACGATCGCCGCGGCGCGCCGCGCCGGTGCCGGAATTCCCGGCCGACCGTTCGAGTAACAACCAACGTACGTAGTTCCCGACGACCCCCGAAGTCCATACGTCAGTCCACAAGCGCTCCGATATCGTGAGTAGCCAACCAATCCCTGCCCGACACATGGACGTCGGCGTGCGGGGACCGAGCAAGGGTACGGGTTGCGCACGAATCGGCGCCTCGCATCTGCTCGTCACACCACAAGCCGCGATGCGTCCAGCGGACCGTCCGGACAGTACCCGTCCGGCCAACCGCTGTCACATACCGGTGTCCAACCTGCCGCGACATTCGACTCATCCATCGTCGGCGGCCCTGCGAGGCGTTACCGCGAGTACGGTACGGCATGGTGATCTAAATCACGACCAAGGTCGAACCGGAATTCGCGGCGGCCGCGATGGCGGCCACCGCACTCGCTCTACCAGCGATGTCGCGTTCGGCCCAGCGCAATTCGCAGTCCGGCGCCGCCGCGCCCAGCCGACCGGCCCGGACGGCCAGGTCGTCGAAACTCCAGCAGGCCCCCGCCGCGACGACCGCGGGATCGGTACCGCGCAGGATGCCGCGGCGGACGGCATGGGTGACCGGCCGGGCCGAGCGGACGGCGAGTTCGGCGCGTACCACCGGATCGTCGAGAGCCAGCCAGGCCGGGGCCACAGCCATCGTGATGCCCACCCGGGCGTACGGCCCGGCCGGTGCGCCCGGCGGCACCGGTACCACCGCCGCACCGGCCAGCAGTACCGCCCAGACCACCGGCACCGGTTCGGCGCCGTACTCCAGCCGGACCGCGACGCCGATGCCGGGACCGCAGCCCCGGTCGATCAGCAGTCGGGCCAGCCGGGATGCACGGGAAGCAAGTTCGGCGCAACTGAGCACACCGTCGGCCGCCAGCACGGCGGGACGGTCGGGATCGCCGTCGGCGAGGTCGTAGAGCCATCGCGACAGCGCGGCGCCACCGGCCGTCCTCCGGATCGCCGGGCTCGCCGTGGGCGGACCGGAGCGACCCACATCTCGCACAAATCTATTTCACACCAGACTCCCCGCTGGTGTACAGCAACCGAAAGTCCGGGCTTTACAGCCAGCCCCGGCGCATGGCCTGCACCCCGGCCTGGAATCTGGTGCTGGCGCCCAGCCGTTCCAGCAGTGCCGCGGTGCGCCGCACCACGGTTCGCCGCGACATGCCGAGCCGGCGGGCGATGGTGTCGTCGGTGGCACCCAGCCCCATCAGCGTGAGGATCGCACGGTCGCGTTCCTCCAGTGGCTCGTTCGGATTCACCGAGATCGGCGCGGCCATCGCCCAGAGCACGTCGAAGGTGTGGATCAGCAGGTCCAGCATCGGCGAGGGGCCGACCCGGATGCCGATCGGATCACCGCGGCGCTCGTCGTGATGCAGCATCAGCGCCGCTCGTTCGCCGTCGGCGATCAGCACCTTCAGCGGCGGATCCGGCAGTGTCCGGGCCTGTGCCCCGGCCGAATTGGTGGACAGCGCGAACCGCAGCCGATCCGGATCCTGATAGATGTTGTCCTGATAGAGCGTCTGATACCGGACGCCCGCGGCGATCCGCGCGGACTTCAGCTCGAACAGCCGCTCTGCCCGTTCGCCCTCGCAGAGGAACGGGCCGCGTTCCACCAGCCGCACGCCGCTGCGCGCGGACTGCTGCAACTCCTCGAATTCCGCCACCATGTCCCGGATCTCGTAGATCGGGGCGGTCGCACCCGCACCGCGCGACGACCGCCGCACGGAACGGAAGGTCTCGCCCAGCCGGGCCGCGGCCGCGTGCATCCGGGCGATCTCCTGTTGCCGGCGCCGGGACTCGGCCTCCGACAACACCTCCGGTGCGTGCGCATCCCAGACGGCAATGCCGTTGGTATCGATGCGCACCACCGCCTGCATCTCGCACAACGCCTCCAGCGAGGCCGCGACGGCGCCGGACGGACGGTCCAGATGGGCCGCCAGTTCCGCGAGTGTCGACCGCGGATGCGCCACCAGCGCCGCATAGGTGCGCCCGTGTGGGGAATCATGCTCGAACAGTTGCTGAAAACTCGTAACATTCATCGTGCCGTGCGTCATCACAGTGTGCTGCTGACGGACGGCAACTCCGATTCCCACCATTGTTCTATTCCTGTCCGGGACCCCATTGCTGTTGTGAGAGAACGACTCCCCTGGACGCCAGGTACGGCTGTGGGTCGATCCGGGTCCCGTCGGGATCCCAGATCTCCAGGTGCAGATGCGGTCCGGTGGAATCACCGCGGTTGCCGACGGTGGCGATCACATCGCCCGCGTTCACCCGCTGACCGACCTGCGCCATGATTTCGTTGACGTGCCCGTAGACGGCGGTGGTGCCGTCGTCCTGGTGCACCCGCACCCACAATCCGAATCCGGAGGCGGGCCCGGCGTCGATCACCGTGCCGCTCTCGACGGAATGGATGGGCGTGCCGATCGAGTCGGCGAAGTCGACCCCGTAGTGGAAGGCGCCCCAGCGGCCGCCGTACCCCGAGGTCATCACGCCCGCGACCGGCCGCACGGTGGCAGCCGGGGTCGCTTGCTGTTGCAGGCTCTTGATCACCTGCTCCGCCTGGGACAGTGGCCCGGCCACTTCCGGCGGCAGGTTCTGCAAGCCGAACGGCGCCGCGTCGGTGGTGACATCGGTTGCGGCCTCGGCGATCTCGGCCGCCTGCGGGGCGGCCTGGGCCACCTGGGCCACCGGCTCCGCGGGCTGCGACGCCGCGGGCTCGACGGTGTCGGCGTCGTAGCCGGACAGCGGCGCGGCCTGCGCGAGCTGCGCGGTGGTGATCAGCGCGCCCGCCGCCATCGCGGCGCTCGCGGCCAAACGCACATGTCCACTCGAGCGAGGCTCGGGACGACGCCTCGTGGTCCGACTCGCCGCACTCTCGCCGCGCAGATCTTCCAACAATTCCTTCACAGATACCGAACTGGCGGTAACACGGTGCTGCGGCAAGGCTCGTCCTAGCGTCGGTCAAACTTCAGTCTGCTCTGCTGCCGACTCCGAATCCCTCAGCAGGAACTCGAGATCCGAAACTCCGGATTCGGTAACGATTCGGCATCCGCTGTGATGGAAACTGTACTCTGTCGTGACCATTTCGCAACCTTCTGCACAAACTCCAGGTGAGGGCGAGATCACCGGGCCCGGCGCTGCCCGAATCCGCAATCGCCCGAGTAACACTGGGGGCATGATCCTCGATGATGTGCGGGTCCCGATCGTGCTGTCCCCGATGGCGGGTGGTCCGTCCACGCCGGAGCTGGCAGTTGCCGTTTCCGAGGCCGGCGGGCTCGGTTTCCTCGCCGCCGGCTATCTCGACGCGACCGAGATGTCACGGCGCATCGCCCGCATCCGGTCAGCGACCGCCGCGCCCTTCGGCGTCAATCTCTTCGTGCCGGGCGCACCCACCCCGCCGGACCGCTACGCCCGGTATCTCGGCGAACTCGGCCGCGAATTCTCGCTCGGCAGCGCGCGATTCGCGACCGACGACTGGGACGCCAAACTGAACGCGCTGGTCGAGACGCCGATCCCGGTGGCGTCCTTCGCCTTCGGCTGCCCGGTCGCCGCCGATATCGCGCGGCTGCACGCCGCGGGCACCGAAGTGTGGGTCACCGTCACCAGCGTGGCCGAGGCCCGGCTGGCGGCCGAGTCCGGCGCCGATGTGCTGATCGCCCAGGGCGCCGAGGCCGGCGGCCACCGCGCGGGCTTCACCGATTCACCCGCCGACGACGGCTGCGATCCACTCACCACTCTCGCACTGCTGCAACTGCTCACGGCCGCGGTGTCCCGGCCGATCGTCGCCGCCGGCGGGATCGCGACCGGCGCCGGCATCGCCGCGGTCCTGGCCGCCGGCGCCGCGGCGGCCCAACTGGGCACCGCCTTCCTGCGCTGCCCCGAGGCGGGTACGGTCGCAGCCCATCGCGAGGCGCTGGCGCTCGACACCCCGACCATGCTGACCCGTGCGTTCACCGGCCGCCGAGCCCGCGGCCTGCGCAACCGCTTCATCCTGGACCACCCCGACGCACCCTCGGCCTACCCCGAGATCCACTACGCCACCGGACCGTTGCGGCAGGCCGCCCGGACCGCAGGCGATGCCGAGAACATCAACATGTGGTCCGGACAGGCACATTCGCTCATCACCGGGGAACCCGCCGCCGAGCTGGTGGGCCGCCTGGCGCGCGAAACGAAAGATGCTCTGGAAGCGGCACTTTCACGAAAGTTCCAGTCTTGTTGACAACGTTTTTCGTTTAGAATCGAGTGGCATCATCCGCCATCCCACAAGGAGAGCGTTATGTCACTGGACGTTCCATCCGCGCTGCTCGAACGTGCCGAACGCGGTGAGGTCTCGGACGACGAGTTCGTCGACTGCGTCCGCAGCTCACTGCCCTACGCCTACGAGGTGGTCAGCCGCGTGGTGTCCGATCTGCACACGGGCACGGCCGAATTCGCGGACAACCTGATCGCCCCACCGGACGAGACGGCGCGCGGCCAGTTGCTGCGCGCCCTGGCCTCCGACGCCATTCGTGGTGGCCTGGAGCGCCATTTCGGCGTCAAGCTCGCCTTCCAGAACTGTCACCGGGTCGCGGCCTTCCCGCTCGCGTCCGTCGGCGGCGACACCTACTCCACCTTCATCTCGACCCGGGCCCAGTTGCTGAACCAGAGCCCGGAACTGCGTAACTGCTAGTAGCCCACACGATTACGGGTCCCATCCGGGCGCGCCCCGGGTGGGACCCGGGTCAGCCCTTGCGTCCGATGCCCGCCCAGAGCAGCGCGGAATCGGACGCCCCCGCGAGGTCGACGGCGGTGTCCCCGGCCAGATCCGGCCGCCAGGCCGAGACCGGCACGATGCCCGGCGCCAACAGTTCGGTGCCGCAGAACAATTCCTCGAACTGTGCCCGGCTGCGCGCGCACTGCGCCAGGCCGCCGCGCTTGCCCAGTTCGACGATGCGCAGCACCCCACGCAGATTGGTGTCACCGGTCAGATGGGTGATCACCAGCGCGCTGCCGGGCGGCACCGCGTCCAGCAGACTTCCCAGGATCGCCTGCGGATCGTCCGCGTCCAGGATGTACATCATGATGGCGACCAGCATGATCGCCACCGGCCGGCCGCGGTCCAGATTCCCGGTGAAGGCCGGATCGGTCAGAATCTATTGCGGGTCACGCAGATCCGCGTGGATGAAGGCGGTGCGCCCCTGCGGCGTGCCCTTCATCAGGGCGCGCGCGTGCACCATCACGATCGGATCGTGGTCCACGTAGACCACCCGGGCCGCCGGATCCACCAGCTGCGCCACCTCATGGGTGTTGCCCGCGGTCGGAATTCCGGTGCCGATGTCGAGAAACTGCGTGATTCCGTATTCCCGCACCAGACACCGCACCGCCCGCCCCAGGAATGCGCGATTGGCCCGCGCCGCGACCATCACATCGGGCACCTCGGCGACGATGGCGTCACCGAGAGCGCGATCGGGCGGGTAGTGGTCGCGGCCACCCAGCCAATAGTCGTAGACCCGGGCCGGGTGTGGCACGGTAACGTCGATTTTCGTCGACAACCGGGCGTGCGCCCCGGCTGGGCTGTCCGACATCGCTTTCCTCTTCGCCGCAGGACGTGGAACAGAATATTCGGCTCACCAGCACCCGGACACCGATTCGGTCGATCGCACCCGAACAGCCCGAATACGTCCCTTCCGGAGGATCCGCAGGAATTCTACCGGCGCGAATCCCCGTATCCCACGGGATCACCCGCGGCCTTCGCACCGGCGGCCCGGCCGTCGACGAAAAGCCTTCCGCCGGCGTCGAAATGACCGATGTCACCGGTGGCGAGCAAACCTCCCGGCCCGCCGGTGAACGGAACCGCATTGCCCACCACGATGCGCCCGGTGACCCCGGGAGGCGCTTCGCCCCCGGCCTCGTCGAGCACCTTCACCACCGCCCCCAGCACCGGCCGCCCCGCACATCCGGGTTCGGCGTCCAGATCCGCGGGCGTGGCGACGGTCGCGCACCCGACCGCCACCGACCCGTAGACGTGATGCACCACCGGCCCGAACACCCGCGCCGCGCGGCGGCACAATTCCGCCCCCAGCCGCGGCCCACCGACCAGCACCACCCGCAGCGCCCCCAGATCCCGCTCCGCGAACAGCAGTGGATCCAGTTCGACGATGCGCGACAACATCACCGGCGCCGCGACCAGCACCCCCGCCCGATGCCGCGCGACGCTGTCGATCACCCGCCGCGGCTCGAACCGCCGCCGCACCACCAGCGTCGACCCCAGCCCGAACGCCAGCACCGCCATCGTGAAACCCAGCGTATGGAAAAGCGGCACAGGACATTCCGTCACCTCGCGGGTGCGCAACGGCACCCGGCTCAGCATCGTCCCCAGCGGCCGCAACGACCACGGCCCGGCCCCGCCCGCGACCCCGCCGTCGGGCAGCACCACCACCGCGATCGTGGCCGGCGGTGGCGGTGGCACGGAAGACCCTGCGGCGATGAGGGTTTCGAGACTGCGCAGATGCGGCGAATCGGTCCACGCGCGATACGCCCCGCGCCGCGGGCTCAGCGTGCCGAGCACCCCCTCGAACTCCTGGTCGTAGACCAGCAGATCCACCCCCGGCCGCACCGCCGCCGCCGGCAGCCGCACCCCCGCGAAATCCGGATTCAGCAACAGGATTCGCGCCCCGCACTTGGCGGCGGCGAACAACGCGTCGAACAACCCGCGATGATTGCGAACCAGCAGCGCCACATGTTCCCCGGCCCGTAACCCCCGCTTGCGCCACTCGTTGGCCAGCCGGGTGGACCGATCATCGAGCTCCGCATAACCCAGCGCACCCAGCTCATCGATCAGCGCCGCCCGGCCACCCCATCGCCGAGCCGAAAAGGTCAGCGCCGCAACAAGATTCCCGTACCGCGCCAACGCCGCCCCGGCCGCCGGATAGGCCCCCGCCGCCCGCACCCCGAGCAGCCCCGCCCCCGCGCACAACCGCAGATATTCGGCCTCGGTCCAGGCTCGCCGCCCCAGCGCACGCCACACGTCATCGGCCACGATGCCACTCCTCCCCCACGCCCGACGGCGGGACCGGGCCCAGGGTATCCGCCCCGGGCCCGTCCCGACTACGGCCACTACAGCTTCACGACCTCCAGCTCCCCGTCCGAATACCGCGCCCGCAGCCGCTTCTTGTCGAACTTGCCGACGCTGGTCTTGGGCACCTCGTCGATGAAGGTCCAGTACTCCGGCAACTGCCACTTGGCGAACTTGCCGGCCAGAAAGTCCCGCAACTCCACCGGCTCCGCACTCGCGCCCGGCTTGAGCACGACCGCGACCAGCGGCCGCTCGTCCCACTTGGGATCGGGAATCCCGATCACCGACGCCTCGGCCACCGCCGGGTGCCCGATGATCGCGTTCTCCAGATCGACCGAGGAGATCCACTCCCCACCGGACTTGATCACATCCTTGGTGCGATCCACGAGGGTGAGGTACCCGTTCGGCGTGATCCGCCCGACGTCACCGGTGCGCAACCATCCGTCGTCGAACTTGTCCGGATCGACCTCCACCCCATCCGGCGAGTAGTACGACCCGGTGATCCAGGGCCCACGCACCTCCAACTCGCCGACGGCCTTCCCGTCGTTCGGCAGCACGGTCCCGTCGTCGGCGACCACCCGGGCCCGCACCGAGGCCGGGAACAACCCCTGGCTGTACCGGTACTGCCACTCCTCCTCGCCGGTCACCCCGGTCGGCGCATGCGACACGCTCCCCAGCGGCGAGGTCTCGGTCATCCCCCAGGCGTGCAGCAACCGCACCCCGTACTTCTCCTGGAAGGCATGCATCATCGCCGGCGGCAGGGCAGCCCCGCCGACCACCACGGTCCGCAGATGCGCGATGTCCTGCGGCGCGGCCTCCAACTGCGCCAGCACCCCACCCCAGATGGTCGGCACCGCGGCCGCGAAGGTCGGCTGCTCCGAAGCCATCATCTGCAACAGCGGCCCCGGCTGGAGGAACCGATCCGGCATCAGCACATTGGCCCCCGACATCATCGCCGCATACGGCAACCCCCACGCATTGGCGTGGAACAGCGGCACGATGGCCAGCACATTGTCCGAAGCGGTGAACCCCATCCCGTTCGGCGAGATCACCTGCATGGCATGCAGCCAATTCGACCGATGCGAGTACACGACCCCCTTCGGATCCCCCGTGGTCCCCGAGGTGTAGCACATCCCCGCCGCCGACTTCTCGTCCACGACCGGGAAGTCGTACTCGGTGGGCTGCCCCGCCAGCAGCTCGTCCCACGCGTGCACCCGCACCCCCTCGGGCGCCACGATCGTCCCCGCATCCCCATTGACCACGATGACGTGCCGCACCGTCCGCAACAACGGCAGGTACTGGTTGAACATCGGAACCAGCGTCCCGTCGACGATCACCACCTGGTCCTCGGCGTGATTGGCGACGAAGACCAACTGCTCCGGAAACAACCTGATGTTGAGCGCATGCAACACGGCCCCCATCGCCGGCACCGCCGCGTACACGCACATGTGTTCGTTGTTGTTCCACATGAACGTGCCGACCCGATCCCCGATGCCGACGTCCAGCCCCCGCAACGCGTGCGCCAGCTGCGCCCCCCGCTCCCCCAACTCGCGATACGTCATGGTCCGAACCCCGTCGCCGGTCCAGGTGGAGACCGTGGAGTCCCCCTGGAAGGTGGCGGCGTACCGCAACAGAGTCGCCAGCGAAAGCTGCTCGTCCTGCATCGTGCTCAACATAAGTGTCAGTCCTCCTTCGGCCGGTTCCGAGCAAGTGAAACCGGTCACATTCGGCGAGGATAGCCGAAGCTTCACGCGTGCAGGACACTGGCCGGAAATATAGATCCGTGGCCCCGGATCTCTTCGGAACCCCGGGTCACGAGCCTACCCTCGAGGAATGAGCACCACCCCCACCATCCTGATCATCGGCGCCGGTTTCGCGGGGCTGGGCATGGGCCTGGAATTGCGCCGGGCCGGGATCGAGAGTTTCTCGATCGTCGAGCGGGCCGGGGATCTGGGTGGGGTGTGGCGGGAGAACACGTACCCCGGCGCGGCCTGCGACGTCCCGTCACCGTTGTACTCGTGGTCCTTCGCCCCGAAAACCGATTGGCCCCGGCGGTTTTCACCCCAGCGGGATATCCACGAGTACATGCGAACGGTGGCAACGGAATACGGCCTGGTGGAACGCATCCGATTCGGCACGGAGGTCTCGGATGCGGAATTCGATGAGACCCGGGGCATTTGGCTGGTCCGGACCACCGACGGCGAGGTGCTGACCGCGGACGTCCTGATCCCCGCCGTGGGCCAGCTGTCCCGCCCCGCACTCCCCGACATCCCCGGGGTGGGCACCTTCACCGGCCCGGCCTTCCACTCCGCCGAGTGGAACCACGAGGTCGACCTCACCGGCAAACGCGTCGCCTGCATCGGGACCGGAGCCAGTGCGATCCAATACATTCCACAGATCCAGCCGAAGGCAGGCCACCTCACCCTCTACCAGCGCTCGGCAGCCTGGGTCCTCCCCAAATTCGACACCGAATACACTCCGCGCCACCACCGGATGTTCCGCCGCTTTCCCCTGACCCGCCTGGCCGAACGCTTCGCCATCTGGCTGTTCTTCGAGGTGATGGCCCTGTCCCTCACCGACCTCCCCTGGCTCCGCCACCCCGCCACCCTGCTCGCGAATCGCTACCGCACCCAACAGGTCCCGGACCCCGAGCTGCGAGCCAAACTCACCCCCGACTACGCCCCCGGCTGCAAACGCGCCCTCTTCTCCAACGACTATTTCCCCGCCCTGACCCAGCCCAACGTCACAGTGGAGACAACGGCCATCGAGGCCATCACCCCCACCGGCCTCCGCACCACCGACGGCGTAGACCACGAAGCCGACGTGATCATCTACGGCACCGGCTTCAAAGGCACCGAATTCCTCGCCCCCATGACCATCTCCGGCACCGCCGGCCGCAAACTCGCCGACATCTGGTCCCCCGAAGGCGCCCGCGCCTACCTGGGTATCTCCGTCCCCGGCTTCCCGAGCATGTTCCTCATGTACGGCCCGAACACCAACGTCGGCTCCGGATCGATCATCTACATGCTGGAATCCCAGGCCCGCTACATCCGGCAAGCCGTCCAATACCTGACCAGCCACCCCGGCCAGGCAGTATCGGTCCGCCCCACCGCCGAACAGTCCTGGGACACCTGGCTCCAACCCCGCCTCCGCCACACCCCCTGGAACCTCTGCTCCAGTTGGTACCGCAACGCCTCCGGCCGCATCACCAACAACTGGCCGGGCGCCACCCTGCTCTTCCGCCGCAAGACCCGCCGCTTCGACCCGGCGGTCTACGACACCCTCCGTACGCCGAGCCCCACCGACCAGGCAATGTAGCCCCGGCCCACACCCACCCGGTAGTCTGACCGGGTCCGCCTCCGTAGCTCAGGGGATAGAGCGACCCTCTCCTAAAGGGTAGGCCGCAGGTTCGAATCCTGCCGGGGGCACGTACAGCATCTGCACAATCGGTGTCTGCCGTGTGGGAGTGTCAGGATTTTTCCGACAGACCCCCACCATGGGTAGGACGAGGTCGTGACCAGACATAGTTTCGAGTAGTCGGTACTCGGCTCCATACCTGTCGATGTGGCGCAGATCGGTCAGTGCGCGATAGTCGTCCTCTGGTGCGCGTCAATGGCGACTTCGCGCCAATGCTTGATCCATCGATCGAGCGGGGGAGGCTGCCTCGGTGGCTGTAGCCGATCTCTCCATGCGAGGTAGTTCGGATTCCGGTCGACCGGATAACGCGGGGTCTTGTTACCGACGGTGATGGGATCAACTTTCCATTCGGCCCATTCTCGTGCGGCGATGCTGAATGGTTGCTCATCGACCGACCTAGCTGCGATAAGCCTGTTGTATCCGATGTGGTTCAGTAGCGTTGTCGCGCACTGGGCGGTGTATACGGCCCGACCGGTGAGTGGGATTCCCGTCGCGCCCATGCTGACCCAATAGCGGTACGGGCGGTCTTCAGGGCATAGACGCAGCTGTGGCCCGGTCTGCAGGTCGAAAGCGCCACCGGCGATCCCAGCGTCGAGATCCGCCGCGTAGCACACTTCGCCTGGCCATTGCAGATCAGGCGACCGTTCGAAAAGGGCGTGGAGATGAATGTAGTTGCGGGTGAATGCCTCTCGTCGTTGTGTGGCCTGTGCGATAGGTAGATCGTCGGGCAAGACGACGAGGAGGTCGATATCGCTGTCGAGCGTGTCGGTGTCGGTGGCCGCGCTGCCGGTCAGGCAGGCGAAGACGGGTGTGCCGGCGAATGCATCGTGTACCGCCGCAGTTGCGGCGTCTACGAGGTCGGTGGTGGGCACCGCGGTTCACCGGAATTCGCGTGGCAGGTGGGCTGCGGGATCGCTACTTGCGTGAAAGTCCACCAGATGGACACCGCTGGGCATGAGGACGCGGCCATCGCCGCGTTCATGGGCTCTGGCGAAGTCGGTGATCTCCATAACGACTTCAGGGTCGTCGACGAGACCAGCGAAGCTGTTGAGATGGCCGATGCGGAACCATTGGAGAGCCGCGTCGACGTTCAGGGTGACGGCGACGCCGGGGACGCGGCGGGTGGTGAGTTGCCCTCGCCCGGCTGCCTCGGCATCGTGGAGTTCGCGTAAGAGCAGGTTCCAAGTGAAGTCGCGGCCGGTGCCGGGGAAGGGGTGGACACGCTCCCATAGGCGGGTGACGAGGCGCTGTTCAGGGGTGGCGGCGTCGAAGAACAGCATCACCAGCCGTCCACCGGGGGCGAGGAGGTCGATGAGGTGAGTTATGAGGGCGTGTGCTCGTGCGGTGCCGGCGTCGAGGTCGCCTGTGACCGTGACGCCGTCGGCGGTGGTGGTTTCGAAGCATTCGAGCAGCGGGTAGCTCATCGACCAGAACGATCCGACGAGATCGAATCGGCGGTGTTGCTCAGCGAATTGCGCCACGATGGTCTCGGTATCGACGCAGTGCGCTTCGGCGGCGGGAAACCTGCTGCTGAATCGGGCGATCATGCCGGAACTCTTGTCGGTGCCGGTCAAGGTATCGGCGTAAGCCGCCAGAGCAGAGGTCACGCGGCCCGGCCCGCATCCGAGATCGAGGGCATGTAAGCCGTTGTGCTGGCGAGGGTTTCCGTAGACATCATGGAGGTGATCGCGGACGAGGTCGATGTCTTCGCGGCCGAAGTAGTAGTGCGGCGGCAACATGTCCTCGTAGACCTGGGCGTCGGCATAGCCAATGTTGAACGGCTCGGTCACGGGCGGGGACCTTTCTGGAGCGCTGGTGGTCTCGCAGATCAGGAGGCATCGAGAGCGATGCCGAGCAGGGCGGCGAGTCGGTTCTGTGTGTGGCGGAACCACTCGGAGACGGTGTCGGGCACCGAACCAGTGCGGGTGGCCGCGAGGTAGTGCCGGGACAGGAGCAGCAGATGCCGGGCGGTGCCGTGGATTGTTCGGCGGTAGACGTCGCGGGCCAGCACGGCCGGTGTGCCCAGCAACGCAATCAGCAGGCGTCGCAGCATGTCCCGGTCCGCGTCGCCAACAGCGTGAGGGGCAGTTTGGGCTGCGGTGATGACAGTGCGTAAGGGTCGGGTGGTGTCCAGATACGCGAGGTCGATGGGCCGGGTGCGGCGGTGCAGGGCCAGAGCGAGAGCGAGTTCGTGGACTTTCTGCTGCCCGCCTTCTTGGAGAAGGTCGTTAATCGTGGTGAGCCGGTTTTGGCGCGCGGAGAATCGGCGCCCTGCATGGCTGATCTGCCCGAAGGCGACGTGTTCCAGCGCGGCCTGTGGGACGGCGTGACGGAGGGCGGTCTGGAGGAGGGTCTGGTCCGCACCGATGACGTGGAGCATCGCCGACCATGCGGGTGGATTGCGGTGGTGGGTGTTGGCGATGTCGCGGCTGATGTACAGCAGGCTGCCGTCGACGCGCTGGGCGGGCACCAATCCTGCCGGTAGGCGCAGGCAGGTCGTGCCGTTGATCCGCACCAGGTCGCATCGGCCGGTGAGTGCGGCGATGAGTGTGCCGGGCTGGATGGTGAGGTCCGTTTCGTATTCGAACACGTCGATCTTTGCACCGATGTGGCCCATGTCGGAGACTGCCGCGGCGAGCATTGTTTCGACCACTTCGGGGGCGGGCTCTGGGGCCGGGAGCGGTGCGTGCAGGTCGATGACGTCGGCCAGCCATGGGTGTGCGGTGGTAAGCCGGTCGAGGTCGGCGGTGCGGTCGGCGAGGGCCATATTGGCGAATGCGTAGAGCACGCCGATGATTTCGTCGTATCGGCGGCTGGCCGGGATATCGGTCCAGCGGGCAGCGGCAGTGGCGCGTTGAAGGATGTGCAGCTGCCGGCCGAGATCGTTGACGAAATAGCGGGTATGCACATCTGCGCCTGCGGAGCGGAACAGCTCGACGAGGGTGGATCCGATCACTGTGCCCCGCATCGAGCCCACATGTAGCGGGTGCACCGGATTGATACTGGTGTGCTCGATCAGCACTCGCTGGCCGCCGAGATGTGTCCGCCATGGCTCCCACAGCTCGTCCGGGTCACGGCCGTACATCCAATTCACGAGTGCCGATGTAGCAACCGGAAGGCGCTGCGCCTCACCAGCTTTGGTGAACTGGACCAGGTGCCTGTCCGGATACCAATACACCGGTGTGGTCGGCGGAATAGCCAGGTGCCGGAGGTACGGATTGAGGCCAGGATTGTCCCGTATCAGGGTGCGGGCACGCCGGGGACTCACAGCGGTTCCGATAGTGCGTACGGGACCAGGACAGGGCCGGTACGACGAACCCCAGGCCCGCGAACCAAGGTTGTCCGGCGATGTCCCCCGAAAGGCGTCCATGCATCTTCGTGCTCATACAATGTGCTATCCACAGCGACATGGCAAAAATCGAGGGTTCCGAATCTCGGCAGCTTCGGCCCGAAAACCGTTAAGCCCAAGGCGTAATCACCGAGAGTGAGCATCGCGGCAAGGTCGTGGTCATCGCGATATTCGACCACAGGCAAGACGGGACAGTACTTCTCCTCGAGCACAATCGGCGCGTCCGCATCGGCCTCGAAGATTGCTAATCCGGGCAGAGCACCATCCTGGCCTGGACTGCGTAGGACGGTGCCGTGATCGGTCGGATTCGACAGCCAGCGATTGGCCAGGCCGTCGATGAGCAATGGCCCGAGCTGAGTAGTGGGATCGTCGTTGGGACCTGTCTTCACGGTGTCCGCAGCAGTCAAAAGAGCATCGATGAACTCGCCGTAGACGCTGCGGTGGACGTAGACGCGTTCGGTGGCCATGCAGTCCTGGGAATTGTTGAAGATCCGAGTCGCGATCACCGTGCGCGCGGCGACCGGGATGTCGGCGGCGTCCGTGACGACTGCCGCGCATACCCCGGGGCCTTGGCAGATCAGCCGAACATGCTCGGGCAGAGCCTCATCCAGCTCAGCCGCATGGCCGACGCTACCGCAGTACACCACCCCACCCGCATTACCCGCTGCTGTCGCCGAGAACTCGGCCCAAGGCTGTTCGACCAGCTCCACCGGCAACCCCGCCTCGACCGCCAGCGCGAGCAGCAGGCGCACGCAGTCGCGAGAGGCACTGGCCGCGCGGACCACGACGCGATTCCCGGCCAGCGCGGGAGCGAGTGCGAACAGCAGCATCGAATACAGCGGCAGCGTAGCCGGCGTTGCGGTGAACACGGTGCCGATACCGCGCCGCTGCGCCAGCCATGCGTTGTTCACGCCGGGGATCAGCCCTGCCAGCAGCCAGTCCAGCTCGGTGGCCGCGGTCCGATGAGTTTCGACCTGCACCAGAGCGGACGTGAGCTCGGCGCGGTGAGCTTCGACCGCCTCGGCGAGCCTGACCATGGGATCGAACTCCGAGGACGATGACGAGCCCAGGGCATCCACAACCGAAAACCGTAGCAGGACAACCGCTATCGGCGCAGCAGAAATATTCGGGTATCAGATACGCTCTGGCGCAGCAATTCCCAGCAACTCGAGCCCCTTGGCGAGAGTGTCGCCGGTCAGCTCGCACAATGCGATCCGGTTGCCGCGCACGCGAGGATCTTCGGCCTTCAGCACGGGGCACGCCTCGTAGAACGTGGTGAAGGTTTGCGCGAGTGCGAACAGGTACCCGGCCATCCGGTGCGGCTCGAGGGAGTCGGCCACATCGGTGACTGCTTTGCCGAACTCGTCCAGGAGCAGGCCCAGCGCCCGTTCCGCCGGTTCGAGCGTCAGGTCCGTATCGACCACCGGGGCGGTGCCGGCGGGCGCGACGTTGCGCAGGATGGACCGGATGCGAGCGTGGGCGTATTGCAGGTAGACACCGGTGTTGCCGTTGAAGGCGACCATACGGTCTACGTCGAACACATAGTCTTTGATCCGCGATCCGGACAAGTCGGCGTATTTCACCGCTCCGATTCCGGCCGCCTCGGCAACCTGCTCGAGGGTCTGCGGGCCCAGATCCGGCGCCTTCTCCTTCACGACTTCCCGAGCCCGATCCACCGCAGAGTCGAGAAGTTCGGTCAGTGGGATCGTGGAGCCGGAACGGGTTTTGAACGGGCGACCGTCCGCGCCCAGCACGGTGCCGAACGGCACGTGGATCGCCTGCACATCGTCGGTCAGCCAGCCCGCGCGGCGGGCGGTGGCGAACACCATCGCGAAATGCTGGGCTTGCCGGGCGTCGACCACGTACAAGAGCCTGGTGGCTTCCAGCTTGCGGATCCGGTAACGGATCGTCGCCAAATCGGTTGCCGCGTACCCGTATCCGCCGTCGCTCTTGCGCACGATCAACGGTGCCGGCTTGTCGTCCGGGCCGGTGAACTCATCGAAGAACACGCACAGAGCGCCGTCGCTTTCCACCGCGATCCCAGCCTGTACCAGCTCCTCGGTCACCTCGTCCAAGTACGCGTTGTACGTGGACTCCCCCGCCGCGTCCTCCGGCGTCAGCAACACTCCCAGCCGGTCATACAACGCCTGGAACGAGAGCTGGGACTCGGACACCAACTCGGACCACACTCGCAACGTGGCCTCGTCACCGCCTTGCAGCGCCACCACCCGTGCCCGCGCTCGATCGGCGAAACCAGGATCGGAGTCGAACTTCTGCCGCGCGGCTCGATACAACCGATCCAACGCCTCGATCGGCGCATCCGCATCTCCGGCAAGATCGTCGTGATGCCACTTGGCCTCGGGATGCTCGTCGAGGTACTGGATCAGCATCCCGAACTGCGTACCCCAATCCCCGTAATGGATCTGCCGGATCACCTGCGCACCCAGGAACCCCAGCACCCGGGCGAGGGCATCGCCGATGATCGTGGTCCGCAGATGCCCGACATGCATCTGCTTGGCGATATTCGGCGAGGAATAGTCGATCACTACCCGCTCGCCCTTGAGCGGCGTGCCCACACCCAGCCGGTCCGCGTCACGACGTGCGGCCAGCTGCGACCACACCGACGAGCCGGTGACCGAGATATTGATGAACCCCGGTCCCGACACCTCGGCGCCCGCGATCACCTCATCGCGCAACTGCTCGCTGATCGAGGCACCGACCTCACGGGGCGCGCGACCGATCTTCTTGGCCAACGACAGAGCCACATTGGACTGGAAATCAGTACGATCGGAGCGTCGGACCAGCGGATCGGCTCCTGCTGCCTCGGCCGGCAACGTAGACGCCATGGCCCGCGATACCGCACCGGCCACCGCGACCGCCAAGGGGCGCACCGATTCCCGCACTCGCCTCATCCTCTCCATCGGACTGTCTGTCGGACCTGACACCCAGAACCAGGGCACACGTCTTACGCATATCACGCATGTCACGCAATTTGCCTGTCACCCCACGGCCAGGGCGCACGACTGCCGCAAGCCTACGCAATCACCCCGGACCTCAGGTTTGACGGCCCTACCTCGCGGCCCGAACAATGGCCACCGTGCAGCGACGAGTGCCAACCCATCAGTACGAACCATGGATGCGCCGCGCCATCGACCTGGCCCGCACCCACACCCCACCCAGCGACGACCCGCCAGTCGGCGCGGTGGTGTACGACTGCGACGGGAACCTGCTCGGCGAGGGCTACCACGACCGGCCCGCCAGTGGTGACCCCACCGCGTTCGCCGAACTCATTGCATTGCGAGAAGCGTCTCGGAGTCTCGGCGGGTGGCGGCTGGAAGGCTGCACCGTGGTCACCACTCTCGAACCCGGTGTCATGGCCGCCGGAGCCCTCGTGCTGGCCCGCGTCCGACGACTTGTCATCGGCTCCTGGGATCCCTACCACGGTGCCATCTGCTCCCAATGGGACCTCGTGCGCGACCGGCGCCTCAACCACAGAGTCGAAGTCGTCTCCGAAGTGCTCACCACCGAAACCGACCCCCTCATCGCCGACTACCTGAAGCTCGAGGACTACCTGGCCGCACAACGCCGCATCGACATGAAACTTGGCCTCTGACAAGCTAATACGTATGACGAAGACAGGGGGATCGGACGGCGCAGTGAACACGGTCGCCGGACCGCTTGCACCCGATGCGCTCGGCCCGACCACCATGCACGAACACATCCTGACCGTCAGGGGCGAAATCTGGCGCAACAGGTACCTCCAAAGACTCCCGGACGCACCAGACGACATCTGGGACGAACCGATCACCCTCGCCAATCGAAGCCGGCTACAACATAGCTTCACTGCGCAACGCGCCAACCTGGCCCTCGATGACGACCACATCGCCATCGCCGAACTACGGGATTTAGCCCGAGCGGGTGGGCGTTCCCTCGTCGAAGCCAGCGGCATCGGACTGCGCGGCGATCCGCGCCGGATAGCCGCCGCAGCAGCTACAGCCGGGATCCAGGTGATCATGTCGACCGGGTTCTACTACTCGGACTTCTGGCCCGACATCTACCACGACGCGACCGTCGACGAACTCACAGCCCTCCTGGTGCGCGAGCT
Source organism: Nocardia sp. alder85J (assembly GCF_020176955.2). GTDB lineage: Bacteria > Actinomycetota > Actinomycetes > Mycobacteriales > Mycobacteriaceae > Nocardia. The sequence goes on from NZ_JAIUCZ020000003.1 coordinate 290,370, forward strand.
CACCGAAGGCATCGACAACACCGATATCCGGGCCGGCCACATCAAATGCGGCGTCAAGACATTCGACGACAGAGAGCACCGGATGCTGCTCGCAGCGGCCGAGGCATCACGGCACACGGGCGCACCGGTGACAGTGCATCCCGGTGCCGGAGACGGCCGACACATCGCCCGCATACTGCTGAACGCCGGGCTCGATCCCGGACGGATCGTGCTGGCACATGCCGATGCCTACATAGTCGAAAGCAACCTGCATCGGCTGGTCACCGACCCCGCTGCGTGGACCATCTCGCTCAACTACCACCACGAACTTCTCGACCTCGGCGTGACACTATCCTTCGACTGCTTCGGCCAGAACTGGTCCGAACCAGATCTCGGCCTGGTCATCGAAAACGACTGGCAACGACTCACCGCCGTTACCACCCTCCTACGCGAAGGCCACGCCTCCCAACTGGTCCTGGGCACCGACGTATTCCTGCCCATGCTGACCCGCCGCGGAGGAGGCCACGGATACCGCCACCTATTCGCTCAAGTCCTCCCATGGATGCGAACAATTGGCATACCCGAAACCGATATCGAACAAATGACCACAATCAATCCACGACTAATACTGACTATGGTTTCGACCGCGTGAATCCCACTCTTCAGGTGCGATACAATAGGTTCAAATTTGCTCTCAATAGAATTGAGCCGTGTTGGACTACAGGTAGTCCATACCTTCACTATTGCATATTTCCTCAACCAGGATTTTTGTTGGTTGCGAGGCGAATTCTGTCTACGATATCTTGGCGGTGAGGTCCAGCGCTCGCAGCCTGTCGCCAATGTTGATCACCGCGACCGAAAATTGTTCGACAGCGGTGGGCTAGCCTCAATACCAGTGACTTAAGGCTCGACCTGGTAGGCTGCGGTTCCGGGAGGTATGTGGATGCCGCGGCCTGGGCAGGTCGAGTTGGAGACCGATGAGCGGTTGTCGGATCGCATCGCGATCGGGTTGCTGACGAGGACCTTTCCGCCAGGATTTGGTGGATCGTGTGGTGGACGAGTGTGGCCGGTCGGGGCAGCGGACCCGGTTGCTGCCGCCGCGGGTGGTGGTCTATTTCGTGCTGGCGATGTGCTTGTTCTCCGGTCAGGGTTACGAAGAAGTCGCGCGGTTGCTGACGCAGGGTTTGGTGTGGGCGAAACGCTGGTCGGGGTCGTGGCAGGTGCCGACCACGGCGGCGATTTCGCGGGCGCGGGTGAAGCTGGGGCCGGCGCCGTTGAAGGCGTTGTTCGCCGAGGTCGCGCGGCCGATGGCGACGGAGTTGACCGCTGGGAGCTGGTATTGGGACTGGCGTGTGGTCGCGATCGACGGGACGACCTTCGATGTTCCCGACAGCGCCGGGAATGCCGGGTATTTCGGTCGCCCGAAGACCCATCGCACCCAGCGGTGCGCGTATCCGCAGGTGCGGATGGTGGCGTTGGCCGAGTGCGGCACTCATGCGATCACCGCTGCCGCGCTGGGGCCGTTCACGGTCTCTGAATCGGTGCTGGCCCGCCAGCTTTTCGGGCATCTGGGTGCGGGCGATCTGCTGCTGGCCGACCGGGGGTTCGCCGGTGTCGGGTTGTGGCGGGCCGCGTGTGCCGGCGGTGCGGATCTGTTGTGGCGCATTCGTTCTCACCTGATCCTTCCGGTGATCGAGGAGCTGGGCGACGGTTCGTATCTGTCGGAGATCGTCGAGGCGAAAGATCACCGCACACGCGCGGACCCGACCATCGTCCGGGTCGTCGAATACACCCTCGAGGGTCCCGGTTTCCCGGCCCAGCAAGCCCCGTACCGGCTGATCACCACCATCCTCGATCCCGACGCCGCGCCGGCGGCGGAACTGGCGGCCCTGTATCACGAAAGGTGGGAGATCGAGACCACACTCGATGAGCTCAAGACCCACCAGCGCGGCCCGGCGCAGGTGCTGCGATCCCGTTCCCCCGAGGGCGTCGAGCAGGAAATCTGGGGTCACCTGCTGGTCCACTACGCCATCCGCACCCTGATGCACGACACCGCCGATCACGCCCGCATCGACGCCGACCGGTTATCGTTCACCCGCAGCATCCGCCTCGCGCGCCGGCAGGTGACCGCGCAGGCGGCCTTTTCCCCCTGACCACCTCGCACAAGCACTCACCGGAGGCGTGCGGGAAATCGCCCGCCACCTGCTACCCGCCCGACACGGCCGAACCAACCCCCGCGTCGTCAAACGCAAGATGTCCAGCTTCAAGGTCAAACGCGACGAGCACCGCAAACCCGTTCCACGACAACCAGAACCACTCGACGCGGTCACCATCGCCCCGCACTGGCGCACCACACCGACCACCACAACGGCCAAGAACGCTACACGCAGACCAAAACCCTAAGTCACTGGTATTGGGGCTAGCCTCGATTTTTCGTCGAGTCTTTGGCGCGGCTCGGTCGGTTTCGGATTGGTCGTCGGTCGCTGATCAGTGACCGGTAGGCAAGTCCGGGTACCGGAGGGTGGTCCTTTCGCTGTTCGCAGGGATGGTTTGTGCTGGTCAGTCTGGTTGCAAGCGGTCGAGGGCGGTCAGGAGCAGGCTGGTGCCGCGGTGGTGGCGGGATAGTCGGAGGTGGACGCGGCGGGCGTGGTGAGCCAGTCGGACGGGGATGGAGAATATGTGCAGGCGTAGGGTTTTCGGTTCCCAGCGGCGGGCGCGATGGTGGTGCAGGGCCAGGGTTTGCAGCCAGGCGGTCAGGTCGAGGGCAAGCGCGACGGCGGCGACCCAGATCTGGTTCGCGGCAAAGGATTTGAACGGCAGGTTACGCAGCCCGGTGTCTTTTGCGGCGCGGATGCGGTCCTCGCAGCGGGCGCGGCAACGGTGCCGCAACTCCAGGTCGGGGACCTGGCCGCGGCGGGCGTTGGTGACGAACGCGGTCAACCGCAGTCCGTCGCCGTCGGTGAACCGCAGCTGAGCGCCTGGATGTGGGCGTTCTTTGCGCACGATCAGCCGCATGCCGGCGGGCCAACCGGTCAGGTCCGTCATGCCGGTGACCTCGGCAATCCAGGCGCCGGGGCGGACCTCGCCGTCGGAGTCGTAGGTGGGGGTCCACACGTGTTTCGGGATGGCGTTGACCGCCTCGACGATGGCCTCGGTGAGGGTGAACCCGAGTGAGTATTGGAGGTGGCGGGCGGTGCAGTAGTCGACGAACTCGTGGGTGCCGCCGCCGGAGTCGGTGCGCACCAAGACTTTCCGGCCGACCCGGTAACCGGGCTGCCATGATAGTTGCGCCAGCGCGGCAGCGAGGACGCGTTTGTGGTCGGCGGCGTTGTTGACGGTGGCGTTGCCCGGCCGCAGCAGCTCTGCGACCGGTTCGCCGGTGCCGTCCGGGCCGTGGTCGACGAAGGCCAGCAGCGGGTGGAAACCATAGCCGCGTTTGAATGTCGGTGCAGCGCACTGCTTTTCCGAATGCGAATCGAGCAGGGTCGCGTCCAGATCGATGGTCAGCGGATTCTCGGCGGTGATCATGCGATCCGGGGCCCGGTCCCCGGCCGCCTGCCAGCCCGCCGCGCGTGCGGTGGCGCGGGCGGAGGCGATGGCGGCCAGCGCTTTCGGTGCATCCGCTGCCAGTGTGGTGATCAGCCGGAACACCGTCGGGTCCGAGGCCACCTGCCCGAACACCCGGCTCACCGCGCAGCAACGCCAGGTCGGCAGCGCAATCACCACCGATCGCGACGGACACGGCCAGGTCGAGAAGGATCTTCCCCGGATCATCAGTGGCCAGAGGTTTCCGCCACGGCGCCAGGACCTGCGACAACGCTGTATCGAGGCCCACTTTCACCGCCGTCGGCAGCAACGCCACCGCCCCGGCGTGGGCCACCACACCCGATCCGTCCCCGTCAATTTTCAGCGACGGATACCACGACGTAGACTCCCTCACCAGAAGGGTGCTCCTCACACTGCGCATTCGGTCCTAAGCAAATCGAATTATCGCAGCTCAGAGCACCTTTCGCCATCTCAAGAGGTCATCGGAGCAACCGGCATGATCGATCGAGGCTAGGCGGCGAGCCGATGCGCGATTTCCTGTCCGGCCTCGGAATCCCAGACAGCCGACACGTTCCGGCCCCGTTCGTTCCCATGGTGGATCAGCCGGTAGTTGAAGGTGATGGAATGCTCTAACTGGTCGAGTCGGAGCTCCCTTACCACGTCAGAGCGCCGGCGCGCAGTGGTCGGCGAGCTCGCGGGCGGAGGTCTCGGTGGGTCAGATGCGCTGGTGGCGGCTGATGGATTCATCAGCGTCGGCCACCTCGCACTCGCGCGAGACCCAATGCAGGCGGGGCTGGTCCGAGAGGTCGAGCACGACCGCATCTCGATACCCAAACTCTGCCCGGAACTTCTCGACCCGTTTCCCCAGATCCGCGCGGGCCGTGGCCGACAGCCTCTTGCGCGCTTCCAGAACCAGCAAGTTCGCATGGCCACAGCCACGTTCGTGCACTATCAGGTCGGCGCGAACCCGGTCGCGTAGACCGCGGTCACCAGGCAGGCGTTTCACATCGACTCTGTCTCGGTTGTATTCGACATCAACGCGAAGAGGGCTGTCGGAGCGTTCGACGTGCCGTGCGATCTGGTAGGCGATCCGGGCGACCACGGCCGATTCGTGGGTGCCGCGCACGATAAGATCCCTTTCGTCACGGTAGACGTCCTCGACGGCCTGATCGACGATCACTCGTAATCGCTGCCAGCTCGGCACCGTTGGGCCGTCAGCGGCCGACAGTCGGCGGCGTTCCGGAAAGAAGGCGTTGGGCCGGGTAGCGGGGAACTTCCCTGCCCGCTTGCGGTCGGCAGTATCGAGGTTGTCGAACTGCTGGAGAAGTTCGATGCCGTCGAGCGCAGTACGGCGATGGACTTCCATATCGACGTCGAACGTCCCATGTTGGTCGCTGCCGCGGACGATCTTGGCCGTCTCGTGCATGGCCGCGTTCCGCGCGTTGCTCCAGGTGCGAATCTGTGCAATGACCGCACGGAACTGCGGGTCGGTCTCTGCGCCCAGAGAACTCTGACTGTTCGGATCACCGATCAGCGTCTTGCACAGTGGCCCCACAGGTTTGAGCGCGGGCCGCTCCTGGTGCTTCACGTGGCCGACCCGACTGGTCAGCCTGTCGGTGATCAACGAGTCGAGGATGGCGATCGCCTCGAGGTAGTAGCTATGGTCGATGCAGCGAATCACTCGATCGAACGCCGCGACGTACCGGTGCCATCGGCTGGCGCCGAATCCGGAATCCCGCGCTCTCTCTCGCATTTCCGTCATCGGAGGACCTTCCGGATCATGAACGTTCGGAACGATGGTATCCACTCACCTTCTGGACCCCGCACTCTGGGCGGCAGCGTCCGCTGGTTCCGATACGCAATGCCTGCCTGTTACAACGTGTTCGGTCACCACGAGGGCTATCGTGAGGCCGGGCAGGGACCCGGGCCGACGCTGTCCACCGTCCATCTCACGCCACCAGCCCGATCGGCACCATAGCGCAATCTGAACCGTCACGGATCACAGCCGGTCTCGACGCCGGTATGGCGCATCGATAGCGTGTGGAAGTGGGCCGGGCCGTCCAACGGAGGCTGCTCACCGACGGTCCGCCATCGGAACTTCGGCGACCGGCCGTCCCGCTTGGCCAGCACCCTCGGCGCGGCGTGTGCCAACGAGGCCCGCCGGCTCGCTGAGGAGACCTTCGTCCAACGACTGAAGCTCGCCACCGCGGAAGGTGAGCGGCGCGCCGAGGCCGCGGTGCGGTCACAGGCCGAGGTGGATAAGCAGAAAGCCGATGCTGAGATCACAGCGCTCGAGACGAACTTGAGCGAGCTGACGGCCCAGCTGGCCGCAGCCGATCGTGACCGTGACGAGTTCGTGCGCGCAGCGGCGGCAGCCGCCGAGGCTGATGCCGCTGCCCAGGTCGACGTCATGCGCCGACAGCTCGTCGAGCAGGCATCCGCTCACCGGACCAGCAGTGACAATCTGCGGGCGTTGAGGTGGGGTTGGAGATCGCGGGGTGCTGGGAGTGAGGACGATGACGGCTACCGGGACCAGGTCCCGCGACGTGTTGCGAGCGTGCTGGACGAGGTCCGGGCGATGGCCTGGCTGGTCATAGCCAGTGGGATGTTGGGAAATTCCCAACATGGCCGCTAGGCTGGGAGCATGGATGACGAGCTACGCGCGGTGGGTGATCGAATCCGATCCGTCATGCCGGACGGGTTGAGCCAGCGGCAGCTCGCGGAGCGGACGCGCATGAAGACCGACGCGCTGTCGCGGGCCTTGAACGGGCAGCGAGGGTTCTCGTCTGTGGAACTTGCTCGGATCGCGGATGAACTCGGCACCGACCTCTACTGGCTGGTCACCGGCGAGCAGGACCCGCATCGTGTGAGGATCGCTGCTCGGCACAGCTGGGACGCCGCTCAGCGTCTTCGAGTCAACCCAGGACGTACCGGTGATGACAACCTCCTCGAGCGGGTGGCCGGGACGTATGCTGCGGCCTACCCGGACGGGCCGCCTCCGAGTCGACCGCTACCCGGGAACCCCACGGCAATGCGGGAAGTGTTGGGTGAGCACTTCGCGAGGGATTACGGCGTCACGGTCGAGGATCGACTGGGTGTGGATGTTGTGCGTCTGCCTATGCTGTCGACCGATTACTCGCTGAGCATAGGCTCCCGCGCTGTTGTCATACTCTCGACCACTCCTTACTGGTTCCGGAGCAACTGGTCGTTGGCTCATGAATTGGCGCATTTCGCACTCGGACACCACAACGGAGATTCCGAGCCGCGCGAGGTCGACGAGGCGCCCGCGGACCGATTTGCGGCAGAGTTGTTGCTACCGGAGGATCTCGTCGCTCGGGAGGATTGGCGGCGGATGGATGAGTCTGCCGTAGTGGAGTTCCTCTGGCGGACAGGGGTGTCCACGAAGGCTCTGGGTATTCGACTGGGATCGTTGGGTGTACCGGTCTCTACAGAGGTGGTTGCCGCACTGAAGCGGGGCACGCTGGACCTGATGCGCGCCAATGCGGGCGAGGATCGGAACCCGATCGGTAGCGTGAAGCAATTGATCGTCCGTCAGCAACAGTCGGCCACCCGTACGTTTCCCGCAGCCCTGGTCGATGCACTTCAGAAGCGAGTAGGGGCCGGTGCGGCCTCGCCCGAGCATCTTGCGTGGATGCTGGATGTGCCGGTGGACGAGATCGACTACCCCGAACCCGACGATGGCATCGAACCCGACAACTACGAGCGTATGTCTGCCGGTCGGCCCACTGCCGGCGATCTGGAGGATCCTCTCGACGTTCGGTGATGGTGGCCCAGCGGATTTCCGGAGGATTCACTGCGCGGACTGGCTACTCGCAGCCAGCCAATCAGTCCGCGGTCCTGGAGGGTGCGTACGACACGGGAAGTCATTTGGCGGTCGGTTCCGGTGGCGTCGGCTACCTGTTGTTGAGTGGGCGGGCCGTCCAGGTGTTCCAACCAGCCCGCCGTGGCGAGCACGATGAATTGGGTCGGGTGCAGCCTGGCGTCAATTTCCGCGCGCCAGGTCAGGGCCGCGTCTTCGTTTTTCATCGCGTGACAGATTGGTGTCGCGACACCGAACAATCGCGCAGGGGTCTTCGACGGCGCGGCTCAGTCGGCCAGCCCTGCGTCCTTGCTCCCATAAGCCTTTCGCAGCTCCGGCTTGACGACCTTCCCACTCGCGTTACGCGGTAGTTCGTCCACGATCACCAGGTCCTTCGGGTGCTTGAAGCGGGCCAGGTTGGCGTTGAGGTGGGGTTGGAGGTCGGTGAGGGTCGGGGTGTCGGTGCCGGGGATGAGGACGATGACGGCTACCGGGACCTCGCCCCATTTCTCGTGGGCGCGGCCGATCACTGCTGCTTCGGAGATGGAAGGGTATGAGTACAGGACGTTTTCTACTTCGGCGCAGTAGATGTTCTCGCCGCCGGAGATGATCATGTCCTTGGCTCGGTCCACTACGTAGAGGAAGCCGTCTTCGTCTTGGCGGACCAGGTCGCCGGAGTGGAACCAGCCGCCTCGGAAGGCGTCTGCGGTGGCGGCCGGGTTGTGCCAGTAGCCCTTCATCAGGTTGGGGCCTCGGTAGACGATTTCGCCTACCTCGCCTGGTTTTACGTCGTTCATCATGGGGTCGACTATGCGGGCGGTTACCGCGGGGACGACCTTGCCTATGGAGCCCATTTTGCGGAGGGCGTCCTTGCCTTCGAGGACGCAGGTGACCGGGGACATTTCGGTTTGGCCGAAGGCCGTCATGTTGAGGGCCTCGGGGAAGGTTTCGTTCATGGCGGAGAGGACCGTGTCGGAGGCGGGGGCGGCTCCCCAGCTGATTGCCCGGAGGCGGAGGGTGCGGGGGTTGGCTTGCTGGGCGGCGCAGATGGCCTGCCATTGGGCGGGGACCATGAAGACCGTTGTCGTGCCTTCTCGTTCCAGGGTGTCGAGCATGGTTTCGGGGTCGAAGGCGCCCAGGGGGTGGATTACTGCTCGGATACCTCGGTAGAAGACGGGGGCGAAGGCTGCGAGACCGGCTATGTGGAAAATCGGCGGGACCACGGAGGTCACGTCGTCGTCCGAGCTCGTGGTGGCCGCGTTGATCGTGGTTACTGCCTGGGATTGGAGGTTGGCGTGGGTGAGCATGGCGCCCTTGGGTTTTCCGGTGGTGCCGGAGGTGTACATGATGAGGGCCACGGTGTCTTCGGGGATGTCTGTTTCGGGGAGGTCGAGGGGTGCTGCGGTGAGCAGGGTTTCGTAGTCGAGGTGGGTGGGGTTGTCGGCGGCGTCTATCACGATCATCGTGTCGAGGGGGTGGGTGGTGCGGACCGCGTCGATCAAGGGGGCCAGGAGTTTCTCGGTCAGGATTACTTCGGCGCCGCTGTCGGTGACCAGGTGGCCCACTTCGGCGGGGCTCATGCGGATGTTCACCGGGACCGGGATTGCGCCGATCAGGTTGGCGCCCAGGACTGCTTCGATGTATTCGGTGCGGTTCAGGAGGGCCATCAGGATGCGGTCGCCGAAGCGGACGCCGCGGTGGTGGAGGGCGGCGGCGAAGGCTCGGGAGCGGTTGTCCAGGTCGCGCCAGGTGGTCTCGTTGTCCAGGTACTTGATGGCTGTTTCGTTCGGTTTCATGAACGCGTGCCGTCTCACCTGGTTGTTCCAGTGGTTGCGGCGCGAGCGCAGGGGTTCGGTGGACAAGTCGTTCGTCGACTCCGTGGTGGCGGACATGCTCACTCCTGTCGTACGCGCGGGCCGATGCCGCCGGACCGCTGCGGACTATGTGCCCTACGTCACACACTAGCGAGGGGAGATCTTTTCGGGTGGGAATCGACCGCTGAGGACATCAGCGGGCCAGGACCGGGACGGCAGGGTTTTGCGCGGAGCCGAGGCTTCTACCGGCTCGACGCCTTGGGATCAGCACCGACCCGTAGGGTGACACGCAGTGCTCACGGCCGTTGTCTCATACGGAATTCCAGGAATTCGCGGTCAACCTCGATCGGGGCGTTCAACCACCAGACGTTCCGTTGCTTGCCGAGTTCTCCTGTCACCGTGAACGGAAGATGGTCTCGGAAGGCAGTGATTGCCAGGGCCCAGTCGGGTCCGCTCAGCGATACCGACACTCGGCGCAACCGGCCGCCGACTTCGGCGTGGATCACCACATCGCCGCCGTGCTCGGGGTTCTCGTCCGAGCGCTTCATTTCCTTGACGGGGCCGACGATGGTTACCCGTTCCGGCTCGATTCGGCGGACCAGCCGTTGTTCGATATCGGGTAGTTCGTTGATGACGACGCGGTCCATCGAGACGCGGCGGGGCACGGGGGCGCGCTGTGGTTCGGTGGCGGCCCATTCGAAGGACAAGTCCAGTCCGCGCATGCCCTCGGCCTCGGTGATCTCTTGGAGCGCCTGCACCACCGGTAGCCGCAGGCCCTGGTTCACTGCTTCGTCGACGTCGGCGAACTCGCCCCGGTCGGCAGCGAATCGACGGGTGACGTCGAGGCTGCGCGCCAGGGTGGTCATCACTTGACGGGCGAAGCTCGGGATACCGTCGGCGCTCGGGGTCTCCGGGCGCTTCGGTTCGGCGCCGTCGATCCGGGCGGCAACCGTGACGATGAAACTGCCTTTCTTGGTGTGCCCCATGCGAATATCGTCGTTGAGGAACTCGGTGACGAAATCGGGGGCGCGGCCGCGGCCGCGGGACTGGGGGTTGTTGGTCGAGATCGCGGCGGCGCGGATCATCTGATCGACGCTGGACAGCAGGGACGCCGCCTGCCGGAGGGGGATGGTGCCGTCTCGCATGCCTTCCTGGTCCACTCGCACGAACAGCAGGTCGGCATGGATGGAGGAGATCTGCTCGACGAGTTCGGGGACGGACAGGTGGTATGCGTGCAATATGACACGGACAGCCTCGCGCAGCCTCTTGTCGTAGTCGACGAAGGAGGGCTCACGCGGCAGCAGGAGTGAGATCGGCCGGTCGTGGCCGGCGCTTTCGAGCAGCCACACCTGGTCGAAGGTGCGATCGGTTTGCACCGTCCAGTCCCGAGTTGCGAGAAATTGGGCAATACTGGCCGGTTCCAGGATGTTTTCGTACTCTGCTATCGACTCAGCGACGCCATTGCGGGCTGCCATTTACTCGCCTCCTCCATCAACTCGAGCAACGATTTGGGGGTCAGCAGGTTCTCCTTCGGGAGGTGAACCGTCTGGGTTTTCTGTTCGGCCTCCAGCGGTGGGAGCAGGTGTCCCCACTGCCAATACATCTGACAGCGTGCCAGCAGGCCGTCGTGATCTGCTTTGAGCCAGTGTCCGATCATCTCGGGAACCACCAGCACGCACAGCATGGCGGGGTTCGAGCGGTTTCGCTTCGACAGGAGATCATAGGTTCGGGTGTCCAAGGACCACGCGATGGCGTCGGTGCGATTGATCGAGGTTTGACCAGAGCACTTGAGCTGCATGTCGATCTGCGGACCATACATGTGTGGGTGGTAGTCGACGCTCGACGCGAGGGTCGTGTCCCGGCCGTCGTAGTCCTGGCTCCATTTACCGACGGTGAGGCCACATGAGCTGGCGAGCATGCTGACGTACGACATGCTGAGCTCTTCCTTCATCCCCCCGATGGGCATCGAGCCATCCGGAATCTCGTGAGACAGCGCGAGAGTCATCGTATCCACCCCTGGTAAAGCATGGCTCATTGAATCATGTCGCGAGGGGTGGTGTCCCGGCGAATGTTGTTCTGCCACAGAGAATCTACCGGTCGGTCGCCTTGATATTCGCGGCAATTCACGACTTCGGTGATAGCCACAGACAAAACATGCCGATTCAGCAAACTCCCAGTCCATGCAGACGATACGAGATAGCGCCGTCGAGCCTTCACACTTTTCGATGACAGCATCGGCGTGGCGACTGTGCCGGGCGTTTCGGGTTGATCAGTTGCGCTTCAGGCTGCCCACGCTCAAGGATCCGGGAGTGCGGGGCGGCTGTTGTCCTTCCACTGCCCGGATGTAACCCTCCGGATCCTTGTCGATCGGTTGCACACCGGCGTAGTTTCGCGCCTCGTAGGCGGCGAAGTCGACGGCCAGTTGGTGGCGGCGGGACAGGGATGCCAGGCGGCGGAGGTCGGTGAGGCCTTCGCGTTCCTCTTCGGCCATGTGGTCGCCGTTGGCTTTGTTCACCACGGCTATTGCCGTGTACCAGTCGTCGGTGCCAGGGCGGTGGCGGGCCACCTCGGCGATGGTGTCGCGGATTTCGTTGTGGTCGCGGATGGCGTCGAGGGTTTCGTCTTCCACGCCGGCCTGGCGGTGGGCGGCGGTGCCCGCCTGGAGCAGGGCGGGGTAGAAGACTTCTTCCTCGGCTTGGGCGTGTAGTTCCAGGAAAGAGGACAGTCTGGCCCAGATCGCGGACAGGGTGGCGGTGTCGCCGCGGTCCATCTGTTCCAGGATCGCGAAGAGGCGGCGCTGTTCGTGGTGGTCGTCGAGAATCAGCTGGGTGATGTCCATGATTCCTCCCTGGCGGCGCGCTCCGGGTGGCGGCTCCGCCGGGGTGGCGGGTGCCGCCTTCGGGGAGACAGTAACGCAATCCGCGACTTTCGCCGGTGATCATCGGGTTCCGGAGTCGTTGCGGTATGAAACGAATCGGCGGAATTTCACCGGGATTCGGGGCGACCGATTCGTATTTTGTTTCGTGAACGTACCGTTCCGGTGATGACGGAAGTCCCTTCCGCCGACCAGGGGATACGCGTATGCTGACAGGAGCACAGCGGGGTTGACGAATTGTTTCGGACGGCCGCGTCGGGGGCGGGACTGTTCCGCGGTTGTGCGGTCGCAGCGTATCGGATTCGGCGAAATACAGTGTGGCATGGCGTCGGGTGCTTCTCTCCTGCGGCGAAAACATCCATGTCCGTGAATCGATCACAACGGGAATTCGAAGAAATGTTCACTATTCGTATCTCGACAGTCGCGGCGGTTGCCGTCGCGCTCGCCGCCGCCGGGGCGGTCGTCGTCGGTGCCGCACCCGCGGCGTCCGCCGACGCGAATCAGGATGCCGCCTTCCTCGCACAGATGTATCAGCAAGGGGTCACCTTCAGTTCCCCGAACGACGCCGTCACCGACGCGCAGGCGGTGTGTCTCTCGATCGCGAACGGCGAGACGCCGGTTGCCGTCGCGCGGGAGGTGATCGGCGAGACCGATCTCACCGTGAAGCAGGCGGCGTATTTCGTGGGGGATGCGGTGAACATCTACTGCGACGAGTACTCCTACCTGTTGGGGTGACCGCGCGCCACGGTCCCCGATCGGATTCGATCGGGGACCGTGGTGCGCCGGCGGTCAATTCGTGGGTTCGTAGACCAGGCCGGAGAGGTCGACGTCCAGGATGGCGCCGCTGGGATCGGCGCGGTAATCGACGCGAGTTTGGCCGATTCGGTTGCCGGTGATCTTCACGCAGACATAGGAACCCGACGGGATCTTCGTCCACGGCACCGCGCCGGCATAATCCTGGCGGGCGCGGCAATCCTGGTAGGACGGTTGCTGGGCGCCGAAGAAGGACAGTGCCGCACCGTCGCCGGGTGACAGCGCCACCGGAGTGGGATTGAGGTCGCCGGTGCCGCCCAGGGGGTACCACTGGGTCGGATGTTGGATGACCACGCCGTTTCCGGTCGCGATCCGGACGTCCACCGAACCCGAGGTGTACACCGCAGGGGCCGGGCCGCTTTCGCTGGCCGGGGTCGTGGTCGGGGTGACTGCCGCCGAGGAGGTCGTGGCGGTCGCCGAGGTGGCCGAGGCGGCGGCGGTCGTGGTGGGTCCGAGCGTGGCGGGGGTGAGGGGGGTCGTGGTGGCTTGCGCTGTCGTCACCGGGATGGGCAAGGCCACCGGTGTGGGGGACGATCGGTGGCGCGCCAGCACCACGACGGCGCCCGCCAGCGCGAGACAGACCACGGCCAGGACGAGAGTCGACGTGCGCCAGGCGTTTCGCCGCTTCTTCTCGGGTGTCCGTAGATCGTGGAATACCGCGTCGATTTCCTGCTGGGTCGTGGCTTCCGTTATCCGGCGGTATCGATCGTCGTATTCACCCAGATCGATGCGGCCGGCGGCCTGATGCTGTTCCAGCTGGGTATAGGCCTGCTGGCGTTCGGCCGTGCCGATCCGTGGCGCGGCGCTCTCGGCGTCCATGTTCTCGTTCCACTTCCCCTGTGCGTGATCAGCTCACGGGCTGACTAGATCAGGCCGGAGACGTCCACATCGGCGACCGCGCCGCTCTGATCGGACCGGTAATCCACCCGTGTCTGGCCGACCCTGTTGTCGGCGATCTTGATGCAGATATAGGACCCGGACGGGATCTTCGTCCACGGCAGCGCGCCGGCATAGTCCTGGCGGGTGCGGCAGTCCTGATAGGACGGCTGCTGGGCGCCGAAGAAGGACAGTGCCGCACCGTCGCCGGGCGACAACGCCACCGGAGTGGGATTGAGGTCGCCGGCGCCGCCCAGGGGAAACCATTGGGACGGTTGATGGACGACCACACCGTTCCCCGTGGCCACGCGGACATCCACCGAACCCGAGGTGTACACCGCAGGAGCCGGGCCGTCGCCACCGAGGTGCGAGGTCGCGGGCGCCGGAGTGCCCGGCGCCGGGTGCGCCGAAGTCTTGTCGTGCACGATGAAGCCCGCGGCGGCCAGTGCTCCGATCAAACCGGTGATCGCCGTTATCCAGACCGGACCGAAGTCGCGGAGCCTGGTGCGCGACTCCCCACCGGAATTCCGCCCCGGATATCCTCCTGCCACGATTGCGGAGCCTACTCCCGGACGAACGGTCCGTTCGTGAAGAAATACAACAGGCAACAGGCAACCGGACAAATGGCTAATTCGTTCGGATGCCGGGTACCGACCGGTTTCGATACTCGGGGCCGGAGTGGTTCGCCGCCTTTCGGATTCGGGTAGCCGGCTACGCGGGCGCAGTGGGGGTCGGGTATACCAGACTCGGAGTACGCCGCCGTGTCGTTCCGATTCTCGGTGCGATTCTCCGTGCGGTCGTGAACAAAGTGCGGAGTATGGAATGAGTTTTTCACATCGCGTCCGGCAACGGCCGGGTGCGGGCGGCGTGTCCAGGGCCGGGACGCGACAGTGGATCGCGTCGGGCGCAAGCGGGTACGGGGAATCGTGACATTGTTGATATCGAACACTTTTCACGCCGGCGCACAGATGTGGCGGAGCCGTCACGCATGCGATAGGTTTGCGGCGACAAATACTGCTTCACCGAAGGACGGTCCGGCGGTTCACGGCGTCACAGGGAGGCAGAGATGAGTGATTCCGGCGTGCGACCGGGGGGTGGCGACATTCGCATCGTGGTCGAGAACGGGGAATATTGGCTCCGCAATCGCGGGGACATCGCGATGATGGCGGTGACCGTGGCGCGGCTGCGGGAACGGTGGCCGGGGGCGCGGATCGGGATGCTCACCGATCAGCCGCGGATTCTGCGGGCGCTGCTGCCGGAGGCGGAACCGTTGTGCCTGGGTGCCGGGGGTGCGTGGGAGCAGCCGGGGGGCCGGTTGGCCGCGGTGGCGGCGTTGCGCTGGCGGGCGGCCACGGATGGGCCGAAGTCGCGGGTGCGGGCCTTCCGCGCGCGGGTGCGCGGCGGCGGGGACGAGGGGGCGGGCGAACCGGAGCAGCCGCCGTTGCCGGCGGCGGTCGCGGAGGCCGATCTCGTGATCGCCCAGGGTGGCGGTTATATGACCGATGTCGATCGGTATCAGGCGCATCGCACCCTCACCTTGCTCGAACACGCGCAGTCGCTGGGCATTCCGACGGCGATGATCGGGCAGGGGTTCGGGCCGATGGAGGATCCCGGTCTGCTGGAGCGGGCCGCCAAGGTGTTGCCGGGGGTCGGGGTCATCGCGTTGCGGGAGGGGCGGCGGGGGCCACAACTGCTCGGCGAGCTGGGGGTGGCGGCGGAGAAGGTGCTGGTCACGGGGGACGATGCGGTGGAGCTGGCGTACGGGTTGCGGCCGGCGGAGATCGGCGGTGATCTCGGGATCTGTCTGCGGGTCGCCGACTACGCGCGGGTCGCGGACCGGGCTCGGGTGGTGCTGGGTGAGGTGGTCCGGGCGCGGGCGGCGGAATTCGATGCCGCGCTGGCGCCGCTGATCATCTCCGAATACGACTCCGAGGATCGGCGGTGCACGCTGCCGTTGCTGGCGGGGGCGGGACGCACCCGGGCCGCGGTCGGGCGCGGGGGTACGGCCGAGGATGTGGCGCGGCAGGTCGGGCGCTGCCGGGTGGTCGTGACCAGCGCTTATCACCTGGCCGTCTTCGCACTGTCGCAAGGTGTTCCAGCTGTGGGGCTGACCGCCTCACGTTACTATGATGACAAGTTCCACGGTTTGGCCGACATGTTCGGCGCCGGGCTGCGGGTGGTGAGCCTCGATGACGATCTCGAGCACACGCTGACCGCCGCGGTCCGGGAGCTCTGGGACGACGCGCCGGCGCTGCGGGATCCACTGCGGCAGCGGGCAGTCGAACAGATGGATCTGGCTCGGGCAGGGCTGGATCGGGTATTCCGGCTGGTAGAGGGTTCCGCCGGAGACCGAGGCAGGTGAGGAGTACGGGTCATTTCTCTCTCGATCTGCGTGCCGGCCTACAACGCCGCCGGCACGCTCGCGACCACGATGCGGTCGATCCTGGATCAGGACGTCGAATTCGAACTGGTGGTGCTCGACAACGCGAGTATCGACGGGACCGGTGACGTCGCACTCGGTTTCGACGATCCGCGGGTGCGCGTGCACCGCAACGACCGGGTACTGCCGATCGGCGCCAACTGGAACAAGGCCGTCGAGATCTCCTCGGGCGAGCTGGTGAAGGTGGTGTGCGCCGACGACATTCTGCTGCCGGGCACGCTGGGACCGCAGCTGGAGCTGATGCGGGACGGCCAGATCGCCATCAGCTCCACGAAATTCGATGTGATCGACGAGGCCGGTGAGGTCGAGGACAGCGGACTGGGCCTGCCCGGCCTGGTCGGCGCGCAGTCGGTGCTCTCGCTGATGCGGACCATCGTCCGGCACGGGCCGGCCGAATTCGGGCCGACGGCGGCGGCGATGTTCCGCCGCAAGGACTTCCGGCGCGTGGGCGGCTTCCGCGGCGATCTGGTGTTCCCGATGGACGTGGACCTGTTCGCGCGGGTCTGCGAGTTCGGGGCCTTCTACGGAATGTCGGATGTGACTGCGGCGTGGCGTAATTCGTCGTTCAACCTGTGCAGCCGGACCTCCACGGTGTCCAAGCTGACCGAGCTGGCCCGCTTCCACCATCGGCTCGGCCGCGAGTATCCGCACCTGGTCGCCCGCGGCGACGTGGTCGCCGGTGATCTGCGGCTGGTGCGACAGGCGTTGGAGCGGTTGCAGATCCGGGCGACGGCGCTGGCGCGCCGGCGGCCGGATCTGCTGCGCTGACCGGTCAGATCGTGGAGGTCGGACCGTAGGTGACGACGGTGTCACCGGAGTTGCTGACGACCTTCACGAACGGGCGGATCGAGACCTGCCCGAGCACTCCGGTGACCGTGCCGTGGAAGCCCGACATCCGGATGGAGCCCTCGGCTCCGGAGATGTCGCCGCCGGCGCATTCCACCGTCTGGATGCCGGGGCCGAAGCCGACCGACATCTCCACCCCGGCCCGGGGAATCAGATCGAAGATGTCGACCTGGGTGTTGGTGCCCACCTCGACCTCGAGGCCGGGGGTCTGGTACTGGAACTTCAGCTTGCCGTCGAAGGTCGCCGGGTAGCCGACCATGTAGCCGATGGTGATGTGGCCGTGCCAGTCGTCCACCTTGTCACCGGTGATCTGGTAACCGGCGGTGCCGGAGTGGAACCATTCCCGGGTCATCGGATTGTTGTCCAGCGGCGGCACGAAGTCGATCCGGGTGTCCGACTCGATGGCCTGGATGTTGCGCTGGTCGTGATCGACGATGCTGCTGACGCTGTCCACCCCCGCTCCGGCGATACCACCCCCCAACACGACCACCGCGGCGGCGGATGCCACGGCGGCAGCGACGCGCACCACGGCGCGACGAGAGTCTTCCCTCACTGTTCCCCACTTCCCTCATCAGGTGACACGCCGAATTCATTGTGGCGCATACGATTACGGCCTCTGTGGGACGGCGATGGCCCACCGGCGTACGAACTGCGGCTTCCGGCGAGCCGCGGCACCTCCGGCACCCAGGCGTCGCGCAGCTCCGGCAGCGCCGCCCGCACCTCCGCGAACAGGTCGGGCAGGGTCAGCAGCACCCGGTCCGGCCGGGCGGCGACCAGCTCTGCGGGAGCGATGATCGGTATGTCGGTCCCCGGCATCCGGCGACCGTGCTTGGCCGGTGACGCGTCGGCCACGGCGGCGAGCAGGCCGCGATGCAGGCCGGCCCGCGCGAACAGCGCCACCGCGCGCGAGGCGGCGCCGTAGGCGAACACCCGATTACCCTGCGCGGCTTCACTTTCCAGCCAGGCGCGCAGCTCGCCCACCTGCCGGTCGGCGGCGGTCTGCAAGGCGGCGACCACGGCCGGATCGACACTGCCGGTGTCGGCGGCGCGCAGCCGGCGCAGGGTGGCATCGGGTGTGGCGGGTTCGTGCCCGGCGGCCACCAGGACGGTGCCGCCGTAGAGGTCGAATTCCCATGCGGTCCTGGGATGCAGCCCAGCGCCGCGCAGCAGCGCGGTGAGGGCGGTCAGCGAGTAGTAGGCGAAGTGGCCGTGGCGCAGGGCATTCCACTGCCCCTGGGCGACGATGACGGGCAGGGCGTGGAATTGCAGCAGCAGCACCCCGCCGGGGCGCAGCGCCGCGGCGCGGGCGGCGGCGGCCGCGCGCTGGTCCGGCTCGTGCATCATGCCGAAGCTGTCGATGACGACATCGGCGGGCTCCGTGGCGGTTTCGGTGAAACCGCGGGCGGTCAGCAGCGGTATCCAGGTGCCGCCGTGCGGGCTGCCGAACTCGCGGACGGTGTGCCCGGTCAGCACGCCCGCGGCCGCGGCCACCGCGGCGGCGGCCTGATCGCGCAGGGCCTGCGGTTCCACCGCGCGCGGTTCGGCCACCACGGTGTCGTCGTCGGCCAGCTGGGCCAGGCCGCAGTCGCGGCACAGGTCCATGGCCAGCGCATGCCTGCTGTCGGCGGTGACCGGCATCGTCAGCGGCGGAAAACTGTCCGCGGCGAACATCTCCCCCAGATCCAGCACCCGGTCCAGAGTCGTCGCGGCACAGGCCCGGCAGCCGCGGGCCGGGGCGGGGTCGAACCGCACGGTCATGCCGCCACCCCACCCGGGCGGGCCGCTGCGCGGGCAGCCCCGGTCCATGGCACGATGCCGGGGTGCGTATCGAGCAGACCGACCTGGCCGACGTATTGCTGCTGGTCCCGCAGCCGTTCCGCGACGACCGCGGCCTGTTCACCCGGACCTTCGACGCCGACGAATTCGACGCGCACTGCGGTGTTCCCGGTGCGGCGGCGGCCTTCGTGCAGGACTCGCAGTCGCGGTCGGCGCGCGGGGTGGTGCGCGGCATGCACGGCCGGTCCGGCCGCGGCGAGGCCAAGCTGGTGCGCTGCGCGCACGGCGCGGTGCACGACGTCCTGGTCGACATCCGCCCGGACTCGCCGACCTTCGGCCGGCAGCAGGCCTTCCGGCTGGACGACGAGGACTTCCGGCATCTGTACGTCCCACCGGGTTTCCTGCACGGATTCCAGGCGCTCACCGCGACCGCCGACGTCTGCTATCGGATCGATCGGCCGCACGACCCCGGTGAGGATCTCGGGGTGGCCTACGACGATCCGGAGCTGGGCATCGACTGGCCGCAGCCGGTGACGGTGGTGTCCGCCCGCGACCGCGCGGCCGGGGACTGGGCCCGCCTGCTCGGCGCGCTGGGAGTGCCCGGCGCGCGGTGACCGGCGAGGCGATCGGGAATCACGCTCCCCCGCCCGGGAAATGTACTGCGGGAACACGGATCACGTCCCGATCGCGACGCGGCGCAGGGATTCGTCGATCACGCCCGCGGCGGTCAGATCCCGTAGCCGGGCCAGCCGGGTGAACCGGGTGGCGAAATCGTCGGCGGTGAGCCCGCGGGTGATGTACTCGCGGTACAGTTCCGCCGCGCCGTCGGCGATGCTCCACTTCGCCCGGTAACCCAATTCCGTTCGCGCCCTGGCGAAGTCGACCCGATAGGAGCGCGGGTCCGGACCGGTCTCGTTGGTGATCGCCAGCGTCGAGCCGGGCACGACGTCGACCACGGCACGGGCGATGTCGGCGACGGTGAGGTTGTTGGACTCGTCGCCGATGTTGTACGCGCGGGCCCGGATCCGGTCGGCGGGCGCGACCAGGCAGTCCGCGAACGCGGTCGCGATGTCGGCCGCGTGCACCAGCGGCCGCCACGGCGTGCCGTCGGAGAGCACCCGGACCTCACCGGTCAGCACCGCGTACCCGACCAGGTTGTTCAGCACGATGTCGGCGCGCAACCGCGGCGAGAAGCCGAAGGCGGTGGCATTGCGCAGGAACACCGGGCAGAAGTTCGCGTCGGCCAGTGCCGCCACATCGTCCTCCACCCGCACCTTGCTCTCCGCGTACGGGGTAAGCGGCCGCAGCGGCGTGTCCTCACCGACCAGCCCGTCCCCGGCGGCGCCGTACACCGAACAGGTCGAGGCGTACAGAAAGCGTTGCACCCCGGCGGCTTTCGCGAGCTCCGCGAGCCGCACCGAGGCGTGGTGGTTGATGTCGTGGGTGATCCGCGGCGCCAGCGCGCCCAGCGGGTCGTTCGACAGCGCCGCCAGGTGCACCACCGCGTCGAAGCCCGCCAGCTGCTCGGCGGTCACCTCGCGCAGATCGGCGACGATGCCGGGTGGATCGCCGGGCAGCGGGCCCAGCACGCAGTCGGCGAAATACCCGATGTCCAGGCCGATCACGTCGTGCCCGGCGGCGCGCAGCACCGGCGCCATGACAGTGCCCAGATAGCCCTGATGGCCGGTCAGCAGTACCCGCATCGGTCATGCACCTCCGAAAGTGACTGTGGCCTTGTCGATCACGAACGCCTCGGCATACGCGCTGCGGCACTGCACACCGCGCAGCCGGGCCAGGGCGAGGAAGGTCTGCTCGTCGAACCAATCCCGATCACGCTGGGACGGATAGTGTTTCAGCAGCAGCTCGGCCTTGCGGGCCGCGAGCTCCGGGGACAGCGGGCAGAACAGCGTCGGCCGCGGCGTATCGGTTTCCCACTTGACGATCTCGTAACCGAGGATCAGATGGTCGCGGAACTCGGTGGGGGCCAGCCGCGCCAGCAGCCGGTGGTCCTGATGGGCGTCGCCGGGCTGCGGCGCGAACACCAGGTCCGGCTCGCCGGCCGCGCGCAGCCCGGCCACCGCCGACTTCACCGCGTCCCAGTGCGCGGGCGTGCGGCCGTCCGGCAGCGACAGCACGGTCAGCTCCAGCTCCGCGCCGGGGCAGAAATCGGCCAATGCGGCGTGCTCCTCGGCCGCTCGCGGCGTGTCGCCGCCGCTCAATACCAGCGCCCGGACCCGCAGGCCCGCAACCGATTCCGCGAGCGCGAGCAAGGTGCCGCCGGCCCCGATGGCGAGGTCGTCGCAGTGCGCGGCCAGCAGTGCCACCTCCCGCACGCCACCGGTGTGCAGGGTCAGCATGCCGCCTCGCGCTCCCACACCATCCACGGCCGCAGACTGGAGTGGTAGGCGGCGTCCAGTTCGGCGCGCTCCTTGAAGGTGTCGGCCGGTTTCCAGAAACCCAGATGCTGATAGCCCAGCAGGCGGCCCTGTGCGGCGAGCCGGCCGCAAGCGTCCTCCACCAGGTCGCCGCCGGGCGGCAGCAGATCGAAGACCTCCTGGGTCAGCACGAAATAGCCGCCGTTCTCCCACAGCGGCAGCTTGGCGACCGGGGTGATGCGCTCGACCTCACCGGCGGCGTTGACGTTCACGCAGTGGAACGACGACTGCGGCGGCACGATCATCATCGACGCGGCGGCCCCGGAGGCGACGCACTTGTCGATCATCTCGTTCAGCGGCGCGTCGGTCAGCACATCCGCGTAGTTGGCCAGGAAGTACTCCTCACCGGCGAGATGCCGACGCACCCGGCGCAGCCGTTCGCCGATCGCGGAGTCCAGGCCGGTGTCGACGAAGGTGATCGTCCAGTCGCTGATGTCCGAGGAGAGCAGTTGCACCTGCCCGTCCCGGATGACGAAATCGTTGGAGTCCGACTCCTGATAGGTCAGGAAGAAGTTCTTGATATGGGTGGCGCCGTAACCCAGGCACAGGATGAAGTCCTTGTGCCCGAAGTGCGCGTAGTAGCGCATGACGTGCCAGATCAGCGGCCGGGGTCCGACCAGCTGCATCGGCTTGGGCACCGGATCGTCGGCGGCGCCGCGCATCCGCATACCGAATCCGCCGCAGAACAGGACGACTTTCACGATCTACTCCCTGACCGGTCTCCGGCGAGTTGTGCATGATGCAGGGTGGGCAGCGGATACACCAGCTGCCCACCCCAGGAATCGACGTGCCGCAACTGCGCGGTGATCTCGGTCTCCAGATTCCACGGCAGCACCAGCACCACATCCGGGCGGTCGGCGTCGATGCGCTCCGGCGGATGGATCGGGATGCGGGTGCCCGGGGTGTACCGGCCGTGCTTGTAGGGATTGCGATCGACGGTGTAGGACAACAGATCCGGCCGGATGCCGCAGTAGTTGAGCAGGGTGTTGCCCTTGCCCGGGGCGCCGTAGCCGACCACGCTGCGCCCGGCCGCCCGGCAGTCCAGCAGGAAGCCGAGCAGTTCCGCGCGCACCTGTTCGGCGCGCTCCCGCAGCACGGAATACCCTGCGACGGCATGCAATCCGGCCGCCGCCTCGACGGCCAGCACCTCGGCCACCCGGGGCCGCACCCGCGCCACCGGGTCGGGCCGGGCCCACAACCGCAGCGAGCCGCCGTGGGTGGGCAGCAGCTCCACGTCGACCACGGTCAGCCCGGCGGTGGCCAGCGCGCGCTGCGCGGAGGCGACCGTGTAGTACTGGAAATGCTCGTGGTAGATGGTGTCGAACTGTCCCAGTTCCACCAGGTTCAGCGCGTGGTGCACCTCGATCGACAGCCAGCCGTCGTCGGCGAGCAGTCCGCGCAGCGCGTGGGTGAAACCGAGCAGGTCCGGGATGTGCGCGTAGACGTTGTTGGCCACCACCAGATCCGCCGGCCCGTGTTCGGCCCGGATCGCGGCCGCGGTGTCCTCGTCGAGGAAGGCCGTCACCGTCGGCACGCCCTTCGCGCGGGCGGCGGCGCCGACGTTGTGCGACGGCTCGATCCCCAGGCACGGGATACCGGCCGCGACGGCGTGTTGCAACAGGTAGCCGTCGTTGCTGGCGACCTCCACCAGGAACGAGTCCGGCCCCAGGCTCAGATCGGCCGTGGCCTGCTCGACGAACGCGAGCGCATGCTGCACCCAGCTCTGGGAATATGACGAGAAATAGGCGTACTCGACGAAGGTGTCCGCGGGGGTGATCAATGCCGGTATCTGGAGCAGGAGGCATTCCTCGCAGATGCGCAGATGCAGCGGGAAGGTCGTTTCCGGCAGGTCCAGCTCGGCGGCCGTGAGGAATTTTTCGCAGGGCGGGGTCGCACCCAGATCGAGCACACTCGTCAAACGATCGGAATGGCACAAGCGACAACGCACGAGCAATTTCCTCTGATTCTTTACCGCCTCATCGGGGTCGGACAAAGCCCTCGCGCCCGTTCCCTCCTCGGCATACCCTACAACATCGATCGGGGTTTCGCGCCACCGTGGTGGGGTATCACAAGTGAAGATACCGCCCGGACTCCTGCATCTTTTCGGACAAGAGTTCATAAAAATTCGGAAACAAACCTTGCGCCCGGGAGTCATTTACGCTGGTGGTGACCGACGTCGCAGGTTCGCGTTACGGCCGCATGTCTGATTAGGGGGGCATTAGGGGGTGATTAGGGGATTGATCCTTCGGTTGGTCCGGTTACCCCACGACACCCCCGGAATGCAATATCCAGCCGGACAGCCCGAGGTGCGCCGCACGGCGCGGGACGGTACATTCTTCTTTCGGCACCCAAATGCCGCCCACTCGTCAGTCTCAATGGTGTGAATCCCTTATCGGGGGGACCGGTCGGCGGGATCGGAGCCGCGTTCCACCATGGGGGAGGTTTGTTTTTCATGCGTTTCGAAATGCGAGCGCGCGCGAATGCGCGCGTCATCGGTCCGCCGCGCTCCGAACGCGAGCGCTGGCAGCGTGAATACGAGCGCTGGCTGCGTATCGGCGATCTCGTGGTGATCGCCGCGGCCGTGGGTGTGGCACACGTCATACGTTTCGGTGGTTCGGCGAATCCGCCACTGGCCATCTCACTTCCGCTGGAGGTGCGCTACACGGCGGTGTCGGCATTGCTGGCCCTGGTCTGGGTGGCCTGCCTGACCGGCGCCGGCACCCGTTCGCCGCGGATCTTCGGCAACGGCACCGAGGAATACCGCAGGCTGCTGTCCGCGACGGTGACGCTGTTCGGGCTGATCGCCATCCTGTCGCTGATCTTCCGTTTCGACATCGCCCGCGGGTATCTGGCGATCGCGCTGCCGCTCGGGCTGGCCGGTCTGTTCGCCCAGCGCTGGTGGTGGCGCCGCTGGCTGACCCGGCAGCGACTGCTGGGCACCTGCGAGATCCGGGTGCTGGTGGTGGGCAGCCCGGATGCGGCCGCCGCCATGGTGGCCGCCTTCTCCCGTGACCCCGGCTCCGGATACCAGGTGGTCGGGGTCTGCACCCCGGAAGCCATCGGACCCGGTCTGACCGTCGGCAAACACACGATTCCCGTGGTGGGCGACGACCGGTCGGTGCTGGCCGCGGTGCGGTACACCCAGGCCGACACCGTCTCGGTGACCGCCACCGACGATCTGGGCCCGGCCGATTTCCGGCGGATGGCCTGGGAACTGGATCAGATCGGGGTGGAACTGATCGTCGCCCCCGGCCTGGTCGACATCTCCGGCACCCGCCTCACCCACCGGCTGGTGGCCAGCATGCCGATGCTGCATGTCGGCAAGCCGCAGTACGACCGGGCGCGGTCGATCGGGAAGGCGGTCTTCGATCTGGTCTTCGCCCTGACCGCGGTGACGATGCTCGCACCCGTGCTACTGATGATCGCGGCCGCGGTGAAGCTGACCAGCGCCGGACCGGTCTTCTATCTGTCCGAGCGCATCGGCCGCAGCGGCGAGCCGTTCGCGATGATCAAGTTCCGCAGCATGTACACCGACGCCGACAAGCACATCGAGAAGCTGATCGCCGAACAGGGCGGCAATCCGGTGTTCTTCAAGATCAAGAACGATCCGCGGGTCACCGCGGTGGGCCGGGTGATCCGCAAGTACTCCCTCGACGAGCTGCCGCAGTTCTTCAACGTGCTGCGCGGCGAGATGAGCGTGGTCGGCCCGCGGCCGCAGGTACAGCGCGAGGTCGACTCCTACGACGGCGTGATGCGGCGCCGCCTGCTGGTCAAGCCCGGACTCACCGGGTTGTGGCAGGTCAGCGGCCGGTCGAATCTGTCGCCGGAGGACTCGATGGACCTGGACCTGTCCTATGTGGAGAACTGGTCGATGGTGCTGGATCTGATGCTCGTCGCCCGGACCGTCGGCGCGGTGCTGCGCGGCGAGGGCGCCTACTGATGCCGGCGGCCGCTGACGTCGCGACCACCCCGGTCCGGGTGCACATGACCGGGTCGGAGTGGTTCGCCGCCGTGCCCGGCGGGTTGAACCGCTACTTCACCGATCTGTACGGCGCGCTGGCGGGCCGGGCGGATGTCGAGGTCACCGCCGCGGCCTTCGGACCGGCGCCCGCGGGCGGCCGGTCCTGGGGTCCGGTGGGCGGTACCACCCTGCACCGTGCCCGGACCGCGCTGCTGGATCGCCGGGACCTCGGCCGGAACACCGTGCTGGACCGGCATTTCTGTCTCTACGGCCCGGTGGGCGGCGGACGGCTCGGCAATCAGCCTACGGTGGTGCACTTCCACGGGCCCTGGGCCGCCGAGAGCCGGATGTCCGGGGAGGGTCCGCGGGCCGTCCGGGCCAAATACCTGCTGGAACGGGTCCGGTATGCCCGCGCCGACCGGTTCGTGGTGCTCTCCAGGTATTTTCACGATGTGCTCGTCGACGACTACCGGATCCCGCCCGATCGCATCGCGATCATCCCGCCCGGCGTCGACCTTCCCGCGACGCCGGGCCCGGCCGCATCCCCGGCCGACGCACCGCCGATGGTGTTGTGCGTGCGGCGGCTGGAACGCCGCATGGGGATCGACGTGCTCATCGACAGCTGGCCCACCGTGCTGGACAAGCATCCCGAGGCGCGGCTGGTGATCGTCGGCACGGGCACGATCGCCGCGGAACTGCGCGAGCGCGCGGCGGGGCTGCCGTCGATCGAGTTCACCGGCTTCGTCGACGACGACCGCCTGGACGCCCTCTACGCGGAGGCCACCCTGACGGTGGTGCCGACGCTGGCCCTGGAAGGCTTCGGCCTGGTCACCCTGGCCGCGCTCGCCGCCGGCCGGGCGCCGGTGGTCACCGATTGCGGTGGCCTGCCGGATGCCGTACGCGGACTTGATGATTCACTGATCGTGCCGGCCGGGGACCGGGAGGCGCTGGCGGCCCGGCTGGTCGCCGCCCTCGACGGCGACCGGCCGGATCCGGCCCACTGCCGGGCGCACGCGGCGACCTTCTCCTGGACCGCCGCCGCCGATCGCCACCTGGCTCTCTACCGGGATCTGGTCGGCGTATGAAGGCCGTCTTCATCGCCCACACCGCCGCACCCTCCGGCGCCGAACTGGCCACCCTGCGGCTGGCGTCGGCGCTGCGGCCGCATCTGGACACCGCGGTGGTCTACACCGCCGACGGGCCGATGCTGGCCCGCACCCGTGAGCGCGGCATCGAAACCCGTTTGCTGGCAAACACTTTCGACAGCCGGGCGATGACCATCGCCGGGGCGGCGGATCCGCGGCGGCTGCTGGCCGGCGCCGCCGGACTGCTGCGGGTGGGCTGGGCGCTCGGCGCCACGGCCCGGGAACTGGACGCCACCGTCCTGGTCGCGGGCAGCACCAAGGCCCTGCTGATGGGCGCGGTGGCGGCCCGCCGCGCGGGCGTGCCGCTGGTCTGGCAGGTGCACGACCGGATCACCGCACAATATTTCGGCCGCGTGCTGGCGCCGGTGATCCGGCTGCTGGGCCGGTGCGCCGCGCACGGCTGCATCGCCAACAGCCGGGGTACCCTGCGCACACTGTTCACCTGGCGGCAGCCCGCCGTCGTCGCCTATCCCGGACTGGAACCCGCACCCGAGACTCCCCGGGCGGCACAGCGCGAACCCGAGGACACCGTGGTCGCGGTGGTCGGGCGACTGGCGCCCTGGAAGGGTCAGGACCTCTTCCTGCGCGCGCTCGCCGCCGCGAAATACCGTCCGCGGCAAGTGTTCCTGGTCGGCGGCACCTTCTTCGACGAGGAGCCCTACCGGGCCGGGCTGGAGGCGCTGGCCACCGAACTGGCGCTGCCGGTCACCTTCACCGGTCATGTCGACGATCCGGAGGCCGTGCTGCGCGAGGCGGACGTCCTCGTGCACTGCTCGATCCTGCCGGAGCCGTTCGGCCAGGTGGTGGCCGAGGGCATGCGCGCGGGCTGCGCGGTCGTCGCGACCCGGCCCGGCGGGCCCACCGAGATCGTCGAGTCCGAGGTGAGCGGGCTGCTCGTGGACGCCGGCGACGAGGGACAGCTGACCGCGGCGCTGGACCGGTTGCTCGGCGACCCGGCGCTGCGGACCCGGCTCGCCGACGCCGGCCGCACCCGGGCCGCGCAGTTCGACATCACCGAATCGGCCCGCGTGGTCGCCCAGTTCCTCCCCTCGGTGCGACGAAAGTGGTTGCGGCATGGTTGATTCCGGCACTACGACCGAGGCGCCCGAGCGCCGCGCGAACGGGCAGGGGATCGGCGCGGTCCTCCGCGACATCGGCTTCGTCAGCTTCGGCAAATACGGCCAATACCTCATCACGGTCGTCACCCTGCCGCTGATCTCCCGCCTGCTCGGCCCGCACGGTCTCGGCCTGCTCGCCATCGGCATGTCGGCGTATTTCATCGGCTCGCTGCTGGTGGACCTGGGGATCACCTCCTTCCTCGCCGCCAAGGTGCACGATCACGACGAGCCCAGCGCCCGGCCGGGCATCAACCGGTTGCGCGGCACCTATCTGGCCATCCGGCTCACCACACTGGGTGTGCTCGGGCTGGCGCTGCTGGCCGGACTCGCCGCGCACGTGCCGCCGAATGTGCACATGATCCTGCTGGGCCTGTTCTCCGGCGGATTCTGGTCCGTCTCCGAGGACTGGCTGCTGATCGGCCAGGGCCGGTTCGGCGCGTCGACGCTGTACCAGGGCGCCGGGCGCATCATCTATCCGGTGCTACTGATCGCCCTGCTGCCGCACTTCGAGACCGCCACCATGGCGATGCTGTGCCTGCTCGGGTCGTCCCTCCCGACCGTGGTGCTGACCTGGTGGGACGCGTTCCGCCGGTTCGGGCCACCCGGACGGCCGCACCGGACCCGGGAGGTGCTGCGCATCGGGGCGCCGGTGCTGGTCTCCCGGGCCCTGGTCACCAGCTACGGGCAGGGTTCCGCGGCGGTGTACTCGGCGGTGCTGGACGCCGCCTCGCTCGGCCTGTACTCCGCGGGCGACCGGCTGGTCCGGGCGATCCAATCACTGCTGGATCCCATCGGTTTCGCGCTGCTGCCCCGCATGGCCAAGCGCAGCACGGAGGATTCGTTCTGGCGCACCTCGATTCGCGGACTGCTGGGGTGCGTGGCCATCGCGGTGCTGGGCGTGCTCAGTGTGCAGGCGCTGGCGCCGGTACTGATCCACGTGATGTTCGGCAGCGAATTCACCCGTGCCATACCGCTGCTGCGCGTCGAGACGTGCATCCTGCCGGCCACCACCGTCACCTCCTTCGTCACCACGGCCATCCTGCCGGTCCGGCAGGACACCGTCGGGGTGCTGATCGGCGCGGTCATCGGCACCTGCATGGCGGCCGGCGGACTGCTGTTCGCGCTGCACACCCATTCGGTGTGGACCCTGGTCGTCGGCACGGTCTGTGCCGAGTTCAGTGTCATGTTCTGGTACATCGTCCGGGTGCGATGGCTCATCGTCCGCGAGCGTGCCGCCGCGCGGTACCCGGCCGGCCCGGTCCACGAGGCGGAGGCGTCGTGAAGATTCTCTACATCGGCGACGACTGGGTGGGCAGCAACGCCCGGTCGCTGGCCGACGGTTTCCGCGAGGCCGGTCACGAGGTCCTGGTGGTCGACTCCACGAGTGTCACACTGCCGCCGCGACTTTCGCCGCCGTGGATCTACTCCAAGCTGGCCCGCCGTCGCGCCGGATGGGACGTGGCCGCGGTGCACGACGAGATCGACCGGCTGGCAGCCGATTTCGCGCCCGACGTGCTGTTCGCCTTCAAGGCCGTGCATCTGGATCAGCAACGGCTGCTGTCGGTTCCGGCACGGGTGCGGATCCACTACAGCCCCGACGACGTGTCGAATCCGGAGAACACCAGCCCCGCCTACCTGGCCCACGAGGCGGGTTGGGACCTGATCGTCACCACGAAGCGGCACAACATCACCGAGCTGCGGGACCGCGGCGCGCGGGCGGTGACCTATGTCGCCAGCGCCTACGATCCGGCCTGGCACCGGCCCTGCGCGCGCCGCGGCGGCGACCGGTTCCTGGTCGGCTTCATCGGGGCGCGCCGCCCCGACCGGACCGGCCTGCTGGTGGATCTGGCCCGGGAACACCGCGCGCGGCTGGCGGTCTACGGTCCCGGCTGGCGGCGGGAGCCCGGCCTGCTGCGCGCCGGGGCGACCGTGCGCGGACCGGTGTACGGCGAGCACTTCTCGGTGGCGGTCGCCGCGACGACCGCCAACCTGGTGCTGCTCAACTCCGCCAACCGCGACACCCACACCTGCCGCAGCTTCGAGATTCCCGCCGCCGGTGGACTTTTCGTCGGCGAACGGACCGATGAGCACGCCGCGCTGCTGGCCGAGGACAGCGAATGCTTCCTGTTCTCCGGCGACGCCGAGTTGCGCGAGATCCTGGACCGGTGCGCCCGGCATCCCGGGCAGGCCGCCAAGGTGGCCGAGGCCGGATATCGGCGCATCGTCTCCGGTGGCCACCGTTACGTCGATCGCGCCCGCGAGATCATCGATGCGATCGCGTGAGTTCCGGGGCGCCGGAGCACGCCCGATGATCGCCGGCGGCCGGCCCGGCCCGGCGCGGGCCCCGCGATGAACGGCTCGGCGTCGACGGAAGTACTGCTGGTGGCCGGCGCGCTGGGGATCATCGTGCTGGCCGCCTTCCGGCTGTCCGGGCCGATGCGGGTGTTCCTGATCGCGCAGGGCGCGTTCTGGGGGCTGTCGTACATCGCGGTGCCGTCGGTGCTGCTGACGGTGCAGCCGGATCCGCAGTACGGCGACAACCTGCCCGATCCGCGCCTGGCGGTACTCGGTTACGACCCCGGCATCGCGGCCGTGCTGCGGCCGGTGGTGTTCGGATTGTGGCTGTACGCCCTGATCGTGGTCGGCTACACGTTCTGGGCCCGGCGGCGCCGGACACCGGGGGCCGTCACCGGTTCCGGTTACTACGACGGGCCCGGCGGCGACTACCGCGCGCCGATCGCGAACAATCAGCGGTTCATCCGGACCCTCCTGGTGCTCTACGCCGTCGGGACCGTGGGCCGGCTGGCCGCGTTCGCCACCGGAAACGGCGGCAAGGCGGGCGAATTGGAGAGCCCGAACGCGATCCTCAACCTCGTCACCATCCTGGCCACCATCGGCGCGCTCGGACTGCTCATCTACGCCCGGCCCACCACCGGGCGCGGCATGCTGCTGATCGTCGGCGGCCTGACCTTCGGCGAACTGCTGTGGACGGCCGCCGTGCAGTCCAAGACCCCGATCATGGGCGCCGCGCTCGCGCTCGCCGTGCGCTTCGCGATGACCGGCTGGACCCGGCGCAAGGTGGTCACGGTCCTGGTGCTCACGGTGCTCGCCATCGGCGGCTTCGGCTGGTTGCAGTCGCTGAAGGCCAACGACGAGGCCAAAACGCAGTCCGTGCTGGCGGATTCGAGCTATCCGTCCTCGGTGCGCCCGTTCCTGAGCCTGTTGCGCCGGTTCGACGGCCTGGAGGCGGCGACCGACGCCTACTACGCCGGACCCGAATCCTGGCTGACACCGGACCAGACGCTGACGCACGCGCTGCAAACCCTGGTGCCGACCCAGTTGCTGGGCACCGAGAAGTTCCAGTCCGGCGCCGCCTGGGCGTCGGAGGTGCGCGGGCAGTCGGTGGACATGTCGGGGGTCGAGGTCTCGCTGGCCGAGGGCAACATCAACGAGGGCTACGTGCTGGGCGGATACACCGGTGTCGCGCTGGACGTCACCTTCACCTTCGTGATGCTGCTGATCTGGGCTCGGGCACTATATAATCCGCACATTCCGATGCCGGTCTTCGGACTGGCCCTGATCGAGGTTCCGGTGTTGTTCGAGCGCGGTTTCCTGGGCGCCTTCGAAACGCTCGGAAAGTACTTGCAGGCCATGGTGCTGGTCTGGATGGTGTATGTACTGGTCGGTGAGTACCAGCGACGCCGGGCGACGTCTGCGACGCCGCGACTGCCGTCCGACGATCTCGAGAATCCGTCCCTGATCACCGACATCCTCGGCAATCCCTCGCTGGCCACCGACGTGCTCGGGAATCCGTCCCTCGTCACGGACGTCTATCCGAGCGCGGCGCCGGCCACCGATGTGCACGGGAATCCGTCGCTGGTCACCGACGTGCTCGACAACGCGTCACTGGTCACCTTGAAGATGAGAGCAGGACAATGGGTCTGACCGATTTCTGGCGGCTGGTCAAGCGCCGCTGGCCGATCATCGCCACGGTGTTCGTGCTCTGCCTCGGCGCCTCCTACGGCTACCTGCGCACGCTGCCGGTGACCTACACCGCCTCGAGCACCTGCTACGTCACGATGGCGACCGGGACCTCGGTCAACGACTCCTACCAGGGCGGCATGGCCGCGCAGCAGCGCGTGCGTTCCTACCTCGGCCTGGTCACCAGCGAGGCCGTGGCGCAACGGGTCAAGGACCAGCTCGGGCTGAGCGTCTCCGCCGGTGAGCTGCGCGGCCGCATCGCCGCGGCCTCGCCGCCGGCGACCACGATCGTGGTGGTGTCGGTGCACGACTCGACCGCCGAGGGGGCGCGGCGGCTGACCAACGAGGTGGTCTCGCAGTTCCGGGCGCTGGTCGACCAGTTGGAAACCATCCAGTCGGATGCCGCGCCCGCGGCCCGGGTGGCCGTCGTCGACCAGGCCCAGACCCCGTCCGCGCCGAGCGGTCCGCAGTCCACACGCATTCTGGCGCTGGGCGCTCTGGCCGGCCTGGTGCTGGGCCTGCTCGCGGCCCTGGCCCGGCAGCGGCTGGATCGCCGGCTGCGCAGCTCCGAGGAGGTGGCGACGGTGGTGCCGGTGCCGATCCTCGGCATCGTCGACGAGGGCCGGCCCAGCGCGGCCGGTGAGCTGCGCCGGTTGCGCACCCGCGTCACCGAACATCCCGATGTCCGGACCGTGCTGGTCGCCCCGTTCTCCCCGAACTCCAGGCCGGAAGTGGCGATCGGGCTGGCGCAGTCGCTCGGCGACGCCGGGGCCCGGGTGGTGCTGGTCGACGCCGATACCGGTGGCCACGGCAGTTCCGAACATCTGTCGGTGAAATCCGCGATCGGCCTCGGCGAGCTGCTGAAGCACGCCAGCCCGCTCGACGATGCCGTCATCCCGTGGGAGGAGGCCGGGATCTGGTTCCTGCCGGTCGGCGCGGTCGACGAGCACACCTCGGATCTGCTGGCCTCGCGGCGCTTCGCCGAGATCATGGCCAAGTTGCGCAGTGAATTCGACTACATCGTGATGGAGTGCGCCGCGGTCACCGCGGCGGCCGACGCCGTCACGCTGGCCGGCTGCGCCGACACCACCCTCGGGGTGGTGGAGTTGGGCCGGACCACCAGCACCCAGGTGAACGCGGCGGTGGCGACCTTCGGAGCCGGCAGCCCCCGGCTCGGCGGTGTGGTGGTGCTCTCGCTGCCGCCGCGACGCCGCAAGCTGTTGTCCCGCTCGAGTGGAGCCAAGAGTGGCAGTGGAGCCAAGAGTGGTAAGTGATTCCGTGCACCGCCGGCGGCTGCTGGCGGTGACCCTCGGCGCCGCTGCCGTCGGGTCGCTGGCGGCGTGCTCGTCACCGGAGGAGCCCGGACCGGGATTCCGGTCGCCGCACGTGACCGATGCCCCGGCCGCGCGCAACGTCCGCGATTTCGGCGCGGTGGGCGACGGCAAGGCCGACGACACCGCCGCCCTCGCGGCGGCGGCCGCGGCCGCCGGCGATCGGCCGCTGGTGCTCTACCTGCCCGCGGGGACGTACGGGGTGACGCGCTGGCCCGACCTGCCCGACTACGCCACCATCCTCGGCGACGGGGCCGATGTCACCACCGTCGCCTACACCGGTGACGACACGCTGATCGCGCTGCGCGGCAAGCAGCGGGTCCGGTTCACCCGCCTCGGTTTCTACCTCTCGGGCCCGCGGTCGACGGCGATCCAGCTGACCGGAAGTTTCCGCTGTACCTTCGATTCGGTGGTGCTGCGCGGAAATCATCTGTCCAGCAATTTCCCGCAGTTCGCCGGTCAGCGCGGCGTGGTGCTCGACGGCAACACCGGTGGCGTCGCCTTCCTGAACTGCGACATCAACAACTTCGGGTTCGGGCTGGTCACCTCGTGCATCCAGAACTACATCACCTCCAGCAAGTTCACCAACAACCGGATCGGCGTCCTGGGCACCGGTAACGATCACAACGCCGGATTGGCGCTGTCCAACGTCGAATTCGTCTCCGACAACGATCCCCGGACCACCGACCGGCACATCCTCGTCGACGGCGCCGCGAACGACTGGTGGCTGACCAACGTGTGGTTCGAGGGCGCCGACACCGCGCTGTCGATCGGCGGTCCCGGCGGCGGCCCGGCCCAGTTCGGCATGGTCAACTGCAAGGTGGCCGCCCGCAACACCTGCCTCGACCTGATCAGCTGCCGGCAGCCCTATCTGGCCAACGTGCAGTTCGACCCCGACAGCGACACCCCACCGGTGGAGGTCCGCGTCGACCGGGTCGGCTGCCCCGAGGGCACCGCGATCAACCTCATCTCCGGCTCCCACGACGACGTCGACATCCGGGCCTTCCCCGACGGCTGGACCGTGATCGGCCGCAGCCGGGCCAACGCCGGCCGGTTCATCGGCACCACCATCGTGCAGGGCGCGGCCCCGGACACCGACATCATGCAGGTCCAGGATCCGAGCGGTACGGTTGTCGCTGCGGTGCTCCCCAGCGGCGCCTGGATGTCCGACCGACCGGACGGCGGCGTCGTGCTGCGGGATCCGACGGGCGGCTACTGGCGGCTGGCGGTCGGCGTCGACGGCGTGGTGCACACTGCACCGCTGGGCAAGGTACGACCACGAACGTGAGCGGGCAGTTGGAGCGATTGATACTGGGGCCGGTGCGGTTGCACGGCAGTACGGTCGTGATCCGGCCACCACGCTTGGACGATCACCGCGCCTGGCGGGCGGTCCGGCTGCGCGATCGAGCCTGTATCGAACCCTTCTGGCACAGCTCGAGACTCGGCTGGGCCGAGCGGCACACCGAAAGACAATGGATCCGTGAGTATCTCGAGGTCCGGGCGGAGGAGCGCGCGGGCCGGCAGGTGCCGGGGGTGATCGAGGTCGACGGGCAGTTCGCGGGGCAGTGCGACCTGTGCCGGCTCGACTTCGACAACGGTAGCGCGGAACTGAGCATCTGGGTCGACTCCCGGCTGGCCCGGCAGGGCCTCGCCTGTGTCGCCCTGGGCCTGGTGCTCGACCACGCCTTCGACACCCTGGGGCTGGAACGCGTCGTCGCCCCGATCTCGCTCGGCAACGCCGGGGCGGTCGGATCGGCCAAACGGCTCGGTTTCGTGCGGGAGGCGCTCATGTCGCGCTACTTCGACGCCGGGGGCGCCCGCCGCGACCACTCGCTGTGGGCCCTGACCCGCGCGGAGATACCGCCGAAGGGCTTCACGCAGCAGCAGATCCAGCTGGCACACGCGAGAAGTGATTCCTGGGAAGAGGTTTCGCACGAACCGCGGGACATCGTGCCGCGCACCGGAACCGCGGACCGCGCGAGCGGGGCGCCGACGAGCCGGGGGCACCGGCTGATCCGGAACGCGACCGTCCTGGCCCTGATCCTGCGGATGACCGCCGGCCGGATCCGGCGGCGGCTGCGCCTGTTGCGCGGCGACCAGCCGGTGCGACTGGCGGTGCCGGGCCATCCCGGTGTCGTGCTGCGCACCCGCACCCTCGCCGACGGCTCGCTGCGGCGGGCCGCGCGGGTACCGGACGGCACCCCGCCCGAACGCGCCGGACTGCTGCGCCAGCTGGTGCGCCGCCGCACCGGGTGGTGGCGCGAATTCGCCCGCAGCCGAGGCGGTTTGCGGTCGACCGGCGGGCTGGTGCTGGCGCTGGACGTGAACGGCCGCTACGCGGGCGAGTACCGCCTGTTCGACCTGGACATGTTCGACCGCAACGCCCGGCTGGCCGGCTGGATCGATCCGGCGCGCGCCGACCTCGACATCCGCCGGGCGGCGATCCGGGCGATGCTGGACCACGCCTTCGGCCCGCTGGGCCTGTACCGGGTGGCGACCGAGATCGCCGTCACCGACACCGAATCCGCCGCGGTCGCCGCCCACGCGGGACTGCTCCAGGAGGGGATCGTGCGCAACCACCTCGGCCGCACCGGTCATCGCGGCGACCACGGGCTCTGGGCGCTGAGCGTGGCCGAGCCGGACGGGGAGGGCCGCTGATGCGCAGCTTCGACCGCAGCAACGCCGCCCAGGAGCGGTTGCACGAACTGATTCCCGGTGGCGCGCACACCTATGCCCGCGGCTCGGACCAGTATCCGGAGTTCATGACCCCGATCCTGGTGCGCGGCAACGGGTGCCGGGTCTGGGACTGTGACGGCAACGAGTACGTCGAATACGGGATGGGGCTGCGCTCGGTCACCCTCGGGCACGGCTACCGGCCGGTGGTGGAGGCGGTGTCGCGCACCGTCGCCGACGGCGTCAACTTCTCCCGCCCGACCGAGCTGGAACTGCTCGCCGCCGAGGACTTCCTCACCCTGGTGCCCGGCGCGGACATGGTGAAGTTCGCCAAGAACGGCTCCGACGCCACCACCGCGGCGGTGCGGCTGGCCCGCGCGGCCACCGGCCGCGACACCGTCGCGATCTGCGATCAGCCGTTCTTCTCCGTCGACGACTGGTTCATCGGCACCACCGGGATGAACGCCGGCATCCCGGCCGCGGACAGCACCGTGCGGTTCCCCTACAACGATCTGGATTCGCTTGCTGCCGTGCTGGATTCGCATTCGGTGGCCTGCGTGATCATGGAGGCGGCGACGGCGCTGGCCGACCCCGCGCCCGGCTATCTGGCCGGGGTGCGCGCGCTGTGCGATCGGTACGGGACGCTGCTGGTGTTCGACGAGATGATCACCGGATTCCGGTGGTCGGCCGGTGGGGCGCAGGGGCTCTACCGGGTGATCCCCGACCTGTCCTGCTGGGGCAAGGCGATGGGGAACGGGTTCCCGATCTCCGCGCTGGCCGGTCGCCGGGAGTTCATGGAGCTCGGCGGCCTGCGCACCGAGCGGGACCGGGTGTTCCTGCTGTCCACCACGCACGGCCCGGAGACCGGTGCGCTGGCCGCCTTCCGGGCGGTGGTGCGGGCCTACGCCGAGACCGACCCGGTCGGCCGCATGGAACACGCCGGGCGCCGGCTGGCCGACGGCGTCAACGCCATCGCCGCGGACCTCGGCATCGGCGGCCACCTCGAGGTGCTCGGGCGGCCCTCCTGCCTGGTCTTCGTCACCCGCGACGCCGAGGGACGGCCGTCGCAGCCGTTCCGCACGTTGTTCCTCCAGGAACTGCTCGAACGCGGGGTGCTCGGGCAGTCCTTCGTCACCTCCGCCGCGCACACCGACGCGGATATCGACCACACCATCGAGGCGTGCCGGTCGGCCGCCGAAATCTACTGCCGCGCAGTGCAGCAGGGCAGTGTCGACGGCCTGCTGCACGGCCGTCCGGTGGCCCCGGCCATCCGCGCGCACGCCGCGCCCCGCTACATCGATCCCGTACGACAGGTGAGCTGATGGCCCCGTCGTGCCCACCGCAGGTTCACCCGGAGGCCGTCCGATGACCGCACCCCGCATCGCCCTGGTGCACGAGCGCTTCACCGAATACGGCGGCTCCGAGGCGGTGGTCGCGGAATTCATGAAGACCTGGCCGGGCTCGCCGGTGTTCGCCCCGCTGGCCACGCCCGACTGTGTCGGCCTGGTCCGGGCGGCGGCCACCCCCGACGACGGATCGACCGCGGCGGACCACCGGTTCCACACCAGCGTGCTGAACCGCGCCCACGATCTGATCGGGCGGCGTTCGCACGCACCGCTGCTGCCGCTGGTCCCCGCGGCGCTGCGCCGGTTGCCGCTGGCGGACCGGTTCGACACCGTGGTCGTCAGCCATCACGCCTTCGCCACCCAGGCGGTCTTCGCCACCGAGGCCCCGGTGGTGGCCTATGTGCACAGCCCGGCGCGGTGGGCGTGGGATCCGGCCTTCCGCGCCCGCGAGGCCGGCGGCCGGGCCGGGCGGGCGGCGCTGACGGCGCTGGGTGGGCTGGCCCGGCGGGGCGAACTGCGTGCCGCGCCGCGGCTGGCACGGGTGGTGGCCAATTCGCAGGCGGTCGCTGATCGGGTGCGCGACTGGTGGGGGCTGCCCGCCACCGTGGTGCACCCTCCGGTGCGCATCGACCGCTTCGCACCGGACACCGCGGCGACCCGCGAGGACTTCTTCCTGGTCGCCGGGCGGCTGGTGCCCTACAAGCGCGCCGATCTCGCCATCCGTGCCGCCCGGCAGGCGGGGTGCCGGTTGATCGTGTTGGGCGAGGGGCGTTTTCGCGCCCAACTGGAAGCGATCGCGGGTCCGGAGACCACCTTCCTCGGCGCCGCGCCGGACGAGGTGCTGCTGGACACCTACCGCCGCTGCCGCGCGCTGCTGATGCCCGGTGTCGAGGATTTCGGCATCGTCCCGGTGGAGGCGATGGCCTGCGGCACACCGGTACTCGCGGTCGGTGCCGGCGGCGCGGTGGACACGGTGCTCCCCGGAATCAGCGGCGAGCACGTCGAATTCGGTGACGACGACGCCGTGGTCGCCGAATTCGCCCGTGCCATGCGAGATTTCGACGACGACGCCTACGACGCCAAGACGATCCGGGCGCATGCGGAGTCGTACTCCCCCAGCTCCTTCCGTCGTCGCATGTCGGAAGTTGTTGCCAAAACCATGAATTCGTAAAGGATTGCGGCGAAATCGGGTCCAGCCCAACGCATCACCCGAGGCGAAACCCTCACTTGTTAACTGCCGCAACGACTTTGGGTGACGAATCTGGCACAATCGATTGATCCGTTTCGGTTCCGCGCGACGGCCCGGTGCGTGCACACTCGACAGCGTGAACACTCGCAGTCGCCGGGATCGCACGCCGCCGCGGAATCCGGCCGACTCGGACATCGGCGGCTGGCCGGCGATCGATATCCGCGCGCTGCGCCACCGCGACCGGATGTGGTGTGGCGTCACGGTCGTGAAGGTGATCCGATCGGTGACCACACCCGGCGTCGAGGAAGTGCGAACCTGGCTCGCCGCCTGGGCCGCCGCGCATCCACTGGACAACCGGGTGCGGCTGCTGGACCCCGAACGCGGCCGCACCGGACGGCCGGCGCCCGGCTGCGAGGTCACCTTCCTGCACGCCCTCGTCACCGGCTCGGAGGCGGACGCGCCGCCGGACGACGCACTGGATCCCAGCGCGGCCGAGCCGGACGGGCTACCGTTCCGGCTGACGCTGGGCCGCGACTGGGCCCGGGTGCGGCACTCCCACACCCTCGGCGACGGTACTGCCACATGGGATTTCATCGGCATGCTGCTGGCGGCGGCCGCCGACCGGCCCACCCGGGCCACCCCGGCCGGCACCGATCCGCTGCGCCGCGCACTGCTGACCACCTTCGGGCGGCCGCCCTCGAGGCTGCCGGACGCGATCACGCTCCAGCGGACGCTGACACATATGCGCAACTCCCACACCGGCAATCGGGACGGCGGCGCGGTGGGGCCGCACACCTTCGCGGTGGCGACCGCCACCAGTGCCGAATCGTTCGGGGAGCGGGTCCGGGTGTTCCGGGCGGCGCACGATTCGGCGGCGTCGGTGATGTCGATCATGACGATGCGGGCGCTGCTGCTGTGCCGGCACCACGGGATCGACGTCGACGACACGGTGGCGTTCATGGTGGACCTGCGCCGGTATCTGCCGGCGGCGGCCTCGGCGGACAGCAATTTCAGCTGGTCGAAATCGGTGCCGGTCCTCGACTCCGACACTCCCACCCAGCTGAGCGCCCGGATCGGCGCCATCCTGGACAGCGGCCTGCCGCTGCTGGCCTTCGGTAGTGCCATGTGGCGCAGCGCGATTGCCCGATCCGCCCGGCCGGCGGTGTCCCGGCAGCCGGAACATGCCGTCCGCCTGCTGATCTCGTACGCCACCCGCTGGCAGACCAGCCCGCCGCCGAGCGGGCCGGCCGCCCCGCGGATCACCGCGGCCATCGCGCCGCCGGGCCCGAACTTCCTGGGCTTCAACGTCGTCGAGGCCCGCGGCCGCATCCACGTATCGGTGAACTGGTGTCCGGCGACCCTCGATCGGGCCCTCGCCGAGCGGATCGCGGCGGATTTCGTCGTGGACCCGGGTCTCGGGGCGGTCGACGCGGCGCTGTGGAAACGTGGGTCCGCCGCGCCGCCGCAGGCAGCCGATCCGCCCGCGCGCTGACCGCCGCACCCCGTCCGATTCGCGAGTCGACGGCAATCGTGGGACAAAAGGTAGGCTGACTGCGGGCAACCGTCGCCCCAGCAGCCGGGCCGGTCCGTATCACCCGCTCCCGAACGGTCCAGGGAAGGAACGCATGGCTATCGGCGAGGTCGCGGCCTACGCACATCTCAGTGACGACGACATCGCCGCGCTCGGCCGCGAACTCGATGCGATCCGGCGCGACTTCGAGGATCGGCGGGGTGCGCGGGATGCGGCCTACATTCGCCACACCATCGCCTTCCAGCGGGCCCTCGACGTGACGGCCCGGCTGGTGATCGCGCTCAGCGGCGGCCGGGTGGGCTGGGCCGCGGGGGTGGCCGCGCTGGCGGTGGCGAAGAGCGTCGAGAACATGGAGATCGGCCACAATGTCGGCCACGGCCAGTGGGATTGGATGAACGATCCCGAAATCCATTCCAGCACTTGGGAGTGGGACATGGCGGCGCTGTCCTCGCAGTGGCGCTACGCGCACAACTATCGCCACCACGTGTACACGAACGTGCTGGACATGGACGACGACATCGGCTTCGGTCTGATGCGGGTGACCCGGGACCAGCGCTGGCGGCCGTACATGGCCCTGCAACCGTTGCAGAATCTGGTGCTCGCGCTCACCTTCGAATGGGGGATCGCGCTGCACGCGCTGTGGTCCGGCTACGCCCGCAGCGACGGCCGCGCGGCCCGCAGCGCGCACACCCGGGCGTTCCTCGGCAAGGTCGCCCGGCAGATCGGCAAGGACTACGTACTGCTGCCGGCCGTGAGCGGGCGGCGCTGGCGGCGGACCCTGACGGCCAATCTCAGCGCCAACGCGCTGCGCAACGTCTGGGCCCACATGGTGATCTTCTGCGGTCATTTCCCCGACGGCGCCGAGAAGTTCACCGCCCGCGTGGTCGAGCAGGAAACCGAGCACGAGTGGTACCTGCGGCAGCTGCTGGGCAGCGCCAACTTCGATGCCGGGCCGGTGCTGGCCTTCCTCAGCGGCAACCTGTGCTACCAGATCGAGCACCACCTGTTCCCGGACCTGCCCAGCAACCGCTACGCCGACATCGCCGTGCGGGTGCGAGCGTTGTGCGAGAAGTACGATCTGCCCTACACCAGCGGTTCGCTACCCCGGCAGTACCTGCTGGCGATGCGGACGCTGCACAAATTGGCCGTGCCGGATCGCTTCCTGCGGGCCACCTCCGACGACGCCCCCGAAACGGCCTCGGAATGGCGGTTCCGGCCGCGTGAGGCCACGGGCGCCGACCCCGAGGGGCGGCACGGATTGCGTACCGCCCTGCACCGTTTACGAGAGAGCAGGTCCCGATAGCCACCCGCGCCGATCACGGCAATCCCCGGCGCGGTCACCCTGGAGGGGTACCTTGGTGTCCACCCGGCGCAGGTGTCGCGAAGCCACCGATTAATCCGCCGGATGCCGTGTGGCCGTCCGAGCGTGCCCACAGTCGACAACGATCGAGAGAACAATCATGAGTGACAGTCAACCGGCCCGTTCCAAGCTGTTCAGCCACGAGGAGGAGGCCGTCGGCAGTGCCCCCGGCGCACCGATCGCGGCCGTGCTGCGCCCGGTGTTCCTCGCCGTGCCCGAAAAGCCCGCCCGCA
The DNA here is from genome assembly GCF_020176955.2 of Nocardia sp. alder85J. GTDB lineage: Bacteria > Actinomycetota > Actinomycetes > Mycobacteriales > Mycobacteriaceae > Nocardia. The sequence goes on from NZ_JAIUCZ020000003.1 coordinate 331,458, forward strand.
ACCACGGCGGATCGCCCGACGACGCCGAAACTCGGTGATCCGGCACAGCCCCGGAAATCGGTACCCCGCCGCTCACCGAACACAGGCGGTGGCGAATTCGGCGACGGCCGCCTCCAATTGCCGTAACCCCGGATCCTCGATCGGGTAGTGCCCGGCGTTCTCCAGCAGCACCTGACGCACGGGGACGCGGGTGATCCGGGACAGGAACCCCTCCGACAACGCGTGCGGCGACCAGCGGTCCCGCGCCGGCTGGGTGAGCAGGACCGGACAGGCGTCGAAACGCTCCGGCTCCACCGCCGGGACGTACTCGAGGTAGCTGCTCAGGAAACTGATCGGGACGTGATTGCCGCCGGAGGTACGGTCGGCGGTCATCAGGCGCAGGGCCACCGGATCGTTCACCAGGGCGCTCATCTTCGCGGCCAGCGTCATCGGATAGCGCACCCGACCGGCGGGAGTGTGCGACAGCAGGCGCAGCAGGGGCGCGCCCAGGCGGGCATTGAGCAGATCGTGAGCGGTTTCGTCGCGGACCCGCTGCACCCGCTGATCGAGGAAGGTCATCCCCGCGATACCCGCCACGGCGCCGGCCGGGGCCGCCGCCGCCACGTGATAGGCCAGCATGCCCCCGGCGCTCAGACCGAACAGGACGATCGGCCGGTCGTCACGGGCGCGTTCGTGGGCCAGATAGTCGACGACCAGATCGACCCAGTCGCCGTAGCCGGGGGTCAGGCCCGGCCGCGTCCGGGTCAGGCCGTAACCGAGGTTGTCCAGGGCGACGGTCTCGAAGCCGCGACGGGCCAGCGGGGCGCCCAGGACCAGCGACAGCTGACGACCGTTGGTGCCGACGCCGTGGTGCAGCACGATCTTCACCGCGGCCGCGGGCGCCGGATAGCGGTCCAGATGCACCTCGTTGCCGCGCCAGCTCCAGAACTCCTCGTCGGGTGCGGTGTCGGCGTCCAGACGCAGACGGGCGGGCAGGTGCCGTTGCAGCGCCCGCCAGTCCGGCTGATCGCGGTAGTAGCGGACGGGGGTGCTCGTCATCGAGTTCCTTCGGCGGATCGTGCGGTGCGTCCGGCGCCGGGGACGGCGCCGGACTCCCCGTAGGATGGCGGCGTGATCGATCAGCGGCGGCGGTCGCGGGCGTCCCGGCCGGTCCGGACGCTCGGACTACTACTGCTCATCTTCGGTATCGCGACCATGCACGCCGGTGTGTACCGAATCGGCTCAGAAATGTCCGAAATGATGGACGAGCATGCTGTGACGGCCGGTCACCTGACGGCGACCGGCCCTACGGCAGCCGCCGGGCACCCCGCGACAACCGAGCACGCCATGACGGCTGGACAGGCCGCAGCGACCGGGCATACGACGGCGACCGGCCCTGCGGCAGCCGCCGGGCACGCCATGACGGCCGGATATCCGATGGGTGCCGGGCGGGCGATGGTGATCGGGCCGGATCGGGTCGCGGTGCGTGCGGCGGGCGATGGGGTCGGCGCCGGGCATGGGGCCATGCATGCGTGCCGGTTCATTCTGTCCCGCGCGGTGCCGGGTATCGGGCCGGTGCCGGTGGCGCGGGTGGAGGCCGAGTCCGACCCGCTGATTCGGTTGCGGGCCGGGCTCTTACGTAGTCATCGAGAGCGGCCTCCGCCTTGGACGGTGCCCTCGTTGGCCGAATTGTCGATTCTGCGGATCTGACGGGCAGCGCTCACCGCCACCGTTCGTGGCGGTGAGTTCACCGCTGCCGGTCTTCCGTTCGCACAATTCACCAGGAGAGATCCCATGACGATCACCCGTACCCGGACCCGGATCGGGTTCGCGCTCGCTGTATCCGGCGCTGCCCTGCTGGCGGCGGGCTGTGGCGATTCGACGTCGTCGCACTCGGCGCAGCCCTCGTCGCACTCGGTGGCGAGCACCGCTTCGGCGAGCGCTGCGACCCGCACCGATTTCGATGATGCCGACGTCTCGTTCCTCCAGTCGATGTATCCGCATCACGCGCAGGCCGTCGCGATGGCACAGCTGGTGCCGTCACGGTCGCGGAATCCGGAGGTGCAGGCGCTGGCCACCGCCATCCACGACGCGCAGGCTCCGGAGATGGAGCGAATGAGCGCGCTGCTGCGGGGTTTCGGCAAGCCCGCGCCGACTACCGCGGACCACGCCATGCCTGATATGACCGCTATGCCGGATATGCCCGGCATGTCGACCCCGTCGGTGCCGGGCATGATGTCCGGCACCGACATGTCGCGCCTGGAGTCGCTGTCCGGCCCGGATTTCGACCGGGCCTGGTTGCTGTCGATGATCGACCACCACACGGGAGCGATCACGATGGCGAACGACGAACTGGCGCACGGCGTCAACGGTGACGCCGAGGCGCTGGCCCGGTCGATCGTCGCGGCACAGCAGGGCGAGATCGATCGGATGCACACGATGCTCGGCAACTGACTGCGCTCACCGGTCCGGGGCGGGTCAGCGCCCCGGACCGGCCGCGCGGCTCCGGCGGCGCGGCTCCGGCGGCGCGGCTCCGGCGGCGCGGCTCCGGCGGCGCGGCCTGATCCTGTCGAATATCGTCCGTCAGGCCACTGGCAGGCGGGCGGACGGTCCGCCACGATCGGCTGATGACCGTTGAGGCAGTGCTGTTGCCCGAGGATCCGATCGTCGGGCCCGTTCTGGAGATCGTTCGCACCGAGGAGTCGGCGCCGGTCGCCAATCACAGCATCCGCAGTTATCTGTTCGCGCGGCTGCTGGCCCGCCACCGTGGGTGGGTGGTCGCGGAGCGGACGCTGTTCGCGGCGTGCGTCCTGCACGACATCGGGCTGACCGTCCGAGGTAACGGCCGGCAGCGGTTCGAGGTGGACGGCGCCGATGCCGCCGAGGCGATCCTCGCACCGCTCGGGGTGCCCGCGGCCGAACGCGCGCTGATCTGGGAGGCCATCGCGCTGCACACCTCGCCCGGCATCGCCGAACGGCGGGGACCGCTGGCCGACCTGACCCGTTCGGGGGTCGGCGTCGACTTCGGCCGCGGCTCGACGGCGATCACCGACGCGCAGGCGGCCGCGATCCACGCCGCCTACCCGCGACTGGAGCTGACCACCGCACTGGTGGACGAGATCGTCGGCCAGGCGCAAGGCGATCCGTCGAAGGCGGCACCCTACACCCTCGCCGGTGAGCTGACGCGCGAACGCGCCACCGGCACCCCGACCCGGCTGGAGCAAGGCGCGCTGACCGCGCGCTGGGGCAACTGAGCCCCTTCCGGCAGGTCCCGGCCCGGACTATCCGGCAGGGTCGTCGTCCCGGGAGCGCGGGGGTCGGCCGGTGCGAATCCGGCCGACCTCACCGCGCGCGAATTCTACTGCGGGCGTGGATGCTCCGTGCGCGGTCGCGAGTGCGTCGGCGAGGTCGGCGGCGGCGTCGAGCACGTGGCCGGCCAGCCTGCGAATCCTGCGGTCCGGCAGGGACTTGCGGAAGGCCTTGCGTTCGCCGCGGTCTCCGCACATGGCCGACAGTTCCTGCGGTGTCACGACGCCGGTCGCCACCTCGGGCGCCAGGATGCGGCGGAGGAATTCGCGTTCGCGGCGGACGGTGGCGCCGAATACCCGGGCCGCCAGCAACAATGCGGCGGCGGGCACGACGATCCAGGCCACGAACAGCAGGCCGACCCGGCCGTGGACCAGCGCGGACAGATCGTCCCAGACGCCGTGCAACAGCATCGCGGAGGCGATCAGGGCCAAGCCGCGCAGGGGGCGACGGGGTTCGGCGGGACGGCCGATCAGGTAGATCAGCCCGGCGCCGAACACCGCGCTGTAGAGGGTGTGGGCAGCGACGCCGAAGATCACGCGCAACCAGATCGTCGGCAGCTCCGCGCCGATCTGGTTGGCGCCGAACTGCGATGCCGCGGAGTTCACCGCGTAGGCGATGTCCTCCAGGATCTGGAATCCGAGACCGATGAACGCCCCGAGGATGAACCCGTCGAAGGCGGTGCGGACCAGTCGCGGGCCCAGCGCGATGAGCAGCAGCAGGCCCGCGCCCTTGGCGATCTCCTCGGTGAACGGGGCGGCCAGCCCGGCGCCCCAGTCCAGTGCCCACGCCTGCCCGAATGCCTTGGCGTACAACGTGAGCAGGGCGGTGTTGGCGGTCGCGGCGAGCTGCCAGGTGGCGCCGAACCCGCCCCACAGGAAGGCCGCGACGAGCGCGCCGACGGGTTGCCGCGCGTAGCGGTCGATGCTGTGCGTGAACCACCAGAAGATCGCGCCGTAGATCGCGAACAATTCGACCGCGATCACGATCGCGTGACCGTAGGCGGCGTACTGACCGCTGATCATCGACACCCAGGCCCAGACGCCGCCGGCCACCAGGGCCAGATAGACCCAGAAGGCCAGGTTGCGCGGCTGCCACAGGGTGAAGGAGCGGCCCCAGCCGGAATCGGCGATGGTGGCGCGGCGGTCGGCCTCGAGGTGCTCGAGCGTCGGGGCGGTCACAGCGCCTCCCTGGTACGGCCGATGCTGACGATCATGTCGGCGATGTTCCGGGTCTGCTCGGGGGTGAGGCCGGTGGGGCCGAGCGCGACGGCCTGGACGCCGCGGCCGTCGAGTACGTAGGCGGCGATCACGCCGTCCGACCCACCGCGGGTGAAACGGGCCAGCAGCCCCTTGGCGCCGTCCTGGTTGACGATCACCGCCGGGTCGCCGGTGATCGCGGAAGCGCCGTCCAGCAGGGTGTCGGTACGTTCGATCTGCCGCAGCAGGTCGAGCGGAGTCCCGGCGAAAGGTGCGGTGTAGAGGCCGAATCGGATCGGGCCGTCGACCAGTTTCGCGGTCGGCGGATATACCTTCGTCACCGGGTTCGCGCCGGCGCGCACCCCGTCGGTGATGCCCCAGCCGGGCGCCGGGGTGAAGGTGATCCCGCCGTCGAGCTGCATGACGTCGCCGGCGGCGACGGTGTCTCGATAGGGCACGGCCGTGTCGATCGACGGCAGGATCGACCCCATCAGGATCGCCAGGCCGAGCACGACGAGGGCCGGCAGGATCGTCGCACGATCCAGGCCGAGCCACCGCCGGTCGACCGGGACCCAGCGGTCGCCCGGATCGAATCGACGCCCGGTACCTCCGGAGCCCTCGGAACCCACCACCGTCGTCACGGCTGTCTCCTCCCTGGATCAGCCGTCAACCTACCGCAGCGATCCGGCGAATCGGGGGTCAGCGCAGCGACTGTCCGAGATCGTGTGCGCTCTGCAACAGCAACTCGCCCAGTTGCCGCCGGCGGAGGACGCCGAAACGGGTTTCGACGCCGGTGAGGCTGAGTGCCCAGGCCGGTTCGTCGCGACGGTCGAAAACAGCGGCGGCCATGCCCCAGCTGCCCTCCACGATCAAGCCGGGGTTGGTGGCGTAGCCGTCGCGGCGCACCTCGGCCAGCCGGGAGCGCAGGGCGGCGGTGCCGTGGGCCGGGCCCCAGGCGCCGGTGAGGTCGGAGCGGGCCAGATAGTCGTCGACCTCCCGGTCGGGCAGATGCGCCAGGATGGCCAGGCCGGCGGAGGCGACGCCGAGCGGGAACCGGATGCCGATGTGCAGGACGTGCGAGCGCAGCGGGAAGGTGCCCTCTTCGGCTGCGAGACAGACGGTTTCGTCGCCGCGGCGGGTGGAGAGGAACGCGCTCTCGCCGGTGTCGCGGGCCAACCGGCGCAGGACGCCGCCGGCCTGATCGGTGATGTCGTAGCGCGCGGCGGCCAGCGTGCCCAGCAGGTACAGCTCCGGGCCCAGAGTCCAACGGGCCGAACGCTTGTCGCGATCGACCAGGCCCTGTTCGGCCAGCGCGGACAGCAGCCGGTGGGCGGTGGGCCGGGCCAGCCCGGCCGCGCGCGCGATACCCGCGGTGGAACCACCCTCGGGCTCCAGGGTGGCGATCGCCCGGAGCACGGCGGCGGCCCGCGCCACCAGCTGCGGTTTCGAGTCGTCCGGCACCGCCCGAGTATACGTTCAGCAGATGAACGCTTCGGCGGCGATCGGCCACTGGGCGAACGATCGGGCCGGACCGGCCGTGCAGGGGTTGATCAGGGCACTTGGACGGTCTTCACTCTCTTCAGGGGGACGGAAGTGGTCACTGAGTGAACGGGTAGGTATATGTCGACGAAGCTGGTCGCCGACGCGAGGTCGGCCGTGGCCGACATCGCGAACGGGTCGTCACTGGCGGTGGGTGGATTCGGGCTGTGTGGTATCCCGTCCGGGCTGATCGCCGCGCTCGCCGCGCAGGGCACCACCGGGCTGGAAGTGTTCTCCAACAACTGCGGCGTGGACGACTGGGGTCTGGGAATCCTGTTGTCGGCCGGGCGAATTCGCCGGGTCACCGCGTCGTACGTGGGTGAGAACAAGGAGTTCGCGCGGCAATATCTGGCGGGCGAACTGGAGGTGGAGCTGACCCCGCAGGGCACGCTGGCCGAGCGGATGCGCGCTGGCGGCGCCGGCATCCCGGCCTTCTACACCCCGGCCGGCGTCGGCACCCCGGTCGCCGAGGGCGGGCTGCCGTGGCGGTATGCCTCCGACGGCTCGATCGCGGTGGCGTCACCGGCCAAGGAGACCCGTGAATTCGGCGGCCGCAGCTACGTGCTGGAGGAGGCGATCGTCGCCGACTTCGCCCTGGTGCACGCCGAGATCGGCGACACCGAGGGCAATCTGGTCTTCAACAAGACCGCGATGAACTTCAACCCGCTGGCCGCGATGGCCGGCCGGATCACCGTCGCGGAGGTCGAGACCTTGGTGCAGCCGGGCGAACTCGACCCGGCACAGGTGCACCTGCCCGGTGTGTTCGTGCAGCGTGTGGTGCACGTCGGGGCCCAGGAGAAGCGAATCGAGAAGCGGACGGTGGCGCTGTGAGCTGGTCACGTGAGGAAATGGCGGCCCGCGCGGCCGCCGAGATGGTCGACGGCGAGTACGTCAACCTGGGCATCGGGCTGCCGACGCTGATCCCCAACCATCTGCCCGCGGGCGTGCGGGTGGTGCTGCACTCGGAGAACGGGATCCTGGGCACCGGCCCGTACCCGCATCCGGACGCGGTCGATCCGGATCTGATCAACGCGGGCAAGGAGACCGTCACCGTCAATCCCGGTGCGACCTTCTTCGATTCGGCGTTGTCGTTCGGCATGATCCGCGGCGGGCACATCGACACCGCCGTGCTGGGCGGGATGCAGGTCTCCCGCCACGGTGACCTCGCCAACTGGATGGTGCCCGGCAAGATGGTCAAGGGCATGGGCGGCGCCATGGATCTGGTGCACGGCGCCCGGCGGGTCATCGTGGTCATGGAGCACACCGACCGCGACGGCCGGCCGAAGCTGGTCGACACGTGCTCGCTGCCGCTGACCGGGCGGGCCGTGGTGCAGCGCATCATCACCGATCTCGCGGTGGTGGACGTGCGCGACGGCACGCTGGTGCTGCGCGAACTGGCGCCGGAGGTCACCGTCGAACAGGTGATCGCCGCCACCGAACCGGAACTGCTGGTCGAACTCGCGACCGCAAGCTGATCGCAATCCGGACCCGCCGATGCGCGGGTCCGGATTCACCTCCGGGCGGCCGTCGACCCCGGATGCGGTGAGGCGCAGGCCCGCCGCAGTCGGTCTGTGACGGATCAGTCCGCCAGGGTCGAAACCTCCTGCTCCGCCAACGCCGCGGACAACTCCGCCTCGGTCAGGGTCTCGGACACCTCCGCATCCGTCAGGATGGCCGACGACTCCGCATCCGTCAGGATGGCCGACGACTCCGCATCCGCCGACGCGGTGGACGGTCCCGGTTCCGCCGGGACGGCGTCGGTGCCGGGTTCCGCCGGGGCGGTCGAACGGTTCGGCAGCAGTACCGCCATCACGATCACCAGCACCGAGAGGGCGGCGGAGACGGCGAAGGCCAGCCGCATCCCGTTCAGGTCGGCGGTGGGCTGGTCGGTGCCGTGGGCGACCAGGGAGGTGGCGCGCGCCGACATGATGGTGACCACCAGGGCGGTGCCGAAGGCGGCGGCCACCTGCTGGAGGGTGCCCAGCATCGAACTCCCGTGCGAGTACAGGTGCTGCGGCAGCGCGCCCAGGCCCAGGGTGAACACCGGCGTGAAGGCGGCGGCCAGCGCCAGCATGAGCAGAATGTGCAGGCCCAGGATCTGCCAGTAGGGCGTGTGTAGCGAGATCTGCGTGAAACCGGCCAGCGCGGCGGTGATGCCGATGGTGCCCGGGATCACCAGCAGCCGGCCGCCGAAGCGGTCATAGATCCGGCCGATGGTCGGGCCGAGCACACCCATGGCCAATCCGCCCGGCATCACCAGCAATCCGGTCTGCAAGGGGCTGAGGTGACGCAGGTTCTGAAGGTACAGCGGCAGCAGGATCATCGAGCCGAGCATCGCCATGAACGCCACCGACATCAGCACCAGCGACTTGGAGTACGTGGCGGACAACAGGATTCGCAGGTCCAGCAGCGGCGTCCCGGTGCGCTGGAGATGCAGCTGGCGCAGCACGAAGGCGGCGATCGCCAGCAGTCCGACGGCGACGATCACGATCGGCTCGACGACGCTGCCGGAGCCGAAGCGGCTCAGCCCGTACACCAGACCGCCGAAGCCCAGCGTCGCGAAAACCACACTGGACCAGTCGATATCGCCGGGCTGCGGCTCGTCCACGTTCTCCAGGCGGCGCAGGCCGAACACCATGACCGCACCGGCGATCGGCAGCACCAGCACGAAAAGCCAGCGCCACGAGGCGATTTGCAGCACCAGCCCGGAGATGACCGGGCCCATCGCGGGCGCCACCGAGATGGCCAGGGTGACGTTGCCCATCACCCGTCCGCGATCGTGCTCGCCCACCACGGTCATCAGCGTGGTCATCAGCAGCGGCATCATGACCGCGGTGCCACCGGCCTGCACGATGCGGCCGGCCAGCAGCACCGGGAACGACGGGGACACGGCGGCCAGCGCGGTACCGGCGAGGAAGACGCACATCGCGATCGCGTAGGCCCGGCGGGTGGTGACCCGCTGCAGGAACCAGCCGGTCACCGGGATGATCGCGGCCATGGTGAGCATGAACGCGGTGGACACCCACTGCGCCGACCGCTCGGTGACGTGCAGATCGACCATCAGGCGCGGTATCGCGTTGACCATGATGGTCTCGTTCAGGATCACCACGAAGGTCGCCAGCACCAGCAAGCGGATGACGGTGGGCGTGCGTCTACTGCCGGTGGGGGCGGACGGAGCGGCGGGCATGGAACCTCCGGGGGAATCGGTGAGCAGGTCGCATGTGGCTCGGCGCCGGGCCCGGCACCGATGCCGGGCGGCACTCGCCGCCACGCGGCAACCACACACCAGTTCGGACGGTAATGATCCGTTGAACTGATCGGTGACGCAAACAAATTTCCGGCCGACCGAAAACCGCTGATATGGATGCGGTGCAGTTGCGGCCGAAATCGGGGGATCACCCCGGCCGGAATCGGGGACCGGGCCCGGGAAAAAGAATCGGGGGAATATGCGGGAACCGGTCCGGAATACCCCCGGGCCCGGGATACTGCGAGCGGCTCCTAGTGGGGGGTGTTGTCCGCCCACTGGGTGGTGTTCGCCGGCGCCTGCAGCGTGTTGATCAGATCCATACCGGCCGCGATCAGCGCCGGGCCACCGACGACCAGGGTGCCGATGATGCCGCCGATCCCGGCGCCGGTGATGGCGGCCGGGATGCAGCCGACCCCGAAGAACGACAGCCCCAGAGCACAGCCCGCGATGGCGCCGACCACGACGCCTGCCGCGGTGCCGAGGAAGCCGCCGACCGCCGTAGCCAGGCCGAACTGGGTGGCGAACGCCTGCTCGGCCAACTGATTCTCCCGCGGGGAGGCGATGGGTGCGGCGTGCACCTCGACCGAGTCGACCTTGGTGCCCGCCGGCGCGGTGGCCTGCGGCGTCAGGGCCAGCACCGTGCCACCCTCACGGACCTCCGCCGCGACCGGGATCGCGGTGCCCGCGACGGCCACCGCGGTCGGCAGCGTCATCACGGTGGTGCCGCTACCGTCGGCGATGTCGTAGGCGGATCCGTCCGGCGCCAGCCGGAAGGTGGCGCCGGTCAGCGTCGTGAGCACGGTGTGGTCCACCATCTTCACCGAATAGCGGATCGACCCCGGTGCGTCCGGGCCCGGTACCGGCGTGCCGGCCACGGTCGGTACGACCGTGGCCGGTTCGGTGGCCGGATCCGGTGCGGCAGTGGCGATTCCAGCCCCCACTGCGCCCACGGCCACGGCCACGGCCACGATCGGCGCGCCGATCCATGCGCGAATGTTCATGTCCCTCTTTCCCTAACACCAGCGACGCGACAGCGTCACCCCCGGTGGTATCCGAAACCCGATATCGATATCGCACGGCCGCACAGGAGCGCAACATCATGGCCGATTCGCGGCGGTCTACTACCCCGATCCGCCACGAACATCGGAAGATGCTGCCGGGCAGAGCCTTTCATGTCCTCCCGGCCCTTCGAGCCCTCCAGCCCGAGCCTGCAACCCCGCGTGCAGACTCATCTCATACACAGCGACGACCGCGGCCGAGCATATCGAAAGCAACCTCCGCGCCACAATGAATTCCAGCAAGTTCCGATCGAATTCTCAGGCGTACACCGGATTCGACGATCACCAGCGAAAGGCCCCGCCGATCGGTTCACGCACAGCGAACACATCGGCGATCTGCGCACACAATTGCCAGGGCCGGGCGCCGTCCAGCGTCGCCTTCCCACTGGTCAGAATCGCGCCGGACAATCCGCGGGCCGGATCGGCCCAGCCGTACTGGGTGGTGAGGCCGCTGCGGCCGAAGTGGGAACCGGTGTCGCGCCCGAACTTCGAACGCCGCGCGCCGCCCAGCTCGAACCCCGCCCGGCTCACCCGCCCGGCAACTCCCGGCAACCACGGCGCCGGCGCCACGGCGGCCCGCAGGGTGTCCGGCCGGACGATCCGCACGCCGTCCAATTCGCCGCCGCGCGCGAGTATTTCGTAGAAACGCGACAATTCGAAAGCGGTGGTGACCAGATTGCCCGAAGGCAGTTCCGCGGTCAGGAACGCCGCCGACGCGGTGTTCGACACCCGGCCCATGCCACCGCCGAGCGCCTTGCGGGCCAGGAACTTGTAGGTCCGCGACGGTCCCGGGCCGATCGGCACGCTGGGGATCACCCGATCGACGTCCGCGGCGTCCACCCCGAAGTTGGTCCAGCGGAAGCCGAGCGGACGCAGCACCTGCTCGGCGAGATGCTCGCGCATCCGCCGGCCGGTGGCCCGCTGCACCAGCAGGCGCAGGATCAGTCCGCCGGTCATCGCGTGGTACACCCGGAAGCGCCGCCGCGGCCAGGCCGGCCGCAGCTCGGTCAGCGCCCGCAGGGCGAGTTCCTCGTCCACCACCAGCTGCGAACCGCGATACGGACCGGTCACGAACGGCACGCCCGCCGCATGCGCCAGTACGTCGCCGATCGTGATGTCCTGTTTGCCGTGTGCCGCGAACTCCGGAACGTACCGGCACACCCGGTCGTCCCAGCTGAACGCGCCCTGCTCGATCAGCATCACGATCAGCGTCGCCGCCACACCCTTCGCGGTGGAGAATCCGCAGAACGGCATCTCCGTGGTGACCGGTACCCGGACCGCGTCCGGACCGTCGGCGGGCGCGTTGCCCCAGCCGTGCCCGATCGCCCGGTTCAGCACCAGCCGGCCGTCGCGGCGCAGGCAGATCTGGATCGCGGGCGTGGTGCCCAGCCGGTACCAGTCGCACACCGAATCCCACACCGCCTCGACCGCGGCGGGATCGACCCCGGCCGCGGCCGGATCGTCCTCGGGCCCGACACAGGTCACCGCGTCCAGATCCGCGCCGACCTCGACCAGCGCGACCATCGGCTCACTCATTGGGCCCAGCATACGGCGCGAGCTTCGCCCGTTTCGTCCGCCACGCGAACAGCCCCCACAGTGCCAGGCCCAGAGCCGTGGCGGCAGTACCGATTTCGCACACCAGGGGCCAGCCGCCGGACTGGTAGGCCAGGCCCGCGGTGACCGAGCCGAGCACGCCGCCGAGGAAGTAGGTCACCATGTACGCGGTGGTGAGCCGGCTGCGCGCGGCCGGGTCGAGGGCGTAGACGGCGGTCTGATTGGACAGCTGTACCCCCTGCACGCCGAAGTCGAACACCAGCAGCGCCGCGATCAGGGCGACGACGGAGTGCCCGCCCCAGGCCAGCAGCCCCCAGCTCAGCAGCAGCACCACCCAGACCGCGGTGGTCACCGCCGGTAACCGGCCGCGATCGGCGAACCGGCCGACCACCGGCGCCCCGAGCGCCCCCGCGACCCCGGCCAGGCCGAACAGCCCGATCGCGAACTCGTCGTAGTGGTACCCGCTGCCGTGCACCCCGGCCAGCAGGAACGCGATCGAACTCCAGACCCCCGAGAAGCAGGCCATGGACAGGAACCCCAGCGCCATCCGGTGCCGCAGCACGGCGTGGGTGCGGATCAGCGCCGGGATCGAGGCCAGCACCTCCGGATAGCGCTCCCCCGCCGCCGCCCGGCCGGTAGCCGGGACCAGCAGATACAGGCTCGCGGCCGCGACCAGTTCGGCGATCCCGCCGGCCAGCAGCATGACCCGCCACCCGGCCACCTGCGCGACGGCGCCGGACACCACCCGCGACAGCAGGATGCCCAGCAGCAGCCCGCTCATCACGGTGCCGACGATCTGCCCGCGGCGGTGCGGTGGCGCCAGCGCCGACGACCACGGCACCACGATCTGCGCGGCCGAGGCCGTCACACCGGTGATCAGCATGCTCACCAGCAATACCGCGAAATTCGGCGCCGCCGCCGAAATCCCCAGCGCCACAGCCGAACCCATGAGTAGCACGGGGACCAGTCGCCGCCGCTCCAGGAAGTCGCCGAGCGGCACCAGCAATGCCAGCCCGCACAGGTAACCGACCTGCGCGGCGCTGATCAGCAATGCCGCGGTGGCTGTCGACAACCGCAGATCGCTCGCGACCCGGTGCAGCAGCGGTTGCAGGTAGTACAGACCGGCCACCGCCGTACCGGCGGTGACGGCGAACAGCAGTACCCGTGCGCGAGTCAGCGATCCCGGATCGTCGGCAGCGTACGGATCGGCCGGGTAGTCCGCACAGTCCGGGCTGATCTCATCGTCCGGATCAGTGTGAGCGACGGGGCCGTCGGAGCCCGGGTGACCACCCGGAGCGGCGGGGGTATCCGAAACCCGGCGGCCGTCCCCGCCTGCGCCGCCGCCGGCGCCCGATTCGACCGGGCGCAGGCCGTCACCACGGGCACCGGGCGCGCCAGGGCCGGTGCAGCCGTGGGCCGGACCGTCCAGGTCACCGTGGCGTTCGGGAGTTCCGGGCGCCCGCCCGGCGCCGGAGGCCCTCGGATCGTTCAGGATCCCGACATCACCCGTAGCGCCGACCCCGCCGGGAAGGTCGGAGGTGTCGCAGGTCGAACTGGTCATTCGACCATCGTCCACGCGTCCGTGGTGGCGGCCCACACCGAGCCCGGTTCAGTCCTTACGGCCGACGCCCGCCCAGTACCAGGCGCTGTCCTCGGCGAGGGTGGCGGTCGGGCCGGCGGGGGCCTCCGGGCGCCAGGCGACCACCGGCACCACACCGGGCTCGACCAGGGTGGTGCCGGTGAACAGGGCGGTCGTCTCCGCCCGGCTGCGGGGTACGAAGGGGATGCCCGAGGATTCGGCGGCGGCGGCCACGCCGGCCATCGCCTTGGCGTCGAAGTCCGCGGTGGGGTGGGTGATCACCAGGTGGCTGCCGGGCGGGGCCGCGTCCAGCAGGGTGGCGATGATCTCGCCCGGACGGTGGGTGTCGCGGAAGTACATCATGATCGCCACCAGCATGATCGCGATCGGCTCGGTGCCGCCCAGAGTCGCGGCGAGGGCCGGGTGGTCCAGGATGGACCGCGGATCGTGCAGGTCGGCGTAGAGGAAGTCGGTGCGGCCGCTCGGGGCGCCGGACATCAGCGCGCGGGCGTGCGCGAGCACGATCGGGTCCTTGTCGACGTACACCACCCGCGCGGCCGGGTCGAGCGCCTGCGCGACCTCATGGGTGTTGCCCGCGGTCGGGATGCCGGTGCCGATGTCGAGGAACCGGGTGATGCCCGCCTCGGCGACGAGGTACCGCACCGCCCGCCCGAGGAAGGCCCGGTTGGCCCGGGCCATCGTCTTGATGGTCGGGACGTGCGTGGCGATGGTGTCGCCGAGCGCGCGGTCCGCCGGATAGTTGTCCCGGCCGCCGAGCCAGTAGTCGTAGACGCGGGCCTCGTGCGGCACGCTGACATCGATCTCGGTCGGCAGTTCGGTTCCGGCGACACGGTCGGACATCTGTTTCCCCCCTTGGTGTTTCGTGTCCGGTCAGCCGAGGATCGCGGCTATCCGGTCGATGGTCTGCTCGGGCGCGCCCGCCACCACCGAGAGCCGATCCCAGATCTCCCGGTAGGCGTCGAGATCGCTTCTGCGGTCCAGGAACTGGGTGCCGGTGGCGTGGTGCAGATGGACCAGGTCACCGAGATCCGCGGCCCCGAACCGCAGCATGGTGAACGGTACGGCGCTGATCGCGGGCCCGCCGCGATGGTCGGGCACGACCTGCACGGTGACGTTGGGCCGCAACGCCGCCCGGGCCAGATACTCCAACTGCGCCCGCCACACCGCGGTGCCGCCGAGCGGGCGGCGCAGCGCGGCCTCCTCGATCACCACCCACAGTCGTGGCGCGTCGGCGCGGGTGAGCAGCCGCTGCCGCCGGATGAGCACCTCGACCCGCCGTTGCAGCTCCAGCGTGGACCCCTGCTGGGCCACTGCCAGCACCGCCTGCGCGTAGGCCGCGGTCTGCAACAGCGGCGGCAGCACGCCCGGGGCGTAGCTGCGGATCAGCGCGGCCGCGTCCTCGAGCGTGAAGTAGGTGTCCCAGCGCTGGGTGGGCGAGCCCATCTCGGCCTGCCAGTGCCCGGCCGCATTGGCCCGCCGGGCCAGATCCAGGTAGTCGCCACGCCGCTGCGGATCGCTGACACCGTAGACGGTGAGCAGATCCTCCACATCGCGGTTGCGGAAACCGACCCGGCCCGCCTCCATCCGGCTGATCTTGGAATGCGAGGCCCGGATCGCGTTACCGGCCACGTCGCCGCTGATCCCCGCGGCTTCTCGTAACCGTCGCAATCGAGCACCGAGAATCACGCGCAGCAGTCTCGGATCGACCCCCGGCTCACCACCGTGGTCCCCGCTACTGCCCTCGACGACGCTGCTTTCGATCATCAACCCTCCTGCCGACCCACCGGGTCGCGGGTTCGAGTGTGCCACAACAGTTCTGCTCCGGCAGCGGATCGGCCTGCACGTGCCGATGCACGTGCAACGGCGTTATACTGCGAGCGGGGAAATTGCCCGGGAATGTCTCTGAGACATGTCTCTGAGAGGAGCACGGTGGCACACGCCATCACCGGCACCCGCCACGGCGGGCGGGCACCCGGTGACCGCATCGGTATAGCAGACGTCGCCGCGGCATACGGTGTCGAGGCGGTACAGCGCCGCCTCGACCAATTGCGCGCGACCGGCCAGTGGTTCGCCGTCCAGGCGATCGAACAGGAACTGGCCGCCGCGGGCCTCGGCGCACCACCTGCGGAGTTACGCGACTCGGCCTGAACTTTCGTTCACATCGACCCGGTGGCGGGTTCATCACGCACCCGCCACCCACGGCCGGAATCCGGGCGGGCCGGAACATGTTGTTCCGCAATGACTTCCACCGACAAGTGCCGGGAACCATTTGTAAGTAAACATTCACATCCGAGGACACCGGCGGGTATCATGACCGGCAGGCGGAGTGCCTGCGCTCCCCCCGCCGTCAGCCGACCGTGGCGGTGTCGGGCCGTCGGCGGTTCCCTTCGGGCAACGGAGCTCCCATGCGAAAGATCCCCGCGGACCTGGCCGAACGGTATGTGGCAGCGGGCTGGTGGACCGACGACACGCTCGGTGACCTGCTCGGCCGCGGCCTGGCCGCCGCCCCGGACACCGAATTCCACGTGCACTCCGAGGTGCGGCCGTGGTCGGGGACCTTCGGCGAGATCGAGCAGCTGGCCCGGCGGCTGGCCGCCGGGCTGCGCGAACGGGGCGTGCAGCCCGGTGACGTGATCGCGTTGCAGCTGCCCAACTGGGCGGAGGCGGCGGTCGGGTTCTGGGCGGCGGCGCTGCTGGGGGCGGTGGTGGTTCCCATCGTGCACATCTACGGGTGCAAGGAGGTCGAGTTCATCCTGCGTACCGTGCGGGCTCGGGTCTTCCTCACCGCCGAGAGCTTCGGGCCGCTGCGCTACCGGCCCGAGGTGTCGGCGCAGGTGCCGGTGGTCGGCGTGGTCGGCCGCGACTTCGACGAGCTGCTGGCCGCCGAGCCGATGACCGGGATCGCCGCCGCCGACCCGGACACACCGGCGCTGATCGCCTTCACCTCCGGAACCACCCGCGATCCGAAGGGCGTGGTGCACAGCCATCGCACCCTCGGCTTCGAGATCCGCCAGCTCGGCGCGCACAATCCGCCCTATTCGGGGCCCGCGCTGACCGCCGCGCCCGTCGGGCATTTCATCGGCATGCTGGGCGGGTTGCTGTTGCCGGTACTGGACGGCACTCCGGTCCATCTCATGGACGTCTGGAATCCGCAGCGGGTGCTGGCGCTGATGAGCAGCCACGGCGTCGCGATCAAGGGCGGGGTGCCGTACTACATCACCAGCCTGCTCGACCATGCCGACTTCCGGGACGAACATCTCTCGTACATCAGGTATCTCGGCTTCGGCGGGGCGCCGGTGCCGTCGGCGGTCACCACCCGGCTCACCGAGCTGGGCATCACGGTGTTCCGCTCGTACGGCAGCACCGAACATCCCTCGGTGACCGGCTCGCACTACACCGCGGCGGTGGCCAAGCGGCTGGCGACCGACGGCGCGGCGCTGCCGGGGGTGGAGGTGCGGCTGGCCGAGGACGGCGAAATCATCACGCGCGGACCGGAACTGTGCCTCGGCTACACCGACGACGCTCTCACCGCGCGCGCCTTCGACGACGACGGCTGGTACCACACCGGCGATATCGGCGTGTTCGACGCCGACGGCTACCTCACCATCACCGACCGCAAATCCGATCTGATCATCCGGGGTGGCGAGAACATCGGCGCGCTGGAGGTGGAGGAGGCGCTGCTCGGCATGTCCGGCGTCGCCGAGGCCGCCGTGGTGGCGGCACCGGATGCCCGGCTGGGTGAGCACGCGGCCGCGGTGCTGCGGCTGCGCGTCGGCGCGGCGACGCCGACGCTCGACGATCTGCGCGCCCATCTGGCGGAAGTCGGCCTGGCCAAACAGAAGTGGCCGGAGGAGGTACACGTCGTGGACGACTTCCCCCGTACCCCCAGCGGCAAGGTGCAGCGGTTCCGGCTGCGCCGGGCCGTCGCCGACGGGACCCTCGGCGCCACCGACCCGGAACCCACTGCCGCAGCGGTGAACAGCCCTTCCCCGGGCACCAACGATGCTGCCACGGTGGCGAACAGCACCGAGACCGGCGCGAACGACCCGGCGTAGCGGCGAAGGGCATCGTCGCCGGCGCGAACAGTGCTGCGGTCGCGCCGAATTCGGTACGGAAACGAACGATGCGGCCCGATCTGGCAGATCGGGCCGCATCGTTTCGGTGGAAGTCCGTGCCCGCGCGTCAACGCGTCCGGGCACCCTCCCTACTCACGAATTCCGCTCTCAGGCAACGGGCTTCGCGAGCGTCTTGACCTGGAGGAATTCCTCCAGGCCCTCCGGGCCCATCTCCCGGCCCAGGCCGGACTGCTTGTAGCCGCCGAACGGCACGTCCGGGGCGAAGTACATGCCGCCGTTGACGCTGAGGGTGCCGGTGCGGATCTTGCGGGCGATCGCGAGCGCGCGCTCCTCGTTGCCGAACACCGCGCCGGACAGGCCGTAGGCGGAGTTGTTGGCGATACGGACCGCGTCGTCGTCGTCCTCGAAGGTGAGGACCACCAGCACGGGGCCGAACACCTCCTCCTGCGCGATCTCGGAGTCGGGATCGACGTTGGTCAGCAGGGTCGGGGTGTAGAAGAAGCCGGGATCGACCTTCTCACCGCCGCACACCAGCTTGGCGCCGGCCGCGACCGCGCGATCCACCATGCCCGCGACCTTGTCCCGCTGCCGCGCGCTGACCAGCGGGCCCATGTACTTGGTGGGATCCTCGGGATCGCCGACGCTGACGTTGCCCAGCATCGCCGCGATCTTGTCCACGATCTCGTCGTGCTTGCTGCTCGGCACCAGGATGCGGGTGGTGATGGCACAGCCCTGACCGGCGTGGCTGCATCCGGCGAAGGCCGCGATCATCGCGACCATGTCGAAATCGGCGTCCTCGAGGACCACCGCGGCGGACTTGCCGCCGAGCTCCAGGAAGACCCGCTTCAGGGTGCCGCTGGCGGCGGCCATGATCTTCTTGCCGACCGGGGTGGACCCGGTGAAGGTGACCATGTCGACATCCGGATGCGTGGTCATCAGCTCGCCGACCTCGACGCTGGTCGAGGACAGCACGTTCACCACGCCCGCCGGGATGTCGGTGTGCTCGGCGATCAGCTCGGCGATGCCGAGGGTGATCAGCGGGGTGTCCGGGGCGGCCTTCAGCACCACGGTGCAGCCGGCGGCCAGCGCGGGGGCCAGTTTCGCCAGCGCCAGCTGGGTCGGGTAGTTGTAGGCGATGATCGCCGCGACCACACCGGCGGCTTCCTTCTCCACCCAGCGCAGATGGTTGGTGCCGCGCACGTCGACCGTGCCGCGATCCTCGCTGAACGAGTAGCCGGGCAGCAGATCGGCGTAGTAGCGCACGATCTCGATCGGCGTCTCCAGCTGCGGGCCGGAGGTGGACATCCGGGTGGCACCCACGTCGCCGACCGTCAGGTCACGCAGCGCCTCCACGTTGTCGGACAGGGCGCGGTGCAGCTGATCGAGGCAGCGAGCGCGCAGCTCGACGTTCGTGGCCCAGTCGGTGGTGTCGAACGCCTTGCGCGCGGCGGCGATCGCCGCCTCCGCTTCGGCGAGCCCGGCGTCCGGGGCGTAGCCGTAGATCTCGCCGGTAGCCGGGTTGATCGATGGGTACGACTGCTGCGCGTCGACCAGCTGGCCGTCGATGAGCAGCCGCTTCGTGACGCCCGTTGTCGCTGGCATCCCGTCTCCTCGATGAGTTGGAAGATCAATTTCGAGACATGAAAACTTCATTCTCGTATTCCGAGAATCCTACATTCGCGGGGTCTGCGCCACCCCCGATTTCGCGCAGATCCCTCGGCTGTCGCACCAACGAAAAAACACCGTGCCCGGAGCACCCGGGCACGGTGTTTCCACTCGCTTGCGCGGGGCCGGCGCGCGGTCGCTGCCGCGCGCCCGCCGATCAGGCGGTGACCAGGACCTCGTCGTCGACGACCCGGACCGGATAGGTGCGGATGCTCCACTCCGGTTTCACCGCGGTGGTGCCGGTGGCCAGTTCGAAACCCCACTGGTGCCACGGGCAGTAGATGTATTCCTGGTCCCGCACCTCGACGGCGTCGCCGGGGGCGGTCTCGTCCACCACCGTCCGGCCGCGGGCGCGGCCGGAGCACAGCGGACCACCCTCGTGCGGGCAGTAGTTGGCGATGGCGTAGAAGGTGCCGTTGACGTTGTAGACACCGACGCCGTGCCGGCCGATCGGCACGAGTTTGTGCGTGCCGGGCGGAATGTCGTCCACCTTGGCCACCACGTGCTCCCGGCCCTGCGCGAGGCGAGGCTGCGCTGCCTTGTCGCGCACTGATTCCTCGGCCAAACCGGTCACCAGACCTTGGTCTGTTCCGGCAGCGCCGGGACCGACTCGGGCAGATGGTAGGTGTCGATCCCGTTGCGGAACATGATCGCCTCGCGCGCGTGCTGCGGCAGATGCTTCACCAGCCAGCGCGGATCGTCGTAGGTCCAGTGCGGGTAGTCCGAGGAGAACAGCAGGATCTTCTCGCAGTCCATCCACTCGAACGCGCGGGTCAACTCGGTCTTGTCGTCCGGGTAGTCCAGCGGCTGGGTGGTGAACTTGATGTGCTCCTTGACGTACTCCGACGGCTTGCGCTTGATGTCCATCCAGGACTTGCGGGCCTCGTAGATCGCGTCCATCCGCCACATCAGCGGCAGGATCCAGGTGAAGGCGTGCTCCACCAGCACGATTCGCAGCTCCGGGAAGCGGTCGAAGGTGCCGTCGAAGATCAGGCTCATCACCTGGTTGTTCGCCAGCAGCGAGTAGCTGACCATGAAATCGTGGTTGTAGCTGGGGATTCCGACCGGCGGGATCGGCAGCGTCTCGTAGAAGCCACGGGACAGGTGGCAGGCCACCGGCATCTCGTGCTTCACCGCGGCGGCCCAGATCGGGTCGTACTGCGGGTCACCCCAGGCCGGGCGCGGCTCGGCCTTGATCAGGATCTGCGACATGTACGGGTGCCCGGCCCACTTGTCGATCTCGCGGATCGCGCCCGGGATGTCCTCGGTCGCAGCGCAGATCGAGCCCCGCCAGCGCTGGTGCCAGTTGTTGTGGCTGTCGAGCCAGTGATTGGCCAGCCAGGTGTTGTGCGCGGCGGAGATCGCCTGCGACCACTCCGGCAGCCGTTCGGCCTTGAAACCGGGCTCCAGGATGCCGATGTCGGAGCCGCCCTCGATGATCGCCTGCTGGAAGGCCAGATCCGGGTCGCTGCCCGGGAATCCGCCCTCCTCGGTGAAGGAGTCGACCCGCATCGCGAAGGCGTGGTTGAAATCCGGTGCGTCGTAATAGATCGTGCTACCGACCTTGTGCGACAGGATCTTGCTCCGGTAGGGCTCGGGGATGTACTCCGCGACCATCCCGGGTTGCGGCACCGGGTGGATGTCCGAGTCCACCACCCGGATCGGCACCAGATCGGTGCTCGGCACCCGGGACCGGGTAATTGCCTGCGTCATGATTGCCTCCCACTGTCTTTCGGCCCGTGCTGCCGGAAAACGTGTCCGTTCACCGCGCGCCCGCGGTGGTGATGGTGTCGACGTCGATGCCGTAGAGCCCGGCGGCGTTGCGCCACAACAACTTCTCGCGTTGCACGCCGGACAGCGCCGCCGGCACCCGCGTCACATCGTCGAGCTGCCAGTGCGGGTAGCTCGACCCGAACATGACCATGTTCTCCTTGCCGGTGAAACCGAACCAGTCCCCGGCGAAGTCGACGTCGCCCGGCCCGTCCAGGCCGCCCTGCACGAAGTAGACGTGCTCGGGCAGATAGGCGCTGGGCATCTGCGGCGCCCACGGCGTCTGCTCCAGATGCGGCCGGCCGAAGGTGTCCATGCGCCACATGAACGGCGTCAGCATGTCCGCCGCGCCGTCGGCCCACACCCACCGCAGCCGCGGGAAGCGCTCGAAGACGCCCTCCGCGATCATGTTCATCAGGTGATAGACGTAGTTCAGCGCCATGAAACCCGCGTACTGCTCGTAGGTGCGCGGATGGCCGGACGGGGTCGGCGGATTCTCCACGCCGCTACCGGTTTCGATGTGCACCGCCACCGGCAGGCCCGCCTCCTCGGCGGCCTCCCACAGCGGCCAGAACTGCGGCTTGCCGTACAACTCACGCGACTGCATCGGAATCCCGACCTGCACGATCTGCGGATTGCCCTGCCAGCGGCGGATCTCGCGGACCGCACCGGAGATGTCGTCCGGGCAGACCCGGATTGTGCCCCGGAAGCGATCGGCGTAGCGGCCGGACTCCAGCCAGCGCGACACCATCATCTCGTTGTGCGCCGCGAGGATCGCGGAGGTGAGATGCCGGTCGGGCAGGATGCCGCGGGTCATCGGATGCAGCACCGCCACATCCACACCACGCTCCACGAACAGGTGTTCACCCACTACTTCCGGCTCCGAGCCCGGGTATTCACCGTTCGGGCCCTCGGTGCCCGGCGCGTACTCGCCACCCGGCGCGCCGTACCAGTCCATCTCCACGTCCGGGATGCCCCGGGACTTGTAGGGCTCCCGCAGGAAGCTCCGGAAGTCCCGGTTCGATCGGAAGAAGATGTGCACACTCGCATCGATCAACGGAATGCGGGTGCCGTCAGGCAGATCCAGCAATTGCAGCTCCCACTCGCGGTCGTCCGGATCACCGACACGCCTGCACGACACACAGGCATACTCTTGCAATCCTTACACTGATAACGATACTTCCGGATTTGGAGAATGGCAATACCGTAGTGAGTCTCCGCTTACGCCGCGGTGGGTTCCGGCACCGCCTCGGCAACGGGAGTCGGCGCGGCCTCGGCCGGGCGCTCACCTGCGCTCCGACGGCCGGTATCGAGGACGGATACCCGTCCTTCTCCTCTACTATGCGCGCACCGCGCGGATAGCGCGCGGCCGTTCCGGGATCCGGCAGCGCGGCGGGGACCCCTCACGTCCACGCCGCGGCGCCGCATCCCACCTCGCCGTGGCGGGCAGTGGTCCTGATCCCAGTTGTTGAGACTGGAAATCATTGTCGACAAGGTAGCAGCCGGGAGGTGCGTGCCCCGCACCCACCCTGCGCACTCATCCCGCGCGTCCCGCGCACACCCGTCCCGCGCGGCGTGAGCCTGGCGGACCACACCGCGCGCGGCATCCCGCCTCACCCCCGCACCCACCCGTGCACACCTCGGCGCGCGACGCCGATTCACAAGGGGCCGAGGCAGGTTCGCGCCCAGAGCGGATCGATTCAGTCGGCGGCGCGGTGCTTCTCGACCCAGGCGTCGGCGAGTGCCTTGGCCTCGCCGACGTCGCGCGCGGAGGACTCGCGCAGCATGGTCCCGTCCGGGCGGGCGACGCGCCACGCGCAGGTGGTGCCGGCCGTCGCCGTCACCCGTGCCAGGTGTTCGCCGTAATCTTTTGCCAGACAGGGTGATTCGGGCGAACCGGCGATTTCCCAGCCGTCGGCGGCATCCTCCGGGCCGATCGGCGCCACCGGCCGCCTGCCCTCCCCCGCCTCCGTACCGCCGTTCACCGCACACCCCCTCCACGGCCCGCCGGGACCCGTTCGATTGCCTGTGCCTTGCATTGTGCCGCAACGTGTTTCCGATGTATATCGGTCATCGCACTTCCGCCACCACACCGGCGCCGGTGCGTCCTCTTCGCGACATCCGGCCGTGACGCCCGAACCGTCGGACCGTCACGCCCCACCGTCCACCGTCGCAATCCGCGCGCCACCGGGCACGGGTGACGGCGATCGGTTCGTGATGGGCGAATTGTCCGGCGAAAAACCTGGGACCTGCACTTATGGCCGAACGTAGGTATCATTGCGGTAACGGTGATGCCGAGGACACACTATCCCGGCGGTCCGATCGCGGCTGCGACGCGACCGGGTACCGATCGCGTGTCGCCGTACCGCGAATGTGCCGACCGGTCTCAGCCAGGGGCCTGGGTGCCGACGTCTGGCAACCCCCGAATTTCACGGGCGGGAGTCCGAGCGTCCGCTGTGAGGCCGGTGTGAGCACTCGGCTTACTCACAGACTTCTCCCATGTACCCACCAGCCGGTGATCGTAACTTCGCTGGCAGGGATGGCGATACAGCCCACATAGGCGATTGTGCCGATTGAGACTAGGAAAGGCAGTTCCACCATGGCCCTCGGCAACAACCTCGGGGAAGAAACGGTCTTCGGACTCGGCAACAGCCCGGCAACCGACACGACCGACGACATTCACGCCGCCGCGACCCCCCACCTCGGCGCCGAGGCGGCCTCCGCCCTCGGGTCGGGCACCGGGCTCCTGGTCGGCAATGTGGACACCGTGGACGCCCAGTCCGGCGCGGGTGTCGTACCCACCGCCGACGGCCTGAGCTTCCAGGCCGGCGAGCAGGTCAGCGCCGTGGACGCGCACGGCTTCGCCGCCGGGGTCGCCACGCCGCTGGGCAGCGCGTACGCCAACGGGGAGCAGAGCCACATCCTGGATCAGCAGAGCCACATCGGCGTCACCCCGGGCCTCACCGCCACCACCTTCGACGCCGGCCAGTCCACCTACGTCGCCGACCACAGCGCGGCCGCCGAGGGCCTGTCCACCCCGTTCGGCTCGGCCTACGACGCGAGCGAGGCGAACCACGTCGACGCCGAGTCCAGCCATGTGAGCAGCACCACCGGCCTGTTCGGCTCCGAGTTCGACGCCGGGAACTCCACCCACGTCTACGACGAGACCGCGCACGCGGCCGGCGTCTCGACCCCGTTCGGCAGCGCCTTCACCAGCACCGAGGCCGACCACGAGGCCGATCACAGCGCCGACGTGCACACCGCCGTCTCCCCGTTCGGCACCGAGTTCGAGGCCGACCGCAGCGACCACGTCGCCGACCACAGCTCCGCCGCCTCCGGATACGTCACCCCGTGGGGCAGCGCGTTCGATTCCGACGAGCAGACCCACGTCGCCGGCGACAGCGTGCACGTGGCCGGCGAGGTCACCCCCTTCGGCTCCGAGTTCGACGGCACGCAGTCCGCCTACTCCGAGGACGACAGCCGCCACGTCAGCACCGGCAACGGCCTGTTCGGCGGGTACACCGACGTCGACGACCGCCACAGCGAGGCCGACCAGCAGCACAGCGCGCATTCGGTCAACGGCGTGTTCGGCTCGGCCTACCAGTCCTCCGACATCGGCCACTCCGAATCCGACGATCTGCGCATCGCGGACCAGCACGGCCTGTTCGGCGGCTCCGAGTCGATCGACGCCGGACATCACGAAGCCGATGCGTACCACGGCGTGACCGCGGTGAGCACCCCCTTCGCCGCCGCCTCGGAGACCGTCGACCGCGTGCACGGCGAGGACGACACCTTCCACGAGGACCACGGCGCCGGCCTGTTCGGCAGTTACAACGACGTCGACGCCGCGCACAGCGAGTACGACGACCAGCACGTCACCCACGTGGTGAACACGCCGCTGGCCGCCGGGTACGAGTCGGTCGACCAGTCGCACACCGAATCCGACACCTTCCAGGAGAGCGAGCGGGCCGGCTGGCTCGGCAGCTCACAGACCATCGACGCCGGGCACCACGAGGCCGACGGCTACCACGCCGTCGACATCGTCAACACCCCGTTCGGCTCGGCCGAGGACACCGCCGACCGCGTCCACGTCGAGAACGACACCCTGCACCAGGACAGCGGCGCCGGCCTGTTCGGCAGCTACAACGACGTCGACGCCGCGCACAGCGAATTCGACGAGCAGCAGCAGAGCCACATCGTGAACACCCCGTTCGGCGGGTCGTACCAGGCGGTGGACCAGGTGCACGCCGAATCCGACACCTTCCAGGAGAGCGAGCGGGCCGGCTGGCTCGGCAGCTCACAGACCATCGACGCCGGACATCACGAGGTCGACGGCTACCACGCCGCCGACGTCACCAGCACCCCCTTCGGCTCCGCCGGCTCCACCGCGGACGCCGTCCACGTCGAGAACGACAGCCTGCACGTCGACCGCGGGGCGGGCCTGTTCGGCAGCCACGAGACCGTCGACGCCGCGCACAGCGAATTCGACGACCAGCAGCAGAGCCACTTCGTCAGCACCCCGTTCGGCGGGGCCTACGAGGCGATGGACCAGTCGCACGCGGAGTCCGACACCCTGCACGAGTCGACCGAGACCGGCCTGTTCGGCATCGGCCACCAGACCATCGACGCGTCGCACGACGAGGCCGACGGCTACCACTCCGTGCAGGCCGTCAGCACCCCGTTCGGGTCGGCCTCGCACACCGTGGACGACACCCACGCCGAGTCGGACGCGCTGCACGTCGACGACAGCACCGGGCCGTTCGGCTCGCACTACGAGACCGTCGACGCGAGCCACTCCGAGTTCGACGAGCACCAGGTCACCAATGCGGTGAACACCCCCTACGGCTCGGCCTACCAGAGCGTCGACGAAACCCACGCCGAGACCGACACCGTGCACGAGACCGACGGCTCGCTGGGCACCTTCGGCCCGAGCTTCCAGACGGTCGACGAGCACCGGGTGTCCGAGGACAGCGTGAAGGTCTCCGGCGGCACCTCCTCCGGATTCGGCGGCAACGGCGGCTCGCTCACCGCGACCCAGACCGAGACCGACGACATCCACTCGGTCAGCGGCTCGCTGATCCCGGGCGGCCCCGGCTTCTCGGCCACCATCGAGACCAGCGTGGTGCAGGACAGCGTGGCGGCCAACGGCGGCCCCGGCATCCCGGTCGGCGGTTCGGCGGGTGTCGAGGTCGGCGTCAACATCGGCGGCGCCAACTTCGAATTCGGCGTCAACGTGGGCGGCGGGCTCGGCACCGGCCTGGGCGGCGAGCACGGCGGCTTCGGCGGTCAGGAGGGCCTCGGCCTCGGCAACACCGTCTCGCACAACGGCCCCGGCTTCGGCGACCAGAACCACGGCGGCTTCGGCCAGACCGGCGCCGGGGGCGGCTTCGGCCAGGACCACGGCGGACCGGGCCAGGGCGGCTTCGGCCAGACCGGCTTCGGCGGCCAGGATCACAACGGCTTCGGCGGGCAGAACCACGGCGGCTTCGGCGATCAAGGCCACAACGGCCCCGGCTTCGGTCAGACCGGCTTCGGCGGCCAGAACCACGGCGGCTTCGGCGGCCAGGGTGGCTTCGGCGATCAAGGGCACAACGGCCCCGGCTTCGGCGGGCAGGATCACGGCGGTTTCGGCGGCCAGACCGGCTTCGGCGGCCAGAACCACGGCGGTTTCGGCGGGCAGGATGGCTTCGGCGGCCAGAACCACGGTGGCTTCGGCGGGCAGGGTGGCTTCGACGGCCACGGCCAGGCGCCGACGGCCGACTGGGGTCACGCGGGTTCCGCGGTGGGCATCGGCGGCGGGCTCGGAGCGGGCGCGAACCTGGGCGGTGGCCACTTCGGCGGCAACGTCGGGCTCGGCGGCCAGGCCGGCGGCGGCTTCCAGGGCGGCGATCGGCCCGGCACCGGCGGCCACGACACCAACGGCCACAGCACCGGACAGGCCGGCTTCGGCACGAACACCGGCGGGCACAGCTTCGACCACGACGGCGGGTCCGGGCGGTCGGAGGTGTCCGATCGCGATGGCCGGACCGGCGCCGGTAACGACAACGACGGCCGCAACGGCTCGCACGACAACGACGGACGCGGCTCGCAGGATGTCCGCGCCGGTGGTTCGGCCAACGGCGGTCAGCCCGGCGAGATCCGGCCGACCTCGGTCAACGGCAACGCGGGCGGTTCGGTCAACGGCAACGCCGGTGGCTCGGTCAACGGCAACGCCGGTGGCTCGGTGAACACCGGGTCCGCGGATGCGCGGCCGGTCTTCTCGCAGAGTTCGACGGCGAGCACCGCGGACAGCGCGGCGCACAACGCCGGCCTCTCGGCGAACCTGGCCACCAGCACCTCCACGGGTCTGGGCACCACGTCGAGCGCGCTGGGCCAGTCGGCGCTGGGTCAGTCGACCACCGCGTCGGTGGCGCACGCGAGCACGGCCACCACGGTGGCGGCCACCGACGCCTCGGCGACGGCGGCGGCCGCGCAGCCGGTGATCGCCACTCCGGTGGCGGCGTCGACCTCCAATGCCGCGACGGCCTCGCTGAACTCGACGGTCACCCAGGCGACCAACACCGATGCCCGCGCGGCGGCGGTGGTCGGCACCTCGACCACCGGCGCGGGCCACACGGCCAACCCCACCGGCACGGGCACCACCGGCAACACGGGCACCGGCTCGACGGCCACCACCGGCACCACCCACACCGGAACGGGCACGGCCGGAACCGGAACCACCGGAACGGGTTCCACCGGAACCGGCTCCACGGCCACCACCGGGACCACCCACACGCCGACCACCACGACGACCGATGGCTCGCACGGGACCACCACGACCGGCACGGCGACCCCGGGCGCGACCACCGGATCCACCTCGACCGATCCGAGCACCTCGCACTCGACCGGCACGACCACCACCGGCAGCACCGCCACGACCACCAACGGAAGTTCCGCTCCCAAGGCCGATCTGGGCGGCAGCAACAACAGCGGCGGCGGCGGCGTCAGCTCGCACACCAGCGACAACGTGACGCAGTTGCAGCAGGGTTCGAGCACCGCCGGCGCCACCGGCGGCACGACCTCCGGGTCGACCAGCACCGGGACCGATTCGCACAGCACGTCGGGCACCAGCTCCTCGACGGGCACCGGCGCCGCCACCGGCGGCGCCGCCCCGACCACGAGCGCGGGCTCGGCGAGCACCGGCACGCACACGGATGCGACCGCGGGCACCGACAGCGGCCACTCGGCCGCCGCCACCACCGCTACGCACACCGACGTGACGGCGGGCACCAGCGGCACGACCGACCACAGCCTGACCGACTCGCACTCCAGCGGTCTGTCCAGTGGTCTGACGTCGGGCACCGAGGCGACGACCAGCGCGCATCCCACCACGGATGCGAGCCACGACTCGAGCACCCTTCTCCAGCACTGATCAATCCCCCGGTCCGTCCCGTCGCCCACGGCGGGACGGACCGGCCGAAAGGACTTCCACTCGTGAGCGCCCCTGCACTGGTCGGCAAAGTAACCGACACGACGGCAACGATGATCGAGATCCTCAGCGAACTGCAATCGGTGACCGACGCCGTCGGCCGCACCGATCTGTCGCGACGGCTGGCCGCGTCCACCCGCCGCGTCGGCGACGACCGGCTGCGGATCGTCGTCACCGGTGAGTCCCGGGCGGGGCTCAGCTCCATTGTCAATGCCCTGGTCGCCGCGGACGTCTCGCCGGTCGGCCAGCACACCCCGGCGCCCGCGGTGATCGAGCACGGCGAGCGGGTGACCCGCACCCCGGCCCGCCGCGACGCCCTCACCACCGTCACCACCCCGGCCGAACTACTGGCCGCGGGCATCGTCCTGGTCGACACCCCCGGCCTGAACGGTGTCGAATCCCGCAGCGCCGCGGCGACTCTGGATCTGCTGCCGACCGCCGACGCGGTGCTGTTCGTGACCGATGCGGCCCGTGAGCTGTCCGCCGCGGACGTCCGCTATCTCAAGCAGTTGCAGGCCGGCTGCGCGGTGGTCGCGTGCGTGATCAACAAGATCGACGCCAATCCGCGCTGGGCCGATGTGCAGCGGGCGAACCGCAAGCTGCTCACCGACGCCGGGCTGGATCTGCCGTTGCTGCCGGTGTCGGCGGCGACGCATCGCGCCGGCCATCGCGACAGCGACAACGGGAAGATCGTCGAGTCGGGCGTCCCGCAGCTGACCGGATACCTCCGCGATCATCTGCTGGGCCGGGCGGCGCTGCTGGCCCGGGAGTCGGTGATCAACGATGTCCGCGTGGTGTCCGATCAGGTGACGCTGGCGTTGAATTCGGAGCTCACCCGATTGCAGGACCCGCAACGGGATCTGGTGGCCCGGGCCAATCTGGAGCAGGCCCGCCAGGCCGCCGTCGCGTTGCGCAAGCGCACCTCCAACTGGCCCTACGCCCTCGGCGACGGAGTCACCGAACTGAACGTGGCGGTCGAGCACGATCTGCGCAAC
The DNA here is from genome assembly GCF_020176955.2 of Nocardia sp. alder85J. Classification (GTDB taxonomy): domain Bacteria; phylum Actinomycetota; class Actinomycetes; order Mycobacteriales; family Mycobacteriaceae; genus Nocardia. The sequence continues at coordinate 360,914 of NZ_JAIUCZ020000003.1, forward strand.
CGGTTGCGGGCGTTGATCCGCGAAGCCGAGCACGACATCGCCAAGGCGGATCCGAGCAAGCGGTGGGCGCAGTTCAACACCTGGCTCGACGACCGGATCAACACCGAGTTGACCGAGAACTTCCTGCTCGCACAACGTCTTTCCGTGGAGCTGGCGGGCACGGTGGCGAGCCGGTTCGCCGACGAGGAGCGGCATTCGGTACCGCGGATCCGCATCGCCGACACCACCGGCGTGCTGGACGGCTACGGTCAGCTCGAAGAGTTGGAGAGCGCCAAGGGTTCGGTGCCGCAGCGGGCGGTCAGCGCGCTGCGCGGCTCCTACAGCGGCGTGCTGATGATCGGCGTGGCCACCACGCTGGCCGGTCTGGCCCTGGTCAACCCGTGGTCGATCGCCGCCGGTCTGCTGCTGGGCGGGCACACGGTGTGGGAGGACGTCAAGAACATGAAGGCCCGCCGGCAGTTGGAGGCGAAGATCGCCGTCGGCAAGTTGATGGACGAGGTGTCGTTCCAGGTGGGCAAGGAGTCCAAGCAGCGGCTGCGCGAGGTACAGCGCACCCTGCGCGATCATTTCACCGAGGTGGCCGAGCAGCGCGCGGCCGTCGCGGACGCCGCGATCGCGGACGCCGCGCGGGCGGTCGACCAGCACGAGGGCGACCGTCGCGATCGGGTCAGCGCGGTCGCCGCCGATCTGGAACGGCTGCAACGGATTCGGGTCCGGGCCGCCCATCTGGTCGGCGACGGCGCGGCATAACAACCTGTCGGTATCACCGCATCGAGGCCCCCGCGGATAGCCGCGGGGGCCTCGCCGTATCCACCCACTCCGGCGCAGAAGTAAATCATCTGTTCGACCGATAGGTTGCCGATGAAAGCCGCACACGGGCACCGTAAATTGTCGATGAATAAATTCCGACGGCGACAACACATCGCCGGTGCGTTCCCGAGGTCACTCACCAGGGGTTTCGATTCGAATCGGCTATCGCCGTACCGGGAGGAGTCCGGTCGCCGAATGCCGGACCAGCGCTTATCCTGCGTAGAAGGCGTCGATTAGGGTGAGCTGGATGACGTTACCCACGGTCGCGCACTGCCGGATATCGGTGACCGTGAGCTGACGGTAATCCCTCGCAGAGGTGTACAAAGATTTACCACGAGGTGTCACGTTCCGTTCATGAATCATTCACTGTGAGCTAAATCTTGACTCGCGCTCGGTTGCCTGGGAAGGTCCGTACTGCGCTGTGTCCGTAGGGCTCGGCGCAGGTCTCACGCAACATTTAGAAGCAAGAGGTCCCACTGATGAGGAAATTCGCTGCTTATGCAGCACTGACCGTCGGCGCTGTCTGCGTCGCGGCCGCTCCCGCCTATGCCGATCCGGCCGCTCCGGCCGCCCCGGCCCCCGGCGTCACCGTGCAGGACGGCATCGTCCACGTCCCGGCGACCCAGACCCTCGATGTCGAGGGCGTGCACTACACCATGTCGCGCGACGGTGATTCCGTGGTGCTGTCCAGCACCAATGGCACCTTCCAGACCGTCGGCACCAGCCTGGTCGTCACCAACGCCAACGGCGAAGGCGTCGACTCCATCCCGCTGACCTACCGCAAGGACGCGACCGAATTCCCGATCGCGGCCCAGATCAGCGACAACACCGTCCGCCTCACCCCGGACACCAAGGCAGAAGACGGCAAGCCCGTCGAGCACCCGCTCAGCGCCAGCGACATCGCCGATGTCAAGCCGCTGACGGCCCAGCAGATCACCGAGTCCTTCACTCCGCGTGACCAGCAGGAACTCTCCGCCTTCGGCTCCCGCGCCACCATCTCCTCCGCGACCGGCGCGGCGATCGGCGCCATCATCGGCGGCGGCCTGGGCTGCGTCATCGGCGCCGGCATCGTCGGCACCATCTCCGGTGCCGTCAGCGCCCTGCTCGCCGGCCTGCCCGGCGCGGTCGTCGGCTGCGTCGCCGGTGCCGCCACCGTGGGAACCGTCGGCTCGCTGATCGGTTCCGCGCTGGTCACCGGTCCGGTCCTGCTGTGGTCGGCCTACCAGTACTTCAGCACCATCACCTCGCCGTGCTACGGCCCCGGCACCTACTGCGTCGACCCGGCCCAGCCGGCTCCGCCGAAGTAAGCACCGCTGGATGAACCGATGGGTATCCCGACTCGGGATACCCATCGGTCCCTGGTCTCTGTTTTCTCGACCGAAAGATCAAGGTCCCCCACATGCTGAAGAAGCTGACCGCCTCCGTCGCCCTGACCACGGCCGTCATCGCCGTCGCCGCCGGCAACGCCCAGGCCGATCCGGCCCCGGCTGCCCCCGCGCCCGGTGTCACCGTGCAGGACGGCATCGTCCACGTCCCGGCGTCGCAGACCCTCGAGGTCGGCGGTGTCCACTACACCCTGTCGCGCGACGGTGACTCGGCGGTGCTGACCAGCACCGACGGCGCCTTCCAGACCGTCGGCAGCAGCCTGGTCGTCACCAACGCCAACGGCGAAGGCGTCGACTCCATCCCGCTGACCTACCGCAAGGACGCGACCGAATTCCCGATCGCGGCCCAGATCAGCGACAACACCGTCCGCCTCACCCCGGACACCAAGGCAGAAGACGGCAAGCCCGTCGAGCACCCGCTCAGCGCCAGCGACATCGCCGATGTCAAGCCGCTGACGGCCCAGCAGATCACCGAGTCCTTCACTCCGCGTGACCAGCAGGAACTCTCCGCCTTCGGCTCCCGCGCCACCATCTCCAGCGCCACCGGCGCGGTCATCGGCGCGATCCTCGGCGGCGGCCTGGGCTGTGTCATCGGCGCGGGCATCGTCGGCACCATCTCCGGTGCGGTCAGCGCCCTGCTCGCCGGCCTGCCCGGCGCGGTCATCGGCTGCGTCGCCGGCGCCGCCACCGTCGGTTCGGTCGGTACCCTCGTCGGTTCCGCGCTGGTCACCGGTCCGATCCTGCTGTGGTCGGCCTACCAGTACTTCAGCACCATCACCTCGCCGTGCTACGGCCCCGGCACCTACTGCGTCGACCCGGCCCAGCCGAAGTAAACACTTCGACGGCATCGACGGGAATCCTCGTCGAACAATCGAATATCAACGGGCAGACCTTCCTCGCGGAAGGTCTGCCCGTTGCCGTATTCATTGCATTCGGGCGGCGGCCCGCGCGCAGTTGAATAGTGGGTTACAAATTGCGCGCATCTCGGCCACATGTCCGATCCGAGTCTTCACGTAATTTCCCGCGAATACCTCCCGAACAGGTGTTCTGTGCACTTGCCGAGAGAAGTCTGTGAGCATTGACCAGCATTGATGCATAACAACTATTTCATTTACCACCTATTACGGAATACAGTTCCGACCCGGGCAGAGCCCATTGCTTCGGAACTACCGGACCGATGCGAAACCCTTTGAAGTCAGAAAGCAAGGTCGCCCCCTTGATGATGAAGAAGTTCACCGCCGCCGCGGTGCTTGCCACGAGTGCTGTCGCCATTGCCTCCGCCACCGCCTACGCCGATCCGGCCACTCCGGCCGCCCCGGCGCCGGGTGTCACCGTGCAGGACGGCATCGTCCACGTCCCGGCGTCGCAGGCGCTCGAGGTCAACGGCGTTCACTACACCCTGTCCCGCGACGGTGACTCGGCGGTGCTGACCAGCACCGACGGCACCTTCAAGACCGTCGGCACCAGCCTGGTCATCGCCAACGCCAACGGCGAAGGCGTGGACTCGATCCCGCTGACCTACCGCAAGGACGCGACCGAATTCCCGATCGCCGCGGACATCAGCGACAACTCCGTGCGGCTGACCCCCGACACCAAGGCCGAGGACGGCCAGCCGGTCAGCCGGCCGCTCACCGCGCAGGACATCGCGGGCATCCAGCCCCTGCAGGCCCAGCCGATCACCGAATCCTTCACTCCCCGTGACCAGCAGGAGCTGTCGGCCTTCGGCTCCCGCGCCACCATCTCCTCCGCGACCGGCGCGGCGATCGGCGCCATCATCGGCGGCGGCCTCGGCTGTGTGCTGGGTGCGGGCATCGTCGGCACCATCTCCGGTGCCGTCAGCGCCCTGCTCGCCGGCCTGCCCGGCGCGGTCATCGGCTGCGTCGCCGGCGCCGCCACCGTCGGCACCGTCGGCACCCTGATCGGTTCCGCGCTGGTCACCGGTCCGATCCTGCTGTGGTCGGCCTACCAGTACTTCAGCACCATCACCGCGCCGTGCTACGGCCCCGGCACCTACTGCGTCGACCCGGCCGCGCCGGCCGCGCCGGCGCCGGCGCACTGAATCGGATCGCTCACCCGCGGGCGGGCCGCTCTCCGGAGCGGCCCGCCCGCGGCGCGTTCGGGACCCGGCTCACGCGGTCAATGTGTCCGGCAGGCCGGTGCGCGCGGCGCCGGTGTCGCCGAGGGCCCGGCCGATCCGCGCCCCGGCGGCCTGTAGCGGCGGCACCACCGGCCGGATCGCGCCGACGTTCGGCAGCACCACCGACAGCGCCGCCACCGTGCGGCCACCGGCGCCGCGCACCGGTACCGCGAGCGCCGCGGCCGCCGGATCCGGGCATCCGGCGCAGTGCGCGACACCGGTACGCCGGACCTCGGACAGCAAGCGCCGCAACGCCTTCGGATCGGTGGCGGCATTGTCCGCGGCGGCCGGCAGCGGGGCCGCCAGCACCGCCTCCCGGAGTTCGGTGGGCGCGGCGGCGAGCAGCACCAGCCCGGGCGCCGACACCGACAGCGGCTGCCGGGCACCCACGGTGGTGACATTGCGGATCGCGCCCGGTGCGCTCAGCCGTTCGACGCACAGCACCTCGCGCCCGGACCGGACACTCAACTGCACGTGCTGACCGAGTTGGGCGAGCAGTTCGGTCATCATCGGCAGCGCGGTCGCGCGCAGTTCGTTGACCGGCGCGGCCCGCGCCACCAGTTCCCAGATCCGCATGCCGAGGCGGACCCGTTTGTCCGCGTCCCGGCACAGCCAGCCGTATTCGATCATCTCCGTCACCATCCGGGAGGTCGACGGCAGCGGAATCCCGGTGCGATCGGACAATTCAGACACCGTCAATGCTGGATGATCCGGATCGAAACCCTCGAAGATGCGAGCCACGCGGGAGAAGACCGATTCACCGTTGGAATGTCGCGCCATCAGCAGCCTCGCTTCCGTCCGGCCGCGATACGGCGACCGATCCCACCGGAAAAGTGACCTCGAACACCACCCGGGCGCCGTTCCGGTGGCAGCGCCGCCGGATTTTCTCCGGCAATCGGGCGGGCAGGTCGGTGTGATCACCGGCCGCACAGCCCCGCTCACGTGGAGCGATGCCGTTTCGCTCTCATTGATGGTAACCCCGGAAGAGGTGCGGCAAACAATCGGCCCGGTCGGATTGCCCGGGGTCCACCGCCACGAACAGTGGTTACTCGTCGGCCACGGAATTATTTCACTTCACGGCAACCTACCGGCGTTCGATTCGGTGCTGCGATGACAGAGGTCGATACGCGATGTCGCATTATCGGAATTTGTCGAATATGATCCGAGACGATCTGCCGTACCACCCTGCCCGGCTCGGCCGAAAAAAACCGTTGCGCAGCACGTTTCGCACCGACCACCCCGGAAAGCCGAGCCGACGAGAAGGATTGGAACCACCGACATGCAATTGCGCAGCGTCACAGCGGCCGCCACCCTGGTCGTGGGTGCCCTGGCCGCGACCGCGGGCGTCACTCATGCCGACCCCGCCGCCGCGCAGCCGGAGGTGCGTTATTCGGCCAAGCTGGTCGACAAGAAGGTCGTCACCACACTCAAGGACGGGACCTTCGCGCTGGCCAAGGCGCGCCGGGCGGATCTGGCCGACGGCAAGGACGTCCGGCTGACCGAGCGCGACGGCGGACTGTTCGACCCCGACGGCAAGGCCACCGCCGTGGCCGACGCCGTGGATGTGGTCGACGTCCGCGACACCGGTGGGCACACCGTCGCCACACTGCCGCTCGACGTGCACGTGGTCGGTCTGGTCATCCCGGTCGCCCCGACGGTCAAGGACGACGGCACCGTGCTGGAGTTGTCGCCGCAGCGCCCGACGGGCCTGGATATCTCGCAGCCGCTGGCCCTGAACCCGGGGGCCACCAAGCCCGTGGCCGCCCAGGCCATCGCGTCGGACGCCGAGAACCAGAAGGCGATGTCCGACTTCAGCACCAAGTTCAGCCTCGCGACCGCGGTCGGCGGCTTCATCGGCACCGCGCTCGGCGCGACCATCGGCTGTGTGGTGACCATTGCGGCGGGCTGTGTCGCCGGCCTGGTCACCGGCGCGGGCGTCGGCGGCATCGTGGGCACCATCGCCGCGGGCGGGCCGACCCTGATCGCCACCGGTCTGGATCTGGTCGGCACCATGCAGGCCGCCGACGGCACCACCCACTACGCCGACAAGCCGACCCTCCAGCCGAGCCCCGGCCAGGACGTCGCGGCCCACGGGCCCGCGAATCCGCAGCAGCAGCAAGGCCGTTGATCAGCGTACCGAACGAGTGAACGGGCCCCGAACCGATCAGGTTCGGGGCCCGTCGTCTGTGTCGGCCGGCCGGGTCGCTGCCCGCCGGGTCGCCGTGGCCGAGCGGCGGCCGCGGCCGTCAACCGATGCCGAAGGGCGCACCCCACAGGGTGACGTGCCCGGTCACGGTCGGCGTGTAGACCATGACCTCGACGAAGGCGCGCGCCTGCGCGGCGCCGCCGCAGCCGTTCACCGCGATCGTCTCGTCCTTCCACGTCACGCTGTTGTGCCCGCCCTTGGCCGAGTGCCGGTTGTCGTGCGAGTCGGCGCCGAAGTCGTCCGCCGACTCCAGGTCCAGCACGTAGAACGACTGGGCCTGCCCGGCGGTGAGGGTCAGATCGGCGGAGGCGCCGGGAGTGACCGAGCCGGACACCGACGGCTTGCCGCTGCTGTCGGTGCTCACGCTGCCCGAGGCGCTGCCGTTGACGCCCGGAGTGAATCCGTCGCTCAGGTCGACCTGGCAGCCGACCACGTAGCCGGGCCGCAGCCGGGTGAAGGCGGACGGATCACCGGCGTCGCCGTCGGAGATGTTCACCTCACCGTGGCCGGACACCCAGGCGTTGCGGTGCAGCGGGGTGCCGCCCATGGACGGGTTGATGTTCGCCGACTCGCCCGACAGCGTGACGTGCACGACGGTGCCGTCCTCCAGCGTGCGGGTGACGTCGCCGCCCGGCAGCGGGACGAAGGTGTCGGCGTCGGCCGCGCCGACGGAGAACAATCCGATCGCGATGCCCACGACCGCACCCGCGGCGGTCACGCGGGCGATGCCCTTGACAGTGTTCATGATGCTGATCACCTCGAAGATCGTTCGCCGGGCCCGCTCGGCCCCGGCTGGAACCGGGAACGGCGAACTCAGCCGAGGCTGAAGGGCTGGCCGTACAGGGTGGTCTTGGAGTAGTCGTCACCGATGATCTCGACCACGACCACCTGCCGGGCCTGCGCATAGCCCGCGCAGCCCTCGACGGACAGCTGGGAGTCCTGGTAGTCGACGTGATAGGTGCCGGTGTGCGGCAGGTCCTTCTGGTCGATGGTCACCCACGTGATCTCACCGGGCTTCAGCGGCAGCGACAGCGAACCGGCCAGGCTGGGGGCGCTGCTCAGCGCCGCCGACATCGAGGTGCTCAGGCTGCCCAGGGAGACCTGGCAGCCGACGACGTAGCCGACAGTTAGCTCCGAGGTGCCGTGGGTCGACGAGTTGTTGGTGCCCGTGCCGCCGGCCGCGCCGTTCCACGGGCCGGCGGCGCCGTCCGGGGTGTCGACGTCGGCGCTGACGTCGCCGGAGACCCACACGTTGCGACCGGCCCCGTTACCCGCCAGCGACGGTGAGATGAGCGCATGTTCGCCGCGCGAGTCGATGACCGCGCCGGCGCCGTCGGTGTGCCCGTCGGTCAGCGGCACGAAGGTGTCCGCGTTCGCGGCGCCGGCCGCACCCAGGCCGACGGCGGCCGTGGCGGCGAGCGCCACACCGGCGGCTCGTCTCACCCAGGCCACGCCGGCATCACGATTGACCCGCATTGATCGTTCCCTCACTGGTTCCGTCCGCACGTCTCACGGCAGCCGAGACGTATCCGGTGGCGCGTGTATGCATTCATTCGCCACAGTCCCCACCGGCTTCATAGCCAAGGCGAATCACGCGCACCAGAACTGAAAGCTAATGGATGAACCAGATCTCGTTAACGTAACTTTCCATGAATGAAAGCCGATACACAGCCTTTACTCCAGCATTGGCAAACTTTCGGCACATATTTTCATTCATTGCAAACACCCTGGCCGGAGCAGTTCCGGGCGGTCATCGTCGGAATCGGCCCGTGCAGCGAGCCGATCGCCGAGCAGCTGCCGCCGGGCGGCCGGCCGGCATCCGACCACCCAGCGTCTGCGGTAATCGACGGCTCACCGCAACGACCATCGGGCCCGTGCGCGTACCCGTCGGGAGGCTGCCCCTCATAGCCCTCCGGCGGGTATGCGGCTTTTCACCGGACACCTGTGCAATATTCGCCGCGCACTACCGCGAAGGTGTCCGATCAATGGCCATTACTTGGACATAGCTATGCCCCGGCAAACTTCATGGAGCTCGCCGGGGCAGGGCCGTGGATGCTTCAGAAACGCCGGGCGCCGGTGACCGGCATGTCATCGATGGGCGACAGCACCACACCGCGGGCGCTGGTGGAGGCATGGATCACCTGGCCGTCGCCGGCGTAGATGGCGGAGTGGTCCCCGCCGTAGAAGGACACCAGATCACCGAGCCGCAGCTCGTCCAGCGACACCGGGGTGCCCGCCGCGAGCTGGTCGTAGCTGGTGCGCGGCAGTTCCAGGCCGGCCTGCTCGTACGACCACACCAGCAGGCCGGAGCAGTCGAAGCTGTCGGGGCCGGTGTCGCCGAATCCGTAACTCGAACCGATCTTGGAGCGGGCCGCCTCCACGGCCACCTCCCCGGCCGTCCGCTGGTGCAGCCACGGCAGCGAATCGGTGAACGGGGCGAACGGGTTGTCGAGCCAGCCCACGGGGCGGACACCCGGCGACGACTTCCCGTGGGCCGTCACCTGTCCGGTGGTCAGCAGCAGGGTACCGATCGCGCAGATCACGACCAGTGCCCCCGCCAGCACGCACCAGAGCACACGCCGTAGGCGGCTGCGACTTCGACCTTCTCCGGTTTCTGACATGACGCGGTCCTCCGATCCTCGTTCGAGCGCCGGTGGGCCGCACGAGAAGTACGCACAACGCGCGGACTCCCACCCGGGCTTCTCGATCAATTACGAAAACATCCGGTGATCTGTCAGTCTGCGAATCCGTTGCCATCTTTCGCGGCGACACCCGGGAACACGAGGACAACACGGGGACAGGTGATAACGAAACAATAAACAATTGAAATATCGCAGATCTCGCGACGGGCTACCGGAGCAGGTCCGCCAGCGTGAAGAGGGTCTCGTCGTGACCGGGGGCGGCGATGAGCGACAGCCCCAGCGGCAGGTCGTCGAACCGGGCCACCGGCAGGCTCACCGCCGGTGCGCCGAGAATCGGGGCCAGACAGGTCAACCGGACCACGGCCGCGCGGGCCACGCCGGGATCGTCCAGCGGCGGCGCCGGATACGGGGTCGCGGGCAGGGCCAGCACCCGATCGGCGGCCAGCCCCCGCAGGATTCGATCGGCCGCGGTCCGCAGCACCGCGCGCGCCTCGAAGGCCATGGTCGCGGTCACGTCCGCGGCCAGGTCCAGCCGCGCGGAGACGTTGCGGCCGAAGATCGGCCGCTCGCGGCGGATCCAGTCGCCGTGGCTCGCCCACACCTCCGCCGCCTGCACGGTGGTGAAGGCCGCCCGCACCCGATCCCAGCCGCCCGGCTCGAACAGCGGCTCGGTGGACAAGGTCAGGCCCGCGCCGACCAGCCGGGTCAGGGTGGCGCGCAACACCTCCCGGACCGGCTCCGCCACCGGGATGTCGGCCGGCCACCACACCGTGCGCGGCCGCTGCGCCGCGCCCGCGCCGGACAACAGCAGCTCGGCGCCGGCGCGCAGGGTCGGCAGGTCCCGGGCGAGCAGCGCGGGCACATCGAACGACGGGGCCAGCGGCACGATGCCGGCCCGCGACACGCGAGTGTGGGTGGGGCGCAGTCCGAACAGGCCGTTGTAGGAGGCCGGCACCCGGATCGAGCCCGCGGTGTCGGTGCCGAGCCCGAGATCGGCGAGCCCGGCGGCGACCACCGTCGCGGTACCGCTGGACGACCCGCCCGGCAACCGGCCCGGGGCGACCGGATTCTCCGGGGTGCCGTAGTGCGCGTTGGTACCGGTGAGGCTGTAGGCCAACTCGTCGGTGTGGGTCTTGCCCACCACGCGGAATCCGCGCCGCAGCCGGACCACCGCCTCGGCATCCTGCTGCGGGATCGGATGGGTGGCCAGCCAGCGTGGATTGCCCGCGCCGGTGGGCATCCCCGCCACGTCGACCACGTCCTTGACCGCCAGCCGCAACCCGGCCGGCGCCGCCGTCACCGGCAGCCAGGAGACGAACCCGTTCACAACCCCTCCAGATCACTCTTGCGCAGGCAGCAGTGCACGCCCTTGACGATGTCGACCACCTGGGAGATCCGGAAATCCGCGGTGGCGGACAGATAGGCCAGGGCCAGCGGGGCCGGGACGCCGTGCCGCTCACCGAGAAAGGCGATCGCGTTGCGGGTGGCCCGCGCGACGGCCGCGTCGAGATCGGTGTCCAGGCCGATCACCAGGTGATCGTCGCGGGTCTCGGCGAACGGGGTCGCCAGGGTCGCGGCGAGCTTCCGCATCGCCGGGTCGTTGTGCAGGCGCAGCCGCAGCGTGGCCCGCAGCGGCGCCTCGAACGCGGTCAGCGCCACCTCGCCGTCGCCCATCGCGAAGTGCGGATCGCCGGTGTAGAAGAGGGCGCCCGGAACCTGCACCGGCAGAAACAGTTTGGCGCCGACGCCGAGCATCCGGATATCCAGGTTGCCGCCGTGCGGGCCCGGCGGCACCGAATGCACCGGCCGGTCGGTGGCCACGGCGACGCCCATGATGCCCAGGAAGGGGTTGAGCGGGAAGCGCAGCGCACGGCCGTCGCCGAGGGCGATCACCCCGCGCTCGGCGGTGTCGACGGTCGCGACCGTGCACACCGGCGGCACCGGATCGGCCGGATCGTGTCCCACCGGCGGCAACGGATATTCGCCGGGCAGCGCGCCCTTGCCGTGCCGATTGCTGATGACGCCGTAATCGGTCCGGCGGGCCAGCGCCAGCACCTCCACCTCCAGCACATCGCCGGGCCGCGCGCCGCGCACGGCGATCGGGCCGGTGATCACGTGCGGGCCCTGCCGGGCCGGGTCGTGCGTACCGGAGGCGGCGACGGCGGCGGTGTCGGACAGGATCCCGGTGATGCCCACGGCGGCGAAGAAGGCGGCCGGATCGCGGCCCTGATCCTCGAGGATGCCCTCGTGGCTGATGGTGTCCAGGCACACCACGGTGCCCGGATCGACGGTGCGGACCGGCCGGGACGTCGCATTCGGCAGCAGCCCCCAGGCGATCTCGTCCGGGTCGGCGGAGAGGTAGAGGTCGCCGGGGGTGGCGCCGACGCCCGGTTGCAACAGCATCATCGTCTTCCTTCGCTCGCGCGTGGCCCGGCTGCGGTATGCCCTTGCCACCCGATCGCCGGGAGGGTCGGCGGCAGCGGCCCCATCGTCCGGATTATTGGTATACCGCTAACCGTTCGGAGTCCAGTTTTTCCTCGTTGCCGAAAGTTCGCCACAAATCGCCGGACAGGCGCCTCCACCGGCTGTATCCCAGCTCGTGTGCCACCCGGGCCGGTCCGCAGCAAACTTTTCGGCCCCACGGAGAGCAGTTCGTAACACCGCCGACAAATTTCCGGCGGGAGTGGGCAACACGCGGCTCATATACCAATGCTGCCCTGCTCTCACGGGAGGTTCTCATGGCGGATCTGGTACTCCGCACGGCCCGCATCGATGACGACACCGGATATGTCGACATCGCGATCAGTTCGGGCCGGATCACCGACATCGGCCCCGGGCTCGCGGTATCCGGCGATATCGAGATCGACTGCGCCGGGCGTGTCGTCATCCCCGGGCTCGTCGAATCGCATCTGCACGTGGACAAGGCCCTGCTGGACCGGGAGCGTCCCAACCCGGACGGCACCCTGGCCGGCGCCATCGCGGTCACCGGCGAACTCAAACGCGGATTCACCCGGGCGGCGGTGCTCGATCGCGCCCGGCAACTGCTGGACCTGGCGATCGGCAACGGCACCACCGTGATCCGCGCGCATCCGGACGTGGACCCGATCGTCGGCACGCTCGGCGTGAACGTACTGCTGGAGTTGCGGGAGCAGTACCGCGATCTGCTCGACCTCCAGATCGTGGCCTTCCCGCAGGAGGGCATCCTGAAGGCGCCCGGCACGCTGGACCTGCTGCGGCGGGCGCTGCGCGACGGCGCCGACGTGATCGGCGGCTGCACCTACAACGAGCGCGACCTCGCGGACTGTCACCGGCACATCGACCTGGTCTTCGAACTCGCCGCAGAGTTCGGGGTGCCGGTCGACATGCACGCCGATTTCGCCGACGACGCCGCCGATCCCCGCTTCGCCCTCGCCGATCACATCGCGGCGGTGACCGAGCGCACCGGGATGTCCGGGCGGGTCACGCTCGGGCACATGACCTCGCTGGCCGGGCGGCCCGGACCGGAACGACGCGCGACCATGGCCCGGCTCGCCGCCGCCGGGGTCGCCGTGGTGCCGTTGCCGGCCACCGATATGCATCTGGGCGGGCGCGGCGACACCGTCGCCGTGCGCCGCGGGATCGCGCCGATCCGGGAGCTGTGGGCGGCCGGGGTCACCACCGCCTGTTCCTCCAACAACGTGCGCAATGCCTTCACCCCGTACGGCAATGCCGATCTGCTGGACATCGGCCTGTTCCTGGCCCAGACCTGCCATCTGTCCGGGACCGCCGATCTGGCCCGGGTGCTCGACATGGTGACCGGCGAGGCGGCCCGGGTCGTCGGGATCGCCGACCGGCACGGGCTGCGGCCGGGCGCCACCGCCGATCTGGTGGTGCTGTCCACCGAACGGGTCGCCGACGTGCTGCTGGACCGGCCCGACCGCTGCTATGTGATCAAGCGCGGCCGCATCGTCGCGCGCACCACCCGCACCCGAGAACTGCTGCGCCCCAGCACCTCCCCCGATACCGAGACCGGAGTTCTGTCCCATGCGTGACCGCATACCCCACGAAATCGTCGCCTCCGTCCTGGCCGGGCTGACCGCGTTCATCGGCGGCACCGCCTGGAACCTGCCGCCCTGGGCGATCTTCGTCAGCTGGGCGGGCACCTTCGCACTGGGCGGTCCGTCCCTGATCAACGCCCGGAAACTGTGGTTCGCGATGCCCGCCGGATCCACCTTCGCGATGCTGATCGTGATCGCCGATCAGCACATCGGCACCGCGTTCGGGCATTCCCGGTTCGCGCAGGACGCGATGCTGGCGCTGATCATCCTGGTGATCAACAGCGCGCTGATGTACACGGGCCGGATCAGGTATTTCGCGCTGATTCCGGGCATGTTCTTCGGATTCGCCTCCTATTTCGCCACCTTCTTCGGCGGCTTCGGCTTCCACAGCGGCAATGTGCTCGCGGCCTGGGTGTCGGTGGTCGCAATGAACTTCCTCGGACCGATCTTCGCCTACCTGTCGACGAAACTGGCCTTCCCCCGGCCGGTCTCCGCGCCGAGCGCCGCCCCGGCCGCGCCCGGCGCCGTCGCGGAAGCGGTGTGACCGATGATCGTCAACGATCCGGCCGTGGTGGCCGAGGTGCGGACCGCCTTCGAACGCTACGAGAAAGCGTTGGTGGGCAACGATATTCCGGTCCTGGACGAACTGTTCTGGGAGGCCGACGAAACCGTGCGGTTCGGCGCCTTCGAGGAGCTGTTCGGCCGCGACGAGATCCGGGCGTTCCGGCAGGCTCGGCCCGCCCGGGGCCTGGACCGTACCCTCCGCCGCACCGAGATCGTCACCTTCGACGACACGTTCGCGGTGGTCAGCACCACCTTCACCCGCGAGGGCGTACCCGGTGTGGGCCGCCAGTCGCAGGCATGGGTGCGGCTGCCCGAGGGCTGGCGCGTGGTGGGCGCCCATGTGTCGCAACGGAAACCGGTGGACTGAAGCGGATCGGGTGCTGCGCGGCGACCGGCGGTGGGCCGCCGGCCGATCGGTCACGCCGTCGGTGCGGCCGTCGCGCACCTGTCGTGACGGCCGCACCTTCCGGACTATCGCCGGGGAATCACCCGGCGTGAGGCGGAATCGGGTCGGTCCCGGCGTGCGAACCGGACCGGTCGCCGCGGGCGCTGAGGCCGACGGTGGCGGTCAGGAGTGCCGCGCCGCACCAGCCCAGTGGGGTGAGCCGGTCACCGAGCAGGACGGCCGACAGCACCGCCGCGGTCAGTGGCTCCAGCAAGGCTGCCAGTGACGCGAAAATCGGTGCTGCGGTGCGCAATCCCCGGAAGTACAGGGTGTACGCCAAGGCCGTGGGCACGGTGCCGAGATAGAGGGCCGTGGCGAGCGTCGCCGGGTGGAACGACAGCGACAGTCCGGAGACGGCCGCGATCGGCACCAGGACGGCACCGCCGAGCACCATGCCGAACGCGGTGGTGGGCAACGGTGCCAGCCCCGCCACCGGCGTGGCGGTGAGCAGGGTCAGCGTGGCGAAGCCGAGCGCACAGGCCAGCGAGAGGCCGAGGCCGGCCGCCAGACCGGCGCCGGTCACCGCCACCCCGGGCGACCAGGTCAGCAGGACCAACCCGGACAGTGCCGCGGACAACGCCGCGACGGTCCGGCCACCGGGCCGCCGCCGGGTCCGGGCCAGGGTGCCCAGGGTGACGAAGACCGGCATGGCGCCGATCGTCACCATGGTCGCCAGACTGACCGAAACATAGTGCACGGCAGCGAAATAGCAGCCCTGGAACTGGCCCAGCAGAACGCCGGTGAGTAGTACCCGGCGCAGCGCCGCCGGGGTGCGCGGCAGCCCGCGCAGCCCGCCGGACACCGCCAGATACGCCACGGCGCAGCCGCCGCCCAGCAGCAACCGGAGGCATGCGACCGCCACCGGTTGCAGATGCGCCTGCGCACCCAATCGCGCACCGGCGAGACCGCCTGTGCCCCAGAGAATTCCGGCCACCATGAGGACCGGTGCGGAACGGTCGCGCGAGCGCGCGACAACGTCGACGAACATGTGGATGTGCTCCTGCGTCGAAGGACAGAGGGTATCGACGACGCGGGGCGATGGGCGACGATCATCGTCGCGGGTACCGGATGCCCGGACGGGCGTGGAAGAGGCCGGTACAGAAAAGAAGCCGGACGGCTATCGCCGCTCGGCCCGGAGAATCGCCCCGCTCAGAGCGCGGGCGGCGGGGTGATGCAGAACAGTCGATGCACGGTGTCACTCTAACACCGGCGGCGGATCGGCCCGGCCGTCCAGGCCGGGCCGATCCGCCGGGTGATCCGGCCGCGCTACGACTCGACGAGGCCGATGGTGATGGTGGTCCAGCCGCCGACGTGGATGCGGTCGCCGGGCTGCAACGGGATCGGGATCCGGGCGGGGATCAGATCGTCGCTGCCGTTGAGGCTGGTGCCGTTGGTGGAGCCGAGATCGGTGATGGTCAGGCCGGTCTCGTCCACGTGCAGGCGCGCGTGGGTACGGGAGACGCCGATGTCGACCGGGGCGATGCCGAGGTCGATCTCCGGCAGCAGCCCCTGCGACACGCTGTGCTTGCCGATCAGGAAATCGTTGCCGTACAGCGCGATTCGTCGTTCCGGGTAGTACCCCGGGAATTCGACCCGCTCGGCATCCGGGCCCTTGCGGGTCAGCATGCGCTGATAGAAGTCCTGGTCGGCCGACACGGTCGCGATCCACACCTGCTGTGTGGCAGGCGCTTCCGGTTCGGCGACGGGCTCCGGACAGGCGACGGTCTCCGGCGCTGCGGTGACCGGGTTCTCGCCGGTCCAGTCCGGGACGGCCATCACCATCGTGTCCCCGACCGGCTGCGGCGGCGCGGGCAGCGCCGAATCATGGCCGCATTCCTCGCAGAACCGGCCGGAGATCGGTGCCTCGCAGGACGGGCACCGGGCCGGTTCCGGCGCTACCGCGGTCGCGGCCACCACCGTCACCGCCGCCCGATCGCCGGCGAGCGCGGTGCCGCACACATCGCAATAGTCGGTGGCGGTGGACATATGCCCATCAGGACACTGCACCATCACGCCTCCTGTGCCCTGCGGGACACCCGCACCCGATCGGCACAACGAGCCGCTGCGCGATTGCCGCTCATCATGCCCAGCACCCTGCGGGACACCCGCACCCGGTCGGCACCATGAGCCGCTGCGCGATTGCCGCTCATCATGCCCAGCACCCTGCGGGACACCCGCACCCGGTCGGCACCATGAGCCGCTGCGCGATTGTCGCTCATCATGCCCAGCACCCTGCGGGACACCCGCACCCGGTCGGCACCATGAGCCGCTGCGCGATTGTCGCTCATCATGCCTCCGGGGACTGGGACGAGGGTTTGCGGATCCTGGCCGTCTTGGTCGAGCGGGCGTCCAGTGCCTTCTCGTCGAAGGTGTCGATGGTGCGGCGCAGGCGGACGGTGCCGGTGTGGTCGTCGACCTCGACCACGCCGCGCAGCAGTTTCGCGGTGTTGTCGTTGCCGGATTCGGCGGCGAGTTGCACGGCCCGTTGCAGTTTGGCGGTCGCGGTGGACAGGTCGCCCTGTTCGCGCGCGGCCAGGCCCTCCTGGATGTTCTGGGCCAGTTCGGCCTGACCGGTGTAGTGCGCGACGCGGCGATTGATCCGGGTGGACAGCTCGGTGTCGGCGGTCCAGACAGCCTTCACCAGGCCCTGGCCCAGTACCTCGGCGCCGGCGACCACGCTGATCCGGGCCGCCAGCTTCTCCCGGCCCACCGGGGCCGGTTCCAGGCGCACCTGCACGTGGTAGTCGCGATCGTCGCTGCCGCCCCAGGCGCCCAGCGAGTACTCGCTCAGCTGGGGCCCGGCCTCGGTGCGGGTCAGCTCGGTAAGATCCGGGGCCACCTGTTTGACGAATCGCACCACGGCGCCGGCGGGCGTCCACACCCGCAGCGTGAGCTCGGGGACCGACTTGCCCATCGACGCCTGCATCATCGCCGCGAATTCCGCGGCCAGTTCCGCGGGTTGGCGCAGCACGTCGAGAGTGCCGTTGAGCCCGAACGCGATCGAGCGCAACTCGTCGACGACGTAGCTGTCGCCGACCCCGCGGCAGTCGACGCTCAGCTGCCCCTGCGAGGCGCCGATCTCCGCCGCCAGCCGCTCCGGGCTCTCGTGCTCGTTCTTGCCGTCGGACAACAGGATCGCGTGCGCGATGGTGCCCGGATGTTGCAGTGCGATCTGCCGGGCCAGGCCGATCCAGGTGCCCATCGCGGTGCCGCCGTACGGGCGCAGCCGATCCATCTCCAGCCGGGCCTGGCCGCGGATGGTGGCGCCGGCCGGGAGCAGCGGGCCGCGCCGCGGGAACACCACCTGCGCCTCGGCGGTCCCCGCCACGACGGCGAACAGCGTTCCGTCGGTGATGGTGTCGATGGCGGCGAAGGCCGCACGCCGGGCGCCCTGGAAGCGGTCGCCCGCACCCATCGAACCCGAGCAGTCGATGATGATGATCTCCAGCCGCTGCGGCGGCGGGGCCGCGGCCGCGAAATCCGCGTCCGCCTCGACGGTGATGACGGCGTCGACGGTGTCCGCGCCTTCGGCCAGGTACTGGTTCTGGTCGATGGTGACCGAAATACCGTGCCCCGCACCGGCTCCGCTCAGGCCCGATCCTGCGGTATCCGTACTCACCCGTGCTCTCCTCCCGTTCGCGACCAGGGTGTGGTCGTCGCGTGCGGCCGACCCGGCAGGGGCACGGGCACCAGCGCGACCGTGATGTTGTCGCTGCCGCCACCGTCGAGGGCGAAATCGACCAGCGCGTGCGCCGCCGCGCCGGCGGCCGTCGCGGTGGCCACCATCGCCAGATCGTCGGCGGCGGGCAGGTAGTTCCACAGCCCGTCGCTGCACAGCAGCACCACGCCGGGCCCGCGCACCCGATGGGTGTGCACCTCGGTGGTGGCGGCGGAATCGACGGAATCGGCGCCGAGCCAGCGCACCAGCGCGTGCGCCCGGGGATCCCGCATCGCCGCGGCCTCGTCGAGTTGCCCGGCGGCGACGACCAACTGTGCCCACGAGTCGTCCACGGTCAGCCGCCGCGACTGCGCCGACTCCGATCCGGTCAGCCAATACCCGCGACTGTCACCGACATTCGCGACCGTGACCTCGTATTCCACCGGCTCGGCGGCCTCGCGGCCGGGTGCGGCCTCGGCAGCCGCCCGTTCCGGCGCCACCCCGGCTTCCGGATCCGGCAGCGCCACGAAATCCGTTCGTTCCGAGGACATCTCGGCCGAGTACTGCCCGATCGCAGGGCCCGCGTCCGGCTGCGGCGCTCCGGAATCCGGCCCGTCCCAGCCGTTCTCGGCGCCGGCTTCCGGCACCGGCTCGACGACCGGGAATTCCGGCATCGTCGCGACGTCCGCGCGGGCCGGGGCGCGGCGCACGACGGCCGAGACGTAGGTGCAGGAGGGGGCGTTGTGATGGCCGCCCGCGGTGGCGCGGACCGCCTCGAAGGCCGCGTCCAGGCCGATCCGGGTGGCCTGCACCGGATCCCAGCCCGCGGCCAGGGCGGCCACGATACCGTCGACGCCGCTGCGGGACGCCGCGCCGGAGGCGGCCTGCGGGTCGGAGGAGGTGGACACGCCGTCGCACAGCACGACGATCGCCACCGGGCCGGCGGGGTTCGCGGGGTCTGCGACGACCGTGGCCGCGACGGCGTCCTCGTTGTGCGCGTGCACCTTGCCGCGGTGAGTGCTCAGCTGTATCGCGCCCAGATCGGCGGAGCCGGCGTCCGGCGGGCTGCGCAGTTCACCGCAGCCGGCGCAGTAACCGTCGGCGTCGAAACCCGTACCGCCGCAACCGTCGCAGGGCGTGGCGGCGGCCGCGGCGGTCAGCGGCAGCACCGCGTAACCGGTGACGGCGGCGGCCGGCGGCGGCGGGGTCGGTGCGGGCGGATCGGCGGTCGCGCCCAGATCCCGGCCGCAGTTCTCGCAGAACCGATCGGCGGGCCCGGCGATGTCGGACCCGCAGGCGGGACACCGCCTCGTCGCCGCGGTCACAGGACCGACCTCGGCCGGATCTCGTTGGCGCGCTGCACGAGTGCGAAGCGGCCCCACATGTCGCCGGTGTCGTGGGCGACGGCGCGATAGCACGACTCCAGCCCCGCGCGGACGCCCGCGAGGTCGAAGGGGTTGCCCAGTAACGGCGCCGGCCCGGCCCGATGTCCGGCGGCCAGCCACCGCAACGACGTCTCCAGCACCAGTGAGCGGACCGCGGCGGTACGACGGGTGGAGTCCAGGACCAGCCGGGCCACCCGTTCACCGCAGTCGCGCAACAGGTCCTCGGTGACCTCGGCCGGATCACGGTCGTACAGCAGCGCTTCCACGGCCGCGATGCGGGCCTCCGCGTACAGCGCCGAGGACGGCTCGACCTCGTCGAGCACGGCCACCGCACCGTCGCGGTCGCCGGCCGCGCGGCGCAACCGGGCCAGGCCGAAGGCGGCGGCGACATGGGCGTGGTCGGTGCGCCACACCGTCTCATAGCCACGCCCGGTTTCGGCGTCGGGCTCCGCACCGACGGCGGTGCGGCCCAGTTCCGAGGCCACGGCCAGCGCCAGCTTCGGCGCCGCCTCACCCGGCAGCGCACTGTAGACGGCATCGAATTCGGCGGCGGCGGAGTCGAACTCGCCCGCCACCAGGCGGGCCGCGCCACGGAACCAGGCCAGCCGCCAGTCCGCGCCGACGGTGGCGGTGAGTTCGCCGATGCGGCGGTGCGCCTCGGCGGCGGCGCCGGCCTCGACGGCCGCCCGGATCAGCCGCAGCGGGATCTCCACCGAATCGTCGCTACCCCCGGCCAGCGCGGTCTCCAGCTCGGCGACCGTCGTTTCGGTGGTGGCGGCCAGCAACGCGGCGCCGGCGTCGGAGGTGTCGACCAGCGGCACCGGCAGGGCCGCGACGACCTCGCGGGGCAGGGGTGCGGCGGCGATGCCGAACGGCGCGCGCGGCGGCCCGAAATTGACCGGCCGCTCCGGCGGCCGCGGGTGGCCGTCGGTGGTCGCGAGCACCTCGCGCAGCACCCCGGTCAACTGCTCGGCCAGCTCCTCGACGGAGCCGAAGCGCGCGTCGGGGTCGAGATCGGTGGCCCGCAGCAGGAATCGGTACAGGCAGTCGTGGTCGGCCAGCAGCGACTCGGTGTCCGGACCGGGCAACTCGGCGAAATGGCCGCCGCGCTGCGGCACATTCATCATCAGCACGGCGAGGGTGCGGCCGATCGTATAGACCTCGGAGGCGACGGTCGGGCCGGTGCGGGCGATCTCCGGCGCCTGATATCCGATGGTGCCGTAGATCGGGCTGTCCTCGTCGTCCAGCGCGATCACCGCGCCCAGATCGATCAGCTTCGGCTGCTCCGCGGTCAGCATGATGTTGCCCGGCTTGAAATCACAGTAGGCCAGCCCGAGACCGTGCAGATAGCCGAGCGCGGGGAGGATGTCGAGTACATACGCGATGGCCTGGGCGGGTGGTAGATGAACGTCCCCCGACTCCAGCCGATCTCGTAACAGTTGATCCAGCGAGGTGCCACCGACATACTCCATCACGATGTAACCGACTGTGACACCGTCGGATCCGGTGTGTTCCACGAAATTGAAGATCTTCACGATATTCGGGTGCTCGACCTGCGCCAGGAACCGGCGCTCCGCCAGCGCCGCCGCGATCGCGGCGGGATCGGCCGTGTTGAGCAGTCCCTTGAGCACCACCCAGCGATTGCTGACCTTGCGGTCGATCGCGAGGTAGATCCAGCCCAGCCCGCCGTGCGCCAGCGCGCCGGCGACCTCGTACTGGTCGCCGACCAGGTCACCGCGGGACAGCTTGGGTGAGAAGGAGAATCGGGTGCCGCACTGCGCGCAGAAGCCCGCGGTGCGGCCGGGCCGATCGTCCTGACCGCGTCCCACCGGCTGCTCGCACTTCGCACAGAACCGCTTCGACTCCGGCACCTGCGGATTCGCGAGCACGGCGGTGGCGGGGTCGACGCGCGGCACCGGCGGCACCTCGACCAGCCCGGCGCCCAGGCGATTCCGCCGGCGCCCCGAGGTGGTCCGGGTACGCATCGTCCGGCCGCCGGTCGCGCCCGCCGCCGTCGCCACCGTACCCGTCGGTGCGCCGGGACCTTTCGGCGCGGCAGCGGTCGCAGCTCCGTCCGGCGCGGCAAATCCCCGCGGCGCGGCGGCAGTCGCGTCCCCGTCCGGTGCGGCAGGTCCTCGCGGCGCGGCGGCGGTGGCATCCCCGCCCGGCGCGGCGAGACCTTTCAGGTCGGCGGCGGTCACCGAACGGCGCGGTGTGGCGGTGCCTTTCGGGGCGGCGACGGCGTCCGGGACGTCCGGGGCGGCGGAATACGCCGGTGGCCCCGGATCATTCAGCGGGGCGGTCCCGCAACTGTCGCAGTAGCCGTCGACGATCGTTCCGGTGCAGCCGGTTTCGCGGCAGTTCATCCCTGCCTCCCCGATTTCTCCGCGATGATCTGCTGATAATCGGCGACGGCCCGGGTGACCGCCGCCAGATCGCAGGGCCGCCGGGCCAGCAGGCCGGTGGCGATCCGGTGTGTGGACAGCACGTCCCGGTCCTCGCCGAATCCGAGCCGGGCCGCCTTTGCCTGGTAGGCGGTGAGCCGGCCGTGCAGTTCCGAGTGGCGGTCGAGCAGGCCCTGGGCCAGCTGTTCGGCGGCCGCGACGGCCCGCGTCGCGGCCTCGACGCGGCGGCGCAGTTCCAGCAGACCGGCCGCGGTCACGGCGGTCGCCGGCCCGGCGGCCAGCGCGTTCAGATCGGCCGTCGGGGTGACGGTGGGGTCGGGGTGCCGCGGTAATGCCGCGGTGAGGATGCGCTCCTCCGCCTCGGCGCAGATCCGGGCGGCCTGCGCGGCGGCGGTGCGCAGCGCCTCGATCCGGGCACGGGTCTCGGCGAGCGCGGCGGGCCAGTCGGCGGTCATCGCGCGCAGTTCGGCCAGCCCCGCGGCCTCCCGGCGGGTCCGCTCGGCCAGGGCGGTGATCCGCTCGTCGACCTCGGCCGGCCGCAGCGACAGCGGATCGGTGCCGGAGCGGGCCAGCAGTTCCGCGACCGCGGCCGCGATGTCGGTGAGTTCCGCGGTGACGCCGCCGCAGCGGTCCAGTTCGGCCTGCACCGGCGCCAGACCGGTCAGCACCCGGGTGTTGACCGCGTCGACGGAGTCCAGGAATTCGGCGATCGCCGGGAAGGTGTGGCGCATCCGGTCCAGGGTGTCGGCGATGCCGACGAACAGCACCTGCTCGCCGGGCCCGGTCAGGGTGCGCTGCGCCAACGGGATCGGGGTCCGCGAGACCTCGTGCGGGCGCTCGCGCAGCAGCCGGGTCAGCTCCGCGCGCTCGGTGTCGGTGGGCCGGTGCCGGCGGGCCCGGATGGCGCGGGCCTCCTCCAGGATGGTCTGGACCCGGCCGAAGTCCTCCCACATCAGGTCCAGTTGCTGCCGCACCGGCGTCCAGCGCCGCGCGGTGGTCCCGGCGGGCGGAAATCCGCGCAGCAGCGTCAGGCCCGGATGTTTGTCCAGCTCCAGCAGTGTCGCGGTGACGGCGTCGATCTCTCTTCCCCGCGAGGCGAGTTCGGTGTCGATCTCGGCGACGGTCAAGGCGTACATCGTCGCCTCAATCGCTGTAGCGGGCGGCCGGCGGTCCCGGCGACGGGCCCAGGGGCGTGAGGTTCGCGGCGTACATGCGCTGCCAGGTGCCGTCGCCGCGGATGCGATCGAGCACGCCGTTGACGAACCGCACGAATTCCGGTTCGCCCTTCGGCACCCCGACCGCGTACGGCTCGAAACCCATGGCGTCACCGATCAATTGGAGATTCGGATCCTGCGCGGCCAGGCCGGCCAGGATCGCCTCGTCGGTGCGGACCGCGTCGACCTGGCCCTGTTGCAGTTCGACCAGGCAGTCGGTCCAGTTGTCCACGCCCTGCACGATCGGCGGATTCTGCATCGCCAGCAGGGGCGCGGTGGAATCGGAGCCGAAGGTGACGCACACCCGCTTCCCGGCGAGGTCGGCATTGGACCGGATGCCCGAACCCGACGGGACCAGGATCCGTTGCGGCGCACGGTAGTACACGCTGGAGAAGTCGACGTCGCGACGGCGGTCGCAGGTCACCGAGAAGGTACGGACCACGAGGTCCACCTGCCCCTTCTGGAGCGCCGGCACCCGTCCCGCGGTCGAGACCGAGCGCAGCTCCACCTTGTTCGGATCGCCGAACAGGTCGCGGGCGATCTCCCGGGCCAGATCGATGTCGAAGCCCTGCAACTGCCCGGTGCTGGGATTGCGGTACCCGAACAGATAGGTGTTCTGGTCGACGCCGACGGTCAGGCGGCCCTTGGCCAGGATCCGGGCCATCACCGAATTCGGTGGCATGGCACCGGGTTGCGGCTGCGGTCCGGGTCGCAGGCTGGCCTCGACGTCACAGCCGTTGTCCACCGCACCGAAATCGGTGACCGGGTGCGCGCCCGGTGGCTGCGGCTGTACCGCCGGCGGCATGGTCGTCACCGGTACCCGGGTGTCCACGCCGCATCCGGCCGCCAGCACCGCGGTGGCGGCCAGTACGGCCGCCCACAGTCGCACGGCACTCACAGGAACTCCTTCAGCCGCGGCCACAATCCGCCGACGGCGGCGATGGCCGCGAACACCATCAATCCCAGTGTGCCAAGATCGCAGCCACTCCAGCTGTCCCCACCGTCGCCGATATCGGCACGGAGGTGGTTGCGGCTGTCGGCGATGGCATCGCGCAGGGAACCGTCGAGGTCGGTGAAGCGCTTGGCGGAGGTGTCCGGGCCGCCGCCGATGGCCTGGTCGACCGCCGCCAGATAGTTGGCGGCGTTGTACGCGTTGACCTGGAGTTGATGCCCGTCCAGCCAGCGCGCGAGCTGCTGCGGCATCGGTGAGCCGGTACCCGCGGCGGCCGCCAGCTGATCGCGCAGCTGGGTGGTCTTGGCCTTGAAATCGTCCTCGGGCGCCTGGGTGTCGCCGCGGGTGATCAGTTCCAGGGTCTCGTCGGTGCGGGCCTGCTGCGCCAGAATCCGTGCCCGGGCCAGGTTCTCGGTGCGGGCCGCGGTCCCGCCCGGTCCGCCGTCGATGGCGCCGTGCGCCGCGACGGTCGCGACCACGATCCACCCCAGGGCCAGCACGGCCGCGGCGGCCCCGGCGACCAGCCCGAGATTGAACAGTCGATTGGTGCGCCGCAACAGGATCCGGGAGCAGGCGACCACGCCGCCGAGCACCAGCACCAGCAGGACCACGGTGATCCAGGGCGGCCGGGTCAGCACGCGCTGATCGCCGCGCACCGCCGCGTACCGCTGGGTGGTCAGCTGGGCGGCGGTGGGCAGCAACGAATTCTGCATCAGGGCCGAGGCCTCGCGCAGATAGGCGGAACCGACCGGGAAGCCCTGGCGGTTGTTGGCCCGCGCCGATT
Organism: Nocardia sp. alder85J; assembly: GCF_020176955.2. Taxonomy (GTDB): domain Bacteria; phylum Actinomycetota; class Actinomycetes; order Mycobacteriales; family Mycobacteriaceae; genus Nocardia. The sequence continues at coordinate 385,538 of NZ_JAIUCZ020000003.1, forward strand.
CGACCAGTCCGGTGTAGGTCGGCAGATCGGCGTCGATGCGGGCGACGATCTGCCGGGTGGCCGGATCGCCCACGCCGCCGGTCGCCGCCGCCAGCGCGTTCGCGGCATCGGTCAGCGACTGCTGATATTGCGCTCGGATCTGCGGTGATTCGACGCCGCCGGACAGGAATGCGCTGGCGGCGGAGGCATCCGCGGCCGACAGCGCCACGTACAACCGCTGCGCCGCGTCGGCCAGCGGCTCCTCCCGCTGCAAGGCGGCATCGCGGCGACCGGTCCGGTCGTTCAGCTCGTTCGCCCCGACCAGCCCGGTGACCAGGCACAGCAGCACCGCCCCGAAAGCGACCGCGACGAGTACGCCGGGTGTCGTCACGGCGAAACGCCGTAACCACCGAGTACCGGTCCGCAGTGATCCCGGCAGTCGAGGTGCCAAAATCGCCCCTCCTCCCGTCGTCACGCTATCTCGCCCAGGATCGTACGGGAGCCGAATCGGTATCGCGCGACGATCATTTCCACCGCCGGGACCCCGGTGAACCCACCCGTTTCCGCGCGCACCGGCCGTCATCGCGCGTAGAGTTGCGAGCTGACTTCCCGGGCCGGGCATGGTGGCCCTCAGTTTTCCGCAACCGACACCTGGTGAAACGCATGCCATTTCTCGACCGTCACGAGGCCGGCCGCCGACTCGTCGAACGCCTGCGGCCCTTTCGCGGGCCGGAGGCGGTCGTCCTCGGCTTGTCCCACGGTGGGGTGCCGGTGGCCTACGAGGTGGCCGCGGCGCTGCGGCTGCCGCTGGATGTCGCGGTGGTCCGCCGCTTGGCGCCCGGCCCGCAGCGGCAGGCGTTCGGCGCCGTCGCGGAGTCCGGGGTACGGGTGATCGACCACGAGCTGGTCCGGCGCGCGCTGATCGATCCGGCCGAGCAGAACCGGGTCGAGCGGCTGGCCCGGGAGGCCGTGCGCAGCGATACCGCCCGCTTCCGCGGCGGCCGCGACCGGCTGTCCATGGCCGGGCGCACCGCGGTGATCGTCGACGACGGCGTGACCACCGGCGCGACCGCGAAGGCGGCCTGTGCGCTGGCGCGGGTGCGCGGCGCGGCCCGGGTGGTGTTCGCGGTGCCCGTCGGGGCCTGCCGGCCGATCCTGGAGCTGGCCGGTCACGCCGACAACGTGGTGTGCCTGGAGACGCCCGCGCTGTTCCACACCCTCGGCCAGTGGTACCGCCACTTCGACCCGGTGCCGGCGCCGCTGGTGTGCGAGTTGCTCGATCGGGCGGCCGGACGACCGGCGGCCAGCCCCGCGACGCCGACCCCGCCGCGCTGAGCACACGTGAAACACGTTCTAGACAAGGGTCGCCGGGTGTCCTACCGTCGATACATGCACGGCGATGTGTCTCACGAGGTTCGGTTCGAATTGCGGTCCGGCGCCGGCTGGCACGACCCCTGGCTCATGTATTCGGCGCTGCGCGAACATGATCCGGTGTATCACGTGGTGCCGCCGGACCGGCCGGACGAGGACTACTACGTGCTGTCCCGGTACCGGGACGTGTACGACGCCGTGCGCGATCCCGAAACCTTCTCCTCCGCATCGGGTCTCACCGTCGACTACCAGGACCTCGGCGAGATCGGGCTGGGCGAGAACCGGCCGTTCGTATTCACCGATCCGCCCGATCACACCGAGTTCCGCCGCCGGGTCGCACAGGGGTTCACCCCCCGGCAGGTGCAGGAGATCCTGCCCGCGGTGCGCGAATTCGTCGTCGAGCGGATCGAGCGGCTGCGCGCGGCCGGTGGCGGTGACATCTCGCAGGAGCTGTTCAAACCGTTGCCGACCATGGTGGTGGCGCACTATCTCGGTGTCCCCGAGGCGGATCGGACCCGCTTCGACGCCTGGAGCCACGCCATCGTGGGCGCCTCGGCCACCGGCGCGCTCGCGGGGGCGCAGCAGGCGGTCGGCGAATTGGCCGGATACTTCACGGAACTGGTCGAACGCCGCCGCCGCGAGCCCGGCGACGACACCATCTCCCATCTGATCGCCTCGGGCCTCGGCACGGACGGCGACGTGGGCGGGCTGCTCCGGATACTCGGGTTCGCCTTCACCATGGTGTCCGGCGGCAACGACACCACCACCGGAAACCTCGGCGGCGCCGTGCAACTGCTGACCCGGTTCCCGCGACAGCGGCAACGGCTGATCGACGATCCGGACCTGATCCCCGGCGCGATCGACGAATTCCTGCGCCTCACCTCACCGGTCCAGGGCCTGGCGCGTACCACCACCCGCGACGTGGAACTGCACGGCGTGACCGTCCCGGCCGGTCGCCGGGTACTGCTCCTCTACGCCTCGGCCAATCGCGACGAACGCGAATTCGGCACGGACGCAGCCGAACTCGACGTCACCCGGAATCCGCGTGGCATCGTCAGCTTCGGCCACGGCAACCACCACTGCCTGGGCGCGGCCGCCGCCCGCATGCAGGCCACCGTCGCGCTGCGCGAACTGCTCTCCCGCTGCCCCGATTTCACCGTCGACCCGGACGGGGTCGAATACGCCGAGGGCAGCTACGTGCGCTGGCCGGTCCGAGTACCCTTCCGGGCCACCGCATGAACGGCGAGGGGCGGCGGCCGATCACGCGGGCCCTCCGGTCACGCGCGGTGGGTACCCCATGAGCGGCTGGCTGAGCGAGGAGCACTCGATGCGGGCGGCCGAGCGGATCCTCGACGCGGCCGCCGCGGTGTTCGCCGAGCGCGGGGTGGCCGCCACCCAGATGGCCGACATCGCGAAGGCCGCGGGCTGCTCGCGCGCCACGCTGTATCGCTACTTCGACAACCGGCACGCGGTGCAGCGGGCCTTCGTGCACCGCTCCGCGCGCCGGGTGGGCACGCTGGTGGCGGCCGAGATCCACGGCATCGACGACCCGCCCGCCCGGCTGGTGGCGGGCGTACTGGCCAGCCTGCGGACCGTGCGCGCCGATCCGCTGCTGATCGCATGGTTCCGGCCCGGTGACGCCGGTCTGGCCCTGGAGCTGGCGGAGACCTCGACGGTGGTGACCGACATCGCGAACTCACTGCTGCCGTCCGCGCCCGCCGACCCGGCCGAACCGAGCCTGGCCCACTGGCTGACCCGGGTGATCGTCTCCCTGCTGACCGTCCCCGGCCGCACCGAGGACGAGGAGCGAGCCATGCTGGAACAGTTCATCGCCCCGCTGATCCGCACCCGAGCCCGCCCGCGGACCGGCCACCGCCGCGACTGACCCGGACCGGCACCGCCACCGGCCCGGCCGCCCCTCTACCCTGATCCCGGTGGAGATCAACTGGCCGGAGCTGCGGGAACGGTGCCGGGTCGAGGAGGACGAGGCGATCCTCGCACTGAACAAACCGGCCGGGATCTCGGTGACCGGCGAGCGGCACGACACCGACATCGTCGAGGTGGCCGCCGCGCACGGGGAGACGCTGTATCCGGTGCATCGGATCGACAAGGTGACCTCCGGGCTGGTGCTGCTGGCCAAGGACCTCGCCGCGCACGGGCAGCTGACCAGGCAGTTCAACAAGCGCACCGTGGACAAGACATATCTGGCGATCACGGCCGCCGCCGGGCTGCCGGAACACGGCGTGATCGAGTTGCCGTTGAGCGTCGGCCGCAAGAACCGGGTGCGGATCGCCGCGCCGCGCGAGCGCATCGTCCGCGACGGCGACACCTGGACGGTGGCCCCGCAAGACCTGCTGGCGGGCCGGAACTATCCGTCCCGCACCGAGTTCGGCGTCCTGCACCGCACGGCCACGCACACCGTGCTGGCGGTGCGGCCGATCACCGGGCGGCGCCACCAGATCCGGGTGCACCTGGCCTGGATCGGTCACCCCATCGCCGGCGATCCGCTGTTCGACCGGTCCGAGACCTACCGGCGCACCCATCTGCACTCCTGGCGGCTGCGCCTGGACGCGCCCTGGCGCGACGCCGAGCTGGCGCCGACGGCGGAGCCGGGCCCGGACTTCTGGGCCACCGGCGCGGACCCGATCACCGCGGACCCGGCCACGATCCTCGGCGCGGCCTGACGATCTGCGCACCGCACCGGCGCGGTGTGGTGTGCTCGGGGGCCGATCCCACGCGTATGCCGGTCCTGGGCGCGGTGATGGCGGCCCGGCGGCGCGGAGCTTCGCGGCCCGATTCATACCCGGTGGCTATATTCGGTGGCGTGTCTCATGAAGACGCGGGCTCGTCCGGAGCTCTAGCCTGGGAAGGTGCCGGGACCGGCACGTTCGGGCGCAATGGCGCGATCGGAGAGAAAGTGGAGCCGATGATCCTGTTGGCGCAGCTCAGCGACACCCACTTCGACCTGTACGAGCACAATGCCGAACGCGTCGAGCGGGTGATGGCGTATCTCGCCGACCTGCCCCGGCGCCCGGACGCGATCCTGGTGACCGGTGACATCACCGACACCGGCGAGCCGGGCCAGTACGAACAGGCCCGCACGGCACTGCTCGCCGACGTGCCGGTGTACTTCCTGCCCGGCAACCACGACGACCGGGCCGCCCTGCGCGAGGTGCTGCTGCGCGAGCCGCCCACCACCGGGGCCCTGAACCAGGCGCTGCGGCTGGACGGGGTGACGGTGGCGCTGCTGGACTCCACGGTCCCCGGCTACAGCGGTGGCACCCTCTCCGACGCGACGCTGGCCTGGCTCGCCGACCTGCTGCGCGAGACCCCCGCCACGGATGCGGTGCTGGTCGCCCTGCACCACCCGCCGTTGCCGATGTACAGCACCGTCGTGGACCCGATCCGCCTCACCAATCCGGATCCACTGGAACGGCTGGTCGCCGCCGACGACCGGATCGTGGGCGTGATCAGCGGGCATATGCACGCCATGGGCACCACCCTGTTCGGCGGGCGACCGCTGGTCGTCGCACCCAGCGTGGCCTCGCTGATCGGCGGGGTGTGGGAGGTGGCCCGGCCGGGCCAGGTGCCGATCGACTACGGGCCGGACCCGTCGATCCTGCTGCACGTGATCGAGGACCACCGGCTCACCTCGATCGTGCGCACCGTGCCGATGGGCGGCTGGATCGGCGTGCAGCCCCGGTGAATCCGGCTCACCCGGCGACGCCGGCCCGGTCGCGGCGGTAGGCCGACGGGGTGCCGCCGGTCCAGCGCCGGAACGCGTAGATGAAGGTGGACGCCTCCGCGTACCCCAGCCGGATGGCGATATCGCTGACCGAAAGCGGTGTGGCGCTGAGCATCTCCTCCGCCAGGGTGTGGCGGACCTCGTCCAGCAGCGCCCGGTAGCTGGTGCCCGCGTCCACCAGGCGGCGCCGCAGCGTCCGGGTGCTCATATTGAGATCCCTTGCCACCGAATCGATTCCGGGCGGAGCGGCGAATCCGTCGGCGCCGCCGCGGGGTACCAGCCGGCCGCGCACCTCGGCCGCGATGCCGGTGCGGGCGCGCCGCCGGTGCACCAGCTCCCGGCACTGCGCCAGGCACATGGCCCAGGTGTGCTCGTTCGCCTGCGGCAGCGGCCGATCCAGCGACGCCGGATCCATCACCAGCACGTTCCGCGACCGTCCGAAGCGCGGTCGCACCCCGATGATGTCGCTCAAGCGATCGGCGTAGTCCGGCTCCGGATAATCGAATTCGGCCCGCAGCAGGGCGGGCGGATGGCCCAGCAGGTCGGTCATCACCTGATGCATGGCCAGCACGTCGCGCTCGACCAGGAACCGCCGCACATCGGCGGGCACCCGCTCGGCGTGCACGTATGCCACGTATTCGCCACCCTCCCACCGGGTCACGGGGATGCAGAAGGTGAAGCTCAGCTCCAGATAGCGCAGCGCGAACGCGATCGCCTCGCCCAGGGTGGGACTGGACACGCAGGCGAAACCGAAGATCCCGAAGGTGGTGATCCGATACCGCCGCCCGACCGCGACGCCCAGATCCGGCAGCGCGCCACCCAGCGCCCGGACCAGATTGCGGATCACCGCCAGTTCGGTGCGGGCGTCGATCTGCGCGTTCGGATCCGCCAGCGCCCGATCGGTCAGCCCCGTCCCGCGCAGCATGCGGGCCGGCGACACACCGTGCTCGCCGGCATAACCGACCATCAGCGCGGCACTGGCCACCCCCCTCGGGAAGTCCCAGTCCCGCACATCCGCCAGTTGCACCGTCGCCATCCGCCGATTATGGCCGGAAATACCGATTCGCTGAGCCGGTTCGGCGCACTCCGTCGCGGTGACGGTGACAACCCCGGCATCGCGGCACCGGTCCGTACCGCACGGCGACTGGCAGACTTGACCACGTGACCGCTGTATCCCCGGTCGGCGACGGCCTGCCTCCCGCGCACGGCCCGCTGCGTCCGATCGAGCTCGCCACCGGCGCCGTACTCGGCGGCGTCACGGTGGGGCTGGTGACCATCGGCTCGGTGATCCCGTTCGCCGCGGCATTGCAGCTGGTGGCGGCCGTGCCGATGGGGTTGCTGGCGCAGCGCTACCGGCTGCGGGCGACCATCGCCGCCACCGTGGCGGCCACCCTGGTGACCTTCGTGGCCGCCGGGGTGGTGTCGGCGGGCACGGTGGTGTCGGCGGCGACCATCGGCGGGATTATCGGCACCGTCAAGCGACGCGGCGGCGGCCCGGCGGCCGTGCTGGGCCTCTCGATCCTGGCCGGGCTCGCCTGGGCAGCGTTCTCCGTGGGCACGCTGCTGCTGTTCACCCAGTCGCGGGCGCTGCTGTTCGACAACATTCGCAACGCGTCGCGCGGGGTGGCGAACCTGGCCGCGCGGGAACCCCGGCTGCAACCGCTGGGCGACGACGTGGCCCACCTCACCGACCTCGCGCTGCGCTGGTGGTGGGCGCTGATCGCGGCGAGTGTGCTCGGCGGCGTCCTCGCGGCGGCGATGTTCTCCTGGTTCGTGCTGGGCCGGGTGCTGGACCGGCTGGAATGGCTGCCCGGCCGGGATCTGCTGGCCGCCCCGCCCGACGACCGGCCGGTCGAACCGTTGCCGGTCACGCTGCGCGACGTGTCGTTCCGCTATCCGGGGGCCCGCGCCGACGCGCTGTCCGGCATCGATCTGACTGTCACCGTCGGCGAGTTCGTGGCCGTGGTCGGGCACAACGGCTCCGGCAAATCGACGCTGACCCGGGTGCTCGCCGGGCGGCCGCCCAGCACCGGCGCCGTGGACCGGCCGGGCTCCGCCGGGCTCGGCCTGCTCGGCGGCACCGCGCTGGTGCTGCAACGCCCGGAGAGTCAGACCCTCGGCGTGCTCGTCGCCGACGACGTGGTGTGGGGGCTGCCCACCGCGGCGGCCGCCGACGTCGACATCGAGGGACTGCTCGGGGAGGTGGGGCTCGGCGGACTCGGCGGCGCGGAGACGGCCACCCTGTCCGGCGGGCAGCAGCAACGGCTCGCGGTGGCCGCCGCGCTGGCCCGCCGCCCGGCCCTGCTGATCGCCGACGAGGCCACCGCCATGATCGACCCCGAGGGCCGCCGCGACCTGGTGGCCCTGCTGTCCGACCTGCCCCGGCGCCACCCGATGGCGGTGGTGCTGGTCACCCACCACGAGGCCGACGCCGCCGCGGCCGGCCGAGTGGTGCACCTCGCGGAAGGCCGCCAGGTCGACCGCCTCCCGGCCTGGCCGCGCCCCACCCTGCACCGCCGCCCGGCGCCGTACGACGGCGGGCCGCACCATGGCAGGGCCGCGGGACGGTACGGCGCGGCTGGCGGTTTCGCGGCTCCCCCGCTGCTGGAGCTGCACGAGGTACGGCATACCTACGATCGCGGAACGCCTTGGGCCGCACCGGCATTGCACGGGGTCGAGCTGACCGTGCGGCGCGGGGAAGCGGTGCTGGTGGTGGGCGGCAACGGGTCCGGGAAGTCGACGCTGGCCTGGATCATGGCCGGGTTGATCGTGCCGACCTCCGGCAGTTGTGTGGTGCACGACGCCGGTGGGGCGCATCCGGTGCATCGGCGGATCGGGGCGGTGGAGCTGGCGTTCCAGCATTCCCGGTTGCAGTTGCAGCGGCAGACGGTAGGCGCCGAGATCGCGGCCTGGGGGCGCGGGGCCGGATCCGGCGCGGTCGGGCGCGCACTGGACGCGGTGGGGCTGGACCGGTCGCTGGCCGGGCGGTCGGTGGAGGAGTTGTCCGGCGGGCAGGCCAAACGGGTGGTGCTGGCCGCGATCGTCGCCGCCCGCCCGCAACTGCTGGTGCTGGACGAGCCGCTGGCCGGGCTCGATCCGCAGGGCCGCACCGAGGTGGTGGAACTGCTTGCCCGGCTACGGGATTCGGGACTCACCCTGATCGTCATCTCGCACGACGTCGAGGAGGCGTCCGTGCTCTGCGACCGCACCGTCCACCTGGAGGCCGGTCGCATCCTGGAAACCGCGGCCGACACCGCACCGGCCGCCGCGGCACCGCACCCCGGGCCCGCCTGGACGACGCCGCTGCACCGCCCCGACGCACTCGGAGGACCACGATGAGCGCGGTGATCCTGCGCGAGGTACCCGTCGACAGCCCGGTGCATCGACTCTGGGCCGGTACCAAGATGATCGGCGCCTTCGCGATCAGCGTGCTGCTGATGTTCCAGCCCGGCTGGCCCGGGCTCGGGGTGATGGTGGCATTCCTGATCGCCGCCGGGCTGCTGGCCCGGCTGCCGCTGGGGACGCTGCCGCGGCTGCCGTGGTGGTTCTGGGCACTGCTGGTGGCCGGGGGCCTGATCAACGTTCCGGTCGGCGGCGTGGCGGTGGTGCGCTACCTCCAGGTGCTGGTCTTCGGGCTGGTGTTGCTGGCCACCTCGTTCCTGATCGCCTGGACCACGCCGATGGGCGATATCGCGCCGGCGCTGGCCACGCTCGGCGCCCCGCTGCGCAAACTCCGTCTGCCCGTGGACGAATGGGCGGTGGTGGTGGCGCTGACCCTGCGCGGGCTGCCGCTGCTGCTGGACGAGATGCGCATCCTGCGGGCCGCGCGCCGGCTGCGCCCGCGGGAGAACCTGCTGCAACGGGCCACCGACAATCCGCTGATCGACATCCTCACCGCCGCGATGGCCGTATCCACCCGGCGCGCCGGGGAACTCGGCGAGGCGATCACCGCGCGCGGCGGCACCGGGCAGCTCACCGCGCGGCCGAACGCACCCGGCCGCCGCGACGTATTCGCCCTTGCGGCGGTGGCCGTGGTGTGCGTCGGCGCGGTCGTGCTCGACGTGCTCGCCTGATCCCCCGATTTGTCGAGACAACCAGCGATTTCGGGTCCTCCACATTTGTGAAACGTGTACGGTTATCTTGATGGGTCCGGCCGTTGCCACCGGGCACGCGGCGGGAGACGAAGCAGGGGGTGAGCACGGCAGGGAATCCCGCGCGCCCGGGATCACCGGCCCCTCACTTCACCACCTGATGAAGATTGGAAAACCCGGAATGAAACTCCGCACCTTCACCACGGCGGCGGTGCCGGTCGCCTTGGCCGTAGCCCTCGGGTCGGGCACGGTTCACGCCGATCCGATCGCGCCGACGGTGCCGACGGCACCGGATGTGCACTTTCGGATCACCTTGGTGGACAACGTCGTCGAGACCTCACTCGAGGGCGGAACCTTCCGAATCAACGACGACCAACGCAGAGTGAGCATCCTGAACGCCGAGGGCGCCACCCTGGTGTCCCTGCCCCTGTCGTTCCGGCAGGACGGCATGGAATATCCACTGCCGCACCAGGTCAGCGACGACGGCCAGGTGCTCGACCTGACCGCCGTCAAGGACGAGACGACGGCCCGGCCGGCGCCGGTGCGTGCCACCCCCGTGGCCACGGCACTGGAGAACGAGCGTGCCCTCGACGCGTTCGGCACCGAACTCAGCGTCGCGACCGGGGTCGGCACCCTGATCGGCACCGCGATCGGCGCCGCGGTCGGCATGATCGGAATCATCGGCGGCGCCACCGTGATCGCCAGCGTGATCACCGGCGCCACCCTGGGCGGCATCGTCGGCACCCTGGTGTTCGGCGGACCGGCGCTGGTCATCGCAGCGCTCGATCTGATCGGCACGTTCATCGCCCCGCCGAACTCGACCAGGTGGCAGCGCTGACCGCCGCTCAGTCCGAGGCTGGAATCCAGGCCGGGTGCCACAGGCGCCCGGCCTCGGTCCAATTCATGTAGCGCACGGTGCCGGTGACCTTCGGCGTCACCCATACCGCGTCCTTGCGCTCCACGGCGGTGAGTTCGTTGTCGAAGGGACTGGTCCGCCGTTCCGACCGGCGCAGCCGGGACGCCAGGTCGGCCATCTCCCGCTCGTCGAAGCCCGTGCCGACCCGGCCCACGTAGAACAACTTGTCCTCGTGCCACACCCCGATCAGCAGCGAGGCGAACGAGCGGGCCGTACTGCGCCGCCAGCCGCCGACCACCACCTGCTGGGTGCGCCAATTGCGGCTCTTGACCCAGGACTGCCCGCGCCGGCCCGGCAGATAGACGCTGTCCAGCCGTTTGGCGACCACGCCCTCCATCTCGTGCTCCTGGCTGTAGCGCAACGCCTCCGCGCCGGAACCGTCCAGCCGCGGCGGCACCACCAGTGACGGCGCCTGCGCAGCCAGCGCCTCCAGCACCCGCCGCCGATCCGAGTACCGCTTGCGCAGCAGCGAGGTGCCGTCCAGATAGAGCACGTCGAAGGCGACGAACACCGCCCGCGCGGCATCCGCTTGCAGCAGGCCCAGATTCGTCACCCCGTGCGCGTCGAACACCACCGCCTCGCCGTCGAGCACGACGCGATGCCCGGCCAATTCGCCGCCGAGCCGGGCCACCTGCGGATAGCGGCCGGTGACCACGTTGCCCGCGCGACTGTGCAGGGTGACCGCGCCGTCGGCGATCTCGGCGATCAGCCGGAAGCCGTCCCATTTCGTCTCGAAGGCCCAGTCGGCGGCCGCCAGGCCGGAGACGTCACCCGGCGTCGCGAGCATGGGGGACAGTCCGTGCGGCAGCGGGGCCGAGCGGTGCGGCGGCTCCTGCGCAACCGGTTGTGCCGCTGCGGGTTCCGGCTTCATCAGATGCATGAGCCACTGGTTGCCGTTGGTCTGGATGAGGGCGTACCGGCCGGTCAGGCGGGTGCCGTGCAGGCGCACGATGACCTCGTCGGCGCGCCACTTCTCCGTCTCGTAGGTGCCCGAATCCCAGATCGTCATCTCGCCGCCGCCGTACTCCCCCCGGGGAATCCGGCCGTGGAAGTCCAGATACTCCAGCGGATGGTCCTCGGTGTGCACCGCCAGCCGGTTCTCGCCGGTGGAGGTGGGCGGGCCCTTCGGCACCGCCCAGGACACCAGCACACCGCCGCGCTCCAGCCGCAGATCCCAGTGCAGCCGGCGGGCGTGATGCTCCTGCACCACGAACCGGTCCCCTGCCCCCGCCACCGGCGGCTCGGCCGGCACCGGCTCCGGGGTGCGGGCCGGATCGCGCATCGACCGATAGGTGGACAGCGGATCTCGTTCCGGCAGCGGCGGATCCAGCCCGGCCAGCAGATCGCCGCCGGACCGCCAGCGGGCCAGCACCTCGTCGAAGGTCAACTGCCGCAATGTCTTCCGCTGCTCGATCTCGTTCCAGGAGCGCGGCGCCGCTACCGTCGGGTGGTCCCGGCCCCGCAGCGAGTACGGCGCGATGGTGGTCTTGGCCGGATTGTTCTGGCTCCAGTCCAGAAATACCCGGCCCGGCCGGGCCGATTTGGCCATCGTGGCCGTGACCAGCTCCGGGTGCAACCGCTCCAGACCCGTGGCCAGCTGCTTCGCCACCGTGGAGGCGCCGTGCCCGGTCAGCGTCCGGTCCAGCGGGACGTAAACGTGAATCCCCTTGCTGCCGCTGGTGACCGGATACGCGTCCAGGCCGATGTCACGGACGGTGTCGCGGATGGCCAGCGCCACCAGCGCGCATTCGGCCAGTCCGGCGCCCGGCCCCGGATCCAGATCGAAGACCAACCTGGTCGCCGGGCCGCGCTCGCCGTCGGTGAAACGCCATTGCGGCACATGGATTTCCAGCGCCGCCTGCTGCCCGATCCAGGCCAGCCCGGCCACCGAGTCCAGCAGCGGATACGTCACCCGGCGATCGGAATGCTCCACCGTGCGCCGCGGCAGGAACTGCGGCGCGTGCGCGGGCAGATTCTTCTCGAAGAACGACGGCTCCCCGACCCCGTTCGGCCATCGCTTCCTGGTGACCGCGCGACCGGCCACATGCGGCAACAGCGCCGCGGCGATCTCGGTGAAATAGTCGACGACCTGCCCCTTGGTGGTGCCGGTGGCCGGATACAGCACCTTGTCGAGGTTGCTCAACTCAACCTCGACACCCCCGAAGCTCCGGCGGGAGACCATGGTCGCAGTGTAGAGGCGACCACCGACATCCCGGGCCCGCCGACACCGCCACGTCCGGCCCGGACCTCGGAGGACGCCGCCTACCCACCCACGACGACGCTCCCCCGGCACGGACCGGCACCCATGCCCGGAGCGCCAGGTGTGGTTCGCGCTCCGCTCGGCGACCGGAGCGCGGCAGCCTCAGGCAACCACCCCGGGCACGACAGCAGCCGGGACCGCGCGACACCGAGCGCTCTGCGCCGCAACGGCCCCCGGTGACGACCCGAATCCGGGGGAGGTCCGGACCGCTCGACACCAGAAGCTTTGCCCCGCAAAGGTTTCCGGTGACGACGACTCCGGTTCCGGCCGCTGCCGGGCTACTCGGCGGCCGGAGTCTCGGCGGCGGCCTCGGGCGTCGGAGCGGCTTCGGGCTCGGCGGGGGTCTCGGGCTCGGAGACAGCCTCCGGGGCAGCGGCCGGTTCCGGCTCCGGGTCGGGCTCGGCCTCCGGCTCGGCGGCGGGTGCGGCGACAGCTTCGGGCTCCGCGACGGGCTCGGGCGCCGGAACGGCTTCGGGCTCCGCGACGGCCTCGGGCTCGGCGACCGGTTCGGGCTCGGCCGGAGCCTCGGGCTCGGCGGCAGCCGTCTCCGGGGCGGGCGCTTCCTCGGCGGCGGCTTCCTCCGGGGCCGCGGTCTGCTCCGGGATCACGCTCTTGACGACGTCGGTGCCCTTCTCGATCTTGTCGGTGAACTTGCCGCCGGTCTTCTCGTCGATGAAACCGCCCGCTTTGTCCACGGCCTCGTGGATCTTGTCGGCGTTGTCCGCAGCGAGTTCCTTGCCCCGGCCAACCAATCCCTTGAGCGTATCGATGAGACTCATCGGACCTGCCCTCTCACTTCTGGGTCGTCACTGCGGCGGCGATACCGCACTGCGGATATTTTCCCACCACGGGACCTGGGGTTGCAGTGCAATCGGATCGATCCGCTCGCCCGGGATCGGCACCGCCACCGGAGTGCCGGCGGCGTGGGCGGCGGACACCAGCCGGCGCACCGGTTCGGCCCATTCGTGGAAGGCGAGATTGAAGGTGGCCCAGTGGATCGGGACCAGCAGGCCGTGATGCGGGTCGCCCGCGCACACGTCGGCGTGCGCGCGCACCGCCTCCTCCGGATTCATGTGCACGTCGGGCCAGTGCACGTCGTAGGCGCCGATCGGCAGCAGGGTCAGATCGAACGGTCCCGCGGTGGCGCCGATCTCCGCGAAGGCCCGGGTGTATCCGGTGTCGCCGCCGAAGTACACCCGCCGCACCGGGCCCCGGACGATCCACGAGGCCCACAGCGTGGTGTTGCGGACCAGGCCGCGGCCGGAGAAGTGCCGGGCCTCGGTACAGGTCAGCACCAGATCGCCGGACTCCCGCGCGCGGCCCAGGTCGGCCATCGATACCGAAGCGCCCCAGTCCAATTCGATGATCCGGCGGTCCGGCACCTGCCATTTGCGCAGGTGCGCGCCGATGCCCAGCGGCACCACGAACGGCGCGTCGTGGCCGTCGACCAGGCCGCGGACGGTGTCCCGGTCGAGGTGGTCGTAGTGGTCGTGCGAGATCACGATCGCGTCCAGCGGCGGCAGGTCCGCCAGCGGCACCGGCACCGGATGCAGCCGGGCGGGCCCGACCAGCGCCGACGGTGAGACCCGCTCGCTCCACACCGGATCGGTGAGGATGCGGTACCCGTCGACCTCCAGCAGCGCCGACGCGTGGCCGTACCAGGTGACGGCCAGATCGGCGGCGGCGGCCGGGGTCTGCGGGACGGCCAGCGGAATCGTGCCCGCCGGCCGGCCCACGCCCTGCCGGGTCAGCGCCGAGACCAGCAGCGAGAGCATCGAGCCCGGCCGCACGGCGACGCTCGGCTCGATGTTGTGGAACTGCCGGTTGCGGTAGCCCGCGGCGCCCGAGGCGACCGGCGCGATGGCCGCGGCCGAGGCGCCCATCGCCGACGGGATCTCCCATATCGCCCGGACCACCCAGCCCAGGCCCACCGCCCCGGCGGCCGTCAGCGCGGTCCGGCGCAGCCCCGCGAGCGCGCCCATCAGCGGCCCACGAACTTCGGTGCGCGCTTCTCCCGGCGGGCCACCATCGCCTCCTCGGCGTCGGCGCTCTCCCAGGCCGCCCGCAACGCCGCCGCCTGTTCCGGGGTCTCGGCCCCGTCACCGCCGTTGAGCACCATCTTCAGGTGACGCAACGACAGCGGCGCCAGCGTGGCGATCTGCTTCGCCCACGCCTGCGCGTCCGCCGGCGTGCCGATCCGGTTGGCGTAGCCGAAGGTGTAGGCGTCGGCCGCGGGAATCAGCTCGGCGCCCAGCAGCATGGTGCGGGCCGGGCCGCCGCCGATCAGTGCGGCGAGCCGCCGCACGGTCCAATTGTCCAGTGAGACACCGAGTTTGGCGGCCGGAATGCCGACGAAGGCGTCCGGGCTCAGCACCCGCAGATCGGAGGCGAGCGTCAGCTGCACGCCCGCGCCCAGCGCCCCGCCGTGGATGGCGGAGATCACCGGCACCGGCGCGTTCTCCACCGCGTGCAGCATCGCCATCAGCGCGCGCAGGAACTGTTCCGAATGCGCGCCGTCGAGGTCCGCGCCGGCGCAGAAGATCCGCCCGGCGCCGGTGAGCACGATCACCCGGGCATCGGCGGCGGCGGCCGTGACCGCCTCGTGCAGCAGCGCCACCAGTTCCTCGTTCAGGGCGTTGCGGCGCTGCGGGCGCTGCAATTCGATGGTGACCACGTCACCATCGCGGCTCACACCCAGCATGGTCAGGACCTCCCCGGTCGTGCGACGAGCATTGACGACTTCACTGTAGGTGGCCGACGGTTGCCCGGCCGCACCCGACGCACCAGCGGTACTGTGACGATGGTGACCACCGCCGATGTCGACATTCTCGTGATCGGCGCGGGCCAGGCCGGACTGTCGGTGGGGTACCACCTGCAACGACTGGGACTGCGCCCGGACCGGGATTTCCGCATCGTCGACCACGCGCCCGGACCGGGCGGGGCCTGGCAGTTCCGCTGGCCGTCGCTGACGCTGACCACGGTGAACCGGGTCCACGATCTGCCGGGCATGTCGTTCGCGGAGACCCTGCCGCCGGATGCCGACGACGTCCCGGCCGCCACCGCCGTCCCGCACTATTTCGACCTCTACGAGAAGCGATTCGGGCTCGCCGTGCGGCGGCCGGTCTCGGTCCGGGTGGTGTGCGACCGCGCCTCGGCCGCCACCTGCCCGGCCGGCGAGGTCGACGGCCTGCTGCACGTCGACACCGTGCCGGGCGAGGTCTCGGGCCCACCGCCGGATTCCCTGCGGAGCAGGTCGGCAGACACCGGACCGAGTGCGCCGCGGGAGACCTCGCCGAGCAGTTCGGCGAGCGCCGCGACCGAGGCGGGAACCGTCTCGGTGGCGGCGGCGCAGCCGGGCGGCAGCGGCGGACCTGTGGCCGAGGCGCAGATCACGACGCTGCGGGTGCGCGGCCTGGTCAATGCGACCGGGACCTGGGAGAAGCCGTTCATCCCCTACTACCCCGGCGCCGAGACCTTCACCGGCCGGCAGTTGCACGCGCACGACTACCGGACGGCGGCGGAATTCGCGGGTGAGCACGTCGTGGTGGTGGGTGCGGGGATCTCGGCGATCCAGTTGCTCGACGAGATCTCGCAGGTGACCACCACGACCTGGGTGTCGCGCACCGAACCGCGCTGGCGCGAAACGCCGTTCGGCCCGGACGACGGCCGGGCCGCGGTCGCGCTGGTCGAGGATCGGGTGCGTCGCGGCCTGCCGCCGCGCTCGGTGGTGTCGGTGACCGGGCTGCCGGTCGACGACCGGGTCCGGGCGGCCCGCGCGCGGGGGGCGTTGCGCTGGCACCCGATGTTCCGGCGCCTCGAGCCCGACGGGGTGCGCTGGGCCGACGGAACCTTCCAGCCCGCGCGAGTGATCCTGTGGGCCACCGGTTTTCGCAGTGCGCTGGACCATCTGGCACCGCTGCGGCTGCGCGGGCCCGGCGGCGGCATCACCATGACCGGGCGGCTGGCCACCCGGGTCGCCGCGGACCCGCGCATCCATCTGATCGGCTACGGCCCCTCGGCCAGCACGATCGGCGCCAATCGCGCCGGGCGTGCGGCCGCGGTGGAACTCACCGAATATCTGGGCCTGCCGCGCGCCCAGTGATCACAACCCGAGGCTGAACTCGTCCGGGTCGGGACCGATGCGGGTGGCGGTGTCCAGGGCGTCGATGCGCTGCATCTGCTCGGTGGTCAGCTCGAAGGAGAACACGTCGAAGTTCTCCTCGATGCGGGACGGGGTGACCGACTTCGGGATGACCACATTGCCCAGTTGCAGATGCCAGCGGATGATCACCTGGGCCGCGGTGCGGCCGGTCTGCTCCGCGATCTCCGCGATGGTCGGATCCTTCAGCTCCTTGCCCTGGCCGAGCGGGCTCCACGCCTCGGTGGCGATGCTGTGCCGGGCGTGGAAGGCGCGCAGGGCGGGCTGGGCCAGGGTCGGATGCAGTTCGATCTGGTTCACCGCCGGGGTCTCACCGGTCTCGGCGATCAGCCGCTGCAAGTGGTCGACGGTGAAGTTGGAGACGCCGATCGACCCGATCCGGCCCTGCGACTTCAGCGCCTGGAAGGCTCGGAAGGTGTCCACGAACCGGTCGGCGCGGGCCACCGGCCAGTGGATCAGGTACAGGTCCAGGAACTCCAGGCCCAGTTCCTTCATGCTCGTGTCGAAGGCCCGCAACGTGGAGTCGTAGCCCTGATCGGGATTCCACAGTTTGGTGGTGACGAAGACCTCGTCGCGCGCCACTCCGGATTCCCGGATCGCACGGCCGACCTCGGCCTCGTTCCCGTACGCCGCAGCGGTATCGATGCTGCGGTACCCCGCTTCGAGGGCCGTGGCGACGGTGGCGAACGCCTCCTCGCTGGCCACCTGCCACACCCCGAAACCGAGCTGGGGTATGACGTTTCCGTCGTTGAGGACGACGGACGGCACAGTGCTGCTTGCGCTACTGAAGGTCACCGTTCCGACCGTAGAAGCGGTTTCCGGACCCGTCAACGACATGACCCGGTGTGTTCGAGCTCACCTCGGTCACCAGCCCGAGGCGGCGGTACCGCGATCGGCGGGCCGCCCGCAGTTCCGCCGGGGCGCCGGCCCGCAGTTCGTCCAGCGTCTCCGCGATGGCGCCGACCATGCGGTGGGCGAAGGCGGTGGGTTCGGCCGCGGCGTCCGGATGTTCGCCGACGATCCGGTCCACGATTCCGTCGGCGTGCAGGTCGCGAGCGCGGATACGTTGGGTGGCGGCCAGTTCCGCGGCATGTGCGGTGTCCCGGTACACGATCGCGCTGGCGCCCTCCGGCGGCAGCGGCGCCAGCCAGGCGTGTCCGGCGGCCAGCACCCGATCGGCGGGCAGCAGCGCCAGGGCGCCGCCGCCGGTGCCCTGGCCGAGCAGCACCGACACCGTGGGAGTGTCCAGCATCACCAGATCGGCCAGGCACCTGGCGATCTCGGGCGCCAGACCACGCTCCTCCGCCTCGCGCGACAGCGAGGCGCCGGCGGTGTCGATCACCAGCACCAGCGGCAGGCGCAGTTCCGCCGCCAGCTGCATGCTGCGCCGTGCCTCCCGCAGCGCCGCCGGTCCCATGGTGTTCTCGCGCGTCTGCCCGGCGCGGTCGTGCCCGAAGACCACACAGGAACGACCGTGGAAGCGGGCCAGGGCGTGCACCACGGTGCGGTCGGCCTCGCCTTGTCCGGTGCCGGACAACGGCACTCGATCGGTGGCGCGCCGCAGCAACTGCCGGATACCCGGGCGATCGGGCTTGCGGGAGATCAGCACCGATCGCCACGCGGACGAATTCGATTCGGCCGCAACGTAATCGGATCCGAACGCCGGCCGGGCCGGGTGCGCGGCCACGACGTCGTCGAGATCGGCTGGAAAGTCCTTGCCGCACACCACATTCAGCACCCGATGGGCGATCCGGCGGAACAGCGGGACCGGCAGTACGCCGTCGATCACGCCTGAGCGATAAAGGTTTTCGGCCGTCTGCACGCCCTCGGGAAACGGATGCCCGTACAGCGCCTCGTACACCCGCGGGCCGAGGAAGCCGATCAGCGCGCCGGGCTGGGCGAAGGTCATGTGCCCCAGCGAACCCCAGGACGCGAACACGCCACCCATGGTCGGGTCGCGCAGATACACCAGATAGGGATGTCCCGCCGCCTTGTGCGCGGCCACCGCACCGGCGATCTTGACCATCTGCACGAAGGCGACCGTGCCCTCCTGCATCCGGGTGCCGCCCGAGGTCGGCGACGCCAGCAGGGGCAGGCCCAGTTCGGTGGCGCGCTCGACCGCCGTCACGACCCGTTCCGCCGCCGCGACCCCGATCGACCCCGCGAGGAAGCCGAACTCGCACGCGACCACGGCGACCCGCCGTCCGCGCAGTAACCCCTCACCGGTCAGCACGGACTCGTCGACGCCCGCACGGGCGGCAGCCGCCCGTAGCTCCACCCGGTACTCGGGAGCTGCGGCCACCTCGACAGGCGGCCGGTCCCAGCTCACGAAGGAATCCGGATCGAGCAGGTCGTCCAGCAGCTGTCGCGCCGAGATCTTCACGCGGCGAGCGTAGCCGAACACCGATCACCGGCCACGAGACCGTGAGCCCGGCGGCTCCGGTCGTGGCCGGGTCTCAATATCCCTGGACGACCTTGCGCAGTGCGTATTCGGTGACCGAGACCAGCGCCTGCTTGACCGGCTCGCGGCGACGCGCGTCCAGCGACATGATCGGCACATCGGCCGGCACCGCGAGCGCCTGCCGGATGTCCTCCAGCGGGTACCGCGGTGCGTCGTCGAACTCGTTGATGGCCACGAGGAACGGTAGGTGCCGCGCCTCGAAGTAGTCCACCGCCGCGAAACTGTCTTCCAGCCGGCGGGTGTCGACCAGCACCACCGCGCCGATGGCGCCGCGGATCAGGTCGTCCCACATGAACCAGAAGCGGTACTGGCCCGGCGTGCCGAACAGATACAGCACCAGATCGTCGGCCAGGCTGATCCGGCCGAAATCCATCGCCACCGTGGTGGTGGCCTTGGTCGGCACGGCCGCCAGGCTGTCGACGCCGACACTGGCATTGGTCACCAATGCCTCGGTGCGCAACGGAACGATTTCCGAAACGGCACCGACGAGAGTGGTCTTACCCACACCGAAGCCACCGGCGACCACGATCTTCGCCGAGGTTGGCTTACTGGTGCGGGTATCGACCGAGGACGTCGAATCATATACGCCGGAGTCCACTGAGAACCCTTTCGATCAGCTCGCGACGTTCGTCGTCGCTGGAATCGTCTTTCAATGTCGCCGAAACCCGCACATGGCCGGCTTCGATCAGGTCGGCGACCAATACCCGTGCCACCCCGATCGGCATGCCCAATCGGGCAGCCACTTCCGCGACCGACGGCGATTCTCTGCACAACTCCACGATCGACGTCTCGATGTTGGTGAGCTCGAACTGCCGCTCCAGGGCGACCGGATGCGATGCGACGAGCGCCTCCAATGCCAACTCGACCGTCGGCCTGGTACGGCCGGCGGTCAAGGAGTAAGGGCGGACGAGGCTCGGCTCGGCGCTTCCCACGCGTTGGTTGTTTATGTCCATCCCACCGTCAGGAACCCATCGTGACGCGAGGTGTCGCTTGGACCGTCTGGCCCACTCGCTCGACCAACAAGGCCATCTCGTATCCCACTTGGCCGATATCGCAGGACGTGTTCGTCAGCACGGCCAGGTAGGAGCCGTCGCCCACTGCCATCAGCAATAGGTAGCCGTGCTCCATCTCGACCACCGACTGCAACACGGTGCCGCCCTCGAAGAGGTTGGACACGCCCACCGAGAGGCTGGCGAGTCCCGCGGTCACCGCGGACAGCTGTTCGGCGCGGTCCACGGGCAACTGCGCGCTCGCGGCCATCAACAGACCGTCCGCCGAAACCAGCACGGCGTGAGCGACGCCCGGAACCTCGTTGGCGAAGTTCGAAACCAGCCAATCCAGCTGACGGTTCGTACCACCTAGATCGGGGTTCATCGGTCTCCTTTATCTCCGGTTAGGTTCATTGCTCTCATTGCGCGGCCATCCCGGACGCCCTGCTGGTGACGACTCAGACTTGACCTGATGGATTCTGGATCGCGGTCGGTGCTCGCGTCGGTGTTTCCGGTGACACCACCTGGAACCAGTCGGTTACCCGGATCGCGCTGCGGCAATCCGGCCGCCGTCCGCCGCTCCGGCTGTACCTCCACCGCGTGACGCGCGGCCTGCCAGCCCTCGTCACCAGGTGATTCGAAGGAGGCGGCCACCTGGGACCGGTCCGCATTCGGATCCTGGAGCCAGGCGGACATCATCTCGGCGAAGATCGGCGTACCGCCGATCACTGGATCGGCCTCCATCGTCGGCTGTAGCCGCGTCTGGAAGAACGAAGCGGTCTTCTGCGGGTTGGCCCGGTAGCTGTGCCGCCCGCGCTCGCGACCGTCACCGGCAGCGTCCTCGAGGTGGTCACCGGGCGTGCGTAGGCCGGGGGTCGGCTCCGGTCTCGGCGGCAGCCCGGCGCCGGGCTGGCGGCGGGGCAGGCCGGTGGGCAGGCCACCGGAGGGATCCCGCTGCGGCAGACCGGTGTCCGGGGTGGCGTCGCGCTGCGGCAGGCCGCCGGGCTGACGCTGCGGCAGACCCGTCGCACCGGTATCCCGCTGTGGGAGACCGTGCGAACCCGTGTCCCGCTGTGGGAGACCGTGCGAACCGGTGTCCCGCTGCGGTAGCCGGGTGGCGCCCGCATCCCGCTGCGGCAGGCCGGGCGCACCGGTATCCCGCTGTGGGAGACCATGAGAACCCGTATCCCGCTGCGGAAGCCGGGTGGCACCCGCATCCCGCTGCGGCAGACCGGGCGCACCGGGCTCGCGCTGCGGCAGACCGTGCGAACCCGTATCACGCTGCGGCAGACCGGTAGGGCCGGCTTCCCGCTGCGGCAGGCCCGTCGCACCGGCTTCCCGCTGCGGCAGACTGTGCGAACCCGTGTCACGTTGCGGCAAGCCGGTGGGACCGGTTTCCCGCTGCGGCTGACCCGGCGCACCGACCTGGGGCAATCGGGCCGCACTCGGATCCCGCTGCGGCAGGCCGGAACCCGGCTCCCGCTGCGGCAGACCGTGTGAACCCGTATCGCGCTGCGGCAGGCCGCTCGGCCCGGCGTCCCGGCGCGGCAGGCCCGGCGCACCCACGTCCCGCTGCGGCAGGCCGGTGGCGGGATCGCGCTGCGGCATCCCGGGTGAGGTCGGCTCGCGGCGCGGGAGGCCGCCGGACTGGGTGTCGCGAGTGGGCAGACCGGGTGCGGCGGTGTCGCGCGGCGGCGCACCGGCGCCGGGCTCACGCGGCGGCAGACCGGGCGCCGGGCGCTGCGGCAGGCCGCTGCCCGGGGTGGTCGGCGGCCGCGGCGGCAGTCCGGTCGGGGCCGCGTCGCGCTGCGGCAGGCCGTTGGGGGCGGACGGCGGACCGGCCGGCCGCTGGGACAGGCCGTTGGGGCCCGGCGCCGCGCTGCCACCCGGTATTCCGTTGCTCCCGGGCTGGCGCTGCGGCAGCCCGCTCGGCGGCATACCGGTGGTCGCCGGCGGCGGCCCGGCCGGTCGCGGCGGCTGGCCCGGAGTCACACCCGGCTGGCGCTTGAGCATGTTCGCCGCCAGCCCCGGCTGCGGCTGCGGCGTACCGCTGCCCGCCGGTCGCGGGGGCAGCCCGGTACCCGGCTGCGGCTGCGGCTGCTGCGGCCCGTTCGCACCCGGATCGCGCTGCGGCAGACCGGGATTGCGCAGATTGGGATCGGAGACGGTGTGCCGCACGGTCGGGCCGTTGGTGCCCGGCTGCCGCTGCGGCAGGCCACCGCCCGGCTCGCGCTGCGGCAGCGGACCGCTCGGCGGCGCCGACAACGGAGTCCCGTTGGGACCCTTCGTCCCCGTGGTGCCGTTGATCCCGGCGGCGCCGTTGGCGGCGACGGTGCGATCGGTGCCGTTGGCCGAAATCGGCCCGCTCACACCGGGATCCACCGTCACCATCATGTTGCCGCTGGGCGTCCGAGTGACCGCCCGCATCTGCATCGAGGACGGGCCGGTGGACTGCACCGGATTGTTCGGCTGGCTCGGCGTCGGCGCCGGGACCGTGACCATGCCGCCGGGGGGCGCCACGATGAGCACCTTGGGCACGTGCACCGTCACAGTGACGCCGGGATCGCGGGCGGTGTCGAAGGTGGGCCGCAGGCGCACGGTCAGACCGTGCCGCTCGGCCAACCGGCTCACCACGAACAGGCCCATGTGCCGCGCGGTGTCGGAACCGACCTCGGCGGTGGTCTCCAGCCGGCGGTTGATGTCGGCCATCTCCGCGGGCGGCATACCGATGCCGCGGTCCGCGACCTCGATCAGCACGCCCTGATCGTGCGCCTGCGCGAAGGTGAACTTGACGTCCGTCTCCGGCGGCGAGGCGCGCAGCGCGTTGTCGAGCAGCTCGGCGAACAGGTGCGCGAGGTCGGAGGCGGCCGGTTCGGTGATGGCACCGCGCGGTGTGGCGCCCAGCTTCACCCGCTCGTAGTCCTCGACCTCGGAGATCGCGGCACGCAGCACGTCGGCGATCTCGACCGGGGCGGACTTGGTGCGGCGCTGCCGGGTACCGGCCAGAATCAGCAGGTTGTCGCCATTGCGGCGCATACGGGCGGCGAGATGGTCCAGCCGGAAGAGGTTCTCCAGCAGACGCGGGTCCTTCTCGTCGTACTCCATCGCCTCGATCAGCGAGAGCTGATGGTCGACAAGGGACTTCGAGCGCCGCGCCAGGGTCTCGAACATGTCGTTGACCTGGGTACGCATCGCGGCCTGGTCGGCGGCGAGGCGCAGCGCCTGGCCGTGGATGTCGTCGACCGCGCGGGCCAGCTGGCCGATCTCCTCGTCGGTGTGCACCGGCATCGGCTCCAGCGGCACGTCCTCCGGGCTGGCGCCGTCGCGCAGCCGCGACACCTCGTGACCCAGGTCGTGCTCGGCCACGCGCAGCGCGGCCAGGCGCAGCTTGCGCAGCGGGACGATCATCGACCGCGCGATGACCACGGCCAGCAGCAGCGCGGCCAGGATGGTGGTGATGACGATCGCCGAGTATCGGATGGCACCGGTGCGGGAGTTGTCCGCGAGGGTGTCGACCAGCGAGGTGATGTCCGCGGTGGAGCGGTCGACGATCTTCTGGTAGTCCGCGAGGCTGGTCTCCGAGGACTGCTTCATGTCCTGGATCGGCACCTGGCCGGAGGCCACCTGCGGGCCGCTGCCCAGTTGCTGCCGATTGTCGGCCTCGGCGATGAGATCGGCGATGGTTTGGTCGCCGTCCGGGAAGCGGTGTGCGAGCACGCCCAGCATCTGCCGCTCGGTGGAGACCGCCACCAGATAGTCGCGCAGCCCGTCCTTGGGGCTGCCGCGCAGCGCGGTGGCGATGGCGGCGCTCTGGGTCACCAGGGCCGCGCGGGTGTTCAGCGAATCGACCAGCCGCAGCTTCGCGGATTCCACGCTCGGGTCGGCGACCGTGCCGACGATGGATTCCACCGTCTTCACGCTGTTCTGCCGGATGCCCTCTTCCTGGTTCAGGGCATCGGGAACGCTGTGTGCCGGAGTCTTTCCGGCGGAGCGCACCGCGCGGGCGCTGGTGATCATGGCATCGAGTGCGGCCCGGCCGCCGGACACACCGTCCAGTTTGGATTCGGCCCTGACCGCGGCGTCGATCGCCGCATCCAGTTTGGTGAGATCGGCATCGTCGACCACCGACTGGGTGCCGATCTGGACCATCTGGGAGGCGGCGATGGTGCCGGCCGCGGCGCTCAGACCGGTGACCGCCGGGATCGCCTCGACCTGACCTACGGAGGAGTTGAGCCTGCTCGAGTCGCCGAACTCGGATGCGATCCGGGATGCTCCGAGTACCACCGCCACCAGCAGGGGGACGGCCAGCACGGCCGTGACCTTCCAGCGCAGGTCCCAGTTGCCGAGCGCCCAACGCTTCGTACCGGGCCTAGCGGCGTCACGCATCTCCACTCACTTTCCAAACTGGCCCCAGCCATGCGCCATGAGCGAGCCTCCGCGATCGCACGCTGGGCTCGACAGGCGGAGCTGGCCGAGAACTGCGGCTGGCCGAGAAAATTGCGTCCATGACGGCCGATATATGTGGCATGCGATTCTAACGGATCAATAACTTCTTGTGTGACCTCTTGGCATTCCCCGGCCACCAACCAGCCCATTCTGGACAAAATCAAAGGTCGCGGCGTCCGCCCGGACGTCGCGTGAAGTCTGCCACAATCAGGCTGATCTATCGAGGCGGGCATCAGAGGCGAGGCAGGGAGTCACAGGGTTGAACGCGAAGCGGGAGTACCGGCCCACCTACCAAACGAGCCTGGTCGATCCCTCGGACTTCTGGCGCGCTGCGGCCGAGGCTATCAGCTGGGACGTTCCGCCCACACAGATCCTCGACGCCACGGCCCGTCCGACCGCTCGGTGGTTTCCCGATGCTCGCCTGAACACCTCCTACAACGCACTCGATCGTCATGTGCGCGATATCACACCGGAAGAGGACTCGACGCAACTCGAAGCGCCCCAACCGGACTCGGCCGGCCGCCCCACGGCTCCGGGGGGTCGCGCACACCAGCCGGCCCTAATCTATGACTCGGCCATGACCGGCGCCAGTCGAACCTACACCTACGCCGAATTGCTGGCGGAGGTGGCGCAGTTCGCCGGCGCGATGCTGCGACTGGGCGTGCGCACCGGCGATCGTGTGGTCATCTACCTGCCGATGATCCCGGAGGCCGTGGTCGCGATGCTGGCCTGCGCCCGGATCGGCGCCGTGCACTCGGTGGTGTTCGGCGGATTCGCCGCGCACGAGCTGGCCGCCCGCATCGACGATGCCCAGCCCACACTCATCGTCACCGCCTCCGGCGGCCTGGAACCGGGCCGGCGGATCGAGTACCCGCCGATCGTGTTGCAGGCGCTGGACCTGACCAAGACCGCGGCTCCGCACCACGTGGTGGTGAAGCAGCGCGAGGGCTTCCCGGTGATCCCCTTCGCCGCTCCCCAACCGGCCACCGAACATTTGCCGGATTCCTCGGAAACCGTTGCGGCACAGTGGCTGGACTGGGAAGACATGATTCTGGACGCGGAACCGGCCGACCCGGTGCCGATGGCCGCCACCGATCCGCTCTACATCCTCTACACCTCCGGTACCACCGGCCGGCCCAAGGGCGTCGTGCGCGACAACGGCGGGCACGCGGTCGCGCTGACCTGGTCGATGCGCAACATCTACGACGTGGCGCCGGGCCAGGTGATGCTCACCACCTCCGACATCGGCTGGGTGGTCGGACACTCCTACATCGTCTATGCCCCCTTACTGGCGGGCGCGACAACCGTTCTGTACGAAGGCAAACCGATCGGTACGCCGGACTCCGCCGCCTACTGGCGGGTGGTCGAGAAGTACGGCGTGGATGTGATGTTCACCGCCCCCACGGCCCTGCGCGCCATCCGCCGCGCCGACCCCGACGCCGCGCTGGCCGGCCATCACGATCTCTCCTCGCTGCGCGCCCTGTTCTGCGCCGGCGAACGACTGGATCCGCCCACCTACCAGTGGGTCCGTGACACCCTGCTGGCCGGCCATCCGGACATCCCCGTGGTGGACCACTGGTGGCAGACCGAGACCGGCTGGCCGATCTGCGCGGATCCCATAGGGCTACAAGAACTTCCGATCAAACCCGGCTCGGCCTCGGTACCGGTCCCCGGCTACCGCCTGCGGGTCCTGGACTACGAGGGCCGCGCGGTACCACCCGGCACCGAGGGCAACATCGTCATCGGCCTCCCCTTGCCTCCCGGCACCCTCACCGGCCTGTGGGGCGACGACGAGCGCTTCGCCCGCTCCTATCTCTCCGCCTACCCCGGCCACTATCTGACCGGCGACTCCGGATATTTCGACGAGGACGGCTACCTCTTCGTCCTGGGCCGTAGCGACGACGTGATCAACATGGCCGGCCACCGCCTCTCGGCCGGCGGGATAGAAGCAGCCGTCGCCGGCCACGAGGCCGTCGCCGAATGCGCCGTGATCGGCATCCCCGACGAACTCAAGGGCCAGCGCCCGATCGCCTACGTGGTCCTCAAGGCGGCCGCCACCGACATCGACCCCGCCCGCCTGCGCGACGAGGTCATCGCCCGGGTCCGCGATCAGATCGGCGCCATCGCCACCCTGCACGACGTCGTGATCGTCCAGGGTCTCCCGAAGACCCGCTCCGGCAAGATCCTCCGCCGCACCATGCGCCAGATCGCCTCCGACGAGGCCTGGGAGATGCCCGCCACCATCGAGGACCCGGCCGTCCTGCTGGCCTTCGAGGACCAGATCCTCGCCGGCCGCGCCGACACCCATCCCACCGAAAAAGCCTCTGCTCCCGCCTCTTCCGACGAGGACCCGACGGCCTGACCCGTTACCCCACCGGCAGGCCCCCCGCCCTCCTGCCCCGGACCCCGACCGTCCAGCAGGCCCGATCGCCGCAGCCGCCTCCCAAACCCAGCCTGAAACCACCCTCCGACCGTCCCGCCTCCCCGCCCCGCCACGGTTTGTGGCCGCCCCCGGCGTTCCGGCGCCCGATGCGATGCGACGAAGGAGCAAGCAGCGGGTGCCGGAACGCCGGGGTTACAGGCCACAAACCAGCGAGGCGAAGCCGAAGCAGTCAAACACAGCACAGGCCACAAACCAGCGAGGCGAAGCCGAAGCAATCAAACACAGCACAGGCCACGAGTCCGCGAGGCGAAGCCGAAGCAATCAAACACAGTAGCGTGTGGTGGGTGGACACGGTTCCTACCGTCTTATTGGTGGACGACGACGAGGATCTGCTGGCGTCGGTGCAGCGTGGGTTGCGGCTGTCCGGGTTCGAGGTGCTGATCGCCAGAGACGGGGCGGCCGCGCTGCGCAGTGTCGGTGAGCAATCGCCCGATGCGATCGTGCTCGATATGAACATGCCGGTGCTGGACGGGGCCGGGGTGGTGACCGCGCTGCGGGCGATGGGCAACGAGGTGCCGATCTGCGTGCTGTCGGCGCGCAACTCGGTCGACGACCGGATCGCGGGCCTGGAGTCCGGGGCCGACGACTATCTGGTGAAACCGTTCGTGCTGGCCGAACTGGTCGCGCGGATCCGCGCCCTGCTGCGACGCCGCAGCGATGCCGCCGTCCCGGCCGGGACCGGTCCGGCCGGAATCACGGTGGGCCCGCTAGAGGTCGACGTCGCCGGGTATCGCGCACTGCTCAACGGGCAGGAGATCGAGCTCACCAAGCGGGAATTCGAGTTGCTGTCCACGCTGGCCCGCAATGCGGGCGTGGTGCTGAGCCGGGAGCGGCTGCTGGAACTGGTGTGGGGCTACGACTTCGCCGCGGACACCAACGTCGTCGACGTCTTCGTCGGCTATCTGCGCCGCAAGCTGGAGGCGGGCGATACGCCGCGGCTGTTGCACACCATCCGAGGGGTCGGCTTCGTGCTCCGGGCGCCGAAGTGAGCGGCGGCGCGGGCGCAGACACGAGCACCGGCACCGGCACCGGCACCGGCACCGGCACCGGCACCGGCACCGGCACCGGCACCGGCACCGGCACCGAAAAACGTACCGGCGCAACGGCTACCGTCTGCCATCCCCGGCGGCGGCGCGGCTCGTATTCGCTGCGCACCCGGGTGGCGACGGCGACCGCGCTCGGCGCGACCGTCATCGCCGCGGTGGTCAGCTGGTTGTCGGTGCAGGCGCTGGAACGCAACAATCTGGCCCAGGCCGATCAGGAGCTGACCATCGCGGCGCGGATCGTGCTGATCCAGCCGGTGATCGCGGTCGGGGTGCTCTCGCTGGTTGGTCCCAATCACGACCTCGCGGTCACGGTCCGCGACGACAGCACGGTGGTCTCCAGCACCAGTGTGCATCTGCCGGAACTGCATCCGGGATCACAGACCATCTCGCTGGACGGCGTCCCGTTCCGGGTGCTGACCACCACCGACAATCAGCCCACGGGCCGGATCGTGTCCATCGGCATCCCGTTGACCCAGGCGTATCACGCCACCGCCGAACAACGCCGCTGGGTGCTGGCCGCGGCCGTGCTGACCATCGCCGCGACCGCGGGGCTGGGCTGGGTGTTCGGCGGGCGCGCGGTGCGCCCGATCGTCCATCTGACCGAACAGGTCGGCGCCTACGGCGCCACCGGGCAGCCGGACGAGCCGGTGGACGGCGCCGGGGTGCGCGAGGCCGAACAGCTCGCCGACGCCCTGAACGGCCTGCTGGAACGGGTGAACCGAGCGCAGGGGGAAACCGCCGCGGCGCTGGAGACCGCACGCGATTTCGCCGCCGTGTCGGCGCACGAGTTGCGCACCCCGCTCACCGCGATGCGCACCGACCTGGAAGTACTGCGCACCCTCGACCTGGACGAGCAGCAACGCACCGAGATCCTCGACGATCTGCAACGCAGCCAGGGCCGGGTGGAGGCCACGCTGGCGGCGCTGGAACGGCTGGCCGCCGGTGAGCTCACCAACGACAGCGATCTGGTCCGCACCGATGTCGCCGAACTGGTCGATCAGGCCGCGCACGATGCCATGCGGCACTATCCGAAGCTGACCGTGCGCATCGACACCGATCCGGAGCTGATCATCCGCGGCCTGCCGACCGGCCTGCGGCTGGCGGTCGACAATGCCCTGACCAATTCGGTCCGGCACGGCGGGGCCACCGAGGCGCTGGTGTCGGCGCACCGGACCGGCGACGGCGCGATCGTGTTGTCGGTCGACGACAACGGCCGCGGCATCCCGCCCGCCGAACGCGAGGCGGTGTTCCAGCGCTTCGTCCGCGGCAGCTATGCCAGCAAGGGCGGCTCCGGCCTGGGTCTGGCGCTGGTCGCCCAGCAGGCCCAATTGCACGGTGGCCGAGCGTTTTTCGACGACGGCACGCTCGGCGGGGTGCGCCTGAAGCTGGTGCTGCCGGATCACCGCTACCCGGCGTAGACCGCGAACCCGCCTCCGCGGCAGGACCACCCGGGCCCAATCCTTACCGAATCCTCAGAGACGCGCCAGAATTGGCGCCGAGTGCACCCGCTACGGTTCGTCGGTGCTCGGTAGACGTCTTCGCTGGATCCTGCTCGCCGTGGTCGTGCTCGTGGTGGCCGCCGTCGCCGGGGGTGTGGCGCTGTGGCTGCGGCCGGGCGACGCGCCGACCCGGATCGCCCTGGTGAACACCGACGCCGGACCGACCGGCGCCCGCATCGCGAAGGCGTTGCAGGACGACCACTCTCAGCAGTGGGTGACCGCGCAGCCGGGGGCGAGTACCGCCGACTACGCCGCGGTGATCACGCTGCCGGCCGATCTCTCCGGCTCGATCGCCACGCTGGCCACCGCCACCCCGCATCGCGCCCAGGTCACCGTGGCCGCCAATCGGCATGCCGACACCCACCTGGTCGACGACGCGGTGGGCGAGGTGACCCGCCGGGTCGGCGCAGCGGGCGTGGACGAGATGCTGGCGGCCATCGCCACCGCGCGGGGTTCGGTGCAGCAGGCGGCGTTCACCACGCAGCTGCTGGGCGCGGGCGTGCAGGCCGCGGCCGGGGCCTCCGGCGAGTTCTCCGCGGGCGCCGATCAGATGCTGGGTTTCCTGGACACCGCCAAGAGCGGGGCCGGTGAGCTGACCGCGGGTATCGGGCAGCTGGACAGCGCCCTGACCGCGGTGCGTTCCACCGCGTCGAGTCTGGCGGGCGCACTGGACGCCTCGGGCCTGACCCTCGGGCAGGTGACCACCTCGGCGGGGCAACTCGGCACCGGACTGGATCAGGCGGTGACGCTGCTGCGGGGGCTGCCGTTCGCGGCCGATCCGCAATTGGCCGACGTGATCGGCAAATTGGACGCGCTGCGCGGAGTGGCGAATCAGGCCGCCGGACAGCTCCAGGGTTTCGCCCAGTTGGCGGGCAGCAGCACCGATCCGGACACCCCGCTGGCCACGCTGCTGCGTGACGCGGTGGCACGCCTCGACGATGCGGGCAAACTATTGAATACCGGCGCCGGCATGGCGCAGCAGATCCCGCAGCTGGCCGATCAGGGTTCGGCGGCGCTGGTGAGCGCCATCTCGCAGCTCACCGGCGGCGTGCAGCAGTTGCAGCAGATCGTGGGAAATCTGAACACGCAGACCGGGAAGGCGCTCACCACACTGCCGGGGCACACCAGCTCCCAGCAGTCGGCGATCGCCGAATCGCTGACCGATCCGGTCGAGATCGTGCGCAGGTGACGTTCGCACCCGGGTTCCGGTGCGAACCGGAACCCGGGTGCGGACGTGTCGGCGGCGGAGCCGCCCGGGACAACTCAGCGGCGGAGCCGCCGGGAACAGCTCAGCGGCAGAGCCGCCGGGAACAGCTCAGTTGACGACGTTCAGCAGATCGATCACGAAGACCAGGGTCTTGCCGGACAGCTGGTGACCGCGTCCGGCCGGTCCGTAGGCCAGCTCCGGCGGGATGGTCAGCTGCCGGCGGCCGCCGACCTTCATCCCGGGAATGCCGTCCTGCCAGCCCTGGATCAGGCCGCGCAGCGGGAAGGTGATGGATTCGCCACGGTTCCAGGAGGAGTCGAATTCCTCGCCGGTGTCGTATTCGACACCCACGTAGTGCACCTCGACCGTGCCGCCGGGCACTGCCTCCGGACCGCTACCGGTGAGGAGATCCTCGATCACCAGCGTGGTGGGCGCGGGGCCGTCCGGGAACTCGACTTCCGGCTTGGTCATGGATCCTCTTTCTGTCGACGGTAGGCCACCTCCGGGGTGCGTAGTCCACCGCCCGGAGGCCGCGAACAACAATACGCACCCCGGGGTGCAGGATGGTGATTCGTGGCCGTAGTGATCGACATCGATGACCCGGACGACCCCCGGGTCGCCGACTTCCGCGACCTCAGCGCCGCCGACCGCCGGCCGGACCGGCCCGGCGGGCGCGGGCTGGTGCTGGCCGAGGGGGTGGTCGTGGTGCAACGGATGCTCACCTCCCGGTTCACCCCGTTCGCGCTGTTCGGGGTCGGCCGCCGGTACGAGCAACTGGCCGCGGACCTGGCCGGGGTCGACATTCCGTACTACCGGGCCGAGGCCGAGGTCATGGCCGAGGTGGTCGGCTTCCATCTCAATCGCGGGGTGCTGGGCGCGGCCCGGCGGCCGCCGGAGCCGGCGCTCGCGGACCTGCTGGCGTCGGCGCGCACGGTCGCGGTGCTGGAGGGCGTCAACGACCACGAGAACATCGGCTCGATCTTCCGCAACGCGGCCGGGCTGGGGGCCGACGCGGTGCTGTTCGGCGGCAGCTGCGCCGATCCGCTGTACCGGCGGGCGGTGCGGGTATCGATGGGGCATGTGCTGCGCGTCCCGTTCGCGCAGTTGCCGGTCTGGCCCGATAATCTGGAGCTGTTGCGTGACAAAGGTTTCCGGATCATCGCCCTGACCCCGGATCCGGCGGCGGCGACCCTGGCGGCGGCGATGTCCGGCGAGCGGGTGGCGCTGCTGCTCGGCGCCGAGGGTCCGGGACTGACCGCGGCCGCCATGGCCGCCGCCGACGTGCGGGCTCGTATCCCGATGTCGGCGGGCACCGACTCGCTGAACGTCGCCACGGCCGCGGCCATGGCCTTCTACGAAAGGGTGCGCGCCTCGTGATTCAGCCGGACGGGACTCGCCACGGGTACTACCCGGAGCCGACGCCGTGGGCGGCCGGGCTGGCGGTCGCGATATTCGTGGGCGTCCTCGCCGCCGTCGCCGTCTACGCCTTCGGGGTGGCCCTCGCCGAGGTGCCGCACGTGGGCTGGCTGCTGGCGGTGGTGGTGAACGTCATCGCCGTCGGCGGCGTGACCCCCACGGTGTGGCGCTGGCGCCACATCGTGGTCACGCGCTGGGTGCTCGGCGGCGTCGCCGCGGGTGTCGTGCTCGGCTGGCTGGTATTGCTGATCGCCGCGTTCCTGGCCTGATCGCCACCGGCGTGATCGCCACCGGCGTGATCGAGCGCGGCCCGATCGTGCGCGACCGGCTCAGCTCACCCGGTCGCGGCCGCGCAGCCAGCCGAACCATCGCGTGTGCGTGACCGATTCGCGGTCGTCCGGCACCGCCACCGCGGGCGCCTGGCCCCTCGGGAACAGGTTGAAGCCGCTGACCGGAATCTCGGCCGGGCGCACCGCGCCGTCGGAAGTCGCTGCCCGATACCCGAATCCGAGCCATTCGGAATTCGCCTCGTCGGCAAAATCCGGCGGGTCGAACGGGAGTGTCTGCGGATCGGGCCGCTCACCGGGCCGCAGCGGCACCGGATGCTCACCGGCCCAGTACGATCGCTCCCATACCAGCGGCAAGCCCTCGTCCTCGAGGATGCTGACCCGGGTGGCGCTGAACGACCGCCGGAACTCGCCGCGTTCCCAGTGCGCGAACGCACCCCAGCCGCGCGGCATGTCGTAGGACACCAGATAGGTGTGCTCGGAGGCGAGCGGGCGAATCAGCAACTCGGACAACCGGGTCGGCTTGGTGACCGCGGCGGCGGTCGTGCACACCACGGTCAGGCCGGGGAAGCAGCCGATGTAGATCGACCCCTGGTCCGGCCCCGCCCAGACCTGCAACGAACCCGAGGCGGCCGGGATCACGTCGCTGTCGGGGTGGAGTTGTCTGGCGAGGGCGAACGCGGCCTCCGGATCGGGTTCCGGATTCCGGCGCAGCACGGCCGCCGGGTCGGGGTCGTCGACATACCAGAGGGACGAAGCTGTGGACGGCACTTCGGGCACCTCCCGATGCTCGTTCGAGTAAGCAGAGCTACTCTTCAGCAAATCAGGAGAGCGGACCGGGCCCACCGTCGAGACCTGCCGATTCCCCCCGGATGAGCACCGGGGCATACCAAAAATCTACTCCCCCAACCGGCGAAAACGCGGCGCTTCGCATTCCCGGACGGCGCGTGTCGAATTCGTCCGGCTCGTCCCGGCCGCGACGGCCCGGACCACACCGGTTCAGTGCCCGGAGCTGCGCACTCCGAGCAGCACGTCCTCCCAGGACGGCATGGGCGCCTTGCCACCACGCTTGGACCGGGCCTTCGGCGCGGCCTTGGCGGGCGCCGCCTTCGCCGCGGCGGGGGTGGACTTCGCCGGAGCCGGTGCGGGTTCCGGGGCCGGCGGGGTGGCCGGTTGCGCCGGGGCGGTGGCCGCCGGGGCGGACGGCGCCGCCGGGGGCGGCGAAACATGCTGCGGCGCAGCGGTTTCCACCTGCTGCGGGGCGGCGGGCTGCGAAGCCGGGGCGGCGGTTCCGGCGTGCTGCGGGGCGGCCGGTTCCGGATGCCGGGGCGCGACCGGCTCACCCTGCCGGGGCGCCGCGGGAGCGCTCTTCGAGGTGGCGGCGCCACCGGCCGCGGCCGGCGCGGCCGCGGCACCGGTCACGGCAACCGTGTTGCCGCCGACCGCGGCTCGCGGCTCGTAGTACTCGTCGAAACCCTGCTGGCTGCGCTCGGCCGCGGCGCGGGCGGCGGTCGCCCCTTCACCACGCGGCGCGGGCGCGGGGGCCGCGGGGACCTCGGCCGGGCCGGACTCGACGGCGGGCTCCGGCAGGATGGTGGCCAGGCCACGCAGCGCCCGGCCGAAATCCGGATCGACCAGATCAGAGGCCGGATCGTCCAGTGGCGACACCGAACCGCCGTGCGCGTCGGGCTGGTAGCGCCAATGCGCGGCAATGACCGAACGGCCCGCCTGCCACTGCAATTGGGCTACCCAGTAGCCCCTTTCGTCCTTCCAGGCATCCCATTCGGCGATATCGATGTTGTGGCCGCGCTCGGAGAACGCCGCGGAGACCACCTCGATCAGGGTCTCCACCGCCGGTCCGTCCTTACGCACCGGATGCGCGCGCTGCGCCAGTTCCGCGGCCCGCGCCCGCTCCAGCAACACCGGGTAGGCGAACCGCTCGACCCGGCTGGCGGGCATGCCGGACTCCTCCGTCACCTGCTCCACGGAGGCACCGGCACGGATACGGGCCTGGATATCGCGAGGACGCATAGTCGCTTCCGTTTCGATCTCGATCTGGCCGAATCGGGCAAGGTCTCCGCGGGCGGCAGCGCGCAATTTCTCGTCAGCGGCGAGCCGATACTTCTGGCCGGTCTCGGTATCGATGCACACGATGTGCGTGGAATCGGGCGTCAATCCGATCACTCGAAGTTCACGCACCGTTACCTCCTTATCGCGTCGGCTCCGCGACACCGCCCACGTTCTGGAACAGTAGTGCACTTCTGAGATTCGTGGGGCAAGACACGCTGCCCGAAAATGTACCGCCCCCCAACCGCATAGGGCTAATCTGCTGAGTTCCAGACGAACTCGGCAGCGCCGATCGGCGCTGGATCGGGGCCGGAAAAGCGGCGTGCCGCAATCGAATTCCCGGGATCGGAGCGACCCGGACCGAGCGCCGCAACGGCCTCCGCCCAGGCGGGATTCGGCCATCATCGACATACTTACCGCCGATGCGCGACGCCCGGCTTCGCGTGTCGCGAAGCCGGGCGTCCGGCGTGCGGCATATCCGCCGCGGCGAAAACCGCGGCCCCGGCAACTATCCGGCCAGGTTCTGCACGACCCAGTCGATGCTGCGGGTCAGCTGCGACACGTCCTCGGGATCGATGGCCGGGAACATGCCGATGCGCAACTGGTTGCGGCCCAGCTTGCGGTAGGGCTCGGTGTCGACGATGCCGTTGGCCCGCAAGACCTTCGCGACCTGCGCCGCATCGACCGAATCGGCGAAGTCGACGGTGCCCACCACCTGCGAGCGCTGCGCCGGATCGGCGACGAACGGGGTGGCGAACTCGCTGGACTCGGCCCACGAGTACAGCCGCGAGGAGGAATCGAGCGTGCGCTTGACCGCCCAGTCCAGACCGCCGTTGCCGTTGAGCCACTCGATCTGATCGGCGAACAGCAGCAGGGTGGCCAGCGCCGGGGTGTTGTAGGTCTGGTCCTTGGTGCTGTTGTCGATCGCGATCGGCAGCGACAGGAATTCGGGCGTGTAGCGGCCGGACGCGTCGATCTCCGAAACCCGTTCCAGCGCCGCGGGGCTCATCAGCGCCACCCACAGGCCGCCGTCGGCCGCGAAGCACTTCTGCGGGGCGAAGTAGTAGACATCGGCATCGGCCACGTTGACCGGCAAGCCGCCGGCGCCCGAGGTGGCATCGATGGCGATCAGCGCGTGCTCGGAACCCGCCGGACGCTGCACGGGCACGGCCACCCCGGTGGAGGTCTCGTTGTGCGCCCAGCCGATCAGGTCGGCGCTCGGATCGGAGACCGGCTCCGGCGCGGTGCCCGGATCGGTGGAGACCACGATCGGATCGCCGACGAACGGGTTCTTCTTGGCCACCGAGGCGAACTTCGAGCTGAACTCGCCGTAGGTGAGGTGCAGCGAACGCTCCCGGATCAGGCCGAAGGCGGCCGCGTCCCAGAACGCGGTGCTGCCGCCGTTGCCGAGCACCACCTCGTACCCCTCGGGCAGCGAGAACAGTTCGCGCAGACCGGAGCGCACCCGCGCCACCACGTCCTTGACCGGCTTCTGCCGATGGCTGGTGCCGAAGACCGAGGCGCCGACCTCCACGAGGGATCGCAGCTGCTCGGGCCGGACTTTGGACGGGCCGCAGCCGAAACGGCCGTCAACGGGCTTCAAGTCGTCGGGGATGGTCGGGAACGCAGCGGTCATGGCCACCAGCCTAGAGCGTGACCGGCGTCTCGCCCCCGCGTGGGTGGCGGTGTGGCCGGATACGCCCGGCTACCTTCGGGAATCATGCATACCGGACTTCCCGAGTGACCTGTGACACATTCCGGCTACTCTGCTCGCCATGAGTGCCTTGGCCCGCCGGCACGCCGCGATGTCCGAGACCGCCCAGCGGGAGTTGCTACGCCGCGGGGTGGCCGGTACCGCGACGATCCTCGGCGTCCGCGCAGACCGCTTCTGGGTGCAGGTGCGCGTCGAGGAGCGGACGCCGTACGAGACGCGGGTGCGCCAGCGCGTCCCGGAGACCGACCTGCGACTGATGCAGCCCGGCGACGTCGTCGGCTGCCGCGTCGACCCGGGCGACCGCGACCGGCTGGTACTGCACGTGCCCGGCCCCGGCGAGACCGGCCGGGTCAGCATCGCGAAGATCCTCGCCGACGGCCGCCGCGCCGACGCCACCGTGCTGAACGCCACCCCGGTCGCCGCCGACTACACCGGCCGCGACAACCCGGTGCTGCGCCTGGACCTGGAGCTGCACGCCTGGGACGAACCGGCCCCCTGGCGGGTGCGCGTCGTACAACCGGTACCGCTGTCCGCCATCGAACTGGTCGACCTGGGTAGCCGGTTGGAGGTGGCGTTCTTCACCGTGGACCGCGGCGAGTCGGTGGCCGTGGACTGGGCGGCCTCCCGGGAGGAGTGAGCGCGGGACGGCGTCGCGCGGCCGTCGTCGGCGACAGCGCGAGCCGGTGCAGCACCCGCGCCGCCGCACTCGCCGCGTCACCGCACAGCTCCACCTCCGCGAAGCCCTCGCCGAGCGCCGCGCTCGGGCGCAGCAGGCCGCGGTCGAAGCACGCCGCGCCCAGCCCGCCACGCCAGCGGCGATAGCCGGTGACCACCGAGCCCAGCGAATCCGCCTGCGCCCCACCGACCTGCGCTCCGCTGACCCGGAGGTATTCGGCGATCAGCGCCTGCTGCACGCGGCGGCGGACCTGCTCACCCGTCGAGATCGCCAGGGCATCGCCGATCGCGCGGACCAGCGCGGCGTACAGCGGCCGGGCGGCACAGACCGCGGTGACGGCCTCGGTGACCCCGGTGACCTCCCTGAACAACGCGGTGTCCAGCACCGCTGCCGGCTCCAGCACGATCCACAGCGCCGCCTCGGCGCCCAGTGTGTCCCGGCGCTCGGCCCGACATCGCGCACCCGGCCGCGCGGCGATGTCGAGGCCGCGCAACAGGTCCGGGCAGCGTGGCAGTACCGAATCCAGGGCGGCGGCCAGTTCCCGGGCCGCCGGTACGCCGATGCCGGAGGTGTCGAATCCGGCGAGTTCCAGCCCGTGCCGGGCGGCGGCCTCGCGGACCAGCCGCAGCGCCTCGGAATCGGCCACCGGCGCAGCGGGAGCGTCGCGGCCGGCCCGGACCTTCTCCCGCTCGGCCCGCTTCGGACCGGCGGGCCGGGGCGCCCGGTCCGTCCGCCGCGGTGGGGACACCCGCGGCGGCGATCCGTGCTGCGGTGGCGCAGCGGCCGGTTTCGCCCACGGGCTGCTGTTCGGTCCGCGCGCGGACCACGGTGTGCCGGAGCGCGATTCGGCCGCATCGGGCGTCCGGCCGGACTGCGCCGCGGCCGGGCGATCCGCGGCGGCGCTCACCGCGCCGACGGCCGGAGCCGGATCGCCGCCGGCTCTCCCGGTTTCGGTCGTGGCAGGCGAATCCGATACCGGTGCGGTCACATTCGGCCGCTGCGCCGGATCGGGGGAGCCGGAGTCGCCGGGCTGTGCCGAATCCGGCCGGGCTCCGGTCCGGTTCGCATTCGCCGTGCCGACATCCGGCCCGGAGCTCGACGTCTCGTTCCCGGTCCGGGCACCGGCCGGGGCCACGTCCGTACCCGGTGCGGTGACTCGGGCTGCGGTGGCGGCCGTCGGAGCGCCGGTTTCCGCCGGCTCGGGACTCGCGGAGCCGGCAGTCGCGGAGCCGGGGCTCGCCGTGACGCCGGTGGTCGCGGTGGGCCATGCGGTCGCCGGGGGCGTGGCCGCGAGACCACCGTCGCCGGTGGTGCGGGCGACCACCGACCCGGCGACCCGGTCCTGCTGGTCGAAAGCATCGGCGGAGGCGGCGACGTCGCGGCTGAGCCCGTGCAGATCGGAAACCAGTTCCCGCAGGCTCTGCATCCCGCGCTGGGCGTCCGGGACGTAGTTCTCGGCGAACCGTTCACCGGTCTCGTCGGTGCCCCAGGGCTGTTGCTGCTGCTGGACGACCTGTTGCAGCGCCGCCAGCATCCGCGAACCCTCGTCGGCGAGCCGCTGGAGTTCCGATACCGTTGCGCGCAGGCCGGATTCGTCCACCCACAACGAATCCGCCATCCCGCATCTCCCTGGTTCGCTCGCCGTGGCGGCGAACCGGCAGGGGCGCCCGCAGAGGCGAGCCCACGACCGTCCCGCCTTGCCGACCGTCCCGAATTGTCACCTGTGGGACCGGCCGTTCCCAGCAATGGAAACTCCCGGTGAACCGGACGGATCGCGGCGTGTCGGGCGCATGTCGCCCGGGGCCGGCTCAGGGCAGCTTGACGAATTCGTAGCCGGCAGCGAGCAGGGCGGGCAGCGCCGCGGACATGCCCGGCGCGGTACCGGATTGCGGCCGGTGCATGTGGGCGATCGAGATGGCGCCCGGGGCTGCCTTGGACATCGCCTGCCGGACCTGCGCGGCGGTGTAGGTGGCGCCGGCATCGGCGTTGATGCTGAATCCCACCGGCTGCTCGCCGAGATCGTGCACGATGGCGACGGCGAGTTCGTCGTAATGGGCGGTGCCGGCGCGGAAGAACCGCGGCGGCTGCCCGGTCAGCTGGGTGAGCCGCTCGTGATTGCCCCACACCTCGTCGACCGCTTGCTGCGGTGAGGCGGTGCCGTCGATGTCGTAGGCGGACCGGCCGTTCACCGACAGCGGGCAATGCCGGGTGCCGTGATTGCCGAGTTCGAACAGCGGGTTGGCCGCCAGCCGGGCCGCGCGGCCGGGGTCGGCGTCGATCCACCGCTTGTTGAGGAACAGCGTCGCCGGAATCTCGTGGGCGAGCAGGAAATCGAGCAGATCGTCGTTGATCTCGTTGTTGCCGGGCCCGCCGCAGGCGTCGAAGGTGAGCGCCATCTGCTTACCGGTCGCGGGGATCGTGGTGGTGATGCCGTCGAGATCCATCCCCCACCGCGCGGGTTGCCGTCCGGCGTACTTCGCGGCGACCGCCTGCGGCGAGGCGCCGGTCCGCGCGGGCGGCGGCACCTGCGCGGCCACCGCATCACCGGTCGGCGTCGCCGACGGACTCCCGGTCGGCGCCGACGACCCGGTGGTCGAACTCGCGGCCGTCGAATTGCGGTGCGAGCCACTGCATCCGGCCGCTACCGCACCGGCGGCGGCCGCCGCCGCGGACACCAGCAACCGTCGTCGTGACCATCCTGGACCCACCACGGCACGGATGTTACGTGATGGAAACGAAATTCGTCGATCGGCGCAGCTCAGTGCCCGGCGAGGGTGTCCCAGCCGGTGACACTGTCCGGTTTGCGGGGAGCCGGGCCGGTATAGATGGCGGCCGGCCGGACGAGCTTGCCCAGCCGCTTCTGCTCCAGGATGTGCGCACACCAGCCGGCGGTGCGGCCACAGGTGAACATGGCCGGCATCATGTGCGCCGGCACCTCGGCGAAGTCGAGGATCACCGCGGCCCAGAACTCCACGTTGGTCTCGATGGCCCGATCGGGGCGGCGCTCCCGCAGTTCGGTCAGCGCGGCCTGTTCCAGCGCGGCGGCCACCTCGAAGCGCGGCGCGCGCAGCCGCCGCGCGGTCTCGCGCAGCACCCGGGCGCGCGGGTCCTCGGCCCGGTACACCCGGTGCCCGAAGCCCATCAGCTTCTCCTTGCGGTCGAGGATGCCCTTGACCAGCGCGCGGGCGTCGCCGCTGCGCTCGACCTCCTCGATCATCGGCAGCACCCGGGCCGGCGCGCCACCGTGCAGCGGGCCGGACATGGCCCCGATCGCGCCGGACAGGCAGGCCGCGACATCGGCGCCGGTGGAGGCGATCACGCGGGCGGTGAAGGTGGAGGCGTTCATGCCGTGCTCGGCCGCGGACACCCAGTAGGCGTCGATGGCCTCGGTGTGCCGCGGGTCCGGATCACCCTTCCACCGGGTCATGAAGCGCTCGGTGATGGTGGTGCACTCGTCGATCTTCTTCTGCGACACCGCCGGCTGGTAGATGCCGCGGGCGGACTGCGCCACATAGGACAGCGCCATCACCGAAGCGCGGGCCAGATTCTCCCGGGCGCTGTCGTCGTCGATGTCCAGCAGCGGCTGGTAACCCCAGATCGGGGCCAGCATGGCCAGACCGGCCTGCACGTCGACCCGGACGTCGCCGGTGTGCACCGGCAGCGGGAACGGTTCGGCGGGCGGCAGGCCACGGCCGAATTCGCCGTCGACCAGCAGGGCCCACACGTCACCGAAGGTCACCCGGTTGCCGACCAGATCCTCGATGTCGACGCCGCGGTACCGCAGCGCCCCGCCGTTCTTGTCGGGTTCGGCGATATCGGTGGTGAAGGCCACCACGCCTTCCAGGCCGGCGACGAAGTCGGCGGGTATTTCCGAGTTGAGAGGAGCCGCAGCACTGGTAGTCATGGGTCCGACTCTCCTTGCATTCCTGGCCGCGACGTCTGTGAGGCGGCCGCAGCGTGCCTGCGGGTGCGCCGCCCGTGGTAACGGGGACCGGCCGCCGGAAGGCGGGTGCGCACGCCGCTCAGACAAACCATAGCTCCCCGTTACTGGGGAGTAACGTCTGGGTTCATGCGCGAATTGGATATCGCGGCGATGCGGGCCGAGTACGGCGGCGAGCCGGATATGTCGGAATCCTGGCTCACGGACGGCTGGGAGCCGCTGCTGCGCCGATGGCTGGCGGAGGCCGCCACCTCGGGAATCGCCGAGCCGAACGCGATGGTGCTGGCCACGGTCGACCGCACCGACGACGGTCCGCGCCCGGTCTCCCGGACCGTGCTCTGTAAGGACCTCTCATCCGCCGGTGTGATTTTCTACACCCATTACGATTCGGCGAAGGGCCGGCAACTGGCGGACATTCCGTACGCCTCGGCGACCTTCGTCTGGCCCGCGCTGGCCCATCAGGTCCATCTGCGCGGCCCGGTCCACGCGGCCGACGACGACGTGACGGCCGCGTACTGGCGGTCGCGGCCGCGCAATTCCCGGCTCGGCGCCTGGGCCTCGGAGCAGTCGCGCCCGATCGGATCCCGCGCCGAACTGGACCGGCTGCTGTCCGAGGCGGCGGCCCGGTTCGAGGACGTGGACGACATTCCGGTGCCGCCGCGCTGGGGCGGCTACCTGCTGCGCCCGGAGATGGTGGAGTTCTGGCAGGGCCGGCGCAGCCGGTTACACAACCGGATCCGGATGCGCCTGGACGACAGCGGCGCGACCGTCGCGGTGGAACGCCTGCAACCCTGAGCACAGCCGCACACAAGGGTTGTAGTCATGGGATGAATCACGGAAAATATCTCGTCATGATCTGTTTCGTCACGCTAATCTTCGCCCGGTGAAACTGCTCGCCGACCTCACCCCGCTCCGCACCGACTCGTTCCGCAGGCTGTGGACCGCGGGCGTCGTCACCACCATCGGCGCGCAATTGACCGTGGTAGCGGTACCGCAGCAGATCTACGAGATCACCCGCAGTTCGGGATATGTCGGGCTCGCCGGGTTGTTCGGCCTGGTGCCGCTGATCGTGTTCGGACTGTGGGGCGGCGCGCTCGCCGACGTGATGGACCGGCGGAAGCTGCTGCTGATCACCACCGCGGGCACCGGCGTCACCTCGCTGCTGTTCTGGGTGCAGGCCGCCGCGGGGGTGGACAACGTCTGGCTGGTGCTGGCGCTGTTCGCGATCCAGCAGGCCTTCTTCGCGGTCAACCAGCCCACCCGCAGCGCACTGCTGCCGCGGCTGCTGCCCGACGGCCTGCTGCCGGCCGCGACCTCGCTGAACATGACGGTGGTGCAGTTCGGCGCCATCGCGGGCCCGGTGCTGGCGGGCGCGCTGATCCCGCTGACCGGGTTGCCGCTGCTGTATCTGCTCGACGCGATCGCGGTGCTGGCCACGCTGTGGGCGGTGTGGCGACTGCCCGAGGTGCCGCCGACCGGCGCCGTGCGGCGGGCCGGGCTGCGCGCCGTCATCGAGGGTTTCGGCTATCTGGCCTCGCAGCGCATCCTGCTGGCCTCCTTCGCCGTCGACATCATCGCCATGGTGTTCGGAATGCCGCGCGCACTGTTCCCCGAGATCGCGCACCACACCTTCGGCGATCCGGCCGCCGGTGGCGTGGCCCTGGGCCTGCTGTTCGCCGCCATGTCGGTCGGGGCCGTCGCCGGTGGCGTGTTCTCCGGCTGGCTGGGTCACGTGCGGCGGCAGGGACTCGCGGTGACCGTGTGCATCGGCCTGTGGGGTGCGGCGATGGTCGGCTTCGGCCTGGCCGTCGGCGGTACCGGGCACACCTTCGGCGCCCGCGCCGGACTGTGGGCGGCGCTGGTCTGCCTGGCCTTCGGCGGCGCGGTCGACATGTTCTCCGCGGCGCTGCGCAATTCGATGCTGCAACAGGTCGCCACCGACGAGATGCGCGGGCGGTTGCAGGGGGTGTTCATCGTCGTGGTGGCCGGCGGGCCGCGTATCGGTGACGTTGCCCACGGTTTCGCGGCGGCAGCGTTGGGTACAGCTACCGCGGCGGCGGGTGGCGGCCTGCTGGTGGTGGTCGGCGTCGTCCTGGCGGCCATGGTGTTCCCGGCCTTCCTCCGGTTCCGGGTGGGCCGGTCGACGGCTGACATCACGGTGTCGTAAACCCGCCAGCGGGGGTCGGCCAGCGAGCGGCCGACCAGTCGGAATTCGCTGAGTTGCAAAACGTACTGCGAAGTAGTTAACGCGCACCCTCGCTGCTCGCCCGTAACAGACACGGGTTAGCGTGGAGGCCAAGCATCGGTTGCCGATCGCGTCCGATGCCTGCCGTTCTAGCCTGAGAGGGATCCTTCCGTGCCCGCTGAGAACATCATCAACGTCGACGACGACGCCAAGCCGGTACTGTCCTACCCTGGCGGCGAATACGCCATGACGATCGCCAAGGCCACCGAGGGCAACGACGGAATCGATCTGGGCAAGCTGCTGGCCAGCACCGGATACGTGACCTACGACCCCGGGTTCACGAACACCGCTCCGACCAAGTCCGCGATCACCTACATCGACGGCGAGGCCGGCATCCTGCGCTACCGCGGGTACCCGATCGAGCAGCTGGCGGGCCGCAGCAACTTCATCGAGGTCAGCTACCTGCTGATCTACGGTGAGCTGCCGACCCAGGCGCAGCTGGACGATTTCACCGACCGGATCCGCCGCCACACCCTGCTGCACGAGGACCTGAAGCGCTTCTTCGACGGCTTCCCCCGCAACGCGCACCCGATGCCGGTGCTCTCCTCCGCGGTGAACGCGCTGTCGGCGTACTACCAGGACTCGCTGGATCCGCGCGATCCCGAGCAAGTGGAACTGTCCACCATCCGCCTGCTGGCCAAGCTGCCGACCATCGCGGCCTATTCGTACAAGAAGTCGGTCGGCCAGCCGTTCCTCTACCCCGACAACTCGCTGTCGCTGGTGGAGAACTTCCTGCGGATGACCTTCGGCTTCCCGGCCGAGCCCTACGAGGTCGACCCCGATGTGGCCGCGGCGCTGGACCTGCTGCTGATCCTGCACGCCGACCACGAGCAGAACTGCTCCACCTCGACCGTGCGCCTGGTCGGTTCCTCGGACGCCAACCTCTTCACCTCCGTCTCCGGCGGCATCAACGCGCTGTGGGGCCCGCTGCACGGCGGCGCCAACCAGGCCGTGCTGGAGATGCTCGACGACATCAAGGCCTCCGGCGCCAACGTCAAGGAGTTCGTCCGCAAGGTCAAGAACAAGGAAGACGGGGTGAAGCTGATGGGCTTCGGCCACCGCGTCTACCGCAACTACGACCCGCGCGCGACCATCGTCAAGAAGACCGCCGACCAGATCCTCGGCAAGCTCGGCGGCGATCCGCTGCTCGACATCGCCAAGGAACTCGAAGAGGCGGCGCTGTCGGACGACTACTTCATCGAGCGCCGGCTGTACCCGAACGTCGACTTCTACACCGGCGTCATCTACCGGGCACTGGGCTTCCCGACCCGCATGTTCACGGTGCTGTTCGCGATGGGCCGGCTGCCCGGCTGGATCGCGCACTGGCGGGAGCTCCAGTCCGAGCCGCTGAAGATCGGCCGTCCGCGCCAGATCTACACCGGCTACCCGGAGCGCGACTACCACGAGATCACCGGTCGCTGAACCCGATTCACCGCGAGGCCCGCACCCGTTCGACGGGGGCGGGCCTCGGTCGTTTCCGGCGTGACCGGCTTCTCGGCCGGTAGCGGCGTTTCGACCCGGGCCCGGCGCGGCGGATCGGCCAGACTGGCGAGGTGGCCGAGCGAGCATCCGCATCCGAGGAACCGGCCGATGGTTCCGATTCGTCCGAATCCCCGGGTTCGGACCGGATGCCGCGCTGGCTGCCGCGGGCCCTGCTGCTGGCCTTCGTCCTGCTGGGCGCCTATCAGCTGACCGACTGGGCCGCACACAAACTGTTCGGGCTGTTCACCATGATGCTGGTGGCGTTCTTCGTCTCGCTGGCGATGGAACCCGCCGTGGACATGCTGGCCGCGCGCGGCATCGGACGCGGCTGGGCGACCGGGGCCGTGTTCGTCATCCTGTTCGGTTGTGTCGCAGGGTTTCTCGCGGCGCTGGTGACGCTGCTGGTGCAGACGGTGACCAATCTGCTGCGGGAGCTGCCCCGACTGCTGAACGAGCTGGTGGACTTCGTGAATCACCATTTCCACCAGCACTTCACGACCGATCAG
Organism: Nocardia sp. alder85J; assembly: GCF_020176955.2. Taxonomy (GTDB): domain Bacteria; phylum Actinomycetota; class Actinomycetes; order Mycobacteriales; family Mycobacteriaceae; genus Nocardia. The sequence goes on from NZ_JAIUCZ020000003.1 coordinate 430,483, forward strand.
CTACGGGATCGGCTGCTGCACGACTCGAATATCCTGTCCGGCTACGCGGAGCGGGCGGCCAACAACGTCTGGGGCCTGTCCAGCACCATCCTGGGCGGGCTGGTGCAGTTCCTGACCATCGCACTGTTCAGCATCTATCTCACCGCCGACGGGCCGAAGCTGCGGCGCACGATCTGCTCGCTGCTGCCACCGCAACGACAGGCGACGGTACTGCACGCCTGGGACCTGGCCATCGGGAAGACCGGCGGCTACCTGTATTCGCGGGCCCTGCTGGCGGTGATCTCGGCGGTGGCGCACTGGGTGTTCCTGGCCATCCTCGGACTGCCGAACGCGCTGGCGCTGGGTGTCTGGTTCGGCGTCGTGGCCTCGTTCGTGCCGACCGTCGGCACCTATATCGCCGGCATCCTGCCGATCCTGGTGGCGCTGACCATCCACCCGATCGACGCGCTGTGGGTGCTGGGGTTCGTGGTGCTGTACCAGTGGTTCCAGGACTACCTGCTGCAACCACGGATCACCGCGCGGACGGTGGACGTCAACGCCGCGGTCGCGCTGCTGGCGGTGCTGGCCGGCGGTGCGCTGCTCGGCGCGGTGGGCGCGCTGCTGGCGATCCCGGCCACGGCCACCGTGCAGGCCTTCCTCAGCGAGTACGTGACCAGGTACGAAGTGGCCGAGGATCCGCGCATCGAACGCGACGAACACCGGTCCCGGTGGCGGCTGCCGCCGGGGCGGGCGGGGGCGGGACCGGTGGCCGGGGCGCCCGGATCCGACGGCGACCCCGAATCCAAGGGCGGCAACGAGTCCGGCGGCCAGGGCACCGGGGAGGGGGACGAGCGGGCAGGCACCGGGGACGGGAACGAGCGGACGGCCGACGGGGACGACACCTCGTCATGAGGGCCCGCCGCGGTCGCTCTTTCCGTGGCGGGCGACCGTGAACCCGCAGTGACCGGCTGCCGCGGTCATGAATCGGCCGGACGGACCGGCCCGCTCACCACGGCGTCGGCGGACGCCCCGCCGACCCGCGCGAAAAAGGCATGCACGGTGATCGCGGACCGTGCAAAGGTGCAGACATGACTTCGACGGCGTACGAACACGGAATCCACGTCCGCCCGGCGACCGCGGCGGATGCGGAGGCGGTCCTGTTGATCACCGACGCGGGGTTCGGGGTCAGCAGCGAGCCGGAGAACCAGTACGAGTTCTCGGTCTTCCCGCTGGAGCAGGCGCTGGTCGCGGTCGACGGCGAACGGGTGGTCGGCTACTCGGCGGTCCGGCCGCAGACCATCACCGTGCCGGAGGGCCGCAGCGTGCTCGCGGAGACCATCGCGAATGTCGCGGTGGCGCCGACGCATCGGCGGCGTGGCATCCTGCGCGCGCTCTACACCGAGCAGCATCGTCGCACCGAAGCGGCGAAACGGCCGATCACCGCGTTCACCGCCAGCCAGGGCGGCATCTACGGCCGGTTCGGATATGCCCCGGCCGTCGTGACCCACGACATCGTGGTGCAGCGGGCACAGGCCGAGTTCCGGGCCGACGCGCCCGACCCCGGCGGGGTGGAGCTGACACCGATTCCGGTTGCGCGGCAGGTGATTCCGGAGATCTATCAGCGCTGGCAGCGGGTCACGCCGGGTGCCCAGCAGCGCCCCGGGGTCTCGTGGGCGATGCTGTTCGACGACCCGGTGCACCGCCGCGGCGGCGGGACCCGGCTGTTCGCACTCGTGCACGCCGACGGGTACGCGCTGTACCGCTACCACCGGCGGGCCACCGGGTCGGCGGTCGAGGTGGTGGAGTTGCGCGCGGTGACCCCCGTGGCGTATGCCGGACTGTGGCGCGCGCTGCTGGCGCTGGAGTTGTTCGACCGGGTGGAGGCCTCGGTCGTGCCCGGCGATCCGCTGCCGTATCTGCTGACCGATCCGCGGCAGGTGTACACCGTCGCCCACCGGGATGCGCTGTGGTTGCGCCTGATGGACGTCCCCGCCGCGCTCACCGCCCGCGGGTACGCCGGCGATCTGGATCTCGTACTGGCCGTGCACGATCCGTTCCGCGACGCGGGCGGCGCCTTCGCACTGCGGGTGTGCGAGGGGGTGGCCGAATGCGCGCCCACCGAGCGCGCGGCCGATGCCGAACTCGGCATCGATGTGCTCGCCGGGATGTATCTCGGCGCACACCGGGCACGGGCGTTCGCGGCGGCGAACCGGCTGCGGACCGGCGATCCCGCACTGCTGCGAGCGCTGGACACGGCCTTCGGCAGCGAGCGGGAGGCGGCGCTGGGCTGGTTCTTCTGACCGCCGGTGTTCACAGCCTGCTTTCAGCCCTCGCGCCTACGCTGGGCCCATGTCGCCGATTCGGTTGGTGCTCAATGTCGTCTGGCTGGTGCTCTGCGGGTTCTGGATGGCGCTGGGGTATCTCCTCGCCGGTGTGATCTGCTGTGTGCTGATCGTCACCATCCCGTTCGGCATCGCCTCGTTCCGGATCGCCGGCTACGTGCTGTGGCCGTTCGGGCGTGAGGTGGTGCCCCGGCCCGGCGCCGGGGTGCCGTCGCTGATCGGAAACATCATCTGGTTCGTCGTGGCCGGCTGGTGGCTCGCGATCGGGCATCTGGTCACCAGCATCCCGTTGTTCGCGTCGATCATCGGAATTCCGTTCGGCTGGGCGAATCTGAAATTGATTCCGGTTTCGCTGATGCCGCTGGGGCACGAAATCGTTTCCGGCGAACGAGCTTTTCCCCGCTGAACTATTTATCCTCGGAAACGAACTGTTTCATGATCACGATCGCCTCCCGCAGCACCTCCAGTTGCTGCGGGGGCAGGCCGGACAACTGCCCGGTGAGCCAGACCTCCCGGGCATGGTTCTCGTCGTCGATCAGCGCGCGCCCGGCCTCGGAGAGCGAGACGATGATCTGCCGGCCGTCGGTCGGATGCGGTTCGCGCTGAACCAGTTTCAATTCCGCGAGCGAGGCGATGACCCTGGTCATCGACGGCGGCTGCACACGCTCCCGGGCCGCGAGCGCACCCGGTGTCATGGCGCCGTCACGATTGAGCGTGGCCAGTGCCGACAGCTGGGTGAGCGAGATCTGGGCTTCCGCGCGACGGCCACGCAAGTGGCGCGTCAAACGCACGACCGCCAGAGAAAGTTCTGCGGCCAGCGCACGGATGTCGGAAGACGTTGTCACAGAGGCAAACGATACGTGACACGCCGCATACTGACCTCCTGTTCCCACCGCTATCGTTGATCCCGTGATGCAGAAGGTGCCCGAGATACCGCCACGACTGACCGATCCACGCCCGGTGGTGGCCGTCGGTATCGGCTTGTGGGTGATCGCCACGGTCGTGGTGTGGTGTGTGGACCAGTGGTCATCGGCCCGGCCGATCTGCCTCATGGGGGTAGTGACCGGCCTCCTCGCATACGGCATCTTTCTGCTGCAACGCCGCGGCGCGCGACGCGGCGACAAGGGTGCGCAGAAAGGGCTCTGATCGAAAGACTCCACAGCGGGTCGCGCATCGAGAGAAAACCGATCGAGTCGGATTTTGCCAGGTCAGGGCGCTGGCCGCCCCCAGAGCCCTTTTCGGGTACGCGAATTGACTGAACGCGTCCTTCCCGCTTAACTGCCTGGGTGTCCTCCCGATTGAGCGTCGAAGAACGACGAGCCCACCTTATCGAGGCCGCCATCGGCCTCGCCGAGAAAAAGGGCGTGGCCGGGGTAACCACGCGCGATGTGGCTCAGGCAGCCGGTGTTTCGCTCGGAGTGGTGCATTACTGTTTCGAAAACAAGGATGCGCTCATGACCGAACTGGTCAAGGCGCTGGCGATGGAATTACGCGATTCCGTCGAGACCAACGAGGCGGTCTGGCAGGACGTCAGAAGTGGAAAAGATTCACTTCAAAACCTGGTCCGGGCCAGTCTCGAACTCCTGTGGCTCAACATCGAGGCCACCCCCGAACGACAGCTGCTGACCTACGAGACCACGACCTATGCGTTGCGCGAGGGCGAGCAGACCCCGGCGAAGCTCGCCATAGCCCGTGAACAGTACACATTCAACGATTCCACGGTCGCGGACGTCCTGGAGCACGCCCGCGACGCCACCGGCACCGACTGGCGGGTCCCCGTCCAGACCCTGAGCCGCTTCACCCTCTCCGTCATCGACGGCATAGTCCTGCGCTGGCTGGTCGACAACGACAGCGCCGCCGTCCGCACCCAATTGGATCTGCTAGCCGAAATGATCACCTCCTACGCTTGAGTTTTCGGCCTCCGCTTCGCTCCGGCGACCTGCCGACCCGACCCGACCCGCCTCACCCGCCCCGGTCACCCCAGCAGGCCCAACGTTGATGTTCTCGGCCCGTCTCGATTCTGGACCGACGGAGCGGGGGAGCGAAGCGGAGGAGTGGAGGAGGGAAGAATCGAGACTCAGGGGCCGAGAACCCGCCGCAGCGAAGCGAAGGCCAAAAACACCGAGACCCCTAACCGCCGGATCGAGCCGAATGCCGAAAATCCTGCACATGCGTGGTGGTCCCGATCCGCCACCACGGAACCTCCACCTCAGCCTCGTAAGCGCCCGACAACCGCACCCGCAGCCGCTCGTGCACCACCAGCTCACCCTCCGGCGCCGGCCCGCCCCACTGCAACCGTAACAACACCCCCAGCGGTTCATCCGCCCACGTAGTACGACGCCCGGTACTCAGCACCTCGGCCGTGACAACCTGCGACACCAGCGGCAGATCCAGCAGCGCCGCCAACGCGGGCGCGGTCGCCAACTCCCCGACCACCAGCCGATCCGCCGGCACCGCCGCCGCGTACCAGGGCTGATCCAGCACCAGCGCCCGGCTCGGCTCCAGCACGTCCCCCGACAACGCACGCACCCAGCCCGGCAACGTCAATGCCTCCAGGAACAGCCGCGGCAACGCCTCCGCCAGCTGCCCGTGCACCCGCGAAATCACCTCCGGCGAAGGATTTCTCGTCGGATCGGCAAGCGCCTCCAGCAGAACGGCAGCGGAATACTGGCTGACGGTCCCCGGGTCGGCCAGCACCGCACGCAACGCCAGCACATCGGTCTCACCGAAGCCGCTCAACTCGGGCAGCAGACCCGTATACGCGGTATCCGACGGCGCACGATGAATACCCAGCGGAATATCGTCGATACGCGCGTAACGCCGCAACCACCACACGGTGTACCCGTCGCGGTCGCCGAGCAACCGACGGGTCTCCGGCTCGGACAGCAACAGCCGCAACGCATCCGGCCACGCGTCGGCGTCGATCAGATCCAGGTCGCGCACGGCCGCGAGCACCGGCGGATCCTCCGGCAGGCTGTCCCACCAGAGATCCTCCTCGTCGAGATCGTGATCGGGCCCGGTCGGATCCGCCTCGGTGACAACGGCGAAGCCCCAGCCCACCCCGACCGCGCGCAACGCCGCCGCACCGTACTGCTCGACCAGCTCGACATCGACGGTGCCGAACGGGGAATCATCGACCAGCAGCTCCGCCAGCGGCGCGCCCGGCAGCAGCAGATCCTCCGCGGGCAGCAATTCGCCGGTGTCGTCCGGCAATTCGAGCATGCCCAGCCACTCCGGCAGCGCCACATCCTCGCCGGCCAGACCGGCCAGTTGCAGCACCGCGTCGACGGTGTCCGGATCGTCGGGCTGCTCCTCGAGTTCGGCCCGCAACGCGGGATCGGTGAGCAGTTCCTCGACGGTGGCCCGGCGCGCGCCGAGCCGGATCAGCAGGTCGTGGTCGGCCTCGGGATGCACCAGCCGGGCCCAGTGCACCGGGATCGGCACCTGCAACTGATCGTCCACCACCACCGTGCGGGGCCCGGTGACCTGGCGGCCGTCGGCCAGCGGCACCGCGAGGGCCCCCAGTTCCTCGACCGCCAGCGGATCGCCGACGAACGACTGCAACGCGTCGTAGAGCGAATACCACCATTGCAGTGGACGTTCCAGCCCCGCCGACAGCTCCGCGATCCGAGCCAGCCCGATCCGGTGCACATCCAGCACCGCCAGCCGGTCGGCGACCGCGCGCCCGGACAACTCCGGAATCACCAGCGGCCCCAGCAGATCCGCGAGCAACTGCGCCAATTCCGCACTGGCGCCGGTGAACACGCTGGACCGCGTCGGCGCCGCGACACCCTCGACCACCACCGGCTCGCCGCCGTCCTCGACATCGGAGTCGTCGACGGTCAGCACCGGCAACCAGGCCCCGGTGCGCAGTTCCTCGATCAGCGCCTCGCGCAGCAGCCCGTCCACCTCGCTGCGCGCGAAACCCGGCGCGGGCACCAGCAGCAACCGGTCGCGCGGCGGCAGCGCGCGGGCGAAATCGGCATAGCCGGAAGCCAATCGGGCCACCCGCCCACCGGGCAGCAGCCGCCGCCGATCCGGCTGCATCGCGATGTCGGCGATCAGCAACGCCGGCAACGACAGTTCCTCGTCCGACCGGGTCGGCGCCCGCAGCACATCGGGCCGCGCGGCCACCGGACGGCCGTTGCGCACCGGCAGCAGCCAGCGGGCGTGCCCGGTCCGGAACTGCCACCACACCCGATCACCGGACTCGTCGTCCGCGGCGAACGGATCGACCACCCCCGAACCCGAGGTCTCCGCATCGAGACCGGCCAGCAGCGCGTCGAGCGGATCCGGCTCCGCCCCGGTGTCGTCGTCCGCCTCGGCCGCCGCCGGCGCCTCGGCCGCGGCACGCTCCGGCCCACGCCCGATCCGCAGTTCCTCCAGACCACCGCCGAGTTCGACGACGACACTGTGGAACTCGTCCTCATCCACCCGGATCGACCGCAGCGCGGGCAGTTCCAGCAACAGATCGATCGCCTCGGACCGCATCGCCGCCAGCAGCGCGCCGGCATCGACGTCCGCGCGCAACCGCACCACGACCTCGCTGTCGAATCCGGCCGCCGGAGCCGCCTGTTCGGGCCAGACCAGCCGCAACGCGGGCGGCGCGAAATCGCCACCCCCGCGCGGGCCATGTTCGGGCAGCCGGACCCCGGCCTCGCGCAACGCCTCCCAGGTCCGCGCCCGGGAGAACCGCAACGAGCCGGTGGTGGAACGGAACTCGACCTCGTCGCCGGCGCTGAGCACCGCGGTGAAGCCGACCCCGAACTCCCCCACCGAATCCCGCCCGGACTTCGCCGAGGCGCGCAGCGCGGTCAGCGCGTGCACCCCCGAAACATCCAGCGGCACACCGGTGTTCATGACATGCAGCGCGTCGCCGCGCAGCTCCACCACCAACCGCCCCGGCACCCCGGCCCGCACGGCGGCATCGGCGGCGTTCTGCGCCAGCTCGGTCAGCAGCCGATCGCGATATCCGGCACGCACGAGATCGGCCTCGGTGGCCGCATCCTCACGCAGCCGGGTCGGTGAATCCCGCCACGCCGCCAGCACTCCAGCCCGCAGCGCCGCCGTCCCGAACGGATCCGACGTATCCACTACCGTGTTGCTCAGTTCGACCCCGCCGCTCCGGATTCACCAGGCCGGACCCGAACCGCGGACACGGCCCAGGCCTCGTCGTACTGCCCCGCGTCGCCCTGCGCACCGGGCACCGCCCCGGCCGATTCGGTACCGGCGGCGGCATCCGCTCCAGCCTCGACCACATCGGCCGCTCCTGAGTCCGGCTCGGCTACTGCCGAGTCCGGCTCGGCTACTCCGGCATCCGCAGCCCCGGCCGCGACGGGAGACTCCCCGGTGACGGCCTCCTCCGGCCCGTCGACCCGGCCACCGGAATCGGTCTCGTGCGAAATCTCGACCTCACCCACCGACACGACGGCCTCGGCGGCCGTGGCGCTCGGTGCGACTGGCTCGCTCGACGGCGCGGCAGCAGCAACTGCGTCGCCGTCCGCCCCCTGATTCGCCGGCACCGGAGCATCGGTGGCGGGCGCGGCAAGACCGTCGTTCTCGGGCGAGGGCCGTAACGGCTCGTCCGGCACTGCGGTCGCATCGGCTCGAACAGCCGATTCCGGGGTGGCGCCGAACAGGCCGTCGGGGGACTCCGCGGCCACCCCGACGGCGGGCGCCGACCCGGCGGCGCCGGGGCCGCTCTCGGGATCGATGGTCACCGCACCCGGCTCGGCGGCCGGATCGGTGTCCGTATCGGTCGGCGCGGCGGCCGAGTCCACCTCGGCAGCGGCCCGGGCGGGGTGGCCGTTCGAGGAGGCGGCGGACGAAGTGGTCGCCCGGGCCGGTTCGCCGGAGGCATCGCCGTGCGGCGCCGCGGATTCCGGGGTGTCCACGGCCGGCTCGGCCGGGGGCCGGAGTTCGGCGGTGGGGATCAGGTCCACGGCGGCGTCGTCGTACGCCTCGTACAGCGGTGAACCCTGGCCGGTGGGGAGTTCGATATCCGAATGTGCGCCGCAACCGTATTCGTTGTGCACGACGTGGCCGTCGGCGCCCATGGCGTTGGCGCAGACGCCGAAGGCCGCGCGCAGGGCGCCGGCCAGCGGCACGTAGAAACCGCACAGGCCGCAGTTCGACGGGGCGCTACGGGCCATGTCGGTGTCGGGGCCGAACTCGGAATACCAGCGGCCGGCCGCCTCCTCGCGGCCCTCCAGGCTGAGCACCCGGGGGCGGCCCAGGCCGATCTCCTCGGCGACCTCGTCGGTGACCGGATCGCCGCCGAGCAGGTAGCCGGGCACCAGGCGGGGGTCGTCGGGGCCGGTGGCGAGCAGGTCGCCGGGCGACAGGTCACCGGGCCGGACCCGCTGGTCCCAGGGCACGAAATCGGGGGCCACCAGGGCATCCGGGCCGGGCAGCAGGGCCGACTCGCTGACGGTGGCACGGTCGGCCTCCGGCGGCGCGGCGACCACCACCGCCCACTGCCAGCCGCCGTAACCGGGCAGCGTGGCCGCGAAGTGGTGCGTGGCGGCGCACTCGTCCTCGCCGGTCACCCCCAGATGCTCGCCCACGCCCGTCGGCTGCAACTCCAGGAGCGCACGACGGGCCAGTTCGACCGCCTCCGCCAGGATCGGTCGCACACCGGACTCCGAAACAGGAACAGCGCTCACGCCCTACATTTTGCCGTATGGGACGCAAACATCGTGCGTGGGCCGTGGCAGGTTCGATCATGCTGGCAATGCTGGCGGCTCCGAGCGCGGCCTGCGATACGGGCGACAGCGCCGTGAACACCCCTCAACTGCGCGTTCAGGTGGTGGCAACCCGGCCCCACGACCGCTCGGCGTTCACCGAGGGCTTGGAGATCGACGGCGGTCTGCTCTACGAGAGCACCGGTCTCGAGGGCCGCTCCACCCTGCGCGTCGACGACGCGACGACCGGGGCGCAACTCGGGCGTGTCGATCTGCCGCCGGAATTCTTCGGTGAGGGTGTCACCCGGGTGGACGACACGGTCTGGCAGATCACCTGGAAGAACCAGGTGGCCTTCGCCCGCGATCCGGTCACCCTCGCCGAGCGCGGCCGGGCATCGTACGAGGGCGAGGGCTGGGGCCTGTGCACCCTCGGCGACCGGGTGCTGATGAGCAACGGCAGCAGCACGCTGACCTTCCGTGACCCGGTGACCTTCGCCGAAACCGGATCGGTGCCGCTGACCAGCCACGGGACGGCCCGGCTCAACTCGCTGAACTGCGCCGCCGACGGCACGGTGTACGCCAACGTGTGGCCGACCGATCACATCCTGCACATCGATCCGGACACCGGCCGGGTGCTCGGCGACATCGACGCGTCCGGCCTGCTGGCGCCGGCGGACAAACTCGGCACCGACGTGCTCAACGGAATCGCCCAGGTCCCGGGCACCGATCATTTTCTGCTGGCGGGCAAGAACTGGCCGCTGACCTTCGAAGTCCGCTTCGTTCCGGCGTGAGCGGAGGGCGCTCGCGGGCCCGGCCGCGCGGATCGCGGTCCGGGCACCGCCCCGCGCCCGCCGTCCGTGCGAGAGAATCGACAGCGTGACTGTCTCCCGCGATCCCTCCGGCGCCGATCCAGGTCGGTGGGACGGCGAGGAGTACCCGATGCTCGAACGCCATCCCGGTTACGACCGCTATCCGCCGCCGAACTCGCCGTCGGAGCGACCCGCCCGCGACGGCGGCGCCCGCAACGGCTCCCCCCGGACCCGGCCGTTCGCCGCCACCGAGCCGCCTCCCGCCGAACCACCCCCCGAATCCGCACCCGAGTCGCCCGATCCGCCGCGCCGGGTCCCGCGCAAACTCACCGTGACCCGGGTGGTGGCCATGCGCAGCCTGGAACTCACCGAGAAGGGGTTCCAGACCTTCCAGCGGGCCGCCAAGGCCGACGGCGCCGGCGAGTCCGGGCTGACCGCCCTGGTCTACGCGACGATGGCCAACTTCGCGCTGGACGCGGCCATCGCGGTCGCGCTCGCGAACACACTGTTCTTCGCCAGCGCCACCGCCGAGTCCAAATCGAAGGTGGCGCTGTACCTGCTCATCACGATCGCGCCGTTCGCAGTGATCGCGCCGCTGATCGGACCGCTACTGGATCGGCTGCAACGCGGCCGCCGGCTGGCATTGTCGGGTTCGTTCGCCGCCCGGATCGCCTTCGCGCTGCTGCTGATGTTCAACGTCCACAGCTGGGCGCTGTATCCGCTGGCCCTGGGCTCGATGATCCTGAGCAAATCGTTCGCGGTGCTCAAGAGCGCGGTCACGCCACGGGTGCTGCCACCGGGTATCGATCTGGTCCGCACCAACTCCCGGCTGACGGTGTTCGGCCTGGTCGGCGGCACGCTGGGAGCGGGCGGAGTGGCCGGATTGATCGCGAGCGTCGCCGGATCGGCCGGGGCGCTGGTGTTCGCGGCGCTGATCGCGGCGGGCGGCGCCTATCTGAGCCTGCGCATCCCGTCCTGGGTGGAGGTCACCGAGGGCGAAGTGCCGACCACACTGGGCTATCACCGCAAGGACGGGCACCTGGTCGCCGCCGAGGACCCCGCCGCCGAGGCCGCGCCGCCCGGCCGCCGCCGCCAGCCGCTGGGCCGCTCGGTGGTGACCGGATTGTGGGGCAACAGCGCGATCCGGGTGCTGACCGGCTTCCTGACCTTCTATGTGGCCTTCGTCGCGAAATCGACCGAGCACCGGCCGGTACAGCAGGCCGCGATGCTGGGCGCGGTCGGCGCGGCCGCGGCCGTCGGCAACTTCGCCGGCAATGCGGCCGGGGCCCGGCTGACGCTGGGCCGGCCGGCGCTGCTGGTGGTCAGTTGCACCGCGGCGTGCACGGCCGCCGCGCTGTTCGCGACCTTCCTGGACAATCTGGTGGGCGCGGCGGTCGCCGCGCTGGTGGTCGCCGGAGCCAGTGCGCTGGCCAAGGTGTCGCTGGACGCGTCCATCCAGGACGATCTGCCGCCGGAGTCGATCGCCTCCGGATTCGGGCGTTCGGAGACGGTGTTGCAGCTGTCCTGGGTGATCGGCGGCGCCGCCGGCGTGCTGCTGCCGACCGTGTACTGGAAGGGTTTCGCCGTGGTCACGGCCCTGCTGGCGGTGGGATTGGCACAAACCGTGGTGAGCTACCGTGGACACTCGCTGCTGCCCGGCCTGGGCGGCAACCGGCCGCAGCACGCACAACCGGAGGTGCCCGGCGGCACCGACCTTCCCGGCGGTACCGAGGCGCCGGGGCTGTGACGGCCCGCCCACACCCGAGCGACAGGAAACCGATCCAGTGAAGCCCAGCACCCGCACGATCGCCGCGCTGGTCGCGGTGGCGCTGATCGTGGTGATCGCCGCCGTCGCCGGCATCGTGACCGTGGCGGTCCACCGTGCGCACCGGCCGGACCCGCAGCTCACCGCCTACGCGCACGGCACCGCGGTGACCGTGCCGCCGTATCGGTACTGCACGGTCGAGGACCAGGGGCAGCGGCTGGCGCTGAAGTGCGCGCAGAGCGGGATCACGAAGCCGCTGCCGACCCCGGCGGGCTACCCGGTGCAGCTGTCGCTGCCCAAGCAGATCGCCGACGCGCCCTGGGTGATGGTGCAGCAGTACGCACTACCCGACGGCACCACCGTGCAGCACCTGGCGTCCTACCGCGACTATCCGGCCGGGACCATGGCCGTCACCGTGGATTCCCGCCCGCAGCACGATCTCCGGCTGGTGGGCGTGGAGATCCAGCTGGTGCTGCCGGTGCGGGACGAGACCGGCGCCGAATCGTTCGCGCCGTACCAGGTCTGGTCGATCGCGACCGCCTGAGCGCGGCCGGCGCCGCGATCGATCGAGCCCGGTGATCGAGCCGGGCTCAGTGATCGAGTTCGCGGGCGACGCCGCGCACGACCTCGGCGATGCGCTGGGCCGTCTTGCGATCCGGGTACTTGCCCCGCCGCAGATCCGGCTGCACCGTCGCCTCCAGCAGGGTGATCATGTCCTCGATCATCCCGTGCAGGTCGTCGGGGGTCTTGCGCGGATGCGCCGGATTCTCGCGCCGGCGGCTCGGGGCCTCCTCGCGCACCGAGGGCAGCGGATCGAGCAGCTTGAGGCTCAGCGCCTGCGGGCCGCGCTTACCGGCGGCCATCCCGAATTCCACTCGTTGCCCGGGCTTCAACCCGTCGACACCCTTGGGCAACGCAGACGACCGAACATAGACGTCCTCACCCTCATCCTGGGAAAGGAAGCCGAAGCCCTTTTCGACGTCGTACCACTTCACCCTGCCGGTCGGCACTGCGCTCACCCGTTCGTCATCGATGCCCGGACCACCCGGGCACAACCGAGGGCACCGGAATACGTCCGGACCCTGCTGCTTGCTCGCGAAAAGAACGCGCCCCACAGTCATGCAGGACGCGAATGCACTGAGTCTACCCCGGTGCCGAGAGCCCGAGCACACGAGTTTTACGGTGCAGGAGTGCCCGATTCCCCCACGCCGCCGGCTCCGCGTCGTTCCGGCAATCAGCTGCTCTATGTCGCCGTAGGGCTGTTCGCGATCGGCCTGCTGGCCGTCGTCGCCATTCTGCTGACCCCCGTGCTGTCCGACAGCAAACCCGCACTGTGGTTGTACGTGACAGCCATGGCCGGCACCGCCCTGGGGTTGTTGCTGGCGATCCTGTTCGCGCTCTGGTCCGGCCGCCGCGCCCGGTAGCGTCCGCGAGCCCGCACATTTGCCCAGTTCATTCCCGATCTACTCCTGTGATGTTGGTCACATCACAAGCGGGTAACGAGCCGGTCACGGTCTCCGCTCGGCACAGACGCACCGCATTCACCTGCGCAGAAACACTTTTCGGGGCCTGACCCCGCGAGATCCGGGCACGGGCACACGCCGGTTATCAAATGGTGATTTTCTCCGGCGTTCGTCGTACGGTTCTTAACGCAGCCGGGATTCCCGGCACCACCGGCCCGCCGCACCGAACCTCACCCCGCGGGCACGGACCCCATACGGAAGCAAGGGGTGAGGGCGGCGCACCACACGGTGTGCAGGGAACGGACAGCCTCTCAGTCCGAACCCGAGGTTCACCTCGCAGGTGCGTACGAGAGGAAGACGACCCGATATGAGTGGACGCCATCGCAAGCCGACCAACACCGGCCGCACCGTCGCCAAGGTTGCTGTGACGAGCGCGATCGTGGGTGGGGCCGGTGTCGCCCTCGCCGGACACGCCTCCGCGGCTCCCGACTCCGACTGGGACCGTCTCGCGCAGTGCGAATCCGGCGGTAACTGGGGCATCAACACCGGCAACGGCTTCCAGGGAGGCCTGCAGTTCTCCCCCGGCACCTGGGCCTCGCACGGCGGCACCGACTACGCCCCGGCGGCCAATCAGGCATCCCGCGAGCAGCAGATCACCGTGGCCGAGAAGGTTCTCGCCAGCCAGGGCTGGGGCGCGTGGCCCACCTGCTCCTCCAACCTCGGCCTGCACAGTGCGCCGACCGAGCGCACCGCTCCGGTGAGCCCTGCGCCGCACTGGAACCCGGGTGGTTCCGACGATGTCGTGGGCGCGCCGCAGGCGCAGTTCCCCGACGGCACCCAGGACATCTTCTCGGCCGTCGACAAGGTCGTCTCCGTCGCCCAGGCGCAGGGCTTCCAGGTCCCGCAGGACGCGATGGACACCTACAACGCGTTCAAGGCCAGCGGCACCAAGCTCGATCCCTCCGTGGTGAACTTCTTCGAGGCGAACAAGGGCCTGCTGCCCAACTGATCCCGAGTTCGACACCGGCCGTCGGCAATACGGTCACGGCCGGTTCGTAGTTCATCGCGGACCGCTCATCTCCAGGCTCGAGGCTGTCGATCTCCGCGGTCGTTCTGTGCCGCGACGGGCATGCGCCGTCATCCACTCCGCTGTCGGCATGTGCGCTCGCGCAGACCATTCGAACCCGCCTCGCTCGGCATCAGCGCCGATCATCCAGCCGCACGGGTTGTTCCGTTGCCCCGGCCGATGGTCGGCGCTGCCGGTCCGCACCAGCCCGGCCATTCGTGCACTGCCGGTGGTCCCTTCCGGCCGTCACTCCTGCCGCCACGGCAGCGAACAACACACGGGCCTCACGGTTCACCCCTGGCAGCCATCACGTCTCGTGGCTACGGCGTTGCTGCCGCGGCCATCCACCGTCCCAGGGCGGGTAGCAAATCTCCCGGTGCGGCGTTTCGCCGTGGCAAGCATGTCCCCGCCGGCGATCACATCACGCGGCTGGCATTCCTGTGGCGAATACTTCCGGCGGCCGTTGCCCCGGCACTCGTCTGCGTCGGTCCGCCGCACGCCGGTGGCGGTGGCAACCTCGTGGCCATCGCACCGGGTGAGCAGAGCCGCCACTGCGGCAAAGTCGGCCGACGTCCGTTTTCCGCGCAGCAAAGGCCCCCGCACCGGTGGTGCGGGGGCCTCGATGCGGCTGGGTCAGCGGTTGATGACGGTGTGCGGATGCACGTAGGGCATCTGCTCGGCGGGGACGGGGAACTCGGTGTCCTCGCCGTACGGGGACAGACCACCCGAGCGGGCCGACGAGAGTTCGGTGACCGCGTGGTCGCCGTTGGCCAGCCGCGGCCAGCCGTTGTCGACGTAGGATTTCTTCGATTCTTTCGCCACGAGGTCATTCTGACACGGAGGCACACGTTCCGGTTCGCGGCCCGGCCCGGCGGCACCGGGCAGGGGCACCGCACCCGTGGCCACCCGATAGCCGAGCGGGGGCGCGGGTACGCGGAGCGCAGACACGAATACCGCGCTCACCGTACGCTGGACTGCGATGACTGCGACCGAAGCCTCCGCCGCGACCGGAGCGGCCGGCGGGGCCACCACCCTGGCCGATTGGCTGGCGGCCCGCACCGACGACGATCTGGTGGCGCTGCTGACACTGCGCCCGGACCTGGCGGTGCCACTCCCGGCGTCGATGGCCGTGCTGGCGGCCCGCGCGGAACAGCGGGCCTCGGTGTTCCGTGCCGCCGACGACCTGAACACCCTGGATTTCGCCGTGCTGGAGACCCTGGTGGTCCAGCACGCCGTCCGCGACACCGGCGCGCGCGGACGGGACGCCGAACCGTTGCCACGGCGCCGTCTGGTCGAACTACTCGGCGACCGCGCGCCCGAGGCCGCCATCGATGCCGCCGTCCACCGGCTGACCGCCCGCGCCCTCGTCTGGGGCGCCGACGACGCGTTGTTCGCGGTGGCGGCCGCCAAGGAGGCGCTACCGTGGCCGCTGGGCAGCACCACCGAGATCCCCGACGCCCTGACCGAACCCGAGATCACCGCCGCGCTGACCGAACTGGCCCCGCCGGAACGGGCGCTGCTGGACAAACTCGCCACCACCGGTCCGCGCGGGCGCACCCGCGACGCCGCGCCCGGCACCACGCCGGACCGCCCGATCCAGCGTCTGCTCGCCGCCCGCCTGCTGAACTGGGTCGACGCCGAGACCGTCGAACTGCCCACCGCGGTGGGTCAGGTGCTGCGCCGCGAGCCGGTCGCCGATCCGCACGCGCTGGTCCCGCCGCGGCCGGAACCGGCCCGGCATCACGCGGCCGAGGCCAACGCGGCGGCCGCGGGCGAGGTCGGCGAACTGCTGCGGCACGCCACCGACCTGCTGGAGGTGCTCGGCCAGGGCCCCGCGCCGGTGCTGCGGGCCGGTGGTCTCGGCGTGCGGGAGTTGCGCCGGGTCGCCAAACAGGCCGGCGTCGACGAGAACCGGGCCGGACTGCTGGCCGAGGTGCTGGCCGCGGCCCAGCTGCTGGACAAGGGACTGCCCGAACCGCCACCGGAACTCGACACCGTCGACGACTTCTGGGCGCCCACCGCCGCCGCGGACGGCTGGCTGGAGGGCCCGTCCGCCCGGCGCTGGGTGGTGCTGGCCCTGGCCTGGCTGGAACTGGACCGCTGCCCGTGGATGATCGGCCTGCGCGACGCGAACGACAAACCGCTGGCCGCGCTCTCGCCCGAACTGCGGACGGTGCACGCCGCCCGCGACCGGCACGCGGTGCTGGCGCTGCTGGCCGAATATCCGGCCGGATCCGCCGTCACCGCGGCCGACCTCGCCCGGGTGCTGGCGTGGCGGCAACCGCGGCGGCGCAGGCAGTTCCGCACCGACACGGTCGAGCACACCCTCGCCGAGGCGGCCGCCCTCGGCCTGGCCGGCCGGGGCGCGCTGACCTCGGCGGGTCGCGCTCTGCTGCACGGCAATCCGGGCGATGCCGAGGCCGAGATGGAGGCGGCGCTGCCCGCCCCGGTGGATCACGTACTGGTGCAGGCGGATCTGACGGTGATCGCCCCCGGCCCGCTGGTCGCCGACCTCCAGCAGCGCATCGCGCTGGTCGCGGACGTCGAATCCGCGGGCGCCGCCACGGTGTACCGGGTCGGCGAGCATTCGGTGCGGCGGGCGCTGGACGCCGGGCTGACCGCCGCCGAACTCCAGCACCTGTTCGCGGCGCATTCGCGCACCCCGGTCCCGCAGGCGCTGACCTACCTGATCGACGACGTGGCCCGCCGGCACGGCCGATTACGGGCCGGTCTGGCGCAATCCTTCCTGCGCAGCGAGGATCCCGGCCTGCTGGCCGAGGTGCTGGCCGCGCCGGTGGCCGCGCGGCTGGCCCTGCGCGCGGTCGCCCCGACGGTCGCGATCTCGCAGGCGCCGCTGGGCGAGGTGCTGGAGCAGTTGCGCGCGGCCGGATTCAGCCCGGCGGGTGAGGACGCCTCCGGCGCGATCGTGGATCTGCGCCCGCGCGGGGCGCGGCTGTCGGTCCGCCCGCACACCCGCCAGGCGTGGCGGCCCACTCCGCCCAGTTCCGAACAGCTGGCCCTGCTGGTGGCCGAGTTACGGGCCGGGGAGAAGGCGGCCCGCGCCCGTCCCGGCCAGGCGGTCCGCGCCGACGGCAGCCGCACCAGCACCGCCGCGACGATGGCACTGCTACAGATGGCGGCGAAGGTGCGGCGGCCGGTGCACATCGGCTATGTCGACGCGCAGGGCATCGCCACCCAGCGGGTGGTGGAACCGTTACAGGTGTCCGGCGGTCAGCTGGACGCGCTGGACCCGGTGACCGGCGCGGTCCGGCACTTCACCCTGCACCGGATCGCGTCGGTCGCCCTCGTCGAGTGAATTCCGCGTTCAGCTCTTCGGATTGGCCAGGCAGAACGTGGTCTTGGGATTGGACAGCGTCAGGAACGTCGAATTCGAGTCACAGACGAATTCGTCGCTGGTGCCGTCGACGCGCTTCACGACCTTGACGGTGGCCGCATCCGAGGCGCAGTCCGCGTAGGCGAAGCCGGTCTCCCGGTCCTGGTGATAGCAGCTGCCCTGCTTGAGGTTCGGGGCGAGGCACAGGAATGCGGTGCCGCCGCCGGAATTCTCCTGGTACGAGGTGTTTTCGGTACCGCAGTCGGCCTTCTGATCCGAGGTCGACACGACCCGGTAGACGGCCTTCTCGGAGGAGCAGTCGATGGGCTCGGTCTTGGCCGCGGTGGTCGAACCCTCGAGGACGTTGATGCAGTCCCCCACCTTGGCCCGCGCGGTATCGGATTTGCCGGAACTGGACGAGCAGCCGGTGACCGCCAGAGCGGCCACCGCCACCAGTGCCGGCACGAAGCGAACGATCAGCTTCGTCCCTGCCTTGTTCACGTACGAAAACCTCTCTCACCCAATCGTTCACGGCGCGTCCGGGGCGCGGTCTCGCGCGAACGCCGGTGAGCGGACGATACCCCGTGTTCCTGGCCGCCGAGGCAGCCGGGCCGGATGACCGCCGCGATCAGTACAGGGTGCTCATATACAGACCGTCCAGTCCGAGCAGTGCGTAGCCGAGCGTGCGACCGATGGTCAGCAGCGTCATCATTCCGAGATAGTTGTTCATCCTCATCACCTTTCCACAGGCGCGCGGGGCATGTCCCCGTTCGCACCAACGATTGTGTCGTCCTATTTGCGACAGTCGTTACCGACTTTCAACCAAGGGAAAGGCTGCCCGGGAAAAGCTCGGCGTCCGGCGGGATCACCGTGCGGTCCAACCAGGCGTCGAGGAATCCGCCGAGTCCGATCGGCGTGAGAGATTGCAGGTAGGCGCGGAATTCCGGCATGGAGGCGTTGTCGTAGCGGTGCGCCTGGACGAATCGCGACATCGCCGGGAAGAAGACCGCGTCACCGAGCAGATGCCGCAGCGCGTGCAGGAACAGCGGACCGCGGGTGTAGACGGCGGTGAATTCGCGTCCGGCGCCGGGATTCTGCAAGGGCGTCTGCCAGAAACTCGGATCGCCGCGATTCTTGTCGATGGTCTCGCGGTACATGGCGTCGACATCCTTGCCGTCCTTGCGTTCCGGCCACAGGTAGTCGGCGGTGTAACTGGCGAAGCACTCGTTCAGGCAGATGTCGGCCCACTGCCGCACCGACATCGAATCGCCCCACCACTGATGGGTGTTCTCGTGCACCACGGTGTTCAGGTCGGACCAGGGCGCGTAGATCGGCCGGGTCTGCGTCTCCAGCGAGAACTGGAGATCGGTGTCGACGTAGATGCCGCCGCCGGATTCGAACGGATAAGGACCGTACAGGGTTTCGAGGAAGTCCAGCACCTCCGGCAGCTTGGTCTCCAGATCGCGGCGGGACACCGCCTGCGGGGCGAAGGCGCTGAACAACGGGGTGCCGTCGACGCGGCGCTGGTCCAGGAATTCGAAGTGGTCGATCGCGACCGTGGTCAGATAACCGGCCACCGGATCACGCAGCCGCCAGTCGACCGTCCGGTGCGTGCCGTCGGCGACATCACTGACCCGCACCCCGTTCGACACCACCTCCCACTCCGGCGGCACCGTCACCCGGACCTCGAAAGTGGCCTTGTCCAGGGGGGTGTCATTGAGCGGGTACCAGGTGGCGGCCGAATGCGGTTCCCCCGCGGCGAAGGCGCCGCCACTGGGTGACAACGTCCAGCCCGAATCCGGGCTGTCGGCAGCCTCGCCCGCATAGTCGACCACGATCGCGAACGGCAGTCCGGGCAGCAACGGCAGCACCGGTGTCACGGCCAGCTTGTGCGCCCCGGTCCGCTCGAAGGTGGCCGGGCGGCCGTTCACCGTCACGGTCCGCACCGCCGGGCCGCTGAAGTCGAGGTCGAAGGCGCGCAACGGTTGTGCGGCGATCGCCGACAGCCGGGCGGTGCCGGTCAGCTGCCGGCTCGGCGGGTCGTAGCCGAGGGTGAGGTCGTAGTGCTCGACGCGGTAGCCGCCGTTGCCGTCGTCCGGGTAGTAGGGATCGTCCAGCCCCGGCGCGCCGACTGTCGGATCGGCGACCACCTGTGCCCGCGCCGGGGCCGGGGCCACCGTAGCGCCGGCGAGCAGCAGCCCGGCTACCAGGCGGCGCATTCGATTGTGCATACGGCGAGCCACCCCTTCCGACCTGCGTGCGGATATCGGGGATGGTAGCCGGATCAGTTGTTCGTGCCGGTGACCGCCACGGTCGCACCCAGACCGATGATCATCAGCCCGCCCGCGCCGCCGACCGCCTCCAGCCGCCGCGGCGACCGCGCGAACCAGCTGCGCGCGGTACCGGCCAGCAGCGCCCACGCACTGTCGGACACCAGCGCGATCGCCAGGAACATCGACCCCAGGATGAGGAATTGCACCGGCAGATATCCGTTGGCCGGCTCCACGAACTGTGGCAGCACCGCCGAGAAGAAGATGAGCGCCTTCGGATTGGTCACCCCGACCACGATGCCCTGCCGGAACACCCGTCGATGCGGCGCCGGCTCGACCCGGGCGGCGAAGGCCTCGCGCAGCGACCGGCGCTGCCGGATCGCCTGCACGCCCAGGTAGATCAGGTAGAGCGCACCCACCAGTTTCACCACGGTCAGCGCCACGGCCGAGGCCGCCACCAGGCTGCCGAGACCGGCGGCCACCGCCACCACCAGGAGCTGCACCCCGAGCGAGTGGCCCAGCACCGATATCATCGCGGCCCGGCGCCCGTCGGTGAGGGCACGGCCGATGGTGAACAGCACACCGGGCCCGGGGATCACGATGATGACGGTCGCCGCGACGAGAAAGGCCACCAGATTCGAGGTGGGGATCACGCTGCCCAGTCTACGAAGGCCCGCAACGGATTTATCCGCGCAACTCCTCCGGCAGTTGCTGCGGATCCAGCAGCAGCCGTTTCGATTCCGCGGCCAGCACCTTCGCGGCCAGCGTGATGTTGTCGGCCAGCAGTTTCCACTCGACGTCGCTGATGGCCGTCCGGGCCCGCTCGATCACGCCGACATCGCGGGTGCCCCAGGCGATCGGCATCGTCGTCACCGTCTGCCGCAGGTCGCCGATCGATCCGGTGGCGAAGTCGGTGCGCACGGTCACCGACGGCACCTGCTCACCCTCCCCGGTGCGATGGCCGGGCAGGGCCCGCACCACCCGCGCGATCAGCGCGTAGACCGGGGTGGCATCGGGTTTGGCGATGTTGACCAGGGCCAGCAGCGTCAGCCCTTTCGAATTCGGGCCCGACACCACCGCGGGCACCAGTTCGCCTGCGGCGTAGAGCTTGTCGACCCGCGCCCGGTGCGGTGTCCACACCGCCACGAACAGCGCCGTGACGGTGCCCAGCGCGAATGCGACCGCCAGCAGGAACGAATAGGGATGTCCCACCCGGATCAGACCCGCGGTACTCAGCCCCAGCACGATCGCGACCGCGAAGGCCACGATGCGCAGCCGTCGGACGGTCGGGACGATCTCGTTCACCGTACGGGCATACGCGCGGTCCACCGCGAAGTCGAAGCGTCGCACGTCCACCATCCTCACCTGTCTCACGGACCGGCTCGCCCGGCGCGCCGGCCTCCGGTCATCCGATAGTCGGTCCCAGCAGGTCGTCCGCGTCCGTGATGCGATAGGCGTACCCCTGTTCGGCAAGGAAACGCTGTCGATGCGCGGCGTATTCGGCGTCCAGCGTGTCACGTGCCACGACGGAGTAGAAATGCGCCTGCCCGCCATCGTGTTTGGGACGCAACAACCTGCCCAGTCGTTGCGCCTCCTCCTGCCGGGAACCGAAGGTGCCCGAGACCTGTACCGCCACCGACGCTTCCGGCAGGTCGATGGAGAAGTTGGCCACCTTGCTCACCACCAGCACCGGGATCTCGCCGCGGCGGAACGCGTCGAACAGCTCCTCCCGCTCCTTGGTGCGGGTGGAACCCTGGATGACCGGGGCGTTCAGATGTTCGCCCAGTTCGTCCAGCTGGTCCAGGTAGGCGCCGATCACCAGGCTCGGCGAGTTCTTGTGCCGGGCCAGGATCGACTCCACCACCGGCAGTTTGGTGCGCGCGGTGGAGCACAGCTTGTAGCGCTCCTCCGGCTCGGCGGTGGCGTAGGCCATCCGCTCGGCGTCGGTGAGGGTGACCCGGACCTCGACGCAGTCGGCCGGCGCGATCCAGCCCTGCGCCTCGATGTCCTTCCAGGGCGCGTCGTAGCGCTTCGGGCCGATCAGCGAGAACACGTCGCCCTCGCGGCCGTCCTCGCGGACCAGGGTCGCGGTGAGGCCGAGCCGGCGGCGCGATTGCAGGTCGGCGGTCATCCGGAAGACCGGCGCGGGCAGCAGATGTACCTCGTCGTAGATGACCAGGCCCCAGTCGCGGCTGTCGAACAGCTCCAGATGCCGGTACTCGCCCTTGGACTTCCGCGTGATCACCTGATAGGTGGCGATGGTGACCGGGCGGATCTCCTTGCGCTCGCCGGAGTACTCGCCGATCTCGTCCTCGGTGAGCGAGGTGCGGGCCAGCAGTTCACGGCGCCACTGCCGGCCGGCGACGGTGTTGGTGACCAGGATCAGCGTGGTGGCCTTCGCCTTCGCCATCGCGGCCGCGCCCACCATGGTCTTGCCGGCGCCACAGGGCAGCACCACCACACCCGACCCGCCCGCCCAGAACGAATCGGCGGCCATCTCCTGATAGTCGCGCAATTGCCAGGCGCCGGACTCGAAGTCGAGCTCGATGGCGTGAGCCTCGCCGTCGACGTAGCCGGCCAGATCCTCGGCGGGCCAGCCGATCTTCAGCAGCATCTGCTTGATGCGGCCGCGCTCGGACGGATGCACCTGGACCGTGTCGGCATCGATGCGGGTGCCCAGCATCGGCTGGATCTTCTTGTGCCGCAGCACCTCCTCCAGCACCGCCCGATCGAGGCTGATCAGCACCAGGCCCTGCACGGGATGTTTGACCAGTTGCAACCGGCCGTAGCGGGCCATGGTGTCGACGATGTCGACCAGCAGCGGCTGCGGCACCGCGAACCGGGAGAAGCTGACCAGCGCGTCGACCACCTGCTCGGCATCGTGCCCGGCGGCGCGCGCGTTCCACAACGCCAGCGGCGTGATGCGGTAGGTGTGCACATGTTCGGGGGCGCGTTCCAGCTCGGCGAACGGGGCGATCGCCTGCCGCGCGGCATCGGCCTGCGGGTGGTCGACCTCCAGCAGGACGGTCTTGTCGCTCTGGACGATCAGGGGCCCGGCCGCTCGGTCACCATCGTGGGGCATCTGCCCACGATATCGAGGGTGACCGACATCTCGCCGTATGGGATCGGCCACGACGTGGCGACCTGCCGCGAAATCGGTGTGGCGATCGTCACGTCCCGGGTGGACGGGTACGGGCGCGGCAGTGACTGGTACAGTTTCTCCCCGTGCAGCGCGCGTATTTCTGGTTTATCAAGCCGGCCCCGGGTGGGCCGGTCGGTGAACCGCGCTGACCTTCCCCCACCCCGAGCCGGACGAATGACCGGCTCGCGGGGATTCCCGCCTCGGTGAGTCGGCCCGAGCCGGAAGCCCCGAGAGGAACTCTCCACAGATGAGCACCGCAGGTGATCTCGACGATCAGCGCACCTTGAGCATCAGCCCGCTGCTGTCGCCCGCCGACGTCCGCCGCGCCCACCCCCTCGACGACGACCTCGCCGCCACCGTGCGCACCGGCCGCCGGACCACCGTCGACGTGCTCGACGGCGCCGACGACCGGCTCATGGTGATCGTCGGCCCGTGTTCGGTGCACGATCCCGAGGCGGCCCTGGACTACGCCCGCCGCCTGGCCGCGAAATCCGCCGCACTGGGCGATCGGCTGCATGTGGTGATGCGCGTCTACTTCGAGAAGCCGCGCACCACCCTGGGCTGGAAGGGCCTGCTCAACGATCCGCACCTGGACGGTTCCTTCGACGTCAACACCGGCCTCGGGCTAGGCCGGCGGTTGCTGGTCGGCATCACCGCGCTGGGGCTGCCGGTGGCCTGTGAATTCCTCGACCCGATCACCCCGCAGTACATCGCCGACCTGGTCACCTACGGCGCGATCGGGGCCCGCACCGCCGCCAGCCAGGTGCACCGCCAGCTGTCCAGCGCGCTGTCGATGCCGGTGGGCATCAAGAACGGCACCGACGGCGACGTGCAGGTGGCCGTCGACGGCGTCCGCGCGGCGGCGGCCAGCCACGTCTTCCCCGGCACCGACCTGGACGGGCACGCGGCGCTGATCCGCACCGCCGGCAATCCGGACTGTCACGTGATCCTGCGCGGCGGCAGCACCGGGCCCAACTACGACGCCACCGCCGTCGCCGAGGCCTGCCTGCGCCTGGAGAAGGCGTCGCTGCCGCAGCGGGTGGTGATCGACGCCAGCCACGGCAACAGCAACAAGGACCACACCAAGCAGGTCGACGTGGTCACCGATGTGGCCGAGCGGATCGCCGAGGGCGACCGGTCCGTGGTCGGCGTGATGCTGGAGAGCTTCCTCGTCGCCGGCCGCCAGGACCTCACCCTCGGCCGCGCCGCGGACCTCACCTACGGTCAGTCGATCACCGACGCCTGCCTGGACTGGGACACCACCGCCGACCAGCTGGACCGGCTCGCCGAGGCCGTGGCCGTGCGCCGGTCGGCCCGCGCCGCCTCGTAGTCGCCGTCCCGCCGCCGACCACCCGCCGGTGCTGTGGCGGGTGGCGGAGCGGGCCGCCGCAGCACGAGCTGCGGTTCACGGTCCACACGAGGGCAACCGGCCCGCGACAAGGACGTGGGCGACAGGCCAGTATCGGACTCATGATCGGAACGACTGCGGTGATAGGTGTGGCGGCGGCGGCGCTCGGAATGGTGCTGACGCCCGGGCCGAACATGATGTATCTGGTGTCGCGCAGCGTCTCACAGGGCCGCCGGGCCGGGCTGATCTCGCTGTCCGGGGTGGCGGCCGGATTCCTGGTCTATCTGACGGCGGCGGCCGTGGGGATCACCGCGATCTTCGCCGTGGTGCCCGATCTGTATCTCGCGGTCAAACTCGCCGGGGCACTGTATCTGGGCCGGCTGGCCTGGAAGACGTTGCGGCCGGGCGGGATCTCGGCGTTCGCGCCCGGCGAGTTGCCCGCCGATCCGGTCCGGCGACTGTTCACCATGGGTCTGGTCACCAATCTGCTCAATCCGAAGATCGCCATCATGTACATGGCGTTGATCCCGCAGTTCGTGGTGCCGGGCCACGGCCGGGTGTGGTGGCAGAGCCTGTGCCTGGGCTCGGTGCAGATCGCCGTCGCGCTCACGGTGAACGGGCTGATCGTGCTGGCCGCCGGGTCGATCGCGGCCTTCCTCGGCGAGCGGCCGCTGTGGCTGCGGGCGCAGCGCTGGGTCACCGGCACCATGCTCGGCGCCATCGCGGTGCTGCTGGCCACCGACCGGGCCCGGCCGCTGCCCGCCTGAGCACCGGTCGCCACCGAGGTCCGGCGCTCGCGCCGGACCTCGGTGGCGACCTCACGCCGGTTCACCGCATCGTGCGGAACGCCATGGGTTCGGGCCGGGGGGCCGCGCGATTCAGCGAGCGGGGCTGGGGGTGCGGTGGGCGGCGTGCAGGCGGCGGATGCCCTCGGTGAGGGTCTCCTCCTTCTTGCAGAAGGTGAAGCGGATCAGGCGGTTCCACGCGGCCTTGTCATCGGTGAACACGCTGACCGGCACGGCGGCGACGCCGAGGCGCTCGGGCAGTTCCCGGCAGAAGGCGTGTGCCTCGGCGGCACCGAGGTTGCGGATGTCGGCGCAGACGAAATACGTACCGTCGCTGCGTTTCACCTCGAAGCCCGCGTCCCGCAGCGCCTCGGACAGCCGGACCCGCTTCTCCGCGAGGGTGTCGCGCAGGGCCGCCACCCAGGGCATCTCGTGCTCCAGCGCATAGGCCACGGCCGGTTGGAACGGGCCGCCGCCGACGAAGGTCAGGAACTGTTTGGCCGCGAGCACCGCGTCCAGCAGCGGTGCGGGGGCACAGGCCCAGCCGATCTTCCAGCCGGTGACGCTGAAGGTCTTGGCGGCGCTGGAGATCACCACGGTGCGCTCGAACATGCCGGGCAGGGTCGCGATGCCCACGTGTTCGTGCCCGTCGTAGGTGAGGTGTTCGTAGACCTCGTCGGTGACCACCAGCAGATCGTGTTCGATCGCGAGCGCGGCGATCGCCTCCAGATCGGTGCGGCCGAGCACCGTCCCGGTCGGGTTGTGCGGCGAATTCACCAGGAGCAGACGGGTTTTCGGGGTGATCGCGGCGCGCAGGCTGTCCACATCGAGGACGAAGCCGTCGCCGTCGGGCACCAGCCGCGCGGTCCGCCGGATCGCCCCCGCCAGCGCGACCGCCGCCGAGTACGAGTCGTAGTACGGCTCGATCAGCACCACCTCGTCGCCCGGTTCGACCAGTCCCAGGATCGCCGCCGCGATGGCCTCGGTGGCGCCCACGGTGACCAGGATCTGGCTGTCCGGGTCGTACCGGGTGCCGTAGCGCCGCGCCCGATCGGCGGCGATGGCCTGCCGCAGCACCGGCATGCCCCGGCCCGGCGGGTACTGGTTCAGGCCGTCGGCGATCGCCGCCCGGGCGACGTCCAGCATGGCGGCGGGACCGTCGGAGTCCGGGAAGCCCTGACCGAGGTTGACCGCACCGTGGCGGACCGCCAACTCGGTCATCTCGGCGAAGATCGTCGAGGCGAAGGGGCGCAAGCGGGCGACGGTCTGCGTGTGGGACATGATTCCAACCTAGCGTGCTGGTCAGCGGGGCAGAGATGGCCCGGCTCGAGCCGATCCCAACCTGTCACCAAGCGCGCGGGCCGGACCGGGGACGCGGGCTCGCGGCGACCGGCGGGCCGCCGCATCCGGTTCAGTGCGGTACCCGCACCCCGGACAGTTTCGCCGGATTGGCGAGATCGTAGGCGCCACAGACGGTTTCGCCGTCCACCGCCAGGGCGATCACCCGCGCCGGGGTGCCGGGACGGCCGTCGTAGGAGGCGCGTTCGTGGATCAGCAGGCCGAGCTGCCCGTTCACCCGCACGAATTCGTAGTCCGGAGCATCGGGCGCGACGCTGATCCCGTACCGCCCGAGCAGGCCGAGGGCCAGTTCGGCGCAGCCGGCGGCGCCGGTCACGACCCGCAGCGCCGCCCGGGTCGCCCCGCCCGCATCGGCCATGTACCGGGCCTCCGGGTGCAGGGTCGCGACCACAGCGCCGGGCTCGCCGGATTCCAGCGCGGTCAGCAGCCGCCGCACCGCCGCCGCATGGCCGGCCTCGGAGACCGGGGCGGGCAGATCGGCGATGGTGTCCCGCGCGGCGGCCGCCGCCTCGGTCACCGCCGCCTCGGTGCGGCCGAGGACCTCCGCGACGATCGTGACGGGCAGCGCGAACCGGTCCAGCAGCAGCAGCGCGAGCCGGGACACCGGATCCAGCGCGTCCAGCGCGATCATGGTGGTGAAGTGGCATTCTCGCCGCCGCGCAACGGTTTCCAGCAGATCCGGCCGACCGGCGGGCTCGGGCGCGGTCACGATCGGCTCCGGGAGCCACTGTCCCACATAGTTTTTCCGCCGGACCTCGGCAGTACCCAACTGGTCCAGGCAGATTCGGCCGACGGTCGCGGTGAGCCACTCCCGCAGGTCGCCGATCTCGTACTGCGGCGCGACGGCCAGCCGCAACCAGCTCTCCTGTACCGCGCTCTCCGCGTCCGCGACACTGCCCGTCGATTGATAAGCCACCGAGAACAGGTGCGCCCGATGGGATTCGAACAAATCGGCGACGAGTGCGGAGACCATTGCGCCGATTCTACGGCGGCCCGATACCGCCCCCGACCGCCGCCTCCCGCAGGTGGCGGGAGGCCGTGCGGACCGGTCAGGCGAACATGCCCGGCTCGTAGCTGCCCGCCGGGGTGCGGGCGATGACATTGAGCCGGTTGTAGGCGTTGATCACGGCCACGGTGGCGATCAGCGCGCCGATCTGCTCGTCGTCGAAGTGTTTGCGCACCTGCTCCCAGGTGGCGTCCGAGACACCCTCGTGCGCGTCGGCGATCCGGGTGCCCTCCTCGGCGAAGGCCAGCGCGGCCCGTTCCGCCTCGGTGAACACGGTGGCCTCCCGCCACGCCGCGACCAGATTGAGCCGCAGCCAGGTCTCCCCCGCCGCGGCGGCGTCCTTGGCGTGCATGTCGGTGCAGAATCCGCAGCCGTTGATCTGGCTCGCGCGCAGCTCCACCAGCAGCTGGATCGACTCCGGCAGCGTCGACTCGCCGATGGCCTTACCGGCGGCGGTCAGCCGCTTGATGAACTTGGCGGAGGCGGGGCTGGCGAACACGTTGAATCGGGCTTCCATCACGATGTCCTTCCTCGAAGGTGGTACGTCGCGCGGTGGCGCGACGCCCGTACATCAAGGTGACGACGTGGCCGGACAGGGTGTGACACCGCCGCCGGTGACCCGCGTCACAGCGGAACCGGCCGCAATCGCCCGGTGTACACCCCGGCCCGGCCCAGGGCGTCGTCGGCGGCCGCCAGCTCGATCGCGGTCTCCTCCAGGATCTCGACCGCGCCCGCGATGCAGTAGCCGGGGGTGGTCAGCGCGCCGATGCCGGGGGTGTCGAGCAGCACGCCGGCCCGCGGCAGCGCCCGGTAGTCGGCGGTGAGCCCGGCCAGTTCGGTACGCAGCGCGATCAGCCGGTCGCGCAGTTCGCTGCGCCGGCGGTCCAGCGCGATCGGGTCGGCAGTCGCCCGGTCAGCCTCGTCCATCTGCCCAGCATGCCCGAAAACCGCTGCCGCGGCAGCGATTCGGGTCAGCGGCGGCCGAACGGGAAGCTGACCTTGGTGAGCTGTTCGGATAGCTCCCACAGCCGCCGGGCGGTGACCTCGTCGCGGGAGGCGGCCGAGGAACCGCTGCGGGCCGGGTAACCGCGCAGGCCGCCCAGTGCGGTGGGGCCGTAGAACCCGCCGGGTTCCACCCCGGCGGCCGTGGCGGCGTACAGCGAGCCGAGCGCACCCATCTCGGCGCTCTGCGCCAGTACCCGGTTGCCGACCGACATCACGGTGTCGAGAAAGCTCTCGGTATGCGATTGCAGGTCGGTGGCCGCGTAGCCCGGATGCGAGGCCAGCGCCAGCTTCGGCGACCCGGAGGCGGTCAGCCGGCGTTGCAGTTCGTAGGTGAACATCAGGTTGGCCAGCTTCGACTGCCCGTAGGCGGCCCAGCGGCTGTAGCGGCGGCGTTCCCAGTTCGGATCGGCGAGGTCGATCTTGCCGATGATGTGCGCGCCGCTGGACACCGTGACCACCCGATCGGCGATCTTGTCCAGCAGCAGGCCGGTCAGCGCGAAGTGCCCCAGGTGGTTGGTACCGAACTGCATCTCGAAACCGTCGGCGGTGCGCCGCAGCGGCACCGCCATCACCCCGGCATTGTTGATCAGCACGTCGGCGCGGTCGATCGAGGCGGCGAACTCGCGCACCGAGGCCAGATCCGCCAGGTCCAGGCGGCGCACCTGGGCCCGCTCGCCGATCGTGTTGGCGACCGCGCGGGCCTTCACCTCGTCGCGGCAGGCCATGATCACCTGCGCGCCGGCCGCGGCCAGCGCGCGGGCGGTGACCGCCCCGAGCCCGCTGTTCGCCCCGGTGACGATGACCGTGCGACCGCTCTGATCGGGAATGTTCGATGTGTCCCAACGACTCACGACGCCTCCTCGCCCGCGGTTCGCGACGCCCGCTCGGCGGGCGCAGCAGCGAACGCGCCCCCGCGCGTTCGCCTCCTGGCGTCGAGTCTAGAACCGTCGCGGCCCGGCGGTGCATTCCGCCCGCGTCCCGGCCCTGTCATGCCTGTCCTCTCCGGCGCCGGACGCGGTCGCGCCGGTCATCGCGATGCCGCCGTGACCTCGTCGTCGCTCATCGCGGCGACCTGGAGATACAGCCGGGCCACGGCCTCCAGCCGACCGTCCGGTTCGCGCCGCGAGAGCCGCTGTGCGAGACCGGCCACGGTCCGGGTGGCGAACAGGTCCGCGACCACCGCGCCGGGACAGTCCAGCCATTCCCGCACCCGGGCCACCACGGTCGTCGCCAGCACGGAATCCCCGCCGCGGGCATAGAAGTCGTCGTGCACGCCGATGCGGTCCAGGCCCACCACCGCGGTCACGATATCGGCCAGCGCCGCTTCCAGATCCGTGCGCGGCGCACTGTCGAGATCGTCGGCCCGTCCCGCCTCCAGCCGGGCCGCGACCGCGCGGCGGTCCAGTTTCCCGTTGGCGGTCAACGGCATCGAGTCCACGATCTCGATCCGCACCGGAATCATGTAGCCCGGCAGCAACTCCGAGGCCACGGCCAGCACCTCGTCGACCGAGGTGACCGTGCCCGACACGGCGGCAACCAGTTTCGGCGCGCCCGCGCCCTGGACCACCGCGATCGCGTGCCGTACCCCCGGCGCCCGGCGCAGCGCCGTCTCCACCTCGCCCAGTTCCACCCGGTAACCGCGCAACTGCACCTGATGGTCACTGCGGCCGAGGAATTCGACGGTGCCGTCGGGCCAGTACCGCGCCGTGTCCCCGGTCCGGTACCAGCGCAGGCCGTCGTGCTCGACGAAGCGCTCCGCGGTCCGTTCCGGATCGTTGCGATACCCGGCGGCCACGTTCGCGCCGCCGACCCAGAACTCACCGGGCACCCAGTCCGGGCAGTCCCGGCCCACCGGCGACACCACCCGGCAGCGCACGTTGCGCAGCGGCACCCCGAACGGCACGCTCGACCAGTGCTCCGGTGGATCGGCCACCTCGCAGATGGTGTTGTGGATCGAGGTCTCGGTGGCCCCGCCGAGCCCGGAGAACCGGCAGCCGGGCACCTGGCGGGCCAGCCGGCGGGCCAGGTCGGCGCCGACCCAGTCGCCGCCCAGGGTGACCGCCCGCAGGCTGTCACCGAGCCGGTCACCGCCCAGGTCGAGGATCATGTCCAGCATGCTCGGCACGCAGTTCAGGATCGAGACCCGGTGTGCGCGCAGCAGTTCCGGCCAGACCGTGGCCTCGGCCCGCTGTCCGGCGTCGACGGCGGTCACCGATCCACCCACCGCGAACATGCCGAAGATGTCGTAGACCGACGCGTCGAACTCCAGCGCCGACAGCGCCAGCACCCGATCCGCGGCGCCCACCTCGAACCAGTCGTTGACCGCGTCGATGGTGTTCATCGCGCCGCGGTGCGGCACGTCGACGCCCTTCGGGACGCCGGTGGAGCCGGAGGTGAAGATCACGTAGGCGATCTGCTCGGGATCGGGAAGTTCCGGCTGCGGCAACGGTTCCCGGTGATCACGAGCCCCGTCCACGGTGAGGCAGGTGATCGCCGGATCGCCCATGTCCGCCGCGCCGGCGGTCAGTGCGACGGCCACCCCCGCGGTCCGCAGGATCTCGGCGCGCCGGGCGGCCGGCTGGTCGTAGCCGATCGGCACGTAGGCCGCACCGGCGGCGAGCACGCCCAGCACCGCGACGATCTGGTCGCGGCCCTTGGGCAACTGCACCGCCACGGCGTCACCGGCGTCGACCCCGGCGGCCCGCAGCGCGCCCGCGACCGCGAGCGCCTGC
This sequence comes from Nocardia sp. alder85J, assembly GCF_020176955.2. Lineage (GTDB taxonomy): Bacteria > Actinomycetota > Actinomycetes > Mycobacteriales > Mycobacteriaceae > Nocardia. Next base: position 461,571 of record NZ_JAIUCZ020000003.1, read on the forward strand.
CCGGCCAGCTCCGCGTAGGTCCAGGACCCGGCCGTGTCGCCGAGCCCCCACACCACCGCGACCGCGCCGGGCGTGGCGGCGGCGTGTTCGAAGAAGCCCTGATGCAGGCAGCGCCCGCTGACCGGCCCGTCGGTGGCGTTGACCCGGGCCCGGACCGAGGCCTGATCGATCGGCAGCCGGACCGCGGCCGCGGCCTCCCAGCCGGACTCCTCCGACAGCCGCCCGACGGCGGCGACGTAGCGGTCGAACATGGCGTCGACCATGCCCGCCGGGAAGGCGTCCCGGCGCACGTCCCAGTTCAGCAGCAGCCCGCCGCGGACCTCGGTGACCTGGGCGTCCAGCAGGACCTGCGGCCCTTGCGAAATGGTCCACACCGGTTCGCCGAAGGTCTCGGTGACCTTGTCCGCGAACAGTTCTCCCAGATTGAGCGCGCTGGTGTAGACGACCGGCGCGAGCACCGGCTCACTGCGGAAGCGGCCCAGGTCGCGCAGTACCTCCAGACCGGAATAGGCCGCGTGCGAACCACTCTCGTGCATGGTCCGTTGCAGCGCGCGGGCCCGGTCGGCCACCGTCAGGTCCTCGCTGACATCCACCTCGAGCATGATCGAGGAGGTGAAGTCGCCGACCACCCGGTCGATGTCCGGATGCACCGGCTCGCGGTGGAACAGCGGCACGTTGATCAGGAACCGGGGCTGCGCCGACCAGCCGCCGATGGTCTCGGCGAACACGGCGGCCAGCGCCATCGCGGGGGTCACCCCGCGCCGGTGCGCGGCCTGCAACAGCCGCTGCTTCGCCTCCGGCGCCAGCCAGTGGTCGTAGCGGACGGTCCGGTTGGGCTCGGCCCGCGCGGCGACCGGCACCACCGGAAGTTCCGGCGCCCCGGGCAGTTCCGGCACCCGCCGCTGCCACCAGGCGCGATCGCGGTCGCGGGCCTGCTCGTCCACCACCCGCTCGGTGCGGTACCGGCGGTAGCTGTACTCGGGCCGGGGCACCTCGCGGCCGTGGTACAGGTCGGCGAGATCCTCGATCAGGGTGCGGTAGCTCATCGCATCGCCGGCCAGCATGTCGACGTCGAGATGCAGCCGGCTCCGGTCACCGTCGAGCAGCGTGAGGGTGACGTCGAGCACCTGCCCGTCCTCGATGGCCAGGCGCTGATGGGTCTTGATGTCGCGCAGCCGTTCCAGCTCCCGCGCGACCGCCTCCGGCGCGCGCCCGCGCAGATCGGCGACCGCGAACACCGGGCGGCCGGGGGCGGCCAGCGCCTGCTGAGTGCCGTCGGGCAGCACCTGGGTGCGCAACATCGGGTGCAGCGCCACCACATCGGCGACCGCGACCTCCAGCCGTGCGGGATCGACCGCGCCACCGTCGAATTCGACGTACAGGTGGGCCGCGACCCCGCCGAGTTCCTGCTCGTCGGCGCGGCCGATCCAGTACGCATGCTGCATCCCGGCCAGCGGGAACGGCTCACCCTCGGTCGCCGCGACCGCGGGCGCCGGAACCGTCTCCATCACAGGGGTTTCCGCGCCGGTGGCCGAAGCCGCACCCAGCAGCGCCGACCACGAGCCGACGCTGGGGGCGGCCGCCAGCTGCGCGAAGTTGATGTCGATCCCGCGTTTGCGCCACCCACCGGCGAGTTTCATCATGCGTATCGAGTCGAGCCCGAGCTCGATCAGATCGGCCCCGGCCTCGACCTCCTCGATCGGCAGACCGAGCTGGGCCGCCACGGCCGCCCGGATCTCGATCTCGCTGACATCCGCGCCCAGTGCCGGCGACGATCCTGACTCCATGCGTCTGTACTCCTCTGAAACATGCTGCCGGACAGCGGGACAACGGCTGCCCGGCGGCGGATGAACGGCGTCCGCGCGGGACGGCTCAGGCCACGGCCGGGACCTGTTCGAAGTGATGCAGCAGCTCGCCGGTGCCGACGACCATGCCGCAGCGCCGGGCCACATATCCGGCGGCCACGGCGTGCTCCGCCGTGAGATGACGGGCGTCATCGGAGGCCGGGTAGCGCACCGCCGCGGCCACGTCCCGCGGCTGCGCGACGCGGCGCAACGGGATACCGAGCCGGTGATTGCCGAGATCCCACCATTGGATCGCGGCCCCGCGTCCCGCGAAATCCGCGACGCCCATCCCGCCGGCGGCGCCGGTGATCAATACGGTCTGCCGCCTCGCCGCCGGCGGCGATTGCTCCGACATCTGTTCACCCTTCACTGCTCGAACCGTCCGATACCGCGTGCTGTCCCGCGCGTTCAGCCGGAGATCCCCGCCCCGACCACCCCGAGCGCGCGCAGCATCGTCTCGAATTTGGTGACGGTCTCCGATAATTCGTCCTCGGGATCGGAATCCGCGACGATCCCGCCACCGGCGTGCGCCAGCAGGGTGCGGCCGTCGGCGGCGAGTTCCGCGCACCGGATGCTGACCATCCACTCGCCGTTGCCCGCGGCATCGCACCAGCCGACCGCACCGGCGTAGAAGCCGCGATCGCCTTCCAGACGGCCGATCAGCGCCGCCGCGTCCCGGGTGGGCGTGCCGCAGACCGCGGGGGTGGGATGTAGTGCGGCGGCCAGATCCAGCACCGTGGATCCGGTGCGGGCCAGGCCGGTGATCCGGCTGCCGAGGTGCCACAGCACGGGAGTGGCGGTCAGCTCGGGCAGTTCGGGTGCGGTCACGTCGTCGCAGTGCCGGGCCAGCGCGGTGCGCACGTGGTCGACGACGAATCGGTGCTCGCGCAGGTTCTTCGGGGAGGCCAGCAGCCCGGTCCCGGCCGTCATGTCCGCCTCCGGATCGCTGGTCCGCGGCGTGGAGCCGGCCAGCGGATAGCTGGTGACCAGCGGTCCTTCCCGGCGCACCAGCACCTCCGGACTGGAGCCGACGAGATAGCGGCCGCGGCGGCCGGCGGCGGTCAGATCCACCAGATAGCCGTTGCCGGAGGCGTCACCGGAAACCAAGCGGCCCAGCACATCCGACGCCGCGACCGGGCGGCCGGCGGTCAGCCGCAGGGCGCGGGCGAGCACCACCTTCCGCAGCGTGGCTCCGGGTTCGGACAGCGCCGCCACCGTGCGGCGCACCCGGTCGACGTGCAACTCCGGTTCCGGAACCGCGGCGTCGACCCGGAAATCCGGCAGATCGGGTGCGGGAGCGGGCCGCAACGGCCCGGTGTCGTCGACGGTGAGGGTGTCCGGCGCCCACAGTGCCGCGGGTGCGCCGGGATCGAATGCCAGCGCTCCCACCACATGGGTGGCCCGGCCGGATCGCAGCGCCGCGGCGGCCTCCGCGATGGTGCTGAAATGTTGCCGACCGGCCGAGGCGAGCACCGTCCGGTGCGGACGAGAGAGTGCGAACGATGCCGTGGTCACGTCCAGGCTGGGGAGAGAGGTAGAAATCGTCGTCACCTTTCGGAACATCCACGGTCCGGATCGGGGAGGGAAACACCGGGATCCGGGGCTCGATTGAGGTTAGTCTAACCTAAATTGGACCACAACCCGCGTCCCGGCTCCCAGACGATCGTGAGGCGACGACCATGACGACCAGCCCGACCGCCACCGGCCATCGTGATGGATTCGTCCCCGGTACCAGCGGATTTCGCGGACTCGTATCGTATTGGTCCGGGCGGCCGCCGCCGGAACTGCTGCGGGAATCGGCGCGGCGGCAACCGGACCGGCCGGCGCTGCTGACCGAGGGCGGCGCCCACAGCTACGCGGACCTGGACGCGGCGGCCGGCCGCTGGGCGCACGGATTCCTGGGCCTCGGTATCGCACCGGGTGACCGGGTCGTGGTGCAGTTGCCGAATGTTCCGGAATTCGTTCCGGTGTTGTTCGGTCTGCTGCGCGCGGGCATCGTCCCGATGCTCACCCTGCCCGCCCGTCGCCGCGCCGAGATCGAACATCTGGCCCGGTTGTCCGGCGCCGTCGCCTCGCTCATCCCCGACCGGGCCGGAAACGTCGACCATCGCATGCCGGCCGACGAGATCGCCGACGTCTCGCCCGAACTGCGGCACGTCCTGGTGCCCGGCGAGCAGACCTGCGCCTTCCGGTGAGCTGCCGCCGCTGCCGGCGATCGAGCGCTTCCGCACCGAGCGCGGCCTGGCGGCGTTCGAACTGCCCGATCTGGTACGCCGGGTCGATCGACTGCCGGTGACGGCGGTCGGCAAGATCGGCAAGAACGCGCTGCGCAACCGGTCCTGACCGCCGCCGGCGACAGCCCGGCAGCAGAAATCTGTGCGCGAGGTCCGTACTGCGAGCTTCAATGGGTGAGCAGCATCGCACGGAGGGCAGACCATGATCGAACGCAGTGCCGACCCAGCCGTGCCGTCCGACCGACGGTCCGCACCGGATTCGGTGGTCGCCTTGGTGGAGGCGTCCACCTCGGTCGAGCGGCAACTGATCGGCGACTGGATCGCCGCCGGCGGCATCGCCACCGAACTCGGTGTCGGCGCCCCGGTCACCCAGCTGGATCTGGATCCGCCCGCGGTGGCGGACCGGCTGGTCGGACGGCACGACGATCCACTGGTGGTCCCGGTCCGGGTGGTCTGGCTGCCGCCGGAGCGGGACGGGGTGCGCCGCACCACCTTCGCGGATTTCGTGCTGTTCAACGATCCGCGGCGGCCGAATCGGCTGCGGCAGCGCCGCCTCGCCGCCAAGAGTCCGGACCGGCATCTGGTGCTGACCGGACAGCCCGCCCGGCTCGGTGAGCTGCGCGCCAACCACCGGGCCGCGGCCGACGGTTCCGGGCGGCCCAGCGCGACCGGGGGCGCGGAACCGTTCGCGCGCGCCATCGTCCGGGCCGGCACGGTCGCCCTGGAACGCGCCGAGCGCGCGGTGATCGGCGACCGCTACAAGGTGCCGCGGCTGGTGGCCGAGGAGATCCTGGACTCGCCGGAGTTCCTGCGCCGCCTGGACGCGATCGCCGTGCACACCGGCGCCGGCTCGCGCGAGGTGTACCGCCGCGCCGAGAAGGGCCTGCGCGAACTCGTCGCCGCGCAGAGCCGGCTGGTGTCGGACCTGTTCACCCAGGCCATGCGGCCGGTGCACGCCTGGACCTGGAAGGTCGACAGCGACGCGTCCCGGCTCGACGAGCTGCGCCGGCTCAACCGGCGGTACCCGCTGGTGTTCCTGCCCTCGCACCGCTCCTATGTGGACGCCTTCGTGCTCGGGGATGCGCTGGCGCGCCACGACTTTCCACCCAACCACGTGGTCGGCGGCGCGAATCTCGGCTTCTGGCCGATGGGCCCGATCGCGCGGCGCACCGGCACCATCTTCATCCGCCGCAGCTTCGGCGACGACGAGGTGTACAAGGCGGTCGTCGAGGAGTACTTCGCCTATCTGCTGGCCAAGCGCTTCAATCTGGAGTGGTACTTCGAGGGCGGCCGCACCCGCACCGGGAAACTCCGGCCGCCGCGCTACGGCCTGCTGAACTACCTTGCCGCCGCGATCCGTTCGCGCCGCGTCGAGGATGTGATGCTGGTGCCGGTGTCGATCACCTACGAGCGGCTCAACGAACTCGGCGCCATCGCCAGCGAACAGGCCGGCGGCGCCAAGGAACCGGAGGGCCTGGCCTGGATGGCCCACTACATCCGCAACCAGCAGCGCTCGGCGGGTCACGTCTACCTGCGCTTCGGCACCCCGCTGTCGGCCCGGGAACGGCTTGCCGCACACGGTGATCCGCTCACCCCGGCACCGGGCCCCGGCGAACCGGTGGCGGCCGAGGCGGCGAACCTGGAGCGAACGGCGGTGCAGCGCTTGGCCTTCGAGGTCGCGGTGGGCATCAACGAGGTGACCCCGATCACGGTGAACGCGCTGGTGACCCTGATCCTGCTGGGCGTGCACGAGCGGGCGCTGACCCTGGGCGAGGTCCGCCGCGCGCTGGAACCGGTGCGCGGCTACATCCGGCGGCGCGGCCTGCCCGGCGGCGAACTGGATTCCCTCACCGACGATCACGGCCTGGCCGTGGTGCTGGAGCAGTTGTCGCGCGCGAAGGTGGTGACGGTCTATCGCGGCGGCCTGGAACCGGTGTACTCGATCGAGACCGGCGCGCACCTGGAGGCGGCGTTCTACCGCAACAGCGCCGTGCACTGGTTCGTCAACCGGGCCATCCTGGAACTGGCGGTGCTGGCCGCGGTCGACGCTCCGCCCGGCGAGCAACTCGCCACCGGCTGGAGCACCGCCTATCGGCTGCGCGATCTGCTCAAGTTCGAATTCTTCTTCCCCGAACGCGCCGATTTCGCCGGCCAGCTCACCGCGGAAATGCTGCTGGTGGACCCGCACTGGCACGAGCGCACCGCGGACGGCACCCTCGGCGCCGACATCCTCGCCGAGCTGACCGGCACCGGATTCATGATGGCGCACCGGGTCTTGCGCTCGTTCTTCGACGCCCAGCTGGTGGTGGCCGAACGCCTGGCCGCCGACCCCGAGGCGGGCGCCACCGCCGACCGCAAGCAGTTCCTGGCCGACTGCCTGGCCGTCGGCCGCCAGATGCTGCTGCAACAGCGACTGCACAGCCCCGAATCGGTGTCGACCGAATTGTTCACCAGTGCACTGAAACTCGCCGACAATCACGGCCTGCTCGACCCGTCCGGCCCCGACCTGCGCGCCCGCCGCCTGGCCTTCGCCGCCGAACTGCGCGCCCTCGGCGCCCGGGTCTCGCACGCCGCCACCCTGGACCCGGCCAACCGCCCGGAGGACTGATGCCCGACAACGACATCCGGGACGATTCGCTCGCCGGACCCGAATTCGCGGCGGCCGGCGCCGAACCACCGGCCGGAAACGATCCGGTGGCAGCCGGACCATCCGCCCCACCGGGTACCGCGGCGCTGACAGCCGCGATCGCGGCTGTCCACAATGGTCCACAGGGGCCCCGGATCGCCGCCGTATTCGACTTCGGCGGCACGGTAGTGCACGGATTCCGGCCGCCGCGATGGTGGCGGCTGCTGCCACGGCGGGGCGGCCCGGAGCGCGCGCTGGAAGAGACCCTGCGGACGGGGATCCGCGGGGCGCGCGGCGAGGGTGAGTACGAGCGATTCCTGCAACGCGCCATGCGGACCTGGGCCGGGCGGACCGAGGCGGAGCTCGACGAGGCCGGCGAGCGGCTGTTCCGCACCGGCACCTACGAGAACCTGTATCCGGAGGCGTGGCAACTGATCCGGGCGCACGAGGCGGCCGGGCATACGCTGGTCCTGGCCAGCTGCCTGACCCGGTTCCAGGTCGGGCCGGTCGCGGCCGAACTCGGTGTCCCGCATGTGCTCTGCACCGAGATGGCGGTGCAGGACGGCGTGCTCACCGGCCACGTGGCCGGAAAACCGTTGTGGCGCACGGGCAAGGCCGAGGCGGTGCGCCGGTTCGCCGCCGAACACGGGCTGGACCTGCCGGACGCCTACGCCTACGCCGACGCCGTGCCCGATCTGCCGCTGCTGGAGCTGGTGGGACATCCGGTCGCGGTGAATCCGGATGCCGGACTGGCCCGGCAGGCCGCCGAGCGCGGCTGGCCGACCCTGTCGTTCCGGCCCCGCGAAACCACCGGCCTGCGCGACATCGTCCGCACCACAGCCGGTTTCACCGCGCTGCTGGGCGGGGCCGCCACCGGGATCGTGCGCGCCGCGCCGACCCGCCGGCGCCGCCGGATGGCCGATGCGATGATCGCCCGCGCCGCCGACGCCACCCTCCGCGTGACCGGTGTGCGGATCCGGATCACCGGCGCGGAACACGCCCGCGCGCCGCGCCCGGCGGTATTCGTGTTCAACCACCAGAGCCAGTTCGATCTGGTGGTGCTGGCCGCGGTGCTGCGGCACGGCGTCACCGGGGTGGTGAAGCGGGAGATCACCGCGAATCCGGTGTTCGGGCCGCTGCTGCGGTTCACCGGGGCGACCTTCATCGACCGTTCGGACACCGCGAGCGCGAAGGCGGCGCTGACGCCGGTCGTGCGGACGCTGCGCGACGGGCTGTCGATCGTGGTGGCGCCGGAGGGCACCCGGTCGCTGTCGCCGCGGGTGGGGTCGTTCAAGAAGGGCGCCTTCCACATCGCCATCCAGGCGGGGGTGCCGATCGTGCCGGTGGTGATCCGCAACGCGGGCGAGATCGTCCGGCGCAATTCGATGCTCGTGCGGGCCGGGACCGTGGAGGTCGCGGTACTACCGCCGATCGATGTCGGGCAATGGCGTCCGGACGCGATGGACGCCGATGTCGAACGGGTCCGGCAACTGTTCGTCGAGACGCTGCGGAACTGGCCGGAACCGCAGTGACTTCCGGTGCTGCCGGAAAAACTTCCGGCGCATCGGCGGAGAAATCCTAGACTTTCCGCCCGAACAGGAGTTTCCACGGCATCGCCGCCGATTCCAGCTGCACCTTCAGGCTCATCTTCGAGGCACCCAGGGTGCGCTCCTCGAAACGGATGGGCACCTCCGCGATCGGAATGCCCTTCTTGATCGTCCGATAGTTCATCTCGACCTGGAACGAGTATCCGTTGCTGTGGATGGCGGCGACGTCGATCGCGCGCAGTGTATCGGCCTTCCACGCCTTGAATCCGGCGGTGGCGTCCTTGACGCCCAGCCGCAGAATCGTGTTGACGTAGAAATTGGCCCACGCCGACAGCGCCTTGCGGTACCACTTCCATTCCGCCGCGGTGGAGCCACCGGCGACATAACGGGAACCGAGCACCACCCCGGCATCGGAATTCGCCAGTTTGTCCAGCATGGCGGGAATGACCTCGGCCGGATGCGACAGATCGGCATCCATCTGGATGACCACGTCGGCGCCCTCGTCGAGCGCGCGGGTGATGCCGGCGACATAGGCGCGGCCGAGACCGTCCTTCTCGACACGATGCAGCACGCCGATCACACCGGGGTGCTCGGCGGCGAGCTTGTCGGCCACCTCACCCGTGCCGTCCGGCGAGCTGTCGTCGACGACCAGCACATGCAGGTCGGAGACCGGTAGCGAGGTCAGCCGCTCCACCGCCACCGGCAGGTTCTCCCGCTCGTTGTAGGTCGGCACGACCACGGTCACCTTCAAGACGCCCTCCGCTCGACTCGCCATACTGCTCACGCCCGCCGGGCGGACGCCGAATATTGCACCCCAGACCGTAGCGGATGCGGGTTAATCGTCCTCGCCCCAGGCGTGGTCACGGGCATCCTCGCGTTTGTTGCGGGCCTGCACGATCTCCAGGGCGCGTTCCGCGGTGGCCTGATCCGGATACGGTCCCATCCGATCCGCGAACCAGCACCGCTTGCCCTGTTCCGCACGGTGATGCTTGAGGCAGTAGTACCACTCGGAGTCAGCCATGTGATCAGGATCGCACGAGCCGACACCCCACCGGCACAACGGTGCTCCGCGGCCGCCGCCCCGCGACCGTCCGGTGACCCCCACCGGAAAATCCTGTGATCCATCTCACCGCCGAATCGATATCCCGGCCACCACCGCGACCCGAATACAGAAAAATCCCCCTGATGTGACAAGCAACGATCAGGGGGACCGGAAGTGGCCAAGGCCGGGATCGAACCGGCGACCTTCCGCTTTTCAGGCGGACGCTCGTACCAACTGAGCTACCTGGCCGGAGGCACCCGAACCGAATGCCTGGCATATCTTGCGACCCTGACGGGACTCGAACCCGCGACCTCCGCCGTGACAGGGCGGCGCGCTAACCAACTGCGCCACAGGGCCATATTCTGTTTTGCTCTCAACAGTGTCGCCACTGTACCCCCTACGGGATTCGAACCCGCGCTACCGCCTTGAAAGGGCGGCGTCCTAGGCCGCTAGACGAAGGGGGCCCGTCCGGATCTCTCCGGTCCGTTTCTCAACGGCTTCCGTTGGGAGCTCGCCTAGCTTATGACAGGCTGGACACGAATCCCAAATCAGCTGGTCAGAGACGCGGTTGCGGCCCTGACGGGGCTCACTGGACGACGTCGAGCTCCTCCAGCCTGGCGGCGGCCCGCCAGCCGTACCGCCGGAACTCCTCGGCCCACTCCGGCGTCGCCATCGCCTCCACGATGACCTCCAGCGCCTCCTGGAATCTGGTGCGCAGATCCATCGGGCCGCCCTGGACGTCGACGATGTAGCGCTGACCGGCCAGGGCGGCGGCCAGGATACGGGCGAACCGGTCCGGGTCGGCGTCGGCCCGCAACTGTTTCTGGTCGATCGCCCGGACAGCGAGCAACCTGGTCGCCCTATCGATGATGCGACCACCGGCCGCCTTGGCGTCGCGGTAGAACTCCGGCTCGATCACGAGCCGGAACTCGGCCTGGATGACGATGTCGTTCTCCAGCCGCAGCGCGACCTCGTCGACCATGCCGTGCAGTACGTCCAGGGGCCCGAGATCGGTTCTGGCGAGCCAGCGTTCGGAGGTCGCGCGGTAGCGCTCGACCGCCGATTCCAATACCGCCCGGGCGAGATCCTCCTTGGAGTCGAAGTGGAAGTACATGGCGCCCTTGGTGGCGCGCGACCCCTCCAATATCCGGTTCAGCGATGCCGCGGCGTAGCCGCTCTTCCCGAATTCAACGGCGGCGGACCTGATGATCGCCGCCCGTGTCCGGCGGGCCCGCTCTTGCTGCCGTGCCATGCTCGAAACGCCTCCGAAGCTACTTGCCGCCGGGGTACTGCCATGAGGGATCAGCCCCCGACGCGAAGTTATGAGATTTTCAAATACTTCAACTCAGGCTATTGCCCGGTTTTCCAAACTTTCGGTACGAAAACTTCCGGTAAAACCGTCCCCATACCCGGTGGTACAGTTTCCCCGCCCGGGTGCGCGGCAGGGGTGCACACCCGGGCATTTTCTTCGTCGTGGAACTGCCTCCTGTGACGTGGTCTTCGGAGTACCGCGATCGGCCTGACCGGTCGCGACACATTCGGGCACATCAACCTTCGGCCGAATCCCATCCCCCCGGGCGCTGCCGGTTCCTACGGAATTCACCAAGCGGTCACCGTACCTCGAATCGTTACCCCCCGTGTGGCATACCGGCAAGTCAGTTCGCTGAATAGCGGTTGTAGGACATATGCAAATGGGCAGCTAACGAATTGTCCGGGATCGTCCGGCGCGAATTCCCATCCCTCGCGCCGGCCGCGCCATCGATCCCGCACACCCCGGGCGGCACCACCGCCGGTCGCCTCACGGGCGCCCGCGAACCGCGACCGGCCGGACCACCGGATCACCATGCTCACCTCCCGACCAATTGCATTGCAACGCACAACGATTGGGTAATGTTTCCATACTTCCGCGCCGAAACAAATTGGGAACCAAGAAGATTGCCTCGCGCGCAGCCCGGAAATGCAAGACATGTCAACAATCCATCGGCTCCCGGCGGTCCCGGAACGTCCGGGCCGCCCGCGACGCTCCCGGCTCATCCCCCGCGAACCTCACCGAAATCGCGCCGACCTGCGTGAACATCCACACCGGACGAGCCGGGCAGATACCGGTTACCACTTCCGCACGGCGCCCACTAGACTTGCCATCCGCGCCCCTATAGCTCAGTTGGTAGAGCTACGGACTTTTAATCCGCAGGTCCCAGGTTCGAGCCCTGGTGGGGGCACACGTGCCGGTGGGCCGGGGACCAGTTCCCCGGCCCACCGCCGTTCTCCGTGACACCCGCGCAAATCACCCCGGCGAAGGCCCTCCCGGCCCGCGACCGCCGTCCCACCGGCGGCCATCGCGCCCGCGCGACCCGACCGCGACCCGCATCGCGGGCCGCTCCCCGGCACGGGACCGCCGCCGCAACCGGCGGGCGAGCGGCACTACCGGCCGGCCGGTGGCAGTCGATCGAGGAAAACAGACATCCCGCCCGTCGATCGAATGTCGGGCACGAAATTTTCATTCCGCGGATAACAGGCCGACGACCTGGGCGATAGCTCAGGTACGGGAATCGCACGGGAACGGCGCTGTCACAGATGCGTATGGACACGATCACGGCCGCGCCTACACTCGGTAACGTTCGACGCACGCCGACGATGTCGTGTGAGGCGTACAACTCGAGCCTGTGAACTCATCGGGGCGAGCTGTGAACTCACCCAAGATGCGTATCAGATCACCCTACGGTGACGTAGGGTATGGGCGCGGCAGCACAACCCAACCGGGGGGCGACCTGCAAGTTCGCACGTACCAAGACTGATGAAGGACACGGATACATGGCCAGGGATCTGACCCAACTCGAGCTTCTGTCCGAGCTGGAAGCGGTTGCCGAAGAGAACGTCGATCGGCATCTCTCCATGGCCAAGGAGTGGCACCCCCACGACTATGTGCCGTGGGACGAGGGCCGCAACTTCGCCGCCATGGGGGGCGTGGACTGGGATCCATCGCAATCTCGGCTGAGCGAGCTCGCCAAGGCAGCGATGATCACCAACCTGCTCACCGAGGACAATCTCCCCTCTTATCACCGCGAGATCGCCGAGAACTTCTCGCAGGACGGCGCCTGGGGCACCTGGGTCGGTCGCTGGACCGCCGAGGAGAACCGGCACGGCATCGTCATGCGTGACTACCTGGTCGTCACCCGCGGCGTGGATCCGGTCGCCCTCGAGCAGGCCCGGATGACCCACATGACCAACGGGTTCGCCTCCCCCACCGAGGAGGAGGCCGGCTTCCTGCACTCGGTCGCGTACGTGACCTTCCAGGAGCTCGCCACCCGGGTCAGCCACCGCAACACCGGCAAGGTCTGCGACGATCCGATCGCCGACCGCATGTTGCAGCGGGTGGCCACCGACGAGAACCTGCACATGATCTTCTACCGCAACATGTGCGGCGCGGCGCTCGACCTGACCCCCGACCAGTCCATCGAGGCCATCACCCTGATCCTGGAGAACTTCCAGATGCCGGGTGCGGGCATGCCCAACTTCCGCCGCAACGGCGTACTGATGGCCAAGCACGGCATCTACGACCTGCGCCAGCACCTGGAAGAGGTCATCCAGCCGGTGCTGAAGAAGTGGCGGATCTTCGAGCGCGAGGACTTCACCGCCCGCGGCGAGGCCGTGCGCGACCGCCTGGCCGGCTTCCTGGAGCGGCTCGGCAAGGATGTCCTGAAGTTCGAGGAGCAGCGCGACCGCATGCTGGCCCGCGAGGCCGCCAAGCGGGAGCGCGAGGAGCTGACCAGCCTCGCCGGCTGATCCGCTGCCACCCTCCGGTCCGGGTTCCCTGTTGCCGCTGTGACTCCGGCCACTGTGGCCCTGATGCCACAATGGGAAACCATGACGACGGCCCTCGAGACACGAAGCTCCCTGCGGATCGGCCCCTACGCGGTCGATCCGCCGGTCGTGCTCGCACCGATGGCCGGGATCACCAATGTCGCCTTCCGCACCCTGTGCCGGGAGTTCGGCAGCGCCACCTCGTTGTACGTCTGCGAGATGATCACCGCCCGCGCGGTGGTCGAGCGCAACGAGAAGACCCTGCACATGATGGCGTTCGGCCCCGGCGAGCGCCCCCGGTCGATGCAGCTGTACGGCGTCGACCCGCGGACCCTGGGCGAGGCCGTGCGCATCGTCGCCGGCGAGGGCTGGGCCGATCACATCGACGTCAACCTCGGTTGCCCGGTGCCCAAGGTCACCCGGCTCGGCGGGGGCGCGGCGCTGCCGTACAAGCGGAAGCTGTTCCAGCAGATCGTGCGGACCATGGTCGCCGCCGCGGAGCCGGCCGGGGTGCCGGTCACCTTCAAGTTCCGCATCGGCATCGACGACGATCACCACACCTACCTCGACACCGGCCGGATCGCCGAGGCCGAGGGCGCCGCCGGGGTCGCCCTGCACGCCCGCACCGCGACGCAGCGCTATTCGGGTGCCGCCGACTGGTCCGCGATCGCCCGCCTCAAAGAGGCCGTCACCACCATCCCGGTACTCGGCAACGGCGACATCTTCTCCGCCGCCGACGCGCTGCGGATGGTCGCCGAAACCGGTTGCGACGGCGTCGTGGTGGGCCGTGGCTGCCTCGGCCGCCCGTGGCTGTTCGCCGAACTGTCCGCCGCCCTGCGCGGTGAGCCGATCCCCACCGGTCCCACCCTCGGCCGGGTCGGCGAGATCCTGTACCGGCACGCCGTCCTGCTCTCCGATCACGACGGCGAGGACAAGGCGATGCGGGACATCCGCAAGCACATGGCCTGGTACCTGATGGGCTTCCCGGTCGGCTCCGACCTGCGCCGTCGCTTCGCCACCGTCACCGGCCTGGCTCAGCTCCAGGACCTCATCGGCCTGCTGGACCCGGATGTCCCCTTCCCCGCCGACGCCGAGGGCCCGCGCGGCCGTCAGGGCTCCCCGGGCAAGGTCGTCCTCCCCGAGGGCTGGCTCGACGACCCCGAGGACGCCACCGTCCCCACCGCCGCCGATCTCATGCACTCCGGTGGCTGACGCGCGGCGTGGCTGACACGTAATCTCCAGCTTCGCCGGATTCGCCGGTTCCCGGGTTCGGCATGCGAGGATCGTGCACTCGAGGCATCTCCGCACGTATCCCCAGCGCCGGGGCCGGGGCCGACCGGACCGGCTCGGCGAACCCGAGCGAAGCGAGGTTTCGTGACCGGTGGCGAGGATGGAACCGAGGAACCGCCCGCGTTCGTGCGGCGTGCGCCGTGGGAGCGACTGCCCGCCGCGCGGCCGTCCGCCGCGGTCGTCACCGAATTTCCGGTCATCCGCCCACTGCCGACGGTGCCCGGCGCCGAACCGGACGGTGAGGTGATCGACTGGTCCGCGTGGGTGCGGGCGGGCGAGGGCAATCCCACCGGCGGCGGCGCCGCCCGCTGGGGAGTGCGGATCGCGGTGGCCGGATGTGCTCTGGCCCTGCTCACCGCCAGCGGGCTGAGCTGGTACTTCCTGCGATCCGCCGACGACGGCTTCAACCGGGTGGCGGCGCTGGACGTGAACTCTTCCGACATCGTGGACCCGCTGGGACAGCTCGGCGACGAGAACTATCTGATCGTCGGCACCGATTCACGGGCCGGCGCCAACGGGCAGATCGGCGCCGGCACCACCGACGACGCCGACGGCGCCCGCTCCGACACCGTGATGCTGGTGAACATCCCGGCGAGCCGGCAGCGGGCGGTGGTGGTGTCGTTCCCGCGCGACCTGGATGTCGCCCGGCCCGCCTGCGAGTCCTGGAACAACGAGAAGGCCGTCTATACCGGGCAGACCTATTACGCGGCCAACGGCGAGAAACTCAACGGGGTGTACGCGCTCGGCGGTCCGAAATGTCTCACCAAGGTGATCCAGAAACTGTCCGGGCTGAAGATCAATCATTTCGTCGGGATGGATTTCACCGGATTCCAGGCGATGGTCGACACCATCGGCGGCGTCGAGGTCTGCGCGACCCGGCCGGTCGTCGACGGGCAGCTCGGCACCGTGCTGACCACCGCGGGACGGCAGGTCATCGACGGCTCCACCGCCCTGGACTATGTGCGGGCCCGGCACGTGTACGGCGAACAGCGCAGTGACTACGACCGGATCGCCCGGCAGCAGCGTTTCCTGTCGTCGCTGTTGCGCTCGGCGATGTCGAACCGGGTGCTGTTCGATCCGGCCCGGCTGCACGGCCTGGTGGAGGCGTTCACCGGGCACGCCTTCATGGACAACGTGAGCACCGGCGATCTGTTCACCCTGGGCCGGTCGCTGCAACAGCTGGAGGCCGGATCGGTCACCTTCGTGACCCTGCCGACCGGCGGCACCACCACCTACGGCAACGAGATCCCCCGTGACGCCGACATCAAGGCCCTGTTCCGGGCGATCATCGACGACGATCCGCTGCCCGGCGAGGTCAAGTCCCCGGCGGTCGGCGTCCCGGCGGCGCCGATACGCTACACCGCCGTCGACCCGGCGACCGTACAGGTGCAGGTGTCCAACGCCTCCGGCATCCCCGGCCTGGCCACCGGGGCCGCGCCGAAGCTGTCCGCGCAGGGCTTCCAGCTGGCCGGGGTGGGCAACCTCGCCGACGGCGGCGGTTCCGGCACCCGCGTGCGGTACTCGGCCGGGCACGAGGCGGAGGCGGCCACCGTCGCCGCCGCCCTGCCCGGCGCCGCCCTGGAACCGGCCGCGGGGCTGGGCACGGTGGTCGAGGTCGCGCTGGGGTCGGATTTCACCGGTACCGTCCAGCCGCCGCCGGCGCCGGGCAGCCTGCTCCCGGAGGCCACCGAGGTCGCCGCGGTGGCCGCGCCGCTGACCCTCCCGGCCGATCTGGAACATCGCAATGCCGCCGACGACATCTGCAAATAGGCCCCCGATCAGCAGGAAATCGTCCCGCTAGCATCGGGCAACACCGGCGGTTCACCCATTGTTGGTGACCCGGTCAGGGCTCCCAACTAGTGTTCTTTTTCATGCGTGTCATCTACAACGAACAAATGGCGGACCTCGCCGGCCTCCTGGGCGAGATGGCCGGCCTGGCGGGGTCGGCGATGGAGCGCGCCACCCAGGCACTGCTACAGGCGGATCTGCACCTGGCCGAACAGGTCATCTCCGAATCGGATCGCATCACGGAGATGAACACGCTCGCGGAGGAGAAAGCCTTCGCGCTGCTGGCCCTGCAGGCCCCCGTGGCCGGTGATCTGCGCCAGGTGGTCAGCACGATCCAGATCGTGGCCGATGTCAACCGGATGGGCGCGCTGTCGCTGCACGTCGCCAAGGTGGCCCGGCGCCGGCACCCGAACCACGCCCTGCCCGAGGCCGTCAACGGCTACTTCGCCGAGATGGGCCGGGTCGCGGTGAGCATGGCCGCCGCGGCGAAGCAGGTCCTGGAGACCCGGGATCCGGAGCGCGCGGCCGAACTCAGCAGTGAAGACGACGCGATGGACGACCTGCACCGCCACCTGTTCACCCTGCTGATGGACCGGGAGTGGAAGCACGGCGTCGCCGCCGCGGTCGACGTGACCCTGCTCGGCCGCTACTACGAGCGGTTCGCCGACCATGCGGTCGAGATCGGCCGCCGAGTGGTCTTCCTGGTGACGGGTGTGCTGCCCGCGGATCCGGATGCGGAGATCGAGCAGATCTGATCCGGCGGGAATCCGCGCGAGAGCAGACCGGCACGCGACCAAGGGCCCCGGAGAAATCCGGGGCCCTTGTGGTGTTCCGCGTTGACCGGCCGGCTCAGCCGACACGATGACCGGCCGGCTCTAGCCGAAGCGGCCGGAGATGTAGTCCTCGGTCTCCTTGCGCGACGGGTTGGAGAAGATCTTCTCCGTCTCATCGATCTCGATGAGCTTGCCCGGCTTGCCCTGGGCCTCCAGGTTGAAGAACGCCGTCTGATCACTCACCCGCGCCGCCTGCTGCATGTTGTGCGTGACGATGACGATGGTGAATTCCTTCTTCAGCTCGGCGATCAGGTCCTCGATCGCCAGCGTGGAGATCGGGTCCAGCGCCGAACACGGCTCGTCCATCAGCAGCACGTCGGGCGAGACCGCGATGGCCCGCGCGATGCACAACCGCTGCTGCTGACCACCGGACAGGCCGCCGCCCGGCTTGTCCAGCCGGTCCTTGACCTCGTTCCAGAGGTTGGCGCCGCGCAGCGAGCGCTCGGCGACCTCGTCGAGTTCCTTCTTGCCGCGCACGCCCTGCAGCTTCAGCCCGGCCACCACGTTGTCGCGAATCGACATGGTGGGGAACGGGTTCGGCCGCTGGAACACCATGCCGATGGTGCGGCGCACGCCGACCGGATCGACGGTGGCGCCGTAGATGTCCTCGCCGTCGAGCAGCACCGCACCCTCGACCCGCGCGCTCGGGGTCACCTCGTGCATGCGGTTCAGCGAACGCAGCACGGTCGACTTACCGCAACCGGACGGACCGATGAAGGCGGTGACGCTGCGCGGCAGCACGGTCAGCGACACACCGGCGACGGCGTGGAACTTCCCGTAGTAGATGTTCAGATCTTTGACATCGATCCGCTTGGCCATGGTGAATTCCGTTCCGCCTCTATCGGTTCCGCGTGAGCAGCTTGTTCGCCGCCGCCGCGGCGAGGTACAGCAGCCCGATGAGCAGGATCAGCGTCAGCGCCGCACCCCACACCCGGGCCCGGCCGGCGGGCTCCGGGTTGGCCAGCTCCTGGTAGATCAGCAGCGGCAGCGAGGCCATGTTGCCGTTGAAGATGTCGAAGTTGATCGACTTCGAGTAGCCGACCAGCACCAGCACCGGCGCGGTCTCGCCCATGACGCGGGCCAGAGCCAGCAGCATGCCGCTGATCATGCCGGGTGCCGCGGTCGGCACGACGATCCGCAGGATCGTCTTCCACTTGGGGATGCCGAGCGCGTAGGACGCCTCGCGTAGTTCGTCGGGCACCAGCTTCAGCATTTCCTCGGTGCTGCGCACCACCACGGGCAGCATCAGCAGCACCAGCGCCAGCGACACCGCGAACGCGCTCTGCGGGAAGCCGAAGGTCGCGATCCAGAGGGCGAACACGAACAGCGCGGCGACGATCGACGGCACACCGGCGAGGATGTCGACCATGAAGGTGGTGACCTTGGCCAGCCAGCCCCGGCCGTACTCCACCAGGAAGATCGCGGCCAGGATGCCCAGCGGCACCGCGATCACCGCGGCCATCGCCGACTGCACGATGGTGCCGTAGATGGCGTGGTAGACACCGCCGCCGTACTGCTCGGGCAGGACGCCGCGCTGCGACTTGGTCCACCAGCCGTTGCGGGTGGCCGCGTGCAGGCCCTTCTGGAGGACCAGGATCAGCACCCAGCCCAGCGGAACCAGCGCGATGGCGAAGCACAGCCACATGACCCCGGTGGCGAGGTTGTTGCGCAGCTTGCGGGCCGCGCTCACATCCCGGAAGGTCGGCGCCTTGATCGGGCGGTCCAGAGTCGTGGTCATCAGCCGTTCACCTTCCCACCGGCCGCGACCCGGGCCAGCGCGTTGACGACGAAGGTCAGCGCGAACAGCACGAAGCCGGCGGCGATGTAGGCGCCGGTGGGCAGCGCCTGACTGAATTCGGAAGCGGCCGAGGCGATCTTCGAGGCGAAGGTGTAGCCGCCGTCGAACAGCGACCAGTGCCCGGCCTTGGCCGCGGTGTGCAGCACGATCAGCACCGCGATAGTCTCACCGAGGGCGCGACCGAGGCCCAGCATGGACCCGGCGATCACACCGCTGCGGCCGTACGGCAGCACGGTCATCCGCACCACCTCCCACTTGGTGGCGCCGAGCGCCTGCGCGGCCTCGATGTGCGCGCGAGGGGTCAGATTGAACACCTCGCGGCTGACCGAGGTGATGATCGGCAGGATCATCACGGCGAGCACGATGCCGGCGGTGAAGATCGTGCCACCGCCGGCCACCGAGACATTGCCCTTGTCGAACAGGAAGAACCAGCTCAGGTTGTCGTTCAGGAACTGCTCCACCGGAGCCAGCTTCTGGGACAGGACCAGAATTCCCCACAGACCGAACACGATCGAAGGCACCGCCGCCAGCAGATCCACCAGCATGGCGAACGGCCGGGCGAGCGCTTTCGGCGCGTACTGGGTCAGGAACAATGCGATCCCGACACCGAGCGGCACCGCGATCACCAATGCCATGAGCGAACTGAGCAGGGTCACCGCGAACAGGTCGCGGATACCGAAGCGCAGATTGTTCGCGTCACGGACATTGAATTCCGTGCTGGCGAAGAAATTCGCCTTGTTGGCCGCCACCGACGGCACCGCACGGATCAACAGGAACAAAGCGATCAGCGCGATCATCGCGACGATCGTCGCGCCCGCGGCCGTGGCCAGCGAGCGGAACGCGAATTCCGCGTTCTTGCTGTGCATGCGTCCGGTGCGTGCCTTGAGCGGACTCGAGGCTCCCGGTGTGGTGTCGAGGGACATGGTGGCAGCTTCTTCGCCCGCCCGCGGGGCAGTCCCGGAGGACTGTCCCGCGGGGGCGACTTCGTCGTGCACGGTCATGGGGAGGCGCAATCAGTTGATGGCGTTGATAGCGGTGGTGAGCTTGGTCTTGAACGCGTCCGGCAGCGGGATGTACCCGGCCTGGTCCAGACCGGCCTGGCCGTTACCGACCGCGGAGGTCAGGAACGCCTTGACGGCCTTGGCGGTGTTCGCATCGGCGTACTTCGAGCAGACGACCTCGTAGGTGGCCAGCATGATCGGGTACGCGCCGGCCTGGGTCGGCTTGTAGAAGGAGCTGGTGTCCAGCACCAGGTCGTTACCGGTGCCCTTGACCTGCACGCCGGAGACGGCCTTCTGCGCGGAGTCGATGGTCAGCTCGACCGGGGTCGGGCCCGCGGAGGTGACGACCGACGCGATGTTCAGGCTCTGCGACTTGGCGAAGGACCACTCGTTGTAGGTGATGGAACCCTTGGTGGCCTTGATGATCGCCGAGGTGCCCTCGTTGCCCTTGGCGCCCTCACCGGCGCCACCCGCGAACGCCTTGCCCGCGCCCTTGCCCCAGGCGCCGTTCGACGCCGAGTCCAGGTACAGCTGGAAGTTGTCGGTGGTGCCCGAGTCGTCGCTGCGGTAGATCACGTGGATCGCGTCGCCCGGCAGGGTGACGCCGGAGTTCAGCGCCTTGATGGCCGGGTCGTCCCACTTGGTGATGCTGCCGTTGAAGATCTTGGCGGCGGTCGGGCCGTCCAGGGTCAGCTTGGTGACGTCACCCAGGTTGAAGGTGATGGCGATGGGGCCGAAGACGGTCGGCAGATCCCAGGCGTCGGACGCGCAACGGGCCTTGGCCTTGTCCGGCTCCTGGTTCTTCGGGTTCAGCGGCGAGTCGGTGCCACCGAAGTCGGTCTGGCCACCGATGAACTCGTTCACACCGGCGCCGGAGCCGCTGGAGGTGTAGTCCAGGCTGTAGCCGTCGCAGTTCTGCTGATAGGCGGCGACGAAGCGGTCCATGGCGTTCTTCTGTGCCGAGGAACCGCTGGCCTTCAGGGCCTTCTTGCCACCGCAGTCGACCGCGGTCTTGGCGACGCTGGTGCCGGACGACGAGCTGGAATTGTCGTCGCTGCCACAGGCCGAGAGAGTCAGGGCACCGGCCGCAGCCAGCACACCGAGGAGAGCGCTCGTGCGCTTGAGATTCACCTAGTCCTCCGGGAATCGTGTCGTACACGCCCGATCCCTCAACGATCGGGCGGGCGTGTGGTGAGCGACTCACAGGGAACTCGCCGCACCGGGCAGCGATGCGCTGCCCACAAGTAACGTAGGGTGGGACGGTTGACAGCGGGACCTGGGTCAATGAACGGAGGGTGAACAACCCGGCGCGATTACGGGTCCGGTCTGTGAGATTTGCCCCAATGTAACCCGCACCTCGAGCGATCGCCGCTCTCCGGACCACAAGAGATGTTCCACGCCGCGGCCGCTACCCTCCGGACCGCCGTCGGGACCTGCTAGGCCGCTGCGTAGGCGGCGTCGACGTGGGCCACCTCGAACCCCAGCCGGGTGTAGGTGTGCACGGCCGCGATGTTGTCGGCCTCGGTATAGAGCAGTACTTCGCCCTTTTCGCGTGCACGCAGGTAATGCAGGCCCGCCAGGGTGAGCAGCCGGCCCAGCCCACGCCCCTGAGCGGCCGGATCGACGGCCACCACGTAGACCTCACCCACCGACCGTTCCGTATCGGTCGCCGGATGCACCTTGGTCCAATGGAAGCCCAGCATCCGATCCGGCCGCGCCGGATCGACGGCGACGAACAGCCCGGCCGGGTCGAACCAGGACGACTCACGCCGCGCGGTGACATCCGCCGCGGTCCAGCCGCCCTGCTCCGGATGCCAGTCGAAGGCCGCGCCGTTGACCCGCAGCAGCTCCGCGTCGTCACCCGGCCCGGCGTACGTGCGCAGTTCGATCCCGTCGGGAATCCGCAGCTCCGGTAGCTCACCGGTTGCGAGACTGCGGCGCATCTGCCACAGCTCGCGGGCCACCCGCAGGCCGAGCCGACCGGCCACCGCCTTCGCGGGCGCGAGATTGCCGTGTGCCCAGACCCGGGCGTCGGGACCGCCGGCCGCCAGCGCCGCCGCCACGAGGGCCGCGCCGAGGCCCCTGCCACGCTGTCTGGGGTCCACCACGACCTCAGCCATGGCCGGATGCCCACCGTGCGCGGCCACCAGATTGGCATAGCCCGCCACCGCCTCGTCGCGGCGCGCGACCAGATGTCGGGCCGATGATGGCGAGGTGAACGAGAGTGTCACTTGTTCGGACAAGGGGTCGACACCGTCGGCCGCGGCCGCGCGATCGAAGACCTCGCGCACCCGGCCGGCAACCTCGGGCGTGAGCGCGTCGGTCCAGTCGTGCGGACCCGGCGTCGTCTCCGGCCGGGCCGCCGCCCCGGATCCGGTCACGACAGCGATCCGTTGGCGGGGGTCAGCTGTGAGTCGTCGGTGCCGCCCTCGACGTCGTCGTCGGCGAAGGTGGTGACCGCTTCGCCCTTGCTGGTGGTGCGGGCCGGTCGGACGGCCTTGTAACCCACGTTGCGGACGGTGCCGATCAGCGATTCGTACTCGGTGCCGAGCTTGGCGCGCAGTCGGCGGACGTGCACGTCGACGGTCCGGGTGCCGCCGAAGAAGTCGTACCCCCATACCTCCTGCAGCAGCTGGGCCCTGGTGAACACCCGGCCGGCGTGCTGGGCGAGGTACTTCAGCAGCTCGAATTCCTTGTAAGTGAGGTCGAGCGGACGACCGCGCAGCCGGGCGGTGTAGGTGCCCTCGTCGATCACGAGCTCACCCAGCGTGATCTTGCCGGTGTTCTCCGGGCTCGCGGCGCCGCCGTTGCGCGCCACCAGCAGGCGCAACCGGGCGTCCAGTTCGGCCGGCCCGGTACCGGGTAACAGGATGTCGTCGAGACCCCAGTCCGCGTTGACCGCCACCAGACCACCCTCGGTCAGCACTGCCACCACGGGTACCGACGAACCGGTACTCCCGAGCAATCGGCACAGACCGCGGGCGGCGGCCAGATCGGTGCGGGCATCGACCAGCGCGACGTCCGCGGTACCGGCCTCGAGCAGCGAAGCGACCTCGGTAGGCGCCGGCCGGACGTTGTGCGGCAGCAACGCCAGCGAAGGCAACACCGACTCCGGATTCGGATCGGATGTCAGCAGGAGCAGCTCCACTCAGCTCTCCTCCCTATCTGGCATGTCCGCGGCAACCTCGGTGTCCGTCGCGAATCCATGCAAGTCTGCACAGGTAATTCGTGCCTACATTAGCGCGTCCATCCCGTTCACCACGCATTCCGGGCAACCAACCCAGTTCGGAGCCACATACCCGGAGGCCCGGGCACGCCACAACAGATATCGTGCCTACATGGGTAACTCCCCGGGAAACTCCGCTCCGAGCGGCACACACGCGGCGTCGGCGGCCGACGGCGGCCGACGGCGCGGGGAAGCGGGGCGTCGCGGAATCATCGTGCGCCGGGCGATCGGCGCCGTGGTCGTGCTGGCCGCGCTGGCGGTCGTCGCGGACTTCACGGTGGCCGCCTATTCCGAATACCGGGTGTCGCGCTCGCTGCGCGCCGGCGCCCAGCTGTCCGCCGATCCCGAGGTCACCATCCACGGCTTCCCGTTCCTGGTGCAGGCCGTGCGCGGGACCTACCGCACGGTGGACATCCGCGCCCGCGCGGTCCGGCCGGACATTCCGGGGGAGATCGTGGTGGAGGCGACGCTGAGCCGGGCGCACGTACCGCCCGGCGATCTGGCCGATGTCCATCTGCGGTCGGTGCCGGTGGACGAGGTGGAGGGACGGATGCGCATCGAGCCGGTGGAACTGGGCCGGCTGTTCCGCATCCCCGACCTCTCGGTCTCGCTGAAACCGGCCGACAAGGACCAGACCGACGACGGCTCGGCGGGCGCCGCCAACAGCGACGGCAGCGATGCCGCGGGCAACTCCGCCGATTCGCCGACGAGCACCACCAGTAAGCTGATATTGACCGGCACCATCCTGACCGGCATCGAGCCGCGCACCACCCAGCGGGTGAGCGTGCAGGCGGATCTCCTCCTCGACGGGGACCAGGTGCGCATCATCGCCACCGATCTCTACAAGGAGAAGGAGAAGGACTCCGCCACCACCACCATCTCGACGCCGGTCATCGAGGGCCCGTTGCTGGACAAGTCGGTGGTCCTGAGCCGGTTCACCCGCACCATCGACACCCGCGATCTGCCGTTCGGTGTTCACCCGAACAAGGTGAAGACCGAATACGGCGGCATCGTCGTGGAAGGTAAAGGTGAGGACATGACGATCGATATGGACAGGTTCGCGAGACCATGACGGCTTTGATCATTCTGGTGGTCGTCCTGCTGGCCGGACTGGCCGCCGGGCTGATCCTGCGGAACCGGGAGGGCCGGGCCCGCGAGACCCCCGGCAGGAATCTCACGGCCGACGACGCGGGTGTCCGCGCCGGACTGCTGGCCGCCGCGGGCGTCACCGTGGAGGCGCCGGTGATCCTGCACTTCTCCGCCGAGTGGTGCGGCCCGTGCGCGGCCGTGCGGCGGGTGGTGGCCGGGGTGGCCACCGAACTGGCCGACAGCCCGCAGCCCCCGCGCGACATCGAGATCGATATCGACGACCAGCCAGCGCTGGCGCGGGAACTGAACGTGCTGTCGCTGCCCACCACCTTCGTCTTCGACGCCGACGGGCGCGAGCGGTTCCGCATCTCGGGAGTACCGCGAGCAGCCGACCTGCACAGCGCGGTCCGCCCGCTGACCGTGCCTCAGGTCGCCTGAAGCCCGCTCGTTCATGATCGGACCAGCGGGTTCGTGACAAAGTTCCGTACCCCGGGTCCAATTCCCCCCGAGAAGCAGGTAAACTCCTCCTCGTGCATACCCGCCGAGAGCTGATGCTCACCCGACGCCGCACAGTTGATCTGTGTCGGCTCGGCGGTTGTTGCTGCCTGTGCCGCTAGCCGGTCGGCCCTTCGTCTTCCCCTGTTGCCGACCGGTTGTGTTCTTCGCCGCGTGGACGAATCACGTACCGATGCCCGGTATCCGGAGAAAACTGGCCTACTTCCCAGCGCAGGAGCTTGCACCATGTCCGATGAAAACACTGTTGCCGCCACCCGGCCGAGACCGCCCGCGGGGCAGGTCGACGTGCGCGGTCCGCGCTTCGCCGCCTGGGTGACCACGGCCGTGCTGGTCGTGGTGCTGCTCGCGGCGGCCTTCGGTACCACCGTGGCGGCAGTGCTGCTCGGCGTGCAGGCGCTGGTGTTCGCGCTCGGCGCACTCCTCGGCCCGCGGCGCAGCCCGTACGGCCGGCTCTACGCCACCCTGGTCGCGCCGCGACTGTCGCCGGTCTCGGAGGCCGAGCCGGTGGCGCCGCTGCGCTTCGCCCAGCTGGTGGGTCTGATCTTCGCGGTGCTCGGCTTCGTCGGGTTCGTCGCGGGCAGCGTCGTCTTCGGCGCGATCTTCACCGCGTTCGCCCTGTTCGCGGCCTTCCTCAATGCGGCCTTCGGCGTCTGCCTGGGCTGCATGATGTATCCCCTCGTGTTGCGGGTACTGCCCGCCGCGACCGATTCCCCTGCCTAGCCTCCTGGCAAGTCACCTCTGAAAGGAACAATATGGCTCGCTCCGATGTCCTGGTCTCCGCAGACTGGGTCGAAGAGAACCTCAACGCCCCCGGCGTCGTCATCGTCGAGGTCGACGAGGACACCTCCGCCTATGAAACGGGCCACATCGAGGGCGCCGTCCGGCTCGACTGGAAGAAGGACCTGCAGGACCAGGTTCGCCGTGACTTCGTGAACCGGGAGCAGTTCTCCGATCTGCTGTCCGCCCGCGGTATCGGCAACGACGACACCGTGGTCCTGTACGGCGGCAACAACAACTGGTTCGCCGCCTACGCCTACTGGTACTTCAAGCTGTACGGCCACCAGAACGTCAAGCTGCTCGACGGCGGCCGCAAGAAGTGGGAGCTCGACGGGCGCCCGCTGTCCAAGGACGCCGTGAGCCGGCCGGCCACCGCCTACAAGGCGGCCGAGCAGGACCTGTCCATCCGGGCCTTCCGCGACGAGGTCATCGCCGCCATCGGCAGCAAGAACCTGGTCGACGTGCGTTCGCCCGACGAGTTCTCCGGCAAGATCCTGGCTCCCGCGCACCTGCCGCAGGAGCAGAGCCAGCGTCCCGGCCACATCCCGAGCGCGATCAACGTGCCGTGGAGCAAGGCCGCGAACGAGGACGGTACCTTCAAGTCGGATGCGGAGCTGGCGGAGATCTACGCCGAGGCCGGTCTGGACGGCCAGAAGCAGACCATCGCCTACTGCCGCATCGGTGAGCGCTCCTCGCACACCTGGTTCGTGCTGCAGGAGCTGTTGGGCCACGAGAACGTCAAGAACTACGACGGGAGCTGGACCGAGTACGGCTCCCTCGTCGGTGCACCGATCGAGTTGGGAGCGTAATAGACATGTGTGCTGCACCTACCCAGGGCCAGACCCTGCCCGCGAATGTCGATACCGAGAAGGAGACGGTCATCACCGGCCGTGTCCTGGACGCCGACGGCAACCCGGTCGGCGGTGCGTTCGTCCGTCTGCTGGATTCCGGTGACGAGTTCACCGCGGAGGTCGTCGCCTCCGGCACCGGTGATTTCCGTTTCTTCGCCGCCCCCGGCAGCTGGACCCTCCGGGCCCTGTCGTCGTCCGGCAACGGCACGGCGCAGGTGAAGCCCGAGGGCGCCGGCATCCACAACGTGGACATCACCGTCGCCAAGTAGGTCGCCGCTTACCATTCGGCAACCGTGTGCACGGCCCCGGGATATTTTCCCGGGGCCGTTCGCATGTCCCCGGCACGGCGGAGCTAAACTGCTCTGCGTGGTCCTTGCCTTCGAGATTCTGCTGGTCCTCGTTTCCGTGCTCATCGCATGGTTCGGTCTGTACGTCCTCTACCGGCTGTTCACCGAGTCGTGAGCGACTCGGCGCACGAGCACGTCGAGCAGGTAGCGACGAACGGGACGGCGCCGAAACAGTCGGCCGACGACACGGGCCGCACCGATGATGCGGCTCAGCGCGGCGCTGACGACACCGCCCGCCATCGTGGCGACGATGCGGCCCGCCGCAGTGCTGACGATGCGGCCCGCCGCAGTGCTGACGATGCGGCCCGCCGCAGTGCTGACGATGCGGCCCGCCGCAGTGGCGACGATGCCGTGGCTGTTGCTGCCGATCGTGCCAAATCCACCGGGAGCCGCAACATTCCGCAGCTCCCGGATCTCCCGCTGCCCGACGATACGGCGAATCTGCGGCAGGGTCCGGATCTGAGTTCCGCCATGCTGGCGCTGCTGCCTCTGGTCGGCGTGTGGCGCGGTGAGGGTGAGGGCAACGATCCCGAGCGCGGCGACTACCACTTCGGTCAGCAGATCATCGTCTCGCACGACGGCGGCGATTATCTGACCTGGAATTCCCGCTCCTGGGTGATCGACACCGACGGCAACTACGCCGGGCCCGATCTGCGCGAGAGCGGTTTCTGGCGGGTCGGGATCGACGGCGACGACGAGGTGATCGAGCTGCTGCTCACGCACAGTTCCGGCATCGTCGAGCTGTTCTACGGCCAGGCTCTCACGCAATCGTCCTGGGAGCTGGCCACCGATGTGGTGATCCGCAGCCAGTCCGGCGCGGTGGTCGGCGGGGCCAAGCGCCTCTACGGCATCGTGGAGGGCGGCGACCTCGGTTACGTCGAGGAGCGCGTGGTCGCCGACGGCGCCCTCGAACCCCGGCTCTCCGCACGCCTCCAGCGCTACATCGGCTGAGCGGCAACAAGTCCCGACACGAATCCGGCATCTCGCACCGAGGCCGGATCTCTCGTCACCGGCAGGCCCTCCGACACCCGCCCGCGGGAGCTCTCTCCCCCGGCGGGCCGCGAGCGATCTCCGAGAGTTGTTCGCCACCAAGCTGATCCGGATATGGAACGACCCCCGAGCCATATCGCGGAGGCGAACCTCTCACGATCCCGATCGGACCGATCGGGGACTCGGGGGCCGGGTGACTGCCTTGGATTGGTTCGGCATTCGCGCGAACGGAACCCGTTTGCAGCGGTGATGCCTAGCCGGCAGTCACCTCACGCGTCCTAAGATTACTCATTCTTGGAACCACCTCCTTTCCCGTGTAAAGATCAAGGTAGTCCGCGCTCAACGGATCGGCAACGCATTTTCGCGCAGCGCGGAATCGCTGGTCAGGACGCTATCGCCGGACACCGGCCGGATCGTCACGGCACCGCCCGGCGCCACCTCGACCACGACATCGGCGCGATGATCCGGCGGCAGCCGGTGCGTGACCACCACGACCGTGCGGTCCGGATCCACCAGCCCACTGGTGTCGTCCAGCAACGCGCACAGCAGATCCGCACCCGCCCGCGCCTCCAGATGTTCGGTCGGCTCGTCCAGCAGCAGCACCCGGGCCGGTGAGACCAGCGCCCGCGCCAGCAGGATGCGTCGCCGCTGCCCGCCCGACACCGCCGCCGCGCCACCGACCAGGTCGGTGTCCACCCCGTCGGGCAGCCCGTCCAGCCAGGCGCCCGCCCCCACCGCCCGCAACGCGGCCTCGGCCGCCGCGGGCGACAGGTCCCCGCGCGCGACCCGGAGGTTCTCCAGCACCGTGGTGCCGAACAGATGCGCGTCCTCCGCGAAGAAGGTGATCCCCGGCCGCGGGGTACCGAACAGCCCGGCCCACGCCATCAGCAAGGTGGTCTTCCCGGCGCCGCTGGGACCCACCACCGCGATCCGCCGCCCGGCAGGCATCGGCGGTAAACCCTTGGGCGACAACGTATTCCGAACCGACTCCGCGGCAGTGATGCGACCGATCGCGGCCCGCCCGTGGGTGAGCGCCTGCGCGGCGGCGGGCAGCACCGCCACCGCCTCGAAGGCCGACAACGGCAGCAATACCAGCACGGCCAGCGCCATCGGCGTGATCCCGCCCGGCGGCGCCGGCTGCATCGGCCCGGCCGCTGCCCCGGAACCACTGCCGTACAACAGAATTCCGATCAGCAGGGCACCGAGCACACTGGCCCCGATCGACAACGGCAGGGCCGCCACCGCCCACGCGCTCCGCGAGGCGGCCCGATCCTCGGCGGCCACCGCGCGCGAACCGGCCTCGTCCGCAGCCCGCCGCGCCGCCTCGAGACGACCGGCGACCCGCAGTTCCGGTGCGTGGTCGAGCACGGTCACCGCCGCCGTCGTGAACGCGATCCGATCCGCCCGCACCGCGATTTCCGCCGCCCGAGCGGCCCGCGCCGACAACCAGGGCGCCACCACCCCGGCCACCGCCAGCGCGGCCGCGAGCACCCCCGCCGCACCCACCGAGATCGTCGCCAACGCCACCACCGACGCCACCGACAGCACCACCGCCACTGCGATCGGCACCACCGCGCGCACCACGACCGCACCGAGATCGTCGATGTCCCGGCCGATCCGGGTGAGCAGATCGCCGCGCCGCAACCGGGTCGGATCGTCCTCGGCCCGCTCGCGTCGCAGACTCCAGACATCCGCCGCCGCCAGCGCCGCGTAGACCCCGGCCCGCGCCTGCGTCATCGCCCGCAACGCCGCATCGTGCGTCGCCAACCGCTCCACATACCGGCACACCCCCCGCGAAATCCCCAGCGCCCGCACGATCACCACGGCCACGCTGAGCTCCAGCACGTGCGGCATCTCCCAGGCCCGTGCGATCAGCCAGGCCGCCAGCCCGGCCAGCCCCAGCCCGCTGCCCAGCGCCGACACGCCCCACCCCACCGACACCGCGACCCGCCACCACGGCAGCCCCGCCAACTCCCGCATCCGCCGAAAATCGTTCAGCACCGAACTCATCCGACCGCACCGCCTCCTGCGAATATCATCGAAAAGCCCCCGTCCCGCACGTTCATCCGACCGGCTCCAGATGGCTCATGTGCGCCAATGTTGGATCGGGATCGGTTCCGGGCGTGGCCGAGACCACGATCACCTCGTCGGCCACGGCCAGGACGGTGGGTCGGTGGCCGATCAGGATCACCGTGGCGCCGGAGCGGGCACGAGCGGTGAGGGCGGCCAGTACGCGGGCTTCGGCGGCCTCGTCCAGGTGTGCGGTGGGCTCGTCCAGCAGCAGGATCGGCCGCTCCACCAGCAGGGTTCGGGTCAGCGCCAGGCGCTGACGCTGCCCCAGGGACAGGCCGGCGCCGCCGGTACCCACCACGGTGTCCCAGCCGTCCGGCAGGTCTTCCAGCACGTCGTCGAAACCCGTTGCCGCGCAAGCATTGCGCAGAGCCTTCGGAGATGCCGCGCCGACCGGGCCGAGCAGGTCCAGGTTCTCGCGCAGTGAGCCGGGCAGCAGGGCGGGTCGTTGCGGGAGCCAGGCCACCCGGCTCCACCAGTCGTCCCGGTCGAGGTCGGTGACCGGGATCCCGGCGATCAGCACGTCGCCGTGTGCGGGCGCAATCAGGCCCAGGATTGCTTGCAGTGCAGTCGTTTTGCCGCAGCCGTTGGGGCCGGTGAGGACGGTCACGCTGCCGGGCCGCAGATGTGCCGAGAGGCTGGACGGGGCCAGGCCGTCGCGGGCGGGTACCGACAGGTCGCGGAGCTCGATGATCGGGTGCGGATCCGGGAGCCGGCGGGTGCCGGCCGGAATGCGGGCCGGGTCGTCCAGTAGCCGGAAAGCCTTGTCGGCGGCCGCCATTCCGTCCTGGGCGGCGTGGAAGCGCTCGCCGACGGCCCGGAGCGGCAGGTACACCTCCGGGGCGAGGATCAGGGCGAGCAGCCCGGCGTACAGGCCCATGTGGCCGAACACCAGGCGCATGCCGATCGAGACCGCCACCAGCGCGACGCAGAGGGTGGCCAGCAGTTCCAGCACCATCGACGACAGGAAGGCCACCCGCAGCGCCGCCATCGTGCGTTCGCGCAGCGTGACGCCCAGCGCGTGCACCCGGTGCCGCATCGTGGTGGCGGAAGTCGCTGCCGCGCTCGGATTCTCGCGGCCGAGCGCACGCAGGGTCGGCAGGCCCGCGAACAGGTCCAGCAGCTGATCCGACAGCCGGGTGGCCGCCGCCAACGTCGCGGCCGCGCGGCCCTGGGTCATCCGCCCGATCAGCACCATGAACACCGGGATCAGCGGCAGCGTGACCGCGATGATGCCGCCGGACACCGGGTCGTGCGCGGCCACCACCGCGAGCACGCACGGCGGCACCAGCACCGCGAGCAGCAGGGCCGGGAGATAGCCGCTGAAGTACGGCCGCAGGCCGGACAGCCCGTCGGCGACCACCACCGCCAATTCGGTACGGCGGGCTTCCAATTCGCGCGGCGGCAGTTCGGAGGCGGCCGCCAGCACCGCGGTTTCCAGCTCGGCGACGACCCGCGCGCCGGCGCGGTGCGCCAGCCGGGCCTGCCACCAGGTGGCGGCCACCCGGCACAGCACGGCGGTGGCGAAGACCGCGAGTGCGGTACTCCAGCCGGCGATGTCGCGGCGGGCCGGATCGGTGATCACCCCCGCCAGCACCCGGGCCAGGGCGAGCGCCGCCACCACGATCCCGGCCGTGGTCACCAGTGAGAGTGCCACGGCCACAACGAGATAGCGGCGAGCCGAGCGGGCATGTCGCCACAGTCGCGGATCCACCGGCGCGGCCATCGGACTACGCTCCGGCAGGCTTGGCGTGCCGCCCGTAGGCGACCGCCTCGAGCGGCAGGCCGGTCGGCGCCGGGATCTGCTCGACGGTGATGCGCTTGCGGAACACCCAGTACGTCCAGCCCTGATAGAGCAGCACCACCGGCGTCATCACCACGGCGACCCAGCTCATCACCACCAGCGTGTAGTGGGTGGAGGAGGCGGCGACGGTGGCGTGCCCGGCGACGGTGCGGCCGTCGACGGTCAGTCCGTAGGCGGGGTCGATCGTCGAGGGCAGCACATACGGGAACAGCGCGCCGAACAGCAACGTCACCGCCGCCGCGATGGTGAGCGCGGTGCCGGTGAACGCCCAGCCGTCGCGCCTGGCGAAGACCGCGGCGCCGGCGATCAGCAGTCCGGCCACCGCGACGCCCAGCGGCGCCCAGGTCCAGCCCTTGCCGTAGGACAGCTGCGTCCAGACCCCGAACACGGCCACCACGATCGCGGTCGGCAGCAGCAGCGTCCGCGCCACCCGATCGGCCGAATCACGGATCTCCCCACCGGTTTTCAGGCCGATGAAGACGGCGCCGTGCAGCGCGAACAGCAGCGCGGTGGTCAGCGCGCCGAGCAGGGCGTAGGGCGCCAGCAGATGCAGCAGGCCGCCCTCGACCTGCCGGTGCCCGTTCAGTCGCACGCCGTGCACGATGTTCGCGAAGGCCAGGCCCCAGGCGACGGCCGGTATCCACGACCCGAACCCGATCGCGGCGTCGCACCAGACCCGCCAGCGCGGATCGTCGATCTTGCCGCGATATTCGATCGCACAGGCCCGCACGATCAGCGCCACCAGGATCAGCAGCAGCGCCAGATAGAATCCGGAGAACAGGCTGGCGTACCACTCCGGGAAGGCCGCGAACATCGCGCCGCCGGCGGTCAGCAGCCACACCTCGTTGCCGTCCCAGACCGGGCCGATGGTGTTGAGCAGGGCGCGGCGCCGGGTGTCGTCGCCGCGGCCCAGCAACGGCATCAGCATGCCCACGCCGAAGTCGAAGCCCTCCAGCACGAAATAGCCGGTGAACAGCACCCCGATCAGCAAGAACCAGAATTCCGGCAGACTCATGGCAGGCTCCTCAGTAGGCGAACGAAAGCTTTTCCACAGCAACGGATTCCGCGTCCTCGGCGGATTCCGCGCCCGAAACGGCATGCGCGGGTTCCGGTCCGGCCCAGGCATAGCGGCGCATCAGGTAGAACCACACCACCGCCAGCGCGCCGTAGAGCAGGGTGAAGACGATCAGCGAGGTCAGCACCGTCCCGGCCGACAGCCCGGATACGCCCTGCTGCACCGTCATCCGGATGTGCGGGTCGCCGGTCGGATTGGGGGCGACCACCCACGGCTGCCGGCCCATCTCGGTGAACACCCAGCCGGCGCTGTTGGCCAGGAACGGCGTCACCACCGCGAACGCCCCCACCCAGGGCAGCCAGCGCTGCCGCGGCATCCGGCCGCGCCACATGGTCCAGAACGCCGCCAGCACCAGCAGGGCCGGGCCGGCCAGGAAGCCGATCATCGCCCGGAAGCTCCAATAGGTGACGAACAGGTTGGGCCGGTAGTCGCCGGGGCCGAACTTCTGGTTGTAGGCGGCCTGGAGATCCTTGACGCCCTCCAGTTTCACGCCGGAGAACTTGCTCTCGGCCAGATAGGGCAGCACATACGGCACCTCGATGAGGTGGGTGATGCTGTCGCAGTTGTTGTGGGTGCCGGTGGTGAGCACCGAGAAGTCCGGGTCGACCTGGGTGTGGCACAACGATTCCGCGGACGCCATCTTCATCGGCTGCTGCTGGAACATCAGTTTGCCCTGCATGTCGCCGGTGAAGAACAGCACGATCGCCGAGGCGACGACCACCCAGACACCCAGCCACGCGGCCGGTCGCCACATCGCGTTCGCGTCGGCGGCGCGACCGGCGTGGGCCTCGCGCACCAGCCACCAGGGCGCGATCGCGGCGACGAAGGCGCCCGCGACGATGTAGGCCCCGGCGATGATGTGCGGATAGGCCGCCAGCGTCGTCGGATTCGTCAGCACCTTCCCGATGCTGTGCAGTTCCGCGCGCCCGGTCTCGGGGTTGTACTCCGCACCGACCGGATGCTGCATGAACGAGTTGGCGGCGACGATGAAGTACGCGGAGGCGGCGGTGCCGATCGCCACCAGCCAGATGCAGGCCAGATGCACCGCCTTCGGCAGCCGGGTCCAGCCGAACAGCCACAACCCCAGGAAGGTGGACTCCAGGAAGAAGGCGACCAGCGCCTCCATCGCCAGCGGCGCGCCGAAGACGTCGCCCACGAAGCGCGAATATTCGCTCCAGGCCATCCCGAACTGGAATTCCTGCACGATGCCCGTCGCGACACCGATGGCGAAATTGATCAGGAACAGTTTCCCGAAGAATTTGGTCAGCCGCACCCAGGTGTCCCGGCCGGTCGCCACCCACACCGTCTCCATGACGGCGATCAGACCGGCCAGCCCGATCGTCAACGGCACGAAGATGAAGTGATAGACGGTGGTGATCCCGAACTGCCAGCGCGCGACATCGACGACATTCATGCGGCCTCCTGCCGTACTACGACGTGTCGTAGTAAAGGCTACGCGGGATCCGCGGCCGGGCAACGAGTCCTAGGTCACGACACTCCGGTACTTTTGCTGCGCGATAGCGATATTCGGGATCCGCGCCATACGGCGGGCATGCGGCCGGACCGCGGGACCGGTATGTGCCGCCGACGCCTACTTCCAGTCGGTAAGACTCCAGAGCCGGGAGATTCCGCGATCCACCAGTTCCGGGATCTCCGCGGCCCGCTCCGGCGCCGACATGCGCAATCCGTCCAGCGAGGCGACCCGGGCGGCGAGGGTGACACTGGACAGTAGCCAGACGCTGTCGGCGGTGATCAGATCGGCCACGAAGCACGGCTCGTACCGGCAGTCCCACCCGGCCTTGCCCGCCTCGGCGAACAGCGCCCGCTGGGTGATCCCGGGCAGCACGCCGTTGCGGACCGGCGGGGTGATCAGCTTCTCGTCGCGCTGGATGACCACAGTCGAGCGGGGCCCCTCGAGGACCCGATGTTCGGGGCTGGTGAAGATGACGTCGTCCGCGTGATTGCGCGCGGCGAAGCGCAGCGCGGCCATATTGGTCGCATAGGACAGCGTCTTGGCGCCGAGCAACAGCCAGGGTGCGGTGGGTGCGAGTTCGATCGAGGTGCCGCGCGCCAGGGTGATCACCGAAATCCCTTCGGCGCGAGCCTTGTTCACGCGTTCGGGCACGGGCACCACGAGGACGAAGGAGGTGCCGCCGGGGCCGCCGTACGACGTCGGCGGCTCGGTGTCGCGCCCGCGGGTGAACACCATGCGCAGCGTGCCCTCCTGCTCGGTGCCCCACTCCTTCGCCGCCAGCTCGACCGCGCGGCGCCAGCGCCCCAGATCGGGTTCCGGTAGGTCCAGCGCCTCCGCGGACCGGCGCAACCGGGCCAGATGTAGTTCCAGCGCGCAGGCCTTGCCGTCCCGGAGCAGCACGGTCTCGAAGATGCCGTCACCACGCAGCAGCCCGATGTCGTCCGCGTAGAGCAACGGCTCGTCCAGGTCCCGGATCGCGCCATCGAGAGTCACCAGAACTCGATCCACCATGCGGGCAGCCTAGGCCAACAGGGCGTTCCACGAAGGGCTACCGAACCCTCGGTACACAATTCGGCCATCTAAACAAACCCTGTGTCACTAAATGTGCCACGGCAACCCCGAACGTCGAACGGGTGCGGCCGGAGGTGGCCCACCCCGACCGCGCCGGTTTCCCATACAGTGGTTGCTGTGACCGAGGTTCTTCCGTCCAGCCCGCTGCTGCAGGAGCGGGGAGCCGTCGCCGGTCCGCCCGGCTCCCCCGACGCGGCCGTGGCCTGGCATTACGGCGACCCGTTCGGTGAACAGCGGGCCGCCGCGCAGCGGGTGGCCGTGGTGGACCGATCGCATCGGTTCGTCATGACCCTGACCGGCCGGGAGCGGTTGTCCTGGCTGCACACCATCTCCAGTCAGGCCGTGGCCGATCTGGCCGACGGCCGGTCGGCCGAGAATCTCGACCTCGACCTCAACGGCCGGGTGCTGCACCACTTCGTCCTCACCGACCTCGACGCCACGGTGTGGATCGACACCGAGGGCGAGCGCGGGCCCGCCCTGCTGGACTACCTGAGCAAGATGGTTTTCTGGGCCGACGTGCAGCCACAGGCGGCGCCCGGGTACGCGGTGCTGAGCCTGCTGGGCCCCCGGGTCACCACCCTCACCGCCGCGCTCGGGGTCGAGGCGCTGCCGGAGGTCTACGCCGCGGTGCGACTGGGCGACCGCGACGGCTTCCTGCGCCGGATGCCCTGGCCCACCGAGGATTCGTACGACCTGATCGTCCCGCGCGCCGAACTCGCCGACTGGTGGGCGCGGCTGACCGCGGCGGGCGCGGAACCGGCCGGGCTGTGGACCTACGAGGCGCTGCGGGTGGCGGCGCTGCGGCCACGCATCGGGATCGACACCGACGACCGGACCATTCCGCACGAGGTGCGCTGGATCGGCGACATCGCCGAACAGGGCGCGGTCCACCTGAACAAGGGCTGCTACCGCGGCCAGGAGACGGTGGCCCGGGTGCAGAACCTCGGCAAACCACCGCGGCACCTGGTGCTGTTGCATCTGGACGGCTCCGCCGACGCCCGCCCTGCCGTCGGCGACCCGGTCACCGCAGCCGGCCGCACCGTGGGCCGGCTGGGCACCGTGATCGACCACCACGAGCTGGGCCCGATCGCGCTGGCCCTGATCAAGCGCACCGTCCCCGCCGACACGAAGCTGGACGCCGGGCCGATGGCGGCGGCCATCGATCCGGATTCGGTGCCGTCGGACGACGAGCCGCAGGCCGGCCGCCTGGCCGTGGAGAGGCTGCGCGGCCGATGAGCGGCGCGGACGGCCGGGTGCTCGCGGTCTGCGTGGTGCACACCGACGTCGAACTGCCGCACAAGATCAGCCGGGTGGGTCGCACGGCGATCGACAAACGCCCCGTCACCGGCCGGATCCGGGCCGAGGCGCTCGGCCTCGACGGCGACCACGTCTGCGACACCAAGAATCACGGCGGGGCCGACCAGGCGGTGTACGCCTACGCCGAGGAGGACGCCGAGACCTGGAGCCGGGAGCTCGGCCGCCCGCTGCCTTCCGGCTGGTTCGGCGAGAATCTGCGCGTCACCGGCCTGCGGGTCAGCGATTCGGTGATCGGCGAGCGCTGGCTGATCGGCGAGGCCGTGTTCGAGGTGTCCGCCCCGCGGGTGCCGTGCTCGACCTTCCAGCACTGGAGCGGCGAGCAGCACTGGGTCAAGCGGTTCACCCTGCGCGCGAACACCGGCGCCTATCTCCGGGTGCTCACCCCGGGCACGGTCGGCGCCGGCGACGAGATCCGGGTGGATCACGTTCCGGCACACGGTGTCACGGTGCGCGACCTGTTCACCGGCGCGGATCCGGACCGGCTGACGCTGCTGCTGGCCGCGGAACCGACGGTGTCCGACGACGTCCGCATGCAGGTGGACCGGCATGCCCGCCGGGCCGGCGCGAAAACCCGCGCACAGCATTCGAATTCGACAGCCGAGCCGGCCCGGTCGGCGGAAGGGACAGCGTGAGCGTCGAACTGGTCGAGGTCGTCCGATCCGGCTTCCGGGAGTGCGTCCATCGGGGCTCGCTGGTGATCCTGGACCCGGACGGCGAGCCGGCCGTCACGCTCGGCGAGGTGCACCTGCCGATCTATCCCCGCTCCACCAACAAGCCGATGCAGGCGATCACCTTGCTGCGCAACGGATTCGACCCGGTCGACGAGGCCGAGCTGGCCGTCGCGGCGGCCTCCCACTACGGCGAGCCCGACCATCTCGCGCTGGTCCGGCGGTTGCTGGACCGCTACGGCCTGGCCGAGTCGCAGCTGGAATGCCCACCGGATCTGCCGCACGCCGAGCGGGCCCGGGCCGAGGTGCTGGCCGGACACGACCCGGCGGAAGCCGCTCGCAGCATCTACATGAACTGCTCCGGCAAACACGCCGCCATGCTCGCCACCTGCGTGATCAACGGCTGGCCGACCGCCGGTTATCCGGAGGTCGCCCACCCGTTGCAGCAGGCCGTACTCGCCACGGTCGCCGATCTGACCGGGGAACCCGAGACCGATCTCGGCATCGACGGGTGCGGCCTGCCCATCGTGCCGGTGTCGCTGACGAACCTGGCCCGCGCCTACGCCACGATCGCGACCGCCGCGCCCGGATCGCCGGAACGTCGTGTCGCGGACGCCATCCGCGCGCATCCGCGAGTGATTTCCGGCACGGACGGCCCGGACCTGCTGACCATGCGGGCAACTCCGGGGCTGCTGTGCAAGATCGGCGCCGACGGGGTACACGCCGGGTCGCTGCCGGACGGCCGGGCCTTCGCCTACAAGATCGATGACGGTCACGACCGGGCACGGATGCCGCTGACGCAGGCGATACTGCATCGGATGGGGATCGACTGGACCCCGGCGCACGCCGAACTGGCGGCCCCGCCGGTGCTCGGTGGCGGCGCCCGGGTGGGTATCGTGCGCGCGATTCCGGGTGTGCTGTAACCGAGTTTCTCTCTCGCGACAACCGGGCAAACTCCTCCGGTTCGGGCGTCTTCCGCCACTCCTGGAAGCGCGACCGCCGGACACACGCTAGAGTGTCTGTCAGGAAGAGTATTAATTCGAACGGGGCCGCCAACCACCCCAGGCCGCCCCGCAGTGACGCGAGGGGGTCAGCCATGGGCCGTGGCCGGGCTAAGGCAAAGCAGACCAAGGTCGCACGCGAGCTGAAGTACAGCTCGCCGTCGACCGACTTCGCGAGCCTTCAGCGCGAGCTGTCGGGACATTCCCACGACTTGCCGGGACATGTCCACGACTCGCAGCGCGGTGGTGTGCTTTCCGACGAGCACGACGCGGATGTTCCGCGGTCGCGCTGGGAGGAAGACGAGGACTACGACGACTGGCGCCGCTGACTCGGATTCGATGCGTCGAGGGGGAGGCCGCAGGGGCCTCCCCCTTCGCACGTCGATATGAGGTTCGCGTCAGGTCGAGTGGTCCCCCGCCACACCGGGCTTGCAACACACCGATGTCCCCGGCTCTTCCGGTCGAGGCATCGGTGTTCTCGAGTTATTCGGTTCGGTTTCCACGCAGGTGGGCACCGCACCACGAAAAACCCGCTTCCGGATTCACCGGAAGCGGGTTTTCGTTTTTCGGTCTGTGATCGACGGCGATGCGGATCGGCGGTACCCGATCAGAACCGGGGATGCTCGCCCAGCAGCTGCACCCGGTCGGCGTCGTGGTCCTTGGCCTTCTTCACCGTGCCCAGCGCCCAGCAGACGATGTGCCGCGCGGTGAGGATGGCCAGGGCCCGGTCGGCGTCCTCGGGGGCCACCACGGCCACCATGCCGACGCCCATGTTGAACGTCTTCTCCATCTCGGCCCGCTCGACCCGGCCGCGCTGCGCGATCAGCTTGAACACCGGCGCCGGATTCCAGGTGCCGCGGTCGAGTTCGGCGACCATGCCCGCGGGCAGCACCCGGGCCAGGTTGTTGGCCAGCCCGCCGCCGGTGACGTGCGCGAAGGTGCGCACCTCGGTCTCGGCGACCAGCGCCAGGCAGTCCTTGGCGTAGATGCGGGTGGGCTCCAGCAACTCCTCGCCGAGGGTGCGGCCGAACTCCTCGACGTGGCCGGTGAGCGACTGGTGGTCGATCTCCAGCAACACCTTGCGGGCCAGGCTGTAGCCGTTGGAGTGCAGGCCCGACGAGCCCATCGCGATGACCACGTCACCGGGACGCACCCGATCCGGGCCGAGCACGTCGTCGGCCTCCACCACGCCGACGCCGGTGGCCGAGATGTCGTAGTCGTCGTGGCCCATCAGGCCGGGATGCTCCGCCGTCTCGCCGCCCAGCAGCGCGCAGCCGGCCTTCACACAGCCCTCGGCGATGCCGGAGACGATGCTCGCCACCCGCTCGGGGACCACCTTGCCGACGGCGATGTAGTCCTGGAGGAACAACGGCTCGGCGCCGCACACCACCAGATCGTCGACCACCATGGCGACCAGATCGAGGCCGACGGTGTCGTGCTTGTCCAGCGCCTGCGCGATCGCGAGCTTGGTACCCACCCCGTCGGTGGAGGCCGCGATCAGCGGCTCACGGTAGCCGCCCTTGAGCGCGAACAGGCCGGCGAAACCACCGAGCCCGCCCTGCACCTCCGGTCGGCTCGCCTTCTTCGCCAGCGGCGCGAACAGCTCGACTGCGCGGTCGCCGGCCTCGATGTCGACGCCTGCCGCAGCGTAGGAGGCAGCACCGGCTCCACTCGGGGTCTGCTCAGTCATTGTCGGGGAAAGCTCCAAACCGAATCGGTGGATAGATGCCTGAACACGCTACCGGAGTCAGATAACGAGACCGCACCGGTCTCGAGTTCTCCGCTTGACAAATCCGCGCCCGAACGGCCTCTACGCGGTCACGGCCGGTTTCTCCCTGGCGCCCATTGACATACATACGGTATGTATGTAATTGTGGTGGGTGACCGATCCCCGATCATCGGAGGCCCGACATGGGTAACAGCACCGCTCTCGGCCCGCTCCACGATGTCGCTCTGCCCGGTGGGCGGATCCGCTACCACGACCTCGGCTCGGGCGAGCCGGTCGTCTTCGTCCACGGTCTGCTCGTCAACGCCGACCTCTGGCGCGGCGTCGCCCCGGCGGTGGCCGCCGCCGGCCACCGCTGCCTGGTGCCCGACTGGCCGCTGGGCTCGCATTCGGTCCCGGTTCCCGACGCCGACCTCTCCCCCACCGGCGTGGCCGATCTGATCGCCGACTTCCTGTCCGCCCTCGACCTGCGGGACGTCACGCTGGTGGCCAACGACACCGGCGGGGCGATCACGCAGATCCTGCTGACCCGCGACCGCAGCCGGATCGCCCGGGTGGTGCTCACCGACTGCGACGCCTACGACAAGTTCTTCCCGCAGCCGTTCACCGGGCTGCCGCGACTGGCCGCCGTGCCCGGGGCATTGCGAATCATGGTCGAGTCCATGCGGTTCCGGCCCGCGCAGCGGCTGCCGATCGCGTTCGGACTGGTCAGCAAGCGCCCAGTGCCGCCGGAGGTGGCCGATTCGTACCTGCTGCCCAGCCGCCGGTCCGCGGCGATACGGGCGGATCTGCGCCGCTTCCTGCGCGGGGTGCACAACCGGTACACGCTGGCGGCGGCCGAGCACTTCGCCGAGTTGGACCTGCCGGTGCTGCTGGCCTGGGCGCGCGAGGACAAGGTCTTCCGGCCGGCGTTCGCGCAACGGCTGGCCGCCGACCTGCCGCGGGCGGAATTGCGGTGGATCGACGACTCCTACACCTTCATCGCCGAAGACCGTCCCGAGTTGCTCGCCGAGTTGATCCTGGAGTTCACTCGGCAACATGCCGCGCCGTAGCCAGGAGGACCGATCCCGCACGACCCGGGCCGCGCTCGAGGACGCCGGTCGCCGGTTGTTCGCCGAGCGCGGCTATGCCGGGGTCTCGGCCGAGGAGATCGTCACCGCGGCCGGCGTCACCCGGGGTGCGCTGCACCACCACTACGGCGACAAGCGCGGACTGTTCGTGGAGGTGCTGGAGAAGTTGGAGGAGGAGAACACCGTCGCGATCGGGACCGCCATCGCCGCACTGCCCGATCCGGCCGACCTGGTCGCGGCGATGGCCGCGGGGTTGCGCACCTTCCTGGACCTCAGCGGGCAGCCGGAGACCGTCCGCATCGCGATGCAGGACGGCCCGACCGTGCTCGGCTGGCAGCACTGGCGCGAGATGGAGGCCCGGCACGGCCTCGGCATGATCACCGACGCCCTGCAACGAGCCGTCGACGCGGGCCTGGCCGTGCCGGTGCCGGTCCGGGTGCTGGCCCAGCTGATCCTCAGCGCGGTCACCGAGGCGGGGCTGATCGTGGCGCACGCCGAGGACCCGGACGCCGCACGGCTGGAAGCCGAACAATGTCTGCTGCTGCTCATCAGCGGCGTGCTGCGCACCGGGTGATCCGGCGGAACCAGTGCGACCGGAAGCCTCCCGCCCGATGCACCGGCGGCTCGGCGGCTCGGCGGCTCGGCGGCTCGGCGGCTCGGCGGCTCGGCGGCTCGGCGGCTCGGCGGCTCGGCGGCTCGGCGGCTCGGCGGCTCGGCGGCTCGGCGGCTCGGCGGCTCGGCGGCTCGGCGGCTCGGCGGCTCGGAACACAGTAGTCGGCTCTGGCGCAACCGGATTCGACAGCACGCTCACCTCCACCGGCTGCGGTGCTCCGACCGTCGGTTCACGCCGTTCTCGCACAACGTGATTCACAGACTCGGCTGCGCACCTGCTCGGCTCGGAGCCGATCGCCGATCCGGGTCTTCCACTGCCTGTTCACTCCGGTATCGAGCGAGTGGCGGCGCGGCGGCGGCGTTGTTCGACCGGGTCCGGGACGGGGACGGCGGCGACCAGGCGGCGGGTGTAGTCCTCGGCGGGGTGGCGGAGGATGGCGTCGGCGGAGCCCTGTTCGACGACGGAGCCGTTGCGCAGCACCATGATTCGTGCGGCGAGTTGATCGACCACGGCCAGGTCGTGGCTGATGAACAGGCAGGCCCAGCCGAATTCGCTTTGCAGGTCGGCGAACAGCTCCAGCACGGTGGCCTGGACCGAGACGTCGAGGGCGCTGGTGGGTTCGTCGGCGATGAGCAGGTCCGGGTTCAGCACCAGGGCGCGGGCGAGGCTGGCGCGCTGGCGCTGGCCGCCGGACAGTTCGTGCGGATAGCGGTGTTCGGTGCCGGCGGGCAGTTGTACCTGGTCCAGCAGTTGCCGCACCCGGCTGTACAGCGCCGGGCCGTTGGCGGACCGGTGCACCACCAGCGGCTCCGCGACGCAGCGGCCGACGGTCAGGCGGGGATTGAGCGAGGTGGCCGGATCCTGGAAGACGAAGCCCAGCCGCTTGCGCAGCGGCCGCAGGCGACGTTCCGAGAGGCCGGTGAGTTCGGTGCCGAGCATCCGGATCGAACCCGAGGTCGGTCGTTGCAGCGCTGCCACACAGCGGCCGATGGTGGTCTTGCCGGAGCCGGATTCGCCGACCAGACCGAGGGTTTCACCGCGCGCGAGGTGCAGCGAGACCCGGTCGACCGCGCGGAACGGGCGGCGGCCGAGCGGGCCCGGAAACTCCACCACGAGGTCCTCGACCGTCAGAACTGCGGCAGCCGGGCTCTGCGGTGAGAGTCGGTCAGCGGCAACAGCTCCAGCGGTAGTCGCTCCCGCGGCGGCGCCGGGTACGGCGGCAGCACCGGGCACGGCAGCGGCTCCGGCTGTGGCGGGCCCGGCGGCGGCTCTGGCAGCGGCTCCCCCGGCGGCAGCGGCTCCCCCGGCGGCAGCGGCTCCCCCGGCGGCAGCGGCTCCCCCGGCGGCAGCGGCTCCCCCGGCGGCAGCGGCTCCGGCGGCGGCAGCGGCTCCGGCGGCGGCAGCGGCTCCGGCGGCGGCAGCGGCTCCGGCGGCGGCAGCGGCTCCGGCGGTGGCAGCCTCGGTAGTGGCGGGTCCAGCAATGGCAGCCTCGGCGGCAGCGGCCCCGGCGCTGGCCGCCCCGGCGGTAGCGGTGGCGACCTCGGGGTCAGCGGCTTCGGCGGTAACAACCTCAGGGGCAACCGGTTCGGGAGTACCGGGTTCGGGGGTGCCGGTCTTCAGGCGCGGGACGGCGGCCAGTAGGTCGCGGGTGTACTGCGCCCGGGGGGTGGCGAAGAGGTCGTGCACGGTGGCGGTCTCGACGACCCGGCCGTGCCGCATCACCACTACGCGATCGGCCAGATCGGCGACCACGCCCATGTTGTGGGTGATGAGCACGATCGCCGCGCCGATCCGATCGCGCAGATCCCGGAGCAGTGCCAGGATCTCGGCCTGCACGGTGACATCGAGTGCGGTCGTCGGCTCGTCGGCCACGATCACCGACGGCTCGCAGGCGATCGCGATCGCGATCATCACCCGCTGCTTCTGTCCGCCGGAGAGTTGATGCGGATAGAAGTCGACCCGCTGCCCGGGATCGGGCAGGCCGACGGTGTGCAGCAATTCGATCGCGCGGGCCCGGGCCGCAGCACGGCTGGTACCGGTGTGGGCGCGGATCGCCTCCGCGATCTGGAAACCCACGGTGAACAGCGGATCCAGCGCCGCGCCCGGCTCCTGGAACACCATGGCGATCCGGCCGCCGCGCACCGCGGTCAGTTGTTTCTCGGTCATCGCGGTGATCGCCTCGGTGCCCAGCAGCACGGTGCCGTGCACCCGGGCGGTGTCCGGCAACAGCCCCAGCGCGGTGCGGGCACAGACCGACTTGCCGGAACCGGATTCGCCGACGATCGCCAGCACCTCACCCGGGAACACCTCGAACGACACTTCGGCGACCGCGGGCACGGCGC
Organism: Nocardia sp. alder85J; assembly: GCF_020176955.2. Taxonomy (GTDB): domain Bacteria; phylum Actinomycetota; class Actinomycetes; order Mycobacteriales; family Mycobacteriaceae; genus Nocardia. Next base: position 505,402 of record NZ_JAIUCZ020000003.1, read on the forward strand.
CGGCGTCGGTGGCGAACGAGACCGAGAGCGCAGTCACGGTCAGGGTCGGGTTCGGTTGCGGCTCAGCATGTTCCGTCGACATCTCGGTCATGGTCACGCCTCCCGGTCGGTGCCGGTCATTGTCGTGGTCGAATTCGATTGCGGCCCGGCATGTCCCGGCTGCGCTTCGGTCGTGACAGCGTCCTCACCGGCCGCCGCCACGACCGCGCCCGGGATACGGCGGGTGCGCAGCAGCGGATTGAGCACCTCGTTGAGACTCTCGCCGACCAGGGTCATCCCGAGCACCACCAGCACGATCGCGGCGCCCGGAAAGACGCCGGTCCACCAGATTCCGTTGGACACGTCCGACAGCGCCTTGTTCAGGTCGTAGCCCCATTCGGCCGCCTGGGTGGGCTCGATACCGAAGCCGAGGAAGCCCAGGCCCGCCAGCGTGAGGATGGCCTCGGCGCCGTTCAGCGTGATCAGTACCGGCAACGAGCCGGTGACATTGGCGAACACGTGCCGGAACAGGATGCGCGCGGTGGAGGCGCCGGTGACCCGGGCCGCGTCCACGAACGGCTCGTGCTTCACCGCCACCGTCGCATTGCGCACCACCCGGAAGTACTGCGGCACGAAGATCACGGTGATCGCCACCGCCGCCGACAGCACGCCACCGACACTGCTGGAATTGCCGCCCGCCACCACGATCGACACCACGATGGCCAGCAGCAGGGTCGGGAACGCGTACATGGCGTCGGTGATCAGCACCAGGATCCGGTCCGGCCAGCGGCCGATATATCCGGACACCAGCCCCAGCGGCACGCCGACGAACATCGACAGCACCAGCGAGACCGCGATCACCAGCAGCGCGGTGCGCGCACCGAAGATCACCCGCGACAGCACATCCTCCCCGCGCACCGAGGTGCCGAACCAGTGCTGTGCCGACGGCGCCTGCTGCCGCACGAAATCCACACCGCCGGAGGAACTCTGGGAGAAACCGTAGGGCGCGATCAGCGGTGCGAACAGCGCGAGCGCCACGAACAGCCCGACCAGGACCAGGCCGGCCACCAGCACCGCCCGCTGTGGCCCGCCGGTCAGCCGGACCAGCCGCAGCAGACCCGGCCCGCGGGCCGCCGTCACCGCGGGCTCGGTGACCACCTCCGGTGCCGTCATCAGAACCTCACCCTCGGGTCGATCAGCGCCACGATCACATCCACCACGAAGCTCATCACGGCCACCACCAGCGCGATGAACGCCACGATGCCCTGCACCGCGACGAAATCCCGGGCCTGGAGGTACTGGGCGAGCTGATAGCCGAGTCCCTTCCATTCGAAGGTGGTCTCGGTGAGCACGGCGCCGCCGAGCAGCATGGCGATGTACATACCCATCACCGTGACGACCGGGATGAGCGCGTTGCGGAAGGCGTGCCGCCCGGTGACCACTCGCCGGGACAGCCCGCGGGCCCGCGCGGCGTCGACGTAGTCCGTGCGCAGGGTCTGGATCAGATTGATCCGCACCAGCCGCAGGAACACCCCGCCGGTCAGCAGTCCCAGCGAAAGCGCGGGCAGCACAGTGTGTTCCAGCACGTTCAGCACATAGCCCGGATCGCCGTAGAGGATCGCGTCGATCAGCATGATGTTGGTCTTCGGCGAGACGTGTTCCAAGGCCAGTTCCACATCGGTGTCGGCCCGGCCGGCCACCGGCAGCCAGTGCAGCTTCACCGCGAACACCAGCTTCAGCAGCAGGCCGACGAAGAACACCGGCGCCGCGTAGACCAGGACCGCGAACAGCCGCAGGCCCAGATCGGCCGCCGAATCCCGGTGCGTGGCAGCGTATCTGCCCAGCGGGACGCCGATCGCGAATGCCACCACCAGAGCCCAGAACACCAGTTCCAGCGTGGCCGCGCCGTAGTCGACCACCACCTGGCCGATGGCCCGATTGTCCTGGGAGCGGCCGAAATCGCCGTGCAGCAGCCGGGTGAGGTAGTCCCCGTACTGGGTCAGGATGGGCCGGTCCAGGCCGGCGTCGTGCTTGCGGACCGCGATCTGGTCCGGTGGTAACCGGCCACCGAGCGCGGCGCTGATCGGATCGCCGATCACCCGCATCAGGAAGAATACGGCGGTCACCAGGATCCAGGCCGTGGGCACGATCAGCAGCAGCCGCACGGCCAGGTAGCGCAGCAGCATTCCGGACCGGGATCCGTTGCGCCCCTGGTCCGTTCGAGGCGGCGCCACGACCGGGTCGACCGGTCGCGGCGCGGTCACCTCGTCGGTCACTTGCTCAGGACGCCGTAACGGAACTTGGTGGACAGATCCAGCGTCTGCTCGGCGCCGGAGACGTTCTTGCCGACCACGGCGACGGCCTCACCGGACAGCAGCGGGACCGTCGACACGAAGTTCTGGGCGAGGTCGTGCTGCACCTGGGCGAGGATCGCCTTGCGCTTCTCGGGATCCGGCTGCGTCACCTCGGCGGTCAGCTGTGCGGTGATGCCGGGATCCTCGAAATGGTTCTTCAGGAAGTTGTTCGGCCCGAAGAACGGGGTGAGGTAGTCGTCCGGATCCGGATAGTCCGGGAACCAGCCCATCTGGAACACCGGGTAGCTGTCGCGCACCCGTTCCTTGTTGTAGGTGACCCATTCGGTGGATTGCAGATTCACCTTGAACAGCCCGGTGGCCTCCAGCTGGCTCTTGATCGCCGCGTACTCCTCGGAGGAGGAGCTGCCGTAGTGGTCCGGGTTGTACTGGAGGTTGATCTGCACCGGAGTCGGCGCCTTGGCGTCGGCCAGGAATTTCGCGGCCGCGTCCTTGTTCGGGGTGGCGCCGTAGATCTCCTTGAACGGCTCGGTCGCGCCCGCGAATCCCTGCGGCACCGGCGAATACACCGGCTTGAACAGGCCCTTGTACACGCCGGTCGCCAGCGCGTCCCGATCCACCGAGGAGGCGACGGCCTTGCGGACGGCCAGCTTCTGCTCCGGCGTGCCGCCGGGCATGGTGTTCAGGTTGAACACGATGTAGCGCAGTTCCCCGCCGGGACCGGTGAGCACCTTGACCTTGTCATCGCCGCGCAGCGAATCCAGATCGGTCGGGGTCAGGCTGCGGTAGGCGACGTCGATCGCGCCGTTCTGGATGTCCAGCTTCAGATTCGACGCCTCGGCATAGTATTTCGTCGACACGGTCGCGGTCTTCGGCGCGCCGAGCAGGCCGTTGTAATCCGAATTCGCCTGGTACTGCACCAGTTTGTTCTTATCGTAGCTGGTGATGACGTACTGGCCGGAGAACGGCTTCGCCTTCACGATGTCCTCGTCGGGCATCGTCTTGTCGGCCGGGAACACCTTCTCGTCCACGATCGGACCGGCCTGGGTCGGCAGGATCGCCGGGAAGGTCTGATCGTTGGCGACCTTGAGCGTGAACGACACGGTGTGGTCGTCGGGGGCATCGGTGTGATCGAGGTTGTCCAGCAACGAGGCCGGGCCGTTCGGGTCGTTGATCTTCACCATGCGGTCGAACGAGTATTTGACGCTGTGCGCGGTCAGCGGGTCACCGTTGGCGAACTTCAGCCCGGCCTTGATCGTGCAGGTGTAGACGGTGGGCTGCGCGAAGGCGCACGCCTGCGCCGCGTCGGGCTGCGGAACCGGTTGTCCCGGAGCAAAATTCAGCACGTGCTGGTAGATCTGGGTCTCCGGGACATAGGAGCCCTGGTCGTAGGCGGCGGCTGGATCCAGTGAGTAGATCTTGTCGGTGGTGCCGACCACCAGGCCACCGCCGGACGATCCCCCGCCGGTGCGGCCCGCGCCGCAGCCCGCGACCGCGAGCACAGCCAGGCCCGCCATCCCCAGTGCCGCAATACATTTCACTCGACCCGCTCGGATCGCCGACGGCCGTGTCGCCAAGGTCCGCATAACTGCCCCACTTTCGCTCGCGGCGCCCGAGACCGGATCACGGCTCGGAGCGACCGCGGTGACTTCGGTATGCGGGGACAGTACCGGCAACCCGTTGCAGATATGTTGCGTTTGGCAACAAACAGAATGCAATACCCGGAACAACGGTCGGCAGGGCGCCGCGACGCCCGGTGGACGCCGCGGCAGCGACCCTACGGACGGCTCAGCGCGCTGGCATTCGCGTTGTCGCTCAACAACTCCGACTTGCCGGCGAGCAGGCCCTCCAGCACGTTCTTCCCGATGGCCGCCTCGTGCGGCAGCGGGATCGGGTAGTCGCCGTCGAAGCAGGCGCAGCACAGTCGCGAGCGCGGCTGTTCGGTGGCCGCGACCATGCCCTCCAGCGAGATGTACCCGAGCGAGTCGGCGCCGATGGAGCGCCGCACGTTCTCCACCATGTCGTCCATCGACTCGGTGGCATCGCGGCCGGACCCGTTGGCGATCAGCTCCGCCCGGGAGGCGAAGTCGATGCCGTAGAAGCACGGCCACTTCACCGGCGGCGAGGCGATCCGGACATGGATCTCCAACGCCCCGGCCTCGCGCAGCATGCGGATCAGCGCGCGCTGGGTGTTGCCGCGCACGATCGAATCGTCCACGACGATGAGCCGCTTACCGCGGATCACCTCGCGCAGCGGATTCAGCTTGAGCCGGATACCGAGCTGGCGGATGGTCTGACTGGGCTGGATGAAGGTGCGGCCGACATAGGCGTTCTTCATCAGGCCCTGGCCGTACGGCACGCCCGAACCCTGCGCGTAGCCGACCGCCGCCGGGGTGCCCGATTCCGGCACCGGGATGACCAGATCGGCCTCGACCGGATGTTCCTTGGCCAGCCGCCGGCCGATGTCCACCCGGGTGGCGTGCACCGAACGACCGGCGATGGTGCTGTCCGGGCGGGCCAGATAGACGTATTCGAAGACGCAGCCCTTGGGCTCCGGGACCGCGAACCGCGACGAACGCACCCCGTCGGAGTCGATGGCCAGCAGTTCGCCCGGCTCGATCTCCCGGACGAAGGAGGCGCCGACGATATCCAGCGCGGCCGTTTCGCTGGCAACCACCCAGCCGCGGTCCAATCGGCCCAGACACAGCGGCCGCACCCCGTGCGGATCGCGCGCGGCGTACAGCGTGTGCTCGTCCATGAAGGTCAGGCAGAAGGCGCCGCGCAGGGTCGGCAGCAACTCCATGGCAGCCTGCTCGATGCTCTTGTCGGCGGCGGCGTGCGCCAGCAATGCCGTCATCACGTCCGAATCGGAGGTGGCGGCGACCGTGGCACCCAGCTTGCCGTTGATCAATCCCAGCTCGCGAGCACGGGCGCCCAGTTCGGCGGTGTTGACCAGATTGCCGTTGTGGCCCAGCGCCAGACCGGTGCCGACCGCGGTGGTGCGGAAGATCGGCTGCGCGTTCTCCCAGGTGGTCGAGCCGGTGGTGGAATAGCGGCAGTGACCGATGGCGACGTGGCCGGGCATCGCGGCCAGCGTCTGCTCGTCGAACACCTGGCTCACCAGGCCGAGATCCTTGAACACCAGCACCTGGGCGCCATCGGCGACCGCTATACCGGCCGCCTCCTGCCCGCGGTGCTGCAATGCGTACAGCCCGTAGTATGTGAGCTTTGCCACATCTTCACCCGGAGCCCAGACTCCGAACACGCCGCACTCCTCGCGCGGCTCGTTCTCGTCCTGAGTTGCGGCGGTGGCGATAGGTAGATCGGCGGTGTGGACCGAGGGGTCGGCAAAGGTCACCATTTGCTCCCTGTTCGGCGGGCGGGGGGCACTGATCATTCTACGGGTCACCGAATGGCAACCTCGTCGCGGGTTCACACCGGTGACGAGCTGTTTGCTGTTACGGTCCCAGCCGTGACCGCGCCCGATGCACCCTCCTCACGCCGTGTGCCGCTGCTGCGCAAGGCGATGCCGGTGATAGTTGTCACCCTGCTGGCCGCGCTGCTGAGCGTGATGTATCTGGACTATGTCGTCGACCCCGAGAAGAACCTGCACAACTTTCCGATGGCGCTGGTGAACCAGGACGTCGGCGACACCCTCGGCGCGCCCGGACAGCAGCGTCAGGTGAACTTCGGCGACCAGATCGCCGCCGGAGTGCGGCAGGCCGTGCCCGGCAACGAGATCGATCTGCGTGTGCTCGGCATCGACGAGGCGCAGCTCCAGATGCAGGACGGCAAGGTCTACGGCACCCTCGTCATCCCCGGCGACTTCAGCAAGCGGCTCGGCATCCTCGGCGCCGGCAGCGTCGTTCCGGGCGATATCGAGCGGCCGAGCCTGACCCTGCAGACCAATCCCCGCGCGGGCGTCTTCGCCACCTCCACCGTGCAACGCATCGGCGACCGGGTGTTCGCGCAGGTCGATGCGCTGGTCGGCAAGCAATTGACCGACCAGGTGAACACCCAGCTGGCCGCCGGCGGCACCGCCCCCGCACTGAGCGCCGCCACCCGCCTGACCCTGGCCCATCCGCTGCGCCTGGACGTCCAGCCGTTCCACCCGCTCGCTCCCGGCTCCGGTGAGGGCCTGACCGCGTTCTTCTACGCGCTGCTGCTGTTGCTGATCGGCGTGGTCGGCTCGATGATCGTGCACACCCTGGTCGACTCCGCCCTGGGCTTCGTCCCGACCGAATACGGCCCGTGGTTCGTCCACCTGCCCTGGACCCCGATCTCCCGGGTCCGGACACTGCTGCTGAAGTGGGCGATCTGGGCGGTGACCGCGGTGATCGTCGCGGCGGTGTTCCTCGGCATCGGCAAGGCCCTGGGCATGTCCATCGAACGCCCGCTGGCGCTGTACCTGTACAGCGTCTTCGCGATGATCGCGGTCGGCTGGACCGCGCTGTCGAATCTGGCCGCGATCGGCAGCGCCGGCCTGCTGGTGAACCTGATCCTGTTCGTCATCCTCGGCCTGCCCTCTTCCGGCGGCACCGTGCCGATCGAGGCCACCCCTCGCTACTTCGGCTGGCTGGCCACCTTCGAGCCGATGCACCAGGTGTTCCTGGCCGTCCGCTCGATCCTGTACTTCGACGCGAGCGGGCCCGCCGGACTCACCCGCGGCTTCTGGATGACCGTGGTCGGCCTCGCGATCGGCCTCGTCGTCGGCCTGGTGGTGACCCGCTTCTACGACCGCCGGGGCCTGCACCGCCGCCCGCTCGACACGGGCCGGCACGCCGCCGCCTGACCGATCACAACCGCACCACCGGCAGCCAGTGCGCGAGTTCGGCGGCCCGGAAGCCCGAGGCGCTGACCGCCCCCGAATCGACGGCCGCGTCGAAGGACACCAGCCCCGTCGCCAGCAGCAACCAGGTGCGCGGATCGGCCTCGAGCACATTCGGCGGGGTGCCGCGCGTGTGCCGCGGCCCCTCGATGCACTGCACCGCCACGAACGGCGGCACCCGCACCTCCACGGAGTGCCCCGGCGCCGCGGCCGCCAGACTGCGCGCCGTACCCCGCACCGCGGCCGCCAGTTCGGCGCGCGCCGGCGCGGGCTGCGACTCGTCACGCAACCACGCCGCCACCGCCGTCACCGCGGCCCGCACCTCGGCCGGATCCGCCGCCTGTCGTCCTGCCATCCCCCGAGCCTACGAAACCGGGCCGCGCCCAGGCATCGTCGGGCGATCGGCATTCCGTGCATGGGCCGCGGAAGCGGCGCGATCCGCGGCCGGTGGTGTCAGTCGACGCCGATGAGATGGCGGTTCAGGTCCGGTGGCCGGACCTCGAGCTCCGGGCTGGAGGTGGTGTAGTAGTTCATCGCCACCACGACCCGCTTGGCGCCGTCCGTGGTGAGGCGGCGGACGTAGTGACTGTGCCGGCGAGCGTCGAAGAGCACGAGATGACCCGCTCGAGGTTCCACGATGGAACAGTCGGCGTCGATCTCCGCCACCGAGCGGACATCGCCGCGGTTGGACACCGCGAGTTCCCCGCCGGCGCCGATGGGGTGGCTGGTGCAGTACAGCAGTGCCGCGATCGGATTGCTGTCGACGTGACATTCGTAGCGTTCGGTATCGCGCTGGACGTTGAGGACCATGCCGAACCGCGGATCGGACATGGACGAAACCTTCTCCGCCGAGATCGACTGCGCCATCTCGAGGAAGAGTCCGTCGTAGAGGTCGGCCAGCCACGGCAACCGGTTGCGCAGGGTGACGCCTTCGACGATTCCGCAGGGAATCTGCTCCGAGGTGGTCGCCTCCCGGGAGGTCGAATGACTGCTGACGAGCGTCAGTTCCACGACTTCCTCCTCCACGACTTGCATGATCTGAGCCTGCCAGTCGGGGGGCAGCAGCCTCGTCACGTCGAAGGTCGTCCACCGGAAAAAGTTCATCCACCGGCCTTTCTCGGTACTTGGTGATTGATACGTGGAGGGGGAGAGATCAGCTGCCGATGGCGGGCGGCGGCGCCAGTCGGTCGAGCACCCGCACGGCGGTCTCGATCCGTTCGGGGTCGAGCAGAAAATACGCGTGCAGCGGGGATCCGGGCGGCTCGATGTACCCGAGTCGTTTGTCATCGGTGATGAAAGGCTCGAGATAACGATGGAGCACCGGGCTGTGACGCCGCATGCCGTCGACGTCCAAGCGGAACAGACAACAGCCTACGTAGAAGCTGTCCACCGCAATGTCGAATGTGCAGTGTCGCAGGTCGGTCTCGGTCAGATTCTCCGCCAGTAGCAGCGTGCGGTACTGGTGGATCACGGTGTCGTGGTCTTCGATCTCCGGCGACAGCACGTAGTGGTAGGGCCGGCCCAGCGACAGGTTGGCGGCCGTGACCGCCAGGAAGTTGCCCGCGGTCACACCCTGCTCGACATCGCTGTCGACCGGCACGAGATCGTCGGTGAGATCCAGGGTGACGATCGTGCTCGCTTCGCTGTAGCGTTCCAGCTCGAGGGCCTGTTCCTTGTCCAACATGCCGTTCAGCGTCGAGGCGCGTTTGCTCGCGATCTTGGCCGCCGCGTCGATCTGCGACGTGATGATCTCGCCCACCTTCGCGACGAAGGCCGTCTGCGCCGCGATATCGGCCTGTACCAAGGAGATTCCGGCTTCGACGTAGCGCGTGATCGGCCCGTACTCCACGGCGCCGCCGTGTCCGCCGATCGTCGTGTCCGGGCCGAAGACCAGGTAGTCGAGCGGCACGCTGAACAGCTCCGCCATCCCCAGCAGCTTGTCGAGAGCGGGGGTGGTCTGCCCGTTGATGTACTGCGACAACGCAGCCGGAGTGATGCCGAGCTGATCGCAGACCTGTCGCCGCTTGCCGCGGTACTCGCTCTCATCGATGAGTTGCTTGAGCATCGCGGGCAGCCTGACCTCGCGCATCGCACCCCTTTCGGCAACTCCGCACCGGCGCGCGAAGCCGTAACGGGTAGCCGGGGTTCGATTTAAGTCCGGCTTACCACTGAAAGAATAGTAGATAAGCGCCACTTGACAAGTCCAGGCTCGCGCGCCATTCTCGAGAGGTCAGGGCTTGGCGCACGCGGCGACGAGCCCCTGATCCGTCGGAAGAGGTGTCTCCGATGCCCAGCAGTGTTCTCCCTGGCCACCTTGCGGCCACCGAGCCCGAGTCCTTCCTGGCAGCGGCTCTGCGCACCGGACGAGCGGTGGTCGTGGGCCACGGTATCACCGGCCACCATGTCGTTCACAGATTGTTCGTTGAGTCCCAACGGGTTTCGCGCCCGATCCAGATTCTGTGGGTCGCCGATCACCACGACAGGCGGGTCGCCAGTTTCGGTGCCAGCGGCTGGCACATGCCGTTCCTGGAAGGGGATCCACGGATCGCCGCCTGGGCGCATCGATCTTTTCACAGCTGGAACATCTTGTCCGAGCTGGGTTTCGGCGAATACCGCACCGCCGCGCCGAGTGTGCTGCTGACCCGCGAGGAGCGGGTACCGGTGCCGAGCGGCTGCCCCGCGGTACCCGTGCCGGTCGATCCCGGCGAGTTCTCGGCCCCGTTCTACCGCCGGGCCGCCTACATCGCCGAGGGGGCGATCGTCTCCTCGTGCACGCTCATGCCGAACCTGTACCGGGCGGTATCGCGACTGCCCGGAGTCCGCCCGATGCGCCGCCATATTCACGATATCGGCGAATTGCTGGAGCTCACCCACGATTTCGGCGCCGAGGTCGTCTGTGTCGCCGCGGGCGACCGGGCCCAGTTCCTGCTCGACGACCAGCGCATCGAAGGCGATCTGGGGGTCGTCCTGCTCGCCGATCTCGCCCGGGTACCGCAGCCGCTGGATCGGATCGTGCTGATGGATGCCGACCGATACGACGAGCTCACCTACAGCATCCCGCATCACTCGTGCGGGCATGTCTGCCTGGGCGGTTCGTCCGGCAGGCTGGTCACCGAGCCGGAGGAGTACACCGAACTCGGGCGCGGGCTCACCGATCCGTCGCGGGTGCCGTCCTATGTCACCGCGCTCGTGGAGGAGATCCGCGACCGTGTCCTGCAACGGCTTCCGGTGCTGCGGCCGGCGCTGACCCCCGGGGCCTACCAGTACTGGTACGGCCTGCGGCCGCTCGCCGAACGCGTTATCGCCGAATGGATTCCGCGCAGCCGGACCGGGTCGGTCGGCGTGCTGGAGCTCGGCGGCCTGGGCGGTTCGGGATTCACCGTCGCTCCGGCCTTCGTCGAGGACGGTCTCGCGCTCCGCCGGCCGACCCCGCGGATGGAGTCCCATTTCGGCCGTCCCACTCCCGTCCATTCCTCGTAGCGCAGGCGCCGTCCGGCTCCGCGCGGAAGAATCCCGCGCGCGACCGCACGATGCGAATTTCCGGCGCAGCGTTTAAACTTCGCTTGTATTTCAGTGCGTCATTGCTCGGTGCCCGGGGCCGAAAGACGAGGTACGGCTGATGGACCGTTCTGCGGTCGGAACGCGCTTGTCGGTGAGTTTCTCTCCGGCCGTGCTGTCCTCGCTGTCCGCACTGGCACGCGACCGAGCGACCTCGACGGAGACCCTGATCGGAATCGCGGTCGCCGACCTGCTCGACTCGTTCGGAATCGATCGCGACACCGCGATCACCGCGGTGGCGGCAATGATGGAAATCGAGCACATTCCCGACCGGCGCCGCGCGCGCCGGAACTTCGATCCGGCCGGTGAACAGCCGGCCCCGCGGGATCTCGGAGTCGGCGAGGTGCGTCTGGACGAACCGACGCTGGCACGGCTGGCCGTGTTCTGCCGGGGCGCGGGCCTCAGCCGCGCCCGCGCGATCCGGATGGCGGTCGACCGGTGCCTGTTCCACGAGGTCACCGGATCGGAATTCGAGGCGGCACCGGACCGGCCGCGGTCGCCGAGCGCCCGGCGGCCCTGACCGGCCTCAGCAGGCCGCGGCTCCGGTATCGTCCGATCCGGTTGCGGCGCACTGGATATCGGATCGCAGCCGGAGCAGCTCGGTGGCGGCCGCCACCGCGTCGGGAGTGCCGATGCGGTGATAGATCTCGACCGCCTGCGCCAGTTCGCGTGGGACCGCGGCGACGCCGGTGACGCTGTTGACGACTCGGCACCGCGCGATCCCCTCCAGCGCTTGGGCTTCCCCGATCCAGCTGCCGACCTGACGCGCGAGCGTCAGCGCGTCGAGGAAGGTCGCCGACGCGGCGGCGGCCGTCGCGGTCTCGAACAGCAGCCTGCCCAGGTCGATCAGGACCTCGATCTGGCCGAGCCGGTTGCCCAGCCGGTGGTACAGGGTCAGCGCCTGTTGATGCAGTTCCACGGCCTCGTCGTAGCGTCCGGTGCCGGTCCGCACGACACCCAGATTGTGCAGGGCATCGGCCTCGACGAGCCGATAGCCGAGGCGGCGGGACAGGGCCAGCGCCTTGTCGTGCAGGCCGACGGCCTCGTCGTAGAGCCCGGTGCGGGTCCGGACGATACCGAGATTGTTCAGCGTGCTGGCCTCACCCCTGAGGCTGCCCAGTTCGTGGTAGAGGGCCAGCGCCTGGTGGTGCCGATCGACGGCCTCCCGGTAGTGCCCCGTGCGGGTGCGCACGATGCCCAGATTGGTCAGCGCGTTGGCCTCGCCGAGCCGGTTGCCCAACTGCCGGTAGAGGGTCAGGGCCTGCCGGTGCAGCGCCACGGCCTCCTCACTGAAGCCGGTGCGGGCGTGCACGATTCCGAGATTGTTGAGGGTATTGGCCTCCCCGAGCCGGAAATCGAGGTCGTGGTAGAGCGCCAGCGCCTGCTCGTAGCAACCGACCGCCGCGGGGTAGTCGCCGGTCTCCTCGTGCAGGGTGCCGAGATTGTTCAAGGTGCTCGCCTCGCCGAGAACGTCACCGCAGCGGCGGTAGAGGCCCAGCGCCCGTCGATAGTGGGCCACGGCCGCGGGGTAGTCGCCGGTCTCCTCGCGGGCGTCGCCGAGATTGTTCAGCGCGTTGGCCTCGCCGAGCACGTTGCCGCGGCCGCGGTAGAGGGTGAGGGCCGCGTGGAAACACGCGGTGGCCATGGAGAAATCCCCCGCCCGCCAGTGCGCGGCGCCCAGGTTGTTCAGCGCGCCGGCCTCCTCGATCTCGTCGTCGAGATCGTGGGCGACCCCGGCGGCCCGCTTGTGCAGCTCACAGGCCAGCGGCCAGGGCCCGTCGCGATCCAGCAGACCCGCCAGCAGCCCGATCATCACCACCATCCGCGCGGGACGGCGGGACGCCACGTGTTCGACGCAGGCCAGCAGATTGTCACGCTCCACCCGCATCCACTCCAGGGCCTGGACCTCGTCGCCGAACTCGCGCGCCACCAGCGGGTTGCCGCCCCGGTCACCGGATGCCGAGTCCGGACGGGTCCGGCGCGCGATCCAGCGGTCGGCCGCGGCGGTGGTCCGGTGGTAGTAGTCCAGCAGCCGGGTCTCGGCGGCGGCGCGTTCGGGTTCCGGCTCCGTCTGTGCCAGCGCGCGAGCGTATTCCCGGAGCAGGTCGTGCAGCCGGTATCGGCCGCGGGCCGGCTCGTCGAGCAGATGGTCGGTGTAGAGGGCGTCCAGTTCGGACCACGCCGCGGCCACGTCGATTCCGGCCAGCGCCGCCGCCGCGTAGGCGTCGAGGTCGGGGCCGTGGTGCAGCCCCAGCCGCCGGAACAGCCGGGCGCGTTCGGGAGGCAGATCCTGGTAGGACAGGTCGAACGCCACCCGGACCGCGCGGGTGCGGGCGTCGGGCTCGCCGAGCCGGTCGGCCGTGGCCCCGAATTCCGCCGACAGGTCCGCGATGGTCCACGCCGGGTGGTGCGCGAGCGGCGCCGCCAGCAGCGTGATCGCCAGCGGCAGATGGCCGCACTGGTGTACGAGCCGCTCGACCGCGGCGTGATCGGACGTATCGCCGATCCGGCGACGGCTCAGGGTCGCGAACAGTTCCACCGCCGCACCCGGCGCGAGCGTGTCGAGCGCGAGCGGGACGGTGTTGCCGAGATCGACCAGACGCCGCCGGCTGGTCACCAGGGTGAGGCAGCCGGGGGAGGCGGGCAGCAGCCAATCGATCTGGGCCTCGTTCTGCGCGTCGTCGAGAACCAGCAGGACGCGCTTGCCCGCGAGCCGGTCCTGCCACAGGTCGCGGCGCGCTTGCAGGGAATCGGGGAGGTAGCTGATGTCGACACCGATCCCGGTCAGCAACCCCGCCAGCACATCCGCCGGATCGGCGACCGTGCGCCCCGGCGTGTGGGCGTGCAACTCGACGAAGTAGCGGCCGTCGGGGAAACGATCGGCGAGCAGGTGCGCGGCCCGGATCGCCAGCGCCGTCTTACCGACGCCGGGCATACCGTCGATGGTGTAGACGGGAATCCCGGATTCCGCGGCGGCCAGTATCTGCGCGAGCTCGGCGTCCCGCCCGATCAGGGTGTACACGTCACGCCGGAGTGCGGTCCGCAGCGCGGGACCCACCTCGGGGGCCGTCCCCGGTGCGGGTGGGCGTGGTTCCCGCAGAATTCGGCGGCGCGTCTCGAGCCAGGCCGGTAGATCCTCCCTCGGGACGCCGCAGCACCACAGATAGATCTCCAGCCGGTTGTCGATATCCGGTGCGGCCCGGCCGCCTTCGAGCCGGTGCCCTTTCTCCATGGACTCGATGATGTTCTTCGTCAAATTGACATAGGTCGCGGCGCCGCTGTTCTTGCGGGCCGCGGCCCGGAGTTCGAGAGCGCGAATGGACAGCGTCGCCGCCATCCGGGTCCGTTTCAGCCTCGCACCGAATTCGGCGGTGGTGTGCACTGCTTGCAGATCTGCCCGGGTCGTCTCCCGATTCGGTTTCTCGCTCATCGCATATCTTTCTGAATATGGGCACCCGATCGGTGGCTGCTTTCCGGTGTCCGGCAGTGTCTTCCCTGTCCGCCGGACAGCCGTGAAATGCGGCGTGCGGCCGCCGTCTTGTCTTCCGTGCTGTCGGACACCGGCCGCGACCGGGTGTGCTGTTGCTGCGACCGCAAGGTCGCAGACGAACCGGAGGACAGCGATGAACCCGATGATTTCGACAAATGTCACCGACGGGGACGGCCCTCGGCCGGGCGGCCGCGCCGAATTCCGGAACCGGTGCGAGACGGCCGTGTCCGTCCGGAGGAACGGCAGCGCCTTCGCCGGCCACGACGGACGACGGCGGAATTTCTCCGCGCCGGACATGGGACGCGCGGCGCACGGCGAGGTGGTCACCTCGACCTGGGACCAGGCCGCGCGGACCTGGTCGGCGGCGCTGCGGGCCGCGGACCGGCACCGGCGTTCCGCGGACCCGGCCGTCGTCGCCGCGAGTCTGCTCACCAGTCTGCCGCCGCACGTGGTGGTCGCCCTGCACCGCTTCCGAATCCAGGGCTCGCCCAACAACGCCCTGTTGCTGCGCGGCATCTGCCCGGTACTCACCGATCTGCCCGCCACCCCCGCCACCGTCACCCCGCGCACGACGACCCGCACCGTCGAGGCCGCCGCACTGCTGCTGCTCGCCCTGACGCTGCCGCTGGGCGAACCGTTCACCTTCCGCTCGCTGCACGAGGGCCGGCTGGTCCAGCATGTCGTGCCCGTACCCGGCCGTGAGGGCACCCAGACCGGCGTCGGCAGTACGGCGGCGCTCGACTGGCACGTCGAGGACGGATTCACCGACGACCGCTGCGATCACTTCGGATTGCTGTGCCTGCGTGGCCATCCCGGCGTGTTCACGGTCCTGTCCCCGGCCCGGCGCCTGGACCTCGACCCCGCCGATCTCGCGACACTGCGCGCCCCGCGGTATCTGGTCGCGCCCGACGACGCCCACGTGGGCGCCCGTATCGGCGAGCAGACCCCGGCACCGGTCCTCACCGGTCCGCCCGAGGACCCCGAGATCTGCTTCGGCGAGGGTGACGTACGCCCGGCCGACCCCGCCGACCGCCGCGCGGCGGCGGCGCTGCGCGCCCTGACCACGGCCCTGGACCACGGCGCGATCGGTCACGAACTGCGGCCGGGCGATGTCCTGATCGCCGACAATCGGCGAATAGTACACGGCCGCACCACTTTTCGACCGCGCTACGACGGCGCAGACCGCTGGCTGCTGCGGGCGATGACCTGCGCCTCGATCCGCGCGCACCGCCGCCGTGGCGCGCGGCGTGCGCTCGGCTGACCACGTCCGGACCACCCCCGCCCCCGTCTCCGAAGGGAAAGTGTCATGTCGTCTCCGTCGATCTCGCCGACCGTGAAGAACCCGGCACCCGCCGAACCCGTACCGGCCTACTCCGCCGACGAATTCAGCCCGCTGTTCGAGGTCGTCGTCGGCGTCGCCGACGGCGCCCGGATCCCGCCACTGGACCGCTCGGCGTGGCTCAACCTCTACCCCGGACTCGATGCCGCCGAACTGGCGCGAGTCCGGGTGGGACGCTTCCCGTCCCGGGTACTCGCCGAAACCGCCGAGGATCTCGACGGCCTGGCGGCGCTGCTGGAAAGCCTGGGCGTGCAGGTCGCCCGGCCCGCACCGGTGGCCCACGACCGCGCGTTCGCCACCCCGTGGTGGCGGACCAGTGGCTTCTACTCCTACTGCCCCCGCGACCTGGCCATCGTGATCGGTTCCACCATCATCGCCGCGCCCAGCCCGGTGCGCGCACGGATGTTCGAGCTCGCGGGGCTGCGGGAGCTGTTCCAGCAGCGCATGCTCGGCGGCTCGGCCTGGATCGCCGCGCCGACGCCGCAACTGCGCGACGAGCTCTACCCCGACGACGGCCACGGCCGCCCGGTCCTGGGCGAGACCGAGCCGGTGTTCGACGCCGCCAACATCCTGCGCTGCGGGCGCGACCTGTTCTACCAGGTCTCCGGCAGCGGCAATGAGCTCGGATACCGCTGGCTGCGGAATACGGTTGCCGCACTGGGGAACTACCGCGTGCATCCGATCCGCGGCATCTACCCCTACACCCACATCGACTCCACGATCAGCCTGCTGCGGGAGGGTCTGGTCCTGCTGAATCCGGACCGCATTCGCGACGCCGCGCAACTGCCCGCACCGCTGCGGTCGTGGGAACATCTGTGGTGCCCGCCGATGGCCCCGGCATCCACTCCGAGCGGTCGTCCACTGTCCTCGGAGTGGATCGGGATGAACCTGCTGATGGTGCGGCCCGACCTCGCCGTCGTCGATGCCGGTCAGCGGGAACTCATCGCCGCCCTGCGCCGCCACGGCATCGATGTCGCGCCGCACACCCTGCGCCACGCCCGCACCATGGGTGGCGGATTGCATTGCGTCACCTTGGATCTGCGTCGCGAACGCCGGAGGACCGGCGACCGCCGCCGGCCCGGCGTCAGCTGTACGAAGCCGGCGATCCGATGAGTTCGCGCGTCTCGGCCACCTGGGGGATGGCTCGGCCGGGCAGTGGCGCGAGAATTTCGCGCACCCGCTCCGGAACCTGGCCGACCTGGAACTCCAGCGGCAGGCGCAGCCATGTCGTGGTGATGGTGTGGCACGCACCCTCGAGCTCCCCTCGGTCGACGTGTGCCGCGGCCGCATCCAGGTGCAACAGGGAACTGCCGACCAGATCGTGCCGCGCCGGCGGCAGCTCCAGCACCCGGTCGCGCAGCGGGGCGGCCTCGGCGTGCGCCCCGCACAGCGCCAGCGCATTGGCCTGGTTCCAGCGCAACAGGTACTCGCCGAGGTGGAATCCGTCGGCGACGATCTCCTCGTCCGGCAGTTGGTCGAACATCCGATCGGCGCGCGCCACCGCGGCGAAGGTGGCTCGCCGGTCACCCAGGCGGGCCTGGATGCCCGCCTCGGCGAGATACCCCAGGACCGCCGCCGCGCAGGGCCGGTCCGCACCGGCCGATTGCGCGGCCCGCGCCGCGGTCAGACCCGGCTTGAACTGCCGGTGGAAAGCGCAGGCGTCTCCGGTCCAGCCCGCGATCCAGGCCTGCACGGTCTCGTCCTGCGCGGCCCGGGCGGCACGACGCGCGATCCCGAACCATTCGAAGGTGTCGGCGACCGCGCCGACGTCGGAGAGCCGGATCGCGATCAGACCGGCGTTCTTCGCATAGACCCGGTGCAGCCGACGCCGCAGCACGGCACTGCTCGTGGTCAGCAATCCGGCCTGGACCCGGGCGAGATCCATCATCCGCGCCGGGATGAACTCCGCGGGCGGAGCCGACTGCAACTGAAAACCGCTCTGCTCGACCAGTTCTTCGAGCAGTCCGACATATCCCGCACCGGCCTGACGGCCGCCCGGTGGGTCGAAGGTTCCGGTGAACAGCCCGGCCGGCACGAGTGCCGCACTCGCCGCGACAAGTCCCGTGAAATAGCGTCGATTCATGGCGTCCTCGGGTTCGTTGTGCGGGAACGAACCCGCCTCCGAGTAGTCGCTCCCGAATCCGAGCCGGTCCGGCCGGCTCTGGTACAGGAAACACAGTGCATCCATATAGTGCGGCGACGGGATGTCCTGGCCCTGTTCCCATTGCGACAGCCGCTGATGCCCCAGGCCGTCGGCGGGGGTACCGCGTTCGGAGAGCACATGTTTCAACGCCTCGACCGCCTCGACCAAGGTGTAGCCCCGGGTCGCCCGATACGCACGCAGCAGCGACACCGCGCAATGCGCGTGTACCGCGCGGGCCGCGTCGTGATCGGAACCGCCGGAATTCTTGACCTCGCGAGCGACACGACGTGCGCAACGCATCGAATGTGGGCCGACCGCCATGTGCACCATCCATCCCCTGGGCCCCGCCGGTTGCACTGTGGTCGATGCTAACCCCGCGTTCCTACCGTGTCGACGTCGGGAAATGTTGTGCACGCGATGCGTGCAGAATTCCTCCGCATACCGCGAAAACACCCGTATCGGCTCGTGATACGCGGGCCCGGCGGCCCATTCTCGACATGTTGCCGTCGTGTCCGGGTGCCATCCCCATCCGGCGTGGACGGTCGCACATGTTCCCGAGCGGCGGGACGAGGGGTACCGCCGCTCGGGGACTTCTCCAGAGTTCTTTCGCGAGAAGGAATCCGGTAGGACACGGAACGAGGTTTCTCATCCATGAATTCAACAGCAGAGGTCGGTTCGTTCACCTCACGGGCGCCGGCAGGGCGCGATACGGAGAACGGAATCGGTGGCGCCGCACCGGGTCCGGTGGAGGTCGGCACCCTGGTTCGCGGATTCGTCGCGCTCGGCGCCACCGTCGCGTGGGTCTTGGTGGCGATGGTCTCCGTCGCCCAGACATCGCCCGACGCCGGCCCGCCGGCTCCCGCGGTCGCGCACGTCGGCTCACGATGAGGGTGTGATCATGTCCGGTGTCACCGTCGAGCCGACGGCCGGGCGCGCGGATTCGCCCGAGATCGAAATAGTCTGGGACACTTCTGGTTTCACCACCCTGGTGAGCGCGATCCGGTGGCTGAACGATCGGCTCGCGGTCGCGGGGACGAAGGCGTTCGGCACCATGTGGGCCTGCTACGGCCTCGCGGTGTTCGGCCTGGCCCCGCTCATCGATCCTGGCCGCCAGGCGACCTATCTGTATCTGTCCAATCTCGTGCAACTGATCGCCGTGCCGATGCTGATGGTCGGCTCGGCGCGAGCCGTACCGCCAGACGAGCCGCGATCGCGCCCCCGGCGTTGACGGCGAAATGCAGCAGGGCCGGGGTGAGGACGGTGCCGGTGCGGCGGCGCAGCCCCGACAGCGCCGCCCCCGCGACAGCGGTGGCGGCCACGGTCGCGGGGACATCGTCGCCCGCGATCCGGGCCGGTGCGAGGTGCCACAGCCCGAAAAGCACGGCGCCCATGACATTTCCGGTGCGGCCGAGGGCGGACTCCAGCAGCGGGTCGAGGGTCGCGCGGAAGATCAGCTCCTCCGTGTACACGGTGCCCCAGGGGATCTGCACCGCAACCCATTCGGCGAGGGGCGCCTCCGGCGACCGGTTCGCGAATGCCGCCAATCGGTTTCGCAACACCGGAATGCCAAGGGCCACAGCATATCCTGCGACAACCACAGCCGCCGGAGCAACGGCAGCGGCGATCATCGGCCATCCCGGCGCGCCGGGCGGCCGGCTCGTGTGCGCGCGGGCCCGGGGCACCCGAACGGGCCGCGGGCACCGGACGTGCGCGGTCCTCCACTCCTCGCCGAGCTGCGAATCACTGTGATCACCTTGCTGGACAGTGTTTTCCGGTCGCACCGAGCCGACCTCACCGCGTCCGTGGAGCGAGCCGTGTACACCGAAGACCGCAGCGTAGGCGGTCGCGAAAGCGACGTTGGCGACGGTGCGGGCGCGCGGGCCGTAGTGCATGCGGGGTAGCAGCAGGTCGTTCCACAGGGGTGGCAGCGTCGCGGCCGCGACGAGGCGGACGATGGGCAGCACCCTCACTTCACGACCCGCTCGTAGGTCTCGGCCAGTTCCAGTTGGGTGCGGACGCGTTCGGTCAGGTCCGGGGTCCAGTTCGGGGGTGGGAGGACGGCGGCCCAGCCGTCCAGGACCAGGCTGCCGTAGTTGTGGCCGTGGCCGTCGGTGACGCTCTGGGCGTTGGTCAGGTCGGCGGCCACCTGCCAGAAGGTGACGAAGGGCCACCAGCGCATCTGGCTGGAGACGTCGGGGCCGCGGGGTTCGGACAGCCAGGCGGGGCGGGAGAAGATCAGGTCCGGGGACCACCAGACGATCGGGTCGGAGGCGTGCTGGAGGTAGGCGATGCGGGGACGGCGCCAGTCGGGCGAGGGCTTGCTCAGATCGGCTGTGTCCGAGGCGAATCGGACCACCAGGCCGTCGGCGTAGACGGGTTCCACCTCGGGCGAGCCCGGGTCGCGGCGGGAGACGAACTGGCTCCACAGCCGATTCGAGTTGGGCGGGCCCACCCACAGGGCGCCGTCGACCTTGTCGCGCAGGTCGGCCAGTCCGCCGAAGGCGGCCTCCGAACCCTGCGATCCCAGGCTCTCGCCGTACACCACCAGTTTCGGGCGGGACTGCGGCGGGCGCGCCGACCAGGCCGCGTAGACCGCGTCGAACATCTTGTGCCCCGCGACGGCGACCTTCTGCCGGTCCGCGAGGAAGGACAGCACGCTGGGCAGATAGGAGTACTGCGAGGCCACGATCGCGGTATCGCCGCTGTAGAGGTATTCCAGGGCGGCCGCGGCGGTCGAGTTCACCCAGCCGGTGCCGGTGGTGGTGACGATCGCGAGCACCTTCCGGTCGAAGGCGTGCGTGCGTTCCAGTTCGGCGACGGCCAGTTCCTCCTGGGTGTGGCCGGCGGTGGCCGAGTCCAGGCCGACGTAGACCCGGATCGGTTCGCGCGCGGGCTGTCCCGTGGCGGCCGACAGCAGCAGCGGGTCCGGGCCGTGCGAGACGAACCAGCGGCCCTCGGAGCCGAGGGTGTCCCAGGCCGCCAGCGATTGCGGACTACCGGAGCGCTCCGGCTGCCGCGGCTGGACCGCGTACGGGGTCACCTTGTCGTTGCGAACGCTGAACGCCGAATTCGCGACCGCGAAGAAGGCTTTGGTCGCGATGCCGTTGAACAGCAGCACCAGCAGCACGATCAGCAGGGCCGAGCCGACCGCCGGTGCGAATCGTGGCGGTACCCGCACCCAGCGGCTGAGTTCCCGGGCGACGAAGCGGACGAGCTCCCGCAGCGTCCGATAGCCGGCCACCACCGCCATGCCGACCGCCAGGCTCAGCCCGCCGGTGCGCAGGTACGCGGCCCGGGTGGTGCCGGGCATGTCCATCAGGGTGTAGATCTGCCGTTGCCAGTCCGCGGACAGCACCAGCATGTACGCGGCGATCAGCCCGCACATGATCAGGATCGCGACCTTCAGCACGTAGCGCCAGCGCATCGGCAGGCCGCCGACGCGCAGCCGCGGCCGCACCCAGCGCCGGAATCCCCACTCCAGCAAGCAGCCGGCGCCGTAGCCGATGGCCGCGTTGATGCCGCTGATCAGCCCCTGGAACAACCAGTCCCGCGGCACCAGCGACGGTGTCACCGACCAGGCGAAGAACACCGTCCCGGCCACCAGGCCGACATAGTTCAGCCCGATCACGTCGACCTCGATGCGGCGCGCCACCCGCAACGCGCGCAGCCACACCGACCGGCCCCGGCGGACGACGGCCGGGCCGCGCACCCGCGGCAGTGTCGTCGATTCAGTGGCTTCCGGCACCCGTCAAGTATGGCCAACCCCGCGGCGCGAACGCGGGCACCGCACGGCGACCGACCAACTCGGCGCGAACATCTGCGGGACCGGCGGCCGGATTTCGAGTAGTCGAACACTCGGGTCCGCACCGGTCGAACCGCAGATACTGCACGACATGACGAACCCGCAGAAGAACAGCCCGGCATTCCTCATCCAGTCGGCGACCGCCTTCGTGCTCAGCTTCGGTGCGACGGGCTTCGGCATCTTCCGTCTGCCACTGGACATCTGGCAGCGCGGTTTCCTGTTGATGGCCACGCTGTTCCTGGTGAGCAGCACCTTCACGCTGTCGAAGGTGGTGCGGGACCAGCACGAGGCGAACCGCGTCCATCACCGGATCGACGAGGCCCGGCTGGAGAAGCTGATCGCCGAACACGATCCGTTCAAGAGCGTGAGCTGACCGGGCCCGGCCGACACCGGGCCCGGTCCGGAACCGGTGTCAGCCGAACAGCGTCGGCAGCGTGCCCTCGAAGGCAGTCCGCAGCTCGGCCAGGGTGGCCGAGAACTGCCCCTGCACCTCGACGGAGTCCGAACCCTGGTCGACCACGCCGATGCGCACCCACGGCAGTTCGCGCGCGCTGCACATCTTGGTGAACCTGGTCTCCTCGGAGCGCGGCACCGCCACCAGCACCCGGCCGGCGGATTCGGAGAACAGCGTCACGAACGGATCGGCGCCCTCGGGCACCAGGATTCGGCAGCCGGTCTCACCGGCCAGCGCGGCCTCCACCACGGCCTGGGCCAGGCCGCCCTCGGACAGGTCGTGCGCGGCGCTGATCATGCCGTCGCGGGAGCCCGCCGTGAGGATCTCGGCCAGCAGCTGCTCGCGGGCCAGATCGACCCGCGGCGGCACGCCGCCGAGGTGATCGTGCGCCACCTGCGCCCAGATCGAGCCGCCGAACTCGTCGCGGGTGTCGCCGAGCAGGATCAGCGTCTCGCCCGGCTCCAGGCCCAGGCCGGTGGGAATGCGGCGGTGCACGTCGTCGATGACGCCGAGCACACCGACCACCGGCGTCGGCAGGATCGCGGTCTGCCCGGTCTGGTTGTAGAAGCTGACGTTGCCGCCGGTGACCGGAATACCCAGCGCCGCACAGCCGTCCGCGAGACCGCGTACCGCCTGCTGGAACTGCCACATCACGCCCGGATCCTCCGGCGAGCCGAAGTTGAGGCAGTTGGTGACGGCCTTCGGGGTGGCGCCGGTGGTGGCGACGTTGCGGTAGGCCTCGGCCAGGGCCAGCTGGGCGCCGGCGTACGGGTCGAGTTTGGTGTAGCGGCCGGAGGCGTCGGTGGCCAGTGCGATACCGCGGCCGCCGACCTCGTCGATGCGGATCACGCCGGCGTCGGCGTGCTCGGCGAGCACGGTGTTGCCACGCACGTAGCGGTCGTACTGCTCGGTGATCCAGCGGCGGCTGCACAGCTGCGGGCTGGCGATCATGGTCAGCAGCGTCGCGCGCAGATCCTCGCCGGTCTGCGGGCGGGGCAGCCGGTCGGGGCTGTCGGCGATCAGCGCGTCCTGCTCGTCGGGGCGGCGCACCGGGCGCTCGTAGACCGGGCCCTCGTGCGCGACGGTGCGCGGCGGTACGTCCACCACGGTCTCGCCGTGCCAGGTGATGATCAGGCGCTCACCGTCGGTGACCTCGCCGATCACCGTGGCCAGCACATCCCACTTCTTGCAGACGGCCAGGAAGGCGTCGACATTGTCCGGCGTCACGACTGCGCACATCCGCTCCTGCGATTCGCTGGAGAGGATCTCGGCGGGGGTCATGTGCTTGGCGCGCAGCGGCACCTTGTCCAGGTCGATGTGCATGCCGCCGTCGCCGGCGGCCGCGAGTTCCGAAGTGGCACAGGACAATCCGGCGCCGCCGAGATCCTGGATGCCGACCACCAGACCGGCGGCGTACAACTCCAGGCAGCACTCGATGAGTACCTTCTCCGCGAACGGGTCGCCGACCTGCACGCTCGGCAGCTTCTTGCGGCCGGCACCGGACTCGTCGCCGGAGAAGGTGTCCGAGGCCAGCACAGACACGCCGCCGATACCGTCGAGGCCGGTGCGCGCGCCGAACAGGATGATCTTGTTACCGGCGCCGGAGGCGAAGGCCAGGTGCAGATCCTCGACCCGCATCACCCCCGCGCACAGCGCGTTGACCAGCGGATTGCCCTGATAGGAGGCATCGAAGACGGTCTCGCCGCCGACATTGGGCAGGCCCAGCGAATTGCCGTAGCCGCCGACCCCGCGCACCACGCCGTCGACCACCCGGCGGGTGTCCGGATGGTCGGCCGCGCCGAAACGCAGCTGGTCCATCACCGCGATCGGCCGCGCGCCCATGGCCATGATGTCGCGCACGATGCCGCCCACGCCGGTCGCCGCGCCCTGATAGGGCTCCACATACGAGGGATGGTTGTGGCTCTCCACCTTGAAGGTGACCGCCCAGCCGTCGCCGATGTCCACGACACCCGCGTTCTCGCCGATACCGGCCAGCATGGACGCGCGCATCTCGTCGGTGGTGGTCTGGCCGAAGTAGCGCAGATGCACCTTGGAGGACTTGTAGGAGCAGTGCTCGCTCCACATCACCGAGTACATCGCCAGTTCGGCGTCGGTCGGACGGCGCCCGAGGATCTCCCGGATCCGGGCGTACTCGTCGTCCTTGAGACCCAGTTCCTTGTAGGGCTGCGCGGTCTCCGGGGTGGTGGCGGCGGTGCTGACGGTGTCGATGTGGACGGTCACTGTGAGTACCGGGGTCCTTTCGGCGAACAGGCGAACACGGCGCCCGGGACGCGGATAGTGGGAGACCACGCCAGTTTAGAAGCAGCATCCACCGGGCCCGCAGCCGCGGGGTCCGGCCGCCGCGGCGGGCCCGGTGAACCCGGCCACAGCCGTTGCGAAACCGGTATGGACCTGGGTGTCCGACCCGTTACGCTGGATCGGTGACCGATCGAGCCCGGCTCGCCGCTCCGGGCGGATCGCCCGCTGATCCCCGAACCCGACGCCCGCGCCGATTGCTGTGGATCGCGGTCGGACTGTTCCTGCTCTCCGCGGTGATCGAGATCGCCGCCCGGCAATGGGCCGGCTACATCGATCTCCAGGTCTATCGCAACGGCGCCCGGGTCTGGCTGGACGGCGGCGACCTGTACGGGCCGCTGCCGCCCTCGGGCGGGCTCGGGCTGCCGTTCACCTACCCGCCGCTGGCGGCGCTGTTCTTCACCCCGCTGGCCATGATGCCGCTGTGGCTGGCCGGGCCCGCGACGGTGCTGGTGTCGGTGGTCTGCCTGGGCCTGACGCTGTGGGTGGTGTCCAACACCCTGGAGCCGGTCCCGGCGCGGATCGTGCGGTGGGCGCTGGTGATCGGCGGCGTGGCACTGCTCGGACTGTCCGAACCGGTCCGGCAGACCTACAACTTCGGCCAGGTCAATCTGGTCCTGATGACCGCGATCACACTGGACGTGCTGCTGCGCCGGCCGGTCTGGCCGCGCGGCATGCTGGTCGGCATCGCGGTGGCGATCAAGCTGACCCCGGCCGGATTCCTGCTGTACTTCCTGGTGCGCCGGGACTGGCGGTCCGCGATCACCATGGTGCTGTCGGCGCTGGGCGCCGTCGGGGTCGGGGTGGCGCTGTTCCCGCACGAATCGGCCGAGTACTGGTCCCGGGTGATCCGCGACACCGGCCGCATCGGGCCGCCCGCCTTCGCCGGGAACCAGTCGCTGAAGGGAATGGTGTTCCGGCTCGGCCTCGGCGAGCCGGCGTCCACCCGGCTGTGGCTGACCCTGTCGGTGATCGCGGTCGCGCTGGCGGCGGTGGTGATGTGGCGACTGCTGCACGCACCGCAGGTGACCGGCCTGGAGCGGGCCACCGCGCTGCTGGTGAATGCGCTTGCGGTGCTGCTGGTCTCACCGGTGTCCTGGTCGCACCACTGGGTGTGGGTGGCCCCGGCGCTGCCGGTGGCGCTGATCTGGCTGCACCGCGCCGGGCTCACCCGGACCCGGATCGCGGTGGCGGCGGCGATCACGCTGATCTTCCTGGTCGGCCCGCACTGGCTGCTGCCGCACAGCGCGCAGCGGGAGCACGGCTGGGCGCTGTGGCAGCAGCTGATCGGCAGCAGCTATGTGCTGGTGGCGTTCACGGGCCTGGCGGTGGCCGCGATCTGCTACCGGCGGCGCGATTACCGGGGCGCCAGGAACGCCGCCAACGCGGCCGCGTAGGCCGGCACATCGGCGGCGGCCATCAGTTCCCGGGCCGAATGCATGGCCAGCTGCGGCGCGCCGACGTCGACCGTGGGCATGCCGGTGCGGGCCGCGGTCATCGGGCCGATGGTGGAACCGCACGGCAGATCCGCGCGGTGCACATAGCGCTGCAACGGCACCTCCGCCTGGGCGCAGGCCAGTGCGAAGGCGCCTGCGCCGACCGCGTCGGTGGCGTAGCGCAGGTTCTGGTTGACCTTCAGCACCGGGCCGCCGCCGGCCACGATCCGGTGCGCCGGTTCGTGCCGCTCCGGATAGTTGGGGTGGGTGGCGTGCGCCATGTCACCCGAGGCGCAGATCGAACCGGCAAGGGCCGCAAGGTATTCCGACCGTCCACCGCCGCGGGCCAGCACGATCCGCTCCAGCACCGCGGGCAGCAGATCCGATTGCGCGCCGCGATCGGACTGGCTGCCGACCTCCTCGTGGTCGAAGATCGCCAGCACCGGTGTGGGGGCGCCCGGCGCGGGCTCGGCCAGCGCGGCCAGGAAACCGTGCAGGCCCGCGTAACAGGTGGCCTGGTTGTCCAGGCGCGGGGCGCTCACCAGATCGCCGTCCCGGCCGACCGGGCCGCTCGGCGCGAGATCGTGGGTCATCAGTTCCCAGCCCAGCAGGGCGCCGACGGCGACCCCGGCCCGCTCGGCCACGTAGCCGGCCAGCGAACGCGGCTCACCGCCGAGGCCCCAGACCGCGTTGACGTGCCGCTGCGGATCCAGGGTGACCCCGCGCCGGTCCTCGGACAGGTGGATGGCCAGCTGCGGCACCCGCAGCAACGGCTCGTCGATGCGGACCAGCACCTCCCGGACAGCGCCGCCGTCGCGCACGGTCAGCCGGCCGGACAGACCGAGATCGCGATCCAGCCACGAGTTGAGCCAGGCGCCGCCGTACGGTTCCAGGCCCACCAGTTGCCAGCCGGCGACCGCGAGATCCGGATGCTGCTTGACGCGCAGGTTGGGACTGTCGGTGTGCGCCCCGGCCACCCGGAAATTGCGGGCGGCGTCGGCGGCGGCGTCCGCGGGCTCGGCCCAGGCCACCAGCGAACCTCCGCGCACCACGAAATATCGTCCCGTACCGGCGTGTTCCCACGGCCGGGACTCGGCGAGTTCGGTGAATCCGTGGGCCGCCAATTCCGTTGCGACGGTTCGGCACACGTGAAACGGGGAGGGGGACGCGTCGATGAAGGCACACAGTCCGGACGCGGTCGCGGTGATCGAGACGGGCATACCGCGATCCTAGGTGTCTTTACAATTCGCGAGAATTCCCGCCCGTGTGACTCACGATGCGAACGTGCACATTTTCGGCGCGCGCATATCGGCGGATCAACCGACGGCCGGCGCCTCGACGACCAGTTCCAGCAGGTGCAACAGGTCGGCATGCCGTTCGGCGCCGATCCGTTTCCGCAATTCCTCCTCCACCCGCGACTCCTCGGCGCGCACCGAGTGCACCAGCGCCACACCGAGATCGCTGAGGCCGATCAGGATGCGCCGGCGGTCCTCCGCGGCGGCGATCCGGAAGATCAGACCCCGATCGGCGAGCGCATCGGCATGTCTGGTGGCCGAGGAGGGCGGCAACTGGGCGCGCGCGGCCAGATCGGTCATGGTGATGCCGCTGTCGTCGGACAAATTGGACAACATCGCCCACTGATCCGCAGATAGTTGCCGGGCACACAGTGCCGCATCGAGGTGGCGCAGCCAGCAACGTTCCGCGGCACGCAACGCCCCGTGCAGCGTAGAAAATCCGCTCACAATGGTCGACATCGATTTCCGCCCATCGATTTCCGCCAGGACGAGACAGAGGGTACCGAATGTTTCCGCGCAGTGAGGGCCCGAACGAGATAATGCGTTCCCTGTTCTGTGGCCGATGGCGAATTACGTCGATGTCGTGAGCGGATGCAATTGCAGAGTTTGCCAGCAACACGCACGTGCACTGTTTGCCCGTGATCTCCGGTCGCACGGGCCGCGCGATCACCTCGTGGCACATGTGGTGTTCGCGGGGTGAAGCGGGTTGTTCGCGGGCCGGGAAGACATGTTTGCGGACCGGTTCCCGGTAGTTCGGGAGCCGGTCCGGCGGGTCGGAATGCGCTACGCGGTGCTGATGCGCTCAGGCGGAGACGAGAGTGTCGACGACCGACAGGAACAGGCCCAGTCCGTCGTCGCTCGGGCCGGTGAGCGGCTCGGTGGCGTGCTCCGGATGCGGCATGAGGCCGACGATCCGGCCGTCGGCCGAACTGATCCCGGCGATGTCGCGCTGCGAGCCGTTCGGGTTGTCGGCGTAGCGGAAGACCACCCGGCCCTCCCCCTCCAGCTCGTCGAGCACTCGCTGCGAGGCCTGGAAACGGCCCTCCGCGTTCTTGACCGGGATGAGGATCTGCGCGCCCGGCTCGTACCGCGACGTCCAGGCGGTGTCGGTGCGCTCCACCCGCAGCCACTCGTCGCGGCAGATGAAGTGCAGGCCCTGATTGCGGGTCAGCGCGCCCGGCAGCAGCCCGGCCTCGCACAGCACCTGGAAACCGTTGCAGATGCCCAGCACCGGCAGGCCCTTGGCGGCGGCCTCGACCACCTTGCCCATCACGGGGGCGAACCGGGCGATGGCGCCGGCCCGCAGATAGTCGCCGTAGGAGAAACCACCCGGCACGACCACCGCGTCGACGCCGCGCAGATCGGCATCGCCGTGCCACAGGGCCACGGCCTCGGCGCCACCCAGCCGCACCGCGCGGGCCGCATCGACATCGTCGAGGGTGCCGGGGAAGGTGATGACACCGATGCGAGCGTTGCCGGTGGCACCCGTGCGCGCGTCGGTGGTCACGGCAGCCGCACCACTTTCCAGTCCTCGATCACCGTGTTGGCCAGCAGCGCCTCGGCGATCTTCTCGAGCTCCGCGTCGTCGACGCTGTCATCGATATCGAGTTCGAATCGCTTGCCCTGCCGGACGTCCGCGACACCCGGAAAACCCAGACGCCCGAGCGCGCCGACGATGGCCTGACCCTGCGGATCCAGGATCTCGGCCTTCGGCATCACCTCGACCACGACTCGTGCCACGCGTTGCTCCTCAGCTGGTGGGGGAATACCGCCACAGCGTAGTCGGCGAGTTCCGCGCCGCACGGCGCGGGTGGGCCTTGTACGTTGGCCGTATGCGAGTCGCACACTTCGGACATTCCTGTGTTCTCGTCGAGCTCGACGGCATGAGGATCCTCTTCGATCCGGGCAACTTCTCACACGGATTCGAGGGCATCACCGGGCTGGACGCCATCGCGGTCACCCACCAGCACCCCGACCACATCGACGCCAACCGGATCGAGGCGCTGATCGAGGCCAATCCCGGTGCGCGCCTGCTCTGCGACCCGCAGACCGCCGCGCTGCGCGGCGAGCCGTGGGAGGCGGTGCACGCCGGTGACGTGCTCACCGTGGGCGAGGTGCAGATCACCGGGGGCGGCGGCCGGCACGCCGTCATCCACCCGGAGATCCCGGTGATCGACAACACCGTCTTCCAGCTCGGCACCCCCGCGGATCCGTCACGGTTCGTGCATCCCGGCGACAGCCTCTGGGTGCCGCCGACCCCGGTCGGGGTGCTCGCGCTGCCCGCGGTCGCGCCCTGGATGAAGATCAGCGAGGCCGTCGACTACCTGCGCGCGGTGCATCCGCGCACGGCGCTGCCCATCCACTACGGCATCATCAGCCCGCAGGCGCAGGGCATCTACTTCGGACGGCTGTCCGAGATGCGGCCCGCCGACAGCGATTTCGTCGTGATCGAGCCCGAGGATCAGACCGAGTTCGCCACCGCGTAGGTATCGAGGAACAGCGCCTCGGCCAGCGCGATGCGCTCGATCTCGGCCGGGTCCACGCTCTCGTTCGGGGCGTGGATCAGGCAGGCCGGCTCCTCGACGCCGATCAGCATGATCTCCGCGTCCGGATAGGTCTCCGCGAAGACGTTGCACAGCGGGATCGAGCCGCCCTGCCCCTGGGTGGTGGCCGGACGGCCGTACGCGGTGGCCAGGGCGGCCTCCATGGCGGCGCGGGCCGGGCCGCCGGTGCCCGAGCGGAACGGCGCCCCGACGGCCTCGGTCTCCACCGTGAGCCGCGCCCGCCAGGGCGTGTGCGCTTCCAGATGCGCGGTCAGCGCCCGCAGCGCCCGATCCGGATCGAGACCGGGCGGGATCCGCAGGTTCAGCCGAGCGCGGGCGCGCGGTTGCAGGGCCGCAGCCGAACCGACCACCGGCGGGACGTCGATGCCGAGCACCGTCAATGCCGGTCGTGCCCACAGCATGTCGGCGATCGTCCCGTCGCCGAACAACTCCACCTCCGCGAGCACGCCGGCATCGGCGCGGAACTGCGCGGGCGGATACTGCACCCCTTCCCAGATCTGGCCGCCGGGCAGGCCGTCGACGGTGGTGTTGCCGCGCTCGTCGTGCAGCGTCGCCAGCAGCCGGATCAGCGCGCTCACCGCATCCGGGGCGGCGCCGCCGAACATGCCGGAATGCAGAGGGCCCGACAGGGTTTCGATGGTGACCAGCACGTTCACGGTGCCGCGCAGGGTCTGGGTGAAGGTCGGCACCCCGACGGCGAAATTACCGGCGTCGGCGATCACCAGCGCGTCGGCGCGCAGCAGATCGGCATTACGGGGCACGAACTGCTCCAGCCCGCCGGTGCCCTGTTCCTCCGAACCCTCCGACACCACAGTGATTCCGACCGGGAAGTCGTTGCCGCCCAACGCTTCCCGCAGTGCACGCAGGGCGATCAGGTGGGCCACCAGATTGCCCTTGCAGTCCGCCGCGCCGCGGCCGTACCAGCGGCCGCCGCGCTCGTGCAACTCCCAGACCGGGGTCTGCCAGGCGGCCTCGTCCAGCGGCGGCTGCACGTCGTAATGGCAGTACAGCAGCACCGTCGGCGCTCCCGGCGGCGCCGGGTGGCGGGCCACCACCGCCGCACTGCCGTCGGGGGTCTCGTACAGCCCGGCGTCGGTCAGCCCTTCCGCGCGGAAGGCATCGCACACCCACTGCGCGGCACGGCGGCACTCCGCAGCCGGGAACTGCCGGGGATCGGCGACGGAACGGAACGAGACCAGTTCGGCCAGATCGGCTTTCGCCCGCGGCATGAGCGCCCCGACACGGGCTCGCAATGCGGCGGTACGGGAATCGTCGGTCATGGTTGTCCTTTCTACCCGTCCAAGGCGGGCATGATGAGAAGCGCCCGATCGACCTGCCGTCCAGTGAGAGGCCCGATAACCGTGAGCGACGACTCCGAGGATCTGTTCACCCTGCCGGCGCTGTCCCACGGCGCGCCCAAGGATCGGTTCCCGCACCGATCGATCCCGGCCCAGGCCGCGTATCAGATCGTGCACGACGAGCTGCTGCTCGACGGCGTCTCGCGGATGAACCTGGCGACCTTCTGCACCACCTGGCTCGACGATCAGGCGCGGCGGCTCATGTTCGAGACCACGGACAAGAACATCGTCGACAAGGACGAGTACCCGCAGACCGCGGAGCTGGAGCAGCGCTGCGTGCGGATGATCGCCGACCTGTGGCACTCCCCCGATCCCAGCGGCACCCTGGGCACCTCCACCACCGGTTCCAGCGAGGCCGCCATGCTGGGCGGGCTGGCGGCGAAATTCCGATGGCGGGCGCGCACCGACGGCCCGTACGCCGCTGCCAAGGGGGTGCCGAATTTCGTCTGTGGTCCGGTACAGGTCTGCTGGGAGAAGTTCGCGCGCTATTTCGACGTCGAGATCCGGCAGATCCCGTTGCGCGCCGACCGGTACACCCTGCACCCGGACGACATTGCGGCACACTGTGATTCGAACACGATCCTGGTGGTCGCGACGCTCGGCCAGACCTTCACCGGGCTCTTCGAGGACGTGGCGGGCATGGCCGCGGCGCTCGACGAGCTGCACCGCGACACCGGGCTGGACATCCCGCTGCACGTCGACGCGGCCAGCGGCGGATTCCTGGCGCCGTTCACCGCGCCGGAACTGATCTGGGACTTCCGGCTGCCGCGGGTCAAGTCGATCAACGCCTCCGGGCACAAGACCGGCCTGGCGCCGCTGGGCTCGGGCTGGGCGATCTGGCGCGAGGCCGCCGACCTGCCCGAGGAGCTGATCTTCGACGTCGACTACCTCGGCGGCAGCATGGCCACCTTCAACCTGAACTTCTCCCGGCCCGGCGGACAGGCCGTCACCCAGTACTACGAGTTCATCCGGCTGGGCCGGATCGGGTACACCGCCGTGCAGGAGGCGCACCATCACGTCGCGCGGCATCTCGCCCAGGGGGTCGAGCAGGCCGGGCCGTTCGAGCTGATCCACGACGGCGATCCGTTGCGCGGCATCACCGCCGCCTCGTGGCGGCTGACCGGGCCGGCCGACTACAACCTGTACGACCTGTCGGACCGGCTGCGCAGCCGGGGCTGGCTGATCGCCGCCTATCCGCTACCGGCGAACCGTCAGGACGAGACCATCATGCGCGCGGTGATCCGGCACGGTTTCACCTTCGACATGGCCGACCTGCTGCTGGCGGACCTGAAGCGCAGCATCGAACACCTGCACCGGCATCCGCTGGAATCCTCGCTGACCCGGAAGGAGGCCGGAGGGTTCACCCACACCGCGACCGCGCGATCGTCCTGAGCGGATCAGGCGGCCTGGGCGGTTTCGAAGCGCTCCCAGCGGTAGACGTCGGGAGTGGCGCTGTGGAACAGGGCCAGATCGACCGCGTCGAGCATCGCCTGCCGCGGCCCCGAGCGGTTCAGCTGGGCCGCGGAGACGGCCAGCCGGAGCGTGCCGCCGCGGCGGGCGGTCCGCACCGCGCTCATCACCAGGGCGTGGCACCACCACGGCTCGGCGCGGAAACCCTCGCCGATGCCGTGCACCCAGGCCCGCTGCACCGTCTGCCGCTCCAGATCGTGGATCGAGGTGAGGGTCAGGGCCAGCCGGAATCCGACCTCGGGCAGCGCCGCCAGCGCACCCTCGGAGGCGTTCCAGCGCGGCGCGGCGAACAGCCGGGTGCGCAACCCCACCTGCTCCAGCACGCGGTCGGCGGCCATCAGCCGCAACCGCGCCTCGTGCCGGGGCAGTGCGGCGAATTCGGCGCGACGGCTCCTGGTGGCCGCCTGGTCGTAGCCGTGCAGGACGACGGCGTCGCCGACGGCGCGGCGGGCCCGCAGCCACTCCTGGGTGTGCCGATCGTCGACGAGCCGGTACTTGCCCTTCAGCCGGGGAGCCACCAGCAGCGACAGCGGCACTCCGCGCCGGTCCATTTCCGTGGCGAACGACATGGCGGCCGCCCGCGTGGTGTCACGAATACCGGAAACCGAAACGATCAACTGCGAGCCGCTCATGTTTCCACTGTGTGGGCGGCAGATGTCCGTGACGTGCTGCTCCGGTGACGTGCCGACGAATTCGAGCTACCGAATCGTGAGCCGCCGGCACCGCCGATCAGGGTTCGATTCGTGGCCCGTTCGGAGAGAATCAGCACGACAGGAGTGTGATATCACTCACCGGATAACCGAACGATATCGGCGCGGACGCTGACACGCGGATGCGGACGCGCCGTTTCCGGATTGATGCAGCATGTACACGACAACGCAACGGTTACTAGACTGCGCCGCGTGAAAGCCGCAATTGTTTCCGCCCTCGCTCTCCCGTTCCTGATGGCCGTCCCGGTCGTGGCGAATGCCCAGATCGCGCCGCCGCCGGCCAACATCATGCCGGGCCAGTCCCAGTCCCCGGATCAGATGTGCGACACCACCGGTCAGATCGTCGACTGGGCGCGCGCGCAGCAGCCCGACGCCGACCCGGAGCAGATCGCCACCGCGTACGACACGCAGATGGCGGCCAAGGTGCCCGGCTACAGCTTCTTCCAGGCACAGCAGCACAGCGACCTGGTCGACCTGATCAAGGCGTGTGGGTTCGCCAAGCCGCAGCCGGCGCAGAACTGACCCGGCGCCGTCAGGCGCCGCGCCCCACCACGTCCAGCACCCACGCGTATTCGAACGCGACTTCCTTCCATTTCTCGTAACGGCCGCTGACGCCGCCGTGACCGGCGCTCATCTCCGTCTTCAACAGCAGCAGGGAATCGCCGGTCGCGGTGGCGCGCAGCCGGGCCACCCACTTGGCCGGTTCGACGTACAGCACCCGGGTGTCGTTGAGGCTGGTGACCGCCAGCATCGCGGGATAGCGCTGCGCCGAGACGTTCTCGTACGGCGAGTACGACTTCATGTAGAAGTACACCTCGGGGTCCGCCAGCGGATTGCCCCACTCGTCCCACTCGATGACCGTCAGCGGCAGCGACGGATCCAGGATCGAGGTGAGCGGGTCGACGAACGGCACGCTGGCCAGGATGCCCGCGAACAGTTCCGGCGCCAGGTTGGCGACCGCCCCCATCAACAGCCCGCCCGCACTGCCGCCGTCGGCCACCAGCCGGTCCGGGGCGGTGGCGCCGGTGTCGATCAGGTGCCGGGCGCACGCGACGAAATCGGTGAAGGTGTTCTTCTTCGTCAGCGTCTTGCCGTGTTCGTACCAGAGCCGGCCCATCTCACCGCCGCCGCGGACGTGCGCGACCGCGAACACCACGCCGCGATCCAGCAGCGACAACCGCGACACCGAGAATCCCGGGTCGATACTCGACTCGTACGAGCCGTAGCCGTAGAGCAGCGTGGGGGCGGGTCCGGCGGCCACGGCGGGTCCCGCGCCGGGCCGGCGGCGCACGATCGAGATCGGGATCCGGGTGCCGTCCTCGGCCACCGCCCAATCCCGGTGCTGCTCATAGTCGTTCGGGTCGTAGCCGCCGAGCACCTGCTGTTCCTTGCGCAGGATCAGCTCACCGGTGGCGGGTACGTAGTCGAACACCTGCATCGGAGTGATGAACGAGGTCAGCCCGATCCGCAGGGTCGGCTGTGCCCATTCCGGATTCGAGCCCACCCCGGCGGAGAACAGCTCCAGGCCGAATTCCAGCTCCTGCACCGTGCCGTAGCCGGCGCCGGGCGCACCGGAGGTGTCGTCGGTCAACGGCCACACCGCGACCCGCGGCAGCGCCTCGCGACGGTAGGACAGCACCAGATGGTCGGCGAAGCAGTCGATGTCCTCCAGCCGCACATCGTCGCGATGCGAGACGAGGATGGTCTGTTCCCCCGGCGCGTCCACCGGAGCCTCGGACAGGACGAAGTTCTCCGCCTTCACCCCGTCGACGACATCGTTGTGCAGGAACAGGAATCGGTCCTGCCCGGCGATCACGGCGTGCTCCGCGGAGTACTCCACCCCCTCGCGGCGCGGCAGCAGTACCCGGAATTCACCCTCCGGGTCGTCGGATTCGAGTACCCAGCCCTCGCTGGTGATCTTCGAACCGACCCAGATCATCAGATATTTCTCGGAGCGGGTGGCGCCGATGCTGACCCAGTACCGTTCGTCCGGCTCGTGATAGACGGTGACATCGCTGTCCTTCGCCGTGCCCAGGCGGTGCCGCCACACCGTGTCCGGCCGCCAGGACTCGTCGACGGTCTGATAGAAGACGTGGGAGCCGTCCAGTGACCAGGTCGCGCCCGGCGCGGTACCCGCGATCTCGTCGGCGAGGATCTCGCCGGTGCGCAGATCCTTGAACCGCAGCAGATAACGCTCGTCGCCGACGGTGTCGATGGAGAAGGCCAGCAGGTTCCCGTCGTGGCTCACGGAGAACGCGCCCAGCGAGAAGAAGTCGTGCCCCTCGGCCACCGCATTGCTGTCCAGCAGCACCTGCTCACCCGGGATCTCGGCCTCCGCCAGCAGCGTCGGCGGCGTCCAGTCGCCCGGATCGACGACGGGGCACCGGCAGTGCACGCCGTACTGCTTGCCCTCGAAACTGCGCGAGTAGTACCACCAGTCGCCCATCCGGGCCGGGACCGACAGATCCGTCTCCTGGGTGCGCGCCTTGATCTCGTCGAAGACGGCCTCCCGCAGCGGTTGCAGGTGGGCCGTGCGCGCCTCGGTGTACCCGTTCTCGGCCTCGAGGTAGGCGATCACCTCGGCGCTGTCCTTGTCTCGCAACCACTCGTACTCGTCGACGACCAGGTCGCCGTGGTGCAACCGCTCGGCGGGTACCCGTTTCGCCACCGGGGGGACCGCTCCGGCGGCGGTGGCCGGCGCCGCGTCGCCGGGGTTGGGGACCGTTCCGGTACCACTGTCGAGAGCCATGCGGTCCACGGTAATCGCGGGTCGCCGCCGGGCGACGTCCGGGCTATCCCAGACCGGTACGCCGGGCCGAACCCGGCAGACCGGCCCGGCGGGTGTCCACCCGGCGGGCATCCATCAGGAAATACAGGGCCGCATTGCGGCGCGGGCATTGCTCGGACGGACAACTGCGGTGAATGTGCAGGATATGGTGGGCCAGCTCGACGGTGAGGTGTAGGGGCACCACCGAGCAGGTGTCGTATTCGGGTGCCATCGGCGCTCTGTCCTTGTCGTGCCTGTTCGTGGCGAAATGCGCGATCAGGATCGTCCTGACCACATCGCCGTCCTCGTTCCGATACAGAGACAGAGGTTTCCGCTTCGATTGCCGGATAAACCACTTCGGCCACGACTACTGTGGATCGCGCTCGAGATCACCGAATCCCGCACCGAGGCAAGCCGAATCGTTCGGGCACGACGCCGACGCACAGGAGCAGACGTGGAAGCGAAGAATCGCGAGATCGAACCCGACGCCGTGTGGCACCGCAGCGGCGGCGGTACCGGCGGCGTGGAGGTGGCCTTCCTCGCCTCGGGCAATATCGGCCTGCGTGATGCGAAGAATCCCGGCGGTCCGGCGCTGATCTTCACCCCGGGCGAGTGGACGGCCTTCGTCGCCGGCGCCCAGGACGGGGAGTTCAACCGGCCCACAGCCTGATTCGTCCGGCCCGGACACCCGAGCCGCCCTGATCACTCCGGGTGCCGCGATCACCCTGTCGCCACGACCGCCCTGCCGCCGCGATCACCCTGCCGTCACGACCTCGCGAGGCCTGTCGCCTCCCCAGTGCCTCGAACGTCGGGCACCGGTGGGGCTAGGCGCCGATCGCTGCCGCGACCGTGGGCCAGGACGAGTGCAGGGTGTCCTGCCAGTACGACCACGAGTGGGTGCCGACCGGATCGTGTTCGATCCGGGCCGGGATGTCCAGCCCGCGCAGACGTTGCTCGAAGGATGTCACGCAGGCGTCGACCCCGGCCTCGATCGGCCCGCCGAAGACGATGTTCTCCGGTAGTTGCGGTTTGACCTCCGTCTCGTGCGGGCCGGGGAGGCCGGTACCGGTGGACAGGTAGATCGTCGTGCCGCGGAGATTGTCGGCCAGCAGCGCCGGATCGTGCTGGGCCCAGGCCGGATCGTCGGGCAGGCCCCACATGGCTGCCGGATTGCCGCCGCGATTGGCGATGGAGAATTCGATCGAGCCCTGGGCCATGCCCAGATCGGGACAGGCGCTGTACCCGGCCACGGCGTGATACCTGCCCGGATTGCGTACGGCCAGCACGAATGCCGCGATCCCACCCATCGACAGACCGCCGATGGCATCGACACCATTGCCGTCGAACGTGGCATCGATCAGCGGGGGTAGCTCGCGGGTGAGGAAGGTCTCCCAGCGGTAGTGCCCGAACTTCGGATCGTCGCTGCGCCAATCCGTGTAGTAACTGGCCTGGCCGCCGATCGGCAGCACCACGTTCACGGCTTTGTCCGCGAAGAAGGACTCGGCATCGGTGGCGTTGGTCCACGTGCTCTGCTGCTCGCCCGGGTCGAGGCCGTCGAGCAGGTAATACGTCGGCCGGGCCGCACCGCCGCGCGGATGCAGCACCTGGACCGGAACGACCCGGCCCATTGCGGGCGAGTCGATCGACAGGGCGGCCCGGGTCGGACTCAACTGCTCGACGGCCACGACCCGGGCGGCGGACACCGGGTCCGCGGCGGCGAGAGGCAACCGCCCGGCACCTGGAGTCCAGATCGTGACAGCCACCGAAAGCAACACGGCAGCAACAACACTGAAACGCATGCCCCACCTCCATCAGCCCACGTCGAGTGAGTCCCAACGTAGCTCACAGCGGTCGGCTTCGGCAGTGCTTTCCCGGTGCCGCACCCCTTGCGTGAACGTCGCACACCGTGGACCGAATCCGGCCCCGCACCAACGGGTTACCTCCCGGACACATCATGGTCCGAAATCCCGCCCGCACCAACGGGTTACGTCCCGAACCCGCGCGAACGCGCTACCGCGGCGCCTGCCGGTCCAGCGCGCCGCGCACCGAGGAGGCCAGGTAGTCCAGATCGGCGCGCACCGGATGGGTGGGCCGCGCCCGCAGACCGAAGCCGTCGCCGGGAGTCCGCGGAATCACGTGCAGGTGCACGTGGAACACCTCCTGCCCGGCCGTGACCCCGTCGGCGAGAAAGAAATTCACGCCGTCGCAGCCCACCTCGGAGGCGCGCAGCGCCGCGGCCAGCTGCTGCCCGACACGGAACAGCTTGCCGCCCAACTCCGGATCCAGCTCGGCCAGGCTGCGCGCCTGCACCTTCGGGATCACCAGCAGATGGCCGGGCGTCACGGGCCGAATATCCATGAACGCCAGCACATCGTCGTCCTCGTACACCTTCGACGCGGGAGCGCGGCCGGCGACGATATCGGCGAAGATCGTGTACGGATTCATGGCGAGCAGCCTACGTGCCCGATCCGCCGCACCCTCCGGCGCGGCGGAACCGCTGCGGCACTACAGGATCGGCGCCGGACTGTAGTGCGCGGCCGCCGGATCCGCGTCGACCAGCTTCTGCACCTGCGCCACCACCTCGGCCACCTGCGCCTCGGCCGCGCCGACGAAGGCGGAGCGATCGGCCAGCGCGGCCTCCAGTTCGGCGCGGGTCAGCGGCAGCCGGTCGTCGGCGGCCAGCCGATCCAGCAGATCCGGTTCGCGGCCCAGCTCGCGCATGGCCAGCGCGACCGCGACCGCGTGCTCCTTGATGACCTCGTGCGCGGCCTCGCGCCCGACCCCGGCCCGCACCGCCGCCATCAGGATGCGGGTGGTCGCCAGGAAGGGCAGGTAGCGATCGAGTTCGCGCCCGATCACCGCCGGATAGGCGCCGAATTCGGCGAGCACCGTCAGGAAGGTCTCGATCATGCCGTCGATGGCGAAGAACGCGTCCGGCAGCGCGACCCGGCGCACCACCGAACAGAACACGTCGCCCTCGTTCCACTGCGCACCGGCCAGTTCGGCGGCCATCGAGGCGTACCCGCGCAACACCACCTGCAGGCCGTTGACCCGCTCGCAGGACCGGGTGTTCATCTTGTGCGGCATCGCGGACGAACCCACCTGACCGGGCTGGAAACCCTCGGTGACCAGTTCGTTCCCGGCCATCAGCCGGATGGTGTGCGCGAACGAGGACGGTCCGGCGCCCACCTGCACCAGCGCGGACAGCACGTCGTGGTCCAGCGACCGCGGATACACCTGGCCGACGCTGGTCAGCACGCTCGCGAAACCGAGATGCCGGGCCACCCGCTGCTCCAGCAGCGACAACTTCGCCGCGTCGCCGTCGAGCAGGTCCAGCATGTCCTGTGCGGTGCCCATCGGGCCCTTGATGCCGCGCAGCGGGTAGCGGTCGATCAGTTCCCGCACACGGGTCAGGGCGAGCAGCAGTTCGTCCGCGGCGGAGGCGAAGCGTTTGCCGAGAGTGGTGGCCTGCGCGGCCACATTGTGCGAACGACCGGCCATGACCAGCGGCGCGTAGTCGGCGGCCCGCTCGGCCAGCCGGGCGGCGACGGCCACCCCGTGCCGGTACACATGCTCGAGCGACAGCCGGATCTGCAACTGTTCGACGTTCTCGGTGAGGTCGCGGCTGGTCATGCCCTTGTGGATGTGCTCGTGACCGGCCAGCGCGTTGAACTCCTCGATGCGCGCCTTCACGTCGTGACGGGTGACCCGCTCCCGCTCGGCGATCGAGGCCAGATCGACCCGGTCGATCACCCGCTCGTAGTCGTCGACCACGCCCGGCGGCACGTCCACGCCGAGTTCGGCCTGTGCCCGGAGCACCTCCAGCCACAGCCGGCGCTCCAGCACGATCTTGTTCTCCGGCGACCACAGGTGCCGCAGCTCCGGACCGGCGTACCGGTTGGCGAGGACGTTCGGGACAACACTCACGTCCGACGAGTCTAGTGTTCGGTGCCGACCCGATTGCCGGAGGTATGCGGGTGCAGGATGGTCTGCTGCGGAGTGGCCGGGGCGATCACGTCGATCAACTCCAGCAGGGCGCCGCGCGCGGTGCGCCGCGGCTGCGGATCCGGCTCGGTCAACGCCGCCACCACGGCCCCGTCGACCACCGCCACCAGCCGCCGCAGTTGCTCGCCGCGGACCACCCGATCGGAGCGGCGCAGCACGTCGGCCAACAGCTCCTCGAGCTGGCTGCGTAGTCGTAGCTGGACCTCGCGCAGTTCCGGGTGCCGGGCCGACGCCACCGAACGCTCGTAGCGGGCGAGCAGCTGTCCGCGCGCGAATTCGTCGTAGCCCTCGGCGCCCACCAGCAGATCCAGGATCAGGTCGACCGTCGCCTCCGCGCCGCGGCGGCGGTGGGTCACCTCGCCGATGCGGCGGCGCATCGCCTCGAGTTCGGCATTGCCGCTGAACTCGACCGCGCGCGCGATCAGATCCTCGAGGGATTCGAAGTAGTACGTCGTCGACGCCAGGGGGAGATCGGCCCGCGTGGCCACCGAGCGATGCCGGACAGCATCGAAACCACCTTCGAGCAACAGCTCGGCGGCAGCCGCAACCAGAGCCTGGCGACGCCGTTCGCCTTTCGGGGTCGTCGCGGTTATCACCGTGTCATCGTGCCAGTCGTCATCGGTTCATCCGTACCAAATCGGTGCGATCGCTGTCGGTTCTTCTTCTGCCGGTTCTTGTTTTGCGCACCCGATCCGGCCGAGGGCAACGTGATCCGGCCGACGGCAAAGGGGAGGGTGCGGTGCGAAATCAAACCATGCTTTTTCTACCGCATCCGCGGGCCGCAGGGGGCCCGGAACGGAAAGTCTTTGCGGGACTGGGCAGTCCGATGCGACGGATGTCACACAAAGCGCCCCATCCGGACCAGCGCCTCCTCGATATCGGCCGTGGCGCCGGCAAAGGAAATGCGGACCGTATGGTTTCCGTTCTCGGTGTCGAAATCGATTCCCG
The DNA here is from genome assembly GCF_020176955.2 of Nocardia sp. alder85J. GTDB lineage: Bacteria > Actinomycetota > Actinomycetes > Mycobacteriales > Mycobacteriaceae > Nocardia. The sequence continues at coordinate 546,176 of NZ_JAIUCZ020000003.1, forward strand.
GTGCGAGCGCGACTCCGGTGTGCGACAACAGATCGGCACACCAGCGCGTCGAATCATCGGTCAGATGCGCGATGTCCGCGTAGGCGTAGAAGGCGCCGTCGGCCGGCGCCAGTTCGGTGATGCCCAGTTTCGGCAGACCGTCGAGCAACAGCGACCGGTTCTGTGCGTAGCGCCGCACGTGCCGGTCCAGTTCGACGCGGGACTCCGGATCGAACGCGTGCACCGCGGCGTACTGCGACACCGCCGGCGGGCACACCGTCATGTTCGAGGCCAGCCGCTGCAACGCCGGGCGCAGCCGGGCGGGCGCCAGCATCCAGCCCAGCCGCCAGCCGGTCATCGAGAAGTACTTCGACACCGAGCCCACCACCACCGAATCCCGCGAGGTCTGCCAGGCCGAGGCGGTCGGTTCGGTGTCGGCGTAGGTGATCCCGTGGTAGATCTCGTCCGAGATCAGCAGGGTGCCGTGGGCATCGCACCAGCGCGCCAGCGCGGCCAGTTCGTCCGGGTCGATCATGGTGCCGGTCGGATTGGCCGGGCTGGCCACGATCAGGCCCGCGGGCGGCTGGTCCAGCTCCTCCAGCATGGTCACCGTGGGCTGGAAGCGGGTCTGCGGCCCGCCGTCCAACTCCACCACCCGGCAGCCCAGCGCGGTGAGCGTGTTGCGGTAGGCCGGATAACCGGGCCGGACCACCGCCACGGTGTCGCCCGCGTCGAAGGCGGCCAGGAAGATCAGCGTGAAAGCACCGGAGGATCCGGTGGTGACCACCACGTCGTCGGCTGTCACCGCGACACCGTAGCCGTCGCGGTGGTACCCCGCGATCGCCTCGCGCAGCTCCGGGATACCGAAGGTCTCGGTGTAGCCGAGCAGTTCGTTGTCGATCGCCAGTTTGGTGGCCCGCAGCACCGGCGCCGGGGCGGGGGTGGACGGCTGCCCGGCGGCGAGCACCAGGACGTCACCGTGGGTACGGGCCCGTTCGGCAGCCGCCTTCCAGACGTCCATGACGTAGAAGGTCGGAATGGTGGATCGAAGCGATTCACTGCGCACCCGGTCGACGGTAGAACACGCCCGCACACCGGCTCACCCCCGGTCGCGAGACCGTCCTGTTATGGTCGGCGGTATGTCCGGACCGGGCATCGAGCGACGCGGTTCAGGGGGTGCGCACGGTGGTAGTGGTCCGCCCCGACTGGCGCTCGCAGCCCCCGCCGCCGACGCCGCGAGCGCGGATGCGGGACCTGGCGGGCCGTGTCCGGAGGCTCGCCGCACGACTGTGGGCCGCAGCGGCCCTGCTGTGGCGGTACGCACGACACCCCCGGCATCATGCGCGACGGCTCCGGCAGCGCACACAACGCCTCGAGCGCCGGGTGCGACGCCGGTGGCACGACGCGCGACGGCTCTCGCACACCGTCCGCACCCGGGATTGGCGTGCGGCGGGCCGGGATTCGGCGCACCGGGTCCGGCGCTTCGCCGAAACGCACCGGGCCCTGCTGATCGGCCTGTGCTGCACCGCGATTCTCGCCACGGCCGATGCCCGGCCCCCGGGTACGGTCGATATGGCTCTGGAAGTCGGTGCGACACAACGCATCCCGATCGCGTACGGGGTGGAGAACCAGGCCGCACCGGAATCGGCGCGGCGCTATCTCGACGCCATCGACAACGGCGAGCGCATCCGTGAATCCCAGGTGGTGGCCGCTGCCTCCCGCGCCACCCTGGAACGCGCCAAGGCCGAGGCCGCCGCCGCGGCGGCCGGACGCCCTGCTCCCTGGCTACCCGGTCCCGGCAGTCTCCCCGGCCTCGCACCCGGCCTCGGCGGCTACGCCCTGCCCGCCCGCGGGGTGTTCACCTCCGGATACGGAAACCGCTGGGGCACTTTCCATTACGGCGTCGATATCGCGGCGCCGATCGGCTCGCCGATCTACGCCGTCGCCGACGGCACGGTCATCGACGCCGGACCCGCCCAGGGCTTCGGACTGTGGGTGCGCCTCCGCCACGACGACGGCACCATCACCGTCTACGGCCACATGTACGACTTCTCGGTCTCCGTCGGCGAACGCGTCCACGCCGGTCAGCAGATCGCCCGCGTCGGCAACCGCGGCGATTCCACCGGCCCGCACCTGCATTTCGAGGTGCTGATCAACGGGCAGCACGTCGACCCGCAGCCGTGGCTGGCCCTGCACGGCATTCCACTGTCCTGACCCCGCGCGGCGACGCCGCACCGCTCTCCGGGCGACGAGCACGGGCCCCGGTCACGGCGATACGGAAATCGCGTGCCGTGCGTCAGACCCGGGACGGGACGGAGATGCGGTCCTCCACCGCCGCCAGCGCGATATCGGTACGGCAGTGCGCGCCGGGCAGTTTCACGCCCGCCAACCGGTCGTAGGCGCGACCGCGCGCCTCGGCGAGATCGGCGCCGACGGCGACGACGTTGAGCACGCGGCCGCCGGCCGACACCAGGGCGCCGTCGGCGCGCAGCGCGGTACCCGCGTGCAGCACCTCGGTATCGGGCTCGGCGTTCTCGGTGCCGGTGATCACGTCGCCGGTGCGGGGGCGGCCCGGATAGTTCTCGGCGGCCAGCACCACGGTGATCGCGGCGCCGGACCGCCAGCGCAGCGGCTGCGACCGGTCGAGGGTGCCGGTGGCGGTCGCGTACAACACCTCACCGAGCGGGCTGTCCAGCAGCGCCAGCACCGCCTGGGTCTCCGGATCACCGAAGCGGCAGTTGAATTCGACCACCGCGGGACCGGCCTGGCCGATCGCGAGCCCGGCGTACAGCAGCCCCGAGAACGGCACGCCACGGCGAACCATCTCGGCGGCAACGGGTTTCACGACATCGTCGACGATCTCCGCGACGGTCGCGGCGGACAGCCAGGGCAGCGGGGTGTAGGCGCCCATGCCGCCGGTGTTGGGCCCGGTATCGCCGTCGCCGACCCGCTTGTGGTCCTGCGCGGGCAGCAACGGCACCACGGTCTCGCCGTCGACCAGACAGAACAGCGACACCTCGGGCCCGTCCAGGAAGGACTCCAGCAACACCGGATGCCCCTGCTCGAGCAGTTCGGCGCCGTGATCGCGGGCGGCCAGTCGATCGGCGGTGACCACGACGCCCTTCCCCGCGGCCAGCCCGTCGTCCTTCACCACCCAGGTGGGCCCGAACCGATCCAGCGCCGCGTCCAGCTCGCCGGGATGATCGACCACCTCGCTGTGCGCGGTGCGCACCCCCGCGGCGGCCATGACGTCCTTCGCGAACGCCTTCGACCCCTCGATCCGCGCCGCGGCGGCCGACGGCCCGAAACAGGCGATCCCCGCCGCGCGCACCGCGTCGGCGACCCCGAGCACCAACGGCACCTCCGGGCCGATCACCACGAGGTCCGCCGCCACCTCCCGGGCCAGCGCCACCACGGCCTCGGCGTTGACCGGATCGACCGGCCGCAACTCGGCCGCCGGCGACATCCCCGGATTACCGGGGGCGGCGAACACCGCCCGCACCCCGAGGTCCCGGCGCAGGGCCAGCACGAGGGCGTGTTCACGGGCTCCGGAGCCGATCACGAGTACGCGCACGGCAGACAGCTTAGGTGACGTCGCCGGCCACCCCGACAGGTATCGCCCACCCACCCCGGGTGCCTCCGGCGCGGGCCGCGCGGGGACGGCAGAATACCCACCATGGCTTCCGTTTTCAGTGCGATCATCGCCGGTCAGTTGCCCGGACGCTTCGTCTACGAGGACGACGAATTCGTCGGCTTCCTCACCATCGCCCCCGTCACCCAGGGCCACACCCTGATCGTTCCCCGCGCGGAGATCGACCAATGGCAGGACCTCGACCCCGCCACCTTCGCCCGCCTGATGGCGGTCGCCCAGACCGTCGGGCAGGCCGTCCGCACCGCCTGGGACGCCCCCCGCGCGGGCCTGCTGATCGCCGGCCTCGAGGTCCCCCACCTGCACGTCCACGTCTTCCCCGCCTTCGACCTGGGCGATTTCAACATCTCCGGCGCCGACCAGGATCCGAGCAAGGAATCCCTCGACGAAGCCCAGGCCAGGATCAAGCAGGCCCTCCGCGACCTCGGCCACGGCGCCAACGTCCCCGCCTAGCCGCACGCCGCGGCCCGGCACCGAGGCGGTGCACTGGCCGGAGAATCCGTTACGGCCGATCATGATCACATGGTCGGCCGGTTGGAGGAGCTCTTGAGCCGCGTCACGCGGCGCTTGACGAAGGTCACCGACGACGCCGCGGTCGCTGCCGAGCGCGTGCCCCGGACGATCGGCACCGGTGTGCGTGAGGTTCGCGAGACCACGCTGGCCAGCGAGGCCCACGCATTTCCCGCCACCGAATTCTCCGTGCGTGACACCGCGACCGACCACGATGCGGTGACGATCCCCACGGGAGGTGGCGCCGCCACTCGCGACTCGACCGCATCCCACGCGGATATCGGCTCCGGGCGGGCCTATCGGCCGAGCCCGGCCGAGTCGGCGATGCGGACCCGTACCGGGCTGGTCGAGGATCCCGACGCAGCCGTGGCGGTCGGCGCCCGGACCCAACCGATACGACCAGTGGGCGCCCGGCCACAGCTGAATCGCCGACCGGCGCTGGCGATGCGATCGGACGACGGCGAACTCGGGATCTACAAACCGGCCGGACGCGAACGCCAGAACATGCGAGAAGGTATTCCGAACGACGTCGGGGAACAAGCCAAGCGCGAGGTCGCCGCGGCCCGCACCGACGAACTGCTGCAATTCGGCCTGGTACCGCCGACGGCACTGGTCGACGGCCCGCTCGGCAGCGGATCGTTGCAGCAACTGGTCCAATCGACCGAGGGACGGGCGATAGCCGACTATCCGCGCGTGCAACAGGAACGGATGGCAGTGCTCGACTACGTCATCGGCAACACGGATCGGTACGGCCCCAATTATCGGACCACGGCGTCCGGTGACCTGGTGGCCATCGACCACGGACTCACCTTTCCGGAGTCACCGGACCCGCAGGTGGGCATCATGTCGGAATTCGTCCACACCTACCGGTACGAACCGCTCAGCGAGGAGGTGCTGAACCAGGTCACCGCGGTCGACCCGGCGCAGCTCCGCAGCGCGCTGGAGGATCTCGATCTGCACCCGGACGCCGTGAACGGCGCTCTGGCGCGGCTCCAGGAGATCGCCGACCACGGCATGATCACGGGTGACGCCTGGCCGGGCCGGATCACCGTGTACAGCCAGAGGTAGACGATGGACCACCGACTCGGTCCACCGTTACCGTTGGTCATGGCAGCACACACCCCGATCGTGGTCGGCCTGTACGACATCGGATCCGGCAGACCGGAGCGAGTGGCCGAGTTCCGGTTGGCGGGTACCCGGGCGGAGCTGACGATCCTCGGTCCCGGCGGCTGCCGGCTCGCGCAGGAGTGGTTCGACCACGGAGTCGAGATCGAACAGGCTCGACGCGTCCTGCCTGACGACGGCCCCGGCTTTCTGCGCGCGCTGCTCCAACCGATCCCGCTGAGCTACTACCAACTGGTCGACGAGAGTCCCGTACCGCCGGCGACCCCGTGGAGCGTCACTGCCCCTGGCGCGGCAGCCGGACGGTGAAGGTGGTGCCCTCGCCGGGGGCGCTGCGGACGGTGACCGTGCCGCCGTGGGCGGCCACCAGGGCCTGGACGATGGACAGGCCCAGGCCGGTGCCGCCGCTGTCACGGCTGCGGGACGAGTCGGTGCGGTAGAAGCGCTCGAAGATGCGCTCGGCCTGGTCCGGGGCCAGGCCCGGACCGGTGTCGGCGACCTCGATCAGGACCTCGTCGACGGCGGGGGTCAGGCGGACCTCCACCGCGGCCTCCGGCGGGGTGTGGATGAGGGCGTTGTTGACCAGATTGCCCAGCACCTGACGCAGCCGGGCCTCGTCGCCGGCCAGTTCCAGGGTGCCCGCGCCGGAGCGGATCACCAGGTCGATCGGGCGGGGCGGGCCGTCGGGGCGGCGGGCGGCGTCGACCGCGCGGGCGCTGTGCACCGCGTCGCTGGCCAGGGCCAGCAGATCGACCGGACGGCGGTCCAGCGGACGTTGTGCATCCAGCCGGGCCAGCATCAGCAGGTCCTCGACCAGCACGCCCATCCGGTTGGCCTCGCGCTCGATGCGGTTCATGAACATGTCCGGATCGGCCATCGCGCCCTGCCGGTACAGCTCGGCGAAACCCTTGATGGTGGTCAGCGGGGTGCGCAGTTCGTGGCTGGCGTCGGCGATGAACCGCCGCATCTTGGCCTCGGACCGGCGAGCCGCCTCCTCGGAGGCCTCGGTGGCGGCGAACGCCTGCTGGATCTGCGACAGCATGCCGTTCAGCGACTGCGACAGCAGATCCACCTCGGTGTTGGTGCCGCGCACCGGAACCCGGCGGTGCAGGTCGCCACCGGCGATCGAGGCGGCGGTCTTCTCCACCTCGCGCAGTGGTCGCAGGCTGCGGCGGATCGCGAACTGGGCGACCACCGCCAGCGCGGCGAGCACGATGACCCCGATCACCACTTGCAGGCCGATCAGGCGATCGATGGTGTTGTCGATCTCGTCCAGGCGCAGCGCCACGATGCTGATCGAGCCGTCGGGACCGACGACCCGCATCGCCCGCCAGTGCTCGTCCGGATTGCCGACCGTCCCGATGGTCCGGGGATGCCGATCGAGATCGTCGGGAATGGCCGGAATCGTGGTGCCGGAGAGGAATTCGGTGCGCAGATTGCCGGACGGATCGAGGATGTGCACATAGAACAGGGTCGGCGGACGCTCACCACGCGGGGGCTGTTCCGGCGCCGGCGCCGGCTGGAGCGTCGGCCGGGCGAAGGTGTGCGACGCCTCGTCGAGCTGCCGATCGACCCGCTCGAGCAGGACCCGGTGCATCGAGGACGTGACCGCGACCCCGGAGACCAGCAATCCGAGACTCGACAGCAGAACCAGCGCCAGTACCAACGTGATCCGCAGTGGAACGGCGGTGAACTTCGACCAGACCAGGTGGGCGATCGATCGAGACCGGTGTGTCGATGACGCGGACGGCGGGCCTGTCGCGGTTGCCGGGGTGGCCGCGGCCGCGTCGACCTGGGTGCTCATCTCGCAGACTTGCTCCGGCTGGGCGCCCGCATCACGTACCCGACACCGCGCAGCGTGTGGATCAGCCGGTCCGGTCCGGTGTCGACCTTCTTGCGCAGGTACGACACATAGGTTTCGACGACGCCCACCTCGCCGCCGAAGTCGTAGCGCCACACGTGATCGAGGATGCGCGGCTTGCTCAGCACCGTGCCCGCGTTCACCATGAAGTACCGCAGCAGGGTGAACTCGGTCGGCGACAACGACACCGGCTCCCCCGCCTTCCACACCTCGTGGGTGTCGTCGTCCAGTTCGATGTCCTCGAACCGCAGCCGGGACGACTTCTGCTCCTCGACCACGTGACCGGAGCGGCGCAGGATCACCCGCAGCCGCGCCACCACCTCCTCGAGACTGAACGGCTTGGTGACGTAGTCGTCGGCGCCCAGCGTCAGCCCGGTCACCTTGTCCTCGACCTCGTCGCGCGCGGTGAGGAACAGCACGGGGGCGTCGATCCCGTCGGCACGCAACCGGCGCAACAGTCCGAACCCGTCCATGCCGGGCATCATGACGTCGACGATCATCGCGTCGGGCCGGAAGCTCTTCGCCTTGTCCAGCCCCTCCGCGCCATTACCGGCGGTGGCGACCTCGAAGCCCTGATAACGCAGGCTCACCGAGATGAGCTCGACGATCATCGGTTCGTCGTCGACCACGAGCACTCGGGCCTCTGGGGTTCGGTCGGCTGCACCATTCATAGGACAATCGTGCCCCGTACCATCGGGAAGTCGCTGAACCTTCTCTGGGAGTTTCCTGCGAGCCGCCTCCCCCTCGGGTCCGAGCCTCCTGTCAGCCCGGTCAGACCCCGGAACACGCCCGGACCAGGCCGGAATCGACTACCGCTACCGCGCAGCGACCCCGCGTGACCACTGGGCAACCCCTCGTGGAGCCTCCTGTCAGGATTGAACTGACGACCTTTCGCTTACAAGGCGAGTGCTCTACCACTGAGCTAAGGAGGCGGAAAGCGGGCCAATCATAACCGGGGTGACCCGCAGCCCCGAAAAGATGGAGGTACCGGCCCGGATCGGCGTGGGCCGACCGCCGGGAGCGACCGGCCCACGCGATGTCCGCGCAGTACCTTGGATCTCTACTCGGTGACGCGGCTCAGGACTGCGCGGCTTGCCGGGCGGCGTCGTCGGCCGCCATGGCGTCGCGCAGGCTCTTCGGCCGCATGTCGGTCCAGTTCTTTTCCACGTACTCGACGCAGGCAGCCCGGCTGTCCTCGCCGAAAACCACTCGCCATCCTGCCGGGACCTCGGCGAAAGCCGGCCACAGCGAATGCTGCTCTTCATCGTTGACCAGAACGAAGAAGCGGCCGTCCTCGTCGTCGAAGGGGTTGGTGCTCATCTCACCTCACTGGATACTGGCGCTGTGTACGGATACGCGGTCGGGGGTCCGACCTGGGGCTGACCCCGTGACGCGTCTGTCGACCCTAGCAAGGTCGAGGCTACGACAGTCACGGTTACCTGGAGCCTGCGAAGAAATCCAGCAAAACCTTGTTCACGGCCTCCGGTCGCTCCAGGTAGCCGTAGTGCCCCGCGTCGGGAATCTCCTGGTAGCGGGCACCGGGAATGGCCTCCGCGAGCTCTCGGGAGAGGTATGCCGGAATCATCCGATCGTCGGCGAAACCGATGGAAAGACACGGCACCCGGATGCCGCGATAGGCCTGCAACCGATCGAACTCGTGGTCCATCCGCCGCTGCGCGCGCACCCCGGGACTCACCGGTCCGCCGGTGAACTCGAACAGATCCAGCCAGTCCCGGGCGGCGTTCGGATCGGCGAGGGTGGCCGGCGAGAGATTCATCACTGCGGTGAGCGCGGCATCGTATTTGGCGGGCATGCGCACCCCGCTGGCGTCGAGTTCGTGCTCACCGGCCGACAACGTCTTCTGGAACAGGTCGAGGCGGGCGTGACCGGCCAGAAACACGGCCTTGCGGACCAGGTCGGGGCGGGCCAGCGCCAGTTCCTGGGTGACGCGCGCGCCCATCGAGGTGCCGGCCACCAGCGCCGGGCCCTCGTCGAGGAGTTCGATCAGTGCGGCGGTGTCGGCGACCATGTCCTCGATCGCGATGCCTGCCGTGGATTCGAAGGACGGCGCGATGCCGCGATTGTCGAAGGTGCACACCCGGTATCCGGCGGCCAGCAGCGCGGGCACCTGATGCAGCTCCCACACCCGGCCCGGACTACCGGTGCCCATGATCAGCACGACCAGCGGCGCCGCGCCCTTGGTGTCGGTGCCCTTCGCCCTGTCGCCCTTCACCTGATAGTTGAGCGAGATTCCGTTCACCGTGGCCAACGGCATGATGCTTCGGACCCTTTCTGCTACCTTCTGCTTTCCTTACCCAACGGTATAGGTAGACCGCCCGCCGGTGTTTCGCCCGGACGTTGCGGCCGTTGCAGTTCGGGGCGAGGTATCCCCGAGGGGACGGTACCCAGGTCGCCGCCCGATACCATGGACTCTCGAGTAACCGTCATATTCCGAGCTGTGCGATCACAGCCCGAGCCGAGAGGACACGCCGATGGCCGCGAAGGGCGCCAACGACATCGCGGACGACGATCTGGAGCCGCTGGCGGACGAGACGGCCCGGCAGGCCCAGCGCGTGGTGGCCGCCTACGCCACCGACGCCGACGAATGCCGCATGCTGCTGTCGATGCTGGGTATCGCTCCCAACGGCCGCGGCGACTAATCGCACGGTCTCCGCCGGAGACCTGCCCGCACCGCACAACTTCAACGCCGACACGGCCCGGCGACCGGAGGATCGAGCAGTGGACCAGATGAGCCAATCCCCGACCGACCTATCCCTGCCCGAGCAGCCGGACGGCGATGCCGCCGAGACGGTCCACCGGGGTAACGACGCCGGTTCCGGATTCGTGGTGGTCGCCAACCGCCTGCCGGTCGATCTGGAACGGCTGCCGGACGGCACCAAGCGCTGGAAGCGCAGCCCCGGCGGTCTGGTGACGGCACTGGAACCGGTGTTGCGCAGCAACAACGGCGCCTGGGTCGGCTGGGCCGGCGTGCCCGATGTCGATGTCGACCCGATCATCGAGGACGGCCTGGAGCTGTACCCGGTGCCGCTGTCGGCGGAGGAGGTGGCCGACTACTACGAGGGCTTCTCCAACGGCACGCTGTGGCCGCTCTACCACGACGTCATCGTGCGTCCGGAGTACCACCGCCGCTGGTGGACCGCGTACGTCGACGTGAACCGCCGGTTCGCCGAGTACACCGCCAAGGTGGCCGCCGAGGGCGCGACGGTGTGGGTGCAGGACTACCAGTTGCAGCTGGTGCCGAAGATGCTGCGCATGCTGCGGCCGGATCTGACCATCGGCTTCTTCCTGCACATCCCGTTCCCGCCGATCGAGTTGTTCCTCCAGATGCCTTGGCGCACAGAGCTGGTCGAAGGGCTGCTCGGCGCCGATCTGATCGGCTTCCACCTCCCCGGCGGTGCGCAGAACTTCCTGTACCTGGCGAGAAGGCTTGCCGGGCAACCGACCTCGCGCGGCACCATCGGCGTGCGCGCGAAAATGGGTGTGGTGCAGGTGGGTTTCCGCACCGTCCGGGTGGGTGCGTTCCCGATCTCGATCGCGTCGGCGGAGCTGGACGAGTACTCCCGGCGGCGCTCGGTACGCGAGCGCGGCGCGCAGATCCGCGCGGAACTGGGCAATCCGAAGAACATCCTGCTCGGCGTCGACCGGCTGGACTACACCAAGGGCATCGACATCCGGCTGGCCGCGCTGGAGGAGTTGTTGCAGGAGAGCAAGATCGACCCGGCCGAGACGGTGATGGTGCAGCTGGCCACCCCGAGCCGGGAGCGGGTGGAGAGCTACATCCAGATGCGCGGCGACATCGAGCGCCAGGTGGGCCGCATCAACGGCGAATTCTCCCGGGTCGGTTACCCGTTCGTGCACTATCTGCACCGGCCGATCCCGCGCGAGGAACTGGTGTCGTTCTTCGTCGCCGCGGACGTGATGCTGGTGACGCCGCTGCGCGACGGCATGAACCTGGTCGCCAAGGAGTACGTAGCCTGCCACAGCGGCCTCAACGGCGCCCTGGTGCTCAGCGAATTCACCGGCGCGGCAGCGGAATTGCGGCAGTCCTACCTGTGCAACCCACACGATCTGGAGAGCGTCAAGGAGGCGATCCTGCACGCCATCGGCGACGACGCCGACACCCGCCGCCGCCGGATGCGAGCGCTGCGGCGGCAGGTGCTCACCCACGACGTGGACCGGTGGGCGCGGGCCTTCCTGGAAGCATTGGCACAGGACCGGGTAGCGGGCAGCGCACTACTCAGCGACGACGAGCCGTAATATCGGCCTTCGCTTCGCTCCGGCGGGTTCGCGGCCCCTGAGTCTCGGTCCTTCCCTCCTCCGGTCGGTCCAGGACCGAGACGGGCCGCGAACGTGCCTGTCGAGCCTGCGAATTGGTGACCGGGGCGGGGTGAGCCGGGCGGCGACTAGATCGGGTCGATCTTCCCGACCAGCCACTGCCCGCCGTCCTTGTCCAGGCTGACCCGTACCCGGGTGCCCAGCACCGAGCCCTGCGGCGAATCCTTGCCGGTGGTCACCTGATTCAGGTACACCAGCACCACCGCGTGCGAGGGCTGGGTGGAGATCACTCCGACCGCCTCGGCGGTCGCCCGCACCGTCAGCTCCTTCTGCTTCGCGGCGGGCGCGATGTCCTTGGTGATCAGGGTGAGGTAGTCACCGCGGAAGCTCGGGGTGAGATTGTTGGCGGCCTTGGGCAATTCGGTGTCGACGGTGTGGTAGTCGTAGGTGAAGATCGCCTCCAGCGTGCGCTGCGCCACGGTGGAGGAGGCGGCCCGTGCCTGCTCGGTCCGCCGATCCGTCCAGAACTTGTAGCCGACGCCGGAGGACACGGTGACGGCGGCGAGGAACAGCACGACCGCCGTGACCACGAGTGTGATCCGCCTGGTTTCGATGTTCATGCCACGAACTCCACTTCGGATGCGGTGACGGTGCCGTTGCCGTCGCGGTTCAGCGTGACCCGGAAGCGATAGGTGCGCTGCTGCGGCTCGGTCGAACCGGCGTTGGTGAGCGTCTGCGTCGCGGCGACCAGCACCTTGGCGGTATCGGCGCTGTCGCTCTCCAGCGCCGCCTCCACGATCTCGCCGTGCGCCTTCACCTTGGCCTGCTGCACGACCTTCGCGTACGCGTCCTTCTGCGAGGAGTATTCGGCCTTCAACTGCCCGGAGGCGACCGAGAGCACCCGGTCGATATCCGCGGACGCGGTGTCGTCCTGGATGTTGGTCAGATTGAGAATGGCCTGCTTGGCGGTCTGCACATACTCGGTGCGCCGGTCGGACATCGCGTCCGCGTGCCGCTGGTGATAAATGGCGACACCGCCGGCGCCCAGCAGCAGCACCAACGACAACACCGTGACCACCGTGGCAGCCCAGCCCAGCACACCCAGACTGCGCCGGGGCTCGCTGCGGATGTCGGTGGTGGGATCGGCCAGGGCCGGCGCCGCGTCGGCCTGCCGCGCGGGGATCCGGCGATCGGACAGTGCGAGGTCGACGTAGGTCCAGCCCTGATCGGCGGCATCGTCGTCGGCCCCGTCGGCATCCACCACCTCACCGCCCCGCACGGTCGGGTCGTCCGTCGCGTCGGCGGGCGGCCCGGCACTGTCATCTCCGGCGACCTGCTCCGTCGCGCGGCGTTCACCGGTGGTCGGGGGGTCCGATTTCGCCGAGCCCGGCGCGACGGTCCCCTCCCGAGCGGCGCCCTGGGACATCGGCGATCGCCCGCCGTCCGGGACGGTAGGCACGATGGTCGCTTGCCGGAAATCGGCCGGGACCACGGGTTCGGCAGCCGCGGTGGCGGCCGACACGGGGGCGGCAGACGGCGTGACGGTGGACGGCGTGACGGCCCCGGACGCCGTCGACTCGGCAGCAGGCGGCACCACAGGCGTCGCCGGCACCGATCCGGTGCCCGCCGAGGTCCCGGGCGCGGCGGCTGCCGACTCGGCAGCGGCGGTGGACGGCGGTGCGGCCTCGACATGGCCGTCGACCGGGCCCGCCTGACGGCTCGCGCGCCGCCGGGCTCGTCCGCTGTTCGTTCTGCTGTCGCTCATCGCAGTGGCTCCTCGAACATCGCCTGCCAGGTGGACGGTACCGTGCCGGATCCGTCGGGACCGACGTCGCCTTGGTGGTAGGTGCGGCCGTCCGGGCCGACGAACGTGCCGCTCGCCGGGTCTCGGGACGTGGAGACGGCCGCCGGATGGGTCGTCCCCGGGTCGCCGGGCCGGTCGTCCGGCGGCGGCGCGGCGGCCGGGGCGGGCGTCTGGAACGGCGGGTTGTCCCCCTCCGGAACGTACCCCTCCGGGTCGTGGCACAGCTCCGGGGTCGGCGCGCGTTTACCGGGTACGTCGGCGCACGGTGTGTTGCGGATGCCGCGCACGGCCTCCTTGGCGTCCTGCGGCACCTTGCAGTACAGATCGCCCTGGATGTCGGGGTGGTCGGTCGCGGTGGGCGCCCGCCACTGGCTGGGCGGCAGGAAGCCGGTGAGGCAGCCGGGTGGGTCGTTGAGGCCGAGCATGAAGTCGACCACGGCGCCGTATTCGGCCGGACCGCGCACCACCGTCAGCAGCGCGGCGACCAGCGGCGGATAGATCACCAGGATCTGTTCCAGCCCCGCGTGATACGTGACCCCCACCTGCCCGACGCTGACCAGATTCGACAACAGCAGCGGCAGTGTCGGTTTCAGCTGCTGGAAGGTGGAACTCACCTGCTGCGCCGCCGACGGGGTCCGCTCCAGCAGTTGCCCCAGCGACGGATCATGCTGCCGCAGTTGGTCGGTCACCGTCGCGAGATCGCGGGTCCAGTTCCGGATCGAATCCGCCGACTGGTTCTGGGTGTCGAGCAGCGGCCCGATCCTCGCCAGCAGATCCTTGGTCTGGCCGGTGTTCGCCTGCGCCTCCTGCACCAGCAGCGAGGCGGAGTCGATGAACTTCTGCAGGTCCGGCCCCGCGCCGTTGAAAGCGACGAAGGCGTCGTCGATGACCTCGCGCAGTTTGGTGTCGGCCACGCTGGTCAGCAGCCGGTCGGCCTGGTCCAGCATGGCACCCACGTCCTGCGGCAGCCGGGTGCGATCGACCTCGATCACCGAGCCGTTGTGCAGGTTGCCGCCCTGCGGGTGGTCGGCGGGCACCAGATCCACGTACTGCTCGCCGATCGCCGAGACGCTGCGCACATAGGCGTCGCTGTCGCTGGGCACCTTGTAGTCGCTGTCGAGGGACAGCACCGCGTCCACCCCGGACGGGGTGAGCCGCACGGCGGTCACCTTGCCGATATCGGTGCCGCGGTAGGCCACGTTCGCCGTGGGGTACAGCCCGCCGGTCGCCTGCAACCGCACGGTGACCCCGTAGCGGCCGATCCCGAACATGGCGGGCAGCTGAATGTAGGTGCCGGCCATGACGATCAGGCCGACGAGGGTCAGCACCGAGAAGACGATCAGCTGGGTCCGCACGAATCCGGTGAGCTTCATCGATCCGTACCTCCCTGCGGCGCAGCCGCATCAGCAGGCGACCGCGGCGCAGCCGCATCAGCAGGCGACCGCGGCGCAACCGCATCAGCAGGCGACCGTGGCGCAACCGCATCAGCAGGCGACCGTGGCGCAACCGCATCAGCAGGCGACTGCGGCGCAGCCGGATCCGGCGACGGCGGGGATGCCGCATCCGGCGCGGGGCCCGCGGCAGGCGCCTGCGGCCCACCGGGAACGGTCAGTCCCGGAATCGCGGGCAGTCCCGGAATCGGCGGCAGCCCGGGAATGGTCGGGGTCGGCGGCGGTGCGGGTGGCGGCGGTTGCAACGGTCCGGTCACCGGATCGCCCTTGCCCTCGGCGGTGGTGCCCGCGAACGCGCCGAGCGCGCCCTCGACCCCGCCGAACCGGCCGCCGAGCGGTGTCCCGGTGAGGAAGTTGGAATCCAGCCGCGCGCCGGTGAGATCCACCGTCATCAGCAGATTCAAGTAGTCGCCCTTCAATGCCCGGTCGAGATTCTTCATCGGGAACGGGAAGGTGAGCAGGATCTGCAACGAGTCGGCCAGCTGGGTGCCGGTGGCCGCCAGCGACTGCAGGGCCGGCCGCAGATGAGCCAGGTCGGCGGTAAGGTTCGCACCGGAGGCGGCGATGATCCGCTGCACCACATCGCTCAGACCGCCCAGGGCGGTCAGGGTTTTGGTGATGTTCTCGCGGCGATCGGCGAGCACGGTGAGCGCCGGGTGGATCTGCGTGATCGCGGTGGTGACGTCGTCGCGCTGCCGGGCCAGCACGCCGGCGAACCGGTCCAGCCCGCTCATGGCGGCGATGATGTCGCCGGTCTGCTGATCCAATGTCGTTGTCAGCGTGGTCAATTGGGGCAGCAGGTCACGAATGGCGTCCTGGCGCCCGTGGAAGGTGGCGTCCAGCTCGTGGGTGATCGTCTCCAGTTGCGAGATACCGCCGCCGTTGAGTACCACCGACAGCGAGGACAGCACCTGCTCGGTGGTCGGGTAGTCGCCCGCGCGATCCAGCGGGATCACGTCACCGTTGTGCAGTTGCCCCTGTGGCGCAACATCTTTCGGCGGCGCAAGTTCGAGGTGGTTACTACCCAGCAGGCTGGTCTGGCCGATCCGGGCGACGGCGTTCGCAGGCAGTTGCACGCCCTTGTCCAGACTCGCCGTGACCAGCGCGTGCCAGCCCTCCACCTGGATGTCGGTGACCGTGCCGACGGTGACGTCGTCCACCTTCACCGGCGAATTCCTGGTCAGGGTGGTGACGTTCGGCATCCGGACGCGCACCTGCCAGGAGCCCGCGCCGGTGCCGGCCGCACCGGGCATCGGCAGCGTGTTCAGACCGTCCCACTGACATCCGGTGGCGGTCAGCAGTACCGCCAGGCCGATCATGACACCGGCCAGCCGGGTCCGCCGTCGGGTGTTCATCGCGCGCCTCCCGGGATCGCGAGGCCCAGGAAGTCCGTGGGCACGGCGACCGGCGTGGCCGCCGGTGCGTTCTGCTGCTGCAACCGGCCGGCCAGGTCGGGCGTGCTGTAGGTGAGCTGACTCGGGAACGCGCCCTGCCCGGACGCCGGATTCACCAGCAGCGGTGGATAATTCATCATCAGCGACTGGATCACCGGGGCCAGGTACTGGCGGCACAGCGCGCCGGAGCGGTCGGAGTCGTGATTCTCGATGCCCTCGACCGCGCCGCACAGGAAGGCGAACGGATTGGCCGCGTTCACGCCGACCACCGCGCCGGTGAGCGAGCCCTGCGCGGGCTTGTAGATCTGGTAGAAGTTCGCCAGCGCCGACGGCCCCGCGTGCAGCACCCGTTCCAGGTCGCCGCGCTTGTCGGCGAGCACCTGGGTGGCGTCGGCCAGGCGTTGCACGCTCTCGGTCAACTGTCCGCCGCGCTCGTCCAGGAACCGCTTCACGTCGGCGACCGCGGAATCCAGATTGTCCAGTCCCGCACCGAGATCCGTGGACACCCCGGACAGCACCGAGGACACCGAGGCCAGCCGGCCGCCGAACTGCACGATCTGGTCGTTGCTCTTGGACAGCACGTCGACGAACTGTTGCAGGTTGCGCAGGGTGCCGAACAGGTCGGTGCGCCCGTCCGAGAGTGTGTCGAGCGTGCTGGACAGTTCGCGCAGGGTGTCGCGCAACGCCTGGGCGTTGCCGTCGGCGAGATTGTCGGCGGCGGTGTTCACGAAACGCCCGAAGGAGCCCTGCTGGTCGGTGCCGATCGGCCCGAGCGCCTGCGACAGCTTCGACAGTTCGGCCTTGATGTCGTCCCATTCCACCGGGACCGCGGTGCGGTCGATCGGGATCTCGGCGTGATCGCGCAGCTTCGGGCCGCCGGTATATGCCGGGGCCAGCTGGATGAACCGCGCCGACACCAGCGACGGCGAGACGATCACCGCCCGCGCGGCGGCGGGGATGTCGATGCCGCGATTCACCGTGATGGTGACCTTCGCGCGGTCCGGACCCGGCTGGATGGAGTCGATGCGGCCGACCTGCACCCCGAGCACCCGCACCTGGTCCCCGGCGTAGAGCCCGTTGGTACTGGTGAAGTACGCGGTGACATGGGTTCGGCCGAGATCGGAGAGCACCCCGTAGGCGCCCCAGCCGACCAGCGCGACCACCACCACGCCCGCGGTGATCCGCACCCAGCGCGGTAACCGGCCCGCGCGCGACTGCCTGATTCTCGTGGCGACGCTCATCGTGGCGGCTCCTGGATCGACGGGCCGACCGACAGCGGCGGATGGTTGATGTAGTCGTTCAGCGATTCCGGCACGTGATCCGGCCAGACCAGCGCGTCCACCAGCACCCGCAGCGTGAGGCTGGTGGCATTGGAGACATACGCCTGGAAATACGGTCCGCTGCCGACCTGCTCCCCCAGCGCCGCCGCGAACGGGCCCAGCGCGTCGAGCGCCTTGCCCAGGTTGTCCTTGTTCCGCTGTAACAGCGCCAGCACCGAATTCAGTTTGTCCAGTGTGGGTTTCAGCTGCGCCTCGTTGTCGGCGACGAATCCGCTGAGCTGCTGCGCCAGTCCGTTCACGTTCACGATCAGCTGGCTCAGCGCGGTACGCCGGGCGTTCAGCTCGCCGAGCAGATCGTTGCCGTCCAGCAGCAACGCGTTGATCTGATCCGCGCGACTCGCCAGCACCTTGGTGACATCCTGTGCGTGCGAGAGCAATTCGGTCAGCGCCTGATCGCGGGCGTTGAGACTGCGCGACAGCGCGGTGATCCCGTCGAGCGCGCCGCGCAGCGGGGCCGGGGTGTCGGCGAAGGCGCCGGACAGCGCGTCCAGGGTCTGGTTCACCCTGTCGGTGTCCAACCCCTTCACGGTACCGGCCAGATCACTGAGCGCGTCGTTGAGCGAGTACGGAGAAGTGGTGCGCGCCAACGGAATCGGATCGTCGCCCCGGATCCGGCCGGGTCCGGTCGGCACCACCTCGAGCGATTTGCGGCCGAGTACGGTGTTGGTCTTGATCGCGGCGGTGGTCTGCGCGCCCAGTTCGATCGACTCGTCCAGGCTGAAGGTCACCAGCACCTTCGCGCCGTCCAGCCGTACCGTGTCGACCCGCCCGGAGCGCACGCCCGCCACCTGGACCGGATCACCGGGCATCAGTCCGCCGGCGTCGGCGAAGTAGGCGGAGTGCTCGGCGCCGGACCGGATGAACGGCAACCGATCGAATTGCAGGGCCGACAGCGACACGGTGGCCGCGACGACGACACCGATGATGCCGATGGTGGTCAGAGGGGCACGCTGCTCGCTCACTGGTCCGAACACCTCCCGGTGGTCTGTAGTCCGGGCAGGTTCACGTGCATCGGCTTACCGTCCGGGCCGTCGATCAGGAAGTTGGTGCCGCAGACGTACATGTTCAGGAACGACCCGTAGGAGCCGATGCGGACCAGTTTCTTGTAGGTGTCCGGCAGCTTGTCCAGCACCCATTGCACATCGGCGGACTTCTCGTCCAGATTGCCCGCGACCGCGCCGAGGTTGTCGAAATCGGCCTTCAGATCCGGGCGCGCCTCCTGCAACAGCGCGGTGAGATCGCCGGTGGCGCCGGCCAGCCGGGGCAGCGCGGCGCCGATCGGATCCTTGTCCGCGGCCAGTCCGCTGATCAGCCGCTGGAGTTCGGTGAGCGTGGTATCGAATTCCTTGTCGCGGTCGTCCAGCGTCGCCAGCACCGTCTTCAGGTTGTCGATGACGCTGCCGATCAGCGTGTCCCGATCCGCGAGCGTCTTCGCGAACGATCCGGAACTGTTCAGCAACGCCACCAGCGTGCCGCCCTGCCCCTGGAACACCTGTAGCAGCGCCTCGGTCAGATCGTTGACCTGCGCCGGATCCAGTCCGCGCAGCAGTGGTTTGAAGCCGCCGAGCAGCAGGTCCAGATCCAGCGCGGGCTTGGTCCGGTCGACGCCGATGGTGCCGCCGGACGACATCGCCTGGGCGGTACCGGGTCCCTCCAGCAGTTCCAGGTACCGGTCGCCGACCAGATTCTCGTAGCGGATGGTCGCCTGGGTGCTGGTGTACAGCCGGTACTGCCGGTCGACGTCGAAATCGACATGCGCGAGGTGATCCCGGCCCACCGACACCCGTTTCACCGAGCCGACGGGTACGCCCGCGATCCGCACCTTGGCGCCGGGCAGCATGCCGGACGAACTGGTGAACACCGCGTGGTACCCGTTCTCCCGGGCGAACCGCATCTGGCTGAAGATCACCGCCAGCAGGCCCAGCACGAGCAGCATCACCAGCGTGAAGATGCCGAGCTTCACCGAGGTGGCGTGTGGTTTCATGCTCATGGGTTGGGCACCCCCGGCAATCCGGCGAACAGCACTTGGAACACCCTGGCTCCGTTCGAATGCGAGTCCAGACCCGGCGTCCACACCTCTCCCTCGGAGGTGTCGGTGACCAGGTAGTTGGAATGACTGCCCGGCACCCGGTCCAGGATGCCCTCGCAGTGCGGGCCACCGGTGGCGTTCACCTTCGGCAGATCCTTCGGATATTTGTACGGTTCGCCGCCGGGCATGAAGCTGGCGTCCAGGGTCACGTACGGCCCGAGCCCGCCGAAGATCTGATTCGCCACCGGCAGTGCGTTCGCCACGCCGGTGACCAGGCAGTACAGCGCCGGACTGTATTCGTCGAGCAGGGCGGCGGTGGGCCGCAGCAGTTCCAGCGCGCTGTCCAGCTGGGTCTCGTTGTCGCGCAGCACCGATCCGGTGGTGTCGGCCAGTCCGATCACGTTCAGCAGCACCGCGTCCAGATCGTCGCGGTGCTGCACGATCGTCCTGCCCGTCACCGCGGCGTTGTCGGTGGTCTTCAGCAGATCCGGGGCGGTGTCGGCATACAGCTCGGTGACCGGGGCCGAGGTCCGCAAGTCCCGTTGCAGGTCCGGCAGGCTCGGATTGATGTCGCGCAGATACTGATCCGAGGAGGCCAGCAGCTGCCCCAGCTCGTCGCCGCGGCCCTGGAGCGCGGTGCCGAGGGCGGTCAGCGTCGCATTCAGCTTCTCCGGCTGCACCTTCGCCAGCACGTCGCTGAGATGCTCGAACAGCGTGTTGAATTCGACCGTCACGGCCTGCGCGGACACCGTGGTCCCGGGCCGCAGATGGTCGGCCGACGGCTGGTCCGGTGCGGTGAAGTTCACGTACTTCGCACCGAACACCGTGGTGGAGCGGATGTCGACGGTGGCGTTGGCGGGCACCAGCTTCAGCTGATCCGGATCGATGGCCAGTTGCAGTCGGGCCTGGTCACCGGCGTAGGACACGGTCTTCACCCGGCCGATCTCCACGCCCCGGATCTTCACCTTGGCATCCGGGTCGAGCACCAGCCCGGCGCGGGGGGTGTCGATATAGACGGCGTCCGTGGACGTGAACCCGCCCGCGAACATGGTCAGCGCGACCGCGACGATCGCCACCAGGCTCAGGACCATGCCCAGCCCGGCCAGCTTCACACCCCAGCCGGCGCCGAAAATCTTTCCCGCGCCGTCTTTTTCGACCAATTTGTTCGCCGCCATACCTACCCCGAGAGATGGAAGTTGCCGGTGGTGCCGTAGATGGCCAGCGAGACCAGCAGGGTCACCGTCACCACCGCGACCAGCGACGCGCGCACCGCGTTGCCGACCGCGACGCCGACGCCGACGGGACCGCCGGTGGCGTGATAGCCGTAGTAGGTGTGGATCAGCATGACCGCCAGGGCCATGAAGATCGCCTGGACGAAGGACCAGAGAATGTCGCTGGGGATCAGGAACGTCGAGAAGTAGTGGTCATAGACCCCGCCCGACTGATGGTTGATGTCGACGGTGGCGAATCGGCTCGCGACGAAGGCGGCGATCACCGCCAGCGCGTACAGCGGGACGATCGCGATCATCCCGGCCAGCACCCGGGTGCCGACCAGGAACGGCACCGGCCTGATGGCCATGGATTCCAGCGCGTCGATCTCCTCGGCCACCCGCATCGCGCCGAGTTGTGCGGTGGCGCCGGCGCCGATGGTGGCGGCCAGGCCGATGCCGGAGATCACCGGCGCCGCTATCCGGACGTTGATGAAGGCGGCGAAGAAGCCGGTGAGCGCCTCGACGCCGATGTTGCCGAGTGAGCTGTAGCCCTGCACCGCGATGGTGCCGCCGGCGAAGAGGGTGAGGAAGCCGACGATGACCACCGTGCCGCCGATGACCGCCAGCGCCCCGGTGCCCATGCTGATCTCGGCGATCAGCCGGATGGTCTCGGCACGGTAGTGCAGCAGCGCGCGCGGCACCGACGCCAGCGAGCGGCCGTAGAACTGTGCCTGCCGCCCGACGCCATCGAGGGAATCGGACAACCTGCGCACTCGTCGTACCGTACGCGGGAACCTGGATTCGATCACGAAGGCCATACCGTCACCGCGCTGTGAACTTGATCCCGACGGCGGTGACCACGACATTGACCACGAACAGGGCCATGAAGGAGAACACCACCGTTTGATTGACCGCGTCGCCCACGCTCTTGGGCCCGCCCTTCACGTTGAGGCCCAGGTAGCAGGCCGTCAGCCCGGCCACCAGACCGAACATCGTGGCCTTCACCTCCGAGATCACCAGCTCCGGCAGATGCGTCAGCAGTGTGATGCCGTTCACGAACGCACCGGGATTGACGCCTTGCAGGAAGACCGAGAAGAGGAAGCCGCCGAGGATGCCGATCGTGGAGACCAGCCCGTTCAGCAGGGCCGCCACGAACATCGAGGCCAGCACCCGGGGCACCACCAGCCGGTGGATCGGGTCGATGCCGAGCACCCGCATCGCGTCGATCTCCTCGCGGATGGTGCGGGCGCCCAGATCCGCGCAGATGGCGGTGGCGCCGGCGCCGGCCACGATCAGCACCGTCACGATCGGCCCGACCTGCGTGATCGAGCCGAAAGCCGCACCCGCGCCGGACAGATCGGCCGCGCCGATCTCGCGCAGCAGGATGTTGAGGGTGAAGCTCACCAGCACGGTGAACGGGATCGCCACCAGCAGAGTGGGAACGATCGAGACCCGCGCGACGAACCAGGCCTGATCGATGAATTCGCGCCGCTGGAAGGGCCGCCGGACCGCCGCGCGGGCCACGTCGGCGGTGAGTTCGAAGAACCCGCCGACCGCTCGTAACGGGACGGCAAGGACCTCGTTCATTCCGCGATTCCTCCTTGCCGTGCTGCGCAACACTACGCATCGAAATCCCCGGTAGCGGTCTCCGCGAGCCCCGCCAACCCTCACAAGTAGAACACGTTCACCCTGCTATGTGAAGGTGAATTCTCATTTTCGAACTGTACCTTTATCGGCAACTTCGCATGGCAGACTGGAACATGTTCATACGGCGTACAGTAAACCGAGCGGAAACCGTGCGTCATCGACCCATGTCTACCAAGGTCCCGACCGCCGATCAACCGGGAATCGGCGATCACAGACCGGCTTCACCCGGAAACAGGCGAACTTCACCACACCGCCATGCGAGCACACATCACCGCGTCGCGCCGGTGGAATTGCTCAGAATCGCAGCGCTTCGAGCGAGGAGAAGAGTTGCTCGGCGGGCCGGTCCGCGAAGTGCGTACCCAGCGCCCCGGCCAGTTCGGCGGTGGACCACTGCGCGCCCGCCGCCTCGAACCGATGTTCCACCTGCGGCGGCGCCATCAGCGCCACGGTCGGGCCGAACACCAGGAAGACCTGGCCGTTGATCGTGTCGGCGGCCGGTGCGGCCAAGTAGGCGACCAGCCGGGCGACATGTTCGGGCGACAGCGGATCCACCTCGCCGTCCGGCGCGGCCCCGAACGCCTGCTCGGTCATCGCCGTACGCGCCCGCGGGCAGATGGCATTGGCCCGCACCCCGAGCCGGGACAGACCGCGCGCCGCCGCCACCGTCAGCGCCGTGATTCCCGCCTTCGCGGCCGCATAGTTGGCCTGTCCGGGCGAACCGGTCAAACCCGCCTCCGAGGCGGTGTTGATCAACCGGCCGTACACCGGAGCACCCGATTCTTTGGACTTGCCACGCCAGTACGCGGCGGCATTGCGCGACAACAGGAAATGCCCGCGCAGATGGACCGCGATGACCGCGTCCCAATCCTCGTCGGACATATTAAAAAGCATTCGATCCCTCGTAATTCCAGCGTTGTTGACGACGATATCCACGCCGCCGAACGTTTCCTCCGCCGTTCGGATCAATGCATCGGCCGTGGCGCGCTCCGCCACGCTGCCGGCCACGAATTCGGCCTTCACGCCGAGGCCCCGGATGGCGGCCAGGGTGGACTCGACGGCCGCACCCTCGGCGAGGTCGTTCACCACCACCGCGGCGCCCGCACGGGCCAGCGCGAGCGCCTCCGCCCGCCCCAGGCCCGCACCGGCCCCGGTCACAATCGCCACTCGACCGGACAGGTCCACGTCATGCTCGCTCACGAGCCCGACTTTAGAACGTGTTTCAGTTTACGGCAAGAGCGGCTCACTCCAGCCGCAGCGCCGCCTTCGGGCACTGAGCGACCGCGTCGCGGACCGCCTCCAGGCGATCGTCGGGCACCTCCGTCACTGTGACGTTCAGGTAGTCCTGATCGTCGAGTTCGAAGATGTCCGGGGCGATTCCGACGCAGATGCCGTTGGCCTCGCACTGGTCGAAATCCACTATGAGCTTCATCCATGACTCCTTTCCCGCAGGTAACGCCAGCCTACAAGCCCGGTCCGGCCCGAGTCGGCCCATCGGACCGATCCACACCCTCATACTGGAACATGTTCCAGTCGTTGTGCAATGATCGGCCCATCGACCACCGACCCCGAGGTGACCCATGCGGATTGCTTACAACGAGCAGCAGGAGCAGCTGCGTGCCGAACTCCGCGACTATTTCGCGCAGCTGATCACGCCGGAGCGCCGGGCCGCGCTGTCCGCGCAGACCGGCGAGTACGGCACCGGCAACGTCTACCGCGAGGTCGTGCGCGATATGGGGCAGGCCGGATGGCTCGCGCTGGGCTGGCCGAAGGAGTACGGCGGGCAGGACCGGCCGATGCTGGACATGCTGATCTTCGCCGACGAGGCCGCGATCGCCGGTGCGCCGGTGCCGTTCCTGACCATCAACTCGGTGGCGCCGACGATCATGCACTACGGCAGCGAGGAGCAGAAGAAGTTCTTCCTGCCCAAGATCGCCGCCGGTGAGCTGCACTTCTCCATCGGCTACTCCGAGCCCGGCGCCGGCACCGACCTCGCGAGCCTGCGCACCGCCGCGGTGCGCGACGGCGACGACTGGATCATCAACGGCCAGAAGATGTGGACCAGCCTCATCCCCTACGCGGACTACGTGTGGCTGGCCGCCCGCACCGATCCGGCGGCCAAGAAGCACAAGGGCATCAGCATGTTCATCGTGCCCGCCACCGCCGCCGGCTTCTCCTGGACGCCGGTGCACACCATGGCCGGGGTCGACACCAGCGCCACCTACTACCAGGACGTCCGGGTCCCCGCGAGCGCACTGGTCGGTCCGGAGAACGGCGGCTGGCCCCTGGTCACCAATCAGCTCAACCACGAGCGGGTGGCGCTGACCTCGGCGGGTTCGCTGCAACTGGCGCTGACCCAGACCCTGGACTGGGCCCGCAACACCCGCGACGCGCGCGGTGTCCGGGTGGCCGACAGCGAATGGGTGCAGATCAATCTGGCCCGGGTGCACGCCAAGGTCGAATATCTGAAGCTGCTGAACTGGGAGATCGCCTCCGCGTCCGCGTCCGCTCCCCGACCGTGGGACGCCTCCACCTGCAAGGTCCTCGGCACCGAACTCGCCACCGAGGCATACCGATCGCTGATGGAGGTGCTCGGCCCGCAGGCCTACCTGCGCCAGGATTCGCCGGGTGCGCTGCTGCGCGGACGGCTGGAGCGGATGCACCGCTCCTGCCTGATCCTCACCTTCGGCGGCGGCACCAACGAGGTGCAGCGCGACATCATCGCCATGACCGCCCTGCGCCAGCCCGCCGCGGCCCGCTGATCCTGCCGACAGTTCCGAAAGCCTGGAGAACACAATGGATTTCACGCCGACCGAAGCGCAGCAGGATCTGACCCGGCTGACCGGCGAGGTGTGCGGCAAGCTCGTCACCGCCGACCGCCTGCGCGAACTCGACCACGCGCCCACCCGTTTCGACGAACCGCTGTGGAAGTCGCTGGCCGAGACCGGCGTCCTGGCCTCGGCGCTGCCCGAGGCCGTCGGCGGCAGCGATCTGGGCGTCCTGGAGCAGACCGCGATCCTGCGCGAACTCGGCCGCTACGTGGCGGCGGTTCCGTACCTGTGGTCGATCATGCTCGGCGCCGCCGCCCTGGCCCGCTTCGGCTCCCCGGAGCAGATCGAGCTGGCCGCGAAAGCCGCTGCGGGCGAGGAGATCCTGACCGTCGCCCTGGCCGAGGAACGCAACTGGGATCCGGCCCGGCCGGTCACCTTCGCCACCACCGACGGCGACCGCCGGCTGCTGAACGGCGCCAAGACCGGCGTCCCCTTCGCCGCCCACGCCACTCGAATCCTGGTGCCCGCCACCGTCTCCGGCAGCGACCACGTCGCACTGTTCCTGGTCGATCCGGCGGGCCCCGGGGTCCGCGTCACCGACGCGCTGGTGGTGGACAAGACCCCCGAATCGGAAATCGAATTCGATTCCGCCCCCGCCGAACTCGTCGGCGAACCGGGAGCCGGCGCCCTCACCTGGCTGCTGGACCGCGCCTGGCTGGGCCTGGCCGCCCAGCAGCTCGGCACGGTCGAACGCGCCCTCGAACTGGTCGCCGACTACGCCCGCGAGCGCGAGCAGTTCGGCCGCAAGATCGGCAGCTTCCAGGCTGTCGCGCAACGCCTCGCCGACGGCTACATCGACGTGCAGGGCCTGCGCCTGGCCGTCACCCAGGCCGCCTGGCGGTTGTCGGAGAATCTCGACGCCACCGCCGAGATCCACACCGCCAAGTTCTGGGCCGCCGACGCGGGCCACCGCGTCGCGCACACCGCCGTCCACGTCCACGGCGGCGTCGGCATCGACCGGGACCACATCGTGCACAACTACTTCCTCGCCGCCAAACACCACGAATTCGCTCTCGGCGGCGCCACCGACCACCTCCGCGCCCTCGGCGCGCTGCTGGCCCGCGGCTGAACCCGGCGGGAAATCAGACCTTCGGGTCTGCTGTGAACCGCCGCTGCGACGCCGGATTGTCGTCGCGGCGTGTGATGCTGGTAGGCATGACGACTCTGACGAGCTCCCCCGCGTCCGATGTGCTCGCCCGGATGCAGGCCGACGTCGACCGGCAGCGCGAGGAGATGCGGGCCAGGTTCGAGAGTCGGCGGGCCGAGCGGGCGGCTCGCGACCCGCAGCCGGAGGACTGGCGCGTCTTCTTCGAGGACGCGAAGGATCTCTACCTGGCGGTGCGACCGGAGACCGCGAAGTTGTTGTACATCCTCGCCCGGACCCGACATGCCCGGACCGTGGTCGAATTCGGCACCTCGTTCGGCCTGTCCACGCTGTGCCTGGCGGCGGCGGTCCGCGACAACGGCGGCGGCCGGGTGATCGGCACCGAATTCCTGGAGTCCAAGGCCGCTTCGGCCACCGCCTCGCTCGCGGAGGCCGGGCTGGACGATCTGGTGGAGATCCGCATCGGCGACGCGATGGAGACGCTGGCCCGAGACGTCCCGCCCAACGTCGACATCCTGTTCCTGGACGGCGCCAAGCACATGTACCTCGACATCGTGCGACTGCTCGAGCCGCGGCTGTCCCCCGGCGCCCTCGTCATCGCCGACAACTCGGACTCCAGCCCGGAACTGCTGGAGTACCTGCGCGGCAACGCCGGTTACCTGTCGTCGGCCACCCAGCCCAGCGTCGAGGTCGCCCTCCGCATCGGCTGAGCGTCACGCAACCGCCGGTGGCCGGACGAATACCGTCCGGCCACCGGCGGAGTCAGCGAAACGACCGTGGGTGGCGGCCAGTGGCGGCAGCCCTCGGCGCGTCCCGGCTGATCAGCGTCAGGACAGGGCCTTCAGCGCCGCGTCGTAATCCGGTTCCTCGCTGATCTCCGGGACCAGTTCCGCGTGCAGGACCGTATTGTTCTCGTCCAGGACCAGCACCGCGCGGGCCGTCAGGCCGCTGAGTCCGCCGCTGACGATATCGACGCCGTAGGCCTTGCCGAACTCACGACCGGTGCGGAAGGTCGAGGCGGTGACGACGTTGTCCAGGCCCTCGGTGGTGCAGAAGCGCGCCGCCGCGAACGGCAGATCGCCGGTGACGACCAGGACGACGGTGTTGTCCAGCGCGGAGGCGGCCTCGTTGAACTTGCGGGCCCCCATCGCGCAGGTCGCGGTGTCCAGGCTGACCGCGATGTCGAGCACCTTGCGCTTGCCGGCGAAGTCGGCGAGCGTCAGATCCCCGAGATCCTTGCCGACCAGATCGAAGTCCGGTGCGCTCGACCCGACGGCCGGAAAGTCACCTTCGACCTCGACCGGATTACCGCGCATCGTGAGTGTGGCCACGAATCCTCCCGAATGTTGATCCGAAATGACATGTGGTGCCTACCAGGCCACCAATGGAGCGGACGACCGCACCCGCCGTTCAGGCTACGAGACGCTCGGCCATCCGGATGATCCCAGGGGCGGGCGCGCGGCGCTACCCGAGCGGGTCCGGCTCGAAAGGGGCTGCGCGGTCCAGTATTTCGTCGACGGTCCGGTCCACGGTGAGATCCGAGTTGTCGAGCCACAGCCCGAGGAGCGGTGTGTCCCGGCGCAATCCGGCATCCAGATCGGCCACCGTATAGGCGCCGTAGGCCCGCTTGGCGCGGCGCGCCTCGCGATCCGCCACGACATCCGGACGCGGTGCCAGCACCACCACCCGCAATGGGCGGGTGCGGATCCGCCCGATCAGATACGGCAGCATCGGGCCCAGCACCACATCCTGCAAGACCACGGTGAAACCGAAGGCGGCGTAGTCGTCGGCCACTCCGGCGGCCAAGCGGTACCGCAGTCGCAGCTGCTCCAGCGCCTCGGCGCCAGGCTCGGGCGACATCTCGGCCCGGCCGCCGATCACGAAGCGGCGGAACACATCTCCGCGCACATGCACCGAGCGCGGCAGCCGCTCGGCCAGGGCCTGCGCGACGGTCGACTTCCCGGCGGCCTGGATCCCCGTGATCAGGTAGACACCGGTGACGGTCGCGGGATCAGGCATATCCTCAGGTTATCGGCCGCCGGAAAGCCGCTACCCGATGCGGCGAACGGACTCGGCACGGAGCGCCACCCGGCATCGGCCTTCGGCACCACTGGCCGGACTGCATCCGCGAAGCAACCGCGGACACTGGCGGCCTGCCGGATTTCTCCCGGATACAGCGGTGAGTTCCGGGCGGCCGATCCGTCGGTACTCCTGTCCGTACTGACTCATGGCCGAGAGGACCGGGATGCCGAGCACGATGATCTTCCTCAACTTACCGGTGGCCGATCTGGAGCGGTCGAAGATCTTCTACGAGCGGCTCGGCTGGAAGATCGATCAGGAGTTCACCGACGATGCCGCCGCCTGCGTGGTGATCGACGACAACATCAGCGTGATGCTGTTGTCGCAGCACTTCTTCCACAACTTCACCCAGCGGCCGCGCGCGATCACGACGGCGACGGTGGGTGCCGTCTACGCGCTGGCGCTCGGCAGCCCACACCAGGTCGATGCCCTGGTCGCCGCGGCGGTGGCCGCCGGTGGCATCGAGGAGCTGTACCCGGATCGCCGCGCGCAGGAACGGGCCGTCGGCATGTACGGCCGCACCTTCCTCGACCCGGACGGTCACCAGTGGGAGCCCTTCTGGATGCAGGGCCAGTGAGGCCGGTCGATGAGCGCCGGCCGCCACGGCCCGCAGCCGGCCGGGCCTACACCCGCAACTCCGGTGGCAGGCCGAACAGTGGGAACAGCCGCGCGGTGTCGAGGAAGTAGTTCAGGCCACTGATGCCGCGGTCGCCGTCGAGTTCCAGCACCGTGATCGACCAGGGCTCCAGCAGCGACGGGTCGTGCTCGCTGGGCTTGTAGTGGCCGAAGGCGGGCAGGCCGTTGGCACCCTCCAGCGGAACGAGTTTCGAACCGCGACAGGCCGATCCGGCGGTGAGCATGAAGGCGGCGACGTCCTGCGGGCCGCGCAGCCAGAAGTCGAAGGGCGGCATCTGCATGTCGACGTCCTTCTTCAGCAGCGCGGTGAGCGCCTCCATGTCGAACGCCTCGAACGCCTGCACATACGCCTCGACGAACTTGCGCTGCTCGTCGTCGGTGTCGTCATAGGACTTCTCCGCCGTCGGCTGCACCTTGGCGATGGTGGCACGGGCGCGTTGCAGCGCGCTGTTCACCGAGGTCGGCGACATGGTGAGCAGATCGGCGGTCTCGTTGGCGGAGAACCGCAGTACCTCACGCATGATGAGGATGGCCCGCTGGGTGGCCGGCAGGTGCTGCATCGCGGCGAGGAAGGCCAGGCGCAGCGAGTCCTTGGTGGCGGCCCGGTCGGCCGGGTCGGAACCGAACGCCAGCCCGTTCGGGATCGGATCGATCCACGGCAGATCGGCGCGCGGCGGCGGCAGCTGGCTGTCGGCCGACGCGGGCCCGGTCAGATCCATCGGCATCGCCCGGCGCTGCGGACCGTCGAGCATGTCCAGGCAGACGTTGGTCGCGATGCGGTACAGCCAGGATCGCAGGCTGGACCGGCCCTCGAACGAGTCGTACGCCTTCCACGCCCGGGTGAGCGTCTCCTGGACCGCGTCCTCCGCCTCGAAGGAGGAGCCCAGCATCCGATAGGTGTACGCGCACAGTTCCCGCCGGTAACTCTCGAATTCCGGCAGGACCTCCTCGACTCCGGTCGAGCCCCCGCTGGTGCTCATGCTGTGTCCTCTCGTCGCACGAGCGGGGACCACCTCGGCCCGACCTGACGCGGCTCGGTCGAGCCGCGCACCACCCCCGCTCGGGTCCCACTGTGGCACAGGGCACCGACAAGTTGTCCCGGAACTCCGGGACCGTTTCGCCGGACCTCGGCGGCGCACCGGAGACAACGAGCGAAATCGGGTGAATTGTCCGGAAAGTAGGTTTATTTCGTGGTCGGCGCGGGTGCGTCCTCGTCCGAGGGCCGCGACTCGGCCTCCGCCTGCGCCCACCGGTAATCGGGCTTACCGGCCGGATTGCGCCGGATCGCGTCCACGTACCAGAGACTGCGCGGCTGCTTGTAGGAGGCGATCTCCTGCGTCAGCACCGGGCGCAGGTCCTCCAGGGTCGGGCGCTTGCCGTCGCGGCACTGTACGACCGCGCCCACCCGCTGCCCCCAGCGCTCGTCGGGCACGCCCACGACCAGCACGTCGAAGACGTCCGGATGGCATTTCAGCGCACCCTCGACCTCCTCGGGATAGATCTTCTCGCCGCCGGAATTGATACTGACCGAACCGCGGCCCAGCATGGTGACCGAGCCGTCGGCCTCCACCCGCGCGTAGTCGCCGGGGATGGAGTAGCGAATCCCGTTGAACTCCTTGAACGTCGCGGCGGTCTTCACCGGGTCGTTGTAGTAGCCCAGCGGGATATGCCCCCTGCGGGCCAGCAACCCGACCTGCCCGGAACCCGGCTCGACCGGAGTGCCGTCCTCGCCGAGCACCTCGGTGGAGGCGTCGATCTTGACCCGCGGCCCGCCGGTGTGGGTGGCCCCCTTGGTGGCCAGCGACAGCCCGCCGAAACCGGTCTCCGAGGAACCGATCGAATCGGTGATCATGGTGGTCGGCAGCTGTTCCAGGTACTGGTCCTTGAGCGCCGGGGAGAACAGCGCGGCGCTGGAGGCCATCGCCCAGAGGTTCGTATGTTTGTACGGCTCACCGGTTTCCGGATTCCCGGCCAGCAGCGCGTCGAGCATCGGCCGCGCCATCGCGTCGCCGGTGATGAAGATCAGGTTCACGGTGTGCCGGTCGATCGCCTGCCACACCCCGTGCCCGGAGAACTCCGGCAGCATGATCGCCTTGCCGCCGTCGAAGAGGCTGTGGAAGGTGGCGGTCTGCGAACCACCGTGGATCATCGGCGGAATCGGATACCGCACCAACTGCGGATTACCCGCGCCGACCTTGGCCTGCTGCCATTCGTCCTGCACCACTTCGCCGGTGACGAAGTTGATGCCGCCGCCGAGCACCCGCCACCAGTCCTCGTGC
The DNA here is from genome assembly GCF_020176955.2 of Nocardia sp. alder85J. Classification (GTDB taxonomy): domain Bacteria; phylum Actinomycetota; class Actinomycetes; order Mycobacteriales; family Mycobacteriaceae; genus Nocardia. Next base: position 577,396 of record NZ_JAIUCZ020000003.1, read on the forward strand.
CGCCACATCACGCCCTTGGGCAGGCCGGTGGTGCCGCCGGTGTAGATCATCATGATGTCGTCCGGCGAGCGCGGGCCGAAGTCCCGCTCGCCGGACGAAGCCGCCAGGGCCGCTTCGTATTCGACCGAATCCGCGGCGGTCGGGATCCGCCCGGCGGTATCGTCGTCGACGACCAGCACGGTCTTCAGCCGAGGCGTGTTCGGGCGCACACCGGCCACCCGATCGGTGTAGCGGCGCTCGTGTATCAACGCGACCAAATCCGAATTGTCGAATATGTATTGCAACTCGTTCTCGACGTAACGGTAGTTGACGTTGATCATCACGGCGCGCGCTTTGAACACCGCGACCATGGCCTCCACGGCCTCGATCGTGTTGCGCGAGTAGATGCCGACCTTGTCGCCCGGCTGCACACCATGTTCCAGCAGGTAGTGCGCCAGTTTGTTGGTCCGTTCCTCCAATTCGGCATACGTTACCGAGCGGGTGTCGTCGACCAGCGCGACACGTTCCGGCACGAGATCGATGGCGTGTTCGACAAGATCAGCAATGTTGTAACCCACCCGACAAAAATAGAACGCGTTCTTGGTGCTGGCAAGACTTGATTTACGGGGTTTACTAATGCCCTAGCAGGGGTGCCAACCGCCGCACCTGATCCGCGTCCCGCGCACCCACGAGCAGCATGGTGACCCCGGCCTTCTCCCACACCCCGAGTTGCTCGCGCACATGCGCCTCGTCGCCGATGATGGTGGTGTCGAGAATCAGCTGGTCCGGCACCGCGGCCGCGGCGGCCTCCTTGCGGCCGGACCGGAACAGCGCGGTGATCTCGTCGACCGCTTCGCCGTATCCCATGCGCCGGTACACCTCCGCATGGAAGTTGAGCTCCTCGGCACCCATGCCGCCGATGTACAGCGCCGAGAACGGCCGCAGCCGATCGAGTTCCCCGGCGACGTCGTCGGTGAGGATCACCTGCGCCGTCGCGGCGATCTCGAAATCCGCGCGGGTGCGCCGCGCGCCGGGCCGCGCGAAGCCCTCGTCGAGCCACTCGTTGTACATTCCGGCCAGCCGCGGCGTGTAGTAGATGGCCAGCCAGCCGTCGGCGATCTCGGCGGTCAGCGCCACATTCTTCGGCCCCTCCGCGCCGAGCCAGATCGGCAGATCCGCGCGCAGCGGATGGGTGATCGGCTTGAGCGGCTTGCCCAGACCGGTCGCCCCGGGCCCGCGCAGCGGCAGCGGATAGTGCGGGCCGGCGCTCACCACCGGCGCCTCGCGGGCCAGCACCCGCCGCACCACGCCGACATATTCCCGGGTGCGCGCCAACGGCTTCCCGAACGGCTGCCCGTACCACCCCTCCACCACCTGCGGCCCGGACACGCCCAGGCCCAGGATGGCCCGGCCGCCGCTGAGATGGTCGAGGCTCAGCGCCGCCATCGCGGTCGCGGTCGGGGTGCGCGCCGACAGCTGCACCACCGAGGTGCCCAGCCGCACCCGGCGCGTGCCCGAACCCCACCACGCCAGCGGCGTGAAGGCATCCGACCCCCACGACTCGGCGGTGAACACGGCGTCGAAACCGGTCTCCTCGGCCGCGGCGACCAGTTCGACGGCATTCGCCGGCGGCTGCGCACCCCAGTACCCGAGCTGCAATCCGAAACGCATGCCATGTCCTTTCTCGCGGGGCTACGATCGCAGCCTGCCGCCTCCACCTGCGCGAGCGTCTCCACATCGAGCGCCCTTGCCACCAGAATAAGAACCTGTTCTACTCGAAGTCGTGACTCAGGGGAACACCATCACCGGCACCATCTCCGACGACGGCAGCGCCCCGCCGGAGGTGCTCGCCGCAGAGCTGCGGCTGAAATTCGACTACACCAGATCCGTCGGGCCGACCATCGGACGCTTCCTCACCGGGCTGCGTTCCGGGCGTGTCGTGGGCGTGCGCGGTTCCGACGGCCGGGTCCTGGTGCCGCCCGCCGAATACGATCCGGTCACCTCGGACCCACTGACCGAATTCGTCGACGTGGCCGACGTGGGCACCGTGCAGACCTGGTCCTGGGTACGAGAACCCTTGCCGGGCCAGCCCTTCGACCGGCCCTTCGCCTGGGCGCTGATCCGGCTCGACGGCGCCGACACCGGTCTGCTGCACGCGGTGGACGTGGCCTCGCCGGACGACATCCACTCCGGCCTGCGGGTACGGGCCCGCTGGGCGGCCGAGCGCAGCGGCGGCATCCACGACATCGAATGTTTCGAGCCCGGTGAAACCTCCACCGCCCCGGCCGATTCCGAGGACACCGCGGCGCCGGTGACCGGCATCGTGACCCCGGTGGACCTGCGCTACAAGCACACTGCCTCGCCGCAGGAAACCGAATTCCTGAAGGCCATCGCCGACGGCCGCCTGCTCGGCGCCCGCGCCACCGACGGCAAGGTGTACTTCCCGCCGCGCGGCGCCGATCCGCGCACCGGCGAGCCCACCGACGACTACGTCGAACTATCCGACATCGGCATCGTCACCACCTTCTGCATCGTCAACGTGCCGTTCCAGGGTCAGCGCATCACACCGCCCTACGTCGCTGCGTATGTGCTGCTGGACGGCACCGACATCCCGTTCCTGCATCTGGTGCTCGGCTGCGCGGTCGACGAGGTGCGCATGGGCATGCGGGTCAAGGCGGTCTGGAAGCCGCGCGAGCAATGGTCCTACGACGGCCTGGACAACATCTCGCACTTCGAGCCGACCGGCGAGCCGGACGCCGAATACGACACCTACGCGCACCACCTCTGAGCGGGGCATGGTGTGCGATCCCGCGCGGCCCGCGCGTCCGGCCGACCGGATGCCGGTGTCCCGCGTCGACACAGAGAGCGGAATATCTTGAGCGACAGAGCAACCGATATCGCGGTGGTGGGTTTCGCCCACGCCCCGCATGTCCGGGAGACCTTCGGCACCACCAACGGCGTCGAGATGCTGACCCCGTGCTTCCGGAAGTTGTACGACAAGCTCGGCATCGGCGTCGGCGATATCGACTTCTGGTGCTCCGGATCCTCGGATTACCTTGCCGGACGCGCCTTCTCGTTCATCTCCGCGATCGACTCGATCGGTGCGGTGCCGCCGATCAACGAATCGCACGTGGAGATGGACGCCGCCTGGGCGCTCTACGAGGCCTGGGTGAAACTGCGCTCCGGACAAGCGAAGACGGCCCTGGTGTACGGATTCGGAAAGGCCTCGGCGGGCACACTGCGGCAGGTGCTGACGATGCAGACCGATCCGTATCTGGTGGCTCCGCTGTGGCCCGATGCCGATTCGATCGCCGGGCTGGCCGCCCGCGCCGGACTGGACAGCGGCCGGTGGACCGAACGGGATCTGGCCGCGGTCGGCGCGACCGATGCGGCCGAGATCGACAAGCGCCTGGCCGCACCGTATGTCACCGATCCGCTGCGAGCGCACGACATCGCCCCGATCACCGACGGCGCGGCGGCCATCGTGCTGGCGACCGGTGACCGGGCTCGCGAACTGTGCGAGCGGCCCGCCTGGCTGACCGGCATGGCCCATCGCATCGACACCCCGGTGCTCGGCGCGCGCGATCTGACCGATTCGCCGTCCACCCGGGCAGCCGCCCGAGCCGTCACCGACGGCGACGCCGCCGGCTTCGACATCGCCGAACTGCACGCCCAGTACAGCCACGAGCAGCTGATCCTGAAGGAAGCGATCGGCCTCGGCCCGAGCACGCGCATCAACCCCTCCGGCGGCCCGCTCGCCGGCAACCCCATGTTCGCCGCCGGGCTGGAGCGCATCGGTTACGCCGCCACCGCCATCATCGACGGCACCGCGAACCGGGCCCTCGCCCACGCGAGCAGCGGGCCCGCGCTACAGCAGAACCTCGTCGCCACTCTGGAGGCGCGATGAGCGCCGCCACCGGGAGACGGACTATCACCGGGAGACATCAGAATGCCTGAACTCGCCGCAGTACTCGGCACCGGCCAGACCCATCATGTGACGAAACGCGCGGATGTGTCGATGGCCGGAATGTGCAGGGAGGCAATCGATCGCGCACTCGCGGACGCCGAGCTGACGATGGCCGACATCGACGCCGTCGTGGTCGGCAAGGCGCCGGACCTGTTCGAGGGCTCGATGATGCCGGAGCTGTTCCTCGCGGATGCGCTGGGCGCCACCGGGAAACCGATGTTGCGCGTGCACACCGCCGGTTCGGTCGGCGGTTCCACCGGCGTGGTCGCCGCCAATCTGGTGCAGGCCGGCGTGCACGGCCGGGTGCTGGCCGTGGCGTGGGAGAAGCAGTCGGAATCCAATGCCATGTGGGCACTGTCGAATCCGGTGCCGTTCACCAAACCGGTCGGCGCCGGTGCGGGCGGTTATTTCGCGCCGCACGTGCGGGCCTACATCCGCCGCTCCGGGGCGCCGCTGCACGTCGGGGCCATGGTCGCGGTGAAGGACCGCCGCAACGGCGCCAGGAATCCGCTGGCCCATCTGCAACAGGCCGACATCACCCTGGAATCGGTGCTGGCCTCCCAGATGCTCTGGGACCCCATCCGTCTCGACGAGACCTGCCCGTCCTCGGACGGCGCGTGCGCGCTGGTACTCGGCGACGAGACCGCCGCCGCGGCCGCCGAGGCGGACGGCCGCACGGTGGCATGGGTGCACGGCACCGCGATGCGCACCGAACCGCTGGCCTACGCGGGCCGCGATCAGGTGAATCCTCAGGCCGGCCGGGACGCGGCGGCCGCGTTGTGGAAGCAGGCGGGCATCACCGACCCGCTGGCGGAGATCGACGCCGCCGAGATCTATGTGCCCTTCTCCTGGTTCGAGCCGATGTGGCTGGAGAACCTCGGCTTCATGCCGGAGGGCAAGGGCTGGACACTCACCGAATCCGGCGAGACCGAGATCGGCGGAACGCTGCCGGTCAACCCGTCCGGCGGGGTGCTGAGCTCGAATCCGATCGGCGCCTCCGGCATGATCCGGTTCGCCGAGGCGGCGAAGCAGGTCATGCGGCGCGCCGGCGACTATCAGGTCGAGGGTGCGCGCAAGGCCCTGGGCCACGCCTACGGTGGTGGCTCGCAATACTTTTCGATGTGGGTAGTGGGATCGGAGAAGCCATGACCGACACTGCGGTCGACCATCCGGCGCGGGTCGCGGGCCGCGCCTCGCAGGCCGCCGTCCGCGCGCGCGACAAGGCCGCCTGGCTGGACCTGTTCGCCGCCGACGGCATCGTCGAGGATCCGGTGGGCCCCTCGCTGTTCGACCCCGAAGGCGTCGGACACCGTGGCCGGGACGCGATCTCGGCGTTCTGGGACAAGGCCATCGCCATGGCGGACTCGATCGAATTCCTCTTCGAGGACTCCTTCGCCTGCGGCAACGAGGTCGCCTACACCGGCCTGATCCGGACCGTCATCGGCGGCCAGATCGTCGACGCGCACGGCGTATTCACCTACCGCGTCGACGATTCCGGCAAGATCGCCGCCCTGCGCGCGTTCTGGGAGACCGAGCGAGCAATGGCGACCATGCGTAGTGCTTGATTGCTTCGGCTTCGCCTCGCTGTTTGCGGCGCGGTGAGAGTCGGGTCGGCCGGTGAACGACGAGAGGAGGGCCACCCTCGGGTGGCCCTCCTCTCGCTGCGGATTCAGTGCGGCACGTGCGACTTCTGGTAGTCGACCCGGAATTCCTTCATGCCGTTGAGCCAGCCCGAGCGCAGGCGGCGAGGTGGGGCGACGGCGGTGATGTCGGGCAGGTGGTCGGCGATGGCGTTGAAGATGAGTTCGATCTCCAGGCGGGCCAGGTTCGCGCCGATGCAGAAGTGCGCGCCGGTGCCGCCGAAGGACACGTGCGGGTTGGGGTCCCGCAGGATGTCGAAGGTGTACGGGTCGGTGAACACCTCTTCGTCGAAGTTCGCCGAGCGGTACAGCAGCACCAGCCGCTCGCCCTTCTTCAACGGCACGCCGGACAGTTCGGTGTCGGCCAGCAGGGTGCGCTGGAACATGCTCACCGGGGTGGCCCAGCGGATGATCTCGTCGGCCGCGGTGACCGGGCGCTGCTTCTTGAACAGCTCCCACTGGTCGGGGTTCTCCAGGAAGGCGTGCATGCCGTGCGAGATGGCGTTGCGGGTGGTCTCGTTGCCCGCCACCGCCAGCAGCATCACGAAGAAGCCGAACTCCTCGGAAGTCAGTGCCTCGCCGTCGATCTCGGCCTGCACCAGATCGGTGACGATGTCTCCGGCGGGATTGGCCTTGCGATCCTCGGCCATCTGGTAGGCGTAGCCCAGCAGCTGGGCCGAGGCCATCACCGGATCGGCGTCCATATCCGGATCGTCGTAGCCGGTCATCTCGTTGGACCAGGTGAAGACCTTCATCCGGTCCTCCTGCGGCACCCCGATCAGATCGGCGATGGCCTGCAAGGGCAGTTCGCAGGCGACCTGTTCGACGAAGTCGCCCCCACCGGATTCCGCGGCGGCGCGCACGATCCGCTCGGCGCGCGCGGACAGTTCGGCCCGCAGCCCGTTGATCACCCGCGGGGTGAAGCCCCGGGAGATGATCTTGCGCTGCTTGGTGTGCTCGGGCGGATCCATGTTGAGCAGGATCAACCGCTGCATATCGATGTTCTCGCGCGGGATGTCGTCCTGGAAGCGCGGAATCGCGGTGTTCTCGTAGGTGGAGAACACGTCGCTGCGCCGTGACACCTCCTTCACGTCCGCGTGCCGGGACACCACCCAGAAGCCTTCGTCGTGGAAACCGCCGATCTCCGGGGCCTGCGGATTCCACCAGATCGGCGCGGTCCGGCGGAGTTCGGCGAACTCCTCGACCGGCACTCGCTGCGCCCACATCTCGGGATCGGTGACATCGAAACCGTCCGGCACGTTCGGCCGCGCGGCACCAGCCTCTACCACCAGCTGACTCCTTCACGTAACTGGAACACGTTCTATGGCCATTGCAGCACAGGCCGGAGGACTAGTAAAGACACTCGCATTTCCGGCCTGAGCTAGCATCGAACTTGTTTCAGTTTTTTGCTACATGCAAGGGGAAGGAAGGCTCATGGGCACACCCGTGATCGTCGAAGCGGCTCGGACCCCGATCGGGAAGCGTGGCGGCTGGCTGGCCGGACTGCACGCGGCCGAAGTCCTGGGGGCCGCGCAGCGCGGCGTCATCGAGCGTGCCCACCTGGATCCGGCACTGGTCGAACAGGTCATCGGTGGCTGTGTCACCCAGGCCGGCGAACAGTCCAACAACGTCACCCGCGTCGCCTGGCTGCACGCCGGGTTGCCGTGGCAGACCGGCGCGACCACCATCGACGCGCAGTGCGGGTCGGCGCAGCAGGCCAACCACCTGGTCGCGGGCCTGATCGCCGCCGGCGCCATCGATGTCGGGCTCGCCTGCGGCGTGGAGGCGATGACCCACGTGCCGCTGGGCGCCAACCTCAACACCGCGCAGGCCGGGCCGCGCCGCCCGGCGTCCTGGAACATCGACATGCCGGATCAGTTCGGCGCGGCCGAGCGAATCGCCAAGCGGCGCGGCATCACTCGCGCGGATGTCGACCAATTCGGCTTGCGCTCACAACAACTGGCCACGCAAGCCTGGGCGGAGGGCCGCTTCGAGCGCGAGGTGCTCACCGTCACCGCACCGCAGGTCGACAAGAGTGGCGCGCTCACCGGCGAAAAGCTGGACGTGACGCGCGATCAGGGCCTGCGCGACACCACGCTGGAGGGCCTGGCCAAGCTGAAGCCGGTGCTGGAGGGCGGAATCCACACCGCGGGTACCTCCTCGCAGATCTCCGACGCGGCCGCGGCCGTCCTGCTGATGGACGAGCAGGTCGCCGCCCGGCACGGACTGCGCCCGCGCGCCCGCATCCGCACCCAGGTCCTGGTCGGGGCGGAGCCGGAATTCCATCTGGACGGACCGGTGCAGGCCACCACCCGGCTGCTGGAGCGCTCCGGCATGAGCATCTCCGACATCGACCTGTTCGAGATCAACGAGGCCTTCGCCTCGGTGGTGCTGTCCTGGGCGTCGGTGCACGAACCCGATCCGGACAAGGTGAACGTCAACGGCGGCGCCATCGCGCTCGGTCACGCGGTGGGCAGCACCGGATCCCGGCTGATCACCACCGCGCTGCACGAGCTGGAGCGCACCGGCGGGACCACCGCGATGATCCTCATGTGCGCCGGTGGCGCACTTGCGACCGGCACGATCCTGGAGCGGTTGTAGAAACAGGCGCTTCACGTGGGCGTTGTTGAACGTTCATCCCCGTAGACCCTCCGGGTGGTGTACACCACACAATACTCAGTACAGAGTCTTGTATGAGACAACAGCTATCTTTTGGCTACCATTCGGAGGGTCGCGCCCACCCTCCCGACGGGCGAAAACCCGCTCCGGCCTGCGGTTCCCCAGTGCCGTTGGGGTACCCCGCAAACGCCGAGGCCGACATCCGTTCCCGAACCGGACGTCTGGAAGCTTCAAGGAAATCGCGAATCAGGCGTAGGTTTTCAGTTACTCAGCCGCTAATATCAATGATACGTATCCGAGATAACGACTGTTAGTACAGCGAAGGGAATTGGGCGGCTCACAATGGCTGATTTCGCGGCGCGGCTGAACAAGCTGTTCGAAACCGTGCATCCCCCGGGGCGCAAGCCGCACACCAATGCCGAGGTGGCGGCAGCGTTGACGGCCTCCGGCCATCCGATCTCGAAACCGTACCTCTCGCAGTTGCGGTCGGGACAGCGGACCAATCCGTCCGACGAGACGGTGGCAGCGCTGGCGAAGTTCTTCAAGGTCAAGCCGGACTACTTCTTCAACGACATCTACGCGGCCAAGATCGATCACGATCTGGAGCTGCTATCCCAGCTGCAGGGCTACGGACTTCGTCGGTTGTCGAGTAGGGCCTTCGACCTCTCGGAGGAATCGCAGAACCTCCTGACCTCGATGGCAGAGAAGCTGCGGGCAAGTGAGGGCTTGCCGGAGATCCCGCCGGACGGCACGGAATAACCAGGGCCTCGGGGCAACACACAGTGCGGTGACCACCGCGCTGTGTTTGTTTTGGGGGTGATTTCGGCTCACACCGAAGCGAGACCCGCTTCGGTGTGAGCCGTGTCCGTGCGCCGCTTCCGAGGTGGTCTCCCATCGCCGGCACAGAACGCCGCACTGTGATCCAGGACATAAAACCACCCGGTCGGGCGAACGCCCGGCAGTATGTGATTGCAATTGTTCGTACGCTTTTCGTTTGCACGCCATGGGTCCGCCTCAGCCTCCGGTCTTCCGGAAGGCCCGGGCGATGGCACGGACCCAGCCGCGCGGGCTCAGTCCCTCCGGCGGTGCGAGCCAGCGGGCATCGAGTGCGACCCCACCCGACGGGTCGTGCGCCCAGCGCGCGACCAGGTTCGCGCGCTCCCCGATCGAGATCGGTGGCGGGCCGAGCGGTACCAGTTCGACCCCGCTGCCGGACTGTAGATACATCGCGTCCATGATCTGTGTGACCTGGTCGGAGGCCTTCAGCTGAGTGGTGGAACCGGTCCCCTCCCGGGCCACCACCTCGGGGAACCGCCCGACCAGCGTCCGGTGCAAGGCGCGAATCCGCCGCAGCAGCAGGCGCGCCCGCGCCCACAGCTCGATCACGATCCACACCGCCCCCACGGCGATGACCACACCCGCCACCAGCCAGGCCGGCCAGAACCAGCCCGGGGCGCCCGGCCGGGCCGGGGCCCGGCCCAGCAGCAGCCGCCGGATCGACAGCGCCGCGAGCGCCCCCACCGCCACGGTGCCCGCGGTATAGAGGGCGATGCCGCGTCCGAGCGCCGTCCAGTCCAGATTGCGCAGCCCGGTCACCGCGATGAATCCGCAGGCCAGCACGGTGATCACGAAGCCGCACAACATCGACCACCCGATCGTGGCGCCGACCGCGAGCAGCCCGGCGAGATGGATCGACCACGCGATCGTGCGCAGATTGCGCCGGGACACGACCGGCCAGGCCGCGGCGGCCACCACGGAGGTCGCGACCGCGAACTCCAGCCAGGCCGCCCCGGTCACCCGGTCGCCCAGCGGAATCCCGTCGATGCCGCCCGGCAGCAGGTGGTCGACGGCGACCGCCACCTCCGGGATCGACACCGTCACGGCGACGGCCACCGCCGTCACCGCCACCACGATCGCGACCCGGGCCGTGGTCGCCGGTTTCACCAGCACCCGCCCGACCCGGCCGCCCGCGGCCATCCAGATCACCAGTGCCGCCATCCAGAACGTCATCCCAGCGCCTCGTCGAATCGAAGGACCGAGACGCCCGCGCCCCGGCTGTGGAACACGCGCAACCTGGTCATCAGCATGCTGGCGAAGGTCTCCGCCTCCCACTCGGCCCGCTCATCGGGCCCGTCGGCGACCATCTCCTGGTGCGCGCGCCGGTTCAGCATGTAGGCGATCAGATCGTCACTCGCCGCGAGCGTGACCTCGGCGGCGATCTCACCGGGATGATCGAAGACGATGTGCCCCAGCTCGTGCGCGAGCGTGTGCTCCCGGCTGGGCAGCCCCGCGGCCAGCACGATCACATCCTTCTCGGGATAGATGCGGCGCTGACCGCACACCCCCGGGGCCAGGGCGCCGGAGGCGATCTCGATCGGCCGGCGCCGCTCGGCGGAGATCGCGAGCACCACCTCGTCCAGCGTGGTGGCGTCGAAATCGGCGGCCACCGCGCAGACCGCGTCGACCGCGGCCGCCACCCGGCGATAGGACCGGCTCGGTGGCCGGCTGTCGTTGGTCACTCACACCCCCTCGTCATGCCCGTGGAAAGAACACCGCACGTGCGGCATCGACGCGGGCCTGCGCCGCCGCCGCACTCCGGAACCCGACCGCCCCCGACCCACCCGCCGCCAGCCCCATCGCGATCAGCCCCCCGACCACGGCGAGGACCCGCACCGGCGGCAGCCCCCCGTACTCCGCGACCGGCCGCACCTCCGGCGCCGCCCGCACCCCCGGCACGGGCATCGGCACCGCCGGCACCGCCACCGGCGCCTCCTCCGATCCCGACGGCGCCGGGACCGCGACCGGCCGGACCGACCACGGCACGGCCCCCGGCACCACACCCGGCAACGGCGGTACCGCCAACTGCGGCTCCGGCACCACCGGCGCGGGCGGCGCTGGCAGAAGCAACAACAACAGCGGCGACGCCAGCGCGGCCGACCCGACCGCGGCCGATCCCACCGCCGCCGACCCGGTCCCCACCAGCCCGGAACCCGTTGCAGCACCGGCCGACCCGGTCCCCAACACCTCCAGCAAGGCCGACCCCGTCGCCGCACCCGCCGACCCGACCGCCGCCGACCCCGTTCCGAGCACCCCCGACAAGGCCGACCCCGTCGCCGCACCCGCCGACCCGACCGCCGCCGACCCCGTTCCGAGCACCCCCAACAGGGCCGACCCGGTCGCCGCCCCCGCCGACCCCACTCCAGCCGAACCCGTTCCCAGCACACCGGCACCGGCCGAACCCGCCGCAGCGGATCCCGTGCCCAACGCCTCCGCCAGCGCGGCGCCACTACCCACAGCGGCCGAACCCAGCGCCGCCGAGCCCGTCCCCAACAGACCCGCGAGCACAGCAGTGCCACCGGCACCGGCCGAACCCACTGCGGCCGAACCTGTCCCCAGGGCATCGACCGGAGCAGCACCGGTACCCGATCCGCCCGAATCCGCCCCGACGGCGCCCACCGATACCACCTCGCCATCGGCATCAGCCGAATCCGCTGTGGCCGAACCCGTTCCCGGCTCACCCAGCAGCGAGGACCCAGTCGTGCCCGAGTCCGAACCCAGCGCCTCCGTCGTTCCGACCCCACCCTGATCAGCCGCACCCGGACCGATGCCCGGCGGCACTCCACCGGCCGACCCCGTTCCCAGAACATCCGGCAGCACAACACCGCCGATCACAGGACCCGAACTCGCCCGCGCCGTTCCCCTGTCACTCTGCTCGGCCACATCCGTATCCGTTTCCGGCCCATCCAGCGGAACCCCACGGTGCACAGCCGCACGCCCCGCCGCGCCGGGACCGGTACCCAGCGCCGCGGCGACGGCCGCATCGGCGATCGACGACGCGGCGTCACCGGATTCGATTGCAGCCGAATCGGATCCCGGTGACTCTCGCCATCCGGCACGATCCGCGGCACTGCTGCTCGCGCGGGCCGGATCCGACACCGTCGGATCCCCCCGGACCGCGCGACCGGGCCACATCGGTCTCGAACCGACGTTCGGCAGGCCCGACAGCCTGTCGGCGTCGAGCCCCACCGTCGTGGCCGGGCCGGGTGGGACGTTCGGGGTGATGGCGCCGGTATCCGGCGGCGCGGCTTCGGCGTCCGGGGTGGGTGAGTCGGTGCCGAGTGGGGTCAGCAGGGCCGCGAAGGCGGTCGGGGCCGACTCGGGGTGAACGTAACCTGTTGCAGCTGTATCGAATCCGGTGGCCAGGGCGCCGAGGAGGGTCGCGAATCCCGCCGAGCGGGTGTCGCGCAGGGCGGCTGGGACGCGGGCGTGCGGCGAGCGGGGCGGGAAGCCGGGGTATGGCAGGGTGACGCCGGTTCGGCCGAAAGAGAACGGCCGCGTAGGTGGTACCGGAGCAAGGGCCGGGGATTCGATTTCCACTGCCGCGGGGGCGGCGGGACCGGACGAGACGGCGCCGAACAGAGCGCCGGGGGTGGGATCGGGCGCAGAAGCCGCGATAGTGCCCGCTGAATGCGACGAATCGGGCACAGGAGCCGGGCGGCCGGGTATGTACAGGGTGCGCTCGGACGGTTCGTCTGTGGGGCATTGCGGGCATGCGGGCCGGGCCTCGGCGACCAACGGGCCCAGGAATCCGTACCCGGCCACGACCCCGGCGACCGCCGTGACACGCACCAAGCGACCCAGAGTCATGCGCTTACCTTTCCCCTCATCGTGTAGAGCGCAGAACGTCACCCGGGTTGCGAGCTCATCCGGGACTTCGATGGAGCCGACATCATGCTAGCTTCCAAACATTTGCCAAAACATTGAATTTGTATGATTTGCCCCACTTTTCACCGCGAACAGCATGACCGTCCGACTGCTGACCCAGTCTACTCGCAACAAACCGGACACGAGATCGTATCGGGCCACGCACGTTCCGGGCCGAGGATCCGCCCGGACAGCGGTCATTGCCACTCGCACAGGGTTATTCGGTGCGAGAGTGGCTGCGGATCGAACATCGTCGGAGCAGGACGGAGCGGATCGTCACGCGGCGCTGCGGTGACTCGGCAATCTTACAGACAGCTTCCGGGATCGGAGGTGTTTCATTTCGCTCAGCAATCATCTCGCACCGATTCGACACCGGCCGGTCGGTGGGTGAGACCTCCGGCGCCGCAGCCGCATCGGCGGTCAGCCGGCGGTGCGGAGCGCCAGCGCGCGGAAGATCTCGTCGGTGCGGGAACCGGGATCGGCGCAGTAGAAGATCATGCGCTGATCGGTGTCGGCGATGTGCATGACCTGACACTCGAATTCCAGCGGACCCCACTGCGGATGCGCCACCCGCTTGCGGTGGGCGCGGCGCACCTCGACATCGTGGGATGCCCACAGTTCCGCGAAGTGCGTTGAGGTACCCAGTAATTCGGTGACCATGCGGTTCAGGCCGGGATTGCCCGGATAGCGGGCGTAGGCGGCACGCAGATCGGCGACGGTGGATCGGGCGAAGGCCAGCGCCGCCTCGTCGCTCCAGACCCCGTCGGGCGGCACCGCCCGGAACATCCAGCGGATCATGTTCCGTTCGGCACCGGGCAGCGCGTCGAGATCGCCGATGAAGTGCACCGCGAGCGCATTCCAGGCGAGGATGTCGTAGGTGGCGTCGACCACATAGGCGGGCGTGGCCACCAGATTGGCCATCATGATCCGAATCGAGTGCGGCACGGTGCGATTCGGGCCGATCACGATCGGCGGCTGCTCTCCCGCGATGCGGTACAGGTACTCGCGCTCGTCGGCGGTCAGCAGTAGCGCGCGGGCCAGCGCGGCCAGCACCTGCCGCGACGGGCTCGCCCCGCGCGCCTGTTCCAGCCGGATGTAGTAGTCCACCGACAGCCCGGCCAGTTGCGCGACCTCCTGGCGGCGCAGACCCGGTGTGCGCCGGTGGTTTCCGAGGTCGGGCAGGCCCACGTCGGCGGGGCGCAGCCGGGCACGGCGGGTGCGCAGGAAGGCCGCGAGTTCGGCGCGATCACTCATCGGCGGCATCCCTTCGCTCGTCTGCGCTCCAGTGTCGGCCATCGCGACCGCCGGTGGGTGGTACAACTCGGTCCTCCCTCCCGGCGCGCGCGGCGCGAACAGTGGGGACATGACCGAAACCGCTCTGATCACCGGTGCCAACAAGGGCATCGGCTACGAAATCGCCCGTCAGCTGGCCGATCACGGCTTCACCGTACTGGTCGGCGCCCGCGACCGGGAGCGCGGCGAGACCGCCGTGGCGAAGCTGCGGGCCGGCGGCGCCGACGCCCAGCTCGTCCCGCTGGACGTGACCGACCCGGATTCCGTCGCGCGGGCCGCCGCCACGATCGAGGCCGACTTCGGCGCGCTCGACGTGCTGGTGAACAACGCCGCGATCGCGGGGCCGTACGAGGGCGACGGGAAGCCGTCCTCGACCACGCTGCCCACCCTGCGCCAGGTCTTCGAGACCAACGTGTTCGGCGTGGTCGCGGTGACCAACGCGATGCTGCCGCTGCTGCGCCGCGCCCCGGCCGCGCGCATCGTCAACGTGTCCAGCGAGGTCGGTTCGCTCACGATGACCACCGATCCGGACGGCCCGCTGTGGCCGATGGCGGCCATTCCCTATCCGACCTCGAAGACCGCGCTCAACATGATCACCGCGCAGTACGCGAAGGAGCTGTGGGACACCCCGATCCGGGTGAACGCCGTCAACCCCGGCTATACCGCCACGGATCTCAACGGCCACAGCGGATTCCGCACGCCGGCCCAGGGCGCCGAGCCGATCGTGGCGGTGCTCACCGCGCCCGCGGGCGGCCCCAGCGGGCAGTTCACCGGATTCCGCTGGGGCGCCGCCGACGGCGCGGAATTCGGCTCGTTGCCCTGGTAGCGGGCGCTGCCGCGACCGCGCCGAACCGCCGCCGCCGGACCGCTCGGCGCGCCGCTCGGCGGACGGTACCTCAGGCTCCGTAGACAGGCTCCGGCGCAACCGATTTCGCGATCAGATCCCGGACCGCGGCGCCGAGTTCGGCGGGCTCCCAGCGCGCGCCGCGGTCCACCGGGACGCCGTGCCGCCAGCCGTCGGCCAGCGCCACCCGGCCGCCCTCGACCTCGAACATGCGGCCGGTGACGTCGGCCGATTCGGCGCTGCCCAGCCAGACCACCAGCGGCGAGATGTTCTCCGGCGCCATCGCGTCGAAGCCCTCGTCCGGGCGGGCCATCGTCTCGGCGAAGACCTGTTCCGTCATCCGGGTGCGCGCGCTGGGCGCGATCGCGTTGACGGTGATGCCGTAGCGGCCGAATTCGGCCGCGGCGGTGATGGTCAGGGCGGCGATACCGGCCTTGGCCGCGCCGTAGTTGCCCTGGCCGACCGAACCCTGCAGGCCCGCACCGGAACTGGTGTTGACGATGCGCGCGGCGACCGGACGGCCCGCCTTGGACTCGTTGCGCCAGTATTCGGCGGCGTGCCGCATGGTGGCGAAGTGACCCTTGAGGTGGACGCGGATCACCGCGTCCCATTCGTCCTCGCCGAGGTTGACCAGCATCCGATCGCGGACGATGCCCGCATTGTTGACCAGCACGTCCAGGCCGCCGAAGGTCTCCACCGCCTGGCCGATCAGCCGCTTCGCCCCGGCCCAGTCCGCGACGTCGTCACCGTTGACCACGGCCCGGCCGCCGAGCGCCTCGATCTCCGCGACCACTTGTGCCGCAGGGGAATCGGCGCTGGGCGCCCCGTCCAGTTCGGCGCCCAGATCGTTGACGACGACGTTCGCGCCCGCCGCCGCGAAGGCCAGCGCGTGCGCCCGGCCGATGCCGCGTCCCGCGCCGGTCACGATGACGGTGCGGCCGGCGCACAGGGTGGTGTTGTCGGTCATGTCGGCTGTTCTCGTTTCGCTCGGGCGCTGCTGCGCGGTCGAATCTCGGTGGGCGGGAGACTGTCCCGCATCGGTCAGTGTCCGGCGGTCTCGACATTGCCCGCGGTGGCGGCGTCCAGGAAGGCCGGGCGCTCGCCGCCGCCGTGCACCAGCAGCGAGCCGCCGGTGACATATCCGGCCAGTGGCGAGGCCAGGAATGCCGCACAGCGGCCGATGTCCTCGGGGGTGGCCAGCCGGCGCAACGGCACGGTGTCCGCGACGGCGGCGATGCCCGCCTCGTCGCCGTAGTGCAGGTGGCTGCTCTCGGTGCGGACCATGCCGACGATCACCGAGTTGAGCCGCACCTTGGGCGCCCACTCCACCGCCAGCGAGGTGACCAGGCTGTCCAGCCCGGCCTTCGCCGCACCGTAGGCGGCGCTGGCCGGGGACGGGCGGTGCCCGGAGACGCTGGAGATCATCACGATCGAGCCGCCGTCGCGCTGCTGCTGCATGATGTTGTTGGCCTCGCGCGAAACCCACAGCGGCGCCATGAGATTCAGCTGAACGATCTTGTCGTGATAGTTCGGGCTCGCGGTGGCCGTGGGCGCGAACGGGGCGCCCCCCGCGTTGTTGACCACGTGATCGAGGCGGCCGTGCCGCGCCACGACCGCCTCGATCAGTTCCCGCACCGCGTCGGCATCACGCACATCGCAGGGCAGGAACTCCGCCGTGCCGGCGGCGCCGCTGATCGGCGCCTGCGGGGGGCGGCGTGCGCAGGTCACCACGTGGGCGCCGGCGTCGAGGAAGACCCGGCTGATGCCCGCTCCCACGCCGCGCACTCCACCGGTGACCAGGACGACGGATCCGGAGAGATCCACTTCGATTGCCACCGTGCTAACCTACCAAGCACTTGCTTGTTTTGCCAACGAATGGACATGCGATGGGGATCAACCGTCACACCGAGACCTCGGGGATCGAGGTCGTCACGATCGACTTCCCGCCGGTCAACGCGTTCCCGGCCGCGGGCTGGTTCGCACTCGCCGACGCGGTCCGGGCGGCCGGGCGGGATCCGGAGACCAAGGTCGTGGTGCTGCGCGCGGAGGGCCGTGGCTTCAACGCCGGGGTGGACATCAAGGAGATCCAGCGCAATCCGGGCCACCAGACCCTGATCGACCACAACACCGGCTGTTTCGAGGCGTTCGGCGCGGTGTACGACTGCGAGGTGCCGGTGGTGACCGCGGTGCAGGGCTTCTGCCTGGGCGGCGGCATCGGCCTGGTCGGAAATTCGGATGTGATCGTGGCGTCCGAGGATGCCACTTTCGGCCTGCCCGAGGTGGAGCGCGGCGCCCTCGGCGCGGCCACCCATCTGTCCCGGCTGGTGCCGCAGCATCTGATGCGCACGCTGTTCTTCACCGCGGGCACCGTCACGGCCCAGCAACTGCACCACTTCGGATCCGTGTACAAGGTGGTGCCGCGAGCCGAATTGGACGCCGCCGCACTGGAAGTGGCGAAGAACATCGCCACCAAGGACGGCCGGGTGATCCGGGCCGCCAAGCGTGCCCTCAACGGTATCGACACCCAGGACGTGCACCGCAGCTACCGATACGAGCAGGGTTTCACCTTCGAACTGAATCTGGCCGGAGTGGCCGACGAGATCCGCGCCCGGTTCGACGAGGACCTGGCGGCCCGGAAGGCGGGGAAATAACATGCGGGACAAGCGAATCTCCCTGGAGGAGGCCGTTTCCGGCCTGCGCAGCGGGATGACCGTCGGCATCGGCGGCTGGGGGTCGCGGCGCAAGCCGCTGGCCTTCGTGCGTGCGATCCTGCGCACCGATGTCACCGATCTCACCGTGGTCACCTACGGCGGTGCGGATCTCGGCCTGCTGTGCTCGGCAGGGAAGGTCCGCAAGGCGTATTACGGCTTCGTGTCGCTGGATTCGGCGCCGTTCTACGATCCGTGGTTCGCCGCGGCCCGCACCGGCGGCCAGATCGTGGCGCGGGAGATGGACGAGGGCATGGTGAAGTGCGGGCTGCAGGCCGCCGCCGCCCGGCTGCCGTTCCTGCCGATTCGCGCCGGGCTCGGCTCCGATGTGCCGAACTTCTGGGACGGCGAACTGCGCACCGTGCGGTCGCCGTACCCGGATGCCGACGGCCGCACCGAAACCCTGGTCGCGATGCCCGCGCTGCATCTCGACGCCGCCTTCGTCCATCTGGATGTCGGCGACAAGCACGGCAATGCCGCCTACACCGGCGTCGACCCGTACATGGACAACCTGTTCTGCCTGGCCGCCGAGCGCCGCTACCTCTCGGTGGACCGCGTGGTCGACACCGAGGAGCTGGTGAAAACCGTTCCGCAGCAGGCGATCATCCTCAACCGCATGATGGTCGACGGGGTGGTCGAGGCGCCCGGCGGCGCGCACTTCACCTTCTCCGGCAGCTACGGCCGTGACGAGCGGTTCCAGCGCCACTACGTCGCGGCCGCCGCGACCCCGGAGTCGTGGGCCGAGTTCAAGGCCCGGTACCTGGACGTCACCGAGGCCGAATACCAGTCGGCCGTCCGCGCTTTCGCCGAGGAGCCGGCGTGATCGGTCAGGGCGCGGAGGCGGCAGCGAAGCGTAACCAGGTAGCGCCCCCGAGCGCGCCGGAAAGGACAACACAGTGAGCAGTGACACCACCACCGTCACCCGCGCCGAGGTGTGCGCGGTCGCCTGCGCCGAGATCTTCCGCGGCGCGGGCGAGATCATGGCCAGCCCGATGTCGCCGACGCCGACGATCGGCGCCCGGCTGGCCCGGCTGACCTTCGAACCGGATCTGCTGATCTCCGACGGCGAGGCGCTGTTCCTCGCCGAGACCCCCGCGCTGGGCGCGAAGGCCCCGATCGAGGGCTGGATCCCGTTCGGCAAGGTCTTCGATGTGGTCGCCTCCGGCCGCCGCCATGTGGTGATGGGCGCCAACCAGATCGACCGGCACGGCAACCAGAACCTCTCGGCCTTCGGCCCGTTGCAGCAGCCCACGCGCCAGATGTTCGGCGTGCGTGGCGCTCCCGGCAACACCGTCAACCACCCGACCAGCTACTTCGTGCCCCGGCACACCTCCCGGGTGTTCTGCGACCGGGTCGACATCGTCTCCGGAATCGGTTACGACAAGGTCGATCCCGAGAATCCGGCGTTCCGGTTCCACCATCTGCACCGGGTGATCAGCAATCTGGGCGTCTTCGATTTCGGCGGCCCCGGCCACACCCTGCGCGCCCTGTCCCTGCATCCGGGCGTGACCGCCGCGGACGTCGCCGCCGACACCGCCTTCGAGGTCGCCGATGTGGAGACCGCCGCACCCACCCGTCTGCCCACCGAGGAGGAACTGCATCTGATCCGAACGGTGCTGGACCCCAAGGGTTTGCGCGAGAAGGAGGTCTCGGCGTGACCCCCCGCCTGCGCACCGCTCTGACGGAGCTGGTGGGCATCGAGCACCCGATCGTGCAGACCGGTATGGGCTGGGTCGCCGGTCCCCGCCTGGTCGCCGCCACCGCCGACGCCGGCGGCCTGGGCATCCTGGCCTCGGCCACGATGACCTTCGCCGAACTCGAGGCCGCGATCACGAAGACCAAGGCACACACCGGAAAACCGTTCGGCGTCAACATCCGCGCCGACGCCGCCGACGCCGCCGAACGCATCGAACTGCTGATCCGCGAACAGGTGAAGGTGGCCTCCTTCGCCCTGGCCCCGAAGCAGGAGCTGATCGCCCGCCTGAAGGACGCCGGCGTCGTGGTGATCCCGTCGATCGGCGCCGCCAAACACGCGGTGAAGGTGGCCTCCTGGGGCGCCGACGCCGTGATCGTGCAGGGCGGCGAGGGCGGCGGCCACACCGGCCCGGTCGCCACCACCCTGCTGCTGCCCTCGGTGCTGGATGCCGTCGACATCCCCGTGGTCGCCGCGGGCGGCTTCTTCGACGGCCGCGGCCTGGCCGCCGCACTGTCCTACGGCGCCGCCGGCGTCGCGATGGGCACCCGCTTCCTGCTGACCCGCGAGAGCACCGTCCCCGACGCGATCAAACAGGAGTACCTGCGCCGCGGCCTCCAGGACACCGTGGTCTCCCGCAAGGTCGACGGCATGCCCCACCGCGTCCTGAACACCGAACTCGTTGCCCGCCTGGAACATTCCGGCAGCTGGCGCGGCCTGTCCGCCGCCGTCGGCAACGCCGCCCGCTTCAAGAGCATGTCCGGCATGACCTGGTCCGCCCTGATCCGCGACGGGCTGGCCATGCGAAAGACCAAGGACCTCACCTGGTCCCAGGTGATCATGGCCGCCAACACCCCCATGCTGCTGAAAGCCGGTCTGGTGGAGGGCAACACCGACGCCGGTGTGCTGGCCGCCGGCCAGGTCACCGGCATCATCGACGACCTCCCCACGGTCACCGACCTGATCGACCGCATCGTCACCGACGCCGTCACCCGCATCGACGCCCTCGCGGCCCTCCGCACCACCCAGCCCACCGGCTGACGGCGCCGGACAAGGACGCCGCCGGCCCGATCATCCGCATCGCCGGCAGCGCGGGGCCCTCCGCCGAATTCCGCGTCCACCGCGGCGGCGTCGCCATGCTCACGGCGATGCTCAGCCGCGAGTTCCTCGAGGACGCCCGGCGCGCCCACCGCGCCGGCACGCTGCCGACGGTCGCGGACCCGGCCGGCGCGCGGCACTGAACCGGCCGGTCGGCGAATCCGCCCGGGCGACAGGATATTCGCCGCGTCCGGCCGCCGAATTCAGTGCCGGTCGAGGTGGTGGCGGAGGAGAAGAGCGAGTTGGGTGCGAGCGTCGTCGAAGGGGCGGGTGGATTTCAGGGCGCGGCTCTGGACGATGGCGCCTTCGACCACCGAGAGGAGCAGCCCCGCTATGGCGCAGGCGGGGGCCTCGTCGATGCCGGCGGCCATCAGGCCGTCGGCGAGGCGGGCGGTCCATTCGGCGAAGGCGTGGCCGGCTACGGATTGAACCTCGGGGTCGAGTTCGTCGAGGGCGGCGGCCATCATGAAGGAGCCCTCGCGATAGTCGCTGACCTCCAGGGGGGTTCGCCAGAACGCGAAGAGTTGGTCGAGCCACTGTTCGGGGCTCCGGGCCGATTTCAGGGCGTCGGCAGTGGAACTCACGTGTGAGTAGACGACGCGGGCCACGATGCGGGCGGCCGCCTCGACCAGCTGGGATTTACCGGCCGGGAAGTGCTGGTACAGCGAATTGCGAGAGGCGTTGCTGCGCTTCAGTAATTCGTTGAGTCCGGCGGCGTGCACACCGTGCTCCTGCACCGTGGCGATGGTGTTCGTGAGCAATCGGGCCCGCGGGCCGGCCGTCGCCACGTCGCTGTCCTCCTCGGATTGAACCGTTTTCTTGATTGAACCGATCGTTCCATGCTAGATCTAGCGTGTGTGGACCGATCGGTTCACATGAGAGAGGACGTCATGCCCGCGCACATCGCCACCACCGCCCCGGTCGCCCACGCCGCGATTCTGGGCCTCGGGGTGTACCGGCCCCGCCGGATCGTTCCCAATGCCGACATCATCGATCGGATCGACTCCTCGGACGAGTGGATCCGCTCCCGGTCCGGAATCGCTTCCCGCCGTTGGGCGGAAGCCGACGAGACCATCGTCTCGATGAGCGTCGCCGCCGCGCGCGACGCGCTCACCGCCGCGCGCCTGGAGGCCGGCGCGGTCGATGCGGTGATCCTGGCCACCTCGTCGCAGATGGTGCTGGGCCCGTCGGCGGGCGCGGTGGTGGCCGACGCGCTGGGGATGCACGACACCGCCGCCTTCGACGTCTCGGCCGGCTGCGCCGGATTCTGTTACGCGCTGGCCAATGCGGCGAATCTGGTGCGCGCCGGGCAGGCCCGGCAGGTGCTGGTGATCGGGGTGGAACGGTTGTCGGATCTGCTCGATCGCGACGACCGCAGCTGCGCGTTCATCTTCGCCGACGGCGCCGGGGCGGCGGTGGTGGGCCGGTCCGAACAGGAGGGCATCGGCCCGGTGGCCTGGGGCTCGGACGGTAGCCAGACCTCGGCGATCAAGCAGGACAAGGACTTTCAGCAGTATTTCGCCGAGGTCGCGGCGATCGGCGACGCTGCGGTGCGGCCGTACATCCGGATGAACGGCACGGCGGTCTTCCGCTGGGCGGTCACCTTCCTGGAGAAGGCGTGCCGCGAGGCCCTGGACTTGGCCGGGGTCACCGTCGACCAGATCGACGCGTTCGTGCCGCACCAGGCCAACATTCGCATCACCGAGGCGCTGATCAAAACCCTGCGCCTGCCCGAGGGCGTCGCGATCGCCCGCGACATCGTGGAGACCGGAAACACCAGCGCCGCGTCGATTCCGATGGCGATGGAGGAACTGCTGCGCTCGGGCGCGGCCCGGCCCGGCGACACCGCGCTGCTGCTGGGGTTCGGCGCGGGACTGGCCTATGCCGGACAGGTCGTGACCCTGCCGGCCCTCGCGTGACCGACCCCGCCCGGCGACGATCACCGGGCGGGATCGGGTCTAGCGGCGCACCCGCAGCAGCACCCCGGAGGCCAGCGCCGCGACCAGCGACAGCGCGCAGATCCCGCCGAAGGCGACGTGGTAGCCGAACGCCACGGGATGCGCGGAATCGACTGCTCGGGACAGGATCACGGCCACGACGGCGACCCCGATCGCGCCACCGATACGTTGCAGGATGTTGACGAACGCCGCGGCATCGGGCATCTGGTCGTGCCGGACGGCGGCATAGGCGGTGGAGACCAGCGGCATGCTGGACAATGCGGTACCGACGCCGGCCATGAACAGAAGCACTTGCAGCAGAACGGCATTCGCGTCGGCCGGGAGCAAGGCCAGCGGCGCGACGGTCGCGGCTACCACGAGAGTGCCGCAGACGGCGACGATTCCGCCGCCGACCCGGTCGGTCAACCGGCCACCGAGCGGCAGCGCGACGATTCCGCCGCCGCCGTAGGCGAGCAGCAGCAACCCGGTGCGGATCAGGCCGTCGTGGTGCAGCACCTGGAAGTACAACGGCAGCAACACCATCAGACCGAACATCGCCGCACCGGCGAAGAAGCTCGCGGTGTTGGCGGCGGCGAAGACCGGGTCGCGGAACATCCGCACGTCCAGCAACGGCAACTCGCGGCGGGCGGAGCGGATCACGAAGCCCGCCAAGGCGACCAGACCGGCCGCGATCGGCAGCCACACCGTCAGCGGATTCGCGGCGTGCACACCGAGTTCGCCGAGTCCGTAGACCACGGCCGAGGCGCCGCCGCCGGCCAGGATCAGGCTCGCGAAATCCAGCCCGCCGCTGTGGGTTCCGGTGGCCCGCGGCAGCACTCGCAGGCCCAGCGCGCACGCCACCACACCGAACGGCAGGTTGATCAGGAACAGCCACTGCCAGCTCAGGTTCTGGAGCATCAGCCCGCCCACGGTGGGTCCGAGCGCGGGCGCGCTCACCACCGCGATGCCGACCACGGCCATCACCCGGCCGAGGTATTTCGGCCCGGCGGCCTGCCCGAGGATGGTCTGCCCGGCCGGCACGACCACACCGGCCGCCAGCCCCTGGAGCACCCGCAGGGTGATCAGCCAGCCGATACCGGGTGCCAGGGCGCACAGTCCGGAGGCGACGGTGAACGCGGCGATCGCGCACACCCAGACCCGCGCGGGCCCGAACCGGCGGGCCAGCCAGCCGCACATCGGTAGCGAAACGGCCAGCGCGAGCAGGTAACCGCTGGCCACCCACTGCACGGTGGCCAGCGTCGCGTGCAGGTCGGCGCCGATCGTATGCAGCCCGATATTCACCAGTGAGGTGTCGAGCATGCTCATCAGCGCGCCGAAGACGACCACACCGGCGATGCGCCAGACGTGCGGGGGAATCGAGTCGGAGGAGGGAACCGCGGTGGCCGAGCGCGTCTGCGTCATCGGACGACCCTTTCGCAAGATTGTTGGCTTACTCAATTGCGGAGGTTATCAACAATCTAGTGGGTCAGCAACAGCATTAGAATCGGCCCATGCCCGACGCATCCGAACTCCACCTGGAAGGGCTGCTGCGCTTCCCCTCCTACGCGTTCGGGAAGCTGCATCGCGCGGTACATCAGGGGGTCGGCTCGTCCCTGCGCGACCACTGGGTGCTGGTCTACCTGGAGGATCGCGCGGACCGGATCTCCCAGCAGGAGATCGCCGACGCCCTCGGCATCGACCGCAGCGAGGTGGTGCGCCTGGTCGACGGCCTGGAGCGGGCGGGCCTGGTGATCCGCCAGCGCGACACCGTCGACCGCCGCAAACACTGCCTGTCCATCACCGAGGCCGGCCGGGCGGCGCGCCTCCGGGTCGACGCGGAGATCGAGGCGACCAACGAGGTCGTCTTCGCCCGGCTCACCCCGGAGGAACGCGACACCCTGCACCGGTTGTCGCTGCTCGCCCTCGGCTACGACGAGCAGTACCGGCCACTGCCGCCGGTGCAGCCCTGACACCCGGCCGCAGCGCGGGTGGGGCCCGCAGCCTGATGCGTCAGCGCAGGGTGATCTGGATCCGGTTGTCGTGGTAGACGGCTCCGCCGCCGAAATCCGAATCCCGTTCGGCGATGGTGGCGTTCACGGTGGAGCCCTGGGAGAACTTCATCCAGCGGCCCTTGGTGGTGGCGGCCACGCCCGGCCGGACCCGGTCGGAGACCAGTGCCACGGCCTCGAAGGCGCCGCGCTCGTTGTACACCAGAATCTTTGCGCCGTCCGCGATTCCGCGCTCGGCGGCATCGGTGGGGTGGATGGTCACCTGTGGGTCGCCGGCTCGGCGGCGCAGCTCCGGATTGGTGCCGAAGCTGGAGTTGACGAAATAGTGCGAGGCGGCCGAGATCAGCACCAGACCGTCGCCGGTGTCGGCGGGCGGGATGTAGGTCGGCAGTGCGTCGTGGCCGGCGGCCGCGGCGCGGGCGGACACGAATTGCAGTTTGCCGGCGGGCACCGGTTGCGCCTCGACGCGCAGGAAGCCCTCGCGGCGCAGGCGTTCCAGGTCGTAGCCCTTCAGCAGCTGGCGGGCCAGATCCTCGTCGGAGTCGTAGAGCGCCGGTTCGGTCAGGCCCATGTGCCGGGCCAGGCGGCGGAAGGTCTCCGTGGTGGAGAGGCATTCGCCGGGCGGGTCCACCGCGGGTTCGTTCCAGGCCAGGTAGAGGTTGCCGTAGGCGGCGAGGACGTCCAGGTGTTCGGGCTGCATGGTGGCGGGCAGCAGGATGTCGGCGTAGTCGGCGGTGTCGGTCTGGAAATGCTCCAGCACCACGGTGAACAGGTCCTCGCGCGACAGCCCCCGGATCACCGTGGACTGGTCCGGATTGGAGGCCACCGGATTGGCGCCGATCACGAACAGCGCCTGCACCGGCGGATCCTTCGCCTCCAGCAAGCCCTCGGCCAGCCGGGTCATCGACAGGGTGCGCACCGGATGCGGCAGCAGATCGAAACGCACCAGCTCCGATTCGTTGAGCCGGTAGTGGCCGCTGGTCGAATAGTGCAGTCCACCACCGGGAATCGCCCAGTCGCCGGTCACGCCCGGCAGACAGGCCAAGGTGCGCAACGCCATTCCGCCCCCGGCGTGCCGTTGCATGCCCTGCGAGGCGCGGATCGCGGTGGGGCGGGTGCGGGCGATCCGCTCACCGAGCCCGACGATCTGCTCCACCGGCAGCCCGGTGATCTCGGCGACCCGCTCCGGGGTGTACTCGTCGAGCCGCTCGCGGAACTGTTCCCAGCCCTCGGTGTGCTCGGCGAGATACTCGCGATCCTCGGCGCCCAGCGACACGATCACGTGCATCAGGCCCATCGCCAGCGCGGCGTCGGTGCCGGGCAGCGGCGCCAGATGTTCGTCGCAGCGTTCGGCGCTGCGGCTGCGCACCGGGTCGATCGCGACCAGGTAGGCGCCGCTGTCCTGGATGAACTTCCACACGTGGTGCCCCGAGGTCAGCGGGTTGGAGCCCCACAGGATGATCAGCTTCGACTTCGGGAAGTCCTCCGGATCCATGCCGCCGGAGGTGCCCAGGGTGTATTTCAGCCCGAGCGAGCCGGAGATCGAGCAGATCGTCGGATTGTGCAGGGTGGCGCCGAGCACGTTGAAGAACCGGCGGCCGGAAAAGCCTTCCAGCCCTTGCAGATAGCCGAGGCTGCCGGTGCCGTGGAACGGCCAGATCGCCTCGCCGCCGTATTCGTCGATGATGCCGGTCAGGCGCGTGGAGATCTCGTCGAGGGCCTCGTCCCAGCTGATCCGCTCGAAGCGGCCCTCACCCTTGCGGCCGACCCGGCGCATCGGATAGCGGATCCGATCCGGCGAGTCGACCTGCTCGAGATACCGGTTCACCTTCACGCACAGTGCGCCACGGGTGACCGGGTGATGTTTGTTTCCCCGTAGTCCGACCGCTCTGCCGTCATCGGCGACGGTCACCACCCAGGAACAGGCGTCGGGGCAGTCGAGCGGACAAGCGCCCAGAACCTCCATTCACTGATGGTAAACGCCGGTCCGGTGTGCGTCGCGGCGACGGTTGAAGCGTCACCCTTACAGGCGCTCGATGATCGTCACGTTCGCGGTGCCGCCACCCTCGCAGATGGTGAGCAATCCGTAGCGGCCGCCGACGCGCTCCAGCTCGTGCAGCAGAGTCGCGAAAAGCTTTGCGCCCGTTGCCCCGAGCGGATGTCCGAGGGCGATGGCGCCGCCGTTGACATTGACCTTGTCCGGGTCGGCGCCGGTCTCCTTCAGCCACGCCAGCACCACCGGCGCGAACGCCTCGTTGATTTCGATCACATCGATGTCGTCGATGGTGAGACCGGTCTTCTCCAGTGCCCACTTGGTGGCCGGGATCGGGGCGGTGAGCATGTAGATCGGATCGGCGCCGCGCGCGCTGACGTGGTGGACGCGCGCCCGCGGGGTCAGGCCGTACTCCTGCACCGCCCAGTCCGAGGCCAGCAGGGTGGCACTGGCCCCGTCGGAGATCTGGCTGGCCACCGCCGCGGTCAGCCGGCTGCCCTCCGACAGCGGCGCCAGCGTGGCCATCTTCGCCAGGCTGGTCTCACGCGGACCCTGATCGATCCAGAAGTCGCCGACCGGCACGATCTCCCGGTCGAAGCGGCCCTCGGCGATGGCGGCGCGGGCCCGCTCGTGACTGCGCAGTGCCCAGTGCTCCATGTCCTCGCGGCTGATGTCCCACTTCTCGGCGATCAACTGGGCGCCGGCGAACTGCGACACCTCGCTGGTGCCGTAGCGGTGATCCCAGCCCTCGGCGCCCACGAACGGGGAGTCGAAGCCGTACTCCCTGCCGGCCAGCATGGCGGCCGAGATCGGGATGGCGCTCATGTTCTGCACGCCGCCGGCCACGATCACCTCGGCGGTGCCGCTCATGATGGCCTGCGCGCCGAAGTTGATCGCCTGCTGGCTGGACCCGCACTGCCGGTCGACGGTGACGCCGGGCACCTCCTCCGGATATCCGGCGGTGAGCCAGGCGGTGCGGCCGATATTGCCGGCCTGCGGCCCGATGTTGTCGACGCAACCGACGATCACGTCGTCGACCTGCACGGGATCGATCGAGTTGCGGCCCAGCAGCCCGCGCAGCGCCGCGGCGCCGAGATCGGCCGGATGCACTCCGGCCAGCGCGCCGCCGCGCTTGCCGACCGGCGTGCGCACGGCATCGATCACGTACGCCTCCCGGACGGGGGCGTACTGACGGCGGGTCGGTGCAGACATGAGAGCTCCTACTTGCTGTTTTCCGTTGCGCCGGAAGGTCGCCGGGCCGGGTCGGTCCCGTTCTCGGGATTGGTGAGCCCGTCGAGCACGATGGTCAGGTACTGCTTGGCGAGGGTGCCGACGGTGATCCGGCCGCCGGGGCGGTACCAGCGCACCGCCACCCACACGGTGTCGCGCAGGAAGCGCAGCGCCAGTTCGACATCCAGTTCGGGCCGGAAGCTGCCGTCGGCGACGCCCTGCTCCAGCATCCGGGACCAGATCGCACGGAATTCGGTGTTGTACTCGTCGATGTACGTGAAACGCGGTGTGCCGCTGAGTCGTTTCGCCTCGGCCTGATAGATCGCCACCGCGGCGTGCGAGCGGTCGAACGATTCGTACGACGCGATCACCAACGCCTCCAAGGTATCCCGCGCCGGCAGACCCGAGGCGACGATCTCCCGATAGCGGCCGAAGAGATCGTCGAGGAAGCCGCGCAGGATCTCGTCCACCATCGACTCCTTGGAATCGAAGTGATGATAGAGACTGCCGGATAGAATCCCGGCCGCGTCGGCGATGTCCCGGACCGTGGTGGCACGCAGCCCACGCTCGGCGAACAGCTCGGCCGCCAGGGCGAGCAGTTCGTTGCGACGTGCGGACTTGGAGGTGTCGGGTGCGGTCACATCGGCCATAATACAACCAAGCATTTGCTTGGTCCACGGGGTGGTGATCCGGCCCGTCACGCCGTTGCCGAGCCGGGAAATCAGCGATCGGAACCGGCCGTCCGGCGGGGCCCGGCGGCGACGGTGATCCACACGGCAGCGCCGGCGATTCAGCGCAGCGAGAAGCGTAACGGCGAGGCGACCGAGAGGTCCGCGAGCAGCCGATCGCAGATGACGACCGGGGAGATGCCCGCCCGGGCCATCCGAGCGACCAGCGCGAGCCGGCGCTCGCAGCTGTCCCACTCCACCGTCAGCGGGCCGCGGCCGGGCCCGGCATCCACGGTCGCCATGGCCCGCGGCGCGCCGTCCCCGCCCGGCACCTCGCTGATCTTCAGCACCATGCCGCGCTGCCAGGCGTTGTAGGCGTCCATATCCGCACCGGTGACCAGCTTGTCGGTGGCGGCGCACAGGCCCTCGGCGATGCCGTCGGCGAACGCCACCCCGTCCAGCCGGAACCGGCGGCAGCGCCGCACCACGTCGAGCAGATCGGCGCGCACCTCGCACAGCAGCGCGGTGCGCTGCCGGCGGCGGCGGGCGTCGTCGGTCTCGGGTGCGCAACGATGTCCGCTCAGGCCGATGCGCCGGGCCCGCTCACGATCGCGGGCCATATCGGTGCGCAGGGCGCCGCGCGGATCGCGGCCCACCTCGGACTCGTCGACGGCGTGCGCCGCCAGGATCTGCGCCGCCCGCGTGGCCGTCACCGCCGGCGACGGATGGTCGAGCAGCTCGGCGCCCAGTGTCAGGGCGGCCAGCACGACGCTGTCGAGCCGGCGCCGGGTCAGCACCACCTCGCGTACCAGCTCCAACTCCAGCTCTTCGTGGCGCTCGCCCGTGCCACCGTCGACAGTGTTGTCGTCGCTGCCCACGTTGTCCTTGTGACGACGGTCCAGACCCATGGGTCCCGGTCCCTTCGCAAATCGCCGAATCGGCCTCTCCCAGGATTGCACACCCGGGAGGGGTCGGCGCCACCCAATTTCGGTCGGGGGTTTCGCCGCGAAGGACCGGCCGGTCAGGCCCGCTGACTGGAGACCGAAACCACCTCTCCGGTCAGATACGAGGTGTAGTCGCTGGCCAGCATGGCGATCGTGGCCGCGACCTCCCACGGCTCGGCGGCCCGTCCGAAGGCCTCACCGGCCGCCAGCCGGTCCAGCAGCTCCGTGGTGGAGACCTTGTCCAGGAACGGATGCCTGGCGATACTCGGCGCCACCGCGTTGATCCGCACCCCCAGTCCGGCGGCCTCCACCGCACTGCACCGGGTCAGCGCCATCACCCCGGCCTTGGCGGCGGCGTAGTGCGCCTGCCCGTGCTGGGCCCGCCAGCCGAGCACGCTGGCGTTGTTGACGACGACGCCGCCGTGACCGGCCGTGCGGAAATAGTTCAGCACCGCGCGGGTACACCGGAAGGTGCCGTTGAGGGTGATGTCGAGGACCCGATCCCACTGCTCGTCGGTCATGTCGACCACGGGCGTCTCACCGCCGAGCCCGGCGTTGTTGACCATGATGTCGATGCGGCCCAGCGCCGCGGCGGCGTCCCGGATCAGCGCGTCGACCTGCTCGGTGCTGGTCACATCGCATACCACCGCCGCCACCCGGCGGTCCGGATGCGCCGCGCGCAACTCCTCCTCGGTCTGCTTCAGCCGCCGCTCGTGCCAGTCGGAGACGACCACATCGGCCCCCTCGTCGAGCAGCCGCTTCGCGGTGGCGGAGCCGATGCCGGTACCGGCGGCGGCGGTGATCACCGCGGTCCGCCCGGCGAGCAGGCCGTGGCCGGAGACCGGCGGCGGCGGAACGGAGAGGTCGGTCACGGGAGAGTCCTTCCGAGAGGAGTCGGGGGGAATGCTGGTGCGCCGCCGGTTCGCTTGCGGCTCAACGGGCTTCGCGAGGCAGGCCGAGCACCCGCTCGGAGATGATGTTGCGCTGCACCTCGTCCGAGCCGCCGTAGATGGTGTCGGCGCGGGTGAACAGGAACAGGCGCTGCCACTGGTCCAGCTCACCCGCGCTGTTCTGCGCCAGCAGGCCGGGCGCGCCGAGCACGTCCATGGCGAGTTCGCCCAGCCCGCGATGCCAGTCGGCCCACAGCAGCTTCGACACCGACGCCTGACCCGCGGCGGTGCGCGCGTCGACGGTCTCGTGCGCGGATTCCAGCGTGCGCAGCGCGTGCGCGCGCAGCACCCGCAGCCCCACCCAGGCCCGGTCCAGGCGCTCGGCGAGCAGCGGATCGTCGATGCGGCCGTCGGCCCGCGCCACCGCCTCCAGGTCGGCGAGTTCGCGGGCGAAGCGGATCTGCTGGCCGACGGTCGAGATACCGCGCTCGAAGGTCAAGGTGCCCATGGCCACTCGCCAGCCCTCGCCCGGCTCGCCGACCACCAGCCCGGCTTCGGTGCGCGCGTCGTCGAAGAACACCTCGTTGAATTCCGACGTGCCGGTGAGCTGCACGATCGGCCGCACCTGCACACCCGGCTGCTTCATCGGCACCAGCAGATACGAGAGTCCTTGGTGGCGCGTGGATCCCGGCTCGGTGCGGCAGACCGCGAAACACCAGTCGGCCACGTGCGCCAGCGAGGTCCAGATCTTCTGGCCGTTGATCACCCAGTGGTCACCGTCGCGCCGCGCGGCGGTGCTCACCGCGGCCAGATCCGAACCGGCGCCCGGCTCCGAGTAACCCTGGCACCACAGCTGGGTGACGGTCTTGATGCCCGGCAGGAAGCGCTGCTTCTGCTCCTCGGTGCCGAAGGCCAGCAGGGTCGGGCCGAGCAGTTCCTCACCCAGGTGCGACACCCGGGCGGGGGCGTCGGCCTTCGCGTACTCCTCGTGGAAGATCACCTGCTGCCGCAGCGTCGCCTCGCGGCCGCCGTACCGCTTCGGCCAGCCGAGGCAGGTCCAGCCCGCCGCGGCGAGGTGGCGGTCCCACTCCAGCCGCTCGTCGAACGCCTCGTGCTCGCTGCCGGGGCCACCGAGTCCGCGCAGCTCCCGGAACCGTCCTTCGAGGTTCTCGGCCAGCCACGCGCGGATCTCGGCGGCGAATCGCCGATCGTCACCGGCCTGCGCGGCCGCCGCGGCGGCGGAATCGGAAGTCTGGATCGCGCTCACTCCGGTAGAGTAACCTACCAAGCACTTGCTTTGTAGACCGATCGAGGACGACCGTGACAACCCCTCCGCAGACCACCCCCGGCGCGCTGCACGCGGCGGCACTCGCCTACGGCGACGCGGCCGCCGTCCGGGACGGCGATGTCGAACTGAGCTGGTCACAGCTGCTGGACGAGGTCCGGCAGGTGGCCGGCGCGCTGATCGCCCGCGGCGTCGACCGCGGCGACCGGATCGCCATCTGG
This sequence comes from Nocardia sp. alder85J, assembly GCF_020176955.2. Taxonomy (GTDB): domain Bacteria; phylum Actinomycetota; class Actinomycetes; order Mycobacteriales; family Mycobacteriaceae; genus Nocardia. Next base: position 609,118 of record NZ_JAIUCZ020000003.1, read on the forward strand.
GCGCCGAACACCTACCACTGGGTGATCGCCGCACTCGCCGCGCACTACACCGGTGCCGCGCTGGTGCCCTTGAACACCCGCTACGTCGCCGACGAGGCCGCCGACGTGCTGGAGCGGGTACACGCCACGGCACTGTTCATCGCGGGGCCGTTCCTCGGCCGCGACCGGCTGGCCGAATTGCGCGCCACCGCACCGAAACTCGATATCGAGACGGTGATCGTGATCCCGGTGGAGGGCACCGACACCACCGCGGCGGATCGGATCACCTGGTCACAACTGCCCGCACTGGCCACCGCGATCTCCCCGGAGCGGATCACCGAGCGTGGCGAATCCGTTGCACCCGAGGACATCTCGGACATCCTCTTCACCTCCGGCACCACCGGCCGCAGCAAGGGCACCCTGGTCGCGCAGCGGCAGGCGGTCGCGGTGTCCCGGGCCTGGGCCGACTGCGCCACCCTGAACAGCTCCGATCGCTATCTGGTGATCCCGCCGTTCTTCCACAACTTCGGCTACAAGGCCGCGATCCTCACCTGCCTGCTCACCGGCGCGACCATCGTGCCGCTGGCCACCTTCGACGTCCCCGCGGCCATGCGGCTGGTGCAGGAGCTGCGCATCACCGTGCTGACCGGGCCGCCGACGATCTACCAGACCCTGCTGGACCACCCCCGCCGCACCGAATTCGACCTGTCCAGCCTGCGGGTCGCGGTCACCGGCGCCTCGGTGGTGCCGGTGGTGCTGATCGAGAAGATGCGCGAGGTCCTGCGTTTCGACGTGGTGCTGACCGCGTACGGGCTGTCGGAATCGGCCGGCTTCGGCACCATGTGCCTGCCCGAGGACGACGCCGAGACCATCGCCACCACCTCCGGCCGGGCCATCGCCGACTTCGAGCTCCGCATCGCCGGCAACGGTGAGCTGCTGCTGCGCGGCCCCAATGTGATGCTCGGCTATCTCGACGACCCGGTGCACACCGCCGAGACCATCGATGCCGACGGCTGGCTGCACACCGGTGACGTGGGCGTGCTGGACGACCGCGGTTATCTGAAGATCACCGACCGGCTCAAGGACATGTACATCTCCGGCGGGTTCAACGTGTATCCGGCCGAGATCGAACAGAATCTGGCCCGGCTGGCCGGGGTCGCCGAATCCGCGGTGATCGGCGTGCCGGACGAGCGGATGGGCGAGGTCGGCAAGGCGTACGTGGTGCGCGCACCCGGCGCCGCCGTCACCGCCGAGGACGTGCTCGCCCACGCCGGTCGCACACTGGCCAATTTCAAGGTGCCGCGCTACGTCGAATTCCGCGATCAGCTGCCCTACAGCGCTGCCGGAAAGGTGCTCAAGCGGCAACTACGTGAGGAGAATTCGTGAGTTCGCAAGCGTCGGTCCCCGATGAGGGCGAGGTCGTCACCTACGAGAAGCGCGGGCCGGTGGCGATCGTCACGATGAATCGGCCGCAGTACCGCAACGCGCAGAACTCGGTGATGACCTACGCCCTCGACGCCGCCTTCGAGCGGGCCGTGCAGGACGCCGAGGTGAAGTCGATCGTGCTGGCGGGCAACGGGAAACACTTCTCCGCCGGGCACGACATCGGCGCTCCCGGCCGCGACCACCACGTGCGATACGACAACAAGGCCGCGCTCTGGTGGGACCACCTCGACCGGCCCGGCGGCGACCAGCGCTTCTCCCGCGAGCTCGAGGTGTATCTCGGCATGTGCCGGCGCTGGCGGGAGATCCCCAAGCCGACCATCGCGATGGTGCAGGGCGCCTGTATCGCCGGCGCGCTGATGCTGGCCTGGGTGTGTGATCTCATCGTGGCCTCCGAGGACGCCTTCTTCTCCGATCCCGTGGTGCGCATGGGCATTCCGGGTGTCGAATACTTCGCGCATCCCTGGGTGCTGGGGCCGCGGCGGGCCAAGGAGGTGCTGTACACCGGCGACCGCTTCAGTGCCGCACAGGCTTACGAGTGGGGCATGGTGAATCGCGTGGTGCCGCGTGCCGAGTTGGAGACGCAGACGCTGGCGCTGGCCGAGAAGATCTCCGACATGCCGCAATTCGGCCTGGCGCTGACCAAGAAGGCCGTCAACCAGTGCGAGGACCTGATGGGGCTGCGGGCGGGCATGGATTCGGTCTTCGGCCTGCATCATTTCGCGCACGCGCACAATGCCGAGGTCGGCGCGGATCCGCTGGGCGGCATGAACGCCAGATCCATGAAGGCCGCCGCGACCGAGTCGAGCCCGGCCGCCGAACCGAACGGGGCCCGGTGACCATGGATCTCGACTTCGATTCCACCGCCGAGGAATTCCGCGGCGAGGTGCGGGCGTTCTTGCGCGCCAATGTCCCCCCGGCACCGCTGCCCTCGATGGACACCCGCGCGGGCTTCGAGGCGCATCGCGCCTGGGAGCGCACGCTGGCCGAGGCCCGGCTGTCGGTGGTGGCCTGGCCGGCCGAATTCGGCGGCCGCGACGCCTCATTGCTCGAGTGGGTGCTGTTCGAGGAGGAGTACTACGCCGCCGGCGCGCCCGGCCGGGTGAGCCAGAACGGTATCTTCCTGCTCGCGCCCACCCTGTTCGAGCACGGCACCCCGGAGCAGTTGGCCCGCATCCTGCCGCGGATGGCCCGCGCCGACGACATCTGGGCGCAGGCGTGGTCCGAGCCGGAGGCCGGCAGCGATCTGGCCGGAATCCGGTCCACCGCGCGGCGCACCAACGGCGGCTGGATCCTCGACGGCCAGAAGACCTGGAGTTCCCGGGCGGCCTACGCGGACTGGGCCTTCGGCCTGTTCCGCAGCGATCCCGAAGCTGTCTCCGATGCGGCGGAGGCGGGGCCCTCCGTGGTGACGCAGGCTGCCGCCTCCGGGCCTGATCGCCCCCGCCGGGCACGTCACCGCGGCCTCACCTATGTGATGTTCCCGCTCACCGCCGACGGCGTGACGGTCCGCCCGATCCCGCAGCTCGACGGCGAGCCCGGATTCGCGGAACTGTTCCTGGACAGCGTGTTCGTGCCCGATCGGGATGTGATCGGCGAGCCGAACAACGGCTGGCAGGTGGCGATGGCCACCTCCAGCAACGAACGCGGCCTGTCGCTGCGCAGTCCGGGCCGGTTCACCGCGACCGCGCGCAAACTGATCGAGTTGTGGCGCGAGAGCACCGACGCCACCGACAGCGCGGCGCGAAATGCCGCGGTGGACGCCTGGATCGGCGCCGAGGCGTACCGGCTGAACACCTGGGGCACCGTGACCCGGCTGGCCGAGGGCGGCAAACTCGGCGCGGAATCCTCGGTGAACAAGGTGTTCTGGTCGGATCTGGACATCGCCATGCACGAGACCGCGCTGGATCTGCTGGGCGTGAACGCCGAACGCATCGGCCCGTGGACCGACGGCTACCTGTTCTCGCTGGCCGGGCCGATCTACGCCGGTACCAACGAGATCCAGCGCAACATCGTCGCCGAACGCCTGCTCGGGCTGCCGCGCTGACCGCCGCCCGATTTCTGAACGGACTCCCTCGATGAGATTCGCATTAGCTCCCGAACAACGGGATTTCGCCGGCAGCCTGCGCAAGATCTGCGAGACCGCGGGCACCCCGAATATCGTCCGGACCTGGAGCGGCGGTGATCACCGCGGCGGCCGCGGCCTGATCCGCCAGCTGGCGGGGGCGGGCGCGCTGGGCCTGGTGGTCGACGAGCGGTACGGCGGTTTCGGGGCCACGCCGGTGGATCTGGTGGTGGCGTTCATCGAACTCGGCCGGGCCGCGGCGCCCGGCCCGCTGGTGGAGACGGCGGCGGTGATTCCCGTACTGCTGCAAGCGCTTCCGGATCCGGGGCCGGCGCAGCGCTGGCTGCCCGCGCTGGCCGAGGGCACCGTGCTGGGCACGATCGCCCCGGCCACCGGCACCCCGGCGCTGGACGCCGACACGGCCGAGGTGGTGCTGACCGTCGACGGCGATCGGCTGTCGGCCGCGCATCGGGTCGGCCCGATCCGCTCGGTCGACGCCGCCCGCCGCCTGTTCTCGCTGGCCGCCGACGAGACGGTGGCCGAGGGCGAGGCGGTGCGGGCCGCGGCCGCCGCGGGCTTCGACGCGGGTGCGCTGGCCGTCGCGGCGCAGACGCTCGGCGCGGGCCGCGCGCTGCTGGACACCAGCGTGGCCTACGTGAAGCAACGGCGGCAGTTCGGCAAGCCGATCGGGCAGTATCAGGCGGTCAAACACCACCTGGCGAATGTGCTGATCGGGCTGGAAATGGCGGAGCCGCTGCTCTATCGGGCAGCGCTCACCGTGGCCGAGGACGGCGATCCGGCGATCCGGGCCCGGGACGTGTCGGCGGCCAAGGTGGCCTGCGCCGAGGCCGCGCATCGCGCCGCCCGCACCGCGTTGCAGGTGCACGGCGCCATCGGCTACACCGCCGAATTCGATCTGTCGCTGTGGCTGACGAAGGTGATGGCGTTGCGAACAGCGTGGGGCACAGCCGATTTCCATCGCGGCCGGGTCGCGGCGGCGCTGCGGGCGGAGCAGTCGTGAGCACCGTGGCCGAACGCCGGGAACTGGCCGATACGGTGCGCGCGGCCCTGGCCCGGCACGGCGATCGCGAGGCGCTGCGGCGCGCGATCGACGGCGGCGCCGGTTACGACGAACGCCTGTGGCGACTGCTGTGCGAGCAGGTCGGCGTGGCGGCGCTGGCCGTGCCCGAGGAGTACGGCGGCATCGGCGCGGGCCTGGCCGAGGCGCTGATCGTGGTGGAGGAACTGGGCCGCACCCTGCACGCGCCGCCGATGCTCGGTTCGGCGGTGCTCGGCGCGCAGGCCCTGCTGCTGTCCGGCGACGCCGAGGCGTGCGCCCGGCTGCTGCCGGAGGTCGCCGAGGGGGCCCGCACCCTCGCGGTGTGCTGGGCGGGACCGGACGGCTGGGACGGCTTCGGGGTCCGCGCCGAGGACGGAAAGCTCAGCGGCACCGCGCATTACGTACTCGACGGTGGCGCCGCCGCGACGCTGATCGTGCTCACCACCACCGGGCTGTACGAAATCGACGCCACCGCACCGGAAGTCACCCGCACGCCGACCGCCGCGATGGACGTCACCCGGCGGCTGTCCGAGGTCACCTTCGCGGCGGCTCCCGCCCGCGCCCTGGCCGGCGACGCCACGGCGGTGGCGGCCCGGCTGCGCGACATCGCCTGGGCCGCACTGGCCGCCGAGCAGGTGGGCGCGGCCGACCGGTGCCTGGCGGCGACCGTCGAGTACACCGGATCCCGGGTGCAGTTCGGCCGCCCGATCGGCAGCTTCCAGGCGCTGAAGCATCGGATGGCGGACATGTACGTGCTGGTGGAGTCCGCGCGTTCGGTGGCCTGGTCCGCCATCGCGGCGCTGGACGATACCGCCGCGGACGACGCGGCGCTCGAGGTCGCGGCCGCGCGGATCCACTGCACCCGGTCCTTCCAGGCGGTGGCCGGGGAGATGATCCAGTTGCACGGCGGCATCGCCATCACCTGGGAGCACGACGCGCACCTCTACTTCAAGCGTGCGCACGCCGACGCCCACCTGTTCGGCGCCCCGGCCCGGCCCCTGGCCCGACCGGCCTGATCCGGAACCTCCGACCGCCCGCACGGCCCGCCGTGGGGGCGGTTTTTCGTGGCATCCGCCGGATTGCCCCTGGACAGTGACCCAGCTCACCAGAAAAATAGTTAGGGAAACTATGTAAATAGATAGTTAGTGTAGGTAAAGTAATCCGGGTGCAGCCGAACCAGGCGGAGGGATCCGCTCCCACCGCCGAGGCCCAGAGCCATCTGGTCGACATCGCAGTCACCCTCGGCCGACTGGTCCGCGTGGTCCGATCACTCGAGGAACTGCCGCCCGCGACCTTGCGGGCGCTGTCGATGCTGGACGAGCGGCGAGCGCTGCGGATCAGCGAATTCGCCCGTCTCGACGGCTGTTCCCAGCCGACGGCAACGGCGCTGATCGGCCGGCTGGCAGCCGAGGGCCTCGTCAGCCGCACCAAGGATCCCGGCGACTCCAGAGCCGTGGTCGTCGAGTTGACCCCGGCGGGACGCGACTGCCTGAACGCGTCCCGCCGTGCGGTCGGCACCACCCTGGCAGCCCGGCTGCCCTCCTTCGGCACCGATCGGCTGGCCCGGCTGCGCGCCGAGCTGACCGAACTGCTCGGGGAACTGAAAAACACTGCGCCATAACGTCGTCAACCCCAGGAACGTTCACACCAGGAACCGATGATGAGTACAACCCTGTCTCCCGCCGCCGATGCTGCGGTGCGCCCGAAATCCACCCAGCCCAAAGCCGTCTGGGCGGTCGCCTTCGCCTCGGTGATCGCCTTCATGGGCATCGGACTGGTCGACCCGATCCTCAAACCGATCGGCGAGCAACTGCACGCCTCGCCCTCCCAGGTGACACTGCTGTTCACCAGCTACATGCTGGTCACCGGCGTGGCCATGCTGATCACCGGCGTGGTCTCCAGCCGGTTCGGGGCGAAGCGGACACTGCTGTCCGGCCTGGCGATCATCGTGGTGTTCGCGGCGCTGGCGGGCAGTTCCGGCAGTGTGGGCGAGATCGTCGGCTTCCGGGCCGGCTGGGGGCTGGGCAACGCGCTGTTCATCGCGACCGCGCTGGCCACCATCGTGGGCTCGGCCACCGGCGGCGTGGCGCGGGCCATCATCCTGTACGAGGCGGCGCTGGGCATCGGCATCGCGGCGGGCCCGCTGGTCGGCGGCTTCCTCGGCGGAATCAGCTGGCGCGCACCGTTCTTCGGCGTCTCGGTGCTGATGGCGGTGGCCTTCATCGCACTGATCGTGCTGCTGCCCGAAGCGCCGAAGCCCACTCACCACACCTCGATCATCGCGCCGTTCAAGGCGCTGCGCTTCCGGGGCCTGCTGCTGGTCAGCATCACCGCGCTGCTCTACAACTACGGCTTCTTCACGCTGCTGGCCTACACCCCGTTCCCGCTGAACATGGGCACCTACGCCATCGGCTTCATCTTCTTCGGCTGGGGCCTGCTGCTGGCGATCGCCTCGGTGTGGTTCGCGCCGCGCCTGCAACGCCGCTTCGGCACCGTGCCGACGATCGCGACCGCGCTCGCGCTGTTCGCCGCCGACCTGGCCGTGATGGCGATCGGCGCGCACGACAAGCCTGTGCTCGTCGTGGGCACCGTGCTGGCCGGGCTGTTCCTCGGCGTCAACAACACGCTGATCACCGAGGCCGTGATGACCTCCGCGCCGGTGGAACGCTCCACCGCCTCGGCCGCCTACAGCTTCGTCCGCTTCGTCGGCGGCGCCGCGGCGCCCTATCTGGCCGGCAAGCTCGGCGAGCACGCCACGGCGCTGCCGTTCTGGGTCGGCGCCGCCTGTACCGCGGTCGGCGTCGTGGTCTTCCTCGGCGGCCGCTCCGCACTGCACACCACCACCGACCACCACCACGATCCGGCGCCGCACAGCGTCGAGGAGGCCCAGGCGATCACCCTCGCCGACGACTGATTCCCGGTGGTACGGGGCCCGGCACGATCTGCCGGGCCCCGTCTCGTTCCGATCCCGTCATCTCGCGGTCGCCGCCGGTGTCACCGGTCGCGAGTACCTTCGGGGGGTATGACCGATACGAATCGTGGACGGATCCGTACCGAACCCGGTCATCGCCGGGTCCGCGCGTATGTCGAGGGCCGGCTGGTGGTCGACACCATCCGGCCGCTGCTGGTCTGGGAGGGGCCGCACTACCCCGCCTACTACTTCCCGATCGACGATGTGCACGCCCGGCTGGAGCCCAGCGGCGCGAGCAAGCACTCGCCCAGCCGCGGCGAGGGCGTCGTGCACCATGTGGTCGTGGACGGCATCACCAGAGCCGATGCCGCACTGCGCTATCCGGAGTCGCCGATTCCCGAGCTGCGGGAAGTGGTTCGGCTGGACTGGAATTCGATGGACGACTGGTTCGAGGAGGACGAGCCCGTCTACACCCACCCGCGCGACCCGTACCACCGCATCGACATCCTGGCCAGTTCCCGGCAGGTGCGGGTGGAGATCGCGGGTCAGGTGGTCGCCGAGTCGCGGTCGCCGCGCATCCTCTTCGAAACCGGTTTGCCGCCACGGTATTACCTGCCGCTCACCGATGTCCGGACCGATCTGCTGACCCCGTCGCCGACCCGTACCGGCTGCCCGTACAAGGGCACCGCCGAGTACTACACGGTGCGGGTGGACGGCGTCGAGCATCCGGATCTGGTGTGGCTGTACCGGACGCCGCTGCCGGAGAGCCAGAAGATCGCCGGGCTCGCCTGTTTCTACAACGAGAAGGTCGACCTGTACATCGACGACGTGCGGCAGGACCGGCCGAAGACGCAGTTCAGTTGAGCGCCGGCGGTGCGAGCAGTTCGGCCACCAGCCGCGGCAGGGCGGTCCCGATCCGCTCGCGGATCACCTCGGTGGCGTAGGGGTCGTACGGGGTCGGTTCGGCGTTGACGACGATCAGGTCGGCGCCGTTCCCGGCCGCGACCGCGCACATCGAGGCGGCCGGTTCCACCTGCAACGAGGTGCCGATCGCGAGGAAGATCGTGCTGCGGGCCGCGATCCGCTCCGCTGTCTGCACCGAATCCGCGTCCATCGCCCGGCCGAACATGATCGTCGCGGATTTCAGGATGCCGTCGCAGTGCGGGCAGGGCGGATCGGGCTCACCGGCGGCGACCCGATCCAGGGTGGCGGCCATGGTCGCGGTGTAGTCGCAGTCGACGCACACCACCTCGAACATGTTGCCGTGGATCTCCACCACCCGATCCGCGGGTGTCCCGGCGCGCTGGTGCAGGCGGTCGATGTTCTGGGTGACGATCGAGACGTCCCGGGTCTCGCCGAGCCGCACCAGCGCGCGATGCGCGTCGTTGGGCTCGGCCTGCCAGGCGGGATTGTCCCGGCGGGCCAGCCAGGAGCGCTGCCGCAGTTCGGGATCGGCCAGGTAGCTGCCGTAGGTGGACAGCAGTTCCGCAATGGGATCCTTGGTCCACACCCCGCGCGGGCCACGGAAATCCGGAATGCCGGAATCGGTGGAGATCCCCGCCCCGGTGAGCACGCCGATCGGTCCGGGCCGCTGCCGCCACTGCGTCATGATCACCAGGGTACGACCGAGCATCCGGCGAGGGCCACGGCGGCGATTGCTACGCTCAGCGGATGTCGAGCCAGCCGCGGGTGACCAGGCGCCGCGCCGAAACCCGGCAGCGCCTGCTGGACGCGGCCTTCGACGCTTTCGCCGACGAGGGTTTCGGGCGCTGTACGGTCGAGCAGATCTGCGAGCGTGCGGGTTTCACCCGCGGTGCTTTCTACTCCAATTTCACCTCCCTGGAGGAACTGTTCCTGGCCATGTGGGAACAGCGCTCCGAGCTGTTGCTGCAAGAGGTCACGGCGGTGCTCGCCGACGACGCGGTCGAGGCCATGACCGATCTGCGCACCGGCGTGGAGCTGGTGCTGCGCGCGGTTCCGGTGGACGACCAGTGGTTCCGCATCACCTTCGAATTCACCGCGCACGCCCTGCGCAATCCGGCGCTGCGCCGGGTGGTGGCGGCCCGCGAGGACGCGATCGTGGCCGCGCTGCTGCCGGTGGTGGAGAAGCTGCTGGCCCGGGTCGGCCGGCTCGTCACCGACCCGGTGGCGCTGGGCCGCGCCCTGGTCGCCGTGCACGACGGTACCGCGGCGCAATGCCTGCTGGAGCCCTACGACGTGACCGCATGGGACCGCCGGGTCGACCTGTTCACCCTGGTGGTGCTGGCTTACAGCGACGAGACGCGATGAGCGGTAGGCGGTTCGGCGGCCTCGGCGAAGCAGGGTTGCATATCGTCGACGAGGGTGCCCCGGCCGCGAAACCCCTTGTGCTGCTGCACGGTTTCGGCGGGTCACTGCACTGGTACGCGCGGGTGGCGCCACTGCTGGCCGGCCGCTTCCGGGTGATCCGGCCGGATCTGCGCGGCCACGGCGGCACCGGCGGCCATCACGATCTCGACGCCCCGGCGCAGGGCCGCGCGATCGCCGCGCTGCTGGATGCGCTGGAGCTGGACGACGTCACCGTGGCCGGGCATTCGTTCGGCGCGGATGTCGCGCTCGCGGCCGCCGGCCAGTCGGGCCGGGTGCGCTGGATCGTGCTGATCGATCAGGCGCCGGACTACCGCGACGCCCGCTTCCCGGTCGGCAACGGCCTGCTCGCCGCGCCGGGGCTCGGTCCGCTGCTGCACCGGGCGGCGCTGCCGCCGTTCGTGCGACTGGGCCTGCGTTACGGTGCCGCACCGGGTTTCGACCTCCGCACCGCCTTCGACGATCCGGATCAGGGTGTCCGGGACTATCGCGCGATGAGCCCGCACATGCCCCGCGTCGTCCTCGTGGACCGGCGCCGGCGGCTCGCGGTCAACCCGCTGGATGCCCAGTTGCGCGCGCTGGGCCTGCCCACCCTGGTGCTGCACGGCAGCCACGACCGTTTCTACGACTGCGCCACCACCGCGGCCCGGTACCGTGCCACCGGTGCCAGGGTCGAAATCATCGACGGCGCGGGGCATTCCCCGAATATCGAGCGCCCGGCGGCGGTCGCCGACCTGATCGCCGGCTTCCTCGGTCGCTGAGCGCGGATATCGCGGGCCACCTACGCTCGTGGCCCGCAGGGATGCCACGATGTGCGGACTGTGCGCGTCCCGGGCGGGACGAGATGCCGGCGTGGCCACGAATTCGGGTGCGGCTGTGCGGCTTTTCGCAGAAAAGGGTGCGGCTGTGTGCAAGGGGTGCGAGGCAGCCGAGGACATTGCACGGATCCGGCGCGCTACGGGACGATCTTCGTAAGCGCGACGGAGTGGAGCAAGACATGGATGAGCGGCCCGAATTGGCGACAGTGCTGGATATGCAACCGCATCCGGAGGGCGGCTGGTATCGCGAAACCTGGCGTAGTCCAGTGGAATTCACACCTTCCGGGTACGACGGCACGCGCACGGCCGCCACCGCGATCCACTTCCTGTTGCTGCCGGGGGAACAGTCCGCACCCCATACGGTCCGCTCGGACGAATTGTGGATGTGGCAGCGCGGCGGGCCGCTGCTGCTGAACATCGAAGGCGAGGAGATCCTGCTCGGACCCGATGTGGAGCACGGGCAGCTGTTGCAGGCCGTGGTCCCGGGTGGGGTCAGCCAGGCGGCTCGCCCCGCCGGTGACGAGTACGTGCTGGTCAGCTGCGTGGTCTCGCCGGGCTTCGATTTCGCGGACTTCCGGCTGGATTGACCGGCCCGCCAGCGGATGCGTCCGGGCCAGCTAGTGAGACGTACGGACAAAAAGTAGAGATTCGAGGCCATTCATAGTCTTTCGAATCCTCCTTACTGTTGCTGTTGTTCGATCCGGCGACGTGCCGGACGACGAGGACGAAGGAGCTTACGATGCGTGCGGTGATCCAGAAGACCTTCGGCGGGCCCGAGGTGCTGGAGCTGGTCGAGGTCGACAAGCCGGCATTGCTGTCCGGTGAGGTGCTGGTCCGGGTCCACGCCAGTGGAATCAATCCGGTCGATGTGGCGGTGCGGTCCGGGGCCTTCCCGATGCTCGGGCAGCCTCCGTTCATTCTCGGCTGGGACATCTCCGGAGTGGTCGAGGCGACCGGTCCCGGGGCGCGGTACGAGATCGGCGAGGAGGTGTACGGCCTGCCGTTCTTCCCTCGGGCCGCCGGCGGCTACGCGGAGTACGTGGCCGCACCGTCGCGGCAGTTCGCCCGGAAACCGCAGTCGCTGAGCCATGCCGAGGCCGCCGCACTGCCTCTCGCCGCTTTGACGGCCTGGCAAGGGCTGGTGGACCGGGTGAATGTCGGCCCCGGCGACCGGGTGCTGATCCATCGCGCCGCCGGTGGGGTGGGCCACCTGGCGGTGCAGATCGCCAAGGCGCGCGGGGCCTACGTCATCGCGCTGGCCAGTGCGGGTAAGCACGAATTCGTGCGGAGCCTGGGCGCGGACGAGGTGATCGACTACCGCACCACCGATTACACCGAGGTGGTCTCCGATGTCGACATCGTCCTCGACTCGGTCGCCGACGGCGAACGCGCGCTGCGCGTGCTGAAGCCGGGCGGCGTACTCGTCAGCGTCCTCGAACACACGAATCAGGAACTGGCGGTGACGATTCGCGCGGCGGGCCGCCGGTTCGTCGGAATCTCGGTCGAACCGGACTACGCGGCATTGGAGGCCATCGCGGACCTGGCCGACACCGGCCGCTTGCACCCCACCGTCGCCGCGACCCTCCCGCTGGCCGACGCCGGTAAAGCCCACGAACTGGTCGCCGCGGGCGACACCATCGGCAAGGTCGTCCTGACGGTCGACTGACACCGCGGCCACGCCAGGTCAGGGGTTCGGCGAGCGCCGAACCACCGGGCCTGCCGACAGGGCGACCGGCCGCACCGCCGACCGCACCGGCAGACAGCCGCCGACCACCGCGGCCACCGGCTGCCGCTACGGCACTCGACGGGCAGCGCCGGCAACAGCAAGTGGGCGGCCGACCAGATCAATCGACCGGCATCGTCACCACCACACGGGCACAAGCGGCCGACGGCAGAGCGGTCGACCGGCACGCACGGGTTTATGCATGATCGTAGGAGGCGGGGCCGGTGGTGCCGGTCCCGGCGGGAAGGAGGACGGTATGGACGTGCTGACCGAGGCGCTGGCCTCGATGAGAACCGGTGCGCCGCAATCGGTGCGCACGGACGGGCGGACGCCGTGGGCGTTCCGGCTGCCGTCCACCGCCGGTGCGGGATTCCATGTGGTGCTGCACGGGGCCTGCTGGATCTATCCCTTCGAGCACAGCACGACACCGATCGCGCTCGGTACCGGCGATGTGATCTTCGTGCGCGACGGGTCCGGGTTCACCCTGGCCGACCATCCGGATACCGAGCCGGAAGTGCCACGGCCGGAACAGTTCACGACGCGACCGCCGGTCGGGTCGTTGCAGCTCGGTGGTGACGGCGCGCTGACCAGCCTGCTGTGTGGCAACTACCACCTCGACGGGCAGCGGCCGCATCCGCTGCTGCGGCAGTTGCCCGAGGTGATCCACATCCCGGCCCGGCACGGACGACACCCGGAGCTCGCCGCCGCCGTCCAGCTGCTGGGGTCCGAGCTCGACAATCCGCGGGCCGGTTCACACGGCATCGTGCCCGCTCTCATCGACGCGCTGCTGCTCTACATCCTGCGCGCCTGGATCGACGAGCAACCGCAGCACGCCGGTTCGGGATGGGCTGCGGCCCTGCGTGATCCGGCGATCGCCGAGGCCCTGACGGCGATTCACGAACACCCCGCCGCGGCCTGGACGGTGCAATCGCTGGCCGATCATGCGGGCCTGTCCCGCGCCGCCTTCGCCCGGAGATTCGCGGCCATGGTCGGTGAGCCGCCGCTGGCCTACCTGACCCGCTGGCGTCTCACCATCGCCGCCCGGCTGCTCCGCGAGGACGACCTCACCGTCGGCACCGTCGCCCAGCATGCGGGCTACGGCTCGGAATTCGCCTTCAACAAGGCGTTCAAGCGCGAATACGGCCTCGCCCCGGGCCGCTACCGGCGGCAATCCCGCGCCGCCTGAGGGAGTTGCCCGCGCCGCATCGATCGGCGAGCGCGGTCGCTGCACTCGGCGGCAGACAGCAGGTGCCGTGGGGTGGACCAGCGCACACCGCAGTCCAGGTCACACCGCAGTCCGGAGCTGCCACCGGCTGGGGCACGCCGCCGTCCGGGGCAGACGGCCGTCCGACGTGGGTCGGACAGACGGATTGTTCAGAGCCAGGTGTCGAGAGTGGTGGTGGTGAGGAAATGGTCCAGATCTGCGCGCCAGGGGGCGGGGACGGTCTTCTCCGGCTCGATGGCGGTGTACTGACCGCGGTAGAACAGCAGGGGGCGGCCGGATTCGGTGGTCTCCGAGAGGGCCAGGACGCGGCCGATCACGATGTTGTGGTCACCGCCGTCGATCACCTCGGAGACCGTGCACTCGATGGCGGCCAGCGCCTCGTCGATGCGGGGGAGGTCGAATTCGGTGGCGTGCCAGGCGGTTCCCGCGAACTTGTCCGGTTCGCGGGAGCCGAAGCGGGCGCACAGTTGCTGTTGTTCCTCGGCGAGCACGTTGACGCAGAAGCGGCCCGCGTGCTCGATCGCGGCCCAGGTGCGCGACTGTTTGGTCGGGCAGAACAGCACCAGGGGTGGATCCAGCGACAGGGCGGCGAAGGACTGACAGGCGAAGCCCACCGGGGTGTGGGCGTCGTCGAAGGTGGTGATCACGGTGATGCCGGTGCAGAACTGCCCCAGCACATTCCGGAATCGGCGGGCGTCGATCTCCGGGAAACCGCTGTCCGCCACTGCTTCCGAGGTCATGTCGGCCATCCTCTGTCGCTGGTCCGGGTGGTGCGCTCGTACGGGTGGCCGGGGTTACCGGAACCCGATGCTGAAGTCGTGGCCCCACAGGCTGAGCGCGGTCGACTCCCGGGCGATCCAGGACTCGTCCTCGACTTCCAGTCCCTCACAGCCGAATTCGATGTCGAATCCACTCGGCGACTTCATGTAGAACGACAGCATCTTGTCGTTGATGTGCCGGCCGAGGGTGGCCGACATCTTCACCTTCTTGCGCAGCGCGCGGTCCAGGCAGAGCCCGACGTCGTCGGAGTTCTCCACCTCGACCATGAGGTGCACGACGCCGGTGGGGTTCGGCAGCGGCAGGAACGCCAGCGCGTGATGGCGCGGATTGCAGCCGTAGAACCGCAGCCAGGCCGGTTCGCCGTCGGCGGGCCGGCCGACGATCTGCGGGGCCAATCGCATCGAATCGCGCAGCCGGAAGCCGAGCACGTCCTGGTAGAAGGTCTGCGCCGCGGCATCATCGGTGCAGGTGAGCACGACGTGCCCGAGGCCCTGCTGCGCGGTGACGAACCGGTGCCCGTAGGGGCTGACGAACCGCCGGCCCACGTACTGCGCGCCGTAGAACGCCTCGAGCGTGTTCTCGGACGGATCCTGGAAGCGGATCATGCCCTCGACACGGCGTTCGGCCAGTTCCTCCTTGGTGCCCTCGGTGAACGGCACCCCGGCCTTGTCCAGGGCCTCCCGGAGTCGTTGCAGCGCGGGGGCATCGGTGACCTCCCACCCGGCGACCAGCAGCCGGTCCTGTTCGCCGGGCACGATCACCAGGCGGGCGGCGAACTCGTCCATCCGCAGGTAGAGGGCGTCCGGGTCGGCCCCGTCGCCCTCCATCATGCCGAGCACCTTCAGGCCGTATTCGCGCCAGGCCGCCACATCGGTGGTCGAGATGCGCAGGTATCCGAGTGCCTTGATACTGCTCATGCCCGCTTCTCCTTGGGAGTGAGGAAATCCACTGCCAGCCGGTTGAATTCGTCGAACTTCTCCAATTGTGCCCAGTGGCCGCAACCCCCGAACACGTGCAACTGCACCCGCGGGATGGTCTTCAGGGCCACCAGGGCGCCGTCGAGCGGGTTGACCCGATCCTCGCGGCCCCAGATCAGCAGCACCGGCTGCCGCAGCTTGTACGCGTCCCGCCACAGCATGCCGAGTTCGAAATCCGCCGAGGCGAACGACTTTCCCATCGCCCGGGTGGCCGCCAGCGCCTCCGGGGTGCTCGCCGAGGCGAACCGCTGCTCGACCAGTTCCGGGGTGATCAGCGACTGGTCGAACACCATGATGCGCAGGAACGCCTCGATGTTCTCCCGGGTCGGCTGCACGTTGAACCGGCCCAGCGCCTTGACGCCCTCGGTCGGGTCCGGGGCGAACAGATTGGTGCTCAGGCCGCCCGGACCCATCAGCACCAGACGCCCGGCCCGGTCCGGATTGTCGAGTGCGAAGCGCACCGCCGCGCCGCCGCCGAGCGAATTGCCCAGCAGGTGCACGCGTCCGGTGATCTCCAGGGTGTCCAGCAGGTCGCGCAGCGCCGAGGAGCTGTGCACGAAGTACTGCGGATGGTCGATCGGCTTGTCGGACAACCCGAATCCGGGCTGGTCGACCGCCAGCACGTGGAAGTCACGGGCCAGCACCGGGATGTTGCGGGCGAAGTTGGACCAGGACGAGGCACCGGGCCCGCCGCCGTGCAGCAGCACGATGGTGGGACCGTTGCCCACGCCGGCCTCGTGGTAGTGCAGCCGCAGATCCGGCCGCACCTGGGCGTACCGGGAGGTGGACTCGAAGGTCAGCTCCTCGGTCGCGAGCTCGGCGGCCCGCGGGGGCGGCGTCATCAGACCATCCCGTCGGTGACCGGCAGGCCGAACTCGTGGGTGCCGTACATCACGTAGGCCCGCTCGGGATCGTTGGCCGCGTGCACCCGGCCGGCGTGCGCGTCCCGCCAGAAACGTTGCAGCGGAGTGCCGTTGGCCAGCGCGGTGGCGCCCGAGCTCTCGAACAGCTTGTCCACGGCCGAGATCGCCCGGCCGGTGGCACGCACCTGGTCGCGGCGCGCCCGCACCCGCAGGTCGAACGGGATCTCCTTACCGGCCACCAGCAGGGCGTACTCGTCGGCGACATTGCCCGACAGCTGCCGCCAGGCGGCGTCGATATCGCTGGACGCCTCCGCGATCCGCACCTTGGCGAACGGGTCGTCCTTGGCCTTCTCCCCCGCGAACGCCGCCCGCACCCGCTTACCCTGGTGTTCCACGTGCGCGGCGTACGCGCCGTAGGCCATCCCCACGATCGGGGTGGAGATGGTGGTGGGATGCACGGTGCCCCACGGCATCTTGTACACCGGATCGGTATTGCGCTCCAGGCCCGGCGCGGTGAGGTCGTTCATCGCCTTGAAGCTCAGGAACCGGTGCCGGGGCACGAAGACGTTCTCCAGCACCAGGGTGTTGGATCCGGTGCCGCGCAATCCGACCACGTTCCACACGTCGTCGATGCGGTAATCGCTGCGCGGGATCAGGAAGCTGCCGAAGTCGACCGGCTTGCCGTCCTTGATCACCGGGCCGCCGACGAAGGTCCACTGCGCGTGGTCGCTGCCCGAGGACCAGGCCCACGACCCGTTCACCAGATAACCGCCGTCGGTCACCACACCCGCGCCCATCGGGGCGTACGAGGAGGAGATCCGCACCCCGGTGTCCTCACCCCAGACATCCTCCTGCGCCTGCTGATCGAACAGCGCGAGATGCCAGTTGTGCACGCCGACGATGCCGGACACCCAGCCGGTGGAGCCGCAGGCGCTGGCGATCGTGCGGACGGTGTCGTAGAAGACGACCGGGTCGGCGGCGTAGCCACCCCACTGGCGCGGCTGGAGCAGCCGGAAGAAGCCGGCCTCCTGCAACGCCTTGATGGACTCGTCGGGGATGCGCCGCAGATCCTCGGCCTCCTGCGCGCGCTCGCGCAGCGCCGGCAGCAACGCTTCGACTCGTTCAGTTACTTCTTGCGTCATCTCTCGGCGGCTCCTGCCTGCTCCTACCTGCTCGAACGCCTTCGCGAGGCCCTCACGCAGGCGCTGTACTCCTGTCGAGACTAGAACACGTTACTACTGCTGTCGAGAACGGGTGACCATCGGGGCCGGAACAAGCGCTTTGCCTGGTGACCAAGGGAATAACTAGCGCAGACGCCCGCAATTTTGTAACGTGTTCTAGTACGTCCAGAGGAGGGATCACGATGGCAGAGACAACACCGCGGCCGGGCGGGAAGGTACGTGAGATCGATGTCGGACCCATGCCCACCCGTTACGCGCGCGGTTGGCATTGCCTCGGTACGGTCGCGCAGTTCCGGGACGGCAAGCCGCACGCCATCCAGGCGTTCGGTACCAAGCTCGTGGTGTGGGCCGACGGCTCCGGCGATCCGAAGGTGCTCGACGCCTACTGCCGGCACCTCGGTGGCGATCTCAGCATGGGTGAGATCAAGGGCGACTCGATCGCCTGCCCGTTCCACGACTGGCGCTGGGGCGGCAACGGCCGCTGCACCGCGATCCCCTACGCCCGGCGAGTGCCGCCGCTGGCCCGCACCCGCTCCTGGACCACCCTGGAACGTAACGGCCAGCTGTACATATGGCACGACCACGAGGGCAATCCACCCCCGGACGAGGTCACCATCCCGTACATCGAGGGCCCGTACACCACCGCGGACGGCGCGCCGAGCGAGCAACTCGGTGAACGCTGGACCGAGTGGACCTGGGAGACGCTCTACATCGAGGGCGCCAACTGCCGCGAGATCATCGACAACGTGGTCGACATGGCGCACTTCTTCTACATCCACTACGCGTTCCCGACCTACTTCAAGAACGTGTTCGAAGGGCATGTGGCCACCCAGTACCTGGAGACCAAGGCCCGGCCGGACATCGGCCTCGCCGCCAAGTACGGCGGAGAATCGCTGCTCCGCTCCGAGGCTTCGTATTTCGGGCCGTCCTACATGATCAACCCGCTGGTCAACAGCTACGGCGGGTACGAGATCAAGACCATGCTGATCAACTGCCACTATCCGGTCACGCAGAACTCGTTCGTACTGCAATACGGCCTGACCGTGGAGAAGCCCACCGGCATCGACGACGAGACCGCCAACCGGCTCGCCGCGAGCATGACCAAATTCTTCGGCGACGGCTTCCTCCAGGACGTGGAGATCTGGAAACACAAGTCCAAGATCGACAATCCGCTGCTGTGTGAGGAGGACGGCCCGGTCTACCAGCTGCGCCGCTGGTACGACCAGTTCTACGTGGACGTGGCCGAGATCGACCCGAAGATGGTGCAGCGCTTCGAATTCGAGGTCGACACCACCAAGGCGAACGAGTCCTGGGAGGCGGAGGTCGCGGAGAACATGCGCCGCCGCGAGGAGTCCTCGCAGGAGGCGAGCGCCTGATGACCGACTGGGCGAAGGCACCGAATTTCGCGGACCGGCCCCAGCGGCTGGCCGAGGTGCGCGCCCAGACGGTCGTCGACCGACACGGCCACCTGGAGGCGCGGCTGACTCCAGTGGCGTGCCGCACCTGCGGCACGGAAGTGCTGGTGCGCAAGAGCAGTGCGCATCAGACATCGGTGCAGTGGCCGGTCCATCCCGCCGACCACTGCCCGGTGTTCGAGGAACTCGGCGGCGGCCCCGGCCGCCCCGGTTCCTGCCCGAACCTCCAGCGCAGCATCGACCACGCCGTGGCCGAAGGACTGCTCCCCCTGGAATAACCCTTCTCGTCGCCCCGGTGGAAGCCGGAACTCGAGCACCCCGTCGATCGGCGCGGAATCGACGTCCGGTGTCCGAGCACCGGCTTCCGCCGGGGCGACGGGAAGGTCGGACCATCTGCTGTGGTGGCAGTGAAGCCATGTCCCGACTGCGCCGCATCACCACGGACCCGAACATTGCCACGGCAGCCCGTGGTGCGCGGCCTGCGCTACCGGCGCTGTTCGACAAGCACCTGGACGAGATCGTCGCGCTGCTCACGCACAGTGCCGTCGGGGAACCGGGTCAGGCCGTGACGGCCTGTTGTTCGCGCTGCAATTCCAGGGCGATGTCGATCAGTTGGTCCTCCTGGCCGCCGACCAGTTTGCGTTGGCCGGCGCGGACCAGCATGTCGGCGGCGGAGACGCCGTAGCGTTCGGCTTGGCGTTCGGCGTGTTTCAGGAAGCTGGAGTAGACGCCCGCGTAGCCCATCATCAGGGATTGGCGGTCCAGCAGGCATTCCTGGGGCATGGCGGGGCGGACCACGTCCTCGGCGGCGTCGGCGATGGCGAAGAAATCGATGCCGGTCTTGACGCCGATCTTGTCGCAGACACCGACCAGGGCCTCCACGGGGGTGTTGCCCGCGCCGGCGCCGAAGCGGCGGGTGCTGCCGTCGATCTGCTTCGCGCCCGCGCGGATCGCGAAAATCGAGTTGGCACAACCCAGGTCGAGGTTCTCGTGGCCGTGGAAGCCGACCATGGCGTCGTCGCCGAGTTCGGCGACCACCGCGGCGACGCGGTCGGAGACCTGTTCCAGCACCATCGCGCCGGCCGAGTCGACCACGTACACGCACTGGCAGCCGGCGTCCGCCATGATCCGGGCCTGTTTCGCCAGCACCTCGGGGGGCTGGGTGTGGGCCATCATCAGGAAGCCGACGGTCTCCAGGCCGAGGTCGCGGGCCAGGCCGAAGTGCTGGATCGAGACGTCCGCCTCGGTGCAGTGGGTGGCGATGCGGACGATCGAGGCGCCGTGGTCCTGGGAGACCTTGATGTCCTCCTTCACGCCGACGCCGGGCAGCATCAGGACGGCGATCTTCGCTTGCTTCGCGGTATCGGCGGCGAGCGTGATCAGTTCCTGCTCAGGGGTTTTCGAGAAGCCGTAGTTGAACGAGGAACCGCCGAGGCCGTCGCCGTGGGTCACCTCGATGACCGGCACGCCGGCGGCGTCGAGGGCGCCGACGATGTCGCGGACCTCGGTGGCGGTGAACTGGTGGCGCTTGTGGTGCGACCCGTCGCGCAGTGACGTGTCGGTGATGCGGATATCGATTTCCTGCGAAAAAGGCATGTCCCGCTCTTTTCTACACTCGGGCCGAGATGATCTGGCCGGCGATGACCTCGCCGACGCGGGTGGCGGCGGCGGTCATGATGTCGAGGTTGCCGGCGTAGGGCGGCAGGAAGTCACCGGCGCCCTCCACCTCCACGAACACCGAAACCTTCGCCAGCCCACCGGAAACCACGCTGGGCTCGTCGAACTGCGGCTCGTTCAGCAGCCGGTAGCCGGGCACGTACTGCTGGATGCCGGCGACCATCCGGTGGATCGACGCGGCGATCGCCGCGGTGTCGGCGTCGTCCGGAATGGCGCAGAAGATGGTGTCGCGCATGATCATCGGCGGTTCGGCCGGATTCAGGACGATGATGGCCTTGCCGCGCTCGGCGCCGCCGATGGTCTCCACACCGCGACTGGTGGTCTTGGTGAACTCGTCGATGTTGGCGCGGGTGCCGGGCCCGGCGGACACCGACGACACCGAGGCGACGATCTCGGCGTAGGGCACGGTGACCACCCGCGAGACGGCCGCGACGATCGGAATCGTCGCCTGCCCACCGCAGGTGATCATGTTCACATTCGGTGCGTCCAGCAGCGAGTCCAGGTTCACCGGCGGCACCACCGCCGGGCCCACGGCCGCGGGAGTGAGATCGACCGCGCGGATACCGGCCTCGAGGTATTTCGGCGCGTAGGCGCGGTGCACGTAGGCCGAGGTCGCCTCGAACAGCACGTCCGGAAGCTCCGCCTGCGCCAGCAGCCAGTCCGCGCCCTCGTGCGAGGTCTCCAGGCCGAGATCGCGGGCCCGCTTCAAACCCTCACTGTCCGGGTCGATCCCGATCATCCAGCGCGGCTCGACGAGATCCGAGCGCAGCAGCTTGTAGAGCAGGTCGGTGCTGATGTTGCCGGAACCGACGATCGCAGCCGCGACCTTCCGATGGGCTGTCACGTTCGCGTCTCCTCACTCGAATGTCAAACGAACCGAACCGAGTCCGGCGAACTCGGCGTGAAAAACATCACCCGGGTGGGCATCGATGGCCCGGGTGCAGGATCCGGGCAGCACGATGTCGCCCGCGCGCAGCCGCACCCCGAAGGCGGCGACCTTGCGGGCCAGCCACGCCACCGCGACGGTCGGATCACCGAGCACGGCATCGCTGCGGCCCGTGGCGACCACCTCGTCGTTGCGGGTCAGCACCGCATCGATCGCGGTGATGTCCAGCCCGGCCGGTGCCACCCGCGCGGCGCCGAGCACCCAGCCCGCCGACGAGGCGTTGTCGGCGATGGTGTCGCACAGCGCGATCTTCCAGTCCCGGATCCGGGTGTCGATCAGCTCGATCGCCGGCGCGTAGGCGACGGTCGCGGCCAGCACGTCGGCCTCGGTGCACTCCGCACCGGGCAGATCCGCGCCGAGCACGAAACCGACCTCGACCTCCACCCGCGGGTAGAGGTAGTTCGACGCGACCACCGGGACCTGTTCGAACACCGCCATCTCGCCGAGCAGGTGCCCGTAATCGGGCTCGTCGACACCCATCATCTGCTGCATGGCCTTCGAGGACAGTCCGACCTTATGGCCGATCACCCGCGCGCCGGCGGCCACCCGCCGCCGGATGTTGATCAGCTGGATCTCGTAGGCATCCACCACATCGATGCCGGGATACCGCACCACCAGCGGATCGACCGGGACGCGGTCGCGTTCGGCGGCCGCGAGCTGCGCGGCCAGTTCCTCCTGCACACCGTTCGACAGCACTGCGTTCCTTCCTGCGCACCCGATCGTCGTGCCACCGATCCCGGCGTCGGCCATCCCGTGAGCACGGCACCGTGACGACCGAGATCGGGCAGATGCAAATTGGAACGAGTTTACCCGTGCCCATCTGATCATCTGCCAGTCCAATATAGACCGGACCGGGACCGATTCTATAACGTGTTCTACATGAGTGATCGGGAATACGACGTCGTGGTGGTCGGCAGCGGCGCTGCCGGCATGACCGCCGCCCTCACCGCCGCCCATCACGGGCTGCGCGCGGTGATCATCGAGAAGGCCGCCCATTACGGCGGATCCACCGCGCGCAGCGGCGGTGGGGTGTGGATCCCCGGCAACAGGGCGCTGAAGGCCGCCGGCCGCGGCGACGACGCCGACCGCGAGCAGGCCCGCACCTACCTGCACAGCATCATCGGCGACGCGGTGCCCGCGGATCGCATCGACACCTACATCGATCGCGGCGCGGAGGCGTTCGACTTCGTGCTCGACCACACCCCGCTGAAGATGAAGTGGGTGCCCGGCTACTCCGACTACTACCCGGAGGCCCCCGGCGGACGCGGCGAGGGCCGCTCCTGCGAACCGAAACCGTTCGACGCCAAGATCCTCGGCGCCGAGCGCTTCAAGCTGGAACCGCCGTACGCCAAGGCCCCGATGAACGTGGTGGTCATGCAGGCGGACTACCGGCGGCTCAACCTGATCCGCCGCCATCCGATCGGCATCATGCGCGCCCTGCGGGTGGGCGCGCGCACCTACTGGGCCAAGGCCACCGGCAAACACCTGCTCGGCATGGGGCAGGCGATCATCGCGGCCATGCGCAAGGGCGTGCTCGACGCACAGGTGCCACTGCTGCTGGAAACCGCGATGACCGCCCTGATCGTCGAGGACGGCCGGGTCGTCGGGGTCGAGGCCACCCAGGGTGGGGAGACCGTGCGATTCCGCGCGAAGTACGGAGTCGTGCTGGGCGCGGGCGGTTTCGAGCGCAATGCCGAGATGCGCGCCAAGTACCAGCGCCAGCCGATCACCACCGACTGGACCACCGGCGCGGCGGCCAACACCGGCGACGGCATCCTGGCCGGGCTGGCGGTCGGCGCGGCCGTCACCTGCATGGAGGACGCCTGGTGGGGGCCGACGGTGTTCAAGGGCGGACGACCCTGGTTCGCGCTGGCGGAGCGGAATCTGCCGGGTGCCATCATGATCAACACCGAGGGCAAGCGGTTCGGCAACGAGTCGGCGCCCTATGTCGAGGCGGTGCACACCATGTACGGCGGTGAGTACGGACAGGGCGAGGGCCCCGGCGCCAACATCCCCACCTGGATGGTGTTCGACCAGCGCTACCGCAACCGCTACATCTTCGCGGGACTGCAACCGGGACAACGGTTCCCGTCGCACTGGATGGCCGACGACAACATCGTGAAGGCCGGCAGCCTGGCGGAGCTCGCGCAGCGGATCGGCGTGCCCGCCGAGCAACTGGCCGAGACCGTGACACGGTTCAACGGTTTCGCCGAGACCGGCACCGACACCGACTTCGGCCGGGGCAACAGCCATTACGACCGCTACTACGGCGATCCGACCGTGAAGCCGAATCCGTGCCTGGCCGCGCTGGTGCAGGCGCCCTACTACGCCGCCAAGATGGTGCCCGGCGACCTCGGCACCAAGGGCGGCCTGGTCACCGACCCGGCCGGGCGGGTGCTGCGCGAGGACGAGACCGTCATCGACGGCCTGTACGCCGCGGGCAACAGCTCGGCGCCGGTGATGGGCCACACCTACGCCGGACCCGGCGCCACCATCGGCCCGGCGATCACCTTCGGCTATCTGGCCGTGCAGGACATCGTGGCGCGGGCGCAGCGCACCGCGGTCGCGGCGGAATAACATCGACGAGCCGGAGCTCGGACACAGGAGACTGGAAAAGAATGCCGATTGATCCGAAAGTCGCACTGGGAGCGGCGCTTCCGACACAGGAAATGGCGTGGGAGCCGTCCGACGTGCAGCTGTACCACCTGGGCCTGGGCGCCGGGGCCCGCTGGACGGACCCGCGCGAGCTGCGCTACCTGAACGACCGCGAACCACAGGTGCTGCCGACCTTCGCGACCGTGGCCGGCACGCTGCGCGACACCGATCCGCCGCGGGTCAGTTACCCGGGCATCGAGATCGACCTCGCGAAGGTGGTGCACGCCAGCCAGGAGATCGTGACGCATCGCCCGATCCCGCCGCGCGGCAAGGCGACCGCGACCGGCCGCGTCGCCGAGATCTGGGACAAGGGCTCGGCCGCGGTGGTGGTCGAGGAGTTCAGCGTCGTCGGTTCCGACGGGCAGCCGCTGTGGACGGCCCGCTCCTCCCTGTTCGCCAAGGGCGAGGGCGGCTTCGGAGGCGAGCGCGGACCGAGCAACAAGGCCGGACTGCCGGACCGCGCACCGGATTTCGAGGTGCTGAGCCCGACACTGGCGCAGCAGGCGCTGCTGTATCGGATGCTCGGCGACCGCAACCCGCTGCATTCGGATCCGGAGTTCGCGCACGACGCGGGCTTTCCGAATCCGATCCTGCACGGGCGCTGCACCTACGGCATCGTCTGCAAGGCGGCCACCGACGCGGTGCTGGATTCGGACGCGGCCCGGGTCGCCGGATTCCGGGCGCGGTTCACGGGCGTGGTCTATCCGGGTGAGACGATCCGGTCCCGGATCTGGCGCGACGGCAACGAATTGACCGTCGCGGCAACGGTGGTGGAGCGCGACGACACCCCGGTGCTGGCCGACGTGGTGTTCACCGTTCGCGACTGAACGGGATCGGCGGGCCCCGCCGAGGTGGCACTGCCCGGCAATGACCGGGCATGCCGCTGCGCGGAGGCCGACCGGCGCTACTTGGGGAAACCGGTGGCGAAGAGTCCGCCGATGGCGACTGCGCAGAGGACGGCGATGATCGGAATAATCCACATGGTCAGCGATACTACGAGCAGTAGTACTCGCTGACCAGCGAGTGTGGACATGGTCACCTTTCATTGCCACCGGCTATGAGTCGCCGTCCGCACCGCCCGGTGTGGTCGCCAGACCACGCACGATCCAGGCGTACAGCACGATCACCAGCACCGGAGCAGCCAGCGGCGCCCAGGCCAGACGGACCGGCACCGCCGCCGCGGCCACCGCGGCGGCGGCGAACAGCAAGGCCCCGGCGACCGAGGGCAGGCTGGTCGGGACCACCCCGGCGGGCGCTCGCACGGCCGCGGCGCCGAGCAGATAGGCCGTCACCACCAGACCCGTCGCCGCACAGACCAGCGTGCTCGCCCCCGGCCACAGCAGTACGCCCAGGGCGGCCAGCGCCGCGGCCACCGCGGCGACCCGCCACCACCAGCCGGCCACCACCAGCGCCAGGACCGCGGCGCCCGCCCACGGCAGCACGATCGCCGTCGCCACCGCGAGCAGCAGGCCGGACAGCACGGCGAGGAATCTGGTCATCGGGGCGCCATCCGCACCGCGGAAGTCGAGGTCATCGCCGCACCCGCACCATCCGGCGCCGCTGCGGCAACAGCCGCAGCACCTGATCCAGGCGCGCGTCCTCCGGCCAGGCCACGATGTCGACCCCGAGCGTGCTCATGTCCCGGTACATCGCCGAGCGCTCCAGCTGCCACATCCGGGCCAGCGTCGGATCCGGATCCGGGCGGAACGGCGTGCCGCGCAACACGTCCACGACCACCACGGTGTGACCGCGCTTGCGCAGATCGATCAGCGCCAGCGCGAACTGGGTGTCGAGCAGGGTGGAGAACGCCACCACCACCGCGCCCAGCGGCACCGCCGGATGCGGGGCCAGCGTGCCGGTGGTGCGCAGGTGCTCGTCGCCCACGTCGAGCACGGTGTCCACGATCCGGTAGAACTGCCGTCGCCCGATATCGGCCCGCAGCCATCGCGGCGCCTGGCCCAGACAGACCACCGCGGTGCGGTCGCCCGCCTGCAACGCCGACTGCGCCACCTGCGCCGCGCCCCGCACCGACAACTCCAGCGCATCCGCGGCCGGACCCGGTGCCTGCATCGAATTGTCCACCAGCACAACCACGTCCGCGGCGCGATCGGTGAGCCGCTCGGTCACGTACAGGCGGCCGCGCCGCGCGCTGACCGGCCAGTTCACCGTCCGCAGCTGATCGCCGGGGGCATAACCGCGGATGTCGGCGTACTCCACCCCCGGACCGTGGCGGCGGGTCGGATGGGTGCCGATGCGCTCGGGCAGTTCGATGCGCGGCAACCGCAACCGCTGCGGATCGGCGATCGGATACACGAACACCTCACCGGCGGGCAGCGACACCGACGCCGCCACCAGTCCCGCCGGCCCCAGCGCGTCCACCCGGGCTCGCACCGGATAGCGTCCCCACCGCGCCGCCGACACCACCAGCCGCAACCCCGCCGGCGCCACCCCGGAATCGACCGCCTCGCCGACCCGAATCTCCGCCCCCGGCACCGGTTCCGGCCGCATCCGCAACAACGCGTGCCCACCCGCCACCGACGCGGCGATGCCGAGCACCACCTCCTCGGTCTCGAAACACCGCTGCACCCCGTCCCCGTCTATCGCGATCCGGGTGCGCGACGACTGCAACGGCGCCGACGCCAGCACTCCCAGCAGCGGCGCCGCGAACACCACCGGCTGCCACCGCCCCAGCACCACCCCGGCGACCAGCGCCACGGCCGCCACCACCGCCAGCATGTACACCAGCGGCGCAGGCCGCCACACCAATTCGGCCTCCACCACGGTGCCGCCGTCCCGATGCCTCACGGCCGCCCACCACCCCACCGGCGCGGCCGGACATCCCGCGGCTTTGCCCCGGCCCGTCCACCCGGATGCGATTGTGCGGCTTTGCTTCTCGGACGGCACCAGTGACCGCGATCGAGCAGTGCCGCGGGCGGGAGGCCGGTCATGAGGTGGCGGCGCGGGGGACGGGAAGGCGGCGTAGCAGTTCGGCGATCACGTCCTCGCCGCGGATGCGGCGGACCCACATCTCGGGGCGCAGCGTGATGCGGTGGGCCATGGCCGGAATCGCCAGGGCTTTCACGTCTTCGGGGATCACGTAATCGCGGCCGAGCAGCAGGGCGCGGGCGCGGGCCATCTGCACCAGGTCGAGTTCCGCGCGGGGGCTGGCGCCGACCTCGACCTGCGGGTGGCCACGGGTGGCGGCGGCCAGGGCGACCACGTAGGTGATGACATCCGGGTGCACCGTGACGTATTCGACCGACTGCCGCATCTCCAGCAGACCGTGCGCGTCCACCACCCGGCCGACCTGCGGCGGCGCCGCGCCGCGCTCCAGGCGGCGGCGGATCATCCGGGTCTCGTCCTCCTCGGACAGATAACCCAGCCGCAGTTGCAGCGCGAAGCGGTCCAGTTGGGCCTCCGGCAGCGGGTAGGTGCCCTCGTACTCGATCGGGTTGTCGGTGGCGAGCACGACGAAAGGCTGTGGCAGCGGGAAGGTTTCGCCGTCGATGCTGACCTGTCCCTCGGCCATCGCCTCCAGCAGCGCGGCCTGGGTCTTCGGCGGGGTGCGGTTGATCTCGTCGGCCAGCAGCATGTTCGTGAACACCGGGCCGCGGCGGAAATTGAAACGGCCGGAGGACATGTCGTAGATGGTGGAGCCGATCAGGTCCGCGGGCAGCAGGTCCGGGGTGAACTGCACCCGGGTGAAGTTCAGACCCAGTGCGGCGGCGAAGGATCGGGCGATCAGGGTCTTGCCGAGGCCGGGCAGGTCCTCGATCAGGACATGCCCGCCGGACAGCACCGCCACCATGATCAGCTGGAGTTCCTCGTGCTTGCCGACCACCACCCGGCCGATCTCGCGCAGGACCGCCTCGGTCCGCGACACGGTGAGATCCATCGGTGCCGTCATGATCGCCTCACATCTCCTGCAATCGGCGCAGGATCTCGTCCAGTGCCGCGCGGCCCGGCGCCCGCTCGTCCTGGGCACGCGGCCGCGTGTTCTCGGGGTCGACCCACTGCCACAGCTCGGGTCCGAACTGCATGCGGCCCACCGCGGCGGTCGCGCGCCGATCCTTCGCGAGCCGATGCCCGGTGGACAGTTCGAACTCCTTGGCCAGCAACGGCCGCAGATGCCGATCCCAGTCCGCCCGGGAACCGTCGGCGCGGTCGGCCAGCATCTGCGCGCGAGCGTGCCAGCGCCGCAACATCTCCGCCGGGCCGTTCTCGATCTCGGTGTCCTCCGGCGCGCCGGCTGCCGGGCGGCGGACGGTCAGTGAGCGGATCAGCAGCGCGAGCGTCGCGGTCAGCGGCACCGCGGCCAGCACCGGCGCCAGACCGCGATGGCCGCGCAGCGCGATCAGTTCCACGGCGGCGATCAGGACGGCCGCGCCGCCCGCCGCCACCGGATACGGCAGCACCGCATGCTCCCGGCTCATCCGCGTTCCTCCCGGAGATCCCGCAGCACGATGCGCAGCAGTTGTTCGGCCCGCAGCCGTTGCCATTCCAGCATCGCGTGCGGGCTGAACCGGGCCTCCTCGAACAGCGTCACCAGTTCGCGCGCGGAGGCGTCGTGCAGGGCGCCGCGGTCGAAGGCGCGGGCCAGCACCTCGGAGGGGGTGTCGGAGATCAGCGGGGCGACCTCGCGGGCCTGGGCCAGGCCGCGTTCCATCGCGCCGTAG
The DNA here is from genome assembly GCF_020176955.2 of Nocardia sp. alder85J. Classification (GTDB taxonomy): domain Bacteria; phylum Actinomycetota; class Actinomycetes; order Mycobacteriales; family Mycobacteriaceae; genus Nocardia. Next base: position 637,858 of record NZ_JAIUCZ020000003.1, read on the forward strand.
CAGGCGATGATCGCGGTGCGCGCGTCCTGATCGCCGGAGGCCAGGATCGCCGCCAGCCCCAGCTCCGCGACCTGGGCCAGCGAGACCGCGGGCGGGTCGGCGTCCGGGACCACGACGACCGGCCGGGTGTCGATCCGCTGCCGGGTCCCGGCCGCGACGGCGACCATTGCGGCCAGTGCCACCCCGACCACCACCGCCGCGGTGATGCCGATCAGGATCAGCACGTGATCGTCGGCCGATGGGGTGCCGGAGAACGGCAACGGGGCCGGCGGTGGCGCGGAGGTGGTCGCGGCGGCCGGGGGCTGCGGGGTGGGCCGGGCGGTGTCGCCACGGTGGCCGACCAGTACCGCGGCGGTCCAGCCCGCGGCGATGGCCAGCGCCAGCAGCGCGCACAGGGCGAGCAGCACCAGCGTCGCCTGCCACCACCGGACCGGCCGCCGATCGGCGCGGCGCTGTGCGGCGGGAACGGCAAGCGGCAGCCGATGTTCGCTGGTCAGCACCCCGGCCAGCAGAATCACCACCGAGACCAGCGACAGCGCCGGCATCAGGGCGTATCCCAGCACCGACGGCGGCGATCCGGCCCGCGGGCCGCCGGCGCCCGGCACGAATCCGCGCAGCGCGACGACGGCGAGCGCGACCAGCGTCAGCAGCCCTGCCGCGCGCGACACCACGAGGCGCGCTCCGCCCACGAATACTCCCGGAATAGCGATACAGCCGTAAACAGCCACATGGTGACATGCCGGAAGCACCGGCAGCGGGGAAATGAAGACACATTCTCCCCGACTGTCGCAGGAATTCGCTCCGCACTGGCCGCGCGGCTCCGCCATTGTGACGATCCACAATTCCGCGGCTCCGCCGCACCTCCCGGCACGGGCCGGACCGGCGGGTTCACCCGGTTCCGCCGCGCCGGGGGAGCCGGGTTCCCGGAAATTGAAAACGCGCCTCACGTAATTTCGCGCACCGCATCGAATTTCCCGCCGCGCCGAATACCCGGTTTCTCAGACATCCTGATTTCCCGCGCCGGACGCGGTGCCGGTCCGCCGATCCCGAGCACGCACACCGCGCCGGCACCGCGGTCGCGGTATCCGGCGGCCCGATGCCTCGGCCGGTCGTCGACGGGCTGCCGGTCCGGCCGGGGCACCAAGGCCACGGTGCCCGGCAGCCCCGGTACCGGGCCGTGCCACCGCCGGATGCCGAAACCGGCCGGGCGAATTCGACGCGAACCGCGCCACGCCGACCGTACCGGCGGTACGGATCGGCGTGATGCGCAACCCGTAGGCTCGCCCGGAGACGTGCGGCCGACGCCCCGGACACCCGCACCGGCCGATCGTTCGCCGCGCGAATCTTCTTGTCCGCCGGACGGTTCCGGCGCCCTACCGGCCACGGCCGCGACCGGCGCTCGGCCGCCGCGGGCGGCCGTCCGCCGCGGGCCGCCGAGACCCCTACCGGCCCATACCGTATCGAACTGCTCACAACGACGGTGGGTACTCACCTGGGGCACAGGTGAATCCGGCATACTGGCGGCATGACCGTCACGATCAAGGTTCCCGAGACCACCCGTGACAGGCTGCATCGGCTGGCTGCTGCCCATGGGCTGACCCTGGCTCAGCAAATCGAGCGCCTGCTGACGGGACCTGCCGCGCAACAGAAGCCGGCCGTCGCCGACTACCCGGACGGCTGGCCGCTGTCCGCCGAGGACATCGACGCCGAGCTGGCGCGCCGATTCGGCCTGTAACACATCGAATTCGCCGCCGGTCAGCCGGCGGTGAGCACCAGCCCGGAGGTCGGCACGCCCGTGCCCGCCGTCACGACGATGTTGCGCAGGCCCTCGACCTGATTGACGGAGTCGCCACGGATCTGGCGTACCCCCTCGGCGATGCCGTTCATGCCGTGGATGTACGCCTCGCCGAGCTGGCCGCCGTGCGTGTTCAGCGGCAACCGCCCGCCGAGTTCGATCGCGCCGTCGGCGATGAAATCCTTGGCGTCGCCGCGGCCGCAGAAACCCAGTTCCTCCAGCTGCATCAGCACGAACGGCGTGAAGTGGTCGTAGAGGATCGCGGCCTGCATATCCTCCGGCCGCAGCCCGCTCTGTGCCCACAGCTGATCACCGACCACGGTCATCTCCGGCAGGCCGGTCATGGCGTCGCGGTAGTAGCTGGTCATCACGTACTGATCGGCGCCGGAACCCTGTGCGGCCGCGGCGATCACGGCCGGCCGCCGCGGCAGGTCCCGGGCCCGTTCCGCGCTGGTGATCACGATGGCGACGCCGCCGTCGGTCTCCTGGCAGCAGTCCAGCAGGTGCAGCGGTTCGGCGATCCAGCGGGAATTCTGGTGCTCCTCCAGCGTGATCGGCTTGCCGTAGAAGTGCGCGGCCGGATTGACCGCCGCGTGTCTGCGGTCGGCGACCGCGACGCGGCCGAAATCGGCGCTGGTGGCGCCGTACACGTGCATGTAGCGGCGCGCGACCATCGCCACCTGCGCCGCCGGTGTGCCCAGGCCCTGGGGATAGGCCCAGGCGGCGTCCACCCCCGAGGAGGTCGGGGCCGCGGCCAGATGGGTGGCGAACTGGCCGAACCGCTGCCCGGACCGCTCGTTGAAGGCCCGGTACGCGACCACCACGTCGGCGATCCCGGTCGCGACCGCCATCGCCGCCTGCTGCACGGTCGCGCAGGCCGCGCCGCCGCCGTACGGAATGTTGCTGAAGAAGGTCAGCTGCGGGATGCCGACCGCGCGGGCCACCGCCACCTGGAGATTGTTGTCCATGGTGAAGGTGGTGAGGCCGTCCACGTCCGCGGGCGTCAGCCCGGCGTCGGCGAGGGCGGCGGTGACCGCCTCCGCGGCCAGCCGCAGTTCGCTGCGGCCGGAGTCCTTGGAGAAGTCGGTGGCGCCGATGCCGACGATCGCGGCCTGCCCGCTCAGGCCGGCGCGGGCACGCTCCCCGGCGAGGCCGCTCACACCGGCTCTGCTGTCCGTCATTTCTCCTCCGGCAGCGCGATCACGGCCTTCGCCTGGATGTGGTCACCGAGGCTGTCACGGCCGACGACCTCGAGATGGATCAGTTCACCCTCGACCGCGGTCACCGTGCCGGTGAGGGTCAGGGTGTCGCCGGCGTACAGCGGCACGCCCAGCCGCAGCGACACCGACTTCACCAGTGCGCGCGGGCCCGCCCAGTCGGTGACGTACCGCTGCACCAGCCCGGTGTCGGCGAGGATGTTCACGAAGATGTCCTTGGAGCCGCGCCGCACCGCCATGTCGCGGTCGTGGTGCACGTCCTGGAAGTCCCGGGTCGCCAGCGCCGTGCTGATCACGAAGGTGGCGTCGACGGGAATCACCAACTCGGGCAGCACGGTGCCGACCGGCACGGTGCCCGGCTGCAACGAGGCGGTCATGGGGTCACCTTCCAGTAGGGCAGGGTGATGTCGTCGTCGAGCGCCTCGAAGCCCACCTCGACCGGCATGCCGACCCGGACCGCATCCGGTGCGGCGCCGCGCAGTTCGCCCAGCATCCGCACGCCCTCGGCCAGTTCCACCAGGGCCACCACATAGGGCAGCGCCCGGCCGGGCACCTTCGGCGCGTGGTGCACCACATAGCTGAACACGGTGCCGCGCCCGGAGGCGACGAGGTACCGGGTGGTTTCGGTGCGGTCCTGCCACAGCGCGGGCACCGGCGGGTGCCGCAGGCTGCCGTCGGGCAGCTGCTGGATCCGCAGCTCGCCGAGTTTCGTTCCGGCCCAGAAGAATTCGGTGTCCAGCGAGATCGCGGGCCGGGCCCGCTCGCTGGGATCGTCCTGCGGCGGCGCCGGTTTCGCGGTGCAGGGCGCGAATTTCAGGATCCGGAACAGCATTTCGGTGACCAGTTCATCGCCGACGTACCAGTTGGTGCGCACGGTGGCGAACCAGCCCTCACCCAGCCCGGTCCGCTTCGGGCCGAACAGCTCGTCGAGGCGGCTGCGGACGGTGACCTGCTCCCCCGGTTCCAGATACCGGTGATAGGTCTGCTCGCAGTTGGTCGCGACCACCGAGGTGTAGCCGGCGGCGTCGAGCAGTTCGGTGACCCGGCCCAGCGGATCGTCGGCCGGACGCACCCCGCGCAGGCCGAACATGGTCCACACCTGGGCCATCGCCGGCGGCGCGACGATGCCGGGATGTCCGGCGGCACGGGCGGCCCGCTCGTCGACGTAGATCGGGTTGTCGTCGCCGATCGCCTCGACCCAGTTGTTGATCATCGGCTGGTTGACCGGATCCCGGGCCGTGCGCGGCGCGCACTCCCCCGCCTGCATGATCCGCTCACCGGCGGCGGTGATCTCGGCGGCCGTCATCGTGTCCGGCACGGGACAACTCCTCTCTCGGTGCGCGCGCACGTCATCGCGGCACCCGGGGCAGTTTCAGTCCGGCGGTGGCGATCAGCTCGCGCATGACCTCGTTGACGCCACCGCCGAAGGTCACCACCAGGTTCTGCTTGGTGCGGCGATCCAGCCACACCAGCAGTTCGGCGGTGTCGGGATCGGCCGGATCGCCGTAGCGGCCGACGATCTCCTCCGCCAGCCGGCCCGCCTCCTGCAGGCGCTCGGTGGAGAAGACCTTCGTCGCCGACGCGTCGGCGATCACCTGCATCGGATCGGTCTCACCCTGCCCGGCGCCGGCGGCCACCTGCCAGTTCAGCAGTTCGTTGAGCCGCGCGGTGGCGTGCAGCCGGCCCAGCAGCCGCCGCACATCGGGCTCACCGGTCAGCTCGTGTCCCCGCGCCCAGGTGTGCACCCGCTCGTAGAGCTGTTCGATCTTGCCGGACGGGCCCAGCCCGACGCGCTCGTGGTTGAGTTGCGTGGTGATCAGTTTCCAGCCGCGGTCCACCTCGCCGACGAGCATGTCCGCGGGCACCCGGACATTGTCGAAATAGGTGGCGTTGGTGTGGTGGGCGCCGTCGCAGGTGATGATCGGCGTCCAGGAGTAGCCGGGATCCTGGGTGTCGACGATCAGGATCGTGATGCCGCGGTGCCGCGACTCCACCGATCCGGTGCGGCAGGCCAGCCAGATGAAGTCGGCCTCGTGCCCGCCGGTGGTGAAGATCTTCTGGCCGTTGACGATCCAGTCGCCGGCGCTGTCGCGGACCGCGCTGGTCCGCAGCGCCGCCAGGTCGGTGCCCGCCTCCGGCTCGGAATACCCGATGGCGAAATGGATCTCGCCGGACAGGATGCCGGGCAGGAAGCGCCGCTTCTGCTCGTCGGTGCCGAACTGCTGGAGGGTGGGACCGACGGTCAGCAGTGTCACCAGCGGCAGCGGCACATCGGCGCGTACCGCCTCGTTGTAGAAGATCTGCTGTTCGACCGGGCCGAAACCCTGCCCGCCGTACTCCTTCGGCCAGCCGACGCCGAGCCGGCCGTCGCGGCCCATCCGGCGCACCACCGCGCGATAGGCGTCGCCGTGCCGGTTCACCGCCATCTCCGCCGCCTCCGCGGCGGTCACCAGACCGGTGAAATACGAACGCAATTCGTCGCGCAGCGCGCGCTGCTCGGTGGTCAGATCTATGAACATCTCGCCCCCAGCCGGTCCAGTCGCAACGACTCCCCGCCGAGCCAGCGGGTGATGTCCTTGGCTTGTGAGTAGTAGCGGTGCAGCGGATGGGTCACATCGACCCCGATGCCGCCGTGCAGGTGATGGCAGACCTGTACCGCCGGTGGCAGTTCCGCGGCGACGCAGTAGCTCAGCACCTCCAGGTCGTCGTCGACCCGCTCGGCGTCGCCCTCGCCGCGGCGCAGTTCCGACAGCGCCCAGGTGGCCGACAGCGCGGCCGCGTGCAGGGTGCGCGAGGTCACGTAGATGTCGCCGATCTCCTGTGCCACCGCCTGGAATTCGGCCAGCGGGCGGCCGAACTGGTGCCGGGTGCGAACATGTTCGGCGGTCAGTTTCAGTGCGCCGGTGAGCAGGCCGTCGGCGACCGAGCCCAGACATGCCAGCGCACACCGGTGCAGATCGGTCAGGGCCCCGGGCAGCAGGTGCCCGGCGGGGATCGCGACCTCGTCCAGCCGCACCGAATATTCCGGCGCGCCGGTGGACGTGGGGCTCTCGCGACACTCCAGCCCGGCGGTGGTGGCGTCGACCACCGCCACCCCGGCCGCGGTGGGCACCAGGATCCAGCCCGCCTGCGCGGCATACGGCACGCCGACCTTGTGGCCGGTGATCAGTATCTCGTCGCCGCGGGCGGTCGCGGTCGCCGCGGGACTCGTCGCGAAGGGCGCGCCCGGTTCGTGCAGCGCGGCGGTCAGTATCGTGCCGGCCGCGACGGCGGGAAAGATCGTGCCCGCCAGGTCGTCCGGGAGATGACCGAGCAGCGGCAGCACCCCGAAGCCGAGGGTGGCCAGAGCCGGGACGGCGACGGCGTCGGTGGCCAGTTCGGTCAGCAGGGCCGAGACCTCGGGCAGTCCCATCTCGTCGCCGCCGAACCGTTCGGGCAGGGCGACGGCGAGCAATCCGCTGTCGACCAGCTTCGGCCACAGCGCGATATCGCGTTCGCCGTGCCGCTCCAGCAAACTCACGACAACCTCGGCGACCGCGTCCTGACTGTCGTCGGTGGTGAAGTCCATGCAGTGCTCCAGAATCAGGGTGGACTCAGTGGTGCGACTCGCGCGGCAACCCGAGAATCCGTTCGGCGGCCACGGTCAGGAGGATCTGCTCGGTTCCTCCGGCAATCGACAAACAGCGGGTGAGCAGGAATTCCTGCACCAGATCGGATTCCTGGGCGCCTGCCGCGCCGGCCAGTTCGACGGCGTATTCGGCCACCGCCTGGCGATGCCGCACACCCACCAGCTTGCGCACGCTGCTCTGCGGGCCCGGGTCGCCCCCGGCCAGCATCCGTTGAGTGGCACGGATTTCCAGCAGCAATCCGGCGATGGCATCGGAGATCAGGCCGCCGAGCCGATCGGCGATCAGCTCCGCGCCGGCACCGGTCCGCGGCGCGGTGGCGATCAGCTGCTCCAGCGCCTCGCCGATGCCGTTGCCGCCCATGGCCACCCGCTCCGACGACAGCGTCGAGCGGGCGATCTTCCAGCCGGCGCCGAGTTCGCCGACGAGGCAGTCGTCGGGCACGAACACGTCGTCGAGGAACACCTCGTTGAAGCGCGCCTCCCCGGTGATCGTCACCAGCGGCCGGACCTCGATGCCCGGGGTGCTCATGTCGACCAGGAAGTAACTGATGCCGCGATGCTTGTCGCGCTGTGAGCTCGCGGTGCCGGGATCGGTGCGGGCCAGGCAGATTCCCCAGTTGGCGAGGTTCGCCAGCGAGGTCCAGACCTTCTGCCCCTGTAGCCGCCAGCCGCCGTCGACCCGGGTCGCGCTGGTGCGCAGCGCGGCCAGATCCGAACCGGCCCCCGGTTCGCTGAACAGCTGACACCAGAACACGTCGCCGCGCAGGGTCGGCTCGACGAAGCGCTGGATCTGTTCCGGAGTGCCGTGCTGCAACAGGGTGGGTATCGCCCAGTTACCGATGGTGATGTCCGGCACCTCGATACCGGCCGCGTGCACCTGCTCGTCGATCAGCGACCGCAGCAGCGGCCCGGCGCCCCGGCCGTACGGCGGCGGCCAGTGCGGCGACAGCAATCCGCTGTCCACCAGCGCATCCCGCCGCCGGTCCACCGGCAGCGCGGCGATCCGCGCGACATCCGCGGCCAGTTCGGCCGCCGCGGCCGGGTCCAGGCCCACCGCGTGGCCGTCCTCGGCGCCGAGCTCGATACCGATCGTGCGGCGGTCGCCCCGGCGGGCCAGCTCGGTCACCCGCGCCCGATGGGTCGCGCCGCCACCGAGCAGTTGCCGCAGGGCGTTGGCCCGGCGCAGGTAGAAGTGCGCGTCGTGCTCCCAGGTGAAGCCGATCCCGCCGAGCACCTGGATGCCGTCCTTGGCGGTCTCCACCGCCGCGTCCAGCGCGATGCTCAGGGCGATGGCCGCCGCCAGCGGCAGTTCCCGGCCGCCCTGGTCGAAGGCGTCGGCGGCGTCGGCGGCGACCGCCCGGATCAGCTCGGTCCGGCACAGCATCCAGGCGCAGAGGTGTTTCACCGCCTGGAATTCGCCGATCCGGCGACCGAACTGCTCGCGCACCTTCGCGTACTGCACGGCGGTGTCCAGGCACCAGCCGGCGATCCCGGCCAGTTCGGCGGTCACCAGCGCCGCCGCCAGATCCCGTACCGCCCAGGCGGGTTCGAACACCCGGTCGGCGGGCACCGCGACGGCCGCACAGTGCACCCGGGCCAGCGGCAGGCTCGGATCGGCGGTGGGCAGCGGCGTCACCGTGACACCCGCGGCGCCCGGCGGGATCAGTACCCACAGCAGCCGCTGTCCGCGTGTCACCGGCAGCAGCAGGGCCGTTCCCGGTGTCGCGCCGAGTACCGGGTCCCAGTCGCCGGTGATATCGATCACGGCGGCGGCCGGATCCCCCGGCGCCGCAACCGGATCCCCGAGGGCGACGCCGCAGGGCACGTCCTCGTCCAGCGCCGCGCCGGTGACCAGCCCGGCCAGCGCCGTGGACAGCACCGGACCGCCCACCAGGTCGTGGGCGGCCTGTTCCAGCAGGACGGCCAGGTCGCCGACGGAACCGCCTGCGCCACCGTCGGCCTCGGGCACCGCGACGCGGAAGATCCCGAGATCCACCAGACCCGGCCAGAAGGCCCGCCAGTACTCGCCGTCGCGGTGCTCACGCATGGTTGCAATCGGCGCGACCGACGCAGCCCACGCGCGCATCGACTTCTGGACGGCTTTATGCTCGTCAGTGGTGGCGATGGTCACATCCATCCCGCCTTTCCGGCGTGACTCCCACACCTAGAACATGTTCTAATATCACCGTCGGGCGGAAGTCAAGCGCCGCCGGACGGCACACCGGCAGCGCGGCCGAGCGACGATGCTCGGCGGCCCGGCCGGACACTGTGCGCCACGCCCACCGAACGACCTGTGCAGGAAAGGACTTTCACCGATGGCCAGTCCCTCCCGAGAGCCGGCGACCGAGACGGGTGCGCAGGGTTCCCGCCCTCGTGTCACCCCGGTGACGACACTCAGCGAGGACGACCTCAGCTCGACCGCACAACGAGATCGCCGCAAGCGAATCCTGGACGCCACGCTCGCGCTGGCCTCCAAGGGCGGCTACGACGCCGTGCAGATGCGAGCGGTCGCCGAGCGAGCCGACGTGGCCGTCGGCACCCTGTACCGATACTTCCCCTCCAAGGTGCACCTGTTGGTGTCCGCCCTGGCCCGGGAATTCGAGCAGTTCGACAACAAGCGCAAACCGCTGGCCGGGCAGAGCGCCCGCGAGCGCATGCACACCCTGCTCACCCAGGTCACCCGCGCCATGCAGCGCGACCCGCTGCTGACCGAGGCGATGACACGCGCGTTCATGTTCGCCGATGCCTCCGCCGCCGCCGAGGTGGACCGGGTCGGCCGGGTGATGGATCGCTTCTTCGCCCGCGCGATGAACGACGGCGAGCCGACGGAGCGCGATCTCGCCATCGCCCGGGTCATCAGCGATGTGTGGCTGTCGAATCTGGTCGCCTGGCTGACCCGGCGCGCCTCTGCGACCGATGTCACCGAGCGCCTCGAACTCACCGTCGACCTGCTGCTGGGCGACAAGGCCTGACACGCGCGAAAAAGTTTGCCGAGCCCTCGGCGTGGCAAGCCAGCTAACCTACGACAGTGGACCGCACAATCGGGGATGCGCACGGCGAGGCAAACGTAAACGTCACGTATCACTGCGCGAACACACGGGCAAACCCTACACAGTAGAGTTTCTCGCGCCCTGAAAAATCTCCTCCGATCACTAGGTTGGATGCGTGAGCGCACAGGATCTGCCACAGGAACTTCGGCGTGCGTTGGCTGCTGTAGCCCGCATGCCTCGGTTACTGGTCGCGTCGGATTACGACGGAACGATCGCACCGATCGTGTCCGATCCGACGAAGGCCTATCCACATCGAGAGTCGGTCAGCGCCTTACGCGCGCTCGCCGGTCTGACCGGTACCACCGCAGCCGTCATCTCCGGCCGGGCCTTACGCGATCTCGCGGCCCTGTCGAGGTTGCCGGTCGAGGTACAGCTGATCGGTAGCCACGGCTCGGAGTTCGATGTGGGCTTCGTCCATGCCATCGACAACGACGCGAAACAGCTACTGCGCGAGGTGCAGACGGCGCTGACCCGGATAGCCGAGAGCAATCCGGGCGCCGCCGTGGAGACCAAACCGGCGAGCGTCGCCCTGCACGTGCGCAATGCCGCCCCCGAGGTGGGGCGCCGCGCCCTCCAGCAGGCTCTCCAGGGCCCGGCCAGCTGGGTGGGCGTCCAGGTGACGGAGGGTAAGGCCGTCATCGAACTGGCGGTCGTGCAGACCGACAAGGGCGCCGCGCTGGACATCATCCGGCACCAGGAGGGCGCCTCGGCGGCGGTGTTCTTCGGCGACGACGTCACCGACGAGAAGGCGTTCGCCCGCTTGTCCGGCCCCGACGTCGGCATCAAGGTCGGTGAGGGCGCCAGCCTCGCCAAGTATCGGGTGTCGAGCACCGAGGAGGTGGCCCGCGCCCTCGCGTTCATGCTGGAGGAGCGGCGCACCTGGCTGGCCGGCGCGTCGGCCCCGCGCATCGAGCGACTGACCATGCTGGCCAGTCCCCGTTCCAAGGCGCTGGTCACCCCCGACGGCACGGTCACCTGGCTGTGCCATCCCGAACCGGATTCCGCCGCGGTGTTCGCACACCTGCTCGGCGGCCCGGAGGCGGGGCAGTTCACGGTGGCGCCGGAACGACCCGGCCTGCCGCTGTCGCAGCGCTACGTCGACGGCACCATGACCGTCGAAACCCGCTGGGCCAGCCTGCAAGTCATCGACTATCTGCCGCACGACGTGCCGGCCGAGCGCACCGACCTGACCCGGGTCATCGCCGGTGACGCCAAGGCGGTCGTCACCTTCGCGCCACGACCCGAATTCGGCCAGGTGCCGGTCATGCTGGAGCGCGAACCGGCCGGGTTGCGGGTGCACGGCACCAACGATCCGATCGTGCTGCGCTCCCCCGGTGTGCAGTGGGAGATCCTCGAGGAGGGCATCCACCAGACCGCCCGCGCCGTCGTGGATCCGTCCCGCGGCCCGGTGGTACTCGAAATGCGCTGTGGCACCTCGGATCTGGCGCCGACCATGGTCGCGGAGGCGGAACGGCGGCGACACGCCGAACGCTACTGGCGTGAATGGGCGGACAAGCTGGAGCTGCCGCCGCTGAAGCCGGACCTGATGAAGCGGTCCGCGCTGACGTTGCGCGGCCTGGTGCACGAGCCGTCCGGCTCGATCATGGCCGCGGCCACCACCTCGCTGCCGGAGGACATCGGCGGCGTGCGCAACTGGGACTACCGCTACTGCTGGCTGCGCGACGCCGCACTCACCGCGCACGCGCTGGTGGCGCTCGGTTCGCTGGGCGAGGCCGAGCAGTACCTGAACTGGGTGCACCGCGTGCTGGAGACCCTGGCCGGACCGGAACGGCTGCACCCGCTGTACACGCTGTACGGCGAGACGCTGCCGCCCGAGGCCGTGCTCGATCAGCTGCCGGGCTACGCCGGATCCCGCCCGGTGCGCGTCGGCAACGCCGCCAACATGCAGGTCCAGCTGGACGTCTTCGGACCGATCGTGGACCTGATCGCGGCCATGGCCGAGGCCCGCGAGCAGCACGGCATCGACGAACCCGACGAGGCGCTGTCCGACCGGGACTGGGAACTGGTGCGCGCCATGGTGTCCGCGGTGCAACGCCGCTGGAGCGAACCCGACCACGGCATCTGGGAGATCCGCGGCGCCCCGCGCCACCACGTGTACTCCAAGGTGATGGGCTGGCTGACCGTCGACCGCGCCCTGAAGCTGGCGGAGAAGTTCGGCCGGATCGCCGATCCGGCCTGGGCTCCGCTGCGCGACGTCATCTCCGACGAGGTGAAGGCGAAGGGCTGGAACGACCAGGTGCAGTCCTACACCGCCGCCTACGACGGCGTCGACCTGGACGCGGCCACCCTGCACATCGGGCTGAGCGGGCTGATCGACCCGTCCGATCCGCGGTTCGCGGCCACGGTGGTCGCCACCGAGGCCGAGTTGCGCAGCGGCTCGACGGTGTACCGGTACCACCACGACGACGGCCTGCCCGGCGGCGAGGGTGGTTTCCACCTCTGCGCGGCCTGGCTGGTCGAGGCGTACCTGCTGATCGGCAAGCGGTCCGACGCGGAAGCGCTGTTCGCCCAGCTGGTGGACGTGGCCGGACCCACCGGACTGCTCAGTGAGGAGTACGACCCGGTGGCCGAACGTTCGCTGGGCAACCATCCGCAGGCGTACAGCCACCTCGGCCTGCTGCGCTGCGCGCAGTTGCTGAGCCAGCCGGTCCCGGCCCTGGCCTGATCGGTCCCGAACGCGGGCCCGCGCCCGGCGCACCGTCGCCGGCCGCGGGCCCGCGTCGTCTTTTCCGCCTTCCCCGCGAGTCGTAACACACACCGTGAAACGGGCAGTCCGTACCGCCGGACCTGGACACGTGCGCTACATTCAAATGGAAATCATTTCCGTTATCTGTAAGGCCAGGAGTACCCCCGCGTGACCAGCAGCTTCGCCCGCCGCCTCGCCGTCGCCGCCCTCGGGACGGCCGCCACCGCGACACTCCTCACCGCGTGCGGCGGTTCGACATCCGGCTCGGGCGGGCTCACCGTGGTCGCCTCCACCGACGTCTGGGGCAGTGTGGCCGCCGCCGTCGCCGGGCCCGATGTCCGGATCGTCTCGCTCATCGACGACCCCGGCCAGGACCCGCACGAGTACCAGACCACCCCGCAGGACGCGGCGCGGATCCGGGACGCGGCGCTGGTCGTCGTGAACGGTGGCCACTACGACGAGTTTGCCGAGAAGGCCGCCGCCGGTCGCGGCAAACCCACCGTCGACGCCTTCGATCTGCGCCCGGACAGCGCGAAGCACGACGACAACGAACACGTCTGGTACGACCTGCCCACCGTCGACGCCGTCGCCGCGCGGATCGCCGCCGACCTCGGACAGCTCGATCCGGGCCACGCCCGGGCCTACACCGACCGGGCCACCGCCTTCCACACCTCGTTGCAGGGCATCGCCGCGATCACCGCGAAGATCGCCGCCGACCACCCCGGGGCTCCGGTGTTGCAGACCGAACCGATCGGCCACTACCTGCTGCTGGCGGCCGGCGCCACCGACCGCACCCCGCACGCCTTCTCCGAGGCCGTCGAGCAGGGCACCGATCCGGCCCCCGCCGACCTGGCCGCCGTACAGAACCTGTTGCGCGGCAAGCAGGTCCGCGCCCTGCTCTACAACGTGCAGACCGAGGACAAGACCACGAAGGAGGTCGCCGCCACCGCGAAGAGTGCGGGAGTACCGGTGATCGAGGTCGCCGAGACCCTGCCGCAGGGACTGGATTACCTGCAATGGCAGACCCGCAACGCCCAGGCCCTGGCCACCGCCCTCGGCTGAGCCGCCGAGCAGAACCGATCGGATCACGCGATGCCCCAGACCACCCGCACCGGCCACCGCCCGGCATCCCTCGACGACCATGAGCCGCCCGCCGACCGGCCCGACAGCCCGACCGGGGAAACCGGTGCGGCGGTAAGCGATCCGACCACACAGCAGCAATCCCCCAGCGCACCGGCCGCCCACCCGGGTGATATCGCCGAGTCGAATCCCGGGAGCGCTGCGGCTGTGTCGCGAGACACCCGTGCGGCGGTCGTGGCATCGCCGGATTCCTCGAATGCAGCCGCACTGCCGACGACGGACGAGGCGGCACCGGGCATCGAATCCCGTGGCACGGCCACACTGCCGGTGGAGGCTGCCGGGAGCGAGTCCCTCGGCGTCTCGGCCGCTTCCGAGGCGGCCGCGGCGGGACCGGCCGAATCTGCGGCGGCGGCAGCGGGATTCGCGGTCGAATGTCCGCTCGGCTGCGAGCATCCGGTATCGCACGGGGGCGGGCAACTGCCCTCGATCAGGCGGAAATCAGTGCCCAGGAGCAACATTCGTGGCGCGCACGAGCCGGACCGCACTGCGGTGGGGACTTCGGTGGCGGACGTTTCCGAATCGGCCGGTACCCCGGCGATCCGATTGCGCGGGGCGCGGCTGAGCTATGGGGCGCGCACGGTCTGGCAGGGGCTCGATCTCGAGGTGCGGCCCGGGGAGTTCATCGCGGTGCTCGGGCCGAACGGGTCGGGGAAGACCTCGCTGCTGCGCATGCTGCTGGGGCAGGTCGCGCCGAGTGCGGGCGCGGTCGAGATCGCGGGCAGTCCGGCGCGGCTGGGCAATGCGCACATCGGCTATGTGCCGCAGCAGAAGTCGTTCGAGTCCGGGGTGCAGTTGCGCGGCGTGGACCTGGTCGGGCTCGGGGTGGACGGGCATCGCTGGGGGTTCGGGCTGCGCGAGCGCACACGGCGACGGCGGCTGGTCGACGCGGCGGTCGCCCAGGTCGGGGCCACGCATTACGCGGACTCGCCGCTGGACGCGATGTCCGGCGGGGAGCAGCAGCGGTTACGGGTGGCGCAGGCGCTGGTCGGCGATCCGCGGGTGCTGTTGTGCGACGAACCGCTGCTGAGTCTCGATCTGGCCAATCAGCGCCTGGTGGCCGAACTCATCGACCATCGCCGCCGGACCCACGGCACCGCGGTGCTGTTCGTCACCCACGAGATCAATCCGATTCTGCCGCTGGTGGATCGGGTGCTGTACCTGGTCGACGGCCGGTTCCGGATCGGCACGCCGGACGAGGTGATGACCTCGGAGGTGCTGTCCGAGCTGTACGGCACCGAGGTGGACGTGCTGCGAGTGCGCGACCGGCTGGTCGTCGTCGGCACCGGCGACACCATGGATGCGCTCGGGGGCCACTCGTGAGCAGCAAACTCGCCGAGGTCGTCACCGAGATGTTCGACTTCCGCACCACCGCGGAACTGCTGTCCTACGACTTCGTGTGGCAGGCGGTGCTGGCCGCGGCGCTGCTGGGACTGCTGGCCGGGATGATCGGCCCGCTGATCGTGAGCCGGCAGATGTCGTTCGCGGTGCACGGCACCAGCGAGTTGTCACTGACCGGCGCCGCGGCGGCGCTGCTGGCGGGGATCGGGGTGGGGGTGGGCGCCATCGCCGGTTCGGTGGTGGCGGCCGTCCTGTTCGGCCTACTGGGTAACCGGGTGCGGGAACGGGATTCGGTGATCGCCGTGGTGCTCTCGTTCGGCCTCGGCCTGTCGGTGCTGTTCCTGTGGCTCGGACCGACTCGGGCCGGTTCCAAGTTCTCGCTGCTGACCGGCCAGGTGGTGAGCGTCGGCAACGGCGGTCTCGGCTTGCTGGGCGCCTGCACCGTGGGGGTGCTGCTGGTGCTGGCCGTCGTCTATCGCCCGCTGTTGTTCGCCAGCACCGATCCGGAGGTGGCGATCGCGCGCGGGGTTCCGGTGCGAGCGCTGTCGGTGGTGTTCGCGGTGCTGCTCGGCGTCACCGCCGCGTTCGGGGTGCAGATCGTCGGCGCGCTGCTGGTGCTGTCGCTGCTGATCACCCCCGCCGCGGCCGCCGCCCGGATCACCGCGAGCCCGGCCCGCGCCACCCTGCTGGCCGTGCTGTTCGCGGAGATCTCCGCCGTCGGCGGCATCCTGCTGTCCCTGGCCCCCGGGGTGCCGGTGTCCACCTTCATCACCGCGATCTCGTTCGCGATCTACCTGATCTGCCGCCTCGCCGGCAACCGCACCCGCAACCGCCGCACCCGAGTCGCCGCGCCGATAGTGGCGGCACCGGCCGAAGCCTGATCCGGGCGCCACTCGGCACACTGCCCAGCTCCCCCGACACACACTCGCAGCGCCATCCTCGAGGCCGATGCTGCGGGCCGCTCGCCGACACGTCGCGGCCACACCGGGCACAGCACGCCCGGAAGTGGCCGACCTTCGAGCCCACGACCAGCCGCGTCCATGGGCATGTGCCCCAGCCGGGCAGCGACGAATTCGCCTGTAGGTCAGCCCTCGCCCGCGAGGGCGAACAGTCCGTCCGGAGTCTGTTCGATCAGGCCGTCGACCAGCAGGGAGTCCAGGGCACGGGTGCGCTGGCCGGGGTCGTGGATCCAGGCCAGGTCCAGGGCCACCTGTTCGACCGGACCGGAGGCGGCGCGCAGCACGTCCAGCAGGCGGCCGCGGGCCTGGCGGTCGGTGCCCTCGTACTTCTGCACGCGGCGAACGACATCGGAGGCCGGACGGCCGGCGGCAATCCAGGCGCAGCTCGGCAGCGGGCAGCCGTCGCAGGACGGGGTGCGGGCGGTGCAGATCGTCGCGCCCAGTTCCATCAGGGCCGCGGAGAACACGGCCGCGCGATCGATCCGGACCGGCAGCAGCGCCTCGGTCTCGGCCAGGTCCCGGCTGGACGGGTTGCCCGCCTCGGCGCGGCCGTGCACCGCGCGGGCCACCACGCGACGAACGTTGGTGTCCACCACCGGAACTCGTTGTCCGTACGCGAAACAGGCCACGGCCCTTGCCGTATAGGCGCCGATGCCGGGCAGGCCCAGCAGCACGTCCACGTCGGCGGGGACCTCATCGCCGTGTTCGGCCGCCAGCACCCGGGCGCACTCGTGCAACCGCAGCGCCCGGCGCGGGTAACCCAGTTTGCCCCAGGCCCGTAGCACCTCACCCGGCGCCGCGGCGGCCATCGCCGACGGAACCGGCCAGCGCGCCACCCACTCCCGCCAGATCGGTTCCACCCGGACCACCGGCGTCTGCTGGAGCATGATCTCGCTCATCAGGATCTGCCAGGCGGTGACGCCCGGCCGGCGCCACGGCAGATCGCGCGCCGTCTCCCGATACCACTCGATCAAGACGTCCGAATCCACGCCGGTCCACCATCCTGTGTCGTACGGAACACCCGTGCCCACGACGGGTCACGTTCGCTCGCGCCCGTCCCCGCATACCGCGCCGATTCTCCCGCACCGACCATGGCGAATCCGCAGCGGTGCCCGGCCGTCCGCACCCCGCGCCCGGGCGTTGCGTGAGAGCCCAGTTGCCGGAACGTAACTTGGGCGACTGGCCGGTAGCCCGTGCCGTATGGAAAATGGGACGCATGCCTCATACGAACCCGATCAGTGCCTGGAAGGCCCTCCGCGAGGGCAACGACAGGTTCGTGAACGGCACGCTGCAGCATCCCGGCCAAGGCGCCGCCGACCGAGCCAAGCTGGTCAGCGGACAGCACCCCTCCGCAATTCTGTTCGGGTGCGGTGACTCCCGGGTCGCGGCGGAGATCATCTTCGATCAGGGCCTCGGCGACATGTTCGTGGTCCGCACCGCCGGGCACGTGCTCGACTCCTCCGTCCTCGGTTCCATCGAGTACGGCGTGGAGGTGTTGCAGGTGCCGCTGATCGTGGTGCTCGGCCACGACAGCTGCGGTGCGGTGCGCGCCACCATCGACGCGCTCGACGGGGGCAATGTGCCCGGCGGGTTCATCCGCAGCCTGGTGGAGCGGGTCACCCCGTCGATCCTGATCGGCCGGCGCGAGGGCCTGACCGAGGTCGACGAGCTGGAGGCACGGCACGTGGTGGAGACCAGCCGGCTGCTCATGCAGCGCTCGATGACCATCTCGCAGCGGGTCGCGACCGGCGAGTGCGCCATCGCCTGCGTCACCTACAAGCTCACCGACGGCCGGGTCCAGCTGCATCGCGTGGTCGGCAACATCGGCGAAGTGGTCTGACGACCATCGGCGGCGGCCGCGGGCACCGGTCCGCGACGCCGCCGCCGGCGCCTCCGACACGCCGAACATGTGAACCGGGCACGATCGCCGGTGCCCTTACCTTTGTTGCGTGCTGGAACCGAATGGACCGCTGCCGCCGGAGATCTACTGGCGTCGCCGCCTGCTCGCCATCGCCGCGCTGGTCTTGGCCCTCGCGCTGGCGATCTGGCTGGCGTTCACCGTCGTGCGCGGCGGCACCGGGAAGAAGGCCCCGCGCGCCGCGGCCGCCAGTTCGCTGACCGCGGCCAAGGCCACCGGCACCAGCACCACCGCGGCCGCCGCCGCGGCGCCGGCGGCCACCGCTGATCCCGGCACGTCGAAGGCGGCGGCCACCACCAACGCCCTGGCCAGTGGCTCCCCGGCCTCCTGCGCCGACCAGTCGCTGGCGGTGAAGCTGACCGTCGGCCATCCCACCTACAAGCCGGGTGAGCAGCCGGTGTTCGGCATCGTGATCACCAACATCTCGACCGCCGCCTGCCAGCGCGACGTGGGTTCCGGCCTGCAACAGATCTCGGTGCAGTCGCTGGACGGTCAGCGCCGGCTGTGGTCCAACACCGACTGCGACACCGGCGGCCCGGCCGATGTGCGGGCGCTGTCCGCCGGGCAGCAGGCCGCATTCACGCTGACCTGGTCCGGTACCACCTCACAGCCCAACTGCGCCGGGCAGCGGGTGCCGGTGCCACCGGGCGCCTACGCGGTGGTGGCGCAGTTCGGCTCGATCCGCAGCACCCCGGAGACGTTCAACATCGCCTGAACTAGTCGACCGCCTCCATCGGCGACTCCGCGTACGACTCGGCCGATCGCTTCGGCAGGCCGCTGAGGGCGAGGGCGGCCCGGACGCTCACCGCCTCCCGGACGGTGATGGACATACCCGTACGGTCGACGCCGGGCGGCACCAGCGCCTCGGTGAAGCCGAGCCGCTCGGCCTCGGCCAGGCGGCGGCGCAGCCCGGTGACCGGCCGCACCTCACCGGCCAGGCCCACCTCGCCCAGGATCACCATGCCCTCGCGCAGCGGAGCGTCCCGGACCGCGCTGGTGATGGCGAGCGCGACCGCGAGGTCGGCGGCCGGTTCGGTCAGCCGCATGCCACCGACCGTGGCCGCGTAGACGTCGTGTTTGCCGAGGTAGACCCCGCAGCGGCTCTGCAGGACGGCCAGCACCATCGACACCCGGTTGTAGTCCAGGCCCGACACCGCCCGCCGGGGCGCGGGCACCTGGGTGTGCACCGTCAGCCCCTGTACCTCGCCCAGCATCGGCCGCTTGCCGTCCATCGCGACGGTGACCGCGGTGCCGGGCACGGCGTCGGTGCGGTGGTGCAGGAACAACCCGGACGGATCGGAGACGCACACGATGCCGTCCTCGTGCAGTTCGAAACAGCCGACCTCGTCCGCGCTGCCGAACCGGTTCTTCACGCCGCGGACCATGCGCAGCGTGGAGTGCTTGTCGCCCTCGAACTGCAACACCACGTCGACCAGATGCTCGAGGGTGCGCGGGCCCGCGACGTTGCCGTCCTTGGTGACGTGGCCGACCAGCAGCACGGCGATACCGCTGGCCTTGGCCAGCGAGGTGAGCGCCGCGGTGACCGTGCGGACCTGGGTGACACCGCCGATGACGCCCTCGGCGTCGGCGGCCAGCATGGTCTGCACCGAGTCGACCACCAGCAGCGTCGGCCGCACCTGCTCCACGTGGCCGAGCACGGTGGCCAGGTCGGATTCGGCGGCCAGATAGACCCGTTCGTGCACGGCCCCGGTGCGGTCGGCGCGCAGCCGCACCTGCCCGGCCGATTCCTCCGCCGTCACGTACAGCGCGCGCTCGGAGTGCCGCCGGGCCCACTGGTGGGCCACCTCGAGCAACAGCGTCGACTTGCCCACCCCGGGCTCACCGGACAGCAACACCACCGAACCGGCGACGATCCCGCCGCCGAGCACCCGGTCCAGCTCGGTGACTCCGGTGGGACGCGCCCGGGTGTGCTGCGAATCGATCTCGGACAGCGGTGTCGCCGCGGTGGACGGCAGCAGGGCGCGCCGACCGGCCGGGGCGCCCACGGCGACCGCCGGAGCCGCCGCGGACTCCTCGATCGAGCCCCACGCACCGCAGGCGGGACACCGGCCCACCCATTTGGCAACCTCGTGGCTGCATCCGGAGCACCGGTACAGCGATTTCACCTTGGCCACGCAGGCAGCCTAGGCGGTGACCCCGACAGATTCGGCCGGGGCGCGGCCCGGCCGGATACGGCTCAGTGGTGCTCGGCGGCCTGTTCGGTGCTCGCGCCGGCGTCGATCGGGACATTCACCAGGACGGTGCCGTTGTCCTTGAAGTTGAAGGTGATCGGGTAGGTCAGGCCGGGGGTGACGTCCTTGGTGAGGCCGGTGATCTCGACCAGGATCGGCGCCGGGTTCTCGCCGGCCGGGTGCGCGGCGGCCGGGGCGCCGCTGCCGGTGGCCGGCGCGGCGGTGGTGCTGCTCGCGGCGGCACCGGCGGTCGGCGTGCTGGTCGGGGTGGCCGACACGCCGGTCGGCGTCGCGGCGGGCGCGGCCGCGTGACCGGCCTGCGGGCCCGCGGCGACCAGCGCCTGCAACGGCGGCAACTCGGGGTTGCTCGGCGTGAGGCGCACGGTGCCGAGGTCGGTGGTGATGCTGGTGAGCTCGTCCGGGTTCGACCCGCCGCTGTTGACGGCGCTGAAGGCGAGGACGGCCTTGCCGCCCTTGGCGTTGGTGTACTCCTCCGAGGCCGGCAGCAGGATGCGCACGTCACGCAGCGCGACCTTGCCCACATTCGCGCTGTTGCCGTTGACGGCGGCGACCTGGGACGCGGTCTGCGAGATCTGACCGGCGCCGCAGCCCGACAACACGAGCGCCGCACCGGCGGCGAGCGCAGCAACAGCTGTGGTGGCTTTCAGGGCAGTCACGGGATGTCCTCCATGTCGACCGGTTCACTCCACGATGGAGAGTAGTAGTAGGGAGCGTAGTAGTTCGGTCCCCGTGCCCCGCGTCGGCCCCGCCGAGTGTTGCGCGCCACCCGGAGGCCGTCTCCACTCGCTCGTAACTCCTTCTCGCACAACAGGATGCACACCACGCCCGTTCTGTCAACCCCCGACGCCCTGCTGTTGTGGCCCTGACCTGCGTCGTTGATCGCGCCGTTACCGAGTCGCATGTTAAACTGTGAGCATCGAAAGGGGCACGGGACACATGATTTTTAAGGTCGGAGACACCGTCGTTTACCCCCACCACGGAGCGGCGTTGATCGAAGCAATCGAGACTCGCACCATCAAGGGTGTGCAGAAAGAGTATCTGGTCCTGAAGGTTGCTCAAGGCGACCTTACTGTGCGCGTTCCCGCCGAGAACGCGGAGTACGTCGGCGTCCGCGACGTCGTCGGTCAGGAAGGTCTCGATCGGGTCTTCCAGGTGCTGCGCGCGCCGCACACGGAAGAGCCGACGAACTGGTCTCGACGCTACAAGGCCAACCTCGAGAAGCTCGCCTCCGGCGATGTCAACAAGGTAGCCGAGGTCGTCCGCGACCTCTGGCGCCGTGAGCAGGACCGCGGCCTCTCCGCCGGCGAGAAGCGGATGCTGGCCAAGGCTCGTCAGATCCTCGTCGGTGAGCTCGCGCTCGCCGAGGGCACCGACGATGTCAAGGCCGAGACCCTGCTCGACGAGGTTCTCGCCGCGGCCTCCTGATCGTGAACGCCCCGCACGATACCCATCGTGTCGTGGCATTGGTGCCTGCCGCCGGCCGAGGCGTGCGCTTGGGCGAAGGTCTGCCCAAAGCGTTCGTCGAGGTCGGCGGCAGTACCATGCTCACTCTCGCCATCGACGGATTGATCGCGTCCGGGGTCGTCGACCACATCGTGATCATGGTGCCCGCCGACCTGATCGACACCACCCGTGCCCTGGTCCCAACCGGTTCGGTGCCGATCAGTGTGGTGGCCGGTGGCGCCGAGCGCACCGATTCGGTCCGCGCGGGTCTGGCCGCCGCCCCCGAGGCCACCCACGTCCTGGTCCACGACGCGGCGCGCGCCCTGACGCCGCCGGATCTGATCGCCCGCGTCGTGGCCGAGTTGCGCGCCGGGCATCGCGCGGTCGTCCCCGGCCTGCCGGTGACCGACACCATCAAGTCGGTCGACCCGTCCGGCGCGGTGACCGGCACGCCGGATCGCACCGGTCTGCGCGCGATCCAGACCCCGCAGGGCTTCGAGGTACGGCTGTTGCGCGAGGCGCACGCCCTGCTCGACACGCCCGGCCCCGATACCGATCCGGATACCCGCGCCGCCCGCCCGGCCGTCACCGACGATGCGGGACTGGTCGAGCTGCTGGGGGTTCCGGTCCGGGTCGTCCCCGGCGACCATCGCGCCTTCAAGATCACCACCCCGCTGGACCTGCACCTGGCCCGCGCGCTGTGCGCGGCCACCGAGGCGGTGGTCCGGCCGTGAGCGACAACACCTCCACCGGCGCCGTGCCGGACCTGCGGGTCGGCCTGGGCACCGATGTGCACCCGATCGAACCGGGGCGGCCGTGCTGGATGGCGGGCCTGCTGTTCGAGAACGCCGACGGCTGCGCCGGGCACTCCGACGGCGACGTGGCCGCACACGCGCTCTGCGACGCCCTGCTCTCCGGGGCCGGGCTGGGCGATGTCGGCGCGGTGTTCGGGGTCGGCCGGCCGGAATGGGCCGGCGTGTCCGGCGCCGCCATGTTGAAAGAGGTTGTGCGGCTGCTGGGTGAGTCCGGCTATGCGGTTGTCAACGCGGCTGTACAGGTAATTGGTAATCGTCCGAAGATCGGCCCGCGACGCGCCGAGGCGCAGCAGGTTTTGGGAGAATTGCTCGGAGCACCGGTCTCCGTGTCCGGGACCACCACCGACGGTCTCGGACTGACGGGTCGCGGCGAGGGTGTGGCGGCGATCGCCACCGCGCTCCTGTATCGCTGTAGCTAGGCGGCGCGGGCGAAACCCCTGGTGGTGACGCCCCGCTGCCGAAGGTGCCGGCGGTCCACCCTCGACCGCCCGCCCCGGCGCCGATGGCGGCGCCGCCGCGATACTTGACAAAACCCCTCCACCGGTTCTCTGCAAAAAACCTCACAGTAGGATGGCCTGTCGTGACTCTGCGCCTGTTCGACACCGAGACGCGGACCCTGCGCGATTTCGCGCCCTTGGTCCCCGGCCACGTTTCGGTGTATCTGTGTGGCGCCACCGTGCAGGGCGAACCCCACATCGGCCACGTGCGCAGCGGAGTCGCCTTCGACGTACTCCGGCGCTGGCTCGCCGCCAACGGCTTCGACGTGGCCTTCGTCCGCAACGTCACCGATATCGACGACAAGATTCTGACCAAGGCCGCCGCCAACGACCGCCCCTGGTGGGAGTGGGCGGCGACCCACGAGCGCGCCTTCGACCGCGCCTACGAGGCGCTCGGCGTGCTGCCGCCCTCGATCGAACCGCGCGCCACCGGGCACATCACCCAGATGGTCGATCTGATGCAACGGCTGATCGACCGCGGTCACGCGTACGCCTCCGCGGGCAACGTCTACTTCGACGTGCGCAGCTACCCCGAATACGGTGCGCTGTCCGGACATCGGCTCGACGACGTGCACCAGGGCGAGAGCGCGGGCGTCGGCAAACGCGATCCGCGCGACTTCACACTCTGGAAGGCCGCCAAGCCCGGCGAGCCGACCTGGCCCTCGCCGTGGGGCCCGGGGCGGCCCGGCTGGCATCTGGAGTGCTCCGCGATGGCGGAGTACTACCTCGGCGCCGAATTCGACATCCATTGCGGCGGTATGGATCTGGTGTTCCCGCACCACGAGAACGAGATCGCCCAGTCACGGGCGGCCGGGGACGGGTTCGCCCGGTACTGGCTGCACAACGGCTGGGTGACCCTGGGCGGCGAGAAGATGTCCAAATCGCTGGGCAACACGTTGTCCGTGCCCAATGTGCTGAAGCAGGTGCGGGCCGTCGAACTGCGGTACTACCTCGGCAGCGCGCATTTCAGTTCGATGCTGGAGTACTCCGACCAGGCGTTGCGGGACGCCGCCGCGACCTATCAGCGGCTCGAGGCGTTCGTGCAGCGGGTGGTGGAGCGCAGCGGTGAGGTCCCGGTCGGCAAGTGGACCGACGCCTTCGCCGAGGCGCTCGACGACAACCTCGGAATTCCCAAGGCGCTGGCCGAGATCCATCGGGTGGTGCACGAGGGCAACACCGCGCTCGGCTCGGGTTCCATCGACACCGCGCGGGAGCTGGCCGGGCAGGTCCGGGCCATGCTGAGCATTCTCGGCGTCGATCCGCTGGATCCGCACTGGGCCGCGCCGGAGGACTCCTCGGCGGCGCTGGACGCCCTGGACGTCCTGATCCGCGCCGAATTGCAGCGTCGCCAGCAGGCCCGCGCCGAGAAGGACTGGGCCACCGCGGATGCCGTCCGGGATCGGCTGAAGGCGGCCGGCATCGAGGTCACCGACACTCCGAAGGGACCGGAATGGTCCCTCGGCAAACAGGAGGGGATCTAGATGGCAGGCAACTCCCAGCGCAAGGGCGCGATCCGCAAGAGCAAGAAGGGCGCGACCGTCGGCTCCGGCGGCCAGCGCCGCCGGTCGCTGGAGGGCAAGGGGGCGACCCCGCCCGCCAACCAGCGTCCGTACCATCCCGCCGCGAAGCGGGCCGCCGCGGCCGCCAAGAAGGCCGCCACCTCGGCTCGGCCGACCGGCCGGGCGGGCCGCAAGCCGGAGGACGGCCCCGAACTGGTGCTCGGCCGCAATCCGGTCGTGGAATGTCTGCGTGCCCGGGTGCCCGCCACCGCGCTGTACGTAGCGGTGGGCACCGAGAACGACGAGCGGCTGTCCGAATCGGTGCAACTCGCCGCGGACGCCGGGATCTCGATCCTGGAGGTGCCGCGCGGCGACCTGGATCGGATGAGCAGCAACGGTTTACATCAGGGCCTCGGGTTGCAGGTGCCGGCGTACCGCTATCAGCATCCGCAGGATCTGCTCGAATCCGCTGTGAGCTCCGGCACTCCCCCGCTGCTGGTGGCGCTGGACAACATCTCCGATCCGCGCAATCTCGGCGCGGTGATCCGATCGGTGGCGGCCTTCGGCGGGCACGGGGTGGTCATCCCGCAGCGCCGCAGCGCCAGCGTGACCGCGGTGGCGTGGCGGACCAGCGCCGGTGCCGCGGCCCGGCTGCCGGTCGCGCGGGCGACGAATCTCACGCGCACACTGAAGGAATGGGCCGCCGCCGGATTGCAGGTGGTCGGCCTGGACGCCGGCGGTGACACCAGTCTGGACGAATTCGACGGCAGCACACCGACGGTCGTGGTGGTCGGCTCCGAGGGCAAGGGGCTGTCACGACTGGTCCGGGAGAACTGCGACAGCATCCTCAGCATCCCGATGGCCGGACCGGTGGAGTCGCTGAACGCCTCGGTGGCGGCGGGTGTGGTGCTGGCCGATATCGCACGGCGCCGGCGCGCCTGATTCGCACCGCGCCGGCGCGCCTGATTCACGCGTCGTCGCGGCAGCCCCGGATTCGTGGCTGGGACACGCCTGCGATGCGAAAGTGCTTCCGACACGCCCGGCGTGTCAGCGCCGACGCGCCTGATCCGCAGCGGATTCGGCGAGATTCCCGTTCGCGGCCATAGAATTGATCGGGTGGCCATGTGGAATCAGCCGCCCTACTACTGGGGGCTTCCGGACGAGCCGATCGGCTCGCCGGTCGAACATCCGCACGCGACGACCGTGCTGCTCCTCGGGGCGCTGAGTGTTTTATGTTGCGGCGCACTGGGTCCGGTGGCCTGGGTGATGGGTAAGCAGGCGCTGACACAGATCGATCGGTCCGGCGGCGCCCTCGGTGGCCGGTCGCAGGTGCTGGTGGGTTACATCCTCGGCATGGTCGGCACGGGCTTGATGGTCGCGATGGCCGTTCTGTTCGTGTTGATCCTGCTCGGCGGGCACGCCTGACGGTCGGCTCCACACCGGAATCGGCTCCGGCTCAATCCAATCCGGGCGGTTCCGGTTCGCCGGACAGTCCGGCGTCCTCCCAGTCGGTCGCGGGCCATTCCCCGGCGACGCTGCCGTTCCATTTCGGCTGTCGCCGATCACGCAGTGCGGCAAGGCCTTCGCCGCCGTCGACGCTGCCGGCCACGTAGGCGGTCAGCTCGGACTCCAACCGGCCGACCGCTTCCGGGCTCATGCCCAGGCCCTCCCACATCAGCCGCTTCGACAACGCCATCGGCAGGGGTGCGGATCCGCCGACCAGATCGTGTGCGACGGCCAGGGCGGTGGGCAGTACCTCGCTCGCGGGCAGGCAGCCGTTGGCCAGGCCCATCGCCGACGCCTCCTCACCGTCGAAGGTGCGGCCGGTCAGCATGATGTCGGCGGCGTTGGCCATCCCCACCAGGCGCGGCAGCGTCCAGTGCGCGTAGCCGTCGGCCAGGGCCGCCCGGCGCACCTGGTTCAGGCCGTAGACGGCGTCACGGGCCATGTAGCGCAGATCGCATTGCAGGGCCAGCGCCAGGCCGATGCCGACGGCATGGCCGTTGACGGCCGCGATCACCGGCTTGCGGATCCGCCACGGCGGCGGGTCGATGGTGGCGCTGACCTCACCGACCCCGCTGGACAGGTCGGCGCCGGCGCAGAAGGCCGGCGGGGTCCCGGTGATGACGACGACCCGGATGGCGTCCTCGGTGTCACAGCGCCGTAGTGCGACACCCAGTTCCTCGGCCATGGCCGGGGTGAAGGCGTTCTGCTGAGCCGGGCGGTGAAGGGTGAGCACAGCGATTCCGGCGGACACATCGACGTGCAGTTCCGAACTCATGCGACTCGATCCTAGCTGTGACAGGCCCGGCGCCGACGCTGGGCGACAATCCGCTCAGGGCTCCGGCCGGACGCGCTCGGCGGCACCCGCACCGAGCAGAACACATGCGTGATCCCTCTCGCAACCGGGTGCTGGATTGTGTCGAATTCGGTACGACTTCGGATCAGCCCAGCACTTTCCGGCCGATGGCCCATTTGTGCACTTCTGTCGGGCCGTCGTAGAGTCGGAAGGCGCGCATGTCGCGGAAGATCATCTCGACCACCGTCTCGTCGCTGATGCCGATGCCGCCGAGCACCTGCACACAGCGGTCCGCGACCTTGAACAGTTCCTCGGAGACGAAGGACTTGGCCATCGAACTCTCGTGCCGGGCCCGCTCGCCCTGATCCATCAGCCAGCAGGCGTGCCAGATGGTCAGGCGGCACTGGTGCAACGCGATCTCGTTGTCCGCCAGCAGGAACGACACGCCCTCGTGCTCGCCGATCGGACGGCCGAAGGCGGTGCGGGTGCGAGCGTGCTCGACGGCGATGTGCTGGGCACGCTCGGCCGCGCCGAGCCAGCGCATGCAGTGCGTCAGCCGCGCGGGCGCCAGCCGCAGCTGGGCGTAGCGCAGCGCCTGGCCCGCCTCGCCCAGCAGCGCCTCCCGGGGCAGGGTGAGATCCTCGAATCGCACCACGCCGTGGCCGCCGACATAGTTGCGATCCATCGTGTTCATCGTGCGCTCGATGACGATGCCGGGCTGCCGCCCGTCGGTGAGGAACAGCGTGGGGCCCTCGGGCAGATGCGGATTGGGCGCCAGCCGGGCCATGATGATCCAGCTCACCGCGCCGTCGGCGCCGGTGATCAGCCATTTGCGGCCGTTCACCGTGAAACGCTCGCCGTCGAAGGCGGCGGTGGTGGACAGCTGCGCGGGATCCGAGCCGGCGCCGCCGGGTTCGGTCATCGCGAACACCGAACGCTGCCGGCCGTCGATCAGCGGCAGCAGATGCTCCTCGACCTGCCGCTGATTCGCGACCTTCGACAGCAGGAACATGTTGCCCTCGTCGGGCGCGGCGCAGTTCATCGCGACCGGGCCGAGGGTGGACCAGCCCGCGGCCTCGTAGAGCACCGCCTGCTCGACGTGGGTCAGGCTGCGCCCGCCCAGACCCGCGCCGCCGAGTTCGATCGGGGCCTGGATGGTCAGCAGCTTCTCCGACCGGGCCAGCTCGACCAGTTCCTGCCGCAGTTCGTCGCTGGGCCCGTGCGAGGTGAGCCGGGGATCGCGTTCGAAGGGGACGATCGTGTCGGTGACGAACCGGCGGATCCGATCACGTTCGGCGGCCAGCTCGGCGGGAATCGCGAAGTCGATCATCGTTGTCACCTTCGGTGTCAGGGGCGCGTGTGCCGAGCATACGGTCCCCGTTCCACAGTGTGAAGGCGGGTGCCATCACTCGAAGCGCCGGAGGAATTCCGACACCTCGGCGCGGTAGGCGTCCGGCCGATCGTCGTGCACCAGATGCCCGGCGCCGGGCACCACCACGTGCCGGGCGTCCGGGTGGCGGCGGGCCATCTCGCGCATCTGGTCCGGCGGGGTGATGGTGTACTCGCCCTCGATCAGCAGCACCGGGGCCCGGACCGCCTGCCAGTGCGCCCAGAAGTCGCGCGTGCCCCACTCCTCGGAGATGTCCCGGAAGGTGCCGACCGCACCGTGCAGGCGATAGCCGTCCGGACCCGCGGTGAACGAGTTCAGGAAATAGCGACCGGCCACCGGGCCGAAATAGTTCAGGACCGCCTCGGCATCGGGGAACGGCTGCGGCCAGGCGCCGACCATGGCCGCCCAGTCGCTCGCGGTGCGGCCCCGGAAATCCGGGGCCATGTCCTCCACCACCAGCGCCCGCACCCGCTCCGGATACTGTGCGGCGAAGACCCAGCCGTGCAACCCGCCCATCGAATGCCCGATCACCGTCATCGGCGCGCCGACGGCCGCGGTGGCCGCGGCCAGATCTGCCACGAAGGCCTCGGTGGTGAGCTCCGCCGGCGCCGGTCGGCCGTGCCCGGCGGCGTCGAAGGTGTACAGCCGGCCGAAAGCACGCAGCCACTCCAATTGGGTGTCCCAGGTGCGCGCACTACCCATCAGGCCGTGCAACAGCAGGATCGGTGCACCCTCGCCACCCTCGTCGTGCAGCATCGCTCGCCTCCTCGCAAACCACTCCGCCCGTGCGACCCGGCCGAGCGTAGTCCGCACCGGTCCGGTCGGGCCGGTGCGGCAGCGGTGCGGAAGAACTCGGCGCGGCCGGGCCGAGGGCCTGGCGCTGTGCGCTGCGGTGTGCGGCGCAGAAGGCGCGGCGCGGCAGTGGCGGAGGGGCCGGGCGCGGCAGTGGCGGAGGGCGGGCCAGAATTGGGGTATGGCAGTCGTGAAGATCAATGCGATCGAGGTGCCCGAGGGCGCCGGACCCGAACTCGAGAAGCGATTCGCGCACCGCGCCCACGCGGTCGAGAACTCGCCCGGATTTCTCGGCTTTCAGCTGCTCCGGCCGGTGGCCGGGGACAACCGTTATTTCGTGGTGACGCAATGGGATTCCGAGGAGTCCTTCGCGGCGTGGCGGGACGGGCCGGCCAAGGAGGCGCACGCCGGACAGGCCCGGCAGCCGGTGTCCACCGGGGCGTCGCTGCTGGAGTTCGAGGTCGTGCTCGACGTCGCGGGTAAGGCCGCGAACTGATCGATCAGCGGACCTCGAGTTCGCGCAGACCGGGCGGGGCCGAGGCGTCGGAGCTGTCCACTCGTACCCGCACGTAGCGCGCGGTCACCGGCGCGGCCAGAGTACCGCCGGGGCCGGGAGTCACCGGCGTCCAGATCCGATCGTCGGTGGACACCTCGAAACGCGCGGCCGGCGGCCGGTCGAACCAGCGGGGGACGATGCGGTGGACGGCGGTCGGCGCGCCGAGATCGACGGTGAACGCGGCCGAACTGTCGGCGGCACGCCAGCCGATACCCGGCGTGCCGTTGACGGCCGCCTCGGCGTAGTAGCCCGGCTGCTCGCTGGTGGCGGACGCGGATCCGCATCGGGCCAGATCGGCGGTCGGCGCCAGTTGCGGGCGGCGGGTGGGGACGTCCAGCGGTACCCCGGGGCCGGCCCGCCGCGGCCCGTCCGGGGTCTCCACCGTCATCGGGGCGCCGGAGCGCAGGGTCAGCGTGCTGCGCACCGGGCCCACGGCGATATCGAAAATTCTTCCGCGCCAATGAATTCCGCGCAGCGTCACACCCTCGGGCAGCAATCGGGGCAGCAGCGGCGCCAGCCGGATCCGGTCCTCGTGCAGGCGTAGTCCGGTCAGGCCGTTGAGGAACTCCTGCAGATAGCCGCCCGCGAGGGTGACGAATCCGAAGGCGGGCGCCCCGGCGAGCGGATCGGCGCGACCGGCCTTGCCGCCGCGGGATTCCGCGAACTGCCCGAACGGTTCCCGCACGAACGGCCGCGCCGAGCGATCCATGTAGGTGCTCACCGCGCATCCGGGTTCACCGTTCTCCGCGGCGTCGATGGCGTGCACCGAATCGGTCATGGCCGGGCCGTCCGGATCGGTGCGGTCGGCGTAGTAGTCGAGGGTCCGGCGGGCGACGTCGTCCGACATCGGCCATTGCAGTGGGTATTCCAGCAGCACCGCATCGGCCTGTTTGATCCGGCTGCCGCGATATCCGTCGTATTGCAGGAAGATTCGGGCCTGGTCGTCGAACGGCACCCGCAGCCGCGCGGCGATCGCCGCCCAGGCGCCGGGGGCGGCCTCGCCGAGCAGATGCGCGGTCCGGGTGGCGAACCACAATGATTCGGCGGCAACGGCATTGGTGTAGACACCGTCGTCGACGCCGTTGCTGTACTCGTCCGGGCCGGCGACATCGCGGATCGAATAGCTGCCGTCGGGGTTGGGAGTGGCTCGGGCGGACCAGAATTCGGCGATGTCCGACAGGATCGGCCAGGCCCGCTGCCGCAGATATCCGGAATCCCCGGTGGCCAGGTAGTACTGCCAGACCGCCAGGGCGATATCGCCTTGCAGGTGGATCTGGGTGAGGCAGTGCGGGGGCGCCCAGCTGTGGCAGTCGGTCCACAGGTCACCGGTGGCGGCGCTGGTCCACGGGTAGAACGCGCCCGGATAGCCGAGCCGGCGCGCGTTCTCGCGGGCGGCGGGCAAGGTCTTGTAGCGGTATTCGACGATCGAACGGGCCAGTGGCGGCGCCAATTCCAGCAGGCCCGGGAACATCCAGATATCGGCGTCCCAGAAGATCAGTCCGGCGTAATTGTCGCTGCTCAGGCCGGTCGGCGAAATGCTGTTGTCCTGTCGGTCGTTGGTGGCGGAATACAGTGCGTATTCCGCGCTGCGCACCCAGCGCTGCATGTCCGGGCGGCCCGGGATCTCGATGTCCGAGGCCCACAGCGCGCGCCAGGCGGCGCTCTGCCGATCCAGCAGGGTCGCCCAGCCGCCGGCGGCGAGCCGGGTGGCCGCCGCCGTCGCCGCCCGGCCCGGGTGGGGGGCCGTGAGTGCCGTGTCCACACCGATATATTCGACAATCTCGTACGAATTCCCCTCGGCCACCGCGATATCCACCCGCTGCGCGGTGCCCTGCCGGCGCACCGGCCGATCGCCCGCCGCCAGTACGGACACCACATCGCCCTCGACATCGGTTGCCGCGGTGTGGAATTCGACGTCCACCGTGGCGGCTCCGGGGGTGCGGACCGCGGTGCGCCGCAACCGGCGGGCACCGGCGAGGTCGACCAGCCCGGTGACCGTCACGCCACCGGTGAAATGCGGTGTCAGCGACAGGCGTACCGCGGCGGTGTGCGGATCGACCCGGTTCGCCAGCACCTCGTACACCAGATCCACGGCCCGGCCCGCCCGGGTGTGCCAGGTCAGCTCCGTGCGGACCAGCCCGCAGCGCAGGTATTGCACCTGCCGGAAATTCGACACCTGCGCCGCCGGCACCGTCGGCGAATACGTCTCGTCACCGATGCCGACCAGCAGCGCGGACCAGTTCGGCAGCGCCGCGATCGCCGTCCGCCCGGCGGCCACCTCCGGATCCCGGCCGTACAGTCCCGCCGCGAAGGCGCCGTCGTAGCGCGGCGTGTACAGCGGCCAGCCCGACTGCTCCCCGGTCTCCAGATATCCCATTCCCGCGGGCGGCACCCGCAACCCCAGATACCCGTTGCCGACGAACGGATGCTGATCGTAGGGCGCCGCGAACGCGGTCGAAACCTGCGACCACTCCGGCTGCCCCGACATCGGGTCCCCCGGGCACCCGGCCGACTCGTGCCGCGGCACACCCGTCCCGCACCCGCCGACGGCGGCCACCAGGATCGCGACCGACGACACAGCGATACCCACCAGCAGCCGCTGGCTTCGGGCCGACGACCGCGCCATGGACGCCACAGCGTTCAGAATTACACAACCGCTGGTCGACGCCCCGCAGGACCCGCGCGCACCCGGCCATCGACCGCAACACATCGCTGAGCACCGGCCCGGGCGGACCGAGGTGGGCCGGGCAGGCCGTCGCTGGGTTTCAGCGGTAATCGGACGAACATCGGGGTGGGGGAATGTCCGCTCGGTGAAGGCGGTCGTAGAGCGAGAAAGGCACTGTGCGAAAGGGTTTCATCATGGCCATGCGATTCGGCATCATGTCCGTCCCCCGGTCCGCGGCGGAATGGCTGCACACGGCGCGGAGCGCCGAACAGGACGGTTATCACACGTTGCTGACGCCGGACACCGTCTTCACGTTGTCGCCGTTTCCGGCTCTGGCGGCCGCGGCGGCGGTGACGACCACCCTGCGGTTGCGGCCCAACGTGCTCGCCGATCCGCTGCGGCGGGCGGCCGAGACGGTCCGGGAAACCACTGCGCTGCAGATGCTTTCCGAGGGGCGCTTCGAACTCGGGCTCGGAGTCGGCCGCCCGGACACCGACGTCCAGTTGCAGAAGATCGGGCGATCGGCCGGATCCGCGGCGGAGCGGCGGAAGCGTCTGATCGAGACCGCAGCGACCGTTCGCGCCGAGGTCGACCCCGCTCCCCCGATCGTGATCGCCGCGGGGGGTCCGAAGATGCTCGCCGCCGCGGCTACGGTCGCGGACCGGATCCTGCTGGCGGCCGGGCCGCGCGCCGCCGAAGCCGATCTGGCCGAGTTGGTCGACCTTGTCCACAATCGTGCGGCCGACCGGCCCGCCGCTCTCGACCCCGTCGCCCTCAGCATCCAGATCGCCGGGATCGGCGACCGGCTCAATGCCTTCGTCGCCGCGCAGGGTATGACGGCGGCGGAACTCCGTGCCGCCGGCTCGATCTCCGTGCTGCCCGACGATCCCGCCGCGGCGGCCGACATCCTGGTGAGCTATTCGGAGAAGTTCGGAATCGACGAGGTGATCGTGCCCGCGGAAGTGAACGACCAGTTCACACCGGTACTCGCCCGGCTGCGCTGAGCACACCTCGGCCGGTAGGTTTCGCCCGCGCGGGCGGCACGAGCACTGGGCTGCGCGCGGCCGGCCGACGCGCGGAATCCGGTCCGGCTGGACGCCAGGATCGTGAGTGCGGTGGTGCTCTGAAGGCGGCAGCGCCGCAACCGAATCCGCCGGCCGGGCATGACCTCGCTCCGAGCATCGACACCACGTCGACGGGCGACCGCCGCAGCGGGGCCGTGCCCGGACGTGGCGGTCGCGCACATGGAAGGGTTCGGCTGGGAGTGGGTTCGGCCGGCGCGGGCCGCGTCCGCTGGATCCGGCTGCTGGGGTGGGCTCCGGTCAGGGGGTCAAGCCGAGGCGGATGGCGCGTTCCAGGGGGGTGTGGGCGTTGTCGGGGCGGTTCAGGGTGCAGGGGGTGCGGAGGAGCAGTGGGGGCTGGGCCATGAATTTGGGGTGGTGGCCACGGTGGGGCTGGGCGGCGTGGACCAGGAAGGGATGGCACAGGTAGACATCGCCCGCGCGGCCGGTGGCGGTGACCGTCGGCAGGTCCGCGGTGTCCGCGTAGGCGTCCAGGAGGGCGAACATCTCGGCGCCCGGATCGCCGTAGGGTTCCAGGACTTTCGCCAGGCGCAGGTGGGAGCCGACGCGGATCCGGGTGGGAGCGTCGTCGGGGCCGACGTCGGAGAACAGGAACAGCATGAGCAGCGCACGGCCTCGGGAGGTCACGTTGATGCGCCAGCGGGTGTAGTCGTCCGGTGGTGCGGTGTCGCCGGGGAAGCTCGCGTCGATGTGCCAGCCGTCGTCGCCGGGGGGCTGGTCGCTGGGGAAGCGGATCGGCCAGCCGCCCAGACTGTTTCGCGGGAGCCAGCGGCCGGAGCCGATCAGCTGGTCGAATGCCTCGGTCAGGGCGGGGGTGGTGACGGCGTGGCGGAAGGGTTCCTCGGCGTGGTCGGCCAGCCGGATGACGGGGGCGGTCCAGGTGGTCCGGTCGTGCGGGTCGACACCGGCTGCCTGCCAGAGGATCTCGCGGCCCGCGGCGGCGACCGCGGGCGGGAATGCGCGCTCCAGTCGCACGTATCCGTCGGTGACGAACGACTCGATCTGGGAATCGGTGAGCATGGCGGCCTTTCGCTGGATTGCCGCATGCGACGATGCGCTCTCCGGGGTGTTCGCCGCCAGTGATTTTTCTGGGGAGACAGCGAAAGCCCCGCCGCTGCGGGCGAACCCGGAGCGGCGGGGCTTTCGGTGAGAACTACTCTCCGGAGGCCGCGGCACCCTCGCCGGCGAGGGCCGCCACCGGCTCGGCCTCTGCCTTGGACTCCTTGGCCCGGCCCGCGAAGGTGAACTTCGCGTTCTCGCCGGTGCCTTCGCCGTCCCAGCCCTCGACGTCCACGTCGACGACCTGACCGGGGCCGATCTCGCCGAAGAGGATCTTCTCCGACAGCTGGTCCTCGATCTCGCGCTGGATGGTCCGGCGCAGCGGGCGGGCGCCCAGCACCGGATCGAAGCCGCGCTTGGCCAGCAGAGCCTTGGCCTGCGGGGTGAGGTCGATCTCCATGTCCTTGTTCCGCAGCTGCGTGGCGACGCGGTTGATCATCAGGTCGACCATCTGCACGATCTGATCCGTGGTCAGCTGGTGGAAGACGATCACGTCGTCGATGCGGTTGAGGAATTCGGGCCGGAAGTGCTTCTTCAGCTCATCGTTGACCTTGAGCTTCATCCGCTCGTAGTTCGAGCCCTCGGCATTCGACTGCGTGAAGCCGAGGCCGACCGCCTTCGAGATGTCGGAGGTACCGAGGTTCGAGGTGAAGATCAGCACGGTGTTCTTGAAGTCGACCGTGCGACCCTGGCCGTCGGTGAGGCGACCGTCCTCCAGGACCTGCAACAGGGTGTTGTAGATCTCCTGGTGGGCCTTCTCGATCTCGTCGAACAGCACGACCGAGAACGGCTTGCGGCGCACCTTCTCGGTGAGCTGCCCGCCCTCCTCGTAGCCGACGTAGCCCGGAGGGGCGCCGAACAGCCGCGAGGCGGTGAAGCGGTCGTGGAACTCGCCCATGTCGATCTGGATGAGCGCATCGTCGTCGCCGAACAGGAAGTTCGCCAACGCCTTGGACAGCTCGGTCTTACCGACGCCGGACGGACCGGCGAAGATGAACGAGCCGGACGGGCGCTTCGGATCCTTCAGGCCGGCGCGGGTGCGGCGGATCGCCTTGGAGACGGCCCTGACCGCATCCTCCTGGCCGATGATCCGCTTGTGCAGCTCATCCTCCATGCGGAGCAGGCGGGTGGTCTCCTCCTCGGTGAGCTTGAACACCGGGATGCCGGTCCAGTTGGCCAGCACCTCCGCGATCTGCTCGTCGTCGACCTCGGCCACCACGTCCAGATCACCGGAGCGCCACTGCTTCTCGCGCTCGGCGCGCTTGGCGACCAGCTGCTTCTCCTTGTCGCGCAGGCGCGCGGCCTTCTCGAAGTCCTGGGCGTCGATCGCCGATTCCTTCTCCCGGCGCGCCTCGGCGATCTTGTCGTCGAATTCGCGCAGGTCCGGCGGGGCGGTCATACGGCGGATGCGCATCCGGGCGCCGGCCTCGTCGATCAGGTCGATCGCCTTGTCCGGCAGGAAGCGGTCGTTGATGTAGCGGTCGGCCAGGGTGGCCGCCGCGACCAGCGCGGAGTCGGTGATGGAGACGCGGTGATGCGCCTCGTACCGGTCGCGCAGGCCCTTGAGGATGTTGATGGTGTGCTCGACGGTCGGCTCGCCCACCTGGACCGGCTGGAACCGGCGCTCCAGGGCGGCGTCCTTCTCGATGTACTTGCGGTACTCGTCGAGGGTGGTGGCGCCGATGGTCTGCAACTCGCCGCGGGCCAGCTTCGGCTTCAGGATCGAGGCCGCGTCGATGGCGCCCTCGGCCGCACCCGCACCGACCAGCGTGTGCAGCTCGTCGATGAACAGGATGATGTCGCCGCGGGTGTTGATCTCCTTGAGCACCTTCTTCAGGCGCTCCTCGAAATCACCGCGGTAGCGGCTGCCGGCGACCAGCGAACCCAGGTCCAGGGTGTAGAGCTGCTTGTCCTTCAGCGTCTCCGGGACCTCGCCGTTGACGATGGCCTGGGCCAGGCCCTCGACCACGGCGGTCTTGCCGACGCCGGGCTCGCCGATCAGCACCGGATTGTTCTTGGTGCGGCGGCTCAGCACCTGCATGACCCGCTCGATCTCCTTCGAGCGGCCGATGACGGGGTCGAGTTTGCCCTCGAGGGCGGCCTGGGTCAG
The DNA here is from genome assembly GCF_020176955.2 of Nocardia sp. alder85J. Taxonomy (GTDB): domain Bacteria; phylum Actinomycetota; class Actinomycetes; order Mycobacteriales; family Mycobacteriaceae; genus Nocardia. The sequence continues at coordinate 674,030 of NZ_JAIUCZ020000003.1, forward strand.
GTTGCGGCCGAACTGGTCCAGCACCAGCGAGGTGGACGGGGTGCCCGACTCGCCGCGGGCGCCGGACTCGACCGGCTCCTTGCCCTGGTACCCGGACAGCAGCTGGATGACCTGCTGACGCACCCGGTTGAGGTCGGCGCCGAGCTTGACCAGCACCTGGGCGGCGACGCCCTCCCCCTCCCGGATCAGGCCGAGGAGGATGTGCTCGGTGCCGATGTAGTTATGGCCGAGCTGCAGGGCTTCCCGCAGGCTCAGTTCCAGCACCTTCTTGGCGCGCGGGGTGAAGGGGATGTGACCGGACGGCGCCTGCTGGCCCTGCCCGATGATCTCCTCCACCTGGCTGCGCACACCCTCCAGCGAAATACCCAGGGACTCCAGGGACTTCGCCGCGACACCTTCACCCTCGTGGATCAAGCCCAGCAGGATGTGCTCGGTGCCGATGTAGTTGTGGTTGAGCATCCTGGCCTCTTCCTGTGCCAGGACAACGACCCGCCTCGCGCGGTCGGTGAACCTCTCGAACATCGCTCCCTCACTTCCTGCTCCGCTTTCGACGGCAATCCGGCGCCACCGTGTGTTCGGTTGTGCGAGCCAGCCTGCCATGAAGCCCTGGGGTTGCACGTCCCCGCCTCCACTCTAGTGGGCGGGGGTCACTGCCGTCGTCCGTCCACCCTATTGCGAACCGGCGACAACGCGACTCATTCAGTCATAACGTGGCTGCTACAGAGAACGTTTCCGTGACGGATATGCCCTCAGCGAACAGTGGCGATCCGGGCCGCGGGCGCCGGCGGTGGGCGGCCGGGGCCCGCATCGCGCCCGGTCAGCGCGGCGGCGGCGGGCTCGGCCGGTGGCGCCGGGGGCCGGATCCGAATGATTCGGATATTCCGGATGAATGCGACGGTCCGGCAACGCCGCGAACGCGCGCATCGTGCGCCGCCGGGCGGCATCGGTGCGGCCGCCCGGCTCCGGACATCGCCCGGCCGCCTCACAGGTCCCGCTCGGTGACGATGCCACTCTGCAAGGCCAGTCCGGCCAGTCGCACCCGCTTCTGGTTCTGCGGCAGATCCTCCACGCCGAACTTGCCGAACAGCGCGCGCAGATGCGTCTTGATGGCGTCCACACTGAGGAACAGCTCGCTGGCGATCTGCTGGTTGGAGGCCGGGGTGGCGAAGCCCGCGTTGTTCTTGTAAGGACGGCACAGTGCGATCAGCACCGCGCGCTGGGTATCGGTGAGCTGGCGCAGCGTGGGCAACGAGGCGGTCGAGGTGCGGGTGGCGTCGTCGACCACGCCGCTGAAATCGTGGAAGGACATCATCGAGGTACCCATCCGGATCCGGTCGCCGGCCACCAGCCGCCGACGGCCGACCAGCCGCTCCCCGTTGACGAAGGTGCCGTTGCGCGACAGGCCGTCGTCGACGATGGTCCAGTGCGCCCCGAGATATTCCACCGCCGCGTGCAGTCGGGAGACCTCGGCGTCCCAGGACAGCGCCACATCCGCCTGCGGGGAGCGCCCTATGGTCAGGCGCTGACGATCCGGTGAGAGTACGAGTTCCTGCTGCCTGCCGGTGTCGTCGGTGAATCGCAGGAACGATCCGTGGAATGCGGTCACTACAGCGATACCTCGGGCTGCCTGGGTGGGTGAGGTGTTCGCACGGTTTCCATGGTGCCGCGCGACCGCACCCCGAGCAAGATCGCACCCGCGCGCCACGACCGACACGTCCCCCGGCCATGTTCCCGGTCATGCGGAAAAGGAATGAAATACCGCCGCCGCCCGGGCCGGTGCGATTCCTCCGGGCGGCAGCGGCGGAAAGCCGCTAGCTGCGGCCGACCTCCTTGTTGTAAGCCTCGGTAATGTCGGCCGAGATACGGCCACGCGCGGAGACCTTGTGGCCCTTACGGCGCGCCCATTCGCGAATTGCGGCGCTCTGCTCGCGATCCATCGAGACCCGGCTCTTCGGCGCACCGGTGCCGGTACCGGCGGGCTTGCTGCGCCGCCGGCCGCTGACCCGGCGCGCGTTGGACACCCACTCCTCCAGCCCGTCGCGAAGCTTTGCCGCATTTGCCGCGGACAGGTCGATCTCGTACGACACACCGTCGATCGCGAACTCGACGGTCTCGTCCGCGATGGACTCACCGTCGACATCGTCGATCAGGCTAACGGTGACCTTCTTTGCCATGAGATGAACGTCCTCTCGAAATCGTGCGACCCGCTAACCGGGGCCGATACCCGAGTTGAGAATACCTCGAATTCCGAGATTTCCAACACGAAGATTCGACATTCGATTCAGCGATGCTCAGCGTGCGGCCGGACGCACAATTGGGAACAGTATCGTTTCCCGGATTCCGTGCCCGGTCAACGCCATCAGCAAGCGATCGATTCCCATACCCGTACCGGTGGTCGGTGGCATCCCCTGTTCCATCGCGGCGAGGAAGTCCTCGTCCAGGCGCATCGCCTCGTCGTCACCCGCGGCGGCCAATCTCGCCTGATCGATGAACCGCTCGCGCTGAATCACGGGATCGACGAGTTCCGAATAGCCGGTGGCCAACTCGAAGCCGCGCACGTACAGGTCCCACTTCTCGGTGACGCCCGGCTTGTCGCGATGCTGCCGAGTCAGCGGGGAGGTCTCCACCGGGAAGTCGCGTACGAAAGTCGGCGCGTACAGCTTGTCGCCGTAGCTGTGCTCCCACAGTTCCTCGACCAGTTTGCCGTGGCCGTAGCCCTTGCCCTCGGGAATTTCCAGTCCCACCCGATCCGCCAGCGCCAGCAATTCCGGCACCGTCGTTTCGGGCGTGACCTGCACACCGAGGGCATCGGACAGCGACGGGTACATCTCGACGGTGGTCCACTCGCCACCCAAGTCGTATTCCGTACCGTCGGCCAACGTGACCACCCGGGTTCCGTACGCCTCGTCGGCGACCTCCTGGATCAATTCCCGCATCATCCGCGCGGAATCGTCGTAGGTGCCATACGCCTCGTATGTTTCCAACATCGCGAACTCCGGCGAATGTGTGGAGTCGGCGCCCTCGTTGCGGAAGTTCCGATTGATCTCGAAGACCCGCTCGATACCGCCGACCACACAGCGCTTCAGGAACAGCTCCGGCGCGATACGCAGGTACAGATCCATGTCGAGGGCATTGGAGTGGGTGACGAACGGCCGGGCCGCGGCGCCGCCGTGCAGGGTCTGCAACATCGGGGTCTCGACTTCCAGAAAACCCCTGCGCTCCAGCGCATTACGCAATGCGCGGACCACCGCGACCCGGGTACGCGCCATTTCCCGCGCCTCCGGCCGCACGATCAGATCGACATACCGCTGCCGGACCCGGGCCTCCTCGTTCATCTCCTTGAAGGCCACCGGCAGCGGGCGCAGCGCCTTGGCCGCCATCGACCAGGAGTCGGCCATGACGCTCAATTCGCCGGTGCGGGAAGTGATCACCTCACCGTGCACGAATACGAAGTCACCGAGGTCGACATCGGCCTTCCAGGCGGCCAGCGGATCGGCTCCGACACCGGCGAGGCTGATCATCGCCTGTAACTGGGTGCCGTCACCCTCCTGGAGCGTCGCGAAACACAGCTTGCCGGTATTGCGCATGAATATGATGCGCCCCGCGACGCCTACCTCGAGTCCGGTTCGGGTATCCGCCGCCAGTTCGGGATAGGCCGCGCGAATTTCCGCCAGCGTGTGTGTGCGCGGCACCACCACCGGATATGCCTCGCCCCCGGCCGCCAGCAACCGCTCCCGCTTCTCCCGGCGAATCCGCATCTGCTCGGGCAGCTCGACTTCCACTGCGGCAGGACGGGATTGCCCGGCGGATGCGCCGACCCGGCCGGAACCGGACGAAGGGGGGTTCGTGATGCTCACGGAGAACCAGCCTATCGTGCGCCTCGAACCCATTTGCGGGCCGGGCGAGCACCCCCGAAGCGGTAACGAATCAGCATCGCTTCGGGTACGAATTCACAGCGAGGCCAGTGCGTTGACCTCACGCGCGAAATGTGGCGCCCGGGACGCCGCCGACAACAGTCCGGCCGCCTTCAAGGCTTGATAGCCGCCGACCAGATCGGTGGCCCGATGCAGGCCGAGTTGTTGCAGCGCCGCGGCCGCCAGGCTGGAGGTATAGCCCTCCGAGCAGACCACGATCCATTCCACGTCGTGGTCGGCGGCCAGTGACAGTCGCGCGGAGCTGGTCGGATCCAGCCGCCATTCCAGCACATTCCGCTCGATCACCAGCGCGCCCGGCAGCGTGCCTTCGCGGACGCGCTGCGCCTGCGGGCGAATATCGACCAGCAGCGCACCGCGCGCGATCGCCTGCGGAATTTCGAAGGCGTAGATCCGCCGCAGTTGTGCCCGCGCGTTCTCCAGCATCCGATCGATGGTCAGGTGGGTCATTTCACATCGCCTTCGGGCTCATCGGTGAGGACGGTCCGGGTGCGCCGCAGCGATCCGTGACCCGTGATCTCGTAATAGGACATGGCGGTCAACGGCGGCGAATACGCATGCACCGACAAGGTCGGGTCCTGCGGCCCGCCCGGACCGGCGAGATGATCGGGGGCGCGCACCACATCGTGCACCCATCCCAGGGGAAACGACGCCTGATCGCCGGCGGACAGTGTTCGTTGCCGCAATTCTCTTCCGTTCCAACGGAATTCCGACAGCGCACCGCTGAGCACGGTCAGTGCGCCCAGGGAGCCGGCGTGGTCGTGCAATTCGGTGGACTTGTCCGGCACCCAGCTGATCAGCCAGACGTCGACCTCGTCGTCGGCCTGCAATCGGGTCGCCCAGCGGTTCGCCGCGGGCCAGGCGCCGCCGGTCGGCAGCAGATGGTCGTAGCGGCCGGCCAGCACGTCCTCGGCACCTTCATCGGTGAGCCGCAGCAGATCGGCCGGGCGCAACCGGGTGGGCAGCGCCGAGGCCACCGGCCGATCGACGATGTCCGACGGCAGCGGGCGCGAACGGACGCGGTCCGCGCCGGGCGCGAGAACGGAGCCGGGCGCGAGGGCGGAACCGGTGGATACGGCAACAGGGATGGTGACAGAAGAACGCATGAGCGAATCTCCAGGAGAAGTGGTCGGCCGGGCATTCGAAGCCCCGACAACAGCCGAGGCGATATCAGCCTCGACAACACTCCTGGGTGCTCATGCGGAAAGACACGAGAGGCAGTCTAACAGCATGTCGGGGGCCCGCCGCTACCCCCGATGCTGTGGCGAACCACACTCACCGGCGGCGCTGCTGCTGATTGCGTTCGTAGACCAGCCGCAGACCGTCGAGGGTCAGGTGCGGCTCGTGATGTTCGATGGTCTCCGATTCCGGCACGATCAGCGGGGCCGCGGCGCCGGTCGCCACCACCGCGACATCGTCGCCGGCCAGTGCGTCGAGTTCGTCGCGGATGCGATCGATGAGACCGTCCACCAGCCCGGCGAAACCGAAGATCGCCCCGGATTGCAGGGCCTCCATGCTGTTCTTGCCGACCACCGACCGCGGCCGGGCCAGCTCCGCCCGCCGCAGCGCGGTGTTCGACACCAGCGCCTCGGTGGCCATCTCGACCCCCGCCGCGATGCTGCCACCGAGGAACTCGCCCTTCGCCGACACCACGTCCACACAGGTCGCGGCGCCGAAATCGACCACGATCGCCGCCGACTGGTAGCGCTGGTGAGCGGCCAGGCAATTGACGATCCGGTCGGCGCCCACCTCCTTGGGGTTGTCGACCAGTAGCGGAATCCCGGTCCGCACCCCGGGTTCGACCAGGACGTGCGGCACCTCGCCCCAGTAGCGGCCCAGCATGGTCCGCAGTTCGCGCAGCACCGGCGGCACCGTGGACAGCGCGGCGACCCCGACCACCTGCTCCAGCCGGTCGCCGAGCAGCCCGCGCACCTGCATGGCGAACTCGTCGGCGGTGAGCAGCGGATTGGTGTGCACCCGCCAGGTGCGGGCCAGCTTCGCGTGCGATCCGCTGCCGGTGAAGACGCCGAGGCTGATGCTCGCCGTCCGGACGTCGATGGTCAGCAGCATGGCGCCGGGCCTCGCTCGCGGCTCAGGCGACGGTCAGCGAGCGCGGCGAGGACAGTCCGGAACCGTCCGGCGCGTGCGCGGGGTCGGTACCCAGATCCACCGGCCGGTTGCGGTCGTCGACGAACACCACCCGCGGCGCGTACTCGCGTACCTCGGCCTCGTCCATCTGGCCGTAGGCGATCAGGATCACCAGATCGCCGGGATGTACGAGATGTGCTGCGGCGCCGTTGATCCCGATCACACCGGAACCCGGCTCACCGGCGATCACATAGGTCTCCAGCCGGGCGCCGTTGTCGATGTCGACGATGCAGACCTGCTCGCCCTCGAGCAGATCCGCGGCCGCCATCAGATCCGGGTCCACCGTCACCGAGCCGACGTAGTGCAGGTCGGCATGGGTGACCGTGGCGCGGTGGATCTTCGACTTCATCATGGTGCGCAACATCGTCGTCGCCTCTCTCGAACGAAACGGCCGTCAGGCCGGGGACGTGGGGTGGCCGTCGGCCGACACCCCGACCGTCACGGACAGGTTGTCGATCAGCCGGGTGCCGCCGATCCGGGCGGCGACCAGCAGGCGAGCGTTGCCGCTGAAGCCCGGCCCCCCGACCGGGCCCAGATCGGCGGACCGCAGTTCCAGGTAGTCGACGTCGATCCCGGGCGCCTCGTCGAGGACGGTCCGCGCGGCGGCGACCACCGCGTCCGGTCCCAGCCCGGCGGCGTGCCGGCCCGCGGCCAGCGCGGCCGACAGCGTCGTCGCCAACTCCCGCTGCACCGGATCCAGATAGCGATTGCGCGAGGACATCGCCAGGCCGTCGCGCTCGCGGACGGTCGCCACCGGCACGATCCGCAGCTCGAAATTCAGGTCCCGCACCAGCTGCCGGATCAAGGTGAGCTGCTGATAGTCCTTCTCACCGAAGAACGCCTCGTGCGGGCGGGCGATCTGGAACAGCTTCGCCACCACGGTCAGCATTCCGGCGAAATGACCGGGCCGCACCGCCCCTTCCAACTCGGCGCCCAGCGGGCCGGGCACGACGGTCGTGCGCGGCCCGTCCGGGTACATGTCGGCGGCGCTGGGTGCGAAGACCAGTTCCACCCCGGCCTCGCGCAGCAGTTCCACGTCGGCGTCGAGGGTGCGGGGATATGCGTCCAGATCCTCGCCCGCGCCGAACTGCAACGGGTTCACGAAGATCGAGACGATCACCACCTGATTGCTGCGCTTGGCGCGGCGGACCAGTTCCAGATGCCCGTCGTGCAGCGCGCCCATCGTCGGCACCAGGGCGACCGTGCGGCCCACCGCGCGCAACGCGTTCGACACCGCGGACAGCCGGGCCGGATCGTGCAGCACGGTCAGCTCGCCCGGCCGGTAGCTCGCGCGCAGGGTGGTCGGGTCGGCCGTCAACGGTCCTCCAGCAGATCTGTCAGGCCGGGATCGGATCCGGCCATGTGGGCGGTGCGCAGCGACAACGCGCGATAGCCGGCGGCCAGGCGGGGATCGAGGGCGGTGAGGGCGTCCAGATGCGCGGACACCGCGGCGACATCGCCCCGGGCCACCGGGCCGGTCAGGGCCGCCGGGCCGCGGCGCAGCGCGTTGTCCAGCGCGGCCGACGCCAGCGGGGCCAGGATGCGCTCGGCCAGGCCGCCGGGCTGCTCGTCGACCAGCGGCTGCCCCAGCAGGCCCGGACCCGCGAGGGCGGACCGCAGCGCGGCGACCGCGTCGACGATGAGCGTGACCAGGTGATTGCTGCCGTGCGTGAGGGCGGCGTGGTACAGCGTGCGATGTTCCTCGGACACCCGCACCGGCTCCCCGCCCATCTCGATGACCAGCGACTGCGCGATGGCGTAGCCGATCTCGTCGGCGGCGGTGATCCCGAAACAGGCATTGCCGAGCCGGGTCAGATCCTCGTCGTGGCCGGTGAAGGTCATGGCCGGATGCACGGCCAGCGGGAGTGCACCGGCCTCGGTCAGCGGGGCCAGCACCGCGATCCCGTTGGCGCCGGAGGTGTGCGCCACGATCGCGCCCGGACGCACCACCGCGGCGGCGGCCAGGCCCGCGACCAGGCCGGACAGTTCGGCATCCGGCACCGCGAGAATCAGCAGTTCGCTGCGAGCGGCCACCTCGGCGGCGGGCAGGATCTGCGATTCGGGTAGCCGTGCGCGCGCCCGGCGCACCGAGGCGTCGGAAATCGCGGACACCCCGAACACCACATGTCCGGCACGCTCCAGCGCGGCGCCCAGCGCCGAACCCACGCGTCCCGCCGAGACGATTCCCACCGTCAGACGTGCAGGCGCAAAGTGACTGGAGGTCACCGTTGTCCTCTCGAAATGATGCTTCGACACAGTTCCAGTCCCGCGAAAGCGCAGGTACCGGACTTACCGAGTCGAGGATAGGCGGGCGGCCACGGCCGCGGCCAGCATCACGGCCGTGATGTTCGCCTCACGGGGCGCTCGCCGCCGCCGAGGGCCGCAGTGGTGGACACCGACGACCACCGCGGCGGCCCTCACACAACGCGCTGCCGGGTACAACCCGCCCGTCCAGGGCCCTGCACAGCTCGGCCACTGTGGACACCGGGCAACCCAGGCAGGCCCACATCGGCACACCGCCCGGGACAACCCGACATCCGAGACTCGCAGCGCTCGCCGGTGGCAATCGGGCAACGCGGGACGCAGTGGTCCGGGTGGGCAATCGCTGTGGATACCCGGCGGCCCACCGGGGGTCACCGGGCATCGACGGCTCACTGCTTGGGGTCGTCGTCCTGTTCCGAGCGCAGGTTGGCCATGATCTCGGCGACCGAGAGGCGGTGGGTGCTGCCCTCCGCCGCGCGGCGGCGGCGACGGGCGCCGGCGGTGCCGATCGGGGGTTCCTCCGCCGCGGGCGGCTGCTGCTGGTCCTGCCAGCCGGGCGCCGTCGGGTGGGCCGGGGGCGGCTCCCAGCCGTTGCGGGCCGACCGGTCACCGTCGCGCGGCGCGGCGTCGCGGGCCGGGCCCGGCTCGCGGGCCACATTGGGTTCCCGGGTGGCGCCGCGGTCCCAGATCGCGCCACCGCGTGGCGCTTCGGCGGGCCGGGGGGCGTCACCGTTCCAGGAGGCGTTGCCGCGGATCGCGTCCCCGGCCCACGGTTCGGCGCCGCGAGCGGGTCCGCCCGGCCAAGCCGTCTCGTCCGGGGTCGGAGCAGCTGCGCCGGTTCCGTTGCCCCGGAACGCATCCCGGGGCCGGCCCGGCTCGTCCCGGGTGGGTTCCGCGGGCCGGGCCGGCTCGTCCCGAGGCGGACGTCCGGGCCAGGCCGGATTGCCGGACCGGTCTCGCAGCGCCTCACCGGGCCAGTCCTCGTCGTCCCAGTCCCTGTCGTCGCGGGCCGGGTCGGCGGGCCGGGCCATGGGGTCGCGGGCCGGGTCACCGGGCCGGGCTGCGTCGTTCCGGGTGGTTCCGGCCGGCCAGGAGGGCCGGTCCTGCGGTTCGCCCCAGCCGGATTCGTCACGACGGTCACGATCGGCGCGGCGGTCGCGGTCGGTCTCCCGGTCGCCTGTGCGGGCGATCGGCTCGGTGTGCCGGACACCCGGCTGCGGCAGGCCGAACGACTCGAACTGATCGAACGGGTCGAACACGCCCGTGCGGTAGTCGTCGAAACTGGCGAAGGTCTCCGACGCGTGCGAATCCAGGAAGGCCGCGAACGAGATGTCGGAGGGATGCGGATCGGCGGTCGGATCGGGTTCGGCGTTCTCCGGCGGCACGATCGACGTCTCGGCGGTCACCGGATCGTCGTACGGGCTGGCGAAGGCGGGCGGCTCGGGGTGGTCCGGTTCGAAGACCGGAGTCATCGAGAGGGAGGACAGCGGTGGAGCGTTCCAGGGGTCCCAGTCGGTATCCGTGTGGTTACCGTTCGCCGACGACGCGCTCGGAAGTTCCTGAATTCGGAAGGCGTCGGCGTGCAGAGCGGGCCGGTGGTCCATCTGGACTCCGTCGAACAACCGCTGCAGGTTCTCCCGCAATACCGCCAGTTCGGCACGCAGAGCGGCCAACTCGGCCGACTCGGTACCGACCTCTTCCCGAACCCGCGATTCGACCTGATGCTCGAATTCGCGGCGCGCGCTGACCTCGCGTTCCAGCTGCAACTTGTAGACCTTCTGCAGGTCACGCATCTTGACCTGATCGTCGGTCGACTCCCGGCGATATCGCGTCGCCGCGAGCGCGCCGAGCACGGCCGCCCACAGCGCGGCCACCAGGCCGATCCGGACCAGTTGCAGACTGTCACTGAAGATCAGGAACACACTGGCAATCAGACCGAGCAGAATCAAAAGGCCGAGAACAAGTTTCCCCGTGTCACCCCGGTGCCGCCGGGAAGCACTGCTACGGGAGGGTGGAGCCATGCCCGCAAGGGTAGCCTGCTCAGCTGAATCCGGCGCGTTTCTGAACAGGTGATAAGGAACGCATCGATAACTACGCGGTAGCAGATTCGTCCGGTGGCTCGCTCGGCGCGCGACAGCAATACTCCAGCCACAGTGCGGCCGCCACCAGGGCCAAGCCGGCCACCAGACCGATGATGGCGCCGGGGGTGTCGGACGCCGCCGCGTGCAGGGTGGGCCGCTGCGGATACACCCAGATCAGGAACCCCAGCCAGACTCCGGCGGCCAGCGATCCGACCTGCGCGGACGCCTTGGCCAGTGCGACCGCCCGGGCCACCGTGATCGGATGCAGTTGCCGCGGCCCGTCCCCGATCCGCTCGTCGCCGACGCGGGCCCGGACCACGAAGCCCAGCACCGCCTCCAGCGCCGCGACCGGATAGAGCGAGGCGCCCGCGATCGCGGTGATCGGCGGGAAGCTGGAATACGCCCAGCGCGTGGCGATCCAGGCGACGACCGCCGCGACCAGCACGTTCGCCGTCAGGTCCAGTACCCTGGTCGGCTTCATGACGTTCACCGGGAGACCGCCCCCAGCGTCAGATCGGTGCGCCGCACCCCGTCCCGCTCGGCGGGATCGAGGGCGGCCAGCAGCTCCCGCACCGGCAGTGATCGGCCGTCCACCTCCAGCGTCGCGTCGGGTTCGGCGGCCAGCCACGGCACCAGGACGAAGGCCCGGTGGTGGGCCTGGGGATGCGGCAGGATCAGCTCGGGATCGGTGCTGTGCACCGGCGTCGCCGGGCCGCCGGCCGGATCGGCGGTGGCACAGCAGATCACGTCCACGTCGAGGGTGCGCGCGCCCCAGCGCACCTCGCGGACCCGGTTCGCGGCCTGTTCCAGCCGCCGGCCGCGGTGCAGCCACTCCCGGGGGTCGGCGGCCGGATCGTCCACCACCAGCACGGCATTCAGGTAGTCGTCCTGTTCCACGCCGCCCCAGGGCGCGGTGGTGTAGATCGGCGACACCGCCACCAGCCAGGGTGCGAACGCGTCGGTGACGCTGCGCAGATGCGCCTGCCGGTCACCGAGATTCGATCCGATCGACAGCACCGCCCGGCTCACGACACCGCCTCGGGGGTGCGGGTGCGGGTGGTGACCACCCGGACGTCGGCGAAGGTGTGCGGGATCGGCGCCGAGGGTTTGTGCACGGTCACCTCGGCCGCGGCGATGCGGGGATCGGCGGCCAGTACGGCATCGGCGATCTCCGACACCACCGTCTCGATCAGGTCGCGCGGCGGGCCCGCCACGATGCGCACCGCCAGCTCGGCGAGCATGCCGTAGTCGATGGTGGCGGCCAGATCGTCGGTGGCCGCGGCCGCCGCGAAATCCGTCCGGATGGTGATGTCGACGACGAACTCCTGACCGTCGCGCCGCTCGTAGTCGAACACGCCGTGATAGCCGAACGCGCGCAGGCCGCGCAGTTCGATCCGATCGGTACTCACCTGACTCCCTGTCGCCGTCGATCCGCGTCGATCGCGTTCGTACCCGTTCCCGCGGCGGTGTCCGCCGGGTTCGCCGTCCCCGCGCCGCCGCGCCGCCAGGCGTCGGTCACCGCCACGGCGTCCAATGAGGACCGCACATCGTGCACCCGCACCCCCCAGGCGCCGTGCCAGGCGGCCAGCGCCGAGACGGTGGCCGTCGCCACCTCGCGGCCGTCGGGCGGGCGCGGAATCGCCGGTGCGTCGCCGTCGCCCGGTTCGGCCAGCAGCGACCCCAGGAAACGCTTGCGGGACGCGCCGACCAGCACGGGCAGCCCCTGCCCGACCAGCCGCGGCAGCGCGTGCAGCAGCGCCCAGTTGTGCTCGGCGTTCTTCGCGAAACCCAGGCCCGGATCCAGCACCAGCCGGCTCGGGTGCACACCCGCCGCCAGCGCGAGATCCACCTGTGCCGACAATTCGTCGATCACCTCGGTGACCACGTCGTCGTAGTGCTCCGCCGGACCCGGGTGCCGATAGTCGGCCGCCGCCCGCCAGTGCATGAGAACCCAGGGAATCCCGGCGTCCGCCACGACCCGGACCATATCCGGGTCGGCGCGGCCGCCGGAGACGTCGTTGACCACCGATACCCCCGCCTCGATCGCCGCGGCGGCCACGCTCGCCCGCATGGTGTCCACGCTGGTGGGGACGCCCGCGGCGACCAGTTCCCGGATCACCGGCGCCACCCGGGCCGCCTCGGCCGCGGGATCCACCCGCACCGCGCCCGGCCGGGTGGACTCACCACCCACGTCGATGATGTCGGCGCCCGTGCCGAACAGCCGGATACCGTGCTCGACCGCCAGCACCGGATCGAGGTACCGGCCGCCGTCGGAGAAGGAGTCGCTGGTCACATTCACGACTCCCATGACCACACAGGACCGTCCGGCGCGAGGCGTGATCAGGGGGATCATGGGCAGTATCTTCGCCTATCCTTTTCTGCCTGTCGCCGCCGGTCTCCGGCTGTCGCGACGCTATTTGCGAAGGATGAGATCGAGCGCCTCGGCGCGCGAGGACGCGTTGGTCTGCAACAGGCCGCGCACCGCCGAGGTGGTGGTGCTCGCACCCGGTTTGCGGATGCCGCGCATCGCCATGCAGAGGTGCTCGGCCTCGACCACCACGATCGCGCCGCGCGGATCCAGCTTGCGCATCACCGCGTCGGCGATCTGACTGGTGAGCCGCTCCTGCACCTGCGGCCGCTTGGCGTACAGATCGACCAGCCGGGCCAGCTTCGACAGACCTGTCACCCGGCCGTGCGTGCCGGGGATGTACCCGACGTGCGCGACCCCGTGGAACGACACCAGATGATGCTCACAGGTGGAGTACATCGGGATGTCACGAACCAGCACCAGTTCCTGGTGCCCCTCGTCGAACGTGGTGTTCAGCACCGCGTCGGGCTCGGTGTAGAGCCCCGCGAACACCTCGCGGTAGGCGCGGGCCACCCGGGACGGGGTGTCGACGAGACCCGGTCGATCCGGGTCCTCGCCGACCGCGATCAATAATTCCCGGACCGCCGCCTCGGCTCGTGCCTGATCGAAGGGGCGACCGGTCTCGAGCGCTACGGGACCGGAAACGACACGGTTGTTGACCGACACTCGGGACACCTCCACAACATCTCGGGCACCGGCAATCTTTCGGCACCCCGATAATCGAGCGTAACCACAGCCGATCAGTGCCGGCCGTTCGGACCGTCCCACTCGCTCGACTCGCCGTCTCCATTCGGTGCGGGACGACCCGACTGCTCCTGGTCGGGACGGTTCCAGCCCCGGCCGTAGCGGATGCCACCGGCCGGCGCCCAGCCCGCGGAGGGCTGGCTGCCCGGGTAGCTCTGACCGCCGTAGCCCGGCGGCGTGCCGCCACTACCGGATTGTCCGCCCTCGGCGTCCTCGACCGGCGGCCAGCCCGGGGCCGACCAACCGGCGGGGGCGCCGTAGTCCGGCCGCGAGCCGTGCGTGCCGGGACGCGGGTAGGGCTGTCCGGCACCGGGCACCGGATACGGCTGCGGGGCCTGCTGCGCGGGCACCGGATAGCCGTAGGCGGGCTGCCGGCTGCCGCCGTCGGCGGGACCGCCGACCGGGACCGGTGCGGTCGCGGGCACCTCGGGGGGCCAGGGCTCGCCGCGCTCGGCGGCCAGCTCCCGCGGCGTCTTCACCGGCGGACGGTCGGATGGGGTGCGCTCACCGAAATCGTTGAACGCGGTGATCCGCGGCCGCTTCTCGACCGTCGACAGCACGCCCTCGAGTTCCTTGCGGTGCAGCGTCTCGCGCTCCAGCAGCGCGGTGGCCAGCGCGTCGAGTTCGTCGCGGTACTCGTTGAGGATCGCCCACGCCTCGGTGTGCGCGGCCTCGATGAGGTTGCGCACCTCCTCGTCGATCTCCCGGGCGACCTCGTGCGAGTAGTCCGAGTTCATCCCCATCGAGCGGCCCAGGAACGGGTCGCCCTGCTCCTGGCCGTAGCGCACCGCGCCCAGCCGCGCGCTCATGCCGTATTCGGTGACCATCGCGCGAGCGATCTTGGTGGCCTGATCGATATCGGAGGAGGCGCCGGTGGTCGGCTCGTGGAAGACCAGTTCCTCGGCCGCGCGGCCGCCCATGGCCATCACCAGCCGGGCGATCATCTCCGAGCGGGTCATCAGGCCCTTGTCGTCCTCGGGCACGGTCATGGCATGGCCGCCGGTGCGGCCGCGGGCCAGGATGGTGACCTTGTAGACCGGCTCGATATCGGGCATGGCCCAGGCCGCCAGCGTGTGGCCGCCCTCGTGGTACGCGGTGATCTTCTTCTCGTGCTCGCTGATGATGCGGCTCTTGCGCCGCGGGCCGCCGATGACCCGGTCGACCGACTCCTCCAGCGAGGCGCCGGTGATCACGTTGCCGTGTTCGCGGGCGGTCAGCAGCGCCGCCTCGTTGATGACGTTGGCCAGATCGGCGCCGGACATGCCGACGGTGCGCTTGGCCAGGCCGTCCAGATCGGCGTCGGGCGCGATCGGCTTGCCCTGCGAGTGCACCCGCAGGATGGACCGGCGACCGGCCAGATCGGGATTGCTGACCGGGATCTGCCGGTCGAAGCGGCCCGGGCGCAGCAGCGCCGGATCCAGGATGTCGGGACGGTTGGTGGCCGCGATGATGATCACGCCGGTGCGGTCGCCGAAGCCGTCCATCTCGACCAGCAGCTGGTTCAGCGTCTGCTCGCGCTCGTCGTGCCCGCCGCCGAGGCCGGCGCCGCGCTGGCGGCCGACCGCGTCGATCTCGTCGACGAAGATGATGCAGGGACTGTTCTGCTTGGCCTGATCGAACAGGTCGCGTACGCGGGAGGCGCCGACACCGACGAACATCTCGACGAAGTCCGAACCGGAGATGGTGAAGAACGGCACTCCCGCCTCGCCGGCCACGGCCCGGGCCAGCAGCGTCTTACCGGTACCGGGCGGGCCGTAGAGCAGCACACCCTTCGGGATCTTGGCGCCCAGGGCCTGGTAGCGAGCCGGATTCTGGAGGAAGTCCTTGATCTCGTAGAGCTCCTCGACCGCCTCGTCGGCGCCGGCCACGTCCGCGAACGTGGTCTTGGGCATGTCCTTGGTCAGCTGTTTGGCCCGGGACTTGCCGAAGCCCATCATGCCGCCGCGGCCACCGCCCTGCATGCGGGCCATCACGAAGACGAACAGGCCCAGCAGGATCACCATCGGCAGCACGAACAGCAGCACCTGGGTGAACCAGCTGTCCTGTTTGACGGCGGTGTTGTAGGGGGCGCCGGAGTCCTGCACGTCCTTCAGGACCTGGGCGGACACCTCGCTGCCGCCCGGGTACTTGGCGATGATCTGGGACGAGCCGCTGGTCGCATCGGTGCCCTTGTTCAGGGTGATGCGCAGCTGCTGTTCCTTGTCATCGATCTGCACCTGTTTGACGTTGGCTTTGTCCTGCAACTGGCTGAGCGCCACCGACGTATCGACGTTCTTCCAGCCGCGCGTGTCGTTGCTGAAATAGCTGACCAGATAGATCACGAGCAGGATGCCCGCGACTATGGCCAGGTTGCGAAACACTGTCTTGCGGTTCATAGAGCGTCGGCCGGCGGGCCAGTCCTTTCCGGTGTCTTCCGGGTGCTTGCCTACTATGCGTGCGATCAGGTCGGCGTGCGATCGGTTCGGTGCTCGTCCGCTCGATTCCCGCCGACTGCGGCGGAAAAGGATGCGGACAAGCCACGTTACCGCGTACGGTCTACTCGATACATCGCGCAGTTCGGCAGCTATCGCAGTTCAACAGGTAAACGGCCGGAGAATGCTTCTGGTTCCCGGCTCGTGCCGGGACCGACCCGGACAGACGCTGCCTCTGTCCATCCGCATGCCCCTCATCATGGCATGCGGGTCCTATTGTGAGTGACAACACAACAAGAGCGCAGGGGGTATGGACATAGTCGAGCTACGGACACCCACAGCGATTCTGCGACACGGCGACGGGCGGCTGACAGTGCTGCGACCGGGTACCGACGGCGAGCGGGTGCTCGACGTTCCGGTGTCCGAGCTGCTCAAGGTCCGGCTGAACCGCCGCGCGGACGACGCCGTCGTCATCGAGATCTACCTGCGATACCCGACACCCGTACTCACCGGGATCCCGGCCGACCGGACACCCCTGCCGGTACTCATCGCCGAGCACGACGTCCCGGCGGCGATGGTGATCGTGGAGCGTCTCAACGCCCAGATCCTGGAGACCCAGCGCATCGACATGTCCATGCCGGACCTCACCCCGCCGGCGCCGGAATGGGGCCGCAGCGGGCCGACCAGGGCCGATGTGGACCGTGCGGTGAAGCGGATGGCGCCGCAGCGCGACACCCGGCCGGCCGTCACCGCCCTGCACCGGCTGGTCGCCGCCGACGAGTTCGCCCTGGAGACCGCGGTGGTGGTCACCGATACCGACACCGTGCCGCCCCCGGCCGGGCGCGGGGTGCTGGCCGTCACCACCGAGCGCATGCTGTTCGTCCCGGTCGGCGCGGACACCCGGCACGCCTACGAGATGCCGATCGCGGCGCTGATCTCCGCCCAGCCCACCGACGACTCGGCGCCCGACAGCGGCGGCGACTTCGGCATCGACGTGTTCGACGGCAATCTGACCATGCACTTCACGGGCACCGACCGGGCCGACACCGATCGGGTGATCGGCGCGCTCAACTTCGCCGTGCAGCGCGCCTCCGCCGAGGGCGCGGTGGCCGTGCCCGATCCGGGCGTGTCACAGCTGTATTCCGAATGGGATCTGCTGGTGGAACGGCACTCCCTCGGCATGGTGGACGACGCCCAGTTCCAGCGTTACGGGCGCGGCATCCTGCGCTCACTGCCCGACTGACCGCACCACCGCGCCCGAACCGGACCGATCAAGAGGCCTGGACGTCGCCGTCGCCCCGCAGCCCGATGCGCCGCCACGGGCTGGTCGGCCGCATCCACAACCGCAGCAGTTCCAGCCGGCGATCCAGACCGCCGGACTTGAGTTCGGCCAGATCCTCACAGGCCTGCCAGTAGGTCCAGCCGGTCAGATAGGAGTCGCCGAACTGCCGCCAGTTGCGGTACCGGCGCTGGGCCGGCGGCAGGGCCCGCATGACGTACTCCCAGGCCACGTCGGCGTCCAGGTAGCCCGCGGTGAACGCCATCCGGGCCACCGCCACCACCCGGGCCAGATCCCACGCGGCGATGTCGGCCGGCAGCGGCTGGGTGAGATGGTCGGTCAGCCCCAGCTTG
The DNA here is from genome assembly GCF_020176955.2 of Nocardia sp. alder85J. Classification (GTDB taxonomy): domain Bacteria; phylum Actinomycetota; class Actinomycetes; order Mycobacteriales; family Mycobacteriaceae; genus Nocardia. The sequence goes on from NZ_JAIUCZ020000003.1 coordinate 691,608, forward strand.
ATCGCCTGCGACCAGATGTCGTAGTCGCGGACCAGCGCCTCCGGGTTGTCCATGCCCCGGAAGGAGCCGACCTGCCGCAGGAAGGCCCGGTGCCGGTCGGCCCGCTCGCCGAACCGGTCGCGTTCGGGCGAGTTCACCGAGGCCGTCACCAGCGGATGCACCAGTTCGTACAGCGGGGCGTGCATCCCCTCCAGCAGTTGTTCCATCGACGCCATCGCCTGGGCGCCGTCGGTGATGCCCCAGGCGCCGGTCAGGGTGTCGATGGCCAGTTCGCGCCGGTCACCCAGCGGGTGCTGGCGTTCGGGACCGAGCAGCAGCGCATCGTGGAACGCGTCCCAGCGCGCCGAATAGAAGGCGCCCAGCGACAGCGCCCGCAGTTCGTCGTCGGAGACCTGCGCGCCGGACCAGTGGTCGTCCTCCCGCCGATCCAGCTCCTCGTACGGAAACGTGGTCAGGGTCGGCATGTCACGGGCAGCAGCCATCCTCCGATTGTGTCGCATCGATCTTGATCGAGCACGGTTTTCGGTCTCTGGTTCGCGTCGGCGGGTTCGCAACCCAGTATTTTCACACCGAGTTCGATCAGAGCCGACGCGGGCGGCTGCCGAGCGCTACTCTCGGCCCCATGTGCAGAAGTATCACCGTCCTGCGCGGGCTCGAGCCCCCTGCCACGGAGCAGGAGATCTACGCGGCGGCCCAGCAGTACGTGCGGAAGGTCGGTGGCCTGTCCGGTTTGTCCTCCACCACCAAGCCCGCCTTCGACAAGGCGGTGGCGGCGATCGCGGCCGCGACCACCACGTTGCTGGCGGAGCTGCCCGATCGCCGGGTACCGCCGTCGACCGAGCCGCCGCTGCGCCGGCTGGCCGCGGCGGACTGACCGCAGGCAACCGTGGCGACAGCCGTGTTCGCCGGACTGGCGACGCTGGACATCGCCCATACCGTCCCCCGCTACCCCGCGGAGGACAGCAAGACCCAGGCCACCGGGCAATTCGTGGGCGCGGGTGGACCCGCCGCGAACGCCGCCGTGACCTACGCATTCCTGTCCGGGCAGACCCCGGCGCTGGTCACCGCGCTCGGCACCCATCCCCTGGCCCGGCTGATCCGGCACGATCTCGACGCCCTCGGCGTTGCCCCGATCGACGTGGCCCCCGGCGGCACGCATCGGCCCCCGGTGTCCTCGATCGTGGTGGCGACCGATTCGGCCAGCCGGACGATCGTCTCGATGGACGGCGCCGAGATCGCCGCGCCCTTCGATCCCGCCCATCTCGGTCCCCTGCACGACGCCGAGGTGCTGCTCGTCGACGGTCACCATCCCGAACTCGCGGTGGGCTTCGCCACCGCGGCGCGCCGGGCGGGCATACCGGTGGTCCTGGACGCCGGGCGCTGGCGGCCGGTGCACACCGATCTGGCGCCGCTGACCGATATCGCGATCTGCGCGGCCGACTTCGCACCGCCGGGGACCGGCGGCGATCCGGATCGGGTCTTCGATCATCTGCACGCCCGGGGTGTGCGGTACGCGGCGATCAGCCGGGGCGCGAAGCCGATGTCGTACAGCGGCCCGGACGGCCGCGGCGAACTCGGGGTACCGGCCACGGAGGCGGTGGACACCCTCGGCGCCGGTGACATCCTGCACGGCGCATTCTGTCATTATCATGTTGCGGGACAAGGGTTTACGGATGCGCTCCGCAGCGCGGCCGCGATCGCCTCGGCCTCCTGCGCCCACCTCGGTACTCGGGAGTGGATGCGGCACCCGATCGTTCAGCCGACGCGGTAACCGTCGCCGTCGGCGCGCAGGCGCAGATCCGCGCGCTGCCCGGTCCCGGCCACCAGAGCCGCATTCGGCAGATCGCTGCCGAACACCTTGTCCCGTGCGGATTCCGGGCTGCGGCCGCCGCGGCGGTGCCGGCGCAGCAGCCGTGCGGTGAGCACCGCCCGCGGGGCGTCGAGGTACCAGGCCTCGTCCAGGCAGGCCCGCACCGGCGCCCAGCCCAGCCGGTCGTACAGCAGGTAGTTGCCCTCGGTGAGCACGATCCGCCGATGGTCCAGCACCAGCCGATCGGGCGCCGGTTCGTGCAGCTCGCGGTCGTAACCCGGCCAGCGCAGCGGCTGCCCGAGCGGAATGTCCCGCAGCGCCCGCAACCGGTCGATGTAACCGGCCGCGTCGAAGGTGTCCGGTTCGCCCTTGCGGGCCCGCGCCCCGAGCGCCTCCAGTTCGGCATTGGTGAGATGGAAGCCGTCCATCGGCGCCACCTCGGCCACCTGCACGCCGGCCTGCGCATCGATCTCGTCCCGCAGCGCCGCGGCGAAAGTCGACTTGCCCGCACCCGGCGGACCGGCGATGCCGAGCACGAACCGGCCCGGTCGCCGCACCGCCCGCTCCCGCACCCCGCCGGCCAACTGCGCCAACGACATCCACGCCCCGGCCGCGGTACCCTCGCAGTGGTTCGGGCCGGTCACACCGTGTCCCCAGGACGCGGATACCGGCCGGATACGGACACACACGGCAATGTCGCCGCCCACCCACTCGCGCCGTCCCCAATCGACACGAGCGAGAGTGCGCACGGTGGCACCCCGCCTCCGGCCCTGCCGCTCATGCTGTCACCATCCGGCACGAGCGAGGGCCTGCGTGGTGACGCTCCGCTGCCGCCTCCGGCCCTGCCGCTCATGCCGGCGACCCTACTCATCGGCCGCGCAACAGTTGCGGATCGAGCTCTCGACAGCGTGCGGTTCGGCCAATAACGTCCGAGCCGATGTGATTCACCGCTCGCGCGCCCGATTCCGGCCCGGCTCGCCTCACCGAGCGAAAGGTACATGTCGTGACCACCACCAGCGACACCTCGGCGGACAACGTCACTTCCGGCCGCGGTGAGACCGTGGCGCCGCCGGGCTACCGGCTGTCGGATCTGCCCGGTCCCCTGGACCGCGAGGAACTCGAGACCCTGGACGCCTGGTGGCGGGCGGCCAACTATCTGTCGGTAGGCCAGATCTACCTGATGGCCAATCCGCTGCTCACCGAACCGCTGATCCCGGAGCACATCAAACCGCGCCTGCTGGGGCACTTCGGCACCGTGCCCGGCCTGAACATGGTGTGGGTGCATGCCAACCGGGCGATCCTGGAACGCGATCTGCACGCGGTGTTCGTCGCCGGGCCGGGACACGGCGGTCCTGGGCCGAACGCGTGCGCCTGGCTGGAGGGCACCTACTCCGAGCTGTACAGCCACATCCCCCGCGACGCGCGCGGGATGCGGGCGCTGTTCCACCAGTTCTCCTTCCCCGGTGGCGTGCCCAGTCACTGCGCTCCGGAGACGCCGGGATCGTTCCACGAGGGCGGGGAACTCGGCTACTCGCTGCTGCACGCCTACGGCGCCGCGCTGGACAATCCGGATCTGACGGTGTTCTGCGTGATCGGCGACGGCGAGGCCGAGACCGGGCCGCTGGCGGCGAGCTGGCACGCCAACAAATTCCTCAGCCCGGCCCGCGACGGCGCGGTGCTGCCGATCCTCGCGCTCAACCAGTACAAGATCGCCAATCCGACCATCCTGGCCCGCATTCCCGAGTCCGAACTGCTGGCGCTGCTGCGCGGGTACGGCTACGACCCGGTCGTGGTCGGCGGCGACGATCCCACCGCGGTCCACCAGGCCATGGCCACCGCGATGGACACCGCCCTGGATCGGATCGCGGAGATCCAGCACGCCGCCCGGTTGCGGCACGACGATCAGCGCCCGGCATGGCCGCTGATCGTGCTGCGCACGCCGAAGGGCTGGACCTGCCCGCCGATCGTCGACGACGAACCGGTGGAGGGCACCTTCCGCGCCCATCAGGTGCCGCTGCCCGCCGCGCGCACCGATGCCCGGCACCGGGCGGTCCTGGAACAGTGGTTGCAGTCGTACCGGCCGCAGGAGTTGTTCGACTCGATCGGGCATCCGCTCCCGCAGTTGCTGCGGCTGGTGCCCGAGGGCGACCGCCGGATGAGCGCCAACCCGATCACGAACGGCGGCACGCTGCTGCGCGATCTGCGGATGCCGGAATGGGCCGACTACGCCGTCGAGGTGCCGGCGCCGGGAGCGACCGCGCACGAGGCCACCCGGGTGCTGGGCGGCTTCCTGCGCGATGTGACCGCGGCCAACCCGAACAACTTCCTCACCTTCGCCCCCGACGAGCTGGCCAGTAACCGGTTGCAGGACATCCTGACGGTCACCGGCCGCGACTGGCAGGCCGACATCGGCGAGTACGACGAGAAACTGGACCGCCGCGGCCGGGTGATCGAGGTGCTGTCCGAGCACATGTGCCAGGGCCTGCTGGAGGGCTATCTGCTGACCGGCCGGCACGGGGTGTTCACCTGCTATGAGGCGTTCATCCACATCGTCGACGCGATGTTCAACCAGCATGCGAAGTGGCTGGACGCGAGCAGCCGGGTGCCGTGGCGGCGGCCGCTGGCCAGCCTCAACTACCTGCTCTCCTCCCACGTGTGGCGGCAGGACCACAACGGATTCACCCATCAGGACCCGGGCTTCCTCGATGTGGTGATGAACAAGAAACCCGAGATCGTCCGGGTGTACCTGCCGCCGGACGCGAATACGCTGCTGTCGGTCTACGACCACTGCCTGCGCTCGCGGCACTACGTCAACGTGGTGGTGGCAGGCAAACAGCCGCAGCCGAACTGGCTTTCGGCCGACGACGCCGCGACGCACTGCGCCCGCGGCATCGGGATCTGGCAGTGGGCCGGGCACAACGACGAGCTGGGCAGCACCCCGGACATCGTGCTGGCCTGCGCGGGCGACGTGCCCACCCTGGAAACGCTGGCGGCCGCCTCCATTCTGCGAGAACGCCTGCCGCAGTTGCGTATCCGAGTGGTGAACGTGGTCGACCTGATGCGGTTGCAGCCGCGCGACGAACATCCGCACGGCCTGCCCGACTCCGAATTCGACACGCTGTTCACCAAGGACCGGCCGATCCTGTTCGCCTTCCACGGTTATCCCTGGCTGATCCACCGGCTCACCTACCGGCGGGCCAACCACGTCGGCATGCATGTGCGTGGCTATCAGGAGAACGGCACCACCACAACGCCTTTCGACATGTGCATGCTCAACAACCTGGACCGGTACCACCTGGTGCGGGACGTGGTGGATCTGGTGCCGGAGCTGCGCGAGACGGCGGCCGGGCTGCGCCAGGACATGACCGACGCCCGACTGGCCGCGCGGGACTGGACCCGTCGCTACGGCGAGGACATCCCGGAGGTCACGCAGTGGCGCTGGAGCTGACCGGCAGCAGCGCGAAAATCGTTGCCGGACCGCCGGATCCGTCGCGGTAGAGCGGTCCGCCGACCAGGATCCGGGCGCCGGTGCTCGGCAGCGCGGCGAGATTCGCCAGGCATTCCAGGCTGATCCGGTGCTCGCGGTACAGCAGTTTCGACACCGCGTACCCGTCGTCGGCCCCGACGTCGGGTCCGAAGGTGTCGATGCCGAGGGCGCCGCGGCGGCCGAGCCGGCCGGTGCCGAGCAGCCATTCGACCGCCGCCACCGAGAAGCCGGGCTGCCGGCCCGCCGCCGCGCCGGCGCCGGCGAATTCCGGTGTGCCCCACTTGCCGTCCCAGCCGGTCCAGGCGACCACCGCCGCCCCGGCGGGGATGCGGCCGTGGTCGTGCTCCCAGCGCCGCAGGTCGGCGACGGTGATCGCGTAGTCGCGGTCGGCGCACCGGTCGCGCACGTCGATCTTCACCGCGGGCAGGAAGAGGTCGCCCGGATCGAGCCGATCGGCGGCGAGGCCCTGGGGATCGAAGTGGATCGGGGCGCCCCAATGGGTTCCGGTGTGCTCACCCTGCCGGATGTACCGCAGGTAGTAGCCGTCCGCCGCGACGGTCGCGACCGTCTCCAGCCGGAACTCCGGATCACCCGGATACAGCGGCGTCGTCGCCGGGTCGTGCACATGGGACAGATTCACCACGGTGTCCACGCTGCCTCGTTCCGCTGGTCCGGCCGGTTCGCCGGACGATCATCGCAGGCCGGCGGTCAGCGGCGGTCGGGCACCGCCGAGTGTGGTTGTGCGGTGGCGGGATCCACCACCCGCTCCAGCGCGCGCAGATCGGCCTCCAACGCCCGGAACATCAGGTAGGCCGCGACGAAGGCGGCGATGGCCCCCAGGCACAGCACCCGCACCGAGACGATCACATGTGGAATGTCCTGTGGGGGAAGCAGGGTCACCCCGGCGACGGCGAGCAGCGGCACCGAGGCCGCGACCGCGAGATAGGCGGTGCAGCGCCGGCTCAGGCCGCGCAACTGCGCTGCGTCGTCGGCGTCGAGTTCGCCGTGCCGCAGGAACAGCGGATAGATGCACCGCACCAGATAGAAGACTACCGGGAAGAACGGATAGGTCACCGCCATCGCGCCGCACACCAGCAGCGAGGCCAGGAAGTGCGCCACCATCGGGCCCTCGACCTCACCGGTGCTCAGTTGCAGGGCGATCGGGAAGGTCACCGCGGCCAGCGCCCAGAGCGCGAACACCACCAGCACCACCCGGTCGCCGAGCAGCAGCGCCTCCCAGCGGGCCCGGGTCAGCGTGCGCTGGTCGAAGGTGCGCCCGCGCCGCAGGCCGCGCTGCACGACCAGCAGATGCCGGGACAGATACACCAGCACCGCGATGCCGATCGGGAAGAACACCCCGTTCACGATGAAGGTGACGATCTCGAACGCGTGATGCGCGGGCTGGCTGAGCCGATCCACGATCAGCGATCGGTTGTGCTGGATGTTGAACAGCGAGGCGATCACGTTCGGCACCCCGATGGCCAGCACCATCAGCGGAATCATCCAGGCCCGCAACCGCATTCGCATACTGCCCGGTGGCGGGTCGACGAGTTCGCGCGCCCGCTGGTCCAGGCACAGCTGCAACTGCTGGGCCAGTTCCGCACCGCCGCTCCAGCGGCGCTCGCGCTCCGGTTCGAGGCAGGTCAGCAGCACCCGTTGCAGCGCCGCCGGACAATCGGCCGGCAACTGCCGCAGCGCGTCGGCGTCCACACCCGCCCGGCGGCGGTCCAGCAGCGCCCCCAGCACCGTGGCGTCGCCGCGGTCCTCGTCCTCGCCGACGGTCTCGTCCGCGAACGGCTTGGCGCCGGTGAGCAGTTCCCACAGCACCACCCCGAGCGAGTACAGGTCGGCGCGGGTGTCGAGATCCTCGGCCGTGCGCGCGTGCCCGGGATGGCAGGCCTCCAGCTGTTCCGGTGACATGTACGACAGCGAGCCGCCGAAGTACGCCACCGGATTCGAATCGGCCAGATGCTTGCTGAAACTGATGTTGAAATCGGCGAGCTTGGGCACCGCCTCGGCGGTCAGCAGCACGTTCGCCGGTTTCACGTCGCGGTGCAGCACCCCGTGCGCGTCGGCGTAGGCCAGCGCCTCCGCCAACCGGCAGCCCAGCCAGGCCACCGTGTCCGGCCAGGACATCGCGGCGATCTCGGCGCGCACGCTGGAATCGGTGGGCCGGATCTCGCCCTTCTCCTCCATGGCCGCGTCGACCGCGTCCAGCAGCAGTTGCCCGCTGCGCTGATCCACCGGGGTGGCGCGGACCCACCGCAGCACCCCGAGCAGCGTGCCGCCCGGCAGGAACTGCATGTAGAGCAGCCGCAACCGGCGCTCCCGTTCCCCGGCGCCGATTCCGGGCAGATCCAGCAGCCGCTGATCGAAGACCCGCACGATGTAGTCGTGGTCCAGTTGCGCCAGGGTCTGCGGCTCGGAACCGCGGTCGGCGGAGATCTTCACCGCGACCAGCCGTTGCAGCGTGCGCTGCCGCGCCAGGAACACCCGGGCGAAGGCACCGCTGCCGAGCGTGGTCAGCAGGTCGAAATCGTCTATGCGCTGGCCGATCTCGAGCTGGCCGAGCTCGTCCACCGGCTGCCGGCCCAGATCGGTGGTGGTGCGGGTGGCATCGCCGGACCAGGTACCGGCATGTGCGGCGGTCCGGGTGTCCGGAACCCGTTGCTGGGTGCTCTGGTCCGCGCCATCGGCATTGAGCAACTCCCGCAACTGGCGCGCCTGGGTGGGATATTCGCGCAACCAGTCACGCGGGTCGACCCGCTCACCGCTGTGCCGGAGGATGACGAACTCTTCGTAGACCAATCCGGCCGGAATCTCCTGCGGCGCCAATTCGGGGAATTCCGCACAGTATTCACGCAGCCGCTTGCGGGCCGGAGCGGTCGGCGCGGACACCGACCGCAACCACCGGTTCCGCAGATCGATCCGGATCAGATCCAGCAGCGCCCGCATCCGTAATGTCTGCGCGTCCGGGAGATAGTCGGCGATCTCCGGCGGACGAGCGTCCGCCTCCCATGCGGCGGCAAACGCCGCCACTGCCCCGAACTCGACCGATCCCGCCACACCCGCCATCATCCCCTGCGTTGTCAAGCCGAATGATAATTTTCGCGTCAGCAGTGAAATGCCCCATTTCGACCACGACGCGAGGGGTTGCAACGATGCACGAGGACACTGCGGCCGAGCCGGACATGGACACCGCGGCCGAGCCGGACATGGACACCGCGGCCGAGCCGGACATGGACACCGCGGCCGAGCCGGACATGGACACCGCGGCCGAGCCGGACATGGACACCGCGGCCGAGCCGGACATGGACACCGCGGCCGAGCCGGACATGGACACCGCGGCCGAGCGCGCGGGCATCTCGATCCGAACCCGCACGGATGCCACGACGGGGATGCACACCGAAAGTGCTGCGGCACAGACTCGAACCGAAGGCGCCACCCGGACGTACATGGAAGACGCGGCGGCGGCAGAGCACGGCAAGCAGACCGGTCCACCCGTCGCTCAGGAGGATTCGATGAGTATGAACATCCCGGCCACGGCGAGCGAGATCGCGGCGGCAGTCCGGGACGGCATACTGCGGCCCGAGGCGGTGGTCGCGGACACGCTCGATCGCATCCAGGCCGGGGATCTGGCGCTGGGCGCCTTCGCCGTCGTGCGGGCCGAGCGCGCGCTCGCCGAGGCGCAGGCGCTGGCCGACCGGCCGGATCTGGACGAACTGCCGCTGGCCGGGGTGCCGATCGCGATCAAGAACAACATCGATGTCTCCGGCGAGGTGACCCGCGGGGGCTCGCGCGCCGGTGGCGACGATCCCGCGACCACCGATCATCCGGTGGTGGCGAGGCTGCGCGCGGCGGGCGCGGTGATCGTCGGGCTGACCGAACTGCCGGAACTGGGGCTGTGGGGCGTCACCGACACCGGCGATCGAATCACCCGATGCCCGTGGAACGTCCGGTACAGCGCGGGCGGCTCGTCCGGGGGTTCCGGGGCTGCCGTGGGTGCGGGCCTGGTGCCGGTGGCGCACGGCAACGACGGGCTCGGCTCGGTGCGGATACCGGCGGCCTGCTGCGGCGTGGTGGGCGTCAAACCCGGCCGCGATGTGGTGCCGTCGGAGGTCGGGGCGGATTCCTGGGGCGGCATGGTGGAGAACGGCGTGCTCGCCACCACCGTCGCCGACGCCGCGCTGGTGTTGTCGGTCCTCGCGGGCCGCCCGGCGCTGGCCGATCCGGAACCACCGCCGCCGCTGCGCATCGCGCTGGCCGTCGGCTCGCCGACCCCGCTGGCACGGGTGGACCGGGAGTGGGCGGATGCGGCCCGCACGGCCGCGGCGACCGCCGCGGCGGCCGGTCACACCGTCGCCGACGCACCGCTGCCCTATGCCGGCGGCACCGACGCGGTGATCCTGCGCTGGCTGGCCGGGGCCGCGCGGGATGCCGGGGAGCTGTCGCATCCGGACCGACTACAGAGACGCAGCCGGGTACACGTCGCACTGGGCCGGGCGGTGCTGCGCGCCGGCCTGATCCGCCCGCGGCAGGTCGATGTGGTGGAGACCCGGCTGCTGGACTATTTCGAACATCACGATGTCGTCGTCACACCGGCCCTCGCCGGGCCCGCGCCGCTCGCGCGCGACTGGCACCGCCGGGGCTGGGTGGCGAACATGGCCGCCGGCATCCGATTCGCGCCCTTCACCGCGCTGTGGAATCTGGTCGGCTGGCCCGCGTTGAGTATCCCGATGGGTTTCCACCCACGCACCGGGACACCCCTGGCCGCCCAACTCGCCGGTCCCCCGGGCAGCGAATCGACGCTGCTCCGCCTGGCCGCTCAGTTGGAGGCGGCCCGGCCCTGGCAGCGGGTGGCGCCGACCACGTGATCGGCGCGGTGCGGCTCAGTCCTGTGGCTGCGCCGGAGTTCCGAAACCGCCGGACAGGACGCGGTTGGCGAAGTCCAGAATGGTCGGCCGATCGTCGTCGGCCCGCCAGGCCACGGCCAGCTCGCACGGGGGCAGTCCGCCCACCGGTCGCGCGGTCAGTCCGGGCCAGCGGTACATCGGCACATTGCTCTCCGCCAGCAGGCAGACGCCCAGTCCGAGGCTGACCGCCTCCAGCCGCTCCTCCGCGGTCGCGGCCTCGCCGCCGATCTTCGGCTGGCGACCGCCGCGGCCGTCGTTGCCGAGCCAGAAATCGCGGCTCGCACCGGCTTCCGGCGGCATGGCGACGAAGGGCTCCCCGGCCAGGTCGGCGAATTCGATGACCTCCCGGTCGGCCAGCGCGTGATTCTCCGGTAACAACACCCAGCGGGTCTCCGACCGCAGCACCTGCCAGCGGTACCGGCTGGTGTCGGGCACGGGTAGCCACATCAGAGCGAGATCCGCCTGGCGGCCGGACAATCCGCTGGACGGATCGGTCCAGGACGCGGAGTGCAACGCCAGCCGGTGGCCGCTGGCACTCTCCAGGTCGGAGATCAGGCCGCGGCCGATGGAACTCTGGATGCCGACCCGCAGCACCTCGCCCGCCTCCTGGAGGGCCACATTGGTGACCTCCCAGAGTTCCAGGATCTTGCGAGCGCCCTCGAGCAGCTCCTTCCCGGCGACGGTCAGCGCGACGCTGCGCTGGTTCCGGTCGAACAGGACGACGTCGAGCTGCCGCTCGAGCTGGCGGATCTGTCGCGACAGCGTTGGCTGAGCGATGTGCAGCCGCTGAGCGGCATTGGTGAAGTGAAGTTCCTCAGCGACGGCGACGAAATACCGCAAGTCGCGCAAGTGCGGATCCATAGCCCCTTGCTATCAGAATTGGTCTTGAAAATCCAGCCATATCAGACCCAATACTGAGCGATTGGGCACTGAAACAGCCGTCAGGTTTGTTAATGACAGCATATTGCCTAGACAAACCTGCTGCACAACCACCTCCGCAAACCTCCGGAAAACCCGCCCCGCGCAAGCCCATCCCCGACGTAAACCCGCTCGACCAGGAAGAATCACCCCCGAAAAGACCATCCGGACCCCACCTCGACAGCCCGTCGACACCCGATCGATCCCCCAGCAACAACCACTCGAACCGGACATCCAGGCCGTGGGCCAAAACGGTGATCTTCATCACATTCCGGCGAGTCTCCCACGACACACCCGGAATCCGTTCTAGGCCACCGCGCATCGGACGCCCCGAGTACGGCGATGCACCACCGGCCGACGCCACGAGCCCCAGCCGATCCGCACCAGCCTCACAAACCGGGCATGGCCCCGCACATCGGAGCGACGACGATGCGCGCCCGGAATCCCCCGGGCGTACGGACGCGGCCGATCAGACCGAATAGACCTTGGGGTCGAGGGTGCCGATGTACGGCAGATCCCGGTAGCGCTCCGCGTAGTCCAGGCCGTAGCCGACCACGAACTCGTCCGGGATGTCGAAGCCGACGTGCGCGACCTCCACCGCGGTGCGCAGCGCGTCGGGCTTGCGCAGCAACGTCACCACCTCGAGCGAGGCCGGGTTGCGGGTGGACAGGTTGCGCTTGAGCCAGGACAGGGTCAGCCCGGAGTCGATGATGTCCTCGACGATCAACACATTGCGTCCGGCGATGTCCTTGTCGAGATCCTTGAGGATCCGCACCACGCCGGAGGAGGAGGTGGAGGAGCCGTACGAGGACACCGCCATGAACTCCAGCTGAGTGGGGATCGGCAGCGCCTGGGCCAAGTCCGTCATGAAGAAGATCGCGCCCTTGAGGACGCCGACCAACAGCAGATCACCCTCGGGAGCATCGGGCGAATATCGTTTCGCGATGAGTTCGGCCAGCTCGTCGACCTTCGCCTTGATCTGCTCCTCGGTGATGAGCACCGACGCGATGTCGTCCCCGTACACGTGCGCTGGGTTCCCTTCAGTGATGTCGGCCTCCGGTGAGCGCGACCTCGATCACCGGAGATCATTATCCTGCATCAGCGTCAGCCTGCCATGTTCGCGCGCGGCAACCAACCTCGTCCCGGCCGCACCACCGCCGACCGCGACCCCGCCTTGCCCGTGCCAATCCGTGATCAACGCGTCGACCGCTCGTAAGTGCTTGTCCGTCAACGCTTTCGCGCCACCGCCCAGTAGCCACGCCCGCACCGCCCGGCGGCGGACGGCCATCGGGGCAGTGGCGAGCATCTCGATTTTCAGTGTCGCACCATCACCGGCCGTCCGAAGCAACTTTCCGGCAAGTTCGTCCAGGACCACGCCGTCGGCGCGCAACTGTTCGGCGGTCCGGGCCAGCGCGGCCGCGACCCCGCCGCCGAGCACCTCCTCCAGCAACGGCAGCACCTCGGTGCGCAGCCGCACCCGGGTGAATTCCGGCGAGCTGTTGTGCGGGTCGTCGTAGGGCCGCAGCCCGAGATCGGCGCACAACAGCCGGGTGGTCTCCCGCCGCACCCCGAGCAGCGGCCTGCCCCAGGGCGCGGCGAAGGGGGCCATGCCCTGCACCGATCGCGGACCCGACCCGCGAGCCAGCCCCAGCAGCACCGTTTCGGCCTGATCGTCGAGGGTGTGGCCGAGCAGCACCGGCAGTCCGGCGCGGGCCTCGTCCAGCGCCGTGTAGCGGGCCCGCCGGGCGGCGGCCTCGAGCCCGCCGGCGCCGGTCACGGTCACCGTGAGCACGCGAGCGGAACGGCAGCCCAGCGCCCGCGCGGCGGCGGCGGCCGCCGCGGCCACGGCGGCGGATCCGTCCTGTAACCCGTGGTCGACGATCAACGCGTCGACCACGGCGGCCTCGGTCACGGCAGCGGCGGTCAGCGCCAGCGAATCCGCACCGCCGGACAGCGCGACCGCGACCACGCCGGTGGGGGCGTACCGGGACAGCCAGTCCCTGACCGCGTGCCGCAATTCCAGCGCCGCCGCGGTCTCCGGCAGTCGCGCCGCCACGTCAGCCGAGCACGCGCGCGACCCAGCGCCCCGGCTCGGTGATCTCGTCGGTGCGCGGCAGGGTGTCGGCATCGGTCCACACCGTGTTGAACCGCTGCATGCCGACCGTCTCCACCACCTCGTCGACGAACGCCTTGCCGCGCACGTACTGCGCCACCTTGGCGTCCACGCCGAGCAGTGCGCGCAGCAGCCGCTGCACCGGATTCGCCGGGCGGCGCCGGCGCTCGTCGAAGGCCCGCCGGATCTGCGCGACCGACGGCACCACCGCCGGGCCGACGGCATCCATGACGTGGTCGGCGTGCCCCTCGAGCAGGGTGCCGAGCATCAGCAGCCGATCCAGCGCCTCCCGCTGGGCGGGCGCCTGGGTGGCGCGCAGCAGGCCCAGCACGCCACGATCGGCCGGATCGTCGGAGGGCTCGGCGCCGCGCTGCCGCCGTTCGCGCACCACGGCCGCCAGCCGCGACAGCATCTCGTCGAACGATTCGTCGCCGACATCGCCGAGCACGGTCACGTTGTCGCGCATGTACTCACCGAGCCAGGGGGCGGAGGAGAACTGCACCCGATGGGTCACCTCGTGCAGGCACACCCAGAGCCGGAAGTCACCGGCGTGGACGCCGAGCACCCGCTCGACCGCCACGATGTTGGGAGCGACCAGCAGCAGCATCCCGTCGTCGCCGCTGAACGGGTCGTACTGGCCGAGGATCGCCGTGGACAGGAAGGCCAGCATCGCGCCGACCTGCACACCGGCGGGTTTACCGGCCAACCGGCCGCGCACCGACGCGCGGTCCGCCGGCGTCCCGGACTCGCCGGTGAGCTGTGCCATGGAGGCGGCCGCCGCATCGATCCAGCCGGGCCGGTCCACGATCCGGGCGGCCGGAACCGGCCGATCGTCGATCAGCCCGGTCACCTCCCGCACCGGGCCCTCGGCCCGCACCGAGGATTCGGCCAGCTGGGCCACCACCTGTTCGGCCGAGAAACGGGTGACCCGCGGTCCGGCCGGGACCAGCGCGGCGCCGGTACGGGCGGCCAGTTGCCAGTCCACCGCCCCGGCCAGCGGCGACTTGCGCCGGTGCCGGATCAGTTCGCCGGACTCGACGTCGACCAGCACCTGCTCGGAGGGCTTGGGGAGCGCCTGCTCCGCGTACCCGGGCCGGCTGCCTCGGGCATCGTCTTCAGGTCCGGTCATCGGTCACCACCTGTCAGGAGCATCCGCAGTTACGCAGCGTGGCAGCGATGGCGTCCAGGGCCGGCCGGCTCGCTTCCGGTGGCCGGTCGTTCGACATCAGCGCGAAGGTCAGCACCCGGCCATCACTGTCGAGGACATACCCTGCCAACGCACTCGATACCGACAGAGTTCCGGTCTTCGCCCGCACCCAGCCCGCGCCCACGTGGTCGCGGGTGGTGAACCGGTCGGCCAGCGATCCGGTCGCCCCCGCCACGGGCAGGTAATCCAGCATCGGGGCCAGCGGCGACACCGTGCCGCCGGTATCCGACGCGCTCGTGGTCGACACGCCGGACTGCGGTCCGGCCGCCTCGGCCAGGATCCGGTCCAGCAGCCGCGGCGGCACCCGGTCGTCGGTGGACAGGCCGCTGGCGTCCAGCAGGGTGAGTCCGGTGGTGTCGAATCCGGCCGCGGTCAGCGCCGTGCCGGTGGCGGCCGCCGCCCCGGCGAAGGACGCCTCACCGCCGCCGGTCGCCGCGATCTCCCGGGCGATCGCCTCGGCGAGCACGTCGTCGGAGTGGATCATCATGTCGCGCAACCGGTCCCGTAGCGGGGCCGACTGCACGTGCGCGATCTCTCGCGCCTGCGCCGGGGCCTTGTCGATGCGGACCTTGCCCGGATCGAGTCCCAGCTCGGCGGCGAGCCGCCGTCCGGTGTCCAGCGCCGGGGTCGCCGAGCGCGGCGAGTACTCGACCAGCGGGTCCAACCGGCCGCCGTCGATCATCACGGATTCGATCGGCGCCCAGGAACCACCGGCGATATCGGCCGGATCCCAGCCCGCCGGCGCCGTCGGCCCGGGGTAGGCGGAGGTGTCCACCGCGACGCTGTCGAAGGGGCGCCCCGCGGCGCGGATCTGCGTCACCAGATCGGCCAGTCGCGGGCCACCGGGATAATAGCCCTTACCGTCGGCCTGGGCGGTCAGTGTCGGATCGCCGCCGCCGACGAGCACCAGCTCGCTGGGATCGGCGCCGGTGACCACCCTGGTGGTGACCCGATGGTCGGGCGGCAGCATGAGCAGCGCGGCCGCCGTCGTCAGCACCTTGGCGGTGGACGCGGGCACCATCGGCTTGTCCGGATCGGTACTCCACACCACGGTCCGGGTGTCGGCATCGGTGACCGACGCGCTGAAGGCGCCGAGATCCGGCGCGGTGGCCACCTTGGCCAGCGCCGCCGACAACCCCGGCGAACTCGGTGCGGTGGCCCCGGGTGGCGCGGGCGCTACCTGCGGGAACGGTTTCACGGGGGCGGGCGGGGCGGAGATGGTCAAGCCGCCGTGACGGAATTCCTCGGTCCAGGGCCGCAGGATCACCAGCACGGCGCCGACGGCGACCACCACGACGAACGCTCCGGCGAGGGACGCGATCCAGATCGTGCGGCGCCGCCGAGCAGCCAGGTTGCCGATGTTCTTCCTGCTCCGACCTACCACGTGACCGCCGTCTCCCTACTCGCCCGTAACAGCGCGCGCTGTGCCGGTGCCCTGCCGCACCCACCAGCCCAGCGACCACACTATCCTCACCTGGCCGACGTACCTGACGCACAGGCAGGCGAGTCGGCAGCCTCGCCGTCGTTGATGACAAGCACCAGACGAAGGAGATGACGTGGAGTTCGACGTCACCATCGAGATCCCCAAGGGTCAGCGCAACAAGTACGAGGTCGACCACAAGACCGGTCGGGTGCGGCTGGACCGCTACCTCTACACCCCGATGGTCTACCCGGCCGACTACGGCTACATCGAGGACACCCTCGGTTCCGACGGCGATCCGCTGGACTGCCTGGTGCTGCTGCCCGAGTCGGTGTTCCCGGGGGTCATCGTCGAGGCCCGGCCGGTCGGCGTGCTGCTGATGAGCGACGAGGCCGGTGGCGACGAGAAGATCGTCGCGGTGCCCGCGGGCGACAAGCGCTGGAACCACATCCAGGATGTCTCGGACATCGGCGAGTTCGACCGGAAGGCCATCGAGCACTTCTTCGAGCACTACAAGGACCTGGAGCCGGGCAAGTGGGTCAAGGTCGAGGGCTGGGGCGACCGCGCCAAGGCCGAGGTGCTGGTGGACGAGGCGTATGCCCGGCTGAAGGAGCAGGGCGGGCACTGATCCCGTCGAGCGCACGCCGGTCCGCCCGCACCGCCGCGGCCGATCCGGCGTGCGCGGGCCGGGCCGGGGCCCGGCCGGTGATTCAGCGGCCCCGGAACTCCGGCGGCCGCTTCTCGAACACCGCCGCCACCGCCTCGGTGAGGTCCTCCGCGGGCAGGAAGGCCGCATTCCAGGCCGACACGTAACGCAGGCCCTCGGCCACCTGCCGGGCCCGGGGCTGATCGAGCACATCCTTGACGCCCTGGACGACCAGCGGCGGATTGGCGGCGATCTCCTCGGCCAGCGCGTGCGCGGCGGCCAGCGTCGCCTCCTGATCCGGGTACACGTCGTTGACCAGGCCGATCTTCTCGGCGCGGGCGGCGTCGATGTCCTTGCCGGTGAAGGCCAGTTCGCGCACGTGCCCCTCACCGATGACAGCGGGCAGCCGCTGCAGCGACCCGATGTCGGCGACGATGGCGACCTTGGCCTCGCGCAGACTGAATTTCGCGTCGGCGGACGCCAGCCGGATGTCGGCCGCGGCGATCAGGTCCAGCCCGCCGCCGATGCACCAGCCGGACACGGCCGCGACGACCGGCTTGCGGCAGTCCGCGACGGCCGTCACCGCGGCCTGCATCCGGCGGATCTCGTTCAGGAACGCGGTGCGCGGGCCGGCCAGTCCGCGCTCGGCGACCAGCGGGCCGAAGGTGCCGCCCATCGCCACCAGATCCAGACCGTAGGAGAAGTTCCGGCCCGATCCGGTGAGCACCACCGCGCGCACCTCCGGATCGGCGTCGAGTTCACCGAAGATCAGCGGCAGCTCCCGCCAGAAGTCCGGTCCCATCGCATTGCCCTTGGCGGGACCGGTCAGCGTGACCCGGGCGACCCGGTCCTTGCTCTCGACTGTGAAAGCCTTCCATTCAGTCATTTGCCCAGCTTAGCGGGCCGGTCCCGGCTCACCGCGGGCGTGTAAAACCTGTGAAAACTCACGGCCGGGTCCGGGCGTGCCGGGTCGCCGGCGACGGATCATGTAACCGGCGAGTCGCTTCTACTCCACCGCCACCAGGCAATCGGAGGTCATCATGTTGATGCACAAGGGCATCGGCCTGGATCGTTTCAACGAACTGCCGCATACGCGTGCCGTCTACGCGCTCTACGAATGCTGTTGCAGCGTCACGTGGGCCGAGAAGCTGGCCAGCGGCCGGCCCTATCCCGACTATCAGCGGCTGCTGGACGCCGCCGATGTCGAATTGCCCGCACTCTCCGCGGCGGATCTCGACCGGATCGCCGATTCGGTTGCGCGCGAGGCGATTTCGAATCCCACCATCGAGGATCTGGCCCGGGTCACCCGGGACCGCCTGACCCGGATGCTCGGCCCGGAAGAGGGCTACCCCGAATACTGAGCCCGGGGCGGCCCCGATCCCGGTCACCGCAGCAATCCACGTCCCGTGGTGAGCGGCAGGTCGATCGCCGTGAGCAGGCCGGGGTGCGCCCGCACCACCGCGGGCACCGCACTCACCAGGCGAGCGGCGGTGCCGACCACTCCACCCAGCGCATGGTCTCCGTTGCTGGACAATTGCAGGTCCAGGACATAGTCGGGGTCGCCGAGGATCTCCACCCGATAGCCACCCTGCCCGGCGGGCTGCGGCCAGTCGGGGGCCAGGTCGGGATGCAACCGGGTCACATGTTCCAGCACCAGCACCTCGCGCCCGTCCCGCACGCCGCTGACCCGGAACCGCAGCGCCGCGGCGGTGCCGGGTTCGACGGTGTGCGCGCCGATCCGGATCGGCTCCGTCGCGGGCAGCCGCTGGAAATCCTGTGTGACCGTATCGAGTTCGACGTCCAGCGCGGCCGCCAGTTGCCGGACGACGCTACCCCACGCCAGCGTCAGCACGCCGGGTTGCAGCAGCAGCGGCAGTTCCGCGCCGTCGCTCACATCGCGGCCGAAACCCATGATGTCGAACAGCACCTTCGGCTGGTCGTAGGTGGAGTAGTCCAGGATCTCCGAGCACACGATGGAGTCGATGCGCTCGCTGCCGCTGGACAGCAGCAACGGCAGCCAGTCGTTGGCCCAGCCCGGATCGATGCCGTTCACCCACAACGACGCCCCGCCCGCCTGCGCCGCCTCGACCACCGGATCGATCAGCTCGGGAGGCACGGTGCCGTAGGGGAATTGCAGGAACACCGGACTCGACGACACCACGTTGATCCCGGCGCGCAGGAAGGTCTTCAGATCCTCCACCGCCTCGAGCAGCCGATCGTCGGCCATCGCGGTGTGCACGATGCAGTCGGGTTTCAGGTCGAGCAGGGCCTGCGCGTCGGTGGTGGCGGCCACGCCGATCTCACGGTCGAGGCCGGCGAGTTCACCGGCGTCCCGGCCGGCCTTCTCGTCGGAGGACACCCAGACGCCGACGAGTTCGAGTTCCGGCCGGGCGATGATGGATCGCAGGGCCCGGCGGCCGACATTGCCGGTGCTCCACTGCACTACCCGGTAGGCCGGTGCTGACATGGGAAAACTCCTGTCACAGATCGGGAAGGCCGAGGTCCAGGTTGGGTTGTTCGATGCCGCCGTCGATCTCGAGCACCTTACCGGTGATGTATCCACCCGCCGGTGACGACAGATAGACGATGCCGGCCGCGATCTCCCACGGTTCGCCGAGCCGGTGCAGCGGTGTCGCCGACTCCATCGTCGCCTTGATGGCCGGTTGCCCCGCCACAATGTCCAGGGCCGAGGTGAGCACCGAGCCGACCGCGATCGCGTTCACCCGGATGCGGGGAGCCAGGTCGGTGGCGGCCAGCCGGGTCCAGTGCGCCAGCGCGGCCTTGGCGGTGCCGTAGGCGAGATATCCGCGGCCCGGCGTGCGGCCCATCATCGAGGAGATGTTGACCACCGATCCGCCGCCGCCGGTCAACATGTGCGGTACCGCCGCCCGGGTCAGGGCGTGCGCGGTGGCGACGTTGAAATGGAAGGCCTGCTCCAGATATCTCGGGGACGTCGTGAGGAAGGTGTTGGGCGCGGTGCCGCCGACGTTGTTGACGACGATGTCGATGCGCCCGAGTTCGGCGGCCGCGGTCTCCGCCAGCCCCGCGACCGCGTCCAGATCGGACAGGTCGGCGGCGACGGTGACCACCCGGCGGCCCAGTGCCCGGATCTTCCCCGCGACCTCCTCGAGCTGTTCGGCCGTGCGGGCCGCGATCGCCACGTCCGCCCCGGCCTCGGCCAGCGCCAGCGCCGTCGCGGCGCCGATCCCGCGCCCGGCGCCGGTGACGACGGCGACCCGGCCGTCCACCCGGAAGTTGTCCAGAATCATGGCGAACTCCTCCTCCGACCGGCCGCGCGCACCCGGGTCGTGCTCGAAAAGCGTTGGCGTATCGACGAACTCACCCACGCCCCGGCGGCGGGGTGACGACCGTCACAGAGCAGTCTTTAGAACAAGTTCTAGTCTGTCAAGGGTCGATACCGGAGGCCGGGACGGGAACACCTGGCGGGTCGCGGTCATTTCTCGCTACCGTGGACCACTGTGGACATCGCAGCCGCACAGCCGGCCGGAACCCGCACCGGCTGGGGCACTCTCGGGCAGCCGGCGCTCGTCGCGGGCGGGATCGCGGCCGCCGTCGCGGTCCTGCACTTCCGCGATCCGCACGTCTCCGGCTCCTACGGGTACTGCCCGTTCTACGCGCTGACCGGATACTGGTGCCCGGGATGCGGCGGGCTGCGGGCGGTGCACAACCTCAGTGAGGGGCACGTACTCGCCGCCGTCCACAGCAATCTGCTGCTGCTCCCGCTGGCGGTGCTGGTCGCGGCGTGGTGGGTGCACTGGGTGGTGAACCGATGGTCCGGGCGCCGGCGACCGTTCCCGTTCCGCGCCGGTCCGGTCACGCTGTGGGTATCACTGGCCCTGCTGACGGTCTTCGCCGTCGTGCGCAACACCCCGTGGGGCAGTTGGCTGGCCCCGGTATGACGCCGGCCCACTGTGATTGCGGCGTGGTGACCGTGGCATTCCGCCCGAACTGGGCATGCTGACGACATGATCGATTCTCTGAAGAACCGGGTACGCGACAAACTGATGCGGCAGCTCCAGGAAGACGGCCCCTACGACCCCGACCTGGACGATCCCCGGCAGGTCGCTGTCGCCACCGATCTCGATGCGCTGGAGTCGGTGGCCGACGACGACCCGCTCGTGGAACAGCTCGCCGAGCGCTACCTGGTGTTCTGACCGCTCGTCTCAGAAACTACAGGGCGACGCACCCGCACCGTCACCTCCCGGCGCCAGGCGCGGGCGAGTCTCCGGCTGCGGATTCCAGAGGCCGTCGACACAGGCGTACTCCCAGGCAGGCCCCTGCTGCACCAGCGCGGCGACCGCATCGACGAGCCGATCGACGTCGGCGGCCGAGGTGCCCAGGCCGATGCTGGCACGAATCGCGCCGTCGACGCCCAGCCGGGCCAGCAACGGATGTGCGCAGAACCGGCCGTCCCGCACCCCGATTCCGTGTTCGGCCGACAGGTACGCCGCCACCCGGCCCGGCTCGAATCCGTCGAGGGTGAAGGTCACGATGCCGACGCTGTCGGCGCTGTCCGCCCAGATGCGCAGGAACCGCACGCCCGCAATGCCGTTCAGCCCCTCCCGCAGGCGGGTGGCGAGCCGCTGCTCGTGCTCCACGGCCGCGGTGTCCAGGGCAGCCAGCGCATCACAGGCCGCGGCCAGCGCCGCGACACCCAGCACATTCGGCGATCCGGCCTCGTGCCGCTGCGGTGCGGACGCCCAATCGACACCGGTGGTCCGGACCTCCCGGACCGCTCCGCCGCCGGCGAGATACGGCGGGGCGGCGTCCAGCCAGTCCCGGCGGCCGACCAGCACACCCGCCCCGAACGGCGCGTACAGCTTGTGCCCCGAAAAGGCCACATAGTCGATTCCGGTGGCGCGCAGGTCGATTCGCCGGTGCGGGGCCAATTGCGCGGCGTCCACCAGGATCCGGGCGCCGCATTCGTGCGCGACGGCGGCCAGCCGCGCCAGCGGCAGTACCTCACCGGTGACATTCGAGGCGCCCGTGACCGCCAGCAGTGCGGCCGGCCGGCTACACAGTTCGGCCACCACCCGGCGAATCGTCTCGGCGACGGTGTCGGCGGCCTGGACCACGCGGCGACCGTGCCGGGTCCAGGGCAGGAAGTTGGCGTGATGTTCGATGTCGAGCACCACCGTGTCGCCCGGCACGCAGGCGGCCAGCAGATTCAGCGAGTCGGTGGTGTTGCGGGTGAACACCACCACCTGGTCGTCGGCGCAGCCGAGGAATCGGGACACCGAGGTCCGGGCAGCCTCGTAGCAATCGGTGGAGATCCGCGAGGCGTAGCCGGCGCCGCGGTGCACGCTCGCGTAGTACGGCAGTAGTTCGGCCACCCGATCGGTGACCTGTTCCAGCGCCGGGGCACTGGCGGCGTAGTCGAAATTCGCATATCGCACGGTGCCACCGGACACCAGCGGAACCTGCAGATCGGCGCCGGAAACCCGGGCGGCACAGGACGGGTCGAGAACAGCAGTCATCACGCAATCCCTTCGGGTCGGGACTCCAGGGAACGACGAGAAAATCGGAGTCCGCGCTTGCCGCGCCCGGTCGGGCATCGGCCCGGTCGTCACCCGGAGCACCCCGCCGCGGAGGAGGGTTGCCGACCAGCAAGCCGGGGCTTGACGCTGGTACTCATGACCTGGTGCCAAGATATTCACCCGCCCGAACCGTTGTCAAGGCGCCGCCGCCGACACGCAGGCGCCACACCGGCACGACCGAAATCGCCTTGCCGTCACGATTCGACCTGCGGTTTCATCGTGGGATGACTGCCTCCCTGCTGCTCGGATTCACCGGACTGTGCGTGCTGCTGGCCATCACCCCCGGCCCGGACACCTTCCTGGTGCTGCGCTTCTCGATCGCGGGCCGCCGGCACGGCGTCGCGGCCGCGCTCGGCTCGGCGGTCGGTGGCATCGTCTGGGCGACCGTGGTCGCGGCGGGAGTGGCCGCGCTGCTGGAGCAATCCGCCACGGCGTACCGGGCGGTGAAGGTGATCGGCGGGGTCTATCTGATCCATCTCGGCATCCGCACTCTGCTCGAACATCGCCGCGCTCGGGCGGGCGGCGCGGAACCCGAAGCCGCGGAACGGATCACGACGGCCACGGTGCCGTCCGCGTTCGCCGCCGGACTGTTCTCGTGCCTGCTGAATCCGAAGGTGGGATTGTTCTATCTGGCGGTGCTGCCGCAGTTCCTCACCGCGGTCACGTTCGGGAACGCGCTGGCACTCGGCGCGATCGAATCGACCGTCGCCGCAATCGAAATGGTGCTGCTGGCGATGCTGGCCGCCCGCGCGATCGATATGCTGCGGCAGCCGCGCACCCGGGCCCGCCTGGAGCAGATCAGCGCGGGGGTGCTGACGGCGCTCGGCATCGGTACCGCCGCCTCGGCCGCCTGATCAGTCCAGCGCGGTGGCCCGATGGTACGCGCCGTTGTAGTACAGCAACGGCGCGGCGATCGGCACGCCACCGGACTCGTCGTGTACCCGGGTCACCAGTCCCACCACCAGGGTGTGGTCACCGACGGCGAATCGTTCCTGCACGGTGGCCCGCACCCAGATCGGGGTGCCGTGCAGCACCGGTTCCCCGGTGTCGAGCGTGGTCCACAGCGCGGGCTCGCTGAACCGCTGTCCGGCCTCACGGGAGAATCGTCGCGCCAGCTCCTGTTGATGTTCCCCGAGGAAGTGCACGACCAGCGACTCCGCACCGAGCATCGCGGCGATGCTGGAGGAGGTGTGCGCGATGTTGAAGGAGATCAGCGGCGGCTCCAGCGACAGGGAGGCGAACGAGGTGGCGGTGAACCCCACCGGCCCGTCCGCGCCGGACAGCGTGACGATGGTCACACCGGCTGGATAGTGCCGCATGGCCGACCGGTATCGCTCGGCCGGAATACCATCCGAGCCCACGGACGCCTGGAGTTCCGCGTCGGGAGATCTGCTCACCGTTCCAAACTACGTCGCGAACATGACGACGCCACCGCGGCTCCCACCAACCGGCATTCCGGGCATGACGACCATGGTCGCGACCGGCCGGGGAGCATTCACGAGCCCATCAGTCGACGTCGATCGACAATCCCGCGGTGATCCGCACCAGTTCCGGGAACGACGTGCGGAAGACCGTGTTCGGATGTCCCCCGGCGGCCCACAGCTCGCGATGTTCCGACAGGGCGTTGTCCACGTAGGTGGGCAGATTGGTCGGATGCCCGACCGGGGCGATCCCGCCGATCGGCTGCCCGGTCACCTCCCGCACCATCGCCACCGAGGCCGGCTCCAGCGTGCCCTCCAGCCGGTGCCCGGTTCGTTCCAGGTCCACCCGATGCGACCCGGAAACCAGCAGCAACACCGGTTCGTCGTCGAGCAGGAACACCATCGACTCCGTGATCGCCCCCACATCCACGCCGAGCGCCCGCGCCGCCTGCTCGGCGGAATGCGTGGGCTCGGTTTGCGTGATGATCACCCCGTGGTGCCCACGCGCAATCAGCGTGTCCGACACCCGGGATGCGACCGGAGGCAACGACCTGCGCATGGCACCAGAGTAGAGGGGTAACCTGTGCGCCGCCCTGCGTGCGATCGAATTCGACACCCCGGCAACGGCATTCCCCCGGCAACCGGAAGGCCGTCTCAACCGGCCGAATTCGGCCGCGCGCCGAGTGCGAGGGCGGTGAGCAGCGTGGTCAACTGCTCGCGGAATCGCAGCGCGGTATGGGCCCAGCGCGGTTCCTGCTCGTACAAGCGGCGCAGCGTATCGGTCGGCTGGGACAGCTGGTAGAGGTAGGCGCCGCAGGTCATGGCCCCGGTCAGCAGGGTCTGCGCGCCCGCCTCGTCGAGATCGGCGGCGGCGGTGACCACGGCCGCGACCATCACGTCGTAGGCGGCGCCGGCGGCGGTCTTGTACTGCCGCGCCCGCTCCAACCGCACCGCCCCCTCCAGGCTCAGCGCGACGTGGGTGAGCAGATCACAGAACAGCGGCAGCCGCACCATCGACTCGGCGACGATCGCACCGATCCGCTCGCCACCCAGCCCGCGCGCCTCCCCGAGCCCCGCGAGCAGGCTGTCCCGCCAGTCGGCCCAGCCGTCCTGGGCCAGTTCGAGCAGCAGTTCCTCGCGGGATTCGAAATAGCGCCGCAGCGCCGAGGGATGCAGCCCGACCCGGGCGGTCACGGCCGTCAGCGTGACCTCGCGCACCCCCTGTTCGGCCGCCAGTTCGCGGGCGGCATCCAGCAGGGCGACCTTGCGCTGCTCCTTGTCCTGCACCGATCGGGCTCGTTGCCTGGTCGAACTCACTCCCCCACGATAACGCAATGCCATTGACTTAAGTGCGGAGTCGGCCTATCGTGTCTAACGCAAATACATTGCGTTATCTGAACGAGAGAGGACTCACCACCGTGAGCTCGGTATTCTTCGTCACCGGTTCGTCCCGCGGGCTCGGCCGCCGCATCGTCGAGCAGGCCTTGGACGCCGGTCACCGCGTGGTCGCCACCGCCCGCGATCCCCGCACCCTCGACGACCTGGTCCGGAAGTACGGCGACCGCGTCCATGTCGAAGCGCTGGACGTCACCGATCCGGAGGCCGCCGCAACCGCCGTCGCCAACGGCGTCGCCGCCTTCGGCCGGCTGGATGTGGTGGTCAACAACGCCGGTCAGGGCGACCGGGCCGCCCTCGAGGACACCTCGCTGGAGGTCTTCCGCCGGCAGATCGAGACGAATTTCCTCGGCACCGTCTACGTCACCAAGGCGGTGGTACCCATCCTGCGCAAGCAGGGCGGCGGCCGCATCATCCAGATCTCGTCGGTCGGCGGCCGGGTCGGCGGCCCGGGAATGACCGCCTACCAGTCCGCGAAGTGGGCGGTCGGCGGCTTCAGCGAGGCGCTCGCCGCCGAGGTGGGCCCGCTGGGCATCACGATCACCGTGGTCGAGCCGGGCGGCATGCGCACCGACTGGGCCGGCTCATCGATGACGATCCCGCCGATCAGCGAGCCCTATCAGGCCACCCTCGGCGCCTCGGTCGCGGCCATGGCCGATTTCGAGCACACCGCCACCAGCGACCCCGCCAAGGTCGCCCGGCTGGTGCTGACCGTCGCCGCCTTGGACGAACCCCCGCTGCGCATCCTCGCCGGCAGCGACGCCTACGAGATCGGCCGCGACGCCTGGCAGCACCGGCTCGAGGTCGACGCCCAGTGGGCGGACCTCAGCCGCTCCACCGACCACGACGATGCCGCCGAGGGCAGCTGGCACCGCCAGCGCGGCGTCAGCTTCCCGGACGTCCGCGCGTAGCGATCGGCCCGATCACTTGCCACTGCAACAACTCTCGTCGCCCCGACGTGATGAGCGGGTCCCGCGTCATCGGACCCGCTCCCACCCCGGGCGGCAGGATGCCCACCACCCGCACGGCTGCGACCCCGACGCGATCGCCTCGCACCGAAGCCTCGATACCGTCGGAGCGCGGACGCGGTGACGACAGGGACAGGGTTTCGCCCGGACCGGCCCGCTGGTCGCCGGCGTCGATGTGGGTGGTCGTCGTCATGGCGTGGGTCGTTCGTTGTGGTCGGGTAGGGGGTTCCAGGTCCAGTTGCGGATTTCGGGGAGGTCCCGGCCGTGGGTGTCGATGTGGCGGGTGTGTTCGATGAGTTTGTCGGCCATGGCCTGTTTGAGGTAGTCGCCGGTCGCGCCGAGTTGGGGGAGCCGGTCGATGACGTCTGTGACGAGGTGGAAGCGGTCGAGTTTGTTCTGTACGCGCATGTCGAACGGGGTGGTGATGGTGCCTTCTTCGTCGTAGCCGTGGACGTGCAGGTTGCGGTTGGTGCGCCGGTAGGTGAGCCGGTGGATCAGGGCCGGATAGCCGTGGAAGGCGAAGATGATGTGCTTGTCGGTGGTGAACAGGGCGTCGTAGTCGCGGTCATCGAGTCCGTGGGGGTGCTCGCCGGCCGATTGCAGGCGCATCAGGTCCACGACGTTGACCACACGGACCCTGAGGTGGGGAAGGTGGTGCGCGAGTATCGAGGTCGCGGCCAGCACTTCGAGGGTGGGGGTGTCGCCGCAGCAGGCCAGGACCACATCGGGTTCGGTGCCGCGGTCGTTGCCCGCCCATTGCCAGATGCCGATTCCCTCGGTGCAGTGCACGACGGCGTCTTCGATGTTCAGCCATTGCGGCATCTCGTGTTTGCCGGCGACGATCACGTTGACGTAGTGGCGGCTGCGTAGGCAGTGATCGGTCACGGAGAGAAGGCAGTTGGCGTCCGGTGGTAGGTAGACGCGGACGATCTCGGCTTTCTTGTTGACGACGTGGTCGAGGAAGCCGGGGTCCTGGTGGGTGAAGCCGTTGTGGTCCTGCTGCCAGACGTGGGAGGTGAGCAGGTAGTTCAGCGAGGCGATGTTGCGGCGCCACGGTAGCGCGGCGGTGACCTTGAGCCATTTGGCGTGCTGGTTGAACATCGAGTCGATGATGTGGATGAACGCCTCGTAGCAGTTGAACAGCCCGTGCCGCCCGGTCAGCAGGTAGCCTTCCAGCCAGCCTTCGTTCTGGTGTTCGCTGAGCATCGAATCCACGACTCGGCCTGCGGGAGCCAGCGATTCGTCGCCCTCGATGATGCGGGCGTCCCATTGCCGGTCGGTGACCTCGAAGACTGCGTCGAGCATGTTCGACAGAGTTTCGTCGGGGCCGAATATCCGGAAGTTGCGAAGCTCGTCGTTGAGCGTGACGACGTCGCGGAGGAAACCGCCCAGCACGCGGGTGTCCTCCGCGTGCCGCGAGCCGGGCGAAGTAACCGGCAGAGCATGTGCGCGGAAGTCGGGCATCCGCAGGTCGCGGAGCAATATCCCGCCGTTGGTGTGGGGATTGGCGCCCATCCGCCGTGTGCCCCGTGGCGCGAGTGCGGCCAGCTCGGGCCGCAGGCGCCCGGTGTCGTCGAAGAGCTCGTCTGGTTTGTAGCTACGCATCCAGGCGTCGAGTTCGCCGACGTGGTGAGGGTGCTCGGCGTCGACGAGCAGAGGTACCTGGTGGGATCGGAACGTGCCCTCGATGCGGCGGCCGTCGACCGTTTTCGGTCCGGTCCACCCTTTCGGGGAACTCAGCACGATCATCGGCCAGGGCCGGCGGGCGGAGTCGCCGGCGGTGCGGGCCCGGTGCTGGAGCTGCCGGATCCCTTCGACCGCGTGGTTCACGGTGGTGGCCATCAACTCGTGCATCTGCTGGGGATCGTCGCCGGCGACATAGTGTGGTTCCCAGCCGCAGCCGCGCAGGAACTGGTCGAGTTCCTGATGCTCGATGCGGGCGAGCACGGTCGGGTTGCTGATCTTGTAGCCGTTGAGGTGCAGGATCGGCAGGACCGCCCCATCGCCGACCGGGTCGAGGAATTTGGTGGAGTGCCACGCCGTGGCCAGCGGGCCGGTTTCCGCTTCGCCGTCGCCGATGACGCAGGCCACGATCAGATCCGGATTGTCGAATGCCGCCCCGAACGCATGGCTCAGGGAGTAGCCGAGCTCACCGCCTTCGTGGATGGACCCGGGGGTGGTCGGGGCTACATGGCTGGAAATGCCACCGGGAAAAGAGAATTGGGTGAACAGTCGCTTCAGCCCGGCCTCGTCACGGCTCACATCCGGGTAGATCTCGGAGTAGGTGCCCTCGAGGTAGGTGTTCGCGACCAGCGCGGGCCCGCCGTGGCCGGGGCCCGCGATGTAGAACATGTCCAGGTCGTAGCGGTTGATGACGCGATTCAAGTGCACATAGATGAAATTCTGGCCCGGTGTGGTGCCCCAGTGGCCGACCACCAGCGGTTTCACGTCGGCCAATGTCAGCGGCCGTCTCAGCAGCGGGTTGTCGTACAGGTAGATCTGACCGACCGACAGATAGTTCGCCGCCCGCCAGTAGGCGTCGATCAACCGCAGCTCATCCGGGCTCAGCGCCGGTCGTTCGACGACGGTGGTGGTGGATTGCATTGCCAACTCCTGAGCTGCGGGTACGGGTGATCGGCCGATGGGTTATTCGAGCCGGTCTCGCCAGCTCGGATGGGTGCGAATGTGGCGTGAGCCGCCGGCATGTTCGTTGAGGTCGCGGCTTGCCGGAGTGTCTTCGGGCTGGGATCGGGCCGGGTGGCGCGCCGCGTCGGCTCGGCGTCGGCTGCCGGTCGTACGGTTCAAGACGGACACCGTGAGGGCGCCGAGGGCGATGCCTGCGATCAGGACGATGACGATGACCATGAGAAGGCTCCTGAACGACGGCGACGCAGCCTGCATCGGTGCCGCCTGATTACGGATCAGATTGGGGCGCAAGGCTATCGGCCGGTAAC
Organism: Nocardia sp. alder85J; assembly: GCF_020176955.2. Taxonomy (GTDB): domain Bacteria; phylum Actinomycetota; class Actinomycetes; order Mycobacteriales; family Mycobacteriaceae; genus Nocardia. Next base: position 720,418 of record NZ_JAIUCZ020000003.1, read on the forward strand.
AGCGGCGTCGGCCACCGGTGGCGCGCCCGGTTGGCCCTGCCACCGGTTGCCCCGGTCGCTGCCGGGGTAGGCGAGGTGGTCTGTGGGGCAACGAGGGGCCGTCGCGGATCTCAGCGGCGGCCGACCGTCGCTCGAATTGGTTGACCCTCCAAGTACATGCCTGCAACCCACAAATGTCAACATCGTAGTTCTACATTGAATCGCTACAGTGCCTCGGCGCGCATGGCGGCGCGGCCGCACCGGACCGGATTCCTCGCCATGGATGGCGTCATCATTGTATGTCTACATCGTGGACATACGGGGTTTGTTGCCACTACGCTGCTCCTACGCGGATCAAAGGGAGCTGCCATGATCGTTGTCGTCGGGCCGATCGCCTCGGTCGGCGAGCTGGTCGCGTCACAGCCTGGTAGTGCACAGTGACGTCGGCGCCGTTGCGGACGGATACCGCCGCCGACCCGATCGATATCGTGTCGGCGGCGGTGATGGGGTCCGCGGCACTGCTGGACCGGCTGGATACCAGTGCTACGGCGGGCCTGTCGGAGACTGAGGCCCGGCGCCGCCGAGTTCGGTGGGGTCCGAACGCGGTGTCCTCGCATCGCGCCCGCCTGTTGCCGGTGCTGTGGCATCAGTTGCGTTCGCCGTTATTGGTGTTGTTGCTGGTCGCGGCGATCGCGTCCTATTTCGTGGGTGAGCGCAGCGACGCGCTCATCATCGGCGTGATCCTGGTCCTGTCGGTCGGGCTCGGATTCGTCAACGAGTACCGCGCCGAGAAGGCCGCCGAAGCCCTGCACGACCAGATCCGCCACGAGACCGTTGCGATCCGTGACGGGCGGGCGGGCATGGTCGACGTCACGGCCCTGGTTCCCGGCGACCTCGTGGACGTGCGGCTCGGCGATGTCGTCGCCGCCGATCTGCGGTTGCTCGACGCCACGGGATTGAGTTGCGACGAATCGGTACTGACCGGCGAATCGATGCCGGTCGAGAAGAACACCGCCACCGTCCCCGCGGGCACAGGACTGGCCGCCCTGTCGGATTGCGCTCTGATGGGAACGGTGGTGAACGCGGGCAGCGGCCGCGGTGTCGTGGTGGCCACCGGCGCACACACGCAGTTCGGCGCGATCGCCGCGGGCCTGAGTGGGCATCAGCTGGAGACGGAGTTCCAACTCGGGCTGCGCAGGTTCTCGATGCTGCTGGTCTATGTGGCGGGCGCATTGACCTCGTCGATCTTCGTGCTCAACGTGGTGCTGCACAAGCCGATCATGGACGCTCTGCTGTTCTCCTTGGCGATCGCGGTCGGCATCACGCCACAGTTGCTGCCCGCGGTCGTATCCAGCAGCCTCGCCGCCGGATCCCGGCGGATGAGTCGCCGCAAGGTACTGGTCAAACGGCTGGTGTGCATCGAGGATCTCGGGAACGTCGCGGTGTTGTTCACCGACAAGACCGGCACCCTGACCGAGGGTCGGATCGACTACGCGCGGGCGGTACCCGTCGACGGCACCGACCCCGACACGCTGCTGCGATACGGACTGCTGTGCACCGAGAACAGCATGGACGAAGGCAGAGCCGTCGGCGGCAATCCACTCGATCAGGCGCTGTGGACCGGCGCGGGCCCGGCGCAGCGCGAGATGGTTGCCGGATATACCCGGCTCGGGGTACTGCCGTTCGACCACGAACGCAATATGGTCTCGGTCCTGGTCCGTGACCCCGCGAACCAGGTCGTCCTGATCACCAAGGGCGCCCCCGAGACCGTGCTCCAACGCTGCCTCGACGTGCCCGCCGCCACGCGAGCCGCGCTCGACACCGAGTTCGCCGCAGGAAACCGGGTCGTGGCGGTCGCCACCCGCCCGGCCGGCGGCCGTGCCCCGGCCGCCGCCGACGAGCGTGATCTGCGCTTGAGGGGACTGCTGGTCTTCCTGGACCCGCCCAAGCACGACGCCGCCGCCGCGTTGCAGCGGCTGGCGGCACTGGGAATCTCGGTGAAGGTCGTCACCGGCGACAATCCCGCGGTGGCCGCCAAGGTTTGCCGCGACCTGGGACTCGGCGCCGGTTCGATGACCGGCGCCGACATCGCCGCACTGGACGACAGCGCGCTCGCCGCGGCGATCACCCAGACCACCGTGTTCGCCCGGGTCGGCCCGGAGGACAAAGCCCGCATCGTCCGGGTGCAGCGCCAGAGTGGGGAAGCGGTCGCCTTCCTCGGCGACGGCGTCAACGACGCCCTCGCGCTGCACGCCGCCGACGTCGGCATCTCGGTCGACTCGGCCACCGACGTCGCCAAGGACGCCGCCGACGTCATCCTGCTGGAGAAGGACCTCGCCGTGCTCGCCGACGGGGTCGGTGAGGGCCGCCGCATCTTCGCCAACACCATCAAATACGTCCTCATGGGCACCTCCAGCAACTTCGGCAACATGTTCTCCGCCGCCGGCGCCTCGCTGTTCCTGTCGTTCCTGCCGATGCTGCCCTCACAAATACTGCTCAACAACCTGCTCTACGACACCAGCCAGCTCGCCATCCCCACCGACAACGTCGACGAGGAGCAACTACGCCGGCCCTCACACTGGGACATCGCGTTCATCCGCCGGTTCATGATCTTCTTCGGGCCCCTCAGCTCGGTATTCGACTTCGTGACCTTCGCGGTCATGCTTGCCGTCTTCCACGCCACAGCACCGGAATTCCGCTCCGGCTGGTTCGTCGAATCATTGGCAACCCAAACCCTGGTGATCTTCGCGATCCGCACCCGCCGCGTCCCGTTCTTCCGCAGTCACCCCAGCATCCCCCTGACCCTGGCCGCCCTCGCGGTCGTAGTCCTCGGCGCCGCACTGCCGGCCACCGCACTGGCCCACACCCTCGGCTTCAGCCCGCTGCCCGCCGGATTCTTCGCCGCGCTGACCGCCATGGTCGTCGGCTATCTGATCCTGGTGGAGATCGGCAAACGAATCTTCTACCGCACCACCACAACCACCCCGCCACCACACCGGCCCGGCAACCTGAACCGTTTCCGGCGCCGCCGCGCCGCACGGTTCAGCACCGCCGCCCGCACCTGAGTGCCCCGGTGCACATTCACCGCTGACGCCCGCACACCCGACGAACAGCATGTCCGGCGCACGCCGGTGACGGCGGAAGGCGCCACCGGCCCCGTAGTTCCGTGACGCACCCGATGACGCCTCAGTCGTGGCCCGCTCAGGCGACGGCCGGCCCGGGGTCGGGGCAGGCGCCGGGTCGGCGAGATACTTGCCAGGCCCCGGGGCGAAGGATGCCCGACACGCGTCCTGAAGTCGGGTCCCCGAGAGGCGGCCGGCGGTGCCGGCATTCCGGTTGCCCGGTCTCCGGAACATATCCGTGGTGTACGGCGCTGCCGCGGCGGGTATGGGGTGTCGCGCCGGTGGATTTCACCGGACGGCAGCGCCCGGCACGCCCGGGTGTTCGATGTCGACTCGGCGCAGTTCGTCTGCGCGAGCGCAGGTTTCGTACGTCTCCTCCCCAGAGTCGTTCGCCGCCCGTGAGCACCCGGTTCGGGCCTCCCAGCGAAATGTCTGCGGTGAGGTGGATCCGACCGGGTATACCGCCCGCGCGGCGGCCGACCGGCCGGGCAGTACCAGGGGTCGTCGACGCGCCCGACCGGCGTGACGGTCACCCGATCCACAGGTCCAGGTAAAGAGCGGTGGAAGAGATGTCGTGACCACCACAGAGATGGTTGTCGAGACCATGCACGATGATGCGACCCTGGTGAGCAGGGCGCGCGAAGGCGATATGCGAGCCTACGAGCAGCTGGTAGTGCGCCATCGAAGGCAGATGTTCCGCCTCGCGGACAGGATGCTCGCCGACCACCCGGACGCCGAGGACATCGTCCAGGAAGTCTTTCTCGGCGCGTGGCACCGGCTACCGCAGCTCCACGAGGACGCCGCCTTCGTCGGCTGGCTCTACCGCATGACGACCAACCGCTGCCTGAACATGATTCGGGCCCGCAGGCCCACGGTCGAGGTGAACCCGGAGACCACCGAATCCCCGCACTCGAACCAGCCCGAGAACGCGGTACAGCTGAGCAGCGCGCTGACCGCGCTCAATGCCGCGTTGGGACTGCTCACCCCCGAACAGCGCACCTGTTGGCTACTACGCGAGGTGCATGAGCTGACCTACGAAGAAATCGGCGACATCGTCGAAGCGAGTACGACGGCAGTGCGTGGCCGGTTGGCCCGCGCACGAGCCCATGTGTGCGAGGTGATGCAGCCGTGGCGGTGAACGGACCCCGATCAGGACTACCGGCCGAATTCGCCGCGGCCCGGCTGTGCCCGGTGGCAACGGCTCGACGCCGCAGCGTTCGGGAGTGACAAATCTATCGGAATCCGCTCTCGACCGTGACGATGCGCAGTCGGCGGGTGTCGTTGGAGATGAGCCCGAAATCAGCGAGGCTCCAGCAGAAATCAGGAGACCAGTGACGAGCACGATCACTTCCGACAACAGCAACGACACCAAGACCCAGACACCCCCGGCCACCGCCACGCAGCAGAAGATCAGCGCTCTCGCCAGCGAGCAGGGCACCACCACGGTCGCCGACCTCGTCGTGCAGAAGGTGGCCGGTCTGGCCGCACGCCAGGTGCGCGGCGTGCACGACCTCGGCGGCGGCGCCGCACGCGCGTTCGGCGCCATCCGCGACCACATCCCCGGGGCATCGGCCGGCATCGGCCAAGGCGTCTCGGTCGAGGTCGGCGAGACCCAGGCCGCGGTCGATTTGGACTTGGTCGTCGAATACGGCGTCACCATCGCCGAGTTGGCGCGCACGGTACGCCGTAACGTGATCACCGCGATCGAGCAGATGATCGGACTGTCCGTGGTCGAGGTCAACATCAACGTCAACGACGTCTTCATCCCCGGCGCCGACGACGAGACCACCCAAAGCAGCCGGGTGCACTGATGAGTGCCACCGCGATCTGCCTCGCGGTCGGACTCGCACTCGGCTTCGCCGCCGCGTTCGGCGGATTCGGAGCTTTCACCATCGTGATGCTGTTCGCAGTGCTCGGCCTGCTGGCCGGGCGCTGGCTCGATGGTGAGCTCGACCTGACCAAGTGGCTTCAATCGACACAACGCAAGGCCAGACGATGACCACCGCCGTAGTCGCGGGCGAAGACCCCGGCATCACCACGGTCGCACCGCGGGCGGTCCGCCGCATCGTCGCCCAACTCGCCCGCGAAGTGCCCGGTGTCGGCGCCGCGGTGCGGGTGGCCGCCGAGATAGTGGGCGACCGGACCACGCTCGATGTCGAATTGCCGATCCGCTATCCCGCCCCGGTCAACCGGGTGAGCGAGGCCTGCCGCGAGCAACTGGTCCGTCGGACGCGGGAGCTGACCGGTTTGGCGGTGACCGGGATCGACATCGTGGTCACCGAACTGAGCGCCGACACCACGACAGCAAGGCGGGTGCGGTGACTCGCTGGCCACGCCGGGTGATCCCGGCGATCGCTGTCGCGGTGCTGGTACTCGCCGCCTGCGTAGCGACGACGGTGTCGTTGATCCAGCGCCTGGTCGGAGCGCACGAATTCCTCTCCTATGACACCGTCGCCGATCACCTGCACGCCACGACCTGGCACGATCTGCCGGTGCTTCTCGCCGGTGTGGTGGCGGCGGTGCTGGGGATCGTGCTGCTCGCCGCGGCGCTGTGGCCGGGCCGGGCAGTGGTGGTGCCGCTCGCCGACGAGGACGCGATGTCGGCCGGGGTGCGGCGCCGCGGGCTACGTTCGGCACTGCGCGGTACCGCCGGGGCGGTGGACGGCATCGGTACGGAGCGAATCCGATTGCGCCGCAACGCCATCACAGTGTCCGCCCACAGCGACCGGATCGGCACCGACGGGCTCCCCGACGCCCTCCGCGAGACACTCACCCACCGGATCGGGCAGATCGGCCCGCCGCCGGTACACCGCGTCCGGGCTACGCTGCGCGGCCCGAGGACAGGACATCCGTCATGAGCCGAACCAACCGTCCGGCCGCGTTGAACCGGGCCGTACTCGGGTTCACCGGAGCGCTGCTACTCGCCGCGGGCGCGCTGGCGGTGGCCGCGCACGACGGGCGAGTTCGCTGGATCCACGCCGACGACACCCTGGTCCCCGGCACCGCGGCACCGCCGACCTGGGTGCTGTGGGCCGTGGGCGTCGCCGCGGTGTTACTCGCCCTGTTGTGCCTGCGCTGGCTGTCGGCGCAGCTGTTCCGGATGCCGAAATCGGTCACCTGGCGCACCGGCAGCATCGAAGGGGCGGGGACCACCGTGCTGGAATCGTCGACCGCCGCGGCACCGGTCGCCACCGATATCGAAAGTTATCGAGGGGTACGCGCGGCCTCGGCCTGGCTGGCCGGTGAGCGCACCGCACCCGAGTTGCATCTGCTCGTCACCGCGGAACCTACCGCCGACATCACCGAACTACGCCGCACAATCCTCGGCCACGCGGTGACCCGCCTGTGTACGGCGCTGGAGGTCGAAACCATGCCGGTATCGCTGGAACTCGACTTCGCCGAGGACCGCAAGCCCGCTCGCGTGCGCTGACCCCGATAAGAGCACCACGACAATTCCCTGCCAGGGTCCGAGAACATCGGCGGCCTGGGTACCGGGTTTCACGGAAGCTTCGCGCTGCGGCGGTGTGCCAGGCGATCCGCACGCGCCGGTGACAGAGCAGCGCGTCGCGGACCCGCTACGGCCGGTAGCCGGTGAGACCGAGCCGAGCAAGCTCAGCGTTGATGTCGACCTCGATCGCGCCGAAGAAATCGATGTTCTCGCGGGGCGCCGGCAGCCGCACTCGGTATGCAGCTCGAGGTCGAGATCATCGAACTGGACCGCAGCCGCAACACCGTCGTCCTGTCCTGCTGCGCCTGGCTCGAGCAGGCACGATCCGCGGTCCGCAGCGAGTTGCTGCGCCCACTGCGCCGGCTGGAGCGGATACGTGGTGGCCGTGTCGTCGCGTGCCTGCACCGACATGGCCGGAGTGTCGTTCAGTGGGGGTCGGTGTGCTGGTCGAGGGTGTGTTGCAGGTCGGTGTTGAGGCGGTGTGCTTCGGCGAGTTGGTCTTCGAGGATGACGATGCGGCAGGCGGCGTCGAGGGGATTGCCGGCGTCGACGAGTTCACGCACGCGTGCGGCGAGGCGGAGCTGGTAGCGGGAGTAGCGGCGGTGCCCGCCGGCGGAGCGTTGCGGGGTGAGTAGTTCGGCGGCATCGAGTCCGCGCAGGAACGCGGGAGTGACACCGAGGATTTCCGCGGCGCGTCCCATGCTGTAGGCGGGATAGGTGTCGTCGTCGAGTTTGTCCGCGGCGCTACGCTCACCGGCGGGGTCGGTGGGGTCGGTGTTCGGTTGCTGCACAGCACCTCTCGGTGTTCAACGCCCGCAGGCCCCGGCGCGTGTGCGCCGGGGCCCGGGATTTACGGAAGAGGGGGGATCAACTGTCAATTCTGTTCACCGGCCGTGCGGGCCGGTCTCCTACACCGCACCCGGCACTTCCCGGGAATGCGGAACCGTTGCCTGACTACTCAGTGAGCACCACCTCCTGGATTGCCGGGTTCTGCCTGTTGTTCTCTCGGTCGAACTGTTCCCGCCCCGCCTCCAGCGGGCCGGCCGATTGCGCCGGGTTCCCGTCTCCGCCGGAGGGGGCGGTCGAACTGTGCTTCCGGGCAGTTCACCTGCCCGGCCTCTGGACTCTTCTCTTCGAACGACAGTGACTGTATCCCAGCGACCACGGAATGTCTACACCCGACATGACAGATTTTCGCTTGCCAGGGCAGATACCTATGTGACGTCGCCGGCGTGGCTTCGGATCGCTGCGGCGCGAGGCCAGATGTCGGGGTTATCCGGGCAGCTGCACAGGAGGCGAGGGTGATGGTCGTGACGGTCCCGGTGGCCGATGTCCCGAACGATGACAAGGACAGCGTCGCGGTACACCTCGCTCCGGAGCTGATCGCGCCGACGCCGCGGATGCGGTCCAGGTATTCGACGAGCTGGTCAGTACCGCTCGCGGCCACGGGCGAGCGCCGTAGCGGTGCCGCGGCGGGAATTGCGGGTGGTCGGCGTGCCTGGCGCTGGGTATCGAGTGTCCGGCGATCGCCTGATGGCTGTCGACGAAGCCGGCGCACCGCTGCGACCGGAGCGCTACACCGATGAATTCCAGCGGATCGCGAAGGCGGCCGGACTGCGGCGTATCCAGTTGAAGCACCTGCGGAATTCGTCGGTGCCGCTCATACTCGCGCTCGGGATTCCGCCGCACATCGTATCGGCGTGGCACGGGGACCTGCGGATACGCGGTGCGCTCGGCAGGCTGGCCGAGCAGGCGGACCCGCCGACAATAGCCGATCCACGTCGCGCACGCGCCGCGCCACCTGGACTGATCTCGTACCAATCGTGATCAGCGAGCCGGAGCGGTTCGGAGTTCCTCTCCCAGCGCCACGACAGCATCGTTGCTCGGCCATCTGGTCACCATCTGGCGGTGCAGGCCGCGAATGAAGCCGGTCAGCCGAGTACCCGGCACGGCCGCAGCGACGCGCAGCACTTCCGATGCTCGTTGACTTGCCACCTCGGGCTCGCCGGCACCGGCGAGCGCGCACGCCAGTTCTGCGATGTACCAGGTTGCCCACTCCGAGGCCAGGGTATCCGGATCGAATCCGGCCATGCCTCCGTTAAGCGACGTGACGGCCTTGTCCCACTGCCTCGCGAGGCGGTATGCAAGGCCACGCTGCATTTCGATGAACGCGTCCGAGTAGAAGTACTGCGCGTCCGGCCGGTCCGGATCCCCGCCCGCAATCAATTCGGCAGCCTGATCGAGCTTGGCTCCCATAGCGTTCAAGTCCCCTTCGAGAGCGAGCCCGCGACCCTCCTGCTGCACGGCCAGGGCAAGCACGGTCGGGCTGATCTCCGCTGCGTCGCGTTGCGCCGCGCGTGACAAACCGATCATCAGGCCGACCTCGCCGGCCATCCACGCGACATGGCCCCGCATGGACAGCGCTGTCGAGATCATGTCTCGGTTCCCCGTCTCGGTCGCCAGTTCGAGGGCAGCGCGATAGTGCGTCACAGCGGCGCCGTGGTTACCGATGCTCGCATTCAGCCATCCCGCGAACTGCTGCCAGCCTGCGGCGACGTCGACCATGTCGGGACGGGCCGACCGCCGGGCTTCCACCGCCAGCGTCGACACCAGTTTTGCCTGTCGGATACCCACCGGCAGAACAAGTTTCGACCCGACTTGGTCTTCGAGGCGACGGGTTTCCGACAACAGGCCCGCAAGATCGGAAGCCAACGCACGGTCGATGTAGCGGCGGTCCGATAGCGCGGCAGTCTCCCGCAGATCGAGCCGAGTCGACGGGTCATCATCGGCACGGCTGGTCACCAGAGTCTCGTAAAGGGTCACCAGCGAGCCAGCGGAGTCCAGAATCCGATCCAGCTTTTCGACGACGTCGGACGGGGGTTTGCGGCGGCCGTTCTCGAATCGGGACAGCGCACCGGCATCGTACGGGACTAGGCGCGCCAGTGCCCGAACCGACAATCCCGCTCGTGTACGGAGCCGCCGCAGTTCGGTCCCGAACGCTTCCCAATCTTCCATCCGCCCCCGCTCCGGCAGCTCCGACCAGCGTTGCAGCGTTGCCGACCAACTTCGGCAACACCATGGCCACAGTGCAACGCTATCGCGAATCCCCCGGCCGCAGGACGCTACTGGTAGCCCCGCCGCCGGGTCGAATCGGCTCACCTCGTCAGGTTCCCCGGCGGCGGGTGCCTTCCAGATATCGGAGACAGGCAGGGGTCACAACGTGATCGTGTCCAGGAATACGGATCGGCTTCTCTTCCGGACGGTGAAGGATGTCGTCTCGGCCATGTGGGAGATCCCCGCCGGCGGTGCCGCCCGGATCATGCACCTCAACGATCCGCAATCCCGGTTCCCGGCTCGGCGGTGGCCGAACGAGCCGATGGAGGCGCTGCCGGACGGCCACATTGCTTTCGGCCCCGAACCACACCAGCGTCCGACGCTGGCCCAGGTCCGGGAGATGCTGCCGCAGTACGCGGGCCTCTGGGACGAGATCCGGGAAGAGTCACTGATCAATCACACAGTGCTGGTCGTCAACAACCGGCCCTCGGGATGCAACATCGGCCGGATGTTCACCTCCGCCGACGGCTTGACCGACTGGACCGAGCGGGTACGACGATGATCACGGAAAGTTCCCTACCACAACGGATTCCGCCTCGATCGGACGATGCGCAGCCGTGGGAGGTTCCGGAACCGTATCGGCCGATCGAGTTCGCCGGACCCGAGGAGATCGAAGCGACGCTCGAGGCCATCCGGGACGCGCGATGGTGACCCTCGTCGGTGTGGTGGCGATCGTGGCGGTATGCGCCGGTGTGGTGTTCGTGTCGTTCACCTGGCCGAACCGCACACAGACCACACTGCAACCATCCGGCAAGCTGAAAAAGCTCGTAGAGCAAGGGATCAGGGGAAACCGTGGCGCCGACTGAGCCGTATGTCACCGTGACCGCTTCGGGCAACGGAGCGGTCTGGCAGGCGGACGGACCCGTGATCCGGGTCGCGTCGTTCTGGGTCGAAGACCACACAGTCACCTACTTCCCCCCGCGTCCGTTGTCCGACTGCATAGACCACATGCCCCTCACGCTCACGCTGGCGGTGTGGGGACACTACGACGAATTCGCTGGCAGAGAAGGTGTCGACCCATTTGGAGAGTGGGCATGGGGTATGACGGTCCGGACGCCGACCCGGAAGACGATGGCCCGGCCACGTTCCAACAGGCGTACCTCGAAGCCCCGGCGAAATACGAGCGGTGGGGGTGGACGGAGAAGGCCGAGGAACTGCGGCGGCAAGGCCCGCCACCGCCGATGGTGTCGGACGGATACGGCGGCAAGCTCGCCTACTACCGGCACCACGCCGACGCAGGCAATCCGGAAGCGATCGAGATCTACCAACGGCTGATCGCCGAAGGCCCGGCAGGCTGCACCTGAGCGATCTCCGACAGGATGCGGTATCCGGTCTCGCTCGCGAGTCCGGCGGCCACCGCACGGCGCGGACCGACCAGGCACCGCGTCACGGCAGTGAGTCAATCCAGGGGACACCCGCCCCCGAACGCGCCGCTGTCCGCCCTGGTATGCACCGGCCGGGTGCAGCGGACCGGACGCGGGGTCTACGCCGCTACCGTGGTGGCGGAGGTCCAGCGCGGCGTGAAGCCTGTGACCGTGCGGTCCACTCTCACCGCCTTGTCCATGATAGTCCAGTCCTACGTGGACCAGGGACGCCTACCCCGGAACATGATCGCCCTGGTTGAGCGCCCGCACGATGAGTTGCCCGAGGACGACGAAGCGGCCGACGCGGCGAAGTCCTGGACGGTCGCCGAGGTCGAGCAGTTCCGCGTGACGGCGCAGGCTCACCGCCTCTATGCGTGCCGGCTCATGTCCACGTACGGAATGCGCCGCTCCGAAGTGCTGAGGATGCGGTGGACCCGCTTCTCCGATACCGCGCTGAAGGTCCGCCGGGGCCGCGTGGCGATGGGAGGCACAGAGACCGAGGAGAACGCGCCGAAGTCCCTGCGCTCTCGCCGTGATCTCCCGCCGCCCGCCGAACTGGTTGACGCGCTGCGCGCCCTGAAGAAGGCTCAACGGGCGGAGTGCCTGGCGCTGGCGATCGCGTGGTCCGATGATTGCCTGATCGCGGCGCACACGGATGGGACTCCGATTCGGCCGGAGTGGTACACCGACGAGTTCCAGCAAATCGCGAAGGCGGCGGGCCCGCGGCGTATCCAGCTGAAGGGCCTGCGGAATACTGTTCGGCTGAGCCGGACGCCGGACCACTGCCCTTGCCCGCAGCTAGGCAAGTTCTTGGCAAGTTGAACGGTCCGAACTCCCCTGGTGGGGAGCAAATTTGACTCTGACCTGGAGCCGCCTGGGGGAATCGAACCCCCGACCTTTTCATTACGAGTGAAGCGCTCTACCGACTGAGCTAAGGCGGCGTGCCTTCCGGCGCTGCGAGTCTATCGTCTCCCGGCCGGTTTGGGAAAACCGCAGTTCAGCGCCGTGCTATCGACAGACTGGACGGCCGGGCCGACTGGTCTTGGTCGTCCGTAGACTGGCGAAATCAGGGATCGAGGCGCTCGAACAACAACCTTTTCCGCTGGAGTAAAGCGCCTTACAAACTGAGTCCAGGCGGGCTGGCACGCCTGTCACCCCAGCATTCGAACTGCGAAAACAGCTGTTCAGCGTGATGTTTTCCGCTGACGTACAGGGTTGACGAGTGCCATATCCACAGCCACCGAAACAGCTGTCTCACCACATCTAGCGACAGCTTCGGTAAAAGTCTGTAACAGACGATAGTCCACCAGCCACTCCCAGCGAGTTAGCAGATTGTTTGCCATAGCGGTCTGGTGGTGCCGAAGTCGGCCAAGAGCGCGGCCACCATCATGGTGCTGGGTGCGCGCACTGGGGACCTGGCTCACCAGGCGGTCAGTTCCGATCCCGAGCGCACTCCCCGCGCTGTCTCGGCGCTGTGCCGCAAGATCGACCATCCGCTGATACTGCGCCGCATTCGCACAGCCGGTGGCTGTATCCGCCCTGCCAGCGGTATCGGCGAGGGTCAGGGTTCTGTGCTGCCATCGGGGATGCGGTGCCCTTCGTCGTACCGGACCGGGTACCCGTGCTGGTCGAACCACTGGTTGGTGGCTGGGTCCCGAGTCCAGCCCTCGAACTCCGTGCCTTCCAGGTCGTCGGAGAACCGTCCGCCGAATCCGGGTGTCGAGCCCTCCGGTGCCGGTGCGGCGGTGCTGCGGCGGGTGTTGAACTCTTCGAATGCCTGGTCGGCGCGGGCGATCTCCTCCGGCGAGGGCACCGACCCCCGCTCTGCGGCTTCCTGGGAAGTGTAAAAGGTCTTGCCACCGAACTTTTCCGGCATCGGGTCTCCTCCTAGTGTTCGATCATCTGGATGATGGTCCGGCCGGTCGCCGGATCGGGCAGCACTCTGCGGACGAAGAAGTCGGTTCCCGAGCGGAACAGCACTTCGTCGGGGGTGCCGAACCGGCTGTAGTCGGCGCCGGTCTTGCTCAGGATCTGGAACTCCACGTTCGAGGTGTTCACCGTGAGTTCATTGACCCCGGCCAGGTTGGTGCTCGCGGAGGTGAATCCGGCCTCGGTGACGGACCGGCCCTCCACGTACCGGCCCAGTTGCTCGGGAGTCAGGTTGGTGAACCGCGACACCGGTCCCTCGTGGACGGGGAGTTTGCCCAGTACGTTGTCGAGCGCGTCGATCTGGGCTTGCTGCGCGGGTGCGACTTCCCCTTCGCGCAGGACCGCGGTCAGGCTGCGTCCGCCGGACCGGATTCGGTGGGGCCCTGTATCGGGGGACCCGCCAGTCCTGATCGGTCAGCGCACCGTCGGCAGCAGCCGGGGAAGTGGCGGCCTTCTCGGTCTTCGCGAGGTCCTGGCCGAGTTTCTCGATGTCCTGCAATGATTTCGTTTCCGTGGCCAGGTCCTGCTCCAGCTTCACTCCGGCTTTCAGGTTCCTGGCGGACTTCCATGCCTCCACGATCTCGCGGATCGGTTTCGCCCAGCGGGCGGCGATAGCGACCGCGCGCGCCGAGGCGACCGCGGCCCCGATGCCGAAGGTGATGAACGAGGTGGCGATGCCGATGGCCGCGGTGATCGCCAGTTCCTTCAACAGTTCCTTGCCGAGGTCCTCCAGCTGTGTCTTCAGTTTCGCGCGCAGATCGTCCAGGGCTGCGCGGTGATCGTGGCAGGCGTTCGCCAGGCCACCGAGGCCGGCGCCGTGTTTCTGTGCCGAGGATTGCAGTTGTTGCAGGTCGGTGACCACGAACTCGATCTCGGGGGACTGCTGGACCTGCAGCAGGCCTACGACACGGCCCAGTTCGCCAGACAAGCCCGCGACCGGCTGCGCGGCCGCCAATGCGGCCCAGGTGTCGCCGACGCTGCCGAGTTTCCCGGTGTCCCCATCGGGGAGCGGGATGCCGATCTTCTGTGCCAGCCGCACCGCGTCATCGAGACCACCGCCCGGCCCGCCGGCCGCCGGCGGCGGGATCTGGCACACGCCCACGGCCGGTGCGGGTGTTGCGGGCTGTTCTGGTGGTGCGCCCTTGTCGCCGAGGATTGCGTTGTAGTCGGCCTGGGCGTGGTTGTAGCCCTGCTGCCGCAGCACGTTCGCGTACGAGTCCATCGCCGACGCCAGCGTGGTGGCCGCGGTGTGCAGGGCAGCCGCGGCCACGTAATAGACCTGCGGGGACACCTTGATCGATGTCGGCGCTATGTGAGCACCCGGTGAGTTTCACGTTCGCCGCCACCGCGGCGGTGTAGTGGCCGTGCGCGGCGACCGCGGCCGCGTGCATCGTCGCGATCCTATCCCGCACCTCCGCTGCGGCGGCCATCCATTCCCGATGCGCCACAGCATGTTCGTCGGCGGACTCGCCGATCCAACTCTGGTGCGTGGCGGCGATCCGGCTGTCCAGACCGGTCAGTGAATCCTCCAGGGAACCCCTGTAGTCCCGCTATGCGGGCAGTCACCGCGTCCAGATGATCCAGATCGACCTCGATGACAGCGGTTCCAAGTCGTGACCGAACTGAGCGGAGGCGTGTTCGGAAAACGACCGGGAAACAGCCTCGGCGAAATCACGAGCAAGACCAGCATCCCGAAGGCATCACTGCACCGCTACCTCACGCCGGCGACCGAACAAGAACAGTGATCCTGGCGGCTACCTGGAACAAGTTCGGTTCCAGCGGAACCATTCTGGGAACGGCGCCAGCCCGGAAACCGTTGCCGGAATACAGGATTCGACTCGTGACATGCGACCACTAGGTACGGTCGTGCGCGGCCCGCTTGAGTCGTTCGGCGAGGTCAGTGGCGGCAGGTGTCCAGTGTCCGCGTCGGGCGTCGATGTCGTCGAGGCGGCGGTGGGCGCCGGCGTGGGTGGGGTGCAGGTAGCGCTGGAGGGTGCGGCGGTCCTCGTGCCCGGACAGCAGCATCAGGTCGGCCTCGGTGGCGCCGTCCTCGCCGGCGTGGGTGAGCCGGGAATGCCTGAGGTCGTGCGGATCCCAGCCCTCGGTCGCGGTACCGAGGTGGCGTTCGGCGGTCCTGACCGGTCCCCGATGACGAGACCACCCGGGAATAGAGCCAGGTGATGTCGTTCCGTGTTCAGTTGATCCCACAGCCCACCGGATGGTGAGCGTGGGTACAGGCCGCAGCGTACTCGGCCGGCGTCAGGTAGCCCAGCGCCGAATGCCGATGCCGATGGTTGTGGTCGTCTTTGAAATCGCCGATCACGACCCGAGCTTCGAGCAGGCTGGTCCAGTGGTTCCGGTTCAAGCACTCGGTCCGCAACCGGCGGTTGAACGATTCGACGAACCCGTTGTTCCACCGCGCGCCCGGCGGAATGTAGGAGATCCCGACCCGGTCGGCGCAGAACCGTTGCAGCGCATGGGAAATCATCTCCGGTCCGTTGTCCATCCGCAGCACCCGCGGCGGGCCGCCCGCCGTAGTGAACACCTTCTCCAGCCCCGCGACCAGCCGTTCGGCGGTGATCGAGCGTTCCACCACGTGCAGCAGCGATTCGCGGGTGTGTTCGTCGATCATCGAGGCGATCTTCACCGCCCGCCCGTCGACGGTGGAATCGAATTGGAAATCTCACGCCCACACTACTTTCGGGGCATCGGCCTCGATCGGCGGTGCCGAGGAGGTGCCCGCTCGCTTCCGGGGGTGGTGTTCGCGGATCTGCAGGCCCTCTTCACGCCAGAGCCGGTGTACTTTCTCGATGTTCACATCGCTGCCCTCGTCGAACCGCAGCGCCGACCTGGCGCGGCGGAAGCCGTGACCCTGATGTTTCACCGGGTAGGCACGCAGCCAGGCCCGCAGAACGACGTCCGGATCGGCCGGGGTCTGCGCGGCCGGCAGCCGCCGATACGTCGACCGATGGAGCCCGACGACCTTGCACGCGAACCGCTGCGACATGCCCTCGACCTACTGGAGCATGTCCACGGCGCGGCGCTTGGCCGACGGGCTCAGAACTTTCCCCGGGCGATCTCCCGCAGAGCGTCCTTCTCCAGCTCCGCGTCCGCCAACAGCCGCTTCAACCTGGCGTTCTGCTCGCGGAGTTCTTTGAGTTCCTTGGCGGCGCCGGTGTCCACCCCACCGTACTGACGGCGCCAGTTGTAGAGCGTCGCAGGCGATATCCCGATCTCGGCCGCGATCTCCTCGCTGGTCTTGCCGGCCGCGGTCAGCTCGTCGGCGCGCCGCAGCTTCCACACGATGTCCTCCGCGGAGTGCCGCTTGCCTCCTGCCATGTCGATCAGTGTCCCTTCGCGGCCTTCACCAAGCCAAACAGGACTCTAATACCGATCGGTCTCATTCATTGGGGACGGCCCAGTGGCGCGTCTTTCGGCATTGCAGCATCCTTCCGTTCTCGAAAACCGCTGCCGCCCTTCGCCATGTGACCGGCTCTCCCGGCCTCGGACTACTACGGCGGCTCCGCCCCACCCGGCCGGTTCGACAGTCGGTGCATCTATCCCCAAGCACCGCAACCGGTTTGCGCGCCGTTCGGGGAGTCCGACCGGGTGGTTCCCGTGTTCACTGTGATTCGCTCGATGAAGTAGGAGCCCGACTGTGTCCCTGCGGCATCGCCACGAGTACGCCGTAGACCTTCCTCGTGGCCTCCCGACCGGCTTCGATAAACCGATCCAGGAGTTTCCAGCCACGGAATCGGCTGGTGCGCACCGCTTCCTGCCCAGATCCGCCAGATTCGAGCAGGTGTCCCATGGAGGGACGTAACAACGCCGGTTCCTCGCGTGCTCCTCTTCATCCCGCTTGCCGGACCCGCACCATCTGGCAGTACTGGCCACGCCCCGGCGTTGTCGGGGCTGCTCCCACCCTCCCCGGCACCACCCGGAGCAGTCGGGTAAGGACGGCGCATTGCTGCGCCGTCCTCCCCTCAGAACTGCCCGTGCGGCTTTCACCGCAGGCAGCTCAAGCAAGCCGCTGGCGCGAATCGGGTTGAAGCGCAGTGCTTCTGCGTTTCCGAGCGGGTCGCTCGTTGCGGCAGGAGCGGTGGACCAGGCGAGTTCGTTCACCGTCCGCCGGAGCGGGTCGTCCGTCATGGACGAGGTAGTCCGCGGCAATTGCCTGACGGATGACCAGCAGCCACCATCGCTCCCATTCCTGCGGAGATTCCGGTGGCTGATCCGGTGACAACAGTTCGTTCCGGCAGAGCGGGCAGCGACCGTGCTGCTCGATCAGCAGCCGCCGCGTGTAACCGTCGACCGGAGGCTTGATTCTGCGTCGCCGTTGTTCCCAGTACTCGGCAAGTGCTGGATCATCGGATGATGCCCGGCCCTTGACCAGAGTGTGTCGGACGATGTCGGTCCAGGAGAATCGCACCAGGTGAGCGCCGGTGGCTGCGTCGCCGAATACCCAGCGGTTGTTCCTGAACTTGTTGAATTTGCCGAAGTAGCGGGCCGAGACCCACCATCTCGACTTCGTAGGGTGGCTGTAGGTCGCCCACTTGTAGGTCAGCACCCACAGATAATCGTCGAGGACGTTGAACGTCCGCTTCGACACCACGCCCCGGTAATAGGCCGCCCAGCCCTTGATGATCGGGCTGAGCCTGGCGACAACCGCCCGCGCATTGGAGCCACGCAATGCGCGGATCTCCGTTCGCAGCCGTTCCCGTATTCGCCGGACCGCAGCTTTGGATGGTTTGATCAGCAGCTTGCCGTGATAGCGGCGGACATTGAACCCGAGAAAGTCGAATCCGGTCTCACCGAGGTGGACGATGCGCGTCTTATCCTCGTTGAAGACCAAACCCCTCGGTGCCAGCCACTCGGCCAGCCGCGCCTTGACCTGCTCGGCCTGCCGCTGGGTGCGGCAGAGCGCGACGAGATCGTCGGCATATCTGATAACCACCGGAGAGTCCGTGCGCGTCGACTCGGCATTACTGCCGGACTCCGCATATCGAACTCCCGCCGCGTATTCCAGCCCGTGCAAGGCAATATTCAGTAGCAACGGACTGATGACGCCGCCCTGGGGCGTGCCCTCATCGGTCGGAGCAAATCCCTTGCCTGCCTCGAAGACTCCCGCTTTCAACCAATCCCGGATCATGTCCCTGGCGGGGAAGGATCCGATGGCCTCGAGTAGCCGGGAATGATCGATTCTGTCGAACGCCGCCGCCAGATCGGCGTCCAGCGCCCACACCCGCTTGGCCCGTTGGCCTCGACAGACGGTGTAGATCGCCTGAATCGCATCGTGGCAGCTGCGACCCGGCCGGAACCCATAGGATTTGGGCTCGAACCGGGCCTCCCACTCAGGTTCCAGCGCGTTACGCACCCTGCCTTGATGGCAACGATCCGCGATCACCGGAATCCCGAGCGGCCGCAACTTCGCACGGTTACCCGCCTTGGGTATATACACCCGCTTGACCGGCCGGGGCCGCCAGGATGCCGCGTCATGGTGCACCTGGACCGCCAGCTGCATCCGGTCGTACGAGGTCAACGCGACATCACCGTCGATCCCAGCGGTCTTGCGCCCCGCATTGCGCTGCGTCGCCTGCCGCACGCTGATCAGCGTGTTGCTCCAACTACGCAGCATCATCTTCTGCAGGTTCCTGACCGTCGCCAGGTTCCCGCTCCGAGTCGCTGTGAAGATCCGCTGCCGCAGCCGCCGTACGTTGTCCTCGTGGTGCCGCCAGTCGACGGCATCCCACGAAAGGGTAACGCCCTCAGGTCCGTTCACCATTCGGTGTCCAACTTGTCCTTCGGTTCCGGCGGTTCGAGACCGCATTGCTTCACCAGCTCACCTGTCCACGTCAGCGCCTCTTTCGAGACCCGAGCACACGGCCCGGTATCCGGCCAGTTATCCAGCGACGACGGCATGGAGGTGCCGTCACGATGCGCTGGTTTCCTGCTGGCTTTCGCCCGCCGGCCTTCGCTTCTCGGACATCCTGTTCCCGCCAGAGGATTCCGCTCTCCTCGCGGTCGGCCTACCAGAACATCGCCACGATGTTCTGGACTCTGTCGGGGTTTCCGTGTTCCGCACGCATGAGATACGGCCGGGTTGGGTGCCTTCTTTACCCCGGGGCGGCGGTGTCCTCCCGACCAGCACAGCCTCTCTGATCGGCGCCTGCCGCTTCTCAACGGCCAGCCCTATACCCCGCTGGAACAACCCACCGGCGGAGCTGCTGATAACGAGGCAACGAAGATTCACTTCCGTTCACCCGTCCGGCCTTCCCCTCGCCCGTCGCCCCTGGGTGGAACAGGGACGCTTCGGCTTTCACCCCAGGCTTCGCACCCCGCGGTCACCCACGACGCACGCCAGGGCGAGGACGGTCCCACAGACACTGGACCGGATCACGCTCTCGTCAAACGACCTCCAATCAAACGCGACCACTCACAACGTGCGACATCACGTCGCACAGCTGCCCCCAGCTCCACCGACCTGCTACGACAAGCCGGAGACGGGGGTCTTTCACCTCCGCTCGAATCACAGCGCCTCACGGCGCAAACCGAAAGTGGGACAGAGCCGTTAACCTTTACAGACCCCAACTCAGCAGAGTGGGGCGGCGCGGTGTGGTGGTGTCTGATCGGCCGATCCCCGGATGTCGGTACCCCCGCGTACGGTCTTTCTTCTCACCGCCCCGTGGCTGGGCAGGTGCAGCATTAGAGTGATCGAGACGTCTCCGGGGGAGAACGTGCCGTCAGCGAGGGAGTGGATGTGGACGCGTTCGGTGTGCTCGGTGAGGTCCTCGACGATTACCAATCCTTTGTCGCCGGCTTCTTGAACATCAAAGATCCTGCCGTCCGGCAGAAGGTCGAAACAGAGATCGAAAACGGTTTGCTGTGGCCCGAGCCGTGGCTGGCGCTGAACCCCGCCTTCGAACCCGGCGGGACGGTTTCCGAACTCGTCGACCGGAAGGTGCTGTACCCCGCTGCACGGGAGATCTTCCGGGAACGCACCAATGAGGATCCCTTCGGCCGGGAGATTTCCTTCCACCGTCATCAGAGCGACGCGTTCGACGTGGCCCGCCGCGGCGAGTCGTACGTGCTCACCACCGGCACCGGATCGGGCAAGTCGATGTCCTACATCGTGCCGATCGTGGACCGCGTGCTGCGGGAGGGCTCCGGCCTTGGGGTCCGGGCGCTCGTGGTGTACCCGATGAACGCATTGGCCAACAGCCAGCTCGGGGAACTCGAGAAGTTCCTCGGCCGTGACAATCCCCAGGTCACGTTCGCGCGCTACACCGGGCAGGAATCCCCCGCACAGCGAGAGACGATCCTGCAGAACCCCCCGGACATTCTTCTGACGAACTACGTAATGCTCGAGCTGATGCTCACCCGCCCGCGGGAGCGGTCGGCGCTGATTACCAGCGCTGCCAACCTGTCGTTCCTGGTGCTCGACGAGTTGCACACCTACCGCGGCCGGCAAGGCGCCGACGTCGCAATGCTCATCCGGCGTCTACGCGGCGCAGTCGGCGCCGACGCGCTGCAATGCGTCGGCACCAGCGCAACCCTGGCCGGCCCCGGAACCAGGGCCGAGCAACGCTGGCAGGTCGCCGAGCTGGCGACCCGGATCTTCGGGACCGGCATTCCGCCGGAGAACATCATCGGCGAAACCTTGCGTCGTGCCACCGTGGGCCGGACCGATGCGGCCGCGTTGGCGGCCCGGCTGGCCTCACCAACGCCGTCGACGTGGGAGGTGCTGCACACCGACCCGCTGGCAATCTGGACCGAGCAGACCTTCGGGCTGCGCGAGGACGAAGGCCGACTGGCACGACAGCTGCCGACTCGGTTGCGTGAGGCAGCCGATACTCTCGCTCAACAAACCGGCATCGACCAAGCGGTCTGCGAGGACCAGCTGCGTGAGCTGCTGATGGCCGGTTCGCGCGTGCGCGATAATCGGGGCCGTCCGCTGTTCGCGTTCAAGCTGCACCAGTTCATCGGCAAGGGTGACACCGCATACGCCACTTTGGAACGGCCTGAGCACCGCTACCTGACCACCCAGTACCAGCGCAGCGCGCCGGTCGGAGAGACCGGGAAGCCACTGTTCCCGCTGGCATTCTGCCGCGAATGCGGGCAGGACTTTCTGGTGGTCAACCTGGACAAAGGGGGCGAGAACTTCAGTCCCCGCATGCTCAGCGGTGGTCGGGGAGAGCAAGCGGAGGCAACCGGCCTGTTGCTGGTTACGGAGAAGCCGTGGCCGGCACCGAGCGATCCGACGCTGCTGGAGCTGGTACCCGAAGACTGGGTGATCGAGACCGGTACCAGTCGTGTCCTGGACAAGGGTCGCCGTGGTCGGCTGCCAGAGACGTATCGAGTCGACGCGTTCGGCACGGTCACAGACGACGGGCTGCCGGTCGCATTTTTCGAGCGGCTCGACTTCTGCCCGTCGTGCAAGACCAGCTACGAGAGCACCCAGCAGTCGGAGTTCTCCCGGGTGGCGAGCCTGGGCACCGAAGGCCGGGCCAGCGCGGTCACGGTGCTTTCGCAGGCGGTGGTTCGCGCCCTGCGGCAAGAGACCGATCTCGACGAGGTGGCGCGCAAGTTCCTGGCGTTCTCGGACAACCGTCAGGACGCGAGCCTGCAAGCCGGTCACTTCAACGACTTCGTCCTGGTCGGGTTGGTGCGTTCGGCCCTGTATCGGGCTGCCCGAGACCAGGAACTGCGCAACCCGAGAGAACCGCTAGGGGACGAGGAGCTGGGCTCGCGGGTGGTCGCGGCCCTCGGTGGTGACCTCGCCGATTTCGCCAAGGACCCTGATACTGCGCATGAGGCTGTGCCGCGCCGCAAGATCACCCGAGCGCTACGGGATGCGGTTACCTATCGACTCTGGGCCGATCTGAAGCGAGGTTGGCGGATCACCATGCCCAACCTCGAGCAGACCGGGCAACTGCGGCTGAGCTACATGGGCATCGACGAGCTGGCCGATGACGAGGCGGAGTGGGCTGCATTCGGTCAGCCGTTGGCGGAAGCCGAGCCCGAGACCCGACGGCAATTGATGCATGTCCTGCTCGACGAACTGCGCCGCTATCTGTGCATCGAATCGGAGTTCCTCACCGAGGAGAAGTACGACAGCATCAAGCGTGCGAGCCAGGACTGGTTGAAGGCGCCGTGGTCGCTGGCGGAGGAGACCGGGGTGTATTCGGGCACCGCCTACCCCGGCAGTCGACCAAAATTCGAACCGGGCTCCGGTGGGGATCTCTACGTATCGGGGCTGGGCGCGTACGGACGCTGGCTGCGTCGCCCCGACCGGTTCCCGCTGCACGACCATCCTCTCAAACCTGCCGACGCGGATACTGTGATCCAGGCGCTTCTGGCGGTGATGGCCAAGGCCGGGATCCTGGTGAAGATCCAGGAGAAGAACCGTCGCACCGGATATCGGATCCAGGCGAGCCTTGTCGAGTGGCGGGCCGGCACGGGCGAGTACCGTGCCCCCGACCCGATCCGCGGCAATCAGACGCGGGGCCGGGTCAATCCGTTCTTTCGCGACTTCTACGCCGAAACAGCGAGCAGCCTGGTCGGCCTCGAGGCCCGCGAGCACACCGCGCAAGTCGAACCGTCGCTGCGTCAGGATCGGGAGGCCAGGTTCGGCAACGCGAACCTTCCGGTGCTCTACTGCTCGCCGACGATGGAACTCGGGGTCGACATCAAGAGTCTGAATGTGGTGGGAATGCGCAACGTGCCACCGACTCCGGCGAACTACGCTCAGCGGTCGGGCCGGGCCGGGCGATCCGGGCAGCCGGCCGTGGTTTTGACCTACTGCGCGACCGGAAACGCCCACGACGCTTACTATTTCGGCCGCAGCAAGGACATGGTCGCGGGTGCGGTCGCACCACCGCGTTTGGAGCTGGGCAATCAGGATCTCGTACGCGCGCATGCTCATTCGATCTGGCTGGTGGTGTGCGGCCTCGATCTCAAGGCGAGCATGGTCGATCTGCTTGACGTCGACGAACCTGGCCAACCGCTGCGTGCTGAGGTGCGTGCTGCCATGGACCACCCGGCCAATCGAGGCACGGCGATCCGGGCAATCACCGCCGTGCTGGAGGCCACTGGTGAGGTGACCTCGGCGCCGTGGTGGACCGACACCTGGATCGCCGACACCGTCGACAAGGCGGTCAGGCGGTTCGACCAGGCCACCGAACGCTGGCGCACCCTCTATCGGGAAGCGCTGGTCGAACTCGACGCCGCCAACTCGACCCTCAAGGACATCGGCGCATCCGAGGCGTCCAAACGTCAGGCCCGCAGCCGCATCTCGGAGGCCCGCGCTGCACTGGATCTGCTGCGGGGACAGATCGATGACATCAATCAGAGCGACTTCTACCCCTACCGATACTTCGCCTCCGAGGGGTTCCTGCCCGGCTATTCGTTCCCACGGCTGCCGCTGGCCGCGTTCATCCCGGCAGAGCGCCGCACCCGCAACGGCCAGGGCGACTACGTCCAGCGCCCACGGTTCCTGGCGATCAGCGAATTCGGGCCTGGCGCCTTCATTTATCACGAGGGCGCCCGCTACGAGGTCAACCGGGTAAGCCTGCCGGCGCGTGAGGACGGCACCGGTGTGAACATCACCGAACTGCAGCGCTGCAACCATTGCGGCTACCTGCACGAGGGCAACGGTCCGACGCGAAACGCGATGTGCGAGCACTGCGGTGGAGGATCACTCGAGACGATGGACCGGATGATGCGGCTGGTCTCGGTCAAGACCCGCCGTCGCGACCGGATCAGCGCCGACGAGGAAGAACGTCAACGCGCGGGCCACGAGATCGTCACCACCCTCCGATTCGTCCCGCACGGTCAGCGTGCCGGTGAACTGACCAGCACTATCACCGTGGACGATGCGGAGCTGGGCACTATGACCTACGGCGACACCGCACTGATCCGTCGCATGAATGTCGGGCTGCGCCGCCGCAAGGACAAGAACACCAAAGGCCATCTGCTCGACACCCTCGAAGGCCGGTGGGCACGGGAAGCGGATCTCACCAAGAACACCGGCAACGACGTGCCGCGGATCCAGCGTGTCGTGCCATACGTGGAAGATCACCGCAACGCGCTACTGCTGCACCTGGATCCGTTCATCCCCACGGAAGTGCGGATGGCCGCGATGTACGCCCTGAAACGCGCCATCGAGGCGGTGTTCCAGCTCGAAAGCAACGAACTGGCCGTGGAACCCCTCCCTGGCGGCACCGGTGATCAGGCATGGTCACGGCTGCTGTTCTTCGAGGCCGCCGAGGGCGGAGCCGGGGTCTTGCGCCGCCTGGCCACCGAGGACATGCAGATCCGCGTTGTCGCGCGGAAAGCCCTCGAGATCCTGCACTTCGACCCCGACACCGGTGAGGATCGGCATCGGGCCGAACACGCACGAGAAGACTGCGCCCAGGCCTGCTATGACTGCCTGCTCTCCTACAGCAACCAATGGGACCACCAGGATCTCGATCGGCATGTCGTCACCGACTTGCTCCGCCGATTGACCCACGCCACCGTGGCTGTCGGTGCCGGTGGAGAAGAACGTTCGCAGCAGCTGAACCGGCTTGCAGCGCAGAGCAACAGCCTCGAACAACGGTTGCTCGATCTGCTCGAGGAGCACGGCTACCGGCTCCCCGACGAAGCCCAACAACCGGTCGATGGCTACTACGTGCGCCCCGACTTCGCCTACCACGGCGCCGACATGGATATTGCCGTCTTTCTCGACGGCCCGATCCACGACACCGCCCACCAAGCCGACAAGGACGAGCGGGCCCGGCGCAAGCTCGAGGACGAAGCCGGGTGGCTGGTCCTGCGGTTCCACCACACCGAAACCGACGACCACTGGTTGCAGAAGATCAAGGAGAACACCGAGGTGTTCGGTTCCGGACGGTGCAGCGCATGAGCACCATCGACTACCCCGCCGGCACCCTTGTTCACGCCCGCGGACGAGACTGGCTGGTTTTACCCGGCGCCCCCGGCGAGATGCTGCTGGTGCGCCCCCTCGGCGGCCGCGAGGACGAAACCACCGTCCTGCTCCCCGAACTCGACGCCCCGCGTCCGGCGGTGTTCACGCCACCGACCGTCGATGACCGCGGCGACGCCGCGCGCGCCCGCCTGCTCCGCGACGCTCTCCGACTGTCGTTCCGCGCCACCGGTGGGCCGTTCCGCTCGTTCGGCAAGCTCACGGTGACCCCCCGCAATTATCAACTCGTGCCGTTGATGATGTCCGCCGCGCAGGACACCACACGACTGCTCATCGCCGACGGTGTCGGCGTCGGCAAAACTATCGAAGCGGGCCTGATCGCCGCCGAGCTGCTGGCCACCGGAGAAGCCCGGCGCATGGCTGTGCTGTGCTCCCCCCAGCTGGCACCGCAGTGGCAGGCCGAGCTGCGCGCCAAGTTCGGCATCGAAGCTCAGCTGGTGCTGCCCTCCACGGTGAACCGGCTCAAGGTGCCGTGGGGATCGAGTATCTACGAGCACTATCCGCATCTGGTGATCTCCACCGACTTCATCAAACAACGCAGCCGGCGTGACGAGTTCGCCCTCAACTGCCCCGAGCTGGTGATCGTCGACGAGGCCCACACCTGCGTCGCCGCGACCACCGTGGGACACACTCAGGCGCACCAGCGATACACGTTGCTGCGCAAGCTCGCCGACGACCCGACCCGACACCTGCTGCTGCTGACCGCCACCCCCCACAGCGGCGACGACAGCGCCTGGCAGTCATTGATCGGGCTGCTCGATAACCGGCTCGGTGACCTGCCGGCGGATCTTTCCGGTCGCGAGCGAGAAGACGACCGCAAACTGTTGGCGAAGTTCATGATTCAACGCCAGCGCGCCGATATCCGCGAATACCTCCACGAAGACACGCCTTTCCCCACCCGGGAATCGACCGAGACCAGCTACACACTCACTGCCGGCTACCGGGCCCTGTTCGACGACGTGCTCGCTTTCGCCCGCGAACAGGTCAGCGACCCGACGCTGAACAGCGTGCATCAACGGGTGCGCTGGTGGTCGGCGATCGCGCTGCTGCGCTGCCTGGCCTCGAGCCCCGCAGCTGCGGAGCAAACCCTGCTCAATCGCTCCGCCCTGCATACCGCTGACGCAACCGACGAGGTCGACGCGATTGCCACACCCCGGGTCCTCGACACCGACCTCGACGAAGCGCTCGAAGGCGACGACACCACCCTCGGCTCGGACAGCTCGGATCCCGAGACCTCTACCAGCCTCACCCGCCGGCGGCTGCGGGAACTCGCCGCCGCCGCGGCAGCCTTGAAAGGCCCGAAGACCGACGCCAAGCTCAAGCGACTGATCCCGCTGCTGCAGGACCTGATCACCGAGGGCTATCACCCGATCGTGTTCTGCCGCTACATTCCCACCGCCGACTACCTTGCCGACAACCTCACCGCAGCCCTGGCCAAGAAGCACCCCGACCTGCGCATCGAGGCGGTCACCGGCACCCTGCCTCCAGAGGAACGTGAAACCCGGGTCACCGAGCTCACCGAACACGCCGGGTCGCGGTTGCTGATCGCCACCGACTGCCTGTCCGAGGGCATCAACCTCCAGGACGGGTTCACCGCGGTGGTGCACTACGACCTGGCCTGGAACCCGACCCGCCACGAGCAACGGGAGGGACGTGTCGACCGGTTCGGTCAGCGCGCCGCCACCGTCCGCACCGTCACCTATTACGGCCAAGACAACGGCATCGACGGGATCGTCCTGGACGTGCTGATCAAACGACACGAACGAATCCGCCGTAGCACCGGCGTTTCCGTGCCGGTGCCGGTCGATTCGACAACCGTGATGAAGGCGATCTGGGAGTCGCTGCTGCTGCGCGGCACCGACACCGAACAGCTCACTCTCGACTTCGCCGGAGCCACCTCCACCTCACTCGCCGACACCGTGGATGTGCAATGGGTCGACGCCGCGGAGCGAGAGAAGGCCTCCCGGTCGAGGTTCCGGCAGGCCGGGCTGCAGCCCGACGTCGTCGCCGCCGCCCTCGCCCAGGTGCAGCGTTCCCTCGGTGGCCCCGCCGACGCCGAAAACTTCACCCGCGATGCCCTGTCGCTGCTGTCCGCCCAGATTGCCGCCACCGGCGACGGGTTCACCGCCCGCATTGATACCCTGCCCGCCGCAGTCCGCGACCAGCTTCCCCCGGCCAAGGACGAGCGGTTGGTCTTCCACCGCTCCTTCCCGATGCCGGCCGGTCACAGCGTGCTGGCCCGCACCGACGCGACCGTGGAGGCCTTGTCGCGGTATGTGCTGGACTCGGCGCTCGACACGGATCTCGATCCGATGCTGCGACCGGCCCGCCGGGCTGCGGTGGTGCGCACCAGCGGAGTGGACAAGGTCACCACACTGATGGTGGTGCGATTCCGCCTCGAGATCGTCCTGCCCGGCTCGCGGGCCGCTATCACCCAGGTCGCCGAGGACGCACAATTCCTTGCCTATACCGCCGCCGGCGACGAACTCACCTGGTTGCCCACTGACGCCGTGGATGCGCTGCTGACCCTCCCACCGACGGGGAACGTCGCCGACGCGCTGGCCTGCAACCAACTCGACCGGGCCCTCGGCCGCCTCGACGGTGTCCGTGAGTATCTGGCCGACCGCGGCCACCAGGTCGCCGAGGACCTCGTCACCGATCACCGCACCGTTCGAGCCGCCTCCAAGACCGGCGGCCGCGCCGTAAGGGCGCGGCTGCTGCCACCGCCGGACGTGCTGGGCGTCTACGTGTTTCTTCCCGAGAGGAGCGCCTCGTGAGCGGGCTGTCGTCGTTCCGGTCCGTCCGCACTGTCGGCACCGTCCTGCCCAGCGAAGCCCTCACACTGGGCGCCGAACTACGCATGCCCGGGCAGAGCACCGCTGAATACCAACTCCCACCCGGCATGGCGATCAACGCCGCGATCGCCCGGGCGTGGGAAGCCATGCTCGCCACCCACCGCGTATGGCAGCATGCCCTCACCCGACTGCCCGAGCACGACGCCGCCACCAAGATCACCCGCGAGAAGTGGCTGCTGCCGCTGCTCTACGAGCTCGGCTGGGGCCGCCCAGAGATAGTGTCCGGCGGCCTGGACGTCGCACCCGGACTCGGGGAAACCACCGCCCCGCACTTCCCGATCTCGCATCGCCTGTCCTGGCCCGACGCCGCCGCCCCGGCGACGTGGGTACCCATCCACCTGGTGGGCGCCGGCATCGATCTGGACACCAAGACCGCCGGGCACACCGCCCGAGCCCCGCAGTCGATGCTGCAGGACTACCTCAACCGTGAAGAGCGGGCCCTGTGGGCAGTGCTGTCCAACGGTCGCACCCTGCGGCTGCTGCGCGACGCCTCCACCCTCTCCCGCCAGTCCTACGTCGAATTCGATCTCGACGACATCTTCACCAACCAGCGCTACGCCGACTTCCGCCTGCTGTTCCTCACCGTGCACGCCAGCCGGTTCACTCCACGACTCGACCAGACGGTGACCAGGTCCACCCCGGCCACCGAGGAGGAGACCGAGGATGCCGAGGTGCCCACGCTGTCGGCGGAGCAATGCTGGCTCGAACAGTGGCGAACCACCGCGATCGACAATGGCGCCCGCGCCCTGCTGACCCTGCAAAACGGCGTCGCGAAGGCACTGCAACATCTCGGCACCGGATTCCTCGCCCACCGCGGCAACACCGCCCTGCGCGACACCCTCGCCGGCACACCCGATGCCGCCAAAGACCTGCACCGGGCGCTGCTGCGCATCGCCTACCGGCTGATCGTGCTGTTCGTCGCCGAGGACCGGGACCTGCTGCACGCCTCCACCGTCGATCCGCAAGCGCGGCAGCTGTATGCGGAGCACTTCTCCACCGCCCGCCTGCGCCGCATGGCCACCGCCCACGCTGGCAGCCGGCATACCGACCTGTGGGAAGCTCACCAGATCGTCACCGACGCCCTCGCCGGCGACGGCCTGCCCACCCTCGGCCTCAGCGGCCTCGGGGCCACCCTGTACTCACGTCAATACCTGAGCATCCTCGACGAAGCACGCCTGCCCAATCATGCGTTCCTCGCGGCGATCCGCGCCCTGGCACAGATCGACGACCCGGTCACCGGCACCCCACGCCCCGTCGACTATCGCAACCTCGACAGTGAAGAACTCGGCGGTATGTACGAAGGTCTACTCGCCTACACACCCCGCTACGACGCCGACGCCCGAACCTTCACCCTCGAAAACGCCGCAGGCCACGACCGCAAGACGTCCGGTTCCTACTACACGCCCTCCGCGTTGATCGACCTCGTCCTCGACGAAGCACTCGACCCCCTCATCGACGAAGCACTGCGCACTCAGGACCCGGAACAGGCCCTGCTCGACCTGACAGTTGTCGACCCGGCTTGCGGGAGTGGTCACTTCCTTGTCGCCGCAGCCCGCCGTCTGGCCTCCGCTCTGGCCACCGTCCGCACCGGCGACACCGAACCGAACCCGGTCGCGCTGCGTACCGCCACCGCCGATATCATCGAACGCTGCATCTACGGCGTCGACCTCAACGACCTGGCCATCGAAATCACCAAGGTCGCCCTGTGGCTCGAGGCCTTCGACACCGACCGGCCCTTCCCCTTTCTCGACGCCCACCTGCGCGTCGGCAACGCCCTGCTCGGCACCACACCAGAACTGCTGCGCCACAACATCCCCGACGCCGCCTTCGTCCCGCTCGGTGACGACGACAGGGAGTGGACCAGCAAACTCAAGGCACGCAACAAAGCCGAACGCACCGCCGACATCGACCAGCTCACTCTCAGTTTCGGCCCGCAGACCCTCGACGTGGAAACCATCGCGTTCAGCAAAGCCGCCCGCGCCGCCGATGCCAGTCACGCTGGAAGTCTCCGCGAGATGCGTATCCGTGCTGACGCCTGGCGGGCCTTGGAAACCGACCCGGGCCTTGTCGCAGCCAAACTCGTCGCCGATGCGTGGTGCGCTGCCTTCGTCCAGCACAAGACCAAGACGGCCGGACCGCAACCGGTCACCACTGGACAGGGCATCACCCACGACACCCTCCGACGCCTGTCCGAAGACGCTGGATCTTTGCCGGACACGGTCATCGCGCAGATCAACCGCTTGGCCCGCCAATACCGGTTCTTCCACTGGCACCTCGAATTTCCCGGAATCTTCACCGTCACCACCAATGGCAACGCCGACTCCACGACCGGCTGGACTGGCGGCTTCTCATGTGTCCTTGGGAACCCTCCCTGGGAGACTTTGCAGCTCGAAGACAAACAGTTCTTCGGCAACCATGACCGCACCGATATCGAGAACGCGAGCACCGCGGCGGTGCGTAAGAAGATGATCGAAGCATTAGCTGACTCCGATCCGGTTCTGTATGCTGCATACCAGCAGGCACAGAGGACATCTGAAGGTACAAATCACCTCGTCCGCTGTGGACGCTACCCCCTCACGGCTAACGGGAAAATCAACACCTACAGTGTCTTCGCCGAAACCATGCGCACCCTTGTTGGGCGGCGCGGCGCCGCCGGGATCATCACCCCGACCGGATTAGCCACCGACAAGACCACTGCGCCGTTCTTCTCAGACACACTGCGCACTGAGCAGCTGATTGCCTTCTACGACTTCGAGAACGAAGCAAGAATATTTACGGACGTGCACCATTCCTTCCGTTTCGCCATCACCGCCATTGCCGGCAGCCGACGGAAGGTCGACCGGACCCGATTCGCGTTCCTCATCCGGCACATCACCGACGTGTCTCCACGCCGGTTCGAACTCGCCGCCGGTGAGGTCCTGGCCATGAACCCCAACACCGGCACGCTGCCCATGTTCCGCACCCGTACCGACGCCGATATCACCCTCGGCATCTACAAGCAGCATCCCGTCCTCATTCGAGACAACGACCCGGCCGGCAACCCATGGAAGCTGTCCTTCAGCCAAGGGCTGTTCAACATGGCTTCGGATTCGAACCTGTTCATCGCGGCGGACGACCTCGCCGACTTTGAGTTCAATGGCTGGTCCTATGAACTTGATGAACGGGAGTTCGTGCCGCTGTATGAGGCGAAAATGCTCGGCCACTTCGATCACCGCTTCTCCACCTACTCCGGCGCCACCCAAGCCCAACTCAACGTCGGATCCCTTCCACGCCCTACTGCTTCAGAACACGACGATCCCGGATTTGAACCTCTGGCACGCTACTGGGTCGATCGAACGGAAGTCTCCAAGAAGCTCGAAGGCAGGTGGGATCGCAACTGGCTGCTCGGCTGGCGAGACATCGTACGGTCCAGCGATTCACGAACCTTCCTTCCGTCGGTCCTGCCTATGACAGCGTTGGGTGATCCGTTCCTACTTGCCTTTCCAGCGAACCCCAGCCATGGACCTGTCTTGCATGCGATTTGGTCGAGCCTAGTATTCGACTACGTCGCGAGGCAGAAGCTCAGTGGCACACACATGAAATACTTCACCGTCAAGCAACTCGCGTGCCCGCTTCCTAGCCGATTTGATGAGCCCGCTGGTTGGGATTGCGAACAGACCCTTGCCGAGTGGGTACATCCGTACGTCCTGGAACTGTCCTACACCTCCTGGCGATTGAGACCGTACGCAGTCGATCTCGGCGACATTGGTGCTCCCTTCCGGTGGGACCCCGAACGGCGGGCACTGCTCCGCGCCGACCTCGATGCCGCGTTTCTACACGTCTACGGCCTCTCACGTACCGAAGCCGAGCATGTCCTCGACTCATTCCCGGTCGTCCGCAAGTACGAGGAACGAGACCTCGGCGAATACCGCACCCGACAGCTTGTTCTCGCCGCCTACGACCGTATGACCGTAGCCATCGCAGCTGGCGGAAGAGGATGGACTTCCCTGGCTACCCGGCCAGCCGGAGCAGGCGATCGGCACCCTTCTAAAAATGCTCAGTCTAGTAACTTCGCCGATTTACTGTGAGGAGCTGGAAAAATTGCAGCTGAGCAAGATCAGGTGGCATCGGTATCGGGCGCAGTCATGGCCGTCTCGCCCGACACTGCAACGGGAGGCGTGAGCGGCACTCTGGCGGCGGCCTCTGAGGCGGTGTCAGCGCGGGCCCGGCGCGGCTGGCCGATCGTCGTCGTTTTCGGTTTGAGCCCGGCGCGGTCGAGGTCACCGACCTTGGCGCCCGTTTCTTTCGCGGCCTCGTAAGCCGCCCACGCCGCTTCCTCGGCCGCGCGCTCCTCAACGAGCAGCCGCGTTGTCTCCTCCTTCCGAGTGTGCACGCACTTCCGGTGCTCGCCGATGCGTACCGCCAACTCCCGCACAGCTTGCTCGATCTGCGCGCCGATCATCACCCGCTGGTATGCCTCGAGACCGGCAGACGCCGGGTCATCCTTCCGTGCCATCGCCGTTTCCCTTCCCTTGAACCGTTTCCTACCGACTCACCTGCCGGTGGCCGCAAAACCGGTGACACCGGACGGGCGAAAACATCGCATCCCCGATACGCCCGGCGCGGCGGAGCTGCCAGCATGTCGCCTAGTTATTCCAATGATGCCAGAGGGTCGGGACCCTGGCGTGCGATCCGCCGCGCGGCCGTGCCACGCCCAGCAGCGAAATCGGGTGACCGAACACCGGCTCGCTGGGCGCGTTCGACGAGTTGGTGTGCGATCTCGCAGTACTGAAAGGTGATCCGTTGCCAGGTTCAGCCCGGGCGAACACGCACGAATCAGGAGAGCAAGATATCCGAAAAGGGGGGCCTTTTCGTTGCGCCTGGCGGCAGGCGCGGACACACTCGAAGTGATTCGAGTGTGCCTAGCACGACAGTTGTATTTCGTTGTTTTGCAGTCGGACCGATGGTGGGATACCTTGTCGTCTCGTGCTGGGTGATGTTGCCGCAGAGGATGTTTCGGCGTGGCGAGTGAGTTTCGATGAGGTGTTCGCGCGGGTGGCGGGGGTGTTCTATCGGGCGGAGCCGCGGCGGTGGGCGCGGTCGTATCTGACGGGGTTGCTGGCGCCGGTGGAGCGGAAGAATACGTGGCAGTTGTCCGAGGCTGCGGGAGAGGAGGATCCGGGCCGGTTACAACATTTCTTGAATCGGTCGCGGTGGGACGCCGACGAGTTGCGCGATTGCCTGCGGGCGTACGTCGCCGAGGCGCTGGCCTGCCCTGATGGAGTCCTGGTTCCGGACGAGACCGGGTTCTTGAAGAAGGGGGTGAAGTCCGCGGGTGTGCAACGCCAGTACTCCGGGACGGCCGGGCGTGTGGAGAATTCTCAGCTCGGGGTGTTCCTCGCCTACGCCGGGCGCTCGGGCCGGGCGCTGATCGACCGAGAGCTCTACCTGCCCGAGTCGTGGATCGGTGACCGCGATCGCTGTATCGAAGCAGGCATACCCGAAACACGTTGCAGTACAGGTCTTCTGACGAAGCCCAGGCTCGCGGAGATGATGATCGCCCGGACCCTGGACGCCGGAGTGCCCGCAGGATGGGTGGCCGCGGACTCTGCCTACGGCCGCGACGGCCGGTTCCGGGCCTTCTGCGAGACCCGCCGCCTGTCCTACGTCCTCGAGGTGCCGGTCCGGCACACCGTGCCCGACCTCGACGGCCGCCGCCGCGTCGACACCCTCGTCGCCCGAGCACCCGCACAAGCCTGGCACCGCGTCTCGGCAGGACTCGGTGAACGCGGCGAACGCGAATACGACTGGGCCTGGGCCACCCTCCCCAATTTCGGTGACCTCCCCGCCGGATACACCAGAACCCTGCTGGCCCGCCGATCCCTCGACAACCCTGCCGATATCGCCTATTACCTGTGCTTCCACCCCGCCACCATCGAGCGGGAACAGGTCGTGGCCGTGGCCGGCGCCCGATGGGCGGTCGAAGAGTGCTTCCAGGCCGCCAAGGACCAGTGCGGCCTCGACCACTACCAAGTCCGCAAATGGCATCCCTGGTACCGGCACATCACCCTCGCCATGCTCGCCCACGCCTTCCTCGCCGTCACCGCCGCCACCGACCCAAAAGCCCACGCGGGCTGGGCCGAATCACAGTCGCCGACATCCGCCGTCTCCTGGCGATAGTGCTCCACCCCGCCCGCACCCTCACCCACGCACTCGCCACCTGCCACTGGCGCCGCCGCCACCAAGCACACGCCCGACAACTCCGCCACCAACAGAAACGATTACAAAACAACGAAATACAACTGTCGTGCTAGTTGTTCTAGTTGTTCTCCCTTGAGGGAGGAACAACCAGAACAATAGGAAGGTCGGTGGGCGCGTGGACGGTAGAATCCGGCGGTCTCATGCCGCGGCAAAGCGCGACATCCACCGCCGGATCCGCTACTCTCCCGACGAGCTAGTGCCTCGTCAAGCAACCTTCGGTAGGTAATCGGGTTGGCGGATTTTGGAGTTGGCGGCGAACTCGCGTTTGGGTTTGGCGTGCTGGTTGTGCCAGCGGATGTAGGCGGCGATGGCGGAGTCCTGCTCATCGTGGCTGTGGTGATCGGTGCCGTTGAGGGCGAAGTAACGCAGTGCCGCGAACTCGGACTCGATCCAGTTCAGCCACGACGAGTAGGTCGGCAGGAACACCAGCTCCACGTCGTGGGCGGCGGCCCAGTCGCGGACCTCGGCACGCTTGTGCGGGGAGAAGTTGTCGGCGACGATGTAGAGCTTTTCGCCGGCCCAGCGAGCACGCAGCGACTTCAGCAACGCCAGGAACTCGGTCCACCGCTTGCGGTCACGGATCCGATAGTGGATCTTTCCGGTGGCCAGGTCCAGTGCGCCGAGCAAGTGCCGGACACCCTGGGTGCGGTGATAAGTCGCCCGCAACCGCTTCGGTCTTCGTTGCGGAAACCAGCCTCTACCAGCACGGGGTTGCAGATTCAATGGGCCGAACTCGTCGACGCAGATCACCCGCCCGTCAGCGGGCGGGTGGTCGTAGAGGTCCAGGATCCGGTTCATCTTCGCGGTGAAATCCGGGTCGCGACCGGCCTTCCAGGTCTTGACCGCCTGCCACGACACACCCTCGGCCTTGAGGATTGCGCGCAGGGTCTCCCGGCTTATGTCGGCAATAGCGTTGTTCTGCAATGCCTCCCGCAGTTTCGACAGGCTCCATGTCGAGAACGGCCAACCCAGGTCACGGGGACAGCACCGGGCGATACAGGCGATACGTTCACGCGTCGCCCGGTCGACCTTCTTCGGCCTGCCCCCGCTCCATTTTGGGTCCAGCGCCTCGAACCCCCGTTCGTTGAACTCGTGAATCACTTGCCGCACATAGGCTTCCGACACCTGCATCAACCGGGCGATCGCCGGGACCGGCTGACGCTGAGCCGAAGCCATCACCACGATCGCGCGCCGCATCCGGACCGGTTGCCTGCTGGTCTTCGTGATCCGCTGCAACCGGCGCCCTTCCTCCGGGGTCACCGCTCGCACAAACACTTCCGGCCTCCGAGCCACCGGGCACCACCTCCACCGGCAGCTTCGCCGCCGGCGAGCACCCGAGCAAACCGACACCCGGTTACCAGCACAACCTTTCTAGACGAGGCACTAGTTGTTGTGGGTCGTGACGTTGGTGACGTGGGTGTGGGGGTGAGCTGAGGGGCGGTTCTTTCGGCGGCAGGATGTGAAGCGCCAACACCACATCAGCCACGACCGGAAAGAACCGCCGTGTCTCACCGTAATGCCCCGCTCACTGTCGAGGGCCGTCACCGGCTCGTGCAACGCTGCCGTACTCGCCCGATCGCCCACGTCGCCGCGGAGATGGGTATCTCGCGGCAATGCGCGTCGAAGTGGGTCAACAGATTCCGTCGTCACGGTGAACTCGGTCTGCTCGATCGGTCCCCGACGCCACACAGGTCACCGCCGGCGGCCCCGGTCGAGATCGTGACCCGCATCGAGTACGTGCGCCGGTCCCGGAAATGGTCCGCGCGCCGGATCGGGCTCGAGCTGGCGGCCGAGGGCACCCGGATCTCGGTGCGCACGATCGGCCGGCACCTGGTCCGGCTCGGGTTGAACCGCCGCCGGTTCCTGGACCCCGGCGGTGAACCGAACCGGGCACCGCGGCGGATCATCGCCCGCCGGCCGGGCCATATGGTGCACGTCGATATCAAGAAGGTCGGCCGGATTCCTGACGGCGGCGGCTGGCGCGTCCACGGACGGGGATCAGCCCAGGACCTGGCCGCCCGGTCGGCGGGCAAACGCAAGCGGCCCGGCTACGCGTTCGGGCACACCGCGGTCGACGGCTACTCCCGGCTGGCCTACACCGAAGCCCTGGGCGACGAGAAAGCAGTCACCGCAATAGGTTTCATGTTCCGGGCGCGAGCGTTCTTCGCCGCGCACGGCATCGACCGGATCGAGCGGATCGTCACCGACAACGGCGCCTGCTACAAAGCCCGAGACTTCGCGAAAATACTACTCGGGGCCCGCCACCAGCGGATCACCCCCTACACGCCACGCCACAACGGGAAAGTCGAACGCTACAACCGGATCCTGGCCGAAGAATTCCTCTACGCCCGCGAATGGACCTCGGACCTGCAACGCCGACAGGCACTACAGATCTGGAACATTCACTACAACTATCATCGACCCCATTCGGCCACCGGAAACCGGCCACCAGCCACCCGACTCCACACCGGCGTCACCAACGTCCAGGCCTCATACAACTAGTGCTCGGACAGACCGAGCGTCTCGAATCTCTTGGTGATGTCCTCGTGCCCTGTGTCCAGCAGACCCCGCAGGACCGTCACATCAACGAGCCATCCCCGCATTCTGGAAGAACGGCCCGACGACCCCACGACCCTCGAAACTCTCACCATGTCCCGCAATAGGCATAACCTAGACAAGGACACTGCATGTCACATCCGTGCGAACTCGAAATTTCTACAGTAGTCGAAAACATGAAATCTTGTCTTAGGCCGGTTTGGCCCGAATAGATCGGGTGCGGTTCGGGCGCCTATACCTAGCATCTGCCAGAACAGACTTCGTGTGCGCACAGGCCTAAAGAACACAACGTTGACAATAGATGGTATGTCGATACCGGCCTCAAGGATTCCCGCCGATATCGCGATACGCGGATCTTCATCGCGGGAAGCGAACCTAGATATGATACGACGAAAGTCAAGATTTCTAGATGTAATTGGCTGCGCAAATCCATTGTCGAACTGAGTATATTTTATCTTGAACCGTTCGGCTATCAGTTCAGCATGATTTCTATCCTTTGCGAATATTACCGACTTGCCAAGCAGGCTGCCGTCTGCGGTTCGTAGACCATCGTGCATCAGGTTATCAAGCATTGCGTCAATCACATCGGTGTTGAACAGGGTCTGCTTTAAGTCATGCGCACTAGCACGCCGAGTATTGCAGTCTAGAGAATCTTCGGGATCAGGGTCTTCGGGAAATCCTGTATCTTCGATACCACTGTGCGGGGATACAGTTGTCATAGCAAAGAAGGTCGGCGGGATCGCAAATCCCGCTTCAACAGCCTCCCGGAAATCGTATACGTCTGTTGGTGAACCATAAAACTGGTAGACACTGTCGTCCAAGGCATCCACGGGTGCAGACGTAAACGCAACGACCAAAGAATCGAAGTAGTCAACGATCGTCCGATACTGTCGGTATCCTGAACTAGCTTCACCGATAATTATAAGATCGAAGTATCCCGGTCCAAATTTGCGCAGCCCGAACTCGTCGGTTCTGTTCATAATGGCCAGCATCGTTTGATAGGTAGACACATAGATTCGTGCGTCGACGTGCCCTTCTGGAAAACCGCAGATTACTGGGATACCTGGGATATGCTCTTTAAACACGCTGGCAGTTTGTTCCATCGTCAGCACCCGGTCGGTCAGGAAAAGCGTACGATGAATTCTGTTGGCGCGAACGAGAGCATCAACAAGTGCGACCGCTGTGAGAGTTTTTCCTGATCCTTGGGCCATGGCTAGCAGTGCCCTACGGTCTCCGTTGGCAACGAAGGAATCGAGGACACTCCGAATGGCTCGACCCTGGTAGTGGCGCAGCGAGAATGAGTCACTGATTTGGATATCAGTTAGCTTGATATGACTTGAACGGCGCTTAATTAGCCGACGCAGTTGATCGTTAGTGTAGAAACCCTCTACACGCCGAGGCTCACTTTCGATCCCATCCAAGATATATGTTTGGTTACCATCGGTGTAGAAAGCTACGGGGCGCTGATCGAATTCGGCTTCAAGCTGGTCCGCATATATACGCGCCTGATGTTCTGCCGAACTGAGATCATGGCCGGCGATTTTCGTTTCCACGAGCGCTAGCGGCTTACCGTTATCGTCATCCCAGAGTACGTAGTCAACGGTTTGACCAGACTGCGCAGCAGAAGAACTCGGTCGGGCAAGGCGATAGTTGCGTGTTGCTGAACTATTCGCAATCCATCCAGCCTCTTCTAAAAGAACATCTACAATCGTCTCGAGCGTATCTATCTGATAACCATGTCCGAGTTCGATGTTCTCCCGAGCTCGACCAGGCGGATTGCGAAGAACTGCACTATCAGTGGAGGCGCCGGAATTATTACGATATTCCCTGTCAGAGATTTCAGATGCGCCGCCGATCTTGGTTGGCGCGTGCTCGCCAGGACTCTCAAGATAGGTGCGCAGCTCTGACACACGAATCAACGATTTGGACTGAACAGGAATAAGTTTGTGGTTGAATGAAACATTTGAATGAGTTAGATTCGACGAATCGGGAGAATATATCCGCACGATGCCAAGAACGACATCGAACAGGTCGCTCACGGTGCAAACCGCATCGTCTTCGTTCATCTGGCCACGAGTATGCACTGCCGAATTGACTTGCCTACGAATCGAATGCATTTTTTGTGTGATTTCCGGACCTAGTATGCTGGTTAATGCTGGTTCAGCAGTCATCGTTCCCAGACTCGGCCGATCGGGTGGCGTCAGCGAGCCGTCGACTTGATACACCCAGGCGACAGCTATCTCCAAGGCTCGGCGCGCATGCATGCAAGATGCCGATGGATCGGTACGCGCCAGCCGCTCCGCATGAATTGCCTCGGCATATAAATCGGGCCA
The DNA here is from genome assembly GCF_020176955.2 of Nocardia sp. alder85J. Classification (GTDB taxonomy): domain Bacteria; phylum Actinomycetota; class Actinomycetes; order Mycobacteriales; family Mycobacteriaceae; genus Nocardia. The sequence continues at coordinate 759,341 of NZ_JAIUCZ020000003.1, forward strand.
ATCATGGCGGAGAAATTCGAAGTTAGACCCGCCGGAGTCTGATCGCTCTACAACATCTAGATCCTGGCCCATAGTTCCGAGTTCGGCCGGGCGGTCCCTGATGGCCCAGGACCAAACCTCCGACCCATCGGTCTGATATGCAGGAGTCAGCGCCACAAGCGTATCCCGCGGCAGGGAGCGTGGCAGAAGCAGCCAGTTCGGGGAAGCGTCTAACGCCAGGGCCAGGGCGATCAGGTCATCGACGTCAATTCGCCGCTGCCCCTTCTCGACTTTCGCCAATGCGGACATATCGACCGGCCTACCGAGCTCGGCGAGTCGGGTCGCGAGCGCTTGAAGCGTGAGGCCGCGTTCGGCGCGGAGTTCCCGCAAACGCTCCGCAACGCGGGTGCCTGTGGGTCCTAACGCCCCGACTTGCTTTGCCATGCCCCGAAGCTTACCGAATTCTGGCGAAAATCTCCAAGAGTGTCTAACTTGACCAGACTGCCCCTTGAGGAGGAGGCTATCAGCCGATGAGGACGGCCAGCTGACGCCGAAATGGCAACGGCCCCCGAGGACACGGGGGCCGTTCTCGTCACGACCAAGGGCTAGCCGACAGGAAGGACGAGAATGTCAAGGGTAAGTGGTTACGGTAGCCAGCCGCAGGGCGGGCCACCGGAGAGCCGTGATCAAGACGGCTCGATGATCTCCCTTCGGCAGGTAGTAATCATCGGATTGTCAATACTGGTCGGACTGTGTGGAGGTGCAACCGCCGGGATCGCAGCCGGACTGCCTGTCGCCAGCGCCTACAGTGTAGGCGCTGGTGCGACAGTCGGTTTCGTAGCTGCCGTACCGGCGGGACTGCTAGCGGGAATGGCGACTGCTCATTATCTGCATGCGCTGATAGGTCGCGATTCGCGATAGATGCCTGGTGAGGTGCTCGGAAGGCGCGGAACAAAAGCCCGAAGTAGCAAACCCCGGGCCGCGTCGGTCCTGCGATTAATGCATGGCTACACCGCGTCGGAGTCAGCAGCCAGGCCTAGCCGGGGGCGACAACGCCTGTGGTAGTTTAGCCCCCGCTGCGCGGTCGAGGCCGCAGGCTCGGCGAGTCGGTGTGCTGGTTTGCGGCGCAGGCGTGGAAGGGGCCGAGGGGATCGGTGAGTGTGCTGAGGGCCGGGTAGAAGTAGTGCAGGAAGTAACTGAGGTCCGCCAGACCGGTCAGCGCGTCGCGCGCAGATCCCGCCGCCGCTTCGAGTGCAGCCTGATCGGCATGCCCGGTACGGATTGCGTCGATGACAGTGGAGATCGCAGTCGGCAGCCCGGTGAGGTCCGTCGCGGAAAAACCGGAGTCCAGCGAACGGGTCAGCGATCGACTGGCGGTATCCATTGCGCTGGAATGTTTTTCGGTGTCCGTATTCGCCTTGGCTGGAGCGGAAGTGGTGGTCGGCTGGGACAACAGCCGACCGAGCGCGGCCAGGATCGGGTTGCCGGTCGCGGAGGTGGCGCAGAATCGGTCGTCGGTGGCACAGAACTCCGCCGTGACCGCGCCCAGTGCGCAGAACCCCGACGCGCGAACGCCGCGAATTCCATTGCCTTGCAGGGCAGGACCGACGAGATTGCCGCCACTTGTTCCCTGTTTCGGGTCAGCGACCAGCCCGACAGCCAGGACCCTCTCAGGCGTGATCGGCGTCCGATGGCAGCCGATCTCGGCCGCGAGGTCACCTGCGGCATCGGCGCCTTGGGAATATCCGGCGAGCACGAACTTGGTGGCCTTGCAGCGATCGGCGATGCCGGATACCGCCTGTGCCGCGGCGGAAACGGCCAGATTCTCGCTGTCCCCATAGGTCACTCCGTCCATCGCTTTGGCTGGATACGCCGGGAAGACGGCGGTGAATTCGGCACCGAGCTGCTGCTCGAGCGCAGTGGCGACCGGGGCCAGCAGCCCCACTGGCTGGGTCGAGTCCGAGGTAGAGGTGGTTTCCCATGTCCCCGCGAGGAAGATCCCGGCGACCGCCGGGCAGTCGCTGGTGGCACCGCCGACGACCGTTGCGTTCGGATCTTGTTGCGCCGCAACGACAGGACGACCGGCGACCAGTACCACCAGGGCAATCAGCATCGCCGAAGCGAGCCTGCCCCAGGACGGGGCCACCTCCGCGTGCGGCGGTTTTCGGCGGCCGACGCCGGTGACGACACGGGGTTTCACGGCCGGCGTCATCGGGCAGTGATCCCGGTGATCAGGACGTGCCCGTCACGGGCGGTGGTGGTGATCGTCTGCGGGTACTGCACCGGCGCGGTGCCGGGCCGGTGCTCGGTGAGGTCGACCGTCCACCGATCGGCACCGTCCGCGGCGATCACGACGCAATGAGTGGTGCCGACCGGCACCGAGTCGATGCCCCGCTGAATCGCATCGGCCGCCGGCATGGCCGCATCAGCGGTGGTCACCGCACGGGCACCCACGCCGCTGCGGTCAACGTAGTAGGCGGATTCGAACGCGAGGATCGCATCCGGACCGGTACCACTACCGCCCAGGCCGGCACCGGTGACCACCCCATCATGCGTTCCCGCTGTACAGTCATCGCCCGACGACATGGCCGTCGCGGCAGCGGACGCAGCCGGGGTGGTCGCGATCAGACCACGATCACGGGACGCACGGATGGCGCCGGCGGCTACAAGCACGACCCCAGAGATGATGGCGACCACAGCAGCCACCATGCAGAGCCGACGGCGAGACCAGCTGTACCTGGTTGTCTCGGTGGCGATCGCGCCAGCCAGACGCTTGCCAAGGTCATCGGCCCAATCCGACGCGACATCGGGGTGCGAAGGGTGGTGCGCGGCGCTGTGGTCGGAGATCGAGATCAGGCCATAGTCCAGGTCGTCCGGGTCTGACCATGGCTCGACCAGCAGCGGCGTTTCCGAGGTGATCATGTCGTCGCCTCCCGACCATTAGTCCGTCGCGACAGCGTCGGGATCGGCCGGTGCCGCCGGGGGCGGTGGCACCGGCAGGATCTGCTGCACGGACGATACGATCGCGGTCGCCAGATCCGCCGCAACTTGCAGGACACCCTCGACGAGCGCCGTGCAATCCCCGACGATCATGGCGACAGGATCCACAGCAGGGGACGGGCCGGGGACGCTCATGTCTATGGCGTCCGGCGGGTCCTCTGGTGGACCCGCGGGGACAGCGACAGGCGAATCACTCAGGGGCGGGGGCGGCGTGGCCGGTCCAGGGTGGGTTTCGGCGCCGACCACCGCACCAGCAGCAGCACCAACGACCACACCAACAGGCACCGCCGAAACTCCCACCACCGCGGCGCCGACCGGACAACCCACACTCGCTCCGACCAACGCACCAGGAATCGCCCCCGCACCAACGCCGGCCGCACCGATCCCCGCGCCGATGACGGCACCGGCCGCCATACCGCCGACGCACCCCAGAATCCCCGCCGGAATCCCGGTCACCTCAGCCCCGAGCCACCCTCCTGACACCGTCGACAACGTCCGCCGATCGGACTCATCACGCGGAATGCCCGCCGCGTCATATTCGATCGCGATCTCGGTGGAGACCCAGTCCACCCACTCCTGAGCCTTGCCCTGCAACGCAGGATCGACCCAGTCCGGCACCACCACCGACGTATCGCCGACCTGAAGAATCCGCGGAGCAGGCGGTGCTGCATCTCCCGGCATCAAATCGCCTGCGCCGCTATTGGAATCACTGGAAGCACTATCGTCTCCGGACGCAGTGTCCCCAGACGTCGCAGTATCCTGCGGTGCGCTGGGGGCTGCCGGATGCGGTCGAGGCACTGGCCGATCGGGTACTGATGGCGGCGGCGGATCCGGAACAAACCCCGCCAGCCCCACACCTCCCGACGGAACCGGCGCAGGCTGGCTCGGCACCGTCACCCCCGCTTGGCCGGAATCGGTCACCCCGGCCTGCCCCGGATCGGCGGTGCTAATCGACACCATCCCCACCGCCATCGCCACCGGCACAGCACCGGCGACCACCGCCCGGCACAGGCGGCGATACCTCAAGTCGATCATCGGGTTCCCCTCGATACGGTCACATGTCGGATGCCACGACACGAACTCCCCAGCACGACACCGGAATCCGAACAGCGGCCAGAACCGGGGAAAGGGGAATCGTGAACCGCCACCACTTCGCCGAATCGACACGAAGATCCGCAAAGTTGGGAAACGGCGCTACATCCGGCACCGCACAACAGGAACCGGGAAGCCCCGACACGAAGTCGGAGTGCCCCCGTACTCTAGGCCATATTCGTAGCGAAATGCAATGCAACGCACTGCCAGTCCACACACCGACTGCCACATGGCCCTCGGAACCGGTGCAGTGGAATCGAATCCGTCAGCTCCGCAACCCGCGAAGTAGCCGCCAGGTCGCAGGCTCCGTGTTTATCGCACCGTCAAGGGCATCCTCACCAACCAGCACCGGCACCAAGACCCCGATCGGTGCGCCGGCCACAGTCGCAGCGGTGCCGACGTTCCTGCGCGGCCCTGACCAGTCGGCGACCATTCAGGGCCCGACAACGGAGGCGCTGACGAGTGCTCCGGTGAGGTCGGTGAGGTCGTGCAGCACGATGGTGTCGTACTGCCGGGCCAGGCCAAGTTCGTTGATATGGCGAGCCCATTGCCGTTCGGTGACAACGATGTCGCAGTAGGGAACGGCTATCGACAATGCGAGTATGTCGTTGAGGTCGTTCTTCGTCCATGGCTGTTCCGGGGTTGCGCAAACGTACGCGCCGCAATTCGCTGCTCACCCAGCGACTCGGGAGGCTTCGGAGGAGTGCGCGGATGCTCTCCCGGTCGCTGAGAAGTTCGTCGAGATCGACCCCGTGACGCTGACAGCCCTCGATCAGTGGCGGCAGGAAATCGGCGATCTCGCTGGAAGCGGAGACGTCCGTCAGACGGGAGCGCAGCTTGTGCGTCACGATGTCGTCGGCGATCGCGGTTTGCCCATCCACGAACTTTTGGGCACCATCATGCAGCATGCTCACAGTTTCGAGCATGCGTTCGTGGGCGCTGTTCGGCATCGGCGGCGCCGCGAGGAGGACGAACTCCATATTCTTCGCGTAGGCCGCCTTCACTTCGGCGTGCCGCTCAGGCGGGAACATAGCCAGAGTCGCAGCCGGGGCGGTGGTCAGGTCGATGGTTGTGTTGAAGGCGTGCTTCATCCCTACACCGAACAGAGCCACCTGCGCAGTGAGGTTTTGGCCGGTCAGGTATTGCCGGATCTCGGCCGGAACGATCAGATGCGGGGGCGCGATGGAGTGGAACCGCGAAAACCGCGCCATCGTCGCGCCGAGATCCAGACGGCTCTTTGTTTTCGTCCGACGCTGTGTCTCGTAGTAGTGCGCGCAGGACAGCACGAATGACACATGCCCGCGAGACACCGCTTCGGAGGCGATGTCGTATACGTCCTGAAATCGCTTACCTTGGCGGTGTCCCACTCGGCATTTGGTCAGATCGATCCATTTTGCCTGGTCGAGGTAGACACGCAGCACCTTTAAATTATCCCTGCGCCGTCGAGAGGTTTTCGTCCCGCCAGCACACTTGGGGCCGCTGCCGGAGGGGAGGGTGGACATGTACCCGGTTGTGGGTGCCAATCGCACCAATCACCGTGCCAGCCGCGTCCATCTCGAAGTCATCGTCCGGATGTTCGCCCCGGCACCACGACCTGGGATGCGGTCGACTGCTGGACCGCGGGCTTGTTCGGCCGCCGAGATGCTGTGATCCTGCCGCTGGCCACCGTGGGCGAGCAGACCGCGACGGTGACCGGTGGCGGCAACACCACCATCCAGCCGGTCGCGACCTGCACACACCGGGCAACTGGTCGATCACGATCGACACCGGTGGCGGAGCCTTCGGTGGGACCGCGGTCGCCGGTGACCGGTCCCGGGTCATGCACGCCGAAGGCGCGACCATTGGCGCGATCGGCGACCACAACACTTAAATCAACTACTTCCCCGCCCCAGTCAGCTGAGGTGCCCGGAGTTTTTCGGACAGTGGCTCAAAGTAGGATTTGGGTAACTGAACGGAGTTGTTGTGGCACAGAAGAAGTCGCGTCAGTTCAGCCCGGAGTTCCGGGAGACGGCCGCGCGGGAAGTGGTGGAGAAGTCGCGTGCGATCGAGGATGTCGCGCGTGACTGCGGGGTGACCGGGCAGACGATCCGGAATTGGGTGAAAGACTTCCGGAGCGCGCATACCGGCGATTCCGGTTTGTCGGTTTCCGAGCGGGCGCGGTTGAAGGAGTTGGAGCGGCGGGTCCGGGAACTGGAAGAGGAGAACCGCTTCTTGGGAAAATCGGTGGCCTTCTTCGCGAAGAAGCACCGGTGAGCTCGAAGTACGCGTTCATCGCCTCCGAAGAAGGCAATCATTCAGTCGTGGCTATGTGCCGGTGGGCGAAGGTTTCGCGGTCCGGGTATTACGCGTGGCATGGCCGTGGACCGTCGGCCACCGCCCGGAATCGTGAGATCCTCGCCGCGGAGGTCCAGTTCTGTTTCGAGCATTCCGACGGCACCTACGGCTACCGGCGTATCCATGCCCAGCTGGCCCGCTGGGGCACGATCGCGGATTGTGGCACCGTGCGTGTGATCATGCGCGAGCTGGGCCTGATGCCGTGTCAGCCGCGACCGTTCAGGCCGATCACCACCCTTGCCGGCGATGCCGCGCAGCTGCCGGACCTGGTGCACCGCGACTTCACCGCCGAGGCGCCGGCACGCAAACTGGTCGGCGATATCACCTATATCCGCACGTGGGAGGGATGGCTCTATCTGGCAACCGTGCTGGACTGCTATTCGAAGAAGGTGGTCGGATATGCGATGGCCGAGCACATGCGCACCGAACTGGTTGCCGACGCCCTGCGCATGGCGGCCCGGAATCTGCCGTTCATTCCCGGCGAAACCATCTTCCACAGCGACCGGGGAGCGCAATACGTTTCTGCCGAATTCGCTTCGGTAGCCGATGAACTCGGTGCCCGCCGGTCCGTAGGCCGGACAGGATCATGCTACGACAATGCCTGGGCGGAATCGTTCAACGGAACCCTGAAGAACGAGCGCGTGAACCGCACCCAGTATCCCACACGCGAACACGCGAGGAAGGACATCATCAGCTATATCGAATTGCGGTACAATCAGATTCGGATCCATTCCGGGATTGACTACCGAACACCCAACGAAGTAGAGTCCGGATGGTTCGAGCGGAATCGAGCAGCCTGAGAAGTCAAAATCTCACTGTCCGAGAACTTTCCCGCCCCTCAACGTTGCCGTTGGCGATCGGCTTGTTCGGCCAATGGGGCGAAGGGAAAAGCCAATTCCTGGAGTTGGTGCGAGCCCAGGTCCCGGTGGCGGCGCGCAGCCCGCTGGGGTTCCGGTATGTACGGCAGGTCTCCTTCAACGCCTGGCACTACGCCGAGACCGACCTGTGGGCCAGTCTCGTGGCGGTGCTGTTTCATCAGCTGGCCGACCCGATCGACGACAGCGACCCCATCCCGCGGCAGATGGCGCAACTGGACGCGGAGCTGATCGCGCGCCGCAAACTCGACCCCCAGATCACCGCGATCCGCGAGCGCATCACCGACCTCGAACACCGGGCCGACCGGTTGCGCGGGTGGCGCGCCGAACTCGCCACCTGGCGACGGGTCTTGTTCGGCTACACCAAACAGGTCGCCGGCGAGGTCACCGAGCCATTGGCCGAGAAAATCGACGCCGCGGCGCCTCGCACCTGGCGTAACCAGATCCGCGCCATCACCGGACTGCGTGTCCAGGCCGGCTGGCTGCGCGGCACCATCCAACTGCTGGTCGTGGTCGCCGCGGTCGTGGGCGCGCTCCGCGCCCAGGACTGGCTGCACGCCAGCGGCGCACTCGGCGGCGGCGCCGGGGTGATCCTGGTGGTGCAGTGGATATATCTCCACACCCGCGACTACACCGCAGCGATACGGGATCTGCTGGAAGCGGTGAACACCGACCGCGAACGCCGCGCCGACGAACTCGACGACCGGCTCGACCAAAGCCGTGCCCGGTTACAAGAACTGCTGCGGGAGAAACGCGACCTCACCGCCGCGGGCCGGCTCGCGGGGCTGGTCACCGACCGGTCGGCAGACGGCAGCTACCGCCAGAATCTGGGCTTGATGACCCGCATCCGCGAGGACTTCGAAGCCATGTCCGCCCTCCTGCTCGACGCCGCCGCCCGCCGCCCGGATCCTGACCCCGGCGACGAATCCGGCACGACACCTATGGAGGTGGACGAGTTGCCGGCGATCGATTGGATCATCGTCTACATCGACGATCTCGACCGCTGCCCACCCGCCAGGGTGGTCCAGCTGCTAGAAGCTGTCCATCTCATGCTCGCGCTCCCACTGTTCGTGGTCGTCGTCGCCGTCGACCCACGCTGGATGCTGCGCGCGATCGCCGTCCACTACCACGACATGCTCACCACCGGCCCGACACCGCGACCGTCGACGGCGCGGGGGCACCGCTGGTGGACCCCGACGGCGACGGTCACTGGGCTTCCACCCCAGCTCAGTACCTGGACAAGATCTTCCAGATCACCCTCACCCTGCCACCCCTGGACGACACCGGCTACCGCGCCATGATCAACGCCCAGGTCGGCATTCCCGACGATCGGCCCGGCCCACCGCCCGCACCCCCTGGCGCCGCCGTACCAGCCGGTGCCACGTCCCGTGAACCACAACTGCGGCCCATCACGGCACAGGATCCCCCTCCCGTGGCGTCCACCGAGGCATCGGAACCTGTGCGGCCGGGGCAAGCATTGTTCAACCCCGCCCCGGTGCCACTGCCGTCACCACCGGTTGTCCATCACCTTGCGCCGATGACGCTCAGCGACACCGAAATCGCGGTGATGAGCTGGCTCGGCCCGCCGTTGATCCCCACACCGCGCTCGGTCAAACGCCTCACCAACAGCTACGGCCTGTTTTCGGCCATCCAACGCATTCACACCGGCGTCAACACCGACGACACCCGCCTGCCCGCGATGGTCCTGCTTGCCGCACTCACCGGCTTCCCCCACCTCGGCCCCGCCCTGCTGACCGGACTACACGCGCCTCCTGCCGGCTGCACCGCTGGAGCGCCTTCCGCGCGAGCCTGCTTCCCCAGCACACCAACGGATCCTGGTCCAACGCCGCAGACGCCCACCTGACGCACCGCGAAGCGCTGTCCTGGACGACCCTGCTCACCGGACTCGACACCCTCCACGCCCGCGCCACCACCGCCGGTATCGACCTACCGGACCAGCTCGAGGCGTGGCAGTGCTGGATCATCTCGGTCGGACGGCTGTGCTTCCCCGTCGGCCGCATCTCAACCAGTCTGCAGAAAACCCACCACCTCGCCTCGCATCCCGACCTGCCCTCGACAGAAGGCCGATAACGGATTCGGGTCAGGCGATGCCGACCGAACGAGTGACGACCTCATTGAGGTGCCGAGATGAATCGCCGTGAGAATTCAGGAGATTGACGGCATGACCCAGTTCCCGGCCATCTTGAGTGCTGTTGCCGCGTCGATGGCTGCCGTGCTCTCAAGCGCGACCCTTTATCTGTCCGGACGCAGGGATCATCGCCGGTGGCTGCGGGAGGCGCTCATCGAGGCCTACGTCGATTTCCTCGGTGCCAGTTTCGCCACCGGTGGACCGAAAGCACGGTCGCTCAGCACCGACGACACTGATCCGGAAGCGTTGGCGCGCACCAAGAATGACTCCGATGAGGCACATCGCCTGCAGACCGAGCGACTGACCCGCCTTCGACTGATCGCCCGGCCGGGGTCGTCAGCGCGGCAGAAAAGCTACACGCCGCCGACCACGGCGTGGCCCAAGCAGCGTTCGACTCCGCCACCACAGGCCCGGAATCGGATTGGGAGGCACTGCGGTTGCGCCAGAAAGAGAGCCGCCGACACTTCATCGACGAGACACGAAAATCGCTCGGGCTCCCCGCTGGAGCTGCCATCAACCTCTACGGAAATTGAATATCCCTCCGGTGAACCCCTTGTCGGCGGCACGCGGTGTGATGTCCGGGCGAGATCGGGCGCATACGTCAACGGCGGCAGGTTCCGAAAACCTCAACTCACATCGACCACTGGTTCGACCGGCCCCAGCAACCCGCCGCGGCTCAGCAGCGCAACCTCGGGTCGTCGATGCGGCCAGCGCGACGCCAGCCAGATATGTGAATAGATGAGAATATCCAAGTGTAGGAATAGCTTCGAGTGGGTCGACCCGGATGTCGTTCGTCGGTCCGCGGCGTGATGTTCCGGCGTACAGGGTTGTTCGGCTCGCTCGCCGCTCGATGATGGCGGTGTGGTTAGGTAGCTGGATGGGTTCTGAGACAGCCGTCACCTATTCCACCGTGCGGCGGGGGCTTCGCAGTGCGCGCGTCGTGATCGTGTTCGACGGCGGGCAGAACTGGTCGTACTGGGCTCGACGGGCTCTGTACCTGGCGAGCAGGACGTGGGGAGGGAGGGGGTTCGTCCTGGTACCGCACCAGGACGGGCACGTTGCACCGGCATTGCTGCGTGCCTGCCGGACCTACGATCCGGACCATGTCGTGACGTTCCGTCAGGAACTGGTGGACTTCGAATACTTTCTGCCGGACCATTTTCAGATGACAGGGGAGGACGGGCTGCCGCTGGCCGGCCGCGACCGTTGGGAGGCGTTGGCGGGGGACAACATCTGGTGGGATACGCACACCGACAGCGATCGGCAGGCCAGGGATCAGATCGCTGCGGTGTGCTCGCCCTACAAGGGTGCCGGTGACGGTGGCGATATCGTCCGGCACTTCGGTCAGCAGCCTGAAGACTTCCCCGATGTGAACCTCATGCCAGGTCTGGCTGTGGTGAATTGCGCGCAGTGCCCGCCGAATTGGGGTGGCTTGCTGGGTGTCGCGGTGGCGTCTCACGCGGGTCTTGTCGACGCACCGAATCCCGCGGCGGTGGAACCCGAGGTCGACGACGCTACGCGACGCCGGCTGACCCGCTGGATGATGGGTACCGGTTCGCTGCCTCCTGAATCCCTGGCCCGGCTTCCACTCGACGGCGCGAATCTGTCCGATATCGGTCGCGCCTGGGATTACACGACCTCCGGTTTGATCGGTGTCTCGAGGTTCGGTGATTCGTCGCCGGAGATACTGGTGGTGGTGGGTGATTCGGCCGAGGACTTCGCCCTGGCGCGTCTGTGGCAGCACACCTACGGGCAGGGTATCTGGTTGCCGAGCGTACTGGGCGCCGACGAAGACGGTCTTCCCGCGGCCTCGGTGATGCAGAGTGTGGTCACCACCTACAGCACCATCCGCTCCACCGGAGCAACGGTCACCGTCACCTCCACATCCCTGCCGGGCGATGACCTCGCCCGGGTCCTGGAACGCCTCCGGGCAGAGGCCGGTACATGGTTCGGTGACGAGGCCGACGGCGTCGGCAAGGTGCTGCCGGCCGGGGAACTGGTCTGGCCGCGCCGCGCTACCGTGCACCTCGGGATCGGTGAGCAATTCGACGAACCGCTCAGCGTCCCGACGGAAGTCGACCCCACCGGGACCAGGACGATGCTGACACCGCTGCCGTCGCCACTGCTGCACGATCGAGTGCTCGCCAGGCACCTTCACATCACGTGGCATGTCGATATCACCTGGCCCGATGACCGATCGGTGCTCGGTGGCGGGATGACCGGCCGCGAGTTGCTGGCACCCTCGAACGGGCTGGCGGTGACACTGGCCCGCAGCGGCCGATACGGCACGTCGTACCCGTCGAGGCGGCACGACCTCGTCCTCCCAGGTATCCCGGCGGCCGATACCCTGGCGCAGCCCAGACTCCGCGATCTCAGCCTCGCTGCGTGGGTCGACGCGAAGCTGGCGCAGCACGACCTCACCAGCCGACTGAGTTCGGCGGGGCACAAGACAGCGCAGCTGGCACGAATGTTCGGGGATCGGCACGCGGTCATGGATCTGCTCGCTGGCCCGTTGCTGCCTGCGCTGCGCAAAATGGACGCGAGAGGCAAACGTTCGAAGGACTGCTACCCGCAGGACGAAGGAGTGCGGATCAGAGCCGGCTACGGTGTCCTCAACTTCGCCGGTTTCGCGACCTGGTCCACGGCGAGCAGCAAAGAACAGGTCCGGCGCGACCTTGATACAGCGCTGCGTGCGGGGGTCATCCGCCGTGGGCTGGTGCTGGAGTGCCAGGTGTGTACCGAGCTCCAGTTCCAGCCGATCGACCGGCTCGGGCAGCGGTGGACGTGTGAACGGTGTGACGCCGGCAACGATCTCGATCAACCGGCCTGGAACCTGCCTCTACAGGAGCCATGTTGGTTCTACGACCTGCACCCTGTCGGCAGGCAACTGCTCGCCGACCACGGCGAGGTTCCCATCGCCCTCGCTGCCCATCTGGCCCGGACAAGCAACTCGCACTCGGCCTACCAAGACCTCGCCGAAATCGAATTCGTAGGCAACGGCAGAGCCCAGGTTGAGCTGGATCTGATCGCCTACCGCGACGGCATCCTCTCCATCGGTGAAGCCAAGAGTGCCGCTCAACTGAACGGGAAGAACACCAACGAACGAGCCAAAGAGATCCGGAAGAAGTGCCAGGCCGCAGTGTGGTTGGAAGCGGACGAACTCATTTTCGCAACATCGGCGGCGAATTGGACGCCAGGTACTGAAACCAGCATCCGCGAAGTAGCCGCAGCGTTCGGCTGGCCCCCTATCGGGCCGCCGGTAATCCGCATGCTGGCCGGACTGGACATCCCGGGCATGGTCACCGCGAAAGTTCTTTCCTTGCAATAAGGTTCGAGGCGGACGGCAGCTCGGACGGACGTCGCTGATGCACGTGCGTAGGGCCGACATTCATCGACCACCTGTGCTGTCCGGACAGCGTGGTCGGCGAGCAGGTCGGCGGCCTCGGTGACACATTCGGTAGTGACCTGGGTCAACCGCTCAGTGTCGGTGAACGGTGGGGTGAGGATACTGCGCTGCCGGCGCCAATCGGCGCCTTCGGCGACCAGCAGCCCGTTCGCGACCTGGTCCCGGAACCATGCCTTCGGCCCGGTGAGAACACTGACATCCGGTGAGGTCAGCACCTTCCGACGAGGCCGGGGTCGAGCACGAGGACGTTGCGGGGCCGGCGATCCTCGTCACGAACTACCAGCACCTGCTCGCGTGTGGTGAGCGCCGCCGTGATCAACGCCTGGATCGATGGAACCGCTGGGGCCGAATGTGTTGCAGCAACGCCAAAGTCGGTCATGGCCAGCGCTTCCCGAAAGTCCGGACAAAGTGGAGGATGCGCGCGAGCGGGCTGATGGGGTAGCGCCCGACCCGCAGCGGAAAAGGATGGGAGCTGCGGACGATCCAGCCATCCGGGGTGCGAATAATGCGTAGCCGCAACATCATCGGTTGTTCTTTGCCTCGATGGAACGCTGCGAGGCGGTGGGAGCGGGTGCAGCGACCTGCAGGTCGAGCATCGCCTGGGGTGCGTCGCCTGCGGTGAGCCTGGTCCATACCGCGTGAACGACGACCCACGCAGTGCTGGGGAACCGCACTCGGAATTCCGCCTGCGCCTGATTGGCCCCTGCGCGTAGGTGCAGATGGCGGCGGCGAGACCGGGCGCATCGTCAGGATGTATGTCAGGTAGATGGGTTAACCACTGCTGCAACGGTTGTGGACTGGTAGTGACCCACTGGTGGACCAGTCCGGTCCTGAGGGGCTGCTGCACGGATAGGTGACATCGACATGGCTTGCCGGGAGGCTGGCCTGAGAGGATGTCACAGTGCCGAAGCCGTATCCGAAGGAGTTCCGCGACGATGTGGTGCGGGTTGCTCGCAACCGCGACGACGGAGTCACGCTGGAACAGGTAGCCGCGGATTTCGGGGTTCATCCGATGACGCTGTCGAAGTGGATGCGCCAGGCCGGGATCGACGACGGGAACCGGCCCGGGGCCACGTGTAGCGAGTCCGCGGAGTTGCGGGACGCGCGGCGGCGGATCCGGTTGCTGGAGCAGGAGAACGAGGTCCTGCGGCGTGCGGCGGCGTATCTGTCGCAGGCCCAAATACCGGGAAAAGGCTCTACCCGCTCGTGAAAGAGCTTGCCGCCGAAGGGATTCCCGTGGCGGTGACGTGCCGGGTTCTTCAGCTCGCTCGCCGGCCTTACTATCGGTGGCTGGCCGCACCGGTGACCGTAGCCGAGGGGATTGCGGCGTATCGGGCGAACGTGTTGTTCGATGCGCATCGTGACGATCCGGAGTTCGGGTACCGGTTCCTCGCCGGCGAAGCCAGAGCCGCGGGTGTGGCGATGGCCGGCCGGACCGCGTGGCGGATCTGCTCGGGCAACCGGTGGTGGAGTGTGTTCGGGAAACGCCGGCGCGGCAAGAACGGGAAGCCCGGCCCGCCGGTCCACGACGACCCGGTGCGGCGGAACTTCACCGCCGATGCCCCGAATCGCTTGTGGCTCAGCGATATTACCGAACATCACACCAGTGAAGGGAAGCTGTATCTCTGTGCGGTCAAGGACGTGTTCTCCAACCGGATCGTCGGCTATTCCATCGATTCCCGGATGAAGTCGCAGTTGGCGGTGGCCGCGTTGGCCAACGCGGTAGCCCGCCGTGGTGATGTGGCCGGCTGTGTGCTGTACACCGGCCGCGGCAGCCAGTTTCGTTCGAGACGATTTGTGCACGCGCTCAACAGATTTCACATGACCGGATCCATGGGCAGAGTCGGCGCCGCCGGTGACAACGCGGCCATGGAGAGCTTCTTCAGCCTCCTGCAACACAATGTCCTGGACCGGCAGCGCTGGGACACCCGCGAGCAGTTGCGGATCGCGATAGTGACCTGGATCGAACGCACCTACCACCGGCGCCGCCGGCAGGCCCGCCTGGGCCGGTTGACCCCGATCGAATACGAAACCATCATGTCCCCAGCAGCCCGACAGGCTGCCTAACCACTGTCACCCGATCATGCAGCAGCCCCGTTCACCGCCGCTGTCCTGGCCGCGACCGTTGTCGCACTTACCGCCGGACTGCTCACCCACACCGACGGCGCTTCCCTCGCCAGAACCATCTGCGCCGGTGGCATCGGATTCGGCAGCACTCTCACGCTGATCCTGCTCGCCATCACCACCTACAAAGCTTTGTAACCAGCACTGGTCGTTGAGCACGAACGGGGGTCTGGCGATGTACGAGGCTCCGGCCGCGAGTCAGCGGGTCCGCGCGGCCGTCCGGACCCACACAGCGCGGTCCTGCTCCATCATTTTCAGCGCCGCATACGGATCCGTGCTCCGCGCGGTCCCGGTCACCACCAGCAGACCGCCGCGGTCACGCAAATCGCGCTCGACCGCGCAGCGCCACTGCGGACCGGACACCAGCTCGCCTTCGCCAACCTCTCCCAGCCCGGCCGGGCCCGCGATCCGGATCGACGACAGGCCCGCGTCGACGGTGATCCGCCAGCCCGCCGTCGGCGCAGCCTCGAACTCCGCCTACCGCGCGGGTAGTTGCCCGATAACCTTCGTTATCGGGCAATAGCCTTGGCGACGGCCTCGATTGGGGTAGCCCTCGTCTTCCGCCGACGGCGGTAGTAGTGGGCCTTCTGGCGGCAGCTCTTGCTGCAGTACCTCAGGGGACGGCCGCGCCGGTTCTGTTCCAGCTCTTTGAGGCACACCGGGCATCGACCGGGCTGTTCCCCGACTTCATTGCCCAGGTACGGTGCCAGCCGGGCGCGGTGGCGCTCGTCTAACCGCACCCCGCGCAGGATGCTGCCCAGCACTTCGATGTCGCGGCGGCTGGGTTCGAACCGGAGGATGGTTTCGACGAGTTCCCGGTCGCCCCGGGTCAGATCGAGCAGCACGAGCTGGAGATCGGCGGTGAGGAAGTCATCGGCGACCTGATCGGCCAGGTGGTCGTGGACGTAGCGTCGGCGGCGGGTCATTCTGCCTCCTCGGCAGCCGGTAGGCGCGGCCGGCGGCCGAAGGCGGCAGCGAAGGACTCGAAAACTCGTGGTACGTCTGCTTTTGTGGGCGCGTCGCAATGCGACGATGACTGCCGCGATGAGCATCAGCGCGGGCAACTGTGCCCAGAACACCGTCCATGTGGTTGAGTCGGCCCGCAGCGCGGTGCTGGTGTTGCCACCAGCCCGTTTCTGCGGGCCGCTCGCCTACGCGGCCGTCGCTAGATCGTCCTGCCGTAGTCTTTCGGCGCGCTCGAGTAACAGCCCGTTCAGCACCGCCACCGGGGATCTGTGCGACATCGCCAGCCGCCGATCGAGGGCATCAGTCCACACCCTGGTCAGGTCGTCCATCAGCTTGTCGACCATCGTCTTCGTGACGTGCGTGTACCGCGATTGGACCGACGAGTCCTCGTGGCCGATCCGGGCGTTGATCAGCTTTTGCGGCGTCCCCAGCTCCTCCATCAGAGTCCGGTGCGAATGCCGGTTCCCGTGTGGCGTCATACCATTCGCGATCGGCATCCAACACGCGTCGGCCCGGCCGGACGCATTACGCCCACGCACCGGCACGCCGGGAAAATCTTTGGCGCTCACCGGAACTGGGCGTGCCGGCGAATTCTTCCCGCGGGGCGGATACCAGCCCGACACTGCCGGGGTGTACAGCCAGGCGTAGAAGCCCGAACGCCGCCAATGCCCGGCCCCGGCACCCGCACTCGGCTTGGTGTAACCCAACTCCGCCACGGCCCGCAAGACCCGCTGCCGGGTCAAGTCGGATACGTTCGCACAACCACGCAGCACCAGCGATACAGTGCTGAGGGTCACCTCTGCACGGTCGGCTAGCATCCGCTGGGTGACGCCGCTGGCACTGCGTCGGCTACGCCGTTTGGCCTGACCACGGAAGACGTAACTGAGTTGATGGCAGTCACAGGGCGGTCTCGGTGTGCGTTCCATGAATCCGACCAGCAGACGCCACAACGGATCCGGCAGGTGGATATCCCGCCGAGAACCGTTCTTGGGCTCGCACTTGACGAGTTTCCCGGCGATCTCGGTGAGCTGCCACTCGACACGAACGCGATGATCGGTGACGTACCGGGCTTCCAGGCCGACAAGTTCTCCGAGCCGCATGCCGGTGTAGAACTTCAGGATCACCGCTACGAACTCGTCATCCCGGCCTGACAGCAACGCCGCTCTCTCGGCAATCAACAAAGCCCCCAGGGCATCGGTGATCACCTTCTCGGTCGCGCGATTCGATCTTCTTCCCGCACGGCGGCCGCGGTTTCGCCTCCGACGCGCCGTGTTCACCGGAATCTTCCCGGCCTCGACCGCATCCTCCAAGATCACATGCAGCACAGCCCGATAGGAGGTGATGCTGTCCCTCGCGTACCCTGCCGCACGCAACGCCTTCTCCCACTCGGCGACAGCCTTCCGCGTGATGTCCTTCAACGGCATCGGACCGAAGGTCGGCAACAGATGACACTGGATGTAGCTTTCGTAGTTGCAGACCGTGGAATCTGCCAGATCCTGATCGTCCAGCCACCCCTCGGCATACTCCTCGAACCTCTGATCGCCGGGGTCGGGAATCGACGGCATGGTGTACGGCACTACGGACATCGACGGCGCCGCGGAGACGGCAGGCGCCGCGGGAGGCGAGACGGACCGGGCCACGGCCACCGACCCGACCGTGCCGAGGAGCCGATACTCGATCTCAGCCTCCAGGCAGGCGGCCTGAGCCAGTTTCTTGGTCGCGTATCGGACCGGCTTACCATTCTCGTCGTAGATGGTCCGGTAGTCGCCGGGCGCAATCTTGAACCGGGCCTCGTGGTAGTGCCCTCGGCTGATAGCAGGCATTCAGGTGGACTCCTGGCATCGCGCGCCGAAACGGCACGGAAAGGACTGAGACCGACCAGCCGACACCCCTGTTCGGGGCCGGCAAGGTCTGATTCGCGCCGATCAAGCCCTCCGACGCCTGCGGTGAGATACACCAGCAGTACTGCGATAGCCGGGCCAGACTATCTACAGGATCTCCCACTGCGCAACACGCTCCGCATCGAGGCAGGACCCCCTCTCCTCGCGACACGCGGCGCGACACGCCGTTGAATGGCGACGAATTTCACGGTTCTCCGCATCCTGTCGCTGCTCGGTAACCACCAGGACAGCCGATCCGGTTCCGATCCATCGAAATCCGGCACGATTTCGGCAAAAAGTTGCCTACCGAAACCCGCCGAATCCGGCCGAACCCCACCGAACCAGCCTGTAGGGCACGCGAGGATTCGAACAACGAGACCACTTCCGACTACTCGGGAAGACAGCGGGTCCCCGCAGGTAGATGATGGAATACGCTGATAGACAGGACCGCAGTCACTCCGCACAGACCACTGCCGGGACGAAAATGAATCAGATTACCGGGCAACGGTATTCGTAGTTACGAGTGAAGCGCTCTACCGACTGAGCTAAGGCGGCGTGCCTTCCGGCGCTGCGAGTCTATCGTCTCCCGGCCGGTTTGGGAAAACGGGTGGTCGGGTGCGCAGCGGGGATGGTCAGGCGGCACGGGCGGCGATCATGGTGGCGACCATGGCGGCGACGGCGAAGCGAGGCTTGACGTTCTGGTCGAGAGCCTCGCGGCAGGCGAGGACCGCCTCGATCGAGCGCAGCAGGCCCTCGGGGCGGACCTCGGCGGCGAGGTCGCGGATCTGGTCGGGGAGGTCGGGGTGGGTCAGGGCGACACCCGCGGCGGCGGGGGTGGTGGCGCGGAGACGGACCGCCAGAGCGTCGCGGTAGAGACCGGCGACATCGATGAGGGCGCGGTCGAGGGCGTCGCGGCCGGTGCGGGTGGCCCGGGATTTCTGGCGGCGCTCCAGATCCTTCAGGGCGCCCGCCGAACCCCGGGTGGCGGCGGCGGTGCCCTTGCCGGTGCCGCCGGCGCCGAGGGCGGTGGCCAGTTCCTCGCGCTCGCGCTCGTCGCGGACGGCGCTGACCTGTTTGGCCTCCTCCTCGGCGGATTTGACCAGTTCGTCGGCCGCGGCGTAGGCGGCGCCGGGGCGGGCGGTGGCCGTGACCAAGGCCAGGGCGCGTGTGCGCCGGGTGCGGGCCTCCTCGTCGGTGGCGAGCCGGCGGGCCCGGCCGACATGGCCGCCGCTGACCGAGGCCGCCCACGCGGCCGTCTTGCCGTCGAGTCCGTCGCGGTCTCGCAATACCTGCGCTATCGAGGGAACGGACGGGGTCACCAGGTGCACGTGCCGGCACCGAGAGCGCAGCGTCACCGAGATGTCCTCCGGGTCGACCGAGGGCGCGCAGAGCAGGAACACCGTGCGTTCCGGCGGCTCCTCGACCACCTTGAGCAGGACGTTGCCGGCCGCTTCGGTCAGGCGGTCGGCATCTTCGACCAGCACCACCTGCCAGCGGCCGGTGGTGGGCCGCCGGGCGGCGACCTGCACGATCTCGCGCATCTCCTTGGTGCCGATGGACAACCCTTCGGGAACGACCCGCCGCACGTCGCCGTGGGTACCCGCCATGGTGGTGGTGCAGGCATGGCAGTGCCCGCAGCCGGGGATGCCCGGATCGGTGCACTGGAGGGCGGCCGCGAAGCACAGGGCGGCGACGGACCGGCCGGAGCCGGGCGGCCCGGTGAACAGCCAGGAATGCGTCATGGCCGACGACGACTCCCCGCTGCGCGCGGCAACCGCGGCAGCGGCCAGTTCGGACTCGACCGCATCCTGGCCGACCAGCCGATCGAAGACTCCCGCCACGACGTACACCCTAACGTCCGCCACCGACAGCGAACGTTCGCCGTCGGTGTCCGGGCTCGCCCCGCCGGTCGGCGGTGCGGCCGGAATCACACCGGATAGACTCGCAAACTTCGCAAAGCGTCCTGGCGGTGGTGGAAACCGTTGCCGCCGAACGGATTCGAGGCGGCCATCGGTGGCACGCCCGAATCGGCTCGACAACAGCGGGTTCCGCCGCCCTCGGCCGCAATTGCCTTCATTGCGAGGCGCGTTGGTACGTGGTGTTGGCGCCGTCGAGCGACTCGCGGATGATGTCCGCGTGGCCGGAGTGGTGGGCGATCTCGCGGAGGATGTGGAGCAGCGTGAATCGCACGGTCCACCATTGCCTTTCGGGTGCCCAGGGCGCGGTGGGCAGCGGGATGGCGGTGTCGAGGCTGTCCAGATCGCGGATCAGCTTCGTCGTCTCCAGGGCCACCTCCTCCCAACCGGCCAGCAGTTCCGCCACGGTCTGCTCGGGACCGAGGCGATACTCCGAATCCATCCGGGACACATCGAATTTCGCCGTCTCGTCCTGTTCGACGATGACGGTGCACCAGTGCCGTTCGACGTTGACGACGTGATTGAGCAGACCGCCGAGGGTCAACTCACTCACGGTGGTCCGCTGCCGGGCCTGATCATCCTCGATCCCGCGCAACGTGATGCGGAACAGTTCACGCTGACTCGCCAGCATGGTGATCAATTCTTCGCGTTCGGTGTCGACGGCCATCGCGGTCCTTCCGCTCGAGCGGGCTCCGATGGCAGGCACGGTACGGCAGGACACCGACAGAAATCGGACTGCGTCCGATTTCCGCCGATCGAGGCGACGGACCTACTTCTTGGCGGCCGCGGCCTTCTTCGCGACCGCCTTCTTGGCGGCGGTCTTGCGGACGGTGGTGGTCGCCGCCGCCTTGGCCGTCGCGGCAGTCTTCTTCACCGCCGTCTTCGCGGCGGCCTTCTTGGCCACGGTCTTGGTCGCCTTCTTGACGGCCTTCTTCGCCGGCCGCTTCACCGGCGCCTTGGCCCGGCGCTCGGCCAGCAGCTCCGACGCGCGCTCGTCGGTGATGGACTCGACCTCGTCGCCCTTGCGCAGGCTGGCATTGGTCTCACCGTCGGTCACATACGGTCCGAAGCGGCCGTCCTTGATCACCATCGGCTTCCCGGTGGCAGAATCGGCGCCCAGCTCACGCAGCGGGGCCGCACTGGAGGCCTGCCGGCCGCGGCGCTTCGGCTCGGAGTAGATCTGCAACGCCTCGTCCAGCGTGACGGTGAAGATCTGATCCTCGGCGGCCAGCGAGCGGGAGTCGGTGCCCTTCTTCAGATACGGGCCGTACCGGCCGTTCTGCGCGGTGATCTCCTCACCGGAGGCCGGATCCGCGCCGACGACGCGCGGCAAGGACAGCAGTTTCAGGGCGTCGTCGAGGGTGATGGTGGACAGGTCCATGGACTTGAACAGCGATCCGGTACGCGGCTTCGGCGCCTTGGCGGCGGACTTCTTCGCGGTGCTCTTGGCATCCGGATCGGCCACCGGCTCCGGCAGGATCTCGGTGACGTAGGGCCCGAATCGGCCCTCCTTGGCGACGATCTCGTGCCCGGACGCCGGATCCACACCGAGCGAGCGGCCCTCCTGCGGGGTGGCGAACAGCTTCTCCGCGACCTCGGGGGTCAGCTCGTCCGGCGGCAGATCGTCGGGCAGGTTGGCCCGCTGCGACACCGGAGTGCCGTCCGGATCGTCCGGGGAGGTGACCATCCGCTCCAGGTACGGGCCGTAGCGGCCGACCCGCACGACCACATCGCGGTCCTGGTCGTCGGCGAACAGCTTGATGGAGTTGACCTCGCGCGCGTCGATGTCGTCGAGTTGCTGGCCCACCATCTTCTTCAGGCCGCCCGAGCGCGCCACCGAACCCTCGACGCCGTTGTCACCGCCGAAGTAGAAGCCGGACAACCAGTTTCCGCGCTGCTCCCGGCCGCCGGCGATGGCGTCCAGATCGTCTTCCATGGCCGCGGTGAAGTCGAAGTCGACCAGCCGGCCGAAATACTCCTCCAGCAGTCCGACCACGGCGAAGGCGACCCACGACGGCACCAGCGCGTTGCCGCGCTTGTACACGTAACCGCGGTCGAGGATGGTCTTGATGATCGACGCGTAGGTCGACGGACGGCCGATGCCCAGTTCTTCCAGCGACTTGACCAGTGAGGCCTCGTTGTAGCGCGGCGGCGGATTGGTGGTGTGCCCGTCCGGGGTGAGTTCCGAGGCGGTGACGCCCTGCCCCTCCGCGAGGGTGGGCAGCCGCGATTCGGCGTCGTCGGACTGGCCACCGGAATCCTCGTCGACGCTCTCCACGTACGCCTTGAGGAATCCGGCGAACGTGATGGTGCGGCCGGAGACCGAGAACACGCATTCCTCACCGGTACCGGCGTGGCCGGTGATCCGCACGGTGAGGGTGGTGCCACGGGCGTCGGCCATCTGCGAGGCGACCGTACGCTGCCAGATCAGCTCGTAGAGCCGGAACTCGTCCTGATCCAGCCGGGCGTGCAACTGCCCTGGCGTGGCGAAGGTGTCGCCCGCGGGCCGGATGGCCTCGTGCGCCTCCTGCGCGTTCTTGACCTTGCGGTTGTACTGCCGCGGTGTCGGATGCACATGGTCGGCCCCGTACAACTGGGTGGCCTGGGCGCGGGCGGCGGCGATGGCCGACTCCGACAAGGTGGTCGAGTCGGTACGCATGTAGGTGATGTAGCCGTTCTCGTACAACCGCTGCGCGACCCGCATGGTCCGCTCCGAGGTGAAGCGCAGCTTGCGCGCGGCCTCCTGTTGCAGCGTGGATGTCATGAACGGCGCGTAGGGCTTACGGGTGTACGGCTTGGACTCGACCGAGGAGACCCGGAAGTCCGCGCCCGCCAGCGCCTCCGCCAACCGGCGGGCATGCGCCTCATCCAGCACGGTCACACCGGTGGTCTTCAATTTTCCGTCGGCGCCGAAATCACGGCCGCCCGCGACCCGGGCGCCGTCGACGGTGACCAGCCGGGCGCCGAAGCTGCGCGGATTGGCGGCATCGGCCGCACCGCCCTCGGTCTCGAATTTGGCTGCGATGTCCCAGTATTCGGCCGAACGGAACGCCATGCGCTCCCGCTCGCGCTGCACGATGATGCGCGTCGCCACCGACTGCACCCGGCCCGCCGACAACCGCGGCATGACCTTCTTCCACAGCACGGGGCTGACCTCGTAGCCGTACAGCCGGTCCAGGATGCGCCGGGTCTCCTGCGCGTCGACCAGATCGTTGTCCAGCTCACGGGTGTCGGCGGCGGCGGCCCGGATGGCCGGCTCGGTGATCTCGTGAAACACCATGCGCCGTACCGGGACCTTGGGCTTCAGGGTCTCCAGCAGGTGCCACGCGATGGCCTCGCCCTCGCGGTCGGGGTCGGTGGCGAGGTAGAGCTCGTCGGCGTCCTCGAGCAGCCGCTTGAGCTCGGTGACCTTGCTCCTCTTCTCCGGGCTGACGACGTAGATCGGCTCGAAGTCGTTGTCGACGTCGACGCCGAGGCGCGCCCAGGACTGCCCCTTGTATTTGGCGGGCACGTCCGCCGCGCCGCGCGGCAGATCGCGGATGTGCCCGACGGATGCCTCGACGGTGTAGCCGCGGCCGAGATACGGAGCGATCTTCTTGGCCTTGGTAGGCGACTCGACAATCACGAGACGACGCACGTGACGACCCTGATCGGGCCCTGCTGAGGCGTTGCGGTCTCGTGTTGCCACCGGCGAACACACCTTTCCTGTCGACCCGCGCGGCACAGGGGCGTAGCGCGCGGCTGGGGCAAGCGGCGGAGGAAGTTATCCCCGCCAGAGACGTTTATACCGTGTTTCACAGCCGCGCCCCCGACGCAGTGGGTTCGCGGATCGCCGCGCCGGTCGATGGGCGCGAGGCGATGCCCCGTTCGCGATCGAGTGTACTGGGCCCGAAAACGGCTCGTCCCCCACCGCGGTGGGGCGGTGAGGGACGTAACCTTCCGGACCTGTTGGGTTACCGCTCAGCTGAGCGCACGAACTCCGGTGGCCTGCGGGCCCTTGGTGCCCTGGCCGACCTCGAACTCGACCTTCTGGTTCTCCTCGAGGGTGCGGAAGCCCGTCCCCTGGATCTCGGAGTAGTGAACGAAGACGTCAGCGGAGCCGTCCTCGGGCGCGATGAAGCCGAAACCCTTCTCCGCATTGAACCACTTCACAGTTCCCTGTGCCATTCTGTTCCTTCTCTTTCCATACCGGAACGGCAGACTAGTTAGGTTCGTCCACCGGGCCCGTTCCGACCGCTGTACTCTGTTCCCCCTGCAGGAAGCATCAAGCACACCGTTCGCAACATCGATCCTGCTGATGGTGTTGGACTTTGGATCCGTTCCCTCGAACACAGAAGCTTGCGACCAGGAACCAGTGAACCATGTCTCCGAGCAATTCAACAGTCGAGTTACCGACAATTTGCAAAAAAGATGATCTTGCGAATGCGCAGGTGAGGGCTCGAATGCTCAAATCCGTACTCAAGGTAGGTTTGCTTTGCGATAACCGGGTTGGCGTCAGGCAATGGGCGTGTGATACAGATCGCTACTCGGTAGTGAAATAGCAGGTAGGGCACACACCACACACATGGTTCACAGTTCTTCAGCGTGTCGCGATCACGGTCGGATGAACCCGACCGGCCCGGCACCCGCCACGACACCGGACCCGGCCGCCGGTTACGGCCGTTCGTTGCTGGACCGCGTCCTGACCGCGGTGCCCGACGGAGCCGCCCGGTTGACCCATCTCGCCGAGCTTCCGGCACGATCCGCGCAGGTCGTGGACTGGCCGGACTGGGCGCCGCCGGAGGTGATCGCGGCATTCCAGGCGAACGGCGTGGTCACGCCCTGGTCACACCAGGCGCGCACGGCCGAGCTCGCCGTTACCGGCCGGCACGTGGTGGTGTGTTCCGGCACGGCATCCGGCAAATCGCTGGGATACCAGCTGCCGGTACTCACCGATCTGCACCGGGACCCGCAGGCCACGGCGTTGTATCTGGCCCCGACCAAGGCGCTCGGCGCCGATCAGCTGCGCGCCACCGCGGCGCTCACCCACGACGGCGCGCTGCGCGACATCCACCCCGCGACCTACGATGGCGACACGCCCGCCGAGATCCGGCAGTGGGTGCGCGCGAACGCCCGGTGGATCTTCACCAACCCCGACATGCTGCACGCGGGCATCCTGCGATCACATCAGCGCTGGGCCCGGGTGCTGCGCCGGCTGCGCTATGTCGTCGTCGACGAATGCCACGCCTACCGGGGAGTTTTCGGCTCGAACGTGGCGCTGATCCTGCGCCGGTTGCGGCGGCTGGCCGCCCATTACGGCGCCGATCCGGTCTTCGTGCTGTGCTCGGCCACCACCGCCGAACCGGCCGCCGCCGCGACCGAACTGATCGGCGCCCGGTGCGTCGCCGTCACCGAGGACGGCTCCCCGGCCGGGGCGCGCACGGTCGCGCTGTGGGAGCCCCCGCTGCTGCCCGCCCTCAGCGGCGAGAACGGCGCTCCGGTGCGCCGGCCTGCGGCGTCGGAGGCCGCACGGATCATGACCGACCTGGTCGCGGAGGGCGCCCGCACACTGACCTTCGTCCGGTCCCGCCGGGCCGCCGAGACCGTCGCGATCGACGCCCGCCGCCTGCTCGCCGAGATCGACCCGGCACTGGCCGGCCGGGTGGCCGCGTACCGCGCCGGATATCTCGCCGACGACCGGCGTGAGCTCGAGTCGGCGCTCAACGACGGCACGCTGCTGGGGGCCGCCACGACCACCGCGCTGGAGCTGGGCGTGGACATCGCCGGGCTGGACGCGGTGGTGATCGCCGGTTTCCCAGGGACCGTGGCCTCGTTCTGGCAGCAGGCCGGGCGGGCGGGCCGGCGGACCCAGGGCTCGCTGGTGGTGCTGGTGGCCCGGGACGACCCGCTGGACACCTACCTGATCCACCACCCTCAGGCCCTGCTCGGCCGGCCCGTGGAGGCCACGATCACCGACCCGCGCAACCCGTACGTGCTGGGCCCGCACCTGGTCTGCGCTGCGCTGGAGCATCCGCTGACCGACCTCGAGGTGGCCGAACTGGGCGCCGGTGAGCTGGCCGCGGAACTCGCCGCCGACGGCCTGATCCGGCGCCGGGTCACCGGCCGCGGCCCGGGTCGCTGGTATGCCACCACCACCGAGCAGCCGCACGACGCGGTCGACGTGCGCGGCGGCATCGGCACGCCGGTGGCCATCGTCGACGAGGAGACCGGGCGCCTGCTCGGCACCGCCGACGCGGGCCGGGCGCCGGCCACCCTGCACCCCGGTGCGGTGCATCTGCACCAGGGCGAGACCTACGTGGTCGACGAACTCGACCTGGCGGCCGGGGTGGCCTTCGTGCACGCCGACCAGCCCGGCTGGTCGACCAGCCCCCGGACGGTGACCTCGATCGGGATCGTCGACGTGACCACCGAGCGACGATTCGGCGAGGTCACCGCCGCGCTGGCACGCGTCCGGGTCTCCCGGCAGGTGGTCGCCTACCTGCGCACGCTGCCCACCGGCGAGGTACTGGACCTGGTGGATCTCGAACTGCCGGAGCAGACGCTGCCCACCCGTGCGGTGCTGTACACGGTCACCCCGCGCCTGCTGACCCGGGCGGGCCTCGACGCGCGCCGGCTGCCCGGCGCCCTGCACGCCGCCGAACATGCCGCCATCGGCATGTTGCCGCTGGTCGCGAGCTGCGACCGCTGGGACATCGGCGGCGTGTCGACGGCCGAACATCCGGACACCGGCCTGCCCACCGTGTTCGTCTACGACGGCCACGCCGGTGGGGCCGGGTTCGCCGAACGCGGGTTCGCCGCGCTGCGCACCTGGCTGACGGCCACGCTCGAGGCCATCGAATCGTGTGGCTGCCCGAGCGGGTGTCCGTCCTGTGTGCAGTCGCCGAAGTGCGGCAACGGCAACCACCCGCTGGACAAGGCGGGCGCCGCCGCGCTGCTGTCCGCCGTGCTCGCCGAGCTCGGGACCAGCGAAAACCTGGCCACGACGGTGGATAACGCGCCGGTTGTCGAACCGTGACACCCCGGTCGTCGTAGCGTCCGCCGTGTCGTGATCGGGGCACGGCGAGTCGCGCGGACCGGTTTCGGCCGCGTCGTCGTGCCGTACGGATGTCATAAGGGCAGAATAAAAAGGAAATCCATCATGTTAACTACTTCATTGCTCGGGTGAAATTGCAGCGAACCTGAGAGCCTTGGGAATGGCGCCGGAGTCGAGCTGCGCAATTGAGCGGCACACCAATAATGGGGACTTAATTTCGGCAATTTCCACGATACCGCGAAGGTCCGTGTCACCACTCACTTAAAGCCGCCACCACCAACCGTTCGGTATTCATTCAGGTCCGTAAGGACCTGCCGGTCCGGCACGGGCACTGGCTCGAACCCGGCGTGACCCGAATGTCGCAAGTGAGACCTCCGACTCGACGGTCACCGTTACATCCCAATCCACAACCGCACACTCGAGAAGGCGAAATCCCGCGTGCCCGGCGATCGTCCCGGCGCGCGCACAACCCGCCGCGACACCACCGTCCAATGCCCCGGCCGCCGCCAGCGCGCTCAGGTCGGCGGCCGACTGCGCCCGGTGCCGCACCACGATCACCACCCCGATCTGACCGATCGACACGGTGACCGCCAGCAGCGCCACCACCGCGAGGCACCCGGCGACGCTGGCGACGCCGTCCTCACCGCCCGCCCCGCCGCTCATCGCGACACCTCCGGCTCCCGCACCGCGAAGGCCCCGGCACGCAACGACAGTCGCGGCAGCAGCGGCGTACGCGCCGTCACCGTCGCGGTCACCCGATCACCGTCGACCCGCACCGCCACCTCCGCCCCCGGCGGCGCGACCCGCCGCGCCGCCGCCACGGCCTCCCCCTCCGCGCCACGGGCAGCCAGCCGTGCCGCCTCCCGGGCGGCATCCACACACCGCACCTGCGTCACAGCGGCCAGCAGCCCACCCAGGCACATCACCACCACAGCCACCAACGCGGCCAACGCGATCGCCGCCTCCACCGTGACCGCACCCCTTTCCCCGCCACCCGGCGACCGCCGACGGGCCACCGACTGCGCACGGCGGGAACCCGACAGACCCGGAGCAGGGCCGCCGGACCGCCACCTCGAGGATCGGACGACCGACCACACCTCGTCGCGACACCGAACCAGCAGGGCGATACCCCGCCCGATACGACCGAAACGCCGCCGCACAGCCGTATCGGCGGCAGTGCCGAGATCGCGCGAGCGCCTCAGGGCACGGCGTTCAAGGCCCGGTCGATGATCTTGGTCAAGGCGCTGACGATGTTGTCGCCGGTGACCACCGTGTAGAGCACCGCGCCGAAGGCGGCAGCGGCGACGGTGCCGATCGCGTACTCGACCGTGCTCATCCCCGCGTCGTCCACCAGCGCCGTCGCCGACCGAATCCGCAACTCGCGCAGCAGCGCTCCCATCGTCGATCGCATGGATCTCCCCTTCCTCTCCGGTGGGCACGGCCGGTCCGTGCCACGTTCCCGCACCGATCACGGGAGTCCACCACCGAGCACCCGATCGGCCAGTCCGATCACCACCGGCACGATGCCGAGGCAGACGAAGGCGGGCAGGAAGCACAGCCCGAGCGGGCCGGCGACCAGCGTGCCCGCGCGGGCGGCTCGGGCCGTGGCCGCATCGGTCGCCGCCGCACGGCATCCCTGCGCCACCTCCGCCACGGCCTCGGCCAGCGCCGCGCCCGAGCGCGCCGAGCGCCGTATCAACCGTGCCAGCGTTCGCAATTCGTCGGAGCGGGCGTCGGCGGCGGCCCGCTCCCATGCGGCGACCGGGTCGGCGCCGAGTGCCAGTAGATCCGCCGCCCGGCGCAGCGGCGAGGCCAACGGACCGCCCGCCGCTCCCGCGACGGCCCGGGCGGCCGCCGCGACCGGCAGTCCCGATCGCAGACACGCGGCCAGCAGATCGAGTACGGCCGCGGTGGCGAGCGGGTCGGCACGGTCCGGTACGGCCGGATTCCCACTCACGGGAAGGGTTCTCATGAGCAGGAGCCGCAACCGGCCGGCGGCGACACCGCCGCCCGGGAGCAGCAGCACCGTGATGGCCAGCAGGCCCACCGAGACCGCAGCCGTCATCGCGACACCCCGTCGGTGATCGTGTCCGTCCACCACAGCCCCGCACAAGCGAGCGCGGTGCCCAGGGGAAGCAGCACGGCTCCCACACCCGGACCGAACAGCACCCCGAGGGGATCGGCGCCCATCAACTCCCCGAGCGCGAGTCCCAGCAGGGGCAGCGCGGAGAGTACGGCGGCGGTGGCACGGACGCCGGCCAGTTCGGCCGTCGCTCCCTCCCGGAAACGCATCCGGCCGGACAGGTCGGATCGGGCCGCCGACAGCAACTCGACGAGCGCCAGTCCGTGCTGCTCGGCCAGCCGCCACGCCATCGCGATCCGGCCCAGCTCGTCCGCGAGAACCGTTCCGGGAGAGATCAATCCGTCCGCCACGGAGCCGCCGAGCCGCCCGCGCGCGGCCCCGACCGTCAGTGCCCGTCCGGTCACTCCGGAGAGCTCGGCCGCGGCTGTCGCGGCTGCCGCAGCCGGGTGCGTGCCCACCCGAAGCTCGCCGATCACGGCCTCCAGCCCCTCGGACAACACCCGGCACTCGCGATCGTGCAGTCGTACCCGCCGGGCGCGCCGCACTCGTACCCCAGCCATTGCGCCGATCAGGCAGACCGCCATCAAGAGGCCGACACCTCCGGCTCCCGCAGCCACCAACACGACACCGGCGGCGATGCGAAACAGCCACTGATAAGGGACTTTTCGCACCAACTGCCGCTCCCCCAGCAACCGGAACAGCCGTCGCCGCGACCGCGTCCCCGGCCAGGCCAGCAGCGCGGCCGCACACAGGACCATCGCCCACACCTTCGGCCCGGAACCGATCGGCCCGGCAGCCCAGAGCGGAAGGACACCCACCTGCTCCACGAGCACCCGCCGCTCCGAGCTGTACCCGGCGAAACCGGCGGGCCGAGCCGAGCTCGCCATCACCGAACGGACGAACATCCCAGGCTTCGAACCGAATCCGGCCGCATCAGCGCACCGGGCAAACCGCAACAACGGGCCCGAACCCGCAACGGTCCTGCGTTTCGCACCACCACCTTCGGCAGGCCGAGCGGCGACGACGACCGCCGAGCGCACGAACAAGGCCCGGAGCTTCGGGTGCCGGGCGATACCGGCGGCCCGAGTCCGCGACACCGGAGCCATGAGTGCGAACACGGCTGGTACAGAACCACTCTCGGTCGATCGAGCCCATCGAGTGGAAGGCGCCGCCGATACGTGCGCAAACATCCGCCGTTTCGAACCGAATCCACCGGAATCGAGGGCGCGCCGCGAGAGCGCGTCCAGGGAATCCATCGACTTCGGGCGTGTGTCCGTGCCGGGTTCGGAAGATCGACCCGGAGGTGTGAGTGCCGGATATGCGGATGCATACAGCTTCGCTTGGGG
The DNA here is from genome assembly GCF_020176955.2 of Nocardia sp. alder85J. GTDB lineage: Bacteria > Actinomycetota > Actinomycetes > Mycobacteriales > Mycobacteriaceae > Nocardia. The sequence goes on from NZ_JAIUCZ020000003.1 coordinate 789,524, forward strand.
TGCAACAACATCGGTGCACGAACTCGAGTCAGCGACCATCGAGGAGGTGAGCCTCCACGACGACGGGCCGCAGCCGGTGGGTCGGCCCGGGACCGTCGGCGTCGCCGATACGAGTGGCCGTGGATTCGGGACCCGATCCAACGGTCCGGCGGCCCTGGGCCGGAGCGTGACCGTGGGAGGCACGAGGGCCTGTTGTGTGCGTTGGCGCACAGCAGGATCGGTAGGCGCGGGCCGGACCGCCGGTGGTGAGGAGGCCGGCGCTGCGACTGCCGGTGGCAGGGTTGCCGACGGTGGGGTGGCCGTCAATCGGCGGAGACCGATGGGCCGGTCCTGTGACGGGGTGGTGAAAGGGGTCATGCCGATGTCCCCAGGCGTTCGTCGAGGAGGTGGTGGAGGGCGGGGGCGGCGGGGGCGGGGGATCGGTCGGCGCGCCAGGCGGCTTCGATGTCTACGCTGCCGTCGGGGGTGCGGGTGACCAGGCCGATCTCGCGGAGGGCGCGGGTGCCGTCGGGGCGGCGGTGCATGTGCAGGATCACGCGGACCGCGGCGGCGAGTTGACTGTGCAGGGCGGCGCGGCCCATACCACCCAGTGCGGCAAGGGCTTCCAGGCGGGCGGGCACCTCGTGAGGGGAATTGGCGTGAACCGTGCCGGCGCCGCCGTCGTGGCCGGTGTTGAGGGCGGTCAGGAGATCGATCACCTCCGGGCCGCGGACCTCGCCGATCACGATGCGATCCGGGCGCATCCGCAGTGCCTGGCGAACCAGGTCGCGGACGGTGACGGCGCCGGCGCCCTCCACGTTCGGAGTGCGGGCGACCAGTCGCACCACGTGTGGATGGGGTGGGGCGAGTTCGGCGGCGTCCTCGACGCAGACGATGCGTTCGGCGGGGTCGACCTCGGCGAGCAGGCCGGCGAGCAGGGTGGTCTTGCCCGCGCCGGTTCCGCCCACCACCAGGAAGGCGAGGCGGGCTCGAATGATGCGCTCCAGCAACGTCTTCGCGGCGGCCGGCAGTGAGCCGCCGGCGGTCAGTGCGCCGAGGTCGTGACCGGCCGGACGCAGGACTCGCAGGGAGATGCAGGTGCCGCCGTGCGCGATCGGCGCGAGGATCGCGTGCAATCGGATGCCGAGCGAATCACCGGGTATGCCTTCGAGTTCGGGCAGGCGGCCGTCGACCCAGGGCTGCGCGTCGTCGAGGCGACGGCCGACGGCCAGCGCCAGTCGTTGGGCCAGGCGCCGCACGGCGGCCTCGTCGGGGAAGGTGACCGAGGTGCGGTGGAGGCCGTGACCGCGATCGACCCACACCGCGTCGGGGGCGGTGACCAGGACGTCGGATACGTGTGGATCGTGGAGCAGCGGTTCGAGGACGCCGGCTCCGGTCATCTCGGTTTGCAGCAGGCGCAGGGCGCGCAGGAGATCGGTGTCGCCGAGTACGCCGCCGGATTCGGCGCGGATCGCGGCGGCCAGCCGGGCCGGGTCCGGCGGCGCGTGCTCACCGGCCAGGCGTTCGCGAACCCGTTCCAGCAGTTCGGGTGTCACCAGGGCGGTCATCGGCCACCGCCGCCGAGCTCGGCGAGCACCGCCTCGGCGGCGGATCGCAGTGGCCCGCGGGCCAGGGTGAGACCACCGCGCTCCAGGCGGGTGTCCAGGCCGGATTCGGCCCGCACCGCGGCCAGTAACGGGAGGCCGAGCGCCTCGGCGACCTCGGCGGCGCGCAGCCCGCCCGGGGCTGGTCCGCGAACGACCAAGCCCTGATTGGTGTTTCGCTGCCCGATGTAGGCGGAGACGGCCTGGGCCGCGGCGACCGCACGCAGTCGCGCGGGCACCACCAGCACGACCAGATCGGCGGCTTCGAGCATCGAATCGGCATGCGGGCCCCGCTCGCCGGAGACGTCGCAGACGACGAGATCGCCGGCGCCGCGGGCCGCCGACAGCACGGCGTGCACCGCGGCGGGACCGAGTTTCTCGGGGACCCGGCCGTCGAGGGCGCGGCCGCAGGCCAGCACGCCCAGACCGGGTGCGGCCGCGGGCAGCGCGGCATGCAGGGCGGCCGCGGCGACCCGGCCGTCCCGGACGACGAGATCCGGCCAGCGCAGCCCGTCTACCGCCTCGACTCCCAGCAGCAGGTCGATGCCGCCGCCCAGGCGGGCACCGTCGACCACCACGGTTTCGGGCCGGAAGCGACAGGCCGCGCCGACCAGGCCGACCGCCGCGGTCAGTACGGAGGCGCCGGCGCCTCCGGTGGCGCCCGCGACGGCGACCACGGTTCCGTCCGTGCTGGTCGACTCGGCCTCGGCGAACACTTCGATGAGCCGATCGGCATCGGCCGGTAGTGCGATCACCCGATCGGCGCCGACGGTGGCTGCGGCCTGCCATTCCGGCAGGCCGGGTTCGCCTTCGGTGACCAGGATGGTGTCGGGGCGGCGGGGATATCGGGCGAGCTCCGCGGCGCAGACCGTCGCGCTGTCGAGTACCACGAGCGCAGCGCCCGACCAGACGTGCCGCCCCGGCGGGACGGACGGTTCGTCGAGCCGTCGGTCGGCGGCCGCCGCGATCCGGCGGACTTCGTCACGCAGCCGATGCTCGGCGATCAGCATCAGCGCGGAAGGTGTTGTCGGCGATACGGAACCCATGCGGTCAGCGTCGCTTCCCGACGTCCGGCCCGACAGTGCCGATCGGCCGAATGTGGACAACTCCGGGGCTGTGAGCAAATTCGCTACTCCCAGTGACAGGCAACGACGCTGCCTCGTCTGCCGGAACCGACCACCGCCGTCCGCACCCGGCCCCGCACGAATGCTGATGCGTCAAGTGACGGTTGCTGCACCATGAATTGCCCACGGCGACCGGCAAGGTGCCACCGACGAGGCGCAGGCGCCGCCAACGCTCCGGAATCGATCCGAAACGGTCCGACCGGACGGCTCACCCGCGCCCGGCCTCGAGGGAGCTCCGCTGGGGTGCGGCCATGTTCGCCGAGGCGCGGCTGAGCATGCCCCGCAACGCGTCGGCCCTCCGACGGGGCGACGCCACTCGTCACCGCGCGACCGCGCAGGAACAGCGAAAACCTGTGTGCGAGCGGCCGCACGAGCCGAGCAGAGGCGAAAAGCGCTGGCGGCGAGGCTGCTCCGAACTCGGCGGGAACACAGCCGACCGCGGGCATATCTCGGCCCACCACGGCGACCCGGATACGAGCGCCGCCCCCGCCCGGTTCTACTCGGACAACTCCGGGATGTCGGCGCGATCGAAATATCTTGCACACCAACGAGTACGGCCCGCACACAGCCGACGTATCGGCGAAGTACCGAGCGCGGAGAGCCACGGGGTAACCTCCGGCAGCCCCGGTCGATACCGAAGCGCCTGCGGGCGTGGTGATATCGAAGCGCCGTCACCCGTGTCCCGACTCGGCCACATTCCGACTTGCGCCTCCCACCCTCCGGTCTCCGGTGGCCCGCATTGCGACACCGGTCCGGAGCACATCGAATTGCTCTCTACCACAACAGTATTCGGCCCAATGAGCACCCCTACAGGGAGGAGAAGGGCACAGTCGCCGACAGAAGCCCCGAAACGGGTGCGGGCACGCAGGACGAGGCGGCCGGACGCGATGGCACGGACGAAATCTCTCGATATGGAGGGGACGGAACTCGGATCCCGGAGTCGGCACCGCGCCGCGAATCACGCGAACGGCCCGGACAACGACCAGGTCGGAAATAGAGGACGGCCCCAGCCGGGGGGGAGGAGGCTGGGGCCGTCGGGTTCAGCCCCGGGGGGTCGGGCTGAACGCACCTGGACTATGTCCAGGTGCCGCCAATAGTACACCCAGGCACCGTGCGAAACGCAAGTCCGCCGGTCGCCGGTATACCGTCCCGCGCATCCCCGCGAACCTGGTCACTCGCTCGGCTATCGGCTTCCCTATCCTTGACCGCGTGACGGAGACCACCGGCGCAGGCGCCGAATCCCACACCGCGGCAGGCGCGAGAGCGCCCGCCGATTCCACCGGTGCCGACACCGGCTCCCGGACGACGGCCGTCCACGAATCCGCCGTCGGCGCACACGCCGAGCACGGCGCGCCGAGCGCCGGGAGCAACGGCTCGGGCGCACCCGCCGAGGTCGCGATCCGCACCGAATCCGGCAACGGTTCGGGCCCCGCGCCCGCCGCGGTCGCACCCGCGGGATCCGGCACCCACCCCGGTAGCCAGAGCGGCCGCGTCGCGGCCTTCTTCGACCTGGACAAGACGGTGATCGCGAAGTCGAGCGCCTTCGCGTTCAGCAAGCCGTTCTTCGCCCAGGGCCTGCTCAACCGGGGCACGGTTCTGAAGGGCAGCTACGCGCACTTCCTGTTCCTGCTCTCCGGTGCGGATCACGACCAGATGGAGCGGATGCGGGAGTACCTGACCAAGATGTGCGCGGGCTGGGACGTCGAGCAGGTGAAGTCCATCGTGGCGGAGACCCTGCACGACATCGTCGATCCGCTGATCTACGCCGAGGCGGCGGATCTGATCGCCGACCACAAGATCCGCGGCCACGACGTGGTGATCGTCTCGGCCTCCGGCGAGGAGATCGTGGGGCCGATCGCGGCCGCGCTGGGCGCCACCCACACCGCCGCGACCCGCATGGTGGTGGAGGACGGCAGGTACACGGGGGTTGTCGAGTTCTACTGCTACGGCGAGGGGAAGGTGCGAGCGCTCCAGCAGCTGGCCGAGGAGCACGGTTACGACCTGACCCGCAGCTACGCGTACTCGGATTCGATCACCGACGTGCCGATGCTGTCGGCCGTCGGCCACCCGACCGCGGTGAATCCGGACCGCGCGCTGCGCCGGGAGGCGACCACCCGAGGCTGGCCGATCCTCACCTTCTCCGATCCGGTGTCGCTGTGGTCACGGATCCAGACCCCGTCCTCCACGACCGTCGCGGCCACCGTGGCGGTCGGACTCAGCGCCCTGGTGGCCGGCGCCATCAGCTACCGATTGCTGCGCCGCAGACAGTGATCTTGTAGATCTCGATTCCCCTTCACCCCTTGCTGTGAGCTGCCTCACAGAGTAACAATGGTGCCACGGAAGGACGGAAGGCCAGGATCGCGCCGGAAGAGAAGGCCCGATCTCCCGACCCACCCTTCCCGGCACGGACGCCGGGCACCCACGCGGAGCGCGCCGCGACAAGGGCATCAGCGTTGTGGGCCTGCGAAATCCGGAGCGGCGGTGGCGAGAGCCTTGCACAGGTTGCGGGGATGAACCACCGGGTACCGGAGAGTCGCCGAGGCCGCAGAACACAACCCGACCAGCACGCCTGGTAACCGGGCTGCCCGTGCCAGCGGGCGGTGAGGTCACGATGACCACACCGCCCGCTTGTGTGTCCGGGTCAGGCGGCGCTGTCGGCGATGGATCGCGCCTCACGGGCGCCGTCCACCAAGGCCTCGCAGCACAGGATGGTCCAGGCGCCCACCCCGGCGGGCCCGCCCACGGCGAACCCGGCGGCCGCCTCCAGATATGCCGGTCGGCGCCGCAGCCAGAACACCTCCGGCACCCCCAGCGCGTGCGGATCCAGGCCACGGGACACCGTGACCAGACGGGCGGCCGCCCGCGCGACCAGGCCGTCGGCGGTGCCGAACGGACGCAACGCCAGCAGTTCCCCGTGCACCACGGCGGCCAGCACCGGCGCCGGCGCGTTCGAGGTCAGCACGGTCTGCGCCAGCAGGTCCAGCCGCTCGGCGACACCGGATTCGGCGCGCGGGCGGCCCAGCGATTCCGGATCTTCCACCAGGTCGGTGGCGGCCAGCAGGTGCAGCCGAGCCAGCGCTTGCAACGGCGCGCGCTGCCACACCCCCACCAGATTCCGCAGTGCGTCGCCGTCGAGGGCCTGACCGACCCGCAAAGAGCCCGCCAGCACCGGATCGGCAACCTGTCCGTCCGGGGGCAGTTCGGTGGCCGCGCCGTCGATCGCCGCCGAGGATCGGGCCGCCCGCACCGCCGCCTCGGCTGCCGTCACGGGCCAGCCGCGCCGGTTCGCTCGATGCATGTGCACCTCGGCGAGCGCGTCCCGCGCCCGGTCGGCGGCCTCGCGCACACCCGGTAGATCGGCCAGGGGCCGCAGCACATCGGTCACGCCCCCACGCTACTGTCAGGCCGGTCGCGGCAGATTCCGGCCCGGGATGGCGTCCAGCAGGCGCCGGGTGTACTCGGTGCGCGGCCGGTCGAACAGCTCGCCGGTGGGCGCGGCCTCGACGATCCGGCCCTGCTGCATCACCAGCACCTCGTCGGCGATCTGCCGGACCACGGCCAGATCGTGGCTGATGAACAGGTACGTCAACCCCAGTTCCGCTTGCAGTTCGGCGAGCAGGGTCAGGATCTGCGCCTGCACCAGCACGTCCAGCGCCGACACCGCCTCGTCGCAGACCACCAGTTCCGGCCCGGATGCCAGGGCCCGCGCGATCGCCACCCGCTGCCGCTGACCGCCGGACAGCTCGTTCGGATACCGCCGCAGGATCGAGGCGGGGAGTGCGACCTTGTCGAGCAGGTCCCGGACGGTCCGCTCGCGCTGTGCCCGGGTCCCGATGCGATGGGTGCGCAATGGTTCCTCGAGGGTGCGGTGGATCGAGTACATCGGGTCGAGCGAACCGTACGGATCCTGGAACACCGGCTGCACCCGCCGCCGGAAATCCAGGAGCGCCTTGCGATCCAGCGTGGCCAGCGGCCGGCCGTCGAAGGTGACGGCGCCCGAGGTGGGCGTCTCCAGTCCGAGAACCAGTTGTGCGACAGTCGATTTCCCGGAGCCGGATTCGCCCACCAGCGCGGTGGTGGCGCCGCGGCGCAGCCGGAACGAGACGTCGTCCACCGCGACGAGTTCGGTGCCGCGCCACGGCGCGTTGCCGCGGATGCGGAATTTCCTGGTCAGACCGTCGGCGACCAGGACATCGTCCCGAGGTTCCGACGGTACGGCGGCCCGTGGCCGTACCGTCGCGGTCAGCGAGGGGGCGGAGGCCACCAGCCGCTGCGTGTAGGGGTGTCCGGGCTCGCGCAGAATCTGTTGTGCCGGACCGGATTCCACCACGCGACCGCGATACATCACGACCAGGTGACCGGCCCGTTCCGCGGCCAGGCCCAGGTCGTGGGTGATCAGCAGCACCGCGGTGCCCAGTTCACCGGTGAGCCGGTCCAGGTGGTCGAGGATCTGCCGCTGCACCGTCACGTCCAGGGCCGAGGTCGGCTCGTCGGCGATGAGCAGTTTCGGCCGGCAGGCCAGACCCATCGCGATCAGCGCGCGTTGCCGCATGCCGCCGGAGAATTCGTGCGGATACTGCCCGATCCGCCGCTCGGCGTCGGGCAGTCCGGCCTCGGCCAGGAGTTCCACCGCCCGCCGCTGGGCCGCCCGGCCCGTCGCGATGCCGTGGGACCGCAACGTTTCCCGCACCTGGAAGCCGACCGTCCACACCGGATTCAGATTCGACATCGGATCCTGCGGGACGAAGCCGATCGCACGCCCCCGGACCGCCGCGAGTTCCCGGCGCGGCGCGGTGACCAGGTCCTGTCCGTCGAATCGGATGGAACCACCGGTGATCCGGCCGGTACCCGGCAGCAGGCCGATGATCGCGTGCGCGGTGGTCGACTTGCCGGAGCCGGACTCACCGACGATCGCCACCGTCTGGCCCGGATACACCGTGAGCCCCGCGCCGCGCACCGCCGGGACCGCGCGACCGCCGGAGGTGAATTCGACTGCCAGGTCCCGGATTTCGAGCAGCGGCGCGGCCGCGTCGGCGCTCACCGCGGCCGCGCCCGGGGATCGAGCGCGTCGCGGACCGCGTCACCCAGCATCAGGAAACCGAGGATGGTGAACGCCAGCGCCGAGGCCGGATAGAACAGGATCGCCGAGGTACGGATCTGACGCTGATCGGCGGCGATGTCCGAACCCCAGGAGACGATCGTGCGGGACAGCCCGACACCGAGATACGACAGCGTCGCCTCGGTGACGACGAACGCCCCGAGCGACAACGTGCTCACCACGATCAGCGGCCCGATCGAGTTCGGCAGCACGTGCCGCAGTAGTACCCGGGGCCGGGACACGCCGAGAGCCTGTGCCGCCGTGACATATTCGCTGTTCTTCGCCTGGATCACCGCCGCGCGGGCGATACGCGCGGCCTGCGGCCAGCTGAACGACGCCAGGGTGAGCATCACCGTCCACACCGTGCGAGCCGCGAGCAACTGCATGATGACGATCGCGGCCAGCATCAGTGGCAGCGCGTAGAAGATCTCCGCGATCCGCGACACGATCCCGTCCAGCAGGCCGCCGTAATACCCGGCCACGGCACCGAGCGCACCACCGATCACCAGGAACAGCACCGTCGCCCCGACCCCGGTGCTGACCGAGGCCCGGGCCCCGTACACGGTGCGGGCGAAGATGTCACAGCCTTGCTGATCGAAGCCGAACGGATGTCCGGACCCGGGTCGCCGCATGCTGACATCGCCGTTGCAGTAGCGCGGATCCAGGTCGGTGAACACTCCGGGCCAGGCCACGGCCAGCAGCACGACGGCGATCACCACCACGGCGATCAGGAAGATCGGATTGCGGCGCAACCGCCGCCACGCGTCACCCCAGACCCCGCTCGGCGCGCCGCTCTCGTCCAGGGCGTCGACGGCGAGCAACTCCACCTCCTCCGGCGGCGCCACCACATGCTCCTGACCGGGTAGTTCAGGCATAGCGAATCCTCGGATCCAGAGCCGCGTACAGCAGATCGACCAGCAGGTTGGCCAGCAGGAAGATCACCACCAGCACCGTCACGAAGGCCACCACCGTGGGTGGTTCGCCGCGGGTGACCGCCTGGAACAGGGTGCCGCCCACCCCGGGAATGTTGAAGATGCCCTCGGTGACCACCGCACCGCCCATCAGCACACCCAGATCGGCGCCGAGAAAGGTCACCACCGGAATCATCGAATTGCGCAGGATGTGCACCACGACCACCCGCCGACGGCTCAGGCCCTTCGCGGTGGCGGTCCGGACATGGTCGGCGATCATGTTCTCCGCCACCGCATTCCGGGTCAGCCGCAACACGTAGGCGAACGACAGCGACCCCAGCACCAGCGCGGGCGCCAGCAGTGCGCCGAGATCCGACCGGCCGCCGACGGTCACCGGCACGATCCCCCAGCGCACCCCGAACAGGAACTGCACCAGGAAACCCACCACGAAGATCGGCACCGCGATCACGACCAGACTCAATGCCAGCATCACCGTGTCGAACGGACCACCCCGGCGCAGCCCGGAGATCAGCCCGAAACCCACCCCGAACACGGCCTCGAAGCAGACCGCCAGCACCGCCAGCCGGAACGTGATCGGAAACGCCCGGGCCAGTTCGTCGCGCACCGGCCGCCCGGAGAACGACGTCTCGAAATCGAAGGTGGCGATGCCCTTCAGATACTCCAGGTACTGGATCACGAACGGCCGGTCCAGGTGATAGCGCGCCCGCAACGCCGCGTCCACACCCGGGGTCATCTGGTGATCCCCGGCCAGCGCCCGGATCGGGTCACCGGGAATCAGGAACACCATCGCGTAGATCAGCAGTGTCGCCCCGAAGAACACCGGAATCATCTGCAGCAGTCGCCGCACCACATACCAGCCCATAACCCCTCACCCGCCGAGTCGCCACCGCCCGAGGCGGTTTCGGCTCACTTCTCGATGTTCTCGAAGTCGAACAGGCCACACCAGGTGACGTCGGCCCGCTTCACCTTGTCCGATCGGCCGGCCGCGACGTCGTAATCGAAGATCGGGATGTCGGCCATGTCCTGGAACAGGACCGTCTGGGCGCGGGCCAGCGTGTCGTAGGCCTGCTCGGGGGTGGCCGCGGCCTGGGCCTCGAACAGCAGCTTGTCGAATTCCGGGTTGCTGTACTGGATGTCGTCGGTCTGCGATCCGCTGAGATACATCGAGGTCAGGAATTCGAACATGGACAGGTAGTCGCCCTGCCAGCCGTACCGGAACGCCTTGCCGATGGTCTTGGCGGTGATCTCGTCGCGAATGTTCTTGAAGGTGGGATAGGGCGCGCCGACCGCCTCGATGCCGAGAGTGTTCTTCACGCTGTTGGCGACGGCCTCGATCCACGCCTGATGACCGCCGTCGGAGTTGTAGGCGATCTGATAGCTGCCCGACCAGGGCGAGAGGGCGTTCGCCTGCGCCCACAACCGGCGCGCCTCGTCCGGGTTGTATTTCAGCACGTCGGCGCCGGGCAGATCGCCGCGGAAGCCGGGCAGGGTGAAGGCCGTGAAATCCCGCGACGGCACCCGGGTGCCGTGGAAGATGTTGGCGGCGATCTGATCCCGGTTGATCGCCAGCGAGATCGCCTTGCGCCGCAGCACCCCCTCCGGCCCGGCGAAGTGCGGCACCGTCGGCTGCACCCCGATGTGCTGGCTGTAGGCGATCGGCTTGCTGATCGCGCGATCACCGAGATCCTGTTTGTACGTGGCCAGCGCACTGTCCGGAATCACGTCCAGCGCATCCAGATTGCCCGCTTGCAGATCGGCGTAGGCGGTGTCGTAGGACTGGTACATCACGAACCGCAGGCCCTTGTTCCGCGCCGGGCGGCCGCCGTGATAGCCCGGGTTGGGGGTGAGGTCGATCCGGACGTTGTGCTGCCAGTCGCCGAACGTGTAGGGCCCGTTGCCGATCGGGGCGGCGCCGAACGCCTTCATATCCTTGAAGGCGACGTCGGGCAGTGGATAGAACGGCGCGAAACCCAGTTGCAGCCGGAAGTCGATCGACGGCTGTTTCAGGTCCACCGTGAAGGTCCGGTCGTCGACCACCTTCAATCCCGACATGGTCTGTGCCCGAGGCGGATTCGCGGACACGTCGTCGTAGCCCGCGATCGTGGCGAAGGCCCAGTTCTGCAACTGCCCGTTGCTGCCGAGGGCGCCGTAGTTCCAGGCGTCGACGAACGACTTCGCGGTCACCGCGGTGCCGTCGGTGAAGGTCCAGCCCGGCTTCAGCACGATCGTGTAGTGCTGCCGATCCGGTGAATCGATCGACTGGGCGACCTCGTCGTGCGGGGTACCGCTCGCGTCGTAGTACTCCAGCCCCGCGAACAGGCGGTCCACCACCCGGCCGCCCATGTTCTCGTTGGTATCCGTCGGGATCAGTGGGTTCTGTGGTTCGCCGCCGTTGACGGTGACGATCGTGGCATCGCCGCTGCCGCCGGTGGAACAACTGGTCAGGGCCGGGCTGATCGCCAGCAACGCCGCCGCGGCCAGCGCGGTGAGAGTCCGGATTCGCAACGCAATTCCCCCGTTCGGGTGAAGCCTTGGATGCATGGACAGTAACCACGTACCACCGGATTGTCAGCGCAAGTGGAGCGGCCGGTCCCACCGGGAGCCGGCCCGCGGGCGGGTAACCGTCCGTTAGGGTCGGAACGTGGCCGCGGTCACCCCGGCCGAAGCGCATGCGAAAGAAGAGACGACATGACCGATTCCACTGCCGATCCTCGGGACTCGTATCCGCCGACCGCGGAGTTCGCCGCCGCGGCCAATGCCGACACCGCGCTGTACGACCGCGCCGCCGCCGATCGCGAGGAGTTCTGGGCCGAGCAGGCCGGTCGCCTGCACTGGCACCAGCCCTGGACGCGGGTGCTGGACTGGGACGACGCACCAGTGGCGCGCTGGTTCACCGGCGGCAAGCTCAACGTCGCCTACAACTGCGTCGATCGGCATGTGCTCGACGGTCACGGCGACCAGGTGGCGATCCGCTGGGAGGGCGAGCCCGGCGACTCCCGCGACCTCACCTATGCCCAGTTGCTGGCCGAGGTGTCGCAGGCCGCCAACTACTTCACCGAACTCGGTCTGGTCCCCGGCGACCGGGTGGCCATCTACATGCCGATGGTTCCCGAGGCGATCGTGGCGATGCTGGCCTGCGCCCGGCTGGGGCTCACCCATTCGGTGGTGTTCGCCGGCTTCTCTCCCACCGCGCTGCGCCAGCGCGTCGACGACGCGCAGGCCCGGCTCGTCGTCACCACCGACGGCCAGTGGCGCCGCGGCAAACCCGCGCCGCTGAAGGAGGCCGTCGACGAGGCCCTGGCCGGCGACGAACCGTCCAGCGTCGAACACGTGCTGGTGGTGCGGCGCACCGGGATCGAGGTGCCGTGGACCGCGGGCCGGGACCTGTGGTGGGACGAGACGGTCGCGCACGCCTCCGCGGAACACGAGGCCCAGCCCTTCGACGCCGAACATCCGCTGTTCATCCTCTACACCTCCGGCACCACCGGGAAGCCCAAGGGCATCCTGCACACCTCCGGCGGTTATCTGACCCAGGCGTCCTACACCCACCACTATGTCTTCGATCACCAGCCGGAACGGGACGTGTACTGGTGCACCGCCGATATCGGCTGGGTCACCGGGCACAGCTACATCGTCTACGGGCCGCTGTCCAACCGCGTCACCGAGGTCGTCTACGAGGGCACCCCGAATTTCCCGGACGAACACCGGCACTGGCAGATCGTCGAGAAGTACGGCGTCACCATCTACTACACCGCACCCACGCTGGTGCGGACGTTCATGAAGTGGGGCCGGGAGATTCCGGACGCGCACGATCTGTCCAGCCTGCGGGTACTCGGCTCGGTCGGCGAGCCGATCAACCCGGAGGCGTGGCGCTGGTATCGCGAGGTCATCGGCGCGAACCGGACCCCGATCGTGGACACCTGGTGGCAGACCGAGACCGGCGCCATCATGATCTCCCCGCTGCCAGGCGTGACCGCCGCCAAACCCGGCGCCGCCATGACCCCGCTGCCCGGTATCTCGGCCAAGGTCGTCGACGAGGAGGGCAAGGATCTCGCGGCAGTGGTGCCCGCGGACACGGATTCCGGCGTCGTCGGCTACCTGGTGCTGGACCAGCCGTGGCCGTCGATGCTGCGCGGTATCTGGGGCGACCCGGACCGCTACCGCTCCACCTACTGGGAACGGTTCGCCGATCAGGGCTGGTATTTCGCCGGTGACGGCGCCCGGCTCGACGCCGACAGCGACCTGTGGGTACTCGGCCGCGTCGACGACGTCATGAACGTCTCCGGCCACCGGATCTCCACCGCCGAGGTCGAATCCGCACTCGTCGGGCATTCCGGGGTCGCCGAGGCCGCGGTGGTCGGCGCCGCCGACGCCACCACCGGCCAGGGCATCGTCGCGTTCGTCATCCTGACCGGCGGCACCGCGAACACCGGTAAAGCCCTGGTCGACGAACTCAAGGCCGAGGTCGCCCGCGAGATCAGCCCCATCGCCCGGCCCCGGGAGATCCACGTCGTCCCCGAACTGCCGAAGACCCGCTCCGGCAAGATCATGCGGCGGCTGCTGCGCGATGTGGCCGAGGGACGTGAACTCGGCGACACCAGCACCCTGGTCGATCCGACGGTATTCGAGGCCATCCGCGCCGAGAAGAATTGAGCCGGGAACGAATAATCCCAGAACGAATTAGGGCGAGAGGGAAATTACGGCGACCGCCGCGACAATTCGAAGCGGCGGTCGCTGAACCATCCGCGGTCGGACGCTACTGTTGCGACCGGGCCGTGTGTGGGTAGGCGCGCGGCGACACCGACGACCGTCGCGGCACGACGCGGCAGGGCGGGCAGCACCGGAACAGCGAGAAGGGTCGAGCAATTGAGCTTCACACAGGGCGGTAACGGGCGCGACGGGGGCCGCAATCGGACCATCACCTCGATTCCGCTGTCCGACGTCGACACCACGGCGGCCGCCACCATCGGTGATCTCGTGCGCGATGCGTCGGAGCAGGTGTCGACCCTGGTCCGGGCCGAGGTGGAGCTGGCCAAGACCGAGGTCGGCCGCGAGATCCGCAAGGCCCTGCAGGGCAGCGTGTATTTCATCGCGGCACTGACCATCCTGTTGTTCAGTACGTTCTTCTTTTTCTTCTTCCTGGCGGAACTGCTGAACGTGTGGCTGCCGCGCTGGGCGGCGTTCCTGATCGTGTTCGGCCTGATGGTGGCCGCCACCGCGGCGCTGGGCGTGCTGGGTTATCTGAAGGTCCGCCGGCTGCGGGCGCCGGCCAAGACCCTGGAGACGCTCAAGGAGACCCGCTCGGTGCTGCCGCACGGGCTCGGCCCGCACGCCGAGCCGGTTTCCGCCGGGGTCGATGAACACGTGGTTACCGACAGGTCCGGGCGATAAACCGGCCACTACGCTCCAGCAGCGTGTCGTCTACTCCGAGCCCGGATCCGTCCAGCGTCCGCTACGACGGGGCATGGACCCATCGGGACGTGCATGCCAACGGCATTCGTTTCCATCTCGCCGAGGCTCCGGAATCCCACGCTCGTGCCGCGTCGGGTCAGCGGGCCGGGGTCGACGCGGACGCCACCCTGGTGGTGCTGCTGCACGGCTTCGGTGATTTCTGGTGGTCGTGGCGGCACCAGCTGACCGGGCTGGCCGACCGGGGTCACCGGGTAGTCGCGGTCGACCTGCGCGGCTACGGCGATTCCGACAAGCCACCGCGTGGCTACGACGGCTGGACCCTGGCCGGTGACGTGGCCGGTCTGATCCGCGCGCTCGGCCACACCGAGGCCACCCTGGTCGGGCACGCCGAGGGCGGACTGGTGTGCTGGGCGACGGCGGTACTGCATCCGCGGCTGGTCCGATCGATCGCCCTGGTGAGCTCGCCGCATCCGATCACGCTGAAACAGGCGGTGTTGCGCGACCGGCGGCAGCGGGCGGCGTGGCTGCCGAACTTCCTCCGCTACCAGCTACCCCGGTATCCGGAGCAGTTGCTCACCAGCGCCGACGGTTTCGAGATCGAACGACTGCTGCGTTCCCGGGTCGACCCGCGGTGGGCGGCCTCGGCCGAATTCGTGGACACCGCCCGGCGGATGCGGTCGGCGATCCGGATCCCCGGCGCCGCGCACTGTGCGCTGGAGTACCAGCGCTGGGCGTTCCGCAGCCAGTGGCGGCCCGACGGCCGCCGCTTCATGTCGATGATGCGGGAGCCGGTGCGGGTTCCGGTGCTGTCGCTGTACGGCGAAACCGACCCCTACATTCTCGACACCACCATCCGCCGCGGCCACCACCTCGCCCCGAACCGCCGGGTCGCCCAGATCCCCGGCGCGGGTCACTTCGCCCACCAGGAGAATCCGGACGTGGTGACCGCGGAACTGGCCAAACTGCTGGGCCGACCTGGCAGCTGACGCCGAACCGGTGCGGCCGGTTCGGCCCGCCGCACCGGAATCGGCACGGCACACCGGAAATCAGCCCGCTACACAGCTGATCGGCCGCCGCATCGCCGACCGGTCCGGCCACGCGGGCGGTCGGCGGCGGCCGTACCGATCAGCTCAGCACGCAATCCCCGGTGCCGACCGGCTGGGTGGAACCGGTCGCGGCGTCCAGATCGGTCCGGACCTCACCGAGGGTGAGCACGTAACCGGTGTCGTCGTCGGTCACGGCGGCGCCGAAGACCACGCCGAGCACCTCGCCGTCGGTATCCACCAGCGGGCCACCGGAATTACCGGCCCGCACCCGGCCGCGCACGGTGTAGACCTCGCGCTCGACGGTGCCGCTCTTGTAGATGTTCGGACCCGTCAGATCCAGCGTCTCGCGAACGCGGGCAGCGCTCGCGGTGTACGGGCCGCCGCCGGGATAGCCCAGCACGATGGCACTCTGCCCGGACTTCGCCGCGACCGCGGCCAGCGGCACGACCGGCGCGTTCAGCCCCGGCACCGCCAGCACTGCCACATCGCGGGACGGATCGAACAGCACCACACTGGCATCCAGCGGACCGCGCGCGGTGTCCACCTGCACGGTGGTGGTGCCCGCGACCACGTGCGCATTGGTCATGATCCGCTCGGGCGCCACCACGAACCCCGAACCCTCCAGGGCCCGTTGGCAACTCGGCGCGACGCCACGAATCCGCAGCACACTGTGCTGGAGGTTCAGCGCCACCGGGGTGTCCAGCACGCTGGGATCCGGCGGTTCGACGGCGGCGATCGGCGCCCGGCCGAACGGGCCGATCACATCCGGCAGCCCGGATGTGTTGAGCAGCCGCGAGAATTCGTTCGGCACCCGCCGCAACCAGTTCGGCGCGACCTCGTTGACATCCGAGAGCACCCGGGAACCGTTGACGGCCGCGGCAATTCCCGGCTGCGAGGAGGAAGCCAGCGGCAACGCCAGCAGCCAGGCCGTCACCAGCACCGCGACGCATTGCAGCGCGGCGCCCACCACACTGTCCACACTGCGGGTGAACGGATGTCGCATGCCCGAGCGGGCCGCCCGGCCCAGCACCATCCCGGCCACCTCGCCGATGATGACCAGGGCGACGATCAGCACCACGCCGACCAGCACCCGTTTCCGGCCCTCACTGATGTGGATGAGGATGTGCGGCGCGATCAGGATGCCCGCCACCGCGCCCAGCACCACGCCGAGAAAGGCCAGTGCCGACGCGACCGCGCCCTGACGCCACCCGGAGGAGGCCGCCAGCAGCGCGATGATCACGACTGCCAGGTCGAGCCACGCCGAGGAACTCATAACGTCATCCCCACTGCCGCCAGCGATGCCTGTAGATCACGCACGTCGTGGTGATCCCATTCCCTTTCCCATCCCGACACCGCCAGCAGGCCGGCCAGGACACCGGCGGTGAAACCCCAGACCAGCATGCCGTCGACGGCGAACGCGGGCCCCATGTAACCCCGCGGATGCCGGACGACGAACCGATTGGCCGGATCGAGCAGATGCGCCAGCGGCACCCGCACCACCCGGGTCGCCTCCGCGACGCTGACCACGCCGACCCGGCCGGGGGTGCGCCAATAGGCGACCACCGGTGTCACGTCGAATCCGGACACCGGGACGAAGATCTTCGGCAGCACCGCCAACGGCTGCACGCCGGCCGGCTCCAGCCCGGTCTCCTCCTGCGCCTCCCGCAGTGCCGTGGCGATCGGCCCGTCGTCGCCGGCCTCCACGCCGCCGCCGGGGAACGCGACCTGCCCACTGTGCTGACGCAGCGTGGCCGCGCGCTGGGTGAGCAGGACGTCCGCATCGGCCGGCAGCCCGCCCGGCGCGGCCGCATCATCCGCCGGCCCACCGCCGAACAGCACCAGCACCGCCGCCTGCCGGACCCGCGACGCCATCGCCGCGTACTCGTGCAGCGTGGACCGCCGCGTCAGCACCTGATTCACACCGGTCGGATCGGCCGGCGGATGCTGCGCCACCGCACGCAACCACACGGGAATGTCACCGGGGCCGTGATGCCCGGCGACCACCACCGTTCCCGCCCGACCGTTCGCACCGTCACCCACCGAACCGCCGCGGTCTCCTCGCGGCTCCGGGTCGCCGAGCCCGAGCGAGGTGGATCCGGGGCTGCCTGGCTCCTGCGTCAGGCTCTCGTGCCACTGATCCGCCTCGGGCACTTGATCATTCATGCCATGTTGCCCGGGCACGAGTGGAGGGCCTTCGTGGTCACGCTCCGCTGCCGCCTCCGGCCCTTGACCACTCATGCCGCGATCCCCAGTTCGCGGTCGACCGTGGCGGCGATGTCGTCGGCGTTGTCGAACGGCCGGACCACGACCTTGGCCAGCGAACCGTCGGCGCGGAGCAGGACGGAGACGGGCAGTACCGCGGGGGCCCGGACGGCGGTGCGGAGCCGGGCGTCGGCATCCTGCACGCCGGGGAGATGGACGCCCAGGTCCGAGAGCCGGGCCAGGGCCCGGGATTCGGCCGGATCACTGTGCACGGTCAGCACATTCACGCGGTTGCTCGCGCGGGTGGCGTACTGCTGCACGGCCGGCAGTTCCCGGGCGCACGGCTGACACCAGTACGCCCAGAGGTTCAACAGGGTGGGACGACCGGCGAGGGCGGCGGCGAGGTCGACGGGAGCGCCGGTGGCGAGGCAGTCCAGCGTGAGGCCCGCCAGCGGCCCGGTGGTCACCGGCGCGACGCCGGCCGCCGGATGCGGGCAGTCGGTCAGGCCCGCCGCAGCCCGCAGTTCCCCGGGGACGGCCACGGTTTCGCTCGATGCGACCGGGCCGGCCGCCGCGGAACGATGGTGGTCACGCGGCCATACGGCGACCGCGAGCGCGACCACGGCGATGACTGCGACCAACGTCCAGCGCCATGCCGGGGGAAAGGTTCTCACCGGCCCACCAGTTCGAGCAGATGTGGCGCCTCGGGTCCCTTCACCAGTGCGGCCGCGACGACCGGATCGGTCGGCCCGGCGCCGAAGGACGGGCAGTCCTTGGCCAGCACACACGCGCCGCACGCGGGCTTGCGGGCGTGACACACCCGGCGACCGTGGAAGATCACCCGATGCGACAGCATGGTCCAGTCCTTGCGCTCGATCAGCGCGCCGATGGCGTGCTCGATCTTCACCGGATCGTCCTCGGTGGTCCACTGCCAGCGCTGCACCAGCCGGCTGAAATGAGTGTCGACCGTGATTCCCGGCACATCGAAGGCGTTGCCCAGGATCACGTTCGCGGTCTTGCGGCCGATGCCCGGCAGCCGGACCAGTTCGTCGAGCGTGCCCGGCACCTCGCCGTCGTAACGCTCCAGCAGTCCCTGCCCGAGTCCGATCAGCGAATTGGCCTTGTTCCGATAGAAACCGGTCGGGCGGATGTACTCCTCCAACTCGGTACGGTCGGCCTCGGCATAGGCGCGGGCGTCCGGGTAGCGGGCGAACAGGGCGGGCGTGGTCAGGTTCACCCGCACATCGGTGCACTGCGCGGAAAGTATGGTGGCGACCGCCAATTCGAGCGGCGTGCGGAAATCGAGCTCGCAGTGCGCATCCGGAAAGGCCAGCGTCAGATTCCGATACATCCGCCGCGCACGCCGCACCAGGCCGAGCCGGGTTTCGCCCGCGAACCGCCCGGCCGGGGTCGCGCCGGTCCTGCCGCGCCGGACGGGGGTCGCGGAGGCTGGGGTCGCGGAAGCGGGGGCGGCGAGCGCGGAATCGTCGGACGCCGCGGCTGCAACCGGTTCGTGCCCGTTCACGGCGGCGGATCTGGGTACACGCACCCGTCCACCATACGGAACCGCACCGACGGCTGCGCCGATAGCGGGTGAGAGTGCGCAGCCCCGTTCGACCCACCGTGTTCCATCCGAGACCTTCTCAGTGTTTACTCCTCCGTATGCAAGGACTCGCTGTGGTGCTCTTCCCGGTGGTGCTGATGCTGTTCGCGCTGTTCATGGAACGGGTCGAGAACCGGCTACGCAAGTTGCTCGAGCCCGAGGAAGAGGTACAGCAGTACCTGGACCGCGCAAGCAACGCCGAGGTCAACGAGCTGGCGAAGCTCGGTGTCCCACCTGCCGCCGCCCGGATGCGCCGCGCTCGCACCAGGAACGACGAACTGGACGTCGCACAGGCCAGCTGACACCTGCCCGGGGCGGCGCCGACCTGCGGATTGCCATGACGGCGACCGCGGGCGCCGGTCGCGGGAACCTCCGAGGCACCGCGTGCGTTGCACGAACCGCACGTTACGTGGTGTCTGTCACTACGCTGCGCGCGCGCAAAGTAGACTGCACTGTCGGCCGAATCGCTACGGTCCGGAGGACAGAGCCAATCGTCGGATAGGAGCACATTCGTGGACGAGGCCCTCGCCAGAGCAGGCATCTTCCAAGGCGTCGAGCCCACCGCGGTCGCGGCTCTCGCCAAACAACTGGAGCCGGTGGACTTCCCCCGCGGACACGTCATCTTCAACGAGGGTGAGCCCGGCGATCGGCTGTACATCATCACTTCGGGCAAGGTGAAGATCGGCCGCCGTTCTCCGGACGGCCGCGAGAATCTGCTGACCATCATGGGCCCGTCGGACATGTTCGGCGAGCTGTCCATCTTCGACCCGGGCCCGCGCACGTCGACGGCGACGACGGTCACCGAGGTCCGCGCGGTCACCATGGACCGCGATGCGCTCAAGGCGTGGATCGATCAGCGTCCGGAGATCGCCGAGCAGCTGCTGCGGGTGCTCGCCCGCCGGCTGCGCCGCACCAACAACAACCTGGCCGACCTGATCTTCACCGACGTGCCGGGCCGGGTCGCCAAGGCGCTCTTGCAGCTGGCCCAGCGTTTCGGCACGCAGGAGGCCGGCGCGCTGCGGGTGACCCACGACCTCACCCAGGAGGAGATCGCCCAGCTGGTCGGCGCCTCCCGGGAGACCGTGAACAAAGCGCTCGCCGACTTCGCACACCGCGGCTGGCTGCGGCTGGAGGGTAAGAGCGTCCTGATCACCGATTCCGAGCGGCTGGCGCGCCGGGCCCGATAGGGTCCGCGCCCGGCCCGCCCGGCACTCAGTTCCGGCTGCGCAAGTACGACAGCTGTGCCTGTACCGAGCTCTGCGCGACCGGCCAGAGGCTCTTGTCGACGTCGGCGTAGACCCGTTCCACGACCTGCTCGGGCGAGGCGTCGGCGCCGAGCACCAGCAACGCCTCCCGGACCTGGTCGAGGCGTTCTCGCCGGTGCCGGATGTAGTAGCGGACGACCTGTTCGGCGGCCGCGTGGTCGGGGCCGTGGGCGGGCAACAGGGCCCGCCCCGCCGCCACGTCCACCAGCTGGTCCATCGAGTCCAGATAGTCGCCGAGGGCGCCGTCGCGGGCTTCCAGCACGGTGGTACCGCTGCCGAGGACGGTATCGCCGGTCAGTACCGCGTCGTCGAGCAGGAAGCTGAGCGAATCCTCGGTGTGACCGGGAGTGGCCAGCACGGTGATGTGCAGGCCCGCCGCCTCCACGACCTCACCGTCGGCCAGCGGCTGCACCGCACCCCGCAGGAAGCGGGTGTCGGCCGCGCGCACCGGCGTACCGGTCAGCTCGACCAGCCGATCGATGCCGTCGGTGTGGTCGGGGTGCTGGTGGGTGATCAGGGTGAGCGCGATCGCGCCGCCGGTCTCCCGCACGATCGCGTCGGTATGGGCGTGGTCCTCGGGCCCAGGATCGACCACGACGTAGTCGGATCGGCCGGGGGCCCGCAGAATCCAGGTGTTCGTGCCGTCCAGCGTCATCTGGCCCGGGTTGTTCGCGAGCAGTACCGAGGCGGTCGCGGTGACCGGGCGCAATTGCCCGTACGCGGGGTGAGAGAGGGTCATACCGTGTCCTAACGCCCTGGGCTCCAACGACTTCCAGTATCCCCACCCGGGCCGTCCGGCCGATCGCGAGTTACCGCACCTCGACGATGATCTCCACCTCGACCGGGGTGTCCCGCGGCAGTTCCGCGACCCCGACCGCGGACCGGGCGTGCCGACCGGCCTCGCCGAACACCTCGCCCAGGAATTCGGAGGCGCCGTTGATCACCACCGGCTGATCGCCGAATCCGGGGGCAGAGGCGACGAAGCCGACGACCTTGACCACCCGCACCACCTCGTCGAGCCCGACCAGGTCGTGCACGGCGGCGAGCGCGTTGAGCGCGCACAGCCGGGCCGCCTCGGTGGCCTGTTCGACGCTCACCTCGGCGCCGACCTTGCCGGTCACCGGCAGCACGCCGTTCACGAACGGCAACTGCCCGGAGGTGTAGACCAGCGAACCGGTCCGGACGGCGGGAATGTAGGTGGCCACGGGGGCCACCACCGGCGGCAGCTCCACGCCGAGCCGGTCCAGGTTCGCGCGCCAGCCGGTGACGGACACCGTGGCCATCAGTTCTTCGCTCGCTTCAGGTAGGCGACATGCTGCTCGCCGGTCGGGCCGGGGAGCACCGTGACCAATTCCCAGCCGTCGGCTCCCCACTGGTCCAGGATCTGCTTCGTCGCATGCGTCAGCAGCGGCACGGTCGCATATTCCCACACGGTCGCATCACTCATGCCGCAGAGCGTATCGGTGCCCGAGCGCGCCGAGAACCCCTGGGCTCACCCGGATCACGATCGAACCGGCGGCCGGTCACCGCCGAGCCGATCACCCCGGGATCACACCGGCCGGCACGGCCGCGGTTGTGGTCTACCAGACACTGGCGCTATCCCGTGTCCGGGCGATTTGAACCAGTTATAGGCTCGCGAACGTGGGAGTACCGACGACGGTGCCCGTTTCGGTGGAGGCGGGGCAGGAACGAGGGTGGCCGGAACGAGCCGACAAGGCGCGGCTGCACTACGTCTCCGGCAAGGGCGGAACCGGGAAGTCGACGGTCTCCGCGGCGCTGGCGCTGGCGCTGGCCGCCGGTGGACGGCGGGTGCTGCTGGTGGAGGTGGAGGGCCGGCAGTCGATCGCGCAGCTGTTCGACCTGCCACCGCTGCCGCCGACCGAGACCAAGATCGCGACCGCCGACGGCGGCGGGGAGGTGATGGCGCTCGCCCTCGACATCGAACATGCGTTCCTGGAGTACCTGGACATGTTCTACAACCTCGGCTTCGCGGGGCGCGCGATGCGGCGGATGGGCGCCATCGAATTCGTCACCACGATCGCGCCGGGCCTGCGGGACGTCATCCTCACCGGCAAGATCAAGGAGTGCGTCGTGCGCACGACCAAGACCGGCAGCGGTAAGGACGCCGCCACCCGGCCGGTCTACGACGAGATCGTGGTGGACGCCCCGCCGACCGGGCGGATCGCCGGATTCCTGGACGTCACCAAGGTGATGGCCGAGGTGGCCAAGGGCGGGCCGATCGCGGCGCAGGCCGAAGGCGTGTCCACCCTGCTGCATTCGGATCAGACCGTCGTCCACCTCGTCACCCTGCTGGAGGCGCTGCCGGTGCAGGAGACCGCCGATGCGGTGGCCGAACTGACCGAGGCGGACTTCCGGATCGGCACGGTGATCGTGAACCGTGCCACCACCAGCTATCTGCCGATCGAACTGCGCGCCCGCGCCGCCGCCGGCGACATCGACGCCGACGCGGTTCGCACCGAACTCGCAGCCCAGGGCATCACCCTGTCCGACAACGACTTGCAGGGCCTGCTGCGGGAGACCGTGGAGCATTCCGCGAGCCTGCGGGCCCAGGACGACAGCGCGACCGAACTGGCTCCGGTGGCGGGCAGCCGGATGTACCTGACCTCGCTGCCGGGCGGCATGGACCTGGGCGGGCTGTACGAGCTGGCCGAGCAGCTGACGGCACAGGGGGTGCGCTGATGACCGCGCCGAGTACCGCGCCCGCCCTGGACATCGCGGGCATCATCGCCGACCCGGACGCCCGCGTGGTGGTGTGCTGCGGCTCCGGCGGTGTCGGCAAGACCACCACAGCCGCCGCGATCGCGTTGCGGGCCGCGGAATCCGGCCGCAAGGTGGTGGTGCTGACCATCGACCCGGCCCGCCGGCTGGCGCAGTCGCTGGGGGTCGACGATCTGGACAACAGCCCGCAGCGGGTGCCGCTGGGCCCGGAGGTGCCGGGCGAACTGCACGCGATGATGCTGAACATGCGCCGCACCTTCGACGAGATGGTGCTGGAGCACGCCAGCCCCGAGAAGGCCGAGCAGATCTTCGCCAATCCGTTCTATCAAGCGGTCGCCTCGTCCTTCGGCGGGACGCAGGAGTACATGGCGATGGAGAAACTGGGCCACCTGGTCGGGCGGCGGGAGTGGGACCTGGTCGTGGTCGACACCCCGCCCTCGCGCAACGCCCTGGACTTCCTGGACGCGCCGAAACGGCTGGGCACCTTCCTCAACGGCCGGATGATCCGGGTGATCATGGCGCCGGGCCGCGGTGTCGGTAAGATCGTCACCGGCGCGATGAGCCTGGCGGTGCGCGGTGTCTCGACGATCGTCGGCGGCCAGATGCTCAAGGACGCCTCAGTGTTCCTGCAATCGCTGGAGACGCTGTTCGGCGGCTTCCAGGACCGCGCCGAGCGCACCTACGCGATGCTGTCGCAGCCGGGCACCCACTTCCTGGTGGTCGCCGCCGCGGAACCGGATGCGCTGCGCGAGGCGTCGTTCTTCGTCGACCGGCTCTCCACGGATCGCCTGCCGCCGGCGGGCCTGGTGCTCAACCGCACCCATCCGGTGTTGTGCTCGCTGTCGCCGGCCCAGGCGCTGGCGGCCGCCGATCGACTCGCCCCCGAGGACAGCACCGGGACCGATGCCGCCGCGCTCACCGCCGACGTGCTGCGCATCCACGCCCACCGGGCCCTGACCGCGAAGCGGGAACAGCATCTGCTGCTGCGCTTCACCGGCGCCCACCCCCGGGTGCCGATCGTCGCGGTGACCGCGCTGCCCTTCGAGGTCTCGGACCTGGAGGCGCTGCGGGCCGTCGGCGATCAGCTGACCGGCTCGCGATCGGCCGACTGAGCGCCGGGCCGCGACACGCCCGGGGCGAAGCGCGCAAAAAGACACGGTCCGAGCCCGATTCGGGCCCGGACCGTCGGATGCGAAACAGTTACATGGCTACCTTCTGCGTACGCTGGACCCGGAAGAAGTCGGCCCAGGACGTGACCTCCGGATGCTGTTTGAGCAGTGCGCGACGCTGCCGTTCGGTCATGCCACCCCACACCCCGAACTCCACGCGGTTGTCGAGGGCATCGGCACCGCACTCCATCAGCACCGGGCAGTGCCGGCAGATGGTGGCTGCCTTGCGCTGCGCCGCACCGCGCACGAACAGCTGGTCGGGGTCCACTTCTTTGCATCGCGCCTGGGACACCCAGGCGATCCTTGCTTCGGCCTGCTCCACGTCCAATCGAGCGATGGGGGTAGTCATGTGCATTTGGTGTGCCCCTTTGCAGTCCGAACACCGGTCAACGGCGCTCCGGAATCGCGTGCAGCACACAGCAACCCAACCCCGCTGCGAACTGCACCACATTCCACTTTGAGTGTTAGCTCTATCACACTGGGTTCTCAATCTAGGTAAAGGTATGAGCTTGCGCAAGACCGTCTCCCGCTTTTCTGGTACGAACGTCCCTGCAATTGCGATAAAGAACCGATCGGTCGGATTTGTATGACCGACACGCCCGGACCGACGCGCCGTGACCAGGCACGAGGCCGGACGTATGGACGCATACCACGGACAATCCGCCGGGGAATTAGGCTTGCACCCGTGCCGACCTCACGATCGCTCGCGAGACTGGCCGGAGCGTGTGTGCTCGCGGCCGTAATCGTCGCCGGGCTGCTCTTCCCACTCGCCGGTGGCTTCGGCTATGTGTCCAACCGAGCCGCCGACACCGTCGACAACGTTTCCGCGGAACTGGTGGAGGGCACGGTGCCCGCGGTGTCGACCATGGTCGACGCCAGCGGCGCCCCCATCGCCTGGCTCTACGAGCAACGCCGCTTCGAGGTGCCCAGTGACAAGATCGCCAACGACATGAAGCTGGCGATCGTGTCCATCGAGGACCGTCGCTTCGCCGAACACGGCGGCGTCGACTGGCAGGGCACCTTCCGCGCCTTCCTGACCAACACCTCCTCCGGCGGTGTGCAGCAGGGTGGTTCGACCATCGACCAGCAGTACGTGAAGAACTTCCAGCTGCTGGTGGTGGCCAAGACCGACGCCGAGCGCCGCGCGGCGGTGGAGACCACCCCCGCCCGCAAGCTGCGCGAGATCCGGATGGCGCTGAACCTGGAGAAGCAGCTCAGCAAGGACGAGATCCTCACCCGGTATCTGAATCTGGTGCCGTTCGGCAACGGTTCCTACGGGATCCAGGACGCCGCGCAGACCTACTTCGGCGTCGACGCCAAGGATCTGACCATGCCGCAGGCCGCGATGCTCGCGGGCATGGTGCAGAGCTCCTCCAAGCTCAACCCGTACACCAACACCGCGGGCGTGCTGGAGCGCCGGAACACCGTGCTGGACACGCTGATCCAGAACATCCCCAGCCGCGCCGACGAATTCCGCAAGGACAAGGCCGAGCCGCTGAGCGTGCTGCCGGAGCCGAAGGCGCTGCCGCGCGGCTGTATCGCCGCCGGCGACCGCGGCTTCTTCTGCGACTACGCGATGCAGTACCTGGCCAACGCCGGGATCAGCGCGGACCAGCTCGACAAGGGCGGTTACCTGATCCGCACCACCCTGGACCCGGCGGTGCAGAACTCGATCAAGGCGTCGGTCGACTCGGTGACCAAACCCGATCTCGACGACATCGCCGAGGTGATGAGCATCATCGCGCCCGGCCAGGATTCGCACGCGCTGCTGGCGATGGTGTCCAGCCGCGAGTACGGCCTCGACGGCGGGGCCCATCAAACCGTGCAGCCACAGCCGTATTCGATGGTCGGCGACGGCGCCGGGTCGATCTTCAAGATCTTCACCACCGCCGCGGCGATGGAGAAGGGCCTCGGCATCGCCTCCGAACTCGACGTGCCGCCGTTCTTCGCGGCCAAGGGCATGGGTAACGGCGGCGCCGCCGGCTGCCCGCCCGAGACCTACTGCGTCAAGAACGCCGGCAACTACCGGTCGCCGATGACGGTGACCGAGGCGCTGGCCCAGTCGCCGAACACCGCGTTCGTCAAGCTGATCCAGGACGTGGGCGTCACCCCGGCCGTGGATATGGCGTTGCGGCTGGGCATGCGCTCGTACGCCGATCCGGGCACCTCCGGCCACGGCAACCAGAGCCTCGCCGACATGATCAAGCAGCAGAACCTGGGCTCGTTCACGCTGGGCCCGGTGGCGATCAACCCGCTGGAGTTGTCCAATGTGGCCGCCACGATCGCGTCGTCGGGCAAGTGGTGCCCGCCCACCCCGATCCGGGAGGTGCTGGACCGCAACGGCAAACAGGTGCCGTTGACCCAGCAGCCCTGTGAGCAGGTGATCGAGCCGGGCCTGGCGGAGACGCTGGCCAACGCGCTGGGTCAGGACGCCGTCGGCGGTACCGCGGCCGGGTCGGCGCGGTCCGTCGGCTGGAGCGTGCCGGTGTCCGCGAAGACGGGTACCACCGAAACGCACCGCTCCTCGGCCTTCCTGGGCTTCACCAGCTCGATGGCCGGCGCCGCCTACATCTACGGCGACTCACCCACCCCCGGCGAGATCTGCTCGTACCCGCTGCGCAGCTGTGGCGACGGCAACCTGTACGGCGGTAACGAACCGGCGCGCAGCTGGTTCGGCGGGATCAAGCCGGTGCTCGACCACTTCCCGCCGACCGCGTTCCCGCCGACCGACGAGAAGTACGTGCGCGGCGCCAACAACGCGCAGATCCCCGAGGTCGCCGGCATGTCCCAGGCGGAGGCGAACGCGGCGCTGGTCGCCGCGGGCTTCCGGGTGTCGGTGGTGCCGCAGCCGGGCTCGCAGCCCAAGGGCGTGGCAATCGGCACCTCGCCCAACGGATCCGCGATCCCGGGCTCGATGGTCACGCTCAACGTCAGCGACGGCACCCAGCTCGCCCCACCGCCGCCGCCGGCGCCCGCACCGCTACCGGCGCCGCCGCGGCTGCCACCGATCCCCATCCCGATCCCGCTGCCCCGCTAGCGACCGAGGGCCTCGCACCGTCCGGTGCGAGGCCCTCGTCGTGAGATCCGGTGTCCCGGTGGGCGGGGGCCCACCGGAGGGGTCACAGTCGCGATTTCACCGCCGCGGACACCCGGGAGCCGTCGGCGCGACCCGCGGCCAGCCGGGTGGCGACCTTCATGACCTGGCCCATCTGCTTCATCGTGGGCCGGGCGCCGAGTTCCTCGGCGACGTCCGCGATCGCGGTGTCGGCGATGTCGGCGACCTCGGCGTCGGTGAGCGGAGTGGGCAGGTACTCGTCGATGATCGCCTCTTCGGCGCGCTCGTTGGCGGCCAGCTCACCACGACCGGCCTGTTCGTAGACCACGGCCGCCTCGTTGCGCTTCTTCGCCTCCTTGGCGAGCACGGCGATCACGTCGGAGTCCGTGAGTTCCCGGGCCTGCGGACCGGCGACCTCGGCGTTCTGCACCGCGGCCAGCAACATGCGCACGGTGCCGAGGCGCAGCGCGTCCTTGCTCTTCATCGCCGCGGTGAGATCGGCACGCAGCTTCGACTTCAGTTCCGACATGCGCCACACGCTATCGGGGCACGACCGGGATCTCACCTGATTTGCCCGGTCCGTGTCCCTGTGCCGAATCACACCGGGCGTCCGTCACACCGGTCGCCTATCCTGATCGAATGCCGGTATTCTCGTCCCCCGCACTCCAACGGGTCGCTCTGGGCGCCGTCGGCGCGGCAGCAGCCGGAGTCGGCTACGCCTCGCTGATCGAGCGCAACGCCTTCACGCTGCGCGAGGCCACGCTACCGGTGTTGAAACCGGGGTCGTCGAGCCTGCGCGTGCTACACGTGAGTGATCTGCACATGACGCCCGGCCAGCGGCTCAAGCAGGCGTGGGTGCGCGAGTTGGGCCGGCTGGAGCCCGACCTGGTGGTCAACACCGGCGACAATCTGGCCCACCCGCGAGCGGTGCCGGCGGTGGTGCAGTCACTGTCGGGCCTGCTCTCGCGGCCGGGCCTGTTCTGCTTCGGCAGCAACGACTATTTCGCGCCCGTGCCGAAGAACCCCTTCAAGTACTTCGACAAGGATCACAAGCGGGTCTACGGCGCTCCGCTGCCCTGGCAGGACCTGCGCGCGGCCTTCGCCGAGCGCGGCTGGCTGGATCTCACCCACGTCCGGCGCGACCTGGAGGTCGCCGGAATCAAGATCGCGACCGCCGGCGTCGACGATCCGCACCTCCAGCGCGACCGCTACGACACCGTCGCGGGCACCCCGAATCCGCTGGCGGACCTCAGCATCGGCCTGACCCATTCGCCCGAGCCGCGGGTGCTGGACCGCTTCGCCGGCGACGGCTACGACCTGGTGCTGGCCGGGCACACGCACGGCGGCCAGCTGTGCGTGCCCGGTTTCGGCGCGCTGGTCACCAATTGCGGCATCGACCGCTCCCGGGTGAAGGGACCGTCCCGATGGGGCTCGCACACCCGGCTGCACGTGTCCGCGGGCCTGGGCACCTCGCCCTGGGCGCCGTACCGGTTCTGCTGCCGCCCGGAGGCGACGCTGCTCACCCTGGTCGCGGCCGCGCCCGACCGACCGGCCTCGGACAGCGGCCGTGGTGTTTCGGAATCGGAGGCGGTCGCGCGCTAGGGGCGTGCCGACATGAGGCAGGGGTTCAGTTGAGCAGTGGGATCCAACCGCAACCCGGCGACGGGAGCGGCCCGAGACCGGACCCGGCGGAGGAAGCACCGACCAAGCGGATCGTTCGCGAGCGGCCGGACACCGCCGGTCCCGCAGCGTCATCCGCCGACGCGTCGGCGACCGAGATGTTCCCCCGCTCGGAACCACCCGGCGCACCGGCCACCGAAATGCCGCACCGGACACCGGATCTCCCTCCGGCGGCCCCCGCCGCCCCGGAGACCCGGCAACCGGCCGTCCCCACTCACCATCTCCCCCAACCGGATTCGACTCCGGGCGGGCAACCCGGCGCACCGTACCCACTTCCCGGCGGCCCGCACACCGGCTCCTATCCACCCGTATGGCCCGCCCAGCCCGCGGACGCCACCCGGCAACTGGACTTCCGCACCCCCGGTCTCCCGCAACACCCCACGCCGCCACCGGATTTCGGCTACCGCCCGAACACCGGCGCCTACCCGCCGGTCACCGGCACACCCCACCCGGAACAACCCTGGCACCTCGGTGCCTACCCGAATCCCGCTGCGCCGCAACCGTATTCGACCGGACAGCATCCGGCCTGGCCCGGCCACCAGCCGCCCGCCGGCGGCCGCACCCGGCTGTACGTCGGCATCGCGGCCGTGATCGCGGTGGTCGCCGCGGGCATCACCGTCGCGGTGATCGCCACCGGCCAGCACTCCGGCACCGCCGCGGGATCCAGTTCCCCGACGATGATCAGCGCACTGACCAGTGACACCCCCGCTCCCGGCGGCAGCGCCCAGCCCGGCCCGGCCACCGGATCGGCCCCCGGCCCGGCTGCGGCGGCGGTCATCCCCGGCTACCAGGTCGTCTCGGTCCCCGCCCGCGGCGCCGCCTACGACGTCCCCAAGGATTGGGTGGTCGACGCCGTCGGCACCGCGATCTGGGGCGACCCCCCGGACAGCATGGAGATCGCCGGTCTCACCCAGGAGGGCAAGGACTACTGCCCGAACTACGTGCGCACCAACGCATTCCTGACCGTGTCGTCACAATCCGACCCGGCCCGGGCCGCCGCCGACGTCGGCACCCGCATGGCCAAGATCGGCTGGTCCACCGCCACCGGCTCCACCGCCGGCGCCGCCGAATCGCTCACCTCCCTGGACGGGCAACTCCACGGCTCGTTCGTGGAGATCACCGGCTCGGCCCCCGCCCCCGCCCCCGGCTGCGCCTCCACCTTCGCCGTCTACACCTTCGCCTTCCCCAACGAGAACGGCAGCTTCGTGATGACCGTCGCCGCCGACACCGGCGTCCCGAAATCCATCGACAAGGACACCGCCAAAAAGATCTTGGCCAGCATCCGCCCTCTCCAGGGCCACTGACCCCTCCAGGGCAGATGACCAGGCGATTTAGCAGATAGCACGACCTTGTTATAAGCTAGCGCAGGTTCACTTCACGGGGTGTGGCGCAGCTTGGTAGCGCGCTTCGTTCGGGACGAAGAGGTCGCAGGTTCAAATCCTGTCACCCCGACTCGTGTGTGGAGACACGACAGGACCCCCCTGACCAGCTTGTCTGGTGAGGGGGTCCTACTCGTTGAAGGCCGGGCCGACGCCGAGACGAGACATGCAGGCAGCGAGAAGGCAGCATCAGCCCGCCGGCCGATCCGCGCCGTCGCCGAGCAGTCCCCGGATTCCGTCGTGATCATCGGTGCGGCGAACGTAGAGCTGCATCGTGGTCGTCACCTCCTCGTGCCCGAGGATTTTCGCCAGCCGATGCGGCGGAATTCCGTCGTCGGCCAGCCAAGTGCCGTAGGAGTGCCGCAGGTCGTGGAAGCGGAGCCCGCCGTGCTCGGAGCGGGCCACGTGCACCACCGCCTGTTCGTAGCGAGCGAAGACCTGCGAGTGCACGTCCCCGTCCACATCCATCCACACCGCCTCGAACTTGCCGGAAACTTCCTCCACCTCACCAAGCAGCCCCGCCCGCACCAGCGCCGGGCGCCACACCCGCGATCGGAACGAGGTCCGACTCAGTGGCCGACCCACCTCGTTGCCGAAGATCGGATCACGCTCCCCTACCGGATGGGCCGCCAGGTACTCCCCCAGCTCATCGGCCAGCCAGCCCGGAAGCGGGATCGATCGCCGCCCGGCACCGGACTTCGGGTACGGCTTGAACTCGGTGTGACCGGCCACCTCGGTGATAGTGCGCACAACCCACACCATGCCGTTGTCCAAGTCCACCGCGTCACGCCGTAGGCCGACCGCCTCACCCCAGCGCATCCCCGTGAACGCCGCCGTCGCCACGAGCACCCGATACCGCTCCGGCCGCACCGCCGGCACAAGCAACTCCCGCACCTCTTGCCGAGAGATCACCTGGTCGTCGGTGTCACGCACCCGCCGCTTCGGAATCCGAACGCCCACGGTCGGATCGACACCGATGAGCCGGTTCTTCACTGCCGAGCGCATCACGCCGGACATCAACCGCTTGCACTCGGCGACCGTCGCCCGGGACCGCCTTGCCGAGAGATCCGTGATCCACTTCTGCACCGACAGATTGTCGATCTTGCCCAGCTGCCAGTCCTTCCACTGCGGCAGCACGTGAGTCCTCATGATCGACTCATCACGAGCCCTCGTGGTGCGCTCGATGTTCCACACGGCCATCCACTCCCCCGCATGATCACCGAAGCGGGTCCGGCCCGCGTGCGGGGACACGTAGGTGCCGTTCGACCGCGACACCTCCACCTGCGCGAGGAACGCCTTCGCCTCCCGCTCCGTACCGAAGGTCTTCGACCGCTGCGACCCGGACGGTTCACGCCAATACGCCTTGAACTTCCCGCCCGCCGTTTTGTCCACGAAACCCATTGCGCTACACCGCTTCCGGGAGATCGCAGTTATCCAGCCAGGCATGGAAGACTTTCCGCGGCACCAGCCACCGCCGACCGACCCGCTTCGCCGGAATCTCGCCAGCACGCACCGCGCGGTAGGCATTCCCGCGGGACAGGCCGAGCAGCTCGGCCACCTCCTCCACGCTGTACGCCGCCATTTCCCGTGTCCCGATCATCCCCACTTCTCCTTCCTATGCCGCAACCGGCATATCCGAAACCTGTTGCACTACAGGTGGTCCCACCAGCCCGAGCGCGGTGTTGTACTCGTTCTGCCACACCGTCCGCTGCGCGATGGCCGAGAAGATGAGTTGCTCGCGCCGCGGCACGTCCGGGTCCGACGCTTCGGTCAACCGCACGATCCAGCCCTGTGACTGGGCCTGTTTCGCGGCGCCGACCGCGCCGAGGACTTGCCGAACGAATTCGATCCGGTCCGCCTTGTGATCCGGCAGGGTCTTGTTGCTCCACCGCCGCGACACCAGCACCCGACGCCCCCGCAACCCGAGGGTGTCCCGCCGGTGCGCCTTGCCCTTGCAGCGGCCCGGTTGGGTCTTCGCGGTCGCGTTCCGTGGGGAGATGCCGTACCGCAGCCAGACCGCGCAGGTCGGGGAGCACGGGGTGCGCTGCAGCTCGGCGTGCAACCGGTCGTAGTGCCGGCGGGTCCGTTCGTTCGGCGCGTCCAGGACCTCACCGATCGACTTCGTGAGGTACTTGGTCAGGTAGCCGATCAACCGATTCGCGTCCTTGCTTCCGCCGAGGACGCCTCGGGCTTTGTTCGGCCGGACCGGACCGTGTTCACCGTCCGCGTCCAGATCCAGGCCGCCGGCGGCGATGTCGACAGTCTTGGCCTGGACACCCCACCGGATCACGTGCGCTGGCTCCACGTCGTCGACCTGGTCCATGATCGCGCGCGCGTCATCGAAGGATGTGAGGACGTATCCGGAGTCCGGGTCGACAAATGCGTGCGCCTGGTAGTCCCAGACCGGCATGCGGTCGTCGGTGTAGACCTCGAGGTCGAAGTGCGGCCACCACACCGACTGATAGGTCCCCGCCAGAATCTGCGCGATCAGCTCGTGCGGGTCGGTACCGCGGATCGCGATATGCGCGTGCGGGGCACCGCGGCGTTGCGGTTCCACGGTCGCGAAGTACTGCACATCCCTGCCCGCGGCACGCCGCCAATTCTGCATGGTCCGGTCGAACAACTGGGGGAAGAAGATCGCATCGCGGGCCGCGCGGCGGTAGTCGTAGGTATCCGGGTCGACCGGGGAGCCGTCGCCGCACACCTCTCCTTGCTTGTTGGTCGCGCCGTCACGGTGGCACGGCCCGTACGAGTCCAGGGTGACCGTGAGGAACATCGACGGCTGATGCTTGCCCGCGAACGTCCGGCCCACCGTGGTTTTCGCGATCTTCTTGCGTGGCAGGTTCGGGACATCCTGCCGGCGCCGCGTCGACTTCACTCGGCGCGGCTTCGAGACCGCGTCGATACCGGGGATCCGGCCCTGCAAGCCCGATTCCCGGAGTTCCCGGTCCAGATCCGCGATCACCTCCCGGAAGCCCTGGGCCGTCTGCTCGTCGTCCGCATCGCGAGCGGCCCGGTATTCGGCGAGCAGGTCCGCACGGGCGGTCAACAGGTCTTTCTGGTGGCCGGTGGGTGCCCGGCGGGTGGAGACGGGTTCGGTGGTCATGTGCCAGCCCTCGTGGCATTGGGTCACCCGCAGCGCTTTGGCTTTCTTCGCGCAGCACGGACAATCCGACGCCCGGGTCGTCTTGCACGCCGCCGCAACATATTTCGATTCACCGGTGTCGGGTTTGAACGCGCGCATCGGGACCGGTCGCCGGCACACCCCGTACTGTTCGGCCGCCGCCTGCGCGATGTCGACGAGGTTCGGCATCGCCCGCCGGTCCGCCGCGGTCTGCCGGGCCGGGGTGTCTGCGGAGTCGGCCGAAACGGCCCCACCGGTGTTGCTGGTGGAGCCGTTCGGGTCGACGGCAGTGTCGCCGTTCACGCCACATCCTCTCTGCCGCTCGGTCATTCGGGGAGTCCGGTCATCGGTCGCGTTCCATCCCGCGGTCCCGTTCCCGGTCGCGTTCGGCCCGGCGCTGCTGGCGGTAGTTGCGTTCCTCGTCGCGTTTGGCGTACTCGGTGGCGACGCCGAGGATCGCGGTCATGTGCTGCGCTTCGCCCGCGGTCAAGGTGATGACGGTTTCGCCGTCGCGGTCGCGGACGCCAAGTTTCACCTGCTCGCCCTGCACCAGCACCAGCGCGTGACGCTCGTTGTCGTCATCGCTGACACCGTCCCAGTCGTCGCCCCACTCCTCCGGGTCGTTGCCGTACTCGTCGTAGTCCGGTTCCTGCATCACGAATCTCCTTGTCTGCGTTCGGTTTCAGTCGATGCCAGGCGGGTCACCAGATACCGCGTTCGAGGGCGCGTTCACGGTCACGCTCCAGCTGCATCCGGCGGCGATGCCACCGTTCCTGGTCGCGTTGAGCGCGATCGGCCGCAAGACTGAGGAGACGGCTCAGCTCACGGGCTTCCGCAGCCGACATCGTGACCACGGTTTCGATAGCCGCGTCACGCACAGCGATCTTCACCTTGTCGCCCTCGAACCGCACCACCGCGTGCCGCTCTTCGGCCTCACTGCCGATCCCCTCCCAATCGCTGCCCCGGTCCTCTTCGTCGTCCCGGTCGTCCCAATCCGGTGCCATCACGAATCTCCTTGTCTCTGTCGGGTTTTTCTCACGCCACTACGGGCGGGTGAGCGGGGGTGAACAGGCCGGCGTCGTGGGCGGCATCCAGGTCGGTGGGCAACGGCCGCAACAGGGTCTTGTGGCCGGTGGCGCAGTACTTGAACGGGCCGGACACGCTCAGCAGGGCCGACATGTGCGGTTCGCAATCACCGAGCCACCAGCTACTCACCCGCGCCGCGGTGGTGGCCTGTTCGCGGGTCCGCCACAGCAGGGTCAGCCGCTCCAGCGCTTCCGGGTGCTGCCACCACTGCCGGCACCACACCGTGTCGATCGTGTCGGTAGCCTGCCTGGCGTACACCACCGACAGGTAACCGGTCACGAACTCGCCCAGCGACGGCCACGACCGCTGTGGCAACTCCCCGTCCTCACGAATCGAATTGATACGCAACGACTTCCGGGTCGGAATGGTGGTCATTCGGTTGCCTCCGAGGGATCGAACAGCGATAGCTGATCGCGGCACGACCACCGCGGCAGCTCCCGCGGCTTCGGTTTCGCCGGCCGATTCTTCGACCGCTGCACCTGCTCGGCCGCAGCCTTCACGATCGGATTCACCTGCCGGGCAGCCGGGTTCGGCGACTGATTGCTCTTCGCGGTCACGCGAGCACCTCCCCGTCGTCGGGGGACTGCACACCGCACAGGCCCCGGCGGTCGGCGAACTCCCGCAGCCAGATCCGGTCATCCAGCACCGAATCGAAGTCGTCGTAGTGCCTCACGCCGCCACCGCCGCACCATCACCGGGGATCTCGTCGTCGCCGAGGTCGTCCGGATCGAACCCGGAGTAGTCCTCGGACGGGCCGGTGATCACCGGAGCCGGGGAATACGTGGCGACGATCGCGTCCGCGGTGGCGTCGTCGACCCAGAACGCCCGGACCCGCACGAACTCCGCGGTACCGTCCTCTCCGACGAACGCGACACCCGGGGTGTTCTCCGAGATCCGGTCGCACCGTGCACCGCGATCCCGGGCGCCCTGCCCGTGCACCATGGCCGTCTGAGTCGGTTCGTCCAGCCGCAGGCCGACACGGATCGGGAACAACTGCCGGTTGGGCATCGTCTCCTTGGACGGGTCCTGCAACGCCGCCACCACCGATACCGCCGCCGCACGGCCCTGCGACAACAGCAGGCCGGTCAGGCGCCGGAACTCCTGCTGCTCCTCACGGGTGGCGTACGACGACAGCGACGCTGCCTCATCGATGATGATCAGGATCAACGGCTCATCGGCGGTCGGGACGTGCTTGCGGGTGCCGGCGGCACGCATACTCGCCAGCCGGTTCCGCATCGTGTCCACCGCTTCGGCGAGCATCGCGAGGATGGTGGTGGAGTCGGTGGTGAACCGAACGAACAGCTTGTCCTCACCGCGGCCGAACTCCGCACCGCCTTTCGGGTCCGCCATCCACACGTCCACCAACCCCGTCTTGATCGCGGGACCGATCCCGGCGAGGATCGACCAGATCACCGAGCCCTTCCCCGAGCCCATCGCACCCGCGACGAGGGTGTGCCCGTACAGCAGCCGCAACCGCCACAGGCCACCGTCCTCGCGGATACCGATCGGGACCGCCTCCAGGTCCACCACGTCGGGGGCCGCCGCCGGCAACGGTGCCGGGGCAGCGAGGACATCGAACGTCCTCACCTGGAGACGGACGAATCCCGGAAACGCTTGCACCGCAGTCACTTCCGGAACCCCGATGTACTGGGCCAACGCATCCAGGGTGCCTGCGTCGGTCCAGGTCTTGAGGTTCTGCCCACCGCGCAACTGCACCTCCGCGTCGAGACCGTGGGTGGTGTAGACGACGTCGGTGACGTGCGGGAACCCGTGCTCGGCCGACCCGAGTCCCAGTGCCAGCCACATGTGCTGTTCCTGCGCCCGGTTGCAGAAACACAGCACCGCCGGCCGGAGCTCCACCGGAGCAGCCGCCACGTAATCACCCGTGGCAGGCGCCGCGGCTTTCGCCGGGGTGCGGGACCAGCGCAGCATTTTCGCGCCGGCCAGCAACACCGTCCCACCGGTGATCAACGCGCGCGCCATTTCCACCTCGGGGATCACTGGACACCCCCGGTGGTGGGGCGGGACAGGTCGCAGAACAGTGGGCAGCCGTGGGCATCCGCGGGCGGTAACGGCGGCTCATTACAGAACATCCAGCACGCCGGACCGGCGATCGAATCCGGGACCGGGGACACCGGCACCGCCGAAGGCGTGGACGAGGCGGTCGGTGCCTCGAGGGAAGCAGAGACCGGCGACGAGTGAGCGGGGGCCGAGTGGTGGGACACCAGAGCCAGGCCGACGCCGGCGGAGATCACCACCACCCCGACACCGGTGACGATGCCCGGCAGGACACCGGGACCCGAACGTGGACGCGCAGAAACAGACATCACCCCTCCTCAGGGCGGAAACGAGTTGGAAGACTTGAAGATTCAGAGCCGGATGACCCCAGGTCACGCACCGGTAACCGGGACCGCCAACGGCAACATCGGCTGCACCACCGCCGCCGGACGACGACGCACCGGAGCAGCAGCAACAGGGGCAGCGATCACCTCAGGCACCGCAGCCGGAACCGGCTCGGGAACCGTGATCGGTTCAGCAGCCGGAATAGGTTCCGGCACAATCTCATTCACAGGCTCAGATGCCGGTTCGGTGACTGGTTCCCGGGCCCGGACCGGAGTACGGAGCAGCAGCGCCAACCCATGCGTGTCGACCAGCAGACCGACCGGAGCGATAGCCGCGACCACCGCACACGCCCACCCCGGCAACTCGTGACCGTTGGCGATCGCATGGAGGCTGTTACCGGCCACCGACACAATCGCCCCGACCACCAAGACACCGGTGAACCAGCGGCGTTCCGTCGACTTCGCCAGCACCAGCACCGCCGCAGTCGCTTGCACGATCGTGCCGTCGATGATCAACGGCAGCAACCAGGCATCCGAGGACGGGACGTGAGCGAGTTTCGCCAGGTCACGCAAGGTCGAGAAGGACAGGCGGAATGCGGCAGCACCGACACCCACAATCACCAGGACCGCGAACACCCGCGCCCACCGCATCGCCTTCTCGTTCATGACAATCACTCCCCCGAGTGCCGGGAGCCCGAAGGCCACAGCGCCGCGGACAGCTCCGGCTGGAACCATGCATACGACGCGTACAGGCCCACGCTGGTGTTCTCACCGGCCCGGATCTCCACGATCGCCGCCGACACCCTGCGGTTCAGATCCTCATCCACCGGCGACATCACGCCACCGCCTTCTCCGCGGCCAGGCGCTCCGCGGCATCGTGCAGCATGACCACGCACTGCACCGCCTCGGCCAGCGCCCGCGCCTCATCGACGCGCATCGCGAGATACGAGTCCGTACCGGCCAGGTTGATGTGCAGGAAAGCCGGCTGACGACCGCCGTCCTCCGTCACATAACCCGGGTGGTACTCGACCTCGACGCCCTCACCGCTGTCGCTGGCGAACGTGCTGATGAAAGCCATG
Organism: Nocardia sp. alder85J; assembly: GCF_020176955.2. GTDB lineage: Bacteria > Actinomycetota > Actinomycetes > Mycobacteriales > Mycobacteriaceae > Nocardia. The sequence continues at coordinate 827,442 of NZ_JAIUCZ020000003.1, forward strand.
ACGATCACGCAGCCTTCTCGGCCGCAGCCCGCTTCGCACCCGAGGTATCGCCCATGATCCCGCTCGCCCGCACATTCCAGGCGATCGACTTGAACTCACCCTGCCCGGACATCTTCGGCTTCACATGCAGACCCTCCAGCACGATCGGCCGCATACCCGGCGCGATCTCATCCGCCGACGGAACCGGCTGCACATTCGCAACGAACTGAACCTCGAAACTCGCCTGTTTCGAGGACGTCGCCGACGGATCGGTCACCGTGCCCTTCCACAGACGCAGGCCCGAACCGTTTCCGTCGCTATCCAAATCCACCCGCTGCCGCTTCGGCGCGTTCCGGTCCGAATTGAACTCCGTCACCGGCTGGATCTCCCCCAGCAGGAACAGACCCATCGGGTACGCCACCTGAAACGGGACCTCGAACCACACATCCTTCAAAGCCATCTCTGATCTCCCTATATCACGGTTCGGAATTCGTGAATTCCCTTGCTGTCCTCTACTTTCCGCAGAACAGCGGGACGCCTAAACCTCATAGGTGGACTTCTAGAGACGTCTCGGATACTATTAAGACGTCCCTATTCGTCCCGAGGGGTTGAGATGGCGAACGAACGACTGCGCGAAGCACTGCTGCGGACCGGACTCGATATCGAGCACGTCGCGGCAGAGACTGGCGTCGATCAAAAGACCGTGGAACGGTGGATCACCAAGGGCCGCATGCCATACCCGCGGCATCGACACCGGATCGCTTCACTCGTCCACGAAACCGAGTCGTACCTGTGGCCGGCCGCCGTCAGCACCGAACGCCGGGCCGAAATCGCCGGGTCCGAGGTCGTGAAGGTCTACCCACATCGAAGCCTCGTCCCGACCGACCTGTGGAATCGACTGCTCAACGACACCAGCGATCGAATCGACGTGCTCGTGCTGGCCGGCCTCTTCTTCGCCGAGGAACCGTCGTTCGCGAAGACCATCAAACAGAAAGTCGCCAAAGGGGTTTCGGTCCGCATGCTCTTCGGTGATCCCAACGCGACCGAAGCCAAGAAGCGCAGCGCCGAGGAACGCCTCGCCGAAGGCACCGTCTCCGCCCGCATCCAAAATGCGCTCGCCCTGATCACGCCACTTGCCCGGATCGACGGCGTCGAACTGCGCTACCACAGCACCACGCTCTACAACTCGGTGTTCCGCTTCGACGACGAGATGATCGTGAACATGCACGTCTACGGCCTGCCCGGAGCCTACGCGCCGGTCATGCACCTCCGGAAACTCCCGGGCGGAGATCTATTCGACACCTACACAACAAGTTTCGAGCACGTTTGGGCGACCTCAGAACCCGCACCGATCTGAAAGGCGTTGTGACATGGCACGAGTCGACTACTACGAAGATCCGAACGCCCCAGTGGCCAACAGCCTCAAAGTAGCGGTCAGCGCGTTCGTCCGCGACCGCGATGGGCGGGTGCTGATGATCCGCCGGACCGACAACGACCTGTACTCCATCCCCGGCGGTGGCATGGAAGTCGGCGAGACCGTCAGCGAAGCAGTCGCCAGAGAAGTCCGCGAAGAGACCGGAATTACGGTGCAGCCCAAGGAGATCCTCGGAATATTCTCTAACCCGGGGCACGTGGTCGCCTACGACGACGGCGAAGTCCGCCAGGAATTTTCCATCTGCTTCGCCGCCGACCCTGTCGCAGGCCAGCCGCAGACCAGCTCGGAGTCCAAAGAAGTGCTGTGGGTCGAGCCAGCCGACCTCCCGACGCTGAACATCCACCCGTCGATCATGGCTCGCATACGGTCCGGCCTGGAGAAGAACCCCGAACCCTACTTCACCTGATCGTGAAGGCGAACCTCGGTCCGGCCCACCGCAGCCTGTAGTTCGTCTTTGGCCTCACGAAGCGACTGCGACACCACGTCACCGTCCCCATAGCGCGCGAACACCTCGGCGAGCCGAGCACCCAGTGTCGTTTCCATGCCGTCCGGCGTCGTCGTCATGTCCGCCCACCACAACGCATCCCGCAATGCCGTCCGCTCATCCGGCCAGTCGACCACCAAACCGCGGCGCCTAGCCTCCACGCACGCACAAGAGTGATGAGCCACCAGCGCACTTACCCGCTCCGGCATCCCCAGCTTCGCGCAATAGTCGGCGCCGTCAACCGGGTGGAATCCAGTTCTGACCAGATCCGGCGAGTAACCGACGTCGTGCAACCAGGCCGCCGCGACCAGGACCGCGCCGTCGTCCACCACCCCGACCGCGGACATCGCTCGAGCTGCCACGCCTTGCACATGCCGCCACCGGCGCGGCAGCCCGATCAGCTGTTCACGTGCGACGCTCGACGCCCAATCGACCAGTTCCGTCCCCATGTCTCCACCGTATCGGGCGACCAGCCGTACCGACGTCGTCCGATCGCGTGACCAGCTCGCAGCAGACATTGCCGAATTTCGCTCTATGGGTTCAAGGGCGGCAGCGGCCCTACGGGCCGCCACCGCCACGCACGACGCGCGCGCAGCTCCCAAAAAGCGGTCGCCGCGGCGCGTCGGCGCGTCGGTGGCCGCCCTTCACGCCGCTACCGCCAGTTCCCGCCGACTCACCTTGCAATAACCGAGGCAGTGCCGGGCACGCGGCGAGCCGTACCCGACTCGGCCTCCCGCAGTCGATCCCGCGGTGCCTATCCCCGTCCCGGTCGACCGGCCGTGGTCGCCAGCAACACCGACTCCCACCCCGGCAGAACCGGACAGCCGCTATTCAGTACGGCCCCAACGCCTCTCAAGCCGGAAGTGCTCTTTACCGAAAAATGGCTGTACGGGCCGATGCCTAGCGCCATAGCCTTGTCCCGTGCCCAAGATGCAGATTGCCGAACGGTGCCAAGCGTGTGGTGAACAGCTGTGGCAGAACTACCGGATCCGCAAGAACCCGAGTTTCGGACCGCGCAGTCAAGAACGCTTTTACGACGGTTCACCTCGATGCGAATCGCCCGAGTGCCGTCCTGCGAAATGATCCCCGCTGGTCGGCGGTGCCCCGAACACCGACGACCAGCCTCACAATTCGTTCTCGGCTACCCCTCGGGGCCGGGCCGGCGGGTAAACAGCGCCAAGACTGCCACCAGCACGGTCACCGAGTCGGGCCAGCCAACAAGCAGGCCGGCAGTACCTCCAAGGCTGACCGCCAAGGCAAGTGCCACCAAGGGGTGGACACCCGGCCTCGGCCGCTTCGGGCCTGAATCAGAATCTCCAGTACCGAGCTTTCGCGATAGGCTCACGTGGCCCGTTCTCCTCTCATCCGTTGGATCAATGGGCTCAGCGGCCTCCGCCTGCTCGAATCAGGCGGTGGGCCGCGCTTGTCCTCCGACAAAGAATCTGTCGGGTATGTCGGCTGCCAGGTGGAAGGGACCACCTGGGAGCTGGTTTAGCCAGGAGCATGGGACCACCTGTTAGCCAGTGATGGGACCGCCTGACCGGCAGGTTTTGCCAAGTTATGGGACCACTCCGGTGTGGTAGCTGGGGGTTCCGGTCGCTCGGCCGCTGTATTGGCGGATGAGCTACCGGGAGGTGTCGGTGATCGAGATCAGGGAGATGCTGCGGCTGTGGCTGCAGGGCCGCGGGCTACGGGAGGTAGCGCGGCTGTCGGCGGTCGATCGGAAGACCGCGCGGCGATACATCGAGATGGCCCAGTCGTGCGGGATGGACCGTGACGGCGGCGTCGAGCAACTGACCGACGACCTGCTGGCCACGGTGGTCACCGGGGTCCGCCGGGCCCGCCCGAACGGCAGAAGCGATGCCTGGGAGGCCGTTGCCGGCCAGTCCGAGCAGATCAAGGCGTGGATGGAGCAGGGCCTGACCCTGACCAAGATCCACGTCCTGCTGGGCCGGCACGGGGTGGTGGTGTCGTATCGGACGTTACATCGCTACGCCACAACCGAATTGGGGTTCGGGAAGAAACGCGCGACGGTCCGGGTGGCGGACTGCGAGCCCGGGGCCGAGGTTCAGGTCGACTTCGGCCGCCTCGGGCTGCTCACCGACGCCGAAGGCAAGGGCAGGGTGGTGAAGGGCCTGATCTTCACCGCGGTGTATTCGCGGCACGTGTTCGTCTATCCGACGTTCCGGGAGACGTTGAACGATGTGATCGCCGGGTTCGAAGCGGCGTGGGTGTTCTTCGACGGCGTGTTCGCGGTGGTGATCCCGGACAACATGAAAGCGATTGTCGATCAGGCGGATTCGACTGATCCGAAGTTGAACGACTCGTTCCGCGAATATGCCGAGTCCCGCGGTTTCGTCGTGGATCCGGCGCGGGTCCGTTCCCCGCAGGACAAGCCCCGGATCGAACGCTGCGTTCCTTACGTTCGCTCGAATTTCTTTGCCGGAGAACAGTTCCGGGATCTCGCGGACTGCCGGGATCGGGCGCAGCGGTGGTGCCGGGACACGGCGGGAATGCGGATCCACGGCACGACCCGCCTGCGGCCGGGTGAGGTGTTCGCAGCCGACGAGCATCCGTTGCTGAAACCGTTGCCCGACACCGTGTTCGACATCCCGTCTTGGGTGAACCCGAAGGTCGCACCCGACCGGCACGTCCAGGTCGCCAAGGCCCTCTACAGCGTCCCCGGTGATCTGATCGGGCAGCGCTTGACCGCGCGGGTCGATGCGGCGACGGTGAAGCTCTACTTCCGCGGCGCCCTGATCAAGGTCCACGCCCGCGTCGAGGCCGGGCGGCGGCAGACCGATCCGGCGGACCTGCCCAGCGAGTTGACCGCCTACGCGATGCGGGACCTGAACGCGTTGGGCCGCACAGCGTTCGATCACGGCCCGCATGTCGGCGCCTACGCCGCGGCCGTGCTCGAGCATCCGCTGCCCTGGACGAAGATGCGGCAGGTCTACCGGCTGCTCGGCCTGGTCAACCGGCACGGCGAGCACGCGGTCAACGACGCCTGCCGACGCGCGCTGGACGCCGAAGTCGTCGATGTCGGCCTGATCGACCGCATGCTGACCCGTGGCAGCGCCGCGGGCGGGCAGCTGACGTTGCTGCCGCCGCCGGCACCGTCACGGTTCGTTCGCTCGACCACTGATTTCTCGGTCCGGAGGCCCTCATGACCAGCAGCAGCACACGCCGTCCCGCCGCGGCACCGGCGGCCAAGCCGGTCGAGATCACACCCGAGCTGAAGTCGTTGATGCGCCGGCTCAAGCTTGGTCAGCTGCTGGATACGCTGCCGGAGCGGCTGGCGCTGGCGCGGTCGAATCGGTTGCCGCACCACGATTTCCTGGAGATGCTGTTCGCCGACGAGGTCGCCCGCCGGGACCGGGAGTCGCAGCAGCGCCGCGCGAAGACCGCGCACCTGGACCCGCAGATGCAACTGCAGGCTTGGGACGACACGACCGCGGTCAGCTTCGACCGGGAACTCTGGGCGGAGCTGTGTTCGCTGCGGTTCCTCGCCGACGCCTACAACGTCCTGATCATGGGACCGGTCGGAGTCGGAAAGACGTTCCTGGCCAACGCATTAGGCCACGTCGCCGTCCGCCGCAACCACACGGTTCACACCGAGCGCGCCGACAAACTGTTCAAACGGCTGCGCGGTTCACGCTTGGACGGCTCCTACGAGGACGAGATGCGCAAACTCCACCGCGTCGACCTGCTCATCATCGATGACCTGGCCCTGCACCGCCTGGAGGCGCCCGAGACCAACGACTTCTACGAGCTGATCGTCGAACGGCACCGCAAAGCATCGACGGTGATCACCAGCAACCGGGAACCACCGGAAATCCTCACCATGATGGCCGACCCGCTGCTCGCGCAGTCTGCAATGGACCGCTTGCAGTCCGCAGCCTACGAGCTCGTCGTCGAAGGCGAGTCCTACCGGCAGCGGCAGAAGCCCCACCGGGGCCGCGCGGCCGGCCCAGCCGACGGCTCGGATTGACCGGCAGCCCGGTCATCGGTCACCATCACCACACGGCCCGCGACCGGGCACACCCCGGTCCCATGCTCATGGCTAACCAGTGGTCCCTTCACCCTGGCAGGCGACAAGGTAGCCGGAGCTTATCGACTACGACCGACGCCAACCCGGGCCACGAAAAGACCGCCGTGACCTTGGGAAACTGGCTCGATGTGGACGAGCACCATGAGTCCAACAGAAATCACCAGGAACGACAAACTGGGTTGTGCGTCAACCTGTGGATAAAGAACTGCACAGGATCGCATGAGCTGTTAGGTGATTGTGGATGATTCTGTGGATAAGTTTGGGGTAGCGCCGCTTCGGGCAGCTCACGGCGGATTCTCGTAAGGAAACCCATGTGGGTAATTTTCCGTACGGCGTGTCGCCGCTCGTGACATCCGGGCGTGTCGGGGGCAGTCTCATGAGCACCCCCACCCTTCCTCATGGCCGAATGGTCTCGCTCCGGCCGAACGAGTCAAGGACCACCTCCGGTGTCCGCTGCGCGGTGCTGCGCATCCTTGACACGCCCGACCTCCACTGAGGGCGGCACGTATAAGGAAGGCCGGGGAAGAGCAGTCGGGCGGATAGACAACCTATCCGCGAATTTCGTTGTACCACAACAATTTCAGTGAAACAGGCAGATCAGGCGCTTGATTCCTCGCCCCATAGCCACGACCGAGCGTAGGCAGCAGGAAAGCAGCGACAGGCTTGCTACACGCGATCCCGCGATGACATTGAACGACCCGGAAGTGCAGCTCAACGGCACTGTCGAACTACCGCAAGCACACCGGAGCAGCGTTCGGGACGAAGAGGTCGCAGGTTCAAATCCTGTCACCCCGACTCGTGTGTGGAGACACGAAGACGGCCCTGACCTTTTACGAGGTCAGGGCCGTCGATCGTTTCCGGGCCGGTTCATGACGGCCGATCGGTCGGTGTCGTTCCTTCGGCCGATACCGGTCCGGTCGACGGCCGCATACCGTTGCGGCAAGTCGGCGTCGAGGTGCGCTCGACGAGGTATTCCCGGCAACCCGATCAAGGAGATTCCCGATGGCGTGCACGTGTCAATGTGCGTGGTGCAAGGAAGCCCGCACGAACCAGTACTCGAACCACCGGTGCCAGCAGATTCCCAAGTGTCCCCAGACGAAGGCCAGGTAGTCGGTCCGGGAGCGCTCAGCGGCTCATGGTGGTTTCGTGGGCTATACGGGAGAGTTTTTCCGGGTTGCGGACGAAGTAGACGCCGGTGATGCGGCCCTCGTCCAGGCGGGTGGCGACGATGCCGTCGATCTCGCCGTCGAGGCGGAGCAGGAGGGCGGGGTGGCCGTTGACCTGGGCCGGTTCGGTGGTGACCACGGCGCCCATCCAGCTGGTGCCGCCGGAGAGGAGGGCGGCGACGGCGGTGCGGCCCAGGACGGGGTGCAGGAAGGCTTGTTTGATGCCGCCGCCGTCGCTGAGGAAGACCACGTCGGGGGCCAAGAGGTCCAGGAGGCGTTGCAGGTCGCCGGTTTCCACCGCGCGCTGGAAGGCGGCCAGGGTGGCGCGGGTTTCGGCGGGTGAGACGGGGCCGCGGGGGCGGCGGGCGGCCACGTGGGTGCGGGCGCGGTGGGCGATCTGGCGGACGGCGGCGGGGGTTTTGGCGACCGCGGTGGCGATCTCGTCGTAGCTCATGTCGAAGACCTCGCGGAGGACGAAGACCGCGCGTTCGGTGGGGGTCAGGGTCTCCAGGATCAGCAGCATCGCCATCGAGACGTGCTCGGCCAGTTCGATGTCGTCCGCGACGTCGGGGGCGGTGAGCAGGGGTTCCGGTAGCCAGGGGCCGACGTAGGATTCGCGGCGGCGGCCCAGGGTGCGCAGGCGGCCGATCGCCTGGCGGGTGGCGATGCGGACCAGGTAGGCGCGGGGGTCGCGAACCTCACCGAGGTCGACGCCCGCCCATTGCAGCCAGGTCTCCTGGAGGATGTCCTCGGCGTCGGCGGCGGAGCCGAGCATTTCGTAGGCGACGGTGAACAGCAGGTTGCGGTGGGTGACGAAGGCCGCCGTGGCGGGGTCGAGGTGTTCGGGGTCCGTCATGGGTCGCTCCTGCTGCCGGGTGTACCTGTCCTGCATACGTGGTCCGGGCGGGGGCGGATGTGACATACGGCGGTGGTGGCGCTCGTCACACCGGCGGAGTGTCACAGGGCGGACGCGGTGCGCCACTTGTGTGTGTCCGGTCGGCGGGCGGATGCACATCCGGCCGCCGGCGCATCTTCCGTGCATCTCGAGGGATCGACCATGACCACGATCGGCATCATCATCGGCAGTACCCGGCCCGGGCGGCAGGGCGAGGGGGTGGCCCGCTGGGTGCGGGAGCTCGCGACCGCGCATGCGGGCAACGCCGCGCACTTCGAACTGGTGGACCTGCTGGACCATCGGCTGCCGCTGCTCGACGAACCGGTTCCGGCGGCCCGTGCGGCCGGGACGCATCCGCACACCCGGCGCTGGGCCGAGCGGATCGGCGCCTGCGACGCGTTCGTGTTCGTCACGCCGGAGTACAACACCAGCGCGCCTGCCGCGCTGACCAACGCGATCGACTATCTGCTCCCGGAATGGGCCGGGAAACCGGTCGGCTACGTCGGATACGGCGTCTACGGTGCGGTGATGGCGATCCACACGCTGCGGGCGCAGGCGGGGGCGCTGCGGATGGCCGATATCGGGCCGCAGGTGGCGCTCACCCTGGCGGAGGATTTCGTGAACTTCGCCGAATTCCGGCCGCGGGAATTGCAGACCGCCCGGCTGCGTGAGCTGCTCGACGAACTGCTGGCCTGGGAGCAGGCGCTCGGCACCCTGCGGGTGGCGACCCAGCGGACCGCATCGTGAGCGCGCGCACGGCCGACCTCACGATATTCGGCGCGAACGGCCGGACCGGCCGACTGCTCACCGAGCTCGCGCTGGCCGCCGGGCATCGGGTCACCGCGGTCACCCGGCGGCCGGATTCCTTTCCACTGCACCATGATCGGCTCGAGGTGTACCGCGCGGACGTGCTCGATCCGGCGGCGGTCGACGCCGCCGTCGCGGGCCGGGACGCGGTGTTGTCGGCGCTCGGAGTGCCACCGGGCCGACAACCGATCACCACCTATTCGGCGGGCGTAGCCACCATCGCCGCGGCGATGACCCGGCACGAGGTGCGGCGGCTGGTGGTGATCAGCTCGGCCGGGGTGGATCCGCAGCCCTACTCCGACGGCGGGGTGCTGTTCAACCGGGTGCTGTTGCCGCTGGTGACCCGGGTGCTGGGCCGGTCCCTGTACGACGACATGCGGCGGATGGAGGCGCTGCTGGACGACGGCGAGCTGGACTGGACGATCGTGCGCCCGAGCGGGCTGTTCCAGCTGCCCTCGGTCACCGAGTACACCCTGGTCGAGGGCCATGCCGACTGCCGTTTCACCGCGCGGGTGGATCTGGCCGCGAGCATGCTGGCGCTGCTGGACGACGAGCGGTATGTGCGGCGGGTGGTCAGTGTGGTCACTACGGTCGGCAATCCTGCCCTGCTGCAATGGATTCGACAGGAGGCACTGACAGGGAGCTGAGGCCGTCGCCACCTGGGCCTGCCCAGTCGCGGCGGCAGCAGTGGCGGCAGCGGCAGCGGCAGCGGCAGCGGATCAGGTTGATGCCCAGACACTTTCGGGATGCGCCCGCTGCACCGCGCAGTCCTCAGCGAGGCGGGGTGTAGTCGGGCCGGCCCAGGCCCAGGATCTGCTGGGCGATGATGTTGCGGAAGACCTCCAGGGTGCCGCCGTAGATGCCGCACAGCGGCGCCCAGCGGAACAGGTATTCGGGCCCGCCACCGTCGTCTGCCGCCGCGGCCGCGGTGGGCAGGGCGGCGGCCGGGCCGAGGATATCCATCAACTCGGGGGCGATGTCGCGCATGGTCTGCGCGATCGCGACCCGGCCGAACACGCCGGGGGCGGACAACGCGGCCTCCATCCGGGCGACGCTGCGGCCCAGCCGACAGGCCACCGCGTCGTCGTCCAGGCGACGGCGGCCGTCGGGTCCGGGCCGGGCCACGGTGGCGGCCACGTCGTCGACGACCGTCGCCATGTACGCGCCGTGGTGGGCCATGATGGAGATGTCCTGGAGGCCGTCCGGCGCGGTCCTGCGGACGCCGTGTTCCTCGTTCAACGGTCCCTGGAGGACGGCCCAGCCGCCGTTCACCTCGCCGAGGCGGTAGCGGTCCGGCACCCGGACGTCGGTGTAGTGGACGATGTTGGTGCGGTCGCCGTCGACGGTGTGGATGCCGTGGATCTCGATGCCCGGTGAGCTCAGCGGCACCAGGAACATGGTGAGGTTGCGGTGCCGCGGCCCGTCGGGGTCGGTGTTCGTGATCAGGAAGACGTATCGGCAGTTGTGCGCACCGGTGGTGAACATCTTGGCGCCGTTGATCACCCAGTCGTCACCGTCGCGGACGGCGCGGGTCCGGCAGGTGGCCACGTCCGATCCGCCGTCGGGTTCGGTGTACCCCAGGCACAGGCGGATGCGGCCGTCGTACACGCCGGGCAGCACCTCCTCGCGCAGTTCGGGGCTGCCGTGGCGGCGCACCGCGGGCACCACGATGGCGGTGGTGCTCCAGGTCACCCACGGCACGCGGTAGCGCCGTTTCTCCAACTCCCACAACCGGGTTCGCACTCGGTCGAAGCCGCCGCCGGCCTCCGGCCGCAGTTCCCCGGCCAGCCAGCCGCCGGCGCCCATCGCCAGATGCACTGCCTCGTCGAAGTTGTCGCCGGTCGCACGATCGCGGCGGCGCACCTCGTCGGTGACATGGGTGTCGAGGAAGGCCCGCGCCCGGTCCCGGAAGTCCGCGTCCGCGCCGGACAGCTCGACTCGCGCGAAATCCATGGTGGCTCCTGCCTCTATCGCATCGCGGCGGATTCGGTGGACACCCCGAGGAGTTCGGTGGCGTTGTCGCGCATGATCTTCCGGATGTCGGCCGGCCCGAACGCCGACAGCTCGTCGACGAAGGACAGCGGATCCGCCAGGCCCTCGCCGTGCGGCCAGTCGGAGCCGAACAGGATCCGGTCCACGCCGATCACCTCGGCCAGCCGGACCAGGTCGTCCTCGTAGTACGGTGCGACCCAGACGTGTTCGCGCAGCGCCGCCACCGGATCGCGGCGGAAGGACCGTGGGGCCTGATTGGCCAGTTTGCGCAACCGCTTGGCGAGCCGGTGCACCCATTCCGAACCGTTCTCGATGCTGGCCACCCGTAGCGTCGGATGCCGGTCGAAGACGCCGTGGACGATCAGCGATGCCATCGTGTCGTGGATTGCCCGATCGTCCACCAGCAGGGTGTCCAGTGGATCGCCGCGGCCGAACGGCTCGAAGGTCTCCTTCCCACCCCACATGGCCGCGATCCGCAGATATCCGCTGTCGCCCAGATGGAATGCCACCGGCACCCCCGCCTCGGCCAGCCGGGCCCAGACCGGATCGTGGGCCCGGTCGCCCAGTGAGCGCGGCCCGGTCGCGCCGGGTACGGGAGCCGGGCGCATGTGCACCAGGCGGGCGCCGCCGGCCAGCACCTCGTCGACCTCGGCCGCCGCGGCCCCGGGATCGGCGAGCGAGATCATCGGCGCGGTGAGTACCCGATGGTCCGGGCGATCGAAACCCCAGTCCTCGTCCAGCCAGCGGTTGAACGCGTGCAGTGAGGCCATCGTCGCCGGAACGTCTTCGCGCAGTGCCTGTTCCACCCCGCAACCGAAGGTCGGGAACAGCACCGCGGTGGCCAGGCCCTGCCGTTCGATCACCTCGACCCGGGCCGCGCGCTGCCGGTATTCCGGTCGCAACTCCTGCCGCTCCACCTGCATCAGCCCCGACCGGTCGACCCCGTCCGGCACCTGACCGCGGAACAACAGGTCGAGGCAGCCGGGCACGATGATCGGGTCGAAGGCCGGATTGGGGATGAACCGGTTGACCCGGTCACCGATGACGGCGGTGTAGTGCCCGCCGTCGCTGACCATCCGGACGCCGCGCCGCCGGAAGGCCCGGTCCAGATGCCGGGTGAACGCGTCCAGCGGTTCGTAGTAGTGGTTGTCCAGATCGATCGGCCGGTCGTCGGGCTGCTCGCCGGCGAGGTCGGTCATTCGCGTCCCTTCCGTCGATGCCGGCCGAAGATCCACCGCTGCTGACTTTTTCACCGAGCGGGGCGAGCCGCGACCGCTGTGATGTCACGTACTGTACGCCTATCTATAATGCGATACAGAAAATCAGCCCGCCACCGGGATGTGCAGATCGGACAGCAGTTGCAGCACCCGGCGGCGCAGATCATCGCGAATGGGCCGCACCTGCGTCAGCGACAGCCCCGCGGGATCGTCGACGATCCAGTCCTCGTAGTAGGTGTCCGGCAGCAACGGGCAGGTGTCGCCGCAGCCCAGAGTGATGATGATGTCGGCGGCCCGGACGATCTCGTCGGTCCACGGCTTCGGATATTCGTCGGTGATGTCGATGCCGGTCTCCGACATCGCCGCGATCACGGCCGGATTCAACCGGCGGCTCGGCTCGGTGCCGGCCGACCAGCCGATGGCGCGGCCACGGGCGAGCTGGAGGAAGAAACCCAGCGCCATCTGCGAGCGACCGGCGTTGTGGGTGCACAGGAACAGCACGATCGGCCGCGACTGCGCCACGCGCCCTTCGGCTTTCGCCTGGGCCAGCAGCCGCTGCCGGGCGAAGCGTTCCGCCAGCACCGGAAGGTAGAAGGTGACGCTGGCCTGGGTCACCAGCCGGTCGTAGGAATCGTGCAGTATCCGGCGCACCGCGGCGCGATCGAAGACGGTCGCGAATTCCGCGCGTAGTCGGATCTCGGCGCGGGACAGCGCCGTCGGGTGATCGAGCTCCAGAAGTCGGTAGGCCGGAGTCAGCGTTGCGTATCCGACCCGCTTCCGGTGATCGGGCTGAGACACCGTCCCAGGGTCGCAGCCGCGGATTGCGGGCAGGTGAACCGTGTTCTGCGCCCAGTCGACCGAATTCGTGCCGCCCGGAACGGATATCCCGGCACGGGACGAATAGTTCTGCCGCCCCGCCGATTTCAGCGCAGTCGCCACCGCCGCAGCAACCGCAGGGTGAGCAGCGTACTGCCGAGCTGCTTCTCGTACGCCATTCCGGCCCGCGCCGACAGGATCTGCCGTTTCTGCACGCCGATGTTCACCGTATCGGTGTATTTCAGCAGGCCCGCATCGCCGTGCCGGGTACCGACGCCGGACTGTTTCACGCCGCCGGACGGCGTGGCCTTGGCCGAATAGCTCGCCACGAATCCGTCGTTGACGTTCACGTTGCCGGCCTCCAGCCGATCCGCGATCCGGGTGGCGCGGGCCGTATCCCCGCTCCACACGCTGGCATTGAGACCGTAGGTGGTGGCGTTGGCCAGCCGGATCACCTCGTCCTCGTCGTGGTACCGGTACAGCGTGACCACCGGGCCGAAGGTCTCCGCGGTGGCGTGCACCATCTCCGCGGTGACCCCGGTCAGCACGGTCGGCTCGTAGAAGGCCGGGCCGATATCGGGGCGCGCGGCACCACCGGTCAGGACGGTGGCGCCCTTGGCGCGGGCATCGGCCACGTGCGCGGCCACCCGCTCCAGGTGCTCGACCGAGACCAGCGAGCCGAAATCCGCGGTGTAGTCGTAGGTCGCGGCCGCCGTCGACCCCAATTCCGCTGCGGCGGTCACGAATCGGCGCTCGAACTCGTCGTAGACGCGATCGTGCACGTAGATCCGCTCGATGTGCATGCACGCCTGGCCGCTGTTGGCGAACACCGCGAACAGCGCGCCCGGAATCGCCTCGTCGAGTTTCGCGTCGTCCAGGACGATCATCGGATTCTTGCCGCCGAGTTCCAGGCTGCATCCGATGAGGTTGCGGCCCGCACGTTCGCCGACGGTGCGCCCGGTGGCGGTGGAACCGGTGAACATGACGAAATCGCTGTGGTCGATCAGGGCCGGGCCGACATCCGGACCGGCGCCGCACACCACCTGCATCAGGCCCGCCGGCAGCCCGGCCCGATACAGCAGCTCCACCCCGAACAGCGCGCACAGCGCGGTCTTGTTGTCCGGCTTCAGCACCACGCCGTTGCCCGCGATCAGGGCGGGCACCGCGTCGGACAGCGCGATGGCGAACGGGAAGTTCCACGGCGCGATGACCGCGACCACGCCCTTGGGCCGGTGCTGTTCGATGCTGGCGCTGATGATCGGCATCGCGCCACCGCGCCGGGCGGGCTTCAGCACCCGCTTCGCCGTCTTCAGATAGTGGCTGATCACCATCGGCACATCGCAGGATTCCTCGAAGGCCATCCGCCGGGTCTTGCCGCACCCGATCTGGATCAGATCGGCGATGGTGTCGTGCTCGGTCAGAATCAGCTCGTGCGCCCGCTCGAACACCGCCAGCCGCCGCGCCACCGGCCACGAGGCCCATTCCTGTTGCGCTGCACGGGATCTCGCAGCGGCCTCGGCCACATCCTCGGGCGAGGACTGTGGCAGCGCACCGACCACCGCGCCGGTGTACACCTCGGCCATCCGGTACGGCTCGCGCTCCGCACCGGCGACGCCCGCGACCACCCGGCCGGTCAGCCGATCGATGAGCGCCGGCGTGATCCGTCCCGGCACCGTGGCCGTGCCGCCGGACCCGGCCGTCTCCGTCGCCGTCGTCTCCATCGCCGCTCCCTCCGTCGTCGCACCGCCGCTCTCGTGGCAGAACCGGACCGTCTCAAACTAGAACACGTTATTGTTTTGGACAACAGTGCGGGGTAACTTCGTCCACGGCCCCGCCCGCACACGAGAAGGAGCAGCGATGGCTGAGTCGACCGGGTCCGCCGGGTCCATTGCGGAGACCGAGGCACAACCGCACGCCCTCATCGAGCGCCGCGGCCACACCCTGATCGTCACGATGAACCGCCCGACCGTGCGCAACGCGCTCTCCGGCGAAATGCTGGAACTGATGGTGCAGGCCTGGGACACCGTCGACAACGACCCCGAGATCCGCAGCTGCATCCTCACCGGCGCCGGCAACGCGTTCTGCGCGGGCGCCGATCTGAAGGCGATGACCCGCAACGATCCCGGCAAGAACATGAGCGAGGGCGGCGCGTTCGACCCGGCCCGCATCCCCGGCCTGCTGAAGGGCCGCCGCCTCACCAAACCGCTGATCGCCGCCGTCGAGGGCGCCGCGATCGCGGGCGGCACCGAGATCCTGCAGGGCACCGATATCCGAATCGCCGGGGAGAGCGCGAAATTCGGCATCTCCGAGGCCCGCTGGTCGCTGTATCCGATGGGCGGCTCGGCGGTGCGGCTGCCCCGCCAGATCCCCTACACCGTCGCCTGCGACCTGCTGCTGACCGGCCGGCACATC
This sequence comes from Nocardia sp. alder85J, assembly GCF_020176955.2. Classification (GTDB taxonomy): domain Bacteria; phylum Actinomycetota; class Actinomycetes; order Mycobacteriales; family Mycobacteriaceae; genus Nocardia. The sequence continues at coordinate 842,696 of NZ_JAIUCZ020000003.1, forward strand.
ACCGCTCGTGAGGCCCTGGCGTACGGCTTGATCGGCCATGTCGTCCCCGACGGCACCGCGCTGACGAAGGCGCTGGAGATCGCGGAGCTGATCGACAACAACGGCCCGCTCGCGGTTCGCGCGATCCTGAAGACCATCCGCGACAGCGAGGGCATGCACGAGGAGGAGGCGTTCGCGGCGGATGCGAAGGTCGGGCTCGGCGTCTTCCTCAGCGACGATGCCAAGGAGGGCCCGCGGGCCTTCGCGGAGAAGCGGAAGCCGCAGTTCAAGGGACGCTGATCAGCGTTTGGCCGCCGTCAGCCCGAGACTGACGGGTACGGCGGCGAAGGACTCGCGCAGGCGGTCGACCAGAGCCGGTCGGCCGCCTGCGCCGTCGTCGCGCACCCAGTCGCGCCCGGCGATGCTCCAGCCGGTGGTGGCGAGTTCGGCGAGGATCCGCAACCGCAGATCGTCGGCCTCGAGCACGAGTTCCCTTGCCAGCGTGGCGATCACCTCGCGCTCGACCTCGGTGCGGTGGTACTCCACATATCCGAGCAGGGCGGGTGTGGTCAGGATCAGGCGCCGGGTCGCGACATAGCGGGTGTCCCAGTCCACCGGCAGCGCACCGAGCGCGGCGATCAGACTGTCCCGCAACACATCCAGCACCGGCCCGGAGCCGGCCCGGCCCGGCAGCGCGGCGAGATATCCGGCCCACAACTCGGTTTCGGCCTCGACCGCCGCCGCCTCCTTCGTGGCGAAGGTACGGAAGAACGTGCTGCGCGAAACCTCCGCGGCATCGACCAGTTCCTCCACCGTGGTGGCGTCGAATCCACGCTCGGCGAACAGCCGCAACGCCGCGTCGCCGAGCGCGCGCCGAGTGCGCAGGCGTTTGCGTTCCCGGAGCGGCAGCGTGCGATCGTCCGGGTCCATGTCCGGCATCGTAACCCAGCCGATCCTCAATTCCATAAGACATCGAGTACCTATTGAGACTTGAAATCTTCTGATACTCAGTGTCAGAATGGGTCGTACGGTATCCACCCGGTAAGGAGCCCACCATGACCACCACCCTCAACCCGTCGATCGTCGGCCAAGCGGAGAAGCACCACTCGGCGGTCCTCACCCGCGCACTGTCCGGCACCACCCTCGACGAACAGCAGTGGGTCACCCTCCATCTGGCCCTGGCCGCCGACGCCCCGATCGAGCGCACCGCGCACGTCACCCGCACCGCCGGCCTCACCCGCTGGGAGCCCGCCGCGGTCGAGGCCGCACTCGCCCGGCTGCTCGACACCGGCCTGCTCACCGCCCTCACTGAGAACCGCATCGAGGTCACCGCACCCGGACGCGCCCTGGCCGCCCGGATACTGGCGGAGACCGGCGACATCGTCTCCCGCGCTTACGATTCGGTGTCCCCGGAGGACCTGGCGATCACCGCGCGGGTGCTCACCACCATCACCGCCCGCCTCTCGGCGGAACTGTCGTCACGGTGATCGGGTGACCCACGACGCCCGATTTCCGGATGCCCGACCCCGGTGCCGCGCTGAGGATCAGTGGGTTGTCGTCGCGAGGGGGGTCGAGGTGGGTTCGCCGGGATCGGGGCCGTCCGGCTACAGCGAGTCGCCGGCCACCGTCGCCGACCAGGTGACCGCCGCCTTCGACCAACTCCCGGAGGCCGCCCGGGGCGCCCACCCCGGCTCCCCGACCAACCCGGACCTCGCGAAACAGCAAGGCGTGGCGGACGGCCGACTGATCGCGAGCGGCAACGCCACCGACGCCGACCTGCAACGAATCGCCGCCCGACTGGCCGCGGCCGGGATCACCGCCGAGGACGTCGCGGCCATCAACGCCGGCCGGCAGGTCGAACTATCTGCGGAACAATGGAATTACCTGCACGAGTTCTACAACACCGCCGGCCTGAACGGGACGGCGTCGATGAGCGAACGACTGACCGCCCTCCACGACACCACGGCCACGGTCGCCGACCGGCTGAACACCCTCGCCAACCCGAATGTGCACTCCGCAGGCCAGGATCCGCTGCGACCCCCGGCGTCCGCCCGACCGGCGGGCTGTACCAACTACCCCCCGACCTGCGCGACGTTCCGACCGCGGACTACAAGGTCATGCCCGGCCGCCCCAACGCCAACCTGGGCGCCTACGGACTTTCGCGAGTCGCATACATGACGGACCTGGCGGAGGCGGGTTTCCGCCTCCGGCCGGAGCACGAAAAAGAGATCTGGATCCAGGATTCGCGCGTGAAGAAGGGTCCGATCCAGACCAAGGGCACCGCCGATCTCGTGACCCGCGTCGACCCTTGGATCGGGGCCGTGGAGATCAAGAACGAGCACGACACCCTGGCCATCACCGATGATCGGATAGCGAAAGCCGCGGACCTCCTCATCGCGACCACGGAATCCCTCGACCGACTCACCTGCCGTTTCGAATGGACCACGAATCCGAGCATAGATGCCGGCGTCGGCCTCGATTCGACTCGCAAGGCCACACCCGAGGCGCGGTGGCGCGCCAATATCGAAAAGGTGAAGTTCACTCCGCTGCCGGGACATCGGCAGGACATCTGGATCCGGGACATGTGCGTCAAGCAAGGCCCCGATCCAGACCAAAGGCACAGTCGAACTCACCACCTGGATCGGGACCTCGAGATCGTCAACGAGCACCACACCCTGGCGATCGCCGATGATCAGATAGCGAATCCGCGGACCTTCTCATCGCGACCATGGAACCCATGGGCTACCAGGCAATTACGCGCTCAGCGCGCCCCGGCCTTCCGCGCCGCCGCGTTCAACCCGAACGCACCCGCCACCGCCCGGTCCCGCACCGGATCGGGCAGCGCCGCCAAGGTGGCGAACAACCGCACCCCGGTACCGGCCGCATAGTGCCGCTTGGGCTTTCGCGCACCCACAGCCCGCACCACCGCCGCCGCCACCGAATCGACCGGTCCGGGCGACTGCCGCGCCTCGACCTTCGCCACGGCCGCGAGCTGCGCGCTGTACAGCGCGCCCGAGTCCGCCGCGAGCGTCGCGGCCGCCACCTGATCCGCCTTGGCGAAGATCTGGGTATCGGTGCCGCCGGGTTCGATGACCACCACCGGGATGCGCCAGGCCGCCAGTTCGCCGCGCAACGCGTCCGACAGGGACACCAGCGCCGCCTTGCTGGCGCCGATCGGGCCGAGGAACGGGATCGGTACCCGGGCGGTGGGTGCGCTGATGTTGACGATCCGGCCCTGACCGGCCCGGATCAGCGGCAGGAAACTGCGGCACACGTAAGCGGGGCCGAGGGTGTTGACCTCGAACTGCCGCCGCAGCTCTGCGGGCGCCACCAGTTCCAGCGGGCCCCGGACGATGATGCCCGCGTTGTTGACCACCGCCCGCAGGCCCGCGTCGCCGACCTCTCCCGCCACCAGTTCCGCGGCGGCCGAGACGCTTTCGGGATCTGTGACGTCGATCGGGATCGGCCGCAGGCCGGGCCGCGGGGTGGCCGGGGTGGTGTGCACGCCCGCGTAGACGGTGTATCCGCGGCGGACCAGCAGGTCGGCGGTCGCCGCACCGATCCCCGCACTCGCTCCCGTGATGAACACATTCCCCTGCCCGGACTCGGACATGGTTCCTCCAGGTGTCGAATTTGACATGTTACTTTGAACAGGTGACCCGCAACGAACCCTCTCATGTGTGCAGGGACATGTCAATAGGAACATGTCCGCACGAACAGCACGGTGGTGTGTCATGTCGCTGAGGCATGCCCTGCTGGGACTACTGGCCGAACAACCCGCCAGCGGCTGGGATCTGACCCGGCGCTTCGACGAACTGCTCGGCTCGGTCTGGCCCGCCGGGCATCCGCAGATCTACGGTGAGCTGCGCAAACTCCAGCAGGACGGGCATATCGTCGTGGACGGGGAGGGGCCGCGCGGCCGCAAGGACTACCGCATCACCGATACCGGGCTGGCCGAGGTGCGGCGCTGGCTGATCGAGGTCGACGTGGATCACACGTTCCGCCTGGAGCCGCTGCTGCGCTCGGTGTTCTTCTGGCTGCTGACGCCCGACGAACTCGCCGACTACCTCGAGCGCGAGGCCGCCTTCTATCATGGCCTCGCGCAATCGTTCCGGAAACTGGCCGCCGCCAAGGACAACGGTGATTTCGGCTTCACCCCGCAGACGACCTCGCTGCGCACCACCGCCGAGGCGGGGATCCGGATCACCGAGGCGCTGGGTTCCTGGGCGGAGTGGGCCAACCCCCGCAGCCCCGATGACGCGGTGTGAGAAGGAGATTCAGCCCTCGTGGTCCGGGGCGCGCCCGGCCGCGTGGTCCTTGGCCCAGCGATAGTCCGGCTTCCCGCTCGGGGTGCGGCCGACCACGTCGACCACCCAGACCCGGCGGGGCAGCTTGTATCCGGCCAGGTGGCCCCGGACGTGCCGGGCCAGATCCGCGTAGTCGAGCGACTCCGCGCCCGCGAGCGCGACCACGGCGGCCACCTGCTCACCCCAGCGGTCGTGCGGCACTCCGATGACCACCGCGTCGTAGACGGCCGGGTGCGCCTTCACCACGGCCTCCACCTCCTCGGTGAACACCTTCTCGCCGCCGGTGTTGATCACCATGTTGCCGCGGCCCAGCAGCGTGATCGCACCGTCGGGCTCCACCCGGGCGCGGTCGTCGGTGACGACCATGCGGGCGCCGTCGACAGTGCGGAACAGTGTGGCCGAGCGCGCCGGATCCTTGTAGTACCCGATCGGGACGTTGCCGGTCTTGGCGACCCAGCCCTCCTCGCCCGGTTCGACGGGGCGGCCCTCGTCGTCCACCACCAGCGCGCCGCGACCGATGTTCACCCGCGGCCCGCGGCCGGGATCGTCGTCCTTCTGCGCGAAACCGATTCCACCGAAACCGGTTTCGGAGGATCCGATGGAGTCGGTCAGCATCGCCTGCGGCAGCAGCTCCAGCATGGCGTTCTTCACCGGCTGCGAGAGCAGGGCCGCGCCGGACCCGACCGAGAGCAGCGAGGAGGTGTCGACGGGTTCGGCGCGCAAAGCGTCGATCAGCGGGCGCGCCATCGCGTCACCGGTGATGACCATGACCTGCGGCCGCACCTCGGACACCACCTGCCACACCCGCCGCGGCGCGAACCGCGGCTCGAAGACCACCCCGCTGCCGGCCCACAGCGCCGCGAAGGTGGGCATCATGGCGGCGGCGTGGATCAGCGGCGGCAGCACGAACCACAACCACGGATCGTTGCCGGAACCGTTGCGGGACTGCTGGTACTCGTCCTCGACCGGGACGCCGGTGTAGAAGTCGATACCACCGCCGAGCACCCGCCACATGTCCTCCTGCCGCCAGATCACGCCCTTGGGCAGACCGGTGGTGCCGCCGGTGTACATCATGAACCGGTCGTCACCGCTGCGCGGCTCGAAATCCCTTTCCGGCGAAGCGTTCTCGAAGGCCGACTCGTACGGCTGCGACCCGCTGGGCAGCCCGGCGCCGCCCTGGTCGTCCTCGACCACCAGCGTGTGCCGCAGTCCCGGGACCAGCGGCCGCACCGCGTCCACCGCCGCCGCGTAGCAGCGGTGGTGCACCAGCGCCGTCAGATCGGCGTTGTCGTAGACGTAGCGCAGTTCCTCCGGCCCGTAGCGATAGTTGATGTTGATCGGCACCGCGCGCAGTTTGAAGCAGGCCAGGAGGGTTTCCATGGTCTCCACGCCGTTGTGCATCTGGAAACCGACGTGCGCATCCCGGCCGATGCCCGCCGCGGCGAGGTGGTGGGCCAGCTGGTTGGCGCGGCGATCCAGCTCACGGAAGGTCACCCGCCGATCGTCCGCGATGACGGCGATCCGGTCCGGCATCGCATCCGCGGCATGTTCGAAGAGTCGGCGAAGTTGTTCGGCATGTGCGGTTCTCTCGGTCGAGCAGCGGGCGACGGCGGCGAGGGGAGACTGACGGCGACTCACCCTGCGGTACTTACGATTTCGGATCATCCTCGATGAGGGTCAGCGCCTGGGTCGGGCAGTAGCGCACCGCGGCGCGGACCGCCTCGATATCGGTCCCCGGATCGTCGCGCAGCAATTCCACTTTGCCGTGCTTCGGCACCGCGAACACCGCGCTCGCCTCGTCCTGGCAGACCGCGTGCCCCTGGCACAAATCCAGATCGATCTCGATGCGCATCAGCGCTCACCTCCGGACTCGTTCGTATTCCGTACGCGCAGTGGCGCTTCCGGTTGCACCTCGACCAGCACCAGATGGGCGCCGCGCGGGGTGGAGACCACCGCGCCCACCGCGCGGGCGATATCGGAGGCGCGCAGGAAGTAGGAGTGCCGGGCGAAGCCCCAGCGCACCCACTCCTCCAGCACCGGTCCGATCGATTCGGGCGCGGCGTTGAGACCCATACCGGTCTGGGTCGGCCCCGGCCGCACCACCGAGGCGCGGACGCCGGTGCCCTCCAGTTCCATCCGCAGCTGGTGGCCCATCGCCTCCAGGCCGGATTTGGCGGCGTTGTAGGCGCCCATCGCGGGCCGCGGAATGTCCGCGCAGTCGGAGCCGATCAGCACGAAATCGCCGCGCTGCCGCTCGACCATGCCCGGGATCAGCCGGTTCGCCAGCCATTGCGCACCCACCAGATGCACGTGCACCTGGCGCAGGAACAGCTCCGGATCCATCGTGTAGGAGTGCCCGAACTCCAGGTCGCCGGCCCCTGAGACCGCGATCTCGATCGGACCCAGCGCGGCCTCGGCGGCGGTGACGAATTCGTCCACGGAGTTCAGATCGGTGACGTCGAGCCGATGGGTGAACGCCTCGCCGCCGTCGGCGCGGATCTTCTCGGCCAGGGATTCACAGATCTCCACCCGGCGCGCGCCCAGCGCGACCGGGTGGCCCTGTTCGGCCAGCGCCAGCGCGGTGGCGGCGCCGATCCCGGAGGAGGCGCCGGCCACCAGGGCCGGACGACGCTGGGGATGCGGTGCGAAACGGGGCATCAGCGAACCTCCACGCTGATCGGAACCAGCGGTCCGTGCCCATCTTCGGGCAACGTGGAAGACACATAGCTGGACATGTGTCTGGACGCTACCACCGGCAACCCGCCTCGACAATGCCTTCCGCGCACCGTACCCGAACGCTGGAATTGAAACGGGTTCTTGCGCCTGGAGAGTGCACGAACCTATAGTCCGTACACGTGTCCGGACACCAGAGGAGTTACCGATGAGCAGGTGCGACGACGCCTCCTCCGGTAACTGCCGACACTCCGGCATCGGCCGCGCAACCCGCGTCGCCGGAACAAGGACCATCCCGCACCGACATTGACCGCGCCCGCCGAACAGGAGCTCTCCCCATGACTCGTTTCACCGGACGATCCGCGATCGTCACCGGCGCTGCCCGCGGCATCGGCGCCGCCTACGCCCGCGCACTGGCCGCCGAGGGCGCCAAGGTGGTCATCGCCGACCTGAACGCCGAAGCGGGCGAACAGGTCGCCAAGGAGATCAACGCCGGCGGCGGCACCGCCGTCTTCCGCACCGTGGACGTCTCCGATCCCGAATCCGCCACCGCCCTGGCCGAATTCACCGTCGCCGAATTCGGCGCCATCGACCATCTGGTCAACAACGCCGCCATCTACGGCGATATGAAGCTCGACCTGCTGCTGACCGTGCCGTGGGATTACTACAAGAAGTTCATGGGCGTGAACCTCGACGGCGCGCTCAACGTGACCCGCGCGGTCTGGCAGCCGATGTCCGCCAACGGCGGCGGCTCCATCGTCAACCAGTCCTCCACCGCCGCCTGGGTGTACTCCGGCTTCTACGGCCTGGCGAAGGTCGGCATCAACGGCCTCACCCAGCAATTGGCCTACGAGCTGGGCGGTTCCAACATCCGGATCAACGCGATCGCACCCGGCCCCACCGACACCGAGGCCACCCGCACCGTCACCCCGGGCAGCATCGTCAAGGACATGGTGAACCGGATCCCGTTGAAGCGCATGGGAACTCCGGAGGACATGGTCGGCGCCTGCCTGTACCTGCTGTCCGACGACGCGGCCTGGGTCACCGGCCACATCCTCAACGTCGACGGCGGTCAGGTGTTCCGGGCATGAGCGCCGGCAGCGAAACCCCAACCGGGCAGGTCGGTTTCATCGGCCTCGGCGATATGGGCAAGCCGATGGCCGAGCGGTTGCTCGCCTGGCCCGGCGGGCTGGTGGTGTGCGATCTGCGGCCCGAGGTGGTCGAACCGTTCACCGCCGCCGGCGCCAAGGCGGCGGCCTCCGCGGCCGAGGTGGCCGCGCAGGCCGAGGTGATCTCGGTGGTCGTTGTGAACGACGCGCAGGTCCGCGCGGTGGTGGCCGGGCCCGACGGCATCCTGAGCGCCGCCCGGCCCGGCACCGTGATCGCGGTGCACTCCACCATCGCCGATTCCACCGCGATCGAGCTGGCCGCCGAATGTGCCGGTCACGGTGTGGATCTCGTCGACGCCCCGATCAGCGGCGGCGCGGTGGGCGCGCAGCAGGGCCGGCTCGCCGTCATGGTCGGCGGCGAACGCGCGGCCTACGAGCGGCTGCGGGAACCGTTGCGCTGCTTCGCCGATCTCATCGTGCACGCGGGCGGGGTCGGCGCGGGCACCCGGATGAAGCTGGCCCGCAACCTGTTGCACTTCATCTCGTTCACCGCCGCCACCGAGGCGCAGCGGCTGGCCGAGGCAGCGGGCCTGGATCTGGCGAAACTGGGCCGGGTGGTACGGCATTCCGACGCCGTCACCGGTGGCGCGGGCTCGATCATCCTGCGCGACAACACCGCCCCGATCCCGGCGGACGACTTCTGGTTCCCGATCCTGTCGCACGTCCGCAATCTCGGCGAGAAGGATCTGTCCCTCGCGCTGGCCCTCGCCGACCGCCTGGATCTCGAATTGCCGCTGGCCCGGCAGGCTTTCACCGAACTCGGTACCGGCCTCGGCGTCGGCGCCGGCGAACTCGCGAAGGAGCAGTCATGAGCGGCAACGGCTCCGCACCCGATCCGGAGCGCCGGGCCCGCGGCGTGGCCCGGATGAGCGAGGTGTACGGCATGGAGTTCACCGACGGTCCCGGTGAGCATTTCGCCGTGACCGCGGACCATCTGTTCGCCGACATCTGGAACCGGCCCGGCCTGACCGTCCGCGACCGGCGGCTGCTGCTGATCGGCGCGCTGTCCGCGCAGGGCTTCTTCGACGTCGCCGAGATCCAGATCGGCGCGGCCCTGAACAACGAGGAGCTCACCGGCGAGCAGTTGCACGAGATCGCGGTGTTCCTCAGCCATTACGTGGGCTGGCCCGCCGGCACCAAACTCGAGAACATCGCGGGCAAGGTGACGGCGCAACGCAAGAAGCGCGAATCCGCCCGAGAGAGCAAGTGAGGTATCGCTGATGTCCGAGACCGCGACCGTCCGCCCGCTGCGCGCCGCCGAGGTGACCGAGTGGGACCTGACCGCCGACGTGGTCGTCGCCGGCTACGGCATCGCCGGGGCCTGCGCGGCGATCGAGGCCGCCCGCGCCGGGGCCGACGTCCTGATCCTGGAACGCACCAGCGGCTGGGGCGGCGCGGCCTCGCAGTCCGGCGGTTTCGTCTACCTCGGCGGCGGCACCCCGCTGCAACGCGCCCTCGGCTTCGAGGACACGCCGGAGAACATGGAGAAGTTCCTGGTCGCGGCGCTCGGACCGGGAGTGGACACCGCCAAGATCCACGACTACTGCCAGGGCAGCCTGGAGCACTTCGACTGGCTGGTCGAGCAGGGCGTGCCGTTCAAGCAGGAGTTCTGGGGCGAGCCCGGCTGGGAGCCGCCGCACGACGAGGGCCTGATGTATTCCGGCGGCGAGAACGCCGCCCCGTTCAACACCATCGCCACGCCCGCGCCGCGCGGTCATCTGCCGCAGATGCAGAACAAGCGCACCGGCCAGAAGGGCGGCGGCTACATGCTGATGAAGCCGCTGTCCGACACCGTCGAATCCCTGGGTGTCCGAGCCGAATACGACGTCCGGCTGCAACAGCTGGTGGTCGGCGACGACGGCCGAGTGGTCGGCGTCGTCGCCCGGCGCTACGGCAAACCCGTGCTGGTCCGCGCACTGCGCGGGGTGGTGCTGGCCACCGGCAGCTTCGCCTACAACCAGCAGATGATCGAGAACTACGCGCCGCGGCTGATCGGCCGCCCCGGCGCCGCCATCGAGGAACACGACGGCATCGGTATCCGGGTCGCCCAGTCGCTCGGCGCGGACCTGGCCCACATGGACGCCACCGAGGTGGCGTTCTTCGGCGATCCGCAACTGCTGGCCCGCGGCATCCTGGTCAACGGGCGCGGCCAGCGCTACATCGCGGAGGACACCTACGGCGGCCGGGTCGGCCAGGCCACGCTGATCCAGCAGGAGAACCAGGCCTATCTGATCATCGACGAACAGTCGCTGGAACAAGCCCTCACCACCGAGACCGCCACCCCCTTCTTCCGGCAGCCGCCGAAGTGGGCCGCGGAGACCGTGGCGGAGCTGGAGTCCGACATGGGCCTGCCCACCGGCGCACTACAGACCACCGTCGAGGTCTACAACCGGCACGCCGCCGACGGCGAGGATCCGCTGCTGGGCAAGAAGCCGGAGTGGGCGAAGCCGATCGGCACCCCCCTGGCCGGTTTCGACCTACGCGGTTTCACCGCGGGCTTCACCCTCGGCGGGCTGCGCACCGACCTGGACTCCCGGGTGCTGCACGTGTCCGGCGAGCCGATCCCCGGCCTGTTCGCGGCGGGTCGCTGCACCTCGGGAATCTGCGCGGGCGGCTACGTCTCCGGTGCCTCGCTCGGCGACGGCAGTTTCTACGGCCGCCGAGCGGGTATCGCCGCCGCGGCGGATATTCCTACAAAGGAATAGTATTCGCCATGCCCGGAGGAAAGGACCACAGGCTCATGCGCTTCGGCATCGTCCTGTTCACCAGCGACCGCGGCATCACCCCCGCCGCGGCCGCGAAGGCGGCCGAGGAGCGGGGGTTCGCCTCGTTCTTCGTCCCCGAACACACCCACATCCCGGTGAAACGCGCGGCCGCGCACCCGGTGACCGGCGATGCCAGCCTGCCCGACGACCGGTACACCCGGACCCTCGACCCGTGGGTGGCGCTGGCCACCGCGGCCGCGGTCACCGAGCGCATCGAATTGTCCACGGCGGTGGCCCTGCCCACCGAGCACGACCCGATCACCCTGGCCAAGACCATCGCGACCCTCGATCACCTGTCCGGCGGCCGGGTCACGCTCGGCGCCGGCTTCGGCTGGAACACCGACGAGCTCACCGATCACGGCGTGCCCGCCGGCAAGCGGCGCACCGTGCTGCGCGAATATCTGGAGGCCATGCGGGCGCTGTGGACGCAGGAGGAGGCCGCCTACGACGGTGAGTTCGTGCAGTTCGGGCCCAGTTGGGCCTGGCCCAAGCCGGTGCGCCCGGATCTGCCGGTGCTGATCGGCACCGCCGGAACCGAACAGGGTTTCCGGTGGATCGCCCGCTCCGCCGACGGCTGGATCACCACCCCCTACGAACACGACCTGCTGCTCGAGCGCCTGCGGCTGCTGACGAAAGTCTGGCAGGACGCCGGGCGGACGGGCGCGCCCCGGGTGGTCGCGCTGGCCGGGCGGCCCGATCCGGCGCAACTGGCCGAATGGGCCGCGGCCGGTGTCACCGACGCGCTGTTCGGGCTGCCCGACAAGCCGCCGGACGAGGTGCTGGGCTATCTGGACCGGCTGGCGGCGAAACTGGCCGCCACGGGCGGGCCGGGATAACGGCCGATCGGCCACCCCGTCCCACCTTTTTGTTCCTCTCGAAGAATGCGAGACCCCCTGTGCGTATTGCCCTGCTGTCGTATCGCAGCAAGACCCACTGTGGCGGACAGGGGGTCTATGTCCGGCATCTCAGTCGCGGCCTGGCCGAACTCGGCCACGAGGTCGAGGTGTTCTCCGGCCAGCCGTATCCGGAGCACCTCGATCCCCGGGTGCGGCTGACCGAGGTGCCCAGCCTGGACCTGTACCGCGAACCCGATCCGTTCCGCACGCCACGGCCGAGCGAACTGCGCGACCGCATCGATGTGCTGGAACTGGCCACCATGTGGACGGCCGGATTCCCGGAGCCGCGCACCTTCAGCCTGCGCGCGGCGCGGCTGTTGCGCGCGCGGGCGGGCGATTTCGACGTGGTCCACGACAATCAGTGCCTCGGCTCCGGACTGCTCGACATCGGCCGGCGGTTGCCGCTGGTGGCCACCGTGCACCATCCGATCACCCGGGACCGGACCCTCGATCTGGCCGCCGCGCGCTGGTGGCGCACACCGTTCGTGCACCGCTGGTACGGCTTCCTCGGCATGCAGCAGCGGGTGGCTCGGCAGATTCCGGAGCTGATCACCGTCTCGTCCTCCTCCGCGGCCGACATCCGCGACGACTTCGGCGTCGCGGCCGGGCAGTTGCGCGTGGTGCCGCTCGGGGTGGACACCGCGCTGTTCCGCCCGCGTCCCCGGCTGCGCGCGCCCGGCCGGATCGTGGCGGTGGCCAGCGCGGACAAGCCGCTCAAGGGCATCGCCCATCTGCTGCGGGCGGTGGCCCGGCTGCGCGGCACCCACGAGATCGATCTGCGGCTGGTGGCCAAGCTGGAACCGGACGGCCCGACCGAGAAGCTGATCGCCGAACTCGGTCTGTCCGACGTGGTCACCGTCGTCGCCGGATTGTCCGACACCGAACTGGCCTTCCTGCTCAGCTCGGCCGAGATCGCCTGCATCCCGTCGATGTACGAGGGCTTCTCACTGCCCGCGGTGGAGGCGATGGCCAGCGGCGCCGCGCTGGTGGCCAGCCGCGCGGGCGCGCTGCCGGAGGTGGTCGGCGACTGTGGGGTCCTGGTGGAACCGGGCAATGTCGGGGAACTGGCCGCCGCGATCGGCGCGCTGCTCGACGATCCGCAGCGCACCGCCCGCCTCGGCGTCGCCGGGCGGCGCCGGGCGCTGTCGGTGTTCAGCTGGGAATCGGTTGCCGCACAGACCGTCTCGGTGTACGAGGAGGCGATCGAGCGGCACACCGGACAGCCGTTCGCACCACCACACGAGACCGCCGGATCCGGCGACGCGGACCACACCCCGGCCGGAGGCACCGGCCGGACGAGCGCGGAGGAGGCGCAGGCATGCTGACCGTCGACTTCGATCGGCTCCGGATCGGCCCGGGAGTCCGGGTCATCGATGTGGGCTGCGGCCAGGGCCGGCACTCCTTCGAGGCGTACCGGCGCGGCGCGGATGTGGTGGCCTTCGATCAGAGCGCCGACGACCTCGCCGACGTGAAACTCGTGTTCGGCGCCCTGGCCGAGGCGGGCGAGGCCCCCGAGTACGCGAAAGCCGAAGCGGTACAGGGTGATGCGCTGGCATTGCCGTATGCCGACGGCGAATTCGACGTGGTGATCGCCTCCGAGATCCTGGAGCACATCCCCGACGACGACCGCGCCGTCGCGGAACTGGTCCGGATACTGAAACCCGGTGGCGGACTGGCGGTCACGGTACCGCGCTGGCTGCCGGAACGGATCTGCTGGCTGCTGTCCGACGAATACCACGCCAACGAGGGCGGCCACGTCCGGATCTACCGGGCCGACGAACTGCGCCGCAAGATCACCGGCCACGGCTTGCGATTCGTGCACCGCGCACACGCGCACGCCCTGCACGCCCCCTACTGGTGGCTGAAATGCGCGGTGGGCGTGCGCAACGACGACCATCCGGCGGTCACCGCCTATCACCGGCTGCTGGTCTGGGACATGATGCAGCGCCCACCGGCCACCCGGCTGGCCGAAGCCGCACTCGATCCGCTGCTGGGTAAGAGTGTGGCCCTGTACTTCTCGAAGCCGGGGGTACCCGGTGCCCGCCGCTGAGCCGCCTGCCCTACCCGGCATCCTGACCGCGGCCCAATGCCGGCAAACGGCCGAATCCATCGCCGCGGCACAGGAATCCGACGGGGCCATCCCCTGGTTCACCGGTGGCCACACCGATCCGTGGGATCACGTGGAGAACGCGATGGCGCTGACCGCCGCGGGTCTGCCGGACGCCGCCCGCGCGGCATACACCTGGTCCGCCCGCAACCAGCGGCCGGACGGCTCCTGGCCGTCGCAGTTCCGGGCCGGGATCATCGAGAGCGAGGACGTCGACACCAACTTCTGCGCCTACCTCGCGACCGGGATCTGGCACTACTACCTCTGCACCGGCGACCGGACCTTCACCGCGCGGATGTGGCCGCATGTGCGCGCCGCGATCGACTACGTGATCTCGTTGCAGCGCGGCGGTAACGGCGAGATCCCGTGGGTACGCGGCGCCGGCGGCGGCATCATCGACGAGGCGCTGCTGACCGGCTGTGCGAGCATGTTCCACAGCATCCGGTGCGCACTGGCGCTGGCCGATCTGCTCGGTATCGCGCAGCCGGAGTGGGAGGTGGCGGCACTGCGGCTCGGCCACGCCGTCCGCTACCACCCGGACGCCTTCGCCACCAAGGACCGCTACTCGATGGACTGGTACTACCCGGTGCTGTGCGGCGCCTTCCACGGTCCCGCCGCGCTGGCCCGGATCGACTCGCGCTGGGACGATTTCGTGGTCGGCGAGCTCGGCATCCGGTGCGTCGACGACCGGCCGTGGGTGACCGGCGCCGAGACCTGCGAGCTGGTGCTGGCGCTGGACACCGTCGGCGACCGGACCCGGGCCCGGCGGCTGCTGACCGCCATGCAGCACCTGCGGGAGACCGACGGATCCTATTGGACCGGACTGGTTTTCGCCGACGGCAAGCGCTGGCCCGAGGAGCGGACCACCTGGACCGGGGCCGCGATGATCCTCGCCGCCGACGCCCTCTCGCGCACCACCGGCGGCAACGGGATCTTCCGGGAGTTCGCCGCGACCGCCGACGTCACCGCCGCCGGTCTCGCCTGTGATTGCCTGGCGTCGCGGCCCTGAGTCCCGGCCCGCGATCACCCGAGTCTCAGCCCGCGATCACGACGGCGAGCAGCGCCACCGCGGCGGGCAGCGACTGGGCGAACCAGGCCCGGCTCGCCCCGTTGACGGTGCCGTACACCCCGGCGACGATCACGCACAGCAGGAAGAACACCTTGAACTGATAGCCGGCGTGCCCGGCGGCCAGGCCCCACAGCAGCCCGGCCGCCAGGAATCCGTTGTAGAGCCCCTGATTCGCCGCCAGCGTGGCGGTCTCGGCGGCGAATTCGGCGGTGGTGCCGAACACCTCGCGCGCTCGCCGGCCGCGCCACAGGAACATCTCCAGCACCAGGATGTAGCAGTGGATCAGCGCGACGACCACCACCAGCACGTTCGCAACCACGGTCATGGCGCCACATGCTAAAACCAGGCCATCGCGCGGCGAATTGCGACACACCGCACGTACCCGGGATCACCCCCGGCCGAGGATGAACTCCGCGGCCTTCTCCCCGATCATGTAGCACGGCGCGTTGGTGTTGCCGCCGGTGATGCTGGGCATGATCGAGGCATCGGCCACCCGCAGGCCCTCGATGCCGCGCACCCGCAGCTGCGGGTCGACCACCGCGCGCTCGTCGACACCCATCCGGCAGGTGCCGACCGGGTGGTAGACCGAGTGCACCCGGTTGGGCAGTTCCCGCCGCAGCGCCGTCTCGTCCGCGAAATCCGGTCCGGGCGAGAGCTCCTCGGTGACCGAACCGGCGATGGTCCGGTGCGCCATCACCTCCCGGATCAGCCGGATGCCCTCGATCAGGAAGTCCGCGTCGGCCGGATCGGACAGGTAACCCGGATCGATCAGCGGCGCCTGCAACGGATCCGCCGAGGCCAGCCGGAGTTCGCCGCGGCTCTGGGGATAGATCAGGGTCGGGAAGATGGTCATCGCCGCGCGGCGATCCACCATGTGCAGCTTGTCCTCGTCCTGATTCGGGAAGGGGTAGGCCCACGGCAGGGTGTGGATCTGCATGTCCGGCACCTCCTTCGCGAACTTGGTCCGCACGAATCCGGCCACCTCGAACACGGTGCGGCCGAACCAGGAACTGCCGCGGCGGAAGGTCTCCTGCAACACACCGGAGGCGAAATGCGACGGAATGCCGCGGTGCAGCGCCTTCTTCGAGACGAAGGTCATCGGCACGAACAGGTGGTCGTGCAGGTTCTGGCCCACCGGCAGATCCGCGTGCACCTCGATGCCGAGATCGCGCAGCTGCCCGGCCGGGCCGATCCCGGACAGCAGCAGGATCTGCGCCGACCCCATCACACCGCCGGACACCACGACCTCCTTGCCGGCCCGGATGATCCGCCGCGAATTCCCCTCGAGCACCTCGACGCCGGTGGCCCGGCCGTGCTCCACCACCACCCGTGCCACGTGCGCGCCGGTCAGCACGGTCAGGGTCGGATTCGACCGGTTGGTCAGGTACCCGCGAGAGGAACTGTAGCGCAAGCCATCCCGCACGCTCTGCTGGAAGATGCTGATGCCCTCCTGGGATTCGCCGTTGTAGTCGGCGATCCGGGGCGCGCCGAGGGTCTCGGTGGCGGCGGCGATGAACTCCTGCGCGATCGGGGTGAGCTCCTGCTGCCGGGTCACCTCGATCGGGCCGCCGGCGCCACGGAATTCGTCGGCGCCGCCCTCCCAGTTCTCCAGCCGCTTGTAGGCGGGCAGCACGTCGTCGTAACTCCAGCCCGTGCAACCCGCCGCGGCCCAGGAGTCGAAGTTGGCCCGGTTGCCGCGGACGAACAGCATGCCGTTGACCGAGCTGGAACCGCCGAGCACCTTGCCGCGGGTCATCGGGACCTCGCGCTCGTTGGCGTGCTTCTGCGGAATCGAGTACTGCGACCAGGTCACCTTGTGCTTCAGCTGCGGCACGGTGTGCACCATCGTGATCATGCCGGGCGTGGTGACCAGCCGGGTGTCGTCCTTGCGACCGGCCTCGAGCAGGATCACGGACGCACCGGTCTCGGCGAGCCGGCTCGCCACGGTGGCACCGGAGCTGCCCGCGCCGATGACGACGTAATCGGCCTCGGTGGCGGACGACGGGGTGCGCGCTGAGTCGGTCATGGTCGATGGTCCTCGCTGATCGGTCGGAGTTGTCGCGGGCGGACCGCGTACAACCCGGCGCGGCACCGCCTCGGATCACTGTAGAACAAGTTCTAATCTTGGTGAAGATACCGCTACTCGATGCCAGGCGGAACCACCGCTCGGATACCGGTCATTTCGCCGAGATGACCAGCAAACTCATGCTTCAATCAAGGTAGAACTTGTTTCATTTCTAATGTCGGCGCAACGCTGCGCCCACAGGAGGAAGCCATGTCGGCTCCAGCCTCGTCCGATCCCCTGCTGCCACCCGGATTCAACTTCACCGATCCCGATCTCTGGCACGTACGCTCCCCGGCCGCGGAGTTCGCCGCGCTGCGCCGCACCAGCGGCGTGTGGTGGAATGCGCTCGCCGACGCGGATTCGGCGCCGTTCCACGACGGTGGCTACTGGGTGGTGAGCCGGCACGAGGACGTCAAGGAGATCTCCCGGCATCCGGAGCTGTACTCCTCCAACCGCAACGGCGCGATCATCCGGATGCCCGCCTACACCACCGCCGAGCAGCTGGAACTCACCGCCGACGCACTGCTGGTGAACATGGATCCGCCGCGGCACACCAAGATTCGGCGCATCGTCTCGCAGGGCTTCACCCCGCGCGCGGTGGAGAGCCTGCGCGCCGCGCTGACCGAGCGGGCCGCGCGGATCGTGCACGCCGCCAAGGATTCCGGCGGCGGCGATTTCGTGGAACAGGTCGCCGCCGAACTGCCGTTGCAGGCCATCGCCGATCTGCTCGGCGTGCCGCAGTCGGACCGCCGCCGCCTGTTCGAGTGGTCGAACAAGCTGATGAACACCGAGGATCCGGAGTTCGCGGGCGAATCCATGACGGCCAATGCCGAATTGCTCGGCTACGCCTGGAACATGGCCGAACAGCGCCGCGCCGCACCGGCCGACGACATCGTCACCCGGCTGGTGTCCGCCGACATCGACGGGGAGGCACTGGGTTCCGACGAATTCGGCTTCTTCGTACTGCTGCTGACCGTGGCCGGCAACGAGACCACCCGCAATGCGATCACCGCGGGCATGAAGGCGTTCGTGGACCATCCCGGGCAGTGGGAGCTGTTCCGGGACCGGCGGCCGGCCACGGCGGCCGACGAGATCGTGCGCTGGGCGACGCCGGTGACCGCGTTCCAGCGCACCGCGACCGCGGACCACGACTTCGGCGGGCAGCGCATCGCTGCCGGACAGCGGCTCGGATTGTTCTACGGCTCGGCCAATTTCGACGAGACGGTCTTCGCGGATCCGTTCGCCTTCGACGTGCTGCGCGATCCCAACCCGCACGTCGGGTTCGGTGGCACCGGCGCCCACTACTGCGTGGGCGCGAACCTGGCCCGGCTGGAGATCGACCTGATGTGCAACGCGATCGCCGACACTATGCCGGAACTGCGGCAACTCGAGGAGCCGCAACGGCTGCGGCACGGCTGGATCAACGGCATCAAACACTGGCGGGTCGCCTACTGAGACACCGGCGGGTCGCCTGCCGGCCGCCGCGCGCACCGAAGCGGAGCTACCGCCTCAGCTTCCGGGAAACTAGGATCGGGTCGTGACGATTCGTGACATCCCGGTACGCACGCTCTCCGACGAACCCACCACCCTGGCCGACCTGCTCGGCGACAAGGCGCTGCTGGTGGTGAACGTGGCCTCGCGCTGTGGCCTCACTCCGCAGTACACCGGCCTGGTGGAACTACAGAAGGCCTACGGCCCGCGCGGTTTCAGCGTCGTCGGCGTGCCCTGCAACCAGTTCATGGGCCAGGAGCCCGGCACCGCCGCGGAAATCCAAGAATTCTGCTCGACCACCTACGGCGTGGATTTCCCGCTGCTGGAGAAGGTGGAGGTCAACGGCGAGGGCCGGCATCCGCTGTACGAGGAATTGACGCAGACTCCGGATGCCGAGGGCGCCGCCGGCGATATCCAGTGGAATTTCGAGAAATTCCTGGTCGACCGCGACGGCAAGGTGGTCCGATTCCGGCCGCGCACCGAGCCGCAGGACCCGGCTGTGGTCGCCGCCATCGAAGCGGCGCTCTGACCGAATACCGGAATCAGTCCGGCATGACCTGCCGCGCCGATTTCTCCAGCCGATTCGCAATTTCCGAATAGGACGCATATCCCACGCCGGCGCGTACCAGCGCGCCGGCGTAGAGCAATTCCAGCGTTTCCACGATGTCGAGATCGGGATCGGGGCCGAGCGCCAGCAGCAGGCGGCGGCGGATCTCGGCGCCGATCCGC
Organism: Nocardia sp. alder85J; assembly: GCF_020176955.2. GTDB lineage: Bacteria > Actinomycetota > Actinomycetes > Mycobacteriales > Mycobacteriaceae > Nocardia. Next base: position 861,946 of record NZ_JAIUCZ020000003.1, read on the forward strand.
AGCCGCAGATGGGTGGCATCCGGGTCGGTGCCCAGCAATGCGCTGGTGACCGCTCCGGCCAGGGCCGGTTCGTCGGCGACCAGCATCGCGATCTGCCGTAATACGGCGACCACCCGGGCGGTGCGGCCGGATTCGCTCCGCGGCGATTCCGGCAGGGCCGCCAGCCGCCGCCAGAACACCTCGGCGACGAGATGTTCCTTGGACGAGAAATAGGTATAGGCGGTGGCCGTGCCGACCCCCGCGGCCGATGCCACCATACGCACGGTCAGGCCCGCGAAACCCGCACGCGAAAGCACCTCCAGCGCGGCGCGCGTCAACCGGTCGACGGTATCGGCCTGCTTTTCGGTGAGGCGTCGCCGGGTGGCCTCCAGATTCACCGGGACAGGTGCCTGGCCGGGCCCGGTGGAAACGGGATCGGACACGTGTCCAGATGCTACTATGGTGCCGCTTCGGAGGCAACTCACCTGCCTCCCGGCAATCAACGCCCGACCGGGCGGAGGAAAGGTTTCACAGCTGATGACTCGCGCGCACTCCGCGATTTCCGACGACACCCGGGAGCTGTTCCGGCTCGCCGAGCAAACCACCGGTTTCATGCCGCCGGACGAGGGCGAGGCGCTCTACGACGCCGCCCGCCGGTACGCCGGTGACGGGGCGATCGTGGAAATCGGCACCTATTGCGGAAAGTCGTCGATCTACCTCGGCGCGGCCGCCCGCGAGAGCGGCGCGACGGTGTACACGATCGACCACCACCACGGTTCCGAGGAACATCAGCCCGGCTGGGAATATCACGACAGCGCGCTGGTCGATCCCGAGACCGGCCGCTTCGACACCGTGCCCACCTTCCGCCGTGCCATCGTGCGCGCGGGACTCGGCGACACCGTGGTCGGCATCGTGGGCGCCTCGGTCACCGTCGCGAAGATCTGGCGGGCCCCGATCCGCCTGCTGTTCATCGACGGCGGCCATTCCGAGGAGGCCGCGCAGCGCGACTACGACAGCTGGGCGCACTGGGTCGCCGCCGGTGGCGCACTGGCCATCCACGACGTCTTCCCGAATCCGGCCGACGGCGGCCGACCGCCCTACAACATCTATCGCAAGGCCCTCGACAGCGGACGCTTCCGCGAGGTCGCAGCGACGGGTTCGCTGCGCGTGCTGGAACACGACGCCGGCTGCGGCGGCCGGCCCGGCGACTAGCCGGCGGCCGCGACCGCACCGGATCACCCGGCGCCGGCGCGCACCCCGGCCGCACGTCGGCCGGGGTGCGCGTTCGCATGCGGCCGGACCTGTGACCGCACGCGCCCCGTTTGCCACTCGCGGCGCCCGACGGCGCACACTGAAGGTGAGCACATGCCCGTTCGCCATCGTTGCCGGGCGGTCGCTCACCGGCCGGTCCGGCGGACGCGGGTCATCGCCAGCGTGACCTCACCCTTCGGTAACCGTTCGGTATTTTCTTGACTTATTCCAGAATAGGGGCATACTGATGGTCATGCACGTCAGCGGATTCGATCCGCGCGAACGCTTACGCGCGGTCGGCCTGCGGGTCACCGCCCCGCGGGTGGCGGTGCTGGATGCTGTTGTGAACCAACCGCATTCGGATGCCGATCAGTTGGCTGCCCGGGTTCGCGAGGCCCTGGGCACGGTGTCGACACAGGCGATCTACGACGTCCTGCACGCCTGCGTCAACGCCGGGCTGCTGCGCCGGATCGAACCGGCCGGTTCCGCCGCGCTGTACGAGGCGCGGACCGGCGACAACCATCACCACCTGGTGTGCAAGAAGTGCGGCACGGTCGTGGACGTCGATTGTGCTGTGGGCCATGCCCCGTGCCTCCACCCGTCGAACGCACACGGCTTCGCGGTCGACGAGGCCGAGGTCGTGTACTGGGGCCTGTGCCCGAACTGCCGGACGGACGAGACGCCCGCTCCGGAAAACCTCAGCAGCTCTCCGATCGAGGAGGTTGCGCGCCGGCCCTAGGAGGGTTCCCGAATGACCGACCAACCCACGACAGGCAAGCCGACCACTACGAACACCGGGATCCGCGTCGCCAGCGACGATCAGTCACTGACCGCGGGCACCCAGGGACCTGTTCTGCTGCACGACTTCTACCTGATCGAGAAGCTGGCCCAGTTCAACCGCGAACGCGTACCGGAACGGGTGGTGCACGCCAAGGGCGCGGGCGCCTACGGCGAACTGGTCGTCACCGGCGACGTCAGCCGCTACACCAAGGCGAAACTCTTCCAGCCCGGCGCCCGCACCGAATCGCTGGTGCGGTTCTCCACCGTGGCCGGCGAGCAGGGCAGTCCCGACACCTGGCGCGACCCACGGGGTTTCGCGGTCAAGTTCTACACCACCGACGGCAACTACGACCTCGTCGGCAACAACACCCCGATCTTCTTCATCCGGGACGCGAGCAAGTTCCCGGATTTCATCCGTTCCCAGAAGCGGTTGCCGGGCAACGGACTTCGCGATCACAACATGCAGTGGGACTTCTGGACCCTGAGCCCGGAGTCCGCGCACCAGGTGACCTGGCTGATGGGCGACCGCGGCATCCCCAAGAGCTACCGGCACATGAACGGCTACGGATCGCACACCTACCAGTGGATCAACGCCGACGGTGAGCGCTTCTGGGTGAAGTACCACTTCAAGACCGACCAGGGCATCGACTTCCTCACCCAGGCCGAGGCGGACGAGACCGCGGGCCGCAACCCCGACGCGCACCGCCGGGACCTGTGGGACGCCATCGAGCGCGGCGATTTCCCCAGCTGGACCCTGCACGTCCAGATCATGCCGCTCACCGACGCGGAGGGGTACCGGTTCAACCCCTTCGACCTGACCAAGGTGTGGTCGCACCACGACTACCCGCTGATCGAGGTCGGTACGTGGACGCTGAACCGCAACCCGCAGAACTACTTCGCCGAGATCGAGCAGGCCGCCTTCGAACCTTCGAATCTCGTTCCGGGCATCGGCTATTCACCCGACAAGATGCTGCTGGGCCGGGTGTTCGCCTACGCCGACACCCATCGCTACCGGATCGGCACCAACTACGCCGAACTGCCGCCGAACCGGCCGCGCGCGGCCGAGGTGAACTCCTATGCCAAGGAGGGCGCGATGCGGCACTACTTCGCCGGACCCGAAGTGCCCGTGTACGCGCCGAATTCGTTCGGCGGCCCGCAGGCCGACCCGGCGACCGCCGGTGACGAGGGCCAGTGGAACTTCGATCCGGAGATGGTGCGCGCGGGCTACATCCAGCACGCCGAGGACGACGACTTCGTCCAGGCGGGCACCATGGTCCGCGAGGTGCTCGACGACGCGCAGCGTGATCGCTTGGTGAGCAACGTGATCGGTCACGTCCTCGACGGTGTGCGCGAGCCCGTGCTGTCGCGCGTGTTCGAATACTGGACCAACGTCGACCCCGAGATCGGCAAGCGCATCGAGGCGGGCGTGCGTGGCGCCCGGACCACCGGGCGCGACTGACCACCGATCCGATTCCCGTTGCAGTGCAGGATATTCCGTCCTGCCGTCGGCCTAAACCATTCCCCACCAGTAGAACAGGCAGGCCAGTATGAAGACTGCAACGGTGTCCATCGCGTTCCCTCCCGATCCTCGTGCCGTTCGTCCCTGCCATCATCCCTCGAGAATGCCGGGGCGGAACGAACTCTCAGGTGGGACGGCCGGCCTGTCACCCCTCGTGGACAGGCCGGCCGGGTCTGCGCCGCACGGCCGCGGTCCCGGGTGCGGCCCACCACCCCTCGCCGGCGGGCCGCACCCGAACCCCACCGTGCGGTGGTCTCGGATACCGGGTGCCGGGCGACCGTGAGTGTGGTCGTCACTGCCTGCCTCGAAACCCGGAACCGGTCTCGACACAGACAATGCGGCCGCGCCCTTGGCGCGGCCTTAAGAAGATCTTGCGATCGGAATTGCTGCCGGTCGCGGGCATATTCCGGCCCGCGACGGGTCATTCGACGATCAGGACCACCAGCTGACGCATGCTGTGCCTGCCGTGCGCCCGCTCCTTTTCCGGATCGACGGGCGCGGAGGGACCGCCGACCCAGGTGATCGGCCGGCGCGGATCGATCTTGTCCAGTACGTCGGGCAGCGACGGATCGATCTGCCCGACCTGCACGACACATACGTGGCAATTGGGTAGCAACCCACCGCGGGTACCCTGCCCCGGACCGCCGTCGAGCACGATGGCGCCGGAATCGGCCACGGCGCCGGCACAGGCGGTCAGGACGGCGTCGGGCACCTCGGCCGGGTCGATCGGGCCGCTGACCACCCGGTGTTCCGCGCCGGTGGCCCATTCGGCCAGCCAGTCCTCGGCCAGTCCGTCCGGCGCCAGCACCGAGGCCACGTTGTGGCTGCGCAGGGCGCCGGCCACGCTGTCCCCGACACCCTGTTCGGTGATGCGATGCACCTGGGCGCCGTTGTGCTTCATGCGCTCGGCGAACAGGTCGACGATCTCCGCGCGGTCCTCGGCGGTCAGCTCGGGCGCGTTGCGGCCGTAATTGCGCGGCACCGGAATCGTGCGGCCATCGTCCGGCAGCGCTTTCAACCCGTCGCGCACGCGGCGCAGGATCTCCTCCCGCGACGTCACGGTAGCCTCCCGTTCGAGCTCGCCTCCGGCCTCGTGGCCGCCGGATCGCCGGTGTTCGTTGCGTGGTGGCCGCTGCCGAGTGCCCGGCGACAGCGCGCGCGGAACGACTCCCGCCGCAGCAGCAGACAAGACAGAGTATCCGGTTTCGGCGGACAGACCGGATCGTCGGGATGTGAATACGTGTGATCTTGTTTGTCAGAGTACCCGCGGCACCACCCGTTCATGCCCTGCTCGACCGATCAACAGTGTTTTCGAAGTCCTCTTCAGCCTGTGCGGCCGACGTGATGGCAATCGGCTGAGCGAGCTCGCGGATTGCGACTGTCCGCCGGAACCGGTCACCATGCTGCATGTCGGACGTTCTCGCCGTCATCGTCTGCGTGGCCGCACCCGGCGGTCTGCGGCTGATGGTGGCCCGTGTGGGTTTCAGTGGGGGTCGGTGTGCTGGTCGAGGGTGTGTTGCAGGTCGGTGTTGAGGCGGTGTGCTTCGGCGAGTTGGTCTTCGAGGATGACGATGCGGCAGGCGGCGTCGAGGGGATTGCCGGCGTCGACGAGTTCACGCACGCGTGCGGCGAGGCGGAGCTGGTAGCGGGAGTAGCGGCGGTGCCCGCCGGCGGAGCGTTGCGGGGTGAGCAGTTCGGCGGCATCGAGGCCGCGCAGGAACGCGGGAGTGACACCGAGGATCTCCGCGGCGCGTCCCATGCTGTAGGCGGGGTAGGTGTCGTCGTCGAGTTTGTCGCCGGCGCTACGCTCACCGGCGGGGTCGGTGGGGTCGGTGTTCGGTTGCTGCACAGCACCTCTCGGTGTTCAACGCCCGCAGGCCCCGGCGCGTGTGCGCCGGGGCCCGGGATTTACGGAAGAGGGGGGGATCAACTGTCAATTCTGTTCACCGGCCGTGCGGGCCGGTCTCCTACACCGCACCCGGCACTTCCCGGGAATGCGGAACCGTTGCCTGACTACTCAGTGAGCACCACCTCCTGGATTGCCGGTGTTCTGCCTGTTGTTCTCTCGGCCGTGCTGTTCCCGCCCCGCCTCCAGCGGGCCGACCGATTGCGACCGGGTTCCCGTCTCCGCCGGAGGGGGCGGTCGAACTGTGCTTCCGGGCAGTTCACCTGCCCGGCCTCTGGACTCTTCTCTTCGAACGACAGTGACTGTATCCCAGCGACCACGGAATGTCTACACCCGACATGACAGATTTTCGACCGCCAGGGCAGAGGCCTATACACCGTTGCCAAGGCGTTGTTTCGGGTCGGTGCGGGCGGGTGGACATCGGGGACATCCGGGTGGCCGTGCGAACTTGCGGCAGGCTGCCCTCTACAGCTCAACGACCGTCGACCCGACCGGCGCTGATCTGGGATCGAAGCCGATCTCTCATCCGACGGTTCAGTCAGCTTCGACGCCTGTCCCTCACGATGCTGTTTGCATCGTGAGGGACAGGCGTCGATGAAATGTCGAACGTCAGGAACCGTGCTCCGGCTTGCACCCCTCGCTCGAACCACTCGAGCCACCCGAGCCACTCGAACCACTCCACATGCCGCCCTCGACGTCGACAGTCACAGGCGCCGAGGTGGACCCGTCGAACGCCAGGGTGCCGGAGTAGATCGCGGTGATCGAGTGGGCACCGGTCGTCGTGAACGTGTACGACAATGTGGCGACTCCCGTAGCCGACACCGGCACCGGGCTCCCGATATCGACGCCGTCGTCTTGGAACTGCACCGTGCCGCCGTTGGGGACAGGGGCGACGGTCGCTCGCAGAGTGACCGCGCAATCCTTGGTCGCCTTGGCCGGTGCACTCACGGTCGTCGTTGTCGGGGTGGGCGGCGGCGGCGTACTCGGCAGTGTTATCGCGTCGGTATCCAGCGTGACTGCGCCGTTGAGGGCCAGGAACCTCCCGTTCATGGTGACCCCGGTCGTCACGGTGATCGAAGTCAGCGCAAGGATGCTTCCGGCGAAGTTGGTGTTGGTTCCCAGGGTTGCCGAGCTACCGACCTGCCAGAACACGTTGTTGGCGGCGGCGCCGTTGACGAGTGCGACCACACTGTTCGCTCCGGTGATCAAGGTCGAACCCGCCTGCAGGATGAACACCGCATTGGGGTCGCCCTGCCCGTCCAGGGTGACAGTGCCGTTCAGGCTCATCCCTGCTGCCGCCTTGTACACACCGGGGGTCAGGGTCTGTCCGCCGAGATCAGTGGTCACGGGGGTGGCCGGCGTCCGGCCCGCCGCATCGGTATATGCAGTCTGCAGATCGGTATGTGCTTGCGCCGCGACCGCATCCCCGGGGTGGAGCGCTCCGTTGACCACCGTTCCCGGCGGGAATCCGGTGATTGCGGTCCCGGGGCTGACACCCACGTTGCCGGAGACGGTGGTTGCGCCGGTATTGGTGACCGTGGTGCCACCCAAAACCGCAAAAGATGCGGCCGATCCCAATCCCACCGGCGCCACAGCCGCCGACGCAATACCGCTGGAGATCGATTGGGTTACGGCCGTCGTGGCCACGATCGCCGCGATAAGCCAGCCGATGTAAACACGCGCCTTGCGTGGCCTCACTAAAGGGCCGGCGAAGCGCGCCTCAACTTCTGACACAGGTCCTCCTCAGCATCTCGGTTTTCCGGTTGACTGCCAATTATTCTGCGGGTACTAGTGGAATCAGGTCATCCATTCCGCGACCGACACCAGACGCCCTGCCGAATGATCGACCGCAGCCGAAAGACTGTAGGCCGAATCGGTTCTGGCACAGCGGAAACGCGTGCACGGCCGCGAGACACGATGAAATTTGGGGGATTCAGAGTATGTGGATCGACACAAGCTTGCGCACTGCGGTCGACAAGTCATTGAGCAGGCCGCGGGCGCTGCTCGACATTACTGCTCCTGTTTACTGATCCTGGACAGTTGATTCATAAAGTCGAGGACGAGAGTAACCTGAACCACAATGGAAGACGGTAGCTCACCAACCCTGAGAACTGCGGATATCCCGCCCGAACAGCGTGTCGCCTTGATCATCGAGATGATTACAGATTAATCTCGATCCCCCGCAGGGCGAGATATTGTCAAATCCCGTGGATCGGCGAGTTACAGGCGACGCGCTGACCGATTTATTTGCCGCTCATCATGTTTCGCTTTCCGGATCGGCATCGGTTGTGCGTGGGTGCCGCCGTGCGGGCCGAGGCCCGGTGCGAGTGTTGTTGTCCAGCAACGGCACCCCGCGTTCGGCGGCCGTCCCGCCCGGCTGTCTCATCGTGGCGTGCCTGGGCGCGGACCCGAGGACGCCGGGAATCCGTTAGTCGCCCGCGGCGATCCGCGCGAAGCGGCCGGTGTCCATGTAGTCGCGGAACAGCAGTACGCGGCCGTCGCGCACCCGCACCACGTTCACGGCGGTGCGCGAGCGCGTGCGACCCGCCCCCGGCCGGGTCATGTCGACCTCGTTCTCGACGACGATCACCTCAGGGTCCGCGGTCTCGTGGATCTGCGGGTGGATTCCGTGCACCTCGACGGTCGCCAGGCCACCGGACCACCGCTGCCGGAGATGATCCCGGATGGCGTCGGGCCCCACCAGCCGGGTGGGCATGCCGGGGATCGGGAACGGGATCTCGAAGACCCCGTCGGGCGCGAACAGTGCGGCGAAGGCGTCGGCGTCGCGGGCGGGCAGTTCGTGGAACATCTGCTCGACCAGTTCGCGTGGGGTACGGGTCATGGCGAAACCTCTTCTCGGACGGAGGAATTACAAACGGAACGCGCGCCCCGCCAAGTATTCGGAACGATCGCCCCGTTTGTCAACGCGCCGGTACACTCGCCGTTGTGACCGACAGCAAGCCCGAGGCGACCGCCGGGCGCCGCACCCAGCGCGCCGACGCCCGCCGCAATCGCGAACGCGTACTCGCCGCCGCGCGCGAAGCCTTTGCCGCCGAAGGCATTTCGGTCCCTTTGGACGAGATAGCGCGGCGCGCCGGAGTAGGCCCCGGCACGGTCTATCGCCACTTCCCCACCAAGGAAGCACTTTTCCACGCCGCAATCCTCGACAACATCGAGCGGATGACCGAAGCGGCCCGATCCCTCACCGGCGCCGACGACGCGGGCGCGGCCTTCTTCGGCTTCCTGGACCTGGTCGTCACCGAGGGCGGCGTGAAACGTGATCTGGCCGAGGCGATCGGCGATCGTGCCCTCGAATTGTCCTCCCCGAGAAAGCAATTCCGCGAAGAATTGAACGTGCTGCTGTGCCGGGCGCAGCGTCACGGTGCGGTCCGCGACGACATCGACATCGACGATTTCCTGCGAATCCTGCAGGGCGCCTTCACCGCCGCCCACTCCGCCGGCCTCGACGCCGAACGCCGCCAGCGCACCTTCGCCGTCGTCTTCGACGGATTGCGCACGCGCTGAACAACTTCCGCTCGCCACCGCCGGGATCGACACGCCCACACGGCCGGAATCGGCACGCCCGCAGCGCCCTTCGACGCGCTGCGGGCCGGGATCGGGTCAGCGCTGCGCGAGCAACACCTCGGCGATCTGAATAGTGTTGAGGGCGGCGCCCTTCCGGAGGTTGTCGCCCGAGACGAACAGGGCCAGGCCGCGGCCCTCGGGTGCACCCGGGTCCTGCCGGATGCGGCCGACGAGGGATTCGTCGACACCGGCGGCGGCCAGCGGGGTCGGCACGTCGGTGAGCCGGACGCCGGGGGCGGCGGCCAGGATCTCCCGCGCCCGCTCGACCGAGAGCGGTTCGGCGAATTCGGCATTGATCGACAGCGAGTGGCCGGTGAAGACCGGTACCCGCACGCAGGTGCCGCTCACCAGCAGGTCGGGCAGACCGAGGATCTTGCGGCTCTCGTGGCGCAGCTTCTGGTCCTCGTCGGTCTCGCCGGAGCCGTCGTCCACCAGCGAGCCGGCCAGCGGCAGCACGTTGAAGGCGATCGGGGCGACGTACTTCTTCGGCGCCGGGAAGGCGGCGGCCGAACCGTCGTGGGTCAGCTTCTCCATATCGGGGGCGACGGCGCGGATCTGGTCGGCCAGCTCCTCCACCCCGGCCAGGCCGCTACCCGACACCGCCTGATAACTGGAGACGATCAACCGGCGCAGGCCCGCCGCGTCGTGCAGCGGCTTCAGCACCGGCATCGCGGCCATGGTGGTGCAGTTGGGGTTGGCGATGATGCCCTTGGGCAGGTTGCGGGCCTGCTCCGGATTCACCTCGGAGACGATCAGCGGGACCTCGGGGTCCTTGCGCCAGGCCGAGGAGTTGTCGATGACGGTCACCCCGGCGGCGGCGAAGCGCGGCGCCTGCACCCGCGACATCGTGGCCCCGGCGGAGAACAGCGCGATGTCCAGGCCGCTCGGATCGGCGGTCGCGGCGTCCTCCACCACGATCTCGCCGTCGTACCACGGCAGCGTCGTGCCGGCCGACCGCGCCGAGGCGAAGAACCGCACCTCGTCGGCGGGAAAGGCGCGCTCCTGCAACAGCTTCCGCATGACGGCGCCGACCTGCCCGGTCGCGCCGACCACACCCACACGTACGCCCATGATTTACCGCCCCGTCCCGGCGTGTACCACCGCCACCTCGTCGCCACCCAGGTCGAAGGCCCGGTGCAGCACCTGTACCGCCTCGTCCAGATCGGTGTCCCGGACCAGCACCGAGATCCGGATCTCCGAGGTGGAGATGAGATCGATGTTGACGCCGGCGGTGGCCAGCGCCTCACAGAAGGTCGCGGTCACGCCGGGATGGCTCTTCATCCCCGCGCCGACCAGCGACACCTTGCCGATGTGGTCGTCGTAGAGCACCTGGGTGAAGCCGATCTCGCCCTGCTGCTTGGTGAGCAGTTCCACCGCGCGCGGGCCGTCAGTCTTCGGGAGGGTGAAGGTGATGTCGGTCTTACCCGTCTCCACCTTCGAGATGTTCTGCAGCACCATGTCGATGTTGATCTCCGCGTCGGCGATCGCCCGGAACACCTTGGCGGCGTAGCCCGGCTCGTCCGGCAGCGCCACCACGGTCACCTTGGCCTCGCTGCGGTCGTGCGCGACGCCGGTGAGGATTGCTTTCTCCAACGGGATGTCCTCCATCGATCCGTAAACGTAGGTGCCGTTCTTGTCGGTGTACGACGAGCGCACATGTACGGGCACGTTGTAGCGGCGCGCGTATTCCACACAGCGCAGCATGAGCACCTTCGAACCGCAGGCGGCCATCTCCAGCATCTCCTCGAAGGAGATCTGGTCCAGCTTCTGCGCGTCGGGAACGATGCGCGGGTCGGCGGTGAACACGCCGTCGACGTCGGTGTAGATCTCGCAGACGTCCGCCTCCAGGGCCGCCGCCAGCGCCACCGCGGTGGTGTCGGAACCGCCGCGGCCGAGCGTGGTGACGTCCTTGCTGTCCTGCGAGACGCCCTGGAAACCGGCGACCAGCACGACCTGGCCCTCGTCCAGCGCCTGCCGCAGCCGCGACGGGGTGACATCGATGATCCGGGCGTTGCCGTGCGCGCCGGTGGTGATGACCCCGGCCTGCGATCCGGTGAAGGACCGGGCCTCCGCGCCGAGCGAGTGGATCGCCATGGCGACCAGGGCGTTGGAGATGCGTTCCCCGGAGGTCAGCAGCATGTCCAGCTCCCGGGCCGGGGGCGCGGGCGCCACCTGCTGGGCGAGATCGAGTAGCTCGTCGGTGGTGTCGCCCATCGCCGAGCACACCACGACGACCTCGTGGCCCTGCTTCTTGGTCTCCACGATCCGCTCAGCGACACGACGGATGCGCTCGGCGGACTCGAGCGAGGATCCTCCGTACTTCTGAACGACGAGAGCCACGTCGGTCCTCCAAGATCGAAATTATGCTGCTGCCGGCAACCAAGAGTACCGGCCGTCGTCCAGCGTTTATCCGGCAACCTCTGTGGCCTGGCGCACCCCGGATGCGGCCCGGTCGCCCGCGGCCGTGCCCGGCAGCGGCGACGGCCACCGGCCGGCGCGCCCGTCGCCACCGAGCCGCGACCCGCGCGCGGTCCGAATGGCACTCTCCGGTCCCGGTTGCCAGCACTCGGACCCCCTTGTGACACACATCACTCCAGGTCGATAATTCGAGCATGCAGGCAAATGTCGGTGACAGGTTGCTCGTCCACGGCCGGGCCGTGGGGATGCCGGACCACGCCGGGCAGATCGTCGAGGTACGTGGTACCGACGGTGCACCTCCGTACATCGTGCGGTTCGACGACGGCCATGAGAGCTTGGTGTTCCCGGGACCGGACTCGGTGGTCCGGCACTCCGGCTGAGGTCCCCCGTCGCCTCCGGCGACAATTTCCGCGGTGCCGCCATACATTTGCCGACACCGTCGTTAATGCCCTGTGATAACGGCCGATTCACGCGAATCGACCCGTTCGCAGTTGTGCCATAACAGACCACGTGGTTGACGCGACCTGTGACGGTGGAGACAATCGGGCCCTGGGACATCCCGGGGGCTGGAGGCTACGCATGCGCACGAAGACCAACCACCGATTCGTCGTCGACGTCGATCCCGCGGTGGTGACGGAGGCATTGCTCGCGGTCGAACGCATCCCCGAATGGTCACCGATGCACCGGGACGTCCGCGTGGCAACCCGCGACGAATACGACCGGCCGCAGCGCGTATACGCCACGGTCAGTCCGACCGGTACGTCCGATCGGCAGGTGCTGGAATACTCCTACGACGGCGATCGGATCTCCTGGCAGGTCGTCGAAAGCGGCGCCGGCGGCGGCGGACGCGGCTGGTTCGAGCTCACGGAAACCGAGGAGGGCACCGAGATCTGGTATCACTCCGAGGTGTACCTGCCAATTCCGGTGCCGGGAATTCTGATGAAACGCAGCTTATCTCGGCTCAATGAAGAAGCCGTGCACAACCTCGCCGAGTTCATCGAGAAATTCCGGTTCGACGCGAACTACGAACTGCACTGAGTCCCTGGGGGATCGGGCCGCCGGGCGTGCCACGATGTCCCCATGACCGACGCCCTGCCGACGCGCTTGCGGCCCACCGCCGAGGACGCCTCGGTGACCCAGCTCGAACTGTTCTTCGATCTGGTGATGGTGTTCGCGTTCACCCAGGTGACCGATCTGGCCGCGCACGAGACCACCGTGCTGAACCTGTTGCGCGCCTTCCTGGTGCTGGCGGTGATGTGGTGGGTATGGATCGGCTACGCCTGGCTCGGCAACGTGGTCAAGGCCGACGAGGGGCTGGCCCGGGTGGCCCTGTTCGGGGCCATGGCCACGGCGCTGATCATCGCGCTGACCATCCCGGAAGCGTTCCACAGCAAGCCCGGCGGCTGGCACGGGCCACTGGTGTTCGCGCTCGGGTACCTGATCGTGCGGCTGATCCATCTGGGCATGTTCTGGCTGGCCAGCATGCACGATCGGCAGTTGCGCGGGCAGGTGGTGCGCTGGGCGGCCGGATCCATCACCATCGGCACCGCCCTGCTGATCGTCGCCGGCGCCACCTCGGGAGCGGCCCAGATCTGGCTGTGGATCGCCGCCATCACGGGCGACATGCTGTGGACGCTGTTGTCCGGCAACGGCTGGCGGCTGACCTCCGCCGGGCATTTCGCCGAGCGGCACGGGCTGGTGATCATCATCGCGCTCGGCGAGTCGATCGTCTCCATCGGCGTGGGCGTCGCCGGACTGCCGATCTCCGGGCCGATCGTGCTGGGCGCGCTGCTCGGCCTCGCCGTCTCGGGGCTGCTGTGGTGGGCCTACTTCGACGTGGCCGCGCTGGTGGTGGAGCGGGAGCTGAAGGCCGCGCAGGGCGAGCGACGGGTGCAGATCGCCCGGAACTGCTACACCTACTGGCATTTCCCGATGGTGGTCGGCATCGCCGGGCTGGCCCTGGCACTGAAGAAACTCCTGCACCAGCTCGGCGGCACCGACGGGCACACCCTCGCCGAGGCGCTGCCCGCGGTCCCCGTGTACACGCTGTACGGCGGGGTGGCGCTGTATCTGCTCGGGCTGGTCGGGTTCCGGCACTACGCCACCCGGCTGGTGCTGTGGCCGCGGGTGCTGACGGCGGCGGTGCTGATCGCGCTGCTCCCGGCGGCCGTCGGCATGCCCGCGATCGCCACCCTCGGACTGTTGTGCGCGGTGCTGGTGGCCCTGATCGCCTGGGAGACCGTGCGCTACGCGGAACCCCGCGACGCCGTCCGGCATGCCGAACCCTGAGCCGCCGGACCGGTCACGGCAGCCGGTTGTCCGGGGTCTCCCCGATCCGCACCCCGTCCAGCACGGCCCGGCGCATCTGGTGCACGTTCTCCCGCAGCACGTCCCCGATCAGCTCGTCGACCCGGGGATCGGCGAGCGCCTGCATCAGGATCCGGAAACTGGTGTCGGTGATCGCGCGGATGATGTCCTCGTGGAACGGCACGTACCGCACCCGGCCGACCTGTGGATCGTTGCGGATCAATTCCAGCACCAGCGCGTCGAGTTCGACCCGGTTCTCCTCCAGCGCGGAGGCCAGGTTGCGGGTGTACTGGCCGGTGCGCATCACCTCGGCGACCTCCTCCAGCACCGCGATGGTCACCGGGCGCTTGACCGTGTCGACGATCGCGCCGAAGAACCGGTTCATCACCACCAGCGCGACCCGGTCGCCGAACACCTGCTCCGCGACCCGGGCCAGGCGCAGGCCGATCGCGAACAGGCGCAGCAACCGGAACGCCCGGACGTACACGTTCGTCACCGGCACCAGGCCGACGATGTCGTACCAGTGGATCAGCAGGTAGGACAGGGTCCAGCCCGCGAATCGCCACCGCCACAGGAATTCCAGGGCGAACACCGCGCACAGCGCATAGTCGGCGTCGGTCACCAGGCGGGCGGTGTGCGGTGCGACCGAACCGAAGTGGATCCAGCCCAGCCCCGCGACCGCCACCGCGGCGAGCAGCACCATCACCAGATCTATCCACAGCTCGGGTCCCAGCCGTACCCGCCGGCCCGCGACCGCCCCCGGCGGCTGTATGGGCGCGCTCACCTGCGACACGACGATCCCTTCCTCCGAACCTGTTCGCGCTGACGTTAGTGCGCGGCAGCGCGCCTGGACAGGGGCCGCCCGCGGCTGCCCACCGGCCTGCGGCTGCTCAGTGGCCCGCACCGATGATGGCCGCGATATTGCGCTCGGCCAGCGCCGTGATCGTCAGCGACGGATTGACGGTGCCGGTACTGCCCGGGATGGCGGCGCCGTCCATCACGTACAGGCCGGGGTGACCGTTGACCCGGCCGTTGCCGTCGGTGACCCGGCCCAGCACCGCGCCGCCGAGTGGGTGCGCGGTGAACACCGCGTTCGCGTCGTAGCCCAGCGGGCTGTAGTCCAGCACCGCGCCCGCGCGTTCGGCGATCCGGTGGTCGACCGTGCGGCAGGCGTCGGCCACCGCATCCTGGGCGCTCTTCGGCCAGGTCAGCGTCGCCGCGTTGCGGCCGCGGTCGTAGGTGATCCGCGCCCGGGTCGGGTCCAGCACCATGCCGAGCGAGGCCAGCGCCCCGGTCTCCACCGGGATACCGGGGATGTACCAGCTCTCCAGGGTCAGCGGCGGGCCGGACGCGTCGGTGATGCGGCTGGCGCTGGGCACCCCCTGCCCGAGCCCGGACAGTGTGCTCTCGCCGCGCGCCAGCACCACGTCGCCGTTGGTGCCCCAGCCGTCGCCCACGTGCTCGTCGAGGTGCGGGAGCAGCCCGGTGGCCTGCGCCCGCACCAGCAGTTCCGAGGTACCCAGCGAGCCCGCGCCGAGGAACAACCGATCACAGGTGAGGGTGCGCGTGCCGAGCACGGCCCCGGTCGGATCGAGTTTGGTGGCGGTGACGACGAATCGGCCGCCGGGCTCCTGCGCGATGGTGTCGACCCGATGGCCCGGATACACCGCCGACCGCCCGGTGTCCTGCGCGTACCGCAGATAGTTCCGATTCAGATCGAATTTGGCGCCGTTGGAATTTCCGAGATTACTGCGCGCGGCTGTCGCGGAAGCCCTTGTGGTACCTGCCAATTCGGCGCGGACAATATCCCAGTCGAAGATCGAATCGTTGGGCAGCGGCTGATATCCGGCCTTGCGCACCTGATCGTCCCAGACCCGGGAGTGGGTGAACGGCACCGAACCGTAGATATCCGGCGGCAGCGGACTCAATCGCAACATCTGCCGCACCCGCGGGTACCAGATCTTGTCCATTTCATCGTAATCGACTGTGCCACGGAATATCTCGTCGAAATAACGACGTTCCGGCGCGACCATCGCACCGGTGAAGACCACCGAACCGCCACCGACCGCCGCGCCGTGCCAGACATCGATACCCGGGAATTCGGTGATGTCCAGCACGCCGCCGAAATCGGCGAATTGCATGGGCACCTTGGTGACTCCGGTGAACGAGGTGCGATGCCAGAAGCCCCGGCCGTCGGGCAGGTCGTCACCGGTGAAGATCTCCCGCCAGGGATCGTTCGGCCACCGCGAACCCCGCTCCAGCACGGTGTTGGTCACCCCCGCCGCGGCCAGCCGCAACGCGGTGACCGCCGCCCCGAAGCCGGAGCCCACCACGATCGCCTCCGAATGCTCGGGCGGATCCGGCAGTGGCGCAAAGATTTCCGGCACCCAGCCGCGAAACAGGTTGTCCCACGTCGCATCCGCGCTCGCACCGCCGGCGCGGTACATCCCGGCGGCACCGGACAGCGCCGCCGCGGCGGCGGCACGTAAGAAGACACGTCTGCGCACTCGGCCCCTCCCTCATCACGCTGGCCGCGCGCGAGACTACCGGGTCGAGCGGTGTGGCTCAATAGTGTGTTTGCATGAGTGGGAAGCCGAAAGCCCTGGTGAAAGCTCCGATCGGGGCAGCGTTCCGGATCCTGATCGCCGATTATGTCTCAACTCACAATGCACCTGTGAACATCGGCGGCGCCGGTCGCCCGGCAGGAGCGCGCACGGGCGCCCGGCGCAGCCCGGCCCGACCGGGGATTCGGCGGTGCGGGATCGGCGCGCGCACCGCGGTGCCGATCGACCGCCGACAGCGCCCGGCACCGGGCTCGCGATCGGCCTCGGCGGGTAGTGCGCAGGGCTTCCGGCAGCGCGAACTCAGGCGCGCAGGCGCTCGCGGCGGAGCTGCTCGACCTCGGGCAGCTCCAGCGGCGGCAGCGCGTCGACCCCCAGCGCGCGGGCGAGCAGATGGTCGGCCAACTCCGGATTGCGGGCCAGGGCGGGGCCGTGCATGTAGGTGCCGTACACCGAACCCTGGACGACCCCCTCGAGGCCGTCGCCCACGCCGTTGCCGACGCCACGGGTGACCCGGGCCAGGCCGCGGGCATCGCCGCCGAGTTTCGTTCCGCCCCGGTGGTTCTCGAAGCCGGTGAGCGGTTGCGAGAGACCGGGCAGCAGCGGCGCGGTGGCCACCTCGCCGATGGCCCGGTGCTGCTGCGGTGCGGTGGTGACGTCGATCAGGCCGACACCGTCGACCCGCTCCCCGCCGGAGGTCTCGTACCAGTGGCCCAGCACCTGGATGGCGGCGCAGATCGCCAGTACCGGAACGCCTTTCGCGGCGGCCTGTTGCAGGCCCGGATAACGTTGCAGATGCCGGGTCGCCAGTCGCTGCGCCGAATCCTCGGCCCCGCCGAGGGTATACAGGTCCAGCGACTCGGGAACCGGGTCGTTCAAGGTGATCTCGACGATCTCGGCGTCGTGGCCGCGCATCCGCAGCCGCTGCCGCAGCACCACCGCGTTGCCGCCGTCACCGTAGGTGCCCATCACATCGGGCAGCACCAGCCCGATCCGGACCGTGGAACTCACGCCGTGACCCCTTCCAGATCGCGGTTCAGATCCCGGAACGCGGTGTAGTTGGCCAGCACCTCCACCTGACCCGGCGGACAGGATGCGATGGCGTGCAACGGATCCGGCACCGTGGTGTGCTCCACACCGGCGTAGGTGAGGCGCACCGCCAGATCGGTGGCGCGCTCGCCCGCGGCCACCACCTGGGTGCCCTCGAAATGTTCGAACCGCACATCCCACAGCCAGGACAGGTCCTCGCCGTCGGGCACTTGGCCGTTCACCGCGATCACCAGGCCGGTGGCGGCCGGATCGATCATCGACAGCGCCTCCTGCCAGCCGGCCGGATTCTTGGCCAGCAGCAACCGGGCATTGTGCCCGCCGACCTGCACGCTGCGGTAGCGGCCCGCGATCTCGCGCACGGTGGCCGTGGCCTCCGCGGCGACGGACGCCGGCACACCCAGCGCCACCGCCGCGGCCACCGCCTGGGCGGCGTTGCCGCGGTTGGCGCGGCCCGGAAGGGCAAGGTGCAGCGGCAGTTTCACGCCGTCGGGCCCGTACAGATGCTCCTCGTCGACCCACCAGTCCGGCTCCGGCCGATGGAAGTCGGCACCGGTGCTGCGCCAGTGCTCACCCTCCCAGACGATCGGCTCGCCCGAGCGCGGGCAGCTGGTGGCGTCCACCGACCAGCCACTGCCGGCCGACACCCAGACCACGTTCGGGTGGTCGTAGGCGATCGAGGTGACCAGCACGTCGTCGCAGTTGGCGATCAACACCGTGTCCGGATGCCGGGCCATGCCGGCACGCAGCTTGCGCTCGATCATGTTGATCTCGCCGACCCGGTCCAACTGGTCGCGGCTGAGGTTCAGCAGCACCACCGCCGCGGGCTGCAACGCATCGCTGACGTGCGGCAGATGCAGTTCGTCGACCTCGATGGCGGCCAGTCCGGCGGTCCGGTGGGCATTGAGCGCGGCGACGATACCGGCGTCCATGTTGGCGCCGTCGGCCTGCGAGGCGACCGGGCCGAGGGTGCCGAGCGCGGCGGCGGTCATCCGGGTGGTGGTGGACTTGCCGTTGGTGCCGGTGATCAGCACCGTGCGCCGGCCGCGACCGAGCTGCGTCATGATCGACGGATCGATCAGCAGCGCGATCAGGCCGCCGATCATCGAACCCTTGCCCCGCCCGGCCCGTTGCGAGGCCCAGGACGCGCTCGCCGCCGCCGCCAGCGCCAACCGCCCGCGTACCGAGATGTCTGCCACCACGCGAGTGTAGGGGGAGACGACACCACATGTCGTACTCGGACCGCCGGTGTTGCGGTCGGCAGGACAGCCCCGGCCGATCGATCAGCTGCGGTAGAGCAGCTTCTCGTAATGCTCCGGCGCGTAGTGCCGTTCCAGCTCCGCCAGCGATTCGGTGATCCCGGCCTGCACCTCCTTGGCCAGGCAGGCCGCGCTCGGCAGCGGGTCCTCGGGCCACTGCGGCGGCTGCCACAGGCCACTGCGCAGAAATGCCTTGGCACAGTGGAAGAAGATGGTCTCGATGGCCACCTCGACGGCCAGGATCGGCCGATGCCCCTGGACGATCATGTCGTCGAAATACGGGGCATCCCGCACCAGCCGGGCGCGGCCGTTGACGCGCAGCGTCTCGTTCCGCCCCGGGATGAGGAAGATCACACCGACGTGGGGGTTGGCCAGGATGTTCAGGTAGCCGTCGGCACGGCGGTTGCCGGGCCGCTCCGGGATGGCGATCGTGGTGTCGTCGAGCACCTGCACGAACCCCGCCGGATCGCCCTTCGGCGAGGCGTCGCAGTTGCCCTCGGCGTCGCTGGTGGCCAGCACGATGAACGGCGAGGTCGCGATCCACTGCCGGTCGCGCGGGTGCAACGCCGCCCGTTCCTTGGTGGCTGCTCGCGGCATCACCGCACCGAGCAGTTCGCGTAGTTCCGCCGGGCTGGTGATTTCGTCCATACCTCGATTGAACTGCGGATCCCGCGGCGAGACCAGCGTTTTGTGGGGAATTGCATCCGGCGTGGCGCTACACCGGCACGTCGAACATGTTCGGCTGACCCGCCGCGTAGCGCGCGATGTCCACCTGCCGCATCGGCTCCAGTTCCGTTGCCCGGTACAGCGGGAACATCCGGCACCGTTCGGCATTCGAGCCGGCCACGTCCAGCAGCGCGTTCACCGCGGCGCGGGCCGACTCGCAGGCCCCCTCCATGGTCGCCAGGTCGATCCCGGTGCGCACGTAATCGCCTGCCAGGAAAAGGTTTTCCAGCGCGCCGTGCGAAATCGGCCGGGCCGCCCAGGAACCCACGGTGTTGATCAGCAGCGGATCGGCATTACTGCTGTGCCCGGCGGCGTCCCAGGAGATGCCGGAATCCAGGAACCACGACTGGAGATCCTCGTCGCGCAGTTCGGTGCCGCCCTTCAGGTGGGCCTGCAACTGGGCCCAGACCTCGCGCGAAATCTCTTGCGCCGAGCACTGTTTGGCCGTCTTCCCGTACACGATACCCGGGGTGTTCCAGTTCGAGATGTCCACCGACAGGCAGTCCTGCACCGAACCGTCGCCGCGGCCGGCCAGCGGCGTGCGCCCCCAGAACTGGTTCTGCGCAATCGACGTGAGCGACCACGGCGAGTCGATGTAGGCGGTGTGCCCCCGGGCGATGGTGGTGGGGCGCCGCAGATAGAACTGGATGCCGGTCATCCAGTCCACGTTCAGCGCGGCCATGGCGGCCAGCTCCGGCCGCACGGCCAGGATCTCCGGCGTCCACAGCTCGCGCGCGACCTCGGCCGGCACGGCCAGCACGTAGTGGTCGGCGTCGACGGATCGGCCGTCGGCCAGCCGGGCCCCGCCGATGCGACGGCCGTCGACGTCCAGCCCGCGCAGTTCCGCGGTCTCGAACCGCACACCGAGGTCACGCAGCCGGGCCACCCACGGATCGATCCACGCCTCGGAGGTGGGTCCGTTCAGCACCCGATCCAGCGGGCCGTCGTTGCCGACCTCCAGCGGATTGCCGAGGAACTGCTCCCCCATCGCCCCGATGGTGCGGGTGCTGGCCGACTCGTCCTTGGCCGCCACCAGCAGCGTGGTCAGCGTGCGCGACAACAACACCCGGAACTCGGTGGACCGGCCGCGGGCGCCGACGAAATCCCGCCAGGCCAGGTTCTCCCACTGGCCGAACCGGCGGGCGTCGCAGCTGGTGTCGAACACCAGCAGGCGGTTGGCGAAATAGGCGGCGTCGGACATCGGTATCCGCATCGAGGTGGAGATGACCGATCCGACGGTCTGCCGGAAGTCGTCGACGGTGGCCCAGGGCTTCCCGTACTTGCCCATCGGCAGGATGGTGTCCTCACTGGTGGTGCGGGCGAAGCGCACCTCGGGGGCCGCGACCAGGTTGTCCCACACCCCGTTGGCGTTGCCGGGGAACGGAATCCGCCGCATGGTGTCCGGAACGTGCTTGTAGAAGCCGGGAAAGAACCGGAATCCGTGCTCACCGGGCAGATCCGGGCGGCCGTCGCGGCCGCTGCCGGGCACCGGGATGCTGCGGGCCTTGCCGCCGAGCGCGCGCCGCTCGTAGAGCGTGACCTCGAATCCGCGCTCCGCCAGTTCGTGCGCGGCGGTGAGTCCGGCGACACCGCCACCGAAGACCGCTACTCGCTGCACCGGATCCGCCGCCGCCCGCATCGGACGAGCCGCGAACGCACCCGTGGTCGAAATTCCTGCCGCTACCGCCCCGCGCAATAACGCCCGCCGCGAGACGGTCCCCAGCCGTTGTGCCATTTCGGGACCTCCCACAATCGCGCTAACTGTATGCGCACGATCCGAACTCGGAGTAGTTCGGGGGTGAGATTTTCTGATCCCCGCACCCAAATTGCCTGCTATTTGCTGAGAATGAGGTCCGGATTCGCGGGTGATTCCGGGGCGACCGGTTGGTCACCGACGGCGACCGGACGACGGCCCACGGCTGTCGCCGTGAACGCACCACCGATCACGACCACCGCCCCGGCCAGCGACAACACCGTCGGCCGCTCACCCAGCAGGGCCCAGGAGGCGCCGATACCGACCACCGGCACCAGCAGCGACAGCGGCGCCACCGCACTGGCCGGATAGCGGCTCATCAGATCGGTCCACAGCCCCGACCCGACCGCCGTCGCGAGCACGGCCGTGAAGGCCAGCGCCGCCAGCCCCGGCCACCCCGAACCGCTGAACGACTGTGCGAGCGCCCGCCACCCGGCACCCGGCCCCTCGACCGCCGCCGACAGCGCGAACATCGGCAGCGGCGGCACCACGGACATCCACAGGGTCAGGTGCAGCGGATCCACCCGCTGTGGCCCCGAGGCCGCCAGGCGGGAGCCGATGTTGCCGAAGGCCCAGCCGAGCCCGCCGGCCAGGGTGAGCAGTACGGGGACGACCGTCGCGTGCTGGGCGCGGTCCCAGCCGATCACCACCATCCCGAGCACCGCCGTGAGCAGTCCCAGGAACTGACCGGCACGCAGCCGCTCCCCCAGCAACAGCGCCCCGAGCACCACCGTGAACGGGGCCGAGGACTGCAACACCAGCGAGGCGAGCCCGGTCGGCATGCCCGCCCGCATCGCGGTGAACAGGAAGCCGAACTGCGCGATGCCGAATCCCGTGCCGTACAACAGCAGCCACCGCAGCGGCACCCGCGGCCGGGGCACCAGCAGCACGACCGGAACCGCCAGCACCGCGAAGCGCAGCGCGGCGAAGAAATACGGCGGGAAGTGTTCGAGCCCGACGTGCAGCGAGATGAAGTTCAGTCCCCAGAGCAGGACGACGGCCAGGCCGAGCAGACGATCGCGGTTGGTCACCCGTCGAGCATCGCCGCCGGGAATGCTGAGAACAATCGAATATATATGCACTATCGATGTAGTAGAACTGAATGGTGTCCACCGCCGATGCCGCCTTCCTGTCGATCGAACGGCTGCGCGTGCTGCGCGAACTGGCCGACCGCGGCACGGTGGCGGCAGTCGCGGCCGCCCTGTCGATGACCCCGTCGGCGGTCTCCCAGCAGCTGAAGGTGCTGGCCCGGGAGGCCGGGGTCGCCCTGCTGGAACCCGACGGCCGCCGGGTCCGGCTCACCGACGCGGGACGGGCGCTGGTGCTGCGCGCCGACGAGGTGCTGGCCGCGATGGACCGCGCCGCCGCGGAGATGGCGGCCTACCGCGGCTCGGCCCGCGGACAGGTGCGTGTCGCCCTGTTCCCGTCGGGCGCCTCGCTGCTGCTGCCGCGCGTCCTGGCCGAACTCGCCGGCAGCGGCGTCGACATGATCGCCAGCGACGAGGATCTGCCGCCGACCGCGGTGCCCGGCCTGCTCGCCGACTACGACGTGGTGCTCACCCATCGCGACGAACGCGCCGCCGCGCAGAGCGGTCCCCGGGTCAGCTCCCGGGTCCTGATGCGCGAACCGATCGATGTGGTGATGTCCCGGGAACACCGGCTGGCCCGCCAGGGTGCGGTGGTGCCCGCCGAGCTGGCGGACGAGACGTGGCTCAGTGTCCGCGGCGGCTTCCCGGTCGACGACGTGCTCCGCTCGATCGCCACCGTGACCGGGGTACAACCACGAATCGTGCAGCGACTCAACGACTTCGGTGTGATCGAAGCCCTTGTCGCCACCGGCTACGGCGTCGCGCTGATGCCGCGCTTCGCGGTCCGGCATCCCGACCTGGCGGTCCTGCGCCTGGCCGGCGTCCGCGCCGCCCGCCTGTACGACCTGGCCATCCGGCCACACGCCGAACGCCGCCCCGCCGTCGCCACCGTCCTGGCCGCCTTCCAGCGGGCGGCGGCCACGGCGACGGCCCCCGATCACCCCACCCCATCGGCCCGGCCCGGCCGCTGATCCACCCGGCACGAATCGCCTTCGGCCACCATCACATTCACGCCACCACAATGCCCGCACCCGGGCCTGGATCTCGGTACACCACTCGGTGTACCGCCGATCCCGCCGCCCGGCGGCGGACCTTCGCCCGGGTCGCCGGACGCGGAACTACTGCCCGTACTGCTGCCCCGGATAGCCCCCGCCCGGACCGGAATACGAACCCGGCGAGCCGGGATAGCCGCTGCCGTACTGCGGGCCCGGACCGCCGGAGTACGGCGGCGGGGGCAGCTGGAAGCCGAATTCGTCGGCGACCATGGCGGCCAGTTCCAGCAGGGCGCGGCGGGTGGGCTTGCCGACCAGCTCCAGATCGATCTCCGACCCCTCGGCCAGATGGTCGTCGAAGGGCACCACCTGGACCGCGCGGGTGCGGTCCAGGAACAGTTTGCGCAGCTGATCCAGGTCGACGGTGGAGGCGCCGCGCCGGGAAGCGTTGACCACCACCACGGTTCGCTCGACCAGCTTGCCGTAGCCGTGGTGCTCCAGCCAGTCCAGCGTCGCCGAGGCGCTGCGCGCGCCGTCGATGGCCGGCGAGGTGACCAGCACCAGTGAACTGGCCAGGTCCAGCACACCCTTCATCGCCGAATGCATCAGGCCGGTGCCGCAATCGGTGAGGATGATGTTGTAGAACTGCTGCAGGATCGCGATGGCGCGGCGGTAGTCGTCCTCGCTGAACGCCTCCGAGACCGCCGGATCCTGTTCGCTGGCAAGCACTTCCAGTCGGCTGGGGGACTGCGAAGTGTGCGCCCGCACATCGGAGTAACGACTGATGTGGCTGTCTTCCAACAGGTTTCGCACCGTGGATCGGGTCTGCCGGGGCACCCGGTGGGCCAGCGTGCCCAGGTCCGGATTGGCGTCGATGGCGATCACCCGGTCGCCGCGCAGCGACGCGAAGGTGGAGCCCAGGCCCACCGTGGTGGTGGTCTTGCCGACGCCGCCCTTCAGCGACAGGATCGCGATCCGGTAGTCGCCGCGGACCGGCTGGTTCACGCGGTCGACGAGTTCGCGCTGCGCCAGATCGGAGGTGGAGTCGCCGGGATTGATGGCGCCACCGGACATCCGGTGCACGGCCCGCCGCCAGCCGCTGCGCGGCGCGCGCCGGCTGCGCTTCAGCAGGTTGAGATCGTTGACCGACTGCGCGGCGCCGGAATGCGGGAACTGCTGCTGAAAGCCCTGCGGCGCCGGGGGAACCGGCGGTTGGCCCGGTGCACCCGGCCAGCCCGGCGGCGGCTGCGGCGGCTGATACATCGGCTGCGGCGGCAACGGCGGCGGCGCCCAGCTGGTGATCGGCTCGTCGGGCTGCTGCTCGTGCGCACCGGTGCCGTGTTCGGGTGCCCGCGGCGGCTCCTCCGGAAAGACCCGGCGCACCAGACCGTCCGGGCCGATCTCCTGACGTACCTCGCCGTACGGGGTGTCCTGGCGCACCTCGCCGTACCCCGGCGCGGGCGGCTCGCCGTAGCCCGGCATCGGCAGCTCGCCGTTGGGCGGCGGCCCGGCGGGACCCGGATACATTCCCGGCGGTGGGAAGTTCGGATCGTACGGAATCGGTTGCGGCGCCTGCGGCCAGCCATCGGCGCCGGGCGGCGGCCAGGCGCTCTCGGGGGCGGGCGCGTAACCGCCGGGCGGATATCCGGCGAAACCCGGCGGCGGGCCCATCGGAGGCTGGAAACCGGGCGGGCCGGGCGGCGGGAAGCCGGGCTGACCCGGCGGCACGAACGGCGGGATCTGCTCGTATCCGGGTGGCGGGCCGGGCTGGAAGGCGTTCTGCTCGAACGGATCCGGGACCGGCGGGAACAGGCCGGGCACCGGTTCGGAGTGGCCGATCTCCTCGGCGCCCTCGTGCCCGGAGCCACCGGCGGATTCGTCGGCGGGGTCGCGATGGGACGGCTTGGCGGGCGAATCGTCGTGATCCGCTGCGCCTTCCACAGGATGGCCCTGCAACCAGGGCGGTGCGGTCGAGTTGTCGTCAGTCGTCACGTTTCCCCCATCTGCCCGGGTCATCTTCGAGCAGAGAGCTCGGCGCTGTTGCTGTCCCACGCTAGCACGGTGTCAGGAGGGTGGCGGCGTGGCCGATCGGGCCGACAGGGCGCGAGCCCGGAGTTGTCCACATGTGGACAACTCCGGGCTCGCAGGCCGGAATTCGGCGGGTGATCAGCGGCCGCGGTGGGCCCGGTTGACGGCCGAGACCACCGCGCGCAGTGAGGCCGTCGTGATCGAGGTGGCGATGCCCACGCCCCAGGTCACCTTGTCCCCGATGGCACATTCGACATAGGCGGCGGCCTGTGCGTCGTCGCCGGAGGACATCGCGTGCTCGGAGTAGTCCAGCACCCGGACCTCGTAGCCGATGCCGCCCAGCGCATCCACGAAGGCCGCGAGCGGGCCGTTGCCCTCACCCGCGATCTCCTGCTCGACCCCGTCGACCTTGACCACGGCGTCGATATGGTCGGTGCCGCCGTCGGTTTCGGAAGCGGTCACCTTCTGGCGCATGCGCTCCAGCGGCAGCAGCGGATTCAGGTACTCGTCGGCGAAGACGTCCCACATCTCCTTCGGGGTGACCTCGCCGCCCTCGCCGTCGGTGATCTGCTGGATCGCCTGCGAGAACTCGATCTGCAACCGGCGCGGCAGGGCCAGGCCGTGATCGGTCTTCATGATGTAGGCCACGCCGCCCTTGCCGGACTGCGAGTTGACCCGGATCACCGCCTCGTAGGTGCGGCCCACATCCTTCGGATCGATCGGCAGGTACGGCACCTCCCACACGATGTCGTCGACATCGGCGCCGGCGTCGTCGGCCGCCGCCTTCATCGCGTCCAGGCCCTTGTTGATGGCGTCCTGGTGGCTGCCGGAGAACGCGGTGTACACCAGATCGCCGCCGTACGGGTGGCGCTCGTGCACCGGCAGTTGGTTGCAGTACTCCACCGTACGGCGGATCTCGTCGATGTTGGAGAAGTCGATCTGCGGATCCACGCCCCGGGAGAACAGATTCATCCCCAGGGTGACCAGGCACACGTTGCCGGTGCGCTCACCGTTGCCGAACAGGCAGCCCTCGATGCGGTCGGCGCCGGCCAGATAGCCCAGTTCGGCGGCCGCGACGGCGGTGCCGCGGTCGTTGTGCGGATGCAGCGACAGCACGATCGACTCGCGGCGGGCCAGGTTGCGGTGCATCCACTCGATCGAATCGGCGTACACGTTGGGGGTCGCCATCTCGACCGTGGCCGGCAGGTTGATGATCATCGGCCGGTCCGGGGTCGGCGCGATGATCGCCGTCACCGCGTCGCAGACGTCCTTCGCGTACTCCAACTCGGTGCCGGTGTAGGACTCCGGGCTGTACTCGTAGCGCCAGTTGGTGTCCGGATAGTTCTGCTCCACCCGCAGGCACAGCGCCGCCGCGTCGGTGGCGATCTTCTTCACGGCCTCGCGATCCGCGCGGAACACCACCCGCCGTTGCAGGATGGAGGTCGAGTTGTAGAAGTGCACGATGACGTTGGCGGCGCCGGCGCAGGCCTCGAAGGTGCGCTCGATCAGCTCCGCGCGGCACTGGGTCAGCACCTGGATGGTGACATCGGCGGGGATCGCGCCGTCCTCGATGATCTCGCGGACGAAGTCGAAATCGGTCTGGCTGGCCGACGGGAAGCCGACCTCGATCTCCTTGTAGCCCATCCGCACCAGTAGATCGAACATGCGGCGCTTGCGGGCCGGGCTCATCGGATCGATCAGGGCCTGGTTGCCGTCGCGCAGATCGACCGCGCACCAGCCCGGCGCGCGATCGATGATCCGGTCCGGCCAGGTACGGTCGGGCAACGTGACCGGCTCGACCTCCTCGGCGAACGGCCGGTACCGGAACACCGGCATCGAGGAGTTCTTCTGCTGGTTCCAGGCGGGCTGGTCGCCCGGGGCGGGCTTGGCCGGAGTGGTGATCGACCGCGTTCCGGAAACGAAGGCATCAGCGGGTGACATGCGATTTTCTCCGTGAGTGTGGGTGGTGTGTCCCAAAAGGATGTTGGGTTGACCGGCACAGCTGAACCCCGCGACGGGAGCCGGTCCGTATCAGAACCCGTCGCGGCGGCCGAGGAGAAGTGCCCGCTGCATGATGAGGGGTAGTTTACAGCCCCGCAATCTCGCAGCGGAAGGGAGTCCAGGTCTCCGCTGGATCAGCTCGCCGTCCTCGTCGCCGGTGTCGCCGCCGGCGGCATCAACGCCGTCGTGGGGTCGGGCACCCTCCTCACCTTCCCCGTTCTGCTGGCCCTGGGATATCCCCCGGTCACGGCGAACGTCTCGAACACCGTCGGACTGGTGCCGGGCAATCTGTCCGGCGTCCTCGGCTATCGCCGGGAACTGGCCGGGCAGCGCGGCCGGGTGCTGCTGCTCGGCACCGGGACCGTACTCGGCGCTCTGCTCGGCGCTGTGTTGTTGCTGACACTGCCGCCGGGCGCCTTCAAGGCGATCGTGCCCGCGCTGATCATCGTGGCGCTGGTCCTGGTCGTGGTGCAACCGCGGCTGTCGCGCTGGGTACGCGAACGGCGGGCGGCGGACGGCCTGGCCACCGACCCCACCGGTCACGGCGTGCTGCTGTGGCTCGCGGTGGCGGCCACCGGCGTGTACGGCGGCTATTTCGGTGCCGCGCAGGGTGTGCTGCTGATGGGCCTGCTCGGCGTGGTCGTGCACGAGGACCTGCAACGGCTCAACGCCGTGAAGAACGTGCTGGCGCTGCTGGCCAACACCGTGTCGGCGGCGGTCTTCATCGCGGTGGCCCACGTGTCCTGGCAGGCGGCGGGGCTGATCGCGGTGGGCTCGATCATCGGCGGGCAACTGGGCGCGCGACTGGGCCGCCGGCTGTCGCCGACCGTGCTGCGCACGCTGATCGTGGTGGTCGGCGTGGTGGCGGTGGCGCGGTTGCTGCTCACCTGATCCGGCCCGACCCGCCCGGCCACTGCCACACAGCTGTTTCCCAGTGGGATTCCCACGACAGGAGGACGTTTCACGGTTACCGTCGAATCATGTTCGGCATCATCCGGCCCTGCCGTCATCGGCTGGGCGAGGAGTTGAGTGCGGCCTGGATGGCTCAGTTGTGCGGGCTGTGCCTGTCACTGCGAGACGACCACGGCCAGGCCGCGCGAATCGCGACCAACTACGACGGGTTGCTGATCTCCGCCCTGGTGGAGGCACAATCGGCGACGACCACCCGCCGGGCGGCGGGCCCCTGCCCGTTACGCGGGATGCGACGGGCCGACGTGGCCGTCGGTGACTGCGTGCGACTGGCGGCCACCGTCTCGCTGGTGCTGGCCGCGGCCAAGGTCCGCGATCACGCCGACGACGGTGACGGGCTTGCCGGCACCGCCGGAATCCGGCCCGCGGCCCGCCGGATCGCGCAGCGCTGGGCCCGGCAGGGCGCCGACAGCGGCGCCGAGCTGGGGTTCGACACCGGTGTGCTGCTCACCGCGGTCGAACGGCAGACCGAGGTGGAGGCCGCCGCCGGTCCCGGCACCACGCTGCTGACCGTCGTCGAGCCGACCGAGACGGCCACCGCCGCCGCCTTCGGCCACACCGCCGTCCTGGCCGGGCGGCCGGGCAACGTGGACGCGCTCACCGAGGTCGGCCGATTGTTCGGCCGGATCGCCCATCTGGTGGACGCGGTCGAGGACCTCGGCGACGACCTGGCACAGCGCAAGTGGAATCCGTTGTCCGCCACTGCCTCCAGCGTCGAAGAGGCGCAGCGGCTGTGCGACGACGCCCTGCTCGGCATCGAATTGGCGCTGGCCGACGTCGAATTCACCGACGACCGGCTGGTCACGGTGATGCTGACCCGAGAGCTGCGGCGCTCGGTGCGCCGCACCTTCGGGCACGAGCACCACGGCGGCAGCTGCGCCACCCACCCGACGACCGAAAGCCGTTGGCGCCGAAGGGGTTACCCGCCTCCTGGCTACGGCTATCCGCCGCAGGGCTACTACCCGCCGCAGGGTGGCTACTACGGCCGCCCGCCCCGCCGCCGCAGCTCCTGCGTGCCGTTCTGCGAGGGCGTGGCGTGCTGCGAATGCTGCCGCTGCGGCGAG
Source organism: Nocardia sp. alder85J (assembly GCF_020176955.2). Classification (GTDB taxonomy): domain Bacteria; phylum Actinomycetota; class Actinomycetes; order Mycobacteriales; family Mycobacteriaceae; genus Nocardia. The sequence goes on from NZ_JAIUCZ020000003.1 coordinate 891,179, forward strand.
GACTGCTGCTGCGCCTGCGAGGGCTGCAACTGCTGCGACGAAGCATGCTGCGGCGAAAGCTGTTGCGACTGCTGAACTTCCGCGCGGCGCACTGAATCACCGGCTGCCCGACAGCGGCTCCCGGCACCGCGACCGCGGCATCGGTGCCCCGGCACCCGTTCGGGCCGGGACACCACCGCACGATCCGGCTCTCGGTGCTCCGCTCACACGGCCGAGCGGCGGCGCCACCGCGAACGGCGCGGCCGCACACCGGGATCGGCCGGTTGGGGTGGAGCCACCGGCTCGGCGACCGCTTCCGGTTCGGCGGGCCGCCGGGCGCACAGGTCGTGGATGAACCGCATCTTGTCCAGCACGGCATCGGCGAGCACGAACGGGTAGAGGTCGTGGTGACCCATCGAGCGGTTGATCATGTTCAGCGACCAGGACAGCGGCAGCCAGAGCTCGATGATCCGATCGAATCCGGCCCGGCCCAGTTGCGGGCGGTCCAGCGCCGCACCGGCGGGGGCGAAGCCGTAGGCCGCCGCGGTGTCGAGCGTGTCGCGGATGTGCAGGTAGTGCGCGAAGGTTTCGGCCCAGTCCTCTGCGGCGTGCATGGTGGCGTAGGACGAGACGTAATGGTCGGTCCAACCGGCCGGTGCGCCCTCGGAGTAATGGCGGTCCAGGGCCTGCTGATAGTCGGCGAACGGATCGCCGAACAACTCCCGGAACCGATCCAGCGCGCCGTCGTCGACCAGCACCGAGAAGTAGTAGTGGCCGATCTCGTGCCGGAAGTGCCCGAGCAGGGTCCGGTACGGCTCGGCCATCTCGACGCGCAGCCGCTCCCGGTGCACATCGTGCGCCTCCGCCAGATCCACCGTGATGACCCCGTTCAGGTGCCCGGTCACCACCTGATCCGCCGCGCTGGACAGCAGATCGAAGGCCAGTCCGCGCTCCGGATCGGCCCACCGGCCGACGATCGGCAGACCCAGTTCGGTCAGCTCCAGGATCAGCCGGCGCTTGGCCGCCTCGGCGTCGGCGAACGAGCTCAGGTCGTCCGCCTCGTTCGGCCGGGTGCGGGTGAGCCGGCACGATTCGCACAGCGCCGGGCTGCCGTCGCCGGACTCGGCCGCCACCAGCCAGTTGCAGTTGGCGATGTGCAGGTTGTCGCACAGCCGGTACTTGTCCGCGGGTACCACGCCCCCGCTCTCGGCCTCCGCGGCCATCACCTCCGGCCCGCCGATCACCACCAGCGTCCGCTCCGCGAGGCTGAATCCCAGGGGGCTGTGGCAGCCCAGGCACACCGAGTTCTCGAAGGTCAGATTCCAGCCGCAATGGGGGCAGGTGAAGGCACGCATGCCATGGCTATACCCCCAGCGGAGCGACATCCACACCGACGGCGATGGTGCTCTCCCGCGCGTCGGTGTAGATGATCCCGCGCAGCGGCGGGACGTCGGCGTAGTCGCGGCCCCAGGACAGCGTCACGTAGCGTTCGTCGGCGAACTTGTCGTTGGTCGGATCGAAGCCGATCCAGTGCCCCGCACCGCTCGGCGCCGCCGGATCGGGCACCCACACCGCGGTCCAGGCGTGGGTGGCGTCCGCGCCGACCAGCCGCGGCTCACCCGGCGGCGGGTCGGTGGCCAGATAACCCGAGACGTAGCGCGCGGCCAGGCCGTGCGAGCGCAGACAGGCAGCGGCGATCCGGGCGAAGTCCTGGCAGACGCCGCGGCGCGCGGCGAACACGTCGGACACCCGGGTGCTCACGGTGGTGGAGCCGGACTTGTAGGCGAAATCCGCGTGGATGCGCGAGTTCAGGTCCGCGACCGCCGCGAGCAACGGGCGGCCCGGGGTGAGCGATGCGGCGGCGTACGCGGTCACCTCGCCGGTGATCTCCGGCGGTTGCAGATCGAGCGCGAATTCGACCGCCAGCGGCGCGGTGCGCCGGGTGGGCCGGGCCTGCTCCCAGGGCAGTTCCGCGGCCGGCAGCTCCGGCGCCCGCACCTCGACCACCGACTCCCCGACCACCTCCAGCCGCCGATGTGCCGCGGTGACATGGAAATACAACGTGACGTTGCCGTACACGTCCGCGCCCACCGAACGATCCGAGGGCACCGGATCGATGTCGATGTCGTGCGACAGCACCCGCTGCCCGGCGAACTCACGTGGTTGCAGGTAGGCCCGGCCGTAGGAGCTGGTGACGTCGTCGGAATAGGTGTAGGTGGTGCGATGCCACACTCGGTAACATCGGCTGCCGCTGTCGTTGCCGCTCATCTCATTCCACCACCCGGGTATTGCCCCACAACGGCTGGATATCGCCGGGACCGGCCAGCCGGCTGGTCTCGAAGGCCTCCGACAGCGTACGCAACCGCAGGTGCACGCCCTCGATCAATTCCGCGAACACCGGGCGCCGCCCGTTCGCGTCGGTGGCCTCCAGATCGGCGGGGTCCAACCGGCTGAGCATCCGCTGCGCCTCCGCGAGCAGCCGCTGCGGCCGCGACGAGCCCGACGCCCCCGGCAGCGCTTGCAGATCGGCCTCCAGCCGATCCAGCTGATGCGCCAGCGACCGCGGATTGGCGGCATCGAACAGCAGCAGGCTCGCCACCGCCGACACCCGGATCGAATCCCGGTGCCGCCGACGGTAACTCACCATCGACTCGGTGGCGCGCAACACCGCCTCGGTCACCGTCCGCTGCACCGCCTCCGGATAGGTCTGGGTGAACGCCGCCGACAACAGCGAGGTCAAGGCCAGGCCCCGCTCGATGCGCTTACCGATGTCGGCGACGTACCAGCCGGTGTCACGCATGATGGATTCCGCATCGATCCCCGACAGCGACAGCAGCGCCGCCAGCACCTGCGCGTGCACCTCGGCCAGCGCCGACTCCTGATCGCGCGCATCGCCGCGATACCGCAGCAGCGCACGATCCATGGCGCTCAGCACCATCCAGGTGTCGCCGGACAGCTGGTCCCGCACGGCCCGCGCGTCGGCGCCGACGTGTTCGATGGCGTAGGCCAGCGATCCGGGCAGCTCGCGGTCCAGGGTCACCCGCACCAGATAGTCGTAACCGGCCGCGGAGGCGCCGACCACCGGCGGCCGCCAGTCCGGAACCTCTTGTCCCGCAGTAGGATCCATGCCCGTGCTGCCGACTCCCGGACCGATCGCGGACACCGGCTGCGCCGCATCGGCAGCCGCCGCTTCGCTGTCGCCCGGCGTTGCTCGCACCGCGTCGCGCCCGGCATCCGGCCCGTCCTCCGGTCGTCCGGCGGTGACGGCCGCAGTCCCGAACCCCGGCGCGACAACGTTGCCGGGCAACGGCGATCCAGCCGGATCGGCAGCTGTTTCCGGCGATACATCGTCGCCGGCCGACTCGGCGCCCGTCCGCGCGGACAACCCCGAGACTCCCTCGGATGCAGCGAATTCCGTTGCCGCCACACCGGATTCCGGCATCGCAGCGACCGGACCCTCCGCACCGGCCGACGATGGCTGTGGCGAATCATCCCATCCGGCCGGGGATGTCGCGCTGTCCGGCTCGTCGGCCATCCACGCGGGCGGCGGACCGTCCGCGCCCTGCTGCCCGGCCTGCACACGGGTGGGGTCGGCCTGGGTCACCCGATCGGTCAGGGCGACCGGCTCGACCGTCAGCGGATCGGCCTCGGGCTCACCCGAACCCTCCGATTCGGGTTTCGAATGACGTTGCGCAGCAGTGATTTCCGGTGACCTTCGAGCGGCACGGCCGGGCGGTTGCCGGTCGACCGGCGCGGTGCGCCACTGCTCCGACACCCGGGACTGCTGTTGCGGCGGTAGCAGTTCCAGGTCACTGGTCGCGGGCAGCAGCGGTTCGTCCGCTGCGGGGCGGCCTTTCGGGCCGGAGGCGGTCGTGGGCGCCGAGGCGCCCGGGTCCGGTGGCGGCGGTGCGGTGATCGCCAGCGGGATCGGGGTGCCGGTCATCCGGGCCAGCGCCGCCATCAGCACGGGCACCGCGTCGCCGCCCTCCAGCCAGGGCCGGTAGCGGAAGTCCTGGTACTGCCGGTGGATCGCGATCAGCAACCGGGCGGTCGCCTCGGCGCGTTCGCGGTAGCGGCCCATCCAGAACAGATCGTCCAGCACGCGGGGCGAGCTGATCGCCTCCATGATCGGGACGGCCGAGCGCACCCGCTCCTCGTGGACCGGTTCGGCGGCGACGGCGGCGGTGGCCGCCGCGGGGGCCGCGCGCACCCAGATGTCCTTGGCGGCCACCTCCTGCACCGACCGATCCGGTTGCATGCGCTGATGCACTTGCCCGAGGCCACCGGGCATCACCCGGTAGCCGCTGCGACCGGCCATCGAGAACAGCCGCACGCCGACCGGCGCCGCGGTGAGACCGCCGGTACCGGCGACCGCGGGCGCCACCGAGAACTCCGGCGGCTCCTGGCCGACCCACTGCCAGCCCTGCGCCTCGATCCGGGCGGCCAGTTCGGTGCGCTGCGCCGCCGAGAGCGCGGAGCCGACGAAGGTGGCGCCGTCGACCGCGGAGCGGATGATCAACCGGTCCAGCCGGGCGAGCAGATGTGCGCGCTCGGAATCGTTGCCACCCCAGTACGACGGCGCCCCGGGCAGCAGCAGCTCCTCGCCGTACAGTTCCCGGCACAGCAGCGGCAGCAGCGCCGCCAGCGCGGGACTCTCCAGCAGGCCACTGCCCAGGGTGTTGACCATGGTCACCGCGCCGCGGCGCAGCACCTCCACCAGCCCGACGACGCCCAGTCGCGAATCCGGGCGCAGGTCCAGCGGATCGGAGAATTCGGCGTCGACCCGGCGCAGCACCACGTCGACCCGGTGCAGGGTGCCCAGCGACCGCATCCACAACATGCCGTCGCGCACCACCAGATCCTCGCTCTCCACCAGTGGAAAGCCGAGCACCGAGGCCAGATAGGCTTGGTCGAAAGCGGTTTCGGAATGCGCGCCGGGACTGAGCACCACGACCGTCGGATCGTCGGCGGCTACCGGCGCGGCCTCGATGAGGATCAGCCGCATCGCCCGCGCGAAGGGCGTGAGCGGGCGCGGGCTGGAATGTTCGAACGCCTCGGGCACCGCCGCGGACACCACCCGCCGGTCGGCCAGTGCGTACCCGGCCCCCGACGGCGCCTGCGCCCAATCGGTCAGCACCCGGAACTGCCCGTCGCCCCAGCGGCTGATGTCGGCGGCGTGCAGGAACAACTGGTGCCGTCCCGGCAGCGAGATCCCGTGTGCCGCACGGATGTACCCGGCGGAGCCGAAGACGATCTCCGGCGGCAGCACCCCGGCGGCCAGCAACCGGCGCGGCCCGTACACGTCCGTCAGGACCGCGTCCAGCACGCGGGAGCGTTGTGCCAGACCGGCTTCCAGTCGCGACCAGTCGTCGGCGGACACCAGCAACGGGATCGGATCCAGCCGCCACGGCACCGGCGCACTCGGCGCGGGCCCGGATCCCGGCGCCGGATCCCCCTCGTCGGCCGGCCCGACCTCGGTATAGGTGATCCCGTCGTCCTCGACCAGCCGGCGTACCCGCTGGTCCAGCTGGGCCAGCCCGTCCGGGCCCTGCTCGACGAAGTCGCCGGACAGCTCCGACCAGACCGGGCGCACCCGGCCGTCCGCACCCACGAGCTCGTCGAAATAGCCGTCCACCGGGCTGCCGTAGGCGTCGTACGGCGCGGTCCGGGCACCATCGTCGCGATAGCGGGCGAACTCGGACACCACTCGGCGCGCCAGGTCACGTTCGGGGGTGCCCTGACCCCACACTGCCATCACGGCCCTCACTTCATGCAGGCATGCCTATCGGTCGCCGGTCACACCCCACACCGTCCGGGCTCGGCGCAAGTCGAGAATGCCCGGCGCCCCGACGTCGACCGACTGTACCGCCATTTTCGCACGCAAATCCGCCGGATCGCGACGACCGGCCGTATGTCCGATCGATTCGAACCGCCGATTGCGCCGCGATTGCGCCGCGACCGCGTTCACCGGCGGGATGTCGTAGGACATTCCGCCGGGATGCGCGACGTGGTAGGTACAACCACCCAGCGACAATCCCGTCTCCGGATCGACCAGATCGAAGACCAGCGGCACGTCGACGGTGATCGACGGATGCAGCGAGTTCGGCGGCTGCCAGGCCCGGTACCGGACCCCGGCCACCTGTACGTCGGCCTTGTCGGTGGACAGTAGCGGCACCGGAAAACCGTTGCAGGTCAGCAGATATCGACCACGATCGGCCCCGGTGAGGCGAACCTGCAACCGCTCCACCGAGGAATCGACGTAGCGGGCCGTACCCGTCGCGGCGGTCTGCTCGCCGAGGGTGTTCCACGGCTCGATCGCCGAACGCAGTTCCAGTTCCGCGTTGCCTATCACCACGGTGCCGATCCGCGGAAAACGGAACTCCGCGAAGGGATTCAGCCAGCTGAGATCGAAATCGATACCGTGCGAACGCAGATCGGACACCACCTCGCCGATGTCGTCGAGGACGAAGTGCGGCAGCAGGTATCGGCCGTGCAGGTTCGGCCCGTGCCGCAGCAGCGGCGCGGTGTAGGGCTCGGTCCAGCAGCGCAGCACCAGGGCCCGCACCAGCAGCGACTGCACCATCGCCATCCGATCGTGCGGCGGCATCTCGAAACCGCGCAGTTCCAGCAGCCCGAGGCGACCGCGCACGGAATCCGGGCTGTACAGCTTGTCGATGCAGAATTCCGCGCGGTGGGTGTTGCCGGTCAGGTCGGTGAGAATGTGCCGCAGCGCGCGATCCACCTCCCAGGGCGCGGAAAACCCTGCCCCCGAATCGGATTCGCCATCGGACTGCTTACGCGCGGCGAGCCGGGCGATCTCGGCGAAGGCGATCTCCAGTTCGTACAGCGACTCCTCGCGGCCCTCGTCCACCCGCGGGGCCTGCGAGGTGGGACCGATGAACCGCCCGGAGAACAGGTACGACAGCGACGGATGCCGTTGCCAGAAGCGCAGCATCGAGGCCAGCAGATCCGGGCGGCGCAGCAGCGGCGACCGGGCCGCGGTGGCGCCGCCGAGGGTGAGGTGGTTACCGCCACCGGTGCCCGAGTGGGTGCCGTCGATATCGAAGGTCTCGGTGCTCAGCCGGGCCAGCCGGGCCTGCTCGTACAGCGTCTCCAGCAGTTGCGCCTGTTCGGCGAAGGACGAGGTGGGCTGCACGTTCACCTCGATCACGCCCGGATCGGGGGTGACCGAGAAACTGCGCAACCGCGGATCCGGCGGCGGCGCATACCCTTCCAGCACCACCGGCTGATTCAGCGCGACGGCCGCGGCCTCCACCCGCCCGATCAGATCCAGGAAATCCTCGAAACTGCCCATCGGCGGCAGGAATACGAACAGCCGCCCATTGCGTACCTCGGCCACCAGGGCGGTGGTCGGGACGAAATCGGCGGGCTCGACCACGGCGGCGGGTTCGGCCCGGGGCAGCCGGATCGGACCCGGCACGATCGGATCCCGCTCCCACTGCGGCGGCGGGGTGAACCAGGAGACGGCGTTCAGCGGCAGCCGCAGGCCCGCCGGCGAATCACCGTCGGCGAGCACGATGCGACCCCGCCGCAGCTGCCAGTCGGCACTGGCCCACCCGCCGTCGTCGGCGCGCCGGTACAACGGCAGCACATACGAACTGGCCGAGGTGACCGCGCTGTCCAAGCGCTCCACCAGCGCCTGCCGGGCCTGCGCCGAATCCTGTTCCGGCGGCAGGTCCTCCGCGTCGACCGGCTGCCCGAGCGGTGAGCCCAGCACCGCGGCCAGCCGGGTCAGCGGATCCTCGTAGGCGGGCCGGACCTGGGTCGCGGGCAGTCCGAGCGCCGCCGCCACCTGTCCGATCAACGCCTGCGCGGCATCCGGATCGGCATGCCAGGGATGCCCGTTCCCGTTCGGCAGCACCGTCGTGTCCGGCGACACCGTCGTATCCACCGACTGCGTGTCCGCCTGCCCGGAGTCCGCCGACGGTTCCACCGCGGAATTGGTCTGCGGCTGCACCGCGGCGCCCGTCGCGTGACCGATGCGCCGCAGATCGGGCGTGGTCCACGGATCGGCGAGCAGATCCTGGCGGGTCCACACCGGCTCGCCGTCGGACCGCCAGCTGATCGCGATCTCCCAGCGCGGCAACGGCTCTCCCGGATACCACTTGCCCTGCCGGTACTGCACCAGCCCGGTGGGCGCGTAGATGCGGCGCATCCGGCCGGCCAGATCGACCGCGCGGAGGCGTTTCTCCGGACCGTCGGCGTCGGTGGTCCACTGCGCGCTGGTCTGATCGTCGATGGAGACGAAGGTCGGCTCACCGCCGATGGTCAGGCCGATGTCGGCGGCGACGGAACGTTCGTCCACCGACGCGCCCAGCGCCGTGATCCGCTGCCACTCGGTATCGGTGTACGGCAGCGTGACTCGCGGATCCTCGTGGATGCGGCGGACCGTGTTCGAGAATTCGAGCGTGGCCTCGCACGGATCGGTGGCGCCGGTGATCGGCGCGGCCGAGGTGGGATGCGGGGTGGCCGCCAGCGGGATGTGCCCCTCCCCGGCGAACAGCCCGGAGGTCGGATCCATCCCGACCCAGCCCGCTCCCGGCAGGAACACCTCGGTCCAGGCGTGCAGATCGGTGAAATCCGACACCGGCCCCGAGGGGCCGTCCAGCGACGGCATGTCCTGGCTCAGCTGCACCAGATAGCCGGAGACGAACCGCGCCGCCAGCCCCAGCTCGCGCAGGATCGACACCAGCAGCCACGCCGAATCACGGCAGGATCCCAGCGCCGCCCGCAGCGTGAAATCCGGTGTCTGGACGCCCGGTTCCAGCCGCACGGTGTAATCGACATCACCCCGCAGGGCCTGATTCAGCGTGACCAGGAAGTCGATCGTGCGGGGCTGATCGGCGAGCAGCGGCAACGCGTGCCGGCGCACCCATTCCCGCACCAGCGGGCCGGGTCCCTCGCCGTCCTCGTCGACCGGCCGTAGATAGGCCTCCAGGTCGGTGACCAGTTCCGGTTCGTAGGTGAAGGGGAAGTGCTCGGCGTACTCCTCCACGAAGAAGTCGAACGGGTTGATCACATCCAGGTCGGCGACCAGGCCGACGGTGATCTCCAGTTCCTGCGCAGCCTCCGGAAACACCAGGCGCGCAAGGAAATTGCCGAACGCGTCCTGCTGCCAGTTGACGAAGTGATCCTCGGGACCGACCCGCAGCGAATAGGCCTCGATGGTGGTACGGGTGTGCGGTGCGGGGCGCAGCCGTACGACGTGCGGATGGATCTGCACGAGGCGGTCGAAGGAGTAGCGGGTTCTGTGCTCGAGGGAAACTTTGATCCCCATACCCAAGTTCACCACACCTGGCACGAACGTGCTGGACTCGTGATCGCGGGGACCGGCCGGCACTCGCGTAGCCTCACCCGGGTGAGCTACGACCACGTCCTGCTGCCCTCCGGCGCCGCCGTGACACCCGCCGAGGTCGACGCGTACCTGTCCGCCCAACAGGGCCGGCCCGAGGCCGAACCGGTGGCGGCGATCGCCGCGGAGCTGAACCGGCGCGACGCGGAACTGCCGACGGCCGACCATTTCCTCGCCGAGGCCCCGGTGGGCGGCGCGGACACCGGCGCCACCCTGTTCGTGTCCAGTCCGTACGACGCCATCGGCCACCTGCGCGGACTGCTGTTCGAACTGGCCACCCCGCGTGACTACGCGATCTACGATCCACAGCTGACCTGGCTGATCGACCCGGCGGGCCGGGTCCCGGTGACCGTGACCCACGGCGGCGCGGGCGAATTCCCGTATCTGACCCGGGCCCTGGTCGACCTGTGGGTGCCCGCCCTGCCCGATCCGAACCCGTACCTCATCGTGGAACGGGCGCCGCAGGTCTACATCCAGACCCTGCGCGAGGAGTCCGGCCGCTACACCCTCGAATATCGCGACGGCGCACCCGAACGCCATTTCGGCACCCAGCTCGACGACGCCCAGCAGGTCGCCGACCTCATCTGGGAGTGGACGACCGGCGACCGGTCCGGGCTCGACGCCCTGGACTGGCAGCCGGTCGATCTCTGAGCCCGGACCTCAGAGCGTCCGGCGGCCGGACAGCGCCCGGCCGAGGGTGAGTTCGTCGGCGAACTCCAGGTCGCCGCCCATCGGCAGCCCGGAGGCCAGCCGGGTGACCGCGAGTCCGGGAAAGTCGCGCAGCATCCGGACCAGATAGGTGGCCGTGGCCTCGCCCTCGGTGTTCGGATCGGTGGCGATGATCACCTCGGTGACGTCGACGCCGTCCACCTGATTCCCGATGCGGCCCAGCAACTCCCGGATCCGCAGCTGATCCGGCCCGATGCCGGACAACGGATCCAGGGCGCCACCGAGCACGTGGTAGCGGCCCCGGAACTCCCGGGTCCGCTCGATGGCCTGCACATCCTTCGGCTCCTCGACCACACAGATCATGGTGCGGTCGCGGCGCGGATCGGCGCAGATCCGGCACAGCTCGCCGTCGGACACCGTGCCGCACACCGTGCAGAACCGCACGCCGTCGCGCACCTTCTGCAGGGCCGCCTGCAACCGGTCGATCTCCGGCGGCTCGACCGACAGCAGATGGAAGGCGATGCGCTGCGCGCTCTTCGGACCGACGCCGGGCAGCTTGCCCAGTTCGTCGATCAGATCCTGAACCGGCCCCTCGTACACGCGCCCCGACTCAGGCCGGGAAGCCGGGGAGTTGACCGCCCGCGTTGCCGGCCAGCGGGCCGAGCTTCGCCACGGCCATCTCGTGTGCGTTGGCCATCGCGTTGTTGATGGCGCCGGCGACGAGATCCTGCAGGGTCTCCACATCCTCCGGGTCGACGACCTTCGGATCGATGAGCAACTGCTGCACCTCCCCGGTCGCCTTCACACGTACCTTGACCAGGCCGTTGCCGGCCTCCCCCTCCACCTCGGTGGCCGCGATCTCGGCCTGTGCGGTCATCACCGCCTGCGCCTGCGCGAGCAAAGCCTGCATGTCGATCTGTCCACCGGGCTGCACCGAACCATGTCCTCTCTGGCGGGAATCGGGTGCCCCCAGCCTAGTCACGGCCGCGCGCGGGTGTGCGGCCAGCCGGTACCCGGGAAATGCCCGGCCGGAAAACGATGTCCGCTCAGCCGGGCAGTGCCTCCGGCACCGCCGTCAGGGTGGCCGAGCGCAGTGCCCGGCGCCGGGCGGCCGCGACGCCGCCGTAACTCTCCCGGATCGCGGTCAGCCGGGCGGCGTGATGTGCGACATCGGTCTCGAAGGTCATGCCGATACCGCCGTGCAGTTGGATGATCTCCTCGGCGGCGGTGCGGGCCATCGCGCCGACATAGGCGAAGGTGTCGTCGGCGGCCGCCGGATCGACGGTCCCGGCGGCGGCCACCGTGGTGGCCCACAGCGCGTACGAACGGGCCAGCTCCACCTCGGAGTACAGATCGGCGCAGCGGAAATCCAGCGCCTGGAAGGTGTCCAGGCTGACGCCGAACTGCCGGCGATTGGGGAGATACGCGACCACCCGGGCCAGCCCCGCCTCGGCGAGGCCGATCGCCTCGGCCGACACCGCCAGCCGGGCGCGGGAGTAGGCCCCGCGCAGCGCGAGGACCGACTCGTCACCGGCGTTGCCCAGCTGCCGGGCCGGGGCGCCGGTGAAATGCACCTCGCTGGCGTGGGTCCAGTCCGGGCCGCGGCCGTCGATGCGGACGATGCCGGGGGCGTCGCCGTCGACGACGTACACACCCGTTCTGCCGTCGGCGTCGACCGCCGTCACCAGCAGCACCGCCGCCTGGTCCGCCCGCGGCACCGGCGATTTCACCCCCTCCAGGGTGACCGATCCGCCGGCGTCGGCGGTGGCGACGACCGCGGGCACCGCATGCCAGATCCGGCCCGGTTCGGCGTGCGCGACGGCGAAGATCTCCCGGCCGCCGGCCAGCCGCCGCAGCAGGGCGGCACCCGCCTCGCCGTGGTCCAGCCCGGCGATCAGCCAGGACGGGAGGTACACCCCGTCCAGCAGCGGCTCGACGGCGGCGTTTTTGCCCAGCGCCTCCATCGTCACGTAGACCTCGGCGATCCCGGCGCCCATCCCGTCGAACTCCTCGGCGATGGTCAGGCCGGTGAGGCCCATCTCGGTCAGCGCCGACCACACCTCCTCGCTGTACCCGCGGTCCGACGACACCGCGCGGCCCCGGAAGCCGGGCGCGTACGAGCGCGCCAGCAGGCCGTCGACGGCCTCGAACAACATCCGCTGGTCGTCGTCGGGCTCGATGTTCATCGGGTCCCCTTCAGTCCGAGGATGTTCAGGGCGATCACGCGGCGCTGAATCTCGTTGGTACCGCCGAAGATCGAGACCTTGCGCAGGTTCAGGTACTGCAAGGCGGCCAGATTGGCGAAATCGGTGGTGCTCAGGTCGGGGCCGTCGTGCTGCCCGACCAGGCCCGCGTCCGAACCCGCCACCTCCATGCGCAGCGAGCTGAGTTCCTGGAGCACCTTGGTGCCCTCGAGTTTCAGCAGCGACGACACCAGCGACGGCTTGCCGTCGGCGGAGGCGCCGGTCACCCGCATCTGGGTGGCCTCCAGCGCCAGCAACCGTAATTTGATGTCGTACAGGCGGGCCCGGAATTCCGGATCCTGCGACAGCGGCGCACCGCCGATATCCACCCGGTCGGCCATTGCGGCGACCGCCTCGAAATAACTCTGGCTGGTGCCGATACGCGCAATGGTGTTGCGCTCGTTACCCAACAGGAACTTCGCGTAGGTCCAGCCCTGATTCTCCTGGCCGACCAGATTCTCCGCGGGAATCCGGACCCCGTCGAAGAAGAATTCGTTGACCTCCGGCTCGCCGTCGATCAGCACGATCGGCCGCCGTTGCAGGCCCGGGGTGTCCATGTCCAGCAGGAAGAACGAGATGCCCATCTGCCGCTTCGGCGCCTGCGGATCGGTGCGGGCCAGCAGGAACATCCAGTCGCCGTACTGGCCCAGCGTGGTCCAGGTCTTGCTGCCGTCGATGACCCATTCGTCGCCGTCGCGGCGGGCGGTGGTCTTCAACGAGGCCAGGTCCGAACCGGCCTCCGGTTCGGAGAAGCCCTGTGACCACCAGATATCCAGATTGGCGGTGGCCGACAGGAACCGCTGCTGCTGGGCGGGACTGCCGAATTCGCAGAGCACCGGCCCGACCATGCTGGCGTTGAAGGCCAGCGGCTGCGGCACGGAGGCCCGTTGCAGTTCCGAGGCGTACAGGAACCGCTGGACCTCCGACCAGTCCTGGCCACCGAACTTCACCGGCCATTCCGGGACCGCCAAGCCGTGACCGTTGAGGATTCGCATCGACGTGACCAGGTCGTCCCGGGTGGTCCGCCCGTCCAGGCAGCGTCTCCGGATATCGGCGGGCACGTCGTTGTGGAAGACATCGCGCAGTTCGTCGCGGAACTTCTTCTCGTCGGCAGTGAGTTCGAGGTCCATCGGTCCTCCGTACCGAATTACGCACAGACGAAGACGGGATGCCGGAGTATTCGACTCCGACATCCCGACTGTACGCTGTAGCTCCCCGCGCGAGGTTTCCGGTTATTGGATGGCAACCCGCGGTCGCGGAAAAGAAATACGGCTACCCGGCCAGCTCCCGCTTCAGATTCTCCAGCACCTCCGCCTGAATCTTCTTCAGTCCCAGCGGTGCGAAGACGCCCTCGAAGAAGCCCGGTACCCCGTCGGCGCCCTTCCAGCTGGTGCGCACGGTCACCAGCGAACCGGCGCCGGACGGCGTGACCGTCCAGGTGGTGACCATCGTCGAATTCGAATCACGTTCGGTCACCATGGAATCCGAGACCGACACCACCGCGTGCACGTTGCGGGACCGCTTCTGCGTGGCCTGCAGGGTCCATTCCGCCACGGTGCCGGCGCCGGCGCCGCCCTCGAGCACCTTGTAGTCACGGTAGTGCGCGGTGAGAATGCGGGGACGCACCGTCCCGTAGTCCGCGATCACCTCCAGCGTGCGCTTGGGATCCGCCGGAACGACGATCGAACTGGAGGCGCTGACCTGTCCCACGAAGTGCTCCTTGATCGAGTTGGCGGTGCGGGGGGTGCACCATGCCTGCCGCCGGGCTATGCTACGCCGCCGGGCCGGTGGATCACGGTATCGGCGTTACCGGAATCACCACCCGGGCAACCTCCGCGCACCGTTGCGCGCACGGCTGCCGCAGTGCAGTCGTATTGTGTGTCGAATTAAGCTCCGACCAGCCGATTCCCCGGATCGGGCCAATCGTGGCGAAACCTCAACGCAATGCAACATGTGCGTGAAGAATTCCACTTCGAGGGACCCTCGCGGTGGCCGGTTACATGGGTGCGAGATAGCGTCAGGAGCGTGGCAGTGAGTCTGTTGGGCAAGGCCGGACCCGCGTCGGCCGCACTGGAGAGTGGTTTCGCCGCGCATCGAGACGGAGTCGATCGTCTGCTGGCGAGCTATGCCGCGATCCCGCGCGACGCGAATGTGCGGCTGGCCAAGAAGACCTCCAATCTCTTTCGCGCCCGAGCTCGCAACAATGCGCCCGGGCTGGACGTCTCCGGCCTGAACCGGGTGATCGCGGTCGATCCCGCGGCCCGGACCGCCGATGTGGCCGGTATGACCACCTACGAGGATCTGGTCGCCGCCACCCTGCCGTACGGGCTCAGCCCGCTGGTGGTGCCACAGTTGAAGACCATCACCCTCGGCGGCGCGGTGACCGGGCTGGGCATCGAGTCCACCTCGTTCCGCAACGGCCTGCCGCACGAATCGGTGCTGGAGATGGACCTGCTGACCGGGGCCGGCGAGATCGTCACCACCAGCCCGACCGGCGAGAACTCGGACCTGTTCCGCGGCTTCCCGAATTCGTACGGCACGCTGGGCTACTCGACCCGGTTGAAGATCGAGCTGGAGCCGGTGCTGCCCTACGTGGCGCTGCGGCACGTGCGGTTCCACGATCTGCGCGAGCTGGAGGCGGCGATGGCGCAGATCGTCGCCGAGCGCGGCCACGACGGCGAACAGGTGGACTACCTCGACGGCGTGGTCTTCACCGCCGACGAGAGCTATCTGATCCTCGGCCGGCAGACCGACGAGCCCGGCCCGGTCAGCGACTACACCGGCATGGACGTCTACTACAAGTCCATCCGGCACGACGGCGCGCAGCCGAAGCGGGACCGGCTCACCATCCACGACTATCTGTGGCGGTGGGACACCGACTGGTTCTGGTGCTCTCGCGCGTTCGGCACCCAGAATCCGGCCGTCCGCCGGTTCTGGCCGAAGCAGTACCGGCGCTCCAGCTTCTACTGGAAGCTGATCGCGCTGGACCAGAAGTACGACATCGGCGATCGGCTCGAGGCGCGCAGGGGCAATCCGCCCCGGGAACGCGTGGTCCAGGACATCGAGGTGCCCATCGAGCGCACCGCCGACTTCCTGGACTGGTTCCTGGCCGAGATCCCGATCGAGCCGATCTGGCTGTGTCCCTTGCGGTTGCGCGACGACAGTGCGAGTCCGGACGAGCGTCTGTGGCCGCTGTACCCCCTGGAGCCCGGCCGTACCTACGTCAACGTCGGCTTCTGGTCAGCAGTCCCGACCACGCCGGGGCAGGTCGAGGGTGCGGCCAATCGCGCGATCGAGCGCAAAGTCACCGAGCTGGACGGGCACAAGTCCCTGTACTCGGATTCCTATTACGACCGGGACGAGTTCGCCCAGCTGTACGGCGGTGACGTCTACACCCGGCTGAAGAAGAACTACGACCCCGATCATCGATTGCTGGATTTGTATTCGAAGGCGGTGCAACGCAAGTGACAACGTTCAGGGAACGGTCGGACGTATTCGCGGAGCTGGGGACCAAACTCAGCATTGCCGAGATCTTCGAGACCCTGCTCGAGGGCGAGGTTCCGATCCGGTTCTCCGCATACGACGGTTCGAGCACGGGCGACCCGGACTCGGAATACGCCCTGGAGATCAAGAACGCGCGCGGCATGAACTACATCGCCACCGCGCCAGGGGATCTCGGCATGGCCCGGGCCTACATCGCGGGTGATCTGGCCGCCGAGGGTGTGCACCCCGGCGACCCCTACGCGATCCTGAAGGCCATGGGCGACATGAAGTTCCGTCGCCCCTCGCCGCTGGCGCTGGTCACCATCGCGCGCTCGCTGGGCTGGGACGCGCTCAAGCCGATCGCCCCGCCGCCGCAGGAGACCCTGCCGCGCTGGCGCCGGATCGCGCTGGAGGGCCTGCGGCACTCCAAGACTCGCGACGCCGAGGCGATCCACCACCACTACGACGTCTCCAACACCTTCTACGAGTATGTGCTCGGCCCCTCGATGACCTACACCTGCGCGGTCTACGAGGACGAGAGCCAGACCCTGGAGCAGGCCCAGGAGAACAAGTACCGGCTGGTGTTCGAGAAGCTGAACCTGAAGCCCGGTGACCGGCTGCTCGACATCGGCTGCGGCTGGGGCGGCATGGTGCGCTACGCGGCCCGCCAGGGCGTCGAGGTGATCGGCGCGACGCTGTCCAAGGAACAGGCCGAGTGGGCGCAGCACCGGATCGCCGCGGAGGGCCTGGCGGATCTGGCCGAGGTGCGGCACTCGGACTATCGCGACATCCGGGAGTCCGGCTTCGACGCCGTGTCCTCGATCGGCCTCACCGAGCACATCGGTGTGCAGAACTACCCGTCCTACTTCGGCTTCATCCAGTCGAAGCTGCGCGACGGCGGACTGTTCCTGAACCACTGCATCACCCGGCCCGACAACACCCGCACCACCAAGGCGGGCGACTTCATCGACCGGTACGTGTTCCCGGACGGCGAGCTGATCGGCTCCGGCCGGATCATCTCCGAGATCCAGAACCTCGGACTCGAGGTGGTGCACGAGGAGAACCTGCGGCCGCACTACGCGCTGACCCTGCACGAATGGTGCAAGAATCTCGTCGCGAATTGGGATGCCTGCGTCGAAGAGGTCGGCGAGGGCACCGCGAAGGTGTGGGGTCTGTACATGGCCGGCTGCCGGCTGGGATTCCAGCGGAATGTGGTGCAGTTGCATCAGGTGCTCGGTATGAAGCTGGGCCCGGACGAGGAATGGACCGTGCCGCTGCGACCCTGGTGGAAAGCGTGAGTGCCGAATACTGGATTACACGCCGCGAGTGTGTGTAGAATTCCTCTCGTCACTCTGTGATGCCGGGGGGTGGAGCGTCCGCACAGACGCTCCACCCGGTGAGTCGCTCAGTCCACAACTCGGCGGACCTTGCGGAAGACGACCCTGGCCAGCACGGCCATGCCGAGCGCGTACGTTGTCACGTGGAGCGCTGCGACCAACCGGCCGGTCGGGGTCACCTTCTTATGGTGTTTACCCATAAAACTCACCACCTCCTTCCTGGGGCGATGTACCGGACCTGGGTCCATCGCCCCTCGGAATTAGGTATTGCGATCATATAGAAAATTCCCGGCTCGTCAAAGTCGCCTATCGTTTTTCGCCTGCCCGGGAAATTCGCATTTCATGTTTCCGAATATTCGATTCCAGGCGATTCGGAAACCATCGGAAAAGCTATCGGAAAAAACGCCGCGACTACACCTCCGGACTGGTCAGAGCAGGCCGTCGAGAAATTGGAGCGCCGTTTCCGATAATTCGATTTCCGCGGCCCCCAGCAGCAATTGACTACGCAGGGTGTGCAGCAGGGAGCGCACACCCGGACCGGCGTCCAGCAGCGGCCGGGGCCAGCCCAACTCCACACATCGCAGCACCGCGGGCGTGAGGACGGCCAGCGCCTCACCGGTCCAGCCCGCGGTGGCCAGACATTCCGCCAGCAGCAGCGAGGCGTCCAGTTCCGCACGGGGCCGGTGCTGATCGCGGACCCGGCCGTGCAGGGCGCGAGCGCGCTTCACCGCCGAATCGTCGGTACCCAGCGGCGCGGCGTCGCCGGGCGCCTCCACACCGCGATAATGGCGGGCGAGCAGCGCCCGGATGGCGGCGACCTCCTCGGCCTCGGCGGCCAGTGTCGCCACCCCGCCGACGTGCCGCAGCGGGCGCGGCGACGGAACTGCCGTGCTGACGGCCCACATCGCCTGCGGGATCGTGGCGTCGCCGGCCGCGTCACCACCGGCGGCCAGGCGCAGCCACTCCGCCCGCAGCACGGCCGCCAGCCGGGGCAGGCGACGATCGGCGGCGATGCGCAGCCCCTCCCCCAGCCGCTCGACGGCCCCGGCCACATTGCCGTGCACGGCCCGCACCCGCGCACCGGTCACGAAGGCCGCGATACCGAAGTCGACCGTTCCCACGCCGGCCACCGGTTCGTGGCCGCCCTCGAGCAGGCGCTCGGCGGTACTCGGATCGCCACCCCGATAGACGATGCCGCCGAGCAGGGCCGCCGCCACCCGCATCGCATGCGAGCGCGGCCCGCACCGTTCCCGGGCGACCACCCACGCGCGCTCGAAACAGTCGGTGGCGGTGGCGAGATCGAGTTGCTCATAGGCGGCGATGCCGGTGCTCAGCAGGCCGAACACCGGCCCGAGCGGATCCTCAGACCGGTCGTGATACGGCGCTGCCCACTGCTGTATCTCGCGCGCGCCGTCGAAATCGAACTCGCACCAGCGCACGAACGACACCAGGCCCGCCGCCATCGACACCGTCCAGGCGGGCAGTTCGTCGGCACGCGCCAGACAGTCCGAAATTCGTTCCAGCACACCGGAAGTACGGTCGCGGGCCACCTCGTCGGCGGCGGCCAGCACGGTGACCTGACAGCGCTGCCGCATTGCCTCCGGATCGTCGGCGGGCCGCCGCGCCAGCAGGGTCGACACCCGGCCGAGCGCGGTCCGAGTCGCCCCGGACTGCTGCAATCCGAGATTGGCCCGCGCCAGTGTCAGTAGCAGCTCCGTCCGCGAACCGATCTGCTGCACAGGCAGTTTCGCGACACAACCCTGCAAGGTCGCGAGTTGCGCCGCATCGACCAGATCCATGCCGTTGCGTTCCAGCAGATCCAGCGCCAGCGTCGAATCCGCCACCGCCAGCGCATGTTCCACCGATCGGCGGGGCTGCCGATGATCGGCGAACCAGCGGGCTGCCTCGCGGTGCAACATCTTCGAGTGCTCCGGCCGCTCACGCTCCAGCCGCTCCCGGATCCGCTCCGCGCACAGCGGCCGCATCCGATACCAGCCGGGCTCGTCCGCGATCCGGCCGACGAACAACTCACGCCGCTCCGCCTGCTCCAGCAGCCGCTCGGCCTCCGGCTCCCCGCTCATGGCCGTCACCAACGCCCCGCACACCCGTTCCGTCACCGCGACAACCGACAGCACGTCCAGCAGCCGCGGCTCCAGCGCACCGAACAGGTGCTCGGCCAGGTATTCCCGGACCGCCGGATCGTCGCCGGGCAGCCCGGCGAGCAAGTTGTCCACAACATCCGCGCGGTTGCCCACAGCCTGGCCACGGTTGTCCACAGCACCATCGGGGCCGTGCCCGTCCCACGCACCGGCATCCACGACACCGCCACGGATGCGCGCGCCACGGTCACCGGCAGCATCGGCGCCGCCGGTCCGCGCGACATGGCCGCCGTCGTGCGCTGTACCGCGGTGGAGGTACGCGTCACCGTCGCCGGTATCCACGGCATCTGCTCGACTGTCCACAGCATCGCAACTGTCCACAGCATCGGAGATATCCACAGAATTGTCGCCGGGATGCGCTGCATCGGAGCGGTCGTCCACCGAAGGTCCGCCGGTATCCACAGCGCCGGACTCGTCGTGCCCGGCGCCGTCACGACTGTGGATGGTGGCGCGCAGGGTCAGGCCCAGCAGCTGGGTGGTGGACGGTGAGCCGCCGGTGACGGTGTGGATTCGCCGCACCTGGGCGTCGGTCAGCGGGAAGCCGAAGTGCTGCCGCAACATCCAGGCGGTCTCGGCGGCGGTGAAACGCAGCCGGTCGGGGCCGATCTCGGCCGGTTCGTCCCGGGTGCGCAATCGGCTCGACGGCAGCCCGGACCGGTCGCGGGTGACCACCACGAAGCGCAGGTGCGGGGCGTCGCTGTCGAGCAGGGTCGCCAGCACCCGATGGGTGGCCGCATCGGTGATCCGGTGCCAGTCGTCGATCACCACGACCACCGGGCGGGCGGCAGCGGCGATCTCGTCGATGAGCGCGGCGACCGCGTACGGGACCGCCTCACCCGCGCGTTCCTCCAGCATCCGGTCCAGGCCCGCGCCGACGTCCGGGCAGGTGCGGTGGATCGCCGCCACCAGGTGGGACAGGAACCACACCTCCTGGTCGTCGTCGCGGTCGACGTTCAGCCAGGACACGGCGGCGCCACGCTCGGCCAGCTCCGCGGCCCACTGCGCGGCCACGGTGGTCTTGCCGGATCCGGCCGGGCCGTGGATCAGGGTGACTTTGCGGTCGCCGGCGGCGCGCAGGGTGGCGAGCGTTTGCGGGCGGGGCAGCGGGCCGCCGTCCGGTGAGCCGGTGTTCGAAGATGTTGCGGGCCGGGGTGTTACGTGCGGCGATCGATCGGGGGTGGCGGGGTTCAGCGGAGCCGAGCGGCGGGGGCCGGAGGCGATCGTGGCGGAGAAGTGCTGGGTAGCTTCGTCTTTCGACAGCCCATCGGCGGCCGGCGCGGGTTCCGGTGCCAGCAGCGCCATTTCGTCGGGCATCTGGCCGTGACGGCGCTGCACCGCGCGCAGCAGTTCACCGAACTCGAATGCCGACGCCGGGCGCTGTGCCGGATCGTGGGCCATCGCCTGTTCGACGGCATCGGCCACGTCGGCGGGGATGTCGAGGCGGCGCAGATCCGGCAACGGCTCCGAGGCGATGCGCAGGAACTGGGCGACGATCTTCTCCCCGGATTGCCGCTCGTAGGCGGCGTGGCCGGTGATCAGGGCGAACAGTGTGGAGCCCAGGCCGTAGACGTCCGAGAGCACGGTCGGTTCGTCACCGGCGAGGATCTCGGGGGCGGTGAATGCCGGTGAACCGCTGATCAATTCGGCCGAGGTCCGGAAGCCGCCGGGGATACGGGCGATGCCGAAATCGGTCAGCTGCGGCTCCCCGTAGCGGGACAGCAGCACGTTCGCCGGCTTCACGTCGCGATGCAGTACCTGCACGCGATGGGCGCTCTCGATCGCACCCGCCAGCCGCACCCCCACCCGCAGGGCGTCCGCCCAGCTCAGCGGGCCGCTGTCGTGGACCAGCCGTTCCAGGGAACCGTGCACCGCGTACGGCATGACGATGAAGGGCAGCCCGGTCGGGGTGACGCCCACCTCCAGGATGTCGACGATGTTCGGATGGCCGGACAGCCGGCCCATCGCCTGTTCCTCGCGCAGGAATCGCTCGCGGGCGTCGTCGTCGATCTCGGCCGACAGCACCTTGACCGCCACGACCCGCTCCAGCGTCCGCTGCACGCAGCGGTACACCACACCGAATCCGCCGCGGCCGATCTCCTCCGGATCGTGCAGGCCCATCGCGGCCAGGTCGTCGGCCGCCACGAACGGCCGATAACGCCGCGTACGCGACTCACGCGGCGGACGTGCATCGGGCACACCGCCGCCGAAGCTGCTCGCGTGTGGGTCCATGTGTCACCACCACCTCGAACCGCCACTCATTCCAACGTAGCGCGGCAAACAGGGCAACGGCCCGGATCGCGAGGAATTGCCCGCGATCCGGGCCGGGTGTCGCCTCCCGCGGGGGAGATCGGCGAGTGTTACTTGCGCAGCGAGTCCGGCACCTGGAAACGGTCACCGTACTTGGCCGCCAGCTCGTCGGCACGGGCCACGAAGGCCGCCTGACCACCCGGGTAGCCGACGATGTACTGGTGCACACCGCCGGTCCAGGCCGGGTAGCCGATGCCGAAGATCGAGCCGATGTTGGCGTCGGCGGACGTGGTGAGCACGCCCTCGTCGAAGCACTTCTGCGTCTCGATGGCCTCGATGAACAGCATCCGGTCGATCAGGTCCTGGAACGGCGCCACCTCTTCGGTGGTGGTCTTGAAGTGCTCGCGCAGCCCCTGCCACAGGCCCTGACGCTTGCCGCTCTCGTCGTACTCGTAGAAGCCGGCCTTCTCCAGGCGGCCCGGACGACCCTCGGCGACCAGGTAGTCGATGACATCCTGGGCCGGGTGCCGCCTCGGCAGGGTGACCTCGCCGCGCTCGGCCGCCTCGGCGGTCTCCTTGGCGATCTTCTGCATGAGCTTCAGGTTCAGCTCGTCCGACAGCTGCAACGGCGCGGCCGGGTAGCCCGCCTGCAGGCCGGCCTGCTCGATGGTCTGCGGCTCGATGCCCTCGGCCAGCATGGCGATGGCCTCGTTGACGAAGGTGCCGATCACGCGCGAGGTGAAGAAGCCACGGCTGTCGTTGACGACGATCGGGGTCTTCTTGATGGCGAGGGTGTAGTCGTACACCCGGGCCAGCGCCTCGTCGGAGGTCTTCTCGCCGCGGATGATCTCCACCAGCGGCATCTTGTCGACCGGCGAGAAGAAGTGGATGCCGATGAAGTCCTCGGAGCGCTTCACACCGGTGGCGAGCTCGGTGATCGGCAGGGTCGAGGTGTTGGAACCCAGCAGCGCGTCCGGGGTCACGATGTCCTCGATCTCCTGGAACACCTTGTGCTTGAGCTCGGTGTTCTCGAAGACCGCCTCGATCACGAAGTCGACGCCCGCCAGATCCGCCGGGTCGGCGGTCGGGTGGATGCGGTCCAGCACGACCTTGGACTTCTCCTCGGTGCTGCGGCCCTTGGCGATCGCCTTCTCCTCGATTTTCACCGAGTAGTTCTTGCCGCGGTCGGCGGCCTCCTGGCTGACGTCCTTCAGCACGACCTCGAAGCCGGCCTTGGCGCTGACGTACGCGATACCCGCGCCCATCATGCCCGCGCCCAGCACACCGACCTTGGTGATCGTGCGCGACGGCACGTCCTTCGGGCGGGAGCCGCCGTTCTTGATGTGCTGCAGGTCGAAGAAGAACGCCTGGATCATGTTCTTCGCGACCGGGCCGGTGAGCAGGTGCACGAAGTAACGCGACTCGATGGTCGAGGCGTTGTCGAAGTCGACCTGTGCGCCCTCGATCGCGGCGGCCATGATCGCCTTCGGCGCCGGCATGTTGGTGCCCTTGAGCTGCTTGCGCAGGTTGGCCGGGAAGGCCGGCAGGTTGGCCGCGAGGGCCGGCGAGGACGGGGAGCCGCCCGGGATCTTGAAGCCCTTCTTGTCCCACGGCTGCACGGACGCGTCGGGGTTGGCCTTGATCCACGCCTTCGCGGCGGGGACGAGTTCCTCGACGCTGCCGACCAATTCGTCGACCAGGCCCAGCTCCTTGGCCTTGGCGGGCTTGCTCTGCGGACCCTGCAGCAGGACCTGCAGCAGCGCGGGCTGGATGCCGAGCAGGCGCACGGTGCGGGTCACGCCGCCACCGGCGGGCAGCAGGCCCAGCGTCGCCTCGGGCAGGCCGATGACCGAACCCGGCACGTCGGCCGCGATCCGGTGATGGGTGGCCAGCGCGATCTCCAGGCCACCGCCGAGCGCGGCGCCGTTGATCGCGGCGACGACCGGCTTGCCCAGGGTCTCCAGCTTGCGCAGATCGGCCTTGATGCCCTCGACCTCGGCGAAGATGGCCGCGGCGTCGGCCGGGGTGGTCTGCATCATGTTCTTCAGGTCACCGCCGGCGAAGAAGGTCTTCTTCGCCGAGGTGATGACGACGCCGGTGATGTCGTCCTTCTCCGCCACGAGGCGGGCCACGGTGGCCGCCATCGAGCTCTTGTAGAGATCGTTCATGGTGTTGGCGCCCTGGTTCGGGTCGTCGAGCGTGAGCAGGACGATACCGTCGGCGTCCTTCTCCCAGGCGATCATGTTCTCGGTCATAAAGTCTTGTCTCCCAAAAGGATTGAAGTCAGCAGCAGGAGGTCGTCAGACGCGCTCGATGATGGTGGCGACGCCCATGCCGCCGCCGATGCACAGGGTCACGAGGGCGTAGCGGCCGTTGCGGCGCTCCAACTCGTCGACCATGGTGCCGGTGATCATCGCGCCGGTGGCGCCCAGCGGGTGGCCCATCGCGATGGCGCCACCGTTGACGTTCAGCTTCTCGTTCGGGATGTTCAGGTCGCGCTGGAACTTCAGGACGACGGAGGCGAACGCCTCGTTGATCTCGAACAGATCGATGTCGTCCACGGTCAGACCGGCCTTGGCCAGCACCTTGTGGCTGGCCGGGGTCGGGCCGGTGAGCATGATCGTCGGATCCGCGCCGCTGGTGGCGGTCGCGACGACGCGGGCGCGCGGGGTCAGGCCCGAAGCCGCGCCGGCCTCCTCCGAGCCGACGAGCACCAGCGCGGCGCCGTCGACGATGCCGGAGCTGTTGCCGCCGGTGTGCACGTGGTCGATCTTCTCGACGTAGTGGTACCGCTGCAACGCGACCGCGTCGAAGCCGCCGAAATCGCCGACGACGCTGAACGCCGGGTTCAGCTTGCCCAGGTCGGCCGCGGTGGTGCCCGGCCGCATGTGCTCGTCGTTGTCCAGCACGGTCAGGCCGTTGAGGTCGGTGACCGGGACGACCGACTTGGCGAAGTAGCCGCCGCTCCACGCCGCCGCCGCGCGATCCTGGGACTGCACCGCGTAGGCGTCCACGTCGTCGCGGGTGAAGCCCTCGATGGTCGCGATCAGGTCGGCCGAGATGCCCTGCGGCACAATATAGTTCTGGTAGCTCGTCCACGGGTCGGCGAACATGGCGCCACCGTCGGAGCCCATCGGCACCCGGGACATCGACTCGACGCCACCGGCCAGCACCAGGTCGTCGAAGCCGGAGCGCACCTTCTGCGCGGCCATGTTGACGGCCTCCAGGCCCGAGGCGCAGAAGCGGTTGATCTGCACGCCGCCGACGGTGTCGGGCAGGCCCGCGGTCAGCACCGTGGTGCGCGCGATGTCGGCGCCCTGATCACCGATCGGCGAGACGACGCCGAGGATGATGTCGGAGATGCGCTCCTCGTCCAGGTTCGGGAACCGGCGGCGCAGTTCCTGCACCAGGCCGGTCGTCAGATCGATCGGCTTGATCGAGTGCAGCGAACCCTTCTTGTTACGGCCACGCGGGGTTCGAATGGCCTCGTAGATGTAGGCCTCTGTGGTCATATCGGAGACTTTCCTTCCTCGAGGATGCGCAGGCGCTGCGCAGTTTGACCTCGCCGACCGGCCATGCGACCGACCGTCTTGACACTGTAAGAACATCGGCACACGGCGGTTGACGTGGCTCGGAGCGCCCGATCATCCGGACTTCCCGCGCCGCGCTGCACCACTGCTGACGACCACCCGTCCATAGTACCGCCAGTTGCGAACTCCGGTTAACTTAACGGTGTAGTGCCGGTTGCTGTCAGCCCTCCAGTCGGGTCGCTCCCAGCTCCGCGCGCAACAGCTCCAATGCCACCTCATCGGGGTCACGACGGTCTCCCGGGGGTACCGGCCGGGCCGACTCGGCGAGCATTTCGCGCTCCTCCTCGGCCGTCGACGCAGGCGGGACACCGTCATAACCTACCGACGGGTAGTCAGAATAACCTACCGACGAGTAGTCGCCCGGCCCGGGATCATCGGGGAGGTCGGGGGCATCCGGCGGCGGAATGTCGTCGTCCGGCGGGGTATTGCGGGGGGCGCCGCCGCTGCGGGAACCACTGCCGTTGCCACTGCTGCTGCCGTTGCCCGGCCGGGCCGCGGGCGCACTCGCCCCGGATTCGTTCGACTTGGCCTGACTGGGCCGGGAGAACTTCGGCGGTTCCGCCGAGCGCGCCGGACTCGTCGCGGCCGGACCTTGCTGCGGCCGCGCATCCGACCCGCCCGCGGCGCCGTGCTGCGGCCGCGCACCGGCCTCGCCCGCACCACCGGCCGCCGGTCGCGCGGCGCCGCCCGCGGCCGCCTGGCCCGGACCGCCGACCTCCCAGCGCACGTTGTAGTCCCGCCCGAGCACTGCGCGGACCGCCGACTGCACCGCCTCGACGTTCTTCGGATTGGACAACCGCTGTGCCAGCGGCGCGTGCTGATGGGTGAACACGATGGTGTCGCCGTCGACACGAGCGGGCGCCGCACCCGACAACAACGCGTGCACCGCCGCCCCGAACTCCCGCACCTTCGCCCGGATGTCCCCCCAGGCTGCCTCGACCTCCCGCAGCCCGCCCGCTCTCCCTCCGGATTGCGGTCCGGCGACCACCGACGGCCCGCCGGACGACCGGTCGTCACCGGCCGTCGACGCGGCCGAATTCGACCGAGCAGTACCCTCGGCGGCACCGGGCCCATGGCCGGCATCGGGGACACGATCGGACATCCCCGCATCCGAATCCGGTGTGGTCCGGCCGTCGTCGGCCGCCCCGGCGGATGCGGTGGCACCCGCCGTGTGCGACGACAACTCGCCGTCTCCGGGCCGGACGTGCCCGGCGCGAACGTCGGGGCCGGCCGGTTCCGTCGAACGAATCGCGGCGCCGGGCATACCGGTGTCATCCGCCCGGTCAGAGCTCGAGGGGGTGGATTGCGACGCCGTCTCGGCACCGCCGCCGCGCTCGTCGCCGGAACCGGACCGCGCACCGGCACGACCGACTGTGTCCGCAACCCCCGAAACCCCAAGGCCGGCAGGCGCATCGGCGGGACCGGCGGTGGCCGGCGCGGCATCACCCTCGTGCCCTCGCGCACTATCGCCGTGGTGCTGTCGCCCTACTGCGACGCCACGCCCTGCCTCCGCGTCGGCAGCGCTCCCCCGCGCAATATCACCCTCGTGCCCTTGCACACCTGGTGCCACATCGCCACGGTGTCCTGGCTCGGCATGACCACCACGTCCCGCCTCGCCATGACCACCACGTCCCGCCTCGGCATGACCACTACGCCCTGGCTCGGCATGACCACCATGCATCGCCCCGGCAGGGTCACCATCGCCATGCCCCGGCTCGGCATAGCCACCAAGCCCCGGCTCGGCACGGCCACCGTGCATCGCTCCGGCAGGGGCGGCCTCCGGCCGGGAGGTGTCGGGTCCATGGGCAGCAGCCGGGCCGGTCGCCGGCGCGGCAGCGGACTCATCGGACAGCTCGACGGACATCCGGTCGTCGCTAGACGCAATCGTTTCTGCCGGGGCAGGGTCGGCCGGGCCGTTCGGCGACTGCGCGCGGTGAGCCGGGTGCGGCCGTGGTTCGGACTGCGCGGAACGTGGTGTGGTGGGCTCGGGGGCCTCCGTGGCCGGATCCTTACCCGCCCGGATCGCGGCCAGCGCCTCCGCACCACGGCGACGCGGCGGGCCGGATGCGGGTGCGACGGGAGCAGCGGCGGCCGGGGCCACGGGGACACCGGTCGAGCCGACGGGAGCGCCTGCCGGGGCGACGGCGATCGCGCCGGTCGCGATGCCGCGCTCCAACCGTTCCAGGCGTTGCAGGGCGGCGGATTCCGCCTCCGAGACCGAGGGCAGCAGCATGCGGGCGCACACCACCTCGAGCAGCAGGCGCGGGGCGGTGGCGCCGCGCATCTCGCCGAGGCCGGCGTGCAGCAGTTCGGCGTAGCGGGTCAGGGTGGCGGAGCCGATGCGCTGGGCCTGGTCGCGCATCCGGTCCAGCACGTCGCCGGGGCCGGAGACCAGGGCGCGCTCCACCGCATCGGGAACCGCGCGCAGCAGGATCAGGTCGCGGATGCGTTCCAGCAGGTCGCCGGCGAACCGGCGCGGGTCGTGACCGGCCTCGACCACCCGGTCGACGGCGCCGAACAGGGCGGCCCCGTCGTCGGCGGCCAGCGCCTCGACGGCCTCGTCGATCAGGGCGATGTCGGTGACGCCGAGCAGAGCCAGCGCGCGGGCGTAGGCGACGCCCTCGGGCCCGGCGCCGGCCAGCAGTTGGTCCAGCACGCTCAGGCTGTCGCGCGGCGAACCGCCACCGGCCCGGATCACCAGCGGATAGACGGCATCCTCGACCCGCACACCCTCCTGCTCGCAGATGCGGCCGAGCAGCCCGCGCATGGTGGCGGGCGGCAGCAGCCGGAACGGGTAGTGGTGGGTGCGCGAGCGGATGGTGGGCAGCACCTTCTCCGGCTCGGTGGTGGCGAAGATGAAGATCAGGTGGGCCGGTGGCTCCTCGACGATCTTCAGCAGCGCGTTGAAACCGGCCGTGGTGACCATGTGCGCCTCGTCGACGATGAACACCCGGTACCGCGATTCGGCCGGCGCGTAGAAGGCGCGGTCGCGCAGTTCACGGGTGTCGTCGACACCGCCGTGACTGGCCGCGTCGAGCTCGATGACGTCGAGGTTGCCCGGCCCGCCGGGGGCCAGCGCCACACAGGACGAGCAGACGCCGCACGGCCGGGAGGTCGGGCCCTCCACACAGTTCAGCGAGCGCGCGAGGATGCGCGCCGACGACGTCTTGCCACAGCCGCGCGGGCCGGAGAACAGGTAGGCGTGACTGATCCGCCCGGTGTCGAGTGCGGTGCTGAGCGGTTCGGTGACGTGCTCCTGCCCCACCACCTCTGCGAATGTTGCCGGTCGATACTTCCGGTACAGAGCCACGGGGGTGAGGGTACCGGCGTCCACCGACACCGTCTCGGTCATGGCGGTACGCGCGCCCCGCGAGCCGGGCCGGTGAGCGAGACGTGATCCATGTCACAACAATTCCGGAAACCTGTTCCGGCGGTGAGAACAGACCGCACGCCCCACAATGGCGGGGCGTGCGCAACCCATCCCGGCGAATTCCCCCGGGCCACACAATTCCGATTATCGACCGACCGTGCCTGGCAAACTATTTCCCCGTTTGAACTCGATGCCGCCGACATAACGATCATGTCAAGCAATTAGCCTTCTCGCAATCGTCTGGCTAACGTGACTGTCGGCAACTTCGGTAGCCAAACCTTCATCAGGTTGGTGGTCCCGGTCGGTCCCTCATCCCGACCGGGGCACAACCTGGCAACTCGCCGCAGTCAGCGCGGGAGTTCTTCGATCCGACTTCACCGAACTCCTGCCGGATCCCGGAGGAAAACCCGACCGTGCCGCCGTGTGACGACATCGCCGCCGCTTGGCTCTCGCACACCGACTTCGCCGATGACCGGGCCGCTGTCGGTCTGCTCAGCAGGGCGATCAGCCCGCGCGAATATGCCCTCAAGCGCGATTCCCTACCGGTGACCGCCGCCGCCGACCCGCGCACGGCCGCCGCCATTCTGGAACTGCTGGAACGTGGCCAGGTCCCGACCATGGCCGCCATCCGCACGCTCATGGTGCAGAACGAGATGCGCGGCGAGGCCGAGCGCATCGAGCGACTCGGGCGGCGCGCCCAGCGCAGCATCGACGATTTCGGGCGGCTGCTGGCACAGCTCACCCACGAGTACTGGGTCATGAACGACGTCGGCCCGACCCGCCGCGACATCCTGCACACCGATCCGATGCTGGAGCTGATCCGGGAGCGCGTCGGCGACATCAGCCCGAGCGCGGTCAAACATCTCTGGCTGATCGAGCGCGCCCAGCGGGCCGGCTGGATCGCCTACAACGCCGAACCTCGGTCACTGTGTGCCGGAAGGCGTTTCCATGCCGCCAAATTCGGTAACCGGGTGTCCCTGCGACCGGTGAACGCCCTCGGCACCCTCGTCGCGACCTTCCTCGACCGGCACCAGACCGAGCAGGGCCGGCCGCCACGCTGGTCGGTGCTCGCGCACGATCTGCGCGACGATCGGGGCCGCCGGGTGTTCAACGACACCGCGGACGTCCGGGCCCAGCAACAGTGGCTGATCACCGCGGAATGGCTGGCGCTGGAGGACGATCTGCCGGTGCCGGGACCGCGCGGCCGCCGGGCACTGACCCGCCGGCCTCGGCGCTGAGGGGCACGCGACCCGCGCGATCCGGGCCGCGGTGAGCATTCGGTAACTTCCTTGCAACGCACGCCGCGTCCGAAGGAGTCACCGTGCCCCCGTCGATCGACCCCGCCGCAACGGCCTGGTTACTGGTCAGCACCGCGCTGGTACTGCTCATGACGCCCGGACTGGCCATTTTCTACGGCGGCATGGTCCGCTCCACCGGCGTCCTGAACATGCTCATGATGAGCTTCGTGTCGATCCCGCTGGTGACCGTGGTGTGGTTACTGTTCGGCTATTCACTGGCCTTCGGCTCCGACGCGGGCGGCGGAGTGATCGGCGGCATCGGGCATTTCGCGCTGTCCGGTATCCATCCGAGCACCGTGCGCAGCGGTGTCCCGGAATTGCTCTATGTCACTTTCGAACTCGCCTTCGCCGTGCTGACCGTGGCATTGATCAGCGGCGCCATCGCGGACCGGGCCAAGTTCTCCGCCTGGGTCGTGTTCGTGCCGCTGTGGACACTGCTGGTGTACGTCCCGATCGCGCACTGGGTGTGGGGTCCGGACGGCTGGCTGTCCTCGTTCGGCGCGCTGGACTTCGCGGGCGGCCTGGTCGTCGAGATCGCCTCCGGGGCCTCGGCGCTGGCGCTGGCGCTGGTCCTCGGCCCGCGGATCGGCTTCAAGGTGGACGCGATGCGTCCGCACAATCTGCCCTTCGTGCTGCTCGGCGCGGGTCTGCTGTGGTTCGGCTGGTTCGGTTTCAACGCCGGTTCGGCGCTGAAGGCGGACGGGATCGCCGCGGCGGTGTTCCTGAACACGCTGGTCGCGGGCTGTCTCGGCATGCTCGGCTGGCTGGTGGTGGAGCGGATGCGCGATGGTCATCCGACCACCTTCGGCGCGGCCTCCGGCGCGGTGGCCGGGCTGGTCGCCATCACCCCCTCGTGCGGTTCGGTCGATACGCTCGGCGCGGTCGTGGTCGGCCTGGTCGCGGGTGTGGTGTGCTCGTACGCGGTGGGCTGGAAGTTCAAGGGCGGCTACGACGATTCACTGGACGTGGTGGGTGTGCACTTCGCCGGTGGGATCGTCGGCACGCTGCTGATCGGGCTGCTGGCCAGCCGGGTGATGACCGGCGGCGCTCGCGGCCTGTTCTACGGCGGCGGGCTCACCCAGCTGGGCAAACAGCTGGTGGCCGTGCTGGTGGTGGCGGTGTGGGCGTTCGGGATCTCGTTCCTGCTCGGCAAGCTGCTCGATCGGCTGCTCGGCTTCCGGATCAGCACGGAGGACGAGGTCGCGGGCATCGACTTCGCGCTGCACGCGGAGACCGCCTACGCCGAGGGCGTGCACGGCCACGCGCCGCGCGGCCTGTTCGGACCGCGGCCCGGCGGTGACCGCGATCGGTCGCACGGTGACCGAGATCACTGACCGGACGCCCTCGAGGTGCCGGCCCGGTTCGGTGGTCTCCCCGATAGGCTGACGGCCGTCACCGTACGGCTGTTTCAGGGGGCATCCGAGCCATGTTGACCCGCATCGCCCGCCTCACCACCGGGTATCCCCGCACCACCCTGCTGGTCGCCCTCGCGCTGGCGCTGGTGTGCGGGATCTTCGGGGCGTCCGTGGCCGGCGGGCTGAAGGGCGGCGGATTCGTGCCGTCCGACGCCGAATCCGCCCGTACGGCACAGTTGCTCGCCGACAACTTCGACGGCGCCGACCCCAATCTGGTGCTGCTGGTCACCGCGGATCAGGGCGTGGACAGCCCGGCCGCGGCGCAGGCCGCGCACGCGGTGCTCGATCTGCTCCAGGCCCGTCCCGACGTCGTCGGCCTGCGCTCGTACTGGACCAGCCCACCCGCGGTGCGGTCCACACTGCGCAGCGCCGACGGTAAGCGGGGCCTGGTCCTGGCCTATCTGACCGGTGGCGAGGATCTGTCCCGGCGGGCGGCCGGGCAGATCGACGGCGATCTGGCCGCGCTGCCCGGCGCGCACGCTGCGGGGGTCAGCGTGCGCAGCGGCGGGTCGACCACCATCTTCTACGAGGCCAACACCCAGGTCACCAAGGATCTCGCGGTCGCGGAGGCGATCGCGGTGCCGCTGACGCTGCTGGTGCTGGTGCTGGTGTTCGGCAGTCTGATCGCCGCCCTGCTGCCGGTGGCGATCGGCCTGTTCGCGATCCTGGTGACGCTGGCGATCCTGCGGGTGTGCACGCTGATCTCCGACGTGTCGGTGTTCGCGCTGAACATGACCACCGCGATGGGCCTGGCCCTGGCCATCGACTACAGCCTGTTCGTCGTCAGCCGCCACCGGGAGGAACTCGCCGCCGGTCACGCACCGCGGGACGCCGCGATCCGCGCCACCGCGACGGCCGGCCGGACCGTGTTGTTCTCGGCGCTGACCGTGGCGCTGGGGCTGGCCGTCCTCGCGGTGTTCAATCTGTACTTCCTGCAATCGTTCGCCTACGCCGGGGTGGCCGTGGTCGCGGCGGCCGCCGCCGCGTCGATCATGATCCTGCCCGCGGCGCTGGTCCTGCTCGGCGACCGGGTCAACGCCTGGGACCTGCGGGTGCCGGTGCGGCGGCTGTTCCGCCGGGCCGCCCCGGCGCCGCGGCCGCTCCAGCAGACCTTCTGGTACCGCACGGTGGTCCGGGTCATGCGGCACGCCGTCCCCGTCGCGGTGGTGCTGGTGGCGCTGCTGCTGACGCTGGGCGCGCCGTTCCTCGGGGTGAAGTTCGGCTATCCGGACGATCGGGTGCTGCCCGCCGAGGCGAGCAGTCGCGTCGTCGGCGACGTACTGCGCCACGAGTTCCCGTCGGTGAACACCGGCGGGGGCGTCACCGTCGTGCTCGACGGCTACACCGGGGACGCGAGCGGCTACGCGGCGGCGCTGTCCGGTGTGCGCGACGTGTCGGCGGTGTTGTCCGACACCGGCGTCTACATCCGTGGTCACCGCATCGCCGACTCGACGACCCGGATGGGCAACCGCACCGGTCAGTATCTGGTGGCCGCCACGGATCTGGACCCCTACGCCCCCGCCGCGAAACAGCAGTTGCGCGACCTGCGCGCGGTGCCCGCACCCGCACCCGCGCTGTTCGGTGGCGGCGCGGCGATCAACGCGGACTCGCTGCACTCGCTGGGCGCGCGGCTGCCACTGGCGCTGGCGCTGATCGTGCTGGCCACGGTGATCGTGTTGTTCCTGTTCACCGGCAGTGTCGTGTTGCCGCTGAAGGCGGTGGTGCTCAACACCCTGTCACTGTCGGCGATGTTCGGGACGATGGTGTGGATCTTCCAGGAGGGGCACCTGTCCGGATTGATCGGCTTCACCTCCACCGGCACCATCGTGCCGACCATGCCGATCCTGATGTTCTGCGTGGCCTTCGGCATGTCCATGGACTACGAGGTGTTCCTGCTGTCCCGGATCCGCGAGGCCTGGCTGGCCTCGGAGCGCACGCCGGCCGACAATGTCGAATCGGTGGCGATCGGGGTGGCCCGGACCGGGCGGATCGTCACCGCCGCGGCGGCGCTGATGGCGATCGTGCTGGGCGCGATGGTGTCGTCGAAGGTGTCGTTCATGCAGATGTTCGGCGTCGGCTTGACGCTGACCGTGCTGGCCGACGCCACCCTGATCCGCGGGCTGCTGGTGCCCGCGCTGATGCGGCTGCTGGGCACCGCCAACTGGTGGGCGCCGCGGCCGCTGGCCCGGCTGCACGAACGGCTCGGGCTGCACGAGGTGGAACCCGAGGATCTCGAACCCGGCACCGCCACAACCGATTCGAAGCTACTGCGCGATCCGCGCTGACCGGGTGGCTACGAGACGTCGCCGGAGGCCGCGAGCCAGGTGTTGCAGGGCTGGGTGCGATTCTTCTGATAACCCTGTGCCCACCAGCCGCCGTAGTGGTCCGTGGTGCCGTGGTCGCGGACGTCGCCGGGCCGGTCACCACGGGTGTAGCTGTCGTTGATGGTGTGCTGGCCCTGCTGCGCGGTGATGGTCCCCGCGGCCTGTGAGGAGCCGACGAACATGCCGCCGAAACACTGCGCCTCCAGCTCCAGCCGCCGCGACAGCTCGGCGCCGACCGGGGAACTCTGCCCGGCGTTGTAGCGGTCCCGGCTCTCCTTGGCCATGATCCCGGACAGCGCCTGCACGTGGTGGCCGTACTCGTGCGCGAAGACCGCCAGGTAGATCACCGCGTCGTTCCCGTAGAGATCGATCTGGATCTTGTCCAGGGGCATGTAGATGGTGCTGTTCGCCGAGCAGTAGAAGGCGGCGTAGTTCGATGTCGAACCCGTGCACGGCGACGGCTGATCGGCGGCGTGCACCGGCACCGCGATGTTCGGGGTGGAGAACGGTAAACCGACCGCGTGCAGCAGCGGCTGCCACATCTGGTCCAGGCAGCTGCGCGCCGCCTCGAAGAACGCCTGGGCCGACGCCTGATCCGAACCCCACTGAGGATAGCCGCACTGGATGTTCTGCAGGCCGTAATCGGCGTCGGCGAACAGCGGGTTGTCCGTGGTGGCGGCCACCTGCTGCGGGCCCGCGGGCGCGGCGCTCGTGGTCGCCGTCGTGGTCCGCGAGACGCGGCTGGTCCGCGCGGCCGCGGTGGGCGGCGCTGCGACGGAGGTCGCGACCGGCCCGGCGGTCGTCGGCGGATAGCTGAAACTCGGCGTCGAGAACGTCGGGCTCGCACTGGTTCCGGTACTGCTGCGACCGGCGGCGAACACCACCAGCCCGGCCACCACCACAACGGCCAGCAGCGCACCGAACACCGCGAGCAGCACCGGACCGGCGCCGCCGGAGCGCCGGGGCGGATACGGGTACCCGGGCGGCGGCAGCGGCGGCGGCGGGAAACCCGGTGGCGGCGAATACCCGCCCGCCGGTGGATAAGGTTGCGGTGCACCGTAATTCCCGCCGTGACCCGGAGGTGGCGGAAAGCCCTGCGGTGGTGGATATCCCGGTGGGTAGCTCATCGTCAGCTCAGCTCACGTCGGTCGCCGCGGCGGTGAAGGTGTTGCACTGCGCGGTCCTGTCGTCGTCGAATCCGGCACTCCACCAGTCACCCATGTGCTGCGAGGTGCCGTGGTCACGCATGTCGCCGGGAGCATCGCCGCGGCCGTAGGCGTCCTTGCGGGTGATCGTGGTCTGCGCGGCGGTCAGCGAACCGCCGCCGGAGGTCGCGGCCAGGAACATGCCGTCGAAGCAGTTGGCCCCCAGCTCGATCCGGCGCGAGACCTCCAGCCCGCCGGGGCTGTTCACCCCCGCGTCGCGGCGCTGCTTGTTGGCCGCCGCCATGATCCCGGACTGCGCCTGCACATGATGGCCGTACTCGTGCGCGAACACCGAGAGGTAGACCTCCCAGTGATTCTGGAACATGTCGGTTTGCAGCTGGCTGATCGGCATGTAGATGGTCTGATCGGCGCTGCAGTAGAAGGCGGCGAAGTTGCTGCTGCTGCCGGTGCAGGGCGTGGTGATGCCCGCGGTGGTCGCGGTGACGTTCAGCTTCGGCGGGGTGAACGGCAGTTTCGCGGCGGCGAGCACCGGACGCCAGGCCTGCTCCAGACAGGCTGCGGCACTGGTGAAGAACTTGCGGGCCACGTCGACCTGGGTGCCCCAGGGGGCATAGTCGCAGTGCGCCGGACTCAGCGGCGAACCCGGGTCGGCCAGCAGCGGATTGGTGCCGGTCGCGGCGACACCCGCCGTACCGGAATCCTTTCCGTTGCCGGGCGCGGGCGGCGCTTCGGAGGTATAGGTGTAGCGAGCGCCGGAGTCGATGTGGCCGCCGGGTTTGCTCGCGCTGAGCGCACCACGCACCACCAGACCGGCGACGACGAGCACCAGAACCACCAGGACCGTGGCGATTCCGCCACCGCCACGTTTGCGCTGCGGCGGCCGGCCGGGCGGGCCGTAGGGTTGCGGCGCGGCGTACTGCTGGGCGGCCGGATAGGGCGACCGGCCCGGATACGGTTGCTGCCCCTGCGGATACGGCTGCTGGCCCGGCGGGTACCGATATCCCGGCGGCGGCCCGTAACCCGACGGCGGCGCACCGTACGGCGCCGGTCGACCGGCAGGTGGCATCGAGCCGTATCCGTAGGGTGGTTGACTCACTCCCCCGCGCCCCCGTTCAAACTGGTACTTCCCCGGCTGGTGCTTCGACAGCCGATGACGAACCATACCAAGCTGTCTAAGATCTGGCCTCATGCTTATCTCTCGGGGGGGCGCCCTGGGCGCTCTATGGCTGGTCGCCGCGGGCATGTTCGCCGCCGGCCCGGCTGCGCAGGCGCAGGATCCGGCCGACGGCGTGACGATCGCGGCGGACATCAAACTCACCGACGACGGATTGCTGCAGGTCGCGGAGAAGGTGCAGGTGCCACCCGGCGGACAGTTCCACATGGTGCTGCCGCTGCGAGTGGCCTTCGGGGACAGCGGGGAACGCCGTTTCAGCGTCACCGATATCGGGTCCACCGGCGCGGGCAAGGCCACGCTGGCCGGTGACCTGTTCACCGTCGACGCGCAGCCCGGCGACTCGTCGTTCACCTACACCGTGCACAACACCGTCAACGACGCACAGGGCAGCCAGGTCTTCCGATGGACCGGCGTGCTCAACACCGACGTGGCCTCGATCACCGCCTCGGTGATCAGCCCCAGTTTCCGAATGGGCATCGCGGACTGCAAGATCGGCCCCGCCGGGCAGCAGCAGCCGTGCGCCGACGTCCGGGTCGAACCCGACGGCGTGCTGACGCTGAACAAGGAGGGGCTGCGCAAGGGCGACATCATCGACCTGAGCATGCAGCTGCCGCCGGGCACGGTGGCCCCCAACGCGGATATCCACGACGGCAACGACTCCAGCGCGTTCTCCTTCGGCACTCCCGTCCTCGTCGCCTTCGGCGCCCTGGTGCTGGCGCTGCTGGCCGCGGCGGGTTTCGTGCTGTGGTCGCGGCGCCAGGACGCCGCCGCGCTGGGCGCGCACGAAGCGCTGGATCCGGTGCAGCACAAGGACGATCGCGCCGAGTTCGTCTCGCCGGACGGGGTGCTGCCGGGCGCAGCCGGACTACTGCTGGACGCCTCGCCGGATGCCACCGACCTGGCCGCCACCGTGGTCGACCTGGCGGTGCGGCGCTACCTGTGGATCACCCCGATCAGCGATTCCGACTGGCGGATCAACCGGGTGAACGCCGCCGACGATCAGCTGCGCGACTACGAGCGCGAGGTGTACCGGGCGCTGCTGCCCGACGGCACGGACTCGGTGCAGGTCTCGGAGCTGCGCGGGCGGGTCGCCGCCACTTCGGCGCGCTCCGCGCTGCTGGCCGACGCCGCGGCGAACGGCACTCTCACCGCCCCCCACCGCCGCGGGCCGTCCTTCTGGCTCGGCGTCGTTCTGCTGGTGGTGGGCGTCGCCGCAACCATCGGCCTGGCAATCGCGGGCCGCTACGCCCTGGTCGGGGTCGCGGTGGCGCTGGGCGGGGTCGCGGCCCTGTTCCTCCCGCGCTATCTGCCGCGCCGCACCGCGACCGGCCGCGCCCTGGCGGGCCGGATCCGCGCCCTGCAACGCGGCTTGGACAACGTGCAGCCCGACCGCATCCCCCCGGCCGACCGCGAACTGGTCTTCTCCCGCGCCCTCCCGTTCACGATCATCGGCGGCCGTGTCGACAACTGGATCCGCACCTTCCGCGACCTGGACCCGACCGCCGACCGCGACCCCGGCCTGTACTGGTTCGGCGGCTTCGACCGCGACCGCAACCTGCACCGCTTCGCCGGCCACTTCCCGTACTTCATCACCGCCCTGGAGGGCTTGTTCGCCTAGCGCGCGCTGTGGGCCCGTCAGCGGTTCGTGGGCCGGTCACGTCCGTCGCCCGACACTCGGCCGCAACCCGACTCCGCTCCGCACCCGAAGGCACAACCGCCTACCCGGCCCTCATCCCGTTCAAGGCAATGGTCATCACCCGCTGGACAGTCTCGGCGTACGACTGCTCCGGAAGTACATAAACCTGAATCGTCATCAGACTCGCCACGTCATCGGCGGTGACCTCCGGCCGGAGGTCGCCGTCCGCGTGCGCCTGCTCGGTGAGGGCGACGATCAGATTCGCGATCCGTGCACGCGGCGCAGCGAGCGTCGCGTCATTGCGGATGTCGCCGTGCAGACCGGGTTCCAGCGCCGACGCCATGGCCCCCAGCCGTAGTTCGGCACATTCGCGCAGAATCCGGCACAGGGTGGGCCATGCCCCCGCCTCCTCCCGCTGTGCGGTGGCGGCCAGATCCGCCAGTCCCGTCAGGTAGGCGTGCGCCGCCGCGCTGATCAGGGCCGCACGATCCGGGAACCGGCGGTACAGCGTGCCGACGCCCACCCCGGCCTGATCGGCGATGGTCTTCATCGGAACGTCGACCCCGTGTTCGCGGAAGATGAGCTGGGCCGCGGCCAGGATCTGGTCGCGATTGCTGCGCGCGTCGGCCCGCAGTCGGTCGGCCATCGGCACACCTCTCGAACTCGTCGGCTTCCGCTCCGGGAAATGGTACGAGAACTATGTGGACGAAATTCTTCCGCTTACGTATCGTAGAGCAGTAGCGGACGAATTTCGTCCACTTGAGTAGAGGAGGCTGAGATGGGCGCGAACGTGCTGATCTCCGGGGCCGGGGTGGCCGGTTCGACGCTGGCCTACTGGCTGGCCCGGCACGGCTATCGGGTCACCGTCACCGAGCGGGCCGCCGGGCTTCGTTCCAGCGGTAATCCGGTCGATGTGAAGGGGGCCGCCGTGGAGGTGGCCGAGCGGATGGGCGTGATGCCGCAACTGCGCGCGGCAGCCTCGCACCCGGCGCGGCTGGTGTTCGCCGACGACACCGGGCGCATCCGGTCGTCGGTGGGTATGCGGTCGTTCCAGAGCGGGGGCGGTGATCGGGAGGTGGAGGTTTCCCGATCCGTGCTGGCCGCCACGTTGCTGGCCGCCGGCGCCGACACCGCCGAGATCCGCTGGGGCGACAGCATCACCGCGCTCACCCCGGCCGGGGCCGGGGTGGACGTCACCTTCGAACAGGGGGCGCCCGAGCATTTCGACCTGGTGGTCGGGGCCGACGGCGTGCATTCGACCGTTCGGCGGCTGGCCTTCGGCCCGGAGACGGAGTTCACCCGCAATCTCGGCATGTACGTGGCGACGCTGCCGGTGGATCGGCCGTTCGGCGCGCCCGACGAGATCGTCGTGTACAACCGGCCGGGCGCGGCGCTGTCCGTCCACCCGGGCGCGGGACAACCGGTGGCCGCCTTCATGTTCCGGCACACACCGGTGCCGGATCTCGACTACCGCGACGTCGAGCGGCAGCGCGCGATGATCACGGCGGCCTACGACGGCCGGCTGGGCGTCTTCGCGCCGTACCTCGACGCGGTCCGCTCGGCCCCGGACGTGTACTTCGACGCGGTGACGCGAGTAGTGTTGCCGCACTGGAGTTCCGGCCGCATCACCCTGGTCGGCGACGCGGCCTCGAGCCTGTCCCTGTTCGGCGACGGTTCCACGCTCGCGATCTGCGGCGCGTACACGCTCGCCGAGGAACTCGCCGCCACCCCCGCCGACATCGCCGGGGCACTGACCCGCTACGAGCGGCGGCACCGGAAGCTGGTGCGGCCCCGGCAACGTGGCTTCCACACCGCGGGCATGTTGCTCGTACCCAAGACGCGAACCGGTATCGCGGTGCGCGACAACGCGGTTCGCGTCCTGAGCCGATGAGTTCAGCGGGGAGTGCGGGTGGCGCGGCGCATCGCCGACAGCGGGTCGGCGTAGAACACGCTCAGCGACGTCACCGCCGCGGCGTGCTCCTGCACCCGGCCGCCGAACCGGCTGATCCGCAGGTCGGCCGGCGGCAGCGTGGTGCTCTGCGCGAAAGCCCTTGCCACCCGGTCGATTCCGGGACGGTAACCGGTGAAGGCCTGACCGCCCAGCACGACCCGATCCGGGTTGAACATGTCCCGGATCAGCGCGGCCGCGCGGCCGAGGATCTCGGCACGCTCCAGCAGCAGCTCACGGGCCGGCTCGGACCCGGAGTCGGCCGCCCGGTACAGGTCGGCGATCACCGGGCGGCGCGGCGCCTCGCGCTTGGGCACGATGCCCGCCCGCACGGCCCGGCCCAGCACCGCGGCCTCGCCGACGGTGGCCTCCAAGCAGCCGCGCCGGCCGCACCGGCATTCGATGTCCGAACCGGTGGGCAGATGCGCGATCGACCCGGGACCGCTGCTCGGCGTGTGCACGCGGTCGTGCAGCGTGACCGCGACACCCGCCGTCTCACGGGCGTAGATGTAGAGGCTGCTGTCCGGATGGGTGCGCGGCTCCTCGCCGGCGGCCAGCAGCAATTCGGCGGCGGCCATGGCCTCCACGTGCGCGGCCACCGACACCGGCAGATCCAGCACGCTGCCGAAGACGGCGCCGACCGGGGCGGCATGCCAGTCCAGGCGGGGATGATCGACCACTCCGGCGGCCGCGTCGACCCGGCCGGCCAGCGCCACACCGCTCCACAGCGGGCGGCGGCGGGGTAAGCGGTCCAGGAATGCCTTGGCACTGCGGGCGATGATGGTGAGCGCGGCCTCCTGACCGGCCTGCGGGGTGGCGATCTCCAGCCCGCCGAGGATCCGGCCGGACAGGTCGGCGGCGATCATCCGAGTGACGTTGGCGCCGATGTGCACACCGAGGGTGGCGTACGAATCGGTGTCGACCTCGAACGGCACCCGCGGTCGGCCGACCGCGCCGGAGGCGGTGAGATCGGCGCGTTCTCGCAGTAGCCCGGCCGAAAGCAGAGCCGCCACTTGACGATTGACGGTGGCGATACTCAAACCGGTTGCCTGCGCGGCGGTATCGCGGAAGATCGGGCCACGGGTGGCGGCCCGGAGCACTGCGGCGGCCGGGTTGTCGGCGATGCGCAGCTCGGGGGGTACGGCGGGTCGGGCAGGCGCGGTCCGGGTGGCGGACAGGGCGGAAGAAGACGATCGCTCGAGGGTGGGGCTCGTCATGAGGCGGCATCCTTGTTGAGGTCCCCGCGGCGAGGGGACGGGTCGAACACAGCAACAAGGCAGCGAGAAGGGCCCGAGAAGGTCTTACCGGGGACGAAGAGCGGTTCTCAGCTGCGCGGCCGGGAACAACACAGTTCCCGCTGCCGCGGCAGCCGTACACCGAGCGCAACGGTCACGTAGGTGACTCGCGCGGCGTTCGGGTGGCTGGGAGACATGTTTCAAAATGTAACATCCCATGTCTCGAAGACGCCAGACCGGCTGGTCTGCATCCATTCCGATCACCGTGAACATAACTTTTCCGCGCCTCGCGCCGGTGGCGCAATAGCCCGGATTCCGCGCATCGAGCCAGGCCCGCGCCACCGGGCCGGCGGCGGAATCCGCCACGCCCGCACCGGCGTCCGCCGCGGCCGGCGCGGACCGGGCCCACCTCTCGGTACAGTGACGAAACAGCAGGTCACGGGCATGAGGGAGGTACGAGATGACATCGCGATCGGTGCCGTCGCAGGACCCCGGCCCGGGTGCCGGGGCGAGCGGCGAGACCCCGGCACCGTCGCCGCCGAGCACCCGCGGCGACGGCTCCGACAGCGATCGTGCGCAGGATCACCGGCTGCGGTCCGTCGGCAACACCGGGTCCGGCGGCGCCGATCGCACGAGCGGTAGCTCGGGCCGCACGAGCGGTAGCTCCAGCGGCACAGACGGTAGCTCCGGCAGCACGAGCGGTAGTGCCGACAGCACGATTCGCACCGGCAGTGGTTCCGAACGAGCGGTCCGAATCTCCGGGGGCGACCGCATCCGGCGCGCGGATCGGGCCCGGCAGGTCGCCGACATCCTGCGCCAGCAGATCCACACCGGAACCTTCGAGCACGCGCTGCCGACCGAGGCCGATCTCGCCGCGGAATTCGCGGTCTCGCGCAACACCGTGCGGGACGCACTGGCCCTGCTCAAGGACGAACGGCTCATCGAGCGCGCTCCCAAGGTCGGTACCCATGTGGCGCAACGCAAATACGATCACGGCCTGGACACCCTGCGCGGTCTGAAGGAGACGCTGCGCGGGCACGGCGAGGTCCGCAACGAGGTGCGGGTGGCCCGGCGGGTCGACCCGCCGCCCGCGGTGGCCCGCCGGCTGCGGTTGGAGCCGGGCGAACAGGCGGTCTACCTGGAGCGGCTGCGCTACCTCGGCGATCTGCCGCTGAGCCTGGACCTCACCTACCTCGCGCCGGACATCGGCGCGGCGGTGCTGACCCACGACCTCGAGACCAACGACATCTTCGCCCTCATCGAGGAGATCAGCGGCGGACCGCTCGGATCCGCCGATCTGGCCCTGGAGGCGATCACCGCCGACGCCCACTCGGCGGCGACCTTGCAGATGCCCGAGGGCGGCGCACTACTGCTGCTCGAACGGCTCACCCGGCTCGACGACGGCCGGCCGGTGGATCTGGAGTACATCCGGATGCGCGGCGACCGTATCACCATGCGCGGCAGCCTGTTCCGGCCCGCCGACGCCAGCGATTGGAGGCTGATCCGATGACCCTGGTCAACCAGCGCGCCGACGTCCCGGTGACCATCGACGAATCCCTGTGTATCCAGGGCTGCACCCTGTGCGTGGAGATCTGCCCGCTGGACTCGCTGGCGATCAACCCCGACAACGGCAAGGCCTACATGCACGTCGACGAGTGCTGGTACTGCGGCCCGTGCGCGGCCCGCTGTCCCACCGGCGCGGTCACCGTGAACATGCCGTATCTGCTGCGCTGAACCGTTCCGCGCGCCGAATCCACCGGCCCACTGCGGCCCGGATCCACCTCGCACGATCCCCTTTCGCGCCGCCCGTCACCGCGACTCCCGCAAGGAACCCCATGAAGTACCGTCATGCCCGCGTCACCGCGGCGGCCGCGACCCTGGCCCTGGCCGTCGCCGGTTGCTCGCTCGACAGCACGTCCGGTTCCGGCGACACCGTGAATGTCGTCGTCGGTTACCAGTCCAAGACCATCAACACCGTCACCGCCGGAACCCTGTTGAAGGCGAAGGGTTTTCTGGAACAGCGGCTGAACCGGCTCAGCGCCGGCGGCGGCCCGAAGTACAAGGTGCAGTGGCAGGACTACGACACCGGTGCCCCGATCACCGCTCAGATGGTCGCGGAGAAGATCGATATCGGCTCGATGGGCGATTATCCGCTGCTCATCAACGGTTCCCGTACCCAGGCGGCCGAGCGGTCCCGCACCGAATTCGTCTCGGTCACCGGGTATCAGCCGCGCGGCTCGCTGAACATGATCGTGGTGAACCAGGATTCGACGGCGCAATCGGTGCACGATCTGAGCGGCAAGAAGGTCTCGTCGAGCGTCGGCTCGGCCGGCGACGGACTGTTGCGGCAGGCGTTGAGCCGCACCGGAATCGACCCCAAATCCGGTGTCGAGGTGCTGAATCAGCAGCCACAGGTCGGGGCCACCGCGCTGGAATCCGGTCAGGTGCAGGCTCTGTCGCAGTTCGTGGCGTGGCCCGGGCTGCTGGTCTATCAGAACAAGGCGAAGCTGCTGTACGACGGCGCGGAACTGAACGTGCCCACCTTCCACGGCGTGGTGGCCCGCCGCGACTACGCGACACAGCATCCGGAGGTGCTCGACGCCTTCCTGCAAGCGCAGCTCGACGCCACCGACTTCCTGCACCAGCGCCCGCTGGAGGCCGCGCAGCTGGTCGCGGACGGCTCGGGCCTGCCGCCGGAGGTGGTGTACCTCTACAACGGCCCGGGCGGCACCTCGTTCGACGCCCCGCTCAAGCCGCAACTTATCCAGGCGTTCAAAGGCGATGTGCCGTACCTGAAGTCGATCGGCGACTTCGCCGATCTGGATATCGACGGCTTCGTGAACGACGCACCGCTGCGCAAGGCGTTCGCCGAACGCGGCGCGAATTACGATGCCGCGGTGGCGAATTTCGCCAATCCGGCGCCGATCACCGGCACCGATCCGGTGGCGAACCGCCCGGTGGCCGATCCCGCCCTCGCCGGTGAGATCTGGCTCGACGGCCAGGACACGGCGACACCCGCCGCCGATCCGACCAGCCTGCTGCGTGCGATGAAACTGGCTCGCGCCCAAGGCAAGAAGGTGCGCGCCGCCTACGTGCCGGATGCCGAACTCGGCACCCGCTGGTTCGCCGACAAGGCGCTGTGGGTGCGCGCGGGCGACACCTACCTGCCGTTCACCACGCCCGCGGCGGTACAGCGCTATCTCACCACCCACCCCGGCGGCGTGCCGGTCTCCTACGAACAGGCCGTCGGCGAGGTGCGGTCGTGAGCGCGGCAGCAACCGGACCGCGAAGTTCCGCGTTGCCGCCGGTGGTCCGGCAGGTGGGGCGCCCGGGCCGTCCGCGCCTCGTGCCGGTCTGGGCCGAGGTGCGGCGCACCCGGCCGAGCCGGTCGTCCGCGAGCAGGTGGCGGCCGACGAGGTCCGCGGCGCAGGAGGTTCGGTGATGAGCGTCGACACGCTTCCGAATGTCCCGGCCGCCACGACCACAGCCGATCCCGAGACGCGGCCGGCCGGGGCCACGGGGCCGGCTCGCGGCGGCCGGGTGTGGCGATCGCGGGTGATCCGCGTGGTATCGGTCCTGCTGGCCGTGCTCGGCTGGCAGTTGCTGACCGCCGGCCATGTTCGGGTCTGGGTGCGGTTCGACACGCTGCCGACGGTGACGCAGATCCTGCGGGCGCTGTCGCGGCAGCTGGGGACCGACACCTACTGGCTGGATCTGGCGCAGTCGCTGATCCGCATCCTGAGCGGGTTCGGGCTGGCCGGAATACTCGGTGTGGCAACGGGAATCGCGCTCGCGCGGTCACCGCTGCTCTCGGATGTGCTGGGGCCGTTGACCGAACTGCTGCGCCCGGTGCCGGCGATCGCGATCGTGCCGGTGGCGATCCTGCTGTTTCCCACCGACGAGGCCGGGATCGTCTTCATCACCTTCCTGGCGGCCTTCTTCCCGATCATGGTCAGCACCCGGCACGCGGTGCGCGCCCTGCCGACGATCTGGGAGGACTCGATCCGCACCCAGGGCGGCGGCCGCTGGGACGTGCTGCTGCGGGTGGTGCTGCCGGGCAGTCTGCCCGGGGTGTTCGGCGGCCTCTCGGTGGGGATGGGGGTGTCCTGGATCTGCGTGATCTCGGCGGAGATGATCTCCGGGCGGCTCGGCGTGGGCTACCGCACCTGGACCGCCTACACGGTCGTGGACTATCCGGGGGTATTCGTCGGCATCATCA
This sequence comes from Nocardia sp. alder85J, assembly GCF_020176955.2. Taxonomy (GTDB): domain Bacteria; phylum Actinomycetota; class Actinomycetes; order Mycobacteriales; family Mycobacteriaceae; genus Nocardia. Next base: position 936,044 of record NZ_JAIUCZ020000003.1, read on the forward strand.
CCATCGGCGTGCTGGGCCTGGGGACTTCGGCCGTCGTCGAGCTGGTCGGCCGCCGCGTCACACGCTGGCTGCCGCGGGCCGAGGAGGCGGCGGCATGAGCGGTTCGGTACCGGAGAAGGCAACGTCGTGCCCTGACGACGGCCCGGGGCTCAGGCCCGATGGATACGGCACGCGCGGGCGAGAATCGGAGACGGTGGTGGAGCACGACGGCTCGGACACATCGGCCGTCTCCCGGCAGCACGGCACGAGCGGGCGGCCTGAAACCGGAAGCGCCGGAATGGGTTTACGGCTCGACCGCGTCGAGCTGGCCTACGCCGATGCGGCCGTGGTCGCCGACTTCACCCTGGACATCCGGCTCGGCGAGATCCTGGTGCTGGCAGGCCCTTCCGGATGCGGTAAATCGACGGTGCTGCGCGGGCTGGCCGGGCTGCTGCGGCCGCGGTCCGGGCGCATCCTCGCCGACGGCGAGCTGGTCACCGGGCCGGATCGGGATCGGGCGATGGTGTTCCAGGACGACGCGCTGCTGCCGTGGCGCACCGTGCGGGCCAATATCGAACTGGCGCTGCGGTTGCGGGGCACACCGCGGGCCGGTCGCCGCGAGCGCGCCGACCGGTGGATCGAGGAGGTCGGGCTCACCGGCTTCGGCGATCATCTGCCCAAGCGGTTGTCCGGTGGAATGCGGCAGCGGGTGCAGCTGGCCCGTGGCCTGGCCGGGACGCCGCGCGCGGTGCTGATGGACGAGCCCTTCGGCGCCCTGGATTCGCGCACCCGCGCGACCATGCAACGGCTGCTGATCGACACCTGGCACACCCACCCGACCACCGTCGTGTTCGTGACCCACGACGTCGACGAGGCCCTGCTGCTCGGCGACCGGATCGTGGTACTCGGCCGGGCCGGGCAGCCGCCGCGTGCGCTGCTGGAGGTGCCGCGCCCGCGTGCAGCCGGCGCCGACCGCACCGCGCTGCGCGCCGAAATTCTTGCCGCACTGGATCATTCCGACGACATCGCTGCGATGTCCTGACCTCCGTGGAGCGCCCCATGCAGATTCCGGACCCGGCCGACACCACCCGCCTCGACTGCGACGTGCTGGTGATCGGCGGCGGCACCGCCGGCACCATGGCCGCCCTGACCGCCGCCGAACAGGGCGCGAACGTGCTGCTGCTGGAAAAGGCGCACGTGCGGCACTCCGGCGCCCTGGCGATGGGGATGGACGGGGTGAACAACGCCGTGGTGCCCGGCAAGGCCGAGCCCGAGGAGTACGTCGCCGAGATCACCCGCGCCAACGACGGTATCGTCAACCAGCGCACCGTCTATCAGACGGCGACCCGCGGCTTCGCGATGGTGCAGCGGCTGGAGCGCTACGGGGTGAAGTTCGAGAAGGACGCCTACGGTGAGTACGCGGTGCGCCGGGTGCACCGCTCCGGGTCGTACGTGCTGCCGATGCCGGAGGGCAAGGACGTCAAGAAGGCGCTGTATCGCGTACTGCGGCAACGGAAGATGCGCGAGCGGATCCGCATCGAGAACCGGCTGATGCCGGTGCGGGTGCTGACCTCGGCCGGCCGGGCCGTCGGCGCGGCCGCATTGCACACGCGCACCGGCGAATTCGTCGCCGTCGGCGCCAAGGCGGTGATCCTGGCGACCGGCGCCTGCGGCCGGCTCGGGCTGCCCGCCTCCGGATATCTGTACGGCACCTACGAGAATCCGACCAACGCGGGTGACGGGTACGCCATGGCCTATCACGCCGGGGCGGAGCTGTCCGGCATCGAATGCTTCCAGATCAATCCGCTGATCAAGGATTACAACGGCCCGGCCTGCGCCTATGTCGCCAATCCGTTCGGCGGCTATCAGGTGAACGCGCTCGGGGAGCGGTTCGTCGACTCCGACTACTGGTCCGGGCAGATGATGGCGGAGGTGAAGCGGGAGATCGAATCCGCGCGCGGGCCCATCTATCTGAAGGTGTCGCACCTGCCGCACGAAACCCTCGAATCCCTCGAGGGCATCCTGCACACCACCGAGCGGCCCACCCGCGGCACCTTCCACGCCAATCGCGGGCACGACTACCGCACCCACGACATCGAGATGCACATCTCCGAGATCGGTTTGTGCAGTGGGCATTCCGCCTCGGGGGTGTGGGTGGACGAGCATGCCCGCACCACCGTCCCCGGCCTGTACGCGGCGGGTGATCTGGCGTGCGTACCGCACAACTACATGATCGGCGCCTTCGTCTACGGCGATCTGGCCGGGGCGCACGCCGCCGGCACATTGGCGGAAGTGGCCGTCCCCGAGGAACTTCCGGCGGATCAGCTGGCCGCCGCCCACGAACTCGTCTACCGGCCGCTACTACATCCCGACGGCCCGCCGCAGCCGCAGGTGGAGTTCAAGCTCCGCCGCTTCGTGAACGACTATGTGGCGCCGCCGAAGACGTCGACGAAGCTGTCGCTGGCGGTCGAGACCTTCGAGCGGATGCGGACCGAGATCGCCGATATGGGCGCCACCACCCCGCACGAGCTGATGCGCTGCGCCGAGGTCACCTTCATCCGCGACTGCGCCGAAATGGCGGCCCGCTCGTCGCTGACCCGCACCGAATCCCGCTGGGGCCTCTACCACGAACGTTCCGACCTGCCCGAACGCGACGACACGGAATGGCGCTACCACCTGAACCTCCGCAAGGCCGCCGGCGGCCGGATGGAGTTCCTGAAGCGCCCGGTCGCACCGTATCTGGTGCCGGTCCCCGAATTCGCCGACGTCCCGACGGCGGCCACCGACCCGATCCCGGTCCGCCAGCCGGACCCGGTCACCGGCCCGCCCCGCACCGGCGCCACCACCCCCGCACCCACCCGAAACACGTACCGCCCCAGTGCCGAGCCGGATGACGAGGCCGCACCCCGCATCGCCGAACTGCTGCGACTGGACGCTCCCACGGTCGCCGACCTCGCCGCCTACCTCGACGACCCGCAGCCGCGGGTGCGCGCGACCGCCCTGTCGGTCCTCACCGAGAACACCCCGGACGGATTCGCCGACCCCCTGGTGACCGCGCTCGGCGACCCCGACTCGCGGGTGCGCGCGGCCGCCGTCGCGGGCCTGCGCGAACTGGTGGAGATCCTGCCCGGCACCGTCACCGCCGCGCACCCCGCCGACCGGGCCGCTCTCCCCGCCCACACCACCTCCCCCGACCCGCTGGTCCGCGCCGCCGTCGTCGACCTGCTGCGCGTCCTGCACGCCGGCACCGCCGAGCAATTCGCGAAGGCGGTCCACGACGACGATCACCGGGTCCGCGTCGAAGGCGTCCACGCCTTGGTATCGCTGGACGACTGGGCCGCACTGGAATTCGCGGCCCACGACGAGAACCGCGAGGTCCGCATCGCCGCCGCCCGCGGCCTGGCCACGATCGGCCGCGGCGGCGCGGACACCCTCCGCACCCTGACCACCGACCCCGACCCGCTGGTCCGAGCCGCCGCCCTGTCGGCCCTGGCCGCACTCGGCAACAGCACCGACACTCCCATTCTGGCTGCTGCCCTGCATGATTCGGCCTGGCAGATTCGCGAAGGCGCGGCCCGCGGCCACGCCGCCCTCGACCCCGACACGGCCACCGCACCCCTGCACACCGCCCTGACCGACCCGCACCCCGACGTCCGCAAGGCCGCCGTCCTCACCCTCGCCACCTGGCCCACCCACCCCGCCGCCCGCACGGCCCTGGAATCGGCCCACGACGACACCGACGCCGATGTCCGCGCCTACGCCCGCCGCGCCCTGACCCACCCCTGAACCACCGCCCCCAAGAGCAACCATCCGATCACAACCGGCCCAGCCGCCACTGAAAGTGCCACGCGGGCAGACGCATCGGCGCGAGCACGACCCGGCGGCAGCACGACTCGGCGGCCAGTGTCCTGGGCAACCGGCCGCCGCCCCGTCATCGGCTCACGGGTGGGCGCACATGTACGCGCTGACCGAGTTCTCGTCACCGGGGAGGCGTCCGCAGTGCTGCTGGATCCAGTGGATCCGGGGGTCGTCGGAGGGGGTGATCAGGGCGAAGCCGATGTCGCCGTGGGCGACCAGGCGGGCCAGGTCGGCGGTGGTGAGGGCCTGGGCCATGCCGGTGAAGCCGCCGACGGGCGGGACCTCCGCGCCGGTGCTGTAGATGAACGGGGCGGCGATGATCGAGGTGTAGGCGACGGCCGGGATGTGGGCGGCGGGGAAGGTCTTGTGGGCCGAGGCGACCAGTTTCGGGCCGCTGTCGATCGCGTCCCGGACGACGTCGTGGGTGACGTGGGCCTGCGCCGCCGGTTCGAAGGGGGTATCCAGTGCGCTGTACCCGTCCGCGACCACCGAAGCGGCGGCCACGGCGGGACCGGCGAGGACGGCCGCCGCCAGCAGTACCGCCGCTGCCACGCCGCGCAGGCCCACGGCGAGCAGGCAGGCCAGCAGGGCGGCGGCGGTGGCCGTCCAGCGCACCGCGGCGGGGGCGGGTTGCAGCAGCCACCAGCCGTACGCGACGGTGGCGAGCGCGGCGAGCACCGCGCCGACGCGCCACGCGGATTCCGAGCGGCGGGCGAATTCTACTGTGCCCCAGCCGATCAGCGCGGCAACCGGCGGAGTGAGCACCGCCAGGTAGTACGGGTTGACCGTGCCGACGACCAGGAACACCGCCAGATACACCAGCAGCCAGCCGCCCCACAGGATCAGGGCGGCCCGCTGCGGCACGGCGGTGACCGGATCGGGCGCGGTGGCGGACCGGGCGCGCCGCCGGAGCAGTACGGCGAGCACGACCAGGATCAGCAGCGCCAGCGGGATCAGCCAGCCGGTCTCGCGGCCCCCCGCGCCGGTGAGGACGTGGCCGAGCCGGTCGTCGGGGCCGAGTACCAGTGCGGTCCGGTAGCTCGCGCCGCCGGGGCTCATCGGCAGGTTGGCCGCGCCGACGCTGAAACCGCTGTCGGTGCGGGCCGCCCCGTTGTAGACGAAGACCTGATCGAACAGCGAATCATGGGTGCTGCCGTCCACATACGGGCGATGCCGGGCCGGAATCAGGCTCACCACGGTCATCCAGCTCAGTGAGACCACCAGCGTGCCGGCCCCGAATCCGGCGATCGCGGCCACCCGCCGCAGCGGTCGCACCCCGATCCGGGACACCAGGTAGGCCAGTGCGAGCACCGGCACGATCAGCCAGGCCTGGATCATCTTCGCCTGGAAGGCCAGGCCCACGAAAAGTCCGGCGTACCAGAGATTCCGGGGGTCGTTGCGCTCGATCGCGGCCAGGGTGCGGTCGACCGCGAGCACCAGCAGCAGGATCAGCAGGGTGTCGGAGATGTTGCCGCGGTCCAGCGCCACCGTGACCGGCGCGGCGGCCGTCACCACCGCGGCGAGCAGCCCGGCCGCCGGTCCGGCCGTGCGCCGCACCACGCGGTACAGCACGAGAACGGTGAGCACGCCCTCGATCACCTGCGGCAGCGCCAGCGCCCACACGTGCACGCCGAACAGCCGCACCGACAACGCCTGCAACCAGAACGCGCCGGGCAGCTTGTCCAGGCTGATCAGGCCGTCGGGATCGAAGGCGGCGAAGAAGAAGTCGTGCCAGGACGAGGCCATCGAGCGGACGGCCGCCGCGTAGTAGACGTGCGGGACCAGCCGGGTGATGCCCCACGCATAGCTCACCGCCGCGACCGTGGCCACGAGCAGCAGCGCCGGACGCGCCCACCGGGGCTGATCGTCGGGAGAGCGCCAGAACTGCCACCTGATGCCGCCGGTGGCCCGCGGTGTTGCGAGTGCGGTCACCCGATCCACTATCGAAACCATCTCCGGGCCGGTCAATCGAAATACCGTCGAATCAACCTGCTGGACAGCCGATTTCCACCCCTCGGCCCAGCGCGTCTCCACCCCCGGGTGGAGACGGCGACTACCCTGGCGGACATGCTGCATCACGTGCAGGTCGGCTGCCCGCCGGGCGGGGAGGACGACGAGCGCGCCTTCTACACCGGCGTGCTCGGCTGGGCGGAACTGCCGAAGCCACCACTGCTCGCCGCGCGTGGCGGATGCTGGTTCCGCATTCCCGGACGCGGTGGACCGGACAGTGAACTGCACGTCGGGATCGAGGCCGATTTCCGGCCCGCCCGCAAGGCTCATCCGGCGTTCGTGGTGGACGCCGATGCCACCGCCGCCGCGCTGAGCGCCGCGGGCAGTCCTGTCACCTGGGCCGATCCGGCGGAGATCCCCGGGCGACGGCGCTTCCACTCCGAGGACGGCGTGGGCAACCGGCTGGAATTCATCGACGGCTGACCCGACGCGGCTCCCCGGGTCGGCGACGGCAACCGGCGGACGTTCGCCGGCGACCGCCCCGTCCACCCCGAACGGACATCCCCGCGTGCCACATCCGACGAGAGTGAGCGCGCAGCAACTACTGTGACTCCTCGCGGCGCCGCATGCCGGTGGCGTGGCCCACCTGTCCCACCTGCTGTGACCGACCGTGCCCGCGAAGGACCGGAGACCACGCTGACCGAGTCGCTGGATTGGGGTGCCGAACCGATCGAGTCGGTGCGGTGGCTGGCGATCGTCTTCGTCATCTCGATGACGGCCAGCTGCGTGGTGGGCCTGCTGACCCTGCGGCTGACGGAGTGGGGCAGGCATTTCGAGCACGTCACCGGCGCCTTCTTCCGCGGCCGGACCGGGCTGCGGACCCTCGCGTACGCGGCCGTGCTGGTGCTGGTCGCGGTGGCCGAGGTGAAGGTACAGGTGCTGACGTCCTATCAGGGCAACGACATGTTCTCCGCCTTGCAGTACGCCGCCTCGGCGATCGGTCGCAACGACACGGTGGCGTTGCACGACGCGGAGCGGCGGTTCCGCCATTCGCTGGTGATCTTCGCGGTGCTGGCCGTGCTGGACGTGGGGCGGGCCCAGCTGAACTACTACCTCGGCCAGCTGTTCGAGATCCGTTGGCGCCGTTGGCTGACCGATCGGATGGCCGCCGACTGGATCGACGACCGGGTGTACTACCGCGGCCGCTTCCTCGACAATCCGACCGACAACCCCGATCAGCGCATCCAGCAGGACGTCGGCGACATGATCGCGATGGCCCGCTCGCTGGCGCTCGGCGCGTTGACGGCGGTGGTGTCGGTGGCGTCCTTCGCCTGGATCCTGTGGCGGTTGTCCGGCTCGCTGAACATCGGCGGGATGGAAGTGCCACGGGCCATGGTGTTCCTGGTCCTCTGCTATGTGCTGCTGGCGAGCCTGGTGGCGTTCCGGATCGGCCGGCCGCTGATCCGCCTCGGCTTCCGCTATCAGGCGGTGACCGCGCATTTCCGCTATTCGCTGGTCCGGCTGCGGGAGAACGCCGAGTCGATCGCGTTCTACCGGGGCGAGGCCGCCGAGGAGCAGGGCCTGCACGCGCGTTTCGACGAGGTGCTGCGGGTGTACCGGAGTCTGGTGAACCGCACCACCCAGCTGATCGGCTGGAATCAGACCGCCACCGAGGGCGCGGTGGTGGTGCCGTGGTTGTTGCAGGCGCCGCGATTCTTCGACGGCCGGCTGACCCTCGGCGACGTGCAGCAGACCGGTTCGGCGTTCGGGCAGATCCAGGACGCGCTGTCCTACTTCCGCAACAACTACACCACTTTCGCGGCCTTCCGGGCCACGCTGGCCCGGTTGAACGGCCTGCTCGACGACGATGCGCGGACCCGGCTGCTGCCACGGATCACCACCGGCGGCCAGCCACGGGCGGCGGTGGATCTGGTCGACGTCAACCTGTCCCGGCCCGACGGCACCCGGCTGGTGGCGGGACTGAATCTGCGGCTGACCGCCGGTGACGCGGTGGTGGTCACCGGGCCCTCCGGCTGCGGGAAGACGACGCTGCTGCGCGCGCTCGCCGACATGTGGCCCTATGTCGACGGAACCATCCGGCGGCCCGCGGACGGCCGGGTGGTGTTCTCCCCGCAGCTGCCGTATCTGCCGCTGGGGCCCCTGCACGCCGCGGTCACCTATCCCGGCCTGCCCGGTTGCCTGTCGGAGGCGACGCTGGCCGACGCGCTCACCCGGGTACAACTCCAGGATCTGGTGCCTCGGATGAACGAGGACGCCAACTGGGCGATGGTGCTGTCACCGGGCGAACAGCAGCGCCTCGCCTTCGCCCGGCTGCTGCTGATCGCCCCGGAGGTGGTGTTCCTGGACGAGGCGACCTCCGCGGTGGACCCCGAGACGGAGACCGTCCTCTACTCCCGGCTGCGCGCCGACCTGCCGGATCTGGTGCTGGTCAGCGTGGCGCACCGGGAGTCGGTGGTGCGGATGCACACCGCCCGGCTGGAGCTCACCGGAGCCGGCGAATGGCGATACTCCCCGGTCGCCGCGACCGGCTAGGCAGCGCCGGTGGTGACCACGCTGCCGGTGTCCGCACCGGTCAGCCCCCATTCCCGGGCCAGCAGCCGATGCGAGTTCAGCCGATCCTCGTGGCCGAAGGTGACGCTGGTGATCACGATCTCGTCGGCGCCGGTCAGTTCCTGTAGTGCGGTCAGCCGCGCCGCGACCTGCGCCGGGGCGCCGACGAACTGGGTGACGAGACGATCGTCCACCAGTTGCCGCTGCGCCTCGGTGAGCGGACCGGCGGTGGCCGGATCCTGATAGGCGGCGGCGCCGGCGCCGCTGCGGATGCTGTACACCCAGTGCCCGTAGCTGGCGGCCAGCCGCCGCGCGGTCTGTTCGTCCTCGGCCACCACCACATCCGCGGAGACCACCAGATACGGTTTCGGCAGCCGCGCCGAGGGCCGGAACGAATCGCGATATGCGGCAACGGTTTCCAGGATGGTCCCGGGCGAGACGTGATAGTTCGCGGCGAACGGCAGGCCCAGTTCGCCGGCCAGCTTCGCGCTCTCGCCGCCGCTGGAACCGAACAGCCACAACTCGATATCGGCGTGCTCACCCGGAACCGCGTGCAGCGCAACGCCGTCCGGAGTCACATAGCTGCCGTTCAGCAGCGCCCGGATCTCGCCCACCTGCCGGGTGTACTCGATCGGCGCGGCGCCGGGCAGTTGCAGCGCCTGCTGACCGGCCAGCAGCCGGGTCGGATCGCCGAGCTGACCGGGGGTGAACGGCGGCGGGATCACCACGCCGTCGCGCACCTCGGTCGGCCGCTGCGGCGCGGGCGGCGGGGCGCCCTCCGAACGCAGTTGTGCCCCACGGTGTCCGGAGCGGCCCAGGCCGAGATCCAGCCGACCCGGATGCAGCGCGTCGATGGTGCCGAACGCCTCCACCACCGCGGCGGAGGTGTGGTGTCCCAGCTGCACCGCCGCCGACCCCACCCGGATGGTCTCGGTGGCGGCGGCGACCAGGCCGATCAGGGTGATGGTGGCCGAGCTGGCGACCTGCACGAAATGGTGCTCGGCCAGCCAGAATCGGCGATACCCCCAGGTCTCGGCGTGCCGGGCCAGGTCGAGGGTGTTGCGGATGGCCTGTTGCGGGGTGGATCCGGCGCTCACCGGCGACAGATCCAGGATCGACAGGGGGATACCGGTCATGATGCGCGTACTCCTTCGCGGGTCCGGTGGGGATGGGGCAGGCCCAGGTGGTCGCGCAGGGTCGTGCCGGTGTATTCGGTGCGGAAACTGCCGCGATCCTGGAGCTCGGGGACCACCTTCGCGACGAATTCGTCGAGACCACCGGGCGTCAGGTGCGGGACCAGGATGAAACCGTCGCAGGCGTCGGCCTGCACGTATCGATCGATCTCCGCGGCGACCTCGGCGGGGGTGCCCACGAACTGCTGCCGCGAGGTGACCGCGATGATCAGCTCGCGGATGCTCAGCCCCTCGGCCGCCGCCCGCTCCCGCCAGCTCTCGGCGACCGCGCGCGGATCCTTGGCGTGCCGGACCCGGCCGCGGGTGATGTTCACGTTGTCGGCCGGTTCCACCTCGGGCAGCGGGCCGTCCGGGTCGTAACCGGAAAGGTCACGGCCCCAGACCTGTTCGAGGAAGGCGAGCGCCGTCTGCGGGCCGACCTGTTGCCGCCGGATGTACCGGGCGCGCTCCCGCGCGTCGGCGTGGGTGTCGCCGAGCACGTAGGTGGCGGCGGGCAGGATCAGCAGTTCGTCCCGGGTGCGGCCGTACTTCGCCAGTCGCCCTTTGACATCGGTGTAGAACCGCTGCCCGTCCTCCAGTTCGCCGTGCATGCTGAAGATCGCATCGGCCTTGGCGGCGGCGAATTCCCGGCCCTCGGCCGAATCACCGGCCTGGAGCAGCACCGGATAACCCTGCGGACTGCGCGGCAGGACGAACCGGCCCTCGATGTCGAACTGGTCGCCGTGAATGTGCACCTCGGCCGGTGGCACGGTGAAGATGCCGCGTTCCCGGTCGACGATCGGCGGTCCGGGCCAGCTGTCCCACAGGGTCCGGGTGGCGTCGACCACCTCCGCGGCGCGGGTGTAGCGCTTCGCGTGCTCCAGATAGCCACCGCGGCGGAAGTTCTCGCCGGTGAAGGCGTCCGAGGAGGTGACCGCGTTCCAGGCGGCCCGGCCGCCGGAGAGATGGTCGAGCGTGCCGAACTGCTTGGCCAGTTCGAAGGGTTCGTTGAAGGTGGTGTTGATGGTCCCGGCCAGTCCGAGCCGGGTGGTCACGCCCGCCAGCGCGTTCAGCACCGTCAGGGTGTCCGGCCGGCCCACCACGTCCAGATCGTGGATCTGCCCGCGGTGTTCGCGTAATCGCAGCCCCTCGGCGAGGAAGAAGAAGTCGAACAGACCGCGCTCGGCGGTGCGGGCCAGGTGCACGAACGATTCGAAGTCGATCTGGCTGCCCGAGTCCGGATCCCGCCAGACGGTGGTGTTGTTGACGCCCGGGAAGTGTGCGGCGAGATGAACCTGTTTGCGTACCTGTGTATCCGGCATCTCTGTCCTCAGGCGGTCGGGGCGTAGCGGTTGGCCGGACGCGGCAGTCCGAGCCGATCCCGCAGGCGGGGAGCCAGTTTCGGCAGCACGGCCGCGAAGGGGGCCACCGCGAGCGGGCGCAATACCACGCCGTCGCCCGCGCCGGTGCCGTGGACGCGCGCCAGCAGCGCGCGCAGCGTCTCCGGACTTCCGATGTGCCGCAGCGTCACCGGGTCCGGAGTGGGAGTCCACACCTCCAGTTGCGCCACGTCGACCGCCGCGTTCTCCTCGGTGCTCGCGATGTGCACATCCACGTCGAGCAGCACCGAGACCAGATCCGGATCGCGACCGGCGGCGGCGACCGCGGCCCGCACCTCGGCCCTGGCCTGCGCGGCGGCCGCGAGATCGGCGGCGGCGACCCGGATCACGTCGGCGCGCCGCGCGGCCACCGCCGTGCTGTGCGGGTCGGCGGCGCGGATCACCACGATCGGCCGGCCCTGCGGCGGTCGCGGCGTGATCGAGGGGCCCTTCACCGAGAAGTGCTCGCCCACATGGTCGATGTAGTGCAGTTTCGCCCGGTCGACGAAGCGGCCGGTGGCGGCGTCGCGGATCTCGGCGTCGTCCTCCCAGCTGTCCCACAACCGGGTCACCACCTCGACGGCCTCGTCGGCCTCCGCCCACAGCGACGCCTCGTCCTGTTCGGCCTTGCGCCCGAACAGCGCCGACTGGCCCCGCGACACCGTCACCTCCCAGCCGGCCCGGCCGAGCGTCGCGAAATCGAGGCTGGCGATCGCCTTCGACACATGGAACGGTTCGGTGTGGGTGACCGGAGCCTGTGGCACCAACCCGATCCGGTGCGTCGCGGGCGCGGTGCGCGCGGCGACGCCCACCGCCTCCAGCCGCCCGAGCGCCCCGGCCGGCTGCAAGGCGAACGAGTCCGGCAGGAAGACGAGATCGAGCCCGTGGCGGTCGGCGGCGGCGATCGCGTCCAGCCAGTAGCCACCGGTGAACAACTCCTCGGCCCGGGAATCCGGGCGCCGCCAGGAAGCCGGATGCGTTCCGGTGCCGGACAGTTCCACGCCCAGTAGCAAACTCCTGCGTGTCATCAAGCGGTCCTTTCGACGGGAGCGCGCCGCCCGCCCGAGGTCCCCGCCGCACCCGGGACCGCGGCCAGCAGCTCCCGGGTGTACTCGTGCGTGGGCGCGCTGAAGATGTCTGCGGTGCTGGCGGTTTCGACGATGCGGCCGTCACGCATCACCGCCACCCGATCGGCGATGCGCCGCACCACGGCGAGGTCGTGGGTGATGAACAGGTAGCTGGAACGCAATTCGGCTTGCAGATTCTCCAGCAGGGTGAGGATCTGCGCCTGCACCGAGACGTCCAGCGCGGACACCGGCTCGTCGAGCACCACCAGGTCCGGACGCAGCGACAGGGCTCGCGCGATCGCGACCCGCTGCCGCTGGCCGCCGGACAGTTCGGCCGGTCGCCGGGCGGCGTAGGCGGCCGGCAGTTCGACCTGGTCGAGCAGTTCGGCGGCGCGGTGGCGGCGTCCGGCGCGGCCGTGCGGGGTGAGGCCGCGCCACCCGCGCGACTCGGGATCGAAGGCCCGCAGCGGCTCGGTCACGATGGCCTCGACGGTCAGCTTCGGATTCAGTGCGGCATAAGGGTTCTGGTAGACCACCTGGATCCGCTGCCGCAGCGCGCGCAGCCGGCTGCCGGACAGCGCGCCCAGATCGAGGCCGTCGAAGATGATACCGCCCGCGTCCGGTTGTTCCAGCCGGGCCAGGATGCGCGCGGTGGTGGTCTTGCCGGAGCCCGATTCGCCCACCACGGCCAGGGTTTCGCCGCGATCGAGATGCAGGGAGACGTCGTCGACGGCGGTGAGGGTCTCGCCGTGGCCGAGGTGGAAGGTCTTGCGCAGGCCGGTGGCGGCCAGCAGCGGGACCGGCGCCGCCGGGCGGGCGGACCGGGTGGCGGTGTCCAGGCTGGGCGCCGCGGCCAGCAGGCGCCGCGTGTACTCGTGCTGCGGATTATCGAGAATGCTTGCGGTGGAGCCGGTTTCGACGATCTCACCGTTGCGCATCACCGCGATCCGGTCGGCCCGATCCGCCGCCACTCCCAGATCGTGGGTGATCAGCAGCAGGGCCGCACCGGATTCGGCGGCGCGCACCGCGAGATGGTCCAGGATGCGTTTCTGCACGGTGACGTCCAGCGCGCTGGTCGGCTCGTCCGCGATCACCAGTTGCGGCCCGCAGGCCAGCGCGATGCCGATCAGCACCCGCTGCCGCTGGCCGCCGGACAGATCCTGCGGATACTGCCGGGCCCGCAACTCCGGACGGTCCAGGCCCGCGGTCCCGAGGATCTCCACCGCCTGCACCCAGGCGTCGCGGCGGGTGGCGCGGCCGTGGATGCGCAGCGCCTCGGCGACCTGATCGCCGATGCGCAGCACCGGATTCAGCGAGGTGCCCGGATCCTGCGGTACCAGACCGATACGGGCGCCGCGGATCTGCCGCAGCAGCCGTGGCCCGGCGTCGTCGATGCGCTCACCGTCGAAGAGGATCCGGCCGCCGGTGACGGCGCCGTCGCCCAGCCGGATCACGGCATTGGCGAGAGTGGACTTCCCGGAACCGGATTCGCCGACGAGTGCGACGGTCTCGCCGCGCGCGACCGTCAGCGAGACGCCGGTGACGGCCGGGCCGGAACCGGGGTATTCGACCCGGAGGTCCTCGATGCGCAGGAGCGGATGCGCCCAGGCACCCGATCCACTCTGCGCGGTGGACCCGTCCGCAGCCCGTTGCCCGGCATCGTGATTCGCGCTCATCGGGTGCCGTCCCGCCCCAGGGCACGGCCGATCCGCTGCGCCGCGAGCACCACCGCGATGATCACCAGGCCCGGCAGCGTGGTCATCCACCAGGCGGTGGCGAGGAAGTTGCGGCCGTCGGCGATCAGCGAACCCCACTCCGGGGTAGGCGGTTTCGCGCCGTAGCCCAGGAAGCTCAGCGACGACACCGCCAGCACGGCGACGCCGAAGTCGACCGCGGCCAGCGCCACCACCGGCGCGTACGCATTGCGCAGCACGTGCCGCACCAGCACCACCGGGCGGCGCACCCCGGCGGCGATCGCCGCCTCCACATAGGGCGCGCGGCGCACCCGCAGCACCTCCGACCGCATCACGCGGGCGAACTGCGCCATCATCACCAGACCCACCGCCAGCGCCACGTTCCGGCTGCCGACACCCAGCACGGTCACCAGGACCAGCGCGCTCAGCAACTCCGGAACCGCCAGCAGCACATCGACGCCGCGCATGATCACCGTGTCCACCACACCGCCGAATCCGCCCGCGACCAGCCCGATCAGGCTGCCCCCGGCCAGCCCGATACCGACCGCGATCAGGGTGGCGGTCACCGAGATACCGGCGGCGTGCACCACCCGGGTGTAGAGGTCGCGGCCGAGGTTGTCGGTGCCGAGCCAGTGCTGCGGGCCGGGCCCACGCAGCTTCTCGGCCGGTACGCCGGTGAGCGGGTCGCGGCCGGCGAACCAGCCGGGCACGACCGCCCACCCGACGACGACGGCCAGCACCAGCACTGACACCGCGACCGCGAGGTGCTCCCGCAGCACCCCCACGATCCGGCGCGGACCGGGCACCGCGAGCCCCCGCGGCGCCACCGGTTCGGCGCGCGGCGCCGGCGGCGACTGGGCGCGGTCCGCGGTCAGGGAGTCGGTCATGACCGCCCCTCCCTGCGCGACAGCTGATTACGCATGAACGGTGCCCTTCCGCCGGAAATGCTGTGCCACTCGGGGATCCAGCACCGGATAGATCACGTCGACGACCAGGTTCACCACCACGAAGACCGTCGCGGTGAACACGACGATGCCCTGCACCACCGGGATGTCCTCGTTCATCACCGCGGTCTGGGTGAGCCGGCCCAGGCCCGCCCGGGAGAACACGGTCTCGACGACGACCGATCCGGCCAGCACGGTGCCGACCCACACCCCGGCGACGGTCAGCGCCGGCGCGAGCGCCGGTCGCAGTACGTGCCGCACCTGCACCCACCAGCGCGAGGCGCCCTTGGCGAAGGCCACGTCGACGAACGGCTGCCGCCAAGTCTGCGCCAGGCTGGTGTACAGCACCTGGGCGATGACCGCGCCGACCGGGACGGCCAGGGTGATCGCGGGCAGGATCGTGCCCTGCACCCCGCTGCCGCCGAAGGCCGGCACCAGCCGCAACCGGAACGAGAACAGTTGCAGCAGCAGCAATCCCACCCAGAAGGTGGGGGCGGAGGCGCCGATCGGCGGCAGTGCGATCAGCAGGCCGCGCAGCCGGGGCCGTTCGGTGTACGCGGCGGTCAGCGCCAGCGTCGTGCCGAAGATCAGCGCCAGCACCAGCGCGGTCACCGCCAGCACCAGCGTGGTCGGCACCGCGTCGGTGATGGCGTCGAGCACGTGCTGCCCGTTGGTCAGCGAGCGGCCGAGATCACCGTGCAGCGCGTGGTCGAGTGCGGTGAGGTACTGCCGCCAGACCGGCTTGTCCAGTCCGTAGCGGGCGCGCAGTTCGGCGACCGCCGCGGGGTCCAGCGGCACGCCGGGATTACTGGCCGCCAGCGTGATCGGATCCCCGGGCAGCAGGTACAGCACGATGAACGAACCGGTGAACGCCGCCCACAGCACCGCGACGGACTGCGCCACCCGCCATGTCACGTACCGGATCATCAGCGCATCACTTCCCGCGTAGCCAGGTGTCGTGGAACTGCAACCGGCCCGACGCCTCGAACTTCAGATCCGCCACCGTCTTCGCGGTACCGATGGCCTGGGACAGTTCGATGGTGGGAATCCACAGCCCCTCGTCCAGGATCGACTTCTGCGCGGTCCCGATCAACTGCGCCCGCGCGCCGCTGTCGGTGCTCGACAGCTCCCCGGTCAGGGCCTGGTCCAGCGCCGGAATCGGGCCGCGCGCGTTGTAGTTCTGCCCGTCGAGACCGAAGGTGGTGCGCAGGATGTCACCGTCGGCGCGGGTCAGGTTGAAGTAGACGGCGTCGAAATCCTTGCTGAGCTGCCGCGCGGCCACCACGTTGGAGGCCTGCTTGTCCAGCTTCAGATCGATGCCGACCTTGCGGACCTGCTGCTGCACCAGTTCCAGGATCGCCTGATTGCCGTCGAAGACCGGCGCGAACAACACCCCGAACGACAGCCGCTGCCCGTCCTTGACTCGAATGCCGTCCGGCCCGGGGACCCAGCCGGCGGCATCGAGCGCCCGTCGCGACGCGTCGGGGTCGTACCCGAGTCGGCCCGACAGATCGACATAGGCCGGCGTCCTGCTCGCGAGGGTGCCGGAGGCGACCTTGAACTGCGGGCCCAGCACGGTATCGATCAGCTCCTTGCGATCGATCGCGGTCCGCAACGCCGTCCGCACCGCCGGATCCCGCAGCGCGCCCCGAGTGATATTCGGCCCGATGCCGAACGGGATGCCCGGATTCGCGACGGTCAGCACCGTGCCGCCGGCGCTCTGGATCTGCGGCGCGTCCTGCGGCAGCGCGTCGCTGACCGCGTCGAGCTGGCCCGAAGTGACGCTGCCGGTGCGCACGCCGGATTCCGGGATGACCGTGAAGACGATCTTGTCCAGATAGGCGTCACCGTGGTCGGTGAAGACCGCCGATCCCCAGTGGTAGCCGGTGCGCTTGGCCAGGGTGACCGAGGCGCCCTGCTTGTATTCGGCGTAGGTGAACGAGCCGGAGCCGATCACGCCCTGGCACCGGTCCTCCGGCGATTCCGCCGTGCCGGCGTCGGAGACCAGGCCCAGCTGCGGAGTCGAGACCGCTTGCAGGAACTGCGCATTCGGCGCGGTGAAGTCGACCCGCGCGGTCAGCGGATCCACCACCGTGGTGCCGGTGTATCCGGCCAGATAACTGGCCGCCAGCGGGGCCTTCGCGGCACCGACGGTGTGCACCAGCGCGTCGAAGTTCTTCCGCACCGAATCGGCGGTCAGCGGGGTGCCGTCGGAGAAGGTGATGCCGTCCTTCAGATGGAAGGTGAACGATTTCGCGTCCGGGCTCACCTGCCAGGTGTCGGCCAGCCAGGGCACGATCGCGCCGTCGGCCGGATTCTGGTCCACCAGCGAGTCCACCACCTGCCGGGTGACGTAGACCGTCTGATTGGTCTGTGCCTGAGCCGGATCGGCGCAGGTCGGCGCCTGGGACAGGCCGTAGCGCAGGGTGCCGCCGGGCTGCGGCGGCCCGGCCTGATCGACGCCGCCGGAGCCGGAGCCGCAGGCGGCGAGCGTGGTGGCCACCGCGACCGCGCCGAACAGGGCCAGGGGACGTTTCATCGAGTGGATCCTTCGGTGGCGAGCGGCCGGTCACCGGCCGCGAGAGGACGCTGCGCGCCGAGCGCGCGACCGGGAATGCGTTGCCGCAGTGCGGGAGCCACCTCGGACTGGAACAGTTCGAGGCTCGCGCGGTGCTGTCCGGGGGTGAGACCGTCGCTGTCGGCGGACAGATGGATCACCTCGTGCCCGAAACGGGCGTGATAGCGCTCGATCTTCTCCAGCACCTGCTGCGGACTGCCGATCAGCGCGGAACTGCGCTCCACGTAGTCCTCGAGTGTCGGAAACACAATGGGCAGACCGTGTTTGCGAGCGGCCTCCAGGCGGGCCGCGAAGATCGGCCGATACGCCTCGAGCGCCCGCTGTGAGTCGGCGGTGACCAGGAATCCGGCAGTGCCGGCGCCGATGAGCACGTCGGCGGGATCGTGACCGTAGGCGGCCCAGCGCTCCCGGTAGTGGTCGATCAGCTCCCCGTACGGCTCGATCGGATGGGTGACGTTGGCGGAGAACAGCGGATCACCGTAGCGCGCCGCCAGATCCACCGATTCGCGGCTGGTGGCGCTGCCATGCCAGATGCGCAACCGCGGTTGCAGCGGCCGCGGCAGCGCCTTCGCCGCGGTCAGCGACGGCCGGAAGCGGCCGCTCCAAGTGACGCTGTCACTGTCCCACAGCTGCCGGAACAGCTCGTAGCCTTCACGATTGCGGTCCCACTGATCGTCGGTGGTCACGTGGAACAGCTGCGCCTGCGCGGCGCCGTTGCCCTTGCCGATGATCAGCTCCAGCCGGCCGCCGGAGAGGTTGTCCAGCGTCGAGTAGTCCTCGAAGGCCCGCACCGGATCCAGCAGGCTCAGCGTGGTGACTCCGGTGAACAGCGCGATCCGCGAGGTCACCGCGGCGATGTGGCCGAGCACCACCGGCGGCGCCGACGAGATGAACGGATCCTCGTGCCGCTCACCGACGGCGAAGCCGTCGTAGCCGAGTTCCTCGGCCAGCCGGGCGGATTCGACCACCCGCCGCAATCGCTGCGCGGGGGATTCCAGCACACCGGTGACCGGGTCCGGGGTGTGCGTGATCAGGGTCAGCAGCAGGAATTTCATGCGTACGCCTCCATACCTACGGCGCCTGCTTGGGCAGCCCCGGCGGGTCGATCTCGGAGGCGGGCACCGCCTCGCTCTCCAGACCCCAGTGCGCGAGCCACTTCTGGTAAACGCCGTGGTCGATCAGGTACTGGACGGCGTCGTGCACGGGTGTGATCAACCCGTTGTCCTTCTTGACCAGGACCGCGATCTTGCCCTGCAAGCCCTGTCCCGCACCGGAGAAGGTGGCGACCACCTTGGTCTTACCGGTGCTGGAGGCGTGGTACTGCACCGAGGGATTGGGGCCGAGGTAGCCGTCCAGCCGGCCCGAGGTCAGCGCCAGGAAATAGTCGCTGGTGTTCTGGTAGTAGGCGATATCGATCTTCGGCAGCCCCTCCGCCTGGTTCTGCTTGTCCCAGTCGACCAGGATCTTCTCCTGGTTGGTGCCGCTGCCGACGCCGATGCGCTTGCCCGCCAGCGATTTCCGATCCGAGTACGTCCAGTTGGCGTCCTTCGGGATCTCCAGGCCGAGATTGTCCAGCCGGTAGGTGGCGAAGTCGTACTTCTCCTTGCGCTCCTCGGTGACGGTGACGTTGGAGATGAACGCGTCCACCGCGCCGGAGTCGATCGCCACGAAGTTCTGCGCCCAATCGGCGTTGCGGTGCTCGGTTTTCAGCCCGAGCACATCGGCCACCAGCTCGGCGAGGTCGATCTCGCTGCCGATGATGGTCTTGTTGTCGGTGGCGTAGAAGCCCAGCGGCGGCACCGCGCCGACCTGGCCGGTGACGGTCAGCACCCCGCGGTCGCGGATCGCCTGCGGCAGTTCGGCGGCGATGGTGTCCACCTTCTGGGTGTGGATCCGGCTCGCCTGCGCCGGGGACAGGTCGTAGGTCTGCCCGTTCACCGAATTCGTCTCGTTACCCTGCGGTTCGGCGCTGCTGCACGCGGCCGACACCAGCAGTGCGGCGGCGAGCACGGTCAGCGCCGAGGCATGTCTGCGGGAGACATGTCTGCGAGTCAGCGGCATAGCGGGTTCTTCCTTTACCGACGGTGAGCGCGGGCGCTCAGAGGACGTGCGCGAGAAAGGCTTTGGTGCGCTCGTGACGCGGGTCGTCGAAAACCCGGCCGGGCGGCCCCTGTTCGACGATGCGGCCCTGATCCAGCAGCACCACCGTGTCGGCCACCTCGCGGGCGAAGCCGACCTCGTGGGTGACGACGACCAGCGTCGCACCGTCGCGGGCCAGCCCGCGGATCACGTCGAGCACCTCGCCGACCAGCTCCGGATCCAGGGCGGAGGTCGGCTCGTCGAACAGCACCACACTCGGCCGCAGCGCCAGCGCGCGGGCGATCGCGACCCGCTGCTGCTGGCCGCCGGACAGGCGGCGCGGATACTGATCGGCCTTGTCCGCCAGACCGACTCGCGCCAGCAGCGCCCGCGCCTCGGTCCGCACCGCGGCCCGGGACCGGCGCTGCGCCGAGGTCGGCGCCAGCGCCACGTTCTCCAGCACGGTCAGATGCGGGAACAGGTTGAAGTTCTGGAACACGAACCCGATCCGTGACCGCTGCCGCAGGATCTCGCGCTCGGGCAGTTCGTGCAGCCGGTCGCCCTTGCGCCGGTACCCGATCAGCTCACCGCCGACCCGCACGGTGCCCGCGTCCACCTGCTCCAGATGGTTGATCGTCCGCAGCAGGGTGGACTTGCCGGAGCCGGACGGGCCGAGGATCACCGTCACCTCGCCGGGGCGCACCGCCAGATCGACGCCGCGCAACACCTCGTGATGCCCGAATCTCTTGTGCACGCCGCGCAATTCGACGGCGTATCGCTGCTCGGCGTCCGCGCCGAGGGCATCGCCCGCGACGGGTTCGGACACGGCCGTATCCGTCATCTCCGCTCCCCCGTGATCTCGGTCAGCGTGGCGCGCACCCGCTGCCACGGCGTGGGCGGCAACTCCCGCAGCGCACCCTTCGCGAAATGCCGCTCGATGTAGTACTGGAAGACGCTCAGCACGGTGGTGAGCACGATGTACCAGACCGTGGCCACCATCAGCAGCGGCACCACCCGGCCGCTGCGCCCGTAGATCACCTGCACCTGGTAGAACAGCTCCGCGATCGCCATCACCGAGACGATCGAGGTGCCCTTGAACAGGCTGATCACCTCGTTGGCGGCATTGGGCAGGATGCCGCGCATGGCCTGCGGCGCGATGATCGTGAAGAACTGCCGATGCCGGGGCAGGCCGAGTGATTTCGCGGCCTCCAGTTGCCCGGTGTCGACCGAGATCACGCCCGCGCGAATGATTTCCGCCGAATACGCCGCCTGGTGCAGTGCCAGGCCGATCACCGCGGCGCTGAACCCGCTGAGCACCTGATTCACGTCGAAGGTGACCAGCGCGGGCCCGAACGGCACGCCCAGCGACAACCGTTTGTAGAGATAGGCGATGTTGAACCAGAACAGCAGCTGCACGATCAGCGGGATCGAGCGGAAGGCCCACACATAGGTCCACGCGATCACCTGGAGTACCGGAATCCGCGACAGCCGGCCGATCGCGACCACGACGCCGATCAGGAAGCCCAGCAGGGTGCCCCAGAAGGTCAGTTCCAGGGTGACCGTGAGCGCGGTCAGCACCGAGTGCGCGGTGAAGTACAGCCGGAACGTCGGCCAGTCCCAGCCCGGATTGGTGATCAGCCCGTGCGCGAACTGTGCGACCAGGATCAGCGCGACGACGGCCACCACCCAGCGCCCGGGATGGCGGGTACGGGCAACGGTCAGGTTCTCGTCGCCGGAGGGCCGGGCGGTCACCGATTCGGCCGCGCCGGCGGTCGCCGCGCTACTCATCAGGGTGTCCTCCATCGGTTCTGGCGGGCAACACCCGCACCCGGCCGATCTCGCCGAACCCGGTCCGGCAACCGCTGTGGACGGTGATCCCCAAGGTAGGCAGACCCGGTCCGCATGTCTGCACTCCCGATCATCGTGAATTCAACTGTTTGCCAATGCCGGTCGGCATTCGGCGATTTTGCGTACACTGATGTTCACAAATAGGGTGTTCGGGACGTCCCGGCGGTGCCGGGACACCCGGCGATTTCGACGAGGAGATCCGACCGTGCGCGAGCTGACCGACCGTGCCTGCTTGATCACCGGCGCCGCCGGCGGAATCGGCCGGGCCACCGCGCTCGCGGCGACCCGCGCGGGAGCCCGCCTGGTGCTCACCGATGTCGCCGCCGCCGGACTGGCCGAGACTGTCACCACCGTCACCGACGCCGGCGGCGATGTGCTGGACGCCCGCGTCCTGGATGTCGCCGACCACGAGGCCGTCACCGCCTGGGCCGGCGAGATACACGCCGAACACGGCCGCATGGATGTGGTGATGAACATCGCCGGCATCGCGACCTGGGGCACCGTCGAGAATCTGGAACATCGGCACTGGCGCTCGATGATCGAGGTCAACCTGATGGGGCCGATCCACGTGATCGAATCCTTCGTGCCGCCGATGGTGCGCGACGGCCGGGGCGGGCACCTGGTCAACGTCTCCTCGGCGGCGGGCCTGCTGGCGCTGCCGTGGCACGCGGCCTACAGCGGCGCCAAGTTCGGCCTGCGCGGGGTCTCGGAGGTCCTGCGCTTCGACCTGGAGCGGCACCATATCGGCGTGAGCCTGGTGGTGCCGGGCGCGGTGCGCACCCCGCTGGTGCAGAGCGTGCAGATCGTCGGCGTCGATCGCGACGATCCCCGGATGCGGCGGTTGACCACGCTGTTCGAGGGCCACGCGGTGTCCCCCGAACGGGTGGCGGATCGGATCATCGCCGCGATCCGGCACAACCGCTACCTGGTACACACCTCCGCCGACATCCGGTTCGCCTACTGGCTGACCCGGAAGTTCGCTCTCCCCTACGAATTGGCGATGCGGGTGGCCAACCGGCAGTTCGACCGGATGCTGCCGCCGGTGCCGGATCGCACCCGGCTGGGCTGACGCGCGGAGTCTTTCGCGCTGACCGGCCCTTCGGCCGGCCGCGCGCTGCCGACCCCGGCCGAGGAGTCGGCGCCGAGTCCGCACGCCGGGCGCCGGCTCGGGTCCACGAGGTGCTGGAGCCAGGCCGAAGTCGCACAGCGGCAACATCTTTCGGTCGTGCCGATTCAGGCGGGCGGCTCGATCCGCCGGCGGCGGGCGCGGAGGTGCTCGCGTTCGGCCGGATTCTCCGTGTGGTCCGCCGCGAGCTCGAATGCCGTTGCCGCGTCGGCGTTCCGGCCCAGCCGGGCCAGTAGTTCGCCGCGGACGGCGTGGTAGAGGTGGTAATGCGGTAGGTCCAGATCGTCGATCAGCGCCAGAGCCGCTGCCGGGCCGTCGATCTCGGCGATCGCGACGGCGCGGTTGAGAGTCACCACGGGACTCGGCGCCACCGCCGCCAGTTGGTCGTAGAGCGCGACGATCTGCGCCCAATCGGTCTCCGCGGCGGTGGCCGCGTCGCTGTGCACGGCATTGATCGCGGCCTGGATCTGGTACGGGCCGGGGCGGTCGCGCCGCAGGCATTCACGCACCAGCGCTCGCCCCTCGGCCAGCAGGGCCGGATCCCAGCGGCCGCGGTCCTGCCGGGCCAGCGGGATCAGCGTGCCGTCGGCGGTCAGTCGCGCACCGCGGCGTGATTCGGTCAGCAGCATCAGCGCCAGCAGGCCGGTCACCTCGGGTTCGTCCGGAAGCCGGTCTGCGAGCGTGCGGGTCAGCCGGATCGCCTCCGCGCACAGGTCGGCCCGGGTTGCCCCGGGACCCGAGGTCGCGGTGTGGCCCTCGGTGAAGATCAGGTACAGCACCGCGAGCACTCCCGGCAGGCGCTGTGGCAGTTCGTCGGCGCCGGGTACCCGGTACGGGATGCCGGCCGCGCGGATCTTGCCCTTCGCGCGGGAAAGACGTTGCGCCATAGTGGTTTCCGAGACCAGGAAGGCGCGGGCCAGGGCTGCGGTGTCCAGTCCGCCGAGCAGCCGCAGGGTCAGCGCCACTCGGGCAGGCATGGCGAGGGCCGGGTGGCAGCAGGTGAAGATCAGGCGTAGCCGGTCGTCGCTCAGGCCGTCGGCCGCACCCGGTTCGGCGGATTCCGCGTGCAGCAGCGCGGCCTGCGCGTACTTCCCGGCGCGCGCGGCCTCCCGCCGCAGCCGGTCGACGGCCCGCCGCCGGGCGGTGGTGATGATCCAGCCCGCCGGACTGGGCGGCAGCCCGGCGGCCGGCCAGTGCCGCACCGCGGCGGCGAAGGCGTCCTGTACCGCGTCTTCGGCGATGTCGATATCGCCGAAGACGCGGATCAGGACGGCGACGGCCCGGCCGTACTGTTCGGCGAATACTGCCTCGATCGCTGAGACATCAACGACGGCAACATCATTCATCTCCGCAGCATCATTCATCGCCGCAGCATCATCAGCTCGCGCAGCGTCTTCAGTCCGCGCAGCGTCTTCAGTCCGCGCGGTGTCACCTGTCCGCGCGGTGTCACCCACCCACGCAGCGTCACCCGTCCGCCCGGTGTCACCCGTCACCGTGGTCTCATTCGTCGCCGACGAGCGGGCGCACCTCGATCGGCAGTCCGATCACGGTGGCCAGCCGGCGCACCCAGATCAAGGCAGCGTCCAGATCCTCCGCGGCGATGATGCTGAATCCGGCCAGATACTCCTTGCTCTCGACGTAGGGCCCGTCGGTGATCAGCACCTCACCGCCGGGCCGGGCCTGCACCACCGTCGCCGTACTCGGCGCGTGCAGTCCGGCCGAGAAGACCCAGGCGCCCGCGGCCCGCATCTCCTCGTTCAGCGCGTCGAGATCGGCCATGATCTCGTCGAGATTGTCCGGCGGGGTGCCGCCCTCCGGCTGCTGGATGCCCAGGAAGTACTGCTTCATCGTGCGCTCCTTTCCGCGAACCGGCGCGGTGCCGGTCTTCGGGATCTACACGAACGGTGGCTCACGATCTCGACGGTAATCCATTGTGGCGACGGTCACAGTTCGGCGTCAGAGACGGGCGGCACAGACGACGAAGCGGCGCTGGGCGTAGACGAAGCCGCGATCACCGGCGCCCGCGCAGACGTTCACGTCCGAGGTGCCCTGCTTGATGTCCACCACCCTGACCCGACCGGCCGGTGTGGTGGCGCAGGCGGCGGGCCGGGGGCTCACGCCGTTCACATCCACGCAGCCGCCGACGGCCCAGGGTACGTCCAGGCACAGGGTGTCCTGGTCACCGCCGCCGGGCAGGGTGCGGGTGAAGGTGCGATCGGAATCGGCGGGACACGATGTATTCTGTTCCGCCACACTGGTGACCCGGAAATCGGCTCCCGATGTGCCACAGGCGCTTTTCTGAATTGCACCGTTTTCACCACCGAATCCCACACAATCGCCCGCTGCGATATCGGCGCTCGGCCTGCCCTCCTCGGCATTCTTGTGCAGTTCGACCGCATCCGCGGGTGGATTCACCGCGGCGCCCGCGGACGAGGTGGGCGGCGGTGCCGTATCCGGTCCGGGCGCGCTCGCCGGGGCCGCGGACGTCGCGGTCGCCGATTCGGATACCGCCACGGAACTTGCTGCGGCACTGTGACTCTCGTTGTTCTTCTGACGGCCGTCGGCGGCCCACAACGCGCCACCGACCAGCACTCCGGTCACCACCGAGGTGGCGACGACGAAGCCCAGCAGTACAACCAGGGCCTGGCCACGTCGACGCGACATGCACCCCTCCTCCAGAGCTGTAACGCATTTTAATAAAGTAGCGATTTCCGTTTTATAAGTCGCTCTTACCGATTCGAACCCTCAGATGTCTACACCAGGCCATATGCCCGAGTCGAGCGCTACCCGAACCGCGTCTCATTTGCGCCAACTGCCGGTAAACAATAACGATTCGATAACCGACCGTATTTCCGGGCATTCGGAGGTTTGCGAATTTCGCTCGGGGGGCAACAACAGTGCGATCGCTCCACAGCCACGTTCCCGGCCGGGCTCGGCCCGCCAGGGGCTCCGTACGCATGCCATGAGGAATCTGAATGAAGTTCGGCTCGTTCGCCGCGCTCGCGGTCCTGACAGTCACCACGGTCGGAATCGGCGCGGGAACCGTGTGTGCCACTCCCACCCCCGCCCCACTCGATCGACCGGATGCGGCGGTCGCCGCCGACGGCGCCGACGGCGGCGGCGTGGGCTATCACGTGGTCCGCTCCGACCTCTCCCGGGAGTTCGGCGCCACCGTCACCGGGGGCCGGTTCGCGCTCACCGGCGATCAGGTGACGCTCACCGCAGACACCGGCGAACAGCTCACCGCGGTACCCCTGACCTATCGGGTGCGCGGCGCCACCGTCCATGTCGCACAACAGATCTCCGACGACGGCCACACCCTGGTGCTGGAACCGAAGCCGACCGCCGGTGAGATCGGCGAGATGCAGCCGATCAGCTCCACGGCGCAACTGGCCACCGAGATCAACGAGAACGTGGTCGGCGTCGTCGCCGGCGGCGTTCTGGGCGGCCTGCTCGGCACCCTGCTGGGCATGGGCTTCTTCAGCCTGCTCACCGGCCCGGTCGGGCTGCTGGTCGGCGCGATCGCCGGCGGTTACGTGATGGGCGGGCAGCCGTTCCTGGACGCGGTGACCGCAGTTCTCACGGGGCAACCGTGACCGGCTGACGCGCCGGGATTCAATTGGCCGGCGCGGGAGCCGAAGTGGCCGGGCCCGGCTGCCCCGAGGGTAGTGGGCGTTCCGCCCGCGGGCCGTCGTCGCGCGGCGAATCGTGCTCGAAGCGGTACATCCACGGCAGACCACCGAGGTGGAAACGGTGCTCGGACTCCTGCCGGCCCTCGCTGGAGTGGTGCCTGCCGGTGTGCCGGCCACCGTGATCGGCGACCGCCAGGCCGGTGCCGAAACCGAGTCCGGCGATCACCATGGCGGCCAGCACCGCGGCGCCGATCCGCAGCGGGCGTGACCCGCGCCACCGGTCCGTGACCCGCCGGGCCCGCGACCCGGCGGGCGCGGCCTGCGCGGCGGTGCGGGATGCGTCCGGGCCGGGAGCCGCCGGGGCCGGGATCGGCTCGGTCGGCCGCTCCGCCGATTGCGCCGGATCCGCCGCTGCCACCGGTTCGGCGGCCGGGCCCTCCGGCCGGGCCGAGCCTCCTTGCTCGTCGTCTGTCGTCATACCTGTGCCTTCTCGCGTTCCCGACGCTCCCGCGCTCCGATCCATTCGCGACCATAAGCGGACACCTCGAGAGATAGCCCAGGCTCAGCATGAGAACGTGCTGTGTGTCGCCGACCTGGCCGGATCCCGCCGAATTCGCCGGGAAAGTGCAGATCACACCGTTTTTGGTTGCATGAGTGTCCGTTTCGTGGCTGAATCCGTAGTGGTAATGCTGTAGCTCGGACCGGGGGCTGTCACGGATGATCGGGGAAGCGCACCGCTGGGTGCCGACCGCGGAGGACGACATGGTCGAGCTACAGGACCTCGTTTCGGAGCGCGGGGTGCAGATCGTGCGGCCCGACGAGGAGGAACTTCCCGGCGACGTCATCACCGAGGTCGAGGATCTGGTGTTCCGCTGGGCGAACCTCAACACCCAGGACGAGGCCGAGGCGGAACTCGACGAGTGGGAACCGGTCGACGTATTGCTGGCGATGAGCTGGATGTGCGCGCTGTGGGCGGTGGTGTGCGAGACCCGGCTCGGCAAGCCCGCCGACGCGATCGTGCACGACCTGGACTATCGCGGCGGCTGGCGGCGACTGCACAACATCGAGGAGGAGCGGCTGTGGGAGGGGCTGACCGAGCGGATGCGGCTCGGCGCGATGGCCGCGCTCACCGAGGATCCGCGCGCAGTGGCCGCCTATCGCGAGGCCTACAGCGATCCGCCGGACATCGCCGAGATCCTGGTGCGGCACACCCTGATCCACCTCGACGCGCTCAGCCAGGACATGCAACTGCACGACCTGCCCGCCCGCGGCCTGGCCGCCGGAGTGATCGCCAACACCCGGCCCGGCTCCGGACCGCGGCGGCGGCTGTGCTTCCGGCCGTCCCATCCGCTGTGAGCCGCAACATGATCCGGCCCGCCACGACATGATCCGGCCCGCCGCGGGCAGTGCGTTCAGCCCCGGCGGGCCCTCGGCGCTGCGAGTCCTAGCCCGCCGCGGGCAGTTGCCTCGAGCCCGCGACGGGCACGGGCATTCCGGCCCGCGGGCAGCGAATTCTAGCCCGCCGCGGGCAGGGCCGACCGGTCCTCGGCGTGCAGGCGGCGGAACCGGCTGCCGTGGAAGACCAGCGGTTCCACATCCGCGAGGGTCGCCAGGCGATGGATGCGCAGCAGCACCACATGGTGGTCACCGGCGGGCACCTGGGTCTCGATGGTGCCCTCGATCCAGGCCGGGGCGCCGTGCACGAACACCGAATCGCCGGTGCCGCGGTGCAATTCCAGGCCCGCGAAGCGGTCGCCGTTCTTGGCGCTCAGCGAGCGCGCGGCGGCGGCCTGTTCGGTGCCGAGCAGACTCAGCCCGAGGTGACCGGCCTGCGACAGCCGCGGCCAGGTGCTGGAACTGTTCTGCACGCAGAACGACACCAGCGGCGGATCCAGCGACACCGGGACGAAGGTGCTCACCGCCAATCCGACCGGCGTACCGTCGATGTCGGCGCAGACCGCCACCACACCGCTCGGGAATGCGGCGAAGGCGTGCCGTAGGCCGACGCCGTCGGCGGGAATCTCGTTCAGCTCAGACATGATTCACGGTCTCCGTGCTCGAGGTCAGCGCCCGCACCACCGGTCCCCAGCGCAGTGCGTACGCGTCGATGACGCCGTCGTCGGCGAATGTCTTGTCCGACAGATAGAGGCCGGGCGCGGGCGTGGTGGCGCCGATCTCCACCAGCACCGGCTTCAACAACAGATCGGGCGCCAGCGCGTGCGCCGGTCCGGCGCCGAGCATCACCGGCACCGCCACCACCGAGGCCAGCCCGGTGCCGCCGTCGAACTGTTCCAGGAACAGCTTCAGCAACCCGGTGTAGGTGGCCTTGAAGGTCGGGCTGGCGAACACCACCAGCTCCGAATCCGCCACCGTGCGTACCGCTTCCGCCACATTCGGATCACCCCAGCCGAGCAGCGCGGGGCCGAGTTCGACCAGGTCGAGCACCGTCGGCTCCACGTCCGGGCGCAATGCGCGCGCCACCAGGCGGGCCGCGGTGAGCGTGCGGGAGGCGGGCTTCGGATTGCCCACCACCACCGTCACTGTCATCGTCGTGTCCTCTCACTCGGGCGAATTCGTCAGATGACCCCGTGCAACGGTGGCGGGGTACCGAGCAGCACGGCGCGGCCGAGATGCTGGTACTTCCACCGCACCGGATCGTGCAGGGTATGGGTCCGGGCATTGCGCCAGAAATGATCGAGATTGAGATCGGCTGCGGCGCTGCGGGTTCCGCTGACCTCGAACAGCGCCGAGGACACCTCCGTGGCGGCCCGGTCGGCGACGATCTTCGCGGTCGCGACGGCCAGCGACGCCCGCGCCACCGCGTCCGGGCCGGGTTCGGCACCGAAGCCGGTGGCGGCGTCCACCGCCAGACCGGCGGCGGTCAGCGTCGCCTCCGCGGTCGCGACGGCGACCTCCAGCTCGCCGAAGCGCTGGATCACCAGCGGATCGTCGGCGGCGTGCGCCACCTGCGCCTCGAACCAGGGGCGGCTGCGGGTGCGGACGAATTCCGCCGCGGCGGCGAGCGCCCCGCGCGCGATGCCGGCGTCGATCGCGGCGTGCAGCAGTTGCGCGAACGAGCCGTAGCCGGTGGGCGCGCGCACGGCGGCCGAACGGGCCACCAATTGATCGGAATTCACGATCACCGCGTCGAGGGCCACGGTGCCGCTGCCGGTGGTGCGCTGCCCGAGTCCGTTCCAGTCGTCGACGATCCGGACGCCGGGCTCGGTCGCGGGCAGATAGGCGATGTACTCGCCCGGCTCCAGCCCGCCGCGCCCGTCCGGATCGTCGAGCCGGACCAGCACGGCCAGCAGATCCGCGAACAACGAACCGGTGCAGTAGTACTTGACGCCGTCGATGCGGAAGCGGCCGTCGGGTTCCGGGCGCAGGGTGGTGGCCACCTCGGCCACGGTGGCGCCGCCGCGCTCCGACTGGGCGTTGGCGATCCGCGCACCCGCCAGCAGCCGGGCGAAATACCGCTCCCGCTGTGCCGGAGATCCGGCCAGCCGCAACAGGTTCACGTAGACGAAGTGACTGTGCGGAATCTGCGCGATGTTCGGGTCGGCGACCGCGAGAATCCTTGTCAGTTCAGCCAATTCGCTCGGTGGAAGATCGGCGCCGCCGTACGCGGCGGGCACGGTGACCGCCAGCAGGCCGCTGGCCGCGAGCCGGTCGATCTCCGCGGCGGGCAAGCGGCGCTGCCGATCCCGTTCGGCGGCCTCCGATGCGAAGTCCGCGGCCAGCGCCGCGGCGACCGAACGCGCCTGGGCGGCGGTGGAGATCCGCTCGGCGACCACCGTCATCGGTTCCACATCCCACGGCGACAATGGCCGGATCGGCCGCGCGGGGGCAGGTTCCGGCGCCGTTTCCCGGCGAAGATCATCGAACCCATCACGCGCTCCCGTGCTGCCGGTGGTCGCACTCGGTCACCGGGTGTGGCAGCGAGCGCCCGGCACGCCCTCCACTACACCATGCCGCGCGGCCACCGACGAGAGTTCGAATCCGCGGGATCGCATCGGCGGTCGTCACCGTCGCCGTCGCCGGGACGCCACGGCGGGAGGGTTCCAACCACGCAGATTTCAATCGGTGACCGGCTGGACATCCGCTGCCAGCATCGACTAGGGATGCCGACCGCTCGGCACCGTCCGCCCATCTTCGCGACAGTACGAGGTTCTCACAGTGTCCACTCTTGCGCTGCGGTCGGCGCCGTCGAGGCTGCGACCACGCACGGCTCCGAGCCCCTGGCTCCGATTGATCAGTCCGGTGGTCGTCATCGTGGTCTGGCAGTTGCTCAGTTCCACCGGCATACTGCCCGCCAAACTGCTGGCCTCCCCGTCCACGGTGGTGACCACCGCGATCGATCTGATCCGCGACGGCACGCTACCGCACGCGATCACGGTCTCGTTGCAGCGGGCCCTGATCGGCTTCGTCGTCGGCGCGGTGATCGGCGTCGCGCTGGCGGTGGTGGCGGGACTGAGCCTGTTCGGCGAATATCTGGTCGACCCGCCGATGCAGATGCTGCGCACGCTGCCGTTCTACGGGCTGATCCCGTTGCTGATCCTGTGGTTCGGCATCGGCGAACTGCCGAAGATCGTACTGGTGGCCTTCGGCACGGTGATTCCGTTGTACCTCAACACCTTTGCCGGAATCCGCAGTGTGGACGGCAAACTCGCCGAAGTCGCCCGGGTGCAACGGTTGTCGCGGTTCGGGCTGATCCGGCACATCGTGCTGCCCGGCGCGCTGCCACAGGCGCTGGTGGGGCTGCGGCAATCCCTCGGCGTCGCCTGGCTGGCGCTGATCGTGGCCGAACAGGTGAACGCCGACGCGGGTATCGGCTTCATGATCAACGACGCCCGCGAATTCCTGCGCACCGACATCATCGTCGTCGGTCTGCTCGTCTACAGCCTGCTCGGACTGCTCACCGACGCGATCGTCCGGCTGATCGAAAGGAAGGCCCTGGTATGGCGACGCGGTTTGCTGGGGAATTGAAGGCGGACAGCGAGATTCGGCGCGAGCCTGCCGCGGTGGCCGACGGCGATCGAGCGGTCGCGCGAATCGACAAGCTGAGCAAGGCATTCGGCGAGCGCACCGTGCTCGACGGGATCGATCTGCGAATCGAGCGGGGCGAATTCGTCGCACTGCTCGGGCGCAGCGGCAGCGGCAAGTCCACCCTGCTGCGGGCGCTGGCCGGGCTGGACGACGAGCACGACGGCGAGCTGACCGTCGGCGGTGATGTGGCGGTGGCCTTCCAGGAACCGCGGCTGGTGCCGTGGAAGCGGGTGCGCGCCAATCTGACCCTGGGCCTGCGCCGCCGCGATGCCCGCGCGGCGGCCGATGCGGCGCTGGCCGAGGTCGGCCTGACCGAGCGCGCGGACGCCTGGCCGCTGACGCTGTCCGGCGGGGAGGCGCAGCGCGCGTCACTGGCCCGCGCCCTGGTACGCGATCCGGATCTGCTGCTGCTCGACGAGCCGTTCAGCGCACTGGACGCGCTGACCCGCATCACGATCCACAATCTGGTGCTCGAGCTCTGGGCCCGGCACCGGCCCGGCGTCCTGCTCGTCACCCACGACGTCGACGAGGCACTGCTGCTGGCGGACCGGGCGCTGGTCCTGGCCGACGGGCACCTCGCCCGTGAGATCCGCATCGACCTGCCGCGCCCGCGCCGCCGCGACCATCCGCGCTTCACCGCACTGCGCGAGGAACTGCTCGGCGAACTCGGCGTCGCCACCGAGGAATTCGGCGTCACCACCGAGGCAACCGCTGTCCGAGAAGAGAACACAGAAGGAAACGCATGATCACCCGACGCTTGTTCGCCGCCCTGGCACTGACCGCCATCGTGGCGACCGGCTGCTCTTCGAACGATTCGAAGGACGCCGCGGTCGGCTCGGACGGCGCCGTGGACCTCACCAAGGTCACCCTGAACCTGGGTGACCAGAAGGGCACCGGGCTCCAAGCCCTGCTCGAGGCCGCCGGCGAGCTGAAGAACACGCCGTACCACATCTCCTGGTCGCAGTACACGTCCGGACCGCCGATGCTGGAGGCGATCAACTCCGGCGCCGTCGATTTCGGCGGCGTGGGCAATGCCCCGCCGGTGTTCGCGGCGGCCGCGAATTCCGATATCAAGATCGTCACCGCCTACCAGGCCGGTAAGCACGGCCAGGCCGTCCTGGTGCCGAAGGATTCGGCCATCCACAGCCCGGCCGATCTGAAGGGCAAGAAGATCGCCGTCGCCAAGGGCAGTTCGGCGCATCACCACCTGCTGGCGGTGCTGACCAAGAACGGCCTGTCGTTCAACGACATCCAGCCGCAGTACCTGCAACCCGCGGACGCGCTCGCGGCGTTCTCCACCGGCAAGGTGGACGCGTGGGCCATCTGGGACCCGTACACCGCGCAGGCCGAACAGCAGACCGGCGCGCGCATCCTGGTGGACGGCGACGGCTACATCTCCGGCGACTCCTTCTACGTCGCGGGCACCAAGGCACTGAGCGACAAGGGCAAGACAGCCGCGCTGCGGGATCTGATCCAGCGCATCTCGCACGCACACACCTGGGCGAACTCGAATACCGCCGCCTGGGCCCAGGTGTTCTCGCAGACCTCCGGTCTGCCGCTGGACGTCTCGACCGTCGCGGTGAAACGCCTCACGTACCAGGATCATCCGATCGACGACCCCACCATCGCCGCGGAACAGCAAGTGGCCGATGCCTTCTCCGATGCCGGGCTGATCCCGCACAAGGTGAAGATCACCGACTACATCGACACCCGCTTCAACGACCTGTTCCCGAAGTCCTGAAAGGAGTATCCGGATGAGCCTGTCCTTCCACTGGTTCCTGCCCACCTACGGTGACTCCCGCAATCTGATGGCCGGCGGTCACGGCACCTCGATGGCGGGCGACCGCCCCGCCTCGCTGCGCTACCTGAACCAGATCGCCGGTGCCGCCGAGGAGAACGGCTTCGAGGGCGTGCTGACCCCGACCGGCGCCTGGTGCGAGGACGCCTGGTTGTCCACCGCGATGCTGGTGGAGACCACGGAGACGCTGAAGTTCCTGGTGGCGTTCCGGCCCGGCCTGATCAGCCCGGTGCTGGCCGCCCAGATGGCGGGCACGTTCCAGCGGCATTCCCGGGGGCGGTTGCTGCTGAACGTGGTGACCGGCGGCGAGCCGCACGAGCAGCGCGCCTACGGCGACTTCCTGTCCAAGGAGGAGCGCTACGAGCGTACCGGCGAGTTCCTGCACGTGGTGCGCGAGCTGTGGCGCTCGCACGACCCGATCTCGTTCCAGGGCAAGCACATCCAGATCGAGAACAGCCTGCTGAACAACCGCCCCGACCCGCTGCCGCCGATCTTCTTCGGCGGTTCCTCCGGGCCCGCGGGCCCGGTCGCGGCCCGGTATGCCGACACCTATCTGACCTGGGGTGAACCGCTGTTCGCGGTGAGCAAGAAGCTGGAGTGGATCCGGGGGCTGGCCGTCGACCACGGCCGGGTGCTCGACTACGGCCTGCGCATCCACGTCATCTCCCGCGACACCTCGGAACAGGCATGGGCGGAAGCGGATCGGCTGTTGCAGGCGATCGACCCCGCCGATATCGAACGGGTGCAGGCGAATCTGGCGCGCAGCGAGTCGGAGGGACAGCGGCGGATGCTGGAGCTACACGGGGGCGCCACCGATCGGCTGGAGATCGCGCCGAATCTGTGGGCGGGTGTGGGCCTGGTTCGCGGCGGCGCGGGCACCGCGCTGGTCGGCTCGCACGAGGAGGTCGCCGAGCGGCTGATCGAGTACTCGCGCCTGGGCATCAAGCACTTCATCCTCTCCGGCTATCCGCATGTGGAGGAGGCGTACTGGTTCGGGGAGGGCGTGCTGCCGATCCTGCGACGCAAGGGGCTGTGGAAGCATCCGGTGCAGCGGCCGAGCGCACCGGTGTCCACGCCGTTCGCCACCGCGCTGACGGCCTCCAGCAGTTAGGTTCCCGCCACACGGCAATCGGCCGCCGGTCCGCATCTCGCGGGTCGCGGCCGATTCCGTTGCCGGGCAGGTTCACTCCGCGGCTTCGGCCGCCCGCAGCCGCTCCGGGGTGATGCCCAGCCGCCGCTGCACCACTTTCGGGTAACGGGCCGTGAAAACCGTTGCGGCGGCGAAGAACACGACCTTGCACACTACCAGCGCGGCGAGGTTGTGCGGCGTCCGGTGCTGGAGCACCGCCAGCACCACCGCGTCGGCGGTGAAGCACAGCGCCCAGACCGTGGTGATCACGATGTTCACCCGGCGGAATGTCGGTGTGCTCGAGACGAATTCGCTCACCGACCGGCGCGCGATGCCCATCGTGAACGGCCGCCCGATCGCCAGCCCGGTCCAGGCGGTGATCGCCAGCCACCCGATCGCCAGCGAAGTGCCG
The DNA here is from genome assembly GCF_020176955.2 of Nocardia sp. alder85J. Taxonomy (GTDB): domain Bacteria; phylum Actinomycetota; class Actinomycetes; order Mycobacteriales; family Mycobacteriaceae; genus Nocardia. The sequence continues at coordinate 970,306 of NZ_JAIUCZ020000003.1, forward strand.
TAGCGCAGCACGGCCAGATGCGGCGCCACCAGGGTGAGCACGCTCAGCACCGCCATGTAGAGGGTGCTGGAGGCATCGAGAATCATGGCGTCCCACGGGGTTCCCTTGCGCCGGTCGTCGATCAGCAGCAGCACCGCCGCCGCCAGACCGGACAACGCCCCGGCCCGCACGTCGAAACCGCTGACCACGGCCAGCAGGATCCAGGGCAGGAAGGTCCGGGCGTAGTACTTCACCATGTCGATGCCTCTCCCCGTGCGAACCTCGCGGCCCGACGTTCCAGTTGTGACATGTCGACGGTAGAAGACGATGTTCAGACATGTCAATACTGATATGTCATCTCTGATCTGTTAAGTTTGGGGCATGAGCCTGCGACACGGTGTCCTCGGCCTGCTCGCCGAACTCGAGCATGCCAGCGGCTACGACCTGATGAAGATCTTCGACGTCTCACTGGCCGGCGTCTGGCCGGCCACCCAGAGCCAGCTCTACACCGAGCTGGGCAAACTCACCACCGAGGGCCTGATCGAGGTGGCCGCCGAGGGTGCGCGAAACCGCAAGGAATACCGGATCACCGCCGCCGGCCGCGCGGAACTGCGGCACTGGCTGGTCGAGGTGCCCGCCCGCCGCCCGCTGCGCGACGAGACCCTGCTGCGGGTGTTCTTCCTCGGCCAGCTGGAACCGGAGGAGGCCCGCGACTATCTCCGCAGAGGGGCCACCTACCTGGACCAACGGCTGGAGAAGCTGGCGGAGGACGAGAAGAACAACATCAACTGGGGCGACGACAATCTGTCCCGCTACGGCCGCCTGGTGATGGAGTACGGCAAACGCTATCTGACGCTGCGCCGCGACTGGCAGGCCGAGGCCGCCGACCGCATCGCCCCCGCCGACTGAGCTCTACCCCTTCGCGGCGGCCTTGGCCTGCTTCTTGAACGCCCGCACCCGCGCCAGCGACTCGCCGTCGACCACATCGGCCACCGACCGATGCGAGCCGTCGTCGCCGTAGGCCCCGGCCACCTCGCGCCACCCGGTCGGCCGCACTCCGCGCTGCTTGCCCAGCAGCGCGAGGAAGATCCGCGCCTTCTGATCCCCGAACCCGGGCAGCGCCTTCAGCCGCCGCAGCACCTCTTTGCCGTCCGGATCCCCCTCCGTCCACAACCTCGACACCACCCCGTCGTAGTTGTCGACCACGTACCGGGCCAATTCCTGCACCCGCCGCGCCATCGACCGCCCGTACCGGTGAATGGCCGGCGGCGTCGCCCCCAACTCCTCGAACTCCTCCGGATCGGCCTCCGCGATCCGCCGCAACTCGAATCCACCCATCCGATCGGCGATCTTCTGCGGCCCCCGGAAGGCATGTTCCATCGGGAACTGCTGATCCAGCAGCATCCCCGTCAACAAGGCGAAATCGTTCGTCGACAAGAGTTTGTCGGCCTCCGGCTCCTGCGCGAGGCACAGCATGCGGCTCACCATGCCCCGATCATCTCATCCCACCCCGCCGCCGGACCATCCGCGCCTTTCCCGCGACGCGCAGATCCACCCACCACGTCGAAACCGGCCGCGGATCGTACAGTACTGAAAACACGATCGGATCAGCACGACGTCCATCCAGACCTATCGGCACCCACACCGATCGGAGAGCACCATGGCCGTCGAATTCCCCGTTCCGGAAACCCCACCTCCGGCCGAATCCCGGGACGCCACCAGAAGCGCCCGTTATGCCTTGATCACCGCGGTCGTCGCCGCCGTCATCTCGAGCGTCGTCGCCGCCGGTTCGGCCGTCTACGTCAGCATCGACCAGGCGAATCACGCCGAGCGCCAGGCCCTGTCACAGGCGGTCCGCTCCGACCGGGAAAAGGTCTACAGCGACTACCTGACCTCGTATTTCGAATTGATCCAGGAATTGAGCACTTCGGAGGGCAACCTCCGGATCACCCTCCCCCGCGAGGCGATCGCCACCGAATTCCAGACCTACGCGACCCGCTCCGTCGAATTCTATGCGGCCTCCAGCCTGCTGCTGATGGTCGGCAGCGACGAAATAGTCGAGGTGGTCGACGCGATCTCCACCTCCTTCCTCGAATTCGCCCGCAAATACGCCGACTTCGAACTCCACTACCTCGCCCCCGGCGCCCCCGGCGCGAACGACCCCACCGGCTGGACCCACGACTCCACCACCCTCGCCACCGTCATCGACACCGTGATGCGCAAACAACAGAACCTGATCGGCGCCCTCCTCACCCAGGGCCACGCCGACCTGGGCCGCTGAATCCACTGTCACGCGCCGGCTCATGCAGTGGTTGAGCGCGCACGATCGCCCCGGCCCCCACAGATTTCGCGATTCCGCACCGCCGTTCACGCTATAGTGTTTACCATCATGTTCGCTGGCCTCGATCCGCTCCCTTTCCGGATCGAGGCCTTTCCATTCCGGTCCCCGACCGCCCGGCAGGGTTGTCGATGTCACAGCCCGCCGCGAGCCCGTCTGCCGGACGGACACACGTCCGCCCCTGCGGTAGCGGACCGTTCGATCGTCGCCTAGCACGACAGTTGTATTTCGTTGTTTTGTAATCGTTTCTGTTGGTGGCGGAGTTGTCGGGCGTGTGCTTGGTGGCGGCGGCGCCAGTGGCAGGTGGCGAGTGCGTGGGTGAGGGTGCGGGCGGGGTGGAGCACTATCGCCAGGAGACGGCGGATGTCGGCGACTGTGATTCGGCCCAGCCCGCGTGGGCTTTTGGGTCGGTGGCGGCGGTGACGGCGAGGAAGGCGTGGGCGAGCATGGCGAGGGTGATGTGCCGGTACCAGGGATGCCATTTGCGGACTTGGTAGTGGTCGAGGCCGCACTGGTCCTTGGCGGCCTGGAAGCACTCTTCGACCGCCCATCGGGCGCCGGCCACGGCCACGACCTGTTCCCGCTCGATGGTGGCGGGGTGGAAGCACAGGTAATAGGCGATATCGGCAGGGTTGTCGAGGGATCGGCGGGCCAGCAGGGTTCTGGTGTATCCGGCGGGGAGGTCACCGAAATTGGGGAGGGTGGCCCAGGCCCAGTCGTATTCGCGTTCGCCGCGTTCACCGAGTCCTGCCGAGACGCGGTGCCAGGCTTGTGCGGGTGCTCGGGCGACGAGGGTGTCGACGCGGCGGCGGCCGTCGAGGTCGGGCACGGTGTGCCGGACCGGCACCTCGAGGACGTAGGACAGGCGGCGGGTCTCGCAGAAGGCCCGGAACCGGCCGTCGCGGCCGTAGGCAGAGTCCGCGGCCACCCATCCTGCGGGCACTCCGGCGTCCAGGGTCCGGGCGATCATCATCTCCGCGAGCCTGGGCTTCGTCAGAAGACCTGTACTGCAACGTGTTTCGGGTATGCCTGCTTCGATACAGCGATCGCGGTCACCGATCCACGACTCGGGCAGGTAGAGCTCTCGGTCGATCAGCGCCCGGCCCGAGCGCCCGGCGTAGGCGAGGAACACCCCGAGCTGAGAATTCTCCACACGCCCGGCCGTCCCGGAGTACTGGCGTTGCACACCCGCGGACTTCACCCCCTTCTTCAAGAACCCGGTCTCGTCCGGAACCAGGACTCCATCAGGGCAGGCCAGCGCCTCGGCGACGTACGCCCGCAGGCAATCGCGCAACTCGTCGGCGTCCCACCGCGACCGATTCAAGAAATGTTGTAACCGGCCCGGATCCTCCTCTCCCGCAGCCTCGGACAACTGCCACGTATTCTTCCGCTCCACCGGCGCCAGCAACCCCGTCAGATACGACCGCGCCCACCGCCGCGGCTCCGCCCGATAGAACACCCCCGCCACCCGCGCGAACACCTCATCGAAACTCACTCGCCACGCCGAAACATCCTCTGCGGCAACATCACCCAGCACGAGACGACAAGGTATCCCACCATCGGTCCGACTGCAAAACAACGAAATACAACTGTCGTGCTAGTACTCCAGCACGACTTCGTGATCGACGGCGGAAGGCTTGGTCGTTCGGTTGGCGGCCGGACGGTTCTGGCGTGATCATGTCGTGTTTGTGGGTGGCGCAACGGGTTTGGTGGTGTCGGCTGGTGTTGATGGGGGCCGGTGGCGGCGGGAGTTCGAGGATCTGACCGCGAGTATCGGGTCGCGGTTCGCGCGGGTGGAGACTCGCCGCACGGCGGTGAAGATGCTGGTCGGGATGGTGTCGGAGCTGCCGAGCAAGAACTGCTGGACGTTGGCGGAGCAGGCGGGGGATATCGGCCCGGGGCGGATGCAGCATCTGCTGTCGGCGGCTGTAGTGGATGAGGATGGTCTACGAGATGACCTGCGCAACTATGTGATCGAGCATCTGGGCGACGCCGATGCGACGCTCGTGGTGGACGAAACGGGCGATCTCAAGAAGGGTGTGCACACCGTCGGGGTGCAACGCCAGTACACCGGCACGGCCGGCCGGATCGAAAACAGCCAAGTTGCTGTCTATCTCACCTACGCCACTCGTGCCGGGCACGCGTTCATCGACCGTGCCCTGTATCTGCCGAAGTCGTGGACGAGCGACCCGGACCGCTGCACGCAGGCCGGGGTGCCGGCCGACGTGCGGTTCGCCACCAAGCCCGCCCTGGCGAAACAGCTGATCATAGACGCTCTCGATGCCGGTATCCGCGCACCGTGGGTGACCGGCGATGAGGTCTATGGCGGTGATCCGAAACTGCGTGGTGAGCTCGAATTCCGCAGCACTGGTTACGTTTTCGCTGTCGCCTGTGACCATCACGTCACAACCGCGACCAGCCGTGTCCGCGCTGACGTCCTCGCTCGCACACTGCCGCCGCGGGCCTGGCAGTCGCTGTCGGCCGGTGACGGCGCCAAAGGGCCCCGCGTCTACGACTGGGCCTGGATCGAGATCGGAACCGATGATGACAACGCCGTTCCCGGGTGCCGGTGGCTGATGATCCGCCGCAACCAACGCACCGGGGAACTGGCCTATTACCGCTGCTGGAACCCGCGACCGGTCACCTTGGCCCGATTGGTGAAAGTGGCCGGACGCCGGTGGTCGACGGAGGAGAATTTCCAGACCGCCAAGACGCTGACCGGGCTCGACCAGCACCAAGTGCGGGGGTGGCGGTCCTGGCACCGCTGGACGCTGCTGGCCATGCTCGCCCACGCCTTCCTCACCGTCCTCGCCGTTACCGAGCATGCCCTCGGCCCCGTGCCGTCGGATCGGATCCCGTTCACCCGCAACGAGATCCGTCATTTGTTCGCGGTGCTGGTGATGACGCCCGCTCGCGTGATGATCGACCGGCTGCACTGGTCGAACTGGCGGCGCCGGCATCAGCATCAGGCCCGGCTCTACCACTACCGCCGCCGCGGCGCGGCAACTACAGTGCCCGGGTGACCACTCGACCGGCGACGCTAGCTGCTGAACTGGAAGCCGATCTCGACCGCTACCCCGACCAGCGCGGTGAAATCCTGCTCGAAGCCGCCGTGCAATGGTGGCACGCCGCAGACCACGACCGCGCCATCGAACTGCTGCGCCAGGGGATCGATCTGGGTGGTGAGGACGCCGGCAATGCCCGGGTCACGCTGGCGGAAATCCTGTTCGACCTCGACCGTGATGCCGACGCGAACGCCCAGTTGGACGCGCTGCGACAAGACCGGATCAACTCCGCTGCCCCCTATCACATGGCCGCCGAACTGCTGGAAGAACGCGGTGACCTGCAGCAGGCGCTGACATGGTTCAACATAGCCACCTCGCGGCTGTCAGACGACGAGATGGCCGAACGCGACACCGAACTGGGCTTTCTCAGCTACGCCAGCCACGTCCTCGCCGGCCGCCGCCGCGTCCGCCGAGCACTGGAACTCCCCCCCGACGACCTCGACGACTCGGTCGCCTCCCTGGCCGACCGCGCCGACGAATTCACCCGCACGGCAATCCCACCCAAGCCACCGCGTGAAATGCGGGTGCTGTTCTGGCCCCGCCCGGAAATTCCCAGCGCGCACCAAACCTGGCCGCAGCTGGTCGAAACCGTTGACGCCGACGCCACCATCGCCGAACGGGAGAAAGCCAACCGCGATCTCGCCGAGTCCGGCGTCCCCCGTATCACCATGGTTCCCCTCACCGTCGCCAAACTCCTCGACTACACCACCCGCACCGGCAGCGACCCCACTGACTCCGACACCCGTCTGGCCTGCATCAACGAGATCATCGCCGAAGGCCATGCCATCGGCTGGCCACCACCACGAAACACGCCATGCTGGTGCGGATCCACCACCAAATACAAGAAATGCTGCGGCCGCCCCACCACATGACCTCATCAACCATTGTCGATCACGAAGTCGCGCTGGAGTACTAGCGGCCATGGACGAATCGGTGCGGCGGCTGCTCGACCGCTTGGCCGCCGGACTGGCGAGGATCATCCCACGGGCGAGTGGCTCGATCGCCGAACGATACGACGAATTCGGCGATCTGGGCGACCGAGCCGCCGGCACCACCACGGAAACCGAGATCCGGGCCGCGGACGAGATCGGCGAAACAATGCGGCCCGGCGCCCCCGTAAGTGACGAAAGTTCCGGAGCCCGCCCCCATCCACTGCGCGGACTCTGGCTGGAGCGAAAGGTACCCGCGGACTCGGCCGACCCTTTCACCTCGATCATGGACCTGCCCCACGACGAGGCGGCCGCGGTCGCCGAGCGGATGGGAAAGCGAATCGAGAACGCCGATTACGTGGACACCCGCACGCAAGCCGAAGCCTGGCTACGATCACATGCCGCGATGAAGGGAAGCCCCTCAGCCCACAGCCCGCTGTACTTCAAACTCGTGAGCGAACAGGGTACCTATCCGGCCCAGGAAGGATCGGTCGTCATTCGGATACCGGCCGACTCGATACCCGCCGAACATCTGACCCTCACCGTCGAGGACAGCTTCTTCAATTACCAGATGGTGGCCGGAACTCCCGCCTCGAACCTCCCGGAGGGACTGGTACCCCGCGTCGTCCACGGTGTGGACGCGGATACCGCGCTCGCCTTGGACACAACCCACCGGGACTATCTCGACGCCGCGCGGCCGGGGCGATACATCGAAGCGCAGGTATGGTCCCGAGACGCCCCGATCCTCGCCGTGGCGCGTGCCGAATTCCGGGCAGGAATACCGGCGGATCGCGTGATCACGGTGCGACCGGGGAGCGCGGACGGGCACGGGCCCACCGGCTCGTGAGCCGTCGCGCTTCCCACCTGGAAGGAAGCTCCGGCCTCGGGTCCGAGCTCACCAGATCGAGATCCAGTCGGCACTGCTCTCGAGCGCCGGTGGACCGTCGGCCGACGCCATCACGGACATGCTGGTGAGAATGATGTCGCCGCCATGGTTGTCGAGAAAGGCAACATCGGAAGCATCACGTCCGGTGGCGATCCGGACCATGGTCAGTCGCGGCGCCAGCCCCGTGGCGTCGACCACCCGCCAGACGCCCTCGTGATACACCTCGGCCACCGCATGAAAATCCATCGGAACGCACTGCGGAGCGTAGACGGCGACCAGCCGAGCGGGCACATTCAACGCCCGCAACAACGCGACGACGAGATGCGCGAAATCCCGGCACACCCCCGCACCGGAGAGCAACGTCTCCGCGGCCCCATCGATGGGATCACTGCTCCCCGCGACGTACCGAATCCGCGACCCCACCCAATTCGACACCGCCAGCGGCAGATCCGCGCTCGTGACGTACCCGAACTCGGTGGCCGCGAACCCGAGGAACTTGTCCGATTCGGCGTACCGGCTCGGCCGCAGATAGACCGACAGATCATAGTCGGAAGCAGGCACGGCGAACGCCGTACCCAGCACGCTGGCCTCATACCGAGCCCGCAGATTCCCACTGCCGCAATCGAATCGGTGAATCCGGGTACCGTGCGGCCCGCAGATCTCCCACGGGACGATGGACCTGCCATCGAGCTCGAACGACAGATCCTCGATCACCTCGAGCCCCTCCTGCCGGGCGACCGTGATCTGGAATTCGAGCGTGGTAGGAGCCTGTACCTCGATGTCCAAACTGGTGGACACGTCGCGTTTCACCACATGATCGTCCCGTGAAAACCCCTGGGCCGCTCGGTTGGCAGTCACCGGTACTCAGGTCGGCCGCACGGAGATGACGGGTGCCCACCGGACGGGGGCATCCCAGCGACCGACCTCCGACGTGACCTGCACATGTCTCCACGGTACGCGCCGAGACGAAGCCCACCTCGATCCCGTTGCGTCGCAGCCGATTCGCGAGTTTCGGCGAGAAGGTGGTTTGCCGGTGGAGTGGGTACCGACCACCGCGATCGTCCGAAATATCGCTGGTACGAGCGATCCGGACACGGAAACGGCCGGGCACGTGGTTCAGCTGGCCGCGGTCGTCGAACTCGGAGTCGACCGCCGGGTTCTTGGCGGGATCGTTGCTGGTCCAGTCGTACACCTTGCCCGCGTACGGGTTGATCCAGTCGTCGACCAGGGCGTATTCGCGTGAGCCGTTTCCAGACCGCTGGTGTTGCCGCAGCTGTTGCCGTGAAGCCTGGCCAGAAACTGAAATACAGTCCCTGGCCAGGCCTTTCCTCGGCGGAGGATAGGGGATTTGAACCCCTGAGGGCTGTTAACCCAACCCGCGTTCCAGGCGAGCGCCATAGGCCACTAGGCGAATCCTCCGTCGAGCAATATACCGGTTGACCCCCGGTTGTGGGCAAATGGGCCTGTCAGTGGGGGTGGGGACTACTTGTGGAGGGTGCTGAAGACCTTCTTCAGCTGATCGGTGCAGGTGTTGGCGACCGTGGTGGTGTTGAGGGTGCCGGGGTCGGCGTGGACGCGGAGTTCGACCTTCGCGGAGAGGTTGGAGTCCAGGGCGGCGCAGGTGTAGTCCAGGACGGTGAAGGACGAGTAGTCGGTCTGCTCGGAGGCGTAGTAGGCCTGCTGGCCGATGCCGGACAGGGCGCCGGAGGCGCGGCCGGAGCCGGTGGTGCGGGTGTCCGAATCGTGCCAGGAGTTGTACTGCGGGGCGCCGTAGTCGCTGGCGAAGGTGGCGTTGGCGCTCAGGTTGGCGTCGTTGCTGCCGTATTTTCCGGCGCCGCTGTAGCGCGCGGAGCAGTTCAGGGAGCCGCCGTCGTAGCTGGTGGGCTGGCGTTCGGTGTGTTCGGGGGCGCTCGCGGTGGGGGCCCATTTCTGGAGCACGGTCGGGTCGACCATGGCGCAGGCGTTGCTGTCGGCCTTGGTGATGACGTAGTTGCCGTCGTGCTTGCTGCCGGTGGACGAGCCGCCGGCGGCGGCACCGGACTTGTGGCCGAGCAGGACGGCCGCGGCGACGACGGCGCCGATCAGGATCACGACGCCGGCGATCACGCCGATGATCAGGCCGGCGTTGCTCTTCTTCGGCGGCGGGGCGCCGTATTGGGGGGCGTACTGCGGGACCGCGCCGTACTGCGGTGGCGGCGGTGGTGGGGCGCCGTACTGCTGGGCCGGATAGCCGGGCGGGACGGGCTGGTAGGCGGCGTGCGGGTCGTAGACCGGCGGGGCGGGCTGCTGGGGATAGGGCGAACCCTGGTACTGCTGTGGCGAACTCTGGAAGCCGAGCACCGTGGGATCGGTGCCGGTGACGGGCGCCCCCGGGGAGCTGTTGGCAGGTGGGGTGGACCACCACTGCACGGTTTCGTTGGGGTACCCGTCGCCCGGATTTCCGTCCTGCGGCGGGTTGCTGCGTGTCACTTGCTCGGTTCCTCCCCGGTCCGAGGCGGGAAATCCGCGACGAACCTCTCGAAACGCGGAATTCCGCGACGAACTTCGCAGCGATCGTAACCAGTGTGCGGACATCCGTCACCGGGGTCGACCGGCGGTCGCGGCGGGGGCGGCGGGTCAGGGTCCGGGCACTGCTACACTGGCCGACGGATCCCGCGCGGCGAGCATCCTGTGAATCCCCCCAGGGCCGGAAGGCAGCAAGGGTCAACGGGCTCTGCCGGGTGCGCGGGGTCCCCTATTCTCTCGCCGCGGCAGGTGTGCGGCACTTCTCCCCGAATACCGCCGGCGGCGTGCTGTACGCCGTCGCCCGCACCGGGACCGGCGAGTAACGTGGTCCGCTGGACCGGCCGCGGAGCCGGTCGCGCACCCACATCGCCGTAGGAAAGGCCACTCACGATGCCCCGGCAAACGCAGTTCGGTTTGATGAGCCATGCGGAACTCGTGTCCGAACACGAGACGCAGACCGCGAACTACGCGAAGCTCCAGACCGAGAAGCTGACGCTGGATCTCACCCGGGGTAAGCCGGCGCCGGAGCAGTTGGATCTGTCCGCGGACCTGCTGTCGCTGCCCGGCTCCGGGGACTACCGTGACGCCACCGGCACCGACTGCCGCAATTACGGTGGACAGCAAGGGCTTCCGGAGCTGCGCGCCATCTTCGGCGAGCTGCTCGGCATTCCGGCGGCGAATCTGCTGGCCGGCAACAACTCCAGCCTCTCGCTGATGCACGACCTGCTGGCGTTCTCGCTGCTCTACGGCACCGCCGACTCGGCCCGCCGGTGGGTGGACGAGCCCGTGGTCAAGATGATCTGTCCCGCACCGGGTTACGACCGGCACTTCGCGCTGAGCCAGGCGCTGGGTATCGAGATGATCCCCGTGGCCATCGGGCACGACGGCCCGGACGTGGCCGCCATCGCGGCGCTGGTCGCCGACGATCCGCAGATCAAGGGCCTGTGGGTGGTGCCGAACTACTCCAACCCGACCGGTGTCACGCTCTCGCAGGAGGTGGCCCGCGAGCTGGTGTCGATGCCCGCGGCAGCGCCCGACTTCCGGCTGTTCTGGGACAACGCGTACGCCGTGCACCCGCTGACCGATACCGCGGACCCGGTGCTGGATGTGCTCGGGCTGGCGGCCGCCGCCGGAAACCCGAACCGCCCGTTCGTGTTCGCCTCCACCTCGAAGATCACCTTCGCGGGCTCCGGGGTGAGCTTCCTCGGCGGCTCCACAGCCAACCTGAACTGGTACCTGAAGCACGCGGGCGTGCAGAGCATCGGCCCGGACAAGATCAACCAGCTGCGCCACGTGCGCTTCTTCAAGGATGCCGACGGGGTGCGGGCGCACATGCAGAAGCACCGCGCCCTGCTGGAGCCGAAATTCGCACTGGTGCTGCGCATCCTGGAAGAGCGGCTGGGACCGTCGAAGGTGGCGTCCTGGACCGAGCCGAAGGGCGGCTACTTCATCAGCCTCGACGTGCTCGAGGGCACCGCGGCGCGCACCATCGCGCTGGCGAAGCAGGCGGGTATCGCGCTGACCGCCGCCGGTTCGGCCTTCCCGTACGGAAAAGATCCCGAGGACAGGAACATTCGCATCGCGCCCAGCTTCCCGTCGCTGACGGAGCTGGAGACGGCGATGGACGGGCTGGCCACCTGCGTCCTGCTGGCGGCGACGGAGAAGCAGCTCACCGTCTGAGCCGACCTGCGGCCCGCCGCCGTTCGGCCCGAGCGGCGGCGGGCGATGTCGTCCGGGTTCGTCCGGGGGCTATTCGGGTTTGTGGGCGAGCACGGCGAAGACGGTCACCGACAGGTGGATGTCGCCGGTGCGCGCACCCATCGCCAGATCGGTGAGCAGCCGCTCGCGCTGCGGTTCGGTGATCGCGCCGCGCGCCACCGCCATCGCGGAGATGCGTCCGACCAGCGCGCCCGCTCCGGCACTCGGGTCCTGCACCAGCGCATGTGAGGCCACCTCGTCGATGACCAGGCCGGCCTGACTCAGCAGCCCGGACAGCCGGCGGCCGGAGAACGGCTGCGTGGTGCTCGCGATCAGGGTCTCGACCACCTCCTGCGCCACATGCCGGTCGCCCGGATGCACGATCGCCGTGCCCCAGTCGGCGTCCATCAGCACCACGCGACCACCGGGCCGCAGCACCCGCGCGATCTCGGCCGCGGCGCGGGCCGGCGCGGTCAGATGCTGGAAGACGCGCTCGCACAGGGCGACATCGAAGGTGTCGGTGCCGAACGGCAGACCGTACGCGTCACCGGAGACGAACCTGGCGGCCGAACCGGCCTGGGCGGCACGGCGTTCGGCTCCGGACAGCAGATCCGGATCGGGTTCCACGCCGACGGCGGCGCCGGTGGGCCCGACCGCGGTCGCGAAAGTCATGACCTCCGAACCGGTTCCGGAGCCGATGTCGACGGCGTTCTCACCGGGCGCGGCGGCCAGGGCCTCGTGGGCCCAGGTCCGTAGCCGGTCGATGCCGGGTAGTGTCGCCCGCAGATCCCGGACGTCGACGAGTTGGTCGTAACCCTCTCGGTCGAAGCGGTCCGGACGCAGGCCGGGAAGCGAGGTGCTGGGTGTGGGCGCCATGGCGGTAGGGGTTGTTGCCAGAGTGTCGGGCATGCGCACACCCTACGCGGGACCGCCACCTCCGGTGGGGTTTGATTGTGAGATCCGTCACCGTGGCGCGCCGGTCGCCGCCACCACCCGCGTCAGCGCCGCGTCCAGCGCGTCGGCGTAGTCGCCCAGGTCGGGCAGCACGTCCGCATCGGCGTGCAGGGATACGGTGACCGTCCCGCCGAGGCCGTGCACGCCGTGCGTCAGGTGCATGACCGCGCCCAGGGCCGGGAATCCGGCGGTGAATCGGACCGGGGCGCCCGCGCAGGTCAGATCCGCCGGGCCGCGGTGGACGCTGGAAACGACGGTGTGCGCCGACAGTGCCGCGGGGACCGTGTCGAGCGGGAAGGCGGCGATGTCCCGGCGCAGCACCGGGGCCGGAAGGGCGGCGGTGACCCGATCGGGCGCGGCCAGCAGCGGATGCCCGGCCCGCTCGCGGCGGGCCGCGAGCTCGGCGGCGATCAGATCGGCGCGCCGCCGGAGATCCGGTTCGGCGCAGGGTAATTCGACGGCGATATCCCGATAGTTGTTGCGCCCGAACCGATCCGATCCGGTCAGTGCGACCGGCACCTGGGCGGCGAGGGCGGCGGGCGCCTCGCCGCGGCGGGCCAGAAAGGCGGGCAACGCCACCGAGATCGCGGTGAGCGCCAGCACCGTCACGGTGTGACCGGGAGCCCGGAGGTCGTCGCGCACCAGCATCCGCACGATCCGGTGGCCGGGTACGGGCGGGTGGTTCAGTGTAGTCGGCGCGAATTTCCCTGCCGGTGGCGGGATTTCGCCACGCGCCGTCAGCTCGCCGAGTTCGCGCCGGGACCGCTCGGCGGCGATCCCCCGAATCAGGGTGAGCCCCAGATCTCCGGGCATCGCCAGCAGCGCCCGCGCCTCGATCAGCCGGTCCACCGCGCGCGGGACGACACCGTGCTGCCACGCGCGCACCGCCTCCGATCGACGGCGCGGGCCCGGCTGTGCGCGGGCGGACCGTTCCGCACGACGGTCCGCGACGACCGCCGCCCCGGGGTCCGGATCGGCGAAACGGTCACGGCCCCGCCGTGCTTCGCCATCGCCGGCCCGCGGCGACTCCCTCACCGGTTCCGCGCGGAACAGCGCGCGGGCGATCTCGGCGGCCCGGCGGCCGTCGGCCAGGGCGTGCGACAGTTGCAGCACCACGACCAGGGCCGGGCCGGGGCCGCCCGGAGCGCCGGTGACGCCGGGGAACAGGTGCAGCCGCCAGGGCCGCCGGTCGGCCCGCACCCCGTCGGGGAGCACCGCGGCGAGCGCCGTCACCATCGCGGCCCAGTCCGATTCCGGCAGTTCGTGTTCGACCAGCTGGTCGGCGTCGATCTCACACGGTACCCAGCGCGGATACGCGAACCGGTACTCGCGCAGCCGGATTCGCAGGTCGGCGATCGTGGCACAGCGGGCCGTCAAGGCGGCGCGCAGCCGGTCCGGGCCGATGCCGGGATCGTCGAAGCAGTACAGCAGGAACAGGTCGTTGCAGGCGCGCTGGGACAGCCAATAGGAGATCGCGTCCCGCGGGACCATCGTGTGCACCCGCCGACGATAGCCGCGGGCCGGTGATGTCCGGCCCCGGATCGTGCCGGTGTTCGCGCTGGATCAGGGTGCGTTCTTCATGCTCACCCTCGCCGTGGCGATCCTGACGCCGCTACTGTTCGCGCTGCTCGTCAGCTATCCCTGGCCGGAGAAGCGGCCGACCGGGGATCGCGCCCACCACATCCAGCGACGTGCCGGTGCGCACCGCGATCGGCGCGATGTCGCCGGGCTGCTACCCGGTACCGACCCCGGTCTGCGTCAACGACATCATCGCGCTGGAGTTCGACATTTCATCGAACGCGACGACCTGGATCTTCCGGGTCGGATTGCTGATCGTGCCGCCGCCGGCCTATTTCGCCGACTATCGGCGGTGCCCGGCTCCGCGATGCGCCGATCGAGCGATGCTGGAGCACGGCATCGAAACCGGGATCATCCGCCGCCTGCCACCCGGAGAATACATCGAACTGCATCAACCGCTGGGGCCGGTCGATGCGCACGGTCACCCGATTCCACCGACCTACCAGGGCGCCGCGATTCCGAAGAAGATGAACAGGCTCGGGCTTTCCGGGAAACCGGGTAGCGGAAGCTTCTTCCGGGCCGATCCGCAGCCGGAAATCGAGCAACTGCGCGCGGCCGGGCACAGTGTGGAATCACGGCAACTCGCGGTGCTGCGGCATGTTCGGGAAATGGCGGACGGTACCGCCGGATCCGGGATAATTGAGCACCGGAGCTGAAACGGTCGATTGAAAGATATACGGTCGAACACGGCCCCGGGCGCTCGGCCCGAGGCCGGTTCCGTACCGTACGTACGTGCCGATCAGGCTCGGCCGATCATCCCTTCCGTCACCTCCGAGACGAATGCATCCCATTCGCCGGGAGTGAAGGCCAGGATCGGACCCCGACCCTGGTCCTTGGTGTCGCGCACTGCGATATTGTCGTCGCCCAGAAACGCGACCTCCACGCAGTTTCCGTCGGGACCGCTGTATGTACTCTTTCGCCACACAGCACCGGTCACGTCGACCTTCACAGCTATAGCTCCTTCGCTACTTCGAGAATACGGGGGGTTATCCCTGACAAATTATTCGATCTTGTTCCGGGACCTGTCGGACATCGAATCCCGCGATGCGTCCCGGTGGCGGCGCGCAACGGCAACTCGCGTCGGTCGTGCGCATCCACCCGGTTCACTTTGCGGATGTTGCCCGCCGTGTTGCACAGTAGCAGGTTTTCGTAATCGCGCCAGGGAGAGTTTCGACGTTCACCGAGCGAAATCCGGACATATCAGGACCTCGACATGTTTGCGGACAAATTGCTTCCGGAAATACAAGATCAATACAACGGTCTCTCGGGAATTACCGGGAACGCGATCCCGAGTGGTGCGTACCGGATATTCACGAGTCAGCGGAAGCGGGCAGAATGGACCGATGACCGAACGTGACCGAGACGACGCCGGACATGCCCGGAATGCCCGGCCCCGCGACCGGCTCGGCCGCCCGCTACCACCGGGTAGCGTCGGGGTCCCCCGGATCCCGGAGGACCTCCAGCTAACTTCTCGGCAAACTTTGGACTACGCACAACGGCTGCTGGACGACGGCACGGCCTTCCACGCGCACGAGGTCCTGGAGGCCGCCTGGAAGAACGGACCGGTTGCCGAGAAGATGCTGTGGCAGGGCCTGGCGCAGTACGCGGTCGGGCTCACCCATATCCAGCGGGGTAACCCCAAGGGGGCGCGGCTGCTGCTCGAGCGGGCCGTGGGGCGGCTGGAAGCCGCCGCTCCGCTCCCGTACGGCGTGGACGGCCCGGGCCTGATCGCCCACGCGCGGAACCTGCTGGACGAACTCGCCGCCGGGCGGCTGCCCGCGGAATCGCGCCTGCGGCCGCGGCTGCGGGTGCCGGCCGCCGGCGCCGGGCGCTTCGCCCCCACCCCCTCGGGCGATCTGCACCTCGGCAATCTCCGGACCGCGCTGCTGGCCTGGCTGTTCGCCCGCTCGACCGGCCGCGAATTCGGTATCCGCATCGAGGATCTGGACACCGACCGGTCCCGCCCCGACATCGCCGACCGGCAACTGGCGGATCTCGCCGCGATCGGCCTGGACTGGGACGGCCCGGTGGTGTGGCAATCGCAACGCCTGGACCGGCACCACGCCGCCGTCGAGCGGCTCACCGCGGCCGGGCTGACCTACGAATGTTATTGCACGCGAAAGGAGATCCAGCAGGCCGCGACCGCGCCGCACGGACCGATGGGCGCCTATCCCGGCACCTGCCGCGAGCTGACCGGCGCGGAACGGTCCGCCCGGCGGGCAGCGGGCCGCCCGGCGGCGCTGCGATTGCGTTCGGCGGTCACCGAATTCGAAGTGATCGACGAAATCCACGGATGCTACCGGGGTCTCGTGGACGATTTCGTGCTGCGTCGCGGAGACGGCACGCCCGCATACAATCTCGCGGTCGTCGTCGATGACAGCGAACAGGGCTTCGACCAGGTGGTCCGGGGTGACGACCTGCTGCCCTCCACCCCGCGGCAGGCCTATCTGGCCACCCTTCTCGGCTTCGACGTGCCCCGATACGCCCATGTGCCATTGGTTCTCAATCGAGACGGCAAGCGACTGGCCAAACGGGACGGAGCGGTCACGCTGGCCGATCGGCTCGCCGCCGGGGAAACGGCGCGGCAGGTGGCGGCGGTGCTGACGAACTCACTGGGTACGATCGCGAGCACACCGCGCGAGGCCCTCGATCGATTCGATCCGGAAACGTTGTCGCACTCACCATGGATATTCGAACCGAGCGGCTTGTTGCGACGCGGTTGATTTCCGTAACGTAACCGGTCGATACCGGTACGACAATTCATCGAGGAACCCAGATATGACCAATGGTGGGTACGATCCCAACCAGCAATCCGGCGGACAGTCCTTTGGGCAACCGTATCCGCAAGGCGGCCAACAGTACTCGAATCAGCCGTCGTACGGCCAGCAGCAGCCCTACGGGCAGCCGCCCTACGGGCAGCCGCAATACACACAGGGTGGGCAGCAGCCGGGTCAGCCGTACGGGCAGCAGCCCTACGGCCAGCAACAGCCGTACGGCCAGCAGCCACAGGACGCCTACGGCCAGCAGCCCTACGGCCAGCAGCCGCCCCAGGGCCAGCAGCCGTACGGCCAGCAGCAACAGCCCTACGGCCAGCAGCCGCCGCAGGGGCAACAGCCCTACGGCCAGCAGCCCTACGCGCCCTACGCGCAGCAGTTCGGGCAGCCGCTGAACCTGCCCCCGGGCACCCAGCCGGCCGATCTCGGAATCCGGTTCGCGGCCAGGCTGATCGACGCCGTCATCGTCGCGATCCCGTCCTGGCTGGTCAGTTTCGTGCTGCTGCTGGCCATCGGCAACTCCGGCCTGATCTCCCGCTTCCTGCTGCCGATCCTGGTGTCGGTGCTCGGCGTGCTCTACTACATCGGCCTGGAGACCCAGCTCGGCGCCACGCTGGGGAAGAAGGCGCTGGGCCTGCGCGTCATCGGACCGGACGGCAGCAATCTCGACGCCGGCAGCTCGCTGAAGCGGAATCTGTTCCTGCTCACCGGCATCATCCCCTGCCTGGGCAGCATCGCCTCGCTGGTGCTGGTCATCCGCATCGCGATGACGATCTCCTCCGATCCCAACCACCAGGGCTGGCACGACAAGTTCGCCGGTGGCGCGGTGGTGGTCAAGGAGATCCGGGCCTGAGAACCGGCCCGGCACACCGGAAGACCACGGGGCGCATCCGTAACCGGATGCGCCCCTTGTCGTCCGTGAGGTGATCGGGATCAGCGGCCGTTGGTCGCGACGTCGATCGCGACGATGATGACGGTCAGGGCGATGCCGATGGTCGCGATGATGATCCCGGCGAGGGCCATCCCGCGGCCCTGCCCGCCGCGCTCCTTGATCTGGTTCAGTGCCATCACGCCGCACACGATGCCCGCGATCCCGGCCGGGCAGCAGAACAGCCCGACGAGCGACAGCACGAGCGAGGCGATCGCCAGGCCGTTGTTACCGGTCGCCTGCGGCTGCTGCGAATATCCCGGCCCCTGATACGGCTGATAGCCGTACCCGGGCTGCTGCTGCCCGTACCCCGGCTGCCCGTACTGCTGGGCGGGCGGGGCCTGGTACGGAGGCGGCGGCGCGGGATATCCGGGGTACGGCTGCGGCGGCGGTGTGACCGGCGGATTCTGGTATTGCGGGGCCGAGGAGTAGCCGGCCGGCGGGGCGGCCGGAGGCGGCTCGGAGCGCCCTCCGGACTCGGCGGAGACCCCCTCGCCACCGTATTGCTTCCACCACTCGTCGGAATCGCCGGGATTCGTCATTGACTCAGCCTATTCCACAGCGCCGACGTGCAGGTATCGTCGACACCTCGTGAGTGAGACACAACTACCCGCAGTCGATACAGACAACGACGGGCCTGGGCGCCCCGAGACCGAACACGCGTCCTTCGCGAAGGTCTCGGGGAGTGCTTACACCCTGATCGTGGCACTGTTCACCACCGTTCTGATGATCTCCAACATCTGCGCGACCAAGGGCGTGCAGTTCTTCGCCGACAAACACGTGTCGCTGGGACCCATCGACATCCTGCCGATCACGACCGACGGCGCCTTCTTCCTGTTCCCGCTGGCCTATGTCATCGGCGACATCCTCAGCGAGGTGTACGGATTCAAGGCCGCCCGGCGGACCATCTACTACGGCTTCAGCATGCTCGCGCTGATGGTGATCTGCTTCTGGATCGCGATCGGGCTGCCCAAGGCCGACTTCTACGATAATCAGGACGCCTTCCGCACCGTGGTCGGCACCACCCCGCAGCTGGTGGCCGCCGGCTTCGCCGGCTACGTCATCGGTCAGTTCCTGAACTCGGTGACGCTCGTGCTGATCAAGGAGCGCACCAAGGAGAAGCATCTGTGGGCCCGGCTGCTCGGTTCCACCGTGGCCGGTGAGTTCGGTGACACGCTGGTGTTCTGCTCGATCGCGGCCACCGCGATCGGCATCAACACCTGGGGCGCGTTCATCAACTATGTGATCGTGGGCTTCGTCTGGAAAACCATGTGCGAGGTCTTCATCATGCCGATCAGCTATCGCTGCATCGCCTATCTGAAGAAGCACGAGCCCAGCTACGCCCCGCTCGATCGGGCCGCGCTGTACAGCTGATCCATCGCACACCGATCCGGCACCACGGGACAAGCGGGGTGCCGGATCCTGTCCGACCGGTCAGACGGTGCCGACCGGCCGGGCCGCCGCCTCCGGAAGCAACGGCGCCGGACGTTTCGCGAAGGACAGCCAGCCCGGCAGCCACGAGCCCGCGCGCTCCAGCTCCCGCTGCAACTCCGGCTTGGGCACCACCAGCACCGGGCACGCGGCCCGGCGCAGCAGCCGCGCCGCCACCCGCCGCCGCAGGCAGCGGCGCAGCCAGCCGCCGCCGGAACCCACCACCAGCAGATCCTCCGACCGATCGGCGCAGGCCAGCAATGCCTCGGTGATATCGCCGCGGACCAGCTCGGCCCGCAGCGGCACACCGGGATCGATCCCGGCGAACGCGTCGTCGAGGGCGGCCAGCAGCCGGCGCCGGGCCTCCGAACGGGCCGCGTCCAGCAGTTCCGGGCACGGATATCGCGACTGCGCGTACTCGCCGCCGGGCGGCTGCCACGCCAGCACCGCGACCACCTCGGCCATGTCGGCCGCCGGTCGGCGCCGCGCCTCGGCCACGGCCCGATGCAGGGCCGCGAGACTGTCCAGCGATCCGCTCACCCCCACCACGATGCGGGGGGACAGTCGTTGTTCCTGCGGGACATCATATGTCGCCACCTGGACCCTCCAGAGCTCTCGATCCCCGCCGGACAACCTCGCGACCTGCGGCGGAGGAGCAGCTCCCCGGCGGATTCGCACACTGGCGCGGCGATTCCGGGCGGAACCTCGACACTCGCCGCCGATCGATCCGACGGTCTGGAGAAATATTACCCCTCTGTTAATTTCGGATGCCAGAGCTGTTGCGCCTCAGGATCGGTGACTTCGGATACGTCCCTGCCAGCGGCCCAGCGCCTCGGCCTTGAAATCGTCGTAGCGATCCGCCTCGATGCTCTCCCGGATCCGGTCCACGAGTCGAATGGTGAAACGCTCGTTGTGAATCGTGCAGAGCGTGGCCGCCAGCATCTCCTTGGCCTTGAACAGGTGATGGATGTAGGCACGGGTGTAATGCGCGCAGGTGTAGCAGTCGCAGGTCTCGTCGATGGGCGTGAAATCGCGCCGGAAACGACTGGTGTTGATGTTGAATCGGCCCTCGTCCACATAGATGGCGGCATTGCGGGCCACTCGGGACGGGTTCACGCAGTCGAAGGTGTCGATACCGTTCTCGACGGCGACGAAGAAGTCCTCGGGCTCGCTGATGCCCAGCAGGTGACGCGGCTTGTGCTCGGGCAGTTCGTCACAGCACCAGCCGACGATGGTGCCCAGATTGCTCTTCTCCAGCGCGCCGCCGATGCCGTAGCCGTCGAATTCCGTTCCGCCGCTGCCCCGCATCGCCTCCAGCTCGCGACAGGCCTTGCGACGCAGGTCTTCGTACTGCGCGCCCTGGATCACCGCGAACAGCGCCTGATACGGACGGTGACTGCGCGCGGTGGTCAGGCGTTCGTGCTCGTCCAGGCAGCGCTGCGCCCACTCGTGGGTGCGTTGCAGCGACTTCTCCTGGTAGCCACGGGTATTCATCAAGGTGGTGAGCTCGTCGAAGGCGAACATCACGTCGGCGCCCAACCGGTGCTGGATGCCCATCGAAACCTCCGGCGTGAAGCGGTGTTTCGAGCCGTCGAGATGGGAGCGGAAGGTGACGCCGTCGTCGTCGACGACCGCGAGGCGCTCCTTGCCCGGCGCGACCACATCGTCGCGCTGCACCCCCACCGCCTCCATCGCCAGCACCTTCTTGAAGCCGACGCCCAGCGACATCACCTGGAAGCCACCGCTGTCGGTGAAGGTGGGGCCGGGCCAGTTCATGAATCGGCTCAGCCCACCGGCCTCGTCCACGATGTCCGAACCGGGTTGCAGGTACAGGTGGTACGCGTTGGCCAGCAGCGCCTGCGCGCCCAGCTCCCGCATGGTCTCCGGCAGCACCGCCTTCACCGTCGCCTTGGTGCCCACCGGAACGAAGGCGGGGGTGGCGATGCGGCCGTGCGGAGTGGTGAGCACGCCACTGCGGCCGTGCCGGTCCGCCAGCCGGGTGCGCACCTCGAATCCGAAGCCGGCGACCGGCGCGGTGGGGACGGGCGGCGCGGAGGCGAGGGGGGACGCAGGATCAACCACTCCGCAATCCTGCCAGACCGCTCATCACCACCGCGGCGAGCCGCTCATCACCACCGCGGCTAGCCGCTCATCACTGCGGACCGCCACGGTGGCAGCCGCTCCCCAGCCGATCACCGCCACCGTGCACCGCCGCCGATCACCCGGCGTCGACCGTCTCCTCGACGGCCGCGCCCGCGAACTGCGCGTTGTACAGCTCGCGGTACGGCCCGCGGGCCGCCAGCAGTTCCCGATGCGAACCTTGTTCGACGATGTGGCCCTTGTCCATCACCACGATCAGATCCGCGTCGCGGATGGTGGACAACCGGTGCGCGATGACGAAACTGGTACGGTCGCGGCGCAATTCGGCCATCGCCTGCTGCACCAGCAGTTCGGTGCGGGTGTCGACCGAGCTGGTGGCCTCGTCGAGGATCAGGATCGACGGCTTGGCCAGGAAGGCGCGGGCGATCGTGATCAGCTGCTTCTCGCCCGCGCTGACACCGGAGCCCTCCTCGTCCAGCACCGTGTCGTAGCCGTGCGGCAGCGCGTGCACGAACCGGTCCACGTACGCCGCCTTCGCCGCGGCGACGATCTCCTCCTCGGAGGCGTTCGGATTGCCGTAGGCGATGTTCTCCCGGATGGTGCCGCCGAACAGCCAGGTGTCCTGCAACACCATGCCGATCCGGGAGCGCAGCCGATCGCGGGTGATGTCGGTGATGTCGACGCCGTCGATGGTGATGGCGCCGGAGTCGATCTCGTAGAACCGCTCCAGCAGATTCACCAGCGTGGTCTTGCCGGCGCCGGTGTGGCCGACGATCGCCACCACATGGCCGGGCTCGGCGACCAGCGACAGCTCCTCGATGACCGGGGTATCCGGCTCGTAGCGGAAATCCACCTGCTCGAACGCCACCCGGCCGCGTTCCAGCGGCCGCAGATCCTCCTCGGCCGGATCCGGATCCTGCTCGTCGGCGTCGAGGATCTCGAAGATGCGCTCGGCGGAGGCCACACCGGATTGCAGCAGGTTGATCATCTGCCCGACCTGCATCAGCGGCGCGCTGAACTGCCGGGAGTACATGATGAACGCCTGCACCTCGCCCAGCGACAGGCTGCCCGAGGCCACCTTGAGGCCACCGACCACGGCGATCAGCACATAGTTGAGATTGCCGAGCAGGGTCATCGTGGGCATGATCAGGCCGGAGATGAACTGCGCCTTGAAGCTGGCCTGGTGCAGCTTCTCGTTGCGCTCGTCGAACTGCTCGCCCACCTCGCGGATGCGGCCGAACGCGGTGATCACCTCGTGGCCGGTGTACGCCTCCTCGACCTGCGCGTTCACCAGGCCGGTGTACTTCCACTGGTCGATGAAGTGCGGCCGGGACCGCTTGGCGATCTGGGCGGTCAGCCAGATCGCCACCGGCAGCGTGATCAGCGCGATCACGGCCAGCGTCGGCGAGATCCAGAACATCATGGTCAGCAGGCCGATCACCGACAGCACCTGGATGACCAGCTGGCTCATCGTCTGTTGCAGGCTCTGCGAGATGTTGTCGACGTCGTTGGTGACCCGGGACAGCACGTCACCACGCGGGGTCGAGTCGAAGTAGCTCAGCGGCAGCCGGTGGATCTTGTCCTCGATATCGCTGCGCAGCCGCTTCACCGTGCGGTTGATGACCTCGTTGATCAGGTAGCCCTGCAACCAGGTGAACACCGAGGCCACGATGTAGAGCACCAGCACCAGCATCAGCACCCGGCCGACCGCGCCGAAATCGATTCCGGCGCCGGGGATCACGTCCATGCCCCGGAGCATGTCGGCGAGTCGGTTCTGCCCGTGGTCGCGCAGTCCGGCGATCGCCTGATCGCGGGTGAGCCCGGCGGGCAACTGCTTGCCGAGCACCCCGTCGAAGATGAGGTTGGTGGCCCGGCCGAGAATCTGCGGGCCCAGCGTGTTCAGCACCACCGCGGTGGTCGCGAGCACGAAAATGATTGCGAGATAGAACTTCTCGGGTGCCAGCCGGACCAACAGCCGCCGCAGCGACGGCCGGAACGACTTGGCCCTGGTCCCCGGCGCCCCCGGCCCCGGCATCCCCGGCCTCATCGGGCCGCCACCTGAGCCATGCTCGACATCCGCACCCGGACGGCCCGATCAGCGGCTCCGCCATTGTGGCTCATCGGGCCGCCTCCGTGACACTCAGCTGGGATTCCACGATTTCTCGATATTCCTTGCACTCGCGGACCAGGTGGTCGTGGGTTCCGAGGCCGACGATCGCGCCGTCCTCCAGGACCACGATCTGGTCGGCCTCCCGGACCGTCGAAATGCGCTGGGCCACCGTGATGACCGCGGCGTCGGCGGTCTCCGGTCGCAGCGCCTCGCGGACGCGGGCGTCGGTGGCCACGTCCAGCGC
The DNA here is from genome assembly GCF_020176955.2 of Nocardia sp. alder85J. GTDB lineage: Bacteria > Actinomycetota > Actinomycetes > Mycobacteriales > Mycobacteriaceae > Nocardia. The sequence goes on from NZ_JAIUCZ020000003.1 coordinate 993,825, forward strand.
GGAGAAGCAGTCGTCGAACAGGTAGATCCGCGGCCTGCGCACCAGCGCGCGGGCGATCGCCAGCCGCTGCCGCTGCCCGCCGGAGACGGTCGTGCCGCCCTGCGCCACCGGGGTGTCGAGCCCCTGCGGCATGTCCCGCACGAAATCGGCGGCCTGCGCGATCTCCAGCGCATGCCAGAGTTCGTCGTCGGTGGCGGCCGGTTTGCCGTAGCGCAGATTGCTCGCGACGGTGCCCGAGAACAGGTAGGCCCGCTGCGGCACCAGGCCGATCGAACCGCGCAGCTGTTCCAGATCGATGTGCCGGACATCGGTGCCGCCGACGTACACCGCGCCGTCGGTCACGTCGATCAGGCGCGGGATCAGGTTGATCAAGGTGGTCTTGCCGGCGCCGGTGGAGCCGACGATCGCGGTGGTGGTGCCGGGCTCGACCCGGAACTGGACGGACCGCAGCACCGGCTTCTCCGCGCCCGGATACTTGAACTCCGCGAAGGAGAACTCGACCCGGCCCGCATCCTCGGTGAGCGGCTGCGGCAGTCGCGGCGGCTGCACCGAGGACTCGGTGTCGAGCACCTCGGAGATCCGCTCCGCGGAGACCGCCGCGCGCGGCGCCAGCATCGCCAGGAACGAGGCCATCATGACGGCCATCAGGATCTGCATGATGTACGACAGCATCGCGGTCAGCGCACCGACCTGCATCGACCCCGAGTCGATACGGTGCCCGCCGAACCAGATGACTGCCACCGTGGTGACATTGCTGATCAGCATGACCGTCGGGTACAGCAGCGCCGCCAAGCGGCCGACGTACAGCGCGGAGTCGGTGAGCGCCGAATTGGCGACCCCGAACCGCCAGGTCTCCTGCCGCTCCCGGACGAACGCCCGCACCACCCGGATGCCGGTGATCTGTTCGCGCAGCACCCGGTTCACGCCGTCGATGCGCTCCTGCATGAGCCGGAAGCCGGGCACCATCCGCGAGATGATCAGGCCCATGGTCAGCGCCAGCACCGGCACCGCGACCACCAGCACCCAGGACAGCCCGAGGCTCTGCCGCAACGCCATGACGATGCCGCCGACGCACATGATCGGCGCCATCACCAGCACGGTCACGCTCATCACGATGAGCAGCTGCACCTGCTGAACGTCGTTGGTGTTGCGGGTGATCAGCGACGGCGCGCCGAACAGTCCGACCTCGCGGGCGGAGAAGGTGCCGACCCGATGCAACAGGGCGGCGCGGACGTCCCGCCCGGCCGCCATCGCGGCCTGCGCGCCCAGGTACACCGAACTGGCCGAGGCCAGGATCTGTACCGCGGAAACCAGCAGCATCCACAGGCCGGTGTTCCAGATGTAGCCCACATCGCCCTTGGTGACACCGTTGTCGATGATGTCGGCATTCAGCGACGGGAGATAGAGCATCGCTATGACGGATATCAGCTGAAGCACCACGACACCCGCCAGCTGTGCGCGGTAGGGAGCCAGGAAAGTGCGGAGCAATCGGATCAACATGATGCGTGCAGGCTACCGCCACCGGGTGACAGGCGGCTCGCCCTTTTCTCCTCTCAACACCACGGATGGGTTGCCGTCCGGTACCGGGCGGCGGGTCCAGGCGCCGGGGTCGCTGGTGAGATCGGCCACGAAACCGGGTAGCTCGGCGGCGGCGATCTCGGCGATCGACACCCGTTCCAGGACGGCCCGGATGTTCACGCGCAGCGCGATCCAGACCTGTTGCAGGGGTTGTGCGGAACCGTCGTACGCCACGTCCTCCGGACGCTGACCGCGTACCGAGGCCAGCGGGCCCTCCACCGCGCGGATCACGTCGGCCACGCTGATCAGCGCGGGCGGCCGGGCCAGCCGGTAGCCACCGTCCGGGCCGCGGCGGCTGCGCACCAGTTCGGCGCGGCGCAATTCGGCCAGCACCGTTTCCAGGATCTTGGGCGGAATCGCCTGGGCGGCGGCGATGGTGTCGGCCTTGGCCGCGGCCGGCTCCGCCCGCGCGATCTCCAGCAGCGCCCGCACGGCGTAGTCGACCCTAGCGGTGATGTGCACGCGCGCCCTCGGTTCCGTCCGCCGCCGACGACACGGACTCGGCCGGTCCGACATCCAGCACACCGAGCGCGGCGTCCAGCACCACCCGTTCGATGAGCTCGGTGTCGGCCTCGGGCACCAGTTCCTGTGATGCGAGCACCACGCTCAGCACCTGGAAGGCCGCGGCGGCGCGCAACATTCGCTCGTCGCCGGGATCCGGACCGGCCAGCCACCGGCACACGCGCGTCCGCGCATTCTTCAGTTCCTCGTCACGGTTGGCGATGGCCCGCGCGATGGCCGTGGTGTCGCGCACGAACATGAGGACCGTGCGCCGATGCCGCAGCATGGCCCGCACCTGCCGGACGAGCACCTCGCGCACGGCCGCCGGGCCGTACGGCAGTTCCTCCAGCCCCTCGGCCACGGCGTGCAGATCGTCGATGATCGGATCGACGATCGCCAGCAGCAGATCCTGCTTCGAGGCGTAGTGGTAATACAGCGAAGCTTTTGTGATCCCTACCGCATCGGCGACCTCACGAAGACTGGTCTGCTCGAATCCTTTGTCCGAAAACAGCTGGATCGCGGCCTCCCGAATGGCTTCTTTGGTACTTCTACCTGTGACAACCGCTCCGGGAGTACTGCGCACCGCCATCAGGTGATCCTCTCATCGACTTCCCTGCCACCTCGGATGATCCCCTAATATCGAGGTTGTACCTCCGTTTCGGTATGGGTAGTCTACCTACCGCACGGTAGGCAGATAGCGTTACATGGAGGCGGCTCGCGGCGCGGCGACCGCGTGAGTGCTGCCCCTAACGGGCCCCCACAACAGCTCAGCACCAGATCCGAAGCCATCCACTAGGAGCCATCCCTCGTGTCCGTATATCTGTACCGATGGGGCAAATTCGCCTTCCGTCGGAAATGGATCGTCTTACCCGTCTGGCTGCTGATCATCGTGGCGCTCGGCGCTCTCGGCGTCGGCCTGAAGAAGCCGGTCAAGGACGACTTCAACATGCCGAATCTGCCCTCGGCCCGCGCCACCGAGATCCTGGACAAACAGTTCCCGGGTATGTCCGCGCAGTTCAAATTCGACGCGGTCACCGGCACCTATGTCGTCGGCGCACCGGCCGGCCAGAAGCTGACCGACCCGAACAATCGGGCCGCGCTCACCGCGCTGGTACAGAAGCTGAACAACCTCGACATCGTCGACCACGCCAAGCCGCTGACCGACCCGATCGAGGCCAGCACCCAGCTGAACTGCCTCACCGGCGACCGGACCGCGACCGACTTCGTGTCCCGCTGTAGCGCGGCGCCACTGAACGTGCTGAGCAAGGACATTCCCGACTCGGTCGCCGTGATCAACGTGCCGTTCGCGATCAAGAAGTTCGCCGACGTCACCGATGCCGACCGGACGCTGGCCTACGACGTCGCGAACGACGCCCGCGCCACCGGACTCACCGTCGAGATGGACGGCACCGTCGCGCAGAAGCAGATGCAGAGCAGCGGCAGCGCCGAGATGATCGGGTACGCGGTCGCCTTCATCGTGATGATGATCGCCTTCGGCGCCCTGATCGCGGCCTTCGTGCCGATCCTCACCGGCATCATCGGCGTCGGCTCGGCCTCGGCGCTGATCATGGCCGGCACCTCGATCGCCAACATCCCGGCCTTCACCACCGTGCTGGCCTCGATGATCGGTATCGCGTTGTCGATCGACTACGCGCTGTTCATCGTCTCCCGGTACAAACACGAGCTGGCGGTGCAGGATTCGCCCGAGGAGGCGGCGGGTACCGCCATCGGCACCGCCGGATCCGCGGTGGTGTTCGCGGGCATGACCGTCATCGTGGCGCTGTGCGGGCTGAGCATCGTCGGGGTGAGCTTCCTCACCTGGATGGGTCTCGGCGGCGCGCTGGCGGCGGCCTTCGCGATCATGGTCGCGCTGACCCTGCTGCCCGCGCTGATGGGCGCGTTCGGCCGGTTCCTGTTCAAGCCGAAGCTGCCGCTGGTGGCCAAGCACGATCCCGAGGACGAGACCTCGGTCACCAACGGCATGCGGGTCGGCCGCCTGATCGGCCGGATGCCGGCGGTGACGCTGATCCTGAGCATCGTGGTGCTCGGCCTGCTGGCCCTGCCCGCGACCAAGCTGACCCTCGGCCTGCCCGGCGAGGACGCGCAGCCGAAGACCACCACCATCCGCAAGGCCTACGACCTGCGCACGGAGGGTTTCGGTGAGGGCAGCAACGGTGGGCTGACGGTGGTCGCCGATCTGACCAATGTCGATCCGGCGCAGCGCAAGACGGCGGTCACCGAGCTGCACGACAAGCTGGCCGCGTATCCGGGTATGGACTACGTGACCTCGGCGCAGACCAACGCCGTGATCAAGCCGGCCGAGGGCGCCGGGCCGGGCGCCACCGCGACGAACGACTACGAGCACAGCACCGGCGCGCTGTTGAAGGCGGTGCCGACCTCGGGCCCGAACAACAAGGCCACCCAGGATCTGGTGAAGCACGCCCGCGACGCCGAGAGCGCGTTCAAGGCGCGCTACGGCATGGAGTACGGCATCACCGGCACCACCGCGATCTACGCCGATGTGTCGAACGCGCTGCTCGGCAAGATCGTGCCGTACATGACGATCGTGGCGCTGGCCGCCTTCGTGCTGCTGGTGCTGGTGTTCCGGTCGATCCTGGTGCCGCTGACCGCCGCTCTGGGCTTCCTGTTGTCGATGGCGGCCACCTTCGGCGCCACGGTGCTGATCTTCCAGGAGGGCAAGCTGGGGCTGATCAAGGAGACCCATCCGCTGGTCAGCTTCCTGCCGATCGTATTGATCGGCTTGGTGTTCGGCCTCGCGATGGACTACCAGGTGTTCCTGGTGACCCGGATGCGCGAGGAGTACAAGCACGGCCGCTCGCCCAAGGACGCCGTGGTCGTCGGCTACCACCACGGCGCCCGGGTGGTGACCTCGGCGGCGATCATCATGATCTCGGTGTTCGCGGGCTTCCTGATGGAAAGCGATGTCACCGCGAAGTCGATGGGCTTCGCGCTGGCCGCGGGCGTGCTGTTCGACGCCTTCCTGGTCCGGATGGTGCTGATCCCGTCGCTGCTGGTGCTGCTGGGCAAGTGGGCCTGGTGGCTGCCGAAGTGGCTGGACCGCGCCCTGCCCGATATCGACGTCGAGGGTTCCAAGCTGCGGGAGTTGCAGCAGCGGAACAAGCAGGCGGAACAGGAGCCGGTTCCGGTCGTCTGACCTGTCCAGGCGAAAAGCTCGGCCCCGCACCCGAATTCGGGTGCGGGGCCGAGTGCTTTCCGGACCGGGCCGAGGGCGCCGACCCGAGCCGGGCGAGCCGCCGAATCGGTCCGGGCCGCAGCATGATTCGGTCCGGGCTGCGGTGCGATTCGGTCCGGCCGCGGCGTGATTCGCGCGATCAGCCCAGCTGCGGGGCGATCTCGGCGGCCACCAGCTCCAGGTGGTCCAGATCCGAGAGGTCCAGCACCTGGAGGTAGAGCCGGGTGATGCCGGTGGTCTCGCGGTACCGGCCGATCTTGTCGACCACCTCGGCGGGCGAGCCGGCCAGCCCGTTCTCCCGCAGTTCCGCGGGTTCGCGGCCGATGGCGGCGGCCCGGCGGGCCACCTCGGCCTCGTCGCGGCCCACGCAGATCACCTGAGCCACCGAGCGCGTGATCTCACCCGGATCCCGGCCGATCGCCCGCGCCGCTGCCGCGACCCGCTCGAATTGTGTGGTGGCCGTGGTGGTATCAGTGAAGGCGACATTGAACTCGGCGGCGTACCGGGCGGCCAGTTCGGGGGTGCGCTTCTTGCCGAAGCCGCCGATGATCACCGGCGGTCCCGGCCGCTGCACCGGTTTCGGCAGTGCCGGTGCGCCTTCCAGCCGATAGTGCTTGCCCGCGAAATCGAAGCTGCCGCCCTCCGGGGTCGCCCACAGGCCGGTGATGATCTCGAGCTGTTCCGCGAAACGGTCGAAACGCTCTGTCACCGCGGGCAATTCGATGCCGTAGGCGGTGTGCTCGTCCGCGAACCAGCCCGCACCGAGCCCGAATTCCACTCGGCCGCCGGACATCCGGTCCACCTGCGCCACCGAGACCGCCAGCACCGAGGGGTGCCGGAAGGTGGCCGAGGTGACCAGGGTGCCGAGCCGGATGCGGGAGGTCTCCCGGGCCAGCGCGGCCAGCGTGAGCCAGGCATCGGTGGGGCCGGGCAGCCCGGACACCCCACCCATCTTCAGAAAATGATCGGAGCGGAAGAACGCGTCGAAGCCCGCGTCCTCGGTCGCCTTCGCGACCCGCGACAAGTCGTCGTAGTCGGCACCCTGCTGGGGCTCGGTGAAGATCCGTAGGTCCACGTCGGCCCACAATAGTCCCTTGATCGGATGAATTTCCGGATGCGCGACCGCGCACCGGGCCGGATGCGACGGAATGCGCGCGGGTCCAGGCGGCCGAGACAGATTCGTTATCGAATGTACGTTCGAATGCGAGTAGTCTCGGCACATGCCCCTCGACCGCCACCTCCACTTCGCGCAGCTGTGGCTCGAACAGGTCCGCGACCATCTGGCCGCGGCCGCCGCCACCGGCACCCCGCTGCCACCCGAGCAGTTGAACATCATGTCCGGCAAGATCGCCGCAGGCCTGCGTGTCTTCACCGAATTGGCCGAACACCGGCCGCACTGGGAACAGGCGGGATGAAAAAGGCCCCTCACCCGGCAATTCAGGTGAGGGGCTGTGGCGGTGGCGCAGGGATTTGAACCCTGGGTGGGGGGATACCCCACACACGCTTTCGAGGCGTGCTCCTTAGGCCGCTCGGACACGCCACCGCTGGTGACTCTACCGGACTGGGTGGCGAAACCGTAAATCGCCTGGACTCCCGGTCACTCGCCGATCAGGGGCGCTGGGTGCGGAAGAAGGCGTCCAGCCGTGCGGCACATTCGGATTCGAGAACACCGCCGCGCACCTCGGGCCGATGGTTGAGACGACGATCACGCACCACGTCCCACAACGACCCGACGGCCCCGGTCTTCGGCTCCCACGCCCCGAACACCAGCCGCCGGACCCGGGCCAGCACCAGCGCGCCGGCGCACATCGTGCAGGGCTCCAAGGTGACCGCCAGGGTGGCGCCGGTCAGCCGCCAGCCGTCACCGGCCACCGCGGCCGCGCGGCGCAGCGCGAGGATCTCCGCATGCGCGGTCGGATCGCCGGTCGCCTCGCGGGCATTCGCGGCGCGGGCCAGTTCCCGGCCGTCGGCGTCGAAGACCACCGCACCGACCGGCACATCCCGCGGATCCGCGGCGGCCGCCGCGGCCAGGGCCGCGCGAACGAACTCCTCGTCGGCGGTCAGGCCGGACGACCGATCCGCGCCCCGGACCATTCAGTGCGGCAGCTTGTCCAGCACCGCGGTCAACTCCCCGGAGAAGCCCAAGCGCTGCGCGATCATGGTGATCTGCTCGTCCGGATAGAGCTCGGTGTCGGCGAGGATCACGCTCAGCACCGGCTCCGGCAGGCCGAGGTCGGCGAGTACACCGAGATCGCCCTCGCCCCAGGGCTCGACGTCGTCGATCTCGTCGGGATCGATGTCCGGAATCTCGATGTTCAACTCGTCCAGCACATCGGCGGCAATGTCGTAATCGATCGCGGCGGTGGCATCGGACAACAGCAGGCGGCTACCGGCCGGGCCCGGGCGCAGCACGACGAAAAATTCGTCGTCCACATCCAGCAGTCCGAACACGGCTCCCGTGCTGCGCAGCGCTCGCAGTTCGTTCTCGGCCGCCTCCAGGCTGAGCAATGCCGCAGAGCTGAGCGGGCTGCACCGCCATTTGCTGTCTTCGCGAATCACCGCCACGGCAAACCCATCCACGTCGTCGTTTTCATCCGACGCCGCCCTGTTCGTGCTGGAGCGCTGTGCCATGGCCGCAACGGTAGTCCGCTTCGGCGCAAATGTTGAAGTCGTATGCGAATCTGATTCGATGACAGCCCTACGGAAATCGGCGGTATGTGTCCTGGGTACCGGACTGATCGGCGGTTCGGTACTGCGCGCCGCGACCGCGGCCGGGTACCGGACCTGGGGTTACAACCGATCCGCCGCGGGCGCGCAGGCCGCCGCGGCCGACGGTTTCGATGTCGGCACCGATATCGCGCCGGTGCTGAGCCGGGCGGCGGCCGAGGATGCCGTGGTCGTGGTGGGGGTGCCGATGCCCGCGCTCGAGTCGGTGCTCTCCGATATCCGGCTGCTCGCGCCCGACTGCGTACTCACCGATGTGATCAGCGTGAAGGCGCCGGTGCTGGCGACCGTGCGCAAACACGAACTCGGCGGCCGCTTCGTCGGCGGGCACCCGATGGCGGGCACCGCCGAATCCGGTTGGGCGGCATCCACTGCCGAGTTGTTCACCGGCGCCGCGTGGGCGGTGGGCGTCGACCCCGGCACCCATGCCGAATCCTGGACACGGGTGGCGCGGCTGGCGCTGGACTGCGGCGCGACGGTCGTCCCGGTGGTCGCCGACGAACACGATCGCGCGGTCGCGCGGATCTCGCACCTGCCGCACGTGCTGGCCGAGGCGCTGGCGGTGGCCGGGGCAGCGGGTGGCGATCTGGCACTGGGTTTGGCGGCCGGATCCTTCCGCGACGGCACCCGGGTCGCGGCGACCGCACCCGATCTGGTCCGGGCGATCTGCGAACCGAACGCGTCGGCGCTGCTGGACGCGCTCGACGACACCCTGCGGCTGCTGACCGCCGCCCGGGCCTCGCTGGCCGCCGACGGCGTGCTGGGCGAACTCGCCGACGCCGGCTACAGCGAGCGCAACCGCTACGACACGCTGGATCGCTGGGACATCACCGATATCCGGCCGGGCGACCACGATTGGCACGAACGGTTGCGGGCGGCCGGGCAGCGCGGCGGGGTGATCCGGCGGCTGGACTGACCCGCGCGGTCAGATGCGCTCGGCGAGTCCCGGATAGTTCAGCAGGAAACCGTCGGAGTCCACGGTCACCGTGGCGGTGGACACCGGCGACAGCACGTGGATGCCGTCGGCGCCGCTGGAATAGGTGAGCTTGGACTCCTCCACCAGCAGCTCCGGCAGCCGCACGTAGACCACCGGCACCTCCACGTATTCCGTGGTGCGGGCCAGGCCGTAGCGACGGATCGGCAACGTGTTGAAGAACGGGCTGAGCACCACGTCGACATCCAGGGCGTCGCCGAAGGTGGATCGGACGTGGGTGCCACCGGCATCGATCAGCCAGTAGTTCTCCTCGTCGCGGGCGATCGACGCGTGCCGCTCGCCGGCGGCGACGGTGCTGCGCAGCGACAACCGCTTGGTCATCCCGTTCTCGTCCGTGACCAGGTCGTACGAGGCACTGAAGGCCGGATGGTCCTCGCATTCGCCGCCGATGATCCGGCCGGAGGCGCGGATGCGGTTACCGGTGACGGTCACCCGCACCGACTCCATCCGGGAGGCGTTGTGTGCTCGCCAGGTGAGAATCGCCGGCCAGCGCGACTCCGCCGCGACCGTGTCCCCGTTGCGGCCGCTCGCCTGGGCGGCCGTCGTCTTGCCCTGGGCTGGATTCGTCACCCCTCTACGTTAGGTGACGTCGGCGCGGAGGTTACGCCGCAGCCACCGAAGTGCGGCCGCCACGAATTCCGAACGGAATGTCGATCACACCAGCGAATCCCGCCAGGCCGTGTGCAATGCGGCGAAACGACCTGTGGCAGCGATCAATTCGTCCGGTGATCCGTCCTCTACCAGGCGGCCGGAATCCAGCACCAGAACACGATCGGCGATCGCCACCGTGGACAGTCGATGGGCGATGATCACGGCCGTGCGGCCGTGCAGCACCGTCTCCAGCGCCTGCTGCACCAATCGTTCGCCGGGGATGTCCAGGCTCGAGGTGGCCTCGTCCAGCACGATCACCGCCGGATCGGCCAGAAATACCCGGGCGAACGCCACCAACTGCCGCTGACCGGCCGAGAGCCGGCCGCCGCGCTTGCGGACATCGGTCTCGAAACCGTCCGGCAGCGAGTCGACGAAGTCGGCTAGCCCCACCGCGTCGGCGGCGCCACGCACCTCGTCGTCGGTGGCCGCCGGCTTGCCGAGCCGGATGTTGTCGGCCACCGATCCGGAGAACAGGTACGACTCCTGGGTCACCATGGCGATATTGCGGCGCAGGTCGGCATCGGTGATGTCGCGCAGATCCACCCCGTCGAGCCGGACGCTGCCGGCGGTGGGGTCGTAGAACCGCGCCACCAGCTTGGCCAGCGTCGACTTCCCGGCGCCGGTCGCCCCGACCAGCGCCACCACCTGCCCCGCCGCAACGCTGAGCGACAATTCCAGCTGGGTGCGCCGCTCACCCCCGTGCCCTGACCGGTCCGGATCATCATCGTCCGGGTCGGCGGCGGGCTCGGCGCCGCCACGGAACGGGTAGTCGAAGGACACCGCGTCGAAGCGCAGTTCGCCGCGCGCCCGGCCACCCGGTGCGGCGACCGCGCGGGGTGCGATCGGATCGGCGACGGTCGACTGTTCCTCCAGGATTCCGGAGATCCGCTCGAGCGCCGCGGCCGCCGACTGGTAGGAGTTGAACACCTGGGCCAGCTCGTCCAGCGGCCCGTAGAACTGCCGCAGATAGAGCAGGAAGGCTGCCAGCACGCCGATCGCGGTGTGCCCGTGGATCACCCGCCAGCCACCGACCAGCAGGATCACCACCGTGGTCGCCGCGCTGATCGTCCGCACCAGGCCGATGTACGCGGCCATGCCGCGCAGGGCGCTGCTGTTGGCGGCGCGGTATTCGTCGTCCTCGAGGTCGAGGATGTCCTCGTTGCGCTGTTCACGCCGGAATGCCTGCACCGCACGGATACCGCCCATGGTCTCCACGAAGTGCACGACCACCTTCGCGATCGCGCCGCGGGTCCGCCGGTATCCGGCCCGCTGATTCCGCTGCGCCCAACGGGTGATGTACACCAGCGGCACGAAGCCGACCAGCACCACCAGCGCCAGCGGCACATCCATCCACAGCAGCACCACCGCGATCGTGGCCAGCGACAACACCGCGCCGAGCGCGTCGTTGAGCGCCCGGTCCAGCAGATCCTCCAGCGATTCCAGATCGCTGGTCAGCCGCGCGACGATCTTGCCGGAGGTGTAGGTCTCATGGAAGACGACCGGTAGCCGTTGCACGTGCAGGAACACCCGCATCCGCAGGTCGAACAGCACCTGCTGGCTCAGCCGCGCCGCGGTCCGCACGAAGACGAAGGTGGTCATGCCGCTGAGCAGCGCGCACCCGGTGGCGCCCCCGACCGCGACCAGCAGCGCCGTCCAGTCACCGCGCGTCGCCCCGGCCACGCCGGCATCGAGCCCGTGCGCGACGAACAGCGGCCCGGCCACCATCGCGGCGTTGTCCAGCACGATGATCACCAGCGCCAGCACCACCCGCGCCCGGTACGGCCGCAGCAGCGACCACAGCAGCCGCCGCGATCGCGCCGCCAGCGCGAGATTCACCGCCTCGGTGGCCTCCGCCTCCTCGGCCGCCACCCCGCGCCACAGCTCCTCCCCGGAGACGGCGACCACGGAGTCGCCGGACTCCGCGCCCGCACCTGCCAGCCGGACGGAAACAGGTGCGGCCGTGGCGACCACACCCGCACCGGCCTGCGCGCCGCCGGCCGGCGCGTCGCCGCCGAATGCCGACGCGTCGCGCGTACCGGACGAAATCTGCTCGGCCACAGCCGAATCGAGCCCGGATCCGGCGGCAGCACCGGCATCCGGGACACCGTCGCCGGGTGTGATGTGCGGCATGGTTTCACGTGGCACCACGTCGCCGGGTTTCGTGTCATCGGACGTAGACCGGGGCATCGACCTCGCCTCCCATCAATTCCCGGTAGCGCGGGCTGGTTTCGAGCAGTTGTTCGTGCGGGCCGTCGGCGACGATGCGGCCGCCGTCCAGGACGGCGACCCGATCCGCCCAGGCGGCCGTGGAGGGACGGTGTGCCACCAGCAGCACGGTGGCGCCCGACAGGGCAGCCCGCAGCCGGGTCTGCACGCGTTCCTCGGTGGCCACGTCCAGCGCCGACAGCGGATCGTCGAGCACCACGATGTGGCCGCCGGGCCGGTGCTGCCGGGCGAGGACGGCGCGGGCCAGCGCCAGCCGCTGGCGCTGGCCACCGGACAGGCTCAGGCCCTGCTCCCCGATCCGGGTGCGCAGACCCCACGGCAGATCGTGGACGAATTCGGTGGCGCAGACGACCTCCAGGGCCGCGCGGACCTGGGCCTCGGTGGCGTCGGGGAAGCCCAGCGTCACGTTCTCCCGCACGCTGGCGGAGAACAGCACCGGATCCTCGAACGCCATCGAGACGACCGACCGCAGGTCCGCCAGCCGCAGCGTGCGGACGTCGATCCCGTCGATGGTCACCCCGGGACCGCCGGTGACGTCGAACAGCCGGGCCACCAACCCGAGCACGGCCGACTTGCCGCTGCCGGTGGCGCCGACCAGCGCGACCGTCTCACCCGGGCGCAGCCGTAGCGAGACCTCGTGCAGCAGTTCCCGATCCGCGTCCGGGAAACGGAAACTCACCCGCTCGAACCGCAGTTCGCCGCGCAACAGCCGGGGCAGCGGCACCGGCAGCGCCGGATCGGTGATCTCGACCGGGGTGTCGATGACCTCCCAGTACCGCTCGGCGGCGGTGCGGGAGTGGTTCAATTCGGCCAGCAGCATGCCGAAGCCGATGATCGGCCATTGCAGGAAAGTGGTCAGCGTGATGCCGGCGACCAGGGTGCCCAGCGTCATCGCGTGCTGTACCAGCAGGTAGCCGCCGATCGCGAGCGCGGCGGCGATACCCATGGCGGACAGGAAGTTCAGCGCCGCCCACAGCCGCGCGGCGAGCCTGGCCTTGGCCAGCTCCAGGGATTGCAGGACCGCGGCCTGCCGCCGGAACCGCTGCCCGAACCACGGCCCGCGGCCGAACGCCTTCAGCACCCGGATGCCCTGCGCCGACTCCTCGACCGTGGTGGCCAGGTCGCCGGACTGGTCCTGAGCGCGCCGGGAGGCCAGGCCGTACTCGCGTTCGAAGCGCAGCGCAAGCAACAGCAGCGGGACCGCGATCGCCAGCTCCACCAGCCCGATCTGCCACGCGAACAGGCACAGCAGGCTCATGCCCACGGCGACCGTGGCGCCCAGGGCCACCAGCGACGGCAGCACGAACGCGAAGAACCGGCGCAGCGTGGACATGTCGGTGACGGCCCGCGAGGTCAGCTGCCCCGACTCCATGCCGTCGTGCGCGCCGACCGACAGGATCTGCAATCGCTGGAACAGGGTGGCGCGCAGCGTGGTCTCGACCGCGGCGGCGGGCCCGGCGATGACCGCCCGGCGCGCCCAGGCGGTACCGGCATTGATCACCCCGAGCAGCAGCATCAGCAGCACCGGCGACCACAGGCCGGACACGTCGTGCCGGGCGATGGGACCGTCGATGACCCGGGCCGTGACCGCGGGCTGCACGATGTCGCAGATCATCCCCGCCCCGGCCAGACCGGCACTGAGGTACAACGCCCGGCGGAAGACCCGCAGATCGGGCCACAGGCGTCGTAACGGCCCGGAACTCGGAACCAGCACAACTCCCCCCTTCGTCAGCACACACGCGAAAGTTTCGAACCGGCCCGCCCCGGCCACACGAACACCGCTAGTACTCGGCCCGCGGCCGAACATTCACTCGAGGGCTTCTCCAGGCTGCCAGCATTCGCCCGCGCGGCCAACCGAATTTCCGTTCCCGCACCGCTCTCAGGATTTACCCACGCAGCGCACCGCGGCCCTGGAGCCGGCGGTGTGACCCTCGTGTCATGACCTTCTTGGAGAACGCCCTCGCCCTCACCGTGATGCTGACCGTGCTGGTGGTCATGGCCAGTTCGAGCGCCCTGGCCGCCGCGGCGCCCCGAACCCTGGTCGATGCCCGCCGGTGGCGGCGCTGACCATCGCATCGGTGGCATTCGTCTCGGCCTCGCGGCGGGCGGTCACGCCCAGCTGGACCCCGAGTGCGATCAGCCACAACGAGATCGACCCGATCTGGATGCGCTGCGCGATGCCCAGGCCGTAGTTGCCGGGCAGATTGTCGGCGATCAGCATCCAGGCCGTCACGGCCGACGCGAGCACGAGTATCCACAGCCCCGAATGCCGCAGCACCGGCCACTTCCGGTACCGGAACGCCGCGGCGCTGAACGCGATCATCGCCACGAAGATCGACGTCACCGCCAATGTGCTGGTCAGGGCATGCACCTGGTGCAGCTGCGGGAACAGGCCGCTGTCATCGGTTTTCGGGCAGGGATCCGGACGACAGGTGCGCAACGGCAACTGGGCGTCGGCGATCGTCGACATCCCGAAGCAGCCGAGCGCGACCCAGGCCGCGATCGACACCTTGCCCCAGGAGTATTCGAAAATGCCACCGACCGCGGCGATCAGGGCCAGAATGCCGGTGAGCGTGTCCGCGGTGGAGAAGACCCAGCCGTAGGACCGGCCCTGCGCGTCCAGTTCGCTGAGGAACGAGTTGACCGGATCGAGTCCGATCGGCAGCACGAATTCCAGCACCCAGGACGAGTAGCAGATTCCGGCGAGAGCGACGGCAAGGGCAACACACCACCGCAGGACCCGCGGGCCCCGGCGTACCGGCGCCGACGGCGGGTCCAGAACTGCCAGACCGGCCCGGCTGTGTTCCGTTGGCGTCATTGCCCTCGATTCGTAGGTTCGTCGGCGCCACAAACTGGTCGGATGGTTGCCTCGGTACCCACCTCCATCATGACCCACCCGCTCGGACTATCGATCGGCGAGGGCCGCCTGTACCCGATCGGCCGCCGTCGCGGCGTCCTCGTGCTCCCAGATCCGCACCACCTGCCAGCCGGCCGCGATCAGCCGGGTGTCGGTATCGCGATCCCGCGTCACGTTGCCCGCCAGCTTCTCCGACCACCACTGCGCGTTGTTGCGCGGTGACGTGGCGTGTTGCGGGCAGCTGTGCCAGAAACAGCCGTCCACGTACACGGCCACGCGGCGGCGCGGGAACACCAGGTCGGCACGGCGGCGCAGACCTTTCAGCGGCGCCCGGTCGACGAAATACCGGCACCCGCGCCGATGCAGTTCGCGTCGCAACGCGAGCTCCGGCGCGGTACCCACTCGCCGCTGACGGGACATCCGCGCACTCGTCGCGGCATCGGTCGCAGGCCGCCCGGAACCCATGCACCACCTCTTCAGCGCCCGGACCGGCGTCGATGTTCCCACCCGGAAAGTATCGGGCAGAGATCCTCGAGATTTCGTGAGGCTCAGCCGGGCTCCTCACGCCGCTTCCTGTGGGAAGCCTCCCATGCGCAGCAGATGGTTCTCCACATCGGCGAGGAAGCCGGGCGGGAAGCGGAGCGTGCCGCGGCCGGCTCGGCGCAGGAATCCGGCGGTCGCGCGGGCCGACAGCAGCCGCGCGTCGTCGAGGAACCAGCGCAGATCCTCGTACGGCTCGTGCACCGGCCAGGTCGACACCGGCACCCGGTACGCCTGGCCCGCGCGGCCCCAGGCGGCGGTGGGCCAGCGCGGGCCGGTCAGCGGAAGTTCGTCGGGCAGCGGCGAATCGGCCGCGCCCGCCAGCCGCGAGCCGATCCAGGTCGCCATCCGCACGCTGACCGCGTTGCCGACCAGCTTCCAGCGATGCCCCGCCCGGACCCCGGGCGCGTTCACCGCGGGCGCCGTCCAGTCCCTGGAAAAGCCTTGCAGCCGTTCGGCATCGGTGAGTCCGGGAGTGACGATCTCGCCCGCGGGCAGCCGGACCGCGGGCGGGCTGGCGATGCCCAGCCCGGAGCCGCCCTTCAGCGTGGGCACCGCGTTCACCGCCCAGCCCAGCCCGCGCACCCCCTCGGTCCAGTAGAAACCACACGGATCGGTGTCCGGATCGCCGACGGTCCGCGGCCCGGCCTCGGCGCCGAACAGCACCGGTCGCGGATCCTCGGTGCGTGAGGCCAGCATCAGCACCCGCTGCCGGCGCTGCGGCAGCCCGAAGGCGCGCGCGTCCACCACCCGATAGGCCCAGGTGTAGCCGAGTTCCTCCAGCACGGTGGTGATGTGCCGCATCGCCGCGCCGCGATCCAGTTGCAGCATGAACGGCACGTTCTCGATCAGCAGCCAGCGCGGGCCGCGGCGGCGGCGCACCAGCCGGAACACCTCGTCCACCAGCCCGGACCGTGACCCGGTGATCCCGGCGGTGCGACCGGCCTGGGACAGGTCCTGACAGGGGAAACCCGCGGCGACCAGATCCGTGCCGGCGGGTAACGCTCGCAGCCGGGTCACATCGGCGTGCCGCTCCACCTCGGGAAAATGGGCCGCCAGCACCGCCTGTGCGCCCGGATCGATCTCACAGAGCAGTTCGGTGTGCCATCCGTGCGCGCCCAGCCCGAGCTCCAGCCCGCCGATCCCGGCGAACAGCCCGACCATGCGCGCGCCCGTCACTCCCGTCCTTTCGCCCGCCGATCCGGCCACCCGCCGGCACGACGGGTCGTGGGTGCAGGGTACTCGAGCCACGAGGTACCCCCGGTGAACAACTCGCCCTGGAGCCCATGAAAACGGGATACACATCACATGGGAAAAAGACTGTCCCCCATCGGATTTCCGACGGGGGACAGCTTCTGCGCGCCCGGAGAGACTCGAACTCCCAACCTTCTGATCCGTAGTCAGATGCTCTATCCGTTGAGCTACGGGCGCAGGCAAATATGTAATTGTGGCGTCCTTTGCCGTTGCCGGGGCCGGACATGGCGGAGGCGAGAGGATTTGAACCTCCGGTCCCCGTGAAGGGACAACTCATTAGCAGTGAGTCCCATTCGGCCGCTCTGGCACGCCTCCTGGAGCCTTCTCTTCGAGGGCACCGGTCCTTTCGAACCGCCGAGACGAAAGAGTACAGAGCAACCGCTCAGGACGCAAAACGGCTGGTCATCGCAGGTGGCTGTCGAACCAGTCGAAAATCCTGGTGACCGCGTCCGCCGGATCGGCCGAATCGAAACGCGGCTGGTCGGCGCGGTGCAACCGGCCCGCGCAGGTGACCACCAGGGTGGCAACGGCGGCTCCGGCGGCGGCATCGCGCAGTTCGTCCACCAGATCCGCCGGGATGGTCGGATCGTCGGCACCGTACAACCCCAGCCAGGGCGCTTGCAACAGCGGCGCGGCGTGCACCAGCGCGGGCGCCTCCGCCGTCAGCGGCGCGGCGATACCGGGTGCGGCGACACTGATCGCGGCTCCGATCGGGCGGTTGGTGGCGACCAGGAAGGCGGCGGTGCCCGCGGTGTCGAAACCGAGCACGCCGACGCAGTCCGGGAACACCCCGCGACCGGTCAGCCAGTCGAAGGCGGCGTCGAAATCGTCGAAGAGATCCTGGCCGAACACCGAATCCGGGGGCGAGTCGGCGAGCGGATCACGATGGAACAGGTGCGGCGCCACGACGATCCAGCCGTCGCCCGCCAGCGAGCCCATCAACTCCAGCAGCGGGACCGCGAATTCGCGCGACTCGTGCAGGACGACGATTCCGCCGCGCCCGACGCCTTCCGGCTCGACCACTGTGAGGGGCACCCGTGTCTGCAATGCCGCGGACGGCCCGCCCGCCGTCTGCGGAACCCGGTCGCGCACGAGTGCGATGTCTCGATAGACGCCCGACATGTCGCCATAATAGTTCGCCGACGTAACTTCGTCAGAAATCCCGAGTAACAGGTGAACATCCAAAAATTTTCCGGCGGTCCGGGCGGTGTGAATGCGCTCGTCCGGCACCCTTTACTGTAGTTGTGTGAGCGCTCGTATTCGCCCGGACCTCGCGTCCATCCCGGCCTATGTCGCCGGCCGCAGCTTGCCCGATGTGGTCAAGCTGGCCAGCAACGAGACCACCTTCGGCCCGCTGCCGTCGGTGTCCAAGGCCATCGCGGAGGCGGTCGAGCAGGTCAACCGCTATCCGGACAACGGCGCCGGTGAACTGCGCGCGGCCCTGGCGAGATTCCTCGGCGTCGAGGTCGAGAACGTGGCGGCCGGATGCGGCAGTGTCGCGCTGTGCCAGGAGTTGGTGCAGATCACCTGTGACGCACCCACCGACGAGGTGATCTTCGCGTGGCGGTCCTTCGAGGCGTATCCGATCGTCACCCAGGTCGGCAACGCGCGGGCCGTCCCGGTACCGCTGACCCCCGCATTCGCCCACGACCTGGACGCCATGGCCGCGGCGGTCACCGAGCGCACCAAGCTGATCTTCGTCTGCAATCCGAACAATCCGACCGGCACCGCGGCCGGGCGCGCCGAGTTGCTGCACTTCCTGGACCGGGTGCCCGAGCACGTGCTGGTGGTGCTGGACGAGGCGTACTACGAATATCTGCGGCTGCCCGCGGACGATTTCCCCGACGGCATGGCGATCCGCCGCGACCGCCCGAATGTCGTGGTGCTGCGCACCTTCTCCAAGGCGTACGGCCTCGCGGGCCTACGGGTCGGCTATGCCGTCGGCGATCCGGAGGTGATCACCGCACTGCTGAAGGTGCACATCCCGTTCAGCGTGAACCGGGTGGCCCAGGCCGCGGCCATCGCCTGCCTGGAGGCCCGGCACGAACTGCTGGACCGCACCGATTCGGTGATCGCCGAACGCGACCGCATGCGCACCGCGCTGCGGGCCGCCGGCTACACCGTGCCGCCGAGCGAATCGAACTTCTTCTGGCTGCCGCTGGGCGACCGGTCCGCCGAATACGGCCGGGCCAGTGAGGAAGCGGGCGTGGTGGTGCGCCCCTACGGCACCGACGGCGTGCGGGTCACCGCGGGCGACCCGCACGAGAACGACCTGTTCCTGACCTTCGCCACCGATCCGGCCACCCTCACCCGCTTCCTTCGCTGACCGTTCACGGCACGCCCAGCGCCTGTGCCAGGGTCGGCCAGGCGTGGGCCAGGTCGTCGGCCCAGTACGGCCACGAATGCGTGCCGCTGGGCCGCATGTCGACCGTCGCCGGAATCTGCATGCGCGACAACCGATCCGCGAGCACCATGGTGCAGATGTTGGAGCCCGCCTCCAGCGGCCCGCCGAACACGACGGAATTCAGGGCGTCGAGACTGACCCCGCTGTCGAATTCACCGGGCAACCCACTGCCCGCGGACAGATAGATCGCCTTGCCGCGCAAGGCTTCCGCATTGATCAGCACATCGTGCGCCAGCCAATCCGGATCGTCCTGATCACCGAACATGTTGTCCGGATTGCCACCGTAGGTCTGCACCACCGCGCGGGCCTGGGCCTGCCCGAACTCCGACCCCATCGCATAGCACCCGCTGTGCGCGGCAACCGCCCGGTACAGCCCCGGATTACGCATGGCCAGCATTGTCGCCGCCTCCGCACCCATCGACACCCCCTCGACGGCATTGTGCCCGTTACCGCCGAACTCGGCATCGATCAGCGGCGGCAACTCCTTGGTGAGAAACGACTCCCACTTGTTGTTGCCCAGCACTGGATCCGGATGCTGCCAGTCGGTGTAGTACCCCGCCGGCCCACCCACCGTCGCCACCACATTGACGCCCTTGTCGGCGAAGAACTCCGCCGCATTCCCCCGATCCAGCCAACTGTTCCCGTCGGCGCTGGCGGCCCGTCCGTCGAGCAGATAGACCGTAGGCCGCGGTTTCTCACGATCCTCCGGCAACAACACCTGCACCTGCACGGTCCGCGCCATCGACGGCGAATTGACGAACACTCGTAGCCACCGATCGGTGATCTCCTCGACATGGTCGAGCGAGACCTCCTCCGGAGCCACCGGTCGCACCACCGGAGGCACTCCCCAATCCGCCGACCCCGTCGGGGGCAGACCGGGTTGCGCCTGAGCAGGCGACGTCACAGCCAGTGCTGCGTTGGAGACGAACGCAGCACAGACGAAAGCGCCGGACAGCCGGCGCCACGTGCGGCGACCAACCATGCGGCCCACTCTGACAGGGTCGATGGCAATCGATCAGCTAATCAACCCGTGTCCGTCGTAGTGTGACCGGCGACACACTCCCCCGTTCCCGCCGATTGTGTATCCCCCACCACCCGCCAGTACTCTTGAACCCGCTCCGGGAGTCCGCGAGCGAGGTGGGTTGCCCGAGCGGCCTAAGGGAACGGTCTTGAAAACCGTCGTGGTTCACGCCACCGTGGGTTCAAATCCCACACCCACCGCAGGTGCGGGGGGTCGTGCTCCTCATGTCCCGGCTCATCGGCGCCAGGCAGCTGATCCAGTCCACTGCCGTTCTCGACGGACTCAATGCCCGCCCCGTTCCGTAACCCGCCACCCGGGCCTTTGCACTCGCCTCCGACACCTCGGCAGGGCGGGGGCAGGCCACCCAGAGGGACCGGGAACGGAAGCGGCGGTCGTGCGGTCTGCCGCAGCCTGCCGGCCGCCACCGAGCAGCACCACAGTTCGACCGCCGCGCGTAAGATCCCTGCGGCGCACGCGGACCGCGATCACGGCCCGCGCGCGCCGGGGGCTTCAGAACAAACCGGCTGATCCAGGGGGAATCGACATGCACCACACGCTCACTCAGCGATCCCTGTTTCGCATCAGCCGGTCGTGCTCGGTCACGCTCGCCGGCCGACCGGCGGTCCTGCACTAGGGCCTCGTGCCGAACGGAACGGAGGATCTCATGCGAATCGCCAAGCAGCTCACCATGATTGCAGCCAGCATCGCCGCTGCCATGATCCTGGCCAGCGGCGCCGCTCACGCCGAATCGGTCACCAGAACCGTCTGCATCGAGGGCAATGGGCGTGTGGTCGAGAATCCCACCTTCCCGCATCTGTGCGTCGGCGGACGCTACGACGGCGCCGAAGTCTGGTCCTGAACCAAGGAAAAGGAGTACCCCACAATGGAAACTGCGACAGAGAACTTCGTCCGCGTCGATGGGTGGGTAACCCCGCGCCTCGAAAAGATTCTGCGCCGAGCGGTCGAGATCTCGACCGAGCACGGCTACAACTACCTCGGCGTCGAACATCTCGCACTGGCCATCGCCGAAGACCCGCAGTCGCTGCCGATCAGCGTCTGGCAGGAACCCTTGACCGCCGACGAATGGCGGACCGCGATCACCGCAGCGCTTCCAGGACTCCCGGCCGGGACCAGCACCCAGTCCGACCCGCTCACCGTCACCGTGGCGCGCAACGACCCGAACTACCAGAACTGACCCTCCCAGCACGATCCGAGAGCCCCGAAGCGGCGGCGCCTCAGGGCTCTCGCTGTGGTCGGCGGCAGACCGCATGAACGCCGCCTCCGTTCCCGGTCCCTGTGCGGGTGCGACGTCTCCACTGTGTCCTTCTTCGCCACGGCGGCCAGTGTCTCCGACATCAGCCGGTCCTTCCTGCCGAACCAGCACGGTTCAGCTCAACGGACCGAGATCAGATCCACCGCAGTTCCGACAGTCCCGGTAGATCATCCATCCGGATGTTCCCGATGGATTTACCTGCGAGTCGTCCTCCACTGCGATGGATTTCGTTGAATATACCGCGCACATCGAACAATTCGCCGTGGAGATCGACTTCCTGTAATGAGAATCGGCGCACAAACCACTTCAGGCGGGGTGGTCGTCGGGAATCGTGGTGTCCTGGTCCCAGATTCGGAGCCAGCCGGGGCGCGGTGGGGGGTTCTTGATGTGGTTCAGGCGGCGGAGGAGCTTTTCCAGGGGGAGGTGGACGTCGGCTGCCAGGGTGCGCATTTCGTCGAGCATGGTGGTGCTGTCGAGGTCGTGGGCGGTGAGGATTTCGTCGAGAATCATGAGGCTGTAGACCTGTTTTCGGGTGAGGATCACCTCCGGCAACCAATTGATCAGCCAGCACTCACCGTCGTTGCCCTGGGTCAGGCGGGCGGCGAAGGCGTCGGTGTTGCGGCTGGTGATCCGCAGCGGGGTTGCTCTCAGTCCGGTGAGGTAGGCGGCGGCGGGGCCGCGGTGGGTTTCGAACCAGTCCAGGGTGGCGCCCGCGCCCAGGGCGGGAGTGGCGCGGACGACCTCGGCCAGGAAGCTGTATCGGCGGCACGCGTGGTCGAGGTGTTCGGCGCAGCGGCGTGCGGGGTCGGTGCGGTCCGAGTCGGTCGATGCCGGGAGGCTGTGCGTGCCGGGGCGGGGTGCGCCGGAGAGGTGTTGTTCGAAGCGGGTCAGGCCGGCGTCGACGTCGTAGTGGTAGGCCTCCACATGGTCCGAGAGGTATTGGTCCACCGCGCGGAAGATCGCGCTCATCGCGAGTTCGTGCGTTCGGGGAGCCGGGGGGGTGATCTCGGGTGGGGGCTGGGCTTTCGTGATGGGCTGTACGACGCTCATGCCGGTAATTCACCTCCATGGAAGTCGTGGGGATCCGATTCGCCGGTCGTGTCGAAAACGAGCCGGTAGTGGCCGGGCAGCATCGACTCGATCTTCTTGCGGGCGCGGCTGCGGTGGGACCGGACGGTGCTCAGGGTCTTGTTCGTGGCTGCGGCGATCTCGGCGTCTTCCAGGCCCAGGCGGGAGGCCATCAGCAAGATCTGGTACTCGGTGCCGGTCAGGCGCACCTTCAGCATTCGTATGATGTCGCGCAGATCGTATTCGGCCAGTAACAGGTCCAATGGGTCGCGGGTATCGGTGGAACCACGATGGGCCGGCGTGCTGTGGTCGGCATAATCGGCGACCGAGATCGCCGGGTCGGTGCGACGGTACAGATCGTGCACCCGGCAGGCGACGATGCGCTTGATCAGTCGCCGGGCGTGTTCCTCGGTGGCGGTGGCGAAATCGCGGTCGTACTGCTTCCATACCTGCTCGAAGACCTGCTGCACAATGTCCTCGGCCCGGTGCCGGTCACCGCGCAATGCTTGGAACGCGTACTTGTACACCATGGGGCTGAACTTCTTGAACAGGTTGGTGGCTCCGGTGTGCGAGCCGCCCAGATCCTCGTCCGATTCCCGATCGATCATTCGGCATGCGTCTCCTTCGCGATGCTCACCACGGCGCCGGTGACCGATCGACGGGGTACATCGCCCACAATGATCGCGAAACCGGACATTCCACCGGGGCCGCGCCGCACCAGGGTGATCCGGCTGCCGGTCGGGGCGGACCGTAGTAGCGTGCCGATCGTTCTGTGCCGGAGCCATTCTCGGGCAGCGGCCACGAGCTGACAGGCGATCGCCGACATCGTCGGCCCGGCGACCGGGTACGTCGAGAATTGCTCGACGACCAGATGCCATCCGGGGGAATTGGTCATGCCGATAATTCGCGAAACGACCCCCGAGAATTGAGGCGTTCGGGTGTGTCGTACTCGGACACGCCGAAATCGAGATATTCGTGCAGGTCGTGGGGATCGTCACGAACAGTTGCTTCTGTCCGGCTTGTCCAGCTCGGTGTTCCGGGCAACGAGATCCATTGCGGGCCCGGTGACGCCGGGGTGGCGATACCCGTGCGCGGCGGGCGGGCCGATGTCACGCCCGGCTCGTCCGGCTCCGCCGAACACGCGCGAAAGACGGGGGCGCGTCCGAAGTGGGTGGTTGGCGCGGGACAATACGGACCGTGTATGCAATCACGCTGGATGGTTTCGGGGGCCCCGAGGTGATGCGGTGGGCGGCGGTGCCCGATCTGCCTGCGCCCGGGCCCGGGGAAGTGCTGATCGATGTTGTTGCGGCGGGGGTGAATCGGGCTGATCTGTTGCAGCGGCAGGGGTTCTATCCGCCGCCGCCGGGGGCCAGCGACATCATCGGGATGGAGTGTTCCGGGGTGGTCGCGGCGGTTGGGGAGGGGGTGCGGGACTTCACTCCGGGGCAGGCGGTATGTGCGTTGTTGAGTGGTGGGGGGTATGCGGAGCAGGTGTTGGTGCCTGCTACGCAGGTGTTGCCGGTGCCGGAGGGGGTGGATCCGGTGGTGGCGGCAGGGTTGCCCGAGGTGGCGGCTACCGTGTGGTCGAATCTGGTGATGCGCGCGGGGTTGCATGCGGGGCAGTTGTTGTTGATCCACGGTGGGGGGAGTGGGATCGGGACGCATGCGATTCAGGTGGCGGTGAGTCTGGGGGCTCGGGTGGCGGTGACCGCGGGGTCCGCTGACAAGTTGGAGCGGTGCAAGGAACTCGGGGCCAGCACGCTGATCAACTATCGGGAGACGGATTTCGTTGCGGTGCTGGGGGATATGGGTGGGGCGGATGTGATTCTGGACAATATGGGGGCGGCTTATCTGGGGCGGAATGTGGAGGCGCTGGCGCCGGACGGGCAATTGTGTGTCATCGGGATGCAGGGTGGGGTGCGGGGGGAATTGAATTTGTCTGCGCTGCTGGGGAAGCGGGGGACCGTGCATGCGACCGGGTTGCGGGGGCGGCCGGCCACCGGGCGGGCGGGGAAGGCCGAGATCGTGGCCGAGGTGGGGCGGCGGGTGTGGCCGTTGATCGCGAGTGGGGCGGTGGCGCCGGTGGTGCATGCGGAGGTGCCGGTGGCCGAGGCTGCCGAGGCGCATCGGTTGCTGGATTCGGCGGAGACCGTGGGGAAGGTGTTGTTGCGGGTCCGGGAGTGAACCGTCAGCGTTCGAGGGCGGTGAGGGCGCGGCCGAGTTGGTCTATTTCGAATCTCGTCGTGTAGGGGGCCAGGCCTACCGTGACCGCGCCGCCTTCGTCGTTGACGCCCAGGGCGTCCAGCAGGCGGCTGCCGCCGTGGACGCCGCTCAGGGTGCCGATGCGGTGGTCGGCCAGCTTCGCCGAAATCTTCTCCGCTTGCATGCCGGCGACGGTGAAGCTCACCGTGGGGATGCGGGTGGAGGCGCGGCCGATCACCGTCAGATCGGGGATGCGGTCCAGGACTGTCATCAGGTGTTCGAACAGATGGTCCTGGTAGTCCTGTAACGAGCTGATCGAGATCTCGAGGCGTTCGCGGCGGGTGCCGCCCGCCTGTTCGTCGAGGCCCGCGAGGTAGTCGATGGAGGTGGTGAGGCCGGCCAGCAGGGCGTACTGGTGGCCGCCGACCTCCAGGCGTTCGGCGCCTTTGGCGTAGGGGTTCAAGGACATCGCGGGGATGCGGTCCAGGAACGCCGGGTCGCGGAAGACCAGGGCGCCGATCTGGGGGCCGCCCCAGGCGGGGGCCGACAGGGCGATGACATCGGCGTTGAGTTCGGTGATGTCGATGAGGGCGTAGGGGGCGGCGCCTACGCAGTCGGCCACCAGGAGGCCGCCCACCTCGTGG
The DNA here is from genome assembly GCF_020176955.2 of Nocardia sp. alder85J. GTDB lineage: Bacteria > Actinomycetota > Actinomycetes > Mycobacteriales > Mycobacteriaceae > Nocardia. Next base: position 1,018,976 of record NZ_JAIUCZ020000003.1, read on the forward strand.
ACGCGGTCGGCGGCCACGCGGACGGCGGGGGCGGAGCCGACTATCGGGGAAGCGGCGGTGAGCGCTACCAGGCGGGCGGTGGGGCCGATCAGTTCCTCGAACTGCCAGGCCGGCATCTCGCAGGTCTCGATCTCGACCTCGGCCCAGCGGACGTGGGCGCCGTAGCGGTTGGCGATGCGCAGCCAGGGGGCCACGTTGGCCTCGTCGTCCAAGCGGGACAGCACGATTCCGGTGCCGAGGCCCAGCCGCGAACTCAGCGATTCGGCGAGCCAGGCCAGCAGGACCGCGCGGTCGGGGCCGAGGACGACGCCGGCCGGATCGCCGCCGACCAGGTCGGCTACCGCTTCGCGGGCAGAGTCCAGGATGGCGGCGCTGCGCTTGGCGGCGGTGTGGCGGTTGGTGTGGGTGAAGGCGGAGGTGCGGAAGCCGGTCGACACCGCCCTCGAGACCGAATCCGGAACCAGCATGCCCGCCTGCGGGTCGAGATGGATCCAGCCGTCGCCCAGGGACGGTATGAGGCCCCGAACCCTCGCGACGTCGTAAGTCATGCGAGCCACTCTAAGGGCACCCGCCGAGACGGCGTAACCGTGTTCCCGCATTTAGCGCGCCGCGCCGATACGCGACATGATAGGGAACATGACGCACCCGGACGGAGCACCTGATTCCATCGTGGTGATCGGACCCGAGGGCCGACCGCTGGTCGTACCCGCCGGTCAGATCGTCGGCGGGCAGGTCGTCGGCGACAGCGGCGACCACGCCGGCGATGCCGACACCGACAGCAAGGACGAATCGCTGGCCGACATGGTCGAGCAGCCGGCGAAGGTCATGCGCATCGGCACCATGATCAAACAGTTGCTCGAGGAGGTGCGGGCCGCACCGCTGGACGACGCCAGCCGCACCCGCCTCAAGGAGATCCACACCACCTCGATCCACGAGCTGGAGCAGGGGCTGGCCCCGGAGCTGCGCGAGGAGCTGGAACGGCTGGCGCTGCCGTTCAGCGACGACGGCATCCCCTCCGACGCCGAACTGCGGATCGCGCAGGCCCAGCTGGTCGGCTGGCTGGAGGGGCTGTTCCACGGCATCCAGACGGCGCTGTTCGCACAGCAGATGGCCGCGCGGCAACAGCTGGAGCAGATGCGGCACGCGTTGCCGCCGGGGATCCACGCTCCGCAGGAGGGCCGGCAGGGTAGTGCGGGCACCGGTCAGTACCTCTGATCCGGCGCGCGCACACCGCGGATCGGGGTCCTCGTCATTCGCCCCGATCGGCTGGTCACTCACGTACCGCGGATCGGACACCGCTACAGTCGAGCACTGTGCCTGCAGCTGCCCCCGCTGAATCGGTGACCGAGGACCAGACCCCGGCCGACGTCCCGGCGCCGCCGGTGTCGGACTCGCAGTCGTTCCGACGTGCCTTCAAGGATCTGAGCGACGGGTTCGCGCAGCGCGAACTGTGGCTGCAACTCGGCTGGCAGGACATCAAGCAGCGCTATCGGCGTTCGGTGCTGGGCCCGTTCTGGATCACCATCGCGACCGGTGTGCAGGCGGCGGCGATGGGTCTGCTGTACGCGGCGCTGTTCCATCAGCCGTTGAAGTACTACCTGCCGTATGTGACCGTCGGCCTGATCGTCTGGAACGTCATCCAGAACTCCATCCTGGAGGGCTCGGAGGTGTTCATCGCCAACGAGGGGCTGATCAAGCAGTTGCCGTCGGCACTGAGCGTGCACGTGTACCGGCTGGTGTGGCGGCAGTTCCTGTTCTTCGCGCACAACGTGGCGATCTACGTGATCATGCTGGTGGGCTTCGGGCTGTGGCGCAATCTGCACTGGACCAGCCTGCTGGCGATTCCGGGCGTGCTGCTGATCTTCGCGAATTCGATGTGGGTGTCGCTGGTGTTCGGCATCCTCGCCACCCGTTATCGCGATATCGCGCCGATCCTGTCGAGCACCACGCTGATGCTGTTCGTGCTGACGCCGGTGATGTGGAGTACGAAGGCGTTGCAGGACCACGGCGGTTCGGTGAGCGATCGGGCCAAGCTGGTCCAGGTCGTCCCGACCTACCATTATCTGGAGATCGTGCGCGGACCGCTGCTCGGTGATCCGCTGCGGCTGCACAGCTGGCTGCTGGTGCTGGGGATCACCGTGGCCGGCTGGATCGCGGCGATCCTGGCCTTGAAGCAGTTCCGTTCCCGCGTCCCGTACTGGGTGTGAGAGGTCTCATGACGAGCCGAGTCAGCATCGACACCCACGACGCGTGGGTGGAGTTCCCGATCTTCGACGCCAAGTCCCGATCGCTGAAGAAGGCGTTTCTGGGCAAGGCCGGCGGCGCGATCGGGCGCAACGCCTCCGATGTGGTGGTGGTCGAGGCGCTGCGCGAGATCACCATGTCGCTGCGCGAGGGCGACCGGATCGGCCTGGTCGGGCACAACGGCGCCGGCAAATCGACGCTGCTGCGGCTGCTGGCCGGTATCTACGAGCCGACCCGGGGCAGCGCGCGCATCCAGGGCCGGGTGGCGCCGGTGTTCGATCTCGGCGTCGGCATGGATCCGGAGATCTCCGGCTACGAGAACATCGTCATTCGCGGGCTGTTCCTCGGGCAGACCCGGAAACAGATGCTGGCGAAGATCGATGAGATCGCCGAGTTCACCGAACTGGGCGACTATCTGGCAATGCCGCTGCGCACCTATTCCACCGGTATGCGGGTGCGACTGGCGATGGGTGTGGTGACCTCCATCGACCCGGAGATCCTGCTGCTCGACGAGGGTATCGGCGCGGTCGACGCCGAATTCATGAAGAAGGCCCGGATCCGGTTGCAGAAATTGGTGGCCCGGTCCGGCATCCTGGTGTTCGCCAGTCACTCCAACGAGTTCCTTGCGCAATTGTGCGATCGCGCACTGTGGATCGATCACGGACACGTCAGAATGTCCGGAGGGATCGAGGATGTGGTCCGGGCCTACGAGGGCCCGGAGGCGGGGGACCACGTCGCCCACGTGTTGCGCGAACTGGAACGAGAACGGGAACTCACTGCATGAACGGTCAGGGCATGAATCCGCCGATATCGGGTGCTACCACCTGGAGCCCGTCCGCGCGGATCGTGGCCGTGGTCGTGACCCACAAGCGGCGGGACCTGCTCGCCGCCTCGCTCGAGGTGCTGTGCTCGCAGACCCGGCCGATCGATCACCTGATCGTGGTCGACAACGCCAACGAGGCCGAGGTCGGCGAACTGGTGCGGGAGCAGTCCGTGGAGGCCACCTACCTGGGTTCCGAGCACAATCTCGGCGGCGCGGGCGGTTTCGCGCTCGGCATCCTGCACGCCCTGACCCAGGGCGCGGACTGGATCTGGCTGGCCGACGACGACGGCCGCCCCGAGGGCCCCGACGTGCTCGAGAAGTTGATGAATTGCGCTCGGCGGCACCGGCTCTCGGAGGTGTCGCCGGTGGTGTGCGATATCGACGAGCCGGACCGGCTGGCCTTCCCGCTGCGCCGCGGCCTGGTCTGGCGGCGGCACCGCTCCGAACTCGGCGACGACGACTTCCTGCCCGGGATCGCCTCGCTGTTCAACGGCGCCCTGCTGTCCGCCGAGGCGGTCGACAAGATCGGCGTGCCGGATCTGCGGCTGTTCGTGCGCGGCGACGAGGTGGAGATCCACCGCCGGCTGGTGCGCTCCGGGCTGCCGTTCGGCACCTGTCTCCAGACGGCGTACCTGCATCCGAACGGGTCGGCGGAGTTCAAGCCGATCCTGGGCGGGCGCATGCACACCCAGTACCCGGACGATCCGGTCAAGCGCTACTTCACCTATCGCAATCGCGGCTATCTGATGTCGCAGCCGGGCATGCGGAAGTTGTTGCCGCAGGAGTGGGCCCGATTCTCCTGGTTCTTCCTGGTGCAGCAGAAGGATCCGGCCGGACTGGCCGAATGGCTGCGACTGCGGCGGCTGGGGCGCCGCGAGCAGTTCGACAAGCCCTGAGCCACTTCCACACGAAGCACGTACCGGCCCGGGGTTTCCTGTCGGGAAAATCGTTTGCGCCGAGGGTCTTCGGGCTGTCATCGTGAAAGTCGTTCCCGCACCGCGACCCCGCGGACGGACCGAGTAGGGCATGAGGCCCGCGCACGTCGAGGAGGTGGATACGTGATCGCGAATTCGGCGACGGTACATGCCGTTTCGCTCCGGTTCGGCGAATGCCGCACCGGCGACGGACTGTCCACCGCCCGGCTCGCCCACTGAGCCACCGCCGTCTCGCTGCCGCCGCACCGCCGTTCGGTACCGGCTGGATCCCGGCCCCGCGTTCTCGCCACCTACTCCCATACTCACCACGCCGCGCCGAATCCACCTCGGTCGCGGCGGGTCGAGACGCGGGCGGATACCAACGCCGTCGCCGGTGTGGCGCGGCACGATACGTGCTGACCAATACACCCGTTATGTCCCGATTACCGGCCCGCCGTGGCGTCCGGCGGCGGCACCCGCCATGATCGTTCGCAGGGATTGCCGCACGACGAGGAGCTGCCAATGACGGAAGCAAGCAAGCCACTGGCCGGTCGGACCATGATCATGTCCGGCGGGAGCCGGGGCATCGGGCTGGAGATCGCCAAGCGCGCGGCGGCCGACGGCGCCAACATCACGCTGATCGCGAAGACCGATACACCGCACCCGAAGCTGCCCGGCACCATCCACACCGCCGCCGCGGAACTCGAGGAGGCCGGCGGCGCGGTCCTCAAATACGTCGGCGACGTGCGCGACGACGCCGCGGTCGCGGATGCGGTCGAGCAGACCGTGCAGCGCTTCGGCGGGATCGACATCGTCGTCAACAACGCCTCGGCGATCGATCTGTCGCCGACCGAGACGCTGTCGATGAAGAAGTACGACCTGATGCAGGACATCAACGCTCGCGGTAGCTTCCTGCTGGCGAAGACGTCGATTCCGGCGCTGAAGCTGTCCGCCGAGGCCGGGCGGAATCCGCACATCCTGACCCTGTCGCCGCCGCTGAATCTGGATCCGAAGTGGGCCGGATCCTCGCTCGGCTACACCATCGCCAAGTACGGCATGTCGCTGACCACCCTCGGCCTGGCCGAGGAGCTGCGCAAATACGGGATCGGCGTCAACTCGCTGTGGCCGCGCACCACCATCGCCACGGCGGCGGTGCGCAATCTGCTCGGCGGTGACGAGACGATCGCCAGTTCCCGCACCCCGGACATCTACGCGGACGCGGCCTATCTGGTGCTGACCTCGCCGGCGAAGGACACCAGCGGCAATTTCTTCATCGACGACGATGTGCTCGCCGCGCACGGCATCACCGATCTCGACAAGTACCGGGTGGTGCCCGGCGACGGGCCGTTGAGCCTCGACCTGTTCCTCTGAACCGGGACGCCCGGCGGTTGCGCCGGGCGTTTCCACCACGCCGCGCCGGGTCACTTCTGTGTCTCGGTGCGTCGTCACGCTTGCCGTCGAACGCCCGGCCGCCATACGATCCGGGGGCATCGTCCCTGGTCGTGCCGCTCGCCTCGTCCGGCAAGGAGTGCTCATGCATCTGACCGTCGCGATGACCGGCGCCACCGGATCGATCTTCGGTATCCGTTTGCTGCAACGCCTGCGGGAGCTACCCGAGGTACAGACCCATCTCATTCTCTCGCGATGGTCCGTGGTGAATCTGACCACGGAGACCGACTACCACGCCGATGATGTGAAGGCGCTGGCCCATCACGTCTACCAGGCCAACGACCTCGCCGCGAAGCTCTCGTCCGGCTCCGCTCGGATGGACGCGATGGTCGTGGTGCCCTGCACGATGCGCACCCTGGCCGCGATCCGGCACGGCCTCGCCGACAATCTCGTCGTCCGGGCCGCGGACGTGGCGCTGAAGGAGGGGCGGCGACTGGTGCTGGTGCCGCGCGAAACCCCGTTCAACAGCATCCATCTGGAGAACATGCTGGAGCTGTCCCGGCTGGGGGTGCGAATCTGCCCGCCGATGCCGTCGTTCTACAGCCGCCCGGAATCGGTGGACGACATCGTGGACCACATCGTGGTGCGGATTCTGGACCAGCTGGATCTCGAGATCGAGTACGACAAGCGCTGGGCCGGGCTGCCCAACCACCACGACGTCCCGGACTGAACGGCCACTGGGATGGAGGCGCGTATGCGGGTCGGTGCGTATCTGATGCCCTGCCATCCGCCCGAACGGCCGATCGCCGAGGGACACCGCATCGACGTGGACCAGCTCGAGCTGCTGGAACGCGCCGGCTGCGCCGAGGCGTGGCTGGGTGAGCATTTCACCGCGCGCTGGGCGCCGGGTCCCGCGCCGGATCTGCTGATCGCGCAGGCCTTCTCGCGCACCTCGTCGATCCGGCTGGGGCCGCTGGGGCAGTTGCCGTGCCACCATCCGATCGAATCGGCGTACCGCGCCGCCTATCTCGATCATCTCGGCGGCGGGCGCTACCAGTTCGGGGTGGCGAGCGGCGCGCTGCCCACCGATCGGCAGGTGTTCGGGGTGGACCGGGTACCGGGCCTGCATCGTGCGATGACCTTCGACGCGCTCGATACGATCGTCCGGCTGTGGACCTACGGGCCGGAGGGCAGGCGCGGCCGGTTCTGGGCGGCGGACGTGCCGGACGAATCGCTGTCGCCGCTCGGGCATTTCCTGATGCCGATGCAGCGGCCGCATCCGCCGATCGCGCTCGCGGCCATGCGGGCCGATTCGGCGCACCACCGCCGGGCCGGGGCGGGTGGGCACCTGCCGGTCAGCCTGACCGTGACACCCGACAATCGGTATCTGGCACGGCATTTCGCGACGGTCGCGGCCGGGGCGGCGGAGGCGGGCCGGGTGGCCGACCGCGGCGACTGGCGGATCGTCCGCGACGTCTACGTCGCCGACACCGACGCCGAGGCCCGCCACCGGGCCCGCACCGGTGCGATGGGCCGCTGCTGGGAACAGTTCCTGTTGCCGCTGTATCTGCGGATGGGGCTGGCGCCGCTGCTGGGCCGGTTGCCGAACGGCCGGACCGTCGACCCCGACCGGATCGATCTCGATTTCGTGGCCGAGCGACTGTGGCTGACCGGGTCGCCCGACACGGTCGCCGAGCAACTCGCCGATCTGTGCCGGGAGACCGGCGGATTCGGCACGCTGCTGCTGAACGTGCACGACTTCGGCGACGAACTCCCCGCCTGGCGGCATTCGGTCGACCTGCTCACCACCGAGGTGCTGCCCCGCGTGCACGCCCGGGAATCGGTCGGGGCCCGATAATCCGCCGCGCCGATACGGCACGACACCGCATACCCGCAGTTCCGATGGACGCCTCGCCTGCGCCGGTCGCGGGCCGGCTGCACAACGCCGGCGCCGAGCGCAACCGTCTCGATTGCCGATGTCGCACGACGGGATGCCGCACGGCCTCCGGTTCAGCCCCAGACCATGTAGTGGTACTTGCTCACCGCCGCGACGAGACCGACCAGCGTCGCCGCCACGATCACCACCGCCGCGGCGCGGGCGGGCACCCGGCCGCGGGAATCGCTGAGCCGCATCGGGATCCAGCGCAGCAGCACCGCCAGGCCGACGATCGCCAGCGGGACGAAGTAGCGGCCCTGCACGCCGTCGATCAGGTAGTAGTCGACCGGGGTGAAGGACATGTACAGCGTCACGTAGATCATCGCGACGCTCGCCAGCACCGTCAGCGCCACGATCGCGGTGCGCCACCGCCCCGCGGTGAACCGCTCGGTGATGCCGGCGCTCACCGCGAACGCCAGCAGGCAGGCCAGGATGGTCAGCGCCGGGACGTCCACGTACGAGAAGCCGAGCTCGCCGAAGAACTGGGTGAACCAGCGCTGATCGCGCAGCCAGATGCTGTCGGTGAACACGCTGACGAAATGCGCCGGGTGCGAGAGGATTCCGTGCAGCTGATCACCCGGGCGCACCGAATACCACTGGTGCTCCGGCCGCATCAGGCCCATGCCGTCGCCGGTGGGGGCGGCGAGCTTCATCCAGGCCGCGAACGCGATCGCGCCGACCGCGGCGGTCACCCACGGAATCCACTTGCGCCACTGTGTGAATCCGAATTCGCGGGCCGGGATCAGCACCACCAGCATGGCGAGCAGCACATAAGTCGGTTTGCTCAGTGGCAGCAGCAGGGTGGCGGCCAGCGCCGCGGCCCGCTCCGGGACCGTCAGCGGGGCGCCCAGGAACAGGCCCTTCACCAGCAGGCAGGACACCAGGATCGCCAGCGCGTTGGTGGCCGTGTCGGCGGTCACCGTACCGGCCTGGAACAGCGCGATCGGCAGCACCGAGACCGTGAACGCCAGCCACTGCACCCGGTAGCCGCGCAACGCGCGCAGCGCGAAGCCCACGATCACCAGATAGGCCAGCAGCCCGCACAATCGGGTCAGCTCCACGGTGTCGGAGACGTGCAGGCCGGTCGCCTGTGCGATCCGGATGCCGACGGCGGCGGGCACGTACGCCACCGGCGAGTAGGCCGCGGTGTTGGTGAACCACATCTGCTTGGTGGCCGCGGTGATCGGCGCCGCGCCGATCTGCCGGTACGCGCCGGCGTCGGCCATCAGCGGGTCGGGTTCGTCGCCGTTGCGGTTGTAGTCGTCGAAGGCGTAGGACATCAGGCCGTCGATGCTCAGGGGGATCTGCCCACCGTAGGCGACGCCGCGCGCGTCCTCGATGCGCTGCGGGGTGAATCCGCCGTGCGCGACCTGATAGGCCCGGCCGAACTGGGTGATCTCGTCGTGCCCCCAGAAGGCCGGGGTGACCAGCGAGAAGATCACTCCGAACAGGCCCGCGACCAGCACGAAAACCGCGGCGGCCGCGCCGATGTGGCGATCGGTCCAACTCGCGGCCCGGCGCAGGGCCGCCGGCGCGCCGGACGCCCGGCGGTCCGTGGTCGGCTCCGGGAGCTCGGGTTCGGGGACGACCACCCGCGCAGCCTCCGTCGTGGACACCGCCTCCGTCGTGTGCACCGCCTCCGTCGTGGACACCGTCTCCCTCGTGTGCACTGCCTCTGTCGTGTGCATTGCCTCGATCACCGGCTCGGCCTGGATGGTCATCGGTACGCCTGCCGGACCGGCTCGGCGGAGTCCACGCCGACGGCCGAGTACCGCAGGTACATCAGCCGGGCCGCCTCGTGCCGGGAGCGCCGGATGCCGTCCAGGATCAGCCCGGCGGTCCAGGCGAGGCTGCCCAGCAACACCAGAGTCAAGCCGAGGAACAGCGTCGGGAACCGGGGCACCTGATGAATTCGGTAGAACTCCACCACGATCGGTGTGATGAGAATCACCGAGATGAGCCAGGAGAGCGTCCCGAACAGACCGTAGAAGGCGACCGGTCGCTCGTGCCGGGCCAAGCCGACGATCAGGGCCAGGATCTTGAACCCGTCGTGATAGGTGCGCAGCTTGCTCTCGCTACCGACCGGGCGATCCCGGAAACCCACCTCCACCGCGGTTTTCGGCACCCGCAGATGCAGCGAGTGCACCGTGAGCTCGGTCTCGATCTCGAATTCCCGTGACACCGCGGGGAAACTCTTCACGAAGCGCCGGGAGAACACCCGATACCCCGAGAGCATGTCCTCGACGTTCTCGCCGAAAACCTTGCCCACCACGCCGTTCAGCACCCGGTTACCGGTCTCGTGGCCGGGGCGGTAGGCCGATTCGGCGCTGTCCGGCTGCTTGCGCACGCCGAGCACGTGATCGTAGGGGCCGGCCAGCAGGGTCTGGATCATGACCGGCGCGGCGAAGGCGTCGTAGGTGTCGTCGCCGTCGATCATGACGTAGACGTCGGCCTCGATGTCGGCGAAGGCTCGCCGCACCACATTGCCCTTGCCCTTGGTGGTTTCGGTGCGCACGATCGCGCCGGCCTCGCGGGCCCGCTCGGCGGTGGCGTCGGTGCTGCGATTGTCGTAGACGTAGACGGTGATGCCGGGCACGGCGGCGCGCAGATCGCTGACGACCTTGCCGACCGCGGCCTCCTCGTTGTGACACGGCACCAGTGCGGCAATGCGAAGCTCGGTGGGGTCCACCCCGTCAATCCCTCATCTGATCGAAAGGCGTGCAAAGAGCTTTCCCGGGTTAGGGGAACCGGTTGGGGACTGTAGCAGGGCGGCTGACCATATGCTGTGAATCGCCTGCGGCTGCGGTACCGTACGCCGGGTGTCCAGCAGCGAGTCCGTGACCGGAACCACCGCGCGGGCCGAGGACGGACCACCTGCCGCCACCGCGCCCGCACCCGGCGGGCTATCGGCCACCCTGCGCCGCAGCGCCGCGTTCCTGGTGGTCGGGGGGATCGGGTTCGTGGTCGACGCCGGCACCTACAATCTCCTGGTCTTCGCCGGTGGGAAGGGTGTGCTGTATCACGCACCGCTGCTTGCCAAGATCATCGCCATCGTCACCGCGACGGTCGTCACATATTTCGGCAACAAGTGGTGGACCTACGGTCAGCGCGGTGGCGGTTCGGCGCGGCAGTACGTCTTGTACGCGCTGTTCAACGTGATCGCGATCGGCCTGCAACTGGGTTGCCTGGGTTTCTCCCGCTATGTGCTGGAGCTGTCCAGCCCCCTGTCGGACAACGTCTCCGGGACGCTGATCGGGCAGGCGTTGGCGGTGGTGTTCCGGTACTGGGCATACGGGGCATTCGTGTTCACCACGACCGGGCGAGAATCCGGCGCGGCGGATCCAGCACCGGCAGGACCTGCGACGAATCACTGATGTAGACATAATGGTGGCCGCTCGATGCCGAGCCGGAGGGCACCATCGCCAGACAGCACAGAGGGAATTACATGGACCAGGGCCAGGCCGTGACCGCACCCGAGACCGAGGATCGGGTGACCGATCGTCATGCCTCCGACCGGCTCGTGTTGCAGCGGGGCGTGTTCACCGGGCCGTCCGCGCGGGTCAGCGACGATCTGTACGCCACCGTCAAGGGCAAGGTGGAACGCCAGCGGCAGGCGTTGCGCCTGGAGAAGGGCGCGCGGGTCGACACCAATACCTATTTCGGCCGGTTCGCCGCCAGCTACTGGCAGCGCTGGACCACGGTGACCGCGGTCGAGGCGGCCATGACGCTGGAGGTGTCGGGCCGGGTACGGATTCGGCTGGCCGCCTCCGATATCGCCGGACATCGCCGGGTCGTCGACTTCGCCGATGTGTCCACCGACGGCCGGGTGGTGCTGCGCGCGCCGCTGAACCAGTTCGTCGACGGCGGCGCGCTGTGGCTGGAGTTCGAGGCGCTCGGCGGCGGGGTCACCGTCAGCGAGCTGGCCTGGACCGCGGCCGCGCCGGAGCGGATCCGCCCGGTCGCCGTCGCGATCTGCACCTTCAACCGCGCCGACGACTGCGCGGCGACGGTGGCGGCGCTGGCCTCCGATCCGGCGGTGCTGGATCTGGTGGATTCGGTGTACGTGGTCGACCAGGGCACCGACGCGGTGGAGACCCGGGCGCTGTATCAGGAGACCGCGCCGCGGCTCGGCGCCAAACTGCACTATCTGCGGCAGCCGAATCTCGGTGGGGCGGGCGGTTTCACGCGCGGCCTGTACGAGGTGTCGGCGCGCGAGGGTGAGCCGGTCGACATCCTGCTGATGGACGACGACATCCTGTGCGAGCCGGAAACGGTGTTGCGGCTCAACGCCTTCGCCAACCTGACCACCGAACCGACCCTGGTCGGCGCGCAGATGTTGTTCCTGCTCAACCCCGATTACCTCAACGTGAGCGCGGAGGAGGTGCATCTGAACGAGCTGCGGCACGGGCAGAAGGTGCCGAAGGCGTTGCGCAACACCAGCATGCTGAAACACCACCAGGAGCGCCGCGTCGACGCCGGGTACAACGCCTGGTGGACCTGCCTGATCCCCGCCGAGGCGGTCGCCGAGATCGGGCTGCCACTGCCGATCTTCTTCCAGTGGGACGACGTGGAATACGGCCTGCGGGCCCGCAAGGCGGGTTTCGTGACCGTCACCCTGCCGAATGCGGCGGTGTGGCACGCGGATTTCTACTGGAAGGACTACGACGACTGGGCGCGCTACTTCAGCATGCGCAACTCCCTGATCGTCGGCTCGCTGCACACCGATCTGGACCCGAAGGCGGTGTCGCGGCGGCTGTTGCGCGAACTGTCCGAACATCTGGTGGCGATGCAGTACGGCCTGGCGCACACCACGTTGCAGGGCATCGAGGATTTCCTGCAGGGCCCGTCGGTGCTGCGCGACGGTGGCCGGGCGGCGCTGGCCGCGGCCCGCTCCGGCCGCGGCGACTATCCGGAGACCGTTCAGCATCCGATGCCCACCGCGCCGGTGCGCTCGTCGGACATCCAGTTGCGCCGGGCCACCGGCGAACCCAGCCGGCCGCTGCTGGTGCTGATCAAGCGTGCGATCCTGCAATGGACCGGCCGCACCCAGCACGGGATCATCGGCGTCACCCGCGAGGACGCGTACTGGTGGCACGTCTCGCTGTTCGACCACGTGGTGGTGACCGACGCCTCGCAGGCGGGCGTGCGGATCCGCCGCCGGGACAAGGCGCGGGCGATGCGCCTGCTGGTGCGCACGCTCCGGGTGCTGCGCCGCTTGCAGCGCGAACTGCCCGAACTCACCGCGCAATACCGCGCGGCGGTACCGGAGCTGATCAGCCGGGAGAACTGGGAACGGTTGTACCGCAGCTGATTCCGGGGGCGGGCGCCGGAACACCCACTCCCCGGCACCGGCCGGAGCAACGGCTCCAGGCCGGCGCGGGCTAGAGCACTCGCTCGCCCGCCGCGGCGTAGGCGCTTTCGGTGGCGGCCTTCTGCGGTCGCCACCAGTCCTCGTGTTCGCGGTACCAGCGGACGGTCGCCGACAGCCCGGCCCGGAAGTCGGAATACTGCGGCACCCAGCCGAGTTCGGTGCGCAGCAGGGTGGCGTCGATGGCGTACCGCTGATCGTGTCCGGGGCGATCGGTGACGTGGTCGAAATCGTCCGCGGCGCGGTCGAATTCGGCCAGGATCAACTGGACGACGGATTTGTTGTCCGCTTCGCCGCCGGCGCCGATCAGATAGGTCTGGCCGATCCGGCCGCGTTCCAGGATCGCCCACACCGCCCGGTTGTGGTCGTCGACGTGGATCCAGTCCCGGATCTGGTGCCCGGCGCCGTACAGCCGCGGCCGGACCCCGTCGATAAGATTGGTGATCTGGCGCGGGATGAACTTCTCCACGTGCTGGTACGGGCCGTAGTTGTTACTGCAGTTGGAGATCGTGGCCCGCACCCCGAACGACCGCACCCAGGCCCGGACCAGCAGGTCGCTGGCGGCCTTGGACGAGGAGTAGGGGCTGGACGGGTTGTACGGGGTGTTCTCGTCGAAGGCCGGCTCGTCCAGCGACAGATCGCCGTACACCTCGTCGGTCGAGATGTGGTGGTACCGGACCTGATGCCGCCGCACCGCCTGGAGCAGCGCATAGGTGCCGACGATATTGGTCTGCACGAACGGCCACGGCTGGGTCAGCGAATTGTCGTTGTGTGATTCGGCGGCGAAGTGCACCACCGCGTCCACACCGCCGATGAGGCGATCGACCAGTTCCTGATCCGCGATGTCGCCCTGCACGAACTCGATGCGATCGGCGATCGGCGCCAGCGAGGCCCGATTGCCGGCATAGGTCAGCGCGTCGAGCACCACGACGTGGACGTCGGGCCGCTCGGCGACGGTCTGGTGGACGAAGTTCGCGCCGATGAACCCGGCGCCCCCGGTTACGAGCACTCGCACGACCGCCACCCTAACGGCTCGGCTGCCCCGCTCGGCCGCAGCGTCGATCACGGACAACCGTGTCCGGGACAGTTCCGGCATACCGGACCACCATCGGACGGGCCGCACCCCCGCCCGATGTCCTCCGGACGGGGGTGCGTTTCAATCGGGCCTGTGCGGCGCGGTCAGGCGGTGCGGGCGGGCGTGACCGCGGGTTCCTCGGTCCGGGCCCGCACGAAGCGGGCCACCCGGCCCAGCGCCATCCGGCTCTCCGGCATGCCGGGCAGGATGCTGGTGAAGGCGTGCACCTGCCCGCGCCACAGTTCGAGCGTGTTGGGCACCCCGGCCGCGGTGAGCCGGCGCGCCATCAGCTCGCAGTCGTAGCGCAGCAGTTCGTCCTCGCCGACCACCAGCAGCACCGGCGGCAGGCTGGCCAGCGCGCCGTTCACCGGGGACAGCAGCGGGTCGAGTTCGCCGTCGAATTCCGCGCCGTAGCGGACGATCGCCTCCAGGCCCGGCAGCGGGATGTAGGCGTCCCGGGCGACGTTGACGTAGCCCTGTTTGGCCGCGTGATCGAGATCCAGCAGCGGCGACAGGCCCACCAGCCCGGCCGGGACCGGCAGCCCGATCTCGACGGCCCGCAGCGCGGTGGCGAAGGTGAGGAAGCCGCCCGCCGAATCGCCCGCGATCACGATCCGGGCCGGGCTCGCACCGTGCGACAGCAACCAGCGGTACGCGGTCAGGCAGTCCTCGATCGACTGCTGGATCCGGGTGTCCGGCAGCTGCCGGTACTCGACGCTGACCACCGGCAGGCCCGTGCGGCGGGCCAGCGCGGCCACCACCGGGCGATGGGTCTCCAGCCCGCACAGGACGAAGCCGCCGCCGTGCAGGTACAGCACGGCGCCGTGCCGCAGCGAGCGCCGGGCCCCGGCGGGCCGCACGATCTCCATCCGGAATCCGGGCAACCGGACCTGCTCCCGCTCGACCCCGGCCGGATCCGGCCGCAACCGCGCGAGGGTGTCGACGGT
>NZ_JAIUCZ020000030.1 GCF_020176955.2 Nocardia sp. alder85J
ATACGACAGCCGATCATCACCGAACCGAACCGCGAGCCGATCGCCGAATTCCGCGACGGTGGCATCGAACAGATCCGGGAGGTTGGCCGCGGGATCGAGGCCGGGGGAGCGCGGGGTGATCGGGCCGACCGCGTCGCCGAAGGAGATCGCCGGTAGCGCAACGGGTTCCGACGAAACCCAACGCCGGGTGACATCGTGGCGCTCGGTCTCGGTCAGCAGATCGATGTCCCCGATCACCACCCGGGGATCCTCGGCCACCGCCCGCAACACCCGGATCAGCCGCTGCGCGAACGCCGTCACGGTCTCCGGGTCGAACAGATCCGTGGCGTAGTTCCAGGACAGGCCCAGCCCGCCGTCGGCGGTCGCGCCCACCGTCAGCTGGATGTCGAACTTCGCCGTCGCGACCGGCACCTCCACCGGCGTCACCGACAGTCCGGGCAGCGTGACACCGGCCGCCTCCACCGCACCGGCGGCCTCGAAGGTCAGCGCCACCTGGAACAGCGGGTGCCGGGCCTGCGACCGCACCGGCGACACCACATCCACCAGCTGCTCGAACGGCACATCGGCGTGCGCGAAGGCCGCCACGTCCGCCGCGCGGACCTCGGCGAGCAATTCCTCGAACGACCACTGCGGCGACACCGTCGTCCGCAGCACCAGGGTGTTCACGAACATGCCGATCAGATCGTCCAGGCCGCGATCCCCGCGTCCCGCGATCGGCGTGCCCACCGCGATGTCCCGGCTCCCCGACATCCGCGCCGCCCACACCGCCAGCGCGGCGTGCACCACCATGAACAACGTCACGCCCCGGGCGCGCGCCAACTCTCGCAGCTGCTCGTGCAATCCGGCGTCCACCGTGAACCCTTGCAGCCCACCGGAATACGAGGCCACCTCCGGCCGCGGCCGGTCCGCGGGCAGCTCGATCTGCTCCGGCACGTCGCGCAGCCGGTCCACCCAGTACGCCAGCTGCCGCGACACCAGCGAGCCGGGATCCTCCGCCGATCCGAGCACCTCGCGCCGCCATACCGCGTAGTCCGCGTACTGCACCGGCAGCGGCGTCCACACCGGCGCCTCACCCGCGGCGCGAGAACCGTACGCCGCCACCACATCCCGCAGCAGCGGCCGCATCGAGAAGCCGTCACCGGAGATGTGGTGCACGACCAGCACCGCGACGAACACCGGCGGGTCGCCCGCGCCGGGATCGTCCGCGTCGCTGACGCGGAACAGCGCGAACCGGAACGGGATCTCCCGGGTCACGTCGATATACGAGCCCGCGACCTCGGCGATCCAGGACGGCAGCAGGTCCGTGGTGACCGGTTCGGCGACGATGTCGAAGGCGAGTTCCGCCATCGGCAGCACCTGCTGATAGCCGATGCCGTCCATCTCCGGGTAGACCGTGCGGAGGGTCTCGTGCCGGGCGACCACATCTTCCAGCGCGCCGGCCAGGGCGGCGACGTCCAGAGCGCCGGTCAGCCGCAGGACCACCGGAATGTTGTCCACCCCGGTGCGGTCGTCGAAGCGGTTGAGGAACCACATGCGCTGCTGCGCGAGGGACAACGGCACCAGCACCGCTTCGGCCCCACCC
>NZ_JAIUCZ020000031.1 GCF_020176955.2 Nocardia sp. alder85J
CGACGGGGAATCGGCGGTGCTGGTCCCGTTGTCCCCGGCGCAGCAACGCATGTGGTTCCTCAACCGCTTCGATCACCGCACCGCGGTCAACAACATCCCGGTGGCGCTGCGGCTGACCGGTGCTCTCGACATCCCCGCGCTGGCCGCGGCCGTCCAGGATGTGCTGGCGCGGCACGAATCGTTGCGCACGATCTATCCGGAGGTCGAGGGCGTCGGCTACCAGCAGGTGCTGCCGGCCACCGAGATCGGCGTGGAACTGGTGGCGGAACCGGCGACGGCCGCCGAGCTGCCGTCCCGGATCGCCGAGATCGTCGGCGCGTATTTCGATGTGACCCAGGAGATTCCGTTCCGGCTCGGGCTGTTCGACGTCGACGGCGCGGGTTCGCAGCACGTGGTGGTGCTGGTGATGCACCACATCTCCGGTGACGGTTTCTCGTTGCGGTCCTTGCTGCGGGATGTGGTGGCGGCGTACGGTTCTCGCGCCGCGGGTGAGGCGCCGGTGTGGACGCCGCTGCCGGTGCAGTACGCGGACTACGCGCTGTGGCAGCGCGAGGTCCTCGGTGAGATGGCCGATCCCGGTTCACTGGCGTCGCGGCAGCTGGCGTACTGGGTGGACCGGCTGCGCGACGTGCCGGAGCAGATCGAGCTGCCCGCGGACCGGCCGCGACCGGAGGTGGCCACCAATGCCGGTGCGGTGCACGGGTTCACGGTGGACGCCGGATTGCACGCCAGGCTGGTGGAGTTGGCGCGCGCCCGGGGCGTGACACTGTTCATGGTGGTGCACGCCGCGCTGGCGGTGTGGGCGGCGCGGATGTCGGGGAGCCGGGACGTCACGGTGGGCACGCCGATCGCGGGACGCGGGGATCGCGCGCTCGACGATCTGGTCGGCATGTTCGTGAACACGCTGGTGCTGCGGACGGCCGTCGCGCCGGGAATGTCGTTCGACGACCTGCTCACGCAGGTGCGGGCCGTGGACGTGGCGGCCTTCGCGCACGCGGATGTGCCGTTCGAGCAGCTGGTGGATGTGGTGTCGCCGGTGCGGTCGCAGGCCCGGCACCCGCTGTTCCAGGTGGCCTTGACCTTCGAGGCGACCGGCGCCGGACAGGTGTCGGGAGTGACGCTGCCCGGACTGGACGTCACGGTGGTGGACGTGCCGGAGGGCACGGCCAAATTCGACATCCAGTTGACCGTCGGCGAGGCCGCCGGTGGCGCACTGGCATTGTCGTGGAACTACGCGACGGACCTGTTCGACCCGGAGACCGTGGTCGCGTTCGCCGAACGCCTGCTGCGGATCCTGCGCAGCGTCGCCGAGGACCCGGCCGTCGTGATCGGCGAGATCGACCTGCTCGCCGAGGCCGAACGCCACGATGTCACCGAGCGCTGGGTGACGGCCGGAAAGGACGGTGGCGCAGGCATTTTCGCGGACCGCTCGCGGACGCTGTCGACGCTGTTCGATGCCGCGGTGGCGACCCACAGCGGCCGTATCGCGGTTCGGTTCGGTGATGATCGGCTGTCGTAC
>NZ_JAIUCZ020000032.1 GCF_020176955.2 Nocardia sp. alder85J
TCTTTAGCCGCCCGTCTCAAAGTGGAGCGCTCCACGGTAGTTCGCTGGGAGGCAGGCAAGAGCCAGCCCCAAGCGTGGCTGTGGCCGAAACTTGCAGCAGCACTGAAAGTTACACCCGAACAGCTTGCCGACCTACTCGCCAAAAGCTCCCTTGGCGCGGTTACCCACTCGCCACCACAGCCGCTTACAGCGGCAGCCCACCCAAGCGGAAATCTAACTTTTGATAGCTCAATTAGCAGTTCACCCGATGGCGGTATGTTCAATTTGCGCCGGGTGCTCATGGGGGGAATACCAGATACACCGCCAGGCACACCGATAGAGCTTACGACTGCGGTAGCGCGCACATGGAATTTGTTTTTTCCGCCCGGTTCGGCGAAATGGAAAGTTTGCTTCCTGCCGTCTTAGCAAGCGCATATAACGCCGCCGAGGCTGCGATAGGTGAGCCACGGCGTCGGGTGAATATTTCGCTTGCTCAATTACTGCATGCCTCATCGAATCTATTGGGTTATGTGGCGCAGGAAGACTTGGCAGCTCTGGCGCTCATTCGTGCCGACACACTTGCAGCAGAAAGCGGAGATGAACTGACACGAGCGGCAATCAAAGGGTCCTATTCGTGGCTATTGGCAAAGAATGGTATGTACGACGATTCGGCAGCTTATGCCGAACGCGCCGCCACAGAAATCGAACCACGATTGTCTACCGCTACACCGCGTCACGTCGCTATTTGGGGAGAACTTCTGTGTTACGCCGCATTCGCGGCCTCGCGAACGGGAGACTACCGGCAAGCGCGGCAGTATTTGCGCTTATGCGAATCGGCCGAGAGGCAGTTAGATTATGACTATGCAACGAGGCCCGAGGCGTCCAATGTTTTTGGCCGTACATCTGCCGCTAGCTTCGGTGTTGTAAACGAGATGGCAGCGGATCAGCCACGCGAAGCTATTAAACTTGCCGTCGGCAGCGACGGCGGAAACGGGGTTCCGCCGGTATTGCGCAGCCGCAGGCTGATTAACTATGCACATGCTCAGGTTCATAATCAGGAAAATACTGAAGCGGTGAGTACACTTCGCCAGGCGTGCTCGCTGGCACCAGAGTTCATCGGTCACGTACCCTTGGCCCACGCGCTGACCAACGAGCTACTGACCCGACGAGGCAAACAACGCTTGGATGGACTTGCCAGCGTTGCCGAACACATTGGTGTGCCCATCTGACCTGTAGGAATCCGAACATTGATTGTTAACCCTAACGCTTTCACCGTCTTGTGCTACGGCGACTCCAACACCTTCGGTCAACGTTCGGAAGGGCGGGGCCGATGGCCCGCCGATGTACGCTGGACTGGTCGTTTGCAAGAGTGTTTAGGTAGCGAATATTCCATTCTCGAGGAAGGTCTAGGCGGTCGCACAACTGACCTAGTACTCCAGC
>NZ_JAIUCZ020000033.1 GCF_020176955.2 Nocardia sp. alder85J
CACGACAGTTGTATTTCGTTGTTTTGTAATCGTTTCTGTTGGTGGCGGAGTTGTCGGGCGTGTGCTTGGTGGCGGCGGCGCCAGTGGCAGGTGGCGAGTGCGTGGGTGAGGGTGCGGGCGGGGTGGAGCACTATCGCCAGGAGACGGCGGATGTCGGCGACTGTGATTCGGCCCAGCCCGCGTGGGCTTTTGGGTCGGTGGCGGCGGTGACGGCGAGGAAGGCGTGGGCGAGCATGGCGAGGGTGATGTGCCGGTACCAGGGATGCCATTTGCGGACTTGGTAGTGGTCGAGGCCGCACTGGTCCTTGGCGGCCTGGAAGCACTCTTCGACCGCCCATCGGGCGCCGGCCACGGCCACGACCTGTTCCCGCTCGATGGTGGCGGGGTGGAAGCACAGGTAATAGGCGATATCGGCAGGGTTGTCGAGGGATCGGCGGGCCAGCAGGGTTCTGGTGTATCCGGCGGGGAGGTCACCGAAATTGGGGAGGGTGGCCCAGGCCCAGTCGTATTCGCGTTCGCCGCGTTCACCGAGTCCTGCCGAGACGCGGTGCCAGGCTTGTGCGGGTGCTCGGGCGACGAGGGTGTCGACGCGGCGGCGGCCGTCGAGGTCGGGCACGGTGTGCCGGACCGGCACCTCGAGGACGTAGGACAGGCGGCGGGTCTCGCAGAAGGCCCGGAACCGGCCGTCGCGGCCGTAGGCAGAGTCCGCGGCCACCCATCCTGCGGGCACTCCGGCGTCCAGGGTCCGGGCGATCATCATCTCCGCGAGCCTGGGCTTCGTCAGAAGACCTGTACTGCAACGTGTTTCGGGTATGCCTGCTTCGATACAGCGATCGCGGTCACCGATCCACGACTCGGGCAGGTAGAGCTCTCGGTCGATCAGCGCCCGGCCCGAGCGCCCGGCGTAGGCGAGGAACACCCCGAGCTGAGAATTCTCCACACGCCCGGCCGTCCCGGAGTACTGGCGTTGCACACCCGCGGACTTCACCCCCTTCTTCAAGAACCCGGTCTCGTCCGGAACCAGGACTCCATCAGGGCAGGCCAGCGCCTCGGCGACGTACGCCCGCAGGCAATCGCGCAACTCGTCGGCGTCCCACCGCGACCGATTCAAGAAATGTTGTAACCGGCCCGGATCCTCCTCTCCCGCAGCCTCGGACAACTGCCACGTATTCTTCCGCTCCACCGGCGCCAGCAACCCCGTCAGATACGACCGCGCCCACCGCCGCGGCTCCGCCCGATAGAACACCCCCGCCACCCGCGCGAACACCTCATCGAAACTCACTCGCCACGCCGAAACATCCTCTGCGGCAACATCACCCAGCACGAGACGACAAGGTATCCCACCATCGGTCCGACTGCAAAACAACGAAATACAACTGTCGTG
>NZ_JAIUCZ020000034.1 GCF_020176955.2 Nocardia sp. alder85J
GCGTCGTTGGATCAGCGGGCGAATCAGTTGGCGCGCAGGTTGATCGAGCTGGGTGCGCGTCCGGATGCGCTGGTGGCGGTGTTGTTGCCGCGGTCGGCGGATCTGGTGGTGGCGTTGCTGGCGGTGATCAAGTCCGGTGCGGGGTATGTGCCGATCGATCCGTCCTATCCCGGTGAGCGTATCGAGTATGTGCTCTCGGATGCCCGGCCGGTGGCCGTGGTCACCGACCGCAGTGTGGATGTGGTGCTGCCGGTGGGTGTCGCGGTGGTGGGGATGGACGAGTTCGGGATGGATGTTCCCGATGTCGTGGATGCCGGGGAGGGGCCGGTGACCGATGTGGATCGGTTGTCGCCGTTGACCGCCGATCATGTGGCGTATGTGATCTATACGTCGGGTTCGACGGGGCGCCCGAAGGGTGTGGCGGTGACGCACGCGAATGTGGTGCGGTTGTTCGCGAATACGGATCGGGTGTTCGGGTTCGGTCCGGAGGATGTGTGGACGTTGTTCCACTCGTATGCGTTCGATTTCTCGGTGTGGGAGTTGTGGGGTCCGCTGTTGTACGGCGGGACGCTGGTGGTGGTGGACTATTACACGTCGCGGTCGCCGGAGTTGTTCCTGGAGGTGCTGCGGGCGCGGCGGGTGACGGTGCTGAATCAGACGCCGTCGGCGTTCTATCAGCTGGCCGCGGCGGAGGCCGCGGCGGCGGGGGTGGGCCGGTTGGCGTTGCGGTATGTGGTGTTCGGTGGTGAGGCGCTGGAGTTGCGGCGGCTCGGTGATTGGGTGGCGCGTCATGGGGACGGGTCCGCGGGTGGGGGGCCGCGGTTGGTGAACATGTACGGGATCACCGAGACGACGGTGCATGTGTCGTATCGGGTGCTGGATGCGGAGACGATCGCGGCGGCGTCGGGGTCGGTGGTGGGGCGGGCGATCGCGGGGTTGCGGGTGTATGTGCTCGATGACCGGTTGCATCCGGTGCCGGTGGGGGTGGCCGGGGAGATCTATGTGGCGGGTTCGCAGCTGGCGCGTGGGTATGTGGGCCGGGCGGGGTTGTCGGCGGGCCGGTTCGTGGCGAATCCGCTGGGTGGGCCGGGGGAGCGGTTGTATCGGGCCGGGGATGTGGCGCGGTGGAATCGGTTCGGGGAGTTGGAGTATCTGGGTCGTGCCGATGATCAGGTGAAGGTGCGGGGTTTCCGTATCGAGCTGGGGGAGATCGAGTCGGCGGTGCTGGCGCAGCCCGGTGTCGGGCAGGCCGCGGTGATCGTGCGTGAGGACACCCCCGGCGACCAGCGCATCGTCGCCTAC
>NZ_JAIUCZ020000035.1 GCF_020176955.2 Nocardia sp. alder85J
TGAGGTGCCCGGAGTTTTTCGGACAGTGGCTCAAAGTAGGATTTGGGTAACTGAACGGAGTTGTTGTGGCACAGAAGAAGTCGCGTCAGTTCAGCCCGGAGTTCCGGGAGACGGCCGCGCGGGAAGTGGTGGAGAAGTCGCGTGCGATCGAGGATGTCGCGCGTGACTGCGGGGTGACCGGGCAGACGATCCGGAATTGGGTGAAAGACTTCCGGAGCGCGCATACCGGCGATTCCGGTTTGTCGGTTTCCGAGCGGGCGCGGTTGAAGGAGTTGGAGCGGCGGGTCCGGGAACTGGAAGAGGAGAACCGCTTCTTGGGAAAATCGGTGGCCTTCTTCGCGAAGAAGCACCGGTGAGCTCGAAGTACGCGTTCATCGCCTCCGAAGAAGGCAATCATTCAGTCGTGGCTATGTGCCGGTGGGCGAAGGTTTCGCGGTCCGGGTATTACGCGTGGCATGGCCGTGGACCGTCGGCCACCGCCCGGAATCGTGAGATCCTCGCCGCGGAGGTCCAGTTCTGTTTCGAGCATTCCGACGGCACCTACGGCTACCGGCGTATCCATGCCCAGCTGGCCCGCTGGGGCACGATCGCGGATTGTGGCACCGTGCGTGTGATCATGCGCGAGCTGGGCCTGATGCCGTGTCAGCCGCGACCGTTCAGGCCGATCACCACCCTTGCCGGCGATGCCGCGCAGCTGCCGGACCTGGTGCACCGCGACTTCACCGCCGAGGCGCCGGCACGCAAACTGGTCGGCGATATCACCTATATCCGCACGTGGGAGGGATGGCTCTATCTGGCAACCGTGCTGGACTGCTATTCGAAGAAGGTGGTCGGATATGCGATGGCCGAGCACATGCGCACCGAACTGGTTGCCGACGCCCTGCGCATGGCGGCCCGGAATCTGCCGTTCATTCCCGGCGAAACCATCTTCCACAGCGACCGGGGAGCGCAATACGTTTCTGCCGAATTCGCTTCGGTAGCCGATGAACTCGGTGCCCGCCGGTCCGTAGGCCGGACAGGATCATGCTACGACAATGCCTGGGCGGAATCGTTCAACGGAACCCTGAAGAACGAGCGCGTGAACCGCACCCAGTATCCCACACGCGAACACGCGAGGAAGGACATCATCAGCTATATCGAATTGCGGTACAATCAGATTCGGATCCATTCCGGGATTGACTACCGAACACCCAACGAAGTAGAGTCCGGATGGTTCGAGCGGAATCGAGCAGCCTGAGAAGTCAAAATCTCACTGTCCGAGAACTTTCCCGCCCCTCA
>NZ_JAIUCZ020000036.1 GCF_020176955.2 Nocardia sp. alder85J
GGCAGGGTGACCGGTTCGGGGCGTGGCCGCGGTACCAGCGGAATGCGGGTACCGGATCCGGCCTGGGACTCCAGCCGCGCGGCCAGCCCCGCGACCGTCGACGCCTCGAACAACAACCGGACCGGCACCTCGGTCTCCAACGCCGCCCCCAACCGCGCCGCCACCTGCGTCGCCAGCAGCGAATTACCACCCAGCGCGAAGAAATCATCATCCAAACCCACACCACCGGCGGCCTCCACACCCAGCACCGCCGCCACCACCCCCGCGACCGCCTGCTCCACCATCGTCGCCGGCGCCCGGAACACCGCCGCCGCGAACGACGGCACCGGCAACCCCCGCCGATCCAACTTCCCCGACGCATTCAGCGGCAACGCCTCCAGCACCACCACCGCCGCAGGCACCATATACGCCGGAAGCCGACGCGCCAGACCCGACCGCAACCGATCCGCATCCACCACCGACTCACCGGCAGGCACCACATACCCCACCAGCTGATCACCGAGCCGCTCATCCGCACGCACCACAACCACCGCCTGCGCCACCCCCGGCGACGCCAGCAACTCCGTCTCGATCTCACCCAGCTCGATCCGCAGACCCCGCACCTTCACCTGGAAATCGGTGCGCCCCAGATAATTCAACTCACCCACCGCGGTCCACGCGACCAGATCCCCGCTCCGATACATGCGCTCCCCGACCGCGAACGGATCAGCCACGAACCGATCCGCCGACAGATCCGCACGACCCACATACCCCCGCGCCAACTGCGCACCCGCCAGATACAACTCACCGGCCACACCCACCGGCACCGGACGCAACCGCGCATCCAGCACATACACCCGCGTATTGAACACCGGCGCACCGATCGGCACCGCACCCGAATCCGCATCCGTCACCTCGTGATACGTGACATCCACCGCGGCCTCGGTCGGACCATACAAATTGTGCACCCGCGCACCGGTCAACACCCGCAACCGCTGCGCCACCACACCCGGCAACGCCTCACCGGAGGCGAAAAC
>NZ_JAIUCZ020000037.1 GCF_020176955.2 Nocardia sp. alder85J
TGAGGGGCCGGAAAGATTTCGGACAGCGAGGTTTTGGATTTCTTATGCTGCCTTGCTCCGGTCGAACCACTCGGACTCTACTTCGTTCGGTGTGCGGTAGTCAATTCCTGAGTGGAGTCGAATCTGGTTGTACCGCAATTCGATATAGCTGGTGATGTCCCTTCGCGCATGTTCGCGGGTGGGGTACTCGGTGCGGTTGACCCGCTCGTTCTTCAGGGTGCCGTTGAACGATTCCGCCCAGGCGTTGTCGTAGCATATTCCGGTGCGGCCGACGGAGCGTTGCACGCCCAGTTCCGCAGCCACGCCCGAGAATTCGGCCGAAAGATATTGCGCGCCGCGGTCGCTGTGAAAGATTGTCTCACCCGGCCGGAACGGCAGATTACATGCCGCCATGCGGAGCGCGTCGGCCACCAGTTCGGTACGCATATGATCGGCCATCGCGTACCCGATCACTTTTTTCGAGAAGCAATCCAGCACGGTCGCCAGATACAGCCATCCCTCCCAGGTCCGGATGTAGGTGATGTCGCCGACCAGCTTGGTCGCGGGCGCGTCGGCGGTGAAGTCGCGGCGGACCAGATCGGGCAGGTCACCGGCATCGCCGGCGACGGTGGTGACCGGACGCCACGGCCGCGGCTGGCACGCCACGAGCCCCAGCTCACGCATGATCGTGCGGACCGTCTCCGGGTCCACGACGGTGCCCCGGCGGGCCAGCTGGGCGTGGATGCGCCGATACCCGTAGGTGCCGTCGGAATGCTCGAAACAGAACCGGATCTCAGCAGCGAGGATCTCGCGCCGCTGCGCGGTGGCCGAGGACTCACGGTTGCGCCACGAGTAATACCCGGACCGGGACACCTTCACCCACCGGCACATGGACACGACGGGAT
>NZ_JAIUCZ020000038.1 GCF_020176955.2 Nocardia sp. alder85J
ACCCCAACCGGTGCCCTCACCGCAACCCTGGACCCCGCAGGCGCTCGTACCCGCATCGACACCACCCCCGCCGGCCTGCCGATCCAGGTCACCGACGTCCACGACGCCACCACCGTCATCACCCGCGACGGCTTCGGCCACCCGATCACGATCACCGACCCCCTCGGCCACCACACCCACTACCAATGGTCGCCAGAAGGAAAACCGTTACGCCGCACCGACCCCGACGGCCACAGCGAAACCTGGACCTGGGACGGCGAAGGCAACCTCCTCACCCACACCACCCGAGCAGGCACCACCACCGCATACACCTACGGCGCCTTCGACCTCCTCACCACGAAAACCGACCCCGACGGCACCACCACCCGCTACCAGTGGGACACCGAACGACGCCTCACCACCGTCATCAACCCCCTCGGCCACCACTGGACCTACCAATACAACTCTGCCGGCCGGCTGACCACCGAAACCGACTACACCGGCGCCACCACCGCCTATACCCACGACCGCGCCGGCCGGGTCGCCACCG
>NZ_JAIUCZ020000039.1 GCF_020176955.2 Nocardia sp. alder85J
CACTCCACCGGAGCCCTCGCCGAAACTCTCGACCCCGCCGGCGCCCGCACCCGCGTAGACACCACTCCCGCCGGTCTGCTGATTCGGATAACCGACTCCCACGACGCCGTTACAGTGATCACCAGAGACGGCTTCGGCCGCGCTTCCACCGTCACCGATCCTCTCGGCACACGCACCACATACGAATGGTCACCCGAAGGAAAACCGTTACGCCGCATCGACTCCGACGGATACAGCGAATCCTGGACCTGGGACGGCGAAGGCAACCTGCTGACCCACACCACCCGAGCAGGAACCACCACCGCATACACCTACGGCGCCTTCGACCTCCTCACCACGAAAACCGACCCCGACGGCACGGTCACCCGCTACCAGTGGGACACCGAACGACGCCTCACCACCGTCATCAACCCCCTCGGCCACCACTGGACCTACCAATACAACCAAGCCGGCCGGCTGATCACCGAAACCGACTATGCGGGCGCCACCACCCACTACACCCACGACCGCACCGGCCGGGTCACCACCA
>NZ_JAIUCZ020000004.1 GCF_020176955.2 Nocardia sp. alder85J
GGGACGAATGTCCCCGGCGCACGGGCGTTTCCGTGACGGGTGCGCATTGCGCCGGGGCGCTGCCGGATACGGCTACCGGAAGCGGGCGGTCCCGAGGTGTACTTCCGATATTTCCGGGCATTCCCGGAAGTCCTCGGAGGTCCGGAAATGCGGCGGAGCCGCGGAGAAAACAGATCGCCTGAGGAATATTCGTCGAATCGGGCGGTATTGCCGGGGTATTCGCGCGCATTCCTCCGGGCCGGTGGCGTCCCGCCGCCGGGTCCGGTCGCCGTCGTCCGCGTGGGCCGCGGCGATTCCGGCAGAAGGCTTGTGGCGCATCCGGTGACGAGAGGAGCGGCATGGTCGGCGTGCAGGGGACGGTCGGCGGCGGTCCGGCGTTCGTGGTCCGCCGCTCCGACGAGCCTGCCGTGCGCGACACGGCCCGGTGGGGGCTCGCGGTGGGCGCGCTGGGCGTGGTGTTCGGCGATATCGGCACCAGCCCGATCTATACCCTGAAATCCGTGTTCGATCCCGGTGATTCGCATCCGACGCGGGTGAGCACCGACGCCGTGTTCGGGGTGGTGTCGCTGGTGTTCTGGTCGGTCACGATCATCGTCACGGTCACCTATGTGCTGCTGGCGATGCGGGCCGACAACGACGGTGAGGGCGGCATCATGGCGCTGATCACGCTGGTCCGCCGCTGGGGGGCCGGGCGCGGGCGGCGGCTGGTGGCGGCGCTGGCCGCCCTCGGAATCTTCGGCGCCGCACTGTTCTTCGGCGACAGCATGATCACTCCGGCGATCTCGGTGCTGTCGGCGGTGGAGGGGGTGCAGGTGGTGCAGCCCTCGCTGCGGCCGTTCGTGGTGCCGGTCACGGCGGTGATCATCGTGGCGTTGTTCCTGGTGCAGCAGCGCGGTACCGGTGTGGTGGGGCGGTTGTTCGGCCCGGTCATGATCGTGTGGTTCGCGACGATCGGCGCCTGCGGTATCGCCGGGATCGCCCGGCGGCCGGGCATTCTCGCGGCCCTGTCACCGGTGTACGCGCTGCGGTTCCTGGCCGGCCACTTCGGTACGGCGTTCTTCGCGCTGGCCGCGATCGTGCTGGCGGTCACCGGCGCCGAGGCGCTGTACGCGGATATGGGCCACTTCGGGCGGCGGTCGATCACCCGGGCCTGGCTGGTGCTGGTGTTCCCGGCGTGCACGCTGAGTTATCTCGGGCAGGGCGCGCTGATCCTCGACGATCCCGCACACGCGGCGAGCCCGTTCTTCCTGCTGGCCCCGGTGTGGGCCCGGCTGCCGGTGGTGCTGCTGGCGACGCTGGCCACCGTGATCGCGGCGCAGGCGGTGATCACCGGCGCGTATTCGGTGGCGTCGCAGGCGGCGCGGCCGGGCTATCTGCCGCGGCTGCGGATCACGCACACCTCGGCGTCGCGGCCGGGCCGGATCTACGTGCCGTGGGTCAACTGGTTGCTGCTGGTCTCGGTGCTGGCGCTGGTGTTCGCGTTCCGGAGTTCCAGTGCGCTGTCCTACGCCTTCGGGATGGCGGTGACCGGCACCATCACCATCACCACGCTGCTGTTCTTCTTCCTGGCCCGGGCGCGCTGGAACCTGCCGTGGTGGCTGACGCTCGCCGGTGCGGCGCCGCTGCTCGCGGTGGATCTGCTGTTCTTCGCCGCCAATATCACCAAGTTCACGCACGGGGCGTGGGTGCCACTGCTGATCGGCGCGGGCATCTTCGTGGTCATGACCACCTGGCAGCGCGGCCGGGAGATCGTCACCGCCGAGCGGATCGCGCGCGAGGGGCCGCTGCACCGGTTCGTCGACCGGCTCGCCGCCGGGACCCCGCCGACGGTGAGCGTGCCCGGTACCGCGGTCTTCCTGGATCGGGACAAGCGGACCGCGCCACTGGCGTTGCGCGCCAACGTGGAACACAATCACGTCCGGCACGAGCACATCGTGATCCTGGCCCTCGAGGTGGAACCGGTGCCGCGGGTGCCCGCGACGGAACGGCTGGTGGTCGAGCATCTGGGCCCGGCGCACGACCGCATCGCGCACGTGACCCTGCACTACGGCTATCTGGAGACCCCGGACGTGCCGCAGGCGCTGGCCGCGGTCGATCCCGCCGCCACCGACGGCCCGCTGGACCTCGACTCGGCGTCGTATTTCCTGTCCACCATCGAGTTGAGCCCGGGTCCGGCGCGCACCATGATGCGCTGGCGCAAAAGGCTTTTCATCGCCACCTCGTACCTGGCCGCCGACGCCGCCGGATACTTCGGCCTGCCGCGCGAGCGGACCGTGGTGCTGGCGTACCAGCTCCAGGTGTAGCCGGGGGTGGAGGGCCCGACGGATTCGGGTCCCTCCACCTCGGTGCACCGATCGTCGTTGATCGGCGGTCCTGCGCGGATCAGGCGTGCAGCAGGCCGGTGAGCTCGGCCAGATCCTCGAGTTCCGCGAGACCGTAGGTGACAGTGGTGATCCGGTCGGCGATGTCGGGGGTCACCACGCGGGTGGCGTTGAGCCGGAACTTCAGCGCCAGCTCGTCGGCGGACAACGGGTTGGCCGCGCCGCCGCGATTGACGTCGACGCGTTCCTCCAGCACCCGGCCGTCGTGCAGCCGGGCCCGCAGTACCGCGGGGAACTGATGCGGGAAGATCTCGTCGCAGCGCGCGTCCGGGACGCAGGTCACCTTGGCGGCCAACGCGAGTCGCTCGGGGTCGGCGGCCGCGGCGTCGGTGAAGTCGTCGTGGAACAGGCCCAGTCCGCCGCCGCCGAGCAGGGCCGCCGCGACCGTGTAGGGGCCGGAGAAGGCGGCGTGATAGCCGGAACCGGGGTGGATCTTGTCCGCGCGCGGTTCGCCGATGGTGCGCAATACCGGTGTCGGCGCGCCCAGTTCCAGCGCTTCGATGTCGGCGGCGGTGATGCCGCGGGCCCGCAGCGCCCGCGCGGCGTCGATGCCGGCGTGCGTGAAGTGGTTGCAGGGGTACGGCTTGAAGAAGATGCCGGGCAGCTCCCACTGCTCACCGAGACCCGCCACGATCGCGCCGGGATCGGACTGGTCACCGCAGAACGCTTGCAGCAGGCCGAATCTGCCCTCCAGCACGGTCGGCGGCCCGGTGACGCCGAAGCGGGCCATGCCCGCGGCGGCCACCGCGGCGTGCGCGGCCCAGCCGCAGTGCACCCGCTTCACCGTGCCGCCGGTCCGATTCGCCTCCAGCAGACCGGAACCCATGCTCGACGCGATGCCGAGGGTGTCGGCGATACCGGCCTCGTCCACCCCGGACAGCATCGCGGCGGCCACCGCCGCGCCGAGAGCGCCGCAGATCGCGGTCGCGTGCAGACCGCGTTCGAAGAAGACCGAATTACCCAGTGCCGCATCGTATCCGGCCATGCCCAGTCGCACGGTGATCTCGACGCCGACGCCGATCGCGTCCAGCAGCGCGGCACCGGAGGCCCCGCGTGCCTCGGCCACCGCGAGCGCCGCGGGCACCACCGACGCCGACGGGTGCAGTACCGACGGCAGGTGGGTGTCGTCGAAATCCAGTGAGTGCGCGAGGGTTCCGTTCACCAGCGCGGCACTGGGCTCGGGCAGCCGATCGCCGGAACCGAGGGCGGTGGCGCGGCCGGAACCGCCCCACTCGCGGACCAGTTCACCGACCGCCCGACCGGGTTTCTCCGCGGTGGCGGCGAGACTGTTGCCGAGCACGTCCAGCACCCGGCGAGCCGCGTCGGCCCGCAACTCCGGCGGCAGCCCGTTCTCTCTTACGTCCGAGGCGAATCGGGCCAGCCGCTGCACGATCGTCTGCGTCATGCCGATACCGCCGCGAGCGGACGGATCGGGGAACCGGTGCCGCCGACGATGCGCAGCGGGGCCAGCAGGAAGACGAACTCCCGCACACCGCTGTCCGCGATCTCCTCCAGGTTCAGGTGCTCCATGATGAAGATGCCCGATTCGACCAGCAGTATCCGGTGCACCGGCAGCACGGCGTGCCCGGCGCCGGCCGGGATCTGCTCGTATGCGGTGGTGTCCGCGCCGGTGGCGACGATGCCGCGGGACGCCAGCCACTGCGCGGCGTCGACGTTCGCACCCGGCACGCCGGATTCCTTGCCCATGTAGGTGGCCGGATCGCCGAAGTTGCGGGCCCAGCCGGTGCGGATCAGCGCCACATCGCCGGGACCCGGTGTGGCTCCGGCCAATTCGGCCGCGGCGTCCAGATCGGCCGCGGTCACTCCGTATCCGGGTTCCAGGGTGGGCACGCCGTGCACGGCCGCCACGTCCAGCAGCACCGCGCGGCGCAGCAGGCCGGGCAGGTTCTCGGCGCCGTGGGTCGTGAACACGCCGCCCTGCTGGGCCTGTGCCGCGTCCACCTCGCCGTGCAGCTTGCCGCAGTGGCTGACGTGCGACAGCGCGTCGATGTGGGTGCCGACGTGCCCGCCGGTCACGATGATCTCGTTGGCCGCGGAACCGCCGTCGGGACGCTGCATGTCGCCGTGCCGGCGGATCAGCGTCATCCGGAAGCCCGGATGGTTCGGCGAGCACGGCATACCGGTGAAGAACGGCTGCCCGAGCTCGATCAGCCGGACCCCGCCCGATACCGCCGCCAGCAGCGGGTCCTGGGTGCCTGTCATGAGTGGTGACCTTCCTCGAATATCTGGTCGTGCTGGTTACCGGCGTCGGCGATCTCGAGCAGCCAGCGGGCGCGCGCGACGATCGCGGCGTCGACGAACTGCCCGTCGCGGTCGACGAAGGCGGCCCCGGACTCCGCGAGCCCCTCGATCAGCTCACGGGCCCAGGACGTTTCGGCCGGGTCCGGCGCGCACACCTCGTGCACGACCGGGATCTGCGCGGGGTGGATGACCGACCGGCCGAAGAATCCGGCGGCCCGCCCCGCCGCCGTGCTGCCGCGCAGGCCGTCCAGATCCCGCACCGCGGTCCACACGCTCTGCACCGGGCTGGGCAGCCCGGCCGCGCGCGCGGCGACCACGATCCGCGATCGCGGCCAGCTCAGCGCCTCGCCGCCGGCCACTCGCAGATCGGCGGCCAGATCGGCCTCACCGAGCGAGATGCCGGCGACCAGCGGATGCGCGGTCGCCAGCGCGAGCGCGTGCTCGACGCCGAGCGCCGATTCGAGCACCGGGTAGACCGGCACGCCCAGCGTGTCGGCCACCCGGCGCAGCTCGCCGGGGTCCTCGCATTTGGGGACCCGGACCCCGGCGAGCGCTCCGGGGGCAGCGGCGAGCGCGCGCAGATCCGCCGCGCCCGCCGCACTGTCCGGAGCGTTCATCCGCACGTACGCGGCGGGCCCGGCGGCCAGCGCCGTCAGCACGTTGCGCCGCGCGAGGTCCTTGTCCGCCGCCGCCACCGCGTCCTCGAGATCGAGGATCACCGCGTCGGCGGGCCCGGCGAGGGCCTTGCCGATGCGGTCCGCCCGGTCGCCGGGGACGTAGAGCCAGCTGCGCGGGGTCACTTGACGACGCCCTTGTCCCGCAGCCGGGCCAGTTCCGCCGCGTCCACGCCGTAGCGGCCGAGGATCTCGGCGGTGTCCGCGCTCAGCGGGGCGCCGGCCGAGGTGATCGCGCCCGGCGTCTCGGACAGCCGGAACAGCACGTTCTGCATCTTGACCGGGCCCAGCTCGGCGTCCTCGACGGTCGCGATGGTGCCCAGCGCCGCGTACTGCGGGTCGGCCAGCACGTCGGCCGCGTTGTAGATCGGCGCGACGGCGGCCTGGGCCTCCTCGAAGGCCCGGACCACCTCGTCGCGGTCCCGCGCGGCGATCCAGGAGCCGACGGCCGTGTCGAGTTCGTCGGCGTGCTCGGCCCGTTGCGCGCCGGTGGCGAACCACGGTTCGTCGATGTACTCCGGGCGGCCGACCAGGCGCATCACCCGTTCCGCGATGGACTGCGCGCTGGTGGAGATGGCGACCCAGCTGTCGTCGCGGGTGCGGTAGGTGTTGCGCGGGGCGTTGTTGGTGGACCGGTTGCCGGTGCGCGGTTGCAGCTGCCCGAGCTGGTCGTAGGCGATGATCTGCGGGCCGAGCAGGGTCAGGATCGGCTCGATGATCGCCAGGTCGACCACCTGGCCGTGGCCGGTCTGTTCCCGGGCGCGCAGGGCCGTCATCACCGCGAAAGCGGTGGTCAGCGCGGCGATTCCGTCGGCGAGGCCGAACGGCGGCAGCATCGGCGGGCCGTCCGGGTCGCCGGTGATGGCGGCGAAACCGCTCATCGCCTCGGCGAGGGTGCCGAAGCCGGGGCGCTTGGCGTACGGGCCGATCTGGCCGAATCCGGTGACGCGGGTGAGCACCAGGCCGGGGTTGATCTCCCGTAACCGCTCGTAGCCCAGGCCCCAGCGCTCCAGCGTGCCGGGCCGGAAGTTCTCGATCACCACGTCGGCGTCGGCGACCAGCTTGCGGAAGATCTCCTGGCCTTCCGGCGAGCCGAGGTAGAGGGTGATGGCTTTCTTGTTGCGGCCCAGCATCTTCCACCACAGACCGACGCCGTCGCGCTGGGCGCCGTGGCTGCGGACCGGATCGCCGTCGGGGTGTTCGATCTTGATCACCTCGGCGCCGTAATCGCCGAGCATCGTCGCCGCCAGCGGACCCGCGAACAGGGTGGCCGTGTCCAGCACCCGGATTCCGGACAATGCGCCCGCCATGGGAGTACCTGCCTTTCTCCTCCTGGCGCTCCTCCAGCAATTTCCGCCGTTCCGCCAAGAGGAACGATTGTGAACTTCAGGTTTCGGGGCGGCGGTCCCCGGCTGGTCACCAAGTTCGCACTGATTGAGGGGGTACGTCAAGTTACGAGGAGATATTGACCTGAGCCGTGGCGGGTGTCACGATAGCCCGGATCAGGCAGAACGTTTCTCTAATCGGAACGAGGTGACATGTCCGCGCGAAAGCTCGTCGTCGCGCTCGGTGCGTGCGCAGTGCTCGCGGTCGTGGCCGGATGCGGAGGTTCGGCCCCGATGGGGGCCGCCGGCGCGGCCGGTCAACGCGACCAGGGCCCGGTCAAGATCGGAGCGTTGCATCCGGTCAGCGGTTCCAATGCGGTGGACGGCCTCCAGATGCGCCGTGGCGCGCAGCTGGCGGTCGACGCGATCAACGCGGCCGGGGGGATCAAATCCCTCGGCGGCCGCAAGGTCGAACTGGTCACCGGCGACACCCAGGGCAAGGCCGATATCGGGCAGAGCGAGGCGCAGCGGGTGATCTCGGCCGGCGTCGTCGGCCTGGTGGGCACCTATCAGAGCGCGGTGAGCACGAACGTCTCCGTGGTCGCCGAGCGCAACCGGGTGCCGTTCGTGATGGACGTGACCGCGAGCGACACCATCTTCGCCCACGGCTATCGGTACGTGTTCCGCGTGCAGCCGGGCAGCAAGGTGATCGCCACCGCCGCCGCGCAGTACCTGAAGCAGGTGTCCGAGCAGAGCGGCAAGCCGGTGCACAAGGTCGCCTTCCTGCACGAGCAGAGCGATTTCGGCAGCGGCGCGGCCGACGCCTTCGACGCCGCCGCGCGGCAACTCGGCATCGCGCTGGGCCCGAACATCAGCTACGACGCGGCCAGCGTCAGCGACCTCACCGCGCAGATCACGCAGGTCAAGGCGTCCGGGGCGGATGTGCTCGCGATCGCCGGGTACTACCGCGACAGCCTGCTGGCGGCCAAGGCGATCGCCTCGGTGAAGCCGGACCTCGCCGCGGTGTGGGGCGTCTCCAACGGCGCCTACGACCAGCCCAAGTTCGTCTCCGACGCCGGACAGCTCGGCGAGCTGTATTTCAACACGAATTACCATTACGACGCGACCAACCCGGCGACCACCGCCCTGCGCGAGCAGTACCAGCGCAGCTTCGGCGATCCGATGCGGACCGGCGCGGTGCTCGCCTACGACGCGGTCCAGGTGATCGCGCAGGCGGTCGAGCAGGCCGGCAGCACCGATCCGGAGCAGGTGCGCGACGCGATCGCCGCCGCCCACGTCGCACCGCTGACGGTGGGCAAGGGCCCGATCGAATTCGCCGGCAACGGCGACAACAGCAACGCCGCACCGGTCCTGATGCAGGTTCAGGCCGGGCAGGTGAAGCAGGTGTATCCCCCCGAGAAGGCCGAATCCCGGCCCGAATACCAGGTGACATGGCGGCCATGAGCAATCTCGACACAGCACAGGCGGTGCTCGATCCCGACACCGCACCCCCGGCCCGCCGCTTCCCGGTGGACCGTTCCTTCCTCGGCCGCGCCGGCGTGGTCGGCGTCGTCCTCGTGGTCGCCATCGTGGTGGCGCTGCTGCGCTCGGGCAGCGGGCTGGTGGTCTGGCAGTCGGTGGTCACCGGCATCCTGACCGGCGGTCTGTACGGGCTGATCGCGATGGGCCTCACACTGATCTTCGGTGTGCTCGACATCGTGAACTTCGCGCACGGCGCGCTGCTGGCCGTCGCCATGTTCATCTCGTTCGGCATGGTGGATGCCACCGGCATGCACCCGTATCTCACGCTGCTGATCGCCACCCCCGCGTTGTTTCTGATCGGCGCGATCGTCTATCGTGGCCTGCTGTCCGGTAGCGGAGCCCGCTCTCTGGAGAATCAGCTGCTGATCACGCTCGGTCTGTCGCTGTTGCTGGAGAACGGTTTGCTGATGTTCTTCGGCGCCGAGCCCAAGAGCATCAAGTTGCCCGGCGAGTTCCAGTTCTCGCTGTTCGGCGCGGTCGTCGCGGGTTCGCGGTTGTACGCCTTCCTCGGTGCGATCGCACTCGGCGGGGTGCTGTTCTGGCTGCTGCGCAAGACCCGGCTGGGCACCGCGATCCGCGCGGTCGCCGCGAACGGCACGGGTGCGCAGTTGGTGGGCATCAACGTCCGCCGCATCCACATGGTGACCTTCGCGATCGGCACCGCCTGTGCCGGCGCCGCGGCGGCCCTGGCGGGGCCGCTGGTGACGGTGTCGCCCACCCTCGGCGAGCAGTTCAACATCACCGCGTTCGTGGTGGTGGTGCTCGGCGGGATGGGCAACGTGGTCGGCGCGCTCATCGGTGGTCTGCTGATCGGCCTGGTCGAGCAGCTCACCACCATCTACCTCGGTGGCCAGAGCTCGCTGCTGGGTGTGTTCGTGGTGTTCGTGCTGGTGCTCTTCCTCCGCCCGCAGGGACTGTTCGGAAGGAAGGCGGCATGAACTCGAGCGCCATCACCATCGCCGGTCCGGCGGGCGCGTCGACCAAGGCGCCGCCGCTGCGGCCCGCGAACCGGCAGTTCGCGATCCTCGCCGTGCTGGTGCTGCTCGCCATTCCGCTGCCGGCGATCCTGCCCTCGGCGCAGGGCGCGGTCGCGGTGCGGATCCTGATCTTCGCGCTGATGGCCGTGGGCTGGAACATCATGAGCGGCTTCGGCGGCATGTTCAGCTTCGGGCACGCGGCCTACTTCGGGGTCGGCGCGTACACCAGCGCGTATCTACTGGTGAAGCACGACGTCTCGCCGTGGCTCGGGATGCTGGCGGGCATGGTCGTGGCCGCCGCGGTGGCGGTGATCATCGGCTACTTCTCCTTCCGCTACAAGTTGCAGGGCGCGTACTTCGCGCTGGCCACCTTCGCCTTCGCCGAGATGTTGCGGCTGATCGTGACCAGCAGCACATTCGCCAACAAGTCGGTCGGCTTCAGCGTGCCGCTGATCCAGGGCTCCTCGCTGTGGAAACTCCAGTTCCCCGCCGATTCGCGCGCCTACTTCTGGGTCGCGCTGGTGCTGGCCGGGGCCGCGGTCGCGATCAGCATCGCCTTCCTGCACTCGCGGGCCGGCCGCTACGTCACCGCGATCCGCGACGACGAACTGGCCGCCGCCGCGCTGGGCACCCCGGTGATGCGCTACAAGCTGATGACCGTGGCGCTGTCCGCCGCGATCACCGCGGTCGCGGGCGCTTTCTACACGCAGTACTACCTATTCGTGAACCCGGACCTCGGTTTCGGTTCGGCGGTCTCGATCCAGGCGATCGTGCCGGTGGTGATCGGCGGTATCGGCACCATCTGGGGTCCGATCGTCGGCGCGATCATCGTCGGCTCGCTGACCGATGTGACGGCCACGCTGCTGCGCACCCCACCGGATTTCCTGGACTTCCTGAAGGGCCGCAGCGGCCTGGACGTCGTGCTCTACGCGGTGCTGCTGATCCTCATCGTGCGGCTGTTGCCGAAGGGAATTGTCGGAACGATCGCGGCGAGGTGGCGGCGATGAGCATCGTGCAGGTCGACGGGGTCGGCAAGGCGTTCCGCGGGCTGCGGGCGCTGTCGGACGTGGACTTCCACGTCGACGAGGGCGAGATCCTGGGCATCATCGGCCCCAACGGCGCGGGCAAGACCACGCTGTTCAACGTGGTCGCCGGGGCGATCCGGCCCGACACCGGACAGGTGTCGTTCGCCGGACGCGACGTCACCGGCGCCCGGCCGGAGCAGATCGCGCGGGCCGGGATGGTCCGCACCTTCCAGCTGATGCGGCCGTTCGGCAGCATGACCGTGCTGGAGAACGTGAGCCTGGCCGCCCAGCACCACCGGCTCGGCGCCCGCGCGCTGCGCGAACACGCGCTGGACGTGGTGGACCGCGTCGGCCTGGGCCCGTGGGCCTACCGCCGGTCCACCGAACTGCCCACCGCCGGGCTCAAGCGTCTGGAACTGGCCCGCGCGCTGGCTTCCCGGCCCACGGTGCTGCTGCTGGACGAGGTGCTCGCGGGCCTGGTGCCCGCCGAGCGCGAACCGGTGCTCGACCTGCTCGCCTCGCTGCGCGAACAGGAGGGCGTGACGCTGCTGTTCATCGAGCACATCATGGCCGCGGTGATGCGGCTGGCCGATCGGGTGCTCGTGCTCGACCAGGGCCGGGTGCTCGCGGTCGGCTCGCCGGCGGAGGTCACCAGCGACCCCCGGGTCATCGACGCCTACCTCGGTGAGGAGCCGACCCATGCTGACGCTTGAGCGGATGTCCGCCGGCTACGGCCGGATGCAGATCCTGCACGAGATCGACCTGCGCGTCGGCGCGGGCGAGATCGTGGCCCTGGTCGGCGCGAACGGCGCCGGCAAGACCACCACGCTGCGCAGCATCTGCGGCCAGATCGCACCGCTGTCCGGCGCGATCACCTTCGACGGCACGCCGACCGCCGGCCTGCGCCCCGACCAGCTGGTCCGCGCCGGTCTGGTGCACGTGCCGGAGGACCGCGCGCTGTTCGGCACGCTCACCGTGGAGGAGAACCTGCGGATGGGCGCCTGGACCCGCACGGCCGAACAGGCCGAACGGTCGCTGGCCGAGGTGTACGCGCTGTTCGAGATCCTCGCCGAGCGCCGGACCACCGTCGCGGAGACCTTCTCCGGCGGCCAGCAGCAGATGCTCGCCATCGGCCGCGCGTTGATGGCCGGGCCGAAACTGCTGATGCTCGACGAACCGTCGACGGGCCTGTCGCCCAAGCTGACCTGGCTGATGCTCGAGGCCGTCCGCCGCATCCGCGACACCGGGGTGTCGGTGCTGCTGGTCGAGCAGAACGCGAAACAGGCGCTGGCCATTGCCGACCGGGCCTATGTGCTGGAGAGCGGCTCGATCGTGTTGCAGGGCACCGGCGACGAACTGGCCGCCGACCCCCGGGTCAGGAAGGCGTACCTGGGCCTGTGAACTCCGAATCCGCGCGCGCTGCCCGGTGGGGCGGTGACGACGAATCCGCCGGTGCTGCTGATGACGAATCTTCGAGTGAGGCAGAGATATTCATGGACGGTGCGCAGGTGTCGGAAGCTACCGGGGTCGCGACGTCACGGCCGGACGCCGGGGGCCGGGCCTCGGATCCGGGATCCGTGACGGCAGCGGCCACCGGTGTACTCGGGGCCTGGGTGTCCGGGCTGGATTTGGCCGCGGTGCCGGACGAGGTCGTCGAACGTCTGTCGCTGGTGCTGCTGGATGTGTTCGGCGTGACCGCCGTCGGTGCGTCGCTGCCGGACCACCGTGCGCTGCGGGAGGTCTGGCACGCACCGGCCGGGCCCGCGCCCCTGATCGGGGCCGGGCGGTCGGTGGCCACCGATGCGGCGGCCTGGCTCAACGGCATGGCGCTGGTTTCGCTGGAGCTGGACGAGGGGAACAAGTACGCCAAGGGACATCCTGCGGCGCACGGGTTTCCGGCCGTGCTGGCGCTGGCGGCCGAACTGGACAGCTCGGGGGCGGACACCGCGGCCGCGCTGCTCGCCGCCTACGAGGTGGCGACCCGGTTCGGGCGGGCCACCAGCGCACGGCCGGGTGTGCATCCGCACGGGAACTGGGGGGTCGCCGGGTCGGCGGCGGGATGCGCACGGCTGCTGGGACTTTCGGCCGAGGCCACGGCCGCGGCGATCGATGCCGGCGCGGGGATGGCGATCGCCGGGCACTTCGATTCGGCGACCGACGGCAACCCGGTGCGCAACGCGTGGATGGGCGCCTCGGCGATGTCCGGTCTGGCCGCCGCGCGGATGGCGGCGGCGGGGATGGCCCGCAACACCGGCACCGCCGCGTTGTCGCTGGGAACCCTGCTCGGACAGTTCGATCCGGCGGAGCTGACCGGCGAGCTGGGGGAGCGGTGGGACATCACGCGCGGCTATTTCAAGCGGCACGCGTCCTGCTCGTTCACCCATCCGGCCGCCGACGCCGTGCTGGAGCTGCGCGGTGAGCCCAGGTTCCGGGCCGAGGCCATCACCGAGATCCTGGTGGAGAGCCACGCGCTCGGTGCGGGCCTGACCGGCACCGAATGGTCGAACCGGTTGTCGGCGATGTTCTCCACCCCGTTCGTGGTCGCCACCGCCGCGCTGACCGGCACGGTCGGCCCGGACAGCGAGCTGGACGATCCCGCGGTGCGACAGCTGGCCCGGCGGGTCCGGCTGGTCGCCGCCGCCGACCTCACCGCCCGGTTGCCCGCCGAGCGGGCCGTGCGCGCCACCGTCCGGTTCGCCGACGGCGGCACGCTGGTGCGCGAGGTCCCGAATCCGGTCGGCGACGCCGACCATCACCCGCTGAGCGAGCAGGACGTGATCACGCTGCTGAAGGGCTGGCTGCCCACGCAGCCCGGCCTGGTGGACCGCGCGGTCGCACTGAGCCACGACCTGCCGGGTCGGCAACGCGTCGGCGACGCGCTGCGCGGCCTGGCCGGTTCGGATGAGGAAGAGAAGGAGCTGAACTGATGCGTGCCTTCGCGGTGACGCCCATCCATCTGCCGCCCGAGGAGATCCGGCGGCGGCAGGACCGCTACGACCGGCTCGCGCCGCCGGGCCTGCGGATCGAACTCCGCGACGTCGGCGCCGCCGCGCCGACGTCGCTGGACACGGGCGACGCCGTGCGGGCTTCCGAGCGCGAGGTCGCAGCCGTCCTGGCCACCGCCGGAACGGATTTCGACCTCGCTTTCCCGGATTGCGTGCTGGACCCGGCGGTCCCCGACACCGTCTCCGAGACCGCCCTGCCCGTGCACGGCCTGCTCAAACTGTCGGCAACACATCTGGCGGGCAAGGGAATCCGCTTCGGCGCGGTGGTCCGCAACGAGGCCATCGCCGCCGAATTCGACCAGCGCATCGCCGATTACGGCCTGGGCGCCCACTACGCCGGCAGTCGCGTGCTGGACCTCCCGTTCAGCGCGATCGCCGACACCGAGGTCTGGAACAAGGCACTCGGTGCAGCGGTCCGCGATCTGGCCGAGCAGGGCGCCACCGCCGTCATCAACGGCTGCTCCGCCGTCGACGTCGAACCCGCCGACCTACCCGCCCGCATCGTCGACCCGACCGAGCTGGCGCTGCGCGTGCTGGCCGTCGAGGAGGCGTGATGCGCCGGATGTCGCTGTCCCACAAGACGGGTGCGGCCCGATGAGCGACGGACCCGATCTGATCGTCGCGGGCGCCGGTGGCGGCCTGGCCGGTGCGTTGCGGGCCGCCGAGCTGGGGCTGAGCGTGCTGGTGGTGGAGGCCAGCGAGCATTTCCGGCGCGGCAACAACACCTCCATGTCGACCGCGATGTTCCCCGGTGCGGGGTCGCGGTGGCAGCGGGAGGCGGGGATCGAGGATTCCCCGGAGACCTTCGTCGCCGACATCATGGCCAAGACCGAGGGGCAGGCCGAGGCGCGGCTGTCCCGGACGCTGGCCGGGGTGAGCGCGGAACTCGTGGAATGGCTGCACGATTCGGTCGGCCTGCCGCTGTCGCTGGTCACCGACTTCAACTATCCGGGGCACGCGGTGCCGCGCTGCCATTCGATCGAGGGGCGGCACGGGTCCGGGGTCATCGACCACCTGGCCCGCCGGGTCGCCGAGCACGAGAACATCGAGATGCTCGTTCCCGCGAAGCTGGTCGACGTGCTCACCGAGGCCGACGGGGTGCGCGCAGCGGTGATCCGGTATCCCGACGGCGTGGAGGAAGAGATCCCCACTCGCGCGATCCTGTTGGCCACCAACGGTTTCGGCGCCGATCGCGATCTGGTGCAACGGTATCTGCCGGAGATCGCGGACGCGCTCTACCAGGGCAGTGACCAGTCGCTCGGCGACGCGCTGCGCATCGGTGAGAAGCTCGGCGCCGCAACGGGATTCCTGGACGCCTATCAGGGGCACGGCGCGGTCGCCGCGAATGCGGGCACCCTGCTCGGGTGGGCCACGATCATCCACGGCGCGGTCCTGGTCGACACCACCGGTCACCGCTTCGGCAACGAGACCCGCGGCTACTCCGAGTACGCCGCGGAACTGGCGGCCCGGCCCGGCGCGACCGGCTGGATCGTGTTCGACGAGACCGTCTTCGAGCAGTGCCAGGCGTTCCAGGACTTCCGGAACGTGGTGGCCTCCGGCGGTGTGGTGTGGGCCGGCGACGCGGCGGGCCTGGCGGCGGCGACCGGGTTGCCCGCCGACGCGCTGGTCGCGGAACTGGCTGCCGTGCAAGCGATCGCGCGTGGCGAACAGCCGGATCCGCACGGCCGCACCAACTGGGAGCGTCCGCTGTCCGGCCGCTGGGCCGCGGTGCGGGTGGTGCCCGCGCTGTTCCACACCCAGGGCGGACTGCTCGTGAACGAGCGGGCCGCCGTGGTCGACGCGCAGGATCGGGCGATTCCCGGCCTGTATGCCGCGGGCGGCGCCGCGGCGAGCATCTCCGGTCACGGCGCCGCCGGATATTTGCCCGGTAACGGGCTCCTGCCCGCCTTCGGGCTGGCGTACCTGGCCGCGGGCGACGTTGCTCGCCGGGCGGCCTGAATTTCACGCGAAGGAATATGACTGACATGGCAACAACGGAACTGCTGATCAAAAATGTCCGGGTCGTGCGGCCCGAGGATCCCGACACCGCGCAGCCGGCGCTGCTCGACATCGCGGTGAACGACGGCAAGATCGTCCGGGTGGCGGCGGACCTGCCCACCGACGACGCGGCCCGGGTGGTCGACGGCCGCGGCCTGCTGGCCTTCCCCGGCGTGGTGGACGCGCACCAGCACTGGGGCATCTAGAACGAACTGGCCGAGGACACCCGCAGCGAGAGCCGGGCCAGCGCGCAGGGCGGCGTCACCACCTCGCTGACCTACATGCGCACCGGCCAGTACTACCTGAACAAGGGCGGTAGCTACCGGGACTTCTTCCCCGAGGTGCTGAGCCTGTCGCAGGGCAACGCCTACGTCGACTACGCCTTCCACCTGGCCCCGATGAGCGCGCAGCACATCGAGGAGATCCCGTTCCTGGTCGAGGAATTCGGCGTCACCTCGTTCAAGATCTTCATGTTCTACGGCAGCCACGGCCTGCACGGCCGGTCGACCAGCCAGAGCGATTTCCTGATGATCCCGCCGGACGAGCGCTACGACATCGCGCACTTCGAATTCGTCATGCGCGGTGTGCAGAAGGCCCGCGAGATCCTCACCGAGTACGCGCCGCACATCTCGCTGTCGCTGCACTGCGAGACCGCCGAGATCATGACCGCCTACACCAAGCTGGTCGAGCAGGAGGGCACGCTCACCGGCCTGCGCGCCTACAGCGCCTCGCGCCCGCCGCATTCGGAGGGCCTGGCGGTCACCATCGCCTCGTATCTCGCGCACGAGACCCAGCTGCCGAACATCAACCTGCTGCACCTGTCGTCGGAGAAGGCGCTGTCGGCGGCGCTGACCATGAAGAACGCCTTCCCGCACATCGACTTCCGCCGCGAGGTGACCATCGGCCACCTGCTGGCCGACGTGGACACCGCCTCCGGCATCGGCGGCAAGGTGAACCCGCCGCTGCGCGAGCGCGAGGACGTCGAGGCGCTGTGGCGGCACATGCTGGCCGGCGATATCGACTGGGTGGTCAGCGACCACGCCTGCTGCCGCGACGAACTGAAGTTCGGCGCCGACCGCGGGGACGTGTTCCTCGCCAAGTCGGGTTTCGGCGGCGCGGAGTACCTGCTGCCGGGCTTGGTCGGTGAGGGGACCAAGCGCGGCCTGTCGTTGCAGCGCATCGCGCAGCTGCTGTCGTGGAACCCGGCCCGGCGCTACGGTCTGCCGACCAAGGGCACCATCGCCGAGGGCTACGACGCCGACATCGCCCTGGTGGACCCGAACGTGGAATGGACTGTGCGAGCGGCCGATTCGGAGTCGACCCAGGAGTACACCCCGTTCGAGGGCTTCGATATGACCGCCCGCGTCACCGACACCTTCGTCCGCGGCCACCAGGTGTTCACCGACGGCAAGGTGGTCGGCGACCCGATCGGCACGTTCCTGCGCCGCGGCCGCTGATCGCGCCGCGCGCGGCGCCGCTCGGGCAGGCGGTGGCTCAGCCGGCCACCCGGCCGGTGGACGTGGAACTCGGCGAGATCATCGATGAACTCTACGAATTCATCGACCGCAACCGGCATGTCCTGAAACTGGTCGAGTGGTGTGCGGCCGAACTACCCGAATTGGCGCGGATGTACTTCGTGCAACGGCGCCGGGCCATTGCTCGAGCATCTGTCCGAATTCTTGCAGGAGCGGATCCGGGCAGGCACGTTGCGGTCGGTTCCGGATGTACCGGCCGCAGCCAGATTCATCGTGGAGACCATCGCATGGTTCGCCATGCACCGGTACAGCGATCCCGATTCGATGATGCTCGACGACGCGACCAGCCGCAGCACGGTCCGGCACCTGCTCATGGCCGCGTTCACGCCGTCCACCGGCCCTGTCGAACCGGGGACGTGACGACCACGATCGAACTCGGTGACGCGGCCGCGCAGTCGCACCGTGCCCGGCCGCGCCTGGACAGTGGTGAGATCCGGACCGGCGCGATCCCGCGGTCGACGTCCGGTGCCGCATCGGCCGTGACGGCTTCGATCCGGTTGCGCCGGAACCGATTTCGCCGGATCAGTCGCGGCCGGGCTGCGCGCGCAACCAGCTCCAGTTGGTCCGGATCTCCTCGGCGGCCGCGCGGATCAGCGCGCGGTAGTGGTCGATCGCCTCGGGGGTGAAACGGTACTGCGGCCCGCAGATGCTGATCGAGCCCTGCACCTCGCCGCCCGGCCCGAACAGCGGCGCCGCGACCGAGCCCGCACCGGCCTGGCGCTCACCGAGCGATACGGCCACCCCTTCGCGCACGGCGTCGGCCAGCGCGGCCCGCAGCCGGGTCTCGTCGGTGATCGTGTTGTCCGTCAACGAGTTCAGCGGCCGGTGCAGCAACGTCTCGCGCCGCTCCTCGGGCAGGAACGCCAGGATCACCTTGCCGGACGACCCCGCGTGCAGTGGGAACCGCCGCCCGAGCTCGACGGTCATCTTGATCTCGCGCGGGCTCTCGAACTGATCGAGGTAGACCCGCTCGTCACCGACCAGCCCGGACAGGGTGGTGGTCTCGCCGGTCTCGTCGCGCAGCCGGCGCAGCACTGGCGTCGCCACCGTGCGCGCGTCGAATCGCCGCAGCGCACTGGCCCCCAGCGCCGCCGCGGCCGTCCCCAGCCGATATCCCGACACC
Organism: Nocardia sp. alder85J; assembly: GCF_020176955.2. GTDB lineage: Bacteria > Actinomycetota > Actinomycetes > Mycobacteriales > Mycobacteriaceae > Nocardia. Next base: position 17,848 of record NZ_JAIUCZ020000004.1, read on the forward strand.
CCTTCGTCGGTGGCCAGCACATCGCGCGACACCAGCGATTGCAGGATCCGGTACACCACCGCCTTCGACAGCCCCAGTTCCCGGCTGATCGCGCTCACCCCGAGGTAGCGGGGACCGCCGGTGAACAGCAGCAGCACGTCCGCGACCCGGGCCGCGGCCTCGGTTCCGGCGTTGTCTGCCGCCGGGGCGGGCCGGCGTCCGGCGGTACTCTTGATTGTCACAGTCGACAGTCCTCGGGATCTGCGTTCCGTTGAGGGAAACGATCATCGTGCGGTTAGCGCTCACTGTACCGTTCTTCTGCCGAATCGTTCCGGTGGGCGGCACGAGATGAGCTCCTCGGTGTCGCGTTCCGGCCCGGGTCGCGAACTCAGTGGTGAACCAGCTGCTCGGCGTGCGGGAGTTCGTCGTCGCGCAGTCGGCCGGACCGTGCGCTGCGGACATCCCAGTGGGTGACGCGGCCGTCCGGTCCGGTGAAGATCGACCGGGCCAGCGCCGCCTCGATCCGGCCGCGAACCTCCGCCTCGGCATCGGGTTCCGCGGCGAACAGCACCCGCAGGCGCACCTCGTCGCCGCTGCGCCGGGTGTCGGTGTGGTGTGGCGCGAGCGGACAGGGCGGCTCGTGCTCCCAGTGCCCGCACAGCGCGACCGTGACGGCGGCACCCGGTGCCCGCACGTCGTCGTCGGCCGTCATGGTCAGGACCGCATCGTGGACGAAGGCTCGGCGCACCGGACCAGTATGGCCCGGGGCACGCCCTATCGGGTGCGGCGATCGGGTGCGCGCAGGATCGCCGCCGCGGTCGCCGCGATGGTCCGGTCGCCGTCGGTGGTGAGCCGGGTCAACGCGTCCCGCGCGGCGGTGCCGGGAATCTCGGCGAGCGCCTGGGTGATTCGCAGCCGGGTCGGCGTGTCGGCACTGGTGTCCAGCGAGTCGCACATGGCCCCGACGATGGCGGCCGGGTCGTCCGCGGCCAGCAGGCCCAGGGTCTCGGCGGCTTCGACGTCGGAGCGGCCCGCGTGGACCATCGCGAGCAGGGTGGGTATCGCCGCGGCGTCGCGGCGGGCACCGAGGGCCAGGGCCGCGTGGTCGCGCACGACGGTGTCGGGATCGCCGACGGCCGTGTGCAACAGGGTCGCCGCCGCGGCGGTGGGTACCGCCGCGATCGCGTCGACCGCGCGGCGCCGCACCCGGACATCCGGCGATTCGAGCCCGACGGCCAGCTCCGCCAGGCCCGCACCGGCGGCCCGCGCCAGCGACCAGCGCAGGGCGCCGGCGACGTTGGGGTCGTCCTCCGCCAGTGCGGCTTCGACGAGCGCCGCGATGGGTAGCGACGCGACCTCGTGCTGCGCCAGCACGGCCTGCTGACGGTGTGGCGCGGAGTCGGATTCCAGTGCGCGCAACAGGGTGACGATGCCCATCACGTCCTCCCATTGCGCGGGGGCGGCCGCGTCGACGCGTTCGAGTCTGCGCAGCAACTCCTGTTCGGCGGCGATCCGGGTGCGAGTGTGCCGAATGAGGTCGCCGACCAGGTCGGCGGGGGCGAAGATCGGATCGTCCAGTGCGCGTTTGGCATCGTGCAGCGACAGGCCCAGGGTGCGCAGGCATTCGACGTCGAAGAGGCGGCGGATGTCGGCGGGGGAGTACTCGCGGTAGCCGCCGGAGGTGCGGCCGGTGGGCTGCACCAGGCCGAGCGCGTCGTAGTGACGCAGCATGCGGGTGCTGACGCCGGAGCGCCGCGAGACCTCGCCGATCAACATCGTGCCGCCTCCTCTTCAGGCGTCCGGGCCGGTCACCGCGACCCGTTTGGCCAGCTCGACCGAGAAGGTGAACGCGCTGTCCGGATCCTGCCGCAGCCGCTCGGTGGCCGCCGCGTGCGCGCGCACCTGCGGGTCGGCGGCGGTCAGGGCCACGGCCAGGGCCGGTGCGGCGGCCTCGCCGAGTGCCGCCAGTGTACGGGCGAGGCCCCGGCGCATCGTGTCGTCGCCGCGGCCGAGTTCGGCCGCCAGTTCGCCGGCCAGCGCGCTCTCGGCCTCGGGTGGGACGAGTGCGGCGGCGGCTCGCCATGCGCTGAGGGCGACGTCGTCGTGCGCGTCGTGCAGCCGGGCCGACACCGCGGGCCAGGCGCCGCGGTCGCCGATCTTCGACAGGGTGTGCAGGGCCTGGCTGCGGGCCTGGGGTGTCGCGGAATCGAGTTCGGCCAGCAGCCGCGCCAGCGTGATCTCCGCCGGTAACCGGCACAGTGCCCAGGTCAGCATGTCGCGGACGAAGAAGTCCGGTTCGACGGCGCAGCGGGCGATCAGCGTGGCCGCGAGGCGGGGATCGCCCTGCGTGCCCGCCGACAGGGCCGCGCGCAGCCGGGTCGACGAGTCGGGGGCGGCGAGGGCGTCGATGAGGCGAGCGTCGGGCTCGCCGTGGATGGTCGTGTTCACGAGCAACCACCTCCTTCGAGTGCCACTGAACGCCTTGTCACCGTGTCAAGGTCAACTCCGGTGCTGCGGGCGGACCGGATCGGATGTGCCGTGGCGAGGTGCGGCGCGGGGTGCATCTTCAGGTGAAACGAGCGGCGCGGGTGCTTCTTCAGGCGAAATGAGCAGCACGGCAACGATATTCGAGTGCAGTGCGGTGTACCCGGTGTGCGGCGGGGGTGGACGGTCGTCGGATCCGGGCAAGCGCCGCGCATCCGGCGGGCTACAGTGATATGCACCCATCGGGCCGAATGCGATGCAGATCACAGCATCGCGGGGCGCACAGTGCTGTCGCGGTGGGTAATCCACGCGTGGCATCGCCCCGCCCTGGCGCGTCATCCGTTAACGAATGGCACACTGAGGGTCCGCGCCGGGCGAATATGTCCCGAAACTTCCGGCCGGACGGTCTCGACATCCGGCGTTTCGAACCGCTCGGTCGGCAATCGTCCCAGGCCGGCGCACGTGCAGCGCCCGCACTTCCGGCTTAACTACGGCGTTACCGGTGCAGGCTTTCGATCGATTATTTGCCAGCGCACCCTTCTTGTCATGAAGCAGGTCAGGATGGATCCTCGGACGAGACGCCGTTTGAACTCGGCCCGCCGGGTGCGAGATCTGCTCCGCGCGGCGATCGTTCACGAGGAGTTCCCCGCGGGTGCGCTGCCGGGTGAAGCCGAACTCATGTTGTCGTTCTGCGCGAGCCGGCAGGTGATCCGCGACGCGCTGGGTCTGTTGCGCGAAGAAGGGCTCATCAAGCGGGTGCAGGGGACGGGAACGTTCTCGGTCGCCTCCAAGGTGCGGCACGCGTTCAGTCATCTGCACGGTCCCGAGCCCGCGCTGGAACGGGTCTCGCATCGGATCCTGACGGTCACCCGGGAGGTCGCCGCGCCGCGCGTCACCGACCGGCTGGGCCTGCCGCGCGGCAGCGAGTGCGGGGTCATCGAATATCTGGCCGTCTTCGGCGACGAGCCGTACTACGTGTGCACCGCCTACGTGCCGCTGCCGCTGATCCGGGTGGTGGAGCGCGGCCGGTCGGTCACCGAGTGGTATCAGGTCTACGAGGCAGCGGGTTTCGAGATCGGCGTCACCGATCAGGCGGTGGAGGCGATCCTCGCCGACGACGAGGTGGCCGGTCTGCTCGACGTGCTGCCCGGCGCCCCGCTGATGCTGTTCGAGCGGCTGGTCCGCGACCGGACCGGACAGCCGCTGGAATACGCCTTCGCCCGGGTGCGCGGCGATCGCATCGCACTGCTGGCACAACTTCCCCGTCACAGCCGGCAGCGTCGCCCGCATCCATCGGCCCAGGAGACGTGATGCTCGGATATTTCGGACGACGACTGCTGATGACGATTCCGATTCTGATCGGTGTCTCGATCGTCATCTTCATCACCATCAAGATCATTCCCGGCGATCCGGTCGCCTCGATGCTGGGACCCACCGGCAGTCCCGAGGCCCGCGCCGCGCTGCACGCCCGGCTCGGCCTCGACAAACCGGTGCCGGTGCAATACGTGTCCTGGTTCTGGCACAGTCTCACCGGCGATTTCGGCACCAGCATGACCCGGCACACCGCGGTCGCGCCGATCGTGCTGGACGCGTTGAAGAACACGCTGGTGCTCACCGTCGCCGCCGCCGTGCTGGCGCTGGTGCTGGGGCTGGCGGTCGGAGCGCTGACCGGTCTGCGCCGCAACGGGATCGCGGCCCGGATCGGCAATGCGCTGGCCCTGTTCTCGATCTCGGTGCCGCAGTACTCGATCGGGCTGCTGCTGATCATCTACCTGGCCTCACAGGCGGGCCTGTTCCCGGTCGCCGGCATGCACAATCCCAACGGCGACGGCGGTTTCGGTGATCTGTTCAACCATCTGATCCTGCCCGCGATCACCGCGGCGCTGGTACCCGCCGGGATCATCGCGCGCATGTTCCGCTCGGCGGTGCTCGACGTGATGAGCATGGATTTCATCGAGGCGCTGCGAGCGCGCGGGCTGTCCCGGAACCGGGTGATGCTGCACGCCTTCCACAACACCGTACCCTCGCTGCTGACGGTGGCGGGCTTGCAGATCGGCTATCTGCTCGGCGGCGTGGTGTTCGTCGAGGCCGTATTCGCCTGGCCCGGAATCGGATTGCTGGTCTACCAGTCGATCACCCAGCGGGACCTGCCGGTGATCCAGGCCGGGGTGCTGGTCTCCGCCTTCGCCTTCGTGCTGGTCAACCTGGTGGTCGATGCGCTGCACGGCGTCATCGACCCTCGCATCCGCGCCTGACCACCCTTCGCGCTCACCTCTGACGGCAGTGTCGCCGGTTCCCTTCCCACCGACTCCTTCCGACCCGAACTGCCGAGGAGTGTTCGATGACAGTACTGGCCGAGGCCGTGACCCTGCCCGAAGCCCCCGCACGCCCCACCTCCCGTCGCCGCCGAATGCCGGTGAGCGCCACCATCGCCGCGGTGGTGATCCTGCTGATCATGCTGGCCGCCCTGATCGGGCCGCTGTGGGTCGGCGACCCGATCGCCGGTGACACCTCGCAGCGCCTGCTGCCCTTCGGTGCGCCCGGCCACCTACTCGGCACCGACGGCCAAGGCCGGGATGTGTTGTCCCGCTTGGTCAACGGTGGCCGGCTGTCGCTGCTGGCCGGTCTGATCCCGGTCGCGTTCGCCGCGCTCGTGGGCACCGGGCTCGGCGTCACCGCGGGCCTGTCCGGCAGATGGGGGCAGCGGCTGATCATGCGCACCCTGGACGTGTTCTACGCCTTCCCCGCGGTGCTGCTGGCGGTGGCGATCGCCGCCGCACTGGGATCGGGCCTGTCGAACGCGATCATCGCGCTCGCGGTGATCCTGGTGCCGCCGGTGGCCCGGGTCGCCGAGACCGAGACCCGCAAACTGGTGGATCTGGACTACATGGAGGCCGCACGGGCCAGCGGGGCGCGCCGCTCGGCGATCGCGCTGTGGCAGGTGCTGCCGAATGTGGCGCCGCCCGTGGTGGTCTACTGCACCGCCCTGATCGGCCTGTCCATCGTGTACGCCGCCGGCCTGAGCTTCCTGGGCCTGGGCATCTCGCCGCCGAAGGCCGAATGGGGCCTGATGGTCAGCGAGCACACCCAGTACATCTATTCCGCGCCGCTGCTGGCCGCGATTCCGGCGCTGGCCATCCTGATCACCTCGGTCGCCTTCAACGTCCTCGGCGACGGCCTGCGCGACCTGCTCGACGTGCGAGGGGAGATGCGGGCATGAACGGTCAGGAGCCGGCGGCGGCAGCGGAGCGTGACCACGGAGGCTCCCCGAGCATGCCCCGGGAATACCGCATGATGACCGAAGCGCCACCGCCGCTCGAAATCACCGATCTGACAACGACTTTCGTCTCCCGTAACCGCCGCACCGAGGTGGTCCGCGGCGTCTCGTTCACCGTCCGCCGCGGCGAGACCATGATGCTGCTCGGTGAGAGCGGCAGCGGCAAATCCGTCACGGCCCGCTCGATCATGCGGCTGTACGGCCCCTCCGCCGAGATCGGCGGCAGTGTCAAGCTCCTGGGCCGCGAACTGCTGGATCTGGCCGAGCCGCAACTGCGGGCGATCCGCGGCGCCCAGATCGCGCTGGTGCCACAGGATCCCACCGGCGCACTGGATCCGTTGCGCCGCATCGGTTCCCAGCTCACCGAGGTGCTCGCCGCGCACGGGGTGGAGCGGGTGCGCGGCGCCGCCCGCCGCCGGGCCGAGGAATTGCTGGCGCTGGTCGGCATCCCCGATCCGAAACGGGTGGCCGACAGCTATCCGCACGAACTGTCCGGCGGCATGCGCCAGCGCGCCGTGATCGCGATCGCGGTCAGCTGCGATCCGCAGGTGCTGATCGCCGACGAACCCACCACCGCGCTGGATGTCACCGTGCAGGCTCAGATCCTGGAACTGATCGCGGAATTGCAGCAGCGCCTGGGCATGGCGGTGCTGATGGTCACCCACGATGTCGGTGTCGCCGCGGAATTCGGCGGCCGGGTCGGCGTCATGTACGCGGGCAAATTGGTCGAGGAGGGCCCGGCCCGGCAGGTGCTGTCGTCGCCGCGGCATCCCTATACCGCGGGCCTGCTCGATTCGCTGCCCACGCCCGGAATTGCCCGCGGCGCACTGCGTTCCATCGTCGGCTCCCCGCCCTCGGTCGGCGCGTTCCCGCTCGGCTGCGCCTTCGCGGCCCGCTGCCCGCACGCACGGCGCTCGTGCGGCGAGGCGGATCCGCCGCTGGTCGCCGTCGGCGCGGACCGGGTGGCCGCGTGCCCCGTGGTCAATACCGAAGCGGCGGTGGCGTGATGACCACCGAACTGCTCCGCGCCGAGGGGCTCACCAAGACCTTCGGCAACGGCGTGCGCGCGGTCTCCGACGTGTCGCTGAGTGTCGCCCGCGGCGAAACCCTGGGTGTGGTGGGCGAATCCGGCTGCGGCAAGTCCACCACCGGCAAGATGCTGCTCGGACTGCTGGCCCCCGACAGCGGCTCGGTGACCTTCGACGGCGAACCGCTGGCCGGGCTGGGCAATGCCGAGTTGCGGGCATTGCGGGCCCGGTTGCAGGTGGTGCCACAGAATCCGCAGACCTCGCTGAATCCGCGGCTGCGGGTCCGGCAGTCGATCGAATTCAACCTGCGCGCCCACGGTGTCGACCGCGCGGCCCGTCGGCCGCGAGTATTGGAACTGCTGGAACGGGTGGGGCTGACCGCCGCGCACGCCGAACGGTTCCCGCACGAACTGTCCGGCGGCCAGTTGCAGCGGGTCGCGATCGCGCGGGCGCTGGCCACCTCGCCGGATCTGGTGGTCTGCGACGAGGCGGTGTCGGCGCTGGACAAGAGCGTGCAGGCGCAGGTGCTGAATCTGCTCGCCGACCTCCAGGCCGAGACCGGCGTCGCGTTCCTGTTCATCTCGCACGATCTGGCGGTGGTGGAACACATCTCCGATCGGGTCGCCGTGATGTATCTGGGCCGGGTGGTGGAAATTGCTCCGGCACAACAGCTCTGGTCGAATCCGCAACACCCGTACACGCAGGCGCTGCTGTCCGCGACGCCGGGCCGCGAGCGCGAGCGCATCGTGCTCTCCGGTGATCTGCCCAATCCGGCGAATCCGCCGTCGGGCTGCGGTTTCCGCACCCGCTGCCCGGTCGCCGAGGACGTCTGCGCCGACAGCTGGCCGCCGTTGACCGAGGCCGCACCCGGCCACCGGGCCGCCTGCATCCACGTCGGTCCGGTCGCCGTCCCGGGCTGACCCACCCCGCACCCACCAGCCACCGATGACCGCCCGATGGTCACCGGACGATCCCCCACGCCCCGGCCCGGTCCGGTAACCCCATCCCGAGAGGAAATGCCGTGTTCACGCCTCGCCATCTCACTCGCCGCCGAAAGCGGTCCCTGCTGCTCGGCGCCCTCGCCGCCGTTCTCGCGCTCATGCCGGCCGCCTGTGGCGGCAGCGCCACCAACGGCGGTGGCGGCGGCGGGAATACGCTGATCATCGGCATGACCGCCTCCGACATCCCGGTGCTGGACACCGGTCTCGCGCAGGGGCAGGGGTACGAGGGCCTGCGCTTCGTCGGCAACCAGCTCTACGACGGCTTGACGAAATTCGATCTGACCAAGGGTGACCAGATCCCGAAGATCATTCCCGATCTCGCCGAATCCTGGTCGCCCAACGCCGATCTCACCAGCTGGACGTTCAAGCTGCGGCCCGGCGTCACCTTCCACGACGGCACGCCGTGGAACGCCGACGCCGCCATCTTCAATCTGGATCGCTACGACAACAAGACCAGCCCGAACTACTACCAGGAACTCAACGCGCAGGGTGGCCTGTCCATCGCCGGGGTGAAGAGTTTCGAGAAGATCGACGATCTGACCATCCAGATCGACACCAACGGTCCGTGGGCCTATCTGCCCAGCGACCTGGCGACGGTGTACTTCGCCAGCCCCACCGCGGTGAAGGCGGAGGGGAACCAGGGGTTCGCCGAGAAGCCGGTCGGTACGGGGCCGTTCAAGTTCGATTCGATGGTCCGCGGCCAGCGCCTGGTGCTGGTGGCCAACGACAAGTACTGGGCCGGTGCGCCGAAGGTGTCGAAGGTGATCCTGCGGCCGATCCCGGATCCGACCGCCCGGGTGGCCGCGCTGCGCTCCGGTGAGGTCAACTGGATCGAGGTGCCGCCGCCGGACGACGTGCCGAACCTGAAGTCGCAGAACTTCCAGGTGCTCACCAATTCCTACGACCACATCTGGCCCTGGGTCTACAACATGACCAAGGCGCCGTTCGACAACCCGAAGGTGCGCGAGGCGCTGAACTGGGCGATCAACCGGCAGGCGCTGGTGGACAACATCCTCAAGGGCACCGCGGAACCCGCGCTCGGCTTCGTGCCGCACGCCAACGCCGCCTACCGCCCCGCCGACGACGGCTACGGCTACGACCCCGCGAAGGCGAAAGCGCTGCTCGCCGAGGCCGGTTACCCCAACGGCTTCTCGATGACGCTGTCGTATCCGACCAGCGGTTCCGGCAACATGGTGCCCACCCCGATGAACACCGCGTTGCAGACCGATCTGGCCGCGGTCGGGGTCAAGGTGGAGCTGAAGCCCATCGAATGGGCGGCGATGCTCAACGACTACTTCGCCGGCAAGATCCCGGACAACGCCGACGCGCTGAACATCTCGCTGAGCTATCAGCAGGAAGGCTTCTGGCGCAGCTGGTTCGGCACCGATTCGGCGATCAACGCGGGCAAGTACTCCAACCCGCAGGTGGACGCCCTGCTGGCCAAGGCCCGCACGGTGCTCGACGACACCGCGCGCTCGGATCTGTATTCGCAGGCCGGGCAGCTACTGCTGAAGGATTCCCCCTGGCTGGTGGTGGTCAACGACCGCAACCCGCGCGTACTGGCGGCGAATGTGCACGGCTTCGTGCAGCCCCAGTCCTGGTTCGCCGACCTGACCCAGCTCTCGGTCGGCTGAACCGATTCCGTCACCCACTCGAAAGGAAGACCGTCATGGCGATCCCCCGTGGACGCATCCGTGGCTTCGTGCGCCGCCCCACGCCGGCCGAGATGACCGAACTCGGCGCGGCCGAACATCTCTCGCTGACCCCGCGGGAGGCCGAGCAGTACGCCGAGATCCTCGACCAGATCCTCACCAATGTGGACCGGCTCGATGAACTGCACGCTCCCACACCGCCGTTGCAGTACACCGACCGTGATCCGGGCGGGCCGGTGTGCGACGCCGAGGACCCGTTCCACGCCTTCATCCGGCGCTGCCTGGTCCGCGGCGCCGCCGACGGCCCCCTGCACGGGCTCACCGTCGGGGTCAAGGACAACCTCGCGGTCGCGGGCATCCCGATCACCAATTCCTCACGGACGCTGAGCTATACGCCGACCACCGACGCGGTGGTGGTGGCCCGGTTGCTGGCCGCCGGGGCCGATGTCGTCGGCAAGACCAACCTCGACGACTTCTCCACCTCCGGCACCGGCGAATCCAGCTGGTACGGCCCGGCCCGCAACGCCGTCGACCCGGCACGCTCCTCCGGCGGCTCCTCGGGCGGCTCGGGTTCGGCGGTGCGTTCCGGCGCGGTCGATCTCGCGATCGGTGTCGACGAGGGTGGCTCGGCGCGAATTCCGGCCTCCTTCAACGGGATCGTGTCCATCAAGCCCAGCCAGGGCCTGGTGCCCTCGCACGGGCTGACCTACATGGACCACACCATCGACGCGGTCTGCCCGATGGCGGCCACGGTCGAGCTGACCGCGCGCATGCTCGACGTGATGAGCGGTCACTCCGACCGCGATCCGCAGTGGGTGCGAGCGCTGCCCGCCCCGACCACCGCCGCCGCCGAACTCGGCGGCGGCGTGGCGGGCCTGCGGATCGGGGTGGTCACCGAGGCCCGGGATCCGGCGCTGTGCGAGCCCGGCGTGCTCGCGGCCTTCGAAAGTTGCTGTGCGACATTGGAAGCCGCGGGCGCCACGGTGGTCCCGGTCTCGGTGCCGCTGTGGTCGGACGCGTGGGCGGTGGAGACCACGTTGCTGCTGCACCTGGCCTGGCTCAACACCCAGGCCGACGGCGCGGGCTACTCGCATCTGGGCGAGGTCGACGTGGAACGCACGCACGCCTTCGGCATGGTCCGCCGGCTGGAGGCCGATTCGTTCCCGCCGTTCTTCAAGGTGTGGCTGCTGGGCGGAAGGTACCTGCACGACAAGTACTTCTCCACCTACTTCGCCAAGGCCGCGAACCTGCGCCGCGCGCTGATCGCCCAGATCGACGCGGTGTTCGGCAGCTGCGATCTGCTGGTCACCCCGACCACGCCGCAGGTGGCCCCGGTACTGCTGGACCGGCCCGCCGAGGATCCGGAGCTGTTGTCGCGCGGTACCACCATGGTCGCCAACACCTGCGTGCTCAACCTGTCCGGGCATCCGGCGCTGGCGGTGCCCAGCGGCACCGATCCGGAGACCTCGATGCCCACCTCGATCCAGATCATCGCGCCGCTGTGGCAGGACGCGCTGACCTTCCGCGCCGGTGCGGTGATCGAGGCGGCGGTGGGGGTCATGCCCGGCGGAACGGCCACGGAACCGGCCGGGTCGCGATGACCGGCGCCGCGGCCGCGCGGCATGTCCTTCCCGATTCGGTGGAACCGGGGGCGCGCCGCCGGTTCCACCTGGTCGTCCTCGTCGCCGGGGTCGGGTTCGGGCTGACCGCACCGTTCACCGCCCTGCTCGTGGTGGGGCTCGGCGGCTCGCCGGAATGGGCGGCCGTCGTGGTCTCCTCCATCGGATTGTCGCTGCTGCTGGTCGATTTCGTCGGCACCCGGTTCGTGCCGCGGGTGCCGTCGCGGACCGCGCTGACGGTGTCGCTGCTGGTGTTCGGCGCCGGCTGCCTGCTGTCGGCGGCGACCGGCAGCTGGGAGGTCGTCGGAATCGCCCGGGTGCTCCAGGGTTTCGGGTCGGCGCTGTTCCTCGGCGGCGGGGTCGCGCTCGCGATCCGCCTGGTGGGCAGCGAAACCCGCGGGCGGGCGATCGGGACGTTCAACGCGTTCTGGTTCCTCGGCGTGGCCACCGGGCCGCTGGGCGGCGGTCTGATCGCCACCGTCGCGCCCGGTCCGGACGGGCTGCGCTGGCTGTTCGCGGTCTGCGGCGTGGTCAACCTGGTCGGCGCCGTGGCCGCCTGGTACCTCACCCCGCGCTGGGTGTCGCCACAGCCGCCGCGGTTCGGGCTGCCGTCCGGGCTCGGCGTGCGCGGCCGCCGGATGTGGTCGGCGCTGGTCCTGGCCGGACTCGGTCAGGCCGTGCGATCCGGGCTGGCCCTGACCCTGGTGCCGCTGCTCGGCGACAAGCTCGGGATGAGCTGGATCGCGTTGGGCGCCGGGCTGTTCGCGCTGGCGCTCACCGATATCGGCACCATGCACTTCGGCGGCGGGCTCAGCGACCGGTTCGGCCGGCAACTGCCGCTGGCGCTCGCGCTGGCCTGGGGGACGGTGGCCGTCGGCGTCCTCGCCATCGTCGTGCACAGCCCGGCCGGATTCTTCGTCGGCGCGCTGGCCACCGGGGTCACCGTCGGCGCCACCTGGGTGGTCCCGGCCGCGATGACCATCGACCTCGCCGAGAATCCGGAGGGCGCGCTCGCGGTCTACCGGATCGCCTGCGACATCGGGATGCTGGCCGGCGGCCTGTTCGCCGCCGCCGGGATCGCCGCGGGCGGGGTGCGCGCCGCCCTCGCGGCCACCTCCGTCCTGTTGTTCGGCGGCCTGCTGCTCACCCTCACCGTGCGCGAGACCCTGCCCCGGCCGTCGCGCCCGATCCTGTTGAAGGAGAAGATCATGCCCCTGCCCCCACCCGAGGAATTCGCCGTACTGGCGACGAATTCCGACATCACGCTCACCCCCGAGCGATTCGCCCAGGCCTACGCCACCCACGTGCGGTACCGCGCGGAACTGGAACGGCTGCGCGCGATTCCGCTGCCGTTCGTCGAGACCGTCAGCGAGCCCGCCACCGCGCTGGCCTGGATCGAGGACGGGGGCAAGCCGTGAGCGACCTCGCCGACCTCACCGCCACCGAACTGCTCGACGCGTTCGGCGCCGGCACCGCCACCCCGAGCGACGCCGTGGCGGCCTGCCTGGCCCGCATCGAGGCCACCGAACCGGCCGTGAACGCGGTGATCACCCTGCTGGCCGACCGCGCACTGGACGCCGCGGCCGAATCCGATGCCCGCTGGCGGGCCGGCACCGCCCGGCCGCTGGAGGGAATTCCCTTCGGCCTCAAGGACATCGTGGCCACCGCGGGCATCCGCACCACCGGCGGCTCGGCCCTCTACCGGGACTGGGTGCCCGAGGCCGACGCGGTGCTGGCGTCCCGATTGTCCACCGCCGGAGGGGTGTTGGTGGCCAAGCTCGCGACGTTCGAATTCGCCTGCGGCGGTGCGGTGAACAAGACCTTCGGCCCGACCCGCAATCCGTGGGATCCGCGCCGCACCACCGGCGGCTCCTCGTCGGGCTCCGGCGCGGCGGTCGCCTTGGGCCAGGTGCCGCTGGCGATCGGCACCGACACCGGCGGCTCGATCCGCATCCCCAGCTCCTTCTGCGGCATCACCGGCATCAAGGCCACCTACGGCCGGGTGCCCCGGCACGGGGTGATGGGATTGTCCTGGACGATGGACCACGCCGGGCCGATGACCCGCAGCGTGGCCGACGCCGCCCTCATGCTCGACGTGATCGCCGGGCCCGATCCGCTCGACCCGACCACACTGCCCGTCGAGGAGACCCCGTTCGCCGCCGCCCTCGGCGCCGACGTCGCCGGGCTGCGGGTCGCCCGCAACCGCGGCTTCCTGGAGGCCGAGATGCATCCGGAGGTCGCCGCGAGTTACGAAGCGGCACTGGCGGAACTGACCGCACTCGGGGTCGAGATCGTGGATGTCGAGCTGCCGACCTTCGATCTGGCGGCGGTGGCCGGCTGGTGGATCATCTATGCCGAGATGCTGTCGCTGCACGAGGGCCACGTCGGCAAGATCGAGGACCGCGACGAGATGGGCGCCTCGCTGCTGGGCGCGGCGCCGTTCGTCAGCGCCGCGGATTACCTGCGCGCCTTGCGGTTACGGCCACTGTTCCAGCAGGAACTGGCCGCCGCGATGACCGGCTGCGCGGCCCTGGTCACCCCCGCGATGACCGCGCTGCCGCCGTTCATCGCCGACGAGATGACCTCGGACCTGGGCGGCCGCGAGGTGCCGTGGCTGGACGCGGCGTGCCGGGTGTCGGTGCCGTTCAACCTGACCGGCAGCCCGGCCCTGGTGCTGCCCTCGGGCGAGGTCGGCGGGCTGCCGACCAGCCTCCAGTTCGTCGGCCGCCCCCGCGACGAGGCCACCCTGTTCGCCCTCGGCAGCGCCTACCAGGCCGCCACCACCCATCATCTGCGCCGCCCCACCCTGCCCGCGGCGATCTGAGGAGTACTCCGATGTATCTCACCATCACCGACGCCGCCGCCGCCCTGCGCGCGGGCGAGACCACCTCGGTGGCGCTCACCGAGACCGCCTACGCCGCCGCCGACGCGCACGACGCGGCGCTGGGGGTCTACCTGGCCCGCTACGACGAGACCGCGCTGGCCGCCGCCGCCAAGGCGGACGCCGAACTGGCCGCGGGCAACGACCGCGGGCCACTGCACGGAATTCCCTTGGGTATCAAGGACATCATCACCACCGAGGAGGGGGAGACGACGGCGCAGAGCCTGATCCTCGACCGCTCCTGGGGCAGGAATGTGGACGCGCCGGTGGTGGCCCGGCTGCGCGCCGCCGGTGCGGTGATCACCGGCAAGACCACCACCATGGAATACGCCATCGGCACCCCGGATCCGGACAAGCCGTTCCCGATCCCGCGCAATCCCTGGAACACCGCGCACTATCCCGGCGGCTCCAGTTCGGGCACCGGCAACGGGGTGGCCGCGGGCCTGTTCCTCGGCGGTCTCGGCACCGACACCGGCGGCAGCATCCGCTACCCCGCGACCAGTTGCGGCATCACCGGTTTGAAGCAGACCTTCGGCCGGGTGCCCAAAGCCGGTTGTGTCCCACTGGGTTACAGCTACGACCATATCGGCCCGATGGCCCGCAGCGCGGCCGACTGCGCGGTGATGCTGGCCGTGCTCGCCGGGCACGACGGCCGGGACGCGACCTCGGTCGACCGCCCCGTCGACGACTACACCGGCGGCCTGACCGGATCATTGGCCGGGCTGCGGATCGGATTCGATCCGCTGCTGGGCAATTCGCCGATGACCGTGCCGGAACTGGAACCCGCGCTGCGCGCGGCGGTGGCCGAACTGGTCGCCGCCGGCGCCGAGATCGTCGACGTGCGGTTGCCGCTGTACGACGAGCTCACCGCCACCACGATGGTCGGCATGACCGCCGAGGCATTCGCCTACCACCGGCCGGATCTGCGCGACCGCTGGCTGGACTACGGCGCCGGCACCCGGATGGCCGTCGCCACCGGCGCCCTGGTGGCCTCCGGCGACTACGTCCAGGCGCAGCGGGTCCGCCGGGTCGGTCAGCGCAAGGTGGCGGAGCTGTTCGCGGAGGTGGATCTGATCGTCACGCCGACGAGCGCCTGTGGTGCACCGGAAGTGGAGAAGCTGTCGCTGGAGAGCATCGTCGACGCGCTGCACACGCCGTACTGGAACGCCCTGGGCAATCCGGCGATGTCGGTCCCGATGGGTTTCACCGACGACGGCCTGCCGCTGGGCCTGCAGATTATCGGCAAACCCTTCGACGAGGCCACCGTGCTCGCCGCCGGATACGCCTACCAGCAGCGGACGTCCTGGCACCGCCGGCTGCCGCCGCTGTGAAATTCGTTGCTGTAGAGAGGAATACCCATGTCCGCAGATCCCGCCGTCGTCGTCCCGGCCATGCTGGCCGCGGCCGGTCTGGAACCCCGTGAGGAGGAGGTGGCGCACATGATCGCCGAATTCCCGGCCCGCGCCGCCTCGATCGAGAAGCTCTACGCCGTGGCGGAGGCCCGCTACGAGGAACCCTGCCTCGTCTTCCACGCCGAACTCTGAACGAGACCACCCCGGCCGCTGCCGTTGCGCCGCAACCCTGTGAGTGCGGGACGGCAGTGGCCGGTCGGCGATGACCAGTGCGGCGGCCGGTGTCACTGCTACCCGCGCGGCAATCGCACGACGCGGATGAAGAAATTGTCGATCTGCCGGATCGCGGACAGGAACTGCGGCAGGTCGACCGGTTTGGTGACATACGCGTTCGCGTGCAGCCGGTAGGAGCGGAGGATGTCCTCCTCCGCCGAGGACGTGGTGAGCACGACCACCGGGATGGGCGCCAGGTCCGGGTCGGACTTGATCTTCTCCAGCACCTCCCGGCCGTCGTATTTGGGCAGGTTCAGATCCAGCAGGATCAGATCCGGCCGCGGCGCGTCGATGTGCTCGCGGCGGCGGTAGAGGAAGTCCAGCGCCTGCTCGCCATCGTGACAGACGTACAGCTCGTTGCGGATCTTGTTGTCCTCGAACGCTTCCCGGGTGATGAGCTCGTCGGCGGGGTCGTCCTCGACCAGCAGGATCGCGATCGCGGCGGCGGGGTCGGTCATGCGTGGGCTCCTTCGACGGTGTCGGCGGCGTCGGTGCCGCCGGCGCCGTCCTCGTCCGGGGTGGCGGGTGTGGACACGGGCAGGGTGAAACAGAGGCGGGCGCCGTCGGGATAGTCGGTGTCCACCCGGATCTTGCCGCCGTGATACTCGACGATCTTGCGGCACAGGGCCAATCCGACCCCGGTGCCGGTGTAGGCGTCCCGGGAGTGCAGGCGCTGGAAGATCACGAACACCTTCTCCGCGAATTCGGGCTGGATCCCGATCCCGTTGTCGCTCACCGTGAACAGCCACATCCCCGGCTGCTCGTCGGGCCGGCGTTCGACGGTGACCACCGGGCTGCGGTCGGCGTGCCGGAATTTCAGGGCGTTGCCGAGCAGGTTCTGCCACAACATCACCAGCGCCGGCGGATCGCCGCTGACCTCGGGCAGATCGTCCGGATAGTCGATGCGGCCGCCGCTGTCCTCCAGGGCGACAGCCAGATTCGCCACCGCCTCGGTCACCACCGGGGTGAGCGCGACCGATTCGCGGCTGTCGTGCACCCGCCCGACCCGGGAGAAGGCGAGCAGATCGTTGATCAGCGTCTGCATACGTTTCGCGCCGTCGACGGCGTAGAAGATGTACTGGCGGCCGCGGTCGTCGATCTTGTCGTTGTAGCGCTTCTCCAGCATCTGGCAGAACGCCGCCACCTTCCGCAGCGGCTCCTGGAGATCGTGCGACGCCACATAGGCGAACTGCTCCAATTCGCCGTTGGAGCGCTGCAATTCGGCCGCGCGGGCATCGAGTTCCCGGGCCTGGCGGCTCAGCTCGTCCCGCTGCTCCCGCACGGCCGCCAGCGCCTCCACCATGCGCTGCCGCATGTTCTCCACGTCCTCGGCGACACTCGCCAGATCGGCGGGCCCCCGGACCGGGATCCGGCTGTCGTAGTCGCCGCCGGCCACCCGCCGCGACGCGCTCGCCAGCCCGGTCATCGGCCCGGTCACCAGCACCCGCACCAGCGCCACCAGCGCCAGCCCGGTCAGCAGATACACCACCACCAGGCCGATCAGCACCACATCGCGGACCGCCCGCGTGTGCGTCAGATCGGCGCGTCCCGCCGTGACCGCCCGCCCCAGATCGGCATCCAGACGCACCCAGCTCGCCCGCACGTCGTCGAAGGACTTCTTACCGGCATCGGTCCCGGTCTTGTCCTGGGCGCGCGGGCTGCCCGGGGTGACGGCGGCGATCACCGGATCGGCGTAGCCGTGCTGCCACACCGCCGCGGCCGCCTGCGCGGCATCGAGATCGGTGACCAGGTCATCGCGCCCGGCGACCAGCGCCCGCAGCCGCGCCGCGGCCCGATCCTGATCCTGACGCCCCTGCTCGTAGGGTTGCAGGAACTGCCGATCCGCGGCGATGGCATAGCCACGCACCCCGGTCTCCTGGTCCACCACCGCGGCCTGCAACCGATACGATTCGGTGCGCGCGGGCTGGATCTGCTGGAGCAACTGATCGGAGACCTGCGCCGTGCGCGCGAGCATCTGCGCGCCCACCGCCGTCCCGATCATCACCAGCAACGCCATCAGCGCCACCACCAGCACGAACCACCCCTGCACCGTGATCCGCCGCCACCACGGCCCCGGCTGCCTCCGCGCCCACACGGCCACCGTTCACCATCCTCGATCCGGCCACCACTGCCCCGCAGGTCTCGAGGGATATCGATGGAGTCGTCCCACCCTAACCGTCGCGGCCCGGCCCGGAAGCGCCGCAGGGGCAATCGTATCCGCCGCCCGTGGGCGGATCACCCGAGATCGAGGACGGCCTTGCCCGCCAGCGTGCGACCGGCCAGCGCGGACACCGCCTCGCCGACGCGTTCCCAGCTGCCGCGCCAGCCGATCGCGGGCCGCAGTCGCCCCGCCTCCATCAGATCCAGCAGTATCCGGAAATGCTTGCCGCGGTCGGTGAGCCCGCCCCCGTTGTACACGGAGACGAGACTGATCGGCTGCCGCCGCCCCAGGGTCGATGCGACGGGAAAGACCGCGGCCTGCCCGGAGGCCCAGCCCACGCTCTGCACGCTGCCGCCCTCGGCCAGCAGTGCGTAGGCCCGCACCAAGGCGGACCCGCCCACCTGATCGATCACCAGGTCGACCGGCCGATCGATGTCGTCGAGCCCGACCACCACCTCGTCCGCGCCCAACTCCCGCAACCCTGCCCCGCGTTCCACCGCGCCGACCGAGGCGATGACATGCGCCCCGGAGATCTTCGCCAGCTGCACCGCGAAGGTCCCGACACCCCCCGAGGCGCCGGTGACCAGCACCCGCAGCCCGGCGACCGGCCCGGCCTGCCGCAACGCCCGCAGCGCGGTCCCCGCCGCCACGGGCAGCGTCGCCGCCACCCCGAGTTCGATCGAATCCGGCACCACCGCGACATCGATGCTGTCGACCGCCCGCAACCGGGCCCAGCCCCCGTGGTCGGCATAGGACACGACCCGGCTCCCGACCGGCGGCCCGCTCCCGTCGGCCGCCGCCGCGACGACGATCCCGGTCGCGTCGAACCCGAGCACCGTGCCCGGCTCCAGCACCCCGGCCAGGAACGGTTCGGCGGAATTGAGCGAGGTGTGCCGCACATCGATGAGCACCTGTCCCGGACCGGGTTCCGGCTCCGGGGCCTCGGCGAAACCGACCCCGGACGCAGCCGCTGGATCGACGACGATCGCTCTCATACCCACAACCTTCCGACACCCTGTACCCGACCGTGTCAGTCTGCGGCGCGACGACCGGACCGGTCCAAGGCCTTCTGGCATAGCCTGTGGTTATGGATGTTCATATTCGGGACCTGCGCTATTTCGTGGCGGTCGCGGAAGAACTCAACTTCACCAAGGCCGCCGCCCGGGTCTTCGTCTCCCAGCCCGCCCTGAGCAAACAGATCGGCCAACTCGAAACACATCTGCGCACAGAGCTTTTCCATCGCGACCGCCGCGGCGTCACCCTCACCCCGGACGGCGAGGTGCTACTACCGAGCGCGCGCGGCATCCTCGCCGAATGGGATACCGCCAACCGCACCCTGGCCGACGCCCTGCGGCAACGGAGCCGGACCCTGACGGTGGGTTTCCATACCCGGATCGGCCGCGGCCTGATCCCCGGCGTCACCGCGGACATGGCCCGGACGGAACCGGACCGGCGCCTGCACTTCCGCCAGATCAGCTGGGCCGACCCCACCGTCGGCCTCGCCGACGACACGGTCGACATCGCCGTCGCCTGGCTACCCCTGCCGGACACCACGCGGTTCGGCTTCCAGGTCGTCGCCCGGGAGGACCGCTGGGTGGCCCTGCCGCTCCACCACCGCCTCGCCGCCCGCCCGAGCATCCCGTTCGCCGAACTCGCCGCCGAACCCGTCGTCGCCCTGCCTGCCACCGCGGGCCCCCTGCGCGACTTCTGGCTGGCCACCGACCACCGCACCGTCGCGCCCGTGATCGCCGCCGAAACCGAAACGGCCGAGGAGACTTTCGAGGCCATCGCCGCCGGCCTCGGCATCGCCCTGGTCGCCGAGGGCAACACCCACATCTACGATTCCCCCGATGTGGTCTTCCGCCCCGTCACCGGAATCGCCCCGAGCGAACTGGCGGTGGTCTGGCGCGCCGACGACCACCGCCCGATCCTGCGCACCTTCGTCTCCGCCTGCACCCGCTGCCTGTGCGGGCCGTCGGCGCAATCCGCCGCCACCTCATAGCCCCGATTGTCTGAATCACCTGCGGTACAACATCTTTCCGACAGCACGCCCTACCGCGGCCGGCGGTGGAAATTCGAGGTCCCGCCGAGACCCCGGGGCTCTACGATGGTGGTGGGCGCTCGGCGAACGATCAGGGGGTTGTATTCGTGGATCCTGTTGTAGTGGAGGCCGGGACGACGTTGGTGAAGCTGATGGCCACCGACGCCTGGCCCGATGCGAAGGCCGCCGTCACCGGCTGGTGGCAGCAACACCACCCCGGCCAGGCCGGGCAGCTCGGCGCCGATCTGGACCTGCTCCGCGCCGAAGTCGTCGAAGCCGGCGCCGACCGCCCGATCCTGGACGCCCTCACCGGCGAGTGGCAGCTCCGCCTCCGCCGCCTGGTCGCCACGAATCCCGCACTACTGGAGCAACTCCGGCGCCTGGTCACCGACCACCTCACCCCGCTGCTGCGCACCCCGGCCGACACCACGGTCACCCAGACCGCCACGGTGACCGGCGACGGCAACACGACCATCCAGGCGGGCCGCGACGTCTCGGTCTCCCGCAACCGATCGATCACGATCGACACCGGCGGCGGCGATTTCCACGGCACCGCCGTCAGTGGCGACCACAACCGCGTGGTGCACGCCCCCGGCGCGGTGATCGGCGCGATCGGCGACAACAACACCCAGGTCAACCACTTCCATCGGCCCCGGTAGGGCTGCCGCGCGAGGTCCGCACGGCGCGGTGACGATGGATCGCCGCATGCGGCCCGGCGGTGGCAGCGGCCGCCGGCGCTGCCGGAAGCGCTGCGCGGCACCGACTTCGAGGCCCCATTCCAATGGCGGTCCATCGCATTGCCGTGGATGTCGCACTGCGAGAGAGCAGTTCGGAAACCGTCGCCGGAAGCCGGGCGGCCGACGCGAAAACCACTCGAACAGACGCCGATCCACCGCGCACAATGCGATCGTGATCCTGCTCGTTCCCGCCGATGTCCTCCGCCCGCGCCGCGTCGACGAGCATTTCGCCGCCGAGGCGGAGGCCGCTCGTTCCGCCGGAATGGTGGTCGCACTGATCGATCACGATGCGCTGACCGGATCCGGCGGCGCCGAGCAGGCGGTGCGCGCGGTCCGGACCGCAGGGCAGGCGTGGTACCGCGGCTGGATGCTGCGCAGTGCGGACTATGCCGCGCTCGCGCAGGCCCTGCGGCCGCGCGGCGTCACCCTGCGGACCGCTCCCGAGCAGTACCGGCGAGCGCACGAGCTACCCGGTTGGTACGCAGCGCTGTCCGGCCTGACGCCGCGGACGGTGTGGACCGCGGGTGACGGCGACGCGCAATTCGACCGGGCGCGTGACGAACTCGGCTCCGGTCCTGCCGTGCTGCGCGACTACACCAAGTCGATGAAGCACTACTGGCGCGAGGCGGTGTACATCCCCGAACTGGCCGACGCCCCCGCCGCCCGGCAGGTCGCGCACCGCTTCCGGGAACTGCGCGGCGAGGACATGACCGGCGGGTTCGTGCTCCGGCAGTTCGAGCACTTCACCACGGCCGAGGTCCGCACCTGGTGGATCGACGGCCACTGCGCGCTGATCGGCCCGCACCCCGACACTCCCGACGTACTACCGGCGCCCGAGGTCGATTTCGCGGCACTCGGCGGGCCGATCGCGACTCTGTCCCTCCCGTTCGTCACAGCCGACTTCGCGCGGCGGTCCGACGGCGCCTGGCGCGTGATCGAACTCGGTGACGGGCAGGTCAGCGACCGGCCGCGAACCGTCCCGCCCGAGGCGCTGATCACGGCCCTCCGCAAGGGTTCTCACGGCTGACCGCGCCGGATCCCGGTTCCATATGGGCACGCTGGGGGTCACCGATGCGCCGCGGCAACGGAATTCGGTCTCCGCGCGGCGGGCCGCCTCACGGGACCGGATCCGCCACCGGCTCCCGCAGTTCGGTCAGCAGCGCGCGCAGGGTCTCGCGCTGGGCGGGGGACAGCGGGGCGAACACCTCGGCGGCCGCGAGCCGGCGGGCCTCCGACAGCCGGTCGCGGGCGGCGCGGCCCGCGTCGGTCGGCTCGAGCAGGGTGGAGCGGCGGTTGGCCGGGTCGGCGACGCGGCGGACCAGCCCGGCCGCCTCCAGGGCGTCGGCCAGCGTGGTGACCGTGCGCGGCACCACGTCGAGGCGGGCGGCCAGATCGACCATGCGCATCGGCTCGTCGGCCCGGGCGATCACGCGCAGTGCGCGGGCCTGCGCGGGGGTCAGGCCGAGCGGGGCCAGATGCGCGGCCTGGTTGCGCCGCATCCGCTTGGAGACCTCGAAGAACAGGTCGGGCAGTTCGTTCTCGGAGGGGGCTGTCACGCCGCTGAGCTTACCTCATTGTTCGAGGGAACAATTATGAGCCATGCTCAGTTGGAGCAAGTGTTGATCGTCGAAGGAGTACCACGTGCCACGTTCGCAACTGCGCCGGATACTCCGGCTGTTCACCCCGTATCGAGGGCAACTCACCGTGATGGCGCTGCTGGTGGCGCTGTCCGCCGTCGTCTCGCTGGCCTCACCGTTCCTGCTGCGCGCCGTCCTGGACGTGGCGCTGCCGCAGGGCCGCACCGGTCTGCTCACCCTGCTCGCCGCGGGCATGATCGTGGTCTCGGTGGCGACCAGCGTGTTCGGCGTTTCGCAGACCTACATCTCCACCGCGGTCGGCCAGCGGGTCATGCACGACCTGCGCACCGCCGTCTACGCCCGGTTGCAGCAGATGCCGCTGGCCTTCTTCACCACCACCCGCACCGGTGAGGTGCAGTCCCGCATCGCCAACGACATCGGCGGCATGCAGTCCACGGTCACCTCCACGGCGACCTCCCTGGTCTCCAACTTCACCGCGGTGACCGCGAGCGTCATCGCGATGATCGCGCTGGACTGGCGGCTGACGCTGGTCTCGCTGATCATGCTGCCGTTCTTCGTGTGGGTCTCGCGGCGCGTCGGCAACGAACGCCGCCGCCTCACCGCGCGCCGGCAGAAGCAACTCGCCTCGATGTCCGCGATCGTGGAGGAGTCGCTGTCGGTCAGCGGAATCCTGCTGGGCCGCACCATGGGTCGCGCACCCGCCCTGACCCGGAACTTCGCGGCCGAATCCCACGAGCTGGCGGATCTCGAACTGCGCGCGAGCATGGCGGGCCGGTGGCGGCAGTCCACCATCCAGATGGTCATGTCCGCGATGCCCGCGGTGATCTACTGGGCCGCGGGACTGACCGTCTCGCACGGACATTCGCTGGTGTCGATCGGCACCCTGGTCGCGTTCACCACCCTCCAGGGCGGCCTGCTGCGGCCGCTCGTGATGCTGTTGCAGACCGGCGTCGACGTGCAGAGTTCGCTGGCCCTGTTCACACGCATCTTCGAATACCTCGACCTGACCCCCGACATCACCGAATCCGCCACCCCCGCGAGCCTGCCGCGACCCACCGGAACGGTGGACTTCGAGCACGTCGGATTCGCCTACGACGGCGCCGAGACCCCGGCGCTGCGCGATATCGACCTGCACGTCCCCGCCGGCTCCAGCCTGGCCGTCGTCGGCGCCACCGGCTCCGGCAAGACCACGCTCAGCTACCTGGTGCCGCGCCTCTACGACGTGACCGCGGGCCGGGTGCTCATCGACGGCACCGATGTGCGCGACCTGTCGTTCGCGGACCTGGCCCGCGCCGTCGGTGTGGTGTCCCAGGAGACCTACCTGTTCCACGCCTCCGTCGCCGACAACCTGCGCTTCGCCAAACCGGACGCCACCGACGAGGAACTGCACCGCGCGGCCCGCGCCGCCCAGATCCACGACCACATCGCGAGCCTGCCCGACGGCTACGACACCGTCGTGGGGGAGCGGGGCTACCGCTTCTCCGGCGGCGAGAAGCAGCGCCTGGCACTGGCCCGGACCATCCTGCGGGACCCGCCGATCCTGGTGCTGGACGAGGCGACCAGCGCCCTCGACACCCGCACCGAGCGCGCGGTCCAGGACGCGATCGACACCCTGGCGGCGGGCCGCACCACCATCACCATCGCCCACCGCCTCTCCACGGTCCGCGACGCGGACCAGATCGTGGTCCTGGACCACGGCCGGATCGCCGAACGCGGCACCCACGACGAACTGGTCGCCGCGCGCGGCGCCTACGCCGCCCTGCTGGCCCGCGCCGGCGAGTCGGTACCCGCCGCCGCCTGATCGCCCGTTGCACCCCTCCGGCCGGTGATCGGTCGACATGCCACCGGCGCGGTGCGGTCGGACAGGCGGCAGGAAGGCCGACGGCGCCGGCGCGGGCAGATCAGCCGACGCGGGCCGCAGTTGCTGGTCGGGCGTGCGATCGCCCGCCGCGCGGCACGGGAACCTGTACCGGTCCGTGCCGCACCCTGTCGGCCGAATTCCGCTGCGTCACATCGTCTTCGCGCCGTCGATCGCCTCGCGGAGGATGTCGGCGTGCCCGGCGTGCTGGGCGGTCTCGGCGATGATGTGCAGCAGGACGCGGCGAGCGGAGCGCCGGCCACCGGGTTCGAGCCACGGGGCCGCCGGCAGGGGGTGGGAGGCGTCGAGGTCGGGCAGTGTCGCCACCAACTCGTCGGTGCGCTCGGCGACCTCGTCGTAGGCGGCGAGCACCCCGGCCAGGGTTTCCCCGGGCAGCATGCGGAACTCGTCCGCGCGCCGGGCGTAGTCCTCCTCGGTCCAGTCGGAGAACGACTTGCCGCCGCCGAGTGCGTCCGGCCCGTGCAGGATGAAGTCGACCCAGCCCCGCTCACCGCCGGTCACGTGCTTGATCAGCCCGCCCAGGCACAGTTCGCTGACCGTGGTGCGGGCGGCCGCCTGCTCGTCGGTCAGGCCCCGGGTGGTGAAGCGCAGGAAGGCGCGGTGGGTGCGCAGTGCGTCGAGCAGGTCGGCGCGCTCGCCGGTGCGGATCTCGGTGCCGGTCATGGATGTGGTTCCTCTCGTCGTTCCGATGTCGTCGCCTACGCTAGGAGCCATTGGTGCCAGTTTCTGTCCTGAATGCACGAGGTGTCGGAAGATGTCCGGAACAAGTGTGCGGATGTTGCGCTTGCTGTCGCTGTTGCAGACGCATCGCTTCTGGCCGGGGGAGGAACTGGCCGAGCGGCTGGGTGTCTCGGTCCGCACGCTGCGCCGCGATGTCGATCGGCTGCGCGAACTGGGTTATCCGGTGCGCGCACAGCGCGGGGTCGCCGGCGGATATCAGCTCACCGCGGGCGCGGCCCTGCCGCCGCTGGTCCTCGACGACGACGAGGCCGTCGCCCTCGCCCTCGGATTGCAGTCCACCGCGCAGTCGACCGTGGCCGGCATCGCGGAGTCCTCGGTGCGCACCCTGGCCACACTGCTGCCGGTGATGCCGCCGCGCCTGCGCCGCCGGATCGACGCGGTGCGCGCGATGACGCTGTCCGCGGAAACGCCCGGCCCCGAGCCGATTCCGGAAACCGATCCGGATGTGCTCGTGGTCCTCGCCCAGGCCTGCCGCGACACCGAACGCCTGGAATTCGACTACTGCGACGCCGACGGCCGCGCCTCGGCCCGCCGCGTCGAGCCGCTACGGCTGGTCTCGGCCCGCCGCCGCTGGTATCTGGTCTGCTACGACCTGGACCGGCACGATTGGCGCAGCTTCCGGCTCGACCGGCTGAGCCGCCCGCACCCCACCGGAATCCGATTCCGCCCCCGGGACCTGCCCGCCGAGGACGCCGCCGCCTTCATCCGCCGCCAACTGGACAACGTGCCGCGCCCCTACGAGATCGAGGTCCTGCTGCACACCGACGCCGACACCGCCGCCCGCCGCATCGGCCGCTGGGCGACCCTGGAACCGGTCGACGACGAGCATTGCGTACTCCGCATGAGTGTCGACCAGATGCACTGGCCCGCAACAGCTCTGGGCCTGGCCGGGGTCGAGTTCACGATCCGCTCCGCCCCGGAACTGACGGCGATGCTGGCCGAATGGAGCGAACGCTTCGCGCGGGCGGTCGCGCGCGGACGGCCGTGATCACGGCGATCTCCGACCGGCGTTGTCCGGCAAGGCATTACCCTGATGCCCATGTCCGGGTTCAGGAAGGGCGAGCGACTCGCGGTGTTCGGGGGCGGCGCCGTGTTCGGTGGATTGGTGCTCGTCGTCGCCCCTGTCTGGCTGGGCTGGGCGCTCGGCGGCGGATTCGGGCTCGCCTGTGGAATCTGTGTGGGGGTCGTGGGTCTGCTCGCCCTGCTCACCGGAGGCGGCCTGTTGTGGGCGATGTCCCACGACAGCGATTGACGGCGTGTTCACACGGCCGCGCGACGGTTCGGTGAACCGGTCAGGAATCTCGGGGTCGCCCGGCCGGTGACCGCCCGGGGCGACAATGCGGTCAGGACGTGACCCACTGCGGCCTCCAGATCCCACCACCCGTCGAGCAGCACATGCTCGGGCAGGGCGGGGCTGACCGACGCTGCACCGTCGCGAGTGGCGGCCTGCCGCTGCAAGGCCGCGGTGAGCAGCGGGACCAGCATCTGCCGGCGTCGCCAGGGCAGCGGCCGGGGCCAGGCGACCGCCAGGATCTTCGCGGGCCTCGCGAGATCGAACCAGCCTCGCAACAGGATGTCGTCGGGCAGGTCCGGCCCGACATAGGGCGTGTCGTGATGCGAATCGGATTGTGCCCGTAGCGCTTCGGTGAGCAATCGCGCCAACCTCTGCTCCGCCGGTTCCGGCACCGGCCGCACGGCGCCCGCGGTGGCCGCCGCGCGCACCCGCATCCACTCCCGCAACAGATCCGCCATGTGCTGCCCCCACCGTCCCTCCGGCTCGTCGTCGGCCGGGCGCGGCGGCACCTGCGGAGGGTCGGCCGCAGGCCGCCGCGGCTCGACCGTGTCCGGACATCCGGTCGCCGCGGAATCGGCGGGCGCCATGGCATATTCGTTGTCACCGGAGATCTCGCGCGTCGCGTCGGCATCGTGCGGCGGCCGCCCTCGTCGTGTGCGGTATGCCGTCAGCCGGAATACATCCATCACGTGCCCCTTTCTCGCGTTGTGACGGAGGCGGGTGATACCTCGCACGACCAGCAAGCATTGCGACAATTGCACCGGGATGCAACCCTTTCCGGGCTCGTATCTTGCAGGCGTCCGTGAATTCCGTTCGAAACTCCGCCGATTCGTAGGCCCTGTGGCGGGTGGACCCCGAACCCGTGGGAATGCGGGTGCGGACACCTTGTTTTCGTAGGACAGCCGGGCTCTTCGAGCCGTCCCACCAGCGCGAAGTGCGATATCGGCCCGGATCGCGTAGGACTGGGCATCCCGATCCCTACAAATTGTAGGACCGCCGCCGCGAACTCCCATACTCTGTGGGTCCCGGCTCGAAAATCCGCGACATGAAGGCGTTTTCGGTAGTGCGGGACCGTCCTCGGCGCGATATCCTCGGACATGCCCGAATTCGAACAATCGGCCCTCCGGCTCGACGGAATTGCGTGGGTTGTACGGAACGGCAGACTTCCGGACGAGGAAAAGTGAGCCCCACTCGTGAAAGGACATCACCGTTGCTGACCAAGTCACGCCGGGCCAGTGTCGCCGGTATCCGCAGCATCCGGGTCGGCGGCCTGATCCTCACCTATCTCGTCGACGGCCGGACCTCGCTGCCCGCGCGCCACTGGCTGCCGGGTACCACCGCCGAATTCTGGGACGACTACGCGCACGACCGGTATCTCGACGATTGCCGCGCGCTGCCCGCCGGTGTCGGCGCGCTGCTGATCGAAGACGATGCCACCGGCGAGGCGATGTTGATCGACGCCGGCGTCGGCCCCGTGTCCATCGAGACACCGTCGGGCCTGATCGCCGGGGGTGCGCTGCTGGACAGTCTGCGCGGTGTCGACCGATCCGGCAGTGGCGGAACCGATCTGCTGTCGCGGATCACCACCGTCGCGCTCACCCATCTGCATCTCGATCAGATCGGCTGGCTGTGCCGCGCCGTGCCCGGAACCGATCGGCGGCCTTTCGCGCACGCCGCGGTGGTGGTCGGCCGGGAGGAGTGGGCGCATCGGCACCTGCTCGCGGTGGACGGCGTCGGCCCCGACCTGCTGGCGGCGTTCGAGCCGCAGGTTCGCCTCGCCGACCCCGGACAGGACATCGGCCTGGGTGTGACGGTGGTCCCACTGCCCGGTCACACGCCCGGCCACACCGGCTATCGGATCACCTCCCAGGGAGCCACTCTCGTGGTTCTCGGCGACGCGCTGCACACCGCGTTGCAGGTCGCCGATCCACAGCTGTCCTCGGTCGCCGATATGGACCCGCGACAGGCCGCCGACGTCCGCGGCTCCCTCGTCCGTATGCTCGCCGACGACGAGATCCCCGCATTCGGTATGCACTTCGCGGACGAGCAGTTCGGTCTCTGCGCCCGCGACAGCGCCGGTGTCATCCAGTGGCGGCCGATGCCCACCTAGCCCGCGCCGCTCACACGCGCCAGAAAACCAGCTGCTGCCAGTCCGGCCTGCGCGGCGGGAAGAACGATCGCCAGCTCCCGAAATAGAAGTCGGCCGTCTCGCCGGTACCTGGATTGCGCAGGGTGAAGATCTCCGGCACCACCTCGTCGATCGGCGTCCGCTTCGTGGAGAGCCTCTTGTATTCCGGGGCCTGACTGACCGCCCCGATGAGCGCTCGCCGCCGGTCCTCCCCGACCAATTCGATGGACAGATGTTCGAGCGCCAGCAGCAGCAGATAGGCGAACGGCTCCCACCCCTGCGGCCCGAAGACGTCCTTGGCGCGCCGGTCCAGCATCATCCACACGATCAGATTCCGGTACTCGCCGACACCCTGAAGCCATTCCCGGCCTTGTTCGTTGCAATATCCCAGATCGAACGACCCCTGCGCGATCACCATCGCCGGACCCGGCTGCCGGTCGCAGAAGGCGATCTCGCGGGCGGTCGGCGGCGGCAGATCGTCCATCAGCCGCGCTCGCCCGGTGAGCACTTCGATCACGTGGTCGAGCATGGGTTCGACGATGACCGGTTCCGCTGTGTTGAAGTATTTCCACAGCATCTCGATCTTCACGCCGCGATCCCCGCGCTCCAGGGCCTCGACGGATTTGTCACTGTTCCCCAGCAGCGCCGCCAATTGCGCCCGCGTCAGCCCCGCCCGCTCCCGCAGATGCCGCATGACCCGCGCCAGCCGATACCGACTCTCGAGCTCCAGACTCTTCTCCGGCGCCCGCTTCCCACCGTGACCCGCGTCGTCCTGTGGTGGCGTCATGGCACGTGCTACTCCTCCTGGCGGCTCCGGGAAACGCTACCCGGCCGGCCAGGAACGCCCGACACACCAGAATGCCAGCTGAACTGCGAAGAGTCCAGCCGGTGGCAGCGTCACCACGACGATGCCGGCGCGCTCCCAGGGCCGCGCGCGCGAAATACCGACGCTGCCCGTCGGCATATCGCCGCATCGTCTCGTGCGCCGGATCCGGTTGCGTACCATCGCGTTCGGCCGTCCGAGCGGCTGTCACCTCGAACGGGACATCGAGGAATACCGATGTATCCCGGATCTCCCGGGAGAGCGCTGATATCACCCGCCCGCGTAACGCGTCGATCGCATGGAGTCGATGCAGTCGGGTGCAGGGAGGTGCGCGGTATGGACACAGGTGACCGATGTCCCAGCCGTGACGGTCCCGTTGACTACCGACCACTGGCCGGGCCCGTCGAACAACCTCATTGCGCTCGTAGTCAGCGAGGGCTTGCACCAGCCGGCTGCCGGAGATCGCGGGCTCTACGGTGTGCCGGCTCGTCGTGCCGTGACGAACAGGCCCGCGCGGATCGGGAGCATCGCCTGTTCCGCGAGAGGGCGACCGTACCGCCTGGCTACATCGTCCGCGCGCTCGCTGGTGACCGTCCACCCGTGCTCGGCCAACCAGGTGCCGACGGGAAAGTTCTCCTCGTCCGGCCACAGCCGCGTGATATCGAGGTTCATTCGCTCGGCCATGCGGGCCTGCTGCTCCCGCAATCGCGGATCGCGGCGCAGACCGGCCAGATCGTCGATGTGTTCCAGCTCGACGCTGCTGCCCGTGACGGTGAGTTCGTTCACCGCGGACAGCAGTCGTCGCTTCGCCGCGTTCGGCAGGAAAGGCAGCAGCCCCTCGGCCAGCCAGGCCGAGGGCCGGGACGGATCGAAACCCGCCTGCTGTAGCGGCTGGGTCCACTCTTCCCGCAAATCCACCGCGACCACTTGCCGCCGTGCGCGCGCCTGCGCACCCTGCTCGGTGAGCACGCGGTCCTTGAAGTCCAGGACCTTCGGTGCGTCCAGCTCGTAGACCGTGGTTCCCTCCGGCCAGCCCATCCGGAACGCGCGGGTGTCCAACCCCGCGGCGAGCAGCACCACCTGGGGCACCCCGGCCGTGGCCGCTGTCGCCAGGTACTCGTCGAAATACCGCGACCGCACCCCCATGTACCGGGCCATCGCCGTCCACGGAATGTCCGGGTCGTCCCCGGCCGCCTCCAGCCGGGTCGGCAAGGCGATCGGCGGTGCGGCCGCCCGCACGAAGGCCTCCGCGTACGGGTCCGAGACCAGGCCGCCGTCGCGGTGGGTCTCCATGGCCCGGCCCGCGGCCACGGCGAGTGCCGTCAACCCGACGTCGGTGACGATGTCCCAGTTGGCCGACGCTCCTGCTACAGGCACGCTTCGTCTGGTCATGTCTACGCAACCTACCCGACCGCCGGACAGTGCAGATAACATCCAGCAACCGAATTGGGTGTGGTGCCGACGGATGAATCACGTCCCCACCGCGAGCCCGTGCTGTTATCCTCGAACGTAGCGCATGATCACGGTGCGCATCCCTATTCTTACTGTCCTTGACCCCGGCAGTCGAACGCTACCCGCGACGACAGAGGGTGTCATCATCAGCGACAGTTCGAGTCTCATTTCGTTGCCATCGTCGCGGTATTCGTCCGCGCTCCTCCGAGGTTCCCGCCGCAAGGACGCGGTGGAGCACCCTCTCGGTGCGGAGAATCGGAGCTACCGCTGCCCGATACGCACGGCACGGATCCGACCTCGGTCGTCGCAGTATCCGACAGTCGCGGTGAATCCGCCCCGGCCGGCCGTAACCGCCACCGCAATCGTTGCCTCTGACCCCTCACAACACCGGGAAGGCCGGTCGATGAATCCGACTGTCCATTTCACCCTGCCTCGAATCACTCCACCGCGGTCGACGCGCATACGCCGGCGGCGCCGCGACGACGACAACTACGACCGCATCCCACCTCTTCTCGCCGAACTCGCCGGCCTCGCCCTCCATGACCCTCGGCGAGATCGCCTGCGCAAGAAGGCGATCGGACTGGGGCTACCGCTGGCCGAGCACATCGCGCGCAGGTTCACCGGTCGCGGAGAAGCCTTCGACGACCTGCTACAGGTCGCACGACTCGGCCTGGTGCAAGCGGTCGACCGATTCGAACCCGGCCACGGTACGCCGTTCATCGCCTTCGCGGTACCGACCATCATGGGCGAGGTCCGCCGCCACTTCCGCGACCACACCTGGGGGGTGCGCGTCCCGCGGCGAACCAAGGACATCCATCAACTGCTCGGCCCGACCACCGAACGCCTGACCCACCGGCTCGGGCGATCTCCCAGAGCCCGTGAGATCGCCGAAGAACTCGATGTCGAAACCGCCGAGGTCACCCTGGCGCTGATCGCTCAGAACGCCTACCGGGCGGATCCGATCGAAGCGGCCACCGACGACGAGGACGGCGTGGCGCCGACTGTGATCCCGGGCGTACTCGCCGTGGACGAGCCGGGTTACCGCTTGGTGGAGGACTACCTCGCGGTGCGGCCGTTGATCGCCGCATTGCCGGCACGGGATCAGCGCGTGCTGGTGCTGCGTTTCTTCGAATTCCGGACCCAGGTGCAGATCGCCGAAGCCCTCGGCATCTCCCAGATGCAGGTCTCGCGCATCCTGGCCGGAACTCTGAACACCCTGCGCGAGCAGGCATTACGGCCCTAATGGGCATCATCCGGCGGGGTGCTGCTGCGGTGCACCATCCGGTGCGGAGGTACGTAGCAGGGCAGTGGTGTCGAAGGAGCCCTCGACGATCGCGCGGGCCAGTACCGCGAGGCGAGTGCTGGTGCTGCGGGCGTATGCGCGAAGCGTCGCGAACGCCTGTGCCGTGTCGAGGCCGCTTCGTTCGGCGAGAACACCTTTGGCCTGTTCGATGATGATGCGGTTGTTGAGCGCGGTCTGTAGTTGCTCGTTGACGATCGCCTGCCGTGCGACCACGCGCTGATGCAGGATCCCGATCGTGGCCACATCCGCCAGCGCCTGCCCGACGGACACGTCCGCGGGCCGCAGCGCACCCGGCTGTTCGCAGAACAGGTTCAGCGCGCCGATCCGCTGTTCGCGCAACCGCAGCGGCACCGCGTAGACCGCACGGAACCCCTCGGCGAGCATTCGGTGGCCGAACACCGGCCATCGCGAAGCCTGCTCGGTCAGGTCGTCGACGACGATCCGGGTACCGGTGCGGTACGCGTCCAGACACGGTCCGGCATCGGCTTGTAGCTGGAACAGCTCCATCAGGCGGGTCTGTTCGCTGCTGGCGGCCAGCACGCGCAGGCTGGTGCTGTCACTGAGCAGCAGCCCGGCCGCGCTCGCGCTCAGTAGTTCCACGCAGTCGTCGACCAACTGCTGGCACAGATCCATCGTGTCGTAGTCCGCGACCAGGGTGTCGATCAGTCGGACGAACGCCCGGGTGAGTGGGCCTTCCCGAGCAACCATGATGTTCTCCTTCCTCGTTTTCCCGTTTCCGATGTCGTGCCACGACAGCCGGGGCCGATGCGCGACCGTATCTTCGGCGACATCGTTACGCGAAGCTTTCACCACCGCCACTCCCGCCGAGACCGAATCGGTGCGCGCCGACCTCCGACACGCTGCCGGGACTCGCGGCTCTCGCCGAATTCGACGGCGGCTCGGCCGATCTCGCGGAGGGTCGTATTTCGGCGCCCGCGCAGCCGGAGGCGTGCGGTGCGTGCGGTGGCTCGTGCTGCCGTTCCAGGAGTCGTCCGGTAAGGTGAGGGCCGTTGCTCCAGACCTCGGCGACGCATCAGCGTTCGGCTTCCGGTGGAAGAGGTTGGGGTATGCGTTTTCATTCGAAGGCATTCCAGTCGCAGGCCCGGCTGCGGGAGGCGGTCGCCGAAATTCGGCAGCGAGCCGAACGCATCACGGAAATCCGTGGCCGGACCGAAGAACTGGTCACGACGATCCTGGTGCAAACCTCGGGTTTCGAGCTGGATCAAATCCTCTGTGTGATCGCCCATACCGCCGCCGAGCTCGTGGGTGCCCGCAACGCCGGACTGGGAGTGTATCGACACGACTACCAGCTCATCGCATCTCGCTATCACGATGTGCGTTACGAGGGCGCCCGCGAGATCGGGCGGGTGACGATCCATCCGATCCCCGACCTTCACCCGCGACCGGGTTCGATCCGTCGGCAGCCCGAATCCGTCCCTGTCACGACCTCGGCCGTTCGTCATCCGGCCCGAGCGGACGGAACCGTTCTCGAGGTGGCGATCCGAGTCCACGACCAGGTATTCGGCAGCCTCTGTCTCGCGGACAAAGCAGACGGCAGGCCATTCGGCGGCGACGACGAGATGCTCATCCTCACCCTGGCCACAGCGGCCGGCATCGCGATCGATAATGCGCGCAAAGTCGAACAACACCGGCTACGTCAGGCATGGACCGAGGCTGCCCGTGCCATCGGCGCCGAATTGCGGGCGGGCATCGACACCACTACGGCATTGCGGTTGATCGCGGACACGGCCACGAGCCTGACTGCCGTCGGGCATTGTCTGCTGGTGGTCCCCGGTGAGTCCGGGACAGCGACGCCGGAGGTCGCCGAATTGGTGATCGTCGATTCGGCCGGGTCCCGTCGCAGCGGTGCCGAGGAGGTTCTCGCCGTCGTGGATGCCACTGTCAGAGCGGTGTTCAGAGCGGGTTCGCCACTGCGCTCGGCCGCACCCGAGATCGACCACACGGCCGGGTCCGGTGCGCCGATCGGCCCGGTGATGATGCTGCCGCTACCCGGGACCGATTCTCCTGCCGCCGTGCTGATCAGTATTCGACCGGTCGGGGCTCCCGCTTTTCCGGACGAGCAGTTCGAGGCGATGTCGGTGTTCACCGATCAGGTCGCGGAGGGGCTGCGGTCGGCCGGTGCGCGCCGGCAGCTGGAGCTGGATGAGCGTGCCGAGCGCGACCGCGTTGCCCGCGTGATCTCGCAACCGCCGCGGGAAATCGACGACGTCGGGGCGGCTACCCGCTGAGACCCGGGGGGTCCGCTTGGGGCGCGTGCAGGAAGTCGGCCGTGTCGACCGTGCCGTCCACGATGGCACGAGCTGCCTCGGCCAGACGGGTGTTGGTGTTGCGGGCATACGCACGGAGCATCACGAAGGCCTGGTCCATGTCCAGACCGCCGCGTTCGGCGAGAACACCTTTGGCCTGCTCGAGGATGATGCGACTGTTGAGCGCGCTCTGTAATTGCTCGTTGATGATCTCGTGCCGGGCAACCACACGTTGATGCAGGATCCCGATCGTCGCCACATCGGCCAGCGCCTGCCCGACAGCCACGTCCTCGGGCGACAGCGCACCGACCTGGGTACTGAACAGGTTCAGCGCGCCGATTCGCTGTTCTCGCAGCCGCAGTGGCACCGCGTAGACGGCGCGGAATCCCTCGGCGAGCATCCGGTCGCCGAATACCGGCCATTGCGCCGCTCGGGCAGCGGTCAGCTCACCGACGATGACCTGGCTGCCGGTGCGATAGGCGTCCAGGCACGGCCCGGCATCGGCCTGCAGCTGGAACAACTCCATCAGTCGAGTCTGTTCACTGGTGGAGGCCAGCACCCGCAGACTGTCGTGATGATCGCCCAGCAACAGTCCCGCCGCGGTGGCGTTCAGCAGCTCGACGCAATCGTCGACGAGTTGCTGGCACAACTCGATCGCGTCGTAGTCGGCGACCAGTGTGTCGACCAACCGAACGAACGCCCGCGTGAGCGGACCTTCCCGAGCGTCCATGGTGTCCGTTTTCCCTTCGTTCCTGTTCTCGGTCCTCGGCATGGGGCGTCAACGTGTGTCGTGTCCGTCCGATGTCAGTCGCAGCCGCCGCGCGACGACATCGGCGGCGACTTCGCCGAGAAGCAGGCCGTGGGCGAACGCGTGCCCTTGTAGCCGTACATAGGCTTCCCGGGCGGGCACCCCGAGCTGCGCCACCACCATTCCGGTGGCTTGATGGATGGTTTGCGCGTCCGGCGACAGTTCCCACCCCGGATCCCCGTCTCGGCCGGCATCGTTCAACAAGGTCATGGTAACCAGATGGGCCACCAGGGTCATCGACGTCATGTCCTGGCTCGACAGTACTTGCGGTGCTTCGCGATACAGATCCAGCACCCCCAGCCGGATGGCCCCGATCTGCAGTGGGAACGCGAACACCGCGCTCGGGGCGTCGTGATCGAGGGTATCGAGCAGCGCCGGCCAGCGCGCGAATCCGGTCGCGGTGAGATCCGGGACCAGAACCGGTGCGCCGCCGGTGATCGCGTCGATGGCGGGACCGTCGCCGACAGTGGCCTGGATCGCCTCGATTCTGGCCGCGACCTCGTCGCTGGCGCACAACAACTCCCACCCGTCGGCGCTGTGCACCACGATAGCCGCACGTGCCACCGGCAGTACCGACACACACGCACGGCACAACCCGGCCGGTGTCGTCTCTCCCGCCGATTCCGCCAGCACGGCCAGGAACTCGGCGACAAGGGGATGCGGGGGCGTCACCGCACCTGACCGCCACCAGGCTCACGGAGTGTCTCGACCATCGGCCAACGCCCCTTCCGGCGGCAATCGCATATCCACTTCCGGTACGCATCCCGAGCTTCAGCAGGCAATCCGAGTCGCCGCGCCGGAGGCGACGCGGGCCTACGGTGACGCCTGCGACACTACCGAAGAACTGCTCGAAGGTTCCGGTCCGGCGACGGGGATGCCCGCGGTGCGGCCGGGTGCTCGCGGCTATCCAGCTCGCAGCGACCGTGACGTACGGGCACGGCCGAGCGATGTCGAACGAAACCGCAAGGGGGGCAACGGGACAGCTGCGGTCGTGCCCGCTCCGGGCACGACCGCAGCTGTCGCAGTGTGAGGACGTTCCGCTACTTCCGGAACGCGTCCTTCACCTTTTCGCCGGCATCCTTCAGGTTGGACTTCGCCTGGTCGGCCTTGCCTTCGTTTTCGGTGGACTTGTCATCGGTGGCCCGGCCGACCGCCTCTTTCGCCTTGCCGGCCATCTCGTCGACCTTGTTTCCCGCTTTGTCGGCTGCACTCATGGGTCGTCCTCCAATTCGGAGACTCCGCCGAGGCGGCGAAGCTCCACCACTGACGCTACACCGAATATTGAATGTAGACCTACAGTGTTGACATAAGGGTGCGATGCGACGTCCGGGTCCGGTGGCGATGCTCGACCGCGTGCGATCACCATTGCCGACCGCCGGCCCGACGCCCGGAACCATCGCCGGACAACGCCGGAAACGCCGGCGAGACAGACCCGTTCGCTGTGCGCGGTGGGCTCCTCTCCGGTGGTCGTGGTCGATGCGCTGCCGATCGATAGGTGGGCGAGTAAGCTGTGTTCGTCGCTCCAGATCCCGGTGACGCCGTGCAGCATTCCAGCCACTGGCGAGAGGGTTCTGGTCATGACCTTTCAATCGAGGGCAGCTAAATCGCAGGTACGACTGCAGGAGTTGCTCGGCGAAGTTCAGTCCCGGCTCGAGGGCATCGTCGAATCCCGCAGTCGGAGCGAGGAACTGGTCACGACCATCTTGATCCGGACTGCCGGACTCGACCTGGATCGGACGCTGTGCGTGGTCGCGCATGCCGCCGCCGAGATGGTGGATGCCCTTGACGTCGGTATGCGGGTCTACGACGACCAACTCGAGGCATCGTCCTGCCGGGATGCGCGATATGAGGACGTCTGCGATGGCGTCCGAGTGGAGATCCGCTCGGTCCCCGGCGGTTACCCGGGACCGAGTCCGGTCGATGATCGGCCCGGCCCGGTCCGGGCGAACATGTCGATCGTTCGCCTCGGGCCGGTCGACAGGTCCGTTCTCGAGGTTCCGATCCGGGTGCGGAATCAGGTTTTCGGCAACCTGTCGCTGACCGGGAAGGCCGGGGGCGGACAGTTCGGCGACGGCGACGAGGCGGTCATCGTGGTACTGGCCATCGCGGCGGGCTTCGCGATCGACAACGCCCTGCGGGCCGAACAGGCGCGCATGCGCCGGGCGTGGACGGCCGCGGCCGGCGACATCGCGACCGAACTGCTGGCCGATATCGACATCGGCGTGGCATTGCGGCTGATCGCCGACACGGCGACCAGCCTGAGTGACCCCGGCCACTGTCTGCTGATCGTCCCGCGCGATCCCGGGACGTCGATGCCCGCGGTGGCGGAACTGGCCGTCGTCGACTCGATCGGATCTCGCCGTGACGACCTGGACGAGGCGCTGGCGCTGCTGGATGCAGCGGTCAGGACGGTGTTCCTCGAGCGGGCCCCACTGCGGTTGGCGGCGCGGGACATCGAGAAGGCAAGCGGGCCGGCATTATTCGGCTCGGTAGTGGCGCTGCCACTGCGCGGGATCGACAGCCCGCTGGGTGTGCTGGTCGCTGTCCGGCCGGTGGGGACGCCCCGGTTTTCCGACGAGCAATTCGACCTGATGACCGTATTCGCCGATCGGGTCGCGGCGGCGTTGCGGTCGGTGCGGGCGCGCAGGCAATGGGAACTCGACGAGCTCGCCGAGCGTGAGCGCCTCGCCGATGAACTTCACGATCAGATGATGCAGCGCTTGTTCGCGGTGCGTGAGTTCCTGCGCGACGCGCTGCCGGCCACCGCGGCGCCCGAGGCGCTGCGTCTGGGCGGGGCGATCGACGAACTGGAACACGTGGTGCAGTGGGCCTGGACCGCGATGGTCGACGGCCCGCCGATCGACGTCGCGGCCGCCCGGCTCGACCGTGCGCCCGCCGCCGGGATCGCCGCGGCGGCGCGGGTCGGCGGGACGCGCACACCGTCGCCACTCGTGAGGGCGCCGATCGTGACGTCGGCACCGGTCGAGCACCGTGCCGCCGGCCTCGGCGCCGATGCCTCGGCCGCCGGCTAGGAAGACGATGTATGTCTACGTTGTAGACATACATCGTTGATGCTCCTACACTCGGAGGTAACGCAAGCGACTGGAGTTGTCATGATCGTCCTCATCGGGCTGATCGTCTTGGTCATAGGTGCCACCGGGCTGGGTCTGTTGCTGGTAGCGCAGCGCGGCACCGCCCGTCGTGGCACCACCGCACGCCGGGCACTCGAACAGTCCCCGTGGGACGCGACCGTATCGGCCCGGGATTGCGATGAACATGCCGGCGGCTCGCGTCATGTCCGCACGACGCCGAGTCGGCGGGACCACCTCGAGCGCTGGACGGCTGCGGCACCGGAGAAGGAGGCTACGAAATGAGCACGGGACCGGCGGTCGTGCACCGCGCAGTCGGGGCAGTGACCGGAAAACTCTTCGGCACGAAGGCGGGCGGGAGTGCTCGCTTGCCCACTCAGGCTCGTCTCGATCGGGCGGCGGCCGATATCCGGCGGGCGCAACGCCGAGCGACCGATGCGGTCGAGAGGCTTGCGCACGTGATGCGCGAGTCCCCGCCGCCCGTCGAGAACCTATCCAGCACAACGAATTCGAGGACAGAGTCGTGCAAGCACTCATCGTGACCGTCGTGGTCGTCGCCGTCGTCGCGCTGATCCTGCTGGCCCTGTCGATCAAGGTCGTCACGCAGTACGAGAGGGGGGTGCTGTTCCGCTTGGGGCGGGTGGTCGCGGTGAAGGAACCCGGGTTGCGGTTCATCGTTCCCGTCATCGACCGGCTGTCGAGAGTGTCGCTGCGGATCATCACGATGCCGATCCAGTCGCAGGGCATCATCACCCGGGACAACGTCAGCGTCGATATTTCCGCGGTCTCCTATTTCCGGGTCATCGATGCCGTGAAATCGGTGGTGGCGATTCAGGACGTCTACTCCGCCATCAATCAGATCGCGCAGACGACCCTGCGCAAGGTTGTCGGACGCCACACCCTGGACGAAGCGTTGTCGGACACCGACGACCTCAATGCCGGCATCCGGGAGATTCTCGACACCACCACGCTCGAATGGGGCATCGAGGTGACCCTGGTCGAATTGAAGGATATTCAGCTGCCCGACAGCATGAAACGAGCGATGGCCCGGCAGGCCGAGGCCGAACGGGAGAAGCGAGCCAAAATCATTGCCGCCGAGGGCGAATCGCTTGCCGCCGCCGCGCTCGGGGACGCGTCCGACACCATGATGGCGCATCCGCTGGCGTTGCAGTTGCGCAACTTGCAGACCTTGATCGAGCTCGGCGTCGACAAGAACACCACCGTCGTGTTCCCCGCACCGCTGATGAGCGCGATCGGCGAACTCGGCGCCTTCCTCGCCCGCGAATCCGCGGCCGCCACCACGTTCGCCCCGGTATCCCAACCCGGATCCACCCTCGATCCCGTCGACTCCGAGGCGGTGCCGAATTGACTTCCTTGCCCATCGCCATGCTCGAATTCGATTGTCCGGCATGCGACCACACTCGTGCGGCGCACGGGCACATCGGATTCCGGTACTGTGCCGCGACCATGAGCCGCGGATTGCTGCGCGAATGCGCCTGTGCCCGTGACACCGCCGACCAGATCACCTACTACCGCCGATAGGAACCACAATGACCATCGAAACACCGTACGAACGTCGAGTCGGACGTGTCCGGGACGCCGTGCGCGCACATTCCGAACTCGACGACCGCTCGGCATCCGAACTCGCCGTCCACGTGCTGCACGCCCTCGACACCATCCCGGAGAAGATACGCTGACCTGTGATGTAGCAGTCACGAATCGCCTGCCGCACCCTGCGCGGCCCTCGGGATTCCGACACCGGAGCCGGTCCCACTCCCTTGGCCGGCCGAGCCGATCCCCCTGGGGACGGACGGTCGGCGTGAACCGGCTGCCGACGGCCGGCGCATCGGCCCTCGATCCGGGGCGGTCCCCTGGCCCGGGGGTCTGCGGGGAATACCTCGCGCCCGTCACTGCTTGCATCCGTTGCTGTCGGATCGTAGAGCGATCGTAGGCAGCGGTGGGATACCCGAGGAACACGCAGGTCACGATGGGATAGAGTTCACTGGTCATGAAGTCGGCTTTCCCGGGTCCGGTCGGTGCGGTGCCCCAGACTGTCTACCTCGATCACGCGGCCACGACACCGATGTACCCTGCCGCGGTCGAGGCGATGACGGATGCCCTGCGTATTGCCGGTAATGCGTCGTCGCTGCACGGATCGGGGCGTACCGCGCGCCGGATGCTGGAGGAGGCGCGTGAGTCCATCGCCGCCGATCTCGGGGCGCGGCCCTCGGAGGTGATCTTCACCTCGGGCGGCACCGAGAGCGACAATCTCGCCGTCAAGGGCATCTACTGGGCTCGGCGCGACGCGGATCCCCGGTGTACCCGCATCCTCGTCAGCGGGGTCGAGCATCACGCGGTGCTGGATGCGGTGGAGTGGCTGGAGCAGCACGAGGGCGCCCGGGTGACGTTGCTCGAGGTGGATCGGGACGGGATGGTGTCGCCGCGCGTGCTGCGGGCGGCGCTGGCCGCGCATCCCGGTGAGATCGCGCTGGTCACCGTCATGTGGGCCAACAACGAGGTCGGCTCGGTGCAGCCGATCGGTGAATTGGCCGCCGTGGCACAGGAATTCGGTGTGCCGATGCACAGTGACGCGGTGCAGGCCGCGGCGCAGCTGCCCATCGATTTCGCGGGCAGCGGGCTGGCGGCGGCGAGTTTCGCCGGGCACAAGGTCGGTGGGCCGCACGGGGTCGGGGTGCTGTTGCTGGGGCGGCAGGTGGGATGCCTGCCGTTGCTGCATGGTGGCGGTCACGAGCGGGATCTGCGGTCCGGTACCTCCGATGTGCCCGCGGCGGTCGGGCTGGCGGCCGCGCTGCGCAAGACGATCACCGAGATGCCCACGCGCACGGGTGAATTGCTGCGACTGCGGGACGCGCTGATCGCCGGGGTGCGGGCCGATGTGCCGGATGCGGTGCTGAACGGGCCCGCGGGCGCGGACCGGCTGCCGGGCAACGTGCACTTCACTTTCCCTGGCTGCGAGGGTGATTCGCTGCTGATGCTGCTCGACGCCGCCGGTGTCGAGTGCTCCACCGGGTCGGCCTGCACGGCCGGGGTCGCGGCGCCCAGTCACGTACTGCTGGCGATGGGCGTGGATGCTCGTACCGCCCGGGGTTCGCTGCGATTCTCGTTGGGCCACACCTCGAATCGGGCCGATGTCGATCGGCTGCTGGAGGTGCTGCCCGCGGTGGTCGAGCGGGCCCGCGCGGCGGGACTGGCCGGGGCCGGCAGCGGCCGCGGGCGGAAGCAGGAAGGAACCAACCGACTGACACAGGAGGGATCCCGGTGAGAGTGCTCGCTGCGATGAGCGGCGGCGTCGATTCCGCCGTCGCGGCCGCACGTGCGGTCGACGCGGGCCACGAGGTGGTCGGCGTGCATCTGGCGTTGTCGGCGACGCCGGGGACGCTGCGCACCGGATCGCGCGGCTGTTGTTCCAAGGAGGACGCCGGTGATGCCCGCCGGGCCGCCGACGTGCTCGGAATCCCGTTCTACGTCTGGGATTTCGCCGACCGGTTCAAGGAGGACGTGATCGACGATTTCGTCGCCTCCTACGCCGCGGGCGAGACCCCGAATCCGTGCCTGCGCTGCAACGAGAAGATCAAGTTCTCGGCGCTGGCCGATCGCGCGGTGGCGCTCGGCTTCGACGCCGTGGCCACCGGTCACTACGCGCGGCTGGCCGACGGTGTGCTGCGCCGGGCGGTCGACGCCGACAAGGACCAGTCCTATGTGCTGGCCGTGCTGACCGCCGACCAGCTGTCCCGCGCGATGTTCCCGGTCGGCGACACCCCGAAGCCGCAGATCCGCGCGGAGGCCGCCGAGCGCGGCCTGGCGGTGGCGGACAAACCGGATTCGCACGACATCTGTTTCATCCCGTCCGGCGACACCCGCGCCTTCCTCGGCGCCAAGATCGGCATCCGGCCGGGGGCCATCCTCGACTCGGCCGGGCAGCAGCTCGGTGTGCACGAGGGTGTGCACGGTTTCACCATCGGTCAGCGCAAGGGGCTGGGCCTGCCCGGTCCGGCCGCCGACGGCCGGCCGCGTTACGTCACCGGTATCGATCCGGGGACCGGCACCGTGCACGTCGGTACCGCCGAGGAGTTGCAGGTCGCGACCGTGCTCGCGGATCGCGCGATCTGGACTTCGGGGGCGACCCCGGCCGGTTCGATCGACTGTGTCGCGCAGGTGCGCGCGCACGGCGGCACCGCGCCCGCGGCGGCCGAGCCGGTCGACGGCGGCCTGGTGGTGCGGCTGCGCGAACCGCTGACCGGCGTCGCGCGCGGGCAGGCCGTGGTGTTGTACCGTCCGGATCCCGCCGGCGACGAGGTGATCGGCAGTGGGACCATCAGCGGCACCGAGCGGGCGCTGACGGACAGCTCGCGGTGACGGCCCCGGCGATCGGCTTCGATCTCGATCTGACGCTGGCCGACAGCCGGGCGGGCATCGCCGCGGTGTATCGGCTGCTGTCCGCCGAGACCGGGGTGCCGATCGACACCACCGCGGTGGTGTCGCGGATCGGCCCGCCGCTGGAGGTCGAGATCGGCTACTGGTTCCCGCCGGAGCGGGTCGTCGAGATGGCGAACCGGTACCGCGCGATGTACCAGGACGTGGCGATTCCGGTGACCACCGCGATGCCGGGGGCCGCCGCGGCGATCGCGGCGATCCGGGCCGCCGGCGGGCGGGTGATCGTCGTCTCCGGGAAGAATCAGGCCGACACCGAACGGACCGTCCGGTTTCTGGAGCTGCCGGTCGAGGAGGTCGTGGGTGGCGTGTTCGGCGCGGGCAAGGGTGCGGCGCTGCGCCGGTTCGGCGCCGCGGCCTACGTCGGCGATCACACCGGCGACGTGGATGCCGCCCGGGCCGCCGGCGCGGTGTCCGTCGGCGTCGCCACCGGCCCCTTCGACCTGGTGACGCTGAGCGCCTACGGCGCCGACGTGACGCTGCCGGATCTGGTGTCGTTCCCGGGCTGGTACGCGGATTTCTCCGAGAGCCGCTGCCCGGCAGTGCCTTCCGGACAGGGTGAATACCGATGAGTGAGGGCGACAGTGTGACAACGGAATCCGCGGTACTGCGCGGTGGGATCGTGACCGGGGTCGGGTCCTGGCCGGGCACCGATGCCCGGGAGGCCGCCGCGACCATCGTGGGCGAGCTCGGCGCGCTGCCGCACCTGGTCGAATTGCCCGCGCGCGGACCGGGTTCGGACATGATCGGCCGGGCCTCCGCGCTGCTGGTCGATCTGCGCTTCGACACCTCCGCGCGTGGTTACCGGCTGGCCGCCCGGCCCGGTGGCGTCTCGCGCCGCGCCCACGACCTGCTGCGCACCGATCTGGACGCGCTCGAAGAAGCTTGGGAGACAGCCGGTCTCGGCGGTTCCGGCCGGCCGGTGAAGGTGCAGGTGGCGGGCCCGCTGACGCTGGCCGCCCAGGTCGAGCTGGTCAACGGGCACCGCCTGCTCACCGATCCCGGTGCGGTGCGTGATCTTTCGGAATCGCTGGCGGAAGGGCTCGCCCGGCACGCCGCCGAGGTGGCCAAGCGCCTGGACACCACCGTCGTCGTCCAGGTGGACGAACCGGCGCTGACGGCCGTGCTGACCGGATCGCTGAGCGGCGCCAGCATGCTCAACACCGTGCGGCCGGTGCCCGAACCCGAGGCCCTGCACATCCTGGACACCGTGGTGACCGCGCAGACCGGCCCGGTGCTGGTG
This sequence comes from Nocardia sp. alder85J, assembly GCF_020176955.2. GTDB lineage: Bacteria > Actinomycetota > Actinomycetes > Mycobacteriales > Mycobacteriaceae > Nocardia. The sequence continues at coordinate 61,410 of NZ_JAIUCZ020000004.1, forward strand.
CACACCTGCGCCGACCGGCCCGCGCTGCGCTTCCTGCACGGCAGCGCCGCCGCCGCGATCGGATTCGATCTGGCCACCGTCGGCACCGCCGATCTGGACGGCGTCGGCGAACTGCTGGACAGCGGAAAGTATCTGGCGCTGGGGCTGATTCCCACCACCGCCCCGGCCGGGCAACTCGGCTGGCGCGACGTCGCCGAACCCGGCGTCCGGCTGCTCGACCGCCTCGGGTTCCCGCGCCGCCTGCTCGCCGAGCGCATCCTGGTCACCCCCGCCTGCGGCCTGGCCGGTGCGCCGCTGAGCTGGGCCCGCCGCACGCTGTCGCTGGCCGCCGACGTCGCCCGCGCCTACACCGAGGAGCCGGAGGCGCTGACCTTCGAATAGTCCGGCGGCGGACGTGCCGTATCCCGCTCCGGATGTGATGATGGGACGAATCGAATTCCGAATTCGGAAGGAGTGGAACCGATGTCGTTGCGCCCGCTGGGAACGTCGTCGCTCGAGGTGTCGCCGATCGTGTTCGGTGGCAACGTGTTCGGCTGGACGGTGGACGAGAGTGCCTCGTTCGCCCTGCTGGACGCGCTCGCCGACGTGGGCATCAACTCCGTGGACTCCGCCGACGGCTATTCGGTCTGGGTGCCGGGCAATTCCGGCGGCGAGTCGGAGACGATCATCGGCCGCTGGCTGCAACGCTCCGGCAAACGCGACAGTGTCGTGGTCGCCACCAAGGTCGGGATGCTGCCGACCCGTCCGGGCCTGTCGCGGGACAACATCCTGCGCGCCGCCGAGGATTCGCTGCGGCGGCTACAGACCGATTACATCGACCTCTACTACTCGCACCGCGATGACGCCGAGGTCCCGCAGGAGGAGACGCTCGGCGCCTATCAGACCCTGATCGAGCAGGGCAAGGTGCGCGTCATCGGCGCCTCCAACTTCAGCGCCGACCGGTTGCGGTCGGCGGCGGCGATCAGCGCCGATTCCGGTCTGCCCGCCTACCAGGTGATCCAGCCCGAATACAGCCTGTACGCCCGCGCCGACTACGAGACCGGGCTGGAGCAGGTGGTGACCGACCTGAAGCTCGGCGTCGTCACCTATCGTCCGCTGGCCTCGGGCTTCCTCACCGGCAAGTACCGCTCCGAGGCCGACCTGGGCAAGAGCCCGCGCGGGCAGCGCGGTGTGGCGAAATACCTCGAGCCGCGCGGCCTGCGCATCCTGTCCGCCCTGGACGCGGTCGCCGACAAGCATCGGGTGTCGCAGGCGGCCGTCGCCATCGGCTGGCAGCTGACCCGGCCCGGTATCACCGCGCCGATCGCGTCGGCGACCTCGGTGGAGCAGCTGCGCGAGCTGGGCGTGGCCGCCCAGCTGACCTTGGACGTGGCCGACCTGAGCCTGCTCGCCGAGGCCAGCGCGGGCTGAACGAGTCCGGCGTCCCGGTCGAGCAGGCTCAGGTCGGTGCGAGGTCGAACAGCACCCGGGCGGCTCGGAGGCGAACAGCCCTGGGCAGCTCAGCCGAACAGCATCTGGGCAGTTCGGCCTGGCAGCCGCTGGGCAGTCCGGTCGAACAGCCCTGGGCAGCTCGGCTGAGTAAAGCTCAGCCGAACAGCGGCCGGGCGCCGGGATGCTCGATCTGCCAGCGGTCGGGCTTGCCCGGCGGGTAGACGACCGGGAACTGGTCGCCGGGGGAGGGCCACTGGCCGACATCCCAGACGAATCGGCCGTAGACGGTCTCCCCGGCCACACTGGGCCCCGACACCGTGCCGGTCAGGGTGACGAACTGCTCACCCTGAGCGGCCGGTCGCGGGCTCACGCCGGTCACGTACAGGGTGCCGCTCTCCACGGCCGGCGGATTCCGCCACGATCTCCCGGCGCCCCGCCCGCCGCCGGTCCGGCCGCGGCGGTACTGGGTGATCAACGCGACCACCACGCCTGCGAGCACCACGATGAAACCGATCTGCAGCAGCATGTTTCCATGCTAGTGCGGCATCCGAACGGGCCGGTGCGGCGATCGGGGCGGTGGGTCCGTACCGCCGAAAGCCGCACACCCACCCCGTTCGCGGAGTTGTCGTTCGCGGAGGAGGCATTCCGAATCCACCTCGAACTCCTCGCGGGCGAACGGTCGGCGGTTCGGTCGCGCCGGACATCAGCACGCGGTGAGCTCGCCGACACCGAGTGGGGTACGTCGCAACTCCCAGCCCGAGGTGTGCCGGGCCGCCGCCGGCTCGCCGCGACCGGTGTAGATCAGTTGGGCCCCACGGGGATTGGTGTCCGGATCGGTGAACATCGCGGTGAGCCGCGCGGCGACGCCGGGGGTGAGCTGGGTGTCGAGATCGTCGACGACCAGCACCCGGCCGATGTCCAGCGCGTCCAGGACGGCGGGCAGCAGCCGCAGCAGCGCCAGCGTCGCGGTGGACTCGTCGGCCACGTCGATCGCCGCCGTCATGCCGGTGTGCACCAGGCCCAGGCCCACCCCGCAGCGCGCCGCCATCCGGGTGTAGAGGGTGTCGCGGGCGGCCCGCAGATCGGCCAGTTCGCGGTCCAGAGCCGCCGGGGTCAGGCCGTGGCTGTGGGCCAGTTCGGCGGCGTGCCCGGGGGAGATCAGGCAGGCGTCCGCCTCCTTGGTCGCGACGGCGATCTCGCCGTCGAGTTCCCGCAGATAGTCGGCGTAGCGCGGATCGGGTTCCGGGATCAGCACGTCCTCGACACCGAGATCGGCCCCGCGCAGCAGGGTCAGCAGCCGCGCGGCGTGTTCGGCGGACCGGGACAGGTGGCTGCCGAGGCGATGCTCGATCGCGGCCGGGTCGCCGGGGCCGTGCACCACGTCGAGCCGGTCGGCGAACCAGCGATGCGCCGGGGTCAGCGCCTCGGCGTGCAGTTGCCCGGCGAGGCTGAGCAGCAAGGCATTCGGGCGCACCAGTGGGACCAGGGCGCCGATGCCGTAGCGGGCCGGTTCGAACTGCGCGCCGACCCGGATCTGTTCGCCGGCGCGTTCGAACACCACGCGCTTGCGCTGATGCGGATGGCTGTACAGCCATTCCGCGGTGACATCGGCCTGGTCGAGCCGGTAACCGTAGCTGTAGGACACCCCCTCGGCCACGAAGGCGGCGGCGAATTCCGAAGGACGGTCCACGAATCCGAGATGCGGCGCGCGCACCGGACCGGCGTAGGGATCCCACCCGGCGACCGAGTGCAGCACCGCGTCGCGCATGTGCGCGAGCGCGTCCACGAGGCTGGACTTGCCGGTGGCGACCGCGCCCCGGACCGCCGTCACCGGGGCGGGCAGGGCGCCGGCCCGGGTACCGATCGGCCGCAGTTCCTGCGGTTCGGCCAGAAAGCGGTGATTCGTCACCTGGAAGCTGCGCAGCACCCCGCCATCCTGCCGTTTTCCGCGACCGACCGCGAGCCTTGACACGCAACCGTTTAGTTGCCTGTCGCGGCCATATGCAACTCATTGGTTGCCTATGGAGGATGATGCCGTGGACGAGGTGTTCAAGGCGCTGGCCGATCCCAGCCGCCGGTTGCTGCTGGACAGTCCGAACGCGCACGACGGTCAGAGCCGGGGTCAGTTGGGCGCCGGGTTGCAGCTGACCAGGCAGGCGGTCAGCAAACATCTGGCAGTGCTGGAGGCGGCGAATCTGGTGACCACCCGCCGCTGGGGGCGCGAGAAGCTGCACTATCTGAACGCCGAGCCCGTCAACGCCATCTCCGACCGCTGGATCCACCACTACGACCGGCGGCGGGTGCACGCCCTCGCCGATCTGAAGACCGCATCGGAGAGTGCGGCCACGAGTGAAGAATTCGGCTACACCACCCACATCGAGACCACCGATCGCGCGCTGTGGCAGGCGCTCACCGATCCGGCGTTCACCCAGCGCTATCGGGGCGCGACCTCCGACACCGACTGGCGCAAGGGCTCCGAAATGGTCTGGCACCAACACGGTTGGTCCAGCACGGATCCGGCTCAGGTGGTGCTGGAGGCCGACCCGTACCGCCGGTTGTCCGACACCTGGCACACCTTCGACCCGTCCTTCGCCGAGGCGATGGAGATGAGCGCGGAGGACGGGGCGGCCTGGGGCAGCGAGCCGCGATCGACGGTGACCTTCGAACTCGAGCCGAGGGGCGAGGTCGTCGAGCTCACCGTGGTACACGACGGTTCGGCCCGGACAGCGGTGTGCCGGCGGCCGTCAGCCAGGGCTGTCCGGGGATCCTGGCCGATCTCGAGACGCTGCTGGAGACCGGGGAGACGCTGCCGTCCTGAATGCCGTCCGGGAGCTCATCGTCCGTGCCGCAGCCGGCGCCGATAGACCTCGGCCGCGGCCCGGTGGAATCCGGACGGCAACTCGTGCGCGTCGAATGTCGCCGCAATCTCCTCCATCTCGCCGATCCAGCGCCAGCCTTTGGCGGTCGCGGTGGCCGCGGCCTGCTCACTGCGGCCGGCCAGATCCGGTTGCGACAGCGCCCATTCCGCGAGCAGCGCGTCCTCGACGCGCTCGGCGCGGGCGAGCTCGCGGACGTCGAGCAGCAGCGCCTGCGCGCCCTTGGTCCAAGCGGCATAGGTGATCTTCAGTGCCGATGCCGCGCCGATCCCGGCGCCGGGCAGCACCCGGGCATCCAGATCGCTGCCGGTGAACAGCTCGGCCACCTCGGCGGCTCGCGGCCCGGACAGGTAGAGACGAGTGGCGCCGGAGCCGTCGGGCGGCAACCCGACGATGCCGCCGTCCACGAACTCGCCGCCGACCAGACCGGCGACGGTGCGGGTGGTGTCCGGGGCGACGGCGTTGGCGTCCACGAAGATTCCGCCGAAATCGCCGAACTCCCGGCCGGTGTCCACGGCCGCGTGCGGCGGGCAGATCGACAGCACCACATCGGCTTTCGCTCCGATTGCCGCCACCGTGCCGACGTCGGTGAGATCGGCGGCGGCCGCGCGCGCCGCCGTGGCCGGGCTGCGGCCGGTCGCGGCCCACAGCACGGTGTGCCCGGCCTGCCGCAGGCAACGGCCCACCGCCGCACCCATGTCGCCGGGATGCACCAGGCCCACCACGCTCATGCTGCCGTCCTCTCTGTCGGGATGCCACGATCGTCCGGGTGTCCGGGTGTCCGGGTGTCCGGGTGTCCGGGTGTCCGGGTGTCCGGGTGTCCGGGTGTCCGGCTCAGCCGACCCGATGTCCGAGCCGACCCGATGTCCGAGCCGCCGCGATCCCGGACGGCGCGGTTGCCGGCCGGTCAGACCGACTCGGTCACCGTGGCCGCGCGGTTGTCGTGCTCGCTCAGGGCAGCATGCCGTACGCGTGATCCGGCGTGATGCGCACGACCGCACGGCGATCCGCGACCATGGCCCGCCGGTAGTCGTCCCAGTCCGGATGCTCCCCACTGGCGGACCGATAGTAGGTGATCAGCTCCTCGACGGTCGGGTCATCCGGCGCGGCCGCGACCGGGGTCAGCTCGACATCGCCCTCCAGCACCGCGTACTGCCAGAAGTCGGCACTGGTCACGTGCAACGCCGCCCAGGGCTGCCGCCGCAGATTGTGGTACTTGGCCCGGTCGGCCGTGATCGAGATCCGGATGACCCCGTCGTCGCCGACCGAATGCGTCACGTTCGACAGCTGCGGCCGGCCGTTGCGGCGGAGCGTGGTGAGCACCGAACGCGGGGTACTGCGGGCGAAATCCAGTGCGGCATCGAGTTCCATATCGGCTCCAACTCCCGGCGCCGGTGGGCTGTTCCCCACCGGCGTGTCGCCACTCGGACCTGGAACGACGTGCGGGAATGGGGCAGCAGACTTGTCGGTCGGCTCCGCTAGTCTGCCTTTCGTGAGCGAATCGGGGATCGAGATCCGGCCCGCGACGGGCGACGAGCGGACACAGTGGCAGCAGCTGTCCGAAGAGGTGCGCGAGCACCAGTTCCGCTATTACGTGCGGGACGCCCCGATCATCTCCGACGGCGAATTCGACGCGCTGCTGCGCCGGTTGCAGGAGCTGGAGGAGGCCCACCCCGATCTGCGCACCCCCGATTCGCCGACCCAGCTGGTGGGCGGTGGTTTCGCCACCGATTTCACCGCGGTCGACCACCTCGAGCGAATGATGTCGCTGGACAACGTGTTCGACGAGGACGAGATGCGGGCCTGGATCGGCCGCGTCGAGGCCGAGACGGGCGCCGGCATCCACTACGTGTGCGAGGTCAAGATCGACGGTGTCGCGCTGAACCTCGTCTACGAGCAGGGCCGCCTGGTCCGCGGCGCCACCCGCGGCGACGGGCGCACCGGTGAGGACGTCACCCTCAACGCCCGCACCATCGGCGACATCCCCGCGCAGCTCGCCCCCAGCGCGGAGTTCCCCGTCCCGGAACTGCTGGAGGTGCGCGGTGAGGTGTACTTCCGGGTCGCCGATTTCGAGGAGCTCAACGCCGCCATCGTCGCGGAAGGCAAACCGCCCTACGCCAATCCGCGCAACACCGCGGCGGGCTCGCTGCGCCAGAAGGATCCGGCGGTCACCGCGCGGCGGCCGCTGCGGATGATCTGCCACGGCTTCGGCCGCAGGGTGGGTTTCGCCCCGGAATCGCAGTACGAGGCATATCGCGCGCTGGCGGCGTGGGGACTGCCGGTCTCCGCGCACACCGTCCGGGTGCAGGGCGCCGACGCCGTCCTGGACCGTATCCGCTGGTGGGGTGAGCACCGGCACGACATCGAGCACGAGATCGACGGCCAGGTGATCAAGGTCGACGAATTCTCGTTGCAGCGCAGGCTCGGCGCCACCTCCCGCGCGCCGCGGTGGGCCATCGCGTACAAGTACCCGCCGGAGGAGGCCACCACCAGACTGCTGGACATCCAGGTCAACGTGGGCCGCACCGGCCGGGTGACCCCGTTCGCGGTGATGGAGCCGGTCACCGTCGCCGGTTCCACCGTGGCCATGGCCACGCTGCACAATGCCGCCGAGGTGGCGCGCAAGGGCGTACTCATCGGCGACACGGTCACCATCCGCAAGGCCGGCGATGTCATCCCGGAGGTGCTGGGCCCGGTGGTGGATGTGCGCGACGGCACCGAGCGTGCCTTCGTCATGCCCACGCACTGTCCCGAATGCGGTACCGAGCTGGCCCCGGAGAAGGAGGGCGACGCCGATATCCGCTGCCCGAATCAGCAGCACTGTCCGGCGCAGTTGCGGGAGCGCGTCTTCCACGTGGCCGGTCGCGGCGCCTTCGACATCGAGGCGCTCGGCTACGAGGCCGCGATCGACCTGCTGAAATCCGGGGCTATCGACGACGAGGGCGACCTGTTCGACCTCACCGAGGCGAAACTGCTCGGCACCACCCTGTTCACCAACAAGAACGGCAGCTTGTCCGCCAACGGAAAGCGCTTGTTGCAGAACCTCGATGCCGCGAAGAACCGGCCGCTGTGGCGGGTGCTGGTGGCGTTGTCGATCCGCCATGTCGGCCCCACCGCCGCTCGCGCCCTGGCCTCCGAATTCGGTGAGATGTCTCGCATCGAGGCCGCCTCGGTCGAGGAACTCGCCGCCGTCGACGGCGTCGGCCCGACCATCGCGGCCGCGGTCGTGGAGTGGTTCACCGTCGAATGGCACCGGGTGATCGTCGCGAAGTGGCAGGCGGCCGGGGTGCGGATGGCCGACGAACGCGACGCGTCCATCGAGCGCACCCTCGAGGGCCTGTCGATCGTGGTCACCGGCTCGTTGCAGACCTTCTCCCGAGACGAGGCCAAGGAGGCCATCCTGATTCGCGGCGGCAAGGCGGCCGGTTCGGTCTCGAAGAAGACGGCCTTCGTGGTCATCGGCGAGGCCCCGGGCACCAAAGCGGCCAAGGCCGAGGAGCTGGGCGTCCCGATCCTCGACGAGGACGGCTTCCGATTATTACTGGAGTCCGGCCCGGAGGCGGTGACCCCGGCGGCCGAGCCTGCGGATTCGACCGAGCTCGCAGAAGAGGACGAGCCTGTGGAGCCGACCGAGCCCGCCGACGCGACAGACTAGACCGACCCGGCCGACGAGCCGACCCCGCCGACCGGGCTGATCCAGCCGTGTGGACTGATCCGGTCGAGTGGGCTGATCCGGTCGTGTGGGCTGATCCGGCTGCGTGGACTGATCCGGTCGGCCGGGCCGACCCAGCCGACTCGGCCGGGCCGACCCAGCCGACCAGGTCGCCGCGGCTGGGTCCGCTGATCCGGCCGACCGGGTGCGGGCAAGCCCCAAGGGGCGCAGCGCATCTCAGACCATCGCGGTGTCGAAGTGCGCGGTGGCGTCCAGGTCGGCGGCCACCGCCGACAGCTTGCCGCGGACAGCCGCCACGGCATCCGCGCCGAGGGTGAGCCGCAGCGGGGCGCCGGGTACGCCGAGTGTCGCCAGTACGGCGTCGGCGGCCTTGCGCGGATCGCCGTCCTGTTGCTGGTCCGAGGCAGGCAGGTTGCTGCGGATCGGACCGACGGTGCCGGCATAGTCCGGGATCGCGGCGCCGACGCTGAGCGCGCTCGGATTCGCGAAACCGGTTCGGAACGAGCCCGGTTCGACGATCAGCACCTGGATTCCCAGCGGATCGACCTCGGCGGCAAGGGCTTCGCTGGCCAGTTCCAGCGCACCCTTCGCCGCGCTGTAGCTGCCGACGCCCGCGAAGGACAGGAACCCGCCCATGCTGCTCACCTGAACGATCGCCCCGCTGCGGCGTTCCCGCATCTGCGGCAGCACCAACCGGGTGAGCCGCAGCGGGCCGAAGAACATCACCTCCATGGCATCGCGCAGGTCGGCTTCCGTGGTCTCCTCGATCGCCCCGACGATCCCGTAACCCGCATTGTTCACCAGCACGTCGATACGCCCGGCCTCCCGCACCACCTGTTCGGCGGCCGCGGCGTCGCGCACGTCCAGTGCCACCACCCGCACCCGGCCGGGGTGCGCCGACACGACATCGGCCATGCTCTCCGGCCGCCGGACCGCGGCCACCACCTCGTCGCCGGCGGCCAGGGCCGCCGCGGTGAAGGCGGCGCCGAATCCGCTGTTGGCTCCGGTGATCAGCCACCGACGACCCTGCTGCGGCTCGTTCATCTCACATCTCTTTCGCTCTGCCCGGCGGTTCCCGCCGCGTCCGCCTATTACGTTGCCCGCCGTGCGGCCGGGCCGGTATGGCCCAAAGGTGGAATATTGGAGGGGGTGAATTCCGCTTTCGCAGCCCCCGGCCGCCGTCCTCGGGCCCTCCCGGCCGGGGAGACGCTCACTGCCGAGGACTATCGGCGGCTGATCGGAGTGCTGGAATCCGTCGATCACGCGGACGACCTGACGGAGTTCCGGCAGGCGCTCGCGCTGGCATTGCAGAGTTGGTTCGGCTTCACCGGAGTGGCGGTGCTGCACGGCGATACCTTCTTCGACGCGATCCGCGAGGGCTGCGGCATCCAGGCCGGATACCTGCCCGAGTTCCTGGACGAATACGCGGCACACTGGGCGACGCACGATCCGTTCCGCTCCGAACACACCGCGCGGCTGCTCGCGGAGCAGGGCGTCGTGCGACTGGCCGAACTGGAGCCGGATTCGGAGTTCGTGCGCGATTTCCTCCGCCCGCACGGCATTCGCGACAAGGCCGCCCTGCTCGTGGACGGCGGCGCGGCGGGTGTGCTCTACGTCGGCATGGCCGCCTGCGACACCGACCGGGTCCCGGACCGGGACATGGCGGTGCTGCGCGCGCTGCGCCGCCACCTGACCCCGCTGGTCATCGATCAACTCAGCCGCGACCGGGAACGCCGTGCGGCGCAATCCATTTGGCAGCTCACTCCCCGCGAGTGGGAGGTCGCCGACCTCGCCGCCCGCGGCCTCACCAACCGGCAGATCGCCCAGCGCCTGTTCATCGGCGTCGACACCGTGAAGAAACACCTGAGCCGGGCGCTCGCCGCGACCTCGTGCACCAGCCGCACGCAACTCGCTGTGCGGCTCGCCGCCGCCTGACCACCGCTCAGCGCTGCCCGCCGCGGGCCAGCGACCGGGCCACCTCGGCGGCGACCACCGCGTGCCCGGCCATGGTCAGGTGGACGCGGTCGGCGCTGAGCCAGCTTTCCCGCAGCCGGGCCGGATGGTCCCAGAATTCGGTGAGCACCGCATCATGGCGTTGTGCCGTCCGCCGTACCGCCTCGGCGAATCCGGCGAACAGCGGCCGCAGCGGCGCCATCCGGCCGGTGAAGGCATCGGCGAGGGTGAACATCGACAGCCGCGCCCCGGTCGCGGCGACCCGCTCACACAGATCGTCGAGATCGGCCTCGACCTTCGCCGGATCCACGCCACGCAGGAACAGATCGTTGCCGCCGCAACAGATGTGGACCAGATCGGGCCGGAACGCGGTCAGGTCACCGAGCTGCTGTTCGCGGACCTCGGCGATGACCGCGCCCATCCGACCGGTGTTGAGATAGGCCGTCGCCGGATGTGCGGCCCGCAGTCCGCGCGCCACTCGGTCGGCCCAGGACACGGATTCGTAGCCGGGCCAGGGATCACCGATCCCCTCGGCGATAGAATCACCGATCACCGCGAACCGCCGCCACGGCACCTCGCCCAACAGTGTGCGAGTCTCGTTGTCGGACAACAGGAAAGGATCGGTCTGCTCGGTACGGGTAGCAATGCTCATGCGATGTCGTTCCTGGCGGAGTGGTAGCCCCGCGTGGCGACGTTCCACTGTTGCCTCGGTCCCCGGGTGTACTCGTGTCGTGTTGCGGACGTGAGTGCCGGGGTGCGCGTGGCGGCATTCTGCCGGAGTCCTCGGCCCCTGCTCATCGGTGGGTGCCGTCGGAGGCCGTGTGATGGATGTGCGCGGTGACGGTCCGCCGTCGCGGCCCGTCCATCGGAGTGGTCGTGCATGGTGAGGCTGCCTCGACCGTTCATGCCGGGACCTCCTCGGCCCGCGTGGGAACCGCGGCGAGAAGGGCTGCGGCGAGGGCGATGACGGCGCACACCGCGAACAGGGTGTGGAAGGCGGTCAGTGGCGCACCGGGATCGGCGGCGAACACCGCGGCCAGGACCGCGATGCCGAGCGCGCCGCCGGACTGCCGTGCGGTCACGTTCATCCCCACGCCGGCCGCGAACCGTTGCGGCGGCAGCGATCTCGCGGCGGTGGTGCCCAGCACCGTGATCAGCAGGCCGATACCGCCACCGCCGAGGAGGCCCGCGGGCACCCACGCCTGCCACAGCGCGGGTGTGGCATCCCAGACGCCGGTGCTCATGTAGAGGGTCGAGGCGGCGAACATGACCGCGCCGAGGATGCCGAGCAGGCGCTGCCGGCCGGCGGGCGCGCGTCCGGCGAGGACCGCGGTCACCATGGACGCGACGGCCCCGATCGTCATGGCCCCGGCCGATTTCAGCACCGAGTAGTGCCATATGCCGTCCAGCCACAGCGGTCCGGCCAGCAGCCACGCGAACATGGCGGCACCGAAGACGAAAGCCGTCGCGTTCACCAGGGCGTAGGAGTGGCTGCGCCACAACCCGACCGCGATGGCCGGACGCGGATGCCGCCGCGACCGCCACAGCGCCGCCGCCAGCGCGATCGCCCCGCCGACCCCGACGGTCAGGGTGCGCCAATCGGTCCAGCCCCACTGCTGACCCTCGGTGACGGCCGCGACGATCGCGCCGATGCCCAGTCCGGTGGCGACGGTGCCGGCGAGATCGGGCAGCCCGTCCCCGTGCCGCTGGTCGCCGGTGGCCAGCCGCAGTCCCGCGAGCAGCAGCAGCGCGGCGATCGGCACGTTGACGACGAAGACCGAGCGCCAGCCGAACCAGTCCACCAGCGCGCCGCCCACGGCCGGTCCGACCGTGGCGGCGAACCCGCCCGCGGCCGTCCAGGCGGCCATGGCCGCGCCGATGCGTTCGGGCGGGGTGACGCTCAGCACCAGGCCGAGCCCGGCGGGGATGAGGAAGGCGGCGGCGCCGCCCTGTACGAATCGCGCGGCGATCAGCCAGTTCGCGTCGGGGGCGAGTGCGCACAGCAGCGAGGTGAGCGCGAAACCGCCCAGGGCGGACAGGAATACGCGTCCGCGCCCGAGCGCGTCGGCCAGTTGCCCGGCCGGGGTGAGCAGGGCGGCGAAGGCGACGGCGTAACCGCTGACCACCCAGGTGAGGGTGGTGGCGGCGGTGTGCGGGTAGTCGCGGGTGATGGCCGGGAAGGCGATGTTCACCACGGACAGGTCGAGGAAGGACATGAAGGCGGCGCCGGAGGCGACCAGCAGAGCCAGGCGGGCGGTCGGCCGGGTGGCGGTGGGCCGCGAGGACACGTCTGTCATGGGGAGCGACTTTCGCGAGAAGGGCGGGGAAACAAACTGCACGCACGATCGTGCGTATTGTTGAAAAGTACGACCGATCGTTCACATATGCAAGACGGGAGCGCAAAATGGAGGGGTGGCAGACCTCGCGCAGACCTCCGAACAGCAGATATCGGATCGACGACTGCTGAAGGGCGCGCGAGCGCGCGCGGCCATCGCCCGGCGCGCCGCGGAAGTGGCCTCGGTGGAGGGCCTGACCGGATTGAGCCTGGGCAACCTCGCCGCCGATCTGGGCGTGAGCAAATCCGGGGTGGCGACCCTGTTCCGGACCAAGGAGAACCTGCAACTGGCCGCGGTACAGGCGGCGCGGGAGATGTTCATCGACGCGGTCGTCCGCCCCGCCCTGACCGCGCCGCGAGGCTTGCCACGGCTGCGCGCACTCGTCGAACACTGGTTCACTTACATCAGCGAGCCGATCCTGCCCGGCGGTTGTTTCCGCAGCCAGTGCATGACGGAGTTCGACAGCCGCCCCGGCCCGGTGCGCGACGCGCTCGCTGCCGATCGCGCCGACTGGTTCGCGGTGCTGGAGAAGGAGATTCGCCGCGCACAGGAACAGGGTGCGCTGGCCGGGCTCGAGCCGCACGCGCTCGCCTTCCACCTGGACGCCCTCATGAGCGCCGCGAATTCGGCCGCGCGGATGGGCGATTCGACCGGTATCCCCACCGCGCACACCATCGTCACCGCCCTGATCGGCGCGGCGGCGTAACAGCGCACCGCGGATTCGGCTGCCGCACGGACCCGGTTCACTCCGGACGATGCGCGCGTGCCGGGCCCGGATTCGCCGCGCGATCGGCGGCCTGGGCACTATCGAGGGGTGAGTTCAGGTGTGAACGGGTTCGAGATCAGGCCGGCGCGGGCGACGGAGTTCGAGACGATCGGGGCGCTGACCGTCTCGGTGTATCTGGGCGAGGGGCATGTGCACCCGGACAGTCCCTATCTGGCCGAACTGCTGGACACGGCGACCCGGGCGCGTTCGGCCGAGGTGCTGGTGGCGGTGCGCGACGGCGAGGTGCTCGGCTCGCTCACCGTCGCCGAGCCGGGAACCCCGTACGCCGATATCGCCCGGCCGGACGAACTGGAATTCCGGATGCTCGCCGTCGCGAAGGCCGCGCGCGGGCAGGGGATCGGCGGCGCGCTGGTCGGCGCCGTCCTCGACGCGGCGCGTGTGGGCGGATATCCGGCGGTGATCCTGACCACCATGGAGACCATGGCCGACGCCCGGCGCATCTACGAACGGATCGGTTTCGTCCATGTCCCGGAACGGGACTGGAGTACCGGATCGGGCAAACCCCTGACGGTGATGCGCTTCGCCCTGCGCACACCGGGCCCAGCACGTGTCGAATGACACGTGTTGCCCGATGTCAGCCCAGGACCGTGGCGATGATCCCGGCCAGATAACCCAGCCGGGCGATTTCCGACGGCCGGAAGTCCGGACCGCCGGGGCGACCGAGCAGCAACACCTTGCCGGTGTTGCCGAGCGGCGCCGCGGCCAGCTTCGTGTCCATGTCCCGCCAGATCTGCGGCACCCAATCGGCCTCGCCGTCGAGCACCAGCGGCTTCTCCAGCGGCATCCACGGCGCCGAGGCGGCCTGGGTCTCGGGTGCGCTGGGGCTGCCGACCACGCGGTAGGCGCCCTGCGACCCGATGTCCACCACCGTGCACCAGCCGACGCGCAGTACCCGGGGTACGCCGTCGACCAGCACCTGCAACCGGTCGTCGCGAGCGCTGGCGACCTGATCGATGAGTTCCAGTTCGCGGTGGGTGTCCAGCATCCCGGAGTACGGCCGTAGCGAATCCACGTGCACATCGGCCAGTGATTCGGCGGCGGTGATCAGGGTGTCGGGCAGGGCGCCCGTAGGCACCTCCACCACCAGGTCGTCGATCGCATAACCGGCGCCGCGTTCGACCACGTCCAGCGACAGGATGTCGGCACCGACGCTGCCCAACGCGAGTGCGAGTGAGCCGAGACTTCCTGGGCGATCCGGAAGTTGCACGCGAAGCAAGAATGACACGTGCGTCCCTTCCTTTCTGGTGCAACCGGGGCCATGGACGGATACCCGAGTCTCGCAATACTTACACCCACCGCCTCGGACAATCGAGCCGAAGCGCGCGGGGCGGCCGATGACACCGGCCGATACCGGTAATTGTGCCTGTGCGGCCGCCTCCTGTGCACGAGTTGTCCGACGGACTCGCTAGGCTGTATCCGTCCCGCTCGACGGCCGCTGCGCCGCGCGGGGCGGATCAGTACCTCAATCTGCTGAAAGGGGTCCCCGCGGTGCCCGCCATCTCCCGCGACGAGGTCGCACACCTCGCCCGGTTGTCCCGGCTCGCCCTGACCGACGACGAGCTCGACCTGTATGCGGGGCAGTTGGATTCGATCCTCAGCCACGTCCAGGTCATCTCGCAGGTCGCCGCCGATGTTCCGGCCACCGCGTCGCCGAATCCCGCCACGAACGTGACCCGTCCCGACGTGGTCGAGCCGTGCCTGAGCCCGGGCGCGGCGCTGTCCGGCGCGCCCGCGGTGGACGAGCAGCGGTTCCTGGTCCCGCAGATCCTGGGGGAGGGCGAATGAGCGAGCTGACCAAGCTCTCCGCGGCCGAGCTGGCGGAGAAGATCCACGCCCGCGAGGTGTCCTCGGTCGAGGTCACCGAGGCGCACCTGCGGCGCATCGCGGAGGTCGACGGCGAACTGCACGCGTTCCTGCACGTGGCCGGCGAGCAGGCCCTGCGCACCGCCGCCGAGGTGGACAGCGCGGTCGCCGCCGGGACCGTCGCCTCGCCGCTGGCCGGGGTGCCGCTGGCGCTGAAGGACATCTTCACCACCACCGACATGCCCACCACCTGCGCCTCCAAGATCCTGGAGGGCTGGGTCGCGCCCTACGACGCGACGGTCACGGCCAAGCTGCGCGCGGCGGGCATCCCGATCCTGGGCAAGACCAACCTGGACGAGTTCGCGATGGGTTCCTCCACGGAGAACTCCGCGTTCGGTCCCACCCGCAACCCGTGGGACACCAGCCGCATCCCCGGCGGCTCCGGCGGCGGTTCGGCCGCCGCGCTGGCCTCCTATCAGGCGCCGCTGGCCATCGGCACCGACACCGGCGGTTCGATCCGGCAGCCGGCCGCGGTGACGGCCACCGTCGGCACCAAGCCCACCTACGGCACGGTGTCGCGCTACGGCCTGGTGGCCTGCGCCTCGTCGCTGGACCAGGGCGGTCCGTGCGGCCGCACCGTGCTCGACACGGCACTGCTGCACCAGGTCATCGCCGGGTACGACCCGAAGGATTCCACCTCCCGCAACGTCCCGGTGCCCGATGTGGTGGCCGCGGCCCGCGAGGGTGCACGCTCCGATCTGCGCGGCATCAAGGTCGGCGTGGTGAAGGAGCTGCACTCCGACAGCTACCAGCCGGGCGTCATCTCCTCCTTCGACACCGCTGTCGCCACCCTGAAAGATCTCGGCGCCGACGTCGTCGAGGTGTCCTGCCCGCACTTCGAGCACGCGCTGCCCGCCTACTACCTGATCCTGCCCAGTGAGGTGTCCTCGAACCTGGCCCGGTTCGACGCCATGCGCTACGGCCTGCGCGTCGGCGACGACGGCCGGCACAGCGCCGAACAGGTGATGGCCGCCACCCGCGAGGCGGGCTTCGGCCCGGAGGTCAAGCGCCGCATCATGATCGGCACCTACGCGCTGTCGGCCGGCTACTACGACGCCTTCTACGGTCAGGCCCTCAAGGTCCGCACCCTGATCGCGCAGGACTTCGACCGGGCCTACGAGCAGGTCGACGTGCTGGTCTCGCCGACCAGCCCGTTCACCCCGTGGAAGCTGGGCGAGAAGGTCGACGACCCGCTGGCGATGTACCTCTCCGACCTCTGCACCCTGCCGACCAACCTGGCCGGTCATTGCGCGATGTCGGTGCCGTCCGGCCTCAGCCAGGACGACGGCATGCCCGTCGGCCTCCAGATCATGGCCCCGGCCCTGGCCGACGACCGGCTGTACCGGGTGGGCGCGGCCTACGAGGCCGCCCGCGGCGCGATCGTCTAGTACGACAGCGGGTTTCGGTGAGCACCCGGGTGGGTGCTCACCGATACGAGGGCTCGGACGCGCACCGTGGGCTCGGCCATTCGCGCGATTCGATCGTGCCGGAACGCCGGTGATTCGGTCCGTGCTGTTCCGGAGCTCCGCTCAGCAGGTCGCCATGGCGGTGCCCTGATCGATGCCGTAGCGATGGCCGTGGCCCGGTGGCGGGGCGAGGGCGCCGAGCAGGTCGACGGACGTCTGCACGAAGCTGATCACCGGTAGCCAGCCGGGTCGCGGCGCGTCGTCGCGAGTGCCGGTGAGATCGGGTGCGCGCCACAGTAATCGGAGCGACCAGCGGACCACCGGGTCGGAGGAGTTGGCGAGGACCGTCGCATGCGCGCGGTGCACCCGGTTCGCCGGCGGTCCGGCCCAGACCGCGGCACAGATCCGATGGCGCTGATCTTCCTCACCGGTGAAGATCGCGCTGCCGGCCGCCGCCCCGAGACTCTGGCCGTACAGGTAGAGCTTCGGCCGACCGCCGAGTTCACCCACCCGCTGTTCGACGGCCGTGAACAGGGCGCGCGCCGACTTCTCCGCGGCGGCCCGGCCGAACAGGAACGTCGCCCAGCTCGGCGCCTCCGAATACTGCAAGCCGACCAGCGCGACATCGCCACCGAACCGCTCGTCCAACCCGGCCGCCGCGCGCGCGTCGATCCAGCCGGATCCGGTCGGCACCACCACGACCAGATTGCCGCGCGTCAGCCCCCCGGACCGCTCGAGCTCCCGGACCGCCAGATCCACCCGGGCCGCCAGATCGGGCGCGGACTCCAGACCGACGTACACGCGGACCGACCGACTCGGTGATCCGGTCACGAACCGCCTGCCCTCCACCCCCAGTGACGGCCAGCTGACCGCCGACACCGCACTGCCCGACCGGCTCGCGGAAACCGGTTGCACCACGGCCGGATCCATCGCCGCATTGGCCGCCGCATACGCCGAACGCCGCCACTCGGCCACGGTCGGCAACAGCACGAACTGCGCGGCGAGCACTGCCACCACCACCAGCCCGACTCCGCGCGCCGCTCCCAATCGCCGCCACACCCACCGGAATCCGCGCGCGACACCGACCAGGACACCCACCACGAGTGCGGCCCCGAGCAGGCAGCGCGGCCAATACCAGAGATCCGTATCGGGCAGCCCCATCGCCGCCCGCAGCGCATTCTGCCATTGCCGGGCATGCGCGACGGAAACCCCGACGGCGAGCACACCGAGCCCGAAGGCCACGGCCCGCCATGCCTCCGAACCCTCGGACCCGTTCCGCCGCACCACCATCCGCACCCCGGCCGCCGCCGCCAGCGCCGCCGCGACCAGAACGCCGGTCAGCAATCCCTGCGCGGTCGCGGTACGTGGCAACAACCCCGGTGCCAGCGACACCGCGGCGCCGACGCCCACCGCCAGGCTTGTCGCGGGTCGCGGGAGACGCCGCACCGGCGTATCTCCGATCATTCGAAACACCCTGTTCCAGCACATGAGCGGATCACCCCGCGAGGTCGGCGACACCGACCCGGCTGGACCACCGTCCGCGTGCGCCCGGCCGTCGCCGGATGCGGGAGCGCGCCGCGAAGCCCAGTCCGCCCGCCAACGCGCCGACGGCGAAGGCCAGCGCCGATAGGCGCACAACCTGTGTGCCGAGAGACCTGCCGGACAACTGGCTGCCGAACATGTATTCCGGCCGCGGCGTCGCGTAGTTCTGGCGGCGCGAGTTCAGATCGACCGCCGTGTCGGCCGTGGACGCCATCAGGTCGCAGCAGAGTCGGCCGACGGTACCGGAGTGGTCGGCACAGACGGCGTGCAGTCGATGGCCGAATGCCGAATCGACGGCCTGCCGAGCCCACGGCCCGAGCGGCTGACCGTGGTCGTACGCGTAGCGCAGCAGGTCGTAGCCCAGGTCGTGGGCCTGACAGGCGGGGGTGAAGTCGGCGGGCAGCGGGATGGGGGAGGAACAGCTGCCGGTCGGGTCGATCAGCAATCCGCCGCGCAGCTCCGGAAGATATCCGGAGGTCACCGCGAAATCGTCCGGCAGCTCCGCTGAATCGGGTTGTGCGCCGGTGAGGTTCAGCACCGCTGCGCGCGCGGAGGCGTTCTCGGTCCCGGCGGGACCGCCGGGACGCAGCGCGCCCGACCAGGACGTGCCGGTCCGGGGCGTGGCTACCCGAGGCGCGCCTGCCGGGCCCGGCGACCGGTCGGCGTCCAGCACCGTCCCGAGGGGTGTGCCGGTCCGGGGCGTGGCCGTTTCGGACGTGCCTGTTTGCGGCCCTGTCCGGGGCGTGCCCGCGTGCGGTGCGAGCGCCTGGGCCGGGGCGATCGCGGTGGTGGTCAGCATCGTCAGGACGGCGGCGGCGCCGAGTACGCCGTGCCGGCGTCGACGGGTGATGTCGCTCATGGCAGCCGACGCTAGGAATCGGGGACCGATCTCCACCTCCCGCCGGCGTCGGATTCGACGCTCGCCGATGCGGGGGAGCACGGCCCCGGCGTCATACTCCGGTAGGGGTTCGAATTGGCCCACGGGTATGAAGACGCGGGCGGTTCCGATTCGTACGGTGGTGGCATGGCTCGTGACAAGGCTCGGACCGCCCACTTCGCACGGGTGGCGTACGGCACCGCACGCAATCCCGACCGGCGGCGGTTGCTGTTCGACGGCGTGACCGCTCTGGTCACCGGTGTCTTCTTCGCGGTGGCATGGCCGACGCTGCACCTCACCCATCAGGTCCCGGCGGCCGCGCAGCCGTTCATCGCGGGCCTCGCGGCGTTCCCGTTCGCGCTGATCCGGGTCAATCCCGGGCTGGGCTGGGCCATCTCGGCCGGCTCGGCGGCGGGCATCGCGCTGATCATCCCGAATCAGCCCGGTCAGCATCTGCCGTTCCAGGTGGTGCACATCCTGGCGTTGTTCCCGTTGCTGTTCGCCACGGTCGTGCGGGCGGACATGCGGGTGGTGCTGCTGGGCTGGGCGGTCTCCGCGTTGTTGTTCGGCACCACCATGGCCCGTCAGGACGGTTCGGCGTCCGGGCTCGCCTGGCCGTTGGCCATGACCGGCCTGGTGGCGTTCGGATTGCTGGTGCGCTGGCTGATGCTCTCCCGCCGGGCACTGGTGGCGCGCGAGGAGGAGAACGAGCTGGAGCGGGCCCGTCGGGCCATCTTGCAGGAGAAGGCCCGCATCGCCCGCGACCTGCACGATGTGGTCGCCCACCACATGTCGATGGTGGTGGTGCAGGCCCAGACCGCGCCCTACCGCGTCGGTGACCTGTCCCCGGCGGCCCGTGCCGAATTCGACTCGATCGGCGCTTCTGCTCGCTCGGCGCTCAACGAGATCCGCGGCATGCTGGGCCTGTTGCGCAGCGACGGCGAACTGGCCGAGCATGCACCGCAGCCCTCGGCCGCCGATCTGCTCGATCTGCTCACCGGTGCCCGCCGCGCCGGGATGTCCATCGAATGGACCATCGACGGCCCGCTGTCGGACGTCCCGGACACCGTCGGGCTGGCGATGTACCGCATCGCACAGGAGTCGCTGTCGAACGCCTCCCGGCACGCACCGGGCGCGGACGTCCAGGTCGGCTTGGTGGTGCGAGCCGGAGTGGTGGCGCTGACGGTCGCGAACGAGCCCGGCGTGGTGCCCGCCACCACCGGTGTCCCCGGCACCGGTATCGCCGGAATGCAGGCCCGCGCGGCCGCGTTCAGCGGCGCCTTCGCCGCCGGTCCCCGCCCCGACGGCGGATTCGAGGTGCGGGCCACGCTGCCCCTGCTGGCCGGACTGGCCGACGCGACAGCTGTCTCGGTCTCGGCGGCGAGCTCTGTCGCATGAGGGCTGCGGGGGAGGCAGCGGTCCGTGCGAGCCCGGCCGCGCTGCCGCGCGCGCACTCGGCCGGGCCGCGGTGTTCCGTGGAAGACTGGCAGTTCCCGTGTCCCCGGTCGCTGTGAGGTAGTCCGTGCCGATCACCGTGTTGATAGCCGACGATCAGGCGATGGTGCGGCAGGGGTTCGGTGCGCTGCTGGGAGCGCAATCCGACATCAGTGTGGTCGGGGACGCCCCGAACGGGGTGGTCGCGGTCGCCGAGGCCCGGCGGTTGCGGCCCGACGTGGTGCTGATGGATGTCCGTATGCCCGAGATGAACGGTCTGGAGGCCGCCCGCACCATCCTGGCCGCCGGATTCGATCCGCCCGTGCGGGTGTTGATGCTGACCACCTTCGACATCGACGACTACGTGTACGAGGCGCTGCGCGCCGGCGCCAGCGGATTCCTGCTGAAGGACGCGCCCGCCGAGGAACTGGTGCGGGCGGTGCGGGTGGTCGCCGACGGTCAGGCGCTGCTGGCTCCGACGGTCACCCGGCGCCTCATCGACGATGTGACCCGCCGCCGCGCGCGTCCGGTTTCGGCCCCGGCGCTGAACACGCTGACCCCCCGGGAGCGTGAGGTGCTGGAACTGGTCGCCACCGGTATGTCCAACGCGGAGATCGCCACTGCCCTGTACGTCGCCGAGCAGACGGTGAAAACCCATGTCTCCAAGGTGTTCGCGAAGCTGAATCTGCGCGACCGGGCGCAGGCGGTGGTGCTGGCCTACGAATCCGGGCTGGTGACCCCCGGCTGATCCGGCGCGGGCGCCGGTCGCGGCCAGGGCTGCCCGGCGTGGTCCTCGATACGGCTGTTGAGTCGCTGGAGATAATCGGCGAAGGCGGTGACGTCCGCGGGCGCCCAGTCCTGCATCAGGTCGGTGAGGGCGCTGACATTGGCGGTGCGCTCGCTGTCGAGGCGTTTCTCCCCGGCGGCGGTGATCCGGAACTTGCGGGCCAGGCCGCCATCGGGATCCGCGATCCGCTCGACCAGGCCGACGCGCAGCAGTGCCGCGGTCTGCCGGTTGAGAGTCGAGGCATCCAGATGGAACGCCTCACTGAGTTGCCCGATCGACATCGGGCCCTCCAACTCCAACCGGCTGAGCAACAGATAGGCGCTGCGATCCAGAATCGGTGTGCCGTCGCGCCGATACCGCTGGTTGAGGGCATAACGGCCGAGCAGCATGCATTCGAACTCGACCCGGTCGGTGGGTTTGTCCATGCCACCCTTCTCCCGTTTTCAGCTCTGACCTGCGTGAACCGGTATACCACAGGTGATATCGGTGGCCCCGAGGCCGGTCGGCGCCGACCGGATGTCGGCCGGGTGAACGCGTGTTTCGTATTCGCCCATGGGAGACTCGTCACCGATGCTCACCTACATCCAAGCCATCGTTATCGGTGCCCTGCAAGGCGTCACCGAATTGTTCCCCATCTCCAGTCTCGGACACTCGGTCTTGGTGCCCGCGTGGCTCGGCGGCTCCTGGCAGGAGCTGGTCACCGAAGGCGATTCCGACAAGGGCACACCGTATCTCGCCTTCGTCGTCGCGCTGCACGTCGCCACAGCGATCGCACTGCTGATCTACTACTGGCGGGATTGGCGCGACATCATCGTCGCATTCTTCGACAGCGTGCGGACCCGCAGCATCGAGACCTCGACCGAACGGCTGGCGTGGCTGATCATCCTCGCCACCATCCCGGTCGGCGTGCTCGGTCTGGTGCTCGAGCATCCGTTGCGCACGATGTTCGCGAAGCCGATCTTCGCCGGAGTGTTCCTGACGCTCAACGGCATTGTGCTGATCGTCGGTGAGGGGCTGCGCCGCCGCAACGCGCCCAGCCTCGCCGACTACGGCCGCAAATTCGCCGAGGACGAGGCGCGGTCCGCGGCGCAGGCGCGCGGCCTCAGCATCGAGGACGACCTGCGCGTCGAGTCCGATGCCCGCCTGTCGCACCTGACCTGGAAGGATGCCCTCGGCATCGGCCTGGCCCAATCGGGTGCGCTGCTGGCCGGTTTCAGCCGCTCCGGGCTCACCATGGTCGGCGGCCTGCTGCGCGGGCTCGACCACGAGGACACCGCGAAATTCGCCTTCCTGCTGGCCACTCCGGTGATCCTCGCCGCGGGTGTGCTGAAGTTGCCCACCCTCGCCGGTCCGCAGGGCCGCGACATCATCGGGCAGTCGATCGTCGGTGCGATCGTGGCCGGTCTGGCGGCGTGGTTCGCGGTCCGATTCCTGGAGCGGTTCTTCAAGACTCGGACGCTGCTGCCGTTCGCGGTGTACTGCCTGATCGCCGGATTGCTGTCGATTGTGCGCTTCGCATGAGCGACTGCGATCGGTGGCCGGGGGGCCGGATCGGCTAGGATTTCGAGCTTGGACGTCGCCGGAAGGGGGACCGTAAATTGTTGAGTAGCGGTGACGTCTTCGCCGGATTCACCATCGAGCGGTTGCTGGGGCAGGGCGGCATGGGCTCGGTGTATCTGGCCCGCCATCCGCGACTGCCCCGCCTGACGGCGCTGAAGCTGCTCAATCCGGAGTTGTTCGCGGACGCGGAGATTCGCGCGCGCTTCGAGCGCGAGGCGGATCTCGCCGCGCAACTCGATCATCCGAACATCGTCGCCGTCTACGATCGCGGCGCCGAGGGCGACCAGCTGTGGATGTGCATGCAGTACGTCGACGGCGTGGACGCGGCGAGCGTGCACCCGCACACGCTGCCCCCGGAGCGGGCCGTGCAGATCATCGAAGGCGTCGCGGCCGCGCTGGATTACGCGCACAGTCGCGGCGTGCTGCACCGGGATGTGAAGCCGGCCAACATCATGCTGGCGCGCTCCGGAGCGGGCAAGGGGGAGCGGGTTTTCCTCACCGACTTCGGGATCGCCCGGCTGCGTGAGGATTCCGTCCATCTCACCCAGACCGGCATGTTCACCGCGACCCTCGCCTACGCCTCACCCGAGCAGATGACCGGGCAGCCGCTGGACCATCGCTCCGACCAGTACGCGCTCGGCTGCGCCCTGTACTGGCTGCTGACCGCCACCGGCCCGTTCGATTCTCCCGACCCGTCCGAGGTGATCCACGGTCATCTGCAACTGGCGGTGCCACCCGCCAGCCACCGCCGCCCGGGGCTGTCACCCGCCCTGGACCCGGTGATCGCCCGTGCCATGGCGAAGCGCTCGGCCGACCGTTACGGCAGCTGCACCGAATTCGCGACCGCCGCCCGGCACGCCCTCACCGCACCCGCGCCGATGTTGCAGCCGATCGGCGCCAACCCGCCGCCCTTCGGGGGATCGCTGGTGGTGCCGCCACCCGGGTTGCCGGGCTCGGGACCGGTGCCGCCGCTGGGCGGGGGACAGGTTGTGCAGCCGGGTGGGGGACCGGTGGGATCACCGAACGCAGCACCGATCGGATCGCCGGGTGGGGGGCTGGTTGGGCCGCAGGGTGGCGGGCCGGTTGGGTCATCGGATGGGGGAGTGGTCGGTCCGTCGAGCGGGGGATCGGCCGGTCTGCCGGTACCAGGGTCGGCCGGGTTTCGGGGTACTGGATCGGCCGGTCCGGCCGATGTGGGATCTGCCGGAGTGCCGGGCGCGACGGGGCTGTCGGGCACGGAATCGGCCGGATGGGCCGCGCCGGACGCTGGTCCGGAAGTGCCGGTCCCACAGGATGATTCGAGCGGTTCCGAGGACCTGACGGTGCGTCACGCATTCCCGCTCGCACCACCGGCTGCGCGGCAGGGTCGCCATGCCGCCTCGGTG
The DNA here is from genome assembly GCF_020176955.2 of Nocardia sp. alder85J. Taxonomy (GTDB): domain Bacteria; phylum Actinomycetota; class Actinomycetes; order Mycobacteriales; family Mycobacteriaceae; genus Nocardia. The sequence goes on from NZ_JAIUCZ020000004.1 coordinate 85,320, forward strand.
CCGCCGCCGGCCCCCATGATGCCCCCGTCCGCTCCGATGCCGTCACCGGCCGGCGCCGTGCCGCCGCTGCGGCCCCCGGATCCGGGCTTCCCACCCCCGCCGATGCCCTACCCGCCCGGCCTCGGTTTCCCGCCGAATCCGGCTGTGCAGCAACCCGATCCGCAGCGTGCATCGAGCGCCCTGGGATGGGTCCTGGTCGCACTGGCAGTGCTGCTGGCCGTGGTGTGCACCGCCATTCTCGTCATGCTGTACGAGCCCGGCGGGTCGGATCACGGTCATCCGGCTCCGCCCTCGCACAGCCTGTCGCATTTCTTCTGAGTCTCAGCGGGCCTTCCCGCGCAGGCCGCCGCCGCGCCCGGTGGGCCGTTCTGCCCCGGCTGTCCCCACCCCGGCCGTCACGCACCAGGCTGTGGTCCAGCCCCGACCTGTCCCGGCGACGGGTGTCGTCGCGCCAGGCAGTCCGCGCACCCGGCCGTCCTCGACCCACAGCGTCGTGGGTCGAACGCGCCTCGCACAGGTCGGATCCTGCGCTGTCCGAGTGCTGACCACCCCGTCGGCGACCATCGGCCGCCGATACCGGCTCCACCACCCGGATTGGTGCGCCGACCAGCTGATCCGATGCAGGGTCCGCGCTGAGCCCGTGACCTCCGGTAGGGAATCCGATTGCCCGGCAAGGCATTCCGCACCATGACAAATCAATCACCCATCCATCTAAAATAATCATCCATCCGTAAAATTACCTGTTAGGCTGAACCCGTGCCCGCACATCGGACCCCCGAATCCGACGCCCGTATCCGCGATGCCGACCGCACCAAGCGCTGCCTGCTCGACGCCGCCTTCGACGAGTTCTCCGCGCGCGGTTTCGCCGGCGCCCGCGTCGGAGACATCGCCGATCGGGCCGGAGTGAACAAACAGCTGATCACCTACTATTTCGGCGGCAAGGCGGGCCTCTACCGCGCCTTGCAGCAGCGCTGGCTGGAACGCGAATCGGAGTTCGCCGATCCGGAACTGCCGCTGGCCGATCTGGCAGTGCGATATCTCCAGCACGCCCTCGCCGATCCGCGCGGCATCCGAATGCTCATGTGGCGCGGGCTGTTCGACGAGGCGCCGGAGACCGAGGAGGCGACCTCCGAGGATCTGGCCGAGATCGGCCGCAGGCAGCGGCGCGGCGAGATCGCCGCCGAACTCGATCCGGCATCGGTCCGGCTGGCGGTGATGGCCATGGTCATCGCGCCGCTGTTGCTGCCCGGCGTGGTTCGCGAACTGTTCGGGACCGAAGCGCGCACACCGGAATTCGAGCAGCGCTACACAGAACAGTTGCGGCGCATGGTCGCTCGATTCGGCACATCGACAATCGAAGAAGGAGAAGACCAGTGACCTATCTCGTCACCGGCGCCCGCGGCCAGGTCGGCCGCGCTGTCATCGACGCCCTGCTCGCCGCCGGAAAACCCGTGCGCGCGGCCAGTTCCCGGCCCGAGGACACCACCGTCCCCGCCGCCGTCCCCGTGGTCGGACTCGACCCGGCCGATCCGGCCTCGGCGGCCGCCGCTGTCGACGGCGTCGAGCGCGCCTTCCTCTACGCCGCCGGCAGCGGCATCGACACCCTCGTCGCTGCCGCGAAAGCCGCAGGCGTGCAGCACATCACGCTGCTGTCCTCATCGGCCGCCGCCACCCCCGGCAACCCGATCGGCGACCGGCACCTGGTGGTGGAGCGGCCGTTGCAGGAATCCGGACTGCCGCTGACCATCCTGCGACCGGGCGCCTTCGCGGGCAACGCCCGCTGGTGGCTGTCCGGGGTGCGCTCGGACGGCGTGGTGGGCCTGCCCTTCCCCGAAGTGCAGCAGAATCCGATCCACGAAGCGGACATCGCCGACGCCGCCGTCATCAGCCTCACCGAGCCGGGTCACGCCGGAAAGATCTACCCGCTCACCGGCCCCGAATCGCTGTCGCTGCGCCGCATGGTGGAACTGCTGGCCGAGGCGGTCGACCGGCCGCTGCGCGTCGAGCGGATCAGCTACGACCAGGCGAAGGCCTTCCTCTACGAGCCGGTCCTCGCCATGTGGGCCGCCGCCGGTGACGCCCCGGCCCCGGTCGGCCCGACCGCCGAATCGGTGACCGGCAAGCCCGCCCGCACCTTCGCCCAGTGGGCCGCCGACCACGCAACCGAACTCCGTTCCGCCACAGCCTGATTCATAGCGCTGCGGTCTCGGATCGGCATGCCGCCGCCGGAGCTGTCCGGTATGCGAGCTGTCCGGGCCCCTCGGCTGGGGTTCTCAACGCTCGGCGTGAGCGCCCGGCTCGTCGACCCGGTTTCTGCCTACCCGGCAGCTGTCCAGGTCCGGCTCTGCCCGGATGCCCGGCCACGGGACCGAACTTCGGGCGTCCGACGCGCTCGGCTCGGCCGCCTGGTTCACTGAGCTGGGGTGCGTGCCCGCCCACTCCGGGTGCGGGCTGATTCGGCTGGGGTGTCGATGCGCTCGGCGAGGGTCATGATCCGTTCGGCCGGGCTGCCCCGCCCGTCCGGCTGCCCGGCTCGTTGTGTTCGGACGTGCGGCTCGCTGGGCTGTGCTCGACCCGCTCTGACCGGGTGTTTGACCGGACCGGCTGCTCAGCCCACTCGGCTGGATGCTCGACGTCGCTCGGGCCTGGTGCACGGCCGACTCCGACCGGCTGCTCGGTCGACCCGGCTGGATGCTCGACGTCGCTCGGGCCTGGTGCACGGCCGACTCCGACCGGCTGCTCGGTCGACCCGGCTGGATGCTCGACCTCGCTCGGGCCTGGTGCACGGCCGACTCCGACCGGCCGCTCGGCCCACTCGGCCGCGTGCTCGACGTCGCTCGGTCAGATGGCCCGACCGACCCACTGAGCCGGGTGCACCGCACCGTAGCCGACCGCTGCGCCGCGAATGTCCCGCGCACCCCGGCCCGGTGTGCCATCGTCGTCAACCATGTTCGGTTCACAGACGACGAAGGTGCAGTGGCGGCCCGAGGCCGGGCGGCTGGTCACCTTGATGGCGGTGGCGTTCGGCCTCACCGTGGTGATCACCCGGTTGTACCTGATGGCCTCCGGGTACCCCAAGATCGGCGGCGGCACCTATCACATCGCGCACGCGCTGTTCGGTGGCCTGCTGCTGGTGATCGCCTGCCTGCTGTTGCTGCTGTCGTCGGGCCGGACCTCGATGATCTGGGCGGCGATGCTGGCCGGCGTCGGCCTGGGCCTGTTCATCGACGAGGTGGGCAAGTTCATCACCGCCAACAACAACTACTTCTTCCCGCTCGCCGCCCCGATCATCTATCTTGCCTTCCTGCTGGTCGTCGCCGTCGCCCGGTACACCGCCCGGCGGCGCGGGCAGTCACCGGAACTGGTGCTGGCCGCCGTCATCGCCGAGATCGGCCAGTCGATCGGCGACGAGATCACCACCGCCCGGCGCGATCTGCTGCGCGGTGAACTGGCCGACATCGATCCTGCCCGATGCGGCCCGCAGCAACGGGAACTCGCCAAGGCCCTCACCACCTACCTGGACGAGGTGCCCTGCGACACCGAGACACCGGTGACCCACCGCGTCGCGGCGTTCGGACGCCGGCTGGAGCAGCGATTGCTGCCGCTGCCGGTGCTGCGGGCCGGGCTGATCACCGTGATGATCACGCACGCCGCCTGGTCGCTGTTGCGGCTGGTGCTGGCCGCGGTGGTGATCGCGGGCTGGCATTCGCACTGGCGCGAACTGGACCACCTGCTCGACATTACCTCCGGCCACGGCTGGAAGGCGTTGGTGGGCTTGGGAATCGCCGCCGTCGGCCAGATCGTGGTGGTGGCCGGATTCGGCGCCGGTGCGGTGGTGTGGCTGCGCGGGCGCGAGGAACTCGGTGTCCGCCTGGGCATCTGGTCGGACGTGGTGTCGCTGACCGTGGTGAACGTGCTGGCCAGTTACTTCAGCCAGTTCCTCACCGTCTTCACCGCCCTCGCGGAGGCGCTGCTGCTGTGGCTGCTCATCCGCTACCGCATCCGCCGCGCCCGCGCCGTGACCGAGCCCGAGCAGGCTCAGCCGAAGAAGGCCGCGGCCTCCTCGTAGCGATCCTCCGGTACCAGCTTCAGCTGCTTGGTGGCCTCCGACAGCGGCACCAGATCGATCGAGGTGCCGCGCAGCGCCACCATCTGCCCGAACTGCCCGTGGTGCACCGCCTCGGCGGCGTGCACACCGAACCGGGTCGCCAGCACCCGGTCGAACGAGGTCGGCGTGCCGCCGCGCTGCACGTGCCCGAGCACGGTGGTGCGGACCTCCTTGCCGATCCGGCGCTCGATCTCCACACCCAGCTGATGTGCGACACCGGTGAACCGCTCGTGCCCGAATTCGTCGATACCGCCCTCACGCAGGTGGAACGAGCCCTCCGCGGGCTTCGCGCCCTCGGCGACGACGCAGATGAAATGCGAATCACCGCGCTGGAACCGGCGCTTGACCATCGCGCACACATCGTCCACGTCGAACGGCACCTCGGGTAGCAGCGTGAGGTGCGCGCCGGCGGCGATACCGGAATTCATCGCGATCCAGCCGGCGTGCCGGCCCATCACCTCGACCAGCATCACGCGCTGATGCGATTCCGCCGTGGTGTGTAGCCGGTCGATCGCGTCGGTGGCGATGGCGACGGCGGTGTCGTGCCCGAAAGTGGTGTCGGTGCAGTCGATGTCGTTGTCGATGGTCTTCGGGACGCCGACCACCGGCACGCCCTCGTCGGCCAGCCAGCTGGCGGCGGTCAGCGTGCCCTCGCCACCGATCGGGATGAGCGCCTCGACGCCGTTGTCGTCGAGGGTCCGCTTGATCCGGCCCAGGCCCGCGCGCAGCAGATCCGGATTGGTACGGGCGGTACCGAGCATGGTGCCGCCCTTGGTCAGAAGTCTGTCGGTGCGGTCGTCGTTGTGGATGTGGATCTTGCGGTCCTCGAGTAGGCCGCGCCAGCCGTCCTGAAAGCCGACGACCGAGTCACCGTATCGACCGTTCGAGGTACGAACGATCGCGCGGATGACGGCATTCAGTCCGGGGCAGTCCCCACCTCCGGTCAAGACTCCGATGCGCATGCGGACTATCTTGCCGGGCCGCTGTGAAGACCGCAGCTTCGCCCCCGTGAACGTCGTGTGACCTCGGTCAGTGCACTTTCGGGCAGGTGCCGCCGACCTGCTCGTCGAGATGTTTGGACACCAGATCCGACAGTTTGGTCACGATCTGCGTGCCGGCGTCGAGGGTGCCCGAATTCGCCTGTGCCGCAATCGCGACCGCGATCTGCCCGGAGGCGGTGGTGATGATGCCGAACTGCCGGACCAGATAGTTGCCGTTGGTGTCCGCGCCCCAGCCGCTCTTGAACTGGGTGTTCTCGAGTTTCGCCAGTCCCCACTGCTGATTCCAGGCCACTTTGTTCAGCAGCGCGAGCATCGCGTCGGCGTTGGGCAGGCAGGGCAGGTGGGACACGAAGCGCAGTTGATCGTTGAGCGCCCACCCGGTCTGCACATACGGCGGATAGTCCGAGCGGGTGCGCGAGGAGGACACTGTCGTCTTCTGGTCGTCGGCCTGCCGCAGCACCGCGGTGACCGCCTTCGCAGCCGTATCGGCGGAGCCCAGCGCCTGCCACAGCACATCCGCGGACGAATTGTCCGATTCGGTCATGGCCGTCGACATCGAGGGCGTGATGCTGCCGCTGTTGGCGGCCTGTACCGCCAGCGCCAGCGGCACCTTGATCGTCGCCCACGCCGGACCGGTCGTCCAGTCGCCGAGGGTCACCATCCGGTCCGCGCCGACCGGCATGATCGCCAGCCCGGCGTGACCGTTGAGGGTCGATTGCAGGGTGACGAAGTCGGCGGCCAGCGTGCCCGGCAGCGCCGCCACCACCGAGCCGGTGGTCATGGTGGTGCTGGTCGCGGCATCCGCCGACGGGCTCACCGCGAGGCTGTCGGAATTCCGGGAGCATGCGGCGGCCAGCAGCATGCACAGCACCACACCGGCCAGCCGCACGCGCTGCTGCCCGACGGTCACCGTACCGGGCGGCGCCGGATTCTCCTCGCCGCCGCGTTGCACACGTGATGCACGCACCGTTCACACCTCCACCATCTCGAGGTGGCATGCCGCCGCTCCACCTGTAGTCGAGGCATTCTGTGCTGTCGGCGGGCCCTGGTCAAATGGGAACTGTCAGCAACGGGCGAACGCGTCACCGCGTGCACCGACCACCCCCCAGCTCACGCGCATGCCGGGCGAGCAGCGCGGACACCTTGTCGAGCATTGCGGTCGCATCGTCGAAGGTGCCCGAATCCGGTTGTGCCGCAATCGCGACCGCGACCTGTCCGGCCCAGGTGGGCAACAGGCCGAACTGCCGCACCAGATAGTTGCCGGTGTCGTCGTCGGGCCCCCAGCCGCCCTTGAATTCGGCGCCGGTGAACGAGCCCAGACCCCAGCTCTGGCTGGAGGTGATCTGACTCATCAGATCCATCACCGGGGTGGCGTGATCCAGGCACGGCAGCCGGCTGGCGAAACGCACCTGGTCGACCAGGGTCCAGACAGTGGCGCCGAAGGACATCTGGTCGTTCACCGTCTCCTTCGCGGCCGGATTGTGCCGGTCGGCGACGTCGGTGCTGGTGTCCCCGGTTTCGCGCAGCACCGCCTCCACCGCATTGGCGGCCTGCTCACCGCCGCCGAGGGCGTCCCACATCGCCTGCGCGGCCTCGTTGTCGGAGGCGGTGATGGCCGCGGCCGCGCTGTCGGCGAGACCGGTGGAGTCCTGTCGCAGCGCCGCCAGCGCCAGCGGCACCTTGATCGTCGACCAGGCCACCCCGGTGGTCCAACTGCCCAGCGTGGTGACCTGACGGCCGTCGACCGGCATCAACGCGATCCCGACGGTCCCGTGTAGGTCGTCCTGCATCGCGGCGAAATCGGCGGCGAGGGTCTTCGAGACACTGTCGGCAGGCGCCGGGACCGCCGGCGCGGGTATCCCGGGCGATCCGAGATCGGCCGGCGTCGGCACCCCCGCCTGCGCGGTGCAGGCGACCAGAGTGGTCACGGTCGCGCCGAGCAGCAGGACGATACGCAGCGCGGCACGTCGCACCGGATTCTGATCAGTAGACATACACCACCGCGTTCTCACCACCGGTACAGGTCACGTACTGGCCGGACGAGGTGCAGCTCATCGTGTAGGACCGTCCGGTCACCGGACTGGTCGCCACCACCGAGGAGGGTGCACTGGAACCGGACGCCGCCTGGGCGTACGCCTTGCGCACTGCTTCCGCGAAGGCGCAGGTGGTCGCCGTGGAGCCTGTTGCCGTTTTCGTGTACTTCCCTTGCGTTCCCGAACTGGACGAACTCGAGCAGGCCGTGGCGCTCGACGGCAACGACGACGGCACACCGGAGGCGGACGTCGACGGCTTGGCCGACGTACCGCCCGGCGTGGACGGACTGCCGGTATCGGTATCGGCCGTCGTGGTGGGCGCGGCGGTATCGGCGGCAGGGGTCCGCGCCGATCCGGACACGCTCATCAGATGCCACGCGACCACACCGACCACCGCCGCCAGCGCCAGCCCGAGCAGGAAGAGCACCACCGCCGTCACCGCCGAGCGCTTCCGCCGCGGCGGGTCGTCGTCGTACTCGTCGCCGTAACCGTAGTAATCGTCGTATCCCTCGTCATACGAGCCGTATTCCCCTGATCTCGGCACATATTCGGTGGCTGGATCGTAGCCGGAATCGGCCGCGGGATAGCCGAGATCGTGGTCATAGCCGGAGATCAACCCGTAGCCGTGCTGCTCCCCATCGGAATCGTCCAGAGCGTAGCGCTCGAGTCCGGGATGCGGAATGTACTCCGTGGCCGCGTGATCCGGGTCGTCGTCGGGCCGATTCGATTGCGGGACATAGGTTGTCGCGGGATCGTAGGCATCCGGCTCGTCATCGCCCGGATGCCGCGACGGGTACCCGGAACGATCGTCCGCCCCGCCGCCGGGATATCCGGCCGCGTCACCACCGCCGGGGTAACCCGGCTGATTCCCGCCGGTATACCCGTCGGAGTCGCGACCACCGGGGTAGCTCGCGGCGCCGCCGGTGACGTAGCCGGGTGTTCCGAGGCTGCCGAGGTGATCGGGTGTTCCGGCACTGCCGGGGTAGCCCGGCGTCCCACTGCTGCTCGGATAGCCGGGGGTTCCCACGCTGCCGGGGTAAGCGGGTGTCTCGCCGCTGCTCGGGTAGCCGGGTGATCCCGCGTTGCCAGCGCGACCAGGTGTTCCGGCACTGGCGGGGTAGCCCGGCGTGCCGCCGCCGCTCGGATAGTCCGGTGTTCCCGCGCTGCCGGGATAATCAGATGTCCCGCGACTGCCGGGGTAGCCGGCCGTCGCACTACTGCCGGGGTAGCCCGCCGCATCGCCGCTACCGGGATCGCCGGCCGAGTCGCGACCCCCGGGGTAGCCCGAGCCGCTGTGGAGATGCTGATCCGGGATGCCGCCGGGACGAGCGGATCGGCTGCCACCGGGGAAGTTCGGCGACTCGCCGCCGCCCGGGAAGCCGGATGATCCACTGCCGCTGGGATATCCGCTCGATCCCGCGCCACCCGCGAGGGGCCGGTAGCCGGCCGCCGAGCCCGGATCGCTGTCCTCCGGGCCACTTCCGGGGGCAGGCCGGTAACGGCCGGCGGAACCGATCGCTTCGAATGCGCCGAGCGAACGAGAGCCGGGAGTCCCGGGCTGATCGGCTGTCGAGTGACCGCCGGCCGGGGAACGACCGAGGTCGAACGGCCGGTCGGCAGGACCCGACGCACCCGGATAACCGCTCACACCGGAGCTTGAATTACCGATTCCCGCTGTCTGGGAACGACTTTCGGCCGAAGTGCCACTCCAGCCGGGCTGTCCGCCGATGCCCGTGGGAGGCTGGTCACCGGCGCGGCCGGCGGTCCGATCGAATCCGTCGGAACTCGGGTTGTCGATCCCCAGTTGAGCGCCCGCGCGCCGCTGAGGCAACGGCGGCAGCGGCGTGAACTCGGATTCACCGGGCCGCACCGATGTCGCATCGGTCGGCAGGATCACCGGCAGATCGTTGCCGGCGTTCGACTCGGCATCCGGATCGGGCGGCGGGATGATGCGTAGAGTACCGGTAGTGGTGTAAGTGCGAGACTGCGGATCGATCCCCGGCCGCAAATCATCCTGCCCCGCAACAGGATTCGCGGAGTCGTCCGCGCCCGGCTGCCCCGGCGCCGCGCTCGGCTGCCCCGGCACGCGACCAGGCACCTGCGTACCCCGCGAATCGGCCCCCGCCTGCCCCCCGACACCCGGCAGCTGTCCGACACCCGGGGACTGCCCGCCGCGCGGTCCACCCGCTGGCTGCCCGGGAACACCGGGCCACTGTCCGGTCCCCGGCTGCCCCTGCCCAGGTGTCGACCGCCCCGGAACACCCGGCAATTGCCCGGCCACGGACTGTCCCGGAACACCGGGCTGCCTGACTCCGGCTTGTCCCGGAACGCCCGGTTGCCCGGCGGCGGACTGCCCCGGAACGCCAGGCTGCCAGGCCGCGGGTCGCCCCGGAAGTTGTCCTGCCGCAGGCTGTCCTGGAACGTCCGGTTGTTGCCTGCCCGGCTGTCCTGGGATGCCCGACTGCTGGTCGGCCCCGGCCGGGAACTGCCCGGTGCGCGGTCCGCCCGATCGCCCGGTACCGGGATCCCCCGGATTTTGCCCCGTGCCGGACGCGGCCGAGCGCTGGCCAGGACCGTGGGCGGCCGGGAATGCACCCGTACCCGGCGCGGCCGGGAACTGGCCTGTGCCGGGCCCGGCCGGCTGGCCCGTGCCGGGTATGCCGGGGAATTGACCTGTGCCGGGTCCGGTCTGGCCTGTCCCAGGTGTGGCTGGGAATTGACCCGTGCCGGGTCCGGTCCGGCCTGTCCCAGGCGTGCCCGGGAGCTGACCTGTGCCGCGTCCGGTTGATTGACCTGTCCCGGGCATGCCCGGGACTTGATCTGTGCCGGGTCGGGCCGATTGGCTCGTCCCAGGTATGCCGGGGAGTTGACCTGTGCCGGGTCCGGTCCGGCCTGTGCCGGGAGTGCCGGGGAACTGGCTTGTGCCGGGTCCGGGCGGCTGGCCCGTGCCGGGAGTGCCCGGAAGCTGACCAGCGCCGGGTCGAGTCGACTGGCCTGTGCCAGGAGCGCCGGGAAATTGGCCTGTACCGGGTTCGGCAGACTGACCTGCTCCGGGCGAAGCCGGGTAACGACCGGTACCCGGGAAACCTGGTGCTCCCGACTGGAGGTTCGTGCCGGGGATCGCGGGGAACTGCCCGCTGCTCGGTCCGGCCGGCCGCTGTCCTGCACCGGGAGCGGCAGGGAACTGCCCGGTGCCGGCCGCCGACTGTTGACCGGATCCGGGTGCACCCGCATATCGACCGTCACCTGGTGTGCCCGACTGTCCCGCGCCCGGTGGCCGACCGCCACCCGGGGTGGCCGGATATTGCCCGGTCCCCGGTGTGGCCGGATATTGCCCGGTGGCGGGACCACTCTCGGACTGGCTTGTGCGCTTACTCTTCTGGCCGCGCGCTCGGAATTGCGCCGGGATGGTCGGTCCGGTGGGGCCGAAGGGCTGAAAGTTGCTCTGTTCCACCGCTGCCCGGCCCCAACTGGAGGGCAGATAGGTCGTCGACGGATTGAATCCGGCTTGCGGCGGGATGGTTTCGCCGGTAGCGGCCGTGGGCGGGATCAGCGGGACGAGACGCGCCGGTGGCGTCGCCGGGACGGCCGGCTCCGGTTCCGGTTGTTCCGCGGCGACCGGTACATCGACCTCATCCGGCTCCACGGGCTGGCCGGGCAGACCGGCGGCCGCGCGGGCGGCGCCGGCGAATTCCCCGCTGGTGGCATAGCGATCGGCGGGATTCTTCTCCATGGCGTGCGCGATCACCGCGTCGAGTGCCGCCGGAATCTCCCTGCGTTGCAGGCTTGCTCGCGGCGGCGGCTCCGAGAGGTGCGCGCGGATGAGTTCGCTGCGGCTGCGCGCCGGGAACGGGGTTGTGCCGGTGAGACATTCGTGCAGCACACCGGCGAGCGCATAGGTGTCGGCATGGCCGGTCACCGGTCCGGCGTCGAACCCCTCCGGCGCCGTGTAGAGGTAGGAGTTCAGCGCGGTGGCGCCGGCCCGGGCGGCACCGGTCTCACCGTCGGTGCCCGCGACGCCGAAATCGGTGAGGTACACCTCGTCGGCGGCGGTCACCAGGATGTTGGACGGCTTGACGTCGCGATGCACCAACCCGGCCGCGTGTGCGGCGTCCAGGGCGGTCGCGACCTGATAGATGAGATTGACCGCCCGCACCGGATCCAACGGCGCTTCCCGCTGGAGCAGTGAGCGCAGATTGCCCTCGCGCACGAACATCATGTCCACATACAGGACGTGATTCATCTCACCGACGCCGTAGATCGGAATGATGTGCGAATGTCCCAATTGTGCGGCTTTGCGCGATTCCTGAAGAAATCGTTGCCGATAAGTCGAGTCGTGGGTGAGTTCCGTGGACAGCAACTTCAGGGCGACGACACGATTCTGTTCGGTGTCGTAGGCCTCGTAGACCTCGCCCACTGTGCCCCTGCCGAGCAGTGAGCGCAGCTCGTACGGACCGAACTGCGTGCCGGCCCGTGATCGCGGTGCGTTCACCGGTGAAACCTCCATCGTCGTGGGCAGGGTGCGTCACCCGTGCCCGGTGGCCCACCGGGGTGCCTGCCCCTCAATCAGCAGATTCTCCAGGTGCCACGACACCGTGGTCAAATGCGAACACGATTGCCGCCGCCCGGTCCCGTAACCCCAGCTTCCCGAAGATGTGTCCTACGTGGCTCTTTACTGTCACTTCGGAGATACCGAGTTCGGAGGCTATCTCTGTATTGACACGTCCGCGACCGATGAGTTTCAGAACGTCGAGTTCGCGAGCGGTCAGTTCGTTGAGATGCTCCTCACGCGAGGCCGAGGTGGGCCGCGTGGAACGGTATGCCGATAGCACCCGACCCGTCACCGACGGATCCAGCCAGGAGTCGCCACCGGCGACCGTACGGACCGCCCGGATCAGGTCCTCGGCCGGGGAATCCTTGAGGATGAAACCGGCGGCCCCCGCTCGCAGCGCACCGGACAGCAAATGGTCGTCGTCGAAGGTGGTGAGTACGAGCACCGGGGGCGCCTGCTCACCTGTGCGCACCCGCTGCGTCGCGTCGATGCCGCCCACCCGCTTCATCCGCAGGTCCATCAGCACCACATCCGGCCGTTGCGCGGCCAGTGCGGCGGGCACCTCGTCACCGTCGGAGCACTCGGTGACGACGAAGCCGTCGCGGCGGCGCAGGATGCGCCGGAGACCACCACGGACCAGTTCCTGATCGTCGACGACGAGGACGGCGATCGTCTCGGCCTCGCCGGGGCCGTCGGCGATCACATGCTCTCCTGGAATTTGCGGGTGACGGAGCTGAACGCATCCCGGACCAGCCGCAACGGATCGTCCTGGGTGGTGACCAGGCACGCCGGCCCGGACTTGCCGCTGAGCGGGATGCGCGCGGTGACCTGCCAGCCACCGTGCGCCGGCCCCGCGGACAACGTGCCCCCGAGCAGATCGGCCCGCTGTCGCATGCCGGCGATCCCCATTCCGCCACCGGGCCGGACCACCACCCAGCCCGGCAGTGTATTGACCACGGCCACAGTCGCTTCCGCGGCCGTCACGGCGATGCGCAAGGTCACCGTGGCGCCTGCGGCGTGTTTGGCGACATTCGCGAGCGATTCCTGGCTGATGCGGTACAGCGCCAGACCCGTTGTCGCCGAGACGCTCCGGCCGTCGCCGGCGTGCTGATAGTCCACCTTCAGCCCCGCGCGCACGAAGCCGTCGACGAGCTCGGGGATATCGTCGAGCGTGGGCTCGGGGGTGGCCGGTGACCGGAGCTCGCCGAGCAGGCCCACCGTACGGCGGATGTCGGCCATCGCCTGCCGGCCCAGCCGTTCCGCGTCGACCAGGGCGTCGACCGCCTCGTCGACATCGCGATCGGTTTGCAGCGAGTGCCGGGCGGCGGTGAGATGCAGCAGGGTGATGCTCAGCGAATGCGCGATCACATCGTGCACCTCGCGGGCGATGCGATGTCGCTCCTCGTCGGCGGCCTGGGCGGTGCGGATGGTCTGGTTCTCGCGCTCCTGATATAGGTACAGCCGCTGGTACTGCATCATGACGCCGACCAGTTCACCCAGCACGACCGCGATCAGATAACTGGGCAGCGCATCGAGGCCGGGGCCGACCGCGTGGAACACCAGCAGCTCGGCCAGCGCGGCGCCGGCGAAGGGCAGGCTGATGTGCTTCGGCCCGATGGCGGCGACCTCTCCGGCGACCACCACCAGCACGAACGGTGAGGCATCGAGCGCCACCGGTTGCAGCAGGAACAGCCCCTCCGACACCAAGCCGATGAGCGACAAGGGGATCGGCCGCGGTTGCACCCCGAAGACGGTGAGGATCGGATAGGTGAATGTCACCAGCAGAACCGCGAGAATCGGTACGGCGCTGGGGAAATAGGCGTGCCGCTGCACGACCGCGGCGACCGCCGCGATGGCCAGCGTCAGATCCGCGACCAGGATGACCGACGGCGGATAGTCCAGCGGCATTTCCTCCACATGCCGATGGAAGGCGCCGCTCGGGTCGCGCATGAAATCGAGCAGGCGTTGCCGGCCGTGCTGCCATCCGACCACGACCTGCCACGCCGCACGAACCAGCAGTGCCGCGGACGCGGCGAAGACGATGACGCGGAGCACCTCCATGTCTCCAGGCTAGCGATCGGATCCGCCGGGTTCATCGTCCCGGAATCGGGTCGCACCTCCTACCCCGGTAGGAGAGAAAGTCTCGTCCACGGCACGAGGTTTCGCGAGATCGAGATCCGTAGCGTGAGTGCCGAGCACCCGGTGCGGCGGAGGACCGGTGGCGGCGTCACAACGCAAGGGAAACGCAAGGGAGAGGGGTGGAGTCATGACCTGGTCAGATCTGCACGCGCGCACCGAGATCATCGACACGGTGCTCGCACGCGGTGCGGTCGACCCGGCCGATCCACGGCTGTTGCAGGACCTTCCGGAGTCGGAGCGGCTGTTCGGCGGCCCGGCCGGAATCCTGGCCGCACTGCAATATCGGTGGGACAACCATGTGCGAGCGAAGTCCGATCTGGCCTTGATGGAGGGGCGATCGTCCGCCGAGGTTTACAGGCAGTTGGCCACCGAACAGCCCGCACTCCGGGCGATACTCGATGCGCATCATGCGCGCAACCACCGATCCGGCCGCGTACTGGTGCGCTGAAAGAGGCAGGGGGACAGCCATGTTGGAACTGACGGATGTCGTCAAGGAATATCGCGTGGGCGGTCAGGTGGTGCGCGCACTCGATCGGGTGAGCCTGCGCATCGAGTCGGGCGAGTTCACCGCGATCGTGGGCCCGTCCGGCTCCGGCAAGAGCACGCTACTGCATCTCCTGGGCGCCCTGGACTGCCCGGATTCCGGTTCCATCCGGTTCCGCGGCGAGGAGATCGCCGACCTGGACGACGATCGGCAGTCCGAATTCCGCCGCCACCGTGTGGGTTTCGTCTTCCAGTTCTTCAACCTGCTACCGACCCTGTCGGCGTGGGAGAACGTGGCCGTCCCGAGACTGCTGGACGGCACCGGCCTGCGCAAGGCCAGACCCCGCGCCCTGGAACTACTCGACCTGGTCGGCTTGGCGGATCGCGCACAACACCGGCCGTCCGAGTTGTCCGGCGGCCAGATGCAGCGGGTGGCGGTGGCCCGCGCGCTGATCATGGATCCACCCCTGATCCTCGCCGACGAACCCACCGGCAACCTGGATTCGGCCACCGGCGCCGCCATCCTGGAACTGTTGCGCGACATCGCCGCCCGCGGCAATTCGGTCGTCATGGTCACCCACGACATGACCGCCGTCGAATACTGCGACCGCGTGATCACCCTGCACGACGGCCGCGTAGGCATGCATGAGCAGCTGTTTCGCGACAGCGCCGCCGGTGCGCACCGCCGGCCCGTGACGGCCGGCCAGGTTGCAACCGGCGAGGATTCGACGAACGAGGATCCCACTGGCGAGGCCCCGACTGGCGAGGCCTCGCCGTTCGGGGATTCGATTGGTAGGGCCTCGTTCGGTGCGGGGCCGAGCGGTGGTAATTCGCCCGGCGGGGATTCGCCCCGCAAAGACTCGCCCGGCGGGGGTCCGGTCGGCAACGACTCGCATGGTAAGGGTTCGGCTGGCGAGGGTTTGCCCGGCAAGGGTTCGACCGGCGAGGGTTTGCCCGGTAAGAGTCCGACCGGCGAGGGTTTGCCCGGCGAGGGCTTGCCCGGCAAGAGTCCGATCGGCAACGACTCGTCCGGCAGAGGTCCGGCTGGCGACTCCCCGCCCGGCAACGCCTCGCCCAGCAAGAAACCGGCGTGCGCAGGTACGTCCGACACGGGCTTGCCCGGCACAGATCCGGCTGCCGACGGCGGTCAGCCGCAGAGCGTGGAGCTGCGATCGTGATCCGCGCGGCGTGGGATCGGTTGCGGTTGTTCAACATCGGCGAGTTGGTCGTCCATCGTGGCCGGACTGTCATTGCCATGGCCGTGATGGCGGTGTCCGCCGGATTACTGGTGTCGGTGTTCAGTATCGCGGGGTCGGTGACCGGTTCGGTCGACCAGCTCACCAAGAGTCTCGGCGGCAGAGCGCAACTGGAGATCACCGGGATCACCGACGACGGGTTCGACCAGGGCGTGCTGGCGCAGGTGCGCGCGGTGCCCGGCGTGCAGGCGGCGGTGCCGATGCTGCGGACCCAGCTCGATCCCGGCGGGGACCCGATCCTGCTGGTCGGCGCCGACGCCAGCGTCGGGGCGCTGGGCAGTTCGCTCGACGCGCCGCTGCGAAGCGGCGCGGGGCAATTGCTCGGCACCCCGAACGGGGTGCTGGTGGGCACCGCTCTCGGTCACCCGGCGGGCGATCGTTTCCGCCTCGGGTCCACCACGGTGACGGTCGCGGGCCGCCTCGACGACGCTACCTCCCGCCGGCTGAACGGCGGGCACATCGTCGTCGCCACGCTCCCCGTCGCACAGCAACTCGCCGGCCGCACCGGCACTGTCGACTCCATCGAGATCGTGCCCGCCGCCGGCGTCGACGTGGGACGGTTGCGCACCACGTTGACCGCCGTGGTGAACGGCCGTGCGGTGGTGGCCGATCCGGGGTTGCGCACCGCACAGGCCGGCGGGGCCATCCAGCTGATCCGCTATTCCACCACGATGGCCTCCGCGGCGGCGCTGATCGTCTCCGGATTCCTCATCTACAACGCGATGAGTATGGCTGTGGCGCAACGACGTCCGATGTTGTCGCTGCTGCGTGCGATGGGTGGCCGCCGGACCCCGATGGTCCGCGATCTGATCGCCGAGGCGGCGTTGCTCGGCCTGCTCGGTGGCGCGATCGGCGCGGTGGCCGGAATGTTCGCCGGGCGGGCCGCGATCGCCCGGATTCCGGCGGCGATGATCGCGTCGGTGCAGGCGCACATCGACTATCTGGTGCCGGGCTATGCCGTACCCGCGGCGATCGCGGCCTGCGTCCTGGCCAGCGTGACGGCCTCGGCGATCGCCGCCCGCCAGATCTACAAGGTGCAGCCGATCGAGGCGCTGGCCCCGGTGGGCGTCTCGAAGGCCGATGTGGTGAGCCCGCTGTTGCGCGCGGCCGCCGTCGTGCTGGGTGCGTTGCTGGTCGGCGCGTCGATCGCCATCGCCCGCACCGACCTCGGCCGCTATTCGCTGGCCGCGATCTCGCTGTCGATCACGGCCGCGGTGGTGTTGTGTTTCGCCGCGACCGGACCGATCGTGCGACTGGCCGCCGCTGTCGCCCGGTTGCTCGGTGCGCCGGGAGCGCTCGGCGCCACCACCCTCGAACGGTCGCCGCGACGGGTGTGGGCCACCGTGATGACGGTGATGATCGGGGTGACGGCGACCGTGGCCATGGGTGGTGCCTCCGCCAATCTCGTCGACGCGGCCACCGCGGGTTATGCCGATCTGGCCCGGCGCGACGCGTTCGTCAGCCCCACACCCATGGCCTCCTATCCCACCGGCCCGATCCTTCCGGCCGATCTGAAGGCCAGGATCGCGGCGATCCCGGGTGTCGTCGACGTAGGCTCGGCACAGATGGCCTTCGCGACCCTGGGCCGGGGCCGGGTCATGTTGCAGGCATACCAGCGCAACGTCCCGTCCGCCCTCGTCGACGGGCTGAAACCCGGTGTGGCGGAACGGATGTCGACCGGATCCGGAGTGGTGGTCTCCCGCGACGTCGCGCGCGAACTGCATGTCCGGGAGGGATCGACGCTGGACCTGCCCACCCCGACCGGCGTCCACCCCGTCCAGGTGTTACAGGTGATCCCGTACTTCTCGGCGATCGCCGGCACCGTGCTCCTGGATCTGGACATCCTGCGGCAGTGGTATGCCCGCCCCGGCGAGACCATCCTCGGCATCAATTTCGCACCCGGCGCCGACCGTGCCGCGACCTTCGCCGCGATTCGTGCCGTCCTGCCCGTAGGGGCCTTCGTCGCGAGCGGCCGCGACGCGGTGGCGGGGGTCTCCGAGGGCGTCAGCCAGGGCACGGCCCTGTCCGGTTCCATCCTCTGGATCGTGGTGCTGGTCTCCACCATCGCCCTGCTCAACACCCTGATGCTGTCCGTTCTGGAACGCCGCCGCGAACTCGGCGTGCTGCGCGCGATGGGCATCAGCCGCCGTTTCCTGCTGCGCACGGTGCTCTCCGAGGCGGCCGGCATCGGATGTGCCGGCGCCGCACTGGGTCTCACGGTCGGCGCGGCGGTGCAATATCTCGCCACCCTCGCCCTCGGTCACGCCATGACCATCGACGTCCCCTACCGCCCCGGCCCGATGCTGCTGGTCTACGCCGCGGCCGCCCTGACCCTCGCCCTGCTCGGCTCGATCCCACCGGCCCTGCGCGCCGCCCGCCTGCCCATCGTGGAGGCGATCGCCGCGGACTGACCGGTGTCCAGGAGGGGAGCCCTCACCCGGCCCGGCCGGGTGAGGGCCTGTCTCCAGAGCCGGCGGTGCCAACCATTTCGTCCGAATTGCCTGGTGGCAAGCTGTTGTGGCGCTCTCGAGGGCGGTCGCCGATCCGGCCCGCCGAGGCAGTCCCACCTGGAGGCTGCCGAACCGGCCCCACGGCTACCGCGGCGAACGAAGCCGCGAGCACAAGCACCGGCCGGCCCACCGGCATCCGAGTGAGCCCCGCACCGCCCGCGAAGCGAGTGCGTACCTCCGGCAGCCCGGTTACCGTGGGGCATGGCCGATTTCGAGATTCCCGATCTGCCCGACGATGTCGTGGTGACGATGGCGAAGCGAGCCCGAGCCGCCGGGCTGTCGCTGCCCGATTATCTCCGGCACGAACTCGTCCGTTCCGGCCGCCGGCACTCCTACCTCGACGCGATCGTGGAGTTCCAGGAGATCCGGGACCGGGAGGCCGCGGATCTGCACCCGAGCCTGCGGGTCGACATCGATGCCGTGCTCGCCTCCATGCGGTACGTCCGCGGGGAGTGACGCCCGACCACTCGATTCCGACGGCGTGCCGCATGCGGCAGGGGTGCGACAACCGGAACCGGGTGCGACGGGGAGTGCGGGGATCTCACAGTCGGAGGTTTTCCCTAAACTTGTCGGCATGACTGCACCCACGGTGGACTTGATGGACTATGCCGACGTCATCGACCGGTACGAGCCGGTGCTGGGCATGGAGGTCCACGTCGAGCTGGGCACCGCGACCAAGATGTTCTGCGGCTGCCCCACCGCATTCGGCGCCGAGCCGAACACCCAGGTGTGCCCGGTGTGCCTGGGCCTGCCGGGCTCGCTGCCGGTGGTGAACCAGAAGGCGGTCGAGTCGGCCATCCGCATCGGCCTCGCCCTGAACTGCTCCATCACCCCGTGGGGCCGGTTCGCGCGGAAGAACTACTTCTATCCGGACCAGCCGAAGAACTACCAGATCAGCCAGTACGACGAGCCGATCGCGCAGAACGGCTACCTGGAGGTCATCCTCGACGACGGCGGCACCTTCCGCGTCGAGATCGAGCGGGCCCACATGGAGGAGGACACCGGCAAGTCGGTGCACGTGGGCGGCGCCACCGGCCGCATCCACGGTGCCAGCCACTCGCTGCTGGACTACAACCGCGCCGGAGTCCCGCTGATCGAGATCGTCACCAAGCCCATCACCGGCGCCGGCGAGCGCGCCCCCGAGGTGGCCCGCGCCTACGTCACCGCCCTGCGCGATCTGCTGAAGTCGCTCGGCGTCTCCGACGTCAAGATGGAGCAGGGTTCGCTGCGCTGCGACGCCAACGTCTCGCTGATGCCGAAGGGCGCCACCGAATTCGGCACCCGCACCGAGACGAAGAACGTCAACTCGCTCAAGAGCGTCGAGGTCGCGGTGCGCTACGAGATGCGCCGCCAGGCCGCCGTGCTGGCCGCGGGCGGCAGCATCGTCCAGGAGACCCGGCACTTCCACGAGGCCGACAACTCCACCTCGCCCGGCCGCCGCAAGGAGACCGCCGAGGACTACCGCTACTTCCCGGAGCCCGATCTGGAGCCCATCGCTCCCGACGCCGCCTGGGTCGAGGAATTGCGCGCCACCATCCCCGAATACCCGTGGCTGCGCCGCGGCCGCATCCAGGCCGAATGGAACCTCTCCGACGAGGTGTTCCGCGACCTGATCAACGCCGGCGCGCTCGACCTCATCATCGCCACCGTCGACGCCGGCGCCTCGGTCGACGCCGCCCGCTCCTGGTGGGTCGCCTACCTCACCGAGAAGGCGAAGGAGCGCGAGGTCGCCCTGGAGGATCTGCCGATCACCGCGAAGCAGGTCGCCGAGGTGGCGGGCCTGGTCGAGGCGAAGACCATCAACAACAAGGTCGCCAAGCAGGTCGTCGATCTGGTGCTCGCCGGTGAGGGCAATCCGGCCGAGATCGTCGAGGCCAAGGGCCTGGGCATGGTCTCCGACGATTCGGCGTTGCAGTCCGAGATCGACAAGGCGCTGACCGCCAATCCGGATATCGCCGACAAGATCCGCTCCGGCAAGGTGCAGGCCGCGGGCAAGATCGTCGGCGATGTCATGAAGGCTACCCGCGGTCAGGCCGACGCCGCCCGCGTCCGCGAACTGGTCCTCGCCGCCTGCGGCGTCGCCTGAGCGGCGGCCGAGCCGGCGAGCCGACAGTCGGAATTCGTGCCCGGCCCACCACGGCCGGGCACGAACCGCTCGACTACTCCCGCCCGCCGCCCCCACCCGAGGGCGCGATCACCACGACCCGGTCGTCGGTCGGGGTCGGCTGCCCGCCCACCTTGTTGACGGTGTCCACCCAGATGGTCCCGTTCGGCCCCGGCGCGGCGGCGTTGAGCCGGCCCCACTTGTCCTGGTACAGCAGCCCCGGCGCCGCGGTGATGGCGTAGGTGTCCTTCTCGGTCTTCGCGAACGCCATGCCGCGCGCAGTGGTCATGGCGACGGCGACGAAATCGACCCCGGCCGCGCAACCGGCCACCCCGGGATGATCGGGCCAGGTCCACGCGGTGCTGACGGTGCCGGTCGAGGCGAGGCGCTGCAACCGGTCCTCGACCGCCGTCCGGTCGGTGAACCACAGATTGCCCTGATCGCCCTGGCACAGTCCGCCCGCGGTGCCGATACCCGACACCAGCACCTGCGGCGCCGCCGACGATCCCGAACGCGGCGAATCGACCTGCAACAGTTTGCCCGCCAGCGAGCCAGGGTCGTTCGCGGCGCCAGGATTACCGGCATCGCCGGTGAGCACCACCAGTTTGTCCGGATCGGTGAACAGGAGGGACCCGTGATTCCCGCTGGCGCCCTTCGGGATTCCGGTGAGGATCGGCTTGGCCGTCCCGTCCGATCCGATGCGCACCACGCGGTTGTCGCTCGGCGTGGTGATGTAGGCGTACAGCAGATGGTCCTCGTTGTAGCTGGGCGACAGCGCGATGTCGTTCAGCCCGCCGTCGCCGGAGGCATCCACATCCACCTGCGCGACCTGCTTGAGGTATTCCGGCCACGGCCCCGGATCCTGGGTATCGATCAGGAAGACCTTGCCGGTGGACCGCTCGGCGACCAGCCCGCTGAGCCCGTCCGGCAACGGGATCAGCCCGGTCGGATCGTTCACACAGCTGGCGATGACCGCCGGATCCGGATCCTCACACGGTCCGGGCGGACGTTTGGTGGTGGTCGGCGCCTGCGGTGAGGTCGGGCCCATGCCCTCGGGCTCGATGGTCGGCGCGGGGGTGAACGGTTTGGAGGCGGATTCGTCGAACCGGGCACAGCCGGACACCAGACCGGCGGTGACGGCCAGGATCGCGACGATTCGGCCGGCGACAACCAAACTCATAGCTCAGACGTTACGGAAGGATGCAGCCCGGCGCTCGCAGGGGTCGGATCATGGCGTGTGTGGCGCGGACACGCCGTCACTGGGGGCAGCGGAGTCCTGCGAGCCGACATACCCTGACCGAGTGACCGACAAGTCCAACGCCTCCACCGAGAAAATCCCGCACACACAGTCCGGGACGGCCACAGCGAACGGCCATGCGGCACGCAGTCCCTTCGATGCGCCCACGGGACAATTGCCGGTGCTGTCCGCGAACGGCACGCCCCTGGCCCGCACCGAAGACGAGTTGGGCCTCGACCCCGAGGTCCCCACCGTAGGTGAGATCGGATCCCCCGCCATGACTACCAGCTATTCGTTCGCCAGCATCCCGCCCGCGCCCACCCCGCCGGCCGAGACCGTCCGGATGCGCCGCAGCCGACCCGAATATCGGCGTGGCACCACGGATTTCGGCCTGTTCGCGCTGCGTCTGCTGGTCGGGCTGAGCTTCCTCTACCACGGGTTGCAGAAGCTGACCGGCTGGTTCGACGGTCCCGGAATGGACGGGATCCGCCGGGCGATGGAACACGGCGGCTGGAAGCATGTCGACATCGCGGCATCTCTGCTCAGCGGCGCCGAGGTCGGCGGCGGCGCCCTGATCGTGCTCGGCCTGGCGACGCCGCTGGCCGCGGGCGCGGTGGTCGCCACCGTCACCGACGCCTGGTTGTGGAAGCAGAGCATGGCCCACGGCCTGGAGTACAAGCAGGTGGAGATCGAATCGCTGCTGGCCGCCGCCGCGGCGGTGCTGATCTTCACCGGCCCCGGCCGGCTGTCGTTCGACCGCGGCCGCGGCTGGGCCACCCGCCCGTCGTGGGGGTCGTTCGTCTGCCTGCTGCTGGGCCTCGCCGCGGCTCTGGGATCCTGGTTCTACTTGCACGGCGGCAATCCGTTCCACTGACCGGCGGCCGCCCCGACGAGAGGAAGGGCGTTCCCGGTGATCGCTGCGACCGGATCCGAGTCGAGCTACTTCGAACGGGTGGGCGTGGGCCGTTTCGCGCCCACCCGGCACGTCGGCGGCGCCTGGGCCGCCGACGAGCAGCATTTCAGCCCGCTCGGCGGCCTGATCGTCCACGAGATCGAACGGGCCCGCCAGGGTCGGCCGGACCTGCTGATCGGCCGGATCACCTTCGACATCCTGGGCCGGATCGCGTTCGAGGAGTTCGACATCCGGGTGGAGACCGTGCGCCCGGGTCGCACCATCGAACTCGTGCAGGCGACGGCCACGATCGGCGGTCGCGCCACCGTGACCGCCCGCGCCTGGCTGCTGACCGCCGAGGACACCGGCAGCGTCGCGGGTGGCGAGCCGGATCCGCTGCCGGACCCCGAATCGCTGACGCCGTGGCCGCTGACCTCCGTCTGGTCCGGCGGCTACATCGCCTCCCTGGACACGCGGCCGGTCGGTGTCCCACAGCCGGGCCGCACCACCGCCTGGGTGTCCTCGCCGCTGGACCTGGTCGCCGGTGAACAGGTGAGCCCGCTGGCCTCGTACGTCGCCCTGGTCGACACCGCCAACGGCATCGCCGTGCGACAGGAACCCACGAAGTGGATGTTCCCCAACCTGGATCTGACCATCCACCTGTACCGGCAGCCGGAAGGCTCCTGGACCGGGCTCGACACCAGCGTCACCTTCGGCCGTACCGGACAGGGACTGACCAGTACGGTCCTGCACGACATCCACGGTCCGGTCGGCCACGCCGAGCAGATCCTCACTGTGCGCCCGCAACCCGAGCCCTGACCGCCACCGAGCCTGACCGAATGCCCGAAAAGCCCGGAACCCTGTGCGGGAACCGGGCTTTCGGTAGTGCGCCGGAATTACGGCAGCCGCGTCACGGCACCCGGCGGACGGCGCCCTTGTCGGCCGAGGTGGCCAGGGCGGCATAGGCGCGCAGCGCCATGGTGATCGGCCGCTCGCGATGCGCGGGCTGCCACGGCTGCTCGGATGCCTCCATCTTGGCGCGGCGCTCGGCCAGTACCGCATCCGGGACGAGCAGCTCCAGCGCGCGGGTGTGCACATCGATCCGGACGCGGTCGCCGTCCTCGATGAGCCCGATGGTGCCGCCACTGGCCGCCTCGGGGGAGATGTGGCCGATCGACAGGCCCGAGGTACCGCCGGAGAAGCGGCCGTCGGTGATCAGCGCGCACACCTTGCCCAGGCCCGCACCCTTCAGGAATGCGGTGGGATGCAACATCTCCTGCATGCCGGGACCGCCGGAGGGGCCCTCGTAGCGGATGACGATCACATCGCCGGGCTGGATCTTCTTGCCGAGGATCGCCGAGACCGCCGCCTCCTGGGATTCCAGCACCACGGCCGGTCCCTCGAAGGTGAAAAGGTCCTCGTCGATACCGGCGGTCTTGAGGATCGCGCCGTCGACGGCGATGTTGCCCCGCAGCACGCACAGCCCGCCCTCGACGGTGTAGGCGTGCGCGATATCGCGGATGCAGCCCTTCTCGGCGTCGGTGTCCAGCGACGACCAGCGGTTGTCCGTGGAGAACGGCGTCGTGGTGCGCACCCCGCCCGGCGCCGCGTGGAACAGTTCCAGCGCCTCCTCGGAGGCGCTGCCGGACCGGATGTCCCAGGTGTCCAGCCATTCCTCGAGGGTGCGAGTGTGGACGGTGGTGACGTCGGTCTCCAGCAGTCCGCCGCGGCGCAACTCGCCCAGGATGGCGGGGATGCCACCGGCGCGGTGCACATCCTCCATGTGGTAGTCGGAGTTGGGGGCGACCTTCGACAGGCACGGCACCCGGCGTGAGATCTCGTCGATGGTGCCGAGATCGAAGTCGACCTCACCCTCCTGCGCGGCGGCGAGGGTGTGCAGCACCGTATTGGTGGAACCGCCCATCGCGACGTCCAGCGCCATCGCGTTGCGGAAAGCCTTGGCGTTGGCGATGTTGCGCGGCAGCGCCGTCTCGTCGTCGTCGCGGTACCAGCGGTTGGCCAGCTCCACGATGGTGGTGCCGGCCCGCTCGAACAGCGCATGCCGGGCGGCATGGGTGGCGAGGGTGGAACCGTTGCCCGGCAGCGCCAGGCCCAGCGCCTCGGTGAGGCAGTTCATCGAGTTGGCGGTGAACATGCCGGAACAGGAACCGCAGGTCGGGCAGGCGCTGCGCTCGACCTCGTCGAGGCCCTCGTCGGTGACGGTGCTGGAGGCGCTGGCCGAGATCGCGGTGATCAGGTCGGTGGGCGCCTGCGCCACACCGCCGACCACGACCGCCTTACCGGCCTCCATCGGGCCGCCGGAGACGAACACGGCCGGGATGTTGAGCCGCATCGCGGCGTTCAGCATGCCCGGAGTGATCTTGTCGCAGTTGGAGATACACACCAGCGCGTCGGCGGTGTGCGCGTTGGCCATGTACTCCACGGAGTCGGCGATGATCTCACGGCTGGGCAGCGAGTAGAGCATGCCGCCGTGACCCATCGCGATGCCGTCGTCGACGGCGATGGTGTGGAACTCCCGCGGTACGCCGCCGGCCGCCCGCACCGCGGCCGCCACGATCTCGCCGACGTCCTTCAGGTGCACGTGGCCGGGGACGAACTGGGTGTAGGAGTTCGCGATGGCGACGATCGGCTTCCCGAAGTCGGAGTCGGTGAGGCCGGTGGCCCGCCAGAGCGCGCGGGCGCCCGCGGCGTTGCGTCCGGCGGTGGTGGTGCGTGAACGAAGCGGTGGCATGGGTATGGGTCCTCGGTCGGATGTCCTCGTCCCGGTGCAATCCGGGACCGGTCGCTGGGGCTGCCGGCGACTGAGCCGAGTGTCTCGGCGGCGTCTCAACGGTACTCCCGTGAAGATCAGGGGGATGCGCCGGTGGGCGGCCGGGTTCGGATTCGCGAGCGGTCGCCGTGCCTGCCGTTCCTGCCGGGTGGGGCATCGGGCGGGCAATCGTACGGATAACGCTTGTCAGCACTTCGAGGATGCCAGTTTGTTCCCGCCGCCGCCGCGTGTCCCGTCGCCGCCGTGTCGATCGCACCGCTCGTCCGGGCTCGCACCCGTCGCAGGGTGTGCGATCTCACCGCGCGTGTGCGGGATTCAGTGGTTCCCGGTCTCCGAGGTGGCGTCGGTCGGCGCGCCCTGGTCGGCGGGGGTGTCCCCCTCACCTGCCGGGAGGGTGTCCGTTCCGGCCGCGTCCGCCGCCTCCTCCGGCCCGGCGAACGGGTCCGGGATGTATCCGCCGGAGGCGGCGACCAGATCGCGCAGCCGGGCGTAGTCGACGGCGGGCAGCTCCACCTCGGAATCGTCGTCGAGGTGGGCCCGCACCCAGCCGCGCTTGAGGATGCGCACGCCCTTGATCTGCGTCCAGTCCAGATGCCGGGCGCCGAACGTGCTGCGCAGCTCCAGTCCGGACGGCGACACCGTGGTGCGGTTGCGCTCGATCCACACCGAGATCCCGATCGGGATCACGAACAGGATCCACAGCACCTGCGGCCAGCCGAAGAAGGCGAATGCGACGCAGAACAGCAGCACGAACACGCCGAGATGACCGAGTCGGGGGATGCGGATCACCCGCCCCGTGGACGGCCCGCCGGCGGGCGTGTGGGACGATCGAGCAGGTGGCACGGACCGATGCGACGATGACACACCCCCATCCTCGCATCATGGAGTACAGACCAACGCAACCGCCCCGTCTCACATAATGGGACACACGTGTCAAGTAATTTGACTCTTCGGCTCTCCCGCACATACCGTCGTGCCCGTGAATCGAAACGAGCTTCTCGTAATCGGCCGGCGCGTCCAGCGCTGAGCCTGATTCATTCAGCTCGTAGCTGCGACGCGCCACCCTCGATCAGCCTTGGCTGTCGGGGGCTTTTTTGTGTTCAGGACAAATCCATGGACTCGAGATCAACAAGCAGGTAAAGGAATAAGACGGTGAGCGCACCTACCGCCCGGCCAGGGCCCGCGGCCCGCAGGCCGGCGTCTTCGGCCCAGCCGACACCTGCGGCGACTGCCGCATCCGCCAACCGCCGGCCGATTCCGCCCGAGCGGGTCACCGGCGCGAAGTCGGTCGTCCGGTCCCTCGAGGAGCTCGGCGTCGACACGGTATTCGGCATTCCGGGCGGCGCGGTTCTCCCCGTCTACGACCCGCTGTTCGACTCCACCCGGGTGCGGCACGTGCTGGTCCGGCACGAGCAGGGCGCCGGTCACGCCGCCACCGGATACGCGCAGGCCACCGGCCGCGTCGGTGTGTGTATGGCCACATCCGGCCCGGGGGCGACCAACCTCGTCACCCCGATCGCCGACGCGCAGATGGATTCGGTGCCGCTGGTCGCCATCACCGGCCAGGTCGGCCGCAGTCTGATCGGCACCGACGCCTTCCAGGAGGCCGACATCTCCGGCATCACCATGCCGGTGACCAAGCACAACTTCCTGGTCAACGACCCGATCGACATCCCGCGCGTGCTCGCCGAGGCGTTCTACCTGGCCGCGACCGGCCGCCCCGGCGCGGTGCTGGTCGACATCCCGAAGGATGTGCTGCAAGCACAGACCACCTTCTCCTGGCCGCCGGAACTGCGGCTGCCCGGCTACCGTCCGGTGACCAAGCCGCACGGTAAGCAGGTGCGCGAGGCCGCCCGGCTGATCCTCGACGCGAAGTCGCCGGTGCTCTACGTCGGCGGCGGCGTCATCAAGGCCGAGGCCGCGGCGGAACTGCTGGAACTGGCCGAGCTGACCGGTATCCCGGTGGTCACCACCCTGATGGCGCGTGGCGCGTTCCCCGACAGCCACACCCTCAACATGGGTATGCCCGGCATGCACGGCACCGTGGGAGCCGTTGCGGCACTTCAGAAGTCGGATCTGCTGATCACCCTCGGCGCTCGCTTCGACGACCGCGTCACCGGCCAGCTGGACTCGTTCGCCCCGAACGCCAAGGTGATCCACGCCGATATCGACCCGGCCGAGATCGGCAAGAACCGGCACGCCGACGTGCCGATCGTGGGCGACTGCCGCGAGGTGATCACCGAACTGATCGAGACCCTGAAGGCCGACCCGGCCGCCACCGGCGCCCCCCTGCTGAACCTGACCGAATGGTGGGCCTACCTCGGCGATATGCGCGAGCGCTACCCGCTGGGCTGGAGCACCCCCAGCGACGGTTCGCTGTCGCCGGAATTCGTCATCGAGAAGCTGGGCGAGATGGCCGGCCCGGACGCCATCTACTGCGCGGGCGTCGGCCAGCACCAGATGTGGGCGGCGCAGTTCATCAAGTACGAGAAGCCGCGCACCTGGCTGAATTCGGGCGGTCTCGGCACCATGGGCTATGCCGTGCCCGCCGCGATGGGCGCCAAGATGGGCGCGCCCGACCGCGAGGTGTGGGCCATCGACGGCGACGGCTGCTTCCAGATGACCAATCAGGAACTGGCCACCTGCGCGGTGGAGGGCGTGCCGATCAAGGTCGCCCTGATCAACAACGGCAACCTCGGCATGGTCCGGCAGTGGCAGACGCTGTTCTACGAAAAGCGTTACTCCAACACCGATCTCGGCACCCACACGCTGCGCATCCCCGACTTCGTCAAACTGGCGGAGGCACTGGGCTGCCACGGCATCCGGGTCGAGAAGGAGGGCGATGTGGAGGCCGCGATCCGCGAGGCGCAGTCCATCAACGACCGTCCCGTGGTGATCGACTTCATCGTCGGCAAGGACGCGCAGGTGTGGCCGATGGTCGCCGCCGGCACCTCCAACGACGAGATCATGGCCGCGCGCGGCATCCGCCCGCTGTTCGACGACGACGAGCAGGCGTCCGAGCCCGCGGTGATCCACGAGGCGATGTCCCACGAGAAGGCCACCCTGGCCGCGCACGAACGCGCTTCGCAGAAGGGCACCGACCAATGAGCACCACCCACACCCTGAGCGTGCTCGTCGAGGACAAGCCCGGCGTGCTGGCCCGCGTGGCGAGCCTGTTCTCCCGGCGTGGTTTCAACATCGAGTCGCTCGCGGTCGGCGGCACCGAGGTCCCCGAGATCTCCCGCATGACCATCGTGGTGACCGTCGAGGACCTGCCGCTGGAGCAGGTCACCAAGCAGCTCAACAAGCTGGTCAACGTCATCAAGATCGTGGAGCAGGATTCCGACAGCTCGGTCGCCCGCGAACTGATCCTGGTGAAGGTGCGCGCCGACGCGAGCGTCCGGACCCAGGTGATCGAGGCGGTCGGCCTGTTCCGGGCGAAGGTGATCGACGTGTCGCCGGATGCCCTCACCGTCGAGGCGACCGGAACCCGGTCCAAACTCGATGCGCTGCTTCGGATGCTGGAACCGTACGGCATCCGCGAGATCGTGCAGTCCGGCGTGGTGGCCGTGGGACGCGGCCCCAAGTCGATCACCGCGACGCGTTAGCTAGAGTTACCCGGATCGACGGCGGCACCCGCCCGCGGCGTGGGGTTCGATCCGAATTTCGAGAAGAAACTTTATAGAGAGGACGTACACAAAGTGGCAGTCGAGATGTTCTACGACGACGATGCCGACCTGTCGATCATCCAGGGCCGCAAGGTCGCCGTCATCGGATACGGCTCCCAGGGCCACGCGCACTCGCTGAGCCTGCGCGACTCGGGCGTCGAGGTCCGCATCGGCCTCAAGGAAGGCTCGAAGTCCCGCCCGAAGGCGGAAGAAGCCGGCCTCACCGTCGACACCCCCGCGGCCGTCGCCGAGTGGGCCGACGTCATCATGCTGCTCGCCCCCGACACCGCGCAGGCGGAGATCTTCCGCAACGATGTCGAGCCCAACCTGAAGGACGGCGACGCGCTGTTCTTCGGCCACGGCCTGAACATCCACTTCGGCCTGATCAAGGCGCCGGCCAACGTCACCGTCGCCATGGTCGCCCCGAAGGGCCCGGGCCACCTGGTCCGCCGCCAGTTCGTCGACGGCAAGGGCGTCCCCGCCCTGATCGCCGTCGACCAGGACCCGAAGGGCGAGGGCCAGGCCCTGGCCCTGTCCTACGCGAAGGGTATCGGCGGCACCCGCGCCGGCGTCATCAAGACCACCTTCAAGGAAGAGACCGAAACCGACCTGTTCGGCGAGCAGGCCGTGCTCTGCGGCGGCACCGAGGAACTGGTCAAGACCGGCTTCGAGGTCATGGTCGAGGCGGGCTACGCGCCGGAGATGGCCTACTTCGAGGTCCTGCACGAGCTGAAGCTGATCGTCGACCTCATGTACGAGGGCGGCATCGCCCGCATGAACTACTCGGTCTCCGACACCGCGGAGTTCGGCGGCTACCTCTCCGGCCCCCGCGTCATCGACGCCGGTACCAAGGAGCGCATGAAGGATATCCTCCGCGACATCCAGGATGGCACCTTCGTGAAGCACCTGGTCGCCAACGTCGAGGGCGGCAACAAGGAGTTGGAGGGGCTGCGCAAGAAGAACGCGGAGCACCCGATCGAGGTCACCGGCGCGAAGCTGCGTGGGCTGATGAGCTGGGTGGATCGGCCGATCACCGAGACTGCGTAGGGTTTTCGGCTGTAAACGTGGCGGCCTGTCCCGGGATTCGGGGCAGGCCGCCATTGCGTTAGTGGGTATTTCGGCTGACCGCGCCGCAAGGTTGAGACCGTGCGGAGGAAATCACAGCAGGTGTTCACAGGCGTGCTGGATCCAATTGCCATCGGAGCGCAACCTTTATTCAGTTCGGATACGTCCGCTGTCTGAGTCAATCGGTGTCGGATGTGCAGTGTGATGAGATCAATGCTTGCCTCATCCCGGGATCACCTGAGCTTGTTGCGATTTCGTTGTTCGACTGGAGAGAGGTTGTCTGCCGGGCAGCCACGGCCAAACTACCTGAGTGCTCTATTGGCCGACGAGACCGACAGCCTGCCGCCTTCTTGACCTGCTCACACGACCCCCGGCAGATTTGCACTCCGCCTCGGAGGGGAAAAGCTGTAGTTGGCTGTGGTCGTCTTTCGATATTGTGCACTCCGCAGGTGGCTGCTTCTCGTCACGCTCATCGGCCGCTTTGAGCACGTCGATGATCGACATGCCTACCGCTTTCGCAACAGGTGGCGGGAAAGCGTTGCCCACTTGCCGGTACTGAGCGGTCTTCCCCCCGGAGAAATCCCATTCTGAGGGAAATCCCTGGATTATAGCGGCCTGCCGGACAGTAAGCATCGGGCCGTCGGTCCCAAAGAGATCCCGGCCTTCGGTTTGTTTCAGTCTGCATGTCTCCGGGTCGTTGGCAACGCCAAGACCGCAAATGCCGAGCTGCTTCCATGCCGCTTTGGCCCGGCTGGGCCCGAGATCCGCACCGCCATGCTTCTTCGAACCGCCAACGAGAGTAGGTGCAATCCCTCCACCTTTCTCTTTCAGCTCGATATCCCGTGCTCTAGCCTTCTTGTGCCAGTTTTCGAATGCTTCTCGGGCTCGCTCCGAATTGATTCCCTCGAAGTAGGGCTTGTATCGCTCCAGCATCGACTTCTTCAAGCTTTGCGCAACACTGATGTGATCCTCGTGCGTGGCAGCCGGCCACTCATATTTGATATCTTCGAGAACATCATCCCGGAATGCAACGAGGATGGCGCGGGGTCGAAGCTGAGGTACTCCGAAATCACTGGCTTCCAGAACTCCCCATTTACATACCGTGTATCCCAAGCCATCTTCGCGCATTACTTGATCGTCGTCGCCGCGGTAGGTTCCACCTTGGAGTTTGGCTTGTATCCAGTCGCGATACGATGAGAACTTTGGATCCATGATCCCGCGGACATTCTCAATCATTACTGCACGAGGTTGAAGCATTTTGACAAGTTCGAGCATGCGTGGGAACAGGTCGCGTTCATCGAGCTTGCCCAACTGTTTTCCGGCACGGGAAAATGGGGGACACGGTACCCCCCCGGCAAGGAGATCCAGCTCCCCGGGCTTCAGCTGGTTTCCGCTCTTGCGCAGATCTCGAAAAGGGTCAAATTTTTTGACATCGGCAGAGAGGATGTCGCAATGTTCACTTTCCCACGCACCCAGTTTCTGATTTTCTATGTTCAGCTTGAGTGTTTCGACAGCATGCTCATCGATCTCGACAAGGGCCAAATGCCCGAATCCTGCCTGATGCAATCCGACGGCCTGCCCGCCTGCTCCAGCGCAGATCTCGATCGATGTGAACTCAGGCACTGATATGGTCGGCGCATTCCTGGATGTCCTTGCGCGGGTCATACCCTCTCCTCATCGATGCAGCGCAGCAGATGTGTTGTGCAAGCAATGGTTACGTGGTCAGGTCTTCGCGGTCTGTTCCCCGATGAGGAGACCCGGGACCATGGAATGGTCAGATGAGTACCGGCTGTGCCAGGATTCCTCTGCGCAGAGGTGGAGCCCGGCCCATAGCCGATGCACCCCAGGCTGAGTGTTTGCTGGAGAGTGCCCGTACCGGCCTCGGTCGTAGGGACGCGGGTCACGCGACTACCTTTCGTTGCGGAGGCCGGGGTGTGTGGATACAGACGCGAGGGGTATCTTCCCGCACGACATTTGCCTGCGATGGACTGGGATAGCCATGATCGAGAGTCGAAGTGCAGAAGCCCGGAAGAAAGCCCATGCTCAGGGGCTCTATCCCGCTCCTCTCAACGAGGGCCGTTCCCGAAACATGCAGGCCAACCGTCGATCTGACACGAAGCCTGAAGTCGTGCTGCGCAGGGCGCTGCATCGGCTTGGATACAGATACCGCAAGGACCTCAGACTCGACCTGGGATCGATGAAGGTCCGCCCGGACATTGTCTTCACGGCGCGGAAGGTGGCTGTTTTCGTTGACGGCTGCTTCTGGCACGTCTGCCCGGAGCATGGCCGACAGCCCACAACCAATGAGTGGTATTGGACGCCGAAGCTTAGACGAAACGTCGAACGTGACCGGGCCGCAGATGCGGCGCTGACTGGCGCCGGCTGGCAAGTTGTCCGCCTGTGGGAACACGAGAGCCTGGACAGCGCGGTCGCCAGGGTGACCAGGGTGTTGGCAAGCGGCTCCGAACATGTGAGCGATACTAGATCAAATTGCTGAGATGTTCGGCCTTGCGCGAAATTCGATGGCAGGTCGCATCCACTGATTGCGGCGTTGAGCCTGGCTGTCCGTGCCGTGGTCGGTCGGCCGGGGTGCCAAGGCGCCTGCACGCTCCAAACTTGTCGGACGTCCGTCTTAGAGTGGTGATGATCACCGACAAGCCCAAGGAGCCGGGGGCACGGATAAGCCATGGACAAGACCACAAGTGCCGAAGTGATACAGCACTTCACTTCCGCGGGAAAGCTTGCCAAGAGTGAGCTGGATTGGTGGGCGAATCGTGACGGCTACCAGCATGTAGCCGACAGGGTACTGGCGCATGTGACGGAGGCGTTGTATGCGATTCGCCCCCAGAATGTTCCGCACCTGCGTACCGAGCATCCACTGGGCGATATCAAGAAGGTGGACGCCGAACGGGTCGCGTTGATCAGGGATTGGTTCCCGGATTTTGCATTCACGCATATATTTCACTTCATGCTGGAAGAGGAGAATCGCTTGTATCGATGGCAAGATTTTTACGAATGGTGTCAGCAAGACCGGACCGTACCGCTGTTATGGATACCGGCAAAGGTGAAGAACAGAGAGGCGCAGGCGGCCGGGTTCACCTATCATGAGGCGTATGAAGCGATGCGCTGGCGAGTCGGGAACTTCTACTACTCGTTCCTGCGCGAGGCTCACGTCATCAACGAGTTGCGCGAACGTGGTTTGCCGATGAGGTTTCACCCGCTGGCCGATGCGCTTTTCCGGGTCGATGCATGGTGTGAAAATATCCTACTGGAGTTGTACATCGGAAATAATCAATACAAGGCCGGAAGTCATGGCCGAAAGACTGGGACGCAGGATTATTTCTCGGATCAGCCCCACTTTCATGTGGTTAGGTTCGAGATGCCGGTGCAGCGTACGTTCGGAAATGTGCACTTGCCCTCCCCCGAGCGGATCGACCAGTGCGCCTCTGTGATCCGGCAAAGGCTGTCCAGCTAGACCCGCGACCATGAGGAAGGCTTGCCGATCGGCGTGAATATTACTTCGGAAGATCGGGGGCCGTGATTTCCGGATCTTCCGGACGGGCGCGGCGCCATGTACTTCCGTTGATCTCCACTGTGAGATCTTCTTGATCGGGGGATGCAGGCGCTATGCGAACAGAAACGAACTCCCCGATACGTGGTACGGGTAATCCAAGACCCCTGGCTATTGCAGAGTGCGTCTTCTTGTGACCCAATACCAGTATTCCTTCTCTCCGAAGATCCCCGCGAGCTCCTTGATTGTCTCGCGCACGTTTCATCGGGTCATCCTGCTGTGCGACGGTCGCCAATTCGGCGCGGCGAATTACTCGGCCCTGCACCAGCCTGAACAGCTCGTTCACTCGAGCTTGGCCGTGGTGGGTGCCTCTCTTCGCTTTGGCGGCGAAGATTCTGGAACGTAGTTCGGGGTCCAGATCGATGAAAAGATTCGGGGCCATGCTTCGGTGGCCGCCCCACAGCCAGTGGATCCGACTCCGGCCGTATTTCGAAAGAGTTTTCTTGGAATCGCGATTCTTACCTTGATTGAGGAATTGTTCTTCGATCTGTGCTAGCCCGGCCTGCCAGGATGCTGTCCGATCATCGGCGTGAACCAGCAGTGCGACATGTCCGATTACTTCGGGTGGAAGTTCCCAGCCGCCCATCCTCATCGAGTATTTGCAATCGACGTCTATGCCCGCTATGTGATAGTCGGTGACTATGCCGTCGGGGAATCTGAATTCACGCTGGAGATTAATTTCGACCAGTGTTCCCATATGTGTTTTTTCGGTCTTGAAGAGCTGATCAAAATTCCAGCGCCCGGTGCGCTGACCGTCGTACAACTGGTCCAGGGTATCTCGGAGGACGGCTGCAAATACTTCCCCCGATGGGTCCAGCCGATATATCTCGGAAGCGACTTGCGCAACGGCCGGGGACGCTTTGCGTTCGATCTCGATCGGATTGTGCTCTGGCCATGATATGTCGAATGACACCGATTCTCCGAACGCTCTGGTAGTTGAACTGGAATTCTCTTTGCCGATTTGCCACTCTACGAATTGCCGGAAGTGCTCAAATGCCGTAACAGTGCCTGTACGTCTGCGGTGTCCATTCCGATACCCAGTGCGGGTTCCTCTTGAAGGTCGGCGAGCTGCTGTACCTCGGGGTCATCGAGAATTTGGCCCATGAATTCGAGCTTCTCGTCGAGCCGAAGCCGCACCACCTCGTCGATTGTGTTGCGGGTCGCCAGCACCGTTACGCGAGTTTCGGTTCCGGGTGCAAGCCCGAGACGATGAATACGGTCCAGGCTTTGCAGGAATCGACCGGCCATGAAGTCGCGGTCGACGTAAACGGCATCGTGGCAAACCTGATGGAGGCTGATACCTTCGCCCAGCGTGGCCGGGTTGGAGATCAGCACATGGCAGTCGGGGTCCTCGCGGAAGCGTCGCAGTTGCTCGTCACGATCGAGAGTTCCACCGTAGACAGTGGCGGGATTGTAGCCTTCGAGCAGTTTCTCCAGGGTGGCGAGGCTCCGCACGAAGGTCGTCCATACCAACGTTTTACGTCCCCGCGCGGTGTTGTCCGCGACGATCTTCAGGGTTTCTTGGTACTTCGGCGACAGTTCGTAGCCAGGCAGGTTCCGGAGCAGGTCCAGGAGAGAATCGCCTGCTGCCGGTTCGAGTGGTGGCAGCCGGTACTCCAAGGGCTCGTACCGACTGTTGCCTTCCAGCAGCA
The DNA here is from genome assembly GCF_020176955.2 of Nocardia sp. alder85J. Taxonomy (GTDB): domain Bacteria; phylum Actinomycetota; class Actinomycetes; order Mycobacteriales; family Mycobacteriaceae; genus Nocardia. The sequence continues at coordinate 120,382 of NZ_JAIUCZ020000004.1, forward strand.
ACGCCGGGCTGATCGCGGCCATCAGCAGGCGCAGCATGGCTTTGCCGAGTGATTCGATTCCCTCACGTGAACCTTCTGCCCGGGCCGAGAAGTTGCCCTTCAGCGCCTCGTAGATCTCGGAGTGCAGCGGTGGCATATCGAGATACCGAACCTTCGGCTCGAAGGGCGGTAGTCCGAGCTCACGCTTGGTGGTTCGGGTGAACAGCGGGCGCAGCGCAGAGCTGGCGTAAGCCAGATTGCCACCACCTACAGCTTCTGTCACGGCCCGCCTACCATGACCGGGCCAGACGAATGAGAAGAGACTTTCGAGATCTTTCGCCCCATTGGGGGCCGGTGTACCGGTCAGGATCAACCGCCGGCGTGCAAGTGGCCCGAGCGCCAGACAAGCGGAACCGTAAGCGCCTCTGGCCCCCAGCTTCATTCGATGCGCCTCATCCAGCACGATCATGGCTGGTCCCGATCGGAGCCATGAGGCCAAGCTGCTCAATGACCGGTCCAGTCGTTCGTAGTTCACGAGACGCATCTCGGCCAGAGGGTTGTCTTCCCGCCCCGCCACTGCGACATGCAGTGGTTCGCCGAAGCAAACGGAATTCTCGTGCTCCCACGATTCGTGTGCAGACTTCGGCCCGACGACCAGAAGCCGCTGCGCCTCTCCGCGCCGCCGCATCGCGGCATAGACAGCGAGCGCGACACGGGTCTTGCCGGCACCGGGAACGCTGAAATTGGCGCCGTGACGGAGCGAAAGAAGCTGCGCGATGTCACGCTGTTGGAAAGCGGTCAGATTGCCGGCCCACTCTGGACCGAGCAACTCGGTGACATCCTCCGGCTGAACGGTGCTGGCGGCCGAGCCCGTCCGTGCCGTGCTCGCGAGGCTGCGTTGCACCATTTCAGCGTCATCGAGCACTCCTTCGACGAGCGTCGCAAGTTCTGCATCCCAGTCGACACCGGGGTGGACCCAGCTGGCCAGCTCGGTGAGATTCGCCAGGAGTTCGTCGAGATCGATTTCAGCGGATAGCGCGCTGCGCTGACCAGTTGTACTGAGACGTGCCGTGAGCTGCGCAAAGTCGCTCTGGTACATGGGCAAGGTACGCAACTCGACGCGGGTACGTGTTATGTCGAGCCCCAGCTTGAGCGACGCTACGTTCTCGGGATGACTCACAACGGACCTACTTCCGGACGTTCACTGCGGCAACAAGCCAGTTGAGCCCGTCGCCGGGCAGATCGACAGTGCGTTGGGCTTCGACAGCCAGTTGGCCCAGTACTGTGTGGAGTTGACCGAGGGCGTCGTCGAATGCCTCTTGATCGAGGCTGGAATTCCCCCTGGACAACACCAAATCCGTGATGGACTGCTCCAGATCCTTGCATGCTGCGGCGATTCGATCCGGAGCCGCCAGCCGCTTCTTCCGCAGCATGGCATCCCGTCCGGCGACGGTGATGGCTTCGCCGAACGCGCTCTTGTATTGCGAGATCACTTTCGCAGCCGCGGACTGGTCTGCCGGAGTGGCGGTCTCGGTTGCCGCCTCGACAGCCTTTGCCTGAAGCAGCTTTTCGGTGATCGCTCGAGCAGTCGCAACATCAGCGCCGGCTGCCTTGACAGACCGGTTCAGCCCCGGGATCGTGACGGTCGACTGTACGTTGGCCACGGGTGCCCCGAACTCCTCGATCAGGTTCTTGTCCAGATACCGGGACTGGAAATCGGCTTCGATAAACCGGACATCGGTCTTTGCGAAATCCAGTGCGATGGCGGTGAACCGGGCCTCTTTGAGCAGGTCGGCTCGTTCCTTGTTCTTCTTCGACTCCTCACTGTAGGCTCGATAGAGTTCGGCGAGTTTCTCCTGGGCTTGCTCGAAGTCCATGAGCCGCAGTGACACGCCATGAACAGTGGTGCTGCGCCGGATCAGATCCCGTAGCTCGGCCAAGACCCAGAAGTCGCGCTCGCAGATCTTTGTGGTCGTGCGGAAGACCTTGGCTATCGCCGGCACCTCGCGGTGCAGCTGATCCCGTTGCTCCTCGATGGCGAGCAATCGATTGATGTACGAGTAGTCGCGCCGCTCGTCGGGGCGAAGCTGCAAGGACAGCTCGAGCGCATTGATATCTTCCCAGTCACACGACGCGGGCAGGACACCCACTCGCATGGTTGTGGTGCTCTTGAGCTCGCGAAGTGCGGCGCAACGGGTGTTGCCATTGACGAGGATGCCCTCCCGGGTGATCAGACCCGGCTCATTCTGCTTGTATTCTTCGAGGTTGTCCTTCAGCTTGTCGAAGTCCGGATCGCGTCGCGTCGGTTCCGAGGGTCGTATGGTCAGCAGATGGGACAGATAGTCTTGACTTTCCGAGGTCCATGGATCGGAAACTAGAAGGGTATCGCGGCTCGTGTCGAGACTGCGTTGTGCTCTGATGCGGTGTGTACCGGGGTTGTAATACAAGGCGTCGAGTGGCATATCGATCACCTGGATATGAAGAGGAGTACCACGCCACTCGACGGTCAGAGTCTCTGCGACCCCGCTGTTTTCACGCAGGTCATTCAGGCGCTGCTCTACGAGTGCTCTGGTTTCGGCGGAGTTCGGTGGGGTGCCGAAGTTGGTGAACATGTCGAAGGATTCCTCACAGGTTGAGTGGAGACGAGAAGCCGGATGTCATTCCCCTCGGGTCAAGCCAGCGCCTCACGGACCTTGTCCCGCGCATCGGAGGGTAGCGTTCGATAGGCTGCCCACAGTTCTTCGGCTTCGCTGAAATTACGGGAGTCCCGCTCGATCCAGCTGGCCAGCATCTGCTTCTCGTAGGTCGGCAGGTCGCCGATGCGTGACAGGACATTGTCCAGGTCGGCGATCAGCTCACGGTTCCCGACACGGCAGCGGTTGCACTCGATCACCAACTGCACGACGGTCTCACCACCGGGCATCTTGACAGGTCGGCGGGCGACATCGAGTTGTGAGGCGATGACAGTGCCGGTGTACATCTCTCCGGGGCCGATCCCGCAGGATCGGCACTTGTGACCGTCCCGCATCATGATCGCATGCCGCTCGGCGGCGGTGACTGTTGCGCCGGTCTTTCTCGTGGACTTGCCAGGCTCCCAGACGGAGATGCCGCGACTGACGAACCGTTGCTCGTGTGATCCCAGAGACGGGTCCTCGCGATTCGTGTCGATTCGCCAGTCGAAGTCTCTGAGATCGCGCATCCGGCGATCGATCTGCGAAGTCTCGGGAAAAGCCTCGCGCAGTTGAGTCTTCGTGAATACCTCACCGACGCCGATCTCCTGCACCAGCCACAGCGCTACGCGCTTCATGGTGCCGAGTCGATCGTCTTGCCAGGATGGCGAGAACATGGTGGATTTGCGCCTCTCTGGTCGTTGTAACGGTGATTGCTGGCCACTCTGTGCAGGAAGAAGGTGGTCCTGTGAAGGGCCTTCTGCACACGGTCAGCATCTGACATCGACTAAACAGCAGCTCCTCTGACCTGAAAAGCGCTGCCCCTGTCCTGGTTCCGTGTTGATGCTGTCCTGGATTCTGCGGTTCGTCCGTGTCGGGGTCGGGACAGGTGCGGCGCGAACCAGGACAGGGTGACCGACGGGATTAACCCGAAATCGCCACACTCGCAACATAAGTGCTGTATAATGCCAAGCCCTTCTATGTGAATATTCGGAACGGCCGCAGTGCGATTCGCATGGCGAAATTCGGATTTCTCGGGTTAGATGGAAGCCGTTTCACCGCGACCATCTATCCGGGCACTTCGATCGGAGCGAACCGCTTGTCACGGCACGATGGAAAGTTTCCCCAGGCTGGGCAGTTTCAGCCTTTGGATCCCGATTTGCCGCCTCAGCGACGCGATCTCGCGGAGGCGCTGCGGGGGTTGATCGACCTGACAGGACTCTCGCAACGAGCGATCATCGAAGCCCTCGGTCGCCGGAATATCTCCGGCGGCAATGCACATCTCAGCAGGTCTGTGCTGTCCGACTTGGTGAATGGACTGCGTGTCCGTGCACCCAGGGAAGCGCCTCTCAGGGCTCTGTATGACTTCGTTCGGGACACTGTGGGCGCGGAGCGGATGACCCTCTCGTGGGAGGAGTTGAGCAAGCTCTGCAACGAACTCTCACCACTGGCTTCATCGCCACGCCGCAGGCGCTCTGCGGGAATGTGTGTGGGTCCAGCGACCGCAGCCGATCACGTGTCCAGCGAGGCTGGGCCGGCCTCGCCGGGCACACACTCTGTCGAGGCGACTGTCTCCGTGCCGCCCGGCGTTCCGCCGGTCCGGTCGAGCGAGGGGGACCGGCGCAACGAAGAAGCCTGGGATTTGGTCTGGCCGCCTGCTGCTGACCTGAGAGATTACATCTCCAGCGGCAACTTCGAGCGCGCCAACGGACTCATCCGTCACATTAGTATCGAGGCTGCTCCTGCCGAGGCTGCTGCCGCAGTGGTGGCCTGCCGAGATCTGGGTCTGCTCGATGTTGTCGACACGATCATCGGCTACGTGGGCCGTCGGCCTGAGCGTGACGTGCTTCGGATCGTTTGGTCGCTCAACAAGCAGGATCGCCGTGCAGATGCCGACGCGGTGGTCGAGCGGGCGCTCATCGCTGAAAACCCTGACACTGCTGGCGTCCGGTGATGTACCGATGAGCGGGCCTGCAAATCGAACAGGGAGTCGTCGTGCCCGTCCTCCGTCGAGGTCTGCGCGACTGTTGGCTGATTCGCCCAACGGCTCCGCGCGTGCGGACCCGAAGACCTGGAAGGCCGTCATCAGCCGTGGCCTCGGTGACGCCGTTTCCTCCGACGAGGAAAACGACCGGACCGTGCGACTGATGCAAGAGCTCAGGCGGATGGTCGAAACCGTGGTCATGGCTGTTGCCGTAGGAGTCGTGCTCGTTGTTGGAGCGTTGATGCTGCTATGGAGGATCAGGAGCAACAGCCACTACGGCGAGATCGCACTGCCATCCAGTCTCGTATTCGGGTTCGCCCTCGTGATAGTCAAGCGGGCTTGGGATCGGCGGCGTGAATCCCGGCGGCTTGGTGGGAACCGTTCCCTGGCCGAGCGGCAGATGCACACGCGCAAGGACTGACGATCCCGATGGATGAAGTGCCGTGGTGAAACACCGCCGGCCTGAGCAGGGTTGGGCGGTCCTGCACCGCTACCCGCCTCCGTCGGTGGCGGGGCGGTTGGCACGGCGGCGGAGCCGGTCAGCCCGGCCTACTGCTCACCGAATCTCTTGTGCACGTGAGGTACTCACCGGGATGGTGGTACCGGTTGACTCTCGGGCGCCGGGAGGGATCGAGGTGGACCGGTGGGATCCATTGTGTGCGTCCAGCATCGGGATGTCCGGCTGCGGCGGTCGTGGTCTCCCACTCGGCATCGCCCGCTCCAGCCTGGCGGTGGTGGGGTTCGCAGACGAAGGTCAACTGGTCGGCGTCGGTGGTGCCGCCGTTGGCCCATTCGGTGCGATGGTGGACTTGGCAGAGGTAGCCGGGTTTGGTGCAGCCGGGGAAGGTACAGCCGATGTCGCGGGAGTGCAGGACGATTCGCTGGTCGGGGGTGGCGATTCGCTTGGTGCGGCCGAGGTAGAGGGGGCGGCCGGTGGTGTGGTCGAAGAGGGCGAGGTAGTGGTGGGCGTGGGAGGCCAGGCGGAGGGCGTCGCCGATGGAGATCATGGCTCCGCCGCCGGTGGCTACCGGTGGGCCGGAGAGGGGGACTGTGGGGTCTGTGAATACTGCTTGGCTGGTGGCGTCTTCGAGTTCGTCCAGGGTCATGGAGACGACGACGGTGACCGGGAGGCCGCGGTGTTGGCCGAGGCGGCCGGAGGCGATGCTGTCGCGGAGGAGTGCTTTCACCGCGTCGTGTTGGCGTTGGGGGGCGGTGCGGGTGTCGCGTTGTGCGACTTCCTCGTTCGGGTCTTCGACTATGGGGGTGGAGTCTTCGGGGTTCAGGGTTCCGGGCTTGGCGTATTTGGCGAAGACTGCTTCCAGGTAGGCGCGGAGTTCGGGGTCGGCGGTTACCGTGCATTTCGTCATCAGGTCCGGGCCCTGGCGGCTCATGGTGAAGGCTCGGCGGCGGGCGCGGTCGGTGTCGGTGAAGGTGCCGTCGGGGTTGATCAGGGCTTCCAGCTTGTCGGCGACCTTGCGTAATTGGTCGGGACGGAGTTCGCGGGCTTGGTCGGCGAGCATTGTTTCGGTGTCGGAGCGGGTATCGGGGTCGACGGCGGCCGGCAGGTGGGCGATGACGTCGCGGATGATCTTCACGTGGGCGGGGGCGAGTGCTCCTTCGGCGTGGGCTGTGGCCGTGGCGGGCAGTGGTGGGGCTATGGTCTCGCCGGTGATGCCGGTGTGGTGGGCGAGGTCGTCGGCGGCGCGCCAGCGGGCGCGGGCTTCGGCGGGGGTGATGCGCAGGGTGTCGGCGAGGGTGTCGACCAGGTTGTTGGCGGCGAATTCGGTGTTGGACCATTGCTCGGCCATCTGGGCTGTCCACTCCAGAGCGGCGGCGGGGAGCATGCGAGTTACTGTCTCGACGCGGCGCAGGAGCGTGAGGCGGTCGCGGTTGGTCATGGCGTGGGTGGGCATCGTCGACACCTGGGCGGCGGCGATCTCCAGCGCGCGGAGGGCGGCTTCCGCGGTGGGGTCGCTGACGGTTTCGGTGCTCGAACGCATGTTCCCATGATATTGCCCGGAGGGGGACACGCCAGCGAAAAAACGCCGCTATCAGCATATTTGAGCGCTTGGGACAAGTTTGCGGTGGTTGTTGGTTGGGTGGTCTCGTCGTGACCGGGCTGGGTGGGCGGGTGTCGGCGGGATCCGGTCTCGGTGGGGGAATTCGATGTCGCCGCAGCGGGTTCCGGGTCACACTCGACGGGCTCGGGGACGTTGCGCGACCGCGTTGCGTGAACTGTTCCAACAAGATCGGGAGGGGCCACCGTGGTCACCTACATCATTGCCGCGCACGGCGGGGCGGACTTCAATGGCGAGACGATTGTGCCGGCGAAGGTGAGTGTGATTTTCTACTCGGCTTTCGGGCAGTGTTTGGAGAACAACGACGGGTTGCTGTTGCAGAGTGCCATCGTCGACCCGCACAATCCACAGGTGACGCAGGTGCGTAAGCGGTTTCCGGCTCGGGCGCAGTGGAACGGGCCGTATCAGCAGCAGCCTGCGCTGACGTTGACGGCGGACTGGCACGGGGATTTCAAGGCGGGGATCGTGCACGCCGAGCAGAATCGGATCGTCGAGAACATCGGGATCAACAAGCTGCTGACGTTGACCGGGGCGCTCGGGATCATCGCGGCGGATGCGGGCAAACTCGGTGAGGATGCTGTGGTGCACTGTTTGTTCTGCCTGGCCTGACAGGGTGGCCGGGGTGCGGCGTTCAGGGGCGGCGTAGTCCGGCTATCAGCAGGTTCGCCAGGCGGCGGGCGTCGTAGTCGGGGGTGGTGGCGCCGATGCAGAGGTTGCCTACGCCGCGCATCAGTTCGTAGGCGGTGATGTCGGCGTCTATTTCGCCGGATGTTGTTGCTGCGGTGAGGAGTTCGGTGCAGGCGGGGGTCAGGCGGTCCAGGAAATAGGTGTGCAGGGATTGGAAGGTGGGGTCGTCGGACTGGAGGGCTTCGGCCAGGCCGTGTTTCGTGACCAGGAAGTCGACGAAGAGGTTGATCCAACGGGACAGGGCGGTGTGGGGCGTGGGGCTTTCGGCCAGGAGGGCGGGGGCGGCTTCGGCGCAGGCCTCGACCTGGTGGCGGTAGACGGCGACTATCAGGTCGGCGCGGGTGGGGAAATGGCGGTAGATCGTGCCCAGGCCGACGCCGGCCTTGGCGGCTATGTCGCGGACGGGGGCGTGGACGCCGGCGGCCACGAAGGTTGCGGCGGCGGCGTCCAGGAGGGATTTCTGGTTGCGGCGGGCGTCGGCGCGTTTCTTCGGGGGTGAGTCGGGGTCGGGCACGGGGTCGGGACCTCCATCGGTTGGCAAGCGGAACATTGTTCCGTATGGTGGTTATCGGAACATGGTTCCGCTTGTTCAGGATGCCAGAGCTGGAGGGGGTGGCGCCAGGCGCCGCCTCGTGGACGGAGGCACACTCATGCAATATCGGACATTGGGACGTACAGGGGTGCAGGTCAGCGGCCTGGTTCTCGGGGCGATGAACTTCGGGCGGCTGGGGAAGGTCACGCAGGACGAGGCGACCGCGATGGTCGACGCTGCGCTGGAAGGGGGGATCACTCTGATCGATACCGCTGATCACTACAGCCAGGGGGAGTCGGAGGAGATGGTCGGGAAGGCCGTCGCGGGGCGACGGGACGACGTCGTGCTGGCCACCAAGGCGGGGTTGCCGATGGGGGCGTCCAGGGACCGGCGGGGTGGGTCGCGGCGGTGGTTGACGACCGCGGTGGAGGACAGTCTGCGGCGGTTGGGGGTGGACCATATCGATCTCTATCAGGTGCATCGGTGGGATCCGGAGACCGGGGACGAGGAGACGCTGTCGGCGTTGACCGACTTGCAGCGAGCGGGGAAGATTCGGTATTTCGGGTCGTCCACCTATCCGGCATATCGAATTGTGCAGGGGCAGTGGGCGGCTCGGGAGCTGCGGCTCGGGCGGTTCGTCACCGAGCAGCCGCCTTATTCGATCTTGCAGCGGGGGATCGAGACGCATGTGCTGCCGGTGACCCAGGAATACGGGATGGGGGTGCTGGTGTGGAGCCCGCTGGCTTCGGGGTGGTTGTCGGGGGCCGTGCGGGCGGGGCGTGAGATCGGCACCAACCGGGCGGCTTTCATGCCACAGCGGTTCGATCTCGGGGTGGCTGCCAATCGGGCCAAACTGGATGCGGTGGAGCGGCTGGCGAAGGTGGCGGAGGGTGCGGGGTTGACGATGATCCAGTTGGCGCTGGGATTCGTGACCGCGCATCCGGGGGTGACCGGTGCGATCATCGGGCCTCGGACGTCGGCGCACTTGCAGTCTCAGCTGGCGGCGGCGGATACCGTGCTGTCTCCGGATGTGCTCGATGCGATCGACGAGATCGTCGCTCCCGGTGTTGATCTGGCGCCGGAGGAGAAACACGATGCGCCGCCGGCGTTGCTCGACGCGGGGTTGCGGCGGCGGCCGATGGTGGTGGGACGATGACGCGGTTCGGGATCGCCACGGCGCCGATGCAGGTCGGGTACGAGGATATTCGGCGGGTGTGGCTGGAGGCGGATGCGGTGCCGCAGATCGAGCATGCGTGGTTGTTCGATCATCTGCTGCCGATCGCGGGGGATCCGCTCGGGCCGATTTTCGAAGGGTGGACGTTGTTGTCGGCGCTGGCGGCGCAGACTCGGCGGTTACGGTTGGGATTATTGGTGACCAGCAATCGGTTTCGGCCGCCGGCGATGGTGGCGAAGATGGCTGCCACTGTGGATATCGTCTCGGGTGGGCGGCTCGAATTCGGGATCGGGGTGGGGTCGCGGCCCAGTCATCCGCTGGCTCGGCGAGAATACGAGGCGAACGGGATTCCGTTCCACGACACCGATGCTGCCGTGGCGGGTTTCGACGAGGCCTGTTCGGTGATCCGGCGGTTGTGGACCGCGGACGAGCCGTTCGATTTCCACGGTGAGCAGATTCGGCTGACAGGGGCGTACTGCAATCCGAAGCCGGTGCAGCGGCCGTATCCGCCGATTCTGATCGGTGGGCGGGCGGTGGCGACGTTGCGGGTGGTCGCGAAGCATGCCGATATCTGGAACATTCCCGGTGGGGATATCGACGATGTCGTGGCGCGCAGTGCGATGCTGGATCGGTTCTGCGCGGAGATCGGGCGTGATCCGGCGTCGATCGTGCGCTCGATTCATCTGGCGGTTTCCTATGAACGGCCGGAAAGTACGCGGGCGGCGATCGGGGAGGCGGTGGCGGCCGGGTTCGAGCATGTGGTGCTGGGCTTGCCGGCGCCGTATCCGGTGGGTGTCGCGCAGTGGGTCGCCGATGAGCTCGTGAGTGAGTGGGAGTGAGCGGGCGGGCAGTCTCGCTGAGGTCCTGGATCCGATGAGGTTGCGGCCGAACGGGAATCGAGTGCTGGCCGATGTGGTGACGCCGGATGGTCGGTGCACGGCTGTCGATGTGCTGTGATTACGACGTGGGGTGCGGGGCGGTGGTTGGCGGTGTCAGCATCGCCTGGGGCAGATGGCAGCCGACCGTTCCCGCGATGACGCCTACTGCTTGGCTGCTGATCTGGATCATCGTGCCGTCTTCGGGGTTGCTGAACCACATGTCGTGATGGCCCAGCCTGTCCTGCATCGACTCCGGTGGCGCGGTGGCGGCGGCCGCTATCGCTCGACTGCGTTCCACGAAGTGGGGCCACACGTCGTCGGGGGACAGGCAGGTCGCTGACATGGAAAGGCAGATATACGATCCGGCCGTCGGTCTGATCGTAGGGAGGCGGGCAGCCGTTGATGGTTCGGTCCCGCTTCCACGACCATTGGAGACCGGGAATCAGTTCGGTGCCCACCGCACCGATCTGCTGAACCGCGCCGCGCATCCGGTTCTCGGCTTCCTCGAGGCTGGGGCGTGTCAGCAGGCGCCGGGTCGCCTGTGCGGTCTCCTCGGGTCCGGTTTTCTTTCCGCTCGATTCGTCGATCGAATTCACCAGGCCGTGTCCTATCCAGAGGGCGGTCGCCGTCGCGATGACGATCGCGGCGGCGATTGCCGCGTATTTCGGCGTGATCATCGGCCCGGGTGGATCGCATTGTCGGGGAGTCCGGCGACGACTGCCGCAAGGTTGTAGCCGGATCGATGGCTCATATCCGGATAGGCTGAGTGCCCTGTTCCCTCGGTGTAGGTGATGCCGTCGACCGTGATCGCCGATGTCGCGAGGTGGGTGATCCACCGTATCGAGTCGGGGCTTCGCCCGAAACTGCCGAGGGTCGCGATCGGATCAGCCCGGTTCGTCATCTCGAAGACGTGGCCCGGTGGCAGGCCGAGGTCGGCGGCCGATTGCACCGAGTCGTTGAATCGGCCCAGATCGAACGGAAAATGGGCGCCTATCGGGGATTCGATGTTCGGGACACGGCCGCCCAGTCCCGGCGAGCCGTAGAAGACGGCGTTGTCGACGCCGCGCCCGTGCGCTTGCTGTAGCGCGAGGCTGGTGGTCAGCGATCCGTACGAGTGGCCGAGCGCGGTGATGTGTGGCTCGTTCTTCGTGCCGGCGACGTCCAATCCGTCGTAGAACCTCGCCAGCAGCCGACCGCCTTCTTCGGCGCGACTCTGGTTGCCGGCCATACCGATATCGCCGATGTCCATCTGCGGCGGGTCGTAGCCGAGCCAGGCGATCGTTGCGATCGATCGGTCCTGCTGGGCAGTCGTCGATTGCCGCTCGGCTTGCCTCTTCAGGGCTATGGCTTCGGTTACCTTGGAGTTCAGCGAGTCTCGGAGATTCGTACTCATGCCCGGTGTGGTGACCGCGATGTGGTCGGCGGTGTCCGGGTCGCCGAAAGCCAGGGCGGCTCGGCCTTGTCGTCCGGTCTTCAGGTCCAGGAGCAGCAGTTTCGCTTCGGGATGGTCCCTGGTCGCCTGGTCCACCGCGTCCAGGTCGGCGAGGCGTTTGCGGAGGTCGGTGGATCGGCGGACGGCGTTCAGGTCGGAGGGGTCGGTGGTCAGGGCCGCGTCCGCTACCTCCAGCTCCGTGGTGAGACGGTCGTGTTCGAGTGGGATCATGGTGCGGTTGGCGCGGTCTCGGACGGTTGCGGGGAGGCCGTCGAGGTTGCCGATGTCGGCGGGGTGGGTGTCGATCTCCCGCTGTTGTTGCTGTGGGGTGAGCGCGTCCCACCAATGTCGGATTCGTTCCGGGGTGGCGTTTTCCGGTCGGGGGGTGGGCTGGACAGCCGGGGTGGTGGCGTTGCCGAAGGAGTCGGGTGGCGGCACGGTCTCGAAGGCGGCCGCGATCGCGGTGACGGCGTTCGTGTCCACGAGAGCGGCGTTGTCGAGGACCTTGCGCAGGACGGTGGTCTCGTCGTCGCAGTCGGTCTGGAGGGCGGCGAGGGCGGTGGTGTACTTGTCGCGGTTGCCGCCGACCGCGAGGTACAGCGCCACTCTGGTGGATTCGGTGAGGTGGCAGGTGCCGTCGTCGTCGATGTGCAGGCCCTTGGCTTCCGCGGAGTGTTTGCGGCGTTCGACCAGGCCCTTCGCGGATGCGAAGTTCATACTTGCGATTCCGGCCGCGTCGCTGCCCAGTCGCAACGCCTCCAGCACTTTTCGGGCGCGGTCGCGGACCTCGGTGAATCGGGTGCGCGCGGTGTCGCCACCGGAGCCCTGGAAGAATTCGTGTGAGCTGTCCACCGCGCGGTTGCGGTCGTCCAGGATGTGTCCCAGAGTGGTGGCCTGCCGGTGCCATTCGCGGGCTTGTTCGGTCAAGGCCTCGGGGTTCCAGCCGAGTACGTCCGGGATCGTCAGGTGGTCGCTCATCGGGTGGCCTGTTTCGCGATGTGCGCGGCGGTTGCCGAATCCTGTTCGGTGACAGCGACTATCGCGCTCACCACGGCGCCGCCCAGCTCCAGCAGGGCGGTGCCGACCGCGGTGAGCGATCGGTCGGCTTCGCGGGCCGCAAGATGGTATGCCGCCGGGGTTTTCGTGCCGGGCAGGCCGGTGGTCAACGTGTCCGCGATCGCGCCGCCGCGGCCCAGCGTCTGGAGGTCCTGGCCCGCGGTGCCGAGCCCGTCGGCCAATCGGCGGCATGCTGATTTGTCCACGCGGACAACATCTCCCGGATGTGATCTCACGGCTGTGCCCCCCTGTCCGACCGACTGGCTCACCGACTGCGGCCACTATAGGCTTCCGGCAGCGGTATCACGAAGGGGGTGAACCCGCTGATGGACGAGACGGATCCGCTCCCGGGAACCATCGAGCGGTTGCGAAATGCGGTGACCAGGCCCGTTGTTGCCACTGCGGCCGGGGGAACCGTGTCGGTGGAAGTCGGTGCCGATGGTGGTCTGCGTGCGATCCGGCTGACCGAGCACGGTCGCCGGCTCGATCCGGACACGCTGGTGGCGGTGATCGTGCGGTTGCATGCTGCCGCGTTGACGGAGTCCAGAACTGCTGTGGCGCAGGCGGTTGCCGAGCTGGAGGCCGATCCGCGGCTGCGGTTGCGAGGCGCGCAGATCATGGATGCGCTGCGGCAACCGGTGCCGCGCGGCGAGGTCGAGGTGCGGGGGCGGCCCGATCGGCCCGCCGCATCGCGGCAGCCGACTCCGGAGGAAGAGGACGAGATGGATCGCTACTACCAGCGCAAGAGCTGGTTGGTGTAGCGGTTGCCGGGGCCCGCGACCGCCGGTCGTGAGGTGTTCGGCGGGAATTCGGTTCGCACCCTTTGTTCCCGGTTCGTCCGGCTACCCTGCGTCCATGAGGATGCTCGCTGTGCTGTTGGCCGGCCTGCTGGGGTTGGGTCTGCTCACCGGATGTGGTAATTCCACACGTAATTACAGTGATTCCGCGATCGGGCCCGGTCCCGGGGCGCCGCCGGTCATGCGGGAGCAGGGGCCCGCGACGCCTGCCCCGGGTGGCGGCAACGGGTCCACCGATGCGCCGGTCGATCGCAAGGAGGTGGTCACCGGCAGCGTCGACATCACCACCTCGGATCCGATCGGGGCGGCCGCGAAGGTGGCCGATCAGGTGCACGCTGTCGACGGGCGGATCGACAGCCGCTCCGAGCAGCCGGGAACCGACTCGGTGAAAGCCCATGCCACCCTGACGGTTCGGGTGCCCACCGACAAGACGGACGCGTTTCTGGCGGGGCTGAAAGCGGATGGTCGGGTCACCACCGTGACCACCAACCGCGAGGACGTCACCATGCAGTGGCAGGATCTCGACGCCCGGATCAAGGCGTTGCAGGCCTCGGTGGATCGGTTGCGCGCCTTGGTCTCCAGCGCCGCCAGTACCGCGGATCTGATCGCCGCCGAGAACGCGCTGTCCGGGCGGCAGGGCGATCTGGACAGCCTCACCGCGCGGAAACGGCACCTGGACGAGCAGATCGCGTTGTCGACGCTGACCATCGAGCTGAGCACCGACGAACCGCCGGGGTCGCAGCCGGACAGCTATGGGGACCGGGTGGTGAAGGGCTGGCATTCGCTGATGGCGGCGCTGAAGGCGACCGGTAATGCGTTGCCGTGGATCGTGTTCCTGCTGATTGTGGCCGGCGTTGTCTGGGGTGTGCGGCGAGCAGTGCGGTGGCGCTTCAGGGGAAGGACCGGTCCGGAGTTCGCGACGCCGGGGCGTACGGCAGAGGGTGCGTCCGAGGAGCCGTCCGGGAGAGCTGTGCCCGATGCTCCGGGGTCCGCAGAGTCCGGGTCCGGGGAGCCGGAGTCGGAGGCTGAGCACGTGGAGTCGGCGGCCGGGCAGCCGGTGGCCGTCGATGCGGTGGCCGGGCAGCCGGTGGCCCGGGAGCCGTCGGCTGGGCTGCCCGCGGTCGGAGAGCCCGCGGCCGGACAGCAGTCGTCCGGAGAGCCCGCGGCCGGACAGCAGCCGTCCGGGAAGTCGGCTGCGGAGGGTGAGCGGGTGGAGTCGGCGGAGGAGTAGATGCCGCCGCGGGCGAAGCCGCTGGGGCGGAGAAGAATTCCGCCACGGAGTGACGGACGGGCGTTCGGTCTGAACGAGTTCGCCGCGCCGGACGTAATTCGGAAGGACAGGCGAAGTGCCCGGTCCGGACGTGCTTGCCGGTCCGGGACGCGATGCGTGACGACAGGTGCGGTGGCGGTTCGGTCCAGGGGTCGCGGGCGGCAATTCGGGCAATTACGCTGTGCCGCGCCCCTGCCGGGCAGGGGCGCGGTGCCGGTTCGGATGAGGAAAGAGGGCGGCAGCAGTGACCAATGACATCGTCGCGATCGTGCGGCAGTTCGAGAAGGGGGTCGTGTTCCGGCTCGGGAAGGTGCAGGCTGTGCGGGAGCCGGGGTTGCGGTTCATGCTCCCGTTCGTCGATCGCATGGAGAAGGTGAGCATGCGCACGGTGACCATGCCGATCGCGTCCCAGCAGGTGATCACGCGGGACAACGTGTCCATCGCGCTGGCCGCGGTGGCCTACTACAGATGCGTCGATGCGGCCCTGTCACTGGTGGCGATCGAGGATGTCCGGCAGGCCATCGATCAGATCGCGCAGACCACCGTGCGTAACGTGATCGGCCGCACCACGCTCGATCAGGTGCTGTCGGAGACCGAGCGGCTGAACGAGCAGATCAAGATCATTCTCGACGCC
Organism: Nocardia sp. alder85J; assembly: GCF_020176955.2. Taxonomy (GTDB): domain Bacteria; phylum Actinomycetota; class Actinomycetes; order Mycobacteriales; family Mycobacteriaceae; genus Nocardia. The sequence continues at coordinate 135,552 of NZ_JAIUCZ020000004.1, forward strand.
ACCACCGAGAAGTGGGGTGTGCTGGTGGAAATGGTGGAGCTCAAGGACATCGAGCTGCCGGAGTCGTTGAAGCGGGCCATGGCTCGTGAGGCCGAGGCGGAGCGGGAGAAGCGGGCGAAGATCATCGCGGCGGAGGGCGAGGCGTTGTCGGTGGCCAAACTGGCCGAGGCGGCGGATGTCATCGCCGCGCACCCGATCGCCCTCCAATTGCGGAATCTGCAAGTGCTGTCCGAGATCTCCACCGAGCACAACTCGACCATCGTGTTCCCGGCGCAGTTCCTCGACAGCGTCCGGGCGATCGGCGGATTCGTGCAGCGGGAGGTCGAGGCGGGCTGATCGCGGGCCGGCCCGGGATCACGCGGCTGGACGGACCTCCAGGGCACCGTCGGCGAGCACCCGGGCCAGCTCGTGCCACCGGCGGTGCCGCCAGCGGAACATGACGTGCACGAACAGCCGGGCGCCGAGTCCGAGGACGCCGTCGTCGGTCTCGATCTCGTCGGTGTACCGGCAACTGGTCGCGGTGAGCGGTTCGAAGGTCAGGCGGTGGTTCCAGATCCGGACCGGACCGCCCCATTCATTGGTGTAGATCTCGGTGGGGGTGAGCCGGACCAGGCGGAGATGGTGATGCCAGGACGGCACGACACCGAACCACCAGAGCCGGGCCGAGCCCTCGACGCCGGGTTCGACCAGGTCGGGCAGCGTCAGGCCGGGGGTCGTGAGGATCGGGTGGACGACGTATGCGAACAACGCGGGGGTGGCGGCCAGGGCGCGGGCGGTGGCGGCGGATATCGGGAGAGTGGTACTTAGGGTTACCTTACTCATGACGGTATGGTCGCCGGTCCGGGGCTGCCGGGCAAGAGTTGTGGCGACATTCGAATTCGCGCATCGGTCCGACGGTGCCCGTGAGTCGGTCCACCACGCGTGTGCGCCGGCTGTCGATGGATGCCGGTCGCAGCGTACCGGGCCCGGGAATGCCCGGCGCCGGGGGAGCGTTGACCCCGGCCGTGACCGGACTGCGCATCGGCGTCGCCCCGCATCGGCTCTGGGCGGCAACGGAATCCGAACTGGACGGGGTGCTCGAGCACGCCCGGCTCGCCGAGCGGCTGGGCTTCGATCATCTGATCGCGGGCAGCCACCTGCTCGACACCGAACTGGGCCCGACGCTGGAGCCGGTGACGATGCTGGCGGTGATCGCCGGGGCGACCTCGCGGATCCGGCTGGCGACCAGCGTGCTGATCCTGCCGCTGTACAACCCGGTCGTGCTGGCCAACCAGGCGGCCACGCTGGACCGGCTCTCCGGTGGGCGATTCACCCTCGGTGTCGGAACGGGCTGGCACGCTGGTGAATTCGAGGCCGTAGGGTCGCCGTTCGGTGAGCGCGGCCGTCGTACGGACGAGTACCTCGCCACCCTGCGCACCCTGTGGGAGAAGGATTCCGCGACGGTGAAGATCGCGGCGGCGCCGAGCACACCAGGCGGCCCCGAAGTGTGGGTGGGCGGCGGCAGTACCGCCGCGCTGCGGCGAGCCGTGCGTTTCGGTGACGCCTGGCACGGCTCCGGTCTGGACCCGAAAGCTTTGCGGGAGACACACATTCGCCTCCGCGACCTCGCCGACGCGGCCGGCCGCCCCGAACCGGCCGTCACCGTCGGCGGGTTCCTGGTGCCACCGGGATTCGATACCGCGGTCGAGGCCCCAGGACATCACCTCGGCGGCGCCCGGCCCACCGCGGCAAGTGTGCTGGACGAGCTCGGCGAGCTGGCCGCGGCCGGAGCAACGGCATATTCGCTGTGGTTGCCAGTCCCGACAGCGCAGTTCGCCGACGCGCTGGCGTGGGTCGCCGAACAGGTCGTCGCCGCGAGTTAGAGGTGATCCCGCTGGCACCACCCCACGCGGGTCGTCGCATGCGAGGGCGATCTCGATCGGCAGCGGACGACGCTCCCAGCGCACAGATGCCGCCGTACCAGGGCCGATCCGTCGGCGCCGCTGTGCAGAATCGTTGCTGCCGCGCGCTTGTGCATTCCGGTTGGAACGCCCTGTTGAGCCGCCGAACTCGTGGTCGCCACACATGTGGGCAAACCCGATTCGGCGTCGCCGGACGACGTTGTTGCCGAGTGTCTGGGGAGATCCTGGTCGGTGTCGTCGAGCAGGTTGTTGCCGAGTGTCTGGGGAGGATCCTGGTTGGCATCGCCGAGCAGGTTGTTGCCGCGCATCCGGGCAAACCCCGGTTGGCGTCGCCGGACGCGTCGCCGCCACGTATCCAGGCAGACTCCGGTTGGCGGAATCGACGCGCAGGTCGCGCATCATGGCCGATTACTTCGGCAGGTCGGACTCCAGCGCGCTGGCGTACTTGACCGCCAGCTTGCAGGGTGGCAGGTCGCCGCTGCCCGCCTTGATGTCGGCCCGCCAGACCACCAGCACCTCGAACATGCCCTGCGCCGCCGGCATGGCCGCGTAGCAGCGCAGGTGATCGGGGTCGATGGCGACGGCGGTGAAACCGGAGCGGGAGCCGATTTTCACATCTTGATAGTCGGTGACGGTGGCGTTGTCGCGACCCTGGGCGAGGGTCCGGCTGGTGGACAGCAGTGAGACCAGATACTTGTCGGAATCGGTCGGCTTCCAGTGACAGACCAGCCATACATCGCTCTGGGTCTCGTCGACGGCCTTGGTTTTCGGATCCAGACCGGCGCTGCGCAGCGCCTTGTCCCCGAGGTCCGAGCAGGGATCGAACAGTCGGCCGCCGCTGAAGGTGCTGGTCGGCCCAGCGCTCGTCGCCGACGCCGTGGCCGCCGCGCCGGCCCCACTCGACGTGCTGGATGTGCCGCCGCCACTCCCGCCGGAGGAGCAACCGCCGACCGCCGTCGCGACGACGAGCGCTGGCAGGACCCGGCGGCCGAGCGAGGTGGCGAGCGACGGCATCGATGACTCCTGTCCGGGGGCAAATAGTCAGCAAACAGCCTAACTGGTGTCCAAGCCTCCCGTGCACAGGTTCGCGACCCGGCCCTGTCCGCGCCCCACCTCACCCAGTGCGGTCACAACACACAGACACCACACCGATATCCGCGGCCCAACTGCGGTCCGCTCGCCCCGGCCACTGGTCCGCAGGGCTGGATACTCCCGTTCGCGCCCACCTCCGGCTCCCCCGGCCCGGCCACCAATCCGCACGCCCAAACCTCCTGCCCGCCACCCGGTTCCCTCCAACCCATCACCGATCCGCAGGCCCAGCCCCCTCGCGTTCTCTCCCCGGCTCCCCCCAGTAGCGGTCACCGTTCCGCAGGCCCGGTCCCCTCGGGTTCTCTTCCGGCTCACCCCCCAGTAGCGGTCACCGTTCCGCAGGCTCACCCTCACTCGCCTTCGTTTCACGCCCCAGCTCTCCAATTCGGTCACCCCCGAGCAGCCCCGGCATTCGGCTCGCCCGCTGAGGGCCCGGTCACCCCCGAGTAGGCATACCCCGAATGTTCTCGGCCCGTCTCGATTCTGGACTGACGGAGCGGGGGAGCGAAGCGGAGGAGCGGAGGAGGGAAGAATCGAGACTGAGGGGCCGAGAACCCGCCGGAGCGAAGCGGAGGCCAAAAACACAGCCGGTCACCACCGAGAAGGCAAAACCCTCAGTGTCCCCACCCCGACGCCGGTCCGCTCCACCCGACCGGAGAACTGGCCGGCAGAGCCCGACACCCCGTTTCCCGCCGCCCCCAGCACACCCCACCCCGTCACCAAGCCGCCCAACCTCAACCCGACTCGATCCTCCGCCGACAGAGCAGAAAAGAGAACACCAACCCCCACAACCCACCCCCGCGAAGCCCAAACCACAACTACACCTACTTCAACACCGCAGCGATCTCATAGTGGTTGGGCTGTGCACTCTCGATCAACTCCCCGACCCGGCGCATGGCCCCGAGAATGCGAGGATCGGTCCGAGTAGCAGTCTTCAACGCTGCCACCGACTCCCAGTGCATGCAGTTGATCACCTGCGTGCCATCCAGACTGCGCAAGATCTGCATGCTGCGCAGCCCAGGAATATCGGAGGGATCGCCCGCGGACACGATCAGGTCGACAAGCGCCTGCTGCCGCTCTGCCCGCACAGTGAAGACATTGAAGGCCAGAATCCCGTCCTGGCCACTGGAAACGATGTTCATACCAGTCGAGGTTAGCCCCAATACCAGTGACTTAGGGTTTTGGTCTGCGTGTAGCGTTCTTGGCCGTTGTGGTGGTCGGTGTGGTGCGCCAGTGCGGGGCGATGGTGACCGCGTCGAGTGGTTCTGGTTGTCGTGGAACGGGTTTGCGGTGCTCGTCGCGTTTGACCTTGAAGCTGGACATCTTGCGTTTGACGACGCGGGGGTTGGTTCGGCCGTGTCGGGCGGGTAGCAGGTGGCGGGCGATTTCCCGCACGCCTCCGGTGAGTGCTTGTGCGAGGTGGTCAGGGGGAAAAGGCCGCCTGCGCGGTCACCTGCCGGCGCGCGAGGCGGATGCTGCGGGTGAACGATAACCGGTCGGCGTCGATGCGGGCGTGATCGGCGGTGTCGTGCATCAGGGTGCGGATGGCGTAGTGGACCAGCAGGTGACCCCAGATTTCCTGCTCGACGCCCTCGGGGGAACGGGATCGCAGCACCTGCGCCGGGCCGCGCTGGTGGGTCTTGAGCTCATCGAGTGTGGTCTCGATCTCCCACCTTTCGTGATACAGGGCCGCCAGTTCCGCCGCCGGCGCGGCGTCGGGATCGAGGATGGTGGTGATCAGCCGGTACGGGGCTTGCTGGGCCGGGAAACCGGGACCCTCGAGGGTGTATTCGACGACCCGGACGATGGTCGGGTCCGCGCGTGTGCGGTGATCTTTCGCCTCGACGATCTCCGACAGATACGAACCGTCGCCCAGCTCCTCGATCACCGGAAGGATCAGGTGAGAACGAATGCGCCACAACAGATCCGCACCGCCGGCACACGCGGCCCGCCACAACCCGACACCGGCGAACCCCCGGTCGGCCAGCAGCAGATCGCCCGCACCCAGATGCCCGAAAAGCTGGCGGGCCAGCACCGATTCAGAGACCGTGAACGGCCCCAGCGCGGCAGCGGTGATCGCATGAGTGCCGCACTCGGCCAACGCCACCATCCGCACCTGCGGATACGCGCACCGCTGGGTGCGATGGGTCTTCGGGCGACCGAAATACCCGGCATTCCCGGCGCTGTCGGGAACATCGAAGGTCGTCCCGTCGATCGCGACCACACGCCAGTCCCGATACCAGCTCCCAGCGGTCAACTCCGTCGCCATCGGCCGCGCGACCTCGGCGAACAACGCCTTCAACGGCGCCGGCCCCAGCTTCACCCGCGCCCGCGAAATCGCCGCCGTGGTCGGCACCTGCCACGACCCCGACCAGCGCCTTGCCCACGCCAGCCCGTGGGTCAGCAGTCGCGCGACCTCCTCGTAACCCTCACCGGAGAACAAGCACATCGCCAGCACGAAATAGACCACCACCCGCGGCGGCAGCAACCGGGTCCGCTGCCCCGACCGGCCACACTCGTCCACCACACGATCCACCAAATCCGGCGGAAAGGTCCTCGTCAGCAACCCGATCGCGATGCGATCCGACAACCGCTCATCGGTCTCCAACTTGACCTGCCCAGGCCGCGGCATCCACATACCTCCCGGAACCGCAGCCTACCAGGTCGAGCCTTAAGTCACTGGTATTGGGCCTAGCCCCAGAACTGTACCGAATCTGTCACACTTAACACTATCCTTAGATGATTGGCTAACTATCGAATAGACTGCACGAATGCGCGGCCTCAACCATCCGGCGATCGACGGCATGGAACTGGTCACGGTGCTGGACGCGCTGGGTGATCCGGTGCGGCTCGGGATCGTGACCATGCTGGCCGACGGCGCCGAACACCCCTGTGTCGCATTCGATTTCGGAATCACCCCGGCCAGCATGTCGCATCACTTCCGGGTGCTGCGGGAGGCCGGTCTGACCCGCACCAGGCAGCAGGGCCGGCATCGCTGGATCACACTGCGCCGCAACGAATTCGAGGCCCGCTTTCCGGGACTGCTGGAGCCGTTGCTGGCGGCCGCCCGCGACGACGGACCGAACCGATCTCGAGCAAGGGAAACCGATGGCGGATCTGAACATTCGTGAATGGGGTGACGGCGAGCGGACGGCCGTGCTGATCCACGGCCTCACCGCGGCGTCGACCAGTTGGTGGCGGGTCGGCCCGGAGCTGGCCGCGCGCGGATACCACGTCTACGCCCCGGACCTGCCCGGCCATGGCGACAGCCTGCGCTGGACCGACTATCGGCTCGACACGGTGGCCGACGCCGTCGCCGCCGCGATTCCGCCCGCCCCGCAGCTTGTCCTCGGCCATTCGCTGGGCGGCCTGGTGCTCGCCACCGTGGTCGACCGGGTACGGCCCGAACGGGTGGTCTACGAGGATCCGGCCTGGTCGCCTGGCCATCCGGCGATCGCCGAAGCCTTTCGGGCACAGCGGAACTGGACCCTCGAACAAATCGCGGTGGCGAACCCACGCTGGTCGCCGGATCTGCACCGGCTCAAACTGGATGCGCTGGCGCACTGGGACCCCGGCACACTGGCGATCGTGGACGGCTTCCCGGGCTACGACCCGAAGCCGCCGACGGTCCCCGCCCTGCTCCTGCTCGCCGACCCCAGCCTCACCGTCGCACCGGAGCGCGCAACCGAATTGGCCACGCGCGGTTTCGAAGTCCGCGCGGTCCCCGACACCGGTCACGTCGTCCACAACGAAGACTTCGACGGCTTTCTCGCCGGTCTCGACGGCTGGCTCTGAGGCGTACGACATGTCGGTACGAATCCTGATCGTCGGACTGCGCGCCGACCTGGTCGACGGTTTCCGCGGGCAGCTCGACCTGCCGGGATTGGAGGTGATCGCGGGAACCGGGGCCGCCGGCTGACCGCTAATACGTGCTGCTGCCGCTACCGCTGCCACTCGACGGCCGCTGCGGCGGCGCCGGATGTCCCGGCGGGCGGCCGCAACCCCACGACGGGCACATCCTTCCGGCTTCCTGCCACACCAGGTCGGCGGCCGGGCCGGACACCGACGGCTCCGGGGTGAGCGGTACCGCAGCGGCGTCCGCCGCTGTGGCGAAGGCCGCGAGCGGCGCGGCGAAAAGTGCGGTGGCGACGGCGATTCGGGCCGCGGCCCGGCGGGTGGCGATGGTCATGGGTACGAATCTGCTACGCCGATGTCCGAAAATCACCTGCGCGGTATGCCCATTGCTGGCGAGCGCCGGTCATCGCACGAAGACGAGCACCTTCCAGGGCAGGTTCACCGGCGGGCACGTGTAGCCCTCGTCGACGCCGCAGCGGCGGTGCGCAGTGAGGTCGCCGAGTCCGGTGCCGACCACCCGGTAGGTGGCGGAGCTGTCGCCGTTGGATTCGGTGGCGCTGTGCGTCTGGTACAGCACATCGGGGCGGCTGGAGACGGGGATGTCCCAGGTCCAGAGGTCGTGCTCTCGCTTGCGGGCGAAGAACCGGACGTGGATCTCGTCGCCGGGCGACACCATGATGGTGCGGCCGTCGTCCCCGGTTTGCAGTCCGATGACGGCCGGATCGGCGCCGGCGGGGCCCGCGCCGAGCAACGGCGGCGCGATGGCCAGCAACGCCGCCGCTGTGATCCGGCTGACGGTGGTGATCATGGATCTCCTCTCGCCGTCGCATACGCCGACCGGGGCAAGGCGGGTCGATCGCGGTCGAACTTACCGGAAAAGCCCTGGTCCGACGGGTAGGCACGCCTCCGCGTGCCCGGCGCCCGCACCGAGTGTGTTCAACCGCACGTTTCCCGGTGCACAACCTCGGTTCGAATCACGGTTGCGCGATGGATCAGCAATCGGCACACAATGCTGGGATGCGGTTCAGTCGATTCGTTGCGATGGGGGACAGTCAGACGGAGGGGTTGTGGGACGGGGACGACCGGCGCGGGCTCGTGGGCTGGGCGGACCGGCTCGCGTTCCGGCTGGCCGAGGACAATCCGGAGCTGTTGTACGCGAATCTGGCCGTGCGCGCCCGCCGGATCGCCGAGGTCCGTGACGAGCAACTCGAATTCGCGCTGGAGATGCGACCGGATCTGGTCGGCATCTGTGTCGGCATGAACGACGTGATGGCGCTGACCTCCGAGATGGACGAGCCGCTGGACGAGATGGAGAAGATGTACGCCCGCCTGGTCGAGGCCGGAGCCATCGTGGTGACGACCACCTTCCCCGATGTCCGGCGGATCATTCCCGCGGCGCGGTTCATCGGGGAGCGGGTGGATCGGGTGAACGAGCGGATCCGGCTCTGCGCCGAGCGCTACGACCTGCGGCTGGTCGACCTGTTCGGGGCGCGGTCCATGCTCGACCCCCGCGTGTGGGCCACCGACCGGGTGCACGGTTCGACGCTGGGGCACGAGCGTTTCGCCCTCGCCGCCGCCGAGGCGCTGGGACTCGCCGGTGCCGACCACAGTTGGGCCGATCCGCTGGCGGAACCGCTGCGCATGGGACGGATCCGGGCGACCTATCGGGAGTTCGCGTGGTTCGTGGCGGTGCTGTGGCCGTGGCTGGTCCGCCGGGTGCGCGGTATCTCCTCCGGTGACGGTGTGCTGGCGAGACGTCCTGTGCTGCAACCTGTTCTGGCTCCGGAAGGCGACGCCTGACTCGGCGTGGTACCCCCCTGGACGCGGTGCCGCCGGGTCAGCGCCGCAGCACCGACTCAGCGCCGCGACGCCGGGTCGGCACTGGATCATCGGAGCGCCCAGGTCAGGCGCCGCACCCAGGTCAGCGCCGCACCCAGGTCAGCGCCGCACTGGATCGGCGCAGCACCCAGATCAGCGCCGCACTGGATCGGCGCAGCACCGACTCAGTGCCGGACCTCGGCGAGCGGGACCGGGCGGTGTTCCCGCCGGGAGAGCTCGCACGCCTCGGCGATGTAGAACGCCTCCAGCGCCTCGGCCGGGCCGCAGGGGTTGTCACGTTCACCGGCCGCGACGGCGAGGAAGGCCCGCAGCTCCTCGGCGTAGGCTTCGCGGAACCGTTCCAGGAAGCCCGCATACGCGGGCCGGTCCGCCGGTGCGACACCCGGTTCCACCGAGCGCAGTGGAGCCCGGTCGTCCAGGCCGACGATCGCGTTGCCGTGCGCGCCGAGCACCTCCAGCCGGACGTCGTAGCCCGCGCCGTTGTAGCGGCCGAGCGAGACCGTCGCCAAGGTGTCGTCGTCGAGTCGCAGCAGCACCGCGGCCGTGTCGACGTCGCCGGCGTCGGCGAAACTCCGGTCGCCGCGGTTGGATCCGGTGGCGAAGACCTCCGTCACCTCGCGGCCGCTGACCCAGCGGAGGATGTCGAAATCGTGCACGCCGCAGTCGCGGAAGATGCCGCCGGAGCGCGGCAGGTACGCCGCCGGCGGGGGCGCCGGGTCGAGAGTGGTGGCGCGCAGCGAATGCACCCAGCCCAGTTCGCCGGCGGTCACCGCCGCGCGGGCCGCCCGGTACCCGGCGTCGAAGCGGCGCTGGAAGCCGATCTGCACCGGGACCTGCGACCGTTCGACGTGCCGGAGCACCGCGAGAGTGCCGTCGATGTCGGCGGCGACCGGCTTCTCGCAGAACACCGGGATGCCGTGGTCGACGGCGGCGACGATCAGTTCCGGGTGCGAATCGGTGGCGCTGGTGATCACCAGGGCGTCGATCCCGCCGGCGAGCAGGGCGTCGAGGTCGGGGGCGACATCGACGCCGAGGTCGGCCGCGGTGGCGCGGGCGCGCGCGGTGTCGACGTCGGTGACCACCACCGTGCCGACGCCGGGCAGCTTCGTCAGGGTGCGCGCGTGCGCGGTGCCGATGCGGCCCGTACCCGCGAGGCCCAGCGTGATCGTCATGTGCGCTCCTGTCGGTCGACTCGGGAAGTCTTGCGGGGCAACGAAATCAGTGCGCGGGCGGCGCGGTGGTGGCGCGGGTGACCAGCGCCGGGGGGACCCGGTGCCGCACCGGGCGGGTGCGCCCGGTGCGCAGCCGTTCGACCAGCGCGCCGACGGCCAGCCGGCCGATCTCCAGCCGCGGCTGATCGATCGTCGTCAGCGATACGTGCCGCAGCGCCGCCAGCGACGAGTTGTCGTAGCCGACGATCGAGACATCCTGGGGGACACGCAGTCCCGCCTCCTCCAGCGCCGACATCGCCCCGACGGCGTTGAAGTCGTTGCCGCACACCAGGGCGGTGGGAAAAGTGCCGGGGGAGAACAACTTCAGCAGGGTCGCCACCGCGGCGACGCCGGCGGTGTCGGTGTGCTCGCTGGCGATCACCATGGGCTCCAGGCGGTGCCGCGCCATCGCCGCCAGGTAGCCCTTGCGCCGCGGTGCCGCGGTGAAGGCCGCGCCGCCGTCGAGGTGCACGATCCGCCGATGCCCGAGCGACACCAGATGGTCGACCGCGAGGGCGACACCGGTCTCCCCGTCGTCGTTGACGGTGTCGACGGTGGGTGCGCTCGAGGTGCGCGACACCAGCACCAGCGGGCCGCGGTCGGCCGCCGCGCGGATGGCCGCCGCCGGGAGTACCGGCGACAGCAGGATGGTCCCGCCGGGCCGGAAGCCGAGCAGATTGTCCAGCGCGCCGCGCTCGCGCACCGCGTTGCGATGGCCGGTGGTGAGGATCAACTCCAGCCCGGCCGCCGCGGCCGCGGAGTCCATGCCCTCCACCACGTCGGCGAAGAAGGCGTTGTGCAGATCGGAGACCAGCACGCCGATCAGGCTGGAGGTGCGGCTGGCCAGCGACCGGGCCATCGCGTGCGGCTGATAGCCGAGTTCCGCCGCGGCCGTCAGCACCGCGCGGCGGCGATGGTCGCTGACCTTCGGCGATCCGCGCATGACCAGCGACACCAGCGCCCGGGAGACGCCGGCCCGGGTGGCCACGTCCTCCATCGTCGGTCGCGTCATCGGATGCCTCTCGTGTGCTGCGGTGGCCGGCCGTCGGCGGTCACGCTACCGGTCCGCGCCGGGGCGCTCAATAGAGCGCTCCAATCGGACAAATCAACCACGAAAATACTCGTCATTTTCCCAGGGAGGAAACTATCATTCGAGGTAGAGGGCATATCATCGAACCCGCGCCGACCCTTGACATCGACGTGATCCAGGTTACATAGTTGGAGCGCTCCAATGACGGGGATATGTCAGTTGGCATCGACAGGCCGGAGATTCCGATGATCGAGTTGCCGCATCCGCTGCGCATCGCCGCCGCGCCGATCTCCTGGGGAGTGTGCGAGGTTCCCGGCTGGGGGCACGTTCTCGACGCCGACACCGTGCTGGCCGAGATGGCGGCGCTCGGCTTCACCGCCACCGAATTCGGGCCGCCGGGGTATCTGCCCGAGGATCCCGCCGCCCGGCGCGCCCTGCTCGGGCGGCACGGTCTCGGCGCGGTGGGCGGATTCCTGGCGCTGCCGCTGCACCGCGATCGGGCCCGGTTGCTCGATACGGCCGGGCACACCGCCGCAATGTTCGCCGCCGCGGGTGCCGAGGTGCTGGTGCTGGCCGCCGCCACCGGTACACCCGGGTACGACTCCCGCACCCCGCTCGACGCGGCGGCCCGGCGGGCGCTGCTGGACGGTGCCGCCGCCGTCCGCGACCTGGCCGGGGCGCACGGGTTGCGCACGGTGCTGCACCCGCATGTCGGCACGCACGTGGAGACGGCGGACGAGGTGGAGTGGTTCCTGGCCGGCAGCGATGTCGACCTCTGCCTGGACACCGGTCATCTGCTCATCGGCGGCGCCGATCCGGTCGCGCTGGCCCGCCGGTACGCCGACCGCATCGGGCATCTGCACCTGAAGGATGTCCGGCGCGCGGTCGCCGACGAGATCCGTTCCGGCCGAATCGAATACAGCCGGGCCGTGCGGGCCGGACTGTATCCGCCGCTGGGCGAGGGCGATATCGACATCGCCGCCATCGTGGCGGCCACCACGGCCGCCGGATATCGCGGCTGGTACGTGATCGAACAGGACACGGCGCTGGCACCCGGTGACCCGGCGTCCGGTCCGAGTCGTGACGCCGAGCGCAGCCTGCGATATCTGTCGCCGGACCGGCGGCACGGTGGCCTCCGACCACTGGAATATCGCTAGGAAGCAGGAATCATGACAACGAAGTCGCACCCGCGCCGCCTGCGGCGCCTGGCGCCGTGGATCGCGGCCGCCGCACTGCTCGCCGCGTGCAGCGGGCCCGCCTCCGAATCGCCTGCGGCGCAGTCGGGTACGCCGGCGCCCGCGGCCGCGGGCAAGCTGGGCACCGTTGCGGTGGTCACGCACGGCAGCGCCGGCGACGCGTTCTGGAACGTCGTCAAGAACGGCGCCGAGGCGGCGGGCAAGAATCTCGGCGTGCACGTCGACTATCAGGCCTCGGGTGATCCGGCGCAGCAGGCCGAGCTGATCGACAACGCGGTGGCGCAGCACGTCGACGGGCTGGTGGTGTCGATGGCCAATCCGCAGGCGTTGCAGACCTCGGTGCACAATGCCGTCGCCGCCGGGATCCCGGTCGTCACCATCAATTCCGGCGAATCCTCCAGTGCCGCGTTCGGCGCCATCGGGCACGTCGGGCAGAGTGAGGAACTGGCCGGCACGCAGGCCGGGAAGCGGCTGAAGGACGCCGGAAAGACCAAGCTGCTCTGCGTGATCCACGAGGCGGGCAATGTCGGCGCCGCGCAGCGCTGCGCCGGGGCCACCCAGGGCTTCGGCGCCACCACCACCCTGCAGGTCGACATCGGCAATCCGACCGACGCGCAGGCCCGGATCAAGGGCGCGCTGGAATCCGATCCGGCCATCGATGCCGTGCTCACGCTGAACTCGCAGATCGCCGCGCGGGCGGTGGCGGCGGCCGGGGAGGCGCACTCCAAGGCGGCGGTCGCTACCTTCGACCTCAACAGCGATGTGGTGGACGCGCTGCGGGCGGGCACCCTGCTGTTCGCGATCGACCAGCAGCAGTACGAGCAGGGCTACCTGCCGATCGTGATGTTGCAGCTGTACAAGTCGAACGCCGATACGCTCGGCGGCGGCAATCCGGTGCAGACGGGTCCGGCGTTCGTGGACAAGAGCAATGTCGAGGCCATCGCCAAGCTCATCGGCCAGGGCACCCGCTGACGCACCCGGAGGACGTGACGATCATGGCCGTCGCCACCACCGACACGCCGTCGCGGACCGGACGCGGACTGTCGCCACGCCGGCTGCTCGCGCGGCCGGAGATCGGGGCCGCGCTCGGCGCGCTGCTGGTCTTCGTCTTCTTCTCGCTGTTCACCGGCCGATTCCTCAGCGCTCTCGGCGTGGCCACCTGGCTCGACGACGCCTCGACGCTCGGGATCATGGCGGTGGCGGTGGCGCTGCTCATGATCGGCGGCGAGTTCGATCTGTCCGCCGGGGTGATGACCGCCTCCACCGCGCTGGTCACCGCGCTGCTGGCGACGCGGGCCGGGTGGAACGTGTGGCCGGCGCTGGCGGTGTCGCTGCTGTTCGCGCTGGCGGTCGGGGCGCTCAACGGCTGGCTCGTGATGCGCACGGGCCTGCCGAGTTTCATCGTCACGCTCGGGACATTCCTTGCGCTGCAAGGCATCAACCTGGGCGTGACGCGGCAGCTCACCGGCACCGTGCAGGTCTCGGGGATGCGGTCGGCGGCCGGATACTCCTCGGCCGGTTCGGTGTTCGCGTCCACCGTCGACCTCGGCGGTACCGCGTACCAGTGCTCGGTGCTGTGGTGGCTGGCGCTCACCGCGATCGCGGCCGTGGTGTTGCTGCGCACCCGGTTCGGCAACTGGACCTTCGCGGTGGGCGGATCGCTGTCCGCCGCGCGGGCGGTCGGCGTCCCGGCGGTGCGCACCAAGATCCTGTTGTTCATGACGACGGCGGGCGCGGGCTGGATCGTCGGCTCGATGAATGTGCTGCGCTTCGCGGGGGTGCAGGCGAATCAGGGTGTGGGGCTGGAGTTCCAGTACATCATCGCGGCCGTGGTGGGCGGCTGCCTGCTCACCGGTGGTTACGGCTCGGTGCTCGGGGCGGCGCTCGGCGCGCTGATCTTCGGGATGGCGCGGCAGGGAATCGTGTTCGCGCGCTGGAACAACGACTGGTTCATGCTGTTCCTCGGCGTGCTGTTGCTGGCGGCGGTGCTGGTGAACAACGCCTTCGCCAAGCGAGCGGAAAGGGTGCGTCGGTGAGCGCGCTGATCGAGACCTCTGGTGTCGGAAAGAGTTACGGCGGTGTGGTGGCGCTGCGGGATGTGTCGATGGTGGTGGAGCCCGGCGAGGTCACCTGTGTGCTCGGCGACAACGGGGCGGGGAAGTCGACGCTGATCAAGATCCTCTCGGGGGTGCACCGGCACGATCGTGGTGAGCTGCGGGTCGACGGTGCGGTGGTGCGGTTCGGGTCGCCACGGGAGGCGCTGGATCGCGGAATCGCCACCGTGTACCAGGATCTCGCGGTGGTTCCGCTGATGAGTGTGTGGCGCAACTTCGTGCTCGGCGCCGAGCCGACCCGGGGGATCGGGCCGGTCCGGGTGCTCGACCGGGCCCGTGCGCTGCGCACCACACGGAAGGCGCTGTCGGACATGGGGATCGAGATCGCCGATCTGGAGCAGCCGGTGGGCACGCTGTCCGGCGGGCAGCGGCAGTGTGTGGCGGTGGCCCGCGCTGTCCACTACGGGGCGAAGGTGCTGATCCTCGACGAGCCGACCGCCGCGCTGGGTGTGAAACAGGCCGGGGTGGTGTTGCGCTACGTGGTGCAGGCGCGCGACCGTGGGCTGGGCGTGGTGCTGATCACCCACAATCCGCACCACGCCTATCCGGTCGGCGATCGGTTCCTGCTGCTGGAGCGCGGCGCGATGCTCGGCTCCTATCGGAAATCCGAGATCGACGTGAACGAGCTGACCCGGCAGATGGCCGGAGGTGCAGAATTGGAAGCGTTGCAGCACGAATTGCAGCGGGTGGTGCGGGGGTGAGCGAGGCTGCGCCGCCGGCCGCGGGTGCTGCCGTGCCACAACAGGTCGCACGTGATGCCGCAGGGAAAGTCGGGCGCGACGGTGTGCTGCCGGGGATGGGTGCCGCCGTGCGGGAGGACGCGGATGCTGCTGTGTCAGCGGGTGTGAGCGCTGCCGTGCGAGAGGAGGCGGCTGCTGCGGTGTCGGAGGGCATGAGCGCTGCCGTGCCGGGCAGTACGGCGGCTGCCGCGCGGGAGGACGCGAGTGCTGCCGGGCTGGAGGCGCTGACGATCGGACGGGTCGGGGTGGATCTTTATCCGGAGCAGAGCGGGGTGCCGCTGGCGGGGGTGCGGACGTTCGCGAAGTCGCTGGGGGGCACCGCGACCAATGTGGCGGTCGCCGCCGCTCGGCTGGGGCGGCGCACCGCCGTGCTGACCAAGGTCGGGCCCGACGGGTTCGGCGACTATGTGCGAACGGCGTTGCGGGAGTTCGGGGTTTCGCCGCAGTATGTGTCGACCGCGCCGGATCTTCGGACGCCCGTGGTGTTCTGCGAGCTGAATCCGCCTGCGGATCCGCCGCTGCTGTTCTATCGGTCGCCGATCGCGCCGGATCTCACGCTGACTCCGGACGAGGTGCCGTGGCAGGTGGTCGAGCAGGTGCCGTTGCTGTGGGTCACCGGCACCGGGGTCAGTGTCGAACCGGCGCGCGGCACCCAGCACGAGGTGCTGCGCCGCCGGGATCGGCGCGGGCACACCGTGCTCGACATCGACTACCGGCCCATGTTCTGGCCGGATGCCGCGACCGCGCGTCGCGAGATCGGCGCGATGATCGAGCAGGTCACCGTGGTGGTCGGCAATCGGGCGGAGATGGAGGTGGCCGTCGGCACCGCCGATCCGGACGCGGCGGCCGACCGGCTGCTGGGCCGCGGGGTGCGGCTGGCGGTGGTCAAGCGCGGGGCCGACGGCGTGCTCATCGCCACCGAATCCGAGCGCTGGACGGTGCCGCCGTGCCGCGTCGAGGTGGTGTGCGGGCTCGGCGCGGGGGACGGGTTCGGTGGTGCGCTGGTGCACGGGTTGCTCGCGGGCTGGGATCCGCAGCGGCTGGCCGCGTACGCGAATGCGGCCGGGGCACTGGTGGCTTCGCGGCTCGCGTGCGCCGACGCCATGCCCACCGCCGCCGAGATCGAGGGCCTGCTGTGCGACTGAGCAGACCTGCTGTGCGATCGAGTGGTCCGGTGCGATGACGGTTGTGGTGCCCGTACGGGGTGCGGTCGGCGCAGCGCAGGCCGAGTGGCGGATGGATACGGCGGGCACGCAGTGCCAGACCTGGCTATCGGACAGGGCGGCGGCGGGCGACCGGGTGGTCCGGCGGGCACTGACCGTCGCAGTGTCTGCGCAGGCGCTGTCGGCGGGCGGGCGCGGGACGATCCGGAGATCTGCTGCGCGGGATGACAGGCGGACGGTGGAATCGACAGGCGGGAGCGTGACCGAGGTGTGGGAGGTGTGGTGTATCTGACCGACGAGCGGTGGCGGGAGCTGCTGCGGGTACGGGTGGAGGAGCCGGCCGCGGTGCGGCGGGCCTACGACGATCGGCGGCGGCGGTCGCGGCTGTTGTCGGGGCGCGGCACCCTGTTCCTGGTGGCCGCGGACCATCCCGCGCGCGGGGCGCTGGGGGTCGGCGCGGATCGGACGGCGATGGCCGATCGGCGAACCCTGTTGGAACGCTTGCTGATCGCGCTGCACAATCCGGCGGTCGACGGGGTGCTCGGATCGCCGGACGTGGTCGAGGAGCTGTTGTTGCTCGGTGCGCTGGACGACAAGATCGTGATCGGCTCGATGAACCGCGGCGGGCTGGCCGGCGCGGACTGGGAGATCGACGACCGGTTCACCGGATACGACGCCGAATCGCTGGTGCGGTTCCGGCTCGACGGCGGCAAAATGCTGCTGCGACTGGTGGATTCGGATGCCCGGACGATTCCCACCCTGCACGCCTGCGCCCGCGCGGTCTCGGAGCTGGCCGCGCACGGGCTGATGGCGATGGTGGAGCCGCTGCCGTATCGGCGCGACACCGCGGGATCGCTGGTGATGCACAAGGATTCGGCCGCGTTGCGGCGGGCGGTCACCGTCGCCTCGGGGCTCGGAGTCACCAGTGCCCACACCTGGCTGAAAATACCGGCGCCGGAAGATATCTCGGTCCTCGATTCGACCACGCTGCCGGTACTGCTGCTGGGCGGTGCGCCGTCGGGCGATCCGGCGGCCGATCTGGCCGCCTGGGGTGGTGCGCTCGGCCACGACGTGGTGCGCGGGCTGGTGGTCGGCCGCGGGCTGCTCTATCCACCCGACGGTGACGTCGCGGGCGCGGTCGCCGCGGCCGCCCGGCTGCTCGATTCGCGATGAATCCGGCAACCGTGGCGATGCCATGGCGAAACCCCGGCCACCGCGCCGGTGCGACGGCGGGCCGGCCGTGCGACGGGTACGCTCTCGGTCGGAATGCGCGGACGCCGCAGCCGCCGTGCCCACGGCGCGTGGCGCCGCGCCGAAGCGCTGAAATGCCCAGGCCGCAGCGGGTCCTGGGGAGTCGGGTCGGAAGCAGGGAGGCGAGGCCGGTATGAGTTCGTGGCATCGACCGGCCGGTACCCTGGCCGACGGCGACGACCCGGTGCTGTTGACTCCGCAGCGCGCCGGATGGACCTACACCGGATTGCGGGTGCTGCGATTGGCAGCCGGGCAGCAACGCATCGTGCACACTGGTGACAGCGAGGCGTTCGTGCTGCCGCTGGCCGGTGGTTGCAGGGTACGGGTGGACGGGCAGGTGTTCGAATTGGCCGGGCGCGATTCGGTGTTCACGCGGGTGACGGATTTCGCGTACGTGCCGCGCGACGCCGAGGTGGAGCTCAGCGCCGCGGCCGCCGCCGAGATCGCGCTGCCCGCGGCCCGGTGCACCCGGCGTCTGGAGCCGAAATACGGTCCCGCCGAAGCGGTTCCGGTGGAGGTCCGGGGTGCGGGCCGGGCCACCCGGCAGGTCGCCAACTTCGGGGTGCCCGGGGTGTGGGAGCACGCCGACCGACTCAACGCCTGCGAGCTGCTCACCCCGGACGGGAACTGGTCGTCGTATCCACCGCACAAGCACGATCGGGCGACCGAGTGCGAGGTCGTCAACGAGGAGATCTACTACTTCCGCATCGCCGGTCCCGACGGAATCACCCCGTCGGCAGCGGGTTTCGGCCTGCACCGCACCTACACCGCCGACGGCGAGGTGGACGAGAACGTCGCCGTCCGTGACGGCGACGTGTTCCTGATCCCGCGCGGCTACCACGGCCCGTGTGTCGCGGCGCCGGGTTATCCGATGTACTACCTGAACGTGCTGGCCGGTCCCGCGCCGCAGCGTTCGATGGCCTTCTGCGACGATCCCGCCCACGGCTGGGTGCGCGGCAGCTGGGCCGGCGAGGCGACCGATCCTCGCTGCCCGGTCACCGACCACACCGGCCGGGTGCGGTGAGACCTCACTGTCGATTTCACTGAACCCGTTACGGAGCACGAGGGGCGATCGAGATGGAACTGACAACTGCGCAAGCACTGGTGGCCTGGCTGATCGCCCAGCACTCGGAGACTCTGGACGGACGTGAAGTCCCGTTGTTCCCGGCGGTTTTCGCGATCTTCGGGCACGGCAACGTGCTGGGCCTGGGCACCGCGTTGCAGGAGCGCAGCGATCTGATCCCGGTATGGCGCGGGCACACCGAACAGGGCATGGCGCTGGCCGCGGTCGGGCTGGCCAAGGCCGCGCACCGCCGTCAGGTCGGGGTGGCCACCTCCTCGATCGGCCCGGGTGCGCTGAACATGGTCACCGCGGCCGGCGTGGCGCACGCGAATCGGCTACCGCTGCTGCTGCTTCCGGGGGACACCTTCGTCGGCCGGGCGCCGGATCCGGTGCTGCAACAGGTGGAGACCTTCGGGGACGCCACCGTCACCGCCAACGACGCCTTCCGCCCGGTCAGCCGGTATTTCGACCGGATCACCCGGCCCGAGCAGTTGCTGGCCACGCTGCCGCAGGTGGCGCGGGTGCTGACCGATCCGGCCGACGCCGGGCCGGTGACGCTGGCCCTGCCGCAGGACGTGCAGGTGGAGGTGTTCGACTTCCCGGAATCGCTGTTCGAGCCGGTGGTGCACAGCATCGCCCGGCCCCGGGCGGACCGCACCCGGCTGGCCACGGCCGCGGCGGCGCTGCGGGAGTCCGAGCGGCCGCTGCTGGTGCTCGGCGGGGGCGTGCGCTACTCCGGGGCCGGTCCGCGCGCGCTGGAATTCGCCCAGTGGCACGGGATTCCGATCGCCGAGACCACCGCCGGGCGCACCCTGGTGCCGCACGACCACCCGCTGTACGCCGGGCCGCTGGGCATCACCGGATCGTCGTCGGCGAACACCCTTGCCGGTGAGGCGGATCTGGTGCTCGCGGTCGGAACCCGGTTGCAGGACTTCACCACCGCGTCGTGGACCATGTTCGCGCCCGAGGCGCAGTTGATCGGTATCAACGCGGCCGGATTCGACGCGGTGAAGCACGGCTGCATGCCGGTGGTCGCGGATGCCGATGCGGCGCTACAGGATCTGGGTGGTCTGCTCGACGGCTGGGAGGCCGACCGGCAGTGGACCGACCGCGCCGCGGTGCTGCGCGCCGAATGGGACGGGTACGTCGACAAATTGCGCGCCCCCACGGCCGGGGCGCCCAGCTACGCCCAGATCGTCGGCGCCGTCAACGATCTCAGCGGCTCCGGTGACTATGTGATGAGCGCCGCCGGTGGCCTGCCCGGCGAGGTGGTCGGCGGCTGGCGGGCCACCGGTGGCGAGCCCACCATGGATGTCGAATACGGCTTCTCCTGTATGGGATACGAAGTGGCGGGTGCGTGGGGTGCGGCCATTGCGCATCGGCGCGGATTGGTGACGACCCTGCTCGGCGACGGCTCGTATCTGATGTCGAATTCCGAATTGTTCTCCGCGGCCTTCGCGGGGCACCCGTTGGTGGCGGTCGTCTGCGACAACGGCGGGTACGCGGTGATCGCCCGGTTGCAGCAGGAACAGGGCGGGGTGCCGTTCAACAATTTCTACGCCGATTGCCGCTCCAACCATGCCGTGCCGCCGCGGGTGGATTTCGCCGCGCACGCGCACGCGCTGGGTTGCGCGGTCTTCACCGCCGACGATCTGGTCGGGTTCCACGAGGCGTTCGCGCAGGCCAGGGTCGCGGCGCGGACCGGCTCCCGGCCCGCGGTGGTGGTGGTCCGCACCCAGCCGGCGACCTGGACCGAGACCGGTGCGTGGTGGGAGGTCGGGGTGCCCGAGCATCTGGCCGGGAGCACCGAGCACGAGGCCGGTAAACAGGCGCAGCGGCGGTACCGGTAAAGGCCCGCGCCACTGGGGAATAGCGCCGCCCGGCTCGTCTGGACTGCGGGCGGATGTCTGGCTATCGTTCGCCGGGTGCGCCTGTTCGATCGGCGGCGAGCGGGCGGCGAGAGGTAAGGACGAATGGCACACGGCACGGTCAAGTGGTTCGACAGTAAGAAGGGTTTCGGGTTCATCGCCGCGGACGACGGCGGTCCGGACGTCTTCGTCGAGTACACCGCGGTCGTCGGCGCGGGCTTCCGTTCCCTGGTGGCGGGGCAGCGGGTGCGGTTCGAGGTCCGCCGGGCGAAGGCGGGCCCCGAGGCTGTCGATGTGAGTGTTATGCTCGACCTGTAGTGTGTCCTAGCACACAATCCGGGCAATAGTGTAGCATCGGTCACCTCTCCGCAATTCCGGGTAACGAGTGTTTATCAACCCGAGATATAACGGAACGTCGGCCGGTTCATCTGGGCAGCGCGATCGAAAGGTATTTCATGATCCCCGTTGTCATCGACACCGGAAGCGCAGCCGCGAACGGCCTGTTCAACACCCCTGGGCGCGGCCTTCGGTGGCCCGGCGAACACCTTCCGGACGGGCTCTCTCGGTCACTGATCTGGTCTGACGGCCCACTGCGGTGGCTGCCGACCGGACCCGGGCGGACTCGGCCCGGGGCCGGTTGCATTTCTCGGGAAACAATTCTCCGCAGCTCGCTCGCAGCATTCTCGGAGAATTTTCACAGCGCCGAGTAATGACAATCACGAAGTGATCACGACGTGCTGGTGGGGGCGGTGATCGGTGGGGGGCACCCCCGCGGCAACCACCACTGGTGAGGGGAGTTGTGGCGGATGTGGTCACTGGCGTGGCAGTCTGGAGTGCATCGGGACCTGACCGCCCGGAAGGTTGGTCGGTCGGGCTCGCTCTACAGAAGGTATGAAATGGCGCAAGGCGTAGTGAAGTGGTTCAACAGCGAGAAGGGCTTCGGCTTCATCGCTCAGGAAAACGGCGGTCCGGACGTGTTCGTCCACTACTCGGCCGTGGCCGGGTCGGGTTTCCGCTCCCTCGATGAGGGACAGCGCGTGGAGTTCGAGATCGGGCAGGGCCAGAAGGGCCCGCAGGCTCAGGCGGTCCGCGTGATCGCCTGACAGGCGATCCACACGACTTGGTCGGCGGGCCCCGCACCTCACGGCGCGGGGCCCGCCGCATCTCCACCGAAATGACCGCGAATTCGCGGTCGAGACAGGTTTTCTCGCGATCGGCGTGAAATCTCCGCCGGTCGTCCCGGACGGTCGGTGATCGTTTCGAGATATCCGCCGAGTGCCGGGATCGGGTTGTGACGGGCTGGTCGGTTGCTGTTCAGGCCCTGGTCAACGCGGCGGACGAGGATGGCGCTCGGCGGTAGCTGAGCGTCGGCTGCCCGACCGGGGCGGAGACCTGAAAACATGGACAGCGACGTGCATGTCGATCACAAGTACACGATGCGTGTCAGCCGGCTCGCGATCGACAAACTGGGAATCAAACTCTACGACCGGGTTTCGGCGGTGCTGGCCGAACTGATCGCCAACTCCTACGACGCCGACGCCACCGTGGTCGAGGTGATCCTGCCGTGGGGTGTCACCCTCGCCGGGAACGTCCGGGTGGCCGAGGAACCGCAGTACCAGATCCAGGTCCGCGACAACGGCCACGGCATGACTGCCGGCGAGGTGAACGCGCACTATCTGATGGTCGGCTCCGACCGGCGGGTGCGCACCGGCTCCGATCTGTCCCGGGAGCGGCAGCGACCGGTCATGGGCCGCAAGGGAATCGGGAAGCTGGCGGCCTTCGGCATCTGCCGCACCATCGAGGTGATCACGGCGGGCAGCGAACCCGGCGACGAGACCGCCGCGGGCTGGCCGGTATCGCACATCGTGATGGATCTGCACGACATGCTCTCCGATACCGAGCGCGACTACTTCCCGACGATCGGGCCGCTCGACGGCACCTTCGCCGCCGAGCGCGGCACCACGGTGATCCTGCGCGAGTTCTTCCGCAAGCGGGTGAACTCCGGGCCGGAACTGAACCGGCAGCTGGCCGCGCGTTTCGGTATCGAACGCCCGGACTGGCGGGTCGAGGTCCGCAACAGCGGGGGCGACGGCGAGAGCTTCACCCTCAGCGATCTGCCCGTCGACGTCATGGAGGAGACCCGCATCGACGTCGCGGAGCGGCCGGTGCGCTACGGCCGCGGGCAACTGCCGGTGTCCGGCTGGGTCGCCTACTCCAAACAGCCCTATCGGGACGAGGCGATGGCCGGGGTGCGGCTGTACGCGCGCGGCAAGATCGTCGCGCAGACCCGGGACTTCGGCATTCCGGCCGGATTCACCGGCGAGTTCAAGCTGCGGTCCTATCTGGTGGGCGCCATCCACGTCGACTGGCTCGACGACGACGAGGATCTGGTCCGCTCCGATCGCCAGGACATCATGTGGAATTCGCCGCGCGGCGAGGCGCTCGCGGTGTGGGGACACGAGCTGATCCGGGAGATCGGCCGGATGGGGGAGCGGACGGTCCGGCGGCGGGTCTGGGACGAGTTCGTCGAGAAGTCGCACATCCATCAGACGCTGGACGCGATCGCGCCCGGCGACCGGATGTTCCGCGATTCGGTGGTCGACGCCGCCCGAATCCTGGTGGCCAACAAGGACCGGGCCGCGCTCGACGATCCGGGCCACGTGGAAAGCATTGTGCGGCTGGCGCTGTCGCTCGGCCCGCAGCGCAGCCTGCTGGAGACCCTGAAGGAGATCGCCGACGAGACCGATCCCCGGATGGACGCGGTGGTGGCGCTGTTCGAGCGGGCCCGGGTCGCGGAGATCTACTCACTGGGCCAGATCGCCGGCGAGCGGGTCGCGGTGCTGGGCCGGCTGCACCGGCTCGTCGACGACCGGCGTTCGCTGGAGCGGCCGTTCCAGGAGTTGATCGAGCGGGCGCCGTGGCTGTTGGCCCCGGAATGGACGCCGCTGGGGATGAACGAATCGCTGAAGCGGGTCCGGGCCGCCTTCGAGCGCTGGTACGCACAGAAATTCGGGGTCACGCTGACCACCACCTCGATCGGCAGCGAGAAGCGGGAACCGGATTTCGTGCTGCTGCACGACTCCGGCGAGCTGTGGATCGTGGAGATCAAGCGGATGGACTACCACCTCACCGACGAGGAGTACAACCGCGCCATCAACTATCTCTACGCGCTGGACACCTTCCTCACCGAGAATCCGCGCATCGGCGTCCAATTCCCGCGCCGCCGACTGACGTTCATCGTCGACCACATCGACCGGCTGCGCCCGGCCTCGCGCTCCTCGCTGGAGAGCGACGCCCGCATCGACCGCCGCACCTGGCGGGAACTGCTCGACTCCACCCTGCGGGCGCACCGCGACTTCCTGGAGCGGGTGTACGAGATGCGCTCGGAGGAGGACCGTTCCGCGCCGGGCGACATGCGGGCCGGGTGAGGGTCAGGCCGTCCGGATCACGCAGCCGGTGTCGATCGGGACGGGCAGGCCCGTGAGCCGGGTGGTGGCCGGATCGGCCGGGTGGCCGATGACCGGGGTATCGGGTACCGGCTGGGAGGGGTCGGCGGAACCGCCTGTGCGGAAGGACTTTCCGTCCAGCTCGGGGACCGGCGGCAGGCCGAACAGGTCGAGGACGGTCGGGGTCAGGTCGATCAGCGAGAAGCCGTTGTGGTGCCGGCCCGCCGGGAGATCCGGTCCGCGGGCGATCACGAAACTGGCTGTCTCGTAGGCGGTCTGGCCGCCGTGGCCGCCCTGAGGTTTGTGGCCGTGGTCGGTGGTGACGAGGACGGTCCAGCGTTCGCCGTGGGTCTGCGCACGGGTGTCGACGGCGGTCACGATCCCGCCGACCAGCACGTCCACCCGGCTGATGGCGTCCCGGTACGCCTGCGGATTGGCCGCGCGCAGCGTGTGCCCGGCGATGTCGACCTGGTCGAAGTGGGTGAACACCAGATCGGTGCCCGCGGTGATCTCGGCGACCGTCGCGGCCGCGGTCGCGGTGTCGACATCGGCCTCGCAGCCGTAGGTGCCGTAGCGGTTGGCGCCCGCGGTGATGATCACATCCGCGTGCGGGTCGCCGGTCCGGGCGATCGTGCTGATCGTGTCCCACGTCGCCACCGACGCCGTCCTGCGGTGCGGGGCGGCGGTTTTTACGCGATGGAAGACCGTCGGGTAGGTCGCGAAGACCTCGGGACGGCAGCTGCCGTCGTTGTCGCAGATGCCGGTGCGGGTGTCCCAGAAACCGGTCAGCGCCGCCGACCAGGACGGGCAGGAGATGGTGGTGTGCGGTGCGAGCGAATACCGGCTCAGGGTGCCCTCGGCCGCCAGGCGCTGGAGATTCGGCGTCACCGCGGCCAGCAGTTCGGTGTAGAGACAGCCGTCGATACCGATCACGGCCACCTTGTTCACCGCGTCGCCGGGGTCGTGGCGGGCCGTGTCCGGGGCCGCCGGATCGCCGGACACCGCCCGCGCGCGTGGGACGACGGTGTCCGCGAAGACGGCCGTCAGTCCGGTGGCCAGCAGGGTGGAGAAGGTGCGCCGGTCGAGGGGCATACCTTGAAAATGCCCTGCGGAAAGCGGCGGTATCCAGGCGGAATGCGGCTGTTCGCGAAGGTTTCGCGCCTTCGGCACGCCGCCGACGTATCGGGTTCATGCGTTCACCGCGGCGTTCCCGGCCGGGCACGAAACCATGTGCAGTACGCCATGATCGCCGGACGGTCCGGGGTGGCCGATCTCACGGCCCCCGCATTCCACCGGCAGGTCCGGTCTCCGGATGCGAAAAACCGGCACGGAGTGCGATGTCAACCCCTATAAGGGGTACTGGCCTGCGGGTTCCCGATGAACGGGGTGCGGCTGGCGGGTGGGACCGAGCGCCCGGAACTCGCCTATTAAGCTGGGCGGCGGTAACTGCCGATCCCCTCTTTCTCAGGAGTGCCCCACAGTGAGCCAGAATGGCCGTCCTGTTGTTCTGATCGCCGACAAGCTCGCCCAGTCGACCGTCGATGCGCTCGGTGACGGAGTCGAGGTTCGCTGGGTCGACGGACCGAATCGTCCCGAACTGCTGGCCGCCGTGCCCGAGGCCGACGCGCTGCTGGTGCGGTCGGCCACCACGGTCGACGCCGAGGTGCTCGAGGCCGGGCGCAAGCTGAAGATCGTCGCGCGGGCCGGTGTCGGACTCGACAACGTCGACGTCCCCGCGGCCACCGAGCGCGGTGTCATGGTCGTCAACGCGCCGACCTCCAACATCCACACCGCCGCCGAGCACGCGGTGTCGCTGCTGCTGTCGGCCGCGCGGCAGATCCCGGCCGCCGACGCCACCCTGCGCGAGCACACCTGGCAGCGCAGCAAGTTCAACGGCGTGGAGATCTTCGGCAAGACCGTCGGCGTGGTCGGCCTGGGCCGCATCGGCCAGCTGTTCGCCGCCCGCCTGGCCGCCTTCGAGACCAAGATCGTCGCGTACGACCCCTACGTGTCGCCGGCGCGTGCCGCCCAGCTCGGCATCGAGCTGCTGTCGCTGGACGAGCTGTTGCAGCGCGCCGACCTGATCTCGGTGCACCTGCCGAAGACCCCGGAGACCAAGGGCCTGCTGTCGGCGGAGAAGCTGGCGCTGACCAAGCCGGGTGTCATCATCGTCAACGCCGCGCGTGGCGGCCTGATCGACGAGGCCGCCCTGGCCGCGTCCATCAAGTCCGGTCATGTCCAGGCCGCGGGCATCGACGTGTTCGAGACCGAGCCGTGCACCGACAGCCCGCTGTTCGACCTGCCGCAGGTCGTGGTCACCCCGCATCTGGGCGCGTCGACCTCCGAGGCGCAGGACCGCGCGGGCACCGATGTCGCCAAGTCGGTGCTGCTGGCGCTGGCCGGGGAGTTCGTCCCGGGCGCGGTGAACGTGACCGGCGGCGCGGTCGGCGAAGAGGTCGCCCCGTGGCTGGAGATCGTGCGCAAGCAGGGCGTGCTGCTCGGTGGGCTGTCCGACGAGCTGCCGGTCAGCATCGAGGTCCAGGTGCGCGGCGAGCTGTCGTCCGAAGATGTTGCGGTGCTGGAACTCTCGGCTCTGCGCGGCATCTTCTCGGCGCTGGTCGAGGATCAGGTCACCTTCGTCAACGCCCCGGCGATGGCCAAGGAGCGCGGCATCGAGGCCACCGTCACCACCGTGTCGGAGAGCCCGAGCCACCGCAGCCTGGTCGACCTGCGCGCGGTGTTCGGCGACGGCCGCACCCTGAACGTGGCCGGTGCGCTGACCGAGCCCGAGCAGGTGCAGAAGATCGTGAACATCAACGGCCGCAACTACGACATGCGCGCCGAGGGCCTGAACCTGGCCATCCTCAACTACGAGGACCGGCCGGGCGCGCTGGGCAAGATCGGCACCAAGCTGGGTGAGGCCGGGATCGACATCCTGGCCGCGCAGCTGACCCAGGACGTCGACAAGGAGGGCGCGACCGTCGTCCTGCGCGTCGCCGAGCCCGTGTCGGCCGAGGTCCGCGCCGCGATCGCCGAGGTCGTCGGCGCCGTGAAGGTCGCCCAGGTCGACCTGAGCTGAGCCGGACGCGGCGCGCGGCCGGAGGGTCGTGCGCCGCGGGTTCTGTCGCGGCGCGGAGTATCGGTGGCTCGCGGTACCGGGCCTTCGGTCATGACGTAGGCGTCGGTGGTTCGGGCGCTGTGCTGTGCCTCAGGTGACGATGTGGGCCGTCGGTGGTTCGGGCGCTGTGCTGTGCCTTCGGTGACGATGTGGGCACCGGTGGCTGGGACACCTGCGGCTTCGTCTGGTGCCGGTCCGGCTGCGGGTGGGGACGGTGTCGTTGCGGCGGACCGTATTTCGCCGTCTCGCCGCCGGGTGCACGGGTAGCGGCGATCATTGATGTCATGCAGGGCAAGACGCCGCCGACGGAACCGTTGTCCACGCGGGAGCGGCGGCGGCTGCTCGTGGTGGCCGCGGTGGTCACCGTGATCGTCGCCGCCGGGCTGGCGGCGTGGACGTTGTTCGATCGGTCCCCGGATTACAACCGGTCCGGGAATGGTTGTGTCGCAGTCGAATCCGCGAGTTCGATGGGCGGCGGGGTGCAGCGGGCCTGCGGTGATCAGGCCCGCACCTGGTGTGCGAGCGTGGCCGATCGGTCCGATGCGCAGTCCGCCGAGGTGCGGCGGCAGTGCCGGATCGCGGGAATTCCCGCCTGATCCGGTCCGTCCCGCCATTCGGGAGCGGTTCGCCCTGCTGACGGCATCCGAT
The DNA here is from genome assembly GCF_020176955.2 of Nocardia sp. alder85J. Taxonomy (GTDB): domain Bacteria; phylum Actinomycetota; class Actinomycetes; order Mycobacteriales; family Mycobacteriaceae; genus Nocardia. The sequence goes on from NZ_JAIUCZ020000004.1 coordinate 163,084, forward strand.
GCCGGACCGGATAGGGTGCGTGAGAAGTACCGGGCTCTGGCGCGCACCCACCACGGTGGACGGCGGCGGCCGTGCACCCGCCGCGACGGAACGGCCACACGTCCTCCGCCGTGGCAGCCCACCCCCGGTCGCTGGATCCGCCGGAGGGCGTAGGCGTGGGCCTCGCCGTACGAACGAATGGAGCACTGGTCCTATGAAGCTGGCTGTCATCGCTGGTGACGGTATCGGTCCGGAGGTCATCGCCGAGGCGCTGAAGGTGCTGGACGTGGTGGTGCCGGGGGTCGAGAAGACCGAGTACGACCTGGGCGCCCGGCGGTACCACGCGACCGGGGAGATCCTGCCCGATTCGGTGCTGCCGGAGTTGCGGCAGCACGACGCGATCCTGCTCGGCGCGATCGGCGATCCGTCGGTGCCCAGCGGCGTGCTCGAGCGTGGCTTGTTGCTGCGCACCCGCTTCGCGCTCGATCACCATGTGAACCTGCGGCCGTCGAAGCTGTACGCCGGCGTGACCAGTCCCCTCAGCGGCAACCCGGACATCGACTTCGTGGTGGTGCGCGAGGGCACCGAGGGTCCCTACACCGGTACCGGCGGCGCGATCCGGGTCGGCACCCCGCACGAGGTGGCCACCGAGGTCAGCACCAACACCCGCTTCGGTATCGAGCGGGTGGTGCGGTACGCCTTCGAGAAGGCGCAGGCCCGGCGCCGGTCGCTGACCCTGGTGCACAAGACCAACGTGCTGACCTTCGCGGGCTCGCTGTGGCAGCGCACGGTCGACCAGGTCGCCACCGAATATCCGGACGTGCAGGTGGGCTACCAGCACATCGACGCCGCCACCATCCACATGGTGAACGACCCGGGCCGGTTCGACGTGATCGTCACCGACAACCTGTTCGGTGACATCATCACCGACCTGGCCGCGGCCGTGTCCGGCGGCATCGGGCTGGCCGCCTCCGGCAACATCGACGCCTCCGGCACCAACCCGAGCATGTTCGAGCCGGTGCACGGCAGCGCCCCGGACATCGCCGGTCAGTCGAAGGCCGACCCGACCGCCGCGATCCTGTCGGTATCGCTGCTGCTCAACCATCTCGGTGAGACCGAGGCCGCCACCCGGATCGAATCTGCGGTCGCGAAGGATCTGGCCTCGCGCACCGGCGCCGCCTCCACGGTGGCCGTGGGCGACCGGATCGCCGCCGCGGTCTGAACCCGCCGCCTGATGGCCCTGCCCCCGAACGACATTCGGAGGCAGGGCCTTTCGGTCACTCCGCGACGATGGTGACCTGCCACGGCACCGGATCGGCCGGGCAGTCGCGCCCCGGATCCGGAACGCAGCTGCGAGCGCTGAACAGCTCGCCCCGCCCCGGCCCGACCACGGTGAAGATCGACTCCGCGGTACCGCCCCGAGTCGGCCGCCCGGCCCGCCGCTGGAGCACCCCCGTATCGGACGAGGCCGGGTCCGACCAGGCCCAACTGCCCTCCTCATCGTGCCCCGCGACGAGCAGCACCCGTACCAGATCACCGGTGGCGGCGGTGATCGTCCGACTGTCGTCCGCACCGCCGAGCATGATCAGCGTCGGCTCGTCGGCCTGTGCGGGGGCCGCACCCAGGATCGGAAACGCGATCGCCAGGGCCACCAGGCCCGTGCGCATGAACTTCGACATCGCCCTCCTACTCGTTGTATCGATCGACAGCGGAGCAAGAACCACGAAACGCGCTAGGACCGTACCCGCCGGGCGGCACAGGGCGGCAACGGGCCCCGGCCGCGCGGTCGGGACGGACCGCTGACGTGCTCGGATAGCATCGAATACACATCCTGCCGGGTATTGTTCGGCAGGTTCGACGGATGATCGACAGCGCGACATCGGAGGCACTGTGACGCCGGAACAGGCAATCTCCACGGCTGGATTCGGGCCCTACACCGTGCTGGATCTGCATGAACTGCCGGAGGACGGCAAGGGGTTCGAACTCGAGGACGGTGGTTGATCGAGGTGGCGGCGGGGGCTCGGCACAACTGGATCGGGCGGAGGCTGGCTCGGACCATCGAGAATGCGACGGCAGGGCGACCGGTAGTGGTGCTGGACGGCGGCGAATGGGAAGTGAGTACGCCCGCGGGGGTGCGGAAGCCGGATGTGTTCGTGGTGCCGTCAGAGGTGGCGCGAGCATCGATCGTCGAGGAATCGCCGAGACTCATTCCGGGCGTTGAGATCCTGCTCGTGATGGAAGTGATCTCACCCGGTAGCGGTAGTGAGCGCACCGATCGGGTGCGGAAGGTCCGTGAATATGCAGCACTCGGCATCCCGCAGTACTGGATGATCGAGTCGCATCCGGGAGTGCGGATCCATCGGGCGGTGCTGGAGGGGGCAGGCTATCGGTGGGATCCGGTGGTGGGGAAGGGCGCGGCGTTCGGCGCAGAGATCGAGGCGGACAAGACGTTTCGGGTGCGCTTCGATCCGGCGAGTCTCGCCGAGTTCTGATCCGGTCCGGCCGGGGCGGCTTGAAGCCCTTATCTCGGTGTAGGTTTCGTACCCCGTGTCCGGGTCGCGGTGATGCGGTCCGGGTATGACTGTCCCGGTTGAGGATCGAAGCCCGGCGGGATGCGCAAGGCGGACAAGGCATCCGGTAGCGTGTCCGCGGCAGGATATGTTTGTAGCTCCAACCGTATGTGTGTCGATGCATCCACCCGGGCCGCGGGCCCGGCCTCCGTGTCGGGGGTGCCGGATATGGTCGATACCAACATGGTTGGGACACCATCGACGGTTCGGGTGACCGGGCGGCCGGTGGACGGTCGGCGAGTTCCCCACTACTCGAAGGCATCTGAATCGATCTGATCTCGGAATTGTTGCGCCGGCGTGACTAATCGGGCCGGGCGGGTCCGCGATCCGCTGGTCCGGAACAAAGAATTTCGGGGGCCAGCGAACTTGTGGCATCCGCTTGCGGTGCTCGCTCGACGTTAGCCAAGGCACCGGGGAACCGTCGCGTCCCGCGCCGCGCGTGGCGACGCGGAGCGGGACGCGACGGTGTCCTCAGGCCGCGGCGGGCACGCGGGTGCGGGCCAGCGGGACCAGTGGGATGGCGGCGATCGCGACGAGGGTGGCGGCCAGGTACGCGGACGGGAAGCCCGCCGCGGTGATCAGGGCGCCGAACACCGGGGCCACGGCGGCTCCGGCCAGGTTCTGGCCGGTGTTCTGGATGCCCAGACCGCGTCCGCTCCAATAGGGTCCGGCGATCTCGGCGACCGCGGTGAAGGCCAGGCCGTTGTCGGCGACGGTGATCATCGACGCCAGCGCCAGGATCGGCAGGGCCGCCCACCACCAGTGCGACCAGGCGGTCAGGGCCAGGCCCGCCATCGAGAACACCGCGGCGATCGCCACCGTGCGCAGCGGCCGCAGGCGGCTGCCCACCCGGTCGGACCAGGCGCCGGCGCCGATGCGGCCCGCCGCGCCCAGGATCTGGGTGCCGGTCACCACCGCGCCCGCCACCGCCAGGGACAGGTGGACGTCGCGGTGCAGCCACAGCAGTGCGAAGGTCCACACCGTGTACTGCGGGACCACCAGCAGGACCGAGACGGCGTGGATGCGCCACAGGGTGCTGTCGCCCCGATAGGGATTGGCGGGACGGGTACCGGCCGCGGCCGCCGGCCGCGGCGGGTCGGTGATGCCCAGCAGGCAGCCCACCGTCGCGATCCCGGCCATCACCGCGGGGATCAGGATGGCGAGGGAAAACCCGTGTGCCGCAGCGACGGCCGGGATCGTCAGGGCGCCGACCGCCACGCCCAGCGGCTGGGCGGTCTGTCGGATGCCCATCGCCAGGCCGCGCTGATCGGCGGGGAACCAGCCGACGATCACCCGGCCGCTGGCGCCGTTGGTGCTGGCGGCGCCCAGTCCGGCCAGGAACAGCAACGCCCCCAGCAGGACATAGCGCGAGGCCGGCACGTGCCCGCCGGTGGCGGAGTAGCCCGCCATGGCCGCGGCCGCCGCGATCGCGGCGGCGCAGGTCAGCGCGGGGCCGATCACCAGGGCGGCGCGCTCGCCCCAGCGGTCGACCGCGTAGCCCCAGGCGATCAGGGTGCAGACCAGGCCGACCGTCGGCATCGAGACCAGCAGACCCGCTGTGGCCAAGGGCATTCCGCGATCGGTCAGGGCGGGCAGCAGGAAGGGGGTGCCGTTGACGATCACGGCGCTGGCGGTCTGCGCGAACACTCCGAGGGCGAGCATGCTCCACCGGCGGGTCGCGCTGATCGGGGTCACGGCGGTCATGTCCTCACCTCGAGATCTCATATATTGGGATTCAAGTCTTACTCCTTGAACACGTTGCTCACCGTACACCCCCGCCGCAACCGATTTCCGCCCACCGCCGCGGCAGGCGCGCAGACCGGGTGGTCCGGCGCATCGGGGCAGGTGGATAGACTGCGAGCCATGCGTCTAGGTCGTGTAGCCAGCCCCGACGGGCTCGCGTTCGTCAGCATCGAGGGATCCGATGCCGAGACGATCGCCCGTGAAATCGCCGATCACCCCTTCGGCACGCCCACGTTCACCGGTCGCAGCTGGCCGCTGGCGGACGTCCGGCTGCTCGCGCCGATCCTTGCCAGCAAGGTGGTCTGCATCGGCAAGAACTACGCCGCGCACGCCCGCGAGATGGGCGGGGAGGCGCCGGAGGATCCGGTGATCTTCATCAAGCCGAGCACCTCCATCAACAATCCGAACTCGCCGATCCTGTTGCCGCCCAGTTCGTCTCGAGTGGACTACGAGGGCGAGCTGGCGGTGGTGATCGGCCGCCCGTGCAAGGACGTGCCGGCCGCGCGGGCGAAGGAGGTGATCCTCGGGTACACCGTCGCCAACGACGTCACCGCGCGCGACCAGCAGCGGCACGACGGCCAGTGGACCCGCGGCAAGGGCTACGACACCTTCTGCCCGCTCGGCCCCTGGATCGAGACCGACCTGGACCCCTCGGATCTCGAGCTGGTCACCGAACTCGACGGCGAGGTCCGCCAGCGCAGCCGGACCTCCCTTCTGCTGCACGACATTCCGAAACAGATCGAATGGATATCCGCGGTCATGACGTTGCTGCCCGGTGATGTGATCCTCACCGGCACCCCGGAAGGTGTAGGACCGATGAAAGATGGGCAAACCGTTTCCGTGACGGTCGAGGGTATCGGTACCCTCACCAATCCCGTTGCCACCAAACGCTGATCGAGGAGGGCAGACATGACCGACGTGAGAGTCCGCTTCTGTCCGTCACCGACCGGCACCCCGCATGTCGGTTTGATCAGGACGGCGCTGTTCAACTGGGCCTTCGCCCGCCACTTCGGCGGCTCGTTCGTCTTCCGCATCGAAGACACCGACGCCGCACGGGATTCCGAGGAGTCGTACCGGGCGCTGCTGGACGCGCTGCGCTGGCTCGGCCTCACCTGGGACGAGGGCCCGGAGGTCGGCGGCCGGTACGGCCCGTACCGGCAGTCGCTGCGCCGTGACATCCACCGGGATGTGGTGCGGCGCTTGCTGGAGGCGGGGGAGGCCTACGAATCCTTCTCCACTCCAGAGGAAGTCGAGGCCCGGCACAAGGCCGCCGGCCGCGACCCGAAACTGGGCTACGACAACTTCGATCGCGACCTCACCGCGGAGCAGATAGCCGCCCACAAGGCCGAGGGGCGCCCGGCGGTGATCCGGTTGCGGATGCCCGATCGCGATATCACCTGGCACGATCTGGTGCGCGGCGAGACCACCTTCAAGGCCGGGGTGGTGCCGGACTACGCGCTCACCCGCGGCACCGGCGATCCGCTGTACACGCTGGTCAATCCGGTCGACGACGCGATGATGCGGATAACCCACGTGCTGCGCGGCGAGGATCTGCTCTCCTCCACACCGCGGCAGATCGCGTTGCACGAGGCGTTGCAGCGTATCGGTGTTTCCGAGTTCACCCCGCAGTTCGGTCACCTGCCGTTCGTGATGGGACAGGGCAACAAGAAGTTGTCCAAGCGTGATCCCGAGTCGAATCTGTTCGTCCATCGCGACCGCGGATTCATCCCTGAGGGTTTGCTGAATTACCTGGCTTTGCTCGGCTGGAGCCTCGCCGACGACCGTGACGTCTTCTCCATGGCCGAGATGGTCGAGGCGTTCGACATATCGAAAGTAAATTCGAATCCCGCCCGCTTCGACCAGAAGAAGGCGGACGCTCTCAACGCCGAGCACATTCGTTTGCTGGATCCGGGAGATTTCACCCACCGGCTGCGTGAGTACCTCACCGAGCACGGGCGCATCGGCGCCGAGGTGGACGAGAAGGTTTTCGCCGCCGCGGCCGAGTTGGTGCAGACCCGGATCGTGGTGCTGGCGGATGCCTGGGACCTGCTGAAGTTCCTGTTCCGCCCGGAAACCGAGTTCACCGTGGACCCGGCGGCCGCGGAAAAGAATCTGGGGCCGGATGCGGCGCCGGTGTTGCAGGCCGCCATTGCGGCGCTGGAGGGCGTTTCCGAGTGGACCGCCCCCGCCCTCGAAGATGTGCTGAAAACGGCGCTGGTGGACGATCTGGGCCTGAAACCGCGTAAGGCGTTCGCACCCGTGCGAGTCGCGGTGACCGGATCGCACATCAGCCCACCGCTGTACGAATCACTGGAACTGCTCGGCCGCGAGATCACCATGGACCGTCTCCGCGCCGCCTCGGTGCTGACCGCCGCGCTGTAGGCCACCGGGCCGCGAACCGCGGGAGGCTCGACCCGTGTGTTCGCGGCCCGTCTCGATCCTGGACCGCCGGAGCGGAGCAGCGAAGCGGAGCAGCGGAGGAGGGAAGGATCGAGACTCGGGGCCGCGAACCCGCCGGAGCGCAGCGGAGGCCGAAAATACAGCCTTTCACCAGGCGATTTGTATAACACCGGGATCTCTTTGGTACTCTTCTCCTCGGCCGGGAACGAGGTCGGAAGCCCCCACAAGGGGGCGGCCGAGGGTCCGGTCATTGGGGTATGGTGTAATTGGCAACACAGCTGATTCTGGTTCAGCCATTCTAGGTTCGAGTCCTGGTACCCCAGCTTTGGAGTTCGCTCCAAATCCTGGTCCCGTCGTCTAGCGGCCTAGGACGCCGCCCTCTCAAGGCGGTAGCGCGGGTTCAAATCCCGTCGGGACTACTCGAAAAGGCCCTCCGGCATTCGCCGGAGGGCCTTTTCCGTATTCGGTATTCGAGCCGGAAGCGCGTGCTCAGTCCCGCGGCGGCCAGGTGCTGCCGCCCGGCGGCATCACCGGCATGCCCAGCTTGCGGTGGTCCCAGCTGCGCGTCCGCTCCGGCACGATCCGGATCGCCACCCGCTTGTTGAGCATCGCCGCCACCAGCGGCCGGGCCTCCTCGGTGTAGGGCGCGGTGTAGCGCTCCCAGACGCTGACCCCCACCCGGAACAGCGCCTCCGGATCCTCGATGACCTCCGCGCGGCCCTCGATCGACACCCCGCGCAGCTGGTCGTAGCTGTGACCGGCCTCCACCAGTACCGTCACCCGCGGATCGCGGCGGAGGTTGACCGCCTTCTGCGACTTCGACTTCGTCTCCAGCCAGATCTCACCGTCCACCAGGCCGTACCACATCGCGGTCAGGTGGGACAGGCCCGATTTGCCCAGCGTGGACAGCGTGAGGATGCGGGTCTCGGCGAGGAAATCCTGAATCTCGGCCTCGGACATCGTGATCTGTGCGCGTTGATTCGCTCCCATGGGCCGACTGTACTTTACGGCGTATGTCCGACTGTGGGACAGGTTACAGTCGCTTGTGCAGGGCATCCGCCGCCGCCACCAGATCGGCGGCCCAGCGGGCCCCGGGCCGCCGGCCCATCCGGTCGATCGGCCCGGAGACCGATACCGCCGCCACCACGGTCCCGGCCGAGTCGCGGACCGGCGCGGACACGCTGGCCACCCCCGCGGCCCGCTCCGCGGCGCTCTGCGCCCAGCCGCGGCGGCGCACCTCGGCCAGCGCCCGTTCGCCGAACACCGCGTCGGCCAGCACGGCGTGCTGGAGTTCCGGATCGGCCCAGGCCAGCAGGACTTTCGCGGCCGAGCCCGCGGTGAGCGGCAGCCGGGCCCCCACCGGGACCGTATCGCGCAGGCCCGACGTGGGTTCCACCGCGGCCAGGCACACCCTCGAGTGGCCGTCGCGGCGGTAGATCTGCACACTTTCCCCGGTGATCTCACGCAGCCGGGGCAGTACGGCCGCGGCCGCGTCCAGCAGCGGATCCCCGGCGGTACTGGCCAGTTCCGACAGGGCCGGCCCCGGCCGCCACTGACCGGCGTTGTCGCGGGCGAGCATCCGATGCACCTCCAGGCCCACGGCCAGGCGATGCGCGGTGGCGCGGGGCAGCCCGGTACGAGCGCACAGCTCGTTGAGCCCGCAGGGCTGCTCGGCCACCGCCTGGAGTACGGCCATGGCTTTGTCGAGTACCCCGATACCGCTATGCTGTCTCATAGAACGATATTAAAATCTCATACTCTGGGATTACAAGCTGAGATTTCAAGCTGCGGATCGCAGGTCCGGCCGAGCCGGGTCGTGAGATGCGGCGGAGAACAGCAAGTCGCGCGGTCAGCCCCCGCGCGGCGCATGTCTACCGAAAGGTGAGCGGAGATGGCGGAGACGGCCGACCGGCCCCGTACCCTGGCCGAGAAGGTCTGGGACCAGCACGTCGTCGTCCGGGGTGAGAACGACGACCCGGATCTGATCTACATCGACCTGCATCTGGTGCACGAGGTGACCAGTCCGCAGGCGTTCGACGGTCTGCGCGCGGCGGGCCGTCCGGTGCGCCGCACGGACCTCACCATCGCCACCGAGGACCACAACGTCCCGACCGTCGACATCGACAAGCCGATCGCCGACCCGATCTCGCGCACCCAGGTGGAGACGTTGCGCCGCAATTGCGCCGAATTCGGCGTGCGGCTGTATCCGATGGGCGATATCGAGCAGGGCATCGTGCACGTCGTGGGGCCGCAGCTGGGCCTGACCCAGCCGGGTACCACGGTGGTCTGCGGTGATTCACACACCTCGACGCACGGCGCGTTCGGCGCGCTGGCGATGGGCATCGGCACCAGCGAGGTGGAGCACGTGCTGGCCACGCAGACACTGTCGCTGCGGCCCTTCAAGACCATGGCGATCACCCTGGACGGCGCGCTGGCTCCCGGAGTGACCAGCAAGGACGTCATTCTCGCGGTGATCGCGAAGATCGGCACCGGCGGCGGTCAGGGATATGTCCTGGAATACCGCGGCGAGGCCGTGCGCGCCATGTCGATGGAGGCGCGGATGACCATGTGCAATATGTCGATCGAGGCCGGCGCGCGCGCGGGCATGATCGCCCCGGACGACACCACCTACGAATACCTGAAGGGCCGCCCGCACGCGCCGCAGGGCGCCGACTGGGATGCCGCGGTGGCCGCGTGGGATGCGCTGAAGACCGACGAGGGCGCCTCATTCGACGCCGAGGTGCACATCGACGCCACCGCGCTGACCCCCTTCGTCACCTGGGGCACCAATCCGGGACAGGGGCTGCCGCTGGGCGCCGCGGTGCCGGATCCGGCCGACATCACGGACGAGACCGCGCGCGAGTCGGCGGAGAAGGCCCTGCACTACATGGATTTGCAGCCCGGTACGCCGCTGCGCGACGTGCGGGTGGACGCGGTCTTCGTGGGCTCCTGCACCAACGGCCGGATCGAGGATCTGCGGGCCGTGGCCGAGGTGCTGGACGGCCGGCGCGTGGCCGACGGGGTGCGGATGCTGATCGTGCCGGGCTCGATGCGGGTGCGCGCGCAGGCCGAATCCGAGGGACTGGGCCAGATCTTCACCGCCGCCGGGGCCGAGTGGCGGCAGGCCGGCTGCTCGATGTGCCTGGGAATGAACCCCGATCAGCTGGAACCCGGCGAGCGCTGTGCCTCGACATCGAACCGCAACTTCGAGGGCCGGCAGGGCAAAGGTGGCCGTACGCATCTGGTTTCGCCGCTGGTCGCGGCCGCTACGGCGGTCCGCGGAACCCTGTCCTCACCTGCGGATCTGAACTGATCTGCCCACCTTCCACAAGACTTCGGGAGTACTCATGGAACCGTTCAAGGAGCACAAGGGGATCGGAGTGCCGCTGCGCCGATCCAATGTGGACACCGACCAGATCATCCCCGCGGTGTATCTCAAGCGTGTCACGCGAACAGGATTCGAGGACGGGCTGTTCGCGGCCTGGCGCTCGGATCCGCACTTCATTCTGAACGTGGAGCCTTTCAATCGCGGCTCGGTGCTGGTCGCGGGTACGGATTTCGGGACGGGCTCCTCACGCGAGCACGCCGTATGGGCCCTGATGGACTACGGTTTCCGGGTTGTGATCTCGTCCCGGTTCGCGGACATCTTCCGAGGCAACGCGGGCAAGGGCGGGCTGGTGGCCGCCCAGATGTCACAACATGATGTCGAATTGCTCTGGAAGTTGCTCGAGGAACAGCCCGGTCTCGAATTGATCGTGGACCTCGAGCGGCGCTCTGTGACCGCCGGAACCACCGTGTTGCCGTTCGATATTGACGACTACACCCGGTGGCGGCTGCTGGAGGGACTGGACGACATCGGGCTGACACTCCGCCAGGAAGCGGCCATCGACCGGTTCGAAAAGGCAAGGCCGGGTTGGAAACCGATCACCATTCCGGCGGCTAATTCGCCCGCCTAATCGGTCCCGGTCGTTAGCTGAGAGCTACCAAACCGGGTTGCTGGACGTGTGCCACGCCACATGAAATTTGGCGTGGCACATAGACTCTTGCCCATTGAGGGTTTACCGTGGTACCTAGTCGGTCCGACGACGGGCCATTAGTCTGCGGAGGATTCAATGAACAAGGCGGAACTGATCGACGTTCTGACCGAAAAGTTGGGTACTGACAGGCGCACGGCCACTGCGGCAGTCGAGCAGATTGTCGACACGATCGTGCGCGCGGTGAACAAGGGGCAGAGCGTCACCATCACCGGTTTCGGTGTGTTCGAGCAGCGCAAGCGCGCCGCCCGGGTCGCTCGCAACCCCCGCACCGGCGAAACCGTCAAGGTGAAGCCCACTTCGGTGCCGGCTTTCCGCCCCGGTGCACAGTTCAAGGCGATCATCGCGGGTAAGCAGAAGATCGCGGCGGTCGGCCCCGCCGTCAAACGCGGTGTTGCCGCGCCGGTGTCGGGCGCCGCGAAGAAGACGGCGGCCAAGAAGACCGCCGCCAAGAAGACGGTCGCCAAGAAGACCGTGGCCGCCAAGAAGGTCGCCGCCAAGGCTCCGGCCAAGAAGGCTCCGGTCGCCAAGAAGGTCACGGCCAAGAAGACCGCGCCCGCCAAGAAGACGGTCGTGAAGAAGACCGCCCCGGCCAAGGCCGTGGCGAAGAAGACCGTCACCGCCAAGAAGACGGCCGCCAAGAAGGCCCCGGCGAAGAAGGCCGCTGCGAAGCGGGCACGCTAGGTCTCGATCACGAAACGGCTCCCCAGCCATGATGCCGGGGAGCCGTTTTCGTGTCTCGGGGGTGGTGGGCGCTGTGATCGAATCGCGACTTCCGCTGCGGGCGGGCGTGATTCAGTCGTTATCCGCGCGCAGCGCGCGGTCCAGGTGATCGGCCGCCACCAGTTGCCCGTTCGTGATCGACAGCACCCACAGGCTGCCCTTGTGGTTGCGTGCCGCAGGCAGTGCGAGACCGTCGTTTTCGGCCCAGCGGCGCAGCAGGTCGGGAATCACCTTGCCCTGACTACAGATCACCCGGACCCGGTCCGGCGACACCAGGTACCGGGCCCGCGCCAGCGCCGCCTGCGGCGCCTCCGCGTAACCGGTCTCGGACAGTTGCGGTTCCAGCACGATGCCGCTGCCCAATTCGTGCGCCAGCGGCGCGACCGTCTGGCGGCAGCGCAGCGGTGGCGCCGAGTGCACCTCGGCGGCCCCGAAGGCCCGCAGATTGGCCGTCAGCGCCGCGGCCTGGGCCCGGCCCGCCTTGTCGAGCGGGCGTTGCCAATCCGGTCCGGCGAAACGGTTGCGGCGGCCGGCCTTCGCGTGCCGGACGATCAGCAGGGTGGCCGTCTCCGGTGGCTGCCGCAGGAAGTTGCGCAGGATGTGGCGATCCATCGGATAGGACAGCTCGTCCATCACCCGGTCCACCGGAAACCAGCGCAGTTCGTCGACCTCCGGATTCGCGATGAACTGCCCGCCGGTGGGCTGCGCCGACCAGTAGTCGACCCGCTTCAATTTGCGGTGCCCGGTCACCGGATACGTGACGTGACCGAGATATCGGCCCAGCCGGCACTGCAACCCGGTCTCCTCGCCGACCTCGCGCACCGCCGCCACCATCGGCGTCTCACCGTTGGTCAGCTTGCCCTTCGGCAGCGACCAGTCGTCGTACTTCGGACGGTGCACCACCGCCACCTCGACGGTGCGATCCGGACGATGCCGCCACAGCACACCACCCGCGGCGAGAACGTTGGGGGTGACCCTGCGGTCGGAGAACCAGATGTGTTCGGAAGCTTTTGCGGCCGAACGACTCACGGTTGGTCCGGTCGCCGCAGCCGCATGAGGAATGCCTGATGGTCCCGGATCTGGTCGACCTGCGCGTCCGGCAGCGGGTGGGCCTGCCAGCCGCCGTCGGGCTGGAGCACCCAGCACCGGGTGGACGGGTACAGCGCCGAGTCGAACATCTCGGTCAGCTGATCGGTCAGTTTCGCATCCTTCACCTGGACCATGACCTCGACCCGGCGATCCAGGTTGCGGTGCATCATGTCCGCGCTGCCGATCCAGAACTCGTCCTGGGCCTGGAAGTGCAGTACGCGTGAATGTTCCAGATACCGGCCGAGAATCGAACGCACCTCGATATTCTCGCTCATCCCGGCCACGCCGGGACGCAGTCCGCAGATGCCGCGGACCACGATCTGCACCGGGACCCCGGCCTGGGACGCGCGATAGAGCGCGTCGATGATCTGCTCGTCGACGATCGAGTTGCACTTCAATCGAATTCGGGCCGGCAGGCCCTGCGCGGCCAGTTCCGTCTCGCGCCGGACGCGCTCGACGATGCCGGTCCGCACACTCGACGGCGCCACCAACAGGTTGCGGTAGTTGGCCTTTCGCGAATATCCGGTCAGCGAGTTGAACAGGTCGGTGAGGTCGGCGCCGATCTCCGGTGCCGCGGTGAGCAACCCGATGTCCTCGTACAGCCGCGCGGTCTTCGGGTTGTAGTTGCCGGTGCCGATGTGGCAGTAACGGCGGATGGTCGCACCCTCGCGCCGCACCACCAGACAGGTCTTGCAGTGCGTCTTCAGGCCGATGAGGCCGTAGACCACGTGCACGCCGGCCTGTTCCAGCTGCCGTGCCCACTTGATGTTGGCCTGCTCGTCGAAGCGGGCCTTGATCTCGACCAGCGCCACCACCTGCTTGCCGGCCTCCGCGGCATCGATGAGCGCGTTGACGATGGGGGAGTCGCCGGAGGTGCGGTAGAGCGTCTGCTTGATCGCGAGCACCTGCGGATCGGCCGCGGCCTGCTCGATGAACCGCTGCACGCTGGTGGAGAACGAATCGTAGGGGTGGTGGACCAGCACGTCGCCCTCGCGCAGCGCGGCGAACACGTTGCGCGGGGTCTCGCGTTCCCCGAACGCCGGCGGGGTGGCCGGAACATACGGCGCGTCTTTGAGATTCGGGCGATCCACGCCGTACACCTGCCACAGGCAGGACAGGTCCAGCAGGCCGGGCACCTGGATCACATCACCGGGATCGACATCCAGTTCGCGCAGCAGCAGATCGAGCATGTGCTCGGTCATGTCGTCCGAGACTTCCAGGCGCACCGGGGATCCGAAGCGGCGGCGGGCCAATTCCCGCTCCAGCGCCTGCAACAGGTCCTCGTCGCGGTCCTCGTCCACCTCGAAGTCGGCGTTGCGGGTGATGCGGAACGAATGGTGTTCCACCACATCCATTCCCGGGAACAACTGATCGAGGTGGGCGGCGATCAGATCCTCCATCGGGAGGAAGGCCCGGGTGGTGCCCAGGCCGGTGTCGGCGTCGGCGATGTCGCGGCCGGGCCGCGGCACCGCCACGGTGCCGGGGCGGCGCACCCGCACGAACCGGTCCACGTTGTCGGGCACCTTCACACGGGCGAAATGCTCACCGCCGGTGTCGGAGTCGCGGACGGTGACGGCCAGGTTCAGGCTCAGGCCGCTGATGTAGGGGAACGGGTGGGCGGGGTCGACCGCGAGCGGGGTCAGCACCGGGAACACCTGGTCCTGGAAGTAGCCGGACAGCCGGTGCCGCTCGTCGAGGTCCAGGTCCTGCCAGCCGATCAGGTCGATGCCCTCGGCGGCCAGCGCCGGGCGCACCTGGTCGAGGAAGACGCGGGCGTGCCGCACCGCCAGATCCTGGGTGCGGGCCGCGATCAGGGTCAGCTGTTCGGTGGGCGACAGGCCGTCGGCCGAGCGCACCGACAGGCCCGCTTCGGCGCGGCGCTTGAGCCCCGCGACCCGGACCATGTAGAACTCGTCCAGATTGGACGCGAAGATGGCGAGGAACTTGGCGCGCTCGAGCAGGGGCTCCGATTCCGCCTCCGACAGAGCCAGCACCCGGGCGTTGAAGTCCAGCCAGCTCAGCTCGCGATTCACATAGCGATCCGGCGGCAATTGCTCCGCCGCGAGGGCGGTCGCGGCCGGTGTCGCGGCCGGTGGCGCCACGGGTAGTCGGGGCCGCTGCGGGACGGTTTCCGTATCGCTCACGATCATTCCTAACGACTCACTCCGGCGGTGGCCGAGACGGCACCCGAGTAGACAGCGTACGTCGTCAATCGGGCATATCGCCCCGCGCCCGGCAATTCTTGCCCGCCTGGCAATCATCTAGCAGACATGTGACCTCAGCTGATACTTCCGGATGACATCTTCGCCGACAACGGGTGACCATCCGATATCGTGCAATACCCGCGCGGTGGCCGGGCCCACCCCCAGCGCCTGCGCCGCGGCCAGATCGGCGGCGGTGTCGACGTCCAGCCGCAGGCCGGGCCACTCGCCGGCCAGATCCTTTGCCCCGGAGTCGATGTGACGCCGGGCCGAGCCCGCCCCGAAAAGCGGTGCCAGCGGGGCCGTTCCGTCGCGGACCAGCAGGGCGGTGGTGCCCTCGCCGGCGTGGTCGACCACCAGGGCGCGGCCCCGCGGCGGCGCGGCCAGCAGCACGTCGGTCA
Source organism: Nocardia sp. alder85J (assembly GCF_020176955.2). Classification (GTDB taxonomy): domain Bacteria; phylum Actinomycetota; class Actinomycetes; order Mycobacteriales; family Mycobacteriaceae; genus Nocardia. The sequence continues at coordinate 178,224 of NZ_JAIUCZ020000004.1, forward strand.
ACTCCGCCGGTCGCAGTGCCGGTAGATCCGCTTGCAGGGCAAGCAGACTCACCGGGCCGTGGAGCTCGCGCACCGCCGCGGCCGCGGCCGACAGCGCGGTGTTGAGGCCGTCGCGGTCGCCCGGGGTCGCCGGGTCGGGGCGGACCTCCGCGCCGAGCGCGCGCACCGCGGCGGCGACCGTCGGATCGGGGGTCACCACGGTCACCGAGGCCAGGCCCGCGGTGAGGGCGGCGCACACCGTGTCCGAGAGCATCGCGAGCACCAGCACCGACCGGTCGCCGGGCGGCAACCGGTCGGCGAGTCGGCTCTTCGCGTGCTCGAGGTATTTCACCGCGATCACGGCGTGGACGGCTTCCGGGCACATGTGACCCATCGTCCCATCGGTAACCGACACCGGCCTCGAGACCCCTGCCACGGGTGGCATAGTGGCCTGGTGACAAGGGCGGCAGTGATGGGTGCGGGGTCGTGGGGCACCGCGTTCGCGAAGGTGTTGTACGACGCGGGCACCGAGGTGACGATGTGGGCGCGGCGGCCGGAGGTGGCCAAGGCGCTGGCCACCGAGCACCACAATCCCGGCTACCTGCCGGAGGTCGACCTCGACGGAATCGACGCCACCGACGACCATCGGGTGGCCCTGGCCGGCGCCGACATCGTGGTGCTGGCGGTGCCGTCACAGACCTTGCGGGTCAATCTGGGCTGCTGGCGGGACGCGGTGGAGCCGGACTCCACGCTGCTCAGCCTGGCGAAGGGGATCGAGACCGGCACCCTGCTGCGGATGAGCCAGGTGATCGCCGAGGTCACCGGCGCCGATGTGGGGCGGGTGGCGGTGCTGTCCGGGCCGAACCTCGCTCGCGAGATCGCCGCCCGGCAGCCGGCCGCGTCGGTGGTCGCCTGCGCCGACGCTGCCCGCGCCGAGGCCGTGCAGCACGCCTGCGCCGGCAACTACTTCCGGCCCTACACCAACACCGACGTGATCGGCTGCGAGATCGGCGGCGCCTGCAAGAACGTGATCGCCCTGGCCTGCGGGATCGCCGCCGGAATGGGGCTCGGCGACAACTCGATCGCCAGCATCATCACCCGGGGACTGGCGGAGATCATGCGGCTGGGGTCGGCGCTGGGCGCGAACCCGGTGACGCTGGCCGGGCTGGCCGGGGTCGGCGACCTGGTCGCCACCTGCACCTCACCGCTGTCGCGCAACCGGTCCTTCGGGCAGGTGCTCGGCGCCGGCGGGGCGATGGAGGCGGCGCAGCAGGCCACCCACGGGCAGGTCGCCGAGGGGGTCAAATCCTGCACCTCGATCCGCACGCTGGCCGAACGGCACGGCGTCGAGATGCCGCTGACCAGCGCCGTCCACCAGGTGTGCCACGAGGGCGCGTCGGTGGCGGACATGGTCGGCTGGCTGCTCGGGCGGCGGATCAAACCCGAGTAGCCCGCATCGGATCGGGCGCGAATGGGACGTTCGGCGCGCCACGACCGATTCCCCGACCTGAACTCCAGGTACGGTTCAGGGCATGAGTGAGCGGATCCGGGTGGCCGTGATTTTCGGCGGTCGTAGCAGCGAGCACACCGTGTCGTGCGTATCGGCGGGCAATGTGCTGCGCAGCCTGGACCCGGAGCGCTTCGAGGTGGTGCAGATCGGCATCACCCGCGACGGCGCCTGGGTACTCAGCGGATCCGATCCCCGGGAGCTGGTCATCTCCGAACGCAGCCTGCCGTCGGTCGACCACACCGGCACCGCGCTGACGCTGACCGCGGATCCGGGCAGTTCCGGCGCCGCGCTGGTGCCGCTGGACCGGCTCGAGGGCGGTCTCGCGGCGGCCGGGCTCGGCGCGGTCGACGTGGTGTTCCCGGTGCTGCACGGCCCCTACGGCGAGGACGGCACCCTACAGGGGCTGCTGGAACTCGTGGGCGTGCCCTACGTCGGGCCGGGTGTGCTGGCCAGTGCGGCCGGGATGGACAAGGAGTTCATGAAGAAGCTGCTGGCCGTCGACAGGCTGCCGATCGGCGACTACGTGGTGCTGCGCCCCGGCGCCGCCACTCTCGCCACGGCGGACCGGCAGCGGCTCGGGCTGCCGGTGTTCGTCAAACCGGCGCGCGGCGGCTCCTCCATCGGCATCACCAAGGTGGACGACTGGGCCGGGCTCGACGCCGCCATCGCCGAGGCGCGGCGGCACGATCCGAAGGTGATCGTGGAGGCCGCGGTGCTCGGGCGCGAGGTGGAATGCGGGGTGCTGGAGTATCCGGACGGCCGGGTCGAGGCCAGCATGATCTCCGAGATCCGGATGCCGGACGCGGACACCGCGGCCGATCCCGCCGCGGCCCCGGCGTTCTACGACTTCGAGACCAAATACCTGGACGACGTCTGCGAATTCGACATCCCCGCCAAACTCGACGACGACCTGACCGCGCAGATCCGGGAACTGGCCGTACAGGCCTTCACCGCGCTGGACTGCCAGGGCCTGGCCCGGGTCGACTTCTTCGTCACCGAATCCGGGCCGATCCTCAACGAGATCAACACCATGCCGGGGTTCACCTCCATCTCGCAGTACCCGCGGATGTGGGAGGCCACCGGTATCGACAACCGCGCCCTGGTCACCACCTTGATCGACACCGCTCTGGCCCGCGGTACCGGCCTGCGGTAGGCCGTGTTCGACAGGTGTTTCGTCGCGGCATCGCCGGCACGAAACACGGGTGGTCGTCGGCTGGGCGCGGCGCGCGTACCCTCGGTGCGGTGATTGTCGCGATGACGATTCCCGGTCTGGCCCTGCTGATCATCGCCGTGTCGTGCGCGGAGGTCGCCTATCGGCGGGTCACCGGGCGGGCGGCGCTGCCCTGGATGCGCGAACAGGACGGTCGCGGCGCCTCGGCCATCGGGTTCGAGCAGTTCGACGCGATGTTCAACGCGGCCAAGCGGCACGAGTTCGAGCAGCGGCAGGCGGTGCTCATGCACCGGGAGGATCCGGGCGCCGATGAGCCCGGCGGCGTGGACATCGATCTGCGGGCGGGGCGGGCGCGGTTGCGGGCCGACTGAGCACGACCGGCACGCTGCCACCGCACAGTCCGAGCGGGCGTGCACCTGGCGTCTTTTCGGAGTCGAGTCGGGATGCGGATCGACCGGCTCCCGATTCGGCGACGCCGCGGAGTTCGACCACTGAATCGGACCCGGCCGGAGGTGATTCGACCGGGCCGACGTGCGATCGATCCCGGGCGGTTCGGTTCAGTTCGGGAGCGGGCCCGGGTCTATCTGCTGCGCGGGCAACACTTTCGCGATCGTGTCGGAGACCTCCTGTAACGGGGTCGGACCGGCGTGATCGGGCAGGGTGAGCGCGATGTAGGTGCCGCGGTCGACGGCGAAGTAGGTGCCCGAGCTGGCGTTGGCGGTGCGGTCGCGCAGTTCGAACCAGGTGACGCCGTCGACGATCTGGAGTGCGGCGGCCTTGTCGAATTCCTGCGGACGGTCCAGGCCGCAGCGCAGCACGATCGCATCGCCGCCGTCGGCGGGCTGCCAGGCCACGGTGGCCGGGGGCGCGGGCTGGGCCAACTCCGCGCGGTCGTAGCCGCCGAGCGCGCCGGGCAGCGCCGGGAGCAGGGTGGTGCAGGCGGGGCCGGTGGCGGCGGGCGCGGACACCGAACCGAGCGCCAGCGGCTCGCGGGCCGGATGCTGTCGCGCGAGCACGGCCACCACCAGCACGCCGACGATCAGCGCGACCGGCAGCGCGACGGCGGTGGCGATCAGCGCGGGTGATCGCTGCGGTGCGGGGACGGGTGTGCTGTCACCGGAGGCGGGATCGGCGGAGGAGCCCGGGGCGGCGCCGGAGGGTGTTTCGCTCACGGTGGTACTGCTGGAGGACGCTTCGGTGGCGCCGTCGCGCTTCGCGGCCGTGATCTCGCGGGGTCCGGCGTCGGTGGCCGAGGGTAGCCCGGCGTTCGTGGTGGCGGTCTTGCGGGGTTCGGCGTCGGTGGCCGAGAGCAGCCCGGCGTTCGTGGTGGCATCGCCGGTCTCGGCCTGCGCGGTGGTGGTGCCGTCCGGGGCAGCGTTGCCGGAGCGGGAGTCAGCGGTGGTGGAGTCGCCGAGGGCGGCGTCGGCGTCGGACGTCGGGCCGATCGCGTTGGTCGGCTGCTCCGTATCGCTGCTCATCCGGTGATTCGTCTCCACATGTGTCGGGGCCGCGCGTCGGGGCGACGCGGGGAACTACCGGGTCCGAGGGTAGCGAACGCGGCGCGCGCGGTTGCGCGCGTGCCGACCGTGCGATGCGGCGGCGGACGGCGATCACGGTAGCGTCGTGCGGTCGACCCGGCCCCGGCAGGGGATCGGGCCAGGAGAGGAGCAGGTCATCACCGACAGCAGCCCGCGTTCGGTGCGCGAACTCGGGGAGTTCGCGCTCATCGCGCGCATGAACGCCGGTCGCACCCAGGGGCCGGGGGTGTTGCTGGGGCCCGGCGACGACGCCGCGATCCTCGCGGCGCCCGCCGGGCGCTACGTCGTCACCACCGACATGCTGGTGCAGGACCGGCATTTCCGGCTGGACTGGTCCGCTCCGGCCGAGATCGGCGCCAAGGCGATCGCGCAGAACGCCGCCGACGTGGTCGCGATGGGGGCCCGGCCGGTCGCGTTCCTGGTCGCGCTGGGCTGCCCGGCGGAGCTGCCGGTCGACGTGGTGGACGGGCTGGTCGACGGCATGTGGGCCGAGGCCGCGCGGGCGGGTGGATCGATCGCGGGTGGGGATGTGGTGCGCAGCCCGCTGCTGGTGCTCTCGATCACCGCGTTCGGCGATCCGCTGTTGCGGCCGCCGGTGCTGCGGTCGGGGGCGCGGGCCGGCGATGTCGTCGCGGTGGCGGGGCGGCCCGGGTGGTCCGCGGCCGGGCTGGCGGTGTTGCTCGCCGGGGTCGATCGTGACGAGTACGCGGATGTCGTTGCCGCGCATCGGGTTCCGCGGCCGCCGTACGAGGCGGTGCTGACCCTGCCGGTGGCGGTGGAGATCTCGGCGCTGACCGACGTTTCGGACGGGCTGCTCGCCGATCTCGGGCATATCGCCGAATCCTCCGGTGTCGCCATCGATCTGGACTCCGACGCATTGCGCGACCCGGCGCTGGAACCGGCGGCGCGAGCGCTGGGGGCCGATCCGCTGGACTGGGTGCTGGCCGGCGGCGAGGATCACTGCTTCGCCGCCACTTTCCGTGCGGGACTTGATCTTCCGCCGGGCTGGGTCCAGATCGGGCGGGTCGGCGGCGGGGCCGGGGTCACCGTCGACGGGGCGCCGCGGGCCGGATCGGCGGGCTGGGAGTCGTTCACGTCGGGGTGAGCGGGCGGTTGTCGGTGGGCCGCGATATGTTTTCCGCCCATGGGAGCAAAACCATTGCCGGAGATCATCGATACCGGCTGGGCCGAGGCGCTGGAGCCGGTCAACGACCGCATTGCCGAGATGGGCGAGTTCTTACGCACCGAGAACGCCGCCGGGCGTGGTTACCTTCCCAAGGGCGACAACATCCTGCGGGCCTTCCATCGGCCGTTCGACAAGGTGCGGGTGCTGATCGTCGGCCAGGATCCGTACCCCACCCCGGGCCACGCGATGGGCCTGAGTTTCTCGGTGGCCCCCGAGGTTTCGCCCGTTCCTCGCAGTCTTGCCAACATATTCTCGGAATATTCCAAGGATCTCGGATATCCGACTCCTACCTGCGGTGATCTGTCCCCATGGTCGGATCAGGGTGTGCTGATGCTGAACCGGGTGCTGACGGTGCAGCCGGGGCAGCCGGCGTCGCATCGCGGCAAGGGCTGGGAGGCGGTGACGGAGCAGGCGATTCGCGCGCTCGTAGCCCGTGACCAGCCGATGGTCGCAATCCTGTGGGGCCGTGACGCTTCGACCTTGAAGCCGATGCTGGGCACTGTTCCGTATCTCGAATCCGCCCATCCGTCACCGTTGTCCGCCTCTCGCGGTTTCTTCGGATCGAAGCCGTTCTCCCGAACCAACGAGTTGCTCGGTACATTGGGGGCCGCCCCGGTCGATTGGCGGTTGCCGTGATCGGGTGACGAGGTTCGAGCGAGTCAGGAGAAGATGCATGCAGATGAAGTCCGTGCGGACAGCCGTGCTCAGCGTCGCTGCCGGAGCGGCGATCCTTGGCACACCCGCGGTGGCAGGAGCCGCACCGGTGCCGTTGACACCGGCCACAACCGACACCGCGGAGTCCGCCGCACCCGTGGTGGCGCTGTACGACCCGGAGACGGGCTCATCGTCCATCTCGTCGGGCGTCACGTCACGGTTCGTGTGCCTCTTCCAGAGCATCAGCGCCGCGGGCGGCTTGGACTGCATCAACGGCAGCAACTGAGCGTCGCACCATACGGACCTGCGGGGCGAGGGTGAACTCCTCGACCTTGCGGGTGCCGTCGAGTTCGAAATCGTATTTGCGGTAGAAGGTCTGGGCGCGCGGATTCTCCTCGAACACCCACAGGGAGGTATCCGTGCCGGGGTCGAGGACCGCGCGCATCAGATCGTGGGCGACGCCCGTGCCGTGCTGGGCGGCGCGGACGTACATCGCGCCGAGTTCCGCCGGCGCGGCCGGCGGATTGTCGCGCGCCGGGAACACCGAGGCGAATCCGAGGGCGGTGGCCGGGCCGGCGACCGCCACGACGGTGGTTCCGGTGGGCCGCAGGCGGGTCCGCTGCCATTGCTCGGTGCGGCGATCGAGGTCGAACGCGTCGAGGACGTGCTGCGGGACGAGATTGCGGTACGCCTCACGCCAGCAGGTGATGTGGCATTCGGCCAGGCTGCGGATCAGGTCGGGCCCCGCCTCGGCGAGCGCGACCAGCCGCCAGGTCTCGGTCATGGAATGTGCCCCCGGGCTACCGTGCCGACGACGAAGCCCCGGTCACCCCCATGACGGGGAATGACCGGGGCGTCGGAGATTCTTTCGTTCGCCGGAGGTCAGCGCATCAGCGCGGGCATCCGGCCGGGTGCGGCACTCAGCCCCGAACGACCTTGCCGGCCTTCAGGCAGGAGGTGCACACGTTGGTGCGGCGGGTGTTACCCGGCGCGACCTGCGCACGAACGGTCTGAATGTTCGGGTTCCAGCGACGGTTGGTGCGCCGGTGCGAGTGCGAAACCGACTTACCGAAGCCGGGGCCCTTGCCGCAGACGTCGCAGACGGCAGCCATAGTCGCGAGCTCCTTCATGTCATGTGGGACAGCTGTCGGTACGACAGCCTGTCCGGAAACCTTATCGTCAATGCCCGCCGACGAAACCACCGGCACCCGCAGCCGCTCTCCGCCAGGAAAGAACATGGCCGCGTCAGGCAACCTCGCAAGGGTAGCCGCCGCCCGTCTCCGCTGTCCAATCGCGGGTTCCCGGGCCCGTCGGCAGGGTATTGCGCACATCGGTACCCGCCCTCGGCCCGGCGACCTCCGGCACATCCCGTTCGTGTCGGTACGGGCGACTACGCTGGCGGGCGAGTACGGCTGGTACAAGGGCAGGCGCCGGAAGCGACCTGCGCGACGACCATCGGACATGGTGGAAGGACGGTGACGGTTGCCCGGGGTCCGGGATGCGCTCGACGGTGCGGCGCTCGTGCGGTGGGGACAGCTCTGCCTGGACGGCCTGGAACGGCACCGTGACGAGATCAACGCGCTGAACGTGTTCCCGGTACCGGATGCCGACACCGGCACCAATCTGCTGTCCACCATGCGCGCGGCCGTCGCCGGGGGTGCTGCGGTGCTGGAAGCGGAGCGCGCGGCGGGCGAGCCTGCCGGCCGCGACGATACGGGGACCACGTCGAGCGGCCGACCGGCGGGAACCTCCGGCATCGCTCGGAGCGAGCGTGCCGACAGCGCCGAGGCCGGCAACGCTGTCACGCTCGGAAATGCGCGGCGGGTAGGTGCCACCGCGAGCGAACAGGGCCACGGTGTACCGCCGGTGACGTGGAGCGGGTCGGATGATGCTGCCGGCGATGCACGACCGGCTGGGAGCGGGGCGGATCGTGTTGCTGACGGTGTCCGGCCCGTGGCGAGGGGTGAGTCGGATCGTGCTGAGCACGGGGTACGGCCCGTGGGGCGCGACGAGCCGGACCGTGTGTCCGACGGCGAGTCGATCGGCGGCGGCCGAGGTCGGGAGGCGGTGACTGCCGAGGTGGTGACTGCGGACGTGGACACCGTCGACGCAGCGTCGGTGAACGCGCCGGACCACGAGGTCCGGGACGGGGTCGCCGGTACGGTGGCCGCGGCGATGGCGCGGGCGGCGACGCTGGGCGCCCGGGGGAATTCCGGGATCATTCTGTCGCAGGTGTTGCGTGGGTTCGGCGATGCGGCCGCGAGTGGCTCGCTCGGCGCCGAGGAGTTGCGAATCGCGTTGCGCCGCGCGGGAATTCTGGTGCGTGAGGGGTTGAGCGATCCCATCGAGGGGACCATGCTGACCGTGCTCGACGCCGCGGCGCACCGGGCCGCGGAGTGTGCGCAGGGTGCGTCGCTCGGTGAGGTGGCGACCGCCGCGGCGGACGGGGCCGCCAAGGCGTTGGGGGAGACACCGTCGCAGCTGGATGTACTGCGCACCGCTGGGGTGGTGGACGCCGGGGCCAGGGGTCTGCTGGTGCTGCTGGACGGTCTGGTCGCCCTCACCACCGGGCAGCAGACGGTCCGGCCGCGCTACCGGTCGGGGGCGGATGCGCGCCGGTCCGGCAGCGGTGCCGCCTCGGACCTGTGGCGGTCCGGGACCAGCGGTGGCGGCGTTGCGCCGGGCATTCCGTCGTTCAGGTCTGCCGGTCGTGGCGTTGTGCCGGATACGCAGCGGTCCCGGACGGCCGATAGCGATGGTGCGTCGGGGATTCCGTCGTTCGGGTCCACCGGCAGTGGTGTTGTGCCGGATACGCGGTCCGGGACGGCCGGTAGCGATGTTGTGCCGGACATGCGGACGTCCGGGTCGAACGGCGCCGGTATCTCGGGCGATCACTCGATCGGAGGGACCGGGCCGTCCGGCGCGGTCGGGAGCGGTCGCCCGGAGGGTGCTCGGGTACCCGGGCCGGAGGTGGCGAGTGCCGTTGCCGATGGTGCGGGTGAGTGTGCGATCCGGGCGGACGGGCCGGTCGCCCACGATGCGCGACCACCGGTGGACGGAGCGGGTGGCACGGCCCCGCAATACGAGGTGATGTACGTGCTGTCGGGCACCGATGCGGGGCTGATCGCGGGGTTGCGGTGGGAGTTGGCGCGGCTCGGTGACTCCGTGGTGGTGGTCGGCGACGGGGCGGGGAGCTGGTCGGCGCATGTGCACACTGCCGATGCGGGTGCCGCCGTCGAGGCCGGGCTGCGTGCCGGGGAGCTGCGCGGTATCCGGATCGAGGGGCTGGAGTCGGGGCCGGTGGCGTTCGACGGGGCCGATCGGGGCATTCTGACGGTGGCGTTCGGGGCGGGGGCGGCGCAGTTGTTCGAGGATGCGGGGGCGGTGGTGCTCGACGGCGACGTGACCGCCGACGCGCTGCTGGCCGCCATTCGCGCGATGCCGCATCGGGAGGTGCTGGTGCTGGCCAACGGGGCGTTGCCCGCGCCCGAACTGGTCACGGTGAGCGTGGCCGCGCGCGGGACCGAATCCGTGCAGCCGCGGCGGGAGGTGCTGATGCTGCCCAGCGGTTCGATGGTGCAGGGGCTGGCGGCGCTGGCGGTGCACGATGCGCAGCGCACCGCCGTCGACGACGTGTTCGCGATGTCCGAGGCCGCCGCCGCGACCCGCTGGGGAGCGGTGCGGGTGGCCGCCGAGCGGGCACTGACCATCGTGGGCACCTGTGCGCGCGGTGACGGGCTCGGCCTGGTCGGCCACGATGTGGTCGTCATCGACCCGGATGTCCGGGTGGCGGCCCGCACCCTGCTGGACCGGATGCTGGGGCTGGGCGGCGAACTGGTCACCCTGCTGGTGGGCGTCGACTCCCCCGAGGGGCTGGGCGACGAACTGACCGAGCACATCACGGCGACCTTCCCGGGTGTGGAGGTCGTCGTCTACGACGGCGGGCAGCCGGTGGACCTCATCCAGATCGGGGTGGAATAGACCGATGGCGACACTGCGGGACCGGCTCGACCACGTGCTGGGCACGAAGGCGTCCGACCAGCTGGCCGAATCCTTCGACATGACTACCGTCGAGGATCTGCTGCGCCACTATCCGGTGCGCTACGCCACCCAGGGGCAGCCGCTGGCCGAGGACGCGCCCGAGGAGGGCGCGCACATCACGGTGATCGGCACGGTCACCAAGACCGAACTGAAGCCGATGAAGCAGCGTCGCGGCCGATTACTACGGGTGGAGCTCGACACCGGCGCCGGGAAGCCGATCGAGATCACGTTCTTCAACGGCGACAAGGTGAACTACCTGGTCAAACAGGGAGTCCGGGCGATGATGTCCGGGACGGTGCACTATTGGCGGCCGGATCGGTGGAACCTGTCGCATCCGTCGTATCTGATCCTGCCGGAGGCGGGGGAATCGGTGGAGAGCCTCACCGCCGTGCGCGGCGGCGGGAGCCTGCGCGGACTGGCCGAGAGTGCCAAAGGCGCCGAGGGCGTGGACATCTCGTTCTTCGAGCGGGAGTACATCCCGGTCTATCCGGCGACCGCGAAGGTGCAGAGCTGGGATCTGCTGGCCTGCGTGCGCCAGGTGCTCGACCAGCTCGATCCGATCGACGATCCGCTGCCGGCCGACCTGCGCGACGATCGCGGCCTGATGGCGGTCTCGGACGCGCTGCGGCTGATCCATCTGCCGGAGGGCAAGTCCGATATCGAAGAGGCCAGGGAGCGTTTGCGTTTCGACGAGGCGCTGGCCCTGCAACTGGTGCTGGCGGAGCGCCGGCACGAGGCGGGCGGCCGCGTCGCGAAGCCGTGCCCGCCCCGGACCGGCGGCATCGCAACCGATTTCGAGAAGCGGCTGCCGTTCGAGCTGACCGCGGGGCAGCAGCGGGTGATCGGCGAGATCTCCGCCGACCTGTCCCGGCCGCATCCGATGCACCGGCTGCTCCAGGGCGAGGTCGGTTCGGGGAAAACCGTCGTCGCTCTGCACGCCATGGTGCAGGTGGTGGACGCGGGCCAGCAGTGCGCGCTGCTGGCGCCGACGGAAGTGCTGGCGGCCCAGCACTATCGGTCGCTGCGCGGGATGCTCGGCGAACTCGGCGCCGGTGGTGAACTCGGCGCCGCCGAGCACGCCACCAAGGTCGTGCTGGTCACCGGCTCGATGTCGGTGAAGGAGAAGAAGGCCGCGCTGCTGGACGCGATGACCGGTGAGGCGGGCATCGTCATCGGCACCCATGCGCTGATCCAGGACAACGTCGAATTCCACGATCTGGGCATGGTGATCGTCGACGAGCAGCACCGGTTCGGGGTGGAACAGCGGGACGCGTTGCGCGCCAAGGCACGCGACGGTGCGAGCCCGCATCTGCTGGTGATGACCGCGACCCCGATCCCGCGCACCATCGCGATGACCACCCTCGGCGACCTGGAGACCTCCACACTCACCGAACTGCCGCGCGGCCGCTCCCCGATCAGCACCAAAGTCGTTCCCGCCAAGCAACATCCGAGCTGGGTGGACCGGGCCTGGGAGCGGATCCGGGAGGAGGTCGATGCCGGCCGGCAGGCCTATGTGGTGTGCTCGCGCATCGGCGACGGCGAGGAGGAGGGCGCGAAGGGCAAGTCCCGCAAGGGCAGAGCGGCGGAGGAGAAGGAGGGGCCGACCACCCACGCCGCCGTCGACGTCTACGAGACGCTGCGCGCGGGCGCGCTGGCCGGGCTCCGGGTCGGCCTGCTGCACGGCCGGCTGCCGTCCGATGAGAAGGATCGCGTGATGCAGGCGTTCAACGCCGGCGAGGTGGATGTGCTGATCTGCACCACCGTCGTCGAGGTGGGGGTGGACGTCCCGAACGCGACGGTGATGGTGATCGTCGACGCGGATCGCTTCGGTGTCAGCCAGTTGCATCAGCTGCGCGGCCGGGTCGGGCGTGGCAAACATCCCGGACTCTGCCTGCTGATCACCGAATCCTCCGCGATGGGCACCGCCATGGCCCGGCTGGAGGCGGTGGCGGGCACGCTCGACGGATTCGAACTGTCCGTGCTCGATCTGCGCCAGCGCCGCGAAGGCGATGTGCTCGGCTCGGCCCAGTCCGGCACGGCCCGCAGCCTGCGACTGCTGTCGCTGCTGGACGATCTGGAGGTCATCACCGCCGCCCAGGACGTGGCGCGCGATCTGGTGGCCACCGATCCCGGCTTGGCCCGGCACCCCGGCCTGGCCACCATGATGCACGCCGCCGTCGACGCCGAACGGCTGGAGTACCTGGCCAAGTCGTGAGGCTGTCACTTGTCGCACCCCGGCTGGATTCGCGCGGCATGACCGGGATTGCCGCGGTGATCGGCCCGGCGCCGGGCGAAACGACGCCGCGTGCGACACCGGCGACCGGAGACAGAAGTGGTGTGCCGGGCCGCCGGATACCGCGGTGGCGCGCGTGACGACGGGATACAAAAGTGGTGTGCGGTGCCTGGATACTGTGGCGGCTGGTGCACCGGATGCCCCTGCGGGGACGCGGTGCGGTCCGGGCCGCTGCGGGGTGTCGGATGCTCCGTAGCGGTGACATCGTCGTGGGAGGAGATTCCGGTGGTAGCGATCGATGTCGGGTGGCGGGGCAGAGTTGTACCGCCGGTGTGGTTTTCGCGAGTTGCGTGGCAAGGGGCCGGTGGGGTGCCGCCGACCACATTGGTGCTGGTCGGGATGGTCAGTACCCAGGTGGGGGCGGCGGTCGCGGAGGAGCTGTTCGCGGTGACCGGGCCGGTGGGTGCGGTGGGGCTGCGGTTGTCGTTCGCGGGGGTGGTGTTGCTGGTGCTGTGGCGGCGGTCGCTGCGAGTGGGCTGGCGGGCCCTGCCGGCGGTGCTCGGCTACGGCGCGGTGCTGACGTCGATGAACACCATCTTCTACCTTGCGCTGGACCGGATTCCGCTGGGGATGGCGGTCACCCTCGAATTCCTGGGGCCGCTGGCGGTGGCGCTGGCCGGGTCGCGGCGCTGGTTCGATCCGGTGTGGGCGGTGCTGGCCGGCGCCGGTGTGCTGTTGCTGATGCGGTCGGACGGTCCGGTGGTGTGGACCGGGGTCGTGTTCGCCGTCGCCGCGGGCGCGTGCTGGGCCGGGTACATCCTGGCGACTGCGAAGCTGGGCGAGAAGACCAGTGGCGGTGGTGGTCTGGCGCTGGCCATGGCGCTCGGCGGACTGGTGACGCCGCCGCCGGGCCCGCCTTGCTGCGCCCGTCCGTGCTGGCCGCCGGTTTCGGGGTGGCCGTGCTGTCGTCGGTGTTGCCGTATTCGGTGGAACTCGAAGCGCTGCGGCGGATTCCGCCGCGGGTGTTCGGCATTCTGATGAGTCTGGAGCCGGCGGTGGCCGCCGGGGCGGGGCTGGCGGTGCTCGGTCAGCCGATGGGCGTCGTGCAGTGGGCGGGTATCGGCTGTGTGGTCGCCGCGTCCGTGGGAGCTACCCGCACGGCCCGCTGAACGGCCGCTCGCGGTTCGGCGGTGTGTTCGACCGCGTCTCACCGGGCCCGAACCGGTCGGCGCGATCTCGCCGCGCCGAAAGGGGCTGCTGCCTCGGTGCGGCCGCTCACCGCACGGTGTGCGGATACGGCAGGTCGATCGAGGTGTTCTCGGCGACGGCCAGGGGGCGGCCGATCTGGGGGAAGGCGCGTTGCTGGCAGGAGGAGCGCTCGCAGACCTTGCAGCCGGCGCCGATCGGGACCACCGCGGCCGGATCGTCGAGTTGCAGGCCCTTGGAATAGGCGAGGCGGTCGGCGTATTCGATGTCGCAGCCCAGGCCGACGGCGAATTCCTTGCTCGCCGTGCCGAATGCGTGCGGGGCCGGGTTGGTGGTGCGGGCGATCCACAGGTAGCGGCGGCCGTCGGGCATGGCCGCCACCTGGGTGAGGATGCGGCCCGGATTGGCGAACGCCTCGTGCACCACCCACAGCGGGCAGCTGCCGCCGACGCGGGAGAAGTGGAATGCGGTGGCGGACTGGCGTTTCGAAATGTTGCCCGCGCGGTCGGTGCGGACGAAGAAGAACGGCACCCCGCGCTGACCCTGCCGTTGCAGGGTGCTCAGCCGGTGGCAGACGGTCTCGAAACCGACCTCGAAGCGCAGGCCGAGCAGGTCGATGTCGTAGTGCAACTCCTCGGCGGAACGGAGGAACCGGCCGTACGGCAGCACCAGGGCGCCCGCGAAATAGTTGGCCAGGCCCACGCGGGCGAGCGAGCGGGATTCGCCGGTCAGCGACGGAGTCTCGTTGAGCACCTCGTCGAGTTGCGGGCCGTACAGCAGGAAGGCGAGGGTGGTGGCGATCTGGAAGGCGCGCTGGCCGGGTCGCAGCCGGCGGGCCAGGGTGAGGGTGCGGGTCTCCGGCTCGTAGTGGCGCTTCGGGATGGCCGGATCGGCGCCGTCGCCGCGCACCAGCACGGTGACGCCTGCCCGCTCCTCGGCGATGCGGGCGAGCTGGCGGTCCAGCGAGCCGATCGACAGCCCGCCCTCCTCGAACAACCGCTCGGCGGCGTGGTCGAGTGGGGCGATGTGGTTGTGGTGGTCGTAGAAGAAGTCCCGGACGTCCTCGTACGGCATCGGCACCCCGGGTGCGCCGGTGGGCGTGGCGACCTTCGACGACAGCAGGTCGAGCTGGTCGGTCGCGGCGCGCAGGCGGCGGTGCATGGCCACGATGGTCTTGGCGACCTCGGGCAGGCGGGTGGCCAGATCCTCCACCTCGGCCGCGGGTGGTGCGGTGCCACCGGCGGCCTCCACCAGCACCTCGTGCAGGTCGGACACCAGCCGCGCGTCGGAGTCGGCGGCGAAGAACTGGACGTCCAGATCGAAGGTCGAGTTCAGCTTGAGCAGGACCGGAATGGTGAGCGGACGCTGATCACGTTCCAGTTGGTTGAGATAGCTGGGCGACAGGTCGAGACTCTTGGCCAGGGCGGCCTGCGTCATTCGCCGCTCCTCGCGCAACCGCCGCAGCCGGGCACCCGCATACATCTTGCGCACGCGAAGATGCTACCCAAAAGTCTTCGCAAACATTGCAATTCTGCTCGCACATGGCCAAAAACATCTGCTGTCCCACAGCTTTCTGTGTTCCGCGCGCTCTGTGTAGTGTGCGAAGCCGGAACGGTGTGGCGTGCGTCTCACCCCTGTGACGTGGGAGTGTAGCCGGTGGTTCAGCGCATTTCCGGTAAACCGTGTCCACCGATTAGCTGCGTGCGCGGGCCGACCGCCGGGCCCGGACGCGGGGCTTCTGCGTCCGAGCGCACCCACCGTCCGGGTACCTTGGACCAATGTTCTCCAAAGTTCTGGTCGCCAACCGTGGGGAAATCGCGATTCGCGCCTTCCGCGCCGCCTACGAGCTGGGCATCGGCACCGTGGCCGTGTTCCCGTACGAAGACCGCAACTCCGTACACCGGCTGAAGGCCGACGAGTCGTACCAGATCGGCACCCCGGGGCATCCGGTGCGCGCCTACCTGTCGATCTCGGAGATTCTCGCCGCGGCGACTTCGGCCGGTGCGGACGCGATTTATCCGGGGTATGGGTTCTTGTCGGAGAATCCGGATCTGGCGGCGGCGTGTGTGGAGGCGGGGATCACGTTCATCGGTCCGTCGGCGTCGGTGCTGGAGTTGACGGGGAACAAGGCGCGGGCGATCGCGGCGGCGCGGGTGGCGGGGTTGCCGGTGCTGGATTCTTGTGCGCCGTCGGCGGTGGTGGGGGAGTTGCTGGTGGCGTCGGAGGGGTTGGAGTTCCCGGTGTTCGTGAAGGCCGTCGCGGGTGGTGGTGGTCGGGGGATGCGGCGGGTGTCTGATCGTGGGCATTTGCGGGAGTCGGTGGAGGCGGCGATGCGGGAGGCGGAGTCGGCGTTCGGGGATCCGACGGTGTTCCTGGAGCGGGCGGTGGTGAATCCGCGGCATGTCGAGGTGCAGATCCTGGCCGATGGTCGGGGGAATGTGATGCATTTGTTCGAGCGGGATTGTTCGTTGCAGCGGCGGCATCAGAAGGTGATCGAGTTGGCGCCGGCGCCGAATCTGGATCCGGTGGTGCGGGATCGGATGTGTGCGGATGCGGTGGCGTTTGCGCGTGAGATCGGTTACAGCTGTGCGGGTACGGTGGAGTTTTTGCTGGATGAGCGTGGGAATCATGTGTTCATCGAGATGAATCCGCGGATTCAGGTGGAGCATACGGTGACCGAGGAGATCACCGATGTGGATTTGGTGCAGGCGCAGATGCGGATCGCGGCGGGGGAGTCGCTTTCGGATCTGGGGTTGAGTCAGGAGTCGGTGCGGATTCGGGGTGCGGCGTTGCAGTGCCGGATCACGACGGAGGATCCGGCGAACGGGTTCCGTCCCGATACCGGCCGGATCACCGGGTACCGCAGCCCCGGCGGGGCAGGTATCCGCCTCGACGGCGGGGCCGCGGTGGGTGCCGAGGTCGGCGCCTATTTCGATTCCATGCTGGTGAAACTCACCTGTCGTGGTCGTGATTTCGCCACCGCGGTGGCACGGGCGCGCCGGTCGGTGGCCGAATTCCGTATCCGCGGCGTCTCCACGAACATCCCGTTCCTTCAGGCGGTGCTGGACGACCCCGATTTCCAGGCCGGTCGGGTGACCACGTCGTTCATCGAGGAACGGCCGCAGTTGCTGACCCAGCGCGGTTCGGCCGACCGCGGCACGAAGATCCTGCGTTACCTCGCGGACGTCACGGTGAACAAGCCACACGGTGAACGTCCCACCGCCTTGTACCCGCACGACAAGTTGCCCGCGATCGATCTGACGGTCCCACCGCCGCCGGGATCGCGGCAGCGGTTGCTCACGTTGGGGCCCACCGGTTTTGCGCGTGCGTTGCGTGCGCAGGATGCGGTGGGGGTGACGGATACGACGTTTCGTGATGCGCATCAGTCGTTGTTGGCGACGCGGGTGCGGACGAATGGGTTGTTGCAGGTGGCTGGGCATGTGGCGCGGTTGACGCCGGGGTTGTTGTCGTTGGAGTGCTGGGGTGGGGCGACTTATGATGTGGCGTTGCGGTTTTTGTTCGAGGATCCGTGGGAGCGGTTGGCGGCGTTGCGGGAGGCGGTGCCGAATATTTGTTTGCAGATGTTGTTGCGGGGTCGTAATACTGTGGGGTATACGCCGTATCCGGAGCAGGTGACGCGGGCGTTTGTCCGGGAGGCTACCGGTACGGGGGTCGATATTTTCCGGATCTTCGATGCGTTGAACAATGTGGATCAGATGCGTCCGGCGATCGATGCGGTGCTGGAGACGGGTACGGCGGTGGCGGAGGTGGCGTTGTCGTATACCGGTGATCTGTCGGATCCGGGTGAGGATCTGTATACGCTCGACTATTACCTGAAGCTGGCGGAGCAGGTGGTGGATGCGGGTGCGCATGTGCTGGCGATCAAGGATATGGCGGGGTTGTTGCGGGTTCCGGCGGCGCATGCGCTGGTGACGGCGTTGCGCCGGAATTTCGATGTGCCGGTGCATGTGCATACTCATGACACGCCTGGTGGTCAATTGGCGGCGTATGTGGCGGCGTGGCAGGCGGGTGCGGATGCTGTCGATGGTGCCAGTGCGCCGATGGCGGGGACGACCAGTCAGCCGGCGTTGTCGGCGATTGTGGCCGCGGCGGCGCATTCTCGGTTCGATACGGGCTTGGATTTGCAGGGTGTGTGTGATCTGGAGCCGTATTGGGAGGCGTTGCGGAGGGTGTATGGCCCGTTCGAGTCGGGTTTGCCGGGTCCGACGGGCCGGGTGTATCGGCATGAGATTCCTGGTGGTCAGTTGTCGAATTTGCGGCAGCAGGCGATCGCGTTGGGGCTTGGTGACCGGTTCGAGGAGGTGGAGGCGAAGTATGCGGCGGCGGATAGGTTGCTGGGCCGGTTGGTGAAGGTGACGCCGTCGTCGAAGGTGGTGGGTGATCTGGCGTTGTCGTTGGTGGGTAGTGGTGTGGATATCGGGGATTTCGCGGCGGAGCCTGCGCGGTTCGATATTCCGGATTCGGTGATCGGTTTCCTGCGTGGTGAGCTCGGTACTCCGGCGGGTGGGTGGCCGGAGCCGTTCCGGACTCGTGCGCTGGAAGGACGCGGCCCCGCCAAACCCGAAACCCCGTTGAGCGTGGACGATGCTGCTGCCCTGGAGGGTTCGTCACGGCAGCGGCAGGAAACGCTGAACCGTTTGCTGTTCCCCGGCCCGACGGCCGAATTCCTCGCGCACCGCGAGAAGTTCGGTGATACGTCGGGTCTGTCGGCGAATCAGTTCTTCTACGGTCTGCGTCACGGTGAGGAGCATCGTGTCCAGCTGGAGAAGGGTGTGACGCTGCTGATCGGCCTGGAAGCCATCTCCGAACCCGACGATCGCGGGATGCGCACCGTCATGTGCATCCTCAACGGTCAGCTGCGGCCCATCACCGTGCGTGATCGTTCGGTGGCCAGCGAGATCCCGACCGCCGAGAAGGCGGACCGCGGCAATTCGGGCCATGTCGCCGCACCCTTCGCGGGTGTCGTCACGCTGACGGTCACCGAGGGTGAGACCGTCTCCGCGGGCGACACCATCGGCACCATCGAGGCCATGAAGATGGAGGCCGCCATCACCGCTCCGCGCGCGGGCACGGTGCGGCGGGTCGCGATCGGCCGCGTGCAGCAGGTCGAAGGCGGTGACCTCCTGATCGATCTGCGTCCGAACGAAGTCGCGGCGGAGTGACCCGGATCGTCGCAGGTGCGGTCGGGGGCCGGCGGTTGCGGGTGCCCCCGGCGGGCACCCGCCCCACCTCGGATCGGGTGCGGGAGGCGCTGTTCAGCCTCCTGACCGCACGCCTGGATTTCGACGGCATCCGGGTGCTGGACCTCTACGCGGGCTCCGGCGCGCTCGGCCTCGAGGCGCTGTCCCGTGGGGCCTCGCACGCGCTGCTGGTGGAATCGGATCGGAAGGCCGCCGTCGTGGTGCGCGGCAATATCGCCGATCTGGGCCTGACCGGTGCGGAACTACGGCTCGGCACGGTCGGATCGGTGCTCGCCACCGCCCCGGCACAACGTTACGACCTGGTGCTCTCGGATCCGCCGTATGCGCTGTCCGGGGACGAGGTGGCCGCCGACCTCACCGCGCTCGCCGACCGCGACTGGCTGCACCCCGGGGCGCTGGTGATCGTGGAGCGCGCCACCCGATCCCCGGAAACGCGCTGGCCCGCAGCCTGTTCCGCCGAGAAATCGCGGCGCTACGGCGAAACCCGCATCGATATCGCCGAATTCACGCCCTGAACGGTCGGCCGCCGTGCCCGGACCGTGGGCCGGGCGCCACGGAAACGGATGGGGCTCAGCCGTTTCGCTCGGCCAGGCGGGCCAGCAGCTGCTTGTGCACCGACGGCGGCAGCATGTCGGTGACGTCGCCGCCGAAGGTGGCGACCTCCTTCACCAGCGAGCTGGACAGATAACTGAACGCCGGATTGGTGGCGAGGAAGTAGGTGTCGACGCCGGAGAGCTTCTTGTTCATCTGCGCCATCTGCAACTCGTAACCGAAATCGGTGGCGTCGCGCAGCCCCTTGACGATGGCGTTGATGCCCTGCTCCTTGGCGAAGTTCACCAGCAGCCCGTGCCAGGATTCGACCCGCACATTGGGCAGGTCGGAGGTGGCCTCGCGCAGCATGTCCATCCGCTCCTCGACGGTGAACATGCCCTGCTTGCTCTTGTTGATCATCACCGTGACGACGATTTCGTCGAACTGGGCCGCGGCGCGGGTGATCACGTCGAGATGCCCGTTGGTCACCGGGTCGAACGAACCAGGACACAGTGCTCCAGCCATGTTCGCACGCTAACAGGCCCGTTTCCGTGGCCGGACAGCGCCACCCGGCGCGAGCAATCCGGTCGCACCCGACACCGATCGCCGCCCGGGCCGCTGTGCAGCGACCGACCGGTTCGCAGCCGGCTCCAGGTGGTGACCGACCGTTCGCGGGTACCTCGCCGGCGGTGACCGATCTCACCGGCCGCACCCACCGTGACAGCGGGTGCGGCCGGACCGATTCACAGGGTGTGGACGACGATCGGTTTCGGGTCGGGCAGGCCGGTCCGGCGGATCCAGCCGTCGGGGCGGGCCCGTTGCCCGGCGGACAGCAGTGCCTGGCGGACCCGGGTGGCCACCTCGCCGCCGGGCAGGTCGTCCCAGGTCCAGCGCACCACCTGGAAGCCGTTGTCGCGCAGGGCGTCCGCACGTCGCTGCTCGAGCAGTACCACCTCGGCCGGATCGTCGCCGGAGCGCAGCAGGCGGCCGTGCCGGGCCCGGCCGTCGAACTCGCCGAGGACGCCGCTGTTGCCGAACCAGAAGTCGACCCGGCCCAGCGAGGTGCCCTGTGAGGTGAACACCTCACCCTGCGACTGCGGCACCGGGACGCCGAGTCGCCGGAACATGACCCGGCTGCGGGATTCGCCGACGCTCGCGCAGTGCGGGTCGAGGAAGCGGATCACGTGCCGGGCCGGATGCACGCCGTGCCGGTGCTTCGCGGCCTCCAACTCGGCCTCCAGTTCGTCCGCGGTGACGCCGTAGGTGCGGACCAGCGCGTCGCCGGCGACCACCGCGGCCTCGAACGGCACCGTGCGGGCCACGTCGACGATGGTGCGCGCGGGGGTGGTCAGCCGCAGGCCCGCCACCTCGGCCACCGCCTCCACCGGCGCGCAGTGCACCTTGAGATCGGGTTTGATCCGGCCGCCGTTGCGCCGGTTGCGGGTCACGCACACCCGCGGCAGCAACTGGTCCCACACCGGTGCGCCGTAGACGACCGCCGCCGACTGATGGCTGAGGATGGCGTCGCCGGACAGATTGGCGACCACCGCCGCGATCAGGATGCGATGCCGGTCGGCCGCGCCGAGGCCCGCGAAACCCACCCGATCCGTATAGGCGCCGCGACGCAGCCGATACCAGCGCCCGCCGACGCACATCCGGCGGATCTCCTCGTCGGTGATACCGCTGCGGACCACGTCCCGCCGGCGGCGGATCCCCGCATCCGAGGTGCGAAATCTCTGACAATGCTCCAAGACAACCTCCCCAGCTGAGAACAGGCCGAACACTCGGTTTTGTTCTCTTTGGACGTGGAGGCGCCCGGCCCGGTTCCTTACTTGTTCGACCAGGTCACAGCCGCACACCGTGGCCGAGGACGGGTGTCAGAAGACCCAGAACCGCAGGGTGATGAAGCGCAGCGTGCCGACGGCGGCGGTGATGGCGATGACCGCGAGGGCCTCGGCGGTGTCACCGAGCCCGGGGGCCACGTAGTCCAGCCCGGCCAGCGCGGCCGAGGAGATCGCCAGCCCGGCCAGCGCCAGGCCGCCGCCCTCGAGCTGCGCGGTGAGCCAGCCGACCCGGTCGGCGGCGTGGAAGGTGAGGCGGCGGTGCAGTTCGTTGGCCAGGGCGGTGCTCAGCACCGAGCCGGTCAGATTGGCCAGCTGCGGGCCCTCCGCGTAACAGGCCATGAACAGCAGGAAGTACCCGATATTGCTGAAGCCGCCGACCAGGGCGAACCGGATGAGCTGCGCCAGCCAGTACTCGCCGCGCAACCAGCGGCCGAGACGGGTGAGCAGCCGGGGCGTGGCCTCGGCCGTGGAGTCGGCGACGGCCGCGAGCCGATCCGCGGTGGAGTCGGCGACGGCCGCGAGCCGATCCGCGATCGTCGGGCCCTCCTCGGTGCCGGAGGGTGTGCCCGATTCGGGCTGCGGGCTCATCCACCAGCCCGGGACTACCGGAAACAAGACCGCCATCGTCTTTCCGATCGGAACACTCGCGTACTGACCGCCGCCGGGTTCCGATGTTCCGGGCAGCAGCCGGCTGTCTATCGCCGCTGTCCAACATTACATCAACCGGAGATATTTCCTCCACTTGAATGGTGTGGCATGGGAAACACTGGACGACACACCGGGCGCGCACTGGGCAAGTGAATGCCGCGGGGGCACACTGGCAGCCAGGCTGCAACACGGCGGTGGCGTGATTGCGCCGTCTTACGATCGGCACGAGAGTGGGGTCAGCAGGATGTATCGCGTATTCGAGGCGCTCGACGAACTGGTGGCAATCGTCGAGGAGGCGCGCGGTATCCCGCCCACCCGTAACTGCATCATCCCGCGTGGTGAGGTGCTCGAACTCCTGGACGATGTGCGCGAGGCGCTGCCCGGTGAGGTCGACGACGCCCAGGATGTGCTGGATCACCGGGACAAGATCGTCACCGATGCCCGGACCGCGGCCGAGACGGCCGTCGCCACCGCCACCGAGACCGCCGAGGCGGCCGTCACCGGCGCCCGGGAGGAGGCCGATCGCATCCTCGCCGACGCCAAGGCGCACGCCGACCGGATGGTCGCCGAGGCCCGGGCGCACGCCGACCGGCTGGTGGCCGCCGCCCAGACCGAGGCGGACCGGGTGGTCGCCGAGGGCAAGGCCGAATACGAGGCGCTGGCCGGGCGGGCCCGCGCCGATTCGGAGCGGATGATCGCGGCCGGTCAGGCGTCCTACGACCGGTCGGTGGCCGAGGGCATCGCCGAACAGCAGCGGCTGGTGTCGCAGATCGAGGTGGTCCGGGCCGCACATGCCGAATCCGCCCGGCTGCTCGATTCCGCCCAGGCCGAATCGGATCGGCTGCGCACCGACTGCGACCGCTACGTCGACACCAAACTGGCCGAGTTCGAGGACGCCCTGCACGGCGCCCTGCGCACGGTCGGCCGCGGCCGGCAGCAGTTGCGGTCCGGCACGGCCATCCCGGACTACGCCGCCGAATTCCGGGGCTGATCCGCCCCCGGGACCGGCGATTTATGCTGGAGCGGGCCCCGGATGTACTGTGGAGTGGTTGTCCGTCCCCGATCCAGCGTGAGCGAGAGTAGTTTCCTGATGCCTGCCGATACCGGTTCCGGTTCGCGACGTCATTCGACGGACGCGGGCTTCGTGCTGGATACGCGCAGCCTCGGGCGGCGTGCCGGCTCGCGGCGTGAGATCCGCCGGACGGTCACCCTGCCGGACAAGATCGGGCTCGACCTGGTCCACATCCCGGCCGGGGCCGAGGTCGAGGTCGATCTCACCCTGCAAGCGGTCTCGGAGGGCGTGCTGGTCACCGGCACGGTGTCCGCGCCGGTCGCGGGGGAGTGCACCCGGTGCCTGGAACCGTTCACCGACCATCTCGATCTGGAGCTCACCGAGCTGTTCGCCTATCCGGACAGTGCGACCGAGCAGACCACCGAGGCGGACGAGATCTACCGTCTGGTCGACGATCTGATCGACCTGGAACCGGTGCTCGCCGACGCGGTCGGCCTGGAACTGCCCCTGCAGCCGCTCTGCGAGCCGGACTGCGCCGGGTTGTGCTCCGAATGCGGGGTGCGGATGGCGATTGCGGGTTCGGATCACAGTCATGAGATACTTGACCCTCGCTGGGCGGGCCTCGCGAATTTCGCGGCCGACTCGCCCACTGCGGCGTCCGGGAACGCCGCAGCAGAATAAGACGTAGACCCATTTCTCGTACGGCCGTGCCGGCCGTGCGAGTGTGACCCAGAGGAGAAACAGTCGTGGCCGTTCCGAAGCGCCGGATGTCTCGTTCCAACACCCGCTCGCGGCGCAGTCAGTGGAAGGCCACCGCGCCGACTCTGGTGACGTGCCCCAACCGCGCCTGCGGCCAGCCGACCCTGCCGCACACGGCCTGCCCGAACTGCGGTACGTACAAGGGCCGCCAGGTCGCTTCGGCCGTCTGACCGCATCGCCCGGGTAGCCCGACGTGACGGCCAAGGACGGAGCGGACGCACCAGCCGTTGGCGAGGCCGCTGATTCTTCCAGCTTGCTCGAGGCGCTGGGGGTAGAACTACGACCGGACCTGCTCCGGCTGGCGCTGACCCACCGTTCGTACGCATATGAGAACGGTGGTCTGCCGACCAACGAGCGGCTGGAGTTCCTCGGCGACTCGGTGCTCGGTCTGAGCATCACCGAGCGCCTGTATCTGGAGCACCCGGACAAGTCCGAGGGTGAGCTGGCGAAGCTGCGCGCGAGTGTGGTCCAGATGAACGCGCTCGCGGAGGTCGCTCGCGGCCTCGGCGAGGAAGGCGGCCTCGGCCGCTACCTGCTGCTCGGCAAGGGTGAGGAACTCACCGGCGGCCGGGACAAACCGAGCATTCTCGCCGACGGCATGGAGGCGCTGCTCGGCGCCGTCCATCTCGAACACGGCATCGAAGTGGCCCGCGGCGTGGTGCTGCGGCTGTTCGCCGAACTGCTGGAACGCGGCCCGCGGATGGGCGCCGGGCTGGACTGGAAGACCAGTCTCCAGGAGCTCACTGCCGCCCGCGGTCTCGGCGTGCCCAGCTACGAGATCACCTCCACCGGTCCGGACCACGACAAGGAGTTCACCGCCACCGCGGTGATCAGCGGTCGCGCGTACGGCACGGGAGTAGGCCGGTCCAAGAAGGATGCGGAGCAGAAGGCCGCCGGCGCCGCCTGGCAGGCGCTGAACGACGAGGGGTAGCTTGCCCGAACTGCCGGAGGTCGAGGTCGTCCGGCGTGGACTGACCGAACATGTGGTCGGCCACGTCGTCGAGGCCGTCACCGTGAAACATCCGCGGTCGGTGCGCCGCCATCTGCTCGGCGGCGACGATCTGGCCGCCCGGCTGGCGGGACTGCGCGTGCATGCCGCGCAGCGTCGCGGCAAATTCCTGTGGCTGACCCTGGACGAACCTACGGCCGGCGGCTGGGCCGCCGCCGGCGAAGCGCTGGTCGTCCATCTCGGGATGAGCGGTCAGATGCTGGTCCAGCCCGGTGACGCGCCGCTGGAGAAGCACGCGCACATCGTCGCCACCCTCGATTCGGGTGCGCAGCTGCGTTTCGTGGACCAGCGCACCTTCGGCGGCTGGGCGTTGCATCCCCTGGTCGAGGTCGACGGCGCCCTGCTGCCGGAGGCGGTGGCCCACATCGCCCGCGACCCGCTGGATCCGGCCTTCGACGCCGACGCCGTGGTGCGGGTGCTGCGCGGCAAACAGTCCGAGATCAAACGGGTCCTGCTGGATCAGACGGTGATCTCCGGTATCGGCAACATCTACGCCGACGAGGCGTTGTGGCGGGCCCGCGTGCACGGCGAACGACCGGCCGCCGCCCTCACCGAACCGGCGCTGCACCGGCTGCTCACCGAGGTGGGCGCGGTGATGGAGGAGGCGCTGCGCGCCGGCGGGACCTCGTTCGACGCGCTGTACGTGAACGTGAACGGGCAGTCCGGATACTTCGAGCGCGCGCTGGCCGCCTACGGCCGCGAGGACGAGCCGTGCCGCCGCTGTGGTGCGCCGATCCGCCGGGAGAAGTTCATGAACCGCTCCTCCTTCTCCTGCCCGCGCTGCCAGCCGCGACCGCGGGGATAGCCCCGCCACCACCGGCGCGGCAGCGGCCTATCGGGTCGCATGCCGCAGGTCGGCGAGGATCGGGCGCCCGGTGACCTGTCGCAGCAGTGGTGAATACACCAGTGGGGTGACGATTTCCACGGCGATCATGGCGATGTAGAACCAGTGCGGCCAGCCCACGTAGGCCACGGTCAGCAGGCGTACCAGTCCGCCGGCGAAGAACAAGACCATCAGCAGATGGACGACACCGGCGCGGCCGTCCACATCACGCGCCGCCCACACACAGGTGACCCCGTAGGCGAGGAACAGCACCATCGAGAACCGGAGATCGCCGTCCACGGTGGCGTCGGGTGCGGTGGCTCCGATGATGGTGCTCGGGCCGACGACGATGTGCGCTAGTGCGATCAGCACGCAGACGACACCGAAAATGATGAGGTACCAACGCAATACGGTTTTCATGTCCGCCCCTTCCCGGGGTACCGGGAGCCTTGGTGTACATGTGTCAACCAAGCTGTTCGGAGCGTAGCTCGCTGGTGTACACACGTCAACTACTGTGTGGTGATGCCACCGCGCCGCCGTCTCACCCCCGACCAGCGCCGCGCCGAACTGCTCGACATCGGCGCGCGGTTGTTCGCCGAACTGCCCTACGAACAGGTGCAGATGGACCATGTCGCCGCGCGCGCCGGCATCTCCCGCACCCTGCTGTATCGGCACTTCCCCAAGAAGAGCGCGTTGTTCGCGGCGATCTATCAGCGCGCCGCCGAGGCATTGCAGAATCAGGTACAACTCGCGACCGGCCTGCCGTTGGCCGATCAGGTCGTGGCCGGACTCGATGCCCACCTGGAGTACTTCGCCGCCAATCGCAATACCGTGCTCGCGGCCAATCGCGCACTCGCCGGCGATCCCGTCGTGCAGGCGATCGTCTTCGGTGACCACGCCGCCATGCGCGAGGTGATGCTCGCGGCCGTCGACCCGAGCGGACCCGACCATGCGGTCATGTCCGCGGTGGTCACCTCGTGGCTGATGTTCGTGCACACCCTGTGCCTGGAATGGCTCGAACGCGGCGGTCTCACCCGCGATCAGGTCCGGGCTTCCTGCCTGGGCGCATTGACCGGAAGCATTGCCGCCCTGAGAAATTCGCAGCACCAAGCCTGACCCGCGCGACCCGCCGGCGGCGCCGGGCCGCCGATCCGCCGATCGCGGCCCGAACGGTCGGTGCGGGCCGCCCGTACCGGCCCCGATCACCTGCCCCCTCCCGGTGCCGGCCGCCGGAGAGCTACCGTTTTCTCACGGCCCCTTTTCGGGTCGTGAAGGGAGTACCCCGATGCGCAAGATGACCTATCTCGTGGCTTCGACCATCGATGGCTTCATCGCCACCGCGGACGGTTCGGTCGATTTCTTCCCGGTCGGTGGTGATCACACCCCGGCGATCCTCGCTCAATATCCGGAGACGCTGCCCACCAAGGTGCGGGAGGTCCTCGGTGTCGACAAACTCGGTCAGACCTTCGACACGGTGATCATGGGTCGCAAGACCTACGATTTCGGGGTCCGGACCGGGACGGCCAGCCCGTATTCGCATCTGCGGCAGTTCGTCGTCTCGACGACGCTGCCGGAGGTCGCGGATCCGGGTATCGAGCTGATTCCGGCGGATCCACTCGCGCGGGTGCGCGCACTCAAACGCGAACCCGGTATGGGAATCTGGTTGTGCGGCGGCGGTGAGCTGGCCCAGGTGCTGCTGCCGGAGATCGACCATATTTTCGTGAAACTGCACCCGATCGTGCTCGGTCACGGGCGGCCGTTGTTCGGCACCGGTCCGCGACTGCCGGAACCGGCCCGGTTCCGCGTCCTGACCAGCCGGGTCTTCGAGGATGGAGTGGCCTTCGTGAAATACAGCCGGATCCGATAATCGTGAGTACCCAGCGGGCGGCGGTCTCGGCGCTCCGGGAGATCGCGTTCTGGATGGAGCGCTCCCGGGCACAGACCCAGCGGGTGCGGGCGTATCGCCGGGCGGCCGACATCGTCGCCGAGCTGCCCGAGCCGGAGTATGCGAGTTTTCTGAACAGTGGCCGCTGGCAGGAACTTCCGGGGATCGGGCCGAAGACCGCCGCCGCGATCGCGCAGGCGGGCGCGGGTGAGGTGCCGGACAAGCTGGCCGAATCACGTTCCGCCGCAACGCCGATCGGGCCCGAGGGCAAGGCGCTGCGGGAGCGGCTGCGCGGGGATCTGCACACCCACTCCGACTGGTCCGACGGTGGCAGTCCGATCGAGGAGATGATGCGGACGGCCATCGCGCTGGGCCACGACTACGTCGCGCTGACCGATCATTCGCCGCGGCTGAAGGTCGCCAACGGCCTGTCCGCCCAGCGGCTGCGCCGGCAGCTGGACGTGATCGACCAGCTGAACGCCGAACTCGCGCCGTTCCGCATCCTCACCGGCATCGAGGTGGACATCCTCGGCGACGGCACCCTGGATCAGCAGGCCGATCTGCTGGCCCGCCTCGACATCGTGGTCGCCAGCGTGCATTCCGATCTGCGCGCCGACAGCGAGACCATGACGAAACGCATGGTGTACGCGGTCGCCGACCCGAACGTGGACATCCTCGGTCACTGCACCGGCCGCCTGGTCACCGGAGAACGCGGCACCCGCCCCGAATCCCGCTTCGACGCCGAGCTGGTGTTCGAGGCCTGCCGCCGCTACGGCACCGCCGTCGAGATCAACAGCCGCCCCGAACGCCGCGACCCGCCGAGTCGCCTGATCCGCCTGGCCGTCGAGATGGGCTGCTACTTCGCCGTCGACACCGATGCCCACGCCCCCGGCCAATTGGATTGGCAGGGTTACGGATGCGAACGCGCCCTGGCCAACGGCGTTGCGCCCGAACGCGTCATCGACACCTGGCCCCTGGAAGACCTGGCGGCCTTCACTAGACGATAGCGACGCCGATCACCAGGGCGATGCCGAGGTGAGCCGCGGCCACCACCAGCGATTCGGTGACGAAGACCGTGGCGTGCAGCAGATCACCGATATTGATGCCGATGAGCCGCTCCATCACCCGGGCCGAGATCACCTGGGCGGCGATGCCGACGAGGCCGAAGATCGCCGCCGAGATCAGGCCCTCGGACAGGTGCCCGCCGGAGCTGTAGATGGCGAACACCACGATGATCGCCGTGGCGAGCAGTCCGGCGGCGGCGATGATGTTGGCGTTCGGGCGGCCCGAGCCGACCAGCTTGCGCAGCAGGCCGGGGGTCGTGATGTCGAGCGCGGCGAAGCCCACCAGCATGAGCACCAGGCCGACGGCCGCGTACGCGGCGATGGCCCCGACTCCGTGCCCGAGATTGCCCCAGTACCCGGGTTCGAGAGCGATCGTGGCCATGTCATTCTCCTGGACGTCGGTCGGCCGCACGTGCGGGCGCACTCACTCTAACGCTTCCCTAGGGATTCGCTGTGGGGATGCGGTGCGGGACGAACGTGGCGCCGTCGTCGGTGATCAGTCCCGGGGTTTCGCGGATGCCCATCCCGGCGGCGTCGTCGCCGACGATCCACGCGCCCAGCACCGGGCGCATGCCGTCGAATTCCGGTAGCGGGTCCAGCAATTGGTAGACGTAGCCCTCTTCGCCGTAGACGCCGGCGGTCGCGGTCTCCAGGCCGGCGCCGACGATGGTCATGTTGGCGCCCTCGCGGCCGAGCTTCGGCTTCTTGATGTACTCGGTGAGTTCGTGCGGGTCGTCGACGTAGGCGGGCAGCAGGTTGGGGTGGCCCGGATACATCTCCCACAGCACCGCCAGCAGCGCCTTGTTCGACAGCAGCGCCTTCCACAGCGGCTCGATCCACATCGTGTGCGGCAGTTCGCCGATGATCTGCTTGCCGAACTGGTCGTCGAGCGCCCACTCCCACGGGTACAGCTTGAAGATCGACTGGATCGGCGCCTCGGCCAGATCCACGAAGCGCTTCAGTTCGGTGTCCCAGCCGACGTCCTCGATCGGTAGCGCGATGGTGTCGAAACCGGCCTCGGCCGCGGTCTCCTGCATGTAGGCGGTGGTGACGTTGTCCTCACCGCTGGAGTCCGCCGAGGACCAGGTGAAATGCAGTTCGGCGCGGGCGAGTTGGGAGCGCAGCCCGTCCCAGCGGGCAACCAGCTTCTCGTGCAGCGAGTTCCACTGGTCGTCGCCGGGATAGCGGTCGGTCAGCCAATGCCACTGCACGATCGCCGCCTCCAGCAGCGCCGTGGGGGTATCGGCGTTGTACTCCAGTAGTTTCGCCGGGCCGCGGCCGTCGTAGCGCAGGTCGAAGCGGCCGTAGACGTACGGGTCGCCGCGCTGCCAGGACTGTTTGATCGGCTCCCAACTCCACTGCGGCAGACCGAAATCGGCGAACCGCTCGGTGAGCACGATCTGCTCGACGGCGTCCAGGCACATCGAGTGCAGGACCTCGACCTGCGCCTCCAGCGACAGGATCTCGTCCAGATCGAATTCGTAATGCACCGATTCGTCCCAGTACGGCCGGGGACGGCCGTTGGTGTCACGGCCCGGTGAGCCGTATACCAGGCCCTGCTCGGCGATGGTGCGCTCCCAGCCGGGCCGCGGCGAGCTGGTCACTCGTCGCACTACGATCCTCCACTCTTGCCGCCGCCCTTGACGCCCAGCCCGCCGCGCACCGTGGTCCCGCTCTTGGTGCTGGAGACCGAATGCGACGGCGCGGAGAAGCTGCCGCCCCGGGGGTGACTTCCGATACCGGCATTGCTACCCCCGTAGTAATAGCGGTACTGATGCCCGTTGTACAAGAAGATGGGGTAGACGCCACCGCCGTAGCCGCCGCCCCCGTAGGTGCTGACGTAGTCCTGGGCCTTCACGCAGTCGTCGTCGGACACCACGGTCTGCTGGCCGTTGTCGTCGGTGACACAGTAGGCGGTGACCTCGCGCGGCTGGTTGGCCGCCGAGTAGGCGAGGTAGCCGGCGCCGACCAGGGCGGCCACCCCGACGACGGCCGCGCCGCCGATCATCGTGCGTTTCCGGTTGCGGCGCTTGGCTTCCAAGCGCTCCTCGGCCATTTTTTCCGCCGCCGCGGCCCGCTCCCGGCCCTTCTCCCGGGCGCGGGCCTCGCCGAGGGAGGGGTCCCGGGCCTGGGTGACGCCCACCTGTTGCCGGCGCACGCTGCCGCGGACCTTGCGCGGCGGTTCGGCGCCGCGCAGGTTCGACCCGCCGGACATGGACCGGGGCGGGGCGCCGGTGGTGGCCGCGGAGCCCGGTTCGGGAGGCGGCGTCGGCGCACCGGGGTCGGGGGACAATCCCGGTGTGCCGGATGCGGGGAACGCTCCCGGTCTACCGGGTGTGGGGGACGCTCCCAGGGAGCCCGGTTCCGAGGATACGGACAGGGCGCCGGGGTCGACGGTCGCCGACAGTGCGTCGGAGTCGGCGCGCGGGAACAGGTCCGGGGCGCCCGGTAGTGGCAGGGTCCATTGCGGCGCGGCCGGGGTGTCGGTGGGACCCGTTGTGCCGGAGGGTTGCTCGGGCTGTGGCGGATGGGCCCACCAGTCGGCGTCGTCGGTGGCAGGTGCGGCGCCGGGGATCCCGGTGGAACGGGCCGGGTCGGTGGTGCCGGGGCCGGTCGGGGTGGCATCCGTGGGCCGATGCCCGGCTCCGGACCGGTCGAAACGGGCCGTGTTGCCGGTCTCCGGGGCGGAATCGCCCGGGGCGCCCGGGGTTTCGGGCCGCCGGTGGCGGGTGGTGGGGGCATTCTCGTCCGCGCTGCCCGGGGATGCTCCAGAGGAGCCGGAGGGGGCATCGTGTGGATCGGGGACCTCAGGGGGTGTGCCCGGATATTCAGTTGGCATGTCCAGCTCCCTGTTCCCCGCCGACTACCGTTCCTCGAATCCGACCAGTTCACCCTGGGCGGCGACCCAGTCTTCCACAACCAGGTCCACCCGACCAGGCGTCTGACCGGAACGCAACAATTCGAGTAGTTGCTCGCAGTGTGCGCGCGGTCCCTCGGCGATCACGTGCACCCGGCCGTCGCGCGCGTTGCGGGCGAAGCCGGTCAGGCCCAGCTCCAGCGCGCGGGACCGGGTCCACCAGCGGAAGCCGACGCCCTGCACCAGCCCGTGCACCCAGGCGCTGAGCCGGACCGGATCGGCGGTCACCGGCGGCGTCCGCGGTGGCCGACCGGTCGGTGGGTGACCGGGGTCACGCGTCCACCTGGAACGACAGGTTCACCGTGGTGCCCGCCTTCAGCGTGCGGCCGACCGTGCACACCTTGTCGATGGCCCGCTGCACCGTGACCAGCAGCCGTTCCCGGGCGGCCTCGTCCAGCTCGGACAGATCCAGCTCCAGCACCTCGTCCAATTCCGGATAGACCTCGTTCTCCCGGTCGGCGGTGCCGGAGACCCGGATGGTGGCGTCGTAGGTGTCGCCGAGCCGGTGCGACAGCGGGAAGTCCGAGCTCATCCCCGTGCATGCGGCCAGGGCGATCTTCAGCAACTCACCCGGGGTGAACACGCCCTGCACGCTCTCCGAGCCGATGAGCACCTCGGCCCCGCGCGAGCTGCGCCCCGTGTAGCTGCGGGTGCCGGTGCGCTCGACCCACAGCGTGGTCGGCGCCGTCGCCGTGGAGTTCGTTGCGGTCTGTGCGCTGTCAGCCTGAGAAGCCATGCTCTCGATCCTGCCATCCGTCGCTCGCGGCCCGCACGACCGCGGGCTCCCACCGCTTCCAACCCGGCGGGCCCGGCCCGGGATTCCCGCTGTCGGCGTCGTCACGACTGGAAGCGGTAGCCCATACCGGCCTCGGTGAGCAGGTGTTTGGGGTTCGACGGATCGTCCTCGAGTTTGCGGCGCAACTGGGCGAGATAGACGCGCAGGTAGTGGGTCTCCGTGGCATACGACGGGCCCCACACCTCGCGCAGCAACTCACGGCGGCCGACCAGTTTGCCCTGGTTACGGACCAGCATCTCCAGCACACCCCATTCGGTGGGGGTCAGGTGCACGTCGCTGCCGTGCCGGGTGACCTTCTTCGCCGACAGGTCCACGGTGAAGGAGGCGGTCTCCACCACCGGATCGGCGGCATCGCCGGCGCCGGCGGCCGAGCGCCGGACCGCGGCCCGCAGCCGGGCCAGCAGCTCGTCCATACCGAAAGGTTTGGTCACATAGTCGTCGGCCCCGGCGTCGAGGGCCTCCACCTTGTCGCCGGAGTCGGTGCGTGCCGACAGCACGATCACCGGCGCCTGACTCCAGCCGCGCAGGCCGCCCAGCACCTCGATACCGTCCATATCGGGCAGTCCGAGGTCCAGGACCACCACCGCCGGATGTTTCTCCGCCGCCGCGCGCAGGGCGGCGGCGCCGGTGGAGGCGGTGATCACCTCATAGCCGCGGACCGACAGATTGATCCGCAGAGCGCGCAGGATCTGCGGCTCGTCGTCGACCACCAGCACCCGTGTCGGTGCCGCCGTGCCGGTCGGGTTCGCCGTTGTCACCGCGTCTCCTGTTCCGTGTCGTCCGTTCCGGCCGGGCCCGTCGCCGCGGCCTCGGTGTCCACCCGCGGCACCCGCACCGCGCGTCGGGGCTCGGTGTTCGCGCCGGGTTCCGCGGGCAACTCCAGCATCATGGTCAGACCCCCGCCGGGGGTCGACTCG
The DNA here is from genome assembly GCF_020176955.2 of Nocardia sp. alder85J. Taxonomy (GTDB): domain Bacteria; phylum Actinomycetota; class Actinomycetes; order Mycobacteriales; family Mycobacteriaceae; genus Nocardia. Next base: position 211,169 of record NZ_JAIUCZ020000004.1, read on the forward strand.
GCGTGCACGCTGCCGCCCATCGCGGCGACGAATCCGTGTACGACCGACAGGCCCAGTCCGACACCGGTGGAATTGTCCCGGTCGCCGAGCCGCTGGAACGGCTCGAACAGCTGATCCTCCAGGCCGGACGGTACTCCCGGGCCCTGGTCGACCACAGCCACCGTCACCCGGTCGCCGACGCGTTCGGCGGTGATCCGGACCGGGGTGTCGCGCGGCGAGTAGCGCAGCGCGTTGTCGATGAGGTTGGCCAGCACCCGTTCCAGTAGACCACCGTCGGCGTACACCGACACGTCGCCGACCTCCACCTTCACCCGATCCAGCGCGGCGCGGCGCAGGCTGCGGGTGCCCAGGCCGACGCCGAGCACCGACCGGTTCACCGCCTCCTCCAGATAGATCCGGCGCAGTTGCGGCTGCACCACGCCCGCGGCCAGCCGCGACGAGTCCAGCAGGTTGCCGACCAGCCCGGTGAGCTGATCGGTGGATTCCTCGATGGTCTCCAGCAGTTCGGCGGTGTCCTCCGGGGAGAACTCGACATCGTCGCTGCGCAGGCTCGACACCGCGGCCTTGGCGGCCGCCAGCGGGGTGCGCAGGTCGTGGCTGACCGCCGACAGCAATGCCCGGCGCAGCCGATCCGCCTCCACCACACCCGCCGCCGCCTGCGCCTCCGCCGCGAGTTGCCGCTGGCGGACCAGCCCGGCCGCCTGATTGGCGACCACCCCCAGCACCACCCGGTCGCCGGGGGCGAGCGCACGGCCGGACAGCAACAGCCAGTGCATGTCGTCGCCGGCCTCCAGCGCGGTATCGGCGTCGGCGACCCGGCGCGGCGGATCCTCGCCGACGCAGGCCAGCACCTCCTCGTCGGTGGTGAACGCCACCGCCCGCTGCCCGTAGGTCTCGCGCGCCCGCTCCAGCAGGTCGTGCAGGTCGGCGCCGTGCAGCACCGCCCCCGCGAACAGGGTGAGCAGTTCGGCCTGCCGGGAGGCCTTGCGCGCCTGGAGGGTTCGCTTCTTGGAGACGTCGACCAGCGCGGCCACCGCGATCGCCACCGCCGCCATCACCACGATGGTCAGGAAGTTGTTGACCTCCGCGATGGTGAAACTGTGCCGCGGCGGCACGAAGAACCAGTTCAGCAGCACGCCGCCGAACACCGCCGACAGCGCCGCCGGGGCGACGCCGCCGAGCAGCGACACCGCGATCACCCCGAAGAAGTAGAGCGAACTCTCGCCGGCGAAGTTCAGATGCGGGTCCAGCCAGTACGAGCACACGGCCGTGATCAGGGCCGGCATCGCCAGCGCGATCGCCCACGAGGACAGCGTGCGCTCCCGCGGGGTCACCCCCGACCAGCGGAACCCGCGCCGGGCCTCCTCGTGGGTCACCATGTGCACATCGATCTTGCCGGAGGCCCGGACCACGGAGGTCCCGATGCCCTCGTCGAGGATGCGCGCCCAGCGCGACCGCCGGGAGGTGCCCAGCACCAACTGGGTGGCGTTGACCTGCCGCGCGAAATCCAGCAGCGCCCCCGGGACGTCGTCGCCGGTCACATTGTGCAGGCTGGCCCCGAGACTGTCGGCCAGATCGCGCAGCCGCGCGAGCCGCTGCGTCGACACCCCGGCCAGCCCGTCACCGCGCACCACGTGCACCACGATCAGTTCCGCCGACGACTTGGCCGCGATGCGCCCGGCGCGCCGCACGATCGTCTCCGACTCCGGCCCGCCGGTCACCGCGACCACCACCCGCTCGCGGGCCTCCCACAGATCGGTGATCCGATGCTCGGCCCGGTACTTCGCCAGCGCCGCGTCCACCTGATCGGCCAGCCACAGCAACGCCAATTCCCGTAGCGCCGTGAGGTTTCCGGGCCGGAAGTAGTTGTGCAGCGCGGCGTCGACCTTGTCGGCGGCGTACACATTGCCGTGCGACAACCGCCGCCGCAACGCCTCCGGGGTGATGTCGACCAACTCCACCTGATCGGCCCCGCGCACCACCCGGTCCGGCACCGTCTCCCGCTGCACCACCCCGGTGATCTGCTGCACCACGTCGTTGAGGCTCTCCAGATGCTGCACGTTCACCGTGGAGATCACGTCGATCCCGGCATCCAGCAACTCGTGCACGTCCTGCCAGCGCTTCTCGTGCTTGGACCCGGGCACGTTGGTGTGCGCCAGCTCGTCCACGAGGACGACCGCGGGCCGCCGCCGCAGCACGGCCTCGACGTCGAGCTCCGGCAGCGTGGCGCCGCGATAGGTCATGAGCTTCGGCGGAATCCGCTCGATCCCCGCCAGCAGCGCCGCGGTCTTGTCCCGCCCGTGCGTCTCCACGATGGCGGCCACCACGTCCCGGCCCCGTTCCAGGCGCCGATGTGCCTCCCCGAGCATGGCGTACGTCTTGCCGACGCCGGGGGCGGCCCCGAGGTAGATGCGCAACTGCCCGCGTTTCACTCGTCCATCATCGCGCGTGTCGATCGTGGTGCGCGCTGCCGCACTGACGTCTCCTCGAATCGGGCATTTTCGGTTTCGGCCGAGGTCGCGGGCGCCGCGCCGGGCTAGGTACTGTCTACCTTCGGAGTTGGTTCGTACCACGCTCTTGACAGATTCTTGACGGTTCCGATGGGGACCTTTACCGGCTGGTTACAGATTTCTGCCGGCCTGGCACTGCTGCCCGGTGGAGAACTGTTCAGGCGGCGTTGCTTTGTTCGGATACTGCCGAGGTCGGCGTTCTTCGAGTCGGTCGGTGCGACGTTCGGCTCGGTTCGGAGTGAGGGTGACCTCGCAATTTTCGAGGAGATTTCGAGAGATCAAGTCGGATAATATGTTTCGTACGGTTCCAAGCTCACTAGGCGACCGTCGGTGTCGAAACATGCGGCACGGAGATAGCGCCAGGCTCCCGCGGAGGCGTGGCAGAGGGAGTTGCTCTCGGGTTTCCACGAGGCGATTTCCTTGCGATCCATGAATATCATGCGCAGGACCTCGAAGACTCTTCGATCACCGTCGGTTGAACGGTGCAGGTCGCCGCCAGATCACGGTGCACGGGCTCCAGTGCGGCGAGATGGCTTCGATCCATGAGACCCATTGTGCAGCAAGGGTTCCCGGAGAGTGGGTACCGGTGATCTCTTCGATTTCACCGGCGCATGCCAGTGGGTTGCCGGCGGTGCTGCCGTGCCGGCGTCTCCTCGAATCCGGCACGTTTCCGTTTCGACTGGGTACCGGGGCGCCCCGCCGGGCGACCTCCGTTCTACCTTCGTACCAGGGCCTATCGGCCCTGTTGACGGCTTTTTTGCGGCCCTAATGTCGACTTTTGTATCCCCCTACGGCTCGGGGGACGACCTGTAAACGGCTCGTCAATGCCGGGGTGCGGGGCGCAAAGAAGGCGTCAAGGATCTCGAAACGGACCTGGACGAGCGATTCACTTCAAGGCAGTGCACCTTCGAGGTGCGCGGCTGTCTCGAGAGAGGTTTCGACATGTCTGTCGTGGTGTTCACGGTGCTGACGGTGGCGATTTTCGCGCTGCTCGGCCTGATCCAGCGGGGGGTGGAGAGGCTGTGACGCAGAACATCATCGGCCTCGTGCTCGCCGTTGCCGTGGCCGTTTACCTGGTGGCTGCGCTGCTCTTTCCCGAGAGGTTCTGAGTGAACACGACCACGGCGGGGATCGTCTTCGTGGCGGCCCTGATCATCGCGCTCGCCCTCGTGCACGTGCCGTTGGGTGACTACATGTACCGGGTGTATTCCGGTAGCAAGAATTCCCGGGCAGAGCGGGTGATCTATCGGATTATCGGCGTGCAGCCGGAGGTGGAGCAGCCGTGGCCGGTGTACGCGCGCAGTGCGCTGGCGTTCTCCGCGGTCAGCGTGTTTTTCCTGTTCTTCTTCCAGTTGGTGCAGGGGCATCTGCCGCTGCATCTGCATCACCAGGGCACCACCATGTCCGCGGATCTGTCGTGGAACACCGCGATCAGCTTCGTGACCAATACGAACTGGCAGAACTACTCCGGTGAGCAGACCATGGGGCACCTGGTCCAGATCGCCGGGCTGACGGTCCAGAACTTCGTGTCCGCGGCCGTCGGCATGGCCGTCGCCATCGCGCTGGTGCGTGGTTTCGCGCGCAGTCGCAGCAATGATCTCGGCAACTTCTGGGTGGATCTGGTGAGGGGAACCATCCGTATCCTGCTGCCGATCTCGATCGTGTTCGCGATCGTCCTGATGGCCGGCGGGGTGATCCAGAACTTCCACCTGTACGACCAGGTCGCGTCGACCGCCGGCAACGGTGGTTCGCAGACGCTGCCGGGCGGGTTGATCGCCAGCCAGGAAGTGATCAAGGAACTGGGCACCAACGGTGGCGGTCCGTACAACGTGAACTCCGCGCATCCGTTCGAGAATCCGACCGCGTGGACCAATGGGGTCGAGATCTTCCTGTTGCTGGTGATCAGCTTCTCGCTGCCGCGCACCTTCGGCCGGATGGTCGGCAGCAAGAAGCAGGGCTACGCGATCGTCTCCGTGATGGGCACGCTGGCGCTGTTCAGCCTGGTGCTCCAGAACTTCTTCCAGCTGCACCACCACGGCACGGTGCCGACCGCCGTGGGCGCCGCGATGGAGGGGGTCGAGACCCGGTTCGGCGTCTCGAACTCGGCTACCTTCGCCACGGCGACCACGCTCACCTCGACCGGTGCGGTGGACTCCGCGCACGACTCGTACACCAGTTTCGGCGGCATGATGACGATGTTCAACATGCAGCTGGGCGAGGTCGCGCCCGGCGGCACCGGTTCCGGGTTGTACGGCATGCTGATACTCGCCGTGATCACGGTGTTCGTCGCCGGCCTGATGGTCGGCCGCACTCCGGAGTACCTCGGTAAGAAGATCAATCCGCGCGAGATCAAACTGGCCTCGGCCTACTTCCTGACCACGCCGCTGATCGTGTTGATCGGCACCGGGGTCGCGATGGCGCTGCCGGGGGAGCGGGCCGCGATGGCCAACACCGGGCCACACGGGTTGTCGGAGGTGTTGTACGCCTTCACGTCCGCGGCCAACAACAACGGGTCGGCGTTCGCGGGGCTGTCCGGCAACACCGTGTGGTGGAACACCGCGCTGGGACTGGCGATGGCGTTCGGGCGGTTCGTGCCCATCGTGTTCGCGCTCGCGCTCGCGGGTTCGCTTGCCGCGCAAGGGCGTACGCCCGCGTCGGAGGGGACGTTGCCGACGCACCGGCCGCAGTTCGTGGGGATGGTGGCCGGTGTGACCGTCATCCTGGTCGCCCTCACCTTCCTGCCCGCGTTGGCGCTCGGGCCGATCGCCGAAGGAATTCACTGATCATGAGCACACCCGTTCTCGACACCGCGGTGTCGACACCCGAGCAGCCGGTGCACACCGGCCGGGTCCGCAGCGGCCTGTTCGATCCGCACCTGTTGTGGCGGTCGCTGCCGGACGCGCTGCGGAAACTGGATCCACGTACGCTGTGGAAGAACCCGGTGATGCTGATCGTCGAGATCGGCGCGGTGTGGTCCACCGTGCTGGCCGTCACGAAGCCCACCTTCTTCGCCTGGGCCATCGTGGTGTGGCTGTGGCTGACCGTGCTGTTCGCCAACCTGGCCGAGGCCGTCGCCGAGGGACGTGGCAAGGCGCAGGCCGACGCGCTGCGCAAGGCCAAGACCGATACCGTCGCACGCCGTCTCGAGGACTGGAGCCCGGGGGCGACGCGGCTGATCGAGTCGCGCGTCCCGGCGCCGGAGCTGCAACGCGGCGATCACGTGGTGGTGACGGCCGGGGAGGTGATTCCCGGTGACGGTGACGTCGTGGAAGGCATTGCCTCCGTGGACGAGTCGGCGATCACCGGGGAATCCGCGCCGGTGATCCGGGAATCCGGCGGCGACCGGTCCGCGGTCACCGGCGGCACCACGGTGCTGTCGGATCGGATCGTCGTGCGGATCACCCAGGAGCCGGGCGGTTCGTTCATCGACAAGATGATCGCGCTGGTGGAGGGCGCCAAGCGGCAGAAGACGCCGAACGAGATCGCGCTGAACATCCTGCTGGCCGCGCTGACGATCATCTTCGTGTTCGCGGTGGCGACCCTCCAGCCGCTGGCGATCTTCTCGAAGGTGAACAACCCGGGGGTGGCCGACAACCAGGCGCTGGACATCAACGGTGTCACCGGGATCGTGCTGGTGTCACTACTGGTCTGCCTGATCCCGACCACGATCGGCGCGCTGCTGTCGGCGATCGGGATCGCGGGGATGGATCGGCTGGTGCAGCGCAACGTGCTGGCGATGTCGGGGCGCGCGGTCGAGGCTGCCGGTGATGTGAACACGTTGCTGCTGGACAAGACCGGCACCATCACGCTGGGTAACCGGCAGGCGTCGGACTTCGTGCCGGTGCCGGGTGTCACCGGCGACGAATTGGCCGATGCGGCACAGCTTTCCAGCCTCGCCGACGAAACCCCCGAGGGCCGTTCGATCGTCGTGTACGCGAAGCAGGCGTACGGCAAGCGGGAACGCACGCCCGGTGAGCTGACCGGCGCCACCTGGGTGGAATTCACTGCCCAGACCCGCATGTCGGGGGTGGACCTGGCCGACGGGCATCAGCTGCGCAAGGGGGCGGCCAGCGCGGTCACCGAGTGGGTGCGGGCCGGCGGCGGTGAGATACCGAGCGAGCTCGGCGAGACCGTCGACGGTATCTCGGCCTCCGGCGGCACACCGCTGGTGGTCGGCGAGATCGCCGGTGGCACAGCGACAGTGCTCGGCGTCGTACATCTCAAGGATGTCGTCAAGCAGGGCATGCGCGAGCGGTTCGACGAGATGCGCAGGATGGGCATCCGGACGGTGATGATCACCGGCGACAATCCGTTGACCGCCAAGGCCATTGCCGACGAGGCCGGGGTGGACGACTTCCTCGCCGAGGCGACCCCGGAGGACAAGCTGGCGCTGATCAAGCAGGAGCAGGCCGGTGGCCGGATGGTCGCCATGACCGGGGACGGCACCAACGACGCCCCGGCGCTGGCCCAGGCCGATGTCGGGGTCGCCATGAACACCGGCACCTCGGCGGCCAAGGAGGCCGGCAACATGGTGGATCTGGATTCGGATCCCACCAAGTTGATCGAGATCGTCGAGATCGGCAAGCAGTTGCTGATCACCCGTGGCGCGCTGACCACGTTCTCCATCGCCAACGACATCGCCAAGTACTTCGCGATCATCCCGGCGATGTTCGTGGGGTTGTTCCCCGGGCTGGACGTGCTCAACATCATGCGGCTGCACAGTCCGCAGTCGGCGATCCTGTCGGCGGTGATCTTCAACGCGATCGTCATCGTGGCGTTGATCCCGCTGGCGCTGCGCGGCGTGAAGTACACGCCGTCCAGCGCGTCGAAGTTGTTGAGCCGCAACCTCTATGTGTACGGGCTCGGCGGCATCGTCGCCCCCTTCGTCGGCATCAAGCTGATCGACCTCGTGATCCAATTCTTCCCCGGGATGTCCTGATGAGAATGTCGACCTGGATCCGTCAGCACCTCGCGGCGCTGCGTGCGCTGCTGGTGCTCACGGTGATCACCGGAATCGCTTATCCGCTGGTGATTTTCGCGATCGCGCAACTGCCCGGCCTGCACGACAAGGCGGAGGGTTCGTTGTTGCGGCAGGACGGGAAGGTGGTGGGCTCCAGCCTTATCGGGCAGGCGTATACCGACGGTAAGGGCACGGCGCTGAACCAGTATTTCCAGACCCGGCCGTCGAATGCCGCGCCGTCGGACGGCAGCATTCCCGACGGCTACGATCCGACCAACTCCAGCTTCGGCAATCAGGGGCCGGAGAGTGTCGTCGACACCCTCGATCCGGACGATCCGAAGAAGGACAAAACGGCTCTGCTGTCCACGGTGTGCTCGCGTAGTCAGGCCGTGGCGAGTCTGGAGAACGTGGACGGCAGCCGGCCGTTCTGCACCTCCGGCGAGGTCGGCGCGGTGCTGTCGGTGATCGGCCCGCGCGACGCCAAGGGCACAGTCGAGAACCCGGTGCGGGTGGTCAGCGTCAACGAGGACTGCCGGGTCACCAAGACCCCGTTCCTGGCCTTCTACAAGGGGGTCGCGGTGGAGTGCGCGAAGCCCGGTGCGGACTATTCGGCGGGGCAGATCGTGCCGGTCCGCGGGGACGCGTCCGCCGACACCCCGGTGCCGACCGATGCGGTGACCGCCTCCGCCTCGGGCCTGGATCCGGATATCTCGCCCGCCTACGCGGCCATCCAGATCCCCCGTGTCGCGAAGGCCCGCGGGATCACCGAGGACCGGGTGCGAGCGCTGGTCGACGCCGACACCCACGGCCGGGTGCTCGGTTTCGCCGGTGAGCCGCGGGTGAACGTGGTCGAGTTGAACCTCGCGCTCGATCGGCAATACCCGTACCGGGGCTGAGCCCGCCCGCATACGAGACGGCCGCCTTCCTCGACGGAGGAGGGCGGCCGTCTCGTCGGTGGTCCGACCGGCTTGCGCCGTGGCTCAGAAGGCCATGAACAGGATCTCGTCCCGCGAGTAATCGTGGCCGGGATGCTTCTCGGACAGGTGGGCCTGGGTCTTGGCCACCAGTTCGTCCTCGTCCTTACCGGTGATGTACTCGCCGCAGGGGCAACTGATCCGTGTCTTCATGGCTGTCCTTCGGTGCGTTCGTACGGTGTACCGTCTCCTCGCCATCCTCCGGGTTGCGGCGGAGTTGGGCAAGGCGCCGACGTCACTGCCGTGCGGGACCGCAGGCCTTCGACTCCCAGCCCGCGAACATCCGGAAGATCAGCACCGCGCCCCACGGGCCGATCACCCACAGCGGCCACGGGTAGACGAACGTGCCGATCCCCAGGCAGACCAGACCCCAGATCACGACGTTGAGCAGGCTCACCCCGAGCCAGGCGCTCAACTCGATGCGCTGCCACAGCGGCACCCGGCGGCGGATGCTCGGCGCCGGGGCGGACGCGGTGGCAGCGCGCAGCGGCGGCAGGTCGGTCAGGACCCGTGGCAGGTCGTCGCGAGTGGTGGTGGCGTAGACCGCGGCCACCCGCTGGTCGTATTCGGTGAGATCGATGCGGCCGTCGCTCAGGTGCCGGGACAGCTGGGCGACGATCTCCTGGCGCTCGGCGTCGGAGGCGCGGGTGCCGGTCGCGATGTCCATGGGACGGTCCTCCAGGATCAATGTTCCTAAGTGGAATGTATGTCCAGGATCTACCTCTCACTGTGGAATGTCAAGCCGCGCGCAGATCTCGCTAAGTTAACGTCCATTTGCGCTCGTATGGCGTTGAATGAGAAGGTGGGACACCACATACCGAACAAGGAGTTCTCCGTGGATCTGGACTGGTCGCCCACCGATCTGGCGTTTCGTGACGAGGTGCGGCGTTTTCTGGACGAGAACCTGACCCCCGAGCTACGCCGCGCCGGGCGGCTGGCCACCAGTGTCTACCCCGACCACGAGGCCAGCATGGCCTGGCAGCACATCCTGCACGCGCGCGGCTGGGCCGCGCCGTTGTGGCCGGTCGAATACGGCGGTTGCGACTGGAGTGCGGCGCAGCATTACATCTTCGATCGGGAATCGGTGCTCGCGGGCGCGCCGGCGCTGTCGCCGATGGGTATCCGGATGGTGGCGCACGCGATCATCGCCTTCGGCACCGCGGAGCAGAAGGCGTACTTCCTGCCGGGCATCCTGACCGGCGAGGTGTTCTTCTGCCAGGGCTACTCGGAGCCGGAGGCGGGCAGCGACCTGGCGTCGCTGGCCATGGCGGCCGTGTCGGACGGCGACGATCTGGTGTGCACCGGCAGCAAGATCTGGACCACCCACGCGACCGAGGCGAACTGGATCTTCGCCCTGGTCCGTACCGCGAAGCGGGAGCGCAAACAGCAGGGCATCACCTTCGTCCTGATCGATATGAACACCCCGGGTATCCAGGTGCGGCCGCTGGTGATGACCTCCGGGGAACAGGTGCAGAACCAGGTGTTCTTCGATCAGGTCCGGGTGCCGAAGGCCAATGTGCTCGGCCGCGTCGACGAGGGCTGGACCGTCGCCAAGTACCTGCTGAACTTCGAGCGCGGCGGCGCGCTCGGGCCGGCGCTGCAGGCGCTGGGGGAGACCCTGGCCCGGCACGCGGCCACCGTGCCCGGCCCGGACGGCGGTGTGCTGCTGGAGGATCCGGCCTTCTCGGCCCGGCTCGCCGACGCCCGCATCCGCGCCGACGTGCTGGAGATCCTGGAATACCGGACCATGGCCGCGGTGTCGCGCGGGAAGGATCCGGGCCCGGCGGCGTCGACGCTGAAGATCCTCGGTACCGAACTGAGTCAGCGCATCACCGAACTCACCCTGGAGGCCGCCGGGCCGCGCGGGCGGATGTATCAGCCGCACGCGGCCATGCCGGGCGGCCCGGTGGTCGACTATCGCGCGCCGGCCGACGGTTTCCTCGGCGGACAGCCGTGGCAGGCGGTCGCGCCGCTGCGCTACTTCAACGACCGCGCGGGCTCGATCTACGCCGGTAGCAACGAGATTCAGCGCAACATCATCGCCAAGGCAACCCTGGGACTGTAGATGGACTTCGAATACACCGCCGAGCAGCAGCTGCTCCGCGACACCCTCACCGACTTCCTCACGGCCCGTTACGGTCTGGAGGAGAGCCGCACCGCCGCCCGCACCGGGCCCGGCTGGCAGCCGAAGATCTGGCACGCCTTCGCCGACGAGGTCGGGATTCTCGGCGCGAGTCTGCCGGAGGCCGTGGGCGGTTCCGGTGGCGGGCCGGTCGAGACGATGATCATCGCCGAGGCGCTGGGCGCGGCGCTGGTGGTGGAACCGTTCGTCGACACCGCGGTGATCGGCGCCGGGCTGCTGCTGCGGGCCGGCGGCGACCGGGCCACCGAGCTGGTGCGCGGCATCGCCGGTGGCGAGGTGATCACGGCATTCGCTGCGCTGGAAGCGGATTCGGGGTACGACCTGCACCGGGTGGCCGCCACCGCGCGGCGCGACGGCGACGGCTGGGTGCTCGACGGCGCGAAGACGGTGGTGATCGCGGCCCCGCTGGCCACCCACCTGCTGGTGACCGCCCGGATTCCCGGCGCCGCCGGGGTGTCGCTGTTCGTGGTGGACGCGGACGCCGCCGGGGTCGCGGCGCACCCCTACCGGACCATCGACGAACGGCAGGCCGCCGACCTGGTGTTCGAGGCTGTCCGGCTGCCCGCCGAGGCCCTGCTGGGATCCGAAGGCGGAGCGGACGATTCGCTGGACACCGCCCGCGACGAGGCGATCGCCGCGCTCTGCGCCGAGGCCGTCGGCGGGATGCGCCGGGTGCTGGCCGACACCGTCGCCTACGCCGAGCAGCGGCAGCAGTTCGGCGTGCCGATCGCGAGTTTCCAAGCGCTGCAACACCGCATGGTCGACATGCACCTGGAACTCGAACAGGCCGTCGCGGCCACCTATCTGGTGACGCTGAAACTCGGTGCGGCCCCGGCCGATCGGGCCCGCGCCGCCGCGGCGGCCAAGGCCACCGTCGGCCGCGCGGCCCGGCTGCTGGGGCAGGAGGCGGTGCAGCTGCACGGGGCCATGGGGATGACCGAGGAACTGGCCGTCGGTCACTACTTCAAGCGGCTGACCGCCGTGCAGTACGAATGGGGCAGCACCGACGCGCACATCGCCCGCTACGCCGCCCTGACCCGCCCGGCTGCCGACCCCGCCTGACCGGCCGGGTCGGCACCGCTACGCGACGTCACGGGTCCGGCCCGTCCGGTGGGTGCCCGGCGTTCGGCTCCGAGTTGCGGTCAGCCGTCGCACGCTCGGTGTCTGCCCGGCCGGTCGACCCATGGGGTGCCCGGGTCGCCGGACCGGTGCTCGACTATTGCTGGGCGGCGTGTCTCGACTGTCGCGGAGTGAATGCTCCTCGGGCGGCGCGGGTTCCGGTCAGCGCACCGGCGTCACGTCGCGCGCGGCGATGTGTTCCGGGCGCGGGGCGGGGGCGGCGTAGGGGGTGTCCAGGGCGTTCTCGACGCTGTTGAACACCAGGAACAGGTTGGCGCGGGGCAACGGGGTGATGTTGTTCGACGAACCGTGCAGCAGATTGGAGTCGAACAGCAGCGCCGCGCCGCGCGCGCCGGTGAACTGCGCGATGCCGTGCTTGTCGGCCAGGTCGGCCAGCGCCGATTGCGCGGGCACCCCGATTCGCTGCTCCCGCAACGACGCCCGATAGTGGTCGGGTGGCGTCTCGCCCTGGCAGGGGACGAAGGTGCGGTGTGAACCGGGCATCACCATCAGGCTGCCGTTGCAGGGATGGTTGTCGGTCAGGGCGATCGACAGGCTCACCGCGCGCGGGGCGGGCATGCCGTCCTCGGCGTGCCAGGTCTCGAAGTCGGAGTGCCAGTAGAAGCCCGTCCCGGTGAAACCCGGCATGTAGTTGACCCGGCTCTGGTGCAGGTACACCTCGGAGCCGAGCACCTGGCGGGCCAGGCCGGCGATCCGCTCCTGACGCACCAGCTCCGCGACGAGGGTGCTGAGCCGGTGCACCTCGAAGACCGAACGTACCCGGTTCGAGGACTTCTCGACGACCACCCGGTCGTCCGCTCGCAGGTCCGCATCGGTGGCGAGGCGGTCGGTGTCGGTGGTCAGCTCGGCCACCTCGGCCGGGGTGAGCAGCTCGTCCAGGATCGCGTAGCCGTCGGTGTCGTAGGAGGCCAGCTCGGGGGCCGACAGCTCGCCCCAGACGGTGGGGTCGTCACGATCCATCGGCGGCACCGCCGCGACCGTGCGGGTGCGGTAGCGATCGACGGGATGTACGTTCGGCGGCTGCGGGTCCGGTGCGGCCGGCCAGGTGGGTGGGATCGGCGTCGCCGCTTCCGGTATCGACACGGTCATCGGTCGCTCCTATCCTTCGGCGGCAACCAGCGGGTACACGCCGTTCTCGTCGTGCACCTCCGTACCGGTCACCGGTGGGTTGAACACGCACAGCATCCGCATCCGGGTGCGGGACTCGACGCGATGCCGCTCGTGCCCGTTCAGCAGGTACATCGAGCCGGGGCCCAGCGGGTAGGTGGTGTCGTTGTCGAGGTCGTGCAGCGTGCCCTCGCCCTCCACCAGCCAGACCGCCTCGACATGATGCCGGTAGTGGAACTCGTGGACGGTGCCGGGCTCGATCGTGGTCTCGTGGAAGGAGAATCCGACCCCGTCCCCGCCGAGCACGATGCGCTTGCTGCGCCAGCGCTCGGCGGCGACGTCACGGTCGGTGCCGGTGATCTCCGCGGTGGTGCGCACGATCATCTCAGTGACCTCCCCGCACGGCCGCGACCGACCGGGCCAGCACACCCAGGCCGTGATCCAGCTCGTCGTCGGTGATCGTCAGCGGCGGAAGCAGTTTCACCACCTCGTCGTCGGCGCCGGAGGTCTCCACCAGCAGCCCCTGTTCGAAGGCGGCGTGGCAGACCTTGCCCGCCTCGGAGGCCTCGTCGAACACCAGGCCCTGCACCAGGCCGCGGCCCCGGGTGGAGATGCCCTGGTACTGCTCGGCCAGTTCGGTGAACGACGTCCGGATCCGATCACCCTTGGCCGCAGTCGATTCCGTGAGCGTGCCGTCGGACCAGTAGTGCTCCAGCGCCGCGGTCGCGGTGACGAAGGCGGGATTGTTGCCGCGGAAGGTGCCGTTGTGCTCGCCGGGGGTCCACTGGTCCAGCTCCGGCCGCATCAGCACCAGCGCCATCGGAAGTCCGTAGCCGCCGATGGATTTCGACAATGTGACGATGTCGGGGGTGATGCCGGCGACCTCGAAGGAGAAGAACGGCCCGGTCCGGCCGCAGCCCATCTGCACGTCGTCGACGATCAGCAGAATGTCACGCGCGGAGCACAATTCGGCCAGGCGGCGCAGCCACTGCGGCCGGGCCACGTTGACCCCGCCCTCACCCTGCACGGTCTCCACGATCACCGCCGCGGGTTCGTCGACGCCCGAGGACCCGTCGTCCAGTGCCCGCTCCATCCAGAACAGCTCGTCGGCGTCGTCCAGGTAACCGTCGAACGGCATCGAATTCACGTGGGACAGTGGCACACCGGCACCCGCGCGCTTGGCGGCGTTGCCGGTCACGGCCAGTGCGCCCAGGGTCATGCCGTGGAAGGCGTTGGTGAAGTTGAGCACTGTGGTGCGGCCGGTCACCTTGCGCGCCAGCTTGAGTGCCGCCTCCACGGCGTTGGCGCCGGTCGGGCCGGGGAACTGCACCTTGTGGTCCAGCCCGCGCGGGGTCAGCAGCACCCGGTCGATGGTGCGCAGCAGATCCCGCTTGGCGACCGTGGACATGTCCAGGCCGTGGGTGATCCCGTCGCGCGCGAGGTAGTCCAGCAGCGCGGCCTTCAGGACCGGGTTGTTGTGCCCGTAGTTCAGTGCCCCCGCACCGGCGAAGAAATCCAGGTAGTCGCGGCCCTCGCTGTCGCGCAGCCAGGCACCGGAGGCGGTGTCGAACAGCGTCGGCCAGTCACGGCAGTAGCCGCGCACATTCGATTCCATGGTGTCGAAAACGGTCATCTCAGCGGTGGTCATCGATGATCTCCTCTTCGGTGTGCGCCGCCGATTGCAGCGCGATCCGGTACAGGTCCTCGGCTTCGTGCCCGTCCGGAAAATCTGGTGGCGTGAACAGCTGTTCACGCTCGAGCTCGGTGTCGTGGCGGCGGGCCAGCGCGGCGAACATCGCCAGCGAGGCCTCGTTGTCCGGCGACACCGTGGTTTCCAGGGTCGAAACGCCTTGTCCGGCAAGGGTGCCCACGAGGTGGTCGAGCATGGCACCGGCGAGGCCGCGGCCGCGGGCGCCGCGGTCGACGGCGACCTGCCACACGAACAAGGTGTGCGGCGCCTGTGGCCGCCGGTATCCGGTCACGAAACCGGTCACCTCCGCATCGATCTCGGCGACCACGGAGGTGGTCCGGAAATCGCGGCACCAGAGCAGGTAGGCGTAGCTGGAATTGGCGTCCAGCACACCGGATTCCACGGCGATGCGCCACAGGGGTGCGCCGTCTCCGGTCCGCGGCGCGCGGAGGACCGCGGGCTCGGCGTCGGTCCGGCTGAGGGTTCGGGTCGGTGTCACAGGGACAGAGTTGCCAGTTGATGTTGAGTTTTACCGGACGGAAACTTTGCTGTTACGTGACAATCCCAGGCGGAGTGAGATCGGTCACGGCCGGGAGTCGCACCGTGAACCGCGCGCCACCGCCGGGCCGCGCATCACAGTCCACCTGCCCGCCGTGCGCGGTGATCGTCTCGGCGACCAGGGCGAGGCCGATGCCGGTGCCGCGGCGGCTGCGGCGCCCGGTGACGAAGCGTTCGAAGATCCGCTGCCGATCGGCCGCGGGCACCCCGGGGCCGTCGTCGTCGACGGTGAGCACGGCCTCGCTCCCGTCCCGGGCCAGGCCGATGCCGGCGAGCCCGCCGCCGTGGCGTTCGGCGTTGTCGAGCAGATTGGTGAGGACGCGCTCGAGTTCGGCGGGCCGGGCGGCCACCGTGACATCCGGGCCGGGGGCGAGCAGCCGCGGTGGCAACTGCCGCGCGGTCAGCAGGCCGGTGATCAGGTCGCGCAGCGCCACCGGGCGGGCCTCGATCTGGTGCACCCCGGCCTCGGCGCGGGCCAGGGTGAGCAGATCGTCCAGCAGCCGGCGCAGATGGTCGATCTCCGCGCGGGCCAGCCGCAGCGCCCGGCGCGGCCGGTCGGGGATCTCGGCCTCGTGGTTGCTGAGTACCTGCACGCTGGTCGACAGCGTGGTCACGGGGGTGCGCAGTTCGTGGCCGAGGTCACCGATCAGGCGATCCTCCCGGTCCGACCGCCGCCGCAGCGAGGCGAGGGCGGCCTGGTGCCGGCGGGTCCAGCGCCGCAGGATCAGCCACAGCCCCGCGGCGAGCCCGCCGCCGCCGGCCGCGGCCACCGCCAGCCCGGCCCACAGTTCGCCGAGCAGCGCCGCGGCCGTCGCCAGCAGCGTCGCGACGAGGCCGCAACCGGCCGCGACCAGCGCGGCCCGGCGGTCAGCGCTGGACATCCAGCCGGTAACCGAGCCCGCGGACGGTGACCACGATGGCCGGGTCCGAGGGGTCCTTCTCGATCTTGGTGCGCAGCCGCCGCACGTGCACGTCCACGATGCGCTCGTCGCCGAAGTGCCCGCGATCCCACACCCGCTCCAACAGCGCGCTGCGCGACAGCACCCGGCCCGGGGTCTCCGCCAGCTCGCACAGCAGCCGGAACTCGGTCACCGTGAGATGGACGTCGTCCTCGCCGCGGCGCACGGTCCCGGCCTCCGGCGACAGCAGCAGCGGGGAGTCCGGATCGGCGTCCAGGGCCAGCTCCGGCGGGGGCGGCGGCTCGGCGGTGGGCTGGGCCCGGCGGCGCAGCGCCCGCATCCGGGCGGTGATCTCCTTGATCTCGAACGGCTTGACGACGTAGTCGTCGGCGCCGGCCTCCAGCGCCGCCACCACGTCGTGGGTGTCGTCGCGGCCACTGAGCACGATGATCGGCACGTCGTGCTCGCGGCGGATCTCGCGGATGCAGGAGAAGCCGTCCATCCCGCCGAGCATCAGGTCGACCGTCATGACATCGGGGGCGCCGTGCTCGCGGAGCAGCCCCAGGGCGACCTCGCCGTTCTCGGCCTCCGTCACCGTGTAGCCCTCGTCCTCCATCGCGAGCCGGAGGGCGGCACGAACCCGGTCGTCGTCTTCGACGATCAGCAGGTTCGCATTCATAACGGTTGCGAGTCTACCGGTCGATGATCGAGGTCGGCTGGGGTGCATGGTCACCGATCCGTGCTCGGGGGACGGGGATGGGCGCGGGCACGGCCCCGACCGGACTGATACCCCGGCAACCGGCTCGTAAAACCTCGGCAACACCTCCGGATGCCACCCGCCTGGTCCGACCCGTAAACTGGCGAACCGGAACAGTAGGTGAGGTGCGCTGGGGGTCCGGTTCCGCCAGCCGCACGGTGAAAGCGCAGGAGACACACCATGTCAGGTCGCCGCTGCCGATTCAGTGTCGCGATGGGCTTGACCCTGGTGACGATGCTGATGGCCGCGTGCTCTTCGTCCCCGGGGGCGCCGAAACCGGCGACGAACGGGGGCGGTCCCACGGCACCGGCCATCGTCGTCACCCCGAACGGCGGCGACGATGTCGATCCGCTGGGCAAGATCGAAGTGAGCGCGACCGACGGCATTCTGACGTCGGTGTCCATGACCAACGAAGACGGCAAACCCGTCGACGGCATCCTCACCCCGGACAAGACCGCCTGGAAACCGAGCGGCGCGCTCGGGTACGGCCACACCTACACGGTGTCGGCGCAGGGCATCACGCTGACCGGCCCCACCGGCCCGGTCAGCTCGACGTTCACGACGCTGACCCCGGGTAACCAGACCAAGGTGTACCTGACCACCACGTTCGGGCAGCCGCTCGCCGACGGTGGTACCTACGGCGTCGGCACGGTCATCGTCGCCCACTTCGACGAGGCGATCGGGGACAAGGCGGCCGCCGAGCGGCGGTTGAACGTCACCACCGATCCGCCGGTGCAGGGCTCCTGGAACTGGCTCGACGACCGCAACGCGCACTTCCGGCCGCAGCAGTACTGGCCGTCGGGCACCAAGGTCACCGTGAACGCGAGCCTGTACGGCGCGCAGGTCGGTCCGGGTCTGTACGGCCAGGAGGATACGAAGACCTCCTTCGTGATCGGCCCGTCGCACGTCTCGATCGCCGACGACAACACCCATGAGGTGCAGGTCTTCGAGAACGGTCAGCTGATCCGGACGATGCCCACCTCGATGGGCCGCGGCGGCAGCGAGAACTTCGCCGGCAAGACCATCTACTTCAACACCCCGTCGGGCACCTACACGGTGATGGACAAGGGCAATCCGGTGATCATGGACTCCTCCACCTACGGCCTGCCGGTCAACGACCGGCTCGGCTACAAGGAGGCGATCGCCTGGGCCACCCGGATCAGCGCCGACGGCATCTACCTGCACCAACTCGATACGACGGTGTGGGCGCAGGGCAATACCGACACCTCGCACGGCTGCCTCAATCTGAACGCCACCAACGCGCAGTGGTTCTACAACTGGGCGATCCCGGGCGACGTGGTCGAGGTGCACAACACCAGCGGACCGGGTCTGAGCCTGTGGAACAACGGGGACTGGACGGTGCCCTGGGACGAATGGGTGAAGGGCAGCGCGCTGGCGAGCTGACGCTCCCTTCGGAAACGGCCGACGGACCGCCCGCCACCGGAGTGGCAGGCGGTCCGCCGGGTGTCGGGCGTCAGTTCTTCGGGGTGTTGGCGACGTTGATGTCGAAATTCGCCTTGTCGCCCTCGACGCTGGTGACGGTGACCGTCACGTCGTAACTCGAGCCCTGGTCGGTGAGGGTGCAGACGAGGGTGGCGTCCTTGCGCGCGTCGAGGTTCTGCGGGCATTCCACGCTGTCGGGCTTGCGGCCGACCTGTTCCTCGAGTTTGCTGCTGATCTGCGAGGCCACTTCGTTCTTGTCGACGGTACGAGTGCCCACCGACACGGAGCAGGCGGTCAGCGCGGCGGCGGACACGACGAATGCCGCGGTGAGGCAGCGGGTGAATCTCATCATTGCTCCTGCGGGACAACGGTCCCGGGCGCAGCCGACGGCGCCCGGGACCGGGACGGATCGATGGTCACGAGTAACCGCACGGTATCCGGCGGTGATTGCAGAGGCGTTGGAGCCGGTTTGGAATGCGCCGGGGCGCACCGGGTTCAGGCGCCGAGGTCGTCCACCGGCAGTGGCGCCGGGCCGCGGTGCAGTTCGTAGGCGCGCCGGAACGCCCGGCCGACATCCTCGTGGTGGCGGCCCTTCAGCGCCGACCAGGCCAGCGCCAGCCGCAGCCACAGGCCCGCCTCCCGTTCGAAACGCTCGGGCTCCCGGGGTAATCGGGCGCAGATCTGGAGCGCGTGCTCGGACAGGGTCGCGATGTCGGCGTGGGCCGAGCGGGTCGTCGCGGCGGTGAGCGCGAGATCGGTGATCGTCAGGGCGGTGTCGGCGTCCAGCGCCGTTCCGGCCTGCCAGGCGTGATGCGCGGTGGTGAGCACCCATTCGTAGGATCGCCGGGTGGCGTCGCGCATCCGGGTGCGGGTGACGAGGGCGTGCAGTTCGGCGCGTTCGCCCGAATCCAGCTGGGCGACAACGGCTTTGCGAGCCAGGTCGGGGCCGAAGCCGAACCAGCCGGGGCGCCCGGCGGTTTCGCCGATCATCGCCGCGTGGCGGGCGTCGCGCAGCCGCTCCCGGACCGTGGCGGCGGGCAGGCCCAGCATCTCGGCGATCGCGACGGGTTCGAACTCCGCGCCGGTCACCGCGGCCGCGGCCAGGACCGTGCGGGTGGCGGGGGCCAGTTCCGCCATCCGCCGGCGCACCACGCCGGTGACCGCGTCGGGCACCGTGTCGCCGTCGGCCGGCAGCGTGTGGCCGTCGAAACGGCCACGGGTGGACAGGAATCGGACGATCTCGCGGACGAAGAAGGGATTGCCGCCGCAGCGCTGCCGCAGCGCCGCGACGAAGGCCGGACTCGGCGGGACCCCGGACAGTTGCTCGACCAGCAGGCCGACGGCCTCGTGGTCGAGCCCGGCCAGTTCGAGCGCCGAGATGTCGCTGCGGCCGACCAGGCGGTCGTATTCGTCCCGATCCTCGGCCGAACCCGTCGCGGACCAGGTCACCACGATCAGGGCCGGCAGGTGGTGCAGCCGGTCGGCGAGCAGGGCCAGGACGTCGCGGGTGGGCCGGTCGGCCCGGTGCGCGTCGTCGAGCACCAGCAGTAGCGGGCGGGCGGCCGCGAATTCCCGTATCGCCCGGACGATCCCGTCGATGGCCTCGAAGCGGGGATCGGCGGTCCGGGGCGCGATCGGCCGCGGCGGCCATTCGGGCCACTCCGGGACCAGCGCCGCCACTTCGGGGGCCGCGGCGCACACCGCCGCGCGCGGCCCGGTGCCGAGCAGCTCACCCAGCTCCCGCAACAGCTGGATCCAGCCCCACAGCGCCGGCCTGCGCACGCCGTCGGGGTGTCCGGCCCAGGCCACCGCCATCTCGGCGGCGCGGGCCTCCCCGGCCAGGGCGGCCGCGAGTGCGGTCTTGCCGATGCCGCTCTCCCCGGAGAACACGGCCAGGCCGCCGCGGCCGCGGCGTGCCGAGTCGGCCATCCGGCCCAGCCAGGCGAGTTCGGCGGTCCGGCCGACGACGGGATGTCCGGTGCCGCCGGTTCCGGCCGGGCCGGCGACCGTCACCGGGGCCGGGTGCGGAATCAGGGGGACGGCGTCGTCGCGGCACAGGCCGTGGAACAGCCGGCGCAGGTCGTCGCCGGGGGTGACGCCCAGCTCGCGGCCGAGCACCTCGCGCACGCGATCGTAGGCCTGCAACGCCTCGGCGCGGCGTCCCGAGCGGAACAGCGCCTGCATCAGTTGCGCCCACAGCCGCTCCTGTACCGGCGCCGCCGCGATGGCGGCCTCGATCTCCGGCACCAGGTCGACATGGCGGCCGAGCAACAGGGCGGCGTCGAAGCGGGCCTCGATCGCGCTGCGGCGCAACCCCGCCAGGCGTTCGATCGCCGGATCGGCGAAGGACCATCCGCTGAACTCGGCCAGCGGATCCCCGCGCCACAGTTGCCCGGCGCGGGTGAGCAGGTCGTGCGCGGCGGCGGCGTCACCGTCGGCCAGTGCCCGCCGACCGGCGCCGACCAGCTCCTCGAACCGATGGATGTCGACCGGGTCGCCGCCGAGCGCCAGCTGATAACCGACGGAGCGGGTCAGCAGCCGTTGCGGCGCGGGCGAATCCGCGGCGGTCTGGAACGCCCGGCGTAGATTCGCCACGTACGAGCGCAGTGAGGCCAGCGCCTTCTCGGGGGGACGCTGCCCCCACAATCCGTCGACGAGCCGATCGAACCGCACCACCGAACCATCGGCGAGAAGCAGGATCGCCAGTACCGCTCGCTGTTTCGGGCCACCCAGCGGCAGTTCGCCATGACGACCCAGCGGCAGCTCGGTAGTACGACCCGGCGGCAGCTCGCCGTTACGACCGAGCGACAGTTCGCCGTTGCCCCCGAGCGGTGGGTCGCCACTACCGCCGAGCGGCAGCTCGCCACCGCCGCCGAGCGGCAGCTCACCACTACCACCGGGCGCCGGCTCTCCGCTATCGGCCCGCACCCTCATCGGACCGAACAGAAAGTATTCCAAATCCTCGTGCCGATCCCTCCGGCGGCGCGATCCCCGATTCCCGCTCCGTGCCTCCGCTAACACTGGGATTGTAGACCGGCGACTCGGCTTCCTGTGAACTTTCCCAGTGTCACAACATGAACAGGACCGACCGGTCTGTAATGTGTCACCGGCCGGAAACCGCTGTCACCGATCAGAATCCGAGTGCCACGGCCTCCCCGGTCAGACCGGCCGCGCACAGCGCGAGACAACCGGCGGCGACCGCCACCGCGATCGGCCACGCGGTACGGCCGCGGCGCATCCGCACCACCGTGACCACCGTGCCGCACACCAGCAGCAATCCCGCCACCAGCACCGCGGCTGCCAGCGCGTAGAACGCGTGATCGGGGCTGCACCGGTCCGGCGGGCAGACATCGGTGAAGGCGAACAGGAACAACCCCGTCGCGCCGGTCAGTCCGCAGCCCAGTAGGGCGAGGACCAGCAGGCAGACCGACACCGCCACCTCCCATCCGGCGGCGGCCGGGCGCGCGGGCGGCGGCGGGGCGTTCCACCCGGGCGGCGGGAGCGACATACGCACACGATAATTCGGACGGTTCGGAACGTGGTTGGAACTGTTTGGAACAGGCTCCGGACCGGCCCGTCCGCCGGTTCGCCGGGCCCCCCGTATGCCCCCTGTTCAGGGGGCATACGGCCCCGATTTCGGCCAGGGACTTGCGATCTTCTCGTGGTTGTGGGGAAAGATGTTGTCCATGACCGCATCTCGAGTGACTCGATCCCTGTTGCGTGCCGCACCGGCAGTGCTGTTCGCCGTGGTCGCCGCCGCGACCTTCACCGCCGTCGGAGGTGTGGCGACCGCGCAGGCTCCTCTGGGCGGCATGCCGCCCGCGCTCGGCATCCCCGGCGCCTCGCACCACCTGCAGATCCTGCCGGGTCAGAACAGCACCGGCGCCAGCGGCAGCATTGCCCCGGGCCAGAACGACGCCTACTCCATCTCCACCGCGCCGGGCCAGAACCTGGCCTTCGACGTCACCTCCGCGTCCGGCAACGCCGTGCTCACGGTGGCGCCGCTGATCGGCCCGATGGTGGCGCAGGAGGTGCCGCACGCCGACGTCGTCGCCGACGGCCACGACTACCAGATCGCGGTCTCCACGCCCGACGGCGCCGCGGACTACACGCTGACCGTCACCGCGTACTGACCGGCCGCCCTGCCGGGGGAGAACCCGATTCCCCCGGCAGCCTCGCGGCAATCGCCCGCGCACGCGGGTAGATTGGCCAGCTGTGCATCTGAAGAGTCTGACGCTGAAGGGATTCAAATCCTTCGCGTCCGCGACGACGCTCCGTTTCGAGCCGGGCATCACCTGTGTGGTCGGTCCCAACGGTTCGGGCAAGTCGAACGTCGTCGACGCGCTCACCTGGGTGATGGGTGAACAGGGCGCGAAGGCCCTGCGCGGCGGCAAGATGCAGGACGTCATCTTCGCGGGCACCGCGGGCCGCGCGCCGCTGGGCCGCGCCGAGGTGACGCTCACCATCGACAACTCCGACGGCGCGCTGCCGATCGACTACTCCGAGGTGTCGATCACCCGGCGGATGTTCCGCGACGGCGCCGGCGAATACGAGATCAACGGCAACACCTGCCGCCTGATGGACGTGCAGGAACTGCTGTCGGACTCCGGCATCGGCCGGGAGATGCACGTCATCGTCGGGCAGGGGCAGTTGTCGGCGATCCTGGAGTCCCGGCCGGAGGATCGGCGCGCCTTCATCGAGGAGGCCGCGGGCGTGCTCAAGCACCGCCGCCGCAAGGAGAAGGCGGTCCGCAAGCTGGAGGCGATGCAGTCCAATCTGGCCCGCCTCACCGACCTCACCACCGAGCTGCGCCGCCAGCTCAAGCCGCTGGGCCGGCAGGCCGAGGTGGCGCGCCGCGCCGCCACCGTGCAGTCCGACCTGCGCGACGCGCGATTGCGCCTGGCCGCCGACGATCTGGTGTCGCGCCGCCGCGATCTGGAGAGCCAGCAGAGCAAGGAGGCGTTCGCCCGCGAGCAGCACATCACCGTGCAGGCCGAACTGGATGCCGCCAACGCCGCCCTCGCACAGCAGGAATTCGAGCTGTCCCGGCTCAATCCCGCCGCCGACGCCGCCGCGCAGACCTGGTTCCAGCTGTCGGCGCTGGTGGAGCGGGTCAACGCCACCATTCGTATCGCCCGCGACCGGGCCCGCAACCTGGCCATCGCCGCACCCACCGGCGGCGGCCGCGATCCGGAACAGCTGGAGGCCGAGGCCGAGCGGGTGGAGGCCGAGGAGGCCGAACTGCTGGCCGCCGTCGAGGTCGCCACCGCGACCCTGGAGGCCGCCCGGGAACAGCTGTACGAGCGGGAACAGGCCGCCAAGGCGGCCGAGCAGGCCCATCTGGCGGCCGTGCGCGCCATCGCCGATCGCCGCGAGGGCCTGGCCCGGCTGACCGGCCAGGTGGAGATGCTGCGCAGCCGCGCGCAGTCCGCGGACGCCGAGATCGGCCGGCTCTCCGGCACCCTGGCCGACGCGCGGCAGCGCGGCGCCGCCGCCGAGGCCGAATTCGAATCCGCCCAAACCGAACTCGGCGAGCTGGAGGCGGGCGAGGAGAGTCTCGACGCCGCCTACGAACATGCCGCCGCGGCCCTGGCGCAGGCAGAGGAACGGGTCACCGAACTGCGCGAGCGCGATCGCGAGGCGGGGAAGAAGGTCGCCTCGCTGTCGGCCCGGATCGAGGCCCTGACCATGGGGCTGGCCCGCAAGGACGGCGGCGCCTGGCTGCTGGAACAGCACAGCGGCGGATTGCGTGGCCGCCTGTCCGAACAGTTGCGGGTGCACCCCGGCTATCAGGCCGCCGTCGCCGCGGCGCTGGGGCCGCTCGCCGATGCCGTCACCGCCGACGGTCACCGGGTCGCGCACGAGGCGGTCGCGGCGATGAAGGCCGCCGACAGCGGCCGGGCGGGCGTGGTCTACGCGGGTGCCGCGGCGCGGTCGCGCGCGGCCGATGCCGGGATCGTTCACGCCGCGCGGGCCGAGGCCGGTGGCGCGGACTCGGCAGGGGCCGGTCATATCGGCTCGGCCGATACCGGCGCGCTCGGTTCCGGTGCGGGAACGAATCTTTCGGTCGCGCCGTTCGGCGCGCCGGTGTCCGCCACCGCCGGTGGCCGGGTGGGGTCACCGGAGCTCGCGCTGCCCGCCGGGGCGCGGTGGCTGGTCGAGGTGGTCGACTGCCCCGCCGAACTGTGGGGGGCGATCGCGACGCTCGGGGCCGAGACCGTGGTGGCCGACGATCTCACCGTGGTGGCCGCGGTGCTCGCCGTCGATCCCGGGCTGCGGGTGGTGACCCGCGACGGCGATCTGGCCGGGTCCGGCTGGTTGGTCGGCGGCTCCGACCGGGCCCCGAGCCAGCTGGAGGTGCAGGCCGAGATCGACACGGCGCGTGCCGAACTGGAGTCCTGGCAGCGGCAGGCCGAGGAGTTGGAGGCCGCGCTGTCGGGGGCGCTGGACGAGCAGCGCGACCGCAAGGACTCCGCCGACCAGGCGCTGCTGGCGTTGCACGAATCCGATCAGTCGATGGTCGCGACCTACGACCGGCTGGGCCGGCTCGGCGAGGCCGCCCGGGTGGCGCGGTCCGACAGCGAGCGGCTGGTGGCCCAGCGCGACGACGCCGAGACCGCCCGCGACGAGAACCTGACCCGGCTGGCCGAACTGGAGGACCGGCTGCGGCACGCGGAATCCGAACAGTCCGAACTGGATTCGCACGCCGACGCCGGTACCGAGACCGCCGGGCAGCAGCGCGAGGACGCCGCCGCCGCGCTGGCCGAGGCCCGCGCCCTGGAGGTGGAGGCCCGGCTGACCGTCCGCACCGCCGAGGAACGCGCGGAATCCGTTCGGGGCAAAGCGGATTCACTGCGCCGCGCCGCCCGCGCCGAACGGGAGACCCGGGCCCGCGCCGAACGCGCCCAGTCCGCCCGCCGCCGCGCCGCCGAGGTGGCCACCGCGGTCGCCGACGGCGCCGAACGTGTTGCGGCGGAACTGGAAACGGTGGTCGGCGCGGCCGCCGCCCGCCGCGACGATCTGGTCCGGCGTCGCACCGAATGCGCCGCCGCCGTCGATCGCATCAAGGAGCGCAGCCGCGCGCTCGCCACCCAGCTGGCCCAGCTCACCGACACCGTGCACCGCGACGAGGTGGCCCGCGCCCAATCCGCGCTGCGCATCGAGCAGTTGGAGCAGACCATCGCCGACCAGTTCGGTATCGCGCTCGACGACCTGATCGGCGAGTACGGCCCCGACGTGCCGATGCCGCCGTCGGCGCTGGAGGTGCAGGAGTACGAGCAGGCCAAGGAGCGCGGCGAGGCGGTCAGCCCGCCGCAGCCGATGCCCTACGACCGGGCCACCGAGGAGCGCCGGGTCAAGCGCGCGGAGAAGGACCTCGCCACCCTGGGCAAGGTGAATCCCCTCGCGCTGGAGGAGTTCGCGGCCCTGGAGGAGCGCTACAACTTCCTGGCCACCCAGCTCGAGGATGTGAAGAAGGCCCGGCAGGATCTGCTGGACGTGGTGTCCGATGTGGATGCCCGTATCCTTCAGGTCTTTTCGGAGGCGTACGAGGACGTGTCCCGCGAATTCGTCGGGGTCTTCGGCAAACTGTTCCCCGGCGGCGAGGGCCGGCTGCTGCTCACCGACCCCTCCGACATGCTCACCACCGGCGTCGAGGTGGAGGCCCGCCCGCCGGGCAAGAAGGTGAAGCGGCTGTCGCTGCTGTCCGGCGGTGAGAAGTCGCTGACCGCGGTGGCCCTGCTGGTGGCGATCTTCCGGGCCCGCCCCTCCCCGTTCTACGTGATGGACGAGGTGGAGGCCGCCCTCGACGACACCAACCTGCGCCGCCTGATCGGGCTGTTCGAGCAGCTGCGGGAGAAGTCGCAGCTGATCGTCATCACCCACCAGAAGCCGACCATGGAGGTCGCGGACGCGCTCTACGGCGTCAGCATGCGCGGCGACGGGATCACCCAGGTCATCTCGCAGCGCCTGCGCAATGACAATCTGCGGGGGGACAACAACCTGCGCGGCGACAGTCTGGCGCCCACGACCGCATAGCCCTGCCCGACGCCGGGCCGGGCAGGTGGAACCGGCGGACCGGTATCGACCGGCTCCAACGGGTTTCCAACATGTTCGCAATCGCGTGCTCCTATCTTTCGCAGTGCGATTTTCGACTCCGGGGTCGAAGGGCCTCGGCGAATCAGGAGAGAGAGCACGTGACCGACCCTTATCAGCAGGAGCCGGGATACGGACCGCAGGCAGGCCCGTCCGGCGGCCCGGTTCCCCCGGTCCCGCCCCCGCCCCCCGCTTACGGTCAGCCCCCCGCCTACGGTCAGCCGCCGGTCTACGGCCGGCCCGGCGGCGATCCGGAGGCGCCGTTCGGGCGCAACGCGCAGGGTGAGCCCTATTCGGACAAGTCGAAGCTGGTCGCGGGCCTGCTGGAGATCTTCCTGGGCAGCTTCGGCATCGGCCGGTTCTACCTGGGCTACACCGGCATCGGCATCGCCCAGATCGCGGTCACCTGGCTGACCTGCGGCGTCGGCGCCCTCTGGCCACTGATCGACGGCATCATGATGCTGACCGGCAAGGTGCGCGACCCGCAGGGCCGTCCGTTGCAGGAGAGCTAGCCGGAAGTGCCGGTCCCCGAATCGGATCAGTCCCGGGTGGGTGCGTCCAGCGCATCGAGTGCCGCGCGGGTCTCCGGATCGAGGACGAGATCGCCGGCGCCCAGATTGTCGTCGAGATGGGCGGGATCCGCGGTGCCGGGGATGAGCAGAGTGTTCTGGTAGTGGGCGAGCAGCCAGGCCAGACCGATGCTCGCGGAAGTGGTGTGCAGGCGTGCGGCAACGGCCTGGACGACCGGGTTGTCGGCGATCGGGGTGTGGCCGGGTAACGCGGCGGAGCCCAGGGGGAAGTACGGCACCCAGGCGATGCCGTGCGCCCTGCACACCTCGAGCGCCGATTCGGTGCTGCGGTTGGTGACGTTGAACACGTTCTGCACACACACGATTCCGGCGGGGAGCGCCGCGCGCAGCGTGTCGGCCGCGACGTTGCTCAGGCCGATGCCGCCGATCAGGCCCTCGTCGCGCAGGGCGATCAGCTCGGCGAGCTGGTCGTCGAGGGCGACCACCTGGTCGCCGGTCGCGATGATGCCCGGGGGGATGTCCGTGCGCCGCAGGTTCACCACCGGCAGCCGGTCCATCCGCAGTTCGGTCAGATTCGCGTGGATCTGGGCGCGCAGCTGTTCGGGTCGTTGCGCGGCGACCAGCGGACCGCCGTCGTCGGCGGCGCCCACCTTGGTGACCACCACCAGATCCGCGTCGTAGGGGGCCAGCGCGGTGTGGATGAGCCGGTTGCAGGCGCCGGCGCCGTAGAACTGGGCGGTATCGATGTGGTTCACGCCGCGTTCGCTCGCGCGCCGGAGCACCGCGACCGCGACCTCCGGGTCGACCGGCGGAACTCGCCTGCGTACCAACTGCATCGCGCCGAATCCGAGGCGGGCGACCGGCCGGTCGCCGAGCAGCGCGGTGCCGCCGGGGCGGTGCGGCCGCGCTGCGGAACTGCCGGTGGCGGCGCCCACCGGGCTGGTGTCGGATGTCATGGCGGCCTCTCGAATGGCATAGTGGAACAGAAGAACCGGAGGGTCCTCCGGATGATGTCAGCCTAACAGAAACGGAGGACCCTCCGCTTGCTCGAGGGGATTGTGCCGTGACATTCGACAGGGTGCTGCCGTGACGGCGGGTCGCGCCGACGCCCGGCGCAACCGCGAACTCCTGCTGGAGACCGCGCGGGAACTGCTCACCACGGAATCCGGGAAGGTGCCGCTGGAGGCGATCGCACGGGCCGCCGGCGTCGGCATCGGCACCCTCTACCGCCACTTCCCGACCCGGGAGGCGCTCGTCGAGGCCGTCTACCGGGCCGAGGTGGACCGGCTCTGCGCCGGCGCCGCGGAACTGGCGGCCGCCGGACCCGCCGATGCCGCGCTGCGCGCCTGGACGGACCGCTTCGCCGACTACATGGCCACCAAGCGCGATATGGCCGACGCGCTGCGTGCGCTCATCGATTCCGGGGCGGTGACCTCCTCCCAGACGCGGCAGCGCCTGTCCGAGGCGGTCCGGGTCCTGCTCGACGCCGGCGCCGCCGACGGGACACTACGTGCCGACGCGCATGCGGAGGATGTGGTCGCGAGCCTGGTCGGCATCCATCTCGCCTGCGGTCCCGATCAGCTCGAACAGGCCGGGCGCATGCGGCAACTGCTGTTGGACGGGCTCGCGCCGCGCTCCTGAATCCCCGGGCGCCGCCGGGACGGGCCGAAGCCCGCCCGCTCCGGCGGTGGCATTTCGGCCGGGGCCGATCAGACTGCCAGGACAGCTTTCAGCTGGGCCGCACCCGTGGTGGTGAGCCAGGTCTCGAGATTCTGGAGGCCGGGGAGGATGGCCCGGACCGCTGCGATGTCGGCCTCCCAGCCGTGCCCGGCTTCGGCGAGTCGCCAGGTGTCGCCGACCGAGGCGGTCAGGGCGTCGGCTTCCGCCTCGGTGAGGCGCTGGTAGCGCAGGGGGTGGC
This sequence comes from Nocardia sp. alder85J, assembly GCF_020176955.2. Taxonomy (GTDB): domain Bacteria; phylum Actinomycetota; class Actinomycetes; order Mycobacteriales; family Mycobacteriaceae; genus Nocardia. The sequence goes on from NZ_JAIUCZ020000004.1 coordinate 239,892, forward strand.
CGACGGCCCGGCCGATGATCTCGGCGGATTCCGGTGGGGTGTGCGCGTCGCCGGCCAGGTCGAGGGCGAGGCCGTGGAAGCGGTCCGGGTCGGCGAAGGCGAGCGCGGCGATGGCGCCGATATCGTCGACGGCGATCATCTGGACCGGTCGGTCGGTGCGGAAGATGTGGCGGTTGACGCCGCCGTGGAAGCCGTCCAGGGGCAGCGCGGCCAGGCCGAGGAAGTTCTCCATGAAGCGCACCGGACGCAACAGGGTGTAGCGCAACCCGCTCGCCCGCGCGGCCTCCTCGATCCGATGCTTGCCGTGGTTGGCGAAGCTGACCTCGTTGCCGAAGGAGGCGACGCCGGTGAAGACGATCTGCTCGACGCCCGCGGACCGGGCGGCGTCGACGAGCGCCACGCCCCGGTTCGCCTCCAGGTCCACATCCCAGCCGCCGGGACCGAAGGCGGCCGGTGGAACGAGGAAGACGCCGCCGGCGCCCGCGACGGCGGCCGTCAGCGTCTCCGGCCGGTCGAAGTCGCCCACGGCGAGTTCGGCGCCGAGTTCGGCCAGGGCCTGCGCCGCAGCCGCATTCGGGTCGCGGACCAGGGCCCGCACCGGGCGGCCCGCCGCCAGCAACTGCCGGGCGGTGGCGCCGCCCTGGTGGCCCGTGGCGCCGGTGACCAGGACGAGTTCGTTCTGATGGGACATGTGCACCTCGTCTGTTCGATAGAATCCGGGTCGAGCAACCCGTATCCCGGACGATACGGGCGCTCACACCCGATTCACCAGGTCGACCGGGAGGGGTGCGTAACGAAATGAGTTCCGCCACAGCCGGGCTCGCCGCCCGGGCGGACGCCCGCCGGAACCGAGCGCTGGTGCTGGCCGCCGCGCAGAGCGCCTTCGCCGACCAGGGCGTGTCGGTGTCGCTGGCCGAGATCGCCCGCCGTGCCGGAGTCGGCGCGGGCACCGTCTACCGCCACTTCCCGACGAAGGCCGACCTGCTGGAAGCCGTGATGCAGCAACGCATCGAGCGGATGACCGACCGGGCGACAGCCTGCCTGTCCGCGCCTGACGTGGGCGCGGCGTTCTTCGAATTCTGCGTGTACACGGTCGTTTCCGGGCCGCGCAATCAGGCGGTCTGCGACGTGATGACCACGGACGACGGCTGGCCCCGCGCGCTGATGCACGGTGCCGGCGAGCGATTCCACCGCGCCCTGCGGGAATTGCTGGTGGCGGCCCAGCGCCACGGGGCGGTGCGGCCGGACCTCACCCTCACCGACCTGCTCGGCATCTTCACCGGATGCGCTGCGATCCAGCGGGTTTCGGGAGCGGGCCCGGAGTTGCTGCGGCCCACCCGGATTGCCCTCGACGCGCTGCGTCCGCGCGCCGGCGGGCCGGTCACGAAACCCGCCTCCGACGCTGTTCTTCGTGACGAAACGCGTAACGAAACAGACACCGCCCACTGCTCGGAATGCGGTGCGGCCCTCCGCCGTCGCGGCACCGGCCGCCCCGCCCGGTTCTGCTCACCGGCCTGCCGCCAGAAGGGCCACCGCCGCCGGTCGGCCCGCGCCGCCCAGCCGCCGGCGCACGCGGAATTCTGACGAGGCGCGGTCGTCGGGCTGTGGTGGCCGATATCTCGATCGTCGTCCGCTGGGCCGGTGCTCGGCATGCTCGGTCCCGGTACTCGGGAACCGGCGGCCGCCGCCGGGGTCGAGCAGCGGGCGCGTCGGCCGGGGCCGACGGCTGCGGCCGATTCAGCTGTCCGGCGGTGCCGGGGCAGGGCGCGCCGGCATCGTCGCCACGCCGGTGGTCAGGTCGACCACCGGTTCGTCGCCGGAGATGCGGTCGTCGGCCTTCGCGACGGCCACCCACTCCTTGCGTTCGTGAACGTGTTTGCGGGACGGGCCGAATATCTCGAGGACGTCGGCGCCGTGTGGCCGGCCCTCCGGGTGGGTGCGGGATCGGCGCCACCAGCTCACCGGATCGACCGTACGCGCCCGGGCGGGCGGCTGCCGCTAGAGCAGGTCGCTGACGTCGTCGGGCACGTCGACCGCGTACTTGCGCAGCGTCTCCATCGGGATGACCTCCAGCGCGTTCTCGTGTGTCGCGGCCAGCACCACGGGAGCGGCGACGCCGTCCTCGTGGGCGTGCAGCCAGCGCACCGCCACCACGCACCAGCGGTCGCCCGGTTGCAGGCCGGGGAAGTTGTTGTCGGGTCGTGGAGTGACCAGATCGTTGCCGATCGACTTCTGATGCTCCAGGAATTCGGCCGTCACGACGGTGCACACGGTGTGGCTACCGAGGTCTTCCGGGCCCGTGCTGCAGCATCCGTCCCGATAGAAGCCGGTGAGAGGATCGGTGCCACACTCCTCCAGCGGTCCCCCAAGCACATTACGATCGGTCACGAAAGCCGATCCTATTGTCTTGGTGTCGGATTCGCCGAGCCTTCTCGACCATGGTGTGATCGAAAATCGGGTCAGCCCAGCTTGCGGTAGTTCGCGGCCTCCGATTCGTCCGGTTCGGTGGCGAGGAACGCGTCCAGCATCTCGTCGGCCACCGTGGGGGAGGTGAGCCGCAGGCCGAGCGCGAGGACGTTGGCGTCGTTCCATTTGCGGGCGCCCTCGGCGGTGGCGCGATCGGTGCACAGCGCCGCGCGGACGCCGGGAACCTTGTTGGCGGCGATCGACACGCCGGTGCCCGTCCAGCAGCACACGACGCCGAGATCGGCGCGCCCGGTGGCGACGGCCTCGCCGACGCCGCGGCCCGCGTCGGGCCAGGCGATGCCCTCGCCGACCACGATCAGTTCGTGGCCGTGTTCGGTCAGCCGGGTCTTCAGGTGGTCGGTGAGCTGGGTGCACTCGTCGGTGCCGAAGGCGATCCGCACGGGCACCAGAGTAACGGGATCGGGCCCGGCGGCGGTGGACGATCAGGCATTTCCGGCGGCGGCCCGCGCGAGTACCGGCCGGTGTTCTGACAGGATGGGCGCTGTGACTGCGCAAGCCTGGATTCTGATCGCCGCAATCGCCGCCGTCCTGGTGGTGGCGCTCGTCGTCGCCGGATTCGTCCGGTATAAGCGTCGCCGGGTGACCTTGACGCCGGCCGCTCCGACCCGTGAGGTGACCGATCGGTCGGGTGGCTATACGGCGGCCGGCGGATTCAGTTTCGCGCGGGGCGGTGCGAAGCCGGAAGCGGTCGCCGTGCCGGGCGAGCGCACCGACGACGAGGGGCAGCCGCACATCGGCGACGACGCCGCCGTGCCGCGCGATTCCACCCGCCGCTCGATCACCGACGTCCGGTTGCCCGAGCCGGGCCGGGAGGAGGCCGTCGAGGCGGCGAGCGTGCAGACGCCGGAACCGGCTGCGGTCGCCCAGGAGGCGGCAGCGCTGGCCGCGGTCGCGGGTGCGGAGCAGGCGCGGGCAGCTACCGAGACCGATGGGACGGCTGAGGCTGCTGGTTCCGGTGCGGGTACCGAGACCGGCGCTGAGGCTGGGACTATCGGGGTGAATGGGACTGCCGAGTCCGAATCCACCGAGTCCACTGCGATCGCCGGTACCGCCGAGTCCACCGGAGTCGCCGGGACTGCGGCCGCCGGAACTGCCGGGGCCGCCGAATCCACCGGAGTCGCCGACTCCGCCACATCCGGTACCGAAGCCGCGGACCTCGCGACCGCCGAGGAGGCCGCGGCTGCCGCGGCCGATCAGGTGGCCGCGGCGGTGGCTGCCACGACCGCTCCCGCCCCTGCCGCGGTCCCGACCACCCCGGCCGCGCCGCTGGAGGAGATCGAACCCACCGAGGGCCGCCTGGATCGGCTGCGCGGGCGGCTGTCCAGGTCCCAGAACGCGGTCGGCAAGAGTCTGCTCGGTCTGCTCGGCGGCGGTGATCTGGACGAGGATTCCTGGGAGGATATCGAGGACACGCTGGTGATGGCGGATCTGGGCGCGGCCGTTACCGCGACCATCGTGGACAAGCTTCGCGAACAGATGGCTACCCGCAGTGTCCGCAGCGCCGACCAGGCTCGGGCGGTGTTGCGCGAGGTGCTGGTCGGGGCGCTGCGCCCCGAACTGGATCGCTCCATCAAGGCGCTGCCGCACGCCGATCACCCGTCGATCCTGCTGGTGGTCGGCGTCAACGGCACCGGGAAGACCACCACCACCGGCAAGCTCGCGCGAGTCCTGGTGGCCGACGGGCGCCGGGTGCTGCTGGGCGCCGCCGACACCTTCCGTGCCGCCGCTGCCGATCAGCTGCAAACCTGGGGCGAACGAGTCGGCGCGGAGACCGTGCGGGGTCGCGAGGGCGCCGATCCGGCCTCGGTCGCCTTCGACGCGGTCACCGCCGGTATCGCGCAAGGCGTCGACGCGGTGCTGGTCGACACCGCCGGTCGGCTGCACACCAAGACCGGTCTGATGGACGAGCTCGGCAAGGTGAAGCGGGTGGTCGAGAAGAAGGCCGCCGTCGACGAGGTGCTGCTGGTCCTGGACGCCACCGTGGGCCAGAACGGGCTCACCCAGGCCCGGGTGTTCGCCGAGGTGGTCGACATCACCGGTGTGGTGCTGACCAAACTGGACGGTACGGCCAAGGGCGGCATCGTGTTCCAGGTGCAGCACGAACTGGGCGTGCCGGTGAAGCTCGTCGGCCTCGGCGAGGGCGCCGACGATCTCGCCCCGTTCGAGCCCGGCGCGTTCGTCGACGCGTTGCTCGGCTGAGCCCGGCCGGTCGGGTTCGGCGGTGTGCCGGGTTGTCCGGACAAATATCGGACAACCGTTCTGTAACCGATCACAACGCGATATCGGATGCGCAGGTCGCAACCGTTTTCGCACGCTCACCGCCGATGATTCACAGCGGTGAACCGGAAGTGCTGTGCGGGTTTCGAAACACAGATGCAACACCACCCGCAGATCCGTTCACGCAGGTGAAACTCGTCGGCGGCACAGACGAAACACCGTATGAGCAACCTTCTTGGCGTGCAGGCTCGTTGCCGTGAACTTTGGCCGGGCCCGAGATGAGGAGGAACAAGTGGCGTATCCCCTGACCGGTCTGCCGGATACCGGCGACACCGCATGGATGCTGGCGAGCTCTGCGCTCGTCTTGCTGATGACGCCCGGTCTGGCGTTCTTCTACGGCGGCATGGTCCGCTCGAAGAACGTACTGAACATGATCATGATGAGCATCAGTGCGATGGGTATCGTGGGCGTGCTCTGGGCGCTCTTCGGCTATTCCGAAGCGTTCGGCAACAACAAGTTCGGAGTGATCGGCGACCCGGGCCAGTTCTTCGGCCTGAAGGGTCTCATCGGCGGTAACAGCGTGAAGGCCGTGCCCGCCGCGGCCGGTACGGCGGCCGTCCCGGAGACCGACATCCCGCTGGCGGGCACGATCCCGATGACGGTCTTCGTGGCCTTCCAGCTGATGTTCGCGATCATCACCGTGGCCCTGATCTCGGGCGCGGTGGCCGACCGCCTGAAGTTCCGGGGCTGGCTGGTGTTCGCCACGATCTGGGCGATCGTGGTGTACTTCCCGGTCGCGCACTGGGTGTTCGACTTCAACGTCTCCGACTCCTCGGGCAACCTGGTGCACGCGGGTGGCTGGATCGCCAACAAGTTGCAGGCCATCGACTTCGCCGGTGGTACCGCGGTCCACATCAACGCCGGCGCCGCGGGCCTGGCCCTGGCCCTGGTGCTCGGCAAGCGCAAGGGCTGGCCGACGACTCCGGCTCGGCCGCACAACATTCCGTTCGTCATGCTCGGCGCCGGTCTGCTGTGGTTCGGCTGGTTCGGCTTCAACGCCGGTTCCGCGGTGAGCTCCAACGGCCTGGCCGGTTCGACCTTCCTCACCACGACCTTCGCCACCTGCTCGGCGATGCTGGGCTGGCTGCTGGTGGAGAAGATCCGCGACGGCAAGCCCACCACCCTCGGTGCCGCTTCCGGCATCGTCGCGGGCCTGGTCGCCATCACCCCGTCGTGCTCCTCGGTGAACATCCTGGGCGCCTTGGTGATCGGCGTGGTCGCGGGCATCCTCTGCGCGCTGGCCGTGGGCCTGAAGTTCAAGCTGGGCTTCGACGATTCGCTCGACGTGGTCGGCGTCCACCTCGTCGGCGGTGTCGTCGGCACCCTGATGATCGGCCTGTTCCTCGCTCCCGAGTCGGGTGCGTCGGGTGCGCTGTCCGGTGCCAAGGGCCTGTTCTACGGCGGCGGTTTCTCGCAGCTGGGCAAGCAGGCGGTCGGTGCGGGTGCGGTGCTGGCCTACTCCTTCATCGCGTCGCTCATCATCGCCTTCATCGTGAAGTTCACGGTGGGAATCCGTGCCAACGACGAAGAAGAGTCGGTGGGCTTGGACGAATCGGAGCATGCTGAATCGGCATACGATTTCGCTGCTGTGGGTGGCACGGCACGCACCGCCGTCGTCAAGGACGCCGTCAAGGAGGCATGACGAAAATGAAACTTGTTACTGCGATCGTCAAACCGTTCACGCTCGAGGACGTCAAGTCCGGGCTGGAGCAGGCCGGCGTGCTGGGCATGACCGTCAGTGAGGTCCAGGGCTACGGCCGTCAGAAGGGCCACACGGAGGTCTACCGCGGTGCGGAGTACTCGGTGGACTTCGTTCCCAAGGTCCGCGTGGAGGTCGTCGTCGACGACACTCAGGTGGAGAAGGTCGTCGAGGTGATCACCGAGGCCGCCCGCACCGGCAAGATCGGTGACGGCAAGGTCTGGATCACCCCGGTGGACGCGGTGATCCGGGTCCGTACCGGCGAACGCGGCGCCGACGCTCTGTAAGGCCGACCGGATTCCGGCGCGCCGGCGGCGGAATCCGGGAGCAGATATTCGAATCCAGCGGCGGCCCCGCTCCACCCGGTGAGACCGGTAGGGGCGGGGCCGCTCGTGTGAGACGGGCGGTGGGTACGGTAGTGGGCAACCAGCGAACGCAGGACGAATTGTCGGGCGGCGCAACGGATCTGGTGCGGGCGCGGAATCAACTGCTGGACGGCGGGGACACCCGCCGTCCTCGTCTGGACGCGGAATCGCTGCGCCAGGCGCTGGTCGATCTGTACGACCTCTGGCTGACCACCAAGGGCGGCGAACTCGGTATCGCCCGCGACAGCGGTCTGGCGGTGGTCGCGGTCGGCGGGCTCGGACGCAAGGAGATGCTGCCGTACTCGGATCTGGATCTGGTGCTGCTGCACGACGATGTCGATCCGCAACGGGTGGCCGAGGTCGCCGACCGGCTGTGGTACCCGCTGTGGGACGCCCACATCAAACTGGATCACAGTGTTCGGACCGTGCCGCAGGCGCTGCGGGTGGCCGCCGACGATCTCACCGCCGGACTCGGCCTGCTCGAGGCCCGGCACATCGTCGGCGACGCCGAACTGAGCAACCTGCTGATCGGCGGGGTGCGCCGGGAGTGGCGGACCGGTATCCGGTCGCGCTTCACGGATCTGGTCCAGCAGGCCCAGGCCCGCTGGAATCGCAACGGCGAGATCGCCCATCGCGCCGAACCGGATCTGAAGAACGGCCGTGGCGGGCTGCGCGACATCCAGCTGCTGGACGCACTGGCCATCGCGCAGCTGACCGATGCCATGCCGGGCCTCGGCCCGGACGTGCCCGGCGGCGGGCTCAAGCAGGCGCGCCGGCGGCTGCTGGATGTTCGCACGGAACTGCATCGGGTGGCCGGACGGTCCCGCGATCAGCTCCGTGCCCAGGACGCCGACGAGATCGGCGCCGCGCTGCGCATCGGTGACCGGTTCGATCTGGCCCGCACGCTCAGCGACGCCGCCCGCACCGTCAACTACTCCACCGACGTCGGGCTGCGCACGGCGGGCAACGCGTTGCCGCGCCGCGGTCTGGCCCGTCTGCGCCGGGTTCCGGTGCGCCGACCACTCGATGAGGGGGTGGTCGAGCACTCCGGAGAGGTGGTGCTGGCCCGGGACGCGCGCCCGGCCAAGGATCCCGGGTTGATCCTGCGGGTGGCGGCGGCATCGGCGCAGAGTGGGCTGCCGATGTCCGCGACCACCCTGAACCGGTTGTCCGAGGACGCCCCCGAACTGCGCGAGCCGTGGCCGCGGGAGGCGCTCAACGATCTGCTGGTGCTGCTGGGCGCCGGTCGCGGCACCATCGACGCGGTCGAGGCGCTGGACCGGACGGGCCTGTGGGGCCGGTTGTTCCCGGAGTGGGGGGCGGTGCGCGACCTGCCACCGCGCGATGCCGTGCACACCTGGACCGTCGACCGGCACCTGATGGAGACCGTCGCCTACGCCAGCGCGCTCACCACTCAGGTGTCGCGTCCGGATCTGCTGCTGCTCGGCGCGCTGCTGCACGATATCGGCAAGGGCCGCACCGAGGATCACAGCATGGTCGGCGCCGAACTGGCCACCCAGATCGGCCGCCGACTCGGGCTGTGGCCCTCGGACGTGCACACCCTGAGCGCCGTGGTGCGGTACCACCTGCTGCTGCCGGAGACCGCGACCCGCCGCGACCTGGCCGATCCGGAGACCGTCCGGATGGTTGTCACCGCCCTGGACGGCGACTCGCAGGTGCTGGACCTGCTGCACGCCCTCGCCGAGGCCGATTCGCTGGCCACCGGGCCCGGGGTCTGGGGCGACTGGAAGTCGGCGCTGATCGGTGAGCTGGTCCGGCGCTGCCGCTTGGCGATGGCGGGGGAGAGTCAGCCGAAGCCGGATCCGATCGCGGAGGAACTGATCACGCTGGCGACCGCGGGCGGGGTGCACGTGCAGCTGCGGCCCGGCGACGGGCGCTACAACCATGTCGTCACGGTGATCGCGCCGGACACTCCGGGCCTGCTGTCGGAGGCCGCGGGCGTGCTGGCGCTGCATTCCCTGCGGGTGCTGTCGGCCTCGCTGGGCAGCGCGCCCATCGCCGGCGCGAGCGCCGAGTCGGTGGGGGCCGGCGGCCGGTCCGCGATCGACACCTTCGTGGTGACACCGAAATTCGGCGATCCGCCGGATGCGGGGCTGCTGCGGCAGGAGCTGATCCGGGCGCTGGACGGCGATCTGGACGTGGGCGCCGTGCTGGCCAAGAAGGAACGCGAGGCGGCGCTGCGGCCGAGCCCGTACGCCCAGGCCGAACCCCGGGTGATCTGGACCGACACGCTGACCGCCGGCGAGGTGCTGCTGGAACTGCGGGCCGAGGACCGTATCGGCCTGCTCAGCAGGCTCGCCGACGCGCTGTCCCGGGCGGGGGCGGATGTCCGCTGGGCCAAGGTGGTCACCCTCGGCGCCGCGGTCGTGGACGCGTTCTGCCTGCACCTCGGCGATACCGACAGCCCGCAGCGCCGCGCCGAACTGGAGGCGGCGCTGCTGGCGGTGGTCCCCCGGCCGGAGCCCCGCAAACCGGAGGTCGCGGAGCCCGATCCGGCCGGGTGAGGCGCTATTTCAGGCCGGAGCGGACGAACGCGTCCACCACATGCCGTTGCAGGAACAGGTAGATCAGGAAGATCGGCAGGCAGGCGATGCCGGAGGCGGCCATCACCGCGCCCCAGTTGTCGCCCTCCGCGCCGAGGAAGCTCCGGATGCCGATCTGCAACAGCGCGTTGGACTTTCGTAATACCAGTGCGGGCCACAGGTATTCGTTCCACGCGGTGATGAACAGCATGATGCCGAGCGCCGCCAGGGCCGGGCGCAGATTGGGCAGCACCACCCGCCACAGGGTGCCCCAACTGGTCCGGCCGTCCATCTGCGCGGCGTCGATCAGGTCGCGCGGGAACGCCTGCAAGTGCTGGCGCAGCAGCATCACGCCGAACGCCGAGCAGAGATTGGGCACGATCACCCCGGCCACCGTGTTGAGCAGCCCCAGCTGGGAGACCAGCAGGTAGTTGGGGATCATCGTCACCTGGAACGGCACCAGCCACGATCCGACGAACAGCATGAACAGCAGCCGCTTGCCGGGGAACGACCACATCGCGAACCCGTAGGCGGCGAAGATCGCCAGCAGCAACTGCGATACCGCCAGCGCCGCCGCCATGCCGAAGGTGTTCAGCATCATCGAGCCGATCGGGATGGTGTGCCACACGTACCGGAAGTTGTCCAGGCTGATCGGCCAGGGCAGCGGCGAGTGCGACAGCATATCCGCCGGGGCCCGGAAAGCGGTGGCGAACATCCAGTAGATCGGGAAGATCGCCGCCACCGCCGCGAGCGCGAGCACCACGTGCCCGGCGATCCGCAGCACCGGATTCGTCCGGGTGCCGGTGGCGGTGGCGTCGGTGACGCCTGGTGCGGCCGCCGCCCGGACGGGCCGGACGGCGACCGCGGTTGATACGAGAGCCATCGTGTCCTCCGGGCAATCAGTTGTCGTAGAAGCTGAGTCGCTCGGACAGTTCGACGAAGATCAGCGCGACGATCCCGAACGCCAGGAAGAACAGCATCCCGGCGGCTGCGGCGGAGCCGGCGTCGAAGTTGCGGAATCCGAACTCGTACAACAGGTAATAGATGTTGGTGGTGGCGTCGCTGGGGCCGCCCTGGGTGAGGATGTCGATCACCGGATAGGTCCACTGCGCACCCAGCAGGATCGTCATCAGGGCCAGGAACACCAGCGTCGGCGACAGCAGCGGCAGGGTGATGCGCCGGAATATCCGTGCGGCGCTTGCCCCGTCGAGGGCGGCCGCGGCCGCGTAGTCGGGATTGATCCCGGCCAGCCCGGCCGACATCACCAGCACGCCGAAGCCGAGCATCTGCCAGCCGCAGATCGCCACGATCGCCCAGATCGCCATCGCCGTGCTGCGGAAGACGTTGCCCAGCTCCAGCCCGAAGTGCTGGGCCAGCACCGTGATGGTGCCGCCGTCCGGGGCGAACATCCACCGCCACACCGCACTGGTGGCGACCGGGGTGACCAGGAACGGCACGAAGATCAGCGCCTGGTAGCAGGTCCGGGCCCGGCCGCTGACCCGTTGCGAGAGCACCGCGATCAGCAGCGGCAGCACCAGTGAGAACACCATCAGCGCGGCGATGTAGACGCCGGTGTTGACCAGGGCCCGGTGCAGCTCCGGAAGTTGCACGACGGCACTGTAATTGGCGGTCCCGACCGGCTTCTTGGGCTGGCTGGGAATGAGATTCCAGCGGTAGAAGGACAATTGGAACGTCTCGCACAGCGGGGTGTAGACCCAGACCACCAGCATCGCCAGGGCGGGCAGCACATACAGGTAGGGCGCCAACGGGATCCGCCGCCACCACGGCCGGCCCCGGCGAACCGGGGCGGCCGTGGCGGCGGATGATTCCCGCGCGCCGCGCACGGCGACGAGCACGACTACCGGGCCGTCGCGGCGACCATGGCGGCGGTCTGCTCCTCCTGGCTCAGCGCCAGGAACTCCGAGATCCGGTCGGCCGGCATCTCGTAGAGCGTCGGGAAGTCGCCGACCGGCACCACCGAGTGCAGCACCCGGTCGCCGTAGACGTGCACCAGGTTGAACGACTGGCCGCCGTCCTGGCCGCGGGCCGCCGGGAACACCACGTTGAGGTCCTGGGTGTAGCAGGTGGCCGAGGCCACCGACACCGGGATGCCGGCGAAGGTGGACATCGTCGAATAGTGCAGGTGCCCACCGAGAATGGCGCGCACGTCGGAGCCCTCCAGGAGCTGCGCCAGCCGGTTCTGCTCGCGCAGCTCCACCAGGCCGATCAGGCCGATCGGGCTGGGCACCGGCGGGTGGTGCAGCGCCAGGATGGTGCCCTCGGGGGCGGGGGTGGCCAATTCGGCTGCCAGCCAGGTGAGCTGGGCCTCGTCGATCTCACCGTAGTGGTGGCCGAGCACGGTGCTGTCCAGCGCGATGATGCGCAGGCCGCCGACCCAGTGCACCCGGTCGATCGGATCGTCGGAGGGCTGCTCGTCGAGCAGGCCGACGCGGAAGGTCTGCCGGGTGTCGTGGTTGCCCATCACCCAGATCACCTGCGCGCCGAGCTCGGCGGCCACCGGCTCGACCATCGCGCGCAGCCGGTCGTAGGCGTCGGCGTCGCCGGTGTCGGCCAGGTCGCCGGTGAAGATGATCGCCTCGGGACGGGCGCCCGAGCGGGCGAAGTCGTCGAACACCCGGCGCAGGTTGGCGTCGCTGTCCACGCCGCCGTGCAGCAGTTCGCGACCGCCGACGAAATGGGTGTCGCTGATGTGCAGCAGGAAGTGCTCGGGCTCCGGGTACTGGGTGGAGGCGGAGGTCATCGGAGGGTCCCTTCGGTCGGATCGGTGGTGACGAGATGGTCGGTGAGCGCGGCGAATTCGTGTTCGCCGAGACCGTGGGCGGTGAGATAGCCGCGCACGGAACCGGATCGGTCGCGGATGCGCTCCAGGCTGTGGGTGAGCAGTGCCGCCGGGCTCCCGGCCAGGAAGCCGCGTGTGGCGTCGGTCGGCGGCATGCCGTAGTCGGCGGCCAGTCCGGCCAGTGCGCGGTCGGCCCACTCGCCGCCCAGATGCCGCTCGGTGACGGCATAGTCGGCGACGATGTCGGCGTCGGTGACGCCGACGGCGGCCAGTGTCAGCGCGATCACCAGGCCGGTGCGGTCCTTACCGGCCGTGCAGTGCACCACCGCCGGGCCCCCGGCGGCGGCGATCAGGCCGATCGCGTGGGCCAGTTGCGGGCCGCGCTCGTCGACGATGAAGTCGTAGACCTCGGTCAGCGACAGGTCCGGGCCGGTCGGCACGGCGTCGGCGGTGGATTCGAAGATCGGTGCGTGGTGCCGCACCGCGTCCAGGCCGTCGAGCAGGCTGGGCTCGCGGTCCCGCTCGGAGACCGTGCGCAGGTCGATCACGGTGCCGATGCGCAACTGCCGCAACAGGTCCCGGCCCGCGTCGGTCAACTCGTGCAGCGCGTCCGAGCGGTACAGCACGCCGGGCCGGATCCGGCCGTCGCCGGCCGGAATTCCGGCGACGTCGCGGAAATTGTAGGTGCCGTCCACAGGGATCCGGCCGCCGCGGGCCGGATCGCCGAGTTGTTCGGGGAGTTGGGTGACCATCGTCGTGTCCCTTACTTGTTCACCAGGTCCTGGGCGCGGCGCTGCGCGTCGGCCAGGGTGGCGTGCGGATCCTTGCCGAAGAAGACCGAGTCCTGGGTCGCCTTGTCGAGGATGGTGTCGATCTGGGTGTAGCTGTCGCCGGGGAAGCTGACCCACGGTTCGAGCCGGCTCAGCTGCTCCAGATTCGGCCGCACCAACGGGTTTCCGGCGGCCCAGGCGGCCAGCGGCCCGGCGCCCTCGGTCATCGACGGGCGCAGCGGCAGGTAGCCGATCTTCGTGGTGATCTGCTCGTAGGCGTGCGGGCTGGTCATGAACTTCATGAACTCCCAGGCGGCGCGCTGCTTGGCCGGATCCTTGGCGAACAGGAACAGCGCGGAGCCGGAATTGGTGGGGATCGCGGGCTTTCCGGTGAAGGCCGGCATCGGGGCGTCCTTCAGCGTCCAGTTCCCGGCCTTCGCACCGGACATGAACGTGCCCTGTAGCGCGGAGGTCTGGAGTTCGAAGGCGAGTGATCCGCCGCGGGCGAACTGCTCGTACTGGCTGCTGGAGTCCAGATTGGCCAGCACGCCCGAGTCGTACAGATCGCGCATCATGGCGACGGTGCCGACGGCGGGTTCCTCGCCGAACTGGATGGTCGTGCGGTCGGCGCTCAGCACCCGGCCGCCGTTGGAGCGCATCATGCCCTGCAGGCACCAGTTGCCGCCCGGGGTGCAGCCGATGCTCAGCGAGGGCTTGCCGGTCTTCGCGGTGACCGCCTGGGCGGCGGCCTTCACCTTGTCCCAGGTGGACAGGTCCGGGTTGTCACCCAGCCCGGCCTGGGCGGTCAGACTCGCGTTGTAGAACAGCACCGGGGTGGAGAACACGTACGGCAGGCCGTAGGTGCCGCCGTTCCAGTCGGCGAGGGTGGCGGCGTTCGGGCTGAACGGGTATCGGCCGCCGAAGTGCTCGGTCACCGCCTCCTTGCCGACCAGTTTGTCCAGCGGCTGCGCGCCGAGCTTGGTGACGGCGAAATCCAGGCTGTCGAAGGTCAACTGGGCGACGTCGGGCGGATTCCCGGCCAGCAGCTGGGTCTGCACGCTGCCCGCGGTGTTGGTGCCGACCACCGAGGCGCCCTGGGTGGGCTGGGCGTGCACGTGGATATTCGGGTGTGCCGCTTCGAAATCGGCGACCAGGCCCTTGACGGTGTCGGTCCAGACACCGGCCTGGAGCAGGTTGTAGGACTCGAAGGTGATCGAGACCTGCTGGGCGGGATCGAGTTCCGGTATCACCTGCTGATCGGAGCTGCCGGTGGTGGATCCGGTCGAACAGCCGGCCAGGGCGACGGTCGCCACCGCAGCCAGCGCGGCGAGACATCGGCGCATGGGTATCTCCTGAAATATGTTGCGTGACAAGATGTTCAGGCCGACACCAGATCGGTGGCGGCCGGGTTCGGCACCGGGTCCTCGACCCACTCCAGGCGGACGCCGGTGTCGCGGTCGAAGAGGTGGATCCGGTCCGGATCGGCGGCGAGGGTGATCGGGGCGCCCTCGGCGAGGGCGCCGGTGCGGGTGCCGCGCAGGGCGATCGGAGCCCCGGATTCGGTGCGGCAGTAGGCGATCTCCTCGTTGCCCAGGTTCTCGACGGTCTCGACGACGGCGTCGATCAGCACGCCGCGGTGGTCGGCGGAGCCGGTGGGCTGGACGGGGTACAGATGTTCCGGGCGCACCCCCAGCGTGATCGCCACCGGATCCAGCCGGCCCGGCCACAGCCGGCCGGAGATCCCGTCGGCGTTCACGAACACGTGCCCGGCGACCCCGGTGAGTTCGGCGTCGAGCAGGTTCATCGCCGGGCTGCCGATGAATTCGGCGACGAAGCGGGTCGCGGGCCGGTCGTACACCTCGGCGGGGGTGCCCACCTGTTCGATCCGCCCGTGGTCCAGGATCACGATCTTGGTGGCCATGGTCATGGCCTCGACCTGGTCGTGGGTGACGTACACGAAGGTGGCGCCGAGGCTGCGATGCAGGCCGGTGAGCTCGTGCCGGGTCGCGGTGCGCAGCTTGGCGTCCAGGTTCGACAGCGGCTCGTCCATCAGATAGGCGCGCGGATTGCGCACCAGGGCGCGGCCGACCGCGACGCGCTGCCGCTGGCCGCCGGACAACTCCCGGGGGCGGCGGTGCAGCAGGTGCGCGATGTCCAGCATCCGGGCGACCTCGGTGACCCGGCGCTCGATCTCCGCGCGGTCCGGGCGCGGGCCGCCGCCGCGGCGCGCGGTCAGCGGGAAGCTCAGATTCTTGGCCACCGTCAGGTGCGGGTAGAGCGCGTAGCTCTGGAACACCATGGCCAGATCCCTTCGGCGCGAAGGGGTCCGGGTGATATCGGTGCCGTCGACGGTGATGCTGCCCGCCGTCGGCTCCAGCAGTCCGGCCAGGATCCGCAGCAGCGTCGTCTTACCGCAGCCGCTGGGTCCCAGCAGGACCAGGAATTCGCCGTCGTCGATGGTCAGGGTGACGTCATCGACGGCGGTGACACCCTTGAAGGTCCGGGTCAAGCCCGCGATCTCGATCGTTCCCACACCAGCCTCATCACGTGAAATGAAATTTCATACATCTGCCCTTGTATGAATTTTCGGTACTAAACGGATGCTGGCCGAAGAAGATGAACGTCAGTCGTCCCGATGGAGAAAATTCGCTGGCGCGACGATGGACACTGTCGGGCCGCGCACCGGTGCCCGCTAGTGCGCGTCGGTCGTGCTCTGCGGCTCCTCGCCGACGAGGTTCAGCACCTGGTCCATGACGTGTTGCCGGCGTTCCGTGCCCATCTTCCGGGTCACCGCCGTATTCAGCACCGAGAGGAACAGCACCTGCACGGCCATCCCGGACGCGATGATGTACGACTCCGTGATCGTTTCGCCCGACCCCGCGACCAGCAGCAGATCGCTGTTCTCGCGCAGCCGCGAGCGGGCGTATCCGGTGACCCCGACGATCGTGGCCCCGGTGCCACGCGCGGCTGTGACCGCGTCCATGGTGACCGCGTTCTGGCCGCTGCTGCTCACCGCGACGAGCACATCGCCGGGGCCGAGGGTGCGGGCGCTGAGCTGCTGGGTCACCGAATCGGCGGGCGCCTCGCTGCCGCGTCCGGCGATGATCAGCAACAGCGCGAACGCCTGCGCGGCCGGACTGGAGCCGCCGTTGCCGACCACCAGCACCCGCCGAGCCTGCGCGATCGCGGCGGCGGCCCGATCGAATTCCGAATAGTCCAGTGCGCCGAGGGCATCGGACATGTTCTGCACCGCGGCGTCGAAGTGCGCCGGCGCCCAGTCCCGGCTGTCCGCGGCGTCCAGGCTCGAATTCCCCGCTGTCCGAGCCGCTCCCGTGTCCCGGATCAGCAACAGGCGCAGGTGCTGGAAACCCTTGAATCCCAAGTTCTTACAGGTCCGGATCACGGTCGCTGGTGAGGTGTTGGCCCGGGCCGCGACATCCGCGGCCGACAGCAGCGCCACCTCGTCGGCATGTTCGAGAAACTGCACGGCCACCCGCTGCTCGCTGGGCACCAGGGAGGGCAGCAGCGAACGGATGACGCTGAGCGTGCCGCCGACGGGCGGGGTGGTGGGCGTGATGCTCATGGATCGTGTCTAGCACCCGCCGGTGTACGGATTGCGCCGATCGCGTGCGCCGGGCTCCCGGATCGGCGCATGCAACACAATTGTTGCCATAGATTTGCTGCGCCCTGCCCCAGGGCGCGTCCGGCAACCCTACGATCGGAGTTCAGTTCCGGCTGTCGCGGACTTTGTTCGGGCTATTCGAGCGAGGGGAGCAAGGTGGCGATCGAAGTCGTTTCCTCGTCGATCATGACCAGTGATATGACCCGGCACATCGCCCGGTGCGTCGGAGGTGACCGCTGGGTCGTCTCCTGGCTGCCCGGCCGGACCCTGACCGGGCAACAGGCGGTCACGGCCATGAAGCTGGCCTCCCGGGGCGACCGGGAGCCCACCGACACCGAGTGGGCCGCCCTGGACACCATGGCGCTGGAACTCGGTCTCACCGGCCGGGAGGCGGTGCTGATGATCGCGGCCGAGGATCACGACATCCGACTGGCGCCGCAACGGCCGCGCCGCCGGACACCGTAATCCACCAGGGTGGATCCGCACGGGCGGATTCTCCCACTACCCTGGTATCTCGAGTGACCACCCTCGAGATCAGGAGCGCGATCGGTGTTCGAATCCCTGTCCGACCGGTTGGCCGGTGCCCTCAAGGACCTGCGTGGCAAGGGGCGCCTGTCACCGGCCGATATCGACGCGACCGCCCGGGAGATCCGGCTGGCGCTGCTCGAGGCCGACGTCGCGTTGCCGGTCGTCCGGACCTTCATCAACCGGATCAAGGAACGCGCCAAGGGCGCGGAGGTCTCCGGGGCGCTGAATCCGGCGCAGCAGGTGGTCAAGATCGTCAACGAGGAACTCGTCACGATCCTCGGCGGCGAGACCCGGCGGCTGCGACTGGCCAAGAATCCGCCCACGGTCATCATGCTGGCCGGTCTGCAAGGCGCCGGTAAGACCACGCTGGCCGGCAAGCTGGCGAAATGGCTCAGGGGCCAGGGCCACACGCCGCTGCTGGTGGCCTGCGACCTGCAACGACCCGGCGCGGTCACCCAGCTCCAGGTGGTCGGCGAGCGGGCCGGCGTGCCGGTGTTCGCACCCCACCCGGGCACCTCGGTCGGCGGCGGCGAGAACGCGCTCGGCGTGTCGGCCGCCGACCCGATCGAGGTCGCGAAGGCCGGTATCGAGGAGGCGAAGCAGCGGCACTACGACGTGGTCATCGTCGACACCGCCGGTCGCCTCGGCATCGACGAGGAGCTGATGCGGCAGGCCGCGGGCATCCGCGACGCCGTGCAGCCCGACGAGACGCTGTTCGTGCTCGACGCCATGATCGGCCAGGACGCCGTCACCACCGCCGAGGCGTTCCGCGACGGCGTCGGCTTCACCGGTGTCGTGCTGACCAAGCTCGACGGTGACGCCCGCGGTGGCGCGGCGCTGAGCGTGCGCGAGATCACCGGCCAGCCCATCCTGTTCGCCTCCACCGGTGAGAAGCTGGAAGATTTCGACGTCTTCCACCCCGACCGCATGTCCAGCCGGATCCTCGGCATGGGCGATCTGCTCACCCTCATCGAGCAGGCCGAACAGGTCTACGACGCACAGCAGGCCGAGGAGGCCGCGCGCAAGATCGGTTCCGGCGAGCTGACCCTCGAGGATTTCCTCGAGCAGATGCTCGCGATCCGCAAGATGGGCCCGATCGGCAACCTGCTCGGCATGCTGCCCGGCGCCGGCCAGATGAAGGACGCGCTGGCCCAGGTCGACGACCGGCAACTGGATCGGGTGCAGGCCATCATCCGCGGCATGACGCCGGGTGAGCGCGCGAATCCGAAGATCATCAACGCCTCCCGCCGCCTGCGCATCGCCAACGGTTCCGGCGTCGCGGTCTCCGAGGTCAACCAGCTGGTCGACCGCTTCTTCGAGGCGCGCAAGATGATGAGCGCCATGAGCCGTCAGTTCGGCATGCCGGGGGCGCGCGGCGGCACCAAGAAGAAGGGCGGCAAGAAGGGCAAGAAGGGCGGCCGTGGGCCCACCCCGCCGAAGGTGCGCGGCGGATTCCCGGGGATGCCCGGAATGCCGGGCCTGCCGCCCGGAATGCCCGCGGGCTTCCCGGACCTGTCCGATATGCCCGCCGGGCTCAATGAGCTGCCCCCCGGCCTCGAGGGTTTCGACCTGTCGAAGCTGAAGTTCCCGAAGAACTGAGCCGGATTGTTCCGCGGCGGAAGTGAATGCGTTTCCGCCGCGGGCATTTCGGCGGTGCCGGATCGCCGTCCCGCGCGGCGCGGATCGGGCACGCCTCGGAGGAGGCGGCCGGCTCGGCACGACAGCCGAGCGGGTATTCGCGCGCTCGACCCGCGTACCGGTCGCCGCCGTAGCTCATCACCTGCGGGCAGGCCGGAGGCCGGGAAGACCTGTCGGCGACCGCATCTCGGCCGACGGCGACTCGGTCGGAACAACCTGTTCCCGAAGTGTTTCGGCGTGTGCCGACATGCGGTCCGGGCAGCGCTGCCGACGGTCGGCAATCGCGGCCGACGACCGCCCAAGAATGGATAGCCGAAGTGTTGCTGAATGGGGTGGCGCACTGCTGAAGTCCCCTGCGCGCTCGCTGCGGCGGCGGCTCAGGCGCTGTCGGCCACCGGGCGGCGGCGGCGCCGGCCGCGGGCGATGAGTTCGGGGTCGAATTCGGTGGTGGACCACTGCGCGGCGAGTGTGATGCTCGGGCCGCGGCCCGCGGCGATGTGGGCGAAGGCGCTCGCGGCGGCGGCCTCGGTGGCGCCGGCCGCGATCAGGGTGAACAGGGCCTCGTGTTCGGAGCACTGTTCGGCGGCGTCGCGGGAGGCGGTGAGGCGGAACAGCCATTCGGTGCGGGCCGCCAGCGGGCGCATCAGGGTGTTCAGCAAGGGATTCCCGGCCAGTTCGATGATCCCGGCGTGGAAGGCGGCATTGGCCCCGGCGATCCGCTGGGCGTCGCCGGAGGCGGTGGCCGCGCGGGCCTGTTTCAGCAGCGCCGACAGCGGTTCGACCGAGGCGGGCGTGGCATTGCTCGCGGCCAGCCGGGCGGCCAGCGACTCCAGGGATTCCCGCACATCGAACAGGTCGCGGACGTCGGCGGGGGTGAACGGGGCGACCAGCGCGCCCTTGCCGGGGACCAGCAGCACCAGTCCCTCGGCGGCCAGCACGCGCAGCGCCTCGCGCAGCGGAATACGGGAAACTTGCAGTTCGGCGGCCAGATCGCGCTCGACCAACCGCTGTCCGGGCCGCAGCTCCACGCCGATGATGCGTTGCTTGATCGACTCGTAGGCGTGGTCGCGCAGAGATCCTGGTGCCGTCACGACATTCCACACTAGCTTCGCCGCAGAGTGGTTTTCGCGCTCGAAACACAGCTGGAACGCGGCCGCCACACCCGACCCCGAGAGTTAACGGTATACCACTAACTGGAGGTCGGTCGTGGACACTGCCCTGGAGCTCACCGGAGTCGGCACATCGTTCGGCGCGGTGCGGGCGCTGTCGGAGGTGGACATCACGGTCCGCCGCGGCGAGGTGCACTGCGTGCTCGGCGAGAACGGCGCCGGGAAGTCGACGCTGTGCAACCTCGTCTACGGCTCGGCGACGCCCGACACCGGTGCGATGCGGCTGTTCGGCGAGCCGTACCGGCCGCGCCGTCCCGCCGACGCGCTGCGTCGCGGAATCGCCATGGTGCACCAGCATTTCAGCCTGGTGCCGACCCTGACGGTCGCCGAGAACCTGCTGCTGGGCCCGGCCGCCCGGCTGCGCCCCCGGCGCGCCGAACTGACCGCCCGGCTGTCCGCGATCACCGCCGAATACGGCCTGCGGGTCGACCCCGCCGCCCGCGTGGACACTCTCTCGGTCGGCGAACGCCAGACCATCGAGATCGTGAAATGTCTACTGGCCGAACCGAACCTGGTACTGCTGGACGAACCCACCGCCGTCCTCGGCCCGGCCGAGGTGACCGCCCTGCTGGACACCTGCCGCCGGATCGCCGCCGCCGGTCGCGCGGTCGTGCTCATCACCCACAAACTGGGCGAGATCGAACGCGTCGCCGACACCGCCACCGTCCTGCGCGGCGGCCGCGTCGCCGGCTCCGGCCCCCTCACCGACTTCACCCGCGACGACCTGGTCGGCCTCATGGTCGGCGGCCGCCTCGCCGACCTGGATCCCCTTCTGGTCCTGGGTGATTCACCACCCCCCACCGCCGCAGCCGGGCCCCCGGCCGGCGCGGCGGCTGCCGGTGTGACCGCTGCGACGGCAGCTGCGCCGGTGCTGCGGGTCGAGGGGTTGCGGTTGGTTCGGGGGGATGGGGCGGCCCTGCTGGATGGGCTGGAGCTCGAGGTGCGGGCGGGGGAGATCGTCGGGATCGCGGGGGTGGCGGGGAACGGGCAGAGTGAGCTGGTCGCGGTGCTCAGTGGGGCGCGGCGGCCGGATGCGGGGCGGGTCGAGTTCGGCGGGCGGGAGATCACGCAGGCGAATGTGGCTGTGCGGACTGCCGCGGGGCTCGGGGTCATTCCGGAGGATCGGCATCACGAGGGGTGTATCCCGGCGATGAGTGTCGCCGAGAACCTCTGCCTGGGTCGGCTGCATCGGTGGCGGCGGCGCGGGTTGCTGGATCGGCGGGGGTTGCGTGATACCGCGGCGGCCGCGATCGCGGCGCACGGGATCCGGGCCGCCTCGCCGGATGCGCCGATGCACACCCTGTCCGGCGGCAATCAGCAAAAGGTGGTGGTGGCAAGGGAATTGGCGCTGGACCCGCTGCGCTGCCTGATCGCCGCCCAGCCGACGCGCGGTCTGGATCTCGGTGCGGTGGACGCCGTCCTGACGCAGTTGCGCGGCGCGGCGGCCGCGGGTGCGGCGGTGCTGCTCGTCTCGCACGAGCTGCCGGAACTGCTGGCGCTGTGCGACCGCATCCTCGTCGCCTATCGGGGCCGGCTGCTCGGGCCGGTCGACCCCGCCGCCGGGCAGGCGGCCGACGCCATCGCCCGCCTGATGCTGGGGGCCGCGGCATGAGCGGCCGGGGGCGCCGGTGGGAGCGGAGCATGACCACGCAGGTCTCTCGCTCGGGCGCCCCAGCGGGAGTGGGGCGTAACCACGCAGGTTCGCCGCTCGTGCCCGGTAGGCACGGCATGAGTGCCGACCGCCGCCGGAATTCGATGTCTCGATGGGAAGGAAGGTGCCGGTGATGTCGTCGGAGACGGCCGTGGACCGGCCGCGAGTGCGGGCATGGCCGCCGGAGAAGTGGCCGCTGCGTGAGTGGTCGCTGAAAAAGACACGCGGGCAGGGTGTGTCGCGGGATTTCTGGGTGTACGGCGCTGCGGTGGCGGCGGCCGCCGTGGTCGGCGTGCTGCTGGCGGCCGGTAGCGGGGCGGCGCCGGGGGCGGCGGGGAAAGCCTTGTGGGACGGCATGTTCGGGTCGTCATACGGATTCGGTAGCGCGTTGAACACCGCGGCCGTGCTGGCGTTGATCGCCACCGGGTTCACCGCCGCGCATCGGGCGGGGCTGGTGAACGTGGGGGCGGAAGGGCAACTGGCGCTGGGAGGTATCGCCGCGACGGCGGTCGGGGTGCATCTGCCGGACGGGGCGCCGCCGCTGGTCGCGGCGCCGCTGGTGCTGGTGGCCGGGTTCGCCGCCGGTGCGTTGTGGGCCGGGATCGCCGCGTGGCTGCGGGTGTGGCGCGGCACCAGCGAGGTCATCACCACCTTGCTACTGAATTTCGTGGGGCTGGGCCTGGTGTCGCTGGCCGTGCACGAGACCGCGCTGCTGCGGCAGCCGGTCACCTCGGTGGAGACGCTGCCGCAGTCGAAGCAGCTGGCGACCGGGGCACGGCTGCCGCTGCTCGGGCTGCCGCAGTCGCCGGCCACGATCGCCGTGGTGGTGGCGCTGGTCGCGCTGGTGGTCACCGCGATCGTGGTGCGGCGCACCGCCACCGGGGTGCGGCTGGCCGCGGTCGGGCATTCGGAGGCGGCCGCGGCGCGGCTGGGGCTGCCGGTCACCCGGTTGCGGGTGGCGGCGCTGGCCACCGCGGGCGGGCTCGCGGGTGTGGCGGGGGCGGGGCTGGTGGCGACGGTGCCGTTCGTGCTGGCCGAGAACTTCACCTCCGGTTACGGTTTCGCCGGTCTGGTGGTGGGTCTGCTGGCGCGCGGCAGTCTGGTCGCGGTCGGCGGGATCGCGCTCGCCTTCGGCCTGCTCACCACCGGTGGCATCAATCTGCAAGTGGCGGCGGCGGTTCCGGCGTCCTCGGTGCAGGTGGTGCAGAGCGTGCTGATCCTGTGCGTCGCGGGTGCGGTGGTGTTCCGGCAACGGCGCTTCCGGCGTGGCAAGGCGGAGGCGGCGGCATGAGCGCCACCGGGGAACTGCTGGACGGCGGTGTGCGGCTGGCGATTCCGCTGCTGCTGGGGTCGGCGGGCGAACTGGTCAGCGAGCGCGCGGGAGTGCTGAACCTCAGCCTCGAGGGCATGATGCTGGTCGGTGCGTTCGCCGGTGCGGTGGGCGCGCACGCCACCGGCAGCCCGAGCGGATCGCAGTGGGCTGCCGGTCGTCGCGTGGCGCTGGCTGGCGGGGCTGCTGGTCGGCGCGACCTCGGGCCTGGCCGGTGCCCACCTGGCCCTCGCCGATGTGCACGCGTTCACCGACAACCTCACCGGCGGTGCGGGTTACCTCGCGGTGGTCGCCGTCATCGCCGGCCGCTGGCGGGCCTGGCCCACGGCGCTGGCCTGCGTGTTCTTCGGGCTGGCCGAGGCGTTGCAGTTCGCCGCGCCCGCCCTGGGCCTGCACCTGCCGACCGCGGTGCTGGTCATGTCCCCGTATCTGCTGGCGGTGCTGGCGGTCAGCGGGCTGGTCGGCGCGAGCCGCTCGCCCGCCGCCCTCACCCGTCCCTTCGCCCGAGAGGCCCGTTGACGATGACCCTCGTCCTGACCAGATCCGATGTGCTGGCGCTGATCAGCCTGCCGGAGGTGATCGCCGCGGTGGGCCGCGCGCACGCCGACCTCGCGCGCGGCACGGCGGTGCAGCCCGCGCCCGCGGTGATGCGACTGCCCGGCTCGGACTCGGCCTTCCTCGCGATGCCCGCGATCTCCGGTCCGGCCGGGCTGGCCACGGTGAAGCTGCTGGCCGACATCCCCGGCAATCGCGAGCGTGACCTGCCGGTGCAACGTTCCGCGATCCTGGTGCTGTCCGCGGCGGACGGTTCCTGTACGGCGCTGCTCGACGGCGGCACGGTCACCCGGTTCCGCACCGCCGCGGCCTCCGCGGTGGCCACCGCCGCCCTGGCCCGCCCGGACAGCCGGGTGCTGGGCCTGATCGGCGCCGGCGGGCTGGCGCACACCCACGTGGCGGCGCTGCGCGCGGTGCTGCCGTTCGACCGGATCGTGGTGTGGAGCCGCGCCGCGGCCAGCGCGCGCGCCTTCGCCGACGAAACCGGTGCGGAGCCGGTCGATTCCGCGGAGGAGGCGGTGCGGGCGGCGGACGTGCTGTGCACGCTCACCCCGGCGCGCGAGCCGGTGGTGCGCGGGGCCTGGTTCCGGCCCGGATTGCACGTCAACGCGGTCGGAGCGCCACCGCGTGCCGATCACCGTGAGATCGACAGCGACGGAATGCGTTTCGCGCGGGTCGTGGTCGACAGCCGGGCCACGGCGCTGGGGGAGTCCGGGGATGTGCTGATCCCGTTGCGGGAGGGCGCCTTCGGGCCGGAACACGTCGGCGACGAACTGGGGGAGGTGCTGATCGGCGCCAAGCCCGGTCGCAGCGGCGTGGATCAGGTCACCCTCTACAACTCCCTGGGGGTCGGCCTCCAGGATCTGGCCGCCGCCCGGCTGCTGATCGACGCCGCCCGCGACCGCGGGATCGGCACCGAGATCGATCTGATCGGATGACCGGCGATGTCACTGTTGCTGTGTAACGCGGTGCCCTGGGGAGCGGCCGCCCCGGCCGACGTCACGGTCGAGTCGGGCCGGATCACCGGAATCGGCGGCCCCGCCCCGGCCGGCGCCGAGCTCGTGGACCTGAGCGGATGCGTCCTGCTCCCCGGGTTCGTCGACGCGCACTGCCACCTGGACAAGACGCTGTGGGGCGGCCCGTGGGTGCCCAACCCCGCCGGTTCCCGGCTCGCGGACAAGATCGCGTACACCCGGGCCGGTCGCGCGGAACACGGTGTGCCCTCGGTGGATCGGATCGCCGCGCTGCTCGAGCGGATGGCCGCGGCGGGCACCACGCGGGTCCGCACCCACACCGATGTGTCGCCGGAGTTCGGGCTCGACGGTGTGCACGCGGTGCGGGCGGCCGCCGAGCGGCTGGCCGATCGGATCACCGTGCAGCAGGTGATCTTTCCGCAGTACGGCCTGCTGACCAATACCGGCACCGCGGAACTGATGGAACAGGCGCTGAGAATCGGTGCGGCACAGGTGGTCGGCGGTATCGACCCGGCCGGGGTGGATCGCGATCCGGTGCGGCACCTGGACGTGGTGTTCGGGCTGGCCACCACCTGGGACGTGCCCATCGATCTGCACCTGCACGATCGGGACACGCTGGGCGCCTGGGAATTCGAGCTGATCATCGAGCGCACCCTGGCCACCGGCATGCAGCACCGGGTCACGATCGGCCACGGTTTCGCGCTCGGCGATGTCGCCGCCGACCGGCAGGGCGAGCTGATCGTCGGGCTCGCCGAGGCCGGGATCGCGCTGGCAACCTGCGCGGCGCACAACGATCCGCTGCTGCCACTGGACCGGCTGCGCGCCGCGGGCGTGACCGTGGCCGCCGGCAGCGACGGCATCCGCGACCTGTGGTCGCCCTACGGCGACGGCGACATGCTGCGCCGGGCCCACCGGCTGGCCGAGCGGATGTCCTACTGCGCCGATTTCGAGATCGAATCCGCCCTGACCGCAGCGACTTTCGGGGGCGCGCAGGCGTTGCGGCTGGAGGATTACGGGCTGCGGCCCGGAGCGCGCGCCGATCTCGTCGCAGTGCCGGCCCGCACCGTCGCCGAGGCCGTAGTGAGCTGCCCGCCGCGGCGAATGGTGTTGCGCGCCGGGCAGTTCCAGCCGGACATCGCCACCGCACCCGGTTCCGATGCGGTGCCGGGTGCGGCCGCGCCGTGACCGGTGCGGCACGTCGCCACCCGGTGACATCGCCGAAACCGGCCGGAAATCGGCACCCCGTCAGATTAATGGCATACCGTTAACCCTCTCGCGGAAAGCACGATCATGAAGAAGCTCGCCGTCGCCGTCCTGACCCTCGCCCTCGGTACCTCGGTCGCCGCATGCGGCAGCAACTCCACCCCGACCGCCGCCGGGGGCGCGCTGAAGGTCGGGGTGATGTTCCCCGGCTCGCTGTCCGACGACGGCTTCATGCAGTCCGGCTACCAGGGCTACCAGCGGATCGAGCAGACGCTCGGCGGCAAGGTCGCGCTCACCAAGGCCGAACAGGTCGCCACCGCCGACTACCAGCAGACCCTCACCCGGCTGGCCACCACCTCGCAGCTGGTGGTCTCCTTCGGCGGCCAGACCGATTCGGTGCTGCGACAGGTCGCGCCGAGCTTCCCGCAGGTGAAGTTCGTCGAGATCGGCGGGCCGTCGGACGCCGCGCCGCTGGCCAACCTCGCCTACTACGACCCGGCGCAGGCCGACGGCGGTTATCTGGCCGGTGCCTACGCCGCCCTCAGCAGCAAGACCGGCAAGGTGGCCTTCGTCGGCGGCCAGGAGCTGCCCGCGATCGTCAAGACCGCCAAGGCATTCGAGGCCGGGGCCAAGCGGGTGAAGCCCGGCGTCACCGTGCTGCCACCGCAGTACGTCGGCGATTTCAACGACGTCGCCAAGTCCGAGCAGGCCGGGCAGGCCGATATCGGATCCGGTGCGGACGCCTTCGGCCAGCAGCTGAACCTCGGCAAACAGGGCCTGGCCCGGGCCGCCAAGCAGGGCAACGCGACGGTGGTGGGCGGCCCGCTGGTCAAGGACTGCGGCTCCGAGCCGGGTATCTCCGGGTACGTGAAGGAGGACACCGGCGCCGAACTCGAATACGCCGTGAACGCGGTGCTCGGCGGCACCTTCACCGCCGCCCAGGTGCCCTTCGGTGTCGCCTCGCCGACCGGTGCCACCGGCATCACGCTGTGCGGGGCCGACCCGCAGACCGCCGCGGCCATCGACCAGGTGCGCAAGGATCTGGCCGCGGGCACCGTGAACCTGGGCGGCTGAGCACACAATGCATCCGGCCTGTCGGCCCGGGCGGCCGGCCTGCCGCGCATCCGGCGGCACGGGTGCTCGGGTGATCGCCGCCGCCGGATCGCGGCGGCTGTGCACCGGTCGGCCCCGGCCGCCGCGGACCGGGCGGCCCGCTCGGACCGGCTCGCCGGCCGCCGACCGGGCGGTCCGCCCGGAGTGGGTGCGCGATCCGATCGGGGCGATCTTGCTCGTGACCCCGGCCCGCTGTCGCAGTAGGTTGGTCGGTGCGACGGCGAATCAGGAGGCGGCATGCGGGTGCATCTGCGAGGTGTGGTTCTTCCCGAGGACGAGGTCCGCGACCTGTGGATCCACGACGGGGTCGTCTCGTTCGAACCCGTCCGGGACGCCGACACGCTGTGCACCTCGGGCTGGATCGTGCCCGGTCTGGTCGACGCGCACTGTCACGTCGGCATCCGGTACGGCGGCGGGCACGAGGATCACGACGGCGCCGTCGCCCAGGCCGAGATCGAACGCGACGCGGGTGCGTTGCTGCTGCGTGACGCCGGCTCGCCGATCGACACCCGCTTCATCGACGACCACCCCGAACTCCCGGAGATCATCCGCGCGGGCCGGCACATCGCCCGGCCCAAGCGCTACATCCGGGAGCTCGGCATCGAACTCGACGACGAGCGCGACCTGCCCGCCATCGTCGCCGAGCAGGCGCGACGCGGCGACGGCTGGGTGAAGATCGTCGGCGACTGGATCGACCGGTCCGTCGGTGATCTGGCCCCGCTGTGGAGCGACGCGATCCTGAAGGAGGCCATCGACGCCGCGCACGGCGAGGGCGCCCGGGTCACCGCGCACGTCTTCGGCGAGGCCGCGCTGCCGGGCCTGATCACCGCCGGGATCGACTGCCTGGAACACGGCACCGGGCTCACCGACGAGACGGTCGAGTTGATGGTGCGATACGGCACCGCGCTGGTCCCGACCCTGATCAACATCGACACCTTCCCGGAGATCGCGGACGGGGCCGGGAAGTTCCCGGCGTACGCCGCGCACATGCGGGACCTGCACCGGCGCGTCCGCGACACGGTGGCGAACGCGCATGCCGCCGGGGTGCCGATCTACGCGGGTACCGACGCGGGCGGTGGCATCCGGCACGGCCGCGTCGCCGACGAGATCGAGTCGCTGGCGCATGCGGGCCTGTCGCGCACCGAGGCGCTGGGCGCGGCCTCGTGGCGGGCCCGCGAGTGGCTGGGCCGCCCCGGCATCGAGCACGGCGCCTCCGCCGACCTGGTCGTCTACACCGAGGACCCACGCAACGGCCGGGACGTGCTGGCCGCCCCCGCCTGGGTGGTGCTGCGCGGCCGGGTGTACGACCGCCGCGACCCGGTCACCGCGCACCGCTGAGATCGGCCGGCCGACGTTCACCGGACAGCGCGGCAACTCGTCGCGGCGGCCCGGCACGCGGCGACCACCAGCCGATCGGCTGCCTCGCACCGGCGGTCGCTGGTTCGGCACATCGCACCCGACCGGCCGGTCGGCGCCCGGTGCCGGCCGTGTTCCGGCCCGGTTTCGGGCCGATTTCCGCGCGTACGGAGTGGTCTGGCAGAATGAACGACCGTCCTCGTCCGAGGACAGTGTCAGCCCGTCTCCGGTTCCGTACCGCGCGGCGGTCACACACTCTCGCAAAACCGGGCCCGCTTTCCGAGCGGGCTGCTGAATTGCGCCGTGACCAACCGGCCGTCCTCGCGACGGCCACCACCGAAAGGCATCAGCTCATGGCTGTCCGTATCAAGCTCACCCGGCTCGGCAAGATCCGCAACCCCCAGTACCGCATCGTGGTCGCCGACGCCCGCACCCGCCGCGACGGCCGGGCCATCGAGTCGGTCGGCAAGTACCACCCGAAGGAGGAGCCCTCGCTGATCGAGGTCGACTCCGAGCGCGTGCAGTACTGGCTGGGCGTCGGCGCGCAGCCCACCGAGCCCGTGAAGCGGCTGCTGGAGATCACCGGCGACTGGCAGAAGTTCAAGGGCCTGCCGGGCGCCGAGGGCACCCTGAAGGTCAAGCCGGCCAAGCCCTCCAAGCTGGAGCTGTTCAACGCCGCGCTGGCCGCCGCCGACAGCGAGCCGATCGCCGAGGCCGTGACGCCGAAGAAGAAGGCCGCCAAGAAGGAAGAGACCGAGGCGCCCGCCGAGGCGACCGAGGCTGCCGAGTAATGAGTGCGGTCGTCGCCGATGCCGTCGAGCACCTGGTGCGCGGCATCGTCGCCAATCCCGAGGACGTCCGCGTCGAGCTGATCACCAGCCGGCGCGGCCGCACCGTCGAGGTGCACGTGCACCCGGACGATCTGGGCAAGGTGATCGGGCGCGGCGGTCGCACCGCGACCGCGTTGCGCACCCTCGTCGCCGGCATCGGTGGCCGGGGTATCCGGGTCGACGTGGTCGACACGGACCAATAGTGGAACTGGTCGTCGGGCGGGTCGCCAAATCGCACGGGGTGCGCGGCGAACTCGTCGTCGAGGTGCGCACCGACGAACCCGAGCTGCGTTTCGCGCCCGGCATCACCCTGCGGGGGCGGCTGCCGCGCGCGAAGGCCACGCAGCCGTACACGATCGAGTCGGCCCGGGATCACTCGGGCCGGCTTCTCGTGTATCTGCACGGTGTTTCGGACCGGACCGCCGCGGATGCGTTGCGCGGCATGCTGTTCGTGGTCGACTCGGCCGAACTGCCGCCGTCGGCGGATCCGGACGAGTACTACGATCACGAACTCGAGGGCCTCACCGTGCGCCTGCTCGGTGACGACACCGTCGTCGGCACGGTCACCGAGGTGCTGCATTCGGCTGCGGGCGAACTGCTTTCGGTGCGCGCCGCCGACGACGGCCGGGAGATCCTGATCCCGTTCGTCACCGCCATCGTGCCGACCGTCTCGATCGCGGACCGGCTGATCGTCGTCGATCCGCCCGAGGGCCTGCTCGAGCCGGAAGGCCTGCCGGACAAGGAGTGAGGATGCCGGACCCGGACGGGGACGGGGCGGCGCCGCTGCGCCTGGACGTGCTGACCATCTTCCCCGAATATCTGGAGCCGTTGCGAACGGCCTTGCTGGGCAAGGCGATCGACAAGGGCATCGTGTCGCTCGGCGTGCACGACCTGCGCCGGTGGACCCACGACGTGCATCAGGCCGTCGACGATTCGCCGTACGGCGGCGGGCCCGGCATGGTCATGAAACCCACCGTCTGGGGCGACGCGCTGGACGAGGTGTGCCCCGACGAGGCGCTGCTGGTGGTCCCGACCCCCGCCGGTGTCCCGTTCACCCAGGTCACCGCGCGGCGCTGGGCCGCCGAACGGCATCTGGTCTTCGCCTGCGGCCGCTACGAGGGCATCGACCAGCGCGTCTTCGAGGACGCCGCGCGGCGGGTACGGGTCGAGGAGGTGAGCATCGGCGACTATGTGCTCATCGGCGGTGAGGCCGCGGTGCTGGTGATCGCCGAGGCCGTGGTCCGGCTGATACCCGGCGTGCTCGGCAATCAGCAGTCGCACCAGGAGGATTCGTTCTCGGGGACCGACGCGGAGCCGGAGACGCTCGGCCTGCTGGAGGGCCCCAGCTACACCCGCCCGGTCAGCTGGCGCGGGCTGGATGTGCCGGAGATCCTGCTCTCCGGCAATCACGCCAAGGTCGCCGCCTGGCGACGGGAGCAGGCGCTGGCCCGTACCCGGGACCGCCGGCCGGACCTGTTGCCGCCGCTACAGTAGGCACAGCTGGGTCGCCCTGTTGACCGCGTTGAGCCGGGACCGCACGTGCAGTTCGAGGTAGATGTTGGTCAGGTGGCGTTTCACCGTCCCCTCGGAGATGTGCAGTTTCGTCGCGATCTGCGCATTGCTCAACCCCTGCGCGACCAGGCGCAGCACATCGAGCTGCCGCGCCGACAGCGGTCCGGGCGTCGGACGGCCCCACTGCGCCAGCGTGTTCCGCGGCACCGACAGCACGACCTGTTCCTCGCTGCTGCCGACCGTGCGGACGGCGGCCAGCAGTTGTCCCCGCGTGGTGTTCGTGGAGATGTAGGCGTGCGCGCCGAGCGCGACGAGTTCGGCGATCAGTCCCGGATTGTGGTGCCCCCCGAGCATCGCGACCTTCGGCGCCGAGGGGATGCGCAACATGGTCGACACCAGCTCCCCGGGCCGCGGGCCCGGCATCCCCACATCGAGCAGCACCACGTCCGGATGTTCCCGCAGGGCCAGCGCGACCGCGGCACGACCGTTGTCGGCCTGGCCGACGACCGTCAGATCCGGTTCGGCATCGCAGATCTCGGCGAGGCCCTCGCGGAACAGGGTGTGGTCGTCGGCGACCAGAAGGCGGATCGGGCGCGGGGAATCGGCCTCGCCGGGAACGGTTTCCCGGGGCGGCAGCGGCAGCGGAAACGAACGCACCTCGGCCACACGTCCTTTCAGCACAGGTCGAAGAACTTGTCGAGCACCCGAGCGCCGAAGCGTACGGCGTCGACGGGCACCCGCTCGTCGACGCCGTGGAACGCCGCCGGGAAATCGAAATCGCCGAGGAGCCGCAGTGGTGCGAAACCGAAGCAGGCGATGCCGAGACGGCTGAAGTGCTTGGCGTCGGTGCCCGCGGGCAGCAGGTAGGGGACCAACCCGCTGCCCGGGTCCTCGGCGGCGAGGCTGGCCGCCATCGCATCGGTCAAGGGGACATCGAAGGGTGTTTCGACGGCATCCTCGCGAAGGATGATCTCGCACTCCGTGTCCGGACCGGCGAGTCGCCGCAGCTCCGCGACGAACTGCTCCTCGAAGCCGGGCACGAACCGGCAGTCGATCTCCGCGGTCGCCGCACTGGGTATCACATTGGTCTTGTTCCCGGCGGCGAGCCGGGTCGGGGAGGCGATATCGCGCAGCGTCGCGCCGACCATCCGCTCGAGCGGGGCGATCGCCTTCAGCAACGGCGCCGGATCGGCCGGATCGAAGGTCTCGTCCAGTTCGGCGGCCAGGGCTTCGAACAGCATGCGGGTGGATCCGGTGATGCGCACCGGGAACCGGTGCCGGCCGATCCGCTCCACCACCTCGGCCAGTTCGACGACGCTGTTGCGCGGGTTCAGCATCGAGGCGTGCCCGGCGACGCCCGCGGTCGTCAGCCGGAACCAGGCGACCCCCTTCTCCGCACTCTGTATCAGATAGAGCCGGCGGCCGGTGGGCAGTGTCGCGGAATATCCGCCGACCTCGCCGATGGCCTCGGTGCAGTCGGTGAACAGCTCCGGCCGGTGGTCCACCAGCCAGCGGGCGCCGTACTTCCCGGCGTTCTCCTCGTCGGCGAGGAAGGCGAGCACGACGTCCCGCGCCGGTGGGCGCCCGGCCCGCATCCGGGCCCGGATCACCGCGAGCACCTGGGCGGCGAAATATTTCATGTCCACCGCGCCGCGACCCCACAGGTAGCCGTCGGCGATCTCCCCGCTGAGCGGATGGAACCGCCACAGCGCGGGTTCCGCGGGCACCACGTCGGTGTGCGCGTGGACCAGCAGCGCCGGGCGGCCCCGGTCGACCGCCTCCCAGCGCGCGACGACCGTGGTGCGGCCCGGCCGCGGCTCGATGATCTCGACCGGCAGGCCGACCTCGCCGAGCCGCGCCGCGATGTACTCCGCGGCCACCCGCTCACCGGGGCCGCTGTCGTCGCCGTAATTGGACGTGTCGATGCGCATCAGATCGTGGCACAGCGTGACGGCCTCGTCCTCGAGGGATGGGACTGCGGTCATGACTGGTCCTCTCGGGGGAAATGCTGTCGGCTACCGATGTTCGACGGGCAGTGGCTCGGTCGCGGGGGCCGCACGGACCGGCGCCGTGGCCTCCAGTGACCGTCCGGTCGTCGGCGGCCCGAGCAGCAGCACGTCGACGACCAGCACGGCCAGCGCGATCGCGACGATCACGAACACGAAGCCGGTGCCGACCGACAACGCGGGGATGAGGATGTAGGGCAGCGCCGCCGTGGTCAGGCGGCTCACCGAGTACGCGGCGCCCGCACCGGTCGCGCGGATCGCGGTCGGGTACACCTCGGGAAGGTAGATGTGGAAGGCGTTGGAGTAGATGTTGCTGACGACGGTGAAGGCGAAACCCCAGCCGACCACGGCCGCCGGTGACCCGGCGTAGCCGAACAGCAGCCCCGCCACCGCCATCCCGGTCGCGGTGGTCGCGATCAGCAGCTTCCGTTCGACGCGTTCGATGACGAACAGCGACAACACCGACCCGATCGGATAGCCGATGTAGGTCAGCGAGAGGTAGGTCAGCGAGCCGACGACGGAATAGCCCTTGGCGACCAGTACCAGGGTGGCGATCGTGCCGAATCCGTAGTAGCCGAACGCCGATCCGACGTTCATCACCCAGGCCATCACCGTGCGGCGGGCGTAGCCGGCGCTGAACAGGATCCGTACCGGAACGTGGTGCGGCGGGGCGACGGTGATCGGTTCCGGTTCCGGCAGTGGTCTGCCGCGGTCGCGGGCCATCTGCTCCCAGCCGGAGGTGATGGCGTCGGCTTCCGCGGTGCGGCCGACGGATTCCAGCCAGCGCGGCGATTCCGGGAGCGCCCACCGCAGCGCCCAGATCAGCACCGCGCCGACCGCTCCGGCGAAGAACATCCAGCGCCAGCCGTGCACCCCGAACGGCGACAGCGGCACCAGCCAGCGGGCGAGGAATCCGGCGGCGGGCACGCCGAGCAGGCCGAGGGTGTAGGCCACGGCGATGAATCGGCCCCGGACCTTCGCCGGCAGCAGATCCGACAGATAGGTGTCGGCGAGCGCGAGTTCGGCGCCGAGGCCCATACCGGCGAGGAATCGCGACAGCACCAGCACGGTCACATTCGGCGACAGACCGCCGATCAGCGTGAATATCGAATAGGCGGCGAGATTCACCAGGAATGCCCGCCGCCGGCCCAGCCGGTCCGCGATCCGGCCCAGCAGCAGCGCGCCGAGGAACTGGCCGACGAATCCGCTGGCGAGCACCGCCTTCAGCGTATCGGCGCCGAGGTGGAACTCCTTCTTCAGCACCACCGACAACGTGCCGGAGAGGAAGACGTCGTAGGTGTCGAAGAACAGGCCCAGGCCGATGCACACCACGGCCACCACGTGCACCCGGATGATCGGCATCCGGTTCAGCCGCGCGGCGATCGTGGGCGGCGAGATTCCGCCGCTCGGAGCCGGTGGAGCAGGACTGTCGAGCATCGGTGGATCCGCCTTTCGGGGCGCCGGTGGATCGGGCGACATCAACGTGCATTTCGCAGCTGTAAAAACTTTCGAAATATCGTGCCAACCGCTGGACGTCATTGTGCTGACGATCGACCTCGGTTAGATGATGGGGCAGAGGGCGGATATCTCGGGCAATTGAAAGAAATACGTCAGCAAGTGGGGCCGGGATGGATGAAAGTGGTCATCTCGACGAAGTCGAGTATGCATTGCTCAACGCGTTGCAGATCGCGCCGCGCGCGCCGTGGAAACTCGTCGGCGAGGTCATCGGGGTGAGCCCGGTCACCGCCGCGCGCAGGTGGGAGCGGCTGATCGCGCAGGGGCACGCCTGGGTGACGGCGTACTGCGCCTCGCCGTTGATGCAGTCGTTGCCGTACGCGCTCGTCACCGTCACCTGTACGGCCGACAGCGTGTTGCGGGTCGGCCGGACGCTGCTCGACGACCCGCACGCGGTCACCGTCTCGCACACCGTCGGAACCTCGGATCTGGTTCTGGCGGTGTGGGTTTCGGACCTGAACATGCTGTCGCACTATCTGATGGCCCGGCTGGGCCCGGTACCCGGGGTGATCACCAGCCGAGTCTCGGTGGTCACCGAGATGTTCGCCGAGGGCAGCCGCTGGCGGCTGCGATCCCTCGACGCCGCCCAGCGGCGCGCGCTGACCGCGCCGCCGCGCCGGCCGCCGCGTCCGGCGTCGATACCCGGTGCGGGACCGGCACTGTCGCCGATCGACCGGGCGCTGATCCTGGCGCTCAGCCACGACGGCCGGGCCTCGTTCGACGAGCTGGCGGCGCGCACCCGGACCAGCACCAGCACCGTGCGGCGGCGGCTGAATCGGCACATCGACAGCGGCACACTCGCATTCCGGTGCGAACTGTCGCACATGGCGGCCGGGCGGCCGGTCGAGGCGACGCTGTGGATCGAGGTGCCGCCGCAGCAGTTGGCCGGCGCGGCAAGGGAACTGAATACGATTCCGCAGACCCGGATGTGCGCGGCGGTGATCGGGGGCGGCAATCTGGTGCTGACCGTCTGGCTCGGCTCGGTCACCGAACTGCAACCGCTGGAGATGCAGATCACCGTGGGAATTCCGGGGATTCGGATCACCGAGCGGTTGCTCACGCTGCGGCACCTGAAGTTGATGGGCCGGGTGCTCGACGACACCGGTCGTGCCGAACGCGCGGTGCCCATGGACATCTGGCGGGATCCCGGATCGCTGGGCGTCTCCGAGCCCGCCGCGGTGGCCGGCTGGGGGAAGTGACACGGCGGCTGTCACTTTCGGCCGGTGTCACTACGTCTTCCGTCGGTTCCGCGGGCCGTCGCGTCCTTCCTATTCTGGCCGTGGTCCCCACCCGGAAAGGCCGGATGATCATGACGGTTCGATCGACAACGACGACTTCCGCACCCACGACCACCGGGGGGAACGTGTTCGATTCCGTCGAGTCCACGGGGCACGAACAGGTGGTCTTCTGCCGCGATCCGGCCAGCGGCCTGCGCTCGATCATCGCGGTCCACGACACCACGCTGGGCCCGGGGATCGGCGGGGTCCGGATGTGGAACTATCCCGACGAACAGGCCGCGCTGACCGATGTGCTGCGGCTGTCGCAGGGCATGACGTACAAGGCGGCCATCGCGGGGGTGGATTTCGGCGGCGCCAAGAGCGTCATCCTCGGCGATCCGGGCAAGGACAAGACGGAGGCGCTGCTGCGGGCGCACGGCCGGTTCGTCCAGAGTCTCGGCGGCCGCTACATTCCCGGCGTCGATGTGGGGACCAGCCAGCCGGACATGGATGTGCTGGCGCTGGAGGCGAAGCGGGTCTTCGCCGGTGCGCAGGATCCGTCCCCGCTGACCGCGCTGGGGGTGCTGGAGGCGATCCGGGCGGCCGTCGCCGACGTGTTCGGTGCCGGCCCGCTCGCGGATCGGCATGTCGCCGTGCAGGGGGTCGGGCATGTCGGTGCGGCGCTGGTCCGGCTGCTGGCCGCCGAGGGCGCCCGGCTCACGATCACCGATATCGATCCCACCCGCGCCGCGCGGCTGGCCGGCGAGGTCGGGGCGACCGTGGTGGCGCCGGACCGGATCCTGGCGACGGAGTGCGACGTGCTGGCGCCGTGTGCGCTCGGCGCGGTGATCGACGACCACACGGTCCCGGCGTTGCGGTGCCGGATCCTGGCCGGCGGCGCGAACAACGTGCTGGCCCGGCCGCGGCACGCCGACGCGCTCGCCGCGGCCGGAATCCTGTTCGTACCCGACTATGTGGCGAATGCGGGCGGGCTGATCCTGCTGGTCGGCAACTGGCTGGGGCACGAGGCGCAGCGGACCCGGGCGAAGGTGCTGGCCGTCGGCGCGACCACCACGGCCGTCCTCGAGGTCGCGCGGGCGGACGGAACGAACACCCTGCGGGCCGCGGCCCGGATGGCCGAACAGCGGATCGAGGCACGCCGGGGCACAACTCCGGGTTTCGTGAATCCGGCATGACGCCGGGATCGGCCGGCGCGGTGGTCGATCGCCGGCGTCCGGGCTTCTTCGCGATCTGCCTCGGCAATTTCGTGATCATGCTCGACACCAATGTGGTGAATCTGGCGCTGCCGCACATCCGGTCGTCGCTCGGTGGCTCACTGGGCCTGCTGTTGTGGGTGGTCAACGGGTACACGCTGACGGTGGCCGCGCTGATCCTGCCCGGCGGCGCCACCGGCGATCGGCTGGGCGGCGGGCGGGCGTACCGGCTCGGCCTGATCGGCTTCGCGGCGGCCTCGGCGGCGTGCGGGCTGGCGCCGAATCTCGCTGCGCTGATCGGGTTCCGGGTGATCCAGGGGATGTTCGCGGCGGTGCTGCTGCCGTCGCTGCTGGCGCTGATCCCGAACCTGTTCCCCGAACCCGGGCCGCGGGCGCGCGCGGTGGCGCTGTGGGGCAGCACCGGGGCGGTGGCGCTGGCGGTCGGCCCGCTGGCCGCCGGGATCCTGATCGACAGTCTGGGCTGGCAGGCCATCTTCTTCGTGAACGTGCCGATCTGTGTGGGGGTGTACTTCCTCGCTCGCTGGGCCGTCCCGGACCTGCCGGGCTCGGTGGAGGCGGCGTTCGACGTGCCGGGGCAGGTGCTGGCGATCCTCGCCATGGGCGCGTGGGCGTTCGTGCTGACGGAGGGATCCACGTTCGGCTGGACCGCGCCGGCGATCCTGTGCGCCGGGGTGGTCGGCCTGCTGGTGGCGCCGGCGTTCGTGCTGGTGCAGACGCGCGGCCGGAATCCGCTGATCCCGCCGCGGTTGTTCGCCGACCGCGATTTCACGATCGGGACCATCGCGGGACCGGTGTTCCAGTTCGTGTATTTCGGTGCGCTGTTCCTGCTTCCGCTGTATCTGCAATCGGTGCACCGGACCGGCGCACTGGCCGCGGGTGTGCAACTGCTGCCCCTCACCGTGGCCACGGCGCTGGCGCCGCCGCTGCTGACCGGTCGTCTGATGATCCGGTTCGGGCTGCGCGGACCGGTGTTGCTCGCGACGTTGTTCGGCGTCCCGGGTTTCCTGCTGATGTGGTGGTGCGACGGCTCGTCCCGGTACTGGGTGCTGGGAGCGGCGCTGGCGATGCAGGGGATGTGGAGCGGGCTGGCGCTGCCGCCGATCGCCGCGCTGGCGGTGACCGGTCCGCCGCCGGACCTCGCCGGTACCGCCAGCGGGGTGTTCAACGCCGGCCGTCAGTTCGGGGGTGTGCTGGGGGTGGCGGTGCTCGGCACCGTGGCAGCGGCGGCGCCCTCGATCGTCGGCGGGATGCACGCGGCCATGGCCGTCGCCGCCGCCGG
Organism: Nocardia sp. alder85J; assembly: GCF_020176955.2. Taxonomy (GTDB): domain Bacteria; phylum Actinomycetota; class Actinomycetes; order Mycobacteriales; family Mycobacteriaceae; genus Nocardia. The sequence goes on from NZ_JAIUCZ020000004.1 coordinate 277,566, forward strand.
TGTGCTCGTCGTCGCGGCGGTGGTGCGGTCGGCGCCGCATGCCCGCGCCGCGCGGCGCGACCCGTGACGACGGCGGCAAGATCGTTGCCGCGGAAGGGATTCCGAGCTCGCCTGCCGGAACGTACGGCCCGCGGGCTCGTTCGCGCGCACATAGCACACGTCGCCGCACAGCGGAAACGGGTGCGGCTACAGGCGATTCGGCGCGGGTCTGTGGCCTGTTGCCGGGCGTCGGCGGTAGTGTCTGCCGGGTGACGACAGCACCCGAATCCGTCAGCACAGAGACTTCGCCCGCCACCACCGGAGCCGCCGCCGATTCCGCGCCGCTCGCGCCGGTCCGCCTAGCCAGCGTCGGCCGTCGCATCGCCGACGAGCTGAGCGTGCGGGAGGAGCAGGTACGCGCCGCGGTGGAGTTGCTCGACGGCGGGTCGACCGTGCCGTTCATCGCCCGGTACCGCAAGGAGGTCACCGGCGCCCTGGACGACGCGCAGCTGCGTCAGCTGGAGGAGCGCCTGCACTACCTGCGCGAACTCGACGAGCGCCGGGATTCGATCCTGGAGTCCATCCGCGGTCAGGGCAAGCTGGACGCGGCGCTGCAACAGCAGATCATGCTCGCCGAGACCAAGGCCCGGCTCGAGGACATCTACCTGCCCTACAAGCCGAAGCGCCGCACCAAGGCACAGATCGCCCGCGAGGCCGGGCACGAGCCGGTCGCCGACGCGTTGCTGGGCGACCCGACCACCGATCCCGCGCAGTACACCGCCGAGCAGCTCGACGGCGCCCGCGCGATCCTGGTCGAGCGCTTCGCCGAGGATGCCGACCTGGTCGGCGAACTGCGCGAGCTGATGTGGGGCCGTGGGCAGGTCAGCTCCAAGGTGCGGGCCGGCAAGGAGGAGTCCGGCGCCAAGTTCGCCGACTACTTCGACTTCAGCGAGCCGTTCACCAAGCTGCCCTCGCACCGCATCCTGGCGCTGCTGCGCGGTGAGAAGGAGGAGGTGCTCACCCTGCACCTCGAGCCCGACACCGAGGAGCCGGCCGACGGCGAGCGCACGATCTACGAGGGCCGCATCGCGCTGAAGTTCGACATCGCCGAGCGGGGCCGCGCCGCCGACACCTGGCTGCTGGACACCGTGCGCTGGGCTTGGCGGACCAAGTTGCAGGTCAGCCTCGGTATCGATACGCGCATGCGGCTGCGCCAGTCCGCCGAGAAGGACGCGGTCGACGTGTTCGCCACCAACCTGCGCGACCTGCTGCTGGCCGCCCCCGCCGGCACCCGCGCCACCATGGGCCTGGATCCGGGCTACCGCACCGGCGTCAAGGTGGCCGTGGTCGACGGCACCGGCAAGGTGGTCGCCACCGACACCATCTACCCGCACAAGCCGCACGGCCAGACCGAGAAGTCGCTGGCGGTGCTGGGCGCGCTGGTCGCCCGGTTCAGCGTCGAGCTGATCGCCATCGGCAACGGCACCGCCTCCCGCGAAACCGATACGCTGGCAACCGAACTCATCTCGCGCATTCCGGACAAGAAGCCCACCAAGGTCGTGGTGTCGGAGGCCGGCGCGTCGGTCTACTCCGCCTCCGCCTACGCCTCCGCGGAACTGCCCGAACTGGACGTGTCGCTGCGTGGCGCGGTGTCGATCGCCCGCCGCCTGCAGGATCCGCTGGCCGAGCTGGTGAAGATCGAGCCGAAGTCGATCGGCGTCGGCCAGTACCAGCACGACGTGTCGGAGACGCTGCTGGCCCGCTCGCTGGGCGCGGTGGTCGAGGATGCGGTGAACGCCGTCGGCGTCGACGTGAACACCGCCTCGGTGCCGCTGCTGTCGCGGGTGTCGGGCGTCTCCTCCTCGGTCGCGGAAAGTATTGTGGCGCACCGCGATCAGAACGGACCGTTCCGCAACCGCGCGGGCCTGAAGCAGGTGCCGCGCCTCGGCCCGAAGGCCTTCGAGCAGTGCGCGGGCTTCCTGCGCATCCGCGGCGGCGACGATCCGCTGGACACCTCCTCGGTGCACCCCGAGGCGTATCCGGTGGTCCGCCGCATCCTCGACGGCACCGGCACCGGCGTGGCCGAACTCATCGGCAACACGACCGTGCTGCGCTCGCTGCGCCCGGCCGAATTCACCGACGACAAGTTCGGTGTCCCCACGGTCACCGACATCATCGCGGAGTTGGAGAAGCCCGGCCGCGACCCCCGCCCGGAGTTCAAGACCGCCGAATTCGCCGCCGGCATCGAGAAGGTCGCCGACCTGAAGCCCGGCATGGTCCTGGAGGGCGTGGTCACCAACGTCGCCGCCTTCGGCGCCTTCGTCGACATCGGCGTCCACCAGGACGGCCTGGTGCACGTCTCCGCCATGTCGCACAACTTCGTTCGCGATCCGCGCGAGGTCGTGAAGTCCGGCGACGTGGTGAAGGTCAAGGTCCTCGAGGTCGACGTGGCCCGCCAGCGCATCGGCCTGTCGCTGCGCCTGGACGACGACCCCGCCGCCGGCAAGCCCGACAAGGGCGACGGCCGCGGCTCCGGCCAGCGCGGCGGCGGCAACCGCCAAGGTGGCGGTCAAGGTGGTCAGGGCGGACAGGGTGGTCAGAACCGCGGCAATCAGAACCGCGGCGGCAACCAGTCCCGCAACAACTCCCAGCGCCGCAACGCCCCGGAACCGACGGGCTCGATGGCGGACGCCCTGCGCCGCGCCGGCTTCGGCCGCTAGCCGACCCCGGCCGGCGCGCTCGGCGTCGGCCGGGAACTCCCACGCCGGGGGCATTCGTCACGGCCAGGCGATCGCCGAGTGCGTTGTGCATGTCCGAGTTCGGTACCGGTGCACCATCTTCGGCTCGATGTGGACTTTCGGCACCTCGGCGGTCGATGCCGCCGGCGCGTCGGCGAATTCGGCCGCCGAGGTGTGTGCGGTGATCGCGGTGGCGGTGCCACCTCGGTGCGGTGTGCGGGCCGGGGCTGTTGCCACCTGGCACGGGCGGATCGGAACCAGGACTGTCCAGTTGCGCTACTGGGCAACGGTTTCGGTCCGGCCCACTTGCAAGACGAGTTTGCCGTGTGCGTGGCCGGATAGGCTCAGCTTCGCGGCCGTGGCCCAGTCGGCCAGCGGGAAGGTGGCGGCCACCGGGATCGAGAAGTGGCCTGCGGCAGCGCGGTCGGCGTACTCGCCGAGGACGTCGGTGCGCAAGGCGGCTTTCGCGTCGTCGGCGTCGCCGAAGGCGAGGCGTACGCCCGTTTCGGCGGCTGCGGCGAAGTCGCTGAGGGTCAGGACGTGGTCGGGGGCCTCGACGGTCCGGATCAGCGCCGGGAGGGCATTGCTCGGGGGCGCGGTGTCGAGGACGAGATCGACGGGTCCGCCCGCCAGGTCGCGTACCCGGTCGGCGAGGCCGTCGCCGTAGCCGGTGACCTCGGCGCCCATGGCTCGGAGGGCGGGGCCGTAGGTGTCGCCCGCCGTGGCGAAGACGCGAGCTCCGCGCTCGAGGGCCATCTGCACCGCGGCGTATCCGACGGTGGTGCCCGCGCCGTGCACGAGCACGGTGCCGCCGTGGACGCCGAGCATGTCCAGACCGCGACAGGCCGTCTCGACGGCCATCGGCAGCGCGGCGGCCCGAACGGGGTCCAGGCCGGGTGGACGCGGGAACCAGATGTCGAGCAGGGCGTAGTCGGATGCGCCCGCGGTCGGCCCGGTGAAGGGCACGGGCCCGAACACCGGGTCGCCCGGTTCGGTGCCGGTCACCCCGGCGCCGAGGGCGTCGACGACACCGGCGACCTCGAGGCCGATGCCGCGCGGCAGGTCACCGGGGAACAGTCCGCCGCACAGGGCCCAGTCGGCCGGGGTGAGTCCGCAGGTCTGCACCGCGACGCGGATCTGTCCCGGTTCGGGTGCCGGTGGTTCGGCGTCCTCGAGGCGCAGGACGTCTGCCGGTGCTCCGTATTCGTGGAAGCGAAGGGTGCGCATGGGAGTCTCCTCGTGTGATGACAACAGATGCTGTCGTTACACACGGTAGCACTGTGACGACAGCATCTGCTGTCGCTAAGATCGCGGCATGGCACGGTGGGAAGGCAACGCCCGCGGTCGGCTGGAACGCGCGGCCCTGGACCTGTTCAGTGAACAGGGTTACGACCGCACCACGGTCGCGCAGATCGCGCAGCGCGCGAACCTCACCGAGCGGTCGTTCTACCGGTGGTTCGCCGACAAGCGCGAGGTGCTGTTCGGCGGCGGCGCGGATCTGGAGCAGCAGTTGGTCACCGCGATCGAGGCGGTTCCGGCGTCGACCGGTCCGCTGGCGGCGCTGCTGGCCGCGTACGGCACGGTGGGCGAGGTGCTGCGTCCGCGCGAATTCCTCCGCGAGCGCGCCGCGGTCATCGCCGCGAATCCGCCGTTGCAGGAACGCGAATTGATCAAACTGGCCTCGTTGTCCGAGGCGCTGATGGCCGCTCTGCGCCGCCGGGGTTGCGATCAGCAGACCGCCCGCCTGACCGTCGATGTCGCGGCCGCCGTCTACCGTCTCGCGGCCGAGCGATGGATGGTCGACGAGCGGGCCGACATCGCCGAGACGCTGTCCGCGAGCACGGCGGATCTGCTGGCCGTCACGGCGGGGACCGGCCCGGATGCCGTCGCGGGTCCGGTGGCGGACGGTTCGTGAACCCTGCGCGTTGCCCTGTTGCGCCGCTTCCCCTTTCGGCTGCGGCGGGATTCGATCGGGTGCGGGGCGCGCCGAGGTGGCGCCGCCGCTCGGGCGGAATCCGCCGGCGCCGGGTGCGGGGGATGTTGGGGCGGGGTTGGGCCGGGTGTTACGAAGGACGAGGAGAATCGGCGGGGGAGCGGCGCACGGTCCTCGCGGCGCGCGGGGAAATCGGTGACGGGGTCCGTGCTGATCGGGAGACTATGGGGTTATGGCTGGGTTGCGGCGGTGGCTCGACGAGTCCGTGATCGCGGACGGACGGCTGCCGTTGTTGTGCTTCCTGCTGGGATTCATCGGCGCGTTCCTGCTGATTCGGCTCAGCGTCCGGTTGATCCGCAAACGGGTGCGGTGGTGGCCCGGAAATCTGCGAGCGGGGGATGTGCACATCCACCACATGGTGTTCGGGGTGGTGCTGGTGCTGCTGTCCGGCATCGGGCTGGTGACGCTGTATCAGAGCAGTGTGGGCACCGTCAGCGCGCTGGCCGCGATGTTCGGGCTGGGTGCGGCGCTGGTGCTGGACGAGTTCGCCCTCATCTACTACCTGCGCGACGTCTACTGGGAGGAACAGGGCCGTACCTCGGTGGACGCGGTGTTCGTGGCGCTCGCGGTCACCGGGCTGCTGTTGCTGGGGTTCCATCCGCTGTGGCTGCTGGATCTCGGGGACATCCGGCACGACGGGAGTACCGCCGGACGGGTCTTCCTGGCGATCTTCTCGTTCGTGAATCTGGCGCTGGCGGCGATCGTCATCGTCAAGGGCAAGATCTGGACCGGGCTGTTCGGGATGTTCTTCCTGCCGCTGCTGGTCGTGGGCGCCCTGCGGCTGGCCCGGCCGGGCTCGCCGTGGGCCCGGTGGCGCTACGCCCGGCGGCTGAAGCTCATGCAGCGGTCGGTCCGGCGTGAGCGCCGGTACCGGCGGCCGGTCATCCGGGCGAAGATCTTCGTGCAGGATCTGATCGCCGGAAAACCGGACGTGGCGCATCTGCGGCGGGCGACGGAGGAGGAGTTGGCACGGACCGTGGTGCCCGCACCGCCGGCGCCGGTCGACGGGGGCCTGTTCCACCGGCGCGAGCCCGACCCGGTCTCCGGCCGCTCGGGGTGAGCCGCGGACCCGATTTTCCGGGGGCCGGAGCCGTCTGGCACAATACTCGGGTTGCCCTGGGTGAAGTAGGCCCAGCGCACCGCCCATGTCCGGAGCACGAACCGGCCGAGCACCAGCCGCCAGGTTCCTCTGTTCACGCGAACTTTCCAAAAGGACGGAAATGAACACCCTCGACTTCGTCGACGAATCGTCGCTGCGCAGCGACATCCCGGAATTCCGCCCGGGCGACACCGTCAATGTGCACGTGAAGGTCATCGAAGGTAACAAGGAGCGCGTCCAGGTCTTCAAGGGCGTCGTCATCCGGCGTCAGGGTGGCGGCATCCGCGAGACCTTCACGGTCCGCAAGGTGTCCTTCGGTGTCGGTGTCGAGCGCACCTTCCCGGTGCACAGCCCGAACATCGACCACCTCGATGTGGTGACCCGTGGCGATGTCCGCCGCGCCAAGCTGTACTACCTGCGCGATCTGCGCGGCAAGGCCGCCAAGATCAAGGAAAAGCGCTGACCCCGAAGTCGGCGCGGTGGCTTTGGCCGCCTCGGCCCCCGGTCCCTCGGACCGGGGGTTTTTGTTCGATGCCCCTGTGAGCCGGGGCGGCGGCGCTCAGGTAAGCGGGATAACCTGTTCGGCGTGGCAGACGAAAGCGGGTCGGTGACGGTGTCCGGAGCGGATGGCGAACGTGCGGGAAATGCCGGGCCGCGGCGGGCGCGGGGCAAGAAGGCCAAGAAACAGCGCCCGTTCTGGCAGGAGTTGCCGATCCTGATCGTCATCGCCGCCGTGATCGCGGCATTGGTGGTGACCTTCATCGGACGCCCGTATGTGATTCCGTCGCAATCGATGGAGCCGACCCTGCACGGCTGTTCCGGATGCACCGGCGACCGGATCTACGTCGAGAAGCTCAGCTACGACTTCGGCGATCCGAAGCCCGGCGACGTGGTCGTGTTCGTCGGCCCCAGCAATTCCTGGAACAAGGCATACCGCTCGAATCGATCCAGCAATGTGGCGGTGCGCGGGATCCAGAACTTCTTCTCCTTCTTCGGCCTGGTGCCGCCGGATGAGAACGACCTGGTCAAGCGGGTGATCGCGGTCGGCGGTCAGACCGTGCAGTGTTGCGATGCGCAGGGTCGCGTCCTCGTCGACGGCAAACCGCTCGACGAGCCCTACGCCCGCTACCTGTACCCGTATCAGCCGGGCCTGGCCTACGGCGTCAAGTCGGCCGCCGCGAACGGTGTGCTCATCAATCCGGCGGGCCGCGAATTCGGCCCGATCAAGGTGCCCGACGGCAACATCTGGGTGATGGGCGACAACCGCAACGAGTCCGCCGATTCGCGCGCCCACATCGATGACGAATTCTCCGGAACCGTGCCGGTCAAGGACATTCGGGGCAAGGCCGTGTTCAAGATCTGGCCGCCGGGACGGATCGGCCCGGTGCGGTCACAGAATCCCCAGTCGAACTGACCGCGGGCGGTCGCGCGATAATCGAACGATGGGTGCAGTGGGGCGGAGCCGGCCCGCAGCGCGTGGTGGCAGAGGCGCAGCCGGCAAGAGCGACACCGTGATTCGCGGCGGTGACTGGCCGCCACGGGTGGTCATGCGGCGCGCGAGCGGTCTGCGCACCCTGGAGGCCGCCCTGATCCGCAGCGGCCTCGGGCCCGTCGCCGGGGTCGACGAGGCCGGACGTGGTTGCTGCGCCGGGCCTTTGGTGGTGGCGGCCTGCCTGCTCGCGCCGAAGGCCTACGATTCCCTCGCGGGTCTCGACGATTCGAAGAAGCTCACCGAGGCCACCCGCGAGGAACTGTTCCCGATCATCAAGCGCCGGGCGCTGGCCTGGAGCGTGGTGGTGATCCCGGCGTGGGAGATCGACGCCATCGGCATCCACGTCGCGAACATCGAGGGCATGCGGCGGGCCGTCGCCGGGCTGGACCAGGTGCCCGGCTATGTTCTCACCGACGGTTTCCGGGTGCCGGGCATCCCGGTGCCCTCGCTGCCGGTGATCGGCGGCGACGCCTCGGCGGCCTGTATCGCCGCGGCCAGCATTCTCGCGAAGGTCACCCGCGACCGGATGCTGGTCGATCTGGATCGGCGACTGCCCGGTTACGGGTTCGCCGCCCACAAGGGGTACAACACCCCGGAACACCTTGCCGCACTCCGGCGGCTGGGTCCCAGCGACGAGCATCGGCGCTCGTGGCGCAACGTGCCGGACATGCCCGAATCGAGGCGACTGGCTACCGATACCGCGCATGCGCGATGATGTCAGCACACGCATTGCGGCGAGAAGGAGGATGTCCCACCCGATGAGCGCCGAGGACCTCGAGAAGTACGAAACCGAGATGGAACTTTCGCTGTATCGCGAATACAAGGACATCGTCGGTCAGTTCTCGTACGTGGTGGAAACCGAGCGCCGCTTCTACCTCGCCAATTCCGTCGAGCTGCGCCCTCAGAACGCCGATGGCGAGGTGTATTTCGAGGTGCGCATGTCGGATGCGTGGGTGTGGGACATGTATCGCCCGGCCCGTTTCGTGAAGCACGTCCGGGTGATCACGTTCAAGGACGTGAACATCGAGGAGCTGGAGAAGACCGACCTGCGGTTGCCGGAATAGCTGGTGAGGTCGAAAAGCCCGGTGTGTCCGGGCTATTCGGCCCAGGAGTAGAGGACCAGCGCGGCGCTGACGGCGCCCACCGCGGCGACGGCGACGGCGGCGGTGAGCGCCACAGTCGCCCGCACGTCCGGCGGCCCGCCGTCCCGGTACAGGCTCAGCATCCGCCCGCGCCACACACAGACCGCCGCGGCCACCAGCAGCGCCAGCACCGCCGCCAGGGGCACCAGGGTCGCCGGACGCCAGCCGCTGTCGAGGGCGGTGTGCAGGAGCAGCAGCGCGTTGGCCATCGCCGCCACGGCGGTCCGCCGCCACGCCAGCACCGTTCGCTCCGCCTGCAATCCGGGGTCGGCGGCATCGGCGGCCGTGGTGCTGCCCGCGGTCACGACAGCAGGACCCCGATCCCGGCCAGTGCCGCGACGACGGCGATACCCACCGCGAGGATCGGGACCATCATCGTGCGCGGCAGCCGTTCACCCCGGCGCATCGCCCGGTCGACGTGCCGCCAGCGCCCGTAGGCGCCGAGCGCGATGACGACCGACAGGACGATGCAACTGACCGCGATCGCCGCCCGCACCCCGTGATGCCGGAACGGCTGCACCAGTTGGTGGACGGCGACACCGCCGGCGAGCAGCCCGAGCGCGGTGCGGATCCAGGCGAGGAAGGTGCGTTCGTTGGCGAGTGTGAACCGGTAGTCCACCTCGGATTCGTCGCTGTCGGCCTCAGGGCCCATCACCGCATCCTCTCCGCGCCACCTCGATCCTCCCACTGTGCCGTCCCCCGCGGATAACCGACCGACCGGTGTCCCGATCGTTGCGTTCGGAACACACGGTGTTCACATCCGGAAAGTTGTCCACACTCGCCGAAGTCCGTCTTTCCCGACCCGGACCGGTCCGGCACGGTGGCAGCATGCGCCGAACGACGACGATCCTGCTGGGGTGGCTGTTGCTGCCGATACTGATGGTGACGGTGTTGCTGCCCACCCCCGGAGCTCGCGCGACGGCGGCCGGATTCGGCTGGCCGTTGCGGCCGCGGCCGCCGGTGTTGCGGCGGTTCGACAAACCGGCCCACGATTGGCTGCCCGGCCATCGCGGCGTCGACCTCGGCGGTGCGGCCGGGCAACCGGTGCTGGCCGCCGCCGACGGGGTCGTGGTCTTCGCCGGCCCGGTGGGCGCCAAGCCGGTGGTCTCGGTGGCGCACCGGGAGTCGGGCCTGCGCACCACCTACGAACCGGTCACCGCATCGGTCACCGTGGGGCGCACCGTATTTCGCGGCGACCGGCTCGGCGTGCTGGTCCCCGGCCACCACGGTTGCGAGGTGTGCCTGCACTGGGGTGCCCTGCGCGGCCACGAATACCTCGATCCGCTCGCCCTGGTACACGCCCTGCCACTGCGCCTGTGGCCGGTGTCGGCCCCCGCGGCGCGGCGGAGCCCGGCGGGGCCGGATCTGGGTCGCCGCAGTATCCGGAACCGCCCTGAAACTGCGCCGGGTTTTGCGATCGTTCGATACTTTGAACGCAACGACGAAGGTGACGAGGACTACAGGGGGATCATGCAGGCCGTAGTTGTTCTGGTCGACCTGTTCAATGTGGGACCCAACGTGCGGACCGATCGCGACTACGATGACCTGCTGGACCTTGTCGGTGACCTCATACGAGGCGTTGTCGTCGAGCCGGCCGATCACGGTGATATATGTGACGTAGAATGCCGCCTGTACGGCGGTTTCGTAGATCGACGCGGCGGACCGACCGAGCAATACGTGAGAACGATCAGGAGGGTTCGGAGGCTGCAAACTCTGGAGAGTCGGGTTCGTATCAGGCCGACGATCGTTCGTTCATTGGCAGCGCATCCCGGTGCACAGTTCCACGGAACCTACAAGAACGGCGGCCAGAAGATGGTCGACCAAATGTTGGCGCTCGATGCCTATCATTTCGCGGAATCGGATTTCTTCGACTGTGTCGGGATAATTGCCAACGATGACGACTATGTGCCGGTTGTGGTTGCCATCGGACACAAGTTCCACTGTCCGGTACGCTGGCTGCGAAAGAGAACAACGAGTCCGAACGATCATCATTTTTCGCCAGAGAATGTTACGGTGCTCGAGGACGGGATGTGGAGATGAATTCTGCCGATTCGGCTTTGGATATGCTGCGGTCAGATCTGGCATGTTTCGCGGATCCTGGCACCGAGATACGAGCCGAGTCGGCGGGTATCGGAAAGTTCCGTGTCAGCTGGATGCAGGACGACAAGCGACGGCACGCGCTGTTCACTTTCGAGGAGTCGAGTGACCCGTGGCCGCTCGGTGTCGAGTTCAACAACGCGAAAATGTCCTACGCAGGTTTCCTGGCGGGTTCGCAGATGGCCGATCTTCGTGCCGTGGCAAAGAATATGCTCAATATCCTGAAGCCGATTCCGAGCTATGTGTCTCTCGATGCTCGTCGTATTGATGATCTGAGTGTGGACAATCTGGCGAAAGACGGTGGAGATGTCATCGCCGAGCTGGCTGTTCCCGGAGACGGGCGGACCAATGTCATTTTTGTCACGGCCGATGCCGGTGTGGGTAAGACCAGTCTGCTACGGCACGTGACTCGTTTGAAGGCCGCTGAGTATCTGAAAGGTGCGACAACGGCGCTCTGGATCTACGTGGATGCTCAAGGCAGTCGGCTCGCCCAACTCGATCAGGCCATAGCCGCAGTCCTGGACGATGTTCGAGCGAAATTTCCTTATCATGCGACGGCGCCTTTGGTACGCGCAGGCACTGTGGTCTTGGTGGTCGACGGATTCGACGAGCTGATCGGGAGTGTCGGCAGTTACGACGAGGCCTTCAGCAGTCTCGCGAGCTTCATCTCGGATCTGGGTGGATATGGTTGTATCGTCGCTGCCGCGCGCAGTGCCTACTATGAGCAGGAGTTCCTCGCGCGCACTTCCACCACTCTGGGCTTCGGTTCCGACAGCTGGATGCTGAGCGCGATAAGGCTGCTGGATTGGAGTCGCAGCCAGCGGCACGATTACTTGTGTCGTGTGGCCAAGAGCGATAAACGTGCAGGTCATGCATTGGACGCAGTCGTGGAGAAGATCGAGAACGCGCTGAGCGTTGCGGATGTGCAGGGCGTGGGCTACAAACCGTTCTTCGTCTCGCGTGCCGTCGATATCATGATCCCTGAGAAAGAAACCTCTGACGGCGGTGTCGCATCAGATCGCCTCGTTGATCTGCCAGTGGGCACCGGACTGTTGGATCGATTGGTTACCGCGTACGTCAACCGTGAGGTGGAGCAGAAGTTATTGTCCCCTGCAACAGGGTCGTCGATGCTGGATTCGGAACAGTATCGATACCTGCTTTCGGAGGTGGCCGAAGAGATGTGGAAGCAGGAGACCCGAGAACTGTCCAATTCCTCGATCCGCGAGATCGCCGAGATATTGGGTAGCGCGATAGGTATCCAGGGCGACACATTGCGCGAGGTGGTGGAACGGTTACCCTACGGCGCGATTCTGTCGCGTGGTGTTCTGCCCGGTGGCGTGGCCTTCGAGCACGATATCTACTATTCGTATTTCTTGGCCGAGCCGGTAGCGCGCACCTGGATGCAATCCGATGTACGGTCGTTGACAAGGCTGCTGAGACGAGGCCGACTCCCAGAAGAGGCCGCCGCGATGGCGGGCCGACGGCTACGCGACCGCGAGGCGCAGCCCCTGCTGACCGTCCTCAGCGATTCGACCCGCCGAGCGAATGGTGACACCGAACAGGTCAAACGCAATTCCGGTGCGCTTGCCGCCGGGTATCTGAACGGAATTTCGGCGAGTGGATTGAACCTTACCAACTTTATTTTCGGTGATGTCGAAATGGGCCAGCTCAAAATATCCGACAGTACATTCTCGCGGTGTGATTTCAACGGTACCGATCTGTCCGGGGCAAAATTTTTCGGCTGCCGCGCGGAAAGCGTCCACATGGATCGCGTGCTCGTGGATCCGGCGACGACGCTACTCGATATCGATGCACTGCGAGTGGATGATTTCCACGGGCTGGGGTTGAAAACCGAGTACGGCGAGCGATGGATTTTCTCGCCGCTGGAGCTCGCCACGATCCTCGACGCGTGTGATCTGCCGGCGGCCGAGCGCGAAGAAGCTACTCGTACCGTGCATCCCGACGTATCCGGGATCATCGACAAACTGTGCATGCTGTATCTGAAAGCTAATGCTATCGCCGAAACGGACGCGGGCATGACCTGGATTGTTTCCGATGCGCGATGGCGGCCGGTACGTGCCGCGTTGCTCTCCAGCGGTGTGTTGTCGATCGAATCGAAGTCCGCGAGTGGCAACAAGGTGTTCCTACGCCGCAACAAACGTCCTCAAGAGATCATGCAGGGTATGCGGATCGACGCGCCGGTTTCCGGACCGGTACGTGCACTCTGGGAGCAGTTGGAAGCGATCGACTAGCTAGGTTCTGTCTCCTCATGACATAGGGGCTAGGCCATGGTGGCGAGGTTGTGCCAGAGGTGCTCCAGGCTGTCCGTGCCGCCGAAGAGGGTGGTGAAGTTCGTGGAGTCGAGCAGGACGATGTCGCCGGCGCGGGGGCCGGTGGGTGGCATCCAGATCAGCGCGTTGAGTTCGGTGTCACCGGCCTCGAGGAAGGGGTGCGGCCGACGCGCGTCGACACGCTGGCGGGCCAGGACACGCACCGCGTCGCTCTCCGGGACGGTGAGCTCGTAGTGCGGCAGATGAGGGTGGAAGTTGAGCGTGGTCACGTGGTCCAGCAGGTGTGGCCCGTCCAGGTCGCGGTAGCCGGTCAGCGGGGCGATCTCGGTGGTGCCCTCGATCACCGCGGGACGCAGGCCCCAGCGGTTGCGTATCGGTACGCCGAGCGCCTCCATCAGCGAGCGGGTGTACCCGCCGAAGCGCTGCTGCCGTGGCACCAGCGGGTCGCCGTGGTGCTCGTGTTCCCGCTGTCGCTGGGCGTAGTCGTCGGTGGCGCCGACGTCGTGATGCGGGGCCAGCAGCAGGCACGTGCCGTCGCGTTCCAGCCAGTCCCGGAGGGCGGCGCTCTCCTCGGGTGCGGCGTGCTGTCCGCAGAGGAGGTGGTCGAGCCCGAAGACCAGCAGGGTGTCGGTGTCGGCGAGGATTCGCTCATCGATCGGCAGCACGTAGCCGGCTTGGTCGATGCGCTGGAACACCGCGACCGGGTGGCCGGTCGCCGCACCGGCCAGCTGCTGGAAGGCCCGCGTCGAGCGGTGGAAGAGTTCGAGCGTGCCGGCGATGCCCTGGAGGAAGTGGGCCGCATCGTATTCGGGGGTTTCGTAGCCCGGCCACGCGACGTTGCGCACCTCCGTCATCGTGGAGAAGCGGTTGTACATTTCGGCCGGATCGCGTTGCGCCTCCCACGGATAACTCCAGGCCCAGTAGATGCTGATCCGCCGTCGCCCGTCGGCGCGGCGCGGGATGTGGTCCTGGTTGTAGGTGCGGGCCGCGGGCAGCGCGCTCATCGGTTCGCCTCTCCGCTGTCGAGCGTGGCCAGATATCGCAGTGCGGTGATGCCGGGGAGGAAGAAATACCCGCCACCGGTGAGCGTGGTGAAGGCGGGCAGTCCCCGCAGCACTTTTCGGATGGGCCGGCGTGGGACGGTGAAGTCGAGGGTGCCGTCCTGGGCGCCGCAGATGGGGTCGTGTTCGTTGCCCAGCTCGTGGAAGGTCTTGTCGTTGATCCAGACGTTCTGCGCGAACTCGAACTGGCGAACCAGGCTGGCGCAGATGATGAAGGCGGCGATGCCCCGGTCCGCGCCGTCGTCCGGGGCGTCCTCGGGCAGTGCCGGGCCGTAGGTCGCGCCGCGGCGGATCATCCTGCGGCGGTTCATGTTCACCGCGGTATCGCGCGGGTTGAGCCGTCGGGCGTGCGAGCCCAGCGGTACCGCGTAACCGTGCGGGTCCTGCTCCCGGTAGCCGAAGTCGTTGTTCCGCATCGGATCCGCGCCCAGCGCCGGGTCGTCGTGATCCGGGGCCAGGACCAGGGGAGCGCCACTGCGCCAGCGGCCCATCAGCTTCGCGGCGAGCAGTTCCTGTCCGGCCGGAGTGTCGGCGTGCTCGCGCAGGTAGGCCCGGAACGCGCCGACGTGCTCGCGCAGCCGGCGGTAGGCCACGTAGCTGCCGTTGCGCGACAGCACCTCCGGCTGGGGCAGCCCGTGCGGCGGCCCTTCCTCGTCCGGATAGCCGAGGATGAATTCCCCGGGTTGCAGTGCCGCGCCGGAGCCGGGGGTGGGTTCGTCCCCCGACCCGGCGATCACGGGCTGGGACAAGCGGTCCCGGTACCCGAAATGGTCGTGGGCGTGATCGAAGGGCGGTGTCGCGTTCAGATCGAGGAACGACAGCACCCGCACACCCGGGCAGCGAGCCACCAGCTCGTCGTGGACGGCCGTGCAGCGCCGGTGCTCGGCCTCGGTGCGGGCGAACAGGATCGCGATCGCGTGCAGGTCGTCACCGGCCAGCCCGCCCACCCAGTTGTCCGGATGGTTCGCACCCGTGTCGCCGAGGATCTCGGCGCGCCCGGCCATACCTTCGCGGAACTCGTCCGGAAAGGTCGCCAGCGATCGTTCCGGCAGGCCCAGTGCCCGCAGTCCGTGCCAGGTGAAGGCCAGCGTGATCCACCGACGGTCGGTGTCCATGCAGGCGCGTGCATCCGCCGCCGACTGCACGCGATCCAGCAGTGCGGTCAACCAGGCCCGGCCGCCGGCGGGGTCGTCGAAGGACAGGAATTCGTACCGCCCGGTCATCGCCGGGGTGCGGGTCAGCAGGATGTGCTGGATGTCGTCGAGGTCGAGCGCCGGGCCGGTCACTGCATCTGGTCGAGCATGTCGGCGAACGCCGCCTTCAGCCGCAGCGCCTTCTTGATCTCGTCGGCGGTGACGAACGGATATTCACCGTACTCCAGGAAGCTCGGAAAGTGGTGCTCGCGAACGAATTTCACGAAGGACTCCGGGTTCTCCCGCCAATCCGCCGGGAAGCCCTCGAGATTGGTGAAGACGGTCTCGATCCCGGTCGCGGCGAACAACCCGACGGCGTCCTCGGTGTACTTGTCGAAATCGGTGTCGAAGATGCCCTGGTACTGGAAGTACAGGTCCGGGCCGATGTCGAACAACACCCAGCGCAGATAGTGCAGCCGCAGCGGGGCGAGCACCTCCGGATCGGCCGCCACCGCCTCCTCGATCCGTGTGCCGTAGGCGCGGATCGCCGCCTCCCGGCCCGGGATCACCTTGGCGATGATCGAGAACCCGTAACAGGCCGGGGTCCGGGGATAGGTCGGGCCGTACCGACCCCGCTGTAGTTCGAAATAACCCTCCGCCGGAATGGCCATCGCCGCCGGTCTGCTCCAGCTCGGTTCCGCCGCCACACTGCTCACCCGCTCTCGCCTCGGCCGGGCCCGATACCGCCGGGGCAATCACCCCGTCGGACCGGACTGCGGATTCACCCGCGTCCCAGCTCAGCACACCGGGCGTCACTCGATCCGGGCGTTGTCCGCAACGGTGGCCGCATCGATACCGGGCCGGTATCCCGTGCCGTCGGGCGATCGGTGAGGGCCCGGCGCCGGGTACCGTTCGGTCCTCGGGGTCGGGCCGCGGGTCACTACCGGCGGCCGCGGCCGCCGACCGGTTCGCCCTCGGTCTCGGCGAGTTCGCGCTTCCAGGAGCGGAAGCCCTCCTCGGTGCGGCCGAGGCGCCAGTAACCGGAGATGGAGGCCGAGTCGGCGGGCACGCCGCGCTCCTTGCGGATGTAGGGCCGCAGGCCGTGCATCACGGCCTGGGCCTCGCCGTGGATGAAGACCTGCACCCGGCCCTCGCGCCACGGCTCGGCCGTCACGGCGGCGACGAGTTGCTCACCCGGCGCCGCGTCGCCGCGGTGCAGCCAGGTGACGGTGACGCCGGCGGGATGGTCGAATTCGAGCTCGTCGGCGGGTGAACCCACCTCGACGAACACCCGGCCGGTCGCGTCGGCGGGCAGGGCGGCGCAGGCTACGGCGATGGCGGGCAGCGCCGAGTCGTCACCGGCGAGCAGATGCCAGTCGGCGTCCGGGCGCGGTGCGTAGGCGCCGCCGGGGCCGTTCAGCGTCAGCGGGTCGCCGGGCTGCGCGGCGGCCGCCCAGGGGCCCGCGACACCCTCGTCGCCGTGGTACACGAAGTCGATGGCGATCTCCCGGGCCGCCGGGTCGATCGAGCGCACGGTGTAGGTGCGCACGGTGTCGCCGTCGGGTCCGGGAAACTGGAGTTTGACGTAGGAGTCGGTGAAGGCGTTCGGCTGGAACGTGTCGAAGCCGGGGCCGCCGAGGTGGACCCGGATCAGGTGGTCGGTCAATCGTTGCGTGCGCTGCACGATGAAGTTGTGCGGTACGCGGGGTCGGGGCATAGGGCGCTCCTTCATAATTAGGTTTACCTAAAAGGCCGTAGCACGGAATATCGCCGATAGCTCGGAGTAAATCTGTGACGCAGATCCGGTGCCGCGGACGCCGCCACCCCACCAGGATGGGGACATGTCACGGTCACCGGGAGAGCCCCCGTTCACCTATGCCGAGGTCGGCGCCACCCGGGGTGACTTCCCGCCCGGCTATCACCGATTCGAGGTGCGCCGCCGCCTCGGCGCGGGCCGGGAGCTGTTCGAGCGGGTGGCCACCGAGATCCTGACCTATCGAATGCAGCGCGGCGCGGGCATTTTCGGGTCGGCCGACACCCCCGTCGCCGCACCCGGCACCCTGCTGACCGTGCGGCTCGGGATCGGCCCGTTCGCCCTCACCGCCCCCTGCCGGGTGGTGTACGTACTCGACGAGCCGGACCGGCGCGGCTTCGCCTACGGCACCCTGCCCGGCCATCCCGAGATCGGGGAGGAGCTGTTCGCGGTCGAACACGATCCCGCCGACGATTCCGTGCACGGCGTGGTGGCGGCCTTCTCCCGGCCGGGCGCCTGGTACACCCGTCTGGGCGGCCCGGTGTCGCGGCTGCTCCAGCACTGGATGGCGGGGCGATACCTGGCGGCTGTCCGGCCGTGACGGCGGGCGGTGTACCTGGACACCGGATTTCGAACCCACCTGTCACCGCGAGTCTCGAATCACCCGGTGCCGCGGCCGTTTCGGCGCGCTCGCGCGCGGACCCGGGGGCAGCGCATTCCGGACACAGCCCCGATGTCGCCGATCGTACCGGGGGTGAGCACAGCGGCCGCGGTTGCCCGGCGGTCGCGCGACGTCACGACGGCCGAGGCCGTGGCACAACGATATTCGCGCGCGGGGCGGGGGCGGCCGGCGCGGGTGCCGAGCGGTGCGAACGTGCGGAATCCGGATGAATCGATCGAGCTTTTTCCGGCTCACGCTCGTATAGTGACGTTCAACCTGCCGGTACGGAGGCTGCACGTGCGGTCACCGCGGCAGCCTGGACGAAGGCATGCGGGACGGGGGTGGGCTGGGTGGTCGATGTGACCGCGGCGCGGTTGCGCGAGCTCACGGGTCCGGATCCGTATCGGGACAACGCCTTCCGGCTCGTCAACATGGCAACCGACGCCGATCGGCGGAGCCTGCGCGACCGCCGGCGCGTGGTACTCGCCGCGCTGGCCGCCGGAGCCGACACCGACCTCGGACATCCCCTCGACGCGGACCGGGCCCGCGCCGCATTCGACCTGTTGCTGGGCGATCCCCGGCGGCGGATCGCCGATGAGGCGCTGTGGCTGTGGGGGACGCCACCGGGCGCGTGCGGTTGCGATCCGGAGGTGCACGCGGCCCACGATGCGGCGGTGTCCGCTCACCGCTTCGCGCTCGGCGAGTGCGAGACGCCGGGCACGAGCACGGCCGTGCACTGGCGCGAGGCGGCCCGGTCCTGGGATGCGGCCCTGCGTGGCGACGGCTTCGCCGGTCATATCCGGCACCGGGTGCTGACCCTCGACGATCCGCGGCTCGACGAGTCGGTTCTCGGCGTACTGCTCGACGAGCTGCCGCTCGTGCTCGTGAAACCGCTGCTGGCGCTGATTGTTTCCCATCCCGGTCTACAGCAGGACCTGTACGACGTGGTGCACGACTGGCCGATGCCCCCGGGAGTGCGGGAACGCTTGCTGGGTGAGCTGGCCGTCCCCGTGCGCGACGAGGCCAGCGCGGCGCTGGACGCGGCCTACGAACTGTTCGAACTGGGCGACTTCCGCACCGCCGCACAGCGAGTGGACACCCTGATCGGCCCCGCCGTCCGGCAGCTGGAGGCGCTGCTCCCGGCCGCCCGGCATCCCCGCACGGGGGTGGTGCGCGATCGGGCCGCGGCGTTGCTCGGCAAATGCGCGCAGCGGATCGTCGCGCGTTCGCCCGGCGCGCAACAGGTTTCGGGCTTGCCGCAACGACGCGATAATCTCGGCCAGGCCGCGCGGTGGTTGCGGGCCGCGCTGGAACTCGCGGCCGATCCCGGAGGCGCGGAGACACTGCGAGCGCAATTGGCTGGTATCGACATCGAACTGACAGAGATCGGCCGGACCCTGGACCGGCTCGCGATGCCCGCCCACCCGATGCCGCTGGCCACCGAGCCGTCCCGGCGGCCCTCCACCCTGCCACCGGTCGGCCGGCAGCGCGGGCCGGTGGTGGTGGCGCGGCGGTGGCCACGCGTGACGGACCTGAGCCCCGTGCGACCCGCCATGGTGATCGTCGGTCTCACCGTGATCCTCGGATTCTCCATCCTGCTGTTCGCCCGCTGCGCCGCACCACAATCCGACCACCGGTCACTGCCGACCCCGCCCGCCGGCCGCTCGGTGACCAGAGTCGCCGTGCCCGATCAGGCGACCGGATACGCGGCCGCAGCCCCGGGCCGGGCCTCATGAACTGGCTGATCCGCGTCGTCACGGCGCTGCGCAGCGCGACCTCGCCGCCGACGGTGTCCGTACCGCCGGCCGCGCCGAGGCGGGCCGTCGCACTCATCCAGCCGATCACCCCCGCGTCACCGTCCACCGGACAGACCCGACCGCCGTCCGTGCCGCGCCCGGGCCCGGCACGACCGCACACGGCCGATCAGCCGGGCACGGGCACCGCCGGTGAGACGGAGTCGCTCGATGTGCCGCCTCGCGACACCACCGCATCGACTGCCTCGGACTCGGATCGGTCCGAGCCCGAGGCGACACCGGAAGAGGTCGCTGCCCACGGCATATCGCCGTCCGGAGCGTCCACGACCGCAGGCGCGAACTCGGGTGTGGCCGACGCGGCCCGCACCGATACGACGTGCGGCACCGCGGATCTCGAGCCGGAGACCTCCGATGTCGAGGCGTCTCCCGGCGATGTGCCCGATGCCGCAGGTCCGGCCGGGGCCGCTGCGCGTAGCATCGCCGACCCGGCCGACGTCGTCTCCCGCGACGGCCCCGGCCCGGCCGAAGCAGATCCGGTCGACCACGGGACGACGGATCCCGACGCCGAGACGGCCCGGAGCGCGGGACCGCCGGACGACGTGTCCGACCGCATCGACGCGGCCGAAGGCGCGACACCCCACACGGCCGTGGCCGATGTGCCTCCTGTGGATACGACCCCCGGCATGACCGCGGCCGGTGCGGAGCCGTCCGTCGCCGAGGTGCCGGACGACACCGGCGCGGTCGAGGCGGACGTGGCGGTGGGTGCAGGGACCGGGGTGGACGAGAAGGCGCTGGCCGAGGCCGCCACGAATCTGTGGCGGGCCGAACGGAAGCTGCGGTCGGCGGATCAGTCGAATGCGGTGCGTCAGGCCGGGCGGTATCTGGCCCGGTGCCGAACGGCTCTGGCGGAGGCCGCGCTGGAGATCCAGGATTACGACGGTGAACGTTTCCACCCCGGCCGCGACCTGGACGTGCTCGACTACCAGGAAGATCGGGAAGTCGCGGCGGAGACGGTGATCTCGACCGTACGGCCCACGGTGTATTTCCGCGACAAGCACATTCAGCGAGGACAGGTGATCGTCGGATACCCGCCGGGCGACCGGGCCGACGGGACCGACCCGGAGGGAGGCCGGCATTCGTGAGCGAGACCATCGACGTCGGAATAGATCTCGGCACCACCAACAGCGCGGTCGCTGTCGCCGCCGGTGGCCGGGTGACGGTGATCAAGAACAACGACAACGCCGACACCACACCGTCGGCGATCTGGCTGCCCCGGCCCGATACCGTCTATGTCGGCCAGCGCGCCCGCAAGCGCGCCGAGACCGACCCCGACAACACCGCGACCGAGTTCAAGCAGCTGATGGGCTATGACGGCACGGCCGTCCGGTTCGCCCGCGCCGGTGTCCGGCTCACCCCGGAGCAACTCTCGGCCGAGGTGCTGAAGTCGTTGCGGCACAATGTCGCCAGTGCGCTCGGTGAGCCACCGGACGCGGCGGTGATCACGGTGCCGGCGGCCTTCGCGCTGAACCAGCGCAACGCCACGCTGCGTGCGGCGGAACTGGCCGGGCTCGGTGGCGACTGCCCGTTGGTTCAGGAGCCGGTCGCGGCGGCGTTCGCGTTCGGACTGCGGGAAAATGCCGGACGCGGCCGCTGGCTGGTCTTCGACTTCGGCGGCGGCACCTTCGATGCCGCCGTGCTGTACCGCGACGACGACGAACTCCAGGTCCTGCATCATGCCGGGGATCGCACGCTGGGCGGCAAGCTGATCGACTGGGCGCTCGTCGACCGGGTCCTGGCTCCGGCCGTTGCCCGGGAGCTGGGGCTGGCCGACTTCACCCGGTCCGAACCGCGCTGGCGCGGCAACTTCGGGCGCCTGAAGGCGGCCGCCGAGCAGGCGAAGATCGATCTCTCCCAGAGCGATTCGGCGGAGCTGATCATCGAGTTGGTGGTGGACGGGCAGGAGGAGACCTTCGAGGTGACCATGCCGCGCGAGGCCCTCGACACCGTGGCCGAGCCGTTCTACGTGCGTGCGATCGAACTGGCCCGGTCGGCGCTCAACGAGGCCGATCTCCAGACCCGGCATCTCGATCGGGTGCTGCTGGTGGGCGGAACGACCCTGTCCCCCGGCTTGCGGGAACGACTCGCCGATCCGGAACTCGGTCTCGGTGCGCCACTGGATTTCAGCGCCGATCCGACCACCGTCGTCGCCCACGGCGCGGCGCTGTTCGCCAGCACCGTGCGGCGGCCGCGCCGCGCCGCACCCGCCCTCTGGCCCGGCGGTTTCGCGCTCGAGATGACCCACGAGCCGACGGTGACCGTGACCGATCCGGTGGTGGCCGGGCGCGTGCACGGCAATCCGATCGGCTCCTGGACGAATTACGCGGTGGAACTCAGCAATCCGGATGCCCGGCCGCCGTTCCGGTCGGCGCGCATCGCGCTGAACGTCAACGGCGCCTTCACCTGCGAGGTCGACATCGACCCGCGGCAGACCTCCCGGTTCCAGGTGGCGCTGTTCGACGGGGTGGGCACCGAATGCCGGCTGGAGCCGGGCACGTTCACCATCACCCACCGGTCCGGTCCGGAGTTCGAGGGCATCCGGCTGGCCGATTCGCTCGGTGTGCAACATGCCGACGGCGGCTTCTCGGTGGTCGTCCGCAAGGGCGTGACGCTGCCGACCACCGCGCATCGCACCTTCAAGACCTCCGGGGCCCTGCGCCGCACCGAACTGGATGCGGTGCTGCGCATTCCGGTCGCCGAGGGCGAGCGCAGCCGGGGCGAGCGCAACCGGCTGGTCGGCATGCTGGAGGTGCGATCGGCCGACATCACCGTCGATCTGCCGATGGGTAGTGACGTCGAGGTCACCTTCGAGGTGGATTCCTCCGGCATGGTCGCGGTGGTCGCCGACGTACCCGCGGTGGACATCCAGACGGATGCGGCGATCAACCTCGACGGTATCGAGCCGCCGACCCCGCCGGATCTGCGCGAACAATTGCACGAGATCGAGCAGCGCCTGCTGCTGTTGCGCGGCTCGGCGCATCTGGCGCCACAGGCGCAGCAACTGCTGCACACCTTCGACCGGCAGGGCACGCTGATCGTGGCCCGCGAACAGGTCGCCGCCGCCGACACCAGCCCCGACGCGGCGGTGGCCGCCGAGGACCGGCTGCGGGACGCGCACGCCGAACTGGACGACGTCGCCGACGCCCTGGCGGTGCCGGAACTGGTTCGTGATCTCGACGAGCGGCTCGGCTACGTCGAGATGCGGGTCCACCAGATCGGCACCGAACGGGACCGGCACCGGCTCACCGACCTCCGCGACCGTGCCGAGGACGCCATTCGCACGCGTAACTCCAAGGCGCTGCGCAAACAACTCGACGAGGCCTCGGAGTACCACGTCGACCTGGTGCGCCGCTCGCCGGACTTTCCGGTGGTGCTGTTCCACAGCCTGGAGGACGCGCTGCGATCCACTCCCGCGGCGGCCGACCTGCTGCGGGAGGGCGGCCGCGTGATCGCCGCCGGGGAGCTGTGGCAGCTGACCCTCGTCAACCACCGCCTGCTGACCCTGCTGCCCCCGAACCTGCGCGACCCCGCGATCGGCATCCTCTGAGCGGCTCAGGCGCGCGGATGCGCCTGATCGTGCACCTTCTTGAGCCGCTCGATCGACACATGGGTGTAGAGCTGCGTGGTGGCCATGCTGGCGTGCCCGAGTACCTCCTGCACGATCCGCAGGTCCGCTCCGCCCTCCAGCAGGTGGGTCGCGGCGGTGTGCCGCAGGCCGTGCGGCCCCATGTCCGGCGCCCCCGGGATCGCCGTCACCACCTCGTGCACGACGGTCCGGGCCTGCCGCTGATCGAGCCGGCCACCGCGGCGGCCCAGCAGCAGTGCCGCCCCGGAGGCCGCCGTCGCCAGCGCCGGCCGGCCGTGCACCAGCCAGGCGTCCAGCGCGTCCTCGGCCGGTATCCCGAACGGCACGGTCCGTTGCTTGCCGCCCTTGCCCAGCACCCGCACCAGCCGCCGCTCCCGATCGATGTCCTCGAGGTCCAGTCCGCACAGCTCGCTGACCCGGATGCCCGTCGCGTACAACATCTCCACGATCAGCCGGTCCCGCAACGCCATCGGATCCTGCTGCGCCGCACCGGATTCCGCGGCCGCCATGGCCTCCCGCGCCTGCTCCCGGCCGAGCACCGCCGGTAGCGCGCGGTGCGGCCGCGCCGCCGCCAGCCGCGGCCCGGGATCCATCGCCAGCCGCCCGGTGTGATGCAACCACGCGGTGAACGTCCGCGCCGCCGACGCCCGCCGCGCCATCGTGGCCCGCGCCGCGCCCGCCTTCGACAACACGGCCAGCCACGACCGCAACCCCGCGAGATCGAGCTGCGCGATCTCGAATTCCGCGTGCTGCGACCGCAGATGCAGCAACAACGACCGCGCATCGCCCAGATAGGCCCGGACCGTGTGCGCGGACCGATTGCGCCCCAGCCGCAACTGCCGCCCGTACTCCTCGAGCAACGACTCCCACTCCGCGGGCAACGACTCCATCCGACCACCGTCCCCCGCCCGGACCGCCCCCGCAACTCTCCGCGCCGACACCCCCTCGTCCCTCGCCGGCCTTGTCCATCGGGGGGTGCCCGCCATCGCCGTCGTCGCTGTCGAAGCGTCGGCGGGTGACCGGAACGCGGGTGCCGGGTGCGTTGTTCACCGCGGCACAACGCAATCGCGTGCACATCGTGGGTTCGAATCGGAACATCGCCGGCCGGGGATCGGGTGTGCGGTTCATCGGGGTGGCCTTCCGGAGTGGGTGAGACGGAACCAGCCGGAGCGGTCGGAGCCGACGAGGCCCGCGAGTTCCAGGGCGGGAAGGGCGGCGCGGACCGTGGCGAGGGGGAGACCGGAATCGGCGGCCAGGTCGTCCGGCAGACGGGAGCCGACGGCGGGGAGGGCGGCGTAGACCAGGCCCTCGTCACCGTCGGGCGCCTCGTCGGCGGTGACCACGCCGGGGACGGACAGTCGCAGCGGACCGGCCTCGTCGACGATCTCGTCGGCGCGGGTGACCAGCAGGGCCTCGCCCTCCCGGATCATGCGATGGCAGCCGGCGGAGGCGGCCGCGGTGACCGGGCCGGGTACCGCCAGCGCCGGGCGGCCCAGGCGGCGTGCCCATTTCACGGTGTTGCGGGCGCCGCTGCGCAATCCCGCTTCGACCACCAATACCCCGTCGGACAGGGCCGCGATCAGGCGATTGCGGGCGAGGAAATGATGTTTGCGCGCGGTGGTGCCGGGTGCGTATTCGCTGACCACCAGCCCGGTTTCGGCGATCTCGGCGAGCAGCCGATCGTGCTGGGCCGGATACGGGCGGTCCACGCCGCAGCCGAGCACGGCGACGGTGGTGCCACCGGCGGCGAGGGCCGCGCGATGCGCGGTGCCGTCGATGCCGAAGGCGGCGCCGGACACGATGATCCAGCCGCGCGTGGCGAGTTCGCCCGCGATCTCGGTGGCCACCTGTTCGCCGTACCCGCTGCTGCATCGGGCGCCCACCACCGCCAGCGCGGGCTCGGCGGAATCCGGCAGCGACACCGGTCCGCGCACCCACAGCATCAGCGGTACGGCGGCGCCCGGATCGCGCGCCGAGTCGAGCTGGTTCAACCCGAGCAGCCGCCAGCTCGGCCACTCCGCGTCGTCGGGGGTCAGCACTCGGCCGCCGAGCCGGGCGATGGTCTCCAGATCCTTTTCGGCGCAGTCGATTCCGCGCCGCAGCTCGGTGGGACCGTGCAGCGATTCCGGCAGTTCGCATTCGCGCACCGCACGCGCGGCCTCGACGACCCCCACCTGCTCGATCAGCGCCGACAGCGCCGGGCACGGGCCCTGGACCACGCGGGAGAGGTACGCCCAGGCCAGATGCCGCGCGTCGATATCGGTCGTCATGCCGCACCCCGCTGCCGGAAGTTCAACGCCTGCAACACATCCTGCACCGACGGCACCTCGCCGCCGCGCAGGTCGCACATGGTCCACGCGACCCGGATCGCCCGGTCGGCGCCCCGGGCCGACATGCGGCCGTGCCGCAGTGCGTTCTCCACCGGTGCGATCGACTCCCGCGGCAACCGGAACCGCTGGCGCAGCACATGTCCCGGCACCTCGGCATTGGTGGACCAGCCGTACTCCTGCCAGCGCCGCACCGCCGCGGCGCGGGCCACCGCCACCCGCTCGCGCACCAGCTCACTGCTCTCGGCCTCCTGTGCCGCGAACGCCCCGGCGGCCTGGCCGTACATCTGCACCCAGATGTCGATGCGGTCCATCAGCGGGCCGGACAACTTGCCGAGGTAGCGCCGGCGGGCGAGCGGAGCGCAGATGCAGTCGACATCACGGGCCGGGGCACACGGGCACGGATTGGCCGCCAGGATCAGCTGGAAGCGCGCCGGATAGCGGGCGATGCCGTCGCGGCGCGCGATGCGGATCTCGCCCTCCTCCAACGGGGTTCGCAAGGCCTCCAGCACCTTGGTGCTGATCTCCGCGCACTCGTCGAGGAACAGCACCCCGCGGTGCGCCCGGCTGACCGCGCCGGGCCGGGCCGAGCCGGTACCGCCGCCGACCATGGCGCTGACCGACGTCGAGTGGTGCGGGGCGACGAACGGCGGCGCGGTGATCAGCGGATGCTCGCCGGACAGCGTGCCGGCCACCGAATGGATCGCGGTGACCTCCAGCGACTCCGGCTCGGTCAGTGGCGGCAGCAGTCCCGGAAGACGTTGTGCCAGCATGGTTTTGCCGATCCCGGGCGGACCGGTCAGCAGCAGGTGGTGGCCACCGGCGGCGGCCACCTCCAGCGCCCAGCGGGCCTCGTTCTGACCCACCACCTCGCTCAGATCGCCACCGCCGTGCTCGGCCGGTGGCAGCACGAACTCCGGGCGGTGCAACTCGCCGTCGCCGCGCAGCCAGTCGATCAGCTCGCGCAGGGTGGCGGCGCCGAGCACGGCGATGCCGTCGACCAGCCCGGCCTCCATCAACGTGCACGCCGGCACCACAACGGTGGACCGGCCCGCGTTGCGCGCGGCCAGCACCGCGGGCAGGATGCCGCGCACCCGCCGCACCCGTCCGTCGAGGGCCAGCTCGCCGAGCAGCACGGTGCCCGACAGCCGCTCGGCCGGCACCGAATCCCCGGCGTCGAGTACCGCGGCGGCCAGGGCGAGATCGTAGACGCTGCCGACTTTCGGCAGCGTCGCCGGTGACAGCGCCAGGATGACCCGGCCGTCCGGCCATTTCTCGCCGGAGTTGGCGACCGCCGCCCGCACCCGGTCACGCGACTCCTGGAGGGCGGTGTCGGGCAGGCCGACCAGATGCACCGACGGCAGCCCCTGCCCGACATCGGCCTCGATCTCCACCAGCTGGCCGTCCACCCCGGTCACCGCGACCGAGTAGGCCCGGCCCAGCGCCATCAGAACACCGCCGGGAGGTGCTCGACGGCGGGTTCGCCGCGGGGCGGTATCAGCACCGACACCACGTCGAACCGGATGCGCAGCCACGGCCCGTCCTGTTCGTTGAGCCACAGCAGGGCCAGCCTGCGGATGCGTTGCTGTTTGCTGAACGTGACCGCCTCCGCCGGCACCCCGAACCCCAGCCCGGTCCTGGTCTTCACCTCGACGAAGGCGGTGACCTCACCGTCCCGCACGATCAGATCCAGCTCGCCGTAGCGGCACCGCCAGTTCCGCTCGATGATCTCCATCCCCGCCTCGCGCAGAAATCGCGCCGCCAGCTCTTCCCCGTGTGCGCCGAGCGCCAGATTGTGTGCCACCCGCCCAGCCTCCGCCGCGGGCGCCCCGGCGCCGATGCCGCGAACTGCGGGAACGACAACCCTGTGGAGCGTCGTTTTGCTGTGGATAAACCGGTCCCGACCACCCCGTTTATGCCGCCGACCCAGGTCTGCGTACACTGGTCCCGCGGTCCGCTCGGGCGGGCCGACTTCGCGCGTCCGGCGAATAGTGCCGTCGGCTGGTCCCGTCCCCACGGGTCCGGCGGCCACGGGCGCCAGGGCAGTGGTCGCGTAGTCGCGTGGCCTCTGTATCAACCGGCAACGAAAGGCGGTAACGCAGCAATGGCTGTCGTGACCATGAAGCAGCTGCTCGACAGCGGCGCACACTTCGGGCACCAGACTCGTCGGTGGAACCCGAAGATGAAGCGGTTCATCATCACCGACCGCAACGGCATCTACATCATCGACCTGCAGCAGACGCTGACCTACATCGACAAGGCGTACGAGTTCGTCAAGGAGACCGTCGCCCACGGTGGGACCGTGCTGTTCGTCGGCACCAAGAAGCAGGCGCAGGAGTCCATCGCCGCGGAGGCGACCCGCGTCGGCATGCCCTACGTGAACCAGCGCTGGCTGGGCGGCATGCTCACCAACTTCTCGACCGTGCACAAGCGGCTGCAGCGCCTCAAGGAGCTCGAGGCGATGGAGCAGACCGGTGGCTTCGAGGGCCGCACCAAGAAGGAAATCCTCATGCTGACGCGTGAGAAGACCAAGCTGGAGCGCACCCTCGGCGGCATCCGCGACATGCAGAAGGTGCCCTCGGCCATCTGGGTCGTCGACACCAACAAGGAGCACATCGCCGTCGGCGAGGCTCGCAAGCTGAACATCCCGGTCATCGCGATCCTGGATACCAACTGCGATCCCGACCTGGTCGATTACCCGATCCCGGGCAACGACGACGCGATCCGCTCGGCCGCGCTGCTGACCAAGGTCGTGGCCTCCGCCGTGGCCGAGGGCGTGCAGGCCCGCGCCGCGCGTGCCTCCGGTGATACCAAGCCGGAAGCCGGCGCCGGCGAGCCGCTCGCCGAGTGGGAGCAGGAGCTGCTGGCTCAGGCCGCTCCGGCGACCGAGGCTGCTGAGGCCGCTCCGGCTGCTGAGGCCGCTCCGGCTGCTGAGGCCGCTCCGGCTGCTGAGGCTGCCCCGGCTGCTGAGGCTGCCCCGGTCGCCGAGGCTCCCGCAGCCGAAGAGCCGGCCGCGGCTCCGGCCGCCGAATAAGCGGCAGTCGCCACCGCGACTTTTGTTCACCGTGCCGGCCCTTCCTGTTAGGAAGTGGTCGGCATGGTGTCGTTCGAAGGACCCGAAACTACAAGGAGGCTCGCCAGGATGGCGAACTACACCGCCGCCGATGTGAAGCGGCTCCGGGAGCTCACCGGCTCCGGCATGATGGACTGCAAGAAGGCGCTGGAGGAGACCGACGGCGATTTCGAGAAGGCCGTCGAGGTGCTCCGCATCAAGGGCGCCAAGGATGTCGGCAAGCGCGCCGAGCGCGCCACCGCCGAGGGCCTGGTCGCCGCGCAGAACGGCGTGATGATCGAGCTCAACTCCGAGACCGACTTCGTCGCGAAGAACGACGAGTTCCAGAACGTCGCCGGCGATATCGTCGACGCCGCGTCGAAGGTGCACCCCACCGACCTGGACTCGCTGAAGGCCGTCGACGTGAACGGCAGGACCGCCGACCAGGTGGTGCAGGAGCTGGCCGCCAAGATCGGCGAGAAGCTGGAGCTGCGCCGCGTCGTCTCCTTCGACGGCCCGGTCGCGACCTACCTGCACAAGCGTTCCTCCGACCTGCCGCCGGCCGTCGGCGTGCTGGTCGAGTACCAGGGCTCCGGTGACGGTGCGGCCGATGCCGCCCGTGCCGCCGCCATGCAGGTCGCCGCGCTGAAGGCTCGCTACGTCACCCGCGACGAGGTGCCCGCCGACCTGGTCGAGAAGGAGCGCAGCATCGCCGAGGCGACCGCCCGCGAGGAGGGCAAGCCGGAAGGCGCGCTGCCGAAGATCGTCGAGGGCCGCGTGAACGGCTTCTACAAGGACGTCGTCCTGCTGGAGCAGCCGTCGGTCACCGACAACAAGAAGACCGTGAAGCAGCTGCTGGACGAGGCCGGTGTCACCGTGACCCGGTTCGCCCGGTTCGAGGTCGGCCAGGCCTGACCGGGCCCGCCGCATTTCGGCTGTAGCACCTGACAAGGCCCCCGGCGCAACGTTTTTCGTTGCACCGGGGGCCTTGTCGTGACACTACCCGGTGTAGCCGGACAGGTTGTAGACCGTGGTGTTGCCGACCTGCTGCGGGGTGAAGTTCGCGGTCACCCAGTCGCTGATGTCGGTGTGCTGGTTGCGGCCGAAGCCGCCGCCACCACCCGCCGCGGCGTTACCCGCGCCACCGTTGTTCGCCGTGCCGCTGCCCGGGGCGGCATTGCCCGCGCCGCCGTTACCCGCGGCACGGCCGTTGCCGGGAGCCCCGTTGCCGGTGGTGCCGTTGCCCGTCCGGGTGTTGCCCGCACCGGCGCTGCCTGCCGTGCCGTCGCGGGTGTCCGTGGCGCCGCCGGTGGTCTGTCCGCGCCCGCCCTGGTTGCTGACGATGTAGTAGGTCACCTTCCCGGCCTTCACGTCGGCCTGGAACTGCGCCAGCGTCGGCGTCGGATCGCTGCCGGAGAAGCCGCCGATCGCCATCACCGATCTACCGCTCTCGATCTCCAGTCCCGCCGCGGTGGACGAGCCGTTGACCGCCGCCGCCCAGGTGGACGTCGTCGCACCCAGCAAGGCCGACAGCTGCGGATTCGACTGTGTCTGACCGAAACCGCCGAAGCCGTCGCGGCCACCCGCCCGCGCCGGGCCCACGGTCGGCCCGCCACCGGAGTGCGCGGTGGCGACGGTGGCCAGCGAATAGGCCGCCGGGCCCGCGAGACTGCCGATCAGGCCGAGGGTCAGCGCGACCGCCGCCACCCGCCGCACGCCGCGGTCCCAGGGCATCACCGCCAGTGCCGCCGCGAACAGCGTGACCAGCAGGATCGCCCACCGCAGCTCCGGATACCAGCCGCTGTTGCGGTGCAGCAGCACGAAACTCCAGATCCCGGTCAGCGCGATCAGCGCCGCGAGTCCCAGCCGGCCGAACAGCGTGTGCCGGTGGATCCACATCTCGTGGATACCGATCGCGAACATCCCGGCCACCGCGGGCGCGATGGACAAGGTGTAGTAGGGGTGGGCCAGGTTCTTCATATAGCTGAGCACGCCGCCGTCGACGACCACCCAGCCGCCGAACACGATCGCGCCGGCCCGGACCAGGTCGGTGCGCGGTGCGTGCCGCCGCGCGATCAGCACCAGGACCAGCGCCAGCAGGGCCGCGGGCAGCAGCCAGCCGATCTCGAACCCGAACTCACCGCTGAACAGCCGCTCCACGCCGCGGACCTGATTGCCGCCGAAGCCGCCGCCACCGCGTCCGGCCGGGGCCGGAACCGCGGTCGCCGCATGTCCGGCCGCGCCGGGCGCCGGCGTCGCCGCGTTCGCGGGCGGGGTCGCGCCGCGTCCGCCGCCACCGCCGCGGTTGCGGCCCAGCACCCGGGCGAAACCGTTGTAGCCCAGCACCAGATTCATGAAGTTGTTGTCGGTCGAGCCCGCGAGGTAGGGCCGGCTCGAGGCCGGCCACAACAGCGTCAGTACGACATACCAGCCCGCGGCGACCAGCGTCGCGACCAGTGCGGCGACCAGTTGCAGGATCCGGGTGCGCAGTGGATTGGGTGCGGCGATCAGATAGGCCAGGCCCAGCGCGGGCAGCACCATCACCCCTTCCAGCATCTTGGCCAGGAAGGCGAAACCGATTGCCACTCCGGCCAATACGATCCACAGGGTCGAGGCGCGCTGGATCGCCCGGACGGTGGCGTAGGCGCCGGCCATCATCAGTAGCACCATCGCGGCGTCGGGGTTGTTGAACCGGAACATCAACGCCGCCACCGGGATCAGCGCCAGCGCGGCCCCGGCCAGCAGGCCGGTGTAGTGACTGCCGGTGACCCGCCGGATCGCGCCGTACAGCAGCGCCACCGCGGCCACCGCCATCAGCGCCTGCGGTATCAGCATGGAGGCGCTGGAGAAGCCGAAGATCCGGCCGGACAGCCCCATCACCCATTGCGACACCGGAGGCTTGTCGACAGTGATGAAGTTCCCGGCATCCAGCGAACCGAACAACAGGGCCTCCCAGTTCCGGGAGCCGGCCCAGGCGGCGCCGGCATAGAACTGGTTGCCCATCCCGTTGATGGTGATGTTCCAGAGGTACATCACCGCCGTTGCGAGCAGCAGAGCGGCAAGACCGGCGCGTTCGGCAGCTTTGCTGCCCCGCCCGGTCGCGCGGGGGGCCGCGGGTTGCGGCTGCACCGTCGAGGTATCGAGTGAGGCGATCACGGTGTCCATTCAGCCGGGTCCAGCAGAGAGCACCCTGTGAGCGCCCGGTGAGCTTGCCGCGACACGATCCGGTGGACCGGCCGGTATCGTCCGGGTTGGCGCCGTGCGGAATGCCGTCTCGGCCGCCCGCTCGCGGCCCGCCGCCGTCTTCGGCGCGGTTGTGGGGCGATTCACGCTTCCGCCCCCGCATAGGGCAGGATAGGTGCAGCTTTGCCGCCGTCCAGGGCCCGCGTGACATCGGATGGTGCATTCGCGCGCACGAACCCAGCCGAGGAGAAGGAGACCGATGTCCGACCCGGAACCGGCCCGTAAGGGCTACCGCCGAGTACTCCTCAAACTGGGTGGCGAGATGTTCGGCGGCGGCCGGGTGGGTCTCGATCCGGACGTGGTGCAGGCGGTCGCCGAGCAGATCGCCGAGGTGGTCTCCGGTGGTGTGCAGGTCGCGGTCGTGATCGGCGGCGGCAACTTCTTCCGCGGCGCCGAACTGGAGGAGCGCGGCATGGAACGCGCCCGTTCCGACTACATGGGCATGCTCGGCACGGTGATGAACAGCCTTGCGCTCCAGGACTTTCTGCAACAGCAGGGCGTCGACACCCGGGTGCAGACCGCGATCACCATGGGCCAGGTGGCGGAGCCCTACATTCCGCTGCGGGCCAAGCGGCATCTGGAGAAGGGCCGCGTGGTCATCTTCGGCGCGGGCATGGGCATGCCGTACTTCTCCACCGACACCACCGCCGCCCAGCGGGCCCTGGAGATCGGCGCCGAGGTGGTGCTGATGGCGAAGGCGGTCGACGGCGTCTACACCGACGATCCGAAGACCAATCCCGATGCCGAGATGTTCTCCGAGGTCACTCACAAAGAGGTCATCGAGCGGGGCCTGAAGGTCGCCGACGCCACCGCGTTCAGCCTCTGTATGGACAACCAGATGCCGATGCTGGTGTTCAATCTCTTGACGAAGGGCAATATCGCCCGTGCGGTGGCCGGTGAGAAGATCGGCACACTGGTTCGGTCCTGAGTCCGCCGCCGGGCGCGCCCGGCACCTGGGAACGACAAGACGACGAACGCTGTGGAGGATACGGTCGTGATTGAAGAAGCACTCTTCGACGCCGAGGAGAAGATGGAGAAGGCCGTCTCGGTGGCGAAGGACGACCTCGGTTCCATTCGGACCGGTCGCGCGAATCCGGGCATGTTCTCCAGGGTCGTCGTCGACTATTACGGGTCGCCGACACCGGTCACCCAGATGTCCAGCATCACGGTGCCGGAGCCGCGGATGGTCGTCATCAAGCCGTACGAGCAGGGCCAGTTGCATGCGATCGAGACCGCGATCCGCAATTCGGACCTGGGTGTCAACCCCACCAACGACGGCAACATCATCCGTGTGGTGATCCCGCAGCTGACCGAGGAGCGTCGCCGCGAGATGGTCAAGGTCGCCAAGTCCAAGGGCGAGGACGCCAAGATCTCCATCCGCAACGTCCGCCGCAAGGCGATGGACGAGCTCGGCCGCATCCAGAAGGACGGCGAGGCCGGTGAGGACGAGGTCGGCCGCGCCGAGAAGGAATTGGACAAAACGACCGCCAAGTACGTCGCCCACGTCGACGACTTGGTGAAGCACAAGGAATCGGAACTGCTCGAGGTCTGATCCGGGTACACCGGGAGGGCCGGGGGGCCGCAGGACGAAATGGACGACAGGGTGAGCGACGGGACAATCGTGGCCGATGAAGCCGCGGCCGGTCAGCCGGCAGCCGAGACGACCGGAGACGACACCGTAGTGGGCGCCGCGGCACCCGCCGGGCCGCCGACCTCACGTGCCGGACGCAACTTACCCGCCGCCCTGGGTGTGGGTTTCACGCTGGGCCTGTCGCTGATCGCGATCCTGCTGTGGGTGCCCCGCGTGCTCGTGGGCGTGGTCGCCGTCGCCATCGCTGTCGCCACCTGGGAGGTCGCGAAGCGGCTGCGGGAGGCGGACGTGCTCGTGCCGCGCATCCCGTTGCTCGTCGGAGGGCAGGCGATCATCTGGCTGGCCTGGCCGTACGGCCCGCAGGGGGTGGCGGGGGCGTTCGGGGCCACCGCGCTGGTGTGCATGGCATGGCGGCTGTTCGATCACGGTCTGGCCGCGACCCCGCGGAACTTCCTGCGCGACACCGCGATCGCGGTGTTCGTGGTCTCCTGGATCCCGTTGCTGGCGTCGTTCGCGGTGCTGTTGTTGTCGGAGCCGCGCGGTAATCTGCGCGTACTGACGTTCATGATCCTGGTGGTGTGTTCCGACGTCGGTGGTTACGTCGCGGGCGTGCTGTTCGGCCGGCATCCGATGGTGCCCGCGATCAGTCCGAAGAAGTCCTGGGAGGGCTTCGGCGGTTCCCTGGTGTTCTGCGTGATCGGCGGCCTGCTGACCGTGACACTGCTGTTGCAGGCCAACTCCTGGGTGGGCGTGGTGCTGGGGGTGGCCGTGGTGCTCGTCGCCACCTGTGGCGACCTGATCGAGTCGCAGATCAAACGAGAACTGGGCATCAAGGACATGGGCACGCTGCTGCCCGGCCACGGCGGCATCATGGACCGCCTGGATTCGATGCTGCCCTCGGCGTTCGTCGCCTGGCTGGTGTTCACCGCCCTGCTGTGAATCCGCGGTCCCAGCTGTGAACGCGGCCCGGATCTCTCGCCGAACTCGACGGTGATCGTGAGCAACTCTCGAGGTAGCGGATATCTGATTGATGCCGGTCCCCAGCCCATTCATCGATCAGGAGGAAATCCGATGCGACGGTTGATGATTGCCGCGGCTGTGGCGGCAATCGGTGTGGTTCCGGTGGTGGCTGCCGGGTCGGCGGCGGCAGCGGCCCATCCGGCACCGCA
This sequence comes from Nocardia sp. alder85J, assembly GCF_020176955.2. Taxonomy (GTDB): domain Bacteria; phylum Actinomycetota; class Actinomycetes; order Mycobacteriales; family Mycobacteriaceae; genus Nocardia. Next base: position 311,784 of record NZ_JAIUCZ020000004.1, read on the forward strand.
GAAGTGCACGTCCGACGTGGCTCCCATCGATTGCCATTCTCCGCACGGGCACAATCCGCAGGACGGTTCGTTCAGCGGTGGAAACGGGACCGGTAACGGGTCGGTGTCGACGCCGGAGGCCTGAGCGGAGCCGGTGCGGAGCGATCGTCGCTCCGCACCGGGATCAGCCCTTCTTGACCACCCGGCGCAACTGCATGATGCGCCAGCCGGACACCAGCCCCATCACCAGCGCTCCCGCGATCCCCGAGAGCAGGATCGTGACGCCCAGCGGCATGGTCAGCGTCCAGAAGAACAGGGTGATCTGGGCCTTGGCCGGATTCTGCAGGATGAAGATCAGCAGCAGCACCCCGACGACGGCGGCCGCGATCAGCGCGGTCCAGGTGAAGCCGACCCGGCTGGTGAGATTGGGTGGGGTGGTGCCCAGGTCGGCCGGTGGCCGGGTGGTGGTGGTCACCGGGGCGGTATCGGTCGCCGGGGCGGGCGCGGTGGTGGCGGCGGGTGTGGCCTCCGGCGCCGGGGTGCTGGGTGCGTCGCCGGGGACCGGATCCGGTCCGGACGCGGCATTGCTGGTCATATCCGGGGGGTACCGCGCGGCGCGGGTTCCATGCATACGTCCACGAAACATCCCGCGCCCCGGCGTTTCCCGGCTCAGTCCGCGACGAAGTCCCCGATCAGCGCCGCCAACTGGATCGGCCGGTCACCCTGGATCGAATGCCCGGCCCCGTCGACGACCACGACCCGGGCCCGCGGCTGCCGCCGCCGCAACTCCGCCACGTCCGCATCGTCGACCACCGGCGACAGTTCGCCCCGGACCAGCAGCAGCGGCGCCGGGATCGCGGCCACGTCCTCCCACATCGGCCCGAAATCCATCGAACCGTCCGCAGTGGGCCGCAGTCGGTCGTAACGCCATTCCCAGCGTCCGTCGGCGCGCTCCCGCGCGTTGTGCAGCACCCCGCGCCGCAGCGAGCGCACCGACCGGGTGGGATTGTGCGTCACCGTGCGATCCAGGATCTGGTCCAGAGAGTCGAAATCCGCGGGCCCGTTCACGAAGGCGGCGATGGCCGCGGTCTTGCCGGGATGATCGCCGGTGCCCGGCGTGACATCGACGACGACCAGCCGCCGCACCAGAGCCGGATGCGCCGCCGCCAGCCGGATCGAGGTCAGGCCACCCAGCGACATGCCCACGACCGCGTCGGCGCGCGGCGCAAGTTTCTCGATGACGACCGCGACCGCCTCGGCCATCCGCTGCGGAGTGTACAGATGATCGTCCCACCAGTCGGAATGCCCGTGCCCGGGCAGATCCACCGCGATCAACGGCCGGTCCAGCGCCAGCGCGACGGTGTCCCAGGTGTGCGCGTTCTGCGCGCCGCCGTGCAACAGCACCAGTTCCGGTTCGCCGTCACCCCAGCGCAGCCCGCTGACCCGCCGCCCGTCCCCGATATCGACCGAGAACCGGCTCACCTGCGGCGGTCCGGTCCAGGCCAGGCCCGCCTCCTCCGCGTTCTCGGCGAACAACCCGAATTCGTCGTAGTCCGAATAGTCCGACATTCTCGCGAGTATGCCGTGCCGCCACCCTCGCGCGCACCCCCACCCACGCTCCGACCGGCCCGGACGCCACCACCGAACCCCAGGATGGGACACTGGAACGGTTATGAGCATCCCCCTGCCGCTCGTCTTCGATGCCCCGCGCCGTGGCATGCCCCCGCGGCATCTCGCCGACCTCGACTCCGACGAGCGACGCAAGGCCGTCGAAGACCTCGGCCTCCCCAAATTCCGGGCCGACCAGATCGCCCGCCAGTACTACGGCCGCCTCCAGTCCGACCCGGAGGCGATGACCGACCTACCGGCCCCCGTGCGCGCCAAGGTGGGCGAGGCCCTGTTCCCGCCCCTGCTGACCGAGGTCCGCCACGTGGTCTGCGACGCCGGCACCACCCGCAAAACCCTGTGGCGCGCCGGCGACGGCACCCTCCTCGAGTCGGTCCTGATGCGCTACCCCGACCGCAACACCCTGTGCATCTCCAGCCAAGCAGGCTGCGGCATGGCCTGCCCCTTCTGCGCGACCGGCCAAGGCGGCCTGAACCGCAACCTCTCCACCGCCGAAATCGTCGACCAGGTCCGCGCTGCCGCCGCCGCACTCCGAGACGGCGAGGTGGCAGGCGGCCCCGGCCGCCTGTCCAACATCGTCTTCATGGGCATGGGTGAGCCGCTGGCGAACTACAAGCGTGTGGTGAATGCCGTCCGCCGCATCATCTCCCCGGCCCCCGACGGCCTGGGCATCTCCCAGCGCAACGTGGTCGTCTCCACGGTCGGCCTGGCACCCGCGATCCGCAAGCTCGCCGACGAGGGCCTGTCGGTGACTCTCGCTGTGTCCCTGCACACTCCGGACGACGAGTTGCGAGACACGTTGGTGCCGGTCAACAATCGCTGGCCGGTGTCCGAAGTCCTCGACGCCGCACAGTATTACGCGGACAAGACCGGCCGCCGCATCTCGGTCGAGTACGCCCTGATCCGCGACATCAACGATCAGCCGTGGCGTGCGGACATGCTGGGCGCGAAGCTGCACAAGGCTCTCGGCTCCCGAGTTCACGTGAACCTGATCCCCTTGAACCCCACCCCGGGTAGCGAGTGGGACGCGTCCCCGAAACCTGTTGAGCGGGAGTTCGTTCGGCGCGTCGAGGCGCAGGGGGTGCCGTGCACGGTTCGTGACACCCGCGGCCAGGAGATCGCTGCTGCCTGCGGTCAACTCGCCGCCGAGGGCTGATAGGTCGAAGGTTGCCAGAGCCTCGGCGTTGGACAGCAACCGGACCGTGGCACGAGTCTCAGCCGATCAGTGCGGCCAGTTCGGTGCGGAGGCGGTCGAGTTCTGCACTCCCGGTCGTGGGGAAGCGCAGGATCGGAATATTGTAGGTGGCGCAGACGGCGTTTTTGATGGCATCGAGTTCGAGTTGGCGCGGGTCGTTTTCGTGGTAGTCGAAGCCGTCGACCTCGATCACGCACAGCCGTTGCTTGGTGATGTGGTTGTAGAGGTCGAAATCCACTGAGGCAGATCGGGATCGCGTGAATTGGAGCTGCCGTCGGTCGAGGCGGTCGGTGTCAGGCAGGAGATGTCTGATGTGGACCTGCTCGTTGTACCAGAAGCCCTGGAAGTCGGGTTCGCTCAGGACCATTTCCAGGGCGGCTCGCATGATGTTCTCCGAGGGATGTTTCGACTCGTGTCGGATGTGGTTCGCGAGTGTGGACAGCACGGCTGAATAGTCTTTATACAGCAGGTCGAAGATTGACACGACGGGGCTGTCGAAGAACTCTTTGTCCGGAAACTGATAGCGGATGTAGCCGATTAGATCGCGCAGGTTTCGACTCTTCGGCTGCAGATCGTGGTGGGTGACCAGGATGAAGCGTTTCCGAGCTCGGGATACAGCCACATTGATCAGTTCCGGGGAATCGGCGAATTTCAGCGCTTTCTCTATGTCGGGTCTACTGTCCAGCACCGTCGTCATGATGATTGCCGTTTTCTCCCGGCCCTGAAATTTGTGTACGGTGTCGGATTCGATACTGGAGGTCAGTGCATCGGTAACCCGGTTCGCCTGCGGCCGGTACGGAGTAGTAACGCCGACCTGGTCGTCTGGAAATTCGGCGCAGTACCGCGGCAGCACATCCCGGCGAATGATATCGATCTCGCGTTGGTTGATCCGCCCGCCGCGCTTGCCAGTTCTTTCGTCGAGCCAGCGCATGTGGTCACCCGGTGGCGTGCGGACAACAATCATGGACTGGTAGCCTGGGGTACGGCGCGTGAATGGAATGAGGTCGTCCCGGTAAAATTTTTGGTTACAGAAGCCGATGATAGTGGGATCGGAGCGATAGTGTTCGCGCAGCAGGACCCTCGGCAGTGAGGTACCGTAAATGTCGATCAGTGATGAGAGGATGCTCTGCTGCTGATAGTCGTACGCGGGATCTGGGGCGGGTCCGGTGACGGATTCCGGAATATTCACAACGGGCTGCAGCTGTCGGAGATCGCCGACTACGATCAGGTTTCGACAGTGGGCCAGCGCCACAACGGCGGCGACCAAGTCTACCTGCGATGCCTCGTCTATGATGAGGTAGTCGACGAGTTGTCCTGTACCGATACTATTTTCGAGGGAGTGGCAGGTACTCAGGATGACAGGATAGTCGTAGGTGAAGTGCTGCCAATCTCGTCGATATCCGAAGTCGTACAACCGCGGGGGGCGTCCCGCGTAGCGTTGACGCAGGCTTTCGGTGAGCCAGGACACCGAGAGTTGCTGCTGCTGGGCGGCGAGATCGCTGAATTTGGATCCCTCCAATGATTTTTGTGCCCGTTCGATCTTGCGTTGGAGTTCGGCGATCTTCGCGTCGTAGTAGAGCTGATGCAGCCGGAACACGACATCGATATCCTGGGCGTCGGCATGGCGCATGGAACGATATCTGAAGTATTTGCTGATCCGGTTCACCAAGCCCGCGATTCCGGTGGCCCGCGCCAGTTCCGGATCAGTGTCGGCGATGAAGGCGAGAATCTTGGCCGGCCGCCACCGCAGTACTGGTAGTTGCTCGTGGTCGGGCAGTTCATGCCGCTCCAAGTAAGCGCGGAAGTGCACGCGTTCCAGTTCGTAGGCGGCGTGCTCGATATGTAGGTCCGCGAGATCACGTTCGATTTCGCGCAGCCGCAGCAGACGCTGATCCAGGGCGGCCATTTCCTCTGGGCTGGGCACGGGCGCCGATACGGCCGAGCCCAACTGCTGGACGACCAGATTTCGCGTAGCCTGCTCCACGAAGAACTTTTCTTTCTTCTCTTTTTTGCCGAGATTCGCAGTGACATAACCGAAACCGGCCTTGACCAATTTGGTGTGCACGTTGTCCACGGCCGGATTGCTCGATGAAACGACCACCACCGTCTTGGATGGATCGACGATTATATTGGCGATCAGATTGAGGATCGTCTGTGTCTTGCCCGTGCCGGGCGGGCCGTCGATCACCGAAATCGGGTGGCGCAGGCAATTATCGATGGCCGCGCGTTGGCTGAGATTCGTGTCGAAGGGGTACAGCGGCGGCGACGCCGGACGCTTGACCTGCTCGATCGGGGTTCGATGGAGATAGCGATGGAGCGCACTGTCCGGGTGCACGAGCAACGGCCGCTCATGTGCCTCCCGGAGCGTCTTTCCTTCCTCCGGGAGCCGCGCGGCGACTGCGCGCAAATAGGCCAGTAACTGATCGGCCTGTGGATGGTATGCGTCGACGCGGATGATCTTTATTCGGTCGCCGCGGTATGCCGAGAAGGGGTGCATTTCGCCGGGGAAGATATGCCACCAATCCTGCCCGCCTCCTTGGAATCGGTAGGCTGCGGTCGCTCCGTCGCGGGGTCTGCCATCGACCAGGATGCGCTGGTGCGGACCGAGGAGTACGGCCTGCGGATGCTGTAATACGAGGGTTCGTTGCTGCCCATAGGGAAAGGTTCCGCCAGCGTGAAAGGTGATGTGAGTGCGATCAGCCGCAGGTCGCACCGCCGCCACTTCTGCGGTGCGATTCTGGAACGGCTCGTTCGCTGATTTCCGAATCAGCACTGCCAGCTGAGTTGGATCGACCATCGGTGACCCCTGTCGCTTTCCGGTTCAGTAGAGTTGTGATGCGGGGGTTTATTGTGTCGCAGTATTTCTGATGCCTAGCGGCCGGTCAGCGCGAAGCGGATGTAGCTGAGCTGGGACAGGTCCCTGCGATGGTTGGTCGCCGCGGCGATTCGCTGATCGAGTGCGGTGATTTCAGCCGAGGCGCGTTGCAAGTCCAGGAGACGATGGGCGAATTCCTGCCGCTTGTTCGCGGCGAACACCGTAGCGTTGGCGGCCTCGGACGCCAACTGGGCCGACTGAGCCTCGTACTGCTGTTTGGCCCGATCTCTTTTCGGTCCGACTTCGTTTTCCGTCGTTTGTCGCCGTAGTATTAATCTGCTCATCTCCCGCTCATGCTCAGATCGTATGGCATCGGCGTTGGACGGCTCGGTACGTGTGAATCGCGCCTCGATTCGTGCGGCGTGTGTGGCGCGCCAGGTATCCAATGCGGTGGCTTTTACCTCACCGATGCCCTTGACATATACCGGACCCAGGACGGTCTTGAGGTAGGCGGTCACCGAGTTGTAGGCACCGCCGGGTGTGCTGAGGCTGATGCCGGTGAAGTCGGCTGCTGTTCGAATACCCTGTGCAGCAAGTTCATCGGTAAGGCGAGGGCCGATGCCGGCGATACCGGCCGCCGAAATCGAGAACCGCGTCAGCTGTTGCCGGACAAACGCGGTCATCTCTGCGGCAAGGGCCTGGTCCAGTCGGGAGTGCAACGTGATGCGGAGGTCGTATCGCTTTCGGTCGATGTCGATGAGCGTGCGTTGTTTCTCCTGCTCGATAGCCGCGAGGTTCGCTTTGTACCTGTCCTCCCAGTACTTTCGCTGAGCGGGGAGCTGCTGTAATCGCTGGTTCTCGAAGTGATCGAACTGCGCTTGTTCGCGGTGCACGACCGCCACGGCCATGGCGACGTCGGGGACGCCCGCTCGTCGTTGTCGGAGTTCCTCGAGATGTCGCCGCAGCTCTGCGGTTTCGGGTCTGGCGTTCCGTGCCGCCGGTGCGAGGAACACGGCCACCAGTGGTGGGATTGCGGCCAGCGGGGGAGTCAGGATGAGGAGGGCAGGCAAGGCGACGGCGATCAACAGCATCAACACGGTCACGGCGATGACGTCCCGGGCCTTGCGTCCGGTGAATCGCGGCAGGGGAGCGATCGTGGACAGAGGTCGGTGGGCGGGTGAGAGCGCTGCCGACACATGCTCTGTCATCCAGCCTGGTAGCCCTTGGGCGGTGGTCGCGGAGCTCACGATCGGGGCGGCGACCGCGCCGACCATAGTGGTCGCCAGGGCTGGCAGGGCGTCCAGCGGCTGTGCGGCAAGCGATCGCAGCTGCTCCGCCAGCTCCCGGACCTCCCGATTCACATGTGTGAGCAAGGCCGGAAAGCGTTGTGAGAAGTCAGGGTTGGTGAAATCATCCGCTGCGAGCAGGAGATACTCGCCCTGCGGTTCGTGCAACTGCCGCCATAAGCCAGGATCGATCGCGATGGCTTTGAGCGCCCCGTAGATGACCCAGGCAGAGAAGCGATCCAGGTCAGTGCCGAAGTCGTTGTTTCCACGATGCGGTGACTGATAATTGCGATGTCCGCGCTCGGTTCCGCCTAATCCGCCCAACGCTGGCACGTACATTCCGTCGTAATCCAATAGTCGCAGCGTGCAGTCTCCGGCGACCAGGAGATTGCCGTGCTGTAGATCACCGTGCGCGATGCTGTGTGCTTCGAGATCGGACATCAGGCCCGCGAAGCTTTCGGCGAGCCGATCGACACCCAGCCGTTCGTGGTGATGAAGATCCAACCACGCCGACAGGGTCAGGCCCTGCGCCCACTCCATTTTCAGGATGGGATATCTGTTCCCGCCGACCAGGATGGCGTCGGGTAGGTACTCGAACCCGATTCTCCACGGTTGGGAAAGGTTGGCCGCCGGAAGCGTGGCCAATTGATCGCTGATCGCGCTGTATCGCTCTTGCTGGTCCGGAATGTAGCGGGTGAAGCATTTGATGGCGTACCGAGTTCCACTGGCCTGGTGAGTCACCGGGAAGACACTGGCGAAGGCGCCGGAGATCGCACGGGGCTGGCGTAATTTGGTGAACTCGGGGACGGAGGTTCTCAGCTCGGCGTCGGTGAAGCAGATACCCGGATGTTGAAGGGCTTCCTGATAGGCGCCGGCCGTCGGAAATTCCCGTGGTGTAGTCGCTACCATCGGCGCTACCGCCCCTCGAAATCGATTCGGACCAGCGCGACATCGTCGTTTCGTACCTCTTGCCGGTCCCGGCGGGCATCCAGCCAATCGGAGAATCGGCTCGAGTCGTGAGGACCGCCGAACTCCAGCAGTTCGTGTAGTGCGGCGGTGGGATCGGAGGCCGCCAGGAACCAGGCCGCCAATGCGTCGGACATAAGCAGGAGCCGGTCACCGGGAACGCATACGCCCTCGGTGATCTCGGTGCGCTCCCACAGCAGGGTGGTGTCGTGGTTGCGGCTGCCGAAAAGATTCGGATTCGTCCCAAACTCCTCAGCGCTTTGCATCGGAAACGCGTCGAGTGGCAGGTCATCGCGGATATGGAATATGCAGGTGTCGCCTAAAGCGGCTGCCTGCCATCGCCATTCGGCGACACGTTCCGGCGTGACCAGCACACACAGCATGGTCGCAAACGTGCTGCCTGCCAGCTTCGACTGCTCGTACCATGCCAGCGGGTGGCCCGCCGCGGCTCGATTGGACGAGTATGCGGCCAGCCATGGATCCCAGCGAGCTATCACGTCGGTGGCAAAGTCCTCGAATGTCGCGCCGGTTTCGAAGAACCTCGGATCGGACAGGGCCCTCGTGGCCGACGCGGCAGCGAGTAACGCGGCCCAATCCTTGGATAGCATGCTTTCGGTGGCTCCGTCGCACACACTCACGGCGATCGGGCCCGAGGCCAGTTCGTCGAAGGGTGTCTGTGGCAGTACGCACACAGCATCCTCGCACTCCGCCGCGGTTGAGCCGCGCTTGGGCACAACGAGATGGGTGACGTACAGGCCCGGTGTCATCACCGCAGTTCGGTCGCGCGGGTCCCGATGTCCAGGAATTGGACGACCGAGGTGATGTCCGCGTTGTAGACGAATCCTCTTGTGGTTTCGCCTGTCTGGTGCCCTTGTGCTGCGGCGTACGACCGCATGTGGCTGGGCAGCATACTGGACATCGCGAACAGTGTTTGTGCGTAGGTGTCGGGCAGACCGACATCGGAGCTGGGGAAGGTCACCGGTGCGCCGCCCGCTGCAGAGACATGCAGGTTGAACAGCAGGACCGCACCGTCGGCGGTTGCCTGTGAGGTGATGGCGGTGGCAGCTTCGGTGGGGGCGCCGTCGGTCGATTCACCATCGGTGAGATTGATGACGATGGGTGGGAAGCCGCCGGGGTGTCGCGCGATCCAGGCACGTACCAGGGTTTCCGCGTATCGGAGCGCGCGATTCATGGGTGTGCCACCGCCGATGACGGGGTCCATCCATACCGGGAACTGCACCGTGGTCTCGACCAGTCCTCCCGCGCCGTCAGGTATCTTCTTCGACCGTTCCTCTACACGCGCCGGGTTATCGGCAACCTCACTGAGCGGCACCAGGTCACGGCCAGTGAGCGCACCGGAGAAGGCCGACCCGACGGTAGCGCCGTACCCGATCACCGCGACGTGGAAGTAGTCCCGAACCCCCTCCTCCTTGGCGCATTTGATCGCTAGCTCGGCCAACAGTCGGTTGATCGCATCGGCAACGACATCGGCCTTCTTCTGCGGGACTTCGCCACCTATCAGGTCACCCATGGACGTCGACTGATCGACGAGGAAGATGAAGGAGGTTGGATTGGTGCGGCTGATCTCCGCCGTGTACGGCATGTTTACTCCCCGAATGTGTGAACCCCAGATACGACGGGCGTGCGCCCGAAGCCGCCTCTGTCGTAATGAAATCGGACCACCGCGGTGTTGTCAATCGGACTGCTGTCGGCCCTGTAACGCGATAGTTGCCGACTGATGAGCCGATCAATAGTGCTGTGCGTAGACGACTTTCGCGAACCACTGCGCGATCACCCCCAAGATCGCCAACAGTGGAACGAAGGACGATGACGCCCCGAGGCGCCGACGCTATCGCGACGATAGAGCACAGGACGGCCGATAGCACCAGCAGTACCTTGCGGCCAGCGGATCCGGTGCTGGGCGGACGCGGTTGTGCGGGTGCGGGTCCGGGCGGCGCCATGGTGCTGAAGGTCTGCGGCGGTGAGTAGGAAGGAGGCAACAGGGCCGCCCCGGGCCGTCCCAGTGGTCGCCGCCGACCACTGATCGCCTCGGTGCTGTAGATGCCGGTACCGGGTACGCGCATTGTTCGTTGCACGCTGTCGTCGGCGCGCTTGGTGATGCGGATCGGACCGCTGCCGGCGCTGTATCCGACGCCTGCCTTGGAGACTGTAATTCGTACCGGTCCGAATCTTGCTGTGTGAGCGAACCATTGGATACCTCATAGTTCCTATCGGGTTCGGTTGCTGAGTCGTCGCCAGCAGATCCGTGCTGCGGCGAGGTCGAGGAATCCGTGGTGGACGTCGGTGCGTCGTTCCCATCGGATGGCCAGCCGCCGGTATTGGTGCAGGAGGGCGAAGGTCTGCTCGACGATCCAGCGGCCGGCGGTGACCTTGTCGCGGGTGCCACGGCGGGCGATGTAGCCGGTGATAGGTCGTTGCCGCAGTGCGGAATACACGCTGGGATAGTAATATTCCTTGTCCGCGATCAGGGTGGTGAGCCGGTGGCGGGGCCGCTCCGGCCGACCGCGCAGGGGCCGGACCCGGTCGAGCAGTGTGGGTAATACCAGGTGATCGTTGACATAGCCGCGGACAGCGCGACGGCGAGCGGGAAGCCGTTCGCACAGGTCAGGATGTGGTGTTCGGACCCGGTCTCGGCGCGGTCGACCGGGCTGGGACCTGTTGCGGCACCCCTTTTTTTCGCCCGCACGTGCGATCCGTCGGCCATGACCCGGTCGACGTCATTCAATCGGGCCGCATGGGCACGCGCGAGCACGGCTTGATGGATCCGTTCGAACGCCCCGGCGGCCTGCCGGTCCCGTAACCTGCGCCAGTAGGTCATCCCGGACCCGAATCCCAGTGCCTGGGGCAGGTCTTCCCATCCGATCCCGGTGATCAGCCCGAACAAGATCCCTTGCAGCACCCGTCGACTGTCGAGTTGCGGCGGCCTCGGTGTCCCGGCCGGTTTCACCGGCAGTAGCGGTTCGATTACCGCACACAACTCGTCATCCACGATCCAGGGTGCCGTCACAACGAAACATCATGCACTGCAACACAACCGATGCCAGCCAGCCGAACCTGCCGGGAGCTCTGGACATCCCATGGTGAAGCTCGTGGCGCGTGCCCGGCCCGGCCCCGACGATCGGGCCGCCGATCGCCGGATCGGCGGCCCGGGGTGGCGGTGTTATCCGAAGGTCGCCTTGATCGTGATCGAACTCCCCGTCGAGGCCGAACCGCCGTAATTGGCGGTGGAGCTGGTGCCCGCGGGGGAGGCCGGGTCGATGGTGGTGCCCTGCCAGTAGGTGTTGGGGGTCTTCGGGGAGCCCTTCTTCTGCCAGACCGCGCGGATCTGGGGGAGCACCGTGTCGGGAACGGCGGTGTTGTAGTTGAACTGGTAGCCGAGTTCCCAGACGGTGCCGTCCTTGTTGTCCTTCGCCGCGGTCAGGACCACGACCTGATATCCCGGTTGGGCGTAGGCGTCGACGGTGCCGCTGGAGTCGCCTGCCAGGGTGAATTGCGTGGTGTTGATCTGGGTCGACCAGGAGACCGTGGCTTCGGAATTCGCCCACACCAGAGCGAAATCGGAATTGGAGACGATGGGATTGGTGAGGGAGGTGTCGTCCTTCACCGTGAGTACGATCTGGCCCGGTCGCGATTGCTGGCCGTACGGCGGTTGATTGCTGCTGCGGACGTCACCTATCGCGAAGACGATATCGGCGCCGGCTTCCCAGGTGTAGTCCTGGGTCAGGGTCAGCAACAGGCTCAGGCCGCCGGCGGGGCCGGTTGTCGTCGAGGATTTCCAGCCCGCATAGGTGATGGTCATCGCGGTGACATCGTCGTTGGTGAAGTAGGACGGCATGCCGATCGTCATGGTGGCGCCGCTGCTCAATTGGATATCGCCACCGGTGTTGTTCAGGGTGACCTGGAGGGTGGCCGTTTCCGCCACGGCGATGGTGGCGAGGTTCGTCGCCTTGTTCACGACGTCCAGGACGGCCCCTCTGGTTCTGGACGCCGCCTCCTGGTGGGCTCCGAAAAGGGCGATCAGCAGGTCCTTGCCCTTGTCCGGCCGGTAGGGGAATCCGATGCCGAAGGGCAATTGCACGGAGACGCCGGCGAATTCGAAGCCGGTCGCGCCCTCCGGTCGCTGGGTGATGTACATGAATCGGAGGAAGAAGGTCAGCTTGAACCTCGGATTCGGGATGTAGATGTCCAGCAGCCAGCCGGCGATCGCGCCCGTGAGGGGTTTGTCGAACCAGAAACTCATTTCCAGGCCCGCGCTGACGGACAGGCCGCCCTTGACCGAGACGCCCAGCCACGTCCGGGGTATCACCTCGGCCCGGTCCTCGAAATCGAAGACGAGGTCGGCGCCCGCGAGCACGCCGACCACCGCGCTGGCGCCGACCGAGACGCCGATCCCGAACCCGCGCAACCCCTGCGGCTGGGACATCCCGAGATCGAATTCGCCCCGATGGAGTATCTGTGCCGCTATCTCCGCGCTGAGCGGATTGGGCTCCGCACTGTCGAACGACCCCTCGAGCGCCTTGACGTAGGCGATACCGTCCGGGGAATCGAGAAAGTTCCTGGCATCGTCCACCGCGCGATCGAGGACGGCCTGATGTTCGTGGTAGAAGCGCGCGGACGCCTCGACGATTTCGACATTGGTCGGTCTGCGATCCGGAAACAGACTGTTGTCCCCCTGCGGAAAAATGCCTTGTTTATCCAGATCGGCGGCCGTCGACAATGCGTTCTCGAATGCTGTGCCGAGGTCGGTGGACTGCGACATGGTCTTCCTCCCGAAGAAATGCGGACGACACAACCGGTCACGCCTCGCGACGCGCACAGGTTGTGAGGATCCGGGTGGTTCGCACCTTCGGGCAGTGCATCGTTCGGAAATGCCCCGGTCCCCCGACCGTCCCCGGCTTTCCCGCCCCCAGCGTACTACGGGTGATCTACTTCACGTTTGAAAACGAGAGAGTCACAGACCGTTCACCGGTACATTGCGCCGCTCGCCGAAAAGCCCGTACCGGTCGGCATTCTCGGCGGCTCGGAGTCGAATCCCGTCGCCGTCACGGGTTCCGGCGGGAACTCGGTGTGCGAGCCCACAATTGTGTTGGTCTTGCTGGTGACCATCGCCGCGTGGCAGCCCGGGGCGATCGGGCTCGGCTCACCATTCCACCGGCAGCGTCCGCACCCCGTACACCACCGTCTCCCGCTCGAACTCCAACTCCTCGAGGGGGATTGCGAGGCGCAGCGTGGGAATGCGGCGGTACAGGGTGCCGTAGACGGTGCGGAGTTCGGCGCGGGCCAGGGGCTGGCCGAGGCAGAGGTGGGTGCCGTGGCCGAAGGCCAGGTGGCGGTGGGGCCGGCGGTGGATGTCGAGGCGGTCGGGGTCGGGGAAGACGGTGTGGTCGCGGTTGCCGGCCTCGAGGAGGAGGACGACGCCTTCGCCGGCTCGGATCAGTCGGCCGCCGATCTCGATGTCGGCGGTGGCGACGCGGCGGCGGCCGTCGTGGACCACGCTGAGGTAGCGCAGCAGTTCGTCGGTGGCGGTGGCGATCGTCTGCGGGTCGGTGGTGGTGCGGAGTTCGGCGAGTTGGCCGGGATGGGCCAGCAGCGCGAGGGTGCCGAGGGCGATCATGTTGCCGGTGGTCTCGTGGCCGGCGATGAGGACTTGGACGATCAGGTCCAGGATCTCGTCGACGGTGGCCGCGCCGGCGGCGAGGGGCCCGGCCGCGAGCCGGCCGATCAGATCGTCGGTCGGTGAGTGTTGTTTCGCCGCAATGACTTCCACGAGGTAGGCGCGTAGTTCGCGGCTGATCAGCATGGCCTCCTCGACCGGGGTGGTCCAGGACAGCAGTTTCCGGCTCGTGGTGCGGAAGAAGTCACGGTCCGCGAGGGGCAGGCCCAGCAGCAGGCACAGCGTCAGGGACGGGACGGCGAAGGCGAAGGCGGGGACCAGGTCCACCGGGTTCGGGCCCGCGAGCAGGTCGTCGATCAGGTCGTCGACGATGCGCTGGAGCTGTGGGCGCATCGCCTCCACTCGTTTCGCCGACAGTTCGGCGGTGAGCATGCGGCGCAGCCGGGCGTGTTCGGGGTCGTCCATGGCGATGAAGGCGCGGTAGGCGGTGGATTGCCGGGCCCGGACGGAGGCCGACTGGTGGGGGTAGCCGTCGTGCCGGGAGTCGGCGCTGAAGCGCTGGTCGGACAGGACCGCGCGCAGGTCGTCGTAACCGGTGATCTGCCACGGGGTGGCGCCGTTCCAGAGGCGCACCCGGCTGATCGGGCCGGCCTTGCGCAGCTGCGGCGGCGGATCGAAGGGGCAACCGGTGGCTCGGGCCATGGGGAAGGCGGGCAGGGCGTCGGTCATCGGGGGACCTCACTGCGGGCGCGGCGGCCGGCGGCGTGCGAGCGCACGCCGGCGAATGGTGTTCGGGCGGCGAGCGGTACGGCCTCGTCGACTTGTTCGTCGCCATATCTGTTGTACCACAACAGGTCTCGTTCCGGTCCCGGGGGCGAGCCCGATCACCTGCGGTTTTGCGGATTCCGCAACGACGGCGCCGCAAGTTCTCGGATTCGGCAGCTCAGGTCAGCGGGGGCAGGCCGAGCGCGATGATGCTGGCGGACAAGCCTTCCCAGGTGCGCACATCCCAGTTGGTGAGTTGCTGCCAGCGGTGCAGCCGATATTTGACGGTGTTCGGATGCACGTGCAGCACCCGGGCGGTGGTGGTGAGGGAGAAGCTGTTGTCCGCGAAACCCCTTACGGTGGCGGCCAATTCGGGATGCAGGCGGGCGGCTTCCCGGCAGGGTTCGAGCAGGACCGCGAAGCGGTGCGCGGCCGGGGTCACCGTGGCCAGCAGCCACTGGTCCGCGAAGGACACCGTGCCACCCGCGGGAGCGAGAGCCAGGGCGGCGCGGGCATCGGCCACACTCGCGGTGGCGCCGTCGAGACCGGTGCGCCGCAGGCCGATGCCGAAGGCGGTGTCGGGGGCCCGCCGCTGCGCGGTGGCGAGCACGGTTTCCGGTGAGACGTCCTGGAGCAGTGCGATCATCAGATTGCCGCGGGTCGCGCAGCGCACGGTGCCGGGCCAGTGCCGGTTGCGCAGTTCCATCAGGCGTTCGTCGGGCCAGTCCGCCGCCGGTGCGCACAGCGCCTGGAACGTGCCGGCCGGATCGAAGGTGAGGGCGTGGGCGAGCTGCTCGAGGTCGATGCCGGTGGGGGCGGCGGTGGCCAGGCCGTCGAGGAACTGGTGCGTCAGGCTCAGCAGGGTGGCGTCGGCGGCCCGCACGGCGGCGCCGTAGGCCTCGGCGGCGGCGCTGCTGGACTGCTGCACCCAGGTCCACACCATGCCGACGATGGAGACCAGTTGCGCGCCGGCCTCGGCGTTGCGGGACTGGGCGCGGGTGAGCAGCACATTCCACATCTCGCGATAGCCCACGTGGTAGGCGTCGATCAGGGCGTGCAGCGGCAGTCCGGCGGCGGCGCGCTCGGCGCCGAGCGCACGGGCGGCCTCGATCTCGGCGCGGGTGGGGGAGCGGCGGCCGGCCAGGCCGGTCAGCAGGCCCCGGTAGTGGTCGGTGACATCGTGTTCGTGCTCGGCGCGGTCCACGATGCGGTAGCTGGGTAGCTCGTGCCGGATGCGATCCACGATCTCCGGAATCACCGCGGGCAGTTCCGCGGCGACGGATTCGCACAGCTCGATCACCGGTTGCCACGGCGCCACGGTGCCGACGGCCGATCCGGACACGTACTCCACGCTGCCCTCCCACTGTGGATTTCGTAACGAATGCCGGGTGTCGAACTCCGATACCGGCGGGAAAACGTCCGACCGATGCATCGTAACCCCCGGAATCCACTGCCCCCGAACGTGATTACCGACGCGCGCACAATGCGGCATTGTGGATTCCGCAAAAGCGCTGATGAGAACTTCTCGTTTTCGATGCTGGTTACCCGTCCTGGATGCGGGCACGCTGGCAGGGACGGAGCATGAGGCGGCCCGCAGCGATCGGGCAGCGAATCCGGCTGTGCCGGAGAACGATTGGAGGTTGCGATGGAGTTCGGTCACGAGACGGTCGTGCTGCGCAGGGGGCAGCGGAGCCGGTTGCCGATCATCGTCGCGGTGCACTCCACGGTGCTGGGGCCCGCCGTCGGTGGCTGCCGGATGTGGGGATACGCCCGCTGGGAGGACGGCCTGCGGGACGCGCTGCGGCTGTCGGAGGGGATGACCCGCAAATGCGCGGCCGCCGGGCTGTCCAACGGAGGCGGTAAGACGGTCGTGGTCCTCCCGGCCGATCGGCCCCTGACCGCCGACGAGCGCCGCGCCGCGCTGTACGACGTCGGCGACATCGTCGCGGAGTTCGGCGGCCGCTACCTGACCGGCCCCGACGCGGGCACCGGCGTCGCCGACATGGGTGTCATCGGCGAGCGCACCGAATACGTCTTCTGCCGCCCCGAGGCCGACGGCGGCAGCGGCGACCCCTCGCCGTTCACCGCCCTCGGCGTGGTCGCCGCGCTGCGGGCGACCTGCCTGGCGATGTCCGGCTCACCGGAGCTGGCGGGCAAGCGTTTCGCGGTGATCGGCGCGGGCAACGTCGGCGCGCAGATCGCCCGGCAGCTCGCGGCCGCCGGGGCCGCGCTGATCCTCAGCGATGTCGATCCGGCCAAGCGGTCGCTCGCCGCCGAATTGGGGGCGGAGTTCGCCGACCCCGAGTCCGCGGTGACCGCCGAGGTGGATGTGCTGGTACCCGCCGCGCTCGGCGGTCTGCTGACCCGGGAACTGGTGCCGCGGCTGCGGTGCATCGCGGTGGCGGGCGCGGCGAACAATCAACTGGCCGAACCGGATGTGGCCGAACTGCTGCGCGCCGGCGACATCCTGTGGGCGCCCGACTACATCGCCAATGCCGGCGGTGTGGTCAATTCGGTCTCGCGCGAGATCCTCGGCGACGATCCGGCGACGGCGGTGAAGCGCATCGAGTCGATCGCCGACACCCTCACCGGTCTGTTCGAGACGGCCGCGCGGACCGGCATCACCACCGCGGCCGCCGCCGACGCGCTGGCCCGGCAGCGCCTGGCCGCCGCAGTCTAGTCCCCGCGTACGCCGCCGAGCGGGCAGCGGCGGCCCGTACCCGTCCATGTCCACACTCGTCCCGGGGGTTCGAATGTTCGGCGTATCCGCATTGCTGGGCGGGCTCAACGCACGGGTCTATCTGCTCGCCCTGGCCACCTTCACCGTCGGTACCGAGGGTTATGTCATCGCCGGTGTGTTGCCGGCTGTGGCCCGCGACATGCGGGTCTCGGTGGCGGTGTGCGGGCAGCTGGTCACGATCTTCGCACTGGTCTACGCACTGGCCGGGCCGCTGTTGATCGGCGCCTTCGCGAAGGTCCGGCCGAAACCCGTACTGGTCTGGGCCACACTGGCTTTCGCGGTGTCGAATCTGCTGGCCGCGATCGCGCCCGATTACGCGGTGCTGGCCGGGGCACGGGTGCTGGCCGCGGCGAGCGCCGCGCTGCTGGCGGCGCCGGCGGCCGCGGCGGCCGCGGCGCTGTGCCGCCCGGAGCAACTGCCGAGCGCGATCGCGGTCACCGCCAGCGGCAATGCACTCGCGCTCACCCTGGGCGCCCCGATCGGCACCCTGATCGGCGGGGCGTTCGGCTGGCGGGGCACCTTCCTGTTCGTCGCCGCGCTCGGCCTGACAACCGCTGCGCTGCTGGCGATCCGGCTGCCGGCGATACCGGTGGCGCCGCTCGGCAGCGGCCGCCTGGACCTGGTGCGGCGGTCGGACATCCGCTGGAGCCTGCTGACCACCTTCGGGGTGTTCCTGGCCTCGTACTGCACCTACACCTACCTCGCGCCGATCGTGACGGGGGCGACCGGGATGGGGAGCAGAGGCGTCGCGGCGCTGATGATCGTCTTCGGCGCCGGCGCGTTCGTGGCGGGCCGGGTGATCGGGCGGGTCCTGGCCCGGTGGCCGGTGGCGGGGGTGCTGCGGGTGGCTCTCACCGTGATGGCGCTGCTGCTGGCGACGACGGCCGTCGGCACCGCGCTGCGGCCCACCACCGCGGCCACCGTGGTGGCGTTCCCGTTGCTGCTGTGCCTGGGCGCGTTCTGGTGTTGCAGTGGCGTCTCGCAGCAGACCCGGATCGCCGCGCTCGCGCCCCGGCAACGGTCCCAGGCGCTGGGCCTGCACTTCTCCATGCAGTACCTCGGCGTCGCCGTCGGCGGTGCGCTGGGTGGGCTGGCCCTGTCGATCGGCGGTGTGATCGCCGTTCCGGCCATATCCGCGGTGATCGCCTTCGTCTCGCTGTTCTCGATCCGGCTGACCGTGCCTGCGCCGGTGGGCGCCCCGGATCAGGTGCCGGCGTCCAGCGCGGGCTGACCGCCGCCTCTTGCGAAAACGACAGTCCGATTGCGGCGTATTCTGCGAGAATTGCAATTGTCCGGCATCGGTATCGAGTGATGCCCGCGATCGGCACCTGCAGCAATTCCGGGATATGCGGATTTTACTTCCTGTTTTCAAAAGGGACTGTTCCCGCAGTTGTAGCACTCTTCGAGCTGTCGTAGACTTCGATTCGGAAGTTGAATTCTTCCGGTAGGGGGCCACGGCTCCCGAGTAATTGCAGACGCGTTCTCCGATGGTTCATCGCCGAATTCGTGCGCAACAACGGCGGCCCCGGTATCGGGCACGTGGCCTTCGCCTGCCCGGACATCGTGACCGCAGTCGAGGGGTTGCGGGAATCGGGCGTGGAATTCCTCGGCGCCCTCGGCGCCTATTACGACATGCTGCCCGCCCGGCTCGGCGGGGTGACCCGGCACCGGCTGGAGCAATTGCGCGAACTCGGCATTCTCGCCGACCGGGACCACGGCGGTGAACTGTTCCAGATATTCACCCGCTCCACCCATCCGCGCAACACCTTCTTCTTCGAGGTGATCGAGCGGGTCGGCGCGGAGACCTTTGGCAAGGCCAATGTCCAGGCGCTGTTCGAGGCGAGGAAGGCGGAGCGGGACGAACGGGAGTCGCGGTGACGACGGTACGACCCGCCGGGCCGCTCACGGCCGCCGACTACACCGGGCTGGCCCGCGACGTGATGCCCGCTGCCGCATGGGATTTCGTTTCCGGTGGCAGCGGCGCCGAGCTGACGGCGGCGGCGAACCGGCGCGCGTTCGACGAGCTGTACCTGGTCCCCCGGATGCTGCGGGACGTGTCGCGGGTGTCGACGGCCACCCGGCTGGCCGGCACGGCGTCGACGCTGCCGCTGGCCATCGCGCCGATGGCGTACCACAGCCTGGTGCATCCGGAGGGCGAGGCCGCCACCGCGCGGGCCGCCCGCGCGGCCGGGGTGCCGTTCACCGTGGCGATGCTGAGCGGGACGCCGATCGAGCGGGTCGCCGAATCGGGCGCCGACCTGTGGTTGCAGCTGTACTGGCTGCGGGACCGCGGCGCCACCGCGGAGCTGGTGCGCCGGGCCGAGGCGGTGGGCTGCCGGGCGCTGGTGCTCACCGTCGACGTGCCCCGGCTGGGCCGCCGGATGCGCGACCACCGCAACGGTTCGCGTTGCCGGAGCACGTCTACGCCGCGCATTTCCGCGGTGCGGCGGCGATCGGCGCCCAGCGCTCCCGCGACGGCGGTTCGGCGGTGGCCACCCACACCACCGAGATGTTCGATCCCGCCCTGTCCTGGACCGATATCGAATGGCTGCGGCAGCAGACCCGGCTGCCGCTGATCGTCAAGGGCATCCTCGCCCGGGAGGACGCGGTGCTGGCGGTGCGGTCCGGGGTCGACGCCATCGTGGTGTCCAACCACGGCGGGCGGCAACTCGACGGGGCGGTGCCGTCGATGCGGATGCTGCCGGAGATCCGCGCCACCGTCGGCGACGAGATCGAGGTGCTGGTCGACAGCGGTGTCCGGTCCGGCACGGACGTGCTCAAGGCCCTGGCCGCGGGCGCCGACGGCGTGCTGCTGGGCAGGCCGATCCTGTACGGGCTCGCGGTGTCCGGCGCCGCGGGCGTGAGCGCCGTGCTGGCGCTGCTGCGCGAGGAACTGGAAACCGATCTGGCCCTCGCCGGATGTCGTTCCGTCGCGGAGGCGGCCCGGCTGACGACGCACGAATTATCGAATCCCACTGGCAGGACGAGTGCATCATGAAATACGACGTCATCAAGACACTCGGTCCCACGGGTACGGATGCGCACGCCGAGGCGGTCCGTATCGGGGGCGAGAAGATCGAACTGTTTCCCTCCTTCCGGGCCGCGATCGACGATTCCGAGGCCCGCGGCGGGAAGGCGCTGGTGGCCGCCGGATATCTGGACATGTCCGATGGCTCGGTGATCGACTCCTGGGTCGATCTGCATTTCAGTAAATTGGCGTCGATGACGATGGTCGGCGTGTGGGAGTCGCCGACCAAGCAGATGTGCGTCGCCGTCCACTCGGATTTCCCCGGCGGCCTGGCCGACATCCGTTCCGCGGTCTCGCATCCGGCGACCCTCCAGTTCGTCCGCGAGCACATGCCCGCCGACATCTCACTGTCGACGGTGAAGGCGAAACCGATGGCCGCGCGGCTGGTCAGCGAGCACTACGCCGACGCCTGCATCGGCTCGGTGGACGTCGTCGAATCCATCGAGAACCTCAAGATCCTGAAGAAACTGGAGGCGTCGATGGTGTGGTGTCTCTATGAGCATCGCTGAGGTCCGCACCGGTCAGGTCCGGATCGGCGGTCTGCGGGTCGCGCGCGAACTGCGGGATTTCGTCGAACGGGAGGCGATTCCGGGCACCGGGGTGGATCCCGCCGAGTTCTGGGCCGGCGCCGAACGGCTCATCGGTGAACTCGCCCCCCGCACTCGCGAATTGCTGCTCCGGCGTACCGAATTGCAGGACAAGCTGGACGCCTGGCACGCCGAGCACCGCGGCGCGAATTTCGACGCCGTGGCCTATCGGGAATATCTGACCGAGATCGGCTATCTGGTCCCGCCGCCGCGGCCGTTCACCGTCGACACCGCGCACGCCGATGTGGAGATCACCGCGATTCCGGGCCCGCAACTGCTGGTCCCGGTCGCGGACACCGCGTTCGCGCTGGAGGGGGTCGATGCCCGGTGGGGCTCGCCGTATCACGCGCTGCGCGATACCGATGCGGTCGCCCCCGGTGATCCGGGTGAGCGGATGCTCGCCGTGATCGAGTACGCGCGCGGCGTACTCGACACGGCCGCGCCGCTGGCCTCGGGTTCGCACGCCGAGGCGACGGGCTACGAGGTGGCGCTCGGCGAGTTGCGGGTCCGGCTGGCGGGCGGCACGGTCACCACGCTCGCCGCCGGGGCCCGGCCGGCCGGGTTCCGCGGCGATCCGCGGCGGCCGTCGGCGGTGCTGATCGAACACCACGGCCTGCACGTCGAGCTGCGGATCGACCCCGCCGGGCCGTTCGGCCGTCTCGACACGGCCGGGATCGACGACGTGATCCTGGAGTCCGGCATCACCACGATCATGGACTTCGAGGATTGCGTTGCCGCCGTGGATGTCTCGGACAAGGTCGAGGTCTACCGCAACTGGCTGCACCTGATGCGGGGCAGTTTCGCGGCCGGCGCGATGGCCCCGGACCGGCACTACACCGCCCCGGACGGCTCCCGCCGCACCCTGCACGGCCGGGCCCTGCTGTTCGCCCGGATCGTCGGCCCCCTGATGACCACCGAGGCCGTCCTCGACGCCGAGGGCGCCGAGGTGCCGGAGATCATCCTGGACGCGGTGATCGCCACCCTGGCGGCGCTGCACGACCTGCGCGGGAACACCGCGCGCGCGAATTCGCGGGCGGGCGCGGTCTATCTGGCCGTGCCGAAGCAGCACGGCCCCGCGGAGTTCGCCTTCACCGACACCCTCTTCGCACGGGTGGAGCAGCTGTTCGGGCTGCCGGAGCACACCGTGAAACTCGGCCTGCTGGACGAGGAACGGCGCACCACGGTGAATCTCGCGGCCTGTCTGGCCGAGGTCCGGCATCGGGTGGTGGCCACCGGTAACGGGCTGCTCGATCGCGGCGCCGACGAGATCCGCACCTCGACCGCGGCGGGCCCGATGGTGGGCCGCGCCGCCATGCGGGACCAGCCCTGGCAGCGGGCCTACGAGCAGTGGCACGTCGATACCTGTCTGGCACACGGACTTCCGGGCCGCGCGCTGGTCGGGCTGGGCATGTGGCCGACGCCGGGCCGGATGCGCGAACTGCTGGAATCCAAGATCGAGCAGTTGCATCAGGGCGCCGCCATGACCTGGGTGCCGACCGCGGTCGCGGCGACCCTGCACGCCGTGCACTTCCACCGCGTGGATGTCGTTGCGCGGCAACGGGAGGTGGCCGCCGCCGGGCCGCGGCGGACCCTCGCCGAACTGCTGCACCTGCCGCTGGCCGACCCGCCGCCGGCCGCCGTCCGGCCCGCGGAGCTGGATGCCTACTGCTACACCGTGCTGACCTACGCGGTGCGCTGGATCGAGCGAGCGGTGGCCAGCGCGCCGATCCCGGCCTACGACGGCGTCGTGGTGCTGGAAGACCGTGCCACCCTGCGGCTGTCGACACAGCTGCTGGCGAACTGGTTGTGCCACAACCTGATCAGCGAGGCCGACGTGCACGGCAGCCTCCGGCGGGTGGCCGGGCTGGTCGACGCGCGGCTGCGCGACGAACCCGGGTATCGGCCGCTGCTGCCCCGGCCCGAGAACGCCCTGGCCTGGCAGGCCGCCTACGAGTTGATCGTCGGCGGCGCCGACGCACCCAACGGTTACACCGAACCGGTGCTGTACCGGTGGCGCCGCGAATACAAGGCCCGGACCCCGTGAGCGCGGTCCGGCCCAGCGGAAGGAGAGACGCATGCGCGCGGTGGTGGTGACCGAACCCGGTGGCCCCGAGGTGCTGCGCTACTGCGGGATGCCGGACCCGGTCCCCGGTCCGGGGCAGGTGCTGGTCCGCACCGAGGCGATCGGGGTCAACTTCCGCGACGTCTACGTGCGCACCGGCGCCTATCCCGCCGAACTGCCCGTCCCCGGGCTGGAGGGCGCCGGGGTGGTGGTGGGTCGCGGCGACGGTGTCGCGGAGTTCGCCCTCGGCGACCGGGTGGCGTGGGCGTACGGCCGATCCAGTTACGCCGAACTGGTCGCGGTGCCGGTGGCGCAGTGCGTGCCGGTGCCCGACGACATCGACTGGCCGGTGGCCGGCGGCGCGATCCTGCAAGGGGTCACCGCGCACTATCTGCTGGAATCGGTGTACCGGCCGGAACCGGGACAGACGATCCTGATCCACGCCGGCGCCGGGGGAATGGGGCAGCTGCTGGTGCAGTGGGCCGCCGCGCACGGGGCCCGGGTGATCACCACCGTCTCCACCGACGAGAAGGAGAAGACGGCCTGGGAGGCCGGGGCGTGGCGGGTGCTGCGCTATGGCGCCGACCTGGCCCCCGCCGTCCGGGAACTCACGGCGGGGGAGGGCGTCGCGGCCGTGTACGACGGCGTCGGCGCGGCCACCTTCGAATCGAGCCTGGCGTCGCTGCGGCTGCGGGGGACGCTGGTGCTGTTCGGTTCCGCCAGCGGCCGGGTGCCGCCGGTGGATCCGCAGCGGCTCGCGGAACTGGGTTCGCTGTGCCTCACCCGGCCGCTGCTGCCGCATTTCGTGCACACCCGGGCGGAGGTGCTGTGGCGGGCCGGCGCGGTCTTCACCGCGATCGCCGACGGCACCCTGCGCATCCGGTTCGGCGGCAGCTACGCCCTGGCCCACGCGGCCCAGGCCCATCGCGACATCGAATCCCGTTCCACCACGGGATCTTTGGTGCTGCGGCCCTGACGAACGTCACCGGCGCGGGGCGCTGCCGGTGACGGGACGCCGCCGGACATCGTCGTCGGGCGGCGTCCACCGCCGCGCCGGAGGTGAATACCGCACGGCCGCAGCGGCTTCCGGCGGTCAGGCGGTTGCGGGCACCACTCCGGTGGCGCGCAGTTCCGCCAGCCGGTCCGCGCCGAGGCCGAGCACCTCCGCCAGCACCCCGGCGGTGTCCGCGCCGAGCGCCGGGGCGGTGGCGGAGTCGCCGTAGTCCCCGCCGTCGCGGATCGGGCTGCGAGCGGAGATCACCGGGCCGATGCCGGGCTGATCGACCTCGGTGAGAATCGGACTCGCGGTTCCGGCCTCGAAATCGGCGACCACCTCACCCATGCGGCGGTAGCGGCTCCACAGCACGCCCGCGTCGGTCAGCGCCGCCGCGGCCTCGTCGAGGGTGCGGGCGGTGAACCAGGGGCGCATCACCGCGGCGATCGTCTCGCGGTGGGCGTAGCGGTCGGCCTCGTCGGTGAAGTCGGCGTCCAGCGATTCCGCCAGTGCCGCAACGACCTTCGCCGTTCCGGTGGCCGCGCACAACGCGTGCCACTGGCGGCCGGTGAGCGCCACCACCATCACCCGGCCGCCGTCGGCGGTGCCGAAATCGGTGCCGAAGGTGCCGTACACGAAATTGCCGTGCCGCGGCCGGTCGCCGCGTTCGCGGACCTCGCTGAGCCAGCCCATGTTCGCCACGCCGGCCAGCGCCACATCGGCCAGCGCGATCCGCAGATCGGCGCCGGCGCCGCTGCGGTCGCGGCGGTGCAGGGCGGCCAGCAGCGCGGTGGTGGCGGTCGTGCCCGCCAGCAGATCCCAGGCGGGCAGGACGTGGTTGACCGGGGTGCGGTTGTCCGCCGGGCCGGTCAGATCGGTGACGCCGACCTCGGTGTTGACCGTATAGTCCACCGCCGGGCCGCCGCCGGGCATCCCGCCGATGTGCACCTTGATGACATCGGGCCGCCGGGCGGCCAGCGCCTCGTAGGAGAACCAGGGGCGGCCCACCGCGTTGTCCAGGACGATGCCCGCACCCGCGCCGGGTGCGGTGGCCAGCGCCAGCGCGAGTTCACGGCCCTCGGGGGAGCGCACATCCAGCTCCACCGACCGCTTACCCCGGTTCAGCGAGGTCCAGTACAGGCTTTCGCCGGTGTGTCGCGACACCGGCTGGCGGCGGTAGTCGGGGGCCCCGCCGAGCGGGTCGATCCGGATCACCTCGGCGCCCAGTTGCGCGAGGGTCATTCCCGCGGACGGACCCGCCACGTAACTGGCGAATTCCACGATCCGCAGACCCGCCAGGGGTGCGTCCGGACGGGCGCCGGGCTCGGTCGCCGAAATCTCTGTCGTCACCGGGCCATCGTCTCCTGCGACCGGACGGAACGGACATCCGGGTCGGCCCCGGCGGTGCCCCGGAAACGCCGGGACGCCCGATACCGTGCGCCTCCTGTGCCCCGATGCCGGAGCATCGGGCGGTGGCGGGTATCGGGCGTCGCGGCCGGGGAAATTACCTGTGATTCGGTGCGGGATCGGGCGCACTCAGCGCAGGGCCCGCCGGCCGGTGACGAGATTGACCAGGAACAGCACGATCACCGCGCCGCCGAGGCAGGTCAGGAAGCTGAAGATCAGCCCGCCGCCCTGGACGTCGACGCCGAGCAGTTTCAGCAGGAAACCACCGATCAGTCCGCCGACCACGCCGACGACGATGTTCAGGAAGATGCCCTGCTGCGCATCCGTCTTCATGATCTTGCTGCCGATCCATCCGGCCAGGCCGCCGATGATGATCCAGCCGATGATTCCGAGTCCGAGCACGATGGTCTCCTGTCGTCGTGTGCGCACCGGAACAACCGGTACAACACAGCGATAACCCGTCACGGCGATGTTAATCGCGGCATTTCCAATCTCCGCGATATCCGCCGGACGCCGTGGGCGCTCTCCGTGGTCGATGGTACGCCGTTCATGATCATCACCGCAGTCGCAGCGGTGGCCGCCGCCGCCCGGCGGTGGTATGTGTCGGCACATGACACTCCAGCTCTGGCTGATTGCCGCCGTGGCGATCGTCGGCAACCTCGCCACCGTCGCCAACGGCCTCCTCAGCGGCCGCCATGCGATGCGGCTGGCCCTGCGCACCCGCGACATCGATCGGCGCGACGCCCGGCAGCGCGAGTACGAGGAGGCATGTGTGCAGTTCCTGTCCGCCGCGCGCGTGGTGCGGTCCCCGCAGGACGGCGAAGCGGTCACCCCGGCGACGGCCCTGTCGGAGTTGCGGCGGGCGGCCACCCGGATCGAGCTCTACGGCCCGAAGGCGTCCGGGACGGCGGTGCTGACCGCGCTGGAACGCATCGAGCGCTTGCAGCAGCTGCGGGCGGGACAGTCGCGCGGCGCGGAGGTGGCGGAGGCGGAGAGCCGCTGTGACGGCGCGCTGGATGCGGCGCGCTCGGTGCTGGCGGTGGATCTCGGCGCGGCCCGGTAGCGCTTCAGCCGGGTGGCAGCAGGCATTCGGCGGCCGGCGGCAGGTCCTCGGCGAGGAAGACGGTCTGCGCCATCATGCGGTAGCCGGACATGCGTTCGCGGAACACCTCGATGGATTCCTCCGGATGCACCGAGTCGATCACGGCGTGCGGGCCGATGGCGTTGAACTGATGGCTGGTGCCGCGCGGAATCTGCATGTCGACGAACGAGTTCGGCGGGACGATCAGGTTGTAGCGGACCCGGCGCACGCCGGGCGGGGTGCCGGGCAGGTCGTCGCGGAACAGGTCGGGCCGGAACGGGGTGACGCCCTCGACGTGAGTGACTTCGAACGGGGACAGGCTGCCGACGCGGATGCGGGTGTCCGGGCCGGTCATCATGCGGACGAAGCGCAGGCCGGTGTGCAGATGCATGCGCGAGCAGAGGTCGCGCTCGGTGACGTCGTAGAAGTCCATCAGATAGCGGTCGGCGACGTAGCCGTCGAAGGGCTTCTCCAGCATGTAGACATCACCCTCCTCGAAGGTCTGCGAGCGCACCACCCCGTCGGCGTCGGCGGTGGTGGCGGCCGCGGAGGTCGTGGCGCGCCGCACGATCGCCGCGAACGCCTGCACCACCGCCAGCGCGATCTCCGCCGGGAACCGCACCACCGGCGTCACGACATTGCGTCCGGCGTCGGCGAAGTCACGAATGTCGTGGACCTCGTTCTCGTCGTCGGCCGTGTGCTTGAGGCGCGGTTCGGGCATGCGGCGAACTCCTCGGTCTGTCGATCGGTGCCGGCCGCTCAGGGGCCGACCTCGAAGGAACGCAACCACAGCTCCAACGACAGCACCAGCCACAGCTTCCCGCCCTGGCGGGGCAGCAGCGCGCCCCGGCCGTGCAACCAGCCCCGGATGGTGTCCTCCCGGAACAGCCCCCGGTCCCGCGCGGCCTGCCCGAGCAGCAGATCGTGCCCGAGATCGCGCAACGGCCCGGCGAGCCACTGCTGCACCGGAACTCGCATCCCGCTCTTGGGCCGATCGACGATGGTGGCCGGAAGCAGATCGCGTACGGCCTGTTTCAGGATCCACTTCTCGCTGGCGCCGGACAGCTTGTAGCGCGGCGGAATCCGGAACGAGTAGTCGATCACCGCCCGGTCGAACAGCGGTGAGCGGCCCTGCACCCCGGCCGCGGTGGTGATGCGCTCGACCTTGCCGAGGATGTGGTGCGCGCCCTTGGTCCGCAGATTGGCGTGCAGCAACTGGTTGAGCAGGCCGTGCATCCGGCCCGGCCACAGATACGGCGTGAAATGCTCGGCCGGCGAGGGCGTGTCGGCCAGCGCGGCCCGGACCTCGGGGCTCAGCAGCACCGGCAGGTCGGCGTGACACTTGCGATAGCTGTCCAGGTACGCCTGCGCGCGGGCCCGCGGATCCGGATCGTCGCGGGACAGTTCGAAGATCAGCATCGGCAGGTTCTTGGGCCCGCCGAACACCGGATCGCCACCCTCCCCGTTGAGCACCACGCGGGCGCCGTCGGCGGCCACCGCCTCGGCCAGCATCAGATTGGGCACGGTGAGCGGATCGCCGACCGGGCAGTCCAGCAGCCCCATGGTCTCGGCGAGCCGGGCCGCCACCGCCTCGCCCGGGACGGTCAGTACCCGGTGCCGGGTATGACAGTGCGCGGCAACCAGTCCCGAGTAGGCGAGTTCGTTCGGGGTGCTGTCACCGAAACTGATCGAATAGGTGCGCACGGGATGGTCGTGCCGCTCGGCCGCCAGCGCGGTGACCAGACTGGAGTCGATACCGCCGGACAGCAGCACGCCGACCGGTTCCCCGGCCGGCAACCGCCGGGCGGTCGCGTCCTCGAGCAGTTCGCGCAGTCCCGCGGCGAAGCCGCCGGCCGGCCCGTCCGCCGCGATCTCCTCCGGCTCCCAATAGCTTTCCTCGACCGACGAGCCGTCGGCGCGCAACCGGACGCAGCGGCCCGGCAGCACCTCGTACACATCGCGCAGCAGGGTCTCCCGGCCCGGCAGATAGGCGAAGCTCAGAAAGGATTGCACCGCGGGCAGATTCAGCCCGGTGCGCAGCTCCGGCCACCGGATGAGCGCGCGCAGCGAGGTGGCGGCGCCCCAGCCGCCGCCGGACCGGGCATGGAACAGCGTGCGCGCGCCGACATGATCACGCACCAGCAGCAATTCGCCGCCGTCGGCGATGGCGAGGGCGAACATGCCGTCGGCGGCGGCGATCCCGTCGAGCCCGAAGCGGGCGTAGCAGTGCAGCAACAGCTCCCCGTGGCTCACCTCCGACGCCGGAGCGGCGGCCCCGAGCCGGGCCCGCAACCGATCGGCGTTGAACAGCGTGACATCCCCGATCGCCACCAGATCCACCCCGCGGGTGGCACTCGCGGCCCGGAACAGCTCCGCCCGCGCCCCGGGCCCGGCCACCGTGCCCAGCCCGTACCGCCCGGTCGTGACGACCGGCTCACCACTCATCGCCCGGATCCGCTCGCCCGGATCACCCGGCCCGAGGACCGCACACCAACGAGACATCCTGCCCCTCAGCCGAAATCGCCACTGTCGTCACCGGAATCGTCGCCCCACCCGCTGTCGCCGGACCCGTCCCCGGAATCCGACTGCCGAGCGACCGCCTGCCGCCGCAACTCCTCCTCCTGCTCCAGGGTGAGCACATCCGGCGGCATCGCCATCGCGGTCAGCAGCGCACCCCCGGCCACGGCCGCCAGGATGATGCCGACCCGCCCGCCGAACGAGGACCGGTTGACGGTGAGCATGCCCCCGCCCCACAGGGTCCGGCCGTAACCGCCCTCCCGCCCGTAGACCACCCGCCCGTCGCGATAGCGGCGCTTCACCAGGTTCCGCCCCAGCGGTTCGTCGGTGCCACTGTTGCCCTGATTGTCCTGCCACGCGACCTGCCCCACCGGGGTCCGGCTGCGCCACTCCTCGCGCCCGTCGGAGTACCGCCGATGCACGGTCCCGTCGGCGAGCAGTTCATCGGTATAGGTAACTTGCCGGTGCGCCGGCATCGATCGCCCCTCTCGTACGGCCGCCGTCGCCCGCGGTAGCGGCCTGCTCGCGCGGTATTCATCGGGCAGGTGTGCAGCGACCGGATGGCGCTGCTCCCTGACGGCTCGCGGTGCTCGCCCGCCGGTGTGGTGCCGGCCGTGCCGGTGCGAGCTGTGCCGGTGCGAAGCGACCCGGCGGCGCCGCTTCGCGGTGGCTTGCGGCCCGCTCACGCGGCGGGCCAGGTCAGGAAGCCCGCGGCGCGGGCGCGCCGCCATTCACCGGCCAGTGTCCGTGGCGGCCTGCGGATGTCGCGGACGAGCCGGTGCACGGTGCGCAGCAGCGAAGCCGGCCGGACCGCCTCGACCTCGGCGAACCGGCCGCGGTCCAGCCAGGCCCGCTCCCAGGGGTCGACAGCCGCCGCCACCACCGGCCGCACGACCCCCCGCTGATGGAAGACATGCAGCCGGGCAGCCTGATTCGCCCGCAGCCCCAGCGGCACCACCCGCACGGTGTCCGGGATGCCGGCGAGTTCGGCGACCCGCGCGGGAAAGTCGTGCCCCTCGGCGCTGGCATCGTGCAGCACGTACACAGCGGACCGCTCCACCCGGCCCAGCATGGCGGCCACCCGCGGATCCAACGGCAGTTCGGCGGCACTGAGCACCGGACAGGCCGACTCCATCGGAAGTGCGTTGGCGCGCAACATCTGTGCGACCGACTCGGACTGACACACCAGCAGCCGCGGCAACCCGTAATCGAACAGATCCGGCTCCGCCGTGTGCCGGCCGGCAGGCCCGGTACGCGGCGGCCGCAGCGCCAGCAACCCCGGCACCTCCCCATGACGGCGCAACACCCGCCGAAACACCGCATAGCCCACCGGAACCGGAACCGTCAGAGCCACCCGATGCGGCAACCGATGCGCCGGCAGCGCCGCCCGGCAGAACTGGTAATAGAGCTGACGCTCGGTGAACCACAACCCGTTCGGCGCCCCCGCCCGCTCGATCGCGCTGCGCAGCAACCGATCCAGAACCCGATCCCGCATCACGTCGGCCAGGTCAGGAAGCCGACCGCGCGGGCTCGCCGCCGGTCCGGATCGATCGCCTGCTCGATACGATCGACGGCCTTGTCGACCAGCGCCAGCAGCCGAGCAGGCGGCAACGCCGCAACAGGCGACCACCACCCCCCGGCCAGCCAGTCGAATTCCTCCTGCGACAACGTGTTACGCGGCGCCGCGGCCAGCTCCTCCGGCCGCGGCGCGGGCCCCCGCAGCCGCAACGCCGCCCCCTTGCCCAGCACGGCCCGCGGCGCCAACTGATTCACCACCGGCCGCGGCGCCAGCCCGTCCCGCACCTGCTCCGCGAAACGCAACGCGGGCAGACTCGCATCGTGCAGCACGATCACCGGCACCCCCGGCGGCAACTGCTCGGCCCGCTCCGCCAGCACCAGATCGTGCCGCCGATGCACATCGTTGGCGGCAAGGCAGACCAGCACGCTGCGGTCCGGGCAGAGCAACCCGAACCGCGGCCGCGCCCCCGGCCGCGGCAGCACCCCCTGTTCACCCACCGCCCCGAACGGCGGCGACCCGTACACATCGATCCACCGCTGCGTCACCTGCCGCTGAAAGGTGTTGTAGTCCGCCGGAACCCGGATCTGCACCGAATTCACGATCCGCCCGCGCAACCCCGACAACACCACCTGAACCGCCACCACCAGCAACACGGCAAGCACGATGCCGAACACCGGCCGAATCAGATGACCAACCACAGCGAAGAAACAAAGAACAACAAACGGCACCGAAACCCAGAACCGCAGCGTGCTCACCCGCGACCGCGGATCCCGAAGCCTCGTGCGCCCAGCCGCATACCAGAGCTGCGTCGGCGTATACCGCAACCCGCGCCCATCCCCCAACTGCTCACTCAACTTCCGCACCCGAACGTCGTGCAACCCGAGCACGGTCTCCTTCGGCTCCAGCGCAAAGGCCTGCCGACATTTCGAACACCGCCGCCCAGTGCGCTCCTTGCGCAACACATTCTGATTGCAATGCGGACAGATCACAGCCCACCCACCCCGGCGCCCCCCGAGGACGTCACATCGATCTGCACAACACCGGCATACCCGATCAACCCCCACCGCGCGACCCGTACCGCCGAACCCCCGGTGTCCCCCCAACCAATTCTGCCCGCCACCCCACCCCACCCAACCCCCACCACCCCCCGAGCGCTCGGCGACCACTATCCCCCAGCACGCTGCCGAACCCTGTCCTACACCCAGGGCGGCTGCGGAACCCTGCCCTGCGCCCAGGGCGGTTGCGGAAAACGGCCAAACCTGAATGTTCTCGGCCCGTCTCGATTCTGGACTGACGGAGCGGGGGAGCGAAGCGGAGGAGCGGAGGAGGGAAGAATCGAGACTGAGGGGCCGAGAACCCGCCGGAGCGAAGCGGAGGCCAAAAATACAGCCGGTCACCACCAAGAAGGCAAACCCTCAGCAGCGACACCAGACAACCCGCCAGCCCCGTCGTCCAGCCAGGTATGTCCCCCCACCCCCCTCTGCCACACCCCGCACCGCTCTGCCACACCCCGCACCGCTCTGCCACACCCCGCACCGCTCTGCCACACCCCGCACCGCCCTGCCACACCCCGCACCGCCCCGCCACACCCCGCCCTGCCACACACCCCGCCACACCCACCCCCCACCACATCTCCAACCCCCAGGTAAGAAACGCACTCCAAAGTGCGTACTTCCCACCAGAGAGCAACTCTCCCAACGTTTCCCCATGACCAACACGAAAACCATGCGCGCAGTAATCGCCCAAGGCCACGGCGGTCCCGAAGTGCTGAAGGTCACAGAAGCCC
Organism: Nocardia sp. alder85J; assembly: GCF_020176955.2. Lineage (GTDB taxonomy): Bacteria > Actinomycetota > Actinomycetes > Mycobacteriales > Mycobacteriaceae > Nocardia. The sequence continues at coordinate 343,772 of NZ_JAIUCZ020000004.1, forward strand.
CCATACCTCACCCAGGCCCCGGACAAGTCCTGATCCACACGACCGCCGCGACAGTGAACCCCGCAGACCTGGCCACCCGCTCCAACGCCCTGGCCGCCGCAGGCCTGATGACCCCCCGCCCGACCACCGGCCTCGGCTGGGACGTCGCAGGCACGATCGCCGCCACCGGCCCCGGCGTCACCGGATTCCCCCTGGGCCGCCCCATGATCGGACTCCACGATCGGCTGGATCGCGAACTCGGCTGCTACGCCGAGTATGTCGTACTCGACGCCAACGCCGTAGCCACCTCGGACCTGCCACCCCATTGAAGCAGCCACCCTCCCCCTGAACGGCCTCACCGTGAACCTGCTCGCCCTGGCCCCCGACGACACGCTCCTGATCACCGGCGCCGCCGGAGCCGTAGGCGGCTTCGCCGTCGAACTCGCGGTCCGCCGCGGTTGGCGAGTCGCCGCCGTGGCCGCCCCCTCCGACGAACCACTGCTACGCACCTGGGGCGCGGAATGGTTCATCGATCGCGACACCCCGGACCTGGCCGCGACGGTCCGCAACCTGATCCCCGGCGGCGCCGACGGAGCCCTGGACACTGCCGGCCTCGGCGTGCGCGCCCTGGCCGCGGTCCGCACCCGCGGCGCCTTCACCACCGTGGCAGGCGGCACAACCCCGATCCCCCTGCGCGGCATCAGTATTCACGAGCAATGGATCAGCGCAGACGGTCCCGCCTGGCCGCCCTGGCCCCCACCCGCCCGGCACTGCGCGTCGCCGGCACCCTGCCGCTGGAGCGAGCCCGCGAGGCACACGAACGCCTTGAGGCCGGTGGCCTACGCGGCCGCCTCGTCCTCGTCCCCTGACCGGACCCGGCCGAACACCCGGCGCCCGGAGTCGACGCCGCAACAGCCTCCGGATACGGCACCCCGAGCATCCCCCTTCGGGGTAGAGCCGCCTCTACCCCGAAACGGATCCCGACATGATGTCGCCCCCCGCCCCCTTCTCATAGCGTCGAATCTATCGAATCGCCACGAGCAGAAGGAGTTTCCACGATGACCGAGAAAACCGAGGCCCTGCGCCTCACCAGGTTGTCGAAGCGATACGGCGAGGTGAATCCCGTAGCAGCCCTGCGAGGCATCTCCCTGACACTGGCATCGGGCAGCTTCACCGCGATCATGGGCCCCTCCGGCTCCGGCAAGAGCACCCTCCTCCAGTGCGCCGCGGGCCTGGACGTCCCCTCGGAGGGCCAGGTCCACATCGCCGGCCTCGAACTCCCCCGGGGCGACGAACAGGCCATCACCGAATTCCGCAGAAAACACATAGGTTTCGTCTTCCAGCAGTACAACCTGATCCCGTACCTCACAGTGACCCAGAACGTCGCGCTGCCGTCCCTGTTCGCCGGCCGCGCACAGGATCGCCGCGCCTGCGCCGACCTGCTGGCGCGACTCGGCCTGACCAGCACAGCCGACCGGTTACCCTCGGAACTGTCCGGCGGACAGCAACAACGGGTCGCGATAGCCCGCGCCCTGCTCACCCGCCCCGCAGTCCTGTTCGCCGACGAACCCACCGGCGCCCTGGACACCGCGAGCGGCCGCCGGGTGCTGTCGATGCTGCGCGAGTCGGCCGACGCCTTCGGCCAGACCATCGTCATGGTCACCCACGACCCCGTGGCAGCCGCCTACGCCGACACCGTCGTCTTCCTCGCCGACGGCGTGATGGTCGGCACCATGCCCCGCACGTCGGCCGCGGCGATCGCGCAACGCATGACCGACCTCGACGACATCGCCGCCCGGACCGGGGTGTCCGCATGATCGCCGTGGCCCTCGCGTCCCTGCGCACCAGATGGGGCGCCTGTACCGCCGCATTCCTCTCGGTGTTCCTCGGCACGGGCATCGTGACGGCCTTCGCGGCCATGCTCGACACCGCCGCCGGAAACGCAGTGCCGAAGGACAGCCGCACGACGCTGATCATCGTCGCGAGTGTGGTGGGCGGCTGGGGCGCGGTCATCGTCGCCGCCTCGGTCGCCGCCGCCCTGGCCGTCACGACCCGGCAACGCGCCGCCGAACTGGCATTGCTCCGCAGTATCGGCGCGACCCCGCGCCAGGTGGTCACCCTGATCATGCGGGAGAACCAGGTGGTGGTCGCACTGGCAGTGCTGTGCGCATTGCCGGCCGGATACGGCGGCGGCTTCGCACTGCTGGCCCTGCTGCGGCACACCCACCAGGTGTCGGCCGCGGTCGGCTACCGTTTCGGCCCGGCGGCGATCGGCATCGGCGTGGGCATCGCGCTCGTGGCGTCCATGACGGCCACCCGTCTGACCGCGGCCCGCGCCGCGAAGCACACGGTACGCGACGCGCTGTTCACCGCGACGGCGGACACTCGCCGGACCGGTCGCGTCCAGACCATCGCCGGCCTGATCGTGCTCGGCCTGGGGTTGCAGTGCGCCGTGCTGACGGTCTTCGTCCTGGACGCCGGCGATGTGAACACCCTGCAATCGGTCGCCGCCGAGGGCTGCATCCTCGCCGGCATCGGATTCGCCCTGCTCGGCCCGCACCTGCTCGGCGCCGCGACCACCCTGCTCGCACCCGCGACAAGGGTGCTCGGCGGCCGGTCCGGCGAGATCGCGCTCGCCGCGATCCGGCAGCGGCTGCGCCGGGCCGCCATCCCGATGATGCCGGTCGTGGTGGCCACCAGCGTGGCGACCGGTACGCTGTACATGCAGTTGATCACGAATTCGGTTCACCCCGACATGAATTCGGATGACCGGAACGTCGAGACCCTGAATTATGTGATGGTGGGTGTGATTTCCCTGTTCGCGGCGGTCATGCTGGTCGATCTGATCGTCGTCGCCCTCACCGAGCGGCGGCGCGAGTTCGCGCAGCAGCGGCTGCTCGGCGCCACCCCACGGCAACTGCTCGGCGTCGTGGGCGTGGAGTCCGCGCTGACCCTGGTGGTCGGCCTGCTGTTCGGCACCCTCGGCGCGGCGGTGACCGTCGTGCCCTTCGGTATCCGGACCACGCACCGGCTGCTGCCGTCGGTGTCGATCGCCTGCTACCTCGGCGTGATCGCGGTCGTCGCGACGCTGACTTTCGCCACGGCGGTGCTGGTGACCCGGCGCCACACTCGCCTCGACCCGATCGCTGTCCTGCACGCGCCGGCCGTCTGATGACCATGGCCGGCAAGCGAATCGGGCGGCCGTCCCGCTGGACGGTGGCATTGGCGGCGCTCGGCACCCTGGCGGTGCTGGACGGGGTGCTGGCGCTGTGGCTGTGGACCTCCGGCGATGTCCGGTACTTCTGGCCGCGGTGGGTCTGGTTCGGCTGGGCCATCCTGATCTCGCTGGTGGTGGCGGTGCGCGACGTGATCCGCGCGCCGTCGGGTCGGCGGCGGGTGCTGATCGCGCACCGGAATCTGTACCTGTTCGTGACGGCCGTGCAGGTCACCGCGTGGGCATTGGTCGGGCGCGGTTTCTTCTGGCCCCTCTGGCCGTTCCCGATCATGACCGCGCTGCTCGTCGTGCACTGGCGGGTGGTCCGCCGGATGCCGCCGAGTCGCGAGCGGGAGCTGGCCGAGCGGGTGGACGTGCTGACCCGGACCCGGCGCGACGCGCTGGACGTGCGGGCCGCGGAGCTGGAACGCATCGAGCGGGACCTGCACGACGGCGCCCAGGCCCGGCTGGTGTCGGTGGCGATGACGCTCGGTCTCACCGAACAGCTGGTCGCCCGCGACCCCGACGCGGCGATCGCCCTCGTCACGGAGGCACGCGCGGGCGCCCTCGCGGCCCTGGACGAGTTGCGCACGGTGATGCGGGGCATCCATCCGCCGGTGCTCGGCGATCGCGGGCTGGTCGGCGCGCTGCAAGCGCTGGCGGTGGACCTGTCGGTCGCCACCACCGTCACCGCGGCGCTCCCGGCCCGTCCGCCCGCGCCGCTGGAGTCGGCGCTGTATTTCGCCGTCTCCGAATGTCTCGCCAACGTGGTCAAGCACAGTCATGCCGAGCGGGCCGGCGTGACGCTGGGTCACGACGACGGCCGGCTGTCGGTGGTGGTCGTCGACGACGGCGTCGGGGGCGCCCGCCTCGACGGCGGCACCGGGTTGCGCGGGGTGGCCCGCCGGTTGGAGGCGTTCGACGGGACGCTCGACGTGCGCAGTCCGCCGGGCGGACCGACCGAGGTGATCATGGAGTTGCCGTGCGAGTGGTGATCGCCGAGGATCTGGCCCTGCTCCGCGACGGCCTGACCCGGCTGCTGCACGCCCACGACATCGAGGTCGCGGCCGCCCTCGCGGATGTCGCGGACCTGCCCGCGGTGCTCGAGCGGGAACGACCCGACCTGGTGATCCTCGACGTGCGGATGCCGCCCACCTTCACCAACGAAGGTCTGGTGGCGGCGATCGCGGCCCGCCGCCGCCGGCCGGACCTGCCGGTCCTGGTGCTCAGCCAGTACGTCGAACAGCTCTACGCGCGCGAGCTGATGAGTTCGGGCGAGGGTGCGCTGGGCTATCTGCTCAAGGACCGGGTCGCGCACATCGACATGTTCCTGGACGCCATCCGCCGGGTCGCGGCGGGCGGTACCGTGCTCGATCCGAAGGTGGTCGCCGCGATGGTCACCCACCGGCGCAGTGCGCTGGCCCGGCTCAGCAACCGGGAACGAGAGGTGTTGTCGCTCATGGCCGAGGGCCGCAGCAACGGCGGCATCGCCGCGGCCCTGGTGCTGAGCCCGCAAGCGGTCAGCAAGCACATCAACAACATCTTCACGAAACTGGACCTCCTCGCGGACACCGACGGCAACCGCCGCGTGCTGGCCGTCCTGGAATATCTCCAGGACGATCCGGCGCCGGGGCTCAGCGCACCGGACCGGTGACCGGTTGCACGCAGCTGAACGGCGGATCGACCAGTGAGCAGGGCGTGGTCGGATGGGAGAGCGCGTAATCGCCCGGGACGCCGCCCGCGGCGATGATGTCGCGGTAGGCCGACACCGCGTCGGTGGGGTGCCGGGTGAGCGACGGATCGCTGGTCACGTCTACCGTGTAGAGGCCGAAACGTGGTGTGTAGCTGCCCCATTCGTAGTTGTCGGTGAGACTCCAGTAGTTGTAGCCGATGACGTCGAGCCCGTCGGCGCGGGCGCGCTGCAACCAGTAGGCGGTGTCGCGCAGATCGTCGGCGCGGGTCCAGCCGTCGGCGCGTGGCTTCCCGTCCTCGGTCGGCATGCCGTTCTCCACGACATACAGTGGCTTGCCGGGGAATTGGCGGGCGTAGTGCCGCAGCGCGTAGTAGATGCCCTCGGGTTGCAGGGGATCGCGCCACGGTGGATTGTTCAGCGCGGGGGAGCCCGGCGGTTCGCCGTAGTAGTAGTCGATCCCGACGTAGTCGAGCTTGTCGGCGATGCGGTTCTCGAAGGCCAGCGCCGTGAGCGTCTCGACGCCGGGCAGATACGAGGCGTTGCTGGTCACCATCGCGCCCGGCTGCCGGGCGTGGATGTAGTCGTAGATCCCGTCGTGTGCCGTGACCAGGCGGTCGTACATCATCGGGATCTGATCCTGGCGTAACTGGCCCTGGCTCACCATGAGTCGTGGATAGTCGTACGGCTCGTTGATGGTGACCCACAGCGGATCGTCGCCGGCGTAGCGGTCCACCACCGCGCGGGCCGAGGCCAGCCACTCGTCCACCATGGCCGGATCGGCCCAGCCGCCGCGGTCGGCCACCCAGCCCGGATACACCCAGTGGTCGAGGGTGATCATCGGCCGCATCCCGGCCGCCCGGATCGCGGCGATCACGTTGTCGTAGAAGGCGAAACCCTGCTCGTCCCACTCGCCGGGCCGCGGCTGGATCCGGGCCCACTCCACGCTGATCCGGTACACCTTCGCGCCGAGACCCGCTGCCAGCCCGATGTCCTCGCGATAGCGGTGATAGAAGTCCACCGAGTTGCCGACCTGGTCCGGCGCGGTCGCGGTGGTGTGCCGCAGCCAGTTGCTGTCGGGTTCGGAACCCTCGCTCTGGAATCCGGAAGACGCTACGCCCCATAGGAAATCGCCACCCAGCGGTGGCACCGGCGGACTGTCGGCGTGACCGGGGGCCGGGCCGATCGTGCACAGTGCCGCGATCGAAACCGCAAGGGCGGCGGCCCAGGTCCGGGAGTTGTGTCGTCGTCCGTTGCGAGAGTTCATCATCGAGATCCCATCCGTCGACTGCCGGGGCGCATACGCGCTCCGCGGAAGCGCGTCGGCCGAAGCGATGGTAACCCGCGCGCCTGAGCCGCCGTTCGGATCCGATCGGCCGATTTCCGCGTGCGACACGCCGCGCCGGTGGCGCAATTCGGGGGTGTGGCCGCCGCCGTCGCCGCCCGAACGGACTCACTCGAGTTTCATACGCCCGATTTCCCAGTGAGACCTAGATCACAGTTCTACCATCTGACCCATGCCAGGCCTGCGGAACGGATCAATGATGATCGAGGGCCGGATCGGGCGCGATGCCCCGGCCGGTGCGTGGCGGCTCGCCTTCCGGTGCGGGCCCGACCACCCCGTGGCCGTCGCCGTGCGCACTCCCGACCCGGGTGGTTCGCGGCTGGGCGCCCTGTTCGGCCGCCGCCACAGCCTCGGCCCCCGGCACTCGCTCACCTACGCCGACGGCGCGGTGGTGCTGGTCGAGCCGCGCGGCGGCGACGCCACGGTGCTGCGCCGCGGCACCGGCGCCCCGATCGGCACCATCCTGCACGGCACCAGCTCCACCGCGGCCGCCGCCACCGGCGGCACCCTCTGCCACTTCGTACCCCACCCCACCGTCCCACGCCGCCCCGACCTGTTCCACCTGCTGGTCCTCGACCAGTCGGGCAACGAGTTCGGCCGCATCCAGGTGATCCGCACGGTCGCCGGCTGGTCGCCACACCACGTGGACGAACTGTGGGACACCCACCTGTGGTGGGACCGCGGCGGCGAGGACCTCCCGCTGCCGATCCTCGGCACCCGCCTGGTGGTGGAGCGCCGGGTCGACCAGGACGAACTCGACGCCCTGCTCGGCGCCTGCGTCGACATGGCCCTGGGCCTGCGCCCGTACATCGCCGCGATGCGCGGCGAGGACCCCGACCCCGGCCCGTCACCCCCGCCCACCCCCGTCGGCTGCACCCACCGCGGCACCGGCGGGAAGCCGGACTGAAGCGCTGCGCCGGCGGCGTATTCGGCGGTGGCACAGTGGTTCCGGCGCGGTGCATCGGGTCCGGCGGATGCGCGGTGGCTCCCACCCAACGCACCGGGCCCGGAGCCGATGTCACACTCCGGGCCCGGCTCTCGTCTTGTCTGTGAAACCGACGCAACCGCGGCGGAGGTATCGGCGCCGACGCAGGCCGGTGCCGTGCAGACGGGAGTGAACCAATGTCGGTCGCGCACACCATCGTCACGATCCTGGCCGCGGCATGGGTCGGATTCTCGGCCGTGTCGATGCTGCTCCGGGCGAAGTGGGTCGTCGAGCCGCTGGCCGAGTACGGTGTACCGGCCTCGTGGTGGCCGTGGCTGGGTATCGCGAAGGCCGCCGGCGCCCTCGGATTGCTTGTCGGCCTGGCCGTTCCGGCCATCGGCATCGCCGCCGCGATCGGCCTGGTCCTGTACTTCCTCGGCGCGGTCGTCACCGTCCTGCGCGCTCGCGCCTACGGCCACGTCGGCTTCCCCCTGCTGTATCTGGTGCCGGTGGTGGTCGCGGCGGCACTGGGCGCGGCCGCCTGAGCGTCCGGCGGTCCCCGTCCGGGGGATGACCGCCCGCCCGGCGCTTCACGAAATCCTCACTCGGGCCCTGTCAGGGTGGGGGCATGTCGGAGGAACGGGCGGTCATCGCGCAGATATTGCGGCGCACCACGTTCGGGCCGCGGCCCGGTGGGGTCGAGCCGATGCTCGGGCTGGGGGCGGAGGGGGTGGTGACGGCGGTGCTGGCGGCGCCGCCGGTGAGCCCGGGCGTGCCGCGGTTCGACGAGGAGTCGGACGACGACGCCGCCGGGCCGCTGGCGGTGTGGTTGCAGGCGATGCGGCATCCGGCGGCGGGGGTGCACGAGAAGCTGGTCTGGTTCTGGCATGCGCATCTCACGTCCAGTCACGAGAAGGTCGATTCCTGGTCGTTGATGTGGGATCAGCATCTGTTGTTGCGGCGGCACGCGCTCGGGAACTTCCGGGAACTGCTCGACGCGGTCACCGTCGATGCCGCGATGTTGCGGTATCTGGACGGGGACGGGTCGGATACCGCTGCGCCCAACGAGAATTACGGGCGGGAGTTGATGGAGCTGTTCGCGCTGGGCCGTGGGGCCTACACCCAGGCCGATGTGCGGGCGGCGGCCACGGCGCTGGCGGGGTGGAGTGTCGGCGAGGATCTGCGGGTGCGCTTCGATCGGGGGTCCGCGCCGGATCGGCCGGTCACGCTGCTCGGACGGCCGGTGTCGGGGGCGCGGGACGTGGTCGACGCGATCTGTGATCATCCCGCGTGCGCTCGGTTCGTGGCCGGATCGCTGTATCGGTTCTTCGTCGGCGCCGAGCCCGCGCCCGAGCGGCTGGACGCATTGGCGCAGGTGTTCCGGGCCGCGAATCTCGAGATCTCCGTGCTGGTTTCGGCGATCCTGCACGACGACTCGTTCCCGGCCGGCGCCCGGCCGCGCTATCCGATCGAATGGGTGGTGGCGGCGTTGTCGGCGTGCGGAATCGATGATGCGGCAACGGCATACGACGCCCTGACGGCGCTGGGGCAGGTGCCGTTCGCGCCGCCGAGCGTCGCCGGGTGGCCGGCCGGTACGCAATGGCTGGCCCCGAGTTGTGCGGTGGCCCGGTCGGCGCTGGCCGTGCAGGCCCCGGCGTTACCCGAGATCGCGGGCGCCGCGGATCCCGTCGCCGCCGCCTTCGCCCGGGCCGGGCTCTATCAGGTCTCCGCGACCACCGCGGACGCCGCGCGGGAACTCCACGACCAGTTGCGCGGCCGGGAGCCGCTGCAACGGTCGGCCGTGCTGCTCGGCGCGGTATTGGCTGCACCGGAATTCGCGCTGGCATGAGGACCCGACGGCCCTGATACCCGACGCTCGGCCACCCTTCGTGGCCGGGCGAGGGCCGGGCGGGTGCGTTCATGACCGCATCCGGCGATGCGGAGCGCGATCCACACCACGGCCGCTACCCCCCTCGGCGGCCGAGCGGGCACCGGATTCCGGCGGTGCCCGCTACCCGGGGCGACCCGGGGGGACCCGGGGGGACACGATATGGAAGACAGGGAACACGAAGATGGAACGGACCACCGTCGGACGGCGGAAGGTGTTGCAGGCCGGTGGGGCCACCGGATTGCTGGTCGCCACCGGCGTTTTCGGCGCGTGCGCGCGCAAGGGCTGGTTGCGGCCGCCGATCCTGCGGCCGGGGCCGGTGCATCAGCGACGGCTGGTGATGATCGAAATGGCCGGTGGCTGTGACGGTTTGTCGATGGTGGCGCCGACCGGGGACCCGAATTATCGGCGGCTGCGCCCCACCACCGCGATCCCCGCCGCCGGGACGCATCCCCTCGACGAGCACTGGGGGTATCACCCCGCGTTGGCGCAGCTGGCGCGGCAGGGTGCGACGGTGGTCGCGGGCGTCGGTGTCGCCACCCCCGACCTGTCGCATTTCGAGATGATGTACCGCTGGCAGAGCGGCGATCCCGACGGCCGGGCGCGGCCGGACACCGGGTTCCTCGGCCGGCTCTGCGATGTGCTCGGCGAGCCGGGCACCCCCGCGGTCGGCGTCTCGCTGGGGCTCGGCGCGACCCCGGCGCTGGCGAGCAAGCGGGTGACGACGCTGTCGGTGGATGCCGGAAACGAAGGCCGGTTCCCGGCTTTCGACGACGACGGGATCGACGCCGCCTGGCTGGCCGCCCAGCGGGCGATGGCGCATCCGGACCGCGCCGACTCCCCGCTGCTGGCCACGGCGCGCGCCGGAACCGCCACGGCACTGCGCTTCTCCGACGCGGTCGCGACGCTGCCACCGGCCGCCGACGGCTATCCGGACTCCGGGCTCGCGGCCCAATTGCGGGTGGCCGCACGGCTGCTCGCGGACGAGAACCTGGGCCTGCGGATCGTGCACGTGCCCATGGACGCCGATTTCGACACCCACACCGGCCATCCCGATCGCTTCACCGCGTTGATGACCGAATTCGATGCCGCCGTGGCCGCGTTCCGCGCCGATCTGGCCGGGCGCGGCCTGGCCGATCGGGTGCTGATCGCCGCGCACAGCGAATTCGGCCGCCGGGTACCGGAGAACGACGGATCCGGCCTGGACCACGGCGCCGCCGGGACCGCGCTGCTGATCGGCCCGACCGTCCCGGGCCTGGCCGGCGAACCGCCGTCGCTGCGCCGCCTGGACGCCGACGGCAATGTCGTCGCCACCGTGCCGATGGCCGAATTCCATGCCACGCTGGCCGATACCTGGTTCGGGGTGCCCGCCTCGGAGGTGCTGGCCGGATCCCCACGGCCGATTCCCGGTGTGCTGCCTGTGCTGAAATGAGTGGGATGCGAATTCTGGTGTGCGAGGACGATCCCGAGCTGTGCGACGAGGTGGCGGCCGGGTTGCGCGGCGCGGGATTCGCCGTGGACGTGGCGCCCGATCTGGCCGCCGCCGACCTGAAAACCGCTGTCAACGAATACGACTGCCTGGTGGTCGACCGCGGGCTGCCCGACGGTGACGGCCTCGACCTGATCCGCGCGCACCGCGAGGCCGGCGGCCGCACGCCGGTGCTGATCCTCACCGCCCGCGACACTCTCGCCGACCGGCTCGACGGATTCGCCGACGGCGCGGACGATTATCTGGTCAAGCCGTTCGCCCTGGACGAGCTCACCGCGCGGGTGCGGGCGCTGTGCCGCCGCCGGGAACGGCCCGCCGCCGCCCATACCCGGGTGCGTGATCTGGTGGTGGACCGGTCGCGCCGGCGTGTGCAGCGCGCCGGTGTGCTGCTGACGTTGACCCCCAAGGAGTTCGGGGTGCTGGAGGTGCTGGCGGAGCGCGCGGGTGTGGTGGTGTCGCGCAGCGAACTGATCGAATGTTGCTGGGACGAAATGGCCGAACCCGCCTCCAACGTGGTCGACGCGGTGATCATGCAACTGCGCCGCAAGCTCGGCGCCCCGCCGCTGATCGAGACCGTGCGCGGCGCCGGTTTCACGATCACGCCGTGAGCCCCGCCCGCCCGCGCCGCGCGCGCCGGCAGCGCCCGGACCCGCGTCCGGCCGTCGCCCGCCTGCGCAGAGCGCGCCGGGTGCTGACCGCACTGTTCACCGCGATCACGGCGATCTGCCTGATCGCTCTGGGCGCGTTCGCCGTCACCGTGGACGCGCACTCCCGGCAGCGCGCCCTCGACGACCGCATCGACCGCTACGCCGGTGGCCTGGCCCGCGAGGTGTCCTGGACCGACGACGGCAGCGTCGACGTCGGGGGTCTGCGCGACGACGATCTGACCCAGGACACCGTCGCGATCGTGGTGCTGGCCCGCGATCGGAACCAGCCCTGGCGTGAGGTTTTCGCACATCGCCGGGCCGGGCTGCCCACGGCGGGCGCGCTGGTCACCGTCGCCGACGACATCGCCGACAGCGGCGATCCGAGCATCCGGACCATGCCCGACAGCACCGGTCGCCCGGCCCGGCTGATGGCCGTGCCGGTGTGGCCCGGCGACGATTCCTTCGTCGGCGCGGTCGTCCTCGCCGCGGCCGATCCGGCTCCCGCCGCGCACGAACACCGGAATCTGGTGCTGGCCTTGGAGATCGGCTGCGCCGCCCTGGTGGTGCTGGCCGCGGCCGCCGGGCACGCGCTGTCCGGTGTCAGCATGCGGTCGGCGCTGCGCCTGCTCGACGAACAGGAACGCTTCCTCGCCGACGCGGCGCACGAACTGCGCACCCCGCTGGCGGCCCTGCGCCTGCGCACCGACGCCGGACTGCGCGATTGCGGCGGCGAACGCGTCGCCCTGACCGACGTCCGCCGCCTCACCGACCGGATGGCTCGCCTCGTCGCCGGCCTGCTCGCTCGCGCTCGCACCGAAACCGGTGTGGCGGAACCGGAACGGCTGCCGTTGCGGCTTGATCAGTTGGTGGAGGGCGTGATCGAGGATTTCGCCCCGGCCCACCTCCGGTTGACCGCGGAACCGGCCGTCGTCGAGGCGGATCCGGAACTCCTGGCCCTGGCCGTCCGCAACCTGGTGGACAACGCCCTGGTCCACGGTGGCGGCGGACCGGTCGAGGTAGCGGTGACGCCCTCGACGGGCAGCTCATCGCACACGACCGAGGAGCCCGGCGCCGCAGGCGCGCCGGACGCGCGGGACCTCTGGTCCGTGGCGGGGGAGCAGACCGTGCCGAAAGCCGGAGTGATGGTGGTGACCGGGGGCCGGGTGACGGTGCGCGATTTCGGGCCGGGACTCGATCCGGCGCTCACCGACCCCTTCGATCGCGGCGCGACCGCCTCCCGGCGCGGCCACGGCATCGGCCTGTCCATCGTGCGCTGGGTGGCCGGAATCCACGACGGCACCGCCACTCTGGAGCCCGCACCGGATCGCGGCACGATCGCGACGATCACCATCGGATTGCCGGGCCGCACACCACGACGGCGGTGACGGAACCGATCACGCCGTCCTGCCCGGCCGGTACGGCGTGATCGATGGCGCCCCCGACGATCAGCCGACGAGTCCGGCTGCGGGTTGCGGCGCGACCACCGGATCGCCCGGCCGATACGCGGTGCGCAGCACCAGGTACACCACCACCCCGACGGCGGAGAAGAAGATCGTCACGACGAGGATGGGCGACACCAGGATCGGCGGGATGCCACGCTGACGGCTGTCCAGGTACAGCCAGCGCCCGAGGAACAGGTCGAAGCCCACCAGATGCGCCCAGATCGCTGCCGCGGCCGGGGCGGTGGCGAGCAAGGCTTGCAGCGCAACCAGATTCGGGCGGGTCATCACCGGGAAGAACGCGCCGACATGCGGTGTCATCAGCATCAGGTAGATCACCAGCGGCGGCAGGCAGATCAGCGGTGAGGCGACCAGTCCGGCGGTGCGCCTCCAGGTCGGCGCGACGATCATCACCGCCCAGAACGGCGCCGCGAACCAGAACGACACGGTGAACAACGTGTGCGTCATCGCGAAACCTCCTCCGTCATCGCGAATTTCCCGGCCTCATCGCGGAAGTCCCTGCATTCATCGCGAAACCTCCAGCGCCACAGCGGTACCGGCAGTCGATCGCCGCCCGCGCAGTGCCAGGACGGCTGCGGCCGCGGCGACCACCGCCACCAGCAGCCCCGCCACCAGCGTCCACCGATCGGGCCGCACGATCGACTGCCCGCGCATCGCCTGCCAGGTCAGCAGGGCCAGCACCGCCGCGTAGCTCGTCCCGGCCACGGTGACCAGCCGGGCCCGTACCGCCACCGATCGCAACGTCGGCACCTGAGCCGCCGCCAGTTCCAGCGCCGCCAGCGTCAGCGGAACCAGTTGCAGCGCATGGATTCCCGCGAAGTGCGGGATGCGCAGATCGCCGTGGGCGGTACTCCAGCCCAGGAACGGCAGGCCGGGGCCGCCGTCCGGCGCGCCGACGGTGTGCGCCCCGCCGATCGACCGCGGCCGCGGCGCTCCGCGCGCGGGCAGGAACATCAGGAACCCCACCGCCATCCCGGTCAGCGACAACGCCGTACCCCAGCGCACCGCGGCCGCGCGGGCCGGATCCGCCGCCGGTGCGGCCACCACCGCGAGCGAGGCCACCAGGGTCGCCACCCACACCACGACGATCGAGAAACCCATGATGTCGAACAGGATTCGGTCGAACGGGGTGGTGTTGTTGAAATGACTGGTGGTGCCCCGCACGATCTGGGTCACGATGATCACCATCTCCACCGCCAGCGCCCCGGCCGCGATGGTGCCCGCCCACCACGCGGACCGGGGCCGGCGGATCGGACCGGCCAGCAACCACACCCAGGTGACGGCGTAGATCGCCACGGACAGTGCGAATTTCACGGACTTGTCCCAGATCGGCAGGCCGGTCAGCATCCGATGGTCGACCACCGTGCCGATCAGGGAGACGATCACGAGCCCGGCCATCGCGGCGGCGAGCCACAGCAGCGGACGATGGCGGCGCCACCCGCGCGGGCGGCCGGGGTCGGGGAAGGGGGAATCGGTCATGGTGCACCTGCTTCCGAGCAAGGCTGTGACGGAATTTGTTACCAGAACTATCGATAGTAGAACTATCGATAGCTGAGTGTCGTACACTGGCGGCACCCTGTCAACCGTCGTGGAGGTCGCTTGCGCATCGCGGAACTCAGTCGCACCACCGGCGTTTCGACCGCGACGATCAAGTACTACGTCCGCGAGGGCCTGCTCCCGCCCGGTGAGCGCACCCACGCCAACCAGGTCGACTACGGCCCCGCCCATGCCCGCCGGTTGCGCCTGGTCCGGGCGCTGATCGAGATCGGTGGCCTGTCGATCACCGACGCGGCCCGGGTGCTCGAGGTGCTCGACGAGGGCGAGCATTCCACCTGGGAATCGGTGGGCAAGGCGCAGTACACCCTGGACCGCCGCCGCGCCGTCACCCCCGGTGACGACCCGGCCGCGCGGGCCGCCGTCGAGGCCCTGCTGGCCCGGCGCGGCTGGCGGGTGCAGGCCGACAGCCCGGCTCGCGACACCCTGATCGAGGTGTGCGCGACGCTGCACCGGCTGGGCCACGACGATTTCGTGGCGGCGCTGGACGGCTATGCCGACGCGGTGGAGCGTATCGCCGCCGTCGACGTCGCCGTGGTCGCTCGGCAGCCGAGCCTGGAGCAGACCGTCGAATCCGTCATCGTCGGAACGGTTCTCGGTGACACCCTGCTCGCCGCGCTGCGCCGCCTCGCGCAGGAGCATCTGTCCCGGGACGCGCTGGCCTGATCCGGGCCGTCACGATCCGGCGCGCTCGGGCCGCCGGATCTCGCCGCCGCCCGCACCGGTCGGGAGCCGATCGCCGAGCGCCCGCGCCGCCCATCGATCCGCGCCCGGCGTCGGCACCGGAAGTCGCACCCGCACAGCGGGTTCCGGCTCGGCCGTCGCGAACTCCGGCTCGGCCGTCGCGAACTCCGGCTCGGCCGTCGCGAACTCCGGCTCGGCCGTCGCGAACTCCGCGGCCGCCGGGGACCGCCGGACCGGCGGCTGCGGCCGGCGGCGATACCACCACTGCAACGCGCCCAGCCCCAGCAGCCCGGCCAGCGCCGCGGCGATGCCCGCCTGCCAGCCCGGCGGCCGCCAGCTCAGCACCAGTTCGGTGTTCCTGGTTCCGGCCGGAATATCCACGGCGACGAAGGTTTTCGCGATCGGCCGGATCGCCAGCTCGTGGCCGCCGAGGACGGCGTGATACCCGGGCCAGGCCAGCCGGGCGAACACCACCCGCCCGCCGTGCACGGAGGTCACCTGGAGGCGGCTGGTGACGCTGTCGCGGTCGATGACGGCGGTGGTCACGTTCCGGGTGTCGGCGACGAAGCCGTTGCGGGCGGAGATCGGCCCGCCCTCGCGTTCCAGCACCCAGATGTAGCGATCGTGGCCCGGATAGTCGACCCAGCGCCAGCCCGGCGGCGCGGGATGGTCCGCGGCGTCCGGATATTGGGCCCGCTGCAACACCACCCGGTCGACCTTCATCAGATCGACGACGGTGCGCCGGGTGCTCGGCTCCACGTCGAAGGCCCGCCGATAGGCGTCGGGGCAGGTGCTGCCGTCCCAGCCCATGCACAGCAGCGCGCTGAAGGCGGCGTGCCCGATCGGGGTGTAGGCGTTGACGTAGTCCAGCCCCATGTTCTTCGCGTAGTTGCCGAAAGCCAGTGAGCCCCAAGCCCGATCGCCGCCCTGGTCGGCGGGCCGGACCAGCGCGCGGTCGCCCAGTTGCAGGGTGACCCCCTCGAACGGCGGGAAGGCGGCGGTCATCTCGGAGCGGCGGGCCGGGAAGCGGTACGACATCGGCGACGGCCCCTGATCGCGCACCTGTTCGTAGGCGATCGGGAACATGGCCAGGATCGCCAGCGCGCACGCCGCCGCGGCGCCGTACTGCCGGTGCAGCCACACCAGCGCCCCCGTCAGCACCCCGACCAGGATCGCGGCGACCAGGTGCCGGATCACGAATTCCGGTGCCGCCGCGGTCGATCGGACGACCATCAGGCCGATCAGCAACCCGGCGGCCAGTGCCCGGCGGCGCCGTGCGGCGAAGGCGCCGAACCGGCTCAGCAGCACGCACATCAGCACCAGGACCGCCACCGCGAGCATCGGCAGCACCCGGCCCGGCCACCGCAGCGGGCCGATGTACCCGGGCCCGGCGGTCCACATCAGCACCGCGGCCCCGAACAGCAACGCCCCGGCCAGTTCCCGGGCCGCCGCCCGCGCCGCGCTCCAGTCCACGAAGGCCAGCAACGGGATCACGAACCAGGCGATGTACACCATCGGCATCGGCTGCACGTAGCCCCACCAGCCGTCGAAGGCCGGCATGGTGCTGGGCAGGCTGGCGTTCAGCGATTCCGACCAGGGCACGTCCAGGAACTGATCGTTGACCACCCGTTCGTTGCCGCGCCAGGTCGCCGGGGACGAGAGGATGCCGGGCAGATAGGTTTCCAGCCCGGCCAGCCCGGCGCACCCGGCCACCAGCAGCAGCCGCAGTGACGGCCACCGGTCGCGCAGATACACCACCTCACCGGCGGCGATCGCGACGATCATCAGGGCCGCCTCGGCCGCCGGGAACACGTACTGCACCGAGATGGCGAGGTACAGGTAGACGAAAACCCCCACCGGGCCGCCGCGCCCGCGCGTGTACCGTACCGCCGACGCCCAGGCCTGCAACATCCACGCGGTGCCGGTCAGCGAGGTCACCCAGCTGGACTCGTCGAAGAACAGGAACCAGCCCGACAGCGGGAACGCCACCGCCGCCAGCGCCGACCACGGCGCCCGCGCGCCGTAGGCCAGGCAGATCCGGAACACGCCCAGCGCGGCGACGATCGAGAAGAGCAGCTTCACCACCGTGACGTACAGCGCGAGATTGTCCACCGCGGGCGCGAACAGGTCGACCAGCAGTTGCGGCGGGTTGTAGAGCCCGGCCTCCTCCATCGAATAGTTGCCCGACATCCACTCCCACGGCACCAGCACCGGGAAGCGGCCCTCCCGCAACTGCCGGCCCAGCATCACCCACATCGGCCCGTACTGGGCCTCGGTGTCGTCCTTGTAGAAGTGACGGGGGTCGGCGAGGAGGACGGACAGATAGCCGACGGCCACGCCGACGGCGGTCACCCAACCCCACACGAGCACGTCGTTGCGCGGCTTCGGCGCGGCAGCTGCGACCACGAGTCCGGGAGATTACCTCGAGAATATGTCGCTCCCGGCAATTCCCGGTGGTTCCGGAGATTCCGGGCGGACCAGGCACATCGCCGCACGGGCCGGTGTTTCGCCGGGGAAAGAAATTGCCCCGATCAGCAACGGAGATCCAATTTCCGCTGACATCCAAAAAGGTTCTCAATTCTCGATAATTGGAGTTCCGATATGTGACACCATCGCTCTCCTACATGGCCTCGAACAAGGAGAACGACGGTGGCACCGAGGCGAATACTGATCGCGCTCATGGCGGTGGCGCTGCTCGCGGCGGCGGGATGCAGCCGCGGCGGCAGCGAGGAGTCCGGCGCGACCGGCGGCGGGGGCGGATCGGGTGATTTCGGCGATCTGAAGAGCATCTGCCACAGCGGCAAGCCGTCGAGCGCCCCGGCGCAGGGGGTGACCGCGAGCGAGATCAAACTCGGTGTCTTCAGCGACATCGGCTTCACCAAGAACCCCGAATTCGTCGATGCCGCCAAGGTTTTCACCTCCTGGTGCAACGACAACGGCGGTGTCGCCGGGCGCAAGCTGAGCTACACCGTGCACGACGCCAAACTGCTGGAGGTCCGCCAGCGCATGGTCGAGGCGTGTCGCGACGATTTCGCGCTGGTCGGTGGCGGCGCGGCCTTCGACGGCCTGGGTGTGAAGGACCGGCTGAACTGCCTGCTGCCGGAATTCCCGGCCCAGGTGGTGTCGGCCGCCAACGCCGGCTCCGATCTCCAGGTCGGCGGCGGTGGCACTGCCTCGCAGATGGACATCTACACCGGTTCGCACAGCTGGCTGTTCAAGGAGGCGTATCCGGATTCGGCGGCGGCGATCGGGGTGATCACCGGCGACATCCCGGCCACCAAGTCGATGCTGTCCGGATATCAGGAGTCGCTGCCCGCCGAGGGCGCCACCCTCGTCTACGGCGATCTGTATCCGGCCGCGGGCGTGACGGATTGGACGCCGTACGCGCAGGCCATCAAGAGCAAGGGCGTGAAGGGCCTGATCTTCCTCGGCAACTACGTGGACCTGCCGAAGCTGGAGGACGTGCTGACCGGCATGGACTACCACCTGGACTGGATCGACGCCAACAGCAACGCCTACAACGCCGGATTCCTGAAACTGCTCGGCAATTCCGCCACCGCGCAGCACAACTACGCCGACATCTCCGGCACCGCGCCGCTGGAGTCGGATCTGCCGGCGATCACGCAGTTGAAGCAGCTGTACGCGAAGTACGCCCCCGGTTCCGAACCCACCTATCCGGCGGTGCGCGCCTTCGCGGAATGGGCGCTGTTCGCCAAGTCGGCCGCGAGTTGCGGTGACGCGCTGACCCGCAAATGCCTCTACGACGCCGCGACCAAGGAGTCCGCGTGGACCGGCGGCGGCCTGGTGGCGCCGCAGGACTTCACCACCAAGGCGGCCGTGCAGAAATGCTTCAACGTCGAGATGGTGACCCCGCAGGGCTGGCAGCCCGCGCCCTTCAAGCCGGACACCGGCCCGTACCGCTGTGATATGACGCCGTACGTGTACAAGCAGGATCTCGGCAAACCGCTGACCCTGGAGGCCATCGGCAAGAGTCTGAACGACCTGAAATAGCCCGGACCGGCTCACCGTCGAAGCGGCCCGGCGCCAACCGATTTCGGTGCGGCGCCGGGCCGCGCTCGTCCGAGCGGTCCGGCATCGACCTGGCGAATGTCTCAATTGTCCGGTATTGATGGGGGCGTGGATGTCGAGGTGACGCCCCTGCCGGGGATCGGAGTACGGAAGGACTTCCCGCTGGCCGCGTCGGGCCGGCGGGTGGGTGTGGTCGATCGGAAGGACGGTGGCGTCGATCTGATTCTCAGCAGGCCGGGTAATCCGGACGCCTGCGAACAGGTCGCGCTGACCGTCACCGAGGCCGCCGCACTGGCCGGACTGCTGGGCGCCCCGCGACTGGTGGAGCAACTGGTCGCCGAACAGCGTGAACTGGCCGATGTGAACACCCGGCAGCTGTCGATCCGGACCGGCTCACCGTATGCCGGGCGGCCGCTCGGCGACACCCGGATGCGGACCCGTACCACCGCCTCGATCGTCGCGGTGGTGCGCGGCGGGCAGACCATTCCCTCACCGGGCCCGGACTTTCCGATGGCCGCGGGTGATCAGCTGATCGTGGTGGGCACCGGTGCCGGGCTCGACGCGGCCGCGGCGATTCTGGTGGACGGCTGAATCGAGTGGTCGCCGACGAAACTGCATTGGGTCTCATCCAACTGGGGGCGGTGTTCTTCGGCCTCGGTCTGCTCGGCCGGCTCGCGGGCCGGATCGGATTGTCACCGATTCCGCTGTATCTGATCGGCGGGCTGGTGTTCGGCACCGGTGGTCTGGTCGAGCTGCACCACGTCGACCAGTTCATCCACCTCGCCAGCGAGATCGGCGTGGTGCTGCTGTTGCTGTTGCTCGGATTGGAGTACACCGCAGAGGAACTCGTCACCGGCATGCGCCGATCGTGGCTGGCCGGGGTGGTCGATCTGGTGGCCAACGCCACCCCGGGCGTCGTGGTCGCGCTGCTGCTGGGCTGGGGTCCGACCGGCGCGGTCGCGATGGCGGGCGTCACGGTGATCTCGTCGTCGGGCATCGTCGCGAAGATCCTCAACGACTTCGGCCGGCTGGGCAACCGGGAGACCCCGGCGATCCTGTCGATCCTGGTGTTCGAGGATCTGGCCATGGCCGCCTACCTGCCGGTGCTGACCGCGGTGCTGGCCGGGATCGGATTCGTCACCGGCGCGACGTCGGTCGCGATCGCGCTGGTGGCCGTGAGCGTGGTGCTGGTGATCGCGCTGCGCTACGGCAGGTACGTGTCGATGCTGATCGACAGCCACGACCGGGAGATCTTCCTGCTGACCCTGCTGGGTTCGGCGCTGCTGGTGGCCGGGATGGCCACCGTGCTCCAGGTGTCCGCGGCGGTCGGGGCCTTCCTGCTCGGCATCGCCATCTCGGGCACCACCGCGGAGAGCGCCCGCACCATGCTGGAGCCGCTGCGAGATCTGTTCGCCGCCTTGTTCTTCGTGCTGTTCGGGCTGTCGACCGACCCGCAGAGCATTCCGCCGGTACTGGGCTGGGCCTGCGTGCTGGTGGTGGTGACCGTGGTGACCAAGGTGGCCACCGGCTGGTGGGCCGCCGCGCGGGCCGGCGCCTCCCGCTACGGCCGGTTGCGCGCGGGCACCTCGCTGGTCGCGCACGGCGAGTTCTCCATCGTGATCGCCGGGCTGGCGGTGTCCGCGGGTGCGGTGCCCGCCGAATTCGCGGCGATGGCAACGACGTACGTGCTGCTGATGGCCGTGCTCGGCCCGATCGCCGCCCGCTTCGCCGAGCCGGTGGTGCGGCGTCTGGACCGATTGCGGGCTCCCGCAACCTGATTCACCGTCCGGCCGGCTGCCGCGCGTGGCCCAGGGTGGTGTCGATGAAGGCGCGGGCGGCGGCGGTGATCGGCCCGGTGCGGTGGATCAGCCACTGCGGGATGCGAATCGGCGGTGCGAAGCGGTAGACCGCGGCGCCGGAACGGCGGGCCAGATAGTCCCAGCCGTCGGGCATCAGGGCGGCGCCGACGCCGCGCAGCACCATCGGCAGCACCACGCTGCGATCGCCGACCTCGGCCGCGATCGTCAGCTCGCCGACCTCGGCGGCCAGCCGGTCGAACCGCGCCCGCACGGCGGTCGCGGCGTGCGGCACCACGAAGTGCATACCGCGCAGATCCTCCGGGGTGACGGTGCCGTCGCCCGGGCCCACCCGCGCGCCGGGCGGCAGTACCAGCAGGAACTGCTCGTCGCGCAGATGATGGGCGATCAGGCCCTGCCCGGCCGGGCGTTCCGCGCTGGCGCAGACCCCGGCCTCGCAGCGGCCGCGCAGCACCAGCGCGACCACCTCGGTGGCCGACAGCGCCGAGGAGGTGCTCACCGTCACCCCGGGATGCCGCGCCCGCAGTTCGGCGATGATGCTGATCACCGGTTCCAATGCCGACGACGAGGTCGCTGCCACGTCGACCCGGCCCACCGCACCCTCGCCCACGGTCTGCGCCGCGGCGCGCAGCGCGTCCAGATCGCGCAGCACCTGCCGGGCCCGCTCGACCATCAGCTCACCGGCGCTGCTCAGCACCGCATTGCGCCCCACCCGATGGAACAGCGCCACCCCCAGCTCGTCCTCCAGTTTCGAGATCGCCCGGGACAGGGACGGCTGGGCCACCTGCAGGGCGCGCGCGGCGTGGGTGAAACCGCCGTTCTCCACGATCGCGACGAAATATTCGAGCTGCCGGCGTTCCATAAACACAGGCTATGGGAACGGTGTCCCAGATGTCTTGGACGTACATTCATTCGTCGGGTGATACTCGGCGGGTGTTCACCACCCGCCCCACCTTGCAGGGCAGCTTCGGCATGGCGTCGACCACGCACTGGCTGGCCTCGGCGGTGGCCATGGCGGTGCTGGAGGCCGGCGGCAACGCCTTCGACGCCGCGGTCGCGGCCGCGTTCACGCTGCACGTGGCCGAGCCGCACCTGAACGGGCCCGGTGGTGAGGTGCCGATCCTGCTGGCCCCGGCCGGGCGGCCGCCGCGGGTGCTGTGCGGACAGGGGCCCGCTCCGGCCGGCGCGAGCATCGCGCACTACACCGCGCTCGGACTGGACCTGGTACCCGGCACCGGCCCGCTGGCCGCGGCCGTGCCGGGCGCCGTCGACGCCTGGCTGGTGTTGCTGCGCGATCACGGCACCCGGCGGCTGGACGAGGTGCTGTCGTACGCCATCGGGTACGCCGAGCGCGGCGTCCCGGCGGTGGAGCGGATCGGCGCCACCGTGACGGCGGTGCAGCGACTGTTCGAGACCGAGTGGACCAGTTCGGCCGCGGTCTATCTGCGCGACGGAAAGCCGCCCGCCGCCGGGCGACTGCTCACCAATCCCGCGCTGGCCGCGACCTGGCGGCGGCTGCTCGCCGAGGCCGCGGCGGCCGGCGCCGATCGGGAGGCGCAGATCGAGGCGGCCCGGCGGGTGTGGCGGGAGGGATTCATCGGCGAGGCGCTGGCGGCCTGGGCCGCACGCCCGGCCATGGACACCTCCGGGGAACGTCACGCCGGTACCCTCACCGCCGACGATCTCGCGAACTACCGTGCCACGTACGAGGATCCGGTCACCTACGACTGGAACGGCTGGACCGTGGCGAAGCCCGGCCCGTGGAGTCAGGGCCCGGTGTTCCTGCAACAGCTGGCCCTGCTGCCGGATCGGCTGGAGTACGGCACGCCGGACTACCACCACCTGCTGATCGAGGGTTCGAAGCTCGCGTTCGCCGACCGCGAGGCGTGGTACGGCGACGGCGCCACGGTCTCGCTGGACACGCTGCTGTCCCCGGCCTACAACGCCGGCCGCCGCGGCCTGATCGGGCCGTCCGCCTCGCTGCAACTGCGGCCCGGCAGCCCGGACGGACGGCAGCCGTCGGTGACCCGGCACGCCGGGGTGGTCGCGGCGGGCGCGGTGCCCTCGGGAGCCGGGGAGCCGACGGTCGCGGCCACCGGCGAAACCCGCGGCGACACTTGCCATCTGGATGTCGTCGATCGCTGGGGCAACATGGTCTCGGCCACCCCCAGCGGCGGCTGGCTGCAATCCAATCCGGTGGTGCCGGAGCTGGGTTTCCCGCTGGGCACCCGCTTGCAGATGAGCTGGCTGGAGCCGGGTCTGGCGAGTTCGCTGACCCCCGGCCGCCGCCCGCGCAGCACGCTCACCCCGTCGCTGGCGCTGCGCGACGGGGAACCGGTGCTGGCCTTCGGCACGCCCGGCGGCGATCAGCAGGACCAGTGGAGCCTGCACTTCTTCCTCGCGGTCGCCCTCGGCAAGCCGGTGCGCGGCGGCCCGGATCTCCAGGGCGCGATCGATGCGCCGAACTGGCATCAGGAGAGCTTCCCCGGCTCGTTCTACCCGCGCACCACCGATCCCGGTGCGGTGATCGTGGAGTCGCGCATCGGCGCCACGACGATCACCGAACTGCGCCGCCGCGGCCATCGGGTCACCGTCGGCGGTCCCTGGTCGGAGGGCCGGATCTGCGCGGTGGCCCGCGATCCGGAGACCGGCGTGCTGTCCGCCGGGGCCAACCCGCGCGGCATGCAGGGGTACGCGGCCGGGCGCTGAGGAATTGCTACCGCCCGGAAAGGGTCGTTCGCGGCCGGATTTCACAATTGCGCCATCCTCACCTTACGAGAATGTAAACAACGGAGGCACAGCAACTTTCGAGTGACCCGAAAGGGGTCGTGAGGGTACCGATCAGGGATAGCTGTCCGGAAAGCGAAGTCCTGCGATCCGAAGTATGTTGTACGGCATGCTCTCCCGAATCGCCCGAAAGGTCGCGATCGGTCTCGCCGTGGCACTGCTGGGTGTGCCGGTGACGACCGCCTGCTCACCCACGCAACATGCCGCCGGAACTCCCGCGCACGCAGACGATTTCGGCAGCCCGGTCGCCGGCCGGGCGGTGCGCGCGGGCGGCGATCTGGTGATGGGCCTGTCCTCGGAGCCGGACCGGCTGGACCCCACCACCTCCAGCTCGCTCTACACCCGCGTCGTGATGAACTCGATCTGCGAAAAGCTCTACGACAACGACTCCGCCGGTCATCTGGTACCCCAGCTGGCCGCGGCCCTGCCGGACATCTCACCGGACGGCCTGACCGTCACCGTCCCGCTGCGCACGGGGCCGAAGTTCGCCGACGGCACCGACTTCGACGCCGAGGCGGTCCAGCTCAGCCTGCAACGGCACCTGACCATGAAGACCTCGCAGCGCACCAGCGAGATGGGGCCGATCATGCGCATCGACGCCGTCGGCGCCGATCGGGTGGTGCTGCACTTCAAGTCGCCGTTCGCACCGATCACCGCCGCGCTGGCCGACCGGGCCGGGATGATCATGTCACCGGCCGCGCTGGCCGCGGCGGGGGACTACTTCGGCGATCATCCGGTGTGTGTCGGCCCGTTCAAATTCGTTGCGCGCGTACCGCAGACCTCGATCACCGTGACCAGGGACCCGCTGTACTACGACGCCGCGCACGTGCACCTGGACGGCATCACGTACCGGATCATCGCCGACGACAACATCCGCGCGGCCAACCTGCGCTCCGGCGACGTCCAGGTCGCCGACACCATCGCCCCGGCCGACGCCCAGGTGCTGGCCGGTGACTCGAAACTGCGCCTGCTGCAATCGAGTTCGCTCGGCTTCCAGGGGCTGACCATCAACCTCGGCAACGTCGACGGCGTCGGCAAGCCGGTCCGGCCGATCGACACCCCGCTGGCCCGGGACCCGCGGATCCGGGAGGCGCTGTCGCTGAGCATCGACCGGCCGCAGCTGGTCCGGACCGTGTTCGACGGCTGGTTCGACAGCGCCTGCACGCCGATCGTGCCGAACTCGACCTACGCCACCGCCGCCGGAACGACCTGTCCCGCTTACGATCCGCAACGCGCGAAACAACTGCTGACCGCCGCCGGAGTGCCGGCGCCGTATCGGATCATGATGCAGGTCTCCAACCGGCAGGCCGATCTGCGCTACGCGCAGGCACTGCAATCCTCGGTCGCCGCCGGAGGATTCGATCTCCAGATCGTCCCGGTCGAATACTCCGCCCTGCTGGACGTGCAGAAGCGCGGCACGTTCGAGGCGCTGTTCCTGGGCTGGTCCGGCCGGATCGACCCGGACGCCAACACCGCGCGCTTCCTGACCACCGGATCGCCGGGCAACTACGGCGGCTACTCCTCGCCCGCGATGGACGATCTGCTGTCGCGCGCCGGACGGGTGACCGATCCGGGCCAGCGCGCCGGGCTGTACGGGCAGGCGGTCGGGCTGATCGAGAAGGACAATCCGTACCTGTACACCTACCGGATCCGCGTGCTCACCGGGCAATCGACCGCGGTGGCCGGGGTCGAGGTGTACCCCGACGGGGTGGTGCGGCTGGGCAAGGCCGCATTCCTGGCCGGCTGACGAGGCGCGGGCCGATGCTGCGGTTCGTCGTGCACCGGTTGTGGCAGTCGGCCCTGACCGTGGTGCTGGCCTCGCTGGTGATCTTCGCGGGAGTGCGGGCGCTGCCCGGCGATCCGGCCGTCACCATGGCCGGGGAGCAGGCCGATCCGGCGACCGTCGCCGCGGTGCGCGCCCACCTCGGCCTGGACCGGCCGCTGTGGGCGCAGTACTGGGAGTTCCTGCGGCACAGCGCGACCGGAGATTTCGGCCGGTCCATCCGGACCGGGGCGCCGGTGCGCGCCATGATCGCCGCCACCTTCCCGGTGACACTGCAACTGGCGGTGTACGCCATGGTGATCGCGGTGCTGGTCGGCGTGTCCGGCGGCGTGCTGGCCGCCGTGTACCGCGGTCGCTGGCCGGAGTGGCTGGTCGACGGGGTGTCGCTGGTGGCGATGTCGGTGCCGACGTTCTGGCTCGGACTGCTGGGTGTGCTGTACCTGTCGGTGCGGCTGCACTGGTTCCCGGCGTCGGGATACGTGTCGCCGCTGCACGATCCGGTCCGCGCCGTCTACTGCCTGACGCTGCCCGCGCTGGTCCTCGGCCTCACCCACGCGGCGATGCTGCAACGGCAGACGCGCTCGTCGATGGTGGAGACGCTGACCGCCGACTACGTGCGCACCGCGCGCGCCAAGGGGCTGGGCCCGGTGGCGGTGATCCTCCGCTACGGCCTGCGCAACAGCCTGATCGTCGTCACCACGGTGATCGGCCTGCAACTGGGCCTGCTCATCGCGGGCACCGTGGTCACCGAGCGCATCTTCGCCCTGCCCGGGATCGGCAAGCTGACCCTGGATTCGCTGTTCAGCCGGGACTATCCGGTGATCCAGGCGGTGGTGCTGGTCGTCGTCGCCGCCTACATCCTGATCAATCTGCTGGTCGACGTGCTGTACACGGTGATCGACCCGCGGGTGCGGGTGGCCGGGGGAGCCCGATGACCGCCACGATTCCGCAGCGGGACGGCGCCGTCGAGGATCCGCCGCCCGCGCGGGCCGGCGCCTGGCGGCGGCTGCGCCGCGATCCCAAGGGGGTCGTCGGCGCGATCCTGCTGCTGATCACGATCGCGGCCGGGGTGTGCGCGCCGGTGCTGGCGCCGTACGGGCCCGCCGAGGTGCACTTCGACGCGCCGTTCCAGCGACCGGGGACGGTCGGATTCGCGCTCGGCACCGACGATCTCGGTCGCGACGTGCTCTCTCGGGTGCTCTACGGCACCCGCGCCTCGCTGGAGGTCGGCGGGCTGTCGGTGCTGTGCGCGGTGCTCGTCGGCGGGCTGCTGGGCCTGGTGGCGGGCTACTGGCGTGGCCCGGACGCGGTGCTGTCCCGGGCCGGCGACGTGGTGCTGGCCTTCCCGTATTTCGTGCTCGGCGTGGGACTGGTCGCGATCGACGGCGGCGGGCTGGTGGATGCCGCTGTCGCACTGGGCATCTCGCAGGTGCCGGTGATGATGCGGGTGGTCCGGGCGGAGACGTTGCGGCTGAAGGAATCCGACTTCGTGCTGGCGGCGCGGGCCATGCACGTCCGTCCGGGCCGCATTCTCGCCGAGCACATCCTGCCCAACGCCGCCGCGGCGGCGATCGTGCAGGCGACGCTGATCATGCCGATCGCGGTGCTGGGGGAGGCGGTGCTGTCGTTCCTCGGCCTGGGCATCCGCCCGCCCGCGCCCAGCCTGGGCATCATGCTGTCCGACGCCCAGCAGTACCTGTCGCTGACCGCGTGGCCCGGGATCTTCCCGGGCGTCGCGCTGGCCCTGATCTGCTTCGGGTTCAACCTGTTCGGCGACGCCCTGCGGGATGCGCTGGACCCGAAGACCGCCCGGTGAGGTGAGGAAATCGTGACGCCGCCGTTGCTCGAGATCCGCGATCTACACGTGTCGTTCGGCGGCGCGCCGGCGGTGCGCGGGGTGGATCTGATCGTCACGCCCGGGGAGCGGATCGCGGTGGTCGGCGCCTCCGGATCCGGGAAATCCACGCTGGCCCATGCCGTCCTGGGCCTGCTGCCCGGCTCCGGCCGGGTGACCGGCGGCCGGATCCGCTGGTGCGGAACGGATATCGCGCACGCCCGGGAACGACAGCTGCGACCACTGCGCGGCCGCGCGATCGGCCTGGTGCCCCAGGATCCCATGTCGAACCTGAACCCGGTCACCCGGATCGGCGCTCAGGTGGCGGAAACCCTGGTGGCCCAACGGATCTGCGTGCCCCGGGAAGCACGGCAGCGCGCGGTGGAACTGCTGGGCCGGGTCGGCATCCCCGACCCGGCCCGCCGCGCCCGCCAGTACCCGCACGAGTTCTCCGGCGGCATGCGCCAGCGCGTGCTGATCGCCATCGCCCTGGCCGGCCGCCCGCGACTGCTCATCGCCGACGAGCCGACCTCGGCCCTCGACGTCACCGTGCAGCGCCAGATCCTGGACAGTCTCACCGACCTGACCCGCGACCTGGGCACCGCCCTGCTCCTGGTGACCCACGACCTCGGACTGGCCGCCGAACGCGCCGACCGCGTGGTGGTGATGTCCGAGGGCCGCATCGTCGAATCCGGCCCGGCGCGCGAGGTCCTGACCGAACCCCACCACGACTACACCCGCCGCCTGGTCGCCGCGGCCCCCGCCGTCACCGCCGGCCGCCCCGCACCCGGCGTGGTCCCCGCTTCCGGCGTGGCTACCGCTGCCGGCGCGACCACCCTGCCCACTGTCCCGATCCTGGAGGTCCGCGGCCTCCGGAAGGTGTACCGGCTGCGCGGACGTCGCACGAAAGTGGCTGCGGTCGATGATGTCTCGTTCACCGTCGGCCGCGGCCGCACCACCGCGATCGTCGGCGAATCCGGCTCGGGCAAGACCACTGTCGCGCGCCTGGTGCTCGGCTTGGTGGCCCCCACCGCCGGCAGCATCCACCTCGGTGGCGTCGACCTCGGCGGACTCGGTGGCGCCGGGCGGCGGGCGGCGCGGCGCGCGATGCAGCCGGTGTTCCAGGATCCGTATGCTTCCCTGGACCCGATGTGGACGGTCGCCCGGTTGATCGCGGAACCGCTGCGCGCCTTCGGGATCGGCGATCGCCAGGCCCGCCTGGACCGGGTGGCCGAACTGCTGGAGCAGGTGGCCCTGCCCGAATCGGTCGCCCGGCGGCATCCGAGCGAACTGTCCGGCGGCCAGCGCCAGCGGGTCGCCATCGCCCGCGCGCTGGCCGTCGACCCGCCGCTGATCGTCTGCGACGAGCCGGTGTCCGCGCTGGACGTGCTGGTGCAGGACCAGATCCTGACCCTGCTGTCGCGGCTGCAACAGCGGCTCGGCCTGAGCCTGCTGTTCATCTCCCATGATCTGGCCGTCGTCCGCGCCCTCGCCCACGAGGTGGTGGTGATGCGCGACGGCCGCGTGGTGGAGGCGGGCCCGGCCGACCGGATCTTCACGGCCCCCGCCGACCCCTACACCCGCGGGCTCCTCGACGCCATTCCCGGCGCCACCGTGCTCGGCTGATCCGGTCACACCGTCCCGGTGTGTGCCGACGTGCCCGGCGGCCCGAGAGCGCCGTGCCCGATACGAGCCGCAGAACATGTTGCCGCGCAACGAAACCGGCTGCTACCCGGCCTCGTTCCGTCGGTCGTACGCCAGCAGCCACCGCCAGCGCGGCAGCCCGGCGATCACCGCGGCCACGACGAGCAGCACCACCGGCGCGGCGACCGCGGGCCACCAGATGAACCACACCGGGATCGCCGCGGCCGCGAACTCCATGACCATCATCGCGATGGTGACCACCCCGGGCACCCGCACCGAATTGTTCCGGTCGCCGGGTGTGCCGATGACCGCGGGCACCCCGATCAGCACGATCACCGACAACACCGACAGCACGATCGAGACCGAGGCCAGCGCCCACGGCGTGGCCACCCAGCCGATCAGTTCGGTGGTGAACCGCAGCACCCCGGCGGTCCGGCTGTCCGGGGACTCTCCGCCGACGCTGCGGCGACCTGCACTCATCCGCCCATGCTCGCACAGTCCGCAGACCGCTCGGTTTGCCAACGCTGACGGCATCGCGCCAACCGATCCGTGCCGCGAGCAATGGCGAATACCGATGATGCCGGGCCGATGTCTTCTGCTGCCATTGCGGGTGGGCGCCGTAGTCGAGGTGAGGCCGCCGGCCGGCGGTCGCGATGGCGCAGGGCGAGTCCCCGATCATGAACACTCGCATAGCATTGCGGGATGCGGGAATTGGTGCGGCGGCCGCTCGTGGCGATGCGGCGGCGGTGGCGGGGGTGGTCGCGGTGGCGGCGGGTCTCGATCAGCGCGGTGCTGGTCGTGGGGCTGGCGCTGCTGTTCCCGCTGACGGCGCTGCTCACGCTGTGGACCGCCGATGCCGGGCGGCCCGCGGCGGAGGCCCGGACCCGGGGGCACGATGCCTTCTGGCTCGGGCACGCCTGGGTCGACGGCCGCAAGACCGAGGCCGATGTGGCGGCGCTGGGACAGCGGTTGTCCGGCAGCGGGATCACCGATCTGTACGTGCACACCGGCCCGCTGTCCGACGACGGCAGCCTGGATCCGCAGCTGGCCCCGCTGGCCGCCTGGTTCGTGGCCACCGCGCATCGGCTGCTGCCCGGTGTGCGGGTGCAATCCTGGCTCGGCGATTTCGTGGCGCCGGAACACGATGCCCTGCATCTGGCCGATCCGGTCGTGCGGGATCGTCTGCTGGACTCCGTCACTCATGTGCTCGACCTCGGATTCGACGGTGTCCATTACGATCTGGAGCCGGTGCGATCCGGTTCCCCCGACTACCTGACGCTGCTGGACCGGACCCGCGCGCTCACCACCGACCGGCATGCGCAGCTGTCGGTGTCGGCGCCGCAGATCGACCCGCTCCCGGGTCTGCACCGGCTCGGCGTCGCGCTGTCCGGCCACGGGAAGTTCTGGGCCCAGAGCTATTTCGCGCAGGTGGCGCGCCGCGTCGACCAGATCGCGGTGATGTCCTACGACACCTGGATGCCGACCGAATCGCTGTATGGCGGCTATCTCGCCGAGCAGACGAAACTGGCGCTCCAGGTGACCCCCGCGCAGACCCTGCTGCTGATGGGCGTGCCGGTCTTCTGGGTCGACGACTACGGGCACCACGGCGACGCCGAGACGGTGGCCGGCGCCGTGCGCGGCGCCCGCCTGGGCCTCAGCCGCACCGCGCCACAGCGGCAGTCCTTCGGCGTGGCGCTCTACGTCGACTTCACCGCCACCCCCGGCGACCTCGCCGCCTACCGCAGCGACTGGTGCCTGCCGGGCTGACCGCGCAGCTCACGTACCCTGACCCGCATGGACGACACGGCCGGCACGGCGCTGCGAATCGGATACGTACCGGGCGTGACCGTCGCGAAGTGGGCCCGCCGCTGGGCCGACCGCTTCCCGGACACCCCGCTGGGACTGGTCCAGGTGCCGCAGGCCGAGCAGGAGAGCGCGCTGCGAGAGGGCCGCGTGCAGATGTGCTTCGTCCGCATCCCGATCGACCGCGAGGACCTGCACCTGATCCCGCTCTACCGCGAGCAGCCGGTGGTCGTGGTCCCCAAAGACCACCCGATCTCGTTGTTCGACGAGGTCTCTGCCGCCGACCTCGCCGACGAGCGCATGCAGGACGCCGCCGACATCGACGCCATGGCGGCCACGGTGGAACTGGTCGTCGCGGTCGGCGGCGCCGCGATCATGCCGCACTCCGTGGCCCGGCTGCACCACCGCCGCGACCTGGTCAGCCGCGTGGTGACCGACCTCCCCGACACCGAGATCGGCCTGGCCTGGCCGGTCGCCCTCGACACCCCCGCCGTCCACGATTTCATCGGCATCGTCCGCGGCCGCACCGAACGCAGCTCCCGCTCCGAAACCCCCGCGCCGCAAGAGAATCCGAAACGCACACCGCGGCGCCCGAACGCGGCGACCGCCGCCGCCCGCACCCCGGCCCGCAGACAACCACCCGCCGGTCGCAAAACCACTGCGGCTCAGCGCAAACCGCCTCGCCGCCGCGGCCGCTGACCGCTCGCCACCGCGTTCCGGAACGTCCGCGCTCGGCCCACCCGCCGGCTCGTCACCGCGCGGCGCTGCCTCACGCCGTGCCGGGCGGCAGCGCCGCGAGCATGTCGCGGGTCACCGCGACCGCGTGATCGGAGCTGCCGCCGCGGACCAGCAGGGTCGCGAAGGCCAGGTCGCCGCGGTAGCCGACGAACCAGGAGTGTGAGCCGCCGTCGACCTCCGCCTCCCCGGTCTTGCCGAAGACCTCGCCCTGGTCGGCGATCCGGCCCGCCGTGCCGCCGGTGACCACCTTGCGCATCATCGAGCGCAGGCCGTCGAGCACCGCCGGGGACAGCGTGGGCGGGTCCGGGCTCTCGGCTCGCGCACCGACTTTCGTCTCGTGCCCGGCGATCAGGTAGGGCACCGGCACCGTGCCGCGCGCCACCGTGGCGGCCAGCAGCGCCATGCCGAAGGGGCTGACCAGCACCCGGCCCTGGCCGATGCCGTCCTCGGTGCGCTGGATCAGGTCCTCGGCCGGGGGCACCGAGCCGGAGACCGTCGTCAGGCCCGGCACGGTGTAGTCGGGGCCGATGCCGAAGGCGGCGGCGGTGCTCGTCAGCGCGTCCGCGGGCAACTCGCTGGCCAGTTTGGCGAAGGTGGTGTTGCAGGACCGTTCGTAGGCGTCCGACATCGGTGCGTCGCCGATGGTGAACTCGTTGTAGTTGGGGATGGTCCGGTTGCCGATCACGATGTCGCGCGGGCAGGGCAGCACGGTGTCGGGCATCGCCATGCCGCGGTCCATCGCCGCCACCGCGGTCACCGTCTTGAAGGTCGACCCCGGCGGGTAGAGGCCGATCATCGCCACCGGGCCGTCCACATCGGCGGGCCGATTCTGCGCCACCGCCAGGATCGCGCCGGTGGACGGCTGCACCACCACCATCATCGCCGGTTCGGCCGGCCGGTTCACCGCCTGCTGCGCGGCGTTCTGCACGAATCGGTCGACGCTCAGTGAGAACGACGGCGCCGGTTGCGGTTCCGATTCGGTGAGCACGTCGGTGTCCACGCCGTTGGCGTTGACGGTGACCACACTCCACCCGGCCTTGCCGTCCACCTCGTCGATGACGGTCTTGCGCACCTCGGCCAGCAGATCCGGGGCGAAGCCGCGATCGGTGGGCAGCAGATCCCACTGCCGGTCCACGCCGACCCCGGGCATCCCGGTCAATTGCCCGGCCACCTGCTCGAATTCGCCATCGCCGAGCACCGCGACCTGGACCGGTTCGGTGAGCCGGCGGCGGGTGGCGGCCAGGATCGACTCGGTGGTCACCGTCTCGTCGACCGGCGCCAGCGCCGCCGCCAGCGCCGCGGCCGCGGCCGCCGGTTCCGGCGCGGCCGTCGCCGTGAACGAGATCCGGTGCACCACACCGGGAATCAGCACATCGCTGCCGGCCCGCTCGTTGACGCGGGCCCGCGGGGCGGGCAGGGCGCGCAGTTCCAGCGACTGGGTGTCGCCGAGCCGCGGGTGGATGTCCGAGGCCGACCAGCGCACCTGCCAGCGGCCCTCGCTGCGGCCCATCTGCAACACCCCGCCGTAGGTCCAGACCCGGCGTTTCGGCAGTCGCCACTGATAGGTGTACTCGACCGTGGCGGTGTCGCCGCTGATCCGCGCGGCGCCGACCCGCGCGGTCAGCTGCTCGGCCTGGAGGTCGTCCCAGGCCGCGGCCAGCGCCGCGGCGGCGTGTTCGGGGTGGTTGGTGAGCGCCGCCGCGGCGGTCGGCTCGTGGCGGGCGAAGGCGGCGACGAAATCGTCGGCCGCCGCGGCCGGGCCGCGCCGCCCGTCCGCACAGCCACCGGCGGTGGCGACGAGGACGGCGGCGGTAACGCAACGCAGCAGCACCTGTGTCGGCATCGGTGCGTAATCGTAGACAGCCACCCCCGCGGTGGCCGTCCGACACGCGAATGTGCCGCCGCCGCTACCGAAGTGGGGTCTTTCGTCCGATTCAGTCGACCAGGACCGTGGCGAAGGTGGCGATCTGGTCGAATCCGATCTTCGCGTACGAGCGGCGGGCGACCTCGTTGAAGTTGTTCACGTACAGGCTCGCGGTGCGGCCGGTGGCCACCACGGCATTGGCCAGCGCCGCGGTGCCCGAGGTGCCGATGCCGCGCCCCCGCCACTCCGGATGCACCCAGACGCCCTGGATCTGCCCGGTGCGGCGGGACATCGCGCCCACCTCCGCCTTGTACACGACCTCGCCGTCCTCGAACCGGGCCCAGGCCCGCCCGGACTGGATCAGGCTCGCCACCCGGCGGCGATAGCTGCGGCCGCCGTCCCCGGCGCGCGGATCGACGCCGATCTCCTCGGTGAACATCGCCACCGCGGCCACCAGATACCGATCGAGTTCGTCGAGCCGCACCCGGCGGACCAGCGGATCGGCGAGGATGCGCGCGGGCCCGTCCAGCGCCAGCAGCGGCTGATCGGGACGCAGTTCCCGGGGCGGGCCCCAGCGGTCGGCGAGCAACTCCCACAGCGGCAGCGCCAGTTCCTTGCGGCCCACCACCGACGAGCACACCCGCGGCCACCGGGCCGCCCGCTCCGCGAAGGCCCGCAGATCGTCCCGACCGCCGCGCAGCGGCATCAGATTGGCTCCGGAGAAGCACAGTGAATCCGCGGGGCTGCTGCGCGTCCACAGCTCACCGTGGCCACCGGCCCGGGTGTCGACACCGCATTCCTGCAGCCGGGCGGCAACCATGCAGCAGGCGACCGGATCGCTGTCCAACACCGCGAGCACCTGTGCGACGTCGCGGTTGGACAGCTGGCGAACGCCGGTGCTCCGCGACCGTCTCGGATCCAGCACACTCCGCACCTTCACAGCCTGCCACGAACTGTGAAAACGCGCTGGTGTTTGCTCTGACTAACCGACGCTGACGACCGGCTCGCCACTGCCCTCGGTATCACCCATCTCTTCGGCCAGCCGCAGCGCTTCCTCGATGAGGGTCTCCACGATCAGGTGTTCGGGCACGGTCTTGATGACCTCGCCCTTGACGAAGATCTGTCCCTTACCGTTACCGGAGGCGACGCCGAGATCGGCCTCGCGGGCCTCACCGGGCCCGTTGACGACGCAGCCCATGACGGCCACCCGCAGCGGTACCTCCATGCCCTCGAGCCCGGCGCTGACGGCGTTGGCCAGGCTGTAGACGTCGACCTGGGCGCGGCCGCAGGACGGGCAGGACACGATCTCGAGTTTGCGCGGCCGCAGGTTCAGCGATTGCAGGATCTGGCTGCCGACCTTGATCTCCTCGGCCGGCGGCGCCGACAGCGAGACCCGGATGGTGTCGCCGATGCCCTCGCTGAGCAGCGCGCCGAAGGCCACCGCGGACTTGATCGTGCCCTGGAACGCCGGACCGGCCTCGGTCACGCCGAGATGCAGCGGATAGTCGCAGCGCGCGGCCAACTGCCGGTACGCCTCCACCATGACCACCGGATCGTTGTGCTTGACCGAGATCTTGATGTCGCCGAAGCCGTGCTCCTCGAACAGCGACGCCTCCCACAGCGCGGATTCGACCAGCGCCTCCGGGGTGGCCTTGCCGTACTTCTCCAGCATGCGCTTGTCCAGCGAGCCGGCATTGACCCCGATGCGGATCGGAATGCCCGCGGCGGCAGCGGCTTTCGCGACCTCGCCGACGCGGCCGTCGAATTCCTTGATGTTGCCCGGATTCACCCGCACCGCGGCGCACCCGGCGTCGATCGCGGCGAAGATGTAGCGCGGCTGGAAGTGGATGTCGGCGATGACCGGGATCTGCGATTTGCGCGCGATGGCGGCCAGTGCGTCGGCGTCCTCCTGCCGCGGGCACGCGACGCGGACGATGTCGCAGCCCGACGCGGTGAGCTCCGCGATCTGCTGGAGCGTCGCGTTGACGTCGTGGGTCTTGGTGGTGGTCATCGACTGGACGGAGATCGGATGGTCGCTGCCGACCCCGACGTTGCCCACTCGTAGTTGGCGTGTCTTACGTCGCGGCGCGAGAACGGCCGCTGGCGCGGACGGAATCCCCAATGCGACGGCTGTACTCACCTTCGGCTGCCTACTTTCGTCTGCGTGCTCCACGTTCGCCGCCCGAGTCTAGTGCCGGAGTGTGACAGGGGCGCTGTGAGTACACCGACATCCCCCCGCGGAGGCCACACCACTGGGGATCCGCCAGCAGGTATTCGTAGTCCGGGCCGCCGCGGATGCCCGCGGCCGTGACGGATCACTCACCACCCCGGCCGTGCCGGATCATTCACCACCCCGGCCGTGCCGGATCATTCACCACCCCGGCCGTGCCGGATCATTCACCACTGATAGGGCAGGAATTTCCCGTCGAGCGTCACGACCACCCGGTCACCGGCCGGATCCGGCTCCCGCCGCACGTCCAGCCGGAAGTTGATCGCGCTCATGATCCCGTCGCCGAACTCCTCGTGGATGAGCTCTTTGATGGCCGGGCCGTAGACCTGCAATACCTCGTAGAAACGATAGATGGTGGGATCGGTGGGCACCGGCGTGTCCAGCGCGCCGCGGCTCGGCTGCGCCTGCAAGGCCCAGCGCACGTCCTCGTCGAGCTCCAGCATCCCGACGACGGTCTTCGCCTCCGCCTCGGGCACCGGATGCTGTCCGAGCAGCGCCGCCACCGTCCAGGCGGGCGGCCGCCCGATGGTCTCGGCCAGCTGGGCCCAGCTGATGCCGAGCCGCTGTTTGGCCGCCAGGATCGCCTCGCCCGCCGCCTTCTTCGTCGTCATCCGCAGTCCTCTCGCACTTCACAGGGGATCGGCCGGTCCGTGCGGACCGGCCGTCCGTGCGGACCAGACGCTACGCCGAATCATGTTCTGCCCGTGTTAATTCTGCGCCGGGTACAGCCGGGATCAGGGGAACAGTTTGATCGGGTTCACGATGTCGGCGGCCACGGTGAGGATCATGTAGGCGCCGCCGATGACCACCACCACATAGGTGGCGGGCAGCAGTTTCAGATAGTCGACGGGTGCGCCGGGGGACAGCCCGCGACGGCCGCGCAGCGAGTTGCGGAGCTTCTCGTACAGCACGACCGCGATGTGACCGCCGTCCAGCGGCAGCAGCGGGAGCAGGTTGAAGGCGCCGAGGAAGAAGTTCAGGCTCGCCAGCACCAGCACGAACGCGCCCCACATGCCGTGCTCGGCGGTCTCGCCGCCGATCTTGCTGGCGCCGTACACGCTGACCGGGGTGTCCGGGTCGCGGACCCCGCCGGTGACGGCGTGCCACAGGTTCACGACCTTGGTGGGCATCTGGGCCAGCGATTCGAAGGTCTTGCCGAACATGTCGCCGGTGAACGACGCCGACGCGGGCAGCGCGGCGAGCACGTTGTACTTCTGCGGGTCGTAGTAGTCCTGGCCGACGCCGACCTTGCCCACCAGGACCGGGGTGGCGCTGCGGACCTTGGTGGCCGGATCGACCGGGTAGGTGGCGACCCGTTCCGGCAGCACCTTCACGTCCATGCTCTGCCCGTCGCGGCGGATGGTGTAGGTGACCGGGCCGGTCGCGGCCTCGGTGCGGGCCTTGAACTGGTCCCAGGACTTGATCGGGGAGCCGTCCACCGCGGTCACCAGGTCGCCGCGCTTCAGCCCGGCCACCTGGGCCGGACCCTCACCGGTGCAGGGGGCGGCGCTGCCGTCGGGATTCTGGGCGGCCACACATCCGGCGGGGAAGATCTGGGTGGCCGGCGGGCTGTCCAGCCGCGGCAGGCCCCAGGCGACGGCCAGCAGCACGATCAGCAGGAAGCCCAGCAGGAAGTTCATCAGGATGCCGCCGATCATCACCAGCAGCCGCTTCCAGGTGGCCTGCCGGTACATGGCCCGATCCAGTTCCTCCGGCTCCAGCTCGTCCAGCGCGGTCATCCCGGCGATGTCGCAGAAGCCGCCCAGCGGCAGCGCCTTGACCCCGTACTCGGTCTCACCGCGACGGAACGACCAGACCTTCGGGCCGAAGCCGACGAAGTACCGCCGGACCTTCATGCCGGTGGCCTGGGCCGCCCACATGTGACCGCACTCGTGCAGGGCGACCGACACCGTGATGCCGAGCGCGAACAGCACGAATCCGAACGCGAATCCCATCCGGTACGACCCTTCCTAGACCAATCGTTGCCGCATCAATCGTGCGCTGCCGCGCGGGATCAAGCGTGCACTGCCGAGCGCGCCTGCTGCCGCGCCCACGTGTCCGCTGCCAGCACCTCGTCCAAGGTAGCCGGTTCCGGGGTCCACATGTCGGCCGACTCGACCACGCGGGCCACCGTGTCGACGATCGCGGGGAAGCGGATGTGCCCGTCGAGAAAGGCCGCGACGGCGACCTCGTTGGCGGCGTTGTACACGGCCGTCACACTGCCCCCGGCCTGCCCCGCCCGCCGGGCCAGCTCGACGGCCGGGAAGACCTCGTTGTCGACCGGCGCGAAATCCCAGCTGAACGCCCCGCCGAAGTCCAGCGGCGCCAGCGTACCCGGCACCCGGTCCGGCCAGCCCAGGGCCAGCGCGATCGGCAGCCGCATATCCGGCGGACTGGCCTGCGCGATGGTGGACCCGTCGGTGAAGGTGGCCATCGAATGCACGATCGACTGCGGATGCACGGTCACGTCGATGCGGTCGTACGGGATGCCGAACAACATGTGCGCCTCGATCAGCTCCAGTCCCTTGTTCACCAGGGTGGCCGAATTCAGCGTGTTCATCGGCCCCATGGACCAGGTGGGATGGGTCTTCGCCTCCGCCGGATTCACCGATTCGAGCATCGCGCGCGTCCACCCCCGGAACGGCCCCCCGGACGCGGTGAGCACCAGCCGCGCGACCTCCGCGGCCCGCCCCGACCGCAGGCACTGCGCCATCGCCGAATGCTCGGAGTCCACCGGGACGATCTGCCCCGGCGCCGCCGCCCGCGTCACCAGCGACCCACCCGCCACCAGCGACTCCTTGTTGGCCAGCGCGAGCCGCCGCCCCGACTCCAGCGCCGCCAGCGTGGGTTCCAGCCCGAGCGACCCCACCAGCGCATTGAGCACCACATCGGCATCGGTGCGCCGCACCAATTCGGTGACCGCCCCCGGACCACTCAGCGCCACACCGAGTTTCGCGGCAGCCCCCGGATCGGCGACGGCGACCTCGGTGACCCCGGTAGCCTGGATCTGCGCCCCGAACAGCTCGGTGTTGCCGCCGCGAGCGGCGAGCCCGGCGACCCGGAACCGATCCGGATTGGCCGCGATCACCTCCAGCGCCTGTGTGCCAATGGAACCGGTGCTGCCCAGCAGCAGAACTTTGACGACGTCGGACACGTCTCCATTCTGACGTGTCCGAATCCGCTCCCCACCCGAGACCTGCGAACCGTCCCGTAACCGCGACACCGCCCCCGGCCCAACTGGCTACGACAAGCGGTCGTATGCCACCATTGTGGCGGTAGTACACCATTACCCGAACCGATGGGAGCGAACGTGGCCACGGAACTGGAACCGGCAGAGAGCGCCGTCGTCACGAAGGTCGACCCCGCCGAGGTTCCGTCCGCCGCCTGGGGCTGGAGCGGCGAGTCGCGCAAGACCTTCCGCCGCGCGGGCTGGGTGGTCGTCGTGATCCTCCTGTGCATGCTGATCGGCAACCACAAAGGCCATGTGGAGGACATCTACCTGATCGGCTTCGCCGCCGCCCTGGCCGGCATCCTGATCCGGGACAACCTCCTCCAGGGCAAGCCGCGGTAGGTCGCCGCTTCGCTGCTCGAAACACAAACAACCGGATGCGCTGTGCAGGGTGCGCATCCGGTTTGTCTGTGGTCGCTTCGAGCTCGGGGGAGGTTACGGCGATTGCACCTCCGTTCCGTGCGCGTTGATCGTGGCGGCGTGATCGCTGGGCGACGTCGCCCCCGCGGAGGCGTCGCCCAGAATTTCGACGGCGCCTGTCCCGGCCAGGATCATGCCTGCGGTGATGAGGGTTAGCGTCGAACGCTTCATGTCCTTCTCCCTTATCGCTCACTGAGTCGGGAAGAGTTCGAACCATCGTTTGCCAACTAATAGCCGACTTGGACACCGTAGAACGGGAAACGTCTCTCCGACAAGTCCCCAGTGTCCGGAGGCGCAGCTACATATAGGCTATGTCGCAGGTCACGACCTAGATTTGTAATATTAGCCGGTTCGTCGCAAACTGGCGGCAAGGTGATGGCGTGTCGGTTGCCCGACGGCTGCCATACGCAAGGTGTAGTCGATGGTGTCACCGGTCAGGGCCAGCGAGCGGCCCAGTGCCGTCACCAACTTCGCGGTACTGCTGAGTCCGATGTGCGTCGAGTCGAGTTCCAGGCGCAGCCCGTCGCCGACCATATCCACGCGCCCCTCGCAGATCTCGGTGACACCGGTCGGGTGGGCCAGGATCAGCTCGACGCGATCCTTGCCCGCGCTGCGCAGATAACCCGTCTCGGCGTGCAGCGAACGGCCGTCCCCGGCATGCCGGGTGCGCTGCCGGTAGGTCAGGAAGGGGCGGCCGACGTGACCGAACCAGATCTCCTCGTGGTAGTCGAACGGTTCGATCGTCGGATACTCGCCGTGCCCGGAACCACGCCAATTGCCCAGTAGTGCGGCGAGGTGGGCGATGTCCGGATGCGGCGCGACGGGCGGCTGGGGTTCGAGCACGGCGGACAGCTTAATGCGCGGCCGCCGGTCCGGCGCCGCGACGGCGCCGCGCCGGTGGAATTCGCGGCGATGGGGGTTGACAACCGAAGACCTGCCGAACCCGCTGCGGATGCGGCCCGCGCGACGATGACTCTGGTGAGATGAATCGTGATCCGGCAGTGGGGAACCGGTCGTCGAGGGAAAGCAGGAGGCGATGAGCGTCCAGGTGATCGACCCGATGGCATCGGGATACCGCGCGGCGCCCGCGCCGCCGCGGCCGTCGGCGCTGCGGCAGTGCTGGGTGCTGGCGCTGCGGCTGGTGCGGCCGTCGCTGCGCAACGGCGAGGTACTGACCGCGCTGCTGGCGCCCAGCGTGTTCACCATCGGCTTCTTCGTCCCGTTGAACCGGGTGATGTCCGGCGTGGGCCACGGGTCCGGCTCGTACGCGCAGTTCCTGATGCCGATGATCGTGATGCAGGCGGTGGCGTTCTGCGCGACCGCCGCGGCGTTCCGCTCCGCCAGCGATACCCGCGACGGTCTGGACACCCGCTTCGCGACCATGCCCATGCCGCTGATCGCGCCGCTGGTCGCCCGCACGGCGGCGGTGCTCTACCGCACGGCGATCGCGCTGGCCGCGGCGGTGGTGTGCGGTCTGGTGATCGGCTTCCGTTTCCACGGAAGCTGGTGGCAGACCGTGGCCTTCGTACTCTTCGCGCTGTCGCTCGGGGTGCTGCTGGGCGCGATCGGCGATCTGGTCGGCGGGCTGTCCGGCAGTCCGGAGGCGGCGACCCAGGCGCTGATCCTGCCGCAGTTGATCCTCGGCATGGTGTCCACCGGCTTCGTCCCGGCCGACCGGTTCCCGTCCTGGATGCGGGCTTTCGCGCACCACCAGCCGGTGTCGCGGTTCGTCGCCGTGATGCGCGCGCTCGCCGGTGACGTGCCGGGGGCCGGGACGCCGGTCACCTGGGGCACGGTCGGGCCGGGGCTGGCCTGGACGGTGGCCGGGCTGGTGGTGTTCGGTGGCGCCTGCGTGCTGCTGGCCGTGCGGCGGCAGCGATGACGCCGACGCGGGTGATTCCCGATTCCGACCGCCCGGCTCTCGTCCGGTCGCCGATGCCGGTGCCGCCGGCGCACACCGAGACCTGGTCCCGGCTGCTGCCGCAGACGCTGATCCAGACCCGGCGGCTGCTGCTGCGCTGGCGCCGGGACACGGTGACCATGATGCAGGCGGTGCTGTTCCCGGCGCTGTTGCTGATCATCCTCAATTCCGTACTGGGACATCAGATCTCGTCCTATTCCGGGATGAACGCGCTGTACGGGACGGTGCCGATGACCACCCTGGTGTCGGTGATGTCGGGTTCGCTGGCCGGCGCGGTGACGCTCGGCCGGGAGCGCGATGCCGGTTTGCTGGCCCGATTCTGGGTGTTGCCGGTGCATCGCGCGTCCGGCCTGCTGGCCCGGATCTGCGCCGAGGGCGCGCGGATCCTGTTGTGCACCGGCCTGTTGTTCGGGGTCGGGGTGCTGCTGGGCTTCCGGTTCCGGCAGGGGCTGCCGGCGGCGCTGGCGCTGCTGGGATTGCCGCTGGTCTACGGGCTGGCGTTCGCCACCGCGGTCACGGCCGCCGCCGTCTACACCGCGAAGGCGGCGCTGGTGGAGGTGATCTCGCTGGGCTCGTCGATGCTGATGTTCTTCTGCACCGGATTCGTGCCGCTGGACGCCTATCCGGACTGGGCGCAGCCGATCGTGGCGCATCAGCCGATGAGCTGTGCCGTCGACGCGATGCGCGGGCTGTCGGTGGGCGGTCCGGTGCGGGGTCCGCTGCTGGCCACCCTGGCCTGGTCGGTGGCCTCGATGGTGGTGTTCGCGGTGCCCGCGGCGATCGGCTATCGGCGAGCCAGCCGGGCCTGAATCCGGCGCGCACGGGGTGAATCCGGGCGCGCGAGCGGGAGCCCGGGCAGGCGTGCCGCGCCAGTCGACTACGCGGCACGCCGGGCCGGGCGCCTCGTTGCGCCCGCCGTACCTGGCGGGCGACGTCCCGGCCCGAACCGCACCCGGCCGCTCGGTGACGTCACCTCTGGCAGGGAATGACCGTGTGTGTCAACGTGTTCCGCGGCGATTCACTGCTCCGGCAATCGGCGCCGGCCACCGGCCACGTCGATCACGAGATCAGTGTAACCGTCCACCAGTTCGGCCAAGTGGTACCAGTGTTTATGGGTATTGTCACTGCGCGGCCCGTCGCGGTCGATGGCCATATTGGCGTCGACCCAACTGCGGGCCATCCGATCGACCACCGCGCCGAGGCTCTCGGTGTGCAATGAGGACCCGTTGCGGTGCTGTGGCAGTTCCTGCTCCACCCAGTCGTTGATGTCCTCGACGAGTTCAGTACGGCGGCAATCGATCTCGGCGACCATCAACGGGTCGCCGATCTCCGCGCGCCGACTGTGTAACTCGGCCAGGGCGCGTGCCGATCGCAACAGCACTCGGTCCTGGAACCGGCGTCCCTGGAACGCGCACAGTAATTGCGGCGCGGTCGGCAGCACTCCGGCAATCGACATCGTCATCGCTGCGCCCCCTGCACGGCCAGATGTATCACTAATCGCACCAACATGATTGGTCTCCGGTTTCAGCTATACCGGTCATGGGATCGGTGTTTCAGAACTAGGCTTGTAAGCATGATGCTACTTGCAGATGCAAGAACACAAGGGCTGGAACGCAAAAATGCGTTCTAGGAATTGCATCGGGTAGCTGAGGTGCGGCTGGAGGTCAGTGTATCGATGGCAGGAAAACGTACCGCGCTCACCGTGCAGTTGCGGCGGCTCGCCGTGCTGCTGACGGAGCTGCGGGAGGAGGCCGGCGTCAGTAAAGAGGAGGTCAGCGCCCGCAGCGGCATCAACGTGACGACGTTGTACCGCATCGAGACCGCGCAGGCGCGGCCGCAGCGGCGCACGCTGATGGCCATGCTCGATCTCTACGGGGTCGACGAGGAGCGCCGCGCGGATGCCTTGAAGTTGCTACAGGAAGCGCAGAAGCCGGGCATGTCGCGGCCGTTCGAGGCGGCGGTGTCGGAAGTGTATGCGGCGTTCATCAACTTCGAGAACGCCGCATTGTCCGCGCGCCTGTTCGAAATGTCCTATATACCCGGCCTATTGCAGACCGAAAGGTACGCCTGGGCGGTATTGGACACGACGATGCCGAAGGCCGAGAGTTCGGTGATCGAACAGCGCCTGCGGGCCCGCTTCGAGCGCGCCAAGGTGCTGACCCGGCAGGACGATCCGCTGGAACTGTGGGTGGTGCTGGACGAGGCCGCGATCCGGCGGGTGGTCGGTGGACCCGAGGTGATGCGGGAACAGCTGCTGCGGCTGATCGACGAGTCGGAGAAGCGCAACGTGATCCTCCAGGTGCTGCCGTTCGAGGCCGGGGCGCATCCGGCGATGATCGGCTCGTTCGTGGTGCTGGACTTCCACGAACCCGCCGATCCCGAACTCGTCTACATCGAGGGCGCCGCGGGTGACGACATCGTGGAGGGCCGCGACGGGGTGCGCCGCTTCGGCGTCATGTTCGACCAGCTGCGCGCCATGGCGCTGAGCCCCCGCGATTCGATCACCCTGATCACCGAGGCCGCGGAAAGCCTGCGGTGATCCGCTGGTGGTGACGCCGGTCGCGCGGACCGGCGTCGACGA
This sequence comes from Nocardia sp. alder85J, assembly GCF_020176955.2. GTDB lineage: Bacteria > Actinomycetota > Actinomycetes > Mycobacteriales > Mycobacteriaceae > Nocardia. Next base: position 387,327 of record NZ_JAIUCZ020000004.1, read on the forward strand.
GTTGCGTTCACTCGCCCGCGATCCGGGCGTCGTAGGCCGCCCGGGCGCCGTCGCTGTGCAGGAAGGCCTCCTCGAAACCGGCGACGCGGCGCAGGAATCGGGTCACCGGGCGCGGTAGCATCGCCCAGACCGCCGCGCTGGGCGCGAGACTGCGGGGGATCACCGCCTGGCGGCGACCGCCGGTGAGCACCGCGACGACCGCGGCCGCGATCTGCTCGGGCGCCACCGGCCGGCTGAGGCGATTGATGCTGATACCGCTGATGAGTTCGGTGGCGGTGAACGACGGCAGCACCACCGACACCCGGATGTCCCGCGCGGCCAGTTCCGCGTCGAGCGCCTCGCTGAATCCGACCACCGCGAATTTGGTGGCGTTGTAGAGCGCCATGCCGGGCGCCGGGATGCGCCCGGCGATCGAGGCGATGTTCACGATGCGGCCGCCGCGACCGGTCATCGCGCGGGCGGCGGCCCGGCTGCCGTTGATCACGCCGTGCACGTTGATGTCCACGCACCGGCGCACCAGCGCGTCGGACTGTTCCAGCACCGGGCCGATCGGCATGATGCCCGCGTTGTTGATCCAGATGTCCACCGGGCCCAGCTCCCGCTGCACCAGTTCGAGGAAGGCGGTCACCGAGGCGGGATCGGTGACATCCATGGTGTCGCCGAGGATGCCGAGATCACCCGCGGCGGTCTTCACGGTGACGGTGTCGATGTCGCCGATGGCGACCTGGGCGCCCTGCTTCCGGAGTGCGGCGGCGACGGCCCGGCCGATGCCCCGGGCGCCGCCGGTGACGACGACCACCTTCCCGGCGATGACGAAACGGGTCACGGATGGCTCCTCTCGAGTTCTTCCAGGGTGCGGCGCAACACCTTTCCGGAGGCGCCGCGCGGCAGTTCGGTGACGACGATGATGTCGCGCGGCATCCGCGAGCGCGGCAGTTCGGAACTCAGCCGGGCGCGCACCGCCGCGAGGTCGAGATCGGCCGCGCCGTCGGCCACCAGATAGGCGCGCAGCCGCTGCCCGAAGTCGGCGTCGGCGACCGGCACCACGACCGCGTCGGCCACCCCCGGATGCCGTTGCAGCGCCAGCTCGACCTCCTCCGGGAAGACGTTCTCGCCGCCGGAGACGATCATGCCGTCGGACCGGCCGGTGACGTACAGCCGGCCGCGGTCGTCCAGCTGCCCGCGGTCGCCGGTGTCGAGGAACCCGTCGATCATCGCCCGGCTGCTGCCGTCGGTGTACGTCGTGACCTGTCCGGACGTGCGAACGAGGATGCGGCCGTTGGTGTTCGGCGGCAATGCGTGGCCGTCCGCGTCCGCGATGCGCACCGAGATCCCGAGCGCGGGCCGCCCCGCGCAGTCGGGCGCGTGCGCCAGATCCGCCGGGGTGGCGATGCTGATGTAGGACGCCTCGGTGGAGCCGTACAGGTTGTGCAGCACCGGCCCGAATGCGCCGGAGATCTCCGCGACCAGTTCCGGAGCCAGCCGCGCCCCGCCGCTGCCGATGATCCGCAGCGCACCGAGATCCGCTGCGGTGAGCCGATCCCCGAGCGCGAGCATCCGGCGCACCATGGTCGGCACCGCGACGAACACGGTGCACCGCCGCGCCGCCAGCTCGTCGAGCGCGCGCTGCGCGTCGAAGCGTCGCTGCAACACCACCTCCGCGCCGAGCAGCAGCGCGATGGTGGTGACGATCAGCCCCCAGCCGTGGAAGACCGGCGCCGACAACAGGATTCGATCATCGCGCCGCAGCGGGATCCGCGACAGCAGCCCCGCGGGCAGCAGCAGCGGATTCGGCGATTCGCGCGGCGCCCCCTTCGGGGTGCCGCTGGAACCGCTGGTGAGGATCACCACGGTACCCAGCCGGTCCGGCCGGGGCAGCGGCCCCGCCGGGAACGCGGCGGCGAGCCGGGCCAGCGCATTCCCCGGCTCCGGCCCGGAATGCCAGGCACACCAGGTGATCCCGTCGAATCCGGCCAGCGCGGGCGCGAACTCGTCGTCGTACACGATGGCGTCCAGCTGTTCCCGCGCCGCCACCTCGTCGACCTGACGATGCCCGAAATCGGAGTTGAGCAGCACCACCCGGGCCCCCACGGCCATGGCCGCGCACAGCGCCACCACCGCGTCGGCATGATTGCGGCACAGAATCCCGATACCCGGCTGCCCGCCGTCCGGCCGCGGCACGGTGGCGAACAACCGCGCGAATCGCTCGGTACGACTGCCGAATTCGCGATAGGTGAGAGTGCCGCGATCATCCCGGAAGGCGATCCGGTCACCGAACGCCGCGGCCGTCCCGGCGGGCAGCCCGCCGAGCGGCCCCCATCGCCGCGCCGCCCGGGCACTGGACAACGCGGCCTGCGGCGGCAGCGACAGCATGCCCGACCGCAGCAGCACGGCGAATGCGGCAGCGCCGGTACGCAATCGCGTGAGCGGAACAGAGGTCACCGGCGCACCGTCCCGGTCCCGGTTCGTGGGCTGCGCCGGCGGTTGCCCGGTGGTCCGGCAAGCGAGGTTCGTGGGTGAGATCCGGGAGAGCCGGGATGTCGGCTGATGGTCACTGATCGTCCTTCCGGGCGATGCGGTTGTCGCGCGTACTGCGGGTGGGCCGGGGCACGGCGCTACGGGCGGGGCCACCGGGCGGCCAGCAGGCGCTGGGCGCGGGTGTAGGTATCGAAGAAGGTGTCGCGCAGGCGATCCGGGGTCGGGGTGGGGAAGCGCTGGGTGGCGACGGTCTGGGGTTCGGTGTAGCGGAGGATGCCCTCGCGGCCGTGGCGGCGGCCCAGGCCGCTGGTCCGCATGCCGCCCATGGGGGCGTCCACCGAGGCGATGGCGGACAGGTAGCCGTCGTTCACGTTCACCGCTCCGGCGACGATGCGGCGGGCGATATCGGTGCCGCGCACCGTGTCCCGGGTCCAGACGCTGGCGCTGAGGCCGTATTCGCCGGTGTTGGCGGCGGCGATCGCGGCGTCCTCGGAGGTGACCGGGTAGACCGAGACGACCGGGCCGAAGGTCTCCTCGGCGCACACCCGCATCGCGGGGGTGACACCGGTGAGCACGGTGGGTTCGTGGAAGTAGGGGCCGAGGTCCGGGCGGGCGTGGCCGCCCGCGACCACCCGGGCGCCCTGGTCGACGGCGTCGCGGATGTGCGCGACGGTGGTCTCCCACTGGGCCGCGGTGGTGAGCGAACCCATGTCGACGTCCCAGCCGTAGCCGGCGCCGAGCCGCATTCGTGCGGTGCGGGCGGCCAGTTCGGTGACGAAGCGGTCGAAGACCTTGTCGTGCACGTATATTCGCTCGATGCCGATGCACATCTGGCCGGCGCTGGCGAAGCAGGCCTGTACCGCGCCCCGCGCGGCGGCGGACAGATCGGCGTCGGCGCAGACGATCATCGCATTCTTGCCGCCGAGTTCCAGCGAGGCGCCGATCAACCGGTCCGCGCAGCGGCGGGCGATATCGCGGCCGGTGGCGGTGGAGCCGGTGAAGCACAGATAGTCGACCGCCTCGATCAGCGCCGGTCCGATCGTGGCGCCGGGTCCCGCGACGATCCGCCAGACATCCTGGGGGAGACCGGCCCTCGTGGCCAGCTCGCGGGCGGCGAGCAGGGTCCACGGGGCCTGCGAGTCGGCCTTGCTGAGGACCGCGTTCCCGGCCAGCAGGGCCGGGATCACATCGCCCACGGCGAGAAACAGCGGGTAGTTCCAGGGGGCGATCACGCCGACCACGCCCTTGGGCCGGTAGCCCACCCGGGTGGTGACCACACCGGGCAGGACACTGCGCGCTCGTCGTTCGGCCAGGTGCTCGTGCGCGCGGCGGCCGTAGTACCGGGCCACCGACACCACGCCCTGCGCCTCGACCGCGGCGTGCACCCGCGCCTTGCCGGTCTCCCATTGCATGAGATCGCAGAGCAGGTCCTGGTGTTCCAGCAGTTGTGCGGCGAAGCGCAGCACGATGCGCTCGCGGTCGCGCACCGGCGTGGCCGCCCAGTCCGGTTGTGCGGCACGGGCGGCCGCGACCGTGCCGGCCAGACCGGTTGTGGTCGTACGCGGCAGGGGCGGCAGACTCGCGCCGGTGAACGGTGCGGTGGCGCTGCGCGGTTCGTCCGACGGCGGCAGGTGGGACCGCAACCGGTCCAGCAGGCCGGGGGTGATCGAGTCCGGCGGGGTCGCCGCCGCGGTGGTGGTGGTCATGCTGTCTCCCAACGGTTCCGGCCCGGTCAGCTGATGGGCAGTTCGGCCGCGGCGGGCAGCCGCTCCAGCCGGACCGGCAGGCCGTCGGCGGGGACCGGGCCGGTGGCGATCTCCAGCGGTACCCGGTACCCGTCCGGCACGGTCCACCGGTAGCGCAGCAACATCTGGTGCAGCACCGACTTCACAGTCATGCCACCGAAGTAGAGCCCGATGCACTTGTGCGCGCCGCCGCCGAAGGGCGCCCAGGCGAACCGGTGCCGCCCGGCGGCGTCGGCCTCGAACCGGCTCGGATCCCAGCGATCCGGGTCCGGCCAGGCCCCCGACCGTCGCATCATCGGGTAGGAGGCCGCCGCGATCAGGGTGCCCGCGGGGATGTAGTGGCCGTTGATCTCGGTGTCGCGCAATGCCTCTCGCATCTGCTGGCTCACCGGCGAATACATCCGCAGCGTCTCCTTGAACGCCAGTTCCAGGCCGGGCAGCCGGTCCAGATCCGGGTAGGTGAGGTGCACGGAGCCCAGCGCCTGCGATTCGGCCCGCAGCCGGTCCTGCCACTGCTGATCCCGGGCCAGGTGATACGCGAGCATGGACAGCGCGATGGTGCTGGTGTCGTGGGCGGCCATCAGCACGAAGATCATGTGGTCGACGATCTCGGTATCGGTGAAGGTGTGCCCCTCGGCGCTGGCGGTGTGGCACAGCACGCTGAACAGGTCGGCCCCGTCGCCGGATCGCTTGCGGGGCAGTTCGTTCCGGAAGAACTCCTGGAGCACCCGGCGGCCGCGCAGCCCGCGCGCCCACAGCCCGCCGGGGATGGGCGCGCGGACCAGCGCCTGGCCGCCGCGCACCGCGTCGATGAAGGCGTGTTCCAGCCGATCGGCCTGGCCGGGCCGCAGTCCGGAACCGACGAACACCTCGGTGGCGGTCTCCAGCAGCATCTTCTTGGCGGCGTCGAACAGCCGGAATTCGCCGCCCGGCTGCCAGGTCGAGAGCCGTTGCGCCACTGCGGGATCGATGATGTCGAGATAGCCGATGAGGCGGGGCCGGGTGAACGCCTGCTGCATGATCCGGCGGTGGTACAGGTGTTCCTCGAAGTCGCGCAACAGGATTCCGCCGTCGAAGAACGCGCCGATCAGGAAGTCCCAGCCTGCCTTCGCGGAGAAGACCTTGTCGCGGTCGAGCAGCACCTGTTCCATCCCGGCCGCATCGCCGACCACGACCACGTCGCGGCCCATCGCGGTGCACCAGAACACCGGGCCGTAGCGGCGTTCGCCGCGCCGGAAGAAGCCCAGCGGGTCGTCGAGCAGTTGCAGGCTGGCGCCCAGATACGGGATGCCGCCGTCGCCGGGCACCGGCAGCAGTCCGCTGCCGGCCGGGGGAGCGGCCAGCGGCCGGGATACCGCGGGGTAGCGGCCGGTCAGCGCGGCGGCCCCGCTGCGCGCCAGCCGGGCGGCCTGCTTCCAGGTCGATGCGTTCACGGCCGAGTCTCCTGATTCGTGGTTCGGCGGTCGCGGCCGCCCGAATACCCCAGGGGCGCAGCCGTCGCCGATGCGCGGTACCACCGTCCATCTGACAGTGATGTCTGTCGAAAACGTAGATCTGACAGGATTGTCTGTCAAGATGGGGGAATGGCACGAGTTACACGTAACTACGGTGGCCTGAGCGCCGAGCAGCGCCGCGGCGAGCGCCGCGCGCGGATTCTGGACGCCGGGCTGGACGTCGTCGGCCGCGACGGGATGTCGGCGATGACCATGACGGCCGTGTGCGGGGCCGCCGGTCTCACCGAGCGGTACTTCTACGAGAGTTTCGCCAATCTCGACGCCCTGCGGCGTGCGGTCGTCGACGAGCTGCTGGCGGAGGTCACCGGCGTCATCATGGCCGCGCTGACCACCGAGCCGCCGCAGCTGCGGGTCCGCTGCAAGGCCGCGGCGACCGCGATGTTCGAGGTGCTGGCGGCCGACCCGCGCAAGGCCCGGACCTTCCGGGAGGCGAGTTCGCGGGAGGATCTGCAACAACTGCGCGACACCGTGTTGCAGGGTTTCGCGGCGGTGCTGGCCGAGCAGATGGCGGAGCTGGCCGGGCTCGGTGATCCGCGGTTGCGGCCGCGGCTGATCGCGGCGACGACGATGCTGGTCGGCGGCCTGGCGGAGACCATCTCGGCCTATCTCGGCGGCAGCCTGCCGGTGCCGCCGGAGGTGTTCATCGACACCGCCGCGCAGCTCTGCGTCGATGCCGCGACCGGACTCGGCGGGCTCTGAACGCGGTGGTGGCGCCGTCGAATTCGACGGCGCCGGAAACGAATACAGCGAGGAGAACGTATGCGGCTGATCGCCGATCACGAGGTGTGCGAGGGGCACGGCATGTGCCTGTCGCTGATTCCGGATCTGGTCACCCTGGGTGACGACGGCCGGGCGGCGGTGACCGCCGGGGTGCCCGCGGCGGCCGAGGCCGAGGCGCGGCTGGCTGTCGACAGCTGTCCGGTCCAGGCATTGCGGCTGGTCGGGGCGTGAACGGGGCTCGACTTGCGTCACGGCACGGTCCTTGAAACAATGATAGAAATATCGTTACATTCTTTCACCACATTCTTTCATCGAGGAGTGCAGGGCATGGCGGGATTCGATGCGACCGGATTCGACACCGGAATCCGGGAGGCCGTGCCGATGCCGGTCGACGACGAGATTCCCGACGGCGACTCGCCACTGGGGCCGGGGTCGCTGGTGTGGAAGTTCTACGGGGACGTGCGCGGCACCCTCGGCTTCCAGCGGGTCGCGGGCACCGAGAACTGCATCGAACAGCTGGGCAAGGCGGTCGAGGACCATTCCGTGGTGTTCACCGACACCCTCGGCCGGGCCCGCCGCAGCGCCAAGGCCATCATGCAGACCGTGTACTCGGAGAACCCCTACGAGTGGGGCCGGCGGGTGCGTGACTTCCACCGCGACATCAAGGGCACCGTCGACAGCGACGGCTCGCGCTACCACGCCCTGAATCCGGAGCTGTTCTATTGGGGCCACGCCACTTTCGTGGATCAGGTCATCTACACCACGGATACCTTCATCCGCCGGCTGTCCTACGACGAGAAGGTGCGGATCTTCGAGGAGAGCAAGGCGTGGTACCGGCTCTACGGCGTGAGCACCCGCAGCGAACCCCAGACCTACGAGGAGTTCCTCGCCTACTGGGACGCCATGCTGGACCGCTTCGTGCCGACCCGGTCCGTCCGCTACGGCACCGGCTATCTGCGCCGGGGACTCCCGGGACCGCGGCGTATCCCGGCGCCCGTCTGGGCCGTGTTGTCCGCGCCGCTGAACGCCTTCCTGCGGCTGGTGGTCGTGGGCACGCTGCCGCCGCAGATGCGCGCGGTGTGCGATCTGGACTGGGACACCAAGCGGGAGAAGCGTTTCCAGCGCTTCGCCGCCGGAATGCGAGCCCTGAACCCGGTGTTCAACCGGCTGCCGGTGGACAAGCTGTACGTGAAGTGGGCCGCCGAGGCGTGGGAGCGCAGCGGGGTGGACCCGCGCCGGGTGTGCAACGGGAAGTAGCGGCTCGGGGGCCGGCGGGTGCGAGCGCGGGAAATCGACTCCCCCAGCGGGGCGGGGGCTCAGCGCAGTGCGGCGCGGCCCCGGACGCGGCCCAGGACCAGCAGCGCTACCAGCGTGACCGCGACCAGCACGGTGGTGTCGGCGGCGGCGTCGAACACGTCGCCGCGGTCGGTGGCGGCGAAGATGGTGACCGGCAACGTCTTCCAGGTCGCCGGGTACACCATCACGGTGGCCCCGAGCTCACCCATCGACAGTGCGATCGCCAGGCCCGCCGCCGCACCCAGGGCGGGCAGCAGCAGCGGCAGCGTGATCCGGGTCAGCACCCGCAGCGGCCCGGCGCCCAGTGACTGCGCGGCCTGCCGATAGGCCGGGTCCAGCCGGTCCAGCGCCGCGGCGACGCCGCTGTAGGAGTAGGCCAGCACCAGGACCGTATGGACCACGATGACAATCCATTTGGTGCCGCCCAGCAGGATCGGCTGCTGGTTGAACACGATCAGCACGCCGAGCCCGATCGCCACCGACGGCACCGCGACCGGCAGATGGAACACCGCGTCGGTGCCGCGCCGCCACCACCGCGGCGTCTCGCGCACGGCGAGCGCCGCCCAGGTGCCCAGCACCAGCGCGACGGCTCCGGCCAGCAGCGCCGTCTGGAGGCTCACCGACAGGCTCGCGGCCTCCTCCCCGGCCAGCGCGTGGTGAAAGTTGGTGAATCCCAGCCGCGACGGCAGCGGACCGGTCCACCGGCCCGCCAGCGCGGCGGCCACCACGGTGGCGATCGGTGCGGCGAACACCACGAGCACCACCAGCGCGAACACCGTCAGGATCACCGCGCGACCGCGGCCGGTCCACACCAGCATGTTCAGACCTCCTGTGCCCGGCGGGTTCCGGTGAACCACGCGAACAGCACCCGATACCCGGCGTAGAGGGTCAGCGACAACACCACCTGCACCGACGCCAGCACCGCCGCACCCGGCAGGTCGAAGGTCACGATGCCGCGGGTGTAGATCAACGCGGGCAGCGTGAGCACCCCCTTGGCGCCGGTGAACAGCACGATGCCGAATTCGTTGAGCGTCAACAGCAGTACCAGGCTGCCACCGGCCGCCAGTGCGGGCCCCGCCTCCGGCAGCACCACCTGCCGCAGCACCCGCCACGGCGACCCGCCCAGGCTCGCCGCCACTTCCAGCTGCTCCCGCGGCAACTGCGCGAACGCGGCCAGCAGCGGCCGCACCACGAACGGGGTGAAGTAGGTGATCTCGGCCAGCGCCACCCCGGTCGGCGTGGTGAGGAAATGCACTGCCGGGGCATGATTCCCGCCGATCTTCGCCAGCAGCGCGTTGACCGCCCCGGCGGTGCCGTACAGGAAGGTGAACGCCAGCGTGATCAGGAACGACGGCAGCGTCAGCACGGTATCGATCAACCGCCCGACCACCGCCGATCCGGGAAACGGCACGAAGGCCGGCACCACCGCCAGGAAGGTCCCGAGCACCAGACAGCCCGCGGTCGCGCACGCGGCGATGGACACGGTGTGCCACAACGCATCCCGGAACGCCTGCGACCCCAGCACCCGCGACCACACCGCCGTCCCGCGACCGTGCGGGGTCACCGTCGACTCGGTCAGCACCCGCACGATCGGGTACACGGCGATCACCAGCACCACGAGCAGGGGCGGCAGCGACCACAGCACGGGCCGCCACCACGACCGCGCGGCCGGATTCTCCGTATCCTCCTCGCCGACCGGCGGTTCCAGCACTGTCGATACGCTCATCGCACCCTCCGGAGTACGGCCGCAGCGGCCGAGCCGTACGGCAGGCGCACCCGGTGCCGGGTCGCCGTCCGGTTGTCGGCCCGGCACCGGGTGCGCTGATCGCCGGTGGCCCGCGGGCCGGTCATCTCGGCAGCGGCCGCTCGAACGGCGATGGTGCGGCCGGTGCCGGCAGACGTCGTTGCCACGATGGCGCGGTCGGCGACGGCCGGCACCCGGCCCCCCTCATGGGCCGGGTGCGCGGCGGCGAGGACGGCGACGCCGGTGGGCGCCACCGGGTCCGGGCTCCACGGATACCGGCCGCGAGGGGACCGCGGCCGGGTCGTGAGCCGACCGAGGCGAATGGAACCGCCACCACCGCAACGGAGTCGACAGCGTCCGCGGTCATGGCTACGGTCGGCGGCAAGGCGCGCTCCATCGCGATCCGGGCAGGATGCGGCGGCCGCGGCGGGGACCGGGCCGGGCCTCATGCCGCCCCCACGGCGGCGGGGATCAGGACGCCCGCCGGGTCGGGCAGGTGGACGCCGACCACGGCGCCGGGGGTGGTGTCGAGCTGGCCGGGCAGGTCCGCGGTGAGGTCGACCGGCAGGCCGTCGACGTCCAGCACGAGCCGGGTGGTGGCGCCGCGCCAGACGCCGGAGATCACGGTGGCGCGCAAGGATTCTCGCTCGCCGACCGGGCACAGCCGCACGGTGTGCGGGCGGACGCAGAGCATGCCGTCGTCGTCGGGCTTCCATTCCAGTTGGCCGACACCGGGTTTCGGTGCCTCGGCGCGCAGCGTCAGCTCACCGACCGCGACGAAGGCGGCGGTCCCGGAGACGTGTTTCACGCTGCCGGGCAGCAGATTCGCGCCGCCGAGGAAGGCGGCGGTGAACGAGCTGGGCGGGCGGCGCCACAGGTTCTCGGCGGTGTCGACGTCGACGAGGCGGGCATCGCGCATCACCGCGATCCGGTCGGCCAGCGCCAGCGCCTCCGCCTGGTCGTGGGTCACGTACAGCATCGCGGTGTCCGGTAGAGCTTTTCGCAACTGCTGCAATTCGGTGAGCATGCTCTGCCGCAGCTGCGCGTCCAGGGCGGCGAGCGGTTCGTCCAGCAGCAGCACCGGGGGGCGGATGGCCAGGGCGCGGGCGATCGCCACCCGCTGCTGCTGGCCGCCGGACAGTTCACGCGGCAGCCGGCGCTCGTAGCCGGTCATGCCGACCATCTCCAGAGCCTCGGCCACCCGGGCGCCGATCTCCCTGCGCGGCACCCGATGTGAGCGCAGGCCGAAGGCCACGTTGTCGAACACCCGCAGGTGCGGGAACAACGCGTAGGACTGCACCACCACGCCGATGCCGCGGGCGGCGGGCGAGGTGCCGGTGACGTCGCGGCCCGCGAGCCGCACCCGGCCCGCGGTGGGCCGGACGAATCCGGCCAGCGCCCGCAGCGCGGTCGACTTGCCGGATCCGCTGGGGCCCAGGAGCGCAACCGTCTCACCGGCCGCGACGCGCAGGGAGAAGTCGGCCAGCGCGACGGTGGCCTTGCGGCCCCGGCCGTAGCTCACGCCGACCCGGTCGAACACGATCGCGGGCGCGATATCGGGATCGGTGGCGGCGGTGGTCGCGGCGGTCACGGCCCTGGGCGTGGACATGGTTGCGCTCCTGTCGGTGTCGATCAGCTACCGGTGGCCTTCTGGTACGCGGCGACGTCACCGTCGAGATCGCCGAGGACCTTGGTCCAGTCCGGATTGATCACGGTGACGTCCTTCAGATAGGCCGCGGGGGAGACGGTTCCCGCCGGGGCCGGTGCGTCCTTCAGATCCTTGCGGACCGGGACCGCGACGGCGTCCGGGCCGAGAGTCTGCTGCGCGTCGGCGGACAGCAGGTACTCCATCAACTGCTTCGCGGCATCCTTGTGCGGGGCGCCCTTGGCCATCCCCATCACGTACGGCAGCGCCACGGTGGAGCGCTTGCCGTCGGCGGTGGCCGGGAAGAACACGGCGAACTTCGCGCCCTTGTCCTTGATCTCCTGGACGTTCATCTGCACATCGCCGTTGGCGACCAGCAGCTCACCGTTGTCGACCTTCGGTTGCAGTTTGCCGGTCGAGGAGGACGGCCCGACGTTGTTGGCCTGCAACTTGCCCAGGTAGTCCAGCGCCGCCTGCTTGCCGTACAGCTGTTGCAGCAGCACCAGCACGGCGGTGCCGTCACCGGCCTGGCCGGGTGTCGAATACTGCACCTTGCCCTTGTAATCCGGCTTCAGCAGATCGTCCCAGGTGAGCTTGCCGGCGTCGGCCACCCGCGGATTGGCGATGAAGCACAGGTAGTTCCCGGCCAGCGTCACGTACTTGCCGCCGGGATCCTTGTCGACGTCGGCGACCGCGCCGGTGTCGGCGCCGCTGGCCTGCAACAGGTTCGACGCGGCGGCCTTCTGGATGAACGGCGGCAGCGTGACGACGAGGTCGGCCTGCGGGTTGGACTGCTCCTTGTCCACCCGGTTCACCACCTCGCCGGAACCGGCTTCCACCTCGTTCACCGAAATCCCGGTCTTGTCCTTGAATTTCGCGAAAATGGTCTTGTACCAGTCGCCGAGGCCGTCGGCGGAGTAGACGGTGACGGTCTTGTCACCGCCGCCGGAGCTCGAGCCGGTGCCGCCGCAGGCTGCGGCGGAGACCGTGACCGCCGTCGCCGAGGCCAGGATCAGTGCGGTGCGTGCCAGGCGTTTGGTCGAAATGCGCACGATGACTGCAACTTTCATGTTGTGCGGAACGTGAGTCGAAGGGATGGGGGACGAGGGCGGATGGCTCAGGCGAGGATCAGCTCGGCGAATTCGACGACCGACGGCACCACATGGGTGGCGCCGGCCGCCAGCAGTTGTTCCTCGGTGTGCGCGCCGGTGCGGGTCCCGGCGACGATGCGGGCGCCGGCGGCCAGGCCGGTGCCGATGTCGCTGGCGGTATCACCCAGCACCGCAACCCGATCCACGGCGTCGATGCGCAGCCGCAGCACTGCGGTGAGCACCAGGTCCGGATAGGGGCGGCCGCGGCCGGCGTCGGCGGGGGACAGGGCCAGATCGGCCAGCTCGCCCCAGCCCACCGCTGCCAGCAGCCGGTCCCGGGTGTCCGGGCTGAAGCCGGTGGTCAGCGCCACCTTCACCCCGGCCGCCCGCAGCCGCGTGATCGCCTCCGCCGCACCGGGAATCGGCCGCGCCGCGGTGGCGAACTCGTCGTAGGCGGCCTCGAAGGCGCGATTGGCCCGCTGCGCGCGGTCCTCGTCGCCGAACAGCGTGCGGAACACGCTGATCTTGGACTGCCCCATGGTGTCGCGGACGTAGCGGTCGGCGGCCGCGCGCTCGGGACCGTCGGCCGAGAGGCCCGCGGCGGTCGCGGCGGCGTCGAAGGCGCGCAGCACCAGCCCGTCGTCGGCGATGGTGGTACCCGCCAGGTCCAGCACGGCCAGCTCGATCTTCTTCTCGGACAATGGATCTCCCTTCACAGGCCGAGCAGTTCGGCGGTTTCCTCGCCGAGTGCGGGGCCGAGGGTCATGCCGCGCCCGCCGGGCCCGGTGATCACCCAGGTGTGGTCGTCCGCGCGGGCGCGGGTGACCAGCGCGTCCGGGTCGGTGCTCTGGCTGTAGACCCCGGCCCAGCGCCGCACCACCTGGGGCAGCTTGCGGCCGAGCAGTTCCTCCGCCACCGCCGTCAGGTGCTCGTAGGGCGCCTCGTCGACGTCGAAGGCGAACGGCTCGTCGTATTCGTGGGTGTCGCCCAGGGTCAGACCGCCGTGCAGCCGCTGCACGCAGAGCAGCTGCATGCGGTGCCGGGCCGCGGTGAACGGCTGCGCCTCTTCGCGATTCAGATGATCGAGCGCGGGTCCGGCGAAGGCGGGGTAGTAGCGGAAACTGTCGCCGTCGGCGACGGCGGTGGGTAGCGGTTCGCCCAGTGGCGCGGTCTGCATCATCTGCAACCGCACCCGGCGCACCGGGAGGTCGCCGACCAGTTCACGGGTCAGCCCGCCGTGCGCCGCGCCCGGGCAGAGCAGCACCAGATCGGCCTCGAAGCGACGGCCGTGGTCGTCGGTCACGGTGCCGTCGGCGACGTCGCGCGCCTCGGCGCCCGCGTGGAAGGTGTAGCGGCCGGTCGCCGCCAGATACGCCCGCAGCGCCGGCAGCGCCTGCCGCGACTCCACCGCGGCATCGGTCGAACAGTGCAGGCCGGCAAGGAATTTCCCGCGCAGTGCGGGATTGCGCGCGCGCACCCGGTCGGCGTCGAGCAGTTCGAAGCCGCGCGCCTCGGCATCCGGTGCGGCAGCGGCCGCCTCGGCGACGGCGAGTTCGGCATCGGTGCGTACCAGCGTGATCGAGCCGGCGGGCCGGAAGCCGACGCCGGGCACCCGGCCGCCGATCTCCTCCCACAGCTGCCGCGAGCGCAGGGTGAACTCCAGTTCGCCGCGACTGCGGCCGGACACCCAGACCAGCCCGAAGTTGCGCACGGTGGCCCCTCGGGCCTCGGCCTCGCGCTCGAGCTGGACCACCTCGTGCCCGCGGCGGACCGCCGCCAGGGCGTGTGCGGTGCCGAGAATGCCACCTCCGATGATGACCAAACGCATGCGAGAATCATGGGTAATGGTCTAGACCGGTGGGTGTTTCCCATGGAAACGCCGGGTTAATAATTGGTATAGACCAATGATTGGTACGCTGTCGCCATGGACGCAACGCAGGTGGCCACGTGAGCGGCGCCGGACACCGGGTGTCCAAGGCCTATCGGGTGCGCACCGAGATCGAGGTCATCCTCGGCGAATTGGCCGAGGGCGACCCCGTGCCGTCGGAACGCGATCTGGCCGCCCGGTTCGAGGTGGCCCGGGAGACGGTCCGGCAGGCCCTGCGAGATCTGCTGGTGGAGGGCAGAATTCGCCGCCAGGGCCGGGGCACCGTGGTGTCGCGTCCGAAGATGGTGCAGCCGTTGTCGTTGCGCTCCTACACCGAGGCCGCCCTGAGCCACGGCCGGCTGCCCGGCCGCCTGCTGGTGTCCTGGGACGACGTCCCCGCCGACGCCGACACCGCCACCGGTCTCGGCCTCGCCCCCGGCACCCCGGTGATGCAGCTGGAACGGGTGCTGCTCGCCGACGGCGAGAAGATCGGCCTGGAGAGCACCTTCCTCCGACTGGACCGATTCGCCGGTCTGCGAACCGATTACGACCCCACCACCTCCCTGTACGCCGCCATCCACGCCGCCGGGGTCACCTTCGGCAAGGCCACCGAACGCCTCGAGACCGTGCTCGCCTCGCCACGCGAGGCCGCCCTGCTGGAGTGCACGACCGCACTGCCGATGCTGTTGCTGCACCGGCACACCACCGACAGCGCCGGCGCCCCACTGGAACGCGTCCGCTCGCTGTATCGCGGCGACCGCATCGCCTTCGAGGCCGTACTGCGCGAATGAGGCGGCGGCTGCGGCGCACCCGGTGATTCGAGGCTCGAAAACGGCGGTGGCGCCACAGCTCTCGATCTCGCCGCCGGACAGGATCGCGACCGCCCGCCGCGGCGGCAGCACCGGCGGGCCCTGCGAGAATCACGTTCGGTCCCGGCCCGGCGCCGGATCGAGGATCTTCAGCGCGTCGCGGCGCGGCAGTCGTGGATGCTCGGCCGGATAGCCGACACCCATCCCGCCGGCCCCGACCCGGCGCGGGATGCGGTACCCGGCGAATACTTCGCCGGGCTGTCATTCCGACAACTCCACGGCCGTGACCTCCCGGTCCAGGACGATACCGGAGCGCCACCGGCGCGGACACCCGCGACGATCCGGATCACCGCGAATCAGAGTGCGGCCGAAGGGAATTCACTGCAATGCGAAGTCGTCCTGGGACAGGCGCAGAAAATGGTCGCCCGCGCTGCACGACAGATAGTCGGTGGTACTGGTGCACGTGATCTGTCCGACCGTGGTGCTGGCGCCGTACGGCAGCACCGGCAGGCTCGGATCCATCGTGGTGTCACCGGCGCAGGTGAACCGGGCGGCCGTGGTGACCGACATGCTCACCGCGTGCCCGAATCCGGAGGGGCCGCAACCGCCGGCGGGGCGCGGCGGCGCGGTGAACCGGTAGTGCTGGATGTCGCAGCGCACGTCGGTATCGTCGCTGATCATGCAGGAGATATTGCCCGACGGCGCCTGGAACCAGTTGTAAGAATATTGCGGCGCATCCGGACTCGCGCTCGCCGTGCCCGCGAAACCGATCGCCGTCACCATCGCGGCCACCGCCACCAGCAGCGCCCTGATCTTCCCCGTCATGATTCCTCCGTTTTCCCTCGGGCCCGCGCTCATCCTGGCGCGAAACCCTTTCCGGGAACTTACCTGCGGATTTCCCTGTGGGAACAGATAATCCGCTCGAAGAAATCGCCGGGAAGCGGAGACGACCGTGCGATGGTTCCCCACGGAAGCGCCGGAACGCATCACCCGCTTGCGCGGCGGTGGATCCGGATACGCTGCGGCAGGTCCGGCTACCCGCGATCACCGCCGACGGGCCGGATCGTGCAGCCGGACGGAGCGGGCCGGGCCTGGTCCGGGGCACCGTCGGCGCGGACGCGCCGAGTCCGGACGAGTCGCGCGGCCGGGCACCCGCCGGCGGCTATGCTCGGCTCCCGACACGATCCACCCCACCCGGTGTTCACCGCACTCCGGATGGACCACCGGCCGCCTCCTATGCTGCGGGAAAGGACCGATCGCCATGGATTCGGCACTGTCCACCACCTTGCGCACCTCGTTCGAGGATGCGGTCCGGCGAACTCGGGAAGCGCTGGCGGAGCAGGGGTTCGGCATTCTGACCGAGATCGATGTGAAAGCCACCATGCACGCGAAACTGGGTGCGGAGCTGGACGACTACCTCATCCTCGGCGCGTGCAACCCCCCGCTGGCACTGCGCGCCGTGACCGCCGACCCCGGAATCGGGCTGCTGCTGCCCTGCAATGTGGTCGTCCGCGCGGCGGGCGACGGCACCGTCGTCGTCGACGCCATGGACCCCACCATGATGAGCCGATTCAGTGCGGCCCCCGAGATCCCGGACATCGCCGCAGTGGCCACCGGGAAACTGGCGGCCGCCATCGCGACGCTCACCTCCGGCTGAGTGCCCGATCCGCACTGGCGACGAACAGCGTTCCGACGATCCGCGACCGCGACGCGACGGGGCCGCCGGGAGGCATATCGCCCACCGGCGGCCCAGCCGCTCCTCGGGGGTCAGACGTAGGTGTAGGCGATTCCGTTACTGGTTCCGCCCGCCGTGGTGACGGTGACCGACACCGTTCCCGCCGCCTCGGCCGGAGCAACGGCCGTGATCTGCGTGTCGCTGTCGACCGAGAACGAGGTCGCCGGTGTACCACCGAAACTCACCGCGGTCGCACCCGTCAGGGCCGTCCCGGTGAGGGTGACGGTGGTTCCGCCGGCCGTCGTTCCCGACGAGGGGCTGACCGAGGTCAGGGTGGGAATCCCCGCGTAGGTGAACGAGACACCGTCGACCGTGCCACCTGCGGTCGTGACGGTGACCAGCACCGTCCCGGCGGTCCCGACGGGGGTGACCGCCGTGATCTGGGTATCGGAAACGACAGTGAACGACGTCGCCGGTGTGGCACCGATATTCACCGCGGTGGCGCCGGTCAGGCCCGTCCCGGTGAGCGTGACCGTCGTCCCGCCTGCCACCGGCCCCGATCCGGGTGCGATGGCGGTCAAGGTGGGAACCGCGGCGTAGGTGAACGGGACGCCGTTGCTGGTGCCGCCCGCCGTGGTGACGGTGACCGACACCGCTCCGGCCGTGTGGGCGGGAGTGATCGCCGTGATCTGGGTCGGGGAGTCGACGGCGAACGAGGCCGCGGGTGTGCCGCCGAAATTCACCGCGGTGGCGCCGGTGAGGCCTGTCCCGGTGAGCGTGACCACCGTCCCGCCGGTCACCGGCCCCGCGTTCGGTGCCACCCCGGTCAAGGTGGGAACCGTGGCATAGGTGAAGGAGACGCCGTTACCGGTGCCACCCACGGTGGTCACGGTGACCAGCACCGTACCGGCGGTGCCGGCGGGTGTGACCGCCGTGATCTGCGTCGCCGAGTCGACGGTGAACGAGGCCGCGGGTGTGCCACCGAAGCTGACCGCGGTGGCGCCGGTCAGGGCCGTCCCGGTCAGGACCACGGTCGTCCCGCCGGTCACCGGTCCCGACGGGGGTGCGATGGCGGTCAGGGTGGGAACCGCGGCGTAGGTGAACGGGACGCCGTTGCTGGTGCCGCCCGCCGTGGTGACGGTGACCGACACGGTGCCGGCCGCCCCGGCGGGTGCGACCGCCGTGATCTGGGTGGCGGAATTGACGAGGAACGACGTCGCGGGTGTGCCACCGAAACTCACCGCCGTGGCGCCGGTCAGGCCCGTTCCGGTCAGGACGACGGTCGTCCCGCCGGTCACCGGTCCCGCGGTGGGAGCGATGCTGGTCAGGGTCGGAACCACCACGTAGGTGAAGGAGACACTGTTGCTGGTGCCGCCCGCGGTGGTGACCGTGACCGGCACCGTCCCCGCCGCTCCGGCCGGGGTGACGGCGGTGATCTGGGTGGCGGAGTTCACGGTGAACGACGCCGCGGGTGTGCCACCGAAACTCACCGCCGTGGCGCCGGTCAGGCCCGTTCCGGTCAGGACGACGGTCGTCCCGCCGGTCACCGGTCCCGCGGCGGGAACGATGCTGATGAGGGTGGGAATCGCGGCGTAGGTGAAGGAGACACTGTTGCTGGTGCCGCCCGCGGTGGTGACGGTGACCGGTACCGTGCCGGCTACCCCGGCGGGGGTGACGGCGGTGATCTGGGTGGCGGAGTTCACGGTGAACGACGCCGCGGGTGTGCCACCGAAACTCACCGCCGTGGCGCCGGTCAGGCCCGTTCCGGTCAGGACGACGGTCGTCCCGCCGGTCACCGGTCCCGCGGTGGGAACGATGCTGGTCAGGGTGGGAATCGCGACGTAGGTGAACGGGACGCCGTTGCTGGTGCCGCCCGGAGTGCTGACGGTGACCAGCACCGTCCCCACGGACTCCGCGGGGGTGACGGCGGTGATCTGGGTGGGGGAGTTCACCGTGAACGACGCCGCGGGAATGCCACCGAAACTGACCGTGGTGGCGCCGGTCAGGGCCGTTCCGGTCAGGACGACGGTCGTCCCGCCGGTCACCGGTCCCGAGGAGGGTGCGATGGCGGTCAGGGTGGGAATCGCGGCATAGCTGAACGGGACGCCGTTGCTGGTGCCACCCGGAGTGGTGACGGTGACCGACACCGTCCCCACCGACCCCGCCGGGGTGATGGCGGTGATCTGGGTGGGGGAGTTCACCGTGAACGACGTCGCCGGTGTGCCACCGAAACTCACCGCGGTCGCACCGGTCAGGCCCGTCCCGGTCAGGGTCACCGTGAGCCCGCCCGACACCGGTCCCGCGGCGGGTGTGACGGCGGTCAGGGTGGGAACCGCGAAGTAGGTGAACAGGACTCCGTTGCTGGTGCCACCCGGAGTGGTGACGGTGACCGACACCGGCCCCGCCGACCCGGCCGGGGATACGGCGGTGATTCGGGTGGCGGAGTTCACCGTGAACGAAGCCGCCGGTGTGCCACCGAAACTCACCGCGGTCGCACCGGTCAGCGCCGTCCCGGTGAGAATGACGGTCGTCCCGCCGGTCACCGGCCCGTCGTTCGGCACCACCGTCGTCAGGGTGGGAACCGCGATGTAGGTGAAACCGACGGCATTGCTGGTGCCACCCGCGGTGGTGACGGTGACTTGTACGGTTCCCGCCGTACCGGCGGGTGTCACGGCCGTGATCTGCGTCGCCGAATTGACGGTGAACGAAGCTGCCGGGATGCCACCGAAACTCACCGCGGTGGCGCCGGTCAGCGCGGTGCCGGTGAGCACGACCGTCGTCCCGCCGGTCACAGGACCAGAACGGGGCGCGATGCCGGCGAGGGTGGGGGCCGCGACATAGGTGTAGGGAACGCTGTTACTGATCCCCGTGAGGCCGCTGACGGTGACCTGCACCGTACCGGGCCATCCCGGCGGCACGACAGCCGTGATCCGGGTCGCGGAATTGACTACGAATATCGCCGGGAGGACACCGAAATTCACCAGGAGAGTTCCGGTGAACCCGGTCCCGGTGATCGTGACATTCGTACCCCCTGCGGTGGGGCCCGAGGTCGGCGAGAGAGAGGTGATGGTAGGCATCGGAGTGGGTCTCCTCTTGCTGTTGTGATGACGATTCGTTGCTGCACTGGTGGTTGTCCGGTTGTGTCAGTGGGCCCGCTGCTTCCAGTAACGCCCCGAGATCGGTGGTCCGGCAATATGTCTGCCGGTTCGCTTTTGTTCGTCTTCGATTCCGCTTCGGGCGCAGTGCAGATGACCCCATCCATGGCTGCCGCGGCTTCGAAACCACTGTGCGGTAGCGGTATCGACCGGCACACTTCCCTGTCGCCGGGCAAGTCCGTCGCGGCAACACGTTCGGCCGTCGTTGTGGCGCCGGCGGCCGGGCAATGTGAAAACGAACGAAAACGGATCGGAGATACGTTGCCCTGCAAATGGATAGCGGGGGTTAATGGAACGAGTGGATCATTGATTCGGTCGGGCGACCGACCGATGCGGGAGCAGGGACACCATTGCGGCAGCGGAGGCAGCGCCATCAGCGGTAGGTGCCGGGGTAAGGAGGTCTTGTGATGGCTACCGTTCTGCGGATGCTGCTGGCGGAACAGCATCTCACGAACCATTCCGATTTTCTGGCTGCCTACGACAGATGCGCCGCGCAACTCGTCCCCCCGATCCCACCCGGCTACGGGCCGGCGAAAACGCAGTTCTATCAATGGCTTTCGGGCAGAATGGTCGGCCTCCCCCGTGGCTACCATTGCCGGGTGCTGGTCAAGATGTTCCCGAGCTGGACCGTCGAGCGATTGTTTCAGGCAGCAGAGGGTGCCTCGGTCGACGCTCGGGTGCGCGAGCCGGGGCTCCTCGCATCGGACTTCGAGCTCGGAGCATTCCTCGGAGCCGAAGTGATCGCCGGTGGGATTACGCTCGTGTACCCGACCTTCGAGCTACCACTCCAACCCGCACCGGCGCCCTCGGCGGCCGAGGTTCCCCGCCGGTGCACATTCGGCAGGAAGGTGCGCGCATTAGCGGCCGACCGTCACTCGGATGTGCTGACGGCCCTGCCGGAGACGGAATTCCGTGCATTGTTGTATGTGTTCATGTCGCTGCAGCACCACACCGGGATTCCGATCGATATTCGCAGCGATCGGTATGTCGTCGCGCACAGTGACCGTTCGTGCATCAGCTTCGGACTGATGAGCAACGACTGCACCCGTATGTACTGCGAGGGTGTCGATCGTCCGCTGTTCACCGTCAACGGCAGTGCGCGTTTCACGCAATTGGAGTTGACTGACGGTAGCCGGTACGACCCGAGCGGAGAGCGCGATATCGGCGTCGTCGCACGGGTGCGACCGAGCCCGGATCTGCACCCCGACCGATACTGGATATTCTGTGCGGGCCTGGGCCCCCGGGGCGCCACCGGGGCGAGTCGCTACCTGGCCGACTCCTGGAGCCCGCTCCAGCGGCGTGTCGGCGATCGTGAGTTCGTGGCAGTGCTCGGCGTCGACATGGACTCCGATGATACGGTCCGCTTGGAGCATCTGCTGATCGAATCGGAATCCTGACCGCGGCGCCGACCCCGATCACCGGACGAGCGGCGCCACCTTGCTGCCGAGCAGGTCGATGGTGTGCAACACCTTGTCGTGCGGCAGCGTGCCCACGCTCGGATGCAGCATGAACCGGTCCAGGCCGAGGGTGTCGCGGATGTCCGCGATCTTCTCCGCGACCTGGTCGGGATTGCCGAGGAACAGCGATCCGCCGGGCCCGCGCATCCCGTCGAATTGTCCGGGCGTCATCGGACTCCATCCCCGTTCCCGGCCCAGCCCGCTCATCGCCGCCGCATACGGTGCGTAGAAGTCGGCGACCGCCTGCTCCTCGGTGTCGGCGACATATCCGTGGGCGTGCACCGCGATCGGCTGTGGCCCGTGCCCGCCCTGCTCGAGGGCGCGGTGATACAGATCCACCAGCGGCCGGAACCGGGCCGGCTGCCCGCCGATGATCGCGATCGCCAGCGGCAGGCCCAGCAGTCCCGCCCGCGCCACGGACTCCGGACTGCCGCCGACGGCGATCCAGACGGGCAGCGGCCGGTCGGTGCGCGGATGGACGACGGCATCCCGCAAGGGCGCCCGGAACTGCCCGGACCAGGTCACCGGCTCGTCCGCGCGCAGCCGCAGCAGCAGGGCCAGCTTCTCGTCGAACAGGGCGTCGTAGTCGCCGAGGTCGAAACCGAACAACGGGAACGACTCGACGAACGACCCGCGCCCGGCCATGAGCTCCGCGCGCCCGCTGGACAGCAGGTCCAGGGTGGCGAACTGCTGATACAACCGGACCGGATCGTCGGAGCTGAGCACGCTGACCGCGCTGGTCAGCTGGATGCGTTCGGTGCGCCCGGCGATCGTCGCGAGCACCATCGCCGGCGCGGAGGCCGCGAAATCCTCTCGATGATGTTCGCCGACGCCGTAGACGTCGAGTCCGGCCTGTTCGGCCGCGACCGCCTCGGCCACCACCTCCCGCAACCGCTCGCCCGCATTCGGCGCGGGCCGGTCACCGACGGCATGCCGCTCGGCGAAGGTGGTCAGTCCCAGTTCCATGTGGTCGCCTCGATCCATCGCTGCACCTGTTCGTGTCGCCCGAGAAAACGGACCGCGGTCCGAATTTGTTCCGCACCTGCCCGCGGCATTATGGCAGCCGGTCGCCGAACCGCGTGGGGTACCGTGGTGCCGGCAGTCCGGCGGGTGGGGATCCGATCACCACACCCGATCCGCCGACCGCGGTGCCCGGCCACTGAGGTGCCGGATCGCGGCGGTTTCCGCCGAAGGGGTGCGGCGTCGTCGATCGCCGAAATATCCGGGCCGGGGTATCTAGGCTGGGGAGGGAATCGGCTTCCGAGGGCAATCGGCCGGCTGTGGTCGCGGGGGCCGATGGGATACGAGGTGACCCAACATGGGCATTCCTGTCGCGACCACACTCGATCGGCTCCGGCACGATCTGCGGGTCTACGCGGAGTTGTGCGATGCACCCTACGACGACGCGGTCGTGGATCCGGTGCTGGAGATTTTCGCGGACGCGTGGGCCAATTCGGTGGTCGGGGTGCGGACCACCACACACGCCGTGCCGGAGCGGCAGGTCAATGCCCGGGTGCAATATCCCGGTCCGGCAACCGAACTCGTCGGGCGGCTGCGGGCGGCGGGGTTCGTGGAGTACATCGGGCATCCGATGGAGGCGCTGCTGGACGAGATCGTGGCGATGCCGGTGGCGGGGGCGGTCGATCTGGCGCTCGGCAGCGGGGTGCAGAAGGTGTGGTTCGTGCTCGGGCGGACGCTGCCCGTCGACGAGGCGCTGCGGCTGCCCGGCATTCCGGACGCCGCCCGGGGGCATGCGGAGCACCTGAACCGCTACGGTGGCGAGGTCGGGATCATCGCGCTCGACTTCGCGGCGCGGACGATGAATCTGTACTCCCAGGTGCTCATGCCGGAGGTGATCGGCGCGGCCGATATCGTCACGATGCTCGACGATCTCGGCATGACGCCGCCCGGCGCGGCCGAACTCGCTGTGTTCGCAGGCACGTTCAACGTGTATCGGACCTTCTCCTGGGATTCGCCGCGGATGGTCCGGATCTGCTTCCCGCGGCGGGTGGAATCCGCGACACTGCCCGGCGATCTGCACCCGGTACTGGCCGCCTTCGCCACCGGACCGGTGGCCGCACCGGACCGCCGGCACACGGTCTACGCCGCCTACGGGCCCGCGGACCGGTACTACAAGATCCAGACCGAGTACACCTCGACGGCCGCCGCCGCGTTCCCGGGCGGAGCCGCACCCCGAATTCGTTGAGCGGGAGCGGGAAAGACGCGACCGCGCACGGTGATTCGCGAAACCACAGGTGGTTTCGCTGTGCGGAGGATTGGGGTCGCCGGACGCGGTTATGCCTGCTGTGCGGCGCCGGAACGGTCCGGCGCCGGATCCAGTGAGGCGTTTCGTGATCAGTGCTGCGGTAAGGCAATGGAATTGAGTGGGGCCGGGGACGGGGGTGAACAGCAGGTTCCGGTGCGCGTGGAGCGGCGGATCGGGTGGAACGACACCATCGCGGCCGTGCTGACCCAGCGGGTGGGTTCGATGACGGCGCTGTATGTGGCGCTGGTGATCGTCGGCGGCTGGACGATACTGGCGATCTGGGGGCCGTTGCGGGCGGTGGATCCGTATCCGTTCAAGTTCCTGTTGTTCCTGGACAACATCGTCCAGTTGGTGCTGTGCCTGGTGATCCTGGTCGGGCAGCGGGTGCTCAGCGTGGCCGCCGACCGGCGGGCGGTGCAGACCTACGAGAACACCGAGGCGGTCTTCGACGAGGTGGCGCGGTTGCAGACGCATCTGGACCGGCACGACCGGATGCTCAGCCGCGGCGTGAGCATGCTGGAGAGCAGCCCGCACCCGTGGATCGAGCGGCACCGCGTGCAACCGCCGCCGCAGGCCCGCGACCACGCGATCGGCCTCAACGACCGGATCGCGGCCTGGCTGACCCAGCGGCTGGGCAGCGTGTGGACCTTCTATCTGGCCGCCGTCACCCAGTTGCTGTGGATGATGCTGGCGGAGTTCGGGATTCAGCGCTTCGATCCGTATCCGTTCGCCTTCATGACCTTCCTGTCGACGCTCGCCCAGCTGATCTTCATGATCGTGATCATGGTCGGCCAGGACGTGCTGGACCGGACCGGGGACCGCCGCGCCGAGCAGACCTTCCTGGATGCCGAGGCGATCCTGTACGAGTGCCGGCGCATGCAGGCCCGGCTGACCGCGCAGGACCGGGTCATCGACAGCCTCACCGGATATATGACCACCCAGGTGACCGAGCAGCTGGCGCAGGCGGTGCACGCCACCGAGGAACGGGTGGACCATCAGGCCCGGGTGCACGCCGTCATGACCACCGGCGCGGTGCCGGAGCGGGCGGAGGCGTTGCGCGAGTGGGTCGATCTGCCGGAGGAACGCAAGCGGTCCTATCGCGTGCAGGCCCGCCGCCTCGGGGAGAACCTGACGGTGGTCGGCTGCGTGATGATGCCCGCCGGTGATCCGGCGCTGGACGCCGTGCTCGAGGAAGCCGAGGTCAAGGTGCTGGCCCGGCTGGAATACGAACGCCGGATGGCCGACAAGACCATGCAGCGCGCCCGGTATTCCCCCGGTCGCCGCGACCGGGACGACGCGCAGCCACTGCCCTGGGACGAACTGCCCGACCTGGCCCGGATCAAATACCTCCAGGCCGCGCGGTTGATACCGGAGATGTTGGCGCGCGCGGGTTTTCAGGTGTTGCGCCGCGACCACGCCGGTCCCACCGAGGCCGACTTCACCGCCGCGCAGTGGGCGACCCTGCATCGGGCGCTGATGGCCGCCGGGATCGTGGTGGCGCTCGACGAGGACGGCGCGGACTACGCGGAGATCACCGCGCTGATCAACGCGGTGCGGCAGGTCAGCCTCACCCATCCCAGCCGGTTCCTGCGCGAACTCACCGCCACCTCGGTGTTCGACACCACACTGCGGGCGGACACCAGCTATGCCGACTACGAAGGGCCCGCGCTGACGGCGATCCGGTCCGCGACCGCCATCGTCGCCGACTGCGCGCCGGACGAACTCGCCGGTTTCCGGGCCTTGCTGATCCAGATCGCCGAGACCGTGGCCGAGACCGCGGGTGACGGACTGTTCGGCGTCGATGCCCGGCCCGACGGGGGCGCCGCGGTGCTCGCCGTCACCGCCGTGCGGCAGGCGGCCGGGCTGGTGGATCACACCGCCGCGTAGGGCCGGGACATGCGTTTTCCGGTGCCGCCCCGCGGTGCGCGCATATCCGCCGGAGTCCACCGGCGGCCGGGCGCATCGGGTCGTGGTGCGCGATCACGGCTCGGTCAGTGTCGACGGTGTCGTCGCGAGGCGTAGCCAGGTCCCGTACAGCCACTGCTGGTACGTGTCCGGGTCCCAGCCGAGGGTCCGGACGATGAGGTTGTAGGTCTCGGCCTGCCCGAGCGGGCCGGCCGTGGAGATGATCCACTCCAGGTCGGCGTCGGGATGCAGCAGGCCGTCGGCGTGCATTCGCCGCCAGAGGTCGGCGATGTTCTCGTGCGTGCCCTGCCGTCCCGCCTGGGCGGCCCGGGCGATCAGGGGTTCGCCGGCTTCGGCCGCCACCCCGACCGCGATCAGCGGCCCGGCCCGCTCCAACAGTTCCCGGGCGCACGAACAGGGCGTCCTGATGGGCGTCAGCCTGCGCCACCCGGCGGGTGGTCCACTGCTCGGCCTCCGGATTGATCGCGAAAAGGCGCTTGCGGCAGCGGGTTTCGACTACTTCTCGATCGCGGTGCCGGACCGCGGCGCCCTGGAAGCCCTTGCGGCGCCTCTGGATGCCCTCGGTGAGACCCATGCCGGTGTGCATTCCGCCACTCTCGGCTGGATCCTGCCCGGGTTGCACGATCCCGACGGACACGAGATCCGTTTCTACACCGGCGAATCCCACACCGAAATCGGCGACCACTCGCTGACCGTCGATGCCCGGCCGGGCCCGGATCACCGGTGAATCGGCAGCGCCCCCTCGGAAACCGACGCTCACGACCCATCCTCAGGAGTGACCATGTTCTCCCACTCGACACGCGCACTGTTCGCCGGACTGTTCGTGCTCGGCACGACGGCTGCCCTCGGTCTCGCCGGGACCGCCACCGCTGCGGCCGTGCCGCCCAGTTCGGTTGACCTCCAATCCGATTGGGACATGTATCAACGCCCGTCCGGTACCACCGGCGATCCGCTCGGCTTCCACGTCACGGTCACCTGGCACGAGACGAATGCGGCGAACACGATCGTGTCGTTCAACGGATTCGCGGACTCGCTGACCGGCCGCGGCAAGATCGAGCCCGGCGAGGGCCACATCCAGGGCCGGTCGATCGGCTTCACCATCCACTGGTCGGAGGGGAAAACCGGTGTCTACCAAGGCAGCTGGTTCGACGACGGCTACCTGCGCGGTACCACCCGCGAGGACGGTACGGGCCGGACCGCCGAATGGTGGAGCCGGTACGACGACTGGAGCCTGACGCCGGCCCACTGACCGATCCGCCGGCCGGGCGCGGTCCTGCGGTCGGTGGACCGCCGGGCCGTACCGGCCGGGCATCGGGTCAGTGCCCGAATGCCTCTTGTAGCCACCAGGATCCGGTGTCGGAGACCACCTTCGCGTCGACGACCATCGGTCGGCGTGGGCCGCCGTCGAGCCAGGTCCTCACCCCGGCCAGATCCGCGCGGGACCGCACGGTCAGCGCGTGGCAGCCGAAACCCCGTGCGACGGCGGCGATATCGGTGTCCGGGAAGGTGACATTGGCGAGATCCTCGCCGTGGGTGAAGTGATGCACCTCGGCCCCGTACTGGGCGTCGTCGTAGACCACCACCAGCAGCGGCAGCCCGAGCCGCACCGCCGTGTCGAGTTCGGAGATGCCCATCATGAAACCGCCGTCACCGCAGCCTGCCACCGGCAACCGGTCGGGTTGCGCGAGTGCCGCCCCGATCGCCGTGGCCAGTCCCAGGCCCACCGACTGGAACGCCTGGGTGAAGCAGAAGGCGAATTCGTCGGGCACGTCCAGATACATGCTCGGATAGCCGAGGAAGTTGCCGGAATCCACCGACACCACCCGCTCCTTCGGCAGCAGCCGATCCAGTTCCGCCGACAGCACCCGCGGGTCGATCCGGTCCGCGGTCCCGGCATCCTCGAAAGGCACGTCGTTCCAGCGCTTCTCGGTGCGAATCCGCGCGGCGACCGCGGCCGTCCGATAGCCCGCATCGCCGCGCGCCGCCAGCAGATCGGCTGTCGCCGCGGCGGTTTCGGTGACCCCGCCCCACAGGCCGAGGTCGATCGGGCGGGTGCGGCCCAGGGCCTTCGGGTCGATGTCGACCTGTACGACCGTCGCGTCGGGACCGACCAGTGTGCCGTGCCGCATCGTCCACATGTTCAGGGCGCAACCCCAGCCGACGAGGAGGTCGGCCCCGGCGATCAGTTCCGCCGCCAGCGGGGTGGAGAAACCACCGGAGACGTCGATGTCCCAGTCGTGGCCCCGGAACATGCCGCGCGACACCGCCGAGGTCGCCAGCAGCGCGCCGGACAGGTCGGCCAGCCGCGCGATCGCCTGCTTGCCGCCGGCCGCGCGGGCGCCGCGCCCGGCTACGAACACCGGTCGCCGCGCCGCCGTGAGCAGATCGGCGAACCGGGCGATATCGGCGGCGGCCGGTTGCGGCCGGTGCACGACGACCTCGGCGGCGACCTCCTGATCGTCCGGCAGCACCTCGTCCTGTACGTCGATCGGCACGTTGAGCACCACCGTGCGGCCCTGCGCGCACAGCCGGAACGCGCGCGTCACCTCCGCGATCGCGGAGCGCGGCGAGCGCACCCGCACCGCTTCGGCGCCCAGACCGCGTGCGATGCCCGCCTGATCGATGAAGAAGTTCGAGGTCGGCGTGGTGGCCTCGGCGGTCACCACCAGCAGCGGCGTCCTCGACTTGCTCGCCTCCGTGACACCGGTCAGCGCATTGGTGTACCCGCAGCCCTGATGCAGCGACAGCACCGCCACCTCACCGCTCATCCGGGCGTACCCGTCGGCCATACCGGCCGCCCCGCCCTCGTGCCGGGCCGCGACGAAGCGGCCGCCCGCGCCGGTGAACGCATTGGTGTAGTGGAAGTTCCCGCTGCCGACCACGCCGAAGGCGACGCGCGCACCCAGGTCGAAGAGGGTCTGCCCGATGGCGTCACGTACGTACATCAGAGTCCTTTCCGGGCCGCGCTGCTCGCGGCGGCAGTTGTGCCGGATGCTGCGGCCGGGCGGCCGGAGCCGCGACGACCGCCACAGCAGACAGCTCGACCCATCGTCCAACACGGCGAGCGCGGTCGCCGGTACCGCCGCGGGACGGTCGTACCGGCGTCGGCGGTCGAGCACGGTCCGCCGTACCGGAGACGGAATGTCTGGGCGGTCGACGAGCGGCGGCGGCGCGGCGTCCTCCCCGGTATGGCAGGAACCACTCAGCGGGGTCCGGATATTCTGGTCCACATGTCTGTCCGCACCCGCAAGCCGCTCGTCCCCGGAATCCTCTCGCCGACCCGCGAGGTACCGCGGTCGATCGAGCGGCCCGAGTACGCATGGAAGAAGACCGCCGACGAGGGCCGGGAGCCGTGGGTGCAGACCGCGGAGACCATCGACAAGATGCGGATCGCGAGCAAGATCGCGGCGCAGGCGCTCGAAGCGGCGGGCAAGGCGGTCGCACCCGGCGTCACCACCGACGAACTGGACCGGATCGCGCACGAGTACATGTGCGATCACGGTGCCTACCCGTCGACGCTGGGTTACAAGGGTTTTCCCAAGTCCTGCTGCACCTCGCTGAACGAGGTGATCTGCCACGGCATTCCGGACTCGACGGTGATCGAGGACGGGGACATCGTCAACATCGACGTCACCGCCTACATCCACGGGGTGCACGGCGACACCAACGCCACCTTCCTCGCCGGTGACGTCGACGAGGAGGCCCGGCTGCTGGTGGAGCGCACCCGCGAGGCCACCATGCGGGCCGTCAAGGCGGTGCGGCCGGGCCGGGCGCTGAACGTGATCGGCCGGGTCATCGAGTCCTATGCCAA
The DNA here is from genome assembly GCF_020176955.2 of Nocardia sp. alder85J. Taxonomy (GTDB): domain Bacteria; phylum Actinomycetota; class Actinomycetes; order Mycobacteriales; family Mycobacteriaceae; genus Nocardia. Next base: position 416,526 of record NZ_JAIUCZ020000004.1, read on the forward strand.
CCGGTTCGGCTACGGCGTGGTCCGCGACTTCACCGGGCACGGCGTGGGCCCCACCTTCCACAGCGGGCTGGTGATCCTGCACTACGACCAGCCCGCCGTCGAATCGGTCATCGAACCCGGCATGACCTTCACCATCGAGCCGATGATCAACCTCGGCGGCATCGACTACGAGATCTGGGACGACGGCTGGACCGTGGTCACCAAGGACCGCAAGTGGACCGCGCAATTCGAGCACACCCTGGTGGTCACCGACGAAGGTGCCGAGATCCTGACGCTGCCGTGAGCGGCCGGTGAAAGGCGCGCTGCTGGTCGCCGGGACCACCTCCGACGCCGGTAAGAGCGTCGTGACGGCCGGTATCTGCCGGTTGCTGGCCCGGCAGGGGGTGCGGGTCGCGCCGTTCAAGGCGCAGAACATGTCCAACAATTCGGTGGTGACGCTCGACGGCGGCGAGATCGGGCGGGCCCAGGCGTTGCAGGCGCAGGCGTGCGGGCTGGCGCCCAGCGTGCGCTTCAACCCGGTGCTGTTGAAGCCGGGCAGCGATCGGCGGTCCCAGTTGGTGGTGCGCGGCGTCGCGATCGACACCGTCGGCGCCCGGGACTACTTCCGGCACCGCACCCGGCTGCGGGAACTCGTGGCCGCCGAACTGGCTTCGCTGCGTGCCGAATTCGATGTGGTGATCTGCGAAGGGGCGGGCTCGCCGGCGGAGATCAACCTGCGCGAGACCGATCTGGCCAACATGGGACTGGCACAGGCGGGGGAGCTGCCGGTATTGCTGGTCGGCGACATCGATCGCGGCGGCGTGCTGGCCCACCTGTTCGGCACCGTCGCCATCCTGGACCCGGCCGACCAGCGGCTGATCGCCGGATTCCTGATCAACAAGTTCCGCGGCGACGTGGACCTGCTCACCCCCGGCCTGGACCGGCTCACCGAGCTGACCGGCCGCCCCACCCTCGGCGTCTTGCCGTACGCCGACGAACTCTGGATCGACGCGGAGGATTCGCTCGGCACCGTCGCCGACGCGCCGGTGGGCCGGCCCCGGCCGCCGGTCGGCACCGACTGGCTGACCGTCGCGGCGGTCCGGTTGCCGCGCATCTCCAATTCCACCGATGTGGAGGCGCTGGCCTGTGAGCCGGGCGTCGCGGTGCGCTGGGTAACCGATCCGTCCCGGCTCGCCGATGCCGACCTGGTAGTGCTGCCCGGTTCCAAATCCACGGTCGGCGATCTGGAATGGTTGCGCCGCACCGGAATCGCGGCCGCCGTCGCCGATCGCGCCGCCGCGGGCCGCCCGATCCTGGCCGTGTGCGGCGGCTACCAGATGCTGGCCCGCCGCATCCGCGACGAGGTCGAATCCGGTGCGGGCGAGGTCGCCGGGCTGGGCCTGCTCGACCTGGACATCGAATTCGCGGCCGCGAAGACCCTGTGCCGCAGCAGCGGTGACGCCGGCGCAATCCCGGTGCACGGCTACGAGATCCACCACGGCCGGGTACTGCACAGCGGCGACCCGAGCTGGCTGCGATTGACGACGGGCCCCGAAGGCAGTGTCCGCCAGGCTGTCTGGGGCACCCACCTGCACGGCCTGATGGAGTCCGACGCTTTCCGGCGGGCCTGGCTGCGCGAGGTCGCGGCCGCCGCCGGTCGAACCGGATTCGTTGTCGCCGAGGATGTTTCGGTGGCCGCCGTGCGCGCTGCCCAGCTGGACCTGCTCGCCGACCTGATCGAGAAGTACGTGGACACCGACCGGCTCACCCGGCTGATCGAGTCCGGCGCTCCGGCCGGGCTGCCGACGCTCACCGTCGGGCACTGAGCGGGCTCGGTGGCCGGGGTGGCGGTGGCCGTCCGGCTGGACATGGCCGGAATCTCACCGATGTCCGGGATGTGAGATATTCGCAGACCCGTTGCCCGTCGACGGGCTCGGTACCCGCCGGAAACAGCGTGATCGCGCTCGCTGTGGCGGTGGACTCTTCGGGTACTTCCCACCGTTGGGGCCGTGTACCGTGGGGCGGCATGGAAACTCGGCGGATCGCGGTCGGTGACCGCAGCTGGACGGTGCGCATCGATGGGCCGCAGTCGCGGCACACCGTGGTGTTACTGCCGGATCCGGCCGATGCGGAGGACGCCTTCGACCGGGTGATCGCCCGCCTGCACAACTCCGAACTGCGGACGGTCACCTTCGAGACCGTCGAGGGGCTGGACGCCACCACCGGTTACGCGCTGCTCGATCAGCTGGACGCGCCCTGGGCGGTGCTGGTCGGCAACGGCGCCGGCGCCGAGGTGGCCTGGCAGCTGGCCGCGCGCGGCTACGGCCGGTTCATCGGGATGGTCGCCATCGGCCGCGGCCATCCGGCCCTGGCCGACGCCGAGGGCACGGTTTCCGACGCGAGCTGCCCGGCGGTCGAGATCTCCACCACGGTCGTCGCCACCAAACGCCTGCCGCGCGCACTCGCCGACGGCTGCATGCGCTACGTCTACGGCGAATTCCGCATCGCCGAACTCGACACCGCCGACCCACTGGCCGAGGCCGACCACGAACTGGCCACCGAGATCGTGCTCCGCACCGGCCGCTGGTGACCACCCCTCGGCGCTGAACCGCGCCGCCGTCTCGGCTGCCTGCCGACCCGCACCGGAGCCCGGCCGAGGTGCCCGGCTGCGGCCGGGCCGGGATGCCGCACTGCCTTCGGCCGGGCCGGCTCGACGGCCGTCCGGCCGAGTCCGCAGCGCCGCCGCCTCGGCCCGGTTCCTCACCCCGCAGTCGCGCTGCTCCCGTGACCGTGCAACCAGTCCAGCCAGGCGTCCAGTTCGGCGAACGCGTGCTTGCGGACGGGGGCCGAGGACAGGAACACGTCGTGGCGGGCGCCCTCGATCGGCACGATGGTGGTGCGCTGTCCCAGGCAGCCGGACCAGCGCTGGATCTGCCGCACGTCCAGGACGGTGTCCGAGACGTCGGCGGCGGGACCGTAGCGCCGCATGAACGTCGTCAGTTTCGAGCGCAGGATCAGCGCCGGCACCCCGACATCGAGCCCGCGGTGCAACCGGGCGTGCCCCTGCCGGATGGCGCGCAGCCAGCCGAAGTGCACCGGATAGCCGGTCAGCGGCTTCCAGTCGAGGTTGTAGTCCCACTCGCCGGACGCGCTGTGGTGCAGGCTGGCGCCGTAGGTGCTGACCCCGGCGCTGGGCATCCGCGACATCGCGCGCACCCGGCCCAGCCCGTTGATCGCGACGGTGCCGACGTGCCGGTAGAACTTCGGGCCCTGGAGGTCGAACCACGGGCTGTTCAGCGCCAGACCGCTGACACCCTGTGCGGCAACCCCTTCGGCGCGCTCCAGCCGGTCCAGCCACAGCGGCAGCACCAGCCCGCCGGTCGAATGCGCGTTCAGCAGAACCGGCAGCCCGGTCTCGGCGCGGATCAGCGCCAGCGCCCGGTTCAGTTCCTCGTCGTAGAGGGCGAGATCGCTCACATAGTGCGGTGTCTGCCCCGCCCGCTGCGAGCGACCGCATTTCCGCAGGTCCAGGGCATAGAACCGGTAGCCGCGCGCGGCGAAGTGCTCGGCCAGGTGCTTCTGGAAGAAGTAATCGGTGAATCCGTGCACGTACAGCACGGCGCCACGGGGCTGGGGGACCGGTTCGGTGTGGCGGATCAGCGTGGCCACGACGGCGCTCTCACCGTCCGGATCGGGTCCGAGGGGGAGGGTGAGCTGCTGGTAGCCCTCGCCCAGCACGTCCGGCTGCCAGCTGTCCGACTGCGCGGGTTCCGGCGGTGTGGCGGCCGGCGTCTCGTTCGTCACAGGCCCCAGCCTATTCGACCCGCTCAGCGGCGTCGCGCCGGTGCTGATTCGGTCACATCCTGCGCATCCGTTTTCGGAAACAGGCATCGCAAGGGGCACAATTGGGTTGAAGTGAACGGCGGGTAACCTCATTCCCGCCCGTCGCCGTCGGCGATCGGTGACGCACTACACCACCCCCAGTCGGTGCGCCTCGTGGGGCGGACCGCGCAGGACAAGGAAGTCGAAGTACCCGTGCCGAACGCTGCGAAGACCGAAAAGACCGATGTTGTTCTCATCGGCGCCGGCATCATGAGTGCCACCCTGGGCGCCCTGCTGCGGCAGGTGCAGCCGGACTGGTCGATCACCCTGTTCGAGCGGATCGACGCGCCCGCTCCCGAGAGCAGCGACCCGTGGAACAACGCCGGTACCGGCCACTCCGCGCTGTGTGAGCTGAACTACACCCCGCAGAACGCCGACGGTTCGGTGGACATCACCAAGGCCGTCGACATCAACGAGCGGTTCCAGGTGTCGCGGCAGTTCTGGGCCTACGCGGTGGAGAACGGTGTGCTCGGTGATCCGAGCCAGTTCATCAACCCGATCCCGCACGTGAGCTTCTGCCACGGCGCCGACGGTGCCGACTACCTGCGCAAGCGCTACGACGCACTCGCAGGGCACCCGTTGTTCGAGGGCATGCAGTTCATCGACGACCGCGACGAGTTCACCCGGCGGCTGCCGCTGATGGGCAAGGGTCGCGACTTCTCCGAGCCGGTCGCGCTGAACTGGAGCGACAAGGGCACCGACATCGACTTCGGCTCGCTGACCCGGCAGTTGCTGGCGTACCTGGGTGGCTCCGGTGTCGACATCGCCTTCGGCACCGAGGTCCGCAATCTGGACAAGCAGTCCGACGGCAGCTGGAACGTCAAGGTGCGCAACACCCGTAACGGCAGCACCCGCACGGTGAACGCGAAGTTCGTGTTCGTCGGCGCCGGCGGCTACGCGCTGCCGCTGTTGCAGAAGGCCGGCATCAAGGAGCTGAGCGGTATCGGCGGCTTCCCGGTCAGCGGGCTGTTCCTGCGCTGCACCGATCCCGCGCTGGTGTCCAGGCACGAGGCGAAGGTGTACGGCAAGGCCGCCGTCGGCGCGCCGCCGATGTCGGTGCCGCACCTGGACACCCGCGTCATCCGCGGCAATCGCGGTCTGCTGTTCGGTCCCTACGCGGGCTGGACCCCGAAATTCCTCAAGGACGGCAAGAACTCCGACCTGTTCAAGTCGGTGAAGCCCAACAATCTGTTCTCCATGCTCGGCGTCGGTGTCACCGAGCTGAGCCTGACCAAGTACCTGGTCTCCGAACTGCTGAAGTCGCCGGCCGGCCGGGTCGACTCGCTGAAGGAATTCGTACCGCGCGCCGATGGGCACGACTGGGAACTGATCACCGCCGGTCAGCGCGTACAGGTCATCCGGCGCAAGGGTGCGGGCGGCGTGCTGGAATTCGGCACCGCCGTGATCACCGCGGACGACGGCTCGATCGCGGGCCTGCTCGGCGCCTCGCCGGGCGCCTCCACCTGTGTCAGCGCCATGCTGGACGTGATGCAGCGCTGCTTCCCACAGCAGTACGCGAACTGGACCCCCACCCTGAAGACCATCGTCCCCTCGCTGGGCACCAAGCTGACGGACAATCAGCCGCTGTTCCAGGAGGTCTGGGACTGGACCGAGAAGTCGTTGCGGCTGACCGACAAATCGCCGAAGCTCGCGGATGCCGCGCGGCATTGAGCGATATGTGATAGCAAGACTCGATGATGTCAACGGTTGCGCTCAGACGGTCGTGGGCGGCGGATCTGGACACCGCCACGCTGTACAGGCTGTTGAAGCTGCGGGTCCAAGTCTTCGTGGTCGAACAGAAATGTGCCTATCCGGAATTGGACGGCCGGGATCTGCTCGCGGAGACGCGGCACTTCTGGCTGGACGACGAGGGTGAGATCATCGGCACCCTGCGTCTGCTGGAGGAGCACGACAACGGTGTGAAGTCGTTCCGCATCGGCCGGCTGTGCACCACGCCGTCCGCGCGCGGCCACGGCTACACCACCCGGCTGCTGCAAGCGGCGCTGGCCGAGATCGGTTCGGGCACAGTCCGTTTGAACGCACAGACCTATCTCGTCGAGATGTACACCAAGCACGGGTTCAAGCCCGACGGCGACGAGTACGAAGAGGACGGCATCCCGCACCTGCCGATGCGGCGCGGCTGAGACGCACACGGTCCCGCAACCGAATTCGGTTGCGGGACCGTTCTTTCTGCGATGGCGCTCGGCGGTCAGACCGCTATGGTTCCGGTGACGCCGGTGTAAGTGCGACCGAGCCCGGGCTTTTCGATCTCGTCCAGCACCGCGTGCGCGAAATCCGGATAGGTGATCCGCAGGTCCGCATCGGCCGCCGCGGACCGGTAGCCGCCGATCGGCTCGCCGGTGTGATCGAAATCGCCCGCGGGCGCGAGTACCGTCCATTCCAGCGCGGTCTCCCGCAGCCGATCGGTCCCCGCCGCGTGGCCGAGATAGAACGCGCGGTACTCGTTCGGATAGCCGGGAGTGTCGCGCAGCAGCACCCCGTCGGCGGTCGGCAGATTCGAGGCCAATCCGACCGCGAGCAGTCGCGCCACCCCCGCATCCGGCAGGGCCGTCGCGAGCGCGGCGGCCGCCGTCGCGAAGAAGTCCGGATCGGTGAGGTCGACGGCGGCGTGCACGGCCACGTCGTGACCTGCCGCCAGCCTCGCCACGGCCGCCGCATCGGTCACGTCGCCCGCGACCACGTCCAGATCCGGATACCGGCCCGGATCGCGTACCACCCCGGTCACACTGTGCCCGCGTGCGACGGCTGCCGCCGCGATGGTGCGCCCGGCCCGCCCACCCGCCCCGAAAACGATGATCTCTGCCATGCCGGCGACGGTAACCACGCCGCGGGTATCCCTGCGGATACCTCGATCCGGCTACCCTGGCGGGATGCCCCCGCTGGACCCGCAGATGTTCGACGACCTGTGCCCGTCGACGTTGTCGCCCATCCGCATCGGCGACAAATGGGGCGCGCTACTGGTCCGCTGCCTCGAATCCGGCCCGCGCCGCTACTCCGAACTGCGAATCCCGTTGGCGCGCATCACCCCCAAGGTGATGACCCAATCGCTGCGCATCCTGGAACAGCGCGGTTTCGTCGCCCGCGAGATCGACGGCCGCCGCGTCACCTACGCCCTCACCCCGCTGGGCCGCAGCCTGCTCGAGCCGCTGAATGCCCTGTGCGCGTGGACCGATGAGCACTGGACCGAACTGGTCGACGCCTACGACCCGGACACCGCGGCGCTGGGGGCGTGAGGGGCAGTTCCGCGAGGTCGCGGGCCATGTGATTCGCTGTGGCGCAGGTCCGACCGGCCGCCGCGGCGCTGGGGCGTGACGAGGGAGGCCCGGCCGGCTGATTGCTCTGTGGCGCAGGTCGGATGCCGACGCGGCCTGCCGGGTGAACGGGCCACCATGATCGCGACGGCCGTGGTGTGCGCGAACTCTCCCGGCCGGGTCGTGGTGACGTGATCGCCATGCTGCGGGGTCGTCCGGGGTCCCGCGATCGGCTGTGCAGCCGCCGAGTTCCGGACGGTGCGGACGTGTCACCGCCGCGCCGGAAAGCCGGGGCGTGATCGCCGCCGGTCGACCGGTCCGGCGATCATCGGTCCGCCCGGGGTGACGCGGGTGCCGATGATCGCCGCGCATACAGTGGGGGCGTGTCCGATCCCCGAAACGATGCCAACCAGTACCCATCGGCCGGCGGTGAGGCGGGTTTCCCGTTCTCGGCGGTGGTCGGGCAGGAGCAGTTGCAGCTCGCGCTGATCCTCTGCGCGGTGCATCCGGGGATCGGCGGCGTGCTGGTGCGCGGCGAGAAGGGCACCGCCAAGTCGACGGTGGTCCGGGCGCTCGCGCGGTTGCTGCCGCCGGTGGTCGACGAGACCGGCGCCCGTCCGGCCCGGCTGGTGGAGCTGCCGGTCGGCGCCACCGAGGACCGGGTGGTCGGGTCGCTGGACCTGGAACGGGTGCTGCGCGACGGTGAGCAGGCGTTCCGGCCGGGTCTGCTGGCCGCCGCACATCACGGCGTGCTCTACGTGGACGAGGTGAATCTGCTGCACGACCACCTGGTGGACGTGCTGCTGGACGCCGCGGCGATGGGCCGGGTGCACATCGAGCGCGACGGGGTGTCGCATTCGCATCCGGCGCGGTTCGTGCTGGTCGGCACCATGAATCCCGAAGAGGGCGAACTGCGCCCGCAGTTGCTGGACCGCTTCGGCCTGACCGTCGACGTCGCCGCATCCCGCGAGGTGGACGTCCGGATGGAAGTGGTGCGCCGCCGCCTGGACTACGAGGCCGCACCCGACGCCTTCGCCGCCCGCTACGCCGCCGCCGACCACGACACCGCCGAGCGCATCCTCGCCGCCCGCGACCGCATCGAGGGGGTGCGGCTCGACGACGGTGAACTGCGCCGGATCGCCGCGCTGTGCGCCTCCTTCGACGTCGATGGCATGCGTGCCGACCTGGTCGTGGCCCGCACCGCGACGGCGCATGCGGCCTGGCGCGGCGTCGACCGGGTCACCGCCGACGATGTGCGCGTCGCCGCCGAACTCGCGCTGCCGCACCGCCGCCGCCGCGACCCCTTCGACGAACCCGGCATCAGCTCCGACCAACTCGACGAGGCCATGCGACAGGCCGACGAAGAGGTCGAAAGGGCCGCGGGCGCAACGGATTCGGAGCAGAATGCGACCGCGTCCGACCCCGGCTCGGATCGAGCCGAGACCGGAGAGCCGGATCGGCCCGACAGCCCCGCCGATCCCGATCGACTCGATTCGGGTCCGCAGGCCACCGAGTCCGGCCCGCACGCCGACACTCCCGGCCCCGGTCCGCAGGACGGCCCCACGGACCCGGACTCCGGCCCGGACCAGCCCGGCGGCGGCTCCCGCGGCCCCGACGACGACCCGGACGGCGGCCCGGACCGGCCCGGCGGCGGCGCCCGCCCCGGCACCGCCGGTATGCCGGTGAATTCCGTTGTCCGCCCGCCACATTGGGAGATCCCCGGTATCGGCGAGGGTGCACCCGGCCGCCGCTCCCGCGCGCACACCCGGCACGGCCGGGTGGTGCGCTCGGTCATCGAGACCACCGGTGGCCTGCACCTGCTCGGCACCGTCTTCGCCGCGGCGCCCCATCAGCACACCCGCGGCCGCACCGCCGGCCCGCTGGCCCTGGAATCCACCGACCTGCGCGGCGCGTATCGCGAAGGGCGCGAAGGCAATCTGGTGGTGTTCACCGTCGACGCCTCCGGCTCGATGGCCGCCCGTGACCGCCTGTCCGCGGTGACCGGTGCCGTCGTCACCCTGCTGCGCGATGCCTACCAGCGTCGCGACAAGGTCGCCGTGATCACCGTCCGTGGCAGTACCGCCGAACTGGTGCTGCCGCCCACCTCCTCGGTGGACATCGCCGTCCGCCGCCTGGCGGACCTGCGCACCGGCGGCAAAACCCCACTGGCCCAAGGCCTCCTGAAGGCCCGCGAGATCATCCAGCGCGAGCGCGTCCGCGACCCGCACCGCCGCCCCCTGCTGGTCCTGCTCACCGACGGCCGCGCCACCGGCGGCCCCGACCCGGTACCCCGAGCCCGCGCCGCCGCCGCCCAACTCGCCCGCGACGCCGTCACCTCCGTCGTCGTCGACTGCGAACGCGGCATGATCCGTCTCGGCCTCGCCGCCGACCTCGCCCGCACCCTCGGCGCCACCTACCTGCGGCTCGGCGAACTCACCGGTGATTCGGTGGCGGGCGTGGTCCGGGGCGTGCGCGCGGCCTGAGCACCCGTCGGCCGCGCGACGCGTCGGTACGGGAGCTGCCCCTCGCCGGCCACGGCGTGGTCGTGACTCAGGCGGTGTCGTAGTGCTCGGCGAGGGCGGTGAGGGCAGGGGAGCAGCCGGTGTCGAGAACCAGGTCCGCGAGGTCGTGGCCGCGGGTGTGGCCGCGGTTCACGATGGCGACCGGGCGGCCGGTCTTGGCGGCGTGGCGAACGAAACGCAGGCCGGACATGACGGTCAGCGAGGAGCCCGCGACCAGGAGGACGTCGGCGGCCTCGACCAGGGCGTAGGCGGCGGCCACCCGGTCCTTGGGGACGTTCTCGCCGAAGTAGACGATGTCGGGTTTGAGCATGCCGCCGCAGTGATGGCAGTCGACCATGCGGAAGCTCGCGGTGTCGGCGATCACCGCATCGGCGTCCGGGGCGACCTCCAGGCCGTCGGCCGCCGCCTCGGCGAAACCCGGGTTGGCGACCTCGAGCCGGTCGGCCAGGGTCATCCGGGAGATGCGGGACTCGCAGGCCAGGCAGCGCACCCGGGCGTAGGTACCGTGCAGGTCGATCACGGTGCGGCTGCCCGCCTTGGTGTGCAGCAGATCGACGTTCTGGGTGATCACGCCGCTGACGACACCCGCGCGCTCCAGCCGGGCCAGCGCGCGATGGCCGGGATTGGGGCGGGCGGCATCCATGCGGCGCCAGCCCACATGGTTGCGGGCCCAATACCGTTGCCGGAACACCGGATCGCCGACGAACTGCTGATAGGTCATGGGATTGCGCGGTGGCGAGTCGGGGCCGCGGTAGTCCGGGATGCCGCTGTCGGTGGACAGTCCGGCGCCGGTGAGCACCGCCACCCGCCGCCCGCCGATCAGGTCGGCCAGACGGCCGACATCGCTCTCGGGCGCCGGGGCACGGGCTCCGGTCACCTCGGGACCAGCGCTCGCGTACCCGACACTCGGCATGACACCAGCGTACGACCACCGATCCGGCGCGGGTGCCGCCCGGCCGGTATGGCAACGTGGACCGGACACCGCAGGGAAAAGGAGCACATCCGCATGCCGAAGGGAATCCCCGAGACGGTCCCCGACGACGGTCTGACCACGCGGCAGCGGCGCAATCAGCCGGTGCTCGCCGTGCACACCGGACCCGGTAAGGGGAAGTCGACGGCGGCGTTCGGCATGGCGCTGCGCGCCTGGAACCAGGGCTTCGACGTCGCCGTCTTCCAGTTCGTGAAGAGCGCCAAGTGGAAGGTCGGCGAGGAGGCCGCGTTCCGCACCCTGGGCCGGCTGCACGAGGAGACCGGCACCGGCGGCGCGGTCGAATGGCACAAGATGGGCGAGGGCTGGTCGTGGACCCGCAAGCCGGGGTCCGACGAGGACCACGCGGCGGCCGCGCTGGCCGGCTGGCAGGAGATCGCCCGCCGCCTGGCCGCCGGACAGCACCGGTTCTATGTGCTCGACGAATTCACCTATCCGCTGAAATGGGGCTGGGTCGACGTGGACGAGGTGGTCGGCGCCCTGCTGGCCCGGCCCGGTAACCAGCACGTGGTGATCACCGGCCGCGACGCCCCGCAGGCCCTGCTCGACGCCGCCGACCTGGTCACCGAGATGACGAAGGTCAAACATCCGATGGACGCGGGCCGCAAGGGCCAGCGCGGCATCGAATGGTGACCCGGCCACCCGCGTCCGGCGTCCGGTCGTGAGCGTCCCCGCGGTCGTGATCGCGGCCCCCGCCTCCGGCAGCGGAAAGACCACGCTGGCAACGGGTCTGATCGGCGCACTGCGCCGGGCGGGGCACGAGGTGGCGCCCTTCAAGGTGGGCCCGGACTACATCGATCCCGGCTACCACGGCCTGGCCGCGGGTCGTCCGGGCCGCAACCTGGATCCGGTGCTCGCCGGCGCGGACCGGGTGGCGCCGCTGTACCGGCACGGCAGCCGGGGCTGCGACATCGCCGTGGTCGAGGGCGTGATGGGCCTGTTCGACGGCCGGATCGACGCCGACTTCCCGGGCCCGGTCGCCGAGGGCTCGACCGCGCAGGTCGCGGCGGTCCTCGGCGCCCCGGTCCTGCTGGTCGTCGACGCGCGCGGCCACAGCCAGAGCCTGGCGGCGCTGCTGCACGGATTCGCCACCTTCTCCACCGATATCCGGCTCGGTGGTGTGATCCTGAACCGGGTCGGCAGCGCCCGCCACGAGGAGGTGCTGCGCGCCGCCTGCGACCGGGTCGGCCTGCCCGTCCTCGGCGCACTACCCCGGATGAGCGAATTGGCGGTCCCCTCACGGCATCTGGGCCTGATACCCGCCGTCGAGCACGGCGCCGCCGCCCGATCAGCGGTCGACGCGATGACGGAACTGGTTGCCGCACATGTGGATCTGGAGGCTGTGGTGGCGCTGGCCGCGTCCCGCGTCACCGGCCCGGTCTGGGATCCGGTGGTGGAGGTGCTGTCGGGAGCAGCCGAGGCTCCGGTGGCGGAGGTGGCGCCGGGAGCCGCCGGGCCGGCCGGGGCTCCGGTGATCGCCGTCGCCGGCGGCGCGGCCTTCACCTTCGGGTACGCCGAACATCGGGAGTTGCTGGCCGCAGCGGGTGCGGAGGTTGCGGTATTCGATCCGCTGCGGGACGAATTGCCTTCCGGGACAGCCGGATTGGTGCTGCCGGGCGGCTTTCCGGAAGAACATGCCGCCGAACTGGCCGCCAACGAGCCGCTGCTGGCCGCGATCGCGGCCGCCGCCGAACGCGGCCTGCCGGTGCACGCCGAATGTGCCGGGCTGCTGTACCTCACCCGCTCGCTGGACGGCCACCGGATGGCGGGCGTGGTGGACGCGGTGGCCGAATTCGGCCCGCGCCTCACCCTCGGCTACCGGGACGCCGTGGCCTTGAGCGACTCGATGCTGTGGGCCGCGGGCGCGCGGGTACGCGGCCACGAATTCCACCGCACCCGGCTCGTGGCGGTCGGCCCCGGTACCCCGGCCTGGGGCTGGCGCACCCCGGACGGCGCCGCAGCCCGGGAGGGCCTGCTCGTCCACCGCGTGCACGCCTCCTACCTGCACACCCACCCGGCGGGCAACCCTCAGGCGATCGCCCGATTCGTCAGTGCCGCAGCCGAATACGCGACCACCACGATCGATGTGTGAGGCGGCCGTGGTCGTCGGTATCGGATTCCGGCCGGGGACGGCGGGTTCGGTGATTCTGGCGGCGTTGCGGGAGTGCTTGGGGGATAACGGGATTCGGTGTCTCGCGACGATCGATCGGCGGGGTGGGGAAGCGGGGCTGGCGGCGGCGGCCGGGGAGCTCGGGGTGCCGATCGTGGTGTTCACAGCGGCGGAGCTGGCGGCCGTGGCGGAGCCGGCGGTGTCGCCGCGGGTCGCCGCGGCCGTGGGGACACCGAGTGTCGCCGAGGCCGCGGCGCTGCTCGCCACGGGGAGTGGGGAACTGGTGCTGCGCAAGCGGGTGGTGGGCGGCGTCACGGTGGCCGCCGCCCGGTGACCGCTACAGGCAGGCGCCACCCAGATTCACGGCGTTGATCGTGATCGACCCGGCCACCGGCTGGTAGTCGGGTCCGCCGTCGTGGTACATCGCGCTGATCACGTGGGTGCCGGCGGCGTCGGGCACCCAGGGGATCTCGGCGGCGCCGTCGGTGACGGGGACGGATCCGACCACATTGCCGGCCTGACCGTTGAGATGGCTGAAGAAGTCGATGTTGCCGCCGGAGACGGGGGTGCCGTCGGGATTCTTCATCGTGACGTGCGCGACCTGGCGGCAGCCGACCGACGCCGTATTGGCGGCGCCGAGCACCGAACCGGTCATCGACATCGACATCGTCGGGGTGACGACCGCCTGCGCCGAAGCCATGGAGCCCAGCGGCGCCGCCAGCGCCGCCGCGGTGAGCACGACACCGGCCGTGTTGCGTGACATCTCGAAAATGCTCATACCACCCTGCCTTTCGCTGTGCCAGTTGCCCGGCCCGATCGAGACCGGGAGTGAGTCGGGTTGGCAGGCTACCAGCTCGCGGCGGGCCGCCATTTCAGCCGCGCCAGGATTCCAGCACCCGGTCCAGGTCGGCGCGGATCGCCGCCCGCGCGTCCATCCGCGCCACCCCGTCCATCAGCAGCCGGTCGTAGGCGGTGTCGCGGTGCCGGACCGACGCGATGACGGCCAGGGTGACCGCGTCGGCGTCGAACACCTTCGCCGCGGCGCTGCGGCCGACCCGGCCGCTGCCACGCAGCGCCGCGTGCTCGGCGATCTCGGTGGCCCGCTCGGCCGGGCATCCGGGAAACAGCCGCTGGATCTCCGCCGCGAACCGGGCCTGGAATTCGACATCCTGGGCGTCGCGGCGGACCCGGTCGCGGCCGCGGCGCCGCTCCCGGGCCTCCTCGTCGGCCAGGCACTGCTGCTCGGCGCGGGCCAGCGCCTGCTCCTCGACCAGAATCCCCTGGCGCTCATAACGTTTGCGCCGGGGATTGAGCCGCACCACGACCGCGGCGAGCGTGCTCTCCTTCTTCGCGCGCCGGCTCAGCGTCGCGTCACCGGCCGGCAGGAATTCCAGATGGTCGAGGTCGGCGCAGGTCACACACAACGGCCCGGCGGCCGACATGATCTGGTGGGAACCGACCCCGGCGCATTCGACGCAGGCGAACGGCCGGTCGACCGCGACGACCATCAGATCGGGCGCCTTGTTCTGCCGCCGCACCAGCTGCTCACGCCGCGCCGGGGTGAGATCGGCTGCCAACCAATGGATCCGGAAGATCGGATCGTCACCGGAGCGGACGAAGGCCAGCGGCTCGCGATCGCGGGCGCTGGACAGGTAGGCGGTCTCGCTGGATTCGAGACCGCGCTGCTGTGCCCACTCCCGCAACAACTCCGCGGCCTCGCGCAGGCGTGCGCCGTCGACGGCGGCCGACTGTTCCAGCGCGGCGACCCGGCCCTGCTGCCACTGGTCCACCTGAGTGCTGCGCAGCCAGCCGAGGCGGGTGAAGACCTCGACCGGCGACACGTATCTACGCTGGGCCAACGCCGCCTCGGCAACCTGATTCACCCGACTCCGCAGTGAGGCCATGCCGGGGACCCTAGCCGACGGGTCCGACAGCCCCGCAAGTCACCGCCGGTCAGGGCGCGACCGAACCCCAGTCGGCGAATCCGGTCGGGTCGTGGCGGCCGACGCTGGCGTGCTCGAACAGGCCCCAGCCCTCGGCGTCGCCGCATCGGACCTGTGCCACATGGTCGATCGCGCCCCACGGCACACGCGCGGCGACGGCCGGATCGGCCAGATCGTAGACGCTGCTCAGCGACCAGTCACGGCCCTTCCACTGGCCGTGCGTCCAGTCCGGGTCGCCGCCGTAGCCGCAGCCGATGTGCAGCGCGGTGAAGGTGTGCGTCCGGATCTCCACCTCCAGCGGTTTGCCGTCCGCGGCGGTCATCTCCAGCCGCGCCCCCACCGGAATCCTGGTGCCGGAACGGTATTCGATGTGCACCCGGGGCCAGCCGAGCTGTTCGATCCGGCCGTCCGGCCAGATCCGCACCGCGTCGTTGAGGGTGCGGAAGCCATCCGGATTCTCCTGCACGATCACCACGATCGCGAAGTCGTCGAACCGCAGCGGCACGTACAGCCACCAGAATCCGCCGCCGCCCTCGGCCGCGGCCCGGCCCGGCGGTTCGGCCTCGCCGACCGGGCGGATACCCCAGGACCGGTCCCGGCTGCCGAGCCAGACGTCCGGGTCGGCGGTCAGTTCGACGCCGCCCACCGCCAGGGTGCCGGACCAGCTGCCCAACTGCGCGAACCGGCACGCCTCGATGATCGGCCGGGCGCCGTTGAGGATCAGGTGCGGCTGTTCCTGCACCGCCGGGAACGACCCGGTCCAGGTGAGATCGACACCGATGTCCTCGTGGTCGCAGACGACCCGGATGCGCTGCAACGGTTCCAGCACCTCGATGCGGTAGCCGCCGACGCGCTGTTCCAGGCCGCGGACGGTGAGCGCGTCGGAGAATCGCACGGACCGCTGCGTGTCGCCCTGCCGGACCGCGGCATACGCGTCGACCACACCGAGATTCGGATAGACGCCGAATCCGGTGACCAGCATGGTGCCGCCGTCGCGATCGAAGGCGTTGAAATAGCAGCGGTCGTAGAAGTTCCGATCGCTACTGGCCACGCGGGCCAGTGACAACGGGGTCTGGTGGATGGGGTATTCGTCCAGGGGGACAGGGGAATTCATGGTCGATCCCATTCGTAGGTGCCGTCGAGCAGGGCCGCGAGCGTGGCCCGGTGCATGATGTAGTCGTCGCGGTCGGGGGTGTCGGTGTCCTCGCCGAAGTGGATCATCCGGCGTTTGATCCGGGCCATCACGACACCGTGCCGCAGCGCCGCGTAGACCAGGTGGAAGTCCATGTCCTGCAAGTGATGTCCGGTGATCTCCTGATAGTGCGCGACCACGTCGTCGCGGCGCAGGAAGTCGGCCAGCCCCGGTTGATCGAATCCGGTGGCGATGTCCTGGAAGAACCGGTGGATGAAGATCAGCCAGGCCACGTCCAGCTCGCGCGGGCCGATCGCGGCCATCTCCCAGTCCAGCACCGCGACCGGATCCCACCGGTCGAAGATGATGTTGCCGGGCCGGGAATCGCCCCAGCTCAGCACGTCGGGGCCGGTCGTGGCCGGCCAATGCTGCTCCAGCCACTCGAATGCCCGCTCCAGCAGGGGAATTCGATAGCCGTCGGCGGCAAGCGCCCAGTCGTACCAGCGCCGGGTGGCGTCGACATGGGCGCGCAGACCGCTGCCCGCGGCGTGCAGCGCCGGGAAGGCGGCGTGCGGATCGGGAATGGCGTGCAGCCGGGCGATGACGTCGATGGTGTTGCGCGCCAGGCGCCAGCGCTCGTCGGGGGTGGCGTCGAACAACCAGCCGATGAACACGTAGGGCGGGTTGTCCTCGGGGATCCGGCCGTCCACCCGGCCCATCACGAAAAAGGCTGTGCCCAGCACCGATTCGTCGGTCTCCAGCCAGCACAGCGGCGGCACCGGCACGGCCGACCGCTGCCCGACGGCGGCCATCACCGCGTACTGGGCCGCCAGGTCGTAGGTCTCGAACACCGGGAACGAGCCCGGCTCCGGCGCGAGTCGCGCCACGTAGGAACCGGTCTCGGTGCGCCCGTCGACCTGCCACGACGCCCGGAACAGCACCGAGGTGCTGGACAGACCGCTGGACTGCGGCCGGAGCACCTCGCTGATCACCGGCGGGGTGTCGGAGGTGACCCGATCCGCCAGCCAGCCGGTGAGCCGC
This sequence comes from Nocardia sp. alder85J, assembly GCF_020176955.2. Taxonomy (GTDB): domain Bacteria; phylum Actinomycetota; class Actinomycetes; order Mycobacteriales; family Mycobacteriaceae; genus Nocardia. Next base: position 433,395 of record NZ_JAIUCZ020000004.1, read on the forward strand.
TCGGCCAGATCGTCGAGATCGCGTTCGCTGGTGGTCAACTGCCGCCGTGTTTCGAATTCTGGATCTGATTCGGCCGACATGTGTCCTCCTCGCCGCGGGAACGCTCGGCGCACCGTGCTGTGCGGTGCGCTCCGCGCAGCCTCGGGCGAGAGTCGACGGCCCGGGCGACGCGGTGGAAGGAATGTAACGTGTTCTACCACCGCTACGCGGGAAAATCGGCTTCCTGTGGAGGGTCTCGTGGCGATGGTGCGCGAGTGACCGAATCGAGCCGACCGGTTGCCACCGGTGCGGTTGCCTGCAACATGTTCTTGTCGTCGTATGGGAGGAGAGACGACCGGTGGCCGGGCCTTCGGTTCGGTCACCGCCCGGGCACGCCGTAATGTCGCTGTCTGTGCCGAACACACCAGACGACCAGCATGCAGGAGACCCGAATTACCTGGTCGGGATCGATCTCGCCGGGCGCCGGGTCGTCGTCGTGGGCGGCGGCAGCGTCGCCCAGCGCCGGTTGCCGTTGCTCATCGCCGCCGGTGCGGACGTGCACGTGATCAGCCGCGCGGTCACCCCGGCCGTCGAGGGCATGGGCGCGGCCGGGCAGATCACCGTCGACGTGCGGGACTACGCCGACGGCGATCTGGACAGTGCCTGGTATGCGATCGCGTGCACCGACGAACCGGAGACCAACGCCGCCATCGTCGCCGAGGCCACCGCCCGCCGTATCTTCTGTGTGCGCGCCGACATCGCGCGCCTGGGCACCGCCGTCACCCCCGCCACCGCGCGCTACGACGGCATGACCCTCGGTGTCCTCGCCGGTGGCCGGCACCGCCGCTCGGCCGCGGTGCGCACGGCGCTGCTGGAGGCCCTGCAATCCGGTGTGGTGACCGACGATTCCGAGCCGGTCGCACCCGGTGTCGCCCTGGTCGGTGGCGGGCCCGGCGACCCCGACCTGATCACCGTCCGCGGGCGGCGGCTGCTGGCCCGCGCCGAACTGGTCGTCGCCGACCGGCTGGCGCCACCGGAACTGCTCGCCGAACTCGGTCCCGACGTCGAGGTCGTCGACGCCGCGAAGATCCCCTACGGCCGGGCGATGGCCCAGGAGGCCATCAACGCGGCGCTGATCGAGGGCGCCAAGGCCGGGAAGTTCGTGGTCCGGCTCAAGGGCGGTGATCCGTACGTCTTCGGCCGCGGCTACGAGGAACTCGAGGCGTGCCTGGCCGCGGGCGTGCCGGTGACGGTGGTGCCCGGTGTGACCAGTGCCATCTCCGTGCCCGCGCTGGCCGGGATCCCGGTCACCCATCGCGGCGTCACCCACGAGTTCGTGGTGGTCTCCGGCCACGTCCCGCCCGACCATCCGGACTCCCTGGTCGACTGGCCCGCCCTGGCCCGGTTGCGCGGCACGATCGTGCTGCTGATGGCGGTGGAGCGCATCGAGCAGTTCGCCGCCGCCCTGCTCGCCGGTGGCCGTGCCGCGGACACCCCCGTCACGGTCGTCCAAGAGGGCAGTCTGCGCACCGAACGGGTACTGCGCGCAGATCTGAACAGCGTCGCCGAACGGGTCCGCACCGAGGGCATCCGGCCCCCGGCCATCGTCGTCATCGGCCCGACCGCCGGATTCACCGCGGCGCCGGTCGCACAGACCCAGCCCCAGCCCTCGACTGCGCCGTAACTCCCGGGCCCTGCGTAGCCCCCCGGGTCGCCGGAAGCCCGCGGCTACCCCGGAATCTCGACTGCGCTGGATCCCCGGCTGTGTCGGCCCCTCGCTGCTGGGCTGTTCGGGCTGTGCCGGAGGCCGCACGGCCGTGCTGGCCGTTCGGCTGTGCTGGGGTCGCACGGCTGCTGGGACTCTCGGCTGCTCCGGAACTCTCCGTTGTACCCGGACTCGCGGCTGTACCGTGGTCGTCGGCGGCCCGTGAACCGGGCCGTCGGCCGTCGCGTGCGCCGGGTCGCCGGATCTGCGCAGGTCCTGGAGATTTCACAAACCGTTCCCGGCGGCTTCGTGAACCGGGCGTCCGGTCTCCGGAACCGGGTGGTAGCGGGCGCGGCGCGGGGTCCGTGAGAGTGAGGTGGGGTGAGAGGCATCGGTTACAGTGACTCACTGTGCTGGACAACCCCACGGCGACGACGACGCAATTTCCGGTGACGAGCCGCGCGTTCGGTCTGCCTATCCTGGTGCTCAGCGGATTGCAGCTCATGGTGATCCTCGACGGCACGGTGGTGATCTTCGCGATTCCCCGGCTGCAGGAGCAGCTGGGGCTGTCGAGCTCGGCGAGCGCCTGGACGGTGACCGCCTACGGACTCCCGTACGCCGGGCTGATGCTGCTGGGCGGCCGCCTCGGCGACGCCTTCGGCCGCAAACGAATGCTGATCGTCGGCGTCGCGCTGTTCACCATCGCGTCCGCGTTGTGCGGTACGGCACAGGCCGATTGGATGCTGATCGGCGCGCGCGCGTTGCAGGGCGCGGGCGCGGCCATCGCCGCGCCGACCGCCATGGCCCTGGTGGCGAGCACGTTCGAACCAGGGCCGGTGCGTAACAAGGCGATCGCCATCTTCGGGTCCATGGCCGGTATCGGCTCGATCGGCGGCCTGGTGGTCGGTGGTGCGCTCACCCAGTTCAGCTGGCGCTGGATCTTCTGGATCAACGTGCCGATCGGCCTGCTGATCGCGCTCGGCGCCGTCTTCTACCTGCGCGACACCGAACATCACCGGCGGGCGCTCGACGTGCGGGGCGCGGTGCTCGGCACCCTCGGCTGCGTGGGCATCGTCTTCGGCGCGACCGAGGGCCCCGACCTGGGCTGGAGCAGTCCGGCCGTCGTCGGCTCGGCGGTGGCGGGCCTGGTGCTGCTGATCGTGTTCATCCTCGCCGAGCGCTATGCGAGCAATCCGCTGCTGCCGTGGTCGCTGTTCGACAGCCGGGACCGGGTGGCGACGCTGTTCGCCCTGCTGCTCGCCGGCGGCGGGATGGGCGCGATGACCTTCTACGTCGCGCAATTCCTGCAGAACGTGCTCGGGTTCAGCCCGCTGATCGCCGGTGTGGCGGCGATTCCGTTCACGCTGGGGGCGGGAATCGGCAGCGCGGCCACCTCGAAACTGGCGCTGCTGGTCCGGCCGCGGTGGCTGCTGGCGGGGGCGGGCGTGGTGCTGGCGGCCGGGTTGTTCTTCGGCTCCACCCTCGACCAGTACGTCGACTACTCGCCGACGCTGGTGTCGCTGCTGATGGTGATCGGGCTGGGCGTCGGGGTGATGATCGTGCTCATCCCGCTGTGCCTGCTGGTGGGGGTACCGGCGAGCAATGTCGGCCCGCTGACCGCGATCGGCCAGATGGCGTTGTCGCTGGGCGGTCCGATCGCGATCGGTATGTTCAGCCCGATCGCCCTGTCCCGGACCCTGTCGCTGGGCGGCCGCAGCAGTACCACCGGCACGCTGACCACGACCGAGATCTCGGCGTTGAGCAGCGGCTACACACTGGTGCTGTTCATCTGCGCGGTGCTGTCGGTGGTCTTCATCCTGCTCTCGCTGACCATCCGGTACACCCCGGGGCAGCTCGCCGCGGCCCAGCACGCGCAGGAGGAAGCGCAGCGGTCCTGATCCGGGTGTTCTGATCCGCCCGTTCCGATCCGCTTGTCCTGTCTGGCGGTTCCGATCCGGTGGTTCTGATCCCGGCAGTTCGGGTCCGGTGGTTCTGATCGGCAGTTCGGGTCCGGTGGTTTTTGATCCGGCAGTTCGGGTCTGGCGGTTTCGATCCGGTAGTTCGGGTCCGGCAAGGGGGTGCGTATGCCGATGCGGGGTGCGACTTTCGGGCACGGGGTGCGGCTGTCGATCGTCTGATGCGCGGGGCCGGCACGCGAGTTAGCGTGGCGGTAGCAGAGATGGCGATCGAAGGGGGTATCGCGATGATTCATCGGCCGCAGTTGCCGCCGCGGGGCTGGCGCTATCGGGAGTTACGGGATCGGCCGCTACCGTTCGACTGGGATCTGTCGGACGGCATGCTCGTGGTCCGCGATCGGGCGGACCGCTGGCGCGGCGGCGTCCGGGAGGCGTTGTGTGCCGTCCTGGGCCGGTCCCGGCGGGCGCCGTACGTGGTGCTGTCCGATCAGTGCATCGATGTCGACGAACGCAATCCGCTCCGCCCGGATCTGCTGGTCGTAGATCAGACTGCCGTGGATCTCTATGTGGCCGAACCGATTCCGCCCGCCGCCGTGGTGCTGGCGGTGGAGATCGCGCCGGGGCGCGGCGGCACCGACGTCTGGTATCGCAAACCGGCGCTGTACGCGGCCGCGGGGGTCGCGTACTTCTGGCGGGTGGAGCGCGGTGTCGACGGCCGGCCGCTGGTCTATGAGTACTGGCTCGATCACGAGTCCGGCGCGTATCGGCAGTCGCCGGTGGCGGTGCACGCCACGGTCCTGTCGATCGCCGTGCCGTTCCCGATCCGGGCCGCGCTGACCGCGCCCGATCGGGACCGTCCGGCGGCCGGTCCCGCTCAGTTGCCGAACAGTTGCAAATATTCGGTCTTGCCGAACATCGCGGCGGCGTCGCGGGCCGACGGCGAGCCTGCGTCCGGATCGGCGCCCGCGGCCAGCAGTGCCCGGAGGATCTCGTCCTCCCCCTTGAAAATCGCACCGGCGGCGGGGGTCTGGCCGTGATCGTTGCCGAGGTTCGGATCGGCGCCGCGTTCCAGCAGCGCCGCCACCGCGTCCGCGTGGCCGTGATAGGCGGCCAGCATGAGCAGGGTGTCGCCGCGGTCGTTGGTGAGATTCACCGGCACCCCGGCGTCCAGGTATGCGACCAGTGTCGCCGTGTCCCCGGTCCGGGCCAGGCCGAACAGTTTCGACGCCAACTCCACCACGTCCGGGTCCGTGCCCTCGGTCTCCACCCGCTCACTACTACCATGCGACGGGTCCCGGGCGGCGGCAGCGCACCCGGGCGATCGGTTGTGGAACTCGGCCCAGGTGCGCCGCGCGGCTCGGTCGCAGGGGCCGGTTCAATGGAGACCGGCTCGGTCGCCGGGAACGGCTCGGCCGCAGGGACCGGCTCGGCCGCAGGGAACAGCTCGGTGGTAGGGCTCGGCTCGGTGGTGGGGCTCGGCTCAGTTGTACGACTTGGCGACGCCGTCCAGCAGGTATTCGAGAGTGTCGTACGTCGGCGGGTCGACCACATCGGCCACATCGTGCGCCGCCGGGATCACGTGATCGGTGGTGACCTTCGTGAACTCCGCCGAATTGTCGGTGCGGTAGCCGTGTTCGGTCGCCAGTCGTTGCAGCTCCGGATCGGTCGACAGCAGCCGCCCGACCCGGTCGCCCGCGGGGGTCAACGGCACCACGGTGTGCCGCGACAGCACCGTCGGCCCCGGGTACAGCAGTTGCATATCGGGCTTCAGCTTGCCCTGCACGCCGGCCTCGACGAATTGCGCCTCGTAGATCCACACCAGCGGCGCCGGGCCGATGCCGCCCTGCAGGTACTCCGCGAACGGGCCCTCGCTGGAGTTCTCGGTGTATCCCTGTTTGGTGAACAGCCGCGACACCTTGCCCAGCACGAAATCCTCGGCGGTCTGGCCGCGGACGATCGTGTTGTCGTTGGCGACATATCCGGCGACGGCCAGATACATTGCCGCGGAATTCGAGGTCCGCGGATCGGTGGTGCCGATCAGCAGGCTCTTGTTCACCGGATATTCGGTGTTGCCGGGCAACTGATCCCATTGCGTGCCGTGCTGGGTCAGGTCCAGATACCGGTTCATGTCGAAGGTCGGTACCGGGCCGGGCTTCACCACCCCGGCACGGGTCAGCAGATCGACGATCGGGGCGAAGGTCGCGATCGCCATCGGCGACGAGAAGGGGGTGTACTTGGTGGTGATATTGCGTTGGCGCAGAATACGTTCGGCGGCCGGAGTACTCGACGGGAAGGCGAAATCGTACTTCCCGAGATCCACCGAGGTGGCGATCTGACGCGAGCCCGCCGCCTCCACCTGGATGCGTACTCCGTTGCGGGCCAAGGCATCCACCACGCGGGGGTCGTCGAAGAAGCCCATCTTCTCCGAGCCGACGATGCCGTGCACGAGGACCTGCTCGGCGGCCGCCGCCGGGGCGGGCGTCCCGCCGCCACCGCCGCCGATGCTCACGGCCACCGCGACCACGATCACGATCAGCGCGGCCACCGGGAGCACGAGCTTGCGCGCGGTCCACGGCGGCGGCAGCAGATCCCGGGCCGCGGCGCGCAGCCGGTCGGCCGGCGAGGCGCTGGAGGGCTCCGTGATCTGCTGGGCGGCAACGGTTTCCGTGCCCGGATCCTCCGGGCTGCCGTCCAGTTCGCGGCGGGCGATGCGCTCCACCAGGATGGGGACGAAATCGCGCACGGTATGGCCGTCGAACCGTCGCCGCGCCGCGCCGACGGCGCTGTGCACGCGCTCCGCGGAGTAGCTCTCGGTGTACGCCTGCACCAGGCGGCCGGTCAGCTCCTTGATGGCCTTCTCTTCGCGGGCCGCCTTCTCGGCAATGGCTGTGGCGGCGCGCGATTCGCTCGTCGCGACCGTGCCGGCGGTCTCCTCGGGACCGGCTCCGTGGTCTCCCGTGGCTTCGACACCCACGCCAAGCTCCTAGACAATCATCGACGACGATCACAGACAGGGATGCGCCGCAATTGCACGGCGCCGCGCCAACATTACGGGACACCGGCGGGTGTTCCCAGGAACTGCAATATATCCCGAACAGACCCCACATCAATAATGCTGTGGCTGAGCTGTTTTCGAGATCGTCTTCGACGTTTTCCGTCGCCGAACCGATGTGTGTTATTCCATTCCGATTACCGTCGACGGCACTCGGAATTCATCTCCGGCGGTGGTTCAGGTGAACAGCAGCAGCTCGGTGGGAGAAGTGATCTCACTTCGCAGCCCGGCCTTTTCGGCGACCCGCGCCACCGCGCCGATATCGGTGGGCTCACTGCGCGCGCACACCAGGGCGCGGGCCAGCAGACCCTTGTGATGCTTGTTGAAGTGGCTCACCACACTGCGCTTGCCGTCGGGCCGTTCGGTGACGACGGTCGCGGTCACGGCGCCCGGCACCCGGCCCAGCTGCTGATAGGTGCCCGAGCGCAGATCCACCACCAGCTCGCCGGTGGTCTCCTCGCGCAACGCCTGTGCCAGCACCGGTTTCCACAGTGCGGCCAGGGTCGGCAGCCCCGGCAGTTTCGACCCGCCCGACAGCCGGTAGGCCGGGATGGGGTCCGCGGCGCGCACCACCCCGAACAGCGCCGAGCCGATCGCCAGCCGGGCATAGGCCTTCGCGCGCTGTGCCTTGGTCAGCGAGCCGGCGTCGAACGCGTCGTAGAGCACGCCGGTGTACCGCTCCAGCGCGGGCCGGGTGGCCGAACTGCGCAGCGCCGCGTTGCGGGCCAGTTCGGCGTCAGCCCCCTTGCCCAGGCCCAGCGCTTCGGCGGCGGTCTCCGGTCTCCCGGCCAACCGCACCAGCTCGGTGACCAACCGGCCACGCACGTCGTTGAGCTGCGGCAGCGACAAGGCCGCCAGGTCCAGCGGACCCAGCGCACCGCCGTCGGACTTGGTTTCGGAGGGAGGCAGCAGCACCAGCACGAGCCGATACGGTAATGCCTTGTGGATATCGCCGGGGCACGGGCTACTCTGTGCATCCGTGATCACCCGCCTGTCCCACCTGTTCCTGCGCACCCTGCGTGACGACCCCGCAGACGCCGAGGTGCCCAGCCACAAACTTCTCGTTCGCGCCGGCTACGTCCGTCGCATCGCGCCGGGCGTCTACTCGTGGCTGCCGCTGGGGCTGCGGGTGCTGCGCCGGGTCGAGAACGTGGTGCGGGAGGAGATGAACGCCATCGGCGCTCAGGAGATCTCGCTGCCGGCGTTGCTGCCGCGCGAACCGTACGAAACCACCAACCGGTGGACCGAATACGGTGACGGCCTGTTCCGGCTGAAGGACCGCAAGGGGCAGGACTACCTGCTCGGCCCCACCCACGAGGAGCTGTTCGCGCTCACCGTGAAGGGCGAATACAACTCCTACAAGGATCTGCCGGTCACGCTCTACCAGATCCAGACCAAATATCGTGACGAGGGCCGGCCGCGGGCGGGCATCCTGCGCGGCCGCGAGTTCGTCATGAAGGATTCGTACTCCTTCGATCTGGACGAGGACGGCCTGAAGACCAGCTACAACGCTCATCGTGAGGCGTATCAGCGGATCTTCGACCGCCTCGGGGTCAGCTACGTGATCGTCGCGGCCACCTCGGGTGCGATGGGCGGCAGCGCCTCGGAGGAATTCCTCGCCGACAGCCCCGTCGGTGAGGACACCTACGTGATCTGCCGCGAATCGGGCTACGCCGCGAACGTCGAGGCCGTGGTCACCGCCGCCCCGCCCGCGATCCCGATCGAGGGTCAGGCGGCCGCGCAGGTGCACGACACCCCCGACGCCCCGACGATCGCGACCCTGGTGGACTGGGCCAACGCGGCCGGAATCGATCAGGTGCTGGGCCGCCCGGTGACCGCGGCCGACACCCTCAAGAACGTCATGGTGAAGCTGCGCTACCCGGACGGCAAGACCGAGATCCTCGGCATCGGCGTCCCCGGCGATCGCGAGGTCGACGACAAGCGACTCGGCGCGGCGGTCGAACCCGCCGAGGTCGAATTGCTGACCGAGGCGGACTTCAAGGCCAACCCCTTCCTGGTGAAGGGCTACATCGGCCCGAAGGGTTTGCTGGACAACGGGGTTCGCTACCTGGTCGACCCGCGGGTGGTCTCCGGCAGCGCCTGGATCACCGGCGCCGACGCCCCCGGCAAGCATGTGGTGGGCCTGGTCGCCGGTCGTGACTTCGCCCCCGACGGCACCATCGAGGCCGCCGAGGTCCGCGACGGCGACCCCTCACCGGACGGCCGCGGCACCCTCGCGGCTGCTCGCGGCATCGAGATCGGCCACATCTTCCAGCTCGGCTACAAGTACACCGACGCCTTCGAGGTCGACGTCCTCGGTGAGAACGGCAAGCCGATCCGCCTGGTCATGGGCTCCTACGGCGTCGGCGTCTCGCGCATGGTGGCGGTGCTGGCCGAGCAGATGCACGACGAGAAGGGCCTGCGCTGGCCCCGGTCGGTTGCCCCCTACGACGTCCACGTCGTCATCGCCAACAAGGACGACGCCGCCCGCGCCGGCGCCGAACAGGTCGCCGCCGACCTGTTCGGCGCCGGTCTCGAGGTCCTCCTCGACGATCGCACCGCCTCCCCGGGCGTCAAGTTCAAGGACGCCGAACTGCTCGGCATGCCGCTGATCGTGATCGTCGGCCGCGGCTGGGCCGACGGCAAGGTCGAGGTCCGCGACCGCTTCGCCGGCACCGCCGACGAGATCCCGGCCGCCGACGCCGTCACCACCGTCCTCGCCAAGGCTCGCCCCTGAGCGCCAGGTCCCGCTGACGCCCGATCGGCATCGGTGCGGCCGCCGAGCAGCGCCACGCCGCGGGCCCCGGCCGGGCCCGCGAGCGTGATCGGCGGCACGGCAGGTCGTCGCGGCCGTTTCCGCCCGACCGCGCGGCGCAGGCCGAGATGTCCTGTGCCGGAGGACCGATGGCTGCCGGGGCGGCCGTTGTCAGGGCTGCCCGGGGAACGACGCCGTCGGTGGGTTGACGCCGAGGATCGCCTGCCAGGTGGCCAGGCGGACGGCGCATTCGGTGAGGGCGGTGAGCGCGTTGCGCCGGGCGTCGATGTCGTCGGTGCGTTCCACGACCGAACGCCAGGCGATCGCTGTATCCGATTCGACCGTGGCGGCCAATTGCGCCGCCGGGATCGGGTCGGTGACCGGGGACGGCGTGGTATAGGCGGCGGCCGGGCTGGGCACCGTCGCGCCGGAACTCTTCAGGGCGTCGATGGTGGCGTCGCGGCGGGCCCGGTGCGCGGCCGTGTACTCGCCGACGATCCTGGTGCGCTCGGGAGAGGCGTACGCGGCGACGACGCCGTAGGCGTACACCGCCGCGTATTCGGCGTTCAGGGCGTCGATGAGCGCCTGCTGATCGGTCGTGGTCATGCGGTCCCTTCTCGGGAGGTGCGGGCACGGCCGAGGGCGTGCCGGATGTTCGCGGGAGGTCGGGAAGTGCGGCCGGACGGCCCGTGGTGGGCGGCGGCGGACGGCTGCCGCGAGGCGTGCGTGCCCGCCGCCGACCCGTGCCGGTTCATCCCAGCAACACCGCCACGTGGGTGGCGCACGACGCGCTGACGGAGGCCAGCAGCCCGGCGCGGAAGCCCGACAATCCCACGGCCAGATCGGCGGCCGAACGCTGGGAGCCGGTCAGCTGGTCGCGCAGGGCCGTCAGCGTCGGCGGCGTCGGCGGGCCCGGGACGTCGGTGGGCGGTGGCGTGCGCGAGCTCGGGCGGGTCCCGTCGTGGTAGACGCCGGCGGCGCGATCGATCTCGGTGCGCAGGGCGTCGGCGTGCTCACCACGCTGGGCGGCGATCAGCGTGAGGGCGGCGGTGTGGTCGGGGGCGAGGGTGGCCGCGGCCTTCGCCCACAGGACATCGGTTCGGGCCGAGAGTTCTTGTGCCAGTAAGGGATCCGGTGCCGGTGGCGGTTGCTGCCGGAAGCAGCCGGCAGTGCTCGCGGCGGTTGCTGCCACGGCCGCGCTACCGGCCAGCCGCAGGGCGGCACGACGATCCATGGTGCTGCGGGCGTGGGGAACTGGGGTCGGCACGCGTACATCGTGCCAGTGCCGGGGAGTGCCGGTCGGCCGAGGTCGGTCCGACACGCGCGCCCCGGCGGGCGCCGATCCCGGCGAACCCGGCGACGCCGCAGGTGAGCCCGTGCGGGTGGTGCGGAAACTCGTGATCGGCGGCTGGTCCTTTACACTCTTGCAGCGCGTTACGCTAGATCTTCAGCGGAGTATTTCTCCACTGAGCGCGCCGACCGAGCTCGACCAGGACCGATACCGACAACTCAAATACGTCACAACTGAACCAGGAGCCGCCCCACATGCCGATGCCGACCGAGGAAAGGGTGAGCCAGCTCGTTGCTGGGCCCGTCGAACGCCGAGGCCTCGACCTCGAGGGCGTGACGATCGTGGCCGCGGGGCCGGCCCGGGTGCAGGTGACCGTCGACAGTGACGAGGGTGTGGACCTGGATGCGATCGCCGAGCTGAGCTCGGACATCTCCACCGCCCTCGACGACGCCGGGGACTTCGGCGAGACCCCGTACCTGCTGGAGGTCACCACTCCCGGCGTCGACCGTCCGCTCACCGCGCCCCGGCACTGGCGGCGGGCCCGCGGCCGCAAGGTCCGCGTAGCCCTGCGCCCGGACGCGGCCGGCACCGGTACCGACGCCCGCTTCGAGGCCCGGGTCGGCCCGGCCACCGAGACCGAGGTGGCCCTGGTCCCGGCGGGCAGACGAAAACCGCACCTGGTCACCGTGCCACTGGCCGATATCGACCGGGCCGTGGTGCAGGTGGAGTTCTCGCCGCCGAGCCCGGCGGAGCTGGCACTGACCGGCATCGCGCCCGGCCGGCCCGAACCGGGCGCCGCGGGCGCGGACCTCGGCGACGCGGGTCCCGGAGATCCGGACCTCGACGGCGAGGAACGGGAAGCACAACCAGAAGCAGCAGCGCCGACCGAAGGGATCGTGGAATGAACATCGAGATCGAAGCCCTCCGGGCGATCGTCGCCGACAAGGGAATCTCGATGGAGACGGTGATCTCCGCGATCGAGTCGGCTCTGTTGACCGCCTATCGGCACACCGAGGGCCATCAGCCGAACGCCCATATCGACATCAATCAGAAGACCGGCGTCGTCCGGGTGATGGCACGGGAGGTGGATGCCGACGGCAACACGATCTCCGAATGGGACGACACCCCGGAGGGGTTCGGCCGGATCGCCGCCACCACCGCCCGCCAGGTGGTGTTGCAACGACTGCGCGACGCGGAGAACGAGAAGTCCTTCGGCGAGTACGCCACCCACGAGGGCGACATCGTCGGCGGCGTCGTGCAGCGTGACGCCCGGATGAACGCCCGCGGCACGGTGGTGGTGCGGATCGGCAGCGAGGTGCACGGCACCGAGGGCCTGATCCCGCCGGCCGAGCAGGTGCCCGGCGAGAGCTACGAGCACGGCGACCGGATCAAGTGCTACGTCGTGGGTGTCTCGCGGGGGCCGCGCGGCCCGCAGATCAGCCTGTCGCGCACGCATCCGAATCTGGTGCGTCGTTTGTTCGCCCTGGAGGTTCCGGAGATCGCCGACGGCGCGGTGGAGATAGTCGCGGTGGCCCGGGAGGCCGGGCATCGCTCCAAGATCGCCGTACGGTCCAATGTGCAGGGTGTGAACGCCAAGGGCGCCTGTATCGGCCCGATGGGCCAGCGGGTGCGCAACGTGATGAGCGAGCTGGCGGGGGAGAAGATCGACATCATCGACCACTCCGACGATCCGGCGACCTTCGTCGGGAATGCGCTGAGCCCGTCGAAGGTTGTGTCGGTCACGATCGTCGACCCGGAGGCGCGAGCCGCCCGGGTCGTGGTGCCCGATTTCCAGCTCTCGCTGGCGATCGGCAAGGAGGGTCAGAACGCGCGGCTGGCCGCGCGGCTGACCGGCTGGCGTATCGATATCCGCAGCGACGCGGCCCCCGATGTGAACGGTTCCACCCGTTCGGAAGTGCAGCGTAGCTAGCCGGGGATGACAGGTTGGTAACTTCCAAGAGGGCTGGATGCGGAGATCGGGACATGGCAGCGGTACAGTGGACGCAGGCTCAGCACGAGCCCCCGGTTTCCCTGCGCTCCGCGCGGACCGGAACGGCACCGCCCCGGCGGCCCGGTCCGGTTCGCACCTGCATAGGATGTCGGAGGCGCGAGCTGGCCGCCGCTCTGTTGCGGGTCGTGGCGTGGTCGTCCTCGGGCGACGATGTTGCGGTCGTTCCCGATCCGCGGCACAGACTTCCCGGAAGGGGTGCGTGGTTGCACCCCTCTTCCGCTTGTCTGAGCACGGCAGAGCGGCGCCGAGCGTTCGGCAGAGCGCTACGAGTGTCCGGAAAACTGGATATCTCAGCCCTGGAGCACTACCTCGAGAACAGGCACGAGCACTCATGAGCACACCGTGAAGTACCAACGATGATCGACCATCGAAGATAATCGGAGGTCGTGCGGGCTTTTCGTCCCCCCGCAGGGACGAGCGCCACGCTCGACCTCTCAGTGAGGAGAGCAGTGGCAGGCAAGGCCCGCGTGCACGAGTTGGCGAAAGAACTCGGTGTCACGAGCAAGGAACTACTCGCACGGCTGAAGGAGCAGGGCGAGTTCGTCAAGTCGGCGTCGTCGACGGTGGAGGCGCCCGTCGCGCGCCGACTGCGGGAATCGTTCGCGTCGAAGTCGAACGGTTCCGCGAAATCATCCGGTAAGCCCGGTCAGAACCAGGGACGTCCGGGCCCCCGGCCCGAATCGGGGGCGACGCCCGGCCCGCGTCCGGGTCCGCGCCCTCCGGCGCCGGTCCCGAACCAGGTCAAGGCGCCCGCGCCGATGCCCGCCGCGGCCGCCGCGCCCGCGGCGCCGACGGCCCGCCCGGAGACACCGCGCGTCGAGGGCGGCGTGAAGCCCGGTCCGGCGGCTCGTCCGGGCCCGGCGCCGGCGCCCGCGGCTCCGGTCGCTCCCGCGGCGCAGCATGCGCCGTCCGCGCCCCCGCAGCAGCAGTCCGGCCCGCGGCCGACCCCGGGCGGTCCCCGTCCCGGTCAGCAGCAGCATCCGGGCCAGCAGCAACAGCCGCGGCCGGCCGGGTCGCAGGGCGGTGGCCAGCGTCCGGGCGGTCCCGGTCCGAAGCCCGGCCCGAAGCCGCCGCGCGTAGGTAACAACCCCTTCAGCTCCGCGCCCGAGCGGCCGGAGCGGTCCGAGCGGCCCGCGCCGCGTCCGGGCGGTCCCCGTCCGGGTCCGGCCCAGGGTGGCCCGCGTCCAGGCCCGGCCCAGGGCGGTCCCCGTCCCGGTCCGTCGCAGGGTGGTCCGCGTCCCGGCGCCGGCCAGGGTGGTCCGCGTCCGGGTCCGTCGCAGGGTGGCCCGCGTCCGGGTCCCGGTGGGCCGCAGGGTGGTCCGCGTCCGGGTGGCCCGCGGCCGAGCCCCGGCTCGATGCCCCCGCGGCCCAATCCCGGTGCGATGCCGTCCCGTACGGCTCGTCCCGGTCCGTCGGCCGGTGGCCGTCCGGCGCGTCCGGGCGGTGCGCCCGGTGGCGCTCCGCGTCCCGGTGGCGGCGGTGGCGGTTACCGCGGTGGCGGTGGCGGCCAGGGTGCGCCCGCGGCCGGTGCCGGCGCAGGTGCCGGTGGTGGCGGCGGTTTCCGCGGTCGTCCCGGTGGCGGTGGTGGCGGCGGTGGCCGTCCGGGTGGTGGCGGTGGCCGCGGCGGTGCCGCGGGTGCCTTCGGCCGTCCCGGTGGCGCGCCCCGCAAGGGCCGCAAGTCGAAGCGGCAGAAGCGCCAGGAATACGACTCGATGCAGGCGCCCGCCGTCGGCGGCGTGCGGCTGCCACGCGGCAACGGCGAGATCATCCGGCTCGCCCGCGGCGCGTCGCTGTCCGACTTCGCCGAGAAGATCAACGCCAACCCGGCCGCACTGGTCCAGGCACTGTTCAACCTCGGTGAGATGGTCACCGCGACCCAGTCGGTGAACGACGAGACCCTCGAGCTGCTCGGCGGCGAGATGAACTACGTCGTGCACGTGGTCTCGCCCGAGGACGAGGACCGCGAGCTGCTGGAGAGCTTCGACCTCACCTACGGCGAGGACGAGGGCGACGAGGACGACCTGCAGGTCCGTCCGCCGGTCGTGACCGTCATGGGCCACGTCGACCACGGCAAGACCCGACTGCTGGACACCATCCGCAAGTCCAACGTCCGCGAGGCGGAGGCCGGCGGTATCACCCAGCACATCGGCGCCTACCAGGTGAAGGCCGACGTGGGTGGCTCCGAGCGCCTGATCACCTTCATCGACACCCCGGGTCACGAGGCGTTCACCGCCATGCGTGCCCGTGGCGCGAAGGCGACCGACATCGCGATCGTGGTGGTCGCCGCCGACGACGGCGTCATGCCGCAGACGGTGGAGGCCATCAACCACGCGCAGGCCGCCGACGTGCCGATCGTGGTGGCGGTGAACAAGATCGACAAGGAGGGCGCGAACCCGGACAAGATCCGGCAGCAGCTCACCGAGTACGGCCTGGTCACCGAGGAGTACGGCGGCGACACCATGTTCGTCGACATCTCCGCGAAGCAGGGCACGAATATCGACGCGCTGCTCGAGGCCGTGGTGCTGACCGCGGACGCGGCGCTGGACCTGCGGGCCAACCCGGACCAGGACGCGCAGGGTGTTGCCATCGAGGCGCACCTCGACCGCGGCCGCGGCCCGGTGGCCACCGTGCTGGTGCAGCGCGGCACGTTGCGGGTCGGCGACTCGATCGTCGCCGGCGACGCCTACGGCCGCGTCCGCCGCATGGTCGACGAGCACGGCGCCGACGTCACCGAGGCGTTGCCGTCGCGTCCGGTCCAGGTCATCGGCTTCACGTCGGTGCCCGGCGCCGGTGACAACCTGCTCGTCGTCGAGGAAGATCGCATCGCCCGGCAGATCGCCGACCGCCGCAATGCGCGCAAGCGCAACGCGCTGGCCGCACGCAGCCGCAAGCGGATCAGCCTCGAGGACCTGGATGCCGCGCTGAAGGAGACCAGCGAGCTCAACCTGATCCTCAAGGGCGACAACTCGGGTACGGTCGAGGCCCTGGAACAGGCCCTGCTGGACATCGAGGTGGGCGACGAGGTGCGGCTGCGGGTCATCGACCGCGGTGTCGGTGGCGTCACCGAGACCAACGTCAACCTGGCGTCCGCGTCGAACGCGATCATCATCGGGTTCAACGTCCGGGCCGAGGGCAAGGCGACCGAGCTGGCCAACCGCGAGGGTGTGGAGATCCGGTACTACTCCGTGATCTACCAGGCCATCGACGATGTCGAGAAGGCCCTCAAGGGCATGCTCAAGCCGATCTACGAGGAGCACGAACTGGGCCGGGCGCAGATCCGGGCCATCTTCCGCTCGTCGAAGTTCGGTAACATCGCCGGCTGCATGATCACCTCGGGTTCGGTCAAGCGCAACGCCAAGGCCCGGCTGCTCCGCGACAACATGGTGATCGCCGAGACCACCATCCAGTCGCTGCGCCGGGAGAAGGACGACGTCACCGAGGTCCGCGATGGGTACGAGTGCGGTATCACGCTCTCCTACAACGACATCAAGGAAGGCGACGTCATCGAGGCCTACGAGCTCCGAGAGAAGCCGCGGGACTGAGACGACACCCGATCGGTCGTCCTGGCAGGCGCCGGGACGACCGATCGAGTGCGCCGATTCACGAAGAGGTGAGCTGTTGTTCGTGGGAGCGCTGGAATTCGACATCCTGCTCGGCGAAGTGCATTCGCTGAAGGAGAAGCGCTCCGTGATCCGGCCCGTCATCGCCGAATTACAACGGTTCGGGGTGTGCGCGGCCGAGGGCGGGGAACACGACAGATATCGCCGCACGCTGCTGGGTGTCGCGATGGTCAGCGCCGAGATGGGACATCTCACGGAGGTGCTCGACCGATGCGAACGCAACGTCGCGGCGCGTCCGGAGTTACAGTTGCTGGCAGTGCGCCGCCGTATCTTCGGGCCCGAAGATTAGAAGAGGAGATGCGCCATGGTGGATCAGGCCAGGGCACGCCGACTCGCGAAGCGGATTGTGACGATCGTCGGGACGGCGATCGAGCACGAGATCAAGGATCCGCGGTTGCGTTTCGTCACGATCACCGATGCGAAGGTGACCGGTGACCTGCGGGAAGCCACCGTCTACTACACGGTGATGGGTGAGACCATCGATGCCGAGCCGGATTACGCGAGCGCCGCGGAGGGCTTGAAGAAGGCCACCGGCGTGCTGCGCTCCAAGGTGGGCGCGGCCACCGGCGTCAAGTTCACCCCGACGCTGGCATTCATCCTGGACACCGTGCCCGATGCGGCACGGCAGATGGAGGAACTGCTCGCCCGCGCCCGCGCGGTCGACGAGCGGGTGGCCCAAGTGGCATCCGGCGCCACCCATGCCGGGGAGGCGGACCCCTACAAGACCGACGACGGGGATGACGACGACTGACCGCCGGGGCGGCCGGCGGCTGATGGGCGAGCGATGACAGCAGAAACCTCGGCCGAGGTACCGGCCGCAGACGTGGCCGCCGCCGTCTCGGCGCTGGCGGCCGCGCGGTCGGTGACCGTGTTGTGTCATGTGCAGCCGGACGCGGACACCCTGGGTAGCGGCCTGGCCCTCGCTCAGGTGCTGCATCGGCGCGGGGTGCCCGTCCGGGTGTCGTTCGCCGAACCCGCCGAACTGCCCGCCTCGATGCGGTCGCTGCCGGGTGTCGAGCACGTGGTGCCCGCCGCGGCGGTGCCCGCCGCGGTGGGGCTGCTGGTCACCGTCGACTGCGGCAGTCGCGGCCGGCTGGGTGCGCTGGCCGACCGGCTGGCCGGCGCCGACGCCGTGCTGGTGCTGGACCATCACCGATCCAACACCCGATTCGGCACGCTCAACGTCATCGACGAGACCGCCGCCTCGACTACCAGCCTGGTGGCCGACATCCTCGATGCCTGGGGTGAGCCGATCGACCGCGACATCGCCCATTGCCTGTACGCGGGGCTGGTCACCGACACCGGTTCGTTCCGCTGGGGTGGTTCCGGTTCGCACGTGCTGGCCGAACGCCTGCTCGCGACCGGTATCGACGGCGGCGGCATCACTCGCACCCTGATGGATTCCCATCCGTTCGGCTGGCTGCCGATGCTGTCCCGGGTGCTCGGTTCGGCCCGGCTGCTGCCCGGCATCGGCGGGGCGGGCCTGGTGTACGCCTTCGTGCTCCGGGAGGATATCGGCGGCCTGCGCTCGGAGGAGACCGAGAGCGTCATCGATATCGTCCGGACCACCGCCGAGGCCGGGGTGGCCGCCGTCTTCAAACAGTCCCGTAGCGCCGCGGACACCTGGATGGTGTCGCTGCGCTCCCGCGACACCGGTGTCGGCACCGGCGACGGGATCGACGTCGCCGCGGTCGCAGGTCGGCTCGGCGGCGGCGGTCATCGCTACGCCGCCGGATACACCACCACCGGCACCCCGGACGATCTGGTGGCCGCGCTGGTCCACGCGCTGGATCTGGTCGCCGCCTCCTGACCCCGTGACCGGGGCGGAGCCGGACCATGCCCGGTCCAGGCACGTCACCCGGCGACCGTGGACAGCGCGGCAGCGTGCCTGCGCCCGTCTCGTACGCTGAGGTGGATGGTGGGTTGTGGCAGGAAGCGGGAAGTTCGGCGTGGTCGAGTCTGAATGTTCCGTCGAGCCCGCGCTCGAGCCGGTGGCCGCCGGGCCCCGGCGGATACTCGGGATCGCGGTGCCGACGCTGGGGGTGCTGGTCGCGGAGCCGGTGTACCTGTTGTGGGACATGGCCGTCGTGGGCCGGCTGGGTGCGCTGGCGTTGGCGGGGCTGGCGGTCGGCGGGCTGGTGCTGGGGCAGGTCAGCTCGCAGCTGACGTTCCTGACCTACGGCACCACCGCGCGGTCGGCGCGGCGGTTCGGGGCAGGCGATCGGCTGGGGGCGATCGCCGAGGGGGTGCAGGCCAGCTGGGCGGCGATCGGCATCGGGGTGCTGATTCTCGTTGTGCTGGAAGCGGTTTCGAGTCCGTTGCCGC
The DNA here is from genome assembly GCF_020176955.2 of Nocardia sp. alder85J. GTDB lineage: Bacteria > Actinomycetota > Actinomycetes > Mycobacteriales > Mycobacteriaceae > Nocardia. The sequence continues at coordinate 452,049 of NZ_JAIUCZ020000004.1, forward strand.
GGCTGATCGCGGGCGGGCCGGAGATCGCCGCCGAGGCGTCGCACTGGCTGCGGATCGCCTTGTTCGGGGTGCCGCTGATCCTGCTGACCATGGCCGGCAACGGCTGGTTGCGCGGCGTGCAGCAGACCCGGCGGCCGCTGCTGTACGTGGTGTCGGGACTGGTGGTGTCGGGGGTGTTGTGCCCGGTGCTGGTGCACGGGCTGGCCGGGGCGCCGCGCATGGGCCTGGCCGGGTCGGCGGTGGCCAATCTGGCCGGGCAGGTGGTGGCGGCGGGGTTGTTCCTGGTCGCGCTCGTGCGGCAGCGGGTGCCACTGGCGCCGCAACCGCGGATCATGCGGGCGCAGGTGGTGCTGGGCCGGGACCTGCTGGTGCGCAGCCTGGCCTTCCAGGCCTGCTTCGTATCGGCCGGGGCGGTGGCGTCGCGGTTCGGCGCGGCCTCGGTGGCGGCGCACCAACTCGTGTTGCAACTGTGGAATCTGCTGGCGATGGTGCTGGATTCGCTGGCCATCGCGGCGCAGACCCTGATCGGCGCGGCGCTGGGAGGCGGGGACGTGCCGGGCGCACAGGGCGTGGCGCGGCGGGTCACCGTGTGGTCGACGGTGTTCGCGATGGCGCTGGCCGTGGTGTTCGTGGCGGGTTGGGCGGTGATCCCGCAGCTGTTCACCGGTGATGCCGCGGTACTGGACCGGGTGCACGTGATCTGGTGGTTCTTCGTGGTGCTGATCCCCGTCGCCGGGGTGGTGTTCGCGCTGGACGGGGTGCTGCTGGGCGCCGGTGACGCCGCTTATCTGCGCAACGCCACCATGGCCGGCGCGCTCGTGGGCTTCCTGCCGGTGATCTGGCTGGCGCTGGCGTGCCGGTGGGGGATCGCCGGGATCTGGTCCGGATTGTCGGCGTTCATGGTGCTGCGGCTGGTCGCGGTCTCGGTGCGGGCGCTGTCGGGCCGCTGGACCCGGGTCGGCGCGGAGGTGCCCCGGCCCGCGTGAGGCGGGCGGTTGGTGGGGTTTCCGGCCGTCGTGGGAATCTTGAGTCGGGCGTCGTGGTTGCCGAACGGGACCGTGGCAGCGAGGAGAGAGGTGGCACCGGGTGACTCCGAAGTTGTGGGCCGTGAGCGACATTCATGTCGGTCACCAGGGCAACAAGCCGGTCGTCGAGGGGATCCACGCGGAGTCGCCGGAGGACTGGCTGATCGTCGCGGGCGATGTCGGGGAGAAGACCGACGACATCCGCTGGGCGCTGCACACCCTGCGCGGCCGGTTCGCGAAGGTGATCTGGGTGCCGGGCAATCACGAACTGTGGACCACCGCCAAGGATCCGGTCCAGATGCACGGTGCGCCTCGCTACGACTACCTGGTCTCGATGTGCCGGGATCTGGACGTGCTCACCCCGGAGGATCCGTTCCCCGAGTGGATCGGCGGCGGCGCCGAGGAATTCGGCCGGCCGGTCACGCTGGCGCCGTTGTTCCTGCTCTACGACTATTCCTGGCGGCCCGAGGGCACCACGACCAACGCCGAGGCGCTGGCGCTGGCGCGGGAACGCAATGTGGTCGCCACCGACGAATTCCTGCTGTCGCCGCAGCCGTATCTGACCCGCGACGCCTGGTGCCACGCCCGCGTGCAGTACACCCGGCGGCGACTGGACGCGCTCGCACCGGACACCCCGCTGGTGCTGATCAACCACTTCCCGCTGCTGCGGGAACCCACCCGCACCCTGTTCTACCCGGAATTCGCGCTGTGGTGCGGCACCGATCTGACCGCCGACTGGCACACCCGCTACAACGTGGCCTGCGCGGTGTACGGGCATCTGCACATCCCGCGCACCACCTGGTACGACGGGGTGCGGTTCGAGGAGGTGTCGCTCGGCTATCCGCGCGAGTGGCAGCGCCGCGGCCTGCCGGACAAGCTGTTGCGGCAGATCCTGCCCACCCCGCAGTACGGTCCGGACGACCTCAACGAGTGGGGCGGCCACTTCAAGCTCACCCCCGAGATGTGGGCCGCCGCGGTGAAGATGCGGGAGATGGCCCAGCGCCGTCGCGGGCTGGACTGAGCCTGCGGCCGGGCGATCACGGCGAGGGCCTCGCCGCCCGGCTCGGTAGGCTTTCGATCGGTACGGACGGTTCGAGTCAGGAGGCGGTCATCGAGGAGCGGGCGAGTTCGGTGGGGTCGGCGCGGTTGATCGGGCAGATTCTGCCGGCCGGAGTGGCCTCCGCCGAGTTGCTGGACTATCCGGACGGATTGCCGCCGTTTCCGGGGGAGGAACATCTGATCGCGAAGGCGGTCGAGAAGCGCCGCCGCGATTTCATCGGCGCCAGGTACTGCGCTCGGCAGGCGCTCGCGCAGCTGGGCGAGCCGCAGGTGGCGATCGGCAAGGGGGAGCGCGGTATGCCGCTGTTCCCGCAGGGGATCGTCGGCAGTCTCACCCACACCGACGGGTATCGGGCCGCGGCGCTGGCGCATCGGCTGCGCTGGCGGTCGATCGGCATCGACGCCGAGCCGCACGGCGCTCTGCCGGACGGGGTGCTGGATTCGGTGAGCCTGCCCCCCGAGCGCGACTGGCTGCGCGGCGCGATCCCGGACCTCGGCCTGCATCTGGACCGATTGCTGTTCTGCGCCAAGGAGGCCACCTACAAGGCGTGGTTCCCGTTGACGTTGCGCTGGCTGGGTTTCGAGGACGCGCACATCACCTTCACCGTCGGCGCGTCCGGCGACACCGGCACCTTCCACAGCGAACTGCTGATCCCGGGCCAGGTCGTCGACGGCGGCGCCCCGCTGACCTCGTTCGACGGCCGCTGGGCGATCACCGAGGGGCTGATCCTGACCGCCATCGAGGTGGGCTGATGGCCGAGGCGGCCCGCACCGCACTGGTCGACGCGCTCGGCGGTCTGCTGATCGTCGACAAGGACGGCGGCATGACCAGCCACGATGTCGTGTCCCGGGCCCGGAAGGTGTTGCGCACCCGCAAGATCGGCCACGCCGGGACATTGGACCCGATGGCGACCGGGGTGCTGGTGCTCGGGGTCGAGCGCGCGACCAAGATGCTGGGCCTGCTGACGCTCACCACCAAGGCGTACACCGCGACCATCCGGCTCGGCAGCGCCACCGTCACCGACGACGCCGAGGGCGAGGTGCTGCACACCACCCCCGCCGGGCACCTCACCGATGCCGAGATCGCTTCCGGTGTGACCGCATTGACCGGTGACATCCTGCAGGTGCCCGCCACGGTCAGCGCGATCAAGGTGAACGGCGAGCGCGCCTATGCCCGCGCTCGCGCGGGTGAGGAGGTGCGGCTGGCGGCCCGCCCGGTCACGGTGTCCCGCTTCGATATTCTGGCTCGGCGCGATGTCGACAGCGGTGCAACACGATTCGTCGATCTGGACGTGACGGTCGACTGCACCTCCGGCACCTACATCCGGGCCCTGGCCCGCGATCTCGGCGAAAAGCTCGGTGTCGGAGGACATCTCACGGCCCTGCGCCGCACCCGGGTCGGCCCGTTCACGCTGGAACACGCCCGCACCCTCGCGCAACTGGCCGACGATCCGACGCTGAACCTCGACATGGACGCGGCCGCGCGCCTGGCCTTCCCGCATCGCGCGATCACCGACGCCGAGGCGCACTCGCTGCGCGACGGCCGCTGGCTGGACCCGATCGGAATCGACGGAGTGTACGCGGCGCTCACCGCCGACGGCCGGGCCATCGCGCTGCTGGAGGAGAATGGTGAGCGCGCGGCACCGGTGCTGGTCGTGCGGCCCCGCGGCCTGCTGGACTGAAACTGTTCCGGCCGCCGCGGGTCGATCGCGTCCCGGGTACGGGCGCGATCCGGGCGGCAGGTCGACTCGTGGCGGTGTGCTCGACCCGAACGGCACTGTCCGCAGAGCGGATCTCGCGGTGGTGTGCGGCCGGATCGGCTCAGTGGGTCAGCCAGATGGCTTCGGCGGCGGGGCTGCCCAGGTCCAGCGGCCGGTCCTCGATGCGAATGGCGATGGTGCCCGCGAAGTCCCGGCGTTCCACCACGGTGATGGGTGTGTCGAGGGCGATGCCGACGGTGTCGAAGTAGCGCAGCATCGCCGGGTCGGAATCGGAGATGCGGGCCACCCGGCCGGTCTCGCCGGCCTGGAATCGGCTGAGCTGCCGGGCCGGTGGGGTGGGGACCGCGCCGTCGACCGAAGGGATCGGGTCGCCGTGCGGATCGCGGGCGGGGTGGCCGAGTTTGGCGGCGATGCGGTCGACCAGGGTCTCCGATACCGCGTGTTCCAGCACCTCGGCCTCGTCGTGTACCTCGTCCCAGCTGTAGCCCAGCTCGTTCATCAGGAAGGTCTCGATGAGCCGGTGCCGGCGGACCATGGCGATGGCGGCGCGGCGGCCGTTCTCGGTGAGTGTGATCGCCCCGTAGCGAGCGTGTTCGACGAGTCCCTGATCGGCGAGTTTGCGGACCGCCTCGGACACCGTGGAAGCCGAGACGCCGATCCGTTCGGCCAGCAGTTTGGTGGAGACCTTCTCCTGCGACCACTCCTGGACGGTCCAGATCACCTTCAGGTAGTCCTGTGCGACCGAGGAGAGTACCGGAGCGATCCCGCCGGTGCCCGCGAATTCGGAGGGGACGGCGCTGTCGGCCAGCTCGCGGCGCGTGGCGATGTCTCGTTTTCCGGGCACGATTCAACCTTAGGCAAACCTGCGTCGGTTTCCCACTTCGGCGCGGGCCGAGGCGGTTGCGTAGGCTGCGGTGTGTGCAGAGATGGCGAAGCCTCGACGACGTACCGGCCGATTGGGGCCGGTGTGTACTCACGATCGGAGTTTTCGACGGCGTCCACCGCGGTCATGCCCAGTTGATCAGTCGCGCCGTGAAATCCGCGGCGGTGCGAGGCGTGCCCTCGGTGCTGATGACCTTCGACCCGCACCCCATGGAGGTCATCCGCCCCGGCTCGCACCCCGCTCAGCTGACCACGCTGACCCGGCGCGCCGAGCTGGTCGAGGAACTCGGCGTCGACGTGTTCGTGGTGATGCCGTTCACCCAGGAGTTCATGAAGCTCAACCCCGCCGAGTACGCGCACGACCTGCTGGTGGAGAAGCTGCACGTGGTCGAGGTGGTGGTGGGGGACAACTTCACCTTCGGCCGCCGGGCCGCCGGCACCGTCGAGACCATGCGCGAGCTGGGCACCCGCTTCGGCTTCGAGGTGGACGGGGTGCATCTGATCGGCGAGCACGCCGTGACCTTCTCCTCCACCTACATCCGGGCCTGCGTGGACGCCGGTGACATGTCCGCCGCCGCGGAGGCGCTGGGCCGCCCGCACCGGGTCGAGGGCGTCGTGGTGCACGGCGACGGCCGCGGCCGCCAGCTGGGTTTCCCCACCGCGAACGTGGCGCCGCCGAACCATGCCGCGATCCCCGCCGACGGGGTGTACGCGGCCTGGTTCACCGTGCTGACCCCCGCCCGCGGCGGGATCATGCTCTCCGGTGAGCGGCGGATGGCGGCGGTGTCGGTCGGCACCAACCCCACCTTCTCCGGGCGGACCCGCACGGTCGAGGCGTTCGTGCTGGACGTGGATCTGGACCTGTACGGCCAGCACGTGGCGGTGGACTTCGTCGAGCACCTGCGCGGGATGCACAAGTTCGAGTCGATCGAGGCGCTGGTCGCCGAGATCGACCGCGACGTGGTGCGCACCCGCGAGGTGCTCGTGGCGCAGGGGCACTGAGCCGCTCGGGATCACCGGTGCGAGTGGCGCTTACTGCCGCGACTCGGCGAATTCCAGCAGATCGGCGTTGAGCTGGTCGGCATGCGTGACGTACAGGCCGTGCCCGGCGGTCGGATATTCCCGGTAGGTGGCGTGCGGGACCAGCTTCGCGGTCCGGTGGCCGGTCATCGTGATCACCGCGGACTGATCGGCCGCGCCGTGCACGATCAGTACGGGGATGGTGATCCCGGCCAGATCGGGCCGGAAATCGGTGTCGAAGGTGGCCCGCCACACCGCGATCGTGGCGACCGGCGAGGCGGACAGGCAGCGGCGAATCTCGTTGTCCACCAACGCCGGTGACACATCGTTGCCGAGGTGGGTGGCGAAGTAGCCCTGGGCCCGGTCGGCGAACCACTTGGGCCGGTCCCGCCGCCACTGCGCCACCGACGCCTCGCTCAGTTCGGCCGGGAGCCCTTCCGGATTGTCCTCGGTGAGCTTCAGGAACGGCAGCGTGGCCGACAGGAAGGCCACCCGCGCCACCCGGTCCTCGCCGTGCCGGCTCAGGTAGCGGGCGGCCTCGCCGCCACCGGCCGAATGCGCCACCAGAGTGACGCCGCGCAGGTCGAGGTGCTCGAGCAGCGCAGCCACGTCGTCGGCGCGGGTGTCGGCGTCGTAGCCGGTGCCGGGCCGGTCGGAGCGGCCGTGCCCGCGGCGGTCCGGCAGCACGCAGCGGTAGCCGTGGTCCAGGAAGTACGGCACCTGGTACTCCCACATGTCCGCGTTCAGCACCCAGCTGGACAGGAACACGATCGGTTCCCCGGTCCCGTAGTCCTCGTACGCCAGGCGGGTTCCGTCGGTGGTCTCGAAGTACGGCACGGTGGTCGTCCTCTCTCGTCGTTGTGGAAAGTGGCTTACCGGAACCACATTCGCAGCATCGGCGACGGAAGACGATTACCCGTGAGGTAACGGCGGAACTTCCCGGCAGCGCCGGTCCGGCGGTCCCGGTGCACCGCGATTCGGCCGCCTGGTGGTGGTCCGGTAAGGTGGTCCGTCGGGTTTGCTGCGGTCCGCGGTGGCGCCCGGCCGGGCCCTGTCCCGGAACCTCGAGCGCGGACTGGAACACAGGAGTGAACACGTGGCGCTGACCACCGAGCAGAAGAAGGCGATCCTCACCGAGTACGGTGTGCACGAGAAGGACACCGGTTCGCCGGAGGCGCAGATCGCGATGCTGTCCAAGCGGATCGCCGACATCACCGAGCACCTCAAGAAGCACAAGCACGACCACCACACCCGCCACGGTCTGATGGCGCTGATCGGTCGTCGCAAGCGGCTCTCGAAGTACCTGCAGGAGAAGGACATCGAGCGTTACCGTTCGCTGATCGAGCGGCTCGGGCTTCGTCGCTGAGCTCGAGCGACACGATCTGTTCCCGACAGTTCGCAAGGCAGCCGACGAGGAGGCATACAATCTCCTCGTCGGCCAGTCGTATATGGGCACCTGCTCACCTGTGACGAGGTAGACAAGAGACAGCTGTACACACTCGATCGCGTGGCGTCGGTCTTCGGTAGTGGCTTTTCGGCAGGGTGATTCCGCCGGAGGGCTTCGATCGATGACCGCCTCCGCGTCGCCGGTTCCAAGGGGGACCGGCCGGGTGTACGCGCGTGGCACACAAGAGGTTGGATTTTCGCCGCCGCGCGTCCGCACCGGGTACGGCAGACGGTCACCGGATCGCGCCTGCGTTGTGGCGCTGGATCCGGTGCAGACGAGAGGTTGAGACAAGAAAAATGACAGAAACCGTGACCAGTTCCGCCATCGAGGTCGAGCCGGGCGTGTTCGAGTCGGTCGCTCTGATCGACAACGGCAGCTACGGCACCCGTACGGTGCGGTTCGAGACCGGGCGGCTGGCCAAGCAGGCCGCCGGCGCCGTCGTCGCCTACCTGGACGACGAGACCATGCTGCTGTCGGCCACCACGGCCGGCAAGTCCCCGAAGGACCAGTTCGACTTCTTCCCGCTGACGGTCGACGTCGAGGAGCGGATGTACGCCGCGGGCCGCATCCCCGGCTCGTTCTTCCGTCGTGAGGGCCGGCCCTCCACCGACGCGATCCTGACCTGCCGTCTGATCGACCGCCCGCTGCGCCCGTCGTTCGTCGACGGCCTGCGCAACGAGATCCAGGTCGTGGTGACGGTGCTGAGCCTGGACCCGAAGGATCTGTACGACGTGGTCGCCATCAACGCGGCCTCGGCGTCCACCCAGATCGCGGGCCTGCCGTTCTCCGGCCCGGTCGGCGGTGTGCGCGTGGCGCTGATCGGCACCCAGTGGGTGGCCTTCCCGACCGTCGAGCAACTGTCGGAGGCCGTGTTCGACATGGTCGTCGCCGGTCGCGTGGTGGAGTCCGGCGATGTGGCCATCATGATGGTCGAGGCCGAGGCCACCGAGCACGTGATCGCGCTGATCGACGGCGGCGCGCAGGCGCCGACGGAGGCCGTGGTGGCCGAGGGCCTGGAGGCGGCGAAGCCGTTCATCGCGCGGCTGTGCCGGGCGCAGCAGGACCTCGCGGCGCTGGCCTCGAAGCCCACCGAGGAGTTCCCGCTGTTCCCGCCCTACGGGCCGGACGTCTACCAGGTGGTCGAGAACACCGCCAAGACCCCGCTGGGCCAGGCGCTGTCCATCGCCGGCAAGCAGGAGCGCGAGGAGCGGATCGACGAGATCAAGCTCGACGTGTTGTCCACGCTCGCTTCGGATTTCGAGGGTCGCGAGAAGGAGATCGGCGCGGCGTTCCGCTCGGTCACCAAGAAGCTGGTGCGGCAGCGCATCCTGGCCGACGGCTTCCGCATCGACGGCCGCGGGCTGGCCGACATCCGCGCGCTGTCCGCCGAGGTCGCCGTGGTGCCGCGGGCGCACGGCTCGGCGCTGTTCGAGCGCGGCGAGACCCAGATCATGGGTGTCACCACCCTCGACATGGTGAAGATGGCGCAGCAGGTCGACTCGCTCGGCCCGGAGAAGTCCAAGCGCTACATGCACCACTACAACTTCCCGCCCTTCTCCACCGGTGAGACCGGCCGTGTCGGCTCGCCGAAGCGGCGCGAGATCGGCCACGGCGCGCTCGCCGAGCGGGCCCTGGTGCCGGTGCTGCCCCCGCAGGAGGAGTTCCCCTACGCGATCCGGCAGGTGTCGGAGGCGCTGAGCTCCAACGGTTCCACCTCGATGGGTTCGGTGTGCGCCTCCACGCTGTCGCTGCTGAACGCCGGCGTGCCGCTGAAGGCGCCGGTCGCGGGCATCGCGATGGGCCTGGTGTCCGACGCGGTGAAGAACGAGTCCGGTGAGGACGAGGTCCGCTACGTCGCGCTGACCGACATCCTCGGCGCCGAGGACGCCTTCGGCGACATGGACTTCAAGGTCGCGGGCACCCCCGAGTTCGTGACCGCGTTGCAGCTGGACACCAAGCTCGACGGCATCCCCTCCAAGGTGCTGGCCGGCGCGCTGAACCAGGCCCGCGACGCGCGCCTGACCATCCTGGACGTGATGGCCGAGGCCATCGCCACCCCGGACGAGATGAGCCCCTACGCCCCGCGCGTCACCGCGATCAAGATCCCGGTCGACAAGATCGGCGAGGTGATCGGACCGAAGGGCAAGGTGATCAACCAGATCACCGAGGACACCGGCGCCAACATCTCCATCGAGGACGACGGCACCGTGTTCGTCGGCGCGACCGACGGCCCGTCGGCGCAGGCCGCGATCGACGCGATCAACGCCATCGCCAACCCGCAGCTGCCGAAGGTCGGCGAGCGTTTCCTGGGCACGGTCGTCAAGACCACCGCCTTCGGCGCGTTCGTCTCGCTGCTGCCGGGCCGCGACGGTCTGGTGCACATCTCCAAGCTGGGCAACGGCAAGCGGGTCGCGAAGGTCGAGGACGTGGTCAACGTCGGCGACAAGATTCGCGTGGAGATTGCCGACATCGACAACCGGGGCAAGATCTCCCTGGTGCCGGTGGAAGAAGAAGACACCGCGGATGCCTCCGTCGCCGCCGCTTCCGACAACACAGTCGCGGCCGAGGCCGGTGCCGAGTAACAATTTCGGTGTGACGAAGAAGAAGTCCCGTTCCCCCCTGCTCGGCGCCGGGCAGGGGGGTTCGTCGCTCGGACTCGATGTGACCGACACCGTGACCGTGGACGGCGGCGTCCGCCGGACCGTGCTCCCCGGCGGCCTGCGGATCGTCACCGAACATGTTCCCGGGGTGCGGTCGGCCTCGATCGGGGTGTGGGTCGGGGTCGGCTCGCGTGACGAGGGTCCGACCGTCGCCGGCGCCGCGCATTTCCTCGAGCATCTGCTGTTCAAGGCCACACCCACCCGGTCGGCGCTGGACATCGCGCAGGCGGTGGACGCCGTCGGCGGTGAGCTGAACGCGTTCACCGCCAAGGAGCAGACCTGTTTCTACGCCCACGTGCTGGACGAGGATCTGCCGCTCGCGGTGGACATGGTCTCCGATGTGGTCCTGAACGGGTTGTGCCGGGCCGAGGACGTGAACGTGGAGCGGCAGGTCGTGCTCGAGGAGATCTCGATGCGCGACGACGACCCGGAGGACATGGTCGGTGACGCGTTCCTGACGGCGCTGTTCGGCGACCATCCGGTGGGGCGGCCGGTGATCGGCACCATCGAGTCGATCGAGTCGATGACCGCCGGGCAGTTGCGCAGCTTCCATCAGCGGCGCTACACCCCGGACCGGATGGTGGTGGCGGTGGCCGGCAACATCGACCACGAGCACACCGTGGAACTGGTGTACCGGGCCTTCGCCGCGAAGCTGGATTCGGCCCGGGAGCCCGCGCCGCGGCGTGAGGGCAGCTTCCGCACGCGCGCGCAGCCGCAGTTGCATCGGCTCTACCGCGACAGCGAACAGGCGCATCTGGTGTTCGGCGTGCGGGCCTTCGGCCGGCACGAGGGTTCCCGGCGCTGGCCGCTGTCGGTCCTCAACACGGTGCTCGGCGGTGGCCTGAGTTCTCGTCTGTTCCAACGGATCCGGGAGGAACGCGGGCTCGCGTACTCGGTGTACTCGAGCCTCGACACCTTCGCCGACACGGGCGCCTTCTCGGTGTACATCGGCTGCCAGCCGGAAAACCTGGGCCAGGTCGCGAATTTGGCGCGTGAGGTGCTGGAAGAGGTTGCCGCCGACGGCATCACGGATGCCGAGTGCGCGCGGGCGAAGGGGTCGCTGCGCGGCGGTCTGGTGCTGGGGCTGGAGGATTCCGGCTCCCGGATGAACCGGATCGGCCGCAGCGAACTGTCCTACGGCAACCACCGCAGCGTCTCGGAGACACTGACCCGGATCGACAAGGTCACCACCGACGAGGTGTCGGCGGTAGCGAGACTGTTGCTGGCCCGGCCCGTCGGGGTCGCCGTCGCCGGGCCGTACCGCCGCAACCGGGACCTGCCGGCCCCGGTCCGGCGGCTGGTGGACTGATCCGGCATCCCGGCGCCGCCGAGAACGGTTGCGGCGCCGGGATGCCGGCGGGTCAGTCGCGGGTGTCCGCGCTCGCGGCCTGCGCGTGGTTGGCCGCGCTCACGACCGCCTCGAGCAGTCCGGGCAGGGCGGCGCCGACCTCGTCGGCGCGCAGCCGGGCGTAGGTCTGGCCGTTCTCGGTGATCCGCTCGGTGACCCCCGCCTCGCGCAGCGTCTTGAGGTGGTGGGTGGCGGTCGACTTGTTGATCGTGTCGTAGAGCAGGCCGCATTGCAGGGCTGTGCCCGCATTCGCCAGTCGGCGCACCATCTCGAGGCGCACCGGATCCTGCAAGGCCGCCAGGACCGTCTGCACCGGGCCGACCGGATGGGCCTCCACGACCGCCTTCGTGTCCGTCATGATCACCGTCACAGTGTGCTGCGGTTTGATGGGAATCAAACCAGGATGGGTGGTGTTGGGTTCGATGGTAATCGAACCACCCCGGCCACCTCGATGGAGATGAAACGATGACGGCAACCGTCACCGCCGCGCCCGCCGCCGAGCGCAGCACACAGAGCTGGGCGTACGCGCTGATCCTCGCCGCGACCGGCGTCGCCCTGGGCGTGTCGGGCGTTCCCGCGCCGCTGTACGGCCTCTACCAGAAACAATGGCATTTCTCGCCGCTCACCACGACGGTCGTGTTCGCGGTGTACGCCGTCGCCGCGCTGGCGGCGGTGCTGGTGTCCGGGCGCATCTCGGATGTGGTCGGCCGCAAGCCGGTGCTGCTGGCGGCCTTCGTCACCATGGTGGTCGGGCTGGTGGTGTTCCTGTTCGCCGACGATGTGGCGATGCTGCTGGTGGCGCGGGCGCTGCACGGCCTGGCCGTCGGCTCGACCGTGGTCGCCGGTGCGGCGGCCCTGCTGGACCTGCGGCCGCAGCGTGGCGCCCGGACCGGGCAGCTGTCCGGGGTGGTGTTCAACGTCGGCATGGCGGTGGCCATTCTCGGCTCGGCGTTGCTGGCGCAGTACGTGCCGTACCCGCTGCGCACACCGTATGTGACCATCACGATCCTGTGCCTGCTGGTCGGCATCGGGGTGGTGGCGATGGAGGAGACTCACACCGCCCGGTCGGCCGGACCGGTTCGGATCTCGAAACCGGCTGTGCCGCAGGAGATCCGCGGTGACTTCTGGTTCTCCGCCCTCGGTGTGATGGCGTCCTGGTCGGTGCTCGGCGTGCTGCTGTCGCTGTACCCGACGCTGGCGGCGCAGCAGACCGGCGTGCACAACCTGGTGTTCGGCGGGGCGGTGGTGGCCGCGACCGCGACCGCCGGGGCGCTGGTGCAACTGGTCGCCGCCGGGGTGCCCGCGCGCCGGGCCGCGATCATCGGTGACACCGGTATGGCCATCGCGCTGGTGCTGACCATTCCGGCGCTGGACACGCACAACTGGCTGGTGGTCCTGCTGGCCGGGGTCGTGCTCGGCAGCACCTTCGGCCTCGGCTTCGGTGGCTCGCTGCGGCACCTGTCGAATGTCGTGCCGCCCACCAAGCGTGGCGAGACCATGTCCGCCTACTACCTGCTCGCCTACACCGCGATGGCGCTGCCGACGGTGCTGGCCGGCTGGGCGGCGAGCACCTGGGGGATGAGCCACATCTTCCCGTGGTTCGTCGTGGTGGTCGCCGCGGCCTGCCTGGTGGCGGCCGGAATCGGCGTCCGGGGCAACCGCGCGGCGGTCTGACCCGCACCCGGCGGCCGTCGCGGCTTCCGACCGCGGCGGCCGCCGCATGCGCTCCGGCTATCGCCCGATCATGCTGCGGCGGGGCGGGTTTCGTGGTTACGATGCGGCAATGTGGCAACGCGGGAGACTCGGGGACCGGATGAGCCGGCGACTGCGGCGATCGTCGCTGTTGGTGGCGATCGTGGTCGCCGTGGTCCTCGGGGTGGGGGTGACGGCGGCGGCGTGGTGGCTGTTGCGCCAGGTTCTCGGGGTGGCCGCGGAACCGCCCAGCAAGGCGGATCTGACCAGATTCGCGTTCTCGGTGACCGTCGGGGTCGGCGGCGTGGTCGGATTGGTGGTGGCCTACCGGCGGCAGCGCGATGCCGAGCGCGGCCGGTTCGCGGAGTTGTTCGGCGCGGCCGCACGGCAACTCGGCGACCCCGACGCGGCGGTGCGGATGGCCGGGGTGTACGCGATGGCCGGGGTCGCGGACGAATTCGCCACGCCCGGACGGCGACAGCAGTGCATCGACGTACTGTGCGGATATCTGCGCCTGCCCTACGAACCGGAGTCGGGTGCCAGCCATCTGGCGGCCCGCACCGAGACCAGCGCCGCCGAGGGCACCACGACCGAGCTGAAATATCAACTGCGCGCGAACGATCGGGAGGTGCGCCGGGCCATCGTCGACGTGATCTCCGCCCACCTCCGGCCCGCGGCCGAGGTGTCCTGGTCGGAGCGGGATTTCGACTTCGCCGACGCGGTGCTGGAGGACCCGGACTTCCGGTACGCGGTGTTCGACGGGGAGCGAACGTATTTCGCGCGGACGGTGTTCACCGGCCTCCGGGCCACCACGTTCGAGTCCGCGCGCTTCACCGGCCGCTACGTCAACTTCCGCAACGCCGAGTTCCGGGGTGCGCTCACGCTGTTCCGCGCGGCCGAGTTCGCGCCGCGCGAACCGCGTCGCGGCGAGCAGCGCGGCAGCGGAGTGGTGTTCAGCGGGGTGCGGTTCGGGTCGCCGGTGTCGTTCCAGCAGGCGGTGTTCCGCGGTGAGCGGCTGTCCTTCCCGAACGCGGGTTTCCTCGGCCCGCACACCACCTTCACCGACGTCCGGTTCCTGTCCGGTCACACCGATTTCACCGGCGCCACCTTCGGCGGCGACGAAACCCTCTTCGACAAGACCGAATTCGGCGGTGAGCGGATCTCCTTCGCGGGGGTGCAGTTCTACGCCGACCGCACCACCTTCGCCGAGGCCCGGCTCGGGGTGCGGTCCCGGTGGCGGCGGCCCGGCACCGCCGAGATCGACTTCGGCCGGGTCGAATACCACGGCACGGTCTCCTTCGCCGACGCGGCGCTGGCAGGCGCGGCCGCGTACTTCACCCGCGGTGACTTCTTCGGCGAGATCTCCTTCCGTGGCACGAAATTCGGTGCGCGCGTGGTCGATTTCGACAAACCGAAGTCCTGGGTCGGGGTGCTCACCGACTGGGACGAGGACCCGTCCCGCAAGCCGGACCACATCGCCCCCGCACTGTGGCCGCCCATCCCGCCCGGCGCCACCCCGGTCTGACCCGCGTCAGCGCTTGCGGCCCACCGTGATCACGTCCGGGATCAACCGGTCCGGCAGCGGCCGGTGCACCTTACGCTGATCGAGCACATCGAAACCCCTGTCCCGCAACAGTTCCCGAGTCTCACCCGGCGCCGGCGCGTGGGCCGGGGCCAGGGTGCTGCGGGTGAACTGCCGCAGCCCCCGCGCCACCACGCCGGTGGGGTGCGCGGTGGCGATCACCACCAGGCCGCCGACGCCGAGCACCCGGGCGAATTCGGCCACGGCGGCCGGCTGGTCGAAGAAGTGGAACGCGGTGGTCGTGACGATCGCGTCGAGCGCACCGTCGTCGAAGGGCAGCTGCTCCGCCGTCGACTGCAACCAGGTGACCAGCGGCGTCCGGGCGCGGGCCTGCTCCAGCATGCCCGGGGACGCATCCACCCCGAACACCTGATCCGGCTGCAACTCCCGCTGGATCCGGTCGGCGAGAATGCCGGTGCCGCAGGCGATGTCGGCGATCCGGCGGGACCGGTTGCGGCGCAGCTCGGCGATCGCCTCGTCCTGCGGGGGCCGGTAGAACACCTGCTGCACGACGGCGGTGTCGTAGACCCGGGCGAGCCGGCCGAAGGAACCGGTGATCACGTCGTGGAAACCACGAGTCGGAGCGATGCTGCTGTTCATAGTCCGGTCCCAGTCCTCGAAAGCGGTCGGCCCGTCGGAGTGATCGAGTCGCTCGCATTATCCCGCCGCGCCGATCGGCCCCCACCTGCTGTGCCGATCGGACGCGACCCAACCGGCCGGCTGCGCGTCGATCATCGGGTCCCGGTGTGGCCGATCCGGTCCGATGGCACGTTGTCCCCGCCGACCGGCCTGTTCTTGCGCTGCACCGGTCCCGCGCTGGTGTCCCGGCTCGGCGTCGTCGGCTCAGGGGCGGGCCGGGCACAGCTGCGACCGCTCGCTGCGCGGTGCCACGCCCGGCTCGCCAGGTTTCGGAGGCATGCGATGCGGCCGTTCGTCCTCGGTGGGTGCGCCCGCCCGCGGGCGGTGAGCCCGCTCTGGTGGGCTGTCGTAGGTCGGCGGTAGCGTCGGGTCCATGAGGATTCGCGGAGCCGTACTGGAACAGATCGGGGCGTCCACGCCGTACGCGGACTCGAAGCCGATCGTCGTCTCGGAACTCGACCTCGCCGACCCCGGCCCCGGCGAACTGCTGGTGCGGATCGAGGCGGCCGGTCTGTGCCATTCGGACCTCTCGGTGGTCGACGGCAACCGGGTGCGGCCGCTGCCGATGCTGCTCGGGCACGAGGCGGCCGGGCGGATCGAGCGGGTCGGTGGTGAGGGCGACCTCGCGGTCGGGCAGCGGGTGGTGATGACCTTCCTGCCGCGCTGCGGGACGTGCGAGGGCTGCGCCTCCGGCGGCCGCACCCCGTGCGTACCGGGCAGCATGTCGAACAACGCCGGGGAACTGCTCGCGGGCGGCCGCCGGTTGCTGCGCGATGGTGAGCCGGTCAACCATCACCTCGGCGTCTCCGGTTTCGCCACCCATGCGGTCGTCGACCGCCGGTCGGTGGTCCCCGTCGACGACGATGTCCCGCCGGAGATCGCGGCGGTGCTGGGCTGCGCGGTACTCACCGGCGGCGGCGCCCTGCTGAACTCCGCGAAACCCGGCCCCGGCGATCGGATCATGGTGGTCGGCCTCGGCGGCGTCGGCATGGCGGCGGTGCTGGTGGCGGCCTCGCTGCACAAGGAGTCCGGCAACGAGGTCATCGCGGTCGACACGCTGCCGGAGAAGCTGGCCCTGGCCACCGAACTCGGTGCGACCCGCGTGTACACCCCGGCCGAACTGGCCGAACAGCATGTCCAGGCGGAGGTGGTGGTGGAGGCCGCGGGCAATGTCCGCGCCTTCGAGACCGCCGTGGCCGCGACCGCCCCCGGCGGCGTCACCGTGACCGTCGGCCTGCCGAATCCCGAAGCGCGAGCAAGTATTTCACCGTTGGGCCTGGTCGCCCAGGGGCGCTCGATCGTCGGCAGCTACCTCGGTTCGGCGGTGCCGTCGCGCGACATCCCCGAATACGTGCGCATGTGGCGGGAGGGCCGGCTGCCGGTCGAACGCCTGATCTCGTCCCACATCGGCCTGGACGAGGTCAACCACGCGATGGACGAACTCGCCGCGGGCCACGGGCTGCGTCAGGTGATCCTGTTCGACTGATCGCACCCGCTGGAGCACGGTCGTCGCACCGCGTGCCCGGAAGCAGGCTCGTACCGGATTCGCGGTGCGGCCGGGTGGCGCGGGAGGCGCCCGTGACTTGCCGGAAGCCCGGTGGCGACCGGCTGGGCCGACGCAGCGGCCGGCTCCGCTGTGGCCGGTGGTCCGGTGCGCCCAGCATCACCTGACCGGTGTGCCGGTCGCGGATGTCCGGACCGATAGGCTCTGGAACGGAACGAACATCGATCCGCAGGCATGTGAGGAGTTGGCAGGTGACCACGAACCGGATCCGGGTGGGTGTGCTCGGCGCGCAGGGCAAGGTCGGGCAGGCGATCTGCGCGGCTGTCGAGGCGGCCGCCGATCTGGAACTGGTGGCGCGGGTCGACAAGGACGATGCGCTGGAGACGTTCACCGCGGCCGGCACCCAGGTCGTCGTCGACTTCACCCACCCCGATGTGGTGATGCCGAACCTGAAGTGGCTCATCGACCACGGCATCCACGCCGTCGTCGGCACCACCGGCTTCGACGAGACGCGGCTGGCCGAGTTGCGTGCCCGGCTGGCCGACCACCCCGGGGTCGGCGTGCTGATCGCCCCCAACTTCGCGATCGGCGCCGTGCTGACCATGAAGTTCGCCGAGCAGGCCGCGCGCTGGTTCGATTCGGTCGAGATCATCGAACTGCACCACCCGAACAAGGCCGACGCACCCTCCGGTACCGCGTACCGCACCGCGAACCTGATCGCCGCCGCCCGCGAGGCCGCCGGGGTCGGCCGCAGCCCCGACGCCACCACCACCGCTCTCGACGGCGCCCGCGGCGGCGACGTCGACGGGGTGCGCGTGCACTCGGTGCGCCTGGCCGGCCTGGTCGCCCACCAGGAGGTGCTGTTCGGCACCCAGGGCGAAACCCTCACCATCCGCCACGATTCGATCGACCGCACCTCCTTCGTCCCGGGCGTGCTGCTCGGCGTCCGCCAGATCGCGGGCCGCCCCGGCCTCACCGTCGGCATCGACCCCCTGCTGGGCCTGTGAGCGGCCACCTCGCCTCGACGCCGACCCGCCACCTCGGCCTCGCCACGGCCCGACCCGCGGGCTCCCCGGCGGCAGGTATCCGGATTCCGCGGGTTCGCATCGATAAGCGGCCGACCGTGTATCCGGCAATCGAGGTCGCCCGATGACCGCCTCCGACCAGGAAGGTACCGGCGGCCGGGTGAGCCGGGTCGTCGCCTTGATCGCCTTCCTCGTGGTGGCGCTGGCGTTCTACTTCATAGTGCTCGGCCGGATCGCGTTCGACCTGCTCGGCACCGGTAAGCCCGCCGCGATCGGCATCGGCATCGGCGTGCTGATCCTGCCGATCATCGGCGTCTGGGTGGTCGTGACCAGCGTCCGCGCCGCCCTGGCCCACCAGCACCTGGCCCGCCGCATGCACGACGAGGGCCTGGAGTTGGACACCTCCGAACTGTCCCGCCGCCCCTCCGGCCGCATCGTCAAGCAC
The DNA here is from genome assembly GCF_020176955.2 of Nocardia sp. alder85J. Lineage (GTDB taxonomy): Bacteria > Actinomycetota > Actinomycetes > Mycobacteriales > Mycobacteriaceae > Nocardia. The sequence continues at coordinate 470,098 of NZ_JAIUCZ020000004.1, forward strand.
ACCGCCGACGCCCTGTTCGAGCGCGTCAAACAGGAGTGGGAGGCCGACCCGGACAACTGGCGCACCAACTACCGGGTCGCCCGCGCCTACGACTACGCCGGCGACCGCAGCCGTGCCCGCGAAATCATGCGCCGCGCAGTCGATCTGGAGCGAGCCGAGCGCCGGGGCGAGTGACGCGGCAGGCCGGTTCGGCCGTGTGCCGCGGTGCGGCACGAGAGGGTGTTCCGCCGAGCATGATCCCGCGCTCCGCCGCCCGGTGATGGCCGACGGCGGGCGCCGGGCGGCATCCGGCCGGAACGCGACTCGCCCGAACTCAGCGCGGCGGATGGACCCGCTGCCAGTGTTCGGCGATATCGATGCGGCGGGCGAACCAGACCTGCTCGTGGCCCTGCACGTAGTCCAGGAAGCGGTGCAGGGCCGCCGCGCGGGCCGGTTTCCCGACGATGCGGCAGTGCAGGCCGATCGACAGCATCTTCGGGGCGCCTGCCGCACCCTCGGCGTACAGCACGTCGAAGGCGTCCTTCAGGTAGGTGAAGAATTCGTCGCCGTTGGCGAAGCCGGCGGGAGAGGCGAAGCGCATGTCGTTGGATTCCAGCGTGTACGGCAGCACCAGGTGGTCCCGGTCGCGCACCCGCACCCAGTACGGCAGGTCGTCGGCGTAGGAGTCGGAGTCGTAGGTGAAACCGCCGTGCTCGACCACCAGGTCGCGGGTCCGCGGTGAGTCGCGGCCGGTGTACCAGCCGCGCGGCGGCTCGCCGAACAGCTTGGTGATGATCCCCACCGCCTCCGCCATGTGGGCCCGCTCGGTCTCCACGTCGATCTCCTGGTAGGAGATCCAGCGCAGGCCGTGGCAGGCGATCTCGTAGTCGAGCCGCTTGAACGCCGCCACCGCCTCCGGATTGCGTTCCAGCGCACGGGCGATGCCGAAGATGGTCAACGGGATGCCGCGACTTTCGAAGGCGCGCAACACCCGCCACAGGCCGGCCCGCGAACCGTACTCGTAGATCGTCTCCATGCTCAGATGGCGATCCGGAAAAGCCTGCGCCGGAACGATATCCGACAGGAACGTCTCGGAGCCGGGATCGCCGTCGAGGACGGTGTTCTCGCCGCCCTCCTCGTAGTTGAGCACGAAACTGAGGGCCAGGTGCGCATCGCCGGGCCAATGCGGGTGCGGCGGGGTCGGGCCGTAGCCGATCATGTCGCGGGGATAGCCGGGGTCGAGGTCAGTCATGTCGGCGAGGTCCTTTCCCGGCGCGGGCGGGGCGGCCCGGCCGTGTCGCGGTCACTGGAGTTCGGCGCGCAGCCGGGTCCGGGCGGCGTCGGTCAGGGCGCCGATCACCCGCAGCCGGGCCACGCCGCCGTCGGGGTACACGTCCAGCCGCACCTCGGTGACCGGTTCGGCCGCGGTGAGCGGCAGCCGGTGCCGGGTGTCGGGCTGTAATGCGGTGCGCGGCAGCAACTCCACCTCGGTGCCGTCGGCGCGGATCCCGGTCAGCGTGGCCGCGCCGGGACTGTTGAACAGGTAGTACGAGGTGTCGATCTCGACCAGGTCCGGGACCCCCTCCCCGGCCAGCCGTACCCGCACCCAGTCGTTGCCGCTGTCGCGGCGGCGCGCGGTCTCCCAGCCCTCGCCCATCACCCGGGACCGGTCCGGCAGCAACAGGTTCTGCGGCTGGGAGTAGAAGCGGTTCGAGCAGTCGGTGACCCGGCCCCCGGACTCCAGTGCGGCCAGATCGATCGGGCCCGAATCCACCAGGCGCAGATCGGGTTTCGGCTCGCCGTAGACCCGCAGCCGGGCCACGCCGCCGTCCGGGTGGATGCGCAGCCGGACATGGGTGAACCGGCCGTCGCCGTGCACGTCGAACGCGTTGGCGGTGTCACCGGCGACCTTGCTGCGCGGTACCAGCGGCGTCCAGTCGGTGCGCGCGGCGATCTGCGCCGCGGCCGGGAATCCGGTGACGACGAGGCCGTCGACCGAGATCTCCGGCGGATAGTTGCCCTTGAACCACGCGGTGTCCACCACCACGCCGCGCACCACGCCCGGCACGCCGAGCCGCACGATCGCCTCGTCGCAGTCGTCGGCCGCGGGTGCGTTGCCGTCGGCGCCGCGGCGGCGCCGGGTCTCCCAGCCGTCGTAGACCTGACCCTTGTTGCCGAAGGTGGCGGGCCGGAAGCCGGAGGCCTCCGGCCGGATCAGATTCTCCTTCTCCGCGAAGGATTCGTCGTTGGCCCAGATCACGGCCCCGCCGAGCGGACGGACGGCCAGGTCGGGCAGCAGCGTGAAATCGGGTAGGTCGTAGTCCGCCGTATCGGTTGTGCCACTCACGGTGTCGGCAGGGTCCTCTCTCGCAATGCGGTCAGCACGTCGACGGTCACGGCCGCGGCCGTCGCCTCGACGTCGTCGGGGCCGAATGCCCCGCAGTCCAGGCCGCGCAGCACCACCGTCGCCAGCGCCTGCGCGGTGGCGGGCTCGTCGACGATGCCACCGCTGCGGCGTTGCAGATAGCCGTCCAGGCGCGGCACGGCGGTGTGCATCGCGGCCCGGAAGAAGGCGTAGGTCGCCAGCCAGCGCGTCACCAGATGTCCGGGATGCATGTCCCAGCCCTGGTAGTAGCCGCGTTGCAGCGAGCGGGTCACCAGCCGATAGTGCCGGGACACCGCGGCCGCCATCTGGTCCTCGTCGCCGACGGGCAGCACCTGGGTGGAGCCGTCGCACACCCACACCCCGGTCTGCGCGGCGGCGGCCTGCATCACCGCCTTGGCGTGGTCGGCGGCCGGATGTTCCAGCGACTGGAACTGCGGGGAGATGCCGCAGGCCGCGCTGTAATCGTAAGTGCCGTAATGCAATCCGGAACACCGACCGGCGCTGCGATGGATCGCGCGGGCCACGGTGGCGGTGCCGTCGGCGGCGATCACCGCCTGCGGGCTCTCCACCTGCAACTCGAAACGCAGCGTGCCCGGCGGCAATCCGTGCGCCGACTCCAGCGCCGTGCACAGCTGCACGGCGACGTCGACCTGCTCCACCGCGCGGAACTTGGGCACGGTGAACACGAATCCGGCAGGCACCCCGCCGGCGCCGTCGAGCACCAGCTCCAGGGTGCGCAGCGCCCGGCGCCATTCCGTGCCGGTCAGCCCCTTCAACCGGATGCCGCGGACGGCCACGGTCGCGGGCAGCGCGTTCAGGATCTGCCCGGCCCGCACCGCGTCCCGGTCCTCCACGGCGTCCTCGCGGATGCCGTAGCCGTCCTCGAAGTCCAGCCGCAGATCCTGGATCGGGCGGTGCTGCAACACATCCCGGACCCGGGCCAGCACATCGGTGTCGGCGAGCTCGGCCAGCAGGTCGATGTGGTCGTCGGTCAGCTCCATCGCGGCCGCGCTCCACTCGTGCGGCAGTTCCTTGCTCGCGTCGGCGGCGCTGACATAGGCGGTGTGGATCGGCTGCCCGGGCCGGTCGCCGGGGTAGTGCCGGGCCAGCTCGGCATCCACGGCGCGGACCCGGTCCGCGATCGAGTCCAGGAACTGCGGCGACAGACCCGGACGGCCACCGGTCCCGGCGATACCCGGCCCGGTGGCGATTCCGCTGCTATCCCCGGTGACGGCCGCGCCGTGCGGGTGCCCGGTGACCTCGCTCATGGAACCGCTCCCTTACTCCCGAAGGTGGACAGCATCCCGGTATACGGTTTGGGCGGCGGGACGGCGAACTCGCCCCGCCCGGACTTCCTCAGTCCCATTGTGACCAGTGCCTGGACGGTGAGGGTGGCGGCGGCGACGCCGTCGACCACCGGCACCCCGATCTCTGCTGTCAAGTATTCACACAGGTCGGCCATGCCCGCACAGCCGAGTACGACCGCATCGGAGCCGTCGGCGGCCACCGCGGTCCGGCAGGCGTCGGCGATCACCGTGCGGACCTTGGGATCGTCGAGTTCCAGCACCGGGATGTCGGTGGCGTGCACGCCCCGGCAGAACCGTCGCATGCCGTAGCGCTCGGCCAGGTCCTCGGCCTGCCCGATGGTCCGGGCCAGGGTGGTCACCACGCTGAATCCGCGGCCGAGATGGCTGGCGGCCTGCATGGCGGCCTCGGCGATGCCGATCACCGGGCCGCGGGCCAGCTCCCGCGCCGCGTACAGTCCGGGGTCGCCGAAGCAGGCGATCACATAGCCATCGACACCGTCGGCCTCGCCGCGGGCGATCTCGGCCAGCAGTCCGGGCAGCGCCAGCGCCTCGTCGTAATGGCTCTCGATGGAGACCGGACCGGTCGTGGAGGTCACCGCCTCGACGGTGGTGCCGGGTGCGACGACGGCCCGGGCGCACTCGCCGGCCAGCTCCGTCATGGCCGCCGTGGTGTTCGGATTGACGACGCGAATTCTCATGATCGCCATGGATTCGACGGTATCGGCCCGGTATTGCCGGTATGTTGCAACCGTCGTATATCTTCCGGTGACCTGCCCGCTACGGTGTGTCGGGATCGGCGAACAGCCCGATATCGGTGGGCAGCTCGGCCACCACGCGATTGAGCCGGTCGTGATGCTGTTCGGTTGCCGCGAGCAGGGCCTCGGCGTCCCCGGCCAGGAAGGCCGCCAGCTGGCGATGATGGTCGGCTTGCAACAGGGCCCGTTCCGCGGCGCTGGTGTGCACCATGGGCTGGACCGGTTCGGTGATGTTCCAGGCGTATTCGAGCATGTGCACCAGCCGGGCCATTCCCGACGGCCGGGTCAGCGCGAGGTGGAAATTACGGGTCTCGCGGTGATAAGTGGCCGGGTCGTCGGCCAGCACCGCCTGCTCCATCCGCCGATGCGCCTCGACCGCGAGCCGATGGTCCTCGTCCCCGGCCCGCAGCGCGGCCGCCGCCAGCGCCGCCGACTCCAGCCGCTCCCGCACCAGGTAGAGCTCACGCAGCTCGGCGGTGGTGAGCCGGGTGACCGTGTAGCCGAAATTGGGCCGGTGCTCCACCAGCCCCTCGCCGATCAGCGTCTGTAACGATTCGCGCACGGGGATCGCGCTGACGGCGAACAGTGTCGAGAACTCCCGCAGCGGCAGGCCGGTGCCCGGCGGCAGGCTGCCGCTCAGCACGAGCCGCCGCAGTTCCGCGAGGATCTCGTACTGGGTGTAGCCGCGGTGCGGGTCCTCCGGTGGGGTCAGATCGGGCAACCGCGGCAAACGGGGTCGGGAGGGCACGGTCGGTACGGTAGCCGACCGCGGCGCCGCACCGGGTGGTGTCGCGGGGCTGCTGAACGTTCACCACCGGTCGGCACGCTCCGGTGTCCACGGCGGTCGCGGCAACGAATAGCCGGTAGAGGTTTCATCGAATCCCCCTCGGGAGGGTGGCCATGACGGTCGATGTCATCACCTGCCGCGGCACGAGCGAACCGCTCGACGGCGAGCACAACATGCTGACCTACGTCACCGGAGAACTCGATCCCGCGCGGTACGCGCTCGCCGGTGATCTCCCGTATCCCGCGGCGCTCGGGCCCATCGGCCCGGACGGCAATCCGCTCGGTCCCTCGGAGGACGAGTCGGTGGCCGCCGGGGTCGACGCGCTGGTGCGGTCGATCCGGTCCCGCGTCAACCCCGTCGGGCTGCTCGGCTACAGCCTGGGTGCGGAGGTGATCTCCCGCTTCCTGGAGGCCAGGGCGCGCGGCGAATTCGCCGACTGCGTCGTGGCCTGGTCCGCATGCGTGGCCAATCCGCTACGGCGAGAAGGGGATTCGATCGATCCGAATCCGTACGGCTGGGGGATCGCCGGGCAGATGCGGGCCGACCCGGCCCATCCGCATTTCGAGGTCGCCAACGCGCTGGACACCATCACCTCCTGCCCGGCCGATTCCCCGCTGCGGACGATCGCGGACGCGATGTCGGCGTTCTCCTTCGCCGAACTCGGCGGCTGGACCGAGGATCTCGCCGATCGGCTGCGGCACGACCGGTGGCAGCCGGGCGATCCACAATGGTGGCTGCATCCGGCCCGGACCTGGCGGCGGTACGACGAGGCCGCGGCGGACGTGATCGGCTACCTCACCGGCCAGCACAACACCGCGTACATCGTCGGCGGCTACTGCGGCCATCTGGCCACGATCCTGAACAGCACCGACGTCGCTGCCTGAGCAGTGCGGACATCGCCGCCCGAGCGTCACGGCGTGCGGCCCGAGCGTCCCGGCAGTACGGCGGTACTGCCCCGAGCGTCACGGAGATCGCGTCCGAGCGTCACGCCGGTGCCGCCGTGATGCGGCCGGTTACGCTCGGGGGCGTGCCGCGACTGCTGATCGTCCATCACACCCCGTCCCCGCACACGCAGGCGATGTTCGAGGCCGTGTTGTCCGGGGCGCGGGACCCCGAGATCGAGGGGGTGGAGGTGGTGCGCCGTCCGGCGCTCACCGTGTCACCGGTGGACATGCTGGAGGCGGACGGCTACATCCTCGGCACCCCGGCGAATCTCGGCTACATGTCGGGAGCCCTCAAGCACGCGTTCGACGTTTGTTATTACCCCTGCCTGGATTCCACCCGCGGCCGCCCGTACGGGCTCTACCTGCACGGCAACGAGGGTACCGAGGGCGCGCAGCGCAGCGTCGAGAGCATCACGACCGGCCTGGGCTGGGTGAAGTCCGCCGCGCCGGTGGTGGTGATGGCCAAACCCTCGAAGGACGATCTCGAAAAGTGCTGGGAACTCGGCGCTACCGTGGCGGCGCAACTCGCGCAGTGAATTCGGCCCCCGAATTCTGGTGGCTGACAAGCGACCCCCGGCCGCGGGCATACTCGATTCGTGGACGGGACAGCGGAAAGTACGGCCGAACGGCCGCGGCCACGCCGGATCGGGCTGGTGGAGGACCACGAATCGGTGGCGATCGGGCTGGCGGCGATGCTGGCCGGCGAACCGGATCTGGAATTGCTGACCACCGCGGGTACGGTGAGTGAATTGCTCTCGGCGGCACCGGAATTGGATCTGGTGGTGCTGGATCTGCGGTTGGCCGACGGTTCCACTCCGGAACAGAATGTGCGAGCGCTGCGGGAGCGGGGCGCGGAGGTGCTGATCTTCACCGGCGCCGACAATCCCTATCTCATGCGCGCGGCGGCCCGCGCCGGGGTGCTCGGCGTGGTCCGCAAATCCGAGGACGTGCGGACGGTGGTGCAGGCCGTGCGCGAGGCCGCCGCCGGCCGCCAGGTGGTGACCACCGACTGGGCCGCCGCCATCGACGGCGATCCGCAGCTGTCGGAGGTGGGCCTGAGCCCCCGGCAGCAGGAGGTGCTCACCCTGTACGCGTCGGGGGAGAAGGCCTCCCGAGTGGCACGGATGACGGGCCTGTCCGAACAGACCGTCAACGACTACCTGGGCCGGATCCGGCAGAAGTACGCCGACGCCGGCCGTCCCGCTCCCACCAAGACCGACCTGTACAAACGGGCGGTCGAGGACGGATGGCTGCCGGTACCCGAGCGCAACACCCGCCCATGACCGCCGCGGGAGCCGTGGCGCCCCCGATCGTGCGACCGAGGCCGTGGCGCCGCGCCGGAGCATGGTGGCGGGGCCGCCTGGTCACCGAATCCAGTACGGCGGTGGTCGCTTTCGACCGGATCATCCGGCGGCTGGGACTGTCGGTGGGCCTGGCCGGGGTGATCATGGGCCTGGCCGAGGTGCCGGAGATCGCCGCGCAGGGCCGGTCGGCGGCGTCCTGGTGGGCGCCTACCTCCGCGGCGCTGGCCTTCGGCCTGCTACCGGCCCTCGCGCTGATCTCGCTGGGCGCCACGCCGCGCACGATCCGCCGGCTGGCGGGGGTGGCGGCGCTGTGTTATCTGGCGGCGCTGGCGACCATGCCGTTCGCCCTGCACGCACACGCGCTGGACGCCGAAGTGGTGTGGCTGTACCGGATGGCGCCGCTGGGTGTGCTGGCCGCCGGCCTGGCCTGGCGGCTGTCGGTGTCGACCGCCTACCTGATCGTGGTATCGCTGGCGGTGGCGCTCGCGGGCTTCTACACCGTCGATTCGTTCACCGTGGCGGATGTGACGACCACGGTGATGCGGGCGTTCGGACTGTCGGCGCTGTTCCTGTGGGCGATCACGGCGGCGCTGGGCGCGGCGGCGCGGGTGGACCGCGAGTCGGCGCTGGCGGGCCGGCGGGCCGCCGCGGCCGCGGCGGCGGCCGCCCGCGACCACGAACACGCCAGGTTCGCGGCGCTGATCCACGACGCGGTGCTGTCGACGCTGCTGGACGCCTCGCGCGGTGGCGAACCCTCGGAAGTGCTGCGGCGGCAGGCCGAACGCACCCTCACCCAGCTCGACGAGATCCGCGTCGACGTCCACGAGCCCGATGTGCTGGACGCGCGCTCCGCGGTGATCTTCCTGCGCTCGGCGGTGCAGGAGGTCAATCCCGGCGTCCGGTTCGCCACCCGCACCTGGCCCGGTTTCGACGATCTGCGGATGCCGCTGCACGCGGCGGCGACGGTGGCCGCGGCACTGGGCGAGGCGGTCCGCAACAGCCTGCGGCACGCGGCGATACCCGGCCGCATCGTCGGGCGCACGGTCACCTGCACCATCAGCGCCGGCAGCATCCGGCTGGTGTTCGCCGACGACGGCGCCGGATTCGACGTGGCCCGCATCCCGGCGGACCGGCTCGGCGTCTCGGTCAGCATTCTCGGCCGGATGCGGCAACTGCCCGGCGGGGCCGGATTCGTCGAATCACAACCCGGCGAGGGGACGACGGTGACGCTGGTGTGGGGTGGCGGTGGCTGCTGACGACGCCGAGGTCCGGTTCGGACTGCGCGATCTGCTCGGGATGCGCGGCGGCGGGGCCTGGCTGTTCCTGCTGATGCTGGAGCTGACCATGATGTTGTACATGGCCCGCAATCTGGCGGCCGCGTCACTGGTGGCGGTGCTGGCCGGGACCGCGGTGATGCTGGCGGCCGGCGCGGTGGTGCTGGTGATCCCGGTCGACCCGCTGCCGTTGCCGGTGACGGCGTTCGTGGCCGCCGCCCCGCCGATCGCGACGCTGTTGACGGTCGGCAATCTGACCTCGGCCGCGGCCCATCACATGATGTGGACCACCTACGCCTCGTCGTATCTGATGTCGGTGCTGGTGTTGCGCGGGCGGGTGCTGTCGGCCTGGCTCGGCATGGCCGGGGTCACGGCGGTGATCATCGTGGCGGCGGTGCGGGCCGACACCCGCGTCGCGGACGTGATGGGTTCGGTGGTGCCGATCGGCACGCTCATCGCGTTGTCGGTGTTCGCGCTGATCATGCGCCCGACCCAGCGTTCGCTGCGCATCCTGCGCGAGGAGGCGACGATTCGCGCCGCGGCGGAGGCGACGATGGCCGCCGCCGACGGGGAACGGCAGCGTCAGCTGAACCGGCTGGACCGGGTGGCCCGGCCGATCCTGGAGCGCATCGCCGAGGGCGCCGAACTGACCACCGCCGAGCGGGAGGAGTGCCGGTTGCTGGAGGCCGAACTGCGCGACGGCCTGCGCGCGCCGCAACTGGTCACCGACGAGCTCAGCGGCGCCGCGCGCGGCGCCCGGTCCCGCGGGGTCGAGGTGGTGCTGCTCGACGACGGCGGATTCGCGGGCGTTCCGCAATGGGTGCGACAGCGTGTGATCGATTCCGCGGCAAGGGAATTGGATGCGGCGAACACGGGTTCGGTGACGGTCCGGGTGTTGCCGCTGGGCCGCCGGGTGCTGGCGACCGTCCTCGCGCACTCCCCGCGACACGACCGCCGTACCGAGATCGATACCGACGGGAACGTCACGGTTTCGACCTGATCCCGCGGCTACTCGTCCTCGTCGTTGCGCCAGCCGTAGCCGTGCCAGCGGCGCTGCTCGCGCAGGGCGCCCTGCACCGCTCCGGAGACCCAGGAGTTCAGCGACTGCCCGTTCTGGGCGGCGGCCTCCTCGGCGCGGGCCTTCAGATTCTCCACCAGGCGCAGGGTGACCCGGCTGATGTCGCCGGTCATCTCCTCGAAGGTGGGGTGGGACTGCTCGCCGCGGGTCTGGCGGACATCGATGGTGGCGTCGGTGCCATCGAGCGAGACGTGCACGCTGCGGTCGCCGAGTTCGGCGCTGATCTCGGCCGCCAGATCCGACAGGGCCGCCAGCAGGGTCAGCCGGGCGGCGTTCTCGGTGGCGGCGGCCAGGGCAGCGGCTGTGGCCTGGGCTTTCTCATCGCCGAGGGCGGCCGCGACGATCAGGTCTTCCCGTAGCCGGGTGGTGTATTTCTCGAGGTCCATGACACCAGGATGACGCCATCATTGACATCGCGCAAGAAGTCTGTGACGCCGATGTGTGTCACCGGCGATGCCGCGCCGCCGCCGATGCGGACAACGGTGCGAAGTCGTATCCGAGACCGGGTAGCCTTTCTGACCATGACGAACGGTGTATCGACGCAATCGGAGCTGCGCGCCTCCGGCACGGTCGGTGTCGCGATGGTGAGCCCTTTCACCCCCGAGGGGAAGCTCGATGTCGATGCCGGTGTCGCGCTGGCGGCCCGACTGGTCGATCGCGGGGTCGACCTGCTGATCGTCTCCGGTACCACCGGAGAGTCGCCGACCACCACCGAATCGGAGAAGTTCGATCTGCTGCAGGCCGTCGTCGACGCGGTGGGCGCCCGCGCCACCGTGATCGCCGGCGCGGGTACCTACGACACCGCGCACAGTATCGAATTGGCCCGCGGCGTGGAACGTGCCGGCGCGCACGGCCTGCTCGTGGTCACCCCGTACTACTCGCGGCCCTCCCAGGACGGGCTGCTCGCGCACTTCACCGCGATCGCCGACGCCACCGCGCTGCCGGTGACGCTCTACGACATTCCGCCACGATCGGTGATACCGATCGCGCCCGACACCCTCCGCCGGCTCGCCGAGCATCCGCGCATCGTCGCGGTCAAGGACGCCAAGGGCGATCTGGCCGCCGGCGCCGAACTGATCGCCGAGACGGGCCTGACCTGGTACTCCGGCGACGATGTGCTGAATCTGCCGTGGCTGTCGGTCGGCGCCGCCGGATTCATCAGTGTGGTCGGACATCTGGTGCCGGAGCGGCTGGTGCAGTTGCGCGACGCGTATGCCGCCGGTGAGGTCGCGCGCGCCCGGGAGATCCATGCCGGCATGCTGCCGCTGTCGCGGGCGATGAGCCGGGTCGGCGGGGTCGCGTTGAGCAAGGCCGGGCTGCGGTTGCTCGGCGTCGAGGTGGGAGAACCGCGGTTGCCGCAACTGATGCCGAATTCCGAACAGACCGCCGCGATCGCCGCGGACCTGCGACAGGCGGGGGTGCTTGCATGACCGATCCTGTGCGTCGTCCTCGTAGAACCGCCGCCCGCGCCGCCGGTGCGCCCGAGCCCGCGCCGACGGTGGCGCCGCGGATCGCCGCGCCGCCGCCGGCCGCGCCCGCCGCCGAGCCCGAGCAGCCCGCCCGCCGGCGCGCCGCCCGCGCCACCGCGCCCGCCGAATCCGCACCGGAGCCGGTGGCCGCCGAATCCGGCGCCGGCGCAGCGCGTTCCACCGGCCGCGGCCGGTCCGCGGCCCGGGAGGAGTCGACGGCGGAGGTCGCCGCCGAGCCCACGCGCCGCGCCTCGGGCCGGGAGCGCCAGGCCGAACCCGCGGCCGCCGATCGTGGCGCGTCGTCGACGCGCCGGGCCGGACGGGGCCGGCAGTCCGGTCGCGGTCGCTCGGAACCGCCTGTGCCCCAGGCGATCACCCCGGATCCACATCAGCGTGGCCTGCCGCCGAAGCTGCCCGCGCAGGGCCTGCGGGTGTTCGCCCTCGGCGGCATCGGCGAAATCGGCCGCAACATGACGGTTTTCGAATACGGCGGCAAACTGCTGATCATCGACTGCGGCGTGCTGTTCCCGGAGGACCAGCAGCCCGGCGTCGACCTGATCCTGCCCGACTTCCGGCCGATCGAGGACCGGATCGACGAGGTGGCCGCGGTGATCCTCACCCACGGCCACGAGGACCACATCGGCGCGGTGCCGTTCCTGCTGCGGCTGCGGCCCGACATCCCGGTGGTCGGCTCCAAGTTCACCCTCGCGCTGGTGGCCGCGAAATGCCGTGAGCACCGGTTACAGCCGAAGCTGCTGGAGGTCACCGAGGGTGAGATGACCACGCACGGCCCGTTCGGCTGTGAGTACTTCGCGGTGAACCACTCGATCCCGGACGCCATCGCGGTCGCGATCCGCACGCCGGCCGGGCTGGCCCTGCACACCGGCGACATCAAACTCGACCAGCTGCCGCTGGACGGCCGCCTCACCGACCTGGCCGGATTCTCCCGGCTCGGCGATCAGGGGGTGGATCTGTTCCTGGTCGACTCCACCAATGCCGAGGTGCCGGGTTTCGTGACCCCCGAGCGCGAGATCGGCCCGGTGCTCGACAATGTGATCGGCAAGGCACGCGGCCGGGTCATCGTCGCCTCCTTCGCCAGCCACGTGCACCGCATCCAGCAGGTCGTCGACGTCGCGCAGCGCTACGACCGCCGGGTGTGCTTCGTCGGCCGGTCGATGGTCCGCAACATGCAGATCGCGCAGGACCTCGGCTATCTGGAGATTCCGAGCGGGCTGGTCGTCGATCTGGACCAGGCCGCGACGCTGCCCGGTCACAAATTGGTGCTGATCTCCACCGGCTCCCAGGGCGAGCCGCTGTCGGCGCTGTCCCGGATGGCCCGCGGCGACCACCGGCAGATCAACATCCGCCCGGACGATCTGGTGGTGCTGGCCTCCTCACTGATCCCGGGCAACGAGAACGCCGTGTTCGCGGTGGTCAACGGGCTGGCCCGGCTGGGCGCCTCGGTGGTCACCCAGCAGAACGCGAAGGTGCACGTCTCCGGCCACGCCTCCGCCGGTGAGCTGCTGTACCTGTACAACGCGGTGCGGCCGACCAATGCGATGCCGGTGCACGGCGAATGGCGGCATCTGCGCGCCAACGCGGCGCTGGCCGTCGCCACCGGCGTGCCGGAGGAGCGGGTGATGCTGGCCGAGGACGGCGTGGTGGTCGACCTGGTCGACGGCATCGCCTCGATCGTGGGCCGGTATCCGGTCGGTCAGGTCTACGTCGACGGCCTGTCGGTCGGCGACGTCGGCGAGTCCACCCTGTCGGACCGGCTGGTCCTCGGCGAGGGCGGTTTCATCGCCATCACCGTGGCCGTCGACGAGACCACCGGCAAGGCGGTCAGCGATCCGGAGGTGTCCGGGCGCGGCTTCTCCGACGATCCGGAGGCGCTGACCGGCGCGCTGGAGCAGGTGGAGGCCGAACTGCTGCGGCTGGCCGGCGAGGGCATCACCGACACCCACCGCATCGCGCAGGGCGTGCGACGGGTGGTGGGCCGCTGGGTGGCCGACAAGTACCGGCGCCGGCCGATGATCGTGCCGACGGTGATCGGGGTCTGACACCGGCTCGATCCGGCGGTAGCGGCCCGCGCCCGGCGTGGGCTATGGTCGGCGCATGAGTCTGGCGCGGCGGGAACGCCTTGCACTGGTCGACAGCATGACGGCGGCAGGTCCCGAGGCCCCCACCCTGTGCGGGGGCTGGACCGTCCGGGATCTGGCCGCGCATCTGGTGGTCCGGGAGCGCCGGATGGACGCCTCGCCCGGCATCATGCTGAAACCGCTTGCCGGATACCTGAACTCGGTGCAGGCCAAGGCGGCGCAGCGGCCGTTCGAGCAGCTGCTCGAGCAGATCCGCACCGGTCCGCCCTGGTGGTCGCCGATGCGCCCGCTGGACTCGTTGGTCAACCTCAGCGAGATGTACGTCCACCACGAGGACGTCCGGCGCGGTGCACCCGGGTGGAAGCCACGGGAACTGCCCGCGAGCGACGAGGCCGAGCTGTGGAATACGCTGCGCCGCATGGCGAAACTCGCCTACCGCAAGTCGCCGGTGGGTCTCGCGCTGGCCACCCCGGACGGGCAGCGCGTGATCGCGCACTCGCCCGCCGCCGGCGAGGATCCGGTGGTGCTCACCGGACCGCCGTCGGAGCTGGTGCTGCACGCCTTCGGCCGCAATGCGGTCCGGCTGGACGCGACCGGGCCCGAGGCCGCGGTGCAGGCGGTCGACGCCTGCGATCGCAGCATCTGAACCCGGCGCACATCCCGTTCTCGCGCACCCGCGCTCGCGAATTCGGCTGTCGCGGGCTCGGGCTCAGTTCTTGCGGGCTCAGTTCTTGCGGGCGAGGCCGGACACGATCAGCTGTTCCCAATCGGTCGGCGCCGGGCCGGGACTGCCGTCCGGCCGCCACTGCACACACGGGACCACACCGGGCCCGATCATCTCCAGGCCCTCGAAGATCGCCGCGATGGTCGCGTCGCTGTGCCAGCTGCCGCGGTCGAGCACCTTGCGCACCTGATCCTGGACCAGCGCGGTCCGCCGGTTGTCACCGGCGCGGAAGCAGGAGACGTAGACGAAACTGCCCGGCGCCAGCACATCCACCCAGTACCGCACGGGACCGATCGGGTCGGCGTCCTCCTCCAGGAAGCCCAGCACGACACTGAACAGCAGGCCGACCGGGCGATCGAAGGAGATCAGCCGTTGCACCTCGGGATGTTTGCGGATCGACTCCGGATCGCGCACATCCGCCTGCACGACGGCGACATCGTCGTCGACGACCAGCATGGCCTGGCCGTGCGAGACCACGATCGGATCGTTGTCGAGGTACACCACCCGGCTGCCGGGGACCTGCTCCCGGGCGATCTGGTGCACATTGCGCTGTGCCGGTAGGCCACAGCCGAAGTCGATGATCTGGTCCACCCCGGCGTGCGTGAGGGCCCGCACGGCCAGCTCCAGCGCGCCGCGATTGGAGATGGCGATCTGCTCGGACCCGGCCAGGACCTTCTCGAAGTATCTGCCGAACTCTTCGTCGATGACGTAGTGGTCACGGCCGCCGAGCAGGTAATCGTAGGTTCTGGCGATGCTCGGTCGAGCCTGACCTGTTCGGACATCGTTGTCGTTCATATGTCCCATCAGGTGCAACGGAATCTGTCGATTGAATATGCAAATTCTACTCGTGCGTTCCTGTGCGACGGCCGCTTCCGAAACTCTGTCCGAATCGTCGGTTCGTGCCGGTGTGTGCCCCGGTGAGTCGCTCATGAGATGTGTGAGGTGGGTGTTGCGGATGGTCTGGATGGGACGGTGCCGCTAGCCTGAGGGACATGGCAGGTAAGCCCCGCAGCACCACGACCTCTCGCACCCGGGCGAGAGCCGGGCGGGACGGGGCCGCGCCGGCGGGGGCGACCGGATCGGCCCGAGGCCGCGCGAGCGGCCGGTCCCGCGGCACCAGCCCACGCACGCCGGCGGCCCCGCGCCGCACCCCTGCCCGCCGCCCGGCCCGTCGCACCTCGAATACCGCGCCGCTGGCCGTCTTCTCGCGCGGCATCGGCAACGGCTGGACCATGCTGGCCCGCGGACTGGGCGCCACCACGCGGGCGCTGGGCCGCGGCGGTGAGATCGAGCACGGCCACCGCCGCGACGGAATCGCCCTGGGGCTCATCGCCTTCAGCATCGTCATCGCGGCCGCGGTGTGGCTGGGCGCGGGCGGCCCGGTCGGTCACTTCGTCGACGATGTGGTGCGCTGGATCGCCGGATCCGCCTCCGCCACCGTGCCTTTCGTGGCCACGGCGATCGCGGTGCTGTTGATGCGCACCGAGCCGCGCCCGGAGATCCGGCCCCGGCTGGTGCTCGGCGGCCTGCTGGTCGGTCTGCCGGTGCTGGGCGTGTGGCACGTCCTCGCCGGTGCGCCCACCGAGCCCGAGGATCGCGCGCACGCCGGTGGTTTCGTCGGTTACGTGGTCGGCGGCCCGCTGCGCGACGGCCTCACCTCCTGGCTCGCGGTGCCACTGTTGTTGCTGGCCATGGCCTTCGGCGTGCTGTTGCTCACCGGCACCACGGTCCGTGAGGTGCCACAGCGGTTGCGGCAGTTGTGGTTCGGCGACTACGCGGACGAGCCGGAGGACGGCTACGACCGCTACGGCCCGGAGACCCACGACGCGGACGGTCTGCCGAGCCACTCGCCCCGGACGCGCCGGCGCGGCCGCACCCCGGCGGAGAACTACCCGGCCGACGAGTTCGCCGACTCCGCCACCGAGGTGCTGGGCGAGCCGCCGTTGCGCGACGCCAAGGAGATCGGCGGCGACGACGGACCCGACGCCGCCGGCGACGGGGCCGCGGCCAGCGTCCCGGCCGGGGCTGCCGCCGAGGCGGCCGAGAAGCCCAGGTCCAGACCCAAGCGGGCGGCGAAGGTGGTCGACCAGACCCCGCCGCCCCCGGAGCCGCAGCAGCTGGAGTTCGTCGCCGAACGCGAGGTCGACGGCGACTACCACCTGCCGCCGCTCACCCTGCTGGTCGACGGTGACCCGCCCAAACAGCGCAGTGCCGCCAACGAATCGATGATCGAGGCGATCACCGAGGTGCTGGTGCAGTTCAAGATCGATGCCGCGGTCACGGGTTTCGTGCGCGGCCCGACGGTCACCCGGTACGAGGTCGAACTCGGGCCCGGCGTCAAGGTGGAGAAGATCACCGCGCTGGCCCGCAACATCGCGTATGCCGTTGCCACGGACAATGTCCGGCTGCTGGCGCCGATTCCCGGCAAGTCCGCCGTCGGTATCGAGGTACCCAACGCCGACCGCGAGCTGGTCCGCCTCGCCGATGTGCTCAAGGCCCCCTCCACCCGGAAGAACCAGCACCCCTTGGTGATCGGTCTCGGCAAGAACATCGAGGGCGAATTCGTCTCGGCGAATCTGGCGAAGATGCCGCATCTGCTGGTGGCCGGTTCCACCGGCTCGGGTAAGTCGAGCTTCGTGAACTCCATGCTGGTGTCGCTGTTGCAGCGCGCGACGCCGGACGAGGTGCGGATGATCCTCATCGATCCCAAGATGGTGGAACTCACGCCCTACGAGGGCATTCCGCATCTGATCACGCCCATCATCACCCAGCCCAAGAAGGCCGCCGCGGCGCTGGCCTGGCTGGTGGAGGAGATGGAGCAGCGTTACCAGGACATGCAGGCCAGCAAGGTCCGGCACATCGACGATTTCAACCGGAAGGTGAAGTCGGGGGAGATCACCACCCCGCTGGGCAGCGAGCGCGTCTACCGCCCGTACCCGTACATCCTCGCCATCGTCGACGAGCTGGCCGACCTGATGATGACCGCCCCTCGCGACGTCGAGGACGCGATCGTGCGGATCACCCAGAAGGCCCGCGCCGCCGGCATCCACCTGGTGCTGGCCACCCAGCGGCCGTCGGTGGACGTGGTCACCGGCCTGATCAAGACCAACGTGCCGTCGCGGCTGGCCTTCGCCACCTCGTCGCTGACCGACTCCCGCGTCATCCTGGACCAGCCCGGCGCGGAGAAGCTGATCGGCATGGGCGACGGCCTGTTCCTGCCGATGGGCGCCTCGAAACCGACCCGTTTGCAGGGCGCGTTCATCTCCGACGAGGAGATCCACGGCGTCGTCGAGTTCACCAAGAACCAGGCCGCGCCGGAGTACCAGGAGGGCGTCACCTCCGCCAAATCCGCCGAGCAGCAGAAGGAGATCGACCCGGATATCGGCGACGATCTCGACCTGTTCGTGCAGGCGGTGGAGCTGGTGGTCAGCTCCCAGTTCGGCTCCACCTCGATGCTGCAACGCAAGCTGCGGGTGGGTTTCGCCAAGGCCGGCCGCTTGATGGACCTCATGGAGACCCGCGGCGTCGTCGGTCCCAGCGAGGGTTCCAAGGCCCGCGACGTGCTGGTGAAGCCCGACGAACTGGAGGGCCTGCTGTACTCGATCCGCGGCGGCGGCCCGGTCTCGGTCGACGAGAGCGAATAACGCTGCGGCCCAGGCCCACAGCCGATTCCGTCGCGCTGTCGCTCGGCCGTCCGCCGGCAGCGCTGCCGGATCGGTCCGGCGGATGCGCAGGTGTTGTCCGGCGAACGGGTCTCGCAGGCGGGTGCCTCGCGCGCGTGTTGCCGGACTGACGGGTTGGCAGGCGTTGTCCGGCTAGCGGGCCGCGTAGGCGCTGAGGAAGGTGTCCGCCGCGGCGTCGGCGACGGTCTTCAGCTCGGCGACCGGCACCTTCCGGGTGCCGAGGCGGGAGCGGGCCTCCAGCGGGCCGGTGAGCAGGGCGAGGAACTGCTCGGCGGCGAGCACCGGATCGCCGGTGCGCAGCCGCCCGGCCAGCACCAGCCGGGCCAGCCGGTCCGCCAGCGCCTCGGCGATCCGCCGCGAGGTGCGGTCCTGCACGGCATCGGCCAGGTCGGGCATGCTCGCCAGCTGCGCGTAGGTCAGGCCGCGCAGCGCGTGGGAGCGGTCGCTGTTGCAGATCCGGAGCAGGCGGTGCGCGCAGTCCCGTAGCGCCGCTTCCGGATTCGCGCCGCTGTCGGTCACCCGCCCCACCGCCTCGAGGCATTGCGCGCCGATCGCGTCCGCCGCCGCCTCGACCGCGTGCCGCAGCAGCGTCTCCTTGTCGTTGAGGTGGTTGTAGACGGTGGGCTTGGCGACGCCCGCCTCGTCGGCGATCTCCTGCACGCACGCCTGGGCGTAACCGCGACGGGCGAACACGGTGAAGGCCGCGTCCAGGATGGCGCGGCGCTTGTCTATCCGGCCACGGCCGGTCGAAGCTTCCGTCACCCCCGAATGGTATCTCGGGTCAACTTTCTTGTACTCGCCGGTTCACTCTTGATCGTTACCCGATGGAGCATTATTTTGAACTAGCAAGTTCAATCGGGGAGGTAGTCATGATCTTTCACCAGCTGCGTTTCAGATTTCGGGACGAGACCACCGAGGAGCAGCGGGAGGCCGTGCTGGCGCGGATGCGGCGCATAGCGACGGTGGAGTCCGTCAGCTTCTCGACGGTCGGCCGCCGCCTCGGCGACAGTACCGAAGACGGCCTCACCCACGGGTATCACGTGGCCATCGCGGATCTGGCGGCGCTGGAGCGATACATGTACGACCCGGAGCAGATCGAGGGCGATCCGCACATCATCCCGCACATCCACACCCTGGTCATCGGCCCGGACGTGACCGACGACCCGGATCCGGAGCTGGCCGCGAAGGTGATGGAGATCAACCAGCGCAAACTCGCGGAATATCCGGAGTGGGCGGCACTGATGGCGAGCGTCCCGGATTTCCGTATCGCCCTGTAACCCGCCGCGGATCGCGCACGTGTCGATCAGGTGCGGGCCGGGGTTCAGCCGGTGTAGGCCCAGCCGGTGATCGTGTCGGCCTCGATCCGGATCACCGGGCCCTCTGGCGTATTTCCTTGATACTGAGGGTATTTCGCGACGAGCCACTCGATCGGTGCGACCCGTCCGGCCGCGCCGGTCATCACGTCGGCACGGCCGTCGAGTCGCACCCACCACAACCGGGTCCAGTCCTCGTCGTATTCGTCGGCGAGGATGCAGGCCCGCCCGGTCGCGGTGATGTTCCGCAACCGCCGCAGATTCGTGGTGGTCTTCGGCTTGTGGTCGACGGCGATCACCACCGTGGCCGCACCGGGCGGCGGGGACACGGCGAAGGTCACGGGCACCAGATGCGGCACCCCGTCCGCACCCACGGTGGCCAGCCGGGCCACCCGCGCCGCCCGGAACCGCCGCCACGCCTCGGAATCGTCCAGCCGCACCGGTTCACCGTACCGCCGGGCCATCCCGCCCCGGTCACCCCGGACCGGGCCGTGCGGTTCAGTCCGCGAACGCGCCGAACACCGGCTGCCATTCGGCGAACCGCACGGCGTCGATCACGCCGTTCTGGGCGAACGGGTCCTGCGCGAGCAGCTTCTCCAGCGCCTCGGCGTCGTCGGCGCGGAACAGCAGCAGCGCGCCCGAGCCGTCGGTGTAGGGACCGGTGGTGAGGACCACACCGGCCTCGGCCTGGCCGGCCAGCCACGCCCGGTGCTGCGGCCGATGTCGGTCACGGCCGGGAACGGTGGCCTCGGTGTAGGTGTAGTGGACGGCGAAGATCGGCACGGGGAACTCCTCTGTGCAACCGGGTGGACGGCGGAAAGGCGTGGGGCGCAACCGGGTCAGAGCGTCAGCAGCATCCGGGTATTCCCCAGTGTGTTGGGCTTCACATAACTGAGGTCGAGGAATTCCGCGACGCCGGTGTCGTAGGAGCGGCACATCTCCGCGAACACCTCGGCGGTCACCGGGGTGCCGTCGATCTCCACGAAACCGTGCCGGGCGAAGAAGTCCACCTCGAAGGTGAGCACGAACAACCGCTGCAACTGGAGCTCCCGCGCGGTGTCGACCAGTTGCCGCACCACCAGGTGGCCGACCCCGCAGCCCTGCGCGTCCGGGTGCACCGCGACCGTGCGCACCTCACCCAGATCGGCCCACAGCACGTGCAGGGCGCCGCAGCCGACCACCCGGTCGCCGAGTTCGGCCACCCAGAATTCCTGGACCGATTCGTAGAGGGTGACCAGGTTCTTCTCCAGCAGGATCCGGCCCGCGTAGAGGTCGATCAGGGCTTTGATCTCCGGGATGTCGGAGGTGCGGGCACGTCGCACGACCGGGCGTCGAGTATCAACGTCACCGATCGAATCGCTGTGCGGGGCCCGTGTTGTCATGGGGTGCACAGTAGTCGGACCGCTTACCGATAGTCTGGTGGAGTGCCGTACATCTCGCCCTGCCGTTCGACCCGTGCTGTCCGGGTGCGCGGCTGGGCCGGGCCTGGTCGGGGGTGCCGGTGACGGTGCAGAGTGACGACATGGACCGCGTCTGGCCGGTCGAGGCCACGCGGGCGCGGGCGAACGTGGTGAACGAGCCCGCCCGCGCGGCCGAAGCGGCGGTACCGCTGCTGAACATCGCCAACATCCTCACCGTGCTGCGCATCGCGATCGTGCCGCTGTTCCTGCTGACCCTGTTCGCCGCGGGCGGGCACGCCCCGGCCTGGCGGATCGGCGCGACGGTGCTGTTCGGGGTGGCGGCGGTCACCGACCGCATCGACGGGCAGTTGGCGCGCAAATACGGCCTGGTCACCGATTTCGGCAAGCTCGCCGATCCGATCGCCGACAAGGCGCTGATCGGATCCGCGCTGATCGGCCTGTCGGCGCTGGGCGACCTGTCGTGGTGGCTGACGATCGCGATCTGCGCCCGGGAGATCGGCATCACGCTGCTGCGGCTGGCAGTGGTGCGGCGCGGGGTCATTCCCGCCGGTCGGGGCGGCAAGTTGAAGACGCTGGTGCAGTCGCTGGCGATCGGCGTGCTGCTGCTGCCGCTGTCCGGCGCCTGGGCGACCGCGGGCCTGGTGCTCATGCTGGTCGCGGTGGTGCTGACGGTGGTCACCGGCCTGGACTACATCGTGCAGGCGATCCGGCTGTGGTCCGCGCCGGTCGTCCGGCCGCGGTCCTGACCGGATCGCCGCGGGAACTGCTGTGTCGTCGCCCCCGGGTGCCGGGCCCGACCCGCTGATCGCGGCCGCGCCCGCCGCCGCACTGGTGACCGCGCTGCGGGCCGCGGGCGCGACGGTGGCGACCGCCGAATCGCTGACCGCCGGTCTGCTGGCGGCGACCATCGCCGGGGTGCCGGGCGCCAGTACGGTGTTGCGCGGTGGCCTGGTGGTCTACGCCACAGATCTGAAACACACCCTGGCCGGTGTGACGCCGCACACGCTGGCCACCGACGGACCGGTCGCTGCGAGCACCGCCGAGCAACTGGCCGTGGGGGCGCGCACGGTGTGCGGCGCCGACTGGGGGGTGGGGCTGACCGGGGTGGCCGGGCCCGATCCGCAGGACGGTCATCCGGTCGGCACCGTCTATCTGGGCTTCGCCGGGCCGGAGACTACCGAGGTGATCCGGTTGAAACTGTCCGGCGACCGGTGGACCATCAGAATGGAAACGGTTCGTGCGGCTGTGACCGAGTTGATCCGCACGCTCGGAACTCACCCGGCCGGTGGCGTGTGAAGACACACCCCGCCGGCCGGGAACCAAGCGGGCGGCACGTGACGTTGTCACAGCAGAAGCTCGGTCCGGCGACAGAGAACGTGAGGAGAGCGACATGACGCTGCTGCGAGAGGCCATCGGGGACAGTTTGCGGCGCGCGCGGGTCGCCCAGAGCCGGACTCTGCGAGAGGTGTCGACCGCCGCGCGCGTCAGCCTCGGATATCTGTCGGAGGTGGAGCGCGGCCGCAAGGAGGCCTCCAGCGAGTTGCTGGCGGCCATCTGCCAGGCGCTGGACGTGCCGCTGTCGGAGGTGTTGTCCGACGTCAGCGCGGCCATGGCGACCACCGACGCGCGTACCCCGGCCCCGGCGGCCCCGGGCACCGCCGCCGCCGTGCCGGTGCCCGCCGAGCCCGCCGCCGTGCTGGTCCCGGTCGATTCCGCCGCCGTGGGACACCTGGCGGCCGACACCCGGATCGTCATCCCGGCGCCCAAGGCCGAGCGGTTGGTTCTGGTGCAGGCGAAGTGACGAACGGCCGAATGCGACGTGATCGGTATCGGCAAACCTGGGCGCAAACGCAGGAAGCGGTTAGATTTCTCTGTAAGCGTCGGTGACGGTCGGGTTTCTCCGCATTCGGCCCCGCGTGGTGGAGGATAGGGACATACAGGAGTGCGTGATGGTCGCGCACTACAGTCGTGCGGGAATCGTGCGGCGCGTCAGATGGAGGCGGGATCAACCGATGGCTAATCCGTTCGTCAAGGCCTGGAAGTACATGATGGCCCTCTTCGATTCCAAGATCGAAGAGCATGCGGATCCGAAGGTCCAGATTCAGCAGGCGATCGAGGAAGCACAGCGTCAGCACCAGCTTCTGTCGCAGCAGGCCGCCTCGGTGATCGGTAACCAGCGGCAGCTGGAGATGAAACTGAACCGCCAGCTCGACGAGGTGGAGAAGCTCAACGCCAACGCGCGGCAGGCGGTGCTGCTCGCCGACCAGGCCGCCACCGCCGGCGACAACGACAAGGCGATCCAGTACACCAACGCCGCCGAGGCGTTCGCCGCCCAGCTGGTCACCGCCGAGCAGGCCGTGGAGGACCTGAAGGTCCTGCACGACCAGTCGCTACAGGCCGCCGCGCAGGCGAAGAAGGCCGTCGAGCAGAACGCGATGCTGTTGCAGCAGAAGGTCGCCGAGCGCACCAAGCTGCTGTCGCAGCTGGAGCAGGCGAAGATGCAGGAGCAGGTCTCGGCCTCGCTGCAGCGGATGGACTCCACCCTGTCCGCGCCGGGCACCACACCGAGCCTGGATGCCGTGCGCGAGAAGATCGAGCGTCGCTACGCCAACGCCCTCGGTGCCGCCGAACTGGCCCAGAACACCGTGCAGGGCCGAATGCTCGAGGTCCAGCAGGCCAGCGTCCAGATGGCCGGCCACTCCCGCCTGGAGCAGATCCGCGCCTCCATGCGCGGCGACCAACTGCCCGCCGGCGGCACCGCCACCCCGCAGGCGATCCCGAACCCGGCCGCCGCGCAGCTCGACAAGGGCCAAGCCGCCCAGCAGTAACGGCCCGCTCGGAAGGACCATGTGATGGGGAGGCCACCGGACGAAGGCATACGGCCCACCGCCCGCCGGGGCAGGTGGTTGCCCGGTGTCACCCGCCCGGGGCCCACCCCCGGGGCCCTCGGTCCGGCCCCGCTGCCTCCGCCCACCGCCTCCGCCGATCCGGGCAGTGCCGCACCGTTCCCCCGTGAACAGCCGCGCGAATTCCCCGGCAGCCGTGGACGAGTCGGTCCGACACCTCCGGCCCGGCAAGCGGCAGCCGCCCACCCTGCCCCCGGCCGGGCCGGGCCACCGCTATCCCCCTCGAGTGGGACCGCGCCCGGCACCACCACCGGTGCCGTCGATGGACTCGGCCGGCCCGGTGCCCGCCCCGGCGCTGCCGAAGGGTGCGGCGGGCCCGGTGCCGGCTCGCATACAGCTCGGGGATTCGGCAGGCCGGATGCAGCCGAGATGTTCGGCGCGCCGGATTCCCGGCCCGGTACCACGGATAGGACCGCGGGGTTCGGTGTCGGCGAGGGTTCGCCCGGTGTGGAGGTTCCGCCGTCCGGTTCGGGTGCCTGTCGCTCGCGGAATCGGGCGAATGCCGCAGGTGTACAGGCGGATTCGGCCGGTGCGGGGTCACGGGGCCGCCGGGCGGCCGATAATGCCGGTATGGGTGCAGCGAACGGCTCGCGTGCCGGTGCCGCCGGGGACCGGCAGGTGATTCCGGGCATGGTGCGAGATATGTTGTCGCAGCGGGGGATCGAGGCCGAGCAGCTGGATCGGGCCCGGCAGGCGTCTGATACCGTGCGTGAGGTGGGGGAGCACGCGTTGCACGCGGTCCGCAAGTGGGCCGATCCGCGTGAGCGAGAGCTGCGGCGGCGCCGCCGGATCCGCAGGCGCACCCTGCGCTTGGGTGCGGCCTCCGGGATCACCGCGCTGGGCACCGCCGGGCTGGTGATCGCCTCGGCCCCGGTATGGGCCGTGGTGGTGGTCGCGGGCGGGGCCGCGGCGCTGGTCACCGGGGCCGCCGTCAGTACTCGCCGCTACCTGGAGCTGCGGCGGAATCCGTTGCCGCAGGCCGCCTTCGTGCCCACCAAGCTGCCGCCGGTGCGCTCGGCCGCGCGCACGTCGATAGCCCGGCTGGTCCGCGCCGAGCGGGCCCTGCACGCCCTCGGCGCCCAGATCGCCCGGCACGGCCGCCTGCCCGCCGACGACCTGGCCGATACGCTGGCGACCGCCGGTTCCGGCGCCGCCGCGCTACACGCCCTCGCCGCCGACGTCACGGCCATGGAACAGGCGATAACCCTTGTCGGGCAGGTGAAATCGGCCCCCGACCTGACCGTGCGGGTGCGCGTGGTGGTGGCCCGCCTGGATTCCGGGGTCGCCGAATACGAGGAACTGGTGGCCGCCGCTGGTCGCATCCTGGCCGCGCCGCTCAGCGCCGCGATCCCGGACGACCTCGGCTGGGCGCTGACCGATCTGCGCGACGCCGCCGACCGCCTCGACGGCTGGGCCCAGGCCCTCGCCGAACTCGCCGACCAGGGTCGCTGATCGCGTCCGCGATTCAGGCCGTCGGCCGGGCACATCCGTCGGCTCACACCGTCGGCCGATCGCCCGGGTATGCGTCGTGTCGGCCCCGGCGGTGACATCGGCTGATCCCCCGGCTGGATGCGCGCGGGCCGATGGCTGTGTGCCGCCGGCCGATCGCGCTCACCGTGTCGGATTGCCGGGTGGCATCGCCGGGGGATGGGTGTCGTCGTAGGCGGTGCGGGCGGCGACGACCGAATCGCGGTGTCGCACTGCCCAGCCCCGCAAGGTCTGCAAGGTGTCGTGCAGTTCGCGGGCCATGTCGGTGAGGGTGTACTCGACCCGCGGCGGGACGGTCGGGTACACGGTCCGGATCAGCAGGCCGTCGCGTTCCAGCTGCCGCAGTTTCAAGGTGAGCATGCGGCGGCTGATCCCGGTCAGCGCGCGTTCCAGTTCGGCGAACCGGACCGGGCGCTGGGCGGCCGCCGCGACGATGCCGATGCTCCACTTCCCGGACACGTGGTCGAGGACCTCCGACACCGGGCAGGCCTGCCCTGCCAGGACAGCTACATCGATGTGACTCTGGGACACGAAAGTGCCTTCTTCCGCTGCGACGATGCCGGACACCATCATGATCCCGACATCGCAGCGCTACCGCACGGAGGAAGATCATGACCAGCACCCTGGGCGAGCTCGCCGACCGGCTCGCCGTCATCGATACCGTCATCGCCTACGCCACCGCCGTGGACGCCCGCGACTGGGAATCGTTCGCGGCCTTGTACACCGCCGACGCGGTGTGGGAGTACCGGGCCGGTGGTGAACGGTGGGTGGGGCCGGCGGCGATCGTCGCGCGGGTGCGCGGTGTCGAGAAGTTCGACGCCACGCAGCATTACGTCACCAACCATGTGGTGGATGTCCATGGTGACGAGGCCGGGCACACCTGTTACTACGAGGCCCGGCACCTGCGCGGTGACCGGCAGTTCGTCGCCGGTGGCCGCTACCGGGATCGGTTGCGCCGCACCGGATCCGGCTGGCGGATCGCGGAGCGGACGCTGCTCGGCGTGTGGTCGGAGGGTGATCCCTCGATCCTCGGCGACGCCGAAGGCTGAGCCCGGCAACGGGTTCCGGTCAATCCCCACCGGCGTCGTTGTTGAGCCGGACCAGCAGTGCGGCGAGCGTCGCGAGATCGGCCTCGGGCCAGGCGCCGAGCCGTTCCCGCAGGCTGCGCTGCCGGTCGGCGCGGCAGGCGGACAGGCGTTGCCGCCCGTCGGGGGTGAGGTCCAGCAGGTACGCGCGGCCGTCCTCCGGGTCCGGCTGCCGGGCGATCAGGCCGAGCGCCTGGAGTGCGGTGAGTTGCCTTCCCGCCGTGGCCTTCCCGATGTGGAAGTAGGCGGCCAGATCGCTGGGGCGGCTGGGCCCGACGGCGTCCAGCCGCACCAGGAACGCGTACGCCGCGGGTTCCAGGCCCGGATGCACCTTCTCCGCGGCCTCCCGGGCGACGCGGCGGCCGCGGCGCAGCGCGACCAGCAACTGCTCCTCGATCTCGTCGACCGCGTCACCCACCGCGCCCACATCCTGTGCCGTCATGATGCGTGGATCCCGACCTCGTTGGTTACGACGAGCCGATCGTATCGGCCGAGTGTGCCGCGGTGGCAGCAGGTGCGGGGTGGGTCGCCTGGGTGGACGACCGCAACGGCACCTCCTTGATGAACAGCACCGCGATCACCGTCAGCAGCGCCAGCGGGGCGTCGATGAGGAAGACGTCCGCGACACCGTGCCCGTAGGCGGCCTCCACCACGGCCCGGACCGGGCCCGGCAGCTCGGCGAGTTTCGGCAGTCCGTGCCCGGAGCCGCCGGCGGCGTGGCTGCCGATGGCGGCGAGCCCGTCGTTCACGTAGTGGGTGATCCGGGTCGAGAGGACGGCCCCGAGCACGCAGACGCCGACCGCGCCGCCGAGCGAGCGCATGAAGGTGACGATCGCGCTGGCCGCGCCCATCTCCTGGATCCGGACCTGATTCTGCACGGCCAGCACCAGATTCTGCATCGTCATGCCGACTCCGGCGCCGAGCATGACCATGTACAGCGCGAGCAGTGCGTACGGCGTGTCGGCGCGCGCGGTGCTCAGCAGCGAGACCCCGGCCAGGGCCAGCAGGCTGCCCAGCACCAGAATCGGCTTCCAGCGGCCGGTGCCGGTGATGATCCGGCCGCCGACGACCGCCATGAACGCCAGGCCCAGCACCATCGGCAGCGTCTCCAGTCCGGCCATCGTCGGCGACGCGCCGCGGGCGAGCTGGAAGTACTGGCTCAGGAAGGTGGTGCCGACGTACATCGACACGCCGACCGCCAGCGAGGCGGCGACGGCCAGGGCCACGGTGCGGCCGCGCAGCAACCGGACCGGCAGCACCGGTTCGCGCACCTTCAGTTCCACGATCACCAGCACCACCGCCAGCACGAGCGTGCCGCCGACCATCAGCACGGTCTGCCAGGACAGCCACGCGTACTTCTCGCCCGCGAACGACACCCAGACCAGCAGCAGCGAGGCCGCGGCGGTGACCAGGGTGGTGCCGAGCCAGTCGATCCGCACCGGGCGCTTCACGCTCGGCAGGTGCATCGTCTTCTGCAACACCACCATCGCGATCGCGGCGATCGGGATGCCGATGAAGAAGCACCAGCGCCAGCCCAGCCAGGAGGTGTCCACGATGGCGCCGCCGACCAGCGGGCCCACCACCGTGCCCAGGGCGTAGACGCCGCCGTTGTAGCCGGAGTAGCGGCCGCGCTCGCGCGGCGACACCATCACCGCGAGCACGGTCTGGGTCAGCGCCGAGATACCGCCGGCGCCGATGCCCTGGATGGCCCGCGCGGCGATCAATTGCCCGACGTCGACGGAGAATCCGGCGATCAGCGAACCGGCCATGAAGATCAGCAGGCTGAGCTGCACCAGCAGCTTCCGGTCGACCAGATCGGAGAGTTTGCCCCAGATCGGGGTGGTGACCGTCATCGCCAGCAGGGTCGCGGTGATCACCCAGGTGTAGGCGTTCTCCCCGGCGTGCAGGTCGGCGATGATGCGCGGCAACGCGTTGGAGACGATCGTCGACGAGAGGATCGCCACGAACATGCCGGTCAGCAGGCCGGTCAGGGTTTCCATGATCTGCCGGTGCGTCATGGGCTGTCCGGGCGGAGCAGTGTGCTGCGCGCGGCCGGTTTCCGAGAGCTGGGTCACCCTGCTCCTCGCTTTCGGTGTTTAGTTGCTCGGAGCTACTATATCAAACTAGTTGCGTAAGGCAACTAAATTCCGGTGACCGGGACTGTGTTCTGATCGAGCCATGACAGAGAACAGCGACAGTCCCCGGATCGTCAGCGCGATGCGGGAGATCGCGGCCCCGGCCGCCGACATCTTCGAACTCATCGCCGATCCCGCCCGGCAGCCCGGCTGGGACGGCAACGACAACCTCGCCCGTGCCGCCGCCGGCCAGCGGGTGCGGGCCGCGGGCACGGTGTTCGCGACGATCCTCACCAGCGGCGCGGTCCGGGAGAACCACGTGGTCGAATTCGAGGAGGGCCGCCGCATCGCCTGGCGCCCGGCGGAACCGGGCAGCCGCCCGCCCGGCCATCTCTGGCGCTGGGAACTCGAACCGCGGGACGCCACCCACACCCGGGTGACCCACACCTACGACTGGACCGCGCTGACCGACGAGTCCCGGCTGGCACGCGCCCGGTCCACCACGCCCGAACGCCTGCACGCCTCCCTGGAGCGCCTCACCGAACTCGCCGAGCGGCGCTGAGCACGCGATACGCTCGCACGGAACCGCGTCGCCGGTCGCCGTCTGGAAAGAGAGTGTGTTCGTGAGCGTCCTTCCCGCCCTGGTCGAGGCCCTGTCCACCGGCCGCCTCGAGGTCCTCGACCTCACCGCGCCGCTGAGCCCCGACACCCCGGTGCTGCACCTGCCGGAGCCGTTCGCCAACACGATCCCGCTGTCGCTGGAGAAGGTCAGCGATTTCGACGCGGACGGGCCGTTCTGGAGCTGGAACAACATCCACACCGGCGAGCACACCGGCACCCACCTGGACGCGCCCGTGCACTGGGCGTCCGGGCGGGAAGGCTCGAGCGTGGACCGGATCCCGCCGTCACGGCTGCTCGGCCCCGCGGTGGTCGCGGACTTCACCGCCGAGGCCGCCGCCGATCCCGACTTCCTGCTGGAGCCGGCGCATCTGGACGCGTGGGTGGCCGAGCACGGCCCGCTGCCGGCGGGCAGCTGGCTGCTGTTCCGCACCGGCTGGGGCAGCCGCTCGGCCGATCCGGTGGCGTTCGCCAACGCCGACGAGAACGGCCCGCACACCCCCGGTGTGTCCGCCGCCGGCGCGCAGTGGCTGGCCGCCGCGCCGATCACGGGTTTCGGCGTGGAGACCGTCGGCATCGACGCCGGGCAGGCCGGCGGGCTCGAACCACCGTTCCCGGTGCACTACCACCTGCTCGGCGCCGACAAGTACGGCCTGACCCAGTTGCAGAATCTGGACCGGCTGCCGGTGTCCGGCGCGATGCTCGTGGTGGCGCCGCTGCCGATCGTCGGCGGCACCGGCAGTCCCGCCCGGGTATACGCCCTCGTCGAGCGGGACTGACTCCGCAGGTCAGGGTTCTCCCTGATTTCCCGCCGCCCCGACCCGGAATTCGGCCCGCGACCGGTGCGTTTCCCTCCAACGATTGCCACTATGGAGTGGTCGGGTCGTACGCAAGGCGGTCCCGGAAACCTTCGGGAGGAAGTGTCATGTTCTGGAAGATCCTCGGCATCGTCGCACTCGTGTGGGTGGCGATGATCGTGATCGGCGCCTTGGTCAAGGCGTTGTTCCCGATCCTCATGATCAGCGCGATCGTGTTCGGCCTGTACCTGCTGTACAAGGCGGTGTCCGGCTCGAACAAGGCACCGGTCGACAAGCTGTAGACCCTCCGGCGGGCCGCGCGGGACATCCGTCCCGGGCGGCCCGTCCGCATGTCCGCGCGTGGTGCTCGCTGCCGGGCGGCGGTCGTTCCACAAGGTGGCGGCCGGGTTCCCGGTGTCCGGTGGCAGCGTCCGCCCGGCACTCGGTGGCTCTTGTCCGGGTGGCGGGTCGCTCAGCGCCCGGCGGCCACGCGTTCGACGGTGTCCCGCCAGGTCGCCAGCGCGACGACCGCCAGCCCGACCACCTTGCCCGCATCGTCGGCCCGGCGCAGTGCGAGCGCGGCCGCGAAATCGGGGTCGGCCTCGAAGACGGCGCGCTCCGCGGCGGTCATCGCGCCGCCCTGGGTGATCAGGGTGCGCCGGCTGGCGGGGGAGAGGTCGTGTGCCGGATTCGTCCCGGCCAGATACCGCTTCGCCGGGATGTGCAGTGCGACCAGACGGGCCACCCGCTCGCCCAGCAGTCCCCGGACCGCGTCGGCGCCGTGCCGCCCGTGCCCGGCGTCGTCGCCGGGGACCAGGAGATGGCCGATATCGTGCACCAGTCCGGCGATCTGCAACTGCTCGTCGCCGGGATGGTCGCGGCGCAGCAGTTCCGCGCACTGCCGATCGTGATCGAGCAGGTCCACCGGGTCGCCGCTGCGATCCGGCGCATCCCAGGCATCGGCGCAGTCGGCCAGCAGGCCCATCAACTCGTCCACGGAACGCAGCGGCGATACGGTCGGCACGGCCGCAGCCTAGGCGCTCGAATCCGCGATGTCGCGTCCGCCGCCGGATCCGGGGCGAGTATCAATGACATATGCGCCACCCCGCCCGCCCGATCATGAACGCGCTGACCTTCCAGCCGCAGCGGCGCATCACCGTGACCCCGGCGCGGTACGGGCTGACGCACGAGGACCTGTCGCTCACCGCCGCCGACGGCGTGCGCCTGCACGCCTGGTTCGTCCGCACCACCGCCGCGCAGCCGATCGGCCACATCCTCTACGCCCACGGCAACGGCGGCAACATCGGCGACCGGTCCCCGATCCTGGCGCTGCTGTCCGCCGCCGGCTTCGACGTCCTCACCTTCGACTACCGCGGCTACGGCCGCAGCGCCGGGCGCCCCGATGAACACGGCCTGTACCGCGACGCTCGCGCGTCCCGCGACGCGCTGCTGTCCCGCCCCGAGGTCGACCCGCAACGGGTGCTGTACCTGGGCAAATCCCTCGGCGGCGCGGTCGCGATCGAACTGGCGACCGAATTCCCGCCTGCCGCAATGATTCTCATGTCGACGTTCACCACGCTGCGGGACGCTGCCCGCTCGATCTACCCGATGCTGCCGAACCCGTTGATACCCAACGCTTTCCCGAGCCTGCGCCGGATCCGCTCGATCCACGTGCCGACCCTGGTGATGCACGGCGACGCCGACGAACTGCTGCCCATCCGGATGGGCCGGGCCCTGTTCGACGCCGCCCCCGGCCCGAAGCAATGGCGCGCCTACCCCGGCGGCCACCACAACGACCTGGTCCTGGACCCGGGCTGGGCCCCGACCGTGGCGGCCTGGGCCCGCACCGCCCTGGCGGCGCGCCCATTGCCCACCCGTCGCGACGGCACCCGGTAAATCCCTTTCCCCGCACCACCTTCCGGCGCTACCATCGAAACATCGCACAGCAGTACACCACCGAGAGGAGGCCCGCAATGACCCGACGCAGCACTTCGCGCCGGCTCACCGGCTCCCGATGGTGTTCCACCGCCCTGTCGGTCCGTTCCGCACTACGCTGACCCGTCGCGGTATCTCCGCGCGTCGCCGATTCCCGTGCGTCCCGGCCGTTTCCACCAGTGGACGTAGCTCAATCGGAAGAGCGACGGTCTCCAAAGCCGTGCGTTGGGGGTTCGAATCCCTCCGTCCGCGCTGATCCCCTGTAGCCCAACTGGCAGAGGCGTCGGTCTCAGGTACCGGATGTTGCGAGTTCGAATCTCGCCGGGGGAACGTACAGCATCTGCACCACCAACTGAATCCCCCCGGTGATTCCGGAGACTTACTGATCGGCGGCGTGTCGACCCGCGCAGCTGAGTGTTCGCTGTCGGGTGGATCGGTCGAATCTTTTTGTGGCGCAACTGAGGAGCGCGGAGCCTCTGCTAGGAAGGAGATCCGACCAAGATCAATTTGAGCGAGGTTCCGCGCCGGGATGACCGTGACATACACGGCGGCGCTGCCATTGCCTCAGATCGTCGACGACACTTGATCGAATTTGATCGCTGTCATCTATTCGGCACCTATCACTGGCCCCGAGGGCCAATACGCCATGAGTTCGTCAGGTGTGTGCGGTGCCTGGTAGACGGCCTGAAGAACCTTCGATACCGGCGCGCCGGTCGTGTCGGCCAGCCGGACGAACCAGTCTATTCCTGCAGAATAAGACCAGAGGTAAGATCGCAACAGGACATCAGTGCCGCGGTCGGTCAGCAAGTCGGCGATCTGCGAATCAGTCCAATAGGGCACACTCCGTCGGGCTTGCTCGGCCAGGTCGAGTATCGGCTCTCCAGCTGACAGCGCCAAGTGCAGCTGGCCGCGGACAAGTTGATGGTAGTGATCCAATCGCACACGTGCGACGAGCATTTCGTCGTCTGGCGTCACGATCAAGGGCATGGCCTGAGCGAGACCTTCGAACAGTACTTGACTCGGTGAGTGGACGGAGCACAGCCGGATCCATGGCACATCTTCACTGGCACATCGGGCCGCTATGGTCGCGAATTGTAGTGCGTGACCCAGTATTTCGTGCAGAGCGAACTGGCGGGCCGCGACCCTGGTGAAGCGGGAGTTTCGGTGGTTGATTCGCAGCCTGACTTTCTGTCCGGCACCATCGAGCCAATAGCTCCAATAGGCGTCAATATCAACAGATTCGATGCTGAGGTCGTAGGACGCCACCGACTTCGTCGCTGCTCGTACAGCCGGCTCCAAGTCGGCCGCGGCTTCCCGGATCGCATCGCCGCTGTCGGTCGAGTCGAGAACTCCCTCCATCTGCATCAAGTCGGCCATGGTCTTCGGGCCCCAGCCCACACCGAGCGCATCGAGACACTGCCGTGCTCGTTCCAGATGTTGGTGGAGGTACCCCTGTGACCAGCCTTTGGGCTCGCACCCCTGCGTTCGGAGAACGTACTGTTGCAGCGGTTCCCGCTGGCCGAGAAGGGCCGCGCAGTATGCGATGTCCGCGTCGATCCTGGTCGCAAGAGAGGAATCACCAGCCGCATCAGCTTCAGACTTCAGCACTGACAGGCGTTGCAGTGCCTCGAGCCTGCTTTCGACGGCCGGGATCTCTGACGTGCTGGGGAAGCAGTCGTAGTCGATTACCGGCTGTGCGTCGCGCTCGATCTCGTAGCGATTCCACGCCCGCAGGGTGTGCTCGGCAGCGTCACGCAGCTCCCTCGTCACAGTTCGACCTCCCAACGTAGTGTGACCGATTCGTTCGGCCGCAGGTAGTCTCTGGTCAGCGTAACCACGATGTCATCGCCGTCGTAGTCCCACAGTAGGTCCTCGGTTGCGCTGCCGATCAGCCCATTCGGTTGCACCTCCTCGCCCGAACACGTGATGAGCCGATGGCCGCCTGCCTGGCGCATGACGATCGTGAACCTACGGGTGTACCGCCGAATGTCCTGTCGCCAGTAGAAAGCGTCGATGAATCGGCCACCGGTGCAGGCGTAGCTGATCATGCCCGTTTCCCCAGGCTGGATCGGCGGCGATACCTGACAGGAGAACTTGGCCATTGTCGCTCCCGCATTGTGCGTCCGATCGATGGAGATCTGGCGATGGTCTCGACGAAGAGGTTCGATGCGCAGGCCGTCCGGCTCAGCGTGCTCGAACCACAACTCCCGTGCAACCCGCGTCAGCGGCTCATCGGACATGTTGAAGATGTCGTGTGTGTAGCCGACGTGCGCCGTTCCGTCCACATCGACGTGGATTTCGATTCGCAACTCCAGCTCGACGACGTTGCCTACCAGGCTCGCCAGCTGCACCGTCTCCGTCGAGTTGAGCCGAAGTACCTGGGACAACGCAGCAAGCTTCTTTCCGATCCGCCGCGCGCCCTCAGACAGGTCGGCAGCGTCGAAATCATTGACTGCCTGAGGCAATTTCGGTGTGCCGGTGCTGGTCGTAGCAGGTAGACGTACCGGACCCCAGCCCGTGACACTGGTGTCCCGTGTCTGCAAGGCCGCGGCGACCGCCTCGACGAGTGGTCCATACCCAAACCCGTTGCGGGAACGACGCTTCAGGCGATCCGCCACGAGGTCGATCGGCGAGAACAACTCTTCGGCAGTCCAACCGGGGAACATGCTCTCGAGAATGCGGCAGTGGTGCCCTCGTGGAACGGTGTTGAGTGTGCCGGCGAGCCACTTGTAGTACTGACCTTTGGTTGGTGGTGTGGCCGTGTTCCCGCTCAAATCCAAAGCGGCGGCATGTTTCTTGTATTCCGCCGAGAACGCGGTGTGTTCATGCAAGCGTTGGTCCTGAAGAAGGACCTTCAGAGCGATGCTCATGGTCGAACCCCCCGACCTCCTACTCCGGAAGTGCTCTCTCCCAAGGGATCTTACCGAGAAGGTGACCAAAGGAGACTCAAGGAGCCGAAACCGCTCACATGGTGTAACGAAAGGCGACTCTGACCTGGACGAAAGTAGCGTGCATGGCCGCCGATTTGCATCTTCCTCGCCCCCGGGCAGTAGCCCGGGCGCCGGAAAGGGACCACTTCCGCCGGAACCCGGTGATGGCCTTGCCGCCGCGGTCGATGTCGCTCGTGCGAAGCAACGCCGTCCTCGTCGGCGGCTGTGTTGTAACTCCGTTTCGCCTCACCCCGTTCGAGGCCCCTGAAAGGAAGGTGATGTGACATGCTGCCCACTGCGGATGTGGACAACCGGGCACTACTCAGACAGGTTGCTTGTCTCCGGACGATCGACGACTCACTTCTGGAGCGGCTGCGCCATGAGGCACTGACCGTTCCGGATGAGCAACTGTGGGTCGAGGAATATTCGCAGTACCAGTCGGGAGGGTGGTCGACCCTATCCCTGCTCAACGGCTCGGGATCACCTACGGATGTGCGGATCATGGACTGCACTCCGGTGGAGACAACGCTCCTGGAGCGTATGCCCGTGACGCGAAAGCTGCTGGCATCCTTGGGATTGCGGTACATGTGGGTGCGGCTTGCTCGCCTCGGCCCGAATTCGTTCCTCTGGGAGCACCGCGATTACGACGAGCTCAGCGATTCCGCGCGCCA
Source organism: Nocardia sp. alder85J (assembly GCF_020176955.2). GTDB lineage: Bacteria > Actinomycetota > Actinomycetes > Mycobacteriales > Mycobacteriaceae > Nocardia. The sequence continues at coordinate 505,126 of NZ_JAIUCZ020000004.1, forward strand.
ACGCCTGCACATACCGCTGATGACCAACAGTTCGGCCATGCTCGTGGCCGGCGGCGTTCGGGTCTGGCTACGCCCAGGCCGGATCTGGCGACTGACGCCGACGCATGTGCATGGTGCATGTAACCTGCTCGGTCCGGATCGGTATCACCTTCTGCTCGACTGTTATTCCGATGACCGCCTGGCCGAGCTCATGGCCAACGAATGGCTCGATGACGCGGACCTTGTGCAACTGCCCCCGGCGACCGAGACCGAACTGCAGGGACACTTCCAGAAGGCGCTCTCGTTGGCACGCCTGGGTTACCGCCAGTCGGCGGAGAGGTATCTGCTGCGGTTGTTCTACCAGCGATCGATGCCCGAGGGACTGATCTACGACCTGATCTCCTCGCTGTACGACGTACTTGGCGACGCCGGCGCGGCTCGCGAGTGGAGTGCCAGCAAGACCACGATGTTGGGCCTGGCTGGATCTGGGGGAACAGCATGAATTCGCCGATCTTGACCAGGCTCGCCGAGGCGAACCGTCCCGAGCAGTTTGTGCTGCTCGAGCACGCGACGAAGAGACTCACCACGAGCGATGCGGTGACGCACCTGCTGGTGCGAGGCTCTCTGGCCCGCGGTACGGCCGATCGGCTGTCCGACGTCGACTTCGTTGTCGGCGTGGAAGATTCCCTGTTCGAAGAGTTCGTCTCGGTGCTGGACGCACTGGTCACCACTGATCTCGGCGGCGTCCTGCCGGGGTGGTGCGACACCATCGTCGGCGACATGGGCGGTCTCGGCTATGTCTACCTCATCGGATGGGCCGGCCGTCTGCAGCAACTCGATGTGTACCTTGCTCCGGCCAGCTGCATCGGTCGTGTACGAGAACAAACGGTCTGCCAGCCGATTTTCACGCGTGACCCGGCGGCGGTGTACCAGCCGGTCCCCGGAACCGTGCGGTTTACGGCAAACATGATCGGTAAGCCTCGGTCCTGTCAGGATCTGCTGGTCGAGGCGCTGGTCATCGGCTATCTGATCCGCAAACGGATCTCGCGCGGCCAGGAGTTCATCGCCTACTCCGAAGTCTTCTTGTTCAACACTGCGGTGAAGAACCTGATCAAGACGGCGCTGGCGCCCCTGTCGACGTTCTACGGCTGGTACCAACTGAACGAGGAAATCGGTACGACGCCGATCGGGCGGCAGTGCCTGAACCACCTCGTAGCGCTGATCTCCGCATCCGCGATCCCGACGGTTGCATGGCTGATCGAAGGACTGGACCACGTGCTCACTGTTGCGGACATGGTGGCGCCGGAAACAGTCGACAACCTCAAACAAGCAATCGACGCCTACCGCTACTACCTGGAGTTGCCATGAGTTCGCCAACCCGAACATCCTTCAGCGCAACCTTTTTCGGCGGCGTTGTGCCAGCGTCGGACGCCGAACAGTCGCTGGCCTGCGACATCGGCCGAACCTTGGCCGAAGCAGGGTTCGCCCTTCAGCACGGCGGGTACAACGGCCTGATGCAGGAAGCCGCTCGCGGCGCGGCCAGCGCAGCTGGCGAGGTCGTTGCCGTTACGCTGGCCGAGATGAATTGGGGGGACTTCAATCCCTATGTCTCCCAAGCATTCCGACTGCCCAGGATGGGTGATCGACTCCATCGGTTCCTGGATGGGGCCGACTTGGTGGTGGCGATGGGCGGCGGCGTCGGAACCCTGCACGAGCTGACCGCGGCAATGTGGTACGCGGGTAACATCCGCCCGGTGCCGGTATGGCTGGCCGGTGCGACCGTGCTGCGACTGTTGGCCTTCCTGCGATCGGAACATTGGTTGTTCGAGTCGCCAACCCGGCCGCTCGGCTTCCTCAAGGAGATTCCCGACGCCGCCGCATTCGGCCAGGCGCTCACCCAGCTGACCGACAGAGGCGCCTTCGCTGATGCAGCGATGGCGACTACACCAGCGAATGGACGTGGCTGATGTTGCCGACGAACCTCGTTGTCCGCATTCGGGCAGCTGCGTTACAGCACGGCGAGTTCACGCTGGCATCGGGTGAGATGCTCGATGAGTACTTCGATCAGTACGCGCTCGCTGCTGATCCTGTACTGCTTCGCGACGTGGCTGGCGCGCTCGCCCGGGAGCTTCCACGACAGATCGACAGCCTGGTCGGCGTAGCGCTGGGCGGCGTGCCGCTCGCGGTCGCGACGTCCGCTGCCGCCGGGATTCGTGCCAGCTTCTACCGGCCCACACCCAAGACGTACGGCACCTATCGCCAGATCGAGCCGGACTTCGGCAACGACAGCAGAGTGGTAGTCGTCGATGACGTCGTTCGCAGCGGCACGCAAGTCCTTCGAGCAGCTGAGACTCTGAGTGAGGCCGGCGGCGTAGTCATAGCCGTCCTCTGTGTGCTCGACCGGGAGCTCGGCGGCCGTGAGCTGTTGGAACAGAACGGGATAGAACTGAGGTTGTTACTCACCCCAGCAACGCTCTATGGGGTCGAGCCCGACAGAAACGCCAGCTGATGCGGCATAATCGAACGCCTTCGTGCGCAGCGCTGTTCGATCTGGACGGGGTCATCATCGACACGCGCGCAGCCACAAAAGAAGCGCTTCGGGCGCTTGTCCTGGCTGCTGCCGCACCAGTCGATTCGGCAGCACTCGACGCATGCGTCATGCTCCCGCCCGTTGATGCGCTCGAATCGCTCGGTGTACCCGGAGCGCGCCAGGCATACCGCGACCAGTTCGACGACGCATTATCTTTCGCCATCGGCAAGCTACGCGTTTTCGAGGCGGTCGTGTCCGGTATGGCAGCACTGGCGGAAGCCGGAGCCGGACTCGGCATCGTCACTGCTCAGTCGCGTAACCGCCTACGTTACCTCCTCCCGCCAGAGGTGGCAGGGTTGGTCGATGTTGTCATCGCCCACGAAGACGCACCGGCCAAACCCGCACCGGACGGTATCTTGGCCGCGTGCACACGTCTCGGCGTTCCAGTCGAGCGTGCTCTTTTCGTCGGGGACACGCCGACCGATGTGCGGGCCGCCCGGGCCGCCGAAGTGCTGGCCGTGGGCGCGGGATGGGGGTTTGCTGGGCCCGCTGTCCTCAGCACCGAAGGCGTGGATGTTCTGCTCACGGGACCGGATCAAGTCGGCCCGCGAGTGCTCAGGCACCTCGGGGGCCGACTGATCCGACCCGCGATCACACTGTAACGGTCTGCTCGATCACGCGGCGGACTTCTTGCAGTGCCTCGGCGGTGGCAAGCGGGTCGGTACCACCACCCTGGGCGATGTCCGGCTTGCCGCCACCGCCGCCTTTGAGCACCTTGGCTGCGGTCCGTACCAGATCACCGGCTTTGAGTCCGCGTTCGCGACCCCGTTCGTTGACCGCAGCCACAACGATCGGCTTCTCATTGGCCAGCGCGGTCACGATGACAGAGGCCGGTCGCCCCTCGAAGTGCTCGCGAATGTCGAGCGCAACGCTCCGCAGTTCCTCGGTGGTCACCGGCTCCGGCACATGGGCGGTGACCACGGCGACATCACCGATCAACTGCGCACTCTTGACGAACGCCTCCGCCGACTGACGCAACTGAATCGCACGGAAACGGCCGATCTCCTTTTCGGCGTCTCGCAGCTGCTTCAGCACCGCAGAAACACGATCGCCGATCTCGCTGGTCGGCACCTGCAGGATGTCGGATACCTTCACCGCCATTGCGCGTTCCTTGGCCAGGAAGCGGAGTGCTTCGATCCCCACGTATGCCTCGATACGTCGCAAGCCCGACCCGACCGACGATTCGCTGATCAGCGTCAGTGGCCCAACCTGCGAGGAATGGGACACATGCGTCCCACCGCACAGCTCCCGTGACCAGGCGCCGCCGATTTCTACGACGCGAACTTCCTCATCGTAGGCTTCACCGAACAGCGCAAGAGCGCCCAATTCTCGGGCTTTCGGCAATGTCATGTACTCGACCGCCACCGGCAGATCACGCCGTACGGCCAGGTTCGACACTTCCTCGATCTCGCTGCGGGTCTCCGGCGACAGCCCACCTGCCCAGGAGAAGTCCAGGCGAAGATAGCCCGGCTTGTTGTAGGAACCGCTCTGCAGAGCGGTCGGCCCGAGCACCTGGCGCAGCGCGGCATGCACCACGTGGGTGCCCGAATGAGCCTGCCGGGCACCGATCCGCCATTCAGGATCGACCTTGGCCAGCACGTTCTGCCCCTCGGTCACCTCGCCGCGGCGGACGCGCACCTGATGCACCCACAGCTTGCGGGCGACCTTCTGAACGTCGAGTACTTCCAGTTCGATGCCGTCGGCCACGATGAGGCCGGCGTCGCTTTCCTGACCGCCGGATTCTGCGTACAGCGGCGTGCGGTCCAAAACGACTTCGACGATGTCGTCTTCACCAGCCGACGCGATGCGCTCGCCCTCACGGAGCACGCCCCGGACAACTGCCTCGGATTCCAGCTCGTTGTAACCGGTGAACTCCGTCGGACCGAGAGCAAGCAGATCGCGATAGACGCTGGTCTCGCCGTGCCCGCCGGTCTTGCGGCGGACGGCGTCGGCCTTGGCACGTGCCCGCTGCTCTTGCATCAGCTTGCGGAATCCGGTCTCGTCCACGGACAGGCCCGCTTCAGCGGCCATCTCCAAGGTGAGATCGATAGGGAACCCGTACGTGTCGTGCAGCTGAAACGCCTTGTCACCGGGCAAGACGAGGTTGCTGCTTTTACGGACTGCGTCGGCGGCCAGATCGAAGATAGCGGTGCCCGCCTTCAAGGTCTGGATGAAGGCAGCTTCCTCGGTAACGGCGATTCGATCGATGCGTTCCCGCCCGCGGGTCAACTCGGGATACATCGGACTCATCACCCGAATCGTCCTGCCGACGAGTTCGTGCACCACCGGGTCTTCGGACCCGAGAAGGCGCATCATGCGTACAGCCCGGCGCAGGATGCGCCGCAGGATGTAGCCACGGCCGTCGTTGGCCGGGGTGACACCATCGCCGATGAGCATGACGCTGGTCAGGATGTGATCGGCGATGACCCGCAAGGAGACATCGTTGCGGACGCTGGCACCGTACTTGGCACCGCTGAGCTCAGCCGCCAGATCGAGGATCTGCCGGGTGGTGTCGATATCGAAGATGGTCGGCACGCCCTGAAGCAAGGCCGCCATACGCTCCAGCCCGAACCCGGTATCGATGTTCTTCGACGGCAGATCACCCAGGATCGGATAGCCTTCCTTCGCGGGGCCTTCCCCCCGAATGTTCTGCATGAACACCAGGTTCCAGATCTCCAGATAGCGCTCATCGTTGGCCACTGGGCCGCCATCCTGACCGAACTCAGGGCCACGATCGAAACAGATCTCCGAACAGGGACCGCACGGGCCAGGAACGCCCATCGACCAAAAGTTCTCCGACATGCCCAGACGCTGGATTCGCTCGGCAGGCACACCGATGTCGCGGCGCCAGATCTGCTCGGCCTCGTCGTCGTCGAGGTACACCGTGACCCACAACCTGTCCTCGGGCAGTCCGAGACCACCATCGGCAACCGGACTGGTCAAGAACTCCCAGGCATAGGGGATCGCCTTCTCCTTGAAGTAATCGCCGAAAGAGAAGTTGCCGAACATCTGGAAGAACGAACCATGGCGGCTGGTCTTGCCGACCTCTTCGATATCGACCGTCCGCACACACTTCTGCAAACTCGTCGCACGCTGGTAGGGGGCCGGTGCCTCGCCCAGGAAGTAGGGCTTGAACGGTGCCATACCTGCGTTGATCAGCAGCAGCGTGGGGTCGTCAGCGATCAGCGATGCCGAGGGCACCACCGTGTGACCCCGGTCCTCGAAGAAACGAAGGGCGCGGCTACTGATGTCGGCCGAGTGCATAGACGCCTTCCAAGTGGTGTCGGTGGGCGCTGTGGGAAGGGGCAGCCCCCAAGCCTTGGTGTTAGAGGTACAGATCGATCCTAGTTCCGCCGGTCCAGCCGATTTTTAGAGCCCCGATGCCGCCGCGGATCTTGTATTCGACTTCAAGGCGTATGGAACAGTCCGTGATCTGCCTGTTTCCGGCTACCTCCCCATAAGTAGCTGGGCTGTGAGCCTGGGGCCAGGGGATTGGCTGACCGGGCAGGGAGTGGCGCGCCGCATCAGCGACAGCCCTCGGACCTGGGCGCTGGCCGAGAACCCCGAGAACCTCTGAAATCGCCCCCGGGTGGGGAACCGGCACCGGCCGGTTCCCCACCAACGCGTTGCTTGCCTGCCCACACCTCCGCCGCCGCCACACGCGCCGATTGGGCGGGACCCCGGGCCGACCACGACCCGCCGACCGGCGAACGTATGCCGGACGCGGTGTCGGTGCCTGCATTCAACGGACATTGTTGTCACCAGCCGCCGGAAGCTGGGCTTCCCATTCGATCAGTACGCCGTCGGCGGCGTGGTGCGAGTCTGGTTGGGGTAGAGGAGGTTTTGGATCTCGGGGTCGTCGTGGTCGAAGGCTGCTTCGTTGCAGGGCTGCTCGGTGCTGGTGTGGTAGGCGATTCGCGGGCCGCGTTCGGGGAGATCGGCCAGCCGTAGCCGCTCGGGGACAGCATCGCCGCCGTCGGCCGTCCATAATCCCCGCACCGGGCCTGCCGGGCCGTCGGGATGGGCCAGGTCGCGGCTGGTCGTCGCGATCACCAGACCGGGACTGTAGCTGCTGCCGAGCGCGCGACTCAGCACGGCTCGTAGCCCGGTCTCGCGGCGGGCCGAATGCACCGAGAACAGAAGGATCCAGAACTTGTCGGTCGGGAACCGTTGATAGTCAGCGAGTTTGGCGGTCACGGTCTTCAACGACTCTGTGCCGGTGTCATATTCGAGGAAGAACCGCACCACGCGGCCATGCTGTTCCCAGCACCCGTAGCCATCGGGATGGAGTTGGTCCTCGCCGGAGGCGTGGGTCCAGAACATCTCGGCGCATTGGCGCTCGGACCACCACTGGGTCAGCCCCTGCACCGAATCCGGCACCACCGGATCGCGACGGCGAGCCCGGTTGCGGTGGGCGGCCAGGGCAGCGAAGAACCCGTTCACACCCAGCCGGTGGCCGAGCATCGGCGAGCACGCCAGCCGCTCCAGCTCCAGCGCGTACTTGGCCGGTGTGGGCGGGGTCTGCGCGCGCGCAGCCGCGATCAGGCGCGCGCCGGCGTATCCGAGCGCGTGCCGTGTCTGGCTGGTGCCGCCGCCGTAGAGGGACTCGCGGAAGGCGAACAGCATGCCCATCTCCCGCAGCTTGCGCAGCCGATCCTGCGCGCGGCGCACCGAGGCGAACTCCAGCGCCGCGATCTGGTCGGTGGTGAACACCTTGTGCTCGGAAAGCAAGACCAGCAGGCGCCGGTCACGATCGAGCAGGCGAAACCATGCACCCGCGTCCTGATGCCCGCCCCGATGCACACTACGCTCGCCACGCCGCCCGCCGGGGGAGTACGTCCGAGTTCTAGTACTCATTCTGGAATCCGTTCCATTGCCTCGAATACGTGCTCGACCGGCCCGAATGTGCTTGCCGTAACCGGCGTTTGGGGCGGCGGCGGCCATAGGACGCCGAGCATCCGCCACCCCATCCGCGCCACCAACCGCCACCCCAGCCGCAGCCCTGCTGTCATCGCGGCCGATCAGCCACACTGGATCCACAGCGTCCGGTCACGGCGATCCGAAATTACGGTACTCATCCCAGCGCACCTCCCACCCGGTGCAAGTCGCTCAAATCGCAGGAGGCACAGGCGAATACATGCGAACCGATCGCCGACCGGCCAACCGGCACATGCGCAACGCGGATGGGGAGGTAGTCAGCTCCGCACACCACGCAGGCCAACCCATCGGCCTGCAACCAGGTCATGATCTGTTCGGCATTCACTGCGCACCGCCGGAGCGACGCCGCCGAACGATATCAACAGTGGCGGAAACCAGCAGTTCATGACGGGTACGGTTACGTGCAGATGCTATACGTGCCGCGCCGGGGGAACGAGTCCCGCGCACCTCGGTGCGGGATGTCTTGCGCCTGTAGCTCAACCGACAGAGCGCCTGGTTACGAGCCAGGAGGCTGGGGGTTCGAATCCTCTCGGGCGCCGGTGAATCCGCCTGCTCCGGGTGCCGGAACGCGCCGCAGGCCCCCGTGCCCGAGGGTGGACGACCGGTACAGTGGCGTTACCGCGCATCGAGAGTTCCGTCGCAGCGGGCGACGCCGCCGGAGAAAGACTGGATCATGAGTTCGACCGACGTCGTTTTGCCCACCTATTTCGTCTCCCACGGTGGCGGCCCCTGGCCCTGGATCGAGGACCGGTTCCCGGGCGATCTGAGCAAGCTGCGGGCCTCGCTGGAGGCGATCCCCGTCGAGCTCGGTGCGAAACCCCGTGCGGTGCTGGTGATCTCCGGGCACTGGGAGGAAACCACGTTCACCGTGCAGACCCACCCGCGGCCGCCGATGTACTACGACTACGGTGGCTTTCCCGAATTCACCTACCACATCCGGTATCCGGTGCCGGGCTCGCCGGACGTGGCCGAGCGCGTGCAGGAGTTGCTGCGCGGGGCCGGTATCGCGGTCCGTGCCGACGTGCGGCGCGGCTTCGACCACGGCACCTTCGCCCCGCTGTTCGTGATGTACCCGGACGCCGACGTGCCGATCCTGCAACTGTCGCTGACCTCGGACTACGACCCCGCCGCGCACCTGGCCGCGGGCCGGGCGCTGGCCCCGCTGCGCCGCGAGGGCGTCCTCATCGTCGGCAGCGGATTCAGCTACCACAATCTGCGCCGCTTCGGTCCCGACGCGGCGCGCGCGTCCAGCGAATTCGAGGACTGGCTGACCCGGACCGTCGTGTACTCCACCCCCGAACAGCGCGTCGAGGGTTTGCTGGCCTGGGATCGGGCGCCGAGCGCGCGTGACAGCCACCCCGCCGAGGACCATCTGATCCCGCTGATGGTCGCGGTCGGCGCCGCCGAAGCGGATCCGGCGACCCGGATCTACTACGAGAACGACTTCATGGGCAGCGTGACCTCGGCCAGCTACCGGCTCGGAGCCGTACCCGGATAGGTCCCCCGGCTTTCGCGGCCGACGCGACGGTGTCACGATCATCCGGTGTCGTCCACCCCGCCGCTGCCGTCGTTCCATCGCCCCGCCCGGCCGCCGCTACCAAAGATCCGGGTGCCGGCCGCGCGGGCCGTCGTCGACTGCGCGGTCTACGTCGACGGGCAACGCCTGCCCGGACATTTCACCTATGAGGCCGCGCTGGCGGAGGTGCGCGAACGCGGCGCCGGATTCGTCTGGCTGGGATTGCACGAGCCCGACGAACAGCAGATGACCGATATCGCCGCAACGTACGGCCTGCACCCGCTGGCCGCCGAGGACGCGGTCCGCCCCCATCAGCGCCCGAAGCTGGAACGCTACGACGACACCCTGGTCGTGGCCATGCGCACCGTCACCCATGTCGAACACGACATGCGCACCGTCAGCGAGATCGTCCTGACCGGGCAGATCCTGATCTTCGTCGCCGCGGATTTCGTCGTCGCGGTGCGCCACGGCGAACATTCCGGGCTGGCCGGTGTGCGCCGGGACCTCGAGGCCGATCCCGAACGGCTGCGCCGCGGGCCGGGTGCGGTACTGCACGCCATCGCCGATTACGTGGTCGACTCCTACATCGAGGTCGCGCAGGCGGTCGAGCAGGATGTGGACGCCATGGAGGAGGAGATCTTCACTCCGGGCACGACGATCGCCATCGAACCCATCTACCAGCTCAAGCGCGAGATCGTCGAGATGCGCCGCGCGGTGGTGCCGCTCGCGCTGCCCTTGCAGATGCTGATCCAGCCGGAGATGCCGCTGACCAAGGAGGTCCGCCGCTATCTGCGCGATGTCGCCGACCACCACACCGCCGTCACCGAGCACATCACCGTCTTCGACGAATCCCTGAGCGCGATGATCGGCGCGGCCCTGGCCAAGACCGCCGTGCAGCAGAACACCGATATGCGCAAGATCTCCGCCCTGGTCGCGATGGCCGCCGTGCCCACGATGATCGCCGGTATCTACGGCATGAACTTCGAGCACATGCCGGAACTGCGCCAGGTCTGGGGCTACCCGGCCGCGCTCACCCTGATGGTGGTGCTGTGCGCCGGACTGCTGGTGGTCTTCCGGCGCAGCAAGTGGCTGTGACCGTCCGACCGGCTCAGGCCGCGCCGGTCTCCCATTCGAATCCGTCCGGATCGCTGAACGCCCCGAAACCGCTGTCGATGGCGACCCGGTGCGAGCCGCTGCCGTCGGGGGAGACGCCGGCGTCCTTGGCGGCGGCCTTGCGCCCGTAGAGCGCCAGCTTGACCGAGGAGGACGGGATGTCGAATTCGACGTACTTGCTGCCGAAGCTCTTGCCCACGGCCAGACCGTGGTCGATGTAGAACTGCTTGGTGTTCTTCACGTTGTCGACCCCGAGGAGCACCACGAAATCGTCGATCTCCCGGTTGGCGGGCCGGGTGTCCTTCTTCGCCGAGGTGGCGACCTTCCAGAGCGTCCCGTCCGGGGCCTGGACGACACCGCCGTACCCCCAGAAACTCTTCTTGGCCGGCTTGATCGCCGTCGCACCCGCCGCGAGCGCGGTGCCCAGGAGGCTGTCGACGGTGCCGGGCTGGGAGACCACCAGTGACAGGACGAACCCGCGGAATCCGGTCGTCGGCGCGGTGGTGGCCCTGATACGCAGCCGGTCGCCGAGACCGAACGCGGCCTCGTAGAAGGCCGCGGCGGCTGCCGGATCGGCCGCTTCGAGGATGACGGAGTTGATGGTGGCCTGGTCGGTTGTGCTGTTCATGTGAGCAACGCTAATTCCGGCCGGGTCACCGGTGCTTCTCGATTCCTGATCGGTTCCGCCGGGCTCCGGCGGCCTGCCCGCCGGCGGCGCCTGTCACGATGACCGCATGGCCGTGGTGCACCACCGGGACCGCATCGCCGAACTCGGCGCCGGACACCTCGTGATCCACCGGATCCTCACTGCGGCAACGACTTCGTCGCTTGGGCAGCTGTCGGCTCCGTGGCGGACGCCGGGCGGCGACACCGTTCGTGCACTGGTGGCCGGGCGCCGCGGCGCCGGATCGGCCCGGCGTGCGTGGCCGAGTGGCCGACGCGTGATCGCGAGTCGGTGGTCTCCGCAGGCGCCCTCGGATGGTCGGACATCGTGCTGAGGGGGCCTGGCATGCACAGTCCGGGCCGCTCCGGCCCGGACTGTGCCGGAAGATAGCTGACTAGACTCGTGGTCATGACTCGGTGTGCGCGCTGGCGGCTCGGTGTGGAACGTACGGGGTTCCGCCCCAGCCGTCGGGGGCCTTCGACCGAGCGTCGACGTGCCCGGATGGGCGGTTGAGTGGGCCATGATCTCCGACGGCGCGCTGGAAGCCACTCAGCCCTGGGGCACACCCGATATTGCCGAAGAGTTGCTGATCGCCGGATTCGAGGAGGTCGAGGAGTTCGGCCGCGGCGGCTTCGGGGTGGTCTTCCGGGCGGTGGAGCAGCCGCTGGGCCGGGTTGTGGCGGTCGAAGTGCGGGCCGCGGCGCTCGACGAGGCCGGGCAGGACCGGTTCCTGCGGGAGCAGCGGGCGGTGAACCGGATCTCCGGGCATCCGCACATCGTGCCGGTGTTGCGGATCGGTATCACCGGCTCGGGACGGCCGTTGCTGGTCGTGCCGTTCCACGCTCGCGGCTCGCTGGAGCGGCGGATCCACGACGAGGGGGCGTTGCCGTGGGCGGAGACGCTGTCGATCGGCGTGAAGCTGGCCGGTGCGCTGGCCACGGCGCACGCCGCGGGCATCGTGCACGGCGCGGTACATCCCGCGAACATCCTGATCAGCGATTACGGCGAGCCGCAACTGGGCGACTTCGGCCTGGCCGGCGATCCCGGCGCGGCGCACGCGGCGGGGATCGGGCAGCCCACGTATCTCGCGCCGGAGGTGCTGCGCGGGGAACCCGCCACCGCGGCCGCCGACGTGTACGGCCTCGGCGCGGTGCTGTTCACCGCGCTCGCCGGATATCCGGCCTTCGCCGCGACGGACGGCGAATCCCTTGCCGCGCAATTCGATCGGATCTGCGCCGAACCGGTTCCGGATCTGCGCCCGGCCGGGGTTCCGGCCGCGTTGTGCTCGGCCGTGGAGGCCGCGATGGATCGCCGCCCCGGCGATCGGCCCGGTTCTGCGCTCGAATTCGGAACGCGGTTGCGCGACATCCAATTCGCCTCGGGGCTGCCGGTGGATGCGCTCGTCTCGGCCGAAGCGCGGGTCGAGCGGCCGCCGCGCCCGCCGACGCCGGTGACCCGGTACCGGCCGCCCACCGCGGCACACCGCCTGGTGTCCCGGCCGCGCCTGTTGCGGACGCTGCGCGAGGGACAGCCGCGGCGCCTGGTCCTCATCCACGCGCCGCCCGGATACGGCAAGAGCACCCTGGCCGCCCAGTGGGCCGCCGCACTGGAGGCCGAGAACGTCCCGGTCGCCTGGCTGAACGTGATACCCGACGACAACAACCTCACCTGGGCCCTGACCCGGCTGGTGGAGGCCGTCCGCCAGGTCCACCCGAATCTGGCCGGTGAACTGGCGCTGGTGCTGGAGGAGGGTTTCCAGGACGCGGCCCGGCGGGTGCTGACCACCCTGGTCGACGAGATCCACCGCAGCGGCCGCACCGTCGCGATCGTCCTCGACGACTGGCACCACATCCACAGCGAGGAGGTCCGCGACGCGATGCGGTTCCTGCTCGACAACGGCTGTCACCACCTGCGATTGATCGTGACCAGCCGGACCTCGATGGGACTTCCGCTGGCCCGCTTGCGGGTCCGCGACGAACTGGTCGAAATCGACGAGCGCGCACTGCGATTCGACAATGCCGAAGCGGAGCGGATGCTGCTGGACATCGGCGAACTGCCGCTGCGGCGGTCCGAGGTGGATCACCTGCGCGACACCACCGAGGGCTGGGCGGCGGCGCTGCAACTGGCCTCGCTGTCGATGCGCGGAAAGACCGACCTCACCGCGCAGATCGACCGCATCTCCGGCCACCACCACGCCATCGCCGACTACCTGATGGAGAACGTGGCCGGCGAACTCGAGCCGGAACTGCTCGAATTCCTCATGAAAACCGCTGTGCCCGACACCGTCTGCGCCGATCTGGCCGAGGCGCTGACCGGCGCCCCCGGCGCGCAGGAACTGCTGGAGGAGGTCCGCCGCCGAGATCTGTTCCTGCGCAGCGTGGACGACGATCTGCGCTGGTTCCGCTACCACAGCCTGTTCGCGGATTTCCTGCGCCACCGGCTGACCCGGCAGCATCCCGAGGCGACGGCCCGGCTGCACGCGACCGCCGCCGGCTGGTTCGCCGAACACGACATGCTCATCGAGGCGGTCGATCACAGCCTCGCCGCCGGCGATCCCGAACGCGCGCTGGGCCTGATCGCCGATCGCGCGGACGGACTGCTCGGCGAATCCCGGATGGCCACCCTGGTCGCCCTGGTGGCCAAACTGCCACCGGCGCTGGCCGAATCCGATCCCCGCATCCAGCTCGCGGTGGCGATGGCGAATCTGCCGCTGTTCCACCTGAATTCGGTCGAGGCCGCCCGGGTGCGGGTGGAGGCGCTGCTGGCCGGCCGGCCGCGCGACGACACCACCGCGGATCTGGCGCTCGAATCCGAGATCGTGAAGGTGGGCCAGGAGCTGCAAGCGGACCGGGTCGCCGACCTGTCACCGGCGTCGAAACAACGACTGCCGCAGGTGCGGCCCTACCTCGCCGCCGTCGGGGCGCTCGCGGTGGCCACCTCGGCGTTCTTCCGATTCGATTTCGAGGAGGTGCGGCGCTGGCACGCGCTGATCCTCTCGAATCCGGCCGATCTCGGTCCGTTCATCCCGGTGCTGCGCGAGGTCATCACCGCCACGGCCGAATTCGAGCAACTCGACATCGACGGCGCCGAGAGCACGCTGCGCGCGGCGCTGGCGATGACCCTCGAATTCGGCATGTGGCCGCGGACGAACAAATCCATCGCCGCCGCCGAACTCGCCGAACTCCTCTATCAGACAGGTCAATTCGCCGAGGCCGACGAATTGATCCCGGCCGGTGAGGATATCGAGGCGGCCCCCGTGGAAGTGCTGCTGACCGCGCACGGGACCGCGGCCCGGCTGGCCGGGGTGCGCGGTGATCTGCCGATGGCGGCGCGACTGCTCACCGAGGGACATCGAGTGGCGCACAAGCTTTCGCTGCCCCGGCTGGCGGCCCGCATGCTCAACGAGCGGATCCGGCTGGGCCTGCCGATCACCCACGACGAGCGCCGCACCCTGACGGAGCTGCCGCTGTATCGGGCACAGCCGGACCACATCCGCGCGGCCGCGGCGGAACTCGAACAGGATTGCGCGATCCGGGTGCTGCTCGCGGAGCGCTCGCCGGCGGCCAACCGGCAGGCCATCGTCCGCGCCGAGCGGATCGTCCGGGAGGTCGAACAGCAACCGCGCCCCCGAGCGCTGCTGGCGGCCCGGCTGCGCTACGGCAGTTGCCTGGCCGCGGGCGGCCGCACCCGGGAGGCGATCGACGAACTGGCCCCCGCGCTGTCCCGCTGCGCCGAACTGGGGCTGGTCCGGTTCGCCCTCGACAGCGGCGGCCCGGCCCTCGAGCCCATCGTCGAAACCCTGCACTGCGCACCGGATATCGGGTACCGGCGCTTCCTGCAACGGCTGCTCGACGAGCTCGGATCCGCCCGCGCCCGCGACGAGTGACGGCTCACCGTCGGTGCCGGGCCGATTCCCGGATCTGCTGGCAGGACGGGCACAGGCCGTGCAGGGTCAGGCCGCCGGTTTCCGGGAGGGCGAAGCGGCTGCCGCTGCGCGCCGCCGCCAGTGCCGTGCGCAATTGTTCCGCCGGGACCTCGTCGATCGCGCCGCAGCGGGTGCACACCGCGTGGTGGTGCGGGGTGTCGGTGAGGCCGTAGCTGGTGATGCGTTCGTCGACGACCAAGGCGTGCAGCACATTCGCCTCGACCAGCGTCGCCACCGTGCGGTACACGGTGGCGGTGTCGACCTGATGGCCGGTGCCGGACAGTAGTTGCTGGATTTGCGCGACGGTGAGGTGCCCCTGCTCCCGCGCCCCGCCCAGGGCGGTGAGGACCGCCAATCGGGGCGTGGTGCAGCGCAGTCCGTGGTCGCGCAGGACATGCCGCGGATCGAGGGTGGCGTGGAGGTGGTCGCCGCCGGTCATACTCCTCAGTCTGCCGCCCGGGACGCGCGTTGGCGAGTCGCGTTCTTGCGAATCGGTTGCAACAAGACGGTGGTGCGGTTTACCGTCGACCATGTCGGGTTCGGCGGAGAGGACAGATCGTGACGTCGGTGTCCCAGCAGCGCAACCCTTTCCGATCCCTCCTCGCCCGGATGCGGCTCACCCGTGGCGAATGGCTGCGGCTGGCCGCGATCGCCGGGGTGATCGTCGGCCTGCACGTGCTGGGCTGGTTCACGCTGCTCGCGTTCGTCGCCCCGCGGCACTTCGACCTCGGCGACCGGACCCTGGGGGTCGGCGTCGGCCTCACCGCGTACACCCTCGGCCTGCGGCACGCCTTCGACGCCGATCACATCGCCGCGATCGACAACACCACGCGCAAGCTGATGAACGACGGGCAGCGGCCGCTGTCGGTCGGATTCTTCTTCTCGCTCGGGCACTCCTCGGTGGTGTTCGCCCTCGCGTTGCTGTTGTCGGCCGGGGTGAAGGCGATCGCCGGATCGGTCGAGGACGACTCCTCGGCGCTGCACCACTACACCGGCCTGATCGGCACGACCGTGTCGGGCACGTTCCTGTACCTGATCGCCGCGATCAACATCGTGGTGCTCGCCGGCATCCTGCGCGTGTTCCGCCGGATGCGGACCGGCGGCTACGACGAGGCCGAGCTGGAACATCAACTCGCCCACCGCGGCCTGATGAACCGGATCCTCGCCCCGGTGATGCGCTCGATCACCCGGCCCTGGCAGATGTATCCGGCCGGGCTGCTGTTCGGGCTCGGATTCGACACCGCCACCGAGGTCGCGCTGCTGGTGCTGGCCGGCACCGGCGCGGCCGCCGGGCTGCCGTGGTACGCGATCCTCTGCCTGCCGATCCTGTTCGCGGCCGGGATGAGCCTGCTCGACACCATCGACGGCAGTTTCATGAACTTCGCCTACGGCTGGGCCTTCGCCCAGCCGGTCCGCAAGGTCTACTACAACCTCACCATCACCGCCCTGTCGATCGCCGTCGCCCTGCTCATCGGCACCGTCGAGTTGCTCGGCCTGCTCAGCGAACAGCTCGGCTGGTCCGGCGGATTCTGGGATGTGCTCGGTGGTCTCGATCTCAACCTGCTCGGCTACATCGTCGTCGGCCTGTTCGTGCTCACCTGGGCCGTCGCGCTGCTCGCCTGGCGCTACGGCCGCATCGAGGAGAAATGGACCGCCGGCCTCCGCCCGGGTGACTGAATCCGGTCAGCAACCACGCAGTTTTGCGCGCGGCGGCGTCCTGCCTCTACTGTGAGGGTTGCCGTGGTGTACGGGAAGACCGGTGCAAATCCGGAGCGGCCCTCGCCACTGTGATCGGTTAGCCGTCGTACCGCTCCCGCCTCGCGGGAAGGGCCACGGGACACATGCGTCCCGGAAGGCCGGGTGCGGCGGTGCTCGACCCGTCAGCCAGGAGACCGGCCACGGCACCGAATACTCTCGTCCACGAGGTGCTGGAGAGGCCGAACGCGCCATGATTCTGTCCGAAAACCCTTCCCCGTCAACGGTTTCCCCGGGTGCGGCCGCCACGCCGGTGTTGCGCTGGCGGCGCGAGGACTGGATCCGCACCGGCGGCCTGCTCGCCGTGATCGCCGTCCTGCACGTGGCCGGCTTCGGCATCCTGTTCACCCTGGTACCGCGGCACTACACCGTGGGCACCCAGGCGTTCGGGCTGGGGCTGGGGGTGACCGCCTACACCCTCGGTATGCGGCACGCGTTCGACGCCGATCACATCGCCGCGATCGACAACACCACCCGCAAGCTGATGGCCGACGGCAAACGCCCGGTGTCGGTCGGATTCTGGTTCGCGCTCGGTCATTCCACCGTGGTCGTGCTGCTGGCCATCGCCATCGCCGCCGGCACCCACCTGGCTACCACGCTGACCAGCGACGACTCCAGCACCCACCACGATCTGGGGCTGATCTCCACCCTTGCCTCGGGCGGTTTCCTCTATCTGATCGCGGCGCTGAACCTGGTGTCGCTGGCCGGAATCCGCCGGGTGTTCCGGGCCATGCGAGCCGGTGAGTTCGACGAGGCCCAGCTGGAGAAGCATCTGAACAGCCGCGGCCTGCTCAACCGGGTCCTCGGTCGGCTGACCCGCTCGATCACCCGTCCCGGCCAGATGTTCCCGATCGGTCTGCTGTTCGGCATCGGTTTCGACACCGCCACCGAGGTCACGCTGATGGTGATGGCCGGATCCGGCGCCGCGGCCGGGCTGCCCTGGTACGCGATCCTCTGCCTGCCGCTGTTGTTCGCGGCGGGCATGAGCCTGTTCGACACCCTCGACGGCACTTTCATGAACGTCGCCTACCACTGGGCTTTTGCCAACCCGGTCCGCAAGGTGTACTACAACCTCTCGATCACCGGCCTGTCGATCGCGGTCGCGGCCCTGATCGGCTCCATCGAACTGATCGGCGTGCTGCACGACCAGCTCGGTCTCACCGATCCGGTCACCGACTGGGTCGCCGGGATCAGCCTGGACAACGTCGGCTTCGTCATCGTCGGCCTGTTCGTCGCGGTCTGGGCCGTCGCCCTGCTCTACTGGCGGCTGGCCAAGGTCGAGGACCGCTGGTCCGCCGCCCGATCCGAGGCGTGAGGCGGATCAGCCGGTCGACGACCGATAGGCCGCGACGTCGAAGGTGGCGTTCGACTGCCGGAAGGCGGTGGCGGAGTCCGGCCACAGCAGGGTCAGCCGGCCGGTCCGCGCGTCGCGGTACCAGCTGGAGCAGCCCCCTTGCGTCCACACCGTCTCGCGGGCCAGCTCGTCGATGTGCCGGGCGGTGGACTGCACCGCCTCGGCGGTCACCTCGAGCACCCGGTGCGCGGTGGCGGCGAGATGATCGAGAGCGCCCAGCACGTAGTCGATCTGGGCCTCGATGACGTAGATCGCCGAGTTGTGGCCGAGCGCGGCGTTCGGGCCGTCCAGGATGTACATGTTGGGGAAGCGGTCCACCGTGGTGGTGGCGTGCGCGATCATTCCGTCGCTCCACCGCTCGGCCAGCGGTAGACCGTTGCGCCCGAAGATGTTCCGTGACACGGCCGGGCGGGTGGTGTCGAAGCCGGTGGCGAAGATCAGCACCTCCACCGCGTAGTCGCGGCCGCCGGCGGCCACCACGGCGCCGTCGCGCACCTCGGTCAGCGCGGTCGGCTCCAGCCGGACGTGCCCGAATTGCAGTGCGGCGTAGTAGTCGTCGGAGAACAGGATGCGCTTGCAGCCGATCTCGTAATCGGGGGTCAGTTCCCGCCGCAGCCGCGGATCGGGCACTTGGGTGGCCAGATGGTGCAGGGCGCGCTGGCGCAGCAGATCGGTGTCGGGGTGATGCCAGCGGCGGGCGCCGATCCCGCGCTCGGCCTCGGCGAACAGTTCGTCCCGCAGCACCGTGATGGCGTCCGGATCGGTGGCGAAGCGGCTCAGTTCGTCGCGGGTGTACCGGCGGTCGCCGCGCGGCAGCACATACGGCGCCGAACGCTGGAAGACCACCACCTCGCCGGCCTCCTGCGCCAGCCGTGGCAGGATCTGCACGGCCGAGGCGCCGGAACCGACCAGGCCCACCCGCTTGCCCACCAGCGACACCTTCGGATTCCACTGCGCCGAATGCCAATGGCGACCGCCGAATTCGCCGAGGCCGCGGATCGGTGGCAACTTCGGTTCGGTGAGACGGCCGGTGGCGACGACCAGATTGGCGGCCGAGAATTCGCCCCGGGTGGTGCTGACCAGCCAGCGCGCCTCGGCATCGTTCCACCGGGCCTGGTGCAGTGCGCAATTCAGTAGCAGATGGGGTTCCAGCCCCTCCTGCTCGACGCAGCCGCGCAGGTACTGATGGATCTCGGCGCCCTCGGCGAACACCCGCTGCCACTGCGGATTCGGCCGGAACGAGAACGAATACAGGTGCGCGGGAACGTCGGAGGCGACGCCGGGGTAGCGGTTGTCACGCCAGGTGCCGCCCACGTCACCGGCCTGCTCGATGATCATGAACGACTCCCGGCCACGCCGCGCGAGCCGGATGCCCATGCCCAGGCCCGCGAAGCCGGCGCCGATGATCAGGACATCGACGCGGATCGGGTCAGACATCGCCGTACCGGGTGGTGCGCTGCCGCGTGGACCGGCCCAGCGACCGGGCCGTCCGCTCCACCTCCGCGACGGTGAGCGTCCGCCCGGCCTCGGCGCCGGCCTCGGGCGCGAGCGGGCCGGTGACGAGCAGCCCGCCGATGTCGTCGGCGCCGCCGCGCAACAGTGAAACCGCCGATTCCAGGCCGAATTTGGGCCAGGCGGCCTGGATGTGGTCGATGCGCTCGTGCAACAGCAGCCGCGCGACCGCGTGCACGGCCCGCGCCTGCCGCCACGCCTGCGGTGTGGTCCGCTCGCCGGGCTGCCACGGCATCGCGATGAATTCGGTGAAACCGCCGGTGCGGTCCTGGATCTCGGTGAGCAGTCGCAGATGGGCGACCTGCTGCGCGGGCGTCTCGCCGTGCCCGTACATCATGGTCGAGGTGGAGAACAGGCCCGCGCGATGCGCGGCCTCGATGACCTCGATCCACTGCCGCACCGGCAGGTCCGGGCCGCCGTTGAGACGATGACGCACCTCGTCGTCGAGGATCCGGGCCGCCGTGCCCGGCACCGATCCGAGCCCCGCGTCCCGGGCCTCGGCCAGCACGGTGGCCACCGGCACGCCGCGACGCGCGGCGGCGTCGAGCCACTCCGGCGGGCGGAAGGCGTGCAGGTGGATCGGCCCGGCCGCGGCGATCGCGGCGATCAGTGCCAGATGGTCGTCGTCGCTGTCGGCCGGCAGCGGGCCCTGCATGCAGATCTCGGTGGCGCCCAGCTCCCGGGCCTCGGCCACCAGGGCGGTGAGCCGCGCCCGGGCGGACCGGTCCGCACCGCAGACCGCCGCGGTATCGAAATTGCGGTTCACCACATAGGTCAGGGTGTCGCCGACCGCTTGCCGGCGCAGCGCGTCGGCCAGTTCGCACAACTGCTCGAGCTCCGGGCCGTCGGCGCCGAGCAGCGCGACATATCCCTCGTCCGGCAACGCCGCCGGCGCATGTGCGGCCTCGCCCAGCCACTTCCGTACCCGATCCGAATCGGACGGGCCGACTCCGGCATCCGAAGTCCCGGCACCCGAATCACGCATTGGACCACCATACGTCCGGGTGGACCGGGCTCCGGCGGGCGGACCGTCTCCCTGCGGGTTCCGGTCGCCGCGGGTGTTGTCACGAACCCGAAACATTCGATCACGGTTTGATCACCGTGGCGCCGGTGTAACCCTTCACCATGACCACTCCGCATCATCCGATCCGCACGGTGACGAGCATGGATCCGACCGGTGTCCTGGTCGCCGCCGGTATCTGTGCGGCTGTGCTGTCCGGGCTGTTGCTGCTCGGCTCGGACCTGGCCACCGCCGTTCCCGCGACCTTCGCCGTAGCGGGCGGGATCGTCCTGAGTCTCCAGCTCATGGGGATGTCCGACCCCGAACGCTGATCCGGCCCCGACGGCCGCTCCTGCCGGTCCGGTGCACAAATTTGTACCGATGGTTTATTCTACTAACGGTACAAATCAGTGGATCGCGTGTGCGATCCGCATCGGCACCGAGGAGCTGTCCATGGTCAGCGTCGATTTCCGCACCCGCTCCGCCGCGGTCGGGACCGTCGATCTCGTCACCTTCCGCGATCACCACCTGCCCGATCTACTCGACCGGCACGGCCGCGCGGCCGGTGCGGCCGCGCGGCGGCTGAGCCTGCCCCCGCTGACCTTGCGCGTCGGCGGCGAACAACTCACCTTCGTCCCCGGCGACGAACTCACGGTCCGTCCGGACGCCTCGGCGGAGCTGCTCGCCACGCTGGACCCGGTCACGTTCTCCGATCTGGTGCAGGACGTGGTCTCCCTGTTCGGCGCGC
Source organism: Nocardia sp. alder85J (assembly GCF_020176955.2). GTDB lineage: Bacteria > Actinomycetota > Actinomycetes > Mycobacteriales > Mycobacteriaceae > Nocardia. The sequence continues at coordinate 526,220 of NZ_JAIUCZ020000004.1, forward strand.
AGATGACCGGTCGCGCCGAACTGGTACACGGCACGGTCGCCGCGTTCGTCGAATGGGAACCGGTGCTGCGCTGCCTGATCGACGGGCGGCCGGTGCACCGCCCCGGTGACATCGGTTTCCGCGATCGGACCGGCGGCCCGCTGGACCCGCGACGCTCGTTCACCCTCGACGACGATCCGGCCGAGTACGGGCATTTCCTGGCCGAAGCCGGATATCTGCACCTGCGCGGGGTGTTCACCGAAGCGGAGATGGCCGCTGTCTCGGCCGAACTCGACACCGCGATCGCCGCGGCGGCCCGCGACGACGGCGCCTCGTGGTGGGCGCGCACCGAACCCGGGGGCTGGTACCCGGCCCGCATCCTCGGCTTCAACCATCAGTCCGCCACCCTCCGCGAACTGCTGACGGGCCCCCGCTTCCGGTCCCTCGCCGGCTGCACCGACGACACCTGGGTGCAACGCGATCCGCTCCTCGACGACGCCGCCGAGGGGCTGCTGAAGAAGGTCGGGGTCGTCGAGGGCGCGTCCGATGTCAGCTGGCACAAGGACTGCACCATGGGCGGGCACAGCCACCACTGCGCCGGGCTGGTCGTCGGCATCTCGGTGACCGGCGCGGGGCCGGAGACGGGCGAGCTCGGCGTGGTGCCCGGTTCGCATCGCGCCAATATCGCCACCCTGGGCATCGAGGGGCTCGACCTGACCGCGCTGCCGTTGCCCACCCGCCCCGGCGACCTCACCGTGCATCTGTCCTGCACCCTGCACATGAGCAGGCCGCCGGTCGGCGGCGAGCGGCGGGTGGTCTACACCGGATTCGGACTCGCCCCGCGCCCCGGTCACGAGACCCCCGCACTCGACCGCACCGAATCGCGCCGCCGCCGTGCCGAACTCAGCGACCGGGTGATCGGGCATCAGCGCACCGGCGGCCCGGATCGGGCGCGGCTGGCCAGCCACGAACTCTGAGCCGCCGGACCTCGCCGCGCGCTGCTGCCGGAACTCGGCCGGCCGCGGCTCGGCCCGGCCGGAAGTGGCCGCGCTCCACGCGCTTTCGGATGCTAGTGGTCGACGGCCGACAGTGTCGGCGGCCACCGCTCCGGCTCCGGCTCGATCGTCGCCTCCGCGCGCAGTCCCACCGGGACCGGGGCCGAACGGGTATCGCCCGCAACCGGTTCCGGCCCGGCGCGCAGCGACCGGCCGACGGCGTCCAGGTGGCCCAGCGCCTCGGCATAGGACTCGAACAGGCCGGTCTCGTGGTACGGCACACCGGCTTCCGCGCAGAACTGCATCACCAGCGGCCGGGCCCGGCGCAGGTTGACCCGCGGCATGGCCGGGAAGAGATGATGCTCGATCTGGTAGTTCAGGCCACCCAGCGCGGTATCGGTGACCGGTCCGCCGCGCACGTTACGGGCGGTGAGCACCTGCCGGCGCAGGAAATCGGTGGCGTCGCCGACCGGGAGTACCGCCATCCCTTTGTGATTCGGCGCGAAGGTGCTGCCCATGTAGAGCCCGAACAGGCCCTGCTGCACCAGAATGAAGACCACCGCTTTGACCGGGGAGAGGACCAGGAACACCGCGCCTAGGTAGCCGACGGCGTGGGCCAGCAGCAGCGCGCCCTCCGCGGCCCGGTGCGATATCGGCCAGCGCAGGATCGCCCGGCCGCTGGACAGGTGCAGGCTCCAGCCCTCCAGCAACAACATCGGGAAGAACAACCACGCCTGGTATCGGAAGATCAGCCGCCGGACACCGCGGCCGGTGCGGGCGCGGTCCGCGGAATGGGCCAGCACACCCAGCACGTCCGGATCCGCGTCCTCGGTGTTGGGATGCGCGTGGTGCCGGTTGTGGTTACTGGTCCACCAGCCGATGCTCACCCCGATGGCGAGGTTGCCGAACAGCAGGCCGTACCACTGATTGGCCCGCCGGGTGGCGAAGATCTGCCGATGCCCGGCGTCGTGCCCGAGGAAGGCGAAATGGGGGAAGATCGCCGCCAGCACCACCGCCACCACGAGCTGCCACCAGGAGTCGCCGACGAGCGCGAATGCGGTCCACCCGGCCGCGAGCACCGCGACGGTGATCGCACTCTTCCAGGCGTAGTAACCGAGCCGCCGATTCAGCAGTCCCGCGGTCCGCACTCGCCGCAACAACTCCGCATACTCGCTGCCTCGTACAGGCACAGCGTTCTCCACCACCACGGGCCGCATTCGCCTGCCTCACCAACCGTTTTCGCCAAGTATGCCCGAACGTTGTCCCGGTCCACCGCCACCAGCGGGCAGTCGACCCGACCACGACCAGAGTGCGGCCATCAGACCGCCGTCCGGTGAACGGAAGTGCCGGCGGGCCGAACATCTGTGTGACGAATCAGCTCCCGTCGCGCTGGTGTGGTCGGTCGAGCATAGCGAGGTAGGTATCCAGTCGTGCCGCTCCGGTCAGCAGGTGGCGGCTACGGGCGGTCAGCCGGTCCTGCCAGGCGGCCAGAAAGGCGGTCAGCGCCTGCGCCCCGCCCGCCGAACGCAGCGCGTCGAGGAACTGCGCGACCTGGGCGAGTCGATGGCCGCCCTGCCGCAACTGCCGCGCTATCTCGGCGTCGCGGACGCAGTCCGGCCCGTACCCGCGGTACCCGGTGGCCCGGTCGCGGGCGGGTCGCAGGATGCCGTGGGTCTCCCAGGTGCGCAGCGTGGCCGCGTGCACCCCGAGCCGCCGCGCGAGCTCGCCCACGGTCAGCGGCGGCCCGGCGATCGGGACCGGTGCGCCGGCCGACAGACCGCCCAGGGCGGCGGCGACCTCGGTGCGGGTGTCGCGCTCGGCGAGCAGCGCGACGTGCGCGGCATCGATGAGCCGGTAGGCGGACTCGAGGTCGCCGCGGTGGACCGCGCGCATGATCTCCGTCGCGTCCCGATGCCCGTGCCCGGCGCGCAGCGCGAGGAAGGCCCGCAGCGCCCGCGCGTGCCCCGGTGTGTACCGGCGGTACCCTGCCGCGCTGCGCTCGGCCGGCGGCAGCACCCCGGCCGCGTCGTAGTTGCGGATCGCCTGCGCGGACAATCCGTGCTCCCGGGCCAGATCGACCGGCCGCACTCCACGCCTCCTTGTGAGACTTCCGCAGTGTTATCCCACGTCGTTCGCAGTGAAGTTTCACTCGAATCTTCAAGGATACTGTCGAGCCCATGCCCACCACACCGCGCGCACTCGCTCGCCCCTGCGACGACCCGGAGACGCTGGGTCGTGCCGTCGACGAACTGCTGGCCGCTCGCCACGAACCCCCGGCCCTGCTGGCCCTCGGTGAGCCGGCGCACGGCATCGCCGCATTCCCGCTGCTGCGCAACGAACTTCTCGCCCACCTGGTGGACCGCGGCTTCCGGTCCGTCGCGCTGGAGACCGACAGCTTCGCCGCCGCGGCGGTCGACGACTACGTGAGCGGCGCGGCGACGGAGATCGATACCGTCCTCGCGACCGGGTTCAGCCACGGATTCGGCGCCGTCCCGGGCAACCGTGAACTGATCGAATGGCTGCGCGCCCACAACTCCGGCCGTCCGGCGGCGGACCGGGTCCGTTTCCACGGCTTCGACGCCCCGACGGAGTCCGCGTTCGTGCCGAGCCCACGACGGGCGCTGACCACGGTCATCGGTTACCTGCCCCCGTCGCTGCGTCCCGATTCGAGCCGCGACCTGGACACCCTGCTGGGCCCGGACGAGGACTGGACCGCCCCGGCGGCCATGTACGACCCCGCGGCGTCGATCGGCGGCTCCGAGCGCGTGCGCACCCTGCGCCTGGCCGCCGACGACCTGGCCGGAACTCTGCGGCGCGCGGCCCCGATCCTGCGCCCGGCCGACCCGGCCGGTTACGACCACGCCGCCGCCCACGCCCGCACCGCCGTCGGCCTGCTACGCTGCCACGCCGCGATGGCCACCGCCGGACCCGACCGGGTCGCCACCCTGCTCGCCCTGCGCGCGGAGATGATGGCCGACAACCTGCTGGCGATCGTCGCGCGAGAACAGCCGCGCGGCCCCAGCCTGGTATTCGCGCACAACGTGCACCTGCGACGCGCCCGGTCCGGCCTGCGGTTCGGCGACGACACCGCGCACTGGTGCGGCGCGGGCGCCCTCGCCGCCCTCACCCTCGGCGACCGCTACGTCTTCGTGGCCACCGACGGCCGTCCCGACAGCGCACCCGGCACCCTCCAGCACGCCCTGGCCGAGGCGACCACCCGCCGCTCCCTGTTCCCCGCCCCGGCCCTGCGCGCCGCCCTGCCCGCGTCGATCGGCACTGCCGAACCTGTTGTGCCGGGCCATATTCCACTCACTCCGGCCGACCTCGACAGCACCGACGCGGTCGTCTTCGTCGCCGACACCGACGGCAGACAGTATCGGTACTGGTGACCCGGGTCCGCGTACTGGTCATCGGCACGGCTTGTGCGACAACCGAATCGGCGCGGAGGCCGAGGCCCGGATTACGAGCACGGCAGTGCCCGAGGCCGGGCACATGGCCACAGCGACTGCGACTTCCGGCGTACGATGCGGACTCGGCGACCGGCCACCCGGCCGGTGCCGAAGCCGCTCGGATTTCCCGGGGTCAATGCAGTCCGGCGAATGTTCCTGCGGCGGTGAAGGCGTCGGAGATCGGTGTGAGGAGGGCGACGAGGCGGCGGGTGTCCGGGTCGCCGATCGGGGACCAGAGTTCGGCGCAGTGCTCGTCGGTGTCGGTCTCGAGCTGTTCGCGGGCGGCCAGACCCTCCGCGGTGGCGGTACCGTCGGCGTCGAGCCAGCCGCGTGCGGCCAATCGTGCTGTCGCAGCGGCCCATTCGTTGTCGTTCCAGAGCCGGGTGGCGCGCAGCACCGCCGCCGGGAGCCGGCCGGTGGCGGCGTGCAGGACATTGCAGTCGCACGGGCCGAGCCGGTTGGCGACGAGTACGGCGATGTGCGCGTCGCCGCGCCACTCGCGCAGCACCGTGATCTGCTGCCACAGCGCGACCAGCGGATCGTCCGGCAGCGGGACGGCCGCGTTGGCGGCGGCCATCGGTTTTCCGGCGTAGTCCGCGGCCGCGACGACCGGGTCGAGCAGTGACCGGGCCGCCGCGATCGCGTCGGGGGCCAGTGGCACGCCGACCCGTCGCATCGCCCGGCCGACGGCCGCGAATCGGGCGGCCTGCCAGCGGGCGGGCGGCGCCACGTCCCAGACCCCGGCCAGGGTCCGCACCGCGCGCGGACTGAAGTTGTAGAAGGTCGCGAGCGCGACCTGCCACGGTACGGTGCCCAGCGCGGCCGCACGGAGTGCGAAATACCGTGGCGTGCGCTCTGTTACGCCGAGTGCGGCGGCCTCCTCGGCGGCTTCGGGGATCAGGTAGGCGAACAGGTGGGCCGCGCTCACGGCGTTCGCGGCCGCGCGGACCGCATCGAGCTCCGTCGGGATGTGTGGCCTCGCGGCGGTGGAGTGGTGGGTCATGACGTCCTCTCGACAATGTCGACTGGCACTGCCTGATAGTCGATGATCGGAAGAATAATCGATGATTTTAGTGATTGTCTATGATGGCGGCATGGCACAGGCAGTCGTTCCCGTCGCCGGGGCGGACAAACAGATGCTTTCCGAGCAGGTCTACGGCCGATTGCGGGATGCGATCATGCGTGGCGAGCACGCCCCCGGGACGGCGCTGAAACCACAGGACCTGTCCCGGGAACAGGGTGTGAGCCTGGCCGTGGTGCGCGAGGCGCTGGTCCGGCTCGTCGGTGACGGCCTGGCCGACCGGCTGCACAATCGGGGTTTCGCGGTCCCGGCCTGCACCGATCGGCGCTGGCAGGAGGTCGCCGAGGCCCGGCGCACCATCGAGCCGGTCCTCCTGCGGATGTCGGTGGAACGCGGCGACGTCGACTGGGAGGCCCGCGTCCGCGCGGCCCACCATCGCCTCGCCCGCACCCGGCCGTATACCGAACCGGGGCCGCACTACGGCGAGGAGTGGTCGCACGCGCATCGGATCTTCCACCGGACCCTGCTGGAGGGTTGTGGCAACCCGGTGCTGCTGGAGACCTTCGACCGGCTGTGGACCGCGAGTGAACTGGCCCGCCGCTGGTCCGGATATCGCAACCCCACCCGCGACCACCTGGGCGAACACCGGCTGCTGGAGGAAACCGCGCTGGCCCGCGACGCCGATGCCGCCGCCGAGGCGCTGACCCGCCACCTCACCCTGACCGCGACCGGCCTCGAAGACCCGGCCGACCGGGCGTCGTTTCGGCCCGAATCAGCGGGGTAGCCGACAAGTGGGACATGGGTCCCAGCGAATCGTCTTCGACCGGAAGGAGCACCATGAGCACCACCGACAAGGCGAAGAACAAGGCCGAGGAACTGGCGGGCAAGGCCCGCGAGAAGGCCGGCCAGGTCACCGGTGACCGCGATCAGGAGAATCGCGGCAAGGCCGATCAGGCGAAATCCAACCTGAAGGACGCGGGGGAGAAGGTGAAGGACGCCTTCCGCCACTGAGTCGCCGGACCGGAATGCGGGGCGCCCACGGGCGCCCCGCATTTGGCTGTCCGGGCCGGATCATGTTCGCGCAGTGAGCTATTCGGTGTCATTGAGCTATTCGGTGTCATTGAGCTATTCGGTGGCAGTGGGCTAATCGGTGTCAGCCGCCGACTGTGGTTCGCAGCGCCGGGCCAGTTCCGCGGTGCGCCGCCGGTATTCGTCGGCGCTGATCCGGCCCTTCAGGCGGGCGGTCAGCAGCACGTTGGCGGCGTTGAGGGCGGGCCAGATCTGGGCCGGGTCGGCCCATTCGACCGTGAGCGCCAGGGCGGCCGGTGGCGTCGGGCCGGGGTCCGCCATCGGGACGACCGGCCGGGTTCGCTTCCGCGTCCGGCGGGTTCCGCGGCGGGTCCGGGAACCGATACTGTCGCGGGAGAGGAGCCAGCAGGTCGTCGTGAGTATCGCCGTGCAGGCGAGCGACACGAGGATGTCCAGAACCATCGGTGTCTCCTTCCGTGCGATGTCGACGGCATACCCGAGGACGGCGAATCCATCCCCGGGCCGCCCCGGCGCCCGGCACGAGGTCATGGCTGTGCGGCCACCCTTCGATGGTCCGATAATTCGTTTTCCCTGGTGAATACGCGGTGTTACCGTTGAAGCACAGACCGGTCCCGCGTGATCCACCGCGACGACCGCGAAAACTATTGGTGAGAGTGCCGGAACGAGGGTTGATCCGGCCGGGGGAGCTCCCGCATCTCGATGTCGAGCAGGTGTCGACGACGACATCCGCGTGAGCGTTCCGGCGCGCCGCCTGGCGCCGGGCCCTCGCCGGATCACGCCGATCGGCTTCCCGCCGAACCATCGATGGACCGCGGGCGTATCTCGTACTGTGCGAACCACGCCCGCAACCTGTCCCGCGCACCTCGGCGCCGAGGTGGTGCCGACGACGGCACCGGCGCGGGATCAGGTGCCCGTAGCTCAACGGACAGAGCATCCGGTTCCGAACCGGAAGGTCGGGGGTTCGAATCCCCCCGGGCACACGGGATTCGGGGCGTTGTGGGCGTTGTGTGCGATTCGGGTAGTCGGCTACCCGTGTGCCGATCGCGTCCGGCGATTTCGATCGAGGTTGCAATCATCGAGCGCGGTGGCGCCTGTCGCCGCCGATTCCGCGGAGGAACACGATGGCTGGTGATACAGCCTGCAATCACGCCCCGGCGCAGCCCGCCGAGGGTGACCGCACCGCCGAAACCGTCTCCACCGCCGCGAAGTTCGGCGCCGCCCTGCGGTCCGGCGGGTGCCGTCGCCGACCGATGGCCCGCGTCGGCCGCCGCCGGCCGGATCGGTCAGGCGAGGTCCCCTCGCCGCCGCTACCCCCAGCCGCGACCCCGCCCACCGCGCCGCCACCGGAGCCGGGTATCGCCCCACTGGCCGAGCCCGCACTCGCCCTCGGCATGGCGATGCTGCTCGTGCTGGCGGCATTCGCACGCGGAATCCCGGTGTGGGCCACCGACTACGGCATCTTCCTGGTCTACCTCGCCGTGATCCTGTACGCGGCGCTGGCGGTGGCCGCCATGCGCTGGGGCCTGCGGACGCGGCGCGATCACCGGGTGGCGCGAGCACGGTCCGCGCGGACCACCGCCACCGACCCGATCCGCGAGGCCGCGGGCGACGCCGGAATCGAGCCGTGCGACAACGGTATACCGGATTCCGTGCCATCCGATCCGGTGTGACGTCGCGAACGCTGAGCGGCGGAACCGGGCGTTCCACCGCGCTGTCCGATCGATCGGGTCGGCGCTGCTGATCGAGTCCGCGCTACTCGACCGGGTTCTGCCAGATCAGTTCCGCGAGTTGGTCGCGGTCGGTGGCGTCGAGTTTGGTGCAGGCGCGGTAGATGTGGCCCTCGACGGTGCGGATGGAGACGCCGAGGCGTTCGGCGATGTCGCGGTTGGAGCGGCCGCGGGCGACGTGGGCGCTGATCTCGCGTTCGCGGGCGGTCAGGGGCAGGGGGCGGGAGGTGGCCATCAGGGCGGGGGTGGCGGCGCCGTCGCAGCGGGCGGCCAGGCGCAGGGCGCGGGCGGCGGCCTGGGCGCTGTGGCGGCGCTGGCCGGCCCGGTCGTGCAGCGGGATCGCCTGGGCCGCGGCGTCGGCGGCCGACAGCAGCAGACCGACCTGTTCGAATTCCAGGCTCACCGCATCCAGTGCGGCGGTGTCGGATTCGGTGATGGCGGCGGCGTGGCGGGCGTACATGCCCGCCACCGGGCCCTGCACGCGGGTGGCCAGGGTGGCCAGGCGGGTGGCGTGGGTGCGGTCGCCGAAGCGGGTGGCGTGGTGCAGGGCCTCGGCTTCCAGCGCGTACTGCCCGGCCCCGGCGGCGACGGTGGCGGCCTTGCGGGCCAGGTCGACCGCCGAATGCTTGCCGGCGGTCGCCGCGGCCAGCCAGGCGCGGGCGAGCAGGCGCTGCGGTTCGTGCAGGGCCAGATGCGGGCCGGAATGTTGCTCGGCGTCGGCGAGCACCCGTTCGGCGTGGGCGACGTCGCCCAGTGCGGCGTAGGCGCGCACCAGCAGTAGCCGCGCGGGCAACTGCCAGGGCAGCGACTTCTCGGCGTGCAGCGCCGCCAGCGCCTGTTCGAAGGTGGTGACGGCCTCCCGGAACCGGCCGCGGTGGATGGCCACCACACCGACCGCGATCTTCGCGATGGCCCAGCCCAGAAACTGTGCGGTGGAGGAGAATTCGCTGTACTCGGTGGCGCGCTGCTCGGCCAGCTCCAGTTCGCCGACGGTGGTCAGCGCGAGCACGTCGCAGTAGCGCACCATCACCCGGATCATGCCGTCGGTGGGTTTCTTCTCCGCGCGGCTGCGCGCGGCGATCGGCTCGAAATCCTGGCCGCGCCCCGCGACCGGCATCGCCAGGCCCGCCGCGAAGGCGGCGAAGTCGATGGCCTGTTTCGGCGAATCCGGTGCGTCGAGCACCTTCTCGGCGGCCGCGATGCCCTCGGCGATCCGGTTCTCGTGCACCGTCATCGCCGCCGCGGCGGCGTCCACGACCAGCCGCAGCGCCGGGAACTCGACCCGAGTGTCCATGAGCTGCATGACTTCCCGGCCGTGCGTCACCTTGCCCAGCGACCAGAACAGCAGGCTCGCGCGGGGTACGCCCCACTGCACCAGCTGGAACTGGTCCAGCGTCTCGGAATCGAAACCGCCCAGGATGGCGTCGGCCTCGCCGGGCCGGCCCTGCCACAGCAGCGCCCGCGCCAGCAGCTCACCCTCGCGCAGCCCGCCGTCGCGTTCCCACGCGGCGCGGGCCAGCCGCTCACCCAGCGACAGATTGGACAGGAAGATGGCGTCTTTCGCGGCATTGATCAGCAGATCGCTGTCCGCGGGCTGATCGCTGTCGAGATACAGCTGCGCCATCCGGATCCGGTCCGCGGCGGTACCCGGCTCCCGTTCACGCAGCGCCGCCACGATGCGGCCGCGCCGGCGCCGTGCCGAGGCGGTGCCGATCCGGCCGTGCACCACCTCGCCCAGCAGCGGATGACTGAACCGCGCGCTGATGTGCCTGCCGTCGTTGCCGATTCGGATCAGGCCCGCGATCTCCGCGGCGTCCACGGCCCCCTCACCGACGAGGCCGATGAGGATGTCCAGATCCAGCGGTTCGCACAACGCCAGCATCTGCAACGCGTCGAGTACGGAATCGCCCGCGCGGACCAGTCTTTCGTCCAGCAGCGCCGCCAGCCCGGACGGCACCGCCGTCGGCCCGCGCAACTGCCAGACCCCGTTCACCTCGGTGAGGGTCCCGGCCTCCAGCGCGCCCTCGACCATGGTGCGCAGGAACAACGGGTTGCCGCCGGAGGATTCCCACATCACGTCGGCGCTGAGCCCCTCCAGCGCGCCGTGCAGCACCGACTCGACCAGGCCGACGCACTGCTGCTTGGACAGCGCCGTCAGCTCGACCCGCTCGAGATACCCGTCCTTCCACAGCGACGTCACCGCGTCCGGCACCGGCTCACCACTGCGCACCGTCGCCACGATCCGCGCGCTGCGGTCGACGGCCAGTTGATGCAGCAGGGTCGCCGACAACGTGTCCAGCAGGTGCGCGTCGTCCACCCCCAGCACGGAATTCGGTTGCGCGAGCAGATTTTCCCGCGCCGAGCCCAGCAATGCGAGAGGGTCGCGCGACGCCGACGGCGCGATCCACGGGGCGAACACACCCAGCGGAATCGCCTGCGACGACTGGGTACACGCCGCCCAGCGCACGGTCTGCCGCAACTTGCCGGTCACCATGCGCGCGAGCGTCGTCTTCCCGACCCCGGCGGCGCCGACGAGGACCACCCCGCCGATGTCGCCGGTCGTCAATGCCGTATGGACCCTCTCGAATTCGCTGGGGCGATCGAGCAGCTGCCAGCGCTCATCCATGAGCTGGAAGTGTAGAGCGTCCTGGGCCGCGTCACTGCGGGAGCTGTGAGATGTCGTCGGGTTCGACGCGGGCGGCGTTGTTGACATGATGGCGATAGTTGCTGGAGGCCTCGTAAACTCGCTTCTTCAGCCGGTTGATCGAACCCAGCGGCCGATGCGCCGCCAGTGCCCGCCAGGAGTTGAACGACAGCACGTCGTCGCCGAACGCGCGGCGCTCCGGGGTGTAGGGATCCTGGCGGTCGAACCGGATCGTCGCCACGGTGCGGTGCGGGGACAGCGATTCCGGCCACGGCACCGTCGCGTCCTCGATCGGCATCACCCGCGGATCGGTGCACAACTGCACGCGCAGTTCGTATTCCGCGCTGTGCTCGGCGAAGAAGTCCACCATGAGGTCCTGCAACGCGTTGACGCCGTCGGTGGCCATCGGACGGTCCTGCAGCGCCACCACTTCCGGCGACGACGGGGCGTAGAGCACCTTGGCGACGTGGTCACCCCAGCGCAGCGGCGCCGAGGAGTAGAAGGTGTCGCCGAGGATGTGGGTGTTGGGCCGGACGAACACCGCCAGGGCCGGCGGCAGCGGCCGCCCGATGCGCCGCAGCACCTTCTCGTCCAGGCCGGCGAGCGCATCGGAGACCACTCGCATCACCGGATCGGACAACCGGGCCAGTGCCCACGCCGTCGGCATGCCCTGGGTGAGATAGGCGTGCGCGTCGGCGAACAGGAATTCACGATGGGTCACCATGATGAAGTCCTGTGTGGTGGCCTCGTCGTCGGGCAGCGCGCGCGGCCCCGGGACGCCGAGCACCTTGATGCCCAGTCCGCGCACGCCCCGCAGCTGGTCGCTGCGGATCGCCCCGGAGGTGCTCGACAGCCGGGCGATGACCGGATAGCTGGCCGGCGTCGCGAACATGCCCTGCGCCAACTCCTTCGGCAGGCCGGCGTGCACGGTCAGCTCACCGCGCAGGATGCCGTGGCTCTTGGCGTGCGCGTCGCGGATGCCGCGTTTGTAGATGCGGTAGGCGCGCTCGTTGTTGTGGCGCAGCACCCCGACGATCTTGTCGATGATCTCGTCCTCGTCGGGCCGCGGCCGCTCGAGATCGTCGCTGTAGCGGACGTAGGCGTCCCCGGAGGTGTCCCCGGTGGCGTTCGGTGCTGCCAGGTCGGTCATGGCAATCGGTTCCTTCATCGGGCCGTACTGGGCGCGGTGGTCTTCCAGGGGGCGAACGGGTTGGTGACACCGTCGAGAGCCGGTGCGAGCGTGGGGAAGTGACGCAGCAACACGGTGCGCATGGTGTTGTCGCGCACCCAGGCCATCCCGGCCTCGGTGTAGACCTCGGGGCGGAAATCGCTGGTGAAGAAGCGATCCGCGGACAGCCGCCGCGAAGCCATCAGCACGAAGATCCGGAAGGCGGTGTCGCTGAACCCGAATCCCTTCGGCTTCGGCTCGGCGTAGAGCCCCACCATGAGATCGACCTGTTCCACCTCGCCGTAGAGCTCCCGCAGTTCCGCGGCCCACTCGGGGTTGTCGGTCAGTTCCTCGAACGAGGTGGCCGGAGCCAGCTTCAACTGGCGCCGGAACTCGTTGTAGCGCGGTACTCCTCGCTCCCGGTTGCGCAGGATGTCGACGGTGGCGAGGTCGGTGAGCGGATGTCCGGGGCGGACGAGGTTCTGGAGATGGCGCGGATAGTTGTGCAGCGTCAGCGCGCCGGGATGGGCGCGGCCGAAGGAGTAGAGCAGATCGGCCATCGGCGCCTCGGCCAGTCGCTGCCGCACCTGCGCCACTTGCAGATCCGGGAATTCGTGCGCGGTGACCACGGTGTCGTCGGCCAGCCGGCGCACCTGCAACTCGTCCGGCAGCAACGGATGCATCCGGTAGACGGCCACGAACTCCTCGGTGAGGGCGTACGGCACCCCGTCGTCGTCGGTGTCGGAACCCGGTATACCACTGAGCACTTCGTTGCCGGAGACCCGTCCGAACCGCTTCTGTACCCGCTCGCCGAGGATGCCGAACCAGTTGCCGCGCATGGCCGCCACGGTGGTGGGGTGCGCGATGATCGCGGGTGTCCAGTCCAGCGTGTGGATCTTGGCGATCAGCGCGGAATTCACCAGGCGCGCGGTGTCGTAGAGCTGCTGATCGGTCAGATCCGGGTACCGGCGCGCCAGCCGGTCGCAGATCGCGTTGTGCTCCCGCATGAACAGCGAGTGCAGCAGCGCCAGCCCCACCCAGAAGTTGCCGGCCGGACCGGTCAGGTCCACCAGGGCCTCGACGTTGCGCGGCGGCAGCCCGAGATCGTCGAGCTGCAATCTGCCGCTCTCACCGGTGCGCAGCGCCCGCGCGAATTCGGCGGTGGTGCCGTAGATCTGGGAGGAATCCCACCAGTGCGTATCGCCGGTGGTGTAGGTCGGCGGGGCGTGCGGGTCGAGGCTGGGGGTGGCGGCGGTGCGGAAGATCGTCATGGGCCGCTGCGGCCACGGGTCGTCGTCGGCCAGCGTCACCTGCCACGGCGGGGCGGAGGAGTCCGGGTGGCTGAGCCAGTCGTGCACCTCGAACTGGATCCAGGCCGCCGCCAGCAGGTTCAGGCTGCTCGCGGGCTGGAATTCGGTGCGGGCCAGCAGGGTCCGGCTGATCAGCCGCGGATCCGGATGCATCATCGCGGCCGCGTCCTCGGGACGAGTGTGCGACAGCGGCACATTGCGGCCGAATCGGCAGCCGACCGAGCCGACGCGCGGATCGTCGAGCCGGTTGTAGGTGCCGTCCACCGTCCGGGCGCGGCCGTGCTCGCTGTCCTCGGTGTCGGCGGGCAGCGGACCGGCCGGGTGCGGGCCGGTGTCGAACAGATTCTCCCGGCGCATCCGGCTGCGCAGGCCGACGAGTACCGCCAGCCCCAGCGGCGTGGGCAGTTTCGACCAGCCGACGCTGCCGTCGAGCCGGCCGGCGGCCCACTCCAGCACCCGGGTGGCGGGGGAAACACGGCGAGGGCGCGGCAACGGTTGCACCGCGGTGGCCGCTGGATTCTCCAGCGGCTCTGTCCCGACCATTCGAGGACCTCCAGAAGACACGCGCGAGCGGCGCTCGCCGGGGATGGTACCGGACGCCCAGTGTTGCTGCCGGAGTGCGGGTCCGGCACGCGTAGTCCACTACCTCAAAGGCCCGCCGGGGCCCGCTCCGGCCGCCCGGCGGGCTCATCGGCCGCAGGACGGTCCGCCGTGAACCGGCGCGCCCGGCCGCGGCACCCGGCCCGAGCGGGTTGCCGATCGGCTGCGATGCCCGGCCGCGCCCGCGCCCGCCGGGGCCCGGGGGACGAATCGGCCACCGCAATCGAGTAGTGCCATACCCGCGCCCGGCGGCGGCCGGTGCGGCAACGCTGTCGGTGGTGGTGTCGCCGGACCGCGGACACCCACTCGGGCCGGCAGCGGAAAGGGACTCTCGCGTGATCACCCCGATCGAAATCAAGGTCAACGTCGGTGGCGACGTCACCGCGGCGCTGACCCGACTGCGCGGGACCGACGGCCCGGCGACCAGCCGCCGAATCTGGTTCGCCGAGGCCCGGTTCGGTGGCACGGGCAGACCGCTGGCGCTGTTGTCCAGCCATATCATCATCCGGCTGCGCAGCGGCGACCACGACGACCTGACCGTGAAACTGCGGCCCTGCCAGCGTTCTCAGCTGGCCGGGCTGTGGGCCGCGCCCTTCACCGAAGGCGCGCTGGCATATCGGCTCGTCGGCGATTGGAGCGGCCGCCGCCGGATGCTGTCGGCCGCGGTGGTGAGCAGCCGCGCGGCGGGGTCGCTGCGGGAGGTGGCGACCACGCCCGGCGCCGATATCGCCGGCGCCCTGGACTCCGCCCAGCGGCGGTTCCTGGTCAGTTGCACCCCACCGGGTGCGGCGGTGGATCATCTGGTGGCACTGGGCCCGATCGAGTCCACCAGGTGGTCCCGGCTACGACTCGGCGATGTGCAGCTGGAGGTCGAACGCTGGTGCGCCGATTCCTTCGACATGCTCGAACTGACCGCCCGCATCGAGCCGCGCGAGGGCGAATCGCTCGCCTCGGTGGAAACCCGCGCCGCCGCAATGCATTCCAGGCTGGAGTCCGCGGTGCGCCGGCAGGGCATGCAGATCGAGAACGGGTTCACCAAGACCCATCAGGTCATCACCGCCCTGGCGGCCCGGGTCCCGCAGTCCTGAGCCCGGATTCAGCAGCGGTCGGTCCAGCGGCACCACGGCCGGGGCCGCGGCTGCGGCGCCGGCCGCTGGATCTGGATGTCGATGCGGATATCGGTGCGGCGGACGGTATCTCCCGGCGCGGTCGCGGGAGCGGCGGCCGCCGGGGCGGGATCGTGCGCGGCCACCACGGAGACGGTGTTCGTGGCCGGAGCCGGCGCGCGGGTGCCGTCCAGATCGTGCTGCCGCGCGACACAATCGGGCAGCACGCCGGCCCCGGCCTGCCACGCGGCGGTCTCGGCTGCCGCCAGGGCGGGCAGGTAGCCGCGGTCGGGGGCGGGCAATCCCGCGGCGGCGGTGGCGATCTGGCCGTCCACGGGTGCGGCGGCCGCGGCGCGATCCACCGCCGGGGTCAGCCGGGCCAGAC
The DNA here is from genome assembly GCF_020176955.2 of Nocardia sp. alder85J. Taxonomy (GTDB): domain Bacteria; phylum Actinomycetota; class Actinomycetes; order Mycobacteriales; family Mycobacteriaceae; genus Nocardia. The sequence continues at coordinate 541,654 of NZ_JAIUCZ020000004.1, forward strand.
CGGCGGCGAGGACGAGTTCGTTGACGCTGGGACCGGTCGGCCCCGCGGGATCGGACGACGCGGCGGCGGGTGAATCCGCCGGGCGCACATACACGAAGGCCGGCAGCGTCCGCGGGCGCGCCGCCGCGGCCGAACGCACCAGCAGCACCGGCGTTCCCACCGGCAGGAAGCGGGTCAGCGCCGCGGACAGGGCGCCGCGGTCGCCCGGCCCGCAATCGCCTGCCGCCACCTCGGCGAGGGTCACCGTCACCGGACGGGTGGCGCCGATGTCCACCGCGATGTCGGCGACGCCGTCGGCGGACACCACACCCCGCAGCACCGGGTCGCCCGGGACCCGCATCGTGGTGTCGGGCAAGGTGTACCGGCCGTCTTCGGCGCAGCCGGCCAGACCGCCCACCACGGCCGCGAGCAGGGCACAGCGCACCCAGGTGGTCGGAAACCCCTCGGTCGTGGACACGTCTGTCTACCTCCCGCGCCGGCTGCCCGAAGCGTACGTTCGAGTTCCGTCGCACTCAACCGTGCGCGCGGGTTCCTCACCGGTTCCTCATGCGATCTTCAGAAACGCGGGGCCGCGCAGCATCGACACTGGGGAGGTTCGATGTGCGCGGTGTGCGGCGGAAGGTCGGGAGCAGCAGTGGGTGTGGAAACCGAAACGCAGGGACAACGCCGGGTCCTGATCGTCGACGACGATCCCAATGTCCGGGAGTCGTTGCAGCGCGGGCTGGTGCTGTGCGGATTCGACGTGGTGACCGCCGAGGACGGCGCGATGGCGATCACCGCGCACCACCGGCACAACCCCGACGCGATCGTGCTGGACCTCCAGATGCCGCGGCTGGACGGGCTCGGCGTCATCACCGCGCTGCGCGCCTACGGCAGCGATGTGCCGATCTGCGTGCTCAGCGCCCGCAGCGCCGCCGACGATCGGATCGAGGGCCTGGAGGCGGGCGCCGACGACTATCTGATCAAACCGTTCGTCTTCGACGAACTCACCGCCCGGCTGCGAGCCCTGTTGCGCCGCAGCCGCAACGACCGCCCCGACGGGCGCGACGCCGTCACCGTCGGCTCGCTGCACATCGACCTCGCCGGCCGCCGCGTCTACCGGGCCGGCTCCGCGATCGAGCTCACCCGCAGGGAATACGAGCTGCTCACCACCCTGATCGACCATCCCGGCGTGGTGTTGACCCGGGAACAGCTGCTGGAACGGGTGTGGGGCTACGACTTCGCCACCGACACCAACGTGGTCGACGTCTTCGTCAGCTACCTGCGCCGCAAACTGGAATCCGGCGGCGAGCCCCGGCTGATCCACACCGTCCGCGGCGTCGGATACGTGCTGCGGCAGGACAACCGGTGAGCTCCCGGGAACTGTCGCCGCCCGGCCGGGCGCTGTCGCTGCGCACCCGGGTGGCGCTGTCCACGGCACTGGGCGCGCTGATCGTGGTGGCGGGCCTGGCCGCGGCCATCTCGGTCGGCATCGCCCGCAACAACATCGACCATCTCGACCGCGAACTCGACACCGCCGCACAGCTGCTCGCGCTCAACGCCGACACCGCCGAGCCGGTCCTCGGCCGCCTCGGCGACGTCGGGGCGTTCGCGGTGTCGATGCGGATCGACGACCGGCCGGTGGCCGCCACCACCACCCGGATCCCGGTGCTGCCGGAGGGATTCCACACCGTCGACATCGACCGGGTGCGGTATCGGGTGGATTCGGTGACGACCGTGCGGGATGGGGAACGCCTGGCCATCTCGGTGGCCGTGCCGATCCGCGAGGCCCAGACCATCACCCGCACCCAGCAGCGCCGGGTGCTGCTGCTGGGCGCGATGGCGGTGCTGGTCGCCTCCGGATTGGGCTGGCTGTTCGGCGGTCTCGCGGTGCGGCCGCTGGTGGAGCTGGCCCGCCGGATCGGCCAGGGCGCGCCGCTGCCGGCCGCCTCCGGCCCCATCCGGGAGGCCAATCAGGTCACCGCCGAGGTGGCCGACATGCTCGGGCGCATCCGGGACGCGCACGCCCGCACCGATTCCGCGCTGGAGTCCGCGCGCACCTTCGCCGCCTCGGCGGCCCACGAACTGCGCACCCCGCTGACCGCGATGCGCACCGATCTGGAGGTGATGCGCGGGCTCGACCTGCCGCGGGAGCAGCGCACCGAAATCCTCGACGACGTGCTGCGCAAGCAGAACGGCGTCGAATCCACGCTCACCGCACTGGAACTGCTCGCCTCGGGGGAACTGATCCGCACCGATCGCCGGGTCGCCGCGGATGTGGTGGAACTGGCCGACGAGGCGGTGCACGACGCCACCCGCCGCTATCCCGGCGCCGATATCCGGGTGTCCAGCGAACCGCCGCTGATCGCCGACGTGCTGGTGACCGGGGTGCGGCTGGCGCTGGACAACGCCATCGCCAACGCGATCAAGCACGGCCGGGCCACCCGCATCGATATCGCCGCCGAGCTGACGGCGGACCAGCGGCTGCGCATCACCGTCGACGACGACGGGCGCGGCATCCCGCCCGAGGAGCGCGCGGCGGTGTTCGCGCGCTTCCACCGCGGCAGCGGCGCCGCGCGCGACGGCTCCGGGCTGGGCCTGGCCCTGGTCGCGCAGCAGGCGCAATTGCACGGCGGCCGGGCCTTTTTCACCGACAGCCCGCTGGGCGGGATCCGGCTGGTGCTGGATCTGGCCGCGGCCCGGGGCGCGGACGCGGACCGGCAGGATCACGCCACGAAACCTCATCGGCCCTTAAGAGTTCGGTTTCCGGTGCGCTAACGATCGGTCCATACCGTCGAATTCGGGTGATCCGTTCCCCGGACATCCCCGGTCGGATCCCGACCGGATCGACAGCCGAAAGCGAGACGACCATGGTGTTCGAGGGCCCCTTCTTCGACCTGCTCCACCCCTTCTTCAACCTGCTGCACCCGTTCCTGCCCAAGACCGGATCGGGCACCGGTTCGGCGCTGTAGGGCGCGCGCGGGCCGGTGTTCACCCACCGGCCCGCCACCCGCGCCGGAACGCGGTGGCCGGGCATCGGCGCAACGGGGGACACCGGTGTCGCCGGGCCCGCCGGACTCGGTCGCGCCGCCGAAGCCGCCGGTCCACCGGACAGCCCGCGCCAGGGCGATGCCGGTGACCGACTCCGCTACCCGCGCAACGACGATGCCGGTCCCGCGATCATCGCGGGACCGGCATTTCCGTTGTGCGGGAACGGGTGCCGGGTCGTGCCGGTAGGGCACGACCCGGCACGGTCAGCGTGGGCCGCCGGAACCCAGTGCGTGCGCGACGGTTTCGCCGATCGCCAGCAGCTTCGCGGTCTGGTCATGGTAGTCGGCGAGGCCCTCCTCACGCGCGGGCGCCAGATAGGGCGGCAGCGGCGCCTGGAGTTCGTCGCGCAGCGCGTGGTCGAGCAGTCCGGACATGCTGCTGCGCAAGGCGCTGTCGGCATTCGCGCGGTTCTGCAACTCCAGATCGCGGTCGTCGCCGGTGTAGTCGTACAGCTCGTATTCCGCGGGCTCGCCCGGATCGGCGTCGGTGGTGCCGTCCCGCCAATGGGTGTAGGAGGCGTATTTCGCCGCGGCGGTGCGCACGGCCGCGACGTGCCCGGGTGCGTCGCGATCGAACAGCAGGGCCGCCTCCTCGAGGGTGATCTCGTCGGTGGCGTGCACCGCGAACGGCCGGCCCGCCGCGCCGGGGTCGCGGCAGATCGCGGTCAGATCGCAACGGGCGCTGAGATGTTCGTGGCCCGGGTCGGCGCGCCAGGCGTTACCGCCGGTGGCGATGGTCAGCAGCAGCGGCGCGATGTCGACACTCGAGGTGAGCTGGGCGCGGGTGGCCGCCCGGCCGCCCGGGGTGAGATCGCCGCGCGGATCGGCGATGTACAGCGGCACCCGGATCGCCTCTTCGTAGGCCGCGCCACCCTTGCCGTGCAGGCCGTGCGAACCGGCGTAGTCACCGTGGTCGGCGGTGAACACGACCACGGTGCTCGCCGCCACCTCCGGGCGCGCCTCCAGCGCGTCGAGCACCCGGCCGATCTGGATGTCGACCTGCTGTTGCAGCCACAGGTACAGGTTCCGCATGTCGATCCAGCGAGCCGCGGCGTCGGGGGTGTGGTATTCGGCGACCCCGAAAGTCGCTGCGGACGCCTGGATCAGGGCTGTTTGCAGCCGTGGCTTCGCGGCGAGTTGTTCGGGGGTCTCGTAATTGCCCGGCAGGTCGGTCAGCCAGCGCGGAATCGCGGTCTGGGACTGGAGGTTCCGGGTGAAGCGCGGCCACCACTGGATGTCGTGCGGATTGACCAGCGAGACGGTACTGCACCACGGCCCGCGCCCGGCCTCGCCGTCGAGCCAGCCGATGAACTGGTCGGCGATGTGCGGATCGGAGTTCAGGCCCTGATTCGGCGCCCCGTTCGGCGACGGGTAGGTGCCGCCGGCGAAGCCGTACGGCTCCAGTCCGCCGGGTGTGGAATCCGAGTGCGGGCCCAGATGCCATTTGCCCCACCAGGTCGTCTCGTATCCGACCTGCCGCAGCATCGACCCCCAGGTGGGGAACTGCGGCGACAGCGTGGACTGGGAGGTGATCAGGCAGCCGGTCTGATGCGAGTACAGCCCGGTGACCAGCGCGCCGCGCGCGGGGGTGCAGTCGTCGGCGGCGGTGTAGTGCCCCTCGAACGATACCGCGCGCCGCCGGATCCGGGCCAGGTTGGGCAGGATCGCGTCGAGGGCGTCCGGTGCGGGGAACCACATCGGGGCGCGCATCTCGTCGACGATGATCACCAGGATGTTGGGCCGCGCCGGATCGGTGTCGGCGCGGGCCGGGGCGGCGGCGCCGGCGGTGGCAGTGGCGGCCGCGCCGAACGCGGCGCCACCGGCCAGGAATCCTCGTCTACTGAGCGGCATCGCGGTACCCGTTTCTCCTCTGTCGGTGCGCTTCCGGCCTCGCTGCCGGATGTTCCGACTTCAGGGTGCGGGCCGGGGCCGCCGATGGCGAGCCGGTCCGGGTGTTCCTCACCGGATTCTCACGGACGGCCGCCGGGCCGATCACCGCTCGCGATCGCGGTAGCCGGCCGGGACCTCGAATCCGAAGCGCTCGCCCAGCGCCCGGACGTCGTGGACGTCCTCGGCCGCGGGCGGGTAGGCGGTCTTGAACTGGAACATCCGCTCCGGGCTGATGCAGGGGACCGGCTCGCCGTCGATGGTGCCCATGCCGGACAGCGAATCACCGGGATACGCAATGCCGTACACGTGGTTGCCGTCGTCGTCGAACTCGAACACGTGCACATCGACCGAGCCGCCGTCGGCGGCGCGGGTCAGCACGAAGTTCCACTCGGTGGTGGTGTCGTCACCGGTGAGCGTGTAGCCGTGTTCGGCCAGGCATTCCAGCAGGGTGCCGACATCCGCACGGCCGACCGCGATGTCGAGATCGCCGTGCTCCCTGGTCTGCCGGCCGACGAGCGCGTCCACACACCAGCCGCCGTCGATCCAGATCTCGACCCCGACCGCGCGCAGTGCGCGCCGGACCTCCAGTACCTGTGCCGCGTCCATGCCGCCTCCCGTCGCCCGGCATCCGGCCGGGATCATCACCGTGTCGTCGTCGCCTCGCACTGTAGAGCGTGGACCGGAGCTTCGCGGCGGTGGGCGCGGAGCCGGGTGCCGGGTAATTGCCATGGAAACCGACCGCCGTGTCGTTTCGTATTCAGGAGATATGTGTGAATTGCGGGTGGGGACCGCGTACTGGTTGGTATCGAACTCGAATTGCCTGTCCATAGCCGGTCTCGGTCGGCGGGACCCGGCACATGGTCGGGCGCGTGGGCGTGGATCCGGTTACGGACGAAAATTATTGGGCATCCCGATCAACTTGTGCTGTAGCATGATCAGGGGCGCGGGCTGCAAGGCCACCGGAAATGCTGTCGGTCTACAACAGTTCTGCTGATGACAATCGTGCGATCGACAGGGGGCACATATGCCGGTGTTCAGGGGGCCGAAGTTGTTGTCGATCTGAATCCGTCAACCAGCTGAGCTCACGCCGCACGCGTACCGCGACGCCTGCGCCGGGGCCGTCGTCGATCACGCAATATCCAGATCAGGGCCACGTCGCTGTCGGGGCCTGTCGTATCGCCGTGCCCGGAATAAAGGCCGGGAACGACGCGACCGGTCGCGCACGGGTTGGAGTCGCCGAACACCGGTGATACTTGAGGGAGTTTGCCATGCAATTCGACAATGAAACACCGCTGCGCACTTCGACTTCGATTCAGAAAGAACTCTGGCTGGCCCACGAGCTGGCGGATATTCCGAACAACTGCCTCGTCTACATCGACATCCACGCCGATCTGGATATCGAGAGATTCGACGCCGCGCTGCATCGGGTGTTCACCGAATCGCGCGCACTGCGGGTGAATTTCGTACGGGGTCCCGACGGGCCGCTGGTCGTCGAGCGCGACCACCGGGAATGGACGCCGGTGCACCGGGATCTGAGCGGCGAACCCGACCCGGCGGCCGCCGCCCTCGATTATCTGGCGCGGGAACGGGAGTCGGGTTTCGATCTGGAGCACGATGCGCTGTTACGGGTCGCGTTGCTGGCCCTCGGCGACGACCACTGGATTCTCTCGATGTGTTTCAACCACATCATCATGGACGGTGTCGGGGTCGCGGCCTGGGCACAGCGGGTGCTGGATGTGTACTGCGCCGCCACGGCCGGAATTCCGGCGACGCCCGTCGAATTCGTGGACATCGGCGACATCATCGACAGCGACCTGGCCTATCGCCGCGAGCGGCAGGCCGCCGATCGGGAGTACTGGCGCGACCATCTGCCGGTCGGCATCGACCCGGTTCGGTTGCCCGGCAACGTGAACGGCGGCGCCCGGCCGGGCCGGGTCGGGTGCACCCACGACGTGTCCGCCGCCGAACTGACCGCACTGCTGGATTCGGCGCGGGCGGCCGGCGTCAAACTTCCCTATCTGATCATGTCCGTCGCGGCGGCCGTCATCGGGCGCTGGACGCGGCGCGACGAATTCTGCGTGCAGATACCGGTGTCGAACCGGGACGCCGTCGCGGGCAGTACGCCGTGCCAGCTCTCGGATACCGTTCCGCTGCTGATCGATGCGAGCCGGGATGCGTCGCTGGCCGAGCTGGCCGGGCGGATCGGCCGCACCTTCGCCGCCGCCAAGGACCATCTGCGCTACGGGATGTCGGACATCCGGCGGGATGCCGGGCGGTCGTCGAACGGTGACGGCAACCCGTTCGGCCCGGTCGTCAACGTCATGTCCTTCTTCGGCGCGCTACGGATGACCGGCGGAACCGCCGACCTGCAACTGTACTCCGCGGGCAACAGCGGCGACCTGTCCATCGTCTTCCATTACGAAAGACGTTCCGGCCGTGGCGGATACCTGCGTCTGGAGGGCGATGCCCGGCTGTACACCGAGGACGATCTGCGCACCTACCTCGGCGCGCTCACCCGCTGCCTGCGCCGGGCCGTCGCCGATCCGGACACCCCCATCGGGGCGCTGGAACTGCTGGGCGCCGAACCCGATCCGCTGGTCGAGGGGTGGAACGACACCGCCGTGCCGATCGACGACGGGGCCACCCTGATCGGTCTGTTCGCCGATCGGGTCCGCCGGGCGCCGGACGCGGTGGCGATCACCGCCGGCGCGACGGAGCTGACCTATCGGCAGCTGGACGACCGGTCCGACGGCCTGGCCCGGGAGCTGATCGCCCGGGGCGTGGGCCCGGATCGTGTGGTGGCCGTGGCCTTACCGCGATCGCCGGAATTCATCGTCGCGATGCTCGCGGTGTCGAAAGCGGGCGGGGCCTATCTGCCGATCGATCCGGGTCATCGCGCGGACCGGCTGGCGTTCATCCTCCGGGACGCCGGGCCGGTCGCGGTGCTCACCGACGCCGATACCTCGAAAGTGCTGCCGAACAACGGAATTCCTCGAATCCAACTGGAGCAGATCGGTCCGGTGGCGTCCGGTGCGCGGCCGCCGGTCACCGTGTCGCCCGGCAATCTCGCCTATCTGATCTACACCTCCGGATCCACGGGCACGCCGAAGGGCGTCGCCGTCACGCACCGGAATGTGGTGTCGCTGTTCCTGAGTACCGCCGACCGGTGTGAATTCGGCCCCGCCGACGTCTGGGCCTGGTGCCATTCCCAGGCCTTCGATTTCTCGGTGTGGGAGATCTGGGGTGCGCTGCTGCACGGTGGCCGGGTCGTGGTCGTGCCGTGGGAGGTGGTGCGCACTCCCGCCCAATTGTGGAATCTGATCGTCGGCGAGCGGGTGACGATCCTCAATCAGACGCCGTCGGCATTCCAGGCGCTCGCCCGCGCCCGCGCCGTGCGGCCGAATACCGATGCCGCGCTGCGCACGGTGATATTCGGCGGAGAGGCGCTGAAAGAGGCGCACGTACAGCCGTGGTACGGCGTGGGCCGCGCGGACGGTCCGGCCTTGGTGAACATGTACGGGATCACCGAGACCACCGTCCACGTGACCAGAGTGGAGTTGCCCACCGTGCCCGGCCCGCGCGGTGGCAGCCCGATCGGTGCGCCGCTGGGAAATATGCGGGTGTTCGTGCTGGATTCCGGGCTGCTGCCGGTGCCGGTGGGTGTGGCCGGGGAATTGTATGTCGCGGGTAACCAATTGGCGCGTGGATATCACGGCCGGTCGGGGCTGACAGCGGCCCGATTCGTGGCCGATCCGTTCGATGCCGCGGGCGGCGGCCGGCTGTACCGCACCGGCGACGTGGCGCGCTGGACCGGCGCGGGGACCTTGGAATTCATCGGCCGCGCCGACGACCAGGTACAGATCCGCGGCTTCCGGGTCGAACCCGGCGAGGTGGAAACCGCGCTGGCACAACACCCCTCGGTCACGCAGGCGGTGGTGGTGGCCCGAACCTCCGGCGCGGACGACGACACCCACCTGATCGGGTACGTCGTCGTCGACCGGGACCGGCCGGTCGACGGCGGGCAGGTGCGCCGCTTCGTGGCCGACCGGCTGCCCGCATACCTGGTGCCGGCGCTGGTGATCGTGATCGAATCGGTGCCGCTGACCGCCAACGGCAAGGTGGATCGCCGGGCCCTGCCGGATCCGGAGTTCACTTCCACGGCCGCGTACCGGGCGCCGGGCAGCACCCGCGAACGGTTGCTGGCCGAACTGTTCGCGGAGGTGCTCGGGCGGGACCGGGTCGGCGTCGACGACAGCTTCTTCGAACTGGGCGGCCATTCCCTGTCCGCGACCCGGCTCATCGGCCGGATCCGGGTGGCGCTCGGTGTCGAACTGCCGATCCGCACGGTCTTCGACGCCCCGACGGTCGCGCAGTTGGTGCCCAGGCTCGACGACGGTGTCCGGGTGCGCCCGGCCCTGTCGGCGCGGCCACGGCCGGCGACGATCCCGCTCTCCTTCGCGCAACGGCGGCTGTGGTTCCTCCATCGCCTGGAAGGACCCTCGCCCACCTACAACATTCCGCTGACCGCGCGGCTGACCGGCGCCTTCGACACCGCCGCCTTCGCGATCGCCGTCGGCGACGTCGTCGCGCGGCACGAGAGTCTGCGCACGGTCTTCACCGAATCCGACGGGGTGCCCGCACAGCGGGTGCTCGACGCCGCGGATGTCGAAGTGCCCGTGACGATCACCACGGTCGATCCCGCGACGGCGGACGCCGCGGTGGCCGCCGCCGTGGCGCACCGATTCGACCTGGCGACGGGGATTCCGTTGCGGGCCGACGTCTTCCGGTGCGACGGCGACTGGATCGTGGTGTTGCTGATCCACCACATCGCCGGGGACGGCCTGTCGGTGGCGGCCTTGTCGCGGGATCTGTCGGTGGCCTACGCCGCGCGCTGTGCCGGGCACACGCCCGGATGGGCGCCGCTGCCGGCGCAGTACGTGGACTACACCTTGTGGCAGCGGGAACTGCTGGGCTCGGCCGACGATCCGGACAGCCTGCTGGCCCGGCAACTCGGCTACTGGCGGCGCGAACTCGACGGGCTGCCGGAGCACGTGCGGCTGCCGGCCGATCGGCCGCGGCCGCGGGTGGCGAGCTACCGCGGCGACATGGTCTTCTTCGACATCGACGCCGAGACCCGAATCGCGGTGGAGCGCCTGGCCGTTCGCGAGCACGCGTCGGTGTCGATGGTGTGGCAGACGGCGCTGGCCGTGCTGCTGTTCAAACTCGGTGCGGGGGAGGACATCCCGATCGGCACGCCGATCGCCGGGCGCACCGACGAGGCGCTGGCCGATCTGGTGGGTTTCTTCGTCAACACCTGGGTGCTGCGCGCACCGGTCACCGCGGCGGCCACCTTCGCCGAGGTGCTGGGCCGGGTCCGCGCGAAGGCGCTGGCCGCCTACGAGAATCAGGACGCGCCCTTCGAACGGCTCGTCGAACTGCTCAATCCGGTCCGCTCGGCGGCGCATCACCCGCTGTTCCAGGTCCTGCTGAGCGTCCAGGACGACCCGCTGGCCGCGCTGGCGCTGCCGGGGGTCGACGTCGCGCCCCGCCCGCCGGTCTCGACCACGGCGCGCGTCGATCTCACCGTCGGCATCGGCCCCGCCGGCGCCGGCTGGGCGGGATTCGTCGAATACGCCACGGATCTGTTCGATCGGTCCACCGTCGAGGCGATGGCGCACCGGCTGGTGCGGATCGTGCGGCGGCTGACCTCGGATCCGCACGCCCCGATCGGCACCGCCGAGGTGCTCGACCTCGCGGAACTCGAACGGGTACTGCGGCAATGGAACGACACCGCCGCTGAGATCCCGGCGGCCACCGTCGTCGAGCGGTTCCGCGTGCAGGCGACCCGGCGGCCGGAGGCGGTGGCCGTGTACTGCGGTGACACCGCGGTGACCTACCGGGAGCTCGAGCTCCGCGCCGGGGAACTGGCCCGGGTACTGGCCGCGCACGGGGTGGGCCCGGAATGCGTTGTCGCGGTGGCTCTGCCGCGGTCGGTGGAACTGATCGCCGCGCTGCTGGCGGTGTGGCAGGCCGGCGGCGGATATCTGCCGATCGATCCGGGTTATCCGTCGGAGCGGCTGGCGTTCGTGCTCGCCGACGCGGTGCCGGTGGTGGTCGTGACCGATACCGCCACTTCGGAGGTGTTGCCGGACAGTGCGATACCGCGGCTGTACCTGGACCGGCTCGGCCCGCCGGCATCCGGCCTGCCCGCACCCGCCGTCGCAGTGCGGCCGGAGCAATTGGCGTACGTCATCTACACCTCCGGATCCACGGGTACGCCGAAAGGCGTTGCCGTGACCCAGCGCAACGTGCGCAACCTGGTGTCCCAGCCCTGGTCCGTCGGCCCCGCGGATCGGGTGCTGGTGCATTCCTCGACGGCGTTCGACGCCTCGACCTACGAGATCTGGACCGCCCTGGCCACCGGCGGCGCGCTGGTGCTGGCCACCGAACGGCGTTCGGATCCGCTCGAGCTCGTGCGGCTGATCGAAAGCCGATCGGTGACAAGGATGTTCACGACACCGGCGCTGCTGTCGATGCTGCTGGACCGGGCCGAGGCGGTGCCCGGCGATCCGCTGCGGAGCCTGACCCAGATGCTCGCCGGTGGCACCGAACTCACCCCCGCGACCGTACGGCGGCTGCCGGACGCCGCGGTGCTGAGCCACGTCTACGGACCGACCGAGACCACGGTGTTCGCCACGAGTTTCGCCGCCGACGCCGCGAGCGCGAGCGCCGCGGCGGTGCCGATCGGCGCGGCCCTGGCCAATGTGCGGGCGTACGTACTGGACTCGGGCCTGATGCCGGTGCCCGCCGGGGCGCCGGGAGAGCTGTACCTCGCCGGGGCGCAACTGGGCCGGGGCTATCGCGGCCGGGCCGCGCTCACCGCCGGGCGGTTCGTGGCCGATCCGTTCGACGCCTCCGGTGGCCGGCTGTACCGGACCGGGGACATGGTGCGGTGGAATGCGCAGGGACAGCTGGAGTTCGTCGGCCGGACCGACGACCAGGTGAAGATCCGCGGTTTCCGGGTCGAGCCCGGCGAGGTGGAAAGCGTACTGGCGCAGCACCCCGCGGTGTCGCAGGCGGCGGTGGTGGCCCGCGACACGGGCGCCGGTGGTATGCAACTGGCCGGTTACGTGGTCCCCGGCCGGGCCGGGCTCGACGGGGCCGACGTGCGCGCGTTCGCCGCCGACCGGCTGCCGGACTTCATGGTCCCGGCGGTGGTCACGGTGCTCGACGCGATGCCGTTGACGGCCAACGGGAAACTGGATCGCACGGCCCTGCCGGCCCCGGAGTTCGTGTCGGCGGTGGCCTATCGCGCACCGGCCGGCGAGCGGGAACGGGTGCTGGCCGGACTGTTCGCCGAACTGCTCGGACTGGACCGGGTCGGGGTGGACGACAGCTTCTTCGCCCTCGGCGGGCATTCGCTGCTGGCCACCCGGCTGGCCAGCCGCATCCGGGCGGTGCTCGGCGCCGAGGTGCCGATCCGGACGGTGTTCGACGCGCCGACGGTCGCGCAACTGGCCACCCGATTGGCGGCCGGCGAGCAGGTGCGCCCGGCCCTGACGCCGCGCCCGCGCCCGGCGGTGGTGCCGCTGTCGTTCGCACAGCGCCGATTGTGGTTCATCCATCGGCTGGAGGGCCGCTCGGCCACCTACAACATGGCGCTGGCGGTGCGGCTGCACGGCGTGGACGTGGCGGCCCTGCGCGCCGCGATCGGGGATGTCGTCGCGCGGCACGAGAGTCTGCGCACGGTGTTCGCCGATGTGGACGGAGTGCCGTCGCAGCGGGTGCTCGACGCGGTCGAGGTGCCGTTCACGGTGACCGACACCGGCGCCGCCGGACCGGCCGCCGCGGTGGCCGAGGCGGTGCGGTACGGCTTCGATCTCACCGGTGAGATCCCGGTCCGCGCCGGTGTTTTCCGCGGTGGTGACGGCGAGGTCGTCTTCGTGCTGTTGATCCACCACATCGCCGGTGACGGCTGGTCGCTGACGCCGCTGCTCGGCGATCTGTCGGCGGCGTACGACGCGCGCCTGGCGGGACGTACGCCACAGTGGCCGCCGCTGCCGGTGCAGTACGTGGATTACACACTGTGGCAACGTGATCTGCTCGGTGACCGCTCCGACGCCGGCAGCGTGCTGGCGCGGCAGTTCGACTACTGGCGTCGCGAACTCGACGGCGTACCGGAGCAATTGCGGCTGCCGGCCGATCGGCCGCGGCCGCGGGTGGCGAGTTATCGCGGCGGGATGGTGTATTTCGAGATCGACCTCGCCACCCGGACCGCGGTGGAACGGCTGGCCGCCCGCGAGGGCGCGACGGTGTCGATGGTGTTGCAGTCGGCGCTGGCCGTGCTGCTGTTCAAACTCGGTGCGGGGGAGGACATCCCGATCGGCGCACCGATCGCCGGGCGCACCGACGAGGCCCTGACCGATCTGGTGGGCTTCTTCGTCAACACCTGGGTGCTGCGGGCCGCTGTCGTGCCGGAGGCCCCCTTCACCGGGATCCTCGGCGGGGTGCGAGCGAAAGCCCTGGCCGCCTACGAGAATCAGGACGTCCCCTTCGAACTGCTGGTGGAACTGCTCAACCCGGCCCGGTCGGCGGCGCATCATCCGCTGTTCCAGATCGCCCTGGCATTCCAGAACAACATCCGGCCGGACCTGGCATTGACCGGCGTGCGGATCGAGCCCTACCCGGCCGGCACCGCGACCTCGCGGTTCGATCTGTTCTTCGATATCGCCGACGCACCGGCGGGCCGGGCGTGGAACGGGTTCGTGGAGTACGCGACCGAGCTGTTCGACGCGGCCACCGTGGAGACGATGGCGCACCGGCTGGTGCGCGTGCTGCGGCGGGTGGTGTCGGTCCCGGAGCTGCCGGTGGGCTCGATCGACATCCTCGGCAGCGACGAACGCACGGCGGTGCTGTACCGGTGGAACGAGACCGCCGCCCCGATTCCCGACACCACCGCGATCGCCCTGTTCGAGCACCGGGCCGCAGCGAATCCCGATGCGGTGGCGATGATCTGCGGTGACCTCGAACTGACCTATCGCGAGCTCGATCGCCGCGCGGCGCGCTGGTCCCGGCGATTGCGGGCCTGCGGGGTGGGCCCGGACACGATCGTCGCGGTGGCGCTGCCCCGATCCGCGGAATCGCTGGTGGCGATGCTGGCGGTGTCGAAGGCCGGTGGCGCGTATCTGCCGATCGACCCGGCGTATCCGTCGGATCGGCTGGAGTTCGTGCTCACCGATGCCGCGCCGGTGGTGGTCGTGACCGACTCGGTGACCGCGAAGGTGCTGCCCGGCAACGCGATACCGCATCTGTATCCGGATCGGCTCGACATCGCCGACGACACCGGCGAGCGCCCGGCGCTGGTGCGGCCGCAGCAGCTGGCATACGTGATCTACACCTCCGGTTCGACGGGTGTGCCGAAGGGCGTGGGGATCACCCATCGCAACGTGGTGAATCTGGTTGCCCAGGCATGGCAAGCCGGTCCCGGTGATCGGGTGCTCGTGCACTCGTCGGTGGCGTTCGACGCGTCGACCTACGAGATCTGGCCCGCGTTGTGCGGTGGTGCGACGCTGATCATGGCGGGTGAACAGCGATCTGATCCGGCGGAGATCGCCCGGCTGGTGCAGACCCACTCGGTGACCGGGATGTTCGCGACCCCCGCCCTGCTGTCCGCGCTGACCGAACACCTGGAAGTGCTGCCGGGCAGCCCGTTGCGCAGCTTGACGCGGATCGCGACCGGCGCCGACACTCTCACGGCCGGACTGGTCCACGCCCTGAAGTCCGCCTGTGCCGGTGTGCGCGTGGACAATCTGTACGGACCCACCGAAGCGACCGTCGATGTCACCTCGTTTCAGGTGCCCGACGGCTTCGAGGGCGCGGTGCCGATCGGTGCGCCGGTGGCGAATACCCGGGTGTTCGTACTGGATTCGTGGTTGCAGCCGGTTCCGGCGGGCGTTGCGGGCGAGCTGTACGTGGCCGGTGCGCAACTGGCACGGGGATATCTGGGCCGGCCCGGTGTGAGCGCCGCCCGGTTCGTGGCGGATCCGTTCGATGCCGCCGGCGGCCGGTTGTACCGCACCGGGGATGTGGTGCGCTGGACGAGGGCCGGAGTACTCGAATTCGTCGGCAGGGCCGACGACCAGGTGAAGATCCGCGGCTTCCGGGTCGAGCCCGGTGAGGTGGAAACGGTACTGGCGCAGCATCCCTCGGTGGCGCAGGCGGTCGTGGTGGCGCGCGACACCGGTTCGGGCGGCAGGCAACTGGTCGGCTACGTCGTCGCGGACGGTACCGGGCCGGTCGTCGGCGCGGACGAACTGGTGGGCCAGTGGCGGCGGGTCTACGACGACCTGTACTCCGCCGCCGGACAACGCCCGGACCGCGCGGATTTAGGCGCGGATTTCGGCGGCTGGAACAGCAGTTACACCGGCGCGCCCATACCCGTCGAACAGATGCGGGAGTGGCGGGACGCGACCGTCGACCGGATCCGGGAACTGCGCCCGCGGCGGGTGCTGGAGATCGGCGTCGGCTCGGGTCTGCTGCTGTCGCAGCTCGCGCCGGACTGCGAAGAGTACTGGGCCACGGACTTTTCCGCGGCCACCATCGCCAATCTCGAACGGCAGCTGCGTGACCTGGGAGCGGGCTGGACCGATCGGGTGTCGCTGCACGCCCGTGCCGCCGAGGACACGATCGGATTGCCGGAGCGCCACTTCGACACCGTGGTGCTGAATTCGGTGATCCAGTATTTCCCGGGCGAGGCGTATCTGCGCACCGTGCTCGTGCGGATTCTGCGCGTCCTGGCACCCGGCGGCGCGATATTCGTCGGCGATGTGCGCAATCTGGCGCTGCTCGAGGAATTCGCCGGGGCGATCCAGATCGCGCGGCACGGCGACGCGGATCCGGCGGCGCTCGCCGACGCGGTCCGCCGGGATATCGCCGCCGAACAGGAACTGCTGGTCGCCCCCGAGTACTTCCCGAGCCTGGTCCGGACGGTGGCCGGTGTCGAGGCCGTCGATATCCGGCTCAAGCGCGGCTACGCGGTCAACGAATTGAGCCGATACCGCTACGACGTCGTCTTGCGCACCACACCGGCGCATCCGCTGTCGGTGGCGCACCTGCCGGAGGTCGAATTCCCCGGCCGCGATCGGTTGCGGGAACTCCTGGCCGACCGGCCCGCCGGCGGACTGCGCATCACCGGAATTCCGCACGCGGGACTGTCCCGCGGCCTCGGCTTCGAGGGCGTCCTCGACCCAGCCGCCACCCGCACCGGCGCGGGTCTGCTGCCCGAGGATCTGTACGAACTGGGGGCGCGCCTCGGCTACACCACGGCCGTCACCTGGTCGGCGCGACCGGATCGGATGGAGGCGGTATTCGTCGATGCCGCAACGACATCCGGCCGGACCCTGACCGATGTCCATCGGCCGCACGGCCGCGTGGGCGACCCGGCCGCGTACACCAACAGTCCGCAGGCGGGTCTGCTGGCCGCCGAGGTGCGCCGGTTCGCGGGGGAGCGATTGCCCGAATTCATGGTGCCGGCGGTGGTCATGGTGATCGGGTCGGTGCCGCTGACCGCGGGCGGGAAACTGGACCGCGCGGCGCTGCCGGATCCGGAATTCGCCGCCGCGACGGAATACCGGGCGCCGGACACCCTCGAGGAACGCACGCTGGCCGAATTGTTCGCCGAGGTGCTGGGTGTCGACCGGGTCGGTCTGGACGACGGATTCTTCGCACTCGGCGGCCATTCGCTGCTCGCCACCCGATTGGTCAGCCGGATCCGGGCGGTGCTGGGTATCGAGGTGCCGATCCGGACCGTCTTCGACGCACCGACTGTGGCGCAGCTGGCGACCCGGCTGGACGCCGGTGCGCGGGTGCGTCCGCGGTTGTCGGTGCGGCCGCGGCCGGAGGTGGTGCCGCTGTCGTTCGCGCAGCGGCGGTTGTGGTTCATCCACCGGCTGGAAGGACCGTCGGCCACCTACAACATCGCCCTGACGGTACGGCTGACCGGGACGTTCGACGTCCCGGCCTTCGCGGCGGCGGTCGGCGACGTGGTCACCCGGCACGAGAGCCTGCGCACCGTCTTCGTCGAGACCGACGACGCGCCCGCTCAGCGGGTGCTGGACGCCGCCGATCTCGAGATCCCGGTGGACGTCACCGAGGTGGCCGCCGCCGATCTGGACGCGACGGTGACCGCGGCCGTGCGTTACGGATTCGATCTGTCGTCGGAGATTCCGTTGCGCGCCCGCGTCTTCCGCACCGCGCCCGAGGACTGCGTGCTGGTCGTGCTGATCCATCACATCGCCGGCGACGGCTGGTCGATGACGCCGCTGCTGCGCGATCTGACCACCGCCTACGCGGCGCGGCTCGGCGATCGGGCGCCGGGGTGGCGGCCGTTGCCGGTGCAGTACGCGGATTACACCCTGTGGCAACAGGAATTGCTCGGCGCGCCGACCGATCCCGGCAGCGTGCTGTCCCGGCAGTTCGACTATTGGCGGCGCGAACTCGACGGAGTGCCCGAGCAGACGATCCTGCCCGCCGATCGCCCGCGGCCGCGGGTCGCGACCTATCGCGGTGACATGGTCTTCTTCGACATCGATGCCGGGACCCGGGCCGCGGTGGAACAACTGGCCACCCGCGAGGGCGCGACGGTGTCGATGGTGTTGCAGTCCGCGCTGGCCGTGCTGCTGTCCAAACTCGGTGCGGGAGAAGATGTTGCGATCGGCTCGCCGATCGCCGGGCGCACCGACGAAGCGCTGGCCGAGCTGGTGGGCTTCTTCGTCAACAGCTGGGTGCTGCGGGCGCGGGTCGGCGCGACCACCTCGTTCGCCGAACTGCTGGCCCAGGTCAAGGCGAAATCGCTGGCGGCCTACGAGAATCAGGACGTCCCGTTCGAATTGCTGGTCGAGATGCTCAATCCGGCGCGCTCGGCGGGCCGGCATCCGCTGTTCCAGGTGTCACTGGCCTTCCAGAACAACACGCTGCCGGTGCTCGAGTTGTCCGGCGTGCGGATCGAGCCGTATCGGGCGGTCACCGCAACGGCCCGGCTGGACCTGTTCGTCAGCATCGCCGACGCCCCGGCGGGCGAAATCTGGCGCGGGCTCGTCGAATACGCGACCGACCTGTTCGACCGGTCCACGGTCGACGCGCTGGCCGCCCGGTACCTGAGCCTGCTGCGCCGCATCGTCGCCGATCCGGCCGCACCGGTGGGCACGATCGACCTGCTCGGCGCCGCCGAACGGGAATCGGTGCTGCACCACTGGAACGACACCGGCGCGACGGTCGCCGGGACCACGCTGACCGGCCTGTTCGAGGCGCAGGCGGCCCGCACCCCGGCGGCGACGGCGCTGATCTGCGGCGCTGCGAGCCTGACGTACCGGGAACTCGCGCAGCGGTCCGAGCGGCTGGCGGCGACCCTCGCCGCCCGTGGGGTCGGCCCGGATTCCGTTGTCGCGGTGGCACTGCCGCGCTCGCTGGACCTGGTGGTGGCGATGCTCGGCGTGCTGCGCGCCGGCGCCGCGTATCTGCCGATCGATCCCGAATATCCCGCGGAGCGGGTGTCGTTCGTGCTCGCCGACGCCGCCCCGGCCGTGCTCGTCACCGACCTCGCGACCGCGAAGGGCCTGCCCCGCAACGCCGTACCGCCGGTGCACCTCGACGAGCCGGACGGCGACGGCCACCGGGCCGCGCCGGTGCGGGTGCGACCGGACGAGCTGGCCTACGTGATCTACACCTCGGGCTCGACCGGCGTGCCGAAGGGTGTCGGTGTCACCCACGCCAATGTCGCGAACCTGGTGACCTCGGCCTGGCCGGTGGCCCCCGACGACCGGGTGCTGGCACATACGTCGACGGCCTTCGACGCCTCCACCTACGAGATCTGGCCGGCCCTGTGCGGCGGCGCGGCGGTGGTGATCGCCACCGCGCCGCGCACCGACCTCGCGGAGCTCGCCCGGCTCGTCGAGGACCGGGCGGTGACCAAGATGTTCGCCACCCCGCCCATGCTCGCGGCCCTGCTCGACCACGTCGAACCCGTTGCGGGCGCGCCGTTGCGGACGCTGCGGCGGATCATCGCCGGTGGCGCCGAGCTGACCGCCGACGTGGTGCGCCGGCTCTACGCGAGTTGTCCGGACGTCCGGGTGGTGAACGGGTACGGGCCCACCGAGACCACGGCGTGCGTCACCGATCACGAGGCGGCGGGCACCCCCGGCACCGTCGCGATCGGCCGCCCGGTGGCGAATACCCGGGTGTTCGTGCTGGATTCGGGGCTGGCGCCGGTTCCGGTGGGCGTCGCCGGCGAGTTGTACGTGGCGGGCGCGCAGGTGGCGCGGGGCTACCGGGGCCGGGCCGGGCTGACGGCGGCGCGGTTCGTGGCCGATCCGTTCGATACCGGCGGTGGCCGGTTGTACCGCACCGGTGATGTGGTGCGGTGGAATTCCGCCGGGCTGCTGGAGTTCGTCGGCAGGGCCGACGAGCAGGTGAAGATCCGCGGCTTCCGGGTGGAGCCCGGTGAGGTGGAAGCGGTACTGGCACAGCATCCTTCGGTGTCCCGGGCGGTGGTGCTCGCACGCGACACCGCCGCCGGTGACAAGCAACTGGTGGGGTATGTGGTCGCCGATCGGTCCGGCCCGGCCGCCGGTGAGGACGATCTGGTGGGGCAGTGGCGGCGGGTGTACGACGACCTCTACGGCAGCCCGGAACACGGCGGCCTCGAACACGGCGGCCTCGAACACGGCGGTGTCGGAAACGGTGGTGTCGGAAACGGCTCCGGCGCAGGCGGTTCCGGGTTCGGTGCCAACTTCGGTGGCTGGAACAGCAGCTACACCGGCGCTCCCATCCCGGAGGACCAGATGCGGGAATGGCGCGCGGCCACGGTCGAACGGATCCGGGAACTGCGGCCCAAGCGCCTGCTGGAGATCGGCGTCGGCGCGGGACTGCTGCTGTCGCAGCTGGCACCCGACTGCGAGGAGTACTGGGCCACGGACTTCTCCGCGGCCACCATCGGCACGCTGCGGGCACAGTTGCGCGGCCTCGGCGGGCAGTGGGTCGACCGGGTGTTCACCAGCGTCCAGGCCGCCGACGATCCCCGCGGACTGCCCGAAGGCCACTTCGACACCGTGGTGGTGAACTCGGTGGTGCAGTACTTCCCCGGCCCGGCCTATCTGCGCCGGGTACTGGACACCGTACTGCGGGTGCTGGCCCCCGGCGGGGCGGTGTTCCTCGGCGATGTGCGCAATCTGGCTCTGCTGGAACAGTTCACCACCGCCACCGAACTCGCCCGGCACGGCGGCGACGATCCCGCCGCGGTCCGGGATCGGGTGCGCCGCAGCATCTCCGGGGAGAAGGAACTGCTCCTCGCACCCGAATACTTCCTCGGCCTCACCGGTTTCGACGTGGTCGGCATCGAACTCAAACGCGGCCGCCGGGTCAACGAACTGAGCCGGTACCGCTACGACGTCGTGCTGCGCCGATCTCCCGCCCGAGCACTCTCGGTGGGCGAAGCGCCGGCGGTCGAATTCCACACGCCGGACCGGCTACGGGAACTGCTGGAAGCACAGCGGCACCACGGTATTCGCGTCACCGGCATTCCGCACGCGGGACTGATCGGTGAACTGGAGGCCACCCGCCTGATCCGGGCGGGCCTCCGAGTGCCGCCCGAATTGCTCGACGGCGCACCCGATCCGGCGGGTCTGCTCCCGGAGGATCTGCACGCGCTCGGCGCGCGGCTGGGCTACACCACCGCGGTCACCTGGTCCACGCGACCGGGCCGGATGGAGGCGGTCTTCGTCGACGCCGACATCGTGGCCGACCGGTCGCTGACCGACGTGTACCGGCCGGCGGCCGCCGTGGTGGATCCGGCCGCACACGCCAACAATCCGCACGACACGCTGTTGCCGGCCGCGGTGCGCGGCTTCGCGGCCGAGCGGCTGCCGGATTTCCTGGTGCCGGCGGTGGTGCTGGTGATCGACGCGGTCCCGTTGACCGCCAACGGGAAACTGGACCGCGCGGCGCTGCCGGATCCGGAGTTCCACTCGTCGGCGGAGTATCGGGCGCCGGCCACCGAACGGGAACGGGTGCTGGCCGGCCTGTTCGCCGAAGTCCTCGGCCGCGACCGCGTCGGGGTCGACGACGGCTTCTTCGCACTGGGCGGTCACTCCCTGCTGGCCACCCGGCTGGCCGGCCGGATCCGGGGGGAGCTGGGAGTCGAGATTCCGGTCCGGGTGATCTTCGACGCCCCGACCGTGGCCCAGCTGGCACAGCAATGGGCGGAGCTGGCTCCGGCCCGGAGACCGGCCCTGCGCAAGATGAATCGAAAGGCGGTTCAGTGATGATCCCGTTGTCGTTCGCGCAGCGCCGGTTGTGGTTCATCCATCGGCTCGACGGACCCTCCGCCGCATACAACATGCCGGTGGCGATCCGGCTGACCGGTGAATTCGACGAATCGGCCTTCGCTGTCGCCGTCGCCGACGTGGTGTCGCGGCACGAGAGCCTGCGCACCGTCTTCGTCGAGGTGGACGGCGTACCCGGCCAGCAGGTGCTCGACGCCGGCAGCGTCGAGGTGCCGCTGTCGAGCGCGGAGGTGCCGCTCGCCGACCTGGACGCGGAACTCGCCCGTGCCGCCGGGCACGCCTTCGACCTGTCCACCGAGATTCCGATCCGGATCACCGTCCTGCGTTGTGGCACAGCCGATCGCGTCGTGCTGGTGCTGCTGCATCACATCGCCGGCGACGGCTGGTCGATGGCGCCGTTGCTGCGGGATCTGTCGCAGGCCTACGCCGCCCGCCGGCGGCGGCAGGCGCCGGGATGGGAGCCGCTGCCGGTGCAATACGTCGATTACACGCTGTGGCAACAGGAACTGCTCGGCTCGGCGAGCGATCCGGACAGCGTCCTGTCCCGGCAGTTCGACTACTGGCGACGGGAACTGGACGGACTGCCCGAACAATTGGCGCTGCCGACCGACCGGCCTCGACCGCGGGTGGCCGGTCACCGCGGGGACGTGGCCGTGCTCGGGATCGATCCCCGGCTGCGGGCCGCCGCCGGGGCGCTCGCCGCGCGTGAAGGCGCGTCGGCGTCGATGGTGTGGCAGGCCGCACTGGCGGTGCTGCTGTTCAAACTCGGTGCGGGGAACGATATTCCGATCGGATCGCCGATCGCCGGGCGCACCGAGGAGAGTATGGCCGATCTGGTCGGATTCTTCGTCAACACCTGGGTGCTGCGCGCGAGGGTCGACCCGGCGGCGTCGTTCACCCGGTTGCTGCGCGAGGTCCGGGCGAAGGCGCTGGCCGCGTACGAGAATCAGGACATCCCGTTCGAATTGCTGGTCGAGCTGCTCAATCCGGTGCGCTCGCCGGCACATCATCCGCTGTTCCAGACGCTGCTGAGCTTCCAGAACAACGCCGCGCCCACGCTGGCGTTGCCGGGGGCCGACTTCGAGCCGTATCCGCTGGCGGCGACGACCTCGCGCTTCGATCTGGTGTTCACCGTCGCCGACGCCGCGTCCGGCGGCTGGGACATCCACCTCGAGTACGCCACGGAGCTGTTCGACCGGTCCACCGCCGAGGCGCTGGCGGCACGGCTGGCGCGGGTGCTGCGGCAGCTGGTGGCCGATCCCGAGGCGGCGGTGGGGCCGGTCGACGTGCTCGACGCCGATGAGCGCGAACTGATCACGCGCCGCTGGAACGCCACCGACGTCGAGGTCGCGGACGCGGCGCTGCCCGACCTGTTCCGCGCCCAGGTCGCCCGCACCCCGGACGCGCCCGCCGTGCTGTGCGGCGAGCTGGCCCTGTCGTACCGTGAGCTCGACCTGCGGGCCACCCGGCTGGCGCGGACGCTGACCGGGCACGGTGTCGGCCCGGAATCCGTTGTCGCGGTGGCATTGCCGCGATCGGCCGAGCTGATCGTGGCGATGGTGGCGGTGTCGAGGACCGGTGCCGCGTATCTGCCGATCGATCCCGGATATCCTTCGGATCGGCTGGCTTTCGTGCTCGACGACGCGAAACCCGTACTCGTCGTCACCGATAGCGCGACCGCGCCGGCGCTGCCGCGGGCCGAGGCGCCGCAGCTGGTGCTGGACGAGCTCGAAACAGCCGGTGACAGCGCCGATCTCGTGGTGAGGGTGCGGCCGCACCAACTGGCGTACGTGATCTACACCTCGGGGTCGACGGGGGTGCCGAAAGGTGTGGGGATCACCCATCGCAATGTGGTGAACCTGATCGCCCAATCCTGGTCGGTGCGATCGGCGGACCGGGTGCTGGTGCATTCGTCGGTGGCCTTCGACGCCTCCACCTACGAGATCTGGCCGGCCCTGTGCGGGGGCGCGGCGCTGGTCGTCGCGACCGAGCGGCGCTCGGATCCCGGCGAGATCGCCCGGCTGCTCGAAAGCCGTTCGGTGACGATGATGTTCGCGACACCACCGCTGCTGTCGGCGCTGGTCGAGTACGCGCGGTCACTGCCGGAGCCGGTGCTGCGCGGTCTGCGCCAGGTGAACACCGGGGCCGATACGCTCGGCACGGACCTGGTCCGCGATCTGCGGGCCGCGTGCCCGGAGGTGTGGATCGACAATCTCTACGGCCCGACCGAGGCGACGGTGAACGTGACCTCCGCGCCGGTACCGGACGATCCGGCGGGCACGACGGTGCCGATCGGCGCACCGGTGGCCAATACCCGGGTGTTCGTGCTGGATTCGGGTCTGTCGCCGGTCGCGGTGGGGGTGCCGGGCGAGTTGTACGTGGCGGGTGCACAGCTGGCCCGGGGCTATCGCGGCCGGGCGGGGCTGACCGCCGCGCGTTTCGTGGCCGATCCCTTCGATCCCGCCGGTGGCCGGTTGTATCGCACCGGCGACGTGGTGCGCTGGACCCGCGCCGGCGTGCTGGAGTTCGTCGGCAGGGCCGACGACCAGGTGAAGATCCGCGGCTTCCGGGTCGAGCCCGGCGAGGTGGAAGCTGTCCTGGCACAGCATCCTTCGGTGTCCCGGGCGCTGGTACTCGCGCGCGGCACCGCCGCCGGCACCCAGCTGATCGGCTACGTCACCGCCGCCGGTGCACTCGACGGCGCCCGGGTGCGGGCCTTCGCCGCCGATCGGCTGCCGGACTTCATGGTGCCCGCCGCGGTCCTGGTGATCGACTCGATTCCGTTGACCGCCAACGGGAAAATAGATCAGGCCGCCCTGCCGGTCCCGGAGATCGGGACGACGGCCCGCTATCGCGCCCCGGGCAACCGCCGGGAGCGGGTACTGACCGAGCTGTTCGCCGAAGTGCTGGGCCTCGACCGCGTCGGCGTCGACGACGGTTTCTTCGCACTGGGCGGCCACTCGCTGCTCGCCACCCGCCTCGCGAGCCGGATCCGGGTGGAACTGGGTGTGGAGTTGCCGATCCGCACCGTCTTCGAGGCCCCGACGGCCGCGCGACTGGCCCACCGGCTCGGCCTCGGCGGGCCGGTGCGCCCGGCGGTGACGGCCCGGCCGCGGCCGCAACCGATTCCGCTGTCCTTCGCGCAGCGGCGGCTGTGGTTCATGCATCGTCTGGAGGGCCCCTCGGCGACCTACAACCTGCCGGTGACGGCGCGGCTGTCCGGCGCGATCGACATCCCCGCACTCGAGGCGGCCGTCGGTGACGTGCTGGCCCGGCACGAGAGCCTGCGCACCGTCTTCGCCGAGACCGACGGGGTGCCCGCTCAGCTGATCCTCGACGCCGGCAGCGTCGCGGCGCCGATCACGGTCACCGACGTCGCCCCGGCCGAACTGGCGGCCGCGGTGACCGCGGCGGTCCGGTACGGCTTCGACCTGTCGTCGGAGATCCCCCTGCGCGTCGGCGTCTTCCGCGACGGTCCGGCCGGATGCGTGCTGGTGCTGTTGATCCACCACATCGCCTGCGACGGCTGGTCCATGGCGGCCCTGCTGGCAGACCTGTCGGCCGCCTACACCGCCCGGTGCGACGGGCGGGCCCCGGCGTGGGCGCCGCTGCCGGTGCAGTACGCGGATTACACGCTGTGGCAGCGGGACCTGCTCGGATCGCCGGAGGATCCGGACAGCCTGCTGTCCGGGCAGTTCGAGTACTGGCGCGGTGCGCTGGACGGCCTGCCGGAGCAGTTGCGGTTGCCCGTCGATCGGCCACGCCCCCGGACCGCCGGATATCGCGGCGATGTCGTGCAATTCGCCGTCGACCACGAGACCCGCACCGCGGTCGGACGATTGGCGGCCACGGCGGGCGCCTCGGAGTCGATGGTGTGGCAGTCCGCCCTGGCAGTGCTGTTGTCCACACTCGGTGCGGGGACCGATATTCCGATCGGTTCGCCGATCGCGGGCCGCTGCGACGAGGCGCTGAACGAACTGGTGGGGATCTTCGTCAACACCTGGGTGCTGCGGGCGCAGATCGATCCGGCGGGCTCGTTCACCGGCCTGGTCCGGCAGATCGCGGGGAAAGCGCTGGCGGCCTACGACAACCAGGACATCCCGTTCGAATTGCTGGTGGAGCGGCTGGATCCGGTGCGCTCGGCGGCGCATCATCCGCTGTTCCAGGTGTCGCTGGCGGTCCAGAACAATGCCGCGCCCCGGCTGGAACTGGCCGGGCTGCGGCTCGAGCCGTACCCCGTGAACACCGGCACCGCCCGATTCGACCTGCTGTTCGACATCGCCGACGGCCCGGCGGGTCGGGGGTGGAGCGGGCTGGTCGAATTCGCGACCGAGTTGTTCGATCGGTCCACGATCGAGGCGATGGCCGCGCGCCTGGTGCGGCTGCTGGGACAGCTGGCGTCGGACCCGGACCGGCCGCTGGGGTCGATCGATGTCCTCGGCGCCGCGGAGCGGGAATCGGTGCTGCACCGGTTCAACGACACCGCGGTCCCGGTTCCCGACCTCACCCTGCCAGCCCTGTTCGGGGCACAGGCCACCCGGACCCCGGACGCGATCGCGGTCACGCTCGGGGACGTCGCGCTGACCTACCGCGAACTCGACCACCGCGCCGAGGATGTGGCCGCGATCCTGCTCGCGCGCGGTGTCGGCCCGGAGACGGTGGTCGCGGTGGCGTTGCCGCCGTCGGTGCCGCTGATCGTGGCCCTGCTGGCGGTGACGAAAGCCGGTGGCGCGTATCTGCCGATCGATCCGGCGTATCCGTCGGACCGGGTGGCCTTCGTGCTCGCCGATGCCGCGCCGGTGGTCGTGCTGACCGACACCCGCACCGCGGAGGTGTTGCCGGACAGTGCGATACCGCACCTGCATCTGGACGCTCTCGACGGTGCCGAGCACCCGATCGGCAGTGTCGCGGCACCGCGGCCGCAGCACCTCGCCTACCTGATCTACACCTCCGGATCGACCGGCGTCCCGAAAGGCGTTGCGGTGACCCACCGCAACGCGGTCAACCTGATCTCGCGGGCGCGACCGGTCGTCGCCGGGGACCGCGTGCTGATGCAGACCTCGATCGCCTTCGACGTGTCCACCTACGAGATCTGGCCGACCCTCTGCGGCGGCGCCCGGCTGGTACTGCCGCCGCAACAGCGCCCGGACCCGGCGGAGATCGCGGCACTGATCGAGACCCGTTCGGTCACAAGGCTGTTCGCGACACCGCCGCTGGTGGCCGCACTGCTCGACCACGCCGGATCCGGGCCCGGCGACGCGCTGGCATCACTGACGCGACTGTTCTGCGCGGGCTCCGAACTGCCTGCGGCACTGGCCCGCCGGCTGCACGCGCGATACCCCGGCCTGCACATCGTGAACGGCTACGGACCCACCGAGGCGACGGTGTACGCGACCGACCACGAGGTGACCGGCGAGATCGGCGCCACCGTGCCGATCGGGCGTCCACTGGCCAATGTCCGTGCCTACGTGCTGGATTCGCGGCTCGCGCCGGTTCCGGTGGGGGTGCCCGGCGAGCTGTACGTGGCCGGCGCCCAGGTGGCGCGGGGCTACCGGGGCCGGGTGGCGCTGACGGCGGCGCGGTTCGTGGCCGATCCGTTCGATCCGGCCGGTGGCCGGGTGTACCGCACCGGCGATGTGGTGCGCTGGACACAGGCCGGTGTGCTGGAGTTCGTCGGCCGCGCCGACGACCAGGTGAAGATTCGCGGCTTCCGGGTCGAGCCGGGTGAGGTGGAAGCCGCACTGGCGCAACACCCGTCGGTGTCGCAGGCCGTGGTGGTGGCCCGCGGGACCGAGTCCGGGGCCCAGCTGATCGGCTACGTCACCGCCGCCGGCGCACTCGACGGCGCGCAGGTCCGGGAATTCGCCGCCGACCGGCTGCCCGACTTCATGGTGCCCGCCGTCGTGATGGTGCTCGACGCGATGCCGCTGACCGCGAACGGCAAACTCGACCGGATCGCGTTGCCGCAGCCGCACTTCACCGCCTCGGCCCGGTACCGCGCCCCGGCGAACGCGAGCGAGCGGATCCTCGCCGCGGTCTTCGCCGAGGTGCTCGGTCTGGCGCGAGTCGGCGTGGAGGACAGCTTCTTCGAGCTCGGCGGGGACAGCATCCGGTCGATCCAGGTGGTGTCGCGGGCTCGCGCGCTGGGGGTCGAGGTGACCCCGCGCGAGGTGTTCGAGCGGCGGACGGTCGCGGGGCTGGCCGCGATCGCCGCCGGGCGCGTGGTGGATTCGGTCCCGGCCGAACTGCCCGGCGGCGGTGTGGGCTGGATGCCGCTGTTGCCGGTCGCCCGCTTCCTGCGCGAGTCCGGCGCCGGATTCGACAGTTTCAACCAGACCCTGGTGCTGGACCTGCCGCCCGGGATCGATCGGGCGGGCCTGCTGGCGGTGCTGACCGCGGTGATCGATCGTCACGACATGCTGCGGGCGCGGCTGGTCGACGACGAGCGCGGCGCGGGACTCGAGGTCGCGCCGCCGGGCTCGATCGAGGTGGAGCGGTTGCTGCACCGCGTCGAACTCGGCGAGGCGCTGCACGCCCGGCTGGATCCGGCGGCCGGGGTGATGGTGCAGTTCGGCTGGTTCGACGCCGGGCCGCAGCGGACGGGCCGGTTGGCGATCGTGGCCCATCATCTGGTGGTCGACGGGGTGTCGTGGCGAATCCTGTTGCCGGAGCTGGCCGCCGCGTGGCAGGCGGTGTCGACCGGCACGCCCCCGGCGCGGGCCGTGCCGGGGACCTCGATGCGGCGCTGGGCCCACGGGCTGGCCGAGGCGGCGTCGACGCCGGGACTGACCGGCCAATTGCCCTGGTGGCGTGCGACGTTGGACGGCCCGGATCCACTGCTCGGGTCGCGGCCGCTGGATCCGCGGGTCGACGTCATGGCGACCGTCGACCACACGGTGGTCGAGATTGCGGTGGCCGAGACCGAGATGCTGCTGACCACCCTGCCGGCGGCGTTCCACGGCGGCGTCGAGGACGGACTGCTGGCGGCCCTGGCGGTCGCGGTGACACACCGGCGGCAGACGCGCGGCGTGGCCGGCGATTCGGTGCTGATCCGGCTGGAAGGCCATGGGCGCGAGGAGGATACCGTGCCCGGGGCCGACCTGTCGGCCACCGTCGGCTGGTTCACCAGCGTGTTCCCGGTGCGGCTGCGCGCGGACGCCGCGGCCTGGGAGGAGATCTGCGCCGGCGGCCCCGCGGCGGGCGCGCTGGTGAAATCGGTGAAGGAGCAGTTGCGCGCGGTGCCCGGCAAGGGCATCGGATTCGGCTTGCTGCGCTACCTGAATCCCGAGACCGCCGCTGTGCTGCAAGGGTTTCCGACCGGACAGCTCGGTTTCAACCATCTGGGCCGGTTCACCTCGGCGGATCTGCTGCCGCAACGGTTGCGCGGCGCCGGCTGGGCGCCGACCCGCGACGATATGGGTTCGGTGGCCAGCCAGGATCCCGCGATGCCCGCACCGGCGGTGCTCGATGTCACCACGATGGTCGTCGACACCGACCGGGGCCCGATCCTGCGGGCGGTGTTCGCCAACCCGCGCGGGGCGCTGACCACCGTCGAGGCACAGGAACTGGCGCAGCTGTGGCATCAGGTGGCCCTCGGATTGGCCCGGCACGCCGTCGGCGGTGGCGGTCTGACCCCCTCGGATCTGCCGTTGGTCGCGCTGTCGCAGCGCGAGATCGAGGTGCTGGAGCGGCGCTACCCCGGACTGTCGGACGTGTGGCCGCCGACCGCGATGCAGCAGGGCCTGCTGTTCCATCGGGCGTTGGCGGGCAAGGGATTCGACGCCTATCACATGCAGGTGGCGTTCGGCCTGACCGGGCCGCTGGAGCCGATCCGGATGCGCGCGGCCGCACAGGGACTGTTGGACCGGTACCCGAATCTGCGGGTGAGCTTCGCGGACGACGCCCGGGGCCTCCCGATCCAGGTGGTGGCCGCCCGCGCCGAAATCCCGTGGCACGTGGTCGATCTGCGGGACCACACCGATGCCGAGCGCCGGGCGGCGCTGGAACTGCTGCTGAGCGAGGACCGGCACACGCCCTTCGACGTCGCGGCCGGGCCGTTGCTGCGATTCACGCTGGCACTCATGACCGATCAGCGTTCGGAGCTGATCTTCACCGCTCACCACGTGCTGCTGGACGGCTGGTCGCTGCCGTTGCTGCTGCACGATCTGCTGCGCCTGTACGGGTCCGCCGGGACACCGCTGCCACCGGTACCGGACTACCGCGAATACCTGAGATGGTTGCACCGGCAGGATATTCCGGCCGGGGTGCGGGCCTGGGCCGACGAACTCGACGGCGTCCACGAACCCACCCTGCTCGCCGGTGGCGCCGACGGCAGCGCCGCGGCGGAGGTCGAGCGGATCGACGTGCCGCTGCCCGTGGCGACCGCGGCGGCGCTGCGCGGCACCGCGAGCCGGCTCGGCGTCACGCTGAACACCGTGGTGCAGGCCGCCTGGGGAATTCTGCTCGCCGCCTGCACCGGCCGCCGCGATGTGGTCGCCGGTGCGACCGTCTCCGGCCGCCCCCCGGCGATTCCCGGAGTGGAATCGATGGTCGGCCTGTTCATCGGCACCGTGCCGGTGCGGGTGCGATTCGGCCACGGCGACACCGTGACCGACCTGCTGACCGGCCTCCAGGCCCGGCAGGCCGCCCTGCTGGACCATCACCACATCGGCCTGAGCGACATCCACCAGGCGACCGGCCTGAACGTGCTGTTCGACACGCTGGTCGGGTTCGAGTCCTATCCGGTCGACCCGGACGGGATCGGGGCGGCGGCCGGCACCGGTGGAATCGCCATCGCCGCACTGCGCTCCGATGCGCCTACGCACTATCCGCTGGCGATCGTGGCCGGCACGGTTCCCGAATTGACCCTCCGGCTGGAATATCGCACCGATGTGTTCGACCGGCCGGCGGTCGAGGCGCTGGCCTCGCGGCTGGTGCGGATCTTCGAACAGGTGGCCGCCGATCCGGAGGTCGCGGTGGGCGCGCTGGACCTGCTCGGCGACGAGCGGGAACTGTTGCTGCACAGGTGGAACCGGACCGCCGTGGCGGTCCCGGACACCACCCTGGCCGGATTGTTCGAGGCGCAGGTGGCCCGGACGCCCGACCGCGTCGCCGTCGTCTGCCGGAACACCGATCTGACCTACCGGCAGCTCGACGCGCGGGCGGACCGGTTGGCGCGGGTCCTGAGATCCCGTGGTGTGGGCCCGGACTCGGTGGTCGCGGTGGCGTTGCCGAGGTCGGTGGAGTTGCTGGTGGCCCTGGTGGCGGTGGTGAAATCCGGTGGCGCGTATCTGCCGATCGATCCGGCCTACCCCTCGGACCGGCTGACGTTCGTCCTCGCCGACGCCCGCCCGGTCGTCGTGCTCACCGAACCCGGCACCGAGAAGGTGTTGCCGGACAACGGGATACCTCACCTGTACCTGGACGACGTCGAGGCCCCCACCGCCGACCCGGTCGCGGCCCGGCCGCACGACCTGGCGTACGTGATCTACACCTCCGGGTCGACCGGTGTGCCCAAAGGCGTTGCCGTCACGCACGGCAACGTGGTGAACCTGGTCGCGCAGGCCTGGACGGCCGGCCCCGGGGACTGGGTGCTCATGCACTCGTCGGTGGCCTTCGACGCCTCCACCTACGAGATCTGGCCCGCCCTCTGCGGTGGCGCCACCCTGCTGGTCGCGAGCGAGCAGCGCTCCGATCCGGTGGAGATCACCCGGCTGATCGAAACCTGGTCGGTGACCAAGATGTTCGCGACGCCGCCGCTGCTGTCCGCCCTGGTCGAGTACGCGGAACCGTTGCGGTGCACCCCGCTTCGCAGCCTCACCCAGGTGAACACCGGCGCGGACAGCCTCACCGCCGGATTGGCCGACGCGGTGCGTTCGGTGTGCGGCGGTGTCCGGATCGACAATCTGTACGGCCCGACCGAGGCGACCGTCGATGTGACCTCGCTGGTGGTGCCCGAGAACGCCACGGGTGTGGCGCCGATCGGCGCCCCGGTGGCCAATACCCGGGTGTACGTGCTGGACCCGTGGCTGGCGCCGGTTCCGCTCGGCGTCGCCGGGGAACTGTACGTGGCCGGGGCGCAGCTGGCGCGCGGGTACCGCGACCGGCCCGCGGCGACGGCCGCGCGATTCGTCGCCGATCCGTTCGACCCCGCGGGCGGCCGCCTGTACCGCACCGGGGACATGGTGCGCTGGACGAGGGCCGGAATGCTCGAGTTCATCGGCCGCGGCGACGATCAGGTGAAGGTCCGCGGCTTCCGGGTCGAGCCCGGCGAGGTCGAAGCCGTACTGGCACAACATCCTTCGGTCACCCGGGCGGTGGTGACCGCGCTGGACGCCGGCGCCGCCGGCAAGCGGCTGGTCGGCTACGTGGTGCTGGACCGGACCGGCGCGGCCGGCGTCGACGGGGCCGGGGTGCGCGAATTCGCCGCCGAGCGGCTGCCCGATTTCATGGTGCCGTCGGTGGTCTCGGTGATCGACGCCGTGCCGATGACCGTCAACGGCAAAGTGGACCGCACCGCCCTCCCGGCCCCGGAACCGATGACCACGACCGGCTACCGGGCGCCGGGCAGCGCCGTGGAACAGGTGCTGGCCGCGGTGTTCGCCGAGGTGCTGGGGCTGGACCGGGTCGGGGCCGACGACAGCTTCTTCGAACTCGGCGGCGACAGCATCCGGTCGATCCAGGTGGTGTCGCGGGCCCGCGCGCTGGGTGTGGTGGTGAGTCCGCGCGAGGTGTTCGAACGACGCACGGTCGCGGCCCTGGCCGCGGTGGCCGGTGGGCGCGCACAGAATCCGGTGCTGCGCGAACTCGACGGTGGTGGCACCGGCTGGATGCCGCTGCTGCCGGTGGCGCGGTACGTGCGCGAACTCGGCGCCGGCTTCGGGGCGTTCAGCCAGTCCATGGTCCTGGATCTGCCGGTCGGTATCGATCGGGCGGGTCTGGTGGCGGTGCTGGCGGCGGTGATCGATCGCCACGACGTGCTGCGCGCGCGGCTGGCCGACGACGAGCGGGGCCCGGGACTGGAGATCGCGCCGGTGGGCTCGGTCGACGTGGGGCGGTTCCTGCATCGCGTCGAGACCACCGATACCGGGCCGGCGGCGATGGTCACGCCACTGGAGGCCGCGGTCGGCCGCCTCGATCCCGCCGCGGGGGTCATGGCGCAATTCGTCTGGTTCGATGCCGGTCCGGCCTGGGCGGGCCGGTTGGCGATCGTCGCGCACCATCTCGCGGTGGACGGGGTGTCGTGGCGAATCCTGTTGCCGGACCTCGCCTCCGCGTGGCAGGCGGTCTCGGCCGGGGCGCCCCCGCCCCCGCCCGCCTCGGGAACCTCGCTGCGGCGCTGGGCGCACTGCCTGGCCGAGGAGGCGCGGCGGCCGCAGCGGGTGGCCGAGTTGTCGTGGTGGCGTTCGGTATCGGAGGGACCCGATCCGCTGCTCGGCGCGCGCGCACTGGATCCGGCCGTCGATGTCATGGCCACCACCGAGCATGTGCAGATCCGGATTCCGGTGTCCGACACCGCT
This sequence comes from Nocardia sp. alder85J, assembly GCF_020176955.2. GTDB lineage: Bacteria > Actinomycetota > Actinomycetes > Mycobacteriales > Mycobacteriaceae > Nocardia. Next base: position 574,429 of record NZ_JAIUCZ020000004.1, read on the forward strand.
GTGCTGCTGACGGCCCTGCCCGCCGCCTTCCACGGCGGCGTCGAGGACGGCCTGCTGGCCGCCCTGGCGGCCGCGGTGACGCGCTGGCGTGCCGTGCGCGGAGTCCGCGAGGAATCGGTGCTGATCCGGCTGGAGGGGCACGGCCGGGAGGAGAACGTCATCCCCGGCGCCGATCTGTCCACCACCGTGGGCTGGTTCACCAGCATGTTCCCGGTCCGGCTGTGGCCCGGCGCCGGGGCCTGGGACGAACTGCGCGCGGGCGGTGATACCGCCGGCGCCCTGTTCAAGACGATCAAGGAACAGTTGCGCGCACTGCCGGACAAGGGCATCGGCTACGGGCTGCTCCGATACCTCAATCCGGAGACCGCCGCTGTGCTGCAACAGTTCTCGACCGGTCAGATCGGATTCAACTACCTCGGCCGGTTCACCTCCGCGGATCTGCTGCCGTCCCGGCTGCGCGGCGCGGGCTGGACGCCGTCGGCGGACGCCGGGCAGTTGATCACGCCGCTGGATCCGGCCCTGTCCGCGATGCCGGCGCTGTCGGTGCTCGACGTGCTCGCGATGGTGATCGACACCGGCGACGGACCGGTCCTGCAAGTGGTGTTCGGCGCGCCCGCGGGGGTGCTGGCCCGCTCCGAGGTGGCCGAGCTGGCCGAGCTCTGGCGGGATGCGGTGCTGGGGCTGGCGCGGCACGCGACCACCGGCGGGGCCGGTGGCCTGACCCCGTCGGATCTGCCCCTGGTGGCGGTGCGGCAGGCCGAGATCGAGACGCTGGAGCAACGGTATCCGGGCCTGTCCGACGTGTGGCCGCCGACGCCGATGCAGGCCGGGTTGCTGTTCCATCAGGGTCTGGCAGACAACGGCTTCGACGCCTACCACATGCGCGTGGTGTTCGAACTGGCCGGACCGGTCGACGCCGGCCGGCTGCGCGCGGCCGGACAGGGCCTGCTCGACCGGTATCCGACGCTGCGGGTGTGCTTCGGTGCCGACGCCGCGGGCGCACCGGTGCAACTGGTGCTGGACCGGGTCGAATTGCCGTGGCGGGTGGTCGATCTGCGCGACAGTGCCGCACCCGGGCCGGACCTGGACGCGGTGCTGGCGCAGGACCGGGACACGCATTTCGACCCCGCGGTGGCGCCGCTGCTGCGGCTGACGCTGGTACTGCTGCCCGCGCGGCGGTCGGCGTTGATCCTCACCGCTCATCACGTGCTGCTCGACGGCTGGTCGCTGCCGCTGCTGATCCGGGATCTGTTGCAGCTGTACGGCTCCGGCGACGCGCTGCCCGCCGCGCCGGACTATCGCGACTTCCTGACCTGGCTCGGCGCGCAGGACACCGGTGCCGGGGTGCGGGCGTGGCTCGGCGAACTCGCCGGTGTCGAGGAACCCACCCTGCTCGCCGACAGCCTCGGAAGGCCCGGTGGCGCCGAGGTTTCCGCGCGCGGCGGGGTGGAACGGATCGAGGTGCCCCTCGGCGCGGCCACCGTGGCGGCGGTGAGCGGGCAGGCGACGGCGCTCGGCGTCACGGTGAACACCGTCGTGCAGGGCTGCTGGGGGATCGCGCTGGCGATCTCGACCGGGCGGCGCGATGTGATCACCGGGGCGGCGGTGTCGGGACGTCCGCCCGCGATCGCGGGGGTGGACGCCATGGTCGGGTTGTTCATCAACACCGTGCCCGCGCGGGTGCGATTCGGGCCCGCCGACACCCTCGCCGAGATCCTGACCGATACGCAGGCCCGCCAGGCCGCCCTGCTGGACCACCATCACATCGGATTGAGCGATATCCAGCAGGGCGTCGGTGTGCATGCCCTGTTCGACACCCTGATCGCGTTCGAGTCCTATCCGGTCGACCAGGCCGGCATCGGCCGGGTCGCCGCGGCGGGCGGCCTCGACATCGTCGAGGTGCGGCCCGACACGCCCTCGCACTACCCGGTCACCCTCATCGCCACCGCGCTGCCGGAGCTGCGTCTGCATCTGGAATACCGCACCGATGTCTTCGATCGGCCGGTGGCCGAGGCGCTGGCGGTGCGGCTGGTGCGGATCTTCGAGCAGGTCGCCACCGACGTGCACCTGCCGATGGGAGCGATCGACACCCTCGGCCGCGCCGAACGGGAGGCGATGCTGTACCGCTGGAACCGGACCGGCGCCGAATTCCCCGACACCACCGTCGCCGGGCGGTTCCGCGCGCGGGTCGCCGCGCATCCGGAGGCGGTCGCGATCGTCTGCGGCGCCACCGAAATGAGTTATCGGGAACTCGATCTCCGCACCGATCGGCTCGCGCGGGTGTTGCGTGCGCACGGGGTGCGACCGGAAACCGTTGTCGCGGTAGCACTGCCGAGGTCGGCGGAACTGATCGTGGCCTTGCTGGCGGTTCTGAAGGCAGGCGGCGCCTACCTGCCGATCGATCCGGAATATCCCTCGCGGCGGCTGGCGTTCAGCCTCACCGACGCCGCGCCGGTCGTGATCGTGACCGATGAGCGGACCGCGACGATGTTGCCCGGCAACGCGATACCGCGGGTGTCGCTGGACACGATCGACCTCTCGTACGGACCCGGCCTCGAGGGCGCCGCCGCGGTGCGGCCGCAGCACTGCGCCTGCCTGATCTACACCTCCGGTTCCACGGGTGTGCCGAAGGGCGTCGCCGTCACCCACCGCAATATCGTGGCCTTCGCGGCCGATCCCGTCTGGCGCGGCGGTGCGCACGAGGTCGTGCTGATGCATTCCTCGATCGCCTTCGACGCCTCCACCTACGAGATGTGGGTGCCGCTGCTCGGCGGTGGCCGGGTGGTGGTGGCGCCGCCGGAGCGCGCCGATCTCGCGGCGCTGGGCCGGTTGCTGGTCGACCGGCGGGTCACCTCGGCCTTCTTCACGACCCGCTTGTTCGAACTGTTCGTCGAGCACAGTCCCGAGGTGTTCGCCGGGCTGCGCCAGGTGTGGGTCGGCGGTGAGGAGATTCCCGCGGCGGTGCTGCGGCGCGCGCTGCACCGGTGCCCCGGCACGCACATCGTCAACGGCTACGGCCCGACCGAGACCACCACCTTCGCGGTCACCCGGACCTTCGACGCCGGGCAGGCCTTCGACGGCACCCTGGTGCCGATCGGCTTCCCGCTGGCCAATGTCCGCGTGTACGTGCTGGATTCGATGCTGCGACCGGCGCCGGTGGGCGTCGCGGGGGAGCTGTACATCGCCGGTGCGCACGTCGGCCGCGGATATCGCGGCCGGGCCGGGCTGACGGCCGCGCGGTTCGTGGCCGACCCCTTCGACCCGTACGGCGGCCGGCTGTATCGCACCGGCGACGTGGTGCGCTGGAATGCCGAGGGGCAGTTGGAATATGTGGGCCGCGTCGACGATCAGGTGAAGATCCGCGGCTTCCGGGTGGAACTCGGTGAGGTGGAATCGGCGCTGGCGCAGCATCCTTCGGTGGCCCACGCGATCGTGCTGGCCCGCCGCGCCGGGACCGGCGGCAAACAGCTCATCGGGTATGTCGTCTCCGGCGGCCCGGCGCTCGACGGCCGCGCGGTGCGCCGGTGGGCCGCCGACCGGCTGCCGGAGTTCATGGTGCCCGCGGCGATCCAGGTGATCGACGCGGTCCCGCTGACCACCAACGGCAAACTCGACCGGGCGGCGCTGCCGGAACCGGACTTCGCCGCCGCGGCCGGATATCGGGCGCCCGCCGGCGCCCGGGAGCTGACCCTGGCCGCCCTGTTCGGCGAGGTCCTCGGCCGCGAGCGGGTCGGCGCGGACGACAGCTTCTTCGAATTGGGCGGCCACTCCCTGCTGGCCACCCGCCTGGTGAGCCGCATCCGCGCCGAGCTGGGGATCGAGGTGCCGATCCGCGCGGTCTTCGACGCACCGACCGTGGCGCGGCTGGCGACCCGGCTGGACCCGAATGCGCAACTGCGCCCAGCGGTTTCGGCTCGGCCCCGGCCCGAGGTGGTGCCGCTGTCGTTCGCGCAGCGCCGGCTGTGGTTCATCCATCGGCTGGAGGGACGGTCCGCGACCTACAACATTCCGCTGGCCGCCCGGCTGACCGGCGCCTTCGACGCCGCCGCCTTCGCCGCGGCGATCGCCGATGTCGTCGCCCGGCACGAGAGTCTGCGTACCGTCTTCGCCGAAGTCGACGGCGTGCCCTCGCAACGGGTGCTGCCGCTCGCCGACGTGGACGTGCCGGTCACCGTCACCGATCTCGATCCCGCCGACCTGGACGCGGCGGTGATCTCGGCGCTGCGGTACGGATTCGACCTGTCGGCCGAGATCCCGCTGCGCGCCGACATCTTCCGCCACGGCGCCGGGGAATGCGTGCTGGTGCTGGTCATCCACCACATCGCCGGTGACGGCTGGTCGCTGACGCCGCTGCTGCGCGACCTCGCCCACGCCTACACCGCGCGGCTGGCGGATCGGGCCCCGGTCTGGGAGCCGCTGCCGGTGCAGTACGTGGATTACACACTGTGGCAACAGCAATGGCTGGGATCGGTCACCGATCCGGACAGTGTGGTGTCCCGGCAGTTCGACTACTGGCGCCAGGAACTCGACGGCCTGCCCGAACAGCTCCAGCTGGTCACGGATCGGCCGCGGCCGCGGGTCGCGAGCTATCGGGGCGACCTGGTGCCCTTCGCGATCGAGCCCGGCATCCGGACCGCGGTGGAGCGGCTGGCCGCGCGGGAGGGCGCGACGGTCTCGATGGTCCTGCAAGCCGCGCTGGCGGTGCTGCTGTCCAAATTCGGTGCGGGGGAGGATGTTCCGATCGGGGCCCCGATCGCCGGGCGCACCGACGAAGCGCTCGCCGATCTGGTCGGCTTCTTCGTCAACACCTGGGTGCTGCGGACGAGGGTGGTTCCGGCCATGTCGTTCGCGGAGCTGCTCGGACAGGTACGGGCGAAGGCACTGGCGGCCTACGAGAATCAGGACGCCCCGTTCGAATTGCTGGTCGAACTGCTGAATCCCACTCGATCCGCGGCGCATCATCCGCTGTTCCAGGTCACTCTGGCATTCCAGAACAACGCGCTGCCGACGGTCGACCTGGCCGGTGTCGGGTTCGAGCCGTATCCGGCGGCCGTCGCGACCTCGCGGTTCGACCTGTTCTTCAATGTCGCCGACACCCCGGCTGGACAGGCGTGGAACGGGTTCGTGGAGTACGCGACCGACCTGTTCGATCGGTCCACGGTCGAGGCGATGACGCGGCGGCTGGTGCGGGTACTGGAATCGATCGGAACGGACCCCGCCGTCCCGGTCGGCGCGATCGACGTCCTGGGTCGCGACGAACGCGAACTGGTGTTGCGGCAGTGGAATGCGACCGAGGCCGACGTCCCGGACACCTCCCTCCCCGCCGTGTTCGCGGCGCGGGTCGCGGCGGCCCCCGAGGCCGTCGCGGTGCTCTGCGGTGACACCGAACTGACCTACCGGCAACTGGACCGCCGCGCGAATCGGCTGGCGCGGGAACTGATCTCGCACGGCGTCGGTCCCGACACGGTCGTCGCGGTGGCCCTGCCGAGATCCGCGGAGTTCCTGGTGGCCCTGCTGGCGGTGTCGAAGGCCGGTGGCGCGTATCTGCCGATCGACCCGGCCTACTCCTCGGATCGGCTGGCCTTCGTGCTCGCCGATGCCGCACCGGTCGTGGTGGTCACCGACTCGGTGACCGCGAAGGTGCTGCCCGGCAACGGGATACCGCACGTGTATCCGGACGGGGCCGAGGCCGGTGAGGAGCGTCCGGTGCCGGTGCGGTCGCAGCAGTCGGCGTACGTGATCTACACGTCGGGGTCGACGGGTGTGCCGAAGGGCGTAGCGGTCACGCACGGCAATGTGGTGAATCTCGTCGCGCAGGCGTGGTCCGTGGGCCCCGGTGATCGGGTGCTGATGCATTCGTCGGTGGCGTTCGACGCGTCGACGTACGAGATCTGGCCGGCGCTGTGTGGTGGTGCGACGCTGGTGGTGGCGGGTGAGCGGCGGTCGGATCCGGTGGAGATCGCCCGGCTGGTGCGGACCCGCGCGGTGACCACGATGTTCGCCACGCCACCGCTGCTGTCGGCCCTGGCCGACTACACGGAATCGCTGCGGGACAACCCGTTCGAGAGCCTCCGGCAGGTGCACACCGGCGCCGACAGCCTCCCCGCCCGGCTGATCGAGGAGCTGCGGACCCGGTGGCCGGCGGTCACGCTCGGGAATCTCTACGGCCCCACCGAGGCCACGGTGAACGTCACCGCCGCGGTGGTGTCCGGGACCGCGCCGGGGACGGCGCCGATCGGCGCCCCGGTGGCCAATACCCGTGTCTACGTGCTCGATTCCTGGTTGCGGCCGGTGCCGGTCGGCGTGCCCGGTGAGTTGTATGTGGCCGGCGCGCAACTGGCTCGCGGCTATCGCGGCCGGGCGGCGCTGACCGCTGTCCGCTTCGTCGCCGATCCGTTCGACGCGGGCGGCCGGTTGTATCGCACCGGCGATGTGGTGCGCTGGAATGCCGAGGGGCAGTTGGACTTCGTCGGCCGCGCCGACGATCAGGTCAAGATCCGCGGCTTCCGGGTCGAGCCCGGTGAGGTCGAAGCCGCGCTGGCGCAACACCCTTCGGTATCCCGGGCGGTGGTCGTGGCCCGCGCGGACGAGTCCGGCGGCAAGCAGCTGATCGGCTACGTGGTCGCCGACCGGTCCGGTCCGGGGGAGACCTCGGACGAATTCGTCGGGCAGTGGCAACGGGTGTACGACGACCTGTACACCGGTGCGGACGCCGCGTTCGGCGAGGATTTCGGCGGCTGGGACAGCAGCTATACCGGGGAACCGATTCCGGTGGAACAGATGCGGGAGTGGCGCGGCACCCGGGTCGAGCGCATCCGGGAGCTGGCGCCGCGGCGCGTGCTCGAAATCGGCGTCGGCTCGGGTCTTTTGCTGTCGCAGCTCGCCCCGGAGTGCGAGGAGTACTGGGCGACGGACTTTTCCGCCGCCACCATCGCCACCCTGCAACGGCAGGTGAGCGCGCTGGACGCGGACCGGGCCCGGCGCATCACCTTGAACGTGCGGACCGCCGACGACACCAGTGGCCTGCCGCGGCACCACTTCGACACCGTGGTGCTGAATTCGGTGATCCAGTATTTCCCGGGCGGCCGTTATCTGCGCGACGTCCTCGAGCGGTTGCACGACCTGCTGGCCCCCGGCGGGGCGGTGTTCGTCGGCGACGTGCGCAATCTGTCGCTGCTGACGGAGTTCGCGACCGCGGTCCAGATCGCGCGCCACGGCGGTGACGATCCGGCGGCGGTCGGCGACCGGGTCCGCCGCGACATCGCCGCCGAACAGGAATTGTTGCTGGCACCGGAGTTCTTCGTCGGATTGTGCGGCAGCGCCGCCGTTTTCGACACCGTCGAGATCCAGCTCCAGCGCGGCGAGGCGATCAACGAACTCACCCGGTATCGCTACGACGTCGTGCTGCGCAAGGCGCCGGTGGATCCGGTCTCGGCCGCAGCGGTACCGAAAGTCCCCTTCCGCGACCGGAATCGGCTGCGCGCGCTGTTGAAGACCACTCGCCCGGAGGGGATCCGCGTGACCGGCATCCCGCACGCGGGACTCGCGGGCCAGGTCGATGCGGCGCGACGCATCCGGGCGGGACAACCGGTCGCCGCGGTCCCGGAGCGCACGCGCGCGGGCCTGCTGCCCGAGGAACTGCATCTGCTGGGGCAGCGGTTCGGCTACACCACCGCCGTGACCTGGTCGGCCGATCCGGGCCGGATGGACGCGGTGTTCCTCGACGCGGCAACCGTCGGCCGGCGGCCACTGACCGACCTCTACCTGCCCGCCGGCCCGCTCGGCGATCCCGCCGATCACGCCAACAATCCACAAGCGGGTCTGCTCGCCGCCGACGTGCGCCGCTGGCTCGGCGGGCGCCTGCCGGAGTACATGGTGCCCGCGGTGGTGATGGTCATCGACGAGGTGCCGCTGACCGCGAGCGGGAAGCTGGATCGCACGGCGTTGCCCGATCCCGAATTCGCCTCCGCGGTGGCCTATCTGCCGCCGGGCAACGACCGCGAACGCGTCCTGGCCGACCTGTTCGCCGAGATCCTCGGGCTCGACCGGGTCGGTATCGACGACGACTTCTTCGCGCTCGGTGGTCATTCGCTGCTGGCGACCCGCCTCACCAGCAAGATCCGGGCGGCACTGGGTGTGGAGGTCCCGGTCCGGGTGATCTTCGACGCTCCCACGGTCGCCCGTTTGGCGCCCCGTCTCGACGATCCGGTGGAATCGGCGACGGATTTCGATCCGGTGCTGAGGCTGAAGGCGTCCGGCTCCGGAGAACCGTTGTGGTGCTTGCATCCCGGTGGTGGCCTCGGCTGGTTCTATCGGCAACTCGGCCCGCACCTGCCCGACCGTCCGATCTACGCGATCCAGTCCCGCGGCCTGGACGGCGGACCGCTGGCCGGCTCGTTCGCGGAGATGATCGACGACTACGCCGAACGGATTCGCGCCGTCCAGGCCGAAGGGCCGTATCACCTGCTGGGCTGGTCCTACGGTGGCATCGTCGCGCACGCGCTCGCGCAACGACTCTCGGAGGACGGACAGCGGATCGGCTTCCTCGGCATCCTGGACAGCAAGCCGACCGTGCCGTCGGACGAACAGCCCGACGTCTCGGAGGACGACGCGCTGGACGGCATCCGGGCCTGGGCGGCCGACAGATTCGGCGAACAACTCGAATCCCCCGTCGTGCGAGCGCTCGTGGAACGCGCGACGAAGGTGCTCATCAACAACAGCACCCTGCTGGCCGGCTACGTCTCACCCGTCCACACCGGCGACATGACGATAGTCGGCGGCACCCGCGATGCCGACGGCAATCGGATCGACGATGTCGCCTCCGATCTCGCGGCGGCCTGGCGTCCGCACCTGACCGGCCGGATCGAGGTGTTCGAGGTCGACTGCGCTCACGGCGATTTCGACCGCCCGCCCACCATGAATCTGGTCGGGCGGATCCTGCACGATCTGTTGTGACGGGGCGTGTCCCGCCCGGTGGCCCGGCCCGAGGTGACGTCTCGGGCCGGTGTCCCCGTCGATGCCCCGGCCGGGCCCGTGAGATGCGCGGCGAACCCGTGCTCACCCCGGGTGACCCGGACGTTGCCACGGTCCGGCTCACATTGCAGCCGCAGCCGACCGCCGGATACACTCGTGCGGATTCGTCCGGGGTGGAGATCTACGGAGCCCCTTTGTGATTCATTCGGAGAGGGTGTGACCGATGAGCGGTCCGGACTCGGTCGAGCTGACCGGTAGCGAGCGCAAGGCCCTGCACGATGTGCAGGACCTCGGCCCGGTCGATCCCGCGACCACGGTCGAGTTCACCGTGGTGCTGCGCCGCCGCGCCGAACTGCCGGCCGACCTGGTGACCGGCGCCCGCACCGTCACCGCCGCCGAGCTCGCCGCGCGCTACGGCGCCGACCAGGCCGACCTGGCCGTGGTGGTGCATACGCTGGAGGCCGCCGGCGCCCGGGTCGACGAGCAGCACGCCGGATCGCGCCGGGTGTGCGCGAGCGCGCCGGTCGCGGTGGCGCACCGGTTGTTCGGGGTCGAACTGTCCCAGGTCCGCGAGACCGATCCGCTCGGCGGCGAGCCGGTGGAGCACCGCATGCGCACCGGGACGCTGCGCATTCCGGCCGCCTGGGCGGGCATCGTCACCGCGGTCCTCGGTCTCGACGACCGTCCGCAGGTCCGGCCGCATCTGCGCCTGCTCGACGCCGCGGCCGCCCGCACCGCCTTCTACACCCCGCCGCAGCTGGCGGAGATCTACAAATTCCCCGCGGCCACCGGGGCCGGGCAGACCGTGGCGGTGCTGGAGTTCGGCGGCGGATTCGACCAGCAGGACGTCGACGGATATTTCTCCGAACTCGGGTTGCGCGCACCGAAGATCACCTCCGTCGGCGTCGACGGCGTGCAGAACTCCGGCAGCGCCGACGACGACGTGTCCGGCGAGGTCACCCTCGACATCCAGGTCCTGGGCGCGGCCGCGCCCGATGCCGCGCAGGTGGTGTACTTCGCCCCGTGGTCGGACCGCGGCATCGTCGACGCCATCGCCACCGCCGCGCACGCCAGTCCCGCACCGGTGGCCATGAGCATCAGCTGGGGCCTGTCCGAGGAGCGCTGGACCCGGCAGGCGATGACCACGATCGATGACGCCTTCGCCGACGCGGCCGCCCTCGGCGTCACCGTCTGCGTCTCCTCCGGCGACGACGGTAGCCGCTCCCGCGACACGAGTCCCGGCCCGCACCAGGCATTTCCGGCGTCCAGCCCGCATGTGCTCGCCATCGGCGGCACCACGCTGTTCGCGCACACCGACACCCGGGCCGTGGATGCCGAGACCGTGTGGGGCGGAGCGGGTGACGACAACGCCACCGGCGGCGGGGTGAGTTCGGTCTTCCCCGTGCCCGCCTGGCAGACCGGCGTGGGTGTGCCGGCGCGCAACGGCCGCCCCGGCCGCGGTGTGCCGGATGTGGCCGCCGACGCCGACCCGGCGACGGGCTACATCGTGCGGTGGCGCGGCCAGGACCAGAGCATCGGCGGCACCAGCGCCTCGGCCCCGCTGTGGGCCGCGCTGATCTGCCGCCTCACCGAAATCCTGAAGCAGCCGGTCGGTCTGGCGCAGCCGGCCTTCTACAACGGTGTCACCGCGGGTACGCCGGCCCCCGGTTTCCGCGACATCGTCTCCGGCAGCAACGGCGAGTACCGGGCCGGTGCGGGCTGGGATCCGTGCACCGGCCTCGGCGTCCCGATCGGCACCGACCTGCTGGAGGTCGTCCGCCGTCATCTCACCGCCGATCGGACCTGACGGTTCGCCGGATCAGACGGTCTTCAGCACCCCGCCGTCGATCACGTGATCGGCGCCGACGATATTGGCGGCCCGCGCCGACACCAGGAAGGTGATCAGCGCGGCGACCTCCTCGGCCTCGCTGATCCGGCCCGAGGCGATGCCGAACTGTTCCGGCATCGCCGCGATGAGTTCCTCGTGCCCGATGCCCTGGGCCTGTGCGACCTTCGCGCCGAAACCGCCGGGGGCCAGCCACAACGGCGTCCCGACCGGGCCGGGGGAGACGGTGTTGACCCGCACGCCGCGCGGGCCGAACTCCTCGCTGAGGCGCTTGCCGAGGTTGGTGAGCGCGGCCTTGGCCTCGCTGTAGCCGACCGGACCGGCGGCAGGCAGTCGCGCGTTGATCGACGACACGTTGACGATCGCGCCGCGCCGCTCCAGCAGGCTGGGCAGCGCCGCGCGGGTGGTCCACACCGCGCTGAAGAGGTTGAGGTCGAACAGCTTTCGCCACTGCGCGTCGTCGATGTCGAGGAAGCCGCCCAGGCCCAGTTCGGCGGCATCGCCGCCGCCGACATTGTTGACCAGGATGTCGATGCCGCCGAGCTCGGTGAGCGCGGTGGCGACCACCTCGGCGGCGCCCTCGGCGGTCGACAGGTCCGCGGCAACCGTTGCCGCGCTGACCTTCTCCAGTTCGGCCGAGATGTGGCGGGCCGCGCCCAGCACCCGCACCCCCTCCGCCGCCAGTGCCTGCGCGACGGCCAGGCCGATGCCGCGGCCGGCGCCGGTGACGACGGCGGTCTTGCCCTCGAGTCCGAGATCCATGGGATGTTCCTTTCCGGCCCGAGGGTTGTTGACCTCGGGGTCAATAATTAGGGTGTGACGAAACCGCCGGTCGGCGGCGGTGCGTCAGAGTGTGCCGACCGCGGTGTCGATGATGCGGTACAGCGAGGGTGCGTCGTAGGTCCTGGTCATCACGCGCAGGCCCGCGATGGTGTTCATCAGGAATTCGGCGGCGGCGCGCGGGTCGGTCCCCGGCCCGAGGTCGCCTTCCCGGACTGCTCGCTCGAGCCGCCCGGTCAGTTCCACCACCACGTGTTCCTGCATGTCGTGCACGGCGCGGGCGATGTCCGGGTCGTGGGCGGCGAGTTCGGTCGCCACATTCACGGCCAGGCAGCCGCGCCGCACCGGGTGCGCCAGATCGGAATCGGTGAGTGCGCGCAGGAATTCGCGCACCACCTCCCGCACCGGCCCCGGACGGTCCAGTAGTTCGGCGGCATTCTCCCGGCCCAGCCGGTCGTAGCGGGCGATGGCCTGTTCGAACAGCTGCCGTTTGCTGCCGTACAGGTGGTACAGGCTGCCCTTGCCGATGCCGGTCGCGGTGGCGAGCAACGCCGGCGAGGTGCCGGCGTACCCGTAGGTCCAGAACGCCTCCATGGCTTGCTCCACGACGGCGTCCGGCTCGAAGTTGCGCGGCCTGCCCATGCGACCACCGTAGACCGTTTGCGACCTCGAGGTCAACAATTGCTGCCCGATGCCCGCGTGGTAACCAGCGTGCGGGCAGTGCCGTCCGGCGTCGCGGACGAGCCACCGTGAGCTCACCGGAAGTTCTGACCGAACAGCCCGGCGTGTGTTCCTTTCGGCAACTAATCTGGAACGGAGGTAAATACGACAGGAGAACAGGAGGGGTCGCGATCGACACCACCGACAGTGCCTTCCCGCGCAGCACATTTCTGCGGGGAGCGCTCGGGATCGCAGTTGCCGGAGGCATTTCGGCCGCCGGTTTCCCCATCGCGCAGGCCGATCCCAGCCCGTCCACCTCGGCGGCTGCGGCGAACGCGAACTGGGCTGCGCTGCAACGGCGTATCCAGGGTCGCGTCGTGCTCGCCCGCGACGAGGACTACGCGGCGGCCAAGGAGATCTTCAACACCCGGTACGACGCCGAGGCGCCGGCCGCGGTTGTGCAGGTCACCAGTACCCAGGATGTCGCCGCCGCAATGGCTTTCGCGGCCGAGAACAATCTGCGGGTGGCGGCGCGCTCGGGCGGGCACTCCTATCTGGGTGTTTCCGCGGCGACCGGGGTGCTGATCATCGATCTGCGGCGGTTGCGCAACGTGAGCTATCTGGACGGGGCGGCGGTGGTGGAGCCCGGTCTCACCCTGTACGACATGTACGGTGCGCTCGATCGGTTCGGCCAGATGATCCCGACCGGCATGTGCCCGATGGTCGGCGTCGCCGGGCTGACCCTCGGTGGCGGACTGGGATTCGAGTCCCGGCGCTACGGGATGACCTGCGATCGGCTCACCGCGGCCACGGTGGTGCTGCCCGACGGCCGGATCGCCGAGGTGTCGAAGACCTCGTACCCGGATCTGTTGTGGGCGTTGCGCGGCGGCGGCCATTTCCTGGGCATCGTGACCTCCTTCACCTACGCCACCTGTCCGGCGGCGCCGAAAGACCTTGTGGAGGTGACCTTTCCCGGCAACCAGGTCGCGCGCGCGGTCGCCGGCTGGCAGTCGTGGATCACCTCCGCCGAGCGCGGCCAGTGGGCCGACATCAGCATCGACGCCGACGGCGAGGGCGGACTGCGCTGCTGGGTGCAGCTGGTGTGCCCGGCCGGGACCGGCGCCACGGCCACCGCCGGGCTGACGGAGGCGGTCGGCTTGGCGCCGCTGACGGTGGAGAGCCGCACGCTGTCCCACATGGACACCGTCACCTACCTCGCCGGGGGCGGCGGCACCGAGCCGCGCAGCGGCTTCGCCAACGGCTCCGACGTGGTCACCGAGCTGACCCCGGAGGTCATCATGGTGATCATCGAGGCGATCACGATGTTCTCCCGGGCCGGGCACACCGGCTGGGTGCAGATCAACACCCTCGACGGCGCGGTGCGTGACACCACACCGGATCTCGCGGCCTTCCCGTGGCGGCACCATGCGGCGCTGGTGGAGTGGGGCGCTTACGACCCGAATCCCGCCGACGCGTCCCGCGACTGGATTGCCAACGCGCATCGGCTGATCGAGCCCGCGTCGGCGGGCGCCTATGTCAACTATCTGGAACCCGGCGACCGGATCGACCGCTACTTCGGTCACAACTATCAGCGCTTCCACGACATTCGCGCTCGCATCGACCCGGACCGCCGCATCCACACCCCGCTCATCGGCTGAGTTGTCCGGTGCCGTCGCCGATCTCGGTGACCGGCCGGCGACGGACCGTGGCGGCCAGCACGATCAGGCACAGCACCGCCACCACGATCGCGAAATCCTGTACCGCCCTGAGCAATCCGGACACCGTCGCGAGGAAGCCGACGCCGACCGCCGGAATGCTGGTGCCCAGGTACAGGACCACCAGGAAGGTCGACGCCACCTCGGCGTGCCGGCCGGCCGGCGCCGCGTGGTTGACCGCGGTGAGCCCGCCGAGGAAGACCAGCCCGTGCCCGGTGCCGGCCGCGACGATCGCGACCAGCAGCAGCGGCAGCGACGAGACGCTGCCGGCCACCGCCAGCAGGACCAGTCCCACGGCCACCAGTGGCAGGCCCGAAAGTTGCAGGGTCCGAGCCGATCTGCCGAACCCGGCGACCTGTGCCACCGCCGAGCAGGCCAGTACCAGCGCGACCGCCGCCCCGCCGAGTAGCAGGTTGCGGCTGCCCGACAGCGTGGCCACATAGGTCGGGATGAGCGTCAGCGACAGCCCCACGACCGCGAACGCCAGGAATCCGGCCGCACCGCTGGTCGCGAAGAGCTCACCCATCCCCGCCGGAACCCCCGGCCGCCGCGGCCGCCACCGGCTGGTGACCGTGCCTCGGGGCAGGAGTGCGATGGTGATCGCGGCCGGGATCAGCAGCACGATCTCGAGCACGAACGGAGTGACGTGCGGCGCCGGAAAGTACTGTGCCAGGAGGCCCGCCAGCACCGGCCCGGTCCCCAGCCCGCCGACCGACGCGATGGTCGACACCAGCGAGGCCCGCCGCCGATCCCCGCGCGGCTCCAATTCGTTCAGCGCCGCCGTCAACGGCCCCGACGCCGCCCCCAGCGCGATGCCCTGCAGGACCCGCGCCACGAACAGCCACCCGATGTTCTGGGCCAGCGCGAACGCCAGCGAGCCGAGCACCGCGAGCACGACCGCCGGCGCCAGCACCCGCCGCCGCCCGATCGCATCCGACAGCGGCCCCGCGATCAGCAGCGACGGGATCAGTACCGCCATGTACACGGCGAAGATCAAGGTCACCGTCAACGTGGAGAACCCGAATCTCTGCTGATACCCGTGATACAGCGGCGTAGGCAGATTGGTCCCCGTGAGCAGGACCAGCAGTGTGTACCCGGTGGCCCAGAACAGCCCTCCACCAGTATTTTTCGACGATCCCGGCCCGTCTGCGCGGGCTGTGGACGAAATGCGGGTGTGTGCCATGATGCCTTCCCCAACCGTCTATGTTCGAGTTCTCCGAACATAACACGCATGTTCGGGAAATGTGAACATGAGCGACTATGCTGTCCCCATGGCGAGCCGAACCAGCACCGATCTGACCCACCCCGATGTGGCCGACCTGGAATTCACCACCATCCTGGCCGCCCTGAGCGACCCGGTCCGCCTGGCCATCGTCGCGCGCCTCGCCGAGGCCCCCGACGCCGAACTCGCCTGTACCACTTTCGCACTCCCGGTCAGCAAGTCCACCCAGAGCGGCCACTTCAAGGTCCTCCGCGAAGCCGGCCTCATCCGCCAGCGCGACGAAGGCACCCGCCGCTACAACCGCCTCCGCCGCACCGACCTGGACACCCGCTTCCCCGGCCTCCTCACCCTGGCAATCCCCCAGGGCCACAAGGTGATCGAAAGCTGGTGAGTCACCTTGCCGGATGGTGTTCGTGTCCGCCGTGCCGATCGGGACGATGTCTTCTGCCGGGCTTCGGTCACCACCGTGAGCGCGGTGGGCGGGCCCGGATGTCTCCGCGGCAACGATTCCGGCGGGAACGCGCGGTGCGTCAGTAGCCTGGATCTCATGTCGGATATCAGTGGTGTGACGGCGGTGCTGGCGGCGCTGTCGGACGAGGATCTGCTGGCCGTGGTGCTGGCGGCGAGCACCGGGCGGCCGGGGTTGGATCGGTTGCATCTGGTGGCGGCGGAGTTGGTGGCGGAGCGGGGTCATGCGGAGGCGGGGGGTGTTGTGAGTTCCACCACGGACCTGCCGGAGATCGTGGTGGAGCCGATTCTCGACGAGCCGTACGGGCAGGTCGGGGCGGTGCCGGGGATTCCGATCGGCGGGTCCGCACCCGGATTGCCGGGGTATGGTCCCGGCGGCGTACCTACTTGGGAGTCAGTTCGGGATAAGGTCGATCAGCGGTTCGGCACCGCGCAGGGGATGGGGGAACTGTCCTCGCAGACGCCGCCGGGCCGCACCGTGGAAGAACAGTGGGACGCGCGGCAGAAGGCCGCGCGCGAACGCCTGGAGCAGATCCGCAAGTCGATGCGCGACGAGTGACTGACCCGCCGGCGGCCCGGAGAGAATGAGGGTGGGTTCGATGACCGAGCCGCGGGACATCGCCGCACGACTGCTGGACGCCCAGGTCGACTTCCTGCTGGCGGAGGTGACCGGGGAGCGGCTCGCGGAAGTGGTCGCGCGTGATGTCGCCGATGCGCTCGCCGTCGCCGACACGGTCGTCTTCCGGGACGTCGTCGGGATCGAGCAGGCCCAGGCCACCCTGCGGAAGCTGGTCGACCGCTCCGACAGTCCGCTGCTGCGGGATCTCGCCGGGGTGTTGTCGGACGCGCTGTACGACCACATCGTCGACAACGACGAGCACACCCTCGGTGACGTGGTGGACCGCGAGCCGGTGGAAGCCCTGGTGGAGAAGGTGCTGGGGTTGCACGACGCGCAGGAGCGGTTGCTGGACCGGCTCGGCGAGGCGCCGCTGGCGGCCCCGGTGGCATCGAAATTCGTCGACATGCTCGTCGACGACATCCTGGAGGCGAACAAGAAGGTCGTCGGCAAGGTGCCGGGGATGACGTCGCTGATGTCGCTGGGGCAGTCCGCGGTGAAGTCCGCCAAGAAGGCCGCGGAGGGCAGCTTCGTCGGCGATATGGCCAATCGGGGCACCCTCTACGCGCTGCGCCGCGTCACCAACGCCATCCGGGAGACCCTGCGCGAGGCACCTGTGCACGGGGCCGCCATGCAGTTCTGGGATCTGCACGCCGGTGAGCCGGTCAGCGGGTTGCGGCAGTATCTGACCCAATACGATCTGCGTGAGCTCGTGCTGATCGGGCATCGGATCGCCACCGGCAGCCGCAACAAGGAGTACGTCGGGCTGTTGCTGGACGAGGCGGTGGAGGTGTTCTTCACCAAATACGGCGATCACACCCTCGCCGCGCTGCTGCCGGAACTGGGACTCGGCGCCGACGACCTCACCGAGGAGATCCTGCGGTACGGCCCGGCCGTGATCGAGGCCGCCAAGCGGGACGGCATGCTGGCCAAGCTGATTCGCGCGCGGCTGGAGCCGTTCTACACCTCGGACATGGTGCTGGGCATCCTCGGCGCGGCCTGAGCGCGGGCCGGGGCCCCGGGTCGGCTGGTCGCCGGGCCAGGTGCCGGGTCGGGCCAGGTGCCGGGTCGAGCGTGTTCAGGATCGGGCCGTGTGCCGATCCGGCCAGGGGTGCTGCACGAAAAATGCTGCGCGCGAGGCGATATCAACTGGCTGGGTGGCGACCGCCGCGCGACGCGTCGGTCCGTGCCCGGTGTCAGAAGAAGGTGTGCAGGAAGTCGACGACGCGCGGCCGATCGGCGTCGGCGCTGTCGATCACCGGGATCAGCCGCCACTTGTCGAAGGCGGTACAGGGATGTGAGAGGCCGAGCCGCACCACGCTGCCCAGCGGGACATCGCCGCCCTCCGGCAGTCGCAGGAAGGTGTGCTGGTCGTTGAGTTTCGCGACCTGTGCCCCGGCCGGGACCGGCCCGGCGCCCGAAATACGTTGCGGCACCGGCAATCCCTCGTCGTACGGCAGGTCACGCTTACCGGCGTCGAGCAACGCCAGCTCCGGTTCCGGTCGTGACAGCGTGCGGGCCCAGCCGTGCATCGCCGAGCGCAGCGGGCGTTCGGTGCGGCCCGCGACCAGCGGTGACAGCTCGGCGTAGAAACCGTCGTCGTGGATCAGGTACGCACCCGATCGCAGGACCACGGTGGTGGGCACGCCGGCCGAACCGGACTCGTCGGCCAGTCCGGCCAGGCATTCCGCGGCCAGGTCGGGGAACGCGCTGCCACCCGCGGTGACGACCGCGCGGCGCGGATACCGCGCGGCCAACTCCCGATGCAGCCGGGCCAACTCGTCGAGGTAGCCGCGCACCGCGGCCAGGCCCGCGGGGGAGCGGTCGCGAGCGAACGGGCCCTCATAACCGCCGACACCCGCGAGCTCCAGGTGAGCGGACCGTTCGATGGCGGCGGCGACGTCGAGCGCCGCCGCGACCGTCCGCGCGCCGGTGCGGCCCCGCGGCCCGCCGAGTTCGACGAGAACCGGCAGCCGTACCGCTGCCGGGGCCCCGGCCAGCTGCCGGTCCATCGCCTCGACCGTGGCCACGTCGTCGGCCCAGCAGAGCAGATCGAAATCCGGGTCGTGCGCGAGTTCGGATGCGGCCCAGCGCAATCCGATCGGGTCGGCGAGGGTGTTGGCGAGCAGGACACGGCCGACGCCGAAGCGGCGGGCCAGCTGTGCCTGCCAGCCGGTGGCCAGCGTGATGCCCCAGGCACCGGCGGCGAGCTGTTCGGCCCACAGCTGCGGGGCCATCGTGGTCTTGCCGTGCGGGGCCAGCCGCAGACCAGCAGCGGCCACCCAGCCGGCCATGACGGCGAGGTTGCCGTCCAGCGCGGCGCGGTCGATCGTCAGCACCGGTGTTTGCAGCTCGTCGAGATACGGTGTGCTGCTGAGGTATTCGCGTACGCTCCGGCCCCAGGCCGCCGGTGGGAGCGCCTTGTGCTCGGGGCCGATCACGCGGTCGTGCAGCGCGTCTGTCGCGTCCGTCCGGATGCCAGGGACTGTTCCGGTACCGGTGTCGCCGATCACCATGGGCTCCTTCGGGTCTCGCTCCGGACCGGATCGCGTCGGCCGATCGCTCCGCACGGATCGTACGACAGCACCTTCCGGAACGGATGCCCTGCTCGGACATGGCGCCGGCCGTCGAGGAGTGCCGGCGCGGGGATGCGCGGGCCGGTGGCGGATGTGATGCCCGGCCGGATCCGGGGAGTCGCCACGGTTGCTGCCGAGACGCTGTTCCGGGCAACCGACGCGATGCCTGCGGTGTCGATACGGCACCATCACAGCGAATGGTCGGCGACCATTCGGTACGCGCATCATAGGTGAACATCTTTGTAATGCATGATGTTTCCCGTGGAACTTGGAGTTACTGGTTGATAACTATCTCGGTGGGTGCCCACGGGTCCACCGGGACCAGACCGGTCGTCCGCCCGGCCGGATCCAGCAGCCGCCCCCAGGACTTGACCGCGCGCAGGATCAGCCGCTGATCGGCCACGGTGATGTCGTGATCGGTGGCGTGGATACGGTCCAGGACGGCGGTGATGTCGGCGAGCCGGTGCACCTGGACCATCACCATCAGATTGGCGGTGCCGACCGCCGACAGGCAGATGCGGGTCTGCGACCAGCCGCCGATCTCGGTGCCGATCTCCACCAGCCGGTGCGGCGGGGCCGACAACCACAGCACGAATTCGGTCGGCCATCCGGCCTCGCCGCGCGCGAAGTCGGTGCGAAAGCCGAGCATGCCACGCCGGACCAGGGCGTCCACCCGGCGTCGGATCAGATGTTCGGAGGTGCCGAGGTCGCGGGCCAGATCCCGGTAGCGGGCCCGGCCGTCGCGTTGCAGGGCCAGGAACAGCGCGCGATCGTCGGCGTCGAACAGCCGGGTGCGGGCGGCCTGCCGGTCCTCGGGTGCTTCGTCGGCGACCGCGCGCTGCTGACCCGGGTCGATGGCGCCGAGCTGCCAGCGCGCCCCGCCGTGCCAGGCCAGTCCGGTACGGGAGCGCAGCCGGGCGATACCGGGCAATGCGGGCAGCTGGTCGAGCAGCAGCGCACTCAGCGCCGGCATATCGGCGGCGATCACCAGACTGTGCAGATCGAAATCCCCGTCGGTGGCGTACACGCTGATCACCTGCGGTATCGCACCACCGGCAGCACCGGGCATTTCGCGCCGCTGCCGCCGTTGCTGCGAGACATCCTGGCCAGCGGCGGGCTGCTCGCGCGCCTCGCCGACCAGGGCTACCTGCCCGCGCACCTGGCCCCCGCCCTGCGTGCCCCCGGCACCCGCGCCGCCGGATCGAGCTCCCGCGCCGCCGGATCGGGCGACTGAGCTACAGGATCGCGTGTCGGCGTCGCAGGATCGGGCTGCGCCACACGGCTGAGCGCCGACGCCGCCGGATCGGGTGGCCGAGTTGCGGGATCGAATGCCCGCGCCGCCGGATCGGGCGGCGCGAGCGCGACTCAGGCCAGCCGCTCGATCTTCGCGGCCAGTTGCGCCCCGGTCAGCGGCTCGCGGGCGATGACGGCGACGGTGTCGTCGCCCGCGATGGTGCCGACCACCTCCGGCAGCGAGGCCCGGTCCAGGGCGCTGGCCAGGTAGTGGGCGGCGCCGGGCGGGGTGCGCAGCACCGCGATGTTCCCGCTGTGATCGGTGGAGACCAGCAGGTCGCCGAGCAGCTTCGACAACCGGTCGGTGCCGCCGGTGACGCCCCGGACCGGGCTGCCGTCCTCGGGGACCACGTAGATGCCCGCGCCGCCGTCGGCGGCGCGCAGCTTCACCGCACCCAGTTCGTCCAGATCGCGCGACAGGGTGGCCTGGGTGGTCTCGATGCCCTCCGCGGACAGCAGCGCCGCCAGCTCGGTCTGGCTGCGCACCGCGTGGGCCGTCAGCAGTTCGACGATGCGCTGCTGGCGGCCTGCGCGGGTGCGAGCGATGGCCGGGCCGGGCTTGTCCGCCACCGCTACTCCTCCTCCGAACGTCGTTCCAGCAACCAGGCCAGCAGCGCCTTCTGCGCGTGCAGCCGGTTCTCCGCCTCGTCCCAGACCACGCTGTGCGGGCCGTCCAGCACCGCGTCGGTGATCTCCTCGCCGCGATGGGCCGGGAGGCAGTGCAGCACAACGACATCCGGTTGGGCCAGGGACAGCAGATCCTCGTTGAGCTGGAAGCGCCGGAACGGGCCCACCCGGTCCAGGCCGTCGTGCTCCTGGCCCATCGAGGTCCAGGTGTCGGTGACCAGGGCGTCGGCGCCGGTGGCGGCGGCGATCGGGTCGTTGGTGACCGTGATGGTCGCGCCGGTCTCGGCGGACCGCTTCTGCGCGTCCTCGTGGATCCAGTCCGCCGGTTCGAAACCCGGTGGGGCGGCGATGGTCACGTGCAGTCCGGCCGTCACGCCGCCGAGCAGCAGCGAATGCGCCATATTGTTCGCGCCGTCGCCGAAGTAGGTGAGCCGGCGGCCGGCCAGTTCGCCCTTGTGCTCCTTCAGGGTCAGCAGGTCCGCCAGCACCTGGCACGGGTGGAATTCGTTGGACAGCGCGTTCACCACCGGAACCGTTGCCGCCGAAGCCATCTCGTCGAGCCGGGACTGTTCGAAGGTGCGCCACACGATCGCGTCGACGTAGCGGGACAGCACCCGGCCGGTGTCGGCGAGGGTCTCCTCGCGGCCCAGTTGGGTGTCGCGGCCGTCGACGACCACCGCGTGCCCGCCCAGTTGCGCGATGCCCATCTCGAACGAGAATCGGGTACGGGTGGAGTTCTTCTCGAAGATGACCCCCACCCCGCGCGGGCCCTCCAGCGGGCGCCGGGAGAACGGTGCGGCCTTGAGAGCGGTTGCCAGCGTGAGTACCTCGGCCTGCTCGGCAGGAGTGAGGTCGTCGTCGCGCAGGAAATGCCGGATGGTCACTTCGATCCCTTCGCCTCGGCGGCAGCGTCCAGTATTGCAGGCAGGTCGGTGAGGAAGGACTGTGCCTGAACCTCGGTGAGCACCAGCGGCGGCGCCAGCCGGATCACGTCCGGCTTCGCCGGATTCACCAGATAGCCCGCGGCCCTGGCGGATAGCTCCACCTGCGCGGAAACCGGTGCGGTGAGCCGGATCCCGATCAGCAGTCCGGCGCCGCGGACGTGATCGACCAGCGGATGGTCCAGGTCGGCGATGCCGTCGACGAGGGTTTTGCCGACGGTCTCCACATGCGACAGCAGCCCGGTCTCGTCGATGGTGCGCAGCACCGCCAGCGCGGCCGCCGCGCACACCGGATTACCGCCGAAGGTGGTGCCGTGCAGGCCGGGGGTGAGCAGTTCGGCGGCTGGTCCCTGTGCGAGCACCGCGCCGATGGGCAGCCCGCCGCCGAGGCCCTTGGCCAGCGTGATCACATCCGGCACGATGCCCGCGGCCTGGTGGGCGTAGAAGTGGCCGGTGCGGCCGATGCCGGTCTGTACCTCGTCGAGGATCAGCAGCGCGCCGTGTTCGGCGGTGAGCGCGCGGGCGGTGGCCAGATAGTCCGGCGGCGGCACCACCACGCCGCTCTCACCCATGATCGGCTCCAGGAACACCGCCGCGGTGTCGCGGTCGACGGCCGCGGCCAGCGCCGCCGCGTCGCCGTAGGGCACGTGCACGACACCCGGCGGCATCGGCTCGAACGGTTCGCGTTTCGACGCCTGGCCGGTCAGCGCCAGCGCACCCATGGTGCGGCCGTGGAACGCCTCCTCGCAGGCGATGATCTTGCGGCGTCCGGTGAGTCGCGCGATCTTGAAGGCCGCCTCGTTGGCCTCGGTGCCGGAGTTGCAGAAGAAGGCCCGGCCGTGCCCGTCGCCGAAGCGCGCCACCAGTTGCTCGGCGAGTTCGATCGCGGGCTCGCTGGCATACAGATTGGACACGTGGCCCAGCGTGCCGAGCTGGTGGGTGACCGCCTCCAGGATGGCCGGATGGCCGTGGCCGAGGCTGTTGACCGCGATGCCGCCCAGGAAGTCCAGGTAGCGCTTGCCGTCGGCGTCGTAGACCACCGCACCGGCGCCGCGCACCAGCGCGATCTGCGGGGTGCCGTAGTTGTTCATCAGCGCGGAGGTCCAGCGGCGCTGGAGATCCTGCGTGGCCGTGCCGATGGTCGTCCGGTTGCTCTCGGTCATGGCATCGCCGTTTCCGTCGTCGTTTCCGTGGGGTCGGTCGCGGGGGTCACCATCGTGCCGATGCCCTCCCCGGTGAACAGTTCCAGCAGCACCGCGTGCGGGACGCGGCCGTCGATCACGTGCGCGGTCGGCACGCCGGCGGTCACCGCGCGCAGGCACGCCTCCATCTTCGGCACCATGCCCGCGTCCAGGCTCGGCAGCAGCGCCGCCAGCGCCGCGGTGTCGATGTGGGTGGTCAGCGAGGACCGGTCCGGCCAATTCGTGTACAGGCCTTCGACATCCGTGAGCACCACCAGTTTCTCCGCGCCGATGCCCTCGGCCAGCGCCGCGGCGGCGGTGTCGGCGTTGATGTTGTGCACCACCCCGCCGGCGTCCGGCGCGATCGTCGACACCACCGGAATGCGCCCGGCGCGAACGAGATCCAGCACCGCGTCCGGATTCACGGAGGTGACGTCGCCGACCAGGCCGATATCGGTGGCGACGCCGTCGACGTCGACGGTGCGGCGGGTGGCGGTGAACAGCCGCGCGTCCTCGCCGGAGATGCCGACGGCGTACGGGCCGTGCTGATTGATCAGCCCGACCAGCTCCCGGCCCACCTGACCGAACAACACCATCCGCACCACATCCATCACCTCGGGCGTGGTGACCCGGAAACCGCCCCGGAATTCGCCGCGCAGACCGAGTTTGGTGAGCATGGCGTTGATCTGCGGGCCGCCGCCGTGCACCACCACCGGGTGCACGCCGACGGTGCGGAGGAAGGCCATGTCGGCGGCGAACGCCTGCTTCAGCCGCCCGTCGACCATGGCATTGCCGCCGTATTTGACGACCACGATCTTGTCGCGGAACTTCTGCAACCACGGCAGCGCGCCCGCCAGCACGTGCGCCTTGTCCAGCGCCGACAGCTCCGGGTCGGCCACGAGATCCGGTGTGCGCGTGGTCATGAGCTGTAGGCCGAGTTCTCTTCGACGTAGCCGTGCGAGAGGTCGGTGGTGCGGATGGTCGCCGTGCCCTCGCCCAGTCCCAGCGCGACCTCCACGTGGATGTCCGCACCGGACAGGTCGACCTCGCGGGCGCCCGGCGCGCCGGTGCCGTCCACGCACACCGGATTCCCGTTGAACGACACCGAGATCCGATCCGGGTCCAGGGTGATCGGCGCGATGCCGATCGCGGCCAGCACCCGGCCCCAGTTCGGGTCGGAGCCGAAGAACGCCGTCTTCACCAGCGAGTCACGGGCGATCGCGCGGGCGCCGACCAGCGCCTCGTCCTCGGTGAGCGCGCCGGTGACGGTGACCTCCACCCGCTTGGTGACGCCCTCGGCGTCGGCCATCAGCTGTGCGGCCAGGTCGTCGCACAATGCCAGCACCGCCGCGTCGAGCTCGTCCTGGGTGGGCGCGACCGCGCTGGCCCCGTTGGCCAGCAGCAGCACGGTGTCGTTGGTGGAGCAGGAGCCGTCGACGTCGAGCCGGTCGAAGGTGAGCCGGGTGGCATGGCGCAGTGCGTGATCCAGCTGGTCCGGGGTGGCGACCGCGTCGGTGGTGAGCACCACCAGCATGGTGGCCAGCGAGGGGGCCAGCATGCCCGCGCCCTTGGCCATCCCGCCGACGTTCCACTTGGCCGGATGGTGGTAGGCCGCCTGCTTCGGCACGGTGTCGGTGGTCATGATCGCCTGTGCCGCTTCGGCTCCGCCGGACAGCCCGCCGCCCATCTCGCGGACGATCTCGGTGACCGCGGGCAGCAGCTTGTCCATCGGCAACCGGTCGCCGATCAAACCGGTGGAGCAGACCGCGATCTCACCGGCGCCGGTCTCGGTTCCCCAGTTGCTCAACGCCTTCGCCAGTTCCTCGGCGGTGGCGTGGGTGTCCTGGAAACCGCCGGGACCGGTGCAGGCGTTGGCGCCACCGGAATTGAGGATCACCGCGCGCAACCGGCCGCCGGTGAGCACCTGCTGCGACCACAGCACCGGCGCGGCCTTCACCTTGTTGCGGGTGAACACCCCGGCCGCCGCGTACTCCGGCCCCTCGTTGAAAACCAGTGCCAGATCCGGCTTTCCGCTCTTCTTGATACCCGCGGCGATCCCGGCCGCGCGGTAGCCGAGCGGAGCCGTGACGCCCTGGGAGCGCAGCAGCGTTCCACCGGCGGTGTCGATAGCGCCGTTGTCGGGGGTGTCGGTCACGGTGCCACTCCTACGGTGGTCAGGCCGGCGGTCTCGTCCAGGCCGAGTGCCAGGTTCATGGACTGCACCGCAGCGCCCGCGGTGCCCTTGGTCAGATTGTCGATCGCGCCGATCACCACCAGCTGTCCGGCGTCGGCGTCGACGGCCACCTGTAACGTGACCGCGTTGGAACCGAGCACCGAACCGGTCTGCGGCAGTACGCCTTCCGGCAGCAGATGAACGAAAGGCTCATCGGCATAAGCCTTGTCGTAGACAGCACGAGCCTGATCGGCGTCCACCCCGGGCCGCAGCGCCGCCGTGCAGGTGGCCAGGATCCCCCGCGGCATCGGCGCCAGCACCGGGGTGAACGAGACGGCGATCTCGCCGTCGGCCCCGCCGCTCGCCGCCGCGAGTCGCAGATTCTGCGCGATCTCCGGCGTGTGCCGGTGCGCCCCCGCGATGCTGTAGGCCCGCGCCGACCCCATCACCTCCGAGCCGAGCAGTCCCACATCGAGCTTGCGTCCGGCCCCCGAGGTCCCGCTGACCGCCACGACGGTGACCGCGGGTGTCACCAGACCCGCCGCGACCGCCGGCGCCAGCGCCAGGCTCGCCACCGTCGGATAGCATCCGGGCACCGCGATCCGGGTGGCCCCGCGCAGCCGATCCCGCCCGCCCGGCAACTCCGGCAACCCGTACGGCCAGCTCCCCGCATGCGCGGACTTGTAGTACTTCTCCCAGGCCGCGGCATCGGTGAGCCGGAAGTCGGCCCCGCAGTCGATGATCACGGTGGATTCCGGCAACTGCCGCGCGATGGCCGCCGACTGCCCGTGCGGCAGCCCCAGGAACACCACGTCGTGCCCCGCCAGCACCTCGGGCGTGGTCTCGGTCAGCACCCGATCCGCCAACGGCAGCAGCTGCGGCTGCAACTGCCCGAGCGGGCTCCCGGCATTGGTCCCGGCGGTCAGCGCCCCGATCTCGAGGCGCCCGGTTCGGTACGCCGGATGGCCCAGCAACAGCCGCAGCACTTCACCACCCGCATAACCGCTCGCACCGGCCACCGCGACCCGCAACACGGGCCCACTCGAGGTATCCGCCATGTGATGATTATGCACGATTGTGCAAGCTCATTCACAAGCGGGGTGCGATCGGCCCCCGATGCCCTCCTGTGCAATCTCGAGCGCCTGTCGATAGCCCGAGGCCGTCCTGCTGTCGTACGGCGGCTACGAGGGTCGACACCGCATATCGGACGGCGAGCGAAGCCTTCGGGGCCGTGTGGGCGCAGTGCGAGGGGGTGCTCGAGGAGCTGTCCCGGTACCGTGCCTTCGCGGCGCCCTCGCCTCGGTGCGAGCCGAGGGATCGGAGCCGACTCCGGACCTGATCGCCCAGCGAGAGCGTCTCGTCAGTGGTGAGATCACAGTGGACGAGGCGTACGAAGAGGCCCTTCGACGCCACCGCCGACGGTGACCGCCGATCCGTACCTCGATCCGCGTAGCGGCCTGTCGGCCAATCTGCTCGGGATCGATGTCGCGGAGGGGTTGGCGGCTGCCGAGGCAGACCTGACGACGCTCGCGCTGTATCGCCTCGAACGTGTCGAGTTCGCGGGAGATTACGGCCTCGCGCACCTCCGCGCATTCCCTCGCGCGATCGTCGGCGACATCCACGGGAACTTCTCGAGCGGGAACGGAACCTGGAGGCGTCCGTCGCCAGTATGCGGGGGAACCCGGAGCCGCTGCGGAAGATGTTGGCGGAGCTGACCGAATGATCTGTGCCGCAATCGGTTCCGGGGCCGGGGATCAGGCGGTGGCGCCGCCGTCGATCACGAGGTCCTGGCCGACGACGTAGCTCGCGTCGTCGGAGGCCAGCCACAGGACGGCGGCGGCCACCTCGGCCGGGTCGCCGACGCGGCCGGCGGGGGTGGCGGCGGCGATGCGCGCGTCGCGGTCGGCGGGTGTTTCGCCGGGGCGCATCGACATCGGGGTGGCGGTGGCGCCGGGGCTGACGGCGGTGATGCGGATACCGTCGGCGATGTGGTCGAGGGCGGCGGCGCGGGTGAGGGCGCTGACCGCGGCTTTCGACGCGGTGTAGGCGGCGAGGCCGGCGAGGCGGCGGTGGGCGCCGATGTTGGAGGAGATGTTGACGATCGCGCCGCCGCCGTGCTCGCGCATGTGGGCGATCTCGTGCTTCATCGACAGGAAGACGCCGGTCAGGTTCACGTCGAGCGTTGCGTGCCAGATCTTTTCGTCGAGATCGGCCAAAGGTGCTGCGGCGCCGAAGATTCCGGCATTGTTCACGGCGACATGCAGGCCGCCGTGACGGCGGACCACCTCGTCCACCAGGGCCGCGACCTGGTCGGTGTCGGTGACATCGGCGGTCACCCAGTCGATTCCGGGGTGGGCGATGCCGGATGCCGTGGCGGCCAGAGTGTCCGGGTTGCGGCCGGCCAGCACCACGGTGGCGCCGCATGCGGCGAAGGCGGTGGCCGTGGCGGTGGCGATGCCGCCGGCGCCGCCGGTGATCAGGACTACCTTGTCGTCGAAGCGGGCGTTCATCGGGGCCTTTCCGTAATGTATTCGAGAATGATCGGTCTTGAATTGGGGTATGGGTGAGCCCCGGACGGGTGGCCGGGGTGGTCAGGCGAGTGTGGCGAGGGCCACCCGGGCGGCGTCGCGCAGGCGGGCGGCGGAGCCGGGGGTGCGTTCCAGGACGCGCACGCCCTGGAAGAACACCAGCAGGAAGCGGGCCAGGGACCGGGGGTCGGCCTCCGGTGACAGTTCGCCCTGGGCTCGCGCGCGCAGCAGGGCGACGGTCAGGGTTGTCTCCAGATGGGCCCAGCTGGACTCCACCAGGCGGGTGACCTCGTCGTCGCGACCGGCGAATTCGACGGCGCTGTTGACGACCATGCAGCCACGACGCCGGTCGTCGTCGGCCTCGCCGATGTAGCGGTCCACCAGTGTCCGCACCGCCGGCAGTACCGGGCCCGGCTGCGACAGCTCGGCCATGATCAGCGGATCGGTGCGGTCCAGGTAGCGCTGCAACGCCTTGGCGAAGAACGCCTGCTTGCCGCCGAAGGTGGCGTAGATGCTCGCCTTCGCGATGCCGAGGTGGGTGACCAGATCCGCCATCGAGGTGGCCTCGTAGCCGCGCTGCCAGAACAGTTCCAGGGCCCGTTCCAGCATCGCGTCCGGGTCGAACTCCTTGGTTCTCGGCATGGGGACACTGTAGCCGCATTAAGAACGATCGGTCAAAATAAGTCGGCGAACAGAAGCACGGCGGCACCGCGTCCGAACTCGCCGGTCGTCGGGGTGGCTCACGCTGCCGGGCAGCGGGTTCCGGCCGGGGGGACGGTGAGGTCGATCAGGTAGCGGTCGCCGGCGGTGGTGGTGCACGCGGTGCGGCCGTAGATGCCGTGGCCCCAGCCGTCGTAGGTCAGCAGGGTCGCACCCGGGGTGTGGGCGGTGACGGCGGTGGCCCATTCGTAGGGGGTGGCGGGGTCGTGGATGCCGTTCAGTACCAGGATCGGCGGGGTGCCGGTGAGGTGCGGCCGATGTGGCGGATTCGCCGGGGGGACCGGCCATCCGGAGCAGACGGACGCGGCTGCCCAGGCGAAGTGTGCGCGCAGAGCGCCGGCGTCCTGGTTCTGCTCACGCCACAGCCGTTCCCAGGTGCTCTGGCCGGGGATGTCGAAACGCCAGTCGGAACAGGTGATGTACGCCGGTGACGACGCCGGTACCCCGGTCGGGAGCGGCGGTGCGACAAGGGGTTCGGGTGAGTCCGGGCTGTCGGCCAGGGCGCGCAGGTCGGTGCCGAGGGCGGCCCAGTCGGGCTGGTAGAGCCGGGCGGTCACCGCCTGGCTGAGTCCGAGCGCGTCCAGCGGCCGGTCCGGCGCCGCCGGATCGCGCAGGGTGCCGCGCTCGGCCCGGCGGAACAGGTCCGTGTAGCGGGCCGGGACGTTCGTGCCGTGCAGTGCGCAGGCCGGCGTGCGGTCGCACCAGGACACGAATCCGGCGAAGGTGTCCCGCCCGGCCCGCGCTTCCGAGGCCAGGAACGCGGCACCGTCCAGGCTGTGATCGTCGACGCTGTCCAGGATCAGCGCCCGCACCCGATCGCCGAACCGCTCGGCGTAGGACTGGCCGATCATGGTGCCGTACGAGCGGCCGTAGAGGCTGATCCGCGGTTCGCCCAGCGCCTTTCGCAGCGCGTCGACATCACCGGCGACGGTCGCGCTGTCGAGGTGGTCGGCCACCGGTCCGGTGAAACGCCGGCAGCTGTCGGCGAGTTGCCGTGCGTAGGAATGGATTTGCGCGATCGACCCACCCGCGTCGGGTACCAGGTCCGGCCATCGGGTCAGTCCCGCGTCACATCGCAGCGGGCTGCTGCGTCCCACCCCGCGTGGATCGAAGCCGACGATGTCGAAGCGCTCGTGCAACTCGGGGGAGAAGCGGTCACCGTGCAACAGCGTGTCGACACCCGAAGTGCCCGGACCACCGGGCAATTCGATCAGCGTGCCGATCCGATCGCCGCGCGCCCGCACCCGCGCCACCGCCATCCCGATCGTCTCGCCCCCGGGCTGCCCCGGATCGACGGGCACCGGCACCGTCGCGCACTCGGCCGCGGCATTCTCCGGGCACGGCTGCCACGCCGGACCATCCGCCGCCGCGGATCCACCGACCACCACCGTCACCCCGGCCACGAGCATCGCCACGATGGTCGCGCGCAACACGCTGGCCGGCCGAAATACGGTGGTACGGAGCAATACTGCCGTGTCGTCCGGTGCGGCGTCGAAGCGGATTCGATGGCGGAACGAGATGTCGGCGCGGCGGGCCGTACCGGCGGGTGGTGTGGTTGTGGCCGGTGGCGTGGCGGGGCGCGACTGCATGCCGTCGATCGTGGTGGGACGGGACCGAACCCGTGATCACCCGAGCGGGTGATTCCGGTGTCACTCCGCAGTACTACCGGTCGCCGCGAAGTCGGGGCTGCCCGGCGTGTGCCGGTATCGTCCGGGCGCGACACCGTATTCACGCTTGAACGCCTTGGCGAAGGCGTATTCGGAGGTGTAGCCGACGTTTTCGGCGACCACGCGCAGGGTGTCGCCGGTGTCGCGGAGGCGGCGGGCCGCCAGGGTCATCCGCCAGCGGGTGAGGTAGGTCTGTGGGGCCAGGCCGACGGTGTCGGTGAAGCGCTGCGCGAAGGTCGAGCGCGACATGTTCACGCGAGCGCCGAGGGTGCGCACGGTCCAGGGGTGGGCCGGGTCCCGATGGATGGCTCGCAACACCGCGCCGAGGTCGGGATCGCGCAGGGCGGCTCCCCAGCCGGTGGGCTGTTCCTGTCCGTCGTACCAGGTCCGCAGTATGTAGAGCAGCAGGACCTCGAGCAGCGGGCCGACGGCGCCGGACTCGGGGGTGGTCTCGATCTCCCGGGCCAGCAGGTCGACGGCGGCGTCCAGCGGTGCGGGTGGCCGGGTACGGGCGGGCAGATGGATGACGGCCGGGAGTTCGGACAGCAGCGGGTGATGCCGGGAACGATCGAAACGATAAGCACCGCAGAGCAATACGGTCGAGGCGGCAGCGCCGGGTGCGGCGGCGATCGAGTGGGCGTCCCCGCGTGGCAGCAGTACCACGTCGCGGGGGCCGAGCAGCACCGGCTGCCCGCCGGTGGTCAGCAGCCGGGACGAGCCGCCCAGCACGATATGGAATCCCACCGCATCGGTCGCCTCGAACCGGTTGTCCCACGGCGTGCGCTGTTCGGTCCGGGACGCATGTGGCGCGCCGACGCGCAGTTCGGCGACCACATCGCTGAGAACATCCATCGCACCACCCTGTTGCGCCGGGCGCCGGGCCCGGACGATCGGACATCGGCCTCGGTACTTCGAACATCGCTGGTGGCCGGGCGTATTCCTAGCGTGGATCGGGAACCGGCAACCGCCGGTTCACGACATCCGACTACGGAGTTCCTCTGATGAAGATCGCGGTATACGGCGCCAGTGGATTCACCGGCGGCCTGGTGGTGGCCGAACTGATCCGGCGTGGGCGGCAGCCGGTCCTGGTGGGGCGCGACGAGATCCGGCTGCGTGCCGTCGCCGGTGGTGCCGAGGTGCGGGTGGCGGGCCTCGACGACATTCCCGCGCTGGCACGGGCATTCGACGGGTGTGCGGCGGTGGTCAACTGCGCGGGGCCGTTCAGCCGATGGGGTGAACCGGTGATCCGGGCGGCCCTCGCCGCCGGCTGCCACTACGTCGACACCACGGGCGAAATGCAGTATCTGCACGCGGTATTGAGCGATGTGGGCCCGGACGCCGAGCGGGCAGGGGTGACGGTGGTGCCCGGTCTGGCCGACGACGGCGGGCCCGGCGACCTGATCGCCCACCTGACCGCCGCTCGCGTGCCGGACGTGGCCGATCTGCTGATCGCCGACCTGCGCAGCGGCGGTGGCGCGTCGCGAGGCACCGCCCGGTCGATGGTGGCCGTCCTCGGCACCGGACCGCTCGAATACGCCGACGGCAACTGGCATCCGGCCGAGATGACTTCGGGTGCAACGATTCTCGTGCCGAGCGAATCGGATCCGGTGCCGGTGCAGAGCTTCGCGCTGCCCGGAGTCGCCACCATCCCCCGGCATGTGGCCGCGGGCCGGGTACGCAGCGCGATCCGTGCCGAGACCGCCGCGATGTTCGCCGGGCTGACCGCGGACATCGTCGAATCGGTCCCGGAGGTGGTCGACGCCGAACTGCGCGCGGCGGGCCGCTGGCTCATGCTGGCGGAGGCCACCGCCGGCGACGGCGCCAGGGCGCGTGGCTGGGTCACCGGCCCCGACTCCTACGGCCTCACGGCGGTGATCGCGGTCGAGGGCGCGCTGCGCCTGGCTGCGGGCGGGTCACCGGCCGGCGCGCTGCCTCCGGCCCTGGCGTTCGAGCCCGCGGATTTCCTCGACTTCCTCACCGCGTACGGGGTGACCTGGAAGGTCGAGTGACGCTCGAATTCCGTTCTCGGCGAACGGCATCAGACCTGTGTGCAGCTGCGCAGCGACTCCAGGTAGCCGGTCATCGCGTCGCGATTGCGGGTGAGCAGTTCGATCCGCTGGGTGAGGCGATCGCGCTGCTGCTCCAGGGTTTCGATGATCTCCGGTGAGGCGTCGGCGAAATGGATGTCGGCGGGATCGTCGAGACAGGGCAGGATCTGCTTGATCAGCCGGGTCGGCAGCCCGGCCTCCAGCAGGCCGCGGATGTGCGTGATCTGATCGACGAGGCGCTCGTCGTAGTCGCGATATCCGTTGGGGGAGCGCCCGACCCGGATCAGGCCCTGCTCCTCGTAGTACCGCAGCAGCCGGGCCGGGGTGCCGGTGCGCTCCGCCAGTTCGCCGATCCGCATATGTCCTACCTCACAGGTACTCTCGGTTGACCTTCACATCTGTGTGAAGGTTCCAGGATAGCGGCGTGAGCACCGACATCACCCTCTTCGACTACAGCCCCATCACCGAACGCGCGCCGATCCACTGGCCCGGCGGCAAGCGGGTCGCCTGCTACGTGGGCCTGAACATCGAGCACTTCTACGCCGATCTGCCCGGCACCGCGACCTACGAGGGCACCGCCGCGCTGACCCCGGACCCGCTGAACTACGGCTGGCGCGACTACGGGCCCCGGGTGGGCATCTGGCGGCAGCTCGAACTGCTCGACAAATACGGTATCCGGGCCAGTGCCCTCCTGAATTCCGATGTGGCCGAACGGTATCCGCAGATCATCGCGGCCGGGAAGGCGCGCGGCTGGGCCTGGCTGGCGCACGGCAGCAGCAACAGCCACCTGCACAGCGGCCTGTCGCCCGAGCAGGAGCGAATCGTGTTGCGCGACATCGTCACCACCCTGGAGAAGGCCACCGGCGTGCGCCCGCGCGGCTGGATGGGCCCCGGCCTCACCGAAACCTTCCACACCGCCGAACTGCTCGCCGAACTCGGACTGAGCTACACCCTGGACTGGACCAACGACGATCAGCCCTACCGGCTGACCGTGCCGGGGATGCTGAGCCTGCCGTATTCGGTGGAGCTCAACGACATCGGCGTCTTCGTCACCAAGGGGCTGACCGGTCCCGACTTCGTCGCGATGGTGCGCGATCAACTGGACCAGCTGTACGCGGACGCCGCCGGCAGCGGCCGGGTGATGGCGCTGGCACTGCACCCGTTCGTCACCGGCCAGCCGTTCCGGCACCGTTACCTGGACGAGGCGCTGGACTACGTCGCGAATCATCCCGGCGTATGGCTCACCACCAGCGACGACATCGCCGACCACTATCTGCGCACCACCGCCGGCGCCTGAGGCGATCCGGCTCGCGGTGCGGTCCGTGGCTACCGAGAACGCCGGGGCCGGTCCCCGATACTGATGCCCATGGGACACCGGCGACGGGATGCGGGCGCGCTGAACTCCGAGAACGTGTCGTTCGACAGCGACGGCTGCCGGTTGGCCGGTACCTTCGCACCCGTCGCGGATCCGGTCGCGGCCGCGCTGCTGTTACCCGGATCCGGACGGGTGGACCGCGACTCGAATCTGCGCTGGCTGCGCTTGGACCTGACCCGGATACTGGCCGAAACCCTTGCCCCGCTGGGTGTCTCGACCCTGCGCTACGACAAGCGCGGGGTCGGCGCCAGCGCCGGCGACTACCTGTCCACCGGATTCGGCCGCCGCCGCGACGACGCGCGGGCGGCGGTGGACTGGCTGGCGAATCGGCTGCCCGGCGTCCCGCTGCTGGTGGTCGGGCACAGCGAGGGCGGTATGCACGCGATCGAACTGGCCGCCGACGGGACGGTGGCCGGTGCGGTACTGCTCAGCGCCGCCGCCCGGCCCGGCGAGCAGGTGTTGCAGTGGCAGGCGGCCGCGCTGCTGAGCACCCTGCCCGGCTGGCTGACCGCGGGACTGCGGCTGGCCCGCATCGACTCGCCGGCCGGGCAGCGCAAGCGGCTGGACCGGATCCGGCGCTCCGGGGCGGACGTGCAGCGGATGCGGGGGGTCCGGGTGAACGCCCGCTGGCTGCGCGAGTTCGCCGCCTACGATCCGGCGCCCGCGCTGCGCCGGATCACCGTGCCGGTGCTGGCGATCACCGGCGGGCACGACCTGCAGGTGCCGCCGGAGGACGTGGAGGTGATGGGCCGGTTGGTCCGCGGCCCGTTCGACGGACGCGTCGTCGGCGACCTCGGCCACCTGCTGCGGCCGGATCCCGACCGGCTCGGGATGCGCGACTATCGGCGCGCGGTGCGCCGGCCGATCGCCCCCGCGGTGCTGGATTCGATCGCGGACTGGGTTGCCGCACATTGGCCGTCCACCGGCCGCCGGGCCTGCGCGGGGGACTGAGCCGGGCAGAGGGCCGCATGCCGGACGTTTACAGTCATCGGCAGGCATGTGTTCACGTCCTCGAAAGGTAAGCGGGATTTGTCGGTCACGGACGACGCGATTACGAAGATCAAGGCGATGATCGTCACGGGCGAGCTGCGGCCCGGTTCGAGGCTGCCCCGCGAGGCCGACCTGGCCGCTGAACTGGGGGTTTCCCGCAATTCGCTGCGGGAGGCGGTGCGGGCGCTGTCGCTGGTGCGCATCCTCGACGTGCGGCAGGGCGACGGCACCTATGTCTCCAGCCTGACCCCGGGCACCCTGCTGGACTCGATGGGTTTCCTGCTCGAATTCCATCAGCAGGATTCGGTGCTCGACATCCTCGGTGTGCGCCGCATCCTGGAACCGGAGGCCGCCGCGCTGGCGGCCCAGCGGATGACCGGGGAACAGGTGCGGCGGTTGTCCGAACTCGTGCGGCCCGCCGGCGCCGGGGTCGCCGATCTGGTCGCGGCCGACCTCGCCTTCCACGCGGCCATCGCGGCCGCCTCCGGGAACATGGTGCTGGCCTCTCTGCTGGATTCGATGTCGACGCCGACCATGCGGGCGGGGATCTGGCGCGGCATCGTCGCCGAGGACACCTTCGACCGCACCATCGCCGAGCATCGGGGCATCTGTGACGCGATCGCCGCTCGCGATCCACGGCTGGCCCACGCGCGAGCGTTGGCCCATGTGGCCGGGGTGATGGAGTGGTGCGCGCGGGCCGGCGCCGATCCGGCGCCGGGAGCCTCCGCATGATCGTTTGTTGAGCCCGGGGAGAGCGGGTAGCCCTCGAACAGGAGAAGTTCCGGCAGACTGCTCGGTCGCGCAGTTTTTACAAGCTGTTCGGTCGGACCACCGCGAAAAGAGGGGACCGACCAGTAGACTCCCTGGTAGCCAAGGCCCTCGAGAGTCGGCGTAGTCCGCGCAGTGCCGCCGGAGCCGATCGTTTCGCGCTCGTGCCGTGATGCACGCCAATCGTCAGTGGACGCCGCCGCCGGAGCGTCCGCCGATGGCGCCGGGGTCCAGCCCGCCCGCGGGAAGTCGTCGTCGGCCGGGTCGGCGGGAGGCGTCGAACTTCCCGGGAGAACCGATGCCTCGTGCCCCCTATCGTCCCCTCACAGATCAGCTGCCGCGCCTGCCGGCGAATCCGCTCGATGCCGTGAAAGATCAACTGTGGCAAGGGTTCCGGTTCATCCGCGGTGGCGAGGCGCCTGGCGGGCAGTCGGCCCCGGATTCGGCGGCGGATCCGGAAACCACTGCGGTACACCGGATCACGGCCGCCCGGACGACCGCCGCACCGCGGCAGCTGACCTCGCTGGATCATCAACTGCTCGATGCCGACATCGCGACCACCCCACTGCACATCGGGGTGCTGGCCGTCCTCGACACGCCCGCAGCCGCGGCCCCGCTGACCGTGGCCGCGCTGCGGCAGTTGTTCGCCGCGCGACTGCATCTGGTTCCGGCGCTGCGCTGGCGGCTGCGGACCGTGCCGTTCGGCGTCGACCGGCCCTACTGGGAGGATTGCGCCACCGTCGATCTCGCCTGCCATGTGCGCGAGGTCCGGTTGCAGTCCGCCGATGAGGACGGGGACGAGGAACTCGGCGAACTGATCGCCCGGCTGCACGAGGCGCCGCTGGATCGCGGCCGGCCGCTGTGGGAATGTGCGCTGGTGTCCGGCCTGCCCGGCGGCCGGCAGGCGCTGTACGCCAAGGTGCACCACGCCGTGATCGACGGGGTCTCGGCGGCGGAGGTGCTGGCGGCGATCTTCGACATCTCGCCGGAGTATCGCGAGTTGCACGTGCCCGCCGAGGGCGTACGGCTGCACCACACGCCGGGCGCGGTGGAGATGATCGCGCGCAGCGTCGGCACCGTGGTCGGCCGGCAGACCGAGCGGGTGCGGACCCCGGCCCGGGTGGCGCCCACGCTGTGGCGCGCGCTGGCGGATCTGCGCAAGAAGCATCCGGAGGTGCCGTTCAACGCCACCAACACCGCGCGCCGCAGCGTCGCCTACACCTCGCTGCCGCTGGCGCCGCTGAAGGAGATCAAGCGCAGCGTCGACGGCACGATCAACGACGTGGTGATGGCGTTGTGCACCTCGGCGCTGCGGCGCTGGCTCGCCGACCACGACGTGGACACCGGCACACCGCTGCTGGCCGCCGTGCCGGTGTCGGTGCGCACCACCGAACAACTCGGCACGGCGGGCAATCAGTTCTCGGTGATGTTGTGCGAGTTGCCGATCGGCGAACCGGATCCGCAGCATCGGCTGAAGTTGCTGCACGCCAACCTGCTGGAGGCGAAGCAGAAGTTCCGGGCCGGGACGCCGACGGTGCTGCATCAGGCCGCCGGGCTACTGCCCTCGATCGCGCACGGCGCCGCCACCCGGGCACTGTTGCGGGTCGCCGCGCCCGCGCTGCCGCTGGCGAATCTGATCATCTCCAATGTGCCGGGCCCGCAACTGCCGTTGTACGCGGGCGGAATTCCGGTGCTGGCCAGCTATCCCATCTCGGTGCTGACGGATCTGTCCGGCGGCCTGAACATCACGGCGATCTCCTACGACGGCCATCTGGATGTCGGCATCGTCGCCTGTGCCGACAGCGTGCCCGATGTGTGGGATCTGGCCCGCTATCTCCACCACGCCCTCGCGGAACTGCGGTACTGAGCCGATCGTCCCGCTGTGGCCGATCGGCAATCGACCGGCAATCCCAGGCAATGTTGCCGCAACAGGAGAGCAACAGATCGGAAATCGATCCCTGATCAGATGGGGCGAATCTGCGCCACCGGATCCTCGGAAGGGAGTGTCGATGTTCGAATCCTGTTGTACACCACATGATGTCACATACCTGTTGCGTATGCGTTTCGGTTTACCGGTGCGGCTGGTCGCGGGTCGGCCGGCGGTGGTGTGCGGGGGCACGATCGGTGCGATCGGCATGCCGGCCGAGCTGGGTGCCCGCGTTCTGCATCTGCTCAGCAATCAGTCCGGCCCGGTGGTGACCGACCCCCGGGGCATGATCTGGACCTTCCTGGTCGCCGGGGTGCGGCCGGATCCGGCCGCTCGGCCCGGCGACGACGACCACCCGGCATCCGCCGCGACCGCCGACCGATTCGGCAACCACGCGGTGACCGTGCATCCGGACGGCCGCTCGGTGCTGCTGCCGATGTCCGACACCGGATTCGGCTGGCGCTGGGCCCGGGAACCGCGTCCGGGCCGGTTACGGCTGCCGAATCCGGTGGTGGTGCTGGACGCACTCGTTCCGGCGCTCGAATCCGATTGCGCCGCAGTGGTGTGACGTGCCCGGCCCGCGCTACGGGCCGGGCACGCCAGGAAAGGATCGGTCACGCCAGCGGATACTGGCCGGGCGGATAGCTGCCGCCGTATCCGCCGTAGCCGTAGCCGCCGGAGTTGGCGAGATCGCCGATGAGCGTGAAGATCGATTGCCCCAGGGACAGTACGTCCGAACCGATGGTGCTGAAGATACCCGCAAACGTCGACAACATTCGCCACGTCCTTCTACATGCGGAGGGATGGTCGTCCCAGCGTGACATATCCGCGGCGGCCGCTCGACGCGAATGCGTTGAATATCAGCGACTTTGGGGCAATTGTCCGATCAGTACCGCTCCGATGACCGTTCGTATTTTCTCCGGCGGCGGTGTCCGCACACCTCATCCGGCCGTCGGTTCGAATAACATGGGATGAATTCAAAAAGTAGAAAGTTAAGATTTACGTGCGGATAATCGTTGCGAGCTGGCAATCTGTTGGTTACTTTGGCTGAGCACATTGTTGCCAACGCCTCCGGATGCGCGAAGATCGGAACCTGCCCTCGCGGGACCGACATTCTCGAATCCGTGGGAGTTCATCCGCCCGGCTCGCGCCCGCACAGGGCCGAGCTCTACCGATGGGTGGCAACAGCCCAGTCGGGAGCCCGTGCAATCGGCTTCCGGCGCATTGATTTTTCGTAGTCGTATAGACGTCGGAGACGGCGTGATGCGGCCTGCGAACCCGGAACGGAAAGACAGTAGATGAGGAAGTTCACGGTCTCGCTCGCGCTCGTCGTCAGCGCGGTGACCATTGCAGGTGGCATCTCGAATGCCGATCCGGCGCCCGCGCAGCAACTCGCGCAGCCCATCGTCACCGGCACCCAGGACGTCGATGTGAACGGTGTGCAGTACACCGTCGACCGCGACGGTGACACCGTCGTCCTGAAGTCCGGTAACGGCAGCTTCCAGGCCGTCGACGGCAGCCTGCTCGTGGACGACGCCGCCGGCGCCGTCGTCGACTCGCTGCCGCTGTCCTACCGCAAGGACAACCAGTCGTTCCCGATCGACGCGCAGGTCGACGGCGACACCGTGCGGCTGACCCCGGCCACCACCGGCGGCAGCCCGGTCGAGCACCCGATCACCGCGCAGGACATCGCCCAGGCGCAGCATGTCACCGAGTCCTTCACCCCGCGTGACCAGCAGGAACTGTCGGCGTTCTCCTCGCGTGCCACCATCGCCAACGTCACCGGCGCGGTGATCGGCGCGATCGTCGGCGCCGGCCTCGGCTGTGTCGCCGGAGCCATCGTCGGCTCGGTGTCCACCGCCATCACCACGCTGCTCGCCGGCGTGCTGCCCGGTGGCGTGGTCGGCTGCATCGCCGGCGCCGCGGCCATCGGCGCGGTCGGCACCCTCGCGGGTGCGGCCCTGGTCGCCGGCCCGATCGTGCTGTGGTCGGCTTACCAGTACTTCACCACCATCACCGCGCCGTGCACCGGCCCGGGCGCCTACTGCGTCGACCCGGCCGCCCCGGCCGCGCCGAAGCCGGCCGACGCGAAGTAACCGGCCCCTCCGATCGGGCGTGTCACCGGAATTCCGGCGGCACGCCCGATTTGCCGTGCCGCACCCGATCCGGGCCCGTGGTGAATCCAATCCTCCACTGTAGGGCAATTTTTCGGTAATCGGTGCGGATCGGATTTGTTCGGCGAATCCGATCCGCACCCGCGGTGCCCGGCCCTACTCTTGGCTGCGCTCGTGCCGAACATTTGCCCCGGCCTGGCGGAAGTGCTTCAGCAGCACGGTCTTCCGCGGCGCCGGACCGAGGGGAAGGTGCGCAGACCATGAAACCGGGTGTCTCACTCGCGATCGCCGTGACCACCATCACGCTGGCCGCCGGGCTCGCCGCCGCGGATCCGGCACCGCTACAGCAATTGCTCGACGAGGGGCAGCCCGTCACGATCGACGGCCGCGGATACGTCGTCGAACGCGACGATGACTCGGTGGTCCTGACCGCCGCCGAGGGCGCCTTCGACGCGACCGCGGACAGCCTGCTGGTACGCGACGGCGGCACGGTGGTCGATTCGCTGCCGCTGCGCTATCGCCGCGACGACCGCTCCTTCCCGATCGGGGTGCGGATCGACGGCCACACCGTGCGGCTCACCCCGGCGACGGACGCGGGGGTCGCCGTCGAACATCCGCTCACCGCCGGGAATGTGGCCCGGGCCCGGACCGTCGAATCCTTCACCCCGCGTGACCAGCAGGAACTGTCCGCGTTCTCGCAGCGGGCCACCATCGCGGGGGTTGTCGGCGCGGTGGTCGGGGCGATCGTCGGCGGCGGCCTCGGCTGCCTGGCGGGCGCGGTCGTGGGCTCGGTCACCGCCGCGGTCACCACCCTGCTGACCGGACTGGTGCCCGGCGCGGTCATCGGCTGTATCGCCGGAACCGCGCTGATCGGCGCGGTCGGCACCATCGGCGGCGCCGCGCTGGTGGCCGGTCCGATCCTGTTGTGGTCGGCGTTCCAGTACTTCACGACGATCCTGACGCCCTGCGTCGGGCCCGGTACCTATTGCGTCGATCCGGCCGCGCCCAAGGCCGTGGACGGCTGAGTACGGTTCCGACCCCGGGTGTGAATGGGCTTGCATGGTCGTGCATAATCATTTGTAAGTGGTGCGGGCTGCCCATTCGTACAAAACCTTGAGGAGCGCATGAACATGGCCGATCGCGTCGTACTCGCCTACTCCGGCGGGTTGGACACCTCCGTCGCCATCAGCTGGATCGGCAAGGAGACCGGGGCCGAGGTCGTCGCGGTCGCCATCGACCTGGGCCAGGGCGGCGAGGACATGAACGTCGTGCGTCAGCGCGCGCTCGACTGCGGTGCGGTCGAGGCCGTCGTGGTCGACGCGCGCGACGAGTTCGCCGACGACTACTGCCTGCCCACCATCCAGGCCAATGCGCTCTACCAGGGTCAGTACCCGCTGGTGTCGGCCATCAGCCGCCCGCTGATCGTCAAGCACCTGGTCGAGGCCGCCAAGTTCCACGGCGCCGGCACCGTCGCGCACGGCTGCACCGGCAAGGGCAACGACCAGGTCCGCTTCGAGGTCGGCATCGGCGCGCTGGCTCCCGATCTGCACGTCATCGCCCCCGTCCGCGACTATGCCTGGACCCGGGAGAAGGCCATCGCCTTCGCCGAGGAGAACAGCATCCCGATCAACGTCAGCAAGAAGTCGCCGTTCTCCATCGACCAGAACGTGTGGGGCCGCGCGGTCGAGACCGGGTTCCTCGAGGACCTGTGGAACGCGCCCACCAAGGACGTCTACGACTACACCGTCGACCCCACCGTCAACTTCGAGGCGCCCGACGAGCTGATCGTCACCTTCGACAAGGGTGTGCCGGTCGCGATCGACGGCCGCCCGGTCAGCGTGCTGGAGGCCATCGTCGAGCTGAACCGCCGCGCGGGCCGTCAGGGCGTGGGCCGCCTCGACATGGTCGAGGACCGGCTCGTCGGCATCAAGAGCCGCGAGATCTACGAGGCGCCCGGCGCGATCACCCTGATCACCGCGCATCAGGCGCTGGAGAACGTCACCCTGGAACGCGAACTCGGCCGCTACAAGCGGCAGGTCGAGCAGCGCTGGGGCGAGCTGGCCTACGACGGCCTCTGGTACTCGCCGCTGAAGCGGGCACTGGACGCCTTCGTCCGCGACACCCAGGAGCACGTCTCCGGCGATATCCGCATGGTGCTGCACGGCGGCAACGCGGTGGTCAACGGCCGCCGCAGCGAGCAGTCGCTGTACGACTTCAACCTGGCCACCTACGACGAGGGCGACACCTTCGACCAGTCCCTGGCCAAGGGCTTCGTGCAGATCCACGGCCTGTCCTCCAAGGTCGCCGCCCGCCGGGACCTGAACAAGAAGTAGGTCGGTCCCGGACGGAACGCCGCCGCCGAGGCGGCCGGGCCGCCGAACCGGTTCGACAGGCGCCGAGTTGGATGGTCGCGCCGGGGCGGCCATCCACCGGGTCGGTCGGCCGCAAGGTTGCCCGCCGGGGGCTTCCCGCCGGATGCTCGTGGTGCGACGGCTCGGTCGGGTGCCCGACGGCCTGCCGGGTGCCGGGTCGAGGGCGCGGGCGTACCGTCGAGCAGGCGATGGCCATCCCGGCCCGGGTGCTGCGGCGTGGTGGCTCATGTAACGGCAGGGTCGACAGGAGGCGTGGTGCGAAGCGACGACGACAGCTGGGAGATCACCGAGAGTGTCGGTGCCACCGCGCTCGGGGTGGCGGCGATGCGTGCCGCCGAGACCCGCCGTGACGATGCCCTGTTCCGTGACCCGTACGCGGAGCGGCTGGTGCGGGCCACCGGCAACGACGGCTGGGCCCGGATGCTCGACGGCGACTTCGCCCGGCGCCGGCAGGAACTCGGCCGGCCCGGCGTGGGCAACGGCGGCTTCCTGGTCGGCCGCACCGTCTACTTCGACGAGTACTTCGCCGCCGCGTCGGCCGCCGGCCTGCGGCAGGTGGTGATCCTGGCCGCCGGGCTGGACGCACGGGCCTATCGGCTCGAATGGCCTTCCGGGACCGTGCTTTTCGAACTCGATCAGCCGAAGGTGCTGGCGTTCAAGGCCGAGGCGCTGGCCGGGGTGCAACCGGCCGCCGACCGCCACGAGGTCGCCGTCGACCTCCGCCACGATTGGCCACAGGCCCTGCGGGACAACGGTTTCGATCCCACCGTGCCGACCGCGTGGCTGGCCGAGGGGTTGTTGCGGTACCTGCCCGCCGACGCCCTGGATCGCCTGTTCGAGAATATCGAGGCGCTCAGCGCGCCCGGCAGCCGGCTCGCCACCAGCACCGGGCAGGGCCTGCCGCGACTGCCGGAGAGCGAGCGCGCGGGCCGCGCGGCATTGCTGGCCGAGGTCGGCATCCAGCTCGACGTGGACAGCCTCTGGTACGCCGAGGAGGGCCGCAGCGACCCGGTCGAGTGGTTCGCCGGGCACGGCTGGACGGTGTCGTCCACCGGATTGGCCGAGGTACTGACCGCGCACGGCCGCCCGACCCCGGCGGACGAGACCTATCGACACACACTGCTGACCGCGATCCGCGGGTGAGGAGAGACGACACACCGATGAGCCAGGGTGGCAGCACCAACGAGGGCGCGCTGTGGGGCGGCCGATTCGCCTCCGGCCCGGCGGCGGCGATGGCGGCGCTGAGCAAGTCGACCCATTTCGACTGGGCGTTGGCGCCCTACGACATTCGCGCCTCCAAGGCCCACGCCAGGATTCTGCACAAGGCCGGACTGCTGTCCGAGGCCGAGCTGGCGGGCATGCGGGCGGGCCTGGACGCCCTGGCCGCGGACGTGGCCTCGGGCGCCTTCGTCGCCGCCGACTCCGACGAGGACGTGCACGGCGCCCTGGAACGCG
The DNA here is from genome assembly GCF_020176955.2 of Nocardia sp. alder85J. GTDB lineage: Bacteria > Actinomycetota > Actinomycetes > Mycobacteriales > Mycobacteriaceae > Nocardia. The sequence continues at coordinate 617,464 of NZ_JAIUCZ020000004.1, forward strand.
GCCTGATCGACCGGGTCGGCCCCGAACTCGGCGGCCGGTTGCGGGCGGGCCGTTCGCGCAACGACCAGGTGGCGACGCTGTTCCGGATGTGGCTGCGCGACGCCGCCCGCCGTGTCGGCGCCGGTGTGCTGGACGTCGTCGATGCCCTGGTGGCCCAGGCCGCCGCTCACCCCGACGTGGTGATGGCCGGCAAGACCCACTTGCAGTCCGCGCAGCCGGTGCTGCTGGCCCATCAGCTGCTGGCCCACGCCCATCCGCTGCTGCGCGATCTGGATCGGTTGCGCGACTTCGACAAACGCGCGGCGATCTCGCCCTACGGCAGCGGCGCGCTGGCCGGATCCTCGCTCGGCCTGGACCCGGAGGCGATCGCCGCCGACCTGGGTTTCGATGCCGCCGCGGCCAATTCGATCGATGCCACCTCCGCCCGTGACTTCGCCGCCGAAGCGGCGTTCGTGTTCGCCATGATCGCCGTGGACCTGTCCCGGCTGGCGGAGGAGGTGATCATCTGGAGCACACCGGAATTCGGCTACGTCACGCTGGCCGACGCCTGGTCCACCGGCTCCTCGATCATGCCGCAGAAGAAGAATCCCGACGTCGCCGAGCTGACCCGCGGCAAGTCCGGCCGCCTGATCGGCAATCTCACCGGCCTGCTGGCGACGCTGAAGGCCCAGCCGCTGGCCTACAATCGCGATCTTCAGGAGGACAAGGAGCCGGTCTTCGACTCGGTGGCCCAGCTGGAACTGCTGCTGCCCGCGCTGGCGGGCCTGGTCGCCACGCTGACCTTCCACCCCGCCCGGATGGCCGAATTGGCGCCCGCCGGTTACACACTCGCCACCGACATCGCGGAATGGCTGGTCCGCCAAGGTGTTCCGTTCCGTGACGCGCACGAGGCGGCGGGCGCCTGCGTCCGGCTGGCCGAATCTCGCGGCGTCGGCCTGGACGAACTGACCGACGGCGAATTCGCCGCCGTCGACCCGGCCCTGTCCGCCGAGGTGCGCGACGTCCTCACCGTGCAGGGGTCGATCGCCTCCCGCAACGCCCGCGGCGGCACCTCCGGTATCCAGGTCGCGAAGCAGCTCGACGAGGTCCGGCAGAGCGCCACCGAGGCCCGCGCCCGGTTGCGCTGACCGGCGGGCTCAGTCCTCGAACTGTTCCACCTGCGGGGTGGTGCCCGGTGCCCACAGCCGGACCAGCGCGTCGACGAGCGCGGCATTCCCGTCGCGCTCGCCGGTCATGTGCCGGTGCAGCAGTTCGCGGTCGGTCCAGCGTTCCAGGATCACCAGGATGTCGGGATCACTGTGGCTCTGGAACAGTTCGTACTGCTCGCACCCCGGTTCGGGCAGCGTGACCGCCCGCAGCGCGTCGAAGGCCGCGGTGAATTCGGCGGCACGACCGCTCGCGACGCGGATGGTGACGATGTGCCGGATGGCCATGTCCTCCACCGTACGGGCCGGACCGCCATGACGCCTGGCCCGCCCTGGGAGTTCGATGGTTAGGGTGCGGACATGACGTACGTGCTCCTGCTGCTGGCCATCGTGTCCGAGGTGTCGGCGACCGTGTCGCTGAAGCTGTCCGAGGGATTCACCAAACCGGTCCCCTCGGTGGTAGTCGTGATCGGCTATGTGGCCGCATTCCTGTTCCTGTCGCAGGCGCTGAAGCGGGGCATGGCGGTGGGGGTCGCCTACGGGGTGTGGTCGGCCGTCGGTGTGGTGGCCGTGGCGGTCATCGGCACCCTGTTCCTCGGGGAGCGGCTCGCGCCCATGCAGATCGGCGGCATCGGCTTGCTGATCCTCGGCGTGCTGGCGCTGGAACTCGGTGGCGCGCACTGACTTCCGAGCCGCACGCTGAAACCCATAGGCGTGCACCGAATTCCGGGCGGCGCGCGCCGAGTTTCAGACGGCGCACCGAATTCCGGGCGGCACACTGAATTCCGGGCGGCGCGCCGAGTTTCAGGCCGCGCGCCGAATGCCGGAGTGCGCACCGAATTCCGGCAGTGCAGCGTGACTCTCAGTGCCCGGCAGCCGGATTCGGCACTGTGACGGCGACGATCTCGGCGATCACCGGCCCGGTGTCCTCGATCAGCCGGGGCACTCCGCGCTCGGTGCACAGGGTGATCGCGGGTAGCGCCGCCGCGCGGGCGTCGTCCGCGCGGCCGGCGGCCCACAGGCAGCAGGCGTACAGCAGTTGTGCCTCGGCCTGCGCCTGGACGCGGCGGGGGTCGATCTCCCGGGCCAGCCGCCCCGCGCGCTCGCACGCGGCCGCGACGGCCTCCGGAGATCCCTGCGCCAGCGCCAGCCGGATCGCCGAATCCTGCTCCAGTTCGCCGGTCGCGCACAGCACCCGGGTGTCCTGCCGCTCATACGGCGGCAGCTGCCGCAGCCGGGCCCGCACGTCGTCGGGGATCGAAAGCCGCAGGCGGATGCGCTCGTTGATCACGCGCGCGGTCAGCCGGGGCATCGCGAGTTCGGCGGCGAACCGGTCGGCGGCGGTCAGCATCCGCAGCGCGCGCTCGGTGTCGCCGAGCAGGGCCGCCAGCCGGGCGCCGGTGCAATAGGCGTCCAGCAGGAAGTCGCCGGTGCCGGGCTGCCGGTGCGCGCCCGCGGCGCGGGACAGCAGGGTGTCCGCCTCGGCGAGCCGGCCCTGGCGATAGCGCAGAGCGCCGAGCAGGGCATCGGCCAGGATCAGGGCCCGCGCCGCCAGGTCCGTGCCCGGGACCATTCCGTCCGCGTTGTAGGCCGCGGCATAGTGCCGGTCGGCGGCATCGGTGTCGAGTCGCTCCGCCGCTGCCAGGCCCGCGATGCAATGGGTGTGGATGGTCGCGGCCGGGGACACGTCACGGGCATATCGCAGCGCCGCGCGATACCAGGTTTCCATGCTGGCCGCGTCGAAGTGATTGAACGCCTCGATCGCAAGAAGATCGGCGGCGGACTGGGCCAGCATCGAGTCGGCGAGGCTGTCGATGTGCGTGGTCACGAACTCGGATACCGGTTCGTACCGATCGGCGAGATAGCTCTCCAGACCCGAGACCAGATCGGCCTCGACCCGGAAGCGGATGTCCTCGGCGGCGGTCAGCGGGTTCACGGTCAGTGCCGTCCGGGCACTGCTCAGCGCGGCACGCACTTTCGTGCTCCGGCCCAGCCCGGCGTTGGCCCAGGCGACACACAGTTGCAGGCGCGGTCGGTCGTCGGTCAGCGGGCTGGGCAGCTTCGCCATCAGGCCGAGGAAGGTGGCCATCTGTGATGCCTGGACCAGCGGCAGCGCATGGGATTCCACCAGATCGACCGCGCGTTGCGGGTCGGCGGCGGCCAGTGCGTGATCGACGGCCTCGGTGAGCAGATCGTGCTCGGCGAACCAGGCCGAGGCCCGCGCGTGCAGGATCTGCACCCGATCGGGGTCCAGGTAGCCGAGCCGGCGTTGCAGGTGGTCGGCGAACAGCCGGTGATAGCGGAACCATTCGTCGTTGTCGTCCTGGCGTTGCAGGAACAGGTTCCGGTCGGCGATCTGTTCCAGCACCTCCCGGCTGTCGGCGCGCCCGGACAGAGCGGTGGCCAGCCCGGCGGAGATCCGGATGGTGATCGTGGTGGCCATCAGGAAGTCGAGCAGTTGCGGATCCAGTGACGCCAGCACGTTCTCGGTGAGATATTCGCCGATGGCGTGATGGCGGCCGCTGAGATTGTCGATGAATTCGGCCGGGTCGTCGCGCCCGGACAGCGACAGCTGGGCCAGCCGCAGTCCCGCGGGCCAGCCCTCGGTGGACCGCCGCACCTTGCCGACCTCGTCCGCGTTCAGCGCCAGGCCGCTCGCGCCGATCAGGAAATCGCCGGTCTCGTCGGCGTCGAAACGCAGCGCGGTGGTGTCGATCTCGACCAGTTCATCGTTCACCATGAGTTTGCTGAGCGGCAGTCCGGACCGGTCCCGGCCGACGATCACGATGCGCAGATGATGGCAGCCGTTCTCCAGCAGATAGGTCATCGCCGCCCGGGTCCCGGCGCCGGACACCCGGTGCCAGTCGTCGATGACCAGCACGACCGGCTGGCGGCTGTCGTGGATCTCGTCGATCAGCGCCGACAGCACCGATCGGGTGGCGTCGCTGGATCGTTCCTGCAACAGGGCGCCCAGTTCCCGGGCCAGCTCCGGGCGCACCCGGCGGATCGCCTCGACCAGATGGGTGAGGAACCAGACCACGTTGTCGTCGTCGGGATCGGCGGTCAGCCAGGTGACCGGCACGCCCTCGTCGCGCAGCCGCCGGGCCCACTGCGCCGCCAGCGTCGTCTTGCCGAATCCGGCCGGGCCGTGGATGACGACCAGCCGCCGCCGCTCACCGTGGCGCAGCACCTCCAGCAGCCGGGGCCGGTCGATCAGGGTGCGGGTCACGGCGGGCGGGCGGAACTTGGTCGCCGCGAACGGCGGGGTCGGCGGGGTCAGTGGGGTCAGTGGGGTGGCGACCTGCGGCGAGACCGCCGCGGTGAGCCCGCTGTCGCGGGGGACGGCCATCACGTCGACCGGCTGTCCGGTATCGCGCTGCGCCGCGCGCAATCGCTCACCGAATTCGCTCGCCGTGCCCGGCCGGTCGCGGGGATCGGTGGCCAGGGCGCTCTCCAGCGCCGCACAGACCACCTCGGGGACATCGTGTTCGCGCAGATTCGGCGGTGCCGCCGCGACCCGGCGGGCCACCTCGGCGGCCGGGATGTCGCGCAGCGGCCCGCTGCCCTGGCGCCAGGCCGGGGAATGCCCGCTGAGCAGGCAGAACAGTGTGGCTGCCAGGCCGTAGACGTCCGCGGCCGGGGTCGGTGTCGCGCCGCGCAGCACCTCGGGCGCGGTGAAACCGGGGGTGCCGTGCACGAGGGCGCTCGTGGCGGTGATGTCGTCGCCGAAGCGGGCGATCCCGAAGTCCGACAGCTGCGGCTCGCCGTAGTCGGTGAGCAGGATGTTGCCGGGCTTGACGTCGCGATGCACGATGCCGCGGGCGTGCGCGGCGGCCAGCGCGCCGGCCGTCTTCACACCCAGCGACACCGCGTCGGGCCAGCGCAACGGCCCGCTCACCCGCAGCAACCGGTCCAGCGAGCCGCGGGCGTAGAAGGGCATCACCAGATAGGGCCGGCCGGTGGCGGTGATGTCGATGTGCAGGATCTGCACGATGTGCGGATGGCCGGACAACCGGCCCAGCGCCTGCTGCTCCCGGACGAATCGGACGCGCTCGTCGCCGCCGACCTCCGAGGTGAGTAGTTTGACGGCCACCACGCGTTCCAGCGCGGGCTCCCGGCATCGGTACACGACGCCGAAACCGCCCCGCCCGATCTCCTCCGGAGCGTCGAAACCCGCCGCCACCAGCTCTGCGGCGACTCCGGTGGACATACCCCGCTGCGTCGCGGCCTCGTTCGATTCGGCCATCAGTTGCTCATCGTTCCACGGGTGGGCCATGGCTGGCCCCGACCTGTTGCCCAACGATAGCTCTGATCGATGCCGAACGGTAGCCTCGACTGTTCAGTCCGGTTTGCACGGTCCGAATCGGCCCGCGCTCGTGGCGCCCGCAGCCCGGACGCGGCTCGATTCCGCAGCCCGCACACTCAGTCCTGCACGCGGACGGTGTAACCCGAATCGCGCAGGGCCTGAAGGACTTCGTCGCGGTGGGTGCGGCCGCGGGTCTCGACCGTGATGGCCACCTCGGCCTCGTCGATGGCCAGCCAGGCGCCGGTGCGGGAGTGCGCGATCTCGAACACGCTCGCCCCGACCCGGCCGATCTCGGCCAGCATCCGCCCCAGACTGCCGGGCCGATCGGGGATGGTGATGCGCATGGCGAGGTAGCGGCCGCCCGCGGCGAGCCCGTGGCCGATCATCCGGGTCAGCAGCAGCGGATCCACATTGCCGCCGGAGACGATCGCGCACACCGGCCCGGTGATGCCCAGCCCTTCGCAGCCGTGGGCGAGCAGCGCGGCCACCCCGGCCGCACCGGCGGGTTCGACGACCAGCTTGGCCCGTTCCATGCACAGCAGCAGCGCGCCGGACAGCGCGTCCTCGTCGACGGTGACCACGTCGGCGGCGTACTTCGCGACGTGCTCGAACGGAATCGCGCCCGGCAGGCCGACCGCGATACCGTCGGCCATGGTCGACATCCATTGCAGCGGAACAGGTTTGCCCACATCCAGCGAATCCGGCCAGGCCGCCGCGGCCTCCGCCTGCACGCCGATCACCCGCACGTGCGGCGCGCGATGATGCAGTGCCGTGGCGATACCCGCCAGCAGCCCGCCGCCGCCGAGCGGGACCAGCACCGTGCGCACGTCCGGCATCTGCTCGATCAGTTCCAGGCCCACCGTCGCCTGCCCGGCGACGACGTCGAGGTGGTCGAAGGGATGGATCATGGTGGCGCCGGTGCGGTCCGCGAATTCCCGCGCCGCGGCCAGCGCCTGATCCACGGTGTCGCCGACCTGATGCACGGTGGCGCCGTAGGCGCGGGTGGCGGCCAGTTTCGGCAGCGAGGCGCCGATGGGCATGAACACCGTCGAGGCGATGCCGAGCGTGGTCGCCGCCCAAGCGACGCCCTGCGCGTGGTTGCCGGCGCTGGCGGCGACCACACCCGCCGCGCGTTCGGCCGCGGGCAGATTCGCGATCCGGTTGTAGGCCCCGCGCGGCTTGAACGATCCCGTGCGTTGCAGGTTCTCGCATTTCAGCAGGACCTGATGCCCGATGCGCTCGGACAACACCCGGGACGCGACCATCGGGGTGCGGCGGATCACCGGCTCGAGCAAATCGGCGGCCGCCGCCACATCCTCCCACTCGATCAGCGTCATGGGCGTCATGCTGCCAGACCGTGGCCGAATGTGACTGCTTCGGCCGGTAGCAATCTCATAGCAAGTGCGATCCACGTTGCCTGATCGTCACATCGTGGAAGGCTGCCGCAAACATGCGGCCCGTAGCGTCGGTCCCATGCCTCCACGACGACGTTCGGCGTTGCTTGCGAGACTGGTGGTGGACGAGCCGGGGCGTCCTCAGATAATCCTCGGTGAACTCCGCCGCCTGATACTCGACGGTGCCGTTCCGCCCGGCACCGTGATACCGCTGCGCGAAGTGGCGGAACTGTTCGGGGTCAGCCACATTCCGGTGCGCGAAGCACTGAAGACCCTGCTCGGCGCCGGCCTCGTCCGGCACGACGAGGAGCTGGGATATGTTGTGGCGCACCTGCATCCGGAGGAATTACGGGAGATGTACATCGTCCGGCAGGCGCTGGAGGAGGCCGCGCTGAGCGCGGCCGTCGCCCGCGCCACCCCGGCCGAGCGTGCCACCCTCGCCCAGACCTTCGAGGCGCTGGAACAGACGATGCGCGACGACGACCCCGTGGCATACCACCGGCAATCGCGGCGATTCCATCTGGCGCTGACCCAGCCGTCACAGCTGTTCCGGCTGTTGCACATGCTGGAGGCGGCCTGGAACGTCACCGAGCCGGTGCAGCCGATGGCGCAGGTCGGGCAGCCGGATCGGATGCGGTTGCACACCGATCACGCGCTCATGCTCGACGCATTCCTCAACCGCGACACCCCGCGGCTGATCGCGATCGCGCAGCGCCACCACCAGCGGCTGGAGTCCGTGCTGGCCGAGCCCGCCCCGGCCGAACTGGCGCCGCCACCGGACGATATATCTTTCGCGCAATGACCGGGAAATGGTGGAGCAACGGGCGGGCAATGGTGCGCTTCTACGGTCGGTGAGTCAGTTTCGACTTCGGATCGGATGCACCATGACCGAGACCATCAACCCCAGCGTGACGGCGACCACCGGTGTTCCGGTCCCCGGCGTGCCGGAGGGCTACGACCCCCGCCTGACCAACGAGGATCTGGCGCCGCTGCCCAAACAGACCTGGGGCACGTACAACATCTTCGCATTCTGGATGTCGGACGTGCACAGCGTCGGCGGCTACGTCACCGCCGGCAGCCTGTTCGCGCTCGGCCTGGCCAGCTGGCAGGTGTTGCTGGCGCTGCTGATCGGTATCACCATCGTCTACGGGCTGTGCAATCTGGTGGCCGCGCCCAGCCAGCGGGCCGGGGTGCCGTATCCGGTGGTGTGCCGCAGCGTCTTCGGCGTGCTCGGCGCCAACATCCCGGCCATCATCCGCGGGCTGATGGCCGTCGCCTGGTACGGCATCCAGACCTATCTGGCGTCGGCGGCGCTGGTCGTGGTCGCGATCAAGCTGTGGCCGGGGCTGGCGCCGTACGCGAAGGTGGGCGACTACGGCTTCCTCGGGCTGTCGCTGCTGGGCTGGGGCGCGTACCTGCTGCTGTGGGTGGTGCAGGCGTGCGTGTTCTGGCGCGGCATGGAGTCCATCCGCAAGTTCGTCGACTTCTGCGGTCCCGCTGTCTATCTGGTGATGTTCCTGCTCTGCGGGTACCTGATCTACAAGGCCGGCTGGGATTCGATCAACCTCAGCCTCGGCACGGTGAAATATCATGGCCTGCACGCGGTTCCGGTGATCCTCGGCGCCATCGCGCTGGTGGTGTCGTACTTCTGCGGCCCGATGCTGAATTTCGGTGACTTCTCCCGGTATTCGAAGTCGATGGCGGCGGTGCGGCGTGGCAACCTGCTCGGGCTGCCGATCAACTTCCTGGCCTTCTCGATCATCGTCGTGATGACCGCGTCGCTGACGATCCCGGTGTACGGCGAGCTGATCACCGATCCGGTGGAGACGGTGGCGCGCATCGACTCCACCTTCGCGATCGTGCTGGGCGCCTTGACCTTCACCATCGCCACCATCGGCATCAACATCGTGGCCAACTTCATCTCGCCGGCGTTCGACTTCTCCAACGTCAACCCGCAGAAGATCAGCTGGCGGATGGGCGGCATGATCGCGGCGGCCGGTTCGGTGGTGATCACGCCCTGGAACCTGTACAACAACCCGGACGTGATCCACTACACCCTGGAGGTGCTCGGCGCCTTCATCGGCCCGCTGTTCGGGGTGCTGATCAGCGACTACTACCTGGTCCGCAAGCAGCACATCGTGGTCGACCAGCTGTTCACCATGTCGGAGAGCGGAAGTTACTGGTACCGCAAGGGTTACAATCCGGCGGCGGTCATCGCCACCGTGGTCGCGGCGCTCTTCGCGGTGTTCCCGGTGCTGTTCAAGGATCTGACCGGCATGTACACCGCGGCCCAGTACAGCTGGTTCATCGGCTGCGGCGTCGGGCTGGTGGTGTACCGGGCACTCGCGCCGCGGTTCGTGACCCTGCCGGCCACCGTCTAGGCGTTGCGCCGGAACCGGATCCGGGACCGGTGCCCGCGGAAGCCCTGCGAGCCCATGCGAGACGAGTGTGCCACGGACCCGAACCGGGTCCGTGGCACACTCGTCCCTGCGTAGATCAGTCGCCGGAGCGGACCCGTTGCGGTACGGCCAGGTCCGCGGTGAGCGCGACCCCGAGCACGCCCGCCAGCCACGGCGTGTACTTCTCCGGATCCACCGCGAGGGCCGCGGTGAGTTGTTCCGGTTCGATCCAGGCCCAGTCGGCGATCTCGGCCGGATCCGGTTGCGGCGGCGGGTCGGCGTAGCGGCCGACGACGACGTGGTCCCACTCCCGCTCGATCCGGCCGGTGGCCGGATCGACCGCGTCGTACCGGTAGATGCCGACCTCGGTCAGCCCGGTGCGCACGCCCAGTTCCTCACCGAGCCGCCGTGCCGCGGCGGCCGGCACCGGCTCCCCGGGTTCCGGATGCCCGCAGCAGGCGTTGGACCACCGCAGCGGGAACCTGGTCTTGACCGCGGCGCGCTGCTGGAGCAGCACCCGCCCGGTGGCGTCGAACAGCAGCACCGAGAACGCCCGGTGCAACTGCCCCGGAGCGGTGTGCGCCGTCACGACCGAGCAGGACCCGATCGGGCGGCCCCGCTCGTCGACCAGTTCGACCGGGAGTGTCTCCCGGTCGACCGGTGTCGCCGCCTGGTTGCTGGTCACCTACCCACCTTATCGGCGGCGATCAGCAGATACTGGAAGCTCCCCTCCTTGTAGGAGGTGAGGAACGGCTTCTCCACGCCGGTGGCCAGCTCGGAGTGGGTGCGCAGCTCCCAGTAGGGGATGGTCGCCGCCGTGAGATCGACCACGTTCACGGGCACCAGGTTGTTGGCCGCCAGCGCCCGGAAGTACTCGCTGCGCGGGTGGATCATGCACCCGTAGTGCGCGTCGATCCAGCTGACCGAGGACGACCGCCCGCCGATGACGTCGTTGGAACAGCCGGTGATGCAGACGTAGCGCCCCCCGGGCTCCAGCAGCCGGGAGAACTCGGCGAACAATTCGCCCAGGTCGACGTACATGGTGGTCTCGTTGGTCCAGATGCCGCGCCTGCTGCCGGTCTCGAAACCCGTGTCGAGCATATTGCGGAAGTGGAACTGCACCTTGTCGGCGACGCCGCGCTCGTGGGCCTGCTCGTTGGCGAAACCCACCTGGTACTCGGAGATCGTCACACCGTCGACCCGGCAGCCGAAGCGCTGATTGGCCATGATGCTGGTGCCGCCGCGACCCGAGCCACCGTCCATCAGGCTGTCGCCGGGCCGCACGTCGCCGAGGTGGTCCAGCAGCAGATCGGCCTGTGCGGTCTCCAGCCGGTGCAACTCGCGGACGATGCGCTCCTGCCGGGTGTGCTCCGGGCCCTCCAGCACCGACAGGTCCGGCTCGCCGATGCCGTAGTGGTGGTGATAGAGGCCGTCCACCTCGCCCAGTTTCACATTCACCCGGTCGTCGTTCGGGTTGTTGTTCCAGTACGCGGCGACCGACCGCTGATAGGTGGTACGCAGGACCGGTTCGGCCTTCGGGTCGAGCATGGTCATGACGATCATCCTCTCGATCAATGAAATTGGCGCTGGGTGGTGCTTCGATCACTGGTCGTGGTAGCGGCGGCTGTGCGCGTGCCAGGCGCGGTTGCCGCCCATCCAGGACCACAGTCCGACGAGGAACCGGTGCAGTTCGGGCGTGGCGGTGGCGGCCACGACGGCCGCCTCCCGCTCGAATCGGTGCATCAGCTCGTCGTGGACGTCTGCGGTGCGCCGGACGGCCTCCGAGCGCGAGCACTGCTCCTCCGCGGCCAGTACCGTGGGCAGGTTGAATTCCCTTCCGCCGGAAAGGTCCTCGCGTGCCATCGAGTACAGGTCGTTGACCATCTGGGCGGCCAGGGCCGCGGTGGTGACCACCCGCCGCACCCGCGGATCGCAGTATTCGGCGGCGCCCAGTTCGTAGCCGCCGACCACATCGATCGGCGCCATACAGGGCAGGAAACTGTGCGGCTGCCTATTGGTCAGGTATTCCCAGACCGGCGGCATCCGCCCGGCCGTCCGCCAGCCGGCCTCCGCGCCGAGCGCGATGAACCAGCCACCGATCTCGGTGCGCAGCCGCGCCGACTGGGCCGGCGTGGCGTAGTGCGCGAGATGGTCGAACGAGGTGCGGAACGCGCGCAGGATGGGGTCGGCCTGTAATGCCCGCTCCAGCTGGTCCACGTATTTCGCCGGCAGGTGGGCCGGATCCATGGTGGCCATGGCCAGCTCCAGCCGGGGTCCGAGTTCGGCCTCGGGCGTGGACATGCTGCCGTCGGGGGCGTGCGGGTCGGCATCCTCCTCGCAGTAGTAGTCGTCCACGGACCATTCGGAGACGGCGCATTTCGCCACCGCCAGCAGCAGATCCGCGTTGTCGCAATCGGGATGGGCGAGCATGATCAGGCGGCCGAAGTCGGCCTCGCGCAACTCGTCCAGCCGCCCCTCGTACAGGCCGATCGCCTCGGCCCACGCCACGATGCCGACATTGACCGCCTCGGCCAGGACCGGATCGTCGCGCACCGGGGGCGGGCAGTACAGCGGCGGAATCGACGAGGCGCCATCGGATTCCGATCGCGCCGCCGGGGGCGGTGCGACCGGTTCGGCGACGGCGAGACGGGTCAGTGGCAGCCCCGCCGCGCCGAATCCGCCGGGCCCGCTGGGAATCCGCCCCCGGGCCGGACCGGGCGCCGGTGCGGTCGCCGTAAGGCCCGGCGCCGCAACGGGTTCGTGCTCGCCGGTCAGCGGGTCCAGCAGGCCGGCGGCGCCGAGCCCCACCGGGCCCAGCAGTCGCAGCGGCACCGAGCCCGCTGTCATCCCCGCCAGTGGGCCCGGCTGTGCTTCGGGGGCAACGGCTTCCGTGTCGCCCGGCAGGATCAGGATCGCCGGGGGAGCGGAGGCCAGATCGCTCAGCAGTGTCGCGATCGCCGCGGCCACCTCGTCGGTGGCCGGCGGCGCCGCGGCACGGGACAGTACCGACATGGTCGGGTCCCTTCGTCAGTCCGTCTGGCGGGCCACGAGCACGTTGTCGAGGATGCCCAGCGCGTCCGGCACCAGCACCGCCGCCGAGTAGTAGCAGCTCACCAAGTACGAGATGATCGACTGATCGTCGATGCCCTTGAACCGCACGTTCAGGCTCGGCTCGTACTCGTCGGGAATCCCGGTCTGGTGCAACCCGATCACGCCCTGCTCCTTCTCGCCGACGCGCAGCGCCAGGATGGAGGTGGTGTGACCGTTGCTGACCGGGATCTTGCTGCACGGCAGGATCGGCACGCCGCGCCAGCCCGGCACCCGGTGGCCGTCGAGATCGACCGGATCCGGATAGATCCCGCGCTTGCTGCATTCCCGGCCGAATGCCGCGATCGCCTTCGGATGCGCCAGGAAGAACTTGGTGCTGCGGCGCATGCTGAGCAATTCGTCCATATCGTCCGGCGTCGGCGGGCCGGATTCGGTGTAGATACGCTGTTTCAGATCGCAATTGTTGAGCAACCCGTAGTCCGGATTGTTCACCAGATCGTTCTCGCGCCGCTCGTAGAGCGCCTCGATGGTCAGCCGCAACTGCTGCTCGATCTGATTGTGCGGCTCGTTGAACAGATCGGCCACCCGGGTGTGCACCCGCAGCACGCTCTGCGCCAGGCTCAATTCGTATTCCCGCGGCGAGGCGTCGTAGTCGACGAAGGTGCCCAGCAGCGTCGGCTCACCGGAATGGCCGGAGGCGACCTCGATACTCGCCTCACCGTGCTTGTTCTGCGGCGCCGCCGGCGCCTCGGCCACCAGCGACAGGTGCGCCGCCAGCGCGGGAATGTCCGCGGCCAGCCGGTCCACCGCCGCGCGCGGCAGGGCCAGCAGCGTGGTGCGGGTGACGGTCTTGACCGTGACCGGCCAGATGGCGGCCGGGTCGATGAGGGTGGCGTCGCCGAAATAGTCACCGCCGCCGAGCATTCCGAGCCGGGTGGTCTCCCCGAAATCGCCGGTGCCGAGTTTGCTCAGCTTGCCGTGCACGATCAGCAGCACCTGATCCATCGGGTTACCGAATTCCGCGACGACGGTGCCGGGTTCGAGTTCGCGCTGCTCGAAGCGCTGCGCGACGGCCCGCAGCGCGTCCTCGTCGTCGAAGTCGCGCAGCTGCGGCAGCTCTTGCAGTTCCAGCGGGATGACCCGGGCCTGCGAACCGTCGACGACGAATTCCACCTCACCGTTGCCGACGGTGTGGGTCAGGCGCCGGTTCACCCGGTAGACGCCACCTCTGACCTCGACCCACGGCAGTGCGCGGGACAGCCACCGCGAGGTGATGCCCTGCATCTGGGGCTCGGATTTGGTGGTGTGCGCCAGCGGGCGGGCCGCGGTGGTGGAGAGACTCTTCTGGACGTGGTTGTCGGTCTGGAGGGGGAGTTCAAGGGTCATGCTGGGTCCTCACCTCGTGACGACCATTGCGCGCGCGGCACAATGGGAGCAGGAGATCGGCGGCGGGGTGATTCCGGCTGCCGGAAAACATCGGTTCGGTCCGGTGGCGACTCGACCGAGGGTGACTCGATGCAGCGTTGAACCGGTGCAACGGTGAACTGATGCAGCTGTGAACCGGTGCAAGGGGTGAACTGGTGCAGCTACGAATTGACAAGTGCGACAGTGCGTTCCAGCGACATTGATCGTACGTGCCGAACGGCGGTCAGGGAACAGCTATCGCGAAACTCGCAGGAAAGTCGTCCGGTGGTAACGACCGGATATCGATTCACCGGCCGACCCATCCGAATGCGGTGACCGGCAAACGATTCCGAGCCGCCCGGATCAATCGGTCATCGACGGCAATTCGGTCTTTCTCCGAGTTACCCACTACCCCAGTGGCTTCCGGCTCGCTACCGTGTATCCGGTCAGTTGCCCATCATTTGTCTTCCGATCGGTGCCACGCACCCTGCACGGGGGTTTCGCATGTTCACCTGGATCTATTCACTGCCGACCTGGGCCGGCTTCGTCATCATCACCGGTGTGTCGGTGCTGCTGGTGTGCGCCGGCATCCTGGCGGCCCGGCCACTGGTACACAAGCTGTTCGGGCCCGAGCCGGGCCGCAACGAGCAGGTCACCATGGTGCTGACCGTCGGCGGCGTGTTCTACGGCCTGCTGCTCGGCCTGGTCGCCGCGGCGACCTATCAATCCTTCGACGACGCGCAGAATCTCGTCGCCGACGAGGCCGCCGCGGTCGGCACGCTGTACCGCGAGGTCTCGGCCTATCCGGAGCCGCAGCGCGACGTGCTCCGACAGGACCTGGTCGACTACACCGACAACCTGCTCGACGTCGCGTTCCCGGCGCTGCGCGACGGGCAGGACCCGCCCGGCGGCACCGCGCTGGTCACCCGCTTCCAGGATCATCTGCTGGCCTTCCAGCCGCAGACCCGCGCGCAGGAGATCGTGCACCAGGCCGCCATCGCCCAGTTCGCCCAGTTCGACGAACAGCGCAGGCATCGCATCAACGCCTCCGCCGGCGGCCTGCCGAACGTGCTCTGGTACGTGATCGTGCTCGGGGCGGTCGTCAACGTGATCCTGGTATGCCTGTTCAGCCTCTCCGGCCGGGGCGCGCACCTGCTGCTCGGCGGGCTGTTCGCCTTCTTCCTCGGCACGATGATCTTCCTCATCGCCGCCATGGACTACCCCTTCCGGGGCGATCTGAGCGTGAGTCCCGATCCGGTGGTGACGATGTATCACAACGTGATGGGCAAGTGAGGCGGCACGCCCGGGACGAACTCCGGCGGCGGGTTGCCGCCGGAGTGTCACCGCAGCAGGGGAGGGTTGTGGCAAGCTCGACGGGGTGATGTTCGGTACGAGTGCGGTCGTCGAGTCGGCGCGGCGGTTGATGTCCACCGCACGCAACGGGCTCGAGGTGATCCGGTTCGGTGGGCTGGCGCACGACATGCAGTCCTCCCCGTACGAGATCGCCGAACGCAAGCGGATGTATCGGCTGCGGCACTACTTCCCCGGGGAAGGTGGGGAAAACCGCCCGGTCGCGCTGTTCGTGCCGCCGCTGATGGTGTCCGCCGACGTGTACGACGTGAACGCCGAAGGCGGCGCCGTCGGCATCCTGCACCGTGCCGGAATCGATTGCTGGGTACTGGATTTCGGTTCACCGGCGACCGAGGAGGGCGGCTGGCAGCGGGACCTCGCCGACCACCTGCTGGCGTTGTCGGCGGCCATCGATACCGTGGTCGAGACCACCGGCCGCAGCGTGCACCTGATGGGCTACTCGCAGGGCGGCATGTTCGCCTACCAGACCACCGCCTACCGGCACGGCCGCGGCGTGGCGAGCATCGTCACCTTCGGCAGTCCCGTCGACATCGTGGCGGGCCTGCCGTTCGGCCTGCCCTACGGTCTGGTCTCGGGGGTCACCGACTTCGTCGCCGATCACGTGCTCAACCGGCTGCCGATCACCGAGGCCATGGTCCGGGTCGGCTTCCAGCTGCTCGACCCGGTCAAGACCGCCAAGGCCCGGCTGGATTTCCTGCGCCAGCTGCACGACCGTGAGGCGCTGCTGCCCAGGGAACGACAGCGGCGGTTCCTGGAACAGGACGGCTGGGTCGGTTACGCCGGGCCCGCGGCCGCCGATCTGCTCAAACAGTTCGTCACCCACAATCGGATGATGCTGGGCGGGTTCGTGATTCGCGACCAGCCGGTCTCACTGGCCGAGCTGAAGTGCCCGATCCTGGCCTTCGTCGGCGAGGTCGACGACATCGGCCAGCCCGCGGCGGTGCGCGGTATCGTGCGGGCCGCGCCGAATGCGGATGTGTACGAATCCGACCTGGTCGCCGGTCATTTCGGCCTGGTCGCGGGCGGCACCGCGACCGAGGTCACCTGGCCCAGGGTGCGGGACTGGGTGTGCTGGCAGGAGGGCGGCGACGGCCCGCCACCGGGCATCGAGCCGATGCCCGAGCACGTCGAGGCCGGACGCCCGGCCTCGACCACGACCCGGGTGGTGCACACCGTCGCCGGACTCGCCGAAGCCGGGGCCGGAATCGGCAAGACCCTGGAAACGCTCGCGGGCAAGGCGCTGCGCGGTTCGGTGGAGCTGACCGGCGAGGCGGCCCGCGCGCTGCCGCGGCTGACCCGCCTGGGCATGATCCAGCCGCACACCCGGGTGTCGCTGGGCCGGTTGCTGGCCGAGCAGGCCCGCCGCGCTCCGCAGCGGGAATACCTGTTGTTCGACGACCGGGTCCACACCCACGCCGCGGTCGACACCCGCATCGACAACGTGGTGCGCGGGTTGATCTCGGCCGGGGTGCGGCCGGCCGCCCGTATCGGCGTGGTGATGGAGACCCGGCCCAGTGCCCTGGTCGCCGTCGCGGCGCTGTCGCGGATCGGCGCGGTCGCCGTCCTGCCGGCACCGGGCCGCGACCTGACGCGCGCGCTCGCGCTGACCGGTGTGCAGACCGTTGTCACCGATCCGGAGAATCTGCGGGATGTGGCGGCCACCGGCGCCCGGGTGCTGCTGCTCGGCGGCGGCGAGGACCGCGGCCCGGATCTGGACGTCACCGATCTGGAGCAGATCGATCCGGACCAGGTGGCGCTGCCCGGCTGGTTCCGGCCCGATCCGGGCCTGGCCCGGGAACTGGCCTTCATCCTGGTGACGGGCACCGGTCCGGGCCTGGAGGCCAAGTACATCACCAACCACCGCTGGGCGCTGTCGGCCTTCGGCACCGCCACCGCGGCCGATCTGGACCGCGGCGACACGGTGTATTGCCTGGCGCCGCTGCATCATTCGTCCGGACTGCTGGTCAGCCTCGGCGGCGCGGTGGCCGGCGGCAGCCGGATCGCGCTGGCCCGCTCGCTGGATCCCGCCCGCTTCGGCGAGGAGGTGTACCGCTACGGCGTCACCGTCGTCACCTACACCTGGACGATGCTGCGCGACATCCTCGACGCCGACGGCTTCCCCGGCGGCCATCAGCATCCGATCCGGTTGTTCATCGGCTCCGGTATGCCCGCGGGGCTGTGGCGGCGCACCGCCGAGCGATTCGCCCCGGCCGGGGTGCTGGAGTTCTACGCCTCGGTCTCCGGGGATGTGGTGCTGGCCAACGTGGCCGGGGTGAAGATCGGCTGCAAGGGCCGCCCGGTGCCGGGTACCGCACGGGTCGAACTCGTCGCCTACGATCCGGCCACCGACGAGATCATCACCGATGCACAGGGTTTCGCCCGGCGCGCGGCGGACAACGAGGTGGGTCTGCTGCTCGGCCGGGCCACCGACGGCGCCGATCTGTCCGGTGGTGTGCTGCGCGGCCTGTTCGCGCCGGGCGATGCCTGGCTGCCCACCGAGAACCTCTTCCGCCGTGACAGCGACGGCGACTACTGGCTGATGGATCGCCGGGACACGGTGATCTCCACCGCGCGCGGCCCGATCTACACCCAGCCGATCGTGGACACCCTCAACGACATCACCGCCGTCGACACGGAGGTCGCCTTCGCACTCCCCGCCGCGGGCCGCACCCTGGCCGCGGTGGCCGTGAGTATCCGCGCCGGCCATCACCTGAGCCCCAAGGATGTCACCGAGGCGATGCGGGCACTGGATCCGGTGCAACGTCCCGACCTGGTCTTCGTGGTGGACGACATCCCCCGCAGCACCACCTTCCGCCCCGCGGCCGCGGCGGTCCGCGATGCCGTCGCTCCCGTTCCGGGCGAGCGCACCTGGTTCTACGACCGGGCGACGGACACCTACGAGATCCTTACCACCGCAGCGGTGGTGCCGACGCTCGGCTGACCGGCCGGCAGTTCACCGGCACGAAAGTGGCGAGCCGGGACGAGACGCCCGATGCCGCGGCGCTCGGGCCGAGTTCGCTTCCGCCCCGGTCCCGGCTGCGAGTCACGAATGCCGCGAACCGACTGGCCGGGCTCAGACCACGAATGCGGTGACCGCGTCGACGACCCGCTCGATCTGGGCCTCGGTGAGGTCCGGCCACAGCGGCAGGCGGATCAGGGTGGCGGAGAACTCCGCGGTGCGCAGGCACGGGTTCGGGGTGCGGCCGAGCTTCAGGCCCGCGGGGCTCGAATCCAGCGGCACGTAGTGGAATGGCGCCGAGATACCCTGCGCGCGAAGATGATCGATGAGATCGTCGCGGCGCTGCTCGGTGGGGGTGCGCAGGTAGTAGAGGTGCGCGGTGTGCTCGCGGTCGGCGGGCACCTGCATCAGCCGGACGTCGTTGCGTTCGGCCCAGTCCGGCAGCGCCGCGGCGTACGCGTTCCAGACCCGGAAGCGGCCCGCCTGGATGTCGTCGAATTCGGCCAGCTGGGCATCGAGCACCGCGGCATTCAACTCACTGGGAAGATAACTGGAGCCGATGTCCTGCCAGGAGTACTTGTCCACCGCGCCGCGCAGGAACCGGGCCCGGTCGGTGCCCTTCTCCCGCATGATCTCCGCGCGGGCCATCAGGATCTCGTCGGTGAGCAGCAGCGCGCCGCCCTCACCGCAGTGCACGTTCTTGGTGTCGTGGAAGCTCAGCGCGCCGACCGCGCCGATGGTGCCCAGCGGGCGGCCCCGCCAGGTGCCGCCCAGCCCGTGCGCGTCGTCCTCCACGATCGCGATGCCGCGCGATTCCGCCAGCGCCAGCAGCCGATCCATCTCGGCGGCGACACCGCCGTAGTGGATCACCACGATCGCCTTCGTGCGCTCGGTGATCGCGGCGGCGACCGAGTTGGCGTCGATGTTGCCGTGATCGTCGATGTCGGCGAACACCACGGTGGCCCCGCGCAGCGCCATCGAGGTGGCGGTGGAGGTGAAGCCGAAGCTCGGTACGATCACCTCGTCGTCGGGGCCCAGTTCCAGCAGCAGCCCGGCCATTTCCAGCGCGTGGGTGCACGAGGTGGTGAGCAGTACGTGCGGTGCGCCGGTGATCTGCCGCAGCTTCGCCGTCGCGGCCGCGGTGAACGGGCCGTCGCCGTGGCTGTGGTCCGAGGACAGCACCGCTTCCAGATTGGCCAGCTCGCCGGAGGCCCGGCGGGGCCGCGAGAAGATGATGCGGTCAGTGCTCACCCGTATCGCTCCCTGCGCTCGTCGTGATCAGTTCCGGCTCGGGCAGGTCCAGCGGGATCGCGTCCGGCCGTGGTGTCGGCGAATCTACCGTCAGATACAGCGGTTTACCCACCAGGATGTGCAAGGCCACCCCGAGGTACTCGGCGATCAGGCCGAGGGAGAACAGGATCGCCCCCGAGACCAGCAGCAGCACCACGATGGTCGAGGCCCAGCCCTCGGGGTTGTTGCCCTCCCCGAAGATCTTCTGCCAGGTGATGACCGCCGCGAAGACCAGCCCGGCGACGGCGAGGGTGACCCCCAGCATGCTCACCAGCCGCAGGCCGCGAGTGCCGCTGCACAGCACCATCTTCCAGAACAGCGAGAACAGCCGGCGGTAGTTGTAGCCGGACTCGTCGCGGCCCTCGGCCCGCAGCACCACCGGCGCCTGCGCCGCCTCACCGACCACCCAGGACAGCGCCACATCCAGGTAGACGCCGTCGGAGGCCACCTCGGCCAGCTGCCGTCCGATGTCGCCGCGGATGAGCCGGTAGCTCTCGAACCGGGTGGAGTCCGGGAAGGCGAACAGGGTGGCCAGCACCAGCTTCGCGCCGCGCGAGGTGATGTTGCGCAGGAAGCCGTGCGGGCGGGTGTTGCTCGGCTTGGAGTAGACCAGATCGGCCCGCTGCGCCAGCGCCGTATCGATGAAGGTGCCGATGAACGCCGGGTCGTGCTGGCCGTCCTCGTCCATGGTGACGATCCACTCGCCCCGGGCCGCGGCCAGCCCCGCGACGGTGGCGGCGTCCTGGCCGTAGTTGCGGCTGAGCCAGACCACCCGCACCTGCTCGTACTCGCGGTCCAGCCGTTGCAGCACCACATCCGAGCGGTCCGGGCCGTGGTCGTGCACCAGCACGATCTCCTCGATCAGGAAGGTCGCGCCGCCGGGAGTCGTGGTGGGCCGGGCCAGTTCATGGAGTTCGGCGACCAGCGCGGCGATCGTCTCCTCACCGCGATACACGGGGACGACCACGGATATGCCGTGCGCGCGGCCCTGGTGGCCGTTGCTCCGGGCGTGGACGACCGGAATGCGGTGGTGCGAACGTGCGGAGGGTATCGGCATCAGCTGGTTCGACTTTCGATGACGGTGCGCGCCGGAACTCCTCGCATGGTATGCAGGGCCCGAATGTGGGGTGAACTGTAACACGGGCGCAGGTGGCGGACCCGGCGCACACGCGTCGCGTGGACCACGGCGGCTGCCGAGGCGCGCGCGGCCCTGTAGGGTCTGTCAATCGTGGTGGATAGTGCACTGTCGACGGCCCTCGCCGAGCCGTCCCCGATCGCACCGGATGCGCCCGTCGAGGAGCAGTCGCGAGGTCGGGGCGGGCCGTGGCGCACCGAGTCGTTCCGTTGGGCGGCGATCACCGTACTCGGTGTCATCGCCGGGTATGCCGCTGTGTTACTGGCCAATCCCCGGCACTTCTACACCGACGACAGCGAATCCCAGTACACCCCGCTGTGGATCATGTTCGGCCGCGCGCTGCGGTCCGGGCATCTGCCGATCCTCGTCCCCGAGCAGTGGATGACCGGCAACTACAGCCAGGAGGAGGCGGGCCTGTTCAACCCGCCGCAGCTGCTGATCGATCTGATCGCGCCCTCGGTGAACAACCTGGCCCTGCTGGACACCGTCGTCAAGCTGATCTTCGCGATCATCGCGGCCATCGGCGTGTACCGGGTCTGCCTGGTGTACCGGGCCCGCGCACCCTGGGCGGCGGTGGCGGGCATCGCCTTCCCGCTCACCGGCTGGTTCCTGTTCTTCGACGAGGCCAGCTGGGTGACCTCGCTCACCGGCACGGCGTGGATGGTCAACGCGTGGGCCTCGGCGGTCCGGTACTCGCGGGGCACGTCGGGCCCGATCCCGGTGTTCGTATTCCTGTACCTGGCGATCTCGGTCGAATACGTCTTCCCGGCAGTCGAATCCGCGCTGATGCTGGTCGCGGTGGCGGTGGGGGAGCTGGTGTACCGGCGCAAGTGGCAGCCGGTCGCGCGGCTGAGCGCGGTGGCGCTGTGCGCGGGCGCGGCGGGCCTGAGCACCTATCTGCCCAGCATGTTGTCGGCGAAGGTGAGCTGGCGCGGCAATTCGCAGATCAACAACGACGCGTTCCTGACCGTGCCGTGGTCCGAATCCCTCAACGCCAGTTTGCCTTCCACACTCCCGGCGTTCACCTCCTGGTGGGGTTACATTCAACCGCTGCCGATGACCTACATCGCCTGGTTCCTGATTCCGGTGCTGGCGTTCGTGGACTGGCGCCGCGCCCGCGAGGCGTGGAAGGAGTTCACCGCCGCCGCGCTGTTCGCGATCATGTTCCTGATGTGGGCCGCGGGGCCGGGCACGGTCGGCCCGCTGCGCTGGCCCGCGCGGGTGCTGCCGATGGTGGCGCTGGGCCTGCTGGTGCTGGTCTGCGTGCTGGTCGGGCGCTTCGGCACGGTGTCCGGGTGGCGCAACCGGTGCATCGCGGCCGCGGTGCTGATCGCGGCGCTGTGGGTGCGCACCTTCAGCGCCGACCCGCACGACGTGGCCTGGCATCTGATGTCGGTGGTGGTGGTGGCCGGCCTCGGCGCGATCGCGGTGTGGCTCGGCCGCACTCGTGGCACGGCCGCCGCGGCGCTGCTGACCATCGTCGCGATGTTCCCGATCGCCTACGGGCAGGTGTGGGCCGCGCAGCCGACGCCGATGTCGTGGAATCTGCCCGCCTACCGCTCCGACGCGAAGGCCGCCTTCCCGCAGTTCGCCGGGACCACCATCCAGCTCGGTGATCGTGGCCTGCTCCAGCCCGGCGACAAGTCCCTCGCGGGCGCCTACGGCTCGCTGGTGTTCGGCAATTACGCCCGCGACCTCGAGCTGAGCTACGTCAACGGCTACACCCCCAACGGCCACTTCTGGTTCGGCGACATGCTGTGCATGCGCTGGGACGCCAGCGTCTGCCCCGACGCCTACCGCCGCCTGTTCACCCCCGAGCCGACCACCGGCCGCACCCTGGTCGACCTGCTCAAACTCGATCGGGTGGTGTTGCAGAAGGCCATGTTCCCCGACGTCGGCGAGCAGCCCGCTCCCGACGGCTGGAAGTGGGCCGACTATCCCGGCCACGAGCGCTACATCTGGGTGCTCGAGCGCGAGGACGGCCTGATCTCCACCGTGAACGGCCGCGTCGCCGACGCTCACGACGTCACCGCGACCTCGCTGTCCGAATCCGATATGACCAGCAAGGTGCGGGTGTCCTCGCCCGACGGCGGCCGGGTGGTGTTCGCCCGCCTGGGCTGGCCGGGCTACCGGGCCACCCTCGGCGGCCGCTCGCTGCCGATCACCACGGTCTCGAAGTCGATTCTGGCCGTGGACATCCCGGCCGGCACCGACAACGCCGAACTGACCGTATCGTGGCGGCCCCCGGGCTGGAAGATCGGCATCGGCACCGCGGTGGCGGGCCTGGCGGGTCTCGCCGTGTTGCAGTGGGGCTATGTCCGCACCCGGCGCCGCCGCGACCCCGGCGACCCGGATCTGCCGCTGAGCCACGAACCCGCGGAAGTGCTGTCGTGACCACCCTGCCCGACTGCCCGGCCGATCCGGACAGCGCGGCCCCACCGCCACCGGCTGCCGACCCGGAGAAGTCCACGGCCGCGAGCCCGCCACCGCCGCGCGACGGTGCACCGGACCCGATCGTGTTGCCACCCACCGAGATCGGTCTCGTGGTGGGCGAATCACCAGCAGCCGCGGCCGAGGGCGGGCCGGACGACGCGGTGGTGAGTGAGCAGGCTGCTCCCGGGTTGTTGCGGTTGCTGCGGCGGCAGGAGATCGCGTTCGCTGCGGTCGGCGGGGGCAACACGCTGCTCGGCATGGTGCTGACGGTGTTCTGGCTGAAGGTGCTCGGGCCGTCGTGGCCGCCGGCGGCGGCGGTGGTGCTGGCGTACTGCCTCAGCATCCTGGCGGCCTTCGTCGCGCACCGGACGCTGGTGTTCCGGGTGCGCGGACATCTGTGGCGCGACTTCGCCCGCTTCATCGTGGTGAATTCCGGTGGGCTGCTGCTGAACACGGTGGGCGTGCAGTTGGCCGTCGGCTCGCTGCACCTGCCGGACACCCCGGCGACCGTGGTGGTGATGGGTGTGGTCGCGGTCGCGAGCTATTTCGGCCACCGGTATTTCTCGTTCCGGCGGGCACCGGAACAGCCCGCCGGGGACGACCGGTAGGTTGTCGGTCATGCCGGAGCAAACCTTGGATCCCACCCTGCTGAGTCTGCTGGCCTGCCCCCAGGACAAGGGTCCGCTGTCACTGGTCCAGGATCAGGACGGCAGCGGCTGGCTCTACAACCCCCGCCTGCACCGCGCCTACCCGATCGACGACGGCATCCCCGTCCTGCTCGTCGACGAGGCCCGCGACGTCACCGACGCCGAACACGAGGCGTTCATCGCCCAGGGCTGAGGCCCATCCTCCCGCGGTGCGCGCCGGCCGTGGCGGGCGATCCGAGGAGATGCGGCCTGCCGCCGGCACGGAGTGCACTGCGGTCGTGTCTTCGGCGGCGTTGCCGGCTCAGTGGGTCGGCAGGCGGTCGGTGGAGCCGGTGGCCAGGGCGGTCTCGACGTTGGTGATGCCCAGTCGGACGATGCTGCCGTAGCCGTCGTCGGCGAGGGTGTCGAGCCGGGCCCTGGCGGCGTCCAGGTGGCGGTGGGCGGCGGCGAAGGAGCCCAGGCGGCGGTAGTTGTCGGCGAGGTTGAGGTGCAGGGACGGGTAGAAACCTGCGACGCTCAGTCCGGCGTGGTGCCGTTGCGCGCGCTCGTCGGTGAGGGCGTCGGCCGCGTCCAGTGCGCGGATGTCCCAGACCAGCGCCTCGGCCGGATCGTCGTACAGGTCGGCGAGGTAGTGGCCGATCGTGCAGCGGTGCAACGGATCTCCGGTGACGCCGACCCGCTCCCACAACGCGGTGAGGTCCGCGCGGGCGCGGTCCGGGTCGCCGTGGTGGCCCGCGGTGACGGCCTCGCCGATGGCCGTCATGATCGGGTCCGGTGCGGGGGCGGTGTCCGTCGTCATGTCCGCCGACCCTAGCGGTGGGTACCGACACGAACGTGGCCGTCGCTCACCCGGACTCGCCGGTGAGGTCGAGATCGCCGGTGAGATAGCGCTGCAAGGTGGGGCCGACCAGCCGGGTGAGTTCGTCGACGGACAGGGAGACCAGCGGCTCGATGCCGATCACCTTGCGGGCGACCAGGACTCCGATCATCTGCGCGACCGCCAGCCCGGCCCGCACGGTTCCGCTGCCCGGCGGCGAATCCACCCGGGCGCGAACCTCTTTCAGCACCACCTCGAACAGGAAGGCCCGCGCCAGCGAGACCTCCCCGCCGCCGAGGATGCTGCGGATCGCGACCACCGCCTGCACCCCGACGGGGGAGTCCCACAGGCTCACCACCGCGCGGACGATGGTCTCGCCCAGCGTGTCCAGCGGCACCGAGCGCAGCTGGGCGAGGATCAGCTCCGGGTCGATCGGAATGTGCATGGCGGCGGCGAGCAGTTCCTGCTTGGTCCCGAAATAGTGGTGCACGAGAGCGGGATCCACCCCCGCCGCGGTGGCGATGGAGCGGATGGACGCCTTGTCGAAGCCCACCTCGGCGAAACGGGACCGCGCGGCGGCGAGGATCGCCTCCCGGGTGCCGGACTGCCCCGGCCGCCGGCCGGTGCGGCCGCCCGCGCTCCCGTCGTCGGCCTCGCCGTCGGCGGATTCCGTTGCGCCGCCGGGTGTCACGCCGTCCGCCGCCGCAGCGTCGCGGCTCCCAGCGCCAGGGCGACGGCCGCGAAGATCGCCACGATACCCAGATCCCGCCACATGTCCACGGTCGTCCCCGAATGCCGGGACACCTGCTGCAACGCGTCCACCGCATAGCTCAGCGGCAGCACATCGCTGATGATCTGCAACCAGCGCGGCAGCTCACCGCGCGGCACCAGCAGCCCGCACAGGAAGAATTGCGGCCCCACGATCACCGGCATGAACTGTACGGCCTGGAATTCGGTGCGCGCGAACGCACTCGCGAGCAGGCCCAGTGCGACGCCGAGCACCGCGTCCAGCACCGCGATGAGCAGCACCAGCCACACACTCCCGGCGGCCTTCATGCCGAACAGCCAGAACGACACCAGGCAGGCCAGCCCCGCCTGCGCCGCGGCGGCCACCGAGAACGCGGTGCCGTACCCGGCGAGCAGATCCAGCTTCGACAGCGGGGTCGTCATCAGCCGCTCGAGTGTCCCGGAGGTCCGCTCCCGCTGCATGGCGATGGCCGTGATCAGGAACATCACGATGAACGGGAGGATGCCGAGCATGCTGATGCCGACCCGGTCGAACAGCCGCGGCATACCCGGCACCGACGCGGTGTCGTGGTAGACGAAATACAACAGCGCCAGCAGCAGTGTCGGCACGAGCAGCAGCATCGCGACCGTGCGCGGATCGGCGCGCAGCTGACGCAGGATGCGGACGGTGGTGGCGGTGTAGCAGCGCAGTGAGGCCGCCGGCGACCCGACAGTGGCGGTCATCGCGACCCTCCCTTCGTGATCAGTGCGAGAAAGGCGTTCTCCAGGCTGGTTTCGCCGGTGTCGGCGCGCAACTCGTCCGGGGTCAGTTCGGCCAGCAGATGCCCGTCGCGCATCAGCAACAACCGGTCGCAGTGCTCGGCCTCGTCCATCACATGGCTGGACACCACCAGCGTGCGGCCCTGTGCGGCCAACTGGTGGAACTGCTTCCACAAGTCGACGCGCAGTACCGGATCCAGCCCCACGGTCGGCTCGTCGAGCACCAGCAGTTCCGGATCGGCCACCAGCGCGCACGCCAGCGAGGCCCGGGTGCGCTGCCCACCGGAGAGCTGATTCCCGTGCTGCCGCGCATGCTCGCCGAGCCCGACCGCGTCGATCGCCGCGGCGGCGTCGTCGCGCGAACGCCCGTACAGCGCGGCGAAATACGAGACATTGTCGGTGACGGTGAGGTCGTCGTAGATGCTCGGCGCCTGGGTCACATACCCCACCCGTGCGCGCAGCCCCGCCGACCCCGCCGCGTCGCCGAGCACCCGGATACTCCCGGCGGCCACCAGCTGGGTGCCGACGATGCTGCGCATCAGCGTGGTCTTACCACACCCCGACGGTCCCAGCAGCCCGGTGATGGATCCGGCCGGCACCGTCAGCGACACATCGTGCAACACCTCCCGGCCCCCGCGCCGCACCCGCAGGTGCTCGATCTCGATCGCGGGCGGCGGACTCGCAGCCGTCATGGTCATCTCAATTCATCGAGTGTTGAATTCACTATGTGATGAATTGTGCGCCCCCGAGCGTTGCGACGCAAGCAGGGTGCCGCGGTTGAGTCCGGCGGCCGGCGTGTAGAGCGCGCCGGTCCCGGGAGTGGCGACGATGACGAGGGTGGTCGGAAGGAACAGGGGGCTCATTGCCGCGACGGTACGCGCGGCCCGATCCGGGAAAGAGGTTCCGGATCATGATCTGACGCTGTATTACGATGACCGGATGACCAGCTCCGCAGCGCGGCCCGAGCACCAGGACACGGGCGATCCGGCTCCGGTGCAACGGGAGATCGCGCGCGACGCGCCGACCGGGGTGGATCTGGAGCGGGTGATCGGGCGGCAGGTCCGCAGTCTGCGGCTGGCGCGGCGGCTGTCGGTGGCGGAGCTGGCCGGGCTGGCCGACATCTCCAAGGCCATGTTGTCCAAGATCGAGAACGCGCAGACCTCATGCAGCCTGTCCACGATCGCGAATCTCGCACGGGGACTGGATGTTCCGGTGACCTCGCTGTTCCGCGGCGCGGACAGCGCGCGGGAGGCGGTGTACACCCAGGCCGGGCACGGCGCGGTGATCGTGGGCCGCGGCACCCGGGTGGGACACCATTACGAACTGCTCGGCGCGCTGCGCGGGCAGCACAAGCGCCTGGAACCGGTGCTGGTCACCCTGACCGAGGCGAGCGAGGCCTTTCCGCTGTTCCAGCACGCCGGCACCGAACTGCTGTACATGCTGGAGGGGGTCATGGTGTACGGGCACGGCGATTCGGAGTACACGCTGCGGCCCGGTGACGCGCTGCTGCTCGACGGCGAGGGGCCGCACGGCCCGAACGAGTTGGTGCGCTTGCCGATTCGGTTCCTGGCGATCACCGCGTATCCGGACCGGCACGAGGAGCGCTGACGAAACCGCACCCCGCGGGCCGGTCGCGGTCTCCGGTGGCATTCGGAGGCCGCGTCGGCGCGCGGGGTGCGGCGTTCGGGGGTGGTGCGGGTCAGTGCACCGGATCCGCTGCCGCGGAGGTGATCGCGGAGGCGGCGGCCACGGCGTCCTCGGGTGTCACCACCCGGCCGGTCACGCCGATGCTGTCATAGACGTAGGCGGTCTCACCGTGCACGGTGATGTCGAGCCCCTCGGCTTCGCTCTCGGCGTCGACCCGGATACCCATGACGCGGTCGAGCACCGTGGCGATCAGCCACGTCACCACGAAGGTGTAGGTGAGCACGGCCAGCACCGCGACGACCTGCCGCCACAACTGGGCCACGCCACCGCCGTAGAACAACCCGGCAACACCGTTGGGCGCCTGCGGATCCGACAGCAGCCCGATCAGCACCGTGCCCAGAATGCCGCCGACCAAATGGATTCCGACCACGTCCAGCGCATCGTCGAGGCCGAAGCGGAATTTCAGCGAGACCGTGTAGCAGCACACCGCGCCGCAGATCGCCCCGACGGCCAGCGCCCCCAGCGGTGACACCGCGCCGCAGGCGGGGGTGATGCCGACCAGCGCCGCGATCAGCCCGGAGCCCGCGCCCAGCGAGGTGGCCCGGCCTTCCCGCAGCTTCTCCACGATCAGCCAGGCGCAGATGCCCGCGCAGGAGGCCGCGAGGGTGTTGAGCACGACCACCGCGGCGCTGTTGCCCGACGACAGCGCGGAGCCGCCGTTGAAGCCGAACCAGCCGAAGAACAGGATGCCCGCGCCCAGCATGGTCAGCGGAAGGCTGTGCGGCCGTGGCATGTTGGGGAACAGCTTGCGCGGACCCAGGACCAGCACCACGGCCAGGCCCGCGATCCCCGCGTTGATGTGCACGGCGGTGCCGCCCGCGAAGTCGATGGCCTTCAGCTTGTTCGCGATCCAGCCGCCGGTGACCGAGCCGTCCTTGGCGTCGAAGGCGAAGACCCAGTGCGCGACCGGGAAGTACACCAGCACGGCCCACAGTCCGGCGAAGGTCATCCAGGCGCCGAACTTCATCCGGTCGGCGACCGCGCCGGCGATGAGCGCGACGGTGATGGCGGCGAACAGCAACTGGAACGCCGAGAAGATCGCCGGCGCCAGCGCCGGGGTGGCCGGTGCGGCGAGCAGCTTCGACGAGCCGAAGTATTCGATCGGGTTGCCCAGCAACCCGATTCCGCGCAGGGAGCTGCCGAAGACGGCCGAATGGCCGACCACGATCCACAGCACCCCGACCACGGCGAAGGCGCCGAAGATCATCATCGCCATGTTGAGCGTGTTGCGGACGCTGACCATCCCACCGTAGAACAGCGCGAGGCCCGCGATCATCAGTGAGACCGCGCAGAACGCGGC
Organism: Nocardia sp. alder85J; assembly: GCF_020176955.2. Lineage (GTDB taxonomy): Bacteria > Actinomycetota > Actinomycetes > Mycobacteriales > Mycobacteriaceae > Nocardia. Next base: position 646,325 of record NZ_JAIUCZ020000004.1, read on the forward strand.
GAGCAGCCAGGCGGTGTCGGCCGCCGCGACGGCTTCGTTCATTTCCGGGTACCTGCTTCCGGGAGGTGTGGACGTTCGGGAGATGGACAACCTGAAGTTCCTGTGGCGAATCCGTGTTGAATGATGTTCAACCAGCATGGGTTCGTCATGTCCAGGTCGAACCGTGGTGTGGTCCGCACGGTCGCCATCGGCCATGAAACTTGGTCTAGCAATAGGAAACACGGCGGCCGTTGCCACTGGGTTAATCCCTGTCGCAAGCGGGTATCGCCGCGAGCCTCCGGCGCGGTGGCCGGTCGTGTCGAGGGCTTCGTCACCGTAGTTGATGCGCCGGAAACGGGTCCGTCACAATGAGGGTGTTTCATGATATGCAACAAAGAGTAATCACATGAAACACGGAGAGTTGCGGTAGTGACAGAGACGGCTGAGTACGTGATCGTCGGCGGCGGCCTCGAGGGGCTCGCCATCGCCTGGTCTCTCGCCTGCCGCGGTGAGACCGATGTCGTTGTGCTGGAGCGCAATTCGCTCTGCTCCGGGATGACCGGCAGATCCAGCGGCGTGGTCCGCTGCCACTACGGCACCCCGTCGCTCGCCGCGATGTCCTGGTACGGGGTGAGCGTCTTCGCGCGGGCCGCCGAACTGTTCGACGGCGACGATCTGGCCTTCCGGCAGTGCGGGTACGTGGTCGGGGTCGGCGCGGACAACGTCGCCGCCCTGCACGCCAACGTCGCGATGATGCACGGCCTGGGCATCGAGGTCGACCTGATCGATCACGAGGCCATGGCCACGCTGTGGCCGGGCCTGTACCTGGACGATTTCGCCGCTTTCGCCTACGAGCGGTCCGGTGGCCGCGGCGAGGCGCACGTGACCGGGATGGCCTTCGCGACCGCGGCGCGAGCGCGCGGGGTCCGGATCCGGCAGTCCACCGCCGTCGCCGCGCTGTTGCAGGACGGCGCGGGCACGGTCTGCGGCGTCCGGCTGGCCGGCGGCGGCGAGATCCACGCCCGGCACGTCGTGCTGGCCGCCGGTCCCTGGACGCCGGAACTCGCCGCCACCGCCGGAGTCGAGGTCGACGTGAAAGCCCAACGCGCACAACTGGTCCTGATCGACCAGGGGATGCCGACCCCGGACGTGCCGGTGCTGTCGGACCTGTCCGGTCTGCAATACCTCTGCCGGGAGCCCAACGGCGAACTGCTGGTGGGTAATTCGGATCATCAAGCGCCGCAGTACATCGACCCGGACCGGTTCGCCGACCGGGCCGACGAGAGCACCATCGAGAAGACCGTGATGAAACTCGACACCCGGCTGCCCGGCATGCCCGATCCGCGGGTCACCGGGTCCTATGTCGGCGCCTACGACGTGACCCCGGACTACAACCCGATCATCGGCCCCGCCCCGGCCGACGGGCTGTTCCTGGCCACCGGTTTCTCCGGGCACGGCTTCAAGATCTCCCCGGCGGTCGGGGAACTGGTCGCCGACCTGCTGACCACCGGCGTCACCACGCTGCCGAACGTCGATCCGCACGACTTCCGCTACTCCCGGTTCGCCGAGAACGACCCCCTGGTGAGCCCGCATCCCTACGTCGGCGCCGGCGAGATGCGCTGACAGCCCGCCGAATCCACCTCCCACCCCAGGAATTCCGATGAGCATCGACACCGCCGAGCCCGCCGTCACGGCTGGGCCCTCCGACACCACTCTCACCGAACTGGTCCGGGCCACCGGCACCACCTTCGTGCTGGCCCTGTTCGTCACCCTCGCCGGAAAGCCCTGCGGCAAACTGGTTCCCGCCGCCGCGGTGCCCCAGTTGGAGGCCGAGGGCGTCGGCTTCGCCGGGTACGCGGCGGGCATGATGGGGCAGGAGCCGAAGGATCCCGATCTGGTCGCGATGCCGGATCCGTCGTCGTTCACCCCGATTCCGTTCGTCCGGCCCGGACTCGCGCTGGTGCACTGCGATCCGCACGTCGAGGGGCGGCCGTGGCCGTTCGCGCCGCGGGTCATCCTGCGCGAGATGCTGCGCCGGGCAGCCGATTCCGGCTTCGAGGTGAAGGTCGGCGCGGAGATCGAGTACTTCCTGGTCACCCGGGACGACGCCGGCGCGCTGACGATCGCCGACACCGCCGACACGAAACTCCAGCCCTGTTACGACGCGCGCGACGTGACGCGGATGTACGACCATCTGACCGAGATCTCCGACGCCATGAACACCCTCGGCTGGGGCAACTACGCCAACGACCACGAGGACGCCAACGGCCAGTTCGAGCAGAACTTCGACTACGACAATGCCATGGTCACCGCGGACCGGGTGATCACCGCCCGCTACCTGCTGTCGGTGATCGCCGAGAAACGCGGCATGCAGGCCACGTTCATGCCCAAGCCGTTCGGCGGCCGCACCGGCTCGGGGATGCACCTGCACCTGTCGCTGTGGACCGGCGCGGGCCCGGCCTTCCCGGACGGCACCGACCCGAAGGGGCTGGGCCTGTCGTCGACCGCTTATTCGTTCATCGCCGGAATCCTCGAACACGCCTGCGCGCTCCAGGGTGTCGTGGCGCCGACGGTGAACTCCTACAAGCGCACCGGCGCCACCACCACCAGCAGCGGCGCGACCTGGTCCCCGTGCTCGGCGACCTACGGCGGCAACGACCGGACCCACTATCTGCGGGTGCCGGACGGCAACCGGGTCGAGTTGCGCGGCCCGGACGGATCGGCGAATCCCTATCTGGCCGTGGCGGTCTCCGTCGCCGCGGGGCTCGACGGCATCGCCCGATCGCTGGATCCCGGCGCACCCGGCAGCGCGGCCCCCGGCGCCGCGACGCTGCCGATGACGTTGCTGCACGCGATGGACCACCTCAGCGCCGATCCGGTGCTGACCGCGGCCCTCGACATCGCCGGTCCGGGTGTCGCGGCGTACTTCGCCGACCGCAAGCGCGAGGAGTTCTTCGCCTGGCACAACACGGTTTCCGACTGGGAGATCGACCGGTACCTCACGGCCTTCTGACCACCACCACGACAGGAGTTCCACCATGTGCGGAATCGTCGGGTTGCACCTGCGCGACCCCGAACTGTATCCGCGGCTCGGCGAACTGCTCACCGGCATGCTCGACCAGATGTGCGACCGCGGCCCCGATTCGGCCGGGATGGCCGTCTACGGCGACCCGACCTGGTCGCCGGCGGGCTCGGCGACCGTCTCGCTGCTGGAGAGTCCGCTGCCCGCAACCGAATTGGCCGAAGCGCTGACCGCGCGCGCCGGCGTCGCCGTCACCGCGCTCGATCTCGATCCGACGACCGTGGTGCACGCGCCGATCGCCGCGGCCGCGCTGCTGGCGGCCGTACGGGCGGTCGCCCCGGGAGCGCGGATCATCGGGTCCGGCGACGATGTGACCGTGCTGAAAGGGATGGGCGACCCCAGCGGCCTGGCCCGCCGCTTCGGGCTGCCGGCCGCCGCCGGCTGGCAGGGCGTCGCGCACACCCGCATGGCCACCGAATCCGCCGTCACCGCCGCGGGTTCGCATCCGTTCTCGGTGGGTCCCGATCAGTGCCTGGTGCACAATGGCTCCTTCTCCAACCACATGTCGATCCGGCACGAACTGGAACGGCACGGTGTGGTGTTCGACAGCGACAACGACACCGAGGTCGGCGCGCGCTACATCGCCGAGCAACTGGCCCGCGGCGCCGATCTGGAGAAGGCGCTGCTGACGCTGGGGGAGACCTTCGACGGCTTCTACACCCTGCTGGTCTCCACCGCGGACTCCTTCGCCGTCGTCCGCGACCCGATCGCCTGCAAACCCGCCGTGGCCGCCGAGACCGGCCGGTGGGTCGCGATGGCCTCGGAGTACCGCGCCCTGGCCCAGCTGCCGGGCATCGAGAACGCTCGGATCTTCGAGCCCGAACCGGAAGAGGTCTACGCATGGCACCGTCAGTGACCGGGACCGCCCCGAGCCGCCCGGACCAGCAGGCGAGCGAGCCCGTCGGCTACGACCTGCGCACCAGCACCGTCCGGGAGGTGAACCGGGCCCTGCACGCCCCGGACGCGCCCGCCCGTGCCCTGATCACCGCCCCGCAGGGCGCGCACGCCCTGGCCTGCGGCCTGGACGCCGAACTCGAGGTGACCATCGACGGCCACGTCGGCTACTACTGCGCCGGCATGAATCAGCGCGCGCACGTCACCATCACCGGCAATGCCGGTGTCGGGGTGGCGGAGAACATGATGTCCGGCAGTGTGCGGGTGCGCGGTGACGCCTCGCAGTCGGCGGGGGCGACCGCGCACGGCGGACTGCTGGTCGTCGAGGGCAATGCCGCTGCCCGGTGCGGCATCTCGATGAAGGGCATCGACATCGTGGTCGGCGGCGACATCGGCCACATGAGCGCCTTCATGGGTCAGGCGGGCCGGTTGGTGGTCTGCGGCAATGCCGGTGAGGCGCTCGGTGATTCGCTGTACGAGGCCCGGATCTACGTGCGCGGCGACGTCGCCTCCCTCGGCGCCGACTGCGTGCAGAAGCCGATGCGCGAGGAACACCGCGCCGAACTGGCGGAACTGCTCGCCGCCGCCGGCTTCGACGCCGACCCGGCCGGGTTCCGCCGCTACGGGTCCGCGCGCCGGCTGTACAACTTCCATGTCGACAACGCCTCGGCGTATTGATCAGGGCCCCAGGAGTTCTCATGACCATCGATCCCGTCCTGCGCGAGTCGGCCACCTTCGATCGCCGGGTGATCGCCGAGATCCAGCGCGCCGCCGAGACCGGCATCTACGACATCCGCGGCTGGGGCGCCAAACGCCCGCTGCCGCATTTCGACGATCTGCTGTTCCTCGGCGCATCGATGTCGCGGTACCCGCTCGAGGGCTACCGCGAGCGCTGCGACACCGATGTGGTGCTCGGTGACCGGCATGCGAAATATCCACTGCACCTGGATATCCCGATCACCATCGCGGGCATGAGCTTCGGCGCGCTGTCCGGCCGGGCCAAGGAGGCGCTCGGCCGTGGCGCGAGCGAGGTCGGCACCTCGACCACCACCGGCGACGGCGGAATGACCCCCGAGGAACGTGGGCAGTCGAAAAATTTGGTGTACCAATATCTTCCGTCCCGGTACGGGATGAATCCGGTGGATCTGCGCAAGGCCGACGCCATCGAGATCGTGCTCGGCCAGGGCGCCAAACCCGGTGGCGGCGGCATGCTGCTGGGGCAGAAGATCACCGAGCGGGTGGCCGCCATGCGCACCCTGCCGCAGGGCGTCGACCAGCGCAGCGCGTGCCGCCATCCGGACTGGACCGGACCGGACGACCTGGCGATCAAGATCATCGAACTGCGCGAGATCACCGACTGGGAGAAGCCGATCTACGTCAAGGTCGGCGCCACCCGCACCTACTACGACGTGAAACTGGCGGTCAAGGCCGGCGCCGACGTGGTGGTGGTGGACGGTATGCAGGGCGGGACCGCCGCCACCCAGGACGTGTTCATCGAACACGTCGGCATCCCGACCCTGGCCGCGATCCCGCAGGCGGTACAGGCGTTGCAGGAGATGGGCCTGCATCGCAAGGTGCAGTTGATCGTCTCCGGCGGTATCCGCAGCGGCGCCGACGTCGCCAAGGCGATGGCGCTCGGCGCGGATGCCGTCGCCATCGGCACCGCGGCCCTGATCGCGCTGGGCGACAACAGCCCGCGCTACGCCGAGGAGTATCGCGAACTCGGTTCGGCCGCAGGCTTCTACGACGACTTCCAGCAGGGCCGCGACCCCGCGGGCATCACCACCCAGGACCCGGAACTGGCCGAGCGCCTGGACCCGGCCGCCGGTGGCCGCCGCCTGGCCAACTATCTGCGGGTGCTGACCATGGAGGCGCAGACCCTGGCGCGCGCCTGCGGGAAATCGCATCTGCGCAACCTCGAACCGGAGGATCTGGTGGCGCTCACCGTCGAAGCGGCCGCCATGGCCCGGGTGCCGCTGGCCGGTACCACCTGGATCCCGGGCCGGCTGTGACCGGCGTGGACACCTTCGACGCCCTGTGGACGGCGCTGCTGGACGTCGGCCGCCATCCCGGCACCGGCGGCTACCGGCGCTTCGCCTGGAACGACGCCGATATGACGCTGCGGGAATGGTTCCGCGGCGAGGCCGGGCGGCGCGGCATGGCCGTCGAGGAGGACCGCAACGGCAACCTGTGGGCCTGGTGGCTGCCGCCGGGCTGGTCCGGCGACCCGCGCGACGCGTTCGTCACCGGCTCCCACCTGGATTCGGTCCCCGACGGCGGCGCGTTCGACGGTCCACTGGGCGTTGTCTCCGCCTTCGCCGCCGTCGACCTCGTCCGGGCCCGCGGCATCGTGCCGACCCGCCCGGCCGGCATCGCGGCCTTCTCCGACGAGGAGGGCGCCCGCTTCGGCGTCGCCTGCATCGGCTCCCAATTGTCCACCGGCGCACTGGCTCCGGAGCGCGCTCTGCGCTTGCGCGACGCCGACGGCATCACCCTGGCCGAGGCGCTGCACGCCCGCGGCCGCGACCCTCGCCACCTCGGCCCCGACCCTGACCTCACCCGCCGCGTCGGGGTGTACGTCGAATTACACGTGGAGCAGGGCCGCGCCCTGGACCTGATCGACCGGCCGGTCGCGGTCGCCTCCTCGATCTGGCCGCACGGCCGCTGGCTGTTCACCTACACCGGCGAGGCCAATCACGCCGGCGCCACCCGCCTGATCGACCGCCGCGACCCCATGCTGACCTTCGCCTCGACCGTGCACACCGCCCGCGAGGCCGCGGCCCTGCACGAGGCCGTCGCCACCTTCGGCAAGGTACGGGTACTACCCAACGGCACCAACGCCATCGCCTCCGAGGTCGCCGCCTGGCTCGACGCCCGCGCCGCCGACGAGCCGACCCTGTCGGCCCTGGTCGACCGGATCACCGCCGAGGCGCGGCGGCAGGCCGAGATCGACGGCATCGACCTGGACGTGGAGACCGAATCCGTCACGCCGATAGTCGAATTCCCCGCCGACACCCGAGACCGGCTGTGCACCGCCCTCGCCCATCTCGGCGACATCCCGGTCCAGCCGACCGCCGCCGGTCACGATGCCGGGATCCTGTCGGAGAAGCTGCCGACCGCGATGCTGTTCGTCCGGAATCCGACCGGAATATCGCACTCGCCAAGGGAATTCGCCGAGATCGCCGATTGTCACCGGGGTGCGCAGGCGCTGGCCGATGTGATGGAGGAATGGATCGGATGAGGCGCCGGCAGGCGCGCCACATCTGCTGTGATGATCGGAAAGTTCTGTGCGACAGTAGTGTTCGACTGCCGTGCTGGCCGGAAGCTCTCACCCGTGTGCGGCGGTACGGGCCGGACGAGCGCGCGAGCACTCGCCGCTACGGCTGTGGCCGCATGTTGCGCCCGCGATCCGGTCACGGGTGGAGGAGTAACCGTTCGAGCGCCGTGCGACCGTTGCCGAGATAGCGGTGGTCGCCGGTCTCGAGCCCGTAGGCCATATCCTCCAGGGCGCTGCACACGGCATAGAACCGGGCGCGAGCGCGTATCCGCGGCTGGTCGCCGATCCCGTAGGCGCGCAAGGCGATGTCGAGTGCATCCACGCCCAGATCCCGGTGGATCAGCCCGAAATCGTAGGCGGGATCGGTGATCGCGGCGTCGCTCCAGTCGATGATCCCGGTCACCGCTCCCGAATCGGGTTGCACGAGAACGTGTTCGATCCCCAGATCGTTGTGCGAGAACACCGGTTCGTACGGCTCGGCGGGCGGCGGCGTGGCGAGGAAGCGCTCCACGGCATCCTGCTGCGTATGCGGGATCTCGCCGACAGCCGATTCATAGCACTCCGTGGCCGCCACGAGCCACTGCTCCGGAGGCTGCATGTCGACCTCCACCAGATCGGCGAACCGCTCGGTGGGAACCGCGTGCAGCGCACCGAGAAACCGCCCGAGCGTCTCGGCGATCGAGTTCGCGTGCAGTGCCCGCCGCGCCTCGGACAACTCGATCAGCGGCACCCCGGGGACCGCGAAATACGCCAGGCATCCCTGGGCGGCGACAACGAATGCCGGCTCGGGCACCGGCACCGGTGAGACACGAGCGACGGCCGCCAGCAGCCGCGCCTCGGTGTCGATCCGCGCGGCTCGTGCCCGAGGATCGGATTCCTTGCCGAACCGCACGATCAACTCGCCGTTGACCAGATAGGCAACGTTGTCCTGCCCCGCACCGAGCATCGCCACCGTCTCGATCCGATACCCGGGCAGCCGGTCGGCCACCACGTCACGGACCTCGACGGCCCGATCATGCTCGGCAATGCCCATGTCCTGCACTGTAACTGCGCCGTCCACCGCAGCGTGACCGAGCTTGATCGCCGCGCGGCCGGTACGCGCCCTGGTCCGAACAGTGGTCGCCGCCGCGTCCGGTGGTGCTCGTCGAAAGGCCCAGTCGGCGAACACCACCGGGGCGGCCGGCCGGCACCGGCCGCGGCAGGCAGGCTGTGATCGGGCCCGGCCGAGCAGATCTCGGGCCGGGCCGCGGAGGTCAGGCCAGGCCGAGGGCCTGCAAGATCTGCCACCACACCGACGGCGGCTGGCCGCCCAGCGGCCAGCCGGGTGCGCGGATCGTCGCGGAAGCCCTGCGGGACCGGGTAACCGTGGCGGAATGCCTGTATCACAGCTCGCTCCCATGTTGCCCCGGGCTACGCGCGCAGTGCGAGGCCGCGCCGCCCGGCGTGCACTATCGGAATCCCGTGCCGCCGTGCGAAGGAACCGGCAGCGGGCTCGTCCAGCGGGTGGCCGGTGTCGTCGGCCGGGCGGTGCGGCGGTCAGGATCGCGTCCGATCGATGGTCGTCGCGGGGTCCGCGCGCTCGACGACAGCGGCTGCCGCCGCGGCGGCGTTGTCGGTGGTCAGCCGGCGGACCGCGCGGTCCAGCGTGGGCAGGATCTCGGTGATCTCCATGGTCCCGTCGACGTATCGGCCGATGAGCCCGTGGCTGAGGCCGGTCAGGATCTGCCCGATGTCCTCCAGATACAGCGGGTCGGCTCCCTGGAGGACGGCGGCGGCCGCCGGTAGCACCGCGACGAGGCCCTGCGCGTCGAGCCGGTTGCCGCCGGGCCCGCTGCGGGCGCGATGGAACGCCTCGAGCATCCGAGGACTCCGCTCCCAGGGCTCGAACACCCGGCGGAACAAGCGCATGAGCCCGTCGTACAGCGACTCTCCCGGTTGCGGCGGGGCCAGATCGGCATAGCTGGTGCGGGTCATCCACTGCTCCAGGGCGGCCACGATCAGCTCGTCCCGGGTGCCGAACAGCTTGTACACCGTCGCCAGCGACACGCGCGCGGTGCGCGCGACCTCCTGGAGATATACCCCCTGGTAGCCGCCGCGCTCGAGCGCATCGAGCACCACCGCGAGGATACGCTGCGATGTCTCCGATTCCCGCTCGACAGCCATCCCTCCAGAGTAATCTGATTACTCGGGTAATCCGATTACTCGATACAACACTCTCTCATTACGAGAATGCGCTTCAGGAGATACGGGATGGCGACGTTCGTACTGGTACACGGCGGCGGGCACGGCGGCTGGTGCTACAAGAAGGTGGCGCAACGGTTGCGCGCGGCGGGGCACGAGGTGCACGCCCCGACGCTGTCGGGACTGGCCGAGCGTTCACATCTGCGCAAGACCGACATCGGCCTGGCGACCCATGTGCAGGACGTCGCGTCGTTGCTGCACTACGAGGACCTGTCGGACGTGATCCTGGTCGGTCACAGCTACGGCGGGATGGTGATCACCGGCGCCGCCGACAACACCCCGGAGCGGGTGGGCCGGCTGGTGTTCCTGGACGCGGCGAATCCGGTCAACGGGCAATCCCTGGTCGATGTCGCCGGTCCGATCATCGAGGCGTCCCGGCCGTTCGGGGCGGTGATCGACGGTGTCGAACTGGTGCTGCTGCCGGCGCCGGAAGCGCCGCTGTTCTACGGCGTCACCGATCCCGCGGACGTCGAATGGATGGCGGCACGCCTGACCGGCCATCCGTGGCAGTGCTTCGAGGACAGGCTCGACTTCGTCAACGAGGACGCGTTCTGGAAGATCCCCCAGTACCACGTCGTGTGCACCTCGACGCTGGCCACGCGGGATCCGCAACTGGTGGCGACGGCCCGCGCCGAGGGCCGGTTGTGGGATATCGACACCGGCCACGACCTCATGATCACCGAACCGGATGCCGTGACCGCGGCCCTGCTCGACATCGCCGCGGCCTGAACAGGATTCGCCACCGGCGTCACGAGTCGGGGAAGGAGTAGAACGCCAGCTGGGTGCCGTGCGCGACGAGGGTGCCGGTCTCCGGATCCCAGAGCTGGTTCTCCAGGCTGACGTAGCCGTGACCGGACCGGTGGGCGCGAATGCGCGACAGGATCCATTCGCCGCGCACCGGTTCGAGCAGCCGCACCGTCATCTCCACGCTGGGCGCCAGCCACCGCGCCACCTCGTCGCCCAGGTATTCGCCGATGGCCCCGGCCATCAGGTCGGCGATGACCAGCAGCGCCGCCGGATCGAGTACCCCGTCCGCGTCGCGGGGCGACTGCCGGAACCGATACCAGAAAACCTGTTCGGACGACGGCGGCACCTGCGGTTCCCGGTCCGCACGGCCGCGGGTCGTCCGCCCGTCCAGTTGCTGCCACAGCGGCGCCAGCTCGAAACCCTTTGCGGCCGAGATCTCCTCGAACGAACGGCAGTGTTCCGGCGGCGCCACCTCCGGCGCGACGAGATCGGTGAACTCGAATCCGGGCCGGTCGTCGCCGAATGCCGCGGTCGCGACCAGCCCGGTACCCGCCTCGGTGCGCAGCGTGGCGACGGCCTGGCTCACACTGCGCCCGCGCCGCAGCACGGTGACGTCGACGGTGACCGGCCCCGGCGGAACCGGACTGACGAACAGCGTGTGCACCGACCGCAGCGGCTGCTCGAACTGCTGCTGCATCGCGCGCACGGCCAAGGCGGTGGTGATGCCCCCGTGGGTGTAGACCGGCGCATTCCAGTCTCCACTCAGGACGGTGGCGAACCGCCCGGCCACCGCGGGGTCGGCGACGAGCGCGGTCTCGGTGCTGAACGAGGATGGCATTGTCGCGCTCCCGGATTCCCGCGCACCGACCCTGGATCGATGCCGCCGGAACCGACTATATAGCCGAAACTCCTTCCGGCGCGGCCCCGTTCGCTATCGCAGCGTGATACCGAACTCCTCGGCGAAAACCCGGATCATGTCCTGGACGCCGATCTCGTTGCCGTCAGCAGTGCCTCGGTGCCGGGGAAGTAGCGGTAGACCGTCTGGCTGGTCACGCCGAGTGCGCGCGATATCGGCGATGGCGGGTTCGACGCCGCGGTCGAGCGCCGCACGGGCTGCGACGGCGCGAGCGTCCGCCGCTACCTGCGGCGCCGGCGGCGAGCCGCGGCGACCGGCGGTTCAATGGGTGAGCATGGCGAGGTGGCGGCGCATCCGGTGCCGGGCGACGGCCGGGTCGCCGCTGCGCAGGGCGTCGAGGATGCGGTGATGTGCCTGTTCGCTGTCGGCGGCCACGTTCGCAGCCGGCGCCGAAACGCCGGCCGGATGGCGTCGGCCGAGCTCCATGACAACCGAGAAGTACAGTGCCAGAACAGGATTACCTGCGGCGTTGACGAGTTCGGTGTGGAAGGAGCCGGTCGGGGGCGACGGTGTTCCCACTCCTTCGCAGAGGCCCTGCGCGGCGGCGGCGAGCTGTTCGGGCAGTTCGCGGCCCTTGCCGGTGAACCGGTCGGCCACTCGGCCGATGGTCGCGAGTTCGATTGCGGTGCGGGCGATCCGGAAATCGTCGGCGGTGACGCGTTCGTATTCCAGCAGTAGTGCGATGGTGTCGACACTGGCCTGTGGCTCGGGTTCGGTGACGACCAATCCGCCCCCGGGGCCCGGACGCATCCGGGCCACGGAATGGTATTCCAGCAGGCGTACGGCCTCGCGCAGCGCGGGGCGGCTGATGCCGTAGCGGGCGACCAGGTCGGTCTCCGAGCCGAGCACGGTGCCCACCGGCCAGCCTCGGCCCGCGATATCCGCATGGATGCGGTGCGCGAGCACTTCGGCCAGTTTGGCCGCCGGGGCGGCGGTCTTGTCGAATCCGGCGTCTCGGTCACCGACGCGCCGATGCGCGCGGCTCGGGTCGACCGACGTGGACAGGCGCTCGAGGTGCGTGGTCAGGGCGACCTGCGCGCGGGCACCGTCGCCGTCGATCACGGCCTCGGCGATTGCCCGATGGGCGGCATGGGCCTCCCGTTTCGTCGCATCCAACTCCACCGCCGAATGCTTGCGCGAGGCGCGCGCGTACCGGGTGGTCAGGCGGGCCAGCACATCGATGAACAAGTGCAGCACCGGATTTCCCGACAGCCGGCCGATCAGAGTGTGCACCGGGTCGACAGCGAAGCACTCCGGGCCGAGCAGCTGCGCGTGCTCCTCGTGCATCGCCGCGCGCAGCGTTGCGATCTCCTCCTCGGTGATCCGGTCGGCGGCCAGCCGGGCGGCGATCGGCTCCAGCAGCGCCCGCACCTCGAGCAGGTCGCCGACGCTGGTCCCGACGTATTCGAGGTAGATCACCATGGCGCGGATGGCCGGTTCGGCGTCGGGTGCGCAGACGAACAGCCCGCCGTTGGGCCCCCGCCGCATCCGGGCGACCTGGTGATGCTCGACCAGGCGGATCGCCTCGCGCAACACCGGACGTCCGACCCGGTAATGCGCACGCAGGTCGCTTTCCGATCCCAGCAACTCGCCGACCGGCCAGCCGCGACCGATCACGGTTTCCTCGATACGCCGGGCGACCTGAGCCGCCCGCCGGCCCGCACCGGAAGCCATCGGCTCACCGAGCGCCCCGCCATCGCCGGAATCGGTCTCGACGGCGCTGGCCATGCACACACTCCTCGCGGATGTTCCGGTGCCCGGTCCGGCCGCGCTCACGGCCGCCGCGATCCCGAACGAACCGCACCAAGGTTACCGGGCCGGCGTCAGCTCGAAGCCGGGTGGACAGCGTGATTTCCGAGGTCGTGGCGCGGTGACAGGCCGGGCAGGGTCATCGCCGTCGGCAAGGCAGGATCCGGCGGTGTGTTGCGCTCGCCCGGTGCGGTGGGGCGTGTCAGGTGGGCGATGAGGGCGGCATGGAGGTGCCAGCGGCCGGTGGGTTCGGTGGGTTCCAGCCCGGTCAGTTCTCGTATTCGGCGTAGCCGGTTGACGAGTGTCATGGGGTGTATGCCGAGGAGTTCCGCGGTCCGGACCCGCACCCCGCCGGTGCGAATGTGGTGCTCGACCACGGCCAGCAGTTCCGGATGGTCGTCGAGCGGATCGAGTATCGCGGCCAGCCGGTCACGGCCGGGGCCGTTCCGGGTGATCTGGTATTCGAAAGCGAGATCGGCGAAGCGATACAGGCCCGGCCCGCAGCCGAGTTGCTCGACGAGGTCGAGCAGTTGGTGGGCGTGGTCGCGCGCGGGCCGGAGTTCGGACCGTCGAGCGTGGACTGTCGCCGCCGTGAACGTGAGTGCCGCATCGGCGCCGCAGGTGAGCAGGACATCGTCGAGTCCGCGTTCGGATCGGGTCGAGGGGACCAACAGGGTGCCGCTGGATTCGGCGACGATCGGCAACACGGCGTCGCGGTGCGCTCGCAGTGCACGCAGGAACCGGCGCATCGGGGACCGGTCCACCACCTGATCGGTCGCTGCGGACAAGCGGATGGCGACGACATCGTAGGCGGTCGCTGCGGTCATGCCGGGTGGCCGGATCGCACTGCTGTCCAGCAGCGTGACCGCCGCGGATCGCCCGGAGGGCGGTGGCGCCGCGAAATAGTCGAGCCGGGCCGGGTGGTAGGCGAGCAGCACGGATCGGCACAGCCGGGGTGAGATGTCGAGGAGCATTCGCAGTTGCCCGGGCAGGGCCCGAGCGGGTTGCCGGCCGAGATGGTCGATGGTCCCGCGCAGGGCCTCCTGTATCGCCATGTGCGCTTTCCGATGGGGCAGACCACCGGCGGACCAGTGTTGTGCGGCGTCGTGCACATGATCGGCACACCGGTCCGCCGCCGCACCGTCGCCGGCCGACGTGACGAACTCCCAGCACAACCGAGACGCCTGCGCTCGAGCGCTCGAGTACATCCTCTGTGCGAAAAGGCCATCGGTCGTCCGGGGTGCATGATGGCCCGCTGTTCTTGTCGGCATAAAGCTGTCCTGACGAATTCGGGGATCGGCGATCGATGGACCGTCCCGGCGTTCCGGGTGCCGGAATACCAGGCCGGAAGTCCTCAGATGACGGACCCGACGTCCTGTGTCACCAGGTTGTCCAGCGCGCGTTCGGCGACTGCGGCGATGGTCATCGACGGGTTGCAGGCCGCGCAGTTGCCGGGTATCAGTGCGCCGTCGAGCACATAGAGGCCGCGTTGACCGTGGACCCGGCCGTCCAGATCGCAGACCGGGCCCATGCTCGCACCACCGAGTGGGTGCCAGGTGGACGGCATCACCGCATTCGTGTCGACGAGAGTGCACGTGGCACCGGTGATCCGGCGCACGAGCGGGCCGATGCGGCCGTCCTGGATCACCGCGTCACCGTCTTCGGGCCAGCGCAGCACCGCGGCGTCGGTGACGGCGTCGTAGTCGAAGCGGCCACGAGCGTCGCTGACGCCGTAGCCGACCAGCATGGTGGTGTGGGCATCGATTCCCATCGGGGGTATCGAGGCCTGGATGACGGTCGCGGCCGTCGCGGGTTCGTCCCAGTTCAGGCTGCCGTAGACGACGGGCCCGCCCTGTGGCGCACCGAAATCGGAGTCCAGGCAGGTCCAGGTGTAGATCCGGTCGGCGTTGGTACCCCAGTTGGCGCCGAGCCCGTCCGGCAGGTCCGGGATCGTCCCCTTACCCGCGGCCCGCACCAGCAGTTTCGTGGTGTTCAGGCTACCCGCGGCCAGAACCAGCGCGGGTGTGGTGAGGATCTTGTTCTCCACCACCGTCCCGGTGGTGTCGATCCGGTCGACATGGACGGTCCACCGGCCGTCGGCGGCCCGCTCGATATCGGTGACGTGGTGCAGTGGCTCGACCTGGACCAGACCGGTCGCCTCCGCCGCGGCGATGTAGGTGACATCGACGGAATGTTTGCCGCCGTTGTTGACGCCGAGTGCACCGTCGCCGTTGGTGTAGGAGGGCTTCATCCGGCCCTTCAGTTCGTCGAGTGCGTAGTTCCAGTCGATCGGCATCGGGATCTTCGACACCGGCAGCCCGGCTTTGCGCACGTGGTCGGCGAAGACGCGCACGACGTTGTAGTGGGGGCTGTCGATCAATTCGTCGGGGGCGGTGGCCAGTCGCAGCATCTGCGCCACGCGTGGGTAGTGCACCCGGTTCATCGTGTCCCAGTCCAGTTGCTCGGGGAACTGGGTGAGGAACGCCTCCTTCCGCGGTTGCAGCGACATCCCTTGGTACACCAGCGATCCCCCACCGACGCCGGCGGCGCACAACGCCGTCATATGGTCGCCGGCGACCGTGTCGAGCAGTCCCGGATAGGGATCGAAACCCACTGGCCTGCCGAATAACTGGGGCGCCGACCCATACCAGAGGATGCGCTTGTCGGGTGCGGCGGCGCGGGGAAAGGTGTCGGAATTCGGGCCGGTCGGCCAGCGCAGTCCGCGTTCGAGCACCAGCACCGGGACACCGGCCCGAGCCAGGCGCAGTGCGGTGACACCACCACCGAACCCCGATCCGATCACGATGACGCGATGCTCCTCGCGGACCACCTCGACCCGGCGGACGCGCGCGGCGATACCGTTGCCGCCCAACGCGAATCCCGGCTGGCTCAGCGTCAGTGCGGCGCCTGCGGCAGCGGCGCCGAGAAAACTCCGGCGTGAGAATGCGGACACGAACAACCTCCAGACAGCGGGACCGGTCCCGCGGGAATACGCTGACGAAATACGCACCGGCCCCGGCGGCAGGGCCTCACACTGCTGCCACCGGGGCACGGCGAATGAGAAGAGTGGAGCGTTGGTTCCACTCCGCAACGGCGTCGCGATCGAGGGATTCCGCGACGCCCGAATCTGCACACACCGCAGCCACGCCACCGGAATACGTGATGTCCCGGCCGGTGACCGCCGGTAGTGCTGTCCGGCTGCGGCTTCCGGCGTCATCGGAACGCAGCCTGTCGAGAGGATCGTAATCAGTGACAGTATTTATTTTCGATGACAGTGGCGTCTCCCGGCGCCGGGAGGGGTACCGATGCCGTGCACTGTCACCGGGACGGTTGCTCCCCCTTCCTCCCGGAGGAGAGCTCGGACCTCGACCAGCACAGAAGAGGTAACCCAACTCTCATATATCGGCTAGTTACGACCGCAATTTCACCACCTTAATGGACATAAACGGAACCTATTGGCCGATTTCTGCCAGAGGCGTTCGTGTCATTGTGTTCGCTGTCCCATCGCGGGACGGCGCCGCGGCCGACATCTGTGCGGCACCACAAGCCCGTCCGTCCGAGGCAGATTCGGTGACCTTTTTCGGAGGGTTGTTGTTCCTTCGATGGAACCGGCCGCGGATCGTGCGGTGGCCCTCGTCGCGGGCACGTCGGCTGCGCCCGGCCCGGGCAACGGCGATGAGTAACCTTGATACTGTTCGCCTCCGAGATGCGCGCCGGCTCCGGCCGCGGGCATACCGGACCGACTACCGAATCGTCCGCGAGGAGTCCGTGCATGGTGAGCGCCGTCGAGTTCGATCCCGCCGGCGGCGAGCCCGCCGACGAGCCGATCGCGACCGGTGCGGGACGGCTGGCGACCCGGATCGCCCGGCGGATCGAGGACACCGTGATCCGCCGCGGCTGGCCGGTCGGCGAGTCGCTGGGATCCGAGAGCGATCTGCGCGCGTACTACGGTGTGGGCCGGCCGGTGTTGCGTGAGGCCGTCCGGCTGGTCGAGCATCATCAGGTCGCCCGGATGCGCCGCGGGCCCAACGGCGGGCTGTTCGTCTGCGCCCCGGACGCCGAACCGGCCACCCGGGCCATGGTGATCTACCTCGAGTATGTCGGCACCGGTGTCGCCGATCTGCTCGAGGCGCGGTCGCTGCTGGAGCCGGTCGCCGCTCGGCTGGCCGCGGACTGCATCACCGAGGACGGAATCACGACGCTGCGCGCGGCACTGCGCGAGGAACACGCGCGGTTGAGTGGCCCGCAGTGCTGGGCACACGATCCGGTGCACGGGCTGCTGGGGCGGTTGTCCGGTAATCCGTTGCTGCACTTGTTCATCGACGTGCTGGCCCGTCTCACCACCCGCTACGCGCAGGCCTCCCGCCGGCGATCTCCCGCGGCGGTGGACACGGCCAGGCAGGATTCACACGCCGCCCATCGTGCGATCGCCGAGGCGGTGATCGACGGCGACGGACCCCGCGCGCAGGTCGCGCTGGGCACACATCTGGAATGCCTGGCCTCCTGGGTCGACCCGGGCCGAGCGCAGCGCCGTACCCGCGATCCGGACACCGGAGTCGGCGGGGCCGCCGAGCCTGCGGGCAAGCTGGCGGAGGTGCTCGCGAGCCGCATCCACGACGACATCGCGGCCCGCGGGTGGCCGGTAGGTGCGGTTCTCGGGTCGGAGTCCGACCTCGTCGCCCGCTACGGCATCAGCCGCCCCGCGCTGCGCGAGGCCGTGCGGCTGCTGGAATATCACTCGGTGGCTCGGATGCGTCCCGGTCCCGGCGGCGGGCTGATCGTCACCGAACCCGAGCCGCAGGCCAGCGTGGACACCATCGCACTGCTGCTGGACTACGAACGCGTCACCGCCGGCGATTTCCGGATCGTGCGCAACGCCCTCGAACTCGGCATCGTCACCCGGGTGACGGCCCGGCTCGCCGAGGCCGGCGCCGAACTGCCCGAACGGCTCGGCACGACGGCGAGCCAACCGTGCTCCGCCCGGCAGCCGCACCGGACCGGCTTGTTCCACACCGAACTGGCCGCGATTGCGGGCAATCCGATTCTGACACTGTTCCTTTCGGTCGTCATGGCGCTGTCCCCCCGGTACCGGGCCGACGATCCGCCGACAACCCGGGCCACCCCGGACGAGGCCACCCTGGCACATCACCGCATCCTCGACGCCATCCGGCACGGTGACACCGCCCTGGCCCGGCACCGGATGCGACGACACCTCGGCGCGCTCGCGCGCTGACCCGGTACGAGCGACTCGCCGCGGCAGGACCGCAGCGGCCCACGCGCGCCCGGCATCGGCGGCAAGTGGCCGGTTGCGAGCAGATCTTCAGCAGTCCCGGTCGGCCGCGCCGGAGGAGCAGGCGTGGGCGATCTGCGCCATCCCGGGGCCGATCAGTTCGGGAAGCCGGGGCAGGCCGTGCGCGGCGCACAACGCCAGTGCCGGGCCGGCGGCACTCGCGGCGGCCTGCGGTTCACAGGCAACAGGCTTGCAGCAGGGTGGCTTCGGCACGTGCTCGTGGCCGCTGCTGTGCCCCGATCTCTCGCACCAGGATGTCCGCCCTCTCACCCGCTTGCGCCGTCGCGGCGGGAGAGTGGTCGGCCAGCAGCAGCCGGATCGCGGCGCCCTGCCTCAGTTCCGCGCTGACAGCGCGGGTTCTGTTCTCCTGCGCGCGGTACCACGGCAGCTGGGCCAGTTCCGCGCGGACCTCGTCCGATACCGGAAGACCGCAGCGGATGAGATGTAGGCCGGACCGACCGCGCGGACGGGGACTGTCGCGACCGCTGGCCGGTCGCCGGGTCAAGCAGACGGTCGGACTCCGGTCCGGGTCCGGAGAATGTCCAGGTAGTGCTGGTTGTACATCACGCCGAGGATGTTGCCGTACGGATCGATGACCGAGGCGGTCACGAATCCGGGACCGCGTTCGGTGATCTGCTCGTGGACGACCGCACCGCCGGAGACCAGCCGCTCGACAGCGGCGGGCAGATCGTCGACGTGCCAATAGACCACGGCGCCGCCGGGGGTGTCGCCGGTGCCGGCCGGTGCGAACCGCCGGTCGATGATACCGAGTTCGTGCTGATGGTCGCCGAGCCGGAACTCGGCGTAGGCCGGGGTGCCCGCTATCTCGCGAACGAAATAGGGTGCCATGCCGAGCATTTCGGTGTACCAGCCGCTCGCGGCGGCGACATCGTCGGCGAACAGGGTGACCGTGCTGAGTCCTCGCAACATCGGAGGGTTCCTTTCCTGTGGATGTGTTTTCCATGATCCGGGCAAAAGTGCTCACCTTCTGAGCACTTTTCCGGCAGGATCGAGGCGTGCGGGCCGATCGCCTCTTGGCGGTGTTGTTGCTGATGCAGTCGCGGGGACAGGTCACCGCGGCGGAGGTGGCGGCCGAACTCGAGGTCTCGGTGGCGACCGCGCGGCGGGACCTGGAAGCCCTGTCCGCCGCGGGGATTCCGGTGTACTCGCAGCCCGGTCGCGGTGGGGGCTGGTCGCTGGTGGGCGGGGCGCGGACGGATCTGTCCGGTTTGTCGGCGGTCGAGGCGCGAGCGCTGTTCCTGCTCGCCGGTCCCGCCGCCGCGGCGTCCGGCGAGGCGAAGGCGGCGCTGCGGAAACTGGTCCGGGCGTTGCCACAGACCTTCCGTGCCGAAGCCGAAGCGGCCGCGCGGGCCACGATGGTCGACGACGTCCGATGGGGTGCGCGCACCCGGCCGCGCCCCGACCTGGTCGAGGCATTGCAGACCGCGGTGGTCGAGCGGCGCAAGGTGCGACTCGACTACACCGACAGCGGAAATCGCCGGTCGCAGCCGGTCGTGGAGCCGTGGGGAGTCATCGACAAGGACGGCACGTGGTACCTGGTCGCCGTTACGGCACGGGGTCGGCGCACATTCCGCGTCGACCGCATGACCGCCGCCGACCCCACCGGCGAAACCTTCGACCTGCCCGCCGATTTCGCCCTCGCCCGAGCCTGGGACGAGATCACCGGCACTGTCGAGGAATTGCGGTCCCGCACCCGGGCCACCCTGCTGATCGAGCAGCGCTACACGGAGATTCTGCGCGACCACTTCGGCCGGCACTGTCACGTCGAGGCCGAACTCGACGACGGCAGGGTACGCGTCCGCGTCGCGGCGCCGACCCCACTGGACATCGCCCGCCAGCTCGCCGGCTGGGGCGCTCTGATCGACGTCGTCGAACCACGGTCGGTGCGAGACGAATTGCACCGGATCGGCAGTGAACTGGCCGGCCGCTACGGGCCGTAGCGGTGCTCGCCGTGCGCCGCCGCCGACGGTCGCCGGTGGGTACCGCAGCCACCCCGAATTCGCCGCCCTGTTCGACGGTTTCGAACTGGTCGACCCAGGAGTCGTCTACGCCGCCTCCTGGCATCCGGACGGCCCCGACGACACCTCATACAAGACCGATCTCGCTGCGGTGGGGCGCAAGCCGTGAATCAGAGAGGTCCCAGAGAGGTGAGATAGGTTGTGGCGGCGACGGCTTCGGGCGTTCCGAGCCGTCGATAGATCTCGATGGCTTCGCGCAGGTTGACGACGGACGACCTGGAATCACCGAGATTCGCGTGGCAGTGAGCGAGGCCGTCCAAGGCGCGGGCTTGTTGATGCAGGATGCCGATGTCGCGCGCGATGTCCAGCGCAGCGGTGAAAATCCACGCGGCTCTGCCCGGCGCGCCGATCTGTAGGAGCAGATTGCCGATCTCGGTGAGTGTGTCGGCTTCACCGCGTCGATCTCCGATCTCCCGGGAGATCTCCAGGGCTCGACGAAGGTGTTCCCCGGCGTCGTGATGTCTCCCGGCCTGCACCTGAAGTGCGCCGAGGGCGGTCAGAGCGAATGCCTCACCGATACGGTGGTTGATTTCTCGTTGAATCGAAAGCGATCGCCGCAACAGGTCTTCGGCCTCGCCATGGTCGCCGGTGTGCTGACGCAGGCTCCCCAGCCATTGGAGTGCGTTGGCTTCCCCGAAACGGTTGCCGATCTCGTGAGAGGTCGTCACCGCCTGGTGGAGGATGTCATCGGCCTCACCGTAGGCGCCGGTCCATACCCGGATCATCCCGATGCCTACCAGTGGATTGGCTTCGCTGATGCGATCGCCGAGTTCGCGATAGATCTCCAATGTCTGCCTGTGCAGCGTGACCGCATCGTCGAATTCTCCGGTGTAGGTCCGCACGAAAGCGAGGATCGTCAGGATGTTGGCCTCACCGAAGCGGTCTCCGATCTTCTGGAAGATCGCCAAAGCCCGCCGTTGCAGGAGAACAGCCTTGCCGTAGGCGGCCGTCCACAGCCGTATATGAGCAAGCCCGAGAAGGGCATACGCCTCGCCGAAACTGTCCCCGATCTCCCGGAAGATCGCCAAAGCCTGCTGTTGCAGGTCTTCGGCCTCGGCGAATCGCCCGGTCTGAGATCGCACGAAGCCCAATGTGTTGAGCGCGGAGGCTTCATCGAGACGGTGACCGATCTCCCCTCGGAGGGCGGTCCTGGCCTGTTGGATAGGAGCATCGAACGTGTGATGCTGTCGGCTCTGCTCGTGTAGGGCGTGGAGATTCGTCAGCGCGGCGGCCCGGCCGATATGGTCGCCGAGGCGAGCCGAAGCTTCGGCCGCGCGCTGGTACAGGTCGGCGGCTTGTGACCACATCCCGTCTCGCTCCAGCAATCCGGCGACCAACCCGGTCAACTCCACCATTCGGGTCGGCCGTGCGTCTGTCACGTACTCGACACAGGCGAGCAGGTTGCGCCGTTCCGTGCGCAGCCATGCCAACGCCTCTTGCTGATCGGTGAAGATGGGCCTCCCGGAAGCCGCCGACCGGACATTGATACCCGAACTACTCCGGAAGCGGCGCGTCAGATGCCAATCGGCCGCCGCGGCAGTGTCGTGGAAATAGTCCAGGAGCCGGTCCATCGATCGATCGTTGTCGGCGACGATGTCACCGACCGTTGCCAGGGTGCGGGCATAATCACGTAGCAGGTCGTGTAATCGGTAACGGCCCGGGCCGGTTTCGTCGAGCAGGTGATCGGTGTAGAGCCTCTCCAATTCCCGCCTCGCCACCTGGACCGGAAGATCGGTCAGTGCCGCTGTCGCATAGGCATCGACTTCGGGCCCGGGATGTAAGCCCAATCGGCGGAACACTCGTTGCAACCGGGGAGGCAGATTCTGATACGACATCGTGAAAGCTGCGCGTACGGTTCGATCACCGGTATCGAGTTCGGCCAACCGGTCTGCGGCTGCCGAGAACTCTCCCGACAACTGATCGAGGCTCCACGCCGGATGATGGGCCAGGCGTCCGGCCAGCAGCACGGTTGCCAACGGTAGATACCCGCACAACCGCACGATCTTCGCGGCCGCAGCACGTTCTGCGACCGTGACGGTCATACGCTGCGCCAAGGACGTGAACAGTTCGGTGGCGGCGTCTTCCTCGAGAACGCGCAACGCCAACGGCTGTGCCCCGTCCAGCGCGATCAGGCGCCGACGGCTGGTGACCAGCGTCGCGCATCCGCTTCCACTCGGCAGCAGCGGCTCGATCTGGATGTGATCGCGGGCATCATCGAGAACCAGGAGAACCTGTTTGTCCGCGGTCCGATCACGCCACATGTCCCGCTGGCCGGTCAGGGTCTCGGGCACGAATCGAGGATCGACCCCGAGCCCGATCAGTAGACCGGTCAAGACCTCCGCCGGCTCGGTCGGCGCTTTACCGGGCGTGTGGCCGTGTAACTCCACGAAATACTGCCCGTCGGGAAACCCCGCCCTCAGTTCATGGGCAGCGCGGATGGCCAGAGCCGTTTTCCCGACGCCTGCCATGCCGTCGATGGTGTGAATCGACGGCCCTGATCCGCGTCTCGTGGTCAGGATCTGATTCAGTTCTTCCTCACGTCCGACGAGTGCGCCGACATCGTGGCGCAAGGTCGCGGTGACCACCGGGCGCGGCCGCGTGGTCCCGCTGCCGTCGGTCACGATGATCTCGCCGGTGTTGTCACCGGCGATATTCACTTGCCGGGCCCGGTCGCGGGCCTCGAATTCGGACACGAGATTCCTTCGTCAGCCGAAACTGATAGCTCCGATGGTGTTGCCGTAGAGACAGAGTCGACATCCGGAGAGCGCACCCGATGGCATCGACCCGGTTGTGTCGCCCGCTATGTCGCCCCGGCGATCAGCACGCCGCACAGGTTGTTCACCACCGTCGTCGCGCCGGATTCGATGATCGCGGCGTGGCCGGTCGGTGGCGCCTACTTGCCCAGGGATATTGCCGATATGACTGCGGCACTACCGGTTTCGCGGATCATCCGCCGATGGTTCCCATTGTAGATATGGTCGATTGACCATATTCGAGGCGTTCGCCATGATCTGCTCGGTGACTCTGGTGCAGAGCTTCGGCACCGGCTGTGCGGCGGCGGCCCTGATGGCACCGGCTTCATTACCCCTACCTCGACGAACGCGCCTCGTGGACGCTTCATCATAGAAGCCCGTGAGCGGCCTTGTTGCCGAATCGATAACGGAGAACGATGTTTTGGAGCTACATCGATTTCGAGAGCGCCGTATTCGTCTTTGCGAACGGCGATTTCACTTGCCGGGTGACAGCGGTCTTGTCGCTTCCCGGTTGGCGGGCCACCACGTTTCAGGTCGGCAGGCGCGAGAATGCAACCGGCAGAGTCCGGTTCGCGCACACGGGGGGCCTGCGCCGGTAAGGTGGGCGGTGGGTTCGGGTCTGGGACAGATCGAGGGGTTGGACATCATGGATCCGGTGACGCTGGGCGTCGCAGCGGCAGCGCTGCTGGCATCGAAGTTCGGGGAAGGGCTGGCCAAGGACGCGGGTTCCAGCACCTGGCACGCCGTCACCGGGCTGCGCGAACTGATCGGCGACAAATTCGGGCACGGGCGCGAAACTCCCGCTGCTCTACTGGAATTGACCGATGGTGCGAGTCCGGAGAAGCAGACCGCGGCCGCCGAGGTGATCGCAGCCGCTGTGCGCACCGATCCTGGATTCGCAGAGGCCCTGCACCGCCTGGTGGACATCGTCCGCGAGGACAAAAAGGTCGATGTATTCGTAGCCAGGGCTTATGACCAGGCGAAACAGCTGAACATTCAGGGCGGCAACACCGGCACCATCAACTTCGGCTGATAACCGAACCGAACCGGCACACTCGGATGCTCGGCCCGGCCCGCGCGGCTCGCGGCGGTGTCGGTGAGAGCACCTTCCCCGGCGGTGATGCCCGGCATCGGAATTCGCCTGCGAGAGTGTCGCCGCGGAGGCGCGGTCCGGCCGACGTGGCTGCGATCTGCCCTACCCGAGCACCGGGCAACGCCCGGAGGTGAGATACAGCGGACCGTGGAGATGATGGCTGCGGTGCGTGGTCAGTTGCACGCGCATCTCGTCGGCCGCCGGTCCGGCGGTGCGGCACAGTTCGAGAACCCGTCGAATGGTCAGTGCGTCGGCGCCCCGGGCGGTGGCGGTGCCGGCGTGGCGGTCGATGACGGTGAGCGGGTCGGTGACCGGCACCGTCGTCGAGGACCGGTCACGCCGGTCGCGTTCGATGTCGATGTCGGTGCGTCCCCGCGCGGCGCGGACGACGGCTTCGGCGTCGTCGAGGGATGTGGTGGCGGTCAGCCCGGCCGCGAGGGTGCCTTCGACGACTGCCGGCAGGTGCACGGTGTACACGCGGGTCTGTTCGTCGGTGACCGTGATCAGCGCGTCGCGTTGGGATTCGACGGTTCCGCGCCATCCTCCGGCGGCGACGGCCTGCAAGCCGTTGGCCTCCGAAGGGTGCCAGCTCCACATCGGCGCGTACGCGGCGACGTCGGCGGCGGTGAGGGTGAACGCCGGTACCGCGCCGAACCGGTTCAGCGCGGCGCGTACCTCGGGCACGGTCAGCTCACCGTCGAGACCGATTCCGGTGACCAGCAGCCGCGCGGGCAGGCCGGTGGCGGCCGCGGCGGCGGCGACGAGCGAATCGGCCAGCGGGCTGCGCAGCCCGGGTTCGGTGCCCGCGGCGAGGATGTCGCCGCCGACATCGACGACCACGAGTTCGGTCGCCTCGAAACAGCGTGCGGCGATGCGGAATAGGTGCGCGATTCCGACTGCTCCGCCGGTGGCGTCGATCAGGAGTACCGGGAGGTCGAGGGCGGCGGCGACCCGGGGCAGAGTGGATCGGCCGGGACCGTGCAGGGCCGCGTCCGCGGGGACCTGGAATACGCCGCCGAGGTCGCGCAGGCCCCGGAAGTCGCGGGCGTGGCGGGGGCCGGGGGTGGGGTCGACGATGTAGCGGTCCCAGCTCCAGCTCGCGATCGCCACGACCTCGAGATCGGGCAGCCGGTGGCGCAGGACCGCGGTGGTGATGGCATCGCCGCCGCCGCCGGCGGCGACGGCGATCGCTTTCTTCGGCATGCGGCGATGGTGGCACACTGCTGTCGGAGTGTCCTAGGCCACCGGAGGGAAGATCGTGTCCGGAATCGACGACCTGCCGCCGTACCTGCTGATCGCGCAGGAACTACGGGACCTGATCGTGCGCGGTGACCTGGCGCCGGGCGCACCGGTGCCGTCGGTCCGCGAGATCGCGTCCCGGTGGCAGGTGGCGCGGACCACCGCGAGCAAGGCGCTGGCGGCGTTGCGCGAGCAGGGTCTGGTCGAATCCCGCACCGGCAGCGGAACCTATGTCCGGCCACCGCACGCGGCGCCGGGCGCCCGGGAACGTTTCGTCCGCTCGGCACGGCTGGGGACGGCCTATTCGGACACCGAATCCGTGACGTTCCCCTTCGTCGGCCTGTCCCGTGCTCCGGAGCATGTCGCGACGCTGCTCGGGCTCGACATCGGTGCGCCGGTGATCGAACGCCGGCGGGTGATCAGCGACACCGAGGGCCCGATCGAGTTGTCCACCAGCTGGTTCGCCGCCGAGATGGCCGAGATCGCGCCACCGCTGGCACAGCCGCAGCAGATCCGTGGTGGCACGGTGAAACTGCTCGCCGACGCGCTGCGGATCCGCCCGGTGTACGCGCGCGAGCAGATGTGCGCGCGCACCGCGACCGGCTACGAGACAGCGGTGCTCGGCCTGACCGACGCCGCGGTACTGGTGTGCCGGTTGACGATCCACGACGGCAGCGGCCGCTCAGTGGAACTCGACGAAGCGATCTATCCGGCAAATCGCTGGGCCTACCGCCAGGAATACGCGGTAGATCTGTAAAGACACCGCCGATCGACAGGAAAATCTCCTCTCTACCCGGAGTGGCCTATGACGCTCGGTGAGCGAGTGTCATAGTTTTCTCATGCTGTCTGCGGTCCACTTCACGTCAGGCAGTGACCCACGGGGAATCGCCGACGCAGGGCTGCACCGGCACCCGCAACGGGTGAACGCCACGAGACAGAAGTGGGGACGGCACTGATGGATGGGGATTTCGACACCGGTCACCATGACGGCGATATGCGTCCACGGCACGTTCCCGGGGTCGGCGGATGACCCCGGCGGAGGTCAGAGTGTTCCGCACGCTGGCACCGGGCGGGCAACTGACAGTGGAGCAGATCCAGCGGGCCGCGGGCCTGACCCGGCGGACGGTACGCCGGGCCCTGGACCGCCTCAGCCGCGAGCACCTGGTCCTGGCGGCGTATCCACGCGGACGCTGGCGCGCGGCCCGAGCCTGGGATGCGCCGGCAGGACAGCCGTGATGAACGGACTCACCGAGATACTGCCGGCCCTCGCGATCCCGCTGGCGGTGCTGTTCGCGGCGGTGTTCTGCCCGCCCCGCCCCGAGGGTGCCGATCGATGGCGTCGACGACGGCGGGACCAGGCGGTCACCGCCGACACGGCCGAACCGATCCGGCCCGAACACGCCGAGGGAGGCTGGGGGCTGGCGGGCAACCCACCCCGGTATCTGATCAAGCACGCCTACGGTTTCCGGTTACGCGTGACGTCCTCCGGGGCGAAAGCGTGTGCGTGGCTGGTGACCCGCGACAACCGGTTCGTGCGACAGGACTCGGCGCGATCGGTGGCCGAGGCCAAGCAGCGGGCCGAGACCTGGGCTCGCCTGCACAGCACCACCCAGCTTTGACAGCGACTCGACCGCTTGACCCACAATGACTTTCGTGCAGAACCGGTGGCCGGCGGTCAGGGCTGGACGAAGGGTTTGAGAAAGGCGATCAGCTCGTCCGACGACGGTGGCGCGTAATAGTTCTGGACCTGCGCGTCGTTGTCGAAGAACACGAACATCGGGCAGGATTCGTCCGCGCTGGCCAATGTGGTGGCGCCGAGCACCTTTCCGGTGGTGGCCTCACGGACCGATACGTTGTACGTCGTCGAATTCAGCTTCACCGTATTTTTCGTCGGCTTGTCGCCGTCCTTGTAGCCGTCGCAGGTTCGGATTTCGTCGGCTGTAGCGATCTGCACACAGGCGACCGTGTCGATCCGCGTGTAGGCATCGCCGGCGGAGTCGGACTGCACCATCCAGTCGGCCGGCAGAGTCGAGGTGTCCTCCACCAGGTTCGCCTTGTTGTCCGGTGACAGCATGACCACCTTGTGCGACCCCGCCGCCGAATAAGGTGCCGCGCGCGACACGGTCGCGCCCTGGCACACGCCCTTGAAATCGCTGCCCGTCAACGTCATCGGTACTACCGGCGTCGTGGCGGGCGCCGCGCCGTCCCCGCGCGTGTTGTCCCCGCACCCCGCGACCGTCACCATCGCCACCGGGATCAGTGCCAATCCCCGCCACGCTCGTCTCACGTTCGCGATCATCTCGACCATGCCTGCATATTGCGCCGTTGCGATCCTGCGCCGGGTGGAGTGCTCATGTTCCTCGTCTCTGGTGACGGACTGCCGGCGGCGCCGGCCCGAGCGGAAGAGTCGGGTCCGCGGCCCCGGGGCAGGGGCCCGGGGCACCGCCGGTCGATCCTCGAAGACAGGTATGCGCCGGGGTTACAGTCCCGCCCCGCACGTCATCGCCTCGCTCCACCCGGCCACTGAACGTCGCGAAGTCCCGGCCGCGCGCCGACCCGGCGGTGGAACCGGATTCACCGCCGTGCGAGGGCGGCGTCGACGAGGGTGGTCGCGGCGGCCAGGGCGGCGCGAGCGACGAGCCCGGGGTCCCGCATCTGGGCTTGGGCGATGGCACCGTCGAACAGGATGGCGAGTTGATCGGCAATGCTGTTCGGGTCGGTGATTCCGGCGTCGTGGGCCAGGACACGGAATTGGTCCCTGGTGGCGGTTTTGTGCCGCTCGGCGACGGCGCGTGCGGGGTGTCCGGGGTCGGCGAGTTCCAGGCTGGCGTTCATGAACGGACAGCCGCGGAATCCCTTGCTGGTGAACCAGATCTCCAGCAGGGTGAAGCCGCCGAGCAGGCGCTCGCGGGCGGTGCCTGTCGCGGTCGCGGCGGCCAGCATGGCTTGTGCGGGCTCGTCGCGGGCTTCCAGGACCGCCACGACCAGGTCGTCCTTGGTGGGGAAATGACGGTAGAGGGTCATCTTGCTGACGTTGGCCTCGGCGGCGACGCGGTCGACGCCGACGGCGCGAATACCTTCGCGGTAGAAGAGTTTCGAGGCGGTTGCCAGGACCCGCTCGCGCGGGGTCACGGCGTGAACACCAATTTGGTGTAGTCGTGCGCGGTCAGGGCGTCGGCGGCGTCGGCGAAGGGGACGACGCGCGTGGTGACGGGTGTGGGGTCGAAACGTCCGGAGGCGAGCAGGTCCAGCAGTGCCGGGGCGTCGCGGCGGGCGTGGATGCGGCCGGTGAGGAAGGTCGAGTTCATGGTGTACAGCGCGAGCAGGGGGAGCCGGGGTTGCGCGGCCGGATCGAAGTAGATGGCGGTGCAGGTGCACACACCATCGCGGTCCAGGCTCGCGAGCGCGAGGGACAGACCACGGATGTCTCCGGACGCGTCGACGGTGATGGGGAACCTGGCGTCGAGCCGGTCCGGGATGTGGTCGAGGGTTTCGATGCCGTAGCTCTCGGCCACGGCCCGGCGGGCCGGGTCGGTGTCGAGGTAGAGCACCCGTTCGCTGGCCAATGCCTTGGCCTGGGCTGCGGCATAGAGACCGATCGACCCGGACCCGGCGCCACCGACGACGAGTACGGGCGCTGCGGGGCGCTGGGCGAGGTGGGGTGCGACGGCGCGGAAGCCGTCGGTGAGGTTGTCGGAGGCTCCGGCGGCGGCGGTGGCGGTCAGGCCCGCCGGGACCGGGATGAGCATCGCGTCGGCATAGGGAACGTGGATCAGGTCGGCGAGGAAGCCACCCCACCGGGTGCCCTGCTCACCGAGCCCGAATCCGTAGGTCGACATCAGGGGCACGCTCAGGCAGTTGCCGGTCCGGCCTGCCCGGCACGCGGCGCAGGTGCCGCAGTTGATCTGGAAGGGGACGACCACGCGGGCACCGGGCTGCACGCCGCGCACGCCGTCGCCGACCTCGACGACTTCGGCGACACATTCGTGGCCGAGGACGAACGGCGGCTCGAACGGCGTACGGCCGCGGATGATCTCGATGTCCAGGTCGCAGGTGGCCACGGCCAGCGGCCGGACGACGGCCTCGCCGCTGCCCGCGGCCACCGGGTCCGCGACATCGCGCCACTCGAGCCGGTCTCGGCCGGCGAAGGTCAGTGCTCGCATGGCTGTACTGTACTGTTCTGTATCGTTGCCCGGCAAGGCCGAATGTCCGGTGAACCGACTCGGACGGAAATCCTCACTGTTCGGACATCCGGTGTCACCGCGCAGTAGCCGCGCAGCGAATCCCGCGGTGGGCCGTCGATTCTTCGATCTCCGCGGTGCTGCCGCCGCTCAGGCGGGCCCCCGGTGGCGCGGACGCGAGCCGGGTCCGGGGCCGGAATCCGCTATCGCGCAGGAACCGGACAACTCCTGGTAACACAATGTCCGCGAGATCCGACGGAAGGGCAGTCGTAGCCACAACATTCGGAAGGAGTTCGCAGATGTCGGCAAGGATGTTCTCGGCGGTGGTGGTTGTGGGGGCCGCGGTCGCTGTGTACGCGTCGTCGGCCGCTGCGGCTCCTGCCAGCACGACGCCGGAGCCGGTCCCGGGCATCACCCTCGGCGGCGGGGTGGGGGTCGGTGGGCTCGACGCGGGCGGCGGGGTCGGCGTGGGCGGCAACGGTGTGACCATCGGCGGCAACAGCTCCGTCGGCGGCGGCGCGGCCCCGACGGGCAGCGCCTCCGCCGGCGGCGAAGCGGGGATCGGCGGGAACCCGGTCGTGCCGGGCCAGGCCGCACCGGGAACCGGGATCGGCATCACCGCGGGCGGATCCGCCCAGACCGGTGGCAGCGCCCAGACCGGTGGCACCGGTGGCGGTAGCGCACAGACCGGCGACGGCGGCTCGGCGCAGACCGGTGGCGGTGCGGGCCTGGGGGTCGGCATCGGCGGCTCGGCCCAGACCGGTGTCGGCGGGGGTGTCGGGGCGGGCGGTTCGGCGCAGACGGGTGGCGGTGTCGGCGTGGGCGGCACCGGGGGCGGGCAGGCCGGGGCCGGCGGCTCGGCGCAGGCCGGCGGCCTGGGCGGCATCGACCTGGTCACCGCCGGGGCAGCGGCGGCCGGCGCGGACACCGTGTACGGCATGGCCATCGCGCCGGACGCGACCACCGGTATCGCCGGCGGTCCGGCGGTCACCGACCTGGTCCCGCCGGGCGGTTACGTGATCCCCAAGGGTGCGCCAGACACCGGTGCCGGTGGGATGGCCGCCGAGGTCAGCGGCAAGTGAGCAGCACGAACAGGATTGCGAGGATCACGATGAAGTCCGGTCGGACACGTCTCGGCGCCTGCGCCACCGCCGCGGCGGCGGCCGTGGCGCTGATCGCGGGCTGCGGATCAGCGGACCACAGCCGACCGGCGGCGGCCGCCGACACCGCCGCCGCGTCGACCACCGGTGTGCGGACCGCGCCGCCGATCGGCCGCTCCACCCCGGTGTCGTTCACGATCTCCTCGATCGATGCCGCGGGATCGCTGATCGCGCTGGGGCTCAACACCGACGGCTCGGTCCAGGTGCCCGCGGACTACCGGCAGGCCGGCTGGTACCAGAAGGGCCCCGCACCGGGTGAGCAGGGCTCGGCGGTCATCCTCGGCCATGTCGATTCGTACCAGGGCGTCGGCGTGTTCTTCTCCCTCAAGAAGGTCGAGCCGGGCAACATGATCGACGTGACCCGCGCGGACGGGAAGACCGCGCACTTCAAGGTCACCGACGTGCGCATGTACGACAAGACCCAGTTCCCCGACCAGGTCGTCTTCGGCCCCCGCGGCGGCGCCACTCTTCAAATCGTCACCTGTGGCGGCCAATTCGACCAGACCGCGAAGAGTTACCTGTCCAATGTGGTGGTCTTCTCGTCCCTGGACTCGGTGACGTAGCGGGCCCGCTACCCGGCGACGACGGGCCGGCGAGCGAGTGTGGTCGTAACCGGTCGGCCCGCGGGTCAGGCTGGATGTGTCTCGCCGCCGACCTTTCGCAGCAGCCGGTACAAGTCGTATCGCTCGCTCGTGGAGAGGTTTTCGAGTGCCGGCACGGAGTTGAATGCGACGTCGTCCAGGGTCGTGCGGACGCGGCGACCGTGGTCGGTGAGCGTGATGAGCCGGACGCGCCGATCGATGCTGCCAGTCTGCTTCTCGACCAGGCCGAGGGTCTCCAGCCGGTCGATGGTGCTCGAGGTGTTGGATATGTCGGCGCCGAGCTGGGTGGCAAGGTCCTTGACCGTGGTGGGTCGGGTCAGCTGCCGCAGCACCTTCGCCTGCACCGGTGTCACGCCTGCCGCGGCGGTGGCGGCCGCGAAATGACTGCGTACCAGGCCGACTGCGTGCTGTAGGGCATCTACCAGCTCGCCGGTGGTCAAGGCGTTGACCGCATGATCGGGGGGATGGCGCTGGGTCACTGTACCGACTCTACAGAAAATTGGGGGTTGACCACCAATATGTTCCGGGAGTTAGACTGCCCGAGAGTAATGGTGGTCAACTACCAATATAT
This sequence comes from Nocardia sp. alder85J, assembly GCF_020176955.2. Taxonomy (GTDB): domain Bacteria; phylum Actinomycetota; class Actinomycetes; order Mycobacteriales; family Mycobacteriaceae; genus Nocardia. The sequence continues at coordinate 678,138 of NZ_JAIUCZ020000004.1, forward strand.
GGAGTGAGTGATGGACTCTGCTGCGACCCCACCGGCACCTTCGGTGTCGCCCGAAAAAACTTCACCAGCGGTGTATGTGGCGCTGGTATTGCTGTGCTCGGTGCAGATGATGCTGAACCTCGACGACACCGTCGTCAATGTCGCCCTTCCGACTCTCCAGCGCACGCTGGGCCTGTCCGAAGGCGGACTGACCTGGATAGTCAATGCCTACCTGCTGACCTTCGGCGGCTTTCTGTTGCTCGGTGGTCGCTGTGCCGACCTGTTCGGTCCCCGACGGGTATTCCTGATCGGTGTCGCGATCTTCGGAATCGCATCGCTGATGACCGGATCGGCGCAGAACTCGGCGATGATCATCGCCAGCCGCGCGGGGCAGGGGATCGGGGGAGCCGCGGCCGGGCCGGCGGCGCTGGCGATGGTTGCCGGTTTGTTCTCCGACCCGAGGGCTCGTAGTCGCACGCTCGGGATCTGGGCCGGTCTGGGCGGCTTCGCCGCCACACTCGGCGTGGTGTTGTCGGGCCTGTTGACGGAGTACATGTCATGGCGCTGGTGCTTTCTGATCAATGTCCCGGTAGCGGTCGCCGCATTGGTGGCGGTACCGCGGCTGGTTCCGGCCCGGCGGCCGGTAGCGGGTCCGCGCAGGGTCGACGGAATCGGAGCGGCCTTGGTGACAGGGGCGGCGGCAATGCTGGCACTCGGATTCATCGACGCCGGACGCGTCGGTCCGGTCACCATCGCTCTGCGAATCGGTACCGGTGTCGTGCTCCTGATCGCCTTCGCAGTCGTCGAGTCGCGGCACACCGCACCTTTGATCCCGCTGTCGTTCTTCCGCAACCGGGATCGCGCTGTCGCGAACCTGGCCAACATCGCACTCTGCTCGACCAACGTATCCATGCTGTTCTTTTTGACCCTGTACCTGCAGCAAGTGCTGCATCTGGGTCCTGCTCGTACCGGCGCCGCCTGGCTCCCGTTCTGCGCGACGGTAATCCTCGGCTTCGCGACCGCCGCGTGGTCGGTGCCGCGGGTCGGTGTCCGTGTGATCCTGATGGCCGCGTTGGGTACGGGCTCGATCGGAATGTTCCTGCTGTCGCGGCTGTCCTACACCGGCGACTTTCCGGCGCTGCTGCCAGGACTGCTTGTCGCCGGACTCGGCATGGGTCTCGGGTTCGTTGCCATGACCATCGCCGCGGTCGGCGAAACCCACGATGACATCACTGGACTCGCCTCCGGTCTGGTCGCCACAACTCAGCAATTGGGCGGTGCGATAGGACTCGGAGCGCTCGGTGCCGTGGCAAGTCACCGTAGCGCACAGCTCGTGCGCACCGGCTTCCGCCCGGAATTCGCCCTCACCGAGGGATTTCGCGTCGCCTTCCTGATATGCGCGGCGCTCGCCGCAGCCGCGACAGTTCTCGTAGGCATCGGGATCACCCGCAACGCCGGAATCGTCGAACTGCCGGACCACTCCGATGCCACCGCGCCGGCTGTCGGATGACGGAAACCCACGACAACGTCCGTGATGTGCTTGTCGAGCGTGCCTCCGACTGGAATGCCTTCATCGAGCGCCGGACCGAGCAGATCGCCGCCCAGCCCTCACCGACACGGCGAGGCAGGCCAGCGGCCTCGGCATGGGCCACTGACCGATGCCCTCTCATCCATCATCGTTGTGCCACTCCGCCGCCCACTGCGTCAATGGTGCGAGCCGCTCGACGAGTGTGCGCCCGGCGCTGGTCAGCCGGTACCCCGCCTCGTGTTCGACGAGACGCGCCTCGGTGAGCTCGGACAGCCGACGGGTCAGCACACTCGAGGAGAGGTCGCCGCATGCGGTGCGTAGTTCGCGGAAGGTGAGTGGGCCGGGGGCCCGATCGAGTTCCCAGATCACCCGCAGCACCCAGCGCCGCCCGATCAGATCGAACAGGGCCATGATCGGGCGTCCGGTGGTCGATCCGCGCACCGGGCGTCCTGGGCGTGGCGTTTCGGCTGCCACGATCACGCCGCTTGCGGCGGGGGTGCGTCTTCCAGTCGCCGTGCCATCTCCGCGATGGCCGCGCGCAGTGCCCGATACGGTCGCAGGAACAGTGTCACGTGGGTCAGGCTGCCGGTCTCGGAGAGTTCTTCCCGCAGCACCCCCTGAAGTTCCTGGTCGGCGAATCGTGCGGTGAAGGCGAACATCCCCTGCTGCCCGTCGGTCCACTGCCGGGTCTGGTGCACCGAATCGAGCACCGTCGCGATCGTGGCCAGGAGGTGTGCCGCGCGGGCCCGGCCGTGGTAATCGGCGACCGGGCTCGAGAAGACCGCCTCCTCGGCGAGCAGGGCCGGCAGTTGTGTGGAGTCTTTCGATTGCCACACCCGCAATATCAGACTTTCGGACATGCCTCTATTTTAGAGGCGAACTGGGGACCTCGCACCCCGGACGGGCGGCGTGTGCCGTGCCGGCCGGCGGGCGCGGGCCGGCCGCCGTGAGCCTGTCCGGGATCTCGGTCCGGGTAGCTCGGAGAAATTCACCGAGTCCCTTGGCTTGTGGGTCGGTGCGGGTGCAGGAGGCGACGCCGTCGCCGAGGAAGCCGACGACCACGAAGTTCAGCGCCCGGAGGTTCGGGAATTCGTAGCGACGGATCTCGAATCCTGCTGTGTCGGGGATCAATTCGGTGAACTTGTCGACAGTGAGATGGGTGCGCAGCCAGTTCCATCGCTCCGGGGTGTCGGTCCAGACGCCGACGTTGGCCTTGCCGCCCTTGTCGCCGGATCGGGCCGCGGCCACGGTGCCCAGCGGACGTCGGGTGACCGGACCGAAATCCGTTGTGCTCGTGTCGGGGTCGTCGTTCTGGACGACGGCGAGACAACGGTCGTCGGTGTGTGGGCAGTGGCCGACGGCCTCTCGGTGCCCGTCCGCGTGCACCACCACGTGCTCGATCTCCGCGGCGGGCACCAGAGTCGGCCAGTACACCCCGAATTCGGAGGCGGACGACGGTGGTGTCGTGGTGTGGAAGCCGGCGTATCCGGCCAGTGCCAACTCCAGCACCGCGTCCGAGAAGGCGCGGTCGACCCGCGCCCGGTCGTGGTGCTTGACGGTGATCCGCAGGTGGGCGGTCGCATCGCTGAGCCGGATCGGGTCGCTCCGGTCGTAACGTAGCAACTCCACGTCGACCTCGTCGAAGGACGCACGGCCGCCGAGGATATCGAACAGCTGCTCGGTGGCCCGATGCGCCTTGCGCGTGATGTCGAGTCCGGTCAGCACCATGGTCATGGTGTTGCGATAGCCCCCGAGATAGTTCATCGCGACCTTGAGCTGCGATGGCGGCGGTGACCCGGTGGCGCCGGTCACCCGGACTCGGTCGGGGCCGTCCTGAACCAGACGGAGGGTATCGAAATGCGCCACCACGTCCGGATTCGGGTAGGCCGGTGCGTCGACCTCGTAGAGCAGTTGGGCGGTGACCGTTCCGGTCGAGACCAGCCCGCCGGTACCGTCGTGCTTGGTGAGCACGAAACTGCCGTCGGCGGCCAGTTCGGCGATGGGTGAACCGGGGTATCGGTGGTCGGTCAGCTCGTCGAGCTGTGAATAGTTGCCGCCGGTGGCCTGTGGGCCGCATTCGATGATGTGACCGGCGGCGATTGCGCCGGCCAGGGCGTCGAAGTCGGTGCGCTCCCAGTCGTGCCACCACGCGCCCACACCCAGAACCAGGGCTGCGTCGGTAACCCGCGGCGCGATCACCACGTCGGCGCCGCGGGCCAGCGCTGCCGCGACACCCCAGCCGCCGAGATAGGCGTTGGCCGACACGGGCCGCACGCCGGCCTGCGCCAATGTCCGGCCGGTGTCGAGATGGCGGAACGGGTGCCCGGCGGCTTGCAGGTGGGGCAGGCGTTCGACGATGTCGTCGCCTTCGATGTGCGCGACCGACAGGTCCAGTCCCGCCGCGCGCGCCACGTCGCGAACCCGGTCGGCCAACCGGCCCGGGGCCAGGCCACCGGCATTGACCACGACCTTCACGCCCCGCTCGGCGCAGGTCGCCGCGACCCGGGTGAACTGCGTCAGAAAGGTTTTCGCGTATCCGGCCGCCGGGTCCCGCTGCCGCGCCTTCCAGAGGATCAGCATGGTGAGTTCGGCGAGGTAGTCTCCGGTCACCACGTCGATCGGCCCGCCGTCGAGCATGTCCTGGAATGCCGCGAGCCGATCACCGTAGAACCCCGAGATGTTGCCGATCCGGACCGGCCGCCGGGAAGTCGGGGCGTTCATCGATGAAATTCCTCTCGGCCGTTGGTGTTTCGCTGAGGCCGGCCCGTACCCGGCGCGCCCGCGTAAGCCTGGGCGATGGTCATCCATCGCGTGGCGACGTCGCCGTGGACGGTCAGCGCGGTGTCCGCGACGTGCCGTCGCTGGGTGATCGCGAGCACGAAATCCGCTGCGGGGCCGATGACCCGGTCGGTGGCGCCGGCCGGGCCCCAGGTCCACAGCTCGCCGGTGCCGGGCGCGGTCAGTTCGACCCGAACCGGTTGCTCGGGCACGCTCAGGCCGTGCAGACGGTGGGCGAACGCGAACGTGCTCACGCCGAGGTGCGCGATGCTGCGCAGTCCGGATGCGGGCGGATGTGCGACGCCGGCGGTGTCGTAGATGTCCTGCCCGTGCGCCCAGGTCTCCATCAGTCGCGCGGTCGCCGCGGAGGCGACGCTCATGTCCGGCCCGAACCAGGGCAGCCGGCGGCGGGGATCGTCCTCGGCGAACGCGGTGAGCAGCCGACGGCGAGATTCGGTGAACCACGCCTGCAATTCCCGACGCGTCAGATGCCGGTGTCGTTCCGCGACCCGATCGGGGAAATCCGTTCCGAGCGCGGTCAATTCGGCGGCATCGACGCGGAACCGGTCCGCGTCGGTCAGGGCCAGGTACGCGAAGTCGTCGAAGAAGGCGAGGTGTGACAGCTGATCGTGCACCGTCCAGCCCGCGGCAGGGGTGGGTGCTCGCCAGAATGTTGCGGTCGTCGTGGCGAGGAAATCCAGGAGGTGGCCGGTTTCCGAATCCAGGGCGCCGAGCAGTGCGGGATAGTCGACGGCCATTACCGGCCTTGCCATTCCGGGGCACGCCGGGCCACGAAAGCCGCCATGCCCTCCTGCGCGTCGTCACTGGAATATACAGGCGCCCAGATCATTTCGGCGCGCTCGAAGGATTCGTGCAGCGAATGCTCGGCGGTCAGCGCCATCGTGCGCTTACCGGCCAGCACGGACAGCGGCGCGTTCGCCGCGATCCGCAGGGCCAGTTCCTGGGTGCGTTCGCGCAGTTCGCCCGGTTCGGTCAATTGGTTGACGAAGCCGATCTCGTATGCGCGTCGTGCCGTCAGGGGCGCACCGGTCAGCACCAGCTCCATCGCCACCCGCCTCGGGATCATCAGCGGAAGTGGTGCGGCCCAGGGTGATCCACGTCCCACTCGAACCTCGGAGATGGCGAAGGTGGCTGTGGTCGCCGCGACGCACAGGTCACAGGTCTGCGCGAGCAGGAATCCGCCGGCGTAGGCCGCTCCGTTGACCGCGGCGATCGTCGGTTTGTCGACCTCGATGTTGCGGCCGAACTGCGGCACGAAATCGACCGGCGGCACGGTCAGCCCGTCCCGGCTCATCTCGGCCAGATCGCCACCGGCGCAGAACGCTTTGTCGCCGGCGCCGGTGAGCACCAGCACCTTCGCCTCGTCGTCGTCGTTGAATCGCCGAACCCCCGCGAAGAGCCCGTCCCGGACGGCGCGGTCGAGGCTGTTGCGCGCCTGCGGCCGGTCGATGGTCAGCCAGGCCACACCGTCGCGGACCTCGTAGCGCACGGCGTTCACGACTGCCCTCCGTCCTGCACGACCGCGAGTAGCTGACCGGAATCGACTTGGGCCGCAAGGGAAATCGGAATCCTCACGACGACGCCGGTGGCGGGTGCGCGCACGGTGTGTTCCATCTTCATCGCCTCCAGCACCAGGATCGGGTCGCCCGCCGAAACCGGTTGTCCCTCGGTCACTTCGATGCGCACGACGGTGCCCGGCATCGGCGCCAGCAGTGATCCGGCCTCCTGGATTCGGCTGGGGTCCGGGAATCGCTGCACCTCGTTCAGTTCGGTGGATCCGAGCGCGCTGTCGACGAACCAGGTCGTACCGTCGGCGGTGACGCGGTACCGTCGGCGGACGCCGTCGACGACCGCGTCGACGAGATCCGCGGTGGTGGTGAGCAGGGTCAGGTTCTCCGGCTGCCAGTCATCGACGCGCGCGGTGGGGCCGGTGCGCTCGAATCGGTATTCCACCCGCAGGGTCCGGTCGCCGTGGGTGAACGACATGGTCTGGCCGGCGCTGGGCAGGGTCCGGAAACCGGACGGCAACCCGGGCAGGATCGTGGCGCCGGCTCGGCGCGCCGCCTGGGCGGCGAGCGCGGCCACCAGCGCGTGTGTCGCGGTGGTGGTGTCCGCGTCGCCCGCACCGGCTGCCAGCGTGGCCGGGTCGTGCCGGTCCAGATATCCGGTATCGATGGCGCCGGAACGGAATTCGGGCTCACGCAGGATGCCGATGAGCAGGTCCCGGTTGGTGGTGACGCCGTGCACCCGAGTCTCTCGCAGCGCCCGGGCCAGCACCGCGCAGGCGGCGTCGCGGTCGGGCCCGTAGCCGATCACCTTCGCCAGCATCGGGTCGTAGAAGGTGCTCACCCGGGAACCCGAACCGTAACCCGCGTCCACCCGGATACCGGGCAGCTCCGGGAATTCCAGCGTCGTCAGGGTGCCCGACACCGGAACGAAGCCCGCCGCAACGTCTTCGGCGTAGAGCCGGACCTCCACCGCGTGCCCCCGCGGGGTCGCGGTGAGCAGCTGTTCCGGTAGCGGCGCACCCGCGGCGACCAGCAACTGCGCGCGGACCAGATCGATGCCGGTGACGAGTTCGGTCACCGGATGCTCGACCTGCAATCGGGTGTTGACCTCCAGGAAGTAGAACGAACCGTCGGGCGCCATCACGAATTCCACCGTGCCCGCGCCCTCGTAGGACAGCGCCTTGCCGGCGGCGATCGCGGCCCGGCCGAGTTCGGCGCGCAATTCCGCGTCGACGGCGGTCGACGGGGATTCCTCGATGATCTTCTGATAGCGCCGCTGGATCGAGCATTCCCGCTCGCCGAGATGGACGACCGTGCCGAAGCGGTCACCGAAGATCTGCACTTCGATGTGCCGGGGGGCCTCGACGAACTTCTCCAGGAATACCGTGCCGTCGCCGAAGGCGGAGGCGGCCTCGCGCCGGGCGCTGCGCACGGCCTCGGCCAGTTCGCTCTGCTCCCGGACGATCCGCATGCCGCGCCCGCCGCCGCCGAAGGCGGCCTTCACCAGGATGGGGAAGCCGATCTCCGCGGCCACCGCGCGCAAGCGCTCCGGATCCCCGTCGGATTCGTGCTCGACGGTCGCCCCCGGCAGCACCGGCACCCCGGCGTCTGCCATGATCCGCTTGGCCTCGATCTTGGATCCCATCGCGGCGATCGCCGTCGGGCTCGGACCCACGAACACGATGCCCGCGGCGGCGCACTCGCGCGCGAAATGCGCGTTCTCCGAGAGGAATCCGTAGCCGGGATGGACGGCGTCGGCGCCGGTACGACGGGCCGCGGCCAGGATCGAGTCGGCACGCAGATAGGTGTCGGCGGGTGCGGTGCCGGGCAGGTGCACCGCTGCGTCGGCCTGCGACACGTACGGTGCGTCCCGGTCGGCGTCGGAGTACACCGCCACGGTGGCGATGTCCATCTGCCGTGCGGTGCGGATGACCCGGGCCGCGATCTCGCCCCGATTGGCGATGAGAAGTGTGGTGATCGAACGGATTTCGGTATCGAGAGACACGACTGCTCTTTTCACATCCGGAAGACGCCGAAGCCGCGCCGACCGGCGACCTCAGCGGAATGGGCTGCGGACAGGGACATTCCGAGTACCGCGCGGGTGTCGCGCGGGTCGATCACGCCGTCGTCGTAGAGACGCGCCGAGATGAAGAACGGATGCGACTCGGCCTCGATCTGCCGTTCGATGGCCGCGGTTCGCGCGGCGTCGGCGGCGGTGTCGAACTCGCGCCCGGCGGCTGCGGCAGCGGATCTGCCGACGATGGAGAGCACACCGGCCAACTGCGGTGCGCCCATCACCGCCAGCCGGGCATTGGCCCAGCTGAACATGAAGCGCGGATCGTATGCGCGCCCGGACATGCCGTAGTTGCCGGCGCCGAACGAGCCGCCCATGTTGATGCTGATGTGCGGGACGTCGCTGTTGGTGACGGCGTTGATCATCTTGGCGCCGTCCTTGATGATGCCGCCCTGCTCGTATTCGGTGCCGACCATGAATCCGGTGACGTTGTGCAGGAAGATCAGCGGGGTGTCGGTCTGATTGGCCAGCAGGATGAACTCCGTCGCCTTCTTGGCCTCGTCGCTGAACAGCACGCCGCGGGTGTTGGCGAGAATGCCGACCGGAAAGCCGTGGATCGACGCCCATCCGGTGGCGATGCTCGTTCCCCAGCGCGGCTTGTACTCGGAGAACCGGGAACCGTCGGCGATCCGGGCCACGACCTCGCGCGGATCGAAGGGGATGCGCGGGTCGCCGGACGCGATACCGAGCAATTCGTCTGCGTCGTAGCGGGGTTCGTCGGCGGGCAGGGTCGGGCCCGGACCGCGCTTGTGCCAGTTGAGGTGGGTGACGATGTCGCGCCCGATGCGGATGGCGTCGGTCTCGTCGACGGCGAAGTAGTCCGCCAGACCCGAGACGCGCGAATGCATGTCGGCACCGCCGAGGGCCTCGTCGTCGGCGTCCTCGCCGGTGGCCATCTTCACCAGCGGCGGGCCGCCGAGGAAGACCTTGGCGGCTCTGTCCACCAGTACGGCGTAGTCGCACATGCCCGGCACATAGGCTCCGCCCGCGGTGGAGTTGCCGAATACGAGTGCGATGCTGGGTATTCCGAGCGAGGACAGCTCCGTCAGCTCGTGGAAGATTCGTCCGGCGTGCACGAACAGTTCCGCCTGTGTCGGCAGGTCGGCGCCGCCGGACTCCACGAGATACATCACCGGCAGCCGGTTGATTCGCGCGATCTCCAAGGCGCGCAGGTTCTTCCGCAGTGTGTAGGGGTTCATGGTGCCGCCGCGCACGGTCGGATCGTGCGCGATGATCATGCATTCGATGCCGGACACCACGCCGACCCCGGTCACGATCGCCGCGCCCACGGTGAATTCGGTGCCCCAGGCGGCGAGAGCGGACAGCTCCAGGAACGGGGCGTCGCGATCGAGGAGCAGTTCGATGCGCTCGCGGACCAGTAGCTTCCCACGGTCGCGGTGGCGCTGGGCATAGCGCTCGCCCCCGCCGGCGGCGGCCAGCGCGAGTTGGGTGTTCAACGCGGCGACGGCGTCGGCCTGCACGCGCTGATTGGTGAGATATGTCGACGATGTGGGGTCGACCTCGGATTTGAGTACGGACATCCGTACGCCTTTCGACTCGGGGGTCGCGATCAGGTGCCGCGAGGCTGGGAAGCCCGGACGAGTTAGTGAATTGCTATACACTAACTCGGGGACTCGGCTTGGGGAAGACCTGAATTTCGGGAAATCTGCCGCGTAGTTGCCGGAGTGTGCCTGCGTTGCTCGCGGGAAGTGAGCTGCCGGTAACTATTCTGAGTTGGTGAGCGGTGCGAACGGCCGCCGCCGGGCCTGCTCGTACTGCTTCGTCAGCGTCGCCACCAGCGCGGCGACCGTGGTGACTTCGTCCACCCCGGCCACGCTGTGCCCCGCACTCCATGCGGTGCGGTTGCGCAGCAGCCGGTCCTGCCGGAATCCGGTGCCCTCCTCGGGATCGGTGGCCTCCTCGCGCGCCAGCCAGGCGGCGAGCAGGCTGGCCGGGATTCCTCCGACCCGGGTGGACAGCCGCACATCGTCGAGCGTCGCCTCGACCAGCGCGGATCGGTAGTCCTCGCCGGCCTCGCTCTCGGTGGTCGCGATGAAGCGGGTGCCCAGGTAGACCAGATCGGCGCCGAGTACCTGGGCCGCCAGCATCGACGCGCCGTCGCTGATGCCACCGGCGAGTACGACGGGACCGTCGTACAGCCGGCGGACCGCGCGCACGAACGCGAACGGGTTCGCCCAGCCGGTCTGGCCGCCCGCACCCGCGGTGAGCAGTACCAAACCGTCGACGCCAGCATCCAGGGCGCGTCGCACGTGCACCATGCCGGAGACGTCGGCGAAGACCCGGCACCCGATCGCGTGCAGCGGTTCGATCACCGGCGCGGGTGATCCGACGCTGGTGATGACGAGTTCCACGCCGTGCCGGACGAGGCAGTCCAGATCAGCGTGCAATCGGTCGTTCGTCTTGTGTACCACCAGGTTCGGGGCTGCGGGCGCGGGTGCGCCCGCAGCGCGGATACGGTGCAGCCAGGCATCCAGCTCGCCGGTGGTGGCGGCGTTGTGGGTGGGGAAGGAGCCGATCACGCCGCTGCGGCAGGCCGCGATCACGAGATCGGGCCCGGACACGCTGGTCATCGGCGCGGCGACCGCGGGAATGGTGAGGCGGGTCGCGAGAGAGTCGGGTAGGGCCATGCGGTTAGTAAATCATGAATCACTAATTTTCCGATTTGTCTCGCTCCTCGGCCGCGTGGAGGTGGCCGCCCGACCTCGCTGCCCACGTGAGTGACCGACGATTCCTGTTGCTTGACAGAGTGATCTACATCACCGATCATGTGTCGATAAGTAAATCGCCCAACACATCGAGTATGTCCCCGACAGTGAGTGCGACACAGTGTGCGTCCGCGCGAGCAGCGGGAGCCGGCGCAGCGTTGGACGCGGACCGCCGGCCCGGCGATGTATGGAAGCTCGAGGGGACGATGACGTCATCGACGGTAGTACGAGAACAGGCCCGCACCGAGCCGATCGCGCGGATTCCCGGATCGGGCGGGCCCGGCGGGAAAGCGGTGGAGGCCGCGGCGGCGGTGTGGCAGGGTCTGGCCGCGGTTGGTACCGGATCGGCCGATCTCGGCCGGCTGTGTGACCTGCTCGCGGAGTTGGTCGCCGGGCAAGCCGCGGTGTACGCGGACCTGGCACAGCGGCCCGGCCGGGCGCTCGCCGGAATATTGGCCGCGCTCGCACGGCTGCGCGACGAGCCCCTCGCCGCCGAAGTGCTCGACCGCGCGCCCGCCGAACTATGCGCGACAGGCGTTTTCGATCGGGTGCTCGTCTCGGGCGTCCGCGGCTCGGTCTGGACGCCGCGGCGGCTGTTCCGATCCGGTGGCGGAGATCAGCAGTTGTACGACTTCCTGACCGATCTGGAGATCCCGCTGGCCTCGCCGATGGTCGAGGCGGAGATCGTGCGGCGCCGACTGCCGGCCTTGGTCACCGACGCGCAGCACGAGCCACGAGCGTTCCGGGCGTTGATGGCGGTCTCGGGGACGAACGAATACGTGGGTGCGCCCGTCGTCGCCCAGGGCGTGGTCATCGGGCTGTTGCACGCCGACAACCAGGTCTCGGGCCGGCCGCTGACCACGATGGACCGCGACCGTCTGCGAATCTTCGCGGAGGGCCTCGGCGCGATCTACGAGCGGAAGTTGCTCGAATCGCGACTGGCCGGCCAACGGGAGCAGTTGACGGAGGCATTTCGCGCGATGGAAACCATATTCACCGCGCCGGAGGTGCTGCCGTCGCCGGTCGGGACGGCTGTTGTCGCGACGCCGGCTGCGACGACCGGCGACCGGCCGGAATCCGGCAACCCGTCGCAGCTGACCGCTCGCGAGCGCGAAGTACTCGCCCTGCTGGCGAGCGGGGCGACCAATGCGCAGGTGGCGGCGCATCTCACGGTGGCCGAGAGCACCGTGAAATCCCATGTGAAGAGCATCTTGCACAAATTGGGCGTATCGAATCGCGCCGGCGCGATCGCGCGGTACCTGCGCGCCCACAACAACGAACGGCGGATCTGACGATGGCGGTGGCGATGGCGAGCGACGCGCGGCGCGGCGACGGCGAGCTCACCGCCCGGCTCGATCGGTTACGAGAGGCGGTGCGCGACAACACCGGTGGCGGCCTCGTGCCGTCCGCCGAGCACGACGGCGCCCACGGGCCGGCCGAGGCGATCGCCGAACTCCTGCACATCTGCCTCGGCCGGCTGCGCACCGTGCCGGCCGCCGACATCGCATCCGCCGAGCGGCTGTGCGCGCTGATCCTGGAGTTGCAGCGGCTGGCCACGGACCACTATCTGAACGACACCGCCGGTCGCGGTGACCGACTGGCCGAATGCGCGGCCGCGCTGAGCCGGCTGCGCGCGATTCCCGACACCGCCGCGTTGCTGGGCTCGGCCTGCGAGCAGATCGTGACGCGCTGCGGATTCGAGCGGGTGGTGCTGTCCTGGGTGCAGGGTGGCACGTGGCGGCCCGCGCTCGGCCACTTCGCCGCCGAACGCGATTCGGCCTGGTTCGCCAGCTGGCGTAACGAGCGCATCCCCCTGGATTCGCCCGCGCCGGAGGGCAGGCTGATGACCCAGCGCCGCCCGGTGCTGGTGGCCGACACCGCGAACACGCCGGTCTACCGGCCGATCATCGTGGACGCCGGACGGTCGCGGTCGTACGTGGTCGCGCCCATCGTGCAGGGCGGTGACGTGGTGGGATTACTGCACGCCGACCACCACCAGGCGGATCGGCGCGCGGACGAGATCGACCGGGATGTGTTGTGGGCGTTCACCGACGGCCTCGGTTACATCTACGAGCGGACCGTTCTGCTGGAACGGCTGCACCGCCAGCGCGATCAGATGCGGGAGCTGCTGGCGGCCGCGGTGGACAGAATGGACGATCTGTGCGAGTCGGGCTTCGACCCGACCCCCGAACATCCGGGGCCCGCCGCGTACGGCGGCACGGAAACCCTGACCGAGCGCGAGGCCGAGGTGTTCCGGCTGATGGTCTCCGGCGCCACCAACCGCGCCATCTCCGAGCAGCTCGTGATCACCGAGGGCACTGTGAAATCGCATGTGAAACACATTCTGCGGAAGTTCGGCGCGGCCAACCGGGCCCAGGCGATCGCCTGGTCGCTGCGCACCGAGCGCTAGTGCGGGCGCGCCGGACGGCGCACGATCCCGGTGGGTGCGCCGGGTCGTGCGTCGGTCGGTCCGGTCAGCCCTGGTGGTCCGGCGTCCGCAGCAACTGCTCGCCGATGTACGCCCGGGACTGATCGGCGTTGAGCGGCTGGAACATCGATGCGGCGGAATCGCGGTAGAGGCGTTCGAAGATCGCGCCCCGGCGGAACGACGATCCGCCGACCATGCTCATCGCGTGCCGGGTCATGTGCAGGACGTTGTCGGCGATGAAGGTCTTGGCCAGTCCGATGTAGGGGAACCGTAGTTCCGCGGGCCAGTCGGCGTCCGCGCCCGAGATGACCTCCTCACAGGTCCGATAGAGCACTCGCCGGCTGAGTTCGACGCGGGAGGCCATGTCGCCGATGCCGTCGATGATGTGCCCGACGCTCGCGACCTGGGTCTCGGCGGCCACGATCGCGCCGAAGGTGGCGCCCAGGGTCTTCTTCGACAGCGTCGCCCGCGCCTCCTCGAGCACTCGGTACTGCATGCCCAGATAGATGCTGGCGAACATCAGCGAGGCCCATTCGAGCACGCCGAATGCACCGGCGCGCCAAGGACAGATGAAGCCGTCCGCGGGAATGTGGAAGCCGTCGAAGTGGATCGTGTGGGTGCCGGTGGCGTGCATACCCAGGGCGTTCCAGGTCCGTTCGATCCGGATGCCGTCACCGACCCCGTTCTCGTCCACGGCGAAATCGGCGATGAAGAAGCTCTCCGCGGCGACCCGTCCGGCGAAGTCGTCGGGCAGATTGCCCTCGGCGTCGGTGATGGTGGCGTTGGTGGTGATGATGGTCGCCGCGTCGCACAGCGTGCCCCAGGTCTTCTTGCCGTAGATGCGCCAGCCGCCCTCGGGTTGCGGGACGGCCCGCATATCGGCCAGCCCGCTGAATCCCGCGCGCTGCTCCGAGAACGGTCCGAAGACGAGTTCCCCGTCGGCGACCCGGCCCAGCCAGTACTTGTTCTGTTCCTCGCTCATCAGGTTTCCGGCGATGCCGACCATGATGTAGTGCATGTTGTAGGCGAGGGTGATCGCGGAATCACCCCGGGACAACTCGCTGATCACCTTCGAGGCGTGCAACAGGCCGCCGCCGAGGCCGCCGTGGACCTTCGGCACCGGCAGCGCGCCGAGCCCCGAGTTCTTGAACACCTCGATCGAGGGATATGCGAAGGTGTTCTTCACATCGTATTCCGGACCTATTTCGCGGAAGTACTGCGACACTTCCCGGGCCTTCTCGAAATACGGCTGGAATTCCTCGTCGGTCATGTCCGAGACAAGCATGTCTGCTCCTAGCTTTTCTGTGGGTACGGGTCCTCTGCGGTGCGCACCGCCAGTCTGGCAATGCCGGTCCGCCCACCACACCTCCCGGAAGGGGGATTTGCGGTCGACGAAGGGGGAACAGCGGCGTCGGCGCCGGTCGCTCGACGCGCCGTCGTACCCCCTTAGGGCAGTGCATATCCCCCGAGGGGAAGTCGATTCGCCCGGGGTTCCGGCAATACCTTGGGTCCGTTCCTGCGAACCGAGGGAGAAATTTCCATGAGTCATTCGTTTGCGGTCAAGTGGTTGAAGGCATTTCGGGAGAGCCCCGAGGCGGTCGTGGCGCTCTATGCCGACGAGTTCGTTTTCGAGGACCCGATTCTCGGGCAGAAGATCACCAGCAAGGACGACCTGCTACGTGTTTTCGCGCCTTATGCGAACAAGGACACCGAGAACGGTATCGGTATCAACAACTTCCGCATCGATGAGGTGGTCGGCGACGAGAAGGCGGCGATCTACCGCTGGACCTGGGAGGCCCCGACGGCGACGGCCTTCGTCGGCGTGCCGACCCACGGCAAGGTGCCGGGCAGCCGCGGACTGACCTTCCACGCCTACGACGAACAGGGCCTGATCGTCCGCGAGGCCAGCCTGTGGGATGTGGCCACCGCGGTCGCCGAGCTGGGCCTGCCGATCCGGCCGGGTGCGGTCGCGCAACTGCCCGCCGCCTGAAATCCGAACTGCCCGAAAGGAAGACAAGTCATGAGCACCCACGACGAGCACGCCCGGCGCTGGAGCAAAGCGCTGACCACCGACACCGACACCGCGGTCGGCCTGTACGCCGACGACCTGGTGTACGACGATCACGCCGATCGCGACCACGTGCTGTCCACGGCGATCACCAAGGCCGAGCTGGCGCCCCGGCTGGCGCCGTTCGCGAACACCGATCGCGGCAACGGCGCCGGCATCCACCGGTTCGACGTCTTCGACAGCGTCCCGCTCGCGGGCGCCGGTGGCCATGCGGCGGTGGTGATCCGCTGGCAGTGGACCGGGGAGGCGCTGGCCACCTACCGCGGCGTTCCCACCGACGGACGGACCCTCACCACCCAGGGCATCACCTGGCATCAGCTCGACGCGGACGGCAGGATCGCCCGGGAGACCACCTACTGGAACGACACGCCGATCCTGCAGGAGCTGGGGCTGCCCATCATCACCCCCGAGTACTGGGTCGAGGGCTTCGACCCGTCGACGCTCGCCGGTTCCTGACCATGTGGGGTACGTTGCCGGACGTCCTCGACAGGGCGTGCACCTATTACTCCGACTCGACCGCGATCATCGACGGCGACCGGTCGCTCACCTACCGGGAACTGCTCGACCGGCGCGATCGCGTGGCCGACGGCCTCATCGGGCTCGGCCTGCGCAAGGGGGAGCGGGTCGGATTGCTGCTGCCGAACTGCCTGGAGTTCATCCCCGCGCAGCACGGGATCTGGGCGGCCGGCGGCGTGCTGGTCCAGCTGCCGGTCCGATCCTCGGCCGACGGATTCCACACCAACCTGTCGCAAACCGGTGCCACGACGCTGATCTATCACGCGCAGTTCGAGGATCGGATCGCCGCGATCCGGGATCGGCTGCCCGAGTTGCGGACGCTGATCCGGCTCGGTTCGGGATCGAATGCCGTTGATGCTCTTGATTATTCGGAGGTATTCGAGGACGGGCCGCCGGTCGCCCGGCCGGACGTGGGCCTGGTCGAGGACGACGAGGCGTATGTGCTGTTCACCTCGGGCAGCACCGGCGAGCCGAAGGGAGTGGTGAACTCCCACCGCACCTGGGCGCAATACAGTATTTCCGCCGGGCTCGAGATCGGCGACACCCGTTTCGGCGAGGTGTTCGCGCACGGCGCCCCGCTGACGCACTTCACCCAGATCTTCGTGATGCCGACGTTCGTGCGCGGCGGCGTGAACGTGATGCTGCCCGGCCTCGACGTCGACGGCCTGCTCACCAGCGTCGAGCGCTACGGCGTCACGGCCACCGCGGTCGTGCCGACCATCGTCTACCTGCTGCTGGACCATCCGCGCCGCGGCGAGCACGACTTGTCGTCGCTGCGGACCATGATCTACGCCGGGTCGCCCATCGCGCCCGAACGGCTGCGGGAGGCGCTCGACGCGTTCGGCCCGATCTTCGTGCAGACCTACGCCGGAACCGAACAGGGCTACGTCTCCTGCCTGCGCAAGAACGAGCACCGGGTGGACTCGGCGACCTGGATCGGCCGCCTCGCCTCCGCCGGGCGGCCGATGTTCCAGGTGGGTGTGCGCATCCGCGACGACGCCGGCCGGGACCTTCCGGTCGGCGAAACCGGCGAGATCTGCTCCCGGCAGCTCGGGCAGATGCTGGGTTATCTGGATCCGTCGCGGAATCACGAGGCGCTCCGCGACGGCTGGGTACACACCGGCGACATCGGCCGGCTCGACGCGGACGGCTTTCTGTATCTGGTCGACCGGAAGAAGGACATGATCGTCAGCGGTGGTTTCAATGTCTTCCCGCGTCAGGTCGAGGATGTCCTCGCCACCCATCCGGCGGTGGCGCTGTCGGCGGTCGTCGGTGTGCCACACGGAAAGTGGGGTGAGGCCGTGCACGCCGTCGTGGTTCCGAAGGCCGACGCACGGGTCACCGAGGGCGAGTTGATCGCCCATGTGAAGTCCGCGCTCGGCGGCGTGGCCGCCCCGAAGACGATCGAATTCACCGACAGCGTGCCGGTCAATCCGGCCGGCAAGGTCGACAAGAAGACGATCCGAGCACCGTATTGGCAAGGGCGAGAGCGGCAGATCGGATGACACCGCAGATCTCCCCGCGGCACATCGCAGTTCAATTCAGGAGTAACCGATGAGTGCACCGCACTACTCACTGTTCATCGACGGCAAGTGGATCGACACCGGCGAGACGTACGAAATTCGCAGTCCCGCAACCGAAGAGCTCGTCGCGACGGTCGCCAAGGGCGACGTCTCGCACGTCGACCTGGCGGTGGCCGCGGCGAAGGCCGCCCACGAGGCGGGCGTCTGGCGGTGTACGCCGCCGGTCCGGCGGGCCGAGTTGCTGAACGACGTCGCCACCCGATTGGCTTGCCGCACCGCGGAATTGGCCGAACTTCAGACCCGGGAGAACGGTGCGACCATCCGTATCACCGGTGCGCTGCACGTCGGCCTGTCGGTGGCGCAGATCCACTACCTGGCGTCGCTGGTCGAGCAATACCCCTGGGAGGAGGCCGGTCCGGAGATCGGCCCGGTTCCCGCCGTCGGCCTCGTGCGGCGCGAGCCGGTGGGCGTGGTCGCGGCGGTCGTGCCCTGGAACATCCCACTGCTCACAATGGTCTGGAAGATCGCACCGGCGCTGGCCGCGGGGAACACCGTGGTACTGAAGCCCGACGAGCATGCGCCGCTGCTCGCCCTGGAACTGGCGAAGGAATTCGAGGCCGCCGGCCTGCCCGCGGGCGTGCTCAATGTCGTCACCGGCGACGGTGAACCCGTCGGCGCCCACCTGACCGGACACCCGGATGTACGCAAGGTGGCGTTCACCGGATCCACCGCGGTCGGCAAGGCCATCCTGCGCCAGTCGGCGGACAGCATCCGGCGGGTCACCCTCGAGCTCGGCGGCAAGGGCGCGAACATCCTGCTCGACGACGCCGATCTCGATATCGCCGTCGACGGCGCGCTGTTCGCGTGCATGGCCAACAACGGCCAGGCCTGTGAGGCCGGAACCCGGCTGCTGGTGCCGGCCGCCCGGCGCGACGACGTGGTGGCCCGACTGGTCGAGCGCGTCGCGACGCTGCGCGTCGGTGATCCGCTCGATCCGGCGACCCACGTCGGACCCATCGTGTCCGCGGTACAGCGGGACCGCATCCTGGACTACTTCCGGATCGCGGAGCGGGAGGGCGCCGTGGCCGTGGCCGGCGGCGGCGTCCCCACCGGTCCGGAATACGAGAAGGGCTACTGGGTGCAGCCCACCGTCTACGTCGACGTCACCAGCGATATGCGGATCGCGCGCGACGAGGTCTTCGGGCCCGTGCTGACCGTGCTGACCTACGACTCGGTGGACGAGGCGGTCCGGATCGCGAACGACACCGATTACGGTCTGTCCGCGGGTGTCTGGGGCGGCGAGGAACAGGCGCTGGAGGTCGCGCGGCGCCTGGAGGCGGGCATGGTGTGGGTGAACGACTGGCACGTCATCCACCCGGCGTACCCCTTCGGTGGCTACAAGGAGAGCGGACTGGGCCGCGAAGGCGGGCCGGACGCGCTCGACGAGTACACCGAGCGAAAGTTCATCTCACTGGACCGATCCGGTGGGATCGAGAATCGGGCGTTCGCGATCGTGATCGATCCGGTCGCCCACTGAACGACGTATTCAGCCGCGGCGCATGGTGATCCCGAGGCGGGATCACCATGCGAGCGGCCGGCCCAGGAGACAATCATCATGTCCCGATCGACGAACGACGGCGCGACGCCGTTGCAGATCGCCCTCGAGGTGACCGGACACGGACATCATCCGGCGGTGGCGGGCATTTCGGCCGCCGGCCACTGGCTGGGCCTCACCGGCGGTGTGGAATCGCCGGGGCGGCAACCGGATACGGTTGCCCGGGTGCGAGCAGCGGATCTGCCGTCCGCGGCCCGGCTCGTCGCCGGGATCCGATCGGAACTCGCGGCGACGGGCATCGATCCGGCCGGGGTGGCCGTACTGGTCGATCTCGAGGTGATGATCGCACTCGACGCGTCGAGCGCGCGCCGGGCCGTGCAGCGACTGGACGACCTCGTCGCGCCGCCGCCACCGGCGACGCCGCGCTATGTCGGGACACCCGCCGGGCTGGCCGGACTGATCGCCGACATCCACGCCGCCGGAGTCGCCGACGGTGTCGTCCTGCTCCCGCTGGTCAACCGGGAAGTGCTGGGGCACATCGCCTTCCGGACACTGCCCGTCGTGGAATCCGCGGGCGTGCAGCTGCTGCCCGCACGAGTCGCCGAGATACGCCTGCGGGCGCTGGGCGGCGACGCCGATTCGCCGGCCGCACAGCGCAGTCGGCCGGCCTGAGCCGCCCGCGCCCCATCACCGACCGGTCATCCCCCAGGAGGAATTCGATGCCGAGTTCATGGCGGCCGTTGCGCGGCCGCATCATCGACGAGGACACCGTCGACGCGGACGACTACCGCGGCACCCTGCGCCGGCATCCGGCCGGGGTCACCATCATCACGCTGGATTCCGGCACCGGGCCGGTGGGATTCACCGCCACGTCCTTCGCCTCGCTGTCGCTCGCGCCGCCGCTGGTGTCGTTCAACATCACCGGCACGTCGTCGAGCATCGGCGCGCTACAGGTCGCCGAAACCGTGCTGGTACATCTGCTGGGTGTGCATCAACTGCCGCTCGCGCAACGATTTTCGCGCAGCGCGGAGCAACGCTTCGCCGACCCGTCGCTGTGGTCGCGGCTGGAGACCGGTGAGCCCGTCCTGCACGGTACGCCGACCCGGATCCACACCCGGATCCGGCAGCTGATCCCGGTGGGCGATTCGATCCTGGTCATCGGCGCGGTCGTGGGCGTACACCACGACGACACCGACAGCGCGCCGCTGCTGTACCACGAGGGCTCGTACGCCGCTGCGGTCCAGCTGGCGCAGTAGCCGCGGTACGGCACCGCCCGACGACGAAGCGGAGCGACCTCGAATTCGAGGTCGCTCCGCTTCGTCGTCGGGCGAGATCGGCCGGGCGGCACGGCGGCCGATCTCGTCCGGATCCGGTTATCGGCGGTCTCGGGCGCTGTATGCCTCGTCACGAGAAGCCTTGGCCACCAGGGAATCCGGTGGCGTGAAGCGCCCGCCGTAGCGCTGCGCCAAGGCGCGGGCCCGGGCGACGAAGCCCGCCGGGCCACCGTCGTAGCCGTCGATGTACTGCAGCACACCGCCGGTCCACGCCGGGAACCCGATGCCCAGCAGGGAGCCGATATTCGCGTCCGCCACCGAGGTGAGTACGCCCTCGTCGAGGCAGCGCACCGTTTCCAGTGCCTCCGCGAACAACATGCGCTCCTGCAGATCCCGGAACGGGACGTCGGCGGAACCCGAGCCGAACGCCGCACGCAGGCCGGTCCACAAACCGGTGCGCCGGCCGGACTCGTCGTAGGCGTGGAACCCGCCGCCGGTCGATCGGCCCCGGCGGTCGAATTCGTCGATCATGCGGTCGATCACCGCCTCGGCGGGGTGCGGCCGCCACGTACCGCCGGCCGCCGTGATCGCGGCCTTCTTCTCTTCGCGGATCTTGCGCGGCAGCGTCAGGGTCAGCTCGTCCAGCAGTTGCAGGGGCGGCGCGGGGTAGCCGGCCTGCGTTCCGGCCTGTTCGACGATCGCCGGATCGACGCCCTCGCCGACCGCGGCGACGGCCTCGTCCAGGAAGGTCATGATCACACGGCTGGTGAAGAAGCCGCGACTGTCGTTGACGACGATCGGCACCTTGCCGATCTGCCGGGTGAAGTCGAACACCTTGGCCAGGGTCTCCGATGCGGTGTTCTTGCCGGTGATGATCTCGACCAGGGGCATCTTGTCGACCGGGGAGAAGAAGTGGATCCCGATGAAATCCTGTTGCCGGCGAACGCCTTCGGCCAGGATGCCGATCGGGAGCGTGGACGTGTTCGATCCGAGCACGGCGCCGGGTGCGACGACATCCTGGATCTCCCGGAACACGCGCTGTTTGAGTTCCACATCCTCGAAGACCGCCTCGATCACGAAATCTGCTCCGGCGAGATCGCCGGGATCCGCGGTCGGATGGATCAGGTCCAGCAGCCGGGCCGACCGTTGCTCGGTCGTGGTGCCGCGCGCGACCGCCTTGGCCTCCAGTTTCGCGGCATAGTCCTTGCCGCGTCCGGCGTTCTCCGGCGTGACATCCTTCAGCACCACCTCAAGCCCCGCCTTCGCGCACACATAGGCCAGTGCCGAGCCCATCATGCCCGCCCCCAGAATGCCGACCTTGGTCGCGGCGAAGGCGGGTATCCCGGCCGGTCGGGCGGCGCCACCGGTTACGGTCTGCATGTCGAAAAAGGTGGATTGAATCATGTTCTTGGCGATCTGCCCGGTGACCAGCGGGATGAAGTAGCGGGTCTCGATCAGCGCCGCGGAGTCGAAGTCGACCTGTGCGCCCTCCACCGCCGCCGCCAGGATGGCCCGCTGCGCCGGTGCGGGCGCGCCTTTCGATCGACTGTGCAGCGCCGCCGTGAGCACCGGAAGATGTTCCGCCAGTTCGGGATCGGCGGGTGTGCCGCCGGGAATGCGGTGTCCCGGCACATCCCACGGTTGTACCGGGTCCACACCGCGATCGATCCAGGCGCGGGCGGCGGGAAGCAGATCCGCTGCGGTGGAGACGATCTCGTCCACGAGGCCGAGATCCAGCGCCTGCTGCGGCCGTAACCTGGCGCCGCTGAGCAACACCTCGTCCACGGCGCGCCGTACACCCAGCATTCGCACGGTCCGGGTGATGCCACCGACTGCGGGCAGCAGTCCCAGCCCCACCTCGGGCAGGCCCACGACCACCGCGTGTGCGCAGGCGACGCGGTGATGAGTGGCCAGCGCCAGTTCGAGACCGCCACCCAGCGCCGCGCCGTTGATCGCCGCCACGACCGGGCGGCCGAGTGTCTCGAGCCGGCGCAGCTGTCGTTTGAGGTCGTTGCAGTAGGCGGCCCAGCGCGGCCCGTCGGACGGTGTGGTCGCGAGGAGATCCGCCAGATTCCCGCCCGCGAAGAAGGTCTTCTTCGCCGAGGTGAGGACGACGCCCCGGATGGTTTCCCGCTCGCTCTCCAGCCGATCGAGCGTCGCCGTGAGCGCGGCCAGGAACTGCCGGTTCATCGTGTTCGCCGACGCCGTGGGATCGTCGAGCACGAGCACGACGATGCCGTCGGGCTCGAGCTGCCATCGGATGAGCTGCTGTTGCTCGGTCGTTGCCTGTGTCATAGCCGAATTCCGTTCCCGCTCAGATGCGTTCGATGATGGTCGCGATACCCATGCCGCCGCCGACACAGAGCGTCACCAGTGCCCGCCGGTCACCGCGCCGCTCGAGCTCGTCCACCACGGTGCCGACGAGCATGGCGCCGGTGGCGCCGAGCGGATGGCCCATCGCGATGGCGCCCCCGTTGACGTTCAGTTTCTCGTCCGGAATGCGCAGGTCCTTCTGATACTTCAGTACCACCGAGGCGAACGCCTCGTTCAGTTCGAACAGGTCGATGTCGTCGATGGTCAGCCCGGCGCGGGCGAGCACCTTCTCGGTCGCCGGGCGCGGCCCGGTCAGCATGATGGTCGGATCGGCGCCGGAGACCGCCGTCGCGACGATCCTGGCCCGTGGCGTGAGATCGAAACGTCGGCCCGCCTCCTCGGTTCCGACCAGAACCAGGGCCGCGCCGTCGACGATGCCGGAGCTGTTGCCGCCGTGATGAACGTGCTCGATCCGCTCCACGAACGGGTATTTCTGCATCGCCACCGCGTCGAAGCCGGCGGCGCCGAGGGATGCGAACGAGGGCCGCAGCGCGGCCAGCGAATCGACGGTGGTACCGGGACGGCGGTGCTCGTCGCGATCGAGTACGACCTCGCCGGCGAGGTCTCGCACCGGGACCACGGAATTCTCGAAATAGCCTTCGGACCAGGCGGTTTCGGCGAGCCGCTGGGATCGGGCGGCGTAGGCGTCGACATCCTCGCGGGTGAACCCCTCGATCGTCGCGATGAGGTCGGCGCCGATGCCCTGTGGTACGAAGTTCAGGTCGTAACCGGTGGCCGGATCGTTGAACAGCGGGCCGCCGTCGGTACCGATAGGCGCCCGGGACATCGACTCGACGCCGCCGGCGAGTACCAGCGTCTCGAAGCCGGAGCGCACTTTCTGCGCGGCCAGATTGGTCGCCTCCAGACCCGAGGCACAGAACCGGTTGATCTGGACGCCCGCCACGGTCTCCGGCAGTCCGGCGACCAGGGCCGCGGCCTTGGCGAGGTCGCCGCCCTGGTCGCCGACCGGGGTGACCACGCCGAGCACCACATCATCGATCGCGGCCGGATCGAGAGATGGTGAGCGCGAACAGATTTCGTTGATCAGCCCCACGACGAGGTCGATGGGCTTGATACTGTGCAGCGAGCCGTTGCGCCCTCTGCCGCGAGGTGTGCGAATCGCTTCGTACACGATGGCCTGATCAGGCATGAGCTCTCTTTCTCGGGATCTGCCATCGGGTGCGTCCCGGCGGCACTGTTGATGGCCCGGAACATGTTGCGGCGCACCGGGTATCGAATGGATCGGAGCTGGACGGCTCCGGGACGGCCGGTGGCGCCGCGCATCGACGGCCGAATTCGACGGTAGTGGTGAAACGGACGGCGGAAATCCCCCCGCCGGAGGAATTCGGGTCCCCCTCGGAGGTACGTCAGGAGCGCGATCGACGGCCGAATCCGCCGGCCCCGAACCCGGCCCGGGGGGTCAGACGCCGAGGACGGCCCGGGCGGCGTCGGCGAGCAGCTGACGCGACCGATCCTCGAACAGGCCGGCGTTGTGGAAGAGCGCGGACTGGATCGCGCTGATCGCGGCATGGACGAGTGTTCGCGCGTCGGCGTCGGAGAGGTCGTCCCGGAGTTCGTCGAGCAGATGTACCCATTCCTCGATGTACATCCGTTGCTTGCGCCGCAGCCGGCGGCTGTCCTCTTCGGGCAGGTTGTTGATCTCGTTGTGGTAAACCTGCGCGAGCTCGCGATCGGCCACCACGAATTCGACCTGACCGTCGATGAGCCGATTGAGCGCCAGCTGCAGATCGTCCACCGACTCCACGATCAATTGCTCTTCGCTCAGCAGATTGTCGATCGCCCGATCGAACAGTGCCACCAGAACGGCGGATTTGCTGTCGAAGTGCCGGTAGATGCCCGATCCGGTGATGCCCGCCGCGCGGCCGATATCGGCCATCGACACCGCGTGGAACCCCTTGCGGGCGACCAGGTCCGCGGCTGCGCGCAAAATGCGGTCCTTACGCGCGGGATCGCGGACACGCGCCGTCGGCTCGCCGATCACCCACCTCCTGCGGACGCCTGGTCTCGAGTGATGTCACTCGTCGTTAACCGAATCCGAGCAATTCCATGAATACCATACGTGTCGATAGTGATCGTCCGGTCACATGGCTTCCGATTCGGCGCGAATCCGTGGTCGACCCGGCGGCCACGGCGAGCGGATCGCATACCTCCAACGGTGCGTGTTGACACCACCGTGGAGGGATGTCCGAATTCCTCGAGGTCCCTACTGTCGAAGGGTGCCCTGCCGACCGGCTCTGCGGTCCGGGCCGGAACAGTCTTCGATCCCGAGGGAGCTACCGTGGAACGAGTCCCGCCGAGCGTTGCGCAGCACGAACTCGACCTGCTGTGGCAGAGCATCTTCACCTGGGCGAGTTGGGCGATCGTGGCGATCATGCTCGCCGCCGCGATTCGGTTGGGGATCCGGCAGCGAACGCCCTTCTATCTGTTCGCGTGCCTCGCCGCCGGCGTCGCGGCGTTCGCCGAGCCGCTGTACGACGTGGCATTCGACCTGTGGTTCTACGACGTTCACGACGGCCGGTCCGGAGCGATGTATTCGCATTTCACTGCATTCGGTGTGGTGCAGCCGAACTGGACGCACAGCGGATACATCATCCTGTACGCCAGCGCATGCCTCTACGCGGGTCGCGCGATGTACGAGGGCCGGTGGACCCGTCGTGGGCTGTTCGCGGTGTGGGCCGCCGAGATCGCCGCATCGTGTGTATTCGAAATCATCGGTACCGGATTCGATGTCTACACGTACTACGGTCCGTATGTGCTGCGAATCTGGCACTATCCACTGGTGATCGGGATTCTCGAGGGTACGCAGGTCGTCCTGTTCACCGTTCTCGCCGTTCACATCCGGCGGCGGGCCGCCACCTGGTGGGGTGCGGCGGGTCTGTTCATCGCGTTCCCGCTCACCATGGTGGGCACCAACGCCGGGATCGGGTTCCCGCTCGTCATCGCCCTGCATCTCGACCGCCCGCAGTCGTCCGCGCCTATCGTCTGGGTGGCCACGCTGTCGACCATGGCCTTGTGCGTCGTCGCGGTATCCGGCGCGAGCAGATTCCTCCCCACCCGGTCCGGTCGAAACGAATCCGGTTCACCGGGCGTGGACGCAGTATTGGCGGGCTCGGTCTCCTGAGTCCGCCCGGAGCGGGAACGACGGGCGGGTGAAGTTTCTCGTCCCGAGTGTGGCGGGCGGCGACGCTGCCGGCTATCGGACAGCGCGTTGTCGGTCCACGAGAGCTTGTGCGCGCGGCGCGGGAACTCCCAGGGTGAGCAGGCTAATTTATCGCCGGATGAGTCCATACAGAACAGTTTCGGGCGAGGTGACGACCGGTCGACCGCACCGTGCAGCGAACTTCGGGACACTCATTCGCCCTCGCGCGCAACCAGGTTCGTCGTCTACTGTCACCCGCGTGAGCAACGACCCATCCGGCCAGGCAGAGGATGCCGCCGAAGGCGGGCAACTGCGCGCCTCCACCCTGGAGCTGTTCTTCGATCTGGTCTTCGTCTTCACCATCACCCAGCTGACCCACGTGTTCAGCGAACATCCGGGCTGGGTCGAACTCGGCCGGGTGGCACTGATGTTCGGTGTGATCTGGTGGATTGGAAACAGGCTTATTCGCCACCTGCGATTTCGGGGCGAAAATGTCTCTGTAGCACGGCGTTCGATCGACTTGGGGTATCCCGGAGTATCCCGGATATTCCCGCATGTTCCCGCAATTCTCGGCCGATCACGACACTGAACATAGGAGCGCTGTTCCCGGACGTTCCCGTGAACCGGCGCCTTCTCTGGCCGACCGGTGTGTCCTGTCAACTGCTGGTCTGGCGCGGCATTGAATCTGCAATGGGTCGCTCGGCAATCACGGTCTGCCCTGTCTCTGCTCGGCGTGTCGAGCGACGACACGCCGAGTAAAATTTTCGCCTTGCAACTGGCCCGCTACCCATTTCGATGGGCGCGGAACCGATTGCAGGCACTGGGTGGAAGGGATGCACGCGGACATTCGTCGATGTTCCCGGTGGCTCCCGTCCAGTTCCCGCAGCTAACCAGCTGTTTTCCGTGTCAAGTCACTGCGCTGGAGCTTAACCAGTGGTGGTGGGACCACGGGCTGAGCCCCGCCCTACGGCGCATCCTGCAAGCATGGCTCTCATTTGTTTGAGCAACGGCCACGCTACCAGGACCATCGACCCGCGCCTATTACTCTGATTGGAAGCCATCCTGGTGCATACCATCGACGTCGAGTCGATCGCTGGCGACCTCGGCACCTACGAGGTCACCTGGTGGGTCGACGAATACGTGAACAACCCGTTCGATGAATATGACCACTTCACGTCCGTCGTACTCCGCTCCCGTGATCGGCGTTCCCTCGCCTGCAGCTACGGTCCTATGGCTGAGAAGATTTCCCGGATCCTTGCGGATGGTGTCCATTCGGAGGCATCGGTGGTGCGGTGGCTGACCCTGCGTGGATGCCGCGGTATCCACGCGCTGCATCACCTCGGGAACGATGGACGGATCGCCGCCGATCCACCGTTCGAACCTGACACTTCCATGCACAGTGGGGCGTTCCGCGGCGTCGCATTCATCACCCCCGAGTTGTTGCCCGAGGTATCTGATCCGGACCGTGTGGTCAGTGAGGACGTTCGGGAGCTGTCGTATTGGGCCGAAGGTGATGTGTTCGGGTACTCGGTAGCACGCGGATCCGGCGAGGTAGTAGGTTCCGGTGGGGGATATTTCGGTTGGCTCGATACCAAGGACTCGATTCTGGGCGACGCTGTTCTGGAAGATATTCGGGAGTACGAGAGCCATCTCATTCGGCAAGCACGGCTGTTCGGTGCCGGCTTCATCGGCGTCGTGTGACCGATGAGCGAGTGGCTCATCTTGTACAACCGGATACCTATCGGCAGATTTGCAACTATTATTCCTGCTGAACGAAGGGCCTGGAATTGCCTGTTCTATCTATCCCGAAATCCATGGACGCTCATTGTGCGTATTCGGTAGCTCATGGCTGGATGGCCGTGCCGGCTGTTGTGACCATCGATCGTGGACCGCTGGGGCCGGTCGCGGCTTGCCAGGCGTGTGCGGAGTTTCATCAATGTGTGGCGAGTGCCTCGTGAGCACCGGCTCCGCGTCGCCGTCGCTTGGTGTTTCGCCAGCCGTTGTGGGTGCTGCTCGGCGGATGCCGGATAAGACTCGGTCCCGCGAGGAGCAGACCATCACGACCGCAGGGCCCGTTGTCTGCGTCCGCTGTCCCGGCGTCTCTGTCGCTCGGCGACATGATTGCCTGTGGTGTCAGCGGTGCGGGGTTTATCTCGTGCTGGATACCGTGGCGGGCGAGTGGGTCAGCTTCGCCGAGAAGGTGCGGCGTGGGATCGAGGGGCGCAATGCCCGGTGGTGCCAGCAGGCCCGTGCCTGCCTCGGTCGCCAGCTCGACGACGTTCGAGGCGTCGTTCCCGCTGGATGGACCATGAATGTCGACGATCCTGTCAACGGTCTGCCGTGCATCCGTATCACACCGCCCGCCGGCCGGACTGACGTCTCCGCTCGCCTGTATCCGCCACACGACGAATTGCCCGGCGGCTGGTATGTGCGCATCGACAACCGGACCCGGCACATGGATTTCCCGTTGTACCTCGCCGGCGGTGTCCACGCCGCCTTCTTCACCACCGCTGCGATCGCTGCACGTAGGGCCGTCCGGATGGTTCGCGGCGAACTGCTTGCCTCCTGTTGAGCAAGCGGCCGCCGAGAAGGGGGTGCGTCATGACCTCCGGGGTTTATGCCCGTCAGGCCGCGATCGTCATCCCGCGCGGCCGGCCCAGGGACCGGGCGGGGGAGGGATTCCTGCTCACCGACAAGGAAGCCGAACCGTTGGCCCGAGCGCTGCCCGAGTCCACCGGGGCATAACTGATCGGCCCTCCGACACCGGCCGTCCGGCTTCCAGGGGCATGTCGGTCACTCGAGTTGGGTTTCCGGGGGCTCGGGTGACCGGTGCTGTGTCGGGTCCCCGATGAGACCGATGAGCGTGTCGGTATCGCTGAGGGTTCCCGGCGCCAGTTGGCCTGGGGCAATGAGATGGGGCATCTTCGTGGTCATTGCCAGCACCCGCCGCATCAGGTCGGGCATGGTTTCATCGACCTGGGCGTTCTCGGTCTTGGCCTCGATCATTCCGTCGAGCAACGTGCGCAGTGGGTGGGGATCGGTGTTCGGGCTTGCCCACACCAGCGTGGCGCGGGAGGCGTCGTTCCATCGGGCCGAACTGACGGCGCTGTAGTCGATCGTCCACTGGGCTGCATCGGTGAGTTGATCGAAGAACAGTCGGGTCGACCGGCCGTTGCCTTCCGGGAACGGGTGTGCGGCATTGAGCGCGGCCAATCCATGGGCTGCCGCGTTGCGAAACTCCTCGCGGTCCAGGTCTGCCCACGGACGGCTCGCCACGGCTTCGACGGCCTGGCGGGCGTAGGCGTCCAGGTAGTGACGCGGGCAGAAATCCACATCGTGTTTACCCATGTCGATGGTGCGGAACTGTCCGGCCCACTCGTAGATACCGTGGAACAGGTGAGCGTGGATCGCTTTCCACTGCCCGACATCCCGTGATTGCGGGATGGCCGCGGAGCCGAGCCGAATCTCCAGCGTGCGCTGCATGGTCTGCCGGTACTCGACGAGTCGCAGGATGTACTCGGTGGTGGCGCCGACGAGATTGCGCATCATCGGCTCACCATCGTCGCCCGCGGTCATGTACGTCACCGCGTACTCGTCATGCTGCCAGGACTCATCGACCATCGGTTGTCCCTAACGGTCGTTCATTCGACGCGGTTTTCCGGTTCTGTCGCCGATGATGCGTATGGTGCAACCGAGGTCGGGGGAGCGGCCACTGCGGGAGGAGCGTTCTGGTCCTGGTTCGCAGTCTGCGTGTATGCGCGTTTTTGAATGTCCACACCGGTTCGCATGAGCGTCTCCCACACGAACATGTCCTGTGGGGACCACGCCCGGCCGTTCTCGGCGGCCGCAGCGGCCATGCATCGTACGAACACCGCCGCCCCCAGGTCGAGCAGAACCGGTGGTAACCCCGCGCGGGCGTGCGCTCGTCCCACTGCGGTGAATTCCACCTCGAGCCTTCGGGTGTCCAGTGGGTGCGCGCTGACGAGAGTGACCAGAACTCCAAGAAACCGTGCTGTTGATTGGATCCGTGCCGGAAGGTCGTACAGGAACGAGTGCGTTCCGGGAATGTCGGCGAACTGGGCATAGATCGATTCGGCCACCGCTCCGCAGCGATCAATGCCCATGGACATGGCACTGCGCCGCAGCAACGACGTCTGGTGCTGCGTCAGAGCATCGAACGGCCGTTGCACCTCCGGGCGTGATTCTCTCGCCGAGGTCACCGCGCACGCCGGCTTTCCGCTGCCGCATCGGTTCCGGTCCGGGCCACCGTCTCGATACTCACTTCCGTGCCCGGCCCCACACCGTCCATCGCCCGCCCCGATGGCGTCGTGGCTGACCGCAGCCGCCGGTTTCTCCTCTCTGCGGCCGCGCCGGTTCGAGCCCGGGTTCGTGCCGGCCCGTCCGCGCAGTCGTCCGGCAACAATGGGTGAGGATCTCGACCGTGCATCCGCAACAATTCTCCGCGGACGCAGTCCGCGACGGAGATTCCGGTCGATTCGATGATCGGATGCGATCGGTCGATTGTCTGAGAAATACGGGTTGCAGGCATGGATCCAATGAAAAGCCCCGCGAGCGGTAATTGTCCATCCATGTGGGACACACTGTTTGTGGTCCCACTGCCAGTGGTGTTTGGCGGAGGAAATTATCGTCGTGTCACCACTGTCAGTGGCCCCACCAACAGTGGCTGTCGAAAGCATGGACAGACCGGCCTCTATTGGTTGAGATGCGTAGAGGGCCGATAAGCCACTGGAAAGAAATGGAGATCCAATGCATTCGATATCCAAAGTTGCGGGCGTGGTTGCGATTCCCCTGCTCGTGAGCGCGGTCGGTGCCGGCGCTGCGAGCGCGTCCTCGCCCACCTCCGGACCGCAGCCGGCCCTCGTTGCGGCCACGGCCCCGTCGGCTCCGCTTCCGTCCGCCCAGGACATCGCCGATTCGAACCCGGTGGACAACGGCGCGGCGATCGGGGCCGGTGTCGGTGCGATCCTGGCGATTCCCGGGTTCTTTGGTGGCCTCGCCAGCGGTGCCTCGACCGGCGCAGCGATCGGCGGTGCTCTCGGTACCCTGCCGATCGGCACGCTCACGGTGCCCGGCACGGTCATCGGCGGCATCATCGGCGCGTCCATCGGTGGCGTTCTCGGCGCGGCCGCCCCGATCATCGGGTGCGCACTGCTGGGAGCTGGCACCGGATACGTTGCGCCGCAGAGTATTCCGCAGGTACTTCCGTGACCCGGACAGCGCGCGGCCATGGTGTCACCCACCATGCACCCCGCAGAGGGTGACCGCGGTACATCTCCCGTATAGCACCCACCGACTCGGCGCGAGGACTCACCAGGTCCTCGCGCCGAGCCGCGTCGATCCCCAGCTCGGCCACCACCGTCCGCATTGGGGCCGGCATCGTCCGATGTGGCCGAACTCCGGCACTGAACCTCCGGATCGTCGAGGAAACAGCCGAGGGGACAGTGTCGGCCGCCCAGCCCGACATCGGTCCTCGTCCTCGCGTCCATCAGCGATCATCACACTCGAGACCTCCGCGGCATCGCGTGTGTGCCCGTGCAGCCAATGCCGTTGCAGCAGTGAACGACCGTGCTGCGGATAGCCCGCCTCCCCAGTCCCCGGGGCTCCTCGACGCCAACTCCGGGCATGTCAACTACCTTGGGCTCCAACAGATTTAGCCGTCGTCGTCACACCGGCGGACGGCTTATCACGGCGACCGCGATACTGGCCAGTCTGCGACGTCGCCGCGCCGCTCATCGCTCTTGCCATCTGCTCCATCGAATTCATTTGGTGTGCAAACGGTTACGGTGTGCCTCGCACCAATTGCATACAACATCCCGAGGCGGGTGCCGAAGCATGAAGCGCGGTGCCGGGCCGCTCACACACACCAGAGAATCGGGCGTGGAACGACCATGAGGCCGACCAGTTTCACGTAGGATCCCACAGCCGGGCGGCGCGGATCCCCTTCCTGCGCTGACCCGGCATCCGCTTCTCGGGCCATGCCTGTCGAACCGTGTACCAGCAACGCTGCTGGTGCAGGAGACGTAGGTCAGAGCAGGTCGGGGTCGATGTCACGGTCGAGGGGCGCTGCATGGGTTTCGCTTGTCGGTGCCGAATCCGGAACCTCGTGCGAGGGCTCGGCCGGCCGAATGTTGGTCAATCCCAGCACGCGTCGCTGCGCGGTCGGCATGACGCCGGCCTGCCCGGCAGCCGATACATCGGCGATTTCGATGATCCGATCGAACAGCTCCGCGAGGGGCGCTGGGTCTATGTCCGGCCATCGCGCTCGCGTCGCATGACACGCCGCGTCCCAACGCTCGGCACCGTCACGGTCGCTCACCTGTGAGTAGTCGATCCTCCAGTGAGCGTGCTCGCTGAGCTGGTCCAGGAACACCCGAAGCGAGCGGCCGTTTCCTTCGCGGAAGGGATGCGCGGCATTGAGCACCGAGAACGACCAGGCGACGGCTTCGACGAACACGTTCCTGCCCATCGTGTGCCACGGCATCCGGGCGACGGCCGGGATGTGTTCGGTCAGATAGGGTTCCAGCTCGCCTGGTGTGGCAAATCCTGTGCCGTTCTTGGACATCCCGGTTGTCCGCAACCGGCCGGCCCATGCGTAGATGTTGCCGAACTGGTGGGCGTGGATCGCCCTCCATTGAGCGAGGTCTCCGGTCCGGGGGATGAGGGCAGCTCCGCTGCGGATCTCCTGAGTCCGCGCCATGACTTCACGGAATTCGAGCACCCAGAGGTGATAGTCGTTGACTGCGCCGATCGTATTGCGCAGCATCGGCCTGCCGTCGGCTCCGGTGGTCAGGTAGCTGTCCCATTCGGACGATTCCGGCGAGGTCACGCTTCGGCGGAACGATCTCCGCCGAGGGCACCCGCTACGCGCTCAGCGGTGCGGCGCCGGTATTCCGCCTCGGAGATGTCGCCGCACGCGAGAGCGACAAGATCCACCGCGTCCTGCCGTGTCGGCTCGGTACCCGCCAGCGCCGCATCGGCCAGAGTGGCGACCACCGACTGCCTGACCGTCGCGTCCAGGCCCGCGAATACCTCGGGCCACGTGCTTTCGAATCGAGATTCCATGTACACCAAGGGTACTGGTCCTCTCCGCACAGGTACTCGCGTGCAGCCCGCGAATCGTCGGCCTACCATGAGGTCAGCGCTGGTCAGATTCTGACGATGCGGGTATCCCCGGTACTCAGGAGCACGATGAACTTCGATGACATCGATCGGGTGGAGAAGTACGTCGCCGTCGCGGAGGCAGCGCTGCGTGAGCTGTCGTCCGCACAGAGCATTACCGACGCCGAGGTGATCGTGTCCAAGTCACGAGAGGACGCCCTCGTCGGGCAGTTGAAGGCCGCGAAAGAGGGCGTGGACCGTGCACGCGACATGCTCGTCGCCGCCGACCGCGACGGCGATCCTGGCATGATCAGCCTGGTTCGCGGACATCTCGACCGCAAAACCCTCGCGTACAACGAGCTGTATGCGACCGTGCGCGCAGAACTCGTCCAGCTGACGAAAGCCCGGCTCGATGCCCACGCGGGCGTCGCCCTCAGGCGGCAGGTCCTCGACGCAGCATGCGACGCCGCCGCCGAATCGGCATCCCAACTCTGACTGTCTGCCGCTCGATCCAGGTGCGCCACGCACCGATGGTGAGCACGACATGGACGAAAAGTTCGTGGCGTTCATTCACCCGACAGGAGATTTGAACGGGCGGAAGCCGTTGCAGGACAACATGAATCATCACGATGAGCCGCCAGCTGGACCTGCAGGTGGCGCCATGGTCGCGTTTCACCACGTCGGTGCACCGAGGTCGAAGCACTGCTGATCTCCCGACGGGATCTGCCACATCAGCCTGACGACGAACCTCCGGCAGGCGGACTCGTCACACCTCGCCTGACCCGATGCCGAACTCGCAGAGCTTGACTGTTAGCGGCCAGTTCGAACTCCCTACTGGCGGCCAGTTAGCGGGGAGATAACTGTCTGCCGGGCCCACCCTCTCGCAACAAGGTGGGCCGTCCAGCCAAGGCGGGTAGGCGGCATTACCGGATGTGCTCCTGCCTTCCGGACGGCCCTCGATTCCCAGGCTCGCGTGCTTGCGGTGTACGGGTTCGTGCAAACAGCGGAGTTTATGGGCACGCTTGTCGCCGCCGGTGGTTGCCGAGGTTCGCTGCCGCTATTCCTCGGGGACGGAGTCCAGCAGTGTGGCGAGTCGCTGGCTGTCGTCGTCGGAAAGCTTCTCGGACACGGCGGTACGGAAAAGCTGCGGATTCATCCGCTGACGCAGTCGACGTAATGCGCGTATGTTGTTCGCTGCCTGCGGGACGCCGATCTCCAGGCGCAGAACGAGAGCTTGAAGATGGAAATGTACCGCGTCGGTGAGCTGTCCCTGCTGGCCCGCAAGCTCTCCCATGGCTGAGTAACTCGTAGCGGTTCCGGCGCGGTTGCCGAGTTCCTCGTTGATGGTGAGGGCTTGCTGGTAGCGGCGTTCGGCCTCGGGATAGTCCCCCCGGTCCCGCGCGAGGGTCCCCAGCTGGTGGTAGCTGCTGGCCATGCCGGCGCGGTTGCCGAGTTCCTCGAGAATGGTGAGGGCTTGCTGGTAGCGGCGTTCGGCCTCGGGATAGTCCCCCCGGTCCCGCGCGAGGGTCCCCAGCTGGCCATAGCTGTTGGCCGTGCCGGCACGGTTGCCGAGTTCCTCTTTGATGGTGAGGGATTGCTGGTAGCGGCGTTCGGCCTCGGGATAGTCACCCCGCTCCTGCGCGAGGATCCCCAGCTGGTGGTAGCTGCTGGCCGTGCCGGCGCGGTTGCCGAGTTCCTCGTTGATGGTGAGGGATTGCTGGTAGCGGCGTTCGGCCTCGGCATAGTCCCCCCTGGCCTGCGCGAGCCTCCCCAGCTGATGGTAGCCGGTGGCCGTGCCGGCGCGGTTGCCGAGTTCCTCGAAGATGGTGAGGGCTTGCTGGTAGCGGCGTTCGGCCTCGGGATAGTCACCCCGGTCCTGCGCGAGGATCCCCAACTGGCCATAGCTGCTGGCCATGCCGACGCGGTTGCCGAGTTCCTCTTCTATGGTGAGGGATTGCTGGTAGCGGCGTTCGGCCTCGGGATAGTCACCCCGGCGTTGCGCGAGGATCCCCAGCTGGTGGTAGCTGGTGGCCATGCGGGCGCGGTCGCCGAGTTCCTCGAGGAGGGTGAGGGCTTGCTGGTAGCGGCGTTCGGCCTCGGCATAGTCCCCCCTGGCCTGCGCGAGGATCCCCAACTGGCCGTAGCTGCTGGCCATGCCGACGCGGTCGCCGAGTTCCTCGAAGATGGTGAGGGCTTGCTGGTAGCGGCGGTCGGCCTCCCCGTAGTCCCCCCGGGCCTGCGCGAGGATCCCCAGCTGGTGGTACCAGGGGGCACGGTCGGGCGACTCTGGGGGGAGTTGGGTGAGGGTGTGGTGGATGAGGATGGTTTCGTGGTCCCAGGCGCCGATGGTGTCCAGGCGTGTGCAGATCGCTTCGGTGATGGTGATGGCGGCGGGGATGTCGCCGGCGGCGAGGTGGTGGTGGCGGGCTTCGAGCCGGTCGTGGAGGTCCGCGTCGAGGTCTTGGGGCCAGACGTCGACACGCCACGTCCAGTAGCGGGCGGCGCGGGTGTGGGCGGTGGCATGCTCGCCGGCGCGGCCGCGGTGGGTGAGGATGGCGGTCAGCGCAGTGGCGGTGGAACGATGCACAAACACTCGCTGCCGGCCGGGGTCGATGCTGATCAGGCTGTGCGACCACAACTCGTCCACCAGGGCGGGCAGATCGGCATCGGTGGACACCGGGGGACGCGGATCCGCGGTCAACAGGTCGAGGTCGGGGGTGATGTCGGTGAGGACGTCGGGTGGGAGCCGGTCCAGGTGGAAGTCTCCGGCGGTGGGGTCGATGCCGTGGCCGGTGAGGATCGTGGTGATCCGCTCACCGGCTTGCTGCCGGTCGGGTATCCATTCCGCGGTGGGGTCGTCGACGCCGATCTGGTAGAGCAGCCCGGTGTGGTCGATGGGTTCGCGGTAGACCGCGGCGCCGATCAACAGTTGTTGGGCGGCAGGGGTGAGTTGGTCGAAGAGGTCGGTGAGGAGGATGTCGTCGGCGATGAGGGTGACCGCGGTGGCGACGGCGACGTCGAGGGTGGTGCTGGTGAGGGCGGGTTGTGTGGCGGGGTGGGCGGCGAGGGCGGTGGTCAGGCGGGCGGTGATGTCGCGGTAGCGGGCGATCTTGTTGCCGAGGAGGGCGTCGAGGTATTCCAGGCTGCGGGGATGCCCGCCGACCAGCCGCCACACCCGCTCGAGTTCGGCATCGTCGAGACGATCCAGCTCCGGCAGGGACCAGATCAGTTTGAAGGTTTCGGCTTGCGTCATCGGCCCCACCACCTGTGCCAGCAACCGGCCGTGCGCCTGGCCGGGCAGCGACAGCGGGTACCGGCAGGTCACCAGCAGCCGGCTACGGCCGGGGTCGGTGACCCACGCGGCCAGCAGATCGGCCAGCGACGCGTCGGTGATTGTGTGGGTGCCGGGTGTCAGGTTGTCCTCGAAGTTGTCCAGTACCACCAGTATCGGCAGCACATCGAAGACGTACTCGCGCAGCACGGCCAGGCGTTCGGTCCACGGCTGGTCGACCCGGGTCACGTACTGCAACGCCGCAGGCACACGCGGATCGGGCACGGTGCCGGTCTCGATCGTGTGAAAGCGGCTGACGCGGGCGGCGATGGCGGCCAGCAGGGTGTCGGGGTTGAGTTCACCGGTGGCGACGACGACCAGCGGGCTGTGCTGCTGGCGGTGCAGCAGCTGGGTGGCGAGGGTGGTTTTCCCGATACCGCCGAGCCCGTGCAACACGATCCCCGCATACCGGTTGCCCGCCAAAACCGCGGGCAGGGTGCGCAGTTCGCGGCGGCGGCCCACGAAATCCCCGGTATCACGCTGCACCAGCCCGGACACCACGGGACCAGCCACCGCCGGCGCGGGGTTGCCCGCGGTGTCGCGCACTGCCGGGTCGTAGACGGTGACCGTGGGTTGTGCGGCGAGGACGGTGACGACACTCCATTCGTCCAAACCGGCGAGGAGAGTGTCGCGGGGGCTGGGGGAGGTGGACCATTGACGGTGGATAGTGCGCCGCGCCGCGGTCACCGCCGCGACCACATCCGGTACGGGCTGGTGGGCGAGGTCCTGATAGACGCGAGCGAACAGAGCGGTCGCGTACCGGTCGGTGACCGTGGTCTCGGTCGCGATCACCACACTCGCTCCGTGGGCCAGCAGGTCCGCGGCAAAGGAGGAGGCGCCGGCTTCGGCGGCGACGTCGGTGTGGCAGGCGGCCAGGCTGATCACCGGCGGCATCAACCCGGCCGGGATCGCCTCCTCCAGGAGCTGCCGCGCGGTGACCGGCCTCGCGGCACCGCTATCGGTTTCCAGGATCAAGTGTCCGGGACTGCCGTGCCCGGACAGATGCAGGACGTGAGCCGAGGCTTGTTCGAGTTCGGTGCGGATCGCGTCGGTGGTGGCGAACTCGACGATCCGCACCTGCGCGTCACCATAGCGGGCGCCTTTCACCGCTTTCAGCACATTGCGCAGTTCGTGCTCGTAGTCCAGGACCGGGCCGCCGGATTCGGTGGGTGCGGCGATGGCGACCAGAATCCGTAGTGGTCCCGCGATCGCCCGCACGGGCCCTGCGGCCACCCGCCGGTAGACGGTGATCAACGGATGCAGAGCCCACGGGGTGGACGAGACCGGATCCGGCAGAGCTTCCCACGGCACCATCGGGAACGGGCCCGGTTCGATTCCGATCCGCACCGGCACATATGCTTGCACTGCACGGGTCAGCACATTGGTGAGTGCGTCGGTGATCGGTGGCGGCAGAAACGATTCCGCCGCCAAGATCCCCGCGCGACGCAAGGACACGGTCCCTGTGGCGGGCTCGATAGCCTGTTGCTCCACCGAGGTTCGGGTGATGCTGGTCGTGGCGCGGCGGGTGCGTTCGCGATGCACATCGGTGACGGCCGCGGCCAGCCCCGGCCGCACACCCTGATGACCGGCGTCGACGTCGATGCCGCCGCCGTGTAACCGGACCCGGGTCTCGGTGACGGTGAGGACGAGGTCGACTGCCGCAGTCAACGGTGGTGGTCCGGTGACCTCGATCGCGGTGATCCCCTCCAGCAGGGGATGCAGGTCTTCGATGCGGGCGATCAGGACGCTGTCGCGGGCCCAGCCGTCGGCGGAGTTGTAGCGCTGCGAGACCACCCCGATGACGTAATCGTCGCTACGGCGGCGGACCGGGCCACCACTCATCCCCTTCATCACCGACTCGGCTTTGAGCCGGCCCAAGGGAACCTGCTCATCACGAGTGGTGCCACCGGCCCAGATACCGGCGGCGTCGAGGTAACGGTAATCATGATGGGGATCGGGCACTTCGGAGACACCGGTGATCACCGTCGCCGTGCCCAATTCGATCACATCGGTGGCTGCCCATCCCGCCACCGAACTCGTCAACGCGGTCGCGGCGGTGAGGACCGCCAGGTCGTGGATCTCGTCGACACGCGCCACCGCCGCCTCGAACACCGCCAACCCGCCAGCGAGCGCATCCACCCGCACCACCGCGCCCGGATACCCGGCATCGACGTCGCGGAGCACGTGGGCCGCGGTCACCAGCACCCCGGTTGCGGCCTGGAAACAGGTTCCCGCGGGGACGCCGCCGGGGTAAAGTATCCGCCCCAGAAACCCCGGCACCCGCGAGTCCGGTTGCGCCAGTGACGATGTGGCGGTCGGACCGGTCATGGCTGACCAGCGTCCCCGGTCCCGGCCGGGCCGACAGCGGGGACCGTGTCGTCGGTGTGGGCCTCGTAGACGAGCTTGACCTTCAACGTCGCATCGGCGGCGCCGGAGGCGACGATGACATTGGCTTTCACCGAGAACCCGATCCCGAACTCGACCTCCACCCGATCCGGGCGCGTCGCCTCCCCCAACTGCCGGATCGTGTGCGCAGTCGACGTCGCCGCGGCGGTGATCACCTCCCGGGCCCGCTCCAGCGCATCCACCACCGGACCGGTACCACCGGTACCGGTCGGCTCGGCACCGGCCACCCGGACTGTTTCGACCAGTACCT
Organism: Nocardia sp. alder85J; assembly: GCF_020176955.2. Lineage (GTDB taxonomy): Bacteria > Actinomycetota > Actinomycetes > Mycobacteriales > Mycobacteriaceae > Nocardia. Next base: position 716,755 of record NZ_JAIUCZ020000004.1, read on the forward strand.
CCACGCCCCGAACTGCATCGGCACCACCGGCCCACCAGGCACGACGAATCACCCCTCATCGAAAACAGATCATGTGAAAGATTCCGGTTCCCGCCGGTGGCCCCCGAGCAAACCACGCCGATTGACGCCCACCGTACACACCTCCACCCACCCGCGCAGCACCTTCCCCGGCAACCACACACACTGCCCACGCGGGGACCACACCCTGCATCACACGATTCGAAAATCACTACACTGCACCATGTTTCGAGACCGAATATCAACCGACCAGTACGAATCGCGATGCCGGCACACCTGCTCCGGACGGGTGTTGTGGGCAGCGCCGCCAGCGGGCGGCGCCCGCCGAACCGATGCTGCCGCCAAGCCGGTCCGAAGCGAACACAGCAGCCCTCGTGCGGCCTGTTGCGCCGCCGAACAATGGGATTCAGGCCCGCCCTGAACATCCGGTAATCGGCATGAGCGGATGTCACGCGGGCGCAACCGGTTTCGAGCGGTATGTGGCATGAGCGGGCTTCCATCCGTCCCTGGATGGGGCAGGTTCGTGTGCTGGCCCTAGGCTTTCGTCATGGAGAGGATCGACTGTGCCACCCGGACCATCGCAGCACCACCGGCCGCTGTCTACGACGCTCTGCTGGACCGCGACTCCCTCGAGGCATGGCTGCCGCCGGACGGGATGCACGGCCGCATCACGGACTGGGACCCACGGCCCGGTGGAGGATTCCACATGGTGCTGACCTATCTCGACCCCGTCGGTAATCCGGGTAAGACTTCGGATGCGACCGATGTCATCGACGTCGCCTTCGCAGAGTTGCTGCCAGGGCAACGAGTAGTGCAGACGGCCGTCTTCGAAGCCGACGATCCTTCGTTCACCGGCACTATGACGATGACCTGGACCCTCACTGCTTCCGACGCCGGAACCGAGGTGACCGTCACCGCAACGAACGTGCCCAGCGGGATAGACCAAGTCGTTCACGAAGCCGGAATCGCCTCCTCGTTGGCCAACTTGGCATCGTTTGCCGAAGGGCGTTCTCACACCGACTGAGGCTCGTGACCTTCAGGTGCCGACACACGATCCGACCCGCCTATAGTTCCCGGTGACCAACAAGTTCGCCCGATCGGCGCATCTATGAGCAGGTAAATCGGCATATGAGGACAGCCTGCGCCACACTCGCTCATCGGCATGAGCGGACACCCTGGTCGAGATGCTGGCGATGCGCTAGATGCCCACAACCGGCCGCCTGCGGGGAATCGTAACTGGCCGTACGCGGGGAAACTTCAAGTGGCCGCTGACACTCGACACCACCGACAATCGACCCCTCGACCTGCGTTTTCCATTGCGTCGAGTCCTCGACATCGCCGACCACACCGCCACTGCCGCCGACCAGCGGCCGTTGCATGACCAGAGACTGGTCCAACCCGCATTGTGGTGGGTCAAGGACGATACCTGATGAGTAACGCGGCGCGCACGGGCGACGACGCCGTCCAGGTCGCGTACGCGGAAGGGTGGGGGCCCGGCACCGATCCCGCGTCGCCGCTGGCGGTGACGGCTCCGCCGAACTGTTCGATCTGCTCGAGCCTATGAACGACAACACCAGCGACACGCTGCTCGACTTTCTTCGCACAGCCGTCGACGACGGATTCGTCCACGTGCTGCTCACCGTGACCGATCGACAGATCGCCTTCGCGGTCACGCAGCCATAGCTGCACGCCGCGCGCTGCCGCTGCTCGCGACCGCGGAGCCGTAAGCGTCTGAATGTTCGTGCCGATCCGGCGACCCGCAGCCGCAGCCGGTATCCAACGCCGGCCGAGTCGTCGCCGTCGACCCCGCTGCTACGCACAGCCCCCTGCACCGCGCCAGCCTCATTCGTGCGACACCAGGCCGGCCCCCGACCGGAATCAGCCTTTTCGAGCATCACCCGATGCCCCGCGTCCGGTGAGCTCTCATCCACCGACCGCGCTTCTCCCCGGAAGGACGTAACCAGATGAGCCACATCACGATTCGCCACAACCGTCAACTCGGCACGCTTGTCTACGGTACCTATCGCGGTATGTCAGGGGTCGGGAAGGCGCTCACCGAGTGGCCCTGCAACTTCCGCGGGTCGGAGAACCTGCCCGCCGATGACGAGTTGGGTGACCCGTACTGGTATCTGCCGCACTCGCGGCGCCGCCGAGCCGACACCTACAAGATCGACAGTGCGGTCGAGCGGCTTCGCGAACTCGGTCACGAGATCGATGTCGACATCGACGACACGACGCCGGCGGTCGACTTCGCTGGGTTCATGCAGGAAAAGTACGACAGGGCCGACGATCGGGCTGCGTATCAGCAGTACATGGCGCGGCGCGAATTCTGGACTTCCGACAGCATCCGAGCGGACAACCAGCGCACCTTCGACATGCTCAACGGTCAGCCGATTCTCGTCGGTCATCATTCCGAGCATCGGCACCGGCGTTTGCTGGATCGGCTGTGGCAGCGTGAGGGCAAGGCGTGGGCACTCTACGACAAGGCCAAAAACCGCATTGACCGTGCAGCGGCGGCAGCGAATTTCCGGGCCTATAAAGAGAATCCGGGCACTACCCAGCGCCGTATCCTCGGCATCGAAACCGATCTACGCCGTATCGGCAAGAACCTGGAACAGCATGGCGATCGGTGGTCGGATCACTCTTTGGCGATCGCGCGAGCCGAGATCGTGGAGAAGCTGGAGGAAATCGACTACTGGTGGCGAGTACTCGACGAGGCGGGCGTGCACGTCTGGGAGCCTGGCGATTTCGCGGTCGGCGACTTCGTCTCTTGGAGCCGTGATCGCTGGCACGAGGTTGCCCGCGTCAACCCGAAGTCGGTCAGTGTCGCCGGTCTCTACGACACCGTCGGCGGTCGAGTCCAAACCATGGCCGCGCTGACCCGCCGCAACGGCCGCCCGCAGCCGCTGCCGTATCACCAGGTGACCGGCCATCTCACCGCCGCGCAGGCCCATGAGCAGTTCCCCGAATTGTTCGCGGTCCTCGATGCCGCGCCGGCCCGGCCGCGTCCGGCTCGGAAACGGGGCAGCGTCACACTTCGTCATTATCGCGCCGCCGAGGGCGAGCGCTGGGAATGGCGGGTCGGTGATGTCGAGTACCACGCGTTCTGGCGTCATCCGCAGAACTGGTGGCGCGGCGAGCACGAGCCGGTAACCGAACCGGGTTTCATCCACGTCACGGCGTATCGAGCCGGGAAAACACCCACTTTCGTGTCCCGCGGCGAACCTGTCGAGGTCGCGGTCTCCGAGGTCGCGATCGACGGTGACATCGCGTGGGTGGAGGAGGTCCACAACCAACTGCGCGACCATGTCCAAACCCATTACACCAGCAGCGCAGCCGCCTGAGCAGCAGGCCAGGCGATCGCTGCCCTGTGAGGCTTGACGAAGCGTCGGCGTGATCTGGAAATATCGCAACAGGGGTCCACTCATGATAAACGCTGGCGCCGGCCACCGTGACCGCCGAGCAGAGACCGGGATTCGATCCGAAACGGGCGTCCCTGCCTCTGAATCCCCCAGTCGCCCTTAATATCTCGGCCGCCGATGCCCTCACCCACCTCACCGGCATCACCCACGGACCCACAGTGCCGTGACCGCAAGCCGTTGTCCGCATTCCCAGGAGGTTCTCCATGCCCAGATCGACATCGGAACAACTGGTGCGTTTGGCCGACGATCTCGGCCTCGATGGTATCGAACTGTTCGACGCCGTACATGACGCTGCCAGTAACACCGCGTCCCAGATCAACAACAACGGCCTCACTGCTCAAATCGAGTACCTCAACGAGCAGTTCGGTGCCGCCGAGACCGAACAGCTCATTCGCGAGGCCGCTGACACCGGCCAGTGAGTCGCCGGCCCGATCCAGGCAACGACCTTGTGCCGTGTGGAAATCTGCGGAGCCCGCACGGCGATGCCGAACACCGAGATCGGCGACCGTCTCGCAGCGGTCTGTTCGTCGGGGACCGTGACGACGGCCGCTGGCGGCTGGGCGGCGGTAAGTCCCTGAGCTCGGGTGGATTGGTCGGCGCCATTGCATCTGTCGCCGCCGTCGATGCCCGGATTCGTGCCGCCATGTGATGTGGCGAGATGGCCGCCGTCGTGACCCCGGCCGCGGGCAACGCCGTTCCCCCGATGCCTTGTAGGCCGCAGACAACTCTGCGTATTCCAGTGCCTACCCGGCTGGCGCACGAAATCTGGCCTGGCTCACCGGACTGGCCATCCATGCCGGCCGCTGCCGAAACTTATGCTGTTTCTCCACCTCGGGGAAGTTGGCGTACGACGCCTTCCTCAAGCAGTGCTTCCTTGCGGTCGAGCAGTTCGGTTACGGACCAAATGCGCGCGGGAGCCAAGAGCGGCGTTACCGGTCGGATGCGAACGGCAGCAACAGACGGCGGGACGTGCTCCGGTCGGGAGAGTTCGGGGGTGTCGGTGGCAACGATGTTCTTCAATTGTGTTGTAAATTGGGGCTTCCCGACTGTTCAAACCGGCGAGGCCGTGTCAGCCGAGCGTCAGGGCCGCTTGGGCATCATGCGGACTTCCCTGTCGGAGGCCGGGCACTTCCCCTCGGGCGAGTCGTGAGTCACGATCCATACACTGACGACGTTGCCTTGGGTGCGAACTTCGTTGTGGCACAACGGACACACCACGATCAGCGTCCTGTTGATGTCCTCGTCGACGTAGAGCGGCGTATCTGTCATGTCACTATCCTTCAGAGGTTTGAGATCCGCGAATCAGTCACGTGCACAATCGATTTGGCGGATTCGAATGGTCATGGAAGGACCCAGAGCTGTTCGCACGGAAGGCGCCGACTCCCCGGCCGGAGCTGCTCGAACGTGACGACGTCGCGTTGGTGGTAGACCTGCCCAGTGCTCGGCGAATCGATAGGCCGCCGAGAGACAGGCCACGAACCGCAGCTCCCGTGGCTTCAGGATCCTTGGGCGGATGCACACGAGCACGTCGGGCTCGTCTGGCCGTGGCGATGTCGTTTGAGCCGCAGAAGGACCCGCGAAGCTCATGGTGGTAGCCGGTCAGCGCTGCCCGGCTACGGAGCGGTCGAGCCGTGCGGCCTCGAGGTCCGGATCTGGATCCGGATCGGTGAGCTTGCCCAGCACGCCGACGAGGACCGCCAGATCGACACCGTCGGGTAGGGCAGGGCCGAGTTCGTCGAGGGCCGGGTACTCCAGGCCGCGGGCTGCTGCCCGTTCGCGCGGGCTGCTCGTAGGAGGCACGATCTTGCCCTCCTTGACCAGGAAGGCGTACGCGAATGCCTTACGCGGGCATCGAGTCGCACGGCACGTCAGGTGATCTTGCATGATGTGCCGCGCGACGAGTTCCGTGAGCGGCTGGGCCGGGTATCCGTGGCCGGGGTCGCGGTGCACGTACGCGGAGGCCGCCCAGGTCTCGGGAGGGACCACGGTCTCCAGATCCATCTGCTCGCACACCCGTGACGGGGTGTGGCCGACGGTCTCCAGGTCCCAGACGATGAGCGCGGCGACTTCCAGGCCGGCGGCGATCCCGAGCGCGTACCCGACAGGATCCCGGTCGTCGTGCGGCGGGCGCACAGTGTGGATGTACTGGTAGCCCAGTCCCTCGGCGTGGCGGCGGAGCCCGGCCGCGTGTTCCAGTGCGCTGGAACCGGATACGTCAGCGCGTACCAGGCCAACCGCTAACGGTCTCGCATGATGGGAATTCATGCCCGTGTCCTCTCGGCGGTGATTGTCGGTACGGCACCCGCCGCCGGGGTCCGGGCGCATCCGACCGTGGCGTCCCTTGTTACGGGTGTGGGTCGGCCGATGCGCTGAGGGCGGGTTGGACTCGTCCGGCGGCGGGGCCTGGTCTCAGCGTGAGCCGCACCGGCTGCACTAACCACGAAGAAATTCCGCAGCTTTCCCGCAACTTCCCGTACATCGTCGGTGGATCGCTCCCCGAGAGATACTGGAAGCAGGTAGCTTTCGATCAACAACGACAGCAGAGCAGGGGCTTGGAGCTGGGTCGATGATCACGTACCGATGGACAGGAATCGAGATTCGACAGCTGCGCGATGCCATGCAGCTGTCGATTGATGAGTTCGCGAACCTGGTTCAGGTTTCGAGCCGTTCCGTGGAGGGTTGGGAATCAGCGGGGGCGGGTGCGTCGTTACGCCCATCGAGTAAGCGTCAGCTGGACAAGGCATTGGCTGAGGCGTCGCCGAACGTTGTCGCGCGGTTCGCGCGGATGACGGGCGTGGACGCTGAGAATGACAACTGTACGGCCGTGCCGGATACGCTGGCGGTCGACACCCTCGGTCAGCCGATGCCGGCCGTTCTGGGTGCTGATGAAGCCGACCAGGTTTGGGTTCAGGCCCGGACCGCCGCTGGAGAGGTCATTCTTGTGTCACTTCCTCGCCGCACCGTCATCACCGGCATCGGGGCTGGGGCCCTGGCTGTAGCCGCTGGCGTGAAGCCTGCGGCGGTCCTCGCGAACAGTCCCGATATCGACCGTCTCGAACACTTTCACCGGCTCCGGTTGTCGTTGATCGAGTCCGACAACTTGCACGGTGCTCGCGACGTTATCCCGTTGGTGGAGCAGAGCATCGAGCGCATCGGCCAGCTGCGCCGCGCCCGAGTCGGTGACCCGGTCACGATGCAGCGCATGAGGATCTTGTACGCGGAATTCGCTGCCTGGCTGCATCAGGATTGCCGCTCGTGGGACCGCGCGCAGCACTGGACAGACCGGGGCTTGACCTGGTCCCATCAGCTCGGCGATCCCTACTCGGTGGCGGCGGTCCTCATCCGCAAGGCCCATATCGCGGCCGACATGGGTGACGGGATGGAAGCGCTGGAGCTGGCGGACGCCGCGGTACGCCAGGCGCCACCGGACACCAGGTTCGCGGCCGTGGCGAATACGTTCGGCGCGCACGGTCGTGCTCTGGCAGGCGACCGGTCCGGCAGCGAAGCGCAGTTCGATCGCGCTCGCGCACTCGCCCAGGACGCGAACGTCGACCCGTCCTGGGGGTTCTTCCTGGATCAGGAGTACATCAACGTGCACCAGGCGCAAGGCCGGGTGGCGCTCGGTGACTACCGGTCAGCGATCGACCAGTTCGGGGAGGCGATCAGTTCGATGCGCTCGGGGCAGACCCGCGATCAGGCCGTCTACGTGTCGCGGCAAGCAGTCGCGTACGTGCAGGCCGGCGATATCGAGTCCGGCGCGCGGCTGGGCCACGCGGTGATGGGATGCGCGGTCAGCACAGGGTCGGAGCGGATCCTGCACAACCTTCGGACGGTGCACAGCGCCCTGGATCCGCATAGTCGGCACGAGTCGATCGTGCAGTTCCGCGACGCTGCCGCGCAGTGGGCTCTCGCGTGAGCCGTCCTCACGTCGTGTTGTCGGCGGCGGCCAGCGTGGATGGCTTCCTCGACGACACGAGCCCGGTCCGGTTGTTGCTGTCGAACGACGCGGATTTCGATCGCGTGGACCAGCTGCGCGCCGAGGCCGATGCCATCATGGTCGGCGCGGAGACCATTCGGACTGACAATCCGCGTCTGACGGTGAAATCGGCGCAGCGGCAAGCGGAACGGGTCGCTGCGGGCCAGCCTCCGAATCCGCTGAAGGTGACGGTCACCCGGTCCGGGGACCTGGATCCCGAGGCGAAGGTCTGGCATCACGGGGTCGAACAGACCCCGGTCGTCTACGCGCCGGAGGCCGGCGCGGTGCTGGCGGGCGCTCGACTGGGCGGGCTCGCGGACGTCGTCGCGCTGCCGGGCAGCCGGATCGAGTTCAGCGCGATCCTGGACGATCTCGGCGCGCGTGGTGTGAAGCGACTCATGGTGGAGGGCGGGAGCCAGGTTATCGCCGGATTCCTCGCGGGTGGCCTGGTCGATGATCTTCTGCTCGCGATCGGACCTACCCTTGTCGGCGATGCGGGCGCACCACGGTTCGCGCGCCCGGCCCGGTACCCAGGTGGGCCCACACGAAGGATGAGGCTGGTGGACGTCACTGCGATCGGCGACGTCGCACTGTTGCACTACCGACCCAAGGAGGATTCGTGACCGAACTCGATCACACGCATTGGATGAATCGGGCCATCGAACTGGCGAAGTTGTGCCCGGTGGTGGAGGGCGCGTTCTCGGTGGGCGCGGTGATCGTCGGCGCCGACGGCGAGGAGATCTCGACCGGCTATTCCCGTGAGACCGATGCGAAGGTGCACGCGGAGGAGTCGGCTCTCGACAAGCTCGACAAGGCGGATCCGCGGCTGGCGACGGCGACGATCTACAGCACTTTGGAGCCGTGCTCGGAGCGCGCGACGAAGACCCGCCTGCCCTGCACGGACCGGATCCTCGAGGCGAAGATCCCGACGGTGGTGATCGCCTGGCGTGAGCCGTCGACGTTCGTGGAGGACTGCGTCGGTGTGGAGAAGCTGGCTCAGGAAGGTGTCACTGTCATCGAGATGCCCGAACTGGCCGAGGCGGCGATGGAGATGAACCGGCACCTGAACCTGTCGTAGGCGCGGGCTGGGGCGCTTCGGCTGGGCAGAGTTGCGCGACGTGTAGACGGCTGTGGCCGCTACCGGTCTCGATGGCGAACTCGCACAGGCCCAGCCATGCGCCGTCGGTGGTGCGTGCCCGTCATTGGCGGAGGACAGGCACGGTCGCAGTGAGGTCGAGCCCGCCGGCCTTAGCCGGGTCTAGATAAGCAGACGCCTACTTCGACTTCCGGTCGGAGATGTGGCGAGCAATGATCTGCGCAGTCAACATGGGATTCCAGATAGCACGCAAGAGCTGAGCGGCAAACTCGCCGAAGCCACCCGGGTCGAAGGCGAGGAGGAGCGCCAAAGCGACGTAGCCACCTCCGATCGTAATGAAGGGCCACGCGGACGAATCACCGCGCGCTGTGGCAACGGCACCTAAGGCCAGAAACACCAGACCAAACGCAGCCATCATTAACCCGAGCCCGAGCCGCTGTGTGGTCGCTTGAGCGGCGGCCCGCGCCTGCACGATAGCGTCGACCTGCTCCTCAGCATTGGAGGACTCGGAAGGCGTTTCAGATGCTTCGACCTTTGGCAAATCGCCCAGTTTGTCGACTTCTCGGATCTCGCCCAGTGTCAGTTCTATCGACTGATACACAGTCTCTTTGCCGGGCAGGTCCTCCGGCCAGTTGTTGACCACGCCGATGAGCTTTTCCAATTTCTCATGCGGAGTTTTACGTGTGGTCCGCATCGAGAACAGGCCAGCGATGAAGGGCGCGGTTAGCGGGGCTACCAGCGCGAGGTATGGGAGCCACCACGGGCCGGGTGAGCCGGACGAGCCGTTGTTGCTCTGCGGTGCAGGATCGGCTGCGAGCCAATGGATCACGGGCCGATCCTGCCAGAAGTCTCTGACTCTGCGTCACCGTTCAAGCGCAACCGTCCCAGCACCCGCCCAGATCGCCCGAGAGCGCGCGAACCGGGATCATCTCCCTATTGGCATGGTCGAACCCGCTGCGTGGCGTCCGCGACGCAATCGGGTGACGGCCGTGAGCCTTTACTCGCGGGCTGAACCAGGCCGACTCGTTGCTCATCCATCCACGACCGAGCCGACCTCAATCCTCTTGGAGGACAGCGTGAAACGTTCTTTTCGACTGCGACTGCGTTATCGGGCTGCACTGTATTGGCTGGGCCACCTCAATCCACGGACCTGGCCGGCCAGACTTCGGACTGCGCGGTGGCGTCGGCGAATCGATGCCGCGCATAGCGCCGCATTGCTGCATCCCTATCGCGGCGCGGACTCTGACACCTTGCCCGCCATCGAAGTCGCGGGATCGTTGGTCTTCGTCTACCTCGACCGACAGTGCAAAGCACTGCATGTGTCGGTGGACCTGGATACCACCGAGCCGTGGCTGCTGGACGCCGACGAGTGCGTCCCGATGCTCATCACGGTCAACGGCACCGCCGTCTACTCCGCTGGCGGAGTCGCATCGTGAGGCTTCCTAACTCCTCCCGCGCAAAGGATCGACCCGCTGTGTCCGCACCGTGCCCCGGCCACCACCTCCAGGTTCACCAGCACGCGCAGGCGCTTCTGCGCGAACTGGTCGAACTCGACACTGCCGCCTGCATTCAGAGTCTGTTGTCCGTCGAGGACCTCGACTGCCCGCCCCCCAGCAACGACCTGTACCACCGGATCAGAACCGCCGACTCCGCGCTCACGCGGTACCTGATCGAGCACCGCGACCTGTTGGGCACGCTGCCGGACTGGGCGTCGTCGTACGATCTCATCGACAGACCCGCCGAAGCCGGCTACGACTTCTCACCCTTCGACAGCACAAGCCCTGCCGACCTCACCGAGCGATCACCACTAGCGATGGCCCGCGACCGGAACTCTAACTTTAGCGGCGCGAACTTCGACACCGGGTCTTCCCCGCTGCCTGCCCACGACCACGAGGCAAACCCCCGGCGCTGAACGGTGGTCGCTCGCTCGGTGCTGCGTTCACCGGCGCCCTCGGTCCGCCGTTGCCCGCCGTCCTGACGCCGACGCGATCAAGCAGTGGATCGCCGACCCGCACGCTCCGGCGTTCACGCTGTCGCAGCCGACCCCCAGACGGCAGCAGACGACGTCGCCGAACTCATCCATGACGCAGTCACCCATGACGTGCGGACCGGAAATCGCGACGGGTCTCCTCATCAACGCCACGGACCCTGGCCCCCGCGACACCGGTGACAGCGGCAGCGCGCGCCACTCGCCCCGCCACCGAGGACGTATCGCTTGCCACGGTGGCCCGTTTCCCACCTCGAACAGGCTGCGTTCACACCGCAACTTTGCTCACCTGACACCGCCGCCTCGGGAACCGGTACCACACCCGAACCCATCGAGAACTTCTCAGCGTCCCGACTGCCCGAGGCGCACACTCAGGAAAGGGCCACCCGTGAATATGTTGTGGTACATCGAATTCGCCTCCGGCGAGGAAATACAGGTCGAAGCACCGACCTGCGCCGACGCTGCCGCGCTCGCGCACCGCCGAGTCCCGGGCGCCATCCTCATCGAGGTGTCGGCCGTGCCCGCGTGGTATGCCCTCGAACTCGCCTACGGCAACCTCTGGGAGGACCTGCTCGCGCGAGTGATCCGCCCCGACTCACCGGCCCCCGGCGTATGGTCCGACCACGATTGGCTGGCGCTCGTACCCACTCGCGCACTCGATGCCGACGGCACGATCCGGCCCACTGGTATCGCCGATTACCGGCACCGGCACCTGCACCGGCTCTGGGGAAACATCCCCTCCGTCCGGTTCGACGGCGGGCTCGTCCGTATCCAGGCTTTCGGCGCGGCACCCGCGAACCTCATCGCCGTCGTGAACCACTACCTCCGCGGCGACGGCCCGCTCGACGCATCACCCACAGCACCGTGCGCGCCGAACTGAACCTCACCGACACTGCCACCATCCGAGTCGCGGTCCGTACCGCTGAGCCGGTCGGCGGGCAGTGGCGCATCGCCTATTGCCCCACCGGCGCGCTCGGCGACACCGCCGGTGAAAAGGCCGCGATCGGCGAGCAGCTGCCCGGGGGCTGCCGGGGCGAGGTGATCGTCCTCGACGCGGTCCCCGGATTCCCGGCAGGGTGCGCAACCCGGTCGAACGCGACTGCGGCACACCACGACACAGTGGGTAGCCCGCACAGCCACTGCGAGCACGCCTTCCGGCCGATCCCGCTGCGATCCTCGTTCGATCCCACCACCGCGGGGCCGGTATTCACCGCCCTGGCCACGACCAGCGGACTCGAGATCGAGGCGCTCGACAGCGACGAATGGATCTGCCGCTGTGGCAATCGGGCCGACCTCCGAGCACTTCGTTGTGCCCCCACCCGTGAGGGTGATCGTCTCCGGCAAGCCGAAATGGGTGCATCCAACGCGGGCGTGCGGCTTCTTCTCAGCCGGGCCGGGACCGCCGCCGGCGAAACTCTCTACTCCTCAGAGGATCTCGTGAACAACCATATCTCCGACACCCACGCCACGATGGGCCGCGCACCTGAGCCCGGTGCCGTCGGTCCCGGTCACCCCAACAGTTCGGTCGACCTCTCGCAGACGTCGCCAGACCAGGGTGCAGCTGCCGAACGCGAGTGTGGCTGGAGGTGCGGCGACCGGGCTCCGGGCCACGGTCACTTCACGGTGATCGTGCGAGAAACGACCGGCAAACTGCTGGGCCGTCTCGGCGGTGACGGCACGACCACGCACCGGAGGGTGCATGCCGCGGTCCTATCCCGGGCGCGCGCGGAATATCTCGCCAAGGACATCATGGCCCGCCACCAGGACCTCACTGCCACCGTCCGCCCGTTCTGACCCGCAGCTACTCTACCGCCTCCATCGGAAACAACTCGGCCGAACAACTGCCCCGAACCTGGTAAACCGCTCGCGCTCGGCGAAATGCCCGGGGCCAGCCGAATCATGCGCAGGCCATTCCGTCAACCTTCACAACCGGAAAGGCGGTCGTCGATGGCCGTAAGAACATCAGTGCCGGTGCCCCAATTCGCGCGGGAAATCCTGGCCGAATCGCGCACCGAGGGAAACAAACTGTTTCTCCCGACGCAGCTCACACAGTCCGTGTACAAGAAAGTCAACCGGGTGATCGAGGCCATGGGCGGTAAATGGAGCCGCCGAGAACAGGCCCACCTTTTCCCCGGTGACCCTGCCGAAATCATCGCGGCAGCCGTGGCCAGCGGCAGAACCCCCACCACGGACGGCAAGATCCTCGAGGCGTACTACGCCACACCCGAGCTGTTGGCCACACGCATTGTCACCGGCGAACACTCCGGCATCGCCGATCTCGAGGCGGGTACCGGCGTCCTGGAGCCCTCTGCGGGCGAGGGGGCGTTGGTGCGGGCGATTCTGCACGCCAATCCGGACGTGCACGTCACGGCGGTGGAGCCCAATCCCGAACGCGCCGCCACCATCGGATCTGATCCGCGGGTGAGCGTGGTGGTGTCCAGCTTCGAGCAGTTCGCTGCGACCGCACCCAGGCCGTTCGCTGCGGTGGTGATGAACCCGCCGTTCGCGCTGTCGGGCCAGCCGACGGTGTGGATGGACCACCTCTACACCGCCTGGGACCTGCTGATCCCCGGTGGCCAACTCCTGGCGATCGCGCCCGGCGGCTATACCTGGCGACCCCAGCACAAATACCGGGCGATGCGCGATTTCATCGCCACACACGGCGGCTACGAGGAACTGCCCGCCCGGGCATTCGCCACCTCCGGCACCGAGGTCGACAGCGTCTTCCTCCACGCCCGTCGCCCGACGGACCTCTAGCACGACAGTTGTATTTCGTTGTTTTGTAATCGTTTCTGTTGGTGGCGGAGTTGTCGGGCGTGTGCTTGGTGGCGGCGGCGCCAGTGGCAGGTGGCGAGTGCGTGGGTGAGGGTGCGGGCGGGGTGGAGCACTATCGCCAGGAGACGGCGGATGTCGGCGACTGTGATTCGGCCCAGCCCGCGTGGGCTTTTGGGTCGGTGGCGGCGGTGACGGCGAGGAAGGCGTGGGCGAGCATGGCGAGGGTGATGTGCCGGTACCAGGGATGCCATTTGCGGACTTGGTAGTGGTCGAGGCCGCACTGGTCCTTGGCGGCCTGGAAGCACTCTTCGACCGCCCATCGGGCGCCGGCCACGGCCACGACCTGTTCCCGCTCGATGGTGGCGGGGTGGAAGCACAGGTAATAGGCGATATCGGCAGGGTTGTCGAGGGATCGGCGGGCCAGCAGGGTTCTGGTGTATCCGGCGGGGAGGTCACCGAAATTGGGGAGGGTGGCCCAGGCCCAGTCGTATTCGCGTTCGCCGCGTTCACCGAGTCCTGCCGAGACGCGGTGCCAGGCTTGTGCGGGTGCTCGGGCGACGAGGGTGTCGACGCGGCGGCGGCCGTCGAGGTCGGGCACGGTGTGCCGGACCGGCACCTCGAGGACGTAGGACAGGCGGCGGGTCTCGCAGAAGGCCCGGAACCGGCCGTCGCGGCCGTAGGCAGAGTCCGCGGCCACCCATCCTGCGGGCACTCCGGCGTCCAGGGTCCGGGCGATCATCATCTCCGCGAGCCTGGGCTTCGTCAGAAGACCTGTACTGCAACGTGTTTCGGGTATGCCTGCTTCGATACAGCGATCGCGGTCACCGATCCACGACTCGGGCAGGTAGAGCTCTCGGTCGATCAGCGCCCGGCCCGAGCGCCCGGCGTAGGCGAGGAACACCCCGAGCTGAGAATTCTCCACACGCCCGGCCGTCCCGGAGTACTGGCGTTGCACACCCGCGGACTTCACCCCCTTCTTCAAGAACCCGGTCTCGTCCGGAACCAGGACTCCATCAGGGCAGGCCAGCGCCTCGGCGACGTACGCCCGCAGGCAATCGCGCAACTCGTCGGCGTCCCACCGCGACCGATTCAAGAAATGTTGTAACCGGCCCGGATCCTCCTCTCCCGCAGCCTCGGACAACTGCCACGTATTCTTCCGCTCCACCGGCGCCAGCAACCCCGTCAGATACGACCGCGCCCACCGCCGCGGCTCCGCCCGATAGAACACCCCCGCCACCCGCGCGAACACCTCATCGAAACTCACTCGCCACGCCGAAACATCCTCTGCGGCAACATCACCCAGCACGAGACGACAAGGTATCCCACCATCGGTCCGACTGCAAAACAACGAAATACAACTGTCGTGCTAGTACTCCAGCATCACTTCGTGATGTTGTTGGGTAGCATGTGTTTTCGTGGTGGTTGGTGAGGATCTGGTCGCGTGGTCGGCTGGGCTGGAGGAGTTGTTCGGTCGGGTGGCGGGCCGGTTTCATCGTGCGGAGCCGCGATGGCGGGCCAGGATGTATGTGCGGGGGTTGCTGGCGCCGTTGGCGGGGAAGAACGGTTGGACGCTGGCCGAGGCTGCGGGTGATGTGACGCCGATCGGGATGCAGCGGCTGTTGAACGCGGCGGCGTGGGATGTCGACGGTGTGCGTGACGACGCGCGTGCCTATGCCGTCGAGCACCTGGGCGACGCGGACGGTGTGCTCGTCGTCGACGAGACCGGGTTTCTGAAGAAGGGTGTGAAATCCGCTGGGGTGCAACGTCAGTACTCGGGTACGGCCGGCCGGATCGAGAATTGCCAGCTCGGTGTGTTCTGTGCTTATACGAGTGTGAAGGGCCGCACGCTGATCGATCGGGAGTTGTATCTGCCGAAGTCGTGGACCGGTGATCGGGACCGCTGCCGGACCGCCGGGGTGCCCGACGAGGTGGAGTTCGCGACGAAACAGGTTCTGGCGCAACGGATGCTGGCGCGGGCGCTGGATGCGGGGGTGCCCGCGCGGTGGGTCACCGCCGACGAGGCATACGGGGGTGATTCGAAGTTCCGCCGCTGGCTCGAGCGGCGCCGGATCGGGTATGTGGTGGCTGTGCCCAGCAACGCACCGGTGGTGTCACTGCGAGGCAGCTGGCGCGCCGATCAGATCGTCGCGGACGCGCCACCGGAGGCGTGGAAACGTCTGTCCTGCGGTGACGGCGCGAAGGGGCCTCGATTGTTCGACTGGGCCGTGGCCACGCTGCCCAGCGTCAGCGAGGCCGGCAGCGGATGGCGGCGCTGGCTTCTGGCCCGCCGGTCATTGACCCGCGGCACCAACGGTGAACTGGAGGTCGCTTATTACTTCTGCGGTGCCCCAGCCGGTACCAGCGACGCCGATCTGGTCCGGGTTGCCGGTGCCCGCTGGGCGGTCGAGGACTGTTTCCAGACCGCGAAAACCGAAGTCGGGCTGGACCAGTACCAGGTCCGCCGCTACGACGCCTGGTATCGGCACATCACCCTCGCGATGCTCGCCCACACCTACCTCGCCGTCACCGCCGCGATCTCCCCAAAAGTATTGGCAGCGGCCTCATTCCACTCACCCTCGGAGAGATCAAACGTCTCCTGGCACACCTGATCACCCCGACCCCGAACCTCACGGCGGCACTGCACTGGTCGGCCTGGCGCAGGCGACACCAGCACCACGCCAAACAAGCCCACCACCAGCGGCGACACCGATTACATCACGAAGTGATGCTGGAGTACTAGGGCGTGTCTCCCAATAGATCGGTGGCGGTGCGGCAGCATGGTCGTCGTGGTTGTGGTTGGTGATCGGTTTCGGGTGTTGACGGATGCGCAGTGGGAGTTGCTGGAGTTGCTGCTGCCGAAATCCGAAGGGCGCGTGGGCCGTAACTTCAGTGATAGCCGCCTGATCGTGGAGGGATTGCTGTACCGGCTGCGGGTCAGCGGGCCGTGGCGGGACCTGCCGGCGGTGTTCGGGCCGTGGCAGACGGTGTGGAAGCGCCATCGCCGCTATGCCGCTGATGGGACGTGGGACAAGGTGCTGATCGCGTTGGCCGCGCTGGCCGACGTGTCCGGTGATCTGGACTGGGTGGCGTCGATCGACACCACGATCGTGCGGGTTCACCAGCACGGTGCGAACGCCGCCCGCCACACAGGGGGCTCCCTCGAATTACACGAATCTGCTCGATGAGCCTGCCGATCACGGGATCGGCCGGTCTCGTGGCGGGCTGACGACGAAGATCCACCTGATCACCGATGGTGCCGGTCGCGGCCTGTCGGTGCTGATCACGCCCGGTCAGGCCGGCGACAGTCCCTTTCTCGGTGAGGTGCTCGACGGTGTCAGGGTGCCCCGCCTCGGCGGCGGGGCACCACGGACGAATCCGGACGCACTGCTCGGCGACAAGGCGTATTCGTCGGCAGCGAATCGGAAACTGCTGCGCCGCAGACGGATACGAGCTGTCATTCCCGAGCGTGCCGATCAGCTCGCCAATCGGAAACGCAAGGGCCGTGACGGTGGCAGGGCGCCCTCGTTCGACCGGGAGGCGTACAAGGGACGCAACGTCGTCGAACGGGCCTTCAACAAGGCCAAACAGTGGCGGGCCGTCGCCACCCGCTACGACAAGCTGGCGCTGACCTACCGTGCAGGCGTCGTCATGGCCCTCGTAGTCGAATGGCTCAAACTATTGGGAGACAAGACCTAGCAGCCCCGTCTGCGCACACCTCCATGCGGGTGTGCGCCCTGCCGGATTTCGAGCCGACTCGAAAGGCGACGTGAGGGTGGACAACAAATCACCGGCCGTCGAATCGATGGATTCCGGCCACACATGGGCCGCAACCGTGGAAGCGATTCTCCCGACCCACCATGCGGTTGCTCTGCAAGAAATCGCCCCGGCGATCACGCAATACCCGCAGGACGCCGGTGTTCTGATCGCCGCTGCCGGCCTGTTGGGCCCCACACATCCGTTGATGCGCAACAAGGACCTCTACCGGTCCCACTGTCGCGAGATCCTCACGCGTCGCCGAGGTGAACAAGCACGAAGCCGACCGCAACGTGGAGCTGGTCTGGACCGAGTTCCGCAACTACCAGCAAGGCATCCTGCCCGCCGGCCCCGGCGCTCGCGAGCTGACCGAATTCTTCGCCCACGTCGACGGCGAGATCACAGACCCGACCGCACCGAAAATCCAAGCCAGCGACCGGGAAATCCTCAACCTGCTCACCAAACGCGCCCGCACCCTGCACCTGGGAACCGCGAACTACTGCTGGTTCAGCGACCCATCCCGGGCGCTCTGCCTCAAACTCGCCGGCACCCCACACGCTGACCGGCCCCTGGCGGGCATGTGTGACTCGGCACGCTGCCCGCAAGCCACCCACCACCAACACCACCGGCCCGTCTGGGCCGAACACGCCGAACAGACCAAGACGTTCCTCGGCGCCATCGGCACGACCCGCCGCACCGACAGGACCCGTCTGCAAGCCGACTACGACCGAGCCAGACGTGTCATCGAAGCCATCGACGCCGCCGCCATCTCCGACACGAACACGGACGTCGCATGAGAATCAGTGCCACACAACGCATCCAGAACGAGAACCGCATTCGCGCCGCCATGGACCGGCTGCTACGCGGCGAGATACCACCCAGCGGAGGCTGCGATATCAAAACCCTCGCACTCGAGGCCGGAGTCGACCGAACAGCCTTCTACGGCACCCGGCCCTACGCACACCTACGCGCGGAGTTCGAGCACCGGATTCAGCAACTGCAGCACGCTGGAGAAACCCCGGACCCGAGAGCCGCGCAGATCCAACGACTGAAAGTGGAGGCCGATAAGCTCAAAGACCGCCTTACACAGGCAAATTCGACAATCGAGGAACTCACCACCTTCCGAACCCACGCTCTCTCGAGACTCGCGGCGCAACACGAAGAGATCCAGCGGCTTCGCACGGTCGCCGATCCGAAAACAAACATCACCCACCTGCCGCCGACGCGGCAGAAGTTGATCGGACCGTGCTAACCGACCGCGGCATCGTGGCGCGATCCGGGCTCGGCCGCGTCGAGTTGCCACCAATAGCCTGCATCGTTATGAAGCGAGGGTTCCCCACCGGCGGCTTCATACAGAGCCTTCGCAGCAGCGTTGTCCTCATCGGTGAACAACCACATCCTGCGATGGCCCTCCGCCATCGCCAGATCGCGGAACGCCGTCAGCAGTGCACGTCCGACGCCCTGCTTCCGGAATCGCTCGACGACACCGATCTCATACAACTGCACCTGGGAATAGCCGCCAGCATGACGTTGCCGCATTCCCCACACCCATCCAACGATTTCGCTGCCCTCCAAGGCGACGAAGGTGATCGTCGCTGGATCCTGCAAGAACGGCGCGTGGTCTCGGACTGAGGTGCCCGGAGTTTTTCGGACAGTGGCTCAAAGTAGGATTTGGGTAACTGAACGGAGTTGTTGTGGCACAGAAGAAGTCGCGTCAGTTCAGCCCGGAGTTCCGGGAGACGGCCGCGCGGGAAGTGGTGGAGAAGTCGCGTGCGATCGAGGATGTCGCGCGTGACTGCGGGGTGACCGGGCAGACGATCCGGAATTGGGTGAAAGACTTCCGGAGCGCGCATACCGGCGATTCCGGTTTGTCGGTTTCCGAGCGGGCGCGGTTGAAGGAGTTGGAGCGGCGGGTCCGGGAACTGGAAGAGGAGAACCGCTTCTTGGGAAAATCGGTGGCCTTCTTCGCGAAGAAGCACCGGTGAGCTCGAAGTACGCGTTCATCGCCTCCGAAGAAGGCAATCATTCAGTCGTGGCTATGTGCCGGTGGGCGAAGGTTTCGCGGTCCGGGTATTACGCGTGGCATGGCCGTGGACCGTCGGCCACCGCCCGGAATCGTGAGATCCTCGCCGCGGAGGTCCAGTTCTGTTTCGAGCATTCCGACGGCACCTACGGCTACCGGCGTATCCATGCCCAGCTGGCCCGCTGGGGCACGATCGCGGATTGTGGCACCGTGCGTGTGATCATGCGCGAGCTGGGCCTGATGCCGTGTCAGCCGCGACCGTTCAGGCCGATCACCACCCTTGCCGGCGATGCCGCGCAGCTGCCGGACCTGGTGCACCGCGACTTCACCGCCGAGGCGCCGGCACGCAAACTGGTCGGCGATATCACCTATATCCGCACGTGGGAGGGATGGCTCTATCTGGCAACCGTGCTGGACTGCTATTCGAAGAAGGTGGTCGGATATGCGATGGCCGAGCACATGCGCACCGAACTGGTTGCCGACGCCCTGCGCATGGCGGCCCGGAATCTGCCGTTCATTCCCGGCGAAACCATCTTCCACAGCGACCGGGGAGCGCAATACGTTTCTGCCGAATTCGCTTCGGTAGCCGATGAACTCGGTGCCCGCCGGTCCGTAGGCCGGACAGGATCATGCTACGACAATGCCTGGGCGGAATCGTTCAACGGAACCCTGAAGAACGAGCGCGTGAACCGCACCCAGTATCCCACACGCGAACACGCGAGGAAGGACATCATCAGCTATATCGAATTGCGGTACAATCAGATTCGGATCCATTCCGGGATTGACTACCGAACACCCAACGAAGTAGAGTCCGGATGGTTCGAGCGGAATCGAGCAGCCTGAGAAGTCAAAATCTCACTGTCCGAGAACTTTCCCGCCCCTCAGACCACAACACCACGGAACCTCCGCACCGCGGCATCGATCAATCCATGATCTCGGTCAGTCAGCTGGCGAACAAGCACACCCCATACTCAACCACCCGGCGGAGATACATCGAACGGTCCTCGAGGACCTCCCAACGGGAAGCCCATACGATGCCGATCGGTGAGCCAGTCCCATCTCGTCGAGGCGTGACCTCGGTCACTTCGCCAGGGCTGCAATGCAACACGCGCCGTCATCGGAGTGGCAGAAGCAGGCCACTGCCGCCTTGCTGCTCAATCGCCACATGCACCCGACCGCACACGGCCACTGCCGAGACAAGCAGGTTCTTCGCCACCGAACTGGTCAACAGCGGCCTGCCGATCCACATCGGCGCCGCCGTACTCGGCCACCTGAACGTGCAAACCACACGCGGCTACGTCGCCGTCTTCAACGAGGACGTCATCCGCCACTACGCCGCGTTCCTCGAACAACGGCGGCAACTACGTCCGACCGACGAATACCGCCCACCCGCGGCCGATGAATGGAATGAATTCGAAGGCCACTTCGACAAACGCAAAGTCGAACTCGGCTCCTGCGGTCGCCCGTACGGCATACCCTGCCAGCACGAACACGCCTGCATCCGCTGCCCGATGCTGCACGTCAACCCCCGAATGATCACCAGACTCCACGAACTCGAAGCTGACCTGACCGCCCGCCACGAACGCGCACTCGCCGAAGGCTGGGCCGGGGAAATCGAGGGCATCGAACTGACGCTCACGTTTCTACGGGCCAAACGCGACGATACCCAACGCCGAATGCATCGCCCTGCCGTCGATATCGGCATCCCCGTCATTCCCCAAGAACTGGACCCGCAGGAGAAGCGATGAGGCTGTCGAACCCAAAGCTGAGCGAAGCACGGATACGGATGAAGGAGGTCTCACCGCTGACCAGCGTCACCAACGAGCCTGCAATTGTCGGCGCCAGCACGGCCTTCGAAATGATCTTCCCGGTCTCGGCGGAGAACAGTCACCTCTGCGTCCAGATCCCCTACGGACGGCGTTACTCCGATGTCTTCGCGCAGGACACGGCGGAGCAGCCAGACAGCTTTGGATCCCGGACCATCCAGCCAACGGTGCAGTGCCTCCGCGTCGTTCGCGGTGTCGCCGCCGGCGGCGACACCGAGCAGAGTCCTGTAGCAGCTGCCCAACCCGAGGTCGACTTCAGATGCCACATCCAGCACGCGATCGGGCGCGATCATCTGCGCCCGTGCATACATCTCCCGATAGCGCAGGCGTGCTGCTTCGACTCGGGACAGATCATCAACGACTACACCGCCGAGTTGCATCACGTGGTCGTGCATACACATGCGGTAGTCCCGAGCCGAGGTGTTGAGATCCGAGTACGCGGTACGTTTCTCTTCGAACTCCTGCTTGCGATCGGAGTTCGCGACGTCCTCGACTCGCTGGAGACGCTGCGTGTCGGCGTCGATCTGCTTACCGCGCAGCGTGGCGACCTGTGCCGCTACCGCGGCACCAAGCGTGCCGACCACGCCGACCGCAGCGACGGCCAAGCCAACCAATTCTGTACTCACACAATGAATTATCGCCCGATCATCCGTATCCGTCACTGGTTCCAGCTGGTGCAGAGAAGCACCAGTGAGTACAAGCTTGCCCCCATCAACCGGAAAGTGCGGGAGTTGTTGGGGGCCGAGCCTCCTCGTTATCGCACGGTTCCGCGTGGTCGAGTCGCGGAGCAGTGGATCGGGTTCTCTGTCGATGAGATCGACCGCGTGAAAGACCGCGAGGACAACCGGTACACGCGTAAGCGTTATCCGCTGCTGGAGCTGGGCATGTCCCGCAAGGACTGCGAGCGATGGCTGAGTGCCTGTGTACAAACTGATCGAATAGTGGTCTTGGCGTGGTGATCTGCGGGAATGGGCGGGGTCTGTCGGAGTGGTTGCTGGGGGCCTATCCTCGTGGCGGTGACACAGTCGTGGCGTGGGGAACTGGCCCGGCGGGAGGCTGCGGCCGTGGAGGAGGCCGAGGGGCTGCGGCGGCGGATCACCGAGCTGGCCGGGCAGTTGCAGGCGTGTGAGCAGCGGTTGTCCCGGTTGGTGATCACGCGGGAGACCCTCGCCGAGATCGATGCTGAGGCTGGGCCCGGTGACCCGGGTCCGGAGTCGGAAGTGGCAGCGCTGCATCCTGTTTCGGGGAGCGCGTCGCCGATCGGCGCGGTGGTGGTGCCGCAGCGGGAACCTGGGATGGACCCGGCGGTGGTGCTGCCGGGCGATTACCTCGACATTCTCGAGGTTCTCGCCGACGCCGGTGAGGGCGGGTTGCGGGCCGGGAAGGTCGCCGCCGGACTCGGGGTCCCGGTCGAGGACCGGTCGAAGGTGGAGGGGGTGCGGGCGAAGCTGAAACGCCTGGCTGCTCGCGGGTGGGCCGATCAGCAGGCGACGGGGCTGTTCACCGTCGCGCGGTGACGTGGCGCCCGGGCCAGCCGGCGGGTCATGAGCAGGATCATCGACCAGTGCACGAGGGCTTCGTGGTGGACAGGTAGTCGTTCGTAGTCGCGGGCCAGCCGGCGGCTGCCAGACAGCCACGACAGGCTGCGTTCGACCACCCAGCGGCGGGGCAGGACGACAAATCCGCTGGTGTCGTCGCCGCGTTTCACGATCTCGATCGTGATCCGGAGTGCCTGTTTCGCCCAGACGACGAGTTTCCCGGCGTAGGCGCCGTCGGCCCAGACCAGCGCGATCGTGTGGAACAGCTGCCGGATGCGTTGCAGGACCAGGCGTGCGCCGTCGCGGTCCTGGACCGACGCTGCGGTCACCGCCACCACCAGCAGCAATCCCGTGGTGTCGACGACGACGTGCCGTGTGCGGCCGTTGATTTTCTTCCCGGCGTCGAACCCGCGACTGCCGGCACCGACGGTCTCGGCCGCACGGACGGACTGCGAGTCGATGATCGCCGCGGTCGGGTCCGGGTCGCGGCCCTCGGCAGCGCGCACCAGGTCCCGTAGATCGTTGTGGACGGCGAGCACATCCCCGGACACCCACCAGCGGGTGAACGCCGCGTGCACGGTCCGCCAGGGCGGGAAGTCCGCAGGCAGATTGCGCCACTTGCAGCCGTTGTCGTCCACATAGAAGATCGCGTCGATCACCTGCCGCCTGCAGTACTCCTCCGGGCGGCCCCCACCGCCGTCGAGCCACACCGGCCACGGCAGCAGCGGTCCGAGGATCGCCCACTGCTCGTCGGTCAGATCGGACGTGTAACGGCGTTGGCGCACAGCATGTTTCCTGCCGTGACCGAACCGGCAGGCGACACACCCGCAACCGTTATCGGCGATTTCGCTGCCAACCTCGGCAGCGGTGGAGTACAACGACATACGGGACCTTTTGAGGCAAACGGTGATTCGTAGCCATCCGTTGCTACCAGAAGGTCCCACCCATTCCGCCCCGACACGCGGGCCCCCAGCACACACACCGCAAGCCCCCTACGCGCCAGCGATCAGTTTGTACACAGGCACTGAGGTCGGCTGGGTGGGGCAGCGTCGCGAAGTCAGCGTGCATCGGTTGCCTTATGTGGAATATGAGGGGACTACGTTGCCATCTCATGATCACAGTCTGTTGGGAACACTTTCCGCTGGTCGAGCAGCACGACGAGGCGCGTCGTTGGTTGCAGTTCACTGCCAATCTGGGTCGTGCCGCGAACACCGTGGATGCCTACGGTCGAGCCGTGCAGGACCACTTGGCATTCTGCCTGTTGGTCGGCGCAGACCCTGCAACCGCACGAGCAGACCTGGTTGCCGCGTGGATCGGCGATATGCTCCAACGATCGAATCCTCGTTCCGGCGCAGCAGGTTTGGCGAATGCCACGATCCAGCAACGCGTCGTCGCGGTGCGCGGCTTCTACGACTTTCTGGTCGAGGAGGAGATCCGTGAACGAAATCCGGTCCGCCGCGGTCAAGCCGGCCGCGGCGGACGTCTTCCTCGGCAGGGGCTCGTTCGACGAGTTGAGAAGGCACCATGGATTCCCAACGAGCACGCCTGGGACCAGATTCTGACGACATGCGAGTCCGAACCGCTCCGAAACCGGTTGATGGTGACCGTCGCCTACGACGGCGCGCTTCGCCGTGAGGAACTGGTGTCGCTGGAGATCGGCGACCTCGAACCCGCCTGGTCCTTGATTCACCTGCGTGCTGAAACGACTAAATCTAAACGAGCACGGGAGGTTTCGTTCGGCAGTGTCTCTGCGCAACTGCTGGTCGCCTACCTGCGTCAACGCAGTGAGCAGTTCGGCCGTGTCGACGGAGCGCTGTTCTTGAGCCAATCGCGACGCAACCGGGGCAAGCCTCTGGGATTGTCGAGTTGGTCGAAGATCGTGACCAGCATCGCGCAGCGAGCACACGTTCCTCAGCTGTCGACTCACACGTTCCGGCATCTGCGCCTGACCGACCTCGCTCGCGCCGACTGGACCATCGACGAGATCGCCCAGTACGCCGGGCATCGTGATCTGTCGACGACGTTGAAATACATCCATCTGTCGGGCCGAGAACTCGCCGCCAAGATGCACAAGGCCACCCGTTCGTTGCACGCGGACCGAGAGCAGCGCCTCGCTGCTTTGGCGGAGGTGTGGTGACCATGCTGACCGATGACGAACTCGACGCTCTCGCAGGCGCATACGTTCCTACCTCGCCACGACTCACCGGGGACCGGCGACGTCGGCTGCACCGGTTGCTGGAACCACTCGACCAAGTCACGCGGGAGTGGACCTCGACCAACGTGGCCCGTGTTCGCAACACGCTGCTGCACCGCGTGTACCTCGATCGCCGACCGTACTGGGACTGGGACCATGCTGTGTGGGTCGACGTCGCCGAACGAGCTGGAAAGTCCACCGACAGTTCGCGTCGCGGACCCGTCGTCGCTGCGGCGCACGCGCTGGGCCTGCACCGCAGGCTGCATCACCTCGTACAAGTCAACGAGGCGTGGGTTGCCGAGCTCGTCTTCGGCCGCGACGCCGTCCAAGCCGTGGTCGATGAAGTCGTCGACACGCTGCGCAGCTGGGACTCGTCTCGGCACACGGTCAGCGGTCAAGTAATTCCCCCAGGTGAGGGGTAGTTCCGTCACGGAATTCCTCCACTGGTCCGTCACGGTTTTCCTCCACCGGCCGTCACGTAATTCCTCCACCCGGCGGTGTGTCGCTGGTCGGCGTGTCTCGCACACATGTTCGCCTGTACCTCGGCAGTTGTTCCGGCGAGGAGGGCGAGCGGAGATGGCGAGGAGAAGTTTCTCGATGTTTGATCTTGTCGAGCTCTACACCCACTGGCAGGCCGGTCGCGGGCAGCGCGAGTTGGCAGCATCGCTGGGTATCGACCGGAAAACGATCCGGAAGTATGTTGCGCCTGCGGTCGCGGCCGGCATCACACCGGGCGTGGGCCCGGCACTGTCGGCCGAACAATGGTCACAGCGGGTAGCGGAATGGTTTCCCGCACTGCATGATCCAGGTGCGCGGGCGGTGACGTGGTCGTTGATCGACCCACACGCCGATCGCATCAAGTCCTGGCTCGGTCACCGTGTCACGGTCGCCACGATCGCGCAGAGACTGCGCGACGACCATGGCGTCGGAGTATCGGAATCGTCGGTAAGGCGTTGGATAGCAGCCCATTTCGCCGACGAGGCCGCACGCGGCAAGGTGACGGTGCCACGGCCACCGGTCGATCCGGGCAGCGAAGCCCAGATCGACTACGGCCGCCTCGGTTCGTGGTTCGACCCGGTGTCGGGGCGGCGGGTGACGGTGCAGGCGTTCGTGATGGTGTTGTCGTGTTCGCGGATGCCGTTCCTGCAACCGGTGCTGTCGATGGATCGAACATCGTGGTGCGCTTCACATGTCGCGGCGTTCGAGTTCTTCGGCGGAGTCCCCGCACGGCTGGTGATCGACAATCTGCGCACCGGTGTCGACAAACCCGATCTCTACGACCCGAAACTCAACCGCACCTACGCCGAACTCGCCGTTCATTACCAGACGTTGATCGATCCCGCGAGGGTCCGCAAGCCGAAGGACAAACCGCGCGTCGAACGCCAGATGCAATACGTCCGCGACTCGTTCTGGCGCGGAAGAGATTTCACTACCCTGGCCCAGATGCAGGACGAAGCGGCAAGGTGGTGCCTCGACGTCGCCGGTCTGCGCAATTCCCGGGCCCTGGACGGCGGGCAGCCGTTACGGGTGTTCGAAGCGGTCGAACGCGACGCTCTGATGCCACTGCCGGTGGCGCCGTTCGTGCTGACGAGGTGGTCGACCGGGAAAGTCGGGCTCGATACCCACATCAAGATCGGGAAGGCCCTGTATTCGGTGCCGTGGCGGTTGATCGGGCAGACCCTGCACGCCCGCACCAGCGGCGATATCGTGCAGATCTTCCGCGACCAGCACGTCGTCGCCA
This sequence comes from Nocardia sp. alder85J, assembly GCF_020176955.2. GTDB lineage: Bacteria > Actinomycetota > Actinomycetes > Mycobacteriales > Mycobacteriaceae > Nocardia. The sequence goes on from NZ_JAIUCZ020000004.1 coordinate 743,104, forward strand.
CCCACGTCCTGCACTTGTCGGGCCGGTCGACGAATATGGAGCATTACCCGCCGGAGACGGTCGCGTTCCATCTGCAGGGCCCGACCTGGTGCCGCAAGATCGCCGTCGATATCGGCCCGGCTTGCGAACTGGTCATCGGTGACCTGTTGTCACCCAACGCGATCCACCATTTACGCGCCGCGCAGGGCATCCTGCGGTTGCGGGAGAAATACGGCATCGACCGGCTCGAAGCGGCCTGCTCGCGCGCGATCGAGGTCGGTGACCCGTCCTACCGCACCGTCAAGGGCATCCTCGCGGCCGGCACCGAAACCGGGGATCCGTTCGCCGGCACCGGCACCGGCGACATCTGCTCCGTCCCGGCGTTCCTGCGCGGCCCCAGCCAGTTCAGCAGCAACTGACGCCCCGACCCGCCGCACCCGATCTGTTCAATTCTTCACTCCAGCAAGGAAACACACTCATGTCCATCAGCGACCCTGCCCTGCGCGATGTTCTGCGCACACTGAAACTCACCGGCATGCTCGACACCCTCGACGCGCGCCTGGCCCAGACCCGTGACGGGAAGCTCGGGCATCTGGAATTCCTGCAGGTCCTCTGCGAGGACGAGATCGCCCGCCGCGAAACCAACGCTCTCACACGACGAATCCGGCGAGCGAAGTTCGAGGAACACGCCACATTCGAGGACTTCGACTTCGCCGCGAACCCGAAACTCCCCTCCGCGATGATCCGTGACCTGGCCGCTCTGCGCTGGCTCGATTCCGGTGAATCGGTCATCCTCTACGGGCCGGTCGGAGTCGGGAAAACCCATGTCGCACAAGCACTCGGCCATGCGGTCGCCCGCCGCGGCGGTGACGTCCGCTTCGCCAAGACCAGCCGGGTCCTCGCCGATCTGGCCGGTGGTCACGCGGACCGGTCCTGGGGCAGGAGGATTCGTGAATACACGCGCCCGCACGTGTTGATCCTCGACGACTTCGCGATGCGGGAACACACCGCACTGCACGCCGACGATCTCTACGAGCTGATCAGCGAACGCGCCCTGTCCGCCAAGCCGCTGATCCTGACCAGCAACCGGGCCCCGAAGGACTGGTACGGCCTGTTCCCGAACCCGGTCGTCGCCGAAAGCCTGCTCGACCGATTGATCAACACCAGCCATCAGGTCCTGATGGACGGGCCGTCGTTCCGGCCCCGCAAACGACCCGGCCGACCCACCAACTGACCCTCGACACGGCGCTCGCTACGCTCCCAGCGAGGCACGTCCACTGGAGGAATTCCGTGACGACAACCCGGAGGAATTGCCTGACGGCCGACAACTGTCATCGGCCAGATCCCGGCCGCTCTCAGTGACCTGCTGTTGGTCACCGGCAAACCGGCCCTGATCAACATCACCGACGACGAGATCCGGACTCTGGCAAGCAGATACGGCAAAGGTGCCCGCCGCAGTGGGCTGCTGAAGATCTCCCGAGTGCTCGCGCACAAGGGCATCATCGCCGAGCCGATCCACCCCAACCAGCGCCAACGCGGACCACGTCCAGACACCCTCGCCAGCGTTCCCGCCACCTGGCTGGGCTGGGCGCAACGCTGGCGCGACCTGTCAACCAGCGAACCAGGCACCATCCGAGGAAGATTCGCGGTCATCCTCATCGCCGGCCGGTGGGCCGCCGAGAAACACCCCGAGGCGCTGGAGCCACAGCTGTGGACGCGCGAGATCGCCGCCGAGTACGTCGCGGACACCCTGCACGCCGTTCACGGGCAGTGGGCTGGTCACAACCGGAACACCAGCAAGTTCGGCCAGGAGCTGACCGCGGTGGGTAAGGTCCAGCGCATCGACAGCCTTCGGGCCTTCTTCCTCGATCTGATCGAGTGGGAGTGGATCACGCCCAGATTCGACCCTCGGAAGGTCTTGTCTGGTCCGCTCTCGGTGCGCGCCCAGATAGGGCCGAACCCTCGCATCATCGACGATGTCTCATGGGCCAAGCTGATGGCAGCCGGGTTGACGCTCAACACCGACGACCTCAAGGAATACGGCACACCCCGAGCGAAGGCCGCGACCACCGCTCGCCGCACCTACTACCCCATCGAGATGATCCGGGCCCTTGTCGGGGTGTGGCTGTTCGGCGGATGCCGCATAGATGAGATCCGCCGCCTCGAACTCGACTGCGTCGATCGCGACGAGGGCCGCGATGAGCAGACCGGGGAGGCATTCCCGATCTGTCTGCTTCGGGTGCCGCACAACAAGACGTCGCGACCGTTCACCAAACCCGTCGATCCGATCGTGGGCCAGCTCATCGATGCCTGGAAACATGTCCGGCCGCCGCAACCCGACATCGAGGACCGCAAGACCCGCCAACGCCGACAATTTCTGTTCTGCGTTCGCGGCGAGCCCATCGGCCACGCCTACCTCAACGACCACATTCTTCCCGTCCTCTGCGCGAAGGCCGGTATCCCCGAGAGTGATTCACGCGGAGCACTCACCAGCCACCGCGCCCGATCCACGATCGCCACCCAGCTACTGAACGCACCCGAGCCGCTGTCCATCGCTGATCTCAAAGAATGGCTCGGCCACAAACACATCTCCAGCACCCGCCACTACGCCGCGATCCTGCAACGACGGCTGACCGCGGCCTATCGTAAGGCCGACTACTTCGCCCGCAACGTCCGAACCATCCAAGTCCTCATCGACCGGGAATCCATCCTCACGGGCGCCGCCAGCGGAGGCGATCAGCCCTGGAAGTACTACGACCTCGGCGACGGCTACTGCACCTACGATTTCTTCGCCAAGTGCCAGCACCGGCTCGCCTGTGCACGATGCCCGTTCTACCTGCCGAAAGCATCCAGTGCTGGCCAACTTCTGGCAGTCAAGGAGGGCGTCGACCAAATGCTCGAACGCCTCGAACTCACCGACGACGAACGCGAAGCGCTCGAGGGCGACAGGGAGGTGCTCCTCCAACTCGCCGATCGACTTGCCGACGTCCCAACGCCTGCCGGACCGACGCCCAGCCAACTCGGCACAGACCAAGCGTTCATCGCACTGACCGAGCTTCAGGAGAGTATCGGCCGGTCGGCTGGCTCCACCTAGCCCGCATTTCAACCGAAGAAGTCCGCTCGCGAACGTCACGGAAATGCCGATTACCGCGCCGCACTTACTTCGCGAGAGCATCGAACGAGCGATGGCCAGTGGTATCGAGTCACGATGGACGAAGTCGGGTGTCAGAGCTGTCTCGTGAGGAACACGGTGATCCCGCGGACCGCGTCGACTTCGGTGCGCTCGGTTTCGGTGAAACCGACCTTCGCCAGCACACGGCGAGAAGCGATGTTCCAGTCCCAGACTGTAGCCCACAGACGTTCGTACCCGGAGGATCTCGCCCAGTCCAGAACCGCCAACGAGGCTTCGGTGGCGTACCCGTGACCCCAGACTCGGCGAAGCAACTCGAACGCCAGCTCCGGTTCCCCCTCTGCTCCCCGTCCAGTGTCTACCAGTCCGCAGTAGCCAATGACGTCCCGGTCGACCTTGCGCTGGACCGCCAGCAAGCCGGTAGACGACGGCTGCTCGGTACGGATCCCATCCTCGAGCTCTGCGAGTGTGGGGTATCCATCCGCGTCGATTCGACGGTGCGGAGGCACTCGTGGATCACGTTCGGTCCACAGCTCGCGCTGGACGACGGCCTCGGCTACCCGCCAAGGCCTGAGCAGTAGGCGACTGGTCTCCAACACAACCTCGCGGCCCGGCGTCACTCCAGCTGGCATGAAAGCAACTCTCTCACAGGGGAACACACGACGATGCCGCATACCGAGCGAAATCTGCTGTGCCCAAAAAGCATCCGCTCATGCCGATTACCGGATGTTTGAGATCGGTCGACGGACGAAGGATTCTCGACGGTGCCGCACCACAGACTGGTCGGTCGATAATTTCCCCGAATCCTATTGCAGTTCAGCGATTTTCGTACCGCGCATTGCGGGTTGCGGTCCTCACGCGGCGGCACGTCCGGTTGTCGCGAATGCCCCGGCACAAGAGGGTGGATGTGTGTACGGTGGGCCTCGTCCGGCACGGATGACTCGGGGCGCCACCGGCAGGGATGACAACTATTTACGTGATTTCTGATGAGGGGTGATTCGTCGTGCCTGGTGGACCGGTGGTGCCGATGCAGTTCGGTGGCGTGGAGGTACTGGTCGAGACGGTACGGGTCGGGGGCACCGAACCGACCAGTACTGGTGGTCCCGATGTGCTGGTGGACGCACTGGAACTGGCCCAGGAGGTGATCACCGCGGCAGCGACGTCCACGGCGCACACGGTCCGCCGATTGGGGGAGGCGACGCGCCCGGACCGGGTGGAGGTCGAATTCGGGATCGGATTCTCGCTGAAAGCCAACGTCATCGTCGCCTCCGGCGCCGCGGACGCCACACTGAAAGTCAAACTCGTCTACGAAGCCCACACCGACGACACCCCGCAGCCATGACCGACCCGGAGTTCACGCCGCCACCGCCGGCGGATCGGCGGGTGCCGGGGTTCCTGGGCCGCATCCTCCACCACGAAAACACCCCCGCGGGAACCTGTTTCCAGGCCACCGGTGGGGTGTTGGTGACCGCCGCGCACGTCCTGCGTGAGGTCGACGCCGGGTATCCGGATGCGGTCGTGCGGGTGGATGCGCTCGCTGGTGGGCTACCGGTGTTCGAGGCGACCGTGGTGCGGGTCGATGAGATCCATGATCTGGCGGTCCTCACTTCTGTTGTCGCGTTGCCGGGTTCTGTGGCGGGATGGGTGGCCACCGATGTGGCCGAGTTGGGTACCGCGACGGTGATCACCGGTGTCTCGGAGGTCCCCGACCGTCATCACGAGTACCGGTATCTGGACGCCGCGGGTTCCTGGGCTGGTGGCACCACCCGCGACGAGCAGGTTCCCCTGGGCCGGGTGAAGGCGGAGTCGGTGATGAAGGGCATGAGCGGTAGCCCGGTCCGCCGTCGTAGTGACGATTTCGTTGTCGGTGTGGTTTCCGAGCGCTACAACTCCGCCGACGGGTGGGCCCGCGACAGTGTCCTGGTCGCCCGCATCGAAGACCTCCAACCACTGTTGGAAGGGATCGCGGGGATCGAGGTCACCGGACCGCCCCCGCTGACGGCCGCGGTCGACCTCACTCTCACCGTGACCGACACCCGAGTCAGGTTGCACGGCAACGGAATCGACGTCACCGCACCCCACCAGGGTGTACGGCCGGGACTGGCCGGTGCGCTCACCGACGTCCACCGGGAACGGGCGCGCCGCGGCGCGACCAGCGTCGTCCGCACGCAGGTGGAGCAACGGCAGTCCGAGCCGGCGCTGGGGGCGGTGTCGTTGCGTCGGGCGGGCATGCTGGCGGCGGAATCGTTTCTGCCGCCACCGATCGCGGACACACTCGCTGGCCTGCTCACCCGGGCGACCGAGACGCATGTGCCGGTGCGGCTCGGGATCGAACCCGGCTCCTACACGGGGGTGCCATGGGAAGCGCTACCGGATCCCCTCTCCGCCACACCACTGGCGCTGCACCCGTTGATCACTGTCTACCGGCGCGCAGCCGCGGCGCCGGTGCGGTCGATTCCGGGACCGTTAGCGATCCTGGTCGCGATCGCGGCCCCCACCGAATCCGGTGGCCCGGTGCTGGATTACGAACACGAACTCCGCAACGTGCTCAAGGCGGTGAAGGGCGCCCGGTATGGGGACGCGCAGGTGCGGATCGTCGAGTTCGCCACCACCGACGCTATCCACACCGAACTGCAACAAGCCCCCGCCCACATCCTGCACCTGTCCGGGCACGGCAGCCCCGGGCACCTGATCCTGGAAACCGGCACCGGCGCCGCCCGCCCGGTCACCGCGAAACAGCTACTCGACGAAGCCATCCCGCCCGGAGGGATGCCGCCGGTGATCAGCCTCGCGGCCTGCTACACCGACGTCGCCGCCGAAGCCGACGCCCCCTCCTTCGCCACCAGCCTGCTCACCCACGGGGCCAGCGTGGTCATCGCCACCGAGACCACCGTCACCGACCGGTATGCCACGTCCTTGTTCGCCCGCGTCTATCAAGACCTGGCCAATCAACCGGTACCGGATGTCGTCGCGGCGGTCACGACAGCGCGCCGCACCATCCACCGCCAATGGTCGGCCTCCCCCAACCCCCGCGACCACCTTCTCGCCGGCCTGGACGAGTGGAGCGTGGTCACCGTCCTCACCGCACGCCCCACCGTCACCGTCTACGACCCAGCGATGCCGGACACCGGGGATCGCCACGCACTGTCAGCGGCTAAGACCGTGCCTGGGTTGGTGCAGCGTGAGACCGGGGATTTCGTGGGCCGCCGCCGTGAACTGCGTACCCTGCCAGATGTTTTGGCGGGCAACCGGTATGCAGGGATCGCGTTGCACGGGATCGGCGGGATCGGGAAAACCACCCTCGCCACCCAACTGCTACACCGCCTGCACCACAGCCCCCTCATCGTCATCGCTACCGGTGAACTCAACCCCGACACACTCCTGGCCGCCCTCGTCACCCGCATCCACCGCCACCACGCCATCGAGACCGGCACCGTACCGGATCCGCGCATGTCCGCCGCGTTGCAGTACGCGACCCGGGTGGACCTACCGTGGGCCGAGCGACTGGCCGTCCTGCGCGAACATGTTCTCGACAATGTCGCGGTCCTGATGGTGCTGGACAACTTCGAAGACAACCTCACCCCCGACACCTGCACACTCACCGACCCGTCACTGGCCGAACTCCTCGCGACGTGGGTCACCGATCCCGGCCGTAGCCGGCTGCTGATCACCTGCCGATACCCAATCACCCTGCCGCACGAGGCACACACACGCCTGCTTCAACACGTCGTAGGGCCGATGACCCAAGCCGAGACCTTCAAACTGATCTGGTCCCTGCCCGCATTGGATCGCCTCGACGACACCGAACTCGACCGGGTGTGGCGGCTGGTCGGCGGGCATCCCCGCAGCCTGGAATACCTCGACGCACTGCTCAACAACCGGATCGCCCGCTACAGCGACATCACCGCACGCCTGCACACCGCCCTCGCTGCCAATCCCGCCACCCGACCGGCCCTCACCGCCAGCAGCCTGGATGCCGCGGTCGCCACCGCTGTGACTCTCATCGCCGACGACATCCTCCTCACCGACCTGTTCGACCGGCTCACCCCCGCCGCACAACGACTACTCATCGGTGCCGCTGTCTACCGCGAACCCGTCGGCCACGCCGGCCTGCTCTACCAAATCGGTACCGACGACCCCGACGCTGCCTGGACACCCGACCGGCAGCAAGCAGGCGAGCAGATCACCACGATCCTCACCGGCCACGGTATCGACCCCGCCGCCGAGAACTTCCGCCTGGACCAACTGCCCGCCGAGATCCTCACCGACATCACCCCCGCCCTCACCGAATTCAATGCCGACCCCCGGCCACCGGTAGCCACTGGCCTCGACCTATCCGCTCTCGTAGACGAGTTGTGGTCCCACAGCCTGATCAGCATCGACCCCGACGGCCAGAACGGGTTCGTGCACCGATCCACCGCTACCGCCCTCACCGGCATCCTCACCCATTACGACCGCACCAGCGAACACACCACCGCCCACTCCCGCGCCGCGCAATATTGGGTGTGGCGGGTCGAGGTCTGGCCCCAAGACCGTGATGCCGACCTGCACGACCGGCTCGAAGCCCGCCACCACTACCTCACCGCCGGCGACATCCCCGCCGCCATCACCATCACCGCAGCGATCTGTGACCGCCTGGACACCATCGGCGCCTGGGACCACGAAGCCACCCTCGTCCGCCACACCCTCACCCAGCTTCCACCGGACTCCCCCGACCGCGCCCCCTGGTACCACCGACTCGGGATCATCGCGCAAGCCCTGGGGCACTACAACGACGCCGAACGCCGCTACCAGCAGGCCCTCACCCACTTCGAGGAACTCGGCGAGCGCGCCGGCACTGCCAGCAGCTACGGGCAGTTGGGGATCCTCGCGCAGTTGCGGGGGGACTACGACGAAGCCGAACGCCGCTACCAGCAAGTCCTCACCATCTTCGAGGAACTCGGCAACCGCGCCGGCACCGCCACCAGCTACCACCAGCTGGGGATCCTCGCGCAGGACCGGGGGGACTACGCGGAGGCTGAACGCCGCTACCAGCAATCCCTCACCATCAAAGAGGAACTCGGCGACCGCGCCGGCACCGCCACCAGCTACGGGCAGCTGGGGATCCTCGCGCAGGCCCGAGGTGACTACGACGAAGCCGAACGCCGCTACCAGCAATCCCTCACACTCTTCGAAGAACTCGGTGACCGCGCCGGCATCGCCGGCAGTTACCACCAGCTGGGGATGCTCGCGCAGTTGCGGGGGGACTACACCGAGGCCGAACGCCGCTACCAGCAATCCCTCACCATCAAAGAGGAACTCGGTGACCGCGCCGGCATCGCCAGCAGTTACCACCAGCTGGGGATGCTCGCGCAGTTGCGGGGGGACTACACCGAGGCCGAACGCCGCTACCAGCAATCCCTCACCATCCTGCAGGAACTCGGCGACCGCGCCGGCACCGCCACCAGCTACTCGGCCCAAGGAACCCTCGCTGCCGAACGCGACCAGCTCGCCGACGCGATACCTCTGCACATCCAGGCACTCCTACTACGCACGCAGGTCGGCACTCCACAGGTAGCAATAGATCTGAACGCGTTACGTCGGCTACGGCAGCAACTGGGCCCCCAGCTGTTCCGCACTACCGTGTCCGAGCTACTCTCCGCCGAAGACATCCACCAACTCGAAATCCTGCTGGACTCCGACCAGTAGGGATACGTTGACTGAAGCGTCAGAAACTCTCGGGCGGTTGCCGACAGGAGTACGCGGTATAGCGGTCGGCAGAACATCACTGGGTGCCGGTTCGAATATCCTGTAATGCCGCTTATCGAGCGACAGTGGGCAGCTCACATGCCAGGACGAAAGAGCCCCGCCGAAGGAGGCACTACGGCCGCGCAGCCCTCCTGGAGACCAACAACCCGAGATCATCTCGGGCTGTTGCCGTGAGTGCAACCGGGTCGCACCTGACACCGACCCGATTGGGACTATCGGCCATCGTTACCAGATATTCGCAATAACTTGCCCGTTCATGGCAACGCCCGGTGGCGGGAGATGCGTGACCACCGGCCCGAGGAGTGGGCCGACGCGGTCGACTTCGACCGCCGCGTCCGCAAGGGCGGCGCCAGCGCGGCCCCGCTGGACGGCGAAGCCTTCCTGCATCGCTCGCGGGTACCGCTTGAGATCGCGCCGATCGACCGTGTGACCGCCGCCGAGTGGCGTAATCGGCAGATAGACATCTTCGACGAGCTGGCTGAGCAGGGCGATCCGGACGGCTGCTCACCGTATGGTTGCCGGTCCGGCTCCGTCTGGGACGGGACGGCAGCATGACAGCGGCGGCACGGGCCGGTGTGGCCACGGCCGACCGGATACCGGGTTCACTCGAGCTGGGAGGCCGGTGGCTCTGGTGACCAGTCCGGATCGGTGACAATGCTGATCTCGGTCTCGGTCTCGGTCTCGGTCTCGGTCTCGGTCTCGGTCTCGGTCTCGGTCTCGTGGTCGGGTGCCGTCTCGGCTGCTGTCGAGAGGCGGTGTGGCACCATGGCGGTCATATCCAGTACGCGCCGCATGCGGTCGGGCATGGTCTCCGCGTCGCCGGGCATGGGTTCGATCACGGTGGCGAGAAGTCGACGGACCGGTTCGGGGCTGAGGTGGGGACGGCCCCGTGCCATCGTCTCGCGGAAAGCGCTTTCCCACCGCTTCCTGGTCATCGTCCTGTAGTCGATGGTCCAGTCGGCGTCGCCGGCCAACTGACTGAACAGCACCCTGGTCGAGCGGCCGTTGCCTTCGGGAAAAGGGTGCGCCGCGTTGAGCACGGTCAGCGAGTGCGCTGCGGCCTCGAGATATTGGTCGCGGCCGAGGTCGGCCCACGGAAAACCAGCTGTCGAGGCCACAGCTTGCCAGGTGAAGGTCTCCAAGTATTCCGCTGGGCAGAATACGACATCGCCCTTGGCGATATTGATGGTCCGGAACTGTCCCGCCCAGCCGTACAGGCCGCCGAACAGATGGCCGTGGATCGCCTTCCATTGATCCACGTCTCGTGTCTGCGGGATGTCGGCCAACCCGAGCTGGATCTCCACCGCGCGCAGCATCGTCTGCCGATATTCCATCAACGTCAGGTCGGCGGAATTGCTGGCCCCGGCCAGATTCCGCATCATCGGCTCACCGTCGTCGCCGTCCTGCACGTACGGGTCGTCGAACCACGCCGTCACCGTCGCTCACCCACCCGGCCACGACGCTCCCGCCCCCAGTGCTCACTCGCCAGCCATGCCGAATCCGCCTGCGCGCCGACGTCCGCCATTCCGGGTACTGGCCGCGAATCGCGCCACGGCGCAGCTGACTTCGGAGGACTACCGGCCGTTCGTGGTCGGTTCATAGCGACCGACTTCGGCACCGGTGCCACTAGGTCTGGCTGATGGCGCCACCGAAGCTCTGCCACGCAACTTCCGGTGGGGCGACATCGCAACCGGATACGACCGGTAGCTGCCAGAGATGGTTCGGGAGGCGGTCACAGGCTCCATCACATGCCGAAATGCACTGTGTGTAAAGAGATTTCGGCACCACCATTGGTGGCCCCACTATCAGTGGCGACCCTCGGCCGCGACACGTCGTGCGTGTCCCCGGACCTGAGCGACCGTCAGCGCCTGTGCCAGCACGCATGGCGACACGCCAAATGCCCGGCACAACGATCAAGCGCTGACGCCGGCCGAGAAAGCCGTTGCTATCCGAGCGGGCTGGCCGAAACCAATCCGGCCGGATTCGAGCTGACCTCTAAAAGTCATCGTCCCACTACTCGACACTGTCGCGGCTGGCCCGTGAGTCGTCGATCCACCAGATCGATGGTTCGGTCGGCTGATCCAGTAACAGCCGTAGTGAGCGGCCGTTGCCCTCCCGGAACGGGTGCGCGGCATTCAACACCGCCAACGACCGCGCGGCTGCGCCGACGAACTCGTCCCGATCCATCCCACCCCACGGCAGTGACGCCACGTCCGGGACCTGTACGTGCAGAAAAGATTCCACGTCACCGTGTGCTGCGAACGGGGCCCCGTCCTTCGCGATACCCGTGGTTCGTAGTTGTCCGGCCCACTCGTAGACGTTGCCGAACTGGTGAGCGTGGATCGTCTGCCATTGCGACAGATCACCGGCCTGGGGGATCGTGACCGACCCGCTGTCGATCCCCTGAGTCCGGGCCAGGATTTCGCGGTACTCGAGAATCTAGTGCCTCGTCAAGCAACCTTCGGTAGGTAATCGGGTTGGCGGATTTTGGAGTTGGCGGCGAACTCGCGTTTGGGTTTGGCGTGCTGGTTGTGCCAGCGGATGTAGGCGGCGATGGCGGAGTCCTGCTCATCGTGGCTGTGGTGATCGGTGCCGTTGAGGGCGAAGTAACGCAGTGCCGCGAACTCGGACTCGATCCAGTTCAGCCACGACGAGTAGGTCGGCAGGAACACCAGCTCCACGTCGTGGGCGGCGGCCCAGTCGCGGACCTCGGCACGCTTGTGCGGGGAGAAGTTGTCGGCGACGATGTAGAGCTTTTCGCCGGCCCAGCGAGCACGCAGCGACTTCAGCAACGCCAGGAACTCGGTCCACCGCTTGCGGTCACGGATCCGATAGTGGATCTTTCCGGTGGCCAGGTCCAGTGCGCCGAGCAAGTGCCGGACACCCTGGGTGCGGTGATAAGTCGCCCGCAACCGCTTCGGTCTTCGTTGCGGAAACCAGCCTCTACCAGCACGGGGTTGCAGATTCAATGGGCCGAACTCGTCGACGCAGATCACCCGCCCGTCAGCGGGCGGGTGGTCGTAGAGGTCCAGGATCCGGTTCATCTTCGCGGTGAAATCCGGGTCGCGACCGGCCTTCCAGGTCTTGACCGCCTGCCACGACACACCCTCGGCCTTGAGGATTGCGCGCAGGGTCTCCCGGCTTATGTCGGCAATAGCGTTGTTCTGCAATGCCTCCCGCAGTTTCGACAGGCTCCATGTCGAGAACGGCCAACCCAGGTCACGGGGACAGCACCGGGCGATACAGGCGATACGTTCACGCGTCGCCCGGTCGACCTTCTTCGGCCTGCCCCCGCTCCATTTTGGGTCCAGCGCCTCGAACCCCCGCTCGTTGAACTCGTGAATCACTTGCCGCACATAGGCTTCCGACACCTGCATCAACCGGGCGATCGCCGGGACCGGCTGACGCTGAGCCGAAGCCATCACCACGATCGCGCGCCGCATCCGGACCGGTTGCCTGCTGGTCTTCGTGATCCGCTGCAACCGGCGCCCTTCCTCCGGGGTCACCGCTCGCACAAACACTTCCGGCTTCCGAGCCACCGGGCACCACCTCCACCGGCAGCTTCGCCGCCGGCGAGCACCCGAGCAAACCGACACCCGGTTACCAGCACAACCTTTCTAGACGAGGCACTAGAGACGATAGGCGTTGGTCGCACCGATCCTGTTGCGCAGCATCGGCTTACCGCCATTTCCTGTTGTCAGATACGCCCACCACTCCACCGGTTCCGGATTGGTCATACCCCGGACGGAGGATTTCCTCCGGCTAGGCGAGCGAGGGTACGCCGACGGTACTCCGACTCCGGGATCTCGCCGGTCGCCACCGCGATCAGGTCCACCGCGTCGTCGCGGATCGGTTCCACACCGGCCAAGGTTGCATCCGACAACGCTGCGGCCACCGAACGCCGGATCGTCGTGTCGTGACCGGAGAAAACGTCCGGCCACAGATCTTCCCAACGAGATGTCATGTACACCAAGCATACTGAATCCTCACCTGGGGCGGTGGTGGTGTGCATGATCCGTCGCCGAACTACCATGGTGATCGCCCGCTCACTGGACCCTGACAACGTGCCGGCAGCCAGGCATGGGGGAGCACAATGGATTTCGCGAACCTCTACCGCGCGCAGCGCCTCGCCGCGCGCGCCGAAGCCGCGCTGCGCGAACTGACCACTGCCGAGAGCATCACCGCTGCCGAGTCCCTCGTCTCGAGATCCCGCGAAGATGCGCTCATCGCCGAACTGCAAACCGCGAACCAGCACGTGGTCCGCGCCCAAGAAATGCTGGCACAGGCCAACCTCGACGGGGATACCGAGTTGATCAGCCTCGTCCAGCGCCACCTGGGCCGCAAAACCGCCGACTACAGGACTGTCTACAACGCGGTACGGGCCGAGTGAGGTTCCCCCTGGAAAGTGGACACCGATTTGACAGACCGAATGGTCTTGTTGGAAGGATGTCCCTATGCCACCTCGCAAGCGCCGGTCGTACACGGCCGAGTACAAGGTCGAGGCAGCACATTGTGTGATCGATACCGGTCGCACGATCGCCGACGTCGCCCGGGAGTTGGGGATCGACGCCGGCATGCTCAGTTACTGGGTGAAAGACGAACGCCGCCGCAACGGGGCCGCCGCCGGAGGTGGTGAAGACGGTGGTGGCGAGCCGTTGTCAGCCGTGGAGAGGGCCGAGTTACAGGCTCTCCGGAAGCGAGTTGCCGAGCAGGACAAGGACATCCAATTCCTTAAAAAAGCCTCGGCGTACTTCGCTGCGATGCAGAACAACCGACCCGGTTCGAACTGATGGCGAAGTACGCCGCCCCTGATGCGCAGGCGGTGGCCGCGACCGCCGGCACCACGACCAGCCCGCAATGCTTCGATGTGACCCGGATGGCACGGCTGCTGGAGGTGTCGAGGGCGGGATTCTATGCGTGGCGCAAGCGCAGGGCCGCAACGGATTTGACGCCGCGCCAGCAGCGCCGCGCGGACCTGACGGTGAAGATCCTCGACATCCATGACGACTCCGCGGGCACGTACGGATCACCTCGGATCACCGACGAGCTGCGCGAACGCGGCGAGAGGGTGAACTACAAGACAGTCGCGGCGATCATGGCCGAGATCGGGATCGAGGGCATCAGCCCTCGCACTTTCAAAGTTCGCACCACCGTGGCCGATCCAGCTGCGGTGTTCGCGCCGGACCTGGTGGCGAGGGAGTTCGATCAGGGCCACCCGGACGCCGTCTGGACCACGGATTTCACGTATCTGACCTGCGGAGAAGGCGACATGTATCTATGTGCCATCCGGGACGGGCATACCCGCCGGGTACTCGGTCACGCGGTCGCCGACCACATCGGTGCGGACGTGGTCGAGGTCGCGATCGAGCAGGCCGTTGCCGTGCGCGGCGGACGGGCGCGCGACACGATCCTGCATTCGGACCGCGGCGGCGAGTTCACTGCGGGATTGACCGTGAAAGCCTGTGCTCGCCACGGCCTGCGGCGGTCGATGGGGGCCACCGGCATATGCTGGGACAACAGCCCCGCCGAATCGCTGTGGTCGACCTTCAAGCATGAATTCTACTACCGGCACGCCTTCACCACGAAAGCCGAACTCATTGCCGCAGTTGACAAATGGATCATCCGTTACAACACTACGAGAAGACACTCCGCGATCGGTGGCATCAGCCCGATCCGCTACGAGCAGTCACTCATGACAGCCGCAGCGAACGCTGCGTAACCAGCTGTCCACGGTTCGGGGGGAACCTCAGAGGTGGTCGAACTCGAGAAAGCCCGGATCCTCGCCCACGCCGACGTCTTCCGCCGCCAGCAGACCCTCATCGCCGCCTACGAAGCAGCCCGTGAGGCGATGGCCCACCTCGAGTCGTGACAGTAACTCTGGTCCAGGCAGCAGGTCACACCAGCGAATACGAGCTGGGTGCTGCGCGGTTCAGTCGCTGATGACAGGTAGCACTCGGCGGGTCACCTCTCGATTTCGATCCTCATCGCGGCGCCGGACCCACCCGTTACGGTTCGCCTGCGGCCGGAACAGGTGCACAGACCTCCGGCGGTGACGTCGGTAGGACAAGGATCGCCGACCTTCGCCCGTCACGGCATGTCGGCTGACGAGCACAGCTACGACCAGACCGACCGGCACTTCACCGAGGACATCGTCGGTGTGGCGAAACTCGCGGCAAGACGGCTACCCATGTTCTCTCCAGGAAGCCGAACCCGGTAACCGCCGTAAGGCTGCGAGCACAGACGTCGCCGAGTATCACGACCCCGAAGTGGACCAGTACTCAATCGCGGACGTCCCGGATGGCTCAGCGGCGGCGTCCCGACTGCACCACATGCAGGCTCTCCCGCTCGGGGTTCGCCACCGATCCCTCCTCATCCTTGGCAGGATGCCTTGCCCGCCAACACCTCTGACACCACCTTCGCGGTTTCCACTGATGACCGGAGCGTATCGAATCCCTGGAACTGCGTGGATTGGTCAGCGCCGCTGTACTTGTCGCCGCCGTCGACAGCATCGATCCGCGCCGCGATGCGTCGCGGCGAACTCGGCGCACTGCTCAGCCCCGCCGCCGGCAATCCGGTACCGGACGATGCTCTGTGGGCGGCCGACAATTCCGCCTACACCGGCCGATATCCCGGTGACTCCCGATACCTTGGCTGGTTGGAAAGCCTTGCCACGCAGGCAGATCGGTGCCTGTGGGCAACCGCGCCGGACGTGGTGGGTCACCATCTCGCGACCTGGGCCCTGTCTCGGGACCTGTTGCCGCGCATCCGTGACCTCGGCTTGCCCGCTGCGTATGTCGCCCAGGACGGCATGGAACACGATCACAGCTCTGACCTGTGGGAGGCATTCGATGTCCTGTTCATCGGCGGCTCCACCGGATGGAAGCTCGGTCCCGCCGCGGCCGAACTCGCTCGCGTCGCCGTCGACCACGGACTGGCTGTACATCTCGGCCGGGTCAACTCGCTGACCAGGCTGCGTTACGCCGACCACCTCGGCGCTTCCACCGCCGACGGCACCTACCTCACCTACGGTCCCGACAAGCTGCTGCCCACCGTACGCCGGTGGGTACACGACCTGCGCAGCCAACGGCCACTGTTCTGAACCGTTCACCAGCTCACGGTCCGAGCAAACGGGTTGCACGACAGTGCGTTCCAGCGGAGCTGGATCGCAGGTCCGATCTCTTCGAGCTAAAGGTGCCCGGCCGGACAGCCCATCCCACCTCCCGCGATTGGAGGAGACCGTTGCATCCTCGTTTCCGGCGTCTGCTGTCCATCCGGACAAGGCTGACCCGCCCTCGTCGAGCCGGCGCGCTTACAGGCGCCTGGCGCGGAAGGTGACCAGTGGCGTCAACGCGCCGGGGCGCTCACCGCGCCGCAATTCTGCATTCCTGCTGAAGTGCCGATACGGACCCCGGCGATCGAGATTGCCGGTGTGCTCGTCTTCGTCTACCTCGACCACTCTCGGCGGGCGCTGCGAGTGTCGGTCGATCTGGACACCGTCGCGCCGTGGCTGCTCAACGATGCAGGCCGCGTGCCGATGCTGATCGCAGTCCACGATGTCGGCGTCTTCTCCGCCGATTGCGAGAAGTGACCAGCCACCGCGATGTCCGCTGCCTTGCATCACCAGTCGCGGTGCGGGCGCCACCCAGCGTCGTCGCAAACATTCCATCCGGCCCCGGGTACCGCCGCACGCGGCTCTTTCAACTCCGTAATGACACCAGAAGGATACTGTATGTGGACCAACGACACCGTGCAGTTCGCGCGCCTCATCGCCGAGTTGGAAGCAGCCGGCGCCTTCGCCGATGCTCGGATCACCGCAACCTTGAGTGCATCGATGGACCTCGCAATCGACGATGTGATCGACCTGAAAACCCGTGCGGTCCGGCTGTGGGAGGACGCCAAGTCGATCGGGCACGCCATGGGCACGGAGATGTGGGAATCGCTGTACCCGCGGCAGTTGATCACCCGGGCACAGGCCGAGAGTTGGGTCGGTCGGCCACTGTCCGACGGCGAGATGGATCGGCTGGACGACGCGATCCCGAATTCCAGCATCCCCGACGCAGTCGGCGCGATCGTCGACGCGTTCGATGACAACGAATAAAAGACGACATCCTCGCCGAGATCATCGCACTCGAAGAAGACCTCCTCGCCGGCCTCCGGCAACTGAGGTCCTTCCTGGGCCACCGCGAAGACACTGCCACGACGCCGGCGGTTGCCTGACCAACCCACACGCCACCCCAGCCGGTGAACGGAGGTTCCCGCGTGACCCGCCGCCGACCACCACCGGATACTCCAGCGGCCGCCGCCATCGATGAGGTCGCCCGGACCATCGCCGAGCACGCGCTGGCCCGGCACGCAGTTCGCGTGGACCCCGAGCACAACCTGATCGGTGCGCTGCTGCACCACCATGCCGCCACCGCGGCAGCCGTCTTGTCTCTGGTCGACGACCAGGACATCCACACCGAACTACCGAGACTGCTCCTCGGGATCATCCGCGCGATCGTCCATGAAGGCCGCCAACCCGACCCTGTCACCGTCGCCGCTCGGGCACGGCAACTCGCCGACCCTCGCGACCCGCACACGCGACCCTACGACCATCTCGTGGTCGTGCGTCACCTCGCCGAGGTCTACACCCTCGGCTGGCCGCCGAACCTCTTCTCCTATGCCGCGCAGGTCGTCGAGGACGCTTACCGCCGCGACCTCTGGGACGGCTGTACCCGGCTGGCCCAGATGGCCGACCAGCACACCGACATCGCCGACCTGGAAACTCACGCCGCCACGGTCATCAACCGATGGCGTGCCTTCCACCACCGCCTGCACCTGCTCACCCACACCCCGGCACCCAGCACATCACCCCCGAACGCCGAAAACTTCCCCGCCACAACGATATCGACGCCCAGCACCCAGGACACACCACACCGCCTCACGGCATGACCCTCCTCGACCGCGGACCGGGTCGCTGCCGCCGGCAACCAGTGCACAGCCTCCCCTCGGGAAGAAGCACCCATGACCCCCGCTCAACGCGCCGTCCTCGACGCTGTCCATGAATTGACCACAGCTGCAGACGAATACAACCACTACCTGTCCACCCAGCCACCCGGCAGCCCGCTCGACCGCACCCGAACGCACCGACTCACCGCAGCCGCCGCAGCGCTGCGAAGCGCCACCACCACCCAGCCCTGAAGGCGGGGTGGGACCCGCTACGGCGCCGAAACTTCCAGGACACGCTGCTGCCTCAGCCGGGCGGACGACCAGAGCACCCACATCAAACCGGCCGAGCCCCATGAGGGTGCACGCCGGTCTCAGTGCTCGGGCCGCCCGGTCCAGTCGCCAGGCAGCCGGCTGCTTCTGCCATGCCCGAACTCACTGTTCCACAAGGAGTCTCCCGTGAACACACCCGGACCGCAGCCTCGTGACCTGGTTATCGATCTCAGCGCTCCTGTCGTCGTGCCGCCGCTTCAATGGCACCACGAGACCGACCCGCACGAGCTCGCGGAATGGGAAGCGACGCAGTGGATCACGGCCCAGTGGAACAGCTGGTTCCTGCGGATCAAGCAGCACGCCGACAACGGCGACCTCACCTTGCGGATCTCGCACGACCGGTACCACGACCCCGGATGGGATGACACCTACGTCTACGACGACATCGACGACGCGAAGAGTTCCGGTATCGCGACAATCGAGTCCACCCTCAACGGTGAGCGTGTCCGGGTCGCCGTCCGGGCCATCGATCCCGTGACCGGCGGTGACCAGTGGACGATCGTCGACTGTCCGATCGATGCGCTCGGCAGCTACGACACCGAGGCCAGCGCGATCCATCCGCGCCTGCCTCGGACACCGACGGGTGGATCGGCTGGTTTCCGCGGTGCGGTCATCGTGGTCGACGGATGCTATGGCTACGAATCCGGGTGCTCGACCTGGTCGCATTGCGACATAAGAGAACTCGGCCAGGCGCGACGCGAGCATTGGGATTGCGAGCACGTACTGGTCGCCGGTATCACGCGAAACGCCGCCGGCCGTGAGTGTGACCGGTGACCACCGAGACCAAGATCTGCCTGGGCTGCGGGGTCGAAAAACCGTGGGACCAGTACTACCTCCGCAAAGGCCGCCCGCAAGGCCAGTGTCGAGAGTGCATCAAGACCGCCTCGAACGCTCGCTATCACGCACTCGCCGCCGAGGTCGGGCACGGCAGCGAGCATGCCGCGTGGGAAGCCGGTTACCGGGCGGCTCTCACCGACATCAAACGCGGCGCCGACGGCACACCCGGCCACCAGTACGCCAGTAACCCGTACCGCCACGACCACGGCCTGCCCTGATCACGGACCCATTGTCTCGCAATCGAGATCGACAACCACTCTCGCTGCTGCCTCACGTGCGATCCCGAACCGGAACCCCGATGATCCACGACCGACGGCGACTTCGCCGGGGAATATGGAAGGTCAGGATGTGAACGATTACGCGTTCGATGTGACGGCGGTGGTCTGTCTGCACGTCTTTGCCGACACCGAATCCGATGCCCGCCAGATCGTCGCCGACGCGCAAGGGATCGGTATCGATTCTCTGCTGATCACCGGCGATATCGCGCTGATCGAGGTGTCGACGCGGACCATCCTCGAACTGGTCTACGCCACCGGCCCTGCCGGTCGGTTGATCGACACCGGCATCGCCGGCACCGACGGCACCCTGATCGTCGGCGATGCCGAGGGCGCCCGCCTGCTGCGCCAACTGCGCGCATTCCGGGACGTTGTCGACACCGCTACCGACGCGGCGAGCATCCGCGCCGCTGCCATCACGTTCATCGACCACGTCACTGCCGCCATCGACACACGAACACCAACACACACCGGCGCGGACGCACCCAATCCCGGCCCACCCACACACGCCTGAACGCGCCCGCCACACCTGCGCCGACGCGCCACAGCATCGCGGCACCGAACTCCTGAATTGCTCTGCCCGACTTCGTATTCGATCAGGCGAGTTCTATTGCCGACCATCGAGTTCACGCCGATCCCGCCCGATGTGTACCGCAGCGCCGAGCCCGACGCGGACACCGTGCGACCGGCATCCAGCGGCGGCTACGCCGTCTTCACGGTCCCGGACATCACCGCGAACCAGGAACACCTGATCGCCGCCTCCGGCACCCCGCCGCACGTTCGCTGACTCCTGCGGGCACCGCCACCGAGTTCTGACAGCGGTCGTGCCCCTCATAGGGGTCACGGGGCCGCGGGCGCACGACCGATTCGACTTCCTGCTCACCCGCGCACCGGCGCGTGCCGGGCCTGCCCGGCTGCCCGCCGGCAGGGGCGCGCCCCACCGACCGCTCCTGCCCCTGCCGGTTGCGGTCCTGCGCGTCTTGCTGCGTGTAATCCGAAGGGACACAACAGTAATGCTGACGTTGATGGACTGGTTCTGTGGCGCCGGTGGCTCCAGCCAGGGCGCGCACGCTGTGCCCGGTGTCCGGGTCACCCACGCTGCGAACCACTGGGAGACAGCGATTTCCAGTCACTCCGCCAATTTCCCGGACGTCGATCACTATCTCGGGGACATCCGGACCGCGCCGGTGGAGAAATGGCCGGTAGCCGACATCTTCTGGGCCTCCCCGGAATGCCCGCAGTGGAGCAGCGCCCGCGGCAAACGCCGTGACTACGACGCCACCCTGCAAGGCGACCTGTTCGACGAACTGGTCCCGCACGACGAGGCCGCCGAACGATCCCGCGCGTTGATGGAGGAGGTTCCGCAATATCTGCGGGGTGCGATCGCCCGCGGCCGCCGTGTCCGTGCGGGGGTGGTCGAGAACGTGGTAGAGGTGCGGGCCTGGGACCAGTGGAGCCGCTGGCTGCGCGAGATCCGTGTTCTGGGCTACCAGACGAGGACCATCGCGTTGAACTCGATGCATGCCCAGCCGCGCAGTGTGGCGCTGGCCCCGCAATCCCGCGACCGGTTGTACCTCGTCTACTGGGATCAGGCGTTGCAGCGGGAACCGGACTGGGACAAATGGTTACGGCCCCAAGCGTTCTGCCAGCATTGCGACCAATGGGTGCCCGCGATCCAGGTGTTCAAAAACGCCGACGCCGACATGGGCCGATACCGGGCCCAGTACGTGTACCGGTGCCCACGCGTATCCTGCCGCAACGCGATCGTCGAACCGCCCGCGATGCCCGCGGCGGCCGCGATCGACTGGACCATGCCCGGCACCCGAATCGGGGACCGGACCCGGCCGCTGGCGGAGAAAACCATGGACCGCATCCGGATCGGGCTGCGCAGGTATGCGACCACGACACCGATGATGGTGCCCGCCGGCGGCACCTGGCGTGACGACCCCACCCCGGTCACCACGCCGATGGGCTGCCGCACCACCCGCGAAAACGACGGCATCGCGATCCCGGGACCTTTTCTGGCGCTGCTGCGCTCGGACCGCCCCCGCACCATCGGACTGCACCAGCAGATGGCCACGATCGTGGCCGACGGCTCCAACCACGGCCTCGTGGTCCCGCCGACACTGCTGGTGCCCGCCGAAGGCCGCGACGGCAAAGAGGCCGTGCCCGCGACGCTGCCGCTGCGCACACAGACCACCCGCGCCGAAACCGCAGTGGCGTTCGTACCGTTCATCGCAGAACTTCGCGGCGGCGCCTCCGACGCCCGCCCGGTCAACCACGCGCTCGCGACCGTCACCGCCAGCGGCAACCACCACGGGCTGGTCACCCCGCCCGGACTGCCCGCACACGTGTGGGAGTCGATGTTGCTGCCCTACTTCAGCAGAAGCCTCCCACGCCCGGTGACCGTGCCGATGGGCGCGCTCACCAGTCGCGACACCTACGCCCTCACCAGTGACATCCACGAACCGGACATCGACGACGTCCGGTTCCGGATGCTCGAACCCCACGAAATCGGTGCCGCGATGGCGTTCGACCAGAACTACATCGTGCACGGCACCAAACGCGACAAGGTCCGCCAGTACGGCAACGCCGTCACCCCCTGCGCCTCCGAAGTGCTGATCTGCGCCCTCGCCGAAGCCATCACCGGCAAAGACATCGACCGCTACGACACCACGGGCTACGACACCACGGCCGGGTACGCGCACGCCGCCTGACATCGCAGCCCAGCCCCGTCGCCTCGCTACTGCCGGCCCCGGCCACGGCCGGGACAGGTTTCTTCCGCACGGAAAGAGCCTCTTGTGATGTGGA
This sequence comes from Nocardia sp. alder85J, assembly GCF_020176955.2. GTDB lineage: Bacteria > Actinomycetota > Actinomycetes > Mycobacteriales > Mycobacteriaceae > Nocardia. Next base: position 765,142 of record NZ_JAIUCZ020000004.1, read on the forward strand.
GTGTCGGTCTCTGCCTCCTCGACGAACCCGTGCAGACCGCGGTACCCCACATTCGTACATTCGTACATTCGTAGCCGTACAGCACATACCTGCACCGCGAACGCTGGCGCGTTTGGGTACAAGGAGGAAAACATGAGCCTCGACGAGCACCTTCAACACAACCGGGACCAGCCCGGAAACAATCAGCCCGACGAACACCAACGGTTCCAGGTCGGAGTGAAAGCCGTGATCACCCAGCAACAACGGCTGTTGGTGGCGAAACACACGCACGGCGGCTCCTGGGATCTCATCGGCGGCCGGATCGCTACAGGCGGCGAAGCCATCACCCAAGCCCTCCGGCGCGAGATCCTCGAGGAGCTGCCCGGTGTCACCGATATCAGGATCGGCGGCATCCTCGCCGCCATGCGTCTTCCCGGCGTCCGTTTTCCCGACACATCGGAACTGCTTCTGCTGCTCTACAGCGTGGACGCCACCATCCCAGCAACCCTCAGTACCGAGCATTGCGAATCACGCTGGGTCACAGCAGCAGAAGCAACCCAGCTCGGACCGGTCACAGCCGAAGCCGCCCGCGTCGCTCACCTGGATCGACAACCACCACCGAGCGGCCACCACCATCCGGCAGCAACCGGGCCGAGCACTGCCACGACACACGGCGGCCAGCGGCCTGACAGCCTGCCACGCACGCCTTCGCCGACGATCGAGCCGCGCTGACGGCTGTCCGGACGGACATCGATGCGCACGGACTGGGGCCGGCCGGTCAACGACACCCGGCCCCGGATACATTCGAGTACGACGTCTCCCGCATCGGCTCGTACGCTGGCAGACGCCACGATCTGTACCGGTTGCCCGGATCCGAGGACCACGCCGACCCGCGCCGTCACCACGCTGTGGCCGCCATTTCCAGCGCCGGGCCCGCCGCGCGCGGCACTGCCCACTCTGTCATGATGCGACCTTCTCATCCAGGTGCCAACAAGGGACCCAGGGCCGCGCGCCAAACCTCTCACCGCTTTTCGGGCTCGCCGGTCCGGGGATTCGCCGGTGGGGGCCACAGCCAGGACAGTGCGATCACGACTCGCCGAGCATCACGGCGGCGTTCGGGTCGGCGATGTCCCACCGCCCACACCCCCGCGATCAGCAACACGATCGGTGCGCACCCACTCGAGAAAGGCGTATCCAGTTGGCACGACTTCCGAAAGCCGGTGACCGGGTCCGCATGACCGGTGTCATGCCCGGCGATCCCGATCCGCTCGACATCGGTGAGACCGGCACCGTCACCGGGATCAACGAACTCGCGTACGAGCGAACCCAGATTTTCGTCAACTGGGACAGTGGCCGCGGGCTCATCCTGCTCGAAGACGACCCGTTCGAAATCCTGTAACCGTCCGGCCGCGCCAGGTGTTCCGGCTTCCCGCCGGAACCCAATGTCTCGACAAACTTCTCGCTCCCGCGACCATATAAGGACAGCCATGACCGTTCTGGATCAGTCACCGCCGCTGATGGTCACGCCAAGTCCCGCCCCGATCTCACCGTGATCGCAGACGCCCTCGGCAACGACATCATCAACAGCGCCATCGCGGCCGGCTCGCACGACACGGGTCGGCCCACCGTCCGCAAGCGTGCCTGGAGCGCTGGCGGACGCGGTGACTGACGACCTGCCAGCGCAACCCGCGGCCGATGCCGGGCCACACCGGTGCCACATTGCCGTCCGGTTGCCCGGCCGTCGGCCTTTGGATCGGCGTACCTGCACTGAAAGAAGCAGCGTATGAACAATATTCAGTACATGCTTGGTGGGCGCAATTGCTGACCGCGACAGTACTGATCGCCGTGTCCGTGGTCACCGATTACGTCAACCGTCGCTTCGTGAATGGCGCGTTGCTGTCGGCGGTCGCTCGTCTGCTCGGGTTCGCCGGGATCATGGTCCTGGTCGCGGGCATCGTAACGCTGCTGGTTGGCTTCGCGGTGCCGCCGCTGACCGCCGATACGTTGTGCCCCAACGGCTCTGGGGCACACCCGGCCGGGTAGTCGACCATGGTCTGCGCCGATCCGTATGTCCGGGTGCTCGTCAGGTGAGACGCTATGGCAGGCCCCCGGCGATCTCGTCGATGATGACTATGTTGCCGCCGTCGACGCCGCCATCGCCGACGCTGTGGCGGCGTTGCGCGGTGGGCTACGGACCACCGCCGACCAGGCGGCCGCCGATGCCGCGGCCGAGCGGTCGGTGATGGCAGCGAGGTATCTCGCTCCGGATCGATTGCAGGGCACGTCGTTTCAGGTCGGACTGCGCTCGCGCAACGGTTCCGGTCGGGCCGGATGCGTAAGTTCGCGGATCTGATCGGCCGGTTGCAGGCAGGCCGCGGCGACCGTCCACGCCACTGCCGCTACGCCCGGTGGACATCCCGCGGACGTACCGGTCGTCGGCCGTCCTCGACGTCTGACACGACATCAACGCCACGCCCTCGCCGGCACCGGTATCGCGCCGATCGGCCGTCCCACGCATCGCGGTGCCGGAATCGCTGCTGCCCGAAGGCACCACGCAGGTGTGACCCGGTGGTGTCCCGCTCGCGCCACCTCCCGGTGGCGCCGATCAGGAAGCCGCTCGTATGTGCTGGCTCTGCGACCATCCCGATCACAATTTCGACGATTATCTCGACGGGCTCCACGCCATCCTCTCCGATCACGACTACTTCATCCAAGGCGTCACCGGTGACCCGGAAACCGCCGGCTGTGCCTACACCGTCGGGCTGACCCGCCGCGATCGTCCCGAACTCGTCGTCACCGGCCTCCGGCATCCGCGGGCAGCGGCCGTCCTCGACCATGCCGCCCGGCTCCCCGCCACCGCGACGACCCCGGGGGCACGGATCACGATCTCGGGCATCGTGTACGAGTCGCTCACCGTGGTCGACCCCACCGCGCGACTGCTCGTCGCCGAAGCGGTCTTCGGCCCGGACATCGCCGCCGTGCAACTGGCCCACCCGGATCGCTACGGATTGTGGCCGTGGGACCGCCGCTACACCGGCACCCAACCGTTGCTGGGCCTGCCCGCGTACTGACCGATCGACGCCCCGCTCCGGCTCTCCGGAAACCCGCTGCTTCGTGGCCTGTGTGCTGCGGTGACGAACACCGTTTCCACCACCGTGCCGTGACCGAGCCCCACCTGCCGGTGATCGAGTCCGGCCCCGACCGGCCGGGGCAGTTGTTCCGAGAGAAAGTCCCGAAATCGTGCATGCCATCGACTGTTTCAGCGACCACCACCGCTATCTGTCGAATATTGCTGCCCATCCGGCGGCCTATCACGCAATGCCACGTAGGGTAAGTGGTGCGTCCGTGTGGTTTGTCATGCGGCGGGTAGGCGTCGCAGGTTGATGGTGGCCGGGCCGGTGTGTCGGATTCCTTTGTCGCACTTGCGTTTTATCAGGTAGGCGTTGTGACGTCCGCGTTTGATCTTGCGTGGGTAGCTGCGGTGGCGCCGGGGTGGGTTGAGCCGGGTAGTGATCTCAGTGGCGACCGAGGCGGTCACGTCGGGGTCGGTCCAGCGGTGAGGGGGGAAAAGCCGCCGTGCCGGTGGCGGTGCGGCGGATGATGTTGAGTGCGTGGATGAACGATATTCGGTCGGGGTCCAGGTCGGCGGCTTCGGCGGCGCGGGCCATGACCGCGGCGATGGCGTAGTGGACGGTCAGCCACGCCCAGATCTCCTGATGGACCAATTCCGGCGACTTCGACCGGAGTACGGCGCCGGGGCCGCGGAGGTGGGTTTTCAGCTGGTCGTTCGCGGTTTCGTGTTCCCAGCGCTCGTGGTAGGCGCCGGCGATCTGGTCGGCGCGCACGGCCGCGGGATCGGTGAGGGTGGTCAGCAGCACGATCAGCTCACCGTCGGGATTACGGTCGGGCACATCGTATTCCACGACGCGCACCAGGTGCGCGTCCTCGGCTTCGTCGAGGTCCTCGCCCGCGGCCGCGGCGGCCAGGATCGCTGCACGCCGCCGTTTCGACTGCACGGCAGGATCGATGAGTACCGACACGTAGGTGCCGTCCGCATGTACCCGCACCACCGGCAGGCGCAGATTGGTCGGTGCTCGCCACACCAGTTCGGCCCCACCGGCTTTCGCGGCCGCCCACGCATCGAAGGAGTAGAAACCCCGGTCCGCGCACAAGATCTCGTCACCGAGCAGCCGCGGATACAACCGGGCAGCCGCGGCACGTTCCCCGACAGTGATCGCGGTAACCTCCGCGGCCAGAAAAACATGCGTACCGCACTCGCTCAACGCGACCACCCGCGCTTTCGGATAGGTCGAGCGGTTGTCCCCGGACCCGTGATACCCGAATTCGGCCACATTCGATTCGGTGTCAGCCACGTCCACATCGAAACCGTCGATGGCCACCAGCCGGCGCCCCGCCAGCCACGCCCCCCGCGTCGCCGGAGTCGCCACCGGTGCGGCAACCGACTCGAACACCCGCTCGAGAACCTTGGGCCCCAACCGTTTACGCGCCTGGGTGATCCCCGATGCCGTCGGCGGCGACCAGCCCGCATCCCAGCAACCCCACCGGGTCAGCGCCCCGGTCACCTTCACCGCGACCTCCTCATAGGAATCGCCGCCGAACAGGCACAACGCCATCGTCAGATACGCCACCACATGCGGAGGCAACTTCCCGCCCGACCGCTGCGCACGCGCCCCGCACACCATGACCGCATCCTCCACCCGAGCCCGGTCCACAACCCCTGCCAGCACACCCAGCGACACCATGTCCGGCGTCGCCACCACCACGTCCGTCACCCCCGAGACACTGCCACACCCCCACCACAAGCACCCGAAAAATCAAACAGCACAACCAAACCACACGGACGCACCACTTACCCTACGTGGCATTGGCCTATCACGTGGTGACCCACCCGACCGCGGAGCACGCGTTCGCGGCAACGGTGGAACCGGTACAGCGTTGATGCTGGGAAACGGATCCTCACCGCGTGTCCCGGCACCTGCCTGCCAATCCTGAGACCAGAACGGATGTAACAGTGGGCGTCGTCCAGATCAATGGGTGCGACCGACTCGTCGACGAGGACGGGTTCTATCTCGAGTTGACAGATATCGACGAGAGTGCACTACTGCTGCTGGTTGGAAATCCCGAGGATCCCACGGCCGGAATCGATCTGACCCCGGCCGCAGCACGCGCCCTTGCCACCGCGCTGTACGGCTGGGCGAGCACTCTACCAGCTCGCCCGCTCGGTCCAATGCTGAACGGCATCTCGACCCGGGCCCAACGACTCTATCGCCACTTCGCCCGCATTCTCTGAAGGTGACAGCTCGATGATTCATCCCGACCTTCTCGATGAGCGAATACAGAGAATCCTCACGCCCCTGTCAATGTATCACGGTGCCGATATCACCGTCGAAGATCGGTATCGCATCAACGATGCGTACGACATGGACACCATTCTGCATATTCTTCATGACGCCGGGCTGGTGTCGACCGATATCCACTTCCATGATGCCAGTGACGACAATGGTCCTTACGGCTATTTCAGCAGGGACGTCCCCACACCCCGAGGCGACGTAACCGTCACCTTCTCCGGCGTGGACTACGACCGGGAATTCAACGGCCCTCGCGACGATCAGGGCTACACCACCAACGCGCCCCTTCGCACCGTACTCGATTCCATCCTGCGATGGCTCCACGACCAGGACCAACAGGCCGACACGCGACTCACCGCGCTCCGCGACTCACCGCGGATGCAGCCGGGTGCTCCATCGGCCGAGCCCAGTGACCGGGTATCGGTGGTGTCACTGGGAGAACTCGTTGCCGCCGCCCGCGCTGGTGTCGAACTTTTCGGCACCGCAGGCGACCAGCTCGACGTCTTGAGCAGTAGTCAGATCGATGCCCTCCAGCGCGTCGCCGAAGCGTACGCCACCGAGGACGACCACGGTCCACAGGTCGCCATACGCATCTGACGTGTCTCCCGATCGCCGTCTCGACCGGATCTGCCCTCGACATCGGCCACTATCGACACACTTCGCGAATACGTCGATCTGCCTCGGATTCACTGTGCCATCGGCGGTGTCCATGCGTCTCTGCTGCGCTGCGCGATACTGCGGCGAACAACTCTGTGATGCAGTGCGAAATTCCGCGCCGTGCCGCAGCGATGCAAGCACGTGCGCTGACCTTATCGCGGCGCAACGCCAACTATCAGGAAGGCGGGCTCAAATTCACATGGCCCTCACAATTATCGGTATTGTCGCGACAACTGTCATCATTCTGCTTATCTTGGTATTTCTTCGTGTATCCCGTCGGCGCGCACCGCTGACAAAGATGTATGCGTCCGAGATTGCCTATCTCGCGACCGTGGGACGTGATGCCGAAGTCACCGAAACCGGCGGCGGATGCACAGCCCTGTACGTGGAAGTCGGTGATGCTCGAATTATGCTTGCGACGAACAGATGGGACGGTTCGCTGGTCCGGGCGAACGACCCGCGCGCAGAACTCAGCAGCGTCGGCTGGATGGTCGGTGTCTACGAAGCAGGTGCATTCGTTGCCGCAGGTTTCGATTCGAATCTGCGTGCGGCCGTCGCAGCCGCCTTCGAGTCGCTGAGAACAGGTCGAGCGATCGGCTCGGACCCGCAGACCCGACAAACACTCGAGGCCGCATTCGAACGGCCGGCATCCGGACCGAATCGACCGTGACGGCACAGCGCCAGAACCCGGATACCGTCGGCAGCTCGCCCCTGGGGAACCTCGCGGACGAGTCCATGCTGTCGTCGACCACCGCCCGGTGAGCCGATCTCATCGCCGGTCGTCGTCGGTGATCGAGCTGCCCGACCGATCGAACTCGTCGAAACCGGCGCCGCGCGATCCGGCTGGAGTCGGTACCCGGGCGTACACGGCTGGCGAGAACCTGGCTGGCGAGAACCTGGGGGAGAAGGGAGGCCGTCTTCTGTCTGCCGACGATCCGTGCGGCGCGCCCAGCCCGGCCATCGCGACCAGGCCCTGTTCTTGGCGGCATCCCGCGCGTATCGCGAGCGCGCGAACCAGAACTTCTCGACGACCTCGCGGCCGCAGCTTCCGACATCGGACTGCCACACAACGAGATCCACCGCATGATGCGCTCCGCGCACCAGCGATCACACTGAATCCGCCCTCCTTCCGTCAGTGCACCACCGAAGCACCCCGGCCGGGAGTTTCAACATGTCTGGAGAGATCATGTCCCGCATCACCACCGATCGCGACTCGCACGGCCGACTGTCCGTCAGGGGCCGATCCCGGTACGCCGACGGCCACGCCGTCGTGCTCCACGACGGCCAGATCGTCCTGGCCGGCGACTTCGGCGAACCCACGATGCCCGCGGCCGTCGTGGATCTGCTCATCGAGACCCTGCACGAAACCAGGCGCTACGTCACCACACCACGGATCCCCGACGACGCGATACTGTTGGCGCGCTGTGTCACCGACGACAGTATCTGGGCAACCAGCGAAGACCTCGCCGACCCCGAGCTCGCCGAGGAACTCGCCGGGGCGCCGTCTCGACCCGGCGCCGACATCGCCGTCACCGTCCAAGGCACAGACCGCACGCTCGTCGCCGCCTACACCGTCCACACCAGTCCGCTCTCTCCGATCGGAGAGGATCCCGTCGATGTACTCGAACGACACGGATGGCGCGTAGTGACCGATCATGGCCTGGACCGATGGGGCTATCTCAATCTGGTGGTCGAACGGCCCATCACCTCGACCGACACCTGACCCAGCCCACCACGACCGCATCCCGTCATGCAGCCGGACACCCATCCGGCAACGTGAATTGCCGTTGCACACCAACGCAATCAGTGAACGCGTTGAGCCGACTGGGCAGCGGCCCCCACAACGGACTCACGTGGTCCGATCCAGTCGTACGCGCCACCGGTGACCACAACGCCCGAACCCGACCCCGACGACTACCGCGCCCCGGGCCGCAACCAGGTCGCAGCGGTCGGGCGCTGCGGGCCGCGGAACGCCGCGAGCGGGAATCACACTGTACGACAAGGCATCTCCCTGCAGGACAATGCCGAGGACAGGACATCCATCATGGCGATCGAGTTCATGGCGGTGTCGCCGGATCTGTACCGTACGGCCGAACCGGAGGCGGGCACCGTGTTGCCGCCGGCGACCGGCCGGTACAAACGGCAACGCCCGACCGAGCAGTTCGACCCGAACTGGGAATATCTGTTGACCGGCCGCGCATCCACGGCAGCGGTCGTGGCGTGTGTGACCAACGGCTGGGTCGATGTCCCCGAGCGGGTATGGCCGGAGATCCTGCGGCTGTATTGCCCGAAAGCATGGGCGATGCTCGCCGGCGCCGGCGTCTCGTTCGAATCCTGGCAGGCAGGGCACTGCCCCGCTCCGCTGCGCGGCCAGGTCTCCGTAACCGCCAATACGGAACTGGGCGGTTACGCGGTCTTCGTCGTGGTGGATCTCCCCGAGCTGGAGGCGTACCTCATCGATGCCTTCGGTCAGCTGCCTCACTTCGGCTACTAGCCACCGGCCGTGGCAAGTCGTCACTTTCTCCCACCGCTGGTTCCGGACCTCGCGGCGGATCCATGGCACACACAAAGGCGGTACCCCTTATGACACAGATACCGAACAGTGGTGACCGGGTCCGGATCACCGGCGCTATGCACGATCCCGCGCCCCTGGAGATCGGGGAGGAGGGCACCGTCACCGCCGTCGCACCTCATTCCTGGGGGACCCAGATCTTCGTCGCCTGGGACAGCGGCCGTCACCTCATTCTGGTTCAAACCGACCCATTCGATGTGCTGTGATCTGAACGTTTCCGGGAAGGAGCCCGTGCGATGACCGGAGCCAGAACACGCCGCGCGCGCCGGGTCGCCGAGGCAATGCCATTGGCCTCCACGTTGCGTGCATACGCCGCCGAGTGCGACAGCAGTCCGATGACTAGCCGCGCCACCTCACAGGAGTGGTTCGAGCTCACCACGCCGCTGACCGTCGACGACCGAGGCGACACCCCCACTGCGGAATCGAACTTCGCCGTGGCCGAATCCCGCATCGACGCTGCCTCCGCATTCGGAGCCCGCCATCGATACGACCTGTGGCCCGGAGGAACCCTCCGCACTCTCGTAGTCCGCGCCGACGATGCCGGCGCGCTGCGTGCACTCGACGCGGTGATCACTGCCCTGGAAAACTATCCCGTCCTCGATGACGAGAACCTTTCGCGGCACGAATGGGACCGCCACCATCCCGATGGTGGCGACCGCGAATGCTACGCCGACCACGACTGCCGATGCAGCTACAGGACCCACCAGCACAGCGTGGACGTCCGCGAGGACGGTTGTGCCTATCCCTGGTGCGGCGCCTGCTACCAGGCTGTCCAGGACTGGGACGCCGACCGCTTCGACCATCGCGACCCACGACCGGAACAGGAACACCGGCCCTGCGGCGAGGCGTATTTACTGCCCGCTACGTAACCCGTTCCGCTGCAACACAATAAGGAGTAGGTCGGATGACCGTCACGCATGCTCCCATGTTCGATCGGTGGCCGGATGCCCTCGGCGCCGCTGCCGATGCCGTGACCGGTCATGACGTTCAACAGGCCCTTGCTCACGCCCATCGGATCGCCGAGGTGCACGCTGCGCGCGCGTCCAGATGCTGGGCACGCCTGTGCCGCGCCCTTCTCCAACGATCCGGGTCCCACCCTGACGATGTGCCGGCTCCCGGGACATAAGTCGGCGCCTGCCCTGGCGTGCGAGATGCTGACCGTTATTGTCCCGGTCCTCGCTCCTTCGTCACCGAATTGGTCACAGTACTGCTCTCCCTGCTCATTTAGCTGATCTCCGGCCGTAAACCGGTTGTGCCACAATATCTTTGATTACCCGATCGAGTTGCGGGCCCGAAATGATACAGGGGACCGTTGCTTACCCGCCAGGGAGACGGAGCGTCGGTGCCGTGGAAGGTGGGCTCGACCTCGAGATCGATGCTTGCGCGGCGACTTCACCGCCACGGGTTGTGGGACCACTTGCCGTGGTGGCCGAATCCCTGGACATGCCAACACTTTCGGGATGTTATGGAAAGCGTGCCGCCACCGCCGCCGAGGCGGGCGGCAGCCACCCCATCCTTATCCCGTTAGGAGCGACGGCCATGCCCGAACACGCCGAAGATCGGTCCGCTGTGCCGGCCCCGTTACTGATTCCGTCCCGGTCGGCGCGCTATGCCGTGGTGACGAACCTCTACCACAACACCTCGCCGTCTGAGGTTCACCCCGAATGGTGGACAGGGGCTTACAGATTTCAGGCGGCAGTGGTTCGAAGTGAACGCTCGTAGCTGTCGGGGCTTTGGTTCCCGATCGCGGAATGCCGCCGGTCAGTGTTGTAGAAGTTCATCCACTTGTCAACTGAGACAACGAGTTCGGACTTCGTAGTGTAGGTGTGCCGGTAGTAGTGCTCGTGTTTGAAACTTGACCACAGTGATTCGGAAGGGCTGTTGTCCCAGCATATTCCGGTCGCGCCCATCGATCGGAGCAACCCGTGCCGCCGGCAGGCCACAGCGGTGGAATGTGCGGTGAACTCCCCGCCGCGATCCGAGTGCAGGATTGTGCCCTGGACCCGGCCGCCGCGCAGCGTGACCGCAGCGTCGATGGCGTCGGTGACCATGCCGGCGCCGATATGGTCGGCCAGACTGTAGCCGAGCACTTTGCGGGTGTGTCCGTCACGGATCGCGCAGAGGAACATGTCGCCTTCACCGCAGGTGAGATACGTGATGTCGGTCGTCCAGACAGCGTCGGGCCGACCCCGGTCGAAGCGCCGGCCGACCAGGTCGGGCGGGAACGACGCCGCCGGATCGGTGATGGTGGTTTTCATCTTGAACGTGCGGGGACTGATACCTTCGAGCCCGGCCTGCGCCATAATCCTGGCGACGGTCTTCGCCGACACCTGTACGCCCCGATCGCGTAACTCACCGGTGATCCGCGGCGATCCGTACGTGCCGTGCGATGCGCGATGCACCGCGGCGATCTTCGTTCCCAAATCCACGCGCCGCTGCTGCCGGTCGGTGAGAACCGTTGCCGCCCCGCGCTTCACATACGCGTAGTAGCCCGATTTGGATACTTGCAGGAGCCCCGCCATACGGCGAATCGAAAACCGTTGCCCGGCAGGCCGATCGATACCAGCGATGCCGGTGACAGTGTCGGGGCCGGCGTACTCGGCCATCAGAGCGAACCGGGCCGGTTCGTCTGCATCGCGGCAAAGTACGCCGACGCTTTTTTCAGGAAGGCGATGTCTTTGTCCTGCTCAGCGACCTGCCTCCGCAACCGCTGCAACTCGGCTCGCTCCGCGGCATCCAAAGGCTTCTCACCATGAGACTCGGCGGCGGCGATCCTGCGCCGCTCGTCTTTGACCCACGTCCCCAGCAAACTCTCGTGAATACCCAGCTCACGAGCAACCTCAGCAACCGTGCGACCGGAATCGATCACACGATGCGCAGCCTCGACCTTGTACTCGGCCGTGAACGACCGACGCTTACGAGGAGGCACAGCAGACATCCTAACCAGCAGGAACAACCATCCCGCTAACTCGGTGTCCACTCCCCGGGGTGAACCTCAGTCGGCAGTGACCGACGGTTATTCCGCCGACACCGACCAGGTTGCCGAGGTCTACTCCTATTACCAGCACGATGTCCCCAACAGCATGTCCGACCTGGACATCGCAGAGCAGATCATCGAGACGTTCGGTGTCGCGCCCGATCCCACCGACCGAGCCGCTGATCATCGCCTCGCCAGCTACGTCGATCGCGGCAACCGTCCGCTGGCACGCGGTGACGTGATCGCCATCGATCACCGCTATTACGCCCTGACCGGCAGCGGCACGGGTCTCGCTGCGATCGCCCGCCCCCGCACCGCGCCTACGGGACAACCGCTGCCACCGGGAACCACGCAACTGTAACGTCAGATCCGCTCTGCGGGTCCACCCCTTCACCTGCCGTGCGCACCGTCCCGCACTGGGGGTTCCGCTCCGCGCCGACTGCCATCCTCCGCAGGGATCCACGCCGGAGTACTCCGGCCGTTCGCGGAACCCTCACGGCCTCCGACACCGGCGCGACTGCGGGTGCGCCACAGCAAAACACCCCCGGCCGGCCCGGGACCGTCGCACTCCTTCCTTCCCGGTGACTTTCCACTTCGCCGCGGAACGTCATCATCGGTGCGCGAACATCGCGGAGACGGTCTCGGGCCGACAGAGTCATGCGCCGAAATATTGATCGCGACCCGTCTCCGCGTCGCGCACACCCCGGTACGGTGGCATTCCCGGCGTTGCCCGTGCCTCCGCCGCATCGGCTCGCACGTCATCGGCACCCGCGGGCGTCTGTTTGTCAGTATTGCTCGGGTCCAACGCTGTTGAGGGCGCACTTGGTCAACGTGAGGCTGGTCCTCACTGACCACCGGTAGTCGGGACGCGGTCTGCGGGACGAGAAATGCCACGGCCGCAAATGCTTTCGGTCATCGCTTTCACCTGAGAACGGGGGGAAGTACCTCATGGGTATTCGCATGTGCCCCGCGACACCTTACGAAATCGACGTCTATTACCGACCCGGCAGCGGCGATCTGGAGTTCGTCCAGAACTACGGTGTCCGGCTCGTTCTCCCCGCCGTCGCACCTGTCGACGACCTGGCTGGGGTCGTCGATCTCGTCGCAGACCTGGGCCGGCGTCAGACCACGGAGTTCGTGTGGAGTGCCCAGGACCACGACTATGCCGCATCTGTGATCCGTCACGCTGCTGCCGATCCCGATCTGCCACGGATTCTGCACCGAGCCACCGATGTCGACATCGACGCCTACCGTCATTTCTACACCGAGTGATCCGAGAGTTCATATCCCCCTTAGTGCCTGTGTACAAACTGATCGCTGGCGCGTAGGGGGCTTGCGGTGTGTGTGCTGGGGGCCCGCGTGTCGGGGCGGAATGGGTGGGACCTTCTGGTAGCAACGGATGGCTACGAATCACCGTTTGCCTCAAAAGGTCCCGTATGTCGTTGTACTCCACCGCTGCCGAGGTTGGCAGCGAAATCGCCGATAACGGTTGCGGGTGTGTCGCCTGCCGGTTCGGTCACGGCAGGAAACATGCTGTGCGCCAACGCCGTTACACGTCCGATCTGACCGACGAGCAGTGGGCGATCCTCGGACCGCTGCTGCCGTGGCCGGTGTGGCTCGACGGCGGTGGGGGCCGCCCGGAGGAGTACTGCAGGCGGCAGGTGATCGACGCGATCTTCTATGTGGACGACAACGGCTGCAAGTGGCGCAATCTGCCTGCGGACTTCCCGCCCTGGCGGACCGTGCACGCGGCGTTCACCCGCTGGTGGGTGTCCGGGGATGTGCTCGCCGTCCACAACGATCTACGGGACCTGGTGCGCGCTGCCGAGGGCCGCGACCCGGACCCGACCGCGGCGATCATCGACTCGCAGTCCGTCCGTGCGGCCGAGACCGTCGGTGCCGGCAGTCGCGGGTTCGACGCCGGGAAGAAAATCAACGGCCGCACACGGCACGTCGTCGTCGACACCACGGGATTGCTGCTGGTGGTGGCGGTGACCGCAGCGTCGGTCCAGGACCGCGACGGCGCACGCCTGGTCCTGCAACGCATCCGGCAGCTGTTCCACACGATCGCGCTGGTCTGGGCCGACGGCGCCTACGCCGGGAAACTCGTCGTCTGGGCGAAACAGGCACTCCGGATCACGATCGAGATCGTGAAACGCGGCGACGACACCAGCGGATTTGTCGTCCTGCCCCGCCGCTGGGTGGTCGAACGCAGCCTGTCGTGGCTGTCTGGCAGCCGCCGGCTGGCCCGCGACTACGAACGACTACCTGTCCACCACGAAGCCCTCGTGCACTGGTCGATGATCCTGCTCATGACCCGCCGGCTGGCCCGGGCGCCACGTCACCGCGCGACGGTGAACAGCCCCGTCGCCTGCTGATCGGCCCACCCGCGAGCAGCCAGGCGTTTCAGCTTCGCCCGCACCCCCTCCACCTTCGACCGGTCCTCGACCGGGACCCCGAGTCCGGCGGCGACCTTCCCGGCCCGCAACCCGCCCTCACCGGCGTCGGCGAGAACCTCGAGAATGTCGAGGTAATCGCCCGGCAGCACCACCGCCGGGTCCATCCCAGGTTCCCGCTGCGGCACCACCACCGCGCCGATCGGCGACGCGCTCCCCGAAACAGGATGCAGCGCTGCCACTTCCGACTCCGGACCCGGGTCACCGGGCCCAGCCTCAGCATCGATCTCGGCGAGGGTCTCCCGCGTGATCACCAACCGGGACAACCGCTGCTCACACGCCTGCAACTGCCCGGCCAGCTCGGTGATCCGCCGCCGCAGCCCCTCGGCCTCCTCCACGGCCGCAGCCTCCCGCCGGGCCAGTTCCCCACGCCACGACTGTGTCACCGCCACGAGGATAGGCCCCCAGCAACCACTCCGACAGACCCCGCCCATTCCCGCAGATCACCACGCCAAGACCACTATTCGATCAGTTTGTACACAGGCACTTACGGAATTCGCCGATCACTGCCGATCTCGGCCAGCTTGTCCTGCTGTACCGATCAGCACAACACCAGCCTGCCTGCAGTCGGGCCACCCGCTCATGGGAGCAGTCCCAGCCGGCGCGGCCAGGGGAGTATCCTGATCCTGCTGATCCGCAGGATCACCTGTCCGCCAGAAGAATTCACTCCGTGGTAACGGCGGCGGGCGCGCGATTCTGACGTGCCGATCCTCGAGTGCATTCGATCCGCAGTGCGCCCGCGCAGGTCATCGCATCGTGAATCCACCGCCACGATGGCCCGTACTCGCGACGGGGACCACGAATTCGACGAGACCGCTCCTCGGGGCCGATGGCCGGAGGGCAGATCGTTTTCCACACCGCCCGACGGCAGGCAGCGAACACGCCTGCGCTGCTGGACTTCCGATACCACACGCCTGCGGTCCGAATCACTGTCCGTCGTCCCGGAAGATCCGGTGCCACCGTCGCCGAGCGTTCTCTCCATACCAGTTCTCTTGTTTCGTAGCCGCGTATCGCCGGAATATTCACCCACAAATAACAATTCCGCCCCCGATCAGCGGCTCCTTGCCCGCCGCCTCGACGACACCCCGCGGTACCGATCGCCGCCGGAGGGGGTGTGGTGGTGCGCGACCCCCGATCCCCGCGACGCCTACCTCGCGGCGGTGCACTCGCCCCGCTACCAAGTGCACGGTGCACCGAACTGCTTGGTGGCTGCCGTTCTCACCGGAATGGGTTGCTCGGCAGGCGTTCTGCGGGAACTGGAATATGAAGCGGGCCACGGAAGACACCGTGGGCATGTCGGGTTCGGGTCGTCTCGCCACCGACGTCTGCAACGATTCACCCCGCCCGCGCGGGCCCTGCTGGATTCGTTGCAACGTCACCAGGACACCGGAGTGACGTGGAGGACCGCCGCCGACCGTGCGGGCCAACCCTGCACTGGCGCGACACTCGCCATCACCGCTGCGGCCGGCCGTGGATACCGCCGGACTCGGGCTGGATATCCGTCGGGCGGCCGCTGCTTGCCCGCAACCCCGACCTTTCGCTCCACAGCGAACCGCATTACCGACACCCCGGCGCATCGAGGCCGGTGCCCACCGTCGTCGGGCCAGGATTCCCGCCGTCGCCGGTACGGACGGGGCCGGTCCAGTGGTCCCTGTATGTATTTCCCTTCTGTTGTTGCTGTTTCCGTTCTCATTACTCGGGAGTTGTTGTGACCGTTGCTGTTTCACCTGCCGTCGCCAGCGCGTCGGTACCCGCGTCTACCGACGCGGTCATGCGTGCGATCGTCTCGGAGCTGTCGGATCGGTTCTACGAGCGTGGGGAGGTGGTCCGAGCGGTTGTCGTGGCTGTGCTGGCCCAGCAGCACTCGTTTCTGCTCGGCCCGCCCGGCACCGGAAAATCAGAGTTGTGCCGGGCGCTGACCCAGCGGATCACCGGTGCCCGCCAGTGGGAGATGCTGCTGTCGAAATTCACCTCGCCCACCAAAATGTTCGGGCCCATCGACGTCGGCGCACTGGCCCAGGGCCAGTATCGGCAGATCCTGGACGACCACGCCGCCACCGCCCATATCGCCTTCGTCGACGAGATCTTCAAATGCGGCGTCGGTGCGCTCAACGAGACGTTGTCGTGGCTCAACGAGCGCCGCTATTCCCCGGAATCCGGCGGGGCTCCGATCGAGTGCCCGTTGATCTCCGCAGTGACCGCCTCCAACGAACTGCCCGACGGCGAGGAGACCGCCGCGATCTGGGACCGGCTCAGCGTCCGCATCCAAGTCGACTACCTGCACGCCGAGTCCACGTTCATCGACCTGCTCAAGGCCGACCAGTCCGGGCCCGGACCTGTCACCACGGTTGATCTGGACGCGCTGTTGCACGCGGTCCGCATCGAAGTACCCGCGGTAGCGGTGCCCGACGCGATTTTCGAGACTGTCGCGAGGTTGCGTGCCACGCTGCGCGAAGATGGCATCGTCGTGTCGGATCGACGCTGGAAACAGAGCGTCGGGTTGTTGCGGGCTTCGGCGTGGCTGGCCGGGCGCGACCGTGTCGAGGACACCGATCTGATCATCCTGACGCATGTCTTGTGGTCCACCCTCACCGAACGGCACACCGTCGCCGAGCGGGTCCTGGAAGCGGTCAATCCCGACGAGCGTGAGGCGTTGACCGCCGAAGAGGCGATCACCGAACTCGGCCGCGAGTTCGACCAGAAACACGCCGACCTGTCCCCGGACGACCTGTGCGTGTGGGTGATCAAGGAGGCCAACAGCAAACTCAACTCCCTGAAAACGACCCTGGCGGATCTGCACACCCACGCAAGCTCCGCGGCACGGTCCACCGGCACCATCGACCGGGTCGAGGCCGTTCGCGCGGATCTGCACAAACGTATGATGTCCCAGCTGCTCAACGCCCCCGCCCAGGCGAACGGGACGCAGCCGTGAGCGCGCCGCAACCGCAGCCGCACACGACCGTCGGTGAGCTCGCGGCGCGGGCGGCACGCTGGCTCGGGCTGGACCAACCCACCCCGCAGTACCGCCATGCCGTGGTCGGGGACCGGCTCGACGAGCACACCTGGACCCAGACCCGCGATGAAGCCCAGGCCCTGGGCGTGCTGGAGAACCGGATCAGCGACGGTCACACCCACCCCGGCGACCTGCTGCACGACATGTTCCTGGCCGCCTACAAGGCGCAGCCCCGTATTCGTGACGCCGAGGACATGCTGGTGTCCCGGTTGCCCAATCACGCGGTCGTGTCCTCGATCACCGAGACTCCCGAGTGGCGCACTCTGCACCGGCACACCGTCGGTGACCGGCATGCTGCCGCGATGGCCGTGCTGGCCCACGCCGACGCCTTGAGATCCTGGTCGGCAGACAGTCACCAGGCGCAATCGGTCGCCGACGATGCTGACCGGCATACTCGCGACGCCCGGGACGCCACCGATGCGGTCACCGCCGCGTTCGATGACGCGGCCATGGGACGGGACCTGTCCGACCCGGTCCCGGATCAGCAGGTCGACATCGTCGATCAGGCCATCGCCGAGGCATCCGCCGCCGCCGCGACAGCGGCCGACGCGACCGCAGGCGCCCAGCACGCCGCGGCCGAGGTCGGGGCCGCGCTACGGGCGTCCCTGCGGGCCGCGGCCGACAAGGCCGCCCAGGACGCTGCCGCCGAGCATGCCCTCACGGCGGCGTGGAATATCGCTGATGAGCAGTTGGAACGGATGTCGTTTCGGGAGCGGACCGCGTTGGCGCAGCGGCTGCGGTCGGGGCGTTTGGGTGAGTTCGCCGATCTGATCGGCCGGTTCCGGGTGATGGCCGCGGGCATCTCCGCGCGCCGCAGCAGCCACGGCCGCGACGAGGTCATCGGCGTCACCCTTGGCGACGATCTGTCACGGCTGATCCCGTCCGAGCTGGCCGCGATCGGGGTGCCCGCGCTGCGGGCGGTGTTCGCCGCCAGACATGCCGAACAGCAACTCGTGATCTATCAGACCATCGGTCCGCAGCCGGAGAGCCGGGGAGCGATCGTCGCGTGCATCGACTGTTCCCCCTCGATGCGCCACCGCCACCCCGGTCCCGGTGGCCGGGAAGTCACTCGCGAAGCGTGGGCCAGAGCCTGTGGGCTGGCGCTGCTGGACCAGGCCCGCCGCCAGCGCCGCGATTTCGTCGCCGTCATGTTCGCCGCTGCCGACGACGTCTCGGTGTACCGATTTCCCGCCGGCGACGATCCGCTCCTGGATCAGGTGCTGGCATTCGCCGACCATCCCAGCGGCCACGGCACCGACTTCCGGGCCCCGTTGGAGCAGGCCTCGGAAATTCTCGCCCGCCAATACAACCGCGACGGTGCCGTCAAGGGCGACATCGTGCTGATCACCGACGGCGAGGACCACCTCGCCGACACCTGGCTCTCGCGGTGGCGAGATCGCAAGACCCGCTTGGGATTCCGCACGTTCATCATTGCCATCGACACCGCCCCGACCGACACACTGACCGCCCTGGCCGACCATCTCACCCTCGTCGACGACCTCGTCCCCGCCGCCGCAGACGAGGTGTTCGCCCTCCTGTAGCCCCGCAGAGCTCTGGCCCGCAGAGCCTCGAGAAGGGAAACCACCACCATGACCGCTGTCGCACCCATCTACATCGCGCCCCTCGCGATGACTGCTGTCACGCCCACCGCACCCGCCGCCAATCACAACTCGCTGGCCGCTTACACCGACCAGACCAGCCGCAACCCGCTGCTGGGGTACATCGTGGTCTACAGCGTGTTCCGCGGCCAGATCACCCTGGACGACACGACCGCGCAGTTCCAGGATCTGGGTTTGGAAACCGACCTGTTGCCCGGACCGCTGCGCCCTGACGATGCGTTCCTGCGTGTCACCGGCGCCGACGGTATCCGCGACACCTACCGGCTGGACACCCTGCGCGACGACGGCACCGACGCCCCCGCCAGCGGTGCGCCGAGCCCGGCCGGTCCCGTGCGGTCGGCCAGCCTGATGATCCGCCCCGTGCGCCGCGACAGCCAGCGCATCGTGCGCCACATCGTGCGCGAACTGCGTGACGAGTCCGCCTCCACCCTCGCCTACGACACCCACCTGGGTGAAGTCGTCTTCGAACGCGACAGCGCGTCGAGCAGGTCCGGCCGGCTGGTGATCCGGCTGGACCACGCGGCGATCGCCGCGGAGCTCGCGCCCGCCGAACTGCCGCGTGTGCACGCCCTCGTGCGTGCGGTCGAGGAGCAGCATCGGTGGCAGTGCCGGTATCTGGGGGCCGACCGGATCCGCACCCTGCTACGGGACTACATGCACCACATCGACGCGGTCCCGGTGCGGCCCACCGGTGGTGTGTATTTCGTCACCGCCGACCACGCGGCCACCCTCGAGGGTCTGCACCAGTTCATCGAGGGCCTCGGGCACCACAGCATGTTCGCCCGCATCCCGCTGCCCGACGAGACCGAGATGCGCCAGCTGATCATCACCTCGTTCATCGCCTCCGCCAAGGACGCCCTCCAGCGGCTGTCCGCGGACATCGCCGCCGCCCAGCGAACCACCGTCACCGACAACAAGCGCAAGGCCCTGTTCGACCGGTTCCGCACCCTCAAACACCAGGCCGCCGACTACTCCCATCGGCTCGAGACCAGCCTGGGCGACACCAGCTCCTCGCTGGATCTGGTCGAAACCCAGCTCACCGCCCTGCTGCAATCGCAGTAGACGACACCGAACCGCCGTGGCGGGCCCGCCACCAGGCGGGCCCGCCCCTCACCGACGCTGCCGATAACGGCCACGGGCCCAGTGATGCGAACCACAGTGTCTCGGCTCATATCATCCACAGTTGCACAGCGGAATTGATGACCGTCCAGACGAGCATCCCACATCATCCAGAGCCCCGGCCGCACGGTCGCGCGCCGTGCCACCGTGGCACCGCGGACGTGCGTCGTGTGGTGACCGAGGTGCTGCGGGACCATACCGACGAGTCCTCAGCGGTCATCGATCGCGACCACCGGTACGGGCTCACCCGAACCACCATGTTGTCGTGGATGGACAAGGGCCGCAACGGATTCGACCGCTACTACACACGCAGCCTCAACCCGTACACCCAGCAGTGGAACGCCGCGCGCCGCAACTTCACCGCGCCGCGCATCTTCCTGGTCCGCCGGCGCACCCTGCGTGCCGTCCCGCAGACGTTCGCGGTGCGCCGGTGGACCGCCTGGCCGGCGTTCTACACCTCGGGGATCTGGCCTCTGCTGACGACCACCGAGAGGCAGGACATCGCGCACATCGTCCAAACAGCCACGATCTGGAACCCGACGCGCGAATCGGCCTGGGACCCGATCGTGGCCGGGTTCCGCGACGGGCACCTCGCCACCGCGCACGAATGGAACCGCGATCTGCCGCAATGGAGGATGACTCCCCTCGAATCCGGCAGCCTTCGCGCCTACATCGGCATGAACGGCCCCGACCTACGCTCGCGTGGCTGGTGGACCCCGCGCCCACCACGCGCGCGATCCGCTCCCGCGTGCCCTCGCCGCAGCGGTGACACGCCACCGCCCTCCGGCAGGCCCGTCTCCCACATACCACCTCGTCCAGGTGCGCAATTGTGAGGCTTCGGTTCGGCCGCCGTGCGCGAGATCTTCTCCGTACCAGAGGTTCTCGCACCTCCACCATGTCCAGCGGCCGGGCCGCCGGTCACGGTCTGCCTCGCACCGTCCTGCTCGCTGGGTCCGCACGCCACTCGGCCGTGCGCGGAGCCGTCGATGACCGGCCCTACTCGACCTTCGGTCAGGAGTACGCCATGAGCACCACAGACGATGCATCGCAATCGGTTCCATCCACGGTCGGCACGGAGGGCGAGCCCCTAACCGCCGACGAGAAGAGAGAGCTGATGACGCTGGTGAAGACCCCCGACCTCACCAGCGCCCAGATCGCTCGCGCGATCGACCTGTCCAGACGTCACGCCGCGTCCCGACTGCGATGACCGCGATCGCCTGACCGCCGACGCTGCCCGCTGTATCGCCTATTCACCTCGACATGGAGTGATTCTCATGCCTCACTTGTTCACTGCGTCCTGGATCGATGACTCCGAGAATGTCTGCGCGTTGGCGGACGAGGTCTTCGACGCATGGGTCGAGGTGAAATCCGACGCAGCGTACGGGTTTCTCCAGTCCTCCCGGCACACCTCCGAATCGCCTGGCCGACTGTCGTTCCGGGCATGCCTGACCGAGACCCTGCCGGACGGCACCCGGGAGACCACCGAGGTCGCCGCGATACGCAGCCGCGATCGGTCCGACGATCCGCCGTCGGGATGGCTCACGGTGGATGTGCACCGCAGTGGCGAGGATCGGCACGACTATCTTTCCTCGCCGTGGCTGGTGCAGCAGTTGATCGCGCGCGGTGTGCGGCCACGATTCGCCGATGATCCGCTCTCGGTGTCGCCCACCGTCGTCCGTGGCCAGGACGGGGGAGAAGCCTTGGCAGCACAGGTGACCGACTTCGAGCGCCGCATCCCGGTGGTCGTGCTCAGCAGCGAGCCCGAACTGTTCGCCCGGCTGCGCCGCGAACGCAGCAACCTCGCCGACATCGCGGCCGAGACGGCCCGCTCGTGCGCGGGACTGGCCCGTGTGGTCCTGATCGAGGAGGCCGCACGCGTTCAGTTCAATGACGCTGTCGGGTCCGGTCTCGCCGTCGACGCGGGCGGGTTGCGGGTGTTCCGCCCCGACACGGACCCCGCGGTGGACGCCGACGCGCGCCGGCACCCGCACCGCCGGGCCGAAGCATGGTATCCACACCCGGCCACAGCTCCCGGTTTCGTCGGGCGGCTGCTGGCCTCGGATGCCCTGATCGCCGCCCACGCCGCAGTGACGGTCTGAACTGCCCGATCACCGGCCCGCCCCCCGCTCCAGCGGCACACGTCGATGGATGTGAGGATCCGACCGAATCGCCATGATCCCCGCCGAGATTCCGCTCACGGCCCTCTCGGTCGCCGCGCTCGTCGCCGCCGTACTTCTCGCCTGGCTGCTGCGCGATGCGAATGCGACCTCGATCCCCGCAACGAACGCGGCGCCACCCCAGCCGATACGCACATCGTGATCATCGTCACCGTGCCGCCCTCCGCCGCAACGATGCACGTCGTCATCGCGGCTGCGCCGGCACCGGCCAGCACATGCGACCACCGTGTGCCCTGATCGCGCCTACTGCGAATCCCACGTGCTCGCCCTGACCACCCAGGGCGCTGCGCACCGCTTCGCCGCGTCGCATCCGCCATCGGGCCGCAGGTCGGTTCAACGCCATCCGGCGCAGCATCCACGCATCCACACCCCGCCAGGTGATGTGTAATTCGAGGGAGTCCGAGACCGTGAATGTCATCGACAGTTTCCGCGACGAGTTCTTTTTCTTGTCGAATTGTTCCGACCACCCCGCTGTCTACGACGAGGTGGAGTATCCGTCCGGTGAGCACGCCTTCGCCGCAGCGAAAACCCTGGACCTCGCTCAACGCGCCGCGATCCGCGAATCGGCTACTCCCAGGGCCGCCAAGGCTGCCGGGCGAGCTGTCCCGTTGCGGCCCGGCTGGGACCGTCGCGTGCGGTTCGAAGCGATGCGCGACATTCTCGCCTCGAAGTTCTCCGTCGCGGCGATGGCCGACCGGTTGACCGCGACCGGTGATGCGCTGCTGATCGAGGGCAACACCTGGCGTGACGGAACGTGGGGACGCTGGCAGCGGCCCGGATACCTAGCGGCCACCGGCGGCAACGAACTCGGGTGGCAGTTGATGCGCACCCGCACCCGACTGCGCGGGCTGGACCCGGCGGTGCACTGGCCCCGCGCTGCCTTGACCGGCCACCGGGAGCACCTTCTGGACCCCGGCGTACACGACTGGGTCCGAGACGAACTCGCGCGTGTCACCCGCAGACTTCACACCCAGCACGCCACCACCGTGGGGTGCAGTGGTATGGCCACCGGCGCGGACACCTGGTGGGCCGAGGTGGTCCAGCAGACCGGCGGGATGAGTTTGTGGGCATACGTACCGTTCCCCGGCCAGTCCGACCGGTGGACTCCCGCCCAGCAGGCCGACCACCGCCGGTTGCTCGCCGCCGCCGACCGAACGCTCACTATCGGGGCCACCGCCCACACGCGGTTTCTGTTCGCGCGCAACGAGGTCATGATCGGTTCTCTGGGGAAACCACCCGGAATGGGTTGCAAACGTGGGCCTTTGTGCAGCTCAGCGATCTTCACGGAGAGTATCAGATCGCAACAGGTGTCGCGGTTGCCCTCACGGCGGTCTCACAACCTGCATCGACGGGTCGAGAGCGCTCCTCGCGACGTGCCGCGCCCCGATACACGCCGTCGCTGAACTGCTGGCGCAGAGATTCTCAGGGCCAGTCGGATTCCCTATCGGTGGCAAGCCACCGCGGACCCAATTGGCCGCCATAGCAATCCGGCCGCAACCACCCATCGGGGCGCCAGGGCCGCGACCTCGGTTATGGAGCCCCGTGACCGTTTCCCTACTGGTGGCCGCATTCGTCGCCTTCATCGCGACGACCGTCGACGACCTGATCATCGTCACCGCACTATTCACCACCAGCCGCGCCACCCGGAAACCACGACCGGCCACCATCATCACCGGCCAGTACATCGGCTTCACCGCCATCGTCGGCATCTCCCTGGCCGCTGCCGCCGGACTGCACACCGTGCCCGATCGCTGGGTCGGACTGCTCGGGTTCGTACCCATCGGCTTCGGGCTCTGGGGCCTGTGGCGATTACGCCGCACCGACAAGGATTCCCGGCCTGCGCTGGCGTCGACCGCGACCAGCATCGCCGCCGTCACCTTCGCTAACGGTGCCGACAACATCGGCGTGTTCACCCCACTGGTCCGCAGCCTGCCGGTACTCGGCGCGATCGGTACCGCGCTCGGGTTCCTGGTGCTGGTCGGCGTGTGGTGCGGACTCGGCGCACTGCTCGCTCTCACCGGGCCGTGGTCACAGCCCTGGGTCGGGTCAGTCACTGGCTGGTCCCCGTCGTCTTCCTGGTCATCGGCGCGTTGATCCTCACCACCACAGGAGCATTCACCCTCATCACCGACCCGCTCTGAGCGCAGCGCACCCGAGCCCAGACCAGCCACGCGCCACCGGGATGTCGACAGTGCCGATGGTCCACTACCGGCTGCCCACAAGCAACCTCGGTGGCTGTCGACAAGAGTTCTCGGCAATTGCCTGGAGAACGCTGGCAGACACAACATGTCGTGTTCAGGAAATCTGTCAGACCCCAGGTGTAGTGTTCAAGTGCCAGGCAGGCTCTCCTGAACAGGAACGAGCCCCAACCGGGGCAACCGGCATGAGGCTCGTTCGGTAGCACTTGGTCCGTGCAGCCCGAACCTACCTCACATGGTCCAGATCGGTCGGATATCGATCAGGGCCGCCGGCACGGCATGCCAGGTGTGAGGAGCTGGGTATGGCTAGGAAACGCGCTCAGGCGCGGACAGGCGGGGCAGCGGGGCGCTATCGGGTTCCTGCGGGCACCGTCTACAACGAGTTCGTCGGTGTCCTTGGGCCCATCCGGGGTCCCGCGGAAGCTGAGCTCCATGTTCGGGTCGGCGAGCACGCCGGCCGTTGTGTGGACTGGTCCATCGACTTGATCGCACGATCGGGTCATCAGGAGGATTTCCTCCGCGTCAAACGTCCGCTGGAACGACGGACGCGGCAACGGGTATCGGTGAGCGGTTCCACGATCCGTCAGGAGACCTTTGACCAGCTCGATCCGCGGCGGTCCGTGCCGCGTATCGTCACGAAGCTGCGGGCTGGCGACACCGAACTCGTAGATCAGGAGTACGCACGCCACATCGCGTCGCTCTATCGAACGTGGACCTCCGGAAACGGCGTAGATCCCCACACCGAGGTCATGTTCCAGTTCGCGATGACTCTTCGGGACGACCCGCAGTTCGGTGCCGAGGGCGAATACTCGTGGGTGCGCGACACTGTCGTCGCGCTGGATCCGGACCGGTTTCAGGATGTGATCGCCGAGCGTGCCGCGCACTATTTCGCCGGCCGGCCCTGCACCGCTGGCGTCTGCAACCCCGCCAGCGAGCGGATGAAGTTCCTTCGGATCGGTGTGCCGAGCTCCAGCCCGGACATTCCCGCCGATGCGCTGGACGACGATCAGGCTTTTCATGGAAACCCGACCATGGGGATGCTCGCCGACTACCTGAACGCTGGTCGTGACTGGGTGGATCGCCTGACGGGGTAGGTTCGGCTCGGCGAAATGCCGAGCGTGATCTGGCGCCCCGGCGGGTCGTCGTGAGCGGCGCCTGCCGTGCACGACGACCCGGCGGGGCACCCGTAGCTGCCCAAACGGTCAGCGTCGCTTGTTCATTCCGGCGAACAGCTCCCGGTTCGCCGCGCGGGCCGCATCGAGCTCCTGGTCCCGTTCCCGAAGTTGTCCTCTCAGTTCGGTAACTTGCTGTTCCAGGTTCACAACTTGGCGCTGCAGCTGATCGATATCGGCCGGGGCTCCGAGCCCCGACTCCCGCCAAGCCTCAGCCCCCAGCAGCTCGGACAGCCGCTTTTCCAGCTGCTTGTTGTGACCAGCCATACGCGCGACGCGGGCCTCGGCGTTGGCCAAGTCCGCCCGCAGTGACGCCGCAGTCACCGACGTTGCAGCCGCGCCGTCTTGTCGCGGCGCGGTTTGGGCTGCGTGGACTTGTGCGAGCAGGTCGCGGTGGCGGTAGATGTATGTGCGGTCGACGCCCGCGGCGCGGGCGATCGCCGACACACTGATGTCGTCGCCGTCGCCGCGAGCAATGTTGAGCGCCTTGACAACTCGTTGTCTGCGCCTGGCGGAGTCTGCCTGTCGTCCCTGAGTCATAGTGTCGGCCATGGCTTATGCGGTCCTGTTCGGGCGGGTATCGGACAGGGGCTGATTGATCTTCGGCAGGCCGAGGCCCACGATGTTGTTGCGGGCGCGGCGCACGACGCCGACCGCGTCCTCGATCTCGGCGCGGTCCTCGACGGACAGTTCGTCGATGTCGGCGTTGATCCGGGAGATCAGCCGCCGGATGCGGGTGATCTCCTCGTCCGACGGCATGGCCTCGGCTTTGGCCCAGCTGTCGGCCGCAGTGAACGCGCCACGCAGGCGTTCGCGACTACGCAACAGGTCCGCCAAGTAGGACTCCAGATCCGGCAGGTAGGACACGTCTGTCGAGAAGTGCGCACAGCCCACACACCTGAACCGGACCGGGCAATCGTGGCCTCCGGCGGCGACGTTGCTAGGTTCGCTGCAGGTGCCGTACGGCACAGCGACCTCACCTACAGCGCGCCGGAGGTGTTCATCATCAAGTAGGGTCTGTGCTTCTCGCCAGACGCGGTGGCCGCTTCGATCGAACTGCATACTGGTGACCCGCTCGATCGCGTCACGGCGGCGGTTCTCGCCGACTCGGTAGTAGTCCTGGGTAGTTGTGAGCTGCCGGTGGTCCATCAGCTCACGCAAGACGTCGACGGGAACGCCAGCGTCGGCGTGGCGTTGTGCGTAGGTGTGTCGGTAGGCGTAAAGGATGATTCGGCTCTTATCGAAGGGCACCATCGTCCGTACCTGCTTGCCGTCGAT
Source organism: Nocardia sp. alder85J (assembly GCF_020176955.2). Lineage (GTDB taxonomy): Bacteria > Actinomycetota > Actinomycetes > Mycobacteriales > Mycobacteriaceae > Nocardia. The sequence continues at coordinate 791,728 of NZ_JAIUCZ020000004.1, forward strand.
CTCGACGGTCATGGGGACCTCGATCTCGGGCATCGCATCGATCCATTCGCGGTGTCGCTGGGATACCCACATGCTCGTGACCGCCCGCTGGCCGTGCGGGTTCTTCGTCGGCGCCGCCAGAAGTTTCACGTGCTTGGCAGGTTCGTCGGGGTAGCGTGCGCGGATCTGCTGCTGTTGCAGCACAATCAGCGCTGCGGTCTGCTCGGTGATCGGCAGACGCCGCCCGATCCGGTTCGCTTTGAAGTTGTCGTAGATGAGCACCGGCTTTCCCTGCTCGTCCCGGTCGAGGCAGTCGAGGCCCAGTTCGCAGATCTCCGCGGGCCGGCGCCCGGTGTCGATGAGAATCTCTACTGCGACGCGGATCTCGGGGCAACTGGCCCTCTCCAATCCGCCGAGGCGGCCGGCCAGGAAACGCATCACTTCAGCCGGAAGATCCTTGCCGGTCTCGGTTTCCGGGTCCTTGGGAACGTCGCCAGGGATGAGCGCGAAGTCCTCCGGCAGCCCGTGCAGCGGCTGCCCGGCTCCGGCCAGGTTCAGCGTGCGCATCCTCTGCAGGATCACCCGCAGCCGCCGGACCCAACCTGTCCGCTGATGAGCACTGACGGCCCCGCTAGCTTGCAGGTAGGCCATCCGGTTCAGGAATGCGGTAATGTCCGCCCGCCCGAGCGCACCCGGGACCGCGCCCTGGTCGATACGCTGCAGGTGCAGGCTGTGTGACAGCACTCCGATCGCGCGAAGGTCGTATCGGATCTTGTTGGTGCGCTGCCGACCGCGGCGTTGCGGGAGCTCGTCGCAGGCCCATATCTTCGATGCCTCCCGCAGCCACGGCTGGAGGATGCCGGTGAAATGCAGCGTGCCGGTGCCGCCGAAGACCGTCACGTCCCATTCGTCCTTCAGCCGCTCGGTGTCGGGGTGGCGCAGACTGCGGGCAACGTCCTTGAGGAGCTTCCGGTGCACGGCTCTGGTATCCATACCGAGGACCCCCGGATCCAGGTCCGCCAGTGAGCCGCACTCCACCTGCCGCGCGCAGTCTCCGAGCCGACGAATCACGTGCGGAGCAGTCTTCACTCCCCGCGCAATCCGCTGATGCACGCCGTACAAGATCTCGGCGACGACACGATCGGGCAGGCCCCGCAGACTGACCTCACCCAGGACGGCGACGCTCGGCGCTGTCCGACACCACCATCGCTCATCCCAATCTTCGAGCCGGTTGCCCGCCGCCGAGAACCTACGACGCTGTTCGTGGCGACGCATCTTGTGCAAGTGGCAGTACGGCCCGCCGTCGGTCTTGTCACGAACACACGAGGCAACGTCGCATCGGCCGAATCCCTTCAGCCCCACAATGTCCGGGTGAGCCACGAACTCTTCCAGCGGCAGCACGACCTTGTTCCGCCGCTGCCAGTGATGGGTGCCGCACAGTGCGACCTTCGAGGTGACCCACGGCCGCTCGCATGCCGGGACGAGGCATTTCTGGATCGTCTGTTCACGCAACCGGATACGTTCGATCGTCGTGAATTCCTCGACCGCCGGCATGCCTGCTTTTCTCCAACGAAGGTTGCACGACGCGCACAGCCCGTTGCCCGACAACCCGTACTGATCACATTTCGCCACCGCGCACGTAGGCCAGCCCAGCAGAGGGTGGTCTCGTGGAAGACGCACGACGCAAGTGTCATTGGACCACCCGATCAACGACAGAAACTCTGGCCCGATGGCCGCCCACAGCACTTCGACGCTGTCATCGCTGACTGCGGGCACGGTGGGGGCGATGGCCGCCTGGGAGGGTGTCACCGCAGCTCCTCCATCAGTTCCCGCGGCGAAGGTACCCGCTCGACCGCGGCGCGTAACCGCTCGGCAGACGGGTGCAGGTACGGCTGCGACGAGGTCGGGCTGGCATGGCCCATCAGCACCTGGATCTCGTCGAGCATGGCCCCTGCGTCAGCAAGATTGCTGGCAAACCCGTGGCGGCCTTGATGCGGGGTCACTGTCCGGTCCAACCCGGCACGGCGAGAAAGGGTTTCGAACAGCTCGTTGACCGCATCGACGCTCAACGGCGCGCCCAGCGGCTTCCGGAACAGATTCACCAGTAGGAAGTCACAGGCCACTGCGGCAGCCAGTCGGCCACGTTCGATCAGGTAGAGATCGAGCGCGCGAACCGTGAGGAAGTCCAGCGGAACAGCGCGCCCATACCGGGATTTCGCCCATGCTCCGTTCGGGTTCTCACGCCGGACGACATGCAGGTGCGCGCCCAGAATCCGGCAGCCGTGCACCGAGTTGTCCGGCAACAGATGCAGATCCGAGCGTCGCAACCCCGCGGCCTCTCCACGGCGCAAGCCGCTGCGGGCGAGCAGCAAAACGATCAGCCGATCACGCGCTGACCGGCACACCCGGAACATCGCAACGATCTCGGCATCGGTGGCACGGTCCACCACGGTCTCCGGTTCGTGGACATGATGCCGCGCCCGCAACCGCTGCCTCAGCGCGCTGGATTCTCCCTGCGCGACCAACGGCAGGTCCCGGATGTCGGCCACCTCGTACAACTGTTCCATCACCCAGCTCTCGGCTTCCTTGGCCACCACAGCGAACACCAGGAAGCCACGCACCGCGGTGAGGATCTTGTTGATCCGCGACTCCCCGCGCACCGGAGCCGCTCCAGGACCCATCACGACCGTCCCAAGACGGGCCGGGGTGTACTTCAGCCACACCATGAACAAGCCGAAGTCGCGTGCGGCGGTGCGCCACTCGCGTCCCGTGCCGCTGCACCACCGTAGATACAGCGACACGCTCTCCGCGTACGCCTTCGTCGTCGATTCGGCCCTGTCACGGCCGAATCGCAACTCCCTCAGATACTGGTCCGCGACCGGCTCCACGACGTACTTATCGTCGATCACCGTCCAGTAGCGGCCGCCTGACGGCATTCGAACCAGAAACGCTCGCACTCGCCCTCCACTCCGTAGTCGAACAACGCGAAGCCACAGAGCTACACACCCCAGAGAACCGTCGCAAAACCCCGCCGGAGTGTCCGCGACACCACGTCACGCAACAGATCCCGCTTCCCCCAAGAAGATCGGCGACGCCGACGTGGTCATCGCGGTTCGAGACCGGCGCATCACCCGCGGCGGCACGGTCGCGACATTGGCCTACAACGCGCGGCGGCGACCTGTCATCACTGTGGACGTCACTACTCGCCGCACGAGCATCGACACCGGAACCGGGTCCGACCTTCCCGCCCTCTGATCCCGACTGCCAGGGGTGGACCGCCCATGGTCCGCCCCTCCAGGTTTGTTCCGGAGAACCCGTGACCGAGCAGGTACGGCTGCTGGACCACCAGCGCGACATCGTCACCGGCCCTCGTCTCTTCGGACGATCCAGCACCACCTCCGCACACCACTCGTCGAAATGAGAGTCATGAATTTCCAGGACACCGACCACTGGGACCGTCACGTCACCATCGATCTCAGTCCCGCGCCACATACACTCGAGTTGAGGTTTTCCGGGGCTGGCCTTTTCAGTATCGACGCGCCCATCGAAAGCGAACCCGGCACCGGACCCGATTTGCGCACCTGGCTCCGCGACGTTCTCACCGAGCGTTTCGATATCATCGTCAATCATCTCGCCACGGACTATCACCGTGCTCAGAACCGCCTCGACGACGAGCCCCCCTTCTGAAGCCACTCGGACCAAATCCCCGACGTGGCTCGGTGCACTGCCCGCTCGCGCAATACCGTGCGCGGAGTGCCCGGCCCCGAGACGATCCGGCCACAGCAGCACGTGGCTCTCGATTCGCTGCCAGCGCCGTGCGGATCAGCGCAGTACCTCGGAATTCGTTGTGCCCGAAGCGCACTGGTGCAATCATCGCCACAACGGATACTCGCCCGCGATGCCGTGCTGCGACCACAACGCAGCGCGGGCGGACCCACGGTGACCAGAGCCCGCCGTTCGTGGCGTATCTGACGGATAACGCGATGGGAACGGGCAGCTCCCGGTGGTAGCGGTGTGATCCACGGTGATCGCGCAGTGCGCGCGTTCGCTTCTCTCGTCACCGTGATTTCCATTGTTCGTCCCACTCGCGGCGCGTCCCGTGCGGCCCGGTCGTGTGTGAGTTTGCCGCGCCGACTTCCGACGCGAATCCCCTTGTGTCGAAACATTATCGAAGGAGTGCCATCATGGCTGAGGAAACCTATATCACCATCATCGGGAACCTGACTGCGGATCCGGAGATCCGGTTCACCCCCGGTGGTCTGGCCGTCGCGAATTTCACTGTCGCGCAGACGCCGCGGGTTTTCGACCGTGCCACCAATTCGTGGCGGGACGGTGAGGCGCTGTTCATGCGGTGCAACATCTGGCGCGAGGCCGCGGAGAATGTTGCCGAGAGCCTCGTGCGCGGCGCGCGGGTCATCGTCACCGGCAAGCTGGTCTCGCGGACGTGGGAGACCCGCGAGGGTGAGAAGCGCACCACCGTCGAGCTCCAGGTCGTCGAGATGGGCCCGTCGTTGCGGTTCGCGACCGCGCAGGTCACCAAGATCACCCGCAACGGCGGATCGGCTCCGTCGGCTCCGGCCGCGAGCGATGATCCGTGGCAGAACGCGAACGCCGCGCAGAGCCCCGCGCTCGCCGGAGTGGGAGCCCGAGCTCAGGACGACGAACCGCCGTTCTGATCGGCCCGCGGCCTGGCCCGCTCTCGCGAGAGCGGGCCCAGCGCCGAGCGCGGTGGCCACGACTTCTCGAGGGGCTCGTTGCGCCCCTGCGTCCTTCGACTCTGTGACGACAAGGGAGGTGGTGGTGGGGGCCGGGCTGTTCGGCCGGTCGCTCGACCAGCCAGCCGGAGGGCTACCGGGTCGTGGTGCCACACCCGAGGGCCCACGCCCGGCGCAACCGCATTTCCGGGCGCGATGACCCAGCCATCGCCCACATCGTGTGGTCTGCGCGGAAATCCGGCCGCGCACGCCCCGGCGCGTTCCCTCCGGTGCGGCACCACAACCCGGTCCAACGCCCCTCGGCTGGTCGAGCGACCAGCCGCCCATCCCTCCGGTATCTGCGTGTGCCGGAGGGGCATTCGCTTCCCGCAGAAGGGACCTTTCCGATGTCGCAGTCCATGACGCTGACCGAGGCCATCACCGCCACGGGCGGCTTGTTCGACGCCGGTGATCCGGCCGCCGCCCGCCGCCAATTCGCCCAGGCCATCGCCGAGATCGCCGAACCCGACGAAATCGCTCTGATGATGCAGATGGTGCGGATCTTCGAGGGCGACTTCTACACCGTGGCGCTGGCCGACCTGCGCACGATGTGGAGTACGCGCCCGCACGATCGGCGCTTGCTCGAGCTGTGCGTGCCGCACAGTGACCCGCAGCTGTACTGCCCGCCCGCCTACACACCGCGCACGGTCTCGACCGAAGAATCCAGCGAGCCGGTGACCACCGCGCGGGAGTCCGACTGGTTCGACGACACCGACCCGTCCGCCGGACCACGGCGAGTCCGGCTTCAGCAGCGGGACGAGTTCTATCGTCGGCCCAGCCGAGCCACTAAGGACGCTGCGTCGACGGACTCGCAGCGACTCGAGGCCCGGCGTGCTGCTCGGCGGCCGTGCGTCGAGGAACCCCGCGAGGTGCTCGAGTACTTCGCCACCCGCTATATGCAGGACGACGACCCGGAGCACCTGCCGGTGCGTGACGACACCGACACCCCCGCGACCAGGCCCGCCTACGCGGTGCAGCGCGACGTGCCGGTGGGCTACGGGATCGACTTCGACAAGGCCGCGATGTACCCGGTCTTCGGGTGGCGGTGTGTCTCGTGCTTCATCGAACGCGCAGTCGCCGACGCGCGCCCGCGCGATCCTCGCACCGGTGAGGGCCGCAGCGATGACGGCCTGTGCGACAGCTGCCGCGACGCGGGGATGCCCGGCATCCCGGCACTGGATCCCGGATACGAGTGGGGCGACGAGATTTTGGCGTTCTGCTCCTATCTCACCATCACCTACCCGGCCGTGGCGAAGGCGATGCTGCGTGAGCAGTACCGGCGTTCACCGGAGCACATGCGGGCCGTGATCGCGGCCGGGGTCCTTGCTCATCCGGAACCGATGAACGACAGGGATCCGTCCAGCTCGGCCCACACTGACGCCGATCACCCGGCCGTGGACGAGTCGTTGCTGGCCCCCGCAGCCTGACCTGCTCATCCCCGTCCGGCCGTCCCGCACCCTCGGGACGGCCGGACGGCCCGCGGCTGTGGACCAGCCGCTGCGACACCGAACCCACACCAGAGGGGAACCGCCCATGGACATCACCGGTAACGCTCCCGTCGTGCCCGAATCTTCCTCTGCGACAGCAGGGATGGTCTGGTACGACTCCCAGACTCGCACTCTCACGCTGTGGCAGGACGCAGGACGCACCGACACCGATGTCGTACCGCGGGACACTCCCGAGGCGGTCGATGCCGTGCTCGCCCGGCGCGGCTGGGCCCGGCACAGTGGCTTCGCCTTCGCTGCCGACTCCGACACCGTCCGATACGCCGCCGTCGGCGCGATCCCCGACCCGGCTCCCACCGGGCCCGCCAGCTCGGCGACTCGGCCCGCCTGATCTCGACCGCCACCGGGCACGACGTTGCCCGGGTATACGGACGGTTGTTCGATCCGCCGCCGGGTTCGGGCCCACCACCCCATAGCCGCCCGGGCCGGTAGATGTGTCGGCGCGGCAAGCACGAAGGCTCGCCACTCATAACCTTGCGGGTTCGAGTGGCCGGTCAAGACCGCGCCGACACCGCGCCCGACCGGCACTGGGACAGTAACGACCCGCGACCGGACGCTCACCGCCACTGTAGACGCCGCCCTCCAGGGCGTCCCGGGCCAGCCGGGAACAGCGGAATCCGGACGCGTACTTCTCGGGCGCGCGTCACCGCGCACCCGTCCGAAGACGCGTCATCCGGTGCCCTCGGCGCACGAGGCGCGTCAACCCGGCATCGTCGTTCGACGCGTACCACCCGCACACACCACCGCCGCGAGGACGCAGCCGGTGTGCGTCAGCATTATCGGTTGTCCTTATCGGATCGGCATTCGGAGTCAGCTGGTTGCAATGGCGGCGTATCGAGGGAAAGTCGACTGCACGTCGAGTCGATGCAAATAAATACGGTACGCCGACCAGGAACGGTTAGATTATTTCCCGGTGTTTCGACTGGCACTGCTACGACTGTCACGGTCTTGCCGACTCGCTCGGCGTGTGCGGCAGCCGCCGCCGTTGGACTGCGCGGGCGTGGCCGCCCGCGTCCGACGCCGGCGGCGTCGTGCCCGCATCGGGCTCGCCTGCATTATGTCGATGCCGCCCCTCCTGCCTCAAGTTTTCGTCGCGGCCCGCGCCCGGCGCACACGAATTTCCCGGCGCGGCGTTTCATTGATGTCTCACTTCGGCTTGTGATCGCGCGAAAATTCGCATGCGCACGCTCAGGCGCGTTCCACCACGAAAACTTGATCCCGGAGCCTCTGCGACACCGCGCGCAGGCGCTAACGGGCAGGCCAGGGGGCCTGCCCGTCATGGGCGCACCCGCGCCCTAGCGGGCAAAAGAAGCTCCGCTCGCTTCAGTCTTGAACACCCCCGAAAAACTGTGATGAAAACCGTTGGGCAATGGTGTGATTCACTCTTAATTCATTCTCTGTGGACGCTGAATATCAATTGTTCTCTCCCGTAGTGGACTAGAATAGAAGCTGAAGAGCAATTCGGGAAGGTCAAGCCCGGAATGTGAGCCGAAACGGTAACCGGAGGGTGTGAAATTATGTCCGTCGCAGTATCCGCGCCAGCGGAACAGGCACCGACCGTCATAGAGATAACGCATATCGCCGATCTTGTCGGAGCGGGCCGGATAGCGCGCGCACGAGAGATCGCAGGCGAAGCGCTGGACCGGGTGAGTCATGAGCAACGATGGGTAATAACCCACTGCGTACGCATTCTCGAGATCTACCCGTACGATATTGCCCGCCGCAAACTCGGCAATCTCGCGCGGATGAACCCCGCCGACGCGGCACTGATCGCGCAGTGCACACCAGGCCAGGACCCGCGTACCTATCGTCCGCATGCGGCCACCCCCGAGGACGCAGCCTCGGCCGCACCGGTCCAGACCCGCTATACGACGCCCCGACAAGCCACCGCCCGCGACGCGCGTCGTATCCACGGAGACGTCCAGGCCGGGGCGTACTTGGCCGAACGCGGCCCCGAGCCTGCCGAGGAGCGAACCCCCCGTGAGCAGCCCGCAGGCTACCAGCACGATATCGATTATCTCGCCGCCCGCGAAGTGCTCGGGTTGCCGTGCGTGTGTTGCTTTTGCGAACGCTCGCAACGCGACAAGCAGAAGAAAGACGGACTGTGCGGGGAATGCCGCTCCCGCCGCCGCCCCGGATTCCTGACCATGGCGCATGGCCGACCTGTTCCGGTGACCACGCTCGAGGAGTACGTAGCCGCGTGGTGCATCACCGTCGCGACACGGCACCCCAAGCCCGCCCGAGCTATCTTGCGCCGCCGCTGGCAACTCTCGAGCCCCAGCGCCCGAACCGTCATCGAAGAGGTAGCCAAGACCTACCTACCGCCCCAGGAGACCGCCGCGCCGCCCGAGCCGACGCCCGAACCCGCACCGGCCGTCATGCTCGATACCCAGGTCTCAGGGTCCGAGGAGAACCCCCCAGAGCTGGGCGGAATGTCTTCCGACGCCGATATTCTCGCCCGTAACGACGGATTCATCGATGAAATCCGAGACGGCACGCTCACCGTCGAGGTTCCCGCCAGCGCGCCGCAGTCCCAGCCCGCAGCCGCGTAGGCCGACCGGTCCGGCGGACCCGCGCGCGTCGGCCCGCCGGACCGACGTCCGACACCCACCCATACCCATCCACCCACGCGCACCACGCACCAGCCCCAGACCGCACCAACCACTCACGCGCACCCGAACGCACTTATCTCTCGCCCCCATCCACACCCAATTTTTTTTTCGCCACATACCTCTTGCATCCAGGTCACGAAACAATAACGCACTCAATGGGTTTCGTTAGGATTGCGTCATTTCCGCAGGTCTGGGGCATGATAGATGTCGAGTAGTCGCCACTCGCGGTGGGGCCACTGACAGTGGCTGCGAAATATATTGACACGCAACATATTTCGCGTTTGTCATGGAGCTGTAGACGGAAGAATTTCCTCCCTGGATCGATCGGCGCAGCCAGCCCTGCGGCCGGCGCGGAACTGTGCAGCGAAGCAACGCCATCACATCGACCCGCCGTCATCCGAATGCTGTTGCAGTCCTGCCGGTTGCCGCCTCGTCACCCCGACGTCAGCCCCGTACGCCCGGGAACGTGATCGTAGCGGTCACGATCGTGTGGGGCGAAATCCCCTGTGCGCCACAGGTGTGTGGTCATGACGGCGACCATTCACAAGCTCGCGGCCGGATCCGGCTACACGTATCTGACCAAGCAGGTGGCCAAGCACGACGCAACCACCCTGGGGAAATCCTCGCTGGAGGACTACTACTCCTCGCGCGGGGAGTCACCCGGGCAATGGATGGGTTCCGGGATGGCCGCCCTCGGTATCGCGCCGGGTACGGCAGTGACCGAGACCCAGATGCGGGCGCTGTTCGGGGAAGGCCGCCACCCCGACGCCGACGCCATGCAGAAAGCCATCCTGGCCGAGCACATGGCTCAGGGAACCAGCCGCGAGGTTGCGGCACAGATCGCGCTCAAGGCTACCGAACTCGGCATACCGTACCGGATCCCGAAGCCCAGCAGCGAATTCCGCCAGAAGTGCGCGGTCTCTTACGGCGAATACAACCAGGCACGCGGCCAGCCGTGGAAGGCCCGGATCGCCGACGAAGAACGCGCGCAGATCCGCACCGCCATCGCCACCGAGATGTTCACCGCAGAATACGACCGCCCATCGTCCACCGACCGCGAACTGTCCGGATGGGTCGCGCGTAACTCGCGTACCGTGCCCACCTCCGTGGCCGGGTTCGACGTCACGTTCTCGCCGGTCAAGAGCGTATCGACGCTATGGGCGGTCGCGCCCCGCCCAATCGCCCGGACGATCGAGGCCGCCCATCATGCCGCCATCGGTGATGCCCTCACCTACCTCGAGAAACATGTCGCCCGTACCCGCCTCGGCGCCAACGGCGTAGCCCAAGTCGACGTGGAAGGCCTCGTGGCCGCCGCCTTCGACCACAGGGACAGTCGCGCCGGCGACCCCGACCTGCACACGCACTTCGTCATCGCCAACAGAGTCCGGACCGCAGACGGTTTGTGGCGCACCCTGGACGCGCGGATGCTGTACCGGGCGCTGGTCACGGTGTCGGAGATCTACAACACCCGATTGGAAATGCACCTGCAGGCAACACTCGGGCTGGAATTCGCCGAGCGCCCCGGCCGCGATCCCCGCAAGCGGCCGGTCCGCGAAATCATCGGTGTCGCACCGGAACTGAACCGCCGCTGGTCACGCCGCGACGAGTTGATCGTGGCCAGACTCGGCGAGCTGTCCACCCTGTTCCAGCTCGAGCACGGCCGCGAACCCACCGCCGAAGAAAGCTACCGGCTGTCTCAGCGCGCGATTCTGGAAACCCGGGACCCCAAACACGAACCCCGCAGCCTGGCCGAGCAGCGCGCAGCGTGGCGGGCCGAAGCCCGCGCACTGCTCGGTGGCGATGAAGCGATTGCCGCCATGGTCGCCGCCGCCCTGCACCCAGCGTCGGTGCCGCGACCGGTGATCACGCCGCAATGGATTGCCACGCTCGCCGGCGAGGTGATCGACACGGTGTCGCTGTCGCGCGCGACGTGGCAGGTCACCCACGTGCGCTCCGAAGTGGAGCGACGCGTCCGCGGCCGGGTCGACCCGGGCCAGTGGGACACGGTGACCGCAGACGTCGTGGCAGCGGCACTGGGGCCGGATCAGTCGATACCCCGGCGCGAGCCGGACATGTTCACCGACCCCGGACTCTTGCGGCGGCGCTCGGGCGCGTCGGTGTTCACCGTCGAAGGAGCCACCCAGTACACCTCCGCTGAGGTTCTGGCCGCCGAATATCGCCTCGTCGCCGCCGCGAAACTCACCGGCGGCCGCACCCTGTCACCGACCGTGGTCGATATCGCGCTGCTCGAGTTCGACATCAACAACAACCCCGACAACACCGACGACCGCAAACTTACCGCCGGTCAGATCGACCTGGTGCGCGAATTCGCGCTGTCGGGCAACAGATTCCAGCTGGCCATCGCCCCGGCCGGTACCGGGAAGACCACCGCCATGCAAGTGCTGGCCAACGCCTGGCGCTCCGAGGGCGGCAATGTGCTGGGCCTGGCTCCGACCGCCAGCGCCGCGGCGGTGCTCGGCCAGGACATCCACGCCCCCGTCCACACCATCGACAAACTCACCCACACCCTCAATGCCGTACTCGCCGACGGTGGGGCGAAAACGGTGGTGCCGCCATGGATGCACGACATCGGGCCCGGCACCCTGGTCATCATCGACGAGATCGGCAAAGCCGGCACCCGCCACCTCGACCATGCGGTCACCTGGCTGCTCGCGCGCGGCGCGACGGTCCGCGGGATCGGGGACGATCAGCAGCTGACCTCCGTCGCGGCCGGTGGTGTCGTGCGCGATATCGCCGAAACCGTCGGCGCGCTGTCCCTCTCGCACGTGATCCGGTTTCCCGACCGCACCGAAGGCGCCGCCTCCCTGGCGCTGCGTGACGGCGACCCCGCCGCAATCGCGTTCTATCTGGACAAGAACCGGGTCCGCAGCGGTGACACCGCCACCGTCGCCGACCTGGCCTACACCGCCTGGAACCGCGACCGTGCCACAGGCAACGACGCGGTGATGCTGGCACCCACCCATGACCTGGTGCAACAGCTCAACCAGCGTGCTCGCGCGGACCGGCTCGCCGCCGACGGCACCCCGGACCCCGATCGCGAAGTAGACCTCGCCGACGGATTGCACGCCTCGGTCGGTGACACCATCTGCACCCGGCGCAACGATCCGCGTCTGACGCTGGCCGGCAACGACTACGTCCGCAACGGCTACCGGTGGCAGGTCGTCGAAATCCATACCGACGGCAGCCTCACCGCCTCCCACCTCGCCTCTCACCGCCGGGTCCGGCTCCCCGCCGACTACCTCACCAGCGACACGACCCTGGGCTACGCCTCGACCATCGACACCGCCCAAGGCGTTACCGCGCACACCTGCCACGCCGTGTTCACCCCGTCGGTCACCCGCAACCAGCTCTACGTCGCCGCTACCCGCGGTAAACACGGCAATACCTGGTACGTGACCACCACCCTCGACGGCACCGAGCTGTCGCTGTTCACCGACCTTGCCGCCGCCCCACCCACCGCCGTCGACCTCCTCACCGACATCCTCGCCCACGACGGAGCGCAGAAGTCCGCCACCACCGCGCAACGCGACGCGTTCAACCCGCACACACGCCTCGGCCCGCTCGCCGACACCTACAGTTACGCCCTCGGCGCCGCCGCCGAGCACAGAGCCGGGCCGGCAACCATGGCCGCCATCGATAGTGGCGCCGAGAACCTCCACCCCGGGCTCACCAGCGCACCGGCCTGGCCGACCCTGCGCAAGCATCTGGCCCTCCTCGCCGTCGACGACCGCGACCCCGTTACCGAACTCGCCGCCGCGATCGCGCGCCGGCCCCTCGAGGACGACCCCGCCAACCCCGCCCGGGACCCGGCCGCCGTCCTGGACTGGCGTCTCGACGAAACGGGCGGTCACAGCACCCAGCCCGGACCGCTACCATGGCTGCCCGGCATCCCCGACACCCTGCGCGACGATCCCGAGTTCGGCCCGAGCCTGACCGGCCGCGCGACCCGCGTCCGCGAACTCGCCGGCCACGTCGGGCGTGACTCCGCGCGCTGGACCCCCGCCACCGCGCCACTGTGGGCCAGGCCCATCGCAGGACGGCATCTGCCACTGCTGGCCGACCTCGCTGTGTGGCGGGCCGCTCAACGCGTGCCCGACAACGACCGGCGCCCGACCGGACCGCAGCGTTACCGCATCGTCGAACGTCGGTGTCAACGTCGCCTCGACGAACGTCTCACCCGAATCCTGGGCGATCTCACCCCTGGCACGGCCCGCTGGGCCCCCACCGTGCAGGAGATCGATCCCCGCATCGTGTCCGACTCGTTCTGGCCCGTACTGGCCGAACGACTCGACCTCGCCGACCGCGCCGGCCTCAACGTCACCGCGCTGCTCCGCCACGCCGCCGGACAAGCCCCGCTGCCGGATGAATTGCCCGCCGCCGCACTCTGGTGGCGCCTGCACGACCGAATCGGAACCGCCGCCCTCGACACCGGCCTACCGGCAGGGCGGCACTCGAGCCCGGAATGGATCACTACCCTGCGGGATCTTCTCGGCCCCGAGATCGCCGAGCACGTCATGGCCTCACCGTCCTGGCCGCACCTGGTCGCGGCCCTCGAGGAAGCCGACCCCGACGCCTGGGCGCCGCAGCCGCTCCTGGCTTCCGCCGTCGACCTGCTGACCAGCAACCAACCCGGAGATCTGAGTCAACTACGCCCCGACGAAATCGCGACAGCACTGGCCTGGCGCGTCGAAGCGATCCACCGCCACACCGACCTCGACCCCACCACATTGCCACCCGAACCTGCCGATCCCGAACTCCTCGACCCACTCACCGAACCAGGCACAGACCGTCCACACCACACGGCACCCGACAACATCGGCGCCACCCCACCGGCGACCCGACCATTGCCACCGAACCTGCCCCCGGACCCAGCGCAGACACCGGCCAACCCGTTGCAGCAGATTCCCACCGCCGAGCTAGAAGAACACATTCGGCTACTCACGTCGCAGATCGCGTCTGCCCGCAGCGCCCTGGATGCCACCACGTTCCCGAAAGCGCCCACCGCGACCGAACAGTTCGACACCCGCCGCACCAACCTCGCACGCGCCCACCAGGCCATCCTCGCCGCGCGCGCCGCCGCCGATGCCCGGCGCGCGACCGAAAACGCCCTCTCCGTGGCGCGCAAGAACGCCGACCAGCTACGCACCGACACCACCACAGGCCGCCGCAGCGACCGACGCGCAGCCACCGCCGCACTCGCCGAGGCCCTCGAGACGCAGCGCACACTCGAAACTGGGGTAGCAACCGCCCGTGCCACCCACGCCGAAGCGCAACGCCTCGCAACCCTGGCAGCCGGTCCCGCTGAGCATTGGGACATCGTCATGCATGAGGCAACCGATCCTGATCAACGCACCACAGACCTCGCCGCCGCGCACCTGGCAGCCGCTGAAAGACGAGAACGTCAACACCGCGAAGACAAGCGCACCGCAGATGCAATCGCCCGTCTCGAACGCCGGCTCACCGATGCCCAAGCCGAGCAGACCCGACGCGACGACCTGTCCGCCGAGCAGTTGGCCGTCGAAGACCAGGACCGCACACCATCATCCCGCCAGGAATCGGCCTCGCCCGTCCCTCCGAATGCCATTTCCTCCACCACGCCCGACCGTGCCGATGAGCTCGGCCTCTGACCCACGCGGGTCTGTCAATTTAACGGCTCTTGTGCACATTCGGTGGTGGCCGGTCGTCGGGCCTTGTACAGAGGCTCTCGGAGAGGCGCCAATACCGCGAAACATCAACTGTCCCGGTGTGATTCGGCAGGCATAACCTCGAGGCTCCGGGCTCGCTGCCGCCGACCACCGAATGTGCACAAGAGCCTCGTTCGGCTCTGTCCCCAATTCGGTGGTGACGCTGTCGTGACGGCACGATGTTCCATCGTGTGTGAGGTGAATATACCTGCCGCCGTGGTGTTTTCAGGTTTGCTGCCGCTGGTGGTGGAGGAAGTGGTCGATGACGGTGGGCGGCTGTTGGTGCGGGCCCGCACGCCCGGCGGATCGGCCGTATGCCCTGGTTGCGGGGCTGAATCCGCTCGGATCCATGGTTATCACCTGCGGACGGTCACCGACGTCCCGCTCGACGGACGCCCCGTGGTCGTGCGCGTGCGGGTCCGACGGCTGGTCTGCCCAACCCCGGACTGCCGCAGCACCTTCCGCGAACAGGTGCCTGGTGTTCTGGAGCGGTATCAGCGCCGCACCATCCGGTTGACCGGCCGGGTCCGGTCGGTGGTGCGGGAACTGGCCGGGCGTGCGAGCGTCCGGCTGCTGGCAACGTTCGCGCTGCGGGTGTCGCGACAGACCGCCATCCGGGTCCTGCTGCGCATCCCGCTGCCGGTGCGGCCGATCCCGGCCGCGATCGGGGTCGACGACTTCGCCCTGCGCCGTCGGCACACGTATTCGACGATCGTGATCGACGCCGACACCCACGAACGCATCGACGTGCTGCCCGACCGCAAGGCCGACACCCTCGCCGCCTGGCTGCGCGAACATCCCGGCGTCGAAGTCGTCGCCCGCGACGGGTCGACCACCTATGCCGAGGCCGTGCGGCGGGCACTGCCCGCAGCGATCCAGGCGTCGGACCGCTGGCATCTATGGCACGGCCTGGCCCAGGCAGCGGAGAAGGTAGTCGCCGCGCACTCGAGCTGCTGGGCCGCGGCCGGCCCGAAGCGGGGATCGCTGGTGCAGGAGGAGAGCACCATCGAACGCTGGCACACCATCCACAATCTTCTCGATAAGGGTGTCGGATTACTGGATTGCTCACGGCGGCTGGGACTTTCACTGAACACGGTGAAACGGTACGCACGGGTCCCCGAACCGGAACGGCTGCGCCGACCACCCCAGTACCGGGCGTGCTTGGTCGACCCCTACCGCGACTACCTGCGGGCCCGCCGCGCCGAAGAACCCGGCGTCCCAGTGCTGAAGTTACTCGCCGAGATCACCGAACTCGGCTACACCGGCGGCCAGAACCTGCTCTACCGGTACATCAACCAGGGAAGACTCGACGGGGACCGGATCACCCCGTCGCCGCGGCGGGTCACCCGCTGGGTCCTGACCCGCCGGGAGAACCTGCCCGAGGCCCGGCAAGCTCACCTGGACGAACTACTGGGCGCCTGCCCCGAGATGACTGCCCTCGCCGAGTTGGTCGGTCAGTTCGCGCAGCTGATGAGCGAACGGCGCGGCACCGACATCGATGGCTGGATCAAGCAGGTCCGCGAGGCTGGCCTCGTCGAGCTAGAACCGTTCCTGACCGGCCTCGACCAGGACCACGACGCCGTTGTCGCCGGACTGACCCTGCCCTACAGCAACGGCCCCACCGAGGGCGTCAACACCAAAACGAAGCTTATAAAACGCCAAATGTATGGCCGAGCAGGGTTTCTCTGCTTCGACACCGAATCCTACTGGGGTGAAACATTATTCGCCACTACCACCGAATTGGGGACAGAGCCGTTCGTTCTACAGTCCCACCCACGCCGCTCAGATGGAGGCCAATGTCGACGCTTCCGTGCAACGACATTCGCCTGATGCGAGCTCGGGTGTAACCCGTGTGTCGACATGGAGCCGCAGGCAGGTGAGACCGGCCCAGGCGATGCGGCCGCTGTCGACCGCGGCGCCTGGACCTCAGCGATCACCGGTTCGGTGACCGGTCCGGCAATCAGGGCAGGAAGTGCTGGAGGGCATGTTCGCGTTCGAGGCGTTCGCGCGTGGTCAGGTTCTCGATGAGTTTGGCGTCCGTGACTGAGGCGCCGACGAGTTCACGCATGAGTTCGTCGCCGATGTCGGAGAGATGGACGCCGTCGCTCCAGGGGCTGGCGCCGGCGGGTTCGGCCGGTGCCGTTGGTGACCAGGTGCTCAGTAGTTGGGCGGTGCGCGTGAATGCCGACCAGACGTCGATGAATTCGGCTCCGGCGCGTGCGGCGAGTTCGGCGGCGGTGGTGTTGTACCGGGTCAGAACGGTGTTGGCGGCGGCTGTGTCGATGCCGGGTTCCCAGCCGAACGGTGGTTCGCCGATGCAGATGACTCGCCGTGAGTGGCCGGTGAGCAGGTCGAGCATGTCCTGGTAGTTGCGGGTGTATTCGTCGTGGTCGACGGCTTCGCTGGCGCGGCCTTGGAATCCGCGCCAGACGTCGTTGATGCCGCAGCCGAGCACGGCGACGTCGTAGCGCGGTGAGGTGCTGGTGGCGGCGGTGACATGGCCGAGGACGTCGCGGCTGGTTGCGCCGCCTTCACCGTAGTTGTCGAACACGAAGTCCACGTGCGGATGCCTGGCGGTGAGGGCGACGTGCAGGCGTTGGACGTAGCCGCGGCCGCGCCACTGCTCGACGGTGACCGTCGAGCCGATCGCGGGCAGGTTGGCTTGTGTCGTCATCTGCTGGTTGTGGGCTTCGAGGTGTTCCATCAGCGAGGTGCCCCACCAGCCGAACCGCAGACCGGGCCGGGGGTGGTGGTGGGTGATCGGGCCGTCGAAGGTACGGATGACACGGGCAGGGCTGCCGGCGGCGACGGCGTTCGGTGGCAGCGAGGTGGTGGCGACGGCATTCGCGGCGAGCAGGGTGTTCTCACCGATGCGTACCCCTGCGGTGACGGTGGTCTTGTTGGAGAGGATCGCGCCCGTTTCGATGGTGATGGGGGCGGCGTCGAATCCGCTGGCCCACGGTGTCACCGAGTCGTCGCTTCCGGTGAGGTGCTGGTGGGTGCGGGTGCGGTGGTTGTGGTCGTGTAGATCGACCATGTTGGAGATGCCGACACCGTCGCCGATCGTGATGCTGACCATGGCGGAGAGGAAGACGTGTTCGCCGATGGCGACGTCGTTGCCGATGTGGATGGTGGCGCCGCGGTTGACCTGGATGGTGGTGCCGCGGCGGATGCTGACCCGGTTGCCGAGGTGCAGGGTCGCGCCGGGGTCGAGTTCTACGGTGAGATCGGCGGGCAGGTCACAGCTCTCGCCAATGCTGATGGCGCTGCCGTGCTTGTGGCGGAGTGCGTCGGCCTGGCTGGAGTCGACGGACGTCATCGTTGGTTGTCCTTCACTGGTGGTGGTCACCGGGTGTGACGAGCGGCCCGGTAGCGGGGTTTGGTGATCATGAAGCCGCCGATCGCCAGCGCGTCCAGGGGTGTGGCGTAGAAGGTGCGCAGCGCGTCGGCCGGAGTGCACACTATCGGTTCGGCATCGGCGTTGAACGACGTGTTCAGCACTGCCCCGATCCCGGTGTGTTCCTGGAATCTGTTGAGCAGCCGCGCATATCGGGGCTGCTGGTGCGGGTGGACGAGTTGCGGCCGGATGGTGCCGTCGACATGGACCGTTGCGGGGATCTGTTTGATGGCGGCGTCGCTGGCGGGGTGGGCGACGATCATGAAATCTGCGGGGCGGGTGGGGGTTTCGCTCCAGCGGGCTGGGTCCAGCAGGCTCGGGGCCAGTGGCCGCCAGGGTTCGCGGCGTTTGATCTCGCAATTGATCCGGTCGCGGGTGGTCGGATCGCGGGGGTCGCCGAGGATGCTGCGGTTGCCTAGTGCGCGAGGCCCGGCTTCGGTGGGCCCTTGGAACCAGCCGATGACCGCGCCGTCGGCGAGGGCGTCGGCGGCGAGGTCGGCGATGGCGTCACCGTGCTCGGTGTAGGCGATGCCGTGGATGTCGAGGGTGGCGCGGATCGCTGCGTCGTCGAATTCCGGCCCGAACGCGGTGTGCTGCTGCGGTGCCAGTGGGAACGACAGGGTGCCTTGCCGCCGAGCACATTCCAGCGCTGTGCCGAGGGCGCATCCGGCGTCACCGGCGGCCGGTTGCACGAACAGAGCACGGGTGCCGGACTTGTCGTGCAGGACACCGTTGGCGGTGCAGTTGAGGCCGACTCCGCCTGCCAGGCACAGCTTGTCGGTGCCGGTTTCCCGGAGCGCGGTGCGGGCCACGGCGAGCAGACAGTCCTGCAACAGCTGTTGCGCCGAGGCGGCGAGGTCGGCGTGGTGAGGCAGGACGCGGGTGTCGGGGTCGTAGCGCCCGGTGGGGTTGTAGCGGTACAGGCGCCGGTGCCGCGGTGCAACGATGTCGGACAGGGCGGCCTGGTAGGCGCGTTTGAGGTCGCGGTAGTAGGACAGGTCGGTGTACCCGGTGGTGGCGTCGCCGGGATGGAGTCCGTAACGGGTGAGGTCGAGACGATAGCCGTCGTCGGTGACCTGGAGGAACGGCAGGCTGTAGACGGGGGTGCCGTAGGCGGCCAGGCCCATGAGCTTGCCCGCGGAGGTCCAGTCGCCGAGGCCGATGTGTTCGGCGACGGTTTCGTAGAACCATCCCAGTGATTGGGTGAACGGCCAGTCGCGGATCCGGCGCAGCCCGGCGCTGGTGCCATGGTGGATGCTGGTGGAGATGCCGTCGCCGGATCCGTCGACCACCATCACGGCGGCGTCGGTGTATCCGGAGGGGTAGAACGCGGCGGCGGCATGGGCGAGGTGGTGTTCGAGCACGGTCACTCTCGCGGGGGTGTGGCCGCCGAAGAACCGCGGGTCGAGCAGTTCGCTGATCAGCTCGCGGTCGTCGATGTGGTCCAGCGGCAGCGGCCAGGCCGGGTTCCAGGCCACGGCGATTTCGTCGACCTCGCGGAGGTGGATTCCCGCTCGGTGGCAGCACCAGGCGGCCGCGTGGGTCGCGGAGCGGGAATGCATGTTGTGTTTGACGCGGGTGAAGCGTTCTTCTTCGGCGAAAGCGATCACCTCGCCGGTGTCGGTGATCAAACAGGCCGCGGCGTCGTGGAAGTACGGTCCGCCCAGGCCGAGGATGTATCCCACTACGGTTGCTCCTGCTGTTCGCGGGTGTGTAGGGCGGCGGTGACGGCGCGGTGCACCTGGTCGGTGGTGATGGTGTCCATGCATCCACCGACGCCGCCGCAGGTGACTTGATGCGCGCACGGTGAGCACGCCAGCAGCGAGCGGACGGCAGTGATGGTGGTGGCGTCCTTGGGTATCACCTCGGCGCCGTTGCTGGGACCGAGCAGCACCACGACGGGGATATCGTGGGCCAGCGCGAGGTGGAATCCGAGGCTGTCGCCGGTCACCATCACCGCGCACAGGCTTGGTACGGCAGCGAACTCCTGGAGCGACAACGGCCGGAACCGCACCCGGTCATCGTCGAGGTCGCGTTGCAGCTGCAGGCACCGCTCGGTGTCGGCGGGCCCGCCGGTGAGCACGAGTCGGTGCCCGCCGGCCAGCAGCGCCTGCCCGAGCGCCAGCCACTGTTGTGGGGGCCAGATCTTCGTCGGCAGCGACGCACCGACATTCAGGCAGACCCAGCCGGGTTCGCCCAGCCACCCGCGCACGGACTGCTGTGCGGTGTCGGGGACCGCGAGTTCGTAGGGTTCGCCGTGGTAGGCGTATCCGGCGACCTCGAAGTACAGCTCGGTCCATGTCTTGGTGTTGCCGCGGGTGCGGAAGTCGTTCCAGGTGTTCATCGCGAAGAAATGCCGTGCGGCCTCCCCGATCGGGTAGAGCCCGTTGCGCTCCCCGCCCCACGCCAGACCAGCCTTGTGAGCAGCGTCGATACGTTCGACGAGGCTGGCCGCGGCGGGGGTGCGCTCGAAGGAGTAGACCGCGTCGTAGCGCTCGCCGAGAAGCGTTTCCGCGGCCTGCCAGTCGAAAGCGAGGACCCGATCGATATGCGGGTTCATCGCCAGCATCGGCACGCTGGCCGCCGACGCAAGCCAGGTGATGTGGGTGCCCGGATGGTCGCGTTTGATCCGCGCGGGCAGCGGTGACGCGATCAGCATGTCCCCGAGCAGGTCGAGCATCACGATCAGCACCCGCCGGTCGACGGGATCGTAGTGCTCGCACCCTGGGCAGGCCCGCCAGCGTCGGCAAGGGTACCCGCCGACGAACTCCCGGCAGTCCGCATTCCAGTGGAAGCCGGCCAGCGGGCCCGGATCCTGGCCGGTCATGGTGTGGCCTCCGAACTGGTTGTGGCACCGAGGAATTCGAGCAAATCTTCCAGTCCTGGTTGCCCGATGCCGTGCCGGTGGCTGTCGAGCAATGCGGCGACCCGCCGGGCGGCGGCCGTGGTGGTGGTGCGGCCGGTCAGGACCGTGGTGATTACGGTGGCGATCTCGTACATGGCGTCGCTGCCCATGCCCAGGCGGGTGGCTTCCTGCACCCCTAGACGCAGGCCGGGGCGCTGCAGGTAGGGCACGTCGATCGCGTTCACCACGATCCCGGCCTCCAGCAACCGGGCGCTGGCCTGCTCGGCGGGCAGCACCGCGTCGATATCCACCCACAGCTGATGCGAAGCGGTCCAGCCCCGCTCGCCAGCGCACACCGCCAGCTCGCCGGCGTGCAGTGCTGCCGCCAGAGTGCGGGCGTTCGCCACGATCCGGTCGGCGTATTCGACTGCGCCGGTGCGCATTCCGGCCACGCTGATGGCAAGGGCTGCGACTTCGGCGGTGTGGTGGTGCGAGACCCAGTGGCCGGCGTGTTCGTCGATGGCGGTGGCCAAGTGTGCAGAGTCGGTGGCGAGGATGCCCTTGTGGGGGCCGGGGAAGGTTTTGTGCATCGACCCGCACAGCACGTCCGCGCCCTCGCGCAACGGGTCCTGGAACCTCCCCCCGGCGATCAGCCCCATCACGTGCGAGCCGTCGTAGCAGATCACCGCGTCGCCGCCGACCGCGGCGCGAATGCCGGGCAGGTCGTGGGGGAACAGGCACATGAACTGGTCCAGATAGACCAGCACCGGTCGCGGCCAGGTGAGTGCGAGATCGGCAAGCCGGTCGAGGTCGATACTCCACCGGTACCGGTCGAACGGCAGCTCGGCGACGGTCTGCCCGAACCGGGCGGCGATGAAACTTGTCGAGCCGTGCCCGCCGTCGGCTTCCGGGATCGATGCCACGGTTCCGCCCGAACCGGACAGCGCCGACAGCGCGACGGTCATGGCGTTGAGCCCGGACACCGGTTTGATGTTGACGAACCGGGCGCGGTAGAGCTCGCGCAGCCCGTCGCAGGCGGCCGCTTCGATCGCGGCCGGGTCGGTGTTGCCCGGCCACGCCCAGTTCTCGCCGTTGCCAGTGGGGAAGCTGTAGCGGTGCAGCAGATCGGTGACCATCGGCAGCCGCGCGGCGAGCTCGAGGCTGTTCTCGCTCGGCACCAGGTGCAACCGTCGCGTGCTGGTCTCCTGATAGCGCAGCACCCGCTCGACCAGCTCGGCCCGGCTCAGCACGAGCCCACCCGGAGACCAGGTTCGACGCGGGCTTTGATCGGTTCGCAGGGGGCCTTGACCGGCAGATACCGTACTTTCGCCGGTGTCGTGTCGACGCTGATCCGGTGCCCGGCGAGAACCACCGCCAGCATCGCCAGCGTCATCGTCTCCGCGAACTCGCGGCCCAGGCACGCATGCGCGCCCCGCCCGAACGTCAGCAGATCCGACCGACCGCCAGCATGGAGGTGGCGCCGCAGATCGAACCGGTGCGGCGCAGGCCACCGGTGCGGCAGCAGATGATTGGCCGCCGGAGAATAGGCGAGCAGCGTGTCTTCTGGAACAGTGAAACCGGCGATCTGCCACGGGCACAGCGTCTTTCGCACACTGATCGCGTTCGGTGAATGCAGCCGCTCGACTTCGGTCAGCCATGCCCGCAACCCGGGCAGCGTCTCGGCGGACACCAGGCGCCGGGGATCACCCAGGCCCACAACAGCGTCGGCCCGTAGCGCCGTGGCCAGTTCCGGATGGGCAGCCAGTTCCAGCAGGGACCAGGTGATCAGACTCGCGGTGGTCTCCCGCGCCGCGATCAGCAGCGCCAGCAGATGATCCGGCAAGTCCTCATCTGCCACAGCACCGGCGGTCAGCAGCCGGGAGACCACATCTGTCCCGGACCCGGTGCGCGACAGTCGATCCCGCAGGACGACGCGCAGTCCCGCTGCCGCCTCGAGTGCCCTCCGATGGATGCCGGCGGGTTCGGCGCCAGCGGTCACTGCGGTTCCCGCGGCGAACGCTTCGAACAACTCGGCGGCCTCCCGGTGCACGGATTGCGGTAGCCCGGTCACCACGTGCAGGCACACGGTCACGGTGAACTCGCGCACCGCCCGATACAGGTCGATCGGCCCGGCCGCGGCCCATCGCGCGACATGATCTCCGGCGAGGTCGATCATCGTCGCTGCCGACGCGGCGACCGCGGTGCGGGTGAGCCCGGTGCGCAGCAGCCGGCGCGCGGCGGTGTGCTCGGCGCCGGTGAGGGTGAACACCGCGCGGCCGAACAACTCGTGCACGACCGGTGTGTTGTGCACCGCCAAATGCCGGCGCTCGCCGCGCAACATCTCCAGTGCCGTGTCGCCGACACAGCACACCAGCGGGATGCCGGTCCCGGTCAGGGTGAACACTCCACCGTGGGCACGGTGGCCCTCGATGAGTATCTCCACCGCCCGGTCCGGATCCAGATCGGCGGCCAGCTCCGGGGGCGCGGTCATCGTGGCTCCGGCGCCGCGGCGGCCAGGTCGCAGGTGGTGCGCGCGAGGATCGCGGCGTGGTCCAGGACGGCCGGGGTGAGCTGGGGCCGGCACGGGCAGTCGTCGGGCAGGTCCGCCAGGTCGCCGGTTTCGCTGTAGCGGACCAGGCCGTCGACGATCCGGTCCGCACACCATGGGCAGCTGTCGGGAAAGATCGAGTCGAAATCGTTGCCGCGCAGATTGATACACGCCACCCGTATCGCGGCCTGCTCGTGCGCGCCGCGTACCGCGTCGACCACCGTCCACAGGTTCGGCGGCCGGTAACGGTCGGCCTGGTATAGCTGCCACGCCACCGTGTTGCGCGACACCCGCGTCGGGCACAGTGTCACCCCGTCGATGCCCAGCGACCGCACATACCGCACAGAGCCGAGCACATCGGTCACCGCCTCGGCGTCGGTGAGGAACGGCGGCTTGATCATCAGATAGATCTTCGGCCGCACCCCGAGATCCGACATCGTCACGACCGCGGCTTCGAACGCGGCGCGGCTGACCCGGGTGTTCACCAGCGTCTCGCGGACCAGATCGTCCGCGGACTGCAGGCCGATGCCGACCTCGAGTTCGACCCCGCTCAGCGCGTCGACGAACGGGCCGACCACCTCGGGGGTGACGAACTGCGGCAGCGATTCCACCACCAGCCGTCGCACTCCCGACACGGCGACCAACTCCGCGATCCGGACCCGCACCGGTTCGGGAACCTCCCGGGGCGCGAAGAACGACCCGTCGTTGTAGAGGGCCAGCACCTCGTAGTCCGGCTCACCGTCGGCACGCGCGAGCATCTGCTCGACCTGGGCCACCAGTCCATCGTCATTGCTGGTGTGTCCGTGGTTGTTCTCGTTGGTGAACGGGCACATCGTGCACGTCGGCACCGAGCATCCACCCGACATCAGGATTACTTTCTTCCGGCCGTACACCTGGCCTTCGCTGTCGCGGATGCTGTCGTATTCCACCCACCGCGGCTGCGACGGCCGCACACCGTCGGCCGGGCGGCGCAGCGACGCCGACAGCACCGTGAGGGAACGGCGCAAACGGTCTTCGGGAGTGCGGCTGGTGGTCACGAAAACTCCTCTGGTCGTGTGGATTCCGGTGCCGCGTGCGCGGCCTGATGCGATCGGAACAGCTCCGCGGCGGCGCGGCGGACCTCGGTCGCGGTGATCGGCGGCAGGTCCGGGAGCGCGGCCGCCAGCGCTGATTGATCGGTGCAGGTCCAGTACTGGTAGCGGTCCGGGATCGGGTTGGGCACCAACTGCACCGTCAGGTCCCCACCGCGCCACGCGGCGCACCATTGCAGCAGCTCGGCGAAACCGATCGCGGTCCCGGCGCCGAGGTTGTACACCCCCGACGGGATCGGTGACTCCAACACCGCCGCGACGGTCGCGGTGACCGCGTGTACCGGGATGAAATCGCGTGCGGCGGTCATCGTGTCGGCAAACAGCCGCACCGGTCGGCCGGCGGCGGCCGCGGCCACGATCTGGGACAGGATCGACGCCATCGGTCCCTTGCGTTGTTCTCCGGGCCCGAACACGTTCGTGTACCGCAACCCCGCCCACCGCAGGTCACCTTCGCGGCGGAACATCGCCTCATCCAGCGTCAGCTTCGACCACGCGTACGCGTTCAACGGCCGGCCCGCGTGTTCGGCGCTGCCGGGATCGGACTCCCGCGATCGATGGCCGCGGGTCACCGCCCCGTAGACGCTGCCCGACGACGCATACACGAACAGAGCACCACCCTGTGCGCAGGCATCGGCGAGACGCAGCGGCGTCACCACATTCGCGTACTGCAAGGCCGTGCTGTCCGGTGCCAGGGTGTCGGTGATCGCCGCCTGGTGCAGGACCGCGTCGAACTCTCCGTCTGAGATCCGCGCCAGCACCGCCGGTGACGCGGCATCGCCCACCAGCCCCTCCGTGCGGTTGCCGCAGACGGTGTCGCTCGTCGGGCGCACGTCGACACCGATCACCTCCCACCCGGCCGCCGGAAGACCGCGCTGAAGATGCGATCCGATGAACCCGGCGGCGCCGGTCACCAAGACCCGTCTGCTCATCGTCCGACCCCACCGGCCGCGCGGGCGATCAACGTGGTCGTCGACAGGCCCTCCCGGTAGGGGACCAGCACCACCTGGCCGCCCCACTCGGCGAGCACCGACTGCTCGGGCAACTCGACACCGGCGTAGTCACCACCTTTGACCCAGATGTCCGGGCGCATCCGCCGCAGCAGCTGAGCGGGGGTGTCCTCGTCGAACACCAGCACCGCGTCCACGCACCCCAACGCCTGCAACAGTGCCGCTCGCTCGCTCACCGGCACCACCGGCCGTGCGGCGCCTTTCAGCCGTGCCACCGACGCATCACTGTTCAGGCACACCACCAGGCAATCACCCAAATCCCTTGCCTGGCGTAACGTTTCGACGTGCCCGGCATGCAGCAGGTCGAAGCAGCCGCCCGTGGCCACCACCGTCCGCCCTTCGGCCCGCATTCGCGCCACCAAGCCCCAGCCATCCGGCACTTCCAAGCCCGCCGCGGTGACAATGGTGTGGTGGCCTGCGTCCACGAACCCCGTGGCGGCGTGCACAGCACGAGCGACCGCGGTCGAAGGGCCCGCCGCGGCGCCGAGTTCCGCGGTCATCGTTACCGCGAACCGATCACCGGCACCACTGCTGTCCCCCACCGCCACGCGGGGCGCACCCACCACCAGCGGTGCGGTCGCGTCGGCGTCGACCAACACCGCACCCAGCGGCCCCCGGGTTACCGCGACATAACCGACGCGCCAGTACGCGCGCAGTCGGCGAGCGCGGTCGACATCGACGGCGAGGCTGCCGGTTTGCGTAGATTCGTGCAGTGCCGCGGCCGCCTCGTCGCGATTGGGAACGACGACACTGATTCCCGCCACCGGCTGTGCACCGCGAGGATGGGGATCCCACACGATCGGCACCTGCCCCACCCGCCCCGCGATCGCTGCCCGCACCCCTGCCGACGCCGCCACACCCCGTCCGTAATCGGCCACCAGCACGCACTGCGCGGCCTCGATCGCGTCCGCCGCTTCCGGCGTCCACGCCCCCACTTCACCGCCGGACAACGTGCCCTCGTCCACACGCAGCACGGTCTGGCCACGGGCCCGCACGCGGATCTTGACCACCGTCGGCCCCGCCGCACCCAGATCCACGACCCGTACACCCGCTTGCGCGAGCAGTTCACGCACCCGGCGTCCGGCCTCATCACCGCCCAGCGCGGTCACCAGCGTCACCCGATGACCGTCGGCGACGGCCAGCACCGCCGCCAGCCCCGCGCCCCCGGCACGCTCCCGCCGCGAAGTGACGTCGACTACCGGCACTGGCGCCTCCGGCGACAACCGGTCCGCCTCCCCGTCCCAATCACGATCGAGCAGCACGTCACCGACCACGGCCATCGACAACGATCGCGCCGGCGGCACCGGTTGCACAGTGTCGGCCGAGCGCGCACACAGGGCACGGTCCACCGCCGCACACAACCGATGTGCCACCACGAGGTGGCACTCCTGCACAGTCGGCACCGCTGCCGCGTCGATCGCGATCCGGTCCTCACATGCGGCAGCAACGGGATTCGGTGCGGCACCGGTCAGCGCCCATGTCGTCACTCCCAGTTCGCGCGCGGCCTGCACCGCCTGAAGCACATTGGGCGACCGGCCCGACACCGATAACACCACCAGTACGTCACCGGGCCGGGCATGCGCGCGAACCTGCCGCGCGAACACCTCGTCGAAGCCGTAATCGTTGCCCACCGCGGTATCCGCGGACAACGCCACCGCCGGCAGAGGCCACCGCTCGTCCACGAAACGACCGACCAGCTCGGCGACCAGATGCTGCGCCTGCGCCGCCGACCCGCCGTTCCCGGCCACAAGCACCCGGGCACCCCGTCGCACCCGCGCCGCCAGCTCCGCACCCCACTCGCCTACCTTGCCGTCGTCGACCTGCTCCAGAGCGGCAGCGAGCAGCGGCACGTACTCCGGCAACCCCCGGACCTCAGCAGCGCACATCCGCCACCCCCCGTACAAGCGACAAGACCCGAAGTCTCGTCGCGACCGGCACCCTGCGTCAACAGATAATTTCGAAACGCGTTGACAACGCGCACTTTTCAATCATCCGATGTTCCCGCGAAACTCGCACGTCGACAGCGGATCGCGTCGTCGCCGCTCGGCCCGGCGCCGTAGCCGATCGAGCATGGTCGTCCAGCGTGCGGCCCGGCCCGACCCACGGCACCACGCTGTCTCCGGTACCGTGACCTCTCGATACGGATACCGGCGGAACGCACGGCCCGGCGTAACACGCGCAGAGCCAGAGGTGCGGTTGTACGCCGCCACGGCGAGCAAACAAGCGACGAGGAAGCCATGGCGGTGCAGGCGGGGAACGTGCCGCACGACCTCGCCGGCCGCCAGCCCGACGAATAGATAGGCGATCAGGTCGTCTCGATACTTTCGAATACTTTAAGACAGTGCCGCAACGGTTTTCGTTCTCTCACAGTGCCGAGGTGAGAATATCGGTGATCCACTGCACGACCGCCGGGTAATCGACGGTGTCACTGACCTGGATATCCAGCCCATTCGGGTCGGGGAACAGGCGCGCATCCGCGCCGATCCGCAGCCGCTCGGTGCGGAAGGTGATGCATGGCAACTCGAGCGCGGCGGCGAGGGTCAGTGGATCGTGCATCCAGCTGCCCGCCGCCTTGCCGCGGCCCTGCTGATAAGCGAACCATTTGTCGAAATTCTCGGTCACCAGCTGTGCCCACGGCATCGTCGATGCCGCGAGCTGCCGATACAGCGGAGATTCCTCGGTGATGTGCAGTTCGTCGACGGCAGTGTGCTCGCTGAGCACCAGCCGGGTACGGTCCCTGCGGGTAGCCCGCAACGCCAGCCCAGCGGACTGCATGTCGACATGGAAGTTGTGCGATGCCCTGTGCGGGTTGCGGTATCGAGCGGGGCGGTACCAGCCGCCCATCTGGGTCACGGTGAGCACGTCGGCCAGGTGCGGTTCCACCGACAGGACCGTGGCGAGGTTCCGCATCGGCCCGCACCCGATCCACCGGGCCCGGCCTTGGGCGGCCGCGCACGCCTGGGCGATTCCGGCGACCAGGTCGGTGCGCTCGGCCCAGGTCGGCGCTGCCGGGCCGTCCACGACGATGCGGTGATCGCCGGAATCCAGGCCCAGGCCGGTGATTACCGGCACGTCGTCACGGCCGAAGAGGTCGAGCACCCGGCGGGCGACGCGGGCCCGGCGCCCGCCGATCTCATCAGCAGTGACAACGATCAGGTTCTCGATCGTTGCTGCGGCCAGCACGGCGGTCACGATGTCGTCGGGGTCGTAGGCAATGTCGGTATCCAGGAACACGGGATCCGGTGCGGTGCTATCGGATTCACGTTGGGGTTCCGGGTGCTCGACGGCTGTGGGCGACGGGAGAAGCAATTGAGGCATGGAGGATTCGATTCTCTTGATCGGAGTTATGCGGTGAGCGTTGTCGGTGCGAGCTGCTATCAGTGCCGCCAGCGCGAGCGAGCCTTCGAGCCCGACTCGATATCCGCGGCGGTACAACAAGTTCCGGGTCGTGCCGACGGCAGCGTCGGCGACCTGGATTGTCTGGGGTTCCCCGGTCGGTGAGTCCGTAGTCGGTCCGGGGGCGCTGTCGCTGGTGGTCGCGACGTCGGCAACTCGACATGCGGTGCTCGCCGGATACGCGGGGCGATCCGGGTCCATGCGGCCGCCACATCACCGGCCTGTATCGCCGAGGCCGCGGTCCTCCGAGCACCTGCGACGCGCAGTCCCGGTACTTCACGAGCTCGGAGTCGGCGGTGATCAGGGTTTCCGGGACACCGGTGTGCTCGCTGAGGACCAGCCGGATGTGCATGGCACATGCGCAGCACGGTCCCGGCCGCGCGCGTGTCGGCACGGAAGTTGTGGCTCGCGCGACCGGGGGATCGATAACGGGTGGGATCGAGCCAGCCGCCCATCCAGGTGACGGTGAGCTGTTCGGTGAGTTCCGGTGCCCGGGTGAGGATGTGGGCGAGGTTGGTCGCGGGCCCGCACCCGATCCACAGCACCTGTTCGGTACTGGCCTCACACAACCCGCGCGTTGCGTCGACAAGGTCGACGGGCTCGGGGATCGGGGCCCGCAGTTCGGGGGTGTCGAGGATGAATCGTTGCGCGCTCAGTTCCCGGCCGCGGTAGAGCGGGACGTTCGTACGCCCGACCCGGTCCAGGATTTCCTGGACGGCTTGGGCCAGCTGGCCGCAGTTCTCTTCGCTGGTGAAAACGGCCAGTTTCGGGATCATCCGCGCTGCGGCGATCAACATGGCGGTGTCGTCGGCGTCGTCACCGACATCGGTACAGATGGCGACGGACACTTCACCGTTGAGGATCTTCGCGCCCAGCGGGGAATCCAGGGGCGCCAGGTGTCGTGGCAGGACAGCTGGTGTTCTGGGCATCGGTGGGTCCTCCAGGGGAAGGGGCAGGATGGTTCGGGGCGCCGGTCCGATGGCGCGAGGGCGTGCCGGTCATGGCCGCCGCCCGACTGCGGCGTGCCAGCACACTCGGATACCGGAGTGTTCGACGACAGCCGGGAGCTCGGGTGCAGGTTCGGTGGTGTGCCAGCGGTGGACGGCCACGATGCCCGGGTCCGTGACGGTGAAACCGCCACGTGTGAACATCGCGGCGAGCTCGGCGCCGGCCAGCGGGGTGCAGGTGAGGCCCGCGGCACCATAGATGGCGGCAGCGGTTTCGGCGGCGTGGGGGTCGAGGTCGGCGGCCAGGCCGCTGACCACCAGCGCGGACCCGGGCGCCAGGACCGCCGCGACCTGATCGACGAGCCCCTGGGGCCACCGGTGTTCCAGCGCGCCGATCAGTGACACTGCCACCGGCAGGCCGAAATCGAGCACCTCGCCGATCCGGGCGACGACAGCCGTGGCCTCGTCGTGGACGAGGACCGCGGTATGGGGCCGCAGCGCCCGCTGATGCGCGGCGGCGACCACGTTGTCGGTGACGGACACGATCCGATGCCGTGCGCCGCCGTCGGCGCGGGTGTCGGTGAGACGGCTGTGCAGGTCGGGTGTGCGGGGGTAACCGGCACCGATGACCAGCCACTGCCGGATTCCGGTGGCGGCGAGGTAGGTGGCGGCGCGCACCGTAAACCGTTCGGCTTCCCACATCCCGGCCACGACCCCAGGACACTGCGACCGCAGCGCGCGGGCGAGGGCCTGATCGACGGTGTAGTTGTCCTTGCCGCCGAGCAGACAGTCGCGGACCCGGTCCGCCACCGCGACATCGGGCCGCGTGTCGTCGAGAGCCCGGGCCGGGGCCGGTTCCCGTGTGGTGGTCATGACCGGAAGCCCGTACCGGCGAACAGGTCCCGGTACGGTGCGGTGTAGTCGGGCCCGGACAGCGGTGAGCCGGGCAGGTCCGGAACGTCGAGGGCGGCCACCAGCAGCGGAAGCGCGTCGGCGAGCCGCTCGTAGTGGCCGAGCATGATGGCAGTGATGCGGGCATCACTGCCGAAGACCTGGTCGTGGTCGAGCAGCCAGGAGGCGTCGGTGCGGACGCGGGCCCAGGCATAGGCGCAGCTCATCTCGGTGAGCAGGTCCTGGGCACGGGGGTCGTTGGTGGCGGCGGCGGCGACGAGCAGCGCGGTGGCCAGCAGCCGGTCCAGGACCGCGGCCCACCAGACCAGCGTCGCCGCATCCGGCCCGAGCACGGGCCCGGCGCCGGTGGGGTTGCCCTTGTCGAGCTCGTCGCGCAGGATCCGTTCCCGTTCGGCGAGCAGCCCGACCGGCCACGCCACGGTGGCAGGGGTGCCGGGCAGGTGCCAAGGTGCGCGGTCGCGCAGGGCGCGTCCGGCAGTGAGTTGCATGACCTGGGTTTCGCCTTCGGCGATCAGGGCCGCGAACACCGTGTCGGCCCAGGTTCCCAGCCGGGACGGCAGCAGGCTGCCGTGGGCGGCGGTGCGCAGTCGGCACACGTCGAGTACGTCGCGGGCGATCAGGGTGAGCGCGGGTTTGGTGGCGGTGGCCCGCAGCAGGTGATCGGGGTCGCCGGGAGTGTGTGCGCGCTGCTCACGCAACAGGCGGGCGAGAACGCTGCCCGCGTACACGCTGATGACGGCGTCGAGCAGGTTGTGCACGACGGCGTCGAGTTCGGCCATCGGCGCGTGGTGGCCAGGGCGGCGGCGTTGGACGGCGAAATTCCACAGTCCGGCGATGCCGGCGCGGGCACACGCGAGGGACGCGACCGCGAGGTCCAGGCGGCCGTCGCCGAGCGGGCCGGTGACGCGATGCCAGCGCTGCGGCACCGCCACCTCGCACATGAACCGGTCGCCGTCGAGGCGCGCCCAGTCCCCGCCGAGCAGCGCCGAGGCGGGGATCCGGCAGTCGGTGAACCAGGTGAGTGCGTGGTCCATCGGCGTGAACGTCTTCTCCGGCAACGCCGCGATGGTGGTGCCGGGCAGGACCGTGTCGGTGGTGCGCAGCCGAACCAGGAACGGCAGCACTCCCTCGTCGCGGCTGTCGACGAAGGCGCGGGCGGTAACGATCACGATCTTCGGCACCCCGCCGGCGGCGATGTTGGGCATGAACTTCGCGCCCGGCAGGTCCGGGGTGGACAGGACCCATTCCCGGGTGGCCGGGTCCCAGGTGGCGGTGGTGCGCTGGTCGTTGCCGTTGGTGCCACCGAGCTCGGTGAGCATCAGCACCCCAACCGCGTCCCCGCCGTCCAGGGCTTGCAGGCACGACTGCTGGTAGGTGTCACCGGGGGTGCCCAACGCGATGACAGCGCCGATTGCCAGACTGAAATGGCCGGTCAGGACTGGTAACAGGTGGGGGGCGCAGACCGCGGCCTCCTCACACAACTGCCCGCGCAGGACCGGGTCTGCGGCGATCGCCTGCGCCGAGCCACCCAGCCCGGCGATCACCTGCCGCAGCAACGCCGGCGCCAGCGCGGCCTGCTCGACATAGGTCATGCCCGGACGGGGTGCATCGCCGAGGGCGGCCACCGCTTGCCGCACCCGCGCCCGCTGCTGGTCGTGGGGGCCGTGCAGCGCCCGCCGCAACGCGGCGGTCGTGGCGGTGGGGGTGGTGGTCTGCTGGCCGTTGTCGCTGAGGGTCATGGAACACTCGATTCGGTTCGTGCCGGTGACGGGAAACCCGCGGTGCTACAGGGTGTTTCGGTCGTGGAGAAGGCCGACCAGGGACAGGGTGGCCACGACATCGGCGGAAACGCGGTAACTGCGGAACACCGCGTCCAGGACCGCCAAGGCCTGCCCGGGTTCCCATGCCGCACAAACCCTTTCGAGTTCGCTGAAGTCGACGCCCCAACGTTCGCTCGGGTGCGGGTGCGCGGCGAACACGCGGATCGCGGTGACCAGCCCGCGAGCGGGGTCAGCCAGCCAGCTGTCGATCATGTCGTCGGTCCGGGCCCGCGCCGACATGGCCGCACCCGTGACCGTGCCCCGGGTGATGTCGAGGGTGTAGTCGGAGACGACATCGCACAACGTCAGCGCCTGCAGGGGGGTGAGGTCCACGCGCGCCAGCTCGGCGGCGAAGTACTCGCGGTAGGTGTCGTCGGTATAAGGGAGGGCGTGCTGGTCGCGGAACAGGTGCTGGTGGACGTCGAGGACCCGGTGCGGGACCGGGTATCCGTTGTGGTCCACGGGCTCGAGCATGGTGCTGGTCACGGCTGTCGTTGGTGTCGCAGGGAGAAAGAGGACCCGAACGCCGCCGGCAGGGGCACGCCGGGGGAGAAGCGGGCTGGTAGACGGGTGAGGGCGAGTTGGAAGGGGCTGTGCCGGCGGGGCAGGTCGGTGGCCGGGCACGCCAGGGTGAGGTCGGGGAAGGCGCCGAGGAGGATTTCGAGACCGGTCTCGGTGATCGTGCGGGCGATGACCCGTGCGGGTTCGGGGCAGTTGTGGACGCTGTTGCCGCCCCAGGCCATGTGCCAGTGCGCGCGGCTGTAGTCGCAGGTGCGGCCCAGCGACGGATCGTTGTTGACCCCGAACATGCTGATCAGCACCGGCCGCAACGCCGGCAGCCAGACGCCCTCGACCTCCACCGACGAGGTCGGGTAGGACAGGCAGTAGTTGTCCATAGGCGGGCCGGTCACCAGCATCGTGTCGACCGCGTCGGCCACCGGCGGCCCGTGCCCGGCACCGTTGACGGCGTAGCGGGGGTCGGTCAAGATCTGGAGCAGGGTCTTGGTGAGCATCCCGACCGTCGGCTCGATCCCCGCCGCATACACCGTGACCAGCTGATGGATCGTCTCCTGCTCGGTCAACCCCGCCGGATGGGTGAGCATCCGGGTGGTGATGTCACCGTCCGGTGCGAGTCGGCCCTCGCGCAGGTCGCGGTGCTTGTCCGCGATCAGTCCGCCCAGCGTCGCGGTGAGCCGGGCGTTGACGGTGGCGGTGTCGCTGGCGTCGAACATCGCCGCCAGCGCCGCCGCCACGGCCGCCCCGACCTCGGGGGTGCATCCGACCAACTGGTTGAGGACGGTGAAGGTCAGCGGATACGCGTATCGATCGACGATCTCGACGGTCCCGTCCCGGCAGAATCCGTTCACGAGCGTGGTGGCGGTGTCGAGCACCAGTGCCCGCAACCGGTACGGATCGATGCCGGACAGGCCGTCGACGGCGACCCGCCGGTAGCGGGTGTGCGCGTCACCGGCACTGCGCAACGCGTTGGGCCGCCATTCGATCATCGGCGCGATCGGGCACCCCGCCGGCAGTGGGAACCGCCGCGCCCACCCCCGCGGATCGGCGGGAAATCGGTACGGGTCACCGAGAATCTGCCGTGCCGCGCGATAACCGATTACCAGCGTCGCCGCGACCCCCGGCCATAGTTCCACTGGTACCAGCGGCCCGTAATCGCGCCACATCCGCGCATGCACCCCGGCCTGATCCTCGATATACGACCGGCCGTACAGCGGCACCGGCGGCCCGAGCTCCTCGATCGGGACCGGCCGGGTGGGATCGTCATACGGTGTGGGCACGCGCCTGCTCCTGCACCGGCATCACGGTCGTGATGAACTGGGGGAAGCGGACCGGCAATGCCGCCAGCGCGTGCTGGAGCAGGCCCGTCGCCCACACCGGCGGACCCGCCGACACCATCTCCGGGATCAGATCGAGGACCTGTTCCAGGGCCGCGACCGCGATCTCCGTACCGAGCACCCTGGCCGGGCATCCGTGCGGGCCGGCGCCGAACCCGAGGTGGGCCCGGGTGACCTCGACCCCGCCGGTGAACGCCTCGCCACGGTGGCAGGCTGCCGGCACCACCAGCACCAGTTCGTCCGGCTGCACCATCATGGTGCCGAGCAGTTTCGGTTGCGTCGGAAACCGCGCCAGCCCCGACCATGTGGGATCGGACAGCAGCACCGTGTCGATCACGTCACGCAGCGGCATCGCCCCCGACCGCAGCGCGCTCCCGAACACCGTATCGGTCAGCGACCGCAGCAGCGTCGAGGTGATCACCGCCGCCGTCGCGACCGTCCCCGACAGAAATAACAACGTCAACTGATGCGAGGCCACCGTTTCCGGCAGACCCGCCACCGTGAGCCCACCGGCCACGGTGGTCTCTGTCTCCCACCCCGGTGCCGACGCCGCCACCGCCGTCGCCGACATCACCGACCACACCTGCTGCCGTGCCGCCTCCACCGCCTCCGGACCCCCGGATTCGGTCGCGATCCACGCCGCCGCGGCCAGTCGGCCGTGCAACGGCGCCGGGACCCCCAGCAGCGCCGCCAGCACCGACGACACCAGCGGTACCGCGAAATCACGCACCAGATCCGCGGTACCGGCCGGACCGACACCGCCGAGCAACTGGTGCGCCTGCCGCAGGACGATCGCCGGGACGGTGAGAGGGTCGACCGTGGTCAACGCGACGGTGATAGCGTGACGAGACACCTTCCACCGATCGCCGTCGGTGTGCGCGACATCCGGACGCCACCACAACGGCGGCGGCGCCGGGTGCTCAGCAGGCCACCGCTGCACCCACGCACTCGGATCACAGCGGAAACCCTCCCGGTCACGCAGGACCTCCAGCGCCACACCGTAATCGGTGACCGCGACCCCCGTCACCCCCGCAGCTACCTCGACTCTGGCCACACCGCCGGGCTGCCGGCACATTTCCTCGTAGACGCTGTGCGCATCACTGGTGAATTGCGGTCCGTACATCGGCACGGCCGCCGGACCCACGCTCGCCGCCACACCGGCGCCGGCCGGGCACTCGCGTGGCACCGGCCCGCCCGGATGCTCATTGCTCATCGGACCTCGTCCCCGCCCGACGCCGCCACGAACTCGTGCCGATCCGCCGACTCGCTGCCCTCACCGATGCCTTCCGCAGCCTGCGGGCCGATGACCGTGCAGAACCGGCGCCGGACTCGGGCGGGGACAAGATCGAAGCGAGCAGCCCAGCCCACCGCCATTCGGACCAGCCACGCCGCGCACATCACGACCCCGAACTCTCCGGTGACACACGGTGAGCCCGCCACCTCGCTCGTCAGAGATCCCGGCATAGATATTCTCCTTTTCTCTTGGCTTGCAACATATTTCGAATAACCAGCAGGCCATCACCGAAGCGAGGCCGGCAGCTGGGCCACGACTGCGCCCCAGTGCCGCGCGGAAGGGGGCTCGCGCAGGCCGGACCCTCACCCGCGGGGCTGGTCGCCTCTGTGTGGAACGAGAACAGATGTTGTGCGAGAACTGTTGGGGCACAGTGGTATTCCCCAGTAGGAGACCACGGAATCGCATGTCAGCCAGACCCATTCGGACAGCAGTTCGGCCAGCCGGGCCCACTGACGGTGCGTCGTTTCGCTGCGCGGATCGCCGGTGGCCAGCGCGGTCCGCGCGTGAGCGTCGGCGACCACGATCCGATCGACCAGACCACCAAGCGACCTCGACGGCCTGGTCGAAGGCCAGCAGACATTCCCGGCGATCCACGCATCGATCTCGCCGACGAGCCGCCGCTGTTCACCGGCCACGGTCACCGAGGAGCGATGCAGGGCCGCCAAGGCGGCCGCCGCGCAGGTCACTGGGTGTGCGACGTCCACCGAGCCGTGAACCGCATTCAGCAGATCACGCCAGCCCGGTAACCCGCCCACATCGGATGGCTCCATCATCGGGTCAGGGCGTCGTATCGCAGGCAGGCATCCGCCAGCGCCTTGCGGTGTGCACCGGGCGCGCGTTGTCGGTGGCCGGTGGGCCACGCGGACACGATGCCGCCCACGGCGCAGCCATAGCCTGCGATGTGCGGGACCTCGGCCTGCACATGGCGCATCAGCCGTGCTGCCATCGCGTCCTGTAGCTGCCTGGCGTCGATGCCGATCCGCTGCAACAGGTCCGAGCCAACGCTGCCGGCATTGGTGATGATCCGGTCGGGATCGAACCACTGCCGCACCGTGCACGCCATGAACATCGTGGTCAAAACACCCGCGAACGGGTCATCCGGCGGGATCTCACCGTCCGCGGCCGCCAGCAGATCCTGTGACGACGGCAGTATCTGCAGGTCCGCCGCCAGGTGGCGCCCAGCAAGCCGGGTTCGACCGGCCGCGGTCACCTTCCACGCCTGCACCGGCACAACGAATCCGAGGTCACGCAACGCGAGAGCGTCGGAATGCAGCGAGTCCGGCCCGCTGTCCGGCCAGCTCTCCACGAGATCTGCGAGAGTGCAGAACTGCGGCGTCGCACCGATTGTCGCGAGCACCTCCTGCTGGGTATCAGTCAGTTCGGACACGACGGCACCCCCACGACCGGTGTTGCCACCGGCAAGCGATGGCAACACCGGATACGACCGCCACCCGTTCGGTGTGCGCGCCGCCCGGCCACGTACGGCAGCGCAGTGTGGTCCGACGAAAGTATTGGCAAGACAGTCATATTCGAGCGGCATCGGCGTTCGGGCCGGGGCTGGCGGTCCGTTTCGCGGCGATCGTGCACAGGCAATTCCTCGCTCACCCGGGTCGGAAGTGGGGCAGCGCACGCTGTTTCAGCCGTCGACTTGTTCGCCTGACCTGAAAGTCCTTGCGGGCGCTGCTCTCATCGTCATCGGCTGCACGGCCGGAAACCATCGTCTGAGGACGGCGTAAGGATGGTCTAACGATGGCGCTTGCCCGGTGTATCTGTCGCGGTGCGCACCAAGAGCGCTTGCTGTGCAATTGGTTTCGTCATCAATGCCGCACCGCTGGAGTAACGTGCGGAGTGACGAGCTGACGTGGAATCCAGCGATCCGGGCGAGGCAGGGGGTTGTCGATGATGCGCACACAGGTGTGGACGGGTTTCGAGGCGGCGTCGCTGCAGGTGGCGATGCGGCTGTCGATCGACAAGTTCGCGCAGCTGCTGGGCGTCGAGCCAACGACCGTGTCGAATTGGCGCTCACGGCTCACCGATGTCCGCCTGCGACTGCACACGCAGGAGATGCTGGATACGGTCTGGCGGACGAAGACGACAGAGGACGACCGGGCCCGGTTCGAGCAGATCGTCGCCGCCGGCGACCAGCAGTGGCGCGCCACCTACCTGACCACCGGTACCGCCGCGGCGAGGCGGGCCGTGTCGGCATCGTCCACCACCAACGACAACGTCGGTTTCGGTGTCCGGGTGGATTCACCAGCGCGACTTGACGGACAGCCCGCGCACGCGGACGCTCGGGAGCAGGGCCAGGTCCTCCTCAGTCTCGGCGGCGACCTCGCCGCCCTCGTCGACGGCCAGCTGCCCGCTGCCGGGCTGCTCGACGCTGGACACGGATCCTGGATCGATGACGACTTGCGCAGGTGGATAGAGATGAATCGTCGGACCTTGCTTCAACTGTTCGGTGGCGGAACGTCCGCGCTGCCGGTGATCGCTGCGATTCTCGCGGCGCTCGGAGAGGAAGAACGGTCCCGGATGACGTCGGTGTTGATCAACCCCCGCCGAGTCGACGCCACGGCGATCGACGACATCGAACAAGCGCTGGCGATCGCGTTCAAGCAAGGAGACCGCTACGGTGCCGCAGTCGCGCTGCCGACCGTGGAGGCACAGCGACTGATCGCGGAAGCACTACTCGGCCACTGCCCGCCCGACCTGCGGCCGCGTCTGCACGCCCTGCACGGTTCACTGTCACAGCTGGCCGGCTGGGACTTCTTCGATCTCGACGACCTCGCCACCGCCGAAACCCGGTATCTGACCGCCAAGGAGTCAGCGCACAACGCCGGCCATCACGCTCTCGCCGCGCTGGCCCTGTGCAATCTGGCTTACCTCGAAGTATGCCGCCCGAATGCCAGGCCACGGACGGCCATCGACCACGTGGTCGCCGCCCAGTACTGGGCAGGCCGATCCGAGGACTGGCGGATGCGTGCCTACGCCGACAGCATCGCCGGCTACATCCACGCCGCCAACGGTGATCGTACATCCTGCCTGACTGCGCTCGACAGCGCCGACACCGTGATCGCCGCCGCCGACCGGTCCGCCGGCTCCACCTCGTCGGTGGCCTACTTCCACGGACCCGGCCTCGCGGCGAGCCTGCGATCGGACTGCATGCACCGCCTCGGTGAGGGGCGCCCGGCACTGCAGGCCGCCGAAATCGCGCTCGGCACCATCAATCCCGGCCACACCCGCAACCACGCTCTGGTGCACCTCGATCTCGCCCACGCGCACACCGACCTGCGCGACGTCGAGGCTGCTGCCGCCGCTATCACCGCCAGCGCGCACCTGGCCGTCTCCTGCCCCTCCGACCGGCTGACCACTCGAATCCGCGACGCCCGAGCCGGCCTGAACCCCTGGTCCGCCAGCCGCTACGTCCGCGACCTGGACACCAAGCTGACCGTCTACGGTTTCAGCGCTCGCACGTAGATGTCGAACCTGTCCGCGGTGTATCCGGCATCTGGCACGTACTGCTGACCGAGCTTGTCCCACCCGCCCAGCGCCGCCCAGAACGCCGTCGAGTCCCCGGCCTGAGGCTGCACCGCCAGCGTCGCCCGGTCCTCGCTGCGGCCGTCCAGCAGCGTCTCCACCAGCCCACGCCCAACACCACGGCGGCGCCAACGCTGGCCCACCGCAACGTCGATCACCGACCAGGTCCGGCCCTGCCACTCCTGCAACACGGACGCTTCAGGGATCGGGTCCACGAACCCCTGCCACCATCGGGTATCCGCTCCCAAGCCGACACCGTAGGCGAACCCGGCGAGTTCCTCCCCGTCGAGCGCCAGCGCCAGCGCGAACGAATCGTCGCCGAGCAGACGCCCGAGCATGCGCCGCTGCCGAGCGGGCTCGTCACCAGGCCAGGTGAACGGCGGCGCACAGAACACTGCAACATACAGCTCGCAGATCTCGTCGAAACGCGCCCGCGCCTCGGCCGCCGATGCGATTGCGACCGTAATGGATTCGCTCATGCGCGCGACTCTAGGCCGGCCGGAGCGGACAACTCGCACCAGTGTGGCGAACCTCGGTACGCACCGACATCTGCGCGCATCTCCTGCTCGGGGAGGGTCTGTCGGAAATCCTGTGGGCGGGGCGGTGATCCGGCAAGCTGAGGCATCTCGCCTCAGCGGAAAGGATCATTTTGTCGGAGAAGTCTGAATTTTCAGTTGAGCCTGTGAAATCGGGTGGTCTGGACATTCATATTGCTCGGGAATTGATGGAGCAGGCGAAGTCGGAGGGGGTGTCGCTGGCCGGTGCGGGTGGTTTGTTGTCGCGGATCACGAAAACTGTTCTGGAAGCTGCGCTGAATGCAGAGATGGACTCCCATTTCGGCTACGGGAAGGGTGATCCGGCCGGCCGTGGCACCGGTAATCATCGTAACGGCCGGTCGCCGAAGACGGTGCACACCGATATCGGGGCGGTGCAGATCGATGTGCCGCGGGATCGGAATGGTGAATTCGAGCCACAGATCGTGCCGAAGCATGCCCGGCGGATCGAGGGGTTCGACGAGTCCGCCATGTCACTGTTTTCTAAGGGTTTGACGACCGGGGAAATTCAGCTGCCAGAATCGATCAACGCCACCTGGCCGCGGGCGGATGTCCAGCAATGTGTCGTGCACCTCGTACGAGCCAGTCTGAAATTCTCCTCCCGTCGGTACTGGGGTCAGATCACCGGTCAGCTCAAGGCGATCTACACCGCCCCGACCGTGGAGGCCGCCGAAACACTGTTCGGGGAATTCCGCGCCGAGTGGGAAGACAAGTATCCGGCGATGATCGCGGTATGGACCAATAGCTGGGAGCAATTCATCCCGTTCCTGAAGTTCCCGGTCGCCATTCGGAAACTCGTGTACACCACGAATGCGATCGAAAGCCTGAATTCCCGGTTCCGCTATGCTGTGCGACGAAGGGGCCACTTCCCGAACGAGCAGGCGGCGATGAAAGTACTCTACCTCGTCATTCGCAATCCGCTGAAGAATCGGCAGAACATTACTGGAAAAATCAGCGGTTGGAAAGATATACTGAACACGCTCGCGATGTTCTACGGCGAGCGATTGACCGGAAACTAGTCGAATCGGTCATCGATCCGCCCACGAAAATCCTGACACTCCCGGACCGGGGGCGGCGGGACCAGATATTCCCAGCCCCACCGCTCGGCCGGCGTGAACAACTCGCCGGCCAGAACGATCTCCTGACCCCTGGGTACACCCTTCGTCGGCATGGTCGTCAAACTCCTCGCAGTCCAACAAGTTCTATTGCGCGCAGGCGCCCGACAGGCCCCGATGTGTCCTTCCCGAAACTGAGCGTACGCACGCTATCGACACGCCTGCCGCAGCTGCTTATCGAAAAGGACCAATTCCCCTTCGTGTCAAGGCAATCAGTGCACGACGCCGCACCGACAAACAACTCTGGCCGCGCGATTTCACCTCCACGGGCGGACTGGCCAGTCAGTTGTCAGTCTCGGATCGCGTCCGGCATCGCACGCGTTCATGACCCGGGCTCCGACGTCCTCATCAGAATTGCTTGTCGAGCGGCCTTTCTGGTGGAGTGAGAAGGGTTGGACTCTGCTCTGATCTCATTCTGAGTGCTGATCGCCGGTGGACATCTGCGCATCTACTTTTGGAGCTGGAGCAGGCCGAGACCAGTTGGTGCTGATCGTTACTTCGCGCTTCGCCTCACTGGACTCGGCTTGCTGATTGTGTTCCGTGCCTCAGGCGAGGGAAGCCTCAGGCGAAGGAAAGGGACTTGTTGTGCCACAAGTAATCAGCCTAGTCCAGGCGCTTTCCCGATATCCTTCCCCGCACCCACGATATGCATTCGGGGCGGTCTCCCGTACCCGCGCGACAGTATTCCTCGAGCACCTCACGAATTCGCTCGGAAGGGAAGGTGCATTTGGGGTCGAAGAATGAGGGTACGTGCGGATCGAGTACGACACGGGGATCGAATTCGGGAGGGGAGGGATTATCCGACAGCCATAGATACTCGGATATTCCATCCGGTTTGCGGGCTGAGTGCCAAGTGAGTCCACCGAATCCGGATCTGACGTTGACGGATACGAGCAGAATATTATCCGGGCGCAAATTGCGCAGGCCGCGCTGAGCACGCTGCTCGCCGAAGCTTAAAGCAGCGATCTCGCCAGCGCTCACGCCCTGGTAATCCGGGTCCTCCGGCTGCAAATTCTCGATAACCTCGTCGATCAATGCGGCCATTTCATCAGGATTCTCTGCATATTGTATCTCGCCGTGAATGGCGGCGGACAGGATCACGAAGCATCTCCTTCGAACAGATGGTTTTCTATTTTGCCGTTGAATGGGTAATATACACGCATCGTCGAGCCTGTCGGCAGTATCGCCTCAAGGGCGTCATCGCAGCCTATAATAAAGTCGTCGTGGCATGGACCGCCTTCTTTGTTGATGATCACTACTGCGTGTTGAAGCCTGTCCGGGTTGTCTCGCATCCACGCGGCATACTTCGTCTCGACATGACAGCTTATAGGGTATTCGTGACCTTCATTCCATTCTCGGCTGTCCGCTTGATGTAGATGATCATTGACTGACTTCACAAGATCCTGTTCTTTGAATCCGGAATGCATCTCGAATTCGATTCTGAATCCTTCGGAATCGTCCCTGTAAATCTCGTTCCCGTCCGAATTCTCGAAAATGCGACCTCTGGTCACTCTGAATTGCTTCAGTTCATTCATGTGCTGCTGGACATCGATCTTGTCGTGAAGCTCGTTCCCTTCTGGCGATGGCTTGTCCGTGGTGGTATCGCTCCCGGTGAGGGCCGGCTCCCGGGCAAGCAACACTTCGCTGTCGGCTGACTCGCTCGGATCGGCGGGGTCCGACAACGATATCTCGTCGAAGCTGGTTTTTTCCTCGGATGCATTGAGTTCAGGACCGGGCTCGACCTTTGGGTGATAGGCGTTCTCGCCACTCTGTTCTTGGCGGGGTTCGGCATCCTCGTCCTGCGACTCTGATGACGGGGGGGCAACATGGCTCAGTCGGCCGTCGCCGGTGGAATTGTCAGGTTTGTGGGCCGGTTCGGCGTTTTCGGGTGGAGCCGGGCGTTCGCTTTCTAATTTTTGTAACGTTGTATTCGGATCGGTCGGACTATCGTGGCCTGTCTGTATCGTTGGCTCCGGCGGTT
The DNA here is from genome assembly GCF_020176955.2 of Nocardia sp. alder85J. Taxonomy (GTDB): domain Bacteria; phylum Actinomycetota; class Actinomycetes; order Mycobacteriales; family Mycobacteriaceae; genus Nocardia. The sequence continues at coordinate 834,577 of NZ_JAIUCZ020000004.1, forward strand.
CCGGCTCTGGTCCGTCGGATTCTGTCGCGGATCCATCGTCCACACCGCTTTGCGATTCACTCGGTTCGGAGCTGGGCGAGTCGCTGCTCGAAGAGGGCACGTCGGACGAGTGTGGATCGTCGAGATCCGGAGTTGCTGGCTGGTTCGGGTTGACGCGTTCAGCATCCAGGTCGTTCGCTGCCGACTCGGGGACTCCGGCTGTGTCCGCGCTCCTGGTTCGGTCGGCCTCGTCGAGCATGCGCGGTTCGTCTGGCCCGGCAATTTCAGGGGTAGTTGGGTTGACGTCCGAAGACGTTGCATCCGTGCGTCCGTCGGCGGCTTGCTCGGTGCTTGCTGGGCCCTGGTCGACATCCTCCGAAGGGCGTCCATCTGCCGTTGCCAACGTTGTGTTGTCCGGTTGGTCTGGCTGATCGGACGCGGCTGCGGAGCTGGAGGTTGGGTGAAGTTCGCTCTCGCCCCTGTCAGGAGGCACGTCGCCGGCTGTTGGTGCTGTGCCACTGTCCTGTCCGGGCACGCTGGGATCGATTGTGTCGGCGGACACCGGGTTCGGTGGCGTTTCGGTTTCAGCGGATGGGATGCTGTCGTTCCGATTGAGGGGTGCGTTGTCTAGAGGGGCGATGTTTTCGTGGCGCGTTTCAGGGGTGGGCTCTGGGCTCTGGCGTTCTGGTACCTGCGCAGCGGTAGTCGTATCCGACTGTGGTCGTTCATTGTCTCCGGTTGGTCGGCCACGCTCGCTCGGCGCTGTCTGCATTGGCGGTGGCGGTGGAGGAACGTCGCGACGGTTGGTTTCGCGTTGCTCGTTAGACGATCTGGTGACCGGCTCGTTTCCGGCCAGGGCCGGTCGACCGGTGATCTCGCGGCGGTCGACCGGGGCTACCTTCTCTGCTGCTGGTGAGCGAGACTCGGGTACGGAGGTTCGCTGAGGCGGTGGCTCTGGCGTGTAATTTCGGTCGAGGTTCATGAGTTGCCGTTGCCTGGTACTTGATTGAGCAGTGCTGGTGACGGTGGGTCGGTGTTGGCTGGCCGTTCGAGATAGCGGGCCAGTTCCAAGGGAGTGGTCAGCCATTGGAGGTCGTTCGGTTCCTCGAATTCGAGGTGACGGCATGCAGGGGTGAAGCCTTGGGCGGGGTCGATGGTGTGGCCGAGGTGCAGGATGGCGGAGATGTACGGCGGTGTCCCAACGCCGGTGACGAGGGTATCGTGGCCGGCGTCGGGGTCGTTCCAGTAGTCGGGGCGGGCGCGCAGTGCGTCGAGTTGGTCGGCGCGTGAGTTGCCGGCGAGATCCAGGCCCCGCTCTCGCCAATCGGCAGTGTTTGGGTGGGGAGGCAGGTTCGCTGGTCCGTTGTGCACGTCGTTGCGCAGAATTGTGGCCACGTCGGCCCACCGGTAGGGCCCGGCCTGCCATCGCGTTTCCTCGTCAGGTGCCTGCGTGATAGTTCGCCGGCACGGCCGCTGACCGTCGAGGCAGGTGAGCGTGGTGGTGACGAGATGCTCGGCGAATTGGTCAGGCTGATAGGTGTTGGCCAGGCCCCGGTAGCGGATGTCGATGCCGGCCTGGATCCGGTAAACGATGGCGGCGGTGACCAACTCGCGTCCATACGTGTGGATCAGCTGTTCGAGCCAGTCCGGTCGGGGACAGGGCGGTGGGCCGCCGACGATGTGGGCCACGATGACCAGCTCGATCCAGAGTGTCAGGGCATGATCGTCGGCAAGCCGGCGGGCCGCCGCGAGGGCGGCCAGGGGCAGCGGCGGCAGCCCGGCGCTGCTGTCGTGGTGGATACGGATGTCGGTGGTGGCGTTGTCAGTGGATTCGGTGTGTTCGGCCAGGGGGATGTGCAGGCGCAGTGGGCGGTCCATGCCGTCGGTGAAAACGGCGGCGCGTCCGGGTGGGAGGGAGACGACGTGGCGGGATTGGGTGTCGTCGAGGTTCATGGTGGCGCCGAGGGTGTCGCGGTCTTCACGGGCGGGCAGCCGGTGCACGATCTTCAGCGCGGTGTTCTTGACGACGTCGGGGGTGATCTTGGAGGGGATCTGTTCGGCGACGACGAGTCCTTCGCCGTAGGCGCGGATTTCGGCGAGCAGGGACGCGAACAGTTCGACGGCGTGGGCGGCGGGGGTGTCGCGGTCGGTGTTCTTCAGCAACCGGTGGGCTTCCTCGACGATTGTGACATGCGCCAGCCCGTGCTGGTGGGGACGATGGGTGTGGCGGATGCGGAGGTGTTCGTAGAGGCGGATGAGGATGACGCCGATGAAGAAGGCTTTGTCGGTGTCGTTGCCGACGTCTTCGATTTCGAGGACGACGTTGCGGGCGAGTAGGTCAGCGACGTCGAGCCGGTAACCGCCTTCGAAGAACCGCCCGGGAGTGCCGAGCCGCAGTGACCCGATGCGGACGTCGATGAATCCACGGATGTTGTCGGTGATTTCGCGGCCGTACCCGATGCCTTCGACGACTTGCAGGGCAGTGGTTTGCAGGTCGCCCAGGGACGGGTATTTGGGACGGACCCCGCTGGCGAGCCGGGATTGGCCGAGGACGGTGTCCCAGCCGATATCGGTGTAGCAGCGGGTCAAGGCGTGGGCGAGGACTTGCGGGAAGGGTTCGGCCGCCTCGAAGGCGGCCTCGAACAGGGCCCGGGTGAGGTCGATGTGGGTCTGCAGCGGGAAGCCCGGCTCGGGCTCGAGGGGATTGAGGCCGACGGGGATGGCGTCGGGCTGGCCGGGCCGGATGACGGTGACGGTGCCGCCGGTAGCGGCGATGCGGCCGGCCATGCCGGCGTATTCGGCTTTCGCGGGTTCGATGACCAGCCACGGGATCCCGCGCCGGTGCAGGCCTTCGAGGAGGTGGCGGACGGTCTGGGATTTGCCGGAGCCGGTGGCGCCGGCGACGAAGGTGTGCCGGTTGAGTGTTTCTGTGCTGACGGCGAATTCGCCGACGGGCCGGTCGGCGCTGTCGAGGATGGTACCGAGATGTATTCCGCCGGTGAGGGAGTGGCCGTGGTGGGGGGTGACGTCGAAACGGGCCGGCTCGCGGACCTCGATCCCGGGCAGCTCGGTGCGCGGCGGCCGGGCGAGTGCGGCCACCAGTTCCCCGGTCGCGGCGAACGGCGACGCCGGCTGCTGGTCGTTGCCGGGGTCCGGTGCCGGGATGACGGTGATGGCCAGCGTTTGTGCCAGGGAGCCGGGAGTGTGGTGGGGGTACAGCGTGTAGGGGAGTTGGTCGAGTTCGCTGGCGCTGCACAAAAGTCCGGCGGCCCGGCGGGCCGCGGGGAGACTGGTCGCGCCGACAAGGGCGTGGAGATGCCATAGCCCAGAGGGTTTGGCGCGGGCGAGTTCGTGGAATCGGGCTTCGCCGCGGCGTAGTGCGATGCGGTCGGGTTCGTGGTTGGGCCGGTTGCGCAGGCGTGACAGGTCCAGTTCCAGGCCGCGCATTTCCTGTTCGACCGCGGTGACCGGAAGCGGTTCGGCGATGACCAGCCACGCGAACTCGTCGGGGAGGTGTTCGACGAAATCCTCGAAACCACCACGGCGAGGCGCTGTGGTGGTGGTGTCGCTGCCAGGGGTCCACAGCGGGTCGGAGCGTCCGACGCAGCGCAGCCAGACCGGCAGCGACGCCCACTGTGCGGTCACGGTCGAGGTGGCGATCGGTACGGCCTTGCTGCCCGGGGGATACAGCACCGACACCACCGTGTCCGGCCTGGCGGCCGTGTCCGGATTGGAGGTCTTGCTGTGGGGTGTGAACGGGCCGGTGGCGGGTGGGAAGTACGGGTTGCCGCCGACGAGGATCCGGAATTGCTGGCTGCCTGGTGGTCGGTCCCAGGCCACCGCGATCCCCGGGTGCGTGTGCCCGGCACCGGTGACGTCGACTCTGTCGACGGTGTCGAGGGCGGTCAGTTCGGCATGGGCGGCGGTCAGCGCGGCGGCCAGCTTCGCACCGAGGATAGCGTTGTGGCGGTCCTCGTCGGCGGGCGTGGCGGTGACCGGCCGTGGGGTCTGGATCATGCGGTGAAATACATAGTCCGACAACATGTTCGGCTCCGTAGGAGGCGGCAGGACGCTGGAACTCGTGGTGATGTTTCAGTGCGCCTGAGCCACTGCGGTGTCAGTGCCGAGAGGGCGAACGGGTCCGCCGCGGACGGATGCTGAGGCAATTGCGGTGCACCGGTTACGAGTGGCATCACGGTTGTGGTCCGAAACGACGTGGTGCGGTGTTCGACCAGTACGTGGTGCCGGTGGTGGAGTCGTCGTTTGCGGCGCAGGGTGACACGGTGGCTTCGCCGAAAGTGTTGCTGTCGCCGCCGCGTCGGTGAGCTCCGGTTGTATCCCAGCCCCGTCGTTCGGCGGGTACGAACAACGCGGTGGCCATGGCGTTGCCGGACGTGCGGAAAAGCCGACCGGTCGCGGCAGATGCTCGGTCCTCGACTATTGCTAACCCCCCTGTCTCCCAATCGAGTTCAGGGTAAACCCGCCGAGCTGTTTCTGCTCCGATACGCGCAAACGTCATCGGCCAGCCGCGAACTTACCCATGGGCATGACTGAATTCGTTAAGGCTTTGTTACGCAATCAATCCCGAATGGCGCTACCCGATCGGAGGTCGGTCCTTGAGCCGGTACGGCCGGGGTGTCGATGCCGCTGGTGGCTGTGCTTTGCGCAGATTGCCTGAATGGGCTGTTGCCGGCCTCTGGACGATGCTGGAGGTTCGGATCGAGCGCTGTCGGGTGTTTACCGTTCCGCCCGTGCTGCTTTCGCAGTTGGTGCCTCACTGGTTTGCGCTTTCTCGGGCTGGTCGGTCTGTTTGAGTTTTGGGTGTGAATCGCTCCTCTGGGGCCGCTTTGTCGGTGCGAGGTCGTACACTGATCGCCTTGGTACGGAGCGGATTTCGCTCTCCGGGTGGGTTGACGGATACGTATGCTGGCGAGGTGTGTCTGCGCCTGCTCGGTGGCATGTCCGACGGCGACCTGCGGACGCTGCAGAACATGTTGGATCGCAAGGAGTTTGACGGCCATGGCAATCAAGGGTGTGGAAAGTGGTCGAGAGGTCGTGCTGGCGGGCAAGTTGTTCGCGCCGGTCGAACGGTGGGGGTGGGAGTATCTGTCGCCGCCACCGCCGGTTCCGTGTCCGGTTCCAGCTCCGGTGTGGATCGAACCAGGGATCCCGGATCGGGAAAAACTTGCGAATCTGTACTATGCCAGCAAATATGCCTGGCAGTATCTCGTAGCCGGGGCGGCGTTCGTGTTGCCGATCACGGCCGGGGCGGCGGCGGTCTCATTGTATGCGGCACCGGTTGTTTTGCTCGGTGGGATGGCGGCCAGCTTCGGGATCTACGGTCTGAAACGCGGGCGGTACACCTCTGCTGTGCGTGAATTGGATGCGTTTCGGGACAATGCGATCGCTCAGTTCCAGCAAAGGCAACAGGAGTGGAAGTCGATGGTGGCCGCGCACGATCAACGGGAACGTCAACGTGTTGCCGCGACACCGGTATGGTTCCCGGTCCGGCCGGAGACCCAACCGCGGCGGATCGAGGTGTTCGGTGGCACCCCCGAAGGGTGGCGAGGACTGGTCGCGACGTTGGGGGCCGGACAGCTCGCCTCCGGTGGCCACGTGTTGGTCGTGGATTTCACCGAGGAACATGTGGCGACCGACCTGGCTGGTCTTGCCGCCTCGCAGCGCTGCCCTGTGCATATCGTCGATCTGCCGGGGACCAGCCGCCGGTTCAACTCCGTCCATCCGGCCGGCACACGTATCGTGAGTGTGGACGACCTTCTCGTCGGATTGAGTGCCGACGAGGTCGCTGACCTGGTCTCCGAGGCGGTGCATTCGGCGCGCAGTGGCGAATCGGAGGCCAAGCTCGGTAAATACAGCGGCAGTGTCGATCTGCGCAATCTGGACGCGCGGCTGGTGCGGATGGTGTGCGAACGACTCGACGGCTCGGCGACCTTCGCGCGCATCGAAGCCGGGTTGCTGGTGTTGAGCAGGCTCTACCGGCGCGGCGGCGATGCTGTGCTGAGCGATGCCGAGTTGGCCAGACTGAATGCGATCGCCGATGATGTCGGCACCACGGAGCGGGTGACGGGTGAACTGCAGACGTTGACCGAGCTGGCCGGGTCGCTGGCACGAAATATCGGTCAGAGTGCTCGGCGCGGGTACCTCGGCGAGCGTTTGATGCTCTGGCCGAATGCAGGGATATCGGTGCTGGCCACGGCCAGCCCGCGCAATCGGCAAAAAGATCTCCTCGACCGGATAGTGTTCCAGAGTGTTCTGCACGAGTTGCGCGAACGAAATTTCGCCGATCGTAATGCTACCCGGGACCTGCGCTCTGTCGGGGCCGACACCCTGATCGTGGTAGGGGCGGACCATATGGGCCTGGAGGGTCTGGAAGACCTGAGTACCCACACGAGGCGCGCCGGGCTACGGCTGGTCTTGATCATCGAGCATCTGCGTGAGGAACTCAGACCCTTGCTCGGCGGTGCCGACAGCGCCGCGATATTCATGCAGCTTAAAAACGTTACTGAGGCGACAGCGGCTGCCGATTACATCGGCAAAGCGCATAAATTTGTGGTGTCCACCTACGGCCAAAATGCGAGCTACACGAAGACTGATGGACAGGGAACCAACGAGTCGTTCGGTCAGAACTCCGGCTGGGGAACCGGAAAGAACTTTTCCGAAGCAGCGGCCCAGGGAGTCTCGCAGACCGAAGCGCGGGTGCACGAGTATCGTGTTGAACCAACGGCGATCCAGGAACTTCCTTCTACGAGGTTCATCATGATCGAACACGGCCACGAGTGGTTCGACCCTCTGGGCAACAAAGCATACGGCCAGGGAATGGTCGTGGCCGACTGCAATCCTGCGATCGTGCTGGAGGACCGTGTCACCGATACGCCGTTGAGTCCTCGGACGATGTTCCAGCTCCATTCGCCGGATCGCTGACACCGGCCTGATACATCTTCGTCGGCCGTCATGACATCGTGAAGGCCAGTCGGTGCCCTCGCCATGACGATGAACATGCGAAGTGGCCCCTTGTGGGCACGACCGGATTACCACGCTCCGGCTCCGCCAGCGTCGCCAGCGGAGTGCTGCTCGTGCAACTGGATGATGGTCTCGCCGGAACTCGCAACGAGGCTCTCCACCCAGCGCACTCGGCATTGCTCGGATCCGAGGCTTCAACGCCCCGGTCGGTGACCTGGTCGTCGTGGGCGGTGCAGAACGCGCTGTAGCGCTCGCGGGCGTGGCTGGCCTGGATCACCTCCGGCATGGTCGTGGCCGCCAGCGCGTCCCACACCGACGGATTCGCCACGCGGGCAACCGTTCCGAGGGACCTCTATCTGCAACACAGTCGTAAGGTCGTCGGGGCCCCCAGCGCGGGCGAGTCCACGTAGTCGACGTGCGCGCCGGTGCTGCCGAGATCGATCTTGAATTCGCCGGGCGCCCCAGCGAACGGCGATCACGGCAGTGCCTCGATGTAGGGGACGGCGTGTGAGGTTCACCCCGAATGGTGGACAGGGGCTTACAGATTTCAGGCGGCAGTGGTTCGAAGTGAACGCTCGTAGCTGTCGGGGCTTTGGTTCCCGATCGCGGAATGCCGCCGGTCAGTGTTGTAGAAGTTCATCCACTTGTCAACTGAGACAACGAGTTCGGACTTCGTAGTGTAGGTGTGCCGGTAGTAGTGCTCGTGTTTGAAACTTGACCACAGTGATTCGGAAGGGCTGTTGTCCCAGCATATTCCGGTCGCGCCCATCGATCGGAGCAACCCGTGCCGCCGGCAGGCCACAGCGGTGGAATGTGCGGTGAACTCCCCGCCGCGATCCGAGTGCAGGATTGTGCCCTGGACCCGGCCGCCGCGCAGCGTGACCGCAGCGTCGATGGCGTCGGTGACCATGCCGGCGCCGATATGGTCGGCCAGACTGTAGCCGAGCACTTTGCGGGTGTGTCCGTCACGGATCGCGCAGAGGAACATGTCGCCTTCACCGCAGGTGAGATACGTGATGTCGGTCGTCCAGACAGCGTCGGGCCGACCCCGGTCGAAGCGCCGGCCGACCAGGTCGGGCGGGAACGACGCCGCCGGATCGGTGATGGTGGTTTTCATCTTGAACGTGCGGGGACTGATACCTTCGAGCCCGGCCTGCGCCATAATCCTGGCGACGGTCTTCGCCGACACCTGTACGCCCCGATCGCGTAACTCACCGGTGATCCGCGGCGATCCGTACGTGCCGTGCGATGCGCGATGCACCGCGGCGATCTTCGTTCCCAAATCCACGCGCCGCTGCTGCCGGTCGGTGAGAACCGTTGCCGCC
>NZ_JAIUCZ020000040.1 GCF_020176955.2 Nocardia sp. alder85J
GACTGCCTTCTTCGGAGGCGATGAACGCGTATTTCACAGTCACCGGTGCTTCTTCGCGAAGAAGGCCACCGATTTTCCCAAGAAGCGGTTCTCCTCCTCCAGTTCCCGGACCCGCCGCTCCAATTCCTTCAACCGGGCCCGCTCGGTCACAGTCAACTCCGTATCGGCCGGCGGGTGGGCCTGCCGGAACTCCCTCACCCAATTCCGGATCGTCTGACCGGTGACACCACAATCACGGGCCACATCCTCGACCGCCCGGGACTTCTCGACAACCTCCCGGGCCGCGGTATCCCGGAACTCGGGACTGAAATTCCGCGACTTCTTCTGTGCCACAGACAACTCCGTTCAGTTACCCCAATCCTACTTTGGGGCACTGTCCGAGAACCTTGGGGCACCTCA
>NZ_JAIUCZ020000005.1 GCF_020176955.2 Nocardia sp. alder85J
ATCGTGCCCTCCCCCACCGCGAATCCCGCTGCGGCCGTGCGGGATCCGGAGGCCTTCGAGACCCCGGCCACCCCCGATCCCACTGCGTTCGTGGTGGATCCGGAGACACTCCGGCAAGGCGCCGCGGCATTGCTGCCCGCCTACATGGTGCCCTCGGCATTCGTGGTGGTCGACGCGATCCCGTTGACCGTCAACGGAAAACTGGACCGCCGCGCGCTGCCCGCACCGGCGGCCGTCACCCGGGAATTCCGGAGCCCGCGGACAGCCGTGCAGGAAATCGTCGCCGGTGTGTTCGCCGACGTTCTCGAGGTGCCGGAGGTCGGCCTCGACGACGACTTCTTCGCCCTCGGCGGCAACTCGCTGATCGCCACCCGGGTCGCGTCGCGGATCGGCGCCGCCCTCGGCACCACCGTCGCGGTGCGTGCGCTGTTCGAGACCCCCGACGTGGAATCCCTTGCCGGACAGCTGGAATCACTGCCGGCCTCGGGGAGCACCACCCGTCCGGCGTTGGTGGCGGGTGTGCGTCCGGAGCGGGTGTCGTTGTCGTTGGCGCAGTCTCGGATGTGGTTCTTGAACCAGTTCGATACCGGGTCGGCGGTGGAGAATATCGTGGTGGCGATCCGGTTGTCGGGTGTGCTGGATGTGGGGGCGTTGCGGGCCGCGGTGGCGGATGTGGTGGCGCGGCAGGAGATTTTGCGGACGGTGTATCCCGGTGGGGCCGATGGGCCGGTGCAGCGGGTGTTGCCGGTGTCGCAGGTGCCGGTGGTTGTGACGGCGGTGCCGGTGGCTGGGGAGGCGGTGCTGGAGGCGGTGTCGGGGGTGGTGTCGGCGGGGTTCGATGTGACGGTGGAGGTGCCGTTCCGGATCCGGTTGTTCGAGGTCACCGATACTGCTGGTGAGTTCGTGCTGGTGTTCGTGGCGCATCATATTGCCGCGGATGGCTGGTCGATGGGGCCGTTGACGCGGGATGTGATGGTGGCGTATGCGGCGCGGTCGGCGGGGCAGGCGCCGGGGTGGGTGCCGTTGGCGGTGCAGTATGCGGATTTCGCGGTGTGGCAGCGGGAGTTGCTGGGTTCGGAGGATGATCCGGCGAGTTTGCTGTCGGGTCAGGCGCGGTTCTGGCGGGGTGTGCTGGCGGGGGTGCCGGATGAGTTGAATCTGCCGGCGGATCGGGCGCGTCCGGTGGTGCCGTCGTTTGCCGGTGGGCGGGTGGTGTTCCCGGTGTCGGTGGCCACGCATGCGGGGTTGGCGGGGTTGGCGCGGCAGCAGGGTGCGACGTTGTTCATGGTGGTGCATGCGGCGTTGGCGGTGTTGCTGGCGCGGTTGTCGGGGACCGGCGATATCGTGGTGGGGACGCCGGTGGCCGGTCGGGGTGAGGCCGAGTTGGATGGCTTGGTGGGGATGTTCGTGAATACGCTGGTGTTGCGGTCGCAGGTGGAGGGGGGCCGGTCGTTCGAGGAGTTGCTGGCGGCGACGAAGGAGGGGGATCTGGCGGCGTTCGCGCATGCGGATATCCCGTTCGAGCGGTTGGTGGAGTTGGTGAATCCGGAGCGGTCCACCGCGCGGCATCCGTTGTTCCAGGTGGCGTTGTCCTTCGAGAACCTGCCGGAGAGCAGCTTCGAACTACCCGGATTGCGCGTCGCCGCAATAGATGTCGACGGAGCCACCGAGAAATTCGATCTGTCACTGCACATCCGGGAACATGCGGACGGCCTGACGGCCGTGTTCTCCTTCGCCCGTGACCTGTTCGACCAGGCGACCGTCGAGGTGTTCGCGCAACGGTTCACCCGCCTGCTGGACGGCATCGTCGCCGAACCGCACAAGCCCGTGGGTGAGCTGCCGCTGCTGACCACCGCGGAATTCCAGCGGCTCACCCACGTCGAACCCGACGATGTGATGGCCACGACGCTGCTGCCCGATCTGCTCGGCAACGGCGTGCACCTCGGTCGTGATCGTGTTGCGGTGCGGTACGGCGGTCGTTCGGTGACCTATGGTGAGCTCGATGACCGGTCCTCGCGGTTGGCGCGGGTGCTGATCGGTCGTGGGGTGGGTCCGGAGAAGCTGGTCGCGGTGTCGCTGCCGCGTTCGTTCGAGATGGTGCTGGCGGTGCTGGCGATCACCAAGGCCGGTGGCGCGCACGTCCCGGTCGACCCGGCCTACCCCGGGGACCGGGTGCGGCACATGCTCACCGACTCCGCCGCGGTACTGGGTATCACCGCCGGCGCCTATGTCGGCGGGCTGCCCGCGGACGTGGACTGGCTGGTCCTCGACGACCCGGCCACCGACATCGCCTGCGCCGCACAGTCCGCGGCCGCGGTGACCGACGCGGACCGGATCACCGCGTTGCGGATGACCCATCCGGCGTATGTGATCTACACCTCGGGGTCGACCGGGAAACCCAAGGGTGTCACCGTCACCCACGCCGGTATCGGTGGCCTCGCCGATGTCGCGACGGGGTTGTACGGGCTGGAACCGCATCACCGGTTCCTGCACATCTGCTCGCCGAGTTTCGATCCGTCGGTGCTGGAATGGGTGTGCGCGTTCTATATCGGTGCGACCCTGGTCATCGCACCCCCGGAGATCATCGGCGGCCCCGACCTGGCGCAGTTGCTGCGTCGTGAGCAGGTCACCCACACCATCATCACCCCGGCGGTGCTGGGCACCATGGACCCCGGCGACCAGGCCCAGCTACTGGTCACCTCCGTCGGTGGTGACGTCACCACCCCGGAACTGCTGGCCAAGTGGCAGCCCGGCCGCCGGTACTTCAACGCGTACGGGCCCACGGAAACCACGATCATCTCCACCTACGCCCGCCTGTATCCCGGGGACCACATCACCGTCGGCACCCCCGTGCACGGCATGTCCGCGCTGGTGCTGGACAACCGCCTCAACCCGGTACCCCCGGGGGTGGCAGGCGAGTTGTACCTCGCCGGCGGCGCGGTCGCCCGCGGCTACCGCGGGGCCCACGGCCTCACCGCCGAACGATTCCTCGCGAACCCCTTCGGCGCTCCGGGCGCCCGCATGTACCGCACCGGCGATATCGTCCGCTGGCACGCGACAGCCGAACGCGACGACGCGGGGCGCCTCACCGGTGACACCGCGTGGGAGCTGGATTATGTGGGGCGCAGTGACTTCCAGGTGAAGATCCGCGGGTTCCGCATCGAACTCGGTGAGATCGACGCGGTCCTCACCCGCCACCCCGACGTCGACTTCGCCTTCACCATGGGCCGCGACACCACCGCCGGAGCCACCATCCTGGCCTCCTACGTCACACCCGTCACCGGGCACACGATCGACACCGTCGCGCTCACCGAGCACGTCGCCACGATCCTGCCCCCGCACATGGTCCCCACCGCGATCACCGTCCTCGACCAGATCCCGCTGACCCCGGTCGGCAAACTCGACCGCCGCGCCCTGCCCGAACCCGTCCTCGCCCCCCGCGAGTACCGGGCACCGGCCACCGAGATCGAAACCATCCTCGCCGAGGTCTTCACCGAAGTCCTCGGCACCGACCAGATCGGACTCGACGACTCCTTCTTCGCCCTCGGCGGCGACTCCATCCTGTCCATCCAACTCGTCTCCCGCGCCAAAACCCGCGGCATCCGCATCACCCCCCGCGACGTCTTCGAACGACGCAGCATCGCGGGCCTCGCGGCGATCGCCCGGACCGTCGACACCACGGCCGCCCGGCCCGTGCTGACGGAACTGCCGGGCGGCGGCATCGGCGAGTTCCCGCTCACCCCGGTGGTGCGGTTCATGGTGGACCGTCCGGGCTCGTGGCGGCGCTTCAATCAGTCACTGGCACTGGAACTTCCGATCGGCATCGACCGCGCCGCGATCGTGGCCACCGTGACCGCGGTGATCGACCGTCACGACATGCTGCGCGCACGGCTGCGGCGGACCGATACCGACTGGATCGTGGAGACCGCCGAGCCGGGCACCGTCGATGTCGACGCGCTGATCGACCACGTGGTCGTCGACGCCGACGCGGACACCCCACGCACGACCGCAATCGCCACGGCCGCACTGGATGCCGCCGTGGCCCGCCTGGATCCGGAAGCGGGCACGGTGATCCGGTTCGCCTGGCTGCGGTCCGGCGATCCACGCCGGCCGAGCCGGCTGCTGGTGGCCGCGCACCACCTGGTGATCGACGGCGTGTCGTGGCGAATCCTGGTGCCGGACTTCGTCTCCGCCTGGGCACAGCTGTCCGCCGGACATGCCCCCGAACTCGCACCGGTGCCGACGAGCATGCGCACCTGGGCGCAGGCGATGACGGATCGAGCCGACCAGTGGACCGGAGAACTCGGCCACTGGCAGACGACCGCCACCGGCCCCGACCCGCTGCTGACGACCCGGGCGCTCGATCCGGCCGTGGACGTGACCGGTTCGATCGTCGAACATCGGGTGGAGGTGTCCGCGGAGGTCACCCGGGCACTGCTGACGACGGTCCCGGCGTTGTTCCACGGCGGTGTCAACGACGGCCTGCTGACCGCGCTGGCGCTGGCGGTGGCCGCGTGGCGGGCCCGCGGCGCGGCGACCGGCAGCGACGGTGCGGTGGCCGAGGATTCGGTGCTGGTCCGGCTGGAGGGCCACGGCCGCGAGGAGCAGGCCGTGCCGGGTGCGGACCTGTCGCGCACGGTGGGCTGGTTCACCTCGATCTTCCCGGTTCGCTTCGACCTCACCGGAATCGACGTCGAGCAGGCGCTCGCCGGTGGCCCGGCGATGGGCGCGGCGATCAAGGCGGTCAAGGAGCAACTGCTCGCCGTGCCCGGCAAGGGCATCGGCTACGGCGTACTCCGCCATCTGAATCCGGAGACGGCCGCGCACCTGCCGGTCCGACTGCCCGGCCAGGTGAGTTTCAACTACCTCGGCCGGATCTCGGAAACAGCTGTCCCGGAATCGGTTCGCGGACTCGGCTGGGTGCCGACGGATGCTCTCGGCACGCTGGCCGCGCACTACGACGCGGATATGCCGGCGATGGCGCCGATCGATATCAACGCGATCGTGGCCGGTGATCGGTTGTCGGCGCAGATCGGTTATCCGGCAACGTTGTTGGATGCGGAGTCGGTGGCGGTGTTCGCGGGGTTGTGGGTGCGGGCGCTGGAGGCGGTGGCGCGGCATGCGCTGTCGCCGGAGGCCGGTGGGTTCACGCCGTCGGATTTCCCGTTGGTGCGGTTGGGGCAGGGTGATATCGACGCGGTGACGCGGCGGTTCCCGGCGGTGGCCGAGGTGTGGTCGTTGTCGGCGTTGCAGGCCGGGTTGTTGTTCCATGCGCAGTTGGCGGCGTCGTCGGTGGATGTGTACACCGCGCAGGTGGTGCTGACGTTGTCCGGGCGGGTGGATGCGGGCCGGTTGCGTACGGCGGCACAGGCATTGCTGGATCGTTACGACAGTCTGCGGACGGCGTTCGTCGCCGACGGTGACGGCACACCCATCCAGATCGTGCTCGACCGCGTCGAGGTGGACTGGACCGAACACGATACGACCCTCGCCGGACGGACAGCGGACCCGCTGCCCCGCAACGGTTCCCGCGTTCCGCACGCCAGTGGCCTGCACCCGGTCGGCGATGTCGGCACGATGTCCCCCGCCGCCGCCGAACTGATCGCCGAAGACCGGCGACGCCGTTTCGATCTCACCGTGCCGCCGTTGCTGCGGTTCACGTTGATCCGCACCGGGATCCAGGATTGGCAACTGGTGGTGTCGAACCATCACATCCTGCTCGACGGCTGGTCGATGCCGTTGCTGATGCGGGATCTGCTGATGCTGTACGCGACCGGTGGTGACACCTCGGCGTTGCCGTCGGTGCGGTCGTATCGCGGATTCCTGGAATGGCTGGCCCGCCAGGACCTTCCGGCGTCGCTGACGGCGTGGCGGCACGCGCTGGCGGGAGTGTCGGAGCCGACGCTGCTGACCCGCCCGCAGACCGGCCGGGAGATCACCAGCCTGGCCGGGGAGCATTTCTTCGGGCTGGACGAGCCTGCGACGGCGCGGCTGGTGGCGGTGGCCGCTGAGCTGGGTGTCACGGTGAACACGGTCGTGCAGACCGCCTGGGGTGTGCTGCTGGGCCGGTTGACCGGTCGTGACGATGTGTTGTTCGGTACCACGGTGTCCGGGCGGCCGGCGGGGTTGTCCGGGGTGGAGTCGATGGTCGGGTTGTTCATCAACACCGTGCCGGTGCGGGTGGCCTTCGACCCGGCCGAACCGGCACGGGGGTTGTTGTCGCGGATCCAGGGTCAGCAGGCGGATCTGCTGGACCACCATTACGTGGGCCTGGCCGATATCCAGGCCGCGGCGGGTATCGGTGGATTGTTCGACAGTCTGGTGGTGTTCGAGTCGTATCCGGTGGATGCCGACGGGATCGCCGCGCAGGCCGCCGATATCGACGGGATGGCCGTGACCGGCCTGCACGCCGCCGACGCGACGCACTACCCGTTGACGTTGATCGCGCAGCTGGATTCCCGGTTGCGGATCCGGGCGGGTTATCTGCGGGATCTGTTCGACGAGGACACCGTCACCACCCTCGCCGCGCGGCTGGTGCGGGTGCTGACCGCGATCGTCACCGATCCCGGTGTGGCCGTGGGCGGTATCGATCCGCTGGACGCGGCCGAACGCCGCACGATCCTCACCGACTGGAACGCCACGACATTCGACACCGCCGGCGTGCTGGCGGGCCGCCCCGCCACCCTCGCGGCACTGTTCCAGGCGCAGGTGCGGCGGACACCCGAGGCGACCGCTGTCACCTTCGAGGGGTCGCGTCTTTCCTATCAGGAGTTCGCCGACCGGGTGCATCGGCTGGCGCGCTGGCTGCTCGATCGTGGCGTCGGCCCGGATTCCTATGTGGCACTGGGTATGCGGCGGTCGATAGATCTGGTGGTCGGCATGTACGCGACCGTCGTCGCGGGCGCCGCCTATGTGCCGCTGGATCCCGACCATCCCGCCGAGCGCACCGAATACATCCTCGCCACCGCCGATCCGGTGACCGTGCTGACCTCCGGCGCGGATCTGCCGCTGCGGACGGCGCAGGTGCGCATCGACCGGCTCGACCTCACCGACTACCCCACCGCACCCATCACCGATGCGGAACGCCGGGTCCCCCTGCGTGACTCGAACACCGCCTACGTGATCTTCACCTCCGGGTCGACCGGTCGTCCGAAGGGTGTGGCGGTGCCGCACGCGGCGATCGTGAACCGCCTGGTGTGGATGCAGGACCGGTACGGGCTGACCCCCTCCGATGTGGTGTTGCAGAAGACCCCCGCGACCTTCGACGTGTCGGTGTGGGAGTTCTTCTGGCCCTTGCAGATCGGGGCGCGGCTGGTCGTCGCGAAGCCCGACGGGCACCGCGACCCCGAATATCTGATGCAGTTGATCACCGCCGAGGGCGTCACGGTCACCCACTTCGTGCCGTCGATGCTGACGGTGTTCGCCGCGGCGCTGCGCACCGCGACGGACCGCGAGATCGCCACGGCCACCGGACTTCCCGCCGCCGCGGGCCACGGGAGCTGGTGCCGGTCGTTGCGGCTGGTGTTCGCCTCCGGTGAGGCGCTGGGCGCCAAGCCCGCTCGTGTGCTGGCGGAGCTGACCGGGACCACGGTGCACAACCTGTACGGCCCCACCGAAGCCGCCGTCGACGTCACCCACCACACCCTCACCACCGCCGACGTCGACACCGTCCCGATCGGACGGCCGGTGTACAACACCCGCGTCTACGTGCTGGACCACCGGTTGCGGCCGGTGCCCGCCGGTGTCCCCGGTGAGCTGTACCTCGCCGGTATCCAGCTCGCCCACGGTTACGTCGCCCGCCCGGACCTCACCGCGGACCGGTTCGTCGCCGACCCGTACCGGCCCGCCGAACGCATGTACCGCACCGGCGATCTCGTCGCCTGGACCGCCGGCGGTGAACTGGAATACCTGGGCCGCACCGACTTCCAGGTGAAACTGCGCGGCCTGCGCATCGAACTCGGCGAGATCGAGACCGCGCTCACCGCACTGGACGACATCACCGGCGCGGTCGTGGTCGTGCACACCGACCCCTACACCGGCGACCAGCTCGTCGGCTACCTCACCACCGGCCGCGTCCTGGATCCGGACGACGTCCGCGAGGAATTGACCCGCCGCGTCCCCGCCTACATGGTGCCGTCGGTGTTCATGGTGCTGGAGGAGTTCCCGCTCAACGCCTCCGGCAAGCTCGACCGCAAGGCGCTGCCCGCACCGCTGGTGGAGGCCGCGGTGTTCCGGGCCCCGACGACACCGGTGCAGGAGATCGTCGCGACCGTGTACGCCGAGGTGCTCGGCGTGGACCGGGTCGGGCTCGACGACGACTTCTTCGCCCTGGGCGGCAATTCGCTGATCGCCACCCGGGTCGCGGCCCGGCTGTCGACGGCCCTGCACACCCGCGTCGGCGTCCGCGACCTGTTCGACGCACCCACGGTCGCCGCACTCGCCGCCCGCACCGAAACCCACACCGCCACCGACACCCGCGTCCCGCTGCGCCCCCAGCCGCGTCCGCCGCTGCTCCCGTTGTCGCTGGCGCAGCAGCGGATGTGGTTCCTCAACCGGTTCGAGGCCGGCCCCGACGGCGTCGAAACCAGTGCCGCGGCAGCGTCGTACAACATCCACGCGGCGGTGCGGCTGTCCGGTCTGCTGGACCGGCAGGCGTTGCACATCGCGATCGGCGATGTGCTGGAACGCCACGAGTCGCTGCGCACCCGGTTCCCGGCGATCACGTCCTGGACCCTCGATCCGGCCCTGGGCCCCGCCTATCAGGAGATCCTCCCCACCGCCCGGGTGGTCCCGGAGCTCACCCCGGTCGCTGTCTCGGAGGCCGAACTGCCACAGCGCCTCTCGGAACTGGTGGGAGTCGGCTTCGACGTCACCGCCGCGGCCCCGTTCCGGGCCGGATTGTTCGAGATCAGCCCGACCGAGCACGTGCTCGCCCTGGTGGTGCACCACATCTCCGCCGACGGCTTCTCGATGGGCCCGCTGACCCGGGACGTGATGGCCGCCTACGGCGCCCGCGTCGACGGCGGCGAACCCGCCTGGGCCCCACTGCCGGTGCAGTACGCCGACTACGCGCTCTGGCAGCGCGCGGTACTCGGCGCCGAGACCGACCCGGAATCGGTGATCGCCCAGCAGATCTCGTTCTGGCGCGACACCCTGCGCGGGGTGCCCGAACAGCTCGACCTGCCGACGGACCGGCCGCGGCCCGCGGCGCGCTCGTTCGCCGGGGACACCGTCGAGCTGACCGTCCCGGCCGATACCCATCGCGCGCTGGCCGAACTGGCCCGGGCCGAGGGCGCCTCCCTGTTCATGGTCGTGCACGCGGCGCTGGCGGTGCTGCTGGCCCGGCTGTCCGGCACCGGTGACATCGCCGTCGGCACCCCGGTCGCCGGGCGCGGCGAGGCCGAACTCGACGACCTGATCGGCATGTTCGTCAACACCCTGGTGCTGCGCAGCCGGGTCGACGCCGGTGAGCCGTTCACCCGGCTGCTGGCCCGCCAGCGCGAGACGGATCTGCGCGCGCTGGCGCACGCGGACCTGCCGTTCGAGCGGCTGGTGGAGGTGCTCGATCCGGTGCGGTCGACGGCCCGGCATCCGCTGTTCCAGGTGGGGCTGTCGTTCCAGAACCTGGGCCGCACCGGGCTGGAGCTGCCCGGCCTGACGGTCGCCGGGCTCGCGGTCGACAGCGGGCTGGCGCAGTTCGACCTGAATCTGACCCTCGCCGACCGCTACGACGCCGCGGACACGCCCGACGGCATGACCGGATCGTTCACCTACGCCACCGATCTGTTCGACCGCGCGACGGTGCAGAGCTTCGCGCAACGGTTCCTGCACCTGCTCGACGGCATCGCCGCCGCGCCGGACACCGCCGTCGGCGATCTGGAGCTGCTGCTCGGCGCGCCCGAACGCGATCGAATCCTGCGGCGCTGGAACGCGACCCGGCATCCGCTGGCCCCCCGGACGCTGCTGGACGACTACCGCCGGGCGGTGGCCACCCATCCGGATCGGGTGGCGGTGGTGTTCGAGGGCGTCGTGCTGACCTACCGCGAATTCGACGCCCGGGTGAATCGGCTGGCGCGGCTGCTGATCTCGCGCGGCATCGGCCCGGAGTCGCTGGTGGCGCTGGCCGTCCGGCGCTCACCGGAACTGGTGATCGGCATGTACGCGATCGTGACCGCGGGCGGGGCCTGGGTGCCGCTGGATCCGGACCATCCGGCCGAACGCATCGGGCACGTGCTCGACACCGCCCGCCCGGCCGCCCTGCTGACCACGAGCCGCGACGGTGTCACCGCTGCCCGGGACGTGCCGGCCGTCGAGATCGACACCGCGGACCTGTCCGGCTTCGGCCCGGAACCGGTGTCCCCGGCGGAACTCCGCACTCGGGTGCGTCCGGACCATCCGGCCTACGTGATCTTCACCTCCGGCTCCACCGGCCGCCCGAAGGGCGTGGCGGTGTCGCACCGCGCGATCCACAACCAGATCGCCTGGCTGCTGGCCGAATACCCGCTCGGCGTCGACGACGTGTACCTCCAGAAGACGGCGACCACCTTCGACGTCTCGCTGTGGGGATACTTCGCGCCGCTGCGGGTCGGCGCGACCCTGGTGGTGGCCACCCCCGACGGTCACCGGGATCCGGCCTATCTCGCGGAAACCATGGCGGCGCAGCGGGTGACGGTCACCGACTTCGTGCCGTCGATGCTGACCGTGTTCGCCGCGCACGCGCCGGCGGCCGCGCTGACCACCCTGCGCCACGTGTTCGTGATCGGCGAGGCGCTGCCGCCGCAGACGGTGGCGGCGATGCGGGCGGTGTCGAACGCGCGGGTGCACAACCTGTACGGCCCGACCGAGGCGGCGGTCTCGATCACCGCCTGGCCGGCCACCGGCGCCGAGCGGCCGAGCGTGCCGATCGGTGTGCCGCAATGGAATTCGCGCGTGTACGTGCTGGACGCCCGGCTGCGGCCGGTGCCGCCGGGCGCGGTGGGCGAACTGTATCTGGCGGGCGATCAGCTGGCGCGCGGCTATGTGGCGCGCCCGGATCTGACCGCGGACCGCTTCGTCGCAGATCCGTTCGACGCCCCCGGCGCCCGCATGTACCGCACCGGCGATCTGGTGCTGTGGCGCCGCCGCGACGGACGGGCCGTGCTGGATTATGTGGGCCGCAGCGACTTCCAGGTGAAGTTCCGCGGACAGCGCATCGAACTCGGCGACATCGAGTCGGCGCTGCTGACCCATCCGCGGGTCGCCCAGGCGGTGGCGCTGGTGCAACCGTCGGAGCTCGGGGACCGGTTGGTCGCCTACGTGGTCCCGGCGCCGGGCGCCCTGCTGGATCGGGCGGAGGTGCTGGACGCGGCCGCTCGCGCCCTGCCGCCGTACATGATTCCCGCCGCGCTGGTCGAACTGCCGGAACTGCCGCTGAACAGCTCCGGCAAGCTGGACCGGAAGGCGTTGCCGCAGCCGGAGTTCACCCGGCAGCGGTTCCGGGTGCCGGTCACGCCGGTCGAGCAGATCCTCGCGGAGATCTTCGCGGAGGTGCTCGGCGTCGAATCGTCCGGCGCCGCAGGCCCGATCGGGCTCGACGACGACTTCTTCGAACTCGGCGGCAACAGCATCCTGTCGGTGCAACTGGTCTCCCGCGCGGCGGCCGGCGGTATCCGGCTGAGCATCCGCGACGTGTTCGAGCATCGCACCCTGGCCGAACTGGCCGCCAACGCCGTTCTCGACGACCGGCCCACCCCGCGGCCACCGAGCGGCCCGCTGCTGCCGATCTATCCGGTCGACTGGTCGGCCTGGGAGCAGCACCACCGCACCCTGACCGAGGTCTGGCCGGTGTCCCCGGCCCAGGAGCACGCGCTGCGCCGACTCCGCGCCGGCACGGACATCCCTGCCCCGCAGGTGATCCTGACCCTGCGCCACCTCGACGCCGCCCGGCTGCACACCGCCGTCCGGGCGCTGCTGGACCGCTACGCCAACCTGCGGGTGGTGTTCGCCGCCGACACCGCCGGGAAGCCGGTCCAGATCGTCCTCGATTCGGTTGAGATACCTTGGCGCACCGTGGATCTCACGGCGACCCCGCGACGGCTGCCGGATCTGCTCGCCGCCGAGCGGGCGGCCGTCGGCGCCGCGGCGGCCGAGACCATCGGGGCCACCGCGGCACTGCGGTTCACCCTGTACCGCCTTCCCGCCCACGAGTGGCGGCTGGCGATCACCACGCACGATCTGCTGGTCGACGACTGGTCGATCCCGCTGTTGCTGCGCGACCTGCTGGTGCTGTACACCGTGCACGGCGACCTGGCCGCGCTGCCGCCGCTGCCGTCCTATCGCGACCACCTCGCGCTGCTGGCGGCCGCCGATCAGGAATCCGCGGAACAGGCCTGGGCACAGGCGTTGTCGGGTGTCACCCCGACCCGGCTGGCGCCGGACCGCCGCCTCGCCGCGGCGCTGGAGGACGCCCCCGGGCGGGTGGTCGCCGAACTCGACGCCGAGCACTCGCGGCGGATGGTCACCCTGGCCGCCGAACTCGGGGTGGCGGCACGCACCCTGGTGCAGGCCGCGTGGGGCATTCTGGTGAGCCGCCGCACCGGCAGCGGCGACGTGGTCTTCGGCCACACCGTCGCCGGGCGGCCCGAGGAACTGCCGGGCAGCGAGTCCATGGTGGGCGCGTTCGCCGAGACGTTGCCCGTGCGGGTGCGCGTCGACGACCGCAGATCCCTGGCCGACCTGATCACCACCCTGGACCGGGAGCAGCTCGCGCTGGCGCGCCGTCGGTTCCCGGCCGGGATCCGGGCGGCGGCCGAGCCGGAATTCGACTCGCTGCTGGTGTTCGAGTCGTATCCGGTGGAAGCGACCGCGGTGCTCGACGCGGCCATCGACGGCATGTCGGTGACCGGGGTCGAGATCGCGCGGCCTCCGGCGTATCCCCTGACGGTGACGGTGTCCACCGGCCCGGCGATCGTGCTCCGCTTCGATCACGACCCCGCCCGGTTCCCGGCCGCCGAGGTGGAAAGCCTGGCCGCCCAACTGGTCCGGACGCTCACCGCGCTCCTGCACGACCCCCGGGTCACGGTCGCCGAGCTGGATACCGCCACCGCCGAGCCCGGTCCGCCGCGCCCGGATTCCCGGGACTGAGACGCTGCTCGTCGGCCGAATCCGGCGCTAAAACTAGAACACGTTCTGTATGGTCGTCATCGGCCACGAAATACTCGCCGCCGCCGCGGACCCGGCGTCCCGGCCGCGTCGTGAGGCATCCTCGGTATATGCCTCGCAGCGCGGCCGGGCATCCGTCCGGATTCGGTGGCGCCCCGAGATCGTCCGGAGAAAGTGAAGTTCGCGATGAAAACCAAAGGCGCCCTGATCTGGGAGTTCAACCAGCCGTGGTCGATCGAGGAGATCGAGATCGGCGCACCCCGCCGGCACGAGGTCACGATCCAGATGGAGACCGCCGGCCTGTGCCATTCCGACCATCACCTGGTCACCGGGTCGATCCCGATGATGGGCTTCCCGGTGCTCGGCGGGCACGAGGGCGCCGGCATCGTCACCGAGATCGGCGAGGGTGTGGAGAACTTCGCGGTCGGCGATCACGTCGTGCTGTCGTTCATCCCGTCCTGCGGCATCTGCCCGTCGTGTCAGTCCGGCATGCGCAATCTGTGCGATCTCGGCGCGGGGCTGCTGGGCGGCGCCTCGGTCAGCGACGGCTCCTTCCGCGTCCAGGCCCGCGGCCAGAACGTGTTCCCGATGGCGCTGCTGGGCACCTTCTCGCCCTATATGGTCGTGCACGAGAGTTCGGTGGTGAAGATCGATCCGTCGATCCCGTTCGAGGTGGCCTGCCTGGTCGGCTGCGGTGTCACCACCGGCTACGGCTCGGCGGTCCGCACCGCCGACATCCGCCCCGGCGAGGACGTCGCCGTGATCGGCATCGGCGGGCTCGGCATCGCCGCGCTCCAAGGCGCGGCCAACGCCGGGGCCCGCTACATCTTCGCGGTCGACCCGGTGGAGTGGAAGCGCGAGCAGGCCCTGAAATTCGGCGCCACCCATGCCTTCCCGACGATCCAGGAGGCCACCGCCGCGTGCGCGGAGATCACCGCCGGGGGCATGGCGAAGAAGGTGATCGTGACGGTCGGGCACGCCGAGGGCAAGGAGGTCGACAACTGGCTGGGCATCACCGCCAAGGGCGGCACCTGCGTCGTCACCGCGATGGGCAGCCTGATGGACAACGCGGTCACGCTGAACCTGTCGATGCTGACCCTGCTCCAGAAGAACTTGCAGGGCACCATCTTCGGCGGCGGCAACCCGCACTACGACATCCCCCACCTGCTGTCGATCTACCGGGCCGGCAAGCTGAACCTGGACGACATGGTGACCCGGGAGTACCGGCTCGAGGAGATCAACGACGGATACCGGGACATGCTGGAGGGACGCAACATTCGCGGCGTCATCCGCTACACCGACGCCGATCGGTGACCGTGCCGGTCACCGGAAACCGGTGACCGGCAGCGGAAAAGGGGTGACCGGCGGCGGCGCCGGGCATCGTCGATCGGTGCCACCGCCGGTCGGGACGGGTCAGCCCATGGGGACGAGGTCGCGCACGCCGGCCAGCTGGGCCAGCGGCAGACCTCCGCGGAACACCTCGGTGCGGCCGATGACGGGCCCGCCGATGGCGGCGGCCGCGAACGCCTGCGCCTTGAAGGCCCGCGCGGCCACGCTCAGCTCGTGCTGCACCGAGCCGATGCGAGCGTCCAGTTCGCTGGGGCAGGTGTCGCCCCACACCGTGACCTCGGCGGTGCCGTGGTCGAGCGCGTCGAGCACGCCGCAGCGCACCCGCGCATCGACCTCGAACAGGTCGGCGGCCACCGCGATCGCGTGCGGCATCGGCCCGTGTGCCTGGGAGGTCAGCGACTGCTCCAGCTCCAGGACGGTGGCGCCGAGGATCTGCAACGGCCGCGCGTCCTCGCTGCCGGAGATCAGTACGGTGACGTCCCAGCCGGCCATCACCCGATCGAACATCCATCCCCCGACATTCCGCACGGCGTCGACCATGCTCGGCGCCACCACCGCCAGCCGATATCTCAGATCGTGCTTGCGGGCGTGAGCTCGCGCTCGAGCGAGCGGGCGTACTCCTTGAACACCGTGGTCAGCGGAATCGAGGGGTCGAGCAGCCATGAGGTTTCCATCCCGTTGAGAAAAGCGACAACTTCCACAGCCTTGACGGCCGGATCAATGTCGGTGCGGAACCGACCGTCACGCTGACCGCGCTGAATCCCCTCCGATACGGAGGCGAGGGCGGCGCGATAGCGTTCGAGCAGGCGTTCGTGCAGCGGGGCGTCCGGCTCCAGATTCTCCGTGAGCAGTACGGCGAACATGCCTACCAGGTCCGGGGAGCGCCTGAACCGATCGGCGACATTCTCGATGGAAACGATGATGTCGCCTTCTTGGTCCGCGTGCATTTCGTCGTCGGTGTCACGGGCTTCGAGCACAGCTTGCAGCAACTGCTCCTTGGACTCGAAGTGGTGCAGCAACCCCGCCGGGGTGACGCCGGCCGCACGCGCGATCTGAGCGAGTGTGGTACTCCGCCACCCATTGCGCGCGAGCAGGCGCTGGGCGACGGCGAGAATCTGCAGCTTACGTTCCTCACCCTTCGCGAGAAGAGTGTCGTAAGGACGTGCAGTGGGCCGCTGACCGGACACCGAACTCCTTTGTTCGAATCAACCTACTGAACACACAGTAGGTTGGTTTTGCCGCTGTGACAAGGGTCTCATCGGGAAATCTCGAGCTACCTCCCACCAGCGCCGATACGGCCAGGAGCGGGCATACCGACTCGCACCCGCAGCCACACCCCGGCACACCGCACGGTCCGGCGGGTCACTCCGCCGCCGGCGCGGGGGCCGAAGCGGGCGCCGCGTGCTTGCTCACCGAGTAGGTGGAGTTGCGGCCGTCGGTGGTCAGCCGATACCGCTGCCGGATCCGGTCACGACGACCACCTTGCCGTCGAGTTTCCTTGCGCTGCTCTCCTTCTCGTGTGCATCGGTCAGACGCCGGCCGGGCGCAGAGGGGCCGGCGGGCGGATCCCGACATCCCATCCGGCCGCGTGGCGGCCGTCGCGCACGGCGAATTGGCAGCCGCGGCGCGCGGCTGCCTAGGATTCCGGCATGCCAGCACGCCAGCAGGGGAATCCGGAGGAGGTGCGGCCGGCGACGCCGGGCAGCCGCGACCGCTCCAATTCCAAGGGCGCCGCGACCCGGCAACTCATCCTCGAAACGGCCGAGCGATTGTTCGCCGAGCGCGGTATCGAGGCCGTACCGTTGCGCGATATCGCCGTGGCCGCCGGGCAGCGCAACAATGTCGCCGTTCAGTACCACTTCGGTGACCGGGAGACCCTGATCAAGGCGATCGTGTCGTACCGGGCCGCGCACAGCGAGCAGATCCGGACCGAGATGCTCGCGGATCTGCTGGCCGCGGACCGGCCGCCGCAGGCCCGGGATCTGGTGCGCGCCTTCGTCGTCTCGCTGACCGGACATCTGGCGGAGGACAACCACTACCTGGCGTTCCTGTCCCGGCACATCATCGAGCGGGGCGGCTACACCGGGCTGGAAGGCGTGGCCGGGTCCAGCATCGTCCCCACGTTCCTGGCGCTGCTGGCCCGGCTGCTGCCGGAGCACCCGCAGGCCGTGCTGCACGAGCGGTGGATGACCATCATGACCACCACCGCGCACACGTTGTCCCGCTACCAGACCGCCCAGCGCACCGGCGAATTACCGGCCGCACTGCCGGATCTGATCGACGATCTGGTGAGTTTCCTTGCCGCGGGCCTGGAGTCGACGGTGACCAGGCCCGCGGCACGGTGAGTGGTGGCCGCGCTCAGACGGCGGCCGAATCCCGGCGGACGGTGACCGGTTCGGCCAGACGCTGCTCGTCGCAGACGCGTTGCAGCTTCTCCAGGGTCTCGTCCAGGCCCGCCCCGAGGCGAGGGCCGGGGGTGAAGGTCGCGGGCAGTTTCCGCATGCCCTGGATGATGCCGATCGTCTCGTAGTGCACCGTGCCCGCGGGATCGCACCGGTAGTCCGGCATCCGATCCAGCACCGCGAGCAGCATCCGCTTGAAGATGGTGCGCGCCACGTTCGATCCGATGCAGCGGTGTACGCCGAGCCCGAAGCTGTAGTGCCGGTTACCCTTCCGCTCCAGGTCGATCTCGTTCGGACGCTCGAACACCGCGGGGTCCCGGTTGGCCATCGCCCACGAGAGCCACAGCCGCTCACCCTCTTTGAACTGCCGGCCACCCACCTCGCAGTCCTCCGCGAAGGTCCGGCCGTCGCCGGGCGCAGGGGTGAAGTAGCGCAGGAACTCCTCGGTGGCGGAATCGAGCAGCAGTTCGCGTTCGCGGGCGAGCAGCGTGCGCTGATCCGGGTTCTCGCCGAGCCATTCCAGCGCGTGCGCGGTCAGCGCGGTGGTGGTGTCGAAGCCACCGCCGATGATCAGCGCGAGCATGCCCAGCGCGTCGTCGTCGGAGATCGGCACGCCGACGAGGCTGGCGCGGGCGACGGCGTCGATCATGCCCGGCCGCGGATTCGCCTTGATCTCCAGGTAATTCGCGAGCAGGTCGGCGCGCATGACCTTGCTCATCTCCACCACCCGCGCCATGTCCGGCGAGGTCGGCGGCGTGTAGACCGAGGCGTGCGCGGGCTCGTTGTAGATGGTCCACTTCCGCAGCGGGATGCCCAGCATCGCCAGCGTGAGCACGGCGGGTACGACATTGGCGAGATCGTCGACGAAGTCGATCCGCCCGGACTCGATGTGCTCGTCGATGGCGGCGCGAACCACCTCGTCGATCACCGGAATCCAGCGCTGCACCGCCGCCGGGGACAGATGCGGATTGAGGACCGCGCGCAGATCCTTCTGTTCCGGCGGGTCCATCTCCAGGATTCCGGAGCGGATCATGTCGGGACGGTTGGGCGCGGGGATCGAGATTCCCTTGTACCCCTTGCGTTCTCCCTTGGGATCGTGGTCGTTGGACAGGTGCGGGCAGCGCGAGAGCTCGAACACCTCGCGATTGCCCGCGGCCACCCAGTGCCCGGCGTAGGTGTCGGTCCAGGCGACCGGGCACTGCTGCTGCATGTCCTCGGTGATGTCGGCGAACCGTCCCCGATACTGCGGGGCGTGCCGGTCGAAGTGGTAGGTCGGCTGCCGGTGCGCCCCGGCGGTCTCCGCGGTCATTGCTGTCGTACCTCGTATTCGGCTGTGGTGGAGGGGAACCGGCGCTCAGCCGTCGACGAAAACGCTCGTGTAATCGTCGAACACGCCGGTGAACATGGCCGTCGGGGTGAGCGGACGGTCGGCGACGGTGGTCATGATGCCCTCGCGGTGCGCGAGGTGGACCATGCTCTCCAGCTGCCCCGAATAGTCGACGGGCCGCGCGAGCATCCAGGCGATGCCCTCCGCGGCGCACGCCGACGGCTCCCAGCCGGTGTGATCCACGGTCGGCATGTTGGCGAGGGTGCCCTCGGAGGCGACCGGCGCGTCGATACGGAAGCAGTTGATCGCGATGCGGTCCCCGGCGAGCTGCCGGGCCAGATCGACGGTCATCCGCTCCAGCGCCACCTTGGCCATGCCGTAGGACATCAGTCCGGGCACCGGCTTCAGGGCCGCCAGCGACGACACGTTGAGGATGCGGCCCTCACCCGCGGCGCGCAGATGCGGCACGGCGTGCCGGGCCGCGGTCATCGGGGCGTCGAGATCGATGGCGAACACCAGATCGTGCCGTTGCTGCGAAATGTCCAGGTCGCCGACGAAGGTGACCGCGGCATTGTTGACCAGCACATCCAGCCGGCCCAGCGCGGCGACGGTGTTCTCCACCATGGCCCCGACCTGTTCCCGGCTCGAGAGATCGACCGGAATCGCCACCGCGGTACCGCCCGCGGCCCGGATACGCTCGACCACATCGTCGAGGGTGCCGGGCGTCCGCCGCGGCTGATCCCGGGTCGAGCGCGCGGCGCACGCCACCGCGTACCCCTGGGCAGCCAGCGCCACGGCCGTCGCCGCACCCACGCCGCGGCTGGCGCCGGTCACCAGCGCCACCTTCGCGCCGGCGCTCATCGGGAACCGCCGTTCGCGCGGCTCGCGGCCGATCCGTCCCGGCGGAACACCTGCGATGCTGCGGTTCTGGTGCGTGTAGTCACGGATTGTCCTTCGCGGGAGAGGGTCAGGGGCGAATCGGCGGATGGCCCGAAGGGCGAACGGCGCCGGACGGTGTACTCGGCCGACCGGCGGCCATGTGTCCCCGGTCACCTATGGTAATCACGTTCTCTATTTTCGCAAGTGCAATATAGTTGACCAGGTTGACGGAAGGAGGCCAGGCCGGGCGAGGGCAGTACGCTCATCGGATGGAAAGGGGACGATCGGTGCCGGAGGTTGCGCGTCCGCTGCTCGATCGGGCGTGGCGCGACACCCTGCCCGGCGGACGCAAGACGGCGCACCTGCTGGCGGCGGGGCTGCGCCGCCGCATCCTCAACGGCGACCTGGAGGTCGGCCACCGGCTGCCCCCGGAGACGGAACTGTCCGTCGCCCTGGACGTCTCGCGGGAGACCCTGCGGGAGGCATTGCGCATCCTGGAATCCCAGTCGCTGATCGAGATGCGCCGGGGCCGCGGCGGCGGCCCGGTCGTCCGGCGGCCGGATCTGGTCGCCACCGGCCGGTACGTGGCGCTGCTGTTGCAGGTGCGCGGCGCCACCCTCGCGGATCTGCGCGAGGTGCGCGCGATCCTGGAACCGCCGGCGGCCCAACGCTTCGCCGAGACCTGTGGCGAGGAGGGCCTGGACTATCTGACCACCCTGCACGAGGCCGAACGCGCGGCCGCGGGTGATCCGCTGACCTTCGCCACCGCCTCGGCCGTCTTCGACCAGGGCGTGGTGGAACTGTCCGGCAACCGCTGCCTCGGCGTCATCGCGGGCGTGCTCCGGGAGATCTACAAGGCCCAGGTCTATGCCGCGCTGATCACCCCCGGCGCCGCCTCGGCCACCGCGACCCGCCGAATCATCGCCGCGCACCACGACTTCCTGAAGGCGGCCCGCCGCCGCGACGGCCCGCGCGCCCGCCGCGCCTGCACCGACCACCTCGACCGCACTCACCGCCTGGTCACCGCCGGCCGCCGGGGCCGTCGCCCGATCGACATCACGCCGTGGTGGCGCGCCCAATTCGACGACCACCCCCGCCACACCTCCGGCACTCCACCCGGCCACGCCGGCGACGGGACGGCCGCCGATACACCCGATCGGTTCTCCGCCAGTTCACCCGCGCGCCCGTCCGACCGCACACCGGGTCGCATTTCCGGCCGGGCGAACCGCCACGCCTCCGGCGTTGCGCCCGGCCGGGCGGCGGCGGCCGTGGCGAGCGAGATCAGGACGCGCATCGCGGACGGCAGTCTGGGGGCCGGTGCGCGGCTGCCCCGGGTGGCCGACCTGACCGCCGAATTCGGTGTCTCCCGGCCGACATTGCGGGAGGGGCTGCGCATTCTGGAGACGGAGCAGTTGCTCGGTCTGCGGGCCGGGGAGCGGGACGGCGCGACCATCCGGCATCCGTCCCCGATGGTCGCCGCGCAGCTGGCCGGCACCGTGCTGGAGTCCCGCCACGTCACCCTCGCCGATTTCTCCCGGACGCTGCGGACGATCGAGCCGCTGCTGATGCGCTCGGCCGCCGCGACCCTGGATCCGGCCGTGCTCGCGACCCTGCACACGCTGGAATCCGAACTGGCCCAGCACATCGCGGACACCCCGCGCTTCGTGCAGACCTGGCGGCGGGCGGTGTTCGAGATCCTCACCGGCCTGCGCAACCCGGCCCTCGCCGTCGTGGCCGAGATGCTGCAATGGGTGCGCGGCGGCACCGAGATCGCGGTGGCCGCCGATGCCGCGGACCTGCCCTGGGTCACCGCCACGAATCGCAAGGCGCAGACCATGTTCGCCGAACTGGTCGGCGCGCTCGCCGAGCGCGACGGCGAGCGCGCCGAGACGGTGTGGGCCGAATGCCTCACCGTCCACAGCTCTTTCATCGAACCCTCCGATCTCGGCCGGCGGCTCGTGGTCGACCTGGTCGAGTGAGGCTCAGGTCAGCCCCACTCCCCCGTCGACCTGCAACACGTGACCGGTCACGAAGGCGGCCTGCTCCGACGCGAGATAGACGGCGGCGGCGCCGATCTCGGCCGGGCGGGCGACCTGCCGCGCCAGCGCGGTGCTGCGCCGGAACACGGCCCGCTCCTCGGCCCGGCTGGCCTCGGCATCGGTGAAAAGTCCGGTCCCCGGCCGGAAGCGGCTGCCCGCACTGGTCTCGGCGGCGAAATCCTCCGGCACCGTGCCGTACGGCGCGATGGCGTTCACGGTCACCCCGCTGCGCCCCACCTCCAGCGCCAGCACCCGGGTGAACGCGTGCACCGCACCCTTGGCCGCCGAATACACCGCCATGAACGGATCCCCGATCAGCGCCGACATCGACCCGATGTTCACGATCCGCCCGGCGCCGGCCGCGAGCATGTGCGGCAGCACCGCGTGCGTGCACAACAGCGTGCTGGTGAGATTGACATCCAGATCCGCCTGCCACTGCGCGGGCGTCGTCGACACGAACGGCGCCACCACGGCATTGCCACCGACGTTGTTGACCAGCACATCGATCGAGCCGAAGCATGCCAGTACCGCGTCGACGAGACCGGACACCTCCGCCGCGACGGTCACATCCGCGCGTTGCCACAGCACATCGGCCGCACCGCGTTCACCCGCCAGTTCGGCGACCCGCGCGCCGGCCTGCTCGTCCCGGCCGACGAGCACCACCCGGGCCCCCTCCTCGGCGAAGGCCAGCGCCGTGGCCCGCCCGATGTTCGCGGTCGCACCCGTCACCACGACCACCTTGTCCCGCAACCCGGTCTCCATGAATCCCCGTCCAGCCGTGCGGCAGCGCCGCGTAATCACGATCTACCGAATAAGAATACTATTCTTACTATTGAGAAGGACGATCTTCGCACACCTCGGATCCGATCCCCTTGACAAGCGGCGTTGCATGGCACAGCATTTAACCGTAAAGTTAATTAACCGAATGGTGTAATAACGCTCATGTCCGACGATCAACTCGACCGCGTCTTCGCCGCGCTCTCCGACGCGACCAGGCGAGCGATTCTCGCCCGGCTCGCGGAAGGGGAGGCGACCGTCGGCCAATTGGCCGAACCGTTCGCGATGAGCCTGCCCGCCGTCTCCAAACATCTGAAGGTGCTGGAGCGGGCCGGGCTGATCACCCGCGGCCGCGACGCCCAGTGGCGGCCGTGCCGGCTCGAGGCCGCACCACTGGCCGCGGCCACCGACTGGCTGGATCGGTACCGGGTGTTCTGGGACAGCCGCTTCGATCGCCTCGACGAGCATCTGCACCGAATACAACGCGAGGAATCCGACTCATGACCGATCGCCGAATGGGCCGGCCCGGAAGGCTTCACCACCCGCCGCGACAGCATCGTCGCCGAACCGGTCGTCGGCGGCCGCTACGAGTCGGTGATGGTGTCCGACACCGACGGCATCGAATACCGCAGCGCCGGCGTCTTCCGCGAGATCGCCGAGCCCGAACGCCTCGTCTTCACCTGGGGCGACCCGACCGGCGACGGCGCCGCCGATCGCGAGTCGGTCATCACCGTCACCTTCGCCGACATCGGGGACGGCAAGACCACCATGACCTTCCACCTGCTCGCCCCCGGCCCGCTGTCGCCGGAGGACGGCGCCGCCGCGGGCTGGGGTCAGAGCCTGGACCGGCTGCCCCGGGTGCTCTGAGGTCCGCTATCCGGCCGCACCGCGCAATTCGCGCTCGAGCAGTTTGCCGCTCTGATTGCGCGGCAGCGCGTCGGCGAACCGAATGTGCTTGGGCACCTTGAACGGTGCGATCAACGGCCGGACATGGCCGATCAGCTCGTCCGCGGTGGCGGCGTGCCCGTCACGCAGCACCACCACCGCGGTGATCGCCTCGATCCACCGTTCGTCCGGCACCCCGATCACCGCGACCTCCGCCACCGCGGGGTGGGTGTACAGGGCGTCCTCGACCTCCCGCGAGGCGACCATGATGCCGCCGGTGTTGATCACGTCCTTGATCCGGTCGACGACGGTGACGAAGCCCTCGGCGTCGCGGGTGACCAGATCGCCGGAGTGGAACCAGCCGTCGCGGAACGCCTCCGCCGTCGCCACCGGATCGTCCCAGTAGCCCCGGCACAGTTGCGGCGACCGGTACCGGATCTCGCCCGGCTCACCGGCCGCGACCTCGGCCCCTTCCGCGTCCACCACCCGCGCTTCGACGAAGAACACCGCCCGCCCGCACGACGCGGGCCGGTCCGCATGCTCCTCCGGCCGCAGCACGGTGGCCAGCGGACCGATCTCCGACTGCCCGAAACAGTTGTAGAACCCCAGCTCCGGGAACCGTTCCCGGAGCCGGTTCAGCACCGTGACCGGCATGATCGAGGCGCCGTACTGCGCCTTGCGCAGCGACGACAGGTCCCGGGTGGCCAGATCGGGATGGTTGGCCAGCGGCACCCACACCGTCGGCGCGAGGAACAGCGAGCCGATCCGGTCCTGTTCGATCCGGCGCAGGATCTCCGTCACATCCGGGGCGGCCAGCAGCCGCACGGTCGCCCCCACCGACAGATACGGCAGCATGAACACGTGCATGCCGGCCGAATGGTAGAGCGGCATCGCGACCAGCGGATCGTCCGCGTCGGTGAAATCCAGTGCGATCACCGAGGATACGTACTCGTACACCAGCGCCTCGTGGGTCATCATGGCGCCCTTGGGTTTCGAGGTGGTCCCCGAGGTGTAGAGCAGCTGCGCCAGCTCACCCGGCGCCGCGGCCGATTCGATCGCGGGAACCGGTCCGGCGGTGGCGGATTCGAGCAGCGAGCCGTCGGCGTCGCGCAGCGGCAGCACATGGTCCAGCGCGGTGAGCTCGGCGCGCACCGACGCGAACGTCCCGGCCAGCGCCGGATCCACCAGTGCCGCCCGCGCTCCCGACTGCCCGACCAGATAGCTCAGCTCCCCACCGGTGAGCGCGTAGTTGATCGGCACGTGCACCAGCCCGGCCCGCGCGCAGGCGAGGAAGCCGATCACGTACGCATCGGAATTGGTGCCGTACGCGGCAACCCGATCGCCGTGCCGCAGCCCCAGTGCCAGCAACCGCGCGTCCGCCCGCGACACCGCGTCGTCCAGCGCCCGGTAGCCGTGCTCGCGCCCGGCGAACGTGAGCGCCACCCGATCCCCGAACCGCGCCGCCGACCGCCGCAGCACCCCGTCGATCGTATTCCCCGAAACTGCCTCTACCACTGTTTTTCCTTCTCGCCAGGCTTCCGACCCCGGGGCGGCGATACGTCCGCCGCCCCGGAATCCGATGCTGCGCTCAGGGTATCGACTCCCCTCCCCGAATCCGGCGGTTCGCCGGATGATTCCGGACCGACCCGCATGTCGGCGGCACACCGGCGACACGATCCGGGAGATCACCGCCCCCGGCGGCCGGCGGGAGCACAACGCCGCACCGGCCCCGCCGTCGTGAGCGGGATACGCAGGGCGGGAAACGATCCCGGCACCGCCGCGCACCACCTGTGGTACACGCCGGGCACCGGCTCCCGGGGCACGCTGCCCACCGGCTGATCGTGCACGATGAACTGCGCCTGTCCCCCTTCGCTTTCCAGCGGCATGACCGACAGCCTGGCGGTATCGGCCGCCACGGCCGAACCGTGGTCGCGGCGAATCATGCGCAGGCACAGATCCGGTCCGGCCACGGTGCACCTGCCGCCGATCTCCGCCGCCGTCGGGCCGGGCCTCAGTCCGGCGGCGCCCAGAGGATGCCCTGCATCGCCCGCCCGGCCACGAACCACCACACCGTGACGAGCACCGCGGTACCGACGACGGCGACGGGAATTCGCCAGGCCGGCAACGGTGTTCCGATCGGCCGATCGTCGGGCACGCGGCGCAGCCGATTCCAGCGCCAGCGCAGCCACTGCTGCCCGTCCCGCACCGCCGACGCCGGGAACAGCCCGTAGACCAGCCCGAACCAGCGGGTCGCGCCGATCCCGATACCGCCGGTCCACAGCACCCCGAGCGCCACCTGCCCGACGGCCACCAGCCCGATCGCCAGCTGGCCCGCCACGAACACGCCCCGAGCCAGCTGCCCCACGGCCACGACCCCGGTCGAAACCTGACCCAGCGCAAAGAATCCGGTGGCGATCTGCCCGATCGCGATGAACCCCGTGGCATGCTGACCCACACCGAAAATACCGACGGCCATCGGTCCGACAGCGACTACTCCGACCGTCCCCGGGCCGACAGCCAACACCTGCATGGCCGGAAGCCTACGGGCAAATACCCCGCAGGATGCGATCATGAGCACATGACGACATGGCACGACGTGGAACTGGCCGTGCCGGAGTTCGCACAGCGGGTCCGCGCGCTGTTCGACGCACACCGGCACAAGACCATCGCCACTGTCCGCGCCGACGGCGCACCGCGAATCTCCGGTATCGAGGCCACCTTCGACGACGGCCGCCTGGCGTTC
Organism: Nocardia sp. alder85J; assembly: GCF_020176955.2. Classification (GTDB taxonomy): domain Bacteria; phylum Actinomycetota; class Actinomycetes; order Mycobacteriales; family Mycobacteriaceae; genus Nocardia. Next base: position 25,543 of record NZ_JAIUCZ020000005.1, read on the forward strand.
GGCTCGATGCCCGGCGCCCGCAAGGCCGCGGACCTGCTGCGCGACCCCCGCTTCGCCCTGCACAGCGCCACCGTCGATCCGGTCGAGGGCGCCGAGGCGGACTGGCCGGGCGAGGCCAAGATCTCCGGCCGCGCGATCCCGGCCGGTCCGCTCACCGAGGGCCCGGCCGGCGACAGCTTCCACACCGACATCACCGAGGTGGTACACACCCACCTCAACCCGGAAGCCACCCTGCTGGTCGTCGAATGGTGGACCCCCGCAACAGGTCTGCGCCGCGTCGACCGCGAATGACGACGCTCAGCCCTCGATCCGCCACGGCGGATCGTGCCGATTCGTCCCCGCCTTGAACAGGCACAACCGGTGCCCGTCCGGATCCCGCAACCTGGCCTCCCGCCACAGCCAGGGCATGTCCTGTGGCACCTGGTCGAATTCGACGCCCGCCGCCCGCAACCGGTCGCATTCGGCATCGAGATCCTCGGTCTCGAAATAGATGACGATCTGCTCGTCGGCCGGCACACGCGCGACCCGGTCGACGGAGAACGTACTGTCCCCGACCGGACATTCGAACCGCAGATAATCGGTATCCCGCACGATCAGCCGCAACCCGAGCAACCGGTAGAAACGCTCGGCCCGGCCGAGATCGGTCGACCCCACCGTCACCTGATCCAGTCTCATCCGACCACTTCACCACAGCCGCGAGCACGGCGGCGCGATCCCGCGGCACGTGTACCGGGCTCGGCCGGCGCGCTCACCGGCCGGAGATCGTGGCCAGATAGGCCGCCGCGCGGTCCAGCGGCCACACCTCCGCCATCTTCTGCTGGATGTCGAAGAGGTTGGCGGCGTTGATCGCCGCGTCACGGTCACCCACCGCCTCCTCGACCACGATCGGGACGAATCCGTACTGCATCGCGTCCAGGGTGGTGGCGCGGACGCAGCCGCTGGTGGACAGGCCGCCGATCAGGACGGTGTCCACACCGAGTGCGGTCAGGTACGAGTGCAGGGTGGTACCGAAGAACGCGCTGGGATACTTCTTGGTCAGCAGCAGTTCGTCCGGGTTCGGTGCGAGCCCGTCGATCACCTCGGCGAACGGGCTGCCCGCGCAGAATGCCTTCAGGCTGCCCGCTTTCCGGAAGAACACCCCCGCGTCGGCGCCGTCGGCCCGCAGCCGGACCTCGGTCACCACGACGGGGACGCCGGCGGCGCGGGCGTGACCGAGCAGCACCCGCATCGCCGCCACGTTGTCCTCCACCCCGGCGTACAGCGGGCACTCGGGGTCGATGTAGGCGCGGGCCGGGTCGACGAGGACCAGCGCCGGGCGCGCGCCGGGCGCGAGTTCCCGGCCGAAGCCCACGCGGGCGTAATCCGCTGCCTGTGCGGCACGTTCGGCGCCGGTCATCGGTGTCTCCTTCAGGCGGCGGTGGTGATATCGCTGCGGCACTTCATCAACGGCTGGATCCGGGTGCCGAAGGTGTCGACGCCCGCGACGAAATCGTCGAAGGTGAGCATGATTCCCTTGATCCCCGGCACTTCGGCGACCTCGTCCAGCATCCGGGCGATCGTCTCATAGGAGCCGACCAGCGTGCCCATGTTGAAGTTCACCGCACCCTCGGGCAGGGAAATCGTCTTGGCCGTGGAGGATTCGTCGGCGGACACGTCCGCGTCGGACTGGTCGGACATGTAGCCCAGGGCCGCCAGATCGGCGTTGTCGTGGTAGTCCTGCCAGGTCGCCAGGGCCGCTTCGTCGGTCTCGGCGGCGATGATCATGAACAGCGCCAGCGCGCCGACGTCGCGGCCGGTCTTGGCGGCGGATTCCACGAGGGTGGCGGTGGCCTCGGAAATGGCGGTGGGCGTGTTGATTCCGACGCCCAGGATGAAGTTGAAGTCGGCCTTCTCGGCGGCGAACATCATGCCCGTCTTGGACTGCCCGGCCGCCACGATCTGCACCGCGCCGCCGGTGGGCCGCGGCGAGAGCACGCAGTCCTCCATGGTGTAGTGCTCGCCGGTGAAGTTGCTGACGCCGTCGGCCCACAGCTGCCGCATGACCGTCACGTATTCGGCGGCCTGCGCGTACCGGTAACCGAAGTACTCCTCCCCCGGCCACAACCCCATCTGCGAATACTCGTTGGGCGCCCAGCCGGTCACGATGTTGACCCCGAAGCGGCCCGGCGCGATCGAGTCGATGGTGGTGGCCATCCGGGCCACCATCGCCGGCGGCAGCGCGAGGATCGGGGTGGAGGCGAAGAGCTTGATCTTCTCGGTGACCGCGGCCAGGCCCGCCATCAGCGTGAACGACTCCAGATTGTGGTCCCAGAATTCGGTCTCGCCCCCGAATCCGCGCAGTTTGATCATCGACAGCGCGAAGTCCAGCCCGTGCTGCTCGGCCTTCTGCACGATCGTCTTGTTGAGTTCGAAGGACGGCATGTACTGCGGGGCGCTCTGGGAGATGAGCCAGCCGTTGTTGCCGATGGGAATGAAAACACCGATGTCCATAGTTCTGCTCCTGGGACCGACGAGGGCGTTGGCGCGCGACGTCGCCGCGCGATGACTTCGAATGTATTCAGCGGCTGTTGCCGAGCCGAGGCTCGGCGGTTACAGACTCGTTGCCCGGTTTTCAGGGCTCGGCGAGCGGCCCCGCGCTGCCGCGCTGCACCCACTGCACGGGGAAGGCCCGATGCACGGGCACCCCGGCGGCGCCGTCGATCCGGGCCAGCAGCAGTTCCGCGGCGGCGATGGCCATCGCCTCCAGCGGCTGGCGGACGGTGCTCAGGTCGAACATGGACCAGCTGGACGCGTCGAGGTCGTTGTAGCCCACCACCGAGACGTCCGCGGGCACCCGGCGGCCCAGTCGCGCGGCCGCGTCGAGGGTGCCGTAGGCGACGAAATCGGTGATGCAGAACAGCGCGGTCGGCGGCCGGTCCCGGCGCAGCAGCCGGGCGCCGCCCTCGAAACCGGTGGCGGCATCCACCTCGCCCCGGTGCACCAGCTCCTCGTCCAGTGGAAACCCGTTGCGCGCCAACGCCTCCCGGAAGCCACCCTCACGCAGCTTCACACTCGAGTTGTCCAGCGGGCCGGAGATCAGCCCGATGCGCCGGTGCCCCATCGCCAGCAGCCGGTGCGCGACGAGCCGGCCGCCGCCGATGTTGTCCGAGGTGACCCGGTCCACCCGGCCGGCCTGACTGCCGTCGACATCGCGATTGAGGATCACCAGCGGGATCTTCCAGTCGATCATCTCGGACACGATCGGCGAGTCCAGCCGGGCCGAGATGAACACCACCCCGCCGACCAGCCCGCCGCGCAACGCCTGGATGTCCTTCTCCAGCGTGCCGTCGGTGCGGTCGTTCATCAGCAGCACCCGGTAGTCGTGGTCGGCGAAGCGCTCCTGCAACGTGTTCACCAGCGCGGGATACGACGGATTGCGCAGATCCCCGCTGACCACCGCGATCGAGGAGGAGCGCCGGGTGATCAGGTTGCGGGCGGTCAGATGCGGGACATACCCCATCTCGGCGGCCAGGGCCCGGATCCGGTCGCGGGTCTCCTCGATCACCCGGGGGTCGCCACGCATCGCCCGCGACACCGTCGACTGCGACACACCCGCGCGGCGTGCGACGTCGTAGCTGGTGATCGCCTTGTTGCCCACCCGGCAATTCTAGTATCGGCCGGACCACCGGCACGCCCGCCGAAATCCGTTGGGCCGGTGGTCCGCCCGACCGCTACGGGTGGAAGGCGGCGGCGTCTGCGATCACGGCGACCCCGGTGCGGCCGCCGTCGACGTCCAGCACGGTCCCGTGCACGAAGGCGGCGTCGTCCGAGGCCAGATAGGTGGCCGCGGCCGCGATCGCGTCCGGATGACCGGTGCGCCCGGCCGGGGTGCCGTGCATCAGCACCGCCGACCGGGCCGCGACGGCGCAATCCTGGTCCGGATCCACGATCACCCCCGGTGAGAGGGCGTTGACCCGGATGCCCTGCGGGCCGAATTCCGCGGCCCAGGCCCGGGTCAGCGTCTCCATCGCGCCCTTGGTCGAGGCGTACAGCGCGCCGACCGGTAGCCCGAGCCGCGCCACCCAGGAACCGAGGTTGACGATCACGCCGCCCCCGGCCTCGATCATCCGGGGCGCGATCGCCTGGGTGAGGAAGTACGGCGCCTTGACGTTGACCGCGTAGACCCGGTCGAACATCGCCTCGTCGGCGGTGAGGGTGGTCGACGGCGGATAGATGCCGGCGTTGTTCACGAGGATGTCGAGGCGGCCGTCCAGCGCCGCGGCGGCCGCGTCGGCGAGCGCGCGGCTCGCGGCCGCGGTGCCGTCCAGGTCGGCGGCCACGAAATCCGCCCGGCCGCCCTTGTCCCGGAGCTGCGCGACCACCGCCGCACCCCGGGCCGCGTCTCGTCCGGAGACGACGACATGTGCCCCTTCGGCGGCGAAGGCCAGCGCGATGGCACGTCCGATATTGCTGGTGGAACCGGTGATGAGGGCCGTGCGGCCCTGGAGTCGTGATGCCATGCCAGCGACGGTAGGAGCCAATTTCTGGACCGGCAAGTCCAGAAAACGGCGTCGGGTCACACTCCCCGCAGGTGGTCGACGAGCGTGTCGAGCACCGCCTCCAGATGGCCGACGCCGCCGGTCGAGCGCAGCACCTGCACCCCGCCCTGGATACCCGCGATGAAGGCGGCCGCGGCCCGCCCGGCGTCGAGTTCGGCGCGCACCAGCCCCGCGGCCTGCATCTCGGTGATCCCGTGCCGCACATGGTCTTCCCACTGGTCGAGCAGGGTGGTGATCACCTCGGCCGCCCCCGGTGTGCTGCGTGCCTGGCTCATCAGCGCGCCGAGCGGGCAGAGCTGCCCCTGCGCGCGATACCGCGCGACCACCGTGTCCCGCCAGGCGGTCCAGGCCGCCCACGAGGTGAGCGCCCCCAGATACGGCTGCTGATCGTCGAGCACCCGATCGGCCTCGTACTGCGCGACCGCCAGCAGCAATTCCTCCTTCCCACCGGGGAAATAGTGGAAGATCTGCCCCTTGCTGGTGCCGGTGACCGACCGGATGTCGTCGAGGGTGACCTCCGCGGGATCGTCGCGACGCAGATGCGTCGCGGCGCCCTCGACGATGCGCTGCCTGGTCGCGCGCCCCTTGACCGTGAGTGCCACCGCACCGACGGTAGCCGACGCCTATGACGTTCGCGGCACGCCACCGGCACTCGATGGGATCGTTCCCCGGACCGGCTGTGCCCCAGGAACTTCCGAACCCGTCACCACCGCGACCGGCCGCAGATCTCGGGACGGCAACGATCGGCCCGGAAAGGTTTCGGCACGAGTGGAATTGGTGCATCATCTGCGAGTCCGCGATGTCACGATGGGGTTCCGGTCATGATCCGAAGATTCGTACTGCTCGCTGTCACGGCTGTGGTGACCGCGCTCCCCGTGGCGGTTCTCTCGACGCCGGCTGGCGCGACGACCGTCAATTGCGCGTACGCTGGACCGATCGTCGGAAACCCCGGCATGCAGTACGTGTGCTACGTGGTCCACGACGACGGTTCGAGGGAGACGTTCTATGCCCCAGGCCCCCGAACAATCCCCTGATCCGGTCGTCCACGTCACGCAGCAGCCGCGCTTCGTCTCGCAACCGGACGGGCGGGTGCGCGCCTACTACCCCGGCGAGGACTGGTACGTCGTGGGCATCGACCAAGCGGACGCCGTCGGCAAACTGGCCTCCGAAGTGGACCATCGCATGCAGGATCCGGATTACGTGGCAGACCATTTCGCGATGACGCAACGCCACCTGGCCGGGGAGCGGACACCCGGCTTCGAGGCGCACGAGATCAGCCGCGCCGAGTACGAGCGGCGCGGCGCCGCCACCGGCGAGCGGCTGCGCGACGCCACGGCGCCCGAGCGGCGCACCGGCGAATAGCCGCCGGTCACCGCCGCGAGTCCCCCACGGTGAGCCCCAGCGCACCCACCAGATGACCGATCTCGTTGCGGTACAACTTCTCCGGATTCGACGTCTGGGTGCGCAGGTGGCCGAGGACCTCCAGCGACACCAGCCCGTGCAGATGACCCCAGATGCGCAGCGCGACGGCGACCGCGGCCGGCGGTAGGTCCGGGAACTCCTGCCGCACCGCGGCCACCAGTGCCGGTTCGAAGTCGGACCACTCGAATTCCCGGTCGGCGCGGGCGTTTCCGGCGTGCGGCCACGCGCCCGCGGCCAGCCCGATCAGGCCCATGCACGCCCGGTGCTCGGCCTCCGGGGCGGCGCCACCGTCGGGAACGCGGTACCCGGGCACCGGATCGCCGTAGACGAGCCGGAACCCCTCCGGATTTCGCAGCGACCAGTCCCGGAAGGCACACGCCCAGGCCATGATTCGATCGGCGGCCGCGTCGGGCGGGAGGGCGTCGCGCGCGCCCTCCAGTTCGTCGGCGAGGGCACCGTACACATCGCGGATGAGCGTGGTGACCAGATCGTCGCGGGTGGCGAAATAGCTGTAGACCGCGTTGGCGGTCATGCCCATCTCCCGCGCGATCGCGCGCAGCGTGATCGCTCCCGGGCCGCCCTCGGCCATCAACCGCAGCGCGACCTCCTTGATCTCCGAGGTCGTCTCGGAGCGGCGGCGTTCGCGCCGCGTCGGTGTCGCGGTACCCATGCGGGCACTCTACCTCTCGTGATAAAACTTCACGGCAAGCATTCTCTGCACGGCGTATAGTTTCTTCACGTCGTCACTATCAGCTCCGGAGGAACCATGTTCATCGGCATCATCGGCGCGACCGGCAACATCGGCCGCCACCTGGTCGAGGAGGCCCTCGACCGAGGCCATCACGTCGAGGCGTTCACCAGGGACCTCGCCCGCGCCGGCGCCGCACACGAGCGGCTGCGCTGGACCGCACTCGACGCGTTCGACAGCGCCGCGGTCGCCGCCCGGCTACCGGGCCTGGACGCCCTGGTCAGCTGCTACCAGCCCGGCAACGCGGCCACCGATTTCGACGCCACGGTGGCGCAATCCATCGCCGACCCCACCGCGTACGCCACCGTCGCCCGCGCGCTGCTGACCGCGCTCGACACCCAGCCGCGCACCCGCCTGCTGGTCGTCGGCGGCGCGGGCAGCCTCGAATACGCCCCCGGCCAGGTCGCCGCCGACGACGAGCAGCGGCTGCACGCGGCCATGGACGCACTCGGGCTGCCCCGCGGCTACGCCGCCGCGGTCCGCGGCCACCGCGACGCGCTGAACGTGCTGCGCACCTCGAATCGGCTGTGGACCTACCTCAGCCCTGCCGAACAGATCGGCCCCGGTGAGCGCACCGGCCGCTACCGCGTCGGCGGCGACCAGCCCGTCACCGATGCCGACGGCCACAGCCGGATCTCCTTCGCCGACGCCGCCGTCGCGCTGCTCGACGAGATCGAAACCCCCCGTTTCGTCCAGCGCCGCTTCACGATCGGCTACTGACCGACGGAATACACCGGCGGGCCGGCGTGGTGGCGGCCGCGGATCCGGCCGCCGGTCGGCCGGTCGGCGACGAGGTCACCGCCATCGTCGGCTCGATGCCGTGGGGCCGCGGCAGCTACGCGGAACCGCTGGTGCTGGACGGTGATTCGGTCACCGCCATACCGGCCGGCCGCGACTTCGCCGCCGCCGCAACGCTACCGATGAACGGGCTCACCGCCGTCGCGTTCCCGGACGCGATCGACCTGGAACCCGGTGCGACACTGGCGGTCACGGGTGCGGCGCGCGGGTCTCAGCGCACCGGTGGCGGGTTGCCCTCGGCGCTGGCGGCGAGGGGGTAGGGCCAGTCGCACACTCGGCAGGAGTGCCGGAAGGCCGATCGGGTGAAGGCGAGGGCGGCGGCGGCCGGATCGGCGGCGGCGCGGACGTCGTCCCAGTCGAGGACATATTCACCGAGTTCGGATTCCCAGCGGGCGGCGGCGGGTTCCAGTGTGAGGGTGTCGAATCCGTCGGGTGCGGGGTGGGCGTAGGCGTAGAAGGCGGCGCGTCCGTAGCGCTCGTCGCCGGGCCACCAGCCGACCGCCACCTCCTGCGCGTCCATCGCGTTGCGCATGATGAAGTCGCCCGAGGGCGGCGCCGCGGGCGCCCCCGAGAACAGGCTCACCGCGAGGTCGAACGACCCCCACCAGGCGTTCACCGGCGTGCCGCGACCGCGGTACGGCGCCCGGAACTCGGCCAGCACCTGCGCGGCCCGGGTCGCCGCCACGAAATAGTCGGCCACCTGTTCGGGGACGTAGGTGGCGTGCTCCTCGTCGGCATCCAGGGGCACGGTCCAGGAGACCTCCTGCGGGGTGGGGTCGAACTCGACCGGCCCGCCCAATTCCCGCACCGCCGCCAGTACCGCCCGGGTCACCGCGCCGACGGATCTGTGCGGCGTCAGCGGAATCCGTACCGCCGCACCGCTACTGTGCTCGACCACCGCGCAGTGCGACCGCAGATCCAGCACGATGCCCAGCGCCCCCGATCCGTCCGGCGCGGGCAACGCGCCGGTCTCCCAGCCGCGCGTGGTCACTCGCAGCGCCGCGTGCTGCAACTGCGGCTGCGGCGGCGCCAGCCGCGCCGACAGCTTCCCCAGCACCTGGGTGTGCGCGTGCAGCGTGTCGCAGGTGGGTCGCCACCGCTCGTACGGCAATTCCGGCCACGTGGACAACATCCGGTCAGGCTATCCTCCGGCTATCCGGCAACCCGCGGGCGAGCGGCAATCGTTGCCCATCGGATACCTCTCACCCGTCGACGGCCCGCCGGTCGCCCCGACGATGGCCGACACCGTGGTGAGCAGTCCGGCCGCGTCGGGGCGACCAGCCGTCAGGCCGGTCGCTCGAGCACCTCGGCCTGACCGGCGACGACGCCGGTGAGGATCGCGCGGGCTACGGCGAGCAGTTCGGCGACATCGGTGGTGGTGAGGGCGTAGGTCACCGAGAGTCCTTCGCGGCGGGCCGTCACCAGACCGGCGCGGCGTAGCACCGACAGTTGCTGCGAGAGGCTGGCCGCTTCGATTCCGATGTCGGCCAGCATCTCCGAGACGGTGTGCTCTCGCTGGCTGAGCAGTTCCAGGACCCGGATCCGCGCGGGATGTCCCAGCGTCTTGAAGAAGTCGGCTTTCATCTGGTAAAGCGGCCTGCTCGTTCCGGGCACTGGTCAGCAACTCCCTTTCCGCTGGATGCCGGCACCGGCGCAGGCACCGCCTGGCGTTCGCGAAGTCTAGCAACCGGGCGAACCCGCCGGTGCGAGAACAGGACTCCGGCTGATTGCATGATTTGCAAATTACATACCTTGTGGAATTCTTCGGTGTTCGCCGTGCGCGCGAAGGGACCAGTGGGTAGCGTCTCGCCGCGCGGGGGCTCGAGTCGTCAACCCGCGGAGAGAGGAAACACCATGGCGCAGATAGAAATTGCCCTGAAGGACATGATGCTGCTGGACGGCGCGATCGGCGCCGCGGTCGTCGACTACACCAGCGGCATGTCACTCGGCGCGGTCAGCGCGTCGAAATCCCTGGATGTCGAGGTCGCCGCGGCCGGCAACACCGACCTGATCCGCGCCAAGATGCGCACCATCGAACTGCTGGGCCTGGACCAGGAGATCGAGGACGTGCTCATCACCCTCGGCGGCCAGTACCACGTGATCCGGCCGACCCGCAGCCATCGTTCCCGCGGCCTGTTCCTCTACCTCGCCATCGATCGCAGCCGGGGCAATCTGGCCCTGGCCCGCCACCGCCTGAAGGCCATCGAGGAAGACCTCGAGGTCTGACCCGCCTTCGGCACTCCCCCCGCCACTGTCGCACGCGACATTCCATGACGCCCGATACATCGTGATGTCGATCCTGCTCGGCCTCCTCGCCGCGGTCCTGCCGATCCGGCTACCGGGCGGGTGCTGCGAACCATCGGTCGAGCGCCGGGGCGAGCCCGGTGGGGTTCGGGCCGGCCCAGCAGACGTGGCCGTCGGGGCGGACCAGCACCGCGTCGGCGGCCACGTCGCCGGTCGCCTTCGCGATCACGTGGCGCACCCGGTCGTCCCGGCCGCCGACGGACAGACCGGGGCCGTCCAGGTGCAGCAGCAGGCCGCGACCGTCGTGCATCAGATCCGACAGCCGCACCGGACCGGAGTCGGTCACCAGATCCAGGTCGGGCATCCGGTAGCCGATCAGCGGATGGTCGTCGGCGGCGCGGTCATAACAGATGTCCAGTCCGGCGATCATGCCCGACAGATACCGGTTGGCGTCCGGTAGCCGCATCATCGCGGTGAAGATCTCGCGGAGCGCGTCGACATCCTGGTCCCGGATCGGATTGAGCAGCACGCCTTGGGCTTTGGTGTTGCGCAGCACCTGCGCCCCGACCGGATGACGTTCGGCCTGATAGGTGTCGAGCAGCCCGGCGGGCGCCCGGCCGCCGAGTTCGGCGGCGAGCTTCCAGCCCAGGTTGACCGCGTCCTGGATGCCGAGATTCACACCCTGCCCACCGACCGGGAGATGGATGTGCGCGGCGTCGCCGGCGAAGAACACCCGGCCGCTGCGGTAGTCGGTCAATTGCCTTGTCGCATCGGAGAATCGGGAGGCCGCCCGCACCTCGCCGAGCTCGGTGCCCGGACCGTGGACGGCCTGGAGCGCCGCGGTGACCTCCGCGGCGGTGATCGGGGTCTCCCGCGGCACGGCCGGTCCGGTCGTGCGCCCGAACATGAACCGGTACAGGCCGCCGTCGAGCGGGGACAGCACGGTCCAGTAGCCCTCGGCCGCGCGGATGTGATTGCTGAAATGCTGTGCGCTGTCCGGTACTTCGGCCGACCGCGCGGCCAGGGCCACATCCGCGACCACCGAGAACCGGGTCCCGGCGGTGCCGGGGAACGGCACCCCCAGCACCTTGCGGACGATGCTGTGCGCGCCGTCGCACGCGACCAGATACTGCGCGTGCAGGGTCGCGCCGGCGGCGGTGGTGACCGCGACCCCGTCGGCGGTCCGCTCCACCCCGACCACCTCCGCACCGCGGAGCACCGGTGTGCCGCGCTCGCGCAGCCGCTGCTCCAGGAATTGTTCGAGCCGTCCCTGCGGGACCGGAACGGGGGTCGGATAGCGGGTCTGCCACGGCGTGCAGTCCAGTGGCACCGGCAGACCCGCGAAATGGCCGCCGTGCCGCCGGATTCCGGCCGTGTCGCCGAGCAGCGGCGCCAGCAGCCCGCGCAGGTCCAGCACCTCGGCGGTGCGCGGCTGCAAGCTGCCCGCCCGCGACTGCGGGTTCGGCCCGGTCAGCTTGTCCAGCACCAGTGTCGCCACCCCGGCCAGCTCCAGCTCGCCGGCCAGCATCAAGCCCGTCGGCCCGGCGCCGACGATGATCACCTGGTATTCCACCGGAAACTCCTCAAAAGTAGACTAGGTATACATTTATACCAGGGATACTTTTCTCCCGGGTAGATGTTCTGGTTAGGTGGTGGGCATGGGTGACGAACTCGGGCTGCGGGAGCTGAAGAAACAGCGGACCCGGCGGGCCATCTCGGAGGCGGCCATCCGGCTGTTCGTCGAGCGCGGGTACGACAACGTCTCCGTCGTCGACGTCGCAGCCGCCGCGGAAGTGTCCAAGCGCACCCTGTTCGCCTACTTCCCGAGCAAGGAAGACCTGGTCGTGCACAGATTCGCCGACCATCAGGACGAACTGGCCCGGTACGTCCGCGACCGGGCGGCCGGGCAGCTCCCGCTGGACGCGCTGGAGCTGGGCTGGCTCGACGCGTTGCACCGCCACGACGCCGCCACCGGCCTCTGCGACCTGCCCGAGGTGGTGACGTTCTACCGTCTGATCCTCGACACCGACAGCCTGGCCGCCCGGCTGCGGCGATACACCGGCCGCGCCGAACTCCTGCTGGCCGACGAACTGGAGCAGGCCGGATATCCGCGGCTCACCGCACGCCTGACCGCCTGCCAGCTCACCGCCCTGCAAGAGCTGCTCATGGCCGACAACGCCCGCCGGATCGCCGCCGGACAACCCGCCGACGACGTCCACGCCGAGGCCGTCACCGCGGTCGCACACGCCTTCACCCTGCTCCGCGACGGGGTCGGGCTCCCGGAGCGCTGACTCCCCAGCGCCGCACCGGCGCATATCGGCCCGCCGTTGACAGCGGCGCGGCCGCGGTGCGAATCTTGTCCCACGCGTCGTTCCGGCATCGGCCCCGGCGCGGTACCCGGTCCGCGTTCCAGCGGCCGAGCGTCACCTCCCACCCGCTGATCGCCGCGTCCCGGCGTGCGGTCGGACCGTGTCCACGCCTGCCGCGGCGGTGAAGGCCACCTGTTCGGCACACACGGTCCCGCCGGCAAGGGCACGGCCGCGCTCCGGGAGCGAATCAACCCACCACACCTCGCGATACGCGAAAGGAATCCCTGATATGACTCTGCCGCAACGCATTACCGATGGCTCCGAACGAGACCTGCTGGAGAACATGCTCGACCGCAACCGGGCCGGGCTCATCGACACCGTGCACGGGCTGACCGAGGAACAGGCCCGCCGCCGCCTGGTGCCGTCCCTGACCACCCCGATCGCACTGATCAAACACGCCGCGGCCGCCGAACGGGTCTGGTTCCAGACCTTCCTCGAAACCGGCGGCGACACACCGCGTCCGGGCGAGACCGCCAGCTTCGCGGTCGGCCCCGGCGAGACCCTGGCCGAGGTGGTCGACGAATTCCGTTGCGCCAGCACACTATCCCGGCAGATCGCCGCACGCTACCAGCTCGACGACACGAAACCGCACCCCCGCGCCGGCACCGTCAGCATCCGATGGATCTACCTGCTCATGATCGAGGAATTCGCCCGCCACGCCGGCCACGGCGACATCCTGCGCGAACAACTCACCGCGGGATGAGGATCGGCAACCTGCCCCGGCGCCGCATCCCCCCACCGATCGGACCCTGTCGAGGCGGGCCGTCGGCCGGTGGGACCGGCGCACCGAAGCATCCCGAGCGAGAGCTCGGACCCGGGGCCGGCAATCCTGGCGCAACGATTCCCCACCGGGCCGAGGGCCCGGCTATAGTCGTGAATCGCGTTGTCCGGGAAGCGGACACGGGAAGGTAGCTGTCATGGGTCTGTTCGGTCTGTTCGATCACAAGGGCGCTGGGGACGCCCACGGCCAGGTGTACGGGGGCGGTGAACCGCACGAGGGCAGCTGGACGCACGAATTGATCGCGGGCGCCGCCGGTTTCGAGGCGATGCGGGCGTTCGAGAAGCATCAGGAGCGCGAGGGCCAGCCGGTGCACCACGAGCTGGCGAAGGAGTTGATCGCCGGGTTCGCGGCCGCCGAGGTGGACAAGCTGTTCGAGTCCAAGGGCCTGGACTGGCTCGACCGCGACCGCGCCAAGCAGCACGCCAGCGAGCAGGCGGTCGCGCTGTACGACCAGCAGCACGCGTAACCACCGCGGAGCGTTTGCCGGGGCCGGGCCGTACGACCGTACGGTCCGGCCCTCCGCATTCGGCGGCCCGTGCGCGACCGCCGGAAACGACTCGGCGGCGGCGGGTGGCAGACCACCCGCATCGGCCGCCACGACGGGCCGAAGACGTCGGCGCCGCGCGCATTCGGTGACGACCGCCGGGCTCGCGTGGCGACCGGGAGGCCGGTGGCCCTCGGAAGGCCGGTGACGCTCAGGGAGCGGCCGATTCGTCACGGGCCCGGTAGCGGCCGGGGGTGGTACCGATCGCGGCGGTGAACGCGGTGATGAAATTACTGGGATTGGACCAGCCGCAGGCGTGCGCGACGTATGTGGTGTCGTGGCCGTCGGCGAGCAGGACCAGCGCGTGATAGATGCGCACCTGGGTCCGCCACTGGTAGAAGGTCACGCCGAGTTCGTCGTGGAAGAGCCGGCTGAGGGTGCGAGCGCTCGCCCCGGCAGTCCGCCCGAGTTCGGCCAATGCGGAATTGTCCGAAGGGTTTTCGTACAGCACGCGCGCGACTGCGCGCAGCCGATCGTCGCGCGGTTCCGGCAGGTGCAGCGGTTGTTCGGTGGCCTCGCGCAGTTCGTCGACGAGCACCCGGTGCAGGCGGGCGCGGGCGCCGCGATCGTGGTCGCGGGTACCGGTGAGCGTCAGCAGGACCTCACGGGCCAGGCCGGACGCCCGGAACACCACGGGGCCGGGCGGCACCAGGCGGGCCAGCGACGCGGACAGGAAGACGATCCGCATATCGGTGTGCCCGTGCGCGCGGTGGTAGTGGGTGAACCCGGCAGGCGTCCAGGCGACCCGGTCGGCCGGGACGATCGAGGTCCCCCGCTCGGTGTGGACCGATAGCACCCCGCGGGCCGCGTACACCAGATGCCCCCGCGGATGGGCATGCACCGGGCTGGCGCCACCGGACGGCCAGGCGTGCACCCCACCGGACGGCCACAGCCGGGAGGTACCCGGCGGCCCGGAAGGTTGGCGTGCAATGGGCATGGGGTGGCATTTTATCCGCGGGTGCGGCCTGGTGCGGCGCATCGTCCGCGCACCCGGGGCGGGCCACCGCCATCCGGTACGGAGTCGCCCGCCGATCGCTAGGGTGAAGGCGGTCGTTGCGACCGAGATCGTATGAGTGGAGGAGAGATTCGTGGGCAACCTCGAGGAGCAGTTCGGTGCGGCGGACCGGAACGGCGACGGCCGCATCGACATCAAGGAGTACACGGCCTGGAAGGGCGCGACGCTGGGGCGCGCGCTGACCGCCGACGACCTCGACAAGGTCTTCGCCGATTTCATCGCCGCGGACACCGATGAGGACGGCACGCTCGCCTTCACCGAATTCGAGACGATCGCGGGCGACTGACACCACCCCGGCGGCCGGGCCGGGCCACTGCTACGCGGGCGGGCCGGGACCCGGCCCATCCGCCGGCATCGGGCCGGATACGGTCGCACCCGGCCGGATACCGTCCTATCCATCCGGACCCAGGCCCGGCCGCACCGATACCGTCGCGGCCATCCGGCCCCGGGCCCGCCGCACCGATACCGTCGCGGCCGTCCGGATTCGGGCGCGTGCGCACCGGCACCGCGCGATCACCGGCTACGGTGGCCGAACAGTCGGCGGATCCGGTGAGGAGAACGATGGCGGACGATTCCGAGATCCGGGCCCGGATCGTGGCGCACTGGGAAGCGTCCGAACGCGGGGACATCGACACCGAGCACGCGATCTACGCCGCCGACGCGATCTTGGACTACCCCCAGTCCGGCGAGCGGTTCCGCGGCCGGGCCCGGATCCGGGAGCAACGCGGCGCGCACCCGGCCGAGCGCCATTTCACCGTCGTCCGCATTCTGGGCGCGGGTGCGCTCTGGATCAGCGAGTGCGTGATCAGCTACGACGGCGTGCCCACCGATACGGTGAGCATCATGGAGTTCGCCGACGGGTTCGTCGCGCACGAAACCCAGTACTTCGCGGATCCTTTCCCGGCGGCGCCCGCGCGCGCGGCGCTGGCCGAACCTATCCCTCCTGGCCGCGGCCGCTGAGCAACGCGCGGGTCCCGGCGGTGGCGCTCTGCGCCAATCGCATTGCCGCCGAGCGGATTCGGCGTCGCGGGAGATTCTGGGCGTAGGCGAACACGGTGTAGGCCGTCGTCAGTTCGGCGTCGAAGGCCGCCGGAGATCGGCGCGCCAGGAAGCGATAGCGCTCGACCGCCTCCTTGGCCGCGGCCAGCGCCTCCGTGCGGCGTCCCGCCAGCGCCTGGGCGAGTCCGAGGTTGCGCAGGGATTTGGCGAGTCCGGCGGCGTGAGCCTCCGGCAGGGCCGCGAACAGCCGGCGGAAGATGCCGACGGCCTCCTGCGCCACCGCCAGCGCCTCCTCCACGCGGCCCACCGCGGTCAGCAGGGCGGCGAAATTGTTCAGCGTCACTGCGAGGGCGGGCTCGTGGACCACGGGATCATGTGCGGCCCAGTCACTTTGGATGACCACTGATTCACGGAGCACGCGCAGCGCCGATTCCGTCCGGCCGAGCCCGGACAGCGCGCTGCCGTAGTGATTCAGCGCCGCGACGAGCTCCGGCTCGTGGACCACCGGATTCTCGGCGGCCAGACGCCGTTGGATGGCAACGGCTTCCGCGGCCGGAGCCAGTGCGAGATCGTCCCGGCCCGAGGTCGACAACCAGGCGGCGAAGTTGGTCGCGGACGCGGCGAGCGTCGGACTGTGCCGCAGGGGGTCGGTGGCGGCGAGCCTGCGCCCGATCTCGAACGCCTCGGCCGTCGTGCTCAGGGCATCGTCGAGCCGGCCCACCTCCCGCAGCATCACCCCGAGATTGTTCAGCGCCGCCGCGAGTTCCGGTTCGTAGGCCACCGAATTGCCGAGGGCGAAGCGACGCCACATCGCGACGGCCTCGGTGGTCGTGCGCACCGACTGCTCGTGCTGCCCGACCTCGCGCAACTGAACACCGAACAGCGTCAGCGCCCGAGCGAGTTCGGGGGCGTGGGCGGCCGGGTCGGCCTCGGCCAGGCGCTGCCGGATCGCGACGGATTCCCGAGTCGCACCCAGCGCCTTCCGGTGGTGCCCGATCCGGGACCACAGCGAACCTCGATTGGCCAGCGACACGGCGAGACCGGGCTCGTGCGCGTCCGGATCCGCCGCGGCCAGCCGCCGGCGGATGATCATGGCCTCGTCCAGGGCGACCGCCGACTCCTCGTGCCGCCCCGCCTCCGCCAGCCAGGCCCCGAGATTCGTCAGCGTCAGGGCCAGATCCGGTTCGATCCCGAGCGGATCGGCCGCGGCGAGGCGGCGTTGGATGTCCACGGCCTCCTGTGTGTACTCCAGTGCCTGCTGCCGCTGCCCGGTCGACGCCAGACAGGCACCGAGATTCACCAGGGCGAGGGCCAGCCCGGCCTCCCCCCACTCCGGTATCTGGCCCACCGCGCGCAGCCCGCGCAGCGTCGCCACACAGGGCTCGGCGACGGCCTGTGCGTCGCGGTAGCGACCGGCGATGGCGAGACGGATGGTGTGCCGCAGCTGAATCAGGGCGTGCTCGGCCGGGTCGCCCGTCGCCGCCATGCGGCGGTCGAACAATCGAGTGCTGATCGCGGCGGCCGCGGCGTCGAAATCGACGTTCGGACTGTAGGACAGCAGCGGGTCGACGGCCTCCAGAATCGCCGGGTCCAGGTCGGCGAGTTCGGTGAGGCGGGTGAGCGCCGGTCCGCCGGCGGCGACGCCGAGTTCGGGCTGCTCGCGGAGCAGCGTTTGCAGCGCGGTGGAGATGTGCGGCCAGCGGTGCGCGGTTTCGACGAGGACGATGACGGTGGTGGCTGCCCAGGGGGCGGGGTCGGTGAGGAGCAACGCGGGCACGGCGGCGGCCCACAGGTCGGGCGTCACGGCCGAGGTATACGAATGGCCGGGTGTGGTGAGGGCGATCAGGTCCTCGCCGAGCCGGTCGGGGCGCAGGGGTTGCAGTGCGGTGGTGTCGTCTTCGGGCGGATAGCAGTAGCGGTGGTCGTCGATGATGTGGTCGGCGTGGTACGTGGTGGTCGCCAGTTGCGACCGGGCGAGGGCCTCGCGGGCGTCGGCACGGGTGAGGACGCCGGTCAGGGTGGCGGTATAGACGGTGCGGCGCATGGTTTCCGGGGGCGTGCGCCGCGGATCCTCGGAACGGCCGTGCAGCGACTCCCATCCGGCGTACTCCCGATCCAGCAGATATCCGGACAGGGCGTGCGGGTCCATCGCGGTGCGGACACCCCGGTGCCGCGCGTCGACGGCGACCAGGGCGGCCATGTGGATGGCGAGGATCGATTCGAAGGCCGGATCCGCCAGTTCGGCGGGTGGCTTCGGTGTCGTCCGGTGCTTCACGCGCAGGGTCTTGGCGAACGCGGCCGCGGCCTCGGTGAACATCGTCTTCCGGTCGAACCCGCTGCCGGATGCCGACAACGCGGCGAGGGCATCGGTGAACGGCGCGGCGCTGTCGAGCCCGCCGCCGGGAGCCGGAGCCGAATCCGGATGCCGCGCCAGCGGTTCCAGGAACCAGGCCCCCATGTCGATCCCCAGATCGGCGCCCAGCGGCTCCTCCAGCGCATGCCACCAGAATCCGGCCGAGCGGGCCAGCAGCAGCACCCGCACGACGCGGCCCGCCGCCACCGCCGCCGAGTACAGCTGCATCATCACCATGCGCAGGTGCGAGTGCGTCCAGCGGTCGGCATAGTCGATGACCACCAGCATGCGTGCGGCGGAAGGAAATTCGGCACCCGCGTGCGGCGCCGCGGCGGTCTCCCGCACCCGGCACACCGCCCAGCCCCTGAGCTCGTACCGCGTGGCGACGTGCTCGGCGAGCCGGCTCTTACCGTGACCGGCCGGCGCGTGCAGCAACCGCACCGACATCGGGGCATCGCGCTTCAGCCACTCGCCGATCTCGGTCATCGTGTCGTCGCGGCCGGTGAACGGCACGATCCGATATCGGGACAGCAGCAGACTCGACGGCTGCGCTCGCGCCCGCTCGACGGTCAACGGGACAGCCGCGACCGGGATCGGCTCGACCGCGTACGGCGAAAACCCGGCGGTGGCCGCACCCGCGGTGGTCATACATCGACTCCTCGTCGAATTACCGTGCGGTGCCGTCGCTTACCCGGGCACCGCGTTCAACGTTCGATGGTGACATCGCCGACGCCGGTGATCTGGTACACCGAACCGTCCACCAGTGAATCCCGGACGGACTGCACGACGCCGCCCACCGCCGGACAGGGTACGACGGCGGGCGGAGCGGGTTGCTCGCGGGTACCGGCGGCATACATCGCCAGGGCGGCCAGCACCGACCGGCGGGCGGCACTGTAGCCGCGATGCGCGGTGGAGCCGGGGCGGATGATCGACGAGTGGTCACCCGGGAGGGTGAAGCAATATTCGTCGGCGAAAACGGATTTCGCCGACTGCGGCAGGACGACGCGATCCGAGTCACCAGCAAACGCCCAGATCGGAATTCGCCGGGCGGGCGCGGCGGCGGTGGCCGCGTGCACGATCCGCTCGATCACGATCTGTTGCGCCTCGGCCACTTCCGCGCTGAGCGGCCGGAGCCGGCGTTCCTGGGGATGCCGCCAGAACGGCATGTTGCGCCGTAATGCCAGGAAGATCTCCGAACCCTGATTCGGGCACGAGAACATGACGACCCCCGCGATACCGGACAATTCGTCGAGCCGGCCGGCCCGCACCCGCTCCGCCAGAAACCGTTGTACGACAAGGCCGCCCATACTGTGGGTGATCAGGACGACCGGCCGGTCCGGCGGCAGGCCGCGCAGCCATTCACGCAGGTTGGACGCGATGTCGGCGAGGTCGGGTATCCGCCGCAGCGGACTCGATCGCAGCACCGGCGTCGCGTACTCGAATCGCCGTGCCGTCACCGACCCGCCGAACTCCTCGTCGGTCGCCAATACCCGCAGGAATTCATCCCAGGTATGGGCGCCGGAGAAGAGTCCGTGGACGAATGCCAGCGTCGCCTCGGTCACAGCGTTCCCCCTGTCGATCGGTCGCCGGACGAATCCACCACCACCCTACCCGCGTTGCGCGCGCAGACTCGCCGATCAGGGGTTGACGGCGAACCGGGGTGTGCGCAGAATTCGCTTCGGCACATTCCCGGCACACTGACACCCCGATCGGCATCCAGTGAGTTATCCCGCGCCTGCGCCTGTTCCCATCGCCCAAGTCGTCCACGGGACCGTCGTCATCGGCGATGTCGTCCAGGTCGCCGGAGTCACCGGCGATGTCACCCTCGGCACTCGACGGCCACCGTATCGGATCGAGGAGTATCCGGGCGAGCCCACGCCCCTGGCGGTCGACATCGCGCGGGCCCAGCCGAGCCGGCTGCTGCTACCGCAGCATCGCGTGGTGCCGTTCGCCGGGCGCGATGCCGAGATGCGCAGGCTGCTCGACTGGCTCGGCGAATCGGCGACGTTCTCCGCGTACCTGGTGCACGCGCCCGGCGGCCACGGCAAGACCCGACTGCTGGATCAGCTCGGCGCGTGCTGCCGTCCCGCCGGGTGGTCACGGTGGCGGGCGCAGTACACGCCCACCCCCACCCCGGCCGCCGCGGTGCCGACCCCGCCCGGCGGCGGCGCGCTGATCACCGTGGATCAGGCCGACCGGTGGGCGCCTTCACATCTCGTCGCACTGCTCACCGATCTCCAGAGCCTGACCCTGCGCACGAACGTGGTCGTGCGCGTCCTGTTCGCGGCCCGCGCGGCCGGATTCTGGTGGCACGCACTGGCCGAACACCTCGACGCCGATTTCGGCGTCGATCCGAGGGCGATGCCGCTGGGCCCGCTCGATGCCGACGTGGACCGGAAGGTCCTCCACGAGAACGCACAACGGGCCTTCGCGGCCGCGCTCGGCCACACCGTCACCACCCTGCCGCCCGCGCCGGGCACGCTGCACGGCTCCGATTACGCCTCGATCCTGCCGATCCACATGGCGGCGCTGGTGTCGGTCGATCCCGAGCGACGCGGGAGCCGGGCCCCGGCCACTCCCTACGCGCTGTCCGATCATCTGCTGCGGCGCGAATTCTCGCGCTGGTATCAACTCTGGATCCGCGGCGAGGACCATTTCGGCACCCGCCCGGAGGTGATGCGCCGCGCGGTCTTCACCACCGCGCTCACCGGAACCCTCGACCGCCGCCGGGCCCACGCCGCCTTGACCCGGCTCGAACTGGCCGATACCGCCTCCGCCGCCGATCAACTCGTCGACGACTACGAATTCTGTTATCCGCCGGCCGGTCCGGACACCGCGCTGGACGCGCTGCAACCCGACCGGCTCGGCGAAGACTGTGTCGCGCTGAGCATTCCGGGCCACACCCACCGCAGCGACCCGGCGGCCTGGCTGTCGGACGACTGGACGGCCGACGCCCCGGAGAAACTGCTGGACCCGCTGGACGCCCAGGCCACGGCCTGGGCCCGCCCGGTGCTCACCACCTTGATCGAAACCGCCTGCCGCTGGGAGCATGTCCGCACCCGCACCCTCGGCGAACTGCTGCGGCGCCACCCGGAAGTAGCGGTCCGGGCCGGTGGACCGGCCATCGTCCGGCTCACCCAGGTGCCCGGCATCGACCACCACATCCTCGCCGCCGTCGACGCCGCCCTGCCCACCACCCGCGACGCCGACCTCGAGGTCGCGGCCGCCGCTCTGAGCACCGCACTGATCACCTCCCGGCTCACCGCCACCGCAGATCCCGCCGAACGCGCCGACCTCCTCACCCACCACACCACCGCCCTGCACGCCGCGGGCCACACCGCGGAGGCCGTCGACTGGGCGTGCGAAGCAGTGACCCTCCGCCGCGCCGCCATGGCCCGGCGCCCCGGCTCCGGCGCGATGGGCGGCGGCCCCGAACTGGCTGCGGCACTGCTCGATCTGGCGACGCTGCTGTCCGCAACCGGCCGGTCGGAGGCCGCACTCGACCCCGCCCGGGAAGCAGCGGCCCGATACCGCGAACTGGTCGATACGGGCTCGACCGACCGGCTCCCCGAACTCGCGGCGGCGCTCACCCTCCTGGCCGCCTGCCTCGATGACGCCGGGCGGCTCGACGCGGCGGCGGCCGCCGCCGAGGAGGCCGTGGCGATCCGGCGTCGCGCGGCCGACCCGGACACCGCCGCGCTGGCGGCCGCGCTGCACGCCTTGGGCCGGCACCGAGCGGACCTCGGCCACCGCGACGCGGCGGCCACCGCCACCGCATCGGCGGTTGCCCTGTATCGCGAACTGGCACAGCATGATCCGGCACATCGTGGTGATCTGGCCGAATCCCTGCGCACACTCGGCATACTCCGCACCGAACTCGGCGACGCCGACGGCGCCCTGCACGACACCGAGGAAACCGCCACCCTGTACCGCACCCTCGCCGAGAGCGACCCCGCCACAAGGCTTCCCGGCCTCGCGATCGCCCTGCGCGACCTCGGCGCCGCCCGCGCCCGCACGCGGCGCTACCGCACGGCGCTGGCGGCGACCGCCGAAGCCGTCGAGATCGACCGCACACTGGCCGCGGCGAATCCACGCGCCTACCTGCCCGATCTCGCGGCCTCCCTCGGCGACTTCGGCCTCCGCCTGACCGAACTGCAACGCCCCGGCGACGCGATCGGCCCGCTCCGGGAATCCCTCACGCTGTTCCGCAACTTCGCCGAATCCCACGCACGTACCGACCGACCCGAGATCACAGCCATCCGCACCACCCTCGCGGCCGCCCTCCGCACGCTCGGCCGCGACGACGAAGCCGGGCAACTCGGAAACGACTGATCGGACGACCCGGGACAGCCGTGCCGACTGCTCGAACCGGCCATCCGATCGGCGGCCACAGCGCCCGGCGACCACGTGCCCCGGATCATCCGGCCCGGAAGGCACCGCAGTGGTACCAGCCCGGGCACGGCGGCCGCCGTACGTGGAACCGCAGGCGACGGATCATCCGGCTCGGAAGGTGCGGCGGTAGGCGCCGGGGGTGGTGCCTACTCGGGCGCGGAAGCGGCGGCGGAGGTTTACCGCGGAGGTGAGGCCGACTCGGGTGGCGATGGCCTCGATGGGCAGGTCGGTCTGTTCGAGGAGGGTGCGGGCTTCGGCGATGCGGCGGGACAGGAGCCGGGCGCCGGGGCTGATGCCGAGGCGGTCGTCGAAGCGGCGGGTGCACACTCCGGCCGGCACCAGCCCCGGCGACGACCACCGGGTGCAGGCTGTTCCTGTGCTATCCGGAGGGCTGACAGCGGGATACCTTGGGGCGCAGCGCCTCTCAGCGATGGTCGACGAACCGGACCCCGGGTGCGACGGAACCCAGGACGGTGGCGAGCCGGGCGGTGTCCAGGCTCCACCCGTCGATTCCCTTGGCGCACTCCAGCAGACGCTCGTCGGGGGCGCCGATCAGCGCGGTGAACGCGGTGGTCAGGCCGCGGCCCCCGGCGCCGGTGAGGGCGCCGGGCAGTGGCGGTGCGTACCGGTGGCGCAGGATTCCGATCCACGGCACCCCGGCGGCGGTCTGCTGGCGCCACAGCACCACCGCCTCGACATCGGCCCACGGGAACCGCCGCGTGGACGCCCGATAGCGCAACAGGGTGCCGCCGAACGTGATTCCGTCGGCGTCGACGCGCAACGCCACCCGGCGCGACAACGAGGTCACCAGCCCCAGTAGGCCGCCGGCGCCGAAGAACAGCACCAGTCCGGTCCGGGCGCTGATCGAAAGATGCGGCGCGAGTAGGGCGCCCGCCACGATCGCCCCTGCGAACACCAGTAGGAGCACGGTCTTCGGATCGAATCGGTACCGCTGTTCGTAGACCATCCCCTGCATCCGGCATCTGGCCGGATCCTCCTCGGAACCACGCTAGCACCGTCGCGCGCCCCCACACAGCGCCGCCGGTGACGAGGTGCACCGGCCCGGATGTCTTGCCGGGCAACGGGTCAGCGGGACCACGACGACCGCGGCCGGGCCCGCACGGACCGGCCGCGCCACCGGCCGATACGCCACCGGCCGATACGCCGCTCACCCGGTGATCGGAGCCCCGTGCAGGGCCGTCATGAGCGACAGCCGCAGCCGCCGGGAGGACGGATGATGGTGCTGCCGCAGCAGATCCCCGGACAGCATCCGGATCTCCTCGTAGGCCGTGGCCGAGCGGGTGTGGCGGACGTCCTCGAGACCCGAGCGCACCACCGATTCCGCCCGGCCGAGCTGACCGGAGGCGACCAGTGCCCGCGCGAGGCGGATACTGTGCCGGCCCCGGGCCCGCCGGGCCGGGCCCGGGATGCCGAGGGTGACCCGTTCCAGCAGATCGGCGGCCTCGTCGAAGCGGCCGAGATCGTAATAGCACCAGCCCGCGATGGCACGGTCCAGCCCGCCGATGGACGAGCCGAAACGCGCTGCGGGATGCACGGATCCGGGATCGAAGTCGCCGGCCTGCGCGAGTGCCCGCTCGCAGGCGCCGGGATTGCCGACCAGGGCGTACGCCTGCGCCTCGCGGTGCGCGGCCAGCCGCCGCACCTGCGCGGGCGCGGTGCCGTCGTCACGCACCAGCGCGGCCAGTTCGATGGCGGCGCGGGCATCGCGGCGGTACAGCGCGAATTCGGCGTGCCGCACCAACGCGTACGCGGCCAGCCCGTGATCACCGGCGTCCGCGGCGATCCGGGCGGCCTCGTCGGTCCAGTGGCTCGCGGAGGCGACATCGCCGAGTTCCTGTGCCATCCAGCCCGCGTACTCGGCGCAGCGGGCCGCCAGCAACAGCAGGCCCCGCTCCTCGGCGGCACGGCGCAGCACGCGCGCCTGGGTCGCCGCCATCGGCAGCACATGCGAGGCCGAGGTGCCCTGCCCGAGCCGGCGCAGCTCGTCGTAGATCGCCGTATATCCGCCCAGCACATCGTCGTCCAGCGGGGCCGCGAACTTCTCCGGCTGGAATTCGATCCGATCGGGCTCGACCGGTACGTCGTCCTGATCCGCGCCGGGTGCGCTCGTCTCCGGTTCGGCGCCGGGTACCAGCGCGCTCAACATGCCGTCGGTGCCGAGGGCCGCATCGCACCGCCGCGCGAAATCCACGCTGGGCTGTCTTTCACCGCGCTCGACTCGGCTCAGATATCCCTTGTCGTAGTGGATTCTCCGGGCCAGCTGAGCCAGCGAGAGTTTCGCCGCCTCACGTTGCCGGCGCAGTTCGAATCCGAATCGTGGTGCACTCATAGCGACTTCCTGTAGGGTGCGGCAGTTCGTGGCTCGCGTTGCCCGTTGCCTCCGGACAGAGGCCACTGGCAACCGATTCCGATGACACCGTCCCCCGACGCACCCTGTAACCGTGAGCCGCGGTAAGGAAAACCACGAACTCGACGAAAACCTTGGCGATGCCATCCTTCGTACTCTTGCACAACATATCGAGAGTGCGCCACCGACAATCGGGGTTGTGGGTGTTTCCGGTGCCGGAAAGACGTCGACAATTAACGCGCTGTTCAAAACCGACCTCCCGGTCGGCGACACCGCTGCTCGGACCAAGGAATTCGAGGCCGTCGACCTGTCGGTGCGATTCGATCCACCGCGGGGTGACGACCGGGTCACGGCGATCTCGCCCAGCGCGTTCGCGCCGCAGGTTCGGCTGCGGGTGATGGATGCGCCCGGATTGGGCGATAACGCCGATTCCGATGAGAAACATCTATGTTCCTATCGACGGCACCTGCCGGGCTGCGACGCAATTCTCTGGGTGCTGGCCGCACGAAATCGCGCACTGACACCGGACCGGCACTATCTCACCGAACTCACAGATTTCAGCGAACGGATGGTGTTCGGCGTCAATCAGATCGACGTGGTCGAGCCCGCCGACTGGCGGCGGGCGCCGAATCGTCCGTCGCCACGCCAGGAATCCAACATCCGGAAAATACTGGACGACCGAACGGTCCGTTTGAGCGCCATTGTCGGTCCCGATCCGACGGTCATCGGCTATTCGTCCCGGCACGGCTATCACCTCGAACAACTGTTCCACGCGCTGCTGACGGTGTGCCCGTCGAATCGGCAATGGATGTTCGCCGGCCTCAAGAACTTCAGCCATCGGGATTTCGGGGTCGACCAGGTTCGGCACATCGATCGAAAGGGCGCGCTGTGACCACACTGGATCACGACATCGAACGACGGATCGACACCGCGCTGGAGCACCGGCGGCAGTTGCGCCCGGCGGTGGACGGTCTGGTGGCGGCGCTCGGCGAATTACGCGCGCAGTACACGGCATTGACCGAACGGGTCGCGGCGGTGCCGTGGGAGGCGCTGGACACCTCCAGGGCGCCCCGCGAGGTCCGGGAGTTCCTGCGCGACGCCGCCGCTCACAGCGGCGGAACCACCGCGCCCGCAGTGCAATTGGATCGGACCATCGCGCAGGTGCGGCGCGTCCGGCAGCGGGTGCGGCGGGAGTATCTCGTCATCGGCGCGATCGGCCGCACCCGGCAGGGCAAGACGACCCTGCTGCGCAGCATCACCGGATTGGACCGGGACGTGCTGCCCGCCGAACAGGCGGAACCGACCACGGCCACCGTCAGCCGCATCTTCCATCGCAGCGGACCGCCGGAAGTGCAAGTGCTGCTGCATGATTGGGTACAGTTCCGGGATTTCTACCTGCGCCCGCTGCACCAGCACGCCGGCGTCGATCCGCAGCGGCTGCCGCGGACCCCCGAGGAGTTCCGGGACTTCCCCTACAAGGATCCGGCCCGGCAGCGGCTCGACGATTCCGATCTGAAGTACGAGCAGTTCCTCCGGAAACTGCGCACCGCACAGCAGACGCTCGACGACTATCTGCCCCTGCTGCGCGGCGCCTCGACCATCGCGGTCGACCTCGCGCAACTGCGGCCGTACCTCGCCTATCCGCGGCAGGATCATCCGGAGGACCGGGCGTATTTCCATGCCGTCCGCGAGGTCCGGATCTGGACCGACTTCCTCGACGGCAACGCGCGCATCGGCATCGTCGACCTGCCCGGCCCCGGCGAGGCGGGCCTGATCGATCGCAGACTCGTCCAGGGCCTCACCAACGACGTCGACCTGCTGATGCTGGTGAAGAAGCCGGACGGGCAGTTCAACAACGCCGCCTTCCAGGCCGAGGACTGGACACCCAGCGTGCAGGCCGAGGAGGCGGCCGCGGGCGTGCGACTGCGGCACTTCCTGGTCGGCGTCGCCAATTTCGCGTTCGGCGACACCCCCTCCGACACCGAGCGCGACGCCTATCAGCGGGCCGTGGCCAATATGCGCGCCGAACTGTCCCAGAAATGGGGCGCGCAATGCTACGAGGTGGACGCGCTGCGGCCGCAACGGGTACACGACCACCTGCTGATCCCGCTGCTGACCCACCTCGGCGAGCACATCGCCGAGATGGACCGGCAGGCGCTGGACAAGGCCGAGGAACATGTGCGTGAACTCCGCGCCGATATCGACGCCTACGCCGCCCGGGTGCTCACGGCGGCGCGGGCCTGTCTGGCCGCGCTGCCCAGCGAGAAGCGCACACTCGCCGTCCGGGCCGACCAACTGCGGCTGGCCGTCGGCACCGAACTGACGAAGCTGTCCCGGCAGTACGCCGACGACCCGGAATCGGCCCGGCACGAACCGAATTCCCTGGGGGTCTCGCTGCGGCAGGCCGGCGACGCGGTCCGGGCCCTGGTCGCCGGCGGGCTCGGCGCGGGCAGCGAACAGCGCTGGCAGCAACTCCACCACGACAAATTCGATCAGGAGCCGCTGCGCACGATCGAGGAGGCGTTCGTCGACGCCCGCGCCATGGTCACCGGCGCCTACCGGGCCGTCGACGTGTCCGTGGCGGAGATCGCGCGCACCCTGCGCTCCGACATCGCCGACCGGCTGCGCCCGCTGCTGGGAGCGGAACTCGTCCCCGAGGGCGGCGAGGCGCTGCGCGTCCTCGAGCACGCCGCCCGTGACGTGGCGCCCACCCTGGCCGACGGCCTGCACGAGATCGACAACATCGACATCGCCTACGGCAGTGTGCTGTTGCGGGTCGGCGGGCCGATCATCCAGGGCATCGATGCGCAGAATTCGCTGTCGCCGCACGACACTCCGTTCGCCATGGCCGGGCACCGCAACGGGTCGGCGCACCCGGACATCGGCCGGGTGAGCCTGCCCGGTGCGGTCGACCTCGCCGGGCTCTACACCTGGCTCACCGAGAGCGCGCTGGACGCGGTGGCCCGCCTCGACGCCGCGATGGCCGCCGAGAGCGCGGTGATGCGGTCGGTGCTCGCCGCGGCCACCATCCTGCTGCGGGACAAGATCGTGTTCAGCCCACTGGTGACCCGGGAGTACGAGGACCTGTGCGAACCGTACAAGGGCCGGATCTGGCCCGGTGACTTCGACGACCGGGTGGCCTCGTCGGCGGTGGCGCTGGATCGGGCCGTCGAGGCGGCGCGTGCGGTGACCCGGGCCACCGCGGCCGTGCTGACCAGACTGTGAATCCCCACCGGCGGCGGGTCCGGAAGGAGGGAGCCGGGCCCGCACCGGTGATCGCCGGGAGGCGGTGCGAGCCGTCTCCCGGCGATTCCCCTCCGGATCCTGTGCAGTCGTGGCCGGCGGAGTCGAAATGGCTCGAGGTCATCCGCGAACTCCGGTGCGGTGCGCGATATCTCCATTCTCGGCGGCCATTCGGCGGTCGCACGACCGGTTGCCACAGACCCAACCGGACAGGCAACAGGCAACGGCCCGCGGCATCTGTGCTACCGATCGGCATTCGGGCGACACTGGGAATACCGAGTCGAGGAAGGTGGCCGATGCACGAACCAGTTCCGACGGGCGGGCCTCGGGTGTTCATCTCCTACGCCAACGACCACGGACCGCATGCGGAGGCGGTGATCCGGTTGTGGCGCAGCCTGATCGCCCACGGCATCGGCGCCTACCTGGACGTGGAGGATCAGGACAACCGCCAGGATTGGCCGCTGTGGATGCAGCGGCAGATCGACGCGGCCGACTACGTGATCGTGGTGGCCTCCACGGCCTACCGCGACCGGGCCGAACAACGGATCGAGCGCGGCGTCGGACGCGGCGTCGCACACGAATCCGCCTATCTGCGCGAGCTGGTCTACGAGAATCCGGGAAACTCGCGGCGATTTCTGCCGGTACTGCTCCCCGGCGAAACTCCCGACGGAATTCCGGCATTTCTCGGCCGATACGGCGGCACCCGGTACGAACTCCGCTCGTTCACGGCGGCGGGATTGGAACCGCTGCTGCGGGCATTGACGAATCAGCCCAAATACCCGCGGCCGCCGCTGGGCACGATTCCGGCGCTGCCACCCGCGCGGGACCCGGGCCCGGACGCGCCGCCGGATCCCGGCAGCGCGCCCGCCACACGCCGTGCGCCCGGCCCGTCCGCCCAATCGGTGACCGGATCGACCGTGCACGGCAGCGTCGTCCAGATCAGGAATGTGAACGGCAGCGTGCGGTTCACCCGCGGCGGCGGGCCGGTAGGGATCCCGGCGAGCGACCTGCCCGGCGCCGACCTGCCCGGCGCGGAGCCGCCCCGGATGACCGCGGTGCCGCCCTCGCCGGACGCCGGGCAGGTGGTCACCGATTCCCGTGTCGGCGACGGTGTGACGCAGCTCGACGGCGTGGGCGGCGACGTGGAGATCTCATGAATCCGGTACGGGAACTACACAAGTCGCCGACGGCCTACGCGGTCGAACCGCTGCCCCTCGTGGCGCCGCCCCTGACCGGCGAGCAGGCGCGGGACCAACCCGCGCGCCTGCTGCTGTCGCGACACCGCGTGGTGCCGTTCGCCGGTCGCGGCGCCGAACAGGCGGATATCGCCGAATGGCTGGACTCCGGCGTCGGCACGGTGTCGGCGCGGTTGTGGCACGCCCCGGCGGGCCACGGCAAGACCCGGCTCGCCGAACATGTTGCGGCACAGTGCGCCCGCGCCGGATGGACGGTGGGCCAGGCGCTCCAGACGCAGGCCGCCGGTCCGCGGCCGATCAACGAATTCCTTTCCAGCACAGCCGAATCCGCACGCAGGGCACTGCTGGTGGTCGATTACGCCGATCGCTGGGCGTTCTCGCGGTTGTACGCCCTGCTGCTGGAGATGTACCGGGCGGCGCTGTGGTCGGGTGCGACCGTACGGGCAATGCTGCTGGCGCGTTCAGCCGGATTCTGGTGGCATGCATTGGCCGAGCGACTGGACGAGGAGCTGCGGATGGACACCGCGGCCCGATTCCTGCCACCGCTGGCCCCCGCGCCCGACCCGGTCCCGACGAACGGACCGCTCCTATCGGATGGCGAAAGGCTCGGTCGCGCAGCGCTGTTCGATGATGCCGCAGCCGCGTTCGCCGCTGCCATGGACAGCACCGGGCCGCCGCCGCAGGCACCGGCCGCGTTGGATGATCCGGATTTCGAATCGGTGCTCACGATCCATATGGCCGCACTGGTCGCCGTCGACGCCGAACTGCGCGGCGCCCGGGCTCCGGCTCAGCCGCACGCGCTGTCGGGATATCTGCTGCGCCGGGAGCAGCAGCAGTGGGTGCGGCTGCACACCCGGTCGGAGGATCCGCGCCCGACACCCCCGCGGACCATGGCCCGCACCGCCTACACGGCCACCCTCACCGGCGCCCTGTCGCGCGCCCATGCCCGCACCGCTCTCACCCGGGTCCGCCTCGCCACCACCACGTCCCGCGCCGACCACCTCATCGACGACCACCGCTACCACTACCCACCCGAACACGACACCACCGCACTGCAACCACTGCACCCCGACCGGCTCGGCGAAGACATGATCGCCCTCTCGACGCCCGGCCACAGCCATCACGACACCTGGACACCCGACCCCTGGACCACCACCGCACCCGCGAGCCTGCTGATCGGCCCCACCGAATCCGATCCCACGCTCCCGTGGACACCCACCACCCTCACCGTCCTCATCGAAACAGCACACCGCTGGCCGCACATTTCCACCGCCACCCAAACGCTCCTCAGAGCACAGCCCCACCTCGCCATCGCCGCGGGCGGATCCGCGCTCACCCGCCTCACCGAACTCCCCGACCTCGACCCCGCCACCCTCGAAGCCGTCGACCCGCTACTACCCGACAGCTGGCACGTCGACTTCGACATCGCCACGGCCGCGGTCGATTCGGCACTGCTGCCGTATCACCTGGCGGCGGCCACCGGGCCCGCCGAACAGGCCGCCGTCCTGTCCCGCCGCAGCCGCCGGCTGGAGCGGGCCGGCAGGCATCGTGAGGCGCTGGCCGCCGCGGAACAGGCCGTGGAGCTCGAGCGCGCGCTGGCCGCCACCGACCCGGTGACCCACGAAGCGGCCCTGGCCGAGTCGCTCCACAACCTCGCGATCCGACTGGCCGGCGCGGGCAGGTCGGAGGAGTCGCTGGGCCCCGCCGAGGACGCGGTGGCACGATGGCGGCGACCGGCTGCCACCGGTCCCGCCGCCCGTCAACGGAAACTCGCTGTGGCGCTGAACAATCTGGGCAACCGGCTGGCCGAACTCGGACGGCCGGACGACGCGGTGGGCGCCGGCACCGAGGCGGTGTCGTGGTATCGGCGGCTGGCCGCCGCCGATCCCGCCCACGAACTCGAACTCGCCACCGCCACGATGAATCTCGGAAACTGGCTGGCCGCCGCGAATCGCCGGGACGAGGCGCTGGCAGCGGTCGAACAGACAGTGGCGGTGTATCGGCGGATGGCGAGCGCCGATCCCGGCGCCTACAACTCGTATCTCGCCGAGTCGTTGAACAACCTCGCGCTGATCCTGTCGGATCTCGGGCGAACGGAGCAGGGACTGATCGTGGCGGAGGAGTCGGTGGAGCTGTTGCGCCGGCAGGCCGCGGGCAGTCCGGGATTCTTCGAGCGTGAACTCGCCACCGCTCTCAGCAATCTCGCGATTTCGCTGTCGGCCGCCGAACGGCACGAGGACGCCCTGCGCGCCATGCGGGAGGCGACCGCGCTCTACCGCCGGTCCACCGAGGCCGACCCGGCGTCGTATCCCGGCGATCTCCCCTTCGCGCTGATGAATCTCGCCGATCTGCTGTCGAATTCGGGGCGGCACGAGGAGGGGCTGCCGCACGCGGTGGCGGCGGTCCGATCGTATCGCCGCCTGACCGCCGTCGACCCGGCCTACAACACACCGTATTTCGCCGCCGCACTGGGCATTCTCGGAAAGTTGTCGTCGTCGATGAACCGGTACGAAGAAGCGCTGGGCCCGTTGGCGGAGGCGGTCACCCACCGCCGCCGACTGGCCGAAACCAGCCCGGCCGCATACGAACCCGCGCTCGCGAGGTCGCTGTGGCGATACGCGACCGCGCTGTACCGCGCCGACCGGCTCACCGACGCCCACACCATCGCCCGCGAGGCCGTCGACAGGTTCCGGCGCCTGCACACGGCGCAACCGGAGCTGTTCACCGCCGACCTCGCCGGCGCCCGCACCACCCTCACCGACATCCGCGACGCGCTGGGCCGATCCGGCGACGCCGAGCCGGGGACCACGGACACCCCCACCGCCGGCCCGGCGCCGTCGTGAACGGGCCGCATTCGAACCTACTTGCCGGCTGAGGGCCGAACGGCACAGCCGTCGGCCGAGGCCGGGCAATCAACCTTTCCACGGACGAGAAGGTCCGGGATTTCGAAGCGTAACGCACGGAAACGCCGGGCCGGAACCGGGAACAACCGTTCCCGGCGCCGGTTTCCCGGGCGCGCCAATGTGCCCATCTATCGACCGTCCGGAATGTTTGACGGATTCACAGGTCGTTCACATCGATGAGCCCGTCCTGCACCGCACGCGCCATCAGTGCGGCTTTTGTGGGCGCCGGCCGACCCGCCTCCGCATATTTCTTCCGAATCCGCGCGAGATGGGTGTTCAATGTACTTGCCGTAACGAAGAGGTGTGCGCAGGCATCGGCCTTGGTATCGCGCTTTATCCACTCCACCAGCACTTCCCGCTCCCGGCGCGACAGCGGCGGACGGGTGATACGGGATACACGCGCGGCGTGGGGGCACAGCCCGGACCGGCCGCAACCGCAATGCTGGACGGGCCGCTCGGATTCCGCGACCCCGCTCTTGTTGTCAACTATCGGAAACAATACGAAAATCCCTCCCTGTGGTTCGCGCCACATCCGGTATCGTCATCCGGGATGCGGCACAGGGAAATTCAAACACAATTTCCGATCGCATTCTGCGCAAATGCGAGAACAGTTGATATCCGACCGGTAACGATGGATTCCGGCGCCGCTTCTCGCCGGGATCGTGTCACCGGAGGTGGTACAGGGCCCGGACGATCCCGTAGGCGATCTCGTTCGCGGGCCGGCCACCGGCCGGACCGTCGCGGACCGTGCACAGCACCACGATCGTCACGTCCCGGACCGGGTCGTAGCCCATGAACGTCTGGAACCCCGGAATCGCCCCGTCGTGACCGAGCATCGGACCGAACGATTCGAGTGCCAGCCCATAGCGATTGGCGGTCGGATCCAGCGGATCGAGGGGCGCGGCACTGTCCAGCCGGGCCTGCTGCAACCGGGCGTCGAGCAGGGTCGTCCCGCCGACCAGCGCGCGGACGTAGGTCGCCAGATCCGCCGCGGTGGAGATCACCGCGCCGGCGGCCCAGATCCAGGTGGGATTCAGTCCGGTGACATCGGCGGGCAGCAGCGTGCCGTCACGCACCGCGCGCAATTGGTCCTCCGGTAGCCGTGGCGAGGCCAGCGCGGAAACGTTGCTGCCGTACAGATAACCGTGCGGCGAGGGTGCCGGGATCGTGGCGTCGCCGGGTGCGGGGAACGATGTCCGGGTCAGGCCCAGTGGCCGGAAGACCCGTTGCGACAGTTCGGTGGCGATGCTGTTGCCGGTGACCTGCTCGATGATCAGCGCCGCCAGGATCGTGTTCGTGTTCGAATAGCGGAATCCGCTGTCCGGCTCCGCATACGGAGTCCCCCGCCAGGCGATCCGCAGCAGTTCCTCGGGCTGCCATACTCGTCCGGGATCACGGTCGAGCGTCCGCGCGAACGCCGGATCCTCGTTGTAACTGAACAGGCCGCTGCGCATGTTCAGCAACTGCGCGATCGTGATCGTGTCGCCGTCCGGCACGTCGTCCCGGAACCGGGACACCGGATCGTCGAGCCGCAGCCTGCCCTCGTCGACCAATTGCAGCAGTACCGTGCCCACCATCGTCTTGGTCACCGAGCCGACCCGGAAGAAGTCGCCCACGCCGATCGGATCCGCACCACCGAGCTCCCGGCTCCCGAAGGCGTGCGACCAGGTCGACGTAGCCGTCCGCACCTGCACCACGGCAGCGGGTACCGCCATCGACTGCATCACGGCGTCGACGATCGGGATGACACGTGCGTCCAGGCCCGAGGCGGCGGCCGGGGCCGTGACGGCCGGGTCCCGGCGGATTCGGCCGGGACCGGCGTCGGCCGAGGTGAAAACCATGACACCGCACAGCACTCCGACGACGATGCCGCGGATGTTCGTACCGGCGGCGCCCGATCCGATGGCGCCCGGGTGCCGCATCGGTCACCGGCCGATGATCGAGACGGTGCCGACGGTGAAATCGGTGATGTAGGCGGCGCCGGTGGCACGATCGAAACCGACGCCGTGCGGATTGTCGCCCACCCGAACGGTATCGGTGACCCGGCGGGCGGCGGTGTCGATGATCGACACCGTGTCGACGCTGTGATCGGTGACGTACACCGTGTGGCCGCCCGGCGCGAACGCCACCCCGACCGGTCCGGAGCCTACCGAGATCGTGGTGGCGACAACACGTTTCGCCGTATCGATCACCGATACCGTGCCCGATTGATGATTCGTCACGTAGGCGGTGCCGGAGTCGACGGCGACGCCCCAGGGCTCCTGCCCGACCGGGATGACGGTGGCCACCGTCGCGCTGGTGGGGTCGATCACCGATACGGTATTGTCCCGTGCCGCAGCGACATAGACGCTGCCGGTGCTCCGATCGACCGCGATCCCGTACGGATGCGCGCCCACATGCACTGTCGCGGTGACGAACCGGTTGTTCGTATCGATGATCGAGACCGTGTCGTCGTCGAAATTGCTGACGTAGGCGGTCCGGCCACCGGCGTCGAGGGCGATGCCGTAGGGTGCGGCGCCGACCGCGATGTTCGCCACGAATTGTCTCGTGCGCGTGTCGATCACCGATACCGAGCGGGCGACGGCATTCGTGACGTAGGCGAGGTGCCGCGCCTGGTCCAGCGTGATCGCGGTCGGCTTGGCCGCCGCGGGCAGCGTGCTCTGCGCACCGGTGCCGGTATCGATCGCCGTGATGGTGTCGTCGTCGGCATCGGTGACGAACGCGGTTCGGTTGTCCGCGTCGACGACCACACCCCACGGGCTGTGCCCGACCCGGTCGGTGCCGATGACCCGCAGCTCGCCGGCGGCGGAGTTGTTCGGCGCCAACGCGTTCCCGCCCGGGGTGGCCCGATCGCCGCCACCACCGGACACCGAATGCAGGATCCACACCAGCGCCAGGAAGGCCAGCACGCCACCGCCCACGCTCTTGACGGCGATGGGCATCGAACCCCACCAGGAGCGGCGCGCGGCGCGGGAGGCCGAGTAGCCGCCCGGCGCCGTGCCGAACTGCGGCAGCGAGCCTGTGCCGCCCCCGGACTGCGGCGGCGTACCGGTGCCGTGCACGGGCGAGAACAGCGGGGCCGAACCGGTGCGCTGCCCGGTCGCCGGGGTCGCGGCCGCCGTCGGACCCACCGGCCGGGTGGAGGCGGCCGCGGCCGCCTGCGCGAGCTGCCGAACCCAATCCGCCGCCACGGGCCGCGCCGCCGGATCCTTGACCAGCGCGGACCGCACCAGGTCACGTACCGGCGCCGGCACGGTCGGGGGCAGTCGCGCCGGATCGCGAGTGGTCTGATCGCCGGTCAGCAGTCGCAGGGCCAGCAGGCCGAACTTGTAGCTGTCCGACGCCACGGTGGCGAGTTCCTCGGCTGGGTCGACGACGCGCACCTCCCAGCCCGGTGTCTCCAGTTGCGGCAGTGCGGATCTGCCATGCAGGCGCATGGCATCACAGTCGATGAAATACACCGCGCGGGTGGGGGACAGCGAGAACAGCATGTTCTTCGGCGACAGATCGCCGACGACCACGCCGTGGCGATGCAGCACGGTCAGTGCTCGCGCTGTCTCCCCGAGCAATTCGTATCGATGCCGATCGGTGAGCGGAATGCCACGCCGGGCGATGAACGAGTCGTCGTTGAGCAGATGCTGGAATTCGCCGAGCACCCGGGCGGGCCCGGACGACTTCATCATGTCGACGAAGAACCGATCCGGAATCGACGGCATCACGAAGCCCAGCACCGCCCCGGTGGCGTCGTCCTCCACCAACCGGCACGGCCACGCGACGAGCGACAGCAACTCCGTACCCGCACCGAACGGGAGCGACTCGAGATGGGCCGGCATGGATTCCAGCACCGCGACGTCCACGTCGACGAGCTTGTCGGGCTTGTATTCCTTGTACACCAGGGTTTTCGCGAACTGCATGTGCGCGTTGGGCGCGGTCGACACGGATCCCTGTCCCCCCGTCGCGATCTTGACCCGCTTACCCAGCGCCGACAGCTTCAGGCGCGGTAACGGCATGTGCGCCACCCTCTCGTCGGGTCATCGCGGCCGGGGCCAGATCGCGACGAGGGTGCGGTCGTCGTCGAAGGTCTCCCGGGAGAAGTCGAGAACATGGCCGAATTCGATGAGCGACGGCACCCGTCGTTCCAGCATCGTGCGGAACAACGCGCCCACCTCGCCGGTGCCCGCGCCCAGTGGATCGCCGAGTCCGTCGGTGCCGATCAGCAGCACGTCGTCCACGCCGACGATCACCCGGGCCGACTCGACCTCGGCGGGCACCCGCGGCAACCCGCTCACAGCCGAGGACGACAATCCGGATTCCGAGATCTGTTTACCGCCGAGCACCGGAACGAACCGGCCGCCGGTCAGCAGCCAGGCCACCGAATCGCCGACACCGGCGAGCCGCGCCGAGAGAGTGCCGTCGGGCAGCGGGTCGCAGACCGCGGCGACGAGGGTGGTGGCCAGGTGCTGTTCGGCCTGCGCCGCATCCGCTTCGGGCACGCCGAGTACCGCCACCGACTGCTCGATCAGCGCCCACGCCGCATACCGGAACAGCGTGTGCCAGTCGATCGCGGTGCTCGTGTCGGCACCGATGTCCGCGACATGGTCGGCGAGCCATTGGCTGGCGTAGCGAACAGCGGTACTCGCACCGATATGCGACTGCCGGGCACCGGAAACCCCGTCCGCGACAGCCACGTTCAGTCTGCGATCGAGCACGTGCGTGATCGCGAGATCGTCCTGGCGCGGTGCGCCGTTGTGCCGGTGCAGGTGCCCGCGCATCGAGCCCGCCCGGATGGTGAACGGCCCGACGGACCAGCCGTCGAGCACCGTGTCCGGTCGATACGGAATCCGCCGGAACTCCTCGGTCACCGCCACCGGTTCGAACAGTGGCGTCGCCCGGCCGACCACCACCGGCCACGCGGACGGCCTCGAATCCTGCTCCACGACAGCTACTTTCAGATCGCCCGGATCGGCCGGCCCGGGTTGTTGCGGGGCGCCGTCGAGATCGGCGGTCTGCGGCCTGCCGCTCTTGGGGAAGATGCGCATCAGACGGTGTCCACCGCGAGCGAGACGAAGCCGTCGGGCTTCTCGACTTGCAGGCTCGACTGCCCGGTCGCCAGCGCCTGGCCGGAGTTGATCACCGACTGGGTCAGCGCCGTGATGAACTTCGATATCGCCACACCGGTATCGGTCCCGGCCGCGGTGATGAACGCGTATCGCGAATCGGTCGCCACCTGCCGGATCACGTCGGCATCCGCCTCCCCGATGCCGAAGGCGAGAATGTTGGGGCGGGCGGCGAATCCGGTGAGCCGGGCGTGCGCCTGCTCCCATCCGTCACCACGATTGGGTACGCCGTCGGTCAGGAAGAACACCGCGGGTCGATTCACCAGGTAACCATCGTTCTTGAGCGCCTGGATATCTCGCGGGATGCGGCCGGTCAGCGCGTCGAACACCGTCGCGAAGGAGGTGGAGCCCCGCGCCGACAGCGCGGGCATCCGCTCGATCCCGCGCAGATCGACCGGCTCCAGGTAGCACACCGCGGTGTCGGCGAAACCCAGCACGCAGAAACGCACTTTGGCGGCCGCCATCGACTCGCTCTGCAAGGCGTCCAGCAAGCTGGTCAGCCCCTGATTCAGCTCACCGATGTACGGGTACATGGAGCCGGACTCGTCGGCGACGAAGTACACGGGCAGGACAGTTCCGAGTGGTTCGCTCATGGGATCACTGGTCACCTTCCGGCGATTGCGGGTGGTTGGACGATCGGTGGGGCCGGATCAATAGCCGGCCCGGGGCTCGAACCCCGGATCACTCAGGGTGGGCGGCGCTTTCGCGACCGGCGTCGGTTCGACCGGAGGTCGTTCGATCGGCGCCGCCACCGTGGCCCGCGGCGGCGCCGGTTGCTCCGCCGGCCCGCTCTGCGGTGCGTCCGTCGCCGGTTCCGGCGCCGGATCGCCGGTCTCCGGCGGCGGTGTCTCGCGAGCGACCGGAACCGGCTGCGGCAGTACGGTGGTCACCGTGGTCGAGCCGATCGGCGCCGATTCGTGACTGCGCGCACAACCCGCCGGAAGCCCGGCCAGCGTGACCGCCGCAACCACCCCCACGACCGTTGCGACGACGGCCCTCGGCCGAAAATTCCTTCCGCGCACGGTAACAGGCTATTGCGCAGACAGCTGCACAGCTGTCGTCCGTTCGGACGATAGTGCGGGCCGCCGTCACCGGCCGATACTGATCTCCCCTGTGCCCGGTGCGCGCACCGAGCCGGCCGATCGGGAGGTTCGAGAACATTGAGATCACTCACCGCCGCCCTTCTCGCGGCCGTGTGCATCGTGGCGCTGCCGGCGACCGCGGAGGCCGCCGACGATGCCGGGAAAACCGTTGTCGTCATGGGTGATTCGTATACGGCGACCGCGCCGCTGCTCGGGCAGGCCGACGACGGCTGCATGCGCTCGACCACCTCCTGGCCGAACCAGCTCGCCGCGAACCTCGGAAGTCGCAGCACCGCAGCGATTCTGGACACCTCCTGCAACGGTGGCACGATCGACACCGGGGACGGCTGGACCCTGCTGCACCAGGCACGGAAAGCGGCCGCCACGGCATCGTTCGGACCGGCCACCCGGGCCGTGCTGATCCAACTCGGCATGAACGACACCTGGGGCGCCTCCACCGGGCGGGCGTTCCCCTCGGTGGACTGCCTGCTCGACATCGTCCGCGGCTGTGGCCTCGAGGCGGCCGACGAGAATCGGCTACCCGACTACCGGGCGGTGACCGGCGCGGTGTACGCGGATCGCATCCGCGAGGTGGTCGATTACGTCCGCTACTACGCACCGGCCGCCGCGGTGGTGCTGGTGGGATATCCGGAGGTGTTCTCCCCCGGGCAATCGGCGGCGTGCATGGATCTCGCTGCCGGCCGTGTGGTCCAGCCGCGGGCCGAGGGGTATCTCACCTATCTCGATCGCCTGCAACAGGCGGGGCACGACGCGGCCGGGCTGCTGGGTATCCGATTCCTCGATGTCCGGGCGATCACCGCGGGACACGGCAGTTGCACCGCCGAATCATGGATCAGCGGGCTGACCGCTGCCGACTCACCGTTCGCGGGCGCACCGGTCCACCCGAACGCCGCGGGCAACGCGGCCGTGGCCGTCGCCGTCGAGCAATCGCTGGGTCTGTGACATCGTGAGCGCGCCCCGGACCGGCGAGGCACTGCCCGCCCTCACCGGAGCCCGCTGGTGGGCCGCCTTCGCGGTGTTCGTCCTGCACGCCCTGGTCTTCCTGCCGGTCTATCCCTTCCAGAAATCGGCCCTGTTCCGCACGCTGCACGGCCTGTTCCCGATGCAACTCGGCGCCGCCGGGGTCGCCTTCTTCTTCGTACTGTCCGGCTTCGTGATCGCCTGGTCGTTCCGGCCCGGCACGACCGTGTGGACGTTCTACCGGCGCCGGGCGCTGAAGATCTACCCCACCCATCTGGCGGCCGTGGCCGTCTTCGTCGTCGCCGCGCCCGTGCCGATGTCGAGACCGGTGACCTGGCTGCCCGACACCCTGCTGATCCAGGCGTGGGTGCCGAAGTGGACGACCGTCGGCGGGCTCAACGTCCCGTCGTGGTCACTGTGCTCGGAATTGCTGTTCTACCTGAGCTTTCCGGCAATGCTGCCGCTGATCCGCCGGATACCGCGAGCGCGACTGCCGCGGGCCGTGGCAGTCCTGCTCCTGGCGATGGTCGCGTTGCACATCGGCCTCCACCTCTGGGTGGACGGCCCGAAAGGCATCGCGAACACCTTCGCCCCCAGGCTGTTACGCGGCGACGACTCCCCTCGCTTCGAAATCCACGCCTCACCACAGTGGTTCGCCCAGCCCGACATCCCGATCGCCCCGTCGTACTGGCTCGGCTACACCTTTCCCCTCGTCCGGCTGCCCGAGTTCTACCTGGGCGTCCTGGCAGCCCGCCTGGTCGCCGAGGGACTGTGGCGCAATCTCCGCCTCGGGCCACCCCTGGCCGCAACGGCTCTCGCCTACACCGCCACCTGGTGGGTACCGGTCAACTTCAAGATGTCGGTACTGGTCGTGGCCCCGATGACCGCGGTCGTCGCCACCCTCGCCGCCCGCGACCGAGCCGGGATATCGGGCATCAACACCACCGGTCCCCTGCGCTGGCTCGGCAACATCTCCTACGCCTTCTACCTGATCCAGTTCCCCGTCATGGTGATCCTGACCCGCCTGCTGATCGGCGGCCACCGCTACGGCGTCACAGGCTGGGCCGCCTACACCGCAGCCACCTTCGCCCTGTCCGTCCTCGCCGCCGCAGCCCTGTACCACTGCCTGGACCAGCCGATCATGAACCACTTCGTACGCCGCCGCCCCCAAGCCCCACCGGCGCCCGCCGAGGCGGCGGACACCGAACCACTCGACGACCATCGGGTGGCCGGAACCCGCGGGGGCGGGGCCGGGTGACGCAACCGCCGGTCAGGCGATTCGCACGGCGGTGCCCGCGGTGCCCTCGACCGGGGGGAAGCGGTGCAGGACCTCCGGGTCGTGGCCGGGGATGATCAGGTCCTCGGAGGTGGCCAGTTCGTGCATGAGGTCGAAGGCGTGATACATGCCGGGCAGGTCGGTGTGGACGGCGAAAGGGGCGTCGCCGCAGACGTTTCCGTAGAAGTGGGAGGAGTCGGCGGCGAGGACCACGGTGCCGGCGGCGGTGGCGATGCTGACGATCTGCATGCCCGCGGTATGGCCACCGACCAGGTGGACCCGGACGCCGGGGACCAGTTCCCGGTCGCCGTCGACGTAGTCGAGGCGGCCCGCCAGGCCGAATTCGACCAGGCGGGTGATGTCCTCGGTCTCGATGAGGCGGTGGAATTCCTTGCGGGAGGCGAAACGGCCGGTCCAGAAGGCCATTTCGCGGGACTGGACGACGAAGCGGGCGTTCGGGAACGCGTCCAGGTCACCGACGTGGTCGTAGTGGAAGTGGGAGAGGACGACCGTCGGGACCGTGGCGCAGTCGACGCCGAGCAGGGCCAGGGCTGCCGAGGGGGCGCGGAAGTGGGTGCGGTGGCGGCGTTCCGCCATCGCGGCGGTGAAACCCGCGTCGACCACGATATCGGCGTCCGGGGTGCGGACGAGCCAGACGTAGTAGTCCAGTGGCATCTGCTGATCGCGCGGATCGGCGGCGCAGCCGTGGAAGTATTCGCCGCGAGTGCCGCCGGGGTGTTCGCCGAATTTGATCGCGTACACCTCGTGCGCGGGCTGGGACCGGGTCACGGCCGGGCCTCCTCGTCCACGGTGACGCTGTAGCGCGCGTCCAGGGCGTCGAATTCCGTGCGGCGCACCAGGCGTTGCCGTTCGGTCCAGGTGGCGATGCGGTCCTCGGCGACGGATCCGGTGTCGCGCAACAGGTTCAGGGCATCCTGCATGCCGCGCAGGCCGGCCAGCAGCGGCAGGTTGGCGTGCAGCGCGATCGAGAAGCCCAGATCGGCCAGGCGCTGTTCGGGCAGCATCGGGGTGGCGCCGCCGACCACCAGGTTGATGATCTTCGGGCCGGCGACCTTCGCGGCGATCGTCTCGATCTCGGCCTCGGACACCGGCGCTTCGACGAACAGGATGTCCGCGCCCGCCGCGTGATAGCGGTTCGCGCGCGCGCAGGCGTCGTCGAGGCCGGTGATCGCGCGGGCGTCGGTGCGGGCCACGATCAGGGTGTCCGGACTGCGCCGGGCCTCCACCGCGGCCCGGATCTTGGTCACCATCTCCGCGGCCGGAATCACGGCCTTGCCCGCGAAGTGGCCGCAGCGCTTCGGAAAGGTCTGATCCTCCAGCTGGATCGCGTCGGCGCCCGCGCGCTCCAACTCCCGCACGGTGCGCCGCACGTTCAGCGGATTGCCGAATCCGGTGTCGGCGTCCACGATCAGCGGCAGGTCCACCGCGGACCGGATCGCGGACACGTGGGTCACCAGTTCGCCGAAGCCGAGCAGGCCGATATCCGGCACGCCCAGATGGGTGTTGGCCACCCCGGCTCCGGTCACGTAGAGGCAGGCGAAGCCGCAGTCCTCGATCACGCGGGCGGTCAGCGCATTCGCAGCGCCCGGGACGACCGTCAGCCGTCCCGAATCCAGCAGGTCGCGCAGCCGGCTCACGAGGCGGCCGCCGCGTTGACACCGGCGATCCGGCCGAACACCGCACCGCGCATCAGACCCGCACCGGCGGCGTAGTTGTGGTGGAAGAAGTCACCGGCGATCTCGCCGGTGGCGTAGAGACCGGGCATCGGCTGCCCGGTCACGTCCAGCACCCGGGCCTCGGTGTCGATCTTCAGGCCACCGTAGGTGAAGGTGATGCCACAGGTCACCGGATAGGCGACGAACGGGCCGCGGTCCAGCGTGACGGCCCAATTCGATTTGGGCGGTTGACCTTCCGGATGGGCGGCCACCCCGTCCAGGGTGATCGGGTCGAAGCGCAGATCGGCGTCGTCGGCCACCGCCTTGTTGAAACCGGCCACCGTCGCCAGCAGCGTGTCCGCCGGAATGTGCAGCAGCGCAGCGAGTTCCGCCAGAGTGTCGGCTTCGACCGGGGTGCCGGTGCGGTACCGCGGTTCCAGCAGGTGCGCGGCCCGGCGGTCGAAGATCTGGTACGCCACCGCGCCCTTCTGCCGCAGGATCGCGCCGCCGGTCTTGGCGTAGGTGAGGAAGACCTGGTCCTCACCCTCGTCCACGAACCGCAGGCCATCCGAATTGACCAGCAGCGCATACGGATACGAGTAGCGGGCCAACTTGTCGGTCAGGCGCAGATCACCGACGGGCGGATGGGCGGCGTCCTGCGGGCTGGCGTGGCAGCCACCCCAGTGCCCGGCCGGCTGCGCACCGGCGGCCAGCGCCTTCACCAGCATCGTGCCCATGTTGAACCGGGTGCCGCGCACCTTCACCAGATCCCAGCCGGGGCCGAGGTAGCGCATCCGCATCTCCGGATTGGCCTCGAAGCCGCCGCTGGCCAGCACCACCGCGCCGCGCACCTGTTCGTACCGGTCGGCGCGGCGCACCACGACGCCGTCGACGGTGGCGCCGCGGGTGATCAGATCGTGGGCGGGAGCGTCGTACCAGATGTCGATGCCCGCGTTCTCCGCCGCCGCGAACAGCGCAGCCACCAGGCCGACGCCCTCGTGCCGGACGCGGATCGCCCCGCCCGGGGTGAGCGCGTACACCTTGTCGAGGTTGTCGAGGTCGAACAGCTTGTTGGCGGTCAGTTCCCATTCGACCCCGTAGCCGCGCATCCAGCGCAGGGTGTCGAAGGAGCGGTCCACGACCGTCTCGACCAGTTCCCGGGGCGGATGGCCCTGCGAGGTGCTCATCCAGTCGCCGATGTAGTCCTCGCGGCCGTAGGCGGCGACCGAGACCCGGTCCAGCACTTGCCCGTCCGGATCGGCGAGAATCGGCCGG
The DNA here is from genome assembly GCF_020176955.2 of Nocardia sp. alder85J. GTDB lineage: Bacteria > Actinomycetota > Actinomycetes > Mycobacteriales > Mycobacteriaceae > Nocardia. The sequence continues at coordinate 68,863 of NZ_JAIUCZ020000005.1, forward strand.
ATCGAATCCAGTCCGTCGTGGACCGCCCGGAAGATCGAGCCGGAGAACCGGCTGTTGCCGCCGCGTTCGGCGTGACTCGCGGCCTCCAGCACCAGGACCCGGGCCCCGGCCTCGCGCGCGGCGAGCGCCGCCACCAGACCGGCATTTCCGGCGCCGGCCACGATCACATCGTATTCTGTTGCAGACAAAGCGAATTCCCTCTCAGGTCCGGATCACGAACGGATCCCGGGCGGCGCCGGAATAGTCCATCATCACGTTCTGGGTGTAGGTGTATTCGGCGAGTGCGTCCTCGCCGCGTTCGCGGCCGTAGCCGCTGCGTTTGATGCCGCCGAAGGGAGCCTGGGCGGCGGTGCTGCGATAGGTGTTGACCCAGACCGAGCCCACCTCGAGCTGGTCCACCACGCGGTGCACGCGATCGATGTCGCGGCTCCAGACCGCCGCCGCCAGACCGTATTCCACGCCGTTGGCGATGCGCACCGCCTCGTCCTCGTCGTCGAACGGGATCACCGACAGCACCGGGCCGAACACCTCCTCGGCGGCGATCCGCATGTCCGGCCGCACATCCGCGAAAACCGTGGGGGCGACGAACAATCCGTCGCCGAGGCCCGGCCCCTCGGCGCGGCCACCGCCGGCGACGAGGGTGGCGCCCTCGGCCTTCGCGGCCTCGATCAGGCGCAGGATCCGCTGGTACTGCAGCTCGTTGGCGACCGGGCCCATCTCGGTGGCCAGGTCCAGCGGGTCGCCGAGCCGGATCGCCGCCGCGCGTTCGGCGATGGCGGTCACCACCCGGTCGTAGACCGGCCGGTGCACCAGCAGCCGGGAACCGGCCACACAGGTCTGCCCGGCGGCGGCGAAGATCCCGGAGACCGCGCCGACGATCGCGCGGTCCAGGTCGGCGTCGTCGAAGACGATGTTCGGTGATTTGCCGCCCAGTTCCAGGGTGACCGGAACCAGCCGTCGCGCCGCGGTTTCCGCGATGTGGGTGCCGGTGGCGCTGCCGCCGGTGAAGCTGATCTTGGCGACCGCCGGATCGGTGATCAGCGCCTCCCCCGCCGCCGGGCCGCCGGTGATCACGTTGATCACCCCCGGCGGGAAGCCGACCTCGCAGGCCAGCCGGGCCAGCTCGCAGGTGGTCACCGAGGCGTGCTCGGAGGGTTTGATCACCACGGCGTTGCCGGTGGCCAGCGCGGGTGGAAGTTTGTTGGCCAGCAACCCGATCGGCGAATTCCAGGCGGTGATCAGCGCGGCCACGCCGAACGGGCGGCGGCGGGTGTAGTCGAACAGGCTGGGGTTGTCCAGCGGGATGGTGCGGCCGTAGAGCTTGTCGGCGTATCCGGCGAAGAAGCGCAGATTCCGGGCGGCGAACACCATCTGGCTGCCGGTCTCCCGGATGATCTTGCCGTTGTCGGTGGATTCCATCCGGGCCATCGGCTCGGCCTCGGCCTGCAGGGCGTCGGCCAGCGCGTGCATCAGCCGGGCGCGCTCGACTCCCGGTGTGCGCCGCCAGGTTTCGTGGAAGGTGCGGTGCGCGGCCGCGACCGCCGTGCCCACCTCGGCGGCGGAGGCGTCGGGGATGGTGGCCCACACCCGGCCGGTGTACGGGTTGACCGCGTCCCGGGTGGCCGACCCCTCGACGGGTTTGCCGTCGATGATCATCGCCGCGTGTTTCATCTCGTCTCCTCGCTGTCTCGGTCGGGCAGCAGCTGCCGGACGTGCGCCTGCGCGGCGTCCAGATGGTCGGCCATCGCGGCAGCCGCCGCCTCGGGATCGCGCTCGCGCAGCGCCCGGTAGATCCGGTGGTGCTCGGTATAGGCCGCGCGGGCGCGGTCGGGGACCCCGCCGGATCGAGCGCGAGCCAGTCGCAGCTGGGTGGTCACCCCGCGCGCGGTGTCGACCAGCCTGGGGTTGCCGCTCATCTCCAGGATCTGCTGGTGGAAGTCCAGGTCGCGCGGGTACGGGCGGTCCGGATCACCGAGCGCTTCGCCGGTGCGGACCAGGAATTTCTCCAGCTCGTCGAGCGCCGCGTCGTCGGCGCGAACCGCCGCCAGCCGGGCGGCGGCGCATTCCAGCGCCTGGCGGACCTCGGCGAGATGCCCGACGGTCTCCAGGTCGAAGCTCGCCACGAAGGTGCCCCGGCCCGCGACCGTGCGCACCAGCCCCTCACCGATCAACGCCTGCAACGCCTCCCGGATCGGGGGCCGGCTGATGTTCAGCTGCGCGGCGAGCTCGACCTCGTTCAATCGCTCACCGGGAGCGAAGGTTCCGGACAGGATCGACTGGCGCAGGATCGGCGTCACCTCGTCGGCGAGACGGCGCGGCCGGAACACCGAACTGTCGAAATCCCCCAGCGGACAGCCGGATTGCCGCTCCCCGGTCATCGGCGGACTCCCGCGGCGGCGTGCGGCCGGACCGGATGGTCGCCCGCGAGATACGCGGTGCCGCTCATCAAGCGGCGCGCGGTGCGCACCACACCGACCGATTCGACCACCGGCGCGCCCCCGGCATCGGCACCGACCGTGGCGAGCACGTCCACCGTGCCCAGCGGATGCCCGATCCGCAACGGTTCGCCGGTCTCACGAGCGAACTCGACGGCACCGCAATCCGATTCGGCGGGATCGCGGCCGGAATCCGCGGTGACGCCGGCCGAACCGGCGGGATCGCGGCCGGAAGCGGCTGTGCCGCAGGCGTATTCGTGTGGCAGCGTGCCCGGCAGCCGGACCGCCGCCGCCAGGCACAGGGCCGCGGTCATCGGCACCGCGCGGTGGATCGCGCCCATCGACACCGCGACCACCTCCACGCCGGTCTCCTCCGTACCCGGGGCGACCAGCACGATGCGCGGGATCACCGGCGACAGTTCCCTTGCGTCCGAAGCATTCTCGACGACGCCGAGCAGGCGCGCGGCCTCGCCACGGGCCTGTTCGAGGCGATCGCACAGCGCGCGGTCGGCATTCCATTCGGCCACCGTGCGCGCGTGCGGGACCACCCCGAAATCCGCGGCGCGGGCGAAGACGTAGGCGGTGGTCACGTCCACCAGCGACACCTGCACCGGCCCGTCCGGCAGTTCGACCGTGTCCCGGGCGCGGCCGGTCGGCAGCAACCGGCCGGTGACCGCCCCGCCGGGACGCAGATAGTGTGTGGCGATGGGCGCGCCGGGCCGGGGCACCCCCGCGACGCGCTGGTCGCCGTCGGAGCGGGCCCGGCCGTCGCGCACCGGTACGTCGGCCTCGATCCGGACACCGGTGTTGCCGTTGATCATTCGCACCCGCGTCACGGGTTCGACCGCGGGCGTCAGGCCCTCGTCCACGGCGAAGGCGGCGACCGCGGTGGTGAGGTTGCCGCAGTTGCCCTTCCAGTCGACGGTCGGCGTGTCGATGCCGACCTGGCCGAACCAATACACCACCGTGCCATCGGATTCGCGGTCGACGACCATGACCTTGCTGGTGCTGGAATAGGTTCCGCCGAGACCGTCGATCTGCATCGGATCCGGGCTGCCCATCAGGTCGAGCACCAGCGCGTCCCGCTCCGGCCCGGCCGGCGGCAGGTCCCGGGCGTGCAGGAAGACGCCCTTGCTGGTGCCGCCGCGCATCAGCACCGCGGGAATCTCACTGCCGGACACTAGCTTCCGGCCTTGTCGAGCAACCGCACCACGGCGGTGTGATAGTTGTCGGCGAAGCCCTCGTCGCACAGCCGGTCCAGCAGGGAGTGCGCGAGCGTGGCGGCGGGCAGCTCCACACCGAGTTCGGCGGCGACGTCGAGGGTGTAGCCGATGTCCTTGCGCATGTAGGCGGCCGGGAAGATGCCGGTCGGGTGCACATCCGGCAGCAGCGCGGACCGGCCGTGGTTCTCCAGTGCGAAGCTGCCCGCCGAACCGCCGCCGAGCACGTCGAACAGCACCTCGTCGGCGACCAGCCCACTGCGCCGGGCCAGGGTGACCGCCTCGGCGAGGGCCACCACGGTCTCGAAGACCACGGTGTTGTTGACCAGTTTCAGCAGTGCGCCGGCGCCGGCCGGGCCGCAGTGCGTGACATCGGTGCCCATCGTGCGCAGCAGCGGTTCGGCCCGCGCGAAATCCGCGGCCGTGCCACCGGCCATGATCGCGAGCGTGCCCGCGATCGCCGCCTTGCGGGTGCGGGCCACCGGCGCGTCCAGAAATCCGCACTGCCGCTGGGCAAGTCGCTCGTGCGCGGCCCGCGCGATGCCGACCGGCGTGGTGGACAGATCGACCACCAGCGTGCCGGGCCGGGCGCTGTCGAGGATCCCGCCCGTGTCGTAGAGCACCGACGACACCTCCGGGCCGCCGGGCAGGGACAGGAAGACGATGTCCGCGGCGGCGGCCACCTCGCCGGCCGATCCGGCCGCGGTCGCCCCCGCCGCGACCAGCGGGCCGAGGTTGTCCGGTTTCGGATCGAACACCACGACCGGGTGGCCGGACTTGCGGAGCAGATTGTGGCATTCGGCGGAACCCATCACGCCGAGGCCGAGGAAACCGAGTATTTCGGGATTCGTGCCGGTCACGCGGCGCTCCCGGAGATGACTGTGCTGGCGGACACGACGATCGCCTGCCTCTCTCGAACGTCCCTGTTCGTTCAATGCTTGCAAGGATAGTAAGCATTGAATGTGTCGCCTGTCTACAGGCGACACCCGCCGCGGCGCAGGCCCGATCCGCGTTCTTCGGCCGTTGATCGCATGCCGCGCGGAGCCAGCGGGTAGCGTCGGGGTCACCGGCAGCGACCCATCGATCGGCGAAATGCCGTGAACCGGTCGTCACCCGGTCCCCCGGGTGGACGCATCAGGCGCTCATTCGAGGACGATCTGCAAGGAGTCTTCATGACCTCGGCCCGAAGCGTCCGTCTCATCGACGAGGAGAGCACCTTCGCCAACGTTCGTGCGGCAGAGCGGGAGGAGTCCCTCCGGCGGAATGCCATGGCCGCGAAGACCGTCGCGGACCACTCCGTCGACGCCGACGAATGCTCGCGACTGCTCGCGATGCTCGGGCTCGATCTGTCCGAACTGAGGTGAGCCCGCACTGATCTCCGCGCCGGACCCGTCCGGGCCGGGACTATGGTCGAGGCCATGAGTATTTACGGGTTCAGCGTCACAACCGCGGACGGGGCGACCAAGTCCCTCGGTGACTACCGGGATCGCGTCGTGTTGATCGTCAACGTCGCCAGCAAGTGCGGCTTCACCCCGCAGTACGCCGGCCTCGAGGCACTGCACCAGGCCACCCAGGATCGCGGTCTGGACATCCTGGGCTTCCCCTGCAACCAGTTCGGCGACCAGGAACCCGGCACCGATGCCGAGATCCAGGACTTCTGCTCCACCGAATACGGCGTCACCTTCCCGGTCTTCGCGAAGATCGACGTCAACGGCCCGGACGCCGACCCGCTCTACACCTACCTGCGGTCCGCCGCGCCCGGCGAGTTCGGCCCGGAGATCGGCTTCCTCTACGAGCACATCGCCAAGAACCGCCCCGACACCCTCGGTACCGACGAGGTGAAGTGGAACTTCACCAAGTTCCTGGTCGGCCGCGACGGCGAGGTCATCCGGCGCTACGAGTCCACCGCCACGCCGGAGGAGATCCAGCACGACGTCGACGGGCTGCTCGGCTGAGTTCCGACAGTGGTGGCGCAACCGATCCGGTTGTGCCACCGCATGATCGGTCCGAGGCCGGTCGGCGAGTACCGCGGCCCACCGGACCGTTCAGCCGAGCCCGGCCGGCGCGTCCTGCGCGGCGGACGAGTAGGACTTGCTGGTCAGGCTCTTGACCACTCGCAGATGATTGAAGGCCTCGACCGAGCGGACGCCGGGCACGCCGCGGACGGTCTCCAGGTCGTGCAGCGCCTCGTCGACGGATCGGCTGTTCAGGGTGCAGATCGCGTCACAGCGGCCCAGCGTTGCCGCGAGATAGTCGACACTCGGTAGCTCCGCCAGGGTGGCCAGCGCGGCGCCGCGTCCCTCGTCGAAGGTGATGCCCAGACCGCAGAGATGATTCGAGCCGAAGAAGCCCGGTTGGATTCGGGCGCCGATGTGGATCGTTCCGGTCTCGATCAGCCGCAGCACCCGCGTCCGTACCGCGCTGATGGACATGTCGATCTCGGCGGCGAGTTCGGCGTAGGAGACGCGGCCGTCGGCCTGGAGCCGCCGGAGCAGACCCAGATCGACCTCGTCGAGGGTCTGCGTGCTCCGACGCGGAGCCACGTGATTGTCCTTGAGAATCTCGGTGTAGACTGCGGTTTCGGTGCCGATCACCGCCGGTAGTGTCGCGATCCGGTTGACCTCCGCCGCGAGGGTCGCGTCGTCGGGGCAGTGCAGCTGCACCACCAGCGAATAGGCGCCCGACACCACGGAGACGAAGGCCGCGTGGTCGAATCCGGCGATGTGCGCGGCCACCGGCGCCGCCGCCCCCGCCACCCGGACCCCGATGTGGCCGCAGGAGTGCAGGCCGAACACCGAGGGATGGACGATCCCCAGCACGGTGACCGATCCGCTGTCGAGCAGGCGCAGCAACCTGGTCCTGGCCGCGACCCGGGACAAGCCGACCGCCTGTGCCAGCGCCTCGTGTGTGGCGCGGCCGTCGCGCTGCAATGCGGCGACCAACTGCCGATCCACGGCGTCCACGGACATCTCGTTCATCGCTGGGGCGACGCCTCTCTCACCTTCGATACCGACGTCGGCGCGCCCGCGCCCGCCCATCGCTGACGACCCTGCCAGGATGCCCATCGTAGCCGCGGGTCCGGACGGGACCACACCGCAACCGATCGGCGCGCGCCGGCCGCCACCGGAGCGGTTTCGACCAGGTAAAATATGCGGCCATCATGTAAATTGACAGCAAGTTAGTAAGTAAAATAGCGAACTCCATGACTTAATTGCAGTGTGAATGACGATCTACCGTTGAAGGTGCCACCACCGCGGGGGCCGCTGGATCCCACGGCGATCCCTCGCTACGCGGGCTTCGCCACCTACGGGCGGCTGCCGCGGCTGGAGGATGTCGAGGCGGCCCGGATCGCCGTTGTGGGCATCCCGTTCGACAGCTCGGTCACCTACCGTCCGGGCGCCCGGTTCGGGCCCGCCCATGTGCGAGAGGCCTCCCGCCTGATCAAGCCCTACAACCCCGACCTCGACATCTTCCCGTTCGCGACGATCCAGGTGGCCGACGCGGGCGACGTGGCCTGCACACCCTTCGACATCGCCGCGGCGATCACCGCGATCGAATACCGGGCCGACGAACTGATCGGCGCCGGGATGCGCACCGCGGTCATCGGCGGTGACCACACCTGCGCCCTGCCGATGCTGCGCGCGCTGCACCGCAGGCACGGGCCGATCACGGTGCTGCACTTCGACGCTCACCTGGACACCTGGGATTCGTACTTCGGCGCCGCCTACACGCACTGAACCCCGTTCCGGCGGGCCGCCGAGGAGGGCCTGATCGACCGGGAATCGTCGCTGCACGTCGGCATCCGCGGTTCGCTGTACAGCGCCGAGGATCTGGTCGACGACTCGGTGCTGGGCTTCGCGCGGATCACCTGCCCGCAGATCCAGGCCGACGGCCCGCGCGCGGCGCTGGACCGCATGCACGCCCGGCTCGGCGGGCGGCCGATCTACGTCTCGATCGATATCGATGTCCTGGATCCCGCCCACGCGCCCGGTACCGGAACCCCCGAGATCGGCGGCCTCACCAGTCGCGAGTTGCTGATGTTCCTGCGCGAGCTGACCGGGTACCGGATCGTCGGGGCCGATGTGGTGGAGGTGTCGCCGGCCTACGATCACGCGCAGCTCACCGGGATCGCCGCCGCGGGCCTGCTCTACGAACTGATCTGCCTGATGGCCGCGGGTGTACCGGAGGCGATCGCATGAGCCTGTCGGTGTTCCAGTCCATGTGGGCGATGGAGAACCAGCCACTGCACGGGCCGGCGTGGACCGTGCCGCAACGGGTCGAGAGGGTCGCCGCGGCCGGCTTCGACGGGGTCGGCATCGATACCTATACGCCGGGGAAGAACCCGCCCGCCGCCACGATGGCCCGGCTGCTCGACGCCGCCGGACTGCGGTCCTCGGTCACCGTTTTCGTCACCGAGCAGCGACCCCTGTCCGAAGGACTGTCCTACGCGAGCGAACTCGGCGCGGAATTGATGGTGGTGTGCGGTGAGGTGTTTCCCGGCTCGGTCGGCGAGGCCGCCGACCTGGTGGCGGACTGGCGGGAGCAGAGCCGCCGCGCCGGTATCGCGATGCATCTGGAGACCCACCGCTACACGCTGACCAACGACCTCGCCTTCACCGCACAACTCGCGGCGACCGTGGATGTCCCACTGGCGCTGGATATTTCGCACTACGTGGCGCCGCGGCTGGTACTCGCCGGACGATCTGCAAGTGTTCACCCGGCATCGGCGCGGCGGAATCTATTGGTTCACCGCGGGATTCGATCTCCGCGCGCTGGCGGCGTGGTTCCCGGCCGTGGTGGTCGGCATGCTGTTCTCCGCGGCACCGCCGCTGCTGACCGGGCCGTGGGCCGGTGTCGCGGGCGGTATCGACCTGAGCTTCGTCAGCGCCGGGCTGATCGGCGCGGTGATCTACACGGTCCTGCTGGTCGCATTCCCCGAGCCCGCGACGGTGTACGGACCGCAGGGGCCGCGAGTTCCCCTGCGTGCGAACAGAATCACACCGAACCCGGATCCGGCCGTCGCGAACGTGGAGGCCGCTCGATGAGCACATCACGAGTGGTGCTGGTCACCGGCGCCGGTAACGGTCTCGGCCGATCGCATGTGCTGCGTCTGGTCGGCGCGGGCGCCGCGGTGGCCATGCTCGACATCGAGGAGGCGGCGCTCGCCGGCACCGTGGCGGCCGCCGAGGCGAGGGGCGGGCGGGTGTGGAGCGCCGTGGTGGACGTGTGCGACCGCGCCGCCGTCGACGCGGCGGTCGCGGCCGCCGGACGAGAGCTGGGCGGGCTGAACGCCGTGATCTCCAATGCCGGAATCATGCACGCGCGCACCGGAATTCTCGATACCGACGACGACGAGTGGGACCGCGTCTTCGCCGTGCACGTCGGCGGCAGCCGCAATGTCGTGCGGGCGGCCGTCCCGCTGCTGCTGGCGGCCGACCACCCGCGCATCGTGCTCACCTCGTCGCTGTGGGCGCAGCGCGGGCCCGGATTCGGGCACGCCTACGCGGCGGCGAAGGGCGCGCTGATCGCGTTCACCCGCAACCTGGCCGTCGAACTGGGACCCGCCGGTGTCTGCGTGAACGCCGTGGCGCCGGGTAGCGTACCGACCAGGATGGCCTCGGACTACGGGCCCGAGGACATCGCCGAGGACTGCGAGACCATCCCGCTGGGACGCTGGGGAGTCGCCGACGAGATCTCCGCCGTCGTCGCCTTCCTCGCCTCGGAGGCAGCCGGATACGTATCGGGACAGACCATCGCCGTGAACGGCGGACAGGAGTTCGGTGGTGCGTGATCACAGTGGCCTCATGACGGCCCGGCGGCGCGGATTCGGCGCCACGGGCCTGGAGATCTGCCCGATCGTGCTCGGCACGATGCAGTTCGGCTGGACGCTGTCCGGCGTCGAGTCGATGCGGGTGCTGGACCGCTACCGGGAGCTCGGCGGCAATGTCATCGACACCGCCGACATGTACGGCGGCGATCAATCGGTCGAGTCGTTCCAGCCCGGCTGGGTCATCGAGCGCTATCCCTGGCTGGCCGAGGCCATCGTGGCCGCCGGTCACGAGCTGGCCCTGCACGGCCACCGGCACATCGCCGCGCACGACCTGACCCCCGGCGAGGAGGCCGAGGACATCCAGCGGGCCTGCGCGGTGCTCGACCGAGTGCTGGGCCGGTCGTCGGCGGGCTGGCGCGGCCCGAACTACGGATACAGCGCGCACACCACGACACTGCTCGTCGCACAAGGCATCCGATACGACTCGACACTCATGGGACATCACCTCCCCTATCTGACCCGCTCCGGCGATGCCACACTGCTCGAACTGCCCGTCGACTGGACCAACGACGACTGGCCGCAGTACGCGCAGAGTTTCGAGTTCGAATACCACATGCCGATCAAACCCCCGGCCGGCGCGATGGCGGTGTACCGCGCCGAGATCGCGGCCGCGACACGCCTCGGCGGACTGTGGATCGGGGTGTGGCATCCCTTCCTGAGCGCCCGGCCGGCGCGGCTGGACGCGATCGAAGACCTGGTGCGGGAGTTGCGCGACGACGACGAGATCTGGCTGGCGCCGCTGTGCGAGATCGCCGCCTACGTCCAGGACCGGATCGACGCCGGGGAATACCGGCCGATGATCGACCGGGAGTAGCGCCGTGACCAACGTGACGCGGACCACCCGGATCCTGTCCGGACCACTGCCGGAACATCCGGCCGGCACGGCGATCCTCAGCGGTGCGCACTACACCGATGCCGGCCTCTTCACCGCCGAGCAGCGCCGTGTGTTCGAGCGCGGCTGGGTGTGGTCCGGTTTCGAGCACTGGCTGACCGAGCCCGGGACCGTGCACCCGGTTGAGGTCGCGGGCAGGCCGCTGTTGCTGATCCGCGGGCACGACGACCGGATCAGGGTGTTCCACAACGCCTGCCGGCACCGCGGGATGGCCCTCGTGGTGGACCAGCCGATCACGGTCACCGGACGGCTGCGCTGCGACTACCACTGCTGGACATACGATCTCGACGGCGCGCTGGCGACCGCGCCGCTGTATCGGCGGGGGCGCGACGGCCGCGTCGACGAGGCGGACCGGCGCCGGCTCGGACTGCTCGAAGTGCCGTCCCGGTGCTGGGCGGGCATGATTTTCGTCGACCTGGCCGATCGGGCCCGCCCGTTCGAGGACGACCTCGGGCCGCTGCTGCGCCGCTGGGCCCCTGTCGATTTCGCCCGCCTGCACCTCGCGGGTGAACGCCGCTTCGACGTCGGCGCGAATTGGAAACTGGTCGTGGAGAACTTCCTCGACTTCTATCACCTGCCGTTCATCCACCCGCAGGTCGGCCCCGTCACAGCCGCACTCGACGTCGACGATCTGGTACTCGGCGAGACCATCCTCGGCGCCGAATACCCCTGCGGCGCTGTGGGAAAGGCCGCGAAGACCGCCGCCCCGCTGCCCTTCTTCGCGGGAATCCCGGCGCAACGAGCCCGCGGCCAGGACCTGTTCTGCGTCTTCCCCAACACCCTGCTGATCCTGGAGGGCGACTGGTTGCAGGTGATCGGCTTCCAGCCCGTCTCACCGACCCGGACCGTCGAACACATGGCGGTCTTCGTGGACCGCGCCGCCGCCGGACCGGAATTCGCCGATGCCCGGAATCAGCTGTGCGACAGCCTGTTCCACATCAACGAACAAGATCTCCCGATCCTGGCGAAACTTCAGGCCGGCCGTCGCTCACCGGGTTCGGACGCGACCGCCCTGGCCCCGCAGTGGGATCAGGTGACCGCGCTGTTCCAGCACCTCGTCGCCCAGCGGCTGACCGACACCGCCGCGGACCGATCCGGCCGCGGGTCTGTCGGTGACCGGCGGTAGCGTCTGCGCCACAGCGTCGTTCGAGGCGGAAGGAACCAAATGCCGGCAGAAGCGCTCGTACCGTTCCGAATCACCGTGCCGGACCGCGAATTGGCCGATCTCCGGCAGCGACTGGACCGGATTCGGTGGCCCGCGCAGCCGCGCGGCGGCGAGCGAGGGTACGGCGTCTCCGGCGAGTTCGTGCGGCAACTGGTGGAGCATTGGCGCGAACGTTACGACTGGCGGGAGTGGGAGGCCCGCCTCAACACGTATCCGCAGTTCGTCACGACGATCGACGGGACCGGTGTGCACTTTCTGCACATCCGCTCGCCCGAGCCGGACGCCCTGCCGCTGGTGCTCGGCCACGGGTGGCCCGGTTCGGTCACCGAATATCTGGACGTGATCGGGCCTTTGAGCGACCCTCGCGGGCACGGGCTGGACCCTGCTGTCGCCTTCGACCTGGTGATTCCGTCCCTGCCCGGATTCGCGTGGTCGGGGCCGACACCGGAGGTGGGCTGGGGTCCGCGCCGTATCGCCCGATCCTGGGTGGTGCTGATGCACCGGCTGGGTTACCGGCGTTACGGTGCGGCCGGCAACGACTGGGGTTCGTTCATCGCACCCGAGATCGGCCGGGCCGCACCGGAGGACGTCGTCGGCGTGCACGTGACCCAGGTTTTTCCCGCCGGTCCGGGGGAGATCCACGCAGCGCCCTACGGCCATGTCCATGCCGAGATCCCACAGACCCTCGCTCCTGCCCTGACCGATTCACCGGTGGGCCTGCTGGCGTGGAACAGCCAGTGCATGCCCGGCCTCGACCCGGACGCGCTGCTCACCCACGTGACGATCCACTGGCTGACCGGCACCGCCGGATCGGCCTTGCGTATCTATGCCGAGGAGGACAGGCAGCAACCCCCGAGCGGTCCGACGACGATCCCGCCCGGCTTGGACGTGCCTCTCGGTGTCGCACAGTTCGCCGCCGACTGGCCGTCCGATCGTGCCCTGGCCGAGCGCGCGCATGCTCGCATCCTGTCCTGGAACGTGTACGACCGCGGCGGCCATTACGCCGCCCGCCAGGTACCGGACCTGCTGGTGGCCGACATCCGCCAGTTCTTCGCCCGCTGTTCGGTATCGGGGCGATAGTCGTTCCGGCACACGCGTGGCCGAGGATGCGTGCGCAGGCGGTCCGCCGAGATCGGGATCGACCGGCAGCCGGAGCAATTCGGCTGCCGCCGGCCGATCCTGTTGTCGCGCGGCCCGTTCCAACTCCCCCGCCGATCCTCGCCGAGTCGTCCCCGCCGGTCCACCGAGAATCGTCCGGTCGCTGCCGGAACCGGATTCAGGGCAGGTCGGAGAGGTGCATGTCGTGGGCGACGGCGGTGACGTGGAGGCCGTCGGCGGCAGGAGCGATGGCCGTCAACTGGGCGCCGAGGGGCAGTTTGTCGAGGGGCACCACGAAGGCGAGCATGTCGCGGAGCGCGGCCACCGAGACCGTGGGGCCACCGGCGGCGGCCTGGACCGCGACCGGGGTGACCTCGATGCCGCCGGCGGTGGGCGCGACGGTGACGAAGACCGTCGCGGGCACCGGGACGCCCTCCACCTGGAATGTTCCGGTGACGCGGAGGCCCTCCGGGCTGTCGGCGATCGACTCCACACCCGAGGGGGCGAAACTTCGCACGGTGTCGTAGGGGACGACCGCCTTCGCCGTGGCGGTGGTGGCGACCAGGTTCGAGGTGCGGTCGTGCACGAGGTCCGTCAGCGGGGCGGCCACGTCGAGCAGCGTGACATCCAGGTCGTGGACGGTGATGTTCTGCCCGCTCCAGTCACCGACCCGGATGCCGATGTCGTGGTAGTGACCGTCGACGGCCTGGGTCAGGAACGGGAAGCCGGTGATGTCCACACCCGGCCGCTGCGGCAGGTCGTAGCCGGCGGCGATCCGCCGCCCGATCTCCTGCTGCGCCACCATGACCGCGACCCGGTCCCCGGCGACCAGGGCGATCGCCAGCGCGACGATCAGTATCAGTATTGCGCGCATGCGCTCACCCGTCCGGTCATCTCACCATCATGCTGTGGATCGCGGACACCGATGTCCGCGACCCGCCATCGTCGCGGAGATACCCAGTGGACGGCGATATTCACCGGATCCGGTCGCCGAACGCCCACGGCGCGCGGGCGAACGGCGTGCCGCCGACCACCCGACAGGCCCTCTCTCACCCGGCCGCGGGTCCCCGGCCGCCGCCGGGAGTCCTCCGCCGGCCCCTGGCTGCCGGAGTCGCCGCTCACCGCCGCGGATGTGGCGAGGACGTCGAGTTGCCCGGAAATTCGTCCCTGGCAATGATTCTGGTGCTGGAGGTCGACAATCGGTGCACGCCAGTGTGTTTCGGGACGAGGTTCGCATCGGGACGTAGCGGACAAGAGCGGACAACGGCGGGTCCGGTCCTTGTCCTGGTTCGGACATGGGTGATACATTTCTCTTGCGACCATTGCGTGACAGCACATTTCGAGACTTCTCCCGTTGCTGGACATCGCTTTCTGCTGACGGTACGCAATACATCGAGCCGATCATCCGGTGGCAGGCCCGCAGCGGTGCGGGCTTACCGCACCTGTTTGTCGTACTTCTGAAATTCAGATACAAGCGCAGGGGAAGGTGGCGGTCATGCGCCTGTTGATATCTCCCGATAATGTCGACGAGGCGGTCGTGTGTGCGGCGGCGGCCGAATTCCTGGATATCGTCGACGTCAAGAAACCCGACGAAGGGTCGCTCGGCGCGAATTATCCCTGGGTCATCCGTGAGATCCGGGGCGTCGTGCCCGAGGACAAACCGGTGTCGGCCACGCTCGGCGATGTGCCGTACAAGCCGGGTACGGTCGCGCAGGCGGCGCTCGGCGCCGCGGTGGCCGGGGCCACGTACATCAAGGTCGGCCTGATGGGATGTGTGACCACCGATCAGGGCATCGAGGTCATGCGCGGGGTGCGGCGGGCGGTGAAGGAATACAACCCGGACGCGCTGGTGGTGGCCTCCGGATATGCCGACGCGCATCGTGTCGGTTGTATCAGCCCGCTGGCCGTTCCCTATATCGCGGAACAATCCGGATCGGATGTGGCGATGCTCGATACGGCGATCAAGGACGGCAGGAGTTTGTTCGATCATCTGCCCGTCGACGTGTGCGCGCGGTTCGTGGAACTCGCCCACGAGGCGGAATTGCTCGCCGCGCTGGCGGGAAGCGTGAAGATCGAGCACCTCGCCGCGCTCACCGCGATCGGGACCGACATCGTCGGGGTGCGCGGCGCGGTGTGCGAGGGTGGTGATCGCAATCGCGGCCGGATCCGGCCGCAATTGATCGCCGTGTTCCGGGCGGAAATGGATCGGCACGGGGTCACGGTGGGCTGATCCGATGACCGTGACGCGCGCGGATGCCCATCGGGGCACGGTTTTCGACGTGGTGAATCCGGCGACCGGGGAGGTTTTCGCCCAGGCGCCGCAACATTCACCGGCCGATCTGGATGCCGCTGTCGCGCGGGCATGCACGGCATGGCCGGCCTGGCGCGCGGATGCCGCGGGGCGGCGGGCGGCGATGATCGAAGCGGCGGCCGCCGTGGAGCATTCGGGCCCGGAATTGGCGACGTTGCTGACCCGGGAACAGGGCAAGCCGCTGGCGGAATCGCGGGCCGAGATAGCGCGGGTGGCGACCCGGCTGCGGCATTTCTCCGGGCTGACGCCGCGGACCGAATTGCTCCGCGACGGCCGGGCGATGCGCAGTGAACTGCGATGGCGGTCGCTCGGCCCGGTCGCCGCCATCACGCCGTGGAATTTTCCGCTCCAATTGGCTTCGGCCAAGATCGCACCCGCGTTCGCCGCCGGCAGCACCGTCGTACTCAAACCGTCGCCGTACACGCCGCTGGCGACGGCACTGCTGGAATCGGTGCTGGGCGCGGTGCTGCCGCCCGGAGTGTTCGGCGTCGTCACCGGGCGCGAACCGCTGGGATCGCTGCTCGCCGGGCATCCGGACATCGCCCACGTGACCTTCACCGGCTCGATCGCCACGGGCCGGAAGGTCGCGGTACAGGCGGCCCGCGGGCTCAAACGCGTGACCCTGGAACTGGGCGGTAACGATGCCGCGATAATTCTCGACGACGCGGATGTCGCACAGATCGCCGACGCATTGTTCTGGTCGGCGTTCCGCAATTGCGGGCAGGTCTGTATGGCGGTCAAACGGGTGTACGCGCCCGATCGCCTGTACGACGATGTGGTCGCCGCGCTCGCATTCCGCGCGCGGCGGGCGATCGTCGGCGACGGGCTGGCCGAGGCGACCCGGATCGGCCCGGTCAACAATGTGCCCCAATTGGAGCGGGTCGAACTGCTGGTCGCGGCGAGCCGGGCCGCGGGCGCGCGCGTCGCGGCGGGCGGTCACCGGCCGGACCGCCCCGGATATTTCTTCGCCCCGACAATTCTCGCCGACGTGCCCGGTGACGCCGCGGTGGTGACCGAGGAACAATTCGGCCCGGTATTGCCGGTGATCCGCTATTCGAATCTCGACACCGCCGTGCGGGCGGCCAATGCCACCCGCTTCGGACTGGGCGGCTCGGTCTGGGGCACCGATCTGGACCGGGCCGCCGCGGTCGCCGACCGGCTGGAGTGCGGCACGGTCTGGATCAACCATCACGCGGAACTGTCACTGGCACAACCGTTCACCGGTATGAAGGACAGCGGCGTCGGCGTCGCCGGCGGGGAGTGGGGCATGTACGGCAATCTCCGGCCGATGGTCGTCCACCGGCCGGAATCGGCGGACGGATAAGGGGTTTCGTCATGCGGGTCACCGCTGCGGTATTGCGCGACCACGGCACACCGTTCACCCTCGAGGACATCGATCTGCGCGCTCGCCTCGACACCGGCGAGATCCTGGTCCGGATCGCCGGGTGCGGGTTGTGCCACACCGATCTGGCCGTGCGCGGCTCGGCCGGGCAGTCACCGCTGCCCGCGATCCTCGGCCACGAGGGGGCGGGCGTCGTGACGGCCGTCGGCGCGGGTGTGACCGATATCGGGGTCGGCGACCACGTGCTGCTGAGCTTCGATTCGTGCGGGCGGTGCGAGCACTGCCTGCGGGGCACGCCGTCCTATTGCGAATCCTTCGCCGCCCTGAATCTTTTCGGCGCGCGCCCGGACGACGCGGGCAGATTCACCGATCGCGAGGGCCGGCAGCTGGCGCCCCGCTGGTTCGGGCAGTCGGCCTTCGCACAATACGCGGTGGCGCGGGCCCGCAACGCCGTCGCGGTGGATCGCGCGCTGCCGATCGAACTGCTCGGCCCGCTCGGCTGCGGCTTCCTCACCGGGGCGGGTTCGGTGCTGTCCGCATTCCGGATGTC
Organism: Nocardia sp. alder85J; assembly: GCF_020176955.2. GTDB lineage: Bacteria > Actinomycetota > Actinomycetes > Mycobacteriales > Mycobacteriaceae > Nocardia. The sequence continues at coordinate 85,706 of NZ_JAIUCZ020000005.1, forward strand.
CGCCGGGGACACACTGGCGGTGCTCGGCGCCGGGGCCGTGGGGCTGGCCGCCGTCATGGCCGCGCGGGCCACGGCGGCGACGGTACTGGCCGTGGACCGGCACCGCGAGCGGCTCGCGCTCGCCGAAAGGTTCGGCGCCACAGCGATTCCCGCGGACACCCCCGACCTCGGCGGCGAACTGCGGCGGCACGGCCGCGGCGGGGTCCGATTCGCGCTCGACACCACCGGATCCGGCGAGCTGATCAATCACGCGCTGTCGGCCCTGCTGCCCCGGGGCACGCTGGCGGTGATCAGCCGGCACCGCGCACCGCTGACCCTCGCGCCCGGACTGCTCGACCGCGGCCGCCGCCTGGTGCACCTCTGCGAGGGAGACGCCGTGCCGCGCATCCTGATTCCGCGCCTGATCGCACTGTGGCAGCGCGGTTCGTTCCCCTTCGACCAGTTGATCACCACCTATCCCCTGGCGGCGATCAACGACGCCGAACGCGACTGCCTCGCCGGGCGGGTGGTCAAACCCGTCCTGCTGCCGCCGCACGCCGGCCGGTGACCCGCAGCCGGACAAAGGCTTTCCTGCCCGATCGAACAGAAGGAGCTGTCATGCACCAGACCCCGGATTCCGGCATCGGCGGCGGCGTCGGACGCACGGCCCTGTTGGTCGCCGCCGCCCGGGCGATCGAGACCCATCGCACCGACTGCCTGGCCGGCGACATCTACGCCGAGCACTTCGTCCGCGCCGCACGGGTTTCGGCGGCGTGGCCGACCCGTCCGGCACAGGTACCCGATGGCGACGCGAATCCCCTGTGGGGCAGGTTCGCTCGCTATTTCGGTTTGCGCACCAGGGTTTTCGACGATTTCCTGATGCAGGAGGCTTCCTCGGGCGTACGGCAGATCGTGCTGCTCGGCGCCGGGCTCGACACCCGCGCCTACCGGCTCGAATGGCCCGCGGGCCGGGTGGTCTACGAGATCGACCGGGCCGAGGTGCTGGACTTCAAACACGACGTGCTCGGCGCGGTCGCCGCCGGTCCGGGCACCGCCAGGCGGCCGATCGCCGCCGATCTCGCCGAGGACTGGGCGCAACCGCTGCTGCGGGCCGGTTTCGACCCGATCGCGCCGGCCGCCTGGCTGATCGAGGGGGTGCTGTTCTACCTGTCCGCGGCGGCCGAGCGGCACCTGTTCGACACGCTGGATCGGCTCAGCGCCGAGGGCAGCCACGTCGCCTTCGAGATCAAGCCCGGCCTGGAACCGCCGGAGGTCCGCGACAGCGCCATCTACGCGGAGACCAGGCGGCAGCTGCACATCGACCTGCCCGCGCTGTTCGACCACGACCCGCGCCCGGACTCCGCCGGCTATCTGGCCCATCGCGGCTGGTCCGTCGAGACCCATACCCCGTTCGACTTCGCCGCCCGGCACCGATGCCGGCTGTGGCCCGAGCCGCACGACGCCCTGGCGAGCAACCGCTGGGTGTTCGCCGCGCGGTCCGGCGGTGACCGGTCCGCCCGGAGCGCCTGATCGGCGGACACCGCCGCGGATCGCGGTGCGTCACGGTGTCGGTGGCTGCGGTTACCGTCTGTGCTGTGGAAACTGGGGAACGAATCCGAGAGCTCGCGGACCGCATCGTGGTGCTGCGTGAGGCCTACTATCAGGGCGCGCCGCTGGTGGCCGACGCCGAGTACGACACCACCGAGGACGAGCTGCGGGCGCTGATCGCGGCGCATCCCGCGCTGGCGCCCGATCCGAATCCGCTGGAGCAGGTCGGCGCGCCGGGGGTGCTGCACGCGCCGATCCGGCACTCCCGGCCGATGCTGTCGCTCGAGAAGGCGACCACACCGGAGCAGGTCGTGGCGTTCTTCGAGCGCTTCCCCGGGCAGTCGGTGGTGGTGATGCCGAAGCTCGACGGGTTGTCGCTGGCCCTGGTCTACGAGGACGGGCGGCTGGCACGCGCGGTGACCCGGGGCGACGGCACCACCGGTGACGACGTGACCATCCTGGTCCGCGCCCTGGTCGACGGCGTCCCGGAGCGCATCGACGTGCCGGGGCGGGTGGAGGTGCGCGGCGAGGCGGTCATGCTGCGGTCGACCTTCACCGCCTACAACACCGCGCACCCGGACAAACCACTGATCAATCCGCGCAATGCCGCGGCGGGCACCCTGCGGGCGAAGGATCCGGCCACGGTCGCCGAGCGGCGCTTGCAGTTCTACGGTTTCGACCTGGACACCTCCGCCGGGGGCGCCGCGGTCGATCTCGGCGAGGGGTTGCGGACGCTGGGGGTCGCGGGCGCGGCGATGCGGGTCTGCGCCGACGCCGAACAGGCTCAGGCCGCGATCACCGCGATCGAGCAGGGCCGCAACGAACTGGACTACGATCTCGACGGCGCGGTGCTGCGGCTGGCCGACCGAAATGCCTACGCGGCGGCGGGAACTCGCTCGAACAGTCCGCGTGGCGCACTGGCGTTCAAGTTCGCCGCCGAGGAGAAGACCACCCTGCTGGCCGATGTGGTCTGGGATGTCGGCAAGACGGGCAAGATCGTCCCGGTGGCGTGGCTGGAGCCGGTGTTCGTCGGCGGCACCACCGTCACGAAGGCGACGCTGGCCAATCAGGAGGTGATCCGCGCCCGCGACATCAAGGTCGGCGATACCGTGCTGGTGCGCCGCGCCGGTGACGTGATCCCGTTCGTGGCGGGCGTGCTCGACGCGTCCAAACGCACCGGCGCCGAACGCGAGATCGTGCCGCCCACCGCCTGCCCCTCCTGCGGGCAGCCGGTGACCGAGCAGGGCAACAGCCGGGAGTTGTTCTGCACCAACGCTTCCTGCCCCGCGCAGACGGTGCGGCGATTGATCCACTGGGCCTCGCGCGCGGCGGCCGACATCGATGCCGTCGGGCCGGTGTGGATCGAGCGTCTGGCCGAGGCCGGCATCCTGGAGCGGCCGTCGGACTTCTACACGCTGACCACCGAGCGCCTGCTCGAATTCGACCGCATCGGTGAGGTTTCCGCCACCCGGATGATCGAGTCGATCGACGCCAGCCGCGGGGTCGGCCTGCGCCGCGCGCTGATCGGCCTGGCGATCCCGATGGCCTCCGACGGCACCGCCGCCCGCCTGGCCCGCTCCGGATTCGCGTCTCTGGAGGAGGTCGCCGACGCGGACGAGGCGCGGCTGGTGGCGGTGGACGACATCGGCGCGAAGGTCGCCGCCTCGCTGATCGAGCACCTCACCCGGCTGCGGCCGGAGCTGGAGCGGCTGCGCGAGTTGGGCGTATCCCTGGACGTGCGCGCGGAGGATCTGCCACCGGTGGTCGCGGCCGGTGCGCCGCTGACCGGCAAGACGGTGGTGATCACCGGCGCCCTCACCGATCCGCGCTCCGGCGAGAAGGTCGCCCGGCCGGCCTTCCAGCGGCTGTGCGAGAAGGCCGGCGCGACGGCGGCCTCCTCGGTCTCGGCCGGCACCGATCTACTGATCACCGGTGCGGGCGTCGGTGCGAGCAAGCTGACCAAGGCCGAGAAGCTCGGTGTCGAGGTGGTCGACCAGGGCGAGATCTGGACACTGCTCATCGACGCCAAACTGGTCTGAATCCCGGGGTGGCGCCGACCGGGTCGCACTGGCCGAGTGCTTGCCGGCGACCGGATCCGTCCCGGCGTCACCCCGTGCCGCATCGCAAGGAGACGGTGCGCCCGGCGTTCGCGGCATCACGTCGGCGCTCCGCTGCAAGGTTCGAAACGAACCACGTGGCAACGTGGTTCACAGATTCACCTGTCTACCCTCCTTCCGGCCGCTTGCTCAAATGCGCCAGGTCACTTCGGATGATCCGAACGGACACAACCACACTCCTCTAAATTCGGAGCTTCCCCAGCTCGGTACACCCGGCCCGGTGTCCCGTATAAGCCATGCGCAGCAGCATATTTCAGGTCCAGACCAATTGCCCACCGCGACATCGAACCTTCGCGCTGATACCTTCAACGCGCCTCCGAAGGCGTTGGCCTGCAATTGGACTGGAACCAGGAGATTTTGAATGACTGTCGAGACAACGGACTCCGCCCCCGCCGAGGTTCCCTTGCATCTGCAAGGGCGGAACGCGGTGGTGGCCGCGGCGGCGCCCGCGCACTGGCGTGAGGAAACGCCGGACTACCACCTCTCCGAGACCGTCATGCCGGGCGAGCGCACCACCGGTCACGCGGCCGGCTCGCTGGAGGCGATCGTCGAGGAGTTGGTGCAGGTCTTCGAGATGGAGGTCTCGCACAAGAAGGACCCCGCCACCTGGGTGTCGGTGGTGGCCGAGCGTTACCGCGGCCGGGTCAACGGCGGCCCCTGGCAGGACGCCGAGGAGTTCGCCCGCATCGGGAGCTACAACATCCTGATCGGCGACAACCCCTACTACGAGGCCTCCACCGAGACCTTCGAATCCTCGCACCACATCTTCCACCAGGCTCTGCCCGGCGGCTTCTTCTGGGAGGTGCTCGAGGTGCTGACCGGCCCGCCGGTCGTGACATTCAAGTGGCGGCACTGGGGCCGTTACGAGGGGGAATACAAGGGCCATGCGCCCACCGGCGAGCTGGTCGAGTTGTTCGGCATGACGATCGCCAAGGTCGACGACGATCTGCGCATCGTGGAACTCGAGCACTTCTACGACAACAACAAGCTGCTCGGACCGCTCGCACACGGGTGCCCCGTCGGGCACCACGCCTGACGACCACTACGCCGAGATGGAAGTCCACCATTTCACGTTCGGGCTGGTGACCCCGGTCATCGCCTACGCCATGTCGGTGATCGGTTCACTGCTGGGCCTGCAATGCGCCCGCCGGGCCCGATCCGTCGAGTACCCGGAGGGCTGGCTCATCGCGGCCTCCGTCGCCATCGGCGGCACGGGTATCTGGGTCATGCACTTCGTCGCCATGCTCGGATTCTCGATCACGGCCGCACAGATCCGGTACAACATCCCGCTCACGCTGGCCAGTGCCGTCATCGCGATCCTCGTGGTCTGGCTCGGGCTGACGATCGTGACACGGTGGAACGACGCTTCCTGGGCGCTGCCGACCGGCGGCGCGGTGACCGGTCTGGGTGTCACGGCCATGCACTACTCGGGCATGTACGCGATGAAATCCGATGCACTGCTGCACTATTCGACCACGATCGTGATCATCTCGGTGGTGATCGCGGTGGTCGCCTCCACCGCCGCACTGTGGTTCACCCTGCACGTGCGCGGACTGGCGGCGTCCCTCGGCGCCGCCATCATCATGGGCGTCGCGGTCACCGGTATGCACTACACCGGCATGGCCGCCATCCATGCCCAGCGGCCGGCGGTGCCGTCCACGCCGTCGGGCGCCGACGCGGTGCAACTGCTGCTCCCGTTGATGATCGGGGTCAGTGCCATCACCATGCTGCTGTTCATCACCGTGGGGCTCAGCGACGACCACGACCCGCCGCCGCCCCCTGTGGACCGATCACCGCCGCCGTCGGGACCCCCGCCGGCCTTCGGGCCCCCGCCCGTGCCCCGCACCGCGGCCGGTCCCGTCCCGCGCCCGGCGCCGGAACCGGATCGCCCGCGCCGGGCGCCGGGCAGGTCGGCACCGGGTTCGCCCCGGGGCCGAACCATCCGGTTCCGGACGTCGTAACCCCAGCGAGCGGACGTCGTAGCCCCGCGAGCATTCGGCTTCATGCCGGATGCGCCGGGGCAACGTCGCCGAAACACGTGCTGCCTACGGTGAGGTGACCCGGTCGTCGGCCGAAAGGACGGCAGCATGATGTCCGACAGCAGCACACCCCGATTCCTCCAGGGAGCCTTCGAGTTCCGGGGCAAGGGATTCGGCGACCCCGTCGCTCTCGATGACGCGCTGCGGTATGTCGTACCGCCGGGAGCCACCACCCAGCCGGTGTACTTCCGGGGCGGCAACTCCACCGACGAGATGATCACCGTCGTCCTGCATCGCGACGGAGTTCCCATGCGGTACTTCCCGATAGCGGCGAAGGGCGCGACCCACGTGTCCCTGCGCGTGCTGGAGGATCTGCTCGGGGACACCGTCCTGGAGGTGCTGCTGCTGGCCCCGGCCGAGGCGGCGGGCACCGTCGTCATCGATCTCGGGCTCATCGAGATCTGAACGGCGGGGCGGGCCATGGACAAGAAACGGCTGGTGGTCGTCGGCAACGGGATGGCCGGCGCGCGGGCGGTGGAGGAGATCCTCACCCGCGGCGGCGCGAATCTGTTCGACATCACCGTGTTCGGCGACGAACCCTACGGTAACTACAACCGGATCCTGCTGTCGAACGTGCTCGCGGGCTCCGACGACACCAGCGAGATCTATCTCAACCCCCTGAACTGGTACGCCGACAACGATATCGACCTGCGCCGCGGCGTCCGGGTGGTCCGGCTGGACCGGTACGCGCGGGTGCTGCACGCCGACGACGGCAGCGCCACCCGCTACGACCGGTTGATCATCGCCACCGGCAGCCGCTCCTTCTTCCCCCCGATCGAGGGGATGTGGGCCGACGATCGCACGCTGCTGGACGGGATCTTCGGCTTCCGCACGCTCGACGACTGCCTGTCGATGATCGACGGCGCCACCGGGCGCACCCGCGCGGTGGTGATCGGCGGCGGCCTGCTCGGGCTGGAAGCCGCACGCGGACTGCAACATCGGGGACTGGCCGTCGATCTGGTGCACACCTCGGCGACCCTGATGAACGCGCAGCTCGACGGTTCGGCCGGGGCCATTCTGCGCCGCTCCGTCGAGGATCTCGGCATCACGGTGCACACCGGGAAATCCACCAGCGCCGTACTCTCCCGCGACGGCGCCGTGGCCGGGGTGCGATTCGCCGACGGCACCGGCCTGGACTGCGACATGCTCGTGGTCGCGGCCGGCATCCGCCCGAACGTCGGGCTCGCGCGCGGTGCGGGGATGACCGTGCAGCGCGCGATCGTGGTGGACGACCACATGCGGTCGGTGGACGACGACGCGGTCTACGTCGTCGGCGAGTGCGCGGAGCACCGCGGCCGGGTGTACGGCCTGGTGGCCCCGCTGTGGGAGCAGGCGACCGTGCTGGCGGACCATCTCACCGGCACGAATACCGCTGCGCGGTACCACGGTTCGCGGACGGCCACCAAGCTGAAGGTGGCCGGCGTCGACGTCGCCGCGATGGGCCTGAAGTCCCCCGAGCGCGAGGACGACGAGTTCGTCCAGTTCAGCGAGCCCCGCCACGGCGTCTACAAGACCGTGGTCATCCGGGACGGCAAACTCGTCGGCGCCACCCTGCTCGGCGACACCAGCAAGGTCGCCTTCCTGATGCAGGCCTTCGATCGGGGCCTGCCGCTGCCGCCGGAACGGATGTCGCTGCTGTTCGATCTCGGCACCCCGGCGGCCGCGGTCGGCGCCGCGGAGCTGGCCGACGACGCGCAGGTGTGCAATTGCAACGGCGTCAGCAAGGCGGCGCTCACCGCCTGTGTGCGGGCCGGCGAGAAGTCGGTGGCCGGGGTGATGGCCGCGACCCGCGCCGGTAAGGGCTGTGGTTCGTGCAAGACCCTGGTCGCCCAGATCGTCGAATGGGCCGCCGGTGGCGCCGTCGAGGAGGATCCGGCCGCGTCGTGGTACGTGCCGGGCATCCCGTATCCGAAACCCGAACTGATGCGGCTGATCCGGGAACTGCGGCTGCATGCGGTGTCGTCGGTGTTCGCCGCGCTGGCCCCGGACGGGCAGGAGGACGCGCATTCCAAGATGGGCCTGGCGTCGCTGCTGCACATGATGTGGGGCGCGGACTTCGTGGACGAGCCCGACGCCCGGTTCATCAACGATCGCGTGCACGCCAATATCCAACGCGACGGCACCTTCTCGGTCGTCCCGCAGATCCAGGGCGGCGTCACCACCGCCGACCAGTTGCGCCGGATCGCCGAGGTGGCCGACCGCTACCAGGTCCCGATGATCAAACTGACCGGCGGGCAGCGCATCGACCTGCTCGGCATCCGCAAGGAGGATCTGCCGGCGGTCTGGGCGGATCTGGGCATGCCCTCCGGCTACGCCTACGGCAAGAGCTTCCGCACGGTGAAAACCTGTGTCGGCAGCGACTTCTGCCGGTACGGGCTCGGCGATTCCACCGCGCTGGGGATCGCGCTGGAGCAGCGCTTCCAGGGCATCCCGAGTCCGGCCAAGATGAAGCTCGCCGTCACCGGCTGCCCGCGCAACTGCGCGGAGGCGTTGTGCAAGGACCTCGGCGTGGTCGCCATCGACGGCGGGCGCTGGGAGATCTACGTCGGCGGCGCCGCCGGGGCGCACATCCGCAAGGGCGACCTGCTGGCCACCGTCGGCACCGCCGCCGAGGTCGTGACGCTGGCCGGACGATTCCTCCAGTACTACCGCGAGAACGCCAACTGGCTGGAACGCACCTACAGCTGGGTGCCGCGGGTCGGCATCGAGACCGTGCGCGCCGTCGTGGTGGACGACCGGGACGGTATCGCCGCCGATCTGGATGCGGCGATGCAGAAGTCGGTGGACGGCTACCGCGACCCGTGGACCCATCCGGGCGACCCGTCCGCCGAGCACACCGCGGCCCGGTTCCGGCCCGCGCTGCCGCTGATCCCGCTCCCCCGGGTGCCGATGCGATGACCAAGCACATCATCGGCAGTCACGACGACATCCCGCCGGGCGAGGGCCGGGCCTACGTGGTCGAGGGACGGCAGATCGCGGTGTTCCGGCTGCGGGACGGCGGCCTGCGCGCGCTGGACGCCGCCTGCCCGCACCGCGGCGGGCCGCTGGCCGACGGGCTGCTCGACGCCGGCGTGGTGGTCTGCCCCCTGCACGGGCACAGCTTCGACCTCGGCACCGGGGCCGACACCACCGGCGGGCCGCCCGCCTGCTCCCACCGCGCGACCCGGGAACCGGACGGCACCATCGCAGTCGTGCTCGGGACCGCCGGGAGTCGGCCGGATACCGCTGCCTGACAAGGTAATTCGGTAGCAATCCGATATCCACCGGGTTGCCCCATCCGATATCGGCGCTGATGCGGGTCGAATTATGTTCTCGTCACCGCCTTTCCGGAATCCCTCGCCGGCCGTCGGCGCGGATCATCGGCGCTCGCGAGAATCGCTGCGCCACGCGCGAATACCGTCCAGTCGGTCCATGAATAGGACAATTCTTCCCAACAAACCACCCTTCCCCATGGTGAACATTTGTGAACACTGCGCCGCTAACCCTCGTAACACAGCGGCGCGAGAGTAAGAATCACAATGCCGAACAACCGATGGGGGATCAGATGAGCGCGCTCACCGCTGCGGCCACGATTGCCACCGACGTCCGCGGCCGCCGTACCACCGACGGCCACCGACCTCGGGACGACCGCCGCCGGGAACGAATGCCGCTGCATGCCATGGATATCGGACCCCGCCGCCAGCCGACGGCGCCGGGCCCGGTCCGCATCCACCAACGGAACCGGCTGTGGACCGACCGCATCGTGGCGCTCCGGCCGCACTTCGCCCGTCACCCACATCGGCCCGAAACAGGTTGGGAAGCAGCATGACTCTGCCGCGCAGGACGACATCCTTTCTCTCCCGGCAGCTTACGAAGACGACACCGGAATCGGAGCCACCGACCACGCAATTGTGCCTGGCGGTACTGCGGGCGCTTCGCGAGTGGGAGCCCAGCGAACAGCCGTCGCCCGCGACCAGCGCGACGATAGAAACGTTGCTGCACAACGATATCCGCCTCAGCCGCACCGCTGGCTCCCGCAAAGTCGCGCTGTGGCTGCTGCGTGGCAACGAGCCGTACATCGAAGCGGCGATCGCGCCGTCGCGCGACCCGCATGTCACGGCCCCGCAATTCCTCCAGGTGAACGGCACGGACCTGGCGACGGCGCGGGAGCGGTATCCCGAGCACGCCGACCTCTGGGACACCGTGCGAGCCGACTACTGGGCGGCGGTGCTGAACGAGGTCGGCCTGCACCGGACCGCAGCCGACGGGTGATCGGCCGCGCGGCGACGACCGTCGGTCCGAGTGCGGGTCACGGCTGCGCCGGACGTCGCTCGGACCACTGCACGATGCCCTGCCGGGATTCGATGAGCCAGCCGCCGGCCGCATCCCGGCGGTAGTGGTCGAGATATCGGAGGTAGAGCGCGAGATCGGACGTGCCGTCCGGCCCGTCGACCAGATGATGGGCGATGCAGTAGACCTCGCCCTCGGCCGTCGTCCCGGTGATCCGGTAGCTGGTGTTCCCGACGAGATGGAAGGTGCTGCGGTACTGCGCCATCGCATCCGGGATCAGGCCGAGTTGCCCGTGGCCCCGCAACTCGGACACGACCTCCCCGGCGGCCGATCCGCGCCGGATCTCCAGCCGGGCATCGGGGTGGAACAGCGCGAGCAGGCCCTCGCGATCGCGCTGGTCCACCCCGATCGCGTAGCCGATCGCCAGTCGTCGCAGCGCGCTCTCGTCAGCCCGGTCATCGCTGGTCGTCACGTCCGTATCCGTCATGATGCGCCTCCGAAAAATATCCGGGGATATCCCCGCTTGATGCCTCTGCTAGCGTAAGCGGGGATGTCCCCGGAATCAAGGCGGCCGGAGCCGCCGCAGCACCCCGAGCCCGGGCGCGAGGCATCGCGCCGGGGAACCGGCCGACGGCCGCGCGCCGACGGCAGGCGCACCTACGAGCGCCTGGTGGCCGTGGCGCGCACCAGCTTCGAGGAGCAGGGCCCCGGCGCGTCCCTGGACGGGATAGCGCGCCGCGCCGGCGTCGCCAATGCCACGCTCTACCGGCACTTCCCCACCCGGACCGACCTGCTGGTCGCGGTGTTCGCCGACGAGATCGACGAGTTGCTGCGGTCGGGCGAGGAGTCGGCCCGGGATCGGTCGCCACTGGCCGGATTGCGGCAGTGGCTGCTGCGGTACGCCGACCATGTCGCGAGCAAACAGGAATTGAGCAAGGCCCTCGACGGCGACGACGGCAGGAGCGCCTCCGCGCTCGTCGCGCAGTGGCGCGATTCGGTCCGGACGGTGGCTGCGCGCCTGTTGCGGCGCGCGCAGGAGTCCGGCACGGTCCGCCCGGACATCGACGCCGCCGATATCCTGACCGTCGCGGGCGGCATCGCCGTCACCGCCGGATCCGGCGAGCAACGCGAACGGCTGCTGGGGATGTTCGTCGACGGCCTACGACCGCACCCGTAGCCGCACGGGAGATTACGCCGCTATCGCCCGGCAGGCGAGGCAGTCGGCGGCGCGGGAGGTGGGCTCGGGGTGGCCCAGATCGATCAGCAGCGTCCAGCAGTAGCGCTTCATCTCGCACCGCTCGAGGGTGCAGTCCGCGTGGCGCTTGTTCAGCTCCGCGTGCATCTGGGTCGGTGTCAGCAGATGGCCGGGCCATTGGTGGAAGACTGGGTTGTCCATTTCACTCCCTCGACATCCGGCGCGAAATCCCTGCTGCGCCATCATGCAACAGATGACGCGTCAGCACCACGCTTTCCGAGTGAACTGTCTGAGTCAGTTCCGAGCAGTTGGGCAAACCGGACAACGACCCGTTCGTGGTACATCCCGAGTAGATCGGTGAACAGCGCCACCTGCGATTCGCCGGGCTGGGATCCGGACTCCCACACGGCGATCAGGGCCCGCCAGATCAGCACGTGCACATCGGGTGAGACGGCGTAGAAAGCCGTCACCGCCGCGGGCACGCCGAGGACCATGTCCGCGATCGAGTTGAGCACGGCGCGCTGAATGCCGTAGCCGAGCGCGGTCAGCAAGCGCCGGACCAGGCCCAGTTCGGCGGTCAGCAGCGCCACCGGATCCGGATTCTCCCCGCGGGCCAGCGATTCCAGTTCGTCGACCGCGGCGGTGAGTTCGGCGGCATCGACCAGGCCGGGACTGTCGGTGTAGGACAGCAGGGCGTACTGGACGATCACCTGCTCCTCGGCGACGAGGTCGGTGAACATCGCCGTCACCGTGTCCGGATCGTCCATCGACAGCCGGAACAGCCGCCGATAGGTCTCCATGCCGCCCTCGGCGCGCACATCGCGCACGATGAATCCGCGGCGGGGATGCGCGTCGGCGAACCCGTCGGCCGCCAGCCGGCCCAGCACCAGTTGCGCGGTCGCGCGATTGACCTCGAACTCCTCGGCGATCCGCCGGATCGAGGGCATGGGCCGGCCGGGAGAATAGGTCCCGGCCACCACCCGCCGCGCCAGCACATCCACGATCCGAGCCACGATCGTCTCGTCTCGCACTACGATTTCACCCCTCCACCAAGTCGGCATGCTCGGCCGCCGCCCGCGGCCGCTGTTCGTGCCGGTGCACCGCCTGTGCCAGATCCGGCCACCAGGACAGGAATTCACCACGGATCGGACCGGTCGCACCCAGCCGGCACATCGTGCCCATCGCCGTGAGCACCGCCCGGGCCACCACGGTCAGGTCCGGCGGTAATGTCATCTGCCGGAACACGTTCGAGACCCGCACGGCGGTGATCGCGTCCACCTGCTCGCGCAGCCAGTGCGGCGACAGCCGGAATTCGTCGTACCCCAGCACCTCCAGGAACGGCGCAGCGACCGCCGCCAAGCCGTCGGCATCGAAATCGGCTGCCGGAGCGAGGAATCCGTGCCTCAGCAATACCGTCTCCAGATCTGCGGGCGGCTCGTTCAGCAGTGCGTCGGCGATGTCACCGAGCAGTTGCGCGAATCCGGGCGGAAAGGCCCCGCACGCACCGAAATCGACCACACCCAGCCGCCCGTCCGGCAGGACCAGCAGGTTCCCGGGATGAATATCGCTGTACAGCAAGCCGGTTCGGCGATGCGCGGCCGTGACGAACCGCAGCACCAGGAAGCCGACCCGGCCGTACTCGCCCGGATCCACGGTGGCCTGCCACCGGGTGATCGGGGTGCCGTCCACCCAGTCCCCGACGATCACGTCGTCGGTGCAGGTCAGCACCGCGGGCACCACGAAATCCGGATCGCCCGCGAACGCCGTGGCGCAGGCCTGCTGATTGGCGGCCTCCTGACGATAGTCCAGTTCCTCACGCACACAAGTAGATACGGTCTCGATCACGGCCGCGACATCGGCGCCGGGCAGTACCGCCGAGAGTACGCCGGACAGGCTGCGCAGCCGCTGGAGATCCGCGTGCACCGCCGCCCGGATCCCCGGGTACATGATCTTCACCGCGACCGGGCGGCCGTCGTGCCAGACCGCCCGGTGCACCTGACCCAGCGAGGCCGCGGCCGCGGGCCGATCCTCGAAGTCCCGGAAGCTGTCGCGCCAGTCCGGCCCCAGGTTCGCGGCCAGCACCTGATGCACCAGGCCTGGCAGCATCGGCGGCACCGAATCCTGCAACCGGGCCAGCATCGCGGCGCCCAGTTCCGCGAACTCCGCGCCGACGATCGAACCCCACCCGAACGGCAGTGCCGTGCAATAGATTCCGGCCAGCTGGCCGACCTTGGCGGCGCACCCCTTCAACTCCCCCAGCACCGCCACCAGATGCTCGGCCGTGCGCAACCGGATGTCCCGGCCGATCTCCTCCCGCGACCGCCCGGCCAGCCGGCGACCGACCCCGGCCAGCCGCCGGGCGGAATAGGCGACCGGCACGGAGGCCACCTTCACATCCCGGACCAGCCTCGAGGTCGGCGGCCGCCCGCTGCGACGCAGCGGGATGACCCGCCCGCCTGCCCGTGCACTCTTGTCGTCCGCCATCGCCCCGCCGCTGTCGTCTCACCTGTTGCCAGTGGAATGCAGTGTTGCACATACGACGCCGCGAGAAGCCGGTTCGGATCGTCACCTGCGACGAACGGGACGCGGGACCCGGACCGGGGACGACGTTTGTGCCTCACCGGCCCCGCTCCGCAGTGTCAACATCGAAGATCTACACTGTAGGCATACAGTGATAACCCACCTCTATTCCGGGCAGGCCCATCCGATCACCGAATCACCACCGCTGGACCCGATCGTCGCGACAAAAGTAAGGCTGCAGAACTTGATATCGTTCATCTGGTCTCCGGGGAATCCGCTGCCCGCAGGCACCGGCGGCTCGGAAAACTACACCGTCGGACACGTCCGGGAACTGAATCGGCGCGGTGAACCCGCACAGGTGGTCACAGTCGGCCTCGGGATCGAGGATGGCAGGCACGAGTTCCCCGATGTCCCGTTCCGCGCGCTGTCGGCGCTCACCGAAGTCGCCGAGCTGGACGGCACCGTCGTTTTCGTCAACGAACCGCATGATGTCGCGACGAGGCAACCGGCCTTTCTCATCCTGCACAACCCGCCGCCCATCCGGGAACGGCACCGAGCGTTCGCAGTCGACGGAACCAGGGATCGGGCGCTGATAGTCACCAGCCGGTACGCCGCGCAGCTGTGGTCGGCCTATCTGGACGTCGACATCTCCACCATCAGTGTCGTCTACCCGTTCGCCGAGCCATGTTTCGCGACGCAGGTGCGGGAGACCAACGACACCGGCAGGACCCGCGTGTTGTTCGCGGGCAGGCTGAGCCCGGAGAAGGGCGTCTACACGCTGTTGGAGACCCTGCACATCGACATCATCGAGCAGGATCCGGAACTCACGTTCACGGCTACCACGGCAGGCGTGGACAAGCCGCAGGGAAAGATCATCGAACGATTGCTGGCCGAGCATCCGGCGATCTCGGTCGTCCCGACACGGAAGACCGCGGAGAGCATGGCGGGCCTGATGACCGCGCACGATATCGTGGTGATGCCTTCCAACAGCCAATACTGGCACGAAACCTTCGGCATCGTCTCGATCGAGGCCCAGCATTCGGGTTGCCGGGTGGTCGCCTCCGACGACGGCGGGCTGCCGGAAACAGACTGCGGCGGAGTGGTTCTCATTGCACCGGACAATGCCGAGGCACTGGCCTGGGGTATCCGTGCGGCGATCGACAGCGGTCCCCTGCCCGACGCGTTCCGGCGTGCCGCCGGGCTGGAATTCACCGTCGGACAGTCGGTGGACACGCTGCTGAGCGTGTTCACCCGGCCGTTGCCCGTATCTCCGCGAGCCATCGTGCGGCAACTCGAGGAACTGATCCTGGCGCCGTCGACCGTGGAATCGGATTCGTGCCTGCGGCTGCAGGGTGTCGGCGGAAGCCCTGATTCGAGGCCGTGACCGGAGGCTGTTTCCCGAAGCGGGAAACAGCCTCTCGTCAGCGCAGGCCGAGATCCTTGGCGATGATGGTCTTCATCACCTCGCTGGTCCCGGCGTAGATGCGGGCCACCCGGGCGTCGGTGTAGAGGCGGGCGATGGGGTATTCCATCATGTAGCCGTAGCCGCCGAACAGTTGCAGGCAGCGGTCGACCACCCGGGCCTGCACCTCGGTGCAGAACAGTTTGGTGCGCGCCGCGTCGGGGGCCGACAGCCGGTTCTCCACCAGTTCCAGCACCGCGCGATCCAGCATCGCCTGCGCCGCTTCGACTTCCGCGGACATGGCGGCCAGTTCGAACTTCGTGTTCTGGAACCCGGCGACGGCTTGGCCGAACACCTTGCGTTCCTTGACGTAATCGATGGTCGCGGCGATGGCGGCGTGCGCCTGCGCGACCGAACCCGTTGCCACGGTGATGCGTTCCTGGGCCAGATTGTGGCCGAGGTAGGAGAAGGCGGCGCCCTCCTCGCCGAGGCGGTTGGTGACCGGGACCCGGACGTTGTCGAAGTGCAGTTCGACGGTGTCCTGGACCTTGCAGCCCATCTTGTCGAGGATGCGGCCCTTGGTGAAACCGGGGCGGCCGCTCTCGACCACGATCAGGGTGAGGCCCGCGCGGCGGTTGTCCGGATCGGTGGAGGTGCGGGCGGCGACGATCACCAGATCGGCGAGCAGACCACCGGTGATGAAGGTCTTACCGCCGTTGATGACGTACTCGTCGCCGTCGCGGACCGCGGTGGTGCGCATCCCGGCCAGATCCGAGCCGGTGCCCGGTTCGGTCATGCCGATCGCGGTGAGCAGGGTGCCGTCGGCCAGGCCGGGGAACCAGCGGTCGCGCTGTTCGGCATTCGCGTATTCCAGGAAATACGGCAGGATGACGTCGATCTGGGTGCGGACGGTGCTCAGCGTGACCTGAGCGCGGTACGCCTCCTCCTGCAACACCATGTTGTAGCGGTAGTCCCGGTCACCGGCGCCGCCGTACTGCTCGGGGATGGCGGTGCCGAGCAGGCCCAGCGCGCCGAGCTTCTCGAACACCTCACGGGGCATCCGGCCGGCCTTCTCCCACTCCGGATAGTGCGGGACGACCTCCTTCTCGATGAACTCCCGCGCCAGTTGGCGGAAGGCGTCGTGGTCTTCGGTGAAAATATCGCGGCGCACGAAAATACCTCCTAGGCAACGAGTTCGACGATGGTGGCGTTGGCGGTGCCGCCGCCCTCGCACATGGTCTGCAAGCCGTAGCGAATGTCGTTGTCCCGCAGGTGGTTGATCAGGCGGGTCATCAGCACCGCACCCGAGCCGCCGAGCGGGTGGCCCAGGGCGATGGCGCCGCCGAGCGGGTTGGTGCGCGCCGGATCGGCGCCGGTCTCGGCCAGCCAGGCCAGCGGCACCGGCGCGAACGCCTCGTTCACCTCGAAGGCGCCGATCTCGTCGATGGACAGGCCGGTCTTGCGCAGCACCTTCTCGGTCGCGGGGATCGGGCCGGTGAGCATCATGACCGGGTCGGAACCGGCCACCGCGCCGCCGCGGTAGCGGACGATCGGGGCCAGGCCCAGGGTCTGGGCGAGTTCCGGGGTGGTGACCAGCAGGGCGGCCGCGCCGTCGGAGATCTGCGAGGAGTTGCCCGCGTGCAGGACGCCGTCCTCGCGGAAGGAGGGCTTCAGGTTGGCGAGCTTCTCGGCGGTGGTGCCGCGGCGGATGCCCTCGTCGGCGGTGATCACGCCGGATTCGGTGGGTACCGGGACGATCTGGGCTTCGAAGGCGCCCGCGTCCTGGGCGGCGGCGGCCAGTTCGTGTGAGCGCACCGAGTATTCGTCGACTGCCGCGCGGTCGAAGCCCCACTTCTGCGCGATCAGCTCCGCGCCGATGCCCTGGTTGAATTCGACAGTGTTGTAGCGGGCCAACGCTTTCGGGCCGTAGGGCATGCCGGTGCCCCGGGCCGCGCCCAGCGGCACCCGGCTCATCGACTCGACACCGCCGGCGACCACCACGTCCTGCTGGCCGGACATCACCGCCTGCACCGCGAAATCCAGCGCCTGCTGGCTGGATCCGCAGGCGCGGTTGACCGTGGTGGCGGGCACGCTCTCCGGCCAGCCCGCGGCCAGCACCGAGTAGCGGCCGATATTGCTGGACTGGTCACCGACACCCGAGACACAGCCCCAGATCACGTCGTCCACGATCACCGGATCGATCCCGGTCCGCTCGACCAGCGCGTTCAGCACGATCGCGGACAGATCCGCCGGATGCACCGAGGACAGGCCGCCGTTGCGCTTGCCGACGGGGGTGCGCACGGCCTCGACTATCACTACTTCCCGCATGTACTTCCCTCACTCTGCCGTGTGTTTCGCCGGATCGCCCTCGCGACCGGAACTGTCTGTACCGCCGCGGTGCCCCACTCGCGGCCCGCCGCGGTGCTCCACTCGCGGCCCGCCGCGGTGCCCCACTCGCGGCCCGCCGCGGTGCCCCACTCGCGGCCCGCCGCGGTGCACCGGCTGCCCGGGTTCACTTGTTCACCGAAGGCCGCGGGGCGGCCCAGCGGCCCGTGTAGGTCGGCGTGCGCTTCGCGGCGAATGCCGCGTACGCCTCGGTCGCGTCGGCGGTGCCGAAATTCATGGCCTGCGCACGCTGTTCGCCGGCCAGCGCCTCGCGCAGGGTGCGGTCGCCGCCCTCGTTGAGCAGGGCCTTGGTCTGCGCCAGCGCGATCGGCGGACCGGCGGCCAGCCGGTCGGTGAGATCGTCGACGAAGCCGTCGATCTCGGGCTGCGGCACCACCCAGGTCACCAGGTTCAGCGCGTGCGCCTCGGCGGCGTCGATCGTCTCCGCCAGCAGCGCAAGGCGTTTCGCCTGTTGCAGGCCGATCAGCTTGGGCAGCAGCCAGGAGCCGCCGAAATCCAGCGACAGGCCGCGCTTGGCGAAGATCTGGGAGAAGCTGGATTCCGGGGTCGCGACGACCAGATCGCAGCCGAGCGCCAGATTCCAGCCCGCACCGACGGCCACCCCGGTCACCTTCGCGACGGTCGGCAGTGGCAGCTCGTGCAGCAGCAGCGCCACCTCGTTCATCAAGCGCACCTTGTACATCGGGTGCGTGTCGTCCCCGGCGGCCAGATCCGAGCCGGAGCAGAACGCGCCCCCGGCGCCGGTGACCACCAGCGCGCGGATCGACGGATCGGTGCCGGTCTCGGTGAGCGTGTCGCGCAACGTCAGCCACAGCGGCCGGTCGATCGCGTTCTTGCGGGCCGGTCGGTTCAGCGTCAGCGTCCGCACGCCGTCGCGATCGGTGATCAGCAGGGCCGACCCGGTCACGCCCGGTACTCCCGCCCGATCGCGCCCTGCTCCCGCAGGTCGGCCACTTGTGCCGCGTCCAGGCCGAATTCGGCGAGAACGGCATCGGTGTGCTCGCCCAGCCCGGGGACCGCGCCCATCGGCGGGGTGTAGCCCGCGATGACCGGCGGGGGCAGCAGGGACGGGATCGCGCCGCCGGGGCTGTCGATCTCGTGCCAGCGGTCGCGCTCGGACAACTGCGGGTGCGCGATCACCTCGGCGGGGGTGTTGTAGCGGGAGTTGCCGATGCCCGCGTCGTCGGCGGTCTTCTGGATGTGCGCGAGATCGTGCCGCGCGCACCAGGATCCGATCTCGGCGTCGAGCGCCTCACGGTGCCGGCAACGGTCGGGGTTGGTCCGGAAGCGCTCGTCGTCGGCGAGGTCGGGGCGGCCCAGGATCTCGCGGGCCAGCCGCTGCCATTCCCGGTCGTTGGTGGTGCCGAGCACCACCGTCTGCCCGTCGGCGGTGGGGTACGCGCCGTAGGGGGCCACGGCCGGGGAGCTCATGCCCAGCGGCTGCTGCTCGATACCGGAGTGCCGGGTGTAGGTGAGGTGGTACCCCATCATGTCGGCCATGGTGTCGAACAGGCTCAGCGAGACCTGCGCGCCGCCGGGGCGGCCGCGCTCACGGGCGGTCAGCAGCGCCAGGATCGACAGCGCCGCATGCAGACCCGTGGTGACGTCGGCCATCGGCGGCCCCGGTTTGGCGGGCTCGCCCGGGAAACCGGTCACCGAGCACACGCCGGATTCGGCCTGCACCAGCAGGTCGTAGGCGCGCTTGTGCGACAGCGGGCCGCCGGCGCCGAAACCGTCGATCTCGACGGCGATCAGATCGGGATGACTGTCCGCCAGCTGGTGCGCGGCCACGCCGAGCCGGGCCGTCGCACCGGGCGCCAGATTCGACACCAGCACGTCGGCCCGGTCCAGCAGCTTGTGCAGGAGTTGCACGCCCGCAGGCGATTTCAGGTCGAGGGTGACCGACTCCTTGCCGCGGTTGCACCACACGAAGTGCGCGGCCTGCCCGGCGACGACGTCGTCGTACCAGCGGGCGAAGTCACCACCGGACGGGTTCTCCACCTTGATCACCCGGGCGCCGAAATCGCCCAGCACCCGGGTGCACATCGGCGCGGAGACCGCCTGTTCCAGCGCCACCACGGTGATACCCGCCAGCAGCCCGCCGCCCTGCGGCGACGCGGCGGTCATCGTGGCACCCGACCGGCGCGAGAGTCGTTGCGGCCCATACCTGTACTCCTGCTTCCTCGTGGCTCATCCGGGCGGCGGCGGCGCGCCGCCCGGCCGGGTTCAGTAACTGCGGGGCATCCCCAGTACGTGCGAACCCAGATAGTTCAGGATCATCTCCTGGCTGACCGGCGCGATCTTCATCACCCGGACCTCCCGGAAATACCGGGCCACGTTGTACTCCTCGGCATAACCCATACCGCCGTGGGTTTGCAGCGCCCGGTCGGCGGCGGTGAATCCGGCATCCGCGCACAGATATTTCGCCGTATTCGCCTCACGGCCACTGGGCTTTCCGTTATCGTAGAGCCATGTCGCCTTCCGCAGAATCAGCTCGGCCGCGTCCAATCGCGCCAGCGAATCCGCCAGGGGGAATTGGATAGCCTGATTCATGCCGATCGGACGGTCGAAGACGACGCGTTCGTTCGCGTAACGCACGGCGCGATCCAGCGCCACCCGGCCGATGCCGAGCGCTTCCGCGGCGATCATCATCCGTTCCGGATTGAGGCCGTCGAGAATGTATTTGAAGCCCTTGCCCTCCTCGCCGACGCGGTCCTCGACCGGGATGCGCAACCCGTCGATGAACAGCTCGTTCGAGGTGACGGCGTTGCGGCCCATCTTCTTGATCGGGCGGATGTCGACCTTGTCGCGATCCAGATCGGTGAGGAACAGGGTCATGCCGTCGGTCTTCTTCTCGACCGAGTCGTAGCTCTGGGTGCGGGTCAGCAGCAGGATCTTCTCCGACTCCTGCGCCTTGGAGATCCACACCTTGCGGCCGTTGACCACGTACTCGTCGCCTTCGCGGCGGGCGAAGGTGCTGATCCGCGAGGTGTCCAGGCCCGCACCGGGTTCGGTGACGCCGAAGCAGACGTGCAGGTCACCGGCGGCCACCCGCGGCAGCACCCGCCGCTTGAGCTCCTCGGAACCGTGCACCACCACCGGATGCAGGCCGAAGATCGACAGGTGGATCGCCGTCGCGGCGTTCATGCCGCCGCCGGAGCGCGCCACCTCCTCGGCCAGGATCGTCGCCTCCGTGATGCCCAGCCCGTGCCCGCCGTATTCCTCCGGAATGGCGATGCCCAGCCAGCCGCCCTTGGCCATCGCCTCGTAGAATTCGGTCGGGAACTCGTGCGCGAGGTCCTTTTCCATCCAGTACTGGTCGTCGAACCGCTTGCACAATTCGGCGACGGATTTCCGGATGAGCTGCTGATCCTCACTCAGCTCGAAATTCATGCCTTCGGCCACATTCACCAACCTCTGTATTCGCGGCCGCCCTCGCGGCGGTCACTGTCGTCGGGCCGATCGCCGGTGCGGGCGCGGTCCCGGACGCCCGCACCGGCGATCTGCATGCACCGCACCCGCGGTGGTACCCGTGTCGCCCCGTCCGTCAGTCGGACGCGGGCAACGCCTTCGCGGCCTTCAGCGTCAACGCCACTCCGCCGAGGGCGAGTTCGCCGGTGCCGGAGTTGGTGCACAGCAACTCGACGGTCTCGTCGGCGTCGACGTACCGCTTGCCGACCAGCGTGACCGCCTCGGCCGCACCGACCTTGGCGGGCGCGGGCTTTCCGGCCGCGGACTCCATCGGCGCTCCGCCGCAACTGATGTCGAGCGCGGCGCCGGCGGGCGCGCGCACGACCACCACGCGGGTGGTGCACACTGTGCTCGCCAGTTGCTCACCGGGACGCAGTGAAACTGCCGTCATTGTCAACCTCCTTGTGGTTGAGATGATCCGCGAACATCGCGAGATCGAAGGACTGCCGTGCCAGCCAGAAGCGCAGGAATCCGGTCAGGGAATAGCGCAGGAACAGCGCCGCTCCCACCACGGCCAGCACGATCGCGCCGCCGACCAGGGTGATGGCGTCGCGCTGCACCAGCGGATCGCGGGTGCTGTGCGACATGAGGTAGGCGGCCACGGCCAGCACCGGGCCCAGCACCAGCAGGACGGTGCCCAGCCGCAGCCACAGCTGCGACCGGCCCGCGGCGGGGTCGGCGATCTTCAGCTCCGCGAGTTCACGGACGAAACGGTCCGCGCGTGCTTCGGTCATTTCGAGCTTCCTAGATAGAGGGCGGCGAGTTCGTGGCGCAGGCTGTCGGGGTGACCCTGCTTCTCGATGCGGCCGCGCACCAGCACGGCAGCGTGGTCGGCGATGTCGAGCACCGCGGCGGCGAACTGCTCCACGACCAGCACCGCGACGCCCTGGCGGGCGATCTCGGCGACCTGTTCGTAGAGCTGACCCACGATCAGCGGGGCCAGGCCCATGGACAGTTCGTCCAGCATGAGCACGGCCGGATCGGTGGCCAGCCCGCGCGCGAGCGCCAGCATCTGCTGCTCGCCGCCCGACATGGTGCCGGCGAGCTGGTGGGCGCGTTTGCCGAGGATCGGGAAGCGGGTGAACGCGATGTCCTCGATCTCGGCCTTGGAGCGACCGGTGAAGGTCATCATCAGCAGGTTGTCCCGGACGCTGAGGTTCGGGAACACCCCGCGGCCCTCGGGGATCAGGCACACGCCGGCGCGCGCGAGATCCTTCGGGTCGGCGCCGGTGATGTCCCGGCCGCCCAGCGACAGCCGGCCGCCGCTCACCGGATGGACGCCCGCGGCCACCTGCAAGGTGGTGGTCTTGCCCGCGCCGTTGGGGCCGAGCAACGCCACCACCTGCCCGGCGGCGACCGAGAGGTCGACGCCGTGCAGCACGGTGATCGCGTCGTAGGCGGCGCGTACCTCGTGCAGTTCCAGCAGCGCGGGTGCGGCCGGTGCCGTCACCACGGGCAACCGCTCGGTGGGGAATCCGTTGGTTTGGAACAGTGTCATGCGTCCCCCAGATAGGCCGACAGCACGGCTTGATCGCGGCGGATCACCTCGGGCGGGCCCGAGGCGATGATCTTGCCCAGATCCAGCACGAACACCTGATCGCAGACGTTCATCACCAGTCCCATGTCGTGTTCGACGAGCAGCACCGCGGCGCCGTCCTCGGCCAGTGACCGCAGCAGCGCCGCGAACTTCTCGGTCTCGGTGTGGTCCTGGCCCGCGGCGGGTTCGTCCAGCAGCACCAGCGACGGCCGCACGGCCATCGCCCGCGCCACCTCGACCAGCCGGCCGGTGCCCGTCGGCAGCGCGTCCGCCGACGAGTCCGCGACGTGATGCAGGCCGAGCTTGTCGATGATCTCGCCGACGGTGCGGTGCGCGTGCCGCCGATGCGGCCCGAGCTCCGCGGCGACCAGGAGGTTGTCGCGAACGCTCAAGCGCCCGAACAGTTCCAGTCGCTGGAAGGTGCGGGCCAGCCCGTGCCGGGCCCGGCGCGCGGGTCCCAGCCGGGTGACGTCGCGGCCGTCGATGGCGACCCGCCCCGCGGTGGGCCGGCGCAGGCCGGAGATCACGTCGAACAGGGTGCTCTTGCCGGCCCCGTTGGGACCGATCAGGCCGGTGACGTGGCCGCGTTCGGCACGCAGCCCGGCACTGTCGAGCGCCTTGTGACCACCGAAGGTGACGGTGACGTTCTCAACTTCGAGCAGTGACGGCACGGTCGAGCACCTCCTCGTCCTCGGCCCGCCACGGACGGCGGATACCCCACCATTCGACCGGAACCTCCGGCTCCGCTTCGGGTTTCGGCTGCCGCGCCCGCGTCCAGAGCCGGGCGGCCACGGCGACGATCACCGCGCCGAGGGTGAACAGCCAGCCGTTGATGATGTCGTTCAACCGCAGGACCCACAGCACGATCGGGCCGATGATCAGCAGCGGACCGGCGAACCGGTCCCGCAGCACCGGCACGAAACTCTGGCGCATGCCGGCCACCGCGCCCTCGCCGAGGGCGCCGCCGGCGAAGAAGGCGCCACCGGCCGAGGGCAGCACCTGTGCCAGGTTGGTCAGCGACGGCCACAGCACCGGGATCACGTTCAGCGGACCGGCGAAGGTGACGCCGGTGAAGAATCCGCTGCCCACCGCGCCCAGGCCGCCGATCACCACGATCAGGAAGATCGGCAGTCCCGCAACGAGATTGAACTGATCCGCGGTCACCGACCGCAGTTGCATCCCGTACAGCGCGCCGCCGAGCCCGGCGATGGCCGCCGACAGCGCGAACACCGCCACCTTCGCCAGCAGCAGATTACCGCCGAGGGTGGCGTAGGCGGATTCGCTGTCGCGCAACGCGATCAGCCGCCGGCCGAACCGGCTGCGCCGCAGCATCGCCACCGCGAAGGTGGCCAGTGCCAGGCAGATCGAGGCGAACACGGTGATCTGCGCGGTGCTGTCCAGATGCAGGCCGAACAGGTGCGGCCCGGCCAGTTCCACCGAGCCCTGATCGAACAGCGTGATCTTCAGCCCGAACAGGTGGAATTCCGGCAGCGTGAAGATCCAGCGGTCCAGCACGACGGCGAAAGCCGTTGTCGCCAAGGCCAGATACACCCCGGACAGCCGCAGCGCCGGAATCGCGATCAGCGCGCCCACGATGCCGGAGACCGCCATCGCCGCGAACACACCCCACCACTGCCCGTGCCCGGCGAGGTGTGCGTAGGCGATGGCGCCGATACCCGCGATACTCAACTGGCACAACGAGATCTGGCCGGCGAACCCGGCCAGTGGGATGTACGACAGCGCGATGATCGCGAAGGCGAACATCTGCCCGTAGGTGATCAGATTCGCTTCGCCGAGCATGGTGGCCAGCATGACGCCGACCAGCACGACGATCACGCCGAACACCGTAGAGCCGGTGATGGTCGGCAACGGCACCGGGCTGAGCTTCCGGTCCCGGCCGCGCAGGCGGCCGTGCGGGAACAGCAGCAACGCCAGGAACAGCAGCAGCGCGGGTGCGGCCAGCCGCAGTCCGGGCAGATACTCGTTCTGCGGCAGATAGCCGGCGAGGTAACTCTCCAGGCAGCCGACCACGATCGCACCGAGGAAGGTCATCGGCAGGTTGGACAACCGGCCGAAGATCGCCGCGGTGTAGGCGCTGACGATCAGCAGCGACAGTTGCGAGGCGTCCAGCGCGACCGTGGGCGCGATCAGGATGCCGCCGAGGGAGGCCAGCTCGATGCCGAGGATCCACGCGACCTTGTTGGCGCGCTGCGGATCGGCGCCGGTGAGTCCCACCAGCGCCCGGTCGTCCACGGTGGCGCGCATCTCCGCACCGGTTCTGGTGCGGTACAGCAGGATTCGCAGGCCGGCCGCGACCGCGACCGCG
Organism: Nocardia sp. alder85J; assembly: GCF_020176955.2. Taxonomy (GTDB): domain Bacteria; phylum Actinomycetota; class Actinomycetes; order Mycobacteriales; family Mycobacteriaceae; genus Nocardia. Next base: position 110,515 of record NZ_JAIUCZ020000005.1, read on the forward strand.
ACCAGCATGGTGAGGGCCTGATGCCAGGTGATGGTGACCGGACCGAGGTGGATCGGACGCTCGCCGGCGAAGAACTTCGGCAGCGTCCGGGACACGTTCGGATTCCAGATCCAGCGGGCGACGATGATGAGCCCCGACAACAGGGCCACCGTCATCACTAATTTCTCCGCGTCACCCAATCCCTGGGTCGGCGCCAGTGCCCGGGCGAACAGCAACCCGAAAAGGGGTGCGAACACCACGAGCACCAGCACCACGGCCACCGGTACCGGCACGCCCCACCCGATGGTGAGCTGCCAGTACACGAATGCCGACATCATGCCCGCCGCCCCGTGCGCGAAATTGAACACGCCGGTCGTCGTGTAGGTGACCACCAGGCCACTACCGATGACCGCATAGATCGCCGCGGTACTGAGCCCGACGATCCCGAAGGCGAGGAACTTGTCCATTTATTTCAGATCGCTCAGACTCTTGCCGGCATCGGCCAGGGTCAACGGCTTGCCGCCGGGCGTCTTGTAGACGTACGGATCGACATTGCAGCGGTACGGCCCGTTGTCCGGCTTGAAGTCCGGGGTGGTCCAGCCCTGCGGGGTGGCCTGCTCGGCGTTGAAGCACTTCTGGATGAAGTTGGCGTCCGACAGGTTCGTCGGGGCCTCCAGACCGCCCGCGGTCCAGGCGGTTTCGCCCTTGCCGGCGTCGTACAGGCACTTGCGGGTCAGCGAGTCTCCACAGCTCGCGGCGGACTTGGCGAACAGCAGCCACTGGCCGAAGGCGCGCACCGCGGGGTAGGTCATGTCCTCGCCCGGTGCGTATTTGGCGAACAGATCCTTGAGCTGCTTCATCGCGGGCAGGTTCGACTCCAGCGGCGCGGTGCCGCTGATGTCCGCGTAGTTGTGCTGCGCGGCAAGCGAACTGCCCGCCAGCTGGATGAACTGGGAGTTGTACGCGTTGGAGTTGGTGTCGATCCAGTCCAGCTTGTAGTCCATGCCGGTGAGCACGTCCTCGAGCTTGGCCAGGCTGCGGAAGTCGCCCAGGAAGATCAGGCCCTTGACGCCCTTGCTCTTGATGGACTGCGCGTACGGGGTCCAGTCGGACACGCCGGCGGCCGGGTACAGGTCGTCGTAGACGATGGTGGCGCCCTGCGCGGGCAGCGCCTCCTCGTAGGCGGTGCCCATCACCTTGGTGACCGGGGAGTCACCGTTGATCAGGCCGATCGCCGCGGCCGAGGCCGGGTAGGCGTCCTTGAACAGCCACTGGTGGAAGCCGGTGTAGGGGTCGTACTTGCCGCCCGCGGTGACGCCGCCGCCGACCTGGAGGTCGGATCCGGCGTTGGCGATCTGGTCGACCTGCGCCGGGAAATCGGGCAGCAGGCACGACAGCCGGTCCTTGACGCCGAGCCCGTCGAGAGCGGCGCTGCCGCCGACGAGGGCGAAATCGTCACGGCAGGACTCCAGCATGCGCTGCCGGACCTCCATGAGCTTCGCGTCGCGCATGTTGTAGGTGATCTTGCGGCCGTTGATACCGCCGTTGTCGTTGCACCACGAGGTGAACACCTTGGCGGCGTCGACCAGCTCGGGATTCTTGGTGAATCCCATATCGGTGAACACACCGACCTTGATCTCTCCTGCGGTCACCCCCTGGGCGGGGGCGCTGGACGCCTTGCCGCTGTGGCAGACGCTCTCGAGGTCACCGAAGTCGGCCGACGCGGAGCTGCTGCTGTTGCCGCCGCCGCTGGCCGAACTCTCCTCACCACTGCTGCCACTACGGCTACAGCCCGCTGCCGCGAGCAATGCCACCGCCGTCAGCGCGACGAGTATGCGACTCGGTTTCACCAGTTTCCTCCTCGAAGGGGACCGTCTCCGGTCTCCACTGCCCTGTTTCGAGCAGCGCGAGCCATGGTGCTCTCGCTGTCAGAAAACTATCTTCTCAGAAATGGAGAATCAACATGTTGGCTTTCGGGAGATCAAATGACCGGACAGCGACGGGGCCAGGCCCTCGCGATGACCGCCGAGGAACGGGACGAGTTCCTCGGCGCGGCGCCGCTGGTGCGGATCGCCACCCTCGGACCCGGCGGCCACCCGCACACCAGCGCCCTGTGGTTCGTCTGGGACGGGACCGCGCTGTGGCTGAATTCGCTGGTCCGCAGCCAGCGCTGGACCGATCTCGGCCGGGATCCGCGACTGTCGGCGATCGTCGACGACGGTGGCACCGACTTCCTGGTGCTGCGCGGGGTGGAGCTGCGCGGCAGCGCCGAGATCGTCGGCGAGACGCCACGGACCGGCGAGCCGAATCCGCAGCTCGAGACGCCCGAGCAGTTGTTCGCGGCGAAGTACGCCCCCGGGCGCGGCTTCCAGTACGACGGCCGGCACGCCTGGCTGCGGCTGGTCCCGGACCGGGTCGTGAGCTGGGATTTCGGCAAGATGCGCCGCTGATATCCGGGCCCGCTGGGGTGCTCTGTTGACTAACACGCAGGACCATGGAAATCTAGAGATCAGTTTTTGAGAATGCGATTCTCACGAGAGGAGGACAAGGATGCGCCTGCCACCGCTGCCAGCCGAACGCTGGGACGACCGGACCCGCGACGCGTTCAAGGCCCTGCTGCCCCGAGCGCGCCGTAACCCCGAGGGCGCGGGGCCCGCGATGGCGCCCTTGGCGTGGCACCCGGACCTGACCGAGAAGTTCCTCGGCTTCAGCGTCCATCTGCTGTTCACGTCGACGCTGCCACCGCGGATCCGGGAGCTGGTGATCCTACGGGTCGCGCACCGGCGCGACTGCGCATACGAATGGATCCACCACAGCCAGTTCGGTACGGAGGCAGGCCTGTCCGCGGAGGACATCGCCGGTGTCGCCGACGGCAAGGCCGCCGACGCGTTCGAGCAACTGATCCTCGACTCCGTCGACGAACTCGACGAGAAGTCCACACTCTCCGACGAGACGTGGGCCGCGCTCAGCGAGCGGCTCGACGAAAAACAACGCATGGACCTGGTTTTCACGGTCGGCGGGTACATCACGCTGTCGATCGCCTTGAACACCTTCGGCGTATCCAGCGAACACTGAGAGGGAATCCCCTGTAATGGCACACTTCACCAAGCCGGCTACGGGTAGCTGGACCACGAACTACCCCGAATTGGGTACCGGGCCCGTCGATTTCACCGACTCGATCGATCCCGCCTTCTACGAGGACGAGAAGGCCGCGATCTTCCGCAAGTCGTGGCTCAACGTCGGCCGGGTCAACAAGCTCCCGCGGGTGGGCAGCTACTTCACCAAGGAACTGCCGTTCCTCAACACCTCGATCGTGATCGTCCGCGATTCCGAGAAGGAGGTGCGGGCGTTCTACAACATCTGCCGGCACCGCGGCAACAAGCTGGTGTGGAACGACTACCCCAACGAGGAAGTGCAGGGCGTCTGCCGCCAGTTCACCTGCAAGTACCACGCCTGGCGCTACAGCCTCGAGGGTGAGCTGACCTTCGTCCAGCAGGAGAAGGAGTTCTTCGACCTCGACAAGGGGCAGTACGGCCTCAAGGGCCTGCGCTGCGAGGTGTGGCAGGGCTTCATCTTCGTCAACCTCGACGACAACGCGAAGCCGCTCGAGGAGTACCTCGGCCCCTTCCTGAAGGGTGTGGAGGGCTACCCCTTCCACGAGATGACCGAGGTCTACAGCTACAAGGCCGAGATCGGCGCCAACTGGAAGCTGTTCATCGACGCGTTCGCCGAGTTCTACCACGCACCGGTGCTGCACCAGAAGCAGGCGGTCAAGGACGAGGCCGACAAGCTGATCGGCACCGGTTTCGAGGCGCTGCACTACGAGGTCGCCGCGCCGCACTCCATGGTGTCCTCCTGGGGCGGCATGGCCCCGCCGAAGGATCCCAGCATGGTCAAGCCGATCGAGCGGGAGCTGCGCTCGGGCCTGTTCGGCCCGTGGGACCGCCCCGACATCGACGGCCTGGACGAGCTGCCCGAGGGCCTCAACCCGGCCCGCCACCGGGCCTGGGGCATCGACGAGTTCGAGATCTTCCCGAACATGTCGCTGCTGTTCTGGGCGCCGGGCTGGTTCCTGACCTACCACTACTGGCCGACCTCGGTGAGCAGCCACACCTTCGAGGCCAGCCTGTACTTCGTGCCGGCCAAGAACGCGCGGCAGCGGCTGGGCCAGGAGCTCGCAGCGGTCACCTTCAAGGAGTACGCGTTGCAGGACGCCAACACCCTGGAGGCCACCCAGAAGATGCTCGAGACCCGGGCCATCAAGGAGTTCCCGCTCAACGACCAGGAAGTCCTGCTGCGCCACCTGCACACCCACGTCCAGAAGATCGTTGCCGACCATCGCGCCAACGGCAACGGAAAGGCGAACTGATCATGACGAACACCGAAATCAAAACCCTCCCTGCCGATTTCGCTGACCTCCAGCGGTTCGAGGAGTGGATCCTGGCCACCGAGCCGGAGCGCTACGCCAAGCGGCTGGCCTCCTCGATGGAGGAGATGCAGGACCTGTACGACACGGTGTTCCCGCGCTTGCAGCCCGCGCTGGACCACATCGAGACCTTCGACTGGAGCGATCTGCCCGACCCGCAGCGCTACCTGTTCCACCTGTTGCAGTCGCTGGTGATGGTGTCGTTCCCGGTGGAGGTGTGGAAGCAGGCGCGGGTGCCCGATTCCGGCGCCGCGTACCTCGATTGCATTCAGGAGCCGGTGGTTTGAATCATGCTGACACTGAAGGCGGCCGGCCTGCTCGACGTCGTCACCGGCGAAATCGTGCGGCCAGGCATTGTGCGTATCGAAGGTGAAACGATCGTCGGAGTCGGCGGAACAGCAGGGGAGGGCGACGAGGTTCTGGATCTCGGTGACCAGATACTGCTGCCCGGCCTGATGGACATGGAGGTCAACCTCCTGATGGGCGGCCGCGGCGAGACCGGCCTGTCCTCCAGTGTCACCGATGACCCGGCCCTGCGAATGCTGCGTGCGGTGGGCAATGCCCGCCGCACGCTGCGGGCCGGGTTCACCACCGTCCGCAACCTCGGCCTGTTCGTGAAGACCGGCGGGTATCTGCTGGACGTCGCGCTGGGCAAGGCGATCGACCAGGGCTGGATCGACGGGCCGCGCATCGTGCCCGCCGGCCACGCGATCACCCCGCTGGGCGGGCACCTGGATCCCACCATGTTCTCCGCATTCGCCCCCGACGTGCTGCACCTGACCCTGGAAGAGGGCATCGCCAACGGCGTGGACGAGGTGCGCAAGGCGGTGCGGTACCAGATCAAGTACGGCGCCGAGGTGATCAAGATCTGTGTCTCCGGCGGCGTCATGTCGCTGACCGGATCGCCCGGCGCGCAACACTATTCGGACGACGAGCTGCGCGCGATCACCGACGAGGCACACCGCCGCGGCATGAAGGTGGCCGCGCACACGCACGGCGCCGACGCGGTCCGCCACGCCATCGAATGCGGCGTCGACTGCATCGAGCACGGCTTCCTCATCGAGGACGACACCATCGACCTGATGGTGGAGCGCGGCACCTGGCTGGTGCCGACCACCGGGCTCACCGACTACATGGACATCTCCAAGGCCGACCCGAAGCTGAAAGCCAAAGCGGCGGAGATGTATCCGAAGGCGCGCAACTCGGTGCTGGCCGCCTACAAGGCCGGCGTGAAGATCGCCGTCGGCACCGACGCGCCGGCGATCCCGCACGGCAAGAACGCCGCCGAACTCGTCGCGCTCGTGGCGCGCGGCCTGGATCCGGCGGATGTGCTGCGGGCGGCCACCGTCAACGCGGCCGAGCTGATCGACGCCGAGGACCGCGGCCGCATCGCCGAGGGCCTGCTGGCCGACATCATCGCCGTGCCCGGCAATCCCCTCGACGACATCTCCGTGACCCAGAAGGTTGGGTTCGTCATGAAAGGCGGCAAGGTCTTTGTCCAGAACTGAAGATCTGCTGGAGATCCAGCAGCTGCTCGCCAAGTACGCGGTCACCATGACCAAGGGCGACGTACAGGGCGTGCTGGAGGTGTTCACCCCCGACGGCTCCTACAGCGCCTTCGGTGACACCTACACCCTCGACCTGTTCCCGGAACTGGTGGAGGCGGCGCCGAAAGGCCTGTTCCTCACCGGAACTCCGCTGCTCGAGATCGACGGCGACACCGCCACCGGCACCCAGACGCTGTGCTTCGTGGAGCACAGCGCGCACGACATGCGCATCGGGTACTACACCGACCAATTGGTGCGGACCGAGCAGGGCTGGCGGCTGAAGACCCGGAAGATGACGTTCATCCGGCGGAGCGGGGAGCACGACAGCGGCATCCCGCACGCCTTCGAACGCTCGAAGAGTTGAGCCTTGTCCCACCGGTTTCGCCCGGCGTGAAAGGACGCTGTATGAGTGCACCTGTGATACCCGATGTGGCGCAGTTCCGCTCGGAGTTGCGCAGCTGGCTCGACGAGAACGACCTGTCCCCCGGCGCCGACCACTCGCTGGACGGACAGGTGGCGCAGCTGGGCCGGGTTCGCCGGGCCCTGTACGACGCCGGCTGGATGCGGTACGGCTGGCCCGCCGAAGTCGGTGGGCTCGGCGGGCCCGCCGTACTGCGCTCGGTGCTCGGCGAGGAGGTCGCCACCCGCGACCTCGCCGAGCCCGGCCTGTACTCGATGATCGAGGTCCTGGTACCGACGATGATCTCCCACGCCCGGCCCGAGCTGGCCGCGGAGATGGTGCCGCTGATGCTGTCCGGCGCCGAACAGTGGTGCCAGGGCTTCTCCGAGCCCGGTTCCGGCAGCGACCTGGCCTCGTTGACGACGAAAGCCGTTCCCGACGGCGACAATTGGATCGTCAACGGCCAGAAGGTGTGGACCAGTTTGGCGCAGTACGCGTCCCGCTGCGTCCTGCTCACCCGGACCGCGCCCGGCCACGCTGGGATCACGGCCTTCTTCGTCGACATGGACACCCCCGGCATCACCGTGCGGCCGCTGAAAACCATGCACGGTCTCGATGAATTCGCCGAAGTGTACTTCGACGATGTGGTGGTGCCCGGTGACCGGATGCTCGGAAACCTCGGCGACGGCTGGCAATTGGCGATGGACCTGCTGCCGCACGAGCGTTCCACCTGCTTCTGGCACCGTGGCGCCTACCTGTTCAACCGCCTGGACAAGCTGATCGCGCAGACCACCGCGCCACTGTCCGACACCGGCGTGGACGCCGAACTCGGCTCCGCGTACCTGGCGCTGCACACCCTGCGCTGCCGCTCCCGCATCACCCAGCAGACCCTCGCCGACGGCGGCCACCTGGGCCCGGAGACCTCGGTCGACAAGGTGCTGCTGGCCACCGCGGAACAGCAGTTGATGAACACCGTCCGGGACCTCGTCCCCGGCGCGGTGGAATTCGACGACATCGAATGGCGGACCGAGTTCCTGTACGCCCGCGCCGCCACCATCTACGGCGGCACCGCGGAGATCCAGCGCAACATCATCGCCCGCCGCCTGCTGGACCTGGGCAAGGAGTGAGCATGAGCATGGATCCCGCCGAGCTGGAACTGCTCACCGAAACCCTGCGCAAGACGATGTCGACCACCACCGGCGGCGCGCTGGACCGCGCGCTGACCGACCTCGGCTGGCTCGACATGCTCACCGATATGCCGGAAGTCGCGGTGCCCCTGGTGTTCCGGCTGCTCGGGGAGACCGGCGCGCACGCCTCCGTCCTCAACGACGTGGTGCGGCACGCGGCGGGGCAACCGGTTGCGGACGACGCCACCGTCCCGCTGCCGTTCACCGGCGGCGCCTGGATCGCCTGGGAGCGAGGCGATTCCGCCGCCTCCGCCGCCGGCGCGGCAGTGGACGGGGAACTCCCCCTGCGAAAGGTGGACTCCGGCAGCGAGATTCCGCTGGCCGCGGGCCGCACCGCCCTGGCCTGGTGGCTGATCGGCTCCGGCCGGACCATGCTCTCCCTGGCCCGCACCCACGTCCTGGACCGGGTCCAGTTCGGCCGCCCCCTGGCCTCGTTCCAAGCGGTCCGGCACCGCCTGGCCGAAACCCTGGTCGCCCTGGAAGGCGCGGAAGCCACCCTGACGGTGGCCGACAGCGACCTGGGCGCCCTGCTGGCCAAGGCCGCCGCCGGCCAGGCCGCCCTGACCGCGACCCGGCACTGCCAGCAGGTGCTCGGCGGCATCGGCTTCACCGACGAGCACGACCTGCACCGGCACATCCGCCGGGTGCTGGTGCTCGACGGATTGCTGGGCAGCGCACGGGAACTCACCCGCGAGGCGGGTGCGTTGATCCGGGCCGAGGGTGCGGCGCCACGGTTGGCGCAGCTGTAGAAGGTTCAGTGCACGGTGCCGGTCGTGAGATGGATTCACCACCGGCACCGTGCTTTTCGGGTGCCGGACCGCGTCCAGCTGTCGATCGTGTGGTCGCCCTGGTGCGCGGCGCAGAAAATCGGTCGCGCGGCCGCAGTGGATGTGGCTACTCTCGGAGTGCGGCTGATTCGTCCGCCTCGGGAAGGGCGGTTCACACCCTCCGCGCGGTAATCGACACGCCCGGCAGCACGCCTCCCATGGATACCAGGTCCGATCGGGTATCCACGGAACCGGTAGATTCCGACCCCCATGCCGGCACCGGATCAGGACGTGATGATGACCGATATCCACCGCAACGCGCACACCGTGACGCGTTGGCAGATCGGCACCGACCTCCCGTTCGAGACGTTCCGACGGGACTTCGAAAGAGCCGCACCGGTATTCGACAGCGCCGCGGTCGAATCGATCACCGCCCGCGGTGGATCCTGGGACGAGATCCGCGCGGCCGTCGCCGCGAACGCCCCGCACGGCCTGATGATCTTCGCGTCGATCGACGCGAAACCACTGATGTCGGCCGCCGGTCACCACAACCCGGCGGTCGAGTACCTGCTCGGCAACCATGTCATCGCCGAGCGAATGTACCGGCACAGCCCCCTGGCCCTGTTGTACGCACCACTGCGCGTGCTGATCTTCGCCGACGAGCACGGCAACGCCGTTTTCGCCCTGGACCAGCCGAGCACCGTTTTCGCCGGTCTGGACGACCCCCGGATCACCGAAGTCGGCCACGAACTCGACCGCAAGGTAACCGCCCTCTTGGCCGTCATCGGCGTAGACCCGCAAGAGATCCTCACCGACGGCAACTGAGCCGGGAGCACACCGGCCACCGACCTTGGAGGACGAATGCCCGAAACAATCGCCGGAATAACCATTCCGGACACCGAACTCGTCCGAGCCGCGACAGCACTGGTCCGAGCCGCAGCCGACGACACGATCTTCAACCATTCCCGCCGGGTATTCCTCTGGGGTTCACTGAAACTGGCCGCCCGCGGCCTCACCGCCGACCCGGAACTGGCCTACGTGGGCGCCCTCTTCCACGACCTCGGCCTGACCCCCGGCTACGGCACCACAACGCAGCGATTCGAACTCGACGGCGCCGACGCCGCACAGAACTTCCTCCTCGACCACGGCCGCCCCGAGCACGACGCCCGCACCGTCTGGCTGGCCATCGCCCTGCACACCACCCCCGAAATCCCCCTGCGCCTGCCACCGGAGGTCGCCGTGGTCACCCTCGGCGTCGAAACCGACGTCCTCGGCTTCGACCTCGACGAGATCACCGCCGGCCAACGCACCGCAGTCGTAGCCGCCCACCCCCGCCCGGACTTCAAGAACCGCATCCTCCGCGCCTTCCACCAAGGCATGGCCGACCGCCCCGACACCACCTTCGGAACCATGAACGACGACGTCCTGGCCCACTTCGACCCGACCTTCCAGCGCCAGGACTTCGTCGACATCATCCGCGACAGCGCCTGGCCGGAATGAGCGCCGCTCCCGCGCCCGCCTACCTCCGCGACATCCCAGCGATCAATCCGCCGCCGACCAGGACGACGGCAAGCCCGTACAACGCAATCGGAATACCCTTCGGATCGCTTTTACCATGCGGATGCCACACCGCGTCGAGCCCCATCACCCCACCGAACAGAACCACGACCAGGATCACCCAGCACAGCCTGATCAGCCAGATGTTGTATGTGGGCCGTTGTTGCTTCCCGGGCATAGTTCCATCTTGCCGCGACCCGGCGAATTGCCTGGTGCGGCACCATAAGACGCACTCCGGTCGAAGGTATCAGCCCCACCACATCGAGTCCTGCTGAGCCCTGTCGAGATCGCGCCTAAAACGCATTCCAGCGCTGCCGGGTGTCGCCGGCGCGCAGCGACGCGACCCGGTGGCGGAATTCTGCCGCATGTCGCGGGCTGACGTCGATGATCTGCATCAGCCAGGTGACCATGGTGAGCTCTCGCACGGCACGCAGCGTTTCATACTCGGACTGTCGAGTGACGTCACGTCCATAGATCTGCGCGAACGCGGAATACTCGGTAGCGCTCATATCGAAGCGATCGACCGTCATGGCGATGGTGGTGATGTCCATTGCCACGGACCGTGCGCAACGACCTCGAAATCCGACAGCAGGGGGCCATTGGCGGTGGCGAGGACGTTACCCAGATGAGCATCTCCGTGGATGGTGGTCAGCTCGGGAAATTCTATCGCACTGTAACTTTCGCGCAGCTGATGGTACATCTCGGTGAGGAACGCGACGTCGTCCGGATCCGCATTGCCCGGATTGGACAGCCGGTCGGGGACGGCGACGAAGGGGTCGAAGGTCTGGAGCGGGAAGCCCGGCTGAGGCAAGGAGTGGAACTCCCGGAGCAGGGCCGCGAGTTGATCGGTGGTGGCCTCGCCGACGATATCGACGAGGTTCCAGAAGGTGACCACACGGCCGTCGACCCGGATCGGCTGCGGGAGTCGCTCGGCGACCCGGACCGCCGGATACCCGTGATGAGCGAGCCACCGTGCAACGGCGAGTTCCTTCTCGACGCGGGGCAGACGTTCGTCACTACGCGCGATCCGGGCGACGACACCGGCGCTTTCGAGCGCATAGATGGCGTTCTCACCCATCCGCAGCAGTCGGGCGTCGTCGATCCGGACATCGGCTTCCAATGCCGCCAATTGCAATGTGTGATGAGATGATTCGGCATTGAACGGGTGAACGTTTCGGTCAGCCATTCGCTCGACTCTAGTCCCCGCTCCAGGGGCCGGATCGGCTTTGAGTCCGAGCGCCCGGCGCCGGTCGGCGACTCGGGTGCGCCATCGGCGGGCGACCGTATCGGCACCGTCGATCCATTGTGCGGGCGGCACTTGCATGTCGGCGGTGGTGTCATCGAAAAAGTGCGCGATTTCGACGAGGTAGTAGTACTCACCACCCGCAGTGCACTGTTCGAGTCGACCGCGAGCGGCGTGCAATCCCACGCGATCATCTCGAACCGCACGATGGAAGCAGTCGGCGAAGCGGAGGTAGGCCAGCGCGGATCCGAGTCCGTCGCCGGAATACGACCGCTCGAGTTCGGCGACATGCTCGGACCATTCGGTGTCCCGGCCGACATCCTGGAGCAGCACGGCGGTACTCACCTGAGCCTGCGACCAAGTCTGATTCAGGCCGCGCAGCAGCTTGTTGGCCAAGGCGATCTGGCCCGCGGCATGATCGGCGTCGCCGAGTGCGGTAGCGAACGCCAGTCCGGCTTGGGCGAGCGCCGCGGGGCCGGGCTGGTCGTGATCGAGAGCAGCCTGTCGTCCGGCTGTGTACGCCGCGAACGCACGAGTGAAATCGGCATGCACCCACCAGAGATGGCCGAGGGCTCGGTAGTAGTGGGTGTCGTGGTCGAGCGCCTCAATCGTCGACAGAGCCTCGGGGAATTCGCCGAGGTGGCGGGCAATGTGGGACAAGCCTCGCAATGCCTGTCCGGCCATCGGACTGGTGCCCGCCGCAACATGGCGCATGTTCGCCGCGGATTCCCGGAAGAGGCCGAGATGACGTTGATTTTCGCCGAGGTAGTAGCGGGCGAGATCCTCACCCGCCGCGGACAGGTGGTCCGAGGCGAGCACGTCGGTGAGTTCGTCGACGCTGACCTGACGGTCGGCGCGCTGCCCGAGCGAGATCGCGTGTAGTGTCTTGGCCAATCCCGAGGCGGCACAATCATTCTCAGCGACCTCGGCGATCTCCAACGGCTCCCAGACCGATTCCATGACATACCGCCACGCGGCGTCGACGAGCCAGTCGGGCTCGAGATCGTATTCGCAGGCGAGGTTCAGGCCCTGGGTCAGACACGACATCAACCCCTGGCGCCACCGGTAACCGCCGGTCACCGGCACCCTGGTACCCAGAGCGGTGAGAGTGGTTCGAGCCGCGCGGCGCCAATCCGCCGGAGACCAGCGGTCCTCCGTGGTGGCGTCCGCGGCCCGGACGGTAGTCCGCAACAGATCGTGCAGTCGGTACGGCCAAGGTGCGGCCGGATCGTGTGTCACGAAGGGGTGTTCGACGAGATTCAGAGCGGCGGCATCGCGAGACAACCCGGCGGCCTCGGTCGCGAGATCGATCGTGAACGAGTCCAGCAGACTCACCGTACGCAGGACGGTCCGCTCGTCCGGACTGAGGTCACGGACGATACGAGCCACCAGAGCGGGGAAATCCCGCTGGAACTCTTCGGGATCGGGAGTAACTCCGTTGCGGGACAACAGATCCTGGAATCGCATGACAGCCAGATCGAGGTACAGCGGCAAACCGTATGACCTGGCGGAGATCTCATCGCGAACAGGGCCCGGAATCGCAGGTTCGCCTGCGCGAGTGAGACGGTCACGCAGGTACTGCTCACGATCATGGTCGGACAGATAACCGACCAGGTGTTGCCGCGGCTCACCCGTCGCACCAGGCGCCAGACCGGGCCAGCGATGCGGTCCTGCCCAATCGAATTGGCCTTCGAGGGCAGGATTGTCCCACTCGAGCCGGTTGCGGCTGGTGATCACGAACAGCGCATTGGGCATCAGCCACACCATGCGCTGGAACAGCTTCTCCACTTCCCGGTGGCTGCGGTCGGAGATCTCCTCGAAGGTGTCCAGCAGAATCACCGGAGTCGACGAGTGCTTCGGCGGAATCTGGGCAAGATCCCAGGCCAGCAGATGCGGAAAGTAACCGAGAGTCTCGATGTCCTGATCGGCCTCCAGCAGATCGGGCAGCCGCGCACAGCGCGCGAACGCTATCGCCTTGTCATGCCGATTCCGCAGCAGTTTCGAGAATGTGGAGAAGATCGACAACGCGCTGGCGCCGATAGCGCTGGGCATCTCGACCGCTTGGGCGACGTCCTCCATGACCGCCCGCATGTCCTCGGGTAACGACACCGAGTCGGACAGCCGGCGCAAGAAGCCGTTCCGTTGCAGGTACCCCTCCAACGGCTCACCGGGATGGTTCACCTCCCAGTAGTGACGCATTGCGAGGTCGAACGCGCGCATCGGCCGTCCCAGCCTGCCCAGTACCAGCCGCACCGCCAATACCGCGTCCTCGAAATCCACACCGCCCTGACGAGCGAGGTCGATCCGCACCGGCAGCAACCGCCCCACCTGGTCGGGAATGGCCGACCAGGCCACCACCGGATGCCGGCCCTCTTTCGCGAGCAGATGCGCCTCGAGTTGCTTGGAGAGCATGGTCTTACCGATCCCGCCGACACCGTAGAACACCAGCACGTTGCGACGGGGTCCGACGAAATCGTCCACCCGGAAATCAGGTGTCTGAACCCGGGCGACATGCGCGAGAAGACCGTCCACGACAGCCTTCCACTCGTCGTGCCGGTTCGCGAACACTTCCTGTGCGTCGATGTCACCACCACCGAAGCTGAACAGCGACCGCAGATCCGACGAACCGGGCATCCCACCAACCCCCTTGGCAGCGTTCGGCCGGTGGCCGACGACATGTAGCGCCAGTATAGGACTCGCGCACGAGTGGACCATCGGGTTCATAGGAACGCCAACGCGTTTCATGCGCGCATGCGGCAACACGACACCGATCGACGACCAACTCACGGCTGTTCCCGATCCAGAAAGACGGCAGCACCCCAACGATGACCCCCGTCAGCGCTCGCAGCGAAAGCGCGCTGACACAAGCACTTTCAAAGACAGACCCCGGCGAATCTACCGTTGTCCGGAGCACCCCGGCGGGCACCGCTCGCCCGCCTGCAAATGCGCTGGTCAAACAGGTCGTTCCGGCGACCCAGCCGCAACTCGTCCGCGAGCCGCTGTTCATCGAGGTCGGCGATGACCGACAGTGCACTGCCCGGATAGACCGGACTCGAAACAGCCTGCCACGCCCATGGTTTCAGTGCTGCCGGGGCACAACTACTGCATCGGCGATCGAACGCCGTCTGGATGGTCGGCGACGTCGTCGGCCTTGCGCCGGATACCGAACTACGACGGGCACGGGCTGACACCAGCATCGCGGTCAGCGGATGGCCGGCGGCCTCCGCGGCCGAGCTGATCGCGCTGGGCCCGCTTCCCGGCGAACAACCGGTGCTGACCGAGGCTGCGGTCGCGACGTTCTGGCCGTAGCGGCCGGCCACGGGACAGCCCCTCGGCCAGGGCTTGGTTCATGCGGATGCGCATGACGAGAATGCCGTGGCGGACGTTTCTTCTGGTGGTCGGCCGGTAAGGCTCTGATTAGCAGAGTCGTCGCCGTGGGCGAACTCAGCGGACAGCCCCGCCGCTCATTCGCCGGTCTCGGCGAGCTTGATCATGGTGTCCCGGCTGTCGTGGACCAGTTCGGCGAAGCTCGAATACTCCCGTGCGTCACCGTATTTCGGGTAGAATTGAAAGAGGGTGTATTCGCCGTCGGGGTGGGTCAGGGTGGGGTCGAGGAGCCAGAGGTCTTCGCCTGCGGCGATTCGGAGGGCTCGGCGGAAGAGGACGAGGTATTCGTTCGGGTCGTCGTCGTCCTCCTGTTCGTCCTCGCTGTAGATTTCGATCAGTTCCGCGCCCATCTCGGTGTCGCGGAGCCAAGCGAGGTCGGCGCAGCCGTAGATTTCGTCGATCCAGCCGCCTACGGCCCGCCAGCCGTCGGTGGCGCGCAGGAAGGTGGACAGGCTCGGGGGGAGTGTCAGGCCCAGGCGCTGTTCGGTGGCGGCGATGGTGTGTTCGTCGGCGGGGGCGGCGCCGAACCAATGCGTCTCCACCTGTTCCGCGGTCAGGTACGGGCGGACGTACTCGTTGGCTGTCCGGACGTAGATTTCGCCGTATTCGAGAAGGTAGGGGCGCCATTCCTCGGGGCGCCATTCCTCGGGGGTTTGCGGGGGCGTCCAGGTGGGGGTGTCCGGCACGTGGATGTCCTTCCGGGGCAGGGGTTGTGGGTTATCTCGACAGGATGGTGACGCGGGCGGGGGCGGTGATGTCCGCGACCGTGGGGCGGACGTTCGCCACCCGGCACAACAGTTCCAGGTCTTCGAGGAAGTTCTCGTCATCGTCGTCGAAGGCTTGGGGGTCGTCGATGCCCATTTCGGACAGGGCCCGGGTCAGCACACCGATATCGCTGCCTTCGGCGTCGCTGGGGCAGTTCTCCTGGAAGGTGGCCAGGGTTTCGCCGTCCCGGCTGACCAGGAACAGGGTGTCGGCGTTGACGCTGCAATACGACGAGACCGCGAAGGTGCCGCGGGAGAGGTCGGGGCGGTTGGCGCCCTCCCAGCCGTTGTCCTCCACGAGCAGGGTGTGCGGGCCCAGCGGGAAGGCGGCCACGACGTGGTGCCAGTCGACGTCCTCGTAGCCGGCTCGGCGTAGCAGTTCCGTCCATGTGGCCGTGGAGATCTCGGCGTCCGTGGCGCCGAAGCGGCGCAGCGCCTCGTCCGGGTCCACGTCGTGGATCACGGTGACGCAGTACGCTTCCAGGTCCAGGCCCACGTCCATCCAGGCGATCAGGGACGCTTCGTCGCCGGCCTCCGCCTCGTCCTCGGGTTGTCGCGGGTCGTCGGCGTGGTCCGATCCCGGCGAGCCGACGTGGCCGCGGCCGCATATCCAGAGCACCTCGTCGGCGGCGTCGACGAGCACCAGTTCCCAGGCGCCGCCGTCGTCGGTCTCCAGGAATCGCCATGTCAGCCAGGTATCCGGTCGCAGCAGCGTCCGGACTTCCGCGGGCTGCACGACGGTGGTGAAGCCACCGCCCACGAATTTCCGCTTGTGCACCAGGCCGGCTTGCTCGTGCTGTCGTACCACGGTGCGTTTTCCGTTGGGGGACTCCAGGAATCGGGAGCCCAGGATCTCCGCCACCGG
Source organism: Nocardia sp. alder85J (assembly GCF_020176955.2). Lineage (GTDB taxonomy): Bacteria > Actinomycetota > Actinomycetes > Mycobacteriales > Mycobacteriaceae > Nocardia. Next base: position 126,637 of record NZ_JAIUCZ020000005.1, read on the forward strand.
TGCGCGGTCCCCCAGGGACACTGCTCGGATCGGGCCGGTGAGCACGCTGTAGAGCGCCAATCCGTCGTCGTAGAGCACGCCGTCACCCTAGTCGGTGATCTGGAACGAGGTGTAGCCGCGAATCGGAATGTCGCCGCGCCAGATCGGGGTGTCGCCGTCGTACACGACGAACACTCCGTCCAGCTCGAGCCGCAGGGAGCCGACCGCGCCTGCGGCCCAGGTGATTACACCGTCACGGCGCGCGATCACCGCGCGACCGTCCCCGTCGTAGCGCAGTGCCCACTCGCCGGAGGCGGATTCCACCGGCTCCCCCAATACGGCGAACTGGTGTAGCAACCGCGGCATCGCACGCTCCCGGAATCCCGCTCGATCGACAAGTCGACCCGACCCTACCTGCGATCGAGTTATTCCCGGGGGTGAGAACGATCTCCGCCCGCCGCAGCGACGCCGAATACCGTCGCCCCGACATCCCGCCGTCGATGATTTGATCGAAATCGTCAGCGGCACAGGAGATCACGAATCGCGGCGGGTGATCTGCGCAGGCCGGTCAGGATGGGCCAGGAGTCGAGACCGGGAACGACATCGAGGAAGGCGACGTGGTACGAGAGCCGGCATCCGTCACCACGGTGGCCCTTCGCCGTGATCGGCCCCTTCTGCCGACTGCTCACCTGGGGCAATTTCTGTAAGACAGTATCGAAAACCTCCGGGCACAACCGAGTCCGCAGACGCGGACCCGGATTCCGATCTTCACGGTCGGTGATGCCGACTCCCCGACCTGCGGCGCCGCCGTACTGAGCGCACGAACTTCCGTGCGCGGGAACGGCGTTGCGACCCAGAGGTATTCGATCAGACTGGGCCGTAACTTCGAGGGGCGCGGTCGATGTCGTTCAGGCAGGCGCGGACTTCGTCGGCCTCCGGGACGCCGAGTTCGGTGAAGATCGTCAGGGCCTGCTCGAGGTTGTGGTGAGCCGGGTCGTGCAGGCCGAGGGCGTGCTGGGCGCGGGCGGCGCCGGCCAAGGCGGTGGCCCATTGGTGGCGCTGGCCGATCGAGCGGGCGATGACCAGCGCATCGGTGTGGTAGTTCAGGGCTTTGGTGTGTTCGGCCCGGGTGTGCAGGAGGGCGCCCAGTCCGTTGAGGGATTCGGCTTCCAGGCTCAGGTCGTCGGTCTGGACGGCGATCGTGTGGGCCTCGCGGTACAGCTTCTCGGCTTCGTCGGGGCGGTCCTGGGCCGCGTGGATGTCGCCGAGGCGGGTCAGTGCGATGCCCTCGTACGCGCGGGGACCGGACTCCCTGGCGAGTTGCAGTGCCTCGGTGCAGAATTGGATCGCTTCCGGGTAGCGGCCGGCGGCGAGGTGGATCTCGCCGAGATTGGCCAGGGCCGGTACCTCGAGCGCGCGGACCGTGGACCGGCGCATGATGGCGAGGGCCTGGTTCTGGTGCTCCAGCGCCTCGTCGTAGCGACCCAATCTGGTGTAGACGGCGGCGAGGTTGCTCAGCGCGGCGGCCTCGCCGAATCGGAATGCGACGGCCCGGGTGATCGGCACCGGTTCGGTGGCGCCCGCCTGGAAGTGGCTCGATTCGGCGAGGGCGGCATCGCCGGCGGCTTCCAGCGACTGCCGCGCGCGGCCGGCGACGTCGAGGGCCGCGCGGCTGAAGTCGTGGGCCGCGCGGTATTCGCCGAGTCGGGTGTGGATCATGCCGAGCCGGTTGAGCGCGAACGCTTCACCGCGGGCGTCGTGGTGGCGGCGGGCCGCCGACAACGCCGGGACGAGAATGCTCAACGCCTCGGTGTGGAAGCCGCCGTTGTGGATCAAGCGGCTCAGGGCTTGGACGAGATCGATGGCGTAGCCGTGGTTTTCGTGTTCCACCGCGAAGACGGCGACCCGGACGATGTTCGTCTTCTCCAGCGACAGCCAGGCGTCCGCGGCGGCGGGATCGGCGAAGGCGGGCGTCGCCGCGTTCGGACGCGAGCGTCGCCGGAGGTCCTCGTCGCCGGCTTGCATCATCCCGACGGCGCTCGTCGTGGCGTGCAGGTAGTAGTCCAGCATGCGGCCCGTCGCCGCCTGCCGCTCCGCCGCGGGGATGGTGGCGGCGAGTTCGGCGGCATAGGCGCGGAGCAGATCGTGCATGGCGTAGCGGCCGTGGTCGCCGCGCGGTTCCAGCAGGTGGGCGCGGTGCAGGGCGGTGAGGAGGCGGCGGGCGTCGCCGCGGTCCACGCCGGCCAGCGCGGCGACGACGTGGGCGTCGAAGTCGTGGCCGGGGTGCAGGCCGAGGAGGCGGAAGGCCGTCGCGGCGTCCTCCTGGAGATGGTCGAGAGACCAGGAGAAGACCGAGCGGATGTCGGTGCGGGAGTCCTCCCCCGCGTCGAGCAGGTCGAGGGAGTTCTTCGGCGTGAACTCGCGCAGTACCTCGGCGAAGGCGGCATGCGGGTGCATCACCATGTGCTCGGCCAGAATTCGCAGGGTCAGCGGTAGCCGGGCGCAACGGTCGATCAGTGCAGCGGCGGCCTCGGGCTCGACGTCGACGCGGGCGCCGATCCGGGAGCGGAGCAGCCGCAGCGCGTCGGCGCCGGGCATCGGCTCGAGGGTGATCCGGGTGGCGCCGCTGCCGGCGGTCAGGCCGGACAGGGTGTTGCGGCTGGTCACCAGTACCAGGCAGGCCGATGTGCCGGGCAGCAGCGGCCGCACGTGGGCCGCCGAGTGCACGTTGTCCAGAACCACCAGCATGCGCCGCTCGGCGAGCAGCGTGCGGTAGCGGGCCGCGCGTTCGGCCTCGTGGCGGGGGATCTCGTCCGGCCGGACGCCGAGGCTGCCGAGGAAGGAGGCCAGGGCGTCGGACGGGGCCACCGGATCACCGGTGTCGAAGCCCTGGAGGTCGATGTACAGCTGACCGTCCGGGAACCGATCGGACACCAGGTGCGCCCACTGCACGGCCAATGCGGTCTTGCCGACACCGGCGGTGCCCGTGATCGCCGCGATCGGCATATTCGCGGCCGAGCCGTCCAGCATCGCGTCCAGCGTGCGCAGATGCGCACGGCGGCCGATGAATCCGCGCACGGCGACCGGCAGTTCGCGCGGCGTCGCGACCGGCGCCGTCCGGCCGAAGGACCATCGATCACCGATCCGCTGTTCCGACGCGGCGAACCACGCTTCGCTCCAGGCGCGTTGCTCCACCGACGAGGCGCCGAGCACGATCACGATGCGGTCGAGCAGGTCGGCGGGCGGGAAATGCCTGCCGCTCAGATAGTTCGCCAGCGTGGACCGCGGGATGTCCGCGAGTTTCCGGTGCAGGTCGTCGATGCTCACCCGGGTCTTGCGGGTGCCGTGTGCGGCCCGGATCCGCAACAGGTCCAGTTCGCGCACCAGACTCGTGAGGTCGGCCACCCGGCGCGGGTCCGGGCCGTTGCCGCTCATCACACCCTCGGGGCGCTGTCCGTGGGACATGGTCACCGGCTGTCCATCTTGTATCGCGGATTCATCACCCGGCGGCAGGTGATCGGCCCCTCCGGCCGCATTGTGGAAGGCGGTGCGAGTATATCCGGATTCCGTTGCGAGGCATGGGCGAGCGATCACCGTGCCGAATTCGGTGACGCCGTGTGAACAGCCGCACGGCTGTCACGTCGCGGTTGTCATGGCGATGTCACAACGGCGACATCTGCCCCGTCCGGTGGCCGCCGGACGGACCGTTCGACGTCCCGGCTGCCACCGGTTCCCGGGCGGAGCCGGGGCGCGAGGCAGCGGTGTCCAGATTTGTCCAAGTCGGTCTCGGCTGGACCGTGCCGCTGGGTACGGAGGGGTGTAATTTCCGAGTTCGATCATGGATTGCCGAGCCTCACGGGCAGCCGACATCGTGACGGACAACCGCTGTTTCGACGTTCGATCACGAGTTCGGAGACGACCGATGAACCGCTCACTGATCGTGGCGCGCATACGCCCCGAGGAATATTCGGCGATCGGCGAAATATTCGCCGAATCCGATCGCACGGAACTGCCTGCGATAGCCGGGGTTTCGCGCCGCGAACTCTATGCGCTGGGCGATGTCTACGTGCACCTGCTGGAAACGTCGGACGAGGGCGCGGCCGCGATCGGGCGCATCGCGCCGCACCCGGAGTTCGTACGGGTGAGTGCCGCACTGGCGCAATACGTGTCACCGTATCTGCCCACCTGGCGCGGCCCCGCCGACGCACGGGCGAAGCTGTTCTACCGGTGGTCACCGGAGACCGGCCCGGAACACATCGGATAGCCGAGAGGTACGGATATGTCGAAGAACTTCGGTCTGGAGGATCTGTGGCAGATCCTGCGCCGCAACGTCGGACTGGGCCTGGACCCCACCGCGGGCGAATCGCCCGAGCAGCAGACGCTGGAGGAGCTCGGTGTCGACTCCCTCGGCGCGCTCGAGATCCAGACCACCGTCATGGACACCTACGGGGTGCGACTGCCGGACGAAATCCTCGAATTGACCGGCGAGCACATCACCGCGCACGTCCGGGACGAACTGACCACGACGGAGGGCTGACCATGGCACAGACCGAGAACAGCATTTCGATCGCCGCACCGCGCGAGGTGGTGTGGGCCACGACCAACAACGTGCGCACCTGGCCCGAACTGTTCACCGAATACGCGGCGGTGGAGGTGATCGCCGAGGTCGGCGACACGGTCCGCTTCCGGCTGGAGATGCATCCCGACGAGCAGGGGCAGGTGTGGAGCTGGGTCAGCGAACGCACCGTCGACCCGGCCACCTGGACGGTCAGCGCGCACCGGGTGGAAACCGGCCCGTTCGAGCACATGCACATTCGCTGGGCCTACACCGAGGCCGACGGCGTGACCACGATGGTCTGGAAGCAGGACTTCCACATGAAATCCGGGGCCCCGGTCGACGACGACACCATGACGGCCCGGATCAACGCCAATTCCGGCGTTCAGATGCGCATCATCAAGGAGCGCATCGAACGTGACCACGCCGCTGTTTCCGCGACACCACAGTAGGAGTCAGGCCGATGTCCCAACCCGTGCCCGTCCTGGTCACCATGACGGACGTGCCCGCCGACCGCCGCCGCGGCGGCGACCTCCGAACGTTGCTGAGCCCACGGAATGTCGGCACCACCGCCGGATTCATGGGCGCCGCGACCATTCCGCCCGGGGAGTTCATCGGCGAGCACTTCCATCCCTATTCCGACGAATTCCTCTTCTGCGTACGCGGTGAGCTGACCGTGGACCTCGACGACGAGCCCTGGGTGATGGCCGGGGAGCAGGCGCTGTTCATCCCGATCGGCACCCGGCATCGGTTGCGCAACACCGGTTCCGGGGAGGCGCTGGTCGTCTTCCACCTGGGACCGCTGGCCCCGCGCCCGGAACTGGGGCACGTCGACACCGAGACCCTGGAGCACACGTCGTGAGACGCGTCGCGGTGACCGGCGTGGGTGTGGTGGCGCCGGGCGGGATCGGCCGGAAGTCGTTCTGGGAGTTCGTGACCTCCGGGCGCACCGCCACCCGGCGGATCACCCTGTTCGATCCCAGCGGTTTTCGATCCCAGGTGGCGGCCGAATGCGAATTCGACCCGGCCGCAGCGGGTCTCACGCCGGCGGAGATCCGGCGCACCGATCGGCTGACGCAATTCGCCCTCGTCGCCGCGCAGGAGGCCGTCGAAGACAGCGGCCTGGAGCTGTCCGATGCGCAGCGCACGGTCACCGGGGTGTCGATGGGCAGCGCGGTCGGCGCGACGATCACCCTCGAATCGGAATTCGTGGTGGCCAGCGACGGCGGCCGGCATTGGCTCGTCGACGACGCCGCCTGCTCGCCGTACCTGTATCAGGCGCTGGTGCCGAGCACCGTCGCCGCGGAGGTGGCGGCCCGGTTCCGCGTGCACGGTCCGGCCACGGTCGTCTCCACCGGCTGCACCTCCGGCATCGACGCGATCGGCCACGGGCACATGCTGATCCAGGACGGTGAGGCCGATATCGTGCTGGCGGGCGCGGCGGACGCACCCATCTCCCCCATCTCGATGGCGGCCTTCGACGCGATCCGCGCCACCACCGGCGACAACGAGGATCCCGCCACCGCGTCCCGGCCGTTCGACCGGACCCGCAGCGGATTCGTGCTCGGTGAGGGCGCCGCGGTGCTGGTGCTGGAGGAGATGGGGCACGCGCTGGCCCGCGGCGCCCACATCTACGCGGAGGTCGCGGGCTACGCCAACCGCTGCAACGGATATCACATGACCGGGCTGCGGCCCGACGGCGCCGAAATGGCGCTGGCCATCGGCGATGCGCTGGATCAGGCGCGGCTGAACACCGATGCGGTCGACTACATCAGCGCGCACGGTTCGGGCACCAAGCAGAACGACCGCCACGAAACCGCCGCGTACAAGCGGGCTCTCGGCCCGTTCGCGTACCGGACGCCGATCAGTTCGCTGAAGTCCATGATCGGACATTCGCTGGGGGCCATCGGATCCCTGGAGATGGCGGCCTGTGCGCTGGCGATCGAGACCGCGGTGATTCCGCCGACGGCCAACTGGCGGCACCGCGACCCGGAGTGCGATCTGGACTATGTGCCCGGCACCGCCCGTAGCGTCCCGGTGCGGCACGCACTCTCGGTGGGCAGCGGATTCGGGGGGTTCCAGTCCGCGATGGTGTTCCGCCGGCCGCCGGAGCTGCGATGAGCCGCAACGCCGTCGTCACCGGCATCGGAGTCGTTGCGCCCAGCGGTAATTCGGCCGCTCACCACTGGGATACCGTGCTGGCGGGCGAGAATCGGCTGACGCCGATCGCGGCGTTCGACGCGTCGCGGTACGGATGCGGACTGGCCGGGCAGGTCGGCGGATTCGATCCTGAGGACCATATCGATCGGAAGCTGATCGTGCAGACCGACCGGTGGACGTGGATGTCGCTGGCGGCGACCGCTCAGGCCTTCGCCGATGCGGATCTCGATCCGGCGCAACTGGATCCGTATCGGATGTCGGTGGCGCTGGCCAGTTCCTCCGGCGGCAACCACTTCGGTCAGCGGGAGATGCAACGGCTGTGGACCGGGCCCAACCGGACGGTCAGCGCGTACCAGTCGATCGCCTGGTTCTACGCGGCCACCGTCGGCCAGACCTCCATCGCACATCAGATGAAGGGGCCGGCGAGTGTCGTGATCGCCGAGGCCGCAGGCGGATTGGACAGCTTCGCGGTCGCGGCCCGGCTGATCCGGCGCGGTGCGGATGTCGTGCTCGCCGGTGGCACCGAGGCGCCGCTGAGCCCGTACGCGCTGGCCTGCCAGCAGAGCAGCGGCTGGCTCAGCCCCAGTCGCGACCCGCGGCGCGCCTATCGGCCTTTCGACACGGACGCAACAGGTTTCGTGCCCGCCGAAGGCGGTGCGGTGCTGGTGGTCGAGGAGGAGTCCCACGCGATCGCCCGGGGCGTCCCGTACATCTACGGCGAGATCGCGGGCCATGCCGCCACCCATGACGGACGCCGGTCCCGCCCGCACGGCGTGGTCGCCGAGGACCTGCCCTCGGACCAGTTGGCGGCGGCGCTGCGGCTGGCCCTGGACCGGGCCGGTGCCGCGGCCACCGCGGTGGACGTGCTGTTCGCCGATGCGCTGGGCGTGCCCGCAGCGGATCGCGCCGAGGCGGCCGCCCTGCGCGAGGTCTTTCCCGCCGGTGTCCCGGTGACCGGGCAGAAGGCCCTGCTGGGCCGGGCCTACCAGGGCAGTTCGGCGCTCGAGGTCGCCACGGCGCTGCTCGCGATGCGTGAGGGCCTGCTGCCCGCGTTCGGCACCGCCACCCCGCACGCCGATCTGGACCTGATCCCCGCCGCGCGCGCCGCGGACGTCGATGTCGCGGCCGTCGTCGCCCGCGGATTCGACGGCTTCAACAGCGCGCTGATCCTGCGCAGACACGGAGGTATGTCATGACCGACGAGCAGCACGAACTCGGACCCGGCCGGGTGGTGTTCCTGATCCGGGTGGCGCCCGACCGCGAGCGCGACTTCCTCGCCGCCTACGAGGGAATCCGGCACCTGATCGCACAGGGCGTGCCCGGACACGTCGTCGATCAGGTGTGCCGATCGCCCGCGGATCCCGAACAGTGGCTCATCACCAGCGAGTGGCGCGATCTGCGCGACTTCTACGCCTGGGAATCCGATCCGGAACACCGGCGAACGGTGGCCCCGCTGCGCGCGTGCTTCACCGACGGCAGGTCGATGAAGTTCGTGGTCGTCGCCGAGACCGGGAGCACCGGCGCCCGCGACACCACGTCGTCGGCCGCGCCCGGCATCTGAACCCGGTGACCGGGATCGGTTGCCTCGCAGGGATTTCGGAGACGGCGGGCAGTAGCGGGTCCGAGGGGTGCTGCCCGCCGCTCCGGAGTCCGGCTGCTCGGCCGAGCAGCGCCGGGCGGCCTTCGGGAAATGCGGATCCGCCACCGGCGCTGCGTCTTTCGGCCTCGTGAAGACTCCGGCAGGCCGGTCCCGGCATGCGGCGGCCATCCCCGGTGTCGCGCCGAGGACCACGCGCGCGATGCCGACACCGCCGCCCGGGTACCGCCGCGCCGAGCCGCGCACGCACTACGATAGCCGCAGGTTCGGGCGAGGTTCTCGATCTGCTCGGCGGCACTCGCCCCGTCGCGGAGGAGGTCCGATGCTGCCGGTGATCTACTCGATGAGCGTGTCGCTGGACGGCTTCATCGCCGGGCCGGGCGGTGATATCGGCTGGACCGCACCGGATGCGGAGGAGTTCGGCTTTCATGTCGAGCAGACCCGCGAGGTCGCCGCGCATCTGTGCGGGCGCGCTCTCTACGAGGCCATGCTGGTGTGGGAGACCGCCGAGCAGACCATGTCCGATCCGGCGGAATTGGAGTTCGCGCGGATCTGGCGGGCGATCCCGAAGGTGATCTTCTCCCGCACGCTGGATGCGGTGGTGGGCAATGCGCGCCTGGCCACCGGTGACATCGCCGCCGAGATCGGGCGGCTGCGGGATCAGCCGGGTGACGGGGTGGTGGCCATCGGCGGGGCGGGGCTGGCGGCGGCCGCCATCGCCGCGGATCTGGTCGACGACTATCGGCTGTTCGTCAAGCCGTTCGTGCTGGGCAGTGGGACGCCGTACTTCCCGCCGCTGGCCGCGCCACTGGGGTTGCGGCTGGCCGAGTCCCGGACATTGAGCTCGCGCGTCGTCTATCTGCGCTACGAACGCGTGCGCTGAGGCCGGATACCCGGGCGGCGCTCGGCCGCCCCTAGTGCCAATGCCGCTCAGTTTGGGTGGTGGGCCAGCTGTCAAGGGGATGTTGTTGCGGGGCTGGAGGTCTGGGTAGAAAAGACAGCGGAACTGCTGGTAGAGAGGTGTTGTCCGCCAAAGACAAGCCTTCGACCAAGGAGTTCCGCTGTCGGTTCAGTCTGTCATCTCCCGGCGTGCGGCGGTAGCTGCGGGGGTGTTCGCGCCGGGGCATCTGGGTGAGTTGACCCAGATCGTGTCGTTCGACCTCGTTGATGCCGCGTTGGAGGCCACGCGGGCCACTGAGCGGCGGGTGCGTGTGCTGCCCTCGCGGGTGGTGGTGTATCTGCTGCTGGCCGGGGCGTTGTTCGAACAGATCGGTTACCGGCAGGTGTGGGCGCGGCTGGTCAGCGGCCTGGGCGATGTGCCGGTGCCAGCACCAGCGTCTTCGGCGGTGACCCAGGCGTTGCGGCGGGTCGGCCCCGCGCCGCTGCGGGCCTTGTTCGCGTTGGTGGCAGGTCCGGGCGTGGGTGCGGTGCGGTGGCGCGGGCTGCTGGTGTGCGCGATCGACGGCACCACGATGTTCACCCCCGACAGCACTGCGAACTCGGCGATGTTCGGCCGCCAGACCGGGCGGCCCGACGCCGCGGCCGGGTATCCGATGCTGCGGCTGCTGACCGTGGTCGCCTGCGGCACCCGCACCGTCATCGACGCGGTGTCCGGCCCCTACCTGACCGGGGAAACCAGCTACGCACCACAGCTTTTCGATTGCCTGAAACCAGGCATGCTGTTGCTGGCCGACCGCAACTTCGCGGTCGCGGCCCTGATCGAGAAGATCTCCGCCACGCGGGCGGAGCTACTGATTCGCTGCAAGGACAACCGCGTCTTGCCGCCGATCAAGCATCTGCAGGACCGGTCGTGGCTGGCGCGGGTCGGCCCGGTCCTGGTGCGCGTGGTCGACGCCGAGATCGTCGTGCGCTGCCAGGGTGGCCCGCGCCGGGTCGGCCGCTACCGTCTGATCACCACCCTGACCGACGAAACCCAGTACCCTGCAACCGAATTGGTTCGGCTTTATCATCAGCGGTGGGAGATCGAAACCAGCTATCTCGAGCTGAAATCGACCATACTGGGCGGGCGGGTGTTACGTGCCCGCACTCCCGGCGGTGTCACCCAAGAGATCTATGCCCTGCTGATCACCTACCAAGCACTACGCACCGCCATCGCCGACACCGCCCTGGCCAGCGGAGATTTCACCGCCGACCGCGCCAGTTTCACCATCGCCGTGCACACTGCCCGCGACCAGCTCATCCACGCCGCCGCAGTCCTGGCCGGCACCACCATCGACCTGATCGGCGCCATCGGCCGCGCCATCCTGGCCGACCCGCTCCCGCCACGCCGGGAACGCACCAGCCCCCGCGTGGTCAAACGCGCCATCTCCAAACACCGCGCCAAAGGCCCGATCGACCGCACCACCTACAAAACCCAGATCAACGTACACATCGTGCCCGGTTGACAACCGGGCACAATGCCAAACTGAGCGGCATTGCCCCTAGTGCCGCTGCCACGCGGAATTCGCGCTGCCGGCGACGCGGCGGTCGTGCATCGTTTCTGCATCGATTGGGGTAGAGTGGCGGTGTCGCCCAGGAAGGACCGCCGCCCGCATGGCTCGATATCTGCTCGCTGCCAGTCCGATCCCCGGTCATGCGCTGCCGATGCTCGGCATCGGCGCGGAACTGGTCCGGCGCGGGCACGATGTGCGGCTGCTCACCGGGGCGGAATTCGGTGCGCTCGCGGTCGCGCGCGGGATGCGGGCGGTGACATTGCCCGGTGGGGTCGCGGCGAGCGGGTCGCCGGATACCCGGCCGGGGCTCGTGCAGCGGTGGCGGACCGGGCGGGCGGAGTTGCTGTCGGTGTTCGTGGCGCCGCTGGTCGCGCAGTATGCCGCGCTGCGAACCGAACTCGAGCGGGAGGCCGCGGCGGCGGTGCTGGTCGATCTGGCCTTCACCGGTGCGCTGCCGTTGCTGCTGGCGGGCCGGCCGCGGCCGGCGGTGCTGGTGTGCGGGGTCGGGCCGCTCACGGTGTCGAGCCGGGACACCGCGCCGTTCGGGGCCGGGTGGCGGCCGCGGGCGGGGGCGCGGTATTCGCGCATGACCTGGTTCACCCATCGGGTGTTGTTGCGCGAGGTGCGGATCCGGCTGGACGCGGCCTTGCGGGCCGCCGGCGTCGCGGCCGCACCGGTTTTCCTCACCGACTGGCCGCTGCTGGCCGACCGGCTGCTGCAACTGACCGTGCCCGCCTTCGAATATCGGCGCCGCGATCTGCCGGACTCGGTGGTGTTCACCGGGCCGCTGCCCGTCGACGACGGGATGGCCGACTGGGAGCCGGTCCCGGTGCGGGAGCGCCGGATTCGGGTGCATGTCACGCAGGGCACCTGGAACAACGGCGATCCCGGCCAGCTGATCGTGCCCACGCTGGCGGGGCTGGCCGACCGCGGTGACCTCGAGGTGATCGCGACCACCGGGCGGGCGCAGCGGTTGCCGATCGGCACCCCCGGCAATGCCCGGGTCGTCGATTTCTGTTCGTATGCCGGACTGCTGCCCACGGTGGACGTGATGGTCACCAACGGGGGCTACGGCGGGGTGCACGCGGCCCTGGCGCACGGGGTGCCGCTGGTGGTGGCCGGCGGCTGCGCCGACAAGCCGGAGGTGGCCGCGCGAGTGGCGCATTTCGGGGTGGGGGTCGACCTGCGCACGGCCCGGCCGACCGGGCGACAGGTGGCCGCCGCGGTCGACAGGGTGCTCACCACGCCGTCCTATCGGCAGGCCGCCGCGCGTGTTGCGGGGGCTATCGCCGCCACCCGTCCGTACGATGCGATCGAACAGACGCTGGCCGAGTATGCAGGTCTCGGTCCACGGCCGGTGACCGCGGTATCGCACGATGATTCGCCGTTTCGCTCGACCGAGGAGTTCCTGTGAGCGTCGTCGCGTCCGGATCCGACCGATCGCCCGGTCCCGTCGCGGGCCTGCCGCCGGCCGCCGCCGCATCGTTCGGCGCCTGGCGCGCCTCGGTGCGGGCGGATGTGCTCGGCGAGCTCGAAGCGTTCCTGGATCGCAACCGGATCGGGCCGGTGCACGGCATCGCCGTCGACGACATCGCCCGGCAGTACCTCTGCGGCGGCAAGTGCCTGCGCTCCGGCTTCATGTATCTGGGCTGGTTGTGCGGCGCCGAACCCGATCCGGCCGCACTGCGCGCCGCGGGCAGCCTCGAACTGCTGCACGCGTTCGCCCTGATCCAGGACGACGTGATGGACGAGGCGCAGACCCGTCGCAACCAGCCGACCGCTCACCTCCGGTTCGGCCGGCGGCATCGGGAGGCCCGGCTACCCGGCTCCGCGGACCGGTTCGGCGAATCCGCGGCGACGTTGCTGGCCGATATCTGCCTGATCTGGGCGGACACGATGTTGCGCGACAGCGGGATCGGCCGCGAGGCCCTGCATCGGGTGCGGCCGCGCTACGACGCGATGCGCGTCGAGCTGGCGCTCGGGCAGTTCGCGGATCTGCTCAACGACGCCCGCACCGAACCCGATCTGGAGACGGTGCTGACCGTCGCGGCGGCGAAATCGGGCAACTACACGGTGCGGCGGCCGCTGGAACTGGGTGCGGCCATGGCCGGTTGCGACGACGGCACGCTGGCGGCGCTGGGTCTGTACGGCCGCGTCGTCGGGGAGGCGTTCCAGCTGCGGGACGACCTGCTGGGCATCTTCGGCGCCGCCGCCGTCACCGGCAAACCCAGCGACAACGACCTGGCCCAGCACAAGGCGACGACCGTGGTGGTCGCCGCCGGGCAACTGGCCGACCCCGCCACCCGCCGCGAGTTGCAGGCGCTGCTGTCGGCGCCGCACATCGATGCGGTTGCGGTGGAACATCTCCGCGAGCTGATCGTGGCGACGGGGGCCCGTGAGCACATCGAGCGGATGATCGCCGACCGGGTCGTGGAGGCCCGGCGGATCACCGCGGCGGCGCTGCCCGAGCGTCAGCGGCGGCTGCTGGACGGGATGGCCGACATCTGCACCCACCGGGACACGTGAACGAAGGAGCGCGATGCGCACGATCAGTGGCCGCAGCGACCACATCGTCGTCGTCGGGGCCGGGCTGGCCGGACTGTCGGCCGCGCTGCATCTGGCGGGCCGGGGCCGGACGGTCACGGTGCTGGAACGCGATACGGTGCCCGGTGGCCGGACCGGGCGCGCGGATGTCGACGGCTACCGGCTCGACACCGGACCCACCGTGCTGACCATGCCGGACCTGATCGAGGAGGTCTTCGCCGCGGTCGGCGAACGGATGCGGGACCGGCTGATCCTCGACCCCGTCGAACCCGCCTACCGGGCCCGCTACGCGGACGGACGGTGGCTGGAGGTGCACACCGACACCGAGCGGATGGCCGCCGCGGTCGCCGACTTCGCGGGTCCCGCGCAGGCGGACGGCTATCGGCGCCTGCGGGATTGGCTGACCCGGCTGTACCACGCCGAATTCGACCGCTTCATCGCCGCCAACTTCGACTCGCCGCTGTCGATGCTGAACCCGGCGCTGGGCCGGCTGGTCGCCCTCGGCGGGTTCCGGCACTGGGACCGGGCCGTGGCCCGCCACATCGGCGATCCGGAGCTGCGGCGGCTGTTCACCTTTCAGTCGTTGTACGCCGGCGTCACCCCGGCGCGGGCACTGGCCGCGTACGCCGTCATCGCCTATATGGACACCATCGGGGGCGTGTACTTCCCGCGCGGCGGGATGCGCGCGCTGCCGGACGCGCTGGCCGCGGCCGCCGAAGCCGCGGGTGTGCGCCTGCGCTACGCGACCACGGTGACCGGTACCGACCGCGTCGGATCCCGGGTGCGCGCGGTGGTCACCGCGTCCGGGGAGCGGATCGCCTGCGACGCGGTCGTGCTGACCTCGGAACTGGCCGACAGCCACCGGCTCCTGTCGCATCGATCGCGGCGGCCGCTGGGTCCGGTGGCCGCGCCGTCGGCGGTGGTGCTGCACCTCGGCGTCGCGGCCGCACCCGAACTGGGGCATCACACCCTGCTGTTCGGGCGGGCCTGGGAGGAGACGTTCCGCGACATCACCGTGCACGGGCGGGTGATGCGCGACCCGTCGCTGCTGGTGACCCGGCCCACCGCCGGAGATCCCACGCTCGCCCCGCCCGGACGCGAACTGCTGTATCTGCTCGCCCCGGTACCGAATCTCGCACGCGGACGGATCAATTGGGATCGCTTCGGCCCGGCGTACGCGCGGGAGTTGCTCGCCACCGCCGGGGACCGGCTCACGGAACTGCCGGACGCGCACCTGCTCCGGGTGACCACCCCCGCCGACTGGGCGCGCCAGGGCATGCTGGCCGGCAGTCCGTTCGCGCTGGCCCACACCTTCGCCCAGACCGGGCCGTTCCGGCCCGCCAACCTGATCCGCGGTCTGGACAATGTGGTGCTGGCCGGCGGTTCCACCGTTCCCGGAGTGGGTATTCCGCCGGTGCTCGTCTCCGGGCGGCTGGCCGCCGACCGCATCACCGGCGTCGGGGCGGCGTCCGTTTCCTATCCCGGCCTGGTCGCCGCCGCGGCGGCGCGCCTGCGAACTTTCGCTGTCCACTGATCGGAGTCCCTTGTCGAACAACGCCTTCGCCGCCGACCTCCGGCACGACACCGGCCTGCGCGCGTCCTACCGGGCCTGCCGCGAGCTCAACGCGCGGCACGGCAGAACCTTCTTCCTCGCCACCCGGCTGCTGGCGGCCGACCAGCGCCCGGCGATCCACGCGCTGTACGGCTTCGCCCGCCGCGCCGACGACATCCTGGACCAGACCGATCCCGGCCTCGGCGCCGCCGAGCGCGAGCGGCGGCTCGACGCGCTGGCCGGGCAGTTCCACGCCGCCGACGCCGACGGCGACGCGGTGCTGCCCGCGGTGCTGCACACCATGCGCCACTACCGGATTCCCGGCGCCCTGTTCGAATCCTTCCTGACCTCCATGCGCATGGACCTGACCGTGACCGACTATCCGGACCGGGCCGCGCTCGACCGCTACATCCACGGATCCGCGGAAGTGATCGGCTTGCAGGTACTTCCGGTGCTGGGCACGGTCGGCGCGGCCGAGGAGGCCGCCCCGTACGCGGCCGCGCTCGGCAAGGCGTTCCAGCTGACGAACTTCCTGCGCGATGTCGACGAGGATCTGGCCCGCGACCGGGTGTATCTGCCCGCCGACGAACTCGCGGTGCACGGCGTGGATCGGGCACTGCTGCACTGGTGTCAGGCGCACCGCCGCACCGATCCGCGCGTGCGCCGGGCCCTCGCCGCGCAGCACGCGCGCACCCGCGAGATCTACCGCTACGCCCGCCGCGGTATCGATCTGCTCGAGCCGCGCTCACGCCCGTGCGTGGCAGCGGCTCACACCCTCTACGGCGAAATCCTGGACCGTATCGAGGATCTCGACTTCGACATCTTCGTTCACCGTGCCCGCGTGGGGATTCCGCGCCGGGCGGCGGTGGGCGCGGCCGGACTGTGGCAGAGCTGGCGCGGCCCGCGCAGGCCCGCCCGGGCCGGGGAGGTATGAGATGGGACACTGGCACTACGCCGCGATACTCGCCGCCTGTCTCGCGGTGACCGCACCCCTGGAACTGGTCGGCGACGGCGTCTATCGGCATCCGCGCCGGACCGTCACCGCGATCGCGCCGATCGCCGCCGGGTTCGTGGCCTGGGACGTGCTCGCGACCGCGCACGGGATCTGGCGTTTCGACCCGCGGTTCCTGCTCGGCGTCACCGTGCCCGGTGGCCTGCCGATCGAGGAGGTGCTGTTCTTCCTGGTGATCCCGGTGTGCGGGCTGCTGACCTTCAACGCGGTCGGCGCCATGGTCACCCGGCTGCGCCGCGACCGGAGGCCGGTGTGAGCGGGCTGCTGCTGGGCTACACCGGGCCCGCGCTGCTGGCCGCCGCCGCGACCTGCGCGGCCGAGATCGGGTGGCTGCGTACGGGTCTGTTCCGGCGCACCGAGTACTGGCTGTGCCTGGCGATCGTGTTCGCCTTCCAGATCCCGGTCGACGGCTGGCTCACCCACGGCAGCACACCGACGGTCGTCTACAACCCCGCGCACATCCTCGGTGTCCGTGCGCCGCTGGGCATTCCGATCGAGGATTTCCTGTTCGGCTTCGCACTGGTGACGCTGGTGCTGCTGGTCTGGGAGCACACCGCGCGGCGCGACGGCGGCCGGCGATGACCGGCATCGGCACCGACCCGCGCCGGGTGCTGCACCCGGCCGGGCCCGGCGTCCTCGACCTCGGCGGCGGCGGGAGCGCGCCGCGGGTGGCGGTGATCGGCGCGGGGATCGCCGGGCTGGCCGCGGCGACCGGACTGGCCGAACGTGGCGTGACCGTCGAGATCCTCGAACGCGAGGACCATCTCGGCGGCCGGGTCGGCGGCTGGACCGAACGCCTCGGCGACGGCACCACGGTCGGGATGAACCGCGGTTTCCACGCCTTCTTCCGGCAGTACTACAACCTGCGAAAACTGTTGTCCCGCAGCGATCCCGGCCTGGAGCGGCTGCGGCCGCTGGCGGACTACCCGCTGGTCGACGCGCAGGGCCGCCGGGACAGCTTCCGGCATCTGCCGCGCACCCCACCGTGGAACGCGCTCACCTTCGCGCTGCGCAGCCCGACCTTCCGGCTGCGTGATCTGGCGCGCATCGACCCGCGCGCCGCGGCCCCGCTGGCCGCGGTCTCGATCCCCGAGATCTACACGGCCCTGGACCATCTCGACGCCGACGCCTTCCTCCGGGCCGTCCGATTCCCCGAGGCGGCCCGGCATCTGGCGTTCGAGGTGTTCTCCCGCAGCTTCTTCGCACTCCCCCACCGCATGTCGGCCGCGGAACTGGCCGCCATGTTCCACATCTACTTCCTGGGCTCCAGCGAGGGCCTGATCTTCGATGTGGCCGAGGACAATTTCGACACCGCGCTGTGGACGCCGCTGCGCGAACACCTCACCGCCGCGTCGATGCCCGGGGCCGTCACCGTCCGAACCGGCGTGCGCTGCACCGATATCCAGCGCCGGACAGCGGGGTTGCGGGTCCGCGACGACACCGGCGCCGCCCTGGACGTCGACGCCGTCGTGCTCGCCACCGACATCGGCGGGCTGCGCGACATCGTCGGCGCCTCCCCCACACTCGGCGATCCGGCGTGGCGGGCGGCGATCGCCGGATTGGGTACCGCCCCGGCATTTCTCGTGCACCGGCTGTGGCTGGATCGACCGGTCGCCGCGGACCGGCCGGCCTTCCTGGCCACCGGCGGCCTGGCGCCGCTGGACAATGTGAGCGTCCTGGAACGCTACGAGCGCGGCGCCGCCGACTGGGCTCGGCGCCACCGCGGCAGCGTCGTCGAATTGCACGCCTACGCACTCGATTCCGACGACGATCCGCGAGCCCGGCTGACGGATCGCCTGCACCGGCTCTATCCCGAAACCGCGCAGGCCGGTGTGCTCGGCGAGGTCACGCTCCGGCGGCAGGACTGCCCGCGTTTCGCGCCGGGCGATTTCGCGCTGCGGCCCGGAATCCGCACACCCGATCCGGATCTCGTGCTGGCCGGTGACGGCATCCGGGTCGATCTGCCGGTCGCGTTGATGGAACGCGCCGCCACCACCGGCTGGGCCGCGGCCAATGCGCTGCTGGCTCGCTGGGGGGCCGCCGGGCACGCACTGCACACCGTTCCGACCCACGGGCGTTCACGGCTGCTGCGCAGCCTGGCCACACGAAAGGCGTAGCGACACCGATGACAGGAATCCCGGACCGGTTGCGCAGAGCCATTCCGCTGCGGCCGATCTCACCGCAGTCCTGGTCGCGGCAACGGCCCACCCACGAGCAGGCGCGACCCCGGCTGATCGAGGACGCCCTGCACGCGGCCGGTCGGCGGCCGTCGGGCAACTGGTACGTGCTGGCCGCCAGCCGGGACATCGGCGGCGCACGGCCTCTCGGCGCCACCGTCGCGGGCCTGGAGATCGTCGCGTGGCGGGACGACCGGGGCCGCGTGCACGCCGGGCCCGGGGCATGCCCCCACCTGGGCGCCGAGCTGGCCACCGGCCGGGTGCACGAGGGCGCGCTGCTGTGCCGCTGGCACGGCCTGCGGCTCGACGGTGGCTGCACACCGCGCTGGACGCCGTACCCGGCCCACGACGACGGTGTGCTGTGCTGGGTCCGGCTCGATGCGATCGGCCGGGAAACCCCCACCGACACACCGATTCTCGCTCCGCGGCCCGCCGACACCCGGGTGCACGCGGTCGCCACGGTCACCGGAATCTGCGAACCGGCCGACATCATCGCCAATCGGCTCGACCCCTGGCACGGTTCCTGGTTCCATCCCTACTCGTTCACCCGGCTCGAGGTCACCGGCACCCCGGACGCCGGTGACGACCGCTTCCTGGTCACGGTCACCTTCCGGGTCACCCGCCACCTCGGCGTACCGGTCGAAGCCGAATTCACCTGCCCCGATCCGCGCACCATCGTGATGCGCATCGTCTCCGGCGAAGGCGCGGGCAGCATCGTCGAAACCCATGCCACGCCCACCGATATCGGCGCCGACGGCCGCGCCCGCACCACCGTGGTCGAGGCGGTGATCGCCGATTCGGCCCGGCCGGGATTCCGCCACGCCCACCGTGCCCTGCCGCTGCTGCGACCGCTCATGCGGCGGGCCGCGCTGCGGCTGTGGACCGACGACCTCGCCTACGCCGAGCGCCGATATCAGCTACGCACCAAGCGATTCCATGCAGCCGCCGCGGACGCGCGGCCGTCGGCGGCCCCGCACCGCTGACGGATGCCCACGCCGGCGCGAGGCCGGATCGCCTCGGGCCGAGCCGGACCGTTGCGAAGGCCGATCAGTCGGAATCGGTGGCTGCGGAATCGGAAAGCGCCGCCGAGGTGATGCGACGGAGGCGAATTCTGTTCGCCACCACGACGAGTGCGACGAGGAGCCAGATCAGCAGGATCGCCGCGATCAGCCCGGCCTGGTAGGGGCGATCGAGGACGGTCGGGTTCACGGGGCGGGCATGACGGCGGCCGATCACCGGGACCGACACCGCCAGCAGCGCGACGGTACACACCGCGCCGCACGCCGCGGGTGCCCACCAGGTGACCGGCAGCAGGTGGCGGGCGCCGACACCGGCGGCAGCCACCAGTGGCGCGAAGACGGCGTCGTGCACCAGGATCGCGGCGGCGAACCACACGACGACCGAGATCAGATCCGTGGTGGGGAAGCCGAGCAGCGTGTGGATGCCGTACCAGGCCGAGGCCACGCCGAGGACGAGCAGGATCGCGCGCAGGGCCGTGGTCATGCCGACACCTCGATCCGCGACAGCCATTTCGTTTGCAGTACGCCGGGTCGGTTCGGGGCGATGAGGCGGCAGGGGTAGCCGTGATCCAGGTCGAGCGGTTCGCCGTTGAGGGCCAGGGCGATCAGGGTGTCACGGTCGGCGGCGAAGGGCGCGGGCAGCACCGAGCCGCGGTAGAGGCCGGATTGTTCGAGGGAGGTCAGGCGGACGTCGCCGCCGCGGTATCCCACGGTATCGAGCAGATCGCGCAGCCGGACCCCGGACCAGTGCGCGGCGGCGGACCAGCCCTCGACACACGCGATCGGCAGGTTCGCCTCGGCCTGGGGCATGGCGGTCAGTTCGGCGCGGGTGAATTCCCGGGAGCGGTCTCCGGCGGCGACGACCAAGCGGTAACCGGGGGCGGCGGCCGTGGTGGCGACTCCGGCTTCGGCGGCGGTGCGGTTGACCGGAACCCCTTGGGGGCCATGGCCGGAACGAGGAGCGAGGAGCGCGGCCCAGCGCAGGAAGGGGACGGTCTGCCCGGCCACCGAGAGGGCCGCCACGGCGGCGCCGGCCCAGGCGGCGCCGAGGACCGCGCGGCGCGACACCCGTACCCGGCCGGGGCCGGGATCGGGCGGGGTATCGGCGGGGCGGGCGAGCGCCTCGCGGATCACCGGCAGTTTGACCGCCAGGTGCACCGCCATCGCACCGATCGCCACATAGGCCATCGCGTAGTGGGCGGCGGGGAAGAAGAACTTCCAGGGGTAGTACTGGGCGATGTTCGCCAGGCCGGTGGACAGTTCGAACAGCACCGACCCGACCAGCAGGGCGATCGAGCCGCGCTCGGCGAACCACAGCGGTGAGCGCGGCCTCAGCTTCTGGAACAGCCGCGGGTACACCGACCACAGCTTGACCAGGACCAACGGCACCGCGGCGACTCCGGACACCACATGGGCGCCCTGGGTGAGCCGGTACAGCCAGACCGGGTGCACCGGCCAGCGGAACCAGGTCGGCGGGTGCTGGATCCAGTGGCTGAGCAGTCCCGTCACGAAGCACACCAGGATCGCGGTGCCGAGGGCGATGCCGACCCGGGCGGCGACCTCGGGGCCGCGCGGGCTCCGGCCGGGATGCGCGGAGGCAGCCGTCTCGACCGTCGGATCGGTCGAATTCATGCGACCACATCTCCTTTCCCGGGCCGGGCGACATCGCGCCCGCGGACCACGCGAACCGGGTGTTCGCTCACTGTTCGACGCTAGGTGCAGGAAGCCCGGATCGGGCCGCGACATCGGTGACGAAACTCTGAAATGCGCGGCGACACCCACAGCCCGCCCGGATGTTGCCGGAGATTTCCTCCGGCCGACCAAACCGCGGCCCGGTGCGGTGCGAAGTCCATTCCGTGCCCGCGTTCGCCGGGGCCGGTCGGTGCGTCGCGCCGGCCGGTGCGCTCGCGACGCGGCGCACGCAGTGTCGGATATCCGGCGGTCCGGTCCCGCGATCGCCTGCCTACGGAGACAAGGACAACCATGACGTCTGTTCGTCGTCGCGTGACCGCGGCATTCGCCCTGTCGACCGTCGTGGTGGCGCTGGCCGCCTGTTCGGCGGACAAGACCGGCACCGCGGCCGTCGCCACCTCGTCCGCCCGTGCCGCGACGCCGGCGGCCGCGCCGATGGCGGCCCCGGTCGGGCCCGGCTGCAAGAACTACGCGCAGCAGGTGCCCACCGGCGCCGGATCCGCCGCGGGAATGGCGCAGGATCCGGTGGCGGTGGCCGCCTCCCACAATCCGCTGCTGACGACGCTGGTCTCGGCGGTGTCCGGCCGGCTCAATCCGCAGGTGGATCTGGTGGATACGCTCGACGGCGGCCAGTTCACCGTGTTCGCACCCGTCGACGCGGCATTCGCCGCGATCCCCGCCGCCACGGTCGACGCGCTGAAGACCGACACGGCGACGCTGACGAAGATCCTGACCTACCACGTCGTGCCCGGCCGGATCGCACCCGACCGGATCGCCGGTGTGCACAAGACCGTCGAGGGCGCGGACCTCACCGCGACTCGCGACGGTGACGACATCACCGTCGGCGGCGCCTCGGTCGTCTGCGGGGGTGTGCAGACCGCCAATGCCACGGTCTATCTGATCGACACCGTACTCATGCCGCCTGCCTGACCGTGCCGATGACATCTGCTGTGCCCGATGTCGATGCGCGGCCGGAGCGCGGTCGCGCGCGGGCCGCGGCGGCGGCCGCCTCGCCGCGGCCCTCGTGCTGGGGGTCGGTGAACTGGTGGCCGCGGTCATCGACGGTGCCGCATCACTGTTTTCGGCCCTCGCGGCCACCGTGATCGAGCATTGCCCGCGTCCGCTGGAGACCGCCGCGATCCGCCGCTTCGGCAGCCACGACGAACAGGCCCTGTTCGCCACGATGGCCGTGGTCATGGCCGGCGGCGGCGCGGGAACCGGTCTCCGGAGTCGCCTGGCACCCACCTCATTCAGGTCAGAGCGACCGACGGCGCCGGTGACCGGCAGACCGAGCGCCGGGCCCCGCCCTTCCCCAGCGGCGCCACCGGCCGGCACAGCCGCGCGATCACCGTGCGCTGACATCCGCCGGAATCCGTCGCCGGGACGGCCAAACCATCGGGGCGGGCAACACGAACTCCTCAGAGCACCGCGAATCGGCAACACCGGACCGAAGGGAACGACTGTGGGATCACCGCGATCGATACTGCACTGGGGAGTGGTGTGCGCCCTGCTCGCGGCCGGATCGGCGGCGGCCACACCCGCGTCCGCCGCGCCGGAGCCGGCCCGGATCGTGTCGGCGGACCCCGGCGGTGATCGGCGGGAGACGGTCACGGTCTTCTCCCCGGCCATGGGGAAGGAGATCCCGATCCAGATCGTGCACGCCGCGGACCCGGCGCCCCGGCCGACGCTGTACCTGCTCAACGGTTCCCAGGGCGGGCCGAACCAGAGCGGGTGGGACGCGCAGACCGACGCGCTGGAGTTCCTGCGCGACAAGGACATCAACGTGGTCAATCCGATCGGCGGCAGCAGTTCGTACTACACCGACTGGCAGCGCGACGATCCCGTGCTCGGCCGCAACAAATGGCAGACGTTCCTCGACGACGAACTGCCCCCGGTCATCGAGGAGTACCTGCACGCCGACGGGAAGCGGGCCCTGGCCGGGGTTTCGATGAGCGGCACGTCGGCACTGAATCTCGCCATCGCCAAGCCCGGCTTCTGGAACAGTGTGGCCTCCTACAGCGGGTGCGCCCAGACCTCGGATCCGGTCGGGCACGAATTCGTGCGCCTCACCGTCGAGAACTGGGGTGGCGCACGCAGTGTCGAGAACATGTGGGGACCCGCCGACGGCCCGGCCTGGCGGGCCAACGACCCGCTGCTGCACGCCGACGAACTACGGGGCACCACCGTCTATCTCAGCGCCGGCAACGGCGTACCGGCCGCGCCCCACGACACCCCGGCCGACCGGCGGGTGCAGGAGGGCCGGATCCCGCTGCCGATCCAGATCACCTTCGGCGGGCCGATCGAGGCCGCCGTGCACTATTGCACCGTCAATCTGGAGGATCGCCTGCATGCTCTGAACATCCCTGTCACAGTGGACGATCGGCTGGAGGGAACCCACTCCTGGGGGTACTGGGAGGACGAACTGCATCGCTCCTGGCCGTTCCTCGCGCAATCGGTGGGCAGCCGAATCTCCTGAGCGGCAGGCGATCAGGGTTCCTCGGCAAGTCGGCGGAACTCGTGCCGCCAGGCGCCGTACCAGTCGCGGAACCACGGATGTCGTTGGGCCAGTGGCACTATGGTGCGGACGGTCTCGTTGTAGTAGTCGCGCTGTTTCGCGGGCCGGGGGTGGGTGTCCAGGCGCTGGACATTGCTCAACCGGTCCGCGAGCTTCACCAGGATCGCGTCGTCCGGCGCACCGGCCAGCCGGGCCAGGTAGGCGCCGCGCGCCTCCTCGCGGCTGCGGCTCGCCGGGCGCGGCGGCTTGGTGACCCAATCGACCAGTGCCGCGACCCGATCGCCGAAACGCTCGCGGACCTCGTCGAGCGAACAGGGGGTGTCCTCGACCACGTCGTGCAGCACGGCGGCCCGCAGGATGTCGACATCGGTGATCCCGACGGCCTCGACGAGCACGCGCGTGGCTTCGAGCAGGTGCTCGAGGTACGGTTCACCGGCCGGTCGGCGCTGACCGGCGTGGCTGTGCCCGGCGAATTCCACCACCTCGTCGAGCAGTGCCAGGTCTTCTCCGGGCAGACGATCCGCCCACCGGGCGCGTAGCGCGGGCCAGCCGTCCTTCACCGCGAAGGTCTGAATCATGAATCGGCCTCACTGTCGGCACACCGCTGCGTGCGGGTCAGGATACGTCGATCGGTCGCTCACCGCGCGGACCGGGCGACTCGGGTACACAATGGAAACACCGTTTCCCTCTGGAGGTTTCCGTGCGGTACGCGATCATCGGCTGTGGCAACGTCGGCATGGAGCTGGCCCGGCGCTGGACCGAGGCCGGGCACGTGGTGACCGGGACGACCACCACACCGGAACGAATTCCGGAGCTGCGCCGGGTGTGCACGGAAGTGGTGGTCACCCGCGGCTCGAACCGGACCGCCGTGGCCCGCGCGGTGGACGGCGCCGACGCCGTCGTCCTGACGGTGAGCCCGCGGCTGACCAGGGCGTTCGACGCGGCGTCCCGGGTCGCGGAATACGCCGACACGCTGGTGGCGAGCGCCCGCGTGGCCGCGGATCTGCACGAGCGGGTGGTCTTCGCCGGCTCCGGCTCGGTGTACGGGGCGGCCGCCGTCCCCGAGGTCGACGAGTCCACCCCGACGACCGACGATCCGGACGCCTCACCCCGCAATTTCGTTGCCGCCGAACAGATCGTGCTGAACGCCGGGCGCGGCGCGGTGCTACGCATACCCGACGTCTACGGCCATCCGCGCGATATGGACTACCCCGCCCGGGTCCGCTTCGCCCACGAAAGGCTCGGTGGCAGTGTGCCGTTCGCGGCGCGGGCACTGCTGTACCGGATCGACTACCGCGATGCCGCGGCGGCACTGGACCACGTGGTCACCCACGAACTCACCGGCGTCTACAACGCCTACCCGGATGCGGTGGTGCCACCGACCAACGAACAGGTTTTCGGCGAGATCTGCACCGCGGCAGGACTTCCCGCGCTGACCTACCGCGGCGAGATCGGATCCCCGGAGGTACCGATCAGCTCGGCGCGGTTGCGGGCGACGGGATTCCGCTTCGCACACCAGTGAATCGCTCGCCGGTTCAGAACTTGCCCGTGTGGTGCCCGATTCGATGCCCGAGCCGACCGGCGAACTCGGCGATGAAGTCCTCGGTGAGCGGTGGCCAGCCCCAGAAGTCGAAGGCGAGGCAGCCCAGGGCGAAATCGTCCGCCCAGTGCCAGGCGGTGATCGGGCTCGACGTGGTGCAGGAGGGGCAGATCGCCGAGCCGGCCCCGGTATCCTTCCATGCCTCGATGGCCTCCGAGAACGGTTGCCACACAACGGGATCGGCCTCCCACCGCTGCGGGTAGTCGATGACGACGGTGGTGGACCTGCAATGCGGGCACACCGCGGAGGACGGTTCGATCCCACCCTGACCGGCATGATGTTCATGGCGGCCGACGATGACGGCGACAGGTCCGGGGATCCAGTCGTCGCCCCACTCCTGGGTGATCCGCATCCAATCGGGACCCGGCACATGGCCTTCGTCGACCTGGAGGCTGTACATCGAGTCGCGTGAAGTCTCGCGGAGCAGCCATCCCCGCGACACCATCCAGTCCACCATGCGCTCGGCCACCGCGCCCGCCTCGGCGGAGGCCACCTCGAGGTCGACGATACGTTCGAAATAATCACCCACACCGGCATCCTGCCACCGGGGAGCCGGTGGCTACCGCGCGCAGGCGGCTCCGGCCAGATTCCGTGCGCGACTACTACCGAGCCGCAACAGCATGTCGCCGAGTTCGACGGGCATGGTGACCATGCAGTCGTGACCGGTGGGCAATTCCCACACCTGCGACGGAGTTCCGTTGGGCTGCACCGCCGGAACAGGCCGCCGCGTGACACCCTCCGGCGCTGCCCCGACACAGTGAATGTGGGTGCGCGGGATCGCCTGCACGGCCGGGTTGTCCAGCCGGACCGATTGCTGAAGGCAGCGCACCGGCTGATCCGAGAGCATCCCCCGCAGCCATTCCACATCCACCGGATCGGTGACCCCGAACAGCCCGAAGGGCGCCGGCAGTTCCGGCATCGGCGGAATGCGCCAGCCCGCACCGGAACTCGCGGCGAGGTCGATCATGTGCTGCGTCACAGGCAGGACATCCACCGCGGTCTCACCGTCCTCGGGGACCATCGCATCGAGATAGACCAGATGGGCGATCCGGCCGGGAACCCGATTGGCGACCGAGGAGATGACCAGCCCCGCGTAACTGTGCCCCACCAGCACCACCTCGCCGGCATCCTCCCGCTCGATCAGCGTGACGATGTCGTCGACATGCGTGTCCAGTCCCACCTCGGGACCGAGCAGATGCGCCTTGTCACCGTAGCCGGTGAGCGACGGCGCGAGCACACGGTGCCCCGCCGACTCCAGCAGCGGCGCCAGCCGCTCCCACACCCGCCCACTGTGCCAGGCACCGTGTACCAGCAGAAATGTCGACATGTTTGCCAGGATCCTTCGGTTGGAGGCGCGACAGCGCGCGAATGGTTACCATAGGTAACCCGGTACTGTTCGAGAACCATCACTATGATGGCCACTCGACACACCGCAGGCAATAAGGCACATTCCGGTGCCCCGGTTCCCTGGAGGTAACCATGAGCACGCCACAGGACAACGCCTGCCGCACCCGAGTGGTCCTCGACCTGGTCGGCGACAAATGGTCACTGCTGGTCGTGCGCAACCTCGACCAGGGCCCCCGCCGCTTCACCGAACTCAAACGAGACATCGACGGCATCAGCCAGCGCATGCTCACCGTCACCCTGCGCAGCCTCGAACGCGACGGCATCCTCACCCGCACCGTCCACAACGTCATGCCACCCCATGTGAGCTACGAACTCACCCCGATGGGCCGAACCCTCCGCGAAGCCACCGCCCCGCTACTGGAGTGGAGCATCGCGCATCTGGGGCATATCGATGCCGCTCGAGCGGCATACGACGACCGGGGGGAACGGCCGAACTGACCGTGGCCCTCGACCACCGCCCGGCGCCGCTCTCCGCGACGACCGTCCGAGTGCCGGACGGCCACGGGGCTCGGGTGACGGCGGTCAGTTTGTCGGTGGGCGGCGTTAGCCTGCGCTCATGAACGATGAGGACACGTGGGTCGTGCCGAAACGGTGGCTGGCCAGGGCCGAGCCGTTTCGGGGGGTGACCGGCCATCGGCCGATCGAGGCCGCACCCACCGCGCCGTTGACGCGGGTGGTCGAGCGGCAGCGGGAGCGGATCATCGGGTTGCTCGGCAATGGACGCCGTGAGGGGAACGCCGAGCCGGCCGATGCCGGGATGTCGTGGCTGGATCACCTCGAATCTCCGGGCCGGACAGAGCCTTCCGCGCTGGGCGCGGCAGCGGTCGCCACGATCCTCACCGACGACCAGAACAGTTGTTGTTCCTCGATGGTCCGGCACGGCCGGCACGTTCGCGAGGAACTCGCCGCGCCCATGGTCGAGGGCTGGGTCTCCGCGGGCGGGATCGGGTTCGCCGTCGATGTCCTCACGCACGCCGGACGATTGACGGTGGACAGGCGTGTGGAGGACCCCGGCGGTTGGACGCCGTGGCGTCGGCGCAGCTACCACGTGCCCTGGTACGACGTCCTGTCCTGCCGACCGCAGGACGAACCCTGGTGGGGCATGCATTCCGAGGCCGCTCGGCTGATCCGGGCCCATCTGGCCGCGGCGTCCGACACGGAGTACGCCGCGGCGGTGGGGCGGGTCGAGGCATTGCGCGACACGGGTCCTGTGCTACAGGCCCGGATGTTGTCGTCGTACCTGCTGCCGGAACGGCAGGATTGGCTCGAGGCGGACCTGGCCGACCAGCGGGCCGCCGACCAGCGCTCCTGGACCTTCGACCTGCTGGTCCCGGCAGTGACGACCGCCGCGCAGCTGGATCGCATCGGGTACTTGAAAGGCGGTGCGCCGATGGACATGCACACGCTGTTTCCCGACAAGGCGCCACTGTTCAATGTGGTCTGCCAGGTCGGTCCGGCCGCAGCGCCGACGCTGGCCCGGCTACTCGATACCTGTCACAGCTCGAAGGACAGGGCCTTCGTCGCCGGCGTCCTTTCGCAGCTACCGTCCGATGACGCCTTCCTCGCCCTGCTACAGCGGAGGCAGTTCTCGCCGGTAGCGGCGGCGCTGAAGAAGGCCGCTGCCCGGTATCCGCGCCGGGCACACCGTTTGACCGTATCCGCCGCCGCGACGTAGCGCGCGGTGCTCGCCGCGGCCGGGCCGACGAGATCGCCCGCGACCGCCGTACGGACGCCCCGGGAGCACGCCGGTCGCGTTATCGAACATATGTGCTACTCATGCGGTAGGCTGCCGCGGGTGAACATACATTCGACCGCGCTGGCGCCGGTTTCTCGTACCTCCGGATGGCCGGAACTGGCCGATGTCGACTTGCTGCGCACCCTCGTCGAAACCGAACGTCGCCGGAGGCGGCTCGATGCTGCCATGCGCGCGGCCGTCGCCGAAGCCGAGCGGCGCGGCCTCGCCGCGGATACCGGCTATCAGGACACCGTCGAGCTGTTGACCGATCTGCTGCGGATCAGTACCGACGAAGCGCGCCGGCGCATCGAATGCGCGGCTCCGCCGGTTCGCTCCCGTCCCCGGAAGCGGTGGCGGGTGCTGGCGGCCGCGAGCTGAGACCGTCGGCCGCGCGGACTCGCACCATCGCCCGGAACGGTTCGGCGCGTCGACGACCCGTCCCGGCTGCGGATGTAATTCGCTGTCGACCTCGGCAATGACCGTGGCACCGCGGGAACTCCCGTTGCGCGTGCATGATTCGGAGACCGGCCGATCGCCTGCGTAGCCGGGGTCGGCTCGTGAGTGGGGAGGATGAGCGGGGAGACGGCGGCGGTGGTGTTCGAGTAAAGTTGGCTGGGCCCGAACGCTGCCGGGGCACAGAACCGCTGGGGGTCTTCATGTCGGGGCTGGGACGACCGGGCTGGGTGCTCGCCGACCGCTACCGGTTGATCGAGAAGCTGGGCAGCGGTGGGTTCGGGACCGTCTGGCGGGCCCGTGACCAGCGGCTGCGTGTCGATGTCGCGGTGAAGGAAGTGCTGCTGCCGCAGGCCGAATCGAGTGCGGAGCATGCCGAGCGGGTCGCACGGGCCGAACGTGAGGCGCGTAATGCCGCGCGGCTGCGGGATCATCCGAATATCGTCGGGGTGCTCGATGTGGTGACCGACGGTGTGACGCCCTGGATCGTGATGCGGTTGGTGTCCGGGCGATCCCTGAAGCAACAGCTCGACGGTGACGGGCCGGTGGCGGTCGCGGAGGCCACCACCGTCGCCGCGGCGTTGTTGCAGGCGCTGCGGGCCGCGCACGAGGCCGGGGTGGTCCATCGGGATGTCAAGCCGGGCAACATCCTGCTCGCCACCGACGGTGGGGTGCTGCTCACGGATTTCGGCACCGCGCGTCATCGTTCCGATCACACGCTGACGGCCAAGGAGACCATCATCGGCTCGTTCGAGTACATGGCGCCCGAGCGGATCGACGGCGAAGGGACGCCGGCCGGTGATCTGTATTCCCTCGGTGTCACCCTCTATCACGCGGTGGAGGGAGTGTCGCCGTTCCGCCGCGACACCATTCACGGGACGATGAAGGCGGTGATGTTCGATGCGGCTCCCCCGCCCGCGCGCGCCGGGCCGCTCGGTCGGCTCATCACCGCGCTGATGGACAAACAGCCGGAGGCGCGGCCCTCCATCCCCCGGGCGCTGACGCTGCTGGCGGATCGGACGCCGCCTGCCCTCGAATCGAAACCGGAAGTCCCCGGGCGTAATTCACGATCGACGGGAGGCGGCCGGCGGCGCGGGGAGGTCGGTCAGCTGCTGGCCCGTGCCCGCGATCATCAGAAGCGCGGCGACATCGGCGAAGCCGAACGGCTGCTCCGCGAGGCCGCGGCGATGAACGACGCGCTGTCCATGTCGTTCCTGGCGCGACTGCTCGAAAACCGCGGCGCCCGTACCGAAGCCGAGCACTGGTACCGGCAGGCCGCCGAGAGCGGCGAGACGCTCTCGATGCTCACGCTGGGCCACATGTGCATGAAGGCGGGCGACCTCGGCCAGGCCGCCTACTGGTACCGCCGCTACGTCGACCACGGCCACGTCCTCGGAAAGGTCCATCTGGCAACGGTTCACGAGGCCCGGGGCGAGAACGACCTGGCCGAACTCCTCTACCGCGAGGTGGAACAGGACGGCGACATGGTCGCGCTGAAGGCGCTGGGCGATCAGTGGAAATCCTCGGGGCGCACCGACGCCGCCAGGCGCGTGTATCTCGCGTCCGCTCGAGCCGGATACGCGCCCGCGAAGGCGGCCCTCGCGGGCCTCACCTCGCGCTAGTTCCTATCTCGCAGAGGCCGATCCGCTCGCGCGGATCGTCTGGGTCGAGGCAGTCGCCCTGATGCTTCAGAGCGGCCGCTTCAGTCCGACGTGACTGTTCTCGTAGCCCAGTCGAGCGTAGAAGGCATGTGCTCGTTCGCGGGCCCGGTCCGTGGTGACCTGGGCCAGGGTCGCGCCGCGGTGCCTGCCGTGAGCGTGTGCCCACTCCAGCATCGCGGTGCCGATGCCGCGGGAGCGTTCGGAGGCCGCGACGCGGACTCCCTCGATCTGGAGGCGGGTGGCGCCGCCGCGCGACAGGCCGGGGATGACGGTGAGCTGCATGGTGCCGACGATCTTGTCGCCCTCGTCCCGGACCACGGCCAGGTAGTGTGCCTGGTCCCGGGTGACGGCGTCGTATGCCTCCTCGTAGCGGGCCAGGTCGAAACCCTCACGGGTACGGCCGATCTCGTCGTCGGACAGCAGTTCGACCAGCGCCGGGACGTCGGCGCGCTCGGCTCGTTGCACCCGATAGCTGCGGTCGCCGAGCCGGAGCAGGCCACCGACCGAGGCGCGTGCCCGCGACTTCAGGCGGGCGATCAGGGTGTCCAGCCAGGTGCCGACGTGCCGGCGGGCCTCGGGCGTGTCCGGGTAGCGGCAGCGCAGGTGCAGGCCCGCCTCGTCGAGGATGAACCAGAGCATCACGCCGTCGGTGCGGATCATGGCGCCGACGTACTGGGCCTCCAGTCCGGTGGCGTCGACCCGCACCGGTAGTCGGCGCAGGTCCAGCCACGAGATCGCGAACATCCCCGGCGCCTCGGGCATCCCGCCCCACGGCCGCAGGATGTCCTCCAGCGGCCAGGAGCCCATCCGGACGGCCTCCTTGACCGCGTCGGCGCTGGCGCGCGGGTCCGGATCGGCCGACTCGAGCACCGAGTTGGTGATGAACCAGCCCACCGAGTCGTGCCAGGTGGTGTCGTAGCGGCTGTGCACGGGGAACACGGCTCGCAGGGGGGTGCCGGCCAGGTCGCGGGTCACCTCGGTCATCGCCCCCACCACCAGCGCCAGGGTCGAGACGCCGTCGTCGCGGGCCTGCGCCGAGAACGCGGCGCTGTCGTCGACGTCGAGGACGTCGCGCACCTCGACGCGTTCCTCCTGCAACGTCGCCTCACCCAGTGACAGCGGGAACCGCGGCATCACCTCGCCGCTGGCGGCGAGCACCTCGGCCCAGCGGCGGTGCACCTCGGCCGGCGCGGACTGCCGATCCCGCAGCGCGAGAGTGTGTTCCGCAAAGGCGGGAGTGGGCGGCAACTCCGGCGGGCACCCCCGCTGCACCGTGGCCAGCGCCGCCAGCAGATCGCGGGCGATCACCAGCATCGACCACATGTCGACGTGCGAGTGGTCGGCGGCGATCACCAGCGTCGGACCCACCGCGGTCTCCAGCACGCACAGCCGGTGCGACGGACGGCTGTACGGGGAACAGGCGCGATCGAGTACCGCACGCAGCGCATCGTTGACCGCCTGCCCCGGCGCGATCTCGTGTTCGACCCAGCCGCCGGGAGCGATGCCGACCTCGTGCAGCCGGGGTTCGCCGTCCTCGCCCGGCACGAACACCGACCGCAGCGTGCCGTGCCGTTCGATCACCGCCAGCCAGGCCGTCGCGAGGTCGTCGAGGGGTACCGGCGCGGGGAGCCTGAGGGACAACGCCATCCACGAGCCCGCCCGATCACCGGCACCGACGTGTCGCCGCTGGTCGAAGGACACGGGAAGCGACCGGCCGACCCGGTCCACGCTGACGTCGAAACCCAGCAGGCGGCCGAACGGCAGGCGGAGGTGCGCCACGTTGGTCAGCCGCATGACGGTATCCTAGACATCTTTCCGCGCGTCCGCCGTCTCACCCTGGAGCCACCGTGCCGACCTTCCGCGTTCCCGGCGCCGACCTCGATGTGGAACTGAGCGACGAGGGAGGCCACCCCGTCGTCCAACTCCACGGCCTGACCTCCAGCCGCCACCGTGACCGGCTGATGGACCTCGATCTCGGCCGCGGCCTCAGCGGGACCCGGCTGCTGCGGTACGACGCACGCGGCCACGGCTTTTCGACCGGTCGCGCCGTCCCCGAGGACTATCGGTGGCCGGCGCTGGCCGACGATCTGCTGATGCTGCTCGACCAGTGGTTTCCGGGTGAGCAGGTGCACGGGGTCGGTCCCTCGATGGGCACCGGGACACTGCTGCACGCCGCCGTCCGCGACCCCGGCCGATTCGACGGCCTCACCCTGCTGGTACCCGCGACCGCCTGGGCGACCCGGGCCGCGAAGGCCGACATCTACCGGAAGAACGCCCAGCTGATCGAGGAGCAGGGACTGGACGCCTTCCTCGCCGCCGATCTCGCCGCGCCGCGCCCGCCGGCCACCGTCGGAACGCCGGAGACCGGGCCGGATGTCACCGAGGAACTGCTGCCCTCGCTGTTCCGCGGGGCGGCGATGAGCGATCTGCCCGCCCCCGCGGCGATCGCCGCGATCACCGTGCCGACCACGGTGCTGGCCTGGATCGACGACCCCGGCCATCCGGTGTCGACCGCCGAGGCGCTGGTGGGACTGCTGCCGAAGGCGACCCTCGAGGTCGCGCGCACGCCGGCCGATCTCGCCCGCTGGCCTCGCATCCTGTGCGAGGACGTGGCGCGGCACGGGTAGGCGCCGCTCGATTCGGATTCACCGCGCGATCACCGTCGCCGTGCACCTGGAGTTCCACCGCGGCCGGTGAAGTCGAAGGAGCCGCCGTCGATGCCCCAGGAGATGATCCGCTCGGGGTGGATTCGGATGACCGCCCGTTCCTGGGGCGGGAACGGCGGCTCCTCGTCGGCGAGCGCCTCGGCGGTGCCGCGAATCTCGATGCCGCGAATCACGTACGGCTCCAACGAGACCTGCTGGTCGACGACGAAGGACACCCGGCTGCCGGACTCGACGTTGCGGTACTTCCGGCTGGCACGCATCCGCATGCCGCCGATGTCGATCGTGCCGTCGGGATTGACCCGGTAGCCGGTCGGGTTGTTCTGCACGATGCCGTCGGGCGACACCGTGGCCAGGCGGCCGATTCCGGCTTCGGCGAGGAACTGCTGCTCGTTGCTGGTGAAGGTCATGTCGTCTGCTCCCCGGATCTCGATCCCACGCTTGCCCTTTCGATTTTTAGCATCGCTAGAAACTACGGCAACGGTAGCATCCGGTCGCTACATTGTCTAGCACTGCTAGAATTTGGATCTCCGCAGCGGCATTCGATCCCCCAAACCGGTCAGTTGTCTATTGATACTGTGGCCGCCATGGCGGAACCGGGGCAGAAGACTCGCCGGCCGAATCGCGGACCGGGTGGCGCGTCGAGCAATCGCGCCGCTCTCATCGCGGCGGCTCGGGAGGTTTTCGCGGAGTTCGGAGTCCATGCGCCGATCAGCCGGGTGGCCCGGCGGGCGGGGGTCGGGCAGGCCGTCCTCTATCGGCACTTCCCGGATCGGCAGAGCTTGGGGCTGGCCGTGTTCGAGGAGAATCTCCAGTTCCTGGAAGCGCTGGTGGCCCGGCCGGAGACCACGTTCGATGACCTGATCGCGACCCTGATCGATCAATTGGTCTCGTCCAACGCGTTTTTCGTGATGGTCGACCCCACGACCTCGGATATCCGCCTCGCGGCCATGGCGGATCGGATGACGGTGGTGCTCGCCTCGAAACTGGCCGACGCCAGGCAGCGTGGAACGCTCCGTGCCGATCTCACCGTCGAGGACCTGCGGCTGGGGCTGGACATGATGGCCGCCTATCTGTCCCGGACGGACGCGCCGGATCGGACGGGGGTGGCGCGACGACTGTGGGCCCTGCTGAAGGCGGGTCTCGCAGCGCCGGACAGCTGAGCCGGATCGGCGTCCGGTCCGCTGTTCCCATGGCAGTTACTCGGGGTCCGGGCTATAGTGCCATCCGGACAAAATTGTCCGGATGGGTTCGTACTGTACCCGGGCACCCGACGGAGAGTCCGGTCCGGAGGGGCACGGCTGTTCGACATGGACACCAAGCAATTGACCGCGTTCCTGGCGGTCGCGGACGCGGGTGGCGTCACTCGCGCCGCCGAAGTGCTGCACCTGACCCAGTCCTCCGTCACCCGGCAGGTCCGCGCCCTCGAGCAGGAACTCGGCGTCACCCTGTTCGACCGCACCCCCGGCGGCATGGTCCTGACCCCGGCCGGCGCGATCATGCTGGACCGCAGCCGGCGCGCCCTGGACGAGCTCGGCCGCGCGCGGCTGGAGATCGCACCGGTGCCGGATTCGCCGAACGAGACCGTCACCGTCGGGCTGCTGGACAGTGTCGCCGAAGTCGTCGGCGTCACCCTGTTCGCGGCCGTGCACCGGGACGGCCCCGGCGTGGACCTCCGCATCATCACCGGTGACGCGCGGCGGCTGCACCGCGGCACGGAGAGCGGTCATCTGGATGTCTGCCTCACCACCGAGACCTCCGGAACCCTCGGACTGCGAGTCAGTTTCCTTGCCTCCGAACCACTGTGGGTCGTCGCTCCCGCGGCCGCCGGTCTGCGCGCTCGATCGCCGATCTCGCTGCGCGAGGTCGTCGGCAAGCCCCTGGTGATGCTGCCGCGCGGCACCGCACTGCGGTCCTCGCTCGATCGGGTGGGCTTTTCGAGCAGCGGTCCGCGGATCGCGGCCACCACCAGCTCGCACCATGTGATCCGGCAATTGGTGGCAGCGGGTGTGGGGTGGACGATCCTGCCGCTGATCACGGTCGCCGGTGATCTGGCGGCCGGCCGGGTGAGCGCCGCACCCCTGCGGGATCCGGTCGTCGAGCGGCGCATCATCCTGATGTCCTCTCCCGCAGGCGAATCCAGAGTAGCGGTCCAGCGCATCGCGCAGTTGCTGACCGGAATCGTGCACAGCGAGATCCGGGACGGCCGCTGGCCGTCGGCGTATTCGGTCGGCGAAGCCGTCGGCCGGCCGTAGACCCGGCCCGGTCACAGTCGGCGGACGCCGTCGAGCACGGCCCGCAAGGTGGGCAGGTCCACGGGCCCGACGTCGGTGTGCTCGGGCGTCCGGCAATCGAGGTAACCGTCACCGATGAGATCGCTGACCAGGATCTTGGTGACCACCAGGGGCAATCGCAGGATCGCCGACACCTCGGCCACCGACTGCGGCACGCGGCACAGCTCGAGGATGTCGGCGTACTCCGGTTCCGGATGGCGCAACCGGGGCCCGCGCTCGACCGTCACCACGAAGGTGAGCATGTCCAGGTCGGGGCCCAGGTTGACGGTGCGGCCGCGGATCAGCGCGTACGGCCGCAGCAGTGGCGCGTTCTCGTCGAACCGGAAGTGATCGTCGTGTGTCACCGCAGGCCGCCGACATGGTCGCCGGGCAGCCGAATCGGGTTACCGTCCACGGCGCGATCCGGACTCGGTGGCGGAGAAGGGCTGCTCCGTCCCGGGTTCCAGCGCGGGTGATCCGGTCGCGCCGGAAGGGTTGTAGCGCACCGACACCCGATCGCGGAGGTGGTCGGTGACCGGCGGATCGGTGGTGATCAGACGCACCGGGATCAGCACGATCGCGCGGATACCGCCGTAGTCGGAATCACTGAGCCGTACCGAGATTCCGTGCCGGGTGGCCAGCTGCGCCACCACGAACAGACCCAGCCGGGAGTCCGCCGACAGCGTGGTGAGACCGAAATCCGGTGGGTTGGACAACATCTCGTTGACGCGTTCCAGCTCGCCGGCGGGCATCCCCATCCCCTGATCGCTGATCTCGATGACGACGCCCTTGCCGACGCTGTTACCGGTCACGTCCACCCGTGACTGCGGCGGGGAGAACGCGGTCGCGTTGTCGACCAGTTCGGCCAGCAGGTGCATGAGGTCGGCGACCACGGTGCCCAGCACGAACACCTGCGCCAGGCGGTGGGTGTTGACGCGCGCGTAGTCGAGGGTCTCGGCCACGGCGCTGCGGACCAGTTCCATCAGCGGCACCGGACGCCGCCACTGCCGGCCGGGCTTACCGCCACCGAGGATGATCAGGTTCTCGGCGTTGCGGCGTTCGCGGGTGGCGAGGTGGTCCAGCCGGAAGAAGGTGTCCAGCAGGGCGGGATCCTCCTGCGTCGACTCGGCCTGGTCCAGCAGTTCCAGCTGCCGGGCCACCACGATCTGACTGCGGTGGGCGATGTTGAGGAGGACCGACCGCACCCCCTCCCGGGTCCGGGCCTCGGTGATGGCGGCGGCGACCGCGGCGGTGTGCGCGCGATTGAAAGCCTGTGCCACTTCACCGATCTCGTCGGTGCCGAAGTCCAGCGCGGCGGCCTCGGCGGCGGGATCGACCTGCTCGCCGGCGTCGATCTTGCGCATGGTCTCGGGCAGTTTCCGCTCGGCGAGCGCCAGCGTCTCGGCGCGCAGCCGGCGCAACCGGCCGATGATCCGGTTGGCCAGCAGGATCGCGATGGCGAAGGCCACGATCGCCAGCGCGATCGCGCTGCCGCCGCCGACCAGCACGGCCCGGGACCGATCGTGGGCCAGATCGGCGGCCGACAGGCTGGAGCGCGAATCATGCTGCCGTTTCAACGCGAACAGTTGTTCGCTCACCGTGTTCGCCGCCACCCGCCACTGTTCGAGGGTCATCGGAAGAGGCGCCGGGACACCGGTTTTGGACGGCGCGGGGTGCAGCAGCGCATCCTCCATCGTGCTCATCTGCGCCAGCGCGGGGCCGGCGAGCAGATCCTGCACCAGCTTCACGTCCGGGCCGTCGAGGTCGTTGACCAGCTGGCCGAGCAGCGCGTGGTAGAGGCCGACGGTATTGCGGAACTCCTCCATCAGCGCCGGGGGCAGGTTACCGCCGGCCGCCACCACGGTCAGCGCGCTGCCCCGGGAATTCGCCTCGATCGACTGCACGAGTTTCAGCGTGATCATGTCGTTGATCGCCGTGGCGATGGTCGGGGCATTCTGGCCGACGACCTTGCTGCCGCCGTTGTCGATACCTTCGAGAAGTGCAGTGTAGAACGCGTACACGTCGGAGGTCGGCACCGCGGCGGCGTCGATGCCGAGCCGCAGCGCCGGAAGTTGCGTGTGGATGAGGGCGTTGAAGGCCTCGGCCTGCTTCTCCTGGAGTTGACCACCGATTTTCCGCATGCTCTTACCGCTGGTGTCGAAGGCCGCCAATGCCTTGTCCAAACGGGTTCGCGCCTCGGCCAGCGCCTTGGGATTTCCGTCCTGCCCCGACAACTGCCACATGGACAACAGGCGTTCCTGTTCCACCGAGCCGATCAGGTTCTCACTGTAGGACAGGCTGTCCACCATGCTGCGGGAGTAATCCTCGGCATGTCCCGCCTCGTCGCTCAGATATATCGTGTAGCCGGCGCCGATACCGAAGAGTGCGAGGCTGGGGACGAACGCGATCGCAAGAATGCGAGTGCGAACACCGGACAATCTGACTCGTTGCACCTTGGAATCCCGTCTGAAGAACTCTGCCCACCGCCGGATTCCGGCGCGGCCACGCCGCCGGAACAGTCGGTGACCGGTCCGTACGGGTTGTCGCGCAGGTGGATTCGCCGCACGGGCAGCCGGGTCCTGATCATCGCCCCACGAGAATGTGCACCACGCCGATATGCATCGGCCGCATGGCCCGATGCGATGGCCGCATGACAGGCAGCCGAATATTCGGGCCGCCGGCAATATTCACGGCGGCGCGCGGAATCGTCCGGTGCGCACGCCGGACTTCATGTAATGGCGGCGCCGGGCGTCGCGGAATTCGTCAGCGGCTCGCGCGCAGGATGCGGACCGGGCGCAGGGATCGGGGTGGTTCGCCCGCGAATTCGGTGGCTTCGGCGAGGTATCCGGTGATGAGATCGGTGGCGGAGTGGTCTTCCACTGCGGTGAAACCGAGGGCACGCAATCGGCCGGCGATGCCGTCGGGGGTGAAGTAGCTGAACCAGGGTTCGCCGACGGCCGCCGCCCGGGTCGCGCGGGCGCGCAGTTGGGCGCGATCCTCGTCGGTGTCCGCCAGATAGTCGAAGACCACCTCCGCCGGCGCGCAGTGACCGGCGATGTATTCGAGGGTGCCGCCGACGGCCTCCGGGGTGAGGTAGAAGACGACGCCCAGCCACACGAAGACGGCCGGATCGGTCCGGTCGAAGCCGGCGTCCGCCAATCGTGTTGCCAGCGTGTCGGTTTCGAAGTCGACCGGGACGAAGGTCAATCGCTCGGGCAGGTCGATTCCGGAGGCGGCCAGGCGCCGGGTTTTCCACGCCTGGGTGGCGGGATGGTCGACCTCGAAGACGCGCAGGCCGGGGTGCGGGTTGCGGTAGGCGAAGGTGTCCAGGCCCGCGCCGAGGATCACGACCTGCTGCGCGCCGGCGGCGACGGCCTCGGCGACCCGGTCCTCGGCGAAACGGGCACGGGCGGCGAAGAACAGGCGGCGGGGCCGGTCGCCGACGCCCAGGCGCAGCATGCCCAGATTCGCGTCGCCGTCGGGGCCGCCGGGGGTGGGGCGGCCCAGTTCGGTCAGCTCGCCGGCGGTGACGCCCAGCAGGCGCGCCGCCACCGGATCGGTGAGAATCGTTGGCCGGTCGGCGATTTGGTGATAGGCCCGGGCGTACGCAGTCGTCAGCGCGGTCCGGCTGGGCCCCTCGTTGTCCATACCCGAGAAGCTACTCCCGAACGCGGCGCGAGCGCTGTGAACTCGGCCATACCGGCGGAGCGGGCCGGGGTCACCGGGCCGGACACGGGGGACGGCCGCGATCGGCTCGCGCGCCGGGCCGATGAGTTTCCGGTGGATCCGGCGTCGGTACGTCCGAACACCCCGGAGCGGCAGGCGATCCGGGCGGGTCAGCGGGAGGCGCAGTGCGTGATGTCAGGGTGTTGGTGGCGGGAGCGAGCATCGCGGGACCCGCGTTGGCGCACTGGCTGCGCCGGCGTGGGGCCGAGGTGACCGTGGTGGAGCGGGCCCCGGCGTTGCGGCCCGGCGGGCAGGCGGTGGATGCGCGCGGGGTCACCAAGGAGGTGATCCGGCGCATGGGGCTGGACGCGGCCGTGCGGGCGGCGCGTACCGAGACCGCGGGCGCGTACACCG
Organism: Nocardia sp. alder85J; assembly: GCF_020176955.2. Classification (GTDB taxonomy): domain Bacteria; phylum Actinomycetota; class Actinomycetes; order Mycobacteriales; family Mycobacteriaceae; genus Nocardia. The sequence goes on from NZ_JAIUCZ020000005.1 coordinate 165,764, forward strand.
TGGACCGGGACGGGACGGTGCTGGAGACCTTTCGCGCGGACGACGACGGCGGGGACGGGTTCATCTCCGAGATCGAGATCCTGCGCGGGGATCTGTCCCGGGTGCTGTACGACGACACCTGCGACGGGGTCGAGTACGTCTTCGGCGACCGGATCGCCGAGCTCAACCAGGACGCGGACGGGGTCGATGTGGTCTTCGCCGGTGGGGTTCGGCGGCGGTTCGACCTGGTGGTGGGGGCGGACGGGTTGCATTCGGCGTTGCGGGCGATGGTGTTCGGGCCGCGGGAACGGTTCGTCCGGCATCTCGGTCATGTGATGGCCTTCTACAGTGTGCCCAACGAATTCGGGCTGGACCGCTGGCTGATCGACTACCAGGAGTCCGGGCGTTCCGCGGGGCTGCGGCCGATCCGGGACGCCACCCGGGCGATGGCGATGTTCTCGTTCACATCGGCCGAACTGGACATCGACCACCGGGACGTCGCGGCGCAGAAGCTCCTGTTGCGCAAGCGGATGCACGGTATGGGCTGGATGACGCCGCGCATCCTCGCGCATCTGGACGACGCGCCGGACTTCTACCTCGACCAGGTCGCCCAGGTGGTGATGGACCGGTGGTCCGCCGGGCGGGTGGGGTTGCTCGGGGACGCGGCGTTCAGTTCGTCGCCGCTGTCGGGGCAGGGCACCGGGCTGGCGCTGGTGGGGGCCTGTCTGCTGGCCGGCGAACTGGCCGCCGCGGACTGGGATCCGGTGGCGGGGTTCGCCGGTTACGAGCGGCGGATGCGTTCGTTCGTCGAGGCCAACCAGGAGATCGGGCGGTTGCACGCGCGCAGTCTCGAGGCCCCGGGGCCGGACGCCGAACCGGATGTGGATTTCGAGGGCCAGTGGTTTCCGGAATTGATCGAGCGGGCGATCAACGGGGTCGAGTTGCCCGGCTACGCGGGGGTGCCGGACTCCGGGGTGCCGGTGCGGACCGCCGGCCTCGGCTGACTCGCGGCGAGCGGGCTTGCCCTCCTTCGTCTTCGGCGGTCGTCCGCCGCTCGCGCCGGAGGGCACCGGAAAGATCACAGTAGGATCGGCAGCAGTGTTCCTGCTGGGGTAGTGGCAGCAGATTTCTGGAGGGAAGCACACGATGACGACTGGGACCACCGAGGACACCCCGACGGCGGAGACTCCGCAGGCGCCGCCGACGCGGACCGAGCAGTTGCGTGCGGTGGTGACGCTGATCAAATCGGGTGGCCTCAGGCCGCTCGCCGTCCATGTGTACGGCGAGCGGAAGAAGGCCGCGAAGAACACCCTGTACAAGTACCTCGGCAAGGGGGTCGTAGCGGGGACGAACGCGCTGTACCGCGTGCTCCTCCCGGTGGTGACCGCGCCCGGCGACGGGTCGTCGCGCGACAAGCTGATCGAACTGGTCGAGCGGCAGGCGGCGGTCATCCAGACCGCGCCGTTGAGCAAGGTGGCGCTGACCTGGCTCACCGCCGGCGCCCCGGCCGAGGCCCCGGCGGAGATGACCAAGGCCGCCATGTTCCGCATGGGGTTGCACTATCACTACCGGCAGCCGTTCGAGGAGCTGTTCGCGACCGAGGAGGGTCGCGCGGCGCTCGGCGGCGACACCGTGCCCGCCGCGATGGCGCAGCTGGTCGGCCCGGTCGCCTACGGGCGGCTGGTCGGGGCGGCCCGCACCACCCACGACGATCATGTCCGCATCGTGGACGAGTTCCTGGCCTCGCACCGGCCGCCGGCCGATACCGGCGTGGAGTCCTGACCCGAGCACCGGCACGACTCGGACCCGGTCACGACCGGGCGATCGGGTCGCGGAAGCCGGTTCCGGGGCGGACGGGAGGATCTAGGATCTGGTGCGGCCGCATTCGGAGGAAGTGCGGGCCGAGGAACGGAGCACGTCAGTGACCATCATCAAGCTCGCATTGCTCGCCGCCGCGGCGGTCGGGGCGGTCGTCGCCTTCCCGGGGATCGCCGCCGCCGACAGCGATACATTCCAGTCACCGTCGGGAAACATCTTCTGCGCCATGGATGTCCGGGCCGACGGCACGGGCAGCGTGGTCTGCCAGGGCGACGGTCACTACGCCGTGCCGCGGCCCGCGGAATGCCATCTGGCCTGGGGCGACCGGTTCAGCCTGGACCAGGGCGGCGAACCCGTCGCACACTGCCACGGGGACACCATCGTTCCCTCCTACTCGGGCCCGGGGAAGAACCCGAACGTGCCGACGCTGGACTACGGCCGCACCCGATCGGCGGGCGCCATCACCTGCGACAGCGAGCCCACGGGGATGACCTGCACCGATGCCGGCACGGGACATTACCTCCACCTGTCACGGGAATCCAACGACATCGGCTGAGCCCCGTCCGGGCGCGGACGGGTCAGCGGGTGGCGATCAGGTACTCCACCAGATCGCGGGGCAGGCCGTGGGTGTCGTTCACGATCGCAGGTGGTCAGAGAGCAGTCGCAGCGAGCGGTCGTCCGGTGGGCCCCGGATTCGGGGCGGGGTCGGACAGGCCGGATTTCAGGATGTCGAGGGTCGATCCGCTCACTGGCCCACTCTGGCATCGGATCGGTCGGGAACCGTTGTGCTCGAGGGGGTTCGGCCGGTGGGCCGGGTGGGAGTGCGGCGGGTGGGGTGGAGGGCGGGGGTGCCGCGGAGCACTTGGAATCCGGTGCGGGCGACGACGACCGGAATGCGGCGGGCGGTCTGGAAGTGCCGGACCCTTGCGGCGTCGGGTAATTCGTCCCAGGGCAGGGGGGTGGCGTCGTCGGGGTCGTCGTGGGCGGCCGCGCGAGTGGCGATCTTGTCCTGGATCCAGCGGTCGTAGGACAGGCGGGCCAGGACACGGACCTCCGCGTCGTCGAAGGTGACGTCGAGGGACGGGTCGCCGGCGGGGACCATGAAACAGCCGATGGCGGCGAGGTTCTCGCCGATGCGGCGGGCCTGGACGCGGTAGTCGTCGCGTTCGCGGTCGGTCAGGTCGTCCCAGCGGCGCAGCACACCGGCCTCGGCGGGGGTGCGGCCGGTGGTCATGGCCGTGTGGACGCGGGTCTGGTGTGCGACCCGTTCGCCGGTGTCGTGGGCCGCGCGGGCCAGCTGGTCGGTGAGCCGGACGGTGACGTAGCCGGTGAGGCTGTCGATCACACGGTCCTGAGCGGTCAGGCGGTCCGTCATGCGGCGGCATTCGTGCAGCACCGCCTGGGCGTCCAGGAAGGTCTGCTCCGAGCGGCGGTCGCCGGAACGGCCCAGGACGTCCTGGCCGACCATGATCACGATCATGAACACCAGTTGTGCCAGGGTCGACAGGAACGACATGAACAGGAACGGGTACCGGTCGAATCGCTGGACACCGGTCTCGGCGGCCACGATCCACACCACCTGCGTCCCCGCGGCGATGTAGAACGCGTAGACACTGCCCAGGCGCGCCGTCAGCCATACCGCGATGCGGTCGTTGCGGGTGACCACCTGATCGGCGGCCTGCGGTGGATTCTGCACGTGGTGGCGCTCGATCCACGGATGTGGGCTGGTATCGAGCAGGCTCAGGCCGCGGCTGAGGGCTCGGTCCTGCCGGTCCAGATGTGCTTGCAGCGCGGCGACCTGCACGAAGATCGCTTCGGCGTTCTCGTAGGTCTGCACCGCCCGCCGATCCGCGGCCGCGGTCAGCACCCGCTGGCCCACCAGGATGATCAGGCACAACGCCAGCTGGGCGACATTGTCCAGGAACATCAGGAACGGGAACGGATACGGATCCAGCCGGCGCATCGGGGGCCACCAGGTCGCCACCGCCATGTACGCGGTGAAGGCCACCAGCACCGCGTACAGCGCCGGCATCGACCCCACCCACCGGGTCACCGCCGCGGCCACCGCACTGTTCACCCCGACCCGTTCGTCGGCCAGCGCTACGGGAACCTGCTGCACCTCACCACTGCTCACCGGCCCGGTCTCCTCATCCACGATCGTCCCACTGTAGAGCGGCCCGGCCGGGCGCCGAACGCGTATGCGCTCGTCGGGCCGGTGCGCGGCCGGGTGGCGGATCGGCGCGGGGTGGGGTGGGGTGTCCGGTAGGGTCCGGGCGTGACCGATCGTGAGACCTTCGCTCCGCTGGTGTTCTTCGAGTACGACCACAAGCCCGGGCACTACTGCTTGATGCTGTCCGATGACCACATGCTCGCCACCGAGGCCGTGTTCACCGAATTCGGTTATGACGGAGGCGGTTACGGGTGGGCGGGGGTGGCCCGGTCGGCGGTGACCATGCGGGCGCCGGAGCTGGCCGAGCGGGTCGGCTACGACCCCGAGGCCGGAATGTTCGTCGCCTACGGGGAGGATGCCGAGGCGCTGCGGCGGCTCGGGGTGCTGTTGCAGGAGGCGCATCGGGATTCGGTGGTGCTGACCGGGTTCATCGCCGCCGGGGATCCCGGGTGGTTCGACTGAACCATCCGCTCCAACACCGGTAGTCGCGTCTCCGATCGGATTCGCCGGACCATGCGGCCGGGAGCCGGCCGCGGGCGCGGGCGGGATTGCGGCTTCGTCATCGTCGGCCCGGCACAGCTTCGGCCGGTTCGGCGGGGGGCCATCCGGTCACGGCTTCCAGAGGTCGACGGCGATCTCACGGGTGTGTTCGCTGAAGAGGCCGGTGGGGGCGGCCTCGCGCAGCAGATGGCGGAGGTCGGCTTCGAATCGGGTTCGGTTGTCGCCCAGTAGGTGTGGGGTCGAGCCGGACAGCGAGAAGACGGCGGCGACCAGGTCGTCGGTGGTTCTGGTGACGGTGCGGCCCGGGATTTCGAAACGGTGGATTCGGGTGAAGCCGGCGGCCCGGTAGATCTCGTCCTCGCCGGATGCCGTGCCGGACGGGAGCAGGCCGTTTCCGGCTCGGCGGATCGGGCCCAGATATGCGGTGATCAGGTTCTTGATGTCCGGGTGCGGGGGTGTGGGGTGTTCGGCCGGGGTGGTGGGCGGGACACCTTCGTGGGTGGTGGCGTGCACGTGGGCGCAGATGCCGCCGGGAGTGAGCATGGACCGGGCGGTGTGCAGGACTTTCGGGCGGTCCATCCAGTGCAGCGACTGGGCGAAGGTGATCAGGTCGAAGTGGCCGAGATCGGCGGGGAGTTGCTCGGCGCGCAGGCAGCGCCAGCCGGTGTTCGTGCGACCGGCCCGGGTGGCCAGGGCGGCGGCTGCGGCGATCATGTCGGGGTCGGCGTCCACTCCGACCGCCCGGTCGAATCGGTCGGCCAGCAGGAGGGTGAGAGAGCCTGGGCCGCAGCCGATGTCGAGCAGGCGGGCGGAGGGGGCGAAAGGGTGGGCGGCGTACAGGGCGTCGGCGAGGGCGCTCGGATACGGGATGCGGCCGCGGGTGTAGTAGTCGGCACTGCCTCGGTACAGCGACGGATCCCACTGCCAGTCGGCCACGGGGTGACAGCGTAGCCGGTGCGGCGAACGCCGACGGCGGTCGCGGGTGCGTCAGGGGAGCGATCGCGATCGGCGCTGCTCGGTCAGTTCGGGTGGCGAACGGTGACGGCGGTGAAAACGGCCACGCTGACTCCCCTCGTACGACCGGCCGGACCGACCGGGCGGCGTACCGGGAGCGCGAGCTCCGGAGATCGCCGCGCCTCACATCCTAAACCGATACTCGAAAACGAGGATCGAAATATGTTGAACGCCAGCATATAAGGCGTACCAGTCGGTACCGGTGAATCGAAAGTGCCAGTGCCGCAATCATTGCGAAGCCCGATCCGAGTACACGGCTCGCCGGTCGCGCATGCCGTGCTCGGCGATTCGCCGGAAACAATTCGCGCCCCGCGCATTCGGAGAACTCGGTGCTCGTGTTGCGTGTTGAAATACTTGCGATCCGGCACGTGACCGCGGTGCGGTCACACCTTCCCAGCCGCGAGCGACGCTGCCCGGCACCGGGATACGGCTTCAGTCCCGATCGTCGGCGGCGAGCAGGCGGCCGATCCGGGTGGCGATCAGTTCTCCGAGTTCGGTGGCGGGCAGGTCCTGGAGCCCGGTCGAGGCGCGGAGGAACGGTTCGAACAACTGCCAGCCGAGGCCGAAGGCGGCGGCGTGCGCGACGGCCAGGGCGGCGGTGCGGTCGTCCGCGTGCTCGGCGCGGGTGCGGTCCAGCAGTTGCCGCATGACCGGGAATCGTTGCTGCAACTGCTCGACGGGGTAGCCGTCGAGGATGCAGCGGGCCAGTACGCGCAGGTGGCGGGCGAATCTGGCGTCGGTGACCGAGAAACCCTCGGCGGCGGCGAGGGCGCCGGATTCGGCGCCCAGGTGGTCGAGGACCTCCCCCACCAGGTGATCCTTGGTGCCGAAATGGCGGAAGACCAGGCCGTGGTTCACCCCGGCGCGATCGGCGATGTCGCGGATCGAGGTCGCGGCGGGGCCGCGCTCGGCGAACAGGTCCGCGGCGTGGGTCAGCACCGCGGCGGCGACGGCCTCGCGGCCGACCGGGCCCTCTCGGGTCGGCGTGGCTCGGCGTTCGGTCATTCGTTCACGCTAACCGAGGGTCGCCCGGCCGCGGCCGGGGGCGGGCGCCGAGCGGACGGTGGCCCGATCGGAATCGCCACGGTCTCGGTGGCGTCCGATGCGGTGGAATTCGACGGTGAGCCGTCGCGCGGCGAGGTTCCCGGCAGCTGGAATCAGCGTGAATCGAATGCGGGGACGGTGGTGTTCGCGCTGTTCGGTCGCCCCCGGCGGCGGTGTCGTAGGTGCGGGCCGGGGGCCGGTGGGCCGGCCGGGGCCTAGTCTGTAGTCAAGCGACTACAGCACTACGCACACTCGTGGAGGAGATATGGCCGAGTCGGCCGTAGCGGAGCGTCCCGGACCCGTCGGCGGGCCGCACGCGGTACCACTGCCCGCATACCCACCGCTGCTCACCGGGCCGTATACGCATCTGGCCGCCGAGCGCGATCGGCTCGCCGGACTGCGGTGGCAGCATTTCGATGCCCGGCAGGTGGGAGTCACGCTCGGGGCGGAGATCAGCGGGGTGGACCTCACGGCCGAATTGCCGGACGAGGTGATCGCCGACATCCGGCGGGCGCTGCACGATTACAAGGTGTTGTTCTTCCGGGAGCAGCCGGTGACACCCGCACAACATCTGGCGTTCGCGCGGCGGTTCGGGGAACTGGAAATACATCCGGCGCTGCAATCCAACAGTGAGCAACCGGAATTGGTGCGTTTCGAGAAATCGGCGTCGGTGTCCGGGTACGAGAATTCCTGGCACCACGACGTCACCTGGCGGGAGCTGCCGTCGATGGGGGCGATCCTGCATGCGATCGCGGTGCCGCCGATCGGTGGCGACACCCTGTTCACCGACATGTACGCCGCCTACGACAGTCTCGATCGGGAAACCCGGGACGCCGTCGAGAATCTCGACGCCGTCCACGATTTCCTCCAGGCATTCCGGCATCTGGTGCCCGAGGATCAGCACGAGGCGATGCGGGTCCGATTCCCCCTGGTGAGCCATCCGGTGGTGTGCACGCACGCCGCGACCGGACGACGGCACCTGTACGTGAACCGGGTGTTCGTGCAACGGATCGAGGGGCTGGCGTCCGGCGAGTCCCGGGAGCTGATCGACCGATTGGCCCGCACCGTCGACTCACCCGAACATCAGGTCCGCCTGAAGTGGGAGCCGGATACCGTGGCGTTCTGGGACAACCGGGCCGTGCAGCACTACGCCACCAGCGACTACTGGCCGCACACCCGGATCGTGGAGCGCGCCTCGATCGTGGGGCCCCGACCGGCGCGCTGAAATGCTGAACGACTGTTAAGCATCGGCGTATAGTCGGGCGCGAGGCGGTCGCGCGGCCGGGCGCATCCGCGCGGCCGGTGTGGCCGGGGCCGGGTGCGGTCGGGTGGGGACCGCCGCCGGTCGAAAAGGGAAGGGCCGCATGTGAATACCGATGATGTTGTCTACTGGGACCCGTACGATCCGATCCTGGCGCAGGATCCGCATCCGACCTTCGGGCGGCTGCGGGAACAGTCGCCGATCTATTACAACGAGAAGTACGACTTCCATCTGATCAGCCGGTTCGACGATTGTGATCGGGCGCTGCACGATTGGCGGACCTTCCGGTCGGGGCGGGGCAACATCCTCGAACTGATCAAGTCGGGGATCGAACTGCCGCCGGGAACGCTGATCATGGAGGATCCGCCGGGGCACGATATTCATCGGAAGTTGCTGGCGCGCATGTTCACTCCGCGGCGGATCGCGGCGCTGGAACCGCGGGTGCGGCAATATTGTTCCGCCGCACTGGATCCGTTGGTCGGTGCGGATCGGTTCGATCTGATGGCCGCGGTCGGGACCGAGCTGCCGATGCGGGTGATCGGAATGCTGGTGGGGATTCCGGAGGCCGATCAGGCCGCGTTCCGGGAGTCGACCGATTCGGCGCTGCGGACGGAGCCGGGGCAGCAGGCCGATTTCCGGGGCGGGGCGACGCTGAGCAACGAGGCGTTCAACGATTATCTGGACTGGCGGCTCGAGCATCCGTCCGACGACATCATGACCGAACTGCTGCACGCCGAATTCGACGACGAGCACGGGGTGCGGCGGACGCTCACCCGGGACGAGGTCGTCACCTATCTCACCGTGGTGGCGGGGGCGGGCAACGAGACCACCGGGCGGCTGATCGGGTGGATCGGGTCGATCCTGGCGAAACATCCGGAGCAGCGGCGGGAACTGGTCGAGGATCCGCTGCTGATCCCGAACGCGGTCGAGGAGATCCTGCGGATGGAGCCGGCGGGGCCGGCGATCGGGCGGTACGTCGCCGCCGATGCGGAGTTCCACGGGACGGTCGTGCCGGCGGGCAGTGTGCTGCTGGTGCTGATCGCGGCCGCCAACCGGGATCCGCGCCGGGTGCCCGACGGCGATCGGTTCGACATCCACCGCGACATCCGGCATCAGCTGGCCTTCGGCTTCGGGCTGCACTTCTGCCTCGGGGCCTCGCTGGCGCGGCTGGAGGGGCGGATCGCCATGCAGGAGTTGCTGAAACGATTCCCGTCGTGGGAAGTCGACTGGGACAACGCGAAACTCGCCTCCACCTCGACCGTGCGGGGCTGGGAGTCGTTGCCGCTCATCGTCGGCAGCAGCGTGACGGTCGCCTAGAACGGTTGCGGGGGGCGGATCCGCCACCCCCGCAACACGGTTCAGCCGAGCTGCGCGATCACCTGCGGCAGGTCGACGGTGGTGCGGATGCCGGGCGGGGCCGCGACCACGGCCGCGACGGCGTTGACCGCGCGGTGCGCGGTGTAGCCGGGCGAGGTTTCGGCCATGCGCTCCAGCGGGATCGGGAATACCAGGTCGATCTCCAGCGGGGTGTCGCCCTGTAGCGAGATGTGCCAGCCGGTGTCGCGCAGATCCCAGGCCGGTTCCACGTCCTTGGTGCAGTACCAGTTGGCCCGGAACCGCAGCACCGGCTCGCCGTCACGCAGCGCGTCGACGGTGACCCGTTGCGCGGCAACGGTTCCAGCGGCGAGAGTGCCCGCGGCGATGGTGAGTTCGCGGGGAGTGGCCGCGAACTCGCCGTGCGCGGCGACCTCGTCGATCGGGATACCGATCGCATCGGCCACCAGGCGCAGCGACGGGCCGAAGGAGGCGCCGAGATAGGCGGCGCGCATGTCGTCGAACTCGGCCATCGGCTGCCCGAAGCCCATCAGGTTGAACAGCATGTCCGGCGAATCACGTTGCGACAGATCGGCGTACTCGTCGATGGCGAGCCGGTCCAGGCGGCGCTGGATCGAGGTCAGCACCAGCGGCAGCGCCTCGGTGATGAACCCGGGGCTGGATCCGGTGCTGTACACCGAGGCGCCGCCGGCGGCGCACGCCTTCTCCACCCGATCGCGCAGTGCCGGGTCCATGCCCGCGGGGCGATGGAACTCACCGCAGGTGGTCACCACGTTCGCACCCGATTCCAGCAGTGCGCACACCTCGTCGGCGTCGAACCGGGCGGGCATGTAGAGCACGCACTGCGCGCCGAGGGCGGTGATCTCGGCGAGATCGCCGGTGGCGGGCACCCCCACCGGGCCGATCCCGGCCAGTTCGCCGGCGTCGCGGCCGGCCTTGTCGGGGCTGTGCACGTACAGCCCGGCCAGCTGCAACCCCGGATGTTCGATCACCGCGCGCAGCGCGCGGGTGCCGATGTTGCCGGTGGCCCACTGGACCACGCGAATGTCGTTGCCCGGAAGCGTCTTCGATCCCATATCGGACTCGTTCTCGTCGATGTTCGGCTGCTGGAACTTATTTGAAGCGAACCAGGGCTTCCTGTGCGAACGAGGCGACCAGCAAGCCGTCCTCGGTGAGCACGTCGCCCCGGCCGAAGGCGCGGCTGTGCGCCAGCAGCGGGCTGTGCTGCCGCAGCAGCAGCCAGGCGTCGCTGCGGAAGGGCCGGTGGAACCACAGGCTGTGCGACGTGACCGCGGAGGCGAACTTCTGCTGGGCGTCGGCCTGGGTGACCCCCTCGACGGGCCGCAGCGCGGTGCCGATCAGGTTGAGGTCGGTGGCGTAGGCGGTGAGCGCGGGCGCGAGGGCCGGATCCACCTCGGGGGTGCGCATCCACAGCTCGTATTCCGGCGCACCCGCGGCGGGATCGTCGAGCTGGCCGGTCGAGCGGGTCTCCCACGGGATCAGGCTGAATTCCACCTTGTGCTCGGCACTCGGCAGCGCGGGGACCGCGGGCACGGTCTGCACGACCGGGCCCTCCTCGGCGGCGTGCAGCGAGAGCGAGGCGGTCGCGACCACCCGATCGGGCTGCCGGGCCACGACCGACACGGTCGCGAACGCCCGCCCGGCGTGGTGCGTGGTGACCTCGTACCGCACCGGCTCGCTGGTGTGGCCTTCCTTGGCGAACAGCGTCTGGATCGACTTGACCGACTTGTCCGGGTGCACCGCGGTCGCGGCCTGCATGAACTGGCCCAGGATCTGGCCACCGAAGATCCGGTGGTAGTCCAGCGGCAGGTTCTGCCCCTCGAACACCGCGCCGCTGTCGGTCGCCGATACCTGCCGCACCGCGAGGCTGGCGAGAAGATCACTCCACATGCGTTCGAGTGTAAGTGAAACTCTCCCGCTTTGAGAATAGCGTTCTCACTCCGGCGGCCGGAAGCACGCACAGCGGGGACAGGGCTCGGCGCAGCCGTGCGCGCGGCCTACAGCTTGGCGAAGCCGTGCGCGCAGAAGTTCCAGACCTCGTCGGCGGTGATCGGGTGCTGCATGTTCGCGTCATCGGCGCCACCGGCGGATTGCGCGGTGAACATGACCGTCTGCATCGTCATCGCGGCCATCCGGCGCGGGTTGATGCCGTGCCGCAGTTCGCCGGCCTCGGACGCGGCCTCCAGCAACTCGGCGAACAGCGCGATCAGCGGCGCGTGCGCCACCTTCACCTCGGCCGGATGCGAGATCAGCAGCTGCGGAGCGAAATCGGTGAACAGCGGCCGCTTCGCGGTCGGGTCGGGCCGGGACAGCTCGAACAGCAACTCCACGGCGACGCGCACCTGCTCCAGCGGGTCGGTCTGCCCGGCCGCGGCGGCGCGGATCTGGTCGGCGGAGCGGGACAGCGCGTCCTCGAACAGCGCCAGCAGCAATTCGTGTTTACCGTCGAACTGCAGGTAGAAGCTGCGTAGCGACTGCCGGGAACGGTCGACGACCTCCTGCACGGTGAAGTCGGTACTGCCCTTCTCGGTGATGATCGCCTGAGCGGCGTCGAGGAAGCGCTGCACGCGCTGCTCGGCGCGCAATTTGGCCGTGCGGATGGACCGCTCGACGGCGCGCTGCTTCCAGGCCGGCTCTTCGTTCGGAGTGCTCACCGGAGAACCAGTCCTCTGCCATGTGTGGAGAACATGAGAGCACTGTACCGGAGAGTACGCCACGGTTGTGCACAACGTACGTGTGTCCCCCACCATTTTCGAGACTATTACTTTCGTGATAAGAGAATGATATTCTCACAATGGTGGAAATCACCACTGGCTAAGGAGGCAGGCCGGGATGCTCTTCGAGTTCGACTCGGACCAACGGTTGTGGCAGGACACGGTGCGCGACGTGGTCGCGAAACAGTGCCCACCGGCACTGATCCGCGAGGTCGCCGACAAGGGCGGTGACAGCACGGCGTTGTGGCAGTCCTATGTGCGGCAGGGCTGGACCGAGCTCACCGATCCGGCAGCCGCGGTGGAGCTGGCCATCGTGCTGGAGGAACTGGGCCGCGCCACCGATCCTACCCCGTATCTGGCGACGATGAGCCAATTCGCGCCGCTGGCACCGGATTTCGAGGATCCGGCACAGTCCGGGACCGCGGTGTTCGCCGGCGTCACCGCCAATCTCGACGCCGGGGGCTGGGTGCTCACCGGTACCGCGCGGCACGTGCTCGACGGCGACCGGGCCGACCGGTTCGCCGTGGTCACCCCCGCCGGGGTCTTCGTGGTGCCCGCGAGCGAGGTCACCGCGACCCGCAGCCCGGTGTTCGATCCGGTGCTGCACGTCGCCGACGTGTCCTTCGCCGGGGTTCGGGCCGGGCACGAGGCCCGCGCCGACGTCGACGTCGAGCGCGCCCGCCACGTCGCGCTGACCGGGCTGGCGCTCACCACCGTCGGCGCCTGCCGCCGCATCCTCGACCTGGCGCTGGACCATGTGCGCAACCGGCAGCAATTCGGTGTTGCGATCGGCTCGTTCCAGGCGGTCAAGCACAAGGCCGCCGATATGTACGTGGCCATCGAAAGGGCCCGTGCGCTGGCCTATTTCGCGGCGCTGACCATCGCCGAGGACGACCCCCGCCGCCGGCTCGCGGCCGCCATGGCCAAGGCGAGCGCCGGCGAATGCCAGTCCCTGGTGTTCCGCCACGGCATTCAGCTGTTCGGTGGCATGGGCTTCACCTGGGAGAACGACCTGCAATTCGCGCTGAAGCGGGCCAAAGCCGGTGAGCTGCTGCTCGGCGGCGCGGCCGAGCACCGAGCGCTGATCGCCGAGGAGTACCGTGCAACTGTCCTTTGACGCCGACGTCGAGGAATTCCGGGCCGAATTCGCGGCCTTCCTCGAGGAGCATCTGCCCGCCGCGGCCGAGACCACCGAACGCGCCCGATCCAGTGCCGATGTGCCGGAATGGGCCCGGCGCTGGCAGCGGCTGCTGTTCGACAACGGCTGGCTGCTGCCCGCCAATCCCCCGGAGTTCGGCGGCCGCAACGCCACTGTGTTGCAGCAGTACGTGCATCTGGAGGAACTGTCCAAGCGGCGGATCTACCACAGCTTCAACCCGCAGGGCCTGGGCATCATCGCCGCCTCGCTGCTGACCTTCGGCACCGACGAGCAGAAGCAGCGCTGGGCGGTGCCGATCCTGCGCGCGGAAATCACTGCGGCCCTGGGCATGAGCGAGCCGGGCGCCGGTTCGGATCTGGCGGGGTTGCGCACCCGCGCGGTCCGCGACGGCGACGACTTCGTGGTGAACGGGCAGAAGGTGTGGACCTCCGGGGCCCACGACGCGGATGTGCTGCTCACCTTCGTGCGCACCGATCCGGACGCGCCGAAGCACAAGGGCATCAGCGTGCTGCTGATCCCCACCGACACCCCCGGGGTCACCCGGCGGCCGTTCGCCTCCATCTGCGGACCGCACGATCTGGACTTCAACGAGGTGTTCTTCGAGAAGGCCCGGGTGCCGGCGGCGAATCTGCTGGGCCCGCTCAACGGCGGCTGGACCGTCGCCAACGGCTCGCTCGGACACGAGCGCACCCTGCTCTGGCTGAGTTTCGCGGACCGGTTGCAGGAGCTCACCGAGGACTTCCACCCGCGGTCGGTGTTCGACAAGGACAGTTACGCGACGCTGGCGATGGATCTGCAGGCGCTGCGGCTGCTGGGTTCGCAGGCGCTGTCCCGGGCCGCGCGCGGCGAACAGGACACCCAGTCGCTGTCGATCCTGAAGGTGCTCGGGTCCGAGGCGGTCCAGTCGGCCAGCGAGCAGGCGCTGTACGCGCAGGGTGCGGACGGGCTGACCCATCCGGGCTTCACCTCGGCGTACCTGCCGATGAACCTGGACAACTTCTCGTGCAGCTGGTTCGAACGGTATGCCCGCAGTTTCGCCGGCACCATCGCCGGCGGCACCTCCGAGATCCAGCGCACGATCATCGCCGAGCGGGTGCTCGGCCTGCCGCGAGGCTGAACCTGCCGCGAGGCTGTACCTGCCGCGAGGCGGAGAAGAGGTCCCATGTCCTATATCGACTATGCGGTCGCCGACAAGGTCGCGACCATCACGCTGAACCGGCCCGAGGCCGCCAATGCCCAGAATGCCGCGCTGCTGGACGAATTGGATGCCGCCTGGGTGCGCGCGGGCGACGATCCGGAGGTCGCGGTGATCGTGCTGCGGGCCGAGGGCAAGCACTTCTCGGCCGGGCACGATCTGCGCGGCGGCGGGCCGGTGCCGGACAAGATCACCCTGGAGCTGATCGTCGCCAACGAGTCCCGCCGGTATCTGGAGTACTCGCTGCGCTGGCGCAACATCCCCAAGCCCTCGATCGCCGCGGTCCAGGGCCGCTGCATCTCCGGCGGACTGCTGCTGTGCTGGCCGTGTGACCTCATCATCGCCGCCGAGGACGCCCTGTTCTCCGACCCCGTCGTCCTCATGGGCATCGGCGGCGTCGAGTACCACGGCCACACCTGGGAACTCGGCCCCCGCAAGGCCAAGGAGATCCTGTTCACCGGCCGGCCGGTCACCGCCCACGAGGCCGAACAGGTCGGCATGGTCAACAAGGTGGTCCCCCGCGACCAGCTGGACACCGAGACCCGGGCCTGGGCCGAACAGATCGCGAAGATGCCACCCTTCGGGCTGCGGCAGGCCAAACGAGCGGTCAATCAAACCCTGGATGTGCAGGGCTTTTACGCCGCCATCCAGTCCGTGTTCGACATCCATCAGACCGGGCACGGGAACGCGCTGAGCGTCAGCGGATTCCCGGTGCTGGCGCGGCTCGACGATATGAAGGCAAATATCCGGTAAATCGGACGAAAAGGTCCGTGCGTCGCGCGCGTGGCGGTTATGGTGTGGACCGTCACGGCGCGCGACAGCACACCATCCGCGCTTTTCGACCTCTGCCGAGGCCACGCCCAGAGGGCACCCGCGGCCTCGGGAGGAATCAGTAACCCACGAAAAATCGGCGATCGGAATTCGATCCGTGCGCCGGAGAGGAATCGCCATGCGCGCTCCCATCATCCGCCACACCATGACCGCGGTCGCGTGTCTGGCCGTCGCCACGGCCGCGCTGACCGGCTGCTCGGACGACAAGTCCAGCAGCAGCAGCTCGAGCACCTCGGCCGCGGCCTCGACCAGTGCGGCCGCCTCGTCCGCGTCCGCGTCGGCCGCCGCCGCCGATCCGGCCACCACCAAGGCCGTCACCGACGCCTTCGTCGGCTTCTTCAACGGCGCCGCCCCGGCGCCGCAGCGGACCGCCCTGGTCGAGAAGAGCGACCAGTTCGGGCCCGTGCTCGCCGCGCAGGCGGGCAACCCGCAGGCGCAGGGCACCGCCGCCACCGTGCAGTCGGTGAGCCTGAAGGACGCGACCCACGCCGACGTGAAGTGGACGCTGCTGCTCGGTGGCAGCCCGGTGCTGCCCGACCAGTCCGGGGCGGCGGTGAAGGAGGGTGACCAGTGGAAGGTCGCCGCCAGCACCTTCTGTGCCCTGCTCGCCCTCCAGGGTGGCGGCGCCGCGGTTCCGGCCTGCAGCTAGTCACAGCAGCAGGAAATCCGGGGCAACGACGCGCCCGTACCCGGTCCGGCGATCCCGGACCCGGGGAATTCCGATGATCGCGGCCGCCGCAACGACCTGTTGTGGCGGCCCTTTCGTCGCTCGGGCCAGGGCTTCTCGGGCGCGGCCGCTCACGCGAGGGCGGCGAGCACCTTGTCCGCCAGTTCCGGACGGCAGATCAGCAGATCCGGCAGGTACGGATCGCGGCGGTTGTAGCGCAGCGGGGAGCCGTCCACCCGGGACACGTGCAGCCCGGCCGCCGCCGCCACCGCGACCGGTGCGCAGGAATCCCATTCGTACTGACCACCGGAGTGCGCGTACACGTCCACCTCGCCGCGCACCACGGCCATCGCCTTGGCGCCGGCCGACCCCATCGGCACCGTCACCGCCGACAGCCGCGCGACCATCTCCCGTACCTCCCACGAGGCCCGGCTGCGCGAGACCACCGCGCGGATCGGGCCGTCCGGGCGCGGCGGGACCACCGGCGGTTCGCCGGTGTGCAGCACCACGCCGGTGGCCGGCAGCGCCACCGCACCGATCGTGGCCACCCCGCCGACCGCCAGCGCCACGTGCACCGCCCAGTCCGGGCGCGGCGGCTCACCGTATTCCCGGGTGCCGTCCAGCGGGTCGATGATCCAGACCCGATCCCGTTGCAGCCGAACAGGATTGTCGGTGCTCTCCTCCGACAGCACGGCGTCCTCGGGCCGCAGCTCGGCCAGGCGGGCCAGCAGCAACTCGTTCGACTTCCGGTCGCCGGCGGCGCCGCCCTCGTCGCGGATGGCGAGGAGCAGTTCGCCCGCCTCCGCGGCCAGGGTCGCGGCCACGGTGTGATCGTTCATACCCTCCACTGTCGCATGTCGATCCGACTCGGCCCATTCGGGTGGATCAGCGCTGTTCATTGCGCCGCACGGGCGGGCAGGCCCTCGACCTTGTCGCGCATGCTGGAACGTTCCAGCATGCCGTAGGTCTGCTCACCGTCCCAGGTGTAGCGGACGGCGGTCTGTTGCAGGGCCGGGAAGTTGCCGCGGTCGGTGAGGTCGTGGGTGGCCAGCAGGGTCTCGCCGGTGATCCGGACCCGGCCCAGCCGCTCCGATTCCAGGACCAGGGAGACGTCCTCGCCGGTGGGCACCACCCGGGCCAGCCACGGCGCCTCCACCACCCGGGCCGGGATCAGCTCGCCGTCGCCGGTGAACAGATAGCCCTCGTTGAAGGTCGGCCTGCCGTCCGCACGCGGCGGATAGGCGATGTAGCCGAACGCCTTTCCGCTCGGGAAGACCGCCGACTGCCAGGCGTGGCCCCAGAACTCGGACAGCTGCCGCACGCCCTGACGGCGGATCCGCAGGCCGCTGCCGGTGAACGCGTGCTCCTCCCCGCGCACCCGGACCACGCCGGTGGCGCGGAACAGCTGTTCGTAGCGGGGGCCGCCCATCAGATCGCCCTCGACCGAACCGTCCAGCAGCGCCTTCGCCTCCGGCAGCAGCGAACCCTGGATCCACGGCGGCACCGCCATGGTGGTCTCGATCTCGAATTCCAGGTCCGCACGCGGGCCGTCCACCTCCGCGCGGGTCAGTGCCGCGGTGGAGGTTTCGACGGCGGCGCCGCGGAAGGTCGCGGTCCAGGTGCGGAACGGTGTGACGCAACGGAATTCCAGCGGGCCCGCGCCGAGGACGCTGGGCCGGCCGTGCTCGTCCAGGGGCGAATGCGCCTTGCCGGGTTCGCGCAGCCGGTAGGCGCGGCCGTCGGCGAGGGTCAGGTTCAGCTGGTGGTCGCGGTGATGCCATTGCGCGGCAACGGCTTCGATCCCGAACCGGGGCAGCGCCACCGCACCGCGGTCGTCGAAGATCCACATGCTGACCGAATCCCGCATCTCGGGATCGTCCGGGCGGTCGGCGAAGACGTTCTCGCGCTCGGGATCGATGCCGCCGGTGAGGTCGATGGTCATTCGGGTTTCACTCCTTGTCGGTGGGTGTACGCGTCATCGGGACGCGGTCCAGATCGCCGCGCGGGCGACGTATTCGGCGAACAGCGGCCGGACCTCGTCGAAGTCCAGGCCGAAGGCCGCGGGGTCGGGATGGACGTTGGCCTCGCGCTGTTCGGCGTTGTCGTGCCACCACTGCCGCATACCGGCGGCGAACTCGTCGGTGATCGGCTCGCCGAGCCGGTCGTAGCGGCGGGTGACCTCGCTGATCGGATCCTGTTGCATCGCACGGAAATCGATGTCGTGGAAGCGGTCGCCACGGCTGCGGTGGAAACCCCATTGCAGCAATTTCAGCACGCGCCGTTCGTAGCGGTAGGTGGCGGTCAGGTCGGCCTCGTGCGCGAACCAGCGCGAGTACGAGGGGATCTGGGCGAACGCCTGGTAGTAGTGGGAGGTGAAGTTCAGGGCCATCAGGTCGTGACATTCGGCCGGGCCGTTGCCGGTTGCGCTGGAGGGCAGGGAACGGGCCTCGGTCAGCAGATCGTCGTGGATCGCCATCGGATGTCTCTCATCGATCAGCGCATTCGCCGCGCCGGTGGCGCCGTGGCCGGCCGCGAATGTCGTGGTGGTGCGTGGTTGCCGAGTGTCAGGTACGGGGTGCGCCGCTCGTCCGGGATCGCCGAGGCGGAGGACGCGGTCCGGCTCCCGGCGCGGCGGCCGGGCGACGGGTGGCCGGTAGCATTCGCGGGATGTCCGGCGCATCCGCACGAGCACGAACCCGGCGGTGGAACGCAGCCGGCCTGCCGGTGCGCGCCGGATGTCCGGCGCCGCATCGGCCGAGTGTCAGTCCCGACTGAATTCGCGTCAGTATCATGACACGAATACATCGCACCGCACAGGAGATTCGCCCGATCGACGCAGAACACCCCTCCCCCGCACCCGACGCGCACGACACCGGTGACACGCGGCGGCCGTACGACAGCCCGCTCCGGCGCGAGCGGGCCGCGCGCACCCGCGACCGGATCCTGGCGGCCGGGTCCGAGCTGGTGCACGGGCTCACCACCTGGGACTGGCGTGGTCTGACCTTCCGTGCGGTCGCCGAGCGCGCCGGGGTCAGCGAGCGGACCGTATACCGGCACTTCCCGACCGAGCACGATCTGCACGAGGCGATCATGCGGCGGCTCGGCGAGGAGTCCGGTGTCACCTACACCGGGCTGAGCCTCACGGATCTGGCGCCGGTGACCGCGCGGGTGCTCGCGAGCCTGCCCTCGTACGCGGTGCGGCACTGGGATGTCGAACGGCCGCAGGAACCCGCGCTCGCCGCCGTCGAACACGACCGGCGCGAGGCTCTGGTTGCCGCGGTGGCCGCCGCGGCGGCCACCTGGCCGGAGGATCGGCGGCGGATGGCGGTGGCGATCCTCGACCTGTTCTGGGACCCGGGCACTTTCGAGCGGCTCGCCACCCTGTGGCAGCTGGACGCCGGCCAAGCCGGCGAGGCGCTCACCTGGGCGGTCGAGGTGATCGCGGCCGCGGTCCGGGACGGGAGGCCGATGCCGGGGGACGACCGGGGCGCCGCGGCGCCGGAGGTCCGGCGCGGCACCCCGCTCCCCGGGACCGATCCGGGCATCCCGCCTCCCGCGACACCGTGGCTCGGGAACGGGCCCGGCACCTCACCTCCGGAGGTCTGACGCGGCACGTGGCCTGTCGGAGCCGAGCGCGACGCCCGTCCCCGATCGGTGGCGGCGCCTCGCCGCCGGGGGCACGGCCGATCTCGGGCTCCGACGTCCCGCGGCTCGTATCGGACGGGGGCGGATCCGGGCCGCGCCACCGCCCCCGCGCGTGAGGACGACCGGATCGACACTGCGGCAACACCATGGCGAAATCAGCGCCGAAGACCTCGTCACCGGTGGGGATACATCGAACTCCGGGGCGCACCGGGCCGATTACGGTCCAGGCCAGGATATCCGGACAAGGGGTGACGGCGTGCAGGTGCTGTTGTCGGCGAGCGGGACGCGCGGCGATATCGAGCCGGCGCTGGGGCTCGCGCTGCGGCTACGGGAGTTCGGGGTGGGGGTACGGGTATGCGCGCCACCGAATTTCGCGCCGCGCTTCACCGAACTCGGGGTGCCGCTGGTGCCGTTGGGGCCGCCGATACCGGGGTCGGACGGAGAGCGGGCCACGCGGGCGGAACTGCTGGTCTACATGGCCGAATGGCCTGCGGCGCAATTCGATACGATTTCCGCGGCGGCCGTCGGATGCGATGTGGTGGTGTCGACCGGCATCACGGAGATCGCCGGGCGGTCGGCCGCGGAGCGGCTGGGTATCCACTATCGGTACGCGAGCTATCAGCCGACCGGCCTGCCCTCGCCGCATCATGCGCCGATGCCTCGGATGGCGGGCGAACTGCCGCCGCCGGCGGGCATCGGCAACCCGACGCTGTGGGAGATCGACGCGCAGGGGTGGAACGCGCAGTTCGGCGCGGCGCTGGATGCCCACCGGGCCGCGCTCGGGCTGCCGGCGGTGCGCAATGTGCGCGATCACGTCATCGCCGACCGGCCGCTGCTGGCAGCGGATCCGGTGCTGGGGCCGTGGCCCGGATCGCCCGATCTGGAGGTGGTGCAGACCGGCGCCTGGATCGTTCCCGACGCACGGCCGCTGCCCGGTGAGCTGACGGCATTCCTGGACGCGGGGACTCCCCCGGTGTACATCGGCTTCGGGAGCATGCGGGTGCGCGACGGGGTTGCCCGGGTCGCGATCGATGCGGTCCGCGCGCACGGCCGCCGGGTGCTGCTGTCCCGGGGATGGGCCCGGTTGGCCGCGATCGATGACCGCTGCGACTGTCTGGTGGTCGGCGAGGTGAACCATCAGGCGCTGTTCCCCCGGCTCGCCGCCGTCGTCCATCACGGAGGTGCGGGCACGACGACGATCGCCGCCCGCGCCGGGGTGCCCCAGGTGGTGATCCCCCAGATGACCGATCAGGGGTACTGGGCGCGGCGGGTGGCCGAACTCGGCATCGGTGCGTCGTTGCCGGAGAACGCCGATCCCGATCCGGAATTGTCGTCCGCCGCCGTCGGGACGGCCTTGGCGGCCGGCACCCGGGCACGGGCGGGCGAGGTGGCCGGCACGGTCGGCACCGACGGGGCGGCGGTCGCGGCGACATTGCTGATCGACTCGATCGGATAGCGCGTCCGGGGGTTCCCGGAGACGGGTGGGCTCATCGCGACGATCGTCGCGGATCAGTGGTCCCATTGACGAGTAGTGCCGTGTCGAGCAGACAAGGGTACGGATGTCCCGAGCCGTGTTCCGGAAGCCCAGCACCGACGAACTCACCGCCCGCCGCATCGCCGCCGCGCCACCCGTACCTGCCCCGGTGGCGAGGCGCGCATGACCGACGATCTGAACCGGGTCCTCGCCCGGATCCTGGACGATCTGAGACGCCTCACCAGGAAGGAGGCGGAGGCCTGGGGAGATACCGAAGCCGATATGGCTCGCGTTGTTCGAGACGATGCCGCCGAGAAGACGGTTGTCGACCGGGAGGGCGGGCGTGCGGTCGAGGACGCGGAACGTGCGCCGGAGCTGGATCTCGGCCGGTCCGACGGCATCCCCGAGGTGGTCGACGAGACGGAGCCGTTCCGGGAGCGGGTGGACCGGATGCACACGGCCACCACGCGCTTGGCCGAACTGGACGACGACGTCGAATCGGCGCTGTTCGATGCGGAACTCGCCGACGTGACAGCGCGCGATGCCGAGTTGTCGGCCGGCAGCCGGTTCCAGGACTGGTTCGGCGTCAAGATGCAGTCGTTCGACTGGGCGAGCGACACGGACCCGTTGGCACTCGACGGCGTCGTCGACGACATGTGGCACGAGGTGGGCGACGCCTACGACCGGGCCGCCGACGCGCATCGGGAGGCGGCCGGGATGTGGCGGTCGGCCCAGGAGACCGTTCAGCGGCGCAACAGCCACAAGGCGCAGTTGGTCGATGATTTCACGACGTTCGTCGACGACGCGACCGCCCGATCGAGTGGGAATCCGTCGTGGGTGCGAGCCCTGCGGGAGGGCGGCGCACTCGAGCGGGTGGTCGCCGACCGGGAAGCGTCCTATTGCACCGAGCGCAGCCTCTGGTCGGAGGAGAACGCTCGCCGTATCGGCGCGCAACGGACCGAGGACATCGTCCGCCGCACCGTCCTCGAGCAACAGGACCGAGGTGAATCGGCGGCGGCTGCCGATGACGTGTTCGGCCAGATCATCGCGGGCGACGCGGCCGAGGTGAGACTGGGACACGAAGCCACGAACATGGCCGCGCAGACCGAGTTCATGCTGTCCTCCGAGGCGCGTCGCGACGAGAGCGAGAAACTGTGGAGTTCGGGTTCCCGCGCACGCAACGCCTCCGAGCAGCTGAAGCAGACCCTCGGCGATCTGCGGTCGCACGACTGGCGGTCACCCCTGGGCCTCGCGTCGAGCGATGTCACCGACACCTATCTGACGGCGCTGACCAGGGAGCCGATCGCCGAGGACGGGCGACCACAACGCACGGTTCTCACGTCGGTGCTCACCGGCAATGTCACCAAGATCCTCGACGCGCTCGAATAGTGTTTGCGCACACAGCATTTCCGCCGGTCCGCAGGCCGGGCACCGCTGGGCGGCGGTATCGCCGCGGACCGGCTCCGGGTGGCGGCCCTCAGGGTAGCGCCGCCGCCGATCGGGCCGGGCGCAGCAGGTTTTCGGCGGCGGTGTAGGGGTCGCCGTGGCCGGCGGCGACGGCGGCGGCGAGGGTGTCCAGGTCCGGGTGGGTGCGCAGGCGGGTCTGGGCCAGGGACAGGATCTGGGCGCGAGCGCGGGCGGTGCGGCGCTCGGGGGTGTCGGTGCGGGCGTGCGCGTCGATGGTCTCGAGCAGTTCGGTGATGCCCTCGTTGCGCGCGGCGATCAGTTTCAGGATGGGGGCGTGGGTTTCCTGGCGCAGGTCGCGGACGGTCTGATCGGCGCCGTCGCGGTCGGCCTTGTTCACCACCATGATGTCGGCGACCTCCAGCAGGCCCGCCTTCGCGGCCTGAACCGCGTCTCCGGCACCGGGATTCAGGATCACCAGGGTCGGATCGGCGATGGCGGCGATCTCGATCTCGGACTGGCCGACGCCGACGGTCTCCAGCAGGATCAGGTCGTAGCCCAGGGCCCCCAGCAGCCGGATCGCGGCGGGCACGGCCGCCGCGAGGCCGCCGAGGTGGCCGCGGGTGGCGACCGAGCGGATCAGCACGTCCGGATCGTTGATGTGCTGCGCCATGCGAATCCGGTCGCCGAGCAGAGCGCCGCCGCTGTACGGGGAGGACGGGTCGACGGCCAGGACGGCCACCCGCTGCCCGCGCTCGCGGTAGCCGGCGACCAGGGCGGCGATCGTGGTCGATTTCCCGGCGCCGGGCGGGCCGGTCACGCCGACCACCCGGACCGGGGCGGGGTCGACGGCGGTGAGCACCTCGTCCCGCTGGTCACTCTCGACCAGGCTCAGCAGTCGCCCGGTGGCTCGCATCGAGCCCGACCGGGCGGCCGCCAGCAATTCGGCCACCGTCGTCACGACCGCCTCCGGTCGCGACTCGGCGCCGGAAGTGGCCGCGGTGCGGTGGTATTCGGCCGTCCGGCCGTGACCGGCGGCCGCCGCACCGCCGCATCCGGTGACGGTGGGACGGCCGCGTGCGGCACGGCCGGATGCGGGGGGCGGCGGGTGGCCGGAGTCACGGGGCGGGGACCTCGATGACGGTCGCGGAGCCCATGCCGCCGCCGGCGCACAGCGCGGCGATGCCGAAACCGCCACCGCGGCGGCGCAGTTCGTGCACGAGGGTGACGATCATGCGGGCGCCGGTGGCGGCCACCGGATGGCCCAGCGAGCAGCCGCTGCCGGAGTAGTTGACGATCTGCTCGTCCAGGTCGAGGGCGCGGATCGCGGCGATCGGGACCGAGGCGAACGCCTCGTTGATCTCGATGAGCTTCACCGCGGACAGCGAGATCCCGGCGCGCGCAACGGCCTTGGTGATCGCCTCGATCGGGGCCAGGCCGGTGTCGGCGGGGTCGACGCCGACCGAGGCCCAGGAGCGGATGTAGCCCAGGGCGGGCAGGCCGAGACGGTCACTGGCGATCGCCAGGGCGGCGGCGCCGTCGTTGGAACCGGAGGCGTTACCGGCGGTGATGCTGAAGCCCTCGATCTCCGGGTGCAGCACCTTCAGGCCGGCCAGCCGCTCCAGGCTGGTGTCGCGGCGCGGGTGCTCGTCGACGGCGAACAGGCCGTGCGGGGTCTCGATCGGGACGATCTCCTCCTTGAACCGGCCCTCGTCGATGGCGGCGATCGCGTTGCGGTGCGAGCGCAGCGCCCAGGCGTCGAGCTCCGCGCGGGAGATGCCCGACTTGACCGCGGTGTTCCAGCCGACGGTGATCGACATGTCCATGGTGGGGGCGTCGACCCGCTCCGGATGACTCGGCGAGGTCCACGGGTCCTGCCACTGCTCGTTGCCCTCCTCGTCCCGGCCGATGCGGAAACGCGAACGCGGCGAGGTGGATTCGGAGTTCACGCCACCGGCGATGATCAGCTCGTCCATGCCGGCGCGGATGCTGCCCGCGGCGGACTGCACCGCCGCCATGCCCGCGGCGCAGTGCCGGTTGTTGGCCAGGCCCGCGGAGCTGGTGAGCCCGGCGGTGATCGCCGCGTACCGGGCCAGCACACCGCCGCCGTAGCGGCCCTCGCCCAGGATCACGTCGTCGACCGGGGCGCCGTCGAGTTGTTCGGCGACCGCGCCGACCACGTGGCGGGACAGCTCGAAGGCGTCGGTGTCGCGCAGGGTGCCCTTGCGGGCGGTGCCGATCGGTGCGCGGAGCGCGGAGACGATGACGGCTTCAGGCATTGGAGCTCTCCATTTCGGCGACGAGGTTGCGGCGCAACAGCTTTCCGGTTTCGGTCTTGGGCAGTTCGGGGCGGAAGACGATGGCGTCGGGGGTCTTCGAGGACCGCAGCCGGTCCTTGACCCAGGTGCGCAACTCCTCCGGGTCGATCGGGGCGCCGCCCTCGGCGCCCACGACCACGGCCACCAGCCGCTGCCCCCATTCCGGATCCGGGACACCGATCACCGCGGCCTCGATGATCCCGGGATGTTCGAGCAGGACGTCCTCGATCTCGGCGGGCGCGATGTTCTCGCCGCCGCGGATGATGGTGTCGTCGGCGCGGCCCTCGATGAACAGGTAACCATCGGCGTCCAAGCGGCCCAGATCGCGGGTGGGGAACCAGCCCTCGGCGTCCAGGGCGCTGCGGCCGCCGTACTCGCCGGAGATCTGCTCACCGCGCACGAACACCAGGCCGGTCTCGCCGGTGCCCACCAATTCGTCGGCCTCGCTGCGGATCTGGATCTCGATGCCGGGCAGCGCCTGGCCCACCGAGCCGAGCCGGTCGCGCACGGCCGGATCGTCGGAGGCGAAGGCGACCCGGTGGTCGTCGGGGCCCAGCACCGCGACCGACGAGGCGGTCTCGGTCAGGCCGTAGGCATTGACGAAACCGGTGGCCGGGAAGACCCGCAGCGCGTGCTCCAGCACCGGACGCGGGGTGCGGGCGCCGCCGTAGGAGAGGCTGGCCAGCGTCGGGACGTTCGCGTCGTCGCCGTCGACCGCCGCGACGATGCGCGCGAGCATGGTCGGCACCACCATCGCGTGGGTGATGTGTTCCCGCCGGACGGTGTCCAGCCAGCCCGCCGCGTCGAACGCCGACAGGTAGACCACACGACGGCCGGAGTACAGGTTGGACATCAGGTTGGTCAGGCCCGCGATGTGGTAGGTCGGGACCGCCACCAGCGAGGCCGCGCCCTCCTCGGCGGCGCCGAAGTCCACGGTGTTGAGCAGGTACGCCATCAGATGACGGTGCCGCAGCAACGCCGCCTTCGGTTCCGAGGTGGTGCCGCTGGTGTAGATGATCACCGCCACCGCGTCACCGTCCCAGGGGACCTCGATCTCGGGGGCCTCGCCGGCGTCACCGGCGACCAGCTCGTCCAGATCCTCCGGACGCAGCACCAGCGCGCCGGGATGGCGGGCCAGCAGCGCGGTGAGCTGCTGTTCGCCGAGGCGGTAGTTCAGCGGGACGAACGGCACGCCCGCGAGCGCCGCGCCGAACAGGGCCACCGGATAGGCCAGGTGGTTGGCGCCCAGGTACAGCACCGCCGGGTACTGCCCGAAGCGCGCCGCCGCCCGGCGGGCCTGCGCGAGCAGGTCCGACGCGGACAGCGACCGATCGTCGACCGTGATAACCGGTCGTTCTCCGGCCGATGCGGCCATGTCTAGGATCATGCTGATGTTCATGAGAATATTATTCTCACCTCAAGAGAGTCCTAGTTGCAAGAGAGGATAAGCACTATGCAGATCAACGGGAGCTCTGCGCTGGTCGTGGGCGGTACCGGCGGCCTCGGCGAGGCCACCGTCCGCCGCCTGCACGCCGCCGGCGCCAAGGTCGTCGTCGCGGATGTCGCCGACGAGAAGGGCAAGCAGCTCGAGGACGAGCTGGGCATCCGCTACGTGCACACCGACGCCACCAGCGAGGAATCGGTGCTGGCCGCGATCGCGGAGGCGGAGGCCCTGGCCCCGCTGCGCATCTCGGTGGACACCCACGGCGGCCCCGCCAAGGGCGGCCGGCTCGTCGGCAAGGACGGGTCCCCGCTCGCCCTGGACGGGTTCAAGATCACCATCGAGTTCTACCTGACCGCTGTGTTCAATGTCATGCGGCTGGCGGCGGCGGCGATGGCCAAGACCGAGCCGCTGGAGGAGGGCGCCCGCGGCGTCATCATCAACACCGCCTCCATCGCCGGGTACGAGGGCCAGATCGGCCAGCTGAACTACTCCGCGGCCAAGGGCGGCGTGATCGGCATGACCCTGGTCGCCGCGCGCGACCTGTCGCCGCTGGGCATCCGGGTGGTCGGCATCGCGCCGGGCACCATCAACACCCCCGCCTACGGCAAGGCCGCCGATCAGCTCGAGCAGTACTGGGCCCCGCAGGTGCCGTTCCCGAAGCGGATGGGCCGGTCCGAGGAGTACGCGCAGCTGGCACAGGCCATCATCGAGAACAACTACCTCAACGGCGACGTCATCCGGCTCGACGGCGCTCTCCGCTTCCCGCCGAAGTGAGCCCGCGATGACTTCGCTGGCAGGCAAGGTCGCCTTCGTCGCCGGGGCCAGCCGGGGCATCGGGGCCACGGTCGCCGAGGCCCTGGCGGCCGCGGGGGCCACGGTCGCGGTCGCGGCCCGCTCCGAGACCGAGGGCAAGCTGCCGGGCACCATCGGCGCGGTGGCCGACCGGATCACCGCGGCCGGCGGCCGCGCGCTGCCGGTGCCGTGTGATGTCTCCGACGAGGAGTCGGTGAACGCGGCGGTGGCCACCACCGTGGACGCGTTCGGCGGCATCGACATCCTGGTGGCCAACGCCGGGGTGCTGTGGATGGGGCCGATCGAGACGACTCCGCTCAAGCGCTGGCAGCTGTGCCTGGACGTCAACCTGACCGGGGTGTTCCTGGTGACCAAGGCGGTGATCCCGCACGTGCGGGCCCGCGGTGGCGGCTCGCTGATCGCGATCACCACCACCGGGGTCGACATGATCGACCGCGGCGCCAACGCCTACTGGGTGTCCAAGGCGGCGGCGGAGCGGCTGTATCTGGGGCTGGCCTCGGATCTGAAGGGCGACAACATCGCCGTCAACTGCCTGAGCCCGTCGCGGGTGGTGCTCACCGAGGGGTGGGCGGCCGGTGGTGGCGGGGTGAAGATTCCGCCGGAGGCGATCGAGCCGCCGGAGGCGATGGCGAATGCCGCTGTGCTGCTGGCCGGGCAGGACGCGACCGGGATCACCGGAACCGTCCAGCGCTCGGAGACACTGGTGGCCCAGGGCTGATCGCGGATCGATGCGGCGGGCCCGGTTGTCGTGAGACGACCGGGCCCGCAGTCGTTTCCGGGTCAGGCCGGCGGGCAGCAGACCCGGTCGACGTCACGCCGGGCGGGTCCGTGAGGGCGCTGATAGATTGGCGCCCATGCGGATCGGGAGCAACGGGGGGCGCGGGCGGATCCGCGCGGGATGGCTGGCCGCCGCGGCGGCCGCGGGAGTGATCACCGGGCAGGCGCAGCTGAGCGCGGCGTCGGCGGCCACGGACTGTTCGGCGGGGTGGCAGTCCACCACGCTGATGACCGGGCACGGCCAGCTGGAGAATCTGGACCCGGACGGGCAGGGCGGTTTCTACGTCTCCGGGTTGCAGTCCGGTGAGTTGCTGCACCTGCGGGCCTCGGGCGAGGTCGACACGCTCGCACGCGGTTTGACCGCGCCCGGCGGGGTCCGGTTCGACGGTCGCTCCGTGTACTTCCTCACCGGTGACGCGTTTCCCGGGCCGCCGGGGGCGTTGCATCGCTACGACCCGGCGACCGGGGAGTTCACCGATCTGCTCGGCGGGCTGAACATGCCCAACGGGTTGCTGCTGCTGCCCGACGGTGATCTGCTCATCGCCTCGTCCGCACCGTCGGACACCTCCCAGGGCGTGTCCCGGTACCGGCCCTCCACCGGGGAGTACACCAAGGCGTGGGCGCCGCTCGGCCTGTCCAACGGGATGGCACTGTCCGGAGACCGGCAGGCGGTCTACGTGAGCACGCTGACGGCGCAGATCTACCGGGTGCCGCTGGACGCGCCCCAGAACGCGAGCGTCGTGCTGGGTGCCCCGAGTCTGGTCGCGCTGCCCGACGATATGGATGCGGCCCGGTCCGGCACGCTGTACTTCGCCGATCAGGTCGCCGGGGCGGTGTATCAGGCCGATCCCGCGACCGGTGCGGCGTGTTCCGTGGTGACGGGGCTGATCACGCCCGGTCCGGTCCGGATGCCACCCGATGGCGCCAGTTCGGTGCGCATCGCCCGCGACGGCGACGGCTGGGCCCTGTACGTCACCGCCATGGACGGGGCGCTGCGGCGGCTGCGGCCGCCGCCGGGTGTCGACCTGACACCCGCGACACCCGGCCGCTGAGCGAACGACTCGGTCGCCGACCGAATTGCCCGGCCACCGAGCTGGTTACGCAGCCGCCGACCGAATTGCCGGGCCGCCGAACCAGTTGCGCGGCGGCTGACCGAGGTGCCGCGGGCGCGGCCGGAACTGCCTGTCGCGTATGTTGTTTCGCTGTTCACCAGTCGTTCAGTTCGCGGGCGGCGGCCGCGTAGCGGGTCAACGCCAGGCGGACGCCGGGGATGTCCTGGTAGTCGCGTTGGGCGCGGCGGAGGTAGTCGCGGACGTCGTCGCCGGTGTGGATGGCGCCGTAGCCGACCGTGGGGTACCGTTGCGCGGGTTCCGGGGGCGGAGCCCAGATCAGGCCGTGGGTGGAGAGGAAATCGGTGACCGCGGCCAGTTCCCGGATCGGCTTCTCCAGGTCGGTCAGGCGGTCGCGATAGATCTCGGTAGCCGGGGAATCCGGGCCGAAGATGCGCTCGAACTGGTTCTCGACGGTGTCGTTCGCGCGGATCGCGACCTGGGTCAGCGCATCCCAGACCGGGCGCGCGATCAGGGCGTGCACGATCATCTCGCCGTCGAGCGCGGTGGCAATGGGGAATCCGGCGGGAAAGTCCGGGAAGGCGACCGCGCCGCAGGTGCGCGCGATACCGGCGACGAGGACGTCGACTTCCGTTTCGTCGCAATCCCATTCGGGGGCCGCGAACCGGCCGTCGCGTTGCCGGGCCCGGAAGTACCCGACCACCAGGTCGGTGTTCAGATCCTCCTCGATGCCGTCGATCGCGCCGTAGCGATCGTGGGTACCGGTCATGCCCAACGTGATCGGCCGGTAGGCCCCCGGGACTCGTTGCAACACAACGAGGGTGGCATCCACCGGGCGCAGGCTCACCCCGGTGACCAGACAGTTGGTGTCGAAGTACCCCATGCTCCCCACCGTACGGAAAACCCGCCCCGGCCGCCGCACCCCTGTTCCGACAGTGCAACGGCCGCAGCGGGTTCCGTACGACGGACTAATTCGCCGGGACGGGCGCCGCCGGATTCACACACATCGGGCCGGGCGCGGTGCACGGCGACGTCACGGTGGAGAAGTACTGGTACGCCGACCACATGATGACCGGACCGGCGGCCAGTGCGTAGCCGCCGATCGTCCCGAGGGCTCCCAGGACCGCCACGCCGGCGATACAGCCGACCACCGCACCGGGGAGCAGCCCGCCGAGGAGTGTGGTGGCTCCGGCGGACACCGAGCCGGCGATGCCGCCGGCGACACAACCGGCCGTCGCGCCGACGAGCGCGCCGATGGCGGCGCCACCCACGGCCGCGACGCCGGCGCGCGCGGCGAACAGGCCCAGTTCGTTCAGGTCGCGCGGGGTGAACGACTCGCTCACGGGTTCGGCCGCGGCCTGCTGCTGCCCGCGCGCGATGTCCGCGGCGGTGATCGGGTCGGTGACCGCGTGCCCGTCGGTCAGCGACGGGGTCAGCCGCACGCTGTGGCCCGCGACCACCGCGGCGATCGGGAACACCTGATCGTCCTTGCGGTACGACAACGGCAGCGAATCGTTGAACTTTCCGGCCGCGTCACGGACGACGACACTGCCGTCCACGGTTTCGAAGGCGCCGTCGGGGGCCGAGATCACGATCGACCCGCCCGCTCGATCGACAGTGAAATGGACACCATTCAGTTCGACCGCCTGGTGCTCCGGTACGGGCTGCGGCGCCGGGGCCCGATCGGTGATCGGTTCGGCATTCGCGGCGCTGCCCGCGACGCTCAGGGCGCCGACGAGCAGCACTGCACACGCAGTGGTTTTCCTCATCTGTATTCACTTTCCATCGGGGGGACCGCGGATTCCGGACGCGCGCATATACACACGTGCCGGGATCCCGGATGTCCGGCGCGACATCGCTTTCCGCGCTGTCGCGCCGAGCGAATTCCCGCCACCGGACGCCCAGGCCACGGGCGGTCGGCGACGGGATCACCCCGAGTGAAGTCGATCGACCAGGGCCACTTCGAGATCCGATCCGATATTCGAATCCCACGATCGCGAACGACGCTCGCCTGCCGTCGCGCGGTCGAATACGACCGTGGCCCGGGACGATCGTCCCGGGCCACCGCGGCCGGATTACTCCGGCCTAATTCGCCGTACTTCCACTCACTTCGCGGGAGCCGGAGCCGCCGGATCCACGCAGTAGGTCCCCGGGCCGTTGCACGGCGCCAGGATGGTGGAGAAGTACTGGTAACTCGACCACAGCACGACCGGGCCGAGCACCAGGGCATTGCCGAGCAGCGTGCCGACGGTGCCCACGGTCGCGACGCCGGCGATGCAGCCGACGACCGCACCGGGGAGTACGCCGCCGAGCAATGTGGTGACGGCGGCCGACACCGAGCCCACGGCGGCGCCGGCGACGCAGCCGAGGGTGCCCCCGACCAGCGCGCCGATCGCCGCGCCGGCGACCGACGCGATGCCGACGCGCTGGGCGTAGGCGACCAGCGCGGTCAGATCCCGCGGCGTGAACGACTCGCTCACCGCACCGGCCGAGGTGATGTCCTGCCCGTGCGCGATGGCCGCGGGGGTGATCGGGTCGGCGACGACGTGGGCGTCCGTCCGCGACGGCGTCAGTCGCACGGTGTGCTCGGCGATCTCCGCGGCAATCGGATATTCCCGATCGTCCGTGCGGTACGACAGCGGCAGGGAGTCCTGGAAATTCCCGGCCGTGTCCCGGACCACCAGGGTGCCGCCGGCGGTCTCGAAGCCGGCCTCGGGGGCCGACAGCACGAGCGTGCCGCCCTCGCGGTCAATTGTGAAATGTATACCGTTCAGTTCGATCGCCTGATGGTCCGGGACGGACTGCTGCGCCGGTGCCCGGTCGACGATCGGCTCGGCCTGCGCGGCGCCGCCGGCGGTGCTCAGGGCACCGACCAGCAACACTGCGCACGCAGTGGTTTTCCTCATCTGTATTCACTTTCATGGGGGACCACGGATGCCGACGCCACGTGCGGACACGCGACGCCGGCATCCCGGATGCCCCGGCCCGGCACCCCTGCCCGAGGTACCGAACCGAGTTATCACCCGGCGGGCGGAAAATCCCGATCTGCCATCCCCATGCCAGTTCCCGCCGGGCGATCACTCCGAAATATACACAAATCAGTCAAAAGGGACAGTATTTGCACTAAGGCTGATTTCTATCAATCGCGTCCGATCGGCGCTCTTCAGAACCTGCACAGACGGATATAAGCGCAGCACGGAACACACGTGCCCGGAGCATCGGTCCGAGAGGGCTGAATACATTCGATCAGGTTCGGCGACACCGGCAAACAGTTGCGATCACCGCGAGTTCAAGCCGACGCCGGCCGGAATACCCAGGGAACGCGACCGCCGCACATCCGCGGCAACCCGAGTCCCGGGGACCGTCCGGCCGGGTCCGGACACGACTGTGGCCCGGGGCGATGCCCCGGGCCACAGTGGCTCGATTCGACGCGCGGTCGCGCGCTCACCCCTTCTTGGCGGTGAGCCTGGTGACGATGGCGGCGAAGTCCTCGTTCTGGAAGGACTGGTTCTCCTGGCTGAGCGCGTAGTCCAGGGTGGCCAGCACCGCGCGCTCGAGGTGCGTGTTCAGGATGCGCTTGGTGGATTCGACCGCCTGCTGCGGCAATTCGAGGATCTTCTTCGCGCAGGCCAGGGCCTCGGTCAGCGGGTCGGCCACCACGTGGTTGACCAGGCCCATCTCGCGGGCGCGGTCCGGGGTGATCCGGGCGCCGGTGATCGCGTACTCCTTGGCCAGCAGCAGGCTGGTGTGCAACGGCCAGGTCAGCGGGCCGCCGTCGGCGGCGACCAGGCCCACCTGCACGTGCGGGTCGGCCAGGTGCGCGGTCTCGGCCATGTACACGATGTCCGACAGCGACACCAGGCTGCACCCCAGCCCCACCGCGGGACCGTTGACCGCGGTCACCACCGGGACCCGGCAGCGGGTCATGCCGAGCACGATGTCGCGGCCGTCGGCGATGGTCTTCGCCCGCAGATCGGCGTCCTGGCGCAGCTCGTTCAGGTAGGTGAAGTCGCCGCCGGCGGAGAACGCCTTGCCGGCGCCGGTCAGCACCGCGACGCGCGCGCCGCGGTCGGCGGACAGCCGCGGCCACAGCGTGGCCAGGCCGTGGTGCAGCTCGTCGTCGACGGCGTTGAGCTGCTCCGGCCGGTTCAGTGTGATGATCCGCAGTGGGCCTTCGGCTTCCACGCGGATCGCATCGGGCATGTCGTACATGTCAGGCTCCCAATCCGAGGATGCGACCGGAGATGATGTTCTTCTGGATCTGCGAGGTGCCGCCCATGACGCTCTGCGCGCGGCTGTACATGTACGAGCCGAGCAGTTCCGGGTCCCGGGTGCCGCCGACGGCCAGTGCCGCGTGGCCGACGGACTGGTCGACCCAGGTCATCAGCAGCTTGTCCAGCGAGCCGTCGGGGCCGTGGACGATACCGTCGAGCTGTTCGGACAGCCGCCGCCGCACGTGCAGGCGCAGCATCTCGACCTCGACCGCGGCCCAGGCCAGATCGGCCGGAGGCGGGCCGTCGACGCGAGTGGCCATCTGCCGCACCAGTTTTCCGTAGCGGGCCGCGAAACCCAGGGTGGAGGGCTCTCTTTCGTGGCCGACGACGGTCATGGCCAGTTTCCAGCCCTCGCCGGGTTCACCCACCATGTGGTCGGCCGGCACCCGGGCGCCGTCGAACAGCACCTGGCCGAATTCCTTGGTGACACCGCTGATCATCTTCAGCGGCCGCTGCTCGATACCGGGCTGTTTCATCGGCACCACGAAGGCCGAGATGCCCTTGTGCCGCGGCGCTTGCGGGTCGGTGCGGGCCAGCAGCAGGCACCAGTCGGCGACGTCGGAGTAGCTGGTCCAGATCTTGTGACCGTTGATGACGTACTCGTCGCCGTCGCGGGTCGCGGTGGTGCGCAGCGAGGCCAGGTCGGAGCCGGCGCCGGGTTCGCTGAAGCCCTGGCACCAGCGTTCGGTGCCGTTGATCATGCCGGGCAGGAAGCGCTGCTGGAGTTCGGCGCTGCCGTGGTGGCCGAGGCCGACCACCAGATAGCCGAGGCTGGGCCGCGGCGGGGCGCCGGCGATCGCCAGCTCCTCGTCCAGGATCACGTCGTAGACCGGCGGAAGGTTCTGTCCGCCTACGTCTTCCGGCCAGGACAGGCCGAAGAAACCGGCCTGGTACAGCGCGCGGTGCCACTCGCCCTGCTTGGCCCAGTACTCGTCGCCCGAGGTCGGGAAGGTGCCGGCGATATCGGCCAGCCAGGTGCGCAGCCGGGTGCGGAACTCCGCTTCCTCCGGCGAATCACGAAAGTCCAAGGTCGATCTCCTCCAGGCTGACGGGGAACAGTTCGGTCGAGGTGAGCACCCGCCGCAGGTAGATGTGCGCGAGGCATTCCCAGGTGTTGCCGATGCCGCCGTGCACCTGGATCGAGGTCTCGCAGATGGTCCGGGCGGCGCGGGCGCAGTACAGTTTCGCGATCCGAGCGGCCTGCACGGCCTCGGCGGCGGGGAGTTCGTCGACGGCCCAGGCGGCGTGCCGCAGCACGCTGATCGAACCCTCGATCAGGGCCTGGCTCTCGGCCAGCAGATGGGCCACCGCCTGATAGGAGCCGATCGAATGTCCGTACTGCTCACGGATTTTCGCGTACTCGACGGCCAGGGTCTGAGCGCCGCGGGCCGCGCCGAGCAGATCGGCGGTGGTGGCCACCAGAGCCAGTGCGTGCCACTGCGCGGCCTGCTCGGCCGACAGCTCGCCGATCGACTGCACCGCGCCGGTGAGGGCCGCGTCGACCCGGGTCGGATCCGCGCCGGGCAGCAGTTCGCCGACAGCGCCGGACAGGATCGCGCCGTCGGCGACCACCAGCGCGTGCTCGGCATCGCGCGCGTCGACGGCGCGGTGACCGCCGAAGCGGGCGCCCACCTCGACCGCGATCGTCCAGCCGCCGGTGTCCTCGTCGGGCTGCCCGCGCAGATCGTCGGCCAGCACCGGGCCGAGGAACGGCACGTCCACCAGGCCGCGGCCGAATTCCTCGGCCACCAGCGCCACTTCGACGCCGGAGGCGCCGTCGGAGCGCAGCGCCCGCCAGCCGGTGCTGTCGACGGCCTTCTCCAGCCGCGCCAGCCGGGTGGGGTCGCCGAGCTCCCCCACCGAGCCGGGGCCCAGGTCGGACGCCAGCTTGGCGGCCGCGTCGCGCAGCTGGCGCTGCTCACTGGTCAGTCGAACGTCCATACTGCTCCTTGAGAACTCGGCGCAGCACCTTGCCGGACGGCAGGCGCGGAATTTCGGGTACGAACAGCACCCGGCGCAGGCGCTTGTAGCCGGCGAGCCGGTCGGCGACCAGGGCGCCCAGCTGCTCCGCGGTGGGCGGTGCGGCGGCGGACACCGCGACGGCCGCGACGATCGCCTCGCCGTCCGCGCCGTCCGGGACGCCGAACACCGCGGCGTCGATCACCCCCGGATGGCTCAGCAGCACGCCCTCGATCTCGGCGGGCGCCACCTGGAAACCCTTGACCTTGATCATCTCCTTGGACCGGTCGGTGAGCCGGATCCAGCCGTCGGCGTCGACGGAGCCGACGTCGCCGGTGCGGTACCAGCCGTCGTCGAACGCGTCGGCGTTCGCCTCCTCCGGCAGGTACCCGCTCATCAGCGACGGTGCGCGCAGCTGGATCTCGCCGATTGCGCCGGGCGGCAACGGTTCTCCGGACTCCAGGTCGATCACCCGGACCTCGACGCCGGGCACCGCCTTGCCGACGCTGTCCAGGCGGGCGCCGTCGAGCGGATTGCAGGCGATCACCGGCAGTTCGCTGGCGCCGTAGGCCGGCACCCAGCCGACACCTGTTCGGCGCGTGACGGTTTCGGCGATGCCGGCGGTGACCGGGGTGGCGCCCCACATGATGTAGCGCAGCGAGGACAGGTCGTAGGATTCCAGATCCGGATGCTGGGCCAGGGCCAGCGCGATCGGCGCCACCGCCATCTCCACCGTGATCCTGTCCTCGGCAATGCATTCCAGCATGCGGTTCAGATCGAAGCGGCGGTGCAACCGGATTCGCGCACCGACGGCCAGCGCGGTCTCGATGTTCAACAGCCCCAGGATGTGCGAGGGCGGGGTGAGCACCTGGATCCGGTCGGCGGCGGACAGCTCCAGCGCGTCACGCCAGTGCACGACCGCGGCGGCGAAGGAGGCGTGGGTGTGCCGGACCGCCTTCGGCATCCCGGTGGTGCCGGAGCTGAACACCAGCACCGCCTCGGCGTCGCGCTCGGGTTCGGTGTCGGGGCCGACCAGCGGGATGATCGGCTCGTCCAGTGACAGCATCGACATCAGCTCGGCCAGCACCGGCTGGTCGCCCACCGCGGCGGCGGGCCGGGTGAGGACCAGCGCGTGCTCGGTCTCGGCGCGCTTCCAGGCGGGGCTGATCAGCACCACCGAGGCGCCCAGCTGCCAGATCGCGCGGACGGCGATCACGAACTCGGGGCGGTTGCCGGACATCAGCGCCACCCGGTCGCCGCGGCGCACCCCGCGCTCGCGCAGGGTGACGGCCAGGCCGCGGGCCAGGGCGTCGAGCCGGGTGCGCGAGTACGCCCGGTCGTCGAAGACCAGCGCGATCGGCTCGTTCATCGTCGTGTTCCTGCCCGTTCCGGTATCCGTGCCGACGAGGCGATCTCCGCTCGCGATGCTTGCCGTCGCGGGACTTCGTTGAGAAGATCTCGTCTCGTAAGTGAGAATAGTATTCTCTGTACGTTAGAATCTTAATACCAGGAGGTGGCGGTTCATGGCGAGACCCCCAATGTTTCAACGCGCGACCGTGACCCGGATCGTCAAGGAGAGTGTCGACGCCCGCACCTTCGTGCTGGCGCCCCACGACACACCCATCTCCTACGTGGCCGGGCAGTTCTGCACGTTCCGGGTCGCCGTGGACGGCCGCGAGCTGTTCCGGTCCTACTCCATGTCCAGCGCGCCGGAGACCGACACCGAGCTGATGACCACGGTGAAGCGGGTACCCGGCGGCGCGGTCTCCAACTGGATGCACGACAATCTCGCCGAGGGCGACGTGGTCGAGATCAGCCAGGCCGCGGGCCGGTTCTGCCTGCGCGACACCGATGTTCCGCTGCTCGGCTTCTCCGGCGGCAGCGGTATCACGCCGATCCTGTCGCTGGCCAAGAGCGCGCTGGCCACCACCGGGCGGCGGGTGCGGCTGCTGTGTGCCGACCGCGACCAGCCGTCGATGATCTTCGAGTCGGCGCTGGCCGAGCTGGTCCGGCAGTATCCGGACCGGCTGGCGGTCACCCGGCATCTCGACGCCGACGCCGGATTCCTCACTCCGGCGGCTATCCGCGAGTTCACCGGGGTCGACGGGCACGCCGACAGCTACATCTGCGGGCCGGAGCCGTTCATGGAGATGATCGAGCTGGCGCTGCCGGGTCCGGGGCTGATCTACAGCGAGCGTTTCGGGGCGGCCGCGCCGGTGATCCCGGGTGCGGAGCCGGACGCGGACACCGTCAAGACGGCCGGAACCATCGCCGCCACTCCCCCCGCCGCCCCCGCGGTGACCGAGGAGGGCACGGTCACGATCATCCTGAACCGCAAGAAGAAGACGGTGCCCCGCAAGGACGGCGAGACGCTGCTGGAGAGCGCTCGCCGCGCCACCCTGAGCCCGCCGTTCTCCTGCGAGGCCGGCAACTGCGCCACCTGCATCGGCAAGATCCTCGACGGCAAGGCGACCATGCGGCAGAACAACGCCCTCGCCGACGACGAGATCGAGGACGGGTACGTCCTGACCTGCCAGGGGGTGCCGGATTCGGCGTCGATCACGGTGACGTACGACGAGTGAGCGTCAGGCGTGCCCTCGCTATCATGGCTGCATGTCCGCCGAATTCGCCGTGCAACCGGAGCTCCCGGCCTTCATGACCTGGGAAGAGCTCGAGCGGCTGCCGGAGGAGATCGCCGGTGAGATCGAGTTGTGGGACCGCCGCGTCGTGTGGGTGCGACGCGGACCTGCGGAACACTCGATCTTCACGGCACGAATGTGGAATTCCTTCGAACGCTGCGTTCGTGATCATGCGGCCACCGGGCCGGACGAATGCTGGCGGGCAGGTCTCGAGATCAACGTCTTCTTCGGCAGAACGGGCAAGAACAGCTTCCTGACCCCCGACTTCCTGATACATCGTTGCCTGGACCGGCCGTACCAGGATGTCCGCGCCGAGGACGTCCTACTCGCCGGTGAGGTGCTCTCACCGTCGAACAGCAGCCGCGAGATGGAGATCAAGCGAGCGCGCTACGCGAGCGGCGGAATCCCCTGGTACTGGGAAGTCCACCTGCACCGTGAGACGAGCGCGATCGAATTCGTCCGCGCCTACGCACTGGAGACACGCGTCGGCCGGCTTCCCGATGGCGTCCAGCCACGGTACCGGTCCAACTACCTGTTCGTGAACGAATGGACCCCCGACGACGAGGACGGCATCCGGATCAACTTCCCGTTCCCGATCTCGATCCCGTGGTCGGACCTCGAATACTGAAGCGCGACAGTCAGATTCCCCAGTACCGCACCGGTCGAGCCACGGTCGCAACGCGGTCGAGCGGGATGCCACGATAGCGATTCAGTTTGATCTGGAAGAACTCGGCGACTCCGTGAGCTTCGACCAGATCCAGGACATTCTCGAGTTTGGCGGCCACCGGACCGTTCGGCGATTACCGCAGTATCCGCAGTAGCGGTCGCCAATCGCTGAACCCTCCGTATCCAGAAGGTTCAGCAGGTCCTGCTCTTGCAGGATCCGCGGATCGGCATCGTCTGGATGGATGGTGCAGGCGTTCGCGTTGGTCATCGCTGAGATCGTCGCGGCGGACGGTTTTGCGGTCGAGATGTAACTCCCGGGCGATCGCGCTGATCGTCTGACCGCGCGACAGCATCTGCTGGATCTGCGGATGCCGCCGGTCACTTCACCGTGGCCTCCCTTCGCCCTCGATCAGGCCGACATGTCTGCACTCAGATGCGTGACTCTGAACGTCACTGCTGGTCGACCGTGCCCCGACCGGATAACAGCCAGGTGCGACGAGCGTTGACAACGCGGGCGACCTGGAGATCCTGACCAGTTTGAACCCGAACCGGAGCGACGCAACAGCACGTGCAACTGTGCCCGATTTAACACCGAGGTACTGACCGATTTCGAAATGCACTATGTGGCAAGCCGCCTCACCAGCCCAGGATTCTCGTTCCGCCGCCCGGATGTGGTCCTGAATCGATGCTTCGACGAGGACCGCAAGGTGATGACCTCCGACGCCCTGCTGGTGGTCGAAGTGGGGTCACCGGGCTCCGAGTACACCGACACGGTCGACAAGCATGCGGAATATGCCCGAGAGGGCATCCGCACCTACCTCATCGTGCACCTCGACGCCGACCGCCGGAACAAGATAATCCAGGAATTCCGTCTGGACTGGGCCAGCCGCACCTACCGGCTGGCAGACACCCACCAGGAGCGTCTCGTCCTCACCGACCCGTTCCCGGTCGACATCGCCTTCACCGCACTCGACGCCTGAATCCGCAGATCGGCTGCACGGATGTTCGGGGCGGGCGGCCTCGATCTCGTTCGCGAGACGCCGGGCGACCTGGTTGTGCTGCCGACTTCCGCTGCGGCAGAAGATCACCTGACCGTTGACCACCTCGATGGATCGCTGCACGTCCTCGGGCAGCGCCAGGTACTGATCCTCGGTGATGATCAACATCTCGGGATCCGCCGCCCACGCCGGCATGGCCAACTCGACTCCGTCTCCTTGGACCGGTACCTGCGCACATCCTAATGAGCGACCGGCGCAGCCCGAAGCGGGAAGGAAGATCCGGGCCCGTGCCCGTTTCAGTCCTCGTGCTCGCCGAGGGCCGGAGGTGGGCCGTAGGCGGGGTGGTGGCCGGTGATGCGGATGGGCGATCCGACCAGGCGGAAGTCGCCGGCGGTGATCACCGATTGCGGGGTGGCGTCCAGGGATTCGGGGAGGGTGCGGACGGCGGCGGCCGGGATGCCCAAGGGGCGCAGGCGGTTTTCCCAGTTGATCGCGGTGTCGGCGGCCAGCGCGGTGGTGACGGCGGCGAGGACCTCCTCGCGGCGCTCGGCGCGTTCGGCCATGGTGGGGAAGCCTGCCACGGCGGCTTCGGTGGCGAAGGTCTTCCAGAAGCCGTCGTGGGTGATGAACAGGGCCAGGTGGCCGTCGGCGGTCGGGAACATCTGGGCCGGAACGTAATACGAGTGGGCGCCGAAGGGGCGGCGGGTGGGGGCGGTGCCGGTGTTGAGGTAGGCGGCGGCGTGGTAGTTCAGCTGGGACAGCATCACGTCGCGGAGGTTCACGTCGACCTGGCCGCCGCGGCCGGAGACGATCTGGGCCAGCAGGCCCAGGGCCGCCGTCAGGCCGGTGGAGTTGTCGGCGGAGGAGTAGCCGGGCAGCGTCGGCGGGGCCGCGGGGTCGCCGGTCATGGCGGCGACGCCGGTGGCGGCCTGGACGATGTAGTCGAAGGCGGGGTCGTCGCCGCCGTCGAGGCCGAAGCCGGTGATCGCCACGCAGACGATGCGCTCGTTGTACGCGCGCAGTGTCTCGTAGGTCAGGCCGAGGCGGCGGATCGCGGACGGTTTCAGATTCACCAGCAGCGCATGGGAATTCGCGGCGAGTTCATGCAGGCGCTGCCGGCCCTCGGGGGTGCCGAGTTCCAGGCGGATGCTGCGCTTGCCGCGGTTGAGGCTGGCGAAGTAGGTGTCGCTGACCTGGCGGGAGATCTCGCCGGTCGGCGGTTCGATCTTGGTGACCTCGGCGCCGAGGTCGGCCAGCATCATGGTGGCGTACGGGCCCGCCAGCATGGTGCCGACCTCGAGGATGCGTATGCCCGCGAGCGGGCCGGGGCCGCCGGTCGGCGACCCCTCCCCCGGCGCGCTCACCGCAGCTCCGCCGCCAGGGTCGCGATCATCTCGCGGGTGCGGCGCTTGGATTCGCGCAGCTCGTCGAGGGTGTCGCCGATCGGGAGCAGGCGCACCGACATGTCGGTGGCGCCGGCGGCGGCGTAGCGGCGCAGCTGGGCCGCGATCTGCTCCTCGTCACCGGCGATGCAGATGTCACCGACGTTCTGCGCGTCACCCATGTCCAGCAGCCGCTGGTAGTTCGGTGACGTCTCCGCCTCGGCGAGAATGCGATTGGCGCGGGTCTTGGCCTCGTCGACCTCGGACGGGCGGCACAGGCAGACCGGCAGGCCCGCCACCACGCGGGGAGCGGGGCGGCCCGCGTCGGCGGCGGCCTTGGTGATCTTCGGGACCACGTGGTCGGCGATGGCGCGCTCGTCGGCCATCCACAGCACGGTGCCGTCGGCCTGTTCACCGGCGATGCGCAGCATCACCGGGCCGAGCGCGGCGAGCAGCACGGGCAGCGGCGAGGCCGGGCCCAGATCCAGCGGGTTGTGCACCGTGAACGTGTCGTTCTCGACGTCGACCGGGCCGGGGGCGGCCAGCGCGGCGTTGAACACCTCGAGGTAGTCGCGGGTGTAGGCGGCGGGCTTGTCGTAGGGCAGCCCGAGCATGTCGCGCACGATCCAGTGGTGCGACGGGCCGACGCCGAGCACCAGCCGGCCCCCGGCGGCGGTGTGCGCCGAGAATGCTTGCCGGGCAAGGGTGATCGGGTGCTGGGCCTGCAACGGCACCACGGCCGTGCCCAGTTCGATGCGGGTGGTCCGCATGCCCATCAGGGCGATGGTGATCAGCGCGTCGAAGTCACTGGGCAGCTGCGGAATCCACGCGGTGTCCAGGCCCGCGGACTCGGCCCAGTCGATGTCGGCGAGCATCCGGGTGAGTTTGCGGGTCGCGTCGCCCTTCTCGGGGCCGATCATCACACCGATGCGCACGTTGTCCTCCAGGTGTTTCACGATAGTTGCTGTGGCGCTGCGGGTTACGCTTGCGGACTGCTCAGGACGGCGTCGCCGTCCCGGTGAGCGCCCGGATCTCGGTGACCAGCGTCTCCAGCGGGGTGCCGGTCGGGAAGACCGCGGCCGCACCGGCGTCCAGCAGCTTCTGCACGTCGCTCTGCGGGATGGTGCCGCCGACCACGACGGCGATGTCACCGGCGTCGGCCTCGCGCAGCGCGTTCACCGTGCGGGTGGTCAGCGCCACGTGCGCACCGGAGAGGATGCTCAGGCCGACGACGGCGACATCCTCCTGCAGCGCGATCGACACGATGTCCTCGATGCGCTGCCGGATGCCGGTGTAGACCACCTCGAATCCGGCGTCGCGCAGGGTGCGGGCGACGATCTTGGCGCCGCGGTCGTGCCCGTCCAGGCCGGGCTTGGCGACGAGAATGCGGGCCGGCATCAGAACACCACCGGCTGCTGGAACTCGCCCCAGACACCCTTGAGGGCGTTCACCATCTCGCCCACCGTGCAGTAGGCGTTGGCGCAGTCGATCAGGCGATGCATCAGGTTCTCGGTTCCCTCCGCGGCGCGGGACAGCGCGTCGAGGCTGGCGCGAACGGCCGCGGAGTCGCGTTCGGCCTTCACCCGGGTGAGCCGCTTCAGTTGCAGCTCACGGCCTTCGGCGTCGAGTTCGTAGGTGTCGATGTCCGGCGCCGGCTCGTCGGAGACGAAGCGGTTGACGCCGACGACCGGGCGTTCGCCGGATTCCACCTCGTGGTGCAGCTTGTACGCCTCGTCGGCGATCAGGCCCTGGAGGTAGCCGTCCTCGATCGCCCGGACCATGCCGCCGTGGTTCTCCAGGTCGGTCATGATGTCCTTGATGCGCTCCTCGGTGGCGTCGGTCAGCGCCTCCACGAAGTAGGAGCCGCCGAGCGGATCGGCCACCCGGGTGACCCCGGTCTCGTAGGCGAGGATCTGCTGGGTGCGCAGCGCCAGCGTCGCCGACTCCTCCGAGGGCAGCGCGAACGGCTCGTCCCAGGCGGCGGTGAACATCGACTGCACGCCGCCGAGCACCGAGGCCAGCGCCTCGTACGCGATGCGGACCAGATTGTTCTGCGCCTGCGGCGCGTACAGCGAGGCTCCGCCTGCGACACAACCGAATCGGAACATCGACGCCTTGTCGGCGGTGGCGCCGTAACGCTCCCGCACGATGGTGGCCCAGCGACGGCGTCCCGCACGATATTTCGCGATCTCCTCGAAGAAGTCGCCGTGCGTGTAGAAGAAGAAGGAGACCTGCGGCGCGAACTGGTCGATGGTCATCCGGCCGCGCTCGACCACGGTGTCGCAGTAGGTGACACCGTCGGCGAGGGTGAAGGCCATCTCCTGCACCGCATTCGCGCCGGCGTCGCGGAAGTGCGCACCCGCCACCGAGATCGCGTTGAACCGTGGCACCTCCGCGGCGCAGAACTCGATGGTGTCGGCGATCAGCCGCAGCGACGGCTCCGGGGGCCAGATCCAGGTGCCGCGCGAGGCGTATTCCTTGAGGATGTCGTTCTGGATGGTGCCGGTGAGCTTCGCGCGCGGCACCCCCTTCTTCTCCGCGGCGGCGACATAGAAGGCCAGCAGGATCGCGGCGGTGCCGTTGATCGTGAAGCTGGTGCTGATCTTGTCCAGCGGAATGCCGTCGAACAGGATCTCGGCGTCGGCGAGGGTGTCGACCGCGACACCGACGCGGCCCACCTCCTCGCTCACCTCGGGATCGTCGGAGTCGTAACCGCACTGGGTGGGCAGGTCCAGCGCGACCGACAGGCCGGTGCCGCCCTGTTCCAGCAGGTAACGGTAGCGCCGGTTGGACTCCTCGGGCGTGCCGAAGCCGGAGTACTGCCGGAAGGTCCACGTCCGCCCGCGGTAGCCGGTGGCGAAGTTGCCGCGAGTGAACGGGAAGACGCCCGGAGCGGGCGGTTCGGCAGCGCGATCACCCGGTCCGTAGACCGGCTCGAGCGGGATGCCGGACGAGGTCTGCACATGGTCGTTCATCAATGGATACCGTACTTGCAAAAAATGAGAATGCCAATACCATCAAACGCAAATGACCCGAGTAGATGCGCCGAAAAAGGAGAATGATGGCTGAGCAGCCCACCCTGGCGGACCGCACGATGGTGATCTCCGGCGCCAGCCGCGGGATCGGGCTGGCGATCGCGGTGGCGGCCGCCCGGCAGGGTGCGAATGTGGTGCTGCTGGCCAAGACCGCGGAACCGCATCCACGGCTGCCGGGTACGGTGCACACCGCCGCCGCCGAGATCGAGGCGGCCGGCGGCCGGGCCGCGGCGGTGGTCGGCGACGTGCGCAACGAAGAGGACGTGCAGCGGGTGATCGACACCGCCGTCGAGAAGTTCGGCGGGGTGGACATCTGCGTCAACAACGCCAGCGCCATCGCCACCGAACCCACCGAGAAGTTGTCGGCGAAGAAGTTCGGGCTGATGCAGGACATCAACCTGCGCGGCACCTTCCTGCTCACCAAGGCCGCCGTGCCGCATCTGCGGGCCTCGTCGAACGCGCACGTGCTCACCATCGCGCCGCCGTTGAACCTCCATCCGTATTGGCTGGGTGTGCATCCGTCCTACACGCTGTCCAAGTACGGCATGACCATTTTGGCGCTGGGCTGGGCAAGCGAGTACGCCGAGGCGGGCATCGCCTCCAA
Organism: Nocardia sp. alder85J; assembly: GCF_020176955.2. GTDB lineage: Bacteria > Actinomycetota > Actinomycetes > Mycobacteriales > Mycobacteriaceae > Nocardia. Next base: position 209,975 of record NZ_JAIUCZ020000005.1, read on the forward strand.
CTGCCTGTGGCCGGAGACCTTCATCGCGACCTCGGCGGTGGCCAACATGCCCGACGGCGAGCAGCAGCTCACCGCGGCCCGCAGCCCGGAGATCATGGCCGACGCGGCGGTGGCGATCCTGTCCCGGCCGGCCCGCGAGTTCACCGGTCGCGCCCTGATCGATGCCGAGATGCTCACCGAGCACGCCGGGATCGCGGACCTGTCCGGCTACGGCGGTGGCGACCGTCCCACCCCGGATCTGTTCCTGGACAGCGCGATTCCCGAAGCCTGAGCCGGACGACCACTTCCGGGCCGACAGCCGCCCATCCGACATCCGGGAAAGGAATCGTCGTGACATCTGCCGACACCACACGCCGCGAACTCTGGGAGGCGGGCCTGCAGGTCCGTCGCGAGGTCGTGGGCTCCGAGTACGTCGACCGGGCGCTGGCCGCCGCCGACGACTTCCAGTTGCCCATGCAGGAACTCGTCACCGAGTACTGCTGGGGTTCGGTGTGGACCCGGCCCGGCCTGGACCGCCGCACCCGCTCCATGCTGAATCTGGCGATGCTGGCCACGCTGAACCGGTCCAGTGAATTCGCCACCCACGTGCGCGGCGCGCTGACCAACGGGGTCACCGAGGAGGAGATCCGGGAAGTGCTGTTGCAGGCCACCATCTACGCCGGGGTGCCCGCCGGGGTGGAGGCGTTCCGGATCGCCGGGCCGATCCTGGCCGAACACCGCGCCGCCGCTGCCGAATCCGGGTCGGAGGCGCACTCGTGAACGGGCCGGTCGCTTTCATCGGCCTGGGCAACATGGGCCGGCCGATGTCGCGGCGGCTGGTCGAGGCCGGGGTCGACGTGATCGGCTTCGATCCGGCCGAATCCGCCCGCGCGGCACTGGTTTCCGCCGGTGGCCGGGTGGCCGACACCGCCGCGGCGGCGGTCGCCGGGGCCGGGTTCGTGATCCTGATGCTGCCGACCTCCGCGATCGTGGAGGCGGTGCTCGGCGACGCGGCGGTGCTGGCCGAATTGCGGCCCGGCACCGTGGTGATCGATATGAGTTCGTCGGAACCCGAATCGACGCAACGACTCTCGGCCGCGTTGGCGGAACGGGAGATCACCCTGGTCGACGCGCCGGTCTCCGGCGGGGTGCCCGGCGCGAACGCGGGCACGCTGGCGCTGATCGCGGGCGGCCCGGACGCGGCCGTCGCGAGCGTCGCCGGGCTGCTGGCGCCGCTGGGCCGGTTGCAGCACGTGGGTGCGAGCGGCGCCGGGCACGCGGTGAAGGCGATCAACAATCTGATGTCGGCGATCCATCTGCTGGGTTCGTCGGAGGGGGTCGCGATCGGGCAGCGCTTCGGGGTGGATCCGAAGGTGCTGATCGACACCATCAACATCTCCTCCGGGCGCAGCGCCTCCACCGAGCTGAAGTTCCCGCGGTTCATCCTGCCCGGCACCTACGACTCGGGCTTCGCGATGAGCTTGATGGTCAAGGACATTCGCATCGCGCAGGGGCTGGCCGCGGCGGTCGGCGCGCATGTCCCGCTCAGCGAGCGGGCCGTGGAGCTGTGGGCCGCGGCCTCCGGCGATCTCGGGCCCGGCGCGGATCAGACCGATATCGCGCGGTGGATCGGCGACCGGACCACCGATCCGGCCTGATACGCGGCCGTACCCGCCGACCGGCTCACACCGATGCGACAGGCGGGCACATCGGCGTATGCCGTTCGCTCACAACATTTCCCGGGCCCGTCGGCAGCACGCCGACGGGCCCGCGATATTTCCGCCGCCTTCAGCCCGCCTGCCGGAAATCCGCCGCGCGCGGCCAGGACCGGCCCTCGATGCGCTCGATGCCGACGTTGAATCGCTGTAGGTACGCGGCGAATTCGGCGATCTCGGCGTCGGTCCACCGCTCGAACACCATCTCCAGGCCCGCGATGTTGCCGAGCCGTTCCAGTTCCAGGCGCCGCTCCCCCTCCTCGGTGATCCGGAACTTCCGCGCGATGCCGCCGTCCGGATCCGGGATGCGCCGCACCAGCCCCGCGCGCCACATGGCGGCGGTCTGCCGGTTCAGCGTGGAGGCGTCGAGCCCGAAGGCGTCGCTGAGTTGCCCGATCGACATCGGCCCCTCGGCCCGGATCCGGCTCAGCAGCACATAGGCGCTGTAGCGGTCCAGTGCCGCGCCCTCGCGCCGCCGCGAGGTGCCCGGGTTCATCCGTCGCCCGAGCAGCATCGTCTCCAGTTCGATGTCCGCAACCGGCCTGTCCATCTCGATCCTTCCCGACACGATCGGCATTGATCGTGTGCCCGCATCGTCCCACGCGAGACGTGCACCACATCTATTGTGCATCATACACATTCTATGTACGGTGCATATAGTTGAACTTCCGTTCAGAGGGAAAGAAGCACTCCATGCCCGCATCGACCCCGGTCCGGCCCGGCAGCATCCTCGCGGTGCTCGCCTACACCGGCATCGTGGCGTCGCTGATGCAGACGCTGGTGGTGCCGCTGCTCGGCCAGCTGCCCACGATCCTGCACAGCAACTCCTCGACCACCGCCTGGGTGGTCACCATCACCCTGCTCGTCGGCGCCGTCGCCACACCCGTCGCCGGTCGTCTCGGCGACATGCTCGGCAAACGCCGCATGCTGATCGCCTCGACCGTGCCGCTGATCGCCGGTTCGGTGATCGCCGCGCTCGCGGTCAACGCGCCGATGATGATCGTCGGCCGCGGCCTGCAGGGCCTCGGTTTCGGCACCATCCCACTGGCCGTCGCGCTGCTGCGCGATGTGCTCCCGCCGGAGAAGCTCGGTTCCGGTATCGCGCTGATCAGCTCCTCGCTGGGCATCGGCGGCGCGCTGGGGCTGCCGATCGCCGCCGCCATCACGCAGTACAGCAACTGGCGGGTGCTGTTCTGGGCCGCCGCCGCACTGGTGCTGGTCGCCACCGCGGCGATCACCGTCGTGGTGCCCGAGGGCACCTCCGAGGGCAAGCAGGGCCGCTTCGACGGCGCCGGCGCGGTCCTGCTCGGCGGCGGGCTGGTCTGCCTGCTGCTCGGCGTCTCCAAGGGCGCGTCCTGGGGCTGGACCAGCGGTTCGATCCTCGGCCTGTTCGCCGGCGCGATCGTCCTGCTGCTGATCTGGGGCTGGTGGGAGCTGCGCGCCGAGGAACCGCTGGTCGATCTGCGGATCACCGCGCGGCCGCAGGTGCTGTTCACCAATATCGCCACCGTCGCGGTCGGCGTCGGCATGTACGCGCTACAACTGAGCGTCCCGCAGTTGTTGCAGTTGCCGAAGGCGCTGGGTTACGGCCTGGGCCAGTCGATGCTGGCGGCCGGCCTGTGGATGGCCCCGGCCGGCGTCATGATGATGCTCATCTCGCCGGTCGGCGCGAAGCTGTCGGCCGTGCGCGGCCCCAAGTTCACGCTGACCACCGGCGCCGTCGTCATGGCCATCGGCTACGCCACCGGACTGCCCCTGATGCACCACGCGTGGGGCCTGCTGATCGTCAACATCATCTGCAGCTCCGGCGTCGGCTTCGCCTACGGCGCGATGCCCGCCCTGATCATGGGTGCGGTGCCGCAGTCGGAGACCGCCGCCGCCAACGGGTTCAACACCCTGATGCGCTCGGTCGGCACCTCCATCTCGTCGGCGGTCGTCGGCGCGGTGCTGGCCACCATGAGCCTGACCCTCGGCGGTCACGTCTTCCCGACCGAGCACGGCTTCCGGGTCACCTTCCTGATCGGCTCCGGCGTCTCGCTGGTCGCCGCGCTGATCTGCCTGGCGATCCCCGTCCGCCGGGCGATCACCGACCGGCAGGCCGGCGAGTCGGCCGCCCCGACCACGGTGTCGGACGCGGAACAGCCCGCGCGGGTCTGACCGTTACCGTCGCTTGCTGGCAACCCGTGGGCGAACAGCGCGAGGATGGCATCCATGCCGACGATGCAGTCCGTGCAGACCGGTGCCACCGCCGGAACCGTCGCGGTGGTCGACATCGACCGCCCCGAACCCGGCCCCCGGGACGCCCTGGTCCGGATCCGGGCCTGCGGGATCTGCGGCACCGACGCGCTGTTCGTCACCGCCGGCGTACCCGGTCCGGACGGGCGGCTGCGGCCGATCCCGCTGGGCCACGAACCCGCCGGTGAGGTGGTCGCCGTCGGCGCCGAGGTGAGCGGCCTGGCCGATTATCTGTTGATCGAGAACGCGGTCGTCGGCACCAGCGTCGCGATCGTCCCCGATGCGCTGCCGTTCGAGGTGGCCGCGCTCAACGAGCCGATGGCGGCGGCGCGCCACTGTGTCGAGCGGTCGGGGGCGCGGCGCGGGGACACGGTGGTGGTGCTCGGTGGCGGCGCGATCGGCCTGGGCGCCACCATCTGGCTGAAACTGCGCGGCGTCGAACACGTCGTCGTCACCGATCTGCTGCCGGAGCGGCTGGCCACCGCGTTGCAGATCGGCGCGGACGCGGTCATCGATGCGGAACGCGAGGACGTGCGGGGTCGGCTCACCGCCCTGCACGGCGAGAGCACCGACGCGCTCGGCGTGCCCCGGCCGGGCACCGACATCTACATCGATGCCGCCGGTACCGCCGCGGCCGTCGACACCGCGGTCGGCGCCGCGAAACGGGGGGCGAAGCTCGTCGTCGCCGGTATCCACAAACGGCCCGCGCCGCTGGATCTGGACGCGGTCCGGCGCAGCGAACTGACGATCATCGGAGCGCAGCGGCATCCGGCCGAGATCTTCACCGTGACCCCGCAGCTGGCCGCGCACGCGGGCCGGTTCGCCCGCATCCTCAGCCATCGCATCCCGGCCACCGATGTGCAGGAGGCCTTCCGGCTCGCCCTCACCCCGGGCGCCGCCGAGAAGGTGGTCGTCACCTATCCCGGCACCACCGTCACCGTCTGAAACCGATCGTCCACCCGAGGAGATCCCTTGAGCAGCAACAGTTTCGAAGACCACGTCGCGATCGTCACCGGTGCCGGATCCGGTATCGGCCGGGCCATGGCGCAGGCGTTCGCCCGGGCGGGAGCCCATGTGGTGGTGTCCGATATCGACGGCGCCGCCGCGGAGAAGGTGGTCGCCGACATCGGCGCCACGGCGGTCCCGGTGACCACCGACATCGGCGACGAGCAGTCGGCGCAGCAGGCCGTGCGCCGCGCCCTGGACGTGTTCGGGCGCATCGACGTGCTGTGCAACAACGCCGGGATCATGGACCGGATGCAACTGCCCGCGGAGACCCCGATCGATGTCTGGGAGCGGGTGCTGCGGGTGAACCTCACCGGCACCTTCCTGATGACCAAGGCGGTGCTGCCGCACATGCTCGCCGCCGGGCACGGCGCGATCGTGAACACCGCCTCCGAGGCCGGGATCCGCGGCGCCGCCGCCGGTGTCGCCTACACCGCCTCCAAACACGGCGTGATCGGCCTCACCAAGAACGTGGCCTGGGCGTACGCACAGGACGGCATCCGCTGCAATGCGATCCTGCCCGGCCCGACCATCACCAACATCGCGAAATCGGCCGACGACTTCGACCGGGTCGGCGCCGCGCGGCTGTATCCGGTGATCCAGCTCGGTGAGCGCCAGGCCGCCCCCGAGGAGCAGGCCGAGGTGGCGGTGTTCCTGGCCTCGGACGCCGCGAGCAATATCAACGGCGCTATCCTGCCCGTCGACGGCGGGTGGAGCGCCGCCTGACCTCAGCCGGCCGCCGGCTGCACGACCAGGTCCGCGCTCGCCGGACCGGCCACGGCCGGCTCGAGGTGCCTGCGAGTCTTCCTGCGCGACACCAGGATTCCGGTGAAGGCGACGATCCAGACCGGATACTGCACCAGCCAGGCCACCCGGAACGCGCCGAAGGTGTATCCGCCGGCGTGCCCGAGGACCAGGCCCATCGCCTCGATCACCAGCAGCGTCGCCAGGAAGCCGCCGATGTTCACGATGCCCTGCGCGGTACCCAGCGTGCTGCCGGGGTGGAAGGTGCGCGCGTAGTCGAAGCCGACGTTGGAGCCCGGGCCACCGATCGAGATCACCACCACCAGCAGCGCCAGCAGCCAGCCCGGCGCGGGCCGCCCGAGCGCCAGCACGCTCGTCCACATCACCACCGCGGCGACCATGATGGTCAGCACGAACTGCGACCGGCGCAGCGGGAACCGGCCGCACAGTTCGCCGATCAGCGGCCCGGCGACGATCGCCACCGCCACCGACACGGTCAGCAGCCAGCCCGCCGCCGACTGCGAGAAGCCTTGGGCCGACACCAGATACGGCACGCCCCACATCAGCGCGAAGGTGGTGGTGGAGAACATCGTGCCCATGTGGGTGAAGAAACCCAGCCGGGTGCCGGGGTGCCGCCACAGCGCCCGCACCTGTCCGCCCAGTTGCCGCACCCCCGCCGGCGCCGGCCGCGTCTCGGTGGAGCCCGGCGGCAGATCGCGGATCAGCGCCAGCGCCAGCACCCCGCCCAGCAGGCACAGGCTCGCGACCGTCGCGTAGGCCGGTGACCAGCCGGCCGTGTGCAGCAGCGCCAGGAACGGTACCGCCGAGAGGATCTGGCCCAGTTGCCCGAGCATCGCCGTGACCTGGGACAGCAGCGGCGCCCGCCGGGCCGGGAACCAGCGCGGCACCAGCCGCAGCACCGAGATGAAGGTGCAGGCGTCGCCGCAGCCGACCAGCACCCGCCCGATGATCGCCAGCGACAGCGTCCCGGTGACCGCCAGCAGCGCCTGCCCGCACGCCATCACCAGCGCGCCGGTGACCACCATCGCCCGCGAGCCGAACCGGTCCAGCATCAGCCCCGCCGGAATCTGCATGCCCGCGTACACGATCACCTGCAGCACCACGAATTCGGACAGCACCGACGGCCCGGCGTGGAAGCGGTCGGCGGCGGCCAGCCCCGACACCCCGAACGAGGTGCGCTGCAACACCGCGATCACATAGCCGACAACCCCGACACCCCAGACCAGATACGCACGCCTCATCACCCGACAGCCTAATTCATCCCATGATCCCTCCAGCATTCACCCGGCGCGCTGACCTCGGGAATCGCCGTGCGCCAGCGGATCTCGGCCGGGACCGGGCACCGGCGCACCGGCCGCGCCGATACACTGCGTATCACATTCGCGCATCATCGGACGTCTCGTCGCGCGCCGATACCGGCCGGAAGGGGTAGACCATGTGCGGTCCGAGGCCGGAACGGTCGCGACACGACAGCACCGCGTGCGGCGGCCGCAGCCGGCGGCAGCGCGTCACCACGCCGACCGCCCGCACCTGCCGAACGGAAACGGCGGGTGAGCGCCGCGGCAGACCGCCGAGCACCGCCACCCGGGTCGCCCTCACCCGCCGGACGGAAACGCCATGAGCGAGCAGCCGATCGATACCGCCGAACGATCGCCGGCCGAAGTCGTTGTCGACCGGGCCGGGCTGTGGGATGCCGAATCCCTCAGCGATGTCGCGGCCGCGACCTTCCCGCTGGCCTGTCCCCCGGATCTGACGGCCACCGATATCGCGGCGTTCATCGCGGACGCGTTGTCCGGCGACCGGTTCGGCGACTACCTCACCGATCCGCACCGGACCGTGCTCAAGGCCGTCACCGACACCGACATCGTCGGCTACGCCATGCTCGTCGCCGGGGAGCCCGCCGATCCGGACGTCGCGAGCGCGGTGCGGGGACGACCGGCGCTGGAACTCGACAAGATGTACGTGCTGCCCGGTCACCACGGCGGCGAGGTGTCCGGGGCACTGATGCGGGCCGCCGTGGACGCGGCCCGCCACGCCGGATGCGCCGGGCTCTGGCTCGGTGTGAACCAGGAGAACGTGCGGGCCCAGCGCTTCTACGCCAAACACGGCTTCGAGATCGTCGGCACCCGCACCTTCACCGTCGGCACCCGGCTGTGCCGGGATTACGTCATGCAGAAGACGATCTGACACAACGTATCCCGCGCAGGCGCCCGCAATCGCCGTCGGCAATGCGGCGACGGCCCGAACGCGGCGGCCTCGGGCGTCGGACCACCGCAGCGGCGACCTCGGGCGTCAGTGCAGCAGCTTCGCCCGCAACACCGCGATGTCGCCGTCGGTCAGCTTAAGGCCCTCGTGCAGGTAGTTGTCGAAACTGCCGTAGCTCTTGCCGACCTGGTCGAAGGCGGCGTCCAGTTCCGGCTGGGCGACGCCGTTGACCATGTCGCCGGTGGGCGCGTCGCGGTAGAAGTTCGACAGCAGGAAGTCGTAGTTCACGGTGTCGCGATCCACGCCCAGCAGGGTCAGCAGCACCGCCGAGGTCCAGCCCGTGCGGTCCTTGCCGGCCGAGCAGTGGTACAGCACGGCTGCGTCGGTATTCGCGATGTCGTGCAGCACGTTCGCGAAGCCGACGTTCGCCGCCGGTTCGGTGATGAACGCGCGGTACAGGTCCGGGCCGGCGCTGAACGACTTCAGCATCTCCACCGGATTGCCGCCGATGATGTCGTCCCAGTTCGCGGTGGCCCCGGCGGGCACCCGGTCGGCGCTGGCCGTGCGCTCGAACGAGGTGCGCAGATCGTCGACCACTCGCACGTCGTGACCGGTCAGCGCGGCCAGGTCGGCGTCGGTGGCCTTGCCCAGCTCACCGGTGCGGTACACCAGGCCCGTGCGCACCACGCGGCCGTCGGTGGTGCGGTAACCACCCAGGTCGCGAGCGTTGAGCACACCTTCCAGGTGCAGCGACCGATCGTCCACCCCGGACAGCACCGAACCGGTCGCGGCGGGCGGTTCGGCCGCGGCCGCCATCGTGGGCGCCAGCAGGCCGGCTCCGGAGGACACGGTGGCGGTCAGCACCAGCGCGGCGCCGAACAGGCGATGACGGGTCACGATCGAACTCCTTCCACACCCGCGAGGACCGCGGGCTCGAAAATCATGCGGCACCCGCGGGCGCTTCGAAACGCGACAGCGCCAACAAGCGGGAAATGGCCCGCAAATACTTCTTACGGTAACCGCCGCCGAGCATCTCCTCGGAGAAGATCCGATCCAGCGCGGCACCGGAGACCGTGACCGGGATGCCCGCGTCGTAGAGCCGGTCGGCGAGCACCACGATCCGCAGCGCCACCGCCTGATCGGTCACCGTGTGCACATTGCCGATGTACACCGCGCCGACCCCGCCGATCAGCGCGCCGTAGCGGGACGGGTGCAGGGTGCTCAGGTGCCGCAGCAGCTCGTCGAAGTCGTCGAGGGTGGAACCCGGTGTGGCCGCGGCCTTCTCGGCCAGCAGCCCCGGCGCGGTCGGCTCCGGCGCGGGCGGCAGGTCGCGGTGACGGTAGTCCGGGCCGTCGACGCGGACGGTGTCGAACAGCGCGCCGAGCTTCTTGATCTCGCGCAGGAAGTCCTGGGCGGCGAACCGGCCCTCACCCAGCTGGCCGGGCAGCGTGTTCGACGTCGCCGTGACCGAGACGCCCCGCGCGGTCAGCTCCGTCAGCAGCCGCGACACCAGCATGGTGTCGCCGGGATCGTCGAGTTCGAATTCGTCGATGCACAACACACTGTTGCCGGACAGGCGATCCAGGGCATTGTTGAAGCCCAGGGCGCCGACCAGGTTCGTCAGCTCGCCGAAGGTGCCGAAACTCTTCGGGCCGGGCACCGCGTGGTAGATGCTGGCCAGCAGGTGGGTCTTGCCGACGCCGAAACCGCCGTCGAGGTACAGGCCCGCACCGGGCACGTGCTTCTTCTTGCCGAACAGGGACTTCTTCCCGTTCGCGGCATGGATCCTGGTGACCTGCTGCGCGAATTCACCGGCCTTGCGGACCGCCGCGGCCTGGCTGGGCTGATTCGGATCCGGGATGTAGGTGTCGAAACTCACCTCGTCGAACGTGGGCGGCGGCACCATCTGGGCGATGAGCTGATCGGCCGGGACATCCGGATGACGATCGACGAGGCGTTGTTGCACACACGCAGCCTACTGACGTGGTGTGATCGGACATCATGCACCGTGTGCCCAATGCGACCCAGTTCACAACGCTCGGCCCCGACGATCTGGTTCGGCTCTACGCGTATCCGGCGCACCCGGATTCGCCGTGGCTGCGCGTCAACTTCATCGCCAGCATCGACGGCGCCGCGACCGTCGACGGCCGCTCCGGCGCGCTCGGCGGGCCCGCGGACCGCGCGGTGTTCGCGATCCTGCGCGATCTGGCCGACGTGATCCTGGTCGGCGGCGGTACCGCCCGCGCGGAGAACTACGGCGGCGCCCGCACCGACGCCCACCGCCGGATCCGCCTGCATCACCACGGACTCGGCGGCGATCCGGCCGGGGCCCCGCCGCCGATCGCCGTCGTCACCGCCCGCGCCGACATCGACCCCACCGGGCGGCTGTTCACCGACACCGGACGGCCGCCGCTGATCCTCACCACCACCTCCGCCGACGCCGGCCGCAAACAGGCCCTCACCGACGCCGGGGCCGAGGTGATCGAGGCCGGCGACGACACCGTCACCGCGGCCGCGATCCGCGCGGCGCTCGGCGCACGCGGGCTGCTGCGGGTGCTGTTCGAGGGCGGGCCCACGCTGTTCGGCGACCTCCTCTCCGCCGGGTTCGTCGACGAGCTGTGCCTGACCGTGTCACCGCTGCTGGTCGGCGGCTCCTCGACCCGAATCGCGGTGGGGCCCAGCGCCGCCCCCACCCCGATGGTCATGCGGCACGCCCTGCTCGACGACGACGGCACGGTGCTCACCCGCTGGGAGCGCGGCCACGGCCAGGGCTGACCCGTTGTGGCAGGCTGTACCGCATGCGCAGGACACGACGGCGGAGCCGTGATCTGACACCACGGCGGGGCCGTGCTCTGGCACCACAGCGGCGCCGTGCTCTCGTACTGCCGGTGCTGCTGGCCACCGGGCTGCTGGCCACCGCCTGTGGCGCCGGGCCCTCGCTGCGTCCGGGCGTCGCCGTCGAACATCCGCATGCCGGTGGCGCGGCCGCCACCACCAGCGTCGCCGCCGCACCCGCCGTGCCGGCCCCGCAGGCGCCGAAGCACGATCTCACCTGGCACGATTGTGCCGCAACGACATTCGACCAGCTCGGGCTCGGCGCCGCACCCGCGGGGGTGGTCTTCGAATGCGCCGAGTACGCGACGCCGATCGATTCCGGCGGCGCGATCATGGGCACCTTCCGCACCGCGGTGGCCCGCGCCCGCGCGCCGCAGACCCCGGCCGGGGCCGCTCCCCTGCTGCTCACCTCCGGCGGCGACCGCTCCTCCATCGCCACCCTCGCCGGTCTGGTCGCCGGGCCCGCACCCGCGGTGCTGGCCGCGCATCCGATCGTCGCGGTCGACCGCCGCGGCATCGGCGGCTCGCAGCCGATCGACTGCCTGCCCGCCGACACCCACCGCCAGCTCGCCGACGCGGGCCAGTTCGCCACCGGCGGCGGCGACCCGGTCGACGCGATGGCGAAACTCAGCCAGGACGCCACCATCGCCTGCCAGGACTTCCTGCAGCCGTATCAGGGCACCTTCGACGCCGCCCACGCCGCCGACGACATCGACGCGCTGCGGCGACAGTGGCAGGTGGACACCATCGCCCTGCTCGGCACCGGCAACGGCGCCCGGGTGGCCCTCGCCTATGCCGCCAAATACGGCCCGCACCTGGGCCGGCTGGTGCTCGACTCGCCCGAGGCGGTCAACACCGACACCGCCACCCGCGCCGAACAGCGGGTGAAGGGCGCCGAGGCGGCCCTGACCGCCTTCGCCCAGCGCTGCGTGGCCACCTCCTGCGCGCTGGGCCCCGATCCTCGCGCCGCGGTGACCGATCTGATCCGCCGCGCCGCGGCCGGCGACCTCGGTGACCTGTCGGCCGGGGCACTGGTCACCACGGTGTCGGGCTTCCTCGGCGACCCGCGCGCCGACCAGGACGCGCACATCGCCGAACTCGCCGACGCGCTGGCCGCCGCCGGCCGCGGCGACCGCGGCCCGCTCGGCAAACTCACCCTCCGCGAATCCGCGGCCGTGGCCGCCGACGGCCAGTTCGTCACCCGGTGCAGCGACAGCCAGCAACCGGCCACCCCGGCCCACGCCAAGGACCTCGAAACCACGTGGGGCACACAGTATCCGGCCTTCGGCCGGGTGGCCGCCGCGCGGCTGATGACGTGCACGGCCTGGCCGGTCCCCACCCCGCCGCCGGTTCCCGCCACCCTCACCCTGCCGGTGCTGATCCTCGGCAACACCGCCGACCCCGTGACCGGCGGCGACGGCCGCCCCTCGGTCACCGGCGCCCTCGGCGTGGCCGGGGCCCGTACCGCCACGGTGACCTGGCAGGGCTGGGGCCATCCGACCTTCACCCACTCCGCCTGCGTCCAGCAGAATCTGACCGGCTATCTCGACGACGCCGGCCTCCCCGCCGACGGCTCCGCCTGCCCCGCCTGACCCACCCCGAAAACCCCTCCCCAGCAACCATCGGAGTTGTTTCCGGTGTACCGTGCCCCAGTGTTCCTCAGTCAGCTCGAGCCGCGCACCGCGCGCACCACTTCCGAGGTTCTGAACTTCGCTCTGTGGCCGTTCGCGGTCCTCACCGCGCTGCGCACGGTCCTGGTCAAGGGCACCAACTTCAACATCACCGACGACTTCGCTCCGGTGTACAAGGCGTCGCTGGCGTTCCTGAACGGGCGCGCGATCTACAACGAGAACTTCGACCTCGTCGATCCGCACTATCTGTACCCGCCCAGTGGCACCCTGATGATCGCGCCGCTGGCGCTCATCGATCCCGAGAAGTCGAAGTGGTGCTTCGTCGCGCTCAACGCCGTCGCGATCGTGCTCGCCTGGTATTTGCTGCTGCGGCTGTTCAAGGTAGCCCTGAAGTCGCCGGCGGCGCCGGGGCTGCTGGTGCTGATGTTCTCCTCCGAAACGGTCATCAACACACTGGCTTTCGGCAATGTGAACGGCTGCCTGCTGGCCGCCGAGGTGATCTTCCTGGCGCTGGTGCTGCGACGACGGGATCTGTGGGCCGGTGTCGTCATGGGGCTCACGATCGCGGTGAAACCGACGCTGGCGCCGCTGTTGTTGATCCCGTTGCTGCGCGGGCAGTGGAAGGTGTTCATCACCGCGCTGGGCGTGCCCGCGGTGCTGATGGCCGCCGCCTGGCCGCTGATCAAGGATCCGATGGATTTCGTGCATCGGACCTTCCCGTACTTCATGGGTTCGCGCGACTACTTCAACAGCGCGATCGTCGGCAACGCCGCGTACTACGGCCTGCCGGTCTGGCTGACCTGGTCGATGCGGCTCGTCATGGGCGCGCTGGTGCTGATCTCGCTGTGGCTGCTGTACCGCTACTACCGCAACGACGAGCTGTTCTTCGTCACCACCATGTCCGGGGTGCTGTTGATCGCGTCCTGGCTGCTGCCGTCGCTGGGCCAGCAGTACTACTCGATGCTGGTGTTCCCGTTCCTGATGAGCGTGGCGCTGCGCAATTCGGTGCTGCGCAACTGGCCCGCGTGGCTGGCCATCTTCGGTTTCATGACCTACGACAAGTGGCTGCTGGACCATTGGCAGAGCACGGGCCGGGCGCTGGAATACCTGCGCGTCACCTTCGGCTGGGGGCTGCTGCTGGTCGTGGTGTTCTGCGTGCTCGGCGACCGCTATCTGGCCGCCCGCCGCGAGGGACGCCTGGATTCCGGTATCGATCCGGCCTTCCTGCTGCCCGCCGACCAGGCGTCCGCCGTCGGCGCGGGCCCGGACACCCCGCCCGCCTCCGCCGTCGGCACCGCGCCGAAGGAACAGGTGTCGATCATGGAGGGCGCCCGGGCCTGACCGGGCGTCACCGATCGGTCACCTGCCGGGCGCCGGCGACGCAACTAGAATCGGTGCAATGAGTTCCGACACCGACATCCCCGCTCCGAAGATCACGCTCACCCCGCAGGAGTGGCGGTCCCGGCTCAACCCGCAGGAGTACGCGGTGTTGCGGGAGGCCGGTACCGAGCGTGCCTTCACCGGCGAATACACCGATACCGAGACACCCGGCATCTACGAGTGCCGGGCCTGCGGCGCCGAACTGTTCCGCAGCACGGAGAAATTCCACTCGCACTGCGGCTGGCCGTCGTTCTTCGATCCCGCCGACTCCGACGCGGTGATCCTGCGCGCGGACGACACGCTGGGCATGCGCCGCGTCGAGGTGCTGTGCGCGAACTGCCACAGCCACCTCGGACACGTCTTCGAGGGCGAGGGGTACTCGACCCCGACCGACAAGCGGTACTGCATCAACTCGATCTCGCTGCGACTGCACCCCTCGGACAGTCCCGCGCACTGAGCGGACCGATATACCGTACGATCCGCCCGCGCGCGGAGCACGCCCCGAATTACCGGGGCGTGATTCGCGCGGGGCTCAGGGCAGGGCGGTGATCAGCTGCTCGATCTCGACCCGCGGCCCGGTGAAGAACGGGATCTCCTCCCGGACGTGCAACCGGGCCTCGGTGGCCCGCAGTTCGCGCATCAGATCGACGATGCGGTGCAGTTCCGGCGCCTCGAAGGCCAGGATCCACTCGTAGTCGCCGAGCGCGAACGCGGCCACCGTATTGGCTCGCACGTCCGGGAATTCGCGGGCGGCCTTGCCGTGATCCGCGAGCATCTTGCGCCGCTCGGCGTCCGGCAGCAGGTACCACTCGTACGAGCGCACGAACGGATACACGCAGATGTAATTACCCGCGTCCTCGCCGGCCAGGAAGGCCGGGACGTGGCTCTTGTTGAACTCGGCGGGCCGGTGCAGGGCGGCATTGCTCCACACCGGATTGCTGGCCTGCCCCAGCTCGGTGGTGCGCCGGAAATCGGCGTACGCGGCCTGCAAATCCTCGATCCGCTCGGCGTGCGTCCAGATCATGAAATCGGCGTCGGCCCGCATCCCCGCCACGTCGTACAGGCCGCGGACCACCACCCCGCGCTCCTCGAGTCCCTCGAAGAACGCCCGGGCCTCCTTGATCGCCGCCGCCCGATCCTCACCGAGCACTCCCGGCTCCACCTGGAACACCGAGAACATCAGGTACCGAATGGTCGAATTGAGAGCCTGATAATCGAGTCGCGCCATGCCCCCATCGTGCCACTCCCACCCTGCCCCGCCACCCGCACCCACCCCACCGGCCGCTGCGAAACCCGCTGCGGCATCGAGCCGGTCCGGACTCCGGTGCAGCGCGCGGGTCGGCCGCCACGACCCGCCGGCAACTGCGAATTCCGCACCGAACGAGTCGCGGGATCAGCGGCCGAGGTGAGCGCGGATGCGGTCGGCGGCGGCGGTGCCGGTGGCGGCGCAGGCCGGGACGCCGACGCCGTGCAGGTAGGCGCCGGCGATCGCCAGGCCCGGCAGTTCGGCGACGCCGGATTCGATCGCGGCGACTCGGTCGAGGTGGCCGGGGGCGTACTGCGGCAGTCCCGCGCGCCAGCGTTGCACGGTGGCGGCGACCGGGCGGATCGGAATTCCGGTGACCGTGGTGAGGTCCTCGGCGGCGGCCGCGATCAGGGCCTCGTCCGTCCAGGTCAGCGGGGTGTCGTCGCCGAAGCGGCCGAAGGAGGCGCGCACGAGGGCCACCTCACGCTCGGCCAGATGCGGCCACTTCCGGCTGGAGAGGGTGAAAGCCTTGGCGCGCAAGGATTCTCCGGTGGCGACCAGGATCCCGGAATTGTCCGGCAGCGCGGTGTCAGCGGGCAGCGCCAGCGCCACCACCGCGGACGAGGACAGGTCGATGCTCGCGGCGGCCCGCGCCACCTCCGGCGCCACCGTCGTGAGCAGCGCGGCCGTGACCGGTGCGGGCGTCGCCAGCACCACGGCGTCGAAATCCCCGAGCGGATCCAGCCGCCAGCCCGCCGCCGTGCGTACCAGACCCGTTGCCGCCGTACCGGTTTCCAGCTTCGGAGCCGCCGCGTCGGCCAGACCGTCCAGCAGCACCCGATATCCGTCCCGGATACCGCCGAACACCGGGGCCGTCGACGGTGGCGGCAGGGCCCGGGTGACGGCTTCGGACAGGCTGCCCGCACCCGCGTCCAATGCCGCGGCCAGCGTCGGCAGGGCCGCTCGCACCCCGATCGCCGACGCCGGCCCCGCGTAGACGCCCCCGAGCAGCGGATCGACGCTGCGCCGCACCACCTGTTCCCCGAACCGGTCGCCGACCAGTTCGCCGACCGACACGTCCGTGCCCGGCTCCCAGCGCAGCGGGCGATTCGGTTCGTCGGCGATCCGCGCGAGGGTCGCCGTGTCGACCAGGTCGCCGACGGTCTCGGCATCGGCCGGGATACCCATCAGGGTCCGGCCCGGCATCGGATGCGCCGACCCACCGGCCCACACCAGCGGCCGCTTACCGGCCGGATGCACCAACTGGTCCGCGAGGCCCAGCTCGTCGAGCAGCGCGGGGATCTCCGGCCGCCGCCCGACGAACGCCTCCGCCCCGAGATCCATCGGCCCGCCCGCGAGTTCCCCGGTGAACAACGTGCCGCCGATCCGCTCCCGCGGATCCACCAGCACCAGTTCCAGATCCGGCCCGAACGCGATCCGCAGCCGATACCCCGCCACCAGACCGCTGATTCCGCCGCCGACCACCGCCACCCGCACCACGGGAACACCTCCGTCCGACCGCTCCACCTCCGGCGAACCTACTCCGCGCCCCACTCGCTCCTCCGGGCACACCCGCACTCGGTGTCGATACCCTCGGAGAACCACCCCGCAACACTCGCTCGGCGGTGGGCGGTACCGACAGCACAGATCGTCGCCGATGGCTGCACAGCCGACAGCGGCAGGACCGCGGCGATGCCGTCACCCGCGCCCGCCACGGCGATGCGGTATGGAGCGCAACGGGATCCGCCGACACCACCGCCCCCACATCACGCCCTGCGGGCGGCATCGGATCGGGCTCGAGATCACCGGGCACGGCCCGCGGAGCGCGAGGGGACTCTGCCGCCGTGATCCCCGGAACGACCGCGCAGCGGATTCCGGGCGGCGGGCTCACAAGGGAGCGGGCAGGCTGTGGATCAGTTCGACGGTCGCGGTGATGGCTCCGGGGTCGGTGTCGGGGAGGACGCCGTGGCCGAGGTTGAAGATATGGCCGGCGGCGCCGAGGGTGATCGCCTCGTCGGCCTCGTGCGCGATGCGGCGGACCTCGCGTTCGATCACATCCGCGCCCGCGAACAGGACGGCGGGATCCAGGTTGCCCTGCAAGGCTTTTCCGGGACCGACCCGCCGCACCGCGGCCGTCAGCGGCACCCGCCAGTCGACGCCGACCACGTCCGCGCCCGCCTCGGCCATCGCACCGAGCAGCTCACCGGTGCCGACCCCGAAATGGATGCGCGGCACACCGGCATCGGCGACCTCCGCGAACACCCGCTGCGAATACGGCAGCACGAATTCCCGGTACTGGGCCAGCGACAGCGCGCCGGCCCACGAGTCGAACAGCTGCACCGCGTCCACCCCGGCGGCCAGCTGGGCCCGCAGGAATTCCACGGCGATGTCGGTGAGGATGCCGAGCAGTTGGTGCCAGGAGTCCGGGTCGCCGAGCATCATGGCCTTGGTGCGCTCGTGGTTGCGACTGGGCCCGCCCTCCACCAGGTAGGAGGCCAGCGTGAACGGCGCGCCCGCGAATCCGATCAGCGGCGTGTCGCCGAGCGCCGCCAGCAGCAGCCGCACCCCGTCGGCGATCGCCCCCACCTCCTCGGCCCGCAGCCGCGGCAGCGCGCGCACATCCGCGACGCTGCGCACCGGATTCGCCACCACCGGGCCGACGCCGGCCACGATGTCGAGGTCGATCCCGGCGGCCTTCAGCGGAACGACGATGTCGGAGAACAGGATCGCCGCGTCCACCCGATGCCGCCGGATCGGCTGCATGGTGATCTCACAGACCAGTTCCGGGTCGAAGCAGGATTCCAGTATTCCGATACCGGCCCGCACCTCCCGGTACTCCGGCAGCGACCGACCGGCCTGCCGCATGAACCAGACGGGACGACGACTCGGCACACCGCCGGTGGCGGCGACGAGGAACGGCGCTTCGGACAACCGACGGCGAGTTGGTGTGCTCACGGGGATTCATTGTGCCGTTCCGCTCCCGCACCGAATTCGCGGCCCTCGGCTTGCATCCCGGCACAGCGAAAAATTTGCACCCAGCGCGCCTCCCCTCGGCGGCGAGGGTTCGGGATTACGGTTCACATTCGTGACACCGCTCGACTTCCGCGACGGCGCCGCACCGACCCCGGGCCCAGCCGGCGAACCTGCCCAGTTTCGCGCCGCGGTCGAGGCGATGGGCACCGCGTCAGTGCACCCTCGGATCGAGCTCGCCCCGATCCGGCCACCGCAACGCCTGGCTCCCTATTCATACGCCATCGGAGCCGAAGTCAAACATCCCGACGCCGGCACCGTACCGGTCGACTCCGAGGGGGACGCCTTCGGCCGGTTGATCCTGCTCCACGACCCGGACGGCCAGGAAGCCTGGCACGGCGTGTTCCGTCTGGTCGCCTATATCCAGGCCGATATCGACGCCGCGCTGGCCGGTGATCCACTACTACCGGAAGTCGCCTGGAGTTGGTTGGTGGACGCCCTGGAATCGCGGGGCGAACCGTTCACGGCGTTGGGTGGCACGGTTACTTCCACCAGTTCGGTCCGTTACGGAGATATCGCCGGACCGCCACACGCCTACCAGCTGGAGCTGCGCGCATCGTGGACGGTCGGCACCA
Organism: Nocardia sp. alder85J; assembly: GCF_020176955.2. GTDB lineage: Bacteria > Actinomycetota > Actinomycetes > Mycobacteriales > Mycobacteriaceae > Nocardia. Next base: position 228,576 of record NZ_JAIUCZ020000005.1, read on the forward strand.
CACAACTCGGACCGCATGTCGAAGCTTTCTGCGAAGTTCTGGCCTCGACAGCGGGATTACCGCCCGCTGGAATCACGGATTTGCGGCCGCGTCCCCGGATTGCCGACGACCAGTTCTGACCGACCCGTAAAGTTCTGGGCTATGCCGGTAGCCGACGAGTCCGAACAATCGGCAGCGATTCCGCTGCTCGCGCCCGCCGAAGGCGTGCCGCCGGTGCTCGCCGCCGTCGACGACATCACCGCCGCCGCGACGCGGCTGGCCTCGGGCAACGGCCCGCTGGCCGTCGACGCCGAGCGCGCGTCCGGTTTCCGGTATTCGAATCGCGCTTATCTGATTCAGTTGCGTCGCAACGGTTCCGGCAGCTTTCTGATCGACCCGATTCCGCTCGGCCCGGATCCGGCCGATGCGCTCGCCCCGCTGGCCGCGGCGATCAACGGCCTGGAATGGGTGCTGCATTCCGCCGACCAGGACCTCCCCGGACTCGCCGAACTCGGGCTGCGGCCGCAGCGATTGTTCGACACCGAACTCGGTGGCCGGCTCGCCGGATTCGAACGGGTCGGGCTGGCCGCGATGGTCGAGCGACTATTGGGCCGGGAGTTACGCAAGGGGCACGGTGCCGCCGACTGGTCCACCCGCCCGCTCCCGGACGACTGGCTCAACTATGCCGCGCTCGATGTGGAGCTGCTGCTCGAACTGCGCGACGCGGTCGCGGAGACGCTGGACGAACAACAGAAGACCGAATGGGCGGCACAGGAATTCGAGCACGTCCGCACCAGCGAACCGGCCCCGCCGAAAGCGGACCGCTGGCGCCGCACCTCCGGAATCCACACCCTGCGCCGCACCCGGCAACTGGCGACGGTGCGGGAATTGTGGCTGACCCGCGACCGGCTGGCCCGCGAGCGCGATATCGCCCCGGCCCGCATCCTGCCGGATTCGGCGATCGTGGCCGCGGCGATCGCGGATCCGAAATCCATCGGCCAGTTGCGGGCCCTGCCGGTCTTCGGCGGCCCGCGGCAGCGCCGCTATTCGCGGGAGTGGCTGGGCGCGGTGGAACGCGCACGCGCCCTGCCGGATTCGCAGCTGCCGCCGATGGCCCAGCCGTACGACGGCCCGCCGCCGGTGAACCGCTGGGAACGCCGCGACCCGGTCGCCGCCGCCCGGCTCACCGCCGCCCGCGCCGCGATGTCCGAACTCTCGCAGAACTATTCGGTGCCGGTGGAGAATCTGCTCACCCCCGACCTGCTGCGCCGGCTGTGCTGGGACGGCCTGCCGGAATTCCGCTCCGGCACCACCTCGAACGACCCCGAGGGCGCCGTCGACGGCTTCCTCAAGGACGGTGGCGCCCGCCCCTGGCAGCGCGACCTCGCGGTGCCACCGCTGGCCACCGCCCTGTTCCCCGACACCGCGGCCTGAGCGCGGCCCGCGGACAGCGCTCGCACCACCGCCGGACGGCCTCGCCGAGGCAAACATGGCGTCGGCCGCGGATCCGCGCGGTCTTCTCGTCGCAGGCGCCGGCCGGGGCCTCACCGACCGGCGCGCACCGCGCGATCGGTCAGGCGCCGCCGCCGAGCCAGCCGGTGATCCGGCGGGCGATGTCGGCCGGGGTCAGGCCCAGGTCACCGAGGATCTGCGCGCGGGAACCCTGCTCCAGGAAGTGCTGTGGCAGGCCCAGATCGCGGGTGGGGACATCCAGCCCGGCGGCGCGCAGTTCGGCCGACACCGTCGAACCGATGCCGCCGTGCACGCCGCTGTCCTCCACCGTCACGACCAGGCGGTAGTTCCCGGCGAGTTTCACGATGGTGTCCGGCACCGGCAGTACCCAGCGCGGGTCCACCACGGTCACCGTGAGGTCTTCGGCGGCCAGCAGATCCGCCGCCTCGACCGCGACCCCGGCGAATCCGCCGACGGCGACCAGCAGCACGTCGCCGTGCGCGGCGCGGGCCGAATCGCCCTCCGGCATCCGCAGCACGTCCACGCCGTCGAGCCGCTCCACCGCCGAGATGTCCTCGGCGATCGCGCCTTTCGGGAAACGCACTGCGGTGGGGCCGTCGCCGGTGGCCAGCGCCTCGGCGAGTTCCTCGCGCAGAGTGGCGGCATCGCGCGGCGCGGCGACCCGGATCCCGGGCACGATGCCCAGCACCGACAGATCCCACATGCCGTTGTGGCTGGCACCGTCCTCACCGGTGACGCCGGACCGGTCGAGTACCAGGGTGACCGGCAGCTGCAACAGCGCCACATCCATCAGCAGCTGATCGAAGGCGCGGTTCAGGAACGTCGAGTAGATCGCCACCACCGGATGCATGCCGCCGAGCGCCAGCCCGGCCGCCGAGGTCATCGCATGCTGCTCGGCGATGCCGACGTCGAACATCCGCTCCGGGAATCGCTTCCCGAACGGGGTGAGGCCGGTCGGGCCGGGCATCGCCGCGGTGATCGCGACGATGTCGTCGCGCTGCTCGGCCTGCCGGATCAGCTCCTCGGAGAACACCGAGGTCCAGCCGACGGACTTACCGCCGGTCGGCTTGCCCGTCACCGGGTCGATCGCCCCGATGGAATGCATCTGATCGGCCTCGTGGTCCTCGGCGTGCCGGTACCCGCGGCCCTTCTGGGTGACGGTGTGCACGATCACGGGACCACCGAAATCCTTGGCCCGCCGCAGCGCCGCCTCCAGCGCCACCAGATCGTGCCCGTCGACCGGGCCGACGTACTTCAGCCCCAGATCGGAGAACAGCTCCTGCGGCGCCACCGCGTCCTTGATGCCGGTCTTCAGCGCGTGCAGCATCGAATACGCCGAGCCGCCGACGCGCGGGATGCCCTGCACGAACCGCTTCGTCGCGTCGAGCGCCTGCTCGTAGGCGGGCTGCATGCGCAGCGCGGTGAGCCGATCGGCCAGACCGCCGATGGTCGGCGAATACGACCGGCCGTTGTCGTTCACCACGACGACCACCGACCGGTCCGGCCCGGCGGCGATGTTGTTCAACGCCTCCCAGCACATGCCGCCGGTCAGCGCCCCGTCGCCGACGACGGCCACCACGTGCCGATGCTGCCCGGTCAGCGCGAACGCCTTCGCCAGCCCGTCCGCGTAGGACAGCGCCGCCGAGGCGTGCGAGGACTCGACCCAGTCGTGCGGGCTCTCGGAGCGGCACGGATATCCGGACAGCCCACCGGATTTCCGCAACGTGTCGAAGCCGTCCTTGCGCCCGGTGAGGATCTTGTGCACGTACGCCTGATGGCCGGTGTCGAAGATCAGCGGATCGGCCGGGGAATCGAAGATCCGGTGCAGGGCGATGGTCAGCTCCACCACGCCGAGATTCGGCCCCAGGTGCCCACCGGTAACTGCCACCTTGCGAACCAGGAACTCGCGGATCTCCTCGGCCAGCACGCCCAGCTCCGGTACCGTCAGCCGACGCAGGTCCTCGGGCGTCTCGACCCGGGAAAGAAATCCCACCGCTCTCGCTCCCTCTGATGCTCGTCGATCTCGAACAGTCTACGGAGGACTATCGGGTGCCGATCACGGGAGCGATCGCCACCTGCGCCGTCGCCGCACCGGTGTGAGGTGGAACATAGACCGGGCTCTCGGGTTCCCCAGATTACCGCGCGTGTCACCGCCCCGATACCGGTTCCAGCAGCGCGAGACATTCCACGTGGTGTGTCGCCGGGAACGCGTCGAACGCGCGCATCCGCGCGGGCCGGTAGCCCGCCGCGCGGTACAGCCCGATGTCGCGCGCGAACGCCGCCGGATCGCAGCCGACGTGCACGATGCGCGCGGGCCCGGCCGCCGCCAGCGCCGCGATCACGTCCTTGCCCGCGCCCGCGCGCGGCGGATCGAGCACCACCACCTCCGGCGCGTCCCCGCCCGGATCGGTCACCCAGTGCTCCACCCGCGCCGCGATCGGGTCCACCCAGGGCAGATCACGCAGCGCCGCGGCGCCGTCCGCGACCGCCGACGGCGCCGATTCCACCGCCGCCACCGCGCCCGCCGGACCCACCTGTTCGGCGAGCCGCGCCGCGAACACCCCGGCCCCGGCGTACAGATCCCAGGCCACCGCGTCGGCGCCGGTCGCCGCCCAGTCGGCGATCACGTCCGAATAGCACAGCGCCGCACCGCGATGCGGCTGCCAGAAACCTGTCGTCGCGACCTCCCACCGGCGCCCGGCCACGTACTCCACGGCCCGGCCGGTGCCCTCGACCACCCGCTGTTCCCGGACGGAATGGGTCGCCGCCCGCCGCGCGGCCGTGCTGCGGCGACCCCCGCGCCCCGCCCGGCCGCGCTCGACAGCCGCGGGCGCGATCTCGACCACGTGCCGCCGGCCGTCGCCGTCGACGGCGATCACCAGTTCGGCGCCGGGTGTCCACCGGCTGTCGGCGATCCCGGCCATCGCCCCCGGCACCGGCTGCGGGCAGCGCAGATCCGGGATCACCGCGGTGCTGCGATAGCCGTGCACCCCGGCCCGGCCCGTCTCGTCGACCACCAGCCGCACCCGGGTGCGCCAGCCCACCTCCGCCGCCTCGGCCGTCGCGGTCCGGGTGGGACCGGCGCCGATCGGATCCCGGCCGGTGCGCGACGACAGTCGTTCCAGCGGTCCCGGCGACATGGTGCCCTGGGCCAGCGGCGAACCCGGCCGCCGGAAGACCCGCGCGGTCGCGGCGTCCGGAATCGGCTCGACCTCGACCTCGGCGTCCCAACCGGCCAACCTGCGCAACTGCTCGGAGACCACCGCGGCCTTCAGCGCCCGCTGCGCCTGCGGGGTGGCGAAGGAGAAATCGCAGCAGCCGGCCCCGCCGGGACCGGACACCGGGCAGGTCGCCGGGACCCGGTCCGGCGACGCCTCCAGGATCTCGATCGCCTCGGCGCGGCAGAACGAGCCGCCGCGGTCTTCGGTCACCCGGGCCCGCACGTACTCCCCCGGCAGCCCGTGCCGCACGAACAGCACCCGGCCCTCGTGCCGCGCGACACAGAATCCACCGTGCCCCGGCGGCCCGAGCCGGACCTCGAAAACGCTTCCGGCCCAGCTGCTCTCGCTGCTCATCGGACACCGCGCACGCGGCGGGCGGAACGGACCGGGCACACCGCGGAAACGGCGGCCGGGCGGGCGGGGGACGTGATCGACGGGGACATCGGCCCAGCTTAGGAACCGCCGCGGCGAGGCGGTGCGCCGGGCAGCCCCTGGTCTCCCGGCGGTTCGTGGATTCGGTGTTCGCCCGTCCGCCACCAGCGGCGCGGCGGACATTCATAATGGAATGTTTATGTCTACGTTCGCTCATTGTGCAGATTCGGAACGCACCCGTTCGATCGGCCGATCCGCGGCGGCAGTGGCCGTCACCACCGGCGATGTCCGTTTGGTCGAGATGTGGAGGGGGAAAGCGCAGGGAGGGCCGGACGGGAGGTACCGTTCCCCCGACAGCAGCACAAACCGCACACCACGGTTTCGGAATTGGGGTTGGCACGGTGTACGTAGTGATCATGGGGTGCGGTCGCGTCGGATCGTCGCTGGCCCGCGCCCTGGTCCGGGTCGGCCACGAGGTCGCCGTGATCGACCAGGACGCCGGCGCCTTCCGGCGGCTGGGCAAGAGTTTCGAGGGCCGCCAGGTGACCGGCGTCGGCTTCGACCGCGACGTGCTGCAACGGGCCGGGACCGAGCAGGCCGGGGCCTTCGCCGCCGTCTCCTCCGGCGACAACTCCAACATCATCTCCGCCCGTGTGGCCCGGGAGACCTTCGGCGTGCAGCGGGTGGTCGCCCGCATCTACGACGCCAAGCGGGCCGCGGTGTACGAGCGCCTGGGCATCCCGACCATCGCCACCGTGCCGTGGACCACGGATCGTTTCCTGCGCACCCTGATCGGCGACGAGAAGAGCACCAGCTGGCGGGATCCGACGGGCACCGTCTCGGTGACCGAACTGGCGCTGCACGAGGAGTGGTACGGCCGTACCGTGCACGATCTGGAGCATGCGACCGGTGTCCGTGTCGCCTTCCTGCTCCGTTTCGGGAAGGGTGTGCTGCCCACGACCAAGACCGTGCTGCAAGCCGACGACACCGTCTACGTGTCCGCCATCTCCGGCACCGTCGGCGCCGCCGCCGCACTGGCCGCCGCCGCCCCATCGACCGAGGACCGATAGTGAAAGTAGCGATTGCCGGGGCCGGGGCAGTCGGCCGCTCCATCGCCCAGGAACTACTGCGCAGCGGCCATCAGGTGACGCTGCTGGAGCGCCGGCTGGACCATATCGACACCGCCGCGGCGCCGACGGCGACCTGGCTGCACGGCGACGCCTGCGAGCTGGAGTTGCTGGAGGAGACCGGACTCCAGGACTACGAGGTGGTCATCGCCGCCACCGGCGACGACAAGGTGAACCTCGTGTTCAGCCTGCTGGCCAAGACCGAGTTCGGGATCCGGCGGGTGGTCGCGCGGGTCAACGATCCGCGCAACGAATGGCTGTTCGACGAGGGCTGGGGTGTGGATGTCGCGGTGTCCACCCCGCGCCTGCTGGCCTCGCTGGCCGAGGAGGCGGTGCAGATCGGCGATCTGGTCCGGCTGATGACGCTGCGCCAGGGCCAGGCCAATCTGGTCGAGATCACGCTGCCCTCGGACACTCCGCTGGCCGGGCGGTCGGTGCGGTCGCTGACGCTGCCCCGCGATGCCGCCCTGGTGACCATCCTGCGCGGCGGCCGGGTCATCGTGCCGCAGTCCGACGACCCCATCGAGGGCGAGGACGAGCTGCTGTTCGTGACCACGGTGGAGGCCGAGGACGAGTTGCGGAAGGCGCTGGGCGTCAACAACACGGCGTGAGCGATCCCGGGCCTCAGGCGGCGGTGCGGGCCAGCTCGGCGCGCAGCTTGTTCAGCGCCCGGTGCTGCATCACCCGGACCACTCCGGCACTGGTGCCGATCGCCTCGGCGGTCTCGGCGGCGCTCCAGCCCAGCACGATCCGCATCACCAGCACCTCGCGATGCGCGGGTGCCAGGATCTCCATCAGCTGCTTGGTCGCCCGGCGCTGCTCGGAGTGCAGCGCCATCTCCTCCGGCCCGGCGGCGGTGGACGCCTCGTCCGGGAACTCCGCCACCGGATAGGCCGAATGCTGGTGCGCCCGGCGGAAGGCGTCGGCGATCTTGTTGGCGGAGATGCCGTACACGAAGGCGAGGAACGACTTGCCCTGGTCGCGGTAGCGCGGCAGCGCCTGGACCGTCGCCAGCAGCACCTCCTGCGCCACATCGTCGACGGTCAGATACGCGTTCCCGCCGGAACCCAGCCGCGCCGCGCAGTAGCGCCGCACCAGCGGGTGCACGATCCGGATGACCTCGGTGACCGCACGCTGGTCGCCGGCGGCCGCGGGTCCGATCAGGCGGTCCAGCTCGGCGGCGACGGCGCGACTCTGTGAAATACCCGGCTTGGTCTCGGTAGCCACTGGTGGTCCTCTCCCCGATCGTTCAGATGACACAACGATCGTGCGATGAACCGGGCCGCCGAAATAGGCACCCCAGGGGTGGGTTCACCCCCACCTGGAAGGGTTCTGCACACCCCGCACGGTGGGGTGGCAGGAAATACGGGCAGCTCAGGCGCCGCGACGCGCGGGCAGGTGATCGGCCCGGCGCACCGCCCAGACGGTGACCAGCAGGGCCAGCGCCGTCAGCGGCCAGCCCATCGCGATCCGGGTGACGGCCAGCACGCCGGTGCTGTTCGTCTCGTAGAAATGCGACTGGACCAGGTAACGGGCGCCGAACACCAGCACCCACACCACCGTCGCGAGGTCGTACAGCCGCACCACCCGGCGGTCGGAACGCCAGTCGGTGCCGTGCCCGTTGAGCACCCCCCAGATCACCCCCGCCAGCGGCCAGCGAACCAGCAGCGACAGCAGGAAGGCCGCCGCGTACACCAGGCTCGCGTAGATGCCGAACAGGAAGAAACCCTTGGCCGCACCGGTCCGGTACGCGATCAGCGCGCAGATGCCGACGCCGAGGAAGCCGGAGATGGCCGGCTGGATCGGGCTGCGGCGCACCAGCCGCCACACCAGGATCGCGGCCGCGACGCCCAGCGCCGACCAGATCGCCGCCGTCAGCCCCCAGAGCGTGTCGGCGGGCACGAAGACCACCACCGGCAGCGTCGAGTAGACCAGGCCGCTGAGCCCGCCCAGCTGCTCGAGCAGCGACTGCTCGGCCGCCTCCTCGCGCTCCTCGGTCACGCGCTGCTCGGCCGTACGCTTCTCGGCCATACGCTGCTCGGCCGACACGGCCTCGGCGGCGTACGCCGCGTCCGGCCGCGGCCCTCCGGGCGAGACCACCGGGAGTACGGCGGTACGGTCGGGATCGGCGAGATCGGGATATTCGGCGAACTCGTCGTTACTGGGTATCGGCATGCGTCAGGAATTCCCGCGTAGTTCGTAGTAGGGGTTGTACATCACCTTGGCGCCATCACGATCACCGATGCGGCCGCGGACCAGGATACGACGGCCGGGCTCGATTCCGGGGATGCGACGGCGTCCGATCCACACCAGGGTGATCGCGTCGGTGCCGTCGAAGAATTCGGCCTCCAGTGGCGCGGCGACCGATTGCGGACAGGCCTGCACGCTGCGCAGCCGGCCCACCATGGTGACCTCCTCGCCGCGCCGGCACTCGGCGGCGCGACACGCGCCCGTCTCCTGCGCGGCCTGTTCGACCAGTTCGTCGGCGTCGAGATCGCCGAGATCGGCTGTCAACCGCCGGCTCAGCCGACGGAAATACCCGCTGTCCGGCCCGGCTTTCAGCCCGGCACCGGAACGCGCTTGTCCCGCGGGGTCGGAGCCCGCGTTTCTTCCGCCCGTGAACGGCATGTCGCAACACTTCCTGGACTGCGGACGGCGTGGGTTCGCACGTCGTCGGGTCTTCCCACACGACCGGCTGGTGGCCGCATACCGCCACTGTAGATGCCGCCCGCCGGCACGGCCACGCGGAGGCCTCATTGCGCCGCGCAACCTGTTCTACCTGCGAATACCCACTCCCGCTCGGGCGAACCCTCGATCTCCGAGAACAGCCGGGTCGGCGCCCAGTTCGTCGAGGGTGATGCGGTGCACGACGCAGTCCGGGATCAGCTCGGCCCAGCGGTCGGCGACCGGGTACGGATGTACCGGATCGTCGACGGCCGTCACGACGGTCGCCGGAACCGGCAGCGCCGCAAGGGTTTCCGGTTCGGGCCAGGCGTAGGAGGCGACCTCCTCCAGGGCGGACGGCAGTGCGGGCCAGAACGCGGTCCAGGATCGGGTCAGCGCGGCGGCCAGCCAGGGCGGGCTACCGGCCCGCATCCGGGCCAGCACCGGATCGAGTCCCTCGGCCCGCAGCGCCGCGGCCGTGACGGCCGCGCTCAGCGTCGCCGGGCAGTCACCGGTGTCGGCGCCGGTCCAGGCCGGCAGCGCCGCGATCACGCCGACGGCGGAATCCGGATTGTCGATCGCCCATTCGACGGCGACGGCCGCGCCCAGCGAGATGCCCGCGGCCAGCACCGGACCGGACCGGGCCGCGGCGTCGAGCGCGGCCCGGTAGCTCGCCACCACCGCGCGCGGATCGGGCTCGACCGCGACGAAGGCCAATGCCCGGGCGGCACAGGCCGGTTCGAAGGCGCGCCGGGCGAAGTCCGCATCGGAGCCGGTGCCGGGCAGCCCGACCACGGTGATCGGATCGCCGGGCCGGATATCCGGCCACACCGCGGAGACCGCCGGGCGGCGGCCGGAGTTCACGGCCACGCTCAGCCGCGGCCGAGTTGCTGCATCGCCGACCCCTCGCTGCCGCGACGGGGCTGCTCCGGCTCCGTGGACACCACCGGGAAGCTGCCGGTCGCCTGCCCGGCGCCGGCCTGGGCGGCGGCCGCCTGGGCGGCCAGCGCCTCCTGCTGAGCGACCACCTGCTGCTGATGCGCGGCCAGCAACTGCTGGGCCAGCTCCTGCGGCAGCACCACCGGCAGCGGCTCGCGCACCGGCAGCGGCTCGTCACCGCGGCGGACGACGGTCTCGCCGAGGATGGCCCGGGCGGCGGCGACCAGCGGCTGGCCGTCGTCGACCGCGCCGGACGGCCCGGCCGCGACCAGGCGCACCATCCACCGGTAGCCGTCCACGCCGATGAAGCGCAGGTCCGCACCCTCGGTGACGGCGTGCAACTCCCGGCCCCAGGGACCGTCCTGCACCGACACCCGGGCGCCGTCGGCGCGCAGCGATTCCGCCAGATCGGCGGCCACCGTCCGCCACTGGCCCGGCGACTTCGGGGCGGCGTAGGCCGCGACCGTGAGCCGGCCGTACTGCGTCGCCAGATGCACCGCCTGCGGGGTGCCGTCGGGGGTCATCTCCACCTGCAACTGCCCGCCCGGCGGAACCGGGAGGATCACCGAACCGAGGTCCAGGCGCTGATCGTCGGAGTCGTCGAGCAGGCCCTCGACCTCCTCGAAGTTGTACGGCCCACCGGCCGGGCGCTCCCGTTCGGGGGCGGGCTCGTCGGCGGGGGCGATGTCCTCGGCCGCGGCGGCCTGGGCGTAGACCGGCTCCTCCCGGTACGCGTCGTCCGGGAACTCGTCCGTGCGGTACTCGTCCTCGTCGTAGGCGTCGCCGGGGTAGCGGTGGTCCTCGTAGCCGTCCTCGTACGCGTAGTCGTCGTACGGCGACTCGTCGCGCTTCTTCTTCCGTCCGAACATCTCAGGCCTCCTTGCCGACCGTGCCCACCCCGCCGGGCTCCGTCTCAAGGCTCGCATGTCCGCCACTGGACCCGTAACCGCCTGCTCCGCGCGCGGTCTCGTCCAGCCGATCCACCTCTGCGAAGTCGACCAGTTCGACCCGCTGCACGAGCAGCTGGGCGATGCGGTCACCGCGGCGCAGTTCGATCGGCGTGCGGGGATCGTGGTTGATCAGGCAGACCTTGATCTCCCCCCGGTAGCCCGCGTCGACCGTGCCGGGGGTGTTGACGATCGACAGCCCGGCCTTCGCGGCCAAGCCGGACCGCGGATGGATCAGCCCGACCGTGCCGATCGGGAGCGCGACGGCGATGCCGGTGCCGACCAGCACCCGCTCCCCCGGCTCCAGGACGACGTCCTCGGTGGTACACAGATCCACCCCGGCGTCGCCCGGATGAGCGCGTGTGGGCACAGGGATACCGGGGTCGAGCCGCAGCAGGGCGATGGGTGGAATACCGGTCACGTCCAGCGAGCCTACGCGCTCGGCGGAGGGCCGATCGCCAGCCGCTAGGCTGAAGTCGTGTCCGACCAGCCACCCGCAGTCACCGATCCCGTCCCCTCGCAACAGCACCCGCCCGCGCCGGTGTACTCCGAGCGACTGTGGGTGCCCCTGTGGTGGTGGCCGGTGGGCCTGTTCATCACCGGATTGCTGGCGGCCGAGATCCATATGGGAGCGCCGGGAATCCGGGCCTGGCTGCCCTATGTGCTGCTGTTCCCGATCCCGGTCTGGGCATTGCTCTGGATGAGCCGGCACCGGGTCGAGGTGGCCGCCGTCCCGGAATCGGACGGAACACCCGGTGGAACTCTCGAATTGCGCGCGGACAAAGCCCATCTGCCGGTAACGTATGTAGCCCGGGCGGCCGCCGTGCCGACCAGCGCCAAGAGCGCAGCACTGGGCCGCCAGCTCGACCCCGCCGCATATGTGCAGCATCGGCCCTGGATCGGTCCGCTGGTGTTGCTGGTGCTCGACGATCCCGACGACCCGGCGCCGTATTGGCTCGTCAGCACGCGCAAGCCCGAGCAGGTCCTAGCCGCGCTCGGCGTACCGAGCGCGAGCTGAACCGTCGCGGCAGATTGTTTTTCCTGTGCAGGTGCGGTGCGGGCCGTCAGGCTGCGCAGTCCATGCAGATCAACTGACCACCGGACTCGGTGGCCAGCCGGCTGCGGTGGTGCACCAGGAAACAGCTGGAGCAGGTGAACTCGTCAGCTTGTTTCGGGATCACCCGAACCGAAAGCACTTCCTCGGACAGGTCCGCGCCGGGAAGCTCGAACGACTCCGCGGTATCGGATTCGTCGATATCCACGACGGCGGACGCAGCCTCGTTACGACGAGCCTTCAGCTCCTCCAGGGAGTCCTCCGACACCTCGTCGGATTCACTACGCCGTGGTGCGTCATAGTCGGTTGCCATGTCGTCTTCCCCTCGTCCTTACTCCGTATATCCCGGAACCGGACTCACCGCCGTCGATCCCACTGGGGAATCGGCTCGGCCGAGTACCGTCCCGCCGGTGGTGTACATCACGTGCACACCCGTCGCCGACCGGGCCGGATCTGTGAAATCCGTACCGGATCGCGCTCGGTCAACGCAGGACATGCCCTGGTTGTTCCCGAATCTCACCTCGTGATTCACATCCTTCGATTCGAGTCGGGCCGCCAGACAATAGCGGACCCGGCGGCAAAAGTCGCAATCAAAACCCATCCGCGCCGAAACTGAGGGGCAATCGTCATCCCGGCGGGGTTCGAGCCGTCCGGCGCCCCGTTTTCGTGTCCGGACGTCCAGCGAATCGTTACCGGCCCGAGATTGCGCCGCACGGCCTCCGGCGCGCCGCAGTTCGCTGACAGCGAACAAGGGCCACGTCGTTACCGGTCCGATATGCGAAGGTGACGGCACACCACTGCCGGCGTACGCGAAGGTCGCCCCGAACTCGTAAGGTGTCCTCGTGGTTTCACTGATCACCGAGGGCCGTGCCACCGACAAACGGGGCCGGCCGTTCCCGCGCCGTCGCTATCAGCCCTGGGTCGCCCTGGTGTCGATCCTGGCCCTGATCTGCGTGATCGTCTGGATCAAGGCGGCGACGACGGAACAGCACAGCCGGGCCGCGATGGCCTGCAACACGCCGTCCGCGGCCACCGACCCGAACGCGCCGAAGCCCGAGGGCCTCGGCCAGCGGGTGGGAGCGTCGCGCCTGCGCGATGTCGAGCCGGCGCCGCTGGCCCAGTCGAAGGTGCGCGTCTACAACGGTTCCGGGCAGCGGGGCGTGGCCGAGCACATCGCCTCCCGGCTCAGCGACTACGGCTTCGCGAGCCCGCCCGCGCCCCCGTTCGCCAACGACCCGGTGTACGTCAACGGCGATCTGGAGTGCAACGGCCAGATCCGCTTCGGCGTCAACGGCCGGCCCGCCGCGGCCGCGGTGCAACTGATCGCCCCGTGCGCGGAGCTGATCGAGGACCATCGCGGCGACGACGAGGTCGACCTGGCGCTGGGCTCGCTGTTCGGCAACGACCTGCGCCCCAGCACCGACGCCGAGGAGGTCCTGAAGTCGCTGAAGAATCCGGCCCCCGGCGGCCCGTCGATCGACTCGAAACTCCTCGAGGCGGCCCGCAAGGCAAAGTGCTGAATCCCGGCCGCCACGCCCCTGCCATGCCGAGCAGTTCCCGGGCCGCGCACGCTGCCGCAGCGCAGCGGAGGCCGGAATACAGCTAGTCCGGGATGGGGGCCGAGGCGCCGCAGCGGTCGAAGAGGGCGGTGAGCTGGTCGGCGATGCCGGGGGCGGCGGCCACCACCAGTTCGCCGGTTCCGGCCAGGGTGCCGGCGGGCGGGAGGGTCAGGCGGGCGCCGGCCTCGGCGGCGATCAGGCCGCCGGCGGCCCAGTCCCAGGTGTTCAGGCCGTGCTCGTAGTGGGCGTCCACGCGACCGGCGGCCACCATGCAGAGGTCCAGGGCGGCCGAGCCGATGCGGCGGATGTCGCGAACGTGTGGCAACACCTCGGCGATCAGGCGGCCCTGCGTGGCGCGGCGGCCGGCGCCGTAGCCGAAGCCCGTCGCCAGCAGGGCCATCTCCAGGGAGCGGACCTCGGTGCAGCGCAGCGGAACGGGGGTGGCGCCGGCGGTGGTCGCGGTGGCGCCGGCGCCGAGTCCGGCGCTGTAGGTCACCTCGCCGACGACGTCGACCACCGCACCGGCCAGCGAGCGGCCACCGCGCATGGCGGCCACCGACACGGCGTAGGCGGGAATGCCGTACATGAAGTTCACGGTGCCGTCGATGGGGTCGACCACCCACACCGTGGCGGCCGGATCGTCGTCCGGATCGACGCTGCCGCCGCCCTCCTCGCCCATCACGCGGTCGTCCGGCCGGGAGCGGCTCAGCAGGGTGCGGATCAGATCCTCGGATTCGGTGTCCACGATCGTCACCGGGTCGGTCGCGGTGCTCTTGCTCCGCACCACACCGTGCGGCGCGGCGGCCGAGGTCGCCGGGCCGGGCCCGGGGGCCGGGAACACCTCAGGCCGCCGGGTGCGCACGTGGTCGGCCGCCGCGCGGGCCAGCTGGGCGGCGACCCGCCGCAATTCGGTGATCTCGGCGGCGGGCACGAGGGAGTCGTCGGGGTCGGTCACGGTCATGCGGGAGTTCGTCTCGGGCACGACGTCCATCGGAACATAGATCGGCCCGGTCGCGCATTAGGCTTGTCGGGGACGACACAGCCGGACTCGTTCGTCCGGCTCGTCGTCCGGTGACCGGGTAAGGTGCGCGCGCACGGGTTCTTACAACTCGCAGCAAACACTTCCGTCGGCACGACAGGGAACGAGGAGTTGTCGATGTCCGCTCGCGGGCTTGCATTCGGAATCGATATCGGTGGTAGCGGCGTCAAGGGCGCGGTGGTGGATCTTGCCACCGGCGATCTCGCGCACGAGCGCGTCAAGATCGCCACCCCGCATCCGTCGACTCCGAACGCCGTCGCCGAGACGGTGGCCAAGCTGGTCGCCCAGGCCGACTGGGACGGCCCGGTCGGCATCACGCTGCCCAGCGTGGTCGTCAACGGCATCGCCCGCACCGCCGCCAACATCGACAAGGCCTGGATCGATACCGACGCCCGCAGCCTGTTCTCGCTGGCGCTGGGCGGGCGCGAGGTGGTCGTCCTCAACGACGCCGACGCCGCCGGGATGGCCGAGGACCGCTACGGCGCGGCCCGCAACACCGAGGGCCTGGTCATGCTGCTCACCTTCGGCACCGGCATCGGCTCGGCCCTGCTCTACCACGGCACGCTGGTGCCGAACACCGAGTTGGGACATATCCAGGTCGGCGGCAAGGAGGCCGAGCACCGGGCCGCCTCCTCGGTCAAGGAACGAAAGAATCTGTCGTACAAGGAGTGGGCCGCAGAGGTCACCAAGGTCCTCGTGACCCTGGAAAATCTGTTCTGGCCCAACGTCTTCGTGGTCGGCGGCGGCATCAGCCGCGACTCCGAGCACTGGATCCCCTTGCTCGGCAACCGGACTCCCGTGGTGGCGGCCCACCTGAGGAATACCGCGGGCATCGTCGGCGCCGCGATGGCAGTCGATGCCGGTATCGCGCCATGAGCACCCCGGTTCGATCGTTACAATGGACAATGCCCGGCGGTGAGCCGGAGAAACGACCCCGGCCCGAGCCGGGTTATCCCGACAGAACCGCTCCGCCGGATGATCACTCTGGCGTGACGCCGCACGAGACCGTCACGAAAGGGCGTACGTGGTAGCCACGAATACCCGACAGACCGCCGAATCGGCCGAGGCCGCCGACTCCGCAGACACCACCGCAGCACGGCCGGTCCGGAAGGCTGCCGCGAAGAAGGCACCCGCCAAGAAGGCCGTCGCCAAGAAGGCGCCTGCCAAGAAGGCCGCAGCCAAGAAGGCGCCTGCCAAGAAAGCCGCGACGAAGAAGATCGGCCCCGACGGTGAGGTCGAGGAGACTCTCACCGACGACGAGTCGCTGGATCTCGACGACCTCGACGATCTGGACGTCTCCGACGACGACCTGACCGACGAGGACGAGCTCGTCGACGAGGTCGGCGAGGAGGAAGGCGAGCCGGGCGTGGCCGCCCCCGTCGCCGCCGAGGCCGACGAGGAAGAGGCCGACGAGCCCACCGAGAAGGACAAGGCCTCCGGCGACTTCGTCTGGGACGAGGAGGAGTCCGAGGCGCTGCGGCAGGCCCGCAAGGACGCCGAGCTCACCGCCTCCGCCGACTCGGTGCGCGCCTATCTGAAGCAGATCGGCAAGGTCGCGCTGCTCAACGCCGAGGAGGAGGTCGAGCTCGCCAAGCGCATCGAGGCCGGCCTCTACGCCACGGAGAAGTTCCGCGAGCTCACCGAGAAGGGCGAGAAGCTGGCGGTGGCGGTGCGCCGCGACCTGCAGTGGATCATGCGTGACGGCAACCGCGCCAAGAACCACCTGCTGGAGGCCAACCTCCGCCTGGTGGTCTCGCTGGCCAAGCGCTACACCGGCCGCGGCATGGCGTTCCTGGACCTGATCCAGGAGGGCAACCTGGGCCTGATCCGCGCGGTGGAGAAGTTCGACTACACCAAGGGCTACAAGTTCTCCACGTACGCCACCTGGTGGATCCGGCAGGCCATCACCCGCGCGATGGCCGACCAGGCCCGCACCATCCGCATCCCGGTGCACATGGTCGAGGTCATCAACAAGCTCGGCCGTATCCAGCGCGAGCTGCTCCAGGACCTGGGCCGCGAGCCCACTCCGGAGGAGCTGGCCAAGGAAATGGACATCACCCCGGAGAAGGTGCTGGAGATCCAGCAGTACGCCCGGGAGCCCATCTCGCTGGACCAGACCATCGGCGACGAGGGCGATTCCCAGCTCGGCGACTTCATCGAGGATTCGGAGGCGGTCGTCGCCGTCGACGCGGTGAGCTTCACCCTGCTCCAGGACCAGCTCCAGTCGGTGCTGGAGACGCTGTCCGAGCGCGAGGCCGGCGTGGTCCGCCTGCGCTTCGGCCTCACCGACGGCCAGCCCCGCACCCTCGACGAGATCGGCCAGGTGTACGGGGTCACCCGCGAGCGCATCCGCCAGATCGAGTCGAAGACGATGAGCAAACTCCGCCATCCCAGCCGCTCCCAGGTCCTGCGGGACTACCTGGACTGAGGTTCCTTCTGGATTGGGCCGTTGACCTGCGAGTTTGCGGCTCAATCCAGAAATACTCGACAAGCACAGCGCTCCTAGTCAAGATATTGGGATGGGGAGCGGTAGTCGTTCGGTCGACCTGGCAGCTTTGCTGCCGTCATGGGAGCTGGCCCTGCGGGCCGAGCGCAAGTCAGGGCAGACCGTGAAGTCGTACGGGGACGGCGTTCGCGCGTTCCTCCGCTGGTGCACGGATAACGATCAGGTACCAGTGTTGGATCGTGCGGCGGTCAACGCATTCGTCGCGGCGGTGCTCGATTCCGGCCTGGAAGCGAGCACCGCGCGTAGTCGGCAGCTCGCGCTGCGGAGGTTCTCGGCGTGGCTGGTCGAAGAGGATGAACTCGACCAGGATCTGCTCCTCGGGCTGAAGCCGCCGAAACTGGACGACAAGGTGGTCCAGTCCCTGACCGATGACGAGATCCGGCGACTGATCAAGGCGTGCCAGGGCAAGGACTTCCGCGACCGCCGCGACGAAGCCGTCATCCGGTTGATGGTCGAAACCGCGATGCGTGCCGGCGAGTGCGTCGCCATCGAGGTAGCCGATGTCGATGTTCAGCGTGGGCTGGTCGTCGTCCGGCGCGGCAAAGGTGGCAAGGGGCGGATCGTCCCGTTCAGCCCGCAGACCGCCCGTGCGATCGATCGGTACCTCCGGGTCCGCCGCGGTCACCTCCGCGAGGACTCCCCCGCACTGTGGCTCGGTGAGCGAGGAAAGTTCTTCACGTACGACGCCCTGCACGACACGCTCGGCTACCGGGCCCGACTCGCCGAGGTAAAGAACTTCCATCCGCACCTCCTTCGACACACCGGCGCGTCACGATGGCTCGGTGCCGGCGGCACCGAAGGTGGGCTCATGGCCATCGCGGGCTGGAGCACCCGGGACATGATCGACCGCTACACCAGATCGACTGCCGCGGCGCGGGCCGCCGACGAAGCACGCGGGCTGAACCTTGGGGACCTGTGAGCGGTTCCGCGCTACGCAGTAAAAGTGCGCTACAAAATGCCCTCCACCAGCGGATTTGACTGGTCTGAGTCGCGAGTCTTTTGCCGCGAATTGGCGTCTACATCTCTGCCGCCTCACCTGGCTGCCGCGGTAGACCAGCTTGCCGCAGCCTCCGCGCCCTGGCCCTCTGGGTGGCCTGGCCCGCCGCCGAGGCGATGCTCTTCCGCGCCCAGCGGGCGCGCTGTACTTCGGTCGGAAGCGCGATGCCTGGCTGTCGCCTGCCAGGGTGAAGGGACCACTGGTTAGCCATGAGCATGGGACCGGGGTGTGCCCGGTCGCGGGCCGTGTGGTGATGGTGACCGATGACCGGGCTGCCGGTCAATCCGAGCCGTCGGCTGGGCCGGCCGCGCGGCCCCGGTGGGGCTTCTGCCGCTGCCGGTAGGACTCGCCTTCGACGACGAGCTCGTAGGCTGCGGACTGCAAGCGGTCCATTGCAGACTGCGCGAGCAGCGGGTCGGCCATCATGGTGAGGATTTCCGGTGGTTCCCGGTTGCTGGTGATCACCGTCGATGCTTTGCGGTGCCGTTCGACGATCAGCTCGTAGAAGTCGTTGGTCTCGGGCGCCTCCAGGCGGTGCAGGGCCAGGTCATCGATGATGAGCAGGTCGACGCGGTGGAGTTTGCGCATCTCGTCCTCGTAGGAGCCGTCCAAGCGTGAACCGCGCAGCCGTTTGAACAGTTTGTCGGCGCGCTCGGTGTGAACCGTGTGGTTGCGGCGGACGGCGACGTGGCCTAATGCGTTGGCCAGGAACGTCTTTCCGACTCCGACCGGTCCCATGATCAGGACGTTGTAGGCGTCGGCGAGGAACCGCAGCGAACACAGCTCCGCCCAGAGTTCCCGGTCGAAGCTGACCGCGGTCGTGTCGTCCCAAGCCTGCAGTTGCATCTGCGGGTCCAGGTGCGCGGTCTTCGCGCGGCGCTGCTGCGACTCCCGGTCCCGGCGGGCGACCTCGTCGGCGAACAGCATCTCCAGGAAATCGTGGTGCGGCAACCGATTCGACCGCGCCAGCGCCAGCCGCTCCGGCAGCGTATCCAGCAGCTGACCAAGCTTGAGCCGGCGCATCAACGACTTCAGCTCGGGTGTGATCTCGACCGGCTTGGCCGCCGGTGCCGCGGCGGGACGGCGTGTGCTGCTGCTGGTCATGAGGGCCTCCGGACCGAGAAATCAGTGGTCGAGCGAACGAACCGTGACGGTGCCGGCGGCGGCAGCAACGTCAGCTGCCCGCCCGCGGCGCTGCCACGGGTCAGCATGCGGTCGATCAGGCCGACATCGACGACTTCGGCGTCCAGCGCGCGTCGGCAGGCGTCGTTGACCGCGTGCTCGCCGTGCCGGTTGACCAGGCCGAGCAGCCGGTAGACCTGCCGCATCTTCGTCCAGGGCAGCGGATGCTCGAGCACGGCCGCGGCGTAGGCGCCGACATGCGGGCCGTGATCGAACGCTGTGCGGCCCAACGCGTTCAGGTCCCGCATCGCGTAGGCGGTCAACTCGCTGGGCAGGTCCGCCGGATCGGTCTGCCGCCGCCCGGCCTCGACGCGGGCGTGGACCTTGATCAGGGCGCCGCGGAAGTAGAGCTTCACCGTCGCCGCATCGACCCGCGCGGTCAAGCGCTGCCCGATCAGATCACCGGGGACGCTGTAGAGGGCCTTGGCGACCTGGACGTGCCGGTCGGGTGCGACCTTCGGGTTCACCCAAGACGGGATGTCGAACACGGTGTCGGGCAACGGTTTCAGCAACGGATGCTCGTCGGCTGCGAACACCTCACCCGGCCGCAGGCGGGTCGTGCCGTGGATCCGCATTCCCGCCGTGTCCCGGCACCACCGCTGCGCCCGATCCCGGCAGTCCGCGAGATCCCGGAACTGTTCTCCGGCAAAGAAATTCGAGCGAACGTAAGGAACGCAGCGTTCGATCCGGGGCTTGTCCTGCGGGGAACGGACCCGCGCCGGATCCACGACGAAACCGCGGGACTCGGCATATTCGCGGAACGAGTCGTTCAACTTCGGATCAGTCGAATCCGCCTGATCGACAATCGCTTTCATGTTGTCCGGGATCACCACCGCGAACACGCCGTCGAAGAACACCCACGCCGCTTCGAACCCGGCGATCACATCGTTCAACGTCTCCCGGAACGTCGGATAGACGAACACGTGCCGCGAATACACCGCGGTGAAGATCAGGCCCTTCACCACCCTGCCCTTGCCTTCGGCGTCGGTGAGCAGCCCGAGGCGGCCGAAGTCGACCTGAACCTCGGCCCCGGGCTCGCAGTCCGCCACCCGGACCGTCGCGCGTTTCTTCCCGAACCCCAATTCGGTTGTGGCGTAGCGATGTAACGTCCGATACGACACCACCACCCCGTGCCGGCCCAGCAGGACGTGGATCTTGGTCAGGGTCAGGCCCTGCTCCATCCACGCCTTGATCTGCTCGGACTGGCCGGCAACGGCCTCCCAGGCATCGCTTCTGCCGTTCGGGCGGGCCCGGCGGACCCCGGTGACCACCGTGGCCAGCAGGTCGTCGGTCAGTTGCTCGACGCCGCCGTCACGGTCCATCCCGCACGACTGGGCCATCTCGATGTATCGCCGCGCGGTCTTCCGATCGACCGCCGACAGCCGCGCTACCTCCCGTAGCCCGCGGCCCTGCAGCCACAGCCGCAGCATCTCCCTGATCTCGATCACCGACACCTCCCGGTAGCTCATCCGCCAATACAGCGGCCGAGCGACCGGAACCCCCAGCTACCACACCGGAGTGGTCCCATAACTTGGCAAAACCTGCCGGTCAGGCGGTCCCATCACTGGCTAACAGGTGGTCCCATGCTCCTGGCTAAACCAGCTCCCAGGTGGTCCCTTCCACCTGGCAGCCGACAGCCTGGCTTGTGCTGTGTCCCTCCGGTATGGCCTGAGGGCGTCACATCGCAGCCGTGGTTCTGGCCCGCGCCCTCCCCGCTCCACCGCCGGATGCTATGCCAGGCGCGCGGGACAGGTTCCGGCTGTGATAGCCCTCAGATCAGGCCATACCGGAGGGACACAGCACCCGCGCGCCGACCGCGCGAGCGCAGCTCGCGGAACCCGCACCAACCTGGCAGCGCCCTGCATCAACTGTGCCTCACACGAACCGGCGCCCCACGGATCCACCGTCACACGCGCTACGTTGTCCGGCCATCACTTCCAGTCGCGTGCCGTAAATCCCAGCTGATGCAGACGACCGCACCACCGTCACCGTCTCCCACAGTGACCCACTGGCAAACCTTTCGAGGCCCACCCAACGCCACCACTTCTTTTTCTCTCGACCACCACACCAACTCTCCTCTCCTTCTTTTTGATTTCTGATTGCTCCCCACCCCCACCCCCGTTCGACATCTCGTGCGCACGAAGTGTGTATGAGATGTCGAACGGGGGTGGGGGTGGGGAGTGAGCAGAAATCATGCCCTTTGCCCAGATCAGAGGAGGGTTGGTGTGGTGGTCGAGAGCGCGAATAGGTAGCACACGAGTGTGCTACCTATTCGCGCGTTTTGTGCGCGGTTTTCGCGCCTTCGACAGCCCCAGATCGACCCCCGAGCCGCTGATCGGCTGCTGCCGTGACACGTGCCGTGCCCTTCCTCGGCCGGACAGTGTGTGCACGGTCATCGGGTTGTTCAAGGGCGCTCCTGCGTCGCGTCGCCTTCGGCGATGGCCTGCGGCCACCCTTGAGCAACCCGCCGCCCGTGCACGGAAAGCCTTCGGAGGAAGGGCCCGGGGAACAGTCGGGGATGAACCGGAACCGTGGCCACGCCAGCCAGGAGGCTGTGGACACAGCGAAGCCCTCAGCCATCTGGCCAAGGGCTTCGGTGGTGAGTTCCTTACACGACGTGTAGCCGATATCGGCTCAGGGAATGGCTGTGGTCTGTCTCGCTGGTGACCTCGGTGTCTTGAGCGGTTCGCAGTTCGGCGCCGAACGTCAGCGCGTATACGTCGCTGACCGGAAGGCCCAGGTCGCCAGCGATCACCCGGGCACTGACCGTCGAGTTCGACCGGTTGAGTACTTGCGGGAACACCCGGGACATCTCGTAGTTCGGCATTCCACCGGGCTCGGACGATCGGAATCCTCGTGTGGACAAGTCGATGCAGATCTGGCGGTAGTTCCAGTCACTGATCCGGCCGGTCTTGTGCGCCGCCATGGCCAGCGCCATCGCGGACACCTTGAACTGGTTGCGCACGGTCAGGATGTTCTGGACGGTCGGGGTCGGCGACAGGTACTCGACAATGCTTGCAGCCGGTATCAGGAACTCGGAGGCGAAGGAGTCGGCTTCTCGCTCGAGGGCAGCCGTCTCGCACGACTCACCGTCGTGCAGAACAAGGTGGCCGATCTCGTGAGCGAGGTCGAACCGTATTCGTTCCGGCGATTTGCAGCGTGCCAGGAACACGTACGGGGTTCCAGCACGCCACATCGAGTACGCATCGACCGCGTCGGCGACCGGTGGCAGGCTGTAGACGCGGATACCGCGAGATTCGCACAGCTGCACAAGGTTCGGCAGCGGCTTGGTCCCCAGCCCCCAGACACCGCGCAGAATTTGCGCGGCAGTCGTCGGCGCGTTGCCGGCCAACGATGGCAAGGTCATTTCCGGCAGGATGAACCGCTTCGAGATCCAGCGGTCGATCTCGACGCCGGACACTCCGGCCGCGACAGCGGCATCACGTTCGCGAGCGCTGGCGCGCCGCGCGGCCCGGAAACGGACCTCGTTCGAGTCGAACACCGGTGCATCGCCGCGATCGAAGTACTCGGCCGGAAAGTCCAACGCTTCCCCGAGAGCCGCAGCGCTGTTCTGTGGCGCTTCGCCGGACTCGTACCGGGTGATCGTGCGGGGCATCACCGACAGCTTCCGCGCCAGCTCGGCTTTCGTCATCCCCCGACGCATCCGCGCGATCCGGATCCTGTCCGGATCAAGATACGTCTCAGCCGACCTGGACAACCTGGAAGTCGACGTCTTCTCCGCCGATGTCGCGCGGCCTCGCGCTGCCACTGTCCGGCCTCCATTCATCGAGGATGACTCGCACCTTCCAACCTGTGAACTGGCCGTTTTTGAATCCGACCGGAAGGGATATTTCCATACGTACAGTGTCGGTGTCGCGGTAGTACAGCAGAAACCACGGTCCGTGCGGTGGCTGCACGCGCAGGTCACTGTCATGATCATCGATATCACCACGAAGGGCGTGGACCGTGATCAACGGCACGGTGCCGTTCACTGCTTCCTCGGTAGCCTTTCCTCGGCGGCGCGCCGCTGACGGGCCTTTGGGATGGTCGGCAATGCCGGTGACTTCATTGCCTCCGGCGATGGACAGCGTGTAGGTACCATCCGTTCGCCCGGAAATGGGGCGGTTCTTCGGATCGTCCCCGATCCACAGTCGCGTTCCGGCCAGTCGTTCGCGGATTGTGCCGACGACGTAGATCCACCGTATGAGACCAGCGGCGGTGACAGGATGATGGCTGGTCATGCTGCCGGCCCAAGTATCACCCGCCTTGATCGCGGCCACAACGTCGGGGATCAGGATGCCCATACGGCCGAGATAGGGGGCAGCGTCGAGAGGCTCGATGACGATCGGCTGCTGAAGCGGTGCTGGCTGACTCATTGGTGCTGACTACCTCCGACGCGCCTCAATTTTCTGTTCAAAACCGGTCAATGACCAGGTCACGGGCAGGTTAGCACACGCGCTTCGATGCTCGATGAGGATTGGTGTTCTTGATGTGACACGCCACTCGGCGAAACGATGACCGGTCGAAACGGCTGTGGGTACGACGAAGCCCCCGGGCCTTCGGCGGGCCGGGGGCTTCGGTGCTGGGTCCGGCTACGCGGCCGGCGGGATGTAGGCACCCAGGTCGTAGACACGGCCGTAGCCGCCGCCCTCGACCGGGCCGACGTACAGCAGGCCCTCGAGCCGGCCACCGATGGCCACCCCGTTGGCGCGGGCGCGGCGTACTCCAGCGCTGATCGCGCGCTGCACGTCACGATCGAGGGTGACCACCCGCAGCCCGTCGTCCTGGTCGTCGTCGCGGGCGTCGGTCTCCACAATCAGCTGCGAGTCGATCACCGGGTCACCACCGTTCACGGCGGTCGGGCGCCGGTCGACCCAGTACAGGGGCTGTCCCTGGGAGTTGTGGCGATGCCGGCGGACGACCGACACGATGTCGCCGGTCACTCCCTCGCCGGGCTGCACGTCCTTGCCGAACGGGTTGCGAGCGCCGGCGCCCATCAGTTCGGCGTTGATCTGGTCCAGTTCGGTCAGTGTGTTGGTCATGGCGTCCTCCAAAGGGGTTCGAGGTGGAAGGGGTGAGGGGGCAGGCTCGCTGCCTGCCCTGTATGGCCTGTGGTCGTGTGGCGGTAGAGGCTCGCGAGTCCAGGGTGGCCGGATGGCCATCGCCGGCCCGGCGACGCTGCGTGCCCTGGACGCGGGAGGTACCGCCGCACACCCTCCCGCACCACCGGGCGACCGGTCAGCGAACCAGGCTCAACACCTCCCCGTCGTCATCGTCGGCCGCGTCGATGGCGGCGATGATCTTCGCGACACGGGCGTGGGACAGACCGACCGCGGCGCCGATCGTGCGCGTCGACTCACCCGCTGCATGGCGTCGCAGGATCTCCGCATCGCGGTCGGCGAGCGGGTCGCTGTCCACCGTCTCGACGGTCACTGTCAACCCCGCGTCCAGTGCTTGACGGTCGTTGTCAACCCCCGTCAAGTCGCTGTCAAGCCGTGTCGAGTCGGTGTAAACCGGTGTCAACCCGGCCTCCGGCGCCGGGGCCGGGCTGCGGGGAACCTCGATCAACGCCGTGAGGCCGTGGGTAGCGGCCAGACCGAACAACGGTGCCGCGCCGGCGACGCACGCCGCGATCATCGCGGGCAACAGTCGATGCCCGGATTCCGCAGCGTGCAGCCCGTTTCCGACCACGCTGATCAGTTCCGCGGCGAACAACTCGCCCCAGAAGAACACGCGCGTCGCGGCGGGAATCACGATGCCCTGCCGGTCGCGGCGTTGCAGCGAGACCAGCGCCACCGCGGACTGCACGATCGCGCCGTCCACGAAAATCGGTCCGGCCCACGCCAGCTGCGGCGTGATCCCGGCCATCGCCGACAGCTCGGTCAACGCCGCGAACGACCACGCGAACGCGCCGGCGCCGATGACGAGCGTCATCAATATCGCGGTCAGCTCCGCGATATCCAGCCGACCGGTTGACGGACGGTTGACAGGGTGGACAGTGGTTGACGGGTTCATCGGTCGTATCCCTCTCGATCGGCCGACGCGGTCCACGGGGACCACCTCGGGACATGGAACAGGCGCTCCTGCTCGGCGTGCAGGGCATGCCCGGACAGCTGATCCAGGGCGTTGTCCAGATCACCGGCCAACTCCCGGTTACGGTCTTCCAGATCCGCAGCGTGATGCTCGGCGGCATCCCGGGCCGCGACCGCGGCGGCCAGCTGCTCCTCCAACTCCGCGGCCCGCTGATTCGCCGCGGCCAACCGCGCTTCCAGATCCGTGCCGCCCACCGCTTCCGGGACCGGCCGGACCACCACGGCGGGTTTCGGTGCCGTGGTGCACACCGGTCGCAGGGCCGCCGGCCGCGCGGGCACCCGGGCGGGTTCGGCGGTGCCCTGGGCGGGCATGGTCGTCTCGACGGCCGGCGCGCTCACCGGTCGATCCCGTCGCGCTCGGTGTTCGCGAGACGCTGGGCTACCGCGTTGCCGGGCCGGTAGTCCGCCACCTGTGACGGCATCGCCTGCTCGGCGTCGCGCCGGTCCTCGACGCGGGTGACGTAGTGCGAGGTCAGTCGTCCGGTCTCGTCGCGTTCGATGCCGTGCTCGGCGATGTAGCGGGCCTGGTCCTCGCTGCGCTGCTGGACCGGCGACAGGAAGTTGCGGTCGATGGCGGCGGCGCTGTCCGGGTCCCCGAGGTAGAACCACTGATCCGACCACTTCTGGTCACCGTTGGCCCACCGGTTCATGTACTCGGCGTAGTCGACGGAATCGGCCGGGTCGTAGGCGGCCGGATCGTCGGGCCGGTACGGCTGGGCCTGCATGTAGTCCGCTCGCATCTGCTGCTCGGTCCACGTCTCGGTTTCGGACTCGGTTTCGTGCGGGTTCGCGCCGTCGGCGGCGCGGGTAGTGTCGTTCACTGGTTCGGTTCCTTCTCGATTGATAGTTGTGGTGGTTTCGGGCCATCGGGCGTGGCCGGCCAGATCGCGTGCCTGCAACTGGCTGCGCCACGTGACCGGGTCCATGCCGGGCGGTGCCTCGCCCGGCATGGACGGCAACTCCGCTCCCTGCACGTCGTAGGGGGAGAAGTTCAGGTGATGCAGCTCCGCCCACCGCGGCGCGACCACCGGATCGGTGGCCCACCGCGCCTGGATCTCGCTCGCGCGTTCCCGCAGCCAGACCGCGTCGGGATGGCCGGGGTAGGGCCGGTCCTCGGCCAGATCCCACCGCATGCGGGCACGGGTGTAGTCGGTACGCCACAGGGCTTCCTGCGGGTCCGGGACTCGGGCGGCGTGATAGTCGGCTATCGCCGCGTCGATCCGGTCCAGACCGGCCCGCGCCAGCGAGATCAGCAGGTTGTCCATGCACAACTCGCCCGCGGGCACCTCCAGCTCGGCCGCTGGGCCGTTCGCGGTGCCGTCGGCCCAGCGGCGCGCGCGGTCGTCGTCGCTGGTGCTGCTCATCGCTGCATCCCGTCGTGCTCGAACCCGTCGCGGCCGGCACCGTTACGAGCGACCGCCTCGGCCAGGGCGTGTCCGGGCTGGTAGTCGGCCAGCGCGGACCGCTCCGGCTCCCGCGCCGTCTTGGCGTGCTCGGCTTGCCGTTCCGGGCTGCCGTACCGTTCCGCGGCCGGGGTGCGCTCGGCCAGCTTGGCGACCGCTTCGTCGCGTTCCCCACGCAACCGGTCCCGGTCGGCGACGGTGTCGGCCAGTTCGGTGTCGGCACCGTCCAGCTCGGCTTGCAGCCGATCCCGGTCGGCGATCAGATCCTGCAAATACAGCCGGTAGCTTTCCTGCGCCTGCTGCTGCTGGTCCCGGTCGGCGGTCACCGCGGCCAGCTGCTGTGTCAACCGGCCGTTGCGGTCGGTCAGCTGCCCGTTGTGCTCGATCGACAGATTCAACCGGGTCTGCAACGACTCCACTACGCCACGTGACCGGTCCCCCTCGGCACCGGCCCCCGGCACCGGCCGGTCGACATGCTGCTGCCCCGTGGCGGCCCGTGCGCGCAGCGTGTGTTCCCGGTCCTGCACACCCGCCGCGACGAACTGCGGGTCACCGGACCGGTCGAACAGCACCCGGCCACCGGCATGGGTGGCGCGGGTGTCTTCGACCTGCGCATGCACCGTGGTACCGGGCCGATAGGCGGTGTCGTCGATGGTGCGGCGCATCCAGTCCGCGGCACCGTGCTCACTGGGATGCCAGCGGGACTCGGCCAGCCGGCCACCGTCCTGGTCGGTCCACACCATCTCCGCCCGATACCGGGACTGCCCGGCCGACGGGGTCCGGGTGTGCGCCCACCCGCCGTACCAGCCACCACGCTCCGCGGCGGCACGCTCCACAGCGAGGGTTTCCCGCGCCACCCGGGCACGGTAGTGCAGGGCCTGGATGCCTTTGACCTTGTGGGCGCGGGCGAACATGTCGCCGGAGGTGAACTCCGGGAACACCGTCGCCGCGTCCAGCCCGTCCAAAGCGATACCCTGCTCGGTCCGGGTCAGATGCCGGTCGCCGATGAACTGGGCGCCCAGCGCTTCCCGATGCTCGGCCAGCGCCCGGGCGTCCCGGGCACGGCGGGTGTGGTCGACGGCCGGGTCGCCGGCGCGCACCGCGACCGCGTTCGCGTGGACCCGGTACCGGTCCACGGCCTGATTGGTCCACGTCAGATGCTGGGTGCGGGCCTGGTCCTGCTCGCGGCGTTCGACCCGGACCAGCCGGGAGATGTCCTTGCGGGCGCGGCGGCGGTCCAGCCAGTTCGATGCTTGCGCGTGCCGCTGCATCGCCGCACGCATCGCCGCACTGAACTTCGTGACCTCCGTGACGATTTCGTCCACGGTGCTGGGTTCGGACATGATCAGTACTCCTCATCGATGGCGGGGAACACGAAGTCGGGGTGCACGGCGCGCACCGCGGCGTGCAGCTGGTCGGGGAGGACGGCCCAGAGCCGGAACCGGTTGGTGAACTCGGCCAGCAGGCCCGACAGGATCGGCTGCGGCCCGTCCAGCAGCGCGGCGATCTGCCGATCCACCCCCGGCGCCCCGGTCCACGTGTTGGAGTAGGTGTTGCCGCCCCACAACCCGGCCAGGGTGTACGGGTCGAACCGGGACAAGAACTCCGCGGTGCACGTGGCCGGCGGTGCCGGGGCGTCCACGATCAGGTGCAGCGCCATCTGGCGCAGTTGCAGCCAGTAGTAGTCCTGCATCGACCGCGTGTGAGCCGACTGGGCGACATCGGCGTCGAACAGGTCGAGCAGGGTCGCTGGCGGCAACGCCCACACCCAGGCCGGAAGCTCCGGTGTGATACGAAAAGTACTGTTGGTCATTGTTTTTCGGTTCCTTTTCTCGGTGGACCGGATCCGCTGAGACCCGGGGTCTGTGTGGTGCGGTGTCAGGCGAGCACGCCCAGCGATTCGGCGACGACGCCGAGGAGGTCCCGGGCTGCGGGCGGGGTGACGGCGTTACCGGCCATGCGGACCTGTTCGCGGCGGTTGCCGAGGACGACGTAGTCGGGCGGGAAGTCCATCGCGGCGACGATCTCCCGGGGTTCCAACATGCGGAACCGGACATCGTTGATATCGACCGCCGGACCGGTGGCGAGGCCGTCGGTTTCGACTGCGGTACGCGCGGGGATCGGCTCGCGGGTGCTGGTCGCCCGTTCCCGCCACGTGCCGCCCGCCGGGGTGATCAGCCCGTGCCGGTCGACGGTCGTGCAGGTCGGCAGCGGGTCGCCGGCGGGCACCGTCGCGCCTTTGCCGTAGTAGGTGGTGACCAGCCCGTGGTGGTTGCCGGACGCGGTGACGGTGCACAACGGATCGGATACCGGCCGGTGTTTCGACCCGCCGCCGCGCAGCTCGGCCACGAATGCCCACCCGGTCTCGTTGCGTGTCGACATCGTCCGCAACGGCTGATCGACCGGCCGGGCCTGCTTGCCCTCACGCCCCTCGACGGGCACCGCGAGCCCGGCGCCGGGGATCCAATACTTCTCGATTCCCGCCCGGATCCGAGACATCGTTTTGTCCGCCAACGGTTTCACCCGGTCACCGATTCGGGTACCGAGATCGGACCAGTCGATGATCTCGGCCGCCGGACGCACCACGGGTTCGAGGATCCGGTTGCGGCACTTCACGTTCGGGCAGCGGTAGACGTACTGCGAGCGGTAGCGGGCGACCTTCGAGGCGTCCGGTTTGAACGCCTGCACCGCCTGGACCGGACCGCAGTCCGGGCAGGATACGGCCGGGCGGGTGACGCGCTCGATATCCGGCCGGCGGTCGCCTCGGCGCCAGAACATCACGTACAGGCGATCCCTGGATTGAGGCGCACCAGGCCCGAACAGCTGGGCGTGCATCGAATTCAGGTAGACGATGTGGTGCTCGTAGCCCATCGCATCCATCGTCGACAGCCACGACCGGAACAGGACGCCCTTCGCCGGCGACCACTCCGGCGACCACTCGACGGCCTCGGCCACGTTCTCCACGATGATCGCCTTGTAGCCGTGCGCCTCGGCGAACCGCGGCACGTCCCACATCGTCGCCCGGGACCGCTCCGCGGCCGCGTCCGGCAGCGGCTCCTCCTCGAACAGGGTCGCCGGCCGGATCTTCTTCTGCCCCTTCGCCCGCGAATGGTTCGTACACTCCGGCGACGCCCACAGGATGTCGGTGGCCGGGAAGTAGCGCGGGTCGACCTGGGACAGGTCCGCGCACAAATGGTCGGTGGCGGGATGGTTCGTGTTGTGGGTCTGCACCGCCAGATCCCAGTGATTCGAGGCGATCCGGACCGTGATCCCCGGCACCTGGACCGCGCCGGTAGAGGAACCACCGGCACCGCAGAACAGATCGGTGATCGTCAGCATCACTGCACCGATCCGGGATTCGTGCGCCGGTCCTCGTAGGCGCCGCGCCGCTGCGCGAGCCGGGTGACCCGCTCACGCAGGCGGGCGTACTGGTCGGTGACGGTGCAGGCGACCATGCGCACGGAGTCGGCCGGGCCGGGACGGCCGGCGCAGTGCCACCACGCGAACCCAGCCAGTGCAGCCACATACACCTCCACCGGGGCGGGCAACGGCACCACCGCGTCCACGGTCGCGGCGACCGCGGTGGTGCCGACGGCCGGACCCCAGATCCGCAGCCCGTCACGGGCTTTCGTGACCCGCGAGACATGCGGCGCCGCCGCGCGGCCGACCATGCCGCCGTCGGGGACGACCGGCACCAGCTGCGCGGCCAGCTGGGCCGCGGCACTGCCGGCCAGGTCGGCGGTCAGTGCCTCCAAGATCTGCTGTTCGCGGGCCTGCTCGGCCGGGCTACGCCCACCCAGTTCCTCGCCGTGGTCTTCGGGTTCGATCGGATTCGAGAAAGACATGCTCATAACTCCTTGTCACACAGTCGGTTTCACGCCAGACGGCGCTTGCTGAGGTCGATCACCGGCGCCACACCGGCGGGGTCACCACTGGACCGGGCCGGGCCGGTGAACTCGTTGAGCCCCGGCAAGGGCCGCATCCGCTGGAGTTCGGCGTCATCGAGCGGGGACACCCGGCCCCACCGGGCACGGCCACCGGCGACCTGCACCACGTCGCCTTTGGCCATGGCGCGCAACCGGTTCGGCGGAATCAGGAACTGATCCGACGGCTGCATGTTGCCCTCGTCACCGTCACGGTTGCCGCCGATCAACTTCCGGGACAGCTCGAACTTCGGGCGGGTGCCGTAGACCTTCGACAACGTCTCCGGGTCGGTCGACCGGCCCAGCAGGCTGCCACCGGAGGCGGCCGACACCAGGGCGGCACGGTTGTCGTCGTCGTGACCGAGTCCCTGCCACGATTGCGCGATCCACCACGACCCGATACCGGCCTTACGCAGCCGCTCCACCCATTTGACCGCGCGGGTCTTCCCGTCGGAGACCGCGGAGAATTCGTCGACGACCATCAGGGAGGTGCGGCCGTGCTGCTTGTCGGCCAGCTGCTCGAACATCGTCCCCAGCGCCCCGAACTGGGCACGGGCACGGTCGGGGGTCTTCACGCCTTCCAGGACGATGTAGATGACATCGAAGTCGGTCAGCTGCTTGGTGCCGTCGAACGCCGAGCCGAGCGATCGGTAGAGGTTGGCGAATTCGGCGCGCGCGGAGTTCATGACCGGCTGCTTGCCGTCGATGGTGGACGCGATCTCCATATCCACGCCCATCACCCCCGCCCACGGGCTGACCTGGGCCTGCCCGCCCCACAACCGCGACAGCTTCTCCACGTCGAACCGCGACAGGAACTCCAGCCACGACCGTGGCGGGTTCGCCCCGACCGGCGTCGGGACACCGTTGAGCAGCACCACCCGCGCCGGCGCGTCCACGATCAAATGGATGAGGGTCTCGCGGATCTCGTGGAAATACCGCTCGGTGTCCGTGGTCGGGGTACTGCCACCGGAGATCATCGCCGACAGCACCGACCGCAGATCGTCCACCACCACCTGCTGCTCCCCCGCACCGAGCGCATCGAATCCGGTACCCGGCCACATCGACAGCGCCACATCATCAGGGAAGATCCCGACCCGATCCGACCGCACCCCCAACGCGGTGAACCAGGTACGGGCACGGGCGGCGACCTTGCGGGACTCCGGACCGCCGTTACAGTCCACGATGATCGCCAACGGCCGGCCCGGCCGATCGTGGCGCCACCACTGCCGATGCCGCGCCCACGTCGTCACGAACCACGACACCAGCACCCGCAGCATCAACGTCGTCTTGCCCGAGCCGGACGACGCCACCGTGGTCATATGCTCGGCGACATTGATCCACGGCAGGATCAACCGGGACTCACTACGCCCCAAAAGGGTTCGCGTCACACCCGTCGGCGGGGCCTGATCGGTCTCCACCGCCAACCGGCCGATCACCAACTGCGGGTTGAACCCGCCGGTCGTGAACGGCAGATGCCGCCGCGACAACCGGGCCGCGGCCCGCTGCTCCCGCTGCGCCTGCACCCACAACGCCCGCTCCGTGCGCGCCGGGCTCCGCAAACCGACCGTGGCCAGCTGCATGCGCCGGTTCGCGTGAACCACAGTCGCCACCGCCCACACCGCGGGAATCAGCAACGGCGCCATCCCCGCCATGCCACCGACGAACCCACCGGCCAGCAATTCCTGTGCAGCCCGGGTGAAATCGTGCACCGGAGCGAACAGATCCCACGCCCACAGAGCCGCGGCACCGGGCATCACCAGCACGCTCGCGAAAAACCAGTTCCGCAACCGGGCCGGTTTCCACCCCAGCAGCGCCGCCGGCACCAGCACCGCCACCGCACCGAACCCGACGGTCACCAGGACCGCGGCACCGAGCAACGCACCGTGGCCGACACTGTCCCACTGCCACGCGGAGAAGTCCGGCAGCCAGCCCAGCGGATCATGATGGATCCCGATCGGCGGCATCGTCGGCTGAATGTGAATACCCGGCTGCTCCGTCACCGGCGGCGGTACGGCCGGCGCCGGCAGTGGTGTGGAAGTGAGGGCGGACGATCCGCAGTCGTCCGGGGTGATCAAGTTGGTGCAGGTCATGTCAGATCGCCTTTCCTTTGTCAGTGGGGTTGTGGTGGCCGGCGGCGCCGCCTGTGATCACCCGGAGTCCGGGCCGTGCTGCGGGAGAAGAGGTTTCGGTCCGTGCCTCGGCCAGCCGCTCGTCCAGATCGCGGACGGTCAGCTTCGGCCCGCTCGACAGATCCAGACCCGCCGCCGCAGTCCGGATCACGTTGTTCACCGCGTCACCGCGGTAGAAGTAGGTCAGCCCGGCACAGTCCGCGCGCTGCGCGACTTGCAGCGCCTGGAACACCGCCGACCGTGCTGCCGCAGCGCTTTTCGCGGTCAGCTCGACCTCGACCGCCCACCACTCACCGGCGCCGGTGAGGTAGCGGCCGTCGTGGATATGCGGGCGGGACTGCCCGGCATGGACTACGCCGACCTCGGCGCGCAACGCACGCTCGGAGATCCACCGCTCCAGATCCATGCTGGTCAGCGCCAGCCGCAGTTCCAGCACAGCCCTGGTGTGGGCGGCCATCTTCGGGGTAGGCACCCAGTAGCGCACCGGCCGATCCAGCAGCACCTCGCACGCGGTCCTGGACGGATACACCCAGCTCGAACCCGGCACCGGCCGTACACGGTGAGCGGGGACCATGTGTGCCTCGACCCATTTCGCCACGATCCGGTACGCCCGGGACTGACTGACACCCAGCATCTGCACCACCAGATCCAGTGGCGCGCCGTACATCTCGGCCAGGATCGTCAACACGTGCATGTCCCGCGGCCCCAACTGCGTCATCGGTCCATCCCTTCGCGTTCGGCGCCCCTGGCCACCGCGGCAGCCAGGGAGTTGCCCCGGCCCGTGTACCCGGCGAGAGCGCTGGGTGTGTCCCATGCCGCGCCCGGCCCGGCGGGCTGGTCGAATTCGCTGCGCTCGAGGCCGTGCCGCTCGGCGGCCCGCAACTGGTGCTCACGAGTCGCTTTCGCCAGCGCGGCCAGCTGCGCGCCGGTCGCGGGACGCTTCGGCGCACTGAGGCCGCGGTCGAACAGGTGCGCCTCGTACTCACGACCGTGGCGCCGGAACGGCAGTATGCCCGCGATGTCCTGCCCGTTCGGCCGCAAACCCTCCGCCGCCAGCTGACGACGCGTCCGCAGATGCGCCGGCGCCATCCGCCACTCGTAGACCGGGATACCGTCGCTCACCGCGCCTCCCCGGCCCGGCCACGCGTCAGCGCAGCCAACGGTGACGGCCGCCCCGCCGGGGTCGCCCGCACGGCCTCCCAGTCGATCCCCGGATGCGTCAGCAGGACATCGAGATCAGCGACCCGGAACAACGCCACCTGCACCCGCCACCTGCTGCGGCCGTACTTGACCGGTTCCAGCCACTTCGCACCCACCACATGCGACAAGTCGCTGACACGGACACGCAGATAGTCGGCGGCACCGGCGGCGGTCAACAGCTGCCCGCGGGCCTCGGCCCGCCCGAGCGTCGCGAGATCGGTGAACCGTTCCAAAGTCCGGCCGCAGTACAACCGATACCCCTTGTACTCGCCGACCTCCGGGATCACCTGCATCCGAGCGAGTTCCTCGACCGTTTCCGCATCGACCACACAGCCCAGACGCTGCGACAGGACCTCCGCGGCCCGCACCGCACCGACATCCGGCACCGCACCCACCGCGGCACGGATCTCCTCGGCCCGCGCGATCGCCTCCGCGACAGCCGTTTCCGACCAGCGCACCGGCCGCGACGGGATACCCGCATCCGGGACCGGGATCAGCCCATCGGCTCTCGCACGGTCGAAAGCCCACACCGGCAGACCCAGCGCCACCGCGAACTGAAGCGGACCGAAATACTTGCTCACCGCGACCGCCCCCGATCAGCCTCGGCGTCCTCGACCCGATCGACCAGCGCGTTACCCGGCTGGTAGTCCGCCAGCGCACTGGACTGCGCGCTCTCCGCCGCCGGCACCCAGCTCATCGACTCCCGCATACGGGATCCGGCCGGCGGACTCGCCTGCGGCGGCCTCCCGGCCGCTCCCGGATCCGCATCCGCCGCCTGCCCGACCTGGTCGCGGCCGGCGTCGTGCTGCCGATACTCCCGCACCTTCACCGCGTACTCACGGGCCAGCTCGAACCACGGACCCGGCCACCGAATCCGGTCCGCGGCATCGTGGAGGGATTTCGCGGCCCACTTGACGTTGAGGCTGCCGAACTCCTTCGTCTCCCACTCGTACTCACCAGGCTCGTTGAAACGCTCGGCGTCCGGCTGCAACTCCTCGTACCGGGCCTGCAACGCGATCACCCGCTGCCGCAACGACTCCTGATCACGCACGATCGAATCCAGCTCCGCCAGCAATTCGGCCGGATCATGCAACGGCGCACCGCTGCCCACCGCCGGGGCCTTCTTCTCCATGTCGTCGCTCACCGGGTCACCACCGATCCCGGTGTCGCCGGAACCTGCTGCACAGGACCGCAATTCGCGGGCGCCGTGCCGGACTCCGGTGTGAACGGATACGAACTCGGGGCCTGGCACACCACCACCGACGGCACCGACTCGCTACGGCCACCGAACAACAGGCAGCCCGTGAACAGACCCGCCCCGAACACCACCGCCGCAGCCCACAAGACCCCCCGCGCCTTCTGCACCGGCGGCACCATCACCGCAGCCGGACGACGCACCGGCGACTGCGACCGCGCACCGAACGGGATTTGAATCGCCCCCGGACTCGGCACCACCGGACCGAACAACTCACCGCGACTACGCGGTTCACGCCAGGCATCGAACACACCGACCGGCTCACCGGTCGACAAGTCGTAAGAGAAATAGAAGCTGTCACCCGCACTCATCGCCGCACCCCCACCCGGCCCGGCCGACGCCGCCACACAGCCCACAGCACCACCACGAACACCACCGCCAGCACCGTGCTCGGCGCCAGGATGAGAAGCAGGACCGCCAGAATCAGCAGCACGGCCAGAATCTCGGCAGCAAGCCTCATGCCGGATCACCCCCGGCGGTCGATCCCTTGTGCGGGTTGCGGCAGTGCCTGCGCCGGGCCTGAGCCGACCGAAGCGCCAAACGGGTGAAATGCGCCTTGCGGGCATGCTCGGCACGCCGCGCCCGCTCGTCGGACGGCAGTACGCCCTCCGGGTCGACATCCCGCTCGAACTTGCTCAGCAGGGCGGCGCGAGCCTTGGCGGTCCGCGCAGTCCGGTCCGGCGTGTTCGCCCATGACGTATGCGCCGCAATTCGCGCCTGTAGCGCACGCTCGCCGCGGCTGGTCACGCCGCACCGCCAGACAATTCCACATTGCCGAGACCGCCGAAGTGGGCATTCCCAGCCAGGTTGGCCGCATCACGGGGCGCAAGCGGACGAACCTGCGCAAGCACTTGGTTTCTGTCCACCTTGATCAACCGGGGACCTACCTGGAACCCGTCCAAGAAGCCCGCATTAACCCAACGCCGAATCGTCTTGGGCGATACGCCGGCAAGCTGGCCAGCATCCCTCAGGCTGATCAGAGGCCTGCCGGGTCCGGCCGAACTGTTCCGTTTGCTCATCGGATGTCTCTCCTTCCGGCAAGAGCGGAAATGCCTTGCCACAGAGACAGTTACGAGACACAAACGTCCCCAATCGGTGCCTTATGAGACTAGTTTCCTAAATTTCGACCCAAATAGTCTCGTTACGTCTCGTATGGGTGTATGATTGCCGTAATTGCAAGACGATCAGGACTTTTGGGGGATCCATGGCCACCGCACTGAAGGCGCTTCTGAAGGATCAACACCTGCACGGACACTCGGACTTCGCCCGGGCATACAACGCAACCGCACGCCGCCTCAACCCCAAGCTGGTCGATGCTGCACCTACCAAGGCGCAGTTCTATAGGTGGCTCTCCGGCGAATTGCGAGGACTTCCCCGCGGACATCACTGCCGCGTTCTGGAAGAGATGTTTCCCGGCTGGACCGCCGAGATGCTGTTCGCCGACGAGAACACGGCAGGGACGGCGGCAGCTGCTCGCCCCGGGAGTCGGCTGCCACTGACCGACTCCGACTTCGAGACCTTCCTGGGCGCCGAAATGGTCACAGCCGGAACAACGCTCGTATATCCAACCTTCGAGCTGACCGACAACTCTCTGCGTGCCCTATCGGATGCCGATATCCCCCGCCAGCATCATTTCGGTAAGAAGAACAGCGCGTTCTCAGCCAAACATCGTATCGACGTGCCCAGCGCCCTGGCGGAGAACGACGTTCGCGGGATGTTGTACGTCTTCTCGGTGCTTCAGAGGTACACATCAATTCTCACCGAGATTCAAAGCGACCATGAGGTTGTTGCACAATGCGATCGGCCGTACATATCGTTTGGCCTGTCGAGCAACGACTGCACCCACATGTACCTCCAGACCGCTAGCAATCCGCTGTTCACCATCGAGGACGACCCGAAGAAAGGCACCTACCTCGAATACGTCGAGCTTCGCGACGGGACTCAATACAGCTCCACGGATGACACGAACATGGGGCTCATCGCCCGAGTTCGGCCGAATCCGAATCTTCACCCGGACCGGTACTGGATCTATTGTGCTGGACTCGGCCCCCGGGGGACGACGGGGGCGAGCTGGTATCTTGCGAACTATTGGAGCACTCTCCAGAAGAACGCCGGCACGAACGAGTTCGTCGCAGTCGTGAAGGTCCATGCATACTCCGACCAGACCGCCACTCTTGAGCACATGATGATAAACTCTCCCGATCGAAACGAGTAGCACATGCAGACAGCGCTCTTTGCCGGACTGGTAACGTTGGACATGGCCTACGGTGTCGATGCTTTTCCAGCAGAGAATAGCAAAAATACTGTGCGGGATCATTTCCTCGGTGCGGGCGGACCAACTGCCAATGCGGCAGTGACCTATGCTTTTCTCGCAAAAAAATCTCCGGTACTCCTGACTTCACTTGGCAAGCATCGAGTCGCCGATCTTGTACGCGACGATCTGCTCAGTCAACAGGTGCAGTTGATCGACGCGACTCCAGACAGCACGCAACAACCGCCGGTTTCATCGATTGTGGTTGCTCGCGATTCTGGCTCCAGAACAGTTGTCTCACTCGACGCCGTAAGGAGCTATGCGCCGTTCAGTGACACGTTCATAGAATTCGTCTCACAAGCAACCATTGTCCTTATCGACGGCCACCATCCTGATCTCGCGTACGGCGTCGCAGCGGCTGCGCGGAATCTCGGGATACCGGTCGTGCTCGATGCCGGTCGATGGAAAGACGTGCACGAATCGATTCTGCCACTGGTGGACGTTGCTATCTGCTCGTCAGACTTCACGCCGCCGGGAATGAAGTCAGCCGACTCCGCCAGAGTGCTGGAATTCATCCACGCGTGCGGTCCCACAAAGGCAGCCATCACACGTGGCTCCGACCCTATAATGTGCTCGACGGACCGCCACCTTAGCGAGATCGAAATCGCACCGATTGACGCGGTGGATACGCTGGGCGCGGGCGATATCCTTCATGGTGCATACTGCTACTACGCCACACAAGGCTATGGTTTTACGGAATCGCTTGAGATGGCCAGCACGGTTGCGACTACGTCATGTCAGCACTTCGGAACCCGCGACTGGCAGAATTACGTTACTCGTTCGGAACCATGAGAAACTGACCGTCGTATTCCGAAATCACGTAATCGGCTCTCAACTTTGTCCCAGCTATCAATTCTGCATTCGGGAGATCGCTCGCCGTCACCTTCCGTAGAGCTTCATCGATTGCCTTGCCGCCTCGGATATGCCGCTGGATCAGACGTTCCTCAATTACCGAACGGTCACCATCCAGATACCAAGTCTCATCGAGAAAACCTCGAGCAGCGCTCCAGCCAGGGGAATCGAGTAACAGATAGTTTCCTTCAACAATCACTATCGAATTCCCATCCAAGGTCAGAGCATCCGGGCGCGGATCATGAATAGCACGATCATAGAGCGGCCACGGAACAGCAATTTCCGTATCGGAGTTCCTCAGCAGACGGAGGCGATCGATGAAGTTCACGACATCGAAGGTGTCAGGCTGTCCCTTGCGGTCCAGTCGGCCAGATTCCGCCAGTTCGGCTGTACGAAAGTGAAATCCGTCCATAGGTGCAACTGCTGCAATGGAGCGGCGGCCGACATTGATCGCATCGCGGAGGGACGCCGCGAGAGTCGATTTGCCAGCCGCAGGGGGACCACAGATTCCGAGAAGGTATCTTGATGCTCCGAGGTTTCCGGCAGCGCGCAGCAAAACCAGATCGGCCAGCTCTTCAATAGAAACTAGACGACCACGATCAGTTGTATACGAACACATCGGCAACCAGCTTTGCATCGCCAGAAACACCGGAATCAAGAACTGTGGAGCGGTACCCTTCCCAATCGGCAAGCTTAGGAGCATCTCGCTCGGCCCGGCGCGAAATCATACGGCTGCGAATCTCCTCTGAACTACTCGAAATCCAGACGGTTTTCACGTTCACCGGATCGTCGCTCATGCCGCGAATATACTCTGATAATGAAATACTTTGCTTTGACGCGTGCTTGACATATTCAATAAATGGAGCATCGAGTATCACTGGCTGCCGCCGGCCGAACATTAGCGCGTTCCGAACCAGGGCTTCGTAAATGTACGGTCCAACGATTTTACGGTACGTCGCACTGTCTCGATCGTATGGATTTCCCGCAAGCTCGCCCATTACCGACTGTTCGAGCTTCGGCGCGAATCCATCCTTGTCGAGCACCACCGCATCGAGCATATTTGCCAAATATGCTGCGGCAGTTGACTTGCCGGAGGCCGGGAAGCCGCAGACCACGATCACGCCGGTCGTTGTGCTACTGCCGATCTCGTCCAGAGTCTCCAGCACCGAGCCTGTCAATGGCGTTCCCACCTGCACACCCCTCTCCGTTAGCGCCCCACCGACACGCACGATCGACCGATGAAGCCAGGATCGAGACCCCGCGCCGCAACCCACCGCCCGTCATCGGCTTCCGCGACACCGACAACCTCGCTCAACCTGGACTCTGGGAGACTAGCATCGCTTTCTCCTCCAGCTCCGACCGGAGCGAGCGCAGGCAAGTCTGCCCCCGGAGCAACCGTGAGCACGACAGCGCGTCCAAAGATTCGAGCGTTGAGGTGATGAAACCACTCTCCCAAGTTCTCGCCGAGCATCGACTACTGGTCATCCTGCGCGCCGCAGAACCAGTACCGCTCGTGGATGTATCGCTCGCCCTGATCGACGCCGGGGTGCGCTGTCTTGAGATCACCGTTTCCACTCCTGGCGCGCTGGCCGCGGTTCGCGCTGTCGTTGACCAGGTCGGTGATGTTGCCTACATCGGCACTGGCACGGTGATGTCGGTCGATGACGTGAGACGATCCGCCGATGCCCGCGCTCGCTTCGTGGTCAGCCCCACATTCGACCCTGACGTTGTCGCGGCTGCCAATTCGGCCGGGCTCGGTTCACTGCCCGGTGTCTTCACTCCCACGGAGATCGTGACCGCCTGGCGAAGTCGACCAACCGCCTTGAAGGTCTTTCCAGCATTCGCTCTGGGACCAGAATACATTGCGGCAGTTCGTGATCCACTCCCACATATACCGCTCGTCGCTGTCGGTGGAGTGACACTCGACAATATCGGTGACTACTTCTCAGCAGGTGCAACTGCCGTCGCCGTTGGTCGCCCAGTGCTCGGCGACGCACTACGCCTCGACCATAGCCCCACCGCATTGCGCAACCTACGTACCCGTACCGCACAATTCGTCGCAGCCGCAAAGGACGAGCGGCAACCACCGGCTGCTGAGTAGCCACAACGAACTCGCCAGAGCCTGCGCTCGTGGAGCCCTCACATCTAGCATGGTCACATGACCGCCGGAATCCAGCTACCGATGGCAACCCCTCGGATCGCTGTCGGCATCGTCGTCCCGAACGGCCCCGTCGTGCTCATGGTGAAGCCCACCTACAAAGAGCATTGGGACATCCCTGGCGGGTACGTCGAACGCGGCGAGTCGCCGCGGGCCGCCTGCGAGCGCGAGGTGCACGAGGAACTCGGGATCTCCATCGACGGACTGCACTTGGCCGCAGTCGATTGGGCGTCGTGCACAATTGAAGGGCCGCGGCGGCACAGCTGCACCCCGAAACATGCAGCCCGAACGGCGAACTCGCTGGAGGTTTGAGTACGTCAGGGACTCGGACGACGCCATAACCGCATGAGACGACCCGGCTTGAGATCTTTGGCCAGCTCGAGTTGGTCTTCCCGGTGCTTCAGGCATTCGCTAGACCGTTACAGTCGGTTGGTCTCATAGCCTGCGCCTCAATCCAAGATATCAACGCGCACAGCGCTTCCTGGCCACCGGCGAAATCGCAGGATGAGCACAGCGTTGTATCGGGCGTAGTGCGGGACTACCTGGACTGAGTCGGTCCCACCATCGGCCCGGACGCCTCGGCGTCCGGGCCGATGCGTGTCCGGGTGTGGGCGACGCGCCGGACGGATCGGTGTGACAATCGCGGTCGGCGCCAGCAGACTCCTTGCGTGGAGCAGTGGGTGTTGGTCTTCTGTCTGGCGTTCGCGACGATTCTGGCGCAGCCGATCGGGCAGCGGACGAGGCTGCCGCCGGCCGTGCTGATGACGGTGTTCGGGTTGGTGCTGGCGTTGCTGCCGTTCGTGCCGAATGTGGACATCAATCCCGAGTTGATCCTGCCGCTGGTGCTGCCGCCGTTGCTCTATGCCGCGGCGCGGCGCACCTCCTGGCAGCAGTTCGCCGCGGATGCGGGACCGATCCTGTTGCGGGCCGTGGGGCTGGTGATCGCGACGGCGGTGGCGGTCGCGGTGGTGTTCCATCTCTGGTATCCGGCGGTGCCGCTGGCCTCGGCCTTCGTGCTCGGGGCGGTGGTGGCCCCGCCGGATCCGGTCGCGGTGAGCGCGATGGCCAATCGGCTGGGGTTGCCGCGGCGGTTGGTGTCGGTGCTCGAGGGCGAGGGGTTGTTCAACGACGTCACCGCGGTGGTGATCTACGACGTCGCGGTGCAGGCGGTGGTGACCGGGCGGTTCTCGGCGTGGCACACCGCGCTGGATTTCCTGGTCTCGGCGCTGGTCGCGGTCGGGGTGGGGCTGGTGCTGGGCTGGGTGGGCAGCCGGCTGATGCGGCGGCTGGACGAGGCCGCCTGGCAGGTGGCGCTGGGCTTGTTGCTGCCGTTCGCGGCGTACGGGCTGGCCGAGGTCTGGCACGGGTCGGCGGTGCTCGCGGTGCTGGTCTGCGCGCTGTATCTCACCGATGTGGCGGCGGATTTCAGCGATTCGGCGTACCGGATCGTCGGGGAATCGTTCTGGGAGGTCATCGATCTGCTGGTGACCGGGGTCGCGTTCGGGCTGATCGGGCTGGAGCTCACCACCGTGCT
Source organism: Nocardia sp. alder85J (assembly GCF_020176955.2). GTDB lineage: Bacteria > Actinomycetota > Actinomycetes > Mycobacteriales > Mycobacteriaceae > Nocardia. The sequence goes on from NZ_JAIUCZ020000005.1 coordinate 270,492, forward strand.
GGAGGCGACCGGGAGCAGCTGGCCGCGGCTGCTCGTCGGGACGGCGGTGGTGGTCGCGGTGGTGGTCCTGTTGCGGCTGGCGTGGTTGCTGCTGTCGATGGTGTTGCTGAACAAGCCGCGGCGCGAGGCCGACGAGCCGCACACCTGGCGGGAGACCGTGGTGACGTGGTGGGCGGGGATGCGCGGCGTGGTCACGGTCGCGCTGGCGCTGGCCGTGCCGCTGACCACCGAGCACGGGGCGTTCCCGGGGCGCACCGAGATCCTGTTCGCCGCTTTCGCGGTGGTGCTGTTCACGCTGCTGCTCCAGGGACCGACACTGCCCTTGGTGGTCCGGGCCACGCGCGTCCAGGCCGACACCGAGACCGAGCGGCTGCTGGAGCGGCAGCTGTGGTCGCGGATCCTGCGCGCGGAACTGAGCCGGCTCGAGGAGATCGCCGACAGCGAGGATCTGCCGGACGAGATCTATCAGCGGTTGCGCGAAACCATCGAGCGGCGGCTCGCCCGCGCCGATCCGGAGGCTGCCGAAAGCGCCGATCCGGCCAAATCCTTCGACCGGATGATGCGGTTCACCGGCATGTTCCGCAAGATCAGCGAGGACGTGCTGGAGGCCGGTCGCGCGGCGGCGCTGTCGGCCCGGCGGGAACCGGGGATGCCACCGGATCTGGTCGACCGCATGATGCGACGGCTGGATCTGCGGCCGATGCTGTAGTCGCCGGGGCCGTGCACCGCGACGGAGTCGCCTATCGCGCACCGCGACGGAGTCGCCTATCGCGCACCGCGACGGAGTCGCCTATCGCGCACCGCGACGGAGTCGCCTATCGCGCACCGCGACGGAGTCGCCTATCGCGCACCGCGACGGAGTCGCCTATCGTGCGCTGCGGCCGCCGTCCGTCCTGTCCCGATCGGTCAAGCAGGCTGGACGATTTCCGAAACGACCTCGTCCGGCGCCGCGGACCCATGCCGGGTGAGCTACCTGGGCAATCGACCGTCAGCAAACCCAGCAAATTTCGCTGGACGGCGTCGGGCATATTTCCTGCCTGCATCTTTCACGCTAGCGTTCGGCGCACGGGCCTGCCCGTGAACATCGAGAATCCTCCCTGGCAAGGGGTCCGCAATGCTGGAAATAGATCACTTCACATACGGGTGGCTGACACCGGCCCTGGCCTATCTCATGTCCTTCACCGGATCGTTGCTGGCGCTGCGGTGCATGATCCGGGCCCGCACCCGTCCGGGCCGGGGCGGCTGGACCGTGGCCGCCGCGATCGCGCTCGGCGGAACCGGCATCTGGGTCATGCATTTCATCGCCATGCTGGGTTTCTCGGTGCAGGACACCATCATTCGCTACAACGTGCCGGTCACCCTGCTCAGCGCGCTGATCGCCATGGTGGTGGTATGGCTGGGCCTGTTCATCGTGGTGCGGCGGCCGGGCGACCCCGCGGCCCTGCCGATCGGCGGGGGTATCACCGGCCTCGGGGTGGCGGCCATGCACTACGCCGGGATGTACGGGATGGAGACCGACGCCGTCGTCCGGTACGACCCGTTGCTGGTCTCGCTGTCGGTCCTCATCGCCGTCGTCGCGGCCACCGCGGCGCTGTGGTTCGCCCTGCACGTCCGCGGCATCTTCGTCACCGTCGGCGCCGCGGCCATCATGGGTATCGCGGTGTGCGGCATGCACTACACCGGAATGTTCGCGATGAGCGCGCAGATGACCGACCACGTGCACCGGGTCGTCGGCGCCCAGGCCCATCAACTGCTGACCCCGCTGATCGTCGGCGTCAGCATGGTGACGATGGTGCTGCTGCTCCAGGTCGGTATCACCGACGTCGACGAGCCCGACCTGACCCGCGTCGACGGGCAGCACGCCAGCCGCTACTGGCCCAGCCGCGACTGATCCGGCGCGCTCCGGAAATCCTCGTCAGTCCGCGTCGAGGTGGCCCGCTCGCCCGGCGGACCCCGGGTCGCCACCTGCGGCGACCGCCGGATCGTCCGGCGCCGCAATGGTTGTGCCGCCTCGCACCGAGGTGTCCTTGAGCTCCACGCCCGAGCGGCCCAGCCGGCGCGCCCCGGCGATCAGGCCCGCGGTCACCGCCGCCGCGGCGGCGTAGCCGAGCCCCTCCGGGGGGTGGATGTTGGAGACGCAGTTGCGTTCGGCATCGGTGCGACCGGGTCGCGGCAGGTGGGTGAGGTAGATGCCGAGACTGTCGGCCACCGACAGGCCCGGCCGCTCCCCGATCAGCACCAGCACCGTCGCCACGTCCAGCGCCGGGCCGATGTGGTCGCCCAGCGCGACCCGGGCCTGGGTCGCGATCACCGGCGGCGCGAACCGATAGTGCTGCGCCAGTGCGTCTTTCAGCGCGAGCAGGGTCGGGATGCCGTGTTCGGCCAGCGCCCGGGGCGACAGGCCGTCGGCGAGCACCACCCCGATCTCGGCGCCCGTGCTCGGCAGCGCCGCGAGCGCCTCGGCAGATTCCGGCAATCGGCCCAGGTCCGGGCGGCGCAGGTACTCGGAACGATCACCCGCCCGGCTGCGCACCAGCAACGGCTCCCCCAGTCCCGCGCCGCGCACCCGGTCCGCGAATTCCGTGGTGTCCAAGGGTGTGTGCACCGCGTCCCGGGCGGCCGCGTGCGCGGCGCGCAACTCCAGCACCCGGGCGGTGGGCAGCGCGTCCCCGGCCCGGCCCAAACCTATGCGCGCCTGCGTGGTTCGCCGCAGCGCGGCCCAGAACTCCGATGCGGCACCGGTTTCCGGGTGCTCCTCGGTCGTCATCGGGCCGCCAGCGCGCGCAGGGGGGAGGACAGCGGTTCGACGGCCCGCACGCCACCGGTCGCGTCCAGCATGCCGAGGCGGTCCAGCCAGGCCGCGAATTCCGGCGCGGGCCGCAGGCCGAGCACCCGCCGGGCATAGAGCGCGTCGTGGAAGCTCAGGCTCTGATAGCCGAGCATCACGTCGTCCGCGCCGGGCACGGTGATCACGAACGCGACCCCGGCGGCGGCCAGCAGGGTCAGCAGCGTGTCCATGTCGTCGGCGTCGGCCTCGGCGTGATTGGTGTAGCAGACGTCGACGCCCATCGGCAGGCCGAGCAGCTTGCCGCAGAAGTGGTCCTCCAGGCCGGCCCGCACGATCTGGCGGCCGTCGTACAGATACTCCGGCCCGATGAATCCGACCACCGTATTGACCAGCAGCGGGTCCAGCTCGCGCGCCACCGCGTAGGCCCGCGCCTCCAGCGTCTGCTGATCCACCGGCCGGCCGTCGGTCCCGCGGTGCGCGCCGGCGCTGAGCGCCGAACCCTGCCCGGTCTCGAAGTACATGACATTGCCGCCGACGGTGCCGCGGTGCAGCGATCGGGCCGCTTCGGCCGCCTCGCGCAGCAGCGACAGCGTCACCCCGAAGCCGGCGTTGGCTCCCTCGGTCCCGGCGATCGACTGGAACACCAGGTCGACCGGGGCGCCCGCCTCGATCAGGCCCAGGGTGGTGGTGACGTGGGTCAGCACACAGGTCTGCACCGGAATCTCGAAGCGCTGCCGCACCTCGTCGAGCAGTCGCAGCAGGTCGGCGGTGACGGCCGGCGAGTCGGTGGCCGGATTGACCCCGATCACCGCATCGCCACAACCGAGCAGCAGCCCGTCCAGAATCGCGGCAGCTATCCCGCGCGGATCGTCGGTGGGATGGTTGGGTTGTAACCGGGTCGCGAGGGTTCCGGGGGTTCCGATGGTGGTCCGGAATGCGGAAACCACCCGGGCCGCGCTTGAAACCGAAATCAGATCCTGATTTCGCATGATCTTGCTCACAGCTGCCACCATCTCCGGGGAGAGTCCGGGGGCCACGGCGGCCAGTGTCGCCGCCGCATCCGGGGTTGCGGAAACAGTCAGCAACCAGTCCCGCAAACCCCCGACGGTCAGGTGCGCGATCGGCTGGAAGGCGGTCCGATCATGGCTGTCGATGATCAACCGGGTCACTTCGTCGCTTTCGTACGGAACCACCGGATCGTTCAGCAGCGCCGACAACGGCAGCTCCGCGAGCGCCCATTGCGCCGCGGCCCGCTCCGCATCGGAATGCGCTGCGCAACCGGACAATTCGTCACCGCTGCGGCGCGGCGTCGCCTTCGCCAGCAACTCCACCGGACCGTGGAACGTGTACGTCGTCCCGCCGACGCGCTGGTGATGAACGGCCATCCGGGCCTCCTGTTCCGCGGCCGGGCCGGCCTGTGCGACGGCCCGTTCCGATTGTGGCGGAAAGACGCCGCATCGGCCTCCGATACATGTCGCCAACTAGTTACTGACGATCGATTACAACGTGAAAGACCCGAATCGCGTCCTTGTAGTCGAAAGCATCGCCGCAGCTCGGCGGATCGACACCGCCGCTGCCGTGCCGTAGATTTCCGGCCGCCGCAACAGTGCGGAACCTTGGAGAAACCTGTGCCCGCAAGGGAGTTCGCGTGTTGCACACACATCATTTCGCCTACGGGTGGGTAACCCCGGTGATCGCCTACATCATGTCATTCACCGGATCATTGCTGGGATTGCAGTGCGCACGCCGCGCCCGGGTGTCGGAACGACCGGGCGGCTGGCTGGTCGGCGCGGCGGTCGCGATCGGCGGCACCGGGATCTGGGTCATGCACTTCGTGGCCATGCTCGGATTCTCGATCGACGGCGCCTCGATCCGCTACAACGTGCCGCTGACGCTGGCAAGCGCCGTGATCGCCGTCGTGGTCGTCTGGATCGGGCTGTCGCTGGTGACCCGCGGGCAGCGCGCCGGCCGGGACGGCTGGACCCTGCTGACCGGCGGCCTGATCACCGGCCTCGGGGTCGGCGCGATGCACTACGCGGGCATGTTCGCCATGCGGACCGACGCCACCCTCTCGTACTCGCTGGGCATCGTGGCCCTGTCGCTGGTGATCGCCGTCGTCGCGGCAACGGCCGCCCTGTGGTTCGCCCTGCACGTGCGCGGCACGATCGCCAGCATCGGCGCCGCGATCATCATGGGCATCGCCGTCTGCGGCATGCACTACACCGGGATGACCGCGATGCACGCCGAGCACCTGGACCCGGCCCCGGCACCGCACGGCGCCGACGGCGTGCAGTTGCTGCTGCCGCTGATGATCGGCGTGAGCGTCGTGACCATGATGCTGCTGATCAACGTCGGGCTCACCGACAACGAGGACTACCGCGTCACTCCCGCGCCCGCCGGCGGCGGCACGGACGGCTCGACGGGCCGGCTGCGATAGTCGCGCATGCCACACTGTCGGGCGTGGCTGCCACCGTCTTGTCCCGCTACCGCTCGCCCTGGACCCGGACCATCGACGTCGAGACCCAGCTCCAGGCGTTCCGGGAACAGATCCGGCGCCCCGGACGGTTCCGGGGCCTGCTGCGGGCCGGTCACGACCTGCTCGCGGCCGCCCCGGCCAGTTGCGCCTACGCGTTCACCTTGTTCATCACCTGGTGGACGCTGCGCGGGATCAGCGAGTTCGCCGGGCACCGGCTGATCCTGTCGGCCTCGACGAATCTGCACAACATGCGCCGCGATCCGGTGCAGGTGCTGGTGGCGTCCGCGTTCTGGACCGAGGGCGGATTCCCGTGGGTCACCATCGTCGGCTTCCTCACCCTGATGGCCTTCGCCGAGCGCTGGCTCGGCACGGTGCGCTGGATCATGATGTTCGCGATCGGGCACGTGGCCACCACCCTGCTGACCGTCACCGGGATCGCCTACGCGGTCGACCACCGGCTGATCCCGTTGAAGGTCGCCGTCGCCGCGGACGTCGGGTCCTCCTACGGCTTCTCCAGCGTGCTCGCGGCCCTCGCCTTCCATCTGCGCGGCCTGCCGCGACTGATGTGGGCGGTGGGGCTGCTCGGCTGGTACGGCTACAGCGCCGCCACGGGCCGCACCTTCACCGACTACGGGCACCTCACGGCGGTGACGGTCGGGTTCGTCGCCGCCACCGTCGCGGTCGCGGTGTCACGACAGCTGGAACGGATGCGCGATCGCGCCGCCGAGCGGGATCAGGCCGGGCCGGTCGCGGCGGGCAGCGCGGTGAAGCTCCCGTCCTCCTCCGGCCGGTAATCGGTCACCCGGATCACCGCGGCCGCCGGGATCGGTCCGTAGACGTGCGGGAACAGCATCGCGTCCGGATCATCCGGCACCCCCGGCTCCCACCGCACCTCGGCCGCCAGCCGCTGCGGGTCCAGCCACAGCAGCACCACGTCCTCCCGGCCCGCGAACAAGCGGTTGGCGGGCAGGTGGACCTGCTGCGGGGCCGACAGGTGGATGAACCCCTCGCTGTCCAGGGAGGGCGCCCGCCGCGTGCCCGCGGCCCGCGCCGCGGCCCACTCTGCCTCGGTGCACAGATGCACCAGCACCCCCGCCGGGATCACCGCCGTCTCTTCGACCATCGTTCGACCCTAGCCGCCGGTCCGCAGCGGCGCCGTGCGGTCCGCTGAACAGAGCGTTTGCCATAACTGTGGTGTGAGTGTCGGGGCGGCGGGGTAGTCTCCGGTTAGACAACTCGATCAGTGTTCGTGGCGGTTCGCAGCAGCGTTTCCGAGTGCCCCGACCTGCACGTTCGCTGACAGCGAAATGCCTGGTCATGTAAGGGAAAACACAGAGAAACATCTGCGGGAACAAAGCACCGTCGCCGAACGTCTGAGAAAGTAGTCATAGGCCACTGCTGGGAAGTAGCGGCGGGTGAGCCCGCGGAAGGGTCCGCGGGCCCGATACCAGGTGAACGGTCTTCTGCGCCGGGATCCAGGACGGAGGAGTCATGCCAGAAACACTGACCAGCACCCCACTGACGGCGGTCGACCGGTGCGACCGCTGCGGTGCAGCCGCGCGTGTCCGCGCTGTCCTGCCCGCTGGTGGCGAGTTGCTCTTCTGCCAGCATCACGCCAACGAGCACATGGATCGTCTTCGTGAGCTCGAGGCCGTGATCGACACGGAGTCGGCGCCGGCGCTGTAAAGCTCCTCCCGTCCGCTCGAACAACACAATCCTCCAACAGAACCCACGACGGGCGGCCCGCACGGGCCGCCCGTTTTCTGTGCGCCACATGCTGTTTCCGCCGCGCGGTCGCGCCCGTCACATCCGGCGCAGCGCGGCGATCCGATCGGTCAGCTGATCGGCGGTCGCCAGCGCGGTGGGCGGCCCGCCGCATTCGCGGCGCAGCTCACCGTGGATCACGCCGTGCGGCTTCCCGGTGCGGTGATGATGCATCGCGACGAGACTGTTCAGCTCTCGGCGCAATTCACCGAGCTTGTCGGCGGTGGCGACCCGCTCCGCCGCGGCCGTGGCGCTGGGCCCCGGTTCGGCCAGCTCGGCCACCTTCGCGGCGGCGCTGCGATCGGCCACCTGCCGGGACTGTCGGTCGCGCAGCAGCGCGCGCATCTGATCGGCGTCCAGCAGGCCCGGGATGCCGAGATAGTCGGCCTCCTCGTCGCTGCCGGAGAAGGTGGCGGTGCCGAACGAATCACCGTCGTAGATGACCTGATCCAGCTCGGCATCGGCGGCCAGCGCGACGAACTTGCGGTCCTCCTCGCCGGGTTCGTCCTTCTGCCGGTTCGCGTCGGTGAGCAGTTCGTCCTCGAACGCGTTCTTCTCCCGATGCGGCTTACCCAGCACGTGGTCGCGCTGCACCTCCAGTTGCGCGGCCAGATCCAGCAGCACCGGCACCGAGGGCAGGAAGACGCTCGCCGTCTCCCCCGGTCGGCGGGCGCGCACGAAGCGGCCGATGGCCTGCGCGAAGTACAGCGGGGTCGAGGCGCTGGTGGCGTACACGCCCACGGCGAGCCGGGGCACGTCGACGCCCTCGGACACCATCCGCACCGCCACCATCCACGGATCGGTGCCGGCGGCGAACTCGCTGATCCGGTCCGAGGAGCCCGGATCGTCGGACAGCACCACCGCCGGTGTCGACCCCGAAATATGTTCCAGCAGTTCGGCGTAATCGCGCGCCTTCTCCTGATCGGTGGCGATCACCAGGCCACCGGCGTCGGACAGCCCGGTGGCGCGCAACTGCCGCAGCCGGATGTCGGCCGCGGTCAGCACCTTCGACATCCAGTCGCCCGCCGGGTCCAGGGCGGTCCGCCAGGCGCGGGCGGTCTGCTCGGCGCTCAGCGGCTCACCCAGGCGGGCGGAATACTCCTCGCCCGCGCTGTCACGCCAATGCGCCTCACCGGAGTAGGCCAGGAACACCACCGGCCGGACCACGTTGTCGGCCAGCGCCTCCGAATAGCCGTAGCTGTAGTCCGCCCGCGACCGCTGGAACCCGGACTCGTCGGGCTCGTAGGTGACGAACGGGATCGGCGAGTCGTCACTGCGGAACGGGGTGCCGGTCAGCGCCAGCCGCCGGGTCGCGTCGCCGAACGCCTCGGCGACGCCCTCGCCCCAGCTCTTGGCGTCACCGGCGTGGTGGATCTCGTCCAGGATCACCAGGGTGCGCCGGTTCTCCGTCCGCACACGGTGTTTGAAGGGGTGCGAGGCGACCTGGGCATAGGTCACCACCACGCCGTGATAATCACCGGAGGTGCCGCCGGTGGCATTGGAGAATCGCGAATCCAGCGCGATCCCGGCGCGGGCCGCCGCCGACGACCACTGATGCTTGAGGTGCTCCGTCGGCGCCACCACAGTGATCTGATCCACCGTGCGATCGGCCAGCAGCTCCGAGGCGAGCCGCAGCGCGAAGGTGGTCTTACCGGCGCCGGGCGTGGCCACAGCGAGGAAGTCGCGTGGCTTCGACGTCAGATACTTGGTGAGAGCCCTGCGCTGCCATGCACGTAACGAACTACCACCACCCGAAGTCACTCCAGAGAGGTTAGCGAGCAATACCGGCACGTGCCCAATCCGCACCCCCCGTGTCGCGGGCGCGCCGCTGTCCGGGAATCCGCCACCGGTCCCGGGCCGGTCGCGCGAAGGCGGCGGAAAGCCTCGCTCCCCGTGCGGGTTTGCCGGGTGAGCGGCCCCGGCGGCGCGGCGGCGGACGGCAAATCGCCGGTTGGTGGGCGATGCTGTAGTGACAATGGACACGCCGCCCCGCCCCGCCCATCCCCCCGAACCTGCGCCCGGCCACCGTGCCGCCGCGGGTACGAGTGCCCGTCGCGGCACCGAGCAGACGAGCGCACCGTTTGCGAACGAGCGCGCGAGCACACACCGTGCGAACGAGCGTGCCGACACACCGGACTCGACCGGGAGCGTCGACGAGCACGGCAGCACAGCACGTCCCGAGGGACGCGGGAACACCCCGCGTCCCGGCAACACGCCACGTGGGGACGGCCCGCGCGGGACCGCACCGCGTGCCGTCGAGCCCGGACGGGGCGCTGTCGAGCGGGCGGTCGCCCGGCTGCTGAACGGGTGGCGGCCGGTGTACGAGTTGCTGGTGCGGGTCGGGGTGAAGGCGTGGCGGGACTCGATCTTCGCGAAATCGGCGGCGGCGGCGTTCTGGCAGATGCTCTCGCTGACGCCGCTGCTGCTGGGGGTGCTGGGCAGCCTCGGCTACATCGGGAGCTGGTTCTTCGGGCCGGACACCACGCACATCGTCGAGGGCAAGATCATCAGCTTCAGCCGGAACCTGTTCACCGCCAGCGTGGTCGACGATCTGATAGCGCCGACCGTGCACGACGTGTTGCAGCGCGGCCGGGGCGCGGTGGTGTCCGTGGGATTCGTGCTGTCACTGTGGGCCGGTTCGTCGGCGATGGCGACCTTCGTGGACTCCATCGCGGCCGCGCACGATCAGCAGGACGCCCGGCACCCGGTATGGCAGCGCATCGTCTCGCTGGTGCTGTACCTGGTGTTCCTGATCATGGCGGTGTTCGTGCTGCCGGTGGTGGCACTGGGCCCGGTGCTGCTGGGCCGGATCCTGCCGGAACAGTGGCGGGAGCCGGGGCTGCGGCTGGTGGACGCCTTCTACTACCCGGGCACGGTGCTGCTGCTGATCATCGGGCTCACCACGCTGTACAAGCTGGCCCTGCACCGCTCCCCGCCCTGGCACCGGTTGTTCGCCGGCGCCGTGGTGGCGGGGGTGTTCTTCATGGCCGCCTGCGACGGGCTGCGGCGCTACCTGGGCTGGGTGACCCGGACCGGGGTCAGCTACGGCGCGCTGGGGGCGCCCATCGCCTTCCTGCTGTTCACATACTTCCTGGGCTTCGCGGTGGTGCTCGGGGCGGAGTTCAACGCGGCCGTGCAGGAGTTCTGGCCGGCCCGCAGCAGCTCGGCGGCCCGCCGATTGGTACGGCTGCCGCACCACGGGGTCCGGTGGGCCTTCGGCCGGCTCCGCCGGCGCTGGGCGCACGACTGACCGCGCCGGGGCCCGCCCGGCTCAGTCCCGGCGCAGGGATTCGTAGATGTGCTTGCAGTCCGGGCACACCGGCGAACCGGGCTTCGCCGACTTGGTGACCGGGAACACCTCACCGCACAGCGCCACCACGTGGGTGCCCATGACCGCGCTCTCGGCGATCTTGTCCTTCTTCACGTAGTGGAAGAACTTGGGGGTGTCGCTGTCGGTCGACTCGTCGGTCGTGCTGTCCGGGCGTACGAGGGTATCGGTATTCACCCTGTCAATGATGCCAGCCGGATGCCGGGCGGTCGTGTCCGACGGGCCGCGGATGCGCGCACCCGGCCGGGGTGTGCATTCGATCTCGGGCGGTGGAAGACTCGAAGGTATGCAGCGTGAGGGCGACTCCCCCGATTTCCCCGATTCCCCGGACCACGAGGTCCGGACCGGCGGCGTCGAGGGCGGCGACAACCCGCACCGGACGTTCGAGACGCTCCCGCCCGGGAGTGTGCCGCGTCCGGAGCGGCCCGCGGCGGGCTATTTCCCGGGTGAGGACAAGCACCCGGCGCTGATCACGGAGGCCGCGCCCTCGCTGGAGCAGCAGCACCGCGCGCGGGTGCGGCGGTACTCGCTGCTGATGGGGTTCCGCATCCCGTGCCTGGTGCTGGCGGCGGTCGCCTACAGCATGTGGAGCAACGCGCTCATCTCGCTGCTGATCATCGGCGTGTCGATCCCGCTGCCGTGGATCGCGGTGCTCGTCGCCAACGACCGGCCGCCCCGCCGCAAGGACGAGCCCAGCCGCTGGGACGAGCGCCGCGCCGCGAAGGCCGCGCTGGAATCAGGCCACCACCGCTCCATCGACGGGTGAACCGGTCGTGATCCGGCCCCGGATCGCACCGGACATCAGCGCCGCCACCAGGCACAGTCCGCCCGCCAGGAACCAGGCCAGGTCGTAACTGCCCCGGGTGTCGCGGATGACACCGGCGCCGGTGGCCGCGAGCGCGGCGCCGATCTGGTGCGAGGCGAACACCCAGCCGAACGCGATCGGCCCGTCGTCGCCGAAGAACTTCCGGCACAGCGCCACCGTCGGCGGCACGGTCGCGATCCAGTCCAGGCCGTAGAAGACGATGAACACCCACATGCTGGGCTGGGTGTGCGGGGAGAACAGCATCGGCAGGATCATCAGCGACAGCCCGCGCAGCGAGTAGTAGCCCACCAGCAGCCACCGGGAATCCAGCCGATCGGTGAGCCAGCCGGAGGCGATGGTGCCGGCCACGTCGAACACGCCGACGGTGGCGAGCAGGCTCGCGGCGGTCGTCGGCGGCATGCCGTGGTCGTGGGCGGCGCTGACGAAGTGGGTGCCGACCAGGCCGTTGGTGGACGCCCCGCAGATCGCGAAACCGCCCGCCAGCAGCCAGAACTGCGGCTTCCAGGACACCGCCGACAGCACCGACAGCGCGCGCGAGGCACCACCGGTGACCCGCACCCGCACACCCACGCCGCTGCCGGGTTCGGCGCCGTAGGCGGTCTCACCGATATCGCTGGGGTAGTCGCGGATGAACAACAGCACCAGCGGCACCACCGCCAGCGCGGTACCCGCGACCACCAGCGACGGCGTCCGCCAGCCGTGGGCCTGCGCCAGCGCCGACACCAGCGGCAGGAACACCAGCTGGCCGGTGGCGCCGCCGGCGGTCATGACGCCGGTCACCAGGCCGCGGTTGCGCACGAACCAGCGGCCGGTGATGGTGGCGACGAACGGCATCGACATCGAGCCCACCCCGAGGCCGACCAGCAGCCCCCAGGTGGCCAGCAACTGCCAGGGCTGGGTCATGAACACCGTCAGCCCGCTGCCGGCGGCGATCAGCACCAGCGCGACCGCCACCACCCGGCGGATGCCGAAGCGGTCCATCAGGGCCGCCGCGAACGGCGAGATCAGGCCGTAGAGCAGCACGTTCAGCGATACCGCGGTGCCGATCGTGGCGTGCGACCAGCCGAACTCCCGGTGGAGCGGGTCGATCAGCACGCTGGGCACGGATCGGAAACCGGCGGCCCCGATCAGCGCGACGAATCCGGTGGCGGCCACCAGCCAGGCCGGATGCAGCCGGCGGTGGACTGGTAACCGGCTCCGCCGGCGGTGGACTTGTAACCGGCTCCGCCGGCGGTGGACTTGTAACCGGCTCCGCCGGCGGCGGGCCGGGGTCCGGGCGGCGGCGGGGGCGGGGTTCTGCAGCTCGGTCACGTCACAGATCGTCCTGGACGATGGCTTGCGGCGCGAGTGGCCTGAATGCCACAATCCATCAATATCTGGCCAGCCGCTCCGGCCGGACCGATCGGAAGGTGTCCCGCATGATCCGCTGGACCTGGGTGTTCCTGGACCGTCCGGCCGACCGTTTCGACGCGGCGTTCGACTTCTGGTCCGCGGTCACCGGCACGCGGCTGTCCGAGCGCCGCGGCGAACACGGCGAGTTCGCGACACTGATCCCGGCGGACGGTGACGCGTATCTGCGCGCCCAGGCGGTCGGCGGGCCGGGCGGCGCACATCCGGACTTCGACGTCGACGATCTGGCGGCCGCCCGGCGGCACGCGCACGCGCTCGGCGCGGTGACCGTGGCCGATCACGACACCTGGTCGCAGCTGCGGTCGCCACACGGCCAGTCGTTCTGCCTGACCACCGACGACGGCCGCCGGATCCCGTCGCCGGTCGCCGGGCCCGGCGGCGAACTCAGCCGGCTCGATCAGCTCAGTGTCGACATCGCCCCCGGCGTCTACGACCGGGAGGTGACGTTCTGGGCCGCGCTGACCGGCTGGGAACTCCAGCCCGCCGCCGAACCCGAATTCGTCCGCCTGCTACCGCCTTCCGGCCTGCCGTTCCGAATGCTGTTGCAGCGCTTGGGCGAAGATCGCCCCGGCGGCGCGCATCCGGACATCGCCTGCACCGATATCGAGGCGGTCGCCTCCTGGCACGAGAAGCACGGCGCCCGAAGGGTTTCCCGCGGCGCGCACTGGATCGTCATGAACGACCCCACCGGCGGCGTCTACTGCCTGACCCCGCGTGACCCGCGCACCGGACGGTTACCGGAATGAGCCGCCCCGCACCCGGGGACGACAGCGCCTCCGCCGCCGGCCCGGCGTCCGGCGGATCCGCACGCCGCGATCAGGCCGTGCCGGGTACGAGCCGGGTGCCCGATCCCCGCCCGGCGCCGCGCAACGGCAGCGGCCGTCCGGCGGCTCCGAGCCGGCCGGTGCCCGACCGGGATGCGATCACTGCGCACCGGGTGGCGGTGCTCGCCCTGCCGGAGGTGGTCGGATTCGATATGGCGATCCCCTCGCTGGTGCTGGGCCACGCCACCGACCCGCAGGGCAGACCGCTGTACGACGTCCGGGTGTGCGGACTGGACACGATGCCGGTGGCATCGACGGTGGGCTACGCGATCGTGCCGCAGGGCGGGCCGGAACTGCTCGCCACCGCCGACACCGTGGTCATCCCCGGCGCACGGTTGCGGCAACCGCGCGTCGACGGCACCCTGCCGCCGGAGGTCGGCGCCGCGCTGGCGCGGATCCGGCCCGGGACACGGCTGGTATCGATCTGCACGGGTGCGTTCGTGCTCGCCGCGGCCGGGCTGCTGGACGGCCGGCGCGCGACGACCCACTGGGCGCACGCCGACACCTTCCGCGCGCGATTTCCGCGAGTCCGGTTGGACGAGAATTTGTTGTTCGTGGTCGACGACAACGTCTACACCTCGGCGGGCCTCGCGGCGGGGCTGGATCTCTGCCTGCATCTGATCCGCACCGACCACGGCAGCGAGGTGGCCAATCGGACCGCGCGCTACTGCGTGGTGCCGCCGTGGCGAGAGGGCGGGCAGTCCCAGTTCATCGAGCGTCATGTGCCCGAGGACGGCACCGACGGTACGGCCGCGACCCGCGCCTGGGCCCTCCGGCATCTCGACGCCGAGATCGATCTCACCGTGCTGTCGTCGCACGCGCGGATGAGCGTGCGCAACTTCACCCGCCGGTTCAAGGCCGAAACCGGTATCGCTCCCGGCGCCTGGCTGTTGCAACAACGCCTGCGCCACGCCCAGCACCTGCTGGAGTCCACCGATTTGCCGATCGACGAGGTGGCCCGCGCCGCCGGGCTGGGCACCGCGGGCTCACTGCGGCACCACATGCGGGCCGAGCTGGGCGTCCCGCCGCTCGCCTACCGGAAGACCTTCCGCGCAGGGTAACTGTTGCTGTCCAACCGATTTCGCCGGACCGCGGGCGGCGCCGCCCGGCCGAACCGGGACGGCCACCGGATCGGTGACTACCCGGCCTTCTCCGCGCCCGCGCCGGTGAGCGACCGGACCTGCATCTCCTCCCATTTCGCCTCGTCGTGCTCACGGGACAGCATCGTGCCCAGCCAGCCCAGCAGGAACGACAGCGGAATCGACACGATGCCCGGATTGGACAGCGGGAACCAGTGGAAGTCGGCCGATTTGATCATCGACGTCTTGCTGCCCGACACCGCCGGTGAGAACACGATCAGCACGATCGTGATGAGCAGGCCGCCGTAGATACTGCACAGCGCGCCCGTGGTATTGAACCGCTTCCAGAACAACGAGTACAAGATCGTCGGCAGATTCGCCGAGGCCGCGATCGCGAAGGCCAGCGCCACCAGGAAGGCCACGTTCTGATTCTTGGCGAGGACGCCGCCGACGATGGCGACCGCGCCGACCACCACCGCGGTGATCCGGGCCACCCGCACCTCACCGCTGCGATCGTCGCCCGAACCGCGCTTCAGCACATTCGCGTACACGTCGTGCGCGAACGAGGCCGAGGCGGTGATGGTCAGGCCCGCGACCACCGCGAGGATGGTCGCGAACGCCACCGCCGCCACGAATCCCAGCAGCCACGGCCCGCCCAGTTGCAGGGCCAGCAGCGGGGCCGCGGCATTGCTGCCGCCGGGCGCCTTGGCGATCTTCTCCGGTCCGACCAGCGCCCCGGCGCCGTAGCCGAGCACCAGGGTGAACAGATAGAACAGCCCGATCAGCCCGATCGCCCACACCACCGAACGCCGGGCGTCCTTGGCGCTGGGCACGGTGTAGAACCGCATCAGCACATGCGGCAGACCCGCGGTCCCGAGCACGAGAGCCAGTGCGAGCGAGAGGAAGTCGAGCTTGGTGGTGCCCGTCTTGCCGTACGCGACACCGGGGTCGAGCAGTTTGGCCCCGGTCTTGCCGCCGTGGTTCACCGCGTCCTGCAACAGTGAGGACAGGTTCATGTTGTATTCGGCGAGCACCCACACCGTCATGGCGGCGGCCGCGGCGATCAGCAGCACCGCCTTCACGATCTGCACCCAGGTGGTGCCCTTCATGCCGCCGACGAGCACGTACACGATCATGATCGCGCCGACCACCGCGATCACCAGATCCTGGCCGACGTCACCGGAGACGCCGAGCAACAACGCCACCAGCACCCCCGCCCCGGCCATCTGCGCCAGCAGATAGAACAGGCTGACCACCAGGGTGGAGGTCGCCGCCGCGGCCCGCACCGGCCGCTGCCGCATCCGGAAGGCCAGCATGTCGCCCAGGGTGAATTTGCCGGTGTTGCGCAGCATTTCGGCCACCAGCAACAGGGCCACCAGCCAGGCCACCAGGAAGCCGATCGAGTACAGGAAGCCGTCGTACCCGTTGATCGCGATGGATCCGGCGATGCCGAGGAAGCTGGCGGCCGAGAGGTAGTCGCCGGAGATGGCGATGCCGTTCTGCGCACCGGAGAAGGCCCGGCCCGCGGCGTAATAGTCGGCGGCGGTACGGGTGTCGCGGCTGGCCCGGAACACGATGACGAGCGTGATCGCGACGAAGATCGCGAAGATGGTGATGTTGAGTCCGGGGCGGCTGCCCTCGACGGCGGCGGCGAGCGGAGTCATCGGTGGTGTCCTTCCAGCTCGTCGCGCAGTTCCCCGGCGATCGGATCCAGCTCACGGCCGGCGTAGCGGACGTAGAGCGCCGCGATCACGAAGGTCGAAACGAATTGCAGCAGACCGAAGATCAGGCCGACGGTGATGTTCCCGGCGACCTTCTGCGACATGAAGCCGTGCGCGTAGTCGGCCAGCAGCACGTACAGCGCGTACCAGGCGAGGAACAGCGCGGTCATCGGGAAGACGAAGCGGCGGAGCCTGCGACGCAGGCGCTGGAAGTCGGGGCTCTGATAGGCCTCGGCCCAATCGGTGGCCGGCACCCCGGCCTCGTGCTCGGTTGACAACGTGGGACCTCCTGGTGAGCCAGATCACTCTAACAAGAATTCGGACATTTAGAACTTGTTTCACTCGCAGGTCAGCGACTCGAATTCGCCTTCGCCGATACGGATTTGCTATTTGTCCGGCAATCTTCGAGGCAACACGGAAGACGCCGGGCTCGCGCACCCGGCCGCCTGCAACCGTTGTGGCAGAGTTCGTCTCATGCCGACGACACAGCCGACCAGCACGTCCCTGCTCGCCGCGCTCGCCCCCGATCTGGGGACCGCCCTCCGTCGGGTGGGCTACGACACCGGCACCCTGCTCGCACTGCTCGGCGACGACGTGCACGCCGCGCTCGGCCGGGGTGAGCCGGTGCCGGTGCGGCGGGCCGTACGCGACGGCGGCGAACTCGGCACCCTGGTCCGGCTGCTGCTGCTCGGCGACGCGATGCCCGAGCACGAGGTGGCCGCGGCGCTGGCCCCGGTCGAGCTGGACGCGGCGGTGGCGGCCGGACTGCTGGAGCACGAGGGCGACCGGGTGCGGGCGGCACTGGACCTGCGCCCGCTGGATCTCGGCGACGGCAACCGCTGGGTGTTGTCCGACCTCGACGACTCGGTGCCGGTGACACCGCTGTCCGGACCGGAGCACAGCTGGAAGCGGCGCCGGCTGTCCACCGATCATGTGCTCGGCGTGGGGCACGCCTCGCTGTCGCTGCTGCGCGCCACGCCGACCCGGCCGGTGGGCAGTGTGCTGGATCTGGGCACCGGCTGCGGCGTGCAGGCGGTGCACGCGGCCGCCTACGCCGGGCGGGTCACCGGTACCGACGTCAACCAGCGCGCGCTGTGGCTGGCGGAGGCGACCGCGGCGCTCAACGGCCTGGACATCGAACTGCTGCCGGGGTCGTGGTTCGAGCCGGTGGCCGGGCGGCGCTTCGATCAGGTGGTCGCCAATCCCCCGTTCGTGGTGGGGCCGGCCCGCGTCGAGCACACCTACCGCGACTCCGGCCTGGCTCTCGACGGTGCCAGTGAACTGGTGATCTCCGGCGTGCCGGACCTGCTGGCGCCGGGCGGCACCGCGGCCGTGCTGGCGTCCTGGGTGCACCGCGCCGGCGAGGACTGGCGGACCCGGGTGTCGCAGTGGCTGCCCGATCACGGCATCGACGCCTGGATCGTGCAGCGCGACGTCGCCGACCCCGCCCTCTACGTAGGCACCTGGCTGCGCGACGCGGGCCTGGACCAGCGCGATCCGGAGACGCAGGCGCGCGCCGAGGCCTGGCTGGACGCCTTCGAGGCCGCCGATGTCGAGGGCATCGGATTCGGCTTCGTCTACCTGCGGGTCGTCGACGCCCCCACCGAATTGCTGGCCGAGGATCTGACCCACGGCTTCGACGACCCGCTGGGGGCGGAGGCGATCGGCTATTTCGAGCGTTCCGCCTGGCTGCGGCGGGTGGCCGCCGATCCGGGCGTGGCCTGGAGCTCCCGGTACGCGGTCGATCCGGCGACCGCCCTGGAACGGGTCTCCCTGCCCGGCGCCGAGGGCTGGGACGAGCGGGTGGTCCGGGTGCACCGCGGCGACGGGCCGCGCTGGCAGCACGAGATCGACGACACCACCGCCGCGCTGCTGGCCGGGATGCGCGCCGACGGCCTGCCGCTGCACGAACTGGTCGATCTGCTGGCCGTGGCGCACACCGGCGCCACGGCCACCTCCGACTTCGCCGCCGACGCGCTCACCGTGGTGACGGGTCTGGTCCGGCACGGGCTCGTCCACCCCCGTTGATCACGATCCGGCCGCCGCGCGGTTGCCGTTCGGCCACAGTCGGCCCCGGAGGAACGCCTGCGGTTCCCCGAGAAGTGTGTTCTTAGGAACTTCTCAGCCGAAGGAACAAGTAAGCGCAGCTCAGCAGGGTTTATCGGCGCGATGCCGGGGAACTTTCCGTATGTCGGTTCCGTTGATCGGAGTGAGACACCACCGACAGGAGGCAAGTCATGACAAGCCCCGCCACGACCGAAGTGCGCGCCACCGACTCGTCGGACCTCGACGCTCAGAGCCCCGCCGCCGACCTGGTACGGGTGTACCTGAACGGGATCGGCAAGACGGCGCTGCTCACGGCCGCCGACGAGGTCGAGCTGGCCAAGCGCATCGAGGCGGGCCTCTACGCGCAGTACCTGTTGGAGACCGGCAAGCGGTTGTCCTCGACCCGCAAGCGCGAGCTGGCGATCCTGGTGCGCGACGGCCAGGCCGGCCGCCAGCACCTGCTGGAGGCCAATCTGCGCCTGGTGGTCTCGCTGGCCAAGCGCTACACCGGCCGCGGGATGCCGCTGCTCGACCTGATCCAGGAGGGCAACCTGGGCCTGATCCGGGCGATGGAGAAGTTCGACTACACCAAGGGCTTCAAGTTCTCGACCTACGCCACCTGGTGGATCCGGCAGGCCATCACCCGTGGCATGGCCGATCAGAGTCGCACCATCCGGCTGCCCGTCCACCTGGTCGAACAGGTCAACAAGCTGGCCCGGATCAAGCGCGAACTGCATCAGCAGCTGGGTCGCGAGGCCACCGACGAGGAACTGGCCCGTGAGTCCGGCATCGCGGTCGACAAGATCGCCGATCTGCTCGACCACAGCCGCGACCCGGTGAGCCTGGACATGCCGGTCGGCAACGACGAGGAGGCTCCGCTCGGCGACTTCATCGAGGATTCCGAGGCCACCTCCGCGGAGAGCGCCGTCATCGCCGGCCTGATGCACCGCGACGTGCGCAGCGTGCTCGCCACGCTCGACGAGCGCGAGCAGCAGGTCATCCGGTTGCGCTACGGCCTGGACGACGGCCAGCCGCGCACCCTGGACCAGATCGGCAAGCTGTTCGGCCTGTCCCGGGAGCGGGTGCGGCAGATCGAGCGCGAGGTGATGGCGAAGCTGCGCAAGGGTGAGCGGGCCGACCGGTTGCGCGCCTACGCCAGCTGATCACAGCCGGCTGATCACACGATTCGGCGGGTGACACCCGTCCCGGATCGCGACGAACGGGCCCGAGCCGGAACATCTTCTGGCGGGGCCCGTCGTGATGGGTTGCCGTCGCGCGCATTCCGGCGCTCAGAACGAGTCGATCACCGCACCCAGGCTGGTCGCGATCCCGCTCCAGCCCTTGGACATGATCGTCCGGACTCGTTGCGCGCGGACATCGTCGGGGTCGAAACCACTGTGGCTGAACAACACTCGGGTTCCGGTGCCCTCCGGTTCGAGCTGCCAGGTGATCACCCACCCGGTCTCGATATCGGACTCGGCGTCGTTCCACGTCATGCTGAGCCGTTTCGGCGCGATGGCCTCCAGCACGGTGCCCCTGACATTACCCGAGAATCCGGCCCCCGGCATGGGTTGCGTCTGCATGCGAAATTCGTTGCCCGGCACCGGCTCGAAGCCGGTCGCGGGCATCAGCCAGCGCGCGAACAGCTCCGGTGTGGTCAGCGCCTTCCACACCTTCTCCGGCGGGTGCGGGTAGAAGTGGTCCAGTTCGATCGTCGTGAGATCATCGGTCATCGGTGGGATACCTCTCCGTCACAGGGGTTTTCGTCATCGGCCGGTTCGGCGTCCGGCATGTCGTCCAGGACCGCGTCCAGCGCGCGCAGCCGGTGCCGCCAGAACCGCTCGAACGGGCTCAGCCAGGACTGCAATTCGTGCAGCGGAGCGAGCTCGACCCGGTAGTAGCGATAGCGGCCGCGCTTCTCCTCACCGACCAGACCGCTGCCCAGCAGCACCCGCAGATGCTCCGAGACGCTCGGCCGGGTCATGTCGAACCGCTCGGCGATGGTTTGCACCGTGCGCTCGCCGTCGAGCAGCAGCTCGAGGATCTCCCGCCGGGTGGGGTTGGCCAGGGCGGCGAACACTCGATCGGCGGTGCCGGATTCGAGTCGTCGGATCACGGGGCCACTATAGGTAGGAATTTTCCTACGCGTCAAGGGTAGGGGAATTCCTACCCGTTGGCGCTCCCCGCCGCACCGGTCCGCCCTCGCCGCAGACCGCGCCGGACCGGGTCCGCGTCCAACCCCGGGCCGCTACGATCCAGCCATGAAAATGAAACAGGTTGCAGTCTTGGTCCTGGCCGCCGCGGCGGTACCGGCCGTCGCGACCGCGGCGTCCGCCACCGGACCGGATGCCCGGGAGGCGATCGCTCAGGCCTACATCGACGCACTGGTCACCCACGACGCGAGCGCGGTCCCGTTCGCGGACGACTGCACCCGCGTGGAGGACGGACTGCCGACCGGATTCTCCGGACCGCAACTCACCCACGACCTCGAACACGGTCCGCAGTACAGCGTCATCCAGGCGGTCCACGACGTCCGGATGTCCACCTCCGGCGACACCGTCACCGCTCGCTACCTGCTGGACTCCGGCTTCGGCGGCAGCCGGCTGATCACCGTCGACATCACCGAGACCTTCGTCGTCACCGGCGACCGCATCCACCGCATCGAGGCCACCATCCTCCCGGCCGCACGGTCCTGACCATGCCGTCCGACCAGCCGTCCTGACCACGCCGTACCGACCCGGCCGTCCTGACCGGGCAGTCCCAGCCACGCCGTCCTGACCGGGCAGTCCCAGCCACGCCGTCCAGACCGGGCAGTCCCAGCCACGCCGTCCAGACCGGGTAGTTCTGACCACGCAGTCCGAACCGGGCTTGCCCGACCGGGCAGTCGGCTGAAGAGACTGCGTGACATCGTCATTCGTCCCGGCGGTGAGTCACCCTGCCCGCGCGGACTTGCGGGGCCCGGACGGTACCTAGCCGGAGTTGCGGAGGGCGGTGGCCAGGCCGTTCATGGTGAGCAGGATGCCGCGCTCGACCAGTTCGGATTCGTCGCCGGCACGGCGGCGGCGCAGCAGGTCGACCTGCATCGCGTTGAGCGGCTCCAGGTAGGGGAAGCGGTTGTGGATCGACTCGGCGAGCGCGGGATTGTCCGAGAGCAGTTCGCCGACGCCGGTGACCGCGGCGTGCATCCGGACGGTGCGGTCGTACTCCTCGCGGATCATGCCGAAGATGGTGTCGCGCAAGGTCTCGTCGGGGACCAGTTCGGCGTAGCGGGCGGCGATGTGCATGTCGGCCTTGGCCATGACCTGGGCCAGGTTCGACATCACGTCCCGGAAGAAGGGCCAGCGCCGGAACAGCTCCGACAGGGTCGCGAGCCGTTGCGGATCGCCGCCGACCCACTGTTGGATCGCGGTCCCGGTGCCGTACCAGCCGGGCAGCATCACCCGCGCCTGACTCCACGCCATCACCCACGGGATCGCCCGCAGATCCTGCACCGAACTGGTGGGTTTGCGCGAGGCCGGGCGGCTGCCGAGATTCAGCGCCGCCACCTCCGCGACCGGTGTCGAGGCCCGGAAATATTCGACGAATCCGGGCGTCTCGTGCACCAGCCGCGCATAGGCCCGGCGCGCCGCCTCGGCGAGTTCGTCGAACACCTCGTAGGCGGGCCCGGCGTCGGCGCCGAGGCCCTCCACGTCCAGCAGGGTGGATTCCAGCGTGCCCGCGACCAGCGATTCCAGATTGCGGTAGGCGGTGCTCGGGTCGGCGTACTTGGTGGAGATCACCTCGCCCTGTTCGGTCAGCCGCAGCGAACCACGGACCGCGCCCGCCGGCTGCGCCAGGATCGCGTTGTAACTGCGGCCACCACCGCGGCCGACCGTCCCACCGCGGCCGTGGAACAGCCGCAACCGGATTCCCGTGCGCTGCGCGACCTCCACCAGATCGAGTTCGGCGCGGTACAGGGCCCAGTTCGCGGCCAGATAACCGCCGTCCTTGTTGGAATCGGAGTAGCCGAGCATCACCTCCTGCCGCATGCCGCGGGCGGCGACCAGCCGACGGTAGACGGGCACTTCCAGTGTGGCGCTCAGGGTTTCGGCGCCGTGGCGGAGATCGTCGATGGTCTCGAACAGCGGCACCACGCCGACCGGGCCGCTGGGGCCGGAGATGTCGTCGCCCGGATCGAGGATGCCGACCTCCTTCAGCAGCAGCGCCGCCTCCAGCATGTCGCTCACCGACGTGCACATGCTGATGATGTAGTTCGGCACGGCGTCGGGGCCCAGGCTGTCCAGGGCCACCTTCGCCGCCCGCAGCACGCCCAGTTCCTTCACGGCCAGCTCGCTCAGCCGGGCCCCCGGGCCCGCTTCGTAGGCGGCCGGGGCCACCAGCGGGCGGCGGGTGGCGAGTTCGGCGGCGAGCAGTTCCACCCGCTTCGGCTCGGACAGGCTCGCGTAATCGGAATGCACACCGGCCCAGGCGAACAGCTCCGCCACCACCTGCTCGTGGGTCTCCGAGTTCTGACGCATGTCGAGGCCCTGCAAGTGGAATCCGAACGTCTCCACCGCACCGCGCAGACCGGCCAGCCGGTCGTCGGCGAGCAGATCGTCACCGGTGGACCGCATCGAGGCGTCGATGATGTCCAGATCGGCGAGCAGTTCGGCCGGAGAAGCGTACGGCTGCGCGCCGTCGGCGACGATCGCGCCGCCGAGACTGTCGGTCCCGGCCCGGCCCGCCGAAGCGGTCACCGCGGGCGGCAGTGCGGCCGGCGCCACCGGCGGCAGATCGGCCAGGGCCCGCTGCGCGGCGGCGCTCAGCCGGGCCCGGATGCTGCGGATCGCGCGGCGATAGGGCTCGTCGGCGCGCTGCGGCGAATCGTCGTGACCGGCGTCGGCGAGCCGGCCCAGTTCCGGGGAGACCGTCACCAGCCGGGAGGACTGCGACAGCGACTTCTCCAGCTCCTCCAGCTCGGTCAGGTAGTGGCCGAAGGCCACCTCACCGGCCCGATGGGTGGCGCGGTGGACCACCGCGCCGGTGACGTTGGGGTTGCCGTCCCGGTCGCCGCCGATCCAGGAGCCGGGCCGCAGGATCGGGCGGGCCAGCAGTTCGGAATCCGGCCAGCGGGTGCGCAGCGCGGCCCGCACCTCGGCGTTGATCCGCGGGATCACCTCCAGCAGGGTCCGCTCGTAGTACCGCAGCCCCACCTCGATCTCGTCCTGAATCCGCAAGCGCGCCAACCGGATCAGCGAGGTCCGCCACAGGGTGAGGATCTGCCGGCGGATCTGCTTCTCGAATTCGGGATACTCGGGTTCGCTCGGCGCGTAGCGCTGACGGCGGCGCATCAGATCGGTGATCCCGGCCTGGACGTCGAACACCGTGCGCCGGCGGGTCTCGGTCGGGTGCGCCGTGATCACCGGGGCGACCAGTGCGTCGGTGAGCAGGTCGGCGACGACCGCGGCGTCCAGCTCGGCGGTGTCGAGTTTGCGATAGGTCGCGGCCAGGCTGGAATCCTGCGGGGGCGCGCCCACTGCGAGATGTGCCGAACGCCGGCGGTCGCGCTGGAGGTCCTCGGCCAGGTTGGCCAGCAACAGGAAGTGGCTGAACGCGCGGATCAGCGGAATGCCGATGCTGATGTCGATGCCGCGCAACATGTCCCCGACGGCGCCCCGGTCCACCTCGGACCGGCGCACCCGGAAGGCCTCGCGCCGCACCCGTTCGATGAGGTCGAACACCTCGGTGCCCTCGTGGTCGCGGATCGTCTCCCCCAGGATGGCGCCGAGGAATCGGATGTCGTCGCGCAGCGGTGCGGTGGCCGCCTCGATCTGATCTTCGCGCATACCGCCCAGTATCGGGCACATCGAAACCGCTCGCGCGTTCTGACACCATCGAGTTCCGGCGAAACGATAAGATCTCCTCATTTGACTCGTTACTCTGGTCCGGTGAACGACCATCATCTCGCTCAGGTCAACATCGCCCTCCCGCTGGAACCGCTCACCAGCGCGCGCCTGGCCGGTTTCGTCGGCGCGCTCGACGAGATCAACGCCCTCGCCGACGCCGCGCCCGGATTCGTCTGGCGACTCCAGACCGAGGACGGTGACGCCACCGCGATCCGCGCCTTCGGCGACGATCGGATCATCGTCAACATGACCGTGTGGACCTCCCCGGAAACCCTGGCGGAGTTCGTCTACCGCAGCGGTCACGCCCCGGTCATGCGCCGCCGCCGCGACTGGTTCGCCCCCTTCGCCGAGGCGTATCAGGCACTCTGGTGGATTCCGGCGGGCACCGTCCCCACGGTCGCCGACGCCGAGGAACGCATCACCCACCTGCGCACCCACGGCCCCACCGCCCACGCCTTCACCTTCCGCACCCCCTTCCCCGCCCCGAACCAGCCCGCCCCGGCGCCGCGGTTACCCGAAGACCTGAGCTGCCCGGCCTGAGTTGCCCGGCCGGATCACCGGGCAGGCCGGATCGGTCCGGAGCGGCGCCTCAGGGTGCCGGGACTCGGCCCGCCCGAGCGAATGCGGCCGCAGGACAACCGACCCCGGGCCGATCGCCCGTGTCGGCGTGCCCGGCGATGGTCGGCCGGAAACGCGAGCAGCGCCGACCGTCCGGTCCCTCGGCACCGGCCCCTCCCCCCAGCCGCACCGCCCGAGCCGGTATGCCCGGCGGACAACGACTCCGAGGGTGGATACGCCCCGAGTCGGCGGTCCGCCAAGGTCGACCGGGTGCGATGTCAGACCAGGCGGCGGGGGCCGATGTCGAAGCGGCTGGGTTCGGGGCCGATGCGGACGCGGGCGTAGAGGATCGAGGCGCGTCGGGGGGAGGCGAGCACCGGTTCGATCGCCAGTTCGCGGACCTCCGGCAGGTCGTCGCACAGGGCCGAAATGCGTTGTGCGAGTTCGGCGAGGGCGCGTTTGTCGACCGGCTCGCCGATGGTGCGGCCCGGGACGCCGGTCCTGCCGTCCAGCAGGGGGGCGGCGCGCGGGGCGTCGATCAGCTCGATCGATTCGGCCTCGGTCAGCGGCAGTGCGCGGTAGACCCGGTCACCGAGCAGGTCGATGATGGTGCCGGACAGACCGAAACTGATCACCGAGCCGAAGGACGGGTCGTCCTGTACCCGCAGCACACAGGCGACACCCTTGACGGCCATCCGCTGGATGTGCACGACCTCGTTGCCGGAGACCTCGGCCAATTCGGCGTAGGCGCGCTGAACCTCGGTGGGACGCCACAGATCCAGCCGCACCCCGTTGAGATCGGGCCGGTTGCGCCACAATTCACCGGTCGCCTTCGCCGCCACCGGATAGCCGAGGTCCGCGGCTGCGGCCTCGGCCGCCGCCGCATCGCGGACCTCGCGGAACTCCACCACCCGAATTCCGTAGCGGCCCAGCAGTTCCGCCGCCTCGAGCTCGCCGAGCCACTCGCCGCCGGGCGTGCGATCCATCCAGCCGGCGACCAGCGCCCGCGCCCGCGCGGTGTCCATATCCGGTGGCCGTACCACCTGCGACACCGGCCGGGTCCGCCAGTCGGCGTAGCGCCGGACCCGGGCCAGGACGCGGGCCGCGCGCTCCGGATCCGGATAGGACGGGATCGATCCGTGCTCGACGGTGCCGTCTGTGCCTCGGACGGTCAGCAGATTCGACATGCCCTGACCGGCGACGAAGGTGGTGAGCACCGGTTTGGTACCCGGCTGCGCACCCGAGCGGATCGCCTCCGCGAACGACGGCACCGCCGTCGGCACCGGCGGCGCGAAGATCACGATCGCCGCGTCGACCCCGGGATCGGCCATCGCGGCGGCCACCGCGGTCAGATAGTCCGCCGGCATGGCCTGCGGGCCCAGATCGATCGGCCGGTCCACCGCCAGACCCTCGCCGCGCGCGGCGTCGACGGCCAGCCAGCCCAGCGCCGCGCTGTTGCCGATCACCGCCAGCCGCGGACCGGCCGGCAACGGCTGATACGCCAGCAGCATCGCGCAGTCGAACAGTTCCGCGATGGTGTCGACCTGGATGATCCCCGCCTGCGCGAACAGGTCGCGCTCGAGCGCCCGGTCCAGCGGATCGGCCGCGGGCCGCGCGAAATTGCGGCCACTGGAGACAGCCACGATCGGTTTCGTCCGCGCGACCCGCCGCGCGATCCGGGAGAACTTGCGCGGATTGCCGAAGGTCTCCAGATAGAGCAGCACGACATCGGTGTCCGGATCCGTATCCCAGTACTGCAACAGGTCGTTGCCGGACACGTCGGCACGGTTACCCGCCGAGACGAAGGTCGACAGGCCCAGTTTGCGTGCGGCGGCCTCACCGAGGATGGCGGCGCCGAGCGGTCCGGACTGGCAGAAGAATCCGACCCGGCCGCGGCCGGGCAGCACCCCGGCCAGCGTCGAGTTCAGCGATACCGCCGGGTCGGTGTTGGCGATGCCGAGCGCGCTCGGGCCCACCACGCGCATGCCGTGCGCCCGGGCCGCCGCCACCAGATCGCGTTCCGCGGCGAAGCCGGCCGGGCCGGTCTCCGAGAAGCCGGCGGTCAGCACCACCAGTCCCTTGACGCCCTTGGTCATACAGTCGTCGAGGACCGCCTTGATCTCGGGGGCGGGCACGGCCACCACCGCCAGATCCACCGCGTCCGGGATGTCGCGGATGGTTTCGTAGGCGCGCACCCCGCGTACCGAGGTGCGGTTCGGGTTCACCGGGTAGACCGGTCCCTGGAACACCCCGGACAGCAGGTTCGCCAGTACCGCGCCACCGACCCGGCTCTGCGACGGGGTGGCGCCGATCACCGCCACCGAGCGCGGGGCCAGCAGATTGCCGACGCTGCGGGCCTCCGAGGCGAGTTCCCGGGAATCGCGCACCGACAGCAGCGCTTCGGTCGGATCGATGGCGAACTCCAGGTGCAGCACCGATCCGTCGCGGCTGCGCTGCACCTGATATCCGGCGTCGCGGAACACCGTCACCATGCCGTGGTTCTCGGCCAGCACCTCGGCGACGAAGATCTCGATGTCGTTCTCCGCGGCCGCGCCCGCCAGATGTTCCAGCAGGATCGAGCCCAGCCCGCGGCCCTGATGCTGGTCGGCGACCACGAACGCCACCTCGGCCGCGCGGGCCTCGACGCGTTCCGGCAGCAGTTCGTAGCGGCCGACGGCGAGGATCGTGGACCCCAGTTCGGCGATCAGCCCGACCCGATCCCGATAGTCGACATGGGTGGTGCGGTACAGATCCTTCGGCGTCATCCGCGGATACGGGCCGAAATAGCGCAGATAGCGGGTGCGGTCGGACAATCCGGCGTGGAATCGCTGCAACGCGTCGGCGTCGGCGGGGGTGATCGGGCGCAGGCGTACCACGCCGCCGTCTGCGGCCAGGACGTCGGCGAACCAGTGTTCCGGTGGGGGCGGCGGATCGTCCGGGGTGGACGACGCGGACTGCTCAATCACGGGGATCCTCCGGGTCGAGGCCCAGCAGGCCGAAAGTGGCCCGGCGAGTGGCGAGTACGGCCGTGTCGACGGCCCGCTGGGCCCGGTCGGCCCGCTCGTCGCCGGTAGCTGGGGTACCGCCGGGACCGTCCCAGCGGGTGAACGAGATGTCGGCGCCGTCGCCCATCGTCCGCGGCGGTTCCACGGCCGGGGCGTACTCGCGGACCTGCGCGATCCAGTCCGCCGGGATCTCGGTGCCGGGGTCGACGCTGCGGTCGAGGGCGGTCGCGAGCAGATGGGTCCAGGCGCGCGGCACCACTCGCACCAGCCCGTATCCGCCGCCAC
Organism: Nocardia sp. alder85J; assembly: GCF_020176955.2. GTDB lineage: Bacteria > Actinomycetota > Actinomycetes > Mycobacteriales > Mycobacteriaceae > Nocardia. The sequence goes on from NZ_JAIUCZ020000005.1 coordinate 298,487, forward strand.
CGACGGCCAGCCAGCGTCCCTCGGCGTAGCGGTCGGCCAGCTCCCGCATCGCCCGGAACGCCGCGCGCTGCCCGTCGACGGTCAGCTCCAGATCGGCCAGTGGGTCCTCACGATGGGTGTCCACCCCGCACTGGCTCACCAGCAGTTGCGGCCGGAACGCCGCCAGCGCGCCCGGTACGACCGCGTGAAATGCGCGCAGCCACTGCGGATCCCGAGTGCCCGGCAGGACCGGAAGGTTGACGGCCGTGCCCTCCGCGGCGCCGGCGCCGGTCTCCTCCGGCCAGCCGGTGTTCGGCCAGAGCGTCGCCGGATGCTGATGGATCGAGACGGTCAGCACCCGCGGGTCGCCGTAGAAGGCCCGCTGCACCCCATCGCCGTGGTGCACGTCGACGTCTACATAGGCGATGCGGTCGAAGCCGTGGTCGAGCAGCCAGGAAATCGCCACCGCCACATCGTTGTAGACACAGAATCCGGAGGCGGCGGCGGACATCGCATGGTGCATACCGCCGCCGATGCTCACCGCCCGCCGGGTGCGGCCCGCGGCGATCTCGGCGGCGGCGGCCAGCGTGCCGCCGACGATCACCGAGGCCGCCTCGTGCATGTGCGGGAAGATCGGATTGTCCGCCGAGCCCAGCCCGAACGGCGGCGCCGAGGGCACCTGCGCACCCGGCGGCGGCGGTTCGGCCCGGCGCACCGCCTCCAGATAGGCCGGCGTGTGGATGCGCAGCAGGTCGGACTCCCCCGCCGCCGCGGGCGCCAGGGTCTCCACACCGTCGAGCAGGCCGAGACCGCGGGCCAGCGCCATCGTGAACTGCAATCGGGCCGGTTTCATCGGATGTTCCGGCGTCCACCGGTAGTCGAGGAACCTGTCGGTCCACACGACGGCCGCGTCGCTGCTCGGTCCTGGTGCCATGGCTGCCACTGTATCGCCGGGCCCGCGGCGCACCGATATGTCCGTTACCCCCCGCGACGTGCTGTTCGCCACGCTGACCAGGGGAAGGAAGCAACCCACTTTCCGGTTGCGATGCAGTAGAAATACATACAGCGCGCGCGACGCGCCGGACAATCGGCGCGGGCACGCCGCGGCCCCGGTGTTCGGAAAGGTTTCCGCAGGAAGAGCGCCCTATGCTGGCGTACGGAACCGCCACCACACGTGGGTAGAATTCGTGCCGACGAAGGGGTAATACGTGAAGGATCTGGTCGACACCACGGAGATGTATCTCCGGACCATCTACGACCTCGAGGAGGAGGGCGTGGTCCCGTTGCGGGCGCGCATCGCCGAGCGCCTCGAACAGAGTGGACCCACGGTGAGCCAGACGGTCGCCCGCATGGAACGTGACGGCCTGCTGATGGTCGCCGGCGACCGGCACCTGGAACTGACCGACAAGGGCCGGGCGATGGCGGTGTCGGTGATGCGCAAACATCGGCTGGCCGAACGACTGCTCGTCGACGTGATCGGCCTGGACTGGCAGAACGTGCACGCGGAGGCGTGCCGCTGGGAGCACGTGATGAGCGACGAGGTCGAGCGCCGGCTGCTGGAAGTGCTCAACCACCCCACCACCTCCCCCTACGGCAACCCCATCCCCGGCCTCGACGAACTCGGCGTCCTCCCGCCCGCCAGCGGTGAGGAGAAGCTGATCCGGCTGTCGGATCTGCCGGTGGGCCAGACCTCCGCGGTGGTGGTGCGCCGGTTGTCCGAGCACATCCAGGCCGATCCGGAGATCATCGGCCAACTCCGCGAGGCCGGTGTGGTGCCGGACGCGCGGGTCACCGTGGAGGTCCGGCCCGGCGCGGTCATCATCTCGCTGCCGGGGCATCAGGAATTCGAACTGTCCGACGAGATGGCGCACGCCGTCCAGGTGAAGCTGGTGTAGGGCAAGATCGAAGGCATGAAACTTCTGGTGACTGGTGGCGCCGGCTATGTCGGCGGAGTGTGCGCACAGGTTCTGCTCGAGGACGGCCACGAGGTCGTCGTGGTCGACGATCTGTCCACCGGTAATGCCGACGGAGTGCCCACCGGCGCCAAATTCGTCGAGGGCGATATCGCCACCGCCGGTGTGGACCTGATCGAATCCGAATCCTTCGACGGCGTCCTGCACTTCGCGGCCCAATCGCTGGTCGGTGAATCCGTGCAGCAGCCCGAGAAGTACTGGCACGGCAATGTCGTGAAGACGCTGGCCCTGCTGGAGGCCGTCCGCCGCACCGGAACCCCGCGCCTGGTGTTCTCCTCCACCGCCGCCGTGTACGGCGAGCCGGAGCAGGTGCCGATTCCCGAGAATGCCGCACCCCGGCCGACCAATCCCTATGGTGCGTCCAAGCTCGCCATCGATCACGCCATCACCTCCTATGCGAACGCGCACGGGCTGGCCGCGACCAGCCTGCGCTATTTCAACGTCGCCGGCGCCTACGGCGGTCTCGGCGAGAACCGGGTGGTGGAAACACATCTCATTCCGCTGGTACTGCACACCGCACTCGGGCACCGCGAGACGATCTCGGTCTTCGGGACCGATTACCCGACCCCGGACGGCACCGCGGTCCGCGACTACATCCACATTCGCGATCTCGCACAGGCTCATCTGCTGGCCCTCGCGCAGTCGCGCCCCGGTGAGCACCGCATCTTCAACCTCGGCAGCGGCACCGGTTTCTCGGTGCGCCAAGTGATCTCGGCCTGTGAGGAGGTCACCGGCGGGCCCATCGCGGCGGTCGAGGCACCCCGGCGGGCCGGCGATCCGAGCGTGCTGATCGCCTCCAGCGAGCGTGCCGTCGCGGAACTCGGGTGGCAGCCCCGGCACAACGATCTGTCCGAGATCGTCTCCGACGCCTGGACCTTCCTGCGATCGCTGGGTGACCGCGCGCACAGCGCCCGGCGCGGTTAGTCCGGGCCGCCCGCCTCACGCGTGCCACCTCGGATCGATCCCGAGATCCACACCGAGCGTGGCGGCACGGGCCATGCCACTGTGCGCCAGCCGCCGCACCTCGTGCGGCGGCATGCCGGTCCGCAGCGCCGTCTCCAGCAGTGCGGCCAGCGTGTGCCGCGGCTCGGCGGCCGCCGCCGCGGCCAGGGCGACCCCGGCGACCGGGCCGTCACCGCGGGCGTAGGCGCTGTAACCGAGCAGCGTCGCCGCCTCGGCGCGATCCGGCCCCGTCAGTGCCCGGCACAGCTGCGCCCACAATGTCTCCGCGGCGGGGGCGTGCGCGGTCAGCGGCAGCGCGAACAGGACATCGCGAACCACGGTGTCGCGCAAGGCCACCGCCAGCTCCGCGATGTCACGCGGTCGTACCGGCGCATCCGAGGCGACGGCCCGGACCCGATCCAGCACCTGCTCGAGCAGTGCGCGCCGATGCGCGTGCAAGGTGACGGCGCAGCGGGCGCGGGCCGCGGCCTCCGCCGCCGCGGGCAGTACGCCGGCCACCTCCGCCGCCCGCTCCGGATCGGCCGCGACCACCGCGGCCAGTTCGGCGCGGCCCGCGCGGATCGGCCGGCCGTCGAGGACCTGCGCCAGCGCCACCGGGGAGGCCGCCGGATCCGATTGCGTCCCGGTGACTTCCGGATCGAGCAGACTCCACCACGGCTGCCCGGCGCCGATCGCGCCGACCATCCAGGCGTCGGCCAGATCCACGCCGTCGGCCAGCAGCGCCCCGGCCAGCATCCGCATCAGGTGGCCGCCGGCCCGCGCACGATCGCGGCCCGCGGTGTCCTCCCGATCGTCGACGATCAATACGAGAGCGCCACAGGCTCCTTCCTGCGCGCAGATCGCCGCGAGCTGCCGGACCATCCGGACCTGCGCGAGGCGGTGGTCCGGCGGCAGATCGTGCCGTGCGACCGCGCCGAGGTAGACCGAACCGGGACGCTCCTCGGCCTCCTGCAACAGGCACACCACCAGCGACCGATCCGGCACGAATCCCAGCAACGCCGGGACGGCGGCGATGAACTCGCTCGGCTCGTCGATGCGCAGACCGGGCGGATCCCAGCGCGCGCAACCGGATTCGCGAGACTCGACACGGCGGGCGCGCGGCCGCTCCGCGTCACACAGGCCACCGGAACCGCCGGCCACGTACCCAGCGGCGATATCACCGGCGGCGGGATACCCGGCAGCGAGACCCCGGACCGCCGAATACCCAGCGGCGAGATCACGGGTGGCCGGCTCCCCGGCGCCGCGATGCCCGGCGTCGATGTGTTCGGTTGTGCCGCAGCCGGTGGCGACACATTCGGCGGTAGCAGGTTCGGCGGTGACAGGTTCGGCGACGGCATATCGGGCCGTGACGGCGGGCGCGGATTCGGCGGGATCGGTCATGCCACAGAGCCTGCCCGGCCCGCGCTGCCCGGTGTTCCCGGCGACCTGGGGCTTCCCCTGCCCTGGGGACAACGTGCCGCGCTGTGCGCGGGCGCCGGAAACCAGGCCGCCGCAGGCACTTTCGTGTCGGACTCAGCTGATACGGTGGTCGGGCCACCTGTGGCCGCACGGTCGTGCAACCGGTGCGATGCGGGGTGGCAGCCGGTGTTCAGCCGTGCCGCACACCGTCCACGGCGGCGGTGAAAACCTGGTCGAGCGTGCCGGTATCGGGCAGTTCGTCGCCGAAGGTCAGGCAGGTGACGTTGATCCGCACATCACCGATCTGCGCCAGCCGGGTGTGCATCGACTGTGTGAGCCCCGCCCCGCCCCGGGTTCCGGTCACCGTGCGGCGCAGCGCGAACGCGTCGTCGGCCGCCACACCCGGGAGCGGCTCCGGGACGCTGACGACGGTCGTGGTCAGGGGTCCCTGCCGGACCCGGACCAGCGCGCAGCGCCCGGTCCGTTCGCGCACCCGGGCCAGCGCCTCGTCGGTGCGCACCAGCTCGACGGTGACCGTGACCCGCGCTTCGTCGTCGCTGCCGACCTCGATCGCGGCCCGGCCGGCGTCGAATTCCGGGACGGGCGCCGCGCACGCGGCGGGCTCCACCTCGGCCCCGGCCGGTATGCCGCGCAGATCGCCTGCGGCCCGCCGCGCCTGCTCCGGCGGCAGCACCACGATCGTGTAGTGCGGCGGGAAGCGCTCCGGCCGCGGCAGCAGCGCGGTCAGACCACCGGTGACGTGCTGCACCGAGGTCGCCGAGGATGCGGGGACCGGATGTCCGGTCACCGTCGACCCGCACGCCGAACCCAGCGCGCCCAGCACCGGCACGCCCAGCACGATCACGCCCGGCACCCGGCCCCACCTGCGGCGCGACACCTCCCGCAGCATCACGGCGTTCACTATGCCGAACCGCCGGGACCGGCCACCGCCGCCACGCCGAATTCCACCCCGGGAATGCCGGAGGCCTACACGCGTGTTGTCCTAGCGATGCTGGGTTCACCCCACCGGACGCGGCGACCGAAGACCATGAGAGACAATGACGGTGGTCCGCGAACCGCGCCACGACCGGCGCCGCCCCAGTCGGATCGAAGCCCGATCCGGTGGCGACGCCCGCCGGGCGCACTGGACCCGCAGGAAGGAGTACGCGATGGACAACGAGTCGCGAATGTACGAGCTGGAGTTCCCCGCTCCGCAGCTGTCGTCCGACGACGGTGCGGGTCCGGTGCTGGTCCATGGGCTGGAAGGGTTCACCGACGCGGGTCACGCGGTCCGGCTGGCCACCACCCATCTGCGTGAGAGCCTCGAGGCCGAACTGGTCGCCTCGTTCGATGTGGACGAGTTGCTCGACTACCGGTCGCGACGCCCGCTGATGACGTTCAAGACCGATCATTTCTCCGACTACGCCGAGCCGGAGCTGAACCTGTGGGCGTTGAAGGACACCGCCGGCACCCCGTTCCTGCTGCTGGCGGGCCTGGAGCCGGATCTGCGCTGGGAGCGGTTCGTGACCGCCGTGCGGTTGCTGGCCGAACAGCTCGGCGTGCGCCGCACCATCGGCCTGAGCGCGATTCCCATGGCGATCCCGCACACCCGCCCGCTCGGCGTCACCGCGCACGCCAGCGACCGCGATCTCATCGGCGACCATCAGCGCTGGCCGGGTGAGTTGCAGGTGCCCGGCAGCGCGTCGTCGCTGCTGGAGTACCGGATGGCCCAGTACGGCCACGAGTCGATCGGCTTCTCCGTGCATGTGCCGCACTACCTGGCGCAGACCGCCTATCCGGAGGCCGCGCAGACGCTGCTGGAGAACGTGGCCGAGAACGGTGAGCTGCAACTGCCGCTGGCGGCCCTGACCGAGGCCGGCGCCCGGGTGCGCGAACAGGTCAACGAGCACATCGCCGGCAATGCCGAGGTCGAAACGGTGGTGCACGCCCTGGAACGGCAGTACGACAGCTTCGTCACCGCGCAGGAACGGCAGTCCAGCCTGCTGGCCGGCGATGCCGATCTGCCCACCGGCGAGGAGATCGGCGCCGAGTTCGAGCGCTTCCTGGCCGAACAGTCCGGCTTCGGCGACAGCGACGGTTCCGAGGACACCCACTGACAGCGGGACACCCGCGAAGGGGGCCGCGTACCGGCCGAATCGGCGGCCCGGCAGAATAGCCCGGTGCAGCTGTCCGAACTCGTCCCCGATCGCGCCGTTTCCGACGTCGACGCGGACTGGCTGTACGAGACGTTCGCGGAATGGGCCGCCGGCCAGGGCCTGACGCTCTACCCTGCCCAGGAGGAAGCCCTCCTCGAGCTCATGACCGGCGGTAACGTGATCCTCGCCACGCCCACCGGATCCGGGAAGTCGATGGTGGCGGTGGGCGCGCACTTCGCTGCGCTCAACCGCGGTCAGCGCAGCTACTACACCGCACCGATCAAGGCGCTGGTCAGCGAGAAGTTCTTCGCCCTGTGCGAGGTGTTCGGCGCCGATCGGGTGGGCATGGTGACCGGTGACGCGGCGGTGAATCCGACCGCGCCGATCATCTGCGCCACCGCCGAGATCCTGGCGAACCTGGCGTTGCGGGAGGGCGCGAACGCCGCCGTCGGCCAGGTGATCATGGACGAGTTCCACTACTACTCCGATCCGGATCGCGGCTGGGCCTGGCAGGTTCCGCTGATCGAACTGCCGGGCGCGCAGTTCCTGCTGATGTCGGCCACGCTGGGCGAGGTCGACTTCTTCGCCACCGACCTCGAACGCCGCACCGGCCGGTCCACGTCGGTGGTCGCCGGCAGCGAGCGGCCGGTGCCGCTGCTGTTCTCCTACGCGCGCACACCGATCACCGAAACCCTCGAGGATCTGGTCACCACCTCGCAGGCGCCGGTGTACGTGGTGCACTTCACCCAGGCCGCCGCACTGGAACGAGCGCAGGCGCTGACCAGCGTCAATTTCGCCAGCAAGGCGGAGAAGGACGCGATCGCCGAGGCCATCGGCAGCTTCCGCTTCAGCAGCGGCTTCGGCAAGACGCTGTCGCGGCTGATCCGGCACGGCATCGGCGTGCACCATGCCGGCATGCTGCCGAAATACCGCCGCCTGGTCGAGAAATTGGCCCAAGACGGGTTGCTGAAGGTGGTGTGCGGCACCGACACCCTCGGGGTCGGCATCAACGTGCCGATCCGGACGGTGCTGCTCACCGGGCTGACCAAATTCGACGGTGTCCGCACCCGTCGGCTCAAGGCCCGGGAATTCCACCAGATCTCCGGCCGGGCCGGTCGCGCCGGATACGACACGGTGGGCACCGTGGTGGTGCAGGCGCCCGAGCACGAGGTGGAGAACGCGCGGCTGGTCGCGAAGGCCGGCGACGATCCGAAGAAGCTGAAGCGGGTCCAGAAACGCAAACCGCCCGAGGGCTTCGTGTCCTGGTCGGAGGAGACCTTCGACCGGCTGGTGGCGGCCCGGCCCGAGCCGATGGTGTCCCGGTTCCGGGTCACCAATTCGATGCTGCTCAATGTGATCTCGCGCCCGGGCAACTGCTTCGACGCGATGCGGCATCTGCTGGAGGACAATCACGAACCGCGTCCGGCGCAGCGCAAGCACATCCTGAAGGCGATCCGGTTGTACCGCGCGCTGCGCAATGCCGGTGTGGTCCAGCAACTCGACGAGCCGGACGAATTCGGCCGCCGCGCCCGCCTGACCGTCGATCTGCAACGCGATTTCGCACTGGACCAGCCACTGTCCCCCTTCGCGCTGGCCGTGTTCGAACTGCTCGACAAGAATGCGGTGACCTATACGCTGGATGTGGTGTCGGTCATCGAGTCCACGCTGGAGGATCCGCGTCAGTTGCTGCTCGCGCAGCAGCACAAGGCGCGTGGTACCGCCATCGCCGAGATGAAGGCCGACGGCATCGAATACGACGAGCGCATGGAGCTCATCGAGGACGTCACCTGGCCGAAACCCCTTGCGGCACTGATCGAACCGGCCTTCGAGACCTACCGTGGCGGCCATCCCTGGGTGTCGGAGTTCAGCCCGTCGCCGAAATCGGTGGTGCGCGAGATGGTCGAGCGCTCGATGACCTTCGCCGAACTGGTCAGCGGTTACGACCTGGCCCGCTCCGAGGGGCTGGTGCTGCGGTACCTCGCCGACGCCTACCGGGCCCTGCGGCGCACCGTCCCGGAGTCCGCGCGCACCGAGGAACTCGAGGACATCACCGAGTGGCTCGGTGAACTGGTCCGCCAAGTGGATTCCAGCCTGCTCAACGAGTGGGAGCAGCTGACGAACCCGGGCGCGGAGAGCGATTCGGACCAGCTCGCGTTCGGTGCGGAGACCGTGCGCCCGATCACAGCCAACGAGCGGGCCTTTCGCGTGCTCGTGCGAAATGCTATGTTCCGGCGCGTGGAATTGGCGGCGTTGCGGCGCTGGGATGCGCTCGACGAGCTGGGCGACGGTCTCGACTGGGAGACCGCGCTGGTTCCCTACTACGACGAGTACGGCAGCATCGGCACCGGACCCGACGCCCGTGGCCCGCAGCTGTTCCAGGTGGAGCAGCGGCCCGGTTTCTGGCACGTCCGCCAGGTTCTCGACGACCCCGCCGGCGACCATGGTTGGTCGCTGCACGCCGTGGTCGATCTCGCCGAATCGGATGCCGCCGGCGAGGTGGTATTCGACGAGCTGGCGGTGACTGCCGGATGAGCGCACCCCACGTGTACGTGCGGGCTGTCCTGCACCCCATCATCACTGTCATCCGCCGCCGAAAACCCGGTGCTCACGCCGCTTTCTGAACACCGCGCGCCTCGGCGCGCGCCCGGTTCCGGAGTGGTCGTGCGCCCATGTCGACTGCTGTCTGGTTCGTGTTCACCTGCTGTTCACTGATAGTGTCATCGCTCGCTGCCTGTAGCGGGAGACTGCCCGGAAGAAAGAGGGTTCCCTTAGATTGTTCGGTTCACACGCGCCCGAGTCGCCATTTCTCGTCATCGATCTCGCCCGGGTGCGCGACAACTTCGATGCGCTGCGGTCCGCACTGAGCGGACTCGGGGACGACTACCCCACACGAATTCGTTTCGCGGTCAAGGCATCTCCGATGCCGGAGATCATCCGCCTACTGGCCGCGCGGGGCGCGGAATTCGACGTCGCCAGCATCGGCGAGATCGACCAGTGCATTGCCCTGGGCGTCGACCCGGGCACCCTCTGCTACGGCAATCCGATCAAGAAATCCGCCCACATCGCGGCCGCGTACGCCGCGGGTGTGCGCCGATTCGCGTTCGACACCGAAAGTGATCTCGAACGCATCGGCGAGCTCGCGCCCGGCTCCGAGGTGGAGTGCCGGTTCCTGGCATCCGCCCCGCAATCACAGACCCCGTTCGGCACCAAATTCGGCTGCGCGCCCGGTGAGGCGGTGCGGCTGCTGGTGCGTGCCCGCGATCTCGGACTGCGGGTGGCCGGGCCGTACTTCCACGTGGGCTCGCAACAGCTGGATCCGGCCGCATGGCGGATCGGCATCGAGCAGGCCGGCGCCGTCGTCGAGGCGCTGGCGGCCAAGGACATTCCGGTCACTTCCGTGAACATCGGTGGGGGACTTCCGATTTCGTACGTCGAGGCGGCGCCGGAGCTGTCCGCGCTGGGTGCGGTGATCGCCGACGCGGCGGCCCGCCACCTCCCGGAGCACACCGATCTGGTGGTGGAACCCGGCCGCGCCCTGGTGGGCAACGCCGGCGTGATCCACGCCGAGGTCGTGAACGTGCGACAGGCGCCGGACGGGCGGCGCTGGATATACCTCGACATCGGCCGCTACAACGGAATGGCCGAGACCGAGAACGAGTACATCGCCTACCGGATCGAGACCGATCGGGACGGCGATTCGCGGGGCGAGGCCGTGATAGCGGGTCCGACCTGCGACGGAGATGATGTACTCTATCAACGCACGCGGGTCCTCCTTCCGACCACGTTGCGAGCCGGTGATCCCGTTCGGATCCTCGATACCGGCGCCTACACGGCGAGCTATTCGTCCGTATCCTTCAACGGTTTTCCGCCTTTGACCGTCCGTGTCATCGGCGCTGAGCGAGAGTGAGTTTGCCCATGACGGCAGAATTCACCGGTTGGCATGTGCTGGCCGAGTTCGGTGGAGTCGACGCAGCTCTTTGCGATGATCTCGAGCGACTCGAGGCAGCGCTCCGAAAATCGTTGGTCGCCGCCGGGGTGACCATCTGCGAAGTCGTCCACAAGAAGTTCGACCCGCAGGGCGTGACGGTGCTCGCGCTGCTGTCGGAGTCGCACGCCTCGATCCACACCTATCCGGAGTCGGGCGATATCTTCGTGGACGTCTTCACCTGCGGCAGCATCGGTGCGGGCGCCACCAAGGCGGTCGAACTGCTGCAGCAGGAGCTGTCCCCCGGCAGCGTCCACATGGAGGTGGTGCAGCGCGGGCACACCGCCCGGCGGATCCACGAGCCGGTGGGTGCGGGCCTGACCCGGGTGTGGGAGCTGTCCGACGTGATCGTCGACACGAACACCCCGTACCAGCACATGGTGATCGCGACGACCGAGCAGGGCGTGTCGCTGTTCTCCGACGACGACCGCCAGTCCACCGAACTGTCCCAGCTGACCTATCACGAGGCCATGCTGGTGCCGGCCTACGCGCTGGCCGCGAAGCTGGACAACGTGCTGATCATCGGTTCCGGCGAGGGTGTCGCCAGCCAGATGTCGATGGCCGCGGGCGCGTCCCGGGTGGACCATGTCGACATCGACCAGCTGGAGGTGGAGCTGTGCGCGAAGCATCTCCCCTACGGCTACACCGAGGCCGACCTGGCCGCGGCGGTCGCCGGTGACGGCGCGATCCGGATGCACTACGCCGACGGCTGGGATTTTCTGGCACAGGCGGAATCCGAGGGCGTGCGCTACGACGTCGTGGTGATCGATCTGCCCGACGAGCGGGTCGAGGACGCGCAGCACAACCGGCTGTACGAGGACGAATTCCTCACCCGCTGCAGGGCATTGCTGTCCGAGGGCGGGGTGCTGGCAGCGCAGGCCGGCTGTCAGACCATGTGGCGCAACGAGACCCTGAAGCGTTCCTGGCACCGCTTCGCCACGCTGTTCGACACCGTTGTCCCCTACGCGTCCGACGAGCACGAGTGGACGTTCCTGTTCGGTGTCGCCGGCAACCCCGTCGCCGACCCCGTGGCCGTGATGACGGCCAAGCTGTCGCAGCTGCCGTACCGTGCGGAAACGATCGACGAGCGGGCCCTGATCCGCGGCGCGATCGAGCCGCACGCGTTGCGTGCCGCCGTGTCGGTCTGAATCGGCCTGTCGCACAATCGAATAGTCGAGACGCTCGCCCGGGATCGGTTCCGGGCGGGCGTTTCGGCGTTCCGGGCGTACCGGACCGGCCACCGCCGCAACCTGTCGGCGGGTGCCGTTAGAGTCACGGCGACCGACGACACCGGCTCCAGCTCGGGGGAGATATGACCGCCATCCTCACCGCCGCCCGCGGTACCGACCAGCACCACCCGGACGAGGACACCTGGGTGGTGCCCGATCAGTGGTGGGCCAAGGTGGCCCCGTTCCGCGGCCGCGGTCCGGTGCGGCCGATCCGCCCGGGCCGGCGGGCCGGCGCGTGGTTGCGGAAGATGCAGGAGCACAACGGGTTCGGTGATTCGCTGACGCTGACGGTGGACGGCGGGCAGCCGGAGCTCGCGGCCGCGGCCCGCGCCGCCGGGGTCGGGGAGGCCCAGCCGGACCCGCTCGGCGCCGCGGCCGCCGGCCTGCTCGCGCTGGGCGTGGGCAACGGCCTGCGCGACGACGGCGTGGGCAGGCAACTCGTGGACGCCTGGGTCGAGCTGTACGGCCCGGCCCGCGCCGCCGAGATCGGGGCCCTGGCCGCGGGCCTGAACCTGATCTGGAGCACCGACACCAGCGTCAAGTTCCGGGTGCAGCCGTACGCGCACCGGAGTCCCTACGGGCAGCCGATCCGCGTCGTCCTGGCACGGCTGCGCGGCTGGCTGGCCGCGGCCGAGGAGGCGGAATACGCCGAGGCCGTCCAACGGCTGGGCCGGCTGCGCGCCGAGCCGGGCAGCCTGTCGATCCGGATGGCGACCTCGTATCTGCTTCCCACCGAACAGGATTGGCTCGATGCCGATCTGCGGTCGGCGAGCCCGGACCCGGCCTACGGCAGCGACGACGCCAACTGGCTCTGGCACGTGTGTTCGGCGACGACGGCCGCACAGCTGGCGGCGCTGCCCGCGACCCAGGGCTGGCTCACCGACAACTCCGGCATCATCTACAGCGCCGCAGCACATGTCGGCCCCGCGGCCGCCGACTATCTGGCTCGCGTGCTGCGGCCCTACATGTCCTCCGACGATCGGCGCATGGTGCTGGCCGTCCTCGGCCGGCTGCCCTGCGATCGGGCCTTCGACCTGATGCTCGAGCATGCGACGGAGGCCGGCACCCGGGCCACGGTGATCGATGCGGCACTGCGCTTCCCGCGCCGCGCGCTGCGAATGTCGGTCGGCCGCACCGGGCAGGAGCCGATGCGCGACGTGGTCGCGGCCGTATATCCGGAGGTGGCCGCGGAATTCGGCGTCACCGTGCCCGCACCCGCCGGTCGTACTCCGGTGCGGGGCATCGCGACCCCGGCGGAGCTACCGGAGTTGCTGCGTACGCCGCCCTGGGAGCGCGCGGGCGCCCGGCCTGCCCCGGCGGTGGTGCCCTGCACGACCACACCCCGGCCGACCACGATGGCCTGGCAGCCGGGTGAGCAACAGGAATGGGCCGACAGCCCGATCGAGACGATCCGCCGCACCGGCGATTGGGCCTCGGAACTCGCTGCCGCCGTGGCCAATCCGAACTCCAACCGGTGGCACTGGTACACCCCGCTGCTGTACGCGCCGGTGGAGGCGGTCGTGCCGCACCTCGACGTGATCACGCCGCAGCATGTGTACGACTACGGTTCGGGTGTCTTCACCCGGCGGGTCCTCGGCCGTTTCGGCGACCTGCTCGCCGATCGGCTGCTGGGCGCCGCGACCCAGGCACTGGCACCCACCGAGTTGCTGCTGCCGGTGGCGGGCACCGAGGTCACGGCACTGATGATCCGCTGGCTCGACTCCAAGCGGCACCGCGAGGTGGCGCTCGCGTGGTTCGAACGCCACCTCGGCGACGGCCTGCCCGAGGTGATCTCCGCCGCCCTCGGTAAACCGGGTAGGGCCCGGACCTCGGCCTCGGCCGTGCTGCGCACCCTGGACGAACGCGGCCACCGCGACGCCATCCGCACCGCCGCAGCACAATTCGGCGAGCAGGCGGCCGCGGCGATCAGCGCCGAACTGGACATCGACCCGCTGCTGCTGTTGCCCCCGGCGCTGCCGATACCGCCCGCCTGGCTGGCTCCGGCCGCGCTGGCGCCGATCGTCCTGCGCGACAACGGTTCGGCACTGCCCGCCGAGGCGGTCGCCACGGTCTGCACGATGCTCGCGCTGTGCTCACCGAACGGCGACTACGCCGGTATCGCCCGGCTGCTCGCGGCGGCCGAGCCCGAGTCGCTGGCCGACTTCGCCTGGAGCGCATTCCAGATGTGGGAACTGGCCGGATATCCCGTCCAGCAATCCTGGATCCTGCACGCGCTGGGCGTGGTCGGCACCGACGACACCGCCCGCCGGCTGACCCCCTACATCCGGGCCTGGCCGGGCGAGAGCGCGCACACCCGGGCGGTCGCCGGGCTGGACGCGCTGGTCACCATCGGCAGCGACCTCGCGCTGATGCAGCTCAACGCCATCGCCGAGAAGGTGAAGTTCGCGGGCCTGCGGACGGAGGCCCGCAAACGAATCGACCGGATCGCCGAGGACCGCGGGATCTCGGCCGACGAACTGGCCGATCTGCTGGTCCCCGATCTGGGCCTCGCGAAGGACGGTACCCTGCACCTGGATTACGGCCCCCGGTCGTTCGTCGTCGGCTTCGACGAACAGCTGCGGCCCACTGTCCGGGACGCCGACGGCGCACCGCGCAAGACGCTCCCGAAACCCGGTGCCAAGGACGACCCGGAGCTGGCCCCGGCGGCGCACCGCCGTCTCGGCGCCCTCCGCAAGGACGTGAAAACCGTTGCCGCCGAGCAGATCCGGCGACTGGAACGGGCCATGGTCCAGGAACGCCGCTGGACCGCGGCACGGCATCGGCAGGTGTTCGTCGATCATCCCCTGATGTGCCACCTGAGCCGGCGACTGGTGTGGGCCGCCTTCGACGAGTCCGGGGCCGTCACCGGATCCTTCCGGATCGCGGAGGACCGCAGCCTCGCCGACGCCACCGACGGCACGTCTCTGCTCGCCGACGATGCGCTGATCGGCATCGCCCACCCGTTGCACCTCGGTGACGCGCTGGGCGACTGGGGCGAGGTGTTCGCCGATTACGAAATCCTGCAACCCTTTCCGCAACTGGAGCGCCGGACCTGCGCGCTCCGCGCCGACGAACGCGCCCACACGCTGGACCGATTCCACGGCCGCTCCGTCGCGACCGCGAAACTGCTGGGCATGACAGCCCACGGCTGGGAGCGGGGCGCCCCGATGGACGCCGGGATCATCGACGAGATGTACCGAGACCTCGGCAACGGCCGGACCGTGCTGATCGATCTGAATCCCGGCATCATCGCGGGTGACGCGCTCGAGTGGAACGAACAGACGCTCACGGCGATTCGGATCGTCTCCACCGGCCGAGGGCACTCCGGGCACGACCGTTCGGGCCCCACCTTCGCCCAGCTGAGCCCTGTCACGGCCTCGGAACTGCTGCGCGACCTGGAGAATCTGATCGGCTGACCGAACTCGACCCGGACGCACGAGGCGCCGGGCTATCGGACCACGACGCCTATCGGGCGAGCATCGTGCTGCGCCCCTGCGCGCAGCACGGCGTCGACATCAGGGGCGCCCCGCGCCGAACCGGTGTCGGCACTGTCGTGCCGCTGGGACGGATTGTCGCGGCGCCGCCACCGTCGGCAGGAAGCGCAAATCGGCGGGGCGGACCCACCGCGGGTAGTTCGCACCGAGGTTGCGGTGCCCGCCCCGGCCCACTACACGCGATTCGCCCCGGGGTTCGCCGTGTCCACTGAATCGACCGTGTGCGGTTCGCCGGGTGCTTCGCCGCATCGATTCGAATCGGGCTGTCACACAAGCGAATATCGAAGACGCCGGTCACGGGCTCAGTTCCGTTCGGTTGTCCCGATGTTCCGGATGTACCGGACCGCCATCGGTGAAACTTGTCGGTCGCCGGCGTTAAAGTCACGACGACCAATGACGAAATCGGCTCAGCTCGGGGGAGATATGACCGCCACCACGCACCACACCGACCACCCGGACGAGGACACCTGGGTGGTGCCCGATCACTGGTGGGCCAGGACCGTCCCCTTCCGCGGCCGCGGACCCGTACGGCCGGTCCGGCCCGGCAAGAATCCGAACGCATGGCTACGTAAGGTGCAGGAGCACAGCCGTTTCGCCGAGGGGCTGGCCCTGACCGCGGAAGCGGGACAGCGAGAACTGGCTCGCGCCGCACGTGCCGCTCTCGCCGGTGCCGAGGATCCGGACCCGCTCGGCGTCGCGGCGAGCGGCGTGACCGCGATGCAGGCGACAGCGTTCGAGGAGAACCATTCGGCATCGGGCAACCAGCTCGCCGACGCCTGGGTCGAATCGTACGGGGTGGTCCGCGCCGCCGAGATCGGCGTGCTGGCAGCGGGCCTGGAGCCGATCGCGCACCACCACGACAGAACCATTGCGTACCACCTACAGCCGCACGAACCCCACCAGCCCTACACCCATCCGATGGGGTACATCCTGCCGCGGTTGCGTGCCTGGCTGGCGGCAGCGTCCGACGCGGACTACGTCGAGGCCGTCGGATGCCTCCGACGCTTGCGCTCGCAGCCGGGCAGCTTGTCGATGCGGATGGCGACCTCGTATCTGCTTCCGACCGAACAGGATTGGCTCGACGCCGATCTGCGGTCGTCGACACCGACACCGGCGCAGGGCAGCAATGACGGCTACTGGCTCTGGCACGCGTGCTCGGCGACGACGGCCACACAGCTGGCGGCGCTCCCGTCGCTCGGATACGGCGTCCATGAGAACGCCGACATGCTGTCGACTGTCGCGGCGCACGTCGGGCCGCCCGCCGCGGAATACCTGGCGCGGTCGTTCGAGGGCTACACGACATTCGACGACCGGCGCACCCTGCTCGGGCTACTGGCGCCGATGCCGTCCGATCGCGCGTTCGATCTGATCCTGGAGCACGGCGGCGACGCCGGCATGCGCACCATCGTCGCGGAGACCGCCTTGCGGTTCCCGCGGCGCGCACTGCGACTCACCGACGGTCGCAGCGGGTACGAGCCGATCCGGCGCCTGATCACCGCCGTTCGGCCGGACGTGGCCGCGGAGTTCGGCATCGCGTCGCCGCGTGCGGGTGTCGGCCCCGCGCTGCCGGTCGCGTCACCGGCGGAACTGCCGGAGCTGCTGCGCGTGCCGCCGTGGGAGCGGGACCGCACCCGGGCCACTCCCGCGGTGGTCGCCTGCACCGCTCCGGGGCGACCCACCACGTTGAGCTGGCAGCCCGGCGAGCAGGAGCGGTGGGCCGCAACACCGATCGGCCGGCATCACTGGGATGCCGACTGGGCCGACCACCTCGCCCACGCGATCGCCACTCCGAATGCCGGCCCGTTCTACTGGCACGGGCCGCTGCTGCACGCACCGCTGACAGCGGTGGCGCCCCATCTGGCCACCCTCACCGCCGACCACATCCACGACCGCGATTCCGGCGCCTTCACCCGGCGTGTGATCGCCCGGTTCGGCGATGCGCTGGCCGACCGGCTGATCCCCGCGGTGACAAGGAATTTCGTCCCGGCGGAACTGCTGCTGCCGGTGTCCGGCGCCGAGGTGACAGCGCTGATGACCCACCGGCTGAGTACCAAGCGGCACCGCGCGGTGGCGCTCGATTGGTTCGAACGCCATCTCGGCGACGGTCTACCCGAGGTGATCCCCGCCGCGCTCGGCAAGCCGGGCACGGACCGCGCCCAGGCCTGGACTGTTCTCCGTGCGCTGGACGGGAGTGGCCACGGCGACGAGATCCGCACCGCCGCGACGGCTTTCGGCGACCTGGCCGGGGCCGCGATCGAGGCCGAACTCGCCGCCGATCCGCTCCAGCTGTTGCCCGCCACCGTGCCCGCGCTGCCCGAGTGGCTGACGCCGGCAGCCCTCGCGCCGATCGTGCTGCGCGGCACGGGTTCCGCGTTGCCGCCGGAGGCGGTCACGGCCGTGTGCACCATGCTCGCGCTGTGCTCACCGGACGGCGACTACGCCGGGGTTCCGATGCTGATCGAACTGGCCGAGCCGGATTCGCTGGCCGAATTCGCCTGGAGCCTCTTCACGATGTGGGAGCTGACCGGTTTTCCCAGACAACACTCCTGGATGCTGCATGCCCTGGGGCTGCTCGGCGACGACGACACCGCACGCCGCCTGACCCTCTACATCCGTGCCTGGCCGGGTGAGAAGGCGCACACCCGGGCGGTGGCCGGGCTGGACGCGCTGGTCGCCATCGGCAGCGAGATCGCGCTGATGCAACTCGACAGCATCGCCGGGAAGGTGAAGTTCGCCGGACTCCGGACGGAGGCCCGGAAACGCATCGACCGGATCGCCGAGGACCGCGAGATGTCTGCCGATGAGCTCGCCGATCTGCTGGTTCCCGACCTCGGCCTGGACGGCGACGGCACACTGCGCCTGGACTACGGACCGCGGTCGTTCCTCGTCGGTTTCGACGAACAATTGCGGCCCCTCGTGCGCGATGCCGACGGCACGCCACGCAAGCCGCTTCCGAAACCCGGCGTCAAGGACGACCCGGACCTGGCCCCGGAGGCGCACCGCCGCTTCTCGGCGCTCCGCAAGGACGCGAAAACCATTGCGGCCGATCAGATCCGGCGGCTGGAGCGAGCCATGGTCGACGGACGCCGCTGGACCGCGGCACGCCATCGGCAGGTGTTCGTCGACCATCCGCTCCTGCGCCACCTGAGCCGGCGCCTGGTGTGGGCCACCTTCGACGACTCCGGCGCCGTCACCGGATCCTTCCGGATCGCGGAGGACCGCAGCCTCGCCGACACCGCCGACGACATCTGTGTCCTCACCGACGACGCGCTGATCGGTATCGCGCATCCGCTGCACCTGACCGGCGTCCTGGGCGCCTGGACCGAACTCTTCGCGGATTACGAGATCCTGCAACCGTTTCCGCAGCTGTACCGTCAGACCTACGCACTCACCTCGGAGGAATACGGCCGCACTCTGGAACGGTTCGACGACCTCACGGTGCCGACCACGAAGGTGCTGAGCCTGACCACCGCCGGGTGGGAACGTGGCGCCCCGGACGACAACGGAGTGTGCGACGCGATGTTCCGGGATCTCGGCGACGGGCGGACCGCAGTCATCGACCTCGATCCGGGCATTCTCGCCGGCTCCGCCCTGGAGTTCGACGAACAGCTGCTGACGGGGATCCGGCTGATCACGACCGGACAGCCGAGCCACCGCTACGACCCGGATCCGACCGGGCTCGCGTTCGACGATCTACGCCCTCTCGCGGCCTCGGAGTTGCTGCGCGATCTGGAAAACCTGATCCACTGATCGAACCAGGCCGGTAAGGCACCCGCCACCCGCACCGCGGCTCGTCCACGAGGAGGAACCATGACCGCTCTCACGCAGCACCGCGTGAACACCGAGGACACGTTCGCACCGACGCCTGCGCAGCGGCGAATGCTGTTGTACCGCAGAGGCGGACTGCTGCCACCGCCGAGCCTGGCGATCAAGGCCGGCCAGGCGGCCGCGTGTATGCAGTTCCTCGGACTTGCCGAGGATCATCTGGCGAGCCGGCGGGGGCCGCGGGCCGAGCTCGACGCGGTGACCGCGTCGGAGACTTTCCGCGACCTCGCCTGGCTGAAAGCAGGACACCGATGACCGTCACCACCGATCGGATGCAGCGGCCGCCCGCCGAGCG
Organism: Nocardia sp. alder85J; assembly: GCF_020176955.2. Classification (GTDB taxonomy): domain Bacteria; phylum Actinomycetota; class Actinomycetes; order Mycobacteriales; family Mycobacteriaceae; genus Nocardia. Next base: position 317,784 of record NZ_JAIUCZ020000005.1, read on the forward strand.
GCGTTGGGCCGGCGACCTCGCCCGGCTGCGCGAGCAGGACCAGGCGCCCCGCCCACCGGGCTGGCAGCTGAGCCTCGATGCCGCGAAGCGCTTCATCGTCGGCGACGAGAAGCTGGGTGTGGCAAGGAAATTCGTCGGCGACGTATCGCTGGTCGACCGCGCGCTGGTCACCCTCGCCACCACCCGGGGCCTGCTGCTGACCGGTGAGCCCGGCACGGCGAAGTCGCTGCTGTCGGAGTTGCTCGCCGCCGCGGTGTCGGGCGATTCCGGCCTGACCGTGCAGGGCGGGGCCGCAACCACCGAGGACCAGATCCGATACGGCTGGAACTACGCGCTGCTGGTATCGGAGGGCCCGTCGCAGCGATCACTGGTGCCGGCGCCGATGCTGCGCGGGATGCGGGACGGGAAGATCGTGCGTTTCGAGGAGATCACCCGGTGCCCGCTGGAGGTCCAGGACTCGATTCTGTCGCTGTTGTCGGATCGGGTGCTGGCGGTGCCCGAACTCGGCGAGATGGTCTACGCCGTCGAGGGTTTCAACGTGATCGCCACGGCCAACACCCGGGACCGCGGCGTCAACGAGATGAGCGCGGCGTTGAAGCGGCGCTTCAATTTCGAGACCGTCTTCCCCATTCCGGATCTGACGGCCGAGTTGGCGCTGGTGCAGGCCGAGGCGGAGACCCTGCTGCGCCGGTCGGGCGTACCGCAGGCGCCGCCGCGCGATGTGCTGGAGGTCCTGGTCACCACCTTCCGCGAATTGCGTTCCGGCAGTACCGTCGCCGGTGATCCGCTGGACCGGATGTCGGCCGTGCTGAGTACCGCCGAGGCCGTGTCGGTGGCGCACGCCGTCGGGCTGCGCGGCTGGTATCTGCGCGGTGAGGCGGGCGATGCCGCCGATATCGTGCACTGTCTGGCGGGCACCGCCGCCAAGGACGACCCCGACGATCTGGCCCGGGTCCGCCGCTACCTGGAGCAGCAGGTGCCGCGGAAATCCGGCCGCGCGTGGAAGGCGTTGCACGACGCGCGATTCCAGCTGCCGGGCTGAGCCGTGACCGATCCCGCCGCCTCCGCCGATCCGCCGATCACGTTCCTCGGCGTCCGCCACCACAGCCCGGCCTGCGCCCGGCTGGTGCGCGACACCATCCGGGCCCGGCGCCCGGCCCACGTGCTGATCGAGGGTCCCGCCGATATGAACGACCGGCTGGACGAACTGCTGCTCGGCCACGATCTGCCGATCGCGATCTACACCGGTTACCGCGACCACCATGTCCGGCACCGGTCCTGGGCGCCGCTGTGCGACTACTCGCCGGAATGGCTCGCCCTCACCGAGGGCCGGGCCGCCGGTGCCGAGGTGCGGTTCATCGACCTGCCCGCCTGGCATCCGGCCTTCGCCGACACCGAGAACCGGTTCTCCGACACCGAACGCCGCTACGAATCGGCCGTCACCCGGCTGTGCCGGGAATTCGCGGTCGACAACATCGACACACTGTGGGACCACCTGTTCGAGATCGACTCCGCCACCACCGGCAACGCCGTACTCGCCGAGCGCCTGGCCGCCTACTTCGACCTGGTGCGCGGCAACGACGAGGCCGGTGCGGGCGATACGGCCCGGGAGGAGTACATGGCCCGCTGGGTATCGGTCGCCGTCGCCGACGTCACCCACCGCCCCGGACCACCGTCCCCCATCGTCGTGGTCACCGGCGGCTTCCACCGCCCCGCCCTGGTCCGCCGCCTCCGCGCCACGCTCGAGCGGTCCACTGCCCCCGCGATGCCGGCCACCGGCGCTGCTGCGAGCGCTGCCCCCGCGATGTCGGCCACCAGTAGTTTTGCCAGCGTTGCCGGCGGGAGCCCGGCCGAGGGCGGTGTGGGTGACGCGACCGGTGAGACCTCGGCGGGGGTGCCGTGGCCGGAGGTGCCGCGATTTCCGGAGGGCGCGGTCGGCGGTAGTTATCTGGTGCCGTTCGGGTTCCGGCGGTTGGACGCGTTCGGCGGATATCAGGCCGGGATGCCCTCGCCTGCCTATTACCAGCAGGTCTGGCACGAAGGGACGGCGGCGGCCGCGGAGGGGCTGGTCGCGGCCGTGGTGGGGCGGTTGCGGGCGCGGCGGCAGGCGGTGTCGACGGCCGATCTGATCGGTGCGCGCACGCTCGCGCTCGGGCTGGCCCGGTTGCGCGGGCACGAATCACCGTCGCGCACGGACACTCTCGACGGGCTGGCGGGGGCGTTGATCACCGAGGCGCTGGATCGGCCGCTGCCGTGGACCGGGCGGGGGCAACTGCGGGCCGGGACCGATCCGATCGTGGTCGAGATGGTGGCGGCGTTGTCGGGCGATACGGTCGGCCGATTGCATCGGGACACACAGCATCCGCCGCTGGTTCACGATGCCGCCGCCGAGCTCGTGCGCTGCGGGATACCCGAAGGCGAGGTCACCATCGATCTGGCCGCCGCGCCGGGCCTGGATTCGGCGCGGGTGCTGCATCGGCTGCGGATCCTGGGCATCCCCGGATTCGAGCGGCGCAGCGGGCCGTCGCCGCAGCGAGGGGCGCTGACCGAGCGGTGGTCGATCCAGGATTCGCCGTTGCGGTTGCCTGCCCTGATCGAGGCAGGTTCGTACGGGGCGACCTGCGCCGAGGCGGCCGCGGCGGCCCTGGTGGATCGCTTCGGGGCCGCGGGCAGCGATCCCGGCGCGCTGGCCGGGGTGCTGTTCGACGCGGCACTGTGCGGATTGCCGGAGCTGACCGCGAGGATCGTCGGCACCGTCCGCGGGCTGATCGGATCCGCCTCGGACACAGCGGGTCTCGGCACCCTGCTCACCGTGATCCTCGAACTGTGGCGGCACGACCGGCTGTTCGCGGCCGCGGGCTCGGCAGCGCTCGGCACGCTCGCGGACATCACCGTCCGGCGGCTGCTCTGGCTGGTGGAGGGCCTGCGCGGCGGGCCCGGACCCGCCGACGAGGGGTTGCTGCGCGCGATCGTGGCGGTGCGTGACGCCGCCCTGCATGCCGCACCGGCCCTCGCTGTCGACCGCGCCGATCTGGTGGGGGTGTTCCGGCGATGCACGGCCGCCGACCGGCCGCCGGCGTTGCGCGGGGCCGCGCTCGGGCTGGTCACCGCGCTCGGTGCGGGCACCGCCGACACCGTGGCGGCCGCGGTCCGCTCCGCGGCGGTACCGCGGCAACTCGGCGATTTCCTCGCCGGCCTGTTCGCCCTGGCCCGGGACACGGTGCTGGAGAACGGAAGTACCGATCTGCCGGTGCTCGCGGTGCTGGACGAGTTGGTCGACCGCTTCGGCGCCGAGGATTTCCTGGCCGCGCTCCCCGCGCTGCGGCTGGCCTTCGCCTGGTTCCCGCCGCGTGAACGGGCCGAACTCGCGCAACGACTGCTGGCCCGGCGAGGGCTGGCAGGTTCCGGGACGAGTCTCCTGCGGACCTCCGCCGCGCCGGAACAATTGGCCCGGGCCGCGGCGATCGAAGAACGGGCGGACCGGTTGCTCACCGCCTACGCATTGGCGCCGAATTCCGCAGGGAGCGTGGATGACTGAACTCGATCCGACCCTGGAACGCTGGCGGCTGATCCTCGGCGCGGCCGGCGCGGCGGTCGCCGCGGGCGGTCTCGACGGTGACGCCGCCGCCCAGGACGCGGCACTGGACTGGTTGTACGAACGCGACGGCGATCTGGACCGCCGCGGCATCCGCCGCACCGGTGGCAGCGAGGCCTCGGTGGTGCGTGCGGTCGACTGGCTCGACGACATCCACCGGCTGTTCCCCAAGGACACCATCGAGCGCCTGGAGCGGGATGCGGTGCAACGCTTCGGCCTGCACGAGGTGGTGACCGATCCGGAGGTACTCCAGCGGCTGGAACCGAATGCGGATCTGCTGGCAGCGGTCCTGCGCACCAAACATCTGATGAATCCCGAGATCCTGCGGCAGGCCCGCCGGATCGTGGAACAGGTGGTCCGCGATCTGATGGCGAAGCTGGCCACCGAGATTCGCGCCAGTTTCCTCGGCACCCGTTCCCGCCGCCCCGGCCGCATCCCGCGCGCCGCCGACTTCGACTTCCCGAAGACGGTGCGCACCAACCTGTCCCACTATCGACCGGCGGAACGGCGGCTGTACATCGAGACGGCCCACTTCCACTCCCGGACCCGCCGCCACCTCGATCGCTGGCAGGTGATCCTGGTGGTGGACCAGTCCGGATCGATGGTGAACTCGGTGATCCACTCCGCGGTGACCGCCGCCTGCCTGTGGGGCCTGCCGGGGATCAGTACCCACCTGCTGGCCTTCGACACGCAGGTGGTGGATCTGACCGGTGACGTCGACGATCCGGTCGAGTTGCTGATGGGGGTACAGCTCGGCGGTGGTACCGATATCGCCCGCGCCCTCGCCTACGCCGCCCGGCTGGTGACGCGGCCCCGCCGCGCGATCATCGCCGTGATCAGCGATTTCTACGAGGGCGGTGATGCGGCCTGGCTGGTGCGCACCGCCGCCGGCCTGGTCGCCGAGGGCACCGTCGTCCTGGGCCTGGCCGCCCTCGACGAGCATGCCGACCCGGTGTTCGACCGCGCGCTGGGGCAGCGCCTGGCCGATGTCGGCGTCCATGTCGGCGCGATGACCCCCGGCGAACTGGCCACCTTCGTCGCCGAAACGATCGGGTGACCCGATGCGAACGGACCTGCTGGCCCTCACCGACGACGCCCTCATCACCCTGGCCAATCGCGGCATCGTCAAACGCGCCCTGAAGGAGAATGCCGCCGCCCCACCACAACTCGACGAGTCCCCGGACGGCACCGTCACGGCTGTTTTCGCCGACGGCGTCCGCACCACGCTGCCCCGGGGCGTCACCGTCGATGCCGCCCCCTGCTCCTGCGGCGCCACCACCACCTGCCGCCACCGCGTCGCGACGGTCATGGCGTACCGGGACCGGCCACCCACCGGCGACCTGCCACCGGCCTCCCCCGGCGACGCAGGCTCCCCCGGCGACGCAGCCGCCGGCGGCCACCCGGCGGCCACGGCCCCCGGCGTCCGCTCGGCAAAGCCCCTCGTCACGAACAGCACTGCACCGCAAGCGAACACCGCAGCCGACGCCCTCCTCTCGCAGCGCCCGGCGGGTGACGAGGCCGGCACACCCGCCAGTGGCCGAGCGCGGCAATCGATGTCGATCCCTGTGGCCCCGGCATCGGACCGAGCCGGCGACAGCGCCGTCCCGGCCATGCACGGCGGCGGTACCCCGCTACCACCCGGCCACCCCGACACGGCCGAAGCACCGATCGTCCACTCCGACCAGGCCCATACGCCGACCGGCACCGGCAATACCGTGCCATCGGACCGCCCCACCAGAGCCGTTCCGAACCGGCCCGGTGCAGCCGATCCGGGACCGCGTGCCGCCCGCCCGATGATCGACCGGGCCGAGCCACGCGCCGCCTCGCCAGGCGCGGCAGGAACCGTCGCGGAATCCGGCGCGGCCGGTGGAACCGACTCGACTTCCGATCGAGCGGCGGCCGGGTCGCGACCGGGCGATCGGCCGGACGCGACCGGCAGCGATGCGACCCGGGCAGGCGATCCCCGCTCGGCCGTCGATGTCGAGGGCGCGGCGAGCGAGCCGACGCGGTGGTCGCCCGGGCAGTTCGGCGACGAGGAAATGCGGCAGCGGCTCGGTGCGCGGGGATTCGCGGCCGCCGTGCGGGCGCGGCGGGCCGGCTATCGTGCCACGGTACGGCGGGCGACGGCGGCGGACCCCGTGCCGTCGGTCGAATTACCGTCGGTGACAGTGCGTTTCCTGGTGCCGGGTGATCTCGGCTATGCCCGCGCCGATGCCGCGCGAGGCGCCCGGACCGAGGCGATCGCCCTGGCGGTGTGGGCGTTCCGGGTGGCCGACACCACCGATCCGGACGCGGGTGAGATGGCGGTGACCGTCGGTGAACCGGGTGACGCCACACCGGCCGTCACCGCGGCGGCCGCGGTGAGTGTGCCGCTGGCCGATCTCCTCGACGACGGCGTGGCGCATGCCGGCACCGGACTGCCGGGGGTGTTCGCGGCCGCGCGGCGAGAGCTGGATCGGGCGCGGGCGCGGTGGCCGTTCGACGCGCTGGACGAACTGCTGGATCAGCTGTCCGCCTATCGGGAGCGCAACGCTCGCCACGATCCGTTGCGGACCGCGGCGCTGGTGGCCGAATTGGTGGCACGCCGCCGGGCCGCGGTCGTGGATCCGGTGTCGGCGCTGGGTACCGAGGAGGCGGCCGAGACACCGCTGCGGCATCTGCGGCTGACCGGGCTGGGCGCGCGGGCGTACGGCGACGACGAGAACCGCGGGGTCGAGGTGTATCTCGCGCATCCGGAGGCTCGCCTGGTGCTCACCGCCGTGCGCGCGGTCACCGTCGAATCCGGCGCGACCGCGCCGCAGGCCGCCGAATTGGGGGCGCGGCGCACGGGCTCGGTGCGGTTCACCGAACTGGCGGCCGGGCACGTGGTGACCGAGAGCGCGGTCCGGTCCGCGAATCGGCGGGTGCGACTGGCGAATTCGCGAGTGGCCCGCACCTCGGTGCTGCCGTCGACCGGCGCCTGGGATGCGCTGCCACCGGAACTGCTGGTGGGCGATCTGGCAGCGGAGTCGGCCCGGCTGGCCGCGCTGCCGCCGGCGCCGATCCGGCCACGGGTGCACGGCGCGTCGGTGCGGGCGATGATCGTGGAGACCGTCGACGATCTGCACTATCTGCCCGGCGAGCAGCGGTTGGTGGCGCGGTTGCGCGGCCCGGCCGGCACCGCCCGGATCACGTTCTCGCACAGCGCGATCGCGCCCGGCGCACTCGACGCCCTCGCTCGTGCCCTCGCCGGCGATCCGGGACCGGTCCGCTATCTGGCCGGCCGGATCGAACGCCGCGGCGGGCTGCTCGTCGTCGAGCCCACCGCGGTCGTCGCGGGCGAATCGGTCGTCGTCCCGTGTTTCGCCGCCGGGGAATCGACGTGGGTGCCGGAGAGTATCGCGGTCCCGCCGGATCCGCTGGCCGACGCGGTGAGCGCTGGTCTCGCGCTGACGGCGGAGGTCGTGCATCGCGGGGTACGGCACCTGCCGCCGAGTTGGTTCGAGCGGGCCGCCTCGACCGCCGCGGTACTGCGCCGGGCGGGACTGGCGGCGGCCGCGGAGGCGGTCGATCGGCTGTGCCCGGCGCTGCGGGCGGCGACCGGGGTCACCGCTCTGGAGCAGTGGGCCGACGTACACCTGCGATTGCAGGTGACCGCGGAGCAACTCTGACCGGCCGGATGCCTCGGATTCGCCGGACGCCGGTGGCGCCCGCGGTCTACGCTTCTGAGCATCGCGGTGCCGAACAGGGCGCCGCGCCAGCGTGACCCGGTTCGAAGGGGGGTCGCCGGCCCGTTCCGGGTGGGGCGGCGGTCTCCGGCGGCTCGTCCACACCGTCGTTTCGTGCACGAATCCCGTTGCCGCAGTGGGGTTCACCTGTTTCGGCGGGCGAGGCCGGCCCGGTGCCGCAGGTCGTCGCGGGGCGGTCGGCCCGCGACGACCGCCGCGGTGCGGTCGAGTACCCGGGAGGGTGGCAGGCGACGAACCGACAGCGGACGGTGACAACTATGGCCGACGTGGACGATCCCGACGACAACTCCCCCGGCACCGACGGAGTGCGGCTACCGGGTGGCGCACCGCTGCTGCACCTGCTGAGCCTGCTCGGCGACGCCGGCTACGAATCGGCGGCCGCCGCGGCCGTCCACGCCGCGGTCGGACCGGGCCAGTTGGGTCTGTTCGCCGAGCGCGCCGCCGGCCGGGTGCCGCTGCCGCCACTGCACGCCGCCGGACCGGACACCGGCGCCACCACCATCGCCCGCGAGATCCTCGCCGCCGCAGCCCTACCGGCGTCGACGCCGGCTCGATGGCAGCCGGTGTCGAATACCGGCAGCAGCCCGAATTCGGTCAGCGCGGCGCCGGACATCATCGGCGTGCCCTCGCACGCCGTGATCGGCAGCGGCACGGCCGGATTCGTGCCCGGCAGCTCCGACTGCGCGTGTCCGGTCGAGAACGCCGACGGGCGGGTATCCGCGCTGGCGCTCGATCCGTCGGATCCGGCGCATCTGCTGGCCGGAACCGGCGACGGTGAGATCCGGGAGAGCCACGACCGCGGCGACACCTGGACGGCACGCCCGGGCCGGGTCCCCGCGCCGGCCGTCGGCGCGCTGGCCTTCGATCCCCGGTCGCCGCGGACGGTCTACTGCGGCACCGGCGAGGGCGACCATCGATGGTTCCTCGGCACCGGGCTGCTGGCCTCCACGGACGGCGGTGCCACCTGGACCACGCGCTGTGTGGAACCCTTTCTCGGCCAAGGCTTCTTCGCCCTGGCGGTGGACCCCGCGTCGAGCCTCCGCCTCTACGCCGCCACCACCGGCGGCCTGTCCACCTCCAGCGACGGCGGCGCCACTTGGACCGCGCGACGCACCGTCCGCACCTGGACGGTGGCACTCGGCGCGGGTGAGGTCCTGGCGGCGAGCGCGGACGGACTGTGGCGTTCCACCGACAGCGGCACCACATTCCTCGCCACACCGTTGCCGGGTGCCCCCACCCCGTTCATCCGCCTGGCAGTGGCAGTCGCACCGGCGGATCCGGCGGTCGCCTACGCCTGGGGCGCCGGCGCCCCGTACGACGCCGACGGCGCCCCCACCGCCTACCTGTGGCGGCGCACCGGAGCGGTCTGGACCGCCGAGCAGGTCCCGCCCGGCGTGGACACCACACAAGCGCCCTACAGCTGGTTGCTCACCGTCGCCCCCGACGATCCCGGCCGGATCTACGCGGGCTCGATCGGCCTGCACCGAGGCGACCGCGGTCCCTCCGGATGGACCTGGCGAGCTCTCACCGGAAGCCCGGCCGACACCCCGGTCCCCGGCGCGCACCACACCCTCGCCACCGACCCCACAACCCCGGACACCCTCTACCTCGGCGGCGACAGCGGCCTGCACCGCAGCCCGGATCGCGGCATCACCTGGCACCACTGCCACGGCCCGAAGAACACCGAATTCGGTGCCCCGGCATGCCATCCCGTCGAGCCGGATCCCACACCCGGCCGCACCGAAGCCGATACCCGAACCCACCGCGCCGCGCATACGGCCCATCAACCCGTCGCCGACGACCGCACAGCCCACAGCGGGAGCCGCCGCCATCCGATCGACGACGCGCACACCGCCGACCGCACCTACCCGATCCGGAACAGCGACGGCACCGCGACAAACGCCGAATACGACCTTTACCCAGCCGATGACGACCATGGCGGCCACCCGAGCGACAACAACAACACCGCAATCGGCCCGGCCCGCAACGAAAGCAACCACCGCCCGGCCGGCGACGAGAATCATCACGGCCCGGCACCCAGCACACCCCGCATTCACTCGGCCGACAACCGCGGTGCAGCGTGGCCGTGGCGGCCACCACTGCGCGCCACCGGGCACACGCTCGCGATCGGCGGTGGCGCGCTGCATATTTCGCGCGACGACGGCGATCACTGGGACCGTCTGCCGGTCCCGGGTCCGGGCTGTGTCACCGGCCTGGCGGTTCCGGACCCGCACCGGGTCCTGGCCGGACTACGCGACGGACGCGTCCTGCACACCGCATGGGTGAACCAGCGCTGGCTTCCGCTGCGCCCGACGCGTGTGCCGCGCGCGGGCGCCGCCGTCGCCGACATCGCGGTCCATGCCGCCGACGATGCCCGGATCTGGGTGGTCCACGGCACCGCCGGTGACGGCACGGTGTTCCGGTCCGAGGACGGTGGCAGTACCTGGAAGGACCGCTCCGGCGCCCTGCCCCGGCTGCCGCTGACCGCGATCACCCTGGATCCCGCCGATCCGGAGCGGGCCTGGGTCGCCGGCTGGCTGGGAGTCTGGACGACCGCGGACGGCGGCGACACCTGGGCCCCGCTGGCCGCCGGGCTGCCGCACGCCCACGTCCTCGCGCTGCACCTGCACGTCCCGACCCGGCGGCTGTGTGCACGGTTGCGTGGCCGGGGCCGTTGGGAGGTCGCGGTCGACGGCTGATCCGGCCCGACGATTCCGGACCGGAAGAGGTTTGCTGCCGATATGCTGTAGCCGTTCCACGGTTGTCGTTGCATCCTCCTCATCCCGGTCCGGAAAGGACGATCGCATGCGCTCGGCTCGTCTGCTGGTGGCTGTGCTCCCCGCCCTCGTCGTGGCGGCGGTGCTGACCGTACTGACCGCGGCGCCCACCGTGGGCGCTCCACCCACGCCATTCCGCGCGGCGCCGAGTTGCCCGTCCCGTTACGCCCCGGTGTGCGGCGCCGACGGCATCGACTACCGCAACACCTGTGAGGCGAAACGGCTGCGGGTACAGATCCGTCACGACGGCCCGTGCACCGTCACCGAGCGGTCCGGCCGCCGCTGACCGGTCCGCTCAGGGCAACTGCGGCGGCTCGATGCCCCACTCCCGCAGGCGATCCCGATAGGTTGCCAGGGTCGCGAGCTTCAGGTCCTCGTAGCCGCGCACCACATCCGGCAGTGCGGCGATGGCCACCGCCCGGTCGTAGTCCGTCGCCAGGGTGGTGATCAGCTCCGCCACCGTCTCGGTGTAATGGGCGAGCAGGCAGCGCTCGACGCGCCGCACCCGGGCGTAGCCGAACGGGTCGAATCCGGTGCCACGCAACCATTTTCCCTTGGCGAGCAGGCGCAGCGCGAGGTGACCGCGCGGACCGAGGCCGATCTTCGTGCGCCGCCCGAGCGCCCGCAGGACCGGCGGATGCAGCCGGTAGGTGAGGGCCGTGCCGCCGGGGAACCGCGCGGCGATCTCGTCGAGGAAGGCCGGATCGGTGAGGCGGCGGGCCACCTCGTACTCGTCCTTGTAGGCGGTGAACTTGTAGAGGCCCCGCGCCACCTGCTCGCTGAAGTCGGTGCGCTCGGTGACCGCGCGCTCGGCCGCCCACGCCCGCTGCACAATCCGGAGATACTCGCGGGCGACGTGCGCGTTCTGGTATCCGACCAGTTCGGCGGCCCGCAGTTCGGCCACCCGCCGGGTCTCCCCGGTGGCGGCCAGCTCGGCGGCGAGCTCCGGCGGAAGCGCCGGAGCGCCGGGCCGCACCGGCGCCGCGATCGCCGCGGCGAAGTCGTCCGGACGGGCCACCGCGACCCGGCCCCAGCGGAAGGCCGCGAGATTGGCGGCCACCGCAACCCCGTTCAGCTCGATGGCGTCCTCGATCGCCGCGGCCGGCAGACCCAGGCCGCCGGTCTGATACGCCGCGCCGACCAGCAGGAAGTTGGCCGCCGTGGTGCTGCCGGACAGCGCCTCGGTGGCCGCGAGCGCGTCGACGCTCCACACCGAGCGCGAAACCTGTTCCAGCCGCCGCAACAGTGCGCCGGTGTCGGGATGAGCCACCGACCGGTCGTAGACCATCGCGCCGGTGGGGGTGACGCTGGTGCCCGCGATCGACACCGTGACCTCGGGCGACCCGTAGGCCGCCCGCGCGGCGTCGGTCGCGGTGAGCAGGTCGAAGGCCAGGATGCAGTCGGCACGGCCGGGCGTGAGCCGGTTGGCCGGTTCCAGCGCTCCCGCCGAGAACCGCAGGTGCGAGATCACCGGACCGGCCTTCTGCCCCATACCGGTCTGGTCGAGCCCCGCCACCTGGTATCCGGCGCGGGCGGCGGCCGTCGCCAGCACCTGGTTCACGGTGACGATCCCGGTGCCGCCGATCCCGGCGAGCAGGATGTTGCGCGTGCCGGTCGGCGGTGCCGAGGTGATCTCGGGAACCTCCGGTGGTTCGGGCAGCGGTCGCACCCGCACGCGCGCACCCGTCCGCTCGGCTGCCTCCGCCGGATCGGCAGCGGGCAGGTCCACCGTCACGAACGACGGGCAGTCACCGGCCAGGCAGCTGTAATCGGTGTTGCAGGAGGTCTGGTCGATGCGGGTCTTGCGCCCGAATTCGGTGTCCACGGGCTGCACCGACAGGCAGTTGCTCTGCACGCCGCAATCCCCGCACCCCTCGCAGACGGCCTCGTTGATCACCACCCGGGTGCGCCGGACCGGCAGGGTGCCCCGTTTCCGTTGCCGCCGGGCGTCGTTGGCGCAGTGCTGGTCGTAGATCAGCACCGTCACCCCGGTCACCTCGCGCAGCAGCCGCTGTGCCTCGTCGAGCCGGTCCCGGTGCCACAGCAGCGTTCCCGGCGCCAGCTCGCCGCGCTGGTAACGCTGCGGTTCGTCGGCGCAGACGATGATCCGCCGGACGCCCTCGATCGCCAGCTTGTGGGTCAGCCGCGGGACCGTCAGCGCGCCGGCGGCCGGCTGGGCGCCGGTCATCGCCACCACGTCGTTGTGCAGCAGTTTGAAGGTGATGTTCACCCCGGCGGCCACACAGGCCTGCACCGCCAGCTGCCCGGAGTGGAAATACGTTCCGTCGCCGATGTTCTGGAACATGTGGGGCACGTCGGTGAACGGCGCCCGGCCGATCCACTGCGCGCCCTCGCCGCCCATCTGGGTGAGCCCGGTGACCCGGCTGTCGGCCCGGTCGGAGACCATCACCAGGGTGTGGCAGCCGATGCCGCCGCCGGCCAGGGAGCCCTCGGGTACCGCGGTGGAGCGGTTGTGCGGGCAGCCGCTACAGAAGTACGGGGTGCGCGACACCGGTAACGGCTCCAGCGACAACGGTTGCGGCAGCGGTCTTCTCAGCTCCAGCCGGTCCCCGAGCACGCGGCGCAGCGGAGCGGCGATCCGCCCGGCGGTCAGCTCACCGTCGGCCGGGAACAGCGGCCGCCCGGCGGCGTCGACCTTGCCGAGCAGGCGCGGGACATCCACCCCGCCGTAGAGGATCTCGGCGATCCCGGTCTGCACGAAGGCGGTCTTGTCCTCCACCACCACCAGTTCGGACAGGCCCGCGGCGAATTCCCGGATCCGTTGCGGCGACAGCGGATACGGCATTCCGATCCGCAACAGCCGCACCCCGGCCCGGTACAGCGCGGCGTCGTCGGCCCCGAGGTCGGCCAGCGCCTGCCGCACCGAGTCGAAACAGGTTCCGGCAGCGGCGATTCCGATCCGCGCGTGCGGCGGATTCACCTCGATGACGTCCAGGCCGTTGCGGGCCGCGTACTCCTCCACCATGCGCCGCCGCGGCCCGTACAGGTCCGCCTCCGCGGGCAGACTGTCCGCGGGCGCCCCCATCGGTCGTTGCCGGTAGACGAAAGGCCGCCCCTCCCAGACTATTTCGGGCGTCACCGGATCCGGGCCGGCGAACGCCGCGGGCACGGTCCAGGCCCCGTCGGCGACATCGGCCACGATCTTCAGCGCGACGAGGCATCCGGAGGCCCGCGACAGCGCCACCCCGTGCAGGCCGAGGGTGACGATCTCGCGGGCGTTGCGCGGGAACAACACCGGGATGTTCATCGCCGCCAGCGATCGTTCCGACACGGCCGGCACCGTCGACGATTTCGCCGCCGGGTCGTCGCCGACGAGCAGCAGGACGCCGCCGCGCGGGTCGACGCCGTACATGTTGGCATGCCGCAGGGCGTCGGTGGCCCGGTCCAGTCCGGGCCCCTTGCCGTACCAGACGCCCACCACACCGTCGTAGGCGGCGCCGGTCCGCGGCAGTGCGGCCTGACTGCCCCATACCGCGGTCAGCGCCAATTCCTCGTTGAGCCCCGGTACGACACGCACGTCGTGCGCGGCCAGCACCTCGGGCATGCCGGCCAGCAGCTTGTCCACCCCGGCCAGCGGCGAACCCTGGTAACCGGAGACGAACGTGCCCACCCGCCGTCCGGCCCGCCGGTCCCGGGCATGCTGCTCCACCAGCAACCGCGCGATCGCCTGCACCCCGGTCAGGACGGCGGGCCCGCCCCCGGCCCGGAATCGGTCGGCCGGATCGTAGGGCGCCGAGAGCACGGGGTCCGCGCCGCGGTCTGCGAGTTCGGTCATCGTGCCACCCGTCCGTCGGGCGCTGGCGAGCGCCGGGAATCACTGAGCATTTCGATGACAACATGCTGGACCGAATAAGTCAGGTGAACAAGAGATAAGCGGCAATTTGAGCATTATGCCCAATTTGGCAGTTTGGTATCGTGCATCGACGGTGCAGAGTGCGAGCCACCGGACGGCCCCGGCAACTCACCAGCCGTCCGCCGGCATCCCCCGCTCGCGCCACCGCTCGCAGCGCTGCGCGTACTCGGCCAGTCGCTGCCGCGCGAACACCTCCGGATACCAGTCGTCGGCGGTCACCGCCGCGGTCCACACGTACGCCGCGACCACCGCAGCGCCGGATCCCGGATCGGCCCGGTGCGTGCCCGGCGCCGCGGCGGGCCGCACGAGCCGGATCGGCCGCAGATCGTATTCGGCGTCCTCGAACCGGTCGAGAATCTCCCATTCGGCGCGGGTCAGACCGGCGACGACGATGCCCACCGCGATGCGTTCGGAATCCGGGATCAGCCCCGGATACACCCGATCGGGCAGCGCGGCCACCCGCCAGCCCTTCGTGACGCCCAGCCGCAACGGCGGGACCCGGCCCAGCAGCGCCTCCAGCACCGGCGCGAATTGCAGTGTGCCGTAAGCGAACAGCTCGTCACCGGCGGAATTCGAACGGGGAAACGCCGGATGCGGCTGGTCGTCGTCGACCGGTTCGCTGGCTTCGGCATCCCCGGCACCCGGGGCGGCCCCGTAGTCGTGCATCGATCCATCGAACCATCCCGCGGCGCCGATCGGCGCGCGCCGAACCGGTGGACACGGCGTGTCGTCTATCCCGCCGGCCGGACCGCCACGCCAGCCAGCCGCTGGAACGCCTTCGGATCGTGCGAGCTGAACACGGTGACCTCCCCGCCGTGCGCACGCTGCAATTCGACCAGGCGGCGGCGGTTGTCGCGGAAGGACGGCCCGGTCACCGTGGAACCCAGTTCGGCCACCCGCCACAGCAGCGGCGTCCGCGGCTGCGCCGGATCGACCTCGCTGCCGACGTAGTAGGAATCCCCCGCGTGCAGCAGCCAGCCCCGGCCGGTGTCCACCGCGACCCCGATATGGCCGCGGGTGTGGCCGGGCAGCGGGACCACCAGGATCTCCGGCGCCAGTCCGGGCAGGTCGCGCACGGCCCGGAAACCGAACCACTCCGCCTCGCCCTCGACCTCGTTGACCATCCAGCGCGGCCCGTGCGACCACTGCGCGGCGCGGTAGCGCAGCCGCTCGGCCGCGGTGCGCCCGGCCATCGCCGCCCGGAACTCCGGGCCGTGGATGTGCACGACCGCGTCCGGGAAGTCGGACAATCCGCCGGCGTGGTCGAAATCGAGGTGGGTGAGCACGATGTGGCGCACGTCGGCCGGGTCGTAGCCCAGCCCCTGGATCTGCCGGTAGGCGGTCTCGTGCTCGGCGAGCCTGGCCCCGAGCAGGAACCGGCTCGGACCCACCATGCGACCCGGCTGCCGCACACAGCCCAGCCCGTAGCCGGTATCCACCAGCACCAGACCGGCTTTCGTCTCGATCAACAGGCAGTGGTCGACCATACCCAGTGCCATGCTGCCGCAGTTGAGGTGATGAATCCGCACGCCGCCTACTCCATCCGATGCTCCGGCTCCCGGAACGCCACCCACCGGAACGCGCACTCCGGCTGGTCGAGTCGCGAATCAGGATTTCGCCGACGCCACCATACCCCCGACCGCGACGGTCCTGCCCTTCCCGCCGTCAGCGCCCGGCCGCCCGGTACACCCGCACGTAGTCGACGAGCAGATCCGCCGGGAAGGCCGTGTCACTGGCGGGCGGACCGGGCCAGCCGCCGCCCACCGCGAGATTGAGCAGCAGGTGGAAGGGCTGGTCGAACACCCAGGTGTGCTCAGGTTTCAGCTGGGATCGGCCGAGTGAGTAGTAGAGCGTGTCGTCGAGGAACCAGTCGATCCGGTCGGGACCCCACTCCACCGCGTAGGTGTGGAAGTCGTCGGCGAGCCGGGCGCTGCCGGTATGGCCCTGGGAATAGCCCGGATCGGCGAATCCGGGACCGTGGGCGGATCCGTACACCGTGCCCGGATCGTCGGCGATGGTCTCCATGACGTCGATCTCACCGTTGTCCGGCCACGGGCGGTCGGCGGTCCCCATCATCCAGAAGGCCGGCCACAACCCCTTGCCCGCCGGGATCTTCATGCGCGCCTCGAAGCGCCCGTAGGTCTGGGCGAAGTGGCCGAGGGTGGTGATCCGGCCGGAGGTGACGTCGCAGGGGCCGTCCGGGCACGGTGTCATGCCCGGCAGCTGTTCGCGGCGGGCGGAGATCACCAGATGGCCCTGGCCGTCCAGCGCCACGTTGGCCGGGCGATCGGTGTAGTACTGCCATTCGTGGTTACCCCACTGCGGTTCCCCGCCGAGGTCGTAACCCCAGTTGCCGGGGTCCGGCCGGGTACCGGCCGCGCCGGTGAACTCGTCGCGCCAGACCAGTTGCCAGCGCGCCGGATCCGGGGTGGGGTCACCGGCCGCGCCGCCCCTGGTTCCGATGACCGCGGCCAGCACGGCCGTCACGAGGACGACGACGGTCACACCCGGACGGCGGGGGCGGCGGCTCGACGGGGAGGGGACAGTCATCTCGTGAGCCTTCCGAGGGGCGAACTCCGGCCGTCCGGGTGCGACCTGCGGCCACACTAGGGACGCTCGTATGAGGATTCGATGAAGTGCGAACCCCGGCCCGCGCTCACACCGGCCGCTGCGCCCGGATGATCTCCGCCAACTGTTCGTAGTCCTCGGTGCGCGCGGTCGAACCGCGGAACACCAGGCCCAGGGTGCGACCGGGGACCGGGTCGGCGAAACGGGCCAGATCCAGTTTGCCGCGACCGGTTTCGGCGCCCACCGCCATCTCCGGGATCAGCGTGACGCCGAGCCCGCCGGCCACGCACTGCACCACCGTGGCCAGCGACGCCGCCCGGGTGTCGCCGACCGTGCCGGGCCGGACGTCCTCGGACCGGCACAGGTCGAGGGTCTGATCCCGCAGGCAGTGCCCCTCGTCGAGCAGCAGCAGCGGCAGATCCTCCAGCGCCCCCACGGAGACGTCGGTGCGCCAGGCCAGTTCGTGGCCGCGCGGCAGCACCAGGACGAATGCCTCGGTGTACAGCGGGATCTCGACCATGCCGGAGACCTCGGTGGGCAGGGCCAGCACGGCCACGTCGAGCACCCCGCTGCGCAGACCGTCCAGCAGCCGGGCGGTCTGGTCCTCGATCACATGCGGGACCAGCGCGGGCAATCGCTGCCGCAACTCCGGCAACAGACTCGGCAGCACATAGGGGGCAACCGTCGGGATGATGCCCATGCGCAGATGACCGCCGAGCGCGTCGCCGGCCGCGGCCGCCACGAATCGATCGGCCGCTTCCAGCGTCGCCATCGCCTGCGGCAGCAGTCGTTTCCCCGCCGCGGTGACCAGGACCCGGCGGGTGCTGCGTTCGATCAACTGCAATCCGAGGCCGTTTTCCAGCGATGCCAGCGCCTGCGATAACGTGGGCTGGCTCACAGTGAGTCGTGCGGCGGCCGTGCCGAAATGGCGGTATTCGGCGATCGCCACGAACGCACGCAGCTGTGACAGGGTGGGCTGATAAGTCTGATCAGGCACGCCTATCAGTGTAGTGCAACTTATCACCTTTACCTTTTACCGATGGCCGGGCAAGATCACAGGTGAGCCTCCGCACGGACCATCCCGATGCGAGCCGGCCGCGAACAGACCTTGATGCGACACGATCCGACATTCGAAGGAAACGAGGACAGAAGCATGCCCCTGCTGACCATCGGCGACGAGTTCCCCTCCTACAACCTGACCGCGGTGATCGGTGGCGACCTCTCCCAGGTGAACGCCCAGCAGCCCGACGACTACTTCACCCAGGTCACCAGTGACGACTACGCGGGCAAGTGGCGGATCGTCTTCTTCTACCCGAAGGACTTCACCTTCGTCTGCCCGACCGAGATCGCCGCGTTCGGCAAGCTGAACGACGAGTTCGCCGACCGCGACGCCCAGGTGCTCGGCGCCTCGGTCGACAACGAGTTCGTGCACTTCCAGTGGCGGGCCCAGCACGAGGATCTGAAGACCCTGCCCTTCCCGCTGGTCTCCGACCTGAAGCGGGAGTTGGCCGCCGCCACCGGCGTGCTGAACTCCGACGGTGTCGCCGACCGCGCCACCTTCATCGTCGACCCGAACAACATCGTCCAGTTCGTCTCGGTCACCGCCGGTTCCGTGGGCCGCAACGTCGACGAGGTGCTGCGGGTGCTCGACGCGTTGCAGTCCGACGAGCTGTGCGCCTGCAACTGGAAGAAGGGCGACCCGACCATCAACGCCGGCGAACTGCTCTCCGCCGCCGTCTGATTCGCGACAGTCGTCACCGGTCGCGGTAGCCCGCCGATCTCGGTAGCCCGCCGATCTCGGTTAAACACAGGAGGACCCATGAGCATCGAGAATCTCAAGAATTCGCTGCCGGAGTACGCCAAGGACCTCAAGCTCAACCTGTCGTCCATCGCGCGCACCACCGTGCTGACGGAGCAGCAGTTGTGGGGCACCTTGCTGGCCGCCGCGGCGGCGACCCGCTCCGCCACCACGCTGCGCGAAATCGCGGCGGAGGCCGCCGACACCCTGTCGGCGGAGGCCTACAACGCCGCCCTCGGCGCCGCCTCGATCATGGGTATGAACAACGTGTTCTACCGAGGCAAGGCGTTTCTCGGCGGGCGGTACGACGATCTGCGGGCGGGCCTGCGCATGCAGATCATCGGCAGTCCGGGCGTCGAGAAGGCCGACTTCGAGCTGTGGTCGTTCGCGGTGTCGTCGATCAACGGCTGCCAGCACTGCCTGGAGGCCCACGAGCACACACTCCGCGAAGCGGGCGTGTCGCGCGAGGTGATCTTCGAGTCGCTGCGGGTGGCCGCGATCGTGGCCGGTGTCGGCCAGGCCGTGCAGTCCACCGAGGCGCTGGCCGCCGCGGGCGTCTGACGCCCCGACGGCCAGGCCACCGGGTGTTTCCCGGGTGATGTGACCGGTCGACGTGGCGATGCCCCTGCCCGTGCGCGGGCAGGGGCATCGTCGTGTCCGCGGCCGGGTCCGGAGCCCGGTGAGCGGCGTCGCTGCGGGTACGCTGAACTGTCATGGGCATCCCCGAGAGCGATGGCACACAGGTCGAGGTCGTGCGCGTGTTCACCGATGCGGCGGGCCGGTTCGGCAACCCGCTCGGCATCGCTCGCGCCGGTGATGTCGTCGATGTCGATCATCAGGCGCTGGCGGCCCGGGCCGGTTACAGCGAGACCGTGGTGGTCGAGGAGCCGATCGACGAGCGCGCCCGGATGCGCATCTACACCCCGACGCTGGAACTGCCCTTCGCCGGGCATCCGACGGTCGGCACCGCCTGGTGGCTGGTCGAGCGCGGCACCCCGGTGCGGGTGCTGGAGGTGCCGGCGGGCCCGGTCGAGGTCTCACCGCCCGACGGCGGGGTCACCTGGATCCGCGCCCGCGCGGACTGGGCGCCCGCCTTCGAATTCCACCAGTTCGACAGCCTCGACCTGCTGTCCACGCTGGACCCGGCCGATTTCCCGGCGGGCCAGCACTACGTCTGGGGCTGGACCGACGAGAGCCGCGGTGCCGTCCGCAGCCGGATGTTCGCGCCCGCCTTCGGAATCCAGGAGGACGAGGCCACCGGTGCCGCGGCCATCGCCCTCACCTCGAAGCTCCGCCGCAGCCTGCTCCTCACCCAGGGCTCCGGCTCCCAGCTGTTCACCGAGTGGGATTCCGACGGCTGGGTGCGCCTCGGCGGCCGGGTGGTCCTCGACCATCCGGTGGTGATCTGACACCGCACACTCAACCCAGTGCGGCCGTGAGCAGCATGTAGGCGGTGCCCAGATCCATCACCAGGTGCGGCACGCCCGCCAGCGAACCGGCTGGGTGCGCAATGACGTGTCTCAGTAGGCGTCTCGTGCCCGGCAGCAACATCAGTAGCGCGTCGGCGAGGAACAGGACCGCGAGCGCCGGCAGGGGCGCCACCGGGCCGCGGTGACCATGGTGATGGCCCGACATCGCGTACAGCATGGCCCCCGCCGCCAGCAGGTGGTAGCCGAACACCACCGGGGCCGCCGGGCCGCGGGTGTGCCGCTCGGGCAACCGGACCGCCAGCAGCAGCGCGAAGACCGCCACCATCGCCGTGAGCACCGTCTGCGCGGCGGCCGACGCGGCGATCGGGAACATCAGCATCGCCACCATGACCAGGCACATCAGCAGATGCGCGGCATCCGACTCGTGGTCGCGCGGACGCGAAACCGGGTGCGCCACAGAGATTCCGGCGACCGGCGCCGGTGCGGCGGCCAGCCTGGTCAGGACCAGCCCCGCCGTGAGCACGAAAGCCGCCACCACCACCCACCGCGACCAGGCGAATTCACCCGCGAAAGCACCCACGCCCCACCACCTTCCGGCCACCGAGCATCCGCGTGACCGACCGGCGTCACGATGGTCGCGACGATGCCCGGAACACGCCCTCGGCTTTCATGGTGACACCACCCCCCGACAGGAATTCCGCTTCCCGCCGCCCCTGTCGGCCACTGCGCTGCCCTTGCCGCACCAGGACGCGCGCCGGCCCGCAACCCGCACGGGATTCCGGGCCGGAACGCGGCGACTCCGCGATCAGCCCAGGGCGCGGGCGAAGGCGGCGGCCATCTCGGCGATCTGTTCCTCACCGGCGACGAACGACGGCGAGATCTGCAAGGCGCCCTGACCGGCGGCGCGACCCGAAACTCCCTGTGCGCGCAGGGCCTTCACCATCGCGGGCCCCTCGGCCGGGTCGGCGAGCTGGACCGCGGCCACGGCGCCGAGGCCGCTGCGCACCTCGGACACCCGCCGATGCTCCACCAGCGGCGAGAAGTGTTCGTGCAGCAGCGATTCCAGGTTCTTGCTGGCATCGAGCAGATGCTCGCGCTCCACGATGTCGAGGTTGGCCAGCGCCGCCGCCGCGGCGCCGGCGTGACCGCCGTAGGTGTAGCCGTGCCGGAACCACACGCCGCCGGCGAAGAACGGCTCCGCCACGTGCGGGGCCGCGAACACCGCGCCCATCGGCAGATAACCGGAGGTCAGCCCCTTGGCCGTGGTCATCAGATCCGGCTCCAGCCCGAACCGGGTGGAGGCGAACCAGGAACCGCCGATGCGGCCGAATCCGGTCACCACCTCGTCGGCGACGAACAGGATGTCGTTGTCCCGGCACACCTTCCGCACCTCGGTCAGATACCCCTCCGGCGGCAGATAGACCCCGCCCGCGCCGATGATCGGCTCGCAGAAGAACGCCGCGATCCGATCGGCGCCGACCTCGCCGATCAGGTCGGAC
This sequence comes from Nocardia sp. alder85J, assembly GCF_020176955.2. Classification (GTDB taxonomy): domain Bacteria; phylum Actinomycetota; class Actinomycetes; order Mycobacteriales; family Mycobacteriaceae; genus Nocardia. Next base: position 339,053 of record NZ_JAIUCZ020000005.1, read on the forward strand.
AGCGCCGCCGCCCGGTCCCAGTCGACGGTCCGGGCGGCGGGCATCAGCTCGCCGTACCCGTCGTGGTTGGCGGGGATGCCGGCCAGCGCCGTCCCCGCCACATGCATGCCGTGATAAGCCAGCCGCCGCCCCACCAGCAGCGTCTTCTCCGGACGGCCCTGCTCCACCCAGTAGCGCCGGGCCAGTTTGGCCGCGGTGTCGACGGAATCCGAACCGCCGGAGGTGAACATGATCTTGCTGCCCGGTACCGGCGCCAGATCCGCCAGGCGCTGCGCGAGTTCCACAGTCGGCGGCGCGGTCAGATCGCCGAAGTTGGAGTAGTGCGCGAGCGTGGACAGCTGCGCGGCGACCGCGTCGGCGATCTCCCGGCGGCCGTGGCCGACGTTGGTGAACCACAGGCCACCGGTGGCGTCCAGGTAGCGGTTACCCTCCGCATCCCAGACGTAGGCGCCCTCGCCACGGGCGACCACGAACGCTCCGTCCCGCTCCACCGCGCCCATGTCCGCGAACCCATGCCACAACGCACCCACGATCGATCTCCTCTTGGTATCCCGGTATTCCGGTGTCGACTCGCCGCGCCGCACCCGGCCGCGACTATCGCGGCGCCGGACCGTGCAGCCGGGCGGCGAGGTCACCGAGGGCGACGACGGCGACCGCCAGCAGCGAGAATACGCCGACCAGCACGATCAGGCCGAGCGACATCGACAGGTAGCCCTGGTGCACCGGATTCAGGAACGGATACGGGTACCAGTCCACCACCAGCCCGCGCAGCAGCGAATACGCCCCGTACGCGACCGGATACAGCAACCACGCCGCCACCAGCCGCACGGTCAGCCGCAATGCCACCGGGACCACCACCCAGTCCAGCAGCAGCACGATCGGCATCGCCCGGTGCAGCACGTCGTTCACCCAGGGATAGTGGTCGGCGGTCTCCAGATGCGCCAGCAGCACCGCGTACACGATGCCGGTGATGAGCAGATACAGCGTCACCGCGCCGCGCACCCGCTGCCAGATCCGCCCCCGCGGATCGAACAGGCCACCGGCCAGCAACACCACCGCCGCCACGATGTTCGACTGGATGGTGAAGTAGCTGTAGTGGTCCGCCTGCGGCTGCCCGGACAGATGCGTCCCGCTCCACGCCAGCGCCACCACGCCGAGGACAGCGAACCCGATCCGCAGCAACCGAACCCATCCGGGCGTGGGACCGGCACCGTCCATCTCCGGATCGTCGCACACCACGGCCTCGAGCACGGCCGTGTCGGCCGGACCGCGCGCCGGCCGCACCAGTCCGCCCCCGCGCGTGGTCCGGGCCCCCGAACCGACCTCGGCCGGTCCGGCCGGACGGCCCGCGACCGCGGCATCCCACCCTCCGGACTGCCCGGCCCCGGTCCCACCGGCAGTGGTCCCCGCGCCGCTGTCGCCCCCCGCCGATGCGGTGAGCTCGCTCACGGCGTGCACCGGCATCGCGGCCCGCGCCCCGGCGGAACCGTCCACGACCGCACCCACCGCCGACCGCTCCCCCACCCGGTCCTCGACCGGACCGGCCACGGCCGCGCCCGCCACAGACCGCTCCGCCGCCCGGGCTTCGACCGGATCATCCAGGGCCGCCCCGATCGCCGACCACTCCGCCACCATCGCCTGATCCTCTGCGGACATGCCGTCGGTGGCTTCGCGCATATTCGCGAGCGTGTCGCGCAGGACCTCGGCGAACATGTCCACCTCGTCGTCCGTGTCCGACGCGGTCCCGAGCGATCCGAGACGACCGGCCACCGACCGGACCCCGTCGTGCGCGCCGGATACGGCCAGCGCCGAGGCCCCGCCTGGCGCGGGCCACGTCGTGTCGACCGGCGAGAGGGCGGTGCCGGCCACCTGCCACAGCGGTGTGTTCGGCGCGGGCCCATCCAGGCCCGGCCTCCCACCGGTGGCCTCGACCGTCGCGACAGCCGGACCGGCGTCCGGCGCACCCTGTCCCAGCCGGTGGGCGATCGCGGGGAATGCCGGGAAAGCGGACGGCGTCCCGGGCGGGTTTCCGGTGACGGGGAGCCCGGGTACGCCTGCGGCCGGCTCGCCGTCCGGTGCCGGTGAGGCGAGTCCGATTGGGGCCGTGCGTGGTTCGGGCACCGGGACGGTGGCCGGGGGCGGCGGGCCGGTCCGCCGGGTGGGCCGGTCCGGCCGGTCCCGGTCCGTGGTGCGGGCGACCGAGGCGCGGATGAGCGCGACGACGCCCAGCACCGCCACGAGCAATCGCACAGCGCGCGGCGAGGCCATCAGGCGGCCGACTCGCGGTGCCCGAATCGGGTGCGCCCGGTCAGGCGATGCATCGCCGAGGCAGCCGGTTCCGCGAGCGTCCGGGCCTGGGTGAGAATCAGCGACACGATACCCAGCAAAAGTGAGGCAACTCTGAGTAGACGGATCCAGAACGGGGTTCCTTTGCCAGCGGTCATGCGAAAAATCGTCACATATCGCCTGCACCGCGACGAGGCTCTCGCCGGGATAGCAACCGTTCGGTAACCGCAGTAGCCGACCGCCGTCCGTCACCCCGCATCACGATTCGCTACCCTGAACAGTGCAATGACCAGGACCGCCGCCATTCCCCGCGAGCTGCGCACCCGCCTGGCCGATCTCTCGATCCGCGACGAACACCGGTTGCGCCAGCGGCTCGACCAGGCCCGCGGCAATCTCGACGATCTCGAGGCCGAGATCACGGCCGCCGAAGGCCGGATCCGGGCCCGCCGCGCGGCGGTGCCCGCGATCCGCTATCCCGAACAGTTACCGGTGTCCGCCCGCCGCGACGACATCGCCGCGGCCGTCGCCGCGCATCAGGTCGTGGTGATCGCGGGTGAGACCGGCTCCGGCAAGACCACGCAGATCCCCAAGATCTGCCTGGAGCTGGGTCGCGGAATCCGCGGTGTCATCGGCCACACCCAGCCGCGGCGGCTGGCCGCGCGCACCGTCGCCGAACGCATCGCCGAGGAACTCGGCACCGAACTCGGTGACGTGGTCGGCTATTCGGTGCGATTCACCGATCAGGTGTCGGACCGGACGCTGGTGAAGCTGATGACCGACGGCATCCTGCTCGCCGAGATCCAGCGCGACCGGATGCTGCGCCGCTACGACACCATCATCATCGACGAGGCGCACGAGCGCAGCCTCAATATCGACTTCCTGCTCGGCTACCTGAAGCAGTTGCTGCCGAAGCGGCCCGATCTGAAGGTGATCATCACCTCGGCGACCATCGATCCCGAACTGTTCGCCCGGCATTTCGCCGCCGCCGACGGCACGCCCGCGCCGATCGTCGAGGTATCCGGCCGCTCGTATCCGGTGGAGATCCGCTATCGGCCACTGGCCCTGGAGGTTTCGGCCCGCTCCGACGAGGAGGACGAGGACGATCCGCGGGTGGTGGACCGCGATCCGGTCGACGCCATCGGCGACGCCGTCACCGAACTGCTCGCCGAGGGCGACGGCGACGTGCTGGTGTTCCTGTCCGGTGAGCGCGAGATCCGGGACACCGCAGACGCATTGCGGGATCTGCGGCTGCCGCGCACGGAGGTCGTGCCGCTGTACGCGCGGTTGTCGGCCGCCGAACAGCACCGGGTCTTCGAGCCGCACACCGGCCGTCGCGTGGTGCTGGCCACCAACGTGGCCGAGACCTCGCTGACGGTGCCGGGCATCCGCTACGTGGTGGATCCGGGAAGCGCTCGTATCTCCCGGTATTCGATGCGTACCAAGGTGCAGCGCCTGCCGATCGAGCCGATCTCGCAGGCGTCGGCGCGCCAGCGGTCCGGCCGCTGCGGCCGTGTCGCCGACGGCATCTGCGTCCGGCTATACTCCGAGGACGATTTCGACTCGCGCCCGGCCTTCACCGAACCGGAGATCCTGCGCACCAACCTGGCCGCGGTGATCCTCCAGATGACGGCGCTGGGCCTGGGCGATATCGAGAACTTCCCGTTCGTGGAGCCGCCGGACCGCCGTGCCATCCGCGACGGCATCGGACTGCTCGAGGAGTTGGGCGCACTGGGCCGCGCCGACGCCGCCGACCGGGAACCGGCAGGCGAGCTGTCGCTGACCGCCGTGGGCCGCGAGATGTCGCAGCTGCCGGTCGATCCGCGGATGGCGCGCATGCTGGTGGAGGCCAACCGCAACGGCTGCCTGGCCGAGGTCCTGGTGATCGTGGCGGCGCTGTCGATCCAGGACGTCCGCGAACGCCCGGCCGAATTCCAGCAGGCCGCCGACACCAAACACGCCCGCTTCCTCGTCGAGGGTTCGGACTTCCTCGCCCACCTGCGGCTGTGGGACTACCTGACCGAGCAGCGGAAGGCGCTGTCGTCCAACCAGTTCCGCCGCATGTGCCGGGACGAGTTCCTGCACTACCTGCGGATCCGGGAATGGCAGGACCTCCAGGGGCAGTTGCGCACCATCACCCGCGGGCTCGGCTGGACGACGGAGCGCACCGGCGGGTCCGATCGGGACGGCGGCAGCGACCGCGACAGCGATGCGGGGCAGTCGCAGTCCAGCGGCTCCGGGGAACGGCACTCCGGCGGCTCGGATCAACCGCGGTCCAGCGGCTCCGGCAGACGGCGATCCGGCGATACCCGGTCCGGTGGTCCCGATCGATCGCACTCGGGTGGCGCTGGGCAACGGCGGTCCGACGGGACACAGTCCGGCGGCACCGGGCCAGGACACTCCGGCGGCGGGCAGCGGGAATCCGAGGGTGGACAACGGCAGTCCGGCGGTTCCGGACAGCGGCTGCGTGCCGGGAATCCGCACTCCGGCGGCGCGGGGCAACAGCGATCCGGGCGCGGTGGGCAGCAGCTTGCCGGTCGTTCCGGGCAGCCGGATTCCGGGCGCGGTCCGGCAGCCGAAACCGTCACGACGGGAACGGATTCCGACGGGCTACCGTGGGATCTCGGGAACATCCATCAGTCGCTGCTGGCGGGCATGCTGTCGCACATCGGGTTGCGGGAGGCCGAGACCCGGGAGTTCCTCGGGGCGCGCGGGGCGAAGTTCATGATCTTCCCCGGATCGGCGCTGGCCAAGAAACCGCCGCGGTGGGTGATGGCGGCCGAGCTGGTGGAGACTTCGCGGCTGTGGGGCCGGATGGCCGGGCGCATCGAACCCGAGTGGGCCGAGCGGCTCGCCGGTGATCTGGTGAAACGCACCTACTCCGAACCACATTGGTCGAGCAAGCGCGGTGCGGCGATGGCCTACGAGCGGGTGACGCTGTACGGGATTGCGCTGGCCGCGCAACGCCGGGTCGATTTCGGCCGCATCGATGCCGAGCTGTCCCGGGAACTGTTCATCCGGCATGCCCTGGTCCAGGGCGAATGGCAGACCAGGCACGAGTTCTTCCAGCGCAACCGGGATCTGCTCGAGGATGTCGCCGATCTGGAGAACCGGGCCCGCCGCCGCGACATCCTCGTCGACGACCAGGTGCTGTTCGACTTCTACGATCGGCGGCTGCCCGCCGACATCGTCTCGGTGCGGCACTTCGACACCTGGTGGCGCAGGGCACAGCGCAAAGACCCTGCACTGCTGGACTTCTCGGCGTCGACGGTGGTCAACGAGAACGCCGCGGTGCTGGATCCGACCGCGTTCCCGGACAGCTGGCGCCAGGGCGAGCTGACCTTCCCGCTCACCTACCAGTTCGAGCCCGGCCAGGCCGATGACGGTGTGACGGTGCATATTCCGGTGGCGCAGCTGGCGCATGTACGCGCGGTCGGCTTCGACTGGCTGGTGCCGGGGATGCGCGAGGAGCTGGCGGCGGCGCTGATCAAGACGCTGCCGAAACACCTGCGGCGCAGCGTGGTTCCGGCTCCAGACTTCGCGCGGGCGGCGCTGGCCCGGCTCACCCCGCGCGCGGAGCCGCTGCGGACCGGGCTGGCCCGGGAACTGTCGCAGTTGGGCGCGATCACCATCACACCGGCCGAACTGGATCCGGCGGGACTGCCGGACCATCTGCGCGTCACCTTCGCCGCGACCACGCCCGACGGCACGATCGTGGACCGTGACAAGAGCCTCGCCACCCTGAAAACCCGTCTCTCCGACCAGGTGTCGAAGTCGGTGGCGCGCGCGACACGGGCGTCCGAACGGGCGCCGGCGGTGGCGTGGACCTCGGAATCACTGGGCACCCTGCCGCCGACGGTGCAGCGGGAGGTGGGCGGTCAGACCATCACCGGATATCCGGCGCTGGTGCCCGAGGGCGACGGCGTGGCCGTGCGAGTGCTGGCGTCGCCCGCCCGCCAGGCTGCCGCCATGCGGGCCGGCACCCGGGCGCTGGTGCTGCGGGAGCTGCCCGCCTCCGCGCGCGCCGCCACCGCGGGGCTGGCGCCGGCGGATCGGCTGGCGCTGAGCCAGAATCCGTACGGTTCGCTGGACGCGCTGATCGAGGACGTCCGGGCGTGCGCCGCCGACGAGCTGATCGCCGCCCACGGCGGGCCGGTGCGCAGCCCGGAGCAGTTCCGCGCGCTGGTGGAACGGATCCGGCCGGAATTCGGCGCCGCCGTCGCCCGGATCGTGCGACTGGTGGTGCCGGTGCTCGCCGAGGCACACCGCGTCCGCGCGGCGCTGTCCGGCGCCACGGATCGCGATATCGCCGAGGATGTCCGGCAACAGTTGGACGAGCTCGTATTCCCCGGCTTCGTCAGCGAATTCGGCAGTACCCGGCTGCGGGAACTGCCGCGTTACCTCCAGGGCGCGGCGGCACGGCTGACGGCCCTGCCCGGCTCGGCGAACCGCGATCGGCAGGGCGTGGCCGAACTCGACCGCGCGCTGGACGCCTATCAGCGCCTGCTCGACGCGCTCCCGGAGGCCCGCCGCACCGGCCGCGACGTCACCGAGATCTGGTGGATGATCGAGGAATTGCGGGTCGGCCTGTTCGCCCAGCAGCTCGGCACGCCGTATCCGGTGTCCGCCAAGCGAATCGAGAAGGCCGTCGCGGCGGTCCGCACCGCGCCGCCGAGCCGCCCCGCGCGCTGACCGGCTCCGCAATCCCGGAACCGGCCGCACGCCCGGCTCATTCGGCGCCGGCGATCACCGTGTGGTCGGCCCGGTGGCGGCGCAGTTCGGCGATCTCGCGCTCGAAATCCTCGGCGGAACTGAAGGATCGGTAGACCGAGGCGAAACGGAGATAGGCGACCTCGTCGAGGTCGCGCAGCGGGCCGAGGATCGCGAGCCCCACCTCGTGGCTGGGCACCTCGGGAGAACCCTTGGCGCGCACCGCGTCCTCGACCTGCTGGGCCAGCAGGTTCAGGGCGTCGTCGTCGACCTCGCGGCCCTGGCACGCGCGCCGCACGCCGCGAATGACCTTCTCCCGGCTGAACGGTTCGGTGACGCCGCTGCGTTTGACCACCGACAGGATGGCGGTCTCGACCGTCGTGAACCGGCGACCGCACTGCGGACAGGCGCGACGGCGCCTGATCGCGCTGCCTTCCTCGGCCTCACGCGAATCCACCACCCTCGAATCGGGGTGTCGGCAGTACGGGCAATGCATCCGAAATCCTTCGTCGATGCGGACTCGCCGTCACACCGCGATCGGCGGCGCAGCCGGCCAGCTTTTGTTCAGGGCTCTGTACCCTGCGATAGGGTATACCGCACCAGCAGGTCGTATCGCTTCACAGCAGCTTCAGGATACTCGAATGTATCCGACTCCTGGTACGGACCTGTCCTTCCGGGCCCTCACCAGCCGAGTTGCCAGCCGTCGGTCAGATCGGCGAGCAGATCGGGCAACCGCGGCACCATGCGCCCGCGCGCCAGTTTCGCGAGGAAGGGTTCGGCGACGACGGCGTGGGCCACGACCGGATCGCGCCGCAGATCGGTGTAGCGCGGCAACAGGTCGGCGGTGATGTACTGCCAGCGCGGCGCCCGGTCGGCCCAATCGAAATCGGGCAGCGCCGTCCGCAGGGTGGCCGGGCGGCCGTCCACCTCGGCGCTGAGCGTGACCGGCCGATAGACGCCCGGCGCCCGGACACCCGGCACCGCCGCCTTGCCCACCAGGGTGCTGACGTAGGTCATGACCCGGCCCATCGCGCCCCGCCCGCCGGCGGTCTCGTCCCACTGCGCGGCGACGATCTGGTTCTGCTCGCGGTCGGTCATCCGCTGCAGCGCGTCGGCGTCGCCCGCGGCGGTCCCGGCCGCGACGGAATGCCATGCGGCGAGGGCATTGTCGTCGAGCACGCCGGCCCGGTACATCTCCTCGACGGCCGGCAGTCCCCCGGCGGCATACGCCTCGTGCATGGGCACCTGATCGAGGAAGATGTGCTTCTGCATCACCAGTAGCCGGGTCTGATACCAGGCGAGATCGTCGGCGGTGAGCCGCGGGCCGTCGAGACCCAGCAGGCGCACATCCGGCGGCAGCAGATCGACCCGGGGTGCCGGGGTGCGCGCCAGCAGATCGGCCACCGCCGAACCGAGTTGATGGATGCCCGGCAGATCGATCGCGGCGCCGATGTCACCCATGTCGAAGTATCCGGCGGCGAACGATCCGCCCGCCAGCCCGGCCAGTCCCGCCCAGGCGAATTCGGGATGCTCGGTCGCCAGCCGCAGATAGTTCACGTACACCTGGGTGAAGGTGCGGGAGTTGGCCGCGACGCCGCGGCCCGGATCCCACCCGCCCAGATCGATATCCGCGTGGCCGGTGGCGACGACCAGCCAGTACTGCTCGAGCAGGGTGGCGTACCGCCGGGGCGGGACGTCGTCGGCCCGGGCCTGCTCGACCGCGGCCTGTAGCGCCGGAAGATCCAGCGGCAGTGCGGGATTCAGCCCACCGGCGGCGCTGCCGTCATCGCGGACGGGCAGGTCCAGCAGATCGCGATAGGCCGGTTCGGCCGAGGCCACGGGGGCCGCGGCCAGCGCCACCAGCACACCGGCCAGCAGCCCGGCCCAGAAGGCGATGAACGGTCGCATGTTGCCGAGCCCCCGACCTCGTTGGCGGGCCGCCGCGGCCCGGGACGCACTCCGAGGAGATTAGCAACACGTTTCAGCTGCGGATCGAGGATCCCGGCCACCTCGGGTGACCGGAGCGCCCTACCGCGCGTGCTGCCTGCCGGTGCGCACGGGCACCACCAGGGTGCGCCCCGGCGACACCTCCGCGCCGCGTAAACCGTTGAGCTGCACGATCTGCTGCACCACGTCGTGGACCGGATCCGCCGGATCGACCCGCTGCGCCACATCGGCCAGCGACTCACCCTCAGCCACCTGCACCAGCGCGGTGTGCGCGTCGTTCGGCTCGCCGGAACGGATCTGCGCCAACGCGATCAGGCCCGCCACCGCCGCCGCGCTGAGCAGTGCGGCCGCCGCGAGCGTGGCCAGCCCGAGTTGCGCCCGTTCCACCCGCGCCGCCGCGTCGAGACCGCGCGGGCGGCCCGCCATCCGCACCGGCGCCGCCTCGGGCTGCCGGGACCTGGGCGATTGCGCACCGGCGAGACAGGCGTACGCGGCCGAGCGGGGGCCGCCCGCCGACCGCCGCGGCACCCCGGTGACGGGGGCCGATTCGGCGGTGGCCGTATCGAATTCGCTGATCGCAGTGCGCATCGGGGGACCTCCGGGAGGGTGTGCGAGACGAGAGGGATCGGTGGGGCGGGACGCGAGTTCGAGTTTTTCGATCATCCGTTCGAAGAACAACTGTTCGAATTTCTACCATGCGGCACCGACGAAGTCATCGCTTCGGGCGACATGCGTCGAACAGATGTTTGAAACCGGCAGTTGACCGGACTACATTCGAAGCACCCGCAGTACGGACCGCGGTACGTAAGCGAGCAGTGCAGTACGAACGAGCAGTACAGACGAAACGGAGGACGGCGACCGTGAGCGAATATCCGGCGGACGGGCACGACGACGTGGCCGGCGTCGCCATCGATGCCGGGGCGATCGATGACGGTGCGATCGACAGCGAGGGCGCCGGATCATCCGGCGGCGCGGCGGATCTCACCGTCCGGCAGCGCAAGGTGCTCGAGGTCATCCGCAGTTCGGTGAGCGAACGCGGCTATCCGCCGAGCATCCGCGAGATCGGTGACGCCGTCGGCCTCACCTCGACCTCCTCGGTGGCCCATCAACTGCGGGCACTGGAGCGCAAGGGCTACCTGCGCCGCGACCCGAATCGCCCACGCGCGGTGGATGTCCGCGGCCTCGACGAGACGGTGCTGCGCGCCACCGGCGGCCACCTGCGGTCGGTGTCGGCCGAGCACTCGGCCGAACATCCGGAACCGACCTACGTCCCGGTCCTCGGCCGGATCGCCGCCGGTGGCCCGATCCTCGCCGAGCAGGCGGTGGAGGACGTGTTCCCGCTGCCGCGCGAACTGGTCGGCGAGGGCTCGCTGTTCCTGCTCAAGGTCGTCGGCCAGTCGATGGTCGACGCCGCCATCTGCGACGGCGACTGGGTGGTCGTCCGGCAGCAGAACGTCGCGGACAACGGCGACATCGTCGCGGCGATGATCGACGGCGAGGCGACGGTGAAGACCTTCAAGCGCACCGGCAAGGACGTCTGGCTGCTGCCGCACAACCCGCTGTTCGAGCCGATCCCAGGTAACGACGCCCGCATCCTCGGCAAGGTCGTCACGGTGATCCGCAAAATCTGACGCCGGTCAGCGCGTGAACACCTCGGTGTTGCGGGCGACGGTGTGCACGGTGCCGTCGCCGCGGCCGCGATCCTCACAGAGCACGCTCACCACGTGCCGTCCGGTCGGCAGCCGCCCCGAATCGAGGTCGACGACACCGTCGGCCCCGACCGGTCGCCAGGGGCCGTCGACATCGTGCGCCGCGATCTGACACCGGTACCCGGGTCGTTCACCGATGACGTGCGCGGTGATGGTGGCGCCACCCCGGAGGGTGGCCAGCGGCGCTGCCACGGCCGGCCCGGCGCCGGTCACGGCCGTGGCAGCGAGGGCGGCGAGCGCACCGGCGACGGGCGCGACGGAGCGGCGGAGTCGTTGCACGCACTCATCATCGACGGTCGATCATGAGATTTCGATGACTACGGCGCGAGTGTTGCCATAAAGCTGCCAGCAGCGGTCCGGGCACTCCCGAGCGCGGGACGATCCGGACACTCAGCGCCGGAAGCGCTCCCGCAGCTGCGGATCATTCTCCCACCAGAGTCCGGTGGTCGGCGGTTCTTCTCTGTTCTCGGCCGGGGCGGTCACCGCGCCGCGAATCCGGCCGCCGCCCCGGCCCGACCTCGCCGCCATGATAGTTGCCGACTGTTCGCCCGAATCGTCGGCGGTGCCCACTTCGAGCGCATCCAGGGCCGCGTCGAGCTCACGTGCGTGCCGCCGCTCGTCCGCCGCCCAGGACCGCATCAGCGTCAGCAGATACGGCAACCCGAGCACATCGCCGAGCACCCAGATGATGCCGGCCCCGATGATCTGGTCCATCCGGGGATCCGGCCCCCAGGTGCGGCCGATCCCGCCGTAGTACCCGGCGGCGACCAACGGCCCGAGCCACAGCGCCAGCCCCAGGATGCCGTCGGCCAGCGACTCGAACACGGTGATCAGCAGCGAGATCGACTGCGAGTACCGATGCGGCACCGGATCGGTCTGCAACCGGGAGTAGAAGTACAGGAAACCGATGGCCACCAACAGGATTCGCGTCAGCGCATCGGCCGCGCCGTGCCGCAGCACCACCTCGAACCACGGTGACAGGAACAGGATCCACGGCGTCGCGAGCACCAGCAGCGACGCCACCAGCGGGTAGGTCACCGCACGCGCGAACGACGAGGCCAGGGCCCGGTCCACCCACGCCCGGCCGCCGGGCCCGAGGGCCCCGCGCAGCACGGTCACCGGTCGTCCGGCGGCCAGCCCGAACGGCACCACGTACAACAGCAGCAGCGTCTGCAACGCCCGCACCCAGAACAGGGTGTCGGAATACGCGCCGATCGCGCTGATCCCGGTCAGCAGCCAGACACCCGTGCCCATCAGCAGGAATGCGGCCGCCCGCCCGGCGGGCGCGGACTCGCCCCGGCGCGCCGCGCGCGCCCGGGCCACACCGTATCCCGCCGCGAGCGCCACGGTGAGCACCACCGTGGACGCGTCCCAGCGCCAGGATTCGAAGACGGATTGTATGGTCAGCGGCGTCGACATCAATCCCACCCGGGCGATTATCGGCCTCCCTCCGACGGTCCCCGCCCCCGCCCCCGGAAAACCGGCAGCGATCACGGTGTTGGGCTCCGCCCGGCGATCGCCGCGGGCTCGCAACAGCGATGAACGGATCGACCCGCGTCCGGCGGGTGCCGAACCATGGCCGCGACCGCCGAAACCGCCGCGCGGCCACACGAAAACCGGGTAGGCGAACGGGTCCGGTGGAGGGCGCCGCTGCGAGCGCACACCTCGGTCGCCGCGCTGAGAAAGTCCTGTCTCGTCGATGCGCGCGGGTCCGGCCGCCGCTCGGTGCGCGCTGCTCGTGCCGGGGTGGCGAGCCGGTCCTGATGCCGAGACGCGGCCGCACTCGGCTGCGGGTCCGGCGCGGTCAGCCCGCCGTCAGTGACCGGCGGCGGTTTCCGGGCGGCGGTGGGCGGGGCCGTGGGCGTCGCCGCAGTGTTCATCGGGAGCGTCGCCGTCGTGGGTGTCCGGGCCGCAGTGCAGGTCGCCGTTGTGCGGATCGGCGGCGGCACCGAGTTGGATCAGCGCGGCGCGGGCGTGGTCGACCTGGAGGGTGGCGTGGCCGATGTGGTGGGTGTCGGCGAGCCAGTGGGCCAGGTCGGCGCGGACCGCGTGGCAGTCGTGGCCGGGTTCGACCAGGATGTGCGCCGACAGCGCCGGGGTGCCCGAGGTGATCTCCCAGATGTGCAGGTCGTGCACCTCGACCACGCCGTCGCGGGCGGCCATCGCGCGGCCGATCTCGTTCGGATCCAGGTCGGCGGGGGCGGCCTCCAGGAAGATGCGGTTGGCCGCGCGGACCAGTTCGATACCGGCCCGCAGCATCAGCACGACCACCACCAGCGTCGCGAGGGAGTCGGCGCGGGCGAAGCCGGTGAGCCACATGACCAGACCGGCGACGGCGGTGGCGATGAAGGCGAACAGGTCGGTGAGGATGTGCTGGAACGCGCCCTCGACGTTCAGGCTGCTGCGGTTGGCGCGGGATATCATCCAGGTCGCCGTGATGTTCACCACGATGCCGACCAGGGCCACACCCAGGACGAGACCACCGGTGACCGCCGGCGGGTGGATCAGGCGGCGCACCGCCTCCACCGCCAGCCAGATGCCGAGCCCGATCAGGGTCAGTCCGTTGGCCTGCGCGGAGAGGATCTCGACGCGCCGCCAGCCGAAGGTCATCCGCCCGGAGGCGGGGCGGGCGGCCAACCGCATCGCGCCCAGCGCCAGCGCGATCGACGCGGCGTCGGTGAGCATGTGCGCGGCATCCGACAGCAGGGCCAGCGATCCGGCGATCACACCGGCGATCACCTCACCGATCATGAAGAGCACGATCGCCACCAGGGCGCCCGCGAGCCAGCGCCGGTCGCTGTCCGCGCTGCCCTGCCCGTGGCCCGCGTGCTGGTGCCCCGCATGCGCGTGGCCGGACCCGTGTGCTGCGCCCACCGCGCCCTCCTCTCGTTCCGCCCGTTCACCGCGATAGTATGCACACATCGCTATGTATGCAAGGAGCCGCGCGCGAGCGACTTGACTTATGCGGGATGCGGGTTCACTATTTCCGTGGTCAGCACCTCGCTAGGCGAGGCTCCTGTACGAACACAGGCCACTGATCCGACGACGTCGAGAGACGCCCAGGGTTAGGACAGATCTCCCCGGATTAAGGGGTGATCCGAAGTGGCTTCCCGGCCCGGCCGGGACACGTCGTACAGTGCCGAAGCTCTGACGAGAGGGGTGCGCTTTCCCGCCCGTTCGGCGGAATTGCTCCCGCTCCCCCGGTGCCGATCTGTGGTAGCGGAACGACGCTCGCGTGCGTCTCGGCAGCAAGGAGGTGAGGGGACGACATGAAGTCCGGTGATAGTCCGTATCCGAGTAGTCCGGTTCGAAAATCCGGTTCGTTCCCGGCTTGCTGCAACCGCTCGATCCACGCCTGAGCCGTTCACCTCGCACCGATCCCCGTGACGCTCCCACGCGTCCACCCGGGGATGCCGGTGCCGGTCCGGCGTGCGCTCGATCGCGCGAAATCCGTTGTGGCAGGCCATCCTTCCCGAAGGGGCTCGTCATGACCCACACCCGTCGCACCACCGTGCTCGCGGCCCTCGGCGGCCCGGCCCGCCGGCTCCGCGCGCGCTACCGCCTCACCCCGCAGGAGCGCGACAACCTGCGGCTGTCGCACACCCCCGTCGCGGTCGTCACCGCTTCCCTCGGCGGGCACACCCGCCACTGACGGCGTGGCAGCGCATCGACATCCGTTGCGCCGCACCATCTTTCGACACTCACCTCCGACAGTTCCGGCAGCGCGGCCGGTGTCGGTCCCTCCAGGTGTGGCCGCGGTGCCGGGGACGCCGGTGGCCGGAACGGGCGAAAGCCTCTCCCGGCCACCGCATCCGCCGGCTCGGCGCCCACCCCTGAACCGCAGTTCGTACCGACCGAGTTCAGAAAGGGAGACAACGGCGATGGCCTTCTTCTCCTCCGCCGGCGGGAGCCGGCGCAACACCCCCACCGTGGCGACCCCCACCGTGGCGCCGCCGCGCACCTCCACCGCCGTCATGGACAGCGCACACGTCGGCGACATCGTCGGCGCGCTGGGCACCATCCGCGAGGACGACACCCGGCACGGCCACAGCCGCGCGCAGCGATTCCGGATGCTGCTCGCCGTCCTCGGCCCCGGCCTCATCGTGATGGTCGGCGACAACGACGCCGGCGGTGTGGCGACCTACGCCCAGGCCGGGCAGAACTACGGCATGGCGCTGGCCTGGACACTGCTGCTGCTCATCCCGGTGCTGTACGTGAACCAGGAGATGGTGGTGCGGCTGGGCGCCGTCGCCGGGGTCGGGCACGCCCGGCTGATCTTCGCCCGCTTCGGGAAGTTCTGGGGCGCATTCAGTGTCGGCGATCTGTTCGTGGTGAACGCCTTGACGATCGTCACCGAGTTCATCGGCGTCGCGATGGCGCTCGGCTACTTCGGCCTGCCCAAGGCGGTCTCGGTGCCGCTGGCGGCGGTGCTGTTGTTCGCGATGGTGGCCGGTGGCTCGTTCCGGCGCTGGGAGCGATTCCTGTTCGGGCTGATCGCGATCAACATCGTGATGTTCCCGCTGGCGTTCCTGGTGCATCCGAGCGCCGGCGCCATCGGCAAGGGCTTCCTGCCCTCGTTCCCCGGCGGGATGAACGCCACCCTGCTGTTGCTGATCGTCTCCATCGTCGGCACCACCGTCGCGCCCTGGCAGCTGTTCTTCCAGCAGTCCAACATCATCGACAAGCGCATCACCCCGCGCTGGATCCGGTACGAGCGCATCGACCTGTGCGTCGGCATCGTGGTGGTGATGGTGGGCGCGGTCGCGATCATGGCCGCCACCGCCTTCGGGTTGCACGGCGCGACCGGCGCCTTCACCGATGCCGGGGCCGTCGCGCACGCGCTGCGCGACCACCTCGGCGGCACCGCGGGTGCGCTGTTCGCGATCCTGCTGCTGGACGCGTCGCTGATCGGGGCCAACGCCGTCGGCCTGGCCACCACCTACGCCCTCGGCGACACCCTGGGCAAGCGGCACTCGTTGCACTGGAAGATCTCCGAGGCGCCGGCGTTCTATCTCGGCTACGCCCTGCTGCTGGGCGTCGCGGGCGCGGTCACGTTCAGCCCCGACCACGTGCTGGGTCTGATCACCCAGGGCGTGCAGGCGCTCGCCGGAGTCCTGCTGCCGTCGGCGACGGTATTCCTGGTGTTGCTGTGCAACGACAAGGCGGTGCTGGGACCGTGGGTGAACACCACTCGGCAGAACATCCTGGCGGGCGTCATCGTGTGGTCACTGGTGCTGCTGTCGCTGGCGCTGACCACGGCCACGTTCTTCCCCGGCGTTTCCACCCGGACACTGGAATTCGGATTCGGCGCGGGCGCCGTGGCCGGACTGGCCGGCGGCGCCGGAATCGCGCTGGCCAAGCATCGCGGCGATCGCCGGGCCGCCGAACGCACCGCGGCGGAATTGGGCGGCCTCGATCCGGATCAAGTGGAGGAACTGGACGCGACACCACTGTCACGGTCGGAGCGCAAGGCCATCGTCGAGCAGGATCGCGACACCTGGCGCACCCCCGCGCTGGATACCCTGCGACGCCCGGCGTTCTCGGGGTTGCGCACCGCAGGCATGTTCGCGCTGCGTGGCTACCTGGCCATTGCGGTGGTGCTGGTCGTGGTGCGCGTCGTCGAGTCCATCGGCGGCTGAGGCGGTTCGCCCGGGGAGCCGCTCCGGTTCCCCGGATACCCGCTGACCACGGGATTCGCGTATCCGAATGGCCCGGAATTCGCCCCCTGCATTGTTTTCCAGCCCTTTCTGCATTCCCCGCGAGAAACGCCGAAATACGCCGGGTTCGCGGTCGCCGACAGCGCTGGGGTACGGTATACACAATCCCAGATGATCCGTGTGTCCGTGTGAAAGGGCTCGCTCATGGCCAAGAAGGTCACCGTCACACTCATCGACGATTACGACGGGAAGTCCAAAGCGGATGAGACCGTGCAGTTCTCGATCGATGGCGTGGCCTATGAAATCGATCTGTCAACCCTGAATGCCGGCAAACTCCGGGGGTCGCTCGAGCCCTGGACCGAAAAGGCCCGGAAGGTGGGCCGGCTGAAGGTGGGTGGCGGCCCGG
Source organism: Nocardia sp. alder85J (assembly GCF_020176955.2). Classification (GTDB taxonomy): domain Bacteria; phylum Actinomycetota; class Actinomycetes; order Mycobacteriales; family Mycobacteriaceae; genus Nocardia. The sequence continues at coordinate 355,765 of NZ_JAIUCZ020000005.1, forward strand.
CTCCACGTAAGTCGAGCGCCGACCGCGAGCAGACGGTGGCGATCCGGGAATGGGCGAAGAAACACGGCTACAACGTGTCCGCTCGTGGGCGAATTTCGTCCGAGATCGTCGCCGCGTACCACAAAGCCAACAAGTAGCGCCACCGGCGCGATACGTCGAATCGGCCGGTCCTGGTTTCCGCTGCAAGCCGGCGAAACCCGGTCCGGCCGAATCGTTTCCGTACCCGACCTGGGCGAACGACCACGAACCGGCACAGATCCCGTTGCCGCGCAAGAGCATTTCGTCGCCGTCTCGAACCCCCTCGGGCACTGGTCACCGCTCCCGGAAAAGACCAGAGTGATTGTTGTGCACACCGATTGCGCGGCCGCACCCGCCGAATGCGCCTCCGGTGATCGCCGCGTGGATTCCGCACTGCGCGTTGGAGCAACCGGCGTAACTGCGACAGCAATCGAACGAGCCATTTCCGTACTGCCACACCGTGTCTGGGACACACACCGTGTCTGGGACAGTTCGTTGTCCGGATGTGAGCGACAATCGCGACGGCGCGCGTTACGGCGCCGGACCGCACACCACCCATCGACATCGCCGCAGCGCAGGGGGTGGAAGAAGAGAGGGGCGCCCGCCGAGGGGGAAATTGAGGGAATCGGACTCGGCGGGCGCAATGAGCCGCGGCCCGATCGGGGGGTCATCGACCGAGGCTCAACCGACAGCCTAGCGGGTTTTCCACTGATCGGCACTGTCACAACGTGATTCACAGCGAATGGATAGGTTCGGTACTTCCGTGCCGGTCCGGCTGTGCCTCCGCGGCGCGGTAGTCTGGTGCCCTGGTTCGGCGTCGGATTCGCGGGGGTGAGCTCTTGACACACGATCGCGAATTCGCGGACCTGGCACGGCAGTGGCGAATCGCGGTGGCCGACACCGGCTTCGTGCCGATGCCGATCCGCGAACTGGAGGACCTGCTGACCGATGCGCTGCACCGGCTGGCCGCGGTGGTCGGCACCGAACCGTTCGACGCCGCCGGTGCGGTGGTGGTCGGCGCCGATCTGGTGCGGGCCAATCTGACCGATCCGCAGGTGCTGTCCCGCTCCTTCGCCGCCCTGGCGCCGCTGGCGGAAACCCTTGCGCCACACACCGATCGCCTGCTGGCCGCACTCGGCGCGCTGACCCGCGGCTATACCGACGAGCTGCTGGCCACCCGGGCCCGGCACCAGGAGATGCTGCACACCGCGATGGCCGAGGCCCGCAATGCCGCCGAACTCCGGTTCCGGGTGGTGTTCGACAATGCCGCCGTCGCGATCGGTATCGGCGACGCCCAGGGCCGGATGGTGGACGCCAATCCGGCGCTCACCGCCATGCTGGGGCTGCCTCTCGGGCAGTTGCGCGGCCGGCCGGTGGCCGATCTGATCCATCCCGGCGACCGGGAGGAGATGCGCGCCCGCATCACCGAGGAACTGCTCGCCGCGGGCGCCGGGACCATGCGGCTGGAACTGCGCTACGCCCGCCACGACGGCGGCATCGGCTGGGCGGCCTGGGCGGTCACGCTGGTGCCCGAATCCGGCGCTCGCGCCGCGTATCTGCTGATCGTCGGCGAGGACACCACCCAGCGCCGCGCCCTCCAGGCCGAACTGCACCGGCAGGCCCGCCACGACCCGCTCACCGGCCTGCCCAATCGCCGGCAGTTGGTCGACACCATGGCCGCCCTGCTGGCCGCCGCGGCGCCGGGCGACGAGATCGGGCTGGGCTTCCTGGATCTGGACGGTTTCAAGGCGGTCAACGACACCTACGGCCACGGCACCGGCGACCGGCTGCTCGCGGCGGTCGCCGCCCGGCTGGCCCGGCATGCCGGGCCGGAACTGCTGGCCCGGGTCGGCGGCGACGAGTTCGTGGTGCTGTTCCCGCCGCCCTGCGACGTCCACCGGGTGTCCGCGGTGGCCGAGACCCTGCTCCAGGCGGTGGCCGAGCCGATTCCGGTGGACGGCCACCACCTGACCATCTCGGCCTGCCTCGGTGCCGTGGTCACCCCGGTGTCCGGGGTCGACGCGGAACATCTGCTCAACGCCGCGGACGCCGGGTTGTACCGGGCCAAGGCCGCCGGTCCGAACCGCTGGGTGCTGCACGCGCCCTGCCCCGGCGCCGACCGCCGCACAACGCTCGGCACATCACACAACACAAATCTGGACTGAGGGCCCGCCGACGGGAAGTATCAACGGTTGTGCAACCTCTGCTACCCGACTGGGCGGCCGATGACATCGACCCCCGAATTCCCAGCCCGGCCCGGGTTTACGACCACCTCCTGGGCGGTTTCGCCAACTTCGACGTCGATCGGCGGATCGCCGCGAAGATGATCGAGGTCATCCCCGAGGTGCCTCGCACGGCGCGGGCCAACCGGGCATTCCTGCAACGTGCCGTGGGATATCTGGCCGCCGCCGGAGTGGATCAGTATCTGGACCTCGGCTCCGGCATTCCCACGGCCGGCAATGTGCACGAGATCGCGCAGGCGGTGAATCCCGCGGCGCGCGTGGTGTACGTCGACGTCGATCCGGTGGCGGTGACCATGAGCCGCCGGCTGCTGGCCGGAAATCCGAATGCCACTGCGGTGCACGGTGATTTCACCGATGTCGACGCGGTACTGGTCCACCCGCAGATATCCGGGCTGCTCGACTTCTCCCGCCCGATCGCGGTGCTGCTGGTGTCGGTGCTGCATTTCGTCCACGACGACGCGGCGGCCCAGCGGATCTTCGCGCGGCTGCGCGAGGTGCTGGCGCCCGGCAGCCATGTGGCACTGTCGCACCTGACCCGGGAGGGTCCCGCCGAGCAGATCGAGCGGATGCTCGAGGTGACCAGGCAGGTCACCGGCCGCGGTGACCGATTGCGTACGCGCGCCGAGATTCTGGAGCTGCTGGGCGATCTGGAACCGATCGACCCCGGGCTGGTCCATCTGGCGCGGTGGCGGCCGGACCCGGATCAGCCACTGCCGGAACTGCATCCGCTGGACGGTTTCGCCGCGGTGGCGGTGAAGCACTGATCGGGTGGCCCGCTGCCGGGCCACCCGATCGGCGACTCGCTACGGGATGAGCAGCAGCCCGAAGAAGCTGTTCACAGCACCGACGAGCTGATCGAAGAGATGCGGAAGCATTCGGTTGATCCTTCCCTCCATCTAGTTGCGGATACGTGTTCCAGACATGACGCGCTCCGGACGATGCGGGCCGAGCCGTGGTCACACGACGGCCCGCGACTACCGGATTTGGTAGTGCTACTCCGTTATTCGCTGCGACCGAGCGGCCAGACGGGTCCGGTCCACCTGCTGATTGCGGCCGCGCACACCGCTCGGCGCGGCACCGGCCGAGCGATCAGCGCGACAGCGACGCGGCCAGTCCGGGCCAGACCTGGTGCACGGCCTGCTGCCAGTACGGCCACGCGTGCTCGCCGCCGGGGAGGTAGCGGACCGTCGCCGGCACCCCGGCAGCCGTCAGCCGTGTCTCCAGTTCCCGGGTGCACCCGGTCACCGTCGCCTCCAGCCCCGTCCCCGCCGGACTCGGGGCCGCGACGGCCGCCGGGCCGCCCGAGGTGACGAACAGGTCGACGCCCCGGAGTTTCGCCAGATTCGCCGGCGTGGACGGATCGTTGTCCGGCCAGCCCGCCGACCCGTCGACACCCCACATGTTCCACGGATTGCCCCCGCCGGAGAGCACGACGGCCTGCACATACCGCCGCCCCGGGTCCGAACTGGTCTCGGCGCAGCCGCTGAACGAGCCGACGCCCCGGTACAGCCCCGGCGCGGCCTCGGCCAGCGACAGCACCGACGTGGCCGACATCGACACCCCGGCGATCGCGTTGTGGCCGTTGCCGTCGAACGCGGCGTCGATCAGCGGCGGCAACTCGGCGGTGAGGAAGGTGGTCCACTTGTTGCGACCGAGTACCGGATCGTCGGCCTGCCAGTCGGTGTAGTAGGTGTACCGGCCGTCCAGCACGGTCACCACGGTGACGTCCTTGTCGGCGGTGAAGTCGACGATATCGGTCTTCGTCTGCCAGGAAGTCTCGCGACCGGCGCCGTCGATACCGTCCTCGGCGCCGTTGAGCAGGTACAGCACCGGTCGCGGACCGGTGGCGGTGGCGGGCTGCGCGATGCCCAGCCGGATGATCCGGTTCATCGCCGCGGAGTACACGTACGCCGTCGACCGGCGATCGTCGATCCGATCGATGTGGTCGATGTGCGAACCGTCCCCGGCGGTGGCCGGTGGCTCCGCTGCCGCCGCGGCCCCCGCCCCCAGGCCACCCAGCCCGGCCGCGGTCATCAGCACAACCATCGCCATCCGGACGAACCCGTGCGGAAAGTTCCGATGGAAATGCTGATTCATGCCGTCACGCTCACTCACGTCGAACCGAATTGCTACCGTCCGGCACATCCCGGACAACCCGTGCGGCCACCATACAGGTGCAACCCGTGTTACCAGTTCACAGGCTTTCTCGACATTGTGGAAGATGTGACGCAAGTCCCAGCATCACCCCTTCAGCAAACTATTGGCACCACCACTGACCGGCTGGTCGCGGGCACGTGCCCGCCGCCGTCCGGCATGCGTGGCAACACTCACCGGCGTAGCGTGATCGAGCAATCGATCGGCATACCGCACGACCGCACGAGATCACAAACAATCGATTGCTTGTTCAGGGATTTTTCACAATTCCCCCCAGAATCCGCCCAAATCTTGTTACCGGCGAGTAGAATTTGCACCGAACAATTACCCGATTGCGTTCTGTCACATCGTGACACAGCCGCCGTACGATCTTCTTGACGAAGCGTATCACCACCGGTTACAAATATATTCCCACTGGTCCAGACCCTTCGGACCGGCCCGCGAGAAGTGTATTGATTTGGCTACCGATGTGATCGACGTGACCGTAGAACTGGCCGTCACGCGTAATACCGTATGGGAATTGCTCACCGATGCGCAGACCTATTCACGTATTTTCACCGGCATCGGCGCATGCGATCGGCTCGAGACGATCGGCGGACACCCGCTCTGGCAGGTCCGGGTCGGTAACACCGACGTCGGAATCAGCACATTTTCAGCCAACCTGGTGATCGGACTCGAGGGGCAGTTCTTCGAGGTGCACCATCCGGTCACCGGCAGCCTGGCCGCGGTCCGGCTGCGCGACGGCGAGAGCGGTCCGGACGGTCGCCGCGGCGGCACCCGGATCACCGTCACCTTCTTCGCCGCCGGCCGGGTGCATCCGGTCGCGGCGGCCGCGACCAATGCCGACATCGCGAACTGGGCGGTGGCCGGATTGCGCCGCCTGTCCGATGTGGTACTCGGCGCCCCGACGGCCGCGGTCGTCAACGGCGAGGACACCCCGCTGCGGCAGCGGGCGGAGGTGGCACGCCGGATGATCGGCACCGGCGTGGTCCGCGTGGCCGGTCCGCTGCGCAGCACCCGGCAGCTGAGCGGCCTGGCCCGCTGGGGCTTCAACCTGGCCGGCGGCTACGCGGCCGGTGCGGGCCTGACCCCGCAACGCGCGGCGATCGTCGACGAGCGGGGCCCGCGCAGCTTCAGCGACCTGCACGAGCGCAGCACCGCCCTGGCCGGCGCACTGGCCGGACTGGGCCTCGGCTTCGGCGACGCCATCGGCCTGCTGTCGCACAATCACGCCGGCATGGTCGAAACCATGGTCGCGGCAGGCAAACTCGGCGTGGACGTGATCCTGCTCAACGCCGGGCTGGCGGCCCGCCGGATCGAGGACATCGTGCAGCAGCATCGACTGCGGCACCTGTTCGTCGACGGCGACCTGGACGAGCTGGTCCGCTATCTGCACTCGGACATCCAGCGGTTCAGCACCGACGGCCGGTCGCCGGTCCCCGGCCGCACCACCCTGGACGAGCTGATCGCCGGCGCACCGCGCGGCTTCCGGCGGCCGGGCCGGCCCGGCAAGCTGGTCGTGCTGACCTCCGGGACCTCGGGCAGCCCCAAGGGCGCCCGCCGCCCGGAACCCAAGGGCTTCGCGACCGTGGCGGCCCTGCTGTCGCGCATCCCGTTGCAGATGCACGAGACCATGCTGATCCCGGCGCCGCTGTTCCACACCTGGGGGCTGGCGGCGCTGCAGTTGAGCACCGCGCTGCGGGCGACGGTGGTGCTGCCGCGGCAGTTCGACGCCGAGGACACCCTGCGCCTGATCACCGAGCACGCGATCACCACGCTGATCCTGGTACCGACGATGGTGCAGCGCATCCTCGATCTGCCGATCTCGGTGCGGGCCCGCTACGACACCTCCAGCCTGCGCGTCGCCGCCAGCTGCGGGGCGCCGCTGTCGGGGGCGGCGGTGCTGCGGTTCATGGACACCTACGGCGACATCCTCTACAACGTGTACGGCTCCACCGAGGTGTCGTGGGCGACGGTCGCGACGCCGTCGGATCTGCGCACCGCGCCGCTGACCGCCGGGCGGCCGCCGCTGGGCACCCGGGTCGCGGTGCTCGGGCCCGACCACATCACCCTCCCGATCGGCGCGACCGGGCGGATCTACGTCGGCAACCACATGTTGTTCGACGGTTACGTGAACTCGACGCCGCCGGAGGAGGCCGACGGCATGCTCGACACCGGCGATCTGGGCTACATCGATGCCGACGGCCGGCTGTTCATCGCCGGGCGCGACGACGAGATGATCATCTCCGGCGGCGAGAACGTCTTCCCCCGCCCGGTGGAGGAAGCGCTGTCGTATCTGCCGCAGGTCACCGACGTCGCGGTGGTGGGAGTGCCGGATCGCGAATTCGGCCAGCGACTGGCGGCTTTCGTGGTCAAGCGGGACGGCTTCGGGCTCGATCCGGACATGATCCGCACCTATGTGCGGCATCGGCTCGGGCGCTTCTCCGTCCCCCGCGATGTCACCTTCCTGTCGTCGCTGCCGCGCGGCGAGACCGGCAAGGTGCTCAAACGACTGCTGGTCGGCGTGCCCTCGACCGACACGGTGCTGAACGAATCCGCTTTCTGACCGCCCGCCGGATGTTGTGATCGATCACGATCGGCACCCGGGGGGTTTTCGCGAAGTATCACTATTCGAGACAAAGTCACCCCCGTGGGTCTCGAAACGGTTACGTTGATCCCGCAGTGCCGTAACGGGGGTGGAAGGAAGTCGTCACCGATGTCTGTCCACACTCCAGACCGACCGGGCCTCACCGTCTCCGGGCGTCCGATGTCCTCGCCGCTGAAAGATGTCTGGGCGCTGTCGAGACAGATGGTCGGGCACTTCGTGGAGAACGTCGCGCCCTGCGGCACGCTGCCCGGCGACGCCATCTACGGCGACGTCACCACCATCACCCGGATCTGCCTCGAGCTGGCCATCAGCATGCTCGACGGCAACGACATCCAGGAGAAGACCGATCGGCTGAAAGACGCTGCGGCGCAATGGGCTCGCGAGGGCGTCCCGATCGACACCATCCACCACGCCATCCACGAGGGCTTCAAGATCGGCTTCGATCTGGTGGTCGCGGGGGCCGGTAACAAGCATCGCGCGGTGGACAGCGGCGACAGCGAGGCACTGCTCACCGTCCCGCTGACCGACTACCAGAGCCTGGTCGAGGGTGCGAAGATGGTGGTCGAACTGCTCGACACCATGACCACCGCGGTGTCCATGGCCTATGTGCGGGAACTGCGCGCGGTGGTCTCCGAACATCACACCGCGGTGCACACGCTGACCAGCGCATTACTCGGCGGGCATCCCACCTCCACCATGGCCCGCGAGTGCGGCATCGAGATCGCCGACCGCTATCGCGTTCTGGCACTGTCGATTCCACCGCACCCGGAGGAATCCAACCCGATGCTGGACGCCAAGGTGGTGGCCCGGCGCAAGCTGCGCCGGGTGCAGGCGGAGATCGCCACCCGCTGCGGGGAGACCGCGCTGTCACTGCTGTCGGTCGACGGCGGCACGCTGCTGATCCCGGCCGACGGGTGTGACGACACCGAACTGGACGAGCTGATCGGCCGGCTGTCGCGCGCGGCGCGGGTGCCGATCACGGCCACCGTCGTGACGACCGCCGCGGAGTCGGTGCCCACCGCCGCCGATCAGGCCCACCAACTGCTGGACATGGTGGCCCGGCTGCATTCGGTGCCGGCGCTGTACCGCTTCGACGATCTGGCCCTGGAGTACCAGCTGACCCGGCCGGGGCCCGGCCGCGAATACCTCGGCTCGCTGCTGGATCCGCTCGACGAGCATCCGGAACTGCTGGACACCTTGCAGACCCACATCGCGCACAATCTGAACCGGCAGCGCACCGCGCGGCTGCTGCACGTGCACACCAACACCGTCGACTACCGGCTCAAGCGCATCGGCCAGCTGACCGGCTTCGACCCCACCCAGGCCAGCGGATTGTGGTATCTCCGTTCGGCTCTGGTGGCCCGGACCTACCGGGGCTGAGCAGGGATCGCGACGGCCCGCCGGGGTGACCCCGGCGGGCCGTCGCGATCGGACGTGCCACAGCGGGAGGACCACCGCGCGATCGTCGCGTGCCACGGCGAAATCCGGTGAGGCGACGGCGAAATCGGCTCAGGCCACGCGGGCAGCGGCGAAATCGACGCGGGCCGCGCCGAGATCAGTACAGGCGACCCGAATCCGGCCGCACCCGGCCCGATTCCACGAGCACCCGGAACGCCGCCTCCTTGCGCGGACAGTCGTCGCGACTGCACCCGCGGTGGCGCTGCATCGCCCGGTGCGCCTCGCTGACCGTGAACACATGTTCCGGCGCCGTGTGCGCCCCCGCCGGGGGTTTGAAGCTCAGCCACACCGCGGAGGCGCACAACACCATCAACCCACCGAAAACCACCAACACCATCTGCATCCCGGGCATCTCAATCGTCGTCCAACCCGGCCGACAGGTAGGCCACCGCCGCCAGCCACTGCCCACAACCGGGCGAGTGCTCGATCCCGAGGATGCTGCGGGCGTCCGGCTCGGTGAGGTGCCCGGTGATCTCACCACATGCCCACCTGTTGCCGCCGGAACGGCAAGCTGCCCAAGGCATTTGCGTGGTAGTCGTCATAGGACATTCGCCTTCGCACGGAAGCGTATCGCAGCGTGATCATGATCAGCCCGATACCGAAACTATGATACTGTGAACATGATAGATCCTAGCGTGATTATCACGTTTGCGTAAGAGGTTGGGACGAAAGGGATTCCAGCAACCGCAAGGCACCGATACCCTGGTCGCATGAGTACGCGATTGCGGACGGCACGAAAGCTGTTGCTGGGACGCGAGATCGAGCACATGATCAACACGGCGGGCGTCAGCCAGACCGAGGCTGCCAAAATCATCGAGACCAGCCAGAGTCGTATCGCCATGCTTGTCAACGGTTCGAGCTCGATCACCATCGGCGACCTGGAGCGGCTGGCGGCCAAGCTCGGTTACACCGATCCGGGATACCTCGATGCCCTGCGGGAGTTACGGCGCGACAACCACAAGCGCGGCTTCTGGAACACCGGGTACCGCCGCGCCTATCACGAGGATCTGCGCCTGCTGGTCGATCTGGAGGCGCACGCCGGCCGGCTGCGCGTCGCCGAGGCCGAGATCATGCCCGGACTCGTCCAGTGCGAGTCCTACATCCGCGCGCTGCACGAACCCGACCGGTACCTGCCGGACGACGCCGCCGGGGTCACCGTCGACGATTCGGTGGAGGCGCGGCTGGCCCGGCAGGCGATCCTGCTCGGGACCAACCCGCCCGCCTTCCACGCGGTGCTGTCGGAGTCGTGCCTGCGCCGCGAATACGGTGGCCGCGGCGTCATGGTCGAGCAGCTGCACCACCTCGCCGACCTGTCCCGGCGGCCCAACATCCTGATCCAGGTGCTGCCGTTCACCGCCGCCACCCGCGGCGCCGGCATGGAGGACCGGTTCACCCTGGTGCGGGTGCCGTCCCCGGGCGCGGCCGGTGATCTGGACATCGCGGTGGTGGAGAGTCAGGGCGACATCCGATACATCGACGACAAGGCCGCGGTCTCCAGCCGGGAGACGGTCTGGGCGCGATTATCGGCCGCGGCGCTCGGCGCCGAGGACTCCCGGCAGTTCATGGACCATGTCGCGCGCTCGTTCCGGCGCAAGACGTTCAGCAACCCCTGAACCGGGGCATACACAACAGGGCTATATCCACAAACAAGGGCACAACTACAAAAGGAGCAACGGGCATGAGTGACGACGCGTTCGAGTCACAGTCCCGGGAGATCGACGCGAGCCGCCCCTCGGCGGCTCGGCTCTATCACTACTACCTGTCGGGCGAGGCCGTCTTCGAGATCGACAGGATCTTCGCCGAGCGCTTGTTCGAGATCGCGCCGTACGCCGACCTCTACGCGCACAACAACCGGAACTTCTTACGCCGTGCCGTGAAATACATGGTGGGGCAAGGAATCCGGCAGTTCCTCGATATCGGCTCCGGACTGCCGACGGTCGGCAACACGCACGAGGTCGCCCGCTCGCTGGCTCCCGATGCCCGGGTGGTCTACGTCGACAACGACCTGGAGGCGGTCAACCGCTCGCACGAATTGCTCAGCGAGCAGGGCGCTCTCGACACCACCGCGGTGTTCGACGCCGACCTGCGCCGGCCGGAGTCGGTCCTCGATCACCCGACCACCCTGGAGCTGCTCGATTTCGAGCAGCCGATCGGACTGCTGATCGTCAGCGTGTGGCCGTTCGTGCCGGAGGAGTACCAGCCCCGCAAGGTGATGGCCACCCTCCGCGACCGGTTGCCCTCGGGTAGCTACGTCGCCATGACCCATGCCACGACCGACGGCCTCGACGAGGAGACGGTGGAGCGCGGCGAGGAGGTCACCGACCTGTACTCGAAGACCTCCGACCCGCTCACCTATCGCAGCCGTGCCGAATTCGGCGCCCTGTTCGACGGTTTCGATTTCGTCGAACCGGGAATGGTGTATGCACCGGCATGGCGTCCGGAGGGCCCCGTCGACACCGACGATGCCTCCTATCTGTCCAATCTCGCAGCGGTCGGCTACAAGCCATAACCCTCGGGACGATTCGTCCGGCCGACTGTGCGCCGGATCTTTTACACCGTAGAAAGGGCAAATCATGACGCTTCTACCTGCCTTCACGGCGGGCGAGTTCCACAAGGCCGCGGCCAGCTCGCCCAATCAGAACTGCGTGCGGGTGGCCCGCAAGCAGGGCTGGACAGCGGTCTGGGACGACAAGCTCGCCGGCGCGGGAACCACGGCTGCCACCGTGTTGCCCGCCGAGGAGCTGTTGCTGCTGACCGATGCGGAGTTCGACGCCTACCAGTCGGGTGTGCGCTCCGGGAGCACCGAGCAGCAGGCGCTGACGGTGACCCCACGTGGTGACGGCGACTATGTGTTCCGCGCCGCCACCACGCAGCCCGTGGCCGAGGTCCAACTCGTTTTCGATGCCGACGAACTCGACGCGTTCCTCGACGGGGTGCGCAACGGCGAATTCGACCTCGCCTGACCACTTGACCGATCAGGTCGCGACCGGAAACGGTCGAGGCACCTGTGTGTTCCCGCCACCCTGCGGGCTCACGCATCGACCCGCGCTCGCTGCCACGAGCGCGGGTCGGTGTCCTCGCCATCGTCGGCCCGACGAATCCCCCTGCGCGCCAACCACTGTACCCACGCGCGCCCCGTGGTAGGCGGAATCTTGTGCAACTCACGGCATCCGGCGCGCATCTTCGCGTTTCCCACAGTCCCCGGGCCGGGCGATCCGTTCGACGACTCAGCCCCGCAGCCGGCAGGCCAGCACGTCCCGGGCCTCGCCGGGCCCGAAGTACTGCTCGTCGTGGGAGACGAATTCGAACCCGATCTGCTTGAACAGGTTATAGGCCGTGAGATTGTCCGGCGCCACCGTCAGGCACACCGCATCCGAGCCCGAGGCCTCGAACCGGCGCAGCGTCCGGTCCAGTAGTGCGCGGCCGTAGCCGCGGCTCTGGAACACACACGACACCCCGAAGCTCAACAGCCACACCTGCCGGCCCCGGACCTGGCCGATCGTGTAGCCGACCACCGCCCCGCCCAGATCGGCCACCATGAATCCCGCCGGATCCACCGCGAACATCTGCCGCAGGTGCTGATACTGATACGGCTGCTCGAAGACCTCGGCCTCGATGGCGGCGATGCCGTCGAGATCCGTCAGTGTGGCCTGCCGGTACGCCGGTTGCGGCACCGCAGCGATCCCCATGTCCGCCTCCCCTGACCCCGGAGCTCCGACCGGCCGACGTCCGTCCGGGCGATTCCCCCAGCCGGACTGTCGAGTGTAAGCGGTTGTCTCGCTTGCGGTATGCAATTCTGTGTGCAGGGCGCGCCCGGTCGCCGGACCGGCACGGAACCGGCGGCCGGATGTACCCGTGGACTTGTGAGTGGTCACAGTCGACTCCGAAAATGCTGTGCCCCTAGGTTACTGCGCGCGGCCGGGTCCGGGCGGTGGTCTGCGCGATCACCGGCCGGGGATTCAGCAGCCGACGTCCTCCGCCCACTGCTGCAACGCCGGGGCCAGCAACGGCCAGCGGACGAACAGGCCGCCGGTCCGCTGCCGTTCGGCCTGACGCTGCGACCATTCCCGGTCACCCCACGGCGGCTCGGCCAGGCGCGCGGCCGGCAGCAGGCCCGCGACCGCCTCGGAGGTGGCGCGGGTGTGATGGGCGTCGCTGGCGCCGCTGCGGAACACCAAGGCGGGCACCGTGATACCGCCGACCGCCGGATCCGGCAGGCCGGGGATGGTGCGCTCCGGCTGCGGGCAGTAGGCCATCATCCAGCGCTCCATGGTGGCGATGAACGCGGCCCGGTCCTGGTTCAGGATGCGCTCCCGGTTGGCGGGATTGCGCTCGATCGACTCGGCCCAGTCCGGCAGCGCGGCGACCGCGGCCATGCCGTCGACCCAGGCCGCCTTGATGTTCGGCGCGCAGTACACGTTGCCCAGCACCAGCTGCCCCATCACCCCGCCGCTGATCCACCACAGCGCCAGCGCGCGGGCGACCTCGGGGTGGCGGGCGGCGGTCAGCAGCGCGATGCGCGAGCCCGCCGAACCGCCGGCCAGCACCGCCGGGGCCATGTCCAGCTCGGTCAGCAGGGCGGCGAGGGTGTCGGCGTGCAGATTCGACTCGCTGTCCCCCTCGAAGCACACATCGGATTCGCCGCAGTTGGGGCGATCCCAGATCAGCACCCGGTTGTCGCCGGCCTTCGCCAGCTCCTCGGCCAGCTCCCGCAACCCGGGCGTCTCCTTGGGGAATCGGCCGCCGGGGGTGAGCACCCAGGGCCGATCACCGTCCCCGATGAGTTCGTATCCGATCCGCAGCCCGTTGACAGTCGCCGTCGCCATGGCCTCCAGTATTCGACACCGGCTATTTGTTAACAAGCCTTTACTTACATCGCAGGTATGGCACACATGGTCGTCACTCGGCGTCCGCCAGCAGTCCGCCGCGGAAATACTCGCTGCTGGACAGGGATTCGTGCAGCCGGACGAACTCCTCGCGGCTCAGCTTGGGACCGCTGCGCTCGATGACCGAGCGGGCGGCGCCGGCGCCGTCGGCGAGCAGATCGACGACGGCACAGGCCATCACCTTGGCCGGGACCACGGCGGCGGCGACCGGATCGGCGGTGACGTACTCGCTGCCGTGGAACGGCGTCGCGCACCCGGAGGCGGCCAGCGGATGCACCACCGGCATCACCGTGCCGAGATCGCCCATGTCGGTGGAGCCGCCGGTGGCCTCGGCCAGATGTCCCACCGCCGCGGCGCCGAGCAGGGCCGACGCGGTCCCGGCGGTCAGTTCCGCCAGCGGCGCGTCGTCCTGGAACGGCAGGAAGGAGACCGCGGTGGTGATCTCCACATCGGCGCCCATCGCCAGCGCCCCGCCGCGCAACGCGCGATCGACCCGCGCCGAGGCGTCGCGCATGGCGTCGATGGTGCGGGCCCGGATCAGCATCTCCAGTTCGGTCCGGGCCGGGATCGCCGAGACCGAATCGCCGGAATGCGTGATCAGGTGGTGCACCCGTACGGCATCGGTGTCGCGGAAGAATTCCCGGTGCGCGTCGATCGCGGCGATGGCGACCGTCGCGGCCTTGTACGAGCTGATCCCGGCCCACGGCATGCCGCCGGCGTGGGCCGAGCGGCCGTGGAACCGCACCCGCTTGACCAGCGAGCCGTTGCCCCGCATGCCGAACGCCAGCGGCGGCTCGGCGACCCCGGTGTGGGTGAGCATCGCCAGATCGACATCGTCGAAGTGGCCGGCCGCGATCAGCTCCGCCTTGCCCGCGGTGTAGTGGATCTCACCCTTGTCGCGCAACGACATTCGCCAGCCCACCTCGATGCACTCCTCGGCCGGGACGGCGAACAGCACCACATCGCCGTCCAGCTCGCCCATCACCGGGGCCAGGCCCAGGCCCGCGCCGATCATCGAGGCGATCTGCGCGTTGTGCCCGCAGGCGTGGGCGGCGCCGGTGACCGGGTCGGCATACGGGTGGCCCGGAATGAGCAGACTGTCCAGTTCGCCGAGTACCGCGGCGGTCGGCCCGGGGGCCCGGCCGCGCAGCCGGGCCTTCACGCCGGTGCGGGCCAGGCCGGTCTGCGGGGTGAGGCCCATGGCGGTGAACCGGTCGGCGACGAGGGCGGCGGTGCGGGTCTCCCGATAGCCGGTCTCCGGGTGCCGCAGGATGTCGTCGCAGAGTTCGACGATCCGGCCGGCCTCCCGATCGATCGCGGCGCACACCCGCGCCTTCAACTCCGCTACAGTGCTCATCCGGTCTCCTCGGCTCGGTCGGCGGTCCGTGGCCATGTTTCCACGACCACGCCGGTACCGGCCGACCGGCGCTGCCGGGGCGCGCCGGTTACGATCCCGGCGACCTCGGCATCCGCCGACCATGAGGAGAATCGCACATGACCACGGCCCCGCAGCCGAATCCAGCCCAGCATCCCGCCGTGATCAAGCTGCGCGACCGCCGCGCGGCCAGCATGCAGTTGCGGGTGGCGGACTGGATCACCAAATTCGCCGGCTCCATGCCGTTCGTGTACATCCACGCCGTCGGCTTCGCGATCTGGATGGTGTGGGTCGAGAAGAGTCCTTGGCCCACACTGACTCTCGTGGTGTCACTGGAGGCCATCTTCCTGTCCACCTTCGTCATGATCGGCCAGAACCGGCAGTCGGAGTTCCAGCAGATCAAGGCCGATCACGACTTCCAGGAACAGGAGCTGGAGCTCAAGACCAACACCGAGCTGACCCGGGCCATCCACCAGATGACCGCCGAACTGCACCGGCGGCTGCTCGACGATCAGCCGGATCGCTAGCTGCCGTCGGCCCAGTCGACGATGCGGCCGGCGGCCCGGAAGTGCAGCGCCGGTGAGGCGTACCGCGCCTCCGGCACCGCGTACAGGGCGTCGACGGCCATCCGCTGGAATTCGAAAGCGACTGCGTACCCGGCGATCTCGGCGTCGGAGGCAGGCAGCTGGGACAGGCCGAGCAGGGTCTTCATGGTCTCGGTGATGCTGTATCCCTCGGGTACGGGCGGAGCGCCTACGTGGTTGTGCTCCGCTGCCGCCTCCGGCGCTTGACCGCTCATGCCAGTGCTCCTTCGGAGACGATCGGTTCGGGGGTCTGCAAGTGCCAGTCGGTGGCCTGCTGGAAGACGTCGGCGACGCGCAGGATCTCGGCCTCGGCGAAGGCCCGTCCGGCCAGTTGCAGCGACAGCGGCAGGCCGTCGGCGGTGAAACCCATCGGCACGGCCAGCACCGGATTGCCGAGGGTGTCCCAGTACGGGGTGTGGATGAGGCTGAACAGCATGCCGATGTCCGGGGTGCCGTCGGGCCCGGTGATCGACTCGAAGGTCGGCGAACCGGTGGAGGCGGTCGGGCAGACGATCACGTCCACGGTGTCGAACAACCGGCCGATGGCGTCCTGGGCGACCCGGCGCACCCGTTGCGCCTGCACGTAATCGGCACCGGAGACCTGCGCGCCGATCGCCAGCATGGCCCGGGTGGCGACGAAGTAGTCGTCCCAGCGGGTGGACAGGTCGGTGCGGTGATAGGCCAGCGCCTCGCAGCCCATGGTGATCATGTCGACGGTGATCATCTCCTGGCGGTACGGCAGCGTCACCTCGGTGACGGTCGCACCCGCCGCGGTCAGCACCGCGACCGCAGTGTCGAACACCGAATCCAGCGCGGGATCGCTGGGCTCGGGGAAGTGCCCCTCGCGGACCACGCCGATGCGCACGCCCGCAAGGTCACCGACCCATTCCGGCACGGTGAAGGGGGCGTCGACACAGTCCGGATCGCTGGGATGCGGTCCGGCGATCACTGCCAGCACGGCGGCGCAGTCGCGGGCGCTGCGGGCCAGCGGGCCGATGTGGTCGAGGCTGTAACCCAGTGGGACGCAACCGGATTTGGGCACCCGGCCGAAGGTCGGCATCAAACCGCTGACGCCGCAGAACGCGGCCGGGATCCGGATGCTGCCCGCGGTGTCGGTGCCCAGCCCGGCCAGGAACATCCCGGACGCGACACCGATGCCGGCGCCGGAGCTGGAACCGCCCGGCCAGGTCGCGGGATTCCACGGATTGCGGGGCACCGGAAAGGGTTTGGTGACATCGGGCATGCCCACCGCGAATTCCATGGTGGTCGACTTGCCGGTGATCACCGCACCGGCCGCCTTCAGCCGGGTGACCACCGGGGCGTCCTTGCCCGCGCCCCAGGCCGGGTCGAGAATCAGGCTCTGGGCCGTCGTCGGGCCCTCGGCCATCGCCAGAATGTCCTTGACCCCGAACGGGATTCCGTGCAGCGGGCCGCGATCTGTGCCAGCCGCGAGTTCCGCGTCGGCGGTCGCGGCTCGTTCCAGCGCGTACTCGTCGAACCGGGCCAGGTAGGCGCCGAGTTCGCCGTCGAGCCGGTCGGCGGTGGCGATGGCGGCGCGGGTGAGTTCCACCGAGGTCACGGTGCCGGCGCGCAGCGCCGCGGCCGCATCGGTGACAGTCAGTGGGACGGGGGGTGTTTCGGACATGACCGTACCTTTCTGCGCGTCGAGTGCCGCGCGGGAAGAATGCCGGAGGACGGCGGATTACGCCGGCGACCGGCTGGTGCCGCGGGAGACGAATCGGAAGCGTTCGCCGCGGGTGTGGATGAACGCGAGGTCGAAGGGCCTGCCGTCGAGGTCGAAGATGAGCTGTTCCATGGCCATCAGCGGGGTGCCGGCCCGGATGCCCAGCACCGCCGCCAGCGCCGCGCCGGCGGGCTCGCAGTCGAAGACGAACTCCGACTCCGACAGCGCCACACCGGAATCGGCGAGCAGCCGGTACCAGTCGGAGACGAACGGAGTGTCCCGCAGTTTCGCGGCCTCCGGGAAGAGCACGTAGTTGGTCGCGATCGCGATCGGCTCGTCCTCGTGCAGCGCAACGTATTCCAGGCGCAGGCAGGGCGTGCCGGGGGCGGTCTCGAGCCGCGCGGCGACCAGGTCCGGGGCGGCGATCACCGACCGGTCCAGCTCCCGCGGACGCATCCGCTGATTGAACATGCTGTCGCGAGCGGGCGCGATCACGCCGTGCGCCTCGGGCAGCGAGGTCCGCACCGGCGCCACCACCGCATGGGTGCCGACGCCCTGGGTGCGTTCGATCAGGCCCTCGTCCCGCAGCGCCGCGAGCGCAGCGCGCACGGTGGCGCGGGAGGCCGTGTGGGCGGCCATCAACTGGGCCTCACTGGGCAGCAGACCGCGCGGGTAGCTGCCACCGCGCACGGCGGCGCGCAGAATATCGCGCAGCCGTCGCACGTCGTGGCCCGCTTGCTCGGCCGTCCTCATGGTTCCGGACGGTAGGCAGTTCCGGTTTCCGGCCGATCTCTCGGCGGTGACCCCGGTGTTACGGGCATGCGCGATCGGCGCTCCCCTCATGATCGATCCCTTCACCTCGGGCCGTTCGGCGCTGTGACCCGACAGTCGCAGCGGTCTGTTTCGCCCGGATGTCGGATTCTGTTTCGCCCGGTTACGCCACCGGGCCGCCGCCACGCGAGCCCCGGACCTGCGGTCTCACCCCGACCGGGCCTGGTTACGCCGGAATCGCGAGCGCTGCGCCGTCCGGGTCGTCGGAGCCGTCCGGGCGGGCGGAGCCGTCCGGGCCATGGGGCCGTCGAAGTCGTCCGGGCCGTGGGGGCCATCGGAGTCGTCCGGGCCGTGGGGGCCGTGGGGGCCGTCCGGGCGTCCTACGCCGTCCGATTCATACAAGACCGCGCGGACCGGCCGTGCCTACCGTGGACGGCATGACAGTACAACTCGATGTGATCGGCCTGGTCGTCGCCGACCCGGCCGCCTCGCTGGACTTCTACACCCGGCTCGGGGTGCGGTTCGGAAACGACTTCGGCGGGCACTGGGAGGCCGAACTGCCCGGCGGGTTCCGGCTGACGCTCGACACCGAGGAGACCATCCGCTCCTTCCACCCCGCCTGGCGCGGCGGCAGCGGCCGGATGAACCTGGCCTTCCGCTGCCCCGATCCGGCCGCCGTCGACACCTGGTACGACGAACTGACCGCGGCGGGCCACCACGGTGAGCTGAAACCGTTCGACGCGTTCTGGGGCCAGCGGTACGCGGTCCTGCACGATCCCGACGGCAACGGAGTGGACCTCTACGCCCCGCTGTCCTGAGCGGTCAACTCTCGCAGCGTGCGCCCGGTCAGCTCCCGCACCTCCCGCGCGAGATGCGGCTGATCGGCGTATCCGGCCCGGATCGCGCACTCCGCGAACGGTATTCCGCTCCGGGCCAGCGCCAGCACCCGCTGCAAGCGCAGCACCCGGGCCAGCGTCTTCGGCCCGTACCCGAACGCCGCCAGCGATATTCGATGCAACCGCCGCACCCCGAGCCCGGCGGCATCGGCGGTCGCGGCCACCGACGCACCCGCCCGCAGGGCACGCACGATCCCGGCCGGCGCCGGATCGACGGGCCCGGCCGCCGCCACCAGCGAGCGCCCCACCACGGCCAGCCCTCGCAGCGGATCATCCTGCGCGACAACGACTCCGGTGGCCCGCCGGACCCGATCCGCAGACCACAGCTCGGTCAGCGCGACCCGGTCGTCCAGGAGTTCCCCCGGTGCCACCCCCAGCAGCGCGGGCGCGCTACCCGGCGCGAATCGAATCCCCCACACCACCGCTCCCGCCGGCGACGACACCCGATATCCACGAGTATCGGGCCCGGCCACCACCAGCCGCTCCCCCAGCCACAGCAGATCCATACACCCGTCGGGCAGCACCAGGGCCTCCCCCGCCACCCGCCGCCGCCACACCAGCGCCCCCGGCACCCCGCGCACGGGATGCTCGCGGTAGGGAAACGGTTCGGGCCCCACACAGCGACGCTACCGCACTCCCCCAGCCACCGGACGGCATCTCCGCCGCCGGGGACACCCGTACCACCGCACCGGCGATTCCCCTCCCGGCGCTCGGCCCGGACGCACGGTCACCACCGCCCCATCCCGGGCCGCCTCGCCGCTCCGGCCCCCGCTTCCGAACCGCCGCCGAACCCTGTTGACGCACTGTGAGTTTCGTGTGCGATCGCAGAGAAGACCTGCCGCGCCAGACGGAACCATATCAAACGCAATGTGATGCACATCACAACTATTTCCGATTCGGTTGACAGACCTTCCGGCACCTGGATCTACTCCGATGCACCACTTTTCACGACGGTGTTCGTTTCGAAGTTTTCTCCAGCTGAAGATTCGGAAGACAAGGAAGACAATGGCTCGTAAATCCCTGGCCACCACGGCGACCCGCATCCTGGCCGTCGGCGCGCTGCCGCTGGCGGCGGCGGCCCTCGTCGCCGGCACCGCGTCGGCCGCCGCCCCGGCGACCGCGCAGCCCGTATCCGGCGGCGTGCCGCTCGAGGTCGCGACCAACCCCGATGCCCAGTACCCGGACCCGGTGCTCAACGGCGCCGTGGCCGGTGCGGCGATCGGCTCCGCCACGGGATCCTTCAGCGACCCGGTCCCGACCCTGCTCGGCGCCGTCATCGGCGGCCTCATCGGCACCGTCGACCCGATCGTCGTCCCCCAGGTCCTGCCCTGATCGACCACCCGGTGGACTGAACCGGGGTGTCATCGACGCGAGATACCGATGACACCCCGGGCTCCGGGATCGGCCGGAATAGATCGCTCCCGCCTCATGTTGGTGGACATGGAAACCAAATCTCCGGGTCGTGCAGTGGCCCGGACCACCGACAGCGAGGAAGGCACATGACCACCAGTGGTCCGACCCCCACCATCGACGTCCGCCGGGCCGAGGATCGGATGAAGTCCGATTTCGGCTGGCTGGACTCGAAGCATTCCTTCTCCTTCGGTCATCATCACGATCCGGCGAACACCCATCACGGGCTGTTGCTGGTCAACAACGACGACATCGTCGATGCCGGGACCGGGTTCGAGACACATCCGCACCGCGATATGGAGATCGTCACCTGGGTGCTGGAAGGCTCTCTGGTGCACCAGGATTCGACCGGGCACAACGGGGTGATCCATCCGGGGCTGGCGCAGCGGATGAGTGCCGGGCGCGGCATCATGCACTCGGAGAAGAACGACTCGTGGCGGCTCGGCGGCGACGTCCACCGGGACCCGGTGCACTTCGTGCAGATGTGGGTGGTGCCCGACGAGGCCGGGATCACCCCGGGGTACGAGCAGCTGGAGATCGACGGCGAACTGCTGTCCGGCGGGCTGGTCACGGTCGCCTCGGGGATGCCCGAGTACGCCGACCACGCCGCGATCCGCATCCGCAACTCGTACGCCGCCCTGCACGCGGCGCGGCTGGCGCCGGGGCAGACGGTCACCCTGCCCGAGGCCCCGTTCCTGCACCTGTTCGTGCCCCGCGGCGCGGTGACGCTGGAGGGCAGCGGCCCGCTGGCCACCGGCGACGCGGTGCGGTTCACGGCGACCGGCGGGCAACGGGTCACCGCGACCGAACCCGCCGAGATCCTGGTGTGGGAGATGCACGCGGCCGTGCAGTTCTGACCTGGCCGTTCACCGGAACCGGCCATGATGGACGGACGGTTCACGTGACTCGCACTCGAGAAAAGGCAGAGATGACCGACTCACCCACCGACCGGCAGCGGCTGCGCGCGGCCCACCTGCGGCCCGCCGCCGAGCGGGCCGCCTCCACCGCGCGCGGCCTGCACCACACCGCGCTGATCAGCGGCGACGTGGAGCGCACCATCCGGTTCTATCAGGACCTGCTGGGTTTCCCGCTGACCGAACTGATCGAGAACCGCGACTACCCCGGCTCGTCGCACTTCTTCTTCGATATCGGCAACGGCAACCTGCTGGCGTTCTTCGACTTCCCCGGCCTCGACGTCGGCCCCTACGCCGAGGTGCTCGGCGGCCTGCACCACGTGGCGATCTCGATGCCGCCCGAGCAGTGGGAGGCGGCGGTGCGCCGGCTCGACACGGCCGGCGTCGGCTACGAGAAGCACAGCGGGGTCTCGGTCTACTTCCGCGACCCCGACGGCGCCCGGATCGAACTCATCGCCGATCCGCTCGGCGAGATGTACGGGCAGCAGGTGCTGTGATGGGTGAACCGGCACGGATCTACGTCGACAAACAGCACCCTGCCGCCTATCACGCACAACTCGAGGTGGCCAAGGCGGTACAGCAGGCCACCGAAGCCGCCGGACTCTTCCGCCGCCTGGTGGAACTGCTGAACATCCGCGTCTCCCAGCTGAATCGGTGCGCCTTCTGCCTGGACCTGCACACCCGCGAGGCCCTGGCGCACGGCGAGACCGCACAGCGCGTCGCCACCCTCCCGGCCTGGCGCGACACCCTGCTGTTCGACGACCGCGAGCGCGCCGCGCTCACCCTCGCCGAATCGCTCACCACCCTGCCGTCCGACCGCGACCAGGACCGCGACTATGCCGACGCCGCAACCCATCTCACCCCCGAGCAGCTGTCGGCCGTCAGCTGGGTGGTGATCGCCATGAACGCCTTCAACCGCATCTCGATCGTCAGCCGCCACCCGGTCCGCCCCCGGCACGACGCCGAGACCGTCACCACGACAAGGAGTATCGGATGAGCATCGACATCCGCGACAACCCCGCCGCCCACCGCTACGAGATCACCGAGGACGGCACCCGCGCCGGCTTAGTCGAATACGAAATCACCGGCGACACCATCACTTTCGTCCACACCGAGGTCGACCCGGCCTTCGGCGGCCGCGGCCTGGCCGGGCAACTCGTGGCCGCCGCCCTCGCCGACGCCCGCCACCGCGACCTGTCGGTCCTGCCCGAATGCCCCTACGTGCGCAAGGTGATCGCCGACCATCCGGACGCGTACCTGGATCTGGTACCGGCCGACGCGCGAGCGCGCTACGGGCTGCCGGCCGAGTAGATCGGCCGCCGCGGCCGCCCGGGCCTATCGGCGTTCGAACTCTTCCGGATCCATGCCGGCGTCGTGCAGTACGGCGGCCAGGGTCGCCGGATCCACCGGGTGCTGTTCATCCGGGTCGATCGGATTCTCCCGGGCAGCCGGCAACAACTCGTCGTATTCCGGGTCACCCGGCTGGAATTCCTCGTAGCCGCTGTAGTAGACGCCGTCCTCGGTACGGCCCCGCAAGTGCACGAGAATGGTGACGCCGTCCTCGGCGAGCATGGGTGGGCTGGTGTCATCCGAAAAGGCGGTCAAAGTGATCCTTCAATGCGTCGGCCAGCCGATTGTCACCGAGAGCGAAGTCCCGCAGGTACCTGACATCGGTGGTGCCACCACGGACCCAGGCCGTGAACGCCTCGGCAAACGCCTCGGTAGGTTTGTTGTAGTAGTCGTTCCACCTGGGGTGTTGCCCCAGGGTTCGCAGTATATCCGCGTGCAGGGCACTCCACTCGGGGCCGTCGCTATACCATCGGCCGCCGGTGCCGTAGGCGGCATCGGCCGCATGTCCGAATTCGTGCCAGACCACATTGGCGCTGCCGCCACGACCACCGGAGTTGATGACGATTCGGCGCGGACCGCCCATGTAGACACCTCGAACGGTATTCCAGCTCGTCCCCGGTTTGCGACCGTACGGAGTGCCTTGCAGACTCTCGGTACCGGGTAGATCGAGCATGGGGCGGTTGCCGATGACGATTCCGCCACCCGGGACGGCATTCATATGTTCGCTGACCCGGGCATAGACCCGGTGCGGGACGACGGCGAGATCCCCCACCATTTTCACGGTCTCCGGCGTGTTGTCCATCATGTTCAGGAACAGATCCCCTTCGGCCGAGGGGTAGGCCACAGTGAATTCGTACCCGCCGTCGCTCGACAACTGGACATGATCGCCGGGCTTCAGGATCACCGGCACGTGCGGATCGATCGGCCGGCCGTTGACATGTGTACCGTTCGTCGATCCTTCGTCGCGGATCCAGATCCGGCCCGACGGATAAGCCCCGATGGTGACGTGCCGTCTGGACAGCTCGTCGCCATTGGCAACACCCGTCGGCAGCAACGCATCGCGGCTGCGGCCCAGAGTCACCGGCTCGCCACCCGGCACCAGTTGCAATGGCGTGTCACCACGTGGGCTGTTCAGACGGACGTCGATCGCGGGTTGCGCGACCATTTCCCGACCGCCGCGGTCGAACAGCGCCGCACCTGCCCAGTCGGCGAAGCGAAGCCGGTCTCCCGGTTGCAGCTGCACCGGACGCGCCGGGTCGACCCGCTGGTTGTTGACCCAGGTACCACGCTCCGAGAGTTCCGCACGCAGCCACACGTCGCCGAACGTGTCCCGATAGATCGTGGCGTGATGCGGTTGCACCGCAGGGTGGTTCGCGAGCAGGAGGGCCAGCGGTGAGTCGGATGCCCGGCCCACTCTGATCGCCTCGCCGGGCCGGATCATCAGGGGTGGAGCATGCTCGTCGTCGGTCAACCGCAATGCCAGGGGATCGTTGCCCGCGATCTTGACCTCGGCGTCCAACCTGCCGATGGTGAGGGTCTCACCATCGTCCAGATACCGCTTCTCGCCGGCCGCGAGCAGGTCGTCGCCGACCCGGACGCGATAGGAGGGATGCGGGACCGGATCTCGGATCCACATCCGGCCGTCGAAGTCGCGTCCCACGACGACCTCGTCGCGCGGGTCGGGCACCGGCACACTCCGGCCGTCGACGACGCCGAATCGGAGCACAATCTCGTCGTTGTGTAACGAGCTGAGGCCGATGCGTCGCTCGTCACCCGGTTCCAGCCGATAGACCGCTTCTCGCCAAGGACCGATACGAATCTCGGCGGGCGGGATGTGGGCATCGGCACCGACATGAGCGATTCCCGCGAACTCCCGTCCGAATGCGACCCGGTCGCCTTCGGCGATGGTGACGCGCTGTCCCGGCGCGACCCGGTCGCCGTTGACCCATACGCCCGCAGATCCGTGCTCGGCACGAATCCACAAGCGGCCGTCGTAGTCCAGGCCGACGACAGCATGCCGCGCGGCCACTCCGGATCTGCCCTGCAATTCCGCCGCGAACGGACTTCCCGGTTCGGTTCCGATATGAACCCATTGGCCCGGCTCCAGTCGCCCCGTCAGCCGGATACCGTCGCCGCCGCGGAACAGGAACCGAACCGGATTCGCCTCGCGGCTCGCACCCGGTGGCAGAAATTCCGCTTCGCCGGTATACGCGCCGAAGCGCACCTGGTCGCCCGGTTCCAGATAATGCGGCCGGCCGACAGTCGTTTTCTCACCGTTGACCCGAGTGCCGTTCTTGGAGCCGACGTCCTCGATGTAGACCCGACCGGACGCGTCCATGCCCAGTACCGCGTGGACTGTCGAGATGGTGTTCTGTCTCGGCGCGTCGGGATGCACCATCGCCCGGCCGATCGGAACTCGCTGGTTCCGGCTGACCTTCAGCGACGGTCCGCCGTCGCCGAAGAGCCGTACCTCGGCCACCTGTCTCTCGAAACTCAGGCCGATTTCCAGGTTACGGCTCAACATCAGACTCTGGCCGTCGTACACCCGTACCCAGTTGCCGGCGGCCAATTGCTTGCCGTCGACGAATGTGCCGTTCATCGAATTCTCGTCCCGGATGAAGACGCGGCCGGCGTCGTTCACGGTGATCACGGCGTGCCGGTTCGAGACGTATTCGTTGGTGGTCGGGAAAAATGTCTCCCGACCACGTCCCAGGACGTACTGCTGCCCGGGGGTCAGTCGCAACGGCATGGGAAGACTGTCCGGACCGGTCAGCACCACATCGACGTAGCCGTCGTCCGGATGCTGGTACGCCATGGTCATGCCGGAGGGCTCCGGCTCTGGTTGCGGCGCGTGCGGATCCTCCTCCGGCGCACCGTGGTCCGGCTCCGGACGAGGCAGCGGCCGGGTGGGGGGTCCGTCCCGGACCGAGTCGTCGGAGGGTGCCGGGTCACTGGGCGGCGAATCGCCCTCGGGGGGTTGCGACTTCGGCGGCGCGTGCTCCGGCGGCCCGCCGGCTGCGGCGGCGTCGACCGGCTTCGGGCTGACCGGGCCGGAAGCCCGCCCGCCGGGATAGCCCTCCTCAGCCGGAACGGGGCGATCACGCACCGGTCCCGCCGAGGCACCGCGCCTGCCGCCGCTCCCGGCGTCGTCCGGATTCCGCACGGACGCAACAGGTTCGTAGACAAGGCGATTCGGTGGCGGTGGGCCACCGGCCCGGCGGGCCGCGACGACGTCGACGGAGTGGTCCGCCATCGCGTCCAGCCGGTGCAGCAGCACGTCGTGCCAGTCCGCGCGCCCGGCCGCCGTGAACGCCGGTCGCAACTGTTCCACCCGGGCCCGCACCTCCTGCACCTCGGCGGAGGTGAGCGGGTGGTCCTTCCATCCGACAGCGCCGTCCGGCCCACGCCGCAGGAAGTGCTCCGCGAGCGGACCGATCACCGGGTTCGCGGATTCGGTACTCCGAGCGGCCGGGCTCTCGCCGGTCGCCCACACCGCCGCATCGGGGGCCACCAGCCGGTCCCCGGCTTCGCGATCCACAGGGTGCACCAGCGCATCGAGCATTCCCGATCGCACTCCGGCGGGGGTGTTCACCGAGCGCGCAACCGATTCCGGCCCACGGGACGATATCCCCGCAGCGTCCCCGCCGGGCGTCACCTCCGTGTACACGTGGCGGCCGACGACATGCACAGCCGGTACCTCGGCGCCCACCGCGTCACCCACCAGGGAGGTCAGGTATTCCGCGTGTGCGTGCTGCGGATCCGTGACCACCTTGTGGATCACCTCGGTGCCGCCGGGAAAGGTCAGCCGTTCGACCAGCCGAGCCGAATCAGCGGGCTTGCTCGGCTGTTCGATCACCTCGACCTCGGGGATCGCCCCCGACCTCAGCAGCGCGTCGACCCGCGCACCGAATTCACGTTGCCGGGCCGCCACATCGGTGTCGTACCCGTCCCGGGTCGCGGCCCGGCCCGCCTGATGCACCCGCAGCGAACTGAACGCCGCGCCCGCGAATCCGCCACCGAATCCGGTGATCGCCGCCTCGCGCACCTGCCGGAACAGATCACCGACGCTGTGGATGTCACCGTGGTGGATGATGAGCGAGGGCACCACGCCGACCACCCCACCGACCACCCCACCGGCGCCGCCGATGATCACCGTGCCACCGACATGTGTGACGAGCCGGCCCAGCACCGTGGTGGCCCGGCCGGACAACCCGTTCAGCACCGCCGGAGCCAACCGCCGCCCCACCTCGGCGCCAGCCACACCGCCCAGCGCACCACCGAGGACCTGTTCGCCGAACGAGCCCACATCGAACCCCTGCTGAAGACCGTCGGCGATATTCCAGGCCTGCGCCCCCGCGCTGGTCACGGCGCTGGTGAACACACCGATCTTGGCCGCCTGCAACGCTCCGTGCAGGGCGGCCCGGCGGGCGGCGCCGGCCGCCGCCTCCTGCCCGGTCCGGACGGCCAGGCGCTCCGCGATCTCCCGCATCGCCACCTCGGCCTCGATACGGTCGTTGAGCGCCTTCAGGCCGCCACCCTGAAAGAACAGCAGCGCGTCGTACGCGAGCTGGGCGCCCAGCACGATGCCCGCGACGATCAGTTGGTGTTGGGTCTCCAGCGTGGAATCGGCGGTGTCGTAACACTGCTGCGCCATGCTGAAGCAGACCGCCGCCTGATCCCGCATCGACTTCACGACACTGCTGTTGCGTTGTGCGAGACCCTCCCGGGTCGCGCCGACGAGTGCCTGCTCGGCGGTCCTGCCCAGCGCCTCGTACTGATCCGCCGAGGTGTTCAGTTCCCGGCCGGTCCGGGTGTAGTGGTCCCCGTTGTCGCACATGCCGGGCACGCTGGTGCGCGGCCAGTGCCCGATGACCAGATCACGTACGGCACCGGGTAGTTCGGCCAGCAGGTGACTCGCGTCGGCCGAGGTCTGCCCGTCCGGCATATGTCACCCGCCCGAAGTCGCTCACCATGGAAAACCGTCCGCTTCCATGATCAGCCGACCCGGCGACTTCTCAGTGCTGGGAACTGTCGCACGCTTGCATCGGCGCCGGGCAACAATTATCCGGACGAGAGGGCAGCCGATGGGTGAACAGTTCTCCGCGGATCTGGATGTGCTCCGCGACCAGGCACTCGGATTCGACCGGGTCGGGGCGGAGGTGGCCGCGTCCGTGCAGCGATTGCTCACCAGCCTGTCGGCCGCCGGCGCCCCGTGGGGCGACGACGACGGCGGCAAGGCCTTCGCCGCCAGCTATCTGCCCGAATTCCAGCAGGTCCGAACGGATTTGAACACCCTCGCGCAGATCGCGCAGCAGACCGGAGCGGACCTGCGCCGGCTCGCGGACAACTTCGAGAACCAGGATCTGGTCAATCGGCAGACGATCGGCAGTCAGGCGACCACACCACGGCAGATCCTGCGATCGCCGAGCGGCGCCGTGCCGAACTCTGCCGGGAACAGTCCGGTGACAACGACATCCGCGCCGCCCGCAGCCATATCGACGCCGACATCAGAGACGAACCCGACGCAGACGCCCGGAACCGGGTACCGCGGCACAGCGATGGGTGGACAGCAGAACGCGTCGTCCGCGGCAGACCCCGCCGCCGGCGCATCCGGTTCGACGGCGCCGGGCACCGGGGGACCCGGATCCGGGCAGCCCGGATCCGAACAGCCGGGTTCCGGGCCGGATTCCACTTCGCCGCAGGCCGGCGCGGACGGCGCCGACACCGGCCCCACGGACAGCGAGGCTGCGGCAGGTATCGACCCCGGCGGCGTCACGTCGGCGGCGGATCGCCCGGCGCCCGGCACCTCGGCGACCGAACCGGTCTCGCGCACACCGCGGTCCGCCACGAGGGCGGATGCCACCGCGGGCGGATCGGCGGCGGGCAACGCCCCGGAGCACGAGCAACGGTCCCCCGGTTCCAGCCCGCGCGGCCCCGGCAGGTCCGCCGCGCGCCCGGCCGGCCGGTCCGATCGACCCGAACGACAGGTGTCGCAGTCGTCCTCGGCCCGCCCCGGCGAGTCCCTCGCGGCCCGCCTCGCCCGCGAGCTCGCCGAACGACACGGCGTGGACGCGTTCGGATTCGAGACGCCCGGTGTGGCCGACGACGTCCTGATCGAACTCGCCGCGGCGGTCGACGACGTGCTGTCGCGGTATCCGGCGATCAGCCTCGCGGCTGTCGGCATCGATGATCTGCCCGACGGCGAGAACACTCGGCTGCACTGGGATTCGGAGTCCCCGGCCGATCCCGCGGACCTCCGCGCGCGGGTGTTCGCCGATACCCCGGCGCAGCCCGCGACGCCCGGCCCGGCGCCGGCCCGCCTCACCGTCGCGACGCACGCGGCCACCGATCCGGAGCGACTGCGGGAGGAGACCGCAATCGCCGAGCGCGCGGGTCTGCTCGCCCCGGGATGTGCACGGCGACCGGTGTATTCGTCGATCGTGCGCGAGCTGGGCACCGCGCTCGATCTGGCCGGCGGGTTCCGGGCCCGCACCACCGCGTCGCGGCAACTGCTCACGGCCTGCCTGCCCGGCCTGTCGCCCGCCGACCGGGAGTCGTTGCGCCGCACTGTGTCCGGCTTCCGGGAATGGCGATCACAGCTGCGCGGCCGGAGTTTCCCGAACGGCCGGTTCGATCCCGCGACGGCGCTACCGGAGGCGTTCACCGACGTGGTACTCAACGGGCCGCTGGCCGCACCGCCGGCCGTGGTGCTCCACGATCACCTCGTCGAGGCCGCGGATTCGATGGGGCACCACCGGCAGCGGTTGCCGGGCGATCGGGGTGTTGGCCGAGCCGGGCTGCCGGAGTAGGCTCCGATTTCGAACCATCCGGTTCGTTGCGTCATGGGGCGCACGGTGGTGCGGCGAGGAGTCGACATGTCCGGCAAGACCATTCTGATCACCGGGTCCACCGATGGGCTGGGGCGGCACCTGGCGGTGCGGCTGGGTGGGGCGGGGGCCCGGGTGCTGGTGCACGGGCGCGATCGGGACCGGGCCGAGGGGGTGCGGGCCGAGATCCTGGCCGCCGGTGGCCCGGAACCGGAAGTGCTGCTGGCCGATCTGGCGGCGCTGCGGGAGGTCGACGGGCTCGCCGAACAGGTTCGCGGGGTCACCGACCGGCTCGACGTGCTGATCAACAATGCCGGTGTCGGCTTCGGGGCGCCCGGCTCGGAGCGGGAGTTCGGCGCCGACGGATACGAATTGCGTTTCGCCGTCAACTATCTCGCGGGCGCGCGGCTCACCCGGCAGTTGGTGCCGCTGCTGCTCGCGGCGGCCCCGGCCCGGGTGGTCAACGTGGCCTCGATCGGTCAGCAACCGCTGGACCTCGACGATCTGAACTTCGAGCACGGCTACACCGGTGCCGCCGCCTATATGCGCAGCAAACTCGCGCAGATCATGTTCACCTTCGATCTCGCCGAGGAGCTCGGCCCGGCCGGGGTCACGGTCACCGCGCTGCACCCGGCCACCTATATGGACACCACGATGGTTCGCGAGTTCGGCGGCTCGCCGCTGAGTACCGTCGAACAGGGCGGCGATGCGGTGGCCCGGTTGCTCGTCGAGGACGTGCCGAACGGCGGGTACTTCAACGGCCGGAAATCGGCCCGCGCCGACGAGCAGGCCTACGATCCCGAGGCCCGCTCGGCCCTGCGGGCTCGCACCGCGGACCTGATCGCCTCGGCGCTGCACTGACGCGTGCCGCCTGCCGGAACGACTTCTGGCAGGCTATGCCAATAATTTTTCGCTGAGACCCTTGTCACAGTAGGGGGCCATCTGGTTTTCTCATGGCGACGGTAACCCACCGCACCGGCGTTACTCCGCGGCGGCCACCGCTGCCCGACCAGAAGGAAAGTTCCATGCTCCGCGAATCCGCCCTCGGCACTCGTCCGCACCCTCGGTCCCGGGCCGTCGCCGCAGCCCGCGAACATCGGCGGCGGTACCAACTGGTCGCGCTGGCGCCGACGGTGGCCGATGTGGTCCGGTACGCCGGGGGCTGGCTGTTCGATCGGGTCACCTCCGGGTGGGAGGTGACGGCGATCGTGGCCGAACATTCCGACACCCGGCCGCTGGACATCCTCGGCGTGCGGGTCGTCGATCTGGAGTCCGCGTTCGCGTCGCGGGTGCGCGGCCCGATGCCGAACGCGCTCGCCGTCGACACGGAACTGTTCGCCGCCGACGACCGGGTACGCAGCGGTCTGCTCGACCTCTTCGATCACGAGTTGATCGACCAGGTGACGTTCTGGGGCGACCGCCCGCTCGACGATTTCGGGGGGCGGTTCGACGCGGTCCAGCATCGGGCCAGCCGCGCCGCCCAGGTGTTCAAGGCGCGGGCGCTGTCGGTGGCCGGGCACCCCGCGCCGGTGGGCGCCGAGACGTTCCGCTGCTGTGAGATCCAGCCGGGCGCCGACGGCTACCGGGATCTGCTGCCGGCCTGAATCGGCTCGCCGGAGACGGCGGTCCGCGCGGCTCGGCCGCCGACCAGCGCGAGGGCGACGACGACGGCACCGAAGACGGTGGTGGCGGCCGGGAGGCCGAGGGCATCGCCGAGGTAGCCCGCGGTGACCGGCAGCAGCCCGGCGGGCAGGTAGCCACCCACGTTCAGGGCCGCATTGGCCTCGGCCAGGCGCTCGGCGGGGACGGTGGCGTTGAGCAGGGACAGCCCCGCCCAGCTGCCCGAGCCCCTGCCCGGCCCCGGCGAGCAGGGCGGCGGCGAGCAACCACGGCACCGCCTCGGCACGGACCGCCACGACCAGGGTGGCCATGCTCGCGATCGAGGCCAGGGCCGAGGTGGTCATGATCGCCCGGCGGCTGCGGTCGCGGACCGCGAACTGCACCGCGGTAGCGGCCAGGAACATACCGAATGCCATGGCACCCGCGGGAATTCGGCTCGTCACGCCCAGCAGGCCGGTCAGCAGGGCGGGGCCGAGCGAGAGTACGAACGAGGTCGCGGTGATACCCGGGGCGAACACCCCGATGCCGAGGGCCAGGGCGCGCCCGCGCCCGGCCGGTACCCGCGGGATGCGGACCCAGGCGTCGCTGCGGGTAATTGCGTTGCGGGGCAAGGGGATTCGGACGACTGCGACGATCGCGGTCAGCAGTAGCGCCGCCTCCAGCACGAACACCGTGACGGTCGGGGCGGGCAGCGTCTCCGACACGATGCCGGACAGCAGCGGGCCGACCCCGGCGCCGAAGACCATGGCGCAGGAGGCGAGCAGCGCCGCCGCCGGTTTCCGGTGCGAGCCCGCGACATCGGTGACGGCCGCCATCGCGGCCGAGACCGCGGCCCCGACCGCGATGCCGGTGCACACCCGGGCGGCGATCAGCGCGGCCACGCCGGTGGCGGTCGCGAAGATCACACAGGCGAGCACCGCGAGCCCCAACGCCGGCAGCAGCACCGGCTTGCGGCCCCAGCGGTCGGAGGCGACCCCGGACACCAGCAGCGAACCCAGCAGGCCCGCGATGTAGCAGGCGAAGATCACCGTCAGCGTGCCCTTGGAGAAGCCGATCCGGTGCTGCCACAACACATACAGTGGGGTCGCCGCGTTGGACAGCACGAAGACCGCCGTCACCGGCCAGGCCGCGAGCCACATCCACCGCACCGGGACCGCTTCGGCCACCGTCGTTCCGGTCGCTGTCACGACCGCTCCCTTCGTAGTACGAATATATTCGAACCAGTACGAATTTTCTCGAACCTAGCAGTAGTACGATGGGAGTCGTACTTACTGTGATCGGAGGAACACCATGCCGTCGACAGCCGCTCACCGGTTCGCGGCGCATCCGCGACCGGTCGATCTGCCCGACCCGCTCCCCGAACCGGCCCCGGACGATCTGCGCCTGGAGGCCGCGCTCGGCGCACTGAGCGAACCGTTGCGGCTCTACATCGTGCGCGAATTGCTGTTGCACTCCGAGGAATTCGACCACCCCTGCGGCTGGTTCGGCATCGACCGGCCGAAATCCTCACTCACCCATCACTTCAAGGCGCTGCGCGAGGCGGGGCTGATCCGGCAGCGGCAGTACGGCCTGGAGCGGCGCAGCCACGTCCGCATCGAGGATCTCGACACCCGCTTCCCCGGACTGCTCGATCTCGTCGCGGAATGGTCGCCGACCACGACCGGCTGATCCCGGCGTACCCGCGGTACGGCCCAGACCGCGGCGGTGCGAGCATGGGACGGTGAGCGCATCGACCGGAGCCGCGCCACCGGAACCCGCCGAGCTGGAGGCCCTGCGGATCCCGCTGACCGGCTACTGCTACCGCCTGCTCGGCTGCGCCGCCGATACCGAGGACGCGGTACAGGAGACCCTGATTCGCGCCCACCTGCGCCGGCACACCTTCGATCCGCAACGGGCCCGGTTGTCGACCTGGCTGCACGCCATCGCCACCAATATCTGCCTGGACCTGCTGCGCGCCCGCGAGCGCCGCATGCTGACCTGGGACGGCCCGGTGTCCGCCGGTTTCGATCCGAACTCGGCGCTGCCCGCCGACCGATGGGTGGCGCCCATGCCCGATGCCGCGCTGCTCGCCGCGCGGGATCCGGCGGACGTGGTGGCGCAGCGGGAATCGGTGCGACTGGCCTTCGTCGCGGCGCTCCAGCACCTGCCGCCGCGGCAGCGGGCGGTGCTGGTGCTGCGCGAGGTGCTGGCGTTCACCGCGAGCGAGACCGCGGACATGCTCGGGACCGGGACCGCCGCGGTGAACAGCGCCCTGCAACGGGCCCGCGCCACCCTCGCCGCCGTCCACGCCACACCCACCAGCGCCCTCGATCCGGCCGATCCGCGCGATCGCGACCTGATCGAGCGCTATGTGACCGCGTTCGAGGCACACGACGTCGCGACCCTGGCGACCCTGCTGTGCGCCGACGCCGAATCGGGGATGCCACCGTTCGCGTGGCGGCTGTCCGGGCGCGAGGCGATCGTGGCGGCGTTCGCCGCCACCGACGCCTGCGTGGGCGACCGGCTGATCCAGGTCGCGATGAACGGCTCGATCGGCTTCGGCCAGTACCGTCGCGACACCGCGGGCGTACCGCGGCCGTTCGCGCTGCTGGCGGTAGCGGCCAGGGACGGTCGGATCGCGCAGCAGATCACCTTCCTCGGCAGCACCGACCGGTTCGCCGCCTTCGGCCTGCCCCCAGCGCTGCCGAAGTAGGCGGGGCCGCGGTAGCCCCGCAGCTCGGCCCCGATAGCCCCGCAGCTCGGCCGCGGTAGCCCCGCAGCTCGGCCGCAGTGGTCCCGCAGCTCGGCCGCGGGTAGTCGCCGGGGGCCTCAGCTCCGGCCGGATGTAGCAGTTGAGTTTGCAGACGTGGTCCCGCAGCTCGGCCGCGGGTAGTCCGGTGAGCCGCCGCGGTGGCCTCGGGCGGTGCCACGCGACGATCCCCGGCGGTGCCACGCGACGATCTCCGGCGGTGCCACGCGGTGGTGCCGGGCGAGGTGCGAGGGGCACCGATGATTTTCGACTGGCCCGTTCGTATCAGTGGTGACCCTCGTCCCCGAACCGGAACGGACCCCATGATCAGCACCGACCAGGACACCGCCCGGCTGCGTGAGCACACCGCCGCCGAGCGCGAACGACTCACGGCCCTGCTCACCGGCCTGACCCCGGACCAGTGGGCCGCCCCCTCGCTGTGCGAGGGCTGGCAGATCCGCGAGGTCGTCGCCCACATGACGATGGCCTTCCGCACCTCGACCTGGCAGTTCCTGCGCGGGATGGCCGCGGCCCGCTTCACCTTCGATCGCTACGCCGACCGGGCCGCGCACGCCGACACAGCGCGGATGAGCGATGCCGAGCTGCTCGCCGCACTGCGCGACAACGTGCGGCACCCGTGGCGGCCGCCGGGCGGTGGCGCCGCCGGAGCGCTCAGCCACGATGTGATCCACGGCCTCGACATCACCGAACCGCTGAATCTCCCGCCCGCCTCCGTCGACCGGATGGCCACGGTGCTCGGCCACGCCGGTCCACGCAACTTCGCGTACTTCGGCGTCGATCTGAGCGGAATCCGGCTGTGCGCCAACGATTCCGAGGTCGAACTCGGCACCGGCACCCCGATCACGCTGAGCACCAAGGACATCCTGCTGATCGTGACCGGCAGGCGCCCGGTACCCACACCCTGACCGGTGTCGGCCCAGGACCGGCGCCACCGATGCCCACACCTGGACCGGCGAGTCAGCCCGGAGTCGGTACCACCGTCGCCCGCACCGGATTGTGGTCGGAGACGCCGTGCAGGTCCTCGACGGCGACCGCGGTGGCGGTGGCACCGGCGGTCACCACATGGTCGATGAACTGGGATTTCGCGCCGGAGGTGCGGGGCCGGGTCGGGACGCTGCCGGGTAGCGCGGCGACCGCGAAGCGGGGACCGAGCCCGGCCGCCACCGTGTCGCGATCGGCGTTGAAGTCACCCAGGACGACCGTGGGACCGGTTGCGGCCGTGGCCAATTCGGCCAGCCGGGCGAGCTGTCCGCCGCGGCGGGCGTCGCCGGTGACGTGAGTGGCCACCACCGTCAGATCGCCGGTGCGGACCACCACCACCCCCTTGCCCGGGTCGTCGGCGAAGGCGGTCGCGGTGATCAGCCGGCTGCCGGGATCGGCGAGCACCACCAGGTGTTCGTCCCGATCCCGCAGCGCGGTGGCGATCCGCCGCGATCGCGGCACTCGGGGGTAGCGCAGCGCGTGCACGGCCCGGTGCGGCACCGCCGCGCGCAGCGCCGCGAGCTGATCACCGCTGACCTCCTGCAAGGCGACGACCTGTTCCGTACGCCCGGCCACCCACCGCGTCACCGCCGCGATCCGGGCGTGTTCGTCCGGCCACCGGTCGCCGACCTCCTCGTACCAGTTCTCGGCATGCACACGATGCAGGACGTTCCAGGTGGCGACGGTGATCACGTCCATACGGTAATGGACCGCTCGCGCCGGAACACGCTGCCGGTCAACCGCACTCGATGCCCTGGCCGGCCGCCGGTTTACCTACCTACCTGTAGGTAGGTAGAGTCGTCCCGGGTTGCCGGAACGAAGGAGTGGCAATGGCCGAAACTGCGGTGATCACCGGGGCCGCCGGTGGGATCGGCGCTGCGGTGGCACGCCGGCTGGCCGGCGCGGGCGTGCGCTGCGTGGTGGTGGATCGCGATCCGCGGGTGGCGGCGGTCGCGGCGGAGATCGGCGGCGAGGCCGTCGTCGGCGATCTCACCGATCCGGCGCTGTCGCAGCGGGCGGTGGCGGCCGCGGGCGACCGGCTGGACCTGCTGGTGCTCAATGCCGGGATGAATTCGGTCGACAAGGATCCCGCCACCCTGGATCTCGGCCGATACCGCGCGGTGGTCGGGGTCAATCAGGACGCGGTGGTGTGGGGTCTGCGCGCGGCGCTGCCTGTGATGCGCCGCCACGGCGGCGGCTCGATCGTGGTGACGGCGTCGCTGGCCGCCTTGCAGGGCGTGCCGCAGGACCCCATCTATACGATGACCAAACATGCCGTGATCGGCCTGGTCCGGGCGTTCTCGGGCACGCTGGCGAAAGAGGGCATCCGGCTCGCCGCGGTCTGCCCCGGACTGGTCGACACCCCGCTGACCGAGGGCGCGCGCGACCGGTTCCGGGCGGCGGGTATCCCGATGCTGACCGCCGACACGGTGGCCACGGAGATCGAGCGGGTGCTGCGGTCCGGCGAGCCGGGTACGGAACTGGTGGTCCGCCCCGGGCAGCCGACCGTCCGCTAT
Source organism: Nocardia sp. alder85J (assembly GCF_020176955.2). GTDB lineage: Bacteria > Actinomycetota > Actinomycetes > Mycobacteriales > Mycobacteriaceae > Nocardia. The sequence goes on from NZ_JAIUCZ020000005.1 coordinate 391,810, forward strand.
CACCCGGCGCCCCTGCCGTGAGCGCCGGGCGGCGGGAGGAGATCCTGCGGGTCGCGCTCGACATGATCGCCGAGCGCGGCTACCGCGGCACCTCCCTGGACGCCATCGCCCGCAGCATCGGGCTCACCAGGCAGGGGGTACTGCACTACTTTCCGGGCAAGCAGCAGTTGCTGGCCGCGATCCTGGAACGCACCGCCGAACTCGGACGCGGGGAACTGCCGCCGCACCGCTTGCAGCCGGACGTGCCCGCGCAAATGGCCGCGGTGGTCGCCCACAATCGCGAGCACGCGGAGTTCGCGCAGGCGTACAGCGTGCTGATGGCCGAGAGCGCGGTCACGAGCCATCCCGCGCGCGAGCACTTCCGGGAGCACTACCGGCAGGTGCTCGCGGAGATGACGGACAGTTTCACCGAACGCTGGGGCGAGCGGCTGCCCTCCGGCCTCACCCCGCACGCGGCCGGGGTCGCCGTGCTGGCCCTGCTGGACGGGATGCAGCAGCAATGGCTGCTCGACCGCGACCGGACCGACGATCCGGAGATCATGCAAGCGGTGCTGACTGTGTTGTTCGGCACCGGATCATCCGGCGATCGGCCGTAGCAGACCGATTACTCGGTAACTATATTGTTACTTGAGAGAAGTAAGTTTCTCACTGCTCGAGAACGGGATAGGACACGTCATGGGAAGACTGGACGGCAAGGTCGCCTTCATCACCGGTATCGCCCGCGGACAGGGCCGGGCGCATGCCGTGCGACTGGCTCACGAGGGCGCCGACATCGTCGGCATCGACCTTGCCGGGCCGTTGCCGAACGTGCCCTACGACTCCCCCACCCCCGAGGACCTCGCCGAGACGGTGCGCCTGGTCGAGGCCGAGGGCCGCAAGATCATCGCGAAGCAGGGCGACGTGCGCGACCTCGAGGGGATGCGCGCCCTGGTCGACTCCGCGGTGGCGGACCTCGGCGGTCTGGACGTGGTGGTCGCCAACGCGGGCATCTGCGTGCCGACCACCTGGGATAATTCCACCCCGGAGATCTTCCGCGACCACATGGACATCAACGTCACCGGCGTCTGGAACACGGTGATGGTGTCGGCGCAGCACCTGATCAACCGCGGCGGCGGCTCGGTGGTCCTGATCAGCTCGTACGCCGGTAAGAAGGTGCAGCCGTTCATGGTGCACTACACCACCAGCAAGCATGCCGTGACCGGGATGACCCGGGCCTTCGCCGCCGAACTCGGCCGCCATCACATCCGGGTCAACAGCATCCACCCCGGCGGGGTGAACACCCCGATGGGATCCGGGGACATGCAGGGTGCGCTGGAACGGGCGAGCGCGACCAACCCGCCGCTGGCGAACATGGGCACCCCGTTCGTGCCGCAGTGGGCCGCCGAGCCGGAGGAGATCTCCGCGGTGGTCGCCTTCCTCGCCTCGGACGAGTCGCGCTTCATCACCGCGGAGCACCTGAGCATCGACGGTGGCGCGCAGTACTTCTGATCGCCGCGCGACAGCCCGCCGCCGCACCGGAAAATCGGTGCGGCGGCGGCCTTTTTCACTCGCCGGACAGATCCGCGGACAGGTCGCGCACCTCGACACCCTCGGGCACCCGGAATTCCTCGATCAATTCCGGGCGGTCGTCGAATTCCAGCCGCAGCGCGCGGCACATGGTGGCGTGCATGTCGTACATGCAGGTGATGTAGGTGAGTTCCAGGATTTCCGGATCGGTGAGCTGCGCGCGCAGTACCGCGAAAACCTCGTCGGGCACCCGGCCGCCGTCGTACACCAGGCCGTCGGTGTAGGCCAGCACCGCCCGCTCGAGTTCGGAGTACGCGTCGCTCACCTGCCAGTGCGGAATGGCCGCGATCTTCTCCTCGGCGACGCCCAGGGAACGCATCTGCTTGGAATGCTGGGAGAAGACGAACTGACTGCCCCGGGCATATCCGGCCCGGCACTGCCCCAATTCCCGCAGCGCCGGATCCAGGCTGGCATTGCGATACAGGGAGAATCCCCTCACCGCGTGCCGGAACACCGCCGGCGACTGGGCGAACACGGTCCACCAGTCGCCGGGGGTGGCGTGGATGGTGCCGTGGTCGACCGCGGGATCCTTGTCCGGGCCGAACAACCGGTCGTAGAAGAACAGGATCCGCTCGTCGGTGACTTCGGCACGGGGTACTTCGCGCAAACGGGGCATGGGTGAATTCCTTTCGGGTGGTGCGAATTTCGGGCGGCTCAGCGACCGGACGGCACCCGGCGGTCGGCGGCGGTCTTCGGCTCGTGCGACACGTCGGCCTCGGTGAATGTGCGCGTCCAGCAGGCGAATTCGAGCACGATGCCGTCCGGGTCCTGGAAATAGAAGGAGCGCACGAAGGTTCCGGGATGGACCTGCGCCGAGACGCCCGCGCGGCTGTCGTCGTGGTTCAGGATGCGGCTGACCTTGATGCCCTCGGCCCGGACCGCGGCGTAGTACTCGTCGAACCGCTCCGCCGGGACCGCGAAGGCCACATGGTTCATCGAGCCCACCGCGCTGGCCAGCTCCCCCTCGTCGGGCAGGCCCTTCGGCGCGGCGAGCCCGGGGCTGGCATCCGGCGAGTCGGCGAGCCAGAAGAATGCGATGGTGTTGCCGCCGCCGCAATCGAAGAAGAAATGCTGGCCCAGATCGCCGGGCAACTGGATGGTCTTCACCAGCGGCATGCCGAGCACGCCGGAATAGAAGTCGATGGTGCGCCGCATGTCGGAACAGACCAGCGCCAGGTGATTGATTCCCTGTAATTCGTATTTCTGGTTGGATCGGCTCATGATCGTCCCTTCCGCCGGCCTCGGACCGGCCGCCCGCTGCTCACCTAAAGATGACTTGACAGTCATGTCATGTTACGGAATAGTCTGATCCATGCCGAAGTCATCTGTCAACAGCGCCCCCATGGCGGTCGACACGCTGACACCGCGCGGCCGCAAGACCCGGGACGCACTGCTCGATGCCGCACAGAAGGTGTTCGAGACGGTCGGATTTCTCGATGCCCGGGTGGAACTGATCTCCACCGAGGCCGGCGTCTCCTACGGCACCTTCTATCGCTATTTCGAGTCGAAGGAGGACGTGTTCGGCGAGCTGAGCACCCGGCTGTTCGAGGAGATGCACCGCCGCGACCCGGCCGGTACCGGATCGACGCCGGCGGAACGGCTCGTCGCCGCCAATCGCGCCTATTACGCGGCATATCGGCGCAATGCCAAATTGCTGGCCATCGTCGAACAGGTCGCGACCTTCAACGAGGAATTCCGGCGGCTGCGGCACGAACACCGCCGCGTCATCATCGACCGCACCGCGCAGGCCATCGCGCGCTGGCAGAGCGAGGGCCTGGTCCGCCCGGAACTCGATCCCGAACTAGCCGCGCGCGCCATGGCCGCGATGGTCGACCACACGTTGTATCTCTGGCTGATCCAGGGCGAGGATGCCGACGAGGACGCCCTGCTGGACACCCTCGATCAGATGTCCGTCGGCGCGCTCGGGCTGCTACCGCCCGCGCACCGCACCCGGTGATCAGCTCCTGACAATCACTACCCCGCAGGAGGTCCGCCTCGTATGAACGAATTGGCCGATCGCTTCTTCGCCGCCGTCAGCGCCGGCGACAAGGCGACACTCACGGAACTGTACGCACCGGATGCCCGGATCTGGCACAACGACAAGGGCACCGAGGAGACCGTCACCGAGAACCTGAAGGTGCTCGGCTGGCTGCAACGGACCGTGGAAAACCTTCGCTACGAGGACATCCGGCGTCACATCCTGCCCGACGGCTTCGCCCAGCAGCACGTGCTGCGCGGCTCGCTGCCCGGATACGGGCCGCTGGAGGTGGCGGCCTGCCTGTTCGTGCGGGTGCGCGACGGGCACATCGAGCGCATCGAGGAGTACGTGGACTCGGCTGCCACCCAGCCGCTGCGCGACGTGCCGGCCGGGGCGCGCCGATGACCGCGATCGGCCGGGCGACCGGCGATATCGCCGAATTGTCCGCACGGATGCGGACTTTCATCGACGAGGAGGTCATCCCGGCCGAATCCGCCCTGGCCACCGAGGATTCCGCCGCGCTCGACGGGCTGCGGGCCCGGGCCCGGGAACTCGGCCTCTGGGCGCTGGGCCATCCGGTGGAGGTCGGCGGCGGCGGGGTGCCGTTCCTCGACTTCGTCTACCTCAACGAGATCATCGGCCGATCGGAGTTCGGCCAGCTGGCCGTCGGCTCGGTGTCCATGCAGGACACCCTGATGCTGTACAAGCACGGCACCGAGGAGCAGCGCCGCCGCTGGATCCCGCCCATCGTCGCCGGTGACACCCTGCCGTCGGTCGGGATGACCGAGCCGGAGGTGGCGGGTTCCGATCCCACCCTGGTCGCCACCCGCGCCGAGCTGGTGGACGACACCTGGATCATCAACGGGCACAAGTGGTTCACCACAGGCGTGGCACAGGCGGGTTACTGCACGGTCTTCGCTCGCACCGAACCCGATTCCGCGCCACGGCATTCCGCGATCAGCGCGATCATCGTGCCGACCGACACCCCCGGCTTCGAGATCGTGCGCTCCATTCCCACCATGGGGCACGATCCCAGCGACCACTACGAGGTCCGGCTCACCGATGTCCGGGTCCCGGCGGGCAATCTGCTGGGCGAGCGCGGCCGCGGCTTCGCGGTGGCGCAGGATCGGCTGGGCGCGGGCCGGATCTTCCACTGCATGCGCTGGCTCGGGCAGGCCCAGCGGGCCTACGAGCTGATGTGCGAGCGGGCCAACACCCGGTACGCGCACGGCTCGCTGCTCGCGGAGAAGGGCGAGATCCACCGGTACATCGCCGAATCCGCGGCCGAGATCCACGCCGCCCGGCTGATGACCCTCGACGCCGCCCGCGCGATGGACGCCGGGGAGGACTTCCGGGTCCGGGTCGGGCTGATCAAGTTCTGGGGTGCGCGGATGCTGCACAACGTGATCGACCGCGCCATCCAGGTGCACGGCGCGCTGGGCCTCACCGCCGACACCCCGCTGGAGCGGATGTACCGGCAGGCGCGGTATGCCCGCATCTACGACGGGCCCGACGAGGTGCACCGGATGTCGACCGCGCGCCGGTTGCTGCGGAGCCCGGAGGCGGCGCCGTGGCGGTGACGCCGGAATCCCCGGCGGCCCAGGCGGTGTCGCTGGCCGACGGCCTGCGCGCGGTGCTGGGCGAGGCCCTGGGCTGCCTCCTCACCGACGTCGAGGCACGGCAGTTGACCGGCGGCGCGAGCCGGCAGGTCTACGCCGTCACGGCGCGCGACGACACCGGCGCCACCCGCCGCGCCGTCCTGCGCCGCGACCCGCCGGGGCACGGCGACGCGGACCGGATGCGGGCCGAGGCGGCCTGCCTGCGAGCGGCCGCCGCGGCGGGGGTGCCCGTCCCCGCGGTGCTCGGCAACGGCGACACCGCACCCGGGATCGAATCCCCGTATCTGCTGATGGAATTGGTGAGCGGCGAGTCCATTCCCCGCAAACTGCAACGGGATCCGGAGTTCGAGCGGCTACGGCCTGGGCTGGCAAGGGAACTCGGCCGGGTGCTCGGGCTGATCCATCGAACTCCGCTGGACACTCTGGACATGCTCGACGACGGTGATCCGCTGGCGGCGCTGGAACAGATCTACCGCGATCTGGCCGAGCCGCGCCCGGTCGTCGAGATGGGGCTGCGGTGGCTGCGCGAGCACGCCCCCGTCGCCCGCCCGAATGCCCTGGTGCACGGTGATTTCCGACTGGGCAACTTCCTCGTCGAGCCGTCCGGGGTGCGCGCGGTCCTGGACTGGGAACTTGCCCACCGCGGCAATCCGATCGAGGATCTGGGCTGGTTGTGCGTGCGCGCCTGGCGGTTCGGCGCCCCGGCCCCGGTGGGCGGCATCGGCGAGCGGGCGGCGCTGCTCGACGGCTACGAGCAGACCGCCGGAATACGGCCCGGCGCGGCGGAACTGCTGTGGTGGGAGGCGTTCGGCACGCTGAAATGGCTGGTGCTGAGCAGGTTCCAGGCCGAACGCCACCTCGGCGGGCAGGAGCGCTCGTTGGAACTGGCGGCGATCGGCCGCCGGGTCTGCGAATCGGAATACGATCTGCTGCTGGTACTCGGCCTGCTGGACGAGTCGATATCGCTGCCCGCCGCGGCCCCGCCCGCACCGGCCGTCCACGACCGCCCCGACCTCACCGAGATCCTCGACCTGGTGGCGGAGACCCTGACCGAGGAGATCGGCCCGGCGCTCGGCGCCGACGCCGCGCGCCAGCGGTACCTGCTGCGCATCTGCGGCAACCTGCTCGGCGTCGCGGGCCGCGAAGTCCGCGCGGGCGACGCCGCCACCGCACACGTGCGGGACCTACTGGCCGCGCTGGGCTGCGAATCCGAAGCGGCACTGGCGGATCAGCTGCGCACCGGATCCCTGTCCCCCACCGACCCCGGTGTGCGGCGCGCCGCCACCGCCGCGGTCCTCGCCCGGCTGGGCGTCACCGACCCCCGGCGGCTGCGCCGATCCTGATCGGGCCCTCCACCGGCCCGGCCGCCGGGAAACAGCGTCGGGTGCCGTCGTTGCGGCGGCACTCGACGCCGAACATCGTGACGCCCTGCGCGATTCGCGCAGGCCCGTTCCACGGCCAGGCGATCACCTAGCAGGTCCCGCCGCGCCGGACCTTGCTCAGGAGGCCGGTTCCAGCAATGTCTCCGAAAGGTGCTGCTGCACGGCCGGATCCAGGCCCGCCGCGGTCGCCCAGGCGACGGCCCCGCCGTGCTCGGCCGAGAGGTGGTCCAGGAACTGCCGCATGGTGGCGGCGTCGGCCGCGAAGACCCAGTCGGGGAGGTCGGCGACGGTGGTGGCGGCCGCCTGGGCCGAACGGGCGCGGCCGACGCGGGCGCGGACCGCGGCGACATTCGGCCCGGTCGCCGCGTAGTCGGCGACGATGTCCTCCTCGCGGACACCGACGACGCCGAGCAGCAGGGCGATCACCACGCCGGTGCGGTCCTTACCGGCCGCGCAGTGCACCAGCGCCGGGGTGCCCTCGGGCGCCGCCAATGCGGTCAGCGCCTCGACGATCACGCCGGGGCTCTCGTCCAGGTACTCCAGGTAGCGGTGCAACATGCTGCCCTCGGCGGTGGGGGCGGTCAGGTCCAGCCGCCGCCGATCCGGGCCCAGCACCGGCAGGTTGTGATAGTGGGCCACCCGGTCGCCCAGCTCGCCACGGCCGTCGAGAGTGGCCTCCGTGGCGCCCCGCAGGTCCACGACGGTCCGCAGGCCGTACTCGTCCAGCAGGTAGGCCAAGCCGGCCGGATCGAGTTCGGTCGGGCTGTCCGACCGGACCACCCGGCCCGCGCGCACCTGCCGCCCGTCCTCGGTGCGCAGTCCACCCAGGTCCCGTGCATTGACCATTCCACTCGCCCCGGCCAGGGGCGCCCGCTCCGTCACGACATCTCCTTCATTCGATCGAGAGTAGACGATACGTAATACCCCGGTTGCGGCCGCTGAATTCCGGGCCGACTCCGGGTGAACTCGAACGGTCATCACGAAATCCCATGGCCGGATCGGAAATAGCTTTCCGCAGGCCGGATCCGCCCCGGTCCAGGCTAGGCTGCGGCGAATCCGATGTCCGGAAAGGCATGACGAATGCAGTTGACAATCGTCGGAAATCGCGCGGCCATGCCCGCGGACGGCGCCGCCAGCTCCGGTTATCTGGTCGAGACCGAGCGCGCCAGGATTCTGCTGGATTGCGGTCCGGGCATCGCCCTCGCGCTGACCCGATATATTCACGCCGGCGAACTGGATGCCGTCGTGATCAGTCATATGCATTCGGATCACTGCTACGACGTACTGCCGATCGGGAAACAGATCATGCAGTTCCACAGCCGGACCCGCCCCGCGGACACCGACGGTTCCGGCGATTTCCACGGCGAGGCCGCGCCGAAACGGACCACCCTGCTGGTCCCCGCCGGCGCCCGCGCGACACTGGACCGTCTCGCGGCACTGTTCCCCGTCAGGTCGATGCCGCACCTCGATCGAGCCTTCGAACTGGCCTACGAGGTCGTCGAATACGAGCCGGGCGATACATATTCCGTCGGCGACGCCACCGTACGACTGATCCCGATGGTGCACAGCGAACCGAATTGCGGAGTGCGGATCGACAGCCCCTCCGGCAGCATCGCCTACACCGGCGACACCGGCCGGACCGACGACCTGCTGACCCTGGCCCGCGACGCCGACATCTTCCTCGCGGAAGCCACACTGGCACAACCGGATCGGACCGGCCACGGCCACCTGTCCGCGACCGAGGCCGGGCGGGCCGCGGCGGCAGCCGGTGCGCATTCGGTGGTGCTCACCCATTTCACCACCCCGGACGCGGACTGGAAGCAGTCCCGCCGCACCGACGCCGTCGCGGAATTCGCCGGACCGGTCCACGTCGGCGAACCCGGGATGCGGTTCACCGTGGTGCCGGCCGGCAAGTGACGGGGCGGGTGCACTGCGCTACGGCATCCCACCGGGACTGAACGGCAGCACCACCCGGAAATACGCTCCTCGATGGACCGGATGGCCGCCGCGGGCCGACACCAGTTGGATATCGCAGTCATCGTACGGTCTCACAAGTTGTTTCGCGACCCACAGACCCCGTCCGCGGCCGACGCCTCGGGTCGATATCCCTCTGCGGAACATCCGGTGTCCCGCCACCTCGGCGGCTACACCGGGGCCGGTGTCCCGGACATCGATCAGGACATCGCCATCGGAGACGGCCATCGTCAGCACCACCGCACCACCGGTCGGCAATGCCTCCGCCGCATTGGTGAGCAGTTCGTACAACAGCACGTAGACGATTCGGTCACCGAGTTCCGTTCGCAACTCCGGCGGTGCTTCGACGGTCAGTTCGATGTCCGGGAATTGCATACCGAACGCGGTGCTCAACTCACCAGCGATCGCGGCGAGATCACCGGTGCCGGCGATGCCTGCGGCCGCGGCGACCGGATCCTCCGGCGGACCGGTGAGCCGCCGCCGGGCCTCGGTCACCGAATCCGCATGTGGGTCTTGCCGGTATAACGCGTGATAAGCGGGCCACTGCGGATCGAGTGCACAACGATAGGCAGTCCAAGCCGTCGGCGAGGACACGACCGGATCGTTCGCCACCGCATCCGCGACACGCTGGACCAGGCCGTTCAGTCGGGCTTCCACCAGGTCGCTCAGGCCGATCAGGGTGCCACAGTGGCGAAGGGTGACCTCGCCCTCCGACGCGGCGGCGACGAACCAGTGCCGCGACAATCGGTCCAGACCGTCCCGGAGCTCACGATCCCAGTCCAGTCCGTACAGCGCTACCGTCCGGACCAGTTCGCTCGACGTCACCGTGGTGCCCGGTGGCGCCGTCCCCAACGCGGCCCAGAAGGCCGCCAGGGCGAAGGGGGCGGTCTCGATCGGATACAGGACGGCGGCCTCGACCGACCCGGCGAGCCGTTTGTCCTCACGCCAGCGATTCAGACCTCTCCAGTCGAAAGTGGTTGTCCTGGTCAAGTACTCCAGGAAAACGTGCAGCACTCTGGCGTCGTCACCCTGGAAAACCAGTTCGTCGGCGGCCGCCGAGCCGCCGACACCCAGCAGGTCGGCCAGCCAGCACAGATGCTGGAGCCGGTCCGCTCCCGGTGGACCGAGCCGCTGCGCCAGATCCGTCGGCGAGCCGCAGCCGAATGCGGACAGAGGCCACTGTTTGCCGACCATGCGCAGCAACGACACCTGCCGACCGGACGCGAGGGTGACAAGGCGGAGAACATCGCGGAGGGTGAGCGCCGCGCGATCACCGCGACCCGAACCGTCGCACTCCCGAATCGTCGGCCCCACCGCGATGAATCGCTGTACACCGGGAAATTCGCGCGGCGGTATGACCGTGGTGGGATCGACGATGAAGAGGTCGGTGCCGCCGGCCGGGCGAAATCGGCCGATACGGTCGTCATCGAACAGATTCTCCAACTTGCCGAGGTATCCGCCCTCGACCGGATGGACTTCGACATGATCCGGAGCGGGCCCCAGAAAGGTGTCCAGCGCCGCGGTGAATCTGCGTGCGGCGGATTCGCCGCCGACTCCGAGAGCCGCCCAGGCGTCGAGCAGCTGCCGACCGGTGTCGTCGACCGGTTCCCATCGCGTGAATTCCGGCGGCCGAGCCGAATTCGGACTCAGATGCCACTGCAACACCTCCTCCGCGGAAACCCCGGGCCACGACCATTGCGGCGCCCTCGGCACCGTCTCCGGAACGGAGGTGCCCAGTGAGCCGCGCCGCAACAGGTTGTCGGCGGCGCGCAGGCGGTTGTCGCGCACCAGGGATTCGAACTGGGCCCTCGCGGGGTCCGCCAATTGCGTTGCGGCGGCACGAGTCCGGAGGCCGTCGGCGCGATCGTCGATCCGGTCGATCAGCTCATCGCGGAGTTCGTTCAGTCGGCGCTCGACCGTCGGCCACGAGCGATCGAAACCATCCGCCAACTCCGCATCATTCGTCCCGACATCGAGACCGGCGCGATCAGCCAGTTCCTCGAGCTGCCTCAGTTGATCGGCGAATATCTGTCTGCTCCGGGCGCGGCTACGTTCCAGGAGATCGTGCGCTCGTGCGATGTCCTCCTCGGACAGCACGTCGCACCGGTCGAGCATGTGTGCCGCCGCCGCGTAGTGACCGGCCTCGATCAGCTCGGCCAGCACCTCCTGCTCCGTCCGGTCGGCGATCATCCCGTCGAGCACGGCCGCAACCGGGTCGCCGAGCCTTTCCTGGATGAGCCGTACGACCAACTCGGCGAACCGGAAACGTCCGGGCCAGTTGCGCAACAGATCCTCGGGCAGTTCGGTCACGACTGCTCCCGTGCCCACATCAACAGTGGGGTCAGCCGTTCCAACATGGCGAGCAGCGGCTGGTCGTAAGGTTGCTGTACGGACTTCGCTTCGATGTACAGCCGATCCCACGCTTCGGCCAGACTGCCACCGAGCGCGGTGCATGCGGCGTGCACGCTGCGATCGACGAGCAATCGGCTGCCATCGATCCGCTCGCCGGCGACGACCCGGGCCGAACGCACGATGTCCTCGATCGACCGGAGATACCGACGTTGCCGATACCATTGCATGGGTGGCATTCTCGCCTCGGCGATCTGATCGTCCAGATATGTCCGGACATCGATAGGCAATCGTTCATCGAGACCGGAGTTCCGATCGGTCCCGGCACGACAGGCCTGATCGATTACCGTGAGCAGACCGTCTGCGGCGAAAAGGGCGGCATAAAGCGCTTGCCCGGTATCGAAATCGAAACGCGCACGCAGCCTTCTGAGCTTGTCGATATCGGCGACCAGTTTCTCACGCCGTACCCGCGACGCCAACCGGTCACGCTCCATTCGGTGATCCCCGACCAGCGCGGCGATCGGCAGAGCGACACCGGTACCCGCGAATCGAATTGCGGCATCAGCCAATTCCTGCCACGTGGGCGGCAACGATTCGGACAGCAGCTCGAGTGCCTCCTTCCCCTCCTCGTCTGTCCACAACAACATTTCGGCCGCGGCGGCGACCGCACCGGCGGCCGCCGCGCTCGGGTCACTGCCATCGGACAGCTCGAGGGCACCGTCGACGACGACGTGCACCGGCCCGGTCTCGAGCGCCACAGCAAGCACCGACACCGTCCGCAGATCGGCGGCCGCCGGTAGCATGCCACCGATCACCGCCGCCGCCATGAACGCCCGGCGTTGCCAGGCGTCGTGTATCAGCCATTCCGCCCATTTCCGGCCGGATTCCGAACCGAGGTGACGATCGGCTCGTAGCAGCGCGGCGACAGCGGTGCGCAACTCGGCAGCCGACACCTGCTGCCGACGCCAATCGTCCAGAACCGCCCAAGGATCAGCGATATCACGGAGACCCTGAACCACCTGTTCAGCGAACGGACGACCGGGCGAGGCGGCACGAGCGGCGAAGAGCAGAGGCAGCGCTGCGGGGACGGCCGAACGGTATTCCGCACTGGGTGGGTACTCGGTCACGCCGTCCGCGGATCGGGCAGGCGGCGCCGGTTCGGCACGCAGCAGGCTCGCCAGTTCGGTCGCCACCACCTCGCTACGAATATGCAGGCCGATGTGACTGCGCTGCCGGGCGCCCCGGCCGTGACCACCCGCCAGCAACGAGAAACTGCCGATCAGCAACTGATCGTCGGACACTACGAGCCGCGCGCCACCGGCCTCACGGCGGACCGCGACCTTGTCAGGACCGGTGTCCAGCGTGACGAACTCGTTCCCGCCGTCACCGCCGACGCGCGGCAGCGGTGGATGCACGACCAGCACCGCGGCGCCGCTACCACGCCGTTCCTTGATGGTCCGGGCCGCGTCGGTATCGGCGACCGCCGGATCGATCCGATCATCTGTGATGATCAGCCGACGACGAGCACCGTGCACACAGTGATCGAGCAACGTGCGATGTTCACCGTCGGTGACCACGTCGACAACCGGTCCTCGGGCGCCGGCGCGGGCCCGGGCAGCGACGAGTGCGGCATGGTGCTCGACCCAGCCCTGCGCCCACAGCCGGACAGCGGGCTCGTCCATCGACTCGACCGTGACCGGCAGCGCTACCTCCCGTGGCGCTGGACCGCGACCGGCGACGGTGGCTCGCCCGAACTGATCGCGATGCAACTTGATTCGCTGGCCCTCCTGCCAGTGCGGGTACTGCCGACGCGCCCACAAGAGCAGGTCGACGACAGCGCGAGGCGGGTTCTCGTCGACCGGTTCGACCAGGACGCTCACCGCGGTTCTGCCGAGTGTTCGACCCGACAGCACCGCATGGGAACCGACCAGAGCCCGGCTGTCATCCTGCACGACGAGACATGCCTCGGTCCGAGCACTGCGCCTGGCGATCAACACCCGTTGCGGGTATCGATCCCGTAGTTTCGCGAAGGCGGTACCGACCGGGCCCGGCAACTCGTCGTCCAGCGCGCGGCCCCACACGACCACCAGTTGAACACCGCGGTCGATCGCTTCGATCAAGGCCGGCAACACATCTCGCACCTGCTGAAACGCCGATTCCGGGGACACGATGAGCAATTGGGTGCGCGCGGACGCGATCAGATCCGTGACCGCCCAGGCATGCCCCTCGTCGCGGCCGACGAGGGTGACCGTGGCGTGCCCGGTCCGATCGACGTCGAGCCTTTCGTGGATCCGTGTCGCGAGCCGGCGCAACTCCTCGCTGCGCAGCTCAACCTGCTCCGGCGGGGTCGACCGCAGTTCCGCGACCCGCTCCCCCAACCGTTCGATCAGGTCCTCCGTCCGGTCCGGCGGTCGTAGCACGGATTCGGAACGTCCTCGCAGCGATCGGAGCACCGGATGGTCCGGCGACTCGTCGACGAGCCGGCCGAGATACGCGTTGAGCCGCTGGGTATCACGAGTCTTCCAGGAGAAATCGACCGGTGCCACGGTCACCTGGTCACTGCGCGGGTAGCGCTGGACCGTGACGAGCATCGATGCCCACTTCATCGATTTGGCGGCGCGGAGCATGGGATGTCCGAAACTCACCTCCAGTACGGTGCGGGGACCGGTGCGGCGTTCGTCCTCACGAAGCGCGTTCTGTACCGCTCGTACCAGTTCGGTCTGGTCCAAGTCGGATTCGGTGACCTCGGCCTGGGAGGGCAACCGTATGCTCCGTTCACCGGCGGTACGTGCGTGGCGCAGTACCCGGCCGGTGATCGGTTCGAACAAGAAGTCCATAGTGGCCGTGTCCATGCCGGATTCGTCGGGCGCCTCGTCCCGGCTGAGGATCTCGCGCGTGACATCGGTCAGGTGCACGCTGCCGTTGTCCAGATCGAAGGTCATGAAACCCTTGTGCCACATATCGATAGCGACATCCTTGACGATCGGTACGGGCAACCCGAGGAAACCGGCGATATCCGCCAGCGAATTGCGGCCGGTCAACCAGATGCGCGCGACCAGATCCTCGAGGGTCGTCAGCTGTCCGCGGCGGCCGAATCGCACTGTCAGCGTGACGACCTGGCAGGGTAGGCCCAGCTCGACGGGAGCGGTCATCGCGCAGCCCACTTCGTCGCGCTCTGGACATGGCCGTATTGCCGTACCGCCCCGGCGATGATCGACCATTTGGGTCCGGCATTCCGCTCGAAATGCCCGAGATTGCCCACGACTATCAGCAAACGCTGTGCGCGCGAGAGCAATACGTTCGCGACCTCGTCCTGACCCACATGTCCGACATTGCCCGCTGGATGGTCACCGCGCCGAGTGGAACGAACGAGCGAAACCACCACCCGGTCCGCCTGCCCGCCTTGGAACGAATGCACCGTGTGGACGCGGCGGGCCAGCACCCCGCGTTGTTGCAATTTGTCCAGCTGTGCGCGGTACGGCGTGAGCACTACCAGGGATCGGTCGCCTTCGACACCGGGACCGGCCGATTTCGGTTCCATGGCGCTGACCAATCGCTCGATCAGGTCGACCTCGCCGTCGTTGGACCACCAGGGTGTGTCCGTGCAGTCGGCACAGCCTTCGGTGTCCAGCCAGATCAGCGGATGTCCGCGCAGGAAGCCCGGCACCGTCATTCCGTGTGGCCGATTCGCGGACTCGTGGGTCTTCAGGAAACTCCTCGGCAGCCCGTGCTCGTCCAGTGCCTGCGGGTGGGACGGGTCGTGCAGGGGATAGAAGGCGCGGGCGATCGGCTGCACTATGTCGTCGTGCATCCGGAACTGGGTGTCCAGCCGTCCCAGCGCGGTGTTGCGGCCCTCGGCGGCGCCGGATTCGAACAGCGAACGAAAGAGATTGAGCAGCCGCAGGTGATCGTCTTTCAGATCCAGATAGGGCCAGACCCGCTCGTCGCTGCTGCGCTCGAGATCCTCGAGGAATCGGCCGACCTCCTCACCACGATGTGCGCCGAGTTGCCGATGATCACCCACCAACGTCCATCTGGTCCCGAGCACCAACGGAATGATGATCTCCGTCGGCCATGCCTTCGCGGCCTCCTCCAGGACCACCCAGTCGAACGCGCTGTTGGGGTCGCGAGCGTCGTCCAGCACGGTGGCGGCGATCGAGCAGGTCGCCAGCACGATCGCGGCCGCGGCCCGCAGCCGCTCGGTGATCTCGATCTGGTTCGATTCGACGATCTGCAACCAGCGCACGAGGATGCGGTGCTCCACATCGCTGAGCGGATCGCGGTCGTGATCCGGCCCGCTGAGGCGCCGCCGCAGGGTGGTGGACACCTCGGCCACGAGATTCTTCGTCTGTTCCTGCAGGGTGTACCGCTGGATCAGCGGATCCACCCGGTCGAGGTCACCGTTGCGGGCCATCTCACGCAGGATCAGGGTATCGGCCGGCAAGGTCTTGATCAGATTCTTGGCGATGTTGTCCAACGCCTGATTCGATTGCGCGCTGACCAGCACTCGATTGCCCGGATCGTCCTTCAGATACAGATCCACGGCGTGGGCCAGCGTATGGGTCTTGCCCGAGCCGGGTGGGCCCTGAAGTGCGTAGATCTCCTCCCGCGACAGCATGTCCCGGATCACCGCGGGTGCGTTGCCCGACAGCCGCGGACCGGATTCCACCTGCCACCGATGCCGTCCGAGATCGATCTGCGGCGGGTCACGCAGTGCCCGCACCAGGCTGGGGTTCACCTCGAGTTGCCTGCGCGCGCTGAGTTGCCTGCTCAGCTGAACCGGGGTTCCGCTGTCCGAGTTCGGCCGCAACCAGCCCACGGCCGGGAGCGATGCACCATGTAGCGGCCGCAACCGAATCGTGTCCTGGTCCAAGCTCTGGACGAATTGGGCGATTACCGTGTTGCCCGGCGAGAACGACGGTCGATCGGGGTTGCTGTCGATAGCCAGCAGGATCCGGTTCCCGCCACCCGCGTCGCCGTCCGACACGTCGAGTTGGTTCACGAAATCGGCCAGCGACGGCCGCCGACTCACGTCCTGGCTGTACGCGTTGAGCAACGGCCGTCGCAGCAGATAGTCGTCCTCCCGTTTCCGGTCCCAGGTCACCTCGACAACATCCCGGCCACCGGCACCGACGAACGGATAGGCATGCGCCGCCAACTCGGTGCGCTGATAATCCAGCAGAAAATCCATGGACTGCAGGAACGCTTCGTTCTTGGCGTCCTTGTTCCTGCGTTGCTGCACCGACTCGGTGAGCGGTGTCCAGGGCGGGCGTTCCACTCGCAGATGGTCCACGGACTGTCCGGGGCGGAAGGAGACCGGCTCGATATCCGGCACTCGCCGCCGCGGCAGCATCCGGGCCAACCGCTGCGCCTCCTCCTTGCTCCGGACGAACTTGATCACCAGTACGTTGTCGAATCTCCTACCGGGACCGTTGACCCCGAGTTCCCGTAGATAGGCGCAGAACCACACGCCCCGCTCACCGATGAGCACCCATTCGGCATCGGCGAGGGCAGCCGTGCGGTTACCGGTGACATAACCGCGCGCACCGGTGGGTGAATGCAACAGAAACGCGCCCTTCAGCTCACGGGCGAAAAACTCCCGCAACTCCTCCCGGCCTTCGGCCTCACGCGGATTCCGCGATATCCAGCCCCGGGTGTTGTAGATCGTATCGGTGGACTCGTCGGGCATGAACGCCACCAGATACGGCTTTTCCGGAGGCTTTTCCCAGATCGCGCGGATCGCGTCCCAGCCCTGTTCGATCCCCACCGACAGTTCGAAGGTGGTGGGCCGCTCGTCCGGCTCGGCGCCGAGCATGCTGCCGAGCATCTCGCGCAGCGGCTCGGGCAGGGACTGCCGATTCTTCAGACTCCGTCGCATCGCCAGGTGCAATTCGGTCAATGCGGCGACGCGGTCCGCACCCGTCGCGGCCGCCACCGCGGCCAGTTCGTCGGGCAGCGTCGCGCCGAGTCCGCCGCAGAACAGTTCCCAGCCCAATACGCCGAGACCGAAGGTATCGGTGCTCTGCCAGTCGCGGCGGCTGCGGAGCTGCTCGTCGAAGACGAACGCATGCATCTCCGGCGCCAGGTACGCCATATGCCTCGCGTGACGCATCCGATCCGCGACCGTATCGGAATCGTCTGTGGCCGCGAGATGGAGACGGCGGATGATGCGGCGCGCATCGGTGGCATCGCCGCTGACCCGGCGCATGATATTGCTGATCAGCGTACTCATCTCGAACCGAGCCAGACGAATTCCTACGGTACGGCCCATATCGTCGCCGAAGTCGGCGCGAAACGCGTCCGGCACCAGACCGCGATGGAGAATGCGGCGGACATGCAACTCCTTGAGCGCATCGAGCAGAATGCTGAATTGCTCGAACGCCCAGATCGGCTCCTCGGTAGCCTTCGCTACCGCTTGCTCGATATCCAGTGGCGGCCCGACCTCCCTCGTCAATGTGAAGGCGATCCGGTCGGCGTGACGGGGTTGCGCTCGAACGATTTCGGGCAAACCCGGATGGTTCAGGGCGCGCAAGCGCAGCATGGATTTGGCCGACCGCTGCCACAGTTCACCGGCGAAGCCATCGATGCCCTCGAATACGGTCAATTCATAGCGATCGGACTCGTGGCCGTCACCGGCCTGTTGGAGGGTCGCCCGGAAGAGCAGGTCCGGCACCACGATCGTCGGTGCGCCGATCCGGCTGTATCCGCCGAACGGTGCATTGCGCCGACAGAACAGCTGATCTATTCGATCGCCGTATTCCTCGACAAGATTATCGGTCACCCGACCACCTTTCTCCCCGCCACTCCGGTCCGATCAGGTCCCACCGTGGTCGCAGCACGAGCACACCCTCGTCGGTGCTCACGGCGATGTCGCCACCGACCTGCACTATCGAGCGAACTCGCATGCCGAGCGGAATCATCAACGCCGGCAACAATTTTCCGGCGCACCACAACCGCACGGCATTATCGTCACCGGTCAGCAGGATGCGACGCCCGCTCGGGTCGACCGCCACCGCCAGTGCGGTGGCCCAGTCGGAATGGCCGGTCAACGGACCACCGCACCGCCGCCCAGTGTCCGCGTACAACCGGACCGCGCCGTCCTGGCCTGCCTCCACCACCACAGTCCGGCCGTCCGCATCGGTGAACTCCAGTGCCGCGCGAATCGACGCCCGGCGCTGCCCGCGCCGTCCCCGGCTGCGACCCACCGACGCCATCGAATCGTCCGAAAGTGTTGTAGTGGTGACTATTTCACCGGATTCCGCTTTCCAACGGTGCACCGTACCGTCGCGCATGCCGACCACGAGGATCGGCGTCCGGTCGGCGGCGACCATTGCGGTCAGCACGGACACCGGACCCCCCGGAGGGATGTCACCCTCCGCACGCCCGCCGCCGTCGCGTTGCGGCGTCCACAGTCGCACGGTGCCGTCTCGCGCACCGCTCGCCAGCCGGATCTCGTCATTGTCCCCGGCGAATACCGTCACCGCGGTGACCGCGCCGGTGTGACCGATAAGGACCTGGTGTGCGCAGACGTCTGCCGCGTCCACCGCCTCGGCGGCGTCCTCGAACCACCACCAGGCCCGAACGATCTTGTCCGCGCTGCCGCTCACCAGCAGTACGCCGCCGCTGGGCAACGAGTGTGCGGCCAGTGCCGTCACCGCTTCGGTATGACCGGTGAACTGCGGTCCGACCCGACGGCCGTCCACCGGATCCCAGCATCGGATCACCCCGTCGTCGCCACCGGTGGCCACCAGGTCCGGCGCACCGTCCCGACACAGCACCGCGATTGCCCGCACCGGCGTGGTGCGCCAGCTCACCAGCGGTGCAAGATCGGGGTTCCAGGAACGGATCTGCCCGTCGGGGCCGGCGGTCACGATCAGCGGCCCGGCCCGGCCCGCGACGACGGTGATCGCCTCGACCCAACCGGCGTGCCGGTGCGGGGCGCTGCGGACGCAGCTGCCGTCGCTGTTCCAGACGGACAGTTCTCGCACTCCCACCAGGACCACTCGCGCTTCGCTCGTTCCGGGCAGCACCGCGACGCCGCGGTCGGTGCCGCCTCGGTCCGGTAACACCACCTCCGACGCCCGGCCGCGGGGATCGATCATTCGCACCGGATCGTTGCTGCCGACCGCGACCAGCCGCACGGTCCGGTCGGACTGCGGCAATTCGGCCAGCGCAAGAATCGGATCGGTGAACCGGGCGAGATCGGATCGAACCGCCTGTGCGGCAACCGGATCCCAGAGCCGGATCGCACAATCGTCACCGGCGCTGGCCAACAGCAATCGGTTACCGAACCCGGCGTAACCGGTCAACGCCCGGACCGCGCCCGCATGCCCTGCCAGAATCACTTGAGGCGTGCGTCGCCGCACTCGTGCCCAGCGCAGTTCCCACGCTCCCCCTTCGGCATCATCGCCACCCGCCGATCCGGACCGGAAACCGTCGACCTGCGCCTGCCCGAGCTGCCGCAGTCCGGGCCGGTCCGCCGGGCACGCGACCGACGCCAGGTGCGCGGACATGAAGGCCCCGCGAATCGCGGAAGGCAATCGTGCCGGACCACCAGGTGACCGCATGCCGTCGGAGACGAGCGCCGAGATATCCAGCCGGTCCAAGACGGTGGGCTGCCCCTCCAGCGCCTGCCAGCCCTCCGAACCCAGATCGGCCAGATGGCCGGACAGATGACTGCGCAGGTACGGGCCGGGATCGGCGGCCTCGCCGGCGATCCCCAGCAGCCGCCGGGCCAGTGATGCGGCCAGTTCGGCATGACCCGGCTCGATCATGTACTGCCGCAACAACTCCCGGTGTGCGAACCGATAGACGCTCTGCTCGTCCGCTGCGTCCAGCATGATGTATGGTCCGGCCAGCTGCAACACGCCGTCCAGGTCTTGCTCGGATACCGCGTGGCCGGCCAGGACGCCCGCCAGGTCCACCCACAGTCCGTCGGCTCGGGGCACCCCGCGGCCCCTCGCGTGCGCGAGCACACCAAGAACGGCCCGGCTGACCGGAAGCGCGCGAATCATCCGGGACAGCGCGTGCGCGAACAACTCCTCGGTGCTCATCCTCAGCACCCGGTCGAGTCGGCCGCGGTGCAGCGGCAGCAACAATGTCTCATCCGCGATCAGTTCGTGCACCGCCAGATGGGCATCCAGGAATTCCCGGCCGCCGGTGTCTCCCAACGCCGCGATCACGACCGCGATCGCATCGTCGAGTTGATCGCCCAGACGCGCCCGTAGCCCGTCCGCAGCGCGCAACCGCCGGGACACATAGGTGGCGATGGCGCTCGGATCGCGGCCGACCCACTGGATCGTCACATGGTCGGCTCGTCGGCCGAGTTCGGCCAGCAACGTCTCGTCCTCGGTGAACGTGTCGCCGTCCGGCCCGATCGGTGCGGGGCGGGTACCGACGACGATCGTCACCCCCTCGATCGAGCTCAGCTCACGAAACAGGCCTGCCATCGGCATCGGGTCACGTGCCTCGTCCAGGCCGTCGGCCAGCACGACCAGTGGCCGACCGGCACGAGAGCGCAACTGCCGCGCCAATTCCGTGGCGCTCTCGCCCGCCGTCACACCGCCGCGCAGTTCGATGCCGGCCAGTTCGGCGATCCGGCCGGTGACCTCCGGCAGAGTCGCCCCGGTCAGGAGCAGGGCCAGATCGATCGGCGGTGGCGCGTCGGCGGAACCATCGTCGACCAGACCCGCTCCGGCCAGAATCGCGCGGATCTCCGGGCGGGCATGCAGCAGCACGTTGCCGAGAATGGCGGACTTCCCGGTCCCGCGCGGACCCGTCAGCACCAGCAGACCGTGGTTGCGATCGGCGAGTCGGCCGATGACGGCGGCGCGCTCGGTCTCCCGGCCCACGAAATACCAGCCGAGCTCACCGAGATGCAGGCCCATTCCCTTGCCCGCGAAGTGGATTCGCTCTTCGTCGGACAGTTTGGCGAGGACGTCGCGCAACTCCCGATAGACATCGACGGACGTGGTGACCGATGCCATCGGGCCGCGAGGCGGGACGAGCACGGCCGAGGCGATGATGCGATCGGGCACCGGGAACACATGTCCCTGCGGGAGCGCGCCGGCGAGCCGGTTGCCCAGATCCGCGAGGGTGATCCGAGTGTCGTTGCCGGTATAACCGGCATACACGCGAGACAGCGCGGCATGGAAGGTTCCGAGATACCCGCTGCCCTGGTCCGCACCGCTACCGACGATCAGCACACCGTCGGATGCCCTCTCCCGCAACAAGATCGCCCCGACCAACGACACGAACCGTTCGGCGCCACAGGCTTCGACCACGATGATTGCCCATTGCCCCTCCGCCCGGCGGCGTTGCCTGTCGATGATTCGCGCGGCGAATTCCTCCGGTCGCATCGGATGGTTCACGTCGCCGACCGGAACGATGAGCCCGGCAGTGTCGTCGGATACTCCGTGACCGACCCAGAGCAGGACGGAATTGCGGCCCCGATTCGATCCCGCCCATTCGTGCAGCCGGGCCGTCACCTGTCCCAGGTCGCGTTGGCCGGGGTCGGTCTCCCATGCCAGGAATCGCCCGCCCAATTGCTCGAAGATCGCGCCGATCCGGCGCACTTCCGACTCTGCCTCGGGCAACTGTCGCCAATTGTCGCGGTCGGGCCGGTAGCCGGTGATGGCGACCGGCACGATATCGAATGTCACGATCCCGTCCGCTGCGGGCTCGGACGGGTCATCCGGCCGGTCGTCCGTCATCGCTGCCGTCCGCGACGGAGAGCACGAGTTTGCTGACGGGATCACTGCCCGCAGCGACTCGTATCCGATACAAACCGGTGCGCGGCAACCGGATTGCCACCTGCGCGCCGGCACCGTCGGACCCGGCCGTCGGTAGCGGCCGGGCGACCACGCGGTCGTCGTCGGCGACATCCTCGATCGCACACGACAGTCGTGCCGGGTCGACATCTCCGATGATCCGGATCAGCGACGGTTCACCGGCACTCACGGCATCCGGAATATCGAGTCCGAACTCGTTCGCGCCGAGCATGATATCGAGATTGCCGGCCTCGGTGATCAGACCGCCGATGTTGTCCAGGATGGATCTCGTCCGCGGCAGCGCGACATGCTGCTGGGCGAATGTGCGGGCCGGTGTCCGAGGCAGGGACGCCGCGTACCGATAGACGGTGCCGTCGCCACCTTGATCGTCCGGAATCGGCCGCCCCGCCGCATCGAGTGCGATGTTGTCCTCGGCGTCCCGGCGGTAGCCGTGCCGCCACAGGCGAACCACTCCGTCCCGGATATCGAAAGAACGTGCCGTCGGCTGCTTGATACCGGCGAACAGCACATGGCCCGGCAACAGCAGACCGGCCGAGCGCTGTTGCCGGGCGACCGCCTCACGCGCGAGCTCACCATCGCCGCCCAGCTGTGTCACGACTTCCGCGGACAGCGGACGCGCGTCGCCGTCGACGAGATGACACCGATAGGCCGGCAGCAGATCGTAGAGTCCCGGTGCGGTCCGGGCCATCTCACGCACCTCGTCGGCCGGCAGCGGCACCGGCAGTCCACGCCCATGCGCCAACGCCTCGAGCGTCTTCACCGATCCCGCGAACGGCGTACCCATGGTGATGGTCATCCGGATGGCGTCGGTCGCACCGCCGACAGCCGACAGTGCCCGTGCCAGCAGCCCGCCCATCGAATGCGCCACCACCACGACCTGAGCGTCGCGCTGTTCGGGGTGCAGCCGCCGACCGTGCGCATGGTCAGGATGGGCACGCCAGGCGGTCAGATGCCGGTCGATCGTCTCGGCGAGCAAGGACGCGTTGTGTACGACGCTGAGCCGCCAGTCGTAGGCGAATTCGGCGATCGCGGCCGGGTGCACGACCTCGCGCAGCGCTCCGAGCAGACGGTGGTACGGCTCGATTCCGCCGAATACCGGTAACCAGGCCGGGCCGGCCAGCAAGCGAGTCGCTTGCACCCGGCCGGTCGCGCCACCCCGTTCCTCGTCGGTCACCGCGAGCGCGGCCAGCCCGGATCGGTACCGCCAGCGTGCGGTGTACCCGGCTACCGCACCCACACCCCACAGGGTGCGACCCGTCGCACGTTCGACGAGCTCACTGCCCATGATCCCGGGAACAACGACGACGGCATCGTGTGAACGCGGTCGTAGCGTCCAATCGAAGGCTTGCAGCGGCCCTGGCATCCCGATCATCCCCACCCTGGTTGCACTGTGCGACAACGGCATTCCTCGGCCGCGTTCGGACGGACACACTCATATGATTCCGGCGGTGGCCGGAGCCCGCGCTGCCGCATCCCGCCCGAGGGCGAGGCAACGCATCCCGACCCGGCGTCCCGGCCCCGACCCGGTACCGCCAGTTCGGCATCCGACGCCGAGTGAATACAATCGGCGACAGATCCGAAAGACCAGACTTGTCCACGCACAATACATCCCGCTCATCGACGAGGGCAACCGATCGAATATCTACAGGTCCGGCCGCCAATCGGGCGGGATTCCCTTGCGAGCAGTCGATCCGAATCATCATGAACCGCACCGACTCCGATATGATCTCGATCCTCGAACATTCACTGTCGAACCACTTTCGTCTCCGGAACCGATTGTGTTACAAGCCATGTGAGCCAATTCGAAGCTGGTGACCAATTATGATTCGTTCCGGTCGGTTTTGATTCGGTAATGGCTCGGTGGCTTGTAGGCTCGGATCTCCGGCACGACCCAGTGGCGCGCCGGAACGTGTAGCGAAATGCGGGAGTGGAAGTTGTCGGTGCCGACACGATGGATTCGATTGCTCATGCTGGGGATCGTGCTGGCGACAACGCTTCCCGCGCGGGCAGCACTCGCCGATCCGAGCGGTGCCGCGCTCGACGGGCTGGAGCGGTTCTACCACCAGCAGCCGGACTGGAAGCCCTGCGGCGATGCGGTTCTCGACCGAGCCGGCGCGCAGTGCGCCGGTGTGGTCGTACCGCTGGACTACCGCCGTCCCGGCGGACGGACTGTCACCGTGGCGATCTCGCGCCTCACGGCCACCGATCCGGCGCAGCGGCGGGGCATGCTGTTGTCGAATCCCGGTGGCCCCGGCGCTTCCGGGCTGCGGATGATGGCGAATTTCGCGCCGGTGTTCAGCCCGGAGGTGCGGGCCCGGTACGACCTGATCGGTATGGACCCGCGCGGAATCGGCCGCTCGGATCGGATGGAGTGCGCATTACCGTTGCCCACCATGTTGTTCGGAGCGGGTTTCGACGTCCTCGGCTACGCGCGTGATGCCACGCTCGCCGCCGCCCTGGCCTCCTCCTGCCTGGTGGCCGATCCCGAGAAGGCCCGGAACCTCAGCACCCGCAACACGGCTCGGGACCTGGATGTCATCCGCGGGGTCCTCGGGGAACCCACACTCAACTATTTCGGCGTCTCCTACGGCACCTATCTGGGAGCCGTGTACACCCAGATGTTCCCCGAGCACAGCGACCGGATCGTGCTCGACAGCGCGATGGATCCCGATCGGGCGGGCATCACCCTGTTCCAGGACATGGCCGCCGCCAACGAAACCGGCCTCGACGACTGGGCGATCTGGGCCGCGCGGCACGACGCCGACTATCACTTCGGCAGCAGCGCGGCACAGGTCCGGGCATACATCGAGAAGTTGATCCACCGGGCCGCAGGACATCCGCTGTTCGCCGACGGCTATCTCATCGACGAGCACACGGTGCCGATGATGCTGCTGGCACTGCTGCCGAACCCGAAACTGAACGCCGATCTCGCCGACGTGGTCCGGACGATCGCCACCGAGGTCGACGGACTGCCGATCGATATGGAAGCCCTGAAGGCGAAGATCAGCGGCGCCGTGCCGCTGGAGACACCCGGCATGGCCGGCGTGCTGTGCGGTGACAAGGCCGCGCCCCGGGATCCGGTGTGGTACTACCACAACATCGACGCCGTGCGGGCGACACAGCCGGTGTTCGGCCCGTTCGGCAACAACATCACCGCCTGCGCCTACTGGCCGGACCCACCCGAACCCCCCACACGGGTGAGCAATTCCACCCCCGCACTGATCCTGCAAGCGACCGGCGACACCCGCACCGCGTACCCGGAGGGTCTCGCGATGCATCGCGATCTGACCCGCTCACGGCTGATCACGTTGGCGGACACCCGCATTCATGGCACCTTCCGCCTCGGCCTGAGCCCGTGCGTGAACGATATCGTGAACACCTACCTCGGCGACGGCATCCGCCCGGCCACCGACCTCACCTGCCACCCCGACCCGGCCTACTTCCCCGACTAGCCACCGCTTCCCGAACCCGTACCACCCGGCGCAGAATAGGTCCACACCGGTCGGGATGTGTTCGAGCAGTGAGGTAGTCGATGCGAATCAACCGGGCCCTGCTCGCCGCCCTGCCCCTGCTCGCCGCCGCCGGATGCGGCCCGAACACCGACGCGTCCTACGCACTCCAGAACGCGATGAAGGCACACCTCACCAATGTCGATCACCGCCCGGTCGACTCGGTCTCGTGCACGCCCCGCGTCCACGACACCATGCGCGGCGCGGCCGCCCACCTGCACTGCCTGGTCCGCTTCACCGACGGCACGTCCTACACCGCTGCCGCCACCATCCAGAACCAGAACTCCGGCGGCACCCACAACCTCCCCGACACCTACAGCTGGGACAGCCCGCCACCGGCGCCGTGACCGCGACACCGTCACCGGCGGGGGGCCCGCGGCTCGCCGAAGTTCGCCACCAGCCGGTACGAGCTTCCCAACGCGATCTCCACCTCACCTTCGAGCGGGACGGGCGTGTTCGGGTCGATCTGCTCACCGTTGACGAAAGTGCCGTTGGTCGAACCGTCGTCACGTATCCACACCTGGTCGTTCTCGTCCATCCAGATGGTCGCGTGGAAGCGGGACACCTCTATGAGGTGCTCCAGTTGCGGCATCAGCGGGCCGTCGCCGCGCCCCAGGACCACAACACTCCCCGGGGTCAGTTGCAGCGACCCCCCGTCGGCGCCCGCGGACCGGATGGTGACCGGTGGCGGTGAGTCGACGGCTTCGGCGGCCCGAGCCGGCAGATGAATGGTGGTTTCGTAGTTGCCGACCCGAATTCGATCGCCGTCCGCGAGCGGAGTCGGCTTCGACGAGCCGATCCGCTTCCCGTTGACATAGGTACCGTTGGTGGAGCCCAGATCGCGGATCCCCGCCCGGTTCCGATCATCGAAACCGATCTCGGCATGATGTCGGGACACGCCTATGTCGCCCCGGAGTGCTTCGGGTAGCCGCAGATCGAAATTGCGTCCGATTTCTATCTTCTCGCCGGCACCCAGCGGGATCATCTCGGAACCTGCCCCGAAACCGATCGCTCGCGGCGATCCGGACGGCTGCGGCAGCTGTGATTCGCCGGGCGCGCGCGGGGCCGGTGGTTCGCCGGAGACCGACGGCTGCGACGGGGTATCCGGGAGCGGACGATCCGGCTGGAATCCGATCGACGTGTGGAAATTCAGACCCAACCTGATCGAGTCGGTCGGCCCGATCACCCGCACCTCGCCCGGCCCGAGCCGCTCCTCGTTGACGAAGGTGCCGAGCCGGGAGCCGTTGTCGGCGATCCAAACCCGGCCGTCACGGAGCACGCCCACCCGGGCGTGGTCACGGGACACGGTCTCGTAATGCCGGAACATCGCCGCGCCCGATATCCTGCGGCCGATCGCCACCTCGCCTCCCGTGGTGACAGCCTTCACGTACCCGTCTTCCTCGCCCAGAAAAGCGAAGGTGAGTCGTCCGGGCACCCGTTCGGCATACGGCGCGTCGACCCCCTGCGCGCCGATCGCACGCGACGGCATGTCGGACCGGGCGACGGTGGGGTCGTGCAGGTTTGCCTCGATCGGCCGTAGCACACCGTCCTCGCCGAGGCCGTGCGCGATCACCCAGGCGCTGTCGATCGTGGGATGCAGGCGAAGTTCCTGCCAGCGACCGAGTTCCAGGGGGCCGCCGACGAGCGGATCGATCACCACGATCCCCTCGCCGACCCTGGTCAGCTCGAGGCGGTACGCGGCCTCGCCGTTGTCCAGTACGACGGTGTACGTGTCGGCCACCGCCCCCGGCACGACCACACCGTTGTCGGTGCGGGCGACGCCCGCACGCAGATCGTCGGCCAGCCGGTCCATCACCGCAGCGCCGTCCGGGGCGAGGTCGTCGACCGGCACCAGCCGTCCCCGGATGCTGCCCTCGAGTGCCTGCCATTCCTGTGCGCCGTCGCGCAACGGGAATACGTCGTCCGCTCCGAGATCACGAAGCGCCTGGTTGCCAGTGGGCAGATTCGCACCGTCGGGTGCGAGATTCGCGGAAGAGTCGGACAACTCCGGGACATATCGGGAAACGTCCTGGCCGAGGCCGATCCGAGCCATCACGCGCAGCATCGAACTCGATTCGCCCGCTTTCGGGTCGGCCGGATGGCGGGTCCCGTCCACCGCCGCGAGATGTTGTCCACCGTGCAGGGCGGGCCCCTGGCGCGGGTCCTCGCCCCGGGTGTAGCTCGTGTAGAGCTGCGCGTCCGCGGGCGGCGTCTCCGGCCCGTGCGACGGATGCGGGTCGATCGCGAACAGAGTCGCCAGACCTTCCTCGCCCAACCCGGCGTATCCGGTGGCCGAGGCATGGCCGAGGGTGATGACATCGTGGCTGCCGACCACCTCGACATCGATGCCCAGCGCGGCGAAGGTGGGATCGACATGCTGATTCGCCAGATACACACTGTTTCCGGCCGCGATGTCGCGGCGTAGCAGTGGTCCGCGCAACGCGTCCGACTCGACATCGTCGCCGCTGGAGCGCACCCACGCCACCACGGCCACGTCCGCATCCGGCTGCATGCGTTGCATTTCCAGATAGAGGCGTTTGGCCGTCAGCCAACTCTCGTGGTAATCCGCCGCGAACATGTTCGGATGCGCGGACGCGACGACATAGACGCGTTTGGTGGCCGTCGCCGCATCGCCGAAGATGAAGGTCGCCTCCCCGCTGGCCGGGTCGAAATCCCGCACATAGGCCGATGACACGCCGATGTCCTGGACCATGCTCGCGAGCAATTGCGGAGCCCGATAGTGCTCCATGACCTCGGCGCTGGTGAATCTGGCGCCACTTGCGGCCTTGCTGTCGAGCACCCGAAGGCGCTCGGTCAATACGCGCAACGAGGCCTGGCTGCTCACGTCGTCGGGTATCCCCAGAGCTCGGGTCAGCAGTTCCGGATGCGAGCGCAGCAGGGCACGCTGGAGTCTGCTCAGTCCGAAACCGGATTGCCCGAACGGCTCCTGCGAGACTCGGGCGAGCATGTCCGCCGGAATCGAGTCGTCGGTCAGGCCGCGCCACCAGGTGAGGTTGTTCACGGCCTGGCGACGCCCGTGTTCGGCGAATTCCTCCGGCGTCACTCCGCCGTCCACATACGCCGATCGATCCAGCGGGAGCAGCAGGTCGGCGGGCGCGATGTCGCCACCACCGGGCAACCGCGCGAACGCGTGCGCGGCCAGATCCTGATCCAGTTCACTCGGGGGGTCGCGGTCCTCCCAGTCTCCGCCCCAGGGCCGGGGCGGCGGTAGATCGCCGCCGCCCCCGCCACTCATGAGGTGCCGCATTGTGAACTGATCGACGGACTCGTCGAACGGATCCGGCTCCGGCGGCGGCGGCTCGCCCTCCTCCGCACCGTGTGGCTCCTCACCGTACTGCGCGGTCACCACGCCGACCGAGCTCTCGCCCGGCGCCAGACCCGGGGTGAGCTCACCAGGGACCTCCGGTACCCGCACCGGTTCCCCGGACCGATCACCGCTCACACCGACCCGCTCCGGCAGCCGCGGCGCCGCGGGCGGATGCCCCGCGGGACTACCCGTGACGACATCACCCACCGGTTGTTCGCTTCCCGGTCGGCCGGGTCCGGTCGGCCGCAGGACCTCCTCGAGTGGTCTCGGCCCGCGGTCACGCGACGAGGCGAACACCCGTTCGTTCGTTTTCTCACGCCCGGTTTCGCCCGGCTGCGTGAGCGATTCGGCCGAGCGCCGGTTTCCGGCGGGCTCGGTGGCGCCCGCACGGCGCACCGCGGTGTCGGGCCGCGACTCCTCCACGAAGAAATGGTTGCCGATCATGTGCACCGCCGGAGCCTCGGCGCCGGAACCGGCCCCGACGGCAGTCAGCGCGCGTTCGGCCTGCCGAGGATCATCGGCGGCGATGTGGACGACCCGAGTGCCGTCGGCGAAAGTGAGACGCTCGACCGTGGCCGGTGTCTCGCCCGCGGTGTCGTCGGCGGTGATCCGCTCGACCCGTGGCGACGGCTCGGTGCCCAGCAGATCCCGCAGGCGCACGCCGAATTCCTCGTTGCGCGCCACCACCGGTGCGACATCGCCGACGGACCCGTGGGGGCGCAGCGCACCCGATGCCGCGCCCAGCACACCGCCCCCGAATCCCGTGATGGCCGAATCGCGGACGGCCGCGAACACGTCTCCCAGACTGTGGATGTCCCCGGGATGCAGCGCGAGCGAAGGAAGCGCCCCCGCGATGCCACCGGCCGCGCCACCGGCGCCACCGATGAGTACGACCCGGCCGATATAGGAGGCAACGGTACCGAATCTGCTCATGGTGCGACCGGCGACCGTACCCAGCAGGCGAGGCGCCAGGCGGCGGCCGACCTCGGCGCCGGCGACACCGCCGAGCGCTCCGCCCGCAGCCTGTTCCAGGAACGCGCCGAGGTCGAATCGGGTGCGGTTGCCGTCGGCGAGATCCCAGATCTGCGCACCGGCGCTGGTGACCGCCCCGAAGATCGCTCCGATCTTGGCCGCGTGCAACGCGCCGTGCAGCGCGACTCGGCGCGCCGCGCCGCGGGCGACCCCGTCCCCGACATCCACGGCGAACCGTTCGGCCGTGGCGCGCATCGCGGCCTCCGCTTCGAGCCGGTCACCGAGCGCCTTGAATCCACCACCCTGGAAGAACATCAGCATGTCGAAGCTCAGCTGCGCGGCGAGTACGATACCGCCGACGATCAGCAGATGCTGGGTCGACAAGGTGGCGTCGGCGGTATCGGAGAACTGCTGAGCCAACCCCTCGTGGACTGCGGCCTGGTTGCGCATGGCCTGGGCGACCGCGCGGTGACGAGTCTCCAGACCGGAGCCGATATCACCGTCGACCGCCGCTTCGGCCTGTGCCGACGCGGCATCGTAACGATCCGCCGCCGCATTCAACGCTTGGCACATCTCCGCATGCGCCGCACTGCATCGGCGCATGGGTTCGACCTGTGTCGCCGGCCAATGCCCCAGCACCACATCGCGAACCGAAGCCGGGAGCTCGGCGAGCAGGCTGTCCATATCGGTCATCCCGTCCGCCTTCCAGCACGATCCGCTTCCGCCGACTCTCCTCCGATTATTGCGCCGACGGCACCGCTCGGCGGTGTCGGCAACGGCGAGGCAAACCTCCCAGCTGCCCGTTTTGCGGCAATTTCCCACCACCGGTAATACCGAATTCGGGTGATCCGGCGAAAATCGGGTATCGGCGACGAGAAAGGGTGGGATGGGCGATCAGTTCTCGGTAGATGCGGACCGGTTGCAGGCGCTCGCCCCGACCTTCGATCAGATCGGCGCGGATGTGCAGGCCGCTGCCACGCAACTGCGGGACGCCCTGGCCGCCGAGGGGGCGCCCTGGGGCAACGACGACGCCGGTCGCGCCTTCGCCGACTCCTATCTGCCGGAACAACAACAGACGATGTCGGATCTGGCCACCATCGTGCAAGCGCTCCAGCAGGCGGGCCCCGATCTGCGCCAGCTCGTCGCCAATCTCGACAATATCGACCGCACCAATGCCCAAGCCATCGACCGGGCAGCACAGGACACCCCGGGCGGCAGCAGCCTCAGCACGGGGGCGGCCGGGACGGCACCGCAAACGATCGCCGCATCACCCGCCGCCGCATCACCGGCCACCGCCACCGCACCCACGGCTACTGCCGCACCCACCGCCACCGCACCCAGCGCCACCGTGGCCTCCGGCCCCGGCGTGCGGTCACCCGGAGCCACAACACCGGCCACCGGCGTTGCAGCGCAGGCGAATACGGCCGCCCCCGCGGGGGCGCCCGGCACAGCGGATGCGCAACAACAACAGACCGGACCGTCGGGCGAGAACCCCTCCGGCGCCGATCGGCCCGGCGGCCCGGCCGACGCCACCGCCACACCGAGCGCGGCAGGTACCCCGGCTCCCCGCGCCGACACCGGGAACCGGGCTACCGCCGGAGAGCGCACGACACCCGATCCCCGGCCTCCGGCCGGACCGACCGCCGGCGGCCCGGTGCGCACGCCGTGGCAGCGGGGCGGATCCGGCGCACCGCCACGAGTATCCGCGCCGCCGACCGACCGCGGCGCACCGCGCGGGCCCGGTTCCGAGCCCGGCGCTCCCCGAACGCCCCAGCGCTCGGCGCGCGGACGGCGGACCTCGGATCGGGATCCCGCCCGGCCCGCGGCGACCCCACCGGCGGAATCGCTTGCGGCCCGGCTGGTTCGAGAACTGGCCGAGCGATACGGCATCCGCGCCTTCGGTTTCGACACCCCGGGAGTCGCCGACGCGGTGCTGACCGAGTTGGTGGCCGCGGTCGACGACGTGCTGCCGGCCTATCCGGCGATCGACCTCCGCGCCATCGGCATCGAGGAGCTACCCGAAGGGGAATCGACTCGCCTGGAATGGGATTCGGAGCCGGGCCCGGCCGGGCCGACTCCGTTCACCGCCCGCATCGTGCTCGCGGTCCGGGTGGCGACCGACCCGGAGGCCCTCGCCCGCAGCACCGCCGAGGCCGACCGTGCGGGCCTGCTCGCGCCCGGTTGCACTCGGCGACCGGTCTATTCGTCGATTGTGCGGGAACTCGGCGGCGCGCTGGACGTCGCCGGGCGGTTCCGTGCCCGCCGATCCGCGCACCGCGCGCTGCTGACGGCCTACCTGCCGCCGGCCACGCCGGGTGCGAACGCCACGCTGGGGAGCACGGTGGCCGGATTCCGGGATTGGCGAGCACGATTGAGCGGCCGCAGTTTTCACGACGGGCGCTTCGACGCGGCCGCCGCCCTCGCCGAGGCGTTCACCGACGCGGTGCTGAACGACCGGGCCACAGCACCCGCCCGGGTGCTGTATCGGGTGCTGACCGATGCCGCAGCGCCGACGGCGACCGAGCCGGCTCGCAACGTCCGGACGTGACCGCTGATGCGCTGCGACAGCGACGCAGCCTCAGGACAGTTTCAGCGACCGCCCGATGATCTCCTTCATGATCTCCGTGGTGCCGCCGTAGATGGTCTGGACGCGGGCGTCCATGTACGCCTTGGCGATCGGATATTCGCGCATGTAGCCGTAGCCGCCGTGCAGCTGGAGACATCTGGTGATGAGGTCGAGTTGTTCCTCGGTGGTCCACCACTTGGCCATGGCGGCGTCCTCGGCGGAAAGCTTTCCGGCGTTGAGCATTTCGATGAAGCGGTCGACCAGGACACGGACGGCGGTGGTCTTGGTGGCCAGTTCGGCGAGGACGAAGCGGGTGTTCTGCTGGGCGCCGATCGGTTTGCCGAAGGCCTTGCGGTTGCGGACGTAGTCGATGGTCATCTCGAGGCAGCCCTCCATCGCGGCGGCGGCCATGACGGCGATCGACAGGCGCTCCTGCGGGAGGTTCTGCATGAGGTGGATGAAGCCCATGCCCTCCTGGCCCAGCAGGTTGCGGGCGGGGACGCGGACGTCGGTGAAGCTCAGTTCGGCGGTGTCCTGGGCCTTGAGGCCGATCTTGTCCAGGTTGCGGCCGCGTTCGAAGCCGGGCATGTCGCGCTCGACCACCAGCAGCGAGAAGCCCATCGCGCCCTTCTCGGGATCGGTCTGGGCGACCACGATCACGATGTCGGAGTTGATGCCGTTGGTGATGAAGGTCTTGGCGCCGTTGATGACCCAGTCGTCGCCGTCGCGGACCGCCCGGGTGCGGATGCCTTGCAGATCGGAGCCGGTGCCGGGTTCGGTCATGGCGATCGCGGTGATGATCTCGCCGGAGCAGAAGCCGGGCAGCCAGCGCTGTTTCTGCTCCTCGTTCGCCAGATCGAGCAGGTAGGGGGCGATGACGTCGTTGTGCAGGCCGAAACCGAGGCCCGAGTACTGGCCGCGGACGGTCTCCTCGACGATGACCGAGTTGTAGCGGAAGTCCTTCACACCCCCGCCGCCGAACTCCTCCGGCACGGCCATGCCGAGGAAGCCCTGCTTACCGGCCTCCAGCCAGACGTCGCGATCGACGATGCCCTGCTCCTCCCAGCGGGCGTGGTTCGACGCCACG
The DNA here is from genome assembly GCF_020176955.2 of Nocardia sp. alder85J. GTDB lineage: Bacteria > Actinomycetota > Actinomycetes > Mycobacteriales > Mycobacteriaceae > Nocardia. Next base: position 424,930 of record NZ_JAIUCZ020000005.1, read on the forward strand.
TGCTGTTCCAGGAACTTCCGATAGGACTCTCGGAACAGATCATGCTCCGGTTCGAACAGGGTGCGGTCCACATCAACCTCCTACGCGGCTGGGCTCTCCTCTGACACCGTACATCGAATACGAATCGTCGTTTACTTCGAGTCGTCGAATCGGTACCGAGGTGAGGGAATGCCGGGGTGTCGACCGGCGGTAGTGCCTGAATACCGGTGAACCTCTAGAGTCCGGCGAGCTGCCGCAGCCGACCGGTCAGGGTGCGGCCCCGATCGCGGTCGCGGTGGGCGAGCAGGAACCGCAGCTCCTCCTCCAGCGCCTTGCGCACCACCGCCTGCACCTCCGCCGCGGCCGCGTCGAGATCGGTCGCATCCCGCCACGGCGTGGTGTCGATGGGGGTGGCGGCCGAGTAGTAGAAGCGTTCCGGCTTCGGAATCCAGCTGAGCCCGAGGCCGCGGACCAGCGGCGGGGTGAGCTCGGCTTTCAGGCCCAGCGACCGGACCAGCGTGCGCACCGGCCACATCGCCGGATGCCGGCCGTCGACGACGATGTCGAACAGATCGTCGGCGCCGATCATGGCCATCGGCACGATCGGCGTGCCGGTCTCGATCGCCAGCCGCGCGAAGCCGAGCCGGCCATCCCAGTCCAGGGTGTACTTGTCCCCCTTGCGCGGCACCGCCTCCCGGCCGCCGCCGGGGAACACCAGCACCATCTCGCCCTGTTCCAGCAGCACCCGGCAGTTCTCGCGGGTGCCGCGCACACAGCCGATCCGGTGCAGGACGTGCCGCACACCGGGCACCGTGATGAGGACGTTCTCCGCCATGCCACGGACCAGCCGCCCGCGGGTGCGTGCGATCTCGGGCCACAGCAGCGGGGTGTCGATGCCCAGGAAGTTGTGGTTGCCGACCAGCATCACCGGGCCGTCGGCCGGGATGTTGCCGAAACCGAGGAACTCCGGACTCGTCCACGCCCGCATCGGCGCGAGCACCGCCTCCAGCGCGGCGATATCGGCGTCGCGCAGCGGCATCCGCAATCGGGCGCCGTCCGACAGCCGGACCTCACCCTCCCGCTCGGCGACACCGGCTGGCACCGCACCATGTTCGGACAAAACCCCTCCTCAGCATCGCTTCCGTCACCGGCATGGTAGCGAAAGCGGCTGAGAGAACCGTCTGTGCGACAGGGGCTCAGGCGCCGCGGGTACCCGCGTGCGCGTACTCGGTCAGCGCCGCGGCCAAGGCCTTCGGCACCCGCGCGCGCAGCCGGGTGCCGCCCTCCTCGTGACTGGTCTCGACGATCCGGCCGTCGGAGTGGATGCGGGCCAGCAGATCGCCGCGGGTGTACGGCAGCAGCACGCTGACCTCGACATCGAGCCCGCCGAGATACTCCTCCAGCGAGTCGCGCAGTTCGTCCAGGCCCTGCCCGGTGCGCGCCGAGACGAACACCGCCTTCGGCAGCTGGGCCCGCAGATGCGCGAGGTCGACCGGGGCCAGCGCGTCGATCTTGTTGACCACCAGCAACTCCGGCGGCGCCGGGGTGTTCGACTCGCGCAGCACCTCGGTGACCACCTCACGGACCGCCTTGATCTGCTCGAACGGCAGCGGATCGGCGCCGTCGACGACGTGCAGCAGCAGGTCGGCGCCGGTGACCTCCTCCAGCGTCGAACGGAACGCCTCGACCAGCTGGGTGGGCAGGTGCCGGACGAAACCGACGGTATCGGTGAACACCACCTCGCGGCCGTCCACGAGCTCGGCCCGCCGGGTGGTCGGATCCAGGGTGGCGAACAGCGCGTTCTGCACCAGGAGGCCGGCGCCGGTGAGCGCGTTCATCAGGCTGGACTTGCCCGCGTTGGTGTAGCCCACGATCGCGACCTGCGGGATACCGCTGGCGGTACGCCGGGAGCGCTTGGTGTCGCGGGCGGTCTTCATCTCCCGGATCTCGCGGCGCAGCTTGGCCATCCGCTCGCGGATGCGGCGGCGGTCGGTCTCGATCTTGGTCTCACCGGGACCACGCAGGCCCACACCGCCGTTGCTGCCCGCGCGGCCACCGGCCTGCCGGGACATCGACTCACCCCAGCCGCGCAGTCGCGGCAGCATGTACTCCATCTGGGCCAGCGAGACCTGCGCCTTGCCCTCTCGCGAGGTGGCGTGCTGGGCGAAGATGTCCAGGATCAGCGCGGTCCGGTCGACCACCTTCACCTTCACGACCTTCTCCAGCGCGGTCAGCTGGGCGGGGGTCAGCTCGCCGTCGCAGATCACGGTGTCGGCGCCGGTCTCGAGCACGATCTCGCGCAGTTCCTCGGCCTTACCGGAACCGATGTAGGTGGCCGGGTCGGGCTTGTCGCGGCGCTGGATCAGCGCGTCCAGCACCTCCGAGCCCGCGGTCTCGGCGAGCGCGGCCAGCTCGGACATGCTGCCCTCGGCCTGTGCCGCGGTGCCCTCGGTCCAGACGCCGACCAGCACCACGCGCTCCAGGCGCAGCTGCCGGTACTCGACCTCGGTGACATCGGCGAGCTCGGTGGACAGTCCGGCCACCCGGCGCAGCGCGCTGCGCTCGTCCAGCTGTAGCTCACCGACGGTGGGCTCTCCGCCGTGCCGACCTCGCGGAGTGCTCGCGGTGGTGGTGTCGTCGTCCTGGTCGTCGCCCGACTCCAGAGTCCAGCCGCTCGATGCTCCGGCAGCATCGAACTCGTCGGCGGGCAGCTCGTCGGCGGGGGTGAATTCGTACGTCTCCGATTTCCTCATACGCCTCCATGCTCCCACGATGTGGCCGCCCGGCGCATCCGAGTTCTCGGTGAGCCGAACCGGGCCGTCAGGCGTCGAACCACCATTTCCCGGCCAACCGGCCGGAGGCGACCAGCACCGACGGGCCGCGCAACTGCGCGCGACCGTTCGCCAGGGTCACCGTGACCTCGCCGCCGGGCACCCGGACGCGGACCTCACCGGTGCCGGTCGCGAGGTCGAAACCCTGCCGGAGCAGGGCGGCCGTAGCCGCGGCGACGGTGCCGGTGCCGCAGGAGCGGGTCTCGCCCACGCCGCGTTCGTAGACGCGCATGTCCACCGCGTGATCCGCGTCGAGCGGGGTGAGGATCTCCAGGTTGACGCCGTTCGGGAACAGTTCCGGGTCGTAGCCGGGCGGCACGCCGAAATTCAGGGCCGCGAGCGTGTCGGCGGTCAGCTCCGGATCCACGCAGGCCAGATGCGGATTGCCGACGTCGATGCCGACCCCGGGCAGCGCGCGCCCGGCGATGGTCGCCGTCGACTCACCCAGCACCACGACCGGGCCCATCCCGACCGTGACATCGCCGAGCACCTCGTCGGCGGAGTGCACGATCACCGGCCGGGCCCCGGCCCGGCTGCCGACGACGAAGGTGTCGCCCGGCTCCAGGCCGGTGGCGACCAGATAATGCGCGAACACCCGCACCCCGTTACCGCACATCTCGGCGATCGAACCGTCGGCATTGCGGTAGTCCATGAACCAGTGCTCGGGCTGCACCCCGTCCGGCAGCTCGGCGAGCACACCGGTCTCCTGCAACGCGCCGGCGCGGGCCACCCGCAGCACGCCGTCGGCGCCGAGACCGCGCTGCCGGTCGCACAGCGCGGCGACCCGATCGGCCCGCAGCTCCAGCCACGCGTCCGGATCGGGCAGCACCACGAAATCGTTCTGGGTGCCGTGCCCCTTGGTGAACTCCACGCCCGTCTCCTGCTCCGCCATCTCCGCTCCTCCGCCGCACTCCGCCACCTGCCGCGGGCTCACCCGCGGCGCAACGCCCGCCGCTGCCGGGATATTTCGTACAACACCACCGACGCCGTGCACGGCGCCGCGAGCGTACCCGCGGCCGGCACCCGCACCAGCACATCGCACTCCGCGCGCCAGGCGGCGCCGAGATCACCCTCGCCGACAACGACGATCGTGCCACCCGTGAAGTCCAGCGTGTCCACCGGCCGCGCCGTGCCGACATCCGGATCGTCGGCCGCGACCACGCCGATGATCCGGATGTCGGCGCCGCGTCCGGTCCGCCGATCCCGGAACTCCCGCACCGCCGCGGGGCCCGGCACCCGGAACACCGGCAGCGCGAACAGCGAACCGGCCGAGGCCCGCACGCACTGCGGGTCGTACTCGTCGGCGCCGGGCCCGCTCACCCCGACCGCGGCCGCGCCGAAGGCGTGCGCGGTGTGGATGGTGCCGCCCAGTCGCAGCGGCGATTCGGGCCGTTCCACCACCACGATCACCGGCGGGCCGGAGCCGACCGGCGGCCGGACCTCGTCCGCCGTGACCGCGCGCATCGCCGCGACGGCCACCAGTTCCGGTGTGGCGCCGTAGTTCTCGGCCAATTCGACCATCAGCTCCGGCACCAGGCCGACCGCCGGCACGGTACCGGCGTCCAGCAGCTCCCGGGCCCAGCCCGGTAGCGCGGGCGCGCCCAGCCGGTAGACCAGCGTCTGCACCGGCCAGCCGTGCCGCAGCGCCGCGGCGATCGCCTCCCTGCCCTGGATCAGGAAGCGCCCGTCCCGGTGTCGCCGGTTCCGATTGGTGAGATATGCCTGCCACTCCGCGACCGCGGCGTTGCGCGTCGTCACTGCCGGCTCGTCCTGTCTACTCCGTGTGGGTGTCCCGTGCGCCGAGCGTGCGCACCAGGGTCAGCGCGGTGTCGATCACCTGCGGATCGGCTCCCGGCACCCAGTGCACGCGCGGGTCGCGGCGGAACCACGAGCGTTGCCTGCGTACGTATCGGCGGGTGCCGATGAATGTGCGCTCCTGCGCATGGTTCAGGTCGTATTCGTTGTCCAGGTACGCGAGGACTTGTGCATAGCCGATGGCGCGCCGCGCGGTCTGCCCCTCCCGCAGGCCGCGGTCGAGCAGTCCGCGCACCTCGTCGACCAGGCCGCCGGCGAACATCGCCGCGGTCCGGCGCGCGATTCGGTCGTCCAGTTCAGAGGTTTCCCGGTCCACCCCGACAATGATTGTGCCCCAGCGCGGTTCGCCGATCCGCGGTTGCGAGGCGGCGAACGGGCGACCGGTCAGCTCGACCACCTCCAGAGCGCGGACCAGCCGGCGGCCGTCGGTGGGCAGAATGGTGGCCGCCGCCACCGGATCCGCCTCGCGCAGCGCGGCATGCACGGCCGCCACGCCAGATTCGGCCAGCAGCGCCTCCCATTTCGCGCGCACCATCGGATCGGTGGCGGGGAACTCCCAGCGGTCCAGCAGCGCTTGCACATACATCATCGAGCCGCCCACCACGACCGGCACCCGGCCGCGCGCCCGGATCGCCTCGACATCCGCGGCCGCGGCGGCCTGATAGGCCGCGACGGTGGCGGTCTCGGTCACGTCGAGCACGTCGAGCTGGTGATGCGGAATGCCCCGGCGGTGCGCGAGCGGCAGTTTCGCCGTGCCGATATCCATGCCCCGATACAGCTGCATCGCATCGATGTTGACGATCTCACCGCCCAGCCGCTGCGCCAATTCCAGTGCCAGATCGGACTTTCCGGTCGCCGTGGGTCCGACCACCGCGATCGGCACGGGCAGTTCGCCGGTGCCGCTGGGCAATCCCCCGACCGGCCCGAGCCCGATCCCGACCTGCCCGGCGGCCTCGGTGCCGGGCTCCCGCCTCGCCTCGGTTCCCGACCACCCGGCCACCTCGGTCCGCAACTGCACCGCCGCTTCGGTACCCGGCAGCTCGCACACTTCGGTACCCGGCTGCTCCGCCGCCGGGCCGGACGCCGTCACGACCGGTGCGCCGGGTTCGGGTCGGTCCAGATGCTCACGTGGTAGGCGACGCCGAAAGGGGCCGCGCAGTAGCGGGTGTCGACCTTCGGGTCGGCGTCGAACAGTCCGGCCAGGAGCTGGAAAGCGGCCCGGCCGGAGATCTCCAGCTCGGCGCACAGCGATGGGTCGAGCGCGGCCAGTGCGGTGCGGTCGCCCGCCGAGAGGGCGGCGTCGAGGCGCTCCTGCACCGCGGCGGCCCGCTCGTCCAGGTAACCGGGTGCGGCGGTCGACAACGTGGCAGCACCGTCGGCGACCACCAGGACGCCGTGCGTCCCTGGGTCGGTGTCCAACTCGCGGCGCAACGCGGCGCCGAGCGCACCGCAGTGCTCCGCAGTCGCGGCGGCGCCGACGAGCCGGGCCTGCGCCGGTGTCCGCGGCGCCACCTGCCCGCGCAGCCAGCCACCGAGCAGGACCGGCAGCGGCAGGGCCGGGTCCGCCGGGGTGCGGCCGGTGAGCGCCGCGTCCGACAGCCCGACCCGGACGTCCGCGCCGAAACCGCGGAAGGTGCCGACCGTACCGGGGCCGAGGGTCTGCTCGTGCTCGGCGGCGCCGACGACGGTCCACCGGTCCGCCTCCGACAGCGCGAGCCCGGCCGCCAGCACCGCGTCCCGCAGCGGCCGCACCTGCGCGGCGAGGTGGTCGGGATCGCGATCCGGCAGGCCACCGCACAGCTCGGGAAGCAGCACGGGCGGCGACGGGATCAGCACGGCGGCAGCAAACACGCCGTCCACGGTAGCGGGCGGATCACCACCGCCGACGCGGTAGTGCGATTCGCCGCCCGATCGGCCCGGCCCGCCACCGCCACGGATCGCCGCACCCGGCCCGCGCGGCCCGCATCCCCCTTGACCGGCCGCCCGCCGGAGCGAACTTCGGACCGTATTCCGATCGGAATCGCCCGTACCGGGGGCCGCCGGGGCTCCGGACACGGCCGGCCGGTGGCCGAAAAACGTCGCCGAGCCGCACGATCGTCCCGCGACCCGCGGGACATAACCATCCGGTGGAGGCCCGATCAAGGTCGGGTCACCGCGCCGGGAAATCGCCCCCGAAACGGCCCCCGGCAACGCCGCAGGCACAGCGCCACCGTGGACAAGACACGGCAATTCCGCCACCCACCTGGTTGAATGGGATGAGCTAGGGCGTAACCAGGCAGCCGTGACGCGCGGCAGGGACGAGGAGCGATGACCGACAACAGCGGAACCGAGAAGGCTACCCACCCGGACCCCGGCACAGCACAGCAGGCCGGCAACTCCGCCGCGCATCGGCCCACCCCTGCCGATGCCGCGAGCCACGCGGAGGCCACGCCACGTGATCCCGGTACCCCGAAGCCCGGCACGCCCAAACCCGAATCCCCCAAACCGCACGCCGTGAAACCCGTCGCGGGCCCGGCCGCCGAACATCCGCACCCGGTCCCGGTCACCACCCCCGCGGGCAGCGACCCGAGCCGGTGGGGCCGGGTCGACGAGGACGGCACCGCCTGGGTCCGCACCGCCGACGGGGAGCGGACCGTCGGCTCCTGGCAGGCCGGCGACGCCGCCGAGGGCCTGGCCCACTTCGGCCGCCGCTTCGACGACCTCGCCACCGAGGTGGCGCTGCTGGAAGCCCGGCTGGCCGCCGGCACCGACGCCCGCAAGGCGAAGACGGCCGCGACCGCGCTGGCCGAATCGCTGCCGACGGCCGCGGTGATCGGCGATATCGACGGCCTGGCCCAGCGGTTGCAGGCGATCATCGAACACTCCGACGAGGCCGCCGCGCATGCCAAGGAGGAGAAGGAACGCACCCGGCACGAGCAGACCGAGCGCAAGGAAGTGCTGGTCGCCGAGGCCGAGCAGATCGCCGCCGACTCCACCCAGTGGAAGTCCGCCGGCGACCGGCTGCGCGAGATCCTCGACGAGTGGAAGACCATCCGCGGCGTGGACCGCAAGGTCGACGACGCGCTGTGGCGGCGGTTCTCGAAGGCGCGGGAGTCGTTCAACCGGCGCCGCGGCGCTCACTTCGCCGAACTGGACCGCGAGCGGGCCGCCGCGAAGACCCGCAAGGAAGAGCTGTGTGTCCGGGCGGAGGAGCTGTCCGGCTCGCTCGACTGGGCGGGCACCGCCGCGGTCTTCCGGGATCTGCTGAACGACTGGAAGGCCGCGGGCCGCGCGCCCCGGGAGGCCGACGAGCAGCTGTGGCGGCGGTTCAAGAGCGCCCAGGACGTGTTCTTCGCCGCCCGCAATGCCGCGGCCTCCGAGCGCGACGCCGAGTTCGAGCACAACGCGTCCGCCAAGGAAGAGTTGCTGTCCGCCTACGAAGGCGTGATCGACCCGGCCGCCGATCTCGACGCCGCCCGCGCGGGGCTGCGCGATCTGCTGGAGAAGTGGGATGCGCTGGGCAAGGTCCCGCGCGAGCGGATCCAGGAGCTGGAGGGACGGTTGCGCACGCTGGAGAAGCGGGTCCGCGACGCGGTCGACGCGCAGTGGCGGCGCAGCGATCCGGAGGCGATGGCCCGCGCGGCGCAGTTCCGTGAGCGGGTCGCCCAGTTCGAGGAGCAGGCCGCCAAGGCCCAGGCCGCCGGCCGCGCCCGGGATGCGGAGAAGGCGCTGGAACAGGCCAAGCAGTGGCGGGAGTGGGCCGAGGCCGCCGAGGGCGCGGTCAGCCAGCGCTGAGCGACGGGCCGGTCGGCAGCCCGGGGCGCAGCCGACCGGTACCGGGCCACCGCCGACCACTGCCTGGTCACCGGCATGAATGTCTACTTGTCGCCGAACAGCCGGCGGCGGTATTCCTCCTCGGCCGCGGCGGCCGCGATGCGGCGCTGCTCCTCGGCCTGGAGATGGACCGAGGTCCGGGCCCAGACCACCTGGATCCAGTGGAAGGTCAGCACCACGATCGCGAGGGTGGCGAGGATCAGCCCGATGCCCGGCCCGGCGCCGTGATAGTTGCCGATGCCCGGCGTCTGCCGATGCCAGATCGACAGCACCCCGAAGACGCTGCCGACCGCGGACCCCGCGACGGCGATCCAGGCCAGCGCCCACCGGCGGGTGACCAGGGCCAGCGCCGAGAACCCGATGCCGAACACCAGCACGAACCACTCGAACACCCGCGACGGCAGCCCGATGTGATCGGCGGCCGCCACGTCGTCGGACACCAGGATGTCCAGGCCACGGGTGTGCCCGGCGTGCGGCAGGATCAGCGACAGCAGCAGCACGAAGACCGCCCCGGCCACCACGAGGGCCCGTGAGCCCGGGTCGATCTCACCGGCGATCTTGCGCTCGACCGCCTCCAGATCACCGCGGAACTGCTCGAAGCCTGGCTTCTCGGCGGGTTTCATCGTCTCCTCGTTCGGCTCTCGTTCGGCGCGGGCGGCGGCATCTCGCCCGGCGTCGTCCTGCCCGGCATCACCACGCCCGGGATCATCCTGCTCGGCCATCGCGTCCCTTCCTCGGCCGCCCCGCCGTCGCCGGGCGTGAATTCGTTCGGAACGGGCGGCACGAATTCACGCGGAACAGCCCGTGTCGCAGCCCGCGGCGGCCGCGACCGGTTCCGGGGCGCCGATGCGCGGCAGGCCCAGGCCGACGCCGACCGGGGCCGTCTTCGGGGTGATGCCGCGCTCGTGGGCGTCGCCGGCGCGGGTGCGGCGGTGGTCGCGGACCTCGCTGTCGGCGATCAGGTGATGCGGCGCGGCGCCGGTGATCTCGACGGTGACCAGGTCGCCGGGGCGGATCGCGGACTCCCCCGGACCGGGCCGGAAATGCACCAGCCGCCCGTCGCGGGCCCGGCCGCTCATCCGGGCGGTGGCCGCGTTCTTCTTGCCGGCGCCCTCGGCGACCAGCAGTTCCACCGCGGTGCCGAGCAGCGCGCGGTTGGCGTCCAGCGAGATCTCCTCCTGGAGGGCGATCAGCCGGTCGTAGCGCTCCTGGACGACCGCCTTGGGCACCTGATCGGCCATCGTCGCGGCCGGGGTGCCGGGCCGGATCGAGTACTGGAAGGTGAACGCGCTGGTGAACCGGGCTCGCCGCACCACATCCAGGGTCTCCTGGAAGTCCTCCTCGGTCTCACCGGGGAAGCCGACGATGATGTCGGTGGTGATCGCGGCGTGCGGCATGGCGGCCCGCACCTTCTCGATGATGCCGAGGTAGCGCTCCTTGCGGTAGGAGCGGCGCATCGCCTTCAGCACCCGGTCGGAACCGGATTGCAGCGGCATGTGCAACTGCGGGCACACGTTCGGGGTCTCGGCCATCGCCTCGATGACGTCCTCGGTGAACTCCGCCGGATGCGGGGAGGTGAACCGGACGCGTTCCAGGCCCTCGATACCGCCGCAGGCGCGCAGCAGTTTCGCGAAGGCGCCGCGGTCGCGGGTCTGCTCGTCGGAGACGTCCGCGAAGTTGACGCCGTAGGAGTTCACGTTCTGACCGAGCAGCGTGACCTCGAGGACGCCCTGTTCGACCAGGGCCTGCACCTCGGCGAGCACATCGCCGGGGCGGCGGTCGACCTCCTTGCCGCGCAGCGACGGCACGATGCAGAAGGTGCAGGTGTTGTTGCAGCCGACCGAGATGGACACCCAGCCCGCGTACGCCGATTCCCGCCTGGCCGGCAGCGTCGACGGGAACGCCTCCAGCGACTCCAGGATCTCGACCTGCGCCTCCTCGTTGTGCCGGGCGCGTTCCAGCAGCACCGGCAGCGAGCCGATGTTGTGGGTGCCGAACACCACGTCCACCCAGGGCGCGCGGCGCACGACGGTGTCACGATCCTTCTGCGCCAGGCAGCCACCGACGGCGATCTGCATCCCGGGCCGCCCGGCCTTGATCGGGGCGAGGTGGCCGAGGGTGCCGTAGAGCTTGTTGTCGGCGTTCTCCCGGACCGCGCAGGTGTTGAACACCACCAGGTCGGCCCCGGCGCCGGGTTCGGCCTTCGCGTATCCGGCGTCCTCGAGCAGGCCCGACAATCGCTCGGAGTCGTGCACGTTCATCTGACAGCCGTAGGTGCGCACCTCGTAGGTCCGCACGACGCTCGGCGACGAGGCGCTGGACGAATTCACTCGTCCAGGGTATCGGGCGGGTAAACGGCCTGCTCCACCCGTAGCCGCCGACCGCCGGTCATGCGTGATCCGGATCACCAATGTCAAGGTATGGTTAAACCCGATGGAACGGGTACTGTCGCCACCCCTGGAAGTTGCGCGAATCCAGTCGTTTCACCCTAAGGTCAAGGACCATGACCGACGCTGCCGACGCGATATCCGGCACCTCCACCGACGCCGCCGACGCGACCACCGCTGCCGACGCCGCACCGATGATCTCGATCCGCGCGGTGAACAAGCATTTCGGCAAGCTGCACGTGCTGCGGGACATCGACCTGGAGGTGCCCCGGGGGCAGGTGGTGATCGTGCTCGGCCCGTCCGGCTCGGGCAAATCCACCCTGTGCCGCACCATCAATCGGCTCGAGACCATCGATTCGGGCACCATCGCCATCGACGGCACCGACCTGCCCGCGGAGGGCCGGGCGCTGGCCCGGCTGCGCACCGAGGTCGGCATGGTGTTCCAGCAGTTCAACCTGTTCGCGCACAAGACAATTCTGGACAACGTCATGCTGGCGCCGGTGAAGGTGCGCGGCATCGACAAGAAGCAGGCGCGGGCACACGCGCTGGAACTACTCGACCGGGTCGGCATCGCCAACCAGGCCGACAAGTATCCGGCGCAGTTGTCCGGCGGGCAGCAGCAGCGCGTGGCCATCGCCCGTGCGCTGGCGATGAATCCCAAGGTGATGCTGTTCGACGAACCCACCTCGGCCCTGGACCCGGAAATGGTCAACGAGGTGCTCGAGGTGATGGCCGGGCTCGCGAAAGAGGGCATGACGATGCTCGTGGTCACCCACGAGATGGGCTTCGCGCGCCGGGCCGGGGATCGGGTGCTGTTCATGGCGGACGGGCAGATCGTCGAGGACAGCGATCCCGAAACCTTCTTCACCGCTCCGAATTCCGATCGGGCGAAGGATTTTCTCGGCAAGATCCTGAGCCACTGAGTCCCCGCGATCGTGATAAATGCGGCGTTCTCCGCACACAAGAGAGAAGGAACACAACAGATGAGGATCACTCGCGCGCTGCGCTTCGGCATCGGCGCCCTCGCCCTGGCTGTGGCCGGCTGTGGTGGCGGCAGTTCCAAATCCGCCGGTGACAAGGCCGCGGACGGCAAGATCACCATCGGTATCAAGTTCGACCAGCCGGGTATCGGCCTGCGCAACAAGGACGGCTCGTTCTCGGGCTTCGACGTCGACGTCGCCAAGTACGTCGCCGGCAAGCTCGGTGTGAAGCCGGAGAACATCACCTTCAAGGAATCGCCGTCGGCGCAGCGCGAGACGCTGCTGCAGAACGGTCAGGTCGACCTCGTCGTCGCGAGCTACTCGATCACCGACTCCCGCAAGGAGAAGGTCGATTTCGCGGGTCCGTACTACATCGCCGGTCAGGGCCTGCTGGTCCGCAAGGACAACACCGACATCACCGGCCCGGAGTCGCTCAAGGGCGGTAAGAAGCTCTGCTCCGTGAAGGGTTCGACCCCGGCGCAGAACATCCAGAAGAACTACGCCCAGGATGTGGCGTTGCAGGAGTACGACACCTACTCGTTGTGCGTGGAGGCGCTGAAGTCCGGCGCGGTCGACGCGGTCACCACCGACGACATCATCCTGGCCGGCTACGCCGCGCAGTCCAGCGGCGCCCTGAAGGTGGTCGGCAAGCCGTTCACCACCGAGAAGTACGGCATCGGTCTCAAGAAGGGCGACAAGGCCACTCGCGACAAGGTCAACGACGCGATCGAGGCCATGGAGAAGGACGGCACCTGGAAGAAGGACCTGGACCAGGAGTTCGGCAGCACCGGCTTCGTGACGTCCCCGGCCCCGGCGGTCGACCGCTACTGATCTCCCGGCTCGCGAGGAGCGGTCGCTCGGCGCCGCTCCTCGTGCCGGCCGCACTGTTTCCATGACGATCGGAGGGACACGGCCGCCGTGTTCGACTTGATCTCCAGGTACGGCTCCCAGCTGCTGCACGCATTCTGGACCACCATCGAGCTGACCGTGTTGTCGGGCATCGGCGCCCTGATCCTGGGCACCGTCGTGGCCGGGATGCGAGTGTCGCCGGTTCCGGTGGCGCGCTGGCTCGGCACGGCCTATGTGACCATCTTCCGCAATACGCCGCTGACCCTGATCCTGGTCTTCTGCTCGCTGGGTCTCTACACCACCCTGCACATCAAACTGGCCGGTGGCAGCGGTCAGAAGTTCCTGGACACCAACAACTTCCGCTTCGCGGTGCTCGGATTGAGCATCTATACCGGCGCTTTCGTCTGTGAGTCGCTGCGCGCCGGCATCAACACGGTCCCGCTCGGGCAGTCCGAGGCGGGCCGGTCGCTGGGGCTGACCTTCGGGCAGAACCTGCGTCATGTGGTGCTGCCGCAGGCGTTCCGGTCGGTGATCGCGCCGCTGGGCAGCGTGCTGATCGCCCTGACCAAGAACTCGACCATCGCCTCCGCGATCGGTGTGGCCGAGGCCGCCAATCTGATGGCCACGATGAACGAATCCGAGGCGCAGTTGCTGGTGATCGGCGCGATCTTCGCCTTCGGCTTCGTGGTGCTGACCCTCCCGCAGGGTCTGCTGTTCGGCTGGCTGGCGAAGCGATACGAGGTGAAGCGATGAGTTCCGACGCCTCCGTCCTGTTCGACGCCCCCGGTCCCCGGACCCGGTTGCGGCACAACATCTATTCGGTCGTGGCGGCCGTGGTGATCGTCGTGATCGCCTGGCTGGTGGTGCGCGCCTTCCAGCACAACGGGCAGATCACCGCCGCGAAGTGGAAGCCGTTCCTGGAGGGCGACGTCTGGCAGACCTATCTGCTGCCGGGTCTGCGCGGCACCATCACCGCGGCGCTGCTGTCGATCGTGTTCGCGCTGATCCTCGGCACGATCTTCGGCCTGGCCCGGCTGTCGGACCACCTCGCCGTGCGGATCGTCGCGGGCGTGATCGTCGAGCTCGCCCGGGCCGTCCCGGTGCTGATCCTGATGATCTTCCTGTACAACTACTTCGCGCAGAACAACCTGATCGTCCCCGATCAGCTGGCGCTCACCGCGGTGGTGGTGGCGCTGACCATCTACAACGGCTCGGTCGTCGCCGAGATCGTGCGTTCGGGCATCCGCTCGCTGCCCAAGGGACAGACCGAGGCGGCGGTCGCGCTGGGCCTGCGCAAGGGTCAGTTGATGCGGCTGATCCTGCTGCCGCAGGCGATCACCGCGATGCTGCCGGCGATCGTGTCGCAGATGGTGGTGGCGCTCAAGGACACCGCGCTCGGCTACCAGATCACCTTCCAGGAGATCGTCCGGCAGGGGCAGCAACTCGGCGCCGCGGAGCAGAACACGGTGCCCGCGCTGATCGTGGTCGCGGTGGTCATGATCGTGCTGAACTGGGCGCTGTCGAAGGCGGCGACCCTGCTGGAGCGCCGGCTGCGCTCGCGCCGGCGCAGCAGTGCGGTGGTTCCGGCCGCCGCGGCGCTCACCGACGCCGCACCCGGACTGGACATCACCCTGTCCGGTAGCAAGACCTGAGGGCATTTCCCGCTGCTACCTCGGCCCCGCCCCCGATCCGTGCGATCGGCGGCGGGGCCGAGGTCGTTTCAGAGCCATCGACTAACCGTTTAAATTGTTTTAACGGTTGACAGCTGTAAGTACCGCGGATACCTTCAGAAGATGTGGCGTCCGGTCATCCGGGGTGGCGTCCTTGCTATCCAGGTTCGCGGCCCGGCAGTCCAGGTTCGCGGCCCGGTAGTCCAGTCGCGTCCCGGTCCAGGTCGCGTCCCGGTCGTCCAGGTCGCGACCCCGCCGTCCAGGGGCGCTCCGGGCAAGCCCGGGGTTGCGCCACCACCGCAGGCAGTCCGGAGGAGGCCCGCATGGGATCGGTTTTCCACGACGGCGAACTGGCCGTGCAGCAGCGAATGGGGCAGGGGCACATCGCCGCCCGGGTGGGTCGCGGTATCCGGGCCGACATCCCCGGCCCGGCGGCGGCCTTCCTCGCCGATCAGCCGATGGTGGTGATCGCGACGGCCGACGACGCCGGGCGGCCGTGGGTCGGCCAGATCATCGGGCTGCCCGGTTTCGCGCAGGTGGTGGACGCGCGCACGATCCTGCTCGGCGGGCGGCCCGCAGCCGGTGATCCGCTGGTGACGCTGCTGCGGACCCGGCGGCGAGTGGGGTTGATCGCGCTGCAACCGCAGACCCGCCGCCGAGTCCGGATCAACGGCGTCGCCGAACCGGACGGCGAGGGCATCCGGCTCACCACCGAACAGGTGTACTCGAACTGCCCGCAGTACATCACCCGGCGCCGGATCGTCGCCTTCGAACCGGCGCTGCCGGGCCCGCCGGTCCGTGCCGCGTCGCTGAATTCCACTGCGCGGCAGATTATCTCGGCGGCCGATTCGTTCTTCGTCGGCAGCGCCGATCCGGACGGCAACGCCGACGCCTCCCACCGCGGCGGTAATCCCGGTTTCCTGCGGGTGCTCTCCCCCACCCAGCTGCGCTGGCCGGACTACCGCGGCAATTCGATGTTCATGACGCTCGGCAACATCGTCACCGACCCGCGCTGCGGCCTGCTGGTACCCGACTGGGCCACCGGCGCCACCCTGCATCTCACCGGCCTCGCCGAGATCACCTGGGACGAAGCGACATTCGCGCCGGGCGCGCAGTGCTCGATCGACTTCACCGTCACCGAGGCGGTCTCGGTGCCGCAGGCGAGCCCGCTGCGCTGGGGCGAGCCCGAGCTGTCCCCGGTCAATCCGGCCTGAGCCGCCGCCTCCCACCGGCACGGCCACTCGTGCCCCATCATGTCCGTGCCGCATCAACCCCGATCGGAAGGAACCCATGACCCGCCCGCCGCTGCCCCCGTTCGACCCGGACTCCGCCCGCGCCAAGGTGCGCGCCGCCGAGAACGCCTGGAACACCCGGGATCCGGAGACCGTCGCGCTGGCCTACACCGAGGATTCGGTGTGGCGCAACCGGGACGAGTTCGTCACCGGCCGGGCGGAGATCATCGAATTCCTCCGCCGCAAGTGGGCACGGGAACTCGAGTACGCACTACGCAAGCAACTCTGGGGCTTCCGGGAGAATCGGATGGCGGTCCGCTTCCAGTACGAGTGGCACGACACCGACGAACAGTGGTGGCGCAGCTACGGCAACGAGCTGTGGGAGTTCACCCCGGAGGGCCTGATGTCGCGGCGCGAGGCGAGCATCAACGACATCGCCATCACCGCGGCCGACCGGCGGATCTTCGGCCCGCGCGGCCCCGAGCAGGAGCTCTGGGAGCTGCCACTGCGATGAACACGCGGATCCCGTTGCCCCGCTGCGGGGCAACGGGATCCGCGTGTTCATCTCACCAGGACCGCGGCAGCGGCGGCGGCCGGTCCGGGCGTCCGCGGGCGACGACGGTACGACCCGGAGAGCAGCAGGCCCGGTACCACCCGGCCCCGTCCGCTGTCACTGTCGAGCCCGACGCCTGGAGCCGGACTCACGTTGCGCGGCAACAAGTCCCATCTCCCGCTACCCCACCGGCACCGCCCGGGCGGCGGATTCGGGAGTCCGGGCGCGGCGGTGGAACAGCCCGAAGACCAGAACTGCGGCGACGAGACCCACCCCGGCCGCCACGGTCACCGCGGCGTCCAGCCCGGAGACGAACTGTGACAACGGGATCCGGCGATCCGCACCGGCCCTGCCGCGGAACACCGTGCCCAGCATCGCGACTCCCAGCGCCAGGCCGAGCTGCCGGGTGGTGTTGACCGCGCCCGCGGCGATGCCGCTCTGCTGCGGCGGTACCGCCGCCATGCCGACCGAGACCAGCGACGGGGCCATCACGCCGACCCCGATGCCGATCACCGTGAAGCCCGCGAGCAGGGCGGTCCAGGTCGATCCGGCGTCGATCATCGTGAGCAGCGCACTGCCCGCGCCGATCACCGCCAGGCCGCCGCCGATGGTCCACTTCGGCGCGAGTTCGTGCAGGAAACGGCTGTACAGGGCGGCCACCAGGAATGCCGTCACCGCCAGCGGCAGCATCGCCAGCCCCGCCTGCAACGGCGACAACCGCAGCTGCTGTTGCAGCCACAGCGACACCAGCGGAGTACTGGCGAAGGCCGCGAAGTTGAAGGCCGCCGCGGCGACCAGGGTCGCGGTGAACGCCCGGTTGCGCAACAGCACGAGCGGGAACATCGCAGTGGCACTGCGGCTTTCGATCAGCACGAAGACCACCGTGGCCAGCGCGCCGCCACCCAGCGTCAGCAGCGCGGAAGTGTCGGACCAGCCGTGCTCGCCGCCCCGGATGATGCCGTAGGTGAGCGCGGTCGCCCCCACCGCGAACGCCGACATGCCCGGCACGTCGACGCCGGTTCCCGGCCGTCGCGGCGAGGCGGCGAACACCACGGCCGACAGCCCGATCGCCAGCGCCGCGATCGGCAGGTTCACCAGGAAGATCCAGCGCCAGGACAGCAGATCGGTCAGCGCGCCGCCGAGCACCACGCCGATGCCGGCCGCCGCGCCCGCCACCGCACCCCAGGCGCCGAACGCGATGCCCCGGTCACGGCCGGTATAGGTCAGATGCAGCAGCGACAGGGTGGTCGCCAGCATCGCGGCGCCGCCGACGCCCTGGACGACGCGGGCGGCCACCAGCACCGCCGACGACTGCGCGAGTCCGCACGCCAGCGAGGCCACCGCGAACACGGCCAGCCCGGCCAGATAGACCGGCTTCGCACCCAGCCGATCGGCCAGCGAGCCGAGCACCAGTAGCAGCGCCGCCAGGGCCAGGGCGTATCCGTCGATCACCCACTGCAATCCGGACAGGCCGGTGCCGAGATCGGCGGCGATGGCGGGCAGGGCGACGTTCACGATGGTGATGTCGATGAGCAGGATCAGCGTGCCCAGACACGCCGCGAACAAGGGGAGCCATCTCCGCACGAAAACCTCCGGAATCGGGACCGGCCACATGCCGGGTCGAGGGATATCGACACCCAAGGTTCCGGGATGCTTGAATATCCACCCAGTCGTTGCGCGATATGTGGGTGATTCCTCCGATGGATGCCGAGAAGGATAGCGAATCCTCCGTGCTGGATCTGCTCGACAAGCAGATCGTGCACGGCCTCGCCACCGATCCGCGGATCTCGTTCGCGCGGCTCGGCGCGATCCTCGGTGTCTCCGAACAGACCGCCGCCCGGCGCTACCAGGCGCTGCGGCGGCGCGGCATGATCCACATCGCGGGCCTGGTCGACACGGTGCCGCTGGGCAGTCCGAGCTGGATGCTGCGGTTGCAGTCGACGCCGGACAAGGCGCTGCGGCTGGCCGAGGCCCTGACCCGGCTGCCCGACGTGGCCTGGGTGCAGTTGCTGTCCACCGGTTCCGAGGTGACCTGTGTCAGCCGGCCGCGCACCCTGGAGCAGCGGGATCGGCTGTTGCTCGACACCCTGCCACGGGCCAGTCAGGTGACCGGGATGATCGCGCACGAGATCATCCACCGCTTCCCGCTGGACGAGGAGTGGCCGCGCTACGGCCGGCTGCTGACCCCGGACCAGCGGCGCGAGCTGGGGTCCAGCCGGCGGTCGAAGCCCGACCGCATCGGTCCCGACCCGGCGGTGGACCTGTCGGCCGACGAGACCCTGCTGGCCGCGCTGGCCCGCGACGGACGCGCCTCGTACGCCCGGCTCGCCACCGAAACCGGTTGGAGCGCAGTGCGAGTCGCGCGCCGCATGGCCGAGTTGACGCAGGCGGGGGTGCTGTATCTGGACGTCGATTTCGCCATCGAGCGGATGGGATACGCCGTGCGCGCGTCCCTCTGGCTGCGGACCCGGCCCACCGATCTGCACGCGGTCGGCGTGGCGATCGCCGGTTTTCCGGAGACGGCCTTCGTGGCGGCGACCACCGGGCCGACGAACATCGTGGCCTCCATCGTCTGCCGGGACACCGCGCATCTGTACCGGTATCTCACCGAGCGGCTGGGCGCGCTGGACGGCATCGCCGGCGTGGAGGTCACCCCCACCCTGCGGGTGCTGAAACAGGCGCAGTCCATGCTGCTGCCCACCGATCGGATCGCCCCGGCGGCCCCGATGTCCCCGGCCGGCCGCGGGTAGCACCCGGGTTGCCCGGTGATTTCCCGTATCGCGGGGCGCGTCGCTTGCCTCGAACAGATGTTCGTCTAAGCTGGCCGCCAGAACTTGTCGGTGCCACCGGCTAGCGTGGGCGGCAACCAGACTCCAGACCCACCAGTCGAAAAGGGGATCAGACGATGCCACCACAGGCCTACGACCGCGACAAGGCCCTCGAGCTGGCGCTCGCCCAGGTCGAGAAGAGCTTCGGCAAGGGCGCGGTCATGCGCCTGGGCGAAGAGGCGCGCCAGCCCATCTCGGTGATCCCCACCGGTTCCATCGCACTGGATGTGGCGCTGGGCATCGGCGGCCTGCCGCGCGGCCGCATCGTCGAGATCTACGGTCCGGAATCCTCGGGTAAGACCACCGTCGCCCTGCACGCGGTCGCCAACGCCCAGGCCAACGGCGGTGTCGCGGCCTTCATCGACGCCGAGCACGCGCTCGACCCCGACTATGCCGCCAAACTCGGCGTCGACACCGACGCCCTGCTGGTCTCCCAGCCCGACACCGGTGAGCAGGCCCTCGAGATCGCCGACATGCTGATCCGTTCCGGCGCGCTCGACATCATCGTCATCGACTCGGTGGCCGCCCTGGTCCCCCGCGCCGAGATCGAGGGCGAGATGGGCGACAGCCACGTCGGCCTCCAGGCCCGCCTCATGAGCCAGGCGCTCCGCAAGATCACCAGCGCGCTGAACAATTCGGGCACCACCGCCATCTTCATCAACCAGCTGCGCGAGAAGATCGGCGTCATGTTCGGCTCGCCCGAGACCACCACCGGCGGTAAGGCACTGAAGTTCTACGCCTCGGTCCGCTTGGACGTGCGCCGCATCGAGACCCTCAAGGACGGTACCGACGCGGTCGGCAACCGCACCCGGGTCAAGGTCGTCAAGAACAAGGTGAGCCCGCCGTTCAAGCAGGCCGAGTTCGACATCCTGTACGGGTTCGGCATCTCCAAGGAGGGCTCGATCATCGATATGGGTGTCGAGCACGGATTCATCCGGAAGTCCGGCTCCTGGTACACCTACGAGGGCGACCAGCTCGGCCAGGGCAAGGAAAACGCACGAAAGTTCCTGCTGGAGAACACCGACGTGCGCGACGAGGTCGAGAAGAAGATCAAGGAGAAGCTCGGTATCGGTGCGGATGTCACCGCAGACGCGGGCGTGGAGGCGCCCGTCGACTTCTGAGCCGATGCCGCACCGAGAAGCGCCGGAGCCACACCCCCTCCACGGCTCCGACGCGACTCGGCTCGACGCGGTCGAGCGGCTGCGCCGGCAGATAGAGCACCTGGAATCTGCCGACGCCCGCTCGACCGGGTCCGAGCCACTGGGGGACCCCCGCCCGAAACGCATCCGCTCCACCCACCGCGCGAAACGAAAGCCCCACCCCGACTCCTCGAACCCCGAACCATCCCAAGGCATCTGGCGCTCCGACAACGGCCCCCTCACCTCCACCTCGGAATCCGTTCCACAGCACCAGGAATGGAATGTGGAGGCGGCCCGGCGCGCCGAAGCGGCTCGGCAGGCCGAGACGGATCCACGGGCCGATAAGGTCCGGGAGAACGAGCGCCACCAGCAGGACGAGGCGGCTGTGCGAGCCGACACGGACCCGCACGCCGAGACTGCCAGGCGAGCCGACACGGACCTGCATACCGAGGTAGACAGGCAGGCCGAGTTGGGTCGGTCGGTTGAAGCAGCGTCACCGCGCAAAGCCGCTCGGCGAGACGAAACGAGTTCGTGGGACGAAGCGGCTCGGCCGAAGGTGATCGGCCGACAGCGCGAGCCGGGTCGGCGGGACGAGACGACTCGGGAGACGGAGCTCGGATATCGGGGCGAGGTAGCGCAGCGGGCCGGGGCGGCGGAGTCGGACACCTGTGCACCCGAAGCGGAGCATGACGAACGCCGAGGGCGGTCCGGTGGAAAGAACCGAGCCGAAGGCGGACCCGCGAAGCGTGGCGGCCGGCGGCGGGGTGGTGGCAATGCGGAGGCCGCACCCGGCGGAGGTACCGAGGCGCAAGCGAAAGAGGTGTGCCTGCGGCTGCTCACCGACCGTGCGCGCAGCCGGGCGGAGCTTGCGAAGAAGTTGGCGGACAAGGGTTTCACCCCCGAGGTCGCCGACCGTGTGCTGGATCGGCTCACCGAGGTCGGCCTCCTCGACGACGCGGCGTTCGCCGAGCAGTGGGTCCATTCCCGGCACACCTATTCGGGCCGAGGCAAGAGGGCCCTCGTACAAGAGCTGCGGCGCAAGGGAATTGCCGACACGGACGCGGAAGCCGCGCTGACGGCCATCACCCCCGACGACGAGTACGCGCGAGCGATCGAGCTCGTCCGCGCCAAGCTGCGCACCCGGACCGGAACCCTCGACCGCGACAAGGCCGTTCAGCGCCTCGTCGCCATGCTCATGCGACGCGGCTACAACCAGTCCACCGCCTATGCCGCTGTTATCGCCGAATTTCCCACCACCAGAGGACTTTTCGCCGACATCGACGCCGAGTCGGACGACCGGGCCGGCACAGATGCCACTACCGAAACCCGTACCCGTACAGGTGCTGCCTCCGAAACCAGAACCGGCGCAGGTGCCACCACCGAAACCGGCACCCGAACAGACGCGGACGCCACTACCGAGACAGGCGACCCGGCTGGCGCGAGCACCGGAACCGGCGCGGGCGCCGGGAACCGGGCCGGGCGGCTGAATCGTGCTGTCCCTGCCCGATCGGCTGGGATCGATGCCGACGCCGCCGCCGACCTCGTGCGGCGCAAGCTCCGCACACTCTCGGCGGACCTCCCCCGGGACACCGTGCTGCGGCGGCTGGTCGGCATGCTGGCCCGGCGGGGGTACA
Source organism: Nocardia sp. alder85J (assembly GCF_020176955.2). Taxonomy (GTDB): domain Bacteria; phylum Actinomycetota; class Actinomycetes; order Mycobacteriales; family Mycobacteriaceae; genus Nocardia. The sequence continues at coordinate 446,640 of NZ_JAIUCZ020000005.1, forward strand.
ACCAGTCCGCCGCCTACGCCCTCGTGAAAGCCGAACTGCAACAGGCTCGTACCGACGCGGACGCCGCCGACCGCGATGGCGAGGTGGATCCGCCGCCACGCGGGACCTCACCCCGACGGCTGGAGTTCCACCGCGGCAAGACGATTCGGCAGGCTGCGACACCCGACGAAGACGACGACCCGGACGCCGCGGCAGGTGACGACGAACGTGATCGCGCCGCCGAGCTGGTGCGCAAGAAACTCCGGACCATGTCGGCCGAGCTGCGGCGGGACAAGGCGGCTTCCCAATTGGTCGGCCTGCTCGCCCGCCGCGGCATCTCCTCCGCCACCGCGTATTCCGTGGTGTTCGACGAACTGAACCGCCGGGGCGAGGATTCCGGTGACCATCCCACCGATTGACCGAGCAGGAGCCTCTCGATGCTGGACCACCTGGCCATCCAATGCGCCGACGTCACCGTCAGCGCCGCCTTCTACGACACCGTGCTGGCCACGATCGGCGGCGCCCGGCAGATGGATTTCGGGCCGGTCATCGGCTATGGCAGCACACCGAAACCCGACTTCTGGCTGGGCCCCAGCACCGGTGCGGATTTCCGCGAGTCGCACATCGCCTTCGCCGCGCCGGACCGCGCTGCCGTGCGCGCCTTCTTCGACGCCGCCGTTGCCACGGGGGCCGAGGTCCTGCACGAGCCCCGCCTCTGGCCCGAATACCACCCGACCTACTACGGCGCCTTCGTCCGCGACCCCGACGGCAACAACGTCGAAGCCGTCTGCCACACCCCGGAGTAGCGCCCGAGGCAGTACCGCGCACCCTGGGGCAGCACTACAAGCAAGCGCTCGCCCCGGGGCAGCACGCCTACAGCACCTCCGGCGATGCGGCCGAAAAGCTTCCGGCATCAGGTGGGCTGCGGCCCGTCGCCGACGGCCGGACCTCGCACACATCCGCGAAATCGCGCCCACCGGTGGCCGCGGCGGCCGGGGCACCCCCTCACCCTGGCTGTGAGGTCGGAGACGGGCCACCATCGGAAGGCGCGGTCACGCGGCCCCCACCGGAGTCGTCCGGGGTATCTGCCAGGCTTCGGCCAATCGCGACGGGTGCACTTGCACACCGTTGCCGAAGAATTCGCAGAACTTCATGATCAACGGATCCCAGCGCAACGGGTCGATGTGCGTGGTACCGGGCACGATCAGGTGCTCGTCCACATGGGCGCGCAGCACCCGGACGGTGAGTGCGGTGGCGCGGTCGTCCGCGTCGAACGGCGCGGCCGACAGCAGTTCGCATTCCAGTTGTATCGGGCATTCGGCCACGCGGGGGGCGGCGACCAGATCCGCGGGCGCCGGGGTGAGCCGGGCGGCGCCGAACTTGTCCGGCTCGTACCGGTACCCCATCTCGATCCTGTGCGGCGACAAGGCCGGTGTGCCGGTCAGCAGTGCCAACCGGTCGACGGCGTCCACGTGGGCAGCGGCGGGCAGGTTGAGGACACATTCCTTCTCCCGCAACAGGTTCCGGGTGGTCTGTGAACCGGTGTTCATCCCGAGCATGCACTGATCGCCCAGCCACCACGCCGACGACATGGGTGCGAGATTCGCCGTGCCGTCTGGGTTGCGGGTACTGATCAGTACCACCGGCGTGCCGAAATAGAGGACCTTCAGGTCGATGTTCCGATGCATGCCCTCCACTGTGCTGAGCCGCCGGACCCGGCGCTGGCGGGAAGCGGACCTCGCGTCCGTGCGGTCAGATCCCCGCGACGACCGCGGATGCGCATTCGGCACGGCTGAGCGCGCGCAGCACCGCCACCTGCCCGTACCGCACCACCGCGAGCCGGGCCAGCAGGTCCAGTATCGGTTCGAACACGTGCGGGGCAGTGGCGGGGGTCGGGATGTCGGCGCCGAGAGCGAGATCGGCGGAATGCACGGCGATCTCCAGCAGCCTGGTCAGCGGGAAGTCGTCGAGCAGCATCGGCAGGCCGCCCGCGGTCGACACCACCCGATCGGCCGGTGCGGCGACCACCGGCGGCCGCTGGTCGGCCAGCGCCGATTCGACCCCGGCCACCAGTGCGGTGACACCGCCGCCTCGCTGCCGCGCCTGATCCGCACATTGCTCTCCGCATCCACCCCGTCGTGGAATGCCGCTGCGGCAGCGAAGAATTCGAGGACCGAACGTAGGCGAGCCGCCGATGGACGACACGGTTCACCGTCAACGGTCTTCGAGCGCGTACCCGGCGGTCTCGGTGATGTGATCGGGGACGGCGTCGTGCCGGTCGCCGACGTTGGTGGTGCCGCTGGGCTCGAACAGCAGGATCGAGGCGCCGGTGGGGGCCGCCGGTCGGTGTTCGGTGCCGCGCGGGACCGAGAACACCGCGCCGGTCGGCAGGTGGACGGTGCGCTCCCCCGCGGGCTCGCGCATCGCGATCTCCAGGCGCCCGTCGAGCACCAGGAAGAATTCGTCGGTGTGTTCGTGGACGTGCCAGACGAATTCGCCGTGCAGTTTGGCGATGCGCACGTCGTAGTCGTTCACGCGGGTGACGATGTGCGGCTTCCAGAGGGCGTCGAAGGCGGCCAGGGCGGTGGCGAGGGCGATCGGTTCGGTGCTCATGGGAGCATCCTGGCCGGTTGCCCGGGGTCGCCGTGAGTGCTAGGAATCGCATATGCCGCACGATTCCTCGCATACCGGGCCGCAGCGGGTGGTGGTGATCGTCGACGAGAATTCGAATCCGTTCGAACTCGGCTGTGCCATCGAGGTCTTCGGCCTGCGCCGCCCGGAGCTCGGCCGCGATCTGTACGAATTCCGGCTCTGCGCACCGGAACCGGAGACGCTGATGCGCGACGGCTTCTTCACGCTCACCGGTGTCGCGGACCTGGCGGCCGCCGAAGAGGCCGACACCCTGATCGTGCCGAATCGGCCGGATGTACAGGTGCCGCGCCGCCCCGAGGTCTCGGCCGCGATCCGCCGGGCGCGGGCGCGCGGCGCCCGGCTGGTCGGATTCTGTAGTGGCGCTTTCACACTCGCCGAGGCAGGCGTGCTGGAGGGGCGGCGCGCGACGACGCACTGGATGTGGGCGGACCGCTTCCGGGCCCGCTTCCCCACCGTGCGGCTGGAACCCGAGGTGCTGTTCGTCGACGACGGTGACATCCTCACCGCCGCAGGCAGTTCCGCCGCACTGGATCTGAGCCTGCACATCGTGCGCCGCGACCACGGCGCGGAGATCGCCAATGCGGTGAGCCGGCGCCTGGTGTTCGCGGCCCATCGCGACGGCGGGCAGCGGCAGTTCGTCGAACGTCCCGTCCCGCACATCCCCGACCGTTCGCTGGCGCCCGTGCTGGCCTGGGCGCAGCAACGGCTCGACACTCCGTTGACGGTCACGGATCTCGCGGCCCGCGCCGCCGTCAGCCCTGCCACCCTGCACCGCCGCTTCCGCGCCGAACTCGGCACCACTCCACTGGCCTGGTTGCTCGGTGAGCGGATCACGTTGGCCTGCCGGCTGATCGAACAGGGCGAGGGCCGTTTCGAGATCGTCGCCCGGCGCACCGGACTGGGCACCGCTGCCCATCTGCGGACCGTCCTGCGCCGCCACACCGGCCTCGGACCGTCCCAGTACCGCCGCCGCTTCGGCCCGGCGCCGGAGCCCGGCCGGTCCGGTACCGCCGCCCCGCCCCGCGGCACCGGCACGCCGGCGCGCGGTTAGCCGACCGTGTACGCCTCCACCAGGCCGAGTGCCATCCGCACCGGTGGCTCCCGCGCCTCGAGGTCACCGCGGTTGGTGGCGGCGACGGCGATGATGTTCTCGTCGGGCAGCGACCAGGCGGCCGCGGCCCACAGCGTATTGCTGCCGGTGTGGGTGTACCGCGGCCGCGCCGCCCCCCTCGACGGGGACCACGAACCATCCGGCGGCACAGCGCCCGTCCGGCGGCGTGTCGTGTAGCCGGGCCATGGTGCCGATCTCGAGCATCGACGGCTCACCGCGCGCCGGCGAGATGCCGGGCCAGGACATTGCGCCAATCGGCCGGCGTGCAGCACACCCGCCCGGACGGACCGGACACCGGCGGATTATCCGAATTGATCGCTTCCGGCGGGACGGGGTGATCGGCGTCGGTATGCCCCCAGGGCTGATCGAGGGGCCCCGGCGTACCGGGTGCGCCGAATCCCGCCGAGGTCATCCGCAGCGCAGGTGATGGTCGCGGCGGTAGTTCGCCAAGACCGCGCGGAGATCCCGCCGCATTTCCTCCGATCGGCTGTCGCCCATTCATGAAAGCAACGATCACACCGGGAGAACCAGCGACAGAACGACTTTCACAGCCGATCGACAACTCCGCGGCCGGGCGAGCCGAACACCTCACCACCGAGTGCGGGGCACGTCGAATTCGGCGCACAGCGCGCGCCAGACATCACGCGGATCCGCACCCGCCTCGATGGCCTGGGCGCCGGTGCGGCCGCCCATGGACAGCAGCGTGTGGTCGGCGAGCAGGGCGTCGCCACGGGCCACGCCGAACTCGGTGTGCAACAACTCCTGGAATTCGGTCAAGCGCACCGCGTCAGGGTACTCGGCCCGGCCTCGCGCTCCGGCAGCGGACCGGCATCAGAAGAACCCACAGGTGGGTGCCTCACCGTAGGGGGCCGGCGCGTCCTGCGCGCCGGTCGGTGCGTACACCTCCAGCCGGATGCCGTCGGGGTCGGTGAAGAAAATGCCACCGGAGGCCGCCCCTTCCCGATGGGCCACCACCCCCTCGTGCACGAGATCGACCCCCAGTTCCCGCAGCACCGTCTCGACGGCACGGACCTGGTCGAGATTCACCACCTGGAACGACAGGTGATGCAGCCCAGGGCTTTCCGCCGAGAAGGCACCCGCGCTCTGCTGCCACAACGTGAGCCGGAGCTCCCCCTCGACCCCGAGGAAGGCGAAATGATCGGCGCCACCGAGCAGGTCGAAGCCGAGTGCCCGGCGATAAAAGTCCACCGAGCGTCCGAGATCGGTGACATTGAGTCCGATGTGGCCGGTGGCGAGCAGGGGTGCAACGGCGGTCACGGCAATCCTCCCGAGATTCGAATAACCACTGTGTCGATTTCAACGGTTATAACCTAACGTCACACCCCGCCACTCGTCAACCATTCAACCCATTTCAGCGGTTACTATGGTGTGCATGGACCTGCCCCGCGACGTCTCCGGTTAACCTCAGGCGTGCTCGATCCCCGCCCGCACCTCGGCGAACCGCTCGCGCTGGACCTGCTGAACACCCGCTGGATGACCACCGACGGGCCACAGGATCTGCTGCGTGACGTGGCCGGACTGAGCTGCTGGTTGTCCACCAACGGACTCGCCGGTCCCGCCGACGAGCCGACACTGCACGCGCTCCGCACCACCCGCGACGCGATCCGGGCCGCCGTCCACGGCGAGTCGATCGAGGCCCTGAACGAGGTCCTCGATCGGGGCCGCATCCGCCGCACCCTCACCGCGACCGGTCCCGCCGACGTCCCCGAGATTCCCGCGCCGGAATGGCGGCCCGGCTGGCTGGCCACCGACAACCTGCTCCACCTGCTCACCGAGGCGCCGCACCGCGTCAAACAGTGCGACCACCCGCACTGCATCCTGTACTTCTACGACACCTCCAAGAACGGCACGCGGCGCTGGCATTCCATGGCCACCTGCGGCAATCGGGTCAAGGCCGCCCGGCACCAGGCGAAGAAACCCTGAGACCGGCTCGGGCCTTCCCAGGACCGGCCGGTCCGGAAAGCCCGGTGCGGGCAGGATGTCGGCATGAGGTCTGCCGCCGAGTCCCTGATCCTGGACCTGATCACCGAATTCCGGTTCGCGGTGGAGCGAGGCAGACCCCGCGAGATGGCCGCGCTGATGTGCGACGAGGAAGCACAGCAGTTCCTGGACAACGTGTCCGACCCCGACTCCGAGGGATACGCCGAGCCACCCGGTGAACCGACCTTCGAGGTCTCGTCCGTCCGAGTCCTCGGAAACCTCGCCCTGGCGCGGATCATTCACGCACCGGACCGCACCACCACCCTCTTCTTCCGGCACGAGGCCGGCCGATGGACGGTATGCGCGGACGCCGTCGAGGACCTGTCCGTCGAACAGCTCGAGGACGACGTGTGGCCCGCACCGCCGGCGGACGCGACCACGCTGATGCGCACGGTGCACGAGCTGCGACGCACCCCGATCGGCCGCCTGACGGTCGAAGACGTCCGCTGCCTGCTCCAGCAGCACGAAGGCGTCGACATCCTGTTGCCGCGAGCAGCCATCCGACTCGGCTGGAATCCACTGGCCGCGGGCGACCTGTTCCCCGGCGATCTACTGCTCGCCGTACTCCGGATCGGCCCCGAACACTGGGCCCGGGATCCCGTGTCACTCGTGCGCATCCGGCATGCCGTCGGCACGGTGCGCGACCTGGGCGACCTGACCGAGCACGACGCACCGCACGACGAAATATGGCGCGAGACAACAGAATTCCTGGCAACACTGCCCGCCGAGCAGCCGAGCGGAGCAACCGGCGTCACGGGCGAGTGACACTCGCAGACCAGCCTGGCCGACGAGACACACCGGAGTCCGGTGAACACCGACACCGCACGTCGGATCCGGCGAATGCCGACGGCGCACACCGGAGTCCGATGAGCGCCGTCGGGCCACTCGGCCCGCCTGCGATGATGCCGCCGCCCGACGCCATATCCTGCACCCATGACCCCTGCGCCGGTCAGCGCGCCGCACCGGCGCAGAAACCGTGTGGGCCTGCTCGCCCTCGCGATCGCGGCAGCCGCCTTGGGCACGACCACTCACCCGTTCGACCGGGCCGCCATCGTCATGGTGACCGTCTTCGCGGTCGCGGCCCTGGTCCGCGCACTGCTCACCCCCGACCGGCCGCGCCGTCTCGACGCCCGGATGGTGCGCGGCCTCGCACTCTGGATCGGCCTGGCCACCGCCCTACTGGCGTGGGAGTTGTTCACCTGGTCGCACCAGCCCCGCTGGTCGGTGCCGGACCCCGCCCACCCCACCTTCTCGACACTGCTCAGCCCCTACCTCACCCACGGACCGCTCCGCTTCGCCGGCTGGCTCACCTGGCTCGGCCTCGGCTGGATGCTGGTGCGCCAATGAGCCGGCGACACAACCGGAGATACCTGTCCGCCGGATACCGAGATGACATCGAGCAATCGGCCCGGTTGTCGCGCACCGCGGCGATCACCAAGGCGCACCAGCGTGATCAGCACGACCCGCAACCACCAGCGGCCGTCCCGCCGCACAACCAGCATCAGCGCGACCCACAACCATCAGCGGGCGCCCAGCAGCACAACCACAACGGGCACGACCTGCGCCAACCCGCCATTGCCCAGCGGCACGACCATGATCGGCACAGCCCACTGCCGTCGGCGAATCCGAGGCCGACGGCCGGATGAACGACAGGCAGCTCTCGATCATCGGTTTCGCCACGGTACTCGCCGTGGCCATCGCCGCTGCCCTGGTGTCCCGGTGGCAGCGCGCGAAGGTGGCCTCACTCACCGAGGTCGTCGACTGTCTCACCAGTACCCGCGTCCTGCGTGCGATCGCCGTGGCGCTGTGGGCATTGCTGGGATGGCACTTCCTCGCCCGCTGACAGCGCTGAGCACCTCCACTCCGACGAGTCCGGACGGTTTCCCCTCACGTGGTGAAGACATCCGCCGACCAGGGTCCGCCACAGCCACGATGACGACCGCACCGCCCGAACCGGTGCACTGCTCCTGACGGAATACAGCGACCACTCATGCCTTCTGCCGGACAAGCGGCCCGGCGGCAGATCTGGACCGGATCCGCGACCTCCGCCGCGACGCCAACACGGCGTCGGGCCGGATCACCGGGAATCCACACCACCGCCCCCTGCCTGACAGCATCACCGAAGGGCGACATCAGGATCGAACGACCTCGGCGGCCAGCATGATTCGCGAGTCCCAGTGGTGACCACCGCCGGAAACGGTGACGATCGGTATACCCGCCACCGGCGGTCGCGCACGCCCGGTGCCGCCACCGTAATGAACGCACCCCGAACCGGGGTACTGCTCCGGCGGAATCCGGGCGAGCGCCGACCCGGCTACCGGGCCCGGACCGTCTCCCGCACCCGGTGACAGATCTCGACCGGGTCCGCGACCTCCGCCGCGGTGGCCGCCGCCGCGGTGGCCGCCCGGCGATAGGCCGGATCACCGAGGATCCGCAGCACCGCATCCCGTACGGCGGCACCGTCGAAAGGCCGGACCAGAATCGAACCACCTTGGCGGGCAGCACGATTCGCCAGCTCCCATTGGTCGCCCCCACCGGGGACGGTGACGATCGGCACGCCCGCGGCCAGCGTCTTCGCCAGCAGCCCGTGCCCGCCACCACCGACGACCACATCGGCGTGCGTCAGCAGTTCGTCCTGACGGCCCAGCCCCGCGGTGGCCCAGGGAGGGATCGCGGAAGGCGGCGTGTCCAGCATCGACACCACCACGCGCACACCGGCCCCGTCGAGCGCCGCCAGCACCGTCTCGGCCATGCTCACCACGCCGGTCGCAGCAGTCGACGGCGCCACCATGACCAGGGGTTCGTCACCCGGGGGCAGCGGCAGCACCACGTCGGTCGGCTCCCACAGCAACGGGCCGACCACCTCCGCCTCGGCGGGCCAGTCCGGGCGCGGCAACTCCAGTGCGGGCAATGTCGCGATCAGCCGGGCGGCGGGCCCCGGATCAGCCTCGGGCAGGCCGACACTCACCCGCGCCGCACCCCGCTGCCGATCGCCGAGCGCGATCGCCTTCGCGGTCATCCTGCGCAGCAACGCATCCCGCGCGCGACCTCGCAGCCCGACCCCCGCAGCGAGCCCACTTCCGATGGGCGGCAGGCCGGTGGAAGGCAGGTACAGCGGATGCGGCGCCAACTCCACCCACGGCAGACTCAGTCGCTCGGCCGCCAGTCCGCCACCGACGGTCAGCACATCCGAGACCACCAGATCCGGCCGCCACTCACGCAGATCCGGCAGGATCTCGGTGGAGATGTGGGCGGCCCGCTCATGGATCCGCGCACCGGCATCGGCATCGTCGTCCCCGGCACGCGGTGCCAGCCCCTTCAGCCGCAGTACCTCGATCCCGGCTCCGGTGGCCGCCTCGAACCAGCGCGGGCTGGTGAACAGCACCGGCTCGTCGCCCGCCGCGCGTAGTCGCAGGCACAGCGCGATCGCCGGAAACGCATGCCCCGGATCCGGCCCCGCCACCACTGCCACTCGCATGCCCACACCCTGCCATACCGTCCGGCCCGAAAACGAGAGCGGGCGACATCCCGCACCCGTTCCTGTCCGGACTTCGCGTGCGGCAATTGTTTCCACAGGTCACGGCGATTTTCACCGGACAGCGGCTACCTGATCGAGCGCCGCCGATCCCTCCGCTGCGGCGAGCGGGACCTGCGATCACACCGATCCGCGCAGTCCGGGCCCAGCGTCCCCAGAATTCGAGCAACGGCATGTGCGGCGCCGGGCCGGATCGTGGAGAGTCGATCGACGGCTCGTGAAGCGGTGGCCGAGTACCGAATTCCCAACGTCGAGTGCCGCGCGGTCCGGGCCTATCGGCGGTGTTCGCGGCGCAGGCGCAAGGCCGTGCGCAGGCCACGGCCGACGGCGCCGTCGGCGGCGATCGCATGGGGCCCGGCGAACCTTCGTTCCGAGGCCGTCTCCGGCGCGTCGTCGGAGGTCGCGATGAGAAAGCGGTCCGGCAGGGCGAGTTTGTGGATGGTGCGCATGACCAGAAGGTATTGGCGCAGCAGCGGGCCGCTGGTGTAAGGCAGGTCGTATTTGTCGCAGAGGGCCCGCACTCGCACCGCGATCTCGGGATAGCGGTTACTGGGCAGATCGGGGAACAGGTGGTGTTCGATCTGATGACTCAGATGGCCGCTCAGAAAGGCCAGCACCGGCCCGGCGTCGAAATTGGCGCTGCCCAGCATCTGCCGCAGGTACCATTCGGCGCCGGTCTCGTCCTCGAAGGCGGCGGCCGTGAATTTCTCCGCGCCGTCGGGAAAGTGACCACAGAAGATCACCATGTAGGCCCAGATGTTGCGCAGGACGTTCGCGGTGACTCCGGCGGCCAGCGTGCGCCGCCAGCGCCGGCCGCTCAGCGCGGGCAACAACACGTAGTCCTTGGCGAGCTGGCGCGCGATCTTCCCGGACAGCAGCTTGGCCTGCTCGAATTTCTCGGTCCGCGTCGTGGCCCGAGCGTGTTCGGCATCGAGGCCGTGGATGGCGATTCCCCACTCGAAAGCGACCGCCAGCAGCAGATTCTGCAACGGCTGCAACAGCATGAACGGCCGCCACCGCTGGTCGCGGGTCACCCGCATCACACCGAAGCCGATATCGTCGTCCATGCCCAGCACATTGGTGAACACGTGATGGCGGTAGTTGTGCGCATGACGCCATTGCGCCGACGAACCGGCCATATCCCATTCCCAAGTGGTGGAATGGATTTCGGGATCGTTCATCCAATCCCATTGACCGTGACCGACATTGTGGCCGATCTCCATGTTCTCGATGCTCTTCGCCGCGGACAGGGCGACCGTACCCACCGTCCAGCCGACTTTGCCGCGACTGGCAGCGATGACCAGCCGGGACACCACGTCGAGAGCCCGCTGGGACGCGATGGTACGGCGGATGTACTTCGCGTCCCGTGCACCGCGCCGGTCCTCGATATCCGCACGGATCGCGTCGAGTTCACGCCCCAGCGCTTCGATATCGGCCCCGCTCAGATGCGCGTAGACAGCGATGTCGGTAATTGCCATGATTCGTACCCTCGGGTTCCTGTGAGCTGTGTGCTGTGGAACTGGTGATCGTGTGCTCGACGACTTGTCGAACCGATCCCGCCCTCGGCCCCGGGTTGCGGTACAGCATCTGCCCGCAGTGTAGTCACACCACGCGGCGGGCCTCATCCGCCCAGGTCAGCAACGGACAGGGCCGATCGGCCCCGGGCCGGGGGCGACCGACTGCGATCATCGATTCCGCCGCGACGAACCGGGTCTCCACCACCGAGTCCGCCGAGATTCCAGGTAGTGTTGAGCTACGTCGTCGACGTGCGGAGTTACCGGACACCTGAAAACGGGGCGACGACTGGACAGGACGCCGCATGCGCACAGTGCGTGAGAAGGACTATCTCGAGCTGATGCGCGACATTGCCGCGTTCCGCCGAGCCCTGGTCACCGCCGATCGAGCCGAGCGCGCCCGGCTCGATCGCGCGATCAGCGAACACCACGACGAGGTACGCAAGCGGGACCGGCACGGCCGGTGATCCCGGCGCCCGCGACGACCGGGCACCGAGTCGGCCGGAGGTCAGGCCGGCCCGGGCGATCGGTCACCCGGTCGCGCCACCACCGATAATCGAATTCAGCTGTCGCCGTAACGCTTCCGGCGTGGCGGGATACGGTTGTTGCGGCACGATGGCGCCCAGCAGCCAGGACGGCACGGTCCGGGACACCGGGACCGGGTCGTCGGCGCCCCGTTCGACGAGGAGGTCGCGCGACAGCGCATCCATGTCGGCCAGGGTGGCGGCGACCACCACCGATCCCGGCGCGTCGCGCCGCTACGCGGAGCATTGGCGACGGCCGGGAGTTAGCCACACCGCCGCCGCGGACCGTGCACGGCGCGCGGCCTCGGCACCGAATCATCGCAGGAACCGGTCCGGCCACCATTCCCTATGTAACATAGCCATGTGGAGGAAGACGACGTCCATCGACTACAACAGCAGCTGAAGCTGCTGTACCGGCGCATCCAGCGGGAAAATCCTGTCATGGAGGGGATTTCGATCCCCATGGTGCAGGTGCTGGTCACGGTGCGGCGCTCCCCCACCGCACTCGGGCCCAGCGATGTCGCGGACGAGTTGCAGATGAAGAGTTCCAATGTCGCCGCGGCGCTGCGGGCACTGGAGGACCTGGGCCTGATCCTGCGGCGGCCCGACACCGCCGACCGGCGCCGGGTCTTCATCGAATTGACCGATCGGGGTCTCCAGGTCCTGGCGGAGATCCGCCGCAGCCGCCAGAGCTGGCTCCAGGACACCATGAGCACGGCCCTGACCCCGGCCGAGCAGCGGATCATGCTGGTGGCGGGCGAACTGATGGAACGGCTCGCGCAGCAGGAGTAGGCCCGCCGCCCGGCGGATCAGGCGCGCGTGGCGACGATGTACCGGCGGGTGGCGATGTCCTCGGCGTCCGCGGGCAGCGGCGGCAGGCCGAGGGCCTCGAATTGCGCTGCGGCGGTACTGCTCCGGACGTGCCAGTCGCGCGCGGTCAGGTATTCGCCGACGTCCTTGCGGTCGCCGAAGTACACCAGTTCGGACAGGTCGAGATCCAGACCCGCCTCACGCCGCCGTTCGGCGGCCGCCAGCATGCGCTCCCGGCGGCGTTCCCGATCGGCCCGGTCGAGGCGGCGGGCGTTGCCGGTGGCGAAGCGGCTGCCGGGGGCGCTGAGCGCGGTGACCGTGTCCAGCAACGAATCCTGCGCTTCCGGGGGGAGATAGCCCAGCAGGCCCTCGGCGCTCCACGCGGTGGGCAGGCTCGTGTCGAAGCCGGCGTCGGCCAGGGCGGCGGGCCAGTCCTGACGCAGATCGATCCCGACGGGACGCCGGTCGACGGCCGGGACGGCGCCGAGATCCGCCAGCGCCCAGGCCTTGAATTCGAGCACCTCGGGCTGGTCGATCTCGTAGACCACCGTGTCCGCGGGCCAGGGCAGCCGGTAGGCGCGCGCGTCCAGGCCGGAGGCCAGGATCACCGCCTGCCGCACACCGGCGGCCGCGGCGTCGAGGAAGAAATCGTCGAAGAACCTGGTCCGTACGGCGATGGTGTCGGTCAGCCGGTCCCGGCCGCTCGCCGCGACGATCTCCGGGTCACCGGTCGCCAGCCGGATGTAGGCCTCGACCCCGACGGCGCGAACCAGCGGTTCGGCGAACGGATCGTCGATCAGGGCGTTCGGGGCCCGCGTGGCGCGCGCTCGCGCGGCGGCCACGATGGTCGCGGTCGCCCCGACGCTCGAGGCCAGATCCCAGGTGTCGTCGTCGGTCCGTGCCAATGTCCGATCCTCTCCCGATGATTTCCGCCCCCAGATAGCTATCCTAGATAGGAATCAGCTGAGCGTCCAGGGTGATCATCGGGCCCGGGGTGCGCGATCGGAGAGCCTCGGTGCGGGCCGCCGCGCGCGGGCGTTAAGGTCCTACTCCTGTGGCCCTCAGCGCAACCGTGTACAACTTCTCCGTCCAGCTCGCCGACGTCGATCGCGGCGTGTACGAGGATCTGGAGCTGAGAGTCGCGCGGCACCCCTCGGAATCCGCGGAGTTCATGGTCACGCGCCTGCTGGCGTACTGCCTGGAATACCGTGAGGGCATCGCGTTCAGCGACGGCGGGGTGTCGTCGGCCGACGAGCCCGCGGTGCTGGTGCGGGATCTCACCGGGCGGCTCACCGCCTGGATCGAGATCGGCGCGCCGGACGCGGAACGGGTGCATCGCGGCAGCAAACTGACCGGCGACGTCGCGATCTACACCCATCGCGATCCGGCCAAGGTGCTGACCGGGCTCGCCGGCAAGAAGATCCACCGGGCCGAGGAGATCCCGCTGTACAGCTTCGACCGGGCGTTCGTCGACGCCGCGGCCGCCGTGCTGGAGCGGCGCAACACCGCCTCCCTGTCGGTCACCGAGCGGCTGCTGTATCTGGACGTCAACGGCACCGTCCTGAGCACACCGGTGCAGCAGCACCACCTGGGGTGATCGATGGTGAGCCACCTCACATGCCCGGCAACGGAATAGATAGCGCCACCGACCCGTTGATCACCATTGCCGGCGCCCGAACACCCCCGGGCCTCACCCTTCGTCGCCACGAGCGACCACTCGCCGAGAGGCGGTTGTGGGGCGTCGGTCTTCTCTCCTCCGCCGCCGGGCACCTGTCCGGCGGCGGAGTCGTGTCCGCCGCCGATCGAGACATCCTGTGCGGCGTGACACCACTTACCGCAGCGCACGGCCAGCACCCCGCGCAAAGCCGAACACCCGGCCGCCGCGCACCGTCCGGGCGCCGCCGAAACGGGTTCGGCGCGAGACGAATTCGCGGAACCACGACGTCGCCATACGCCGCCGGGCAGGTCCCGCGCGAGACCGATTCGCCCGTCGTGATCGATACCTCCGCCCTGGTTCACCAGGAGGAGGCCGCAGCGATCAGCCGCGCAGCAGTGCGCCGACCGCGGTCGACGCCGCCGAGACCGCCGCGTCGCGGGCGGCGCTGGCCTCGTCCTCGGTGAGGGTGCGGTCGGTGGCGCGGAAGCGCAGGGCGTAGGTGAGGGACTTTCGCCCCGCACCGGCCTGTTCGCCCTCGTACACGTCGAACAGCGCGATGTGCTCGAGCAGTTCCCCGGCGCCGGAGCGCAGGGCCGACTCGACCGCGGCCGCGGGGACGGCCTTCTCCACACTCACCGACACGTCCTGCAAGACCGCCGGGAATGCGGAAATCACCGGGGCGGGCCGGGATTCGCGCAACGGCAGGGCATCCAGGTCGAGTTCCAGGGCGCAGGTGCGCGGCGGCAGGCCGGCGCGGTCCAGGACCGCCGGATGCAGCTCGCCCGCGTACCCGACGACCGTGCCGTCGACGATCAGCGCGGCACAGCGACCGGGATGGAACGGCAGGTGCGCGGCCGCGCGGCGTTCGAGCTCGACCCCGGCCGCGGCGGCGACGGCGTCGGCCAGCGCGAAGGCGTCGGCGGCCGACGCGACCCGGCCCGCACCCCACGGACCGCGCGGTTCCCGGCGGCCGGTGAGCACCGCGGCCACGTGCACCGGCTGCTCCGGCAGCGAATTCAGCAGGGCCGTGACCTGCTCGTCGGTCGGGCGGCGGTCGACCGGCAGCGGCGGGACCGGACCGGTGTTCGGCGTGGCCAGCACCACCTGGCCGATCGCGTAGAGCGCGAGATCACGCTCACCGCGCGACAGGTTGCGCACGGCGATCTCGAACAGGCCGGGCAGCAGCGTGCTCGACAGTTCGGCCTTCTCGGCGTCCAGCGGATTGAGCACACGCAGCGTGTCGCGGCGCGGATCGTCGGCGTCCAGGCCCCAGGTGTCGAACACACCCTCCTGCATGAACACCGGCGACGGCACCTCCACCGCACCGGCGAAGGCCAGCGCCCGGCTGACCGCGCGGCGGCGGCGCTGCGCGGCGCTGAGGCCGCGGCCCGCGGGCGCGGTCGGCAGCACCGACGGGATCAGCTCCAGGCCCTCCAGCCGCAGCACCTCCTCGACCAGGTCGGCGGGCTGGGTCAGATCGGGCCGCCAGCTCGGCGGGGTGACCACCAGCTGGGCATGGCCGGTGCTCTCGTCCACTCCCACGTCGACCGTGCAGCCGATCTGGGTCAGCCGGCGCGCGGAGGTGCCGGTCGGGTAGGTGACGCCCGCGATGCGGTCGGCGAGGTCGATATCGATGTGGATCGGCGCCGCCGCCGGGGTGGGCACCCGCACATCGGTGAGGACCTGCTCGACCGTGCCACCGGCGATCTGCGCCAGCAGCGTGGCGGCGCGGTCCAGCGCGGCGATGTTCACCTCGGGGTCGACGATCCGCTCGAACCGCCGGGACGCCTCCGAGGACAGCTTGTGCCGCCGCGTGGTGCGGGCCACCGCGACCGGATTCCAGGTCGCGGCCTCCAGCAGGATGTCGGTCGAGGTCGCGCCCACCTCGGTGCTCGCGCCGCCCATCACGCCGGCCAGCGAGACGACCCCGCTGTCGTCGGCGATCACCACGTCCTCGGCGTGCAGGGTGCGTTCGGCCTCGTCCAGGGTGCGCAGGGTCTCGCCGGTGTGCGCGCGGCGCACCGTCAGCTCGCCGCGCACCTTGGTGGCGTCGAACGCGTGCAGCGGCTGGCCCAGCTCCAGCATGACGTAGTTGGTGACGTCGACCGCCGGGGAGATCGGGCGCACGCCGGACAGCAGCAGCCGCCGCTGCAACCACCACGGGCTGACCGCCGCCGGGTCGATGCCGGTGACCCGGCGCACCGCGAACCGGGTGCACAGCGATTCCGCCTCCAACCGCACCGGCCACGCCTCGGTGGCGGCGTCGGGCAGCGTGCGGACCGCGGGATCCACGAATTCCAGATCGAAGCCGCAGGCCAGCTCGCGGGCCAGGCCGCGCACCGAGAAGGCGTAGCCGCGGTCGGGGGTGATGGCCAGTTCCACCACCGTGTCGTCGAGACCGAGCAGCACGTTGGCGTCGGCGCCGGGCCGCGCGGTGCCGGGCTCCAGCACCAGGATGCCGGAATGATCCTTGCCGATACCCAATTCGGCGACCGAGCAGATCATGCCGTTGGACACGTGGCCGTAGGTCTTGCGCGAGCTGATCGCGAACCCGCCCGGCAGCACGCCGCCCGGCAGCACCACCACGACCAGGTCATCGACCGCGAAATTGCGTGCGCCACAGACGATTTCCTGCAAGTGGTCGGGAATACCGATGTCCACCTTGCAGAATCGGATCGGCTTCTTGAACTCGGTCAGCTCGGTGATCTCCGCGACCCGGCCGACCACCAGCGGATGCGGGATGTCACCGGTGATGCGCGCCAAGGTGTCGATCTCCTCGACCTCCAGGCCCACCCGGACGAAACCGGCGTCCAGTTCCTCCGGCGTGACCGCCCAGTCGGGGGTCGCGCGCTGCAGGACATCCGTCAGCCAGGACTGCGCTACTCGCACGTGACGTTCGCTTTCCTTCGAATCGAGCGGGGTGGGTTCAGGACTGGACGCCGAACGGCAGCGTGAAACGCACATCGCCCTCGACGATGTCGCGCATGTCGGTCAGGCCGTTGCGGAATTGCAGGGTGCGTTCCATGCCCATGCCGAACGCGAACCCGGTGTAGATCTCGGGGTCGATACCGCTGGCGATCAGCACCCGCGGGTTGACCATGCCGCAGCCGCCCCACTCGACCCAGCCGGCACCGCCCCTCTTGTCCGGGAACCAGACGTCCACCTCCGCGGACGGCTCGGTGAACGGGAAGAAGCTGGGGCGCATGCGAGTTCGCGTGTCCGGGCCGAACAGGGCTCGGGCGAAGGCGTCCAGAGTGCCGCGCAGGTGGCCCATGGTCAGGCCCTTGTCCACGGCCAGCCCCTCGACCTGGGAGAACACCGGGGTATGGGTGGCGTCGAGCTCGTCGGTGCGGAAGGTGCGGCCGGGGCAGACCACGTAGATCGGCAGCTCCCGCTCCAGCAGCGAGCGCACCTGCACCGGCGAGGTGTGCGTGCGCAGCACCTGCCGCGACCCCTCCGGCGCGATGTGGAAGGTGTCCTGCATGGTGCGCGCCGGATGGTCGGGCAGGAAGTTGAGCGCGTCGAAGTTGAAGTGCTCGGTCTCGACCTCGGGGCCCTCGGCCACCTCCCAGCCCATCCCGACGAACACGTCGGCGATCCGCTCGGACAGCACCGTGATCGGATGCCGCGCGCCGACGGCGGCCCGCCCGGCCGGGAGGGTGACGTCGATCGCCTCCGACACCAGCACGGCGGCGTCGCGCACGGCCTCCAGCTCGGCGCGGCGGGCCTCGTAGGCGTCCGTCACCCGGCCGCGGGCGACGTTGACCCGCTTGCCCGCGTCGGCCTTCTCCTCCTTGGGCAGCGTGCCCAGGGAGCGCTGCGCCAGCGCGATCGGCGATTTCCCGCCCATGTACTCGGTCTTGGCGGCCGCCAGCGCATCCAAGTCGGCCGCCGCCGCGAACGCCTGCTGCGCCGCGTCGGCCGCGGCGGCGAGCGCCTCCTCGGTCAGCGCCGCTGTCGGGTCCGCTGGTGCGTTGTCGTCGGCCACGGTGGTTCGTCTCCCTGACTGGTACACGTCCGGCTGGTTGTCCGTCTCATTCTTGCCGGTCGCATCGTAGACAATCCAATCAGGCCACCTCATCCCGTTTTCGCGGCAGGTGGGACCCCTCGTGAGTATGCGCCCGGCTCGGGACAGGGTACGCCCCACCCGGCGTGGCCGGATGGGGCGTACGGCGTGCCGCCGCGGTCAGGAGACCGGCACGATCCGCCGCGGCAGCAGCACCGCGACCAGCGCGCCGACCGCGACGATCACCGCGCCGACCATCACCGCCGGCGCGAGACCGTCGACGTACTGCTGACCACCCAGATAGGACCCGTAGGAGGAGAACACCGACGACAGCACCGCGACACCGAGGGCGACGCCGACCTCACGCAGCGTGTTGCTGGTACCGGAGGCGATGGCCTGATCCTGCGGCGCGGCGCTGGCCATGGTGACCGTGGCACCCGGTGCGAACGTCAGCCCCATGCCGATACCGGCGAGCAGGAACGGCCCGACGAACGCGCCGTAACCGGTGTCCACCCCGATCGCCAGGGCGAGCCACGCCAGCGCCGCGGCCTGCATCGCCTGACCCAGGGCCAGCAGCGTGCGGGCGCCGACCCGGTCGACGACCAGGCCCGCGATCGGCGCCACCACCATCGGCGCCAGGGTCCACGGCATGGTGCGGATGCCCGCCTGCAACGGGGACAGGTGCTGCACCACCTGGAAGTACTGGGCCAGCAGGAAGATCGAGCCGAACACCCCGACACCGAAAGTGAAGGTGGTCACGTTCACGAGCCCGAAGGCACGGGACCGGAACAGCCGCAACGGCAGCAGCGGATTCGGAGTGCGCAGCTCCCACACGATCAGCCCCACCAGCAGGGCGCCGCCGGCGATCAGGGTCACGAGCACCTGCGCCGACATCCAGCCGTCACCCGCGCCGTGCACGATGCCCCAGACCACCGCGAGCACACCACCCGAACCCAGCAGCAGTCCGAGCACATCGAAACGCCCTGCGCCACCGTGGGATTCGGTCAGCACCCGGGCCACGAACGGCAACGCCAGGATGCCGATGGGCACGTTCAGCCAGAAGATCCACTGCCAGTTCAGGCCGTCGACCACCGCGCCGCCGATCACCGGGCCCAGCGCCACGCCGAGGCCGGAGATACCGCCCCAGATGCCGATGGCCGCGCTGCGCATCTTCTCCGGGACCGCCGCCGACAGCAGGGTCAGCGACAGCGGCATCACCGCCGCCCCGCCGAAGCCCTGCACCGCGCGGGCCGTGATCAGCATCCACGGCTCGGTGGCCAACGCGCACGCCGCGGAGGCGGCGGTGAACAGTGCGATACCGGTCAGGAACATCCGCTTGCGCCCGATCCGGTCACCCAGCGCGGACGCGGCGAGCAGCAGGGAGGCGAACGACAGCGTGTACGCGTTGACGAACCACTGCAGGTCGGTGAGCGAGGCGCCGAGCTCGTGCTTGATCACCGGCAGTGCGTTGGTCACGACCAGGTTGTCCAGCGTGACCATGAACATCGGGATGCCGACGGCCAGCAGAACCGCGGCGAGAGGACGAGGCGCCCGGGAGCGCGAGGTGGCGGACGACCCGGAGGTGAGGGTTGTGGTCATGACCGAGATCCTTTGTTGTTATCCACTGATAACTCGACGTCGTCAGAGTATGCATCGGCTGATAACATGTCAATGGGCAACAGGTCCGGTCCTGGCCGCCCACCGGAACATCCGGCGATCGGAGCCGATGGCAGGATCGACCTCGGAGTCGAGTAATCGGTCATCCAGGAACCGGCATCGAGAAGGAGGACGACGATGGCGTCGCCGCGCACCCGTCTGACCGCCGGTGAACGCAGTGAGCAGGTGCTCGCGGCTGCGGTCACCGCTTTCGCCGAATCCGGTTATGCCGCAACGAAAACCGATGAGATCGCCCGGCTCGCGGGAGTTTCGCAGCCGTATGTGATCCGACTGTTCGGCAGCAAGCAGCAACTGTTCGTCGACAGCGTGGAGTTGGTGACCGACCGGATCGAGGAGATCTTCCGGGAGGCCGCGGCCGCGGTCGGCCCGGATGCGGACACCGAGGAGAAGATCGGCGCGCTCGGCGAGGCGTTCGACGTCTTCCTCACCGAGCGCGAGTTGCTGATGGTGTTGCTGCACGGCTTCTCGGCCAGCGGCGATCCTGCCATCGGCAATCCGGTGCGCGAGCGCTTCGGCCGCATCTACCGGCTGGTCCGCGACCTCACCGGCGCCTCCGGCGAGCAGGCCCGCGACTTCATGTCCACCGGCATGCTACTCACCGTGATGACCGCGATGCAGGTCGTCGGGCCCGATCCGGTCCGCTGCGACTGGGCGGTGGAGATCCTGGAGAACCTGGTCGCGGAGTGAGTCGCCGTTATCGGCGGTGCTGCACCCGCGCGCCGGCGTAGAGGCAGATCGCCGCGGCCGCAGCGAGATTCAGGCTCTCGGCCCGGCCGTGGATGGGAATCCGGATGCGATGATCGGCGCGCCGCGCGATGCCGGGATCCAGCCCGTGCGCCTCGTTACCGAACAACCACGCCACCGGACCGGCGAGGATCTCGTCGGCGGCGTCGAGATCCACCTCGCCGCGCGCGGTGGTGGCCAGCACCGTGACACCCGCGTCCCGCAACGCCGCCAGCACCGCGTCGACATCGCGCTCCCGGGCGATCGGGACGTGGAAGAGGCTTCCGGCACAAGCCCGTACACACTTGCCGTTGTGCGGGTCGACCGAATCGCCGGCCAGCACCACCGCATCCGCGCCGACCGCGTCGGCCACCCGGATCAGGGTGCCGGCATTGCCCGGATCGGCGATCTCGACCGGCACCGCGAGCATCCGCGGCGCCGCGGCCAGCACCCGCGGCAGCGGCACGTCCACCGCGCGGCAGACGGCGACCAGACCGGGCGGGGTGACGGTCTCCCCCAGCAGTTCGGCGGCGCGCTCGGCGACCAGCGTGGTGCGCACCCCGAGCGCGGCGGCGGTCGCCACCAGTTCGTGTTCGCGTTCGGCGGCGCGGAGAGAATAGAACAGCTCTTCGGCGCGCTCGGTGGCCAGGGCCGCCTCGACCGAATTCGCGCCCTCCGCGAGGAACAGCCCGGTCTTGCGGCGCTGCGGCGCGCGATGGAGCTTGACAGCGGAAACGACCCGCGGATTACGCTCGGAGAGCGCGTCCACGGGTCGTTTCGAATGCGTCGGTGTCACTCGGCTCAGGCGGCCGGAGTGTTGACATCCTCCGGCAGGGCGGCCTTGGCGACCGCGACCAGACCGGCGAACGCCTCGGCATCGGACACGGCGAGCTCGGCGAGGATCTTGCGATCGACCTCGACACCGGCGGCCTTCAGGCCCTGGATGAACCGGTTGTAGGTGATGTCGTTCGCACGGGCCGCGGCGTTGATGCGGGTGATCCACAGCTGACGGAAATCGCCCTTCCGCGCCCGGCGATCCCGGAACGCGTAGGTCAGCGACTTGAGCTGCTGCTCCTTGGCCTTGCGGTACAGCCGCGAGCGCTGCCCGCGGTAGCCCTTGGAGGCCTCGAGAACGGTACGGCGCTTCTTCTGAGCGTTGACGGCCCTTTTGACGCGTGCCACTTGTCAGTTCCTTGTTCGATCGAGGGGCGCTCGGGGCGCCCGGGGGTCGGTGGTAGCGACGTGCCCGTGCGGGTGACCGTGAACGGCACCGGCCGGGGGCACTGCGCGATGGCTCGAGGAGAGCCCGCTCAGATGGCGAGCAGCTTCTTCACACGACGGACGTCGGCCGCCGCAACGACCTCCGTGCCTTCCAGACGACGAGTCCGGCGGCTGGGCTTGTGCTCGAACAGGTGTCGACGGTTCGCCTGCTCACGCAGCAGCTTGCCGCGACCGGTCACCTTGAATCGCTTCGAGGCGCCGCTGTGGCTCTTCATCTTCGGCATGGATTCCTCAATCTGTCTCGTTCGGCGGCGGGCTCGCGTTCCCACGAGTCCGCCGTCCACTGTTCGGTTACTGCGGGCTGTCCGCTTCCACGGCGCCGGTATCCGGCACCGACACGGGGACCGCGTCCGGCGCCGGCGCCGCGTCGGGGACGTCGTTGGCAGCCGGACCGGAACCGCGCTGCGACACCGTCTGCTGCGCCTTCGCCCGCGTCTTCGCACCCTTGTGCGGTGCGAGGACCATGGTCATGTTCCGGCCATCCTGCTTGGCCGAGGTCTCGACGAAGCCGAACTCGGCGACGTCGGAGGCCAGCCGCTGCAACAGCCGGAAACCCAGCTCGGGCCGCGACTGCTCGCGACCGCGGAACATGATCGTCACCTTGACCTTCGAGCCTGCTTGCAGGAAGCGAAGGACATGGCCCTTCTTCGTCTCGTAGTCGTGGTCGTCGATCTTCGGACGGAGCTTCTGCTCCTTGATCACGGTCTGCTGCTGGTTCTTCCGGGACTCGCGCGCCTTCTGCGCCGTCTCGTACTTGAACTTGCCGTAGTCCATGATCTTACAGACCGGTGGTCGCGCGTCCGGCGCGACCTCGACCAAGTCGAGATCGGCTTCCTGCGCGACGCGCAGTGCATCTTCAACACGCACGATCCCAACCTGTTCACCGCCTGGTCCGATGAGTCGGACCTCGGGAACGCGGATGCGATCGTTGATGCGGGTCTCAGTGCTGATGGGGCCTCCTAGGTCAAGCGGTGTCGTCCAACGACCGCAAGCTATAACTGGCAACCCCATATCCAACACGAAAGCCCCGCTGCGGTATTTCACCGCCACGGGGCCCGATGTCGACCGGCCGACGACGCGAGCAATCGCGTCGACCCTCGCACGGGCACGATGCCGCACGAAAAACCCCTCCATATCGGACGGGTGACCGGGACCGTCCGGCCTGATGTGAACCGGCGAACGGTGGGAGTTGGGCTCCACTTATTGCCCCGGACCTGCCACAGACGTGCATCGACGCAGCGATCTGACGACGCGAACTATTGCTGCAACACGACCGGGGCGGTCGTCGCCGATCAGCTTAACATCCCCGCAGCTGATCCTCCGAATCGGGCAACCCCGCGACCAGGCACATCGGTATCGGGTGCCATGCTACCGGCATGAGCAATCCGTCGGAGACCGTGCGCGAGCTGGCCGAGATCCCCGCAGTGGAGGTCATCAGCCGGGCGGCGGTGATGCTGATGAGCTCGGCCGCCGAGAAGCTCGGCCTCGCCGACGACGATCCGCAGTCGAGCCCGCAGCTGGATCTGGACGAGGCCCGCCGCCTCATCACGGCGCTGGCCGGCCTGATCACGGCCTCGGTGGAATACCTCGGCCCGCATGCCGGGCCGCTGCGCGACGGCCTACAGGCGCTGCAACGCGCCTTCCGGGAGACCTCCGCGCATCCGGACGAACCCGGCAAGGGGCCCGGCGAGAAGTACACCGGCCCCGTCTACTGACCCCGGATCACCTCCCGGCACGGGTAACTCGGGAGTGGCGGAATCGTCGAGATCGGGCCACTCTTGGTGGCGACTGCCAATTCGCACCCCGGAAAGGCTGGCCGGCGTACATATTTGAGCGAATGCCAGGATTCGCAGGCCGATTCGAGGGGTAATAGGAGCTGGCGAAGGAGTACCCGATCCAGGAGCACCATGACTGCCCGACGCGAGCTCGAAGAGGCACTGCACGGCCCGGTTTCCGCTCTCGACTTCCTCACGGAGTCCGAGAGCGCTGATCTACTGCGGCTGTTCGAGGGCGCCCGGCGGCACGAGGTCACCGCGCTGTCCGAAGCGGTGGATCGGATGGTGCACGCGCTACCCTGGCCGCTGGGCCCGACGACGAAGCGGATCATGTTCGGCCACGCGCTGGATCGATGAGCAGCCTGGTCACCCGCGCCCAGATCATCCTGCTGGCGCGCACCCTGCACGTGGCTCCGGAGCGGCTGGCCCACCTGGAACGGCTGGGGCCGGACCATCTACACGAATTGCAGCAGCGCATGGCCGCGGCGCTGTTCGAGCACCACGACGACGCGTTCGCACGCATCAGCCGGTTGGTCCCGGTGATCCCGCTGACCATCTCGCTGCCGTTGGTGCAGCGACTGGTGCCGCCGCTGCTGACCGGGCGCGCGGCCGGTGCGGTCGGTATCGACCACCCGCGCAAGGCCGCCGAGACGATGGCGATGCTGCACCCGCAGTACGCCGCCGAGTGCGCGCCCTACATGGACCCGCGCGCGATCGGGCAGCTCGCCGACATCGCGCCGACCGAGCCGATCATCGACGTGGTCAACGAGATGCTGCGCCGCCGGGACTACGTCACCGCCGGGCCGTTCCTCGCCTACGCCACCCCGGATCTGATCGAGGCCGTCGAACGCGGCGTGCCCGACGACGCCGGGCTGATCTTCTCCGCCGCCTTCGCGTACTCCGGGAGCGCGGTCAGCACTATCGTGCGGCACTTCCTGAACGGCGCCACCGGGCGCATCCCCCGGATGGTGCATTCGGTCCTGAAGGGCCCGCCCGATCTGCAAGCGGCGGCGATCACGGTGTTCTCCCGCTGCGAACCGGACGTGGTGACGGCCGTGGGCGACATCCTGTTCGACCTCGCACCCGCCGCCGGTATCGGCGCGCTGATCGGCGCCGCGGTGCGTGGGGGCGCCGGCGCGGAACTGCTGACCTTCACCGGCCGGCTCAGCCCCGCCGCGCTGCGCAAACTGGCCGGTAATCCGGTGCTCTACGACGGTGCGGTCCTGCCCGCCCTGGTGGGGGCCCTGGCCGCCAACAGCCGCGCCGACAGTTGGCGCGGCCTCGGCGAACTCGCCATGCGGATGGATGTCGACACCCGGCGCTACGTCGCCCGCTGGATCTCCGAACTGCCGGACGACACGATCCGGGAACTGCCCACCCACGCCACCGAGACCGAGCTGTGGCCCTCGCTGCTGCGGCTGGTGGCCGTGGCCGACACCGATGTGCAGAACCGGTTCGGCGCGGTGTGGGCGACCCTGTCACCCGAACGTCAGGCCGGGTTGCAACGCCATATCCACGAGTACCAGATGGACAACCGGCTGGCCGCGATCACCGCTGCCGCACAACCCATGTCGATGGAGGAGGTCTTCTTCCGGCGGCGCCGGATGGGCCGCCACCGCGGCCCGGAGGACACCTGGAAACTCGGCTGATTCCCGCCACTCGAGCCGATTCCTGTCGGTGCCCGATGCGATGATCCGCCTCATGGCTCACATACTGCTGATTCCCGGATTCTGGCTCGGCGCCTGGGCATGGGATGCCGTGGCCGGCCGTCTACGTGATCACGGCCACGAGGTGACGGCCCTGACGCTGCCCGGTCTCGACCCCGATGCCCCGCACCGCCTCGACACCACCGTGGCCGAGCAGGCCGCCGCCATCGTCGCGGCCGCGCCGGTCCCCACGGTGCTGGTCTCGCACTCCGGCGGCGCGGCCCCCGCCTATCTCGCGAGCGACATTGCGCCCCAGAACTTCTCGCACGCGATCTACGTCGACTCGGGCCCCCTGCCACCCGGTTTCGTACTCGACCCCGACCTGTCGCCCGACACCCGCGAACTCCCCCTCCCCGACTGGCCCGAACTGGAGGCCGCGGGCAACAGCCTGGCGGGCCTGGACGAACTCACCCTGCAACGCTTCCGATCCCGCGCGGTCTCCCAACCCGCCACCATCGCCCGAACCCCGTTGCCGCTCAGCGACTCCCCCGCCGGCCGCACGATCCCCACCACCCTGATCTGTTGCAGTTTCCCCGCCGAACAGATCCACGCCCTCACCGGCACCGCCCCCATCTTCTCCGAACTCCCCCACCTCGACGCCACCTTCATAGACCTCCACACCGGCCACTGGCCCATGTGGTCCCGCCCCACCGAACTCGCCGAACTGATCCACACCGCCGCGAAACAGTAGGGCGGCGCGGCAGCAATCGGCACACGCGACCCGCCGCCCTACGCCGAGCAGCGCCACCACCTGCCACTCGCGGACCGTGGCGACACGCCGAGTTCCCGCGCCCGTCCCGGCCCTACCGAACCGCCGATCGGGATCCTCAGCGCGACAGACTGTTCGGTGTTCCACCGCAGCCTCTCGCAGCCGAGGCCACTCACCCGTGAAGCTCCTCCCTCCGCCGCGATCATGCGGGTCAACAGCGAATCCTGTTGCGCGGCAGCCAGCGGCCTCGGCGGCGTGGCTGCCGCGATGTGGGTCGGATGGGTGCTCCGGCAGGTGCTGGGCGCGCAGTTGTGAGTCGGAACAGTTTGGGGGCAGTCTATTTCGTGGGGCGGCGGGGGCGGCGGGTGTCGACGTTGGCGGTCAGGGTCTGCAGGAGGGCGGGGAGTTCGGCGACAGTTCGGTCGGGTAGGCCGGTGACGGTTTCTTCCGCCAGGGCGCACCAGAGTTGTTTGACCTCGCCGGCGAGGGCTCGGCCGGTGTCGGTGAGTTCGACGATGCTGGCGCGTTTGTCGGAGGGGTCGGGAGTTCGGCGGAGGTGACCGGAGGCTTCGAGTTTGCGGGTCATCAGGGTGACGCTGGGGGGTTCGCAGCCCAGCGCCTCGCTCAGTTGCGCCTGGATCATGGGGCCGGTACGGGCCAGTTCCAGGAGGAGGGCCTCCTGGCCGGGGTGCAGGCCGAGGGGGGCCAGCAGGGTGGCGGCTCGCGCGCGGTGGCGCAGGCTCAGGAGGCGAATGGCCTGGTTGATGGCGTCCGCTCGATCGAAGTCCACGGGGCTCCCTTGACAAATTGGTTACGCACATAACATTATGCACGTAACTATTCTTCTCGTCTCCAGGAGTGCTCGTGGCGACCGAATCGATGGCGAAACCCTTGTCCCACCGCTGGATCGGTGGGCGGGGCGCGGCCGACCGGCTGGTGCTGGCGCTGGCGTGCGCCGGGCAGTTCATGGTGATCCTCGACGCGTCGGTGGTGAATGTCGCGTTGCCGTCGATCCAGCGGGATCTCGGATTCTCCGCTACCGGGCTGGCCTGGGTGGTCAACGGGTATCTGCTCGCGTTCGCGGGGCTCATGCTGTCGGGTGGGCGAGCCGGTGATCTGTTCGGGCAGCGGCGGATGCTCACTGCCGGGCTGTTCGTGTTTTCCGGCGCGAGCCTGGTCGGCGGGCTGGCGACCGGTGCGGGGGTGCTGGTGGCGGCGCGGGTGGCGCAGGGCGCGGGGGCGGCGTTTCTGGCCCCGGCGACATTGGCGGTGGTCAATACCCGTTTCCCGGCGGGGCCTGCACGAGCACGGGCGCTGGGTGCGTGGTCGGCCGCGGGTGGGGCCGGTGGGATGGCGGGGGCCGTTGCGGGAGGGGCGCTCACCGGCGCGCTGTCGTGGCGATGGATCTTCCTGATCAATGTGCCGATCGGGGTGGTGCTGATCGCGGTGGCAATGGTGGCGCTGTCCGGGACCACCGTCGACCGGCTCGCACGGCTGGACCCGATCGGCGCGGTGACCGGGACTGCGGGCGCCAGTGCGCTGGTCTTCGGAGTGGTCCGGAGTGGTGCGTACGGATGGTC
Organism: Nocardia sp. alder85J; assembly: GCF_020176955.2. Classification (GTDB taxonomy): domain Bacteria; phylum Actinomycetota; class Actinomycetes; order Mycobacteriales; family Mycobacteriaceae; genus Nocardia. The sequence goes on from NZ_JAIUCZ020000005.1 coordinate 473,880, forward strand.
GTCCGCGCGAGTGCTCGGCATCATCGGGGCAGGGGTGCTGCTGCTCGCCGTATTCCTCGTGGTGGAGGGACGTTTCGCAACCCGGCCGCTGATGCCGTTGCGGCTGTTCGGAATTCGGGCGGTCGCGGCGGGCAATGGGATGTTGCTGCTGTTCGGCGGAATTCCGATCGCGATGTGGTATTTCACCTCGCTGCTGCTCCAGAATGTGCTCGGATTCGGTGCGTTGCGGTCGGGGCTGGGGCAGACACCGGCGTCGGTGGCCTTCGTGGTGGTCGCGCGATGGGCCGCCGGGCTGCTGCCGCGCGTCGGTGCGCGGGTGCTGGTGGCAGCCGGGGGCGGTTGCTTCCTGGCCGGATTCGGGTGGCTCGCCCGGGCCGGGTCCGGAAGTGGTTATCTCGCAGCCGTATTCGGCCCGACGCTGCTCGTCGCAGTCGGGCTCGGCCTGACATTTCCCACCCTCATGGCGGTGGCGACGGCCGACGCGCCTGCCGAGGACGCCGGAATCGCCGGTGGGCTGGCCAATACGTCGAGCCAGATCGGCGGGGCGGTGGCGCTGGCGGTCCTGGTCACGGTCGCCGGCTCCGAATCGGCCGGGTCCGGTGCGCCTGCCGCCCTGGCCGCGGGGTACGACCTCGTGTTCCTGGTGGCGGCGGGAATCGGGGTGGTACTCGCCGCCGCTGGGCTGTTCCTCCCGCAACGTCCCCGCGGTTGACGACACCCACCGCGCCACACCCACGACACCCAGCACCCCACGGTTGACGACAGCCGCCACCCCCAGGGTTGACGACGCCGCGATGCCCCACGGTTGACGACACCCGCGATGGCCTACGGTTGACAACGCCCGCGATGCCGTTCTGGGCGAGAAGCAGTCCGCCACGTGTTCCTGTCGCGACACCCTTGCGGTTGACGACCACGACGCTGGGCGATTTGGCAGAATCTCGCACCGACCGTGCCGAGAAGGGACAGAGCAGTGGCCTTTGCCGATTTCCAGAACGAGATCTATTTCGCCGGTCTGGTCGGGATACAGCCGACACTGCCGATGAGTTACGCCGGCTGGGAGGAACGTGCCCGGCAGGCGCTGCCGCCGTCGGTGTTGTCCTATGTCGCCGGTGGCGCGGGCGACGAGCGGACCCAGAATGCGAACGTCACCGCGTTCGAGCGCTGGGGACTGATGCCGCGGATGTTCGTCGGCGCAGCCGAACGGGACATGTCGATCGAGCTGTTCGGGCTGACGCTACCCTCGCCGGTGTTCCTGGCGCCGGTAGGTGTGATCGGGCTGTGCACCCAGGACGGCCACGGCGACCTGGCCACCGCGCGCGCCGCGGCCCGCACCGGCGTCCCGATGGTCGCCTCCACCCTGACGGTCGACCCGATGGAACAGGTCGCCGCCGAATTCGGCGACACCCCGGGCTTTTTCCAGCTGTACACGCCGAAGGATCGGGATCTGGCGGCCAGCCTGGTGCGCCGCGCCGAGCAGGCCGGATTCCAGGGCATCGTGGTCACCCTCGACACCTGGATCACCGGCTGGCGTCCCCGCGACCTGGGCGCCAGCAACTTCCCCCAGCTCCGCGGCCACTGTCTGGCCAACTACACCAGCGACCCGGTGTTCCGTGCGAGCCTGGACAAGACCCCCGAGGAGGACCCGCGCGGCGCGGTGCTGCGCTGGATCCAGACCTTCGGCAACCCGCTCACCTGGAGCGATCTGCCCTGGCTGCGGTCACTCACCGATCTGCCCCTGATCGTGAAGGGCATCTGCCATCCCGAGGATGCCCGGCGCGCCAAGGATTCCGGTGTCGACGCCATCTATTGCTCCAATCACGGCGGCCGCCAGGCCAACGGCGGCCTGCCCGCACTAGACGTGCTGCCCGAGGTGGTCGCCGCCGCGGACGGCCTGCCCGTCCTGTTCGACTCCGGCATCCGCAGCGGCGCCGACATCGTCAAGGCCCTCGCCCTCGGCGCCACCGCCGTCGGCATCGGCCGCCCGTACGTCTACGGCGCCGCCCTCGCCGGCGCCGACGGCATCGTCCACGTTCTCCGCTCCCTGCTGGCCGAGGCCGACCTGATCATGGCCGTCGACGGCTACCCCACCCTCGCCGACCTCACCCCGGACACCCTCCGCCGCGTCCGCTGACCAACTATCGTCCGGTCCCCGGGCAACCGCTCGGCACGCGACGGCCCGGAAACGAACCACGCGCCGAACGGCTACGCGCGGGTGTCGACCCGGGGCTACCACTCGGCGCGTGCCCACTCCGAACCGCCTGCGGTGCAACGGGAATCCCGCAGCCGGTCCGGTTCATGCTCCGGCGAAAAGTTCACCGGACAACGACGCCGCTTTCGCGACGAGTTCATCACGAACAGCAAGGTAGTGAACGAATTCGATTATGGCGACAGCGGATTCCCGCCCATCGCAGATGACAACCGATCATCGCGCGAACGCCGTAGCCTCGGAAATGTTCGCAGGATCCCGCCCGGACCCACCCAACTCACCACAAGACCGGACCCCGGATCCGTGAAACCATCCGAAAGATGGCGCCCACCAGCACGTTCGAATACGTGAGCCCAGAGTGGCTCGAGGCCGTCGAGTCGATCATCGTGGATCTTCTGAAAGGTCACGACCTGGATTCACTCGACTACTGCATCTGCGAGGATCTGACGAACCCGCCGGCCGGCCGAGCGGACACTTCCACCGGAACGCTGAGCTGGTTCATCCGCATCCGCCTGGGCGAACTCCACGTCGGCAGCGGCTCCGTCGATGACGCCGACATCCGCATCACCGCCGATTACACCACCCATCACGAACTCTCCCGGCGGGTCTGGGCAGACGACCCCGAGGCCATCGCTGCCGCTCGACGCCACCGTCAGATTGCGGCGGCCGACGGTCGGCTGCGAATCGACGGTGATCCGAGCGCTGCGCCTCTCCTCGTTCGAGAGTTGGTCGCCCGACTCCATGACCCCGTCGCAGCCATCACCACGTAGCAAGTGCGGCCGGGCCTGCTGACTTCCGGCACCTGCGCTCCGCTACGGCCCTGGATCTTCGGCGTTCCGCTGCCGCACGCGATCGAGACACGATCAACGGTTCCGCCCGGCATGGGACGGACAGGAAATCGCCGTCCGGCTCGGCGAATTCAGCGTGGCACCGCAGCTCGCGATCCTGGGCGTGTGGCGGTGGGCTGCTCAGCGCAGGGCAGCGGCTCGGCGGCGGGCCGCGGCGGCGCGTTTGGGGTCGGCCTCGGCCGGTTTCTTGGGAGCGGCCTTCCTGGTGGTCTTCTTGGCGGCGGGCTTCGCCGGCGCCGGAGCGGCAGCGGTGAGGGCAGTGCAGAGGAATTGGCCGGTGTAGCTCCCGGGGACGGCGGCCACCTCCTCCGGGCTGCCCTCGGCGACGACGGTGCCGCCGCCGGAGCCGCCCTCGGGGCCCATGTCGATCACCCAGTCGGAGGTCTTGATCACGTCCAGGTTGTGTTCGATGACGATGACCGTATTGCCCTTGTCGACCAAGCCGTTGATGACGGCGAGGAGTTTGCGGATGTCCTCGAAATGCAGGCCGGTGGTGGGCTCGTCGAGAATGTAGGCCGTGCGGCCGGTGGAGCGCTTCTGGAGTTCGGCCGCCAGCTTGACGCGCTGGGCCTCACCGCCGGAGAGGGTGGGGGCGCTCTGGCCGAGGCGGACGTAGCCGAGGCCGACGTCGACCAAGGTCTTCAGGTAGCGATGGATCGAGGTGACCGGTTCGAAGAATCCGGCGGCCTCCTCGATGGGCATGTCTAGCACCTCGGCGATGGTCTTGCCCTTGTAGTGGACCTCGAGGGTCTCGCGGTTGTAGCGGGCACCGCGGCAGACCTCACAGGGGACGTACACGTCGGGCAGGAAGTTCATCTCGATCTTGAGAGTGCCGTCGCCCGAACAGGCTTCGCAGCGGCCGCCCTTCACGTTGAACGAGAAGCGGCCGGGCTGGTAGCCGCGCACCTTCGCCTCGGTGGTCGCCGCGAACAGGGTGCGGATCTTGTCGAAGACGCCGGTGTAGGTGGCCGGGTTGGAGCGCGGGGTACGGCCGATCGGGGACTGGTCGACCTGTACCAGCTTGTCCAGATGGTCCAGGCCGTTGATGCGGGTGTGCCGGCCGGGCACCTGGCGGGCGCCGTTGAGTTTGTTCGCGAGCACGGTGGCCAGGATGTCGTTGACCAGGGTGGATTTGCCGGAGCCGGAGACGCCGGTGACGGCGCTGAGCACACCCAAGGGGAAGTTGACGGTGATGTCGCGCAGGTTGTGCTCGTTCGCGCCGACGACGGTGAGCTGGCGCTTCTTGTCGACCGGACGCCGCACCAGCGGCACCTCGATGCGCTCGCGACCCGAAAGGTAGGCGCCGGTCAGCGAATTCGGGTCGGCGAGCAGGCCGGGGTACGGGCCGCTGTAGACCACCTGGCCGCCGTGCTCACCGGCCAGCGGGCCGATGTCGACCACCCAGTCGGAGGCGTGGATGGTGTCCTCGTCGTGCTCGACGACGATCAGGGTGTTGCCGAGATTCTTGAGGCGGGTGAGGGTTTCGATGAGACGGCGGTTGTCGCGCTGGTGCAGGCCGATGGACGGCTCGTCGAGCACGTAGAGCACGCCGACCAGGCCGGAACCGATCTGGGTGGCCAGCCGGATGCGTTGCGCCTCACCGCCGGACAGGGTGGCCGCGGCGCGCGACAGGGTCAGATATTCCAGGCCCACGTCGAGTAGGAAGCCCAGCCGCGCCTGGATCTCCTTGAGCACCTGCCCGGCGATGGCCGCCTCGCGTTCGCCCAGGTCCAGGGTGTTGAGAAAGCGCGAGCAGTCGCGAATGGACAGATCACAGACGGAGGCGATGGATTTGCGGCCATCCTGGCTGTTCAGCGTGACGGCGAGGATCTCCGGGCGCAGCCGGGCGCCGTGGCAGACCGGGCACGGGACGTCCCGCATGTAGCCGTCGTAGTGCTCCTTCATCTGCTCGGACTCGGTGTTGTCGAGCCGCCGTTGCAGGAAGGGCATGACGCCCTCGAAATCGGCGTAGTAGGAACGCTTGCGGCCGTACCGGTTGGTGTACGACACGTGCACCTGTTCGGAACTGCCCTCCAGCACCGCCTTGCGCACCTTCGGCGACAGCTCCCGCCACGGGGTGTCGACCGAGAAGCCCAGCGCGTCGGCCAGGCCGGACAGCAGCCGGAGGAAGTATTCGGCGGTCTGCCCCCGGGACCAGGGCGCGATGGCGCCGTCGGCCAGGCTCAGTTCCGGATCGGGGACCACCAGGTCCGGGTCGACCTCCTTGCGGATGCCGAGGCCGGTGCAGTCCGGGCAGGCGCCGTAGGGCGAGTTGAACGAGAACGACCGCGGTTCCAGATCTTCGATGTCCAGCGGATGGCCGTTGGGGCAGGCCAGCTTCTCGGAGAACCGCCGCTCCCGGTCGTGCGCGTGCTCCTCGCGGTCGACGAAGTCGAGCACCACGATGCCGTCGGCCAGCCGCAGCGCCGTCTCGATGGAGTCGGTGAGCCGCTGCTTGGAGCTCGGCTTCACGGTGAGGCGGTCGATCACCACCTCGATGTCGTGCTTCTCCTGCTTCTTCAGCTTCGGCGGATCGGTGAGCTGGTGCACCACCCCGTCGACGCGGACGCGGGAGTAGCCCTGGCCGTTGAGCTGGTCGAACAGGTCGACGAATTCGCCCTTGCGGGTGCGCACCACCGGGGCCAGCACCTGGAACTTGGTGCCCTCGGGCATGGCCAGCACCTGGTCGACGATCTGCTGCGGGCTCTGCTTGGCGATCAGCTCGCCGCAGACCGGGCAGTGCGGGGTGCCCGCCCGCGCGTAGAGCAGGCGCAGGTAGTCGTAGACCTCGGTGATGGTGCCCACCGTCGACCGCGGGTTGCGGTTGGTGGACTTCTGGTCGATCGACACCGCCGGCGACAGGCCCTCGATGAAGTCGACATCGGGCTTGTCCATCTGGCCCAGGAACTGCCGCGCGTAGGCCGACAGCGACTCGACGTAGCGGCGCTGGCCCTCGGCGAAGATGGTGTCGAAGGCCAGGCTGGACTTGCCGGATCCGGACAACCCGGTGAACACGATGAGACTGTCGCGGGGCAGGTCGAGATCGACCCCCTTGAGGTTGTGCTCCCGCGCTCCGCGCACCGTCAGGCGATCCGCCACCAGCCCGTCCCTTCTCACTCGTGTATCGGCAATCAGAACTAACCCGCCGCCATGCTAGGCACACCCACCGACAAAAACCCGGGGTGACCGATTCGTCCAGGTCACACCAGGCACCGCGAGGGGTGATCCGAATCTCCGAGTACGGTGTGAACAGCGTCGGCAACGTTGCCGCGCGAACCGCCCACCTGTAATGATCGACGATCGTAGGCCGACGGAACCTCGGTAGCGATTCGCATGGTCAGCCAGTGGCGTGAGTCTCCGACGGACGGGAGGTGCACGTGGTCCACGACGACGAGGACGGCCGGATCGAAGGCCCCTCCGACGTCGCACAACTCGCATTGTTGTATCGCGATCTCATCGAGCACAGCCCGACGGCCCTGATCATGCACGACGGCAAACGTGTCGTCTTCGCGAATCCGGCCGCCGCGCGGCTGCTGGGTGCCACCGCGATCGACGAGCTGATCGGCCGGTTGGTGACGGATTTCATCGACCCGGTCGACATCCCGGCCATGGTGAAACGGCTGGGAGCGCTGCGGGACACCGGCGACACCTCGGAACGAGCGGGCGTGCGGGCGGTGCGTCTCGACGGCGGCATCGTCGACACCGAGGTCGTCGGGGTGCTGACCGTCTGGCAGGGCCGCCCGGCCTATCAGGTGGTCATCTACGACATGAGCGCGCAACGGCGTGCCGAGGCCGCCCAGCGCCGTGCCGAGATGTACTTCACCGCCGTGGTGGAGCAGCTCGAAGAGGGTGTGTGCGTGATCGACCGCAACGGCCGGATCGAATCGGTCAATCCGGCGGCGACACGCATCTTCGGCAACGAGGGCCAAGATCTGGTCGGCGTGTCCATTCTCACCCTGCCGATGCAGTTCCTCGACATGAACGGGCAGCCGCTGCCGCTGTCGCGGTATCCCGTGTTCCACACGATTGCGACCGGCGAACCGATCAGCGACTACATCTTCGGCGTGGACCGCACCGACGGGCAGCGCCGCTGGATCTCGGTATCGGCCCGCCGCCTCATCGCCGACGATCCGGACTCCCCCGCGGTGTGCTCGTTCAACGACATCACCGACCAGCGGGCCAGCCGGAAACAGCTGGAATTCCAGGCCACCCACGACCCGCTGACCGGGCTGGCCAACCGGTCGCTGGTGCTGGCCCGGCTGGCCGCCGCGCTGGGTACCAGCGGGGAGAAGCCGGTCGCGGCGGTGCTGTTCATCGACCTGGACGGCTTCAAGAAGATCAACGACACGCTCGGACACGCGGTCGGCGATACGGTGCTGCAGATCGCGGCGCAGCGCCTGCAGCGCGGGTTGCGGGAGGAGGACACGCTCGGCCGCATCGGGGGCGACGAATTCCTGGTGCTGTTGTCCGGGCAGGTGCGGGCGGAAGATCTGGAGTCCCTCGTCGGCCGGTTGCGCCGCACGATGGCCGAGCCGATCATCGCCCGCGGGCATCGCATCCGGGTCGACGCCACCATCGGCATCACCGAACTCGGCGTCGCCGAGACGCGGTCGCCGGAGGCCGTGCTGCACGACGCCGATCTGGCCATGTACCGCGCGAAACCGGCGGCCCGCCGGGAGAGCGACAGCCTGTCCCGGCGGCCGAACACCACCCACGCCTCCTGATCCGGTGCCTCGCCGACCGGCGCCGGGCAACCCGCTCACCTGCGCCTACAGCGCTGCCGGAAATATCCCACTAAACTCGACAACTCTGTTCTCAGCCCGGACCGAGCACGCGGTCCGGACGCACTCTGTGGTGACAAGGAGTTCCACTTTGCCCGACCGTCTCACCGAGGAGCACCCTGCGACCGACCGTGCGGCCGAGCTCGAGCAGGAACAGGCCCACGTGACCCGGTTGTACCAACGGCTGGACGAGATGCGCGCCTACGCGCAGCGCCGGCTGCGTGAGGTGCTGCTGGAAACCGGTGGTACTCCGCAGGCGCGCAGCGAACGGGAGTCCTTCACCCAGTTGTACAGCGAGGACCTCTCGAAATACGACGCCGCCGAACACGGGCTGTGCTTCGGCCGCATCGATCTCACGCCGGACGGCGGCGATTCCGGGCCGAGCACCGACGGCTCGGATCCGGACGGCGGCCGCCGCTACATCGGCCGCCTCGGCATCCTGGACGAGGACGACGACTACGCCACCCTGCTGCTGGACTGGCGGGCTCCGCTGGCCCGGCCCTTCTACCTCGCGACGACCGCCGCCCCGGACGGCGTGATCCGGCGGCGGCACATCCGCACCCGCAATCGCACGGTCACCTCGGTCGCCGACGAGTTCCTGGATCTGGACGCCGCGCGGGCGGCCGGCGCCGATGCCGCAGACGGCGGGGTGGGCAGCGAGAGCGCGCTGCTGGCGGCGCTCAACGCCGCCCGCACCGGGCACATGACCGACATCGTCGAGACCATCCAGAGCGAGCAGGACGCGATCATCCGCTCGGAGCACAAGAGCGTGCTGGTGGTGCAGGGCGGGCCGGGCACCGGCAAGACGGCGGTGGCACTGCACCGGGCCGCCTTCCTGCTCTACACGTACCGGCAGCAGCTGGACAAGGCCGGTGTGCTGATCATCGGCCCGAACAGCACCTTCCTGGACTACATCGGCCAGGTGCTGCCCTCGCTGGGTGAGACCGGTGTGCTGCTGTCGACCATCGGCAACCTGTATCCGGGCGTGCGGGCGACCGTCGAGGACAGCCTGCGCGCGGGTGAGCTCAAGGGTTCGGCGGCCATGCTGGAGGTGCTCAAACAGGGCGTCCGGGACCGGCAGCAGGTGCCCGCCGAGCCGATCCGGCTGTCGTTCGACGGCTACCAGCTCACCCTGGATCGCAAGATCGTCACCCTCGCGCGCGGCCGGGCCCGCTCGTCGCGCCGCCCGCACAACCTGGCCCGGCCGATCTTCGCGGCCTCGGTGGTCGACGCGCTCACCGATCAGCTGGCCGACACCATGGGCAAGGACCTCACCGGCGGCAAGAATCTGCTCAGCCAGACCGACCTGACCGAGATCCGCGACGAGATGCGGGCCGACCGGGACATCCAGGGCGCCATCGCGCGGCTGTGGCCGATCCTGACCCCGCAGGAGGTGCTGTCGGGTCTGTGGGCCGATCCCGATCGGCTGGCCCGCGCGGGTGGGGAGTTGTCGCCGGAGGACCGCAAGGAGCTCTACCGGCAGCCCGCCACGCCCGGCGAGTTCAGCCCGGCCGACGCACCCCTGCTGGACGAACTGGCCGAACTGCTCGGCATCGACGACTCCGAGGAGCGCGAACGCTCCCGCCGACGCTGGCGGGCCCAGCTGGCCGAGGCGCAGGACGCTCTCGACATCCTCACCGGCTCCGCGCCGCAGGATCTGGAGGACGATCTGGATCCGGAGATCCTGATGGCCTACGACCTGATCGACGCGAGTCAGCTGGCCGAGCGGCAGCACGTGCGCGACCGGCAGACCACCGCCGAGCGCGCCGCGGGCGACCGCACCTGGACCTACGGCCACGTGATCGTCGACGAGGCCCAGGAACTGTCGGAGATGGCGTGGCGAATGGTGATGCGGCGCATCCCGAATCGGTGGATGACCATCGTCGGCGATGTCGCGCAGACCGGTGATCCGGCCGGTGCGTCGTCCTGGCAGCGGGTGCTGGAACCGTATGTGGCACAACGCTGGAAGCTCAGCGAGCTGACCGTCAACTATCGCACCCCGGCCGAGATCATGGCCGTCGCCGGAGACGTTCTCGCCGCTATCGACCCGGCGGCGGGCGAACCCCGCTCGGTGCGGGAATCCGGCAATCCGCCGACCGCGCGGCGGGTGCCCGCCGACGGCATCACCGCGGCGGTGGCCGAGCTGGTGGCCGCCGAGGCGCCCCTGCCGGGTATCGCCGCGGTGCTGGCACCGCATTCGCTGATCGACGGATTGTCCACGCTCGCAGGCGAATCCGTGCAGGTGCTGACGGTGCACGACGCCAAGGGGCTGGAGTTCGACGCGGTCGTGCTGGTGGAGCCGCGCGAGATTCTCGCCGAATCACCGCGCGGGCTCAACGATCTCTACGTGGCCCTGACCCGGGCCACCCAGCGGCTGACCGTGGTGCACACCGGCGAACTGCCCGGGGTGCTGCGCCGCTTGGGCTGATGCCACCCGGCCGATGCGGGCTGGGGTGCTGCACCCGGTTGATGCCACACCGTCGATGTGGGGCTGGGTGCTGCACCCGGTGATGCCACACGGCCGACGCGGGCTGGGGTGCCACCCGCGCCGACGCTGGGCCGCACTGCACGGGCCGACGCGGTTCGGTGTCGCATGGGCCGACACGGTTCGGCGCCCGCCCGCTGCCCCCGGCCCGGCCGGGGGCAGCGACGGATCAGCGGACGGTGTGGACGATCAGGACGTCGGTCCGCGACTTGCGGGCGACATCCGAGGGCACCGATCCCAGCAACCGCCCGGCGAGCGTGTTCAGGCCGCGGTTGCCGACGACGAGCAGATCGGCCGGGAGCTCCTTCGCCAGGTTCAGCAGCGATTCCACCGGCTCGCCGACGACCGCGCGGTCGACCACGTCGGTGGCGCCGGCGGCCTGGGCCCGGTCACGCGCGGTCCGCAGGATCTCGTTGGTGGGCGCGGAACCACGCACCTGGTAGGCCTCGTCCTTGAGCACATCGGCCGCGGCCGCGACGTCCCGGTCGTCGGTCGGGTAGTAGGCGCAGACGACGTACAGCGTGGCACCCGCGTCCGCGGCCAGCGAGGCCGCCTTGTCGACGGCGACATACGACGAGTCCGACCCATCGGTACCGACGACGATGGTCCGGTAGGCGGTCATGTGTCCTCCAAATATACGGTTGTTCGGTGCCGATGCGTTTCTTCACCGGCGGCAACTGCGCTAGACCATAGCCGCCCGGCACAGTGAGAAACTCGGAATTGCAACACATCACACTCGTATGGCGTAAAGCGCAGGTCCCGCATTCGCCGGCCGGAATCGCGCACGACCCGTATCACCTGCGCCGATTCGGCCGACGGCCGACGGCGGGAAGAGGTTCGTCGCACAGCCGAACGGTCTTGCGGCCCTGGGATTTCCGTCACAGCGGCCATACCCGGCGGGGCAGTGGGTGAAACGCAGGTGTGTCGTCGTGCCGCGACCGCGTCGTGAACATTCACAATCATCGCGGCGTGCCACTGGTTCGCTCTCTCCGCGAACACACGGAGAGTGGCATTCCCGATTTCGCGCAAAGAGAATCCGGCCCGCCGCGACCGGGAAATCCGGGCGGCCGCGGGGCCGGAATGACGCCGGGCACCGCCGACCGGCGCCAGGCGGATCAATGCAGGGTGAACAGCGGCTGGGTGATCATCAGGCCGAGATGCCGCTCGTGCGCGAAGAACGCGAACAGCGCCAGGGCCGCGCCCATCAACGCGATGTTCTTGTTGAAGTTGATCATCTCGGCCTGCTTGATCTGCGGGTCGGACTCCTGCCAGAAGGTGTGCATCAAGAACGTGGTCGGGATCAGGAACACCAGCAGCAGCAGGCAGCCCAGATCGGCCCAGATGCCGAGCACCACCATCAGGCCGGCGACCAGCGCCAGCACACCGGAACCGATGACCGCCGCCTTGGCCGCGGGTACCCCTTTGGCCTGTGCGTACGTGGCCATCCCGTCCGCCTGGGCGAAGTGCCCGAACGAGGACAGCACGAACAACAGCGCGAACAGAATCCGTCCGATCAGCACCACAACACTCATCGCCAAGACCTCCGTCGTCGACGCCGTGTTCCTGGAGGGCATAGTCGGGCTTCCGCGGATGCGGTTCCTGTGACGCTAGGTCGATAACCGCCGGTTCGCTAGAGGTCGTTATCGACCAGCCGCGCATACGCGACCGGCGGCATCCCGACCTCCCGGGCGAACTCCCGGGCAAAGTGCGCCTGATCGTAGTAGCCGAGCTCGAGCGCCAGCGCCGCGACGTCGTCGACGTGGCCGCTCGCGAGCAGATGCGCGCCGTCCTGCAATCTGTACCGCCGCAACACCCACTTGGGCCCGGCCCCGACGTATCGCCGGAACAGCCGCTGCAAGGTCCGCATCGGCACCGCGAAACGCTCGGTGACCTGGTCGACCCGGGTCAGCCCGCGATCGTGCTCCATGGCGTCGACCATCCGCAGCACCAGCCGGTAGGAGGGATCGTCGGGAGCCCGTTCGGCGGCGTCGGCGAAGAACGCCTCGACGATCTCCCGGCGCTCCGCCATCGTGGCCGCGGCCAGCACCTTCTCGGTCAGCCCGACCGCCTCCGGCAGCACCGTGGTGAGCTCGACCGCGGTATCCCGGAACGCTCCGACGTCCAGCCCGGTGAACGCGCCGAACCCGCCGGGCCGGAACTTCACCCCGAACGTCTCCCCCAACCCGGACAGCGGGCGCACGAACTTCGCAGTGCACACCCCGTTGACGAAACCACCGCTGCGGCTGTGCGTGACCTCGAAGGTGACGTTGACACACGGGTACGGCAACACCTCCGCTTCGTAATCCGGCCGCCCGCGTAGATCCCACGCCACCGCCCAGTACCAGTCCAGGAACCGGGCCAATTCCGGCCCCGGCGGCAACCGCTGCAAACTCCGATGCCGCTCCTGCTCGACCGGACGCAGGATGGCCTTCGACACATCCGGTGGCCGCACCGGAACCACCTCCGGCACACCACCTTTCGCGTGCTCCCGCGCACTCGTGCCGGACTCGCGGCGGGAAGGAGACTCGTCACCGATCCGATGCGTCACGGCCGTCTCCCCCGGCGATCTCGCGCTGTCGCTTTCTTCCAAGACCACCCGCCCGCCCCCGGACGAGAGTGGATGCCATGACCAACACCGTGAATCCGATTCCCGAGGGCTACCACAGCATCACCTGCTTTCTCGCCGTCCCCGACGGCAACAAGGCGATCGAGTTCTACCGCGCGGTCTTCGGCGCGGAGGTGATCAGCCGCAACGACCTCCCCGACGGCCAGCCCGCCCACGCCGAACTGCTGATCGGCGATTCGACCATCCAGCTCGGCCTGCCGATCCCCGACCACGGCCTGCGTACTCCCGCCGACGACTGGGTACACACCAGCATCGTGCACTACTGTCCCGACGCCGACGCGGTGATCAAACTCGCCCGCGAGCACGGTGCCCGCCGCGCCGAGGACCCCGAAACCTTCGTCACCGGCGACCGCTACGGCCTCGTGATGGACCCCTTCGGCCACCGCTGGGTGATCATGACCCGCGTCGAGGACGTCCCCCGCGAGGAGGCCGAGCGCCGGGTGAACGAATGGATGGCCCAGCAGAGCTGATTCGGCCGGGGCCCGACCCGCTTCGGCGCGGATCGCCGGAGTGGGCAGGCCGAGACATGCTGCCGGCCGTCCGGACGCGAGTCCGGAACAGCTTGTACCGCAACTCATTTCAACCCGGCGGCGTCCATGCCCCGCAGTTCCTTCTTCAGGTCGGCGATCTCGTCGCGGAGGCGGGCGGCGAGTTCGAATTGGAGTTCGCGGGCGGCGTTCATCATCTGGGCGGTCATTTCCTTGACCAGGTCGGCGAGTTCGGCGCGCGGCATGTTCTTCACGTCGCGGCCCTCGTAGACGCCGGCGCTGACCGCGCGGCCCGGTTCGCCCTGGGCACGGCGGCCTCGGGTGACGTTGCGGCCGGAGCCGCCGACCTCCACCTCCGTCTCCTCGGCCTCGCGGTAGACCTGGTCGAGGATGTCGGCGATCTTCTTGCGCAGGGGGGCCGGTTCGATGCCGTTGGCCTCGTTGTAGGCGATCTGCTTGGCACGGCGGCGTTCGGTCTCGTCGATGGCGTTGCGCATCGAATCGGTGATCTTGTCGGCGTACATGTGCACCTCGCCGGACACGTTGCGGGCGGCGCGGCCGATGGTCTGGACGAGGCTGGTGGTGCTGCGCAGGAAGCCCTCCTTGTCGGCGTCGAGGATGGCGACCAGCGACACCTCCGGCAGGTCGAGGCCCTCACGCAGCAGGTTGATGCCGACCAGGACGTCGTATTCGCCGAGGCGCAGCTGGCGCAGCAGTTCGACGCGGCGCAGGGTGTCGATCTCGGAGTGCAGGTAGCGCACCCGGACGCCGAGGCCCAGCAGATAGTCGGTGAGGTCCTCGGACATCTTCTTGGTGAGGGTGGTGACCAGGACGCGCTCGTCACGCTCGGTGCGCAGCCGGATCTCGTTCACCAGATCGTCGATCTGGCCCTTGGTGGGCTTGACCACGATGTGCGGGTCGACCAGGCCGGTCGGGCGGATGACCTGCTCGACGAACTCACCACCGGCCTGGCCCAGCTCGTACGGGCCGGGGGTGGCCGACATGTAGATGGTCTGGCCGATCCGGTCGGCGAACTCCTCCCAGGTCAGCGGGCGGTTGTCGACCGCGGACGGCAGCCGGAACCCGAACTCGACCAGGTTGCGCTTGCGGGACATGTCGCCCTCGAACATGCCGCCGATCTGCGGCACCGTGTAGTGCGACTCGTCGATGATGAGCAGGAAATCGTCGGGGAAGTAGTCGATCAGAGTAGCCGGGGCCGATCCCGCCGGGCGGCCGTCGATGTGCCGAGAGTAGTTCTCGATGCCGGAGCAGAACCCCACCTGACGGATCATCTCCAGGTCGTACTGGGTGCGCATGCGCAGCCGCTGCGCCTCCAGCAGCTTGCCCTGCCGCTCCAGCTCGGCCAGCCGATGCTCGAGCTCGGCCTCGATGTCGTGCATCGCGCGGTCCATCCGGTCCTGGCCGGCGATGTAGTGGGTGGCCGGGAAGATGCGCAGCTTGTCGACCTGACGCACCACATCGCCGGTGAGCGGGTGCAGGTAGTACAACGCCTCGATCTCGTCGCCGAAGAATTCGATGCGGACCGCGAGCTCCTCGTAGGACGGGATGATCTCGACGGTGTCGCCGCGGACCCGGAAGGTGCCGCGGGTGAAGGCCAGATCGTTGCGGGTGTACTGGACGTCGACCAGCAGCCGCAGCAGCCGGTCGCGCTCGACCTCGCCGCCGACCTCCAGCATGACCGAGCGATCGAGATACGACTGCGGGGTACCGAGGCCGTAGATACACGAGACGGTCGCGACGACGACCACGTCGCGGCGGGACAGCAAGCTCTGGGTGGCGGCGTGCCGCAATCGCTCGACATCGTCGTTGATCGAGCTGTCCTTCTCGATGTAGGTGTCGGTCTGCGCGATGTACGCCTCGGGCTGGTAGTAGTCGTAGTACGAGACGAAGTACTCGACCGCGTTGTTGGGCAGCATCTCCCGCAGCTCGTTGGCCAGCTGCGCGGCCAGCGTCTTGTTCGGCGCCATGAGCAGGGTGGGCCGCTGCACCTTCTCGATGAGCCAGGCCGCCGTCGCGGACTTGCCGGTGCCGGTGGCGCCGAGCAGCACCACATCCTTCTCGCCGCGGCGTAGCCGCCGCTCGAGCTCGGCGATGGCCGCGGGCTGATCGCCCGCGGGCCGATACTCGCTGATCACCTCGAAGTGGCCGTCGGCCCGCTCGATCTCCCCGATCGGCCGGAACTCCGAATGCGCCAGCGGGGGGTTCTCCGCGAGGGTCGAATCGTCGGCGGGGATCTCGGTCGCGAAAGCCATGCCCCCAGGGTAGGACGAGGCACCGACAAGGAACATCGTTCGCGACGCGACGCACACCGCTCCCACATCCGCACACCGTTCCGGCACCCACGCACCCGTTCCAGCAACGCCCGGCTCCCGCAGCGGACTCGGAGCGTTTACCCGGCGGGTTCCCAGCCTCGCTGATTAGCGTCCATATCGCACCGAGCCACCCCCACAACCTGACAAGGGCTCCGCCGATGTCCGATAAGCCCAGCTCCCGGCCGCATCCGGCCGGGCAGGCCCGCACCGCCGCACACCGGCCGCGGACCGAGTACGTCGACCTCGCCGATCTCACCGGCACCGATGCCCGGGGGTTCGTGCACTCCGTGGCGAGCGGCCACGCCACCGACCGCGGGGTGTACGTCGCGCACCGGGCCGAGCACTCGCCCTACCGCTACACCGAGTCCTGGTTGCTCCCCGAGCTGTCGCTGCGGGCCACCGTGCAGCACGTCGACGTGGGCCACGACCGCGACCCGATCTACCATCTCGACCTGGGCGAATTCACCAAGGTCGCGCCGAAGCGGTGGAAGGCCGTCCTGCACTATCTCGACATCACCGTGCACAACGGGCAGCCGCCGGTACTCGGTGGCGTCGACGATCTGCTGGCCGCGCACGTGGCCGGTTACGTCGACACCGGACAGGCGCAGCGGATCTTCGAGCTGGCCACCGGCACGGTCGCCGCGATCGCGGCACACGAGCAGAGCTTCGATCGCTGGCTGGCCGGCCGGGGCATCACCCTGACCTGGCTGTAGCCGGTACAGCCGGTACAGCCGGTTCAGTGGATGTCGTACCCGGCGATCTTCGGCCGCGAACCGTCCGGGCAGCGCGGCACGCCCAGCTGCCGGGCCGTGTGCGGGGTCAGCCGCTCGCGGGTGGAAACCCGCAGACCGTCGCGGCACCGCCAGCCGATGTCCGCGTCGTAGGCCCGGTCACCGGCGTTCATGCAGACCTCGCCGCCGCAGCTGACGCCGTACGGCAGCGCGGCGGCGACGCCGGTCGCGGCCGTGATCAGTCCGGCGGCGCAGAGCCCGACCCCCGCGAGTGTGCGGAACATCCGATCCTCCCTGTCCCGGTCGTCCGTGTCCGCGGATCGGATGCGCCGCGCGCCACGACGGTAGATTCTGATGTCATGACCCAGGCGCACACGGTGAAGCTGCACCGACCGAAGATCGAGCACTTCGATCTCGCCGCACTCACCAACACCGATCCCAAGGGATTCGTGCGGCCTGTCGAGCGCTTTCAGGTCGAACCGTGGGGTCTGTACATGGGCCGCCACGCGGACCACCGCGAATTCCACTACATGGAGTCCTGGCTGCTGCCCGGACTATCGATTCGGGTCACGGTGTTCCACAACACCCCCGACTTCCCGCGCGACCAAGATTATTACCTGGACATCGGAGAATTCGGGCAGGCAACGCCGCAGCTGTGGAAATCGGTCGACCACTATCTCGACATCAGCCTCCGCGACGGCCGCGGCGCCGATCTGCTCGACGCCGACGAACTGCTCGCCGCGCACGCGGCCGGCTATCTGGGCCTGGACGAGGCGCAGCGCGCGGTGCAGACCGCGGCCGCCGCGCTGACCGGCCTCGCCGCACACGAATACCACCTGGACCGCTGGCTGCGCTCCGAGGGTGTGACGCTGACCTGGAAGGGCAGCACCTAGCCGCTCAGCGCTGCCGCCGCGGCACCCGCGGGTAGACCTCGTCGAACCACGGCTCCTTCACCGCGAGATAGGCCTCGGTCGCGGCCGAACCGGTCAGACCCGCGGCCTTCGCCTCCCCTGCGCGTTTCACCGCCGCATAGTCGGCGCGCGCGTCCGCGTCGTCGCACAACCAGTCGCGGAAATCGAGGGCGAACCGCTGGCCCGGCCAACCGTCCACGCGCACATGCAGATTCACCGCCCGGCCCGGATCGGCGTTGGCGTGGACGCGCTTGCGCCACTCGGCAGGGTCGGTGCCGGGCTTCGGACGGTCGGTGGTGATGTCCGGCACGCGGGGGAAACCGATCGCCGCCAACGGCTCTCGCACTGCGTCGGCGGCGTCCAGGTCGGCCACCGTGAGCTGGATGTCCAGCACATCCTTGGCGGGCAGCCCCGGCACCGCGGTGGAACCGATGTGGTCGATGCGCCGGGCCGCGGCGCCGGCGACGGTCCGTAACCGGCCGATGATCCGCTGCGCCGCCTCCGCCCAGCCCGGATCGGACTCCACCAGCCGCACCGGCCCGCGCGGCGGCCGGGTGCGCGTGCGCAGATGTTCCTCGAACGACACCAGCCGTTCCCACAACGCCGCCACCTGCGGCTCGAGCGCAGCGGGGTCGCCGTTGTTGTCCAGCAGCACATCCGCGGCGGCGCGGCGCTGCTCGTCGGTGGCCTGCGCGTTGATCCGGACCAGCGCGTCGGCGGGGGCGATACCGCGGAACTGCTCCAGCCGGTGCACCCGCACGTCGACCTCGGCCATCACGACGACCACCAGCTGGAGCAGCACGCCCATGCCGTTCTCCACCAGCAGCGGGACGTCCTGCACCACGATCGCGTCCGCAGGCGCGGCGTCGAGCAGTTCGGCGGCGCGCTTGCCGACCAGCGGATGGGTGATGCCGTTCAGCGTGGCCCGGGCCTCGTCGCTGACGAATGCCCTGGCCGCCAGCGCCGGCCGGTCCAGGCGGCCGTCGGCGTCGAGGATGTCCGGTCCGAACGCCTCGACCAGTGCGATCAGACCCTCGGTACCCGGCTCGACCACCTCGCGGGCGAGGGCGTCGCTGTCGATGAGCACCGCGCCCCGTTCGACCAGCAGCCGCGACACCGTCGACTTGCCCGCACCCATGCCTCCGGTGAGCCCGATTCGCAACACCGGACAAGTCTCGCATCCGCCATACGGATTCCCGCACGGCCCCCGGCCGCCGGCGCCCGCGTTCAGCGGAGGGCAGACGGTGTACCCACCGCGCACCGGACTTGCACCCGCGCCGTTCGGGAAATGCCGATCCGTGATGTCCGCGAGATCAATTCGCAACTTTTTCCGACCGATACCGACCACACGTCGGCAAACTTCCGACGCGAAAGGTCAAGAGTTGATCAACTTTCGACCGAACCCACTTCCGTTCGGCTACTGTCGCCGCGGGCGATCTCAGGCCATATCGAGCACACCGGCCACCTCGAGCGAGCGAAGGAACAGCATTGGGCATCGACAACACCCGGACGGGTCGCCACCGACTGGGTACCTCCGGCACCGTGCACTGTCTGCACATCCCGGCCGTGGCAACCGCGCTCGCGGGTCACCGACGCTCCTGGCTCACCGCTCTGCTCAGTCCAGCCCGCCATCGGTTCCCGCTGCTGCGCGGGCGCACCTTCGAGCCGATCCGGCGCTGGGTGCCGGCCACGGCCTGATCGGACAGCTCGGAACGGACCGTCCCGCAGCTGCTGTCGGATACCCGGCGACGAGTACCGCACCCCGCCCCGAGGGCCGCAGCGGAGTGCGGCCGTGGCTCAGACGATTCCGGTCGGGCGACGCCGTGTCCCCGGATCCTGGACCGGCATCCGGTTCGGCGGCACCGGATAGGGCTTTCCGCTGCCCGCGTAGCCGGCCGCGATGTTCGGCCCGCACTGCGCCAGCGCGTCCGCGGTGCGGGAGTTCGGATCGGTCACCCGTGGCGGCGCCGCGTCCGGTGCGGACCCGAAGTCGAACACCGAGGTCATATCCCCGGTGACACTGCGCCGCCACTTCGTCAGATTGGGCACGTCCACGCCGAAACGCCGCTCCAGCAACCGCAATTGGGAGGTGTGGTCGAAGGTCTCCGAGGCCACCAGCCCGCCCCGGGAGTACGGCGAGATGACCCAGCACGGCACCCGGTAACCGAGCCCGATCGGGCCCCGCACGCCCTTCGCGGCGGGCACCCGGCCCAGGTCCACGCTGAGGAATTCCCCGGGGGTGCCCGGCGGCGCGGTCGGCGGGGTGACGTGGTCGAAGAAGCCGCCGTTCTCGTCGTACATGACGATCAGCGCGGTCTTCTCCCACACCGCCGGATTCGAGGTGAGGATGTCGAGCACCTGCATGATGCCGACCGCGCCCAGCGCCGGCGGCAGCGCCGGATGTTCGCAGTTCACCAGCGACGGGATCACCCAGGACACGGCCGGCAGCCGGTTCGCGGCGACGTCGGCGGCGAAGTCGTTGGGGTACACCGGATCCTTGCCGCGCCGCGACAGTTCGGAGTTCGGATCGGCGGCCTGCGCGAAGCAGCCCATCATGCCGTCCAGCACCACCGACGAGAGCGGGCCGAGATCACGGTTGTTGTAGATCTTCCAGCTCACCCCGGCCTCGGAGAGGTTCTCCGGGTAGGTGCGCCAGCTGTAGGTGTTCTGCGGGATCAGGGCCGGGGTCTCGACCAGCGGACCGCCCGCCAGGCCGTCCGGATCGATACTCGCGGACATCCAGTACAACCGGTTCGGGTCGGTGGGCCCGAGCACCGAGCAGTGGTAGTGATCGCAGAGGGTGAACGCGTCGGCGAGTTCGTGGTGCACCGGGATGTCGGCGCGGGTGTAGTACCCCATCGCCGCGGGCCCGTTGCCGGCGCCGACGCTGTCGATCGACATCGGCATCCACTGGTCGTTGCGGCCACCGTTCCAGGACCGGTGCATACCCGCCCAGCTGTGGTCGGGATCGTTGACGCACTCGCCGTCGAGGCTGGCACCCTGGGTGGTGTCGAGCCGGAACGGCAGCAGGAAGCCGTCGGCGGTCGGGCCCACGCCGGGCTGATACCCGTACTGCTGCCAGGCCGGGGACGGATCGTCGAAGCCACGCACCCCGGACATCGTGCCGAAATAGTGGTCGAACGACCGGTTCTCCTGCATCAGCAGCACGAAATGCTCGATGTCGCCGAGGCCGCCCATCCCGGCCGGATCGGCGGCATGCGCGCGCTCGATGATCGGATTCGCCCAGGACGCCAGGGCCGCCACCCCACCGGCCGCCATCGCCTTGGCCAGGAAATCACGCCGGTTGATGCCGTCGAAGTGCCCCATGCTGCCGCTCGAACCTTTCGCCACAGTGTGAAGGCGTCACACTTTCACAGACAGCCGCTGAGCGTATCGGATGCGCGACCGACCGGTCCGGCCACCGGGTGAACACGAGACGAACCCGTGCCGATTCCTCGCCACGACTGCCTCGGATGTGCTGGTCAGCCGACTACACCCGGAGATGCACGGCCACCGGCTGTCCCGGATGTGCCGATCCACCGGCTGGCCCACATGCGCCGCCGGAAACGGCCGGAAGCCCCGGTCCGTGGACCGGGGCCTCCGTCGTTCGTGCGAATTACGCGTTGCCGGAGAGCTTCTCCCGCAGTGCGGCGAGCTGCGCGTCGCTGGCCAGCGAGCCACCGGCCGACTGGGTCTCCGCGGCGGCCTGCGAGCCGCCACTCTCGGAGGAGTAGTTCGAGGGCCCGCCCTTGGCGGCCTCGGCGGCGGCGTCGGCCGCCATCTTCTCCATCTGAGCGGTGTGCATCTTGTGGCGACGCTCCGCCTCGGCGTAGCGGCCTTCCCACTCTTCGCGCTGCTTGTCGAAGCCTTCGAGCCACTCGTTGGTGTCGGGGTCGAAGCCCTCGGGGAAGATGTAGTTCCCCTGGTCGTCGTAGCTGTCGGCCATGCCGTACTTCGACGGGTCGAACTCGGCGTGGTAGTCCTCGTTGGCCTGCTTCAGCGACAGCGAGATCCGGCGACGCTCCAGGTCGATGTCGATGACCTTGACCATCGCGTCGTCGCCCACGGCCACGACCTGGTCCGGCACCTCGACGTGGCGCTCGGCCAGCTCGGAGATGTGCACCAGGCCCTCGATGCCCTCCTCGACGCGGACGAACGCGCCGAACGGCACCAGCTTGGTGACCTTGCCCGGCACGATCTGGCCGATCGCGTGGGTGCGGGCGAACTGCCGCCACGGGTCTTCCTGGGTGGCCTTCAGCGACAGCGAGACGCGCTCGCGGTCCAGGTCGACGTCGAGGACCTCGACGGTGACCTCCATGCCGACCTCGACGACCTCGGACGGGTGGTCGATGTGCTTCCAGGACAGCTCGGAGACGTGCACCAGGCCGTCCACGCCGCCCAGATCGACGAACGCGCCGAAGTTGACGATCGAGGAGACCACACCCTTGCGGACCTGGCCCTTCTGCAGCTGGTGCAGGAACTCGCTGCGGACCTCGGACTGGGTCTGCTCCAGCCAGGCGCGCCGCGACAGGACCACGTTGTTGCGGTTCTTGTCCAGCTCGATGATCTTGGCCTCGATCTCCTTGCCGACGTACGGCTGCAGATCGCGGACCCGGCGCATCTCGACCAGGGAGGCCGGGAGGAAGCCGCGCAGGCCGATATCGAGGATCAGACCACCCTTGACCACCTCGATGACGGTGCCCTTGACGGCCTCGTCCTTCTCCTTGAGCTCCTCGATGGTGCCCCACGCCCGCTCGTACTGCGCCCGCTTCTTCGACAGGATCAGCCGGCCTTCCTTGTCCTCCTTCGTGAGAACAAGGGCCTCGACCTCATCGCCCACGGAAACGACCTCGGACGGGTCGACATCGTGCTTGATGGACAGCTCTCGGGACGGGATCACGCCTTCGGTCTTGTAACCGATGTCGAGCAGGACCTCATCGCGATCGACCTTGACGATCGTGCCTTCGACGATGTCCCCGTCGTTGAAGTACTTGATCGTCTTGTCGATGGCGGCGAGGAAATCCTCGGCAGAGCCGATGTCGTTGACGGCTACCTGCGGCGAGGTGACGGTGGTGGGCATATGTTGGGTTGCTCCGGACGGATTGTGGTCGGTAGTGGACATGTGGGCTTTCGGTTTTGCTGTGAAGTCACAGCTGTGGAACTAACGTTGGACAGGCACAGCACCTCGCTGCGACACGGGCACAACGCTGTACTCACTGCATGCGTACTCACAGCACGTGCGTTCAGTACGTACGTGTGAAGACGCATGCACTGAGGACACTCGCGGAAAACAGCGTACGCGAGGTGCAATGTGCCAAGCAAACAAGGGGTCCCCCAGGCAAGTCGATACCCTCCACATCATGCCCCATGATCACCCGGTCGCGCACGTCGAAGATCGGCCGACACCGCCCGATCCCCTGCTCGAGACCTCCCGGCCCGTCAAGATCCGGCTCGGATCCGCCGACAGCCAGCGCGCCAGCCGGCGCTGGTGGGACGGTGACGCCACGGAGTACCACGCCACGCACGGCGAGTTCCTCGGCGCCGACTCCCCCGACGGCGAATTCGTGTGGTGCCCCGAGGGACTGCACGAGGGCGACTGGCGGCTGCTCGGCGACATCGCCGGGAAACGGATCCTGGAGATCGGCTGCGGTTCGGCGCCGTGCGCGCGCTGGCTGGCCGCGCACGGCGGGCATCCGGTCGGGCTGGACCTGTCCCGGGGGATGCTGAACCGCGGGCTGGCCGCCATGGACCGCGGCGGCCCCCGGGTGCCGCTGGTCCAGGCGGGCGCGGAGGCGCTGCCGTTCCGCGACGAGAGTTTCGACCTGGCCTGCTCGGCCTTCGGCGCGGTCCCGTTCGTGGCCGATTCGGCGCAGGTCATGCGCGAGGTGGCGCGGATATTGCGGCCGGGCGGGCGCTGGGTGTTCGCGGTCAACCATCCGATGCGCTGGATCTTCCTCGACGATCCGGGGGTCGACGGCCTGACGGCGGTGAACTCCTACTTCGACCGCAACCCCTATGTGGAGGTGGACGCGGCCGGCGAGCCCAGCTACGTCGAACACCACCGCACGATCGGCGACCGGGTCCGGGAGATCACCGCCGCCGGACTGCACCTGCTCGACGTGGTCGAACCGGAGTGGCCCGAGTGGCTGGACCGCGAATGGGGGCAGTGGAGCCCGTTGCGCGGCGAAATCTTCCCCGGCACCGCGATCTTCGTGACAGCGAAACCCGGCTAGCGGATCAGGTTTTGGGAGTGCGGCCGACCTGTTGCAGTGCCAGCCGCAACGCGTACTCGATCTGGGCGTTGACGCTGCGCAAGTCGTCGGCCGCCCACTTGGCGAGCGCCTCGTGGACGGCCGGGTCGAGCCGCAGCAGCACCTTCTTCGGCTCCCGCTTCGCCATCAGGAATACAGCGTCCCGGCGTTGACCACGGGCGTGGCCGAGCGATCACCACACAGCACCACGAGCAGATTCGACACCATCGCCGCCCGGCGCTCCTCGTCCAGTTCCACCATGCCCTCCGCGGTCAGCCGTTCCAGCGCCATGCCGACCATGCCGACGGCGCCCTCCACGATCTTGCTGCGGGCGGCCACCACCTGCGCGGCCTGCTGCCGCACCAGCATCGCCTGCGCGATCTCCGGCGCGTAGGCCAGGTGCGTGATACGGGCCTCGGTGACCTCGATGCCGGCCAGCGCGGTGCGGTCGCGCAGTTCGGCGGTCAGCTCCTCGGCGACCTCGGTGCCGTTGCGCAGGCTGGTGCGGTGCGGCTCGTCGGAATCGTACGGATGGGTGGTGGCCAGGTGCCGCACCGCCGCCTCCGACTGGGTCTGCACGTACTCCTCGTAGTCGTCGACGGCGAACGCCGCCTTGAAACTGTCGACCACCCGGTAGACCACCACGGCCGCGATCTCCACCGGATTGCCCTCGAAGTCGTTGACCTTCAGCTTCTGCGTCTCGAAGTTGCGGACCCGCAACGAGATCCGACGCTTGTTGCTCAACGGCACGAGCCAGAAGAAACCGGCCTCGCCGACCGAGCCGACGTAGCGGCCGAAGAACTGGACCACCTTGGCCTCGTTCGGGCCGAGGGTGGTCAGGCCGGTCAGCAGCAGCACCGCCACCACCAGCAGGATCACCCCCAGCGCCGGCACGACGCTCGTCAGCGCGCCGCCGACGACCAGGACGACCAACAGGACCAGCAGCGCGAGGAACCCGTTCATCCGAAAGGCCGGACGAAGCTCCATGACATCCTCCCAATATCGAAGTGATATCACGACGATAGTACGCGGGAGCGCCGCCGTCCAGGCCCGGTCTCAGCGGGGGCGGATGTTGCGGTTGTGCCGGAACAGGTTGCCGGGGTCGTACGCGGCCTTCAGCGCCGCCAGCCGGGCATAGGTGGCGGCGGCGTACCCGGCGCGGGTCTGCGCCTCGTCCGCCCAGTCCCCCGCGCCGTAGAGGAAGGCGGGGCTGTGGCCGATCAGCCACGGGGACAGGATCTTTCGCAGCGCGTCGTGATGCGCGCGCAGGCCGTCGCCGGGCTGTTCGCCGCCGGTGATGAAGCGGGCCAGGTACTCCGCGTCGCGATGGTCGACGGCCACCCCGGCCGGGCCCGGCCGCCGCAGCGCCCCGCCGAGATGGCGCAGCGAGAGCACCGTCGGGATCGCCGCCTCCGCCCCGGCGGTGTCCAGCAGCGATTCGGTGGCGGTGGCGGTCAGTTCGGACAGCAGGGCGTTGGTGGCGGTGTAGGCGTGCGGGAAGTCCGGGTCGCGGTGGATGGAGTCGGTCTCGGCGTACGGCATGTCGCGCAGAGTGTCGGCGAGCCGGGGGCCGACCGCGCGCAGCGGGGCCACCAGCGCCTCGCCCGCGGCCGCGGGTCCGGTCCAGGCGACCGCGATGGTGGCAATGTACCTGCCGCGCAACGGTTCCGGGATCATCGGCAGCTCCGGCATGGTCATCAGGGTGATCGCCGAGGTCAGCTCCTCGGGCACGGCCGCGGTCCACTGCCGCCACGCCTCCAGGGCCGGTTCCACCAGCGCGGTGCCGAAGGTCAGCTGCCCGCCGAACACCCGGGTGATCGGGAACAGCTCCAGCTCGAGCGCCGTGACCACACCGAAGTTACCGCCGCTGCCCAGCACCGCCGCGAACAGCTCGTCGCCGGGCTCCAGCCGGCGCGATTGCCCGTCGGCGGTGACCATGTCGAGCGCGCGGACGTGATCGGCGGCGTAGCCGTGGGTGCGGGCGAGGATGCCCAGCCCGCCACCGAGGTGATAGCCGATCACGCCCACCGACGGCGAGGAACCGTTCAATGGCGCCAGCCCGTACTGCCCCGCGGCCGCGATCAGCGCGCTCGCCGGGGCGCCCGCCGCCACCCGCGCGGTGCGGGCCACCGGATCGACGACGACTCCCGTCAGCCGCCGGGTGCCGATCAGCAGTCCGCCCGCGGCGGGTACCGACAGGCCGTGGCCGGTGGCCTGCACGGCGATCGGAAGGTTTTGCCGCGCGGCGTATTCCACGCCGAGCCGGATGTCCTCGGCATGGGCGGCGCCGAGCACGACGGCGGGCCGGTGGGTGTAGGCGGTCTGGAAACCGCGGATCTCCTCGTCGTAGCCCGGGTCGCCGGGCCGGAACACCGGACCGGTGGTGTCGAGCCGTCCGGTGCGCGAATGCGGTGTCGTTGTCATGCCACCACGATTCCGCCACCTGAGCGAGAAGTAAAACAGATAGATCTTCTGGCAACTAGAATGACCAGTTATGGAACTGCGGCAACTGCGCTACTTCGTGACCGTCGTCGAGGAGGCGAACTTCACCCGGGCCGCGGCCCGGCTGCATCTGGCCCAACCGGGCCTGTCGGCCCAGATCCGGCAATTGGAGAAGGAACTCGGCCAGCTGTTACTGGACCGCTCCGGCCGCACGGTCGTCCCCACGGCGGTCGGAGCCGCCGTACTCCCGCACGCGCGCGCGGCATTGGCCGCGGCCCAACGGATCACCCACACCGTGGACGAATTCACCGGCCTGCTGCGGGGTCAGGTCCGGATCGGGCTGATCTCCGGCGCCGCCGAGGCCGAACTCGATATCGCGCAGATACTGGCCGACTTCCATCGCGAGCACCCGCAGATCGGGATCACGCTGACCGAGAACACCTCGGAGATCATGTACACCGCGCTGCGCCGCGGCGAACTCGACCTCGCGCTGATCAGCGTCGCCGGGGAAGAACTACATCCGGAGATCGCCGCCGCGGCCGTGCTGGACACCACGATCGTCGCCGCCGTGGCCGCCGACGCCGCCGGTTTCCCCGATCGCGTCGACCTCGCCACACTGTGCAGTCATCCACTGATCTGCCTGCCGACCGGCACCGGAATTCGCCGGGTCCTCGACAACGCCTGTGCGGCAAAGGGTCTGGTGCCGAATGTGGCCTACGAGGCGGTCGCCCCGCCGGTGCTGATCCGGCTGGCCGCCCACGGTCTCGGGGTCGCGGTGATCCCGCCGCTCGCCCCGGCCGACGCGGCCGCGCTCGGCGTCCGGACCCTCGCCATCGACCCGCCGATGCACGGCCGGCTGCTGCTGGCCTGGAACACCGATCGGCCGCTGAGCCCGGCCACGACGATCCTGCTGGACCGGATGCACCGCGCACTCGGCGGCTGGCACCTGCCGGCACCGGACGGAACCACCCCGCCACAGTGACGGCCCGGCCGCAGTGATCAGCCGCGCCGTCGGCCCGAGCCGACCGTGGTGACCGGTCCCGCGGTGCCGATCGTTCCCGGTTACAGGATGCGGGACAGGAATGCCTGGGTGCGTTCGTGTTTCGGGGCCGCCAGCACCTCGCGCGGCGGGCCGGATTCGACCACCACGCCACCGTCCATGAAGACGAGCTGGTCGGCCACCTCGCGGGCGAAGCCCATCTCGTGGGTGACCACCACCATGGTCATGCCGGTGGCGGCCAGTTCCCGCATCACGGTCAGCACCTCGCCGACCAGTTCCGGATCCAGCGCGGAGGTGGGCTCGTCGAACAGCATCAGTTTCGGGTCCATCGCCAGCGCCCGTGCGATCGCCACCCGTTGCTGCTGGCCGCCGGACAGCTGGGCCGGATAGCTTTCCGCCTTGTCCGACAAGCCGACCCGGGCCAGCAGGTCGGTGGCGCGGGCGACCGCGTCGGCGCGCCGGACCCCCTTCACCTGGATGGGAGCCTCGATCACGTTCTCCAGCGCGGTGCGATGCGGGAACAGGTTGAAATGCTGGAACACCATGCCGATGTCGCGCCGCTGCCGGGCCGCGTCGCGCGGGCTCATCTCGTAGAGCCGGCCACCCTTCTCCCGGTAGCCGATCAGATCGCCGTCGACGTACAGCCGCCCGGCGTCGACTTGTTCCAGGTGGTTGACGCAGCGCAGGAAGGTCGACTTCCCGGATCCGGACGGGCCGATCACGCACAGCACCTCGCCGCGCGCGACCTCCAGCGAGACCCCCTTCAGCACCCGCAGCGTGCCGAAGTTCTTGCACACCCGATCCGCGCGGATCATCGGCGTGGCGTCGACCGGCGACGTGCCTGCCGCGGAACTCATTTCCCTGCTCCTCTCGGCGACCGCACGCGCCTCACTTGCCGATCTCGTGGACCTGGGCCAGCGCGCGCAGCTGGCGGGCGGTGAGCTGCCGCGAGACGCCCCGCGAGTAGTACCGCTCCAGATAGTGCTGACCGATCATCAGGACGCTGGTGACGGCCAGATACCAGGTGGCAGCGGCCAGCAGCAGCGGGATCGGCTGGAAGTTGGCGCCGTAGATGGTGCGCGCCACGCCGTACAGGTCGGTGCTCAGCGGGATCGCGGTGACCAGCGAGGTGGTCTTCAGCATGCTGATGAACTCGTTGCCGGTGGGCGGGATGATCACCCGCATGGCCTGCGGCAACACCGTGCGGCGCATGGTCTGCCCCCAGGTCATGCCCAGCGCGACCGACGCCTCCCGCTGCCCGTCGCCGACGGAATTGATTCCGGCGCGGACGATTTCGGCCATGTAGGCGGCCTCGTTGAGTCCCAGGCCGATCATCGCGAACAGGAACGGCGCCGACCAGCTCTGCACGTTCAGGTGCAGCAGTTGCGGGCCGAACGGCACCCCGAGGTCGATGGTCTTGTACAGCGACGGGAACAGGCCCCAGAACACCAGCTGCACGTAGACCGGGGTGCCGCGGAAGATCCACAGGTACAGCCAGGAGGCCGACCGCAGCACCGGATTCGGCGACAGCCGCATCACCGCCAGCAGCATGCCGAGCACCACGCCGATCAGCATCGCCAGCACGGTCAGTTCGAGGGTGACCAGCGCGCCGTGCGAGATGCGGGTGTCGAACAGGTACTTGCGGTAGGTGTCCCAGTGGTACGCGGAGTTGGTCGCCGCGCCGTAGACGAACAGCGCCAGCAACGCCACCAGGACGGCGGCGGCCAGCCACCGGCCCGGCCGCCGCAGCGGCACCGCTGTGATCGGCTCGGGCTCGAGCGCGGCGGCCGGGCCGGTGACCAGCGAATCCGGCATCTCAGCCCTTGGCGCCGTTGATCACCGACTTGGCGACCACGCCGGCCTGCACACCCCAGTTCTCGGCGATCTTGCGGTAGTCACCGGAGTCGATGAGGTGCTGCGTCGCGGCTTGCAGGGCCGCGGCCAGCGGGGAGTTCTTCGCCACCGGCCAGCCGTACGGCGCGGAATCGAAGATCGCGCCGGACAGTTCCAGCTTGTCCGGATTCTGCTTGACGGCGTACTCGGTCACCGGCGAGTCCGCGGAGAACGCGTCCACCTGGCCCAGCACCAGCGCGGTCGCGGCGCCGGCCTGGTCGTCGTAGGGCACCACGGTGACCTCGGGCTTGCCGGCGTCCTTGCACGCCTTGCTCTTGGCCGGCAGTTCGTCGGTCTCCTGCACGGTCGCGTGTTCCACCGCGACCTTCTTGCCGCAGGCGTTGTTCGGGTCGACCGCCTTGCCCTTCTGCTGCGCCCACTGGCTGCCCGCGGAGAAGTAGTCGGTGAAGTCGACGGTCTTCTCCCGCTCGGCGTTGTCGGTGAACGACGACATGCCGACGTCGAGGGTGCCCGCCTCGATCGCGGGGATGATCCGCTCGAATTCCGACTCCTGGTAGTCGGCCTTCACACCGAGGACCCCGGCGACCGCGTCCATCAGGTCGATGTCGAAACCGACGATCTTCCCGCTGGAATCCTTGAACTCGTTGGGCGCGTAGGGCAGATTGACCCCCACGGTCAGCTTGCCCGCCTGCTTGATCTTGTCGGGGAGTTTCGCGGCGATGTCGTCCACCTTCGTCTCCGACACCTTGGTGGTGGTCTGGGGGCTGCTGCCCGTCTCCGAATTCTTGGAGCAACCCGTCAGCATCAGCACTCCGCCGGCGAGGACACATGCGGCCCGCAGGGTGTACCCGCGGACTCCGGATCGAACGAACACAGCAAGCCTCCGTGTCTGACATCGTCATCCGGGCAGCGGAATCAGAAACATCCGATGACCCGTCGTTGGGAATGTAGGCGATCCGGACCGTCCGTGTCGGGCGGTTACCGAAGGTTAATCCGCGTGGAACAGAACCCGGCCCGGCCGCGCGCCTCACCACCGATGGATGCGCGCGCGAACCTGTTCGGTGAATTCGCTGGTCGAGGCCAGGCCGCCCAGATCGGCGGTAGCGACCCCCGCGGCGAATACCGCGGCGACGGCGTGTTCGATGCGTTCGGCGGCGTGTCGCAGCGCGGTGTCGTCGCGGCGGGCGCCCAGCCACTGCAACAGCATCGCGGCCGACAATTGCAGCGCGGCGGGATTGGCCCGGTTGTGCCCGGCGAGCGCGGGGGCCGCGCCGTGCACCGCCTGCGCCATCGCCGTGGTGTCGGAGCAATTGATCGAGGCGGCGATGCCCAGCGAGCCGCTCAGCTCGCCGGCCAGGTCGGAAAGGATGTCACCGAACAGGTTCTCGGTCACCAGCACGTCGTAGTCGCCGGGGGCGCGAACCAGATGGGCGGCGGTGGCGTCGACGTGTTCGTCGTCGACCAGCACCGCCGGATAGTGCTCGCGGGCAATCTCTCGGCACACATCGCGGAACAGCCCGGTGGTCATCGGCAGCACATTCGCCTTGTGCACGATGGTCAGCCGCTTGCGGCGATTCGCCGCCAATCGGCAGGCGGTGTGGGCGATGCGCTCGCTGGCCCGGCGGGTCACCACCGCCACCGACATCGCCACATCCTCGGTCGGCCGGAATTCACCCGAGCCCGCGAACATGTTGCGATCGGCGTAGAAGCCCTCGCTGTTCTCCCGGACGATCACCAGATCCATCTCGCCGCCGACCGCCCGCACACCCGGAAAGCTGCGCGCCGGACGGATATTGGCGAACAGGCCGAAGCGTTTGCGGATGACGCCACCCGGCGGCGGACCGATCCGATGTTCCGGCGGATAGGCCACATTGTCGTGCGGGCCGAGGATCCAGGCGTCCAGCTCGGCCAGCGCCCGCAGCGTCGGCTCGGGCAGCGGATCGCCGAACTCCGCGATCGCCGCGGCGCCCATCGGCAGCGGCACCCAGTGCGCCGCCGGCGCGCCGGCGACCGCCAGCGCCTCGTCGACGACCGCGCGGGCCGCCCGCACCACCTCCGGGCCGATGCCGTCGCCCTCGACCAGGCCCAGCCGCACTCCGCCGTCGCTTCCGCTCACGCGAGTCATTCTCACCCATGCCCGAATTCCTGCACCGGACCGTCCGGGCACGTTATCTTGCGAAGATCATGGTTCAGTCCGTCGAATTGCTGTTGGACGACACGGCCGACGCCGAGATCCGCCGGCAGTGGCAGTTGCTCGCCGAGGCGGGGGTGCACAGCCCCGCCGCCGACCATCGGCCGCATGTCACGCTCGGGGTCGCGCGGCAGATCTGGCCGCGCATCGAACATTCGCTCGGCGCTCTGGAGTTCCGGCCGGTGCCGGTGCGACTGGGCGGACTGCTGGTGTTCGGGGCGCGCAATCCCATTCTGGTCCGGCTGGTGGTGCCCACCGAGGCGCTGCTGGCGTTGCATCAGCGGGTGTTCGCGGTGCTCGCACCGTGTCCGGGGGTGCCGGCGAATGTCCGGCCGGATGCCTGGACCCCGCACATCACGCTGGCCCGGCGGCTGAAACCGCACCAGGTCGGCGAAGCAGTACACGCCGTAGCCGCCGACCGCGATTTCCCGGCAACATTTGTGGGTATTCGGCGGTGGGACGGCGATCAACGCCGGGACTGGCCGATCGCCGGCCCGGACGACGGGCGATAGCCGTCACGTACCGGTCCGGAAGATAACCGGGCCGCGCGGCGTTGCATCCGTCAGCTCACCGACACGAGAGGATCTCATGGCCACCCAGACGCTGACCGCGCAGAATTTCGACGACGTCGTCCAGACGAACGATGTCGTACTCGTCGATTTCTGGGCCTCGTGGTGCGGCCCGTGCCGCGCCTTCGCGCCGACCTACGAGGCGTCGTCAGACAAGCACACCGACGTCATCCACGGCAAGGTCGACACCGAGGCCGAGCAGGAACTCGCCGGCGCGGCCAATATTCGGTCGATCCCGACGATCATGGCCTTCCGGCAGGGCGTGCTGGTCTTCGCGCAGCCGGGTGCGCTGCCGCCGGCCGCGCTCGAGGATCTGGTCACCCAGGTGAAGGCCCTCGATATGGACGAGGTGCGCAAGCAGCTGGCCGAGCAGGCCGCCGCACCGGCCACCGAGCAGCGCGCCCGCGCCGCCGAATAGTCCACCGGCCTCTCCGCGGACGAAGCACCAAGCGCCGCATCGGATTTCGATCCGATGCGGCGTTGTCGTGTACGAACGTCGCCGGGTGTGGACGCCGGTGTTCAGCCGAGGTGGCTGAGGCCCGCGATCATCGCGCGCACGGTGGATTCGGCGGCGTCGTCGGCGATGGCGGCGCCCCAGCGACGGTGGCCGTTGCATTCGCACTGGACGAAGGTCGCGGTGCCGTCGCCGGTGGGACGCTGGTGGAATTGCAGGATCTCGACCGGGTAGCCCTCGTCGTAGAGGGCCGAGGTCAGCGCCGCCACCGGGCTGCCCGCCGACACCACGGTCCGGAGGCGGCCTCCGAACTCGAGGGTGGCGGTGTACCCGCTGGGCAGTTCCTGCTGACCGGTGGCCGCCCAGTCGCCGAGCTTCACCGGGCCGGAATGGTCGCAGTACCGGTCGTAGAACTCGGCGGGGGTCAGCCCCGCGCACTCGGTCCGCAGGCTCTTGGGCGCGGCGGCGATGAAGGCGTGTGCATCAATGGTGATCGTCATGGTTGACTAGGTCTTCCCTGGGGCTTTGTCGTGTCTGATGACAGAGGGAACCAGCGCAAAGCAAAAGTTCTGTGCGGCCCGCAGCGGGGGGCCGGTCCGAATCAGACCCCGCTGCGGCGGAGAACTACGAGAAGTCGACCGGCAGCCGTCATCGCGGTGAGCGGAAGAAGCACCAGCCGGTCGCGGTCGGCGACATTCGGCGTGGCGCTACGGCTGGCAGCGGGGTTCGGCACGGGATCGAGAATATGGACTTACACCTCCGATGGCAACCATAAAGACACGGAACCGATGAGTAACTTCGGCACACACCTTCGTGAACGCCCGACCAACGCTCGATGACCGGTCCAGCAACCGCACCTGGACAGATCTCATTGCAGGTGGAAGCAGTAACGATCCCGATGGCAAATTTCCGGAAAACCACCTCGGCGGGCCCGTCCGTGCCACTCTCGCGGTAGCCGCAACTCCCGAGAACATCCGATGATCCGGGTCCGCGGCGTCGGTGGCGACCCCGCCGCGACCCACTCACCCGACCTCATTGACCACCCGCCGGACGACGGAGACCGCGATGACCGACCTGACGATCCAGAACGCGATCAATCATCTGCTGGGTTGCCACCGCCGGTGCGAGCACCAGATCACCGAATCGCTCGGACGCGGCGGCGAGCACGCCACCGCCCGGCACATCCAGACCCTGCGCGACTGCTCCGACCTGTGCCGGCTGGCCGGGGACCTGCTCGACCGCAATTCCGAGTGGGACGGCCGGGTCTGCGAACTCACCGCCCGGGTCTGCACCGACACCGCCGAACGCTGCGACCGCCTGGGCGAGACCGCCTGCGCCTCGGTGTGCCGGGCCGCCGCCGAGGCGTGCACCGCGTTCGTATCGACACCTGTCGTCTGAGCGGGCAGCGCGAACCGGGCCGCGCGACGTGCGGCAGTGGCCGGACCCGCTGGCAGGCAGCAGCGTACGAGCCGGCGCAGCGAACAGCAGCGGCCGGGCCCACGCGACGTGCACTGTCCTGAGCCCACAGGCGACGCCGTTGCAGGACCACGTACGGACGTCGCCGGACCGGGGACCGCTCAGTGTGCCGCGGCGTCCCAGCTGCGGCCCACGCCGACCGAGACCTCGAGCGGTACCGAGAGTTCGATGGCGCTCGACATGTGGTCGCGGGCAAGGGTTTCCAGGGCCTCGCGCTCGCCCGGAGCGACCTCGAAGACGAGCTCGTCGTGGATCTGCAACAGCATCCGCGAGCGCAGCCCGGCGGCGTGGACGGCCTGCTGCACGTTGATCATCGCGACCTTGATGATGTCGGCGGCGGTGCCCTGGATGGGGGCGTTGAGCGCCATCCGCTCGGCGCCCTCGCGGCGCTGCCGATTGCTGGAGTCCAGATCGGGCAGGTAGCGGCGGCGGCCGAACAAGGTTTCGGTGTAGCCGACCTTGCGGGCCTGGTCGACCGCGTCGTTCAGATAGTCGCGGATCGCGCCGAAGCGGGTGAAGTAGACCTCCATCTGCGCCTTCGCCTCCTCCGCGCTGATCTTCAGCTGCTGCGACAGGCCGTAGGCGGACAGACCGTAGGCCAGGCCGTACGACATGGCCTTGATGCGGCGGCGCAGTTCCGGGGTGACCTCGCCGATCGGGATGTCGAACGCCTTGGACGCGACGAAACTGTGCAGATCCTCACCGGAGTTGAACGCCTCGATCAGCCCCTCGTCCTTGGACAGGTGGGCCATGATCCGCATCTCGATCTGGCTGTAGTCGGCCGTCATCAGCGATTCGAAACCTGGGCCGACCACGAAGGTGTCGCGGATGCGGCGGCCGGTGTCGGTGCGGATCGGGATGTTCTGCAAATTCGGCTCGGTGGACGACAGCCGGCCGGTGGCGGCGACGGTCTGGTTGAACGTGGTGTGGATGCGGCCGTCGTCGGCGACCGACTTGAGCAGGCCGTCGACGGTCACCTTCAGCCGGGTGGCGTCGCGGTGGGCGAGCAGATGTTCCAGGAAGGGGTGCTGGGTCTTCTCGAACAGCGACTCCAGCGCATCGGCATCGGTGGTGTAGCCGGTCTTGGTGCGCTTGGTCTTCGGCATGTCGAGTTCGTCGAACAGCACCACCTGCAACTGTTTCGG
Organism: Nocardia sp. alder85J; assembly: GCF_020176955.2. GTDB lineage: Bacteria > Actinomycetota > Actinomycetes > Mycobacteriales > Mycobacteriaceae > Nocardia. The sequence continues at coordinate 508,671 of NZ_JAIUCZ020000005.1, forward strand.
CGAGCCGAGGTTGATCTGCTTGCCGATGACCCCGTACGCGGCGTCGGCGGCCTCGGCCACCTTGTCGGCGAACTCCTGCTGCAACTCCTCCAGCTGCGCCACGTCGACGGCGATGCCCGCCTCCTCCAGCTCGGCCAGCACGCCGAGCAGCGGCAGCTCCATATCGGTGAGCAGACCGGTGGATTCGATGCCGTGCAGTTCGGCGTCGAAGGCGTCGGCGAGGTCGGCGACCGCGCGGGCGCGCAGGATCTCCGCCTGCGCGAGTTCGGCATCGACCTGTTCGGCGTCGTCGAGCAGCGACAACTGCGCCTCCTCGCCGTCCTCCACCCGCAGTTCGCGGGACAGGTAGCGCAGCGACAGATCGTCCAGATTGAAGCTGCGCTGCCCCGGCCGGACCAGGTACGCGGCCAGCGCGGTGTCGCTGGACAGGCCGCCCAGGGTCCAGCCGCGGCCGCGCAGCGCGTGCGTCGCGGATTTGGCCTCGTGCACCGCCTTCGGGGTGTGCGGGTCGGCCAGCCAGGCGCCGAGGGCCCGCTCGTCCTCGGGGGTGAGCGCGACCGCGTCGAAGTAACCACCCTCGCCGTCGGCGGCGGAGATCGCGACGGCCGTCACGTCACCGTGCGCGGGGGTGCCCGTACCGGCCACCGAAACACCGTGGCGGACACCCGCTTTCGCGTGGTCGGCCAGCCAGTCGGCGGCGGCGCCGGGCTCGATCGCACCGCCGGAGATCTCGAAACCGGCCTCGGCCTCCGGTTCCGGCGGGGCCAGCGTCTCGAACAGCCGGTCGCGCAGCACCCGGAACTCCAGATCGTCGAACAGGCGGTGGATCTTGTCGCGATCCCACGGCTGCTGGGCGAGCTGGTCGGGGGTGTAGGGCAGCGGCACGTCCTTCACCATCTCGGTGAGCTGCCGATTGAGCATCACGCTGGACAGATTCGCGCGCAGCGCGTCGCCGACCTTGCCCTTCACCGTGTCGACCCGGTCGACCAGCGCGTTCAGATCGCCGTACTCGCGGATCCATTTCGCGGCCGTCTTCTCCCCCACGCCCGGGATGCCGGGCAGGTTGTCGCTCGGGTCGCCGCGCAGCGCCGCGAAATCGGGATACTGCGCCGGGGTCAGCCCGTACTTCTCCGCCACCGCCGCCGGGGTGAACCGGGTGAGATCCGAGACGCCCTTGCGCGGATAGAGCACGGTGACATCGTCGTTGACCAGTTGCAGCGAATCGCGGTCGCCGGTGACGATCAGCACCCGATATCCTTGCGGCACAGCCTGTGTGGTGAGGGTGGCGAGCACATCGTCGGCCTCGTAGCCGTCGATCGCCAGCGTCGGGATGCCCAGCGCCGCGAGTACCTCCTGGGTGATCTCCACCTGACCGCGGAACTCGTCGGGCGTCTGGCTGCGGTTGGCCTTGTACTCCGGATACGCCTCGGTGCGGAAGGTCTTGCGGCTGACGTCGAACGCGGCGGCCACATGACTGGGCTTCTCGTCGCGCAGCAGGTTGATCAGCATCGCGGTGAACCCGTACACCGCATTCGTCGTCTGCCCGGTGACGGTCTTGAAATTCTCGGCGGGCAGCGCGAAGAACGCGCGATAGGCCAGCGAATGCCCGTCCAGCAGCAGCAACGTCGGCCGCTCACCGGCCGGCTGCGAGGTGGCGGTGGACGTGCTCTGGCGCTGATCGGTGGTGGTGGGGGTCACCCGACAGAGTCTAGGGACACCCACCGACACCGTCCCGCCAGCCCGCCCCGAGCCGGGGCACCGATCAGCCCACGCCGGTCAGCCGACGCCCAGGTAGGCCGACTTCACCGCCGGATCGGTGAGCAGCGCATGCCCCGCCCCGGTCTTGGTGACCTCGCCGGTCTCCAGGATGTACGCGCGATCGCTGCGGGTCAGGGCCTGTTGCGCGTTCTGCTCGACCAGCAGCACCGTGGTGCCCTGCGCGTTGATCTCGCCGATGATCCGGAAGATCTGCTGGATCACCATCGGCGCCAGCCCCATCGACGGCTCGTCCAGCAGCAACAGCTTCGGCCGGGCCATCAGCGAACGGCCGATGGCCAGCATCTGCTGCTCGCCGCCGGACAGCGTGCCGCCGACCTGCTTGCGCCGCTCCAGCAATCGCGGGAACAACCCGAACACCCATTCCAGGGTCGTGTCGTACTCCGCCTTCTTCCCGAAAGGCCGTGCGTGACAACCCATGTCGAGGTTCTCCTGCACGGTCATGCCGGGGAAGACACCGCGGCCCTCGGGCGCCTGGATCAGCCCGGCGACCACCCGCTCGTGCGCCCGCACCCGGGTGATGTCGTTGCCCTCGAACATGATTCGACCCCGGGTCAGCGGCAGCAGCCCGGACAGCGCCCGCATGGTGGTGGTCTTGCCGGCGCCGTTGGCGCCCAGCAGGGTGACCAGTTCACCCTCCGACACGTGCAGCGAGAGACCGTGCAGCGCTTGGATTCTGCCGTAGTTGACCACCATGTCCTCGACCCGCAGCAGCGGTTCGGCGCGACCGGCCGGCGCCGGGGCCGGGGCGGCCGGATCGCCCACCACGGGCAGCACCGTGGTCTCGGTGCCCTCGTTCACGAACAGCGAGCCCGGCGCCGGCGCACCGGACTCCGCGGCGGCCGCCTCGTCGTCGGGCACACCGAGATAGGCGGCGATCACCGCGGGATCCTCACGGATCTGCTGCGGCAGCCCGTCGGCGATCTTGCGGCCGAACTCCAGCACCACGATCCGGTCCGTCACCCCCATCACCAGGCGCATGTCGTGCTCGATGAGCAGCACGGTGAAGCCGTCGTCGCGGATCTTGTGGATCAGCTCCATCAGCGCGGCCTTCTCGGCCGGGTTGAAGCCGGCCGCCGGTTCGTCCAGGCACAGCAGTTTCGGCTCGGTCGCCAGCGCGCGGGCGATCTCCAGCCGCCGCTGATCGCCGTAGGAGAGGTTGCGCGCCTTCTCCACCGCGCGGGGTGCGACGCCGACGAATTCCAGCAGCGCCATCCCGCGTTCGATCGCGTCGCGCTCCTCCCGGCGGTGCCGCGGGGTGCGCAGGATCGCGCCCGGCACCGAGGTGTGGTGCCGCGCATCGGTTCCCACCACCACGTTCTCCAGCGCCGTCATCTCGCCGAACAACCGGATGTTCTGGAAGGTGCGGGCGATGCCGAGCCGGGTGATCTCGTTGCGCTTGGACTTGGTCAGCGGCTTGCCGTCGAAGTAGACCGTGCCCGCGGCCGGCTTGTACACGCCGGTGATGGCGTTGAAGCAGGTGGTCTTGCCCGCGCCGTTGGGCCCGATCAGGCCCAGGATCTCGCCGCGGCGGATCTCGAAACTCACCTGGTCCAGCGCGGTCAGACCGCCGAACCGCACGGTCAGCCCGTCGGTGCGCAGCAGCGGCTCGCCCACCGCGGTCTCGATATCGCGATGTGGCGCAACCACATTCGCGACCGCCTCGGCATCGGCCAGCACCGGCAGCACGGCGGTCACGTCGACCTCGCCGGCGCTGCCGGCCTCCGGCTCCGCGGCGTACCCGGCGGACATGTCCTCGTTGTCGAACAGCGCGCCGCCCGGACCCGTCATCGCCCCGCTCCTGCCAGTTCCGGTTCGGCCGGATGCCGGACCGCCTGATACACCTGCCGGCCGTAGGTGAGCAGTTTCTGCCGCACCGGGAACAGGCCCTGCGGCCGCAGGATCATCATGACCACCAGTGCCACACCGAAATACAGATATTTGAGGTCACCGAGGTTCTGCGCGCCGCCGGGGCGGAACAGCAGCACGCTGCCCAGCAGCAGGGCGGCCATGATGCCGGTGAAGATGATCACGGTGATCACCGCACGCCGGACCCACACCGGCAACCGGTCGCCGAACCGGCGCCGCACCAGCAGCAGCGCGACGAACGCCACGACGTCCACCGCCAGCAGCACGTAACCGGTGGTCTGGTCGGACACCAGGTGCATCGAGGTCAGCCGGGCCGGCAGATAGGCGATGACGAACGCGCCGACCAGCACACCCAGCTTGTTGCCCTGGCCGCCGATGACGACCGCGCACAGGAACAGCATGGAGTTGACGACGTTGAACTGGGTCGGGTTCACGAACTGCACCTGACCGGCGTACATCGCTCCGGAGACGCCGCCGACCGCGGCCCCGATGGTGAACGCCCACAGCTTGTACTTGAAGGTCGGCACGCCCATGATCTCGGCGGCGTCCTCGTCCTCCCGGATCGCCACCCAGGCGCGGCCGACGCGGCTGCGCTCCAGATTCCCGACGATCAGCAGCATCACCACGATCAGCACCATGCCCAGCCAGTACCAGTAGGTGCCGTAGCCCGCGCGATCCAGCGGATTGAGACTCGACGGGTCGCCCACGTTGCCGGCCGAGAACACACCGTCCGGCTTCTTCGCCGACTCGCCGACGTGCGGATAGGCGACCTCGGACAGGCCCAGGCTGCCGTTGGTGATGTCGTCGAGGTTGTCGGCCAGCAGCCGGACGATCTCACCGAAACCGAGCGTCACGATCGCCAGGTAGTCGCCGCGCAGGCGCAGCGTCGGCGAGCCGAGGATCAGCCCCGACAGCGCGGTCACCAGCGCGGCCAACGGCAGGCACGCCAGCCAGGCCCACTTGGTGTCCAGCCAGCCGCCGTGGGTCTGGTTCCAGGGACTGTTCTTACTGGTCAGCAGCGAGACCGTGTACGCGCCGACGGCGTAGAAGCCGACGTAGCCGAGGTCGAGCAGGCCCGCCTGCCCGACCACCACGTTGAGGCCGATGGCGACCAGGCAGTACATCGCCACCTGCGCCATCACCAGGCCGAAGTTGTAGGCCGGGGTGTCCATCCCCGGCGGCGGATACAGCGGCAGCAGCGCCAGCAGGATCAGCACCGGGACGCCCACGCCCCACTGTGCGGGCCGGCCGAGGCCACCCCACCAGGTGCGCAGCGTGTCCCCGAGGCCCTGCCCCGCGGGCCGCTCCGGGACGACCGGCAATATCTGGGTGTCGCTCATGCCCGCGCCCTTCCGAGGCTCTCCCCGAGAATGCCGGTGGGCCGCACCATGAGTACCAGCACCAGCACCAGGAACGCGACCACGTCACGCCACTGGGTTCCGAACAGGATCTGCCCGTACTGCTCGACCACGCCGAGGATCAGCCCGCCGAGCAGCGCGCCGCGCAGGTTGCCGATGCCGCCGAGCACCGCGGCGCTGAAAGCCTTGATACCCAGGATGAATCCGCCGGAGTAGATGATGCCGTTGGGGATCTTCACCGTGTACAGCAGCGCGGCGGCGCCGGCGAGCACGCCGCCGATGAAGAAGGTCAGCACGATCACCCGCTCCCGGGAGACGCCCATCAGGGTCGCGGTGTCCGGGTCCTGGGCGACCGCGCGGATGGCCCGGCCGAACCGGGTGCGGTTGATCACCATCTCGGTGCTCAGCGCGAGCGCGACGGCCGCCACCACGATCAGGATGGTGATGTTGGTGATGTCGGCCCCGAAGAAGCCGAACTGCTTGGTCGGCTGCATCAGGATGATCGGCTGCTGCGCGTTCGGACCACCCAGGGACGGAACGAGTTTCGGCAGCATGAAGTGCACGAACTCCTGCAACACGAAGGACATGCCGATCGCGGTGATGAGGAAGCTCAGCGGCCGCGCACCGCGCTTGCGCAGCGGCCGGTACGCCACCCGTTCCAGTCCGACGGCCACGCCACCGGAGACCAGCATGCCGACGATCATCGCCAGCAGCAGGTAGACACAGGTCAGCACCACGCCCTGGGAGTAGGCGTCCGGCGCCGCGGCGAAACCGAAGATCATCAACCCGACCAGCTGCCCGAACATCCCGAGCATGAACACCTCGGAATGGGCGAAGTTGATCAGCCGCAGCACGCCGTAGACCAGGGTGTACCCCACCGCCACGAGCGCGTAGATGGATCCGTAGGCCACTCCGTCGACGGTCAGCCGCCAGAAGTTGTCGAACACGGCCTGATAGTCGAAGCCGATCGAGGCGCCGACGAGGTGTACCGAGTCGGCCCAAGTTGTTGTCGTCATACGTGTTTCGCCCTCATCAGTGGTGCAGCCACGAAAACAGCACGTGCGGGGACGGGCGAGCCGCCCCGCACGTGCTGCGACCGGCGTTCGGCGGTTACTTGACCGTGTAGATCCAGATCAGCGCGCTGGACAGCTCACCGTTGGCATTCCACTTGTAATGGCGGCCCAGACCGTCGCCCTCGTAGTTCTTCACGTAGTCGAGCAGGTCGGGACGGGTCAGCTTGCCCGCGTCGATGCCCTTGGCGAGGATCGTGGCGATGTCGTACGCCTCCACCGAGTACACGCCCGGGGCCTGGTTGTTGAACGCGGTGTAGTCCTTGGCGAACTTGTCCGGCGCCGGACCACAGGGGCAGGTCAGGGTCGCGCCCTTGGCGGCGCTACCGGCCTGCTTCACGAACTCCGGATCGTTGACGCCGTCGGGGCCGACGAAGACGGCCTTCACGCCACCGGACTTCAGCTGCGCCGCGAACGGCGCGCCCTCGGCGTAGTAGCCGGAGTAGAAGACCGCGTCCGGATTCGCCGCGGCGATCTTGGTGACGGTCGCGGAGAAGTCCTTGTCACCGGCCTTCACGCTGGCCGCGCAGGCCGGATCGGCCGCGGCGCCCAGGCCCTCGGTGACGCTCTTGGCCAGGCCGGTGCCGTAGTCGCTGTTGTCCTGGACGACACAGACCTTCTTGTAACCAGCGCTGCCGACCAGGTACTTGGCCACCGAGGGGCCCTGCACGTCGTCGTTCGCCAGGCCACGGAAGAAGGAGGTCCAGCCGTTCTGGGTGAGCGTGGCGTTGGTGGCCGACGCGGTCACCGAGACCAGGCCGCCGTCGCTGAGGATCTTGCCCGTCGCCTTGGTCTCACCGGAGAACGCCGGGCCGATCAGGCCGATGACCGACTTGTCGGCGACAATCTGCGGGATCACGCCGGTCGCCTTCTGCGGATCGCCCTCGGTGTCGAAGGTCTTCAGCTCGATCTTGCAGCCGGGGTTGGCCTTGTTGTGCTGATCCAGCGCCAGCTTCGCGCCGTCGGCGATGTTGATGCCGAGGGCGGCGTTGGAACCGGTCAGGGCGCCGGCGAAGGCGAGGGTGGTCCCGGCCGGGCAGGTGGCCTTGCCGGTGTCGGCCGGGTCGGCGGCCTTCGCGGTATCGGTCGCGGCCACCGGTTTACCGTTCGAGTCGACCTGAGTGACGGGCTGGATGGAGAGGGCACCGGCGCCGCTCGAGCCGGAGGTCTCCGAACCGCCACTGCTCGTCGTCGTCTTCGAACTGCACCCCGTGAGCACCAGGACGGCAGCCGCACCGAGAGCCAACAAGCCTCGCGTGGTCCGACCGCGCCATGTCGAGCTAAGCACGTTTCACCTCTACGTTCTGCGCTCCCCCCGGCTTACCGAGAGGGGGCCGATCACGTCGGCCCAGGCTCAGAACATAGCGTCGCGACGTTAGCTCTGCATCACAATCGAGTCATCCCTGTGACGTTCGGACTCGATAAACTCCGTGCTGTGTTGCGTCCGCGTAAACCCGTGGCAATTCGGTTGTGCGCGAATAGCGACGACGTGCCGCTACGACTTCGGCGCCAAATTCTCCAGCACCACCTCGGCAACGGCCTTCATGGTCGTACGCCGGTCCATGGCAGTGCGCTGAATCCACTTGAATGCCTGCGGTTCGGACAGGCCCTGGGTCTGCATCAGCACACCCTTGGCGCGCTCGACCAGTTTCCGGGTCTCCAGGCGCTCCGAGAGATTCGCCACCTCGCTCTCCAGCGCGGTGATCTCGTGGAAGCGGCTCGCCGCCAGTTCGATGGCCGGCACCAGATCCGATTTCGTGAACGGCTTGACCAGATAGGCCATCGCACCCGCATCACGGGCCCGCTCCACCAGGTCGCGCTGACTGAAGGCGGTCAGGATCACCACCGGCGCAAGCCGTTTCGACGCGATCTCGGCCGCGGCGTCGATCCCGTCCCGGCGGGGCATCTTCACGTCCATGATCACCAGATCGGGCCGCAACTCCTCGGCCAGATCCACCGCCTGCTGACCGTCGCCGGCCTCACCCACCACCTGATAGCCCTCCTCGGAGAGCATCTCCACCAGGTCCATCCGGATCAGCGCCTCGTCCTCGGCCACCACCACCCGCTTCGCGGCGGCGGCCCCGGGGGCGTCCTTGTTGGCGCCCCCTGCTGTCGTTCCCATAGATAGACCCCTCATGTCTCCGATGCCGATACTCGACGCAGTACCGGCAACGACGCCACCCCTCACCGCACCGGCACACCCGAGTAGCTAAAGCGTACCGGTGAACTCCGCACCAACCCCATCTACCCTGCACCGACCAATCGGCATCACACCGATTCGGTTTCCCGGCCGGCGTCGGGCTATGATGTGCGACCAGTGCGCCGAGTTGGCGGAACAGGCAGACGCGACGGTCTCAAAAACCGTTGTCCTCACGGACGTGTGGGTTCGAGTCCCACACTCGGCACTCCTTTGACCAGGCATTTTCCAATTCCCTTCACTCCCGGTAATTCAGGCAGTCCGCAATTGGTCCGCAGCTGCACGTGCACCGGCATCCATTGCATCCGCGACCGGGTCGAGATCATCCGAGAACAGGTGGCCGTAGAGGTCCAGCGTCAAAGTCGCCGTCTTGTGCCCGAGCATCCGCTGAATGACCTTGATATTGGCGCCGGCACTGATCGCCAGCGACGCCGCGGTATGACGAAGACCATGCGGTACGACTCCGGACAATCCCGCCGATTCCGCGGCCTGGTCGAATACCCACCGGAACTCGGTCGACGTGAGGTGACCACCCTTATGCGAGGGGAACACCAGCGAATCCGCGCCGCGGCCCTCCAGCAAACTGCCGAGTTCCTTGGCGAGAATCCCCGGCACCGGCACAGCCCGCGAGGAGTGGTTCTTCGTGTCGGACTCCACCACCCCCTCCCCCGTCACCCCGGTTGCCGAACGAGTGATCCACAGCCGCCGCTTCCCCTGGTCGACGCTGTCCACCCGCAGGGCCGTGGCCTCGCCGAACCGGATGCCGGTGTACGCCAGGGTGAGCACCAGCGGACGGAACCGGCCGGCCGCCATCGCCAGCCGCAGGACTTCCACATGAGTGAGGTACCGGCGCTCGCCCGAGTTCACCGCGGGCAGGTCGACGTCTTCGGCCGGATTCACCGCCAGCCGTTTGGCCTTCACCGCGTACCGCAGCACCCGCCCGAGCACCTGATACGCCTGCACCACCCGCGACGCCGACAACCCACGACCCTCGAACCGGATACTGCCCGAAGTCGACAGGGTGACCACCCACTCCTGAATGTCTTCCCACTCGATATCCCGCAGCGCGACACTCCCCCACCGCGGGATCACGAGCGTGTCCAGCAGAGACCGGTAACCGGCGACGGTCTTCGGCTTGCAACCCTTCTTCGTGCTGTACCACTTCTCGGCGACCACCGAGAACAGCACGCCACTGCGATCCGGGTCCACCCAGGTACCGGTGACCACCTTCGTGGTCACGTCGCCATCGAGGAACTTCTGAGCTTCTGCCTTCGTCGCGAACGACCGTGCCCGCTCCACCCCGTTGGGGTCCACATACCGAGCACGCCACCGCTTGCCCTTGCCGAACAACTCGGACTTCACCCGCTTGCGTGTCTTGGCGCCGGTGACCGGGTCGGCCACGGTGACGGTCTTGTGCCAGCGATCTTCCACTCCCGCACGGGGATTCCTGCGCGCCGACATCACGCCACCTTCCCGCCGCGGACCGTGGTGCGTTCCTGCTCGGTGATCCACGCCAGCACTGCCGACCGCTTCCACACCCGCCGCCGCGGCCCCAGCTTGAAACTCTCCGGGCCGTACCCGATATGCGCCCACCACCGCCAGGTAGCCTCCGGAATCCCCGTCAACGCCTCGCAGCCCTTCGCCCGTAGATACTCTTCCTCGCCCATGTCCGGCTCTCCTCCCTACGCCGCGACCGGCATATCCGGAACTTGTTGCGCCCCAGGCGGACCGATGAGCCCGAGCGCCTCGTTGTAGTCGTTCTGCCACACCGACCGTTGCGCGATTGCCGAGAAAATGAGGTGCTCGCGCGTGGGCACGTCCGGGTCCGACGTGTCGGTCAGGCGGACGATCCAGCCCTGCGACTGCTGTTGCTTGGCCTTGCCGACGGCGGCCAGGACCCGGCGGACGAATTCGATGCGGTCGGCCTTGTGATCCGGGAGTGTCTTGTTGCTCCAGCGCCGCGACACCAGCACCCGCCGTCCCCGTAGGCCGAGGGTGTCCCGGCGGTGTGCTTTGCCCTTGCATCGGCCGGGCTGGGTCTTCGCGGTCGCGTTCTTCGGCGCGATGCCGTACCGCAGCCACACCGCACACGCCGGGGAGCAGGGGGTGCGCTGCAACTCCGCGTGCAACCGGTCGTAGTGCCGGCGGGTCCGCTCGTTGGGTGCCTCCAGCACTTCCCCGATGGACTTCGTGAGGTATTTGGTCAGGTAGCCGATCAGCCGGTTGGCGTCCTTGGTGCCGCCGAGCACGCCCTTGGCCTTGTTCGGCCGCACCGGACCCCGTTCGCCCTCTGCGTCGAGGTCAGCGCCGTCGATGTCGACGGTTTTGGTTTGGACACCCCAGCGGATCACGTGCGCCGGTTCCACCTCGTCGACCGAGTCCATCACGGCTTTGGCGTGGTCGAAGGTGGTCAGGGCGTGGCCGGTGTCCGGGTCCACGAACCCGTCCGCCTGGTGGTCCCAGACCGGCATCCGGTCATCGGTGTAGACCTCGTGGTCGAAGTGCGGCCACCACAGCTGGTGATATGTCCCCGCCAGCAACTCCGCGATCACCGCATGCGGGTCCGTGCCGCGGGCAGCGATGTGCGCGTGCGGGGCGCCGCGGCGTTGCGGTTCGACCGTCGCGAAGTACTGGACATCCCGGCCGGTGACCCGCCGCCAGTTCTGCATGGTGCGGTCGAACAGCATCGGGAAGAAGATCGCGTCCCGGGCAGCCCGCCGGTAGTCGTAGGTGTCCGGGTCCACCGGCGAACCGTCCCCGCACACCTGGCCCTGTTTGTTGACAGCACCGTCGGTGTGGCAGCGGCCGTAGGAGTCGAGGGTGGCGGTCAGGAACGTCGACGGCTGGTATTTGCCTGCATACGTCCGGCCGATCGTCTCCTTCGAGACCTTCTTCCGGGGCAGGTTCGGGAAGTCCTGCCGGCGGCGTGTCGACTTCACAGACCGAGGCTTCGACTGCGCGTCGATACCGGGGATACGGCCCCGCAACCCCGACTCCCGGAGTTCCCGGTCGAGATCCGCGATGACCTCCCGGAATCCCTGCGCGGTCTCCTCATCGTCAGCGGCGCGAGCCGTCTTGTATTCGGCGAGCAGGTCCGCCCGTGCGGTCAACAATTCGATCTGGTGCTCAGTCGGCGGCCGATGTGCGTCATCGGGTTCGGTGAGCATGTGCCAGCCCTCGTTGCACTGGGTCACCCGCAGCGCCTTGGCCTTCTTCGCGCAGGCCGGGCAATCCGATGCTCGTGTCGTCTTGCACGCTGCCGCAATGTATTTCGATTCACCGGATTCAGGGCGGAAGCCTCGCATCGGGATCGGCCGCTTGCACACCTCGAACTTCTCGGCGGCGGCCTGGGCGATCTCGACGATGTTCGGCATGGCCCGCCGCTGGGCCGCTGTCACCCGGTCTCCCGACGCCGAAGCAGGGTCTTCGGTGTCGCCGGAGACCGCGACGTTCGTATCCGAAGGGTGGGTCATACAGCCGTTCCTTCCTGGTCGCCGCCGGTGAGGTCCAGGCCGACAGGTGGTATCCGGGTCGGGTTGGCGAGGGTGTCCCCGCGGCGCATCACCAGCTGCACCAGTGCGGGGCCGGTGATCGTGGCCCGGCATTCGGTGGCGCCGAAGGCGTGTGCGAGGTGCTCGACGCGGTTCTCGTAGTCGGCCGGGCACTGGCCGGGCAGCATCCGCACCCGCAGCACATCCACCGCCGTGGCGATCGTGGTCTGTTGCAGGACAGGCACTCTCGCAATCCCGGCATGTTCGATGGTCAATCCGCAGGCGTGCAGGTGGGTGTTCCATCGGCGGCGGTAACGCCACCAGACGAGGAACCGGGTCCGGGCGCGGCCGGTCACCCACCGCCGGAACATCTCCGGCCGCGTCCAGCGCCAGAAGATGAGCCCCGCAGTGGACACGCCGACCACCGCGGCAGCGGCCGGCCATCCCCACACCACTTCCGCCACCACCGCCGCAGCCACCGGCAGCGACAGCATCGGGAACAGCACCGCCCAGCAGACCAGCGTGCCGACGACGGTTGCCAGGCCGAGGAACCCGGCGCCGACGACTTCCACAGCGTGCGGGCTGTTGCGGGTCGGCTCGACACGGACATGAAGATCAGAGTTGACGGTGGTCATTCGGTCACCCCCGGAATATCGAACAAGGACTGTTGATCACGGCGAGCAGACCGCGGCAGAGTTTTCGTCTTCTCGCGTGCGGTCCGATCCTTCGCCCGGCGCACCTGGTCGGCCGCCGCTTGCACGATCGGATTTACTTGTGAGGCAGCAGATTTCGGAGAATTCGGATCATCGTTGCTGGTCATGTCGGTCACGGTTCCGGCTCGTCGGGGCATTCCACGCCGGCCAGGCCGCGGCGTTCGGTCCACTGCCGCAACCAGATCCGGTCATCGAGGTCGGCATCGGCGACGTACGCGAGATAGTCGGTGATGCTCATGCGGCGGTTCCGTTCTCGAAGTCGGCGAGGTTGACCGGCCGCGGGACCGGTTTGTATGCGGCGACGATGCGATCCACGTCGTCATCGGTGACCAGGAACGCCCGAGCACGCCGGAACCCAGCGGTACCGTCCTCCTGCACGAAACAGACACCCGGTGTGGTGTGCGGAATCCGGTCGCAATAGGAGCCACGGTCGCGGGCGCCCTGGCCGTGGATCATGGCGACCTGGGTCGGTTCGTCCATCGCCAGCCCGATCCGATACGGCAGCAACTGCCGTTGCGGCACGTTCTCCTTGCTCGGGTCGATCACCGTCTCGATCACCGAAAACAGTGGTGCGCGGCCCTGCGAAAGCAGCAGGCCGTGCGCGCGCTGGAACCGGCGTTGCATCTCCGGTTCGGTGAACGCCGACAAGGTGGCGGCCTCATCGATGATCGTGACCACCAGCGGGTTGTCCGGCGTCGGAACCGGTTTGCGGACCCGGTCACCGCGATACCGCCGGGCGGCCTCCTGCATATCCGAGACGGTCTCCTCCAACTGGCCGATCATCTCCTCCGGTGTGGTGCAGGAGAACCGGGTGCACACCGGTTCCAGGAAGCCGAGTTCCATGCCGCCCTTGGGGTCGATCACCCGCAGCTCGACACGACCGGAGCGGATCGCCGGACCCATGCCGTTGACCAGCGACCACAGCACCCCCGACTTGCCGGACCCGGTGCGGCCACCGAGCAGGACGTGCCGGCCCTGGATCGGGACCGTCCAGGTGTCGCCGTCTTCGAACACACCCGCCGGGACCGCCTCCAGGTCCACACCATCACCGACCACCCGCGGCGCCGAGGCCGGGGCAGCGAGAGTGTCGAACACGCGGACCTGGAGACGAACGAACCCTGGAAACCCCTGTGTCGCCGTGACTTCCGGGACACCGATGTACTGGGCCAACGCGTCGAGGGTGTCCGGGGCGGTCCAGGTCTTCAAGTGCTGGCCACCCCGGATCTGGACCTCCACATCCAGGCCGTGACCGGTGTAGACGGCATCCACGACGTGCGGGAACCCGTCCTCCACCGACCCCAGATCCAGGGACTTCCACATCACCCATTCCTGCGCCGGGTCGTAGAAACACAACACCGCGGTCCGCAGTTCGGTAGGGGCATCGGCGAGGATCTCCGCCACCGTCGGGGCCGCCGTGGTGGGTGTGCGGGACCAGCGCAGCATCCGGGCACCCAGCACCAGCGCTGCACCCCCGGAGATCAACACCGGGGCCAGTTCCGCCGCGGGGATCACCGGGCACCGTCCCCGGCCGGGCGGGACGGGTCGCAGAACAAGCGGCAGCCCGACGAATCCGCCGGCGGCAACGCAGGTTCACCACAGAACATCCAGCACCCCGGACCCACCACGGCCGTCGACGACGAAACCGGGTCGGGCACCGTGGGATCACTCGGCGAGGCGGACACCACCGCAGCCGGGGCCGGGGCCGAGGTGGACTGCGGGTGCGGGACAGTGGGGGTGGTGTGGTGGGAGGCCAGGGCCAGGCCGACCCCGGCAGCGATCACCACCACCCCGATTCCGGTCGCGATGTTCGGCAGGGCGCCGGGACCGGGAGAAAAACGCGCAGGCTCAGACATCACCCCTCCTCAGGGTGCACAAGATCGAGACGAAACAGATTGGATGACTTCGCGATCCAGCGACCGCGTGCAGTTACTCGCAGAGAGACGTGGCCGCTGACGGCAATACCGGTCGCACCACCGGCACCGGGCGACGACGCACCGGAGCAGGGACCACCCCAGGCACCGGGGCAGTCGGTTCGAGGGCCGGAATCGGTTCCGGTGCAGTCTCATCCACGGGTTCGGATGCGATGACCGGTTCCGGAGTTCGGGTCGTGGTGCGCAGCAGCAGCGCCAGGCCGTGCGTATCGACCAGCAGGCCGACCGGGGCGATAGCCGCCACCACCGCACACGCCCAGGCGGGGAGTTCGTGGCCGTTGGCGATGGCGTGGAGGCTGTTACCGGCCACCGACACCACCGCACCCACCACCAGAACCCCGGTGAACCAGCGGCGCTCCGTCGACTTGGCCAGCACCAGGACCGCGGCAGTGGCCTGGACGATGGTGCCGTCGATGATCAACGGCAGCAACCAGGCATCCGAGGCCGGGACGTGCGCGAGTGCCGCCAGGTCGCGCAGGGTGGAGAAGGACAGGCGGAATGCGGCGGCGCCGACACCGACGATCACCAGGACCGCGAACGCCCGCGCCCACCGCATCGCCTTCTGATTCATGACACTCACGCCACCTTCGGCGACGGCTCGGACACGTCGTCGGCCGACAATTCGGCGGCCAGGTCTTCCACCGAGTCGTGCAGCATCAGAATCCGGGCCAGCGACGCCGACAGGACCCGCGCGTCCTCGATCTTCAATCCGAGCGAGGCGTGATGGTCACCGATCTTCACCAGCACGTACGCGGGAATCTGCGCCCCGTAGTCGGTGCCGTGCGTCGGCGAATACTCCGCCTCCACACCCTCGAACCCGTTGGCATGCAGCGACATCCACGACATGACGATCACGCAGCCTTCCCGGTCGCCGGTCGCTGCGCGCCCGAGGTGTCGCCCTTGATCCCCGTCGCCCGGTACTGGAAACCCAGGTACTTGAATTCGCCCTGTCCCATCACCTTCGGCTCGGCGGTCAACCCCTCCAGCTCGATCATCCGCATCCCGGTACCCGGCACGATCTCCTGTGTCGCCGGCACCGGCTGCACCTGCGCGACGAACACGATCTCGAACGACGCTCGCTTCGCCTTGTCCTGATGCGGGTCGGTCACCGTCATCTTCCACAACGGCAAACCGGTCCCCTCCCCCGTCTTCGGATCGATGTCGAACATCTGCTCCGCCACCGCACCCGGGATCGGGTTGTACTTCGTCATCGCCGAGATCTCCCCCACCCCCACCAGGCCCTGAGGGAACGCCTCACCGAACCCGATCGGGAACTGATAGCCCTTCTTGATCGCCATGTCCTCTACCTCCGTCTAGTCGAGCACCGGACCCACCGGCAGGACTAGATTACGATAGTTATCTAGTCTTGTCTAGGTAGTAGATAGAAGACTGGTAGCTACTAGGTAACATAGTCTGATAGGGTCAGGGCATGGCAGACCGGCCACCCAGCGTCGACCCGAGGCCCGTGTACCTGCGGATCGCCGACTCGCTTCGCCTCGCCTACGAACCGGGCAAGCAACTGCCGTCGATGCCGGCACTGGCCGAAACCTGGGGAGTGGCCAGGGAGACAATCCGTTCCGCCGTCGAGGTACTGCGCTCGGAAGGACTCGTCGTCTCCTGGCGAGGCAAGGGAACCTTTTATCAGGCCCGCCCCGACACCGATCCGGCCGACGATCCGATAGCGCGACAGCTGACCGCCGTCCTCGCTCGGCTCAGCAGCATCGAGGACCGGCTCGCCACCGTCGAACAACGCCTCGAACGCGGCGCACCAGACACCGCATGACATAGAACCGGCGCAACTCCCGCGACTCACGATCGGAGTCGCCGAACCCGGCCATCAGCGGGAACAGACAGCACGAACCCCGATGCCTCGAGGGGACTGCTCGATCGTGGCATCGGGGTTCCGCCGTTCGCGGCACCGCGGACGGACTGGTCAGTGCGGAACGTTCTACACGTGGGTGGCGATCACGACCGTATCCGCGGTGGCGAGGCCGTGCTCGCACGCGTCGTTCGCGCAGACACGGACACCGCTGCGTTCGAGAACGGCGAGAATGCTCGTGTTCTGCTGCTGCGCCAGTTCCGTGGCGGTGGCCTGGAGAGCCATGGCAGCGATGTGGACCACGGCGGCGGGTTCCTCCCGCAGCAGCGCCCACCCGTCCTCGAGCGGGTGTTCGGCCAGTTGCAGCAGCAGTGCAGCGGCGCGGCGATGCAGGTAGGACATGTGATTGTCGTGCAGGACAGCGACAGTGGTGGTCATGGGCGCGTCTACCGGTCGACCGCCGGCGGGGCGGACGCGGCCATGCAGATGAAGCTGTGGTGTTTGATCTGGCCGTGCCCGCAGCCGTCGCACCAGTGAAGTTCCAGCGACAACCAGTTGGTGAACCACTCCGGGATGACGGCACGAACTTCCTCGGACAGTTCGTACCAGGCCATACCCCAGGGCCGGCGGCAGATCTGACAGTCGTACCCGTTGTCGGTCTCGATCGTGTCCAGGACACTGCGGTACCGTCCGTCGGCACTGACGACCTCGAACATCCGCGCGCCATCGCCTCCGCAGTCGGTCTCGGCCGGTGGTGGGACGGGCCGGAGTTCAGCGGCGGTGGGGCGGGCGACGATCAAGGCGTGCCCGGTCTGACAGAGGTGGATTTCGACGGTGGTCCACCACGGGAGTACCGGTTCGGTGAGGGTGTAGACGGTGACGGTGTGGAAGTCCTCGTCACGGTCGCCGGCACACTCCGGGCTGCTGCACGGCCGGTAACTGTCGGCAGCCACAGCATGCAGAGGCATCGGTGAGCTTTCCCCGGCGACGGTGAAACCGAAGAACATCCGGGCCGCCGCGGGTCCGGCGGCAGGGGGCGGGCTGGTCATACGCGGGCGAGTCCTTCCAGCATGGCGAGTAATTCCGCGGTGCCCAAGGTGAGCATCGGCGCGGACGGTTCGTACGGTCCGGGAACAGGGATGCCCCGGCGGGCGGCACGCTCGTACAGGCTCGAGGCCGGCGGGACGACCTTGCCCGCGAGGGTGAGGATTTGGAGAGCGGCGCGTTTGACGACACAGGTGTACGTGGTGCAGGCGCGGTGTTCACGCCACAGCCGGTGTGCCTGGCCGACGTCGGTGTGTGCGCAGATCACGAGGGCGGCGATCGGTAGAGCGGTCAACGATTTTCCTCTGGAGCGATGGATCATGGGTGGATCACCCCGGCGGTACCCGGCTGGGTGAAGGGCGGCACCATAAGGGCCGGGTACCGCCGGGGCTTCAATCGCCCCTGCCGGACGGGAAACGGTGTGTAGGGCAGGGGTTCCGGTGAGAGAGTTCGGTTTCCGGTGCGGACCGGGTCTGCGTCCGGTTCGCGTGGCCGGGTCCGGAAAATCGCCCTCTCTCCGGGTTCCCGGTCCGCGCTGGTGTGCAAGAGGGTGCGGACCGGGAAGCGTGAAAGGTCAGTCGAGATGTCGAGTATCGTTGTGACGCACGAGCTTCCATCGACGGTGATCATCGCGGGGGTTCGTGTGGCGCAACGGCTCGTGCTGCCAGATGGTGACGCCGGTGTAGTCCACGGCGAACGTGACATCCGCGCGCGCCCAGGGCAGCAAGGACAGGAAGTTCATCGACGCGGCGATGACAGTCTCCCGGTGGGCGACCACCACGACGGTTTCACCGGCATAGCGGCGCATCAAGTCGGCCAGATCATGGCCGGTACGACGCTGATACGTCGTCCACGGTTCGGCACCGGGGGCAATGGGCTGGTCCGGGCGCAAGGCCGGAGCACAGCCGAGTCCGGCGATGATCTCCGGCCACGGCCGGCCCTCACCCCTGCCGTAGTTCGGTGCCGACAGTGCGGGAAACACCGGCTGATCGAGAGCAGCGGCGAGAATTTCCCCGGTCTGCCTCGCGCGGGCGGCGGTACTGCTGTACACCGCAGCGATAGGGCAATCCTGTTGACCGGCAAAATACTTGGCGAGCCTGTCAGATTGCTCGCGTCCCCGGTCGGTCAGTCCACGGCACGTACGGGCACCCGCGGCGACGTCGTCGACGTTGGCGTGCGCTTCACCGTGGCGGATCAGTATCAGGCGCGTCGGCGCCTGGTCGTCGGTCACTGTTGTTCTCCTGGACGTGGATGGAAGGGTGGTAGCCCCCGCCCCGAGCACAGCCGAATACCGGGGGCTACCTCTTCCCCCCGGCACAGCGGCCCTGAATCCTTACGCTGGCCGGGAAATCATCGGGTACGCGCATCGGCGCGGCACTGCGGGCAACGCTCGGGGGTCTCCTGCGGATGCGCATGACCGAGAGCGCGGAGGTTCAGCCAGCAATACCGCCACAACTCGCACGTCTCGTAGGTGCACCGGCCATGGGCCGGATCGTTCATGACGGCATGCTGTTCCACGACGGTCATCGCGTTGCACTTCGGGGCACGGTGAGACTCGCTGCTGTTCAACATATTTCCCGCTGTCAGTAGCCGAAGTGCGGGCCGGTGGCGGGCACGAGCTTCCCGGCGGAGACCAGATGCCGATGGGCCTGTGCCTTGGCGGCGCAATCCTCGATCGAGCACTCGAGATGCGATTGCATCACCTGATGAGCCGAACCATCGGTCATCCGGTCATTGGGTATTGCTGCATGGTTGGACGGTGGAAGGCCGAACATAACGTCTCCGTGTGAGTGGCGGTCCCGCATCCGAACATTGATACCCTAGGTTACCTAGTCAACATGGGTTAGGCCGCAAATCGGCTGTAACCAACCGCCTACTGGGTTGCTGAGATTGTCTAGAACATATGAGTAAACTAGTTTTCATGACAGACCGACTGATGGACCCTGACGACCCCCGGCCCGTCTACTTGCGCATCGCCGATGAGCTACGCCGCGCCTACCAGCCGGGTGTGCAACTTCCGTCTGTGCCGAAAGTGTCCGAGGAGTGGGGAGTCGCCAGGGAAACCGTGCGTTCCGCCATAGACGTGCTTCGCAACGAGGGTCTGATCGTTTCCTGGCAGGGCCGCGGCACCTTCTATCGCAGCCGTCCCGCAGACGACACCAGCGAATCCGGCATCCCGACCAACCCTGTCGTGCTCCAACAACTCGACGCGATCATGAACCGTCTCGACACTTTCGAGGCCCGCCTCACCGCGATCGAGTCCGCTCGACATCGTTGACCCGGTCCTCGAGCGCATCCAATCGAGCACACAAGATATCCAGCCGATCCATGACACTCGCATCATCCCGCTCACCCCCAGCAGCAGGCCCGGACGACTCCCCAGTCCCCCGCTCCACCCGATCCTCCCCCGCCGGCGCCGTCCCAGACCGTGCATCCTTCAAAGCCATCGAGCCCTCCTCCGTGTTGTTTACCCCCCATAAACTCGCCGGATGGGTCGTTGGCCGTCTGGTTTAGGGGGGATAAATCGAAGGTACGCCTTGCATCCAGTCCAGTCAAGGGCCTCTAAACTCAGTTGCGTGTCGACTGCTGATGACTTCGACGAGGTCCGGAACGACCCGGACCCGATCCGTCGTGGCCGACGTGCCGCTGAGCTGATGACCGTGTATCAGCAGCGCGCGACCGAGCTTGCCAGGCTACGGAAGGCAGCGATCGAGGAAGCCCACCATCGCGGCCTCAGCTACACCGAGATCGCCGACCAGCTTGGGATCACGAAGGGGCGGATCAGCCAAATCCGGGCGACTGCACCGCAGCCCGAGCGCGCCTTCTTCGGGGTCGGGCCTGTCAATGTCGGCATCCCGAGGCGATTCGGGCTGGAAGAGGGCCGGGAACGTCCCTTCTTCGACGCGAACGACCAGGCAACCCAACAGGCCGTGGAATCAACACTGTCGCGACTCTCATTGGCCTACAACAGCTTTGCCATCGATCCCGACCGGTCCGTCCCGCCAGCAGGCGATTGCGTCATCATCTGCGGACCGAAGTCGGCGCCGATCGCACGGCAGCTTCTCGAACATGATCCGATTCTCGGATTCGAGCGGGACGAGGAAGCCTGGTGGATCACGGACACCCGGACCGGGCAGCGGCACCGCTCACCGTACCGGCGCGACAGCAGTAACCGCACCGACATCGGATATTTTGCTCGTCACCGTGACACGGATCGCATCCTCGTTCATATCGCCGGCATCACCTCCATAGGCTCGCTCGGTGTCGCGCACTGGCTCGATGGACACCTCAATGCCGTATTCGATCCAGCCGCCGAACTGGTCAACGGAGTCGTCGAATGCGATTTCGATGCAGATTTCTCCGTGACCGACAGCCGTCTCATCGTCGGCCCCTACATCGAGGTCCTATGAACGTCGTCACCGCTCAGCTCCAGGAAAGCTCCGCGGAGGACCGGATCGCCACCACCACGAGTGGCGTAGTCGTTCTGGACGGTGCCACCGCCCACGACCCCATGATGCCCACCTCCGGTGGGTACGTCGATCTGCTCTGTGATCAACTCCGCCAACGCCTGAACTCTCCCGACGGACTTCAAGCCATCCTCTCCAGTGCCATCGAGTCGACCGCCGATGCGCTCCAGATCCGTCCAGGAACAGCACCATCGAGCACAGTGGCAATCGTCCGGCTCCGTCACGATGCAATCGAGACTCTCCTACTCGGCGACACGCCCATCGTCATCGGATGGACCGATGGGAGTCAGAGCATCCTCACCGACAATCGTCTCGCAGCACTCGACCTACCCGAATCGCGTGAATACCGGGCGAGGCTGGCGGCCGGCGGCGGATACGACCGGCGCCACCACGATCTACTCACGGCGCTCCAATCGAGGCAGCGACAGTGGCGAAACCGTGAGGACGGTTACTGGATTGCCGAAGCAGACCCAACCGCCGCAGAACACGCCATCGTCAGCCGCGACCCGGTGAGTTCCGTGAGCTGGATAGTCATGGCGACCGATGGAGCGGCGAATATGCTTGCACCGCTGGGTTTTTCGTGGGAGCAGCTAGCGCGGCTGGACACGTCAGCGCTGAACGACTTTCTCTCCGACTGCCACGAATGGGAAGCGCACCACGATCCGGATGGGCAACTCCAGCCGCGCTCCAAGCGGCACGACGACAAGTCCGTAGCGATCGTCCGTCCATCACCGGCACACAGTCGTCAGACGCCGCAGCGGTTCGCGTGATCATTCGCCCGGGACTACATCCAAGTACGCCACTGACCAGGCACCTATCCGACCGGCCTTGCCTCCTGCTGGACTTCGACGGCCCTATATGCTCGGTCTTCTCCGGTATCTCCAACAAGACCGCCACCGAGCGGCTCATCGCATCGCTCGATTCGGACGTTCCGCCGGAGATCTCCGAGAGCAACGACCCGTTCGACGTTCTTGCCTTCGCCGCGACAGTCGGACCAGCCGTCGCCGATGCCACCGAACAGTATTTCACCAAGATCGAACTCGACGCCATCGGCACTGCGCGACCGACTCCGGGTGCGCATGACGTGATTCGGGCCGCCGATGAGCGCGGCCGAATCGCCGTCGTCAGCAACAACTCTCAGGCCGCCATCAGCGCGTACCTCAAGGCTCACGGAATGACTGAACATGTGGCCGGGATCTACGCACGCACCGACGCCAACCTATCGCACCTCAAGCCGCATCCGTACTTGCTGCACGCGGCGATGCGCCAGCTTCAAGCGGCACCCGATGAGTGCATCTTCGTCGGTGATTCGGTGACCGACATCGTGGCAGGACACGCCGCCTCGGTCCCCGTGATCGCATTCGCCAACAAGCCAGGCAAAGCAGACAAGCTCGCTGTCCAGGGACCGGCGGCGATCATCAGCTCGATGGACGAGCTGTACAGCGCGATGACATCCTGAGCCGGTGAGACCGTGTCCGAAGGCCCGCGGCATCTTCAGCCAAACCCGATACACTACGGTCAGTTCGCCGGTCCGTTAGCCCAACTATTCTCCGCTGCAACGATTCCCGGCAGCTCGCCGAGATCGCTGATCTTCCAATCAGACAGGTCCAAGACCTCTTCTTTGCCACGGAGTATCCACCCCCACGGCCCGCGCTGGAGATAGGCCGTGCGCATACCGGCCTTCTTGGCCGGCGCCACATCGTTATCGATCCGGTCACCGACATAGACGATTTCGCCCGCAGGTACCGGTGCGGCCTCCACGACCTTCGCGAAGAACTCCGCGGACGGCTTCTCGACACCCCAATCGTCAGAGGTCGCGATGAAGTCGGTGGGCAGGTTCAGGCTGCGCAGGATACGGCCGGAGCGCACTGTCTGGTTGCCGACTATGCCGACCCAAATGCCTTGGCGCTGTAGATCCGACAGCGCAGGGCGTACGTCGGGGTACAGGTCGTCCTCACTGTAGGACTCCGGTTGGCCGGCATCGGCCCGAGCCTGCCTCTCCTTCCCCAGGTCGAACCCCGGCCTGAATACCTGGAAGGTGTCGAGGTAGCTCCCGCCGGTCGCGATCATGGCGCCGAAGACCGCCGTGAACGTGTGGCGCGGCACACCGAGCCAGTCCGCCCAGGTACCGTACTCGCGCGTCTCATCAACCAGAGTCTCGCCAACGTCGAACACGACGGCCGAAATCATGCCGCCACGGTACCCGCCGCGATCAGTTTCTTGCCTTAGGTGTTGCAGCAGCCTCATCAGTCGAACCACGACAGCGGTGGACTACGAGCGTTGCCGAATTTCGCTGTATAGGTTCAAGAGGCGACGGCCCTACGGGCCGCCGCCGCCACGCAACCGGGCTCGCCGTCGCTCCGCAAGCTGCGCTCTGGCGGCCCGGCGCGTCGGCGGCAGCCCTTCAGGCCGTTCCGCCCCGTCTCTGAATCGCTCACTTCTGCTACGACGAAGCAGTGTGGTCGTTCCCGGAGCCGTACCCGACTTGCTCTCCCGCGACCTCGAATCCGATCCGCTGGCACCAGCTGTCGGCCTGGCTGTAGTCCGGTCGGCAGAACCGCGGTGCAGGGGTCCCACTTCCTCATGCCGTAATCGTCTCGCTCCACTCGCCCGAGTAAAGGACCATCTTCGGTGTCCGCTACGCGGTGCTGCGCATCCTTGACACGACCGAGCTCCGCTGAGGGCGGCAAGTATGAGGATGAGGGAGAAGGAAAGTCAGCCGGACGGACGAAGACGTGGAAGGCTACGGCGCGTGACCACGACGTTCCGCTTCCGTAACACAGTGACTCTGTCCCCAGGCGAATCCATCGCTGCCGAGAGCGCGAAGATCGAGCTGTTCTCTGAGTCGGGGGTCGCCGTGACCTTGAGCCCTTCGAGCGACGACACGCCGTTCTCGGAGGCGACAGAATTCCTTCTGACAGGCGGCCCCTACCCGACGCGGGACGACGCCTTGCAGGCCGGAAAGAGCTGGCGGAGATGCCTACTGCTTGCCTGCTCAGACCGCCACATCGGTATCAACCTGGGTGACGAGGACAAGTCGACCCCATCTCGAATACCGCTTGGCCAGACAGACTTCCTGCCGGATGACCCGGTTTACCTGAAAGATCACCACGGACTGCTCGTCTACCCCGAGAGCTCCAACCCGTCGTCATCATTTGTCTCCTTCACAGCCGATATAACTGTCGGACGCTCGTCATCCGAGCTTCTCAACGCGATCCACGCAGTTAAGGAGACAGCCTCAAAGATGACCGCTCGGGAAACTCTGGCGCTTACTCTGCTACACGATTCAAGGTTCGATCCGAACCCTGAAACGAAATACATCTCGCTGACCACTGCCATCGAAGCCCTTCTCGAACCGGCGAAGCAGTCCTCCGTTGTCCGCACAGCGCTCGACACACTCCAACGTCACGCCGACGATCTCGACCTCAGCGACGAAGAGCGCAAGCTCATCGTTCAACACATCGGATCCGGCAAAAGAGAGTCGATCACAGAAGCCGGAAGCAAGCTGGCATCCAGGTTGAAGGACCGAGAATATGGCGGTGTCGATCCATCAACCTTCTTCAGGGAGGCATACAAGACACGGGGCAAGCTCGTGCACGGCAACACCAGCCGACCGACACGTGACCAACTCGGAGCGGAGCTCGGCACGCTGCACAGCTTCGTCGTCGACCTGCTCCACCTTGTGATCGTTGGAGACTGATACCCGACGTCGCTGAACGTCCGTTCCGCAGTGCGGCCGCAGCGGTGGACAACGAGGCCCACGCCGACCAGCGAACCCATCAATGAAGTCCGCAGGTCAGCGCCGGTATCCCGTTCTCGTCCGATATCTGCCAACGAACGCAAACGTCGAGAGCGACAATCTCAAAAACCGTTGTCCTCACGGACGTGTGGGTTCGAGTCCCACACTCGGCACTCGATCGAACGGTACGGCGGCGGGGTGTTCCGGGTAATTCCGGAACGGTGCCGGTGTGAATTCCGGCACCGGCCGTCGTGCTCGTATTTCCCGGATATGCCGGGCATATGCGGTGCGACTCGGTCGTCGTGCGGCCGTGTTACACCTCCAGTTCCTCTTCGATGGTCTTGAGGCGGTGGCGGGCCATCGCGAGATTCGCGCGGCCGCGGTCCAGGGCGAGGTAGAGGAACAGGCCCTTGGATTTGCGGCCGGTCATCGGGCGGATGATGTGGTATTGGGCGGAGAGGGTGATCAGGATGTCCTCGATCTCCTCTTTCAGGCCGAGCTGATCGATGGTGCGCATCTTGGCCCGGACCACCTCGGTGTTACCGGCCGCGGCGACCTGGAGGTCCAGCGTCTTGGAGCTGCCGAGCATGCCCAGCGCCATACCGCTGCCGTAGTCGACGACCGCGGCGCCGACGGCGCCGTCGATGGTCATCATGTCCTTCAATGCCAGATCCATATTGGCCATGGCGATTCTTTTTCCTTTTCTTCTCTTTGTTTTCGGTGATTCATCCGGTATCGGTGATCCGGTCCGTGCCGGGTTCGTCCACGGCAGGCTTCAGGTGGTCGGCGATCGCGCGGGCCACCGGGCGGGATTCCAGGTGCAGGCGGCCTACGTTCACATCGGGGCCGGCGAGCACGGTCAGCGAGGTCCAGCCGGCCGCGTAGATCACCGCGTAGCCGTCGGTGCCGTTGACGACCACCTCGTGGAATCCGCCGCCGTGCGCGGTGGTCACCAGGCGGTGCGAGACGGCCAGTTGCGAGGCGGCCAGGGCCGCAATGCCGTTGGGCTCGATGTGGGACGGCAGGTCGTGCGCGACGAGCAGGCCGTCGTTGGACGCCACCAGCGCACCGGTCAGCTTCGGAATCCGGTCCCGTAAGGCCCGCAGTTCGGCCATCACCTTCGGATTCGGTTCGGATCCGGGTATCGCCACCTTGGTAAACCTCCCTATGAATTCGCCGAGCGCGGTGTTGCGCGTGTTCCTC
Organism: Nocardia sp. alder85J; assembly: GCF_020176955.2. Lineage (GTDB taxonomy): Bacteria > Actinomycetota > Actinomycetes > Mycobacteriales > Mycobacteriaceae > Nocardia. Next base: position 534,348 of record NZ_JAIUCZ020000005.1, read on the forward strand.
CGCAGCCGCAAGGTCACGCGAACTCCTCCAATGCCGTGCGGAGCCGGATCAGCAACTCGCGATCCACCGGTTTCCAGAGTTCCGGCACCACGACGGCAGTTTCGGGCGATGCCGCGGTATCCCCCTGCGGCACAGCGACTTCGGTAGGTGCGGTAGCACCGGGTGGGACCGCAGCGGCAGGTCCCGGCGCCGCGGCATCGCCCGGCGGCGGCGCCTCCGGCGGGATCACCGTGACCTTTCGCCGGCGCGGCAGGGGCCGGGGCTTGGCAGCGGCCGCGGGGCGGGCAGGCGGGGCGGGCACCGCACGGGTGGGCGGTGCGGGCGCCACGCTGTCGGGCGGGGCCGACGCCGCAGGGTCGGAAAGCGCCGATGCCGCGCGGTCGGGCGGAGCGGACACCGGACGGGCAGGCGGGGCCGACTCCCGGCGGGCGGCGGGAGCCGACTCCGGGCGGGTGGGTGGCGCGGGCGCGGCAGGACGGGGAGCCGCCGGGCCGGGCCGGGTGCTGCCCGGCTCCTCCAGCAGGCCCACTCCGGTGAGTCGCCGCACCGCCACCAGGCAGCCGTAGCTGGTGCGGCCGAGGTCACCGGCGATTCCGGCGATGCTGCGCCGCGCGTCGGCGGCGGCCAGGATCTCGGCCTCACCGCTGGTCAGGGGCACCCGTTTGCGGTGCCGGCCGGCGGGCACGACCGGCGTGCGGTCGACCAGTTCCATCGGCCAGGGTCCGGATTCGGCCGCATGCCGACGGGCGCACTCGTGCACCAGCACACCGATCGGGATGCGGCAGACGGCGGACAGCCAGTGCGCCGGGGCCGGCCGGAACACCGGGGTCACCGGGGTGGCCAGCAGGAAGTAGGCGGCGTCGAAGACCGAGAGCAGGGCCAGCATCTGCAATCGCGGCCGGCGCAGCACCGAACCGGGATCGCCGGCCTGCGCGCGTTGCCAGTCGGCGGCGGTGGCGACGCCGGTGGTGACCACCAGTCGTTCCAGCGCGGGGGTGCGCGGGCACGCGGCGGCGGTGATCTCGCCCTCGGCGAAGTGCAGTGCGCCGTCGCCGAGGGCCAGCACGCCGGTGCGCCGTTCGTCGGCCAATCGCCGCAACGCGGCGGTGATGTCGTCACCCATTGCCCGCTCCTGCCAATTCGGCCAGGATCGCCCGCAGCCGGAAGCGCGCGAATGCCAGGTTGCCACTGTCGGTATCGAACACCGCGTGCACGAACAGCCGGCCGGTGTAGTCGCCGTCCACCAGGTTCAACAGGTGGAATCGTGTTGTGCCGCTGACGATCAGCTCCGCGGCGCCGTCGTCGCCGGCCGTCAGTGCCGGGCAGCCGAGCACCGCGCGCACCACGTCGGTGGTGCCGGCGGCGTCCTCGTGCTCGTCCAGCGGATCGTGCCGCCCGGCGGCCGCGATCGCCAGGCCGCTGGCCCCGTCCACCAATGTCACACTGCGCGCACCGGGTATCGCCATGATGTCGTCGAGGCAGCCGTCGATCCCTGTCATCGCGCCCTCTGACCCGTCACAACCGGCCGGCCTCCCGGACGATCCGCCGGGTCTGCGCGAAGAGCATGCCCACATTCACCGTGTTCCGGCACACCACCACGATCACGATGTCGTCGCGGCTGTCGATGCGGACGAACAGATGAGCGAGATTGTCACTGTTGACGAGAACCTCCTGGAAGTAGTGCTCGTCGGAGCGAACTCCCCGGCGTTCCTTCCAGATCTCCTCGATCATCACCACGTTGCGGCCCTGGAACAGCTCCAGGGTGGCCGCGGCGAGCAGATCGAGCACCTCCGCCGGGTGGTCGTCGACGGTCTGCACCGCCAACAGCATGCCGGTGGACATGTCGATCGCCCCGGCCGCAATACATTCCGGCACTTCGGTTCTCAGGTTCCGGACGAGCGCACCGACCCGTTCGGTCAGGTTGCCGCTCGTTGTCGGGGAGGTCATCTTCGCCTTTCTGTGGAGGATCGGGGGGTGGGTGGCGGATGGAGCTCGTTGATCCCGCTGGCGTCCTTGTGGCGTCGCGGCAGTGTCGCGTGGGGTGCGGCCCGCTCCCGCGGCGGCGGCGCCACCGCCACCGCGTCCTCGGCCGCGAGCCGGCAGATCTCGACCGTCACCGCGTACAGGCCCCGGCCGGTCAGGAAGGCGATGTCCCGGCAACTGTGCCGGCCGTCCATGTGCCGCAGGATCTCTCGGCGCAGACCGGGCTCGCTGCGCCGTAGCAGCGCGTCGCCGGACTCGGTGCGGGTCAGCTGATGCCGGTACGGCCCGATGCGCCGCGGCGCCAGCGCCCGCAGCCAGCGGTCGGTCTCCGCGATCAGCTCGCCGGGTTCGAGGACCGCCACCGGATCCGCGATCGCGACAGCCGGAGTGGTGTCGGCCGCCGCCCGGAAACAGTCCTCGATCCAGCCGGAGGCGATGGCGAACGCCGCGTCGTAGGTGACCGCGAGCCGCATCGCCCGCAATTCCGCCGCGCCCGCGACGGTGTGCCCCGGCCGGGCCAGCAGCTCGGACATCCCCGGCGCACCGGGAGAATTGACGACGAGCACCGCACCGTGCACCAGATGAAAATCGCCGCCCGGCTCGCCCGTGACGCGCAAAATGCCGGTATACCGTTCGGCCGCGGCATTCAACAATTCCGCCACCACGTGTTGAGATGCTTTCCGGCCGTGCGCCGGATCCCGCCTCGCGCTCGCACCGGAACCCGATGTCATGCTTCTCGCTCCGGGGAGGGATGATATTTCGGTCCGCTCGGCACCGGCTGCACGTGCACCCGAAATCGCACGCCCGCGCCGCCGCCGTATCAGATCGGTGATCGTCGAAAGAATGCCGGGAACTTCGGTGGCCGCCACGGCCTGCGCGAATATTTCAATGGAGTGTCCTGACGAGCAGATTGGGTTCGACGCGGCGGTTGATCAAGAGCCTCCGCAACCACCGTCGAGAAGCATCCTGTCAGCACGGTGGATTTCAAGCAACCGCTTCCGTGAAATTAATTCGATACCGCTCGGTCGATTTGCTGGCTACCTTTTCGCGAATCAGACATACGGGATAAGCGGGACTGCGTTCCGGACCTCGGGCGACAGCCGCCGGGCCACCACGGGACCCGCACGGCAGCACCGGAATCGGCCGTCGAACCGAACCCGTTCCGGCCCCGTGATTCTGGTACCGATGTCTCACGGAGGGGCGAACACAGTGCGAGTACAGCGCTTGACAGCGGATCTGTCCGGATATCCGGATCTGGTCGTGGTTTATCTCGGCATGCGGGTGCACACCCTGCGCGGCATGGCCCGGCTGCTCGGAGTGGGGCCGAAACTCTACCGCTCCCATCGGGATCGGCCGGATGGGCTGCTGTGGCACGACGACATCATCTGGGCCCTGTTCCCGCCGCACTGGGGAGCCCGGCAGTACTGGCGCGATCTCGACAGCCTGGAAAGATGGACGCGTAGCGATCCGCACCGGCAGTGGTGGGAGAAATTCCTGCGCGACTCCGGCGGCACCGGTTTCTGGCACGAGGCGTATTTCGCGCGCGGCGGGATCGATGCCATGTACGACGACATGGCCACGCCCACCGGCCTGGCCCGGTTCGCACCCACCGTCGCCTCCCGGGGGCGGCTGTTCTCCACCCGTGGGCGGATCCGCGACACCGGGACCGGCGCGGCGCCGGTGGTGGACGAGCGGACCTACTACGCCGACACACCCGCCGACCCGGCCGGCGAGTCCGGCACCTCACGATGAAAAGTTAGGCAACCGAACGGTTTACCCACTCGAGCGACCTTCCAGCAAACGCTCGGCGACGGTTTGCTACCGGCGGATGAACACTCGCGCACGCGACTGTGATTCCCCCGTGATCGGCTTCTGATTTCGGTTCCCGCGCCCTACCGTACTGCCATGCACGTCCTGTTCGTCTGCAATAGCAATGTGTGTCGCTCGGTGATCGCCGAACGCCTCACAGCGGCGCTGGCAGCCGAGCATCGGCTCGCCGACCTCACCGCCGAGAGCGCCGGCACCCGCGCACTCGTCGGATTCGGGGTGGAACCGCTTGCCGCACAGACGATCACCGGCCTCGGCGGCGATGCGGCCGGATTCAAGGCGCGCCGGCTGCAACCGGCCATGGCCGAACGCGCGGATCTGATCCTGGCGATGACCGATCACCTCCGCGACGATGTAGGCAAACTCGTGGCATCGGCGATTCCGCGCACCTTCACCCTGCTGGAGGCCTTCCGGATCGCCCGGGTCAGCGGCGCCCGCACCGTCGCCGAAATCGACCGGGCACGAAACGATCTCGCCCTGGTCGGCCGGGAGAACATTCCGGATCCGGTGGGCCTGTCCCCCGAGAAATACTGCGAGATCGGCGACCGTATCGCCGGGGCGCTGGTACCGCTGCTGCTGGCCCTGCACATCCATCAGGGGCGCAGCACCGACGAGCGCGGCCGGCCGCGACTGGTGGTGCTGCCCGGCGGCCGGGCCGAGCCACAGCCGTTCGAGCGGCACCTCGGAATCGGCCGCCACGCCTGACCTCTGCCGATCCGCCGGTCCTCCCAGCGCCGGTGACACGCCTGATTCTCGCCAATTCGAGTATTCGGGTCTACACTTCCCGCGAACACTTCAGCAGCCGACGGTTCGACACAAGAACAGGACTGAACGACATGCCGAAACGCATTTCGGATGTTTCGCTCCATGTTTATGTGACACCGGAAACCCTCGAGCACGTCGTGACGACCGTGCGCCGAGTGGTGGACGAGCACGTCGCCGACCGTGACGTCTTCGCCTGGCGCTTCACCCTGCCGATCGACTCCGACCATCCCGCCCACGCCGAACTGGAAACCCGTTGGCGCCGCGCGCATCCCGCGGCCGACCCGGGCGCCCGTGGCAGCTACGAGATCGCGCTGAGCCTGGTGGCCGATGCGGAACTGCTCACCGCTGCCGATCTGAACGCGCTGGAACGCCAACTGGTGCTGGGCATCTCGGCAGGCGGCGGCACGGAGGGCGTCCCCTACGCCATCCACGCCAGCAGCCGCGACAGTTTCGATCTCGAGGAGAATCGGGAACTGGACCTCAGCATTTTCTGATCACCACAGGTGCTGATCACCGGAACCACCGGGCAGCCGGTTCCGGCCACCGGGGCAATTGATGTCCGGCCCGCCGGATCACTTCCGCGACGGCCAGTGCCGGATACAACCCTCCTGGACCACGGTGGCCAGCAGCTCACCCGACTGCGAGTAGTAGTGCCCGGTGGCCAGCCCGCGCGAACCGGCCGCCACCGGTGACTGCGTCGCGTACAGCGCCCAGTCGTCGAAGCGGAACGGCCGGTGGAACCAGATGGAATGGTTCACCGTGATAGCCAGCAGCCGATCCAGCCCCCAGGCCAGCCCGTGCGTGGTGATGATCGAGTCCAGCACCGTGGTATCGGACGAATAGCCCAGCGCCGCAACGTGAATCAGCGGATCGTCGGGCAACCGGCCGTCGGCGCGCATCCACACCCGATTGTGGTCGAGAGTGCCGCCGGTGCCCTTGAGGATCCAGGCCGGATCGTTGGCGAAGCGCATCTCGATCGGCCGCGGGGCCTTGACGAACATCTCCAGCTTGTCCTCGAAGCCCGCGAACGACTCCTCCACCCGCACCAGCCCTTCCGGGCCGGGCACCTCCGGCGGCGCGGTCGCGTGTTCCAGGCCGGGCACCCAGTCCTGGAAGGCCGCCAGCATCACGAACAGCTCCTCGCCGTCCTGGCTGGCGACCACCATCCGGTTCGCGAGGTTGCGCGCGTCCCGGATGCACTGCACCCGGAACTCGATGGGCTGCTTGGGATCTCCGCCGCGGATGAAATGCGCGTTGACCGCGTGCAGCGGGCGCGGGGGCCGGGCCGAGCCGGGAGTCTCCACCGTCCGGCCGGCGGCCACGATCGCCTGCGCCACCAGCTGCCCGCCGAAGGTGCGACTCCACACCTTCGCGGGATGGTGGCCGAGGAAGACGTCCTCACCGGCCGGCTCCAGATCGAGCAGGCCGAGCAGTTCCCCGAGGTCGCCGGTGCCGATCGGGCCCGCGTCTCCTGCCGGGACACCACCCGACGGGTTCGCGACCTCCCGTGACTCGCCCAGCCTCGCACTCAAATCAGTGATCCTCCTCGCCGATACGATGCACGTGAATCAGGTTGGTGGAGCCGACGGTGCCCGGCGGCGAGCCCGCCACGATCACCACGAGGTCGCCCTTACGGTACCGGTTCATCGACAGCAGTTCCTTGTCGACCTGGCCGATCATCTCGTCGGTGGTCGCCACCGACGGCACGATGAACGTCTCGACACCCCAGGTCAGCGCGAGCTGGCTACGGATCTCCGGCAGCGGGGTGAAGGCCAGCAGCGGCAGCGGGGTGTGCAGCCGGGCCAGCCGGCGCACGGTGTCGCCGGACTGGGTGAAGGCCACCAGCGCCTTGGCGTTCAGGCGCTCACCGATGTCACGGGCCGCGTACGAGATGACACCACGCTTGGTCCGCGGCACGTGGGTCAGCGGCGGCACGCGGGTGGAGGATTCGGCCTCCACCGCGTGCACGATGCGGGCCATGGTGCGAACCGTCTCGATCGGGTAGTCGCCGACCGAGGTCTCACCGGAGAGCATCACCGCGTCGGCGCCGTCGAGCACCGCGTTCGCGACATCCGACGCCTCGGCGCGGGTAGGCCGGGAGTTGGTGATCATCGACTCCAGCATCTGGGTCGCGACGATCACCGGCTTGGCGTTCTCCCGCGCCATCTGGATGGCCCGCTTCTGCACCAGCGGCACCTGTTCCAGCGGCAGTTCCACGCCCAGGTCGCCGCGGGCGACCATGACGGCGTCGAAGGCGAGCACGATGGCCTCGAGATTGTCGATGGCCTCCGGCTTCTCCAGCTTGCCGATCACCGGCACCCGGCGGCCGACCCGGTCCATCACATCGTGCACCAGCTCGACATCCGCCGGCGAGCGCACGAACGACAGCGCGATGAAGTCGACGCCGAGTTCGAGCGCGAACTCCAGATCCTCGATGTCCTTCTGGGACAGGGCCGGAACCGACACGTCCATGCCGGGCAGCGACACGCCCTTGTTGTTCGAGACCGGGCCACCCTCGGTGACCCGGCAGACCACATCGTTGCCCTCGACCCGGAGCACGACCAGGCCGACCTTGCCGTCGTCGACCAGCAGCCGGTCCCCGGCCTTGGCGTCGGCGGCCAATTCCTTGTAGGTGGTGGAGACGCGGTCGTGGCTGCCCTCGATGTCCTCGACGGTGATCCGCACCTCCTCCCCCGTGGCCCAGAAGGTCTTGCCTTCGGTGAACCGGCCGAGCCGGATCTTCGGGCCTTGCAGATCAGCGAGAATGCCCACGGCGCGGCCGAGTTGGTCCGCCGCGCGCCGTACCTTCTGATAGTTCTCAGCGTGGTCGGCGTGTTCGCCGTGGCTGAAGTTCAACCGGGCCACGTCCATGCCGCTTTCGACAAGTTCGCGGATCCGGTCCTCGGCGGCGGTAGCCGGACCGAGGGTGCACACAATCTTTGTCCGTCGCATCACGAGTCAACCCTAGTCTGCCGAGGGAGGCATGCCGATGTGGCATACCCGTCGCTATCAATTGCACTGAACATGATCTGCGTCACGAACCGAGGGACGCCGAAGACGACGTGAACATCAGGTCAATTCTCCTGGAGCGGACGTCCGTACGGATCGCGCACCTTTCCGGTGAGGATCATGATTCCGTCGATGATCGGCCAGATGTGCCCGATTCCGCAGGTCAGCCAGGTGACGGCGATCTGGGCGATCGCCAGGCCCGGATAACCCAGGTAGAACCGGCCGACGCCGAAGCTGCCGAGGAAGATCTCCAGCAGTCCCGCAACGAGTTTCGACTTGTCCGAGTACGGCTCGCCGTACATGTTGCGCCCGTAGGGCGCCTCCGGATCCGGTGGGTAGGCCGTCCCCGGATAGGGCTGCTGCGGTTGTGCGTAACCCGGCTGGGCATAGCCCGGCTGTGCATAGGGATCCGGCTGGCCGTACCCCGGCTGCTGCCCGTAGCCCGGCTGCTGGCCGTAACCGGGTGCGCCGTACTGCGGCTGGCCGTAGCCGCTACCCGGTTGTCCGTAACCACCGGCGTAGGACTGACCGCCGATGTCCTGCGGCTGGCCCGCGCCCGGCCCGGTGCCGGGCGCCCCGTACTGCGGCTCTCCCCATCCGGGCTGCGGCTGGTTGGGCTCGGTCACGCGTCCTCCTCGCTCGTCCGGGCCACCCGCGCATCGGCTCGGGCCCCGTCCCCGCGCGGGTCACGCCGACCCGCGCATCAATTCTTGCTCGACTCGGCGGAGTTCGCCGCAGTCGCATGTGCTGCCCCGGAGTCCTCGTCGTCCACCGGGTCGGCCGGTTTATCGGCCGCGGCACCGGTTTCGTTGCCGTTTGCGGCGACCTTGCCGGAATCCGGCTCCCCGGCAGCCGAATCGGCGGCGGTCGAGGCGGCCGGGGCATCCGCCGCCGCAGTGCCGGCGGCAGCGTCGTCCGCCGAATCACCGGTCGCGGCACGATCACCGGAACCGGCGGCGGCCGCAGCACCGGGGGTGGCCGCATCGCCGGAACCCGCCGGGTCGCCGGAGCCGCTCGCGGCCGATTCGCTCGCGGCCGCGGCCACGGCCGAATCGACGGCGGCCGAATCCGACGCGGCGCGCCGCATCGCGCCGAACTGCCACGGCCACGGCCGCTTTCCACCGGGCGCCAGCTGCTCGGCCGTCTCCCGGCCACGGTTCGCGAACAGGAAATACGCGAGGGCGCACAGGAACACGATCACCGAGGTGTAGGAGTTGATCCGGATGCCGAAGATGTGGGTGGCGTCGTCGTCGCGCAGCAACTCCACCCAGAACCGGCCGAAGGTGTAGATCATCACGTACAGCGCGAACAGCCGCCCGTGGCCGATGCGGAACCGGCGGTCGGCCCACACCAGCAGCAGCACGCCCAGCACATTCCACACCAGCTCGTACAGGAAGGTGGGCTGGACGATCTTCTCCACCTCGCCGTTGGAGATGCCGTTCATCATGTCCGGCTGGCCGGTGGCGGAGTCGAAGCGCAGGAAGATCTTCAGCCCCCACGGCACCTCGGTGGTACGCCCGTACAACTCCTGGTTGAAATAGTTGCCCAGCCGCCCGATCGCCTGGGCCAGCAGGATCGGCGGCGCGATCGCATCACCCAAGGCGGGCAACGGAATTCGATATGCCCGGCAGCCGATCCAGGCCCCGATGCCACCGAGGAACACCGCACCCCAGATGCCGAGGCCGCCCTCCCACACCCGGAACGCGTTCATCGGATGCCCGTCGGCCCCGAAGTATTTCTGCCAGTCCGTGGCCACGTGGTACAGCCGCCCGCCGACCAGTCCGAACGGCACCGCGAACATCGCCACGTCCAGCACCGCGCCCGGTTGTCCCCCGCGCTCGCGCCACCGGCGCTCGCCCCACCAGATCGCCACGATGATGCCGACGATGATGCACACCGCATAGGCCCGTAGCGGGAACGGGCCCAGATGCCACACGCCCCGCGGCGGACTCGGAATGTAGGCCAACACCGCACCGCGCGCAGCAACACTGTCTGCCAGGACTGGAATGGTCACGCGCCCCACCGTAGCCGACGGGACCGGGCCGATGCCCGGCCGCCCGGTCAGGAGGCGACGGGAGCGGAGCGGACGCCCTCGGCGAGTTCGGCGGTGAGCGCACGCACCCGGTCCAGGCCCTCGGCGGCGGCCGAGACCAGGGCCGAGCCGACGATGACGCCGTCGGCGTAGGCGGCGATCTCGGCGGCCTGGGCGCCGCTGCGGACCCCGAGCCCCACTCCGATCGGAATATCGGAATGAGCCCGGATGCGAGCGCACAGCTCGGGCGCCATCGAGGAGACGGCGTCGCGGGCGCCGGTGACGCCCATGGTGGAGGCGGCGTAGACGAACCCGCTGCTGGCCTCGATCGTCATCGCCAGCCGCTCCTCGGTGGAGGAGGGCGCGACCAGGAAGATGCGGTCCAGATCGTGCGCCGCGGAGGCGGCGAACCAGTCGCCCGCCTCCTCGGGGATCAGATTGGGGGTGATCAGGCCCAGGCCGCCGGCGGCGGCGAGATCGCGGGCGAACCGGTCGACGCCGTAGCGCAGCACTGGATTCCAGTAGGTCATCACGACCGCCCGGCCACCGGCGTCGGCGATCGCCTGCACCACCGAGAACACGTCGCGCACCCGGACACCGCCGCGCAGCGCCTGCTCGGTGGCGGCCTGGATGGTCGGCCCGTCCATCACCGGATCGGAGTAGGCGATGCCGACTTCGATGATGTCGCAACCGGATTCGACCATCGCGGTACACGCGGCGATGGATCCGGCGAGGTCCGGGTAGCCGGCGGGCAGATAACCGATCAGAGCGGCGCGGCCCTCGGCGCGGGTGGCGGCGAAGGCGCTCTCCAGACGGCTCACTGCTGCTCCTCCTGCGGCCGGTCGAACAGCCCGAACCAGTGGGCCGCGGTGTCCATGTCCTTGTCGCCGCGGCCGGACAGACTCACCAGAATCACTGCGCCCTCGCCCAGTTCGCGGCCCAGTTGCAGCGCGCCGGCCACCGCGTGCGCGGACTCGATGGCCGGGATGATGCCCTCGGTGCGCGATAGCAGCAGCAGCGCGTCCATCGCCTCGGTATCGGTGATGGGCCGGTACTCGGCGCGGCCGATGTCCTTGAGATAGGCGTGCTCGGGGCCGACGCCCGGATAGTCGAGTCCGGCCGAGATCGAATGGGATTCGATGGTCTGACCGTCCTCGTCCTGCAACAGGTACGAGTACGCGCCCTGGAACGCGCCCGGGGTGCCGCCGGTGAAGGTGGCCGCGTGCCGGCCGGTCTCGACGCCGTCGCCTGCCGCCTCGAAGCCGACCAGCCGCACAGCCGGATCGTCGAGGAAGGCGTGGAAGATGCCGATCGCGTTGGACCCGCCGCCGACGCAGGCGGCGATCGCGTCGGGCAGCCGCCCGGACTGCTCACGCACCTGCACCCGGGCCTCCAGGCCGATCACCCGCTGGAAATCCCGCACCAGCAGCGGGAACGGGTGCGGACCGGCGGCGGTGCCGAAGCAGTAGTAGGTGTCGTCGGCGTTGGTGACCCAGTCGCGCAGCGCCTCGTTGATGGCGTCCTTCAGCGTCTGTGAGCCGGTGGTCACCGAGACCACCTCGGCGCCCAGCAGCCGCATCCGCGCCACGTTCAGCGCCTGCCGCGCGGTGTCGACCGCGCCCATGTAGATCACGCAGTCGATGCCGAACAGCGCGCACGCGGTGGCGGTGGCCACGCCGTGCTGGCCCGCTCCGGTCTCGGCGATGACCCGGGTCTTGCCCATGCGCTTGGCCAGCAGCACCTGGCCGAGCACATTGTTGATCTTGTGCGAACCGGTGTGGTTCAGATCCTCGCGCTTGAGGAAGATCCGCGCGCCCCCGGCGTGCGCGGCCAGCCGGGTGCACTCGAACACCGGCGACGGGCGGCCCGCGTAGTCGCGCTGCAACCGGTCCAGTTCGGCCAGGAAACCCGGATCGACGCGGCACTTGTCGTATTCGGCGGTGACCTCCTCGATCACCGCCATCAGCGCCTCCGGCACATGCCGGCCGCCGTACACGCCGAAGTGCCCGCCCGCGTCGGGCTCGTGGCTGCGCTGGGTGACACCCTCGCTGGCCTGGGGCAGCGCCGCGCTCTCGACGGCTCCGCTCATCGGGCGACGCCCCGGCGCAGCGGGCGCGGGCAGGACGGATGGGTTCCGGCGGTCACCAGTTCGGAGACGGCCGCGCGGGGATCGCCGCTGGTCACCAGGCTCTCGCCGACGAGCACGGCATCGGCCCCGGCGCCGGCGTAGGCCAGCAGATCGGCGGTGCCGCTGATACCGGACTCCGCGACCCGGATGACCTCGGTGGGCAGACCGGGGGCGATGCGCGCGAACACGTCGCGGTCGACCTCCAGGGTCTTGAGGTTGCGAGCGTTCACGCCGATGACCGAGGCGCCGGCCTCCAGGGCGCGGTCGGCCTCCTCCTCGGTGTGCACCTCGACCAGGGCGGTCATGCCCAGCGATTCGGTGCGGTCGATCAGGGAGGCCAGCACGTCCTGTTCCAGGGCGGCCACGATCAGCAGGATCACGTCGGCGCCGTGCGCGCGGGCCTCGTGGATCTGGTACGGGCCGACCACGAAATCCTTGCGCAGGATCGGCACGTCGACGGTCGCGCGGACCACGTCCAGGTCGGCCAGCGACCCATGGAAGCGGCGCTGCTCGGTCAGCACGCTGATGATGCGGGCCCCGCCGTCCTCGTACGACTTGGCCAGGCTCGCCGGGTCCGGGATGTCGGCCAGCGCACCCTTGGAGGGGCTGGCCCGCTTGACCTCGGCGATGACGGCGATGCCGTCCGCGTACAACGCGGCCCGGGCATCGCGCGGCGAGGGGGCCGCGGCGGCCGCCTTCTTCACAGCCTGGAAATCCAGGAGGGCTTCCCGTGCGGCCACATCCGCGCGGACCCCGTCGAGAATCGAGTCGAGGACTGTCATCTGGCTCGAATCCTTTCTGGGGAGACGGACTTGCTTCCTGAGAATCCCCAGGCGCTGTCTCACCGATGCTTGATAAAGAGTAATGGCTCTGTTCACGGCGCCGACGGCGGGGTGTTGTGCAGTCGACCAGGGCATGTCCGGGTCACCGCCGCCGGCCGGGATCGTCCTCGGTGGGATCGGCCCCGGCATCCAGGGCATCCCAGAGCACCCGTTCGGACAACGGCTGGTCGGAGGCGGGCGATGCGGTCCGTTCGGAAGCGTCATCGGCTCGATTCTGTTGCCCGGCGACCCGCTCGGCCGCCGCGGCGCGCCGGAAAACCGGGTTCTCGTACTTTCCGGACATCCGGGCGGTGGTCTCGGGCATCCGGGCCAGCATCACCCCGGCCACGAACGCGGCGAGCGCACCCACGATCGACAGCCAGACCGCAGGCCACGACGTCGTCACGTGCTCGACGACGGCGCGCGCGGGCAGATCCGCCAGCCGACCGGCCCGCTCGGCGGTCCGGCTGTGCCCGCTCACCAACGCGAACCACGGCACCGCCGCCATCGCGGCCAGCACCGCCACCACCACACCGACCAGCCGGCGCAGCCAGCCGCGGGTGGCGAACACCGCGGCGATCGCGGCCAGCAGCACCAGCGCCAGCGGGGTCAGCGCCCCGAACCAGGTGCCGCCGTCGAGCCGATGCGTCCGCGGCTCGGTGAGCCCGTCCGAGGACACCATGGTGACCCAGGTCAGCCGCGACGACGACCACAGCAGCACCGCCGCCACGGCCAGCAGCACCGCCGGGCCGACCGGATACCGGCGGGTGCCCCCGGCGGTCGCGCCGTCGCCGGGCGAGACCTCGCCGTCCGATGCCGGATCGCCCGGCCCGGACGACCCCGCGGCCGACCCGCCCGGCTGGATGCCGGCGTCCGGTAGGTCCCCGGTCCCGGGGCCCGCCGCATCCGCTCCGGAAGCGCTCACCGGGCCGTCTCGGGATCGGCGGCGAAGGCGCGGACGGTCTGGGCGGCCGCGACCGCCTTGAGCACCGCCATGGCCTTGTTGCGGGATTCCAGATCCTCGTATTCGGGGTTCGAGTCGGCGACCACGCCGGCCCCGGCCTGCACGTAGGCGGTGCCCTCCTTGAGCAGGGCGGTCCGGATCGCGATGGCGGTGTCCGCGTCGCCGGCGAAGTCGAGGTAGCCGATGATGCCGCCGTAGACGCCGCGGCGGGTCGGCTCCAGCTCCTCGATCAGCTCCATCGCGCGGACCTTCGGCGCGCCGGAGAGGGTGCCGGCCGGGAAGCACGCCTGGACCGCGTCCAGGGCGATCTTCCCGGGGGCCAGCCGTCCGGAGACCGTCGACACCAGGTGCATCACGTGGCTGTACCGCTCGACGTGCCGGTACTCGGTGACCCGCACGGTGCCCGGCAGGCAGACCCGGCCCAGATCGTTGCGGCCGAGATCGACGAGCATCAGGTGCTCGGCGTTCTCCTTCTCGTCGGCGAGCAGGCCCTTCTCCAGCAGCACGTCCTCCTCCTCGGTGCCGCCGCGCCACCGGGTGCCCGCGATCGGGTGCGTGGTCGCCACCCCCTCCTTCACGGTCACCAGCGACTCCGGGCTGGAACCGACGATGGAGAAGGCCGTCTCGCCCGCGGCGTCCGGCACGTGCAGCAGATACATGTACGGGCTGGGATTGGAGGCGCGCAGCATCCGGTAGAGATCCAGCGGGCTGCCGTCGTAGTCCATCTCGAACCGCTGCGACAGCACCACCTGGAACGCCTCGCCGGCCTCGATCTCCTTGACCAGCCGGCGCACCCCGGCGCCGTACTCGTCGGTGGTGCGCTGCCGCCGGTATTCCGGTTCGGGGCGTTCGAAGACCGAGACCGTGGATTCGGCGGGGGTGGCCAGCGCGGCGGTCATCCGGTCCAGCCGGGCGACCGCGTCGTCGTAGGCCTCGTCGACGCGCTCGTCGGTGCCGTTCCAGTTGACGGCGTTGGCGATCAGCGTGATGGCGCCCTCGTGGTGGTCGAAGGCGGCCAGGTCGGCGGCCAGCAACAGCACCATCTCCGGTAGCCGCAGATCATCGGTGGCCAGTTCGGGCAGCCGTTCCAGCCGGCGCACGATGTCGTAGCCCAGATAGCCGACCAGGCCGCCGGTCAGCGGCGGCAGTCCGGGCAGGCGTTCGGTGCGCAGTAGTTCGAGAGTCTCCCGCAGGGCGGCCAGCGGTTCGCCGCCGGCCGGGGCGCCGACGGGGGTGGCGCCCAGCCAGGCCGCCTTGCCGTCGACCACGGTGAGCGCCGACGGGCTGCCCGCGCCGATGAACGACCAGCGCGACCAGGATCGGCCGTTCTCGGCCGATTCCAGCAGAAAGGTACCCGCCCGGTCGGCGGCCAGTTTGCGATAGGCCGAGAGCGGAGTTTCGGAGTCGGCCAACACCTTTCGGGTCACCGGCACCACCCGGTGCTCGGCCGCGAGGGTGCGGAACTGGTCCCGGGTGGTCGTGTGGGGAGTCGACGCGCCGTGCATTCGCCCATCATTCCAGGACCGGGCAAGCGGGTTTCCCGCGACCCGAGGGCCAGCCGGGACCGCTGCGGCGGCGAATAACGAACGTCCGATGTTCACCCGTACGAAATCCGCCCGTACGAACTCTTGCCCGCGTCCGCGCGGGATCCTACGAGAGGAGTTCAACTCCGATGTACCCCTCGCAGCCGGTCGCACCCGAGGGTCCCCGGCGCGCCGCCGGTCGGCCGTCGCCGGACCAGGCCCGGATGACGAACGTCAGCCAGCCGCCGAACCGGTCCACCCGGTCGGCGTCCGGGAGCAGCCAGACGCCGAGCAAGCACAACGCGCTGGCCTCCTTCGTCACCTATGTCAAGGCCCTGGAGGACCTGGACCGCCGGGCCTTCCCGGACGAATTCGCCCGGCACGCCGACCGGATCAAGGAGCTGCGACCGTTCCTCAAGGCGCACGGCATCCTCGACGTGATGACCATCAAGAACCCGGAGATCGCCGCGCTGGTCGGCATCTGACGGGGGTTTTCCCGGGTACCGGGCGCCGGTCGCGCCCGGTACTGTGCTGATCATGAGGACAGGTGAGCAGGCGCCCGCGTTCGAGCTTCCCGACCAGTCCGGCACCGTCCGGTCCCTGGATTCGCTGCTGTCCGGCGGACCGCTGGTGCTGTTCTTCTATCCGGCCGCGAACACCCCGGTCTGCACCGCCGAGGCCTGCCACTTCCGGGATCTGTCCGCCGATTTCGCGGCGGTCGGCGCGAGCTGCGCCGGGATCAGCACCGACGCGGTCGACACCCAGGCCGGTTTCGCCGAGGCGCAGCGCCTGGGATACCCGCTGCTGTCGGATGTCGGCGGGGTGGTGGCCGAGCAGTTCGGCGTCAAGCGCGGGCTGCTGGGCCGGTTCATGCCGGTCAAGCGGCACACCTTCGTCATCGACACCGATCACACGGTGCTCGCGGTGATCACCGGCGAACTCAAGGCGAATGTGCACGGCGACGAGGCGCTGGCCTTCCTCACACAGCGCAACGGCTGATCCCGTACCGGCGCGACAGCCGATCCCGATACAGCGCAACGGCTGATCGGCCGCCGATCGGACACGCTCGGGTCCGGGTGGTTCTCCACCCCGCCGCGGATGCATACGCTGTTGCTATGACTTCACACAGCGTGGAGCAACCCGTCGGCGTCCGTCCCGGCGCGAATGTCTGGCGGCACCGGATCCTCGGCGCGTTGGCCTTCGTGGTCGTACTGGTCCTGGCCTATGTGCTGGTGGCGGCGTTCATCCCGCGCTGGTGGGCGCAGCGGATCGCCGGCATGTCCGGGCACGGCAGTTTCAGCCGGGGCATCTGGTCCGGACTGCTCCTCGGCGTCCTGTGCACGGCGATCCCACTGCTGCTCCTGCTGTTCGCCGCGACCGTGTGGGGCAAGCGCGGCGGCCGGTTCCTGGCCGGGGCCGCGGCGGTGGGCGCCATCGTGATCGCGCTGCCGAATCTGATGACGCTGAGCATCGTGCTCGGCGGCAGTTCCGCCGCACACGCCGGCGAGCGGGTCCTCGATGTCGACGCGCCCGGATTCCGCGGCGCCACGCTCAGCGGCGCGATCGTCGCCACACTGCTGTTCCTGCTGACCGCTTTCCTGGTGCTGCGCGGCCGGTTCCGCCTCCACCAGGCGGCCAAGCGGCAACTCGCGACACAGCGCGCGCAATCCGTCGGCACGCCGCAAGATATCGATGACACGACACGCGAATCCAAGTTTCGACACGCCGACGATGGTCACCCCAAGACCTGATGACACGTGATAGATGTCACGTCATAAACAACACTGGTGACCCACGAGCGAAATCGTGGCAAACTAAGTGTTCGCGGGTGACTGTGAATTGAAGTTTCAATTATCACTAGCTCGGCTAACGAGATCACGTCACTTGGCTGCAAGAGAGGGCACAGAGTGACGACGTGGCTGAATACCATCGAACAGCGAGCTTGGCAGATGCTCGTCGCGCTGACGACCAAACTTCCGGCTGCGATGGATACCCAGATGCAGAACGAGTCCGGGTTCACGCATTTCGAGTACCTCATCATGTCGATACTCGCCGAACAACCCGGCCATCGCCTGCAACTGAGCGATCTGGCGCAGAAGGCAAATGCATCGCTATCCAGGCTGTCGCATGTGGTGACCAAGCTGGAGCGACTCGGCTGGGTGGTGCGCGACGCGCAGACCGGCCGCCGCGGCGCTCAGGCCGTGCTGACCAACCTCGGACTCGAGCGGGTGCAGCAGGCTACTCCCGGCTACCTGGAGGCGGTACGCGGGCTGGTCTTCGAGAGTCTGACCCCGCAGCAGACCGAACAACTGGCCGAACTGGGTGAGGCGCTGATCGCCCAGCTGGACTCCGGTCTGGCCCGCGGTATCGGCCGCGCCGGCGGCCGCCCCGACGACGACAAGGGCCGGCCCACGCGGGCGCCACGACGGCGCTCGAACTCGTAGCTCCCGGACACGCGGCGGCCGGTTCGCACGCGCATCCGGCGGCCGGTTCGCGAAGTCCGCGCGGCTACCGGTCCACGTGCGCGTACGGCCCGCCGGTCAGTCGGCGAGCGCGTCCGACAGCAGCACGTCCCCGTCCCAGCAGCTGTGGTCACCCGTATGGCACGCGCCGCCGGTCTGGTCGACGACCAGCAGCACCACATCGCCGTCGCAGTCCAGCCGCACCTCGTGCACGTACTGGGTGTGGCCGGAGGTCTCACCCTTGACCCAGTACTCCTGCCGGGAGCGGGAGTAGTAGGTGGCCTTGCGGGTCGACAACGTGCGGGCCAGCGCCTCGTCGTCCATCCACGCCATCATCAGCACGTCGCCGCTGCCGCGTTCCTGCGCGATGGCGGCGACCAGTCCCGCCTCGTTGCGCTTGAGGCGGGCGGCGATGGCCGGGTCGAGGCTCATGAAAACCGTTCCGTCGTCGGGATGATCGGTGCGGGCACCGGAGGGCTCAGCGAACGACGATACCCTCGGCCCGCATGGCGTCCTTCACCTGCGGGATCGTCAGGTCGCCGAAGTGGAAGACACTCGCGGCCAGCACCGCGTCGGCGCCGGTCTGCACCGCGGGCGGGAAGTGCCCGACCCGGCCCGCGCCGCCGCTGGCGATGATCGGCACCGAGACCGCCTCCCGCACCGCCTGGATCATCGGCAGGTCGAAACCGCCCTTGGTGCCGTCGGCGTCCATCGAGTTGAGCAGGATCTCACCGACGCCCAGTTCGGCGCCGCGCGCGGCCCACTCGACGGCATCGATGCCGGTGCTGCGCTTGCCGCCGTGCGTGGTGACCTCCCAGCCCGACGGTGTCGGGGGGTTGCCCTCCGGGACCAGCCGGGCGTCCACCGACAGCACGATGCACTGCGAGCCGAAGCGCTCCGACATCTCGCGCAGGATCTCCGGATCGGCGATGGCGGCGGTGTTCACCGACACCTTGTCCGCACCGGCCCGCAGCAGCCGGTCCACGTCCTCGACCGTGCGGACGCCGCCGCCGACGGTGAGCGGGATGAAGATCTGCTCGGCGGTGCGGGTCACCACGTCGATCATGGTGGCCCGGTCGCCGGAGGAGGCGGTGACGTCGAGGAAGGTCAGTTCGTCGGCGCCCTGGGCGTCGTAGGCGGCGGCCAGCTCCACCGGGTCACCGGCGTCGCGCAGGTTCTCGAAGTTCACGCCCTTCACGACGCGGCCCGCGTCCACGTCCAGGCACGGGATCACACGGACGGCCAGACTCATCGGATCAGCCCCATCGTTGTCGTCGTCATGGTCGATGCCGGGCTGGGCTCCCCCGGACCCGCCCGGTGTGCCTCGGCTCGGTCTGCCCCGTGGATCCCGGCCCGGTCCGGCCGTCGAGTCCCGGCCCGGTCCGGCCGTCGAGTCTCCGCGCGGCCTGCCCGGCGGATCCCGGCCCGGTCCAGCAGGCGGATCACTGCTCGGCCTGCCCGTCGCGGCGGGCACGGTCCACAGCGGAGTGGATCAGTTCCAGCAGTTCCTCGTGCACCCCGGGGGCGGCGGCCAGCACCGACCCGGACTCGATCGTCCACGGCGCGCCGGCCAGGTCGGTGACCACTCCCCCGGCCGCGCGGACCAGTGCGACCCCGGCGGCGTTGTCCCAGGCGTGATGGCCGAAGACGACCGCGCCGCCCAGCACCCCGGACGCGGTGAACGCCAGGTCGATGCCGGTGGAACCGTGCATGCGCAGCCGCCCGGACAGCCGGCTCAGCGCGCCGAGCACGTCGAACCGGAACGAGCCGGGGATGCGCCCGCGCGAATCGATGTTGAACGCGCCGAAGCCGATCATCGCCTCCGACAGCCGGCCCCGGCCCAGCGGTGGCACCGGCCGGCCGTCGACCAGCACCGGACCACCGACCATCGCCGCGTAGGTGTGGCCGAGCAGCGGCAGCCAGGTCAGCCCGAGCACCGGTTCGCCCTCACGGACCAGCGCCAGCAGCATGCCGGACAGCGGATGCCCGGACGAATAGTTGAAAGTACCGTCGATCGGGTCGAGCACCCAGGCGGTGCCGGTGGTCAGCTCCGGACCGCCGAACTCCTCACCGTGCACCGGGATGCCGGTGCGCTCGGTCAGCAGCTGCGAGAGGGTGCGTTCCAGCTCCAGATCGAACTCGGTCGCGAAATCGCCCTGCCCCTTCACCACCGCGCTCGGGGCGCCGATGCCCGCCACGAAGCGAGGGGCGACGGAATCCAGGGCCTCGCTCGCCGTGGCCAGCAGCCCGGTGAGGTCGGCGGTCGCAGCGACGGTGGTCATCGGCGGCGTCAGCGCACCGCGGCCAGCGCGTCGGGCAGCGTGAACCGCCCCGCGTACAGGGCCTTGCCGACGATCGCGCCCTCCACGCCCTCGTCCACCAGACCGGCGATGGCCCGCAGGTCGTCCAGGGTGGAGACGCCGCCCGAGGCGATGACCGGGGATTCGGTGGCGTTGGCGACCTCGCGCAGCAGATCCAGATTGGGGCCGGTGAGGGTGCCGTCCTTGGTGACGTCGGTGACCACGTAGCGGCCGCAGCCGTCGCGCTCGAGCCGCTCCAGCACCTCCCACAGATCGCCGCCGTCGCTGACCCAGCCGCGCCCGCGCAGCCGGTACTCGCCGTCGATGAGCTTGACGTCCAGGCCGACGGCGATCCGATCGCCGTATTCGCCGAGAGCGCGGGCGCACCACTGCGGATCCTCCAGCGCGGCGGTGCCGAGGTTGACCCGGGCACAGCCGGTGGCCAGCGCGGCCTTCAGGGAATCGTCGTCGCGGATACCGCCGGACAGCTCGACCTTCACGTCCAGCTCGCCGACCACCCGGGCCAGCAGTTCCCGGTTGGAGCCCTTGCCGAACGCGGCGTCGAGATCGACCAGATGCACCCACTCGGCGCCGTCGTTCTGCCAGGCCAGGGCCGCATCGCGCGGGGAACCGTAGCTGGTCTCGCTGCCGGCCTCTCCCTGCACGAGGCGCACGGCCTCACCATTGGCGACATCGACGGCGGGTAGCAGCACGAGACTCACGAAAGCATCCTATTGGTTACCATCACTCGGCCGTTCGTCGGCCCGGCACCGCGCGACACCGGCCACCGTCCCGCGGCTCGACAGCGCCGCAGCCCTCGGACGCTCGCCACCGACAGGGTGGAACCCTCCACTCGACGGCACCACGAAATCCCACCAGCGCCCGCACTGCCCACCGCGCCGCGACTTCCGCCGCCACGGACAGACCCTGCTCGACACGCCGCGCAGGACACGCAGGGACGCCCGGCCGAGGCGACCGGCGGGAGCGATAGGGTTTGCGGCAGGCCCGGAGGGGAACCCGGACAACGGGGGTGGGGCGCCGGAGCGGACGTCCGATCCTCAGCGTGCCCCGGGCGCCGGGACCGTGCGGTCAGCATTCGCCGAACCAGCAAGAGGTGACTTGTGTCTCGGATTGCCTTGCAGCGCTGTGCATTCAGGCTGCGTTCCCGGTCGGCGCTCGCAGTGCCGGCGCTCGCGCCCGCACTGGTCGTCGCCGGGCTGTCACCGGTGGTGGCCGGGATGTTCGCGCCCGGCGTCGCCACCGCGACCGCGCCCACCGACCCGGTCCAGCTGGCCGCCTGCGATTTCGGCCGGCAGCTGGCCACCTACGACTACGCCGCCTACGACGACTACGACCAGCGGGTACTCGACCGGTCCACCGGCGCGTTCCGTGACCAGTTCCAGAGTTCGGCGGCCGACCGGCGGCAACACGTGTTGTCCGCGCACACCCGTGCGGAGGCGGTGGTGGTCGAATGCCGTACCGACACCGCCGATCCCGGGCACGCCGACGCGGTGGTCTCGGTCGACCAGAGCACCCGCAGCGACGCCACGTTCGGCCTGCCGCAGCCCAGCCGCACCGTCATGCGGGTGACCTTCGACAATGTCGGCGGCCGCTGGCTCGCGGTCCGGGTCGACCCGGTGTAGTCCGAACACCCGATACCTCTCCGGTAAGGCGTTCGATAGCACCCCGGTAAGGTCGGCGCTGCGATCCGAACCTGGTTCGCACGCAACGACGATCGAGGGCATCGTGTATCGAGCCATGCTTCCGGCCACCCTGCTGGTGGCCGCGTCCGCCGGTCTCGTCGTGCCCGCCACCGCAACGGCGGACGACGACCGAGCCCGGACCGCGGCCTGCGACTTCGGCCGCGAGGTCACCAATTACGACTACAGCGAGATCGAAGGCTATTTCCAGCGGGTACTGGACCGGACCACCGGCGGCTTCCACGACAACTTCCGCGACGCCCTGCCCACCCTGCGCACCAAACTCGCCGGGCTGCACGCCCATTCCAACGGCAATGTGGTGGAGTGCACCAGCGGCGCCGGCGACGACGCGCAGCAGGCCGCCCGCCTGGTGGTGAACCAGACGGTCGTCACCGACGAAACCGGCCGCGAACCGCGCGCCGGGGTGTGGGCCTTCGCCCTGACCCTGAACCGGGTGGGCGACAGCTGGCTGGTCAGTGACCTTCAGAACACCGAGTAGCGCCGACCGGTCCGCCTCGCGTCCACGCGAGCGAACCGGCCCTACCCGACACGAGACAACCTGCGCCGCAACGAATGTGCTCGCTCGCTAGAGCGCGGACACCCAGTTGCGGAGCAGGTGGGCGCCCGCGTCGCCGGACTTCTCCGGATGGAACTGGGTGGCCGACAGCGGGCCGTTCTCGACGGCGGCGAGGAAGCGGCCACCGTAGTCGCACCAGGTGAGTTTCGCCGGGGCGATGGTGCCGTTGTCCTCCCACTCCCAGGTCTGGGCGGCGTAGGAGTGCACGAAGTAGAAGCGGGTGTCCGCGTCCAGGCCGGCGAACAGCACGCTGTCGGCGGGCGCCTGCACGGTGTTCCAGCCCATGTGCGGCAGCACGGGCGCGTGCAGCCGCTCGACCACGCCCGGCCATTCGGCGCAGCCCTCGGTCTCGACGCCGAATTCGACGCCGCGATCGAAGAGGATCTGCATGCCGACGCAGATGCCCAGTACCGGCCGGCCCCCGGCCAGGCGCTTGCCGATGATGCGCTCGCCGCGCACCGACAGCAGGCCGCTCATGCAGGCGGCGTACGCGCCGACGCCGGGCACCACCAGCCCGTCGGCCTCCAGCGCCACATCGGGATCGGCGGTGACGGTGACCTCGGCGCCGGCGCGGACCAGCGCGCGGTGCGCGGAGTGCAGGTTGCCGGAACCGTAGTCCAGCAACGCGATCCGAGGGGTGCTCACAACGTTCCCTTCGTCGACGGTACGCCGGTCACCCGTGGATCCGGTTCGACGGCGGCGCGCAGCGCCCGGGCGACGGCCTTGAACTCGGCCTCGGTGATGTGGTGCTGGTCGCGGCCGTACAGCACCCGCACGTGCAGGGCGATGCGGGCGTTCAGCGCGATCGACTCGAACACGTGCCGGTTCAGCACCGTCGAGTAGGGCGCGCCCGGGACGCCGCCCCGGCCGCCGACCGGCGAACCGGGAATCACGGTGTGCAGCAAGTGTTCCGGCTCACCGGTGTGCACGCAGTAGGGCCGGCCGGAGACGTCGACGGCGGCGTGGGCCAGCGTCTCGTCCATCGGGATGTAGGCGTCGCCGAAGCGCCGGATGCCGCGCTTGTCGCCCAGTGCGCTGCCCAGCGCCTGGCCGAGCACGATCGCGGTGTCCTCGACGGTGTGGTGGGCCTCGATCTCGATATCGCCCTCGGCCCGCACCCCCAGGTCGAAACCGGCGTGCGCGCCGAGCGCGGTGAGCATGTGGTCGTAGAACGGGATGCCGGTGCTGATCTCGGTCTGCCCGGTGCCGTCGAGGTTCAGCTCGACGACGATGCTGGATTCCTTGGTGGTCCGCTCCACCCGGGCGATACGGTCCGCGCTCATCGGCCGACCAGCTCGGTGGCCGCCAGTTTCGCGCTGACGCGCAGGAATTCGTCGTTCTCGGCGGCCAGGCCGATGGTGACCCGCAGATAGGCCGGGATGCCGACGTCGCGGATCAGCACCCCCTCGTCGAGATAGCGCCGCCACGCGGCCGGGGCGTCGGCGAACCGGCCGAACAGCAGGAAGTTCGCGTCACTGGGCGCGACCTCGAAGTCCAACGCGCGCAACGCCGCTGCCACCCGCTCGCGCTGCGCCGCCAGTTCCGCGACGCTGCCCAGGGTTTCGTCGGCGTGCCGCAGGGCCGCGCGGGCGGCCGCCTGGGTGACCACCGACAGGTGGTAGGGCAACCGCACCAGCAGCATCGCGTCGATCACCGCGGGGGCCGCGGCCAGATAGCCCAACCGGCCGCCGGCGAAGGCGAACGCCTTCGACATGGTCCGCGACACCACGAGTTTCGCCGGATACCGGTCGATCAGCTCGATGGCGCTGGGGGCGTCGGAGAATTCGGCGTACGCCTCGTCGACGACCACGATGCCCGGCGCCGCGTCCAGGATCCGGATCAGCTCCGGCGGCGCAATGCTGTGCCCGGTGGGGTTGTTCGGGCTGGTCACGAACACCACGTCGGGGCGGCGTTCGGCAATGCAGGCCAGCGCGTGGTCGATGTCCAGCGCGAAGTCTCCGCCGCGCTTGGCCTCGATCCATTCGGTGTCGATGCTCTCGGAGATGATCGGGTGCATCGAGTAGGAGGGCACGAAACCCATGGCGCTGCGGCCGGATCCGCCGAACGCCTGCAACAGCTGTTGCAGGATCTCGTTGGAGCCGTTGGCGGCCCACACGTTCGACACGTCCAGCTCGACCCCGGTCTGCCGGGTCAGGTAGGCGGCCAGGTCGGTGCGCAGCGCGACCGCGTCGCGGTCCGGATAGCGGTGCAGGTCGGTGGCGGCGGCGCGGATCGACTCCGCCACGTCGTCGATCAGGCCGCGGCTGGGCGGGTGCGGGTTCTCGTTGGTGTTCAGCTGGACCGGCACCGTCAATTGCGGTGCGCCGTACGGACTCTTGCCGCGCAGGTTCTCCCGCAGCGGCAGATCGTCCAGGGAGATGCCGCTGCCCGGCACGTTCACGGTCTTCGTCATCGTCTCGTCGTTCCTCGTCTCGCGCCGGCTGCCGGCGTCATCGCAATGCCTCGAAGCGCGCCTGGACGGCCTGTCCGTGCGCGGGCAGATCCTCCGCGTTCGCCAGTGCGACCACATGCCCGGCGACATCCTTCAGCGCCGCCTCGCTGTACTCGACGACGTGGATGCCACGCAGGAAGGTCTGCACGCTCAGGCCCGAGGAGTGCCGGGCACAGCCGGCGGTGGGCAGCACATGGTTGGAGCCGGCGCAGTAGTCGCCGAGGCTGACCGGCGACCAGGCGCCGACGAACACCGCCCCCGCGCTGCGCACCCGGGCCGCCACCGCGGCCGCGTCGGCGGTCTGGATCTCCAGGTGCTCGGCGGCGTAGGCGTTGACCACCCGCAGGCCTTGGTCGATGTCGTCGACCAGGACGACGCCGGACTGGGCGCCGGTCAGCGCCGAGGTGACCCGCTCCCGGTGCTTGACCACCGCCAGCTGCGCGGTGAGGGCGGCGTCGACCGCGTCGGCGAGCGCCGCGCTGTCGGTGACCAGCACGCTGGCCGCCAGCACGTCGTGCTCGGCCTGGCTGATCAGGTCGGCGGCCACGTGCACCGGATCGGCCGTGGCGTCGGCGAGGATCGCGATCTCGGTGGGCCCGGCCTCGGCGTCGATGCCGACCAGGCCGCGGCACAGCCGCTTGGCGGCGGTGACGTAGATGTTGCCCGGTCCGGTGATCATGTCGACCGGCAGCAGCGCCTCGCCGGTGGTGTCGGTGCCGCCGTAGGACAGCAGCGCCACGGCCTGCGCGCCGCCGACGGCCCACACCTCCTCGACGCCGAGCAGCCGCGCGGCGGCCAGGATGGTCGGATGCGGCAGCCCGCCGAACTGCGCCTGCGGCGGCGAGGCCACCACCAGCGACTCGACCCCGGCGGTCTGCGCGGGCACCACGTTCATCACGACCGAGGACGGGTAGACAGCGTTGCCGCCGGGCACGTAGAGGCCCACCCGCTCGACCGGCACCCAGCGCTCGGTGACGGTGCCGCCGGGCACCACCTCGGTGGTGGTGTCGGTGCGCCGCTGATCGGCGTGCACCAGGCGGGTGCGGGTGATGGCGATCTCCAGGGCCGCGCGCACCGCCGGATCCAGCTCGGCCAGCGCCCGCTCCAGCTCGGCGGCGGGCACCCGGACGGCATCCGGGGTGACACCGTCGAATTTCGCGCTGAACTCCTGCGCCGCCTCGACGCCCCGATCGCGGATCGCCTCCACGACCGGCCGCACGTGATGCAGCACCGAGTCGACGTCGACTCCCCCACGCGGCAGCGCGGTACGCAGCTCGGCGGTGGTGGGAGTGCGACCGCGCAGATCGACGCGGGCGAGCTCGATGCGGGATGTCATAGCGGTGCGGAGTCCTTGTCTGTGCTGGTCATCACATCGAAGGCCGGACGGCCTCGGACCGGCTACCAGCCTATCGGGTGCGCGCCAGCCGATTTTCGCCGCCCGACCCGGGCATGAACCGCGGCCCGTCGCTGTTGATCCTCGCGGTAAGCAACCACTATCCCTTCGCGGAGGCACGACGTGACCGAAATTCCCGAGCAGGTGCGGGATCTGCTGGAACGGCCGATCTACGCCAGCCTGGGCACCACCAGGCCGGACGGCTCCCCCCAGGTGAACCCGATGTGGTTCGTCTGGGACGGTGAGTTCGTCTGGTTCACCCACACCAATGCCCGGCAGAAGTTCCGCAATCTCGCCAAGGAGCCGCGGGTCTCCATCTCGATCTTCGATCCGGACAATCCGTACCGCTACCTCGAGCTGCGGGGCACGATCGATCACATCGATCCCGATCCGACGGCGGCGCTGTACAGCCGGCTGTCCGAGCGCTACGGGGGTGGTCCGGTGGTCCCGCCGGACGCGGAGCAGCGGGTGGCGATCGCGGTCCGGCCCACCGGGGTCTCCGGTAACCTGCGCCCGCGCGACTGAGCCGACCAGGCGAGGCGGCGGATCCTCGTCCGCCGCCTCGGTGGTCCTACTTGGTGTCGCTGTCGATGAGCAGGCGCCCACCGGAGTCGATGACGTGGAACAGCATCGACTTGGTCTGGCCGCCGTAGGTGACGCTGGCCACCCGGATGTCGACGGAACCGTCGGTGCTGCTGGTGCTCGCCACGTCGATGGTGTTGTAGCCCTGGATGGTGTTCTTGGTCCAGTACTGGTTGAAGGCCGACTGGCTGCCGTAGACCTGCTGGGCGGCCGGGGTCAGCGCGGCCCAGGCATCGGAGTACCGGGTGTCCAGGATCGCGCTGAAGAAACTTTGATCGACGAGCGCCACCGCCTCGTTCTGGTCGATCTGCTTACCGGAGCTCTTGGTCTGCCCCACCGGGGCCGCCGTCGTGGTGGCCGCACCCGCCTTCGCCGACGTGCTGGTGCTGGCCGAGGGCGACTGCGCCGCATTCGAATTCGAGCTCGAATTGTTGAACATGGCGAACAGCACACCCGCCACGATCAGCAGGCCCACGGCGAAACCACCGGCGAACAGCAGCGGCTTGCGGCGGCTCGGCTCCAGCTCGATCGGCGCCGACACCGGGTTGGACCGGGTCGGGTAGTGCACCGCCGCGGGCCGGACCGGAATCATCTCCGGCTCGGAAATCGTTGCGGCCGCGGCCATCATCTCCGCGGTGGAGATGTCGGCCTGGGCGGCCCGGCGGTCCAGGGTGTGGATGCCCGGGCGGCGCCCGGCCGGCCGATGCGTCGCCAGCATCCGGTTGTTCTCGGAATCGGCGGCGTAGTCGGCGAATTCGGCGAGCTCGTCCCGCACGTCGGTCATGCTCGGCCGGTCCTCCGGCTCGAACGACAGCAGTGACAGCAGCAGATCGGTGAGCGGGCCGGCATTGCGCGGCTGTTGCAGCTGGCCGTTGGCGGCCGCGTACAGCAGCGCCAGCGGGTTGGGGTTGGTGCCGTACGGCGGCTGCCCCTCCAGGGAGTGGAAAAGCGTTGCGCCCAAGGCGAACACGTCGGCCGCGGGGGTCGGGTCGGCGCCGCGCGCGACCTCCGGCGCCAGATAGGCGGCGGTGCCGGAGATGAGGCCGGTGGCGGTGAGGGTGACGTCACCCTTGGCCTTGGAGATCCCGAAGTCGGTGATCTTCACCGTGCCGTTGTCGCCGAGCAGTACGTTGCCCGGTTTGATGTCGCGGTGGACGATGCTCGCCCGATGCGCGGCGACCAGCGCCGACGCCACCTGCTCACCGATGCGCGCGACCTGCGGCAGCGGCAGCGTGCCCTGCGCGGACAGCACCACCGCCAGGCTCTGCGACGGCAGATATTCCATGATCAGGCAGGGGTCGCCCTCGTGATCGGTGATGTCGAAGACGACGATCGCGTTGGGGTGCTGGAACCGCGCGGCGTTGCGGGCCTCGCGCGAGGCGCGCTGACGCACGATCTCCTTCTCACCCGGCGGCAGGCTGGGCTGGGTGAGGATCTGCTTGATCGCCACCGATCGCTCGAGACGCTCGTCGACGGCACGCCAGACTACGCCTGTGCCGCCGCTACCAATCCGCTCGACCAGGCGGTAATGCCCTGCGATCACTTGACCGGTTTCGATGGCACTACTCCGAATTTCTCCGTGATCCGTGACTTACTGTGCGCGGTCGCCCGCGCCTCGGGACGAGTGTAGCGGGCCGGACGGTGGAGTCTGTCGCCGGAGCGAGATCTGTGGGAAATATTCGGCCACACTGTGCAATGCGTACGAGATCACTGCGAGATCCGGGCGTGACCCCGGTCACTGTTCCGGTGTGCCGGAACCCCGGCCCGACCGGTAGTGTTCGCTCATGCGTTCGATGACGGTGACGGAACGGCGGGCCCGGCTGGCGGTGCGGCACCGCCTCGCGGTCGCGGCCCGGGTGGACGACGCGACGGAGATCACCCGCGCACTGGTGGCGCTGCACGCCACCGATCCGGCGACGGTGTTCCTGTCGGTGAGCGCGCGCAGCCGGGGCCTCACCCCGGCCGATGTCGAGCGCGCCCTCTACGAGGACCGATCGCTGCTACGGCTGCTGGCGATGCGGCGCACGATGTTCGTGGCGCCGGTGGAGACGGCGCCGATATTGCAGTCGGCGGTGGCCGACGCGCTGGCGGTCACGCAGCGCCGCACCTACGGCCGCTACATCGCGCGGGCGATCGAGGGCGATGTCGACGGCTGGCTGCACGAGGTGGCCGAGGAGACGCATCGGGAGTTGCTGCGCCGCGGCGCGGCCACCGGGGCGGAACTCGGCGCCGCGATACCCGGGCTGCGGCTGCAGGTCGACACCTCGCCGGGCAAGAGCTATTCGCGGCCGACCAACATCACCACGTGGGTGCTCGTCATCCTGGGGGCCGAGGGACGCATCGTGCGCGGCCGGCCCAGCGGCAGTTGGACGTCCAGCCGGTACACCTGGGCGCCGGCCGAATCCTGGTTGCCCGCGGACCTGTCGCCACCACCGATCGAGCAGGCCCGCCCGGAACTGGTGCGACAGTGGTTGCGCGCCTTCGGCCCCGCGCCGGTCGCCGACCTGAAGTGGTGGACCGGCTGGAGTCTGGGCGAGGTGCGCAAGGCGCTGGCCCGGCTGGACGTCGCCGAGGTCGACCTCGACGGCGGCGCCGGGGTGGTGCTGGCCGACGACCTGGAACCGACGCCGGCGCCCGAGCCGTGGGCCGCGCTGCTGCCCGCACTGGATCCGACGCCGATGGGATGGCAGGCACGGCAGTGGTTCCTGGGTCCGCACGAGCGAGAACTGTTCGACGGCAACGGCAATATCGGCCCCACGGTGTGGTGGGACGGCCGGGTGGTCGGCGGCTGGGCCCAGCGCGTGGACGGCGAGATCGTCTGGCGGACGCTGGAAGACGTCGGCGCGGACGCGCGCACGGCGATCGAGGCCGAGGCGCGGCGGGTCGCGGACTGGTTCGGGCCGGTGCGCGCGATACCTCGTTTTCGCACCCCTCTGGAGCGGGGACTCACCGTGCAGGAATGACATCGGTCTGTTAGCGTCACGCTATTGATCGTTTCGGCCGGGATCGTGAGGGGTACACGACCCACCGACCAGCTTGTTGGGGGTACGTGATGTCAGCAGGGCATTCCGGTCCGATACCGGAGAGACCGGTCGCCGCAGCACCGAACATGTTGCGCGGCAATTCGTTCCGAGACGCGGTCGTGGGCGTGTGCGCGCTGGTGAGCAGCGCCGACGCGGTGGGCGACCCGGACCAGCGCAGCCGGGTGGCCGACCGCATCGGCACCGCGCCTGTGCTGCACCACTTTCCGCCGCGTGAGCTGCGAAACATGTTCGAGGACAACTGGCATCGCCTGATCCTCGATCCCGCTTTCGGCCGCGCCTACGTGTTCCAGGAGGTCGCGAAGGCCACCGCCGAGCCGGTGGCGGCCCGCGCCGCCGTCCGCGCGGGACTCGAGATCGCCGCGCCGGACGGCGATGTCGGTGTCCGGGGCGTCGCCGCGCTGCGGGAGTGCTGTGCGGTGTTGCGGCTCACACCGGCCGAATTCGGGCTGTAGCACCACGATCCGGCCGGTGCGGCACGTACCTAGAAGTCCAGGCCGAGATCCAGCACCCGCACCGAATGGGTGAGAGCGCCCACGGCGAAGTAGTCGACGCCGGTGCGGGCGTAGGCGGCGGCCACGTCGAGGGTGAGCCCGCCGGAGGACTCCAGCCGGGTCTGCGGGGCACGGGTGTTGCGGCGCTGCACGGCCGCCTGGGTGGCCCACAGCGGGAAGTTGTCCAGCAGCACCAGTTCCACGTCCTCGGTCAGCACGGCGTCGAGTTGATCGAGGCTGTCGACCTCCACCTCGCAGGGCAGGCCGGGGGCCGCGGCGCGGACCGCCCGCAGCGCCGCCACCACCGAACCGGCGGCGGCCACGTGATTGTCCTTGATCAGCGCCGCGTCACCGAGACCCATCCGATGGTTGACCCCGCCGCCGACGCGCACCGCGTACTTCTGCAATGCGCGCATTCCGGGCAGGGTCTTGCGGCTGTCTCGAATGCGACATTCGGTGCCGGCCACCGCGTCCACCCAGGCGGCGGTGGCGGTGGCGATACCGGACAGGTGGCACACCAGGTTCAGCATGGTGCGCTCGGCGGTCAGCAGCCCGCGGGTGGGCGCCGACACGGTCAGCACGGCGTCGCCCGCGGCCACCCGGGTGCCGTCGGCCACCCGCTCCAGCACCTGGTAGCCGTCGGCCCCCAGCACCTCGTCGAGCACCAGCAGGCCCACGTCGAGCCCCGCGACCGTGCCCGGCTGCCGCGACACCACCGCCGCCTTCACCGTCGCCTCGGCGGGAACCGTTGCGGCCGTGGTGATGTCGGGACCGTAGCGCATATCCTCCGCGAGCGCGGTGCGGATCAGCGCCAGCACCTCGTCCCGGTCCAATCCCTCGTCCAGAGCCATCAGTTCACTCCTCGTCCTCGAAATCGTGCCGGGTAGCGGGTCCGTCGCAGCCCCGGCTACTCCGCTCATCGAGCGGCCTGCCGCACCGGCGATCACGACGCCTGCCGTACGGCCGGGACGGTGCCGGTGCCGGCCGGGCCGTCGGTGATCAGTTGCGGGCGGCCGTCGGGGCCCAGCCGGATCGGCAGGCTGCGGGCCAGTTCGGGCCGGGGTTCCGGCTGGTCGGCGCGGGTGTGGCAGCCGCGGCTCTCGGTGCGGGCGGTGGCGGCCAGCAGCAGCGCACGCGCGGTCAGTGTCAGGGCCGCGTTCTCGAGCGCTGTCACGGGCTGCGCCGCAACGGTTTCCGCGATCGGATCGGACTGTAGTTGCAACAGGCGCAGGATGGCCGCACGCAGGCCGTCGCCGCTGCGTACCACGCCGGCGTTGTCGGTCATCAACTCCTGCAACAGTTTCCGGTCGGCGGCGGGGAAATCCACCGGGCCGACCTCGGTCACCCGCGCGGGCACGCCGCGCCGCTCGGTGGCCATGATGCCCGCGCGGGCGCCGACCACCAGACCCTCCAGCAGGCTGTTGGAGGCCAGGCGGTTGCCGCCGTGCAGGCCGGTGCGGGCGGCCTCGCCGACGGCGTACAGGCCCGGCACCCCGGTGTGCCCGGCGGTGTCGGTGACGACGCCGCCGCACTGGTAGTGCGCCGCCGGTGCGACCGGGATCAGGTCGGTGACCGGATCGATCCCGGCGGCCCGGCAACTCGTGGTGATCGTCGGAAACCGTTGCGCGAACTCGGGAATCGCGCGGGCGTCGAGATAGACGTGATCGACGCCGAGGGCCTGCATGCGCGCGGCGATGGCCTTCGACACCACGTCCCGGGGCGCCAGATCACCGCGTGGATGCACCCCCGCGGTCACCGACCGGCCCTCCGGATCGACCAGGACCGCGCCCTCACCGCGCACCGCCTCGCTGATCAGCGGCCGGCGGCCCAGCCCGCCGGGGGTGAACAGCACCGTGGGATGGAACTGCACGAACTCCAGATCGGCGACCGCCGCCCCGGCCCGCAGCGCCAGTGCGATCCCGTCCGCGGTGGCCCCCGGCGGATTCGTGCTGCACGCGTAGAGCTGACCGAGGCCGCCGGTGGCGAGCAGCACCGCGGGCGCGTGCACGACCCCGAATCCGTCGCCGGACACCGCCACCACACCCTGCACCCCCGCCGGGCCGGTGACGATCTCGGCCACCGCCGTGCCGAACAGCACCGGCAGCCCGGCCGCGTTGAGCACCCGCTGCACCTCGGCGCCGGTGGCGTCGCCCCCGGCGTGGATGATGCGCCGGGTACTGTGCCCGCCCTCCCGGGTCCGGGAGATCTGCCCGTCCCGGGCCCGGTCGAAGACCGCCCCGAGATCGGTCAGCGCGGCCACCGCCTCCTGACCGCCCGCGACGATCGATCGCACCGCGTCCGGATCGCACAGGCCCGCACCCGCGGCGATCGTGTCCTGCACATGCGATTCCACCGAATCACCCTGCGGCGCGACGACGGCGATGCCGCCCTGCGCGTACTGGGTGGCGGTGTCGGTGGGACCGCCCTTGCTGAGCGCCAGCACGCGCAGGCCGCGCCGGGCCGCCGCGCGCGCCGCGGTCAGACCCGCGACGCCCCCGCCGACCACGACCAGGTCCGCCTGTGCCTCCCAGGAGATCACCGGTGTGGTCATCGCCGGTCCCCCCTTGTACCGTCCGAAAATTCGAGCATCACGACAGATCCGTTCGAAAGACGCTGGCCTGCCGGACTATTCACCGCCACCGGAATTGCCGATGGCGATCATGCGCTGCACCGACGCCCGGCCCGCGGCGGCGACATCGGGGTCGACGTGCACCTCGTCGCGGTTGTCCGCCAGGCAGCGCAGCAGTGCGGCCGGGGTGATCATCTTCATGTACTTGCAGGAGGCGCGGTCGTTGACCGGCTGGAAGTCGATGCCGGGCGCGGCCTTGCGCAGCTGGTGCAGCATGCCCACCTCGGTGGCGACCAGGACCTGGCTCGATTTCGCCGCCTTGGCCGCGTCGACCATGCCGCCGGTGGACAGGATGTGCACCCGGTCGGCGGGGAAGGCGCCCTCTCCGGCGAGGTACAACGCCGAAGTGGCGCAACCGCATTCGGGGTGCACGAACAGCTCGGCGTCCGGGTGGCTGCGGGCCTGCTCGGTCAGCTCGGCGCCGTTGATACCGGCGTGCACATGGCACTCACCGGCCCAGATGTGGATGTTCTGCCGGCCGGTCACCCGCTTGACGTGCGCGCCGAGGAACTGGTCGGGCAGGAACAGCACTTCGCGGTCCGGGTCGACGGAGGCCACCACGTCGACGGCGTTCGAGGAGGTGCAGCAGATGTCGGTGAGCGCCTTCACCGCCGCGGTGGTGTTCACGTAGGACACCACGACCGCGTCGGGATGCTCGGCCTTCCACGCGCTCAACTCGTCGGCGCTGATCGAGTCGGCCAGCGAACAACCGGCCCGCTGATCGGGAATCAGCACGGTCTTGTCCGGGCTGAGGATCTTGGCCGTCTCGGCCATGAAGTGCACACCGCAGAAGACGATCGTGCGCTCCGGCGCCGCCGCCGCGATGCGGGACAACGCCAGCGAGTCGCCGACGTGATCGGCGATGTCCTGGATCTCGGGCAGCTGGTAGTTGTGCGCGAGAATCGTCGCATTGCGTGCGGCCGCGAGTCGCCGGACCTCCTGCGCCCATTCCGGGGTCGCCTCGATCCCCGTGTAACCCGCAGGGCTGTCCACCACGTGCTCCGCAAGCGTCATCGTCGCCATCTCTGGCTCCCTCTCCTAATGCGCGCGATCGGAGCCGGCAACTTCGCCGATTCGCCTCCGACCGGTTTTCGACTTAGAATCGAAAACGTGTCCCATAGTAGCACCATTCACGAATCGCTCACCGCCGTGTTCCAGGTTCGTCGCTTCCCGGACATCATTTCCGCAGGTCGAGCGGGCATTACGGAAGCCGGTCCAGCAACCGGAGGGCATCGCACCGAGTTGGGCGTGCTGCTGTGGGAACGCGCGATGGACCCCCAGGTGGGCACCTGGTCACTGCCCGGCGGCCGCCTGCGCGACGACGAGGACCTCGACACCTCCGCCCGCCGGCAACTGGCCGAGAAGGTCGACGTCCGCGAGCTGACGCACCTCGAGCAGCTGTCGCTGTTCAGCGACCCGCACCGGGTTCCCGGCCCCCGCCGCATCGCCTCCGCCTACCTCGGCCTGATCCCCCTCACCTCCGACCCGCAACTCCCCGACGACACCCGCTGGCACCCGGTCTCGGCCCTGCCGCACATGTCGTTCGACCACGGCACCGTCGTCGAGCACGCCCGCACCCGGCTGGCCGCGAAACTCTCCTACACCAATATCGCCTTCGCCCTGGCCCCACCGCGCTTCACCATGTCCACCCTGCGCGAAATCTACTGCGCCGCACTGGGGTACGAGGTGGACACCACCAATCTGCAACGCGTCCTGAGCCGCCGCACCGTGATCACCCCCACCGGCGCCACCGCCCCTCCCGGCAAAACCGGCGGCCGCCCGGCCGCCCTCTACCGCTTCACCGACTCGGAACTGCGCGTCACCGACGAATTCGCAGCCCTGCGGCCGCGCGGCTGAGGCATCCGGTGTTCACACCGAGAGCCGGACCGGCATGAAATCATCTCGGCCGCAACCGATTGCCGGCGCCACGGAGCCGTCTCCATCTCCCGGCGGCACTACAGCCCTAATCGGACCAGCAGGTCCTCGATCCGGGGCGCGACGGTTATCCAGCGCCCGGTCGACGGCGTGAGGAAGATCACCTGCGGTGCGGCGTCCGAAATCCGGAAATCGAGCGCGAACGACATGTCGCAGCCGAGGTCTCCGATGAGGACAGAACGGCCGGGATCGATATCACCGGGCGGCGCCGCGTTATCTGGCTCGCCGCACAGTTCTGGACTCCTGACCGCGTTTTCGAGCCATCGGCCGTTCTCGAACCGCATGTACTCGAGCGTATAGAAACTCGGGTCCTCGGGGGGCTCGGCGAACACTCGCTCCAAGAGAGCCGCATCGGACGGCGCTACCCAGCGCCCGGCCTCGATCGCGGCCGTCAAGGCGGCGGGCAGTACCCAGCCGTTGATTGCCGGCATACTCATGTGTCGGACTCCACTCTGCGTCCCGTGAACTGTTCCAGGCCATCCATGATGCCCGGTCGCAGCCGTTCCGGAACCTCACGGCCGGCGAAACTCGGATTCTGATTGTTGACGGAACTCGAGCTCCAACGGCAACCCATGCCACCGTCGTCTCGAATGACGGCAACAAATCCGACACTGTCCCGCGCCGGCAATCCCGTGATCGCGGTGAAGGTGTCGTTGACTTCGCCGTGTCCACCGAGTCTGGCCACCAAGTTCATCGGAAAGCCGCGGCCATCGTGGTACCTGGTATTACCGCTGGGATATGCCAGGAACTGGCCGGTCTCCGGGTTGTACACCCCGCTGAAGCCCGCACCCGGACCGAATCTGGACAATCGCTGCGCACTTCCGCCGCTCAGATTGGTCAGGGCATCATCGAGCTGGTAGTCCGGAATGCCGGAAACAAAGGTTTCCGGAACAGCCGGGTAGATCGCAGCAGGATAGGACGGCACCGGATCGACAACTGTCGACTGTGCGGTGGAAAGTGTTGCGGACGAGGCAGTTTCAGCCGACTCGGGAGCGGACTCGAAACGTGCCGCGGGTGTCGCGGCCTGCCCGGAACCGGGCGTCGACCACTCGTGATTTCCCCCGAGCGCGCTTTTCTCCGCACGCTCGGCATTCGTGGCGGCGGAACGGATACCGCCCGCCACTGCACCGGTCTCCTCGCTCGCTGCCTCGGTCCCGGATTGCACCGCGGTTCGTATGCGCTGCAATCCCTCGGTGAGCGCCGCTTGCACCTCTTCCATCGCCCCCCGATTTGCTGTTGAGACGCGGTTCCCAGCCATCCTCCGGCCACGGGCGACACGAGACCGACGCGGACTCCAGTGTGCACTCCGCTCCCCGGAGCGATACATGCGGGTACACGAACGCTCGGCCGGGCCTACGAATCCTGTTCGTGCTTGCGGTGTTTGGTGGTGCGGCGATAGCGGCGCGCATTGGGAACGGGCTGAGCCGCACTGGAACGGCGGAGAGCATGGCGACGACGCCAGGCCGTGAGATCGGCGCGCTCCGGGAGCGGGGCATCGCCGGGCTGTTCCCGGCGGGGCGTATCGATCATGACTTCATCTCCTCCCGTGATCGCGGATGCACAGTAGCGCGATGCGGTACCGGGTCACCAGCGATTTTCCCGGGCCCGCAGACGAGGGCAGCGAGTACCGTGCGGGCCCGGTGAGCGGTAGACCCGGCGCGCCCGCGGCGGAACCGGGTACCGTGACCTGCATGGAGTCGCTGATGCATCGGATCCTCGACATCTCACCGGTCTGGGTGTACTTGATCGTCACCCTGCTGGTCTTCGTCGAGGACGCGATCTTCGTCGGGTTCGTGATCCCCGGCGAGACCGCGGCGGTACTGGGCGGGGTCGCGGCCAGTCAGGGGCATGTGCAGCTCTGGGCGATGATCGTGCTGGTGGTGGTCGCGGCGATCGTCGGCGACAGTGTCGGATACGAGGTGGGTAAGCACCTGGGGTCCCGAATCCTGAACGCCTCGATACTGGATCGGCATCGGGGGCGGCTGGACCAGGCCCAGGACTTCCTGGCGCGCCGGGGCGGGTGGGCGGTGTTCCTCGGACGGTTCACCGCGTTCTTCCGCGCGGTGATGCCCGCACTGGTCGGGGCGTCGCGGATGCCGTATCGGAAGTTCCTGTCCTTCAACGCCTTCGGCGGCCTGATCTGGGGCACCGCGTTCGTGGTGCTCGGCTACCTCGCGGGCGCCTCCTATCAGGCGGTCGCGAAGACCGTCGGCCGGGACCTGGCGATCGGCGTGGCCGCCGTCGTCGTGGTGGCGCTGGTGGTGTGGAAGATCCGGGAACGGCGGCGGGAGAAGACCTTCGAGGCCGAGTACGAGGCCGTCCGCGAAACGGAGTGAGCGTTCGAGGACCTGTCAGGAGCACGGTGGGCGATAGGGCGATTCGGGGAGGTGCTCCCGCCAGATCTGTGGTGTCAGGATCGTCCGCGTGGTCGCGCAGATCCGGGTGATCGCCGCGGTCGGATCGAGGTCCCAGAAGTGCACCAGGCCATCGGCGCCGGTGGCGATCAGGTGCCTGCCGTCCGGGAGGAAGGCGACGGTGCCGCCCATCGGAGCGGGACGCGCGGTCCCGATCGGGTGCTCGATCGCCCGTGGATGCGCGGGCTCGCTGAAGTCCCACAACCGAATCGCCGAGTCGCCATCGATGTACGCCAGATATCTCCCACCGCCGGAAAAGGCGAGATCACTGGTCCAGGCCGTTCGCTCGGCGCTGGAGTCGCCGATGGTCACCGGCGCGAAACGGTTCATGGTGTCCCAGACCCGCATCGTCCGATCGACAGCGGTCGCGATCAGTATGTCGCCTCCCGGGCCGAATCTGACATGGGTCAGCGGCACGGATCCGCTCGGCTGCAATCGGGTGGACAGTTCGACGTGGGCGGGATCCGCGACCGACCACAATTCGGCCCTTCCCCCCTCACTCAGCACGGCTGCGTATTTGCCGTCGGGGCTGATGTCCAGGGCGAGGATATATCGCGTCGAGAGCGGCACCCGCTCCGCGATCAGGGCAGGGACGCTGCGGTGGAGATCCCAGATCTGCAGGTACGCCGCGCCGTTCTCGGTCCAGCCCACGAACAGCCGGTTGCCGTCCGGACCGAATGCCATGACATTACCGGTGCCGCTTCCTGTATGCGGTAGTTCGCCACTTGGCGCGATGCCGGATGATTCGGATATATCGAACAGCTGGATATTGCCGATGGCGGGATGAAATATCAATTTCCGGCCGTCCGGACCCAGCAGGAGCTGACCCGGGCTGCCCGATGTCTCCGGGAGATCGAACCGGCCGATCCTATGTACGCCGAGTGAATCATCCACTCGCCACGACTCGAAATGCCTGCCCGTCACCTCGTCGCCGACCAGCATCGTCCTGTCCTGTTCCATATTCAAGGACCCCCTCGGCAACGAATCATATTCTGGCACAATAGAATCCGGCAGTGACCACAAATAGGCGCCGTCATGGCCGTCGATCACCACGGTGTGTCCGTCCGGGCCGAAAGTGACCTGACTACGGAACCCGAGCGGACTGGTCAACTGTCGGCCGAGCGATATCGGGTGCGACAACTCGGTCAGACCCGTCAGCGCGACGCCACCGCCGGTGGACGGATAAGCGAGCACTCGGCTGTCGGCGCGGAAAGCCAGCCCGGCACCGACGTTGGTGTCCGCATCGGACAAGGTCGCGAGGAAACGCGCAGGCGCGCTCGCATCGTGGCAATCCCATATCTCCAGGGAGTTCCTGGTCATCACGACCGCTACCCGGCCGTCCGGGCTCAGCGCCGCCGCGGTCGCCGCGCTGTCGATATCGCCGATGGGTACCGCCGGTCTGTGTGGATCGGTGACATCCCACACCCGAGCGGCACCCTGTGCGCTGACCGTCACGACGCGGCGCAGATCGGCCGAAAACATGACCGAATAGGTGCTGTGGAACCCGGAGGCCACCCGGATCGGGGTGCCGATCGGATGCGGCCGAGCGGGATCGGTGATGTCCCAGAACGTGATTGCGCCGTCCAGACTGCCGGTGACCAGTGTCGAGCCATCGGGGCCGATGCCCAGCGCAGTCGGGATGCCGATATGCAGGGACGTGCCGAGGGGCACCAGATGTTCCGGATCCCGCGTATCCCACAGCCGGACGTCCCCCGCTATTGTGGCCGCGCCGAGAGTCCGACCACCGGGGCCGAACGCCAGAATGCTTACGGCCGCCGAGCCGCCGTGCAGTTCGCCACCCACCACGCGCGGGTTACCACGATCGGAGATGTCCCACAGGTGGATCCCGTCGGACGCCGTCGCCAGTAATCGGCCGTCGGACCGGAAGGCGGCGGCGGTCACCGTTTCGCCGCGCCAGCTCAGTGGTGTGGCGAGCGGCCGACTCTCGGTGTCGACCAGCCGCGCCAGCACCTCCGGATCGCGCGGCCGCATCCGCGCGGCGACCAGAACCAGCTGCGCGGACAGCGAAGGGTCGCTCGCCTCCAGCCGGTCCGCCTCGGCGAGAACCGATTTGAAGACGGCGGCGTCACGGTCCCGAGAGGCGTTGTGGTTCTGCACGAATGCCACCCCGGCCAGGATCATCGAGACCACAGTGAGCAGGATCAGGCTGGTCCGGCGGGCGGTGGTCCGGCGATCGGCACGGCGGCGGGCGGATTCGGCGGCCCGCAGGAATTCCTCGGGAACGGGGCCGACGGCGCCCCGGCGGGCGTGCTCACGCATCGTGACCAGCCGGGCGCCGCGATAGAGCAGGGCGGGATCGCGCCGGTGCTCGACCCAGTCGTCGGCATCCGCTTGCAGGCGTTGGCGTTCCAGGAACCCCACCCGGTCCTCGTCGATCCAGGACCGCAACCGCGGCCAGGCGTCGAGCACGATCTCGTGCGTGAGGTAAGCGGTCTCGGCCTCCAGGGTGATCAGCCGGGTCCGGGCCAGCGCGTCCAGGGCCGCCTCGGCGGCGGTCACGCTCTGCCGCAACAGATCCGCGTGCGACACCCGGCGACGGGTGTCTCGGGAATCGTCACCGACCGCGACCAGGCCCAGCAGCACCTGCTTACCGACCGCCTGCTGG
Source organism: Nocardia sp. alder85J (assembly GCF_020176955.2). Lineage (GTDB taxonomy): Bacteria > Actinomycetota > Actinomycetes > Mycobacteriales > Mycobacteriaceae > Nocardia. The sequence continues at coordinate 574,005 of NZ_JAIUCZ020000005.1, forward strand.
AATTCCGTCAGCTCGCCCCACGCCTGCTCGGCGGTGGCGGCGACCGAACCCAGTACCCCACCCGCCGCCCGATAGCCCTCGATGGTGAGCCGGGAGCCCTCGCGCCGCTGCCACACCGCCTCCATCGCATGCGAAACCAGCGGCAGCGCACCGGGATCATAACTGCGCCGTTCGTCGCCACCGAGCCCGCACAGCTCACTGATCACCAGCCCCTCGAGCCCGGATTCCAGCTTGTACCCCGCGGATTCGGCGGGCCGGGTGATCGCCTCGGCCAATTCGTCCAACCGCATCGGTCCGAGCAGATAACTGCGATGTTTCAACGCATCCTCGAGCACCGGCTCGTCCAGGCACCGAGCGTAGAAGTCCGCACGCACCGCCAACACCACTGCCACCGGACCGGATTCGCCACGAATCGCGAGATGCGCCAGCGCGTCCAGGAATTCCGCGCGCTCGCCCTCGTCCGGACACAGGGTGAACAACTCCTCCAGCTGATCGACCACGATCAGCCGCTGCCGTCCCTTCCCCCATACGGCGAGCCTCGTGGCTGTGGAATCCGCAGCAGGCGAACGTCCTTCGCTGACGGTGGGCGGTTCCGCATCGGTCATACCGGCCTCGGAAGGCTCTGCCGCCCCGGCACCGGATGGGTCGGTCTCGGCAGCGGGCGTGCCCACCCTGCCACCAGTGGTGAACAGCCTGGCAGGTGTCGGGTCCGACATCGTGCCCGCTGTCGCCGCCACCAGCGCGCGCACCGGGTCCGGACCGGGTGTCAGCGTCGCCACTGCCCACTCGTTCATCGAATCCACCAGCGCCGGAATCAATCCCGCCTGCAACAACGACGACTTCCCCGCACCCGAGGCACCCACCAGCAACACCAGGCCGCCGTCGCCGGCCGTCGTCCGCCGCACCAGGTCGGCCAGTTCGGTGGTGGGCCGGGCCCGGCCGAAGAAGACCTCGGTGTCCTCCGGACCGTAGGCGGCCAGGCCCAGGTAGGGGCTGACCACGTCCGCCGCTTCGGAATTCGGATCCCACTCGTTCGACGCGGTCCACAACCGCTGCCACTCACGCACATCCAGCAATACCGGCGGCACCGGGCTGCTGGCCTTGCGAGCCTCGTCGATCAGGGTCAGCAGGACCGGCAGGAAGACCTCGAAGCGCGCGGGCACGTTCCGCCCGGCCTTCCAGTCGCTGATCCGCTGGATCGACGCGCCGGACTTCGGCCCGGCCGCGCGGGCTGCCCGCATCCGCGCCTCGGCCGCCGCCGCGACCCGCCGCAGCGTCGGATTCGCGGCCGCCACGAACAACTCCGCAAACCGTTGCGAGAAAGCCGTTCTCGGCGACGGCCGCAGCCGGCCTCGCCGCACCCCACCAGAATCCATCTGTCCTCCCCACCCTTCCGCCGAATCATCCCAGGCACCGTCCAGCGTGGCGGGAGGAGTTCAGGAGACGACGCACCTGTGCGGCGAATGTGCTGGTGAGAGCCGGAAAATCGAATTCCGGTCCGGACATGGCTCAACGGCTGCCGCTGTCGCGTGCACACGGCAACGGTTCGTCGGCAAGCGGTCCCGGGCACGCACGACAACACTTCAGCGGCATCCGGCCCCGGGTGCGCGCGTCAGTCGCCGGGACCGCGCCGCGCCGGGGCACGACCGGGCGGCTGCCGAGGTCGCGGCCCAGCGGAAACAGGCGGGATCGGCCGCGAAACCGGATCCGCCCCGAGGCGCAGTGGTGTGCCGTGGTGGACGACGGTGAGGGGCTCGCCGTCCAGCAGCCGGTAGGTGGCGGTGTCCGCCTGGATGTCCACCTCGAGCCGCCGGTCGAGAAAGCGCAGGCGCAAGCGCAGGCGGGCGAGGTTCGGCGGCAGCCGCGGTGCGAAGGACAGTTGCCCGGATCGCACCCGCATGCCGCCGAGCCCGGAGACCAGGGCGACCCAGGTTCCGGCCAGCGAGGCGATGTGCACACCGTCGCGGGTGTTGTGTTCGAGGTCGTCGAGGTCCATCAGCGCCGCCTCGCCGAGGTAGTCGTAGGCCAGGTCCAGCTGGCCGACCTCGGCGGCGAGGACGGCCTGGGTACAGGCGGACAGTGAGGAGTCGCGGACGGTCAGCGGCTCGTAGTAGGCGAAGTTGCGGGCCTTCTGCCCGGTGCTGAACGCGTCCGGGCACACGTGCATCGCCAGTACCAGGTCGGCCTGTTTGACCACCTGTTTCCGGTACAGCTCGAAGTACGGATAATGCAGCAGCAGTGGATAATCCGCGGCGGTGGTGGTGGCGAAGTCCCATACCGCGTGGTCGGTGAAACCCTCGCTGGCGGGGTGCACGCCCAGGCGGTCGTCGTAGGGGATGTACATCGCGCCCGCCGCGTTGCGCCATTCGGCGATGTCCTCGGTGCTCACGTCCAGGTCGCGGGCCCGGTCCGGATGCCGCACCGCGGCCTCGGCCGCGCCGATCAGGTTCTGCCGGGCCAGCAGATTGGTGTAGACGTTGTTGTCGGCCAGCGCGCTGTATTCGTCCGGGCCGGTCACCCCGTCGATGCGGAACCGGCCCTCGACATCGTGGTGACCGAGGCTGCGCCACAGCCGCGCGGTGGCGACCAGCAGCGGTAATCCGGTGTCGCGCTCGAATTCCCGGTCGCCGGTGGCCTCCACGTAGCGCAGCACCGCGTGCGCGATGTCGGCGTTGACGTGGAAGGCGGCCGTACTGGCCGGCCAGTAGCCGGAACACTCCCGGCCCGCGATGGTGCGCCACGGGAACGCCGCGCCCGCCCGGCCCAGCTGGGCGGCGCGTTCCTCCGCGATCGGCAGGGTGCGGTGCCGCCAGCGCAGCGCGTCGGCGGCCGCCTCCGGCGAGGTGTAGGTGAGCACCGGGAGCACGAACATCTCACTGTCCCAGAAAGTGTGCCCGTCGTACCCGGGACCGGTCAGGCCCTTGGCGGGAATGGGCCGGCACTCGCCGCGCGCGCCCGCCTGCAGCACGTGGAACAGCGCGAACCGCACCGCCTGCTGCACCTCGGCGTCGCCGTCGACCTCGACGTCGGCGCCGGACCAGAACTCGCCCAGGAATTCCCGCTGTTCCCGCAGCAGGCCGTCCCAGCCGGTGGTGTGGGCCGCGGTCAGCGCGCCCACCACCTGATCGTGCACCGCGGGCCGGGAGCGCCGCGCGGACCAGCCGTAGGCGACGTATTTCACCAGGGTCAGCCGTTCGCCGGGCGCGAGCCGGGCGGTCACGGTCATCCGGGCGACGTCCTCGGCGCCGTCGGTCTCCACGTGCAGTGCGTCCGGGCCGGTCACCTCGTGCCGCATGCCGGCGCCCACCCGCAGTTCACTGCTCTTGGTGAGGTGCACCAGCACCGCGCCCTCGGCGGTGGTCGCGTTCTCCTCGGCGATGAGCGGGGATTCCGGCATGGTCGCGGCGCGCGGGTCGCCGACCGCGCCGGGCAGCGATTCGTTGGCGACCAGTTCCGACTGCACCACCAGCCGGATCGGCGCGTCGATCGGTTCCACCTCGTAACGGATCGCCATGATCGCGCGCTGGGTGAACGACACCAGCCGCTGCGCACACACCCGCACCCCGGCCCCGGCCGGTGAGCTCCACTCCAGCCGCCGGGTCAGGGTGCCGGCGCGCAGGTCGAGGGTCCGTTCGTGGCTGTGCAGGGTGCCGTACCGGACGTCCAGCGGCTCGTCGTCCACCAGCAGGCGGATCAGTTTGCCGTTGGTGACGTTGATGATCGTCTCCCCGGATTCCGGATAGCCGTAGCCGGCCTCGGCATAGGGCAGCGGCCGCAGTTCGTGCACCGAATTCAGATAGGTGCCCGGAATGCCGTACGGCTCACCCTCGTCCAGGTTGCCGCGCACGCCGATATGACCGTTGGACAGCGCGAAGATCGATTCGGTGCGGGCCAGCGCGTCCAGGTGCAGGGAGTTCTCGTGAATCGCCCAGGGCCGCACGTCGAATGCGGGATGCGTGATCATCGGCGGTCCAGGAGTTCGGCGAGGTCGGAGACCACCACATCGGCGCCGTGCGCGCGCAGCCGGTCCGGATGCCCGATCCGGTCCACGCCGACCACCAGGCCGAATCCGCCCGCGTGCCCGGCCTCGACCCCGGCGGTGGCGTCCTCGAAGACCGCGCACGCCGACGCGGGCAGGTCTACGGCGGCGGCCCCGACCAGGTACATGTCGGGCGCGGGTTTACCGGGCAGGTGGTCGTGCCGGGCGGTGGTGCCGTCGACCCGGGCATCGAACAGTCCGGTGATCCCGGCGGCGTCGAGCACCTGCGAGGTGTGCTCGCTGGAGGAGACCACCGCGCATTTCAGCCCGGCGTCGCGGGCGGCGCGCAGGTAGCGCAGCGAGCCGTCGTACACGGCCACGCCGTCGGCCCGCAGCGTGGTGAGCACGATGTCGTTCTTGCGATTGGCCAGGCCCTCGACCGTCCAGGTGCCGGGCGGATCGTCCGGCTCACCGTCGGGCAGGTCGATACCGCGGGAGGCGAGGAAGGAGCGGGCGCCGTCGGCCCGCGGCTTCCCGTCGACGTACTCGCCGTAGTCGGTATCCGGATCGAAGGGCTGGAAAACGCTGTCGTGCCAGGCCGACCAGGCCCGCAGGAATTCGTCGAACATCTCTTGCCATGCCGCCGTGTGCAGTTCGGCGGTCCGGGTCAGTACGCCGTCCATATCGAACAGGCAGCCGCGGATCGCCCTCGAAAGTCCCAGTACCACAAGGCGGAACTACCCACCCGCGGCATTCGCACACCTGCCGGAACCGCAGCGGCCGGACCGGGCGGAACGCGGTGCTCCGGCGGCTCAGCCGGCGAAGACGCTGCTGCCGATCGCCAGATACGCCAGCGTCAGGACCAGCAGGAACCAGCCCGCACCCTGCCAGATCGGCCAGGTGCGGTGTTCCCGCCACACCCGGTAGGTGGCGAGGAACGCCCCCAGCGTGCCCAGCATCAGCACCAGGCCGGGGCCACCGACGATCGCCGCGCGCGAGGCGGTGTCGCAGTAGGTCGCCGCAGCGGCGCACGCCTCGCGGCGAGTGGCCCAGGTCTGGATGACGACCAGTACCAGCGCCGCGACCACCACCACGCCGACGGTGTAGAGCACGGCCCGGCGGAACATGCCCGGATCGTGCCATCGCTTCTCGACATCGTCGACCACGCCGCTCACCTCCTCGTCGACCGCAACCGGGTGCACCGGCCCCCGGTTCCGACGCTACGAGCGCGGATCGGCGGTGTCGACCGGCGCCGCCCCGTACGGCCCGTAGCTGATCTCCGACAGGTAGGGCGGTTCGCCGGGCACGGCCCGGCCCCGGCCGGTGTGCAGATCCTCGGACGTGCTGAGGGCGGCCAGGATCAGGATCGCCAGCGAGGCGACCAGCGGTTGCACCACCAGCGCCGGACCCGCGTGCAGGACAGGCCAGGTGATGCCGAGCAATTTCCCGCTGAAGCCGCCGTCGACGGTGGCGGCCACCTCGACGACGGTGTGCAGGACGGGATCGGACGGTCGGGGGTGCGCCAGCCGCGCGACCGTCTCACCGACCCACACCATCACGCCGGTCCCGATCAGCGAGCCGAGCAGAACGCCGGCCTCCAGCAGCGGACCGCGCAGCCGGCGGGCCAGCCGCCAGGCGCCGACCGCGCACAACAGGCCGGTGGCCGCGGCGAAGGCCAGGAACATCGCCATCGCGTCGAAGCGATGCGCGCTCTCCCCGGTCAGCGGAGCGCCGTGTTTCGAGTCGACGACCAGCGCCTTCTCATAGGGCGCGAGCACTCCCCAGGCGATCCCGGCGACCGCGCTGACCAGGATCACGGCGAGGGCGACCAGGGCGGCGGCACGCAGATCGTCCCGCCCGCCCAGCTGTGCGGCGGCGCTTCGGCCCGGCATCAGCGCGGATCCAGGCTCTTCGAATCGATCTGCCCGTGCCGGGAGCATTTCGCCCACCAGCCGTCGGGACTCACCTGCACGATCATCCGGCGGCCGCACTGCGCGCAGTAGCGCGGCGGCTCCAGTCCGAGCGCGGCGGCCGCGGGCACCGGACCGGACCCGTCCGCCGTGACGGCGGCACCCGTGAACGGGTTGTAGCGCGCGGCATGCGGCGTCTCCGCATCCATGTTCACGACATCCATGTCCACGACCACCTCACTGACTCCCGCAGCTGCGCCGGCTGGCTGAGACAATACCCGAACAATATCGGGTCCTCCGGCAGCATCGCTGTCGGAGGGTTTCGACAGCATCGCTGTCACAGGGTTTCGTTGAGCGCCTTGATCGGCATCTTCAGATCGGCCAGCAGATCGATGTCCGCCTCGGCGGGCCGGCCCAGCGTGGTCAGGTAGTTGCCGACGATGACGGCGTTGATACCGCCGAGGATGCCTTGCTGCGCACCGAGATCGCCGAGGGTGATCTCGCGGCCGCCGGCGAAGCGCAGGATGGTGCGCGGCAGCGCCAGCCGGAAGGCGGCCACCGCCTTCAGCGCCTCCGACGCGGGCAGCACCTCCAGATCGCCGAACGGGGTGCCCGGCCGCGGGTTGAGGAAGTTCAGCGGCACCTCGTCGGGCTCCAGTTCGGCCAGCTGCGCGGCGAATTCGGCGCGCTGCTCCAGGGTTTCGCCCATGCCGAGGATGCCGCCGCAGCACACCTCCATGCCCGCGTCACGGACCATGCGCAGGGTGCCCCAGCGCTCCTCCCAGGTGTGCGTGGTGACCACGTTCGGGAAGTGCGACTTCGCCGTCTCCAGGTTGTGGTTGTAGCGGTGCACGCCCATCGCGGCAAGCCGGTCGACCTGGTCCTGGTTCAGCATGCCCAGCGAGCAGGCGACCTGGATGTCGACCTCGTTGCGGATCGCCTCGACACCGGCGGCGACCTGGGCCATCAGCCGCTCGTCGGGCCCGCGCACGGCCGCCACGATGCAGAATTCGGTGGCGCCGGTCTTCGCGGTCTGCTTGGCGGCCTCGACCAGGCTCGGGATGTCCAGCCAGGCGGCGCGCACCGGCGACTGGAAAAGACCGGACTGCGAACAGAAGTGGCAGTCCTCGGGGCAGCCGCCGGTCTTCAGCGAGATGATGCCCTCGACCTCGACCTCCGGGCCGCACCACCGCATCCGCACCTCGTGCGCGAGCGCGAGCAGCTCCTCCAGCCGGTCGTCGCCGAGCCGCAGCACCTCGAGGGTCTGCTCACGGGTGAGCCCGACGCCCTGTTCGAGCACTTGCTCGCGGGCGATGCCGAGAATGTCGACAGCGGTCTCGACGGGTGCCTGGGTCATGCGCGTGAATCCCTTCGTCCGACCGGCGGCCGTGCAACTTGAACGGCGTTCAGGAGTGTTGAACGGTGTTCAGGTTAAGGTAGGGAACCAAGTGGCGTCAATCGGGACAAGGAGTGGCCGTGGCGAACGTGCAGCTGCACCGCGCGGATGTGATCGACGGGGCCGTCGCCATTCTCGATCAGTACGGCCTGGCCGACCTCACCATGCGCCGGCTGGCGACCGCGCTGAGCGTGCAACCCGGCGCGCTGTACTGGCATTTCGCGAACAAGCAGGCGCTGCTCGGCGCGGTCGCCGACCGCATCCTGGCGCCGATGGAGGAGCAGCTCGGGCCCGGCGAGTGGACCGCGCAGCTGAGCGTGCTCGCCCATCGGCTGCGCTCGTGCCTGCTCGCCTACCGCGACGGCGCCGAACTGGTCTCCTCGACCTACGCCTCCCGGCTGACCACCAGCAAGGGCCGCGAACGCATGGCCGGCGGCCTGATCCGGGCCGGCATGACCCGGGAGGAGGCCGATCTGGCCGCCTACACGCTGCTGTACTACGTGCTCGGCGAGGTGGTGGACGAGCAGTCGCGGATGCAGATGGACTCGGCGGGCGCGCTGCCCGACGAATCGTCGCCGCTGTACGAGAACACCAGCGCCACCGAACGTTTCGACTTCGGTCTGCAACTGTTCCTGGGCGGCGTGCGGCATCTGCTGGGCGCCCGGGTGCGCTAGCGGGCCTGCCCGGTGGTCAGCTCCTCGCGCTGTTCCAGCCGCACGAACGGCACGACCTGCTGCGCGATCACCTCGTTGTACTCGCCGGGCTGCTGAATCGGGTCGGCATGTCCGGTCCCCCGGGTCAGCACCACCAGCAGGGTGCCGCCGACCCCGCCGACGGTATCGATCAGCACGCGATGGGTGTACTCGTCGTCGACGATCGGATCACGATCCGGGTCGTGCGGCCGGATGAACACGATCGCGGGCCGCGGTTTGCCGTCCACCCGCCGATCCATCGCTCCCAGATCGCCGATCGCGCCACCGGCCACGATCGCCTCGAACTGGGACTCGATCAACCCGTTGCTCGCGACATCTTCATTGAACAGCTTCTGCCACAGCACATCCGCGGCGGTCCGGGCGAATCGGTCTCCTCGGATCCCCGGCGGCTCCGACGAATAGTCGACGAAATTATCACGCCGGGAATACATTTCGGCGAGCAGCCGCAACGTCCGGCTCTCCCGCGCCCCCGGGATCCACCCCGTCCAGCGCAGCAGTTCCTCCCCCTGGTTGCGGCTCTCCGGACGAACGGCGTTCAGGTTCACCGGAGTACAGTCCAGCATCACCGCGGTGAGCCGCTTCGTACTACCGGTGTACAGGTGCCGCCCGACCTCCAGCGCGATCACCCCGCCCATGCTGTGCCCGACCAGCACCACGTTGTCCACGTGCGCGGCATCGGTGACCTTGACGATCAGATCACCGATCACCTTGGTATCGATACCGCTGTTGTCGTACCGCACCGACCACACCGACCCGAGCCCGGCCAGCGACGGCAACGCGCGGACGGTGTCCCGGGAATCCAGCGCCCCCAGCCCGACCAGATCGAACACGGCGGTATCGCGCATCCGCGGATCCGCGGCCGGCGTGACCGGCAGCACCGCCGGCTCGGTACGCGCCAGCCGCGCCCGTTGCGGAGCCACGTCCCCGGCCGTGTACGCCGCACAGACGCATCCCAGCAACAGCGGAATCACCAACGCCCGCAGCAACACCCGGCGCGTCCGCCCCCACCGCACCCACCCGTGCCCGAACCTGGTCTCGGCCAGCCGGGCCCGCCGCCGCGCATCGTCGTAATCCGCGACGCTGGTGGAAGCCCACTGGTCGAACAGCACCTCATCCAGGGTAGGACGTCCGCCGTCACCGCCGGGGAACCGCACCCCGGGCCGCGAGTCGCCCGAGTATCCTGCCCACCCGGGTCGCCCGCGGTTCGCTACGCAGGCACTCCGCCGGCGCACACCCGCCGAACATCCGACCCGGAGGAGAGATTCGCCACTCGAGCCGAGTCGGCCGCTACCTCGGGGCAGCCGCCCGGTCCCGGATCGCACGCGCGGCGATGCGGGCCCGTCTGTGCCGAGACCGCATGCAGCAGGCTCTCGGTCCCTTCGTGGCCTCACCCCCGAAGCCGTTCATCCGGCGTGTGTCCGGCCACTTCCTCAGGATCACAGCACGTTTCGGTGCCGCGCGGTGACCTCAGGTCAAATACCGGGCAGCCCAGCCGGAATCGAACCAGCTCGGGGCGGCGGCGGCGAAACGTGTGCCGTCCCAGCGGCCGACGCCCTCGGGAACCGTGCCGACCAGGTCGACGCCGGTCACGGCGGGTAGGTCGGTGCGGTTGCATTCGGCGGCGAGATCGGGTGCGGCGGGCCAGGATCCGATCACCAGGCCCGCGCACGCGATGCCTGCCGCGGTGAGAGCGCGGACGGTGAGTTCGCTGTGGTTGAGGGTGCCGAGCCCGGCGGCCGCGACCACCAGCACCGGTGCGCCGAGTTTCACGGCCACGTCGACGAGCGTGAATTCGCCCAGCCGGACCAGTAATCCACCGGCGCCCTCCACCAGGGTGAGGTCCGCGTCGGCCAGGGAGTCGATGGCGGCGATCGTCTCGCCCAGGGTGAGCAGTGGCTGCCCGGCCCGGCGGGCGGCGGTGTCGGGGGCGAGCGGATCCGGGTAGCGGACCGGCTCCAGGGTGCGATCCACGCCGGACAGCCGCCGCACCTCGGCGAGATCGCCGGGTTCGCCGGGGGCGACACCGGTCTGGGCGGGCTTGCACACCGCGACCGTGCGTCCCGCCGCGCGGGCGGTCGCGGCCAGGGCGGCGGTCACGATGGTCTTGCCGACATCGGTGGACGTACCGGTGATGATCACGGTGCTCATGCCGCCACCGCCTGCCGGGCGTCGGCGAGCACGTCGGTGAGCACCGTGGCGATGACACCCATCTCGGCGTCGGTGAGGTCGGCGCGGGCGGTGATGCGCAGGCGGGAGGTGCCCTCGGGGACCGTCGGGGGGCGGAAGCAGCCGACGCTCAGGCCGCGTTCCCGGCAGGCCACGGCGGCCTCGTAGGCGACCTGCGGGGCGCCCAGCACCACCGAGACCACGGCCGAATCCGGTTGCGGGACACCGGCGATGCGGGCGATCTCGGTGGCACGGGCCAGGACCCGCCCGCCCATCGCCGGATCCGCGCGCAGCAGGCGCAGCGCGGCGTGGGCGGCGCCGACCGCGGCCGGGGCCAGGCCGGTGTCGAAGATGAAGGTGCGGGCGGTGTCGATCAGGTGGGCCCGGACCCGTTCGGTCGCGAGTACCGCACCGCCTTGTGCGGCAAGGGCTTTCGACAGGGTGGCGGTCACCACGACGTCAGGCTCACCGGCCAGGCCGGCCTCGTGCACCAGGCCGCGGCCGTAATCGCCGCGCACGCCGAGGCCGTGCGCCTCGTCGACGATCAGCACCGCGCCGTGCGCGCGGGTGACCCGGTGCAACTCCACCAGGGGTGCGAGATCGCCGTCCGCGCTGAACACCGAGTCGGTGAGGACCAGGGCGCGCTCCTCGGTGCGGCCGCCGAGCAGCCGGTCCACCGCGGCCACGTCCCGATGCGGGGCGATCTCGACCCGGGCCCGCGACAACCGGCAGGCGTCCACCAGCGAGGCGTGGCTCGCGGCATCCGAGATCACCAGGCTGCCGCGCCCGGCCAGCGCGGTCACCGCGCCCAGGTTGGCCGCGTATCCGGAGGCGAACACCAGTCCGGCTTCCGCACCCACGAATTCCGCCAGGTCGGCCTCGAACTGCTCGTGCGCGGTGGTGGTGCCGGTGACCAGTCGCGATCCGGTCGACCCGGTCCCCCATGTCCGCACCGCCTCGATCGCCCCCGCGATCACGTCCGGATGCTTCGACAGCCCCAGATAGTCGTTGGAGGCCAGGTCGATCAGCCCGGTCTGCGGCGTCCGGGCCCGCAACTCCCGCCGCAACCCGGCCCGCACTCGTTCCTCGGCCCGCTCGTCCAGCCAACTCAACGGATCAGTCACAGGTAGGGAGCATACTTGAACACCGTTCAAGGGCAACCCCCCGGCAGCTCCGCCTCAGGTGCGGGCGGCGGCGACCACGCCCGCGGTGATCCGGGTGATGTCGTCGGGGGTGCTGATGAAGGGGGGCATCGTGTAGACGAGGTTGCGGAACGGTCGCAGCCAGACGCCCGCTTCGACCGCGGCGTGGGTGGCCTTGCGCATGTCGACCGGGTGGCCGAGTTCCACCACGCCGATCGCGCCGTGCACCCGCACGTCCACCACACCCGGAACATCGTGGGCGGCAGCCAGTCCCGTGCGCAGCCCGGCCTCGATGCCCGCCACCTCGGCGGCCCAGTCGCGGGAGCGCAGCAGTTCCAGCGAGGCGACGGCGACCGCGCATGCCAGGGGGTTGCCCATGAAGGTCGGGCCGTGCATGAGTCCACCGTGGGCGGCGCTGATCGTCTCGGCGACGGCGGTGGTGCACAGGGTGGCGGCCAGGGTCAGATAGCCGCCGGTGAGCGCCTTGCCGACGCACATGACGTCCGGGCCGACCCCACCCTGTTCGGCGGCGAAAAACGTTCCGGTGCGGCCGAATCCGGTGGCGATCTCGTCGAAGATCAGCAGTACGCCGTGGTCGTCACACAACCGGCGCAGGTCGGCGAGGTAGCGCGGGTGGTGGAAGCGCATGCCGCCCGCGCCCTGCACCACCGGTTCGACGATCACCGCGGCGGTCTCGCCGGCGTGGGCGGCGAGCAGTCGTTCCAGGTCCGCCACGTAATCGGGGTCGTATTCGGCGGGTGGTACGGGGGCGAAGATCTGGTCGGCCAGCACGTCGGTCCACAGCGAGTGCATGCCGCCCTCGGGATCGCAGACGCTCATGGGGGTGAAGGTGTCGCCGTGGTAGCCGCCGCGCCAGGTGAACAATCGCCGCTTCTCCGGCCGGCCGAGCCCCCGCCAGTACTGGAGGCACATCTTGACCGCCACCTCCACCGACACCGAGCCGGAATCGCAGAGGAACACCTTGTCCAGGCCCTCGGGGGTCAGCTCCACCAGCAGTTGCGACAGCCGCACCGCCGGTCCGTGGGTGAGGCCGCCGAACATCACATGGCTCATCCGCTGCGACTGGGCCAGCAGCGCCGCGTCCAGGACCGGGTGCCGGTAGCCGTGCACGGCGGCCCACCAGGAACTCATGCCGTCGACGAGTTCGCGGCCGTCGGCGAGGGTGAGCCGGGTGCCGGCCGCGGACGCCACGATCAGCGGTTCGGTGCTCGCGGGGAATCCGCCGTAGGGATGCCACACGTGAGCGGCGTCCAGGGCGGTGATCTCGGCGGGGGTGAGGGGCACGGGAAGTCCTTCGCACAGGCGGCTTGAACGGCGTTCAAGTTACCACTCGACCGGCCACGGCCCGCTCGCGGCCGGGCCGCGCCGAAAGACGGCGGGCGGGGCGGGCCGCTGTTAATCTTTGACGCAGTCAAAGAATTTCACACCCAGGCGACGACACACCGGAGATCCGAGACGCCGCGCCCCGAGCACCGGGATCCGTCGATGAGCACCGTGCGCACGTCCGCCGACCAGGACAGCACCACCCCTGACAGCGGCGCCACAACTGGCAGCGCCCCACTAGACAGCGCCGCCCCACCAGACAGCGCCGCCACACTCGACAGCGCCGCCACCTCGGACAGCGCCCCGCCGGACAGTAGCGCCGCTCACGACCGCCCCGGAACAGCCGTCGCCGAAGCGGATATCGCGACTGTCCGCGCCTTCAACCGCCGCTACACCCGGCTCATCGGCGCGCTGCACGAACATCTGGTCGAGACCGCCTTCTCGCTCACCGAGGCCCGGATCATGTTCGAGCTGGCCACCTCCGGACCCACCGAGGTCGCCGGACTGCGCCGGGACCTGGACCTGGACCCGGGTTACCTCAGCCGCATCCTCGCCCGCTTCGAGGAACAGGGCCTGGTCGCCCGGCAGCGCTCCGAGCGGGACGCGCGCCGCCAGGAGGTCCGGCTCACCGCGGCCGGCGCCACCGCCTTCGCCGAGCTGAACGAGCGCTCCCGCCGCGATGTGGTCGACATGCTGGCCGGGCATTCCCCCGCCGACCGGACCCGGCTGATCGAGGCCATGCGCACCATCGGCGCCGTCCTCGATCGCAGCGCCACCCCGGCGCTGATCCTGCGCGAACCCCGCCCGGGTGAATACGGCTGGGTGATCGCCCGCAACGCCGCCCTCTACGCCGCCGAATTCGGCTGGGACGGCAGCTACGAGACGCTGGTGGCCCGGATCGTGGCGCAGTACCTGGACACCCGCGACCCGCGGCGCGAGCGCGCCTGGATCGCCGAATACGACGGCGCCCCCGTCGGCGCGGTGTTCTGCGTGCGCGAGGACGACACCACCGCGCGGCTGCGGCTGCTGCTGGTCGAACCGTCCGCGCGCGGGCTCGGGGTCGGCTCCGCCCTGGTCGGCGCCTGCCTGCGCTTCGCCGCGGACACCGGTTACCGCAGCGTCGTACTGTGGACCAACGACATCCTCGCCTCGGCCCGCCGCATCTACCAGCGCGCCGGATTCGCACTGGTCGACTCGGAGCCGCACCACAGCTTCGGGCGGGATCTGGTCGGCCAGACCTGGCGGCTGGAACTGCCGGACGCGGATATCTCCCCGGTCACCGCCGGGTAGCGATGTGATCGATGTCGCGTTTCGTCGACGAAACGGCCACGACCTGGTATTTCACCCGGACGGCGGGGACATAGCGGATTCGCCGATCGGCGGCACTCCCGCCCCACCCGTCTCGCCCTCCCCGGGGATACGGTTAGTGTCGAAGTATGGTCCTGCCCGAACCCCCCGGTGCCGTGGCTCCGCTGGGCGTATGGCCCGGCACCGCCTATCCCCTGGGCGCGACCTACGACGGAGCCGGCACCAACTTCTCGGTGTTCTCCGAAGTGGCCGAGCGGGTGGAGTTGTGCCTGATCGACCCCCATGGCGGCGAGACGCGCGTACCGCTCGACGAGGTCGACGGCTACGTCTGGCACGCCTACGTGCCCACCATCGCCCCCGGCCAGCAGTACGGGTTCCGGGTGCACGGGCCGCACGACCCCGAGCGCGGATTGCGTTGCGATCCCAGCAAACTCCTGCTCGATCCCTACGGCAAGGCGTTCACCGGGCGGATCGACAACCATCCCGCGCTGTACACCCCCGGCGAGGATTCGCTGGGGCACACCATGACCGGCGTGGTGATCAACCCGTTCTTCGACTGGGGGCACGACCACCCGCCGAAGCACTCGTACCACGAGACAGTCATCTACGAGGCCCACGTCAAGGGCATGACGATGACCCATCCCGCGGTACCGCCGGAGCTGCGCGGCACCTACGCGGGCATCGCGCACCCGGCGATCGTCGACCATCTGAAAGCGCTGGGCGTCACCGCGATCGAGCTGATGCCGGTGCACACCTTCGTGCACGACCGGACGCTGGTGGAGCAGGGCCTGCGGCAGTACTGGGGCTACAACAGCGTCGGTTATCTGGCCCCGCACCACGAGTACGCGGCCGATCAGCGGGCCGGCGCGGCCGTCACCGAATTCAAGGCGATGGTGCGCGCCCTGCACGCCGCCGGCATCGAGGTGATCCTCGACGTCGTCTACAACCACACCGGCGAGGGCAATCAGCGCGGCCCGACGCTGTCGCTGCGCGGTATCGACAACGCCGCCTACTACCGGCTGTCCGAAGAGGACCCGGACTGCTACGTCGACTACACCGGCACCGGTAACAGCCTCAACGTGCGGCACCCGCACACCCTGCAACTGATCATGGATTCGCTGCGGTACTGGATCCTGAACATGCACGTCGACGGTTTCCGCTTCGACCTGGCCGCCACCCTGGCCCGCGAATTGCACGACGTGGACCGGCTTTCCAGCTTCTTCGACCTGGTGCAACAGGATCCGGTGGTGAGCCAGGTGAAGCTGATCGCCGAACCGTGGGACATCGGCGAGGGCGGTTATCAGGTCGGCAATTTCCCGGTGCTGTGGACGGAATGGAACGGCAAGTACCGCGACACCGTGCGCGACTACTGGCGGGGCGAACCGGCCACCCTGGGCGAGTTCGCCTATCGGCTCACCGGCTCCTCCGACCTCTACGAGGCCACCGGCCGCCGGCCATGGGCCAGCATCAACTTCGTCACCGCGCACGACGGTTTCACGCTGCGGGACCTGGTGTCCTACAACGAGAAACACAACGAGGCCAACGGCGAGGACAACCGCGACGGCGAGAGCCACAACCGGTCCTGGAACTGCGGTGTGGAGGGACCCACCGACGATCCCACGGTACTCGCGTTGCGGGACCGGCAGAGTCGCAACCTGCTCGCGACACTGGCGCTGTCCCAGGGCATCCCGATGCTGCTGCACGGCGACGAGATGGGCCGCACCCAGCAGGGCAACAACAACACCTACTGCCAGGACTCCCCGCTGTCCTGGATGGACTGGACGCTGGCGCAGAAGAACGCCGACATGGTCGAATTCACCAAGGCCGCACTGGCGTTGCGGGCCGCGCATCCGGTGTTCCGCCGCCGCCGGTTCTTCGACGGCCGCCCCACCGCCGATCGCCGGCCCACCGTCGACATCGCGTGGCTGACCCCGGCGGGCACGGAAATGACGGATTCCGACTGGGATTCCGGTTTCGGCCGCTCGCTGGCGGTATTCCTGAACGGCGAGGCCATCGTCGAACCGGGGCCACGCGGGGAACGAGTGAGCGACGATTCGTTCCTGCTGTGCTTCAATGCCCATGACGAGCCGATGGGGTTCACGCTGCCGGGCACGGGATTCGGCCTGCAATGGTCGGTGGCGCTGGACTGCTCGGCTCCGACCGGGCACGCCCCGGCGGATCACGACGCCTCGGCAACGGTCGAGGTACCCGCTCGCTGCCTGCTCGTTCTCCGCCGTACCGCATGATCGACACCGAGATGACAGACACCCCACCACGACAGGACACCGCATCGCGCCCCGAGTCCCGGCTCGGGGCGCCCGCTCGCCGGACCACCGTCCGCAGCACCTACCGGCTGCAACTGCGGCCGGACGCGCTGACGCTGGCCGATGCCCGCTCGGTCGCCGAATATCTGCAACAGCTGGGCGTGTCGCATCTGTACCTGTCGCCGATCATGACGGCCATGCCGGGCTCCACCCACGGCTACGACGTCACCGACCCCACCACGGTGTCGGCCGCCCTCGGTGGCCCACCGGGACTGAAGGCGCTGTCGGACGAGGTGCGCAGCCGCGGCATGGGCCTGATCGCCGATCTGGTGCCCAACCACGTCGGCGTCGGCGACGCCCGGCACAACCCCTGGTGGTGGGATGTGCTGCGCAACGGTAAGCAGTCGGCGTTCGCGCACTTCTTCGACATCGACTGGACGCCGGGTAACGGCGCCGGCGGCCGGCTCGCGCTGCCGGTGCTCCAGAACGACAACGACCCCGCGGCCCTGACCGTCGACCGCAGCGGCGCGGAACCCATGCTGGCCCTGCACGATCTGCGCTTCCCGATCGCGCCGGGCACCGACGGCGAGAACGCGCTGCGCATCCACGACCGCCAGCACTACCGGCTGGTCAGCTGGAAGGCCGGCGTCTGCACGTACCGGCGGTATTTCGCGGTGTCGAGCCTGGCGGCGGTGCGGCAGGAGGATCCGGCCGTCTTCGACCTCACCCACCGGGAACTGGCCGCCTGGTGCGAACACGACCTGATCGACGGCGTCCGGGTGGACCACCCGGACGGACTGTCCGATCCCGCCGGATATCTCGCGCGACTGCGCCGGTTGATCGGCCCGCGCCGGTTGCTGCTGATCGAGAAGGCGCTGTCCAATCGCGAACCCCTGGACGCCACCCTGCCGATCGACGGCACCACCGGCTACGACGCTCTCGACGAACTCGGTGGCGTCCTGCTGGATCCGGCCGGGGAAGCGCCGCTGACCGAGCTGTCCAAACGCTTCCTGGGGCACGGCAGCGATCGGGAGTGGTTCTGCGACACCGAACATCGGATCAAGCGCGCGGTCGCCGAGAAGCTGCTGGTACCCGAGGTGCGGCGGCTGGTGGCGGCGGTCAAACGCGACGGCGGCGGCTCCGACACCGTGCCGATCAGCGATCTGTCGCTGACCAACGCCACCATCGAGGTGCTGTCGTTCATCCCGGTGGCGCGCACCGACTACGCCCCGCTGGCCGGAATGATCGGCGCGGTGGTGGCCGAGGTGGCCAAGCGCAACAGCGAACTCACCGCACCGCTGTCGATGCTGGTGACGGCGCTGGCCGCCGGGGGCGAGGCGGCCCGGCGGTTCCACCAGGTCTGCGGCGCGGTGGCGGCGAAGGCCGTCGAGGACACCATGTTCTACCAGGCCGCCCGGCTGGTGTCGTTGCAGGAGATCGGGGGCAATCCGGACCGGTTCGGGCGCTCACTGCTGGACTACCACCTCGCCAATGCCGCACGGGCGCAACGCTGGCCGGCCACCATGACGACGCTGTCCACCCACGACACCAAGCGCGGTGAGGACGTCCGCGCGCGCATCGGGGTGCTGTCGCAGGTCGCCGAGAGCTGGGCGCAGCAGGTCGACGGCTGGCTGGAGCGCAGCCCCGCCCCGGACCAGGCGACCGCGTTGTTCCTGTTGCAGAACATGTTCGGGGTCTGGCCCGCCGACGGGCGCCCCGGGTCGGAGGTACCGGGGCTGCGCGATCGACTGCATCGGTTCGCGGAGAAGGCCGTTCGCGAGGCCGGCACCCGATCCTCCTGGGAGGAGCCGGATCCGGAGTTCGAGACGGCCCTGCATCGGTGGCTGGACGCGGTGCTGGACGGCGGCGTCGGCGTCGAGATGGGCACGCTGGTGCGGCAACTGGCGCCGCACGCCTGGTCGGATGCGCTGAGCCAGAAGCTGCTCCAACTGTGCGGGCCGGGCATCCCGGACGTGTACCAGGGCACCGAGCTGTGGGAGGACTCGCTCGTCGACCCGGACAACCGCCGTCCGGTGGATTTCGGGCAGCGCCTGGCGATGCTGCAATCACTCACCGGCACACCGGAAGTGGATGCCTCCGGGTCCGCCAAGATGTGGATCGTGGCGTACGCGCTGTGGTTGCGCCGGGAACGCCCGGACTGCTTCGTCGGCGGCAGTTACACCCCGATGTTCGGGCGCGGCGAGCACGCCTCGCATCTGATCGCCTACGGCCGCGGCCCGGCCGGGGAGCCGCCGCAGATCATCGTGGCCGCCACCCGGCACAGCGCCGCCCTGGCCGACACCGGCTGGGCCGACACCACCATGGACCTGCCCAACGGCAGCACCTGGACCGACCGGCTCACCGGGCACACCTTCCAGAGCGCGGCCCGGATGGAGAAACTGTTCGCCCGCCTGCCGGTCGCGCTGCTGGTCCGCTGAAACACCGTGCCGCCGCGGCACTTGCGGACCGGATCCGCGGTGACCGGCAGGCGGCGGTCCGGTCCCTCCGGGGCCGGAACCCCCGGATGGGCCCGGCCGGCCCGTCGCCGGGGCACCCGGCCCGGGTACGCCGGACCGGGTTCCGCGAGCAGCGAATCAGGTGCGCGCGGGTGCGGGCAGTTCCACCGGGCTCACGACGGTCGGCCGCGGCGGCGGGTCGAACGCCTCCGGGCCGGGTACCCGCACGGTCGGTGGCGTCCCGTCCAGTTCCCGTTCCCAGCGCCGCACGTTCGGCGGGTCGTACTCCGGTCCGGTGGTGACGCTGGAGGACAGGTAGATCTTGCGGTCGTCGGGGGTGTCCAGCCGCCGCCACGCGTCCCGGTAGAACCGCGGATTGCCCGGATTCACCAGCAGGCCCAGCAGATTCAGCAGGCGGTAGCCGACGGTCAGCGTCTGGTTCGGCAACGCCGGGCCGGTGCCGGTGGCCGGGCGGTCCCCGCCGTCGCCGGACACCGCCCCGGCCGCGGCGTCGCCGGCCGGTGTGCCGAATATCCGCGCGAGCCGACCGGCGTCGAATTCCAGCCCCTGCACCTGCGCCTCGCGGATCATCCAGCGCAGGGTGGTGTCCGACAGCCGGGAGTCGGCGTTACCGCCGCCGATGTCGCCGTGGCAGCCGGTGAACCACACCTGCTCGACCCGGTCCGGCCGCTGCCGCCGCACCCCGTCCTCGTCGGTGATCTCCCACAGGCAGGGTTGGTAGACCCGCCGCCGCTCGTCGATGGCCAGCGCCTGCCGGGCGCAGTGCACGATGGGTGACAGCCGCAGATCGTGGAACCGATAGCGATGCGTGGTGATGCCGGGCACCCCCATCGCACCCACGGTGTCGAACACCCCGAGGAATTTGATCGGCACCGAGGGCGTGCAGTACCGCTCCCGGAAGGCGGCCCATTCCGGCGGATCCGGATCGTCCGGATGCGCCTTGCGTTCCCGGTAGATGGCCAGCGCCTGCGGATACGCCTTGTCGATCAGCGCGTCCGGGGTCAGCAGGCCCAGCCGGTTGATCATGCCCGCGAGACTGCGGGCGGTGAAAGCGCCGCGGCTGAAGCCGAAGATGAAGATCTCGTCGCCTTCCTCCCAGTTCAGCGCGACCTGCCAATACATCGTCGCCAGTGCGGCGTCCAGGCCCAGCCCGAACGCGCCGCCGAGCCATTTGTCCAGCCGGTACCCCCGGGAACCGGGACCGTCGGTGTAGAAGACCCGCTGGCCCACGTGCTCCCCCGTGTCGCGGGAGGTGCTCAGCCGCACCGACTCCGCGATCTTCACGATGTTCGACACCGTGGGGTTGCTCTCGGTTCCCCACGTTCCGTCACAACACACCACCAAACGTTTCATACCCCGATCCTCCCGCCGTGAGCCGTCCGAAACCTGCGTAGCGTGCTACTCGAATAATCGCAGCGGCGGTATCGGTTCGTTATCGATCGGTACGATTCAGCGGTGTAGCGAACCGCGGGCACGAGGGGCGCGCCAGTGGTAGCGCAGTGCCAGCAACCGGAACGCGATGGCGCCCGCGGCCGCCGGCAACGCGGTCCAGCCGCGATACCAGTGCTCGTGCAACAGGATCGCGGTCAGCACCGAGCCGAACAGCGCCGGGATGGCATAGAGGTCGGTGTCCGGGCGCAGGATCGCCGGCGACCGCTGGGCGAGCACGTCCCGGACGATGCCGCCGCCGACCGCGGTGACCAGGCCCAGCAACGCCGCCGAGGGCGCGCCGAGCCCGTGTTCGAAGGCCGTGCGGGTACCCAGCACACAGAACAGGCCCAGACCGACCGCGTCGGCGATGTCGAGCCACCGGGTCAGCCGCAGCCGCCGGGTCCGCCGGTACCACCGCCCGGTCTCCCGTGGCGGGCGCCACAGCGCCACCATCGCCGCGGCCAGCAGCGAGGTGTACAGGTAGCCGAGATCGGTGAACGCCGCCGGCGGCACCCGGCCGATGATCAGATCGCGCAGCACACCCCCGCCGAGCGCGGTGGCCACCGCCAGCACCGCGAGGCCGAACACGTCGTAGTCCTTGCGCACCGCCAGCAGCGCGCCCGAGACGGCGAAGGCGAAAACCCCTGCGATGTCCCCGATCTGCTGCACCAGGTCGACCGCGGACTCCATCCGCATCGCGATCACCGCCACGGTTCCGGCCGGCCCCGGCCCGCGATCGTCACGCCGGCGCCTCCTTCTCCGTTCGCCTCCGATCAGCGATCCACAGGCAAACTACACTGCCCGGCGACGTGACCTTCGCCACGCGACGCGCCGCGTTCCTGCGACGACCGCACAGCGGCTCCGAAACCTGTCGGGGGTGAGGCATACTCTCCAGTCGTGTCAGCCTCGTCGGGATCTTTCGTTCACCTGCACAACCACACCGAGTACTCGATGCTCGACGGCGCCGCGAAGATCACGCCCTTGTTCAAGGAAGCGCAGCGCCTGGGGATGTCCGCGGTCGGCATGTCCGACCACGGCAACATGTACGGTGCCTCCGAGTTCTACAACACGGCCAAGAAGTACGGCGTCAAACCCGTCATCGGCATCGAGGCGTACATCGCGCCCGGCTCGCGCTTCGACACCAAGCGCGTGCAGTGGGGCGACCCGAGCCAGAAGAGCGACGACGTCTCGGGTTCCGGCGCCTACACCCACATGACGATGGTCGCCGAGACCGCCACCGGCCTGCGCAACCTGTTCAAGCTGTCGTCGCTGGCGTCCATCGAGGGCCAGCTGGGCAAGTGGGCGCGGATGGACGCGGACATCATCGCCGCGCACGCCGAGGGCATCATCGCCACCACCGGCTGCCCCTCCGGCGAAGTACAGACCCGGCTGCGGCTCGGCCACGACCGCGAGGCGCTGGAGGCGGCGGCCAAGTGGCAGGAGATCTTCGGCAAGGAGAACTTCTTCCTCGAGGTGATGGACCACGGCCTGTCCATCGAGCGGCGGGTGCGCGAGGGCCTGCTCGAGATCAGCCGCACCCTGGACATCAAGCCGCTGGCCACCAACGACTGCCACTACGTCTTCGAGACCGACTCGTCCAATCACGAGGCGCTGCTGTGCATCCAGACCGGTAAGACGCTCTCGGATCCGGCCCGGTTCAAGTTCGACGGCACCGGCTACTACCTCAAGTCCGCCGACGAGATGCGCGCGATCTGGGATGCCGAGGTGCCCGGGGCCTGTGACAGCACCGTCGAGATCGGCGAGCGGGTCCAGCCCTACGACGACGTGTGGTCGCACCGCGACCGGATGCCGATCTTCCCGGTCCCCGAGGGCGAGACGCAGTCGTCCTGGTTGCGCCGCGAGGTGCTGCGCGGGCTCGACCGGCGCTTCCCCGACGGCCCGTCGCAGGAATACCTCGACCGCGCCGACTACGAGCTCAACGTCATCATCGAGATGGGCTTCCCCGCCTACTTCCTCGTCGTCGGCGACCTGATCACCCATGCCCGCGAGGTCGGCATCAGCGTCGGGCCGGGCCGTGGTTCGGCGGCCGGCTCGCTGGTCGCGTACGCGATGGGCATCACCAATATCGACCCGATCCCGCACGGCCTGCTGTTCGAGCGGTTCCTCAACCCCGAGCGCGTGTCGATGCCCGATATCGATATCGACTTCGACGATCGCCGCCGCGGTGAGATGGTCCGCTACGCCACCGAGAAGTGGGGCACCGACCGAGTGGCCCAGGTCATCACCTTCGGCACCATCAAAACGAAAGCGGCGCTGAAGGATTCGGCCCGCGTACAGTTCGGCCAGCCGGGTTTCGCGATCGCCGACCAGATCTCGAAGGCGCTGCCGCCGCCGATCATGGCCAAGGACATCCCGCTGTCGGGCATCATGGATCCCGAGCACGAGCGGTACAAGGAGGCCGCCGAGGTCCGGGAGCTCATCAACACCAACCCGGACGTCGCCAAGATCTACGAGACCGCCCGCGGCCTCGAGGGCCTGATCCGCAACGCCGGCGTGCACGCCTGCGCGGTCATCATGTCCTCCGAACCGCTGATGGACGCGATCCCGGTCTGGAAGCGCCCGCAGGACGGCGCCATCATCACCGGCTGGGACTACCCCTCCTGCGAGGCCATCGGCCTGCTGAAGATGGACTTCCTGGGCCTGCGCAACCTCACCGTCATCGGTGACGCCCTGGAGAACATCAAGGCCAACCGCGGCATCGATCTCGACCTGGACCGGCTGCCGCTGGAAGATCCGCCCACCTACGAACTGCTGGCCCGCGGCGACACCCTGGGCGTGTTCCAGCTCGACGGCGGTGCCATGCGAGATCTGCTGCGGCGCATGCAGCCCACCGGTTTCGAGGACATCGTCGCGGTGCTCGCGCTGTACCGCCCCGGCCCGATGGGCATGAACGCGCACAACGACTACGCCGACCGCAAGAACAACCGGCAAGAGGTCACACCGATCCACCCCGAGCTCGAAGAGCCGCTGAAGGACATCCTGCGCGACACCTACGGCCTGATCGTGTATCAGGAGCAGATCATGCAGATCGCGCAGAAGGTCGCCGGTTATTCGCTCGGCCGCGCCGACATCCTGCGGCGCGCCATGGGTAAGAAGAAGGCCGAGGTGCTCGAGGCCGAATTCGAGGGCTTCGAGAAGGGCATGCTGGAGAACGGCTTCTCCAAGCCCGCCATCAAGGCGCTGTGGGACACCATCCTCCCGTTCGCCGGCTACGCGTTCAACAAGTCACACGCGGCCGGCTACGGCCTGGTGTCGTTCTGGACGGCGTATCTGAAGGCCAACTATCCGGCCGAGTACATGGCGGGCCTGCTGACCTCCGTCGGCGACGACAAGGACAAGGCCGCGGTGTACCTGGCCGACTGCCGCCACCTCGGCATCCAGGTGCTGCCGCCGGACGTCAACGAATCCGAGCACAACTTCGCCTCCGTCGGCAACGACATCCGCTTCGGCATGGGCGCGGTCCGCAACGTCGGCGCGAACGTGGTGGCCTCGATCATCTCCGCCCGCAAGGAGAAGTCGAAGTTCACCGACTTCTCCGACTACCTGAACAAGATCGACGCCGTGGCCTGCACCAAGAAGGTCGCCGAATCGCTGATCAAGGCAGGCGCTTTCGACTCGCTGGGCCACCCCCGCAAGGGTCTGCTGCTGGTGCACTCCGACGCGATCGACGCCGTGATGTCCACCAAGAAGGCGGAGGCGATCGGCCAGTTCGACCTGTTCGGCGGCCTCGACGACGCCGACGACTCGGTCTCCAGCGTCTTCGACGTCAAGGTCCCCGACGAGGAGTGGGAGACCAAGCACAAACTCGCCCTGGAGCGGGAAATGCTGGGCCTCTATGTCTCCGGCCATCCGCTCGACGGCGTCGCGCACGTGCTCAACGCGCAGTCCGATACCCAGATCCCCACCATCCTCGGCGGCGACATCAAGGACGGCACCCAGGTCACCGTCGGCGGTATCTTCGCCTCGGTCACCCGCCGCATCAACAAGAACGGAATGCCCTGGGCCTCGGCCCAATTGGAGGACCTCTCCGGTGGCATCGAGGTGCTGTTCTTCCCGCAGTCGTACTCCGCCTACGGCATGGACGTCACCGAGGACGCGGTGGTGCTGGTCAAGGCCCGCGTCTCCGCCCGCGACGACCGCATCTCCCTGATCGCCAACGATCTGGTGGTCCCCGACCTGTCGCACATCGGTGTCGAGAAACCGCTGTCGGTCATCATCCCGACCCGCCTGTGCACCCCCGACAAACTCGGCGCCCTCAAACGCGTCCTGTCCAGCCACCCCGGCACCGCCGACGTCCACATCCGCCACGTCGGCTCCCGCGAGAAGACCACCCTGCTGAAAGTGTCCGACAATCTCCGGGTCTCGCCGTCGTCGGCGTTGATGGGCGATCTGAAGGCGCTGCTGGGGCCGGGCTGCCTGGCGAGCTGAGCCGGCGCTACCTCGGCGCCAGCCCGGTGATGGTGCCGGCTGTGAGCAGATGCGCGGTGACCGCCGCATTCATGGTGTCCACGACCTGGTTGAAGGCGTAGTTGATCATGGATTCGTAACCGGCGGCCTTGCCGTCGCCGGATCGGATCGAGTCGTTGATGTTGTCGGCCAGGGTGACGAGGTTCTTCCTCGCCGTCGTGATGTTGGCCTTGGTGGTATCGACCTGACCGACCAGCGCATTGTCCAACCGCATGAAGGTCTGGATGCTGGTGCGCAGATCATCGGCGGTGATTTCGTATTCCTTCACGCCACTACCGGTGAGCGGTGGCGGCGTCGAGACCGACGAGGGTATCGCCGTCTGCGGTGCCCGGCCGCTGGAATCCGGATGGCCGAGGTTGCGCCAGTGCGCGGCCAGCAATGCGGCCAGACTCGCGTACCACGTGCGCATATTCGCGGGCATCAGATTCGGCTGGAACAGGAAGCCCTGTGCGGTGGCGCCCGCGACCTTCTCGTTCAGGTCGTCGACCGAACCACCGATCCATACGCCCGCGTTCCGGTCCGCGATGGTGTGGTCCATCTGCGATCGCCACTCGTCGAGCCCGTGGTTGATGCCCAGCACCGACAGGGATCCGACGGCTCCCGAGAGCAGACCGTTGGCCAGACCTTCGACACCCAGACCCGCGAGACCGGCCCCGGCCAGCGAGCCCGGCGCGCCCGCCGAGGCGAAGCTGATCATGGCATGAGCGAGCGCGGTACCGGCATCCTCGTGGTCACCGACCATGCCGCCGATCATCTGCCCCACGGCGGCGCCACCACCGCTGAACAACGCCTGGCCCATCATGGCGCCGGCCACCTCGCCGCCGAACGGGTCGATCATCCCGCCCACCGCCCCGCCGACCAGGGTGCCGGCGATGCTTCCGATTGTTCCCCAACGCATTGCTATGTCCCGGAGTGGATGCGCGACACCATCAGTAAGCTCCCATCAGCGTCGGCCGTCGAGGGTCGAACCCTGGAATCATACCTCGTCCCACCGGGCAGCAACGCCGAGCCGGGACGAACCTGGACAAGTCTGGATCCGACGGGGTGGTTCACGTCACCCGTCTGAAGGCCAGTGCGATCACGGCACTGTCGTAGGACTTACCGTACGAATGGAATCTGGCGTCCGACTGATGAATGACGCGCATGGGATCGGTCTCCCGCCGAGCGTCGGTGAACTCCATGTGGTTGCCACTCAGCCAGCTGTCGGTCTCCTCGACATAGCGTCCGTAGTCGAAGTTGCAGATGCCGGGCCCTTTCCCGCCGAAGAGATCGCTCGACATATCGACCTGAGCCGTGGCCGGATCCGGGGCGAACGCGCGCGGATTCGGGTCCGTGTCGACCGTGCGCCAATGTCCATGGGAGTCGACCAGCACCTTCCCGTCGGCGCCGTAAGCATAGGCCTGCCCGGAGTAGAAGTGCTTGGCATACATGACCACGTCCCAATCCGCGGGACTGCCGCTGGGTAATTGCTGATCCACCCCCCGTAGCCTGCCGAGCACCGGATCCGCTGCGACCATGGCGAGAAAGTCTTCTCTGGTGGCGGGTCGCTGCGCCAAGATTTCCTCGAACCGATGTTTGTAACCCAGCACCGTTTCCTTGGTCCGCTGACCGTGCTCCAATTTGGCCGCCGTCCGCATATCACCCCATGCGGACTTGTCCTGGGCATTCAGATTCTTTGCCAGATCCTCCGCCGCCTGCTCGTATCTGGCCGCTTCGGACCGGTAGTAATCCACCCTGGCCTGGATATTGCGGATCTCCGGTGAATCGTCCCCGGCACCGGGAACCTGCCGCGCGGCCGCCAATTCGGCCGTCGCCTCGCGGAGCCATCGGTTGTACTGGTTCATCCCCTCGTTCGCCCGCTCCAGCGGACCGAGCACACGCTCGAACTCGTACGGCGAGTAGTGCGTCCCGGGATCACTGAAAGCCAGATTCATCGGCGGACTGTGCCCGTCCCGGCCGATGCTCAGCATGGTCACACCGATACATCCACGGTCCAGCGTCCTGAGCTCGATGGGGAACAACTTCCGGCCGAGCTTGTTCTCCCACATCTCGATGAATTCACTCTTCAAATAGGTCTGGCGGGGACCGTCGAGCTCCGGCATGAATTCGCGATCCCGCCAATCACCTTCGACCTGGAGTTCTCCCTCTCGTACGCCTCGCAGTTCCCCCAGATCCATGGTCGTCTCGGCCGGGCTCTCCGCGGCGGGGGACTCCTCGGCCGGAGCCGTCTCGGCCGGGCTCTCCTCGGACCGGACCGTAGCGGCCGGAACCTCTTCCGCGGCAACTCGATCGATCCGCGGCGGCACCTCACCGGCGCGTTCGGGCGATACCGTCACCTCACGGCCCGGACCACCGGCCCTGCCGCCGGGCGCCGCCATCTCCCCCGGCTCGCGTACCGGCACCTCCGCGGATCGGCCACGCGGCCCGCCTTCGCCGACAACCGGTCCCTCGGCCTCCCTCAGTACCGGCTCACCGGTCCGCGTCACCGGTTCACCGTCGCGCGTCACGGGCTCACCCTCACGGGTCACCGACTCACCCTCACGCGTCACCGACTCACCCTCACGCGTTACCGGCTCACCCTCACGGGTCACCGACTCACCCTCACGCGTCACCGACTCACCCTCACGGGTCACCGGCTCACCCTCACGCGTCACCGACTCACCCTCACGCGTCACCGACTCACCGTCGCGCGTCACGGGCTCACCCTCACGGGTCACCGACTCACCGTCACGGGTCACCGACTCACCCTCACGGGTCACGGACTCACCCTCACGGGTCACCGGCTCACCCTCACGGGTCACCGGCTCACCCTCACGGGTCACCGGCCCACCGTCCCGCACCACCGGTACACGGCCCTCTTCGCCAACGCGCGCGTTCGGAGGTAGGCCGGTCGGGTCCCGGGGTACACGCAGGGCCGATCCGTCCGGGCCGTTCGGCGAACCCTCGGGAAATGCGATCCGCTCACTGCCCGGGGGCGGTGGCGGCCCGCTCGGCCCGTGCACGCGCAAGGCATGTGGCAGCGTGCCGATCACACCACCGACGATCCCGGGCAGCAGATTCTTCCAACTGAAATCCAGCGAACCGGTGAAAGGCGCGATGGCCACCACACCCGCCACGGCACCCGCCCCGCCGCCGATCGCTGCGCCGGTGAAACGCACGACCGCCCGTCCGAGAAACGGTGAGTGCGCCGCATTCCGCGCAGCAGCGCCCGAAACCCGTCGATCCATCCCCGCGATCGCCTTGCCGCCGAAGAATTCACCGGCCATTCCTGCCGCGCCCCCCGACACCACCCCCAATCCGATTTCGCGCCAATCGAAATCACCCCATCGGCGATTTCCCTGGACCATCTGCACGGTATCGGCGGCCGCCGGAATGAGACCACCTTGTACGGCACCGAGGGTGGCCCCTTTGAACAGCACCATTTTCCCGAGCCGGGCCGCGGCCGCCCGAGCGCCGTCACGTCCCAGGTTCGCGACCAACTCCCGGACCGCAGCGCGAATGGTCATCCGCGTCGCGGCGGTTTGTGCCACGCCCTCTGCCTCACCGATACCCGGTGCGAACGCATCGACCGCCAGTTGCGCCACCAGCGATCCGGCGATCACGTACTTCGTATATTCCGTGTACAGAGCATTGTTGAGCAATTGTTCGCCGAGGCTGTAGCACGCATTGGCGGCGGTGTGGAGATCACCGTCCAGATCGATCCCGTGCGCCGCGAGGGCCGTGCCGGTCTCGCCGGCGATGACGGCCAGCGCTTTCTGCCGGGCGGCACCGGTCAACTCGGCCACCTGGGCGATGACGTCACCGAGTTCGATCCACGCGTGCCCCACGCGCCGCATCGCGTCCTCGTCGCCCTCCGGCATGGGCCCCGCTACCGCGGCAACCACCCAGGCCGGTACCTCCGGCGGCATCGTGAATGTCATCGGACGATCCGGCGCCGCAGCCTTGGCATCATCAGAAACACCACCATGGATCGTGATGCGGCACCCGAATTCACCGGGACGGCACGCTGCGGATTCCCTCGTACCGATCGAATCCGTGACAACCCACACCGGATTCGAAGAATGGCGCCGAACTCCACCGAGTGTGCGGCGCCTCACCGATCAGTCGGAAACACGCACCCACTCGGCATCTCGTACCAGGTACCGGCGACCGGTGCCATGCATGGCCTCACTCAACTCGTTGTGCAGGTCGGCATCGTCGCCCTCCGCGATCAGAGTACCCGAAACCCTGAAGGTAGCGTCGATGTCGCCGGGCGGCCATTCACCGAGACCGGCGATATGGACGAGAGCCCTGGGCCCGCACCACAGTACGGCGCCGTCCTCGGAGTTGTCGGCAACACCGAACAAGATGATCGGCCCGTCGATGTACTGCTCGAAGTCCATTGTCTCCCGGCCGTGACTGCGAATGTGTCGTCACCGCAGCGTACTCCCGGATCAGCGATGACTTCGTCCGACGCTGTCGTGACGAGCCGATATTCGCTCATTCGGTCTCGGATTCGTCGTCGGGTGCGGTCACCGCCTCGGAGGTCCCGGCGGCCGCGGCGACGATGTCCCGGATCCCTCGCAGGCTCGGCGCGCCCGGGAACAGATCCGGCAGATCCGGCAGCGCGTCGGCGGTTTCGGTGATGGGAGAGACGATGTCGGCACGTTGTTGCTGGGCGAGGGCGGCCGCCGACCGTGCGGCCTCGGTGATCGATCGGGCCAGTCGCCCGGGGGTAGCGGCCTGGTACGCGTTCGAGGCCAGCCGGACCTCGACCACGATCCCGTAGGCATCCACGACGACCTCGGCCAGTCGGTCCGCCGACCATGCGGACGACCGGGAGCGGGACAGCCGCTCGACGACACCCGGCAGATCCTCGCGCTGCTGATCGAGACCGTCGAGCAGGGAGTCGACGAGTCGCTTCATCTCCGCGGTGGCCGCTTGGAGTTCGGTCGTGTCCGGCCGGTGGTATTCGGGCATCGGTCATCCTTCACGGGTCGTGCGGGCCGCAGGATCGGGGACAGTGCGACCCGGCGTCGACCAGGGAGTACCGCGAGGGCGCGCACCATCCGGCCGGGCCGCCGAGATACGTTGGGCAGGCTGAGTTTTCGCGTCCTGGATCGCATCGTACTCGAGGTTCTCGAGCGGCTGCGGACTCGCCGCCGACTCCGCGCCGGCCTCCGCACCCGGCTTCGGTTTCGGCTTGCGCTCGTCCTTGTCCTTGCGGCGACGGCCGGGCCCGGGGTGGGTCCAGGGGCTGCGCCGCGGTGCGCCGGCCTCCGCACCGGTGGACGTGACGGCGGGAGCCGCGGGCACGGACCCATTCGTGTCGTTCGAATCGAGATCGCCGACGCCGGTGGACGATTCGCCGACACCCGGGGACGATCCGGACAGCGCGGCGGCCACGACGCCGCCCGAGGTGGGCCGACTCGTGCCCGGCCCCGAGGTGACGGCGTCGTCCGCGGTCGCGGCACGCGGCGAATTCCGGTTCTCACCACCCGGTTTCACCGCGCCGGGCTCGACGCCGGACCCACTGCCGCCGGGGACCGAACCATCCGGTGCCCCGGACGAATTCGACGTTCCGGAGGCGGGCGGCGCGGCACTGCGTCCGATCGGAGCGCGCGACCCGGGAACATCGGAATTCGGTGTCGCCGTCACCTGCCCGGGTCGCGCGCTCGTCGTGATCGGATATCCGGAATTCGGCGGGCTCGTATTTCCCGTGGTCTCCGGTTGCGACGATCGGCCCGGCCCGATCGTCACGGGCGTGGCACCGGGAGCGCCGCTGCCGGGCGAGGCCGGAGTGCCGTCGCCGGCCCCACGGCGGACCACACTGCCGTTGGTGTTGTCCTGGTTGTCGAAAGAGTCTGCGGCGGTACCGAGTTTGCCGCCGGTCCGTTGCAGGATCTGAATCAGATTCGCCACGTCCTGGACGGTCCTGTCGGCGTCCGGCTGATAGGTCCGGGCGAATTGCCGACCGGCGTCATCGGCACCCCAGCACTGCCCCTCGGTGGCGAGGACCGATTGCAGCCGCGACAGCGCGGCGGACAACTCAGCGCCGGCCCCCTGGAATGTGGGTGCCTGCGCGGCGAGTTCCGCAGGGTCGACTGCGAACGTGTCGGCCATATCCGGTCCCGCCCGGTCACGCGGAGGGCGGTTGTCGACGGGCGTACTCGACCCTGCCCCTGTTCTCGGCTCGGTCGAACCATACCGCAGGTCACGCCGGAAGCGACGAGCCGCGATCAGAGCCAGGCCGGGTCGCCGAAGATGGCGCCGCTGTCGTCGACCTCGGCCGATTTGGCGTAGACGTAGGCGTATTCGCGGATGGTGACCGGGCCTTCGCAGGAGTTCACGATGAGGTGGAAGTCGCGGATGATCGTGGAGACGGTCTTGCCGGGGATCAGTTCCTTCTCCGCCAGCTGTACTTCCTTCACCTCGCCGGGGGCGAGGTTGACCGTGGCCAGGGGTTCGGGGGCCAGGAAGCCGTTCAGGTTGAGGGGGGTGGTGGAGCCGGGGGTAAAGGAGTAGCCCTGGAGTTCCTCGGACTGGCTGCCGAGGGTGGCCAGGGTGACGGCCACCGCGCAGCCGACGTGGTATCCGGTGCGTAGCACGCCGCCGGCCGGGCCGTCGATGCTGGCGTAGGAGACGAGGCTGACCAGGGCCTCGCGGGTGGTGCCGACCATGTTGATCGGCGGCATCCGGTTGATCGTCTCGTCCCGGGTGCCGACGGTGAACCCGCCGAAGGGGGAGGCGAAGGATTTCTCGTGCGGCGCCATCGGGACGATCTCCGCGGTGGCCGGTGGCGCGGCCCCCACGCCGACGGCGACGACGGCAGCGGCCAGCCCCGTCATCGACATCCCTCTCGCCCCGAACCTCATAAGCTGGACTCTAATAGCAGACCGCTCTTGCCCGACCCCGGGACACGCGGGCACTTCGGCCTCGGATCATCGTTGTGAACGCTCACAAGACCGGTCACATGTGGATTCGGCCGCAGTGCACCAGCATCCATTTTACGCACGAATTCGGCTGGGGAACATCCGAAACCGCTGATGGAGGGCCGGAATTGTGGACACACCTTGACACTTGACCAGTGTCCCAGGTAACAATGTGCGCGTTAACATAGCTGGAGGCAATGCATGACCGACAAGTACGTGGTCGGTGTCGATTTCGGCACGCTGTCCGGCCGTGCGCTCGTGGTCCGGGTGCGGGACGGGGCGGAGCTGGGCACCGCCGTGACCGAGTACCGCCACGGCGTCATCGACCGCACGCTGCCCGCCTCGGGCGCGGCGCTGCCGCCGGACTGGGCGCTCCAGGATCCGGAGGACTACCTGGAGGTGCTGCGCGACGCGGTGCCCGCGGCGGTCGCGGCCGCCGGGGTCGACCCGGGCGAGATCATCGGGCTGGGCACCGACTTCACCGCCTGCACGGTGCTGCCGACACTGGCCGACGGAACTCCGCTGTGCCGGGTGCCGCGCTACGCCGACCGCCCGCACGCCTATCCCAAACTGTGGAAGCACCACGCCGCGCAGGACCAGGCCGACCGGATCACCGCCGTCGCGCACGAGCGCGACGAACCCTGGATCGGCCGGTACGGCGGGCGGATCTCCGCCGAGTGGGAGTTCGCGAAGGGCTTGCAGCTGCTCGAGGAGGACCCCGAGATCTACGCCGCCACAGCGCGTTTCATCGAGGCGGCGGACTGGATCGTGTGGCGGCTGACCGGGGTGGAGACCCGCAACGTGTGCACCGCCGGGTACAAGGGCATCCACCAGGACGGCCATCGGCCGGGCCCGGACTACCTCGCCGCACTGCATCCGGGCTTCACCGGTTTCGTCGCCAAACTGGACCATCCGCTGTCACCGCTGGGCGCGCGGGCCGGTGGTCTCAGCGCGGAGGCGGCGGCCTGGACGGGACTGCGGCCCGGCATCGCGGTGGCCGTCGGCAATGTCGACGCGCACGTGACCGCGCCCGCGGCCCGGGCCGTGGCCGACGGCCGCATGCTCGCGGTGATGGGCACCTCCACCTGCCACGTCATGAACAGCGACCGGCTGGCCGAGGTGCCCGGCATGTGTGGCGTCGTGGACGGCGGAATCGTCACGGGCAGTTGGGGTTACGAAGCCGGACAGAGCGGGGTGGGCGACATCTTCGCCTGGTTCGTGGCCTCCTCGCTGCCGCGGTCGTACGCCGAGCGGGCGGCGGCACTGGGCCTGGATCCACACGAGCACCTGACGGAACTGGCCGCGCGGCAACGGGTGGGCGAGCACGGGCTGGTCGCGCTGGACTGGCACAACGGCAACCGCTCGGTCCTGGTCGACCACGACCTGTCCGGGGTGATCGTCGGCCTGACGCTGGCCACCACACCCGAGGACGTCTACCGGGCGCTGCTGGAGGCCACCGCCTTCGGCACCCGCACGATCATCGACGCCTTCGAGGGCGCGGGAGTTCCGGTGCGGGAGTTGATCGTCGCCGGCGGCCTGCTGAAGAACGAACTGCTGATGCAGATCTACGCCGACGTGACCCGGTTGCCGCTGTCGGTGCTGGAATCCGGGCAGGGCCCGGCGCTGGGCGCGGCCATCCACGCCGCCGTCGCCGCCGACTGCCATCCGGACGTGCGGGCCGCCTCGGACGCGATGGGCCGGGTGCGCCGCGCCGCCTACCTGCCCGACCCCGATCGGGCCGCGGCCTACGACGCGCTCTATGCCGAATATCGGCTCCTGCACGACCATTTCGGCCGCGGCGGCAACGACGTCCTGCACCGGCTGCGCCGCATCCGCAACGAGGCCCGCAAGGAGGGCACCCGATGAGCGAGCCGGAACCGCACGGGACAGCCGCGCCCGGGACCGAGGTGCCCGAGCCCTGGCCCCACGCGACAGGTGCAGCCGGGACAGCGGTGACCGAACCGGAGCCGCACGTGGCGATCACGCCCGGGCCGGCGGCGACCGGGCCGGGGCCGCATGCAGCCGCCCGCCGGGAAGGTCCCACGCTGTACACCGGCGTGGTCACCGCCGCGATCGCCCGGTTGCGCGCGGAACTCGTTGTCCTGCATCACGAATTGATCCGCTGGGGGCTGGTGGTGTGGACCGCGGGCAATGTCTCGGCGCGGGTGCCGGGGGAACAGTTGCTGGTGATCAAGCCCAGCGGGGTGTCCTACGACGAGCTGACCCCGGCGTCCATGGTGGTCTGCGATCTGGCGGCGAATCCGGTCGAGGGTGAGCTGTCGCCGTCCAGCGACACCGCCGCGCACGCCTACGTGTACCGGGCGATGCCGCAGGTCGGCGGCGTGGTGCACACACACTCCACCTATGCCAGCGCCTGGGCCGCGCGTGGCGAGGCGATCCCGTGCGCGCTCACCGCGATGGCCGACGAGTTCGGCGGCGAGATCCCGGTGGGCCCGTTCGCCCTCATCGGCACCGACGCGATCGGCCGGGCGGTGGTGGAAACCCTTGCCGGACACCGCTCCCCCGCGGTGCTGATGCGCAACCACGGCGTGTTCGGGATCGGCGGCAGCGCGCGCGCCGCGGTGCAGGCGGCCGTCATGTGCGAGGACGTCGCGCGCACGGTGCACATCGCGCGGCAACTCGGGGATCCCGCGCCGCTGCCGCAGGCCGACGTGGACCGTCTCTACGACCGCTACCAGAACGTCTACGGCCAGCGCTGAGCGCGGCCGCCGAAGGAGTCGAACCCGTCATGACATCCGTATCTCCGCTGCACCGGGCCGAGGTCCCGGCGGAATCCGGTGTGCCCGTGCGCAAACCGCGCATCGGCCTGCTCGGCATCATGCAGGCGCTGTACGACCACATGATTCCCGGCATCACCGACCGGCAGGCCGGCTACGCGCACGAGATCGCCGACCGGCTGGCCGAGGTGGCCGACTGGACCGTGGGCCGCCCGGTCAAGGACCGTGCCGACGCCGAGGAGGTGATGCGGGAATTCGTCAACGCCGACCTGGACGGCGTGATGGTGGTGCTGCTCACCTACGGCCCCGCGATGCGGGTGGCCCGGCTGTTCAACGAGAACCGGCTTCCGGTGCTGCTGGCCAACATTCAGCCCGAGCCGCAGGTGACCGCGGCCTGGGACATGGCCGACATGACCTACAACCAGGGCATCCACGGCGCCCAGGACACCGCGAACGCCCTGGTGCGCGCGGATCGGCCGTTCGAGGTGATCACCGACGACTGGCGCGCACCGGAATTCGCGATGCGGGTGGACCGCTGGGCGCGCGCGGCACGCGCGGTCACGGCGTGGAAGTCGTTGAAGGTCGGCATCTTCGGCTACGCGATGAACGACATGGGCGATATCCGCGTCGACGAGAACGCGCTGCTGCGGACCCTCGGCCCGGAGATCTCCTTCGTCGCCCCGGGCGATCTGTACCGCGGCTCGCAGGACGTGCCCGCCGATCGGGTGGCGGCGCTGATCGACTGGGAGAACACGCGATTCGAGATCGACGCCGCTCTCACCACCGCGGAGCGCGAGGACCACGCCCGGATGCAGCTGGCGATCGAGAAGATCCTCGTCGACCGCGGATACCGGGCCTACTCCACCCATTTCGACGCCATCGGCGAGGACGGCCGGTTCACGCGGCTGCCGCTGGCGGCGGCGTCGAGCCTGATGGCGAAGGGCTACGGCTACGGCGCCGAGGGCGACGCGATGGCGGCGGCGATGGTGTACGCCGGGCATCAGCTCATCGGTGAGGGCCACTTCACCGAGATGTACGCCATGGACTTCCCGTCCGATTCGATCCTGATGAGTCATATGGGCGAAGGGAACTGGCGCGTCGCCCGCGACGACGAGCCGGTGCGGCTGATCCACCGCGAACTGGGCATCGGGCGGCTGGACGCGCCGCCGACGTTCCTGTTCCGGTACCGGCCCGGCCCGGCCACCCTGGCCTGTCTGGTGTCACTCGGCGGGGAGCGGTTCCGGCTGGTGGTGGCCGAGGGCGAGGTGCTCGACGCCGCGCCGCTGCCGCAATTGGAGATGCCCTACGGCCAGTTCCGGCCCGGCAGCGGCGTGCGCGCCTGCATGGACGGCTGGCTGGCGGCGGGCGGGCCGCACCATCAGGTGCTCAACGTGGGCCGGCACGCCACGGACTGGCAGGTGTTCTGCCGGCTGACCGGAATCGAATTCGTGCAGGTATAGACAGACAAGGGAGTCCCCTATGAACCGATTCGATCGCCGCGGATTCTTCGCCGTCGCCGGCGGCGCCGCGGCCCTGCTCGCCGCGGCGGCCTGCTCCGTCGATTCCGGCTCCGGCTCGACGACCAAGGCGGGCGGCAAGGTCGGCATCGCGATGCCCACCAAATCCTCCGAACGCTGGGTCGCCGACGGCAACAACATGGTCGGCCAGTTCAAGACCGCCGGGTACGACACCGATCTCCAGTACGCCGAGGATGTGATCGAGACCCAGGTGTCGCAGCTGGAGAACATGATCACCCAGGGCGTGCGGGCGCTGGTGATCGCGGCCATCGACAACAAGTCGCTGACCGGGGTGCTCCAGAAGGCCAAGGACGCCAAGATCGCCGTCGTCGCCTACGACCGGCTGATCCGCGACACCGCGAACGTGGACTACTACGCCACCTTCGACAATTTCAAGGTCGGTGTGCTGCAAGCGAACTACATCGTCGACCAGCTCGGCGTCGCGCAAGGCAAGGGCCCGTTCAACATCGAGCTGTTCGCCGGATCGCCGGACGACAACAACTCCTACTTCTTCTTCGACGGCGCGATGTCGGTGCTGAAGCCGCTGATCACCACCGGGAAGCTGGTGGTGCGCTCCGGGCAGACCAACGTGGACCAGGTCACCACGCTGCGCTGGGACGGCGCCACCGCGCAGGCCCGGATGGAGAATCTGTTGTCGGCCAACTACTCCAACGCCACCGTCGACGCCGTGCTGTCGCCCTACGACGGCCTGTCCATCGGCATCCTGTCGGCGCTCAAGGCGGTCGGATACGGCAAGGGCGACAAGAAGATCCCGATCGTCACCGGCCAGGACGCGGAGAAGGCGTCGGTGAAGTCGATCATCGCCGGCGAGCAGACGATGACGGTGTTCAAGGACACCCGGCTGCTGGCCAAGGCCGCGGTGCAGATGACCAACGCCATCCTGACCGGCGGTACTCCGGAGGTCAACGACACCACCTCCTACGACAACGGCAAGAAGAAGGTGCCGTCGTATCTGCTGCAACCGGTGGCGGTGGACAAGGCCAACTACAAGCAGGTGCTGATCGACAGCGGATATTACAGCGAGAAGGACTTCGCCTGAGCCGAACCCGCTGTGCGGGAACAGGTTCGGGTGACCGGGAGTCGGCCGCGATGAGGGGCGGCTCCCGGAGTCCGCAGGAGAGGCAGGCGATGTGAACCCGCACATTCTCGAAATGCGCGCGATCACCATGGAATTCCCGGGGGTCAAGGCCCTGGACGAGGTCGACTTCGAGGTCACCCGGGGTGAGATCCACGCCCTGGTCGGGGAGAACGGCGCCGGGAAGTCGACCCTGATGAAGGTGCTGTCCGGGGTCTACCCGCACGGCACCTACACCGGCGCGATCCTGGTGGACGGCACCGAGATGGCGTTCCGCGACATCCGGCACAGCGAGGCCGCCGGGATCGCGATCATCCACCAGGAGCTGGCGCTGGTGCCGCAGCTGTCCATCGCGGAGAACATCTTCCTGGGCAACGAGCGCGGCCGGTACGGCACGGTGGACTGGCAGGAGACCAACCGGCAGGCAATGCTACTGATGACCCGAGTCGGGCTGATCGAGGATCCGGAGACGCCGGTCGCCGCCCTCGGCGTCGGCAAGCAGCAGCTCGTGGAGATCGCCAAGGCGCTGGCCGAACAGGTCCGGCTGCTGATCCTCGACGAGCCCACCGCCGCGCTCAACGAGACCGACAGCGCGGCCCTGCTGGAGCTGCTGAAAGAGCTTCGTGCGCAGGGGATCACCTCGATCCTCATCTCGCACAAACTGAACGAGGTACTGGCCGTGGCCGATACCGTCACCATCCTGCGCGACGGGCACACCATCGAGACGCTGGCCGCCGCGGAGGTGACCGAGGACCGGCTGATCAAGGGCATGGTCGGCCGCGACCTGGACCATCGGTTCCCGCCCCGGCCGGCGCCGGACATCGGCGCGGTGCTGTTCGAGCTCGAGGGCTGGACAGTGGATCACCCCACCATCGCCGGTCGGCAGGTGGTGCGCGATGCGGCGCTGCACGTGCGGCGCGGCGAGATCGTCGGCATCGCCGGGCTGATGGGCGCCGGACGCACCGAACTGGCGATGAGCGTGTTCGGCCGGTCCTACGGCCGCAACATCCGCGGCACCGTGCGCAAGGATGGTGTGCCGCTGAAACTCTCGACGGTCGGCGATGCCATCGCGGCCGGGATCGCCTACGTCTCCGAGGATCGCAAACAGTACGGGCTGATCCTGGAGGAGGACATCCGCCGCAACATGACACTCGCCAATCTGGCCGCGGTGTCGACCCGTGCGGTGATCGACACGCATCGGGAGGTGCTCGCGGCCGAACGGCTGCGCACCCGGCTGACGGTGAAGACGCCGACGGTGTTCCAGAAGGTCGGCAACCTCTCCGGCGGCAATCAGCAGAAGGTGGTGCTGGGCAAGTGGATCTTCACCGAACCGGAGCTGCTGATCCTGGACGAGCCGACCCGCGGCATCGATGTCGGCGCCAAATACGAGATCTACCTGATCATCCAGCAGCTGGCCGCGGAAGGCAAAGGCGTGCTGGTCATTTCGTCGGAGTTGCCGGAACTGCTCGGTCTGTGCGATCGCCTCTACGCGATGAACGCCGGCCGCATCACCGGTGAGCTGCCGCGAGCGGAAGCGACACAGGAGGCAGTGATGAGACTGATGACCCGCGGCGCCGCGTCCGAGGCGGTGCCGTCGTGACGTTGCGGGATCTGATCACCGAGGGCGAGAACACCGACGAGATCGTCGCCGCCACCGCCCGGCGGCAGACCGGCGCACTGGCCGCGCTGCGGAAGACGTTGCGCGGCAACGTCCGTCAGTACGGCATGACGGTCGCGCTGATCGCCATCGTGGTGCTGTTCCAGATCCTCACCACGGTCAAGCTCAGCGACGGCGTCAGCCTGCTGACCCCGCTGAACGTCACCAACGTCATCCTCCAGAACGGCTACATCCTGGTATTGGCCGTCGGCATGATGCTGGTGATCATCAACGGGCACATCGACCTGTCGGTGGGCTCGGTATGCGCGCTGGTCGGCGCGCTCACCGGCATCGCGATCGTGCACTGGCACTGGCCGTGGCCGGTCGTGGTGGTCGCGGGGCTGGCGCTGGGCGCGGTGATCGGTGTGTGGCAGGGGTATTGGATCGCCTACGTGAAGATCCCGGCCTTCATCGTGACCCTCGGCGGCATGCTGCTGTTCCGGGGCCTGGCGCAGTTGGTGTTGCAGGGGCAGTCGATCGGGCCGTTCCCGCAGGGTTTCGTCAACATCGCCGCGGGCTATCTGCCGAACTGGCTGCCGATCCACGCGGTGGTGTTCGACGGGTTCCGGCACGGGATCGTGGTGCATCTGCGGGTCGGCGATCTGCACGGCGCCACCCTGCTGCTGGGCATCGCCGCGATCGCCGCACTGGTCTGGCAGCAGTTGCGGTTGCGCGGGCGGCGGCGTTCGTACGGGTTGCCCACCGGACCGCGGTCGCTGTTCGTCGCGAAGATGGTCGCGCTGGGCCTGGTGATCGGCGCGTTCACCTATGTCCTGGCCTCCTACAACGGGATTCCGATCATCGGCCTGATCCTGGTGGCGGTGATCCTGGTCTATTCGTTCGTGATGAACCGAACGGTCATCGGGCGACGTATCTATGCCGTGGGCGGAAACGAGAAGGCGGCGGCGCTGTCCGGGGTGAACACCCGGGGCAACACCTTCTGGGTGTTCGTCAACATGGGCGTGCTGGCGGCGCTGGCGGGCATCATCTTCGCCGCGCGTCTCGGCGACGCCACCCCGAAGGCCGGGCAGAACTTCGAATTGGACGCCATCGCAGCGGCTTTCGTCGGTGGCGCCTCGGCCGGCGGCGGCATCGGCACCGTGGTGGGGGCGATCGTCGGCGCCCTGGTCATGGGCGTGATGAACAACGGCATGTCCATGCTCGGCGTCGGCAGCGACTGGCAGCAGGTGATCAAGGGCCTGGTACTGCTGGCCGCGGTCGCCTTCGACGTCTACAACAAGAAGCGCGCGGCCACCTGAACCCCACGGCCGCCCCGCGCTGGCGGCCGTGTCGATCCGGTGGCCGCCCGCCGGGGACTCCCGCCCCAACCCTCCGGGGCGGGAGTTCCCCGTGCCGGTTCCCGCTCGCCGCGGGCTGTTCGGGCCGCACTCGTGGCGGCGCTGCGCGGCAGGCGATTTCGGCGGGCCGTCCGAGCGGCCCGCCGTGGAGCGGGGAACTGTGCGCCGCAGCCTATTTCGGCGGCGCCGAACTGTCCCGGACGACGAGGGTCGGCAATACCGCGGGCGGGTCCGGGTTCTCGCCGTCGTTCTCCAGCAGTCGCAGCAGCAGTTGCATGCTGCGGCGGCCGACCTCGTCGAAATCCTGGCGCACGGTGGTCAGCGGCGGGGACAGGTAGGCGGCCTCGGGGATGTCGTCGAAGCCGACCACCGACACATCGTCGGGCACCCGGATGCCGCGTTCGGCGAACGAGCGCAACAGGCCCAGCGCCATCTGGTCGTTGCCGGCGAACACCGCGGTGACTCCCGGCTGCGCGGCCAGCACCAGACCGGCCTCGTAACCGGACCGGGCGCTCCAGTCGCCGCTGATCATGGGCGGGATGCGAGCGCCGGCGGTCTCCAGGGTGCGGCGGTAGCCGTCGACGCGGTCGCGGGCCTCCAGCCAGCCGTTGGGGCCGGAGACGTGCCACACCGTCTCGTGCCCGAGGCTCAGCAGGTGCTCCACGGCCAGGCGGCTGCCCTCGTGCTGGTCCATCGAGGCCGCGGGCAGACCCGCGTCGTGCCCGGCCTGCACCGCCACCGCCACCAGCCGGGCGGGCAGGTTGTGCAGCGCGACCGCGGCGGCCAGTTGCGGCGCGAGGATGATCACCCCGTCGACGCCCTGGTCGGCCAGGGTGTTCACCGCGTCCAGCACGCCGTGCCGGTCGACCCGTTCGAGGGTGACGATGGAGACGCCGTAGCCCGCGGCGCGCGCGGCCCGCTCGATGCCCAGCATCATCGACGCCGGGCCGTACAGCGTGGTATCGAAGGTGACCGCGCCCAGCACCTTGGAGCGGCGGCTGACCAGCCCGCGCGCCATCGCGTTCGGCCGGTAGCCGAGTTCCTCCACCGCGCGCAGCACCCGGTCACGGGTCTCCTGGCGCACCTGCGGGCTGCCGTTCAGCACCCTCGACACGGTTTGATGCGAGACCCCGGCGAGCTTGGCCACGTCGGTCATCACCGCGGGACGTCCCCCGGCCACCCGCGCCACCTTCACCGGCGCATGCCTGTCCCTGTCTCTCACATCCCCAGCCTTTCCACGCCTTGTGGAGTTCCGATCTCCCGGCCCCGGTCCCGACGATTCAGGTTAGCGCTCACTTCGCCGGGTGCGGCGGCCCGGCCGGTGCGCGGCGAATTGCCATGAGCGTCAACCGATGCCCGCGGGTCACCGGTGCCGGAATGTTTCACTCATACCCTTGACGGGACGAATGTGAGCGCTAACACTATCAGACACAACTCTTGTCCCGGTTCACTGCAAGGGAATCCCCTCGTATCGAAGAGGCTTGTCACCGCAGCCGGTGTCCTCACCCTCACCACCGCGGCGCTCGCCGGTTGCGGCTCGTCCGGAAGCGGCAACGGCCAGCCCACCCTGGGTTTCTCCCAGGTCGGCGCCGAGAGCGGCCGGCGCACCGCGAACACCCGGTCCATCCACGAGTCGGCGAAGACCGCGGGCATCA
This sequence comes from Nocardia sp. alder85J, assembly GCF_020176955.2. Lineage (GTDB taxonomy): Bacteria > Actinomycetota > Actinomycetes > Mycobacteriales > Mycobacteriaceae > Nocardia. The sequence goes on from NZ_JAIUCZ020000005.1 coordinate 615,495, forward strand.
ACCTGAAATTCGCCGACGCACAACAGAAGCAGGAGAATCAGATCAAGCGAGGGCCACAAGGCCGGGCAGTGGGTGGCCGACCAGTACAAGGGCTCGAATGAGACCGTTGACATCGCGGTGCTGGAGGGCACCACTTCGCGCTCGGCGTGCTCACCCTCGGCGTGATCCAGACCATCGTCAGTTTCCAGGGCACGCCGAGTTCGCGGTGGACGCGGATCGTGATCGGCGCGCTACTACTGGTATTCATCGTGTTGCAGCGGTTGCCGGTCGGTTCCCGGCGACGCTGACCCGGAGTCCGAATCGCAACGCTGCCACCCGGAATCACCAGCATGCCGGTCGGTATTCTGACGGACATGCCACTCACCGGAGACTACGAGCCCAGTCCGACCGACTGGTCACGCGAACAGGCCGACAAGTACGAGTCCTCGAACGGCGCCGAGGGCAAGACCATGAAGGGCAAGCCGATCATCCTGCTGATCACGGTCGGCGCGAAATCCGGCAAGATCCGCAAGACCCCGCTGATGCGGGTCGAGCACGACGGCGAATACGCGGTGGTCGCCTCGCTGGGCGGCGCCCCGAAGAATCCGGTCTGGTACTACAACATCAAGGCCGATCCGCACGTCGAACTGCGCGACGGCGACGTGGTCAAGGACTACACCGCCCGCGAGGTCTTCGACGACGAGAAGGCGCAGTGGTGGGAGCGCGCGGTCGCGGCCTGGCCGGACTACGCGGAGTACCAGAAGAAGACCGACCGCAGCATCCCGCTGTTCGTCCTCACCCCGCACTGATCCGGCTCCGGCCGCGCCCCCGTCCGCGAAACCGGACAATGGGTGCGGCCCCCCGGTCGGCCGCGGCGACCGGTTCGCCTGCCGATAGCATGTCGGGGTGTCGAAATCGCTCGAGCTCGCAGAGAAGGTGTCCGGTCCGCTGCCCGAATTGACGGCGGACGAGATCGACGCGGCCGCGAAGCGAATTTCCGACATCATCGAGCCGACGCCGCTACAGAGAATCGAGCGGCTGTCGGCACGATCGGGCGCCGAGGTCTACGTCAAGCGTGAGGACCTCACCGCCGTGCGCAGCTACAAGCTGCGCGGCGCCTACAACCTGATCGTGCAACTCACACCCGCCGAGCGTGCCGCCGGTGTGGTGACAGCCAGCGCCGGCAACCACGCGCAGGGTGTCGCCTACGCCTGCCGGGCCATGGGCATCGCGGGCCGCATCTATGTCCCGACCACCACCCCCAAGCAGAAACGCGACCGCATCCGCGCCCACGGTGGCCGGTTCGTGGAACTGATCGCCACCGGCGACACCTACGACGCGGCCGCCGCGGCTGCCGCGGCCGACGTCGCCCGCACCGGCGCCACCGCCGTCCCCCCCTTCGACGACGCGCGCACCGCCGCCGGCCAGGGCACGGTAGCGGTGGAATTCCTGGACCAGCTGCCCACCACCCCCGACCTGGTGATCATCCCGGTCGGCGGCGGCGGCTGCCTGGCCGGCATCGGCACCTACCTGCGCGAACGCTCCCCCGGCACGGCCATCGTCGGCGTGGAACCCGCCGGCGCCGCCTCCATGACGGCCGCCCTGGTCGCGGGCGGCCCGGTCACCCTCCCGTCGATCGACCCGTTCGTCGACGGCGCCGCCGTCCGCCGCATCGGCGACCTGCCCTACCGGACGGTCGCCGGTTTCGGCGGCCGCATCGTCTCGCACGCCTCCCTGCCCCTGCTCATCTCCACCGAATCCGATTCGGGTGCAGGGTCTTTCCGCATGCTGCAAGTGGACGAGGGCGCCATCTGCACCACCATGCTCGAGCTCTACCAGAACGAGGGCATCATCGCCGAACCCGCGGGCGCCCTGGCGGTCGCGGCCCTGGCCGAACTCACGGTGGAACCCGGCTCGACGGTGGTCTGCCTGGTCTCCGGCGGCAACAACGACGTCTCCCGCTACGGCGAGATCATCGAACGCTCCCTGGTCCACCAGGGCCTCAAGCACTACTTCCTGGTGGACTTCCCCCAAGAGCCCGGCGCCCTCCGCCGCTTCCTGGACGAAGTCCTGGGCCCCGACGACGACGTCACCCTCTTCGAATACGTCAAACGCAACAACCGGGAAACCGGCGCCGCCCTGGTCGGCATCGAACTCGGCGTCTCCGAGGGCCTGAAATCCCTCCTGGAACGCATGGACGAATCCCCCATCCAATGCGAACGCCTGGACCCGAATTCCCCGGCGTACCGCTACCTCACCTGATCACCATCGGTCGGGCACCGCACAACATGCGGTGCCCGACAACGAAAACCTCACTCGAACAATTCCGCAGCGGTCGATACTATGGCAACGCGCCTCAACCACTGTGCCAACAGCTCGAGGTCCCAGCATTCCGATATGCGACGGCGGGTACTGGCGTCGACAGTGATCCCACGGGCGGCCAACACGGTGAGAATCGCCGTCGCCTCACCCTCCGCGCGTCCGACAGCTTCACCCTCGGCACGCCCCAATGCCTGGTGGCGGAGAGCGAATTCGCTTTCCCACCGATATTTGTCGAGTGAAATCGTCATGATTGTGCAACTTTCGGTCCCAACTCCGGCCTGTCACAACGGCATGGTGCAGAAGATATCCACAAAATGAGCACGAACACAAACGACCAGCGTTCAATTCATTTAATCGAATCCCTGGCCGAATATTCGGAAATAAATTTACCGACCGGGCGGATGTGCCCGGACAGTTCACCTCGTGGACGGTCGACGACGGGTGATGAGAGTCGACGCAGCCGGATAGACTGCACTCCGCAGGGTCGCCGCGCGGTGGCCCCGCGCGGCGAACCGGGGCAGGGGGTGGACATGGGTGCGGTGGTCGAACGGCTGGCGGCCTTGGGGGTGTCGCGGGTTTCCAGGTGGTGCTTCAACTGCTATCTGCTGACCGGCGACGACGGCGCGATCGTCGTGGTCGATCCGGGGATGCCCACGTCGGTCGATGATGTCGAGCCGCTGCTGGCGACCATGGCTGGGCAGGTCCGGGTCGTCACGGCGACCCATGGGCACTGCGATCATGTCGGTGGCGCGGCGGCCTTGGCTCGGCGGCACGATGCGAACGTCCATCTGCCGACGGTGACGCTGTCCTACCTCGAGGGCGTCGAGCCGAGGACTCCCAGTCTGGTGAAGTTGGCCCGGACCTGGCCCTTGTTGTTCGGGCAGCCGTTCGACCGCAGGGCCGCAACAGGATTCGTGCGGGCAGCCGTGACAGCCGGATTCGGCGGGACTCGGCGTATGCTCTGGCCGGGGCCACGGCCGGTCGGCAGTCTGGAGGACGGACAACCGCTGCACGGCGCATCGGCCTGGACGGTCGTGCGGACTCCGGGCCACACCGACGACAGCATCGCGCTGTGGAATGCCGAGACCCGCACGCTGCTGTCCGGGGACGCGGTGTTGACGATCAACGGGCGACCGCGATTCGCTCCCGACACAGTCGATGTCAGGGCAGCCGCGGAGACCGCGAGCCGTCTGCGGGAACTGCCGGTCGAGCATTTGCTGCCGGGGCACGGCCTCCCGATCCACGCGCGATCGGTGTGGGATCTGGCGTAACACCGACGGCCGTGTGCGGGAGCGGGTTCCGGCCGCCGGATCGGGAGATGGCCGGGCACGGTCGGCGCTTCGCGAGACGTGGCAGCCCGGTCCTCGGGACGAGGTGGTGCTACATCATGCTCGTCCCGAGGACACCGCTCACATAGAGCACGTCGCCGCTGCGCATGGTGTCGTCCTTCAGGGGTGCGAGGTTTGTGGCGGTGAGCAGGTCCCGGAGGGTGGTGCTGTCGAGGGTCCAGCCGAGGGCGGTGAGGTAGGGGGCTGCCTCGTTGCGCGGGCCGAAGTAACGGAGGCCCGCCATGTCGGGGGCGTAGCCGTGGGCGCGCCAGCGGTCGGAGAGGTGGTTGAGGCTTTTCTTGGTTTCGGCGTCGTCGCCGGGGTTCGGGTTGGGGCGGCTTTCGGTGGCCACTCGGCTGCCGGGAGCGCTGAGGTCGGTGAGGGTGTCGAGCAGGTGGTCCTGGGCTTCGGGAGGGAGGTAGCCCAGCAGGCCCTCGGCGCTCCAGGCGGTGGGGCGGGACGGGTCGAAACCGGCGGTGCGCAGGGCGCCGGGCCAGTCGTCACGGAGGTCGGCGGGGACCGGGCGGCGGTCGGCGGTGGGGGTGGCGTGCAGGTCGGCCAGGGTGCGGGTTTTGAAGTCGATGACGGGGGGCTGGTCGAGTTCGTAGACGACGGTGCCGGTGGGCCAGGGGAGGCGGTAGGCGCGGGAGTCCAGGCCGGCGGCCAGGATGACCATCTGGGTGATGCCCGCGGTCGCGGCCGTCTGGAAGAAGTTGTCGTAGAACGTGGTTCGGATCACGGCTATGTCGATCCAGACCTGGTCGACCAAGTCCTCGTCCGCCGCACCGGTGGCCAGGCGGGTGAGGAAGTCGATGCCGACCGCGCGGACGAGGGGTTCCGCGAAGGGGTCGGCGATGAGTGCGGGGTTCGCGCGGGTTGCCAGTGCGCGGGCGGCGGCGGCCGCGGTGGCCGTCTCGCCGACGCTGGAGGCGAGGTCCCACGTGTCGCCGTCGTGCCGGACGGAAGTCGGATCGGTCATGCCGGTGAAACTAGCGGCTGGGTCCGACAACTTCCGCCCGGCGGCCGACGGCCTTGCACAGCAGTGCATTTCGCTCACGGGTCTGCCACAGGGGCGGGGTTACCACGATGTCCGGCGCGACGGCGCCGTGCCGGTGATGTCGCCGTTCACCGTGGTGGTAGTGCGGCGATCGCGCTCACCTCGATCAGGGCGCCGGGAACGGCGAGGCCCGCGACACGGGCGGCGGTGACCAGCGGCGGGGCTCCGGGGCGGGCGAGTTTCGGGGCGATGGCGCCGTAGGCCGCGCGCAGGTCCGCGTCCGCGTCGATGAGGACCGTCCAGGCGATGACATCGCCGAGCGTCGCTCCGGCGGCTTCCAGTGCGACGCCGGCGTTTTCGACCGCCCTGAGCGACTGCTCGGCGATATCGGCGGAGACCACCGAGCCGTTTTCGTCCACACCGTTCTGGCCGCCGACGTAGATCGTGGTGGCCCCGGGGGGAACGATCGCGGTGTGGCTGAAGGCGGGGCTCGCGACGAGCCCGGCCGGCTGGAGGAGTCGGATGTTCATGCGCGTCATGGTGCCAGCCAACCCGGACGGAAACTGTCCGGATATCGGCGAGAATGGCGGGTGTGAACACGACGGGCCGGCGGCTGGAGATGGTGACGCTGCTCCAGGCTCGGCCGGGGATCTCGGCGAGCGAGCTGGCGCGGCGGCTCGGGGTCACCGAGCGCACGGCGCGCCGGGACATCGGGCAGTTGCGCGAGCTCGGGTATCGGATCGACGCCGCACCGGGGCGTGGTGGCGGGTATCGGCTGGCGCGCGGGGCCTCGATACCGGCGCTGATGCTGGACGGGGACGAACTGCTGGCGGTCGTGCTGGGGTTGCGGACGGCGGCCGGGATCGGGGACATCGCGACGGCCGCCGCGACCGCGCTGGCCAAGATCGCCACGATCGTACCGGCGCGAATGCAGCAGCGGCTCAACGCGCTCGCCGAGATCGGGCATGCCGACGAGACGCGGCGCATCGTCGACGGCGCGGTGCTGGTCGCGCTGGCGCTCGCGTGCCGGCAGCGGGAGGCGGTGCGGATCCGGCGGCGGGTCGACGACCGGGCCCGGACCCTGCAACCGCTGCAACTCGTCCACCTCGGCGGGATGTGGTATCTCGTGGCCTGCGAACGTGATTCGCCCGCCTGGCGGACGTGGGCGCTGGATCGCATCGATACGGTGGAACCGATCGGGAGGTCGTTGCCGACTCCGCTGCCGCCGGAGGATCCCGTCGGGTTCGTGACCCGATCGCTCGCGCGCGGACGCAGGCATGCGGTGCGGCTGCGGGTGGACGCGCCGGTGGAGGTCGTGCGGGCCTGGGTGCCGCCGTCGGTGGCCGAGGCGGTCGGCGACGGGGACGGCTGCGAATTGCGGCTGGCGACCGACGATATCGCCGCCGCGGCCCGCTGGGTGATGTCACTCGGCCCCGAGGTCGAGGTCGTCGAGCCCGACGAGTTACGGGCACAGCTCGCGGTGTTCGGATCCGCGCTGGTGGAGCGTTACGGGCGCGCGTAGCGCGCGGCCGGGGCCACCGCATCGGCGGTGGCCCCGGGCCGTCGCATCGCTAGTCGTATCCGCCGCAGGCGGATCCGGAGACGGAGCCGAAGGCGCAGGTCGGATCGAAATCCACCAGGCCGGCGGTGATGCCGTGCAGCTGGGTGAAGATATCGGTCGCGGGTTGCGGGGCGGGCTCGGCCGCGGCGGTGCCGACGGTCAGCAATGCGGCCGCAACGGTGGTGGCGGCGAGGGCGAGAGCGCGAATCGGGTAACGCACGAGCAGAATTCACTCCTTGATCGACGAGGCAGACGTTTTCCGGCGCCGTTGCCGGAAAACGCACCCCGCACCCTAGCCGCCGGGACCGACATGTGCCCGGCCCGCACCCGTTTTCCGCCACCTACCCATCCTGGAACGATCCGGGGCCCGGGGCATCGGCGTGCGCGGGCGAGGTGGTCGCGGACCACAGCAGGACATCACCGTCGTCTTCGGTTCAGCCCCACCATAAGTGCCAGGACGGTCCGCGATCACCCCCAATTACCACGGAACGGCAGGTCGCACTCGACAGTTGGGAGTCGGGGCCACTTCGTCACGGGCAGGCATCCTCGCGAATACGGCGAAGCCGACCGGTCGGGGCCATCTTCGGGATATACCGGCCCGGGATCGGGGCGCATGTCTAGCCTGGGGGCATGGGTGCGTTGCGATCACTGACGCTGATGTTGCTCGTGACCATGGTGGCCGCCTGTGCGCAGTCCGGATCCGGTGGGCACGTGGCGCCGCCGGGGCTGGACGGCGCCTGGAACGGGGTCTTGGTGTTGCCGAATCAGCAACTGCCGGTGGGGATCACGTTCGCCGACGGCGGGGGCACGCTCGATGTCCCGGTGCAGGGGGCGTACGGGTTGCCATTGGACGAGGTGCGCGCCGATGCCGGGGCGGTGTCGTTCCGGGTGCCGCAGTTGCCGGGTGACGTGGCGTTCCGGGGTAGCTACGACCGTGGCGCGGATTCGATCGTCGGGACCTTCGTCCAGGGCGGCCGGGAACTGCCGCTGACGCTGCGGCGAGGTGAGGTGCCGGTGCCGCCGCGACCACAGGAGCCACGGCCGCCGTGGCCGTATCGCGCCGAGGATGTCACTTTCCGCAGCGGCGACATCACCGTGGCCGGGACGGTGACGGTGCCGGACACACCGGGCCGGCATCCGGCGGTGGTGCTGATCGCGGGCAGCGGGCCGCAGGACCGCAACGAGCAGATCTTCGGGCACAAGCCGTTCCTGCTGCTGGCGGACACCCTGACCCGGGCGGGGTATGCGGTGTTGCGCACCGACAAACGCGGCATCGGGGGTACCGGGGGCACGTTGAACAGTGCGGATTACCGCGATCTCACCGATGACGCGGCGGCCGGGGTCGCCTTCATGCGTGGCCGCGCCGATGTCGATGCCGGCCGGATCGGGCTGCTCGGGCACAGTGAGGGCGGGTATCTCGCGCCGCTGGTCGCGGCGCGGCCGGACAGCGGGGTGAGCTTCGTGATCCTGATGGCGGGGCCGGCCGTGGTCGGGGCGGACGTACTGCTGGAGCAGAACCGGCTGATCGCCGAGGCGGCGGGGGCGGCGCCCGAACAGATCCGCGGTCAGCTGGAATTCGTGAGCACGCTGGTGACGCTGCTGCGGGCCGGGGATCTGGATCGGGCCCGTGACCTGTATCGCGAGCACAACGCGACGCTGGCGCCGGAGCAGCGGCGACCGGCGGCCGAGGCCGACTACTACACCTCCACGAATTTCCGGTCGTTCCTGAATTACGATCCCGCTCCGGCGCTGTCGGCGCTGCGGGTGCCGGTCCTCGCCTTCTTCGGCAGCAAGGATCTCCAGGTGCCGCCCGAGCAGAGCGAGTCACCGATGCGGAAGTATCTCGCCGCCGACACCGACGCGGATGTCCATCTCTTCGACGGCCTCAACCACCTCATGCAGCCGACGAGCACCGGGACGATCCGGGAGTACGGCACCATCGAGACCACCATCGACCCGGCGGTACTCGACTACGTCACCGGCTGGCTGACCGCGCGGGTGCCGCCGCTGCCCTGGGCCGGCCGCTGACCACCGGTCCGGCAGGTTCCGGCTCAGACCGCGACTCTCGGTATCGCGCAATGGATCCCGTTCTCTCCCGCGACGCGGACCATGCGGTCGTGCAGTTGCGCGAACGCCTCGGTGGCCTGCGGGTGGGTGGAGGCGCCGTCGGCCCAGACCCGGCGGCCGCCCACGTAGACCCCGCGCAGGTTGCGCAGCGAGCAGGCCAGGACATAGGTGGCGACCGGATCCCAGATCGGGCCGAGGTCGGGGCGGCGGGGGTCGACGATCACGAAATCGGCGTATTTGCCGACCTCCAGCGAGCCGACGCGGTCGTCGACGCCGATCGCGGCGGCGGCGCCGAGGGTGTGCAGGCGCAGCATGTCGGCGGGGGCGAGGATCGCGGCGTCGGAGTGCCGGGCCCGTTGCAGGTACAGGCCGGTGCGCATGTTCTCGAACGGGTCGGCGACATCGGTGCAGGACTGGTCGTCCAGACCCATGCCGACCCGCATGCCGGTGGCGAGCAAACGCGGGACGTCGGCGATTCCGGAACCCAAGCGGCCGTTGGACATCGGCTGCCACACCATGGCGCAACCGGTTTCCGCCGCGCGGTCGATCATGTGGTCGGTGGGGTGCACGAAGTGGCCGAAGGCGAAGTCGGGGCCGAGCACCCCGGCCTTGTCGTACCAGTCGAATTTGGCGCGCTGGATGTCGATCTGCTCGGCGGTCTCCACGAAATGCGCCTGGTTGGTGACCCGGTGGCGCCGCATCATCGCGCGCTCACGCTCGGCGGTGATCGGATCGGTGGCCCATTGCACCGAACCGAACACGGAGCCACCGAGATTCAGCTCCGGCGGGACCGCGGCGGCGACGTGCTCCATCGCGAGGCCGAACGCCTCCAGGGCTTCCGCCTCCGGCAGCTGTTCGTCGTCGAGGCGGACGGCGTTGACGCAGCGCAGGCCCGCGTCGGCGGCGGCATCGATCTGGCGGGTGAGGAATTCGACCGGGCGCACCGCGGCCGCCTTCAGGCTCGACGTCTCGTAGTCGAACTTCGCGAGGACTCGGCTCTGGGTGAAGTTGTAGGCCGAGGTGACCCCGGCGCCCAGGAAGTCCAGGGCCCCGGCCAGAGTCAGCCAGTACAGGTCCTCGGCGCCCGTGGCGAGCAGCATCTCGGTGTTGCGGGTCACCCAGGGGTACAGGGTGTCGGTGGCCGCGACGCCGCGCATGCCCGCGGTGAAGATGTGGCTGTGCGCGGAGACGAAACCCGGTGCGACGAAGGCGCCCCCGGCATCGAGGCGCTCCCCCTCCCCCGCGGGCGGATCACCCGCGCCGATCGCCGTGATCCGGCCGTCGGCACCGACACCGAACCAGCCGTGGAACCACTGCTCCTCCCCGGCCACCGGTAGCAGTACAGCGTTGTGCACGATCAGAGTCATCCGGGCAAAACCTCCACGGTCCAAGCTGTTTCGGCGCGGCGGTACCGGACCCGTTGCGACGGGCCGTCCGGGTCGCCGCGCCAGAAGGTGAATTCTTCGGGGCGGAGCGCGAATCCGGCCCAGCTGCCGGGCGGTTCGAGGTCGGCGTGGGCCGCATCGAATTCCGTCCAGGCGGCGTGGCGGGCCGCCACCGGCAGCGCCGCCTGCTCCGGTGTGTTGAGCCAGGCCAGCAGTTGCAGGTAGCGGCCGCGACGGGCGTAGACGGCACGCTCCTCGGCGGCGGTGGCACGGGTGACCGTGCCGCGGACCAGCAGTTGCCGGCCCACCTCGGGCCAGGCCACCGCGACCGCCGCCTGTGGGTGGTCGCGCAGTTCGGCGACCTTCGCCGATCCGGTGTCGGTGTGGAAATACACTGCCCCGTCGGCGAATTCGCTGAGCAACACGTGTCGCACCCGGGGAAATCCGTCCGCCCCGACGGTGGCCAGCGCCATCAGCGGCGGGGGCGCCGAGCCGGGGGCCGGGATCCACATCCCGGCCAGCCGGATCGGGTCGATCGACGGGTATTCCGCAGGGGTGCAGTCCTGTCCGAACACCGCGCTGCTGGTGATCACATGTGCACCCGGCCGGGGTCGAACCCGGCGATCTCGGGCAGTGCGGCACAGAGGGTGTCGACGCTCGCGGCGAACAGTTCGGCGCCGATCTCCGCGGTGGCGCCGGTGGGATCGCCGATCACCCCGGACTCCGCGAAATCATCGGCGAGCCAGCCGAATCGGACCGACTTGCCGAAACCCACGTGCTTGTGCCCGGCGATGGCGTGCGGCACCGCGGCTTTCGCCTGCGACATGTCCACCAGTTCCGGGGCCAGGTGCAGCATGACCGAGGTCTCGGCCCAGCCGGCGTGGATGCCGAAACCCTCCTCGGTGGGCCCGGGGCGAGCCGGGCCGCCGTACAGGAAGGTCTGGAGATCGAAGCGCCGCCGCAGTTCTCGCAGCGCGACCTCCAGCAGGGCCGAGTTGCCGCCGTGGCAGTTGACGAACAGCAGCCGCCGGGCCGGGGTGGCCGCGATGCTGCGGCCGATGTCGGCCACCGTCCGCATCAGGGTGTCCGCCTCCAGCCACAGTGCACCCGGAAAGTGCGCGTGCTCATCGGATTTCGTGTATCCGAGGGCGGGCAGCAGCCAGACGTCCGGCCCGGAGCCGGCCACCCGGTCCACCGCCGCCGCGGCGGTGTGTTCGGCGATCAGCAGATCGGTGCGCAGCGGCAGGTGCGGCCCGTGCGGTTCCAGTGCGCCGGTGGGCAGCACCAGGATCGAGTCGCGGGTCAGGACCCGCGATACCTCCGTGGTGGTCAGATCGGCGAATCGTCGTGTGGTCGTGGTCATTCCAGCCACCTTCCCGGATTCAGCAGGCCCTTGGGATCGGTGCCGCGGGCGATCGCCCGGACCCGGTCCGCGTCCAGGTCGACATAGGACTGATGTGGCGAGTGCACCCCCACGCCCAGCGCGTGCAGCGCGGGCACTCCGGCGTACACCTGCTCCGGGCTGTGGTAGACGCCGTTGATCATCCCGAACATCATGCCGTGGCCGACGTCGAGGTGGAGCATGCCGCCGTCGTACACCTGCTCCACCTCGTGCAGCCGGGTGACCAGGGCATCGCCGGAGACCTCCATGTGGAAATAGGTGTCCGGCACCGCTTTCTGGAGCCACCAGGTGGGGTGGTTGTAGGAGAGCGTGCTCACCCGCAGGGTCTGCGGCAGGCCGTCGCGGATCGCCTCCACCCGGCCGCCGGCGGCCTCCAGCACGGCCAGCGTCTCGTCCAGCGCGGCCGCGTCGACGATGCCGCGCACGTTCGCCCGGCCTCGGACCAGCGCCGGATCGGCCGGTAGCGCGTCGACCACCTCGGCGCGGTCGGCGGACAGCAGCCGGGGCAGCGGCGCGACCGCCCCCGCCGCCATCGCCGCCGGGAACGCCTCGTAGTGCGAATCGAAGCTGACGTACGGGCATTTCCACTGTTGCAGCGGTTCGATCCGCACGGTGGCGGCGACGATGATGCCGGCGACGCCGTAGGTGTGCACCAGTGGTTGCGCCTCGAGGCCGGTGAGGTGCACGATCTCGGCGTCCTCGTGGCCGAACACCACGTCCAGGGATTCCACGAAACCCATGTGGTTACGGCCGTGCACGATCGTCCCGGTGCCCGCCGAGCCGCCGGCGAGGAAGCCGCCGAGCGTGGACTGCACGGTCGACGGATACATCCACAGCTGCCGCCCGGCCTCCCAGGCGCGCTGTTCCAGGGTGACCATGCGGGCCCCGGCCTGCGCGGTGATCGTGGTGCCGGTGCGGCCGGTGACCGCCGACAGCGAGGTCAGGTCCATCACCAGCCCGCCGAAGCGCGGGACCACCTGGCCGTAGTTGCCGGTGCCCTTGCCGCGCGCGGTGATCGGCACGCCGCGGCGCACCGCGGCCCGCACGATCGCCGGGACCTGCTCGGCGGTCTTGGGGTAGCAGACCGCGTCGGGGCGGCCGAGGTCCTGGGCGGAGAGGATGGGGCTCAGGCCGGACCCGTCGTGGGCGGCGCGGTCCAGGGCGCGGTCGAGGGTGCTGACCCCGCGCGGGCCGAGCAGGGCGAGCAGATCGTCGACGAGGGCGTCGACATCCTCCCGCCCGAACTCGGGCCGGGTGGCGCTCAACGTCGCCGTCACTGCGGCAGCCCGATCGAGCTGTCCAGGAACTTGTTGGTGGCCAGCTGTTCCGGCTTCAGGTCGGCGGGCACGTTCACCTTCTGCGCGCTGAACACCGGCCGGGTGATGTCGATCATGTGCTGCACCCGGGACGCGTCGAAGCTGCCCATCGTGGCCTTGGTGACCAGGCCGGTGTCCTTCATGGTCTTGGTGGCGTAGTCGGCGTTGCCGGTGTCGTACACCCAGCCGGTGTTGTACTTCTGCACCGCCTGCACGATGATGTCGTTCGCCCGCGCCGGGTCGGCGAAGTAGTCGACCTCGGCGCGCTGGAGCACCGGCACCAGCTTCTGCAGGCAGGCCGAATCCTTGTCCATATCCGCCGAGCGCAGCGACATGGCCGACTTGTAGGTGGGGAAGCCCACGTCGTGCACCAGCTGGTAGGCGACGGGCTTGTGCCACTGCGCGATCTTCTGCTCGTACAGGTACGGCTCGGAGCTGGAGAAGCCCTGCTGCGCCTTGGCGCCGCCGGCGGCGACGAAGTTGGCCGGGGTGCCGTCGTAGCTGCCGTCGACCTGCGACTTGTCCAGGATGCCCGCGCCGATCAGGTAGTCCATGTAGGCGACGCCCTGGAAGTAGAGCACGGTGGCCTTGGCGGCCTTCAGATCCGGGATGCCGTGCACGTTCGGATAGGTGGCCGGATCCCACATGATCATCTGCGGGCTCTTCTCCAAGGTGGCGAACACCGCGGTGGTCGGGTTGGTCGCCGCGTTCTGGATCTCGGTGTCGGTGTCGACCATGCCGAGCATGATCGACTGGTCCGCGTACATCTGCGAGGTCACGGTCTGGAAGCCGATCGCCGGGCCGCCGGCCCGGATCTCCACGTCCACACCGGTGTACTGGCCGTGGGTGAACAGCGGGCCGGAGACCCGCTTGGCGCCGGCGTCGAATTTCGGGTCGGGGCCCAGCAATTCGTAGAGCATGCCGTGCTCGGCCTCGGGGTTCCAGTCGGTCTGGAGCACGATCTTGGCCGGGCACACCGACTTCAGGTCGACCGAGCCGATCGGCCCGCTGAAACCGGAGGAGGCACTCGGCGAGGAGGAGTCGGAACAGCCGGTCAGCACGGCGAGCCCGACGGCGGCCGCGGCCGCCAGCAGCGTGCGGGAGCGGCGGGACATGATTTTGAACATCGTTCTCTCACAAGGGTTTCGGGGGGCGCGGAACAGGGAAGGGAGACGAGAGCCGGTCAGCGCCGGGAGGTGTCGTACCAGTTGCCGACCACCCGCCGCGAGATCCAGCCGAACAGGCCGAAGACGACGACGCCGAGCGCCGAGGCCAGCAGGATGGCGGCGAACAACTGCGGGGCCTGCAACCGGGAGCGGTAGTTGTCGATCAGGATGCCGATACCGGGATCGCCCTGTTTGAAGAAGAAGTCGCCGACGATGGCGCCGACCACCGACAGTCCTGCGGAGATCCGCACCCCGGCGAAGATCGCGGGCAGCGCGGCCGGGAATTCCAGCTTGCGCAGCACGGTCAGCCGGCCGGTGCCGCGCAGCGCGAACAGATCCCGCAGGCCCTGGTCGACCGATTTCAGCCCGAACAGGGTGTTGGACACCACCGGGAACAACGCGATCAGCACGCACACGAATACCCGTGCGACGAAACCGAATCCGAACCAGAAGCCGATCAGCGGCACCAGCGCGAGGATCGGGATGCACTGCATGACAACGGCATAGGGGAACAGGGCGAGTTCGGCCCAGCCGGCCTGCGACATCAGGATGGCCCAGGCGATGCCGAGCACGACGGCGATGGCGAGGCCGGTCAGCGCCACCACGCTGGTGCGTTCCAGCGCGTGCCACATGTCCGGCGCCGACGAGCCGAACAGCCCCTTGCTCAGCACCTCCTGCGGCGGGGGCAGCAGGAATCGCCGCGACGGCGCCAGGATCTCGTAGGAGGCGAAGTACCAGATGCCGATGACCAGCGCGAAGACCGCGGTGGGGGCGAGCACGGCGGCCGGGTTCCAGCGCCGCGCGCGCGGCGCGGGCTCGGATTCGGTGACGGGAATGCGGGTTCCGGCCGCCTCCTCGGTGGTCTTCGTCTCGGTGGTCTTCTCGGATGTCGTCACTGGTGACCTCCTCGCAGGGCCTTGGACACACGACCGGCCAGCGCGGCGAACTCCGGGGTGAACCGGAGGTCGTCGCGACGCGGAAAGTCGAAGGGGATGTCGATCTCGTCGACAACCCGGCCGGGCCGGCCGGACATCACCACCACCCGCGAGGACAGGAACACCGCCTCGGCGACCGAGTGGGTGATGAACAGTCCGGCGAACCGGCGGGTGGCGAAGAGTTCGCTGATCTCGCCACCGAGCCGCTCCCGGGTGATCTCGTCCAGCGCGCCGAACGGCTCGTCGAACAGGAACAGTTCGGGATCGACGGTCAGCGACCGGGCCAGCGACACGCGCATCCGCATGCCGCCGGACAGCTGGCGTGGCAGATGGTCCGCGAACCCGCCGAGGCCGACCAGTTCGATCGCCTCGTCGGCGCGGCGGTAGCGCTCGGCGCGGCCGACGTGGTCGAGTTCGGCCAGCAGTGCGACGTTGTCGCGGACGGTGCGCCAGGGCAGCAGGGTGGCGTCCTGGAAGACGTAGCCGATCCGATTCGCGCCGACCTGGGTGTAGCCGCCGGTGGCGCGGTCCAGGCCCGAGGCGATGCGCAACAGGGTGGACTTGCCGCAGCCGGACGGGCCGACGACGCTGACGAATTCACCCGCCCGCACCACCAGGTCGACGCCGCGCAGCGCGACGGTGCCGTTGGGATAGGTGAGCTCGACGTCCTCGAAGCCGAGCACCTGACTGCCCTTGCGCGGTGGTGCGGTGTTCATCGTGGCGTTCATGGAACTGATACCTCCGTTGCCGCGAATTGTGCTGTCCGGTGGGTGGTTTCACTGATCGAGACGATCGCGCCGCGGTGCAGTACGAGGCGGTCGGCGGGCGCGCCGGCGATCACGTCGAGCAGGCCGGTGCCGCGCACCGCCAGCAGTTCGGCGGCCGCGCCGGGCCGCGGACCGGCCACGGGCAGGCCGAGCACCGCGCGAGCGCCGTCGGTGACCAGGTGCGCGGCCGTGCGCGGGTCCAGGTGGCCCGCGGCGATCAGCAGCGCGGCGGTCTCGAGGGCGTCGCTGCGGCCGATCGGGTTGAACGGGTCGCGCACGTTGTCCGCGCCGGCGGCCAGCGGGATGCCGGCCGCCAGCAGCGCGGACAGCGCGGTGAGCCCGCGCGGGGTGCGCACGAGATGGTCACGGCCCTGGAGATAGAGGTTGGTGACCGGCAGGCTGACCACGCCGATTCCGCTGTGCGCCACCGACTTCAACAGCGGGTCCAGCGCCTCGGCGGACAGCGTGCCCAGTTTGCAGCAGTGCCCGGCGGTGCGGATGCGCTCGGGGGGCCAGTCTTTCACCCGGTCCGCGTAGTGACCGAGCATCAGGTGGTCGCCGTCGAGGAATTCGTCCACGTGCAGGTCCGCGCCGACGCCGCGCTGTTCCGCGATCGCCAGCAGCCGATCGGTCTCGGCGACCGGGTCCGGTGCGATATGCGGTGCGCCACCGACGAAGTCGGCCCCCGCGTCCAGGGCAGCGTGCACCCGCTCCGCGGGCGCGCCGATCGGGGTGAGCACCACGATCTGCACGTCCATCAGCGCGCGCAGCCGCTCCCGCACCGCCACCACCGCGCGCAGGCCGCGCAGCGGATCGGGCCCGTCGAGCAGGTCCACGTGGGTGCGCACCGCGGTGGTTCCGTTGCGCAGCAACGCCATCGCCGCCGCGAGCGCCCGCTCGTGGAACGACTCCTCGGTGAAGGCGGCGCTGCCCGCCCGCCAGCTGCGGATGGCCGCGCCCAGGTCACCCAGCGGCGGTGAGAGCAGGTCCCAGGACAAGGCCTTGTCCAGGTGCGCGTGCGGTTCGGCCGGGGCGGTGAGCAACACGTAGCCCCGCAGGTCGACCTCGTCCGCGGCGGTGTCGACGGCCCGATTCCGCCGGTGCGGTGTGACGGCCGCCACCACGGCGCTGTCGCGGTCGTGCCGCAGTTGCACGTCGACCACCGAGCCGTCCGGCAGCATCGCGCCGCACAGCCGTGAAACACGGTGTGGCAGTGGATGTTCCATGAAGCTCCCTCGGACTGTGAGAAGATCGCTGGATCCGCCTGTGGCTGGTGCGGCGGGGCCCTACTGTGAGCTATGTTGATGTCATCAACATTTAGGAACTATCGAGCCGCAATATTTCGATCTCATGAACAGCGCGGCGTCGTCTTTGTTAAACCGTCTCCCGCCGCGGGAGACGACGAGCTGGGAGCAGACATCGTGCCCGACGACGAACAGCACGCCCTCGGCGCCGAGATCCGCCGCCGACGCCGTGACCTGGGCCTCACCATCGTTTCACTGGCCGAACAGGCCCAGATCTCGCACCCGTTCCTCAGCCAGCTGGAGCGCGGCCTGGCCCGGCCCAGCATGATGACGCTGGCCCGGCTGGCCGAGGCGCTGGGCACCACCCAGGTGGAACTGATGATCGCCGCCGACACCCGCGCCGGCGCCGAGGGCAAGCCCGGCTCGATCCGGGTGGTGCGCTCCCACGACGGCCTGCAACTGCCCCGCGGCATCGCCCGCGCGGGCTCCGAACAGGGCTCCACCCGCCTGCTGGTGCACGGCCGCGCCGCCTTCTACCCCCAGGAGTTCATCGAGGTACACACCGATTTCGGCCCCTACTTCGTGCACGACGAGGATGAGTGGCTGTACGTGGTCGCCGGTTCCATCGTCGCCGATCTCGGCGACCACGGACAGGCCCGGCTGACCGAAGGCGACAGTCTCTACTACACTGGCGGCACACCACACCGCTGGCGGGTGGTGGACTGCGCGAGCGCCCGGCTGATCGTCGTGAAGGCCGCAGGCCGGCCGGAAACCGGCGCGTAGTACGAGATCCCGTGGCTGGGAACACAATCCGGTGGGGCCGACATTTCCGGAGGCCCTCATGAACAAGAACCAGACCCTCGACGTCGTCGTCCGCGACCGCCGCACGGTGGCCCGCGACATCGACGAATTCACCCTCGCCCGCCCCACCGGCGACCTCCTGCCCACCTGGGAACCGGGCGCCCACCTGGACCTGCTGCTGGACAGTGGCGCGGAACGCCAGTACTCCCTGTGCTCCGATCCGGCCGACACCACCAGCTACCGCATCGCCGTGCTCCGCGAACCGCACGGCCGCGGCGGCTCCCTGCATGCCCACGAATCCCTCACCGTCGGCACCCGGGTCTCGATCCGCCCGCCCCGCAACCACTTTCCCTTGGTTCGCGCCCTCGGCTACGTCTTCGTCGCCGGCGGCGTCGGCATCACCCCCATGCCCGCCCTGCTCGCCGCCGCCGCCCGCACCGGCCGCCCGTGGCGCCTGGTCTACACCGGCCGCGACGCCGACACCATGGCCTACGCCACCGAACTGAGCGACCGCCACGGCGACGCCGTCACCCTCCACCACTCCACCACCGCCGGCCGCCTCGACCTGCCCGCCCTGCTCGCCGCCACCCCCCGCGGCACCGCCGTATACGTCTGCGGCCCAACAGGTCTGATCAGCGCGGTGGAGGAAGCATGTGCGTCACTCCCCGCAGTGGACGTCTTCTCCGAACGCTTCGTCGCCACCACCGCCGACGACGCCACCGATGCCCCTTTCGAAGTGTCCCTGGCCAATTCCGGCCTGGTACTGACGATCCCGGCCGGCCGCTCGATCCTCGACATCGCCGAGAGTCACGGCGTGGTCACGGTGTCGTCGTGCCGCGAAGGCACCTGCGGCACCTGCGAAACCACCGTCGCCAGTGGGGAAGTGGAGCACCGCGATTCGGTGCTGTCACCCCAGGAGCGGGCGGAGGGGGAGACGATGATGATCTGTGTGTCGCGGGGGACGGGGCCCCGGTTGGTGCTGGAGCTCTGAGCGCCGTGGGCGGCCCGGTGCGCAGCGTGCTTGCCCATCCCGGCTATACCTCGACGAATGTGCAGACCAACGGGCCGGTCGGTGCGGTCGAGGTGCTGTTGGGATATCTCCTCGCCCCACTCGCCCAGGCTCCGGATCGGGGCGCGCTACCTCAGTTGTACGCGGCCACCGGGGCCGAGGTGTGGCAAGCGGAGAATTCTTCGGGCCGAACGGTATTGCCGTGTCGCGCGGTGCGCCCGAGCAAGTGCGGCTCGCCCCGGCCGCCACCGACCCCGACACCGCTCGTACCCTGGGGGAACGGTCGCAACGACTGACCGGCGTGCAATTCCTGGCGCCTACTCACCCGTTGTGAAATTCCCTCTCCGGCAGGACGGCAGCCTCCACCGGTCGCCGGAACAGCGGAATCCTCCCGAGGCATCCCCGAGAAGTGGTGGTCAGACCGCGATGACCGTCAATTGGGAATCGAGTCCCTTGAAGTCGTCGACATTGCGCGTGAACAACGGAACCCTGTGCAGAGTTGCTGTGGCCGCGATCATCAAGTCCAGGCGGCGTGGCCGGGGATTGCGGCCGGCGGCCACGACCAACGCGCAGAGATTCCCGTACATCTTGGCGGCGTCGTCGTCGAAGGGCAGCGGGTCCATATTCGCCTCGATCATCAGCAGCCGAGTCACCCGGAGAGAACGCTGGACGGGATCGCGCGTGGTGTGCACGCCTGCCGCGAGTTCCGCCACCGTGACAGCGGAGACCTCCGGAATCACGGGCAGAGTTTCCGGAGGGATGGTGTCGAGGTCGATCAGCGTGCAGGTGTCGAGCAAGCCGCTCGAATACCGACGCTCCGACCGCTCACTCGTCATCGAGACGATCCTCACCGAAATATTGGTCGAGCTCCGACCGCAATGCGCGGTAGTCGGGCGCCGGACTCAACGCGAAGATTCGCTGTAGCTCCTCGGTGGTCGGCTTGCGTTTCACCCGCAACGGACGCACCTCGGCGATCGGCGTTCCGTTCCGGGTGAGGACGAAACTCTCCCCCGATTCCACCTCGTTCAGCACAGCGGCGGACTCGTTACGGAACTCACGCACGCTGATCGTCTTGGCCACCCGACCACCGTAGCACCCGAGGACACCTCCGGACACGATGTAGCCCGAGGTCCCGGACCGTCGGCGAAGACAGTCGTCATGCGAGTTCCGGGTGCTGTCACCGAGCCCAGCACGGTCCCATACCCTTCACTCGTAGAGCAGGTCCCGGGTGGTGTACGCCCCGGTGGGCAATTGCCCGTCACTTACGTACTGCCGGAACAACTCCCCCACTTCCGCCGGCGTGAACACCTCGTTCGGGTAGACCTGCACGGCGCCGTCGCCGACGGCGATGTCGACCGGCCCGGTGCCCCAGATCGGGTGGTCCACGACATGGCCCACGGTGTGATGCTCGGTGGCGGTGCGGATTTCGACGGTGTAGCGGCCCGCCGATCCTGCGGTCTGGATGAATCGGTCGTGGAGTTCGTCGGGGGCGAGGTCCGCGACGGTGGTACCGGCGGGCAGCGGCCACAGCACCAGCACTGCCGGATCGTCGTCGTCCAGGAACGCGGCGAATTCCGCTGCGGTGACGCCGGGCAGGACCGGGCGATGCTCATCGTAGTCGATGGTCAGGCCGTGGGTGGCGCCGGCGTCGGACAGGATGTCCGGGGTGTCCAGCTCGCGGAGGTGGTATTCGGTAGGCCGGATCACGCCGGACTCGTAGTAGGCAGCCAGTACCTCCGCAGCCTGGCGGGCATCGAAGATCTCCCCCGCACCCACGGTCGTGCTGTGTCCCAGATCGAAATGGATCGACTGCGAGATGCCGGTGGGTCCGCGGCCGATCTGGTGGCGCGTTCCGTCGTGGCGCCATTCGAGGGCGAGCCGGTCGGCCGAGCCGACCGCGAGCAGGCAGTTCTCGCGCCGGCTTGCCGGGTCGGGCAGCAGGTCGGGGTGTCGGGGGGCGAGCCACAGGCGCAGCGAGTAGCGGAGTTGGCCGTCGCAGACGGCGAGGGTCGGCGCGAAGGTGTCCGGCCCCACCGCGCCGCAGCCGGACGAGACGTAGGCTCCCTCGCTGAGATCCAGTACGTACCAGGGCTTCTCGTCCGTCATCCGGGTACCAGCTCCACTTCGTCGATGGTGATCGGGCTGCCGTCGAGGATCGCCTGGGCCTGACCGCCCCGGCGGATGGCATCATCGAACGGTTCCTGTCCGGGTTGATAACCGCCGGTACCCGACTTGACCTCCAAGCCCAGGTAATTGCCGTTCGATTTACGGACCAGGCCGTCGAACTTGCGACCGGTTTTCAGCTTAGCGGCCTCGTCCGGGGTCAGTTTGGCCAATCCGTCCGGTGTCAGGGTGGCTTTGGTCTGCTTCGTGATCACCTGGACGTTGCGCGCCTTGGCGTAGGCGTCCAGTGCGGCTTGTTCCTTGCCTATCGACGCGGGGTCGCCGCCGTTGCCGCGACTGTACTGGCCCAGGCGGTTACGGATGCCGGCTCGGCCGGGATCGCCACCGGGTGCGCGACGGAACGGCAGCGGCGGGACGACCCGGAATTCACTGTGCAGGATATGGGCGATGTCCTGCATGAGCGCCAATCGCTGGGCCTCCAGTTGCGTCGCCTGCTCCTTCCACGCCGTGATCTGCCCTTGGAGACCGTCACGCTCGCTGTTGAGGGCGGCGGCCTCCTCGTTGAGCGGATCGGCGATCGACGGCGGGGCGGTGCGGCCGGGGTAGGAATCGACGACGGCGTTGTGTGCGGTGATCCTGGCATCCAGCGATTGCGCTTGTGCCGCAAGCATTTGCCCCTGCTGCTGCCAGGCCGCGACCGTTGCCGTGAAGGTCGCGATCCGGGTGTTGAGATCGACCGAGTAGTCGCTGCTCGGGTCGAGTGGATCAGCGCCGCTGCTGGTATCGGGCGGGGCGAGGCCACCCGGCGGCTGAGCGACCGGCGGCTGACCGGCCGCACCGATCGGGACCAGCAGTACGGCGACGATCAAGGCCGCGAGCAGGGCCCAGAGGCGGCGGAAGCGCGGTGACGTCATGGGTCACTTCCCGATCCGCGCGCTGATCTTGTCGGCCAGCATCGTCGTCGCGGCTCTGCCGTCCGCAGCCTCGCAGAAGGCCACTTGCAGTACGGTTTTCGTCACCAGCCGGGCCTGCCGGGAACAGACCCAGCCGTCACCGGCGTCCTCGGTGGCGCGCCAGCTCAGCGTCGCCGGTTGTGCGGTGTCGACGGTGTAGAGCCATTTCGTGGTGCCGTCGTCGTCGGTTCGTACCGCCGCCGGGCAACCCTGGATCCCAGCGGCCAAGGCCGTGAACACGGCATTCGCCGCGGCCGGGTCGGAGTAGACACCGACCACCTGGATCACCAGGTGCGCGCTGGTCCCGTCCTCCGCGGTCTTGGCGGCATAGGCCGTGTAGCCGGGGGTGTATACCGCCCTGGTGCCCGGACCCACCGCAGTCGCACACGTCGGTGGGTCGGCGGACAGCGGCGCAGGTGGTTCTCCCGCGTTGTCGCTCGATGTCAGCGTGGTGCCGATGACACTGCTGACCTCATCGATGGTGAGCAGGTCCGCCTGCGCCGTCCCCGGCACGATGTCCGGCTGAGGTGCGCCGGTCACCCGGCTTGCACACGCGGACACGAAAACCATTGTCGTCAGTGCCGAAAACCACCATCGTGACCTGTGCATCCGAGCCCCCGGATCGAACCCGATCCCGAGCACACGCTACGAAATCGGTCCTGTGATGCAGTGCGGTATCGATTCCATTGTGCCACAACGTCTGTTCGACATCGATCGAATTTCGTTGCCGCAGCGGACCGTCGGCGACTGCCGGTGTCGTGCAGCGTTGTCCGGGCGGCCCGGGACAACGGTGCCGGGGCCCGGCGTCACACCTGGACGCGATCCCCGCTCGCCGGACCGGCCGACGTGGCGATCAGGTCGTCCAGGAGGTGGCGGCCGTGGGGCCAAGGGCCGTGGCCCGAGGCTGGATTGAGGTGGCCGACGTCGCCGAGGTCGACGAGTCGGCTGCCCCAGGTTTCGGCCATGCCGGAGACTCGTCGCATCGACGCGAGCGGGTCGGTGGCGCTGGCGGCCACCACGGACGGGAACGGCAGGCGGCGGCGGGGAATCGGGTTCCAGCCGTGGGTGTTCAGGTCGACGAGGGTGGGATAGCCGGGGGGCAAGGGGGTTTCGAAGTCCGGTGGGGTGGCCAGCAGGGCCGCCTGGATCGGGCGGGTCGCATGGCATGCCCAGTGCACGGTGATCATGACGCCGGCGCTGTGGGCGACCAGGACCACGGGGCCGGTGATGTCGGTGAGGACCGCGTCGAGGGCGGCGACGCGGGTTGCGCGATCGAGGGTGCCGGGCTCCAGCGCGGGGACGATGCGCACCTTCTCGAGGGTGGTGGCGAGCAGGGTCTGCCAGTGGTCGTCGACGTGGTCGCGGAGTCCGGGGACGATGACGACGGTGGGGTTCGGGGAGGCGGACATGGTGCGCGGCAATTCCTTTCGCGGCCGGGGCGCGGGGGCGGGCGGGGGCGCCCGCCCGCCGGCGCCGGGGTCAGGCGTGGTGGGTGAATCCGACCTGGCCCGGTTTGCGGTTGGGGGCGAAGCCGTTGCGGGCGAGGGTTTCGTCGGCATCGCGGTAGTGCTCGTCCAGGCGGTAGATTCGGCGGGCCTCCTTGCCGGTGGCGACCTCGCGGCCGAGTTCGTCGGCAATCCGGACCAGTTGCCGGACCTGCTGGGCCGAGGTCATCTTCTCGCCCTTGCGGCCCCACAGGGTGTCCTCGTTGCCGCAGCGGGCGTGCAGGCCCATCGCGATGGCCATGGTGTTGACCGGCAGGCAGCTGCGCATGAGGGTTTCCAGCGTCAGCACGGCGCCGTCGGGGACGCGGCGGATGAACTCGATCATGTTGTAGGGGTTGGGGCCGTCGAAGCCGCCGCCGATGGCGACCCAGGTGAGCATGAGGGGGCCGGTGTAGTGGCCGCGCCGGATCAGCCGCTCCACCGTCTCCAGCTGCGGGATGCTCGACAGCTGGAAATGCGGCTGGATTCCGTTGGCCTGCAAACGCTTCAGATGTTCCTGAACCCAGCCGGGGCCCGCGGGGACGTACATCTCCCGGTAGGCCTCGTACACCTCCGGACGTTCGAACGAGGTGCCCGCGATGTCGTCGTCGGTCATCAATTCGACGATGTTCATCTGGCTGGTGTTGATCGCGATCGTCACCTGATCGGGTTTCGGGTCGAGTTCGGCCAGCATGTGCCGGGTGTCGTCCGACAGCCACTTGGCATCCGCCCCTTCGCCTTCGGGAGCGAAGGAGATGGATCCGCCGACCTGAAGAATCATCTCCGGCACGGCCTCGCGCAGCCGCCGCAGCAGTTCGTTGAACATCGACAGGCGCTTGGAACCCTTGCCGTCGAGCTCGCGCACGTGGATGTGCAGCACGGTGGCGCCGGCCTCGTAGCAGTCCACCGCCGCCTGGACGTGCTCGTCCATCGTCAGCGGCAGGTCCTCGCGGAAGTCGCCCGGTTCCCATTCCGGTCCGTAGGGGGCGACGGTGATGACCAGTTTCTCCTGGTTCTCCGGGAACAGCGCGTCGTCGTGGAAATGCATGATGGTGCTCCGATTTCGGGGTGGATCGTGACTGTGTTCAGAACGGCTTGTCGCCGACGATGCCGGCGCGTTCCATCCGGCGGACCGCCGGCCAGTAGTCCTGGACGGCGTAGTGCTGGGTGCAGCGGTTGTCCCAGATCGCGAAGCTGTCGGGCGTCCACCGCCAGCGGACCTGGTACTCGGGTACGGCGGCCTGCCGGATCAGGTAGTGCAGCAGTTCGGCCGCGCCGGGGGCGTAGTCGAAGCCGAAACGCACCCGCTGCGGGGTGTGATAGTCGACGAAGTGCGTGGTGAACGAGTTGACGAACAGGACCTTCTCGCCGGTCTCCGGGTGGGTGCGCACCACCGGGTGCTCCGCGTCGGGGTAGCGGTCGTGCAGTTGATGCCGTTGCGCCACGGGCATGGCGGCGCCGAAGCTGGCCTCGATCGAGTGGCGGGCGTGCAGGCCCTCGAGCTGTTCCCGTACCGATTCGGGCAGCCGCCGATACGCCTCGGCCATGTTCACCCAGATCGTGTCGCCGCCGACCAGCGGGACCTGCACGGCGCGCAGCACCGAACCCAGGGGCGGGCATTCCCGCCAGGTCGCGTCGCAGTGGAAGGAGTTCTCGTAGTGCTCCGGGGCGCTGTCGAGGTCCTTGTAGATGCGGACCAGTCCCGGATTGTCGGGGTCGCTGCCGAGGACCGGATGATCCTCGAGCGGTCCGAAGCGCCGGGCCAGCGCGACGTGATCGGCCCGGGAAATCGGCTGATCGCGGACGAACAGCACCTGGTATTCCAGCAGCAGCGCGCGCAGTTCGGCGAACAACTCGTCGTCGTGCGCGACCCGGGCCAGGTCCACCTCGCGCAGTTCGGCGCCGATGTGGCAGGTCAGTGGCTGGACGTTCACAGCTGGAACACCGAGGAGCCGACGCTGGTCCCGGCTTCCAGCTCCCGATGCGCCTGCACGGCGTCGGGCAGTTCGTACCGCTGGTTGATCTCGATGTGGATCCGCCCGGCGCCGACGTGCCCGAACAGCTCGCCGGCCAGTTCGGCGCGCTCGGCGGGATCGACGATGTAGTCGGCCAGCGCGGGCCGGGTGACGAACACCGACCCCCGCATCGCCAGCCGCATCGCGTCGATCGGCGGTACCGGACCGGAGGCGGTGCCGAAGCACACCAGCAGGCCACGCCGCGCCAGCGAGTCCAGCGACATGTCGAAGGTGGTCTTGCCGACGCTGTCGTAGGCGACCCGCACCCCGGCGCCGCCAGTGATCTCGCGCACCCGTTCGGGCACGTTCTCCCGGGTGTGGATCAGCACGTGGTCACAGCCGTGCGCGCGGGCGACGGCGGCCTTCTCGGGAGTGGACACGGTGCCGATGACGGTGAGCCCCAGCAGTTTCGCCCATTGCAGGAAGATCAGTCCGACACCGCCCGCGGCCGCGTGCAGCAGCACGGTGTCGCCGGGGTGCAGCGGATGGATCCGGCGCAGCAGATAGGCCGTGGTGAGCCCGCGCATCGTCATCGCGGCCGCAATGTCGAAGGCGATCGAGTCCGGCAGCCGGATCAGGTGCTCGGCAGACAGCACCCGCTCGGTGCTGTAGGCGCCCAGCGGACTGCCGGTGTAGGTCACCCGGTCACCCGGGGCGAACCCGGTGACGCCGGATCCGACCCGCTCGACCACCCCGGCCGCCTCCACACCCATGCCGGCGGGCAGCGGCGCCGGATACAGCCCGGTGCGGAAGTACGTGTCGGCGAAGTTCAACCCCACCGCCCCGTGCCGCACGCGGACCTCGCCCGCGCCCGGCTCACCGACCTCGGCCGGTTCCCAGCGCAGTACCTCCGGACCTCCGGTCCGATAGAAGCGGACAGCGTGTGCCACAGTGCATCTCCCATTCCGACTGCCGAGCGCCGCTCGATGTGATGAAACCAACGGTAGGAGGATCGGGAACTCAGGGCTTATCCTGGAGGGACATATTTATGTTCCTTTGGGGAAGGGTGGTCGATGAAACCGCTGGCGCGCTACGCCGCACTGAGCAACTACGTCGAACTCGGCCACTCGCTGGGCCTGGACCCCGCCCGGCTGGTCCGCGAGGCGGGTCTCGACCCGGCCGGACTGAGCCTGCAGGACCGGTGGGTCCCGGCCGCCGCCATCACCGAACTGCTCGAACGGTCGGCCGCCGAATCCGGTCACGAGGACTTCGGGCTGCGCCTGGCGGAACTGCGCCGATTCTCCAGCCTCGGCCCGTTGAGCCTGATCATCCGGGAGGAACCCGACCTGCGCAGCGGCCTCGGGATGATGGCCCGGCACGAGCACGCCTACAACGAGGCGCTGCGCATCCGGATCGTCGAACGCAACGGCATCGCCACCGTCCGGCTCGCGCTCGACACCGGCCACCCCGGCGGCATCCGGCAATCCATCGAATTCGCCGTCGGCGTCCTGCACGGCATCGTGCGGGCCTTCCTCGGGCCCACGTGGCGGCCGGTGGAGACCGCGTTCACCCACACCGCCCCGCAGGATCGCGCCACCCACCACCGATTGTTCGGTCCCACTGTGAAATTCGGTCGGGACTACAACGGGATCGCCCTGTACACCACCGATCTCGACCGGCCCAACACCGGCTCGGATCCGCAGCTGCGTTCCTATACCCAGCGCCTGCTCACCGAGTTGGGGGCCCATCGCGACGCGACCACCGCCGACCGGGTCCGCGAACTCGTCGAACTGCTGCTGCCCACCGGCCGCTGTTCCATCGAGCAGGTCGCGCGCAGCCTCGGCGTCGACCGGCGCACCGTGCACCGCCGGCTGGCCGCGGAAGGCGAGACCTTCACCTCGATTCTCGACGCGACGCGCGCCGAACTGGCCCGGCACGTCGTCGCCAACCGCCACCACACCCTCACCGAAGTGGCCGACATGCTCGGCTTCTCCACCCCGGGCAACTTCACCCGCTGGTTCCGTAACCACTACGGATGCAGCCCGACCCAATGGCGCCGCACGCAGCCGTCCTGACCCGGACATACGCCGAATCGGTATGGCACACAACGCCATACCGATTCGGGGAGCACCGCGGGTGCGCGATCTACCGCAGGGCCGGTACCGGCGGCGCGGCCGGATCGACGCAGGTGGGTGCGGGCAGCGGGCACGGCGTCAGCACCGTGGAGAAGTACTGGATCGCCGAGAAGAGCATGATCGGGCCGCCGGCCAGCACGGTTCCCGCCATCGACCCGACCGCGCCGAGCGTCGCCACCCCCAGGACGCAGCCGGCGACGGTGGCGCCGACGAACGGCACCAGCAGGGCGATGACGGGGCTGGACATCGCCGCACCGGCGGCGGCCCCGACCAGGCAGCCGACCCCGCCGCCGAGGACGGCGCCCAGCACCGCGCTGACCGCGACCCCGATCGCCGCGCGTTGCGCGAAGACGCCGAGCGCCTGTCCGTCCCGGGGAGTGAAGGATTCGGCCACCTGCGCGGCGGCGCGGTCCACGGTCACGATCTCGTCGGCGGTGACGGGCCGGACCGGACGGGGATCGTCCGTCGACAGAGTCAGGATCGCGGTACCACGATCCCGGAGACGAGCGGTGATCGGGTGGGCGACGTCGTCGACGCGGTAGCCGAGTGGCACGGCCGCCACCGGCTCGTCGGCGCGGTCGGTGAGGACCAGCTGGTCACCGACGATCGTCAGGGCGCCGTCCGTGGTGGCGACGACCGCCGCATCGCCGTCCCGGGTGACGGTGTAGTGCACCGCGGCCGGGTCGTCGCCGTGCGGCGAGGGTGCTGCCGTCGCCGTCGCGGCGGTGACGGTGAGCGCGGCTGCGGCGACGATCGCCGCGCCCAGGTGCTGGTGGAACATGATTTTCCTCATCGTTGTCGTGCGGCAGATATGGTGTGCGGCAGTATTTTTCGTCAGGCCACCGCAGCGGCGCAGACCGGTCCGGCAGCGGCGGTCACACCTCGTCCGCGCGCATGCAGTCGGCTGCCCGCGTAAAGCAGTACGACGGCGGCGAGGTAGGACAGCGGGGCCAGTCGCAGCGCGGCCGCCAGGCCGAGGTGATCGGCGAGGACGCCGACCACGAAGGGGCCCAGCGCCAGGCCGAGCAGGCTGTTGGCCAGGGTGAGGGTGCCCATTGCCGAAGCGCGTACCGACGGGTGGACGAGGTTGGCGACCATGGCGGCGGTGGGGCCGGAGGATCCGCCGGAGAACCAGGCGCCGATGCCGATCAGGATCAGTTGCGGCGCACCGGGTCCCAGCGCGAAACCGGTGCCCAGGCAGAGCAGTGCGAGCAGGCAGAACACGATCGCCGCGTACCACTTGCGGACCGGGTTCACCCGGCCGACGCGGTCGGCGACGATGCCGCAGCACACCATGCCCGCACCGACGAGCAGCATGAACAGCGCCGCGCGCCCGGCCGCCCTACCCGGCGCCAGATGGTAGTAGCGGTTGAAGAAACTCGGGGTCCACGACAGCAGTACCGCCGCGGTGAACAGTTGCAGGCCGCCGCCGAGATAGGCGCACAGCACGGCCGGATTCGTGAACAGGGTCGAGATCGGCGCGCGGGACGACGCGGGCTCCGGGGCGACGGTTCCCGGACGGATGGCGGCATGCGCGGCCAGCTCCTTCTCACCGACCAGCACACGGAACAGCAGGGCCAGCGCCAGCCCGGTCACGGCCATCACCGCGAACGCCCATCGCCAGCCGAAATGCGTGGCGACCAGCCCGCCGAACCAGACGCCGAGCACCGATCCGAACGAGCCGCCGGCCATGAACGCACCGCTGAGCGTGGCGTGCAGGCGGGGCGCGAACACCCCGAGGACGACGGCGATTCCGACACTGCCGTAGGCGGCCTCGCCGACACCCACGACGAACCGGGCGCCGAGCATCTGCGAATAACCGGTCGCGACCGCACAGACCAGGGTGGCGATACTCCACAGCACGGCCATCAGCACCAGGCTGCGCACCCGGCCCCAGCGATCCGCGAGCAGCGACAACGGCAGGGTGAGCAGGCCGACCATCAACGCCACCGCGCTGCTGAGCGAGGCGAGTTTCGAATCCGACAGTCCCCATTCGGTTTTCAGATACGGGAAGACGGCGCTGAGGACCTGGCGGGACATGTAGTCGGCCAGCAGCAGCCCGAAGGCCAGCAGGTAGACCACCCAGGGGAACCATCTCGATCTCGGCGGACGCGGCGGCGCGACGAGATCGGCGGGTCGGCCGGCAGACGCGGTGGTGTGCAACTGCATTGGTGCTCCTACACGATTCGGCGAACGGCGCGGACGCACCGCTCGCCGGAACCGACAGGCGGGCGCGGGAAACGGCACGAGCGCGCGCGAGCCCGCCTGGTCGGCTCGAACATTGTTCAGAGGGAAGGGTTTCCGTCACGAACCGGTGCCCGCCGCAGGCGCGGTGCCGCGGGCCCGCCGGCGGTGACGACGGTGGTTACCGGATACGAGCGGTCCGGAGCCGGCCGAGTTGGGTGCGCCCACCGATCACGGCGTCCTCCTCGGTGCTGGACCGCTCGATGTGATGGAGACAACAGTAAGCAGTGCACACCACGCCTGCTTATCCCTGCGGGACGCACATCTTCTCATTTTGGGACCCGCGGCGGCCGCCGCCCGTGCTCACGACGCGGAGAAGGCGGACATGGCGGCAAGCAGTTCCCGCACCTCCGCCGAGGTGAACACCGCGTTCGGGTAGACCTGCACGGCACCGTCGCCGACGGCGAAGCGGCACCTCCCGACAGGAATTACCCTGCGGCGGTGTGGATTCTGTCGACCGCGTCGGCGATCGAGGCCGCGATGACGGTGCTCGCGGCGGTCTGTACGGCGGTCACGGCGTCGGCACCGGCGGCGACCGCTCGGGCCGGATCGCCGGTGGCGGCCAGTTCCCGCGCGACGGCATCCGGAGTTCTGAACACGCCGGACAGCACGTCGTTGAAGGCCGGGAAGGCGACCGCGGCGCCCACATCGATCGCCGCCACCACGGCGACCTCTACAAGGCCGTGCGGCGCGACGGTGGGTGCGGGATTCGGCACGATCGGCGCGTTGAGCGCGGTGAAGGTGTCCCGGCGCGCGGTCCGGGCCGCCGTCACCACCGCGGGCAACCCGTTCGCGGCGGCCGGGACGACATTCAGCAGGCCGACCACGCCGACCTCGAACGCGTTGAGGGCACGCGGGGCCACTTCGGTGCCGTCGGCGAGGATGGCCGCCTCGGCCGCGGCGTCCGTGGGCCCGGTGACCGAGGCGACGGTGGCCCCGATCGCCCGCAACAGGTCACCCGACTGCGATGCGGTGCGGAACGTGTCCGGCGCCTGCTGCGTCGTGACGGCGGCCGTGACACCGGCCTGGACGACGAGCGGGCAGATGATCGAGCAGTAGACCAGCTGATTGTGCAGGAAACTGGTGACGAGACCGCCGGGCGGCACCGCCGCGTCGGGTGCGATCGTGGTGTCCGGCGGCTGGATGTCCGGTGCCGCGGTCGATGTCGGCCGGGCCTGCGTGACCGGTGCCGCGGCCGCGGTCGCCGGGCCGGCGATGCCGGCGACGGCGATCGCGGTGGCGGCGACGCCGGCGTGCAGGCAGGTCGGGATCTGCATGATGCCCCCTTGTATCGGCGGTGATACGCAGCGAACGGATTGCGAGCGTAACGGGTTCAGTGCCGGCGCGTCGATTCCGGTCCGGGAAACCGGCGACATCATCGGACCGGTCCGTTATCGATGCTGTCCCAGTGCCTTCGCCAGATCCACGGCGGTCGCGGTGAATCCGAAGCACTGCCGGACGTTGTAGACGGTGGCGTCGGCACAGTAGGACGGGGAGGTGGTGGCGACGGCGTCGGTCAGCATCACCACGTCGTAGCCGATGTTCGCCGCGTCCATGAGGGTGCTCAGGACGCATTGGTCGGCGTTGACGCCGGCGAACAGCAGGGTGTCGACGCGCAGGTTGCGGAGGACGGAATCCAGTGGGGTGTCCACGAATCCGCTCATCCGGTACTTGTCGACGCGGAGGTCCTCGGGGGCGATCTCCAGGTCGTCCACGACGGCGGCGCCCCAGCTGCCTGCCTCCAGCACGGCGGTGCTGGATGTCGTTGCGGGGGTGCCGATTCCGGTGCCCGCGCCGACCGGGTCGTAGACGTGTCGCACGCCCGGGGGCAGGTTGGCGCGGTCGGGACGGTTGCCCCAGTTCAGCCAGATGATCGGGATTCCCGCGGCGCGGAGTGCGGGCAGTGCGGTATCGACCGTCGCGACGGCGTCGCGGGTGGCGGAGATGTCGACGCCGATGCTCGCCAGCCAGCCCTCGGGGTGACAGAAGTCGTTCTGGAGGTCCACGATCACCACGGCGGTGCGTTCCAGATCGAGGACCAGGTCCTGCGGCAGGCCGGGCAGTTCGACCGTGCGGGCCGGACGGTCGGGGCGGCGCAGGTCCGCGCGGTCGGGGGTCAGGGTCCAGCGATTGCGGTCGTACGGGGTGCTGCTCATCTCTCATCCGATCGGATCGGTCCGGGCGGCATGCCGGATTCGTCTCTGTGGCAGGGCTTTCGCCGATGGCGGCCGGGGGTCGGCGCCGAGCGGGCGACAGCGGTGGGCTGTTACCGGGCCGCGAACGCGAGCAGGCTGCGGTCCTCGCCGGGGGCGGCGAGCAGGCACAAGCCCAGGGGGAGGCCGTCGTAGTGCAGGTGAGGCAGGGTCAGGGCCGGGAGGCCCGCCAGGGAGGCGTGGCAGGTGAGGCGGAGCGTCGCTTGGCGGGTCGCCTCCACCTCGGCCGGGTCGGCCCGGCGGCGCGGTGCCGGGGAGGCGGCGGCGGGCAGGGCCAGCGCGGTGCCCGGCGGGAGCTGGGCGTGCCACGCTTTGCTGGTGTCCAGCAATATGTTTCGGGCGTCCGCTTCGGCTTCTGGGGTGACGGACCGGCCGGCCTCGAAGCGGGCGGCGATCTCGGGGGCCAGGGCGCTCGGGTGGGCGGTGACGAAATCGCCGTGCAGGCGCCAGGCTTCGGCGGCCTGCACGGTGCGGAACGCGCCGAGGACCCGGGTCAGGGCCGTGGCCGTCGCGACGTCGGGCCGGAGTTCGGTTGCGGCAGAGATGGACTCCCGGTGGGCCGGCGATTCGGACGGCGGCGGGCCGGAGGGCTGCGAGGCGGGAAGCGGGAGTTCGGCCGTGCGGAGTTCGGCGCCCAGGGCCCGGACGGCGGCGGTGAAGGGGGCGCGAGCCGCCGGGGGCAGTAGGTCGATCAGGTGGGGTACCAGCAGGACCGTGGTGATCGGGTGGATCGGTTGCGGCGGCAGCAGGGCGGTGGCGGCGCGGGTGAGCAGATCCAGGTCCCGGGTCAGGAGGCCGACGGTGTCGAAACTCGGTGCCAGGCCCAGCAATCCGGTCCGGGAGACGGCGTCGTGGGTGGTGCGCAGGCCGTACAGGCCGCAGTAGGAGGCGGGGACTCGGATCGAGCCGGCGGTGTCGGTGCCCAGGCCGATGTCGGCGACACCGGCCGCCACGGCGGCGGCGGGGCCGCTCGTCGATCCGCCGCAGATGTGTTCCGGCGCAATAGGATTCGGGATGGTTCCGTAGTGGACGTTGGCGCCCTCCAGGGAGAAGGCGAGTTCGTCGGTCAGGGCGATGCCGGTGACGTCGGCGCCGGCGGCGAGCAGGCTCGCCACCGCGTCGGCGTGCGCCGGTTCGACGGGGGCTGCGGCCAGCCAGGTCGGATTGCCCGCGCCGACGCGCTGACCGGCCACCGCGAACAGATCCTTCACCGCTACCCGGGCGTGGTCGAGGGTGCCGTAGTCGCCGGGGACCAGCGGGCCGTCCGGGGGCAGGACTCGCCACATCGAGGTGTCGGTGGCGAACTCGTCCACCGGAGTGGAAAAGGAACTGGCGGTGTGGTTCACCGTATCGAGGTTAGCCAGCAATGTTGATGCCATGAACATCTCGCGTAACAGCGATGTGAACGTTGGCTGTTCTGTTCGGTGTGCATGCCGCGGCCGGATCGGGCGGCTCGAGCTGGGGTGTCGGCGCGAACGCGCGACGGGGGCGCGCGGACGGCGGAGGTGGGGGCCGGGAGGGGCGGATCGGCTTTACGTCGGCGCAATACAGTCCGAATAGGGTGGCCGATGTAACTCTCATCAACATTCTGGAGGTCCGGTGACATCAGCGCACCGCGAATTCTACGCCGAGGCCGGGGACTGGTTCGCCGTGCGCGATCTCGGGGACGGGGTGCACATGATCAACGAGCCCGGTCATGTCGCGAGTTATCTCGTGGTCGGTGACCAGCGCTCGTTGCTGTTCGATTCCGGGATGGGGATCGCCGCGATCTCGGATGTCGTCGCCGGGCTGACCGGGCTGCCGCTGCTGGTGGTGTCGTCGCATTCCCACAGCGACCACCGGGGTGGTAATGCCGATCTGGCGGCGCATGCCGAGGTGGTGGACTTCGCGGCGCATCCGGCGGCGCTGGATGCCGGGTCGGGGTGTGCGCACACCGCTGTCGATCCGGGGTTTCTGCGGTCCTATGCCGCGGCGATGGCCGGGGTGGTGGACGAGTATCGGCGGTTCGCGGCGGCCGATCGGCGGTATTTCTTCACGCAGGCGCGGCTCGACTCGATGCGGGACCTGCCGGAGCTGAGCGGCTGGACCGTTCCGGCCACGCCGGTGACGCGGGCGCTGGGCGACGGCGAGGTCATCGATCTCGGGGGCCGGGTGCTGGAGGTGCTGCACACCCCGGGACATGCACCGGACACGCTGTGCCTGTTCGAGCGGGCCACCGGCATCCTGCTCTCCGGCGACACCGTGCTGACCGCCGCGCACTGGCTGCACGGGGCCGGGGCCGATCCGGCCGCGTTCGCCGCCTCCACCGCACGGCTGGCCGGGCTACCGACCACTCGAATCCTGGCCGCGCACAACCTGATCACCGAACTGCCGGGGCGGGCGGCCGGTGAGGTCGCCGCCGCGGCGGCCGCGCTGCTCACCGGGACCACCGCCGCCGCGCCCGGCACCGATCTGCTCGGTAATCCGGTCACCCGCCACGACTGCGGGCCGGTCACCCTGCTCACCCCCGCCCTCGGAAAGGAACGATCATGACCGGCGCCCCGCCCGTCGTCCGCCGCCTCGGCGACCTGCACGCCTCGCTCATCTCCCCCGCCGACACCGTCCGGTTGTGCACCCTCGCCGGTCCCGAACATGGTTCCGCGGCAAGCGTTTTCCTGGAGATCTGGGAGCCGGGCGGAGCGCAGCCGGTGAATTCGCATCCGGATTCCGCGGAGATCTTCCTGGTGCTCGCGGGGACCGCGCGGGCGCACAGCGACGAGCACGTCGCCGAGCTCGGCGCGGGCGACATCCTGGTGTTGCAACCGGGTTCCGAGCACCGGATCGTGAACACCTCGGCGACCGAGCGGCTGTACACCATCACGGTCATGGCCGACGACGGCGGGTTCGCCGCATTGGTGGCCGGAGGTACCCCGGTTCCCTTGTATCCCAGCGATATTCGGATGGTCACCGGTGGGGCGGCGGCGACCGGCACGGCAGCGCGACCCGATCCGGCGGGCGACACGGCATAAATCACGTGCGCCGGGGTGTCCGATTTCCTACGGTGGACGGAGACGATCACCGAGTGAAGGAGCACGGACATGTTTCCCGTCGAGCTGCGCGGTACCCGGGCGCAGACGCTGATGTGGGCCCAGGAGCACGAGGTCGAGCCGGCCGCGCTGCGACAGTTGCGCAACATCGCGCAACTGGAATGGGTGCACGGCGTCCGCGTGATGCCGGACGTGCATCTCGGGAAAGGGGCCACCGTCGGCTCCGTCATCGCGATGCGCGATGCGGTCGCCCCGGCCGCGGTCGGGGTCGACATCGGCTGCGGGATGGAGGCGGTGCGTACCTCGCTCACCGCCGCCGACCTGCCCGCCGATCTGCACGGGCTGCGGTCCCGGATCGAGGCGGCGGTGCCGGTGGGCTTCGCGGCGCACGACGATCCGGTCGACGTGACCCGGGTGCAGGCGCGCATCGCCGGGCAGCGGGCCGCGGGCACCACGCTGCGGGCCGGATGGCAGCGGTTCTGGCGGGGGTTCGCGGAGCTGGATCCGGCGGTGCACGCGCGGGAGTCCAAGGCGCACAAGCAGCTCGGGACGCTCGGCGGCGGTAACCACTTCATCGAGGTGTGCCTGGACAGCACCGGCCGGGTGTGGGTGCTGCTGCATTCGGGCAGCCGCAACATCGGCAAGGAGCTGGCCGAGCGGCACATGTCGGTGGCCCGCGCGCTGCCGCACAACCAGGGCCTGCCGGATCGGGATCTGGCCGTATTCCTTTCCGGCACAGCGGAGATGGCGGCCTACCGGCACGATCTGGACTGGGCGCAGGAATACGCCGCTCGCAACCGGGCGGTGATGCTGGCGCTGGTGTGCACCGCCGTCCGCGACGAATTCGCCGTACTCCCGGTGACATTCGACGAGCCGATCTCCTGCCACCACAACTACGTGGCCGAGGAGATCATCGACGGCGTGCCGATGCTGGTGACCCGCAAGGGCGCGGTCCGGGCCGGTGCCGGTGATCTGGCGCTGATCCCCGGTTCCATGGGCAGCCGGTCGTATGTGGTGCGCGGCAAGGGGAATCCGGCCTCGTTCGCCTCCGCCTCGCACGGGGCGGGCCGCCGGATGAGCCGCAGCGCCGCCAAGAAGCAGTTCACGGTGGCCGATCTGATCGCGCAGACCGAGGGGGTGGAATCCCGCAAGGACGCCGGGGTGATCGACGAGATCCCCGCCGCCTACAAGGATATCGACGAGGTCATCGCGGCCCAGCGGGATCTGGTGGACGTGGTCGCCACCCTGCGTCAGGTGCTCTGTGTGAAGGGCTGACGGTGCGGGCGCCGCCCCGCCGCGGCGGGGGACGGCGCAGCGGCGGGGGCGGCGCCCGCACCGGCTCACCCGGATTCCTAGGATCCGGAGGCGATCTCACCGGCCAGCGGCGCGACGGCGCCGATGATCTGCTCGACCGTCGCCGCGGGCACCCCGGCCGCGGTCAGGGTCGCCGACAGATGCCCGGCGACCAGTCCGAAGTGGTGCATGGTGATGCCGCGGCCCTGGTGCACCTGCTTCATCGGCGCACCGGTGTAGGGTTCGGGCCCGCCCAGGGCGGCGCCGAAGAATTCGACCTGTTTGCCCTTCAGCCGGGACATGTTGGTGCCGGTGAAGAATCCGGCCAGTTCCGGATCGGCGAGGACACGGACGTAGAAGGCATCGACGACCGCCTCCAGCGCTTCGTAGCCGCCGATCTGCTCGTAGATGGTGGTGGGTTCGGTGACGCTCATGGCGATCATCACATCATCGGGGCGTTGCCGGTCGGTTAGTCGACTGTGGCGGGGATGTTGGCCCGTGTTGCCCGGATTTCACACCCGTGCCCCGGCCGCTGTGAGGGTGCCGGCCGGCCTGGTCACGGCGGGGAAGGACGGAACCCGGCCGCTCGCCCCTCATCAGGTGGGCGGCCGGGTCGCCCCGGTCGCCGGGCGATCGGGGTGGCGCCAGAGTACTGCGTACCGGTGACAATTGTGGCCCGTTCCGCACCGCCCGATGCGCGAAACTTGTTGGTACAGACGATTTACAAGCGCATTCGCGCATGGTGTCGGCCGAATGTTCATCCGGTGCGCAGCGAACGTTCTGCGAGGCTTCAGCTTTCGTCGCACCCTCAATCGGGCAGTTGGACCACGCCGTCGAGATAGCGATGGCAGTGGCCGGTCAGCAACACCCGGTCGCCCGCGAGGGTGCAGTGCAGCAGCCCGCCCCGGCGCGACAGCTGCCGCGCGGACAGTTCGGTGCGGCCGAAATCGCGGCTCCACAACGGGGTCAGCTGGGCGTGTGCGGAGCCGGTGACCGGATCCTCGGGCACCCCGACCCCGGGGGCGAAGAAGCGGGAGACGAAGTCGGCGCTGTCGCCCGGGGCGGTGAGGATCACGCCCCGGGGCAGCACCGGGAAGGCGCCGAAATCCGGCCGGGCGCTGCGCACTGCGGCCTCGGTGGCGACCACGACGATCTCGTCCTGCCCGGACAGCGCCCGCAGCGGCCGCACGCCGAGCGCGGCGATCAGCGCGGGATCGGGCTCGACATCGACCGACGGCATCGCCGGCAGGCTCATCCGCAGCGCGTCGCCGAGGCGCTCGACCGACAGCCAGCCGCTACGGGTGAAGAACTGCACCTGCTCCGCCTCGGGATGCATGTCCTCCAGCAGGTAGGCCGCGGCCGCGAAGGTGGCGTGGCCGCACATGTCGACCTCCAGCACGGGGGTGAACCAGCGCAGGTGGAACGCCGGCCCGTCGCCCGGGGGCCGGCCCGCGCCCAGCGGCAGAGCCGAAGTGTAGAAGGCGGTTTCGGCGAGGTTGTTCTCCTCGGCGAGCCGTTGCAGCAGATCGTCGTCGAGCCAGGACAACAGCGGCATGACCGCCGCCGGATTCCCGGTGAACGGCGCGTCGGCGAACGCATCGATCTGATGCAGCAGGACCTCCATATCGCCGAAGGTACCCCTGTCGGTCAATCAACACGCGGCACAACGCGGTTCACGGCGCGCCATATCGGGCGACCAGTTGGCTTCCCGAAAAGCCGCCGCGGTCAGCCGTTTTCGATCAGGGGGGCCGAGGGCAGCAGGCCGCGGCGCTCACCGACGAACCACCAGGCCGCGGTCACCAGCACGATGCCGACCAGTCCGCAGCCCGCCGCCACCGCCGTCAGCATCGCGTCCGAGGGGTCCAGCCGGAAGAAGTGCCGGGTGAACGGCACCGCGAACAACACCAGGTAGAACGCCACCGAACCGCCGATCAGCAGCAGTTTCCACCAGTTCCAGGGCCGGGCCACGATGGCCAGCACCCACACCGCCACGATCAGCAGCGTGATCAGCGCGGTGGTGCCCGCGCGCTCCTGCTGCGCCGCGGATTCGGCCGCGCCGCGGTAGGCGAACAGGTAGGCCACGAAGGTGACCACGCCGATCACCACCCCGGACGGCACCGCCAGCCGCAGCACCCGGCGCACGAAACCGGTTCGGGCCCTTTCGTTGTTCGGCGCCAGCGACAGGATGAAGGCGGGAATGCCGATGGTGAACCAGGCCACCATGGTCACGTGCCGGGGCAGGAACGGGTACGGCAGCGGATCGTAGTGGAACAGTTGCGATCCGATCCCGACCACGCCGACCAGGGCGGCCAGCAACACCGAGTAGACGGTCTTGGTGAGGAACAGGTTCGACACCCGCTCGATGTTGCCGATCACCCGGCGGCCCTCCCCCACCACATACGGCAGGGTGGCGAAGCTGTTGTCCAGCAACACGATCTGCGCCACCGCCCGGGTCGCCGGGCTGCCCGCCCCCATCGCCACGCCGATGTCGGCGTCCTTGAGCGCGAGCACGTCGTTGACGCCGTCGCCGGTCATCGCGACGGTGTGCCCGCGCGAGCGCAGCGCGCCGACCATGGCCCGCTTCTGATCCGGGCGCACCCGGCCGAAGGTGGTCTCGCGCTCCAGCACGTCGGCGAGGGCGGCGGCGTCCCCGGGCAGCGAGCGAGCGTCGACCGGGTGATCGCCGCCGGACAGGCCCAGCGCGGTGGCCACCGCGCCGACCGAGACGGCGTTGTCGCCGGAGATCACCTTGATCGCGACCTGCTGATCGGCGAAGTACTCCAGGGTGGGCCGGGCGTCGGCGCGGAGCTTCTGCTCCAGCACCACCAGCGCCGCCGGGGTGACCGCGCCGGGAGCGCCGGCGGCGTCGACCGCGCGGTCGCCGCGGGCCAGCAACAGCACGCGCAGCCCCTGCCCGCCGAGATCCTGTGCGGTGTGCGCGATCTCGCTGCCGGATTCCAGCAGCACGTCCGGCGCGCCGAGCAGCCAGTTGCCGTGCTCGCCGTAGGAGAATCCGCTCCACTTCTTCGCCGAGGAGAACGGCGCGACGGCCGACGGCGGCCAGCCGGGACCGTGCGGCAGCGCCGCCGCGATCGCCGCGATGCTGGCGTTGGGCCGCGGATCGCCGGCGGCCATGGCGGCCAGCACCTCTCGCAGCCGATCCGCCGGAACATCGCCCACGGCACGGACTTCCGACAGCGTCATGCCGTTCTCGGTGAGCGTGCCGGTCTTGTCGGCGCACACCACGTCGACCCGGGCCAGTCCCTCGATGGCGGGCAGCTCCTGCACCAGGCACTGCCGGCGGCCCAGCCGCACCACGCCCACCGCGAAGGCCACCGAGGTCATCAGCACCAGCCCCTCGGGCACCATCGGGACCAGGGCCGCGACCATGCCGTCGAGCGCCTCGCGCCAGCCCTGATGGCTGGAGAACAACTGGTTGTAGATGGTGAGCAGGCCCGCCGGGATCAGCAGGTAGGTGATCACCTTCAGAATGGTGTCGATGCCGCGGCGCAGTTCGGAGTCCACCAGGGTGAACTTGCTGGCCTCGGCGGCCAGCTTCGCGGCGTAGGCGTCGCGGCCCACCTTCGCGGCCCGGTAGGCACCCGATCCGGAGGAGACGAAGCTGCCCGACATCACCTGCGCGCCAACGGCTTTGTCGATGGCGTCGGCCTCGCCGGTGAGCAGCGACTCGTCCACCTCCAGCTGCCGCGACTCGAGCACCTCGCCGTCGACCACGATCTGATCGCCGGGACCGAGTTCGACGATATCGCCGAGCACCACCTCGGCCGGCGGGATCGGGTGCGCGCTGCCGTCGCGGCGCACCACCGGCCGCGCCTGCCCGACGATCGCCAGCGCGTCCAGCGTCCGCTTGGCCCGCAACTCCTGCACGATGCCGACCACACTGTTGGCGATGATCAGCAGGCCGAACATGGCATCGATATAGGATCCGGTGATCAGCACGAGTACCAGCAGCACACCGAGAATCGCGTTGATCCGGGTGCAGACGTTGGCCTTGACGATGTCGGACACCGACCGGGCGGCCCGTTCCGGGACATCGTTGACCTGTCCGTCCCGCACCCGTTGCGCCACCTCCGCGGCGGTCAGCCCGGACGCTCTCGCTACCTGTTCGGTGCTCGACATGATCAACAGCCTACGACGTGCCGATCGTCGCAAACCGGACTGCGGTCGTGACGCGCAGCGGCGCTAGCATGATCGTTGGTCCCATGATCGGACGAGGGCGAGGAGGATCCGATGGCAACGCCGCGCAGGGTCGCCGGCCCCGATGCGAAGAATCGCGGCATCCTGGTCGACGCCGCCGAGCAGTTGCTGCTGGAGCAGGGATATTCCGCGGTGACGGCCCGCCGGGTGGCCGAGCGGGCCGGGCTGAAATTCCAGCTGGTGCACTACTACTTCCGGTCCATGGACGATCTGTTCCTGGCGATCCTGGAACGCCGGGTCGAGCGCGCGGTGGACCTCCAGGCGGCGCTGCTGGCCGCGGACCGGCCGTTGCACGCGCTGTGGCGGTTCGGCACCGATCCGGCGGATGTGCGGATCACCCTGGAATTCGTCGGGCTGTCGGTGCACCGCCCGGTGATCCGGGCCGCGCTCGCGGTGGCGGCGGAACGCTTCCGCGCCATCCAGACCGAGACGCTGACCGGCATCATCGCCGCCGCGGGCGTGGACGCCGAGCGTTTCCCGCCGGGAGCGCTGGCGGTGATGCTGACCGGCCTGGCCCGCACGCTGGTGCTGGAACAGGCGATCGGCATGGACGGCGGGCACGCCGAGGCGCTCGCCATGATCGAACGGGAACTGGCGATCCTGGAGCCGGAGCCGACGCAATCCGACGGGACCGAGATCTAGGGACCGGCCGCGGTGGCGCGCGGAACGCCGCGCCACCGCGATCCCGAATTCGGTGGCTGCCCTACTTCAGGGTGCTGCCGCCGTCGACGGTCATGGTCAGACCGGTGATGTAGCGGGCCTCGTCGGAGGCCAGGAACAGCACCGCGTTGCTGATGTCGACCGGCTCGACCCAGCCGATCGGCAGCACGTGCATGAACTGCGCGACCGGCTTGAAGTCCTCGGCGGTCGGGTGCTCCAGGTCGGGACGGAACATCTTCATGGTGCCCTCGTTCATGAACATCGGGGTGTTCACGTTGGTCGGGTGCACCGAGTTGACCCGGACGTTGTGCTGGCCCAGCTCGACCGCGAAGGCCCGCATCAGGCCGACCACGCCGTGCTTGGCGGCGACGTAGTGACCGGTGTTCGGGTAGGCCTTCAGGCCGCCGACCGAGCTGGTCAGGATGATCGAACCGCCGTTGCCACCCGCGAGGATGTGCGGCACACCGGCCTTCACCGTCTTCCAGATGCCGGCCAGGTTGATGTCGATCATCGTGTCCCAGTCTTCTTCACTGGTCTTGTCCAGCGTGGCGCCACCGTTGCCGATGCCCGCGTTGGCCGCGATGATGTCCAACCGGCCCAGCTGCTCGACACCGCTGTCCACGGCCGCCGACAGGGCGGCGTAGTCGCGCACGTCGAGCTCGGCGGTGACGATGCGCCGGCCCAGGCCCTTCACCAGATCGGCGGTCTCGGCCAGATCCTCGGGGGTCGATCCCGGGATGGCGTCACTGCCGCTGACGTTCTTGCACACGTCGACCGCGATGATGTCGGCGCCCTCCTGCGCCAGGCGCACCGCGTGACTGCGACCCTGACCCCGCGCCGCACCGCTGATGAGGGCAACCTTGCCCTCGACTCTTCCCGCCATCTGACTACTCACTTTCTGCTTCGGGGAGATGCGTCACCGGCCGGCGTCGCATCGAAGTGCCCACAGGCCATCGCTCAACGCGCGGACAGGCGCCGCCGGTCGCGGCGCCAGAGCACCAGCACCACCAGCAGTGCCACCACCGCGGCAACCAGACCGACCCGCTCTCCGCCGATTCCGGCGGCGGAGAGCAGGTCGATCGGCTCGGCAGCCGGCCGCGCCGCGGGCTGCACGTTGGCCCCCGTCCCGGACCCGGACCGCAGTACGGCGGCGGGCGCCACCGTTCCGGCCGGGTCGGACGGGGAAGTCTGATGCGGGATCGGCTCGGCGGCCGTCTCCGCGAAGTGTTCGGCAACCGGTGCGGCCGTGGCCGATTCGACGATCAGATCGGCCAGGTTGTCGGCGAACTGACCGATCAGCGCACCCGCCACCTCGGCCAGGGCGCCGCGGCCGAACTGCGCCGGTTTACCGGTGATGTTCAGGTCGGTGTCGACGAAAACCTCGGTCTTGTCGCCGGATTCGACCAGGCGGCAGGTGATGGTCGCCTTCGCGGTGCCGTTGCCGCGGGCCTCCCGGCCGCCGCCCTCCAGCACCGCGATGCGCGCGGTCTCGTCGGCGGACACGATCCGGATGGTGCCGTTGTAGGTCAACGCGATCGGGCCCAGCTTCACCTTGATCCGGCCCTGGAAGGCGTCGCCCTCGCTGCCGGTGAGCGTGGCGCCGGGGACGCACGGCGCGATGCGCTCCAGGTCCAGCAGCACCTTCCAGGCGTCCGCCGCCGGGACGGGAATGCCGAATGTGTTCTCGAGTTTCACGCGGATCCCTCCAGAGACGTCTGCTTGATCGAATCCGCAGCCGCGGCAACGGCTTTCACGATTCCTTGATATCCGGTGCAGCGGCACAGATTGCCGGATATCGCCTCCCGGATCTCCGGCTCGGTCGGATCCGGATTGTCCCGCAGGAATGCGGTGGCCGACACGATGAAACCCGGTGTGCAGAAACCGCACTGCAATCCGTGGTGCTCGCGGAACGCCGCCTGCACCGGGGACAGCTCGCCGTCCGGCGACGCGATCCCCTCCACCGTGGTGATCTCCGATTCGTCGGCCTGCACCGCGAAGATCAGGCAGGCCCGCACCGCGACCCCGTCCAGCAGCACCGTACACGCCCCGCACACCCCGTGCTCGCAGCCGAGGTGGGTGCCGGTCAGCCCGCAGCGGGTGCGCAGGTAGTCGGCCAGGATCAGCCGCGGTGGCACCCGGTCCCGGTGCAGTTCGCCGTTGATGCGTACCGCGATGTCGATATCAGTCATTGCTCACCTCGTCAGTCATTGCCGGCCTCCTCGACGGCGCGGCGCCAGGCGCGCGCCACCATCTGCGCGCCGAGGCGCTTGCGGTACTCGCCGGAGCCGTGCATGTCCGACGGCACCGAACGCAAGCCCGCCGTCGCACTGCGCCCGACCTCGTCGGCCTCGATCTCGGTGACCAACCGGCCCACCAGTTCCGCCTCGGTGGCGGTGGCCCGCTCGGTGGTCGGGGCCAGCCCGAACAGTCCGATGCCGCAGCGCTCCACCCGGGAGTCGGCGTCCAGCCGGACCGCCACCGTGGCCCCGGCGAGTGCGAAATCACCGCTGCGCCGGGCGAATTCCTCGATCGCGAAGCCCGATCGGCCGTGCCACACCGGGAAGACGATGCCGGTCAGCAGTTCGTCGGGTTCCAGTGCGGTGCTCCACATCCCGGTGAAGAAGTCACGCGCGGCGATGGTGCGCCGTCCGCGCGGCGACAGCGCCTCCAACTGCGCGTCGAGAGTCAGTGCCACCGCGGGATATTCGGCCGCGGCGTCGGCGTGCGCGATGGAACCACCGATGGTGCCGCGGTTGCGGATCTGGAAGTGCCCGATGTGCGGGGTGGCCCTCGCCAGCAACGGCACCGCGCGGCGGATCTCCTCGGAGCGGCCGACGGTGGCGTGGGTGGTGCCCGCGCCGACCCACACCGAGTCGCCGCGCGCCTGGATGCCACGCAGTTCGCCCACCCGGCGCAGGTCCACCAGATGCTCGAAGACCGCCAGCCGCAACGACAGCATCGGCACCAGGCTCTGCCCGCCGGCGATGGCCTTGGCCTCGTCGCCCAGTTCGGCGAGCAGTGCCACGGCCTCCTCGGCGGTGGCCGGCGAATGATATTCGAATGCAGCCGGTTTCACGAGTGTGCCTTTCCACGAGCGGCGTCGATCAGCCCGACGATGGTCGCCGGCGACAACGGCAGCGCGCTGATCTCGACGCCGAACGGCGCCAGCGCGTCGGCGACCGCGTTGATCACCGCCGGGGCCGAGCCGATCGCACCGCCCTCGCCGACGCCCTTGAAACCGCCGGGACCCGCGCTGTGCGACTCGACGTGCACCACCTCGATGGTCGGCGCCTCGGTGGCGGTCGGCAGCAGGTAGTCCATGAACGTGGTGGCGATCGGATTGCCGTCGTCGTCGTAGGCCTGCGATTCGTACAGCGCGCCGCCGATGCCCTGGACGGTGCCGCCGTAGATCTGGCCCTCC
This sequence comes from Nocardia sp. alder85J, assembly GCF_020176955.2. Classification (GTDB taxonomy): domain Bacteria; phylum Actinomycetota; class Actinomycetes; order Mycobacteriales; family Mycobacteriaceae; genus Nocardia. The sequence continues at coordinate 659,500 of NZ_JAIUCZ020000005.1, forward strand.
ACCACGTTCGGGTTGATCATCGGGCCGACGTCCTCGCCGACGATGTAGCGCAGCAGCGTCACCCGCCCGGTCTCGATGTCGACCTCGCAGGTGCAGATGTGGGTGGCATTGGCCCAGATCATCGGCGCGGCGGCCTTGTAGCGGCCGCTGGCCTCCAGCCCGGCCGGAATGCCCGGCGGCAGCGCGTCCGGCTGGAAGTACGCGATCTCGGCGATCTCGTGCAGCGTCAGCGCGACCTCCGGGACGCCGCGCACGGTCGCCCGGCCGTCGGCGAACTCGATGTCCTCGGCCGGATTGCCCAGCTTGTGCGCGGCGATCGCGATGATCCGCGCCCGCAGGGCCGCGGCGGTTTCCGCGATCGCGCCGGCGGTCACCGAGGCCGAGCGGCTGCCGCCGGTGCCGCCGCCGAACGGGGTGACCGCGGTATCGCCCTGGATGGTGTGCACGTCCTCGACGCGCACGCCGAGCGCGTCGGCGGTCAGCTGGACGACCGTGGTCTCCAGGCTGTTGCCGGCCGACCCGCCGGCGACGTAGACGTTGACCACGCCGGAGGGCTCGATCCGGATGGTGCCGCCCTCGGTGGCGTAGAAGGGGGTCGATCCGGCGGTCGGCTCCACATAGGTGCAGCTGCCGACGCCGAGGTAGCGGCCCTGGGCGCGGGCCGCGGCCTGCTCCTCGCGGAACGCCTCGTAGCCGAGCGCCCCGACCGCCTTCTCGAAGGTCTCCAGCGGCGTCATGTCGCTGTACGGCATCCCGCTGGGGTTCACCATCGGCAGTTCGTCCTGGCGGATCATGTTGCGCCGCCGCAGTTCCACCGGATCGATGCCGATCTGCCGGGCCGCGGTGTCCATCAGCACCTCGCGGGCGACCGACTCGAACTGCCACGGCCCGCGGTAGGCCACCCGGCCGACGGTGTTGGTGTACACCAGCTTCAGGTCGAAGGTGGCCACCGGCACCCGGTACGGCCCGGTGAACAGCATGCCGACCGGGAAGGCCGCGGTCAGCGGCGACGGGATCGGGTAGGCGCCGACGTTCTGGAGATAGTCGATGGCGCCGAACAGGATTCGCCCGTCGGCGTCGAAGGCCATCTCGGCGATCCCGGATTCGTGCCGGGCGGAGCCGGCCGCGATCAGGTTCTCCTGGCGGTCCTCGATCCACTTCAGCGAGGCCCGCAGCTTCCGGGCGGCGAGCATGACCGCGACGTCCTCGCGGCCGGGCACCACCTTCTGCCCGAAGCCGCCGCCGGTGTCGCGGGCGACCACGCGCACCTGATGTTCCGGGATGCCCAGCAGCCGGGCGCAGAAGGCCCGCATGCCGTGCGGGGACTGGGTGGAGGCCCAGATGGTCATCTCGCCGGTCGGCGCCGACCATTCCGCGATCAGGCCCCGGGTCTCCATCGGCACCGGCACGTAGCCCTGCTGGAAGATGTGCTGCCGCACCACATGTGCGGCCTTGTCGTAGATCTGCTGCCGCTGCTCGGCCGGCATGCCGGGGATCAGGGCCGCGAGGTTGGCGGGGATGTCGGGGTGGACCTGTTCCGGGTTCTCCGCCGCGGTGGTGTAGTCGACGATCGGCGGCAGCGGGTCGTAGTCGACCACGACCAGTTCGGCCGCGTCCTCGGCCACGTACCGGTCGACGGCGACGATCAGCGCCACCGGATCACCGACGAACCGCACCTCGCCCTCGGCCAGTGGCGGCCGCGGCACCGGCGGCATCCCGGGCAGGTCCAGCGCGTAGACCAGTTCGCGCACTTCGGGATTCAGGTCCGCGGCGGTGTAGACCGCGCGCACGCCCTCCAGCGCCAGCGCCTCGGACACGTCGATGTCCAGGATCCGCGCCCGCGCCAGCGGGCTGCGGACGAAATGCACATGGGCCATGCCCGGCCGGACGATGTCGTCGACGTACTCGCCCGCGCCGGTCACCAACCGCAGGTCCTCGATGCGCGGTATCCGCGCGCCGACGACACCCGCTGTGGCCGTTCCGGTCGTCATGGTTCTCCGTTCACTTCTGGTACCGGTGGGAACCGGGCGCACGCCGGTCACCGTCGGTGGTGGGTCGCACGGCGAGCGGGAGCGGGGGAGTACGAGTTGCGCGGACGGCCGGTCGACGGCCGCTCGCCGATGCTGTACACCTGTCTAACACTGCCCTCTGACCTCTGTCAATACCTGCTATGCCGTATTTGAAAACGGAGATCTTGATTGACGAAAACTCCGTTCTCATACAGCATCACCCACTGATGCGCGCTCCGGCGTCGAATCCCCACAACGCCATCGTCATCAGGAGGTTCACACAGATCATCGCCGTGATCCCGGCCCGCATCGCGCGCCCGGCCGCCACCCCGACGCCCTCCGGCCCACCGCTGGAGTAGTAGCCGTAGTAGCACTGGATCGTTGTCGTGATGATCACGAAGACAACGGCTTTCACCAGTGAGTAGAGAACGTCCGTGCCGCTGAGCACCATTCGGAAGTAGTGGTCGTAGGTGCCCGGCGACTGGCTGCCCGCCAGCCCGATGGTGAACTGCACCGCAACGAAATTCACCACCAGGCAGACGATGTACAGCGGCACGATGGCCACCACCGAGGCCATCAGCCGGGTGGTCACCAGATACGGGATCGAGCGGATCGCCAGCGTCTCCATGGCGTCGATCTCCTCGGCGATCCGCATGGCGCCCAGCTGCGCGGTGAAGCGGCAGCCCGCCTGCGCCGCGAACGCGATCGAGGCCATGATCGGCGCCAGCTCCCGGGTGGAGGCAGTGGCGGAGATCAGCCCGGTGGCCGGGCCGATGCCGAGCAGCTTCAGCGCGCTGTAGCCCTCGATGCCGACCAGCGCCCCGGCGCTGCCGCCGAGCACGATGATGATGCCGGCGGTGCCACCGCCGACGATCAGCGAGCCGTTGCCCCAGGTGACCACCGAGATCAGCCGCAGCAGTTCCTTGCGGTAGTGGCGCAGCACGATCGGCACCGAGCCGACCGCGCGCAGGAAGAACAAGGCCATGTGGCCCAGCCGCATGAAGACCTTCGCCGGTGGATCCGCCGCGCGGACCACGCTCCCCAGCGACAGCGGGTAATACGGTGCGGCCATCAGAGCGCCGCCCGCGGGAACAGCATGGTGTAGATCTCGGTGAAACCGACGTTCACCAGCATCAGCAGCACGATCGAGGCCACCACCGTGGCGTTCACCGAATCGGCCACGCCACCGGGACCGCCCTTGGTGGACAAGCCCTTCTGGCACGCCACGATCGTCACGATCAGCCCGAACACCACGGCCTTGACCACCGCCAGGTACATGTCGCCGATGGTGGCGAAGGAGGAGAAGGTCGCCACGAAACTGCCCGGCGTCCCACCCTGGATGTAGACGTTGAACAGGTAGCCGGCGAGGAAGCCGACGAAGGCCGACAGCCCGGTCAGGCCCACCGCGACCACGATGCCCGCGGCCACCCGCGGCACCACCAGCCGGCGCATCACCGGCACGCCCATGACCTCCATGGCGTCGATCTCCTCGCGGATGGTCCGCGAGCCGAGATCGGCGCAGATCGCCGAGCCGACGGCCGCCGCCAGCAGCATCGCCGTGACCACCGGGGCGGCCTGGCGGATCACCGCGAGGCCGCTGGCCGCGCCGGCCAGCGAGGTCGCGCCCACCTGCCCGGCCAGCAGGCCGAACTGGATGGACAGCGTGGCGCTGATCGGCAGCGCCACCGCGATCGTCGGCAGATACGACGTCTTGATCATGAACGCCGCCTGCAACACGAATTCCCGGAAGGCGAACTTCCCGGTCACCATGTCGAGGAAAAGGTATTGAAACGCCCGCACGCCCATCACGAACTGCGCGCCGACGGTCTCCAGCGAGGCGATCGGATGCCGTCGCAGATAACCCCGGGCCCATTGCTTGATCGCATCGATCGGCGCCGGCGCGGCCGGTCGATCGATCACCAACTCACCAGCAGTCACGTCAGACCATTTCCACCTTGGCGGCCAGCCACTTACCGCCGACCCGCTGCATCGTCATGAGGATGCGGCTGCGATCGATACGGGGATCGGGGCTGGCGGAATTGGTGACCTCCTGGTCCACGAACAGCATGACCACGACCTGGTTCTCGGACGCGGACAGGATGCTGGCGTTCACGACCCGGCCCTTGCTCACGGCCTTGTTCTGCACCAGCAGCGCCTTCAGCTGGGTGCTGGACTGGGAGTACATGTCCTTGAAATCGCCGGTGGCGCCGTTCAGGACGTCGGTGAAGTTCTCGTCGATGTGCTGGGCGTCGATACTGGTCAGGGTGACGGCATAGGTCTGCGCGGTGGCCTCCGCGCCCCGCGCCGCGTCGTCCACCCGGTTCCGGTCGTGCAGCTTCCAGCCGAAGACCACCGCGAACACCGTCGCCACGATCAGCAGCACCGCCAGCGCCGCCACCCCGCCGCGCAGCAGCCGGCGCGATCGGCCCGTTCCGGCCCGATCCGATCCGGCCGCCGGTGTCGCATCGACCGGCGGCTGCGGATCGGCGACCGGTGTCGCGGCGGCCACCGGTGTCGCGTCGACCGGCGTGTCCCGATCGGTGACCGAATCGGCCTCGGGCACAGCGGTCTTCGTGGTGACGGCCGCGCCGCCGTCACCCCCGGCCGTGACATCCGCCTCGACCGTATCCGTGACACCTTGTCCCGCAAGCGTTTCCGGCGAGCTCCCGGTGTCTTCCTCCAGCACCGTCCCCGGTGTTGTCTTCTTCATCGAAGTCCTCCCTGCACAGGTGTTCGGAAGTACGGGCTATCTGGGCACATACGGGCCGCCGTACGGCAGCGGGATCGACTGCCGTTCCACCGGAGCGGGATCGGAGGTCGCGAGCGGATCCGCACCCGGCGGCGGATTGAGCGTGTCGTCGCCCGGCGGCCGGGGCGCGTTGCGGGCGCCGCGCGGCAGCAGGGTCGGATCGGGATCGCGGCAGTCGGCGTAGAGATACGGCTCGGGGAAATTCGGCACGCTCATCGGCAACCGCGGGGTGTCGTAGTCGCACTGCTTGCGCGGGTAGATGCTCGCCAGCGCCCAGGCGTAGCCGTCGTGGAAGGCGTCGGCCACCCGGTCCGCGGTCGACCCGTTGCGCTGCGTCGGGAAGAACACCTCGCTCAGCGCCGGTATGTGCACATACGACATCTGGGCGATGGTGGTGAGGCTGCCCAGCAGCTGGACCATCGTGGGCGAGTTCTCGGCGATGATCCGGTCCATCGTCTGCAACATCGGCGGGGTGAGGCCGACCAGGGTGGTGTAGCCACCGCTCATCTTCTCCACCCCGGTCAGGGTGCGGTCCAGCTCGGCCGCGGTGGCCCGCAGGCCGGGGGCCAGATCGCGGACGGTGCCGAGCACCACCCGGCTGTTGCGCAACAGATCGGTGGTCTGCGGCAGCACCCCACCGAGGGTGTCGATGAGGAAGACGCCGCCGTTGACGATCGCCGTCAGCTTCTCCGGCCCGGCCGAACTCACCCCGAGTTCCTGCACGATCGCGTGCAGCTTGTTCGGATCGAGCTGTTCGATGGTGCCGTTGAGGTCACCGAGCAACTGCGCCAGCGTGACCGGCGTGGTGGTCCGGTCGGTGCCGATCACCGCGCCGTCGGCCAGGTAGGGGCCGGTGGCGGTGGTCGGCACGAAGTCCAGGTACTGCTCGCCGGCCGCCGACAGGCCGATCACCCGCGCGTCGCTGTCGGCCGGGATGCGCACGTCGCCGTCGATCGTCGCGACCGCGGTCACGCCGCCGTCGCCGAGGTCCACCGACGACACCCGGCCCACCCGGACCCCGCGCACGGTCACGTCGCGATCGGCCAGCAGGCCACCGGAATCCTTCAGCAGCACCCGGACCCGATAGGTGGAGTGCAGCGGATTCACCTGCAACGACCCGAACATCAGGTACGACGCGCCGAGCACCAGCACCACCAGCAGCGCGACCAGCGAGACCACCAGCCGCTGCCGGCTCAGGTAGCCGATCGTGCCGACGATCACGCCGGCCACCGGTGCCAGCACGGAATCCCTTGCGGGCATTGCATTCTCGCTCATCGGCCCGGTCCGATCACACGATCGTGCAGGCGGCCCAGGGTGTAGGCCAGCGAGCCGACGAAATTGGCCCAGTCGGTCTGATCCGGCACCCGGGCCTCCGGCGTGCCGGGGAAGTTGGGATCGGGTCCGGCGCCGACGGCGAGCTGGATGATGTCGGCGTCCGCCGAGGCGCCGGTGCTGTTGCCCACCTTGGCGCCCACGATGGCGAAGGTCTGGTTCAGCGAATCCAGGTTGGCCCGGGGGTCGTTCGCGGCGGTGTTCATGCCCGCGGCCAGATTGTTCAGATCGGTGATGATGCTGCGCTTCCCGGTGCCGTTGATCGACGGGAACTTCTCCAGCAGCGCCGAGATCCGGCTCAGCCGGCCCACCAGATCGACGATGTTCCGGGTGTTCGAGCCGATGGCGTCCAGCGCCGGACCGGCGGCCGCGACCGCGTCGTTGAGGGTGGACTGCTGACCGGCCACGGTGTCGGTGAGCGCGGCGGCGTCGTGCACCGCCGTGCGGATCTGATCCGAGCGCGCCGCCAGTTTCCGGACCAGATCGGTGGTCTGGGCGATGAGGTCGCCGAGGCGGTCGCCGCGACCGTCGAGTTCGGTGCCGGCACCGTTGATCACCTTGGTCAGATCGCGGATCACACCGCCGTTGACCAGCAGCGCCGCCCGGGTCAGCACCTCCTCGATGGTGGCGGCCGCCGCGGTCGCGGACTGCGGGATGCTGTCCCCGTCGTGCAGCACCGGGCCGCCCGTCACGGCCTGATCCGGCGGGGTGAGCGCGATGAACACGTCACCGAGCGGGGTCGCCGAACGCAGCTCCGCGGTGGTGCCGACCGGCAGCGACACCTCCGACCGGACCCGCACGGTGACCACCGCCGCGTAGTCGCGGGCCCGCATCGACTCGACCTGGCCGACATCGGCGCCGTTCACCTTCACCGGCGCCTTGGCCGGCAGGTTGAGCGCGTTGGCGAAGGTGGCGGTCAGCCGGTAGCTGTGCCCGATCGACGGCGCCGGCAGCGGCACCTGGTCCAGACCACCCGCGGAGCAGCCCGCGGCGGCCAGCGCCAGCACCGGCACCGCCAGCACGGCGGCCCGCCACGCGCCCGATCTCGTTGTCTCCAGCCTCATTTCGGCAACCCCGCGATTCCGGCCAGCATGGCCACCACTCCGAAGTCGGGGCCCATGTCCGACATCTTGCCGGTGTTGCAACCCAGCTGTTTCATGTCCAGCAGGTTGCACACCTCCTTGACCATCTGGCCGTCGAACAGCACCTTGTCCGCGTTGATGTGCACCCGGCCGACCTTGAGATCGGGATCCATGACGGCATAGGCGTTGTCGACCACCAGCGGGAACAGATCCATGTACTCGGCGATGTTGCGCTGGTAGTCCGCCAGGCTCTGCATCATCACGTTCGCGTTGCCCAGCGTCCCGTTCAGGCTGCCCCGATTGCGCTGCATGAGATCGGCCGCGGTGCCGAGGATCTGGTTCAGCTTGGCGCCGGTGTCCCCGCTGCCCAGCTGCTGATCGGCCAGCAGATCGCTCAATTGGTGTACCCCGGAACCGAAATCGCGGATCTGCTGATCGTTGGCCGCGGCCGCGGTGGTCAGCGAGTCCAGATCGGTGACGATCTTCGTGACCGCGTCCTTGGTGGCCACGCCTTGGTCGCTGCCGGTCCGCAGCGCGGCGGCGAGCTGGTCGAGCGCGCTCTTGATGTCGTCGCCGTGTACCGCGGTCGCGGCGCCGACGTCGACCAGACCGGCGATCGGCCCGTGCCCGGCGCCGTCCCCGGCCAGCGATTTCGACAACTTGTCGGCCATCGCCAGCACGCTGTCGAATTCGATCGGCGTGCGGGTGTGCTTCGGGTCGAGGACCGCGTGGTCACGCAGCGTCGGACCGCCGTGATAGGCGGGGGTCAGCTCCACGTGCCGGTCGGTGAGCACCGAATCCGACACCGTCACCGCGGTCACGTCGGCCGGTACCGGGGTCGAGCTCTGGATGCTCATCCTGACCTCGACGTAGGCGCCGCGCTGGGTGATGGAGTCGACCTTGCCGATCTTCATCCCCAGCACGTCGACCGAGTTGCCCGCGTACAGTCCCGCGGCGCTGTCGAATTGGGCGGTCACCCGCACGGTGCCGCTGCCGCCGAACGGCCCGGCTGCGGCGCCGGCCACCACGACGACCGCGATGAGCAGCAGCGACAGCACGATGCGGCGGGTCAGTCGGCTCATTTGCAGTCCTTGTCGTACGGGGCGATGTTCACCTGCGGGGCCCGGCCGGCCAGCGCGCACATCCACGAGTCGAGGAAGGCGCCGTAGGGGGCGTTGGCGTCGAGTTCCACGCTGCTGCCGGTGAGGTTCGCCCAGGAGCGCCACGGCACCGGGAGGATCTGCAGGATGTTGCGCAGCAGGTCGTCGTGCCGGCTGAGCATCCCGGTCATCTCGTTCAGGTTGTCGATCAGGCCCTGGACCTCGGACCGGTCGTCGACCACGATCGGCTTCAGCGAATCGACCAGATGGCTGGTGGCGGCGATCATCGACTCGATCGCCTGCCGCCGGGCCTGCACCTCCTGCAACAGGGCGCGGCCCTGGGTGACCAGGGCGCCGATGTTCGCCTGCTGGGACTTCACCAGTTCGGTGAGCTTGGCGGTGCTGGTGATCAGCGCGCCGAGCTGGTCGCGACGCTCGGCGATCACCGCGGACAGCGTGTGGATGTTCGCCATCACGGAGGGGACCAGTTGCGGCAACCCGTCGAGCTGGCCGGACAGATCGGTCAGCGCGTGGCCCACCTGATCGGCGTCGACCTGGTCGAAGGTGCGGGTCACATCGGTCAGCGCCGATTGCAGATCGTAGGGAACGCTGGTGTGCGCCAGCGGGATTCGCGGCGCCGAACCCGGGCCGCGCGGGCTGAGCTCGACGTACCGGTTGCCCAGCAGCGTGGTCAGCTTGATCGCGGCGGCGGTGCCGGCGCCCAGCGCGACATCGTGATGGATGCTCAGCGTCACCGTCACGTGGTCGCCGGCGAGCCGGATCCCGGCCACATGCCCGACCGGCACGCCGGCCACGGTCACCTGGTCACCGGCGCCGAGCTGCGCGGCCTGCGCGAAATCCGCCTCGATCCGGCGGTCGCCGATGTTCAGCGAATTGACCGCCAGCGCGGCCACGATCACCACCACCAGGATCGCGATGGCCGCGACCCCCAGCCACGCTTTCGGGTACTCCTCGAGCTTCTTACCCCGTAAACCCTTCAGGTTCTGTCCGATTCGCATGGGGTCACCGACACTTCGAGGTGTGCTGGGCGACCCCACCCGGAGTGATGCCGTCGACGACCTCCGGGATCAGCGGCCCCAGGCCGGGGGTCAGCGACAGTTGCACGTCACAGGCGTAGGCCTCGACGTAGGCGCCGTCCTGGGTCATCCGGGCCATGCCCTTCAACAACATCGGCAAGTTGTCCCCCATGTACTCGAACTTGTCCTTGTTGTCGATGAAGTGCCGGGTGAAACCCGGATCGCGATTGATGAACTCGCCCAGGGCGGGCCGATCGGCGGCGATGATCTCCGAGGCGCGACCGACCACCCGGGCGATCTGGTCCACCCCGTCGAACAGCGCCTGGCGATTGGCGTCCAGTCCCTCGAACAGCGTGCGGGTCTGCTGGATCACGGTGGTCAGGCTGCCGCTCTGCTTCGCGAGGTTGTCCACGATGGTGGTCAGATTGGTGATCACCTGGCCCAGCACCTCGTCGGGTCCGGCGAAAGTCTGTGCCAGCTGGGTGGTTTCGGCGATCAGCGTGGTGATCGCGCCGTTGTCCCCCTGCAACGCCTTGATCAGGGCGCCGCTGATGTTGTCCACGGCGTCGCGGTCCAGGGTGCCGAACAGCGGCTCGAAACCGTTGAGCAGCTTGGAGATGTCGAAGGACGGTTCGGTGCGCTCGATCGGGATCAGCGCCCCCGAGCGCAGGGCGCCGAGATCACCCTTGCCGCTGCGCGCGATACCGAGATAACGCTGCCCGATCAGGTTCTGGTAGGTCACCGCGACCGTGCTGTCGCCGTAGAGCACCTGATCGCTCTGCACCCGGAAGCCGACCCGGGCGGTGGCGCCGGTGAGGCCGATCGACTCGACCCGCCCGACCCGCACCCCGGCCACGCGCACGTCGTCGCCGACCCGCAGCCCCGAGACGTCGGTGAACAGGGCCGAATACTTCGTGGTGCTACCCGCGACCCCGCGTTCCAGCGTGACCACCACGGTCCAGCTCAGCACCGCCGAGACCACCAGGAAGATCACCAGCACCAGCAACGAGCGGCGATAACTCATCGCTCACCTCCGTTCGGATCCGGCGCGACCGCGACGGTCGTGCCCCGGGCCAGCGGGCCGAACAGCAGGTCCGAGGCCGCATTCGGCGGGCCGCCGAGGATGCCGGCGATCTGCTGCTGTTCCTGCGGGCTGCCGACCGGGCCGATGTCGGGCCCCAGCCCCGCCGGCGGCTGGAAGCCGCGTGGGTCCACGCTGCCCGCGGTGGCCTCGGCGCTGGTCGGGCCGGTGACACAGCTGGGGCCGGCGAGATCGCCGTAGCGCGGGCAGTCGGCCCGGGTGTACTGCCGGTTCGGGGTCAGCTGCACGATCACCTTGGCGGTGATCCGCTGGGTGTCGGGATTCCACACGCTGACGAAGTTCCTGGTCAGCCGCGACACCGAGACGGTGATCTGCGGGAAGGTGGCGGCGCCGTCGCCGAGGACGTCGAGCACCGGGCCCATGTGGGTGGTCACGTTGATGATCTGGTCCACCCGGCGGTCCAGCGCGCCCTCGACCGTGCCGGTGGTGTGCAGCCCGCCGGTCAGCAGCGCGGTGAGTTGCTCGCGCTGCTGCGCGATGGTCAGCATCGGCACCACCGAGTGGTGCAGGGCGTCGAGCAGTTCCGGTGCCGCCGTTTGCAATTCACGCAACGAGGCGGACAGGGCGTCGAGGGTGGTGGGCGCGTCGGACACCGAGACCACCGAGCGCAGCGCCTCGACGATCTGCCGCAACTGCGCCCCGGCGTCGCCGAGCGCGGCGCCACGGCCGTCGGTCGCCGTCGCCAGTGTCGCCAGCATGCCGACCGCCCGATCGGTGCCCTGCCGGCCGACCGCGGCGACGATCTGCCGCAGCTGGTCCAGCGAGGTCTGCAACCGGACGGTGGCCAGGCTGCGATCCTGCGCGATCCGGGTGCCCGAGCTCAGCGACGGCGCGGAACCGTTGTCCAGCAACTGGATCGACGGCACCGCGAACACATTGCTCGGCACCACCCGGGCGGTGACCGTCCCGGGTATGTGCCGCGCGTACTCGGGGCCGAGCCGGATGTGCACCTCGTTCATCCCGGCCTGCGCGGCCGCGGTGACCTCGGTGACGAATCCGACCCGGACGCCCTCGTACTTCACATCGGATTTCGGTGGCAGGCCGTCGCCCACATTCGCCATGACGGCGACGACGGTCACGGACTTGCGAAATACCCCTCGCGAATTCGCGATCATCGCCGTCGCGGCGACGGCCGCGATGACGACGAAGCAGATCCCCGTCAGCAGCAACCTCGCCGCGGACGGCCCGCGGCCGTCGGGTTCGAACATGGTCGACACGTACTACCTACCTCGCTGGCTACCTACCACTACGGCGCCGGATCCGGTTGTGGCGCCGCCCGATTCGGCCTAGTGGGCCGGGCCCGGCGTGAACCGGATGTGCAGATCGGTGAGACCGCGCAGGATGAAGGTCGGCTCGAAGTTGTAGCGCCGCGCGTCGGCCGGGCCGTGCTTGTCCTCGTCGATGGTGATGTCGAGCATCCGGTCGAGGATGCGCTCGAGCGACACCCGGCCCTCGACCCGCGCCAGCGGGCTGCCGGGGCAGGTGTGCGGGCCGCGGCCGAAGGCGATGTGCTCCCGGAAGTTCCGGCGATCGATGCGGAACTCGTGCGGGTTCTCGAACCGCTCGGGATCGCGGTTGGCCGCTCCCGGCAGCACCATGACCAGCGAACCGGCCGGCACCGGGGTGTCACCGATGGTGGTGGTGCGCTTGGCCAGCCGGAAGCTGCTCTTGACCGGCGCGTGCAGCCGCAGCGTCTCCTCGACGAAGGCCGGGATGAGGCTGCGGTCCGCGCGCAGGGCCTGCTGGATCTCGGGCTGGTCGCCGAACACCCGCAGCGAGGCGGCGAGCAGTTTGGCGGTGGTCTCCTGACCGGCGCCGAACACGAAGGTGGCGGTGCGGACCACGTCGACCACCTCGGGGGTGCTGCCGTCGGGGTACTTGGCCAGGGCCAGCTGGGTCAGCACGTCGTCGCGCGGGTCGGCGCGGCGGTCGCTGATGTAGGCGGAGAACTTCTCGTCCAGGAATTCCAGCGGGTTGGCCGAGACGTGCTCCTTGTCGAGCGCGCCGATCCGGGCGCCGGGGCGATCCGCGCCGAGCACCGTGCGGAACTCGTCGTGATCCTCCTCCGGCACACCGAGCAGGTCGGCGATCACCAAGAGCGAGAACGGCTTCGCGTATTCGGCCACGAACTCGGCACTGCCCGCGGCGACGAACTCGTCCAGCTGGCGGTCGGCCAGCCGCCACATGAATTCCTCGTTCTCCTTCAACCGCGCCGGGGTCAGCAGCCGGCTCAGCAGCGAACGGGCATGGGTGTGGTCCGGCGGATCCATGGTCACCATGTGCTCGTACATCGGCAGTTCGGTGCGATGTTCGGCGATCTGGTCGGTGATGTCGTCACCGACCGGCTGGAACGGCAGCGGCGGGAAGGGGCCGCCGACCGCGATGCACGATGAGAAATTCCCGTCCGCATCCCGCAGCACCTTGTCGGCTTCCTCGTATCCGGTGACCGCGAGCACCCCGTAGTTCGGCTCACGAACAATCGGGTGCTTGGCCCGGAGATAGTCGTAGTACGGATACGGATCCGGTACCAGCGCGGGATCGGTGAAATAATCGACCGTGTCGAAGTCGGTCATGAAAGGCTCCTGGATCTGGTCATCGGGAAAAAGGACGACTCGAGCGACGACCGGCATTGATACCGGCCGCTCGCAAAACTCTCCGGTAGTACACCGGCGGATGTGTTCAGCGGTGACGAATTCGGTCCGCGAACCGTTCGGCAGCTGAGCTCACGGCCCGGCGGCGACTTTCTCCCGATTGGCTTCCGCGAAGATTGTGCCGACCGTCACATGCCCGAGTCAATAGCTCCCGCAAAGGTATTCATTGGTGTTTCTGAATGGATCATCAGGTACGGAGAAATGCGTCTGCTGCGCCGTGCACAGCAGGCGTGGAAAAAGCAGCGGCCGACTCCGCGCGGCCATCCGCGTATTATGTTCACCTATTCTTTCCGCCGATCGGATATCCGATCAGAAACACCACCCCCCACTGTCGGCATTCGATTGTGGATACCGACCGGCGGCCGGACGTGATTCCGATCCGGTCAGCCCGCATCGGTGTGCGAGCCGGCCGGATCCGAGAACGCCGCACCGGGACGGTAGTCCGCGCGGCGGCGCAACGGCGCCGTGACGGCGGGGTCCAGATAGAAGGGTTCCTCCTGCCCGGGGGCCGGGCGGCGGGTCAGCGCGGCCGCCGCGGCGACCTCGTTGTTGGAGGTCAGCCGTCCGATGACGCGCTCCAGCGTCGGCAGGATCTCGCCGATCTCGATGGTCCGCTCGGTGAACCGGGCGATCAACGCGTAGATCATGTTGGTCAGCACCAGGCCCACGTCCGCGACGTACTCCGGATCGGCCCCGCCGAAGATCTGCCCGGCCACCGGGATCACGGCGTCGAAGCCCTGGGCGTCCAGTCGCGTCCCGCCCGGACCGGACCGGGCGCGATGGAATGCCTCCAGCATTCCCGGATTGCGCTCCCAGGGCTGAAAGACGTTGCGCAGCACCCGCATCAGGCCCTCGTACACCGTCTCCTCGGGTGCCGGGGCCGTCAGGTCCGGATACGCGTTGGTGGCCATCCACTCCGCGACCGCCGCGACGATCAACTCGTCGCGGGTCGGGAAGAGTTTGTAGACGGTGGCCAGCGAGGCCTGCGACAGCCGGGCAACCCGGCGCAACTGCACCGAGTCGTACCCCTCGGTCTGTAACAGCGTGAGCACTACCTCGATGATGCGATCCCTCGGATCGCGGCCAGCCGCCCTGCTCACGCCGAAACTGTAACACGGTTACTAGAGTAACCATGTTATCCATTCGCGTAAACCGTATTCTCTCCAGTGGGACATCCGGTTGGCCCGGCTTGCGTGAGGACCCTCAGGGAGCGAGCGAAGATGGCGACATACGTGCTGGTCCACGGCGGTGGACACGGCGGCTGGTGCTATCGGCGGGTGGCGCGCCGGTTACAGGCGGCGGGGCACGAGGTCTACACGCCGACCCTGTCCGGGCTCGGCGAGCGCTCCCATCAACTGCATGCCGGCATCGATCTGGCGACCCATGTCCAGGACGTGGTGTCGCTGTTGTTCCACGAGGATCTGCGCGACGTCGTCCTGGTCGGCCACAGCTACGGCGGCATGGTGATCACCGGCGCCGCCGACCGCGCCGCCGACCGGATCGGGCGGCTGGTGTTCCTCGACGCCGCCAACCCGGTGAACGGGCAGTCCCTGGTCGACGTCTCCGGTCCGATCATCGAGGCGGTGCGGCCGTTCGGGAAGGTCGTCGACGGCGTCGAACTGGTGCTGGTGCCGGAGTCCTCGGACGTGGCGTTGCTCTACGGCGTCACCGATCCCGCCGACCAGGCGTGGATGGCCGAGCGGCTGACCGGCCACCCGTGGAAGTGCTTCGAGCAGCGACTGGAGCTGCGCGACGAGGCGGCGCTGTGGGCCATCCCGCAGTACCACATCTGTTGTGCCGCCACGATTCCCACCCGCGACCCGGAGATGGTGGACAAGGCCCGCGCGGCCGGTCGGCTGTGGAGCATCGACACCGGCCACGACCTGATGATCACCGAACCGCAGGCGGTCGCCGACGCCCTGCTGGACGTCGCCGCCGACTAGATCGCGACGGAGCGGATCACGGACCGGCCACTCCCTGTAGCCGGTTCACCTGCTTCGTGGTGAGGTCGTGCAGAACGGCCGGCTCGATCGGCTTCGGCGCCGTATCGGCGATCTGGACGACGCTGGAGCCGACCACCGCCACCGTCGCCACCGAGTACAGCGTCATGCCCTGACTGGTGGTGCGGACCTGGAACGAGGCGGCGGCGTCACCGGCGGCGGGCTGGTCCAGCCCGCCGAGCAGATAGTGCACGGCGGTGCCGTCGGCATCGGTGCCGTCGTAGCGACCGCAGTCCCGCAGCAGCGACTGCACCACCGAGAATGCCTGCGCCGCACCGCCGTTCGGATAACTGGCGACATCGATGTCGATACTGTCGAATTCGGGGGTGGCGTAGTGCACCGCGCCGCGGGCCGACGCCCCCGGGACCTGATCGCCCACCGGGGCCAGAACTCTCGCGCAGGCCGCCGGTTCCGTCCGGGAATGGTCCTCGGGCACGGGGCCGTTGCCGGGCGTGCCGTCGTCGAGCCGGGTGAAGCCCGCGGGCAGATCACCGGCGGTGAGCAGTCGCGATTGCAGGGCGGCCGAGTCGGTGAGTCCGGGTGCGGCCGGTGGCGCGACGGTCGCCGCGGAACCCAGTGCGGGCAGCGTGTCGCCGTGCTTCGCGCCGCCACATCCGCCGAGCAGCATCACGGCCAGCGCGGTGGCGACGACAGCGCCTACCGGTCGCCACGCCGAACCCGGTCGTGCTGCCGAACCCGGTCGCACTGCCGAAGTCAGTTGCCCCATTGCACCTGGGTACTGATGTTCTGCGCCAGCGACACCGAGGTGCGCGGGTCGCGGTAGACCTGCCGGCCGCCGACGGTCACCGATCCCGACACCGGCAGTGGCAGGCCGAGATCCACGGTGATGGTGCCGGAGCCGTACATCAGGTAGTCGACGATATCCAGCGAACCGGCGCTGTTGGGCAGATTCCACACCGTCGAGATGGGCTTCTGCGTCACCTCCAGCTGGATGGTGAGCAGATTGCCGTCCCGGCGGGTCAGCGTCGCGGTGGTCACCTGATCCAGCGGGAAACCGCTGGACACCCGCTGCCGCACCTTCCATATCGCCCCCTCGCCGACCGGTTCGACGGGGAAGGCGATCGACTGGTAGACCGCCTGATAGAAGGCCTGCTCCAGCGCCGCGCGGGCGGCATCCGGGGTGGCCGGTTTCGGGGCCAGTCGCAGTGCGGTGATCGCGCCGGCGTCGCTGATCGCGAACGCGGCGTGCGAACCGTCCGCCGACTGCAACTGCTGGGCCAGCGCCGGATCCGGCGAGGTCGCGGTGCCGAGCGTCAGATCGACGCCGTCGCGGGAGACCTGGGCGGTGAGCGGGATGGTGACCGCGGGCGGGGAGAAGTCGCGCACCGCCTGATCGTTGAGCTGCTGCTCGATGTGGTGATCGGTGCGCAGCGTGACCTGCTGGGTCTGATCCGTGTCGTAGGCGGGATGCAGCACCGACCGCGGCTCGGCGCCGGGCTGGACCAGGGTGGTGATGGACGCCGAGATCGGTACGGTGACCTCTTTACCCAGACCGGACGGCTCCACCTCGGCATCGCGCTTCGCGTCGGCGGTACTGCACCCGGCGGCCCCCAGTCCGGCCAAGGCGACCGCAAGCACGAGTAGCAGCGCACTCGAGCGAGATGGCAACACCGTCACGCCCACAGCGTACGACCGGTTCCTGAAAAACAGCTGGGATGTCGACCGGCCGTGTCCGGTCGGCGGGCACGGCGGTGCCGACGCGGGCCATGGTCACGGCAGTGTCCGTGCGGCTATAGGGGATGATGTGTGGCGTGAGTACCGACCGGCCGCAGGAGCAGCGCATCGACCAGCACGACGAATCATCCCGTCCCGCCGGTCCCGGCGACGACCGTGCCACCGGGGCCGCGACGCCGGACCCGGTCGACGCGGCAGCGGATCCGGTCGGCGCGGACTCGGTCGACGGGGCGGACTCGGTCGACGCGGCGGCGGCGCGGCCGCGGCGGCTGCCGGTGCTGCTGACCATCGCCGCCGTCGCCTTCGCCCTCGACCTCGGCACGAAGGCGCTGGTGGTGGCGAAGATGACGCCGGACGAGCCGATCTCCATCATCGGCGACGTGGTCCGGCTGACCCTGATCCGCAATCCGGGCGCGGCGTTCTCGATGGCGACCGGTATGACCTGGCTGCTGACCCTGATCGCGGCGGCGGTGGTGATCGGCGTGATCCGGATCGGCCGGTCGCTGCGCTCGGCGGGCTGGGCGGTCGGGCTGGGCCTGGTACTCGGCGGCGCCGTCGGCAATCTGGTGGACCGGATCTTCCGCGCACCCGGGCCGTTGCAGGGTCACGTGGTCGATTTCATCGCCGTCACCCGCTGGTGGCCGGTGTTCAACATCGCCGACTCGTGCATCGTCTGCGGCGCGATCCTGCTGGTCGCGCTGACGGTCTTCGGCTTCGAACCGGATGGTTCGCGCACCCGTGGCGGCGAGGCGCCGGCGTGAGCACGAGGGAGATCCGGGCGATGCCCGTGCCGGACGGACTGGAGGGAATGCGGGTCGACGCCGGGCTGTCCCGGTTGCTGGGCCTGTCCCGGACCGCCGTCGCGGCGATGGCCGAGGAGGGCTCGGTCCAGATCGACGGCTCGGCCGTCGGCAAATCGGACCGGCTGACCGCCGGGGCCTGGCTGGAGGTCGAGTTCCCGGAACCCAAGCGCGCACTCACCATCGAGGAGACGCCGGTCGAGGGGATGAAGATCCTCTACGCCGACGACGACATCGTGGCGGTGGACAAGCCGGTCGGCGTGGCCGCGCACACCGGCGTGGGCTGGACCGGCCCGACCGTGGTCGGCGCGCTGGCCGCGATGGGCTACCGGATCTCCACTTCCGGGGCGCACGAACGCCAGGGCATCGTGCACCGGCTGGACGTCGGCACCTCCGGCGTGATGGTGGTGGCCCAGTCGGAGCACGCCTACACGGTGCTGAAGCGGGCCTTCAAATACCGCACGGTGGAGAAGCGGTACCACGCCCTGGTCCAGGGCCATCCGGATCCGTCGAGCGGCACCATCGACGCCCCGATCGGCCGGGCCCGCGGCAACGATTGGAAGTTCGCGGTGACCGCGGACGGCCGCCCGAGCATCACGCACTACGACACCGTCGAGGCGTTCCAGGCCGCGAGCCTGCTCGACATCCACCTGGAGACGGGTCGCACCCATCAGATCCGGGTGCACTTCTCGGCGATCCGCCACCCCTGCTGCGGCGATCTGACCTACGGCGCCGATCCGCGGCTGGCCGAACGGCTCGGCCTGGAACGGCAATGGCTGCACGCCCGTTCGCTGGGCTTCGCGCACCCGGCCGACGGCCGCTGGGTGGAGATCACCAGCGAGTACCCGCCGGATCTGGACCACGCGCTGGGCCTGCTCCGCCATGTCTGACCGGCGCACGGCGGCGGCGCTCGGCGCCGCCGCCGCGGCGCTGCTCGCGATCGTCGTCCTGGGTGCGGCGACCACCCCGAAACCCGATGTCATCTCCACCGACCGCCTCGGCCCGGAATCCGGTGAGCCGGTGGCGGATTACCTCTCCCGCTCCCGGGAGTCGTTGTCCGGCACCGATACCGCGCAACACTGGGCCCTGCTCTCGCTGACCACCGGCATCGGCACCGCCGCGATCCCGGAACACGTTGCCGGCCTGCGCATCTCCCAGGTCATCCTGCACGTGCCGATCGACCGGGTGTACACCCCGCCGATCACCGTCCCGGTTCCCGCCGGCACCGCCGCCGTGCTCGACGCCCAGCGCGCCGCCGCGGGCACCCTGCGCTACGCCGAACCCACCGACGACCGCTCCCGCGCGGTCACCGCCGCCATGACCGCTCGCCTGCGCGCCGACTGCCCCTGCGTCACCGCCCTGGTTCTGCGCGGCACCCTGCCCGACCTCCGAAAGCTGGCCGCCACCAAGGATATCCGCGCCGTCCAGGCCCTCCCCGCCGACGCCTCCGCCGGCACCTTCGCCGTCGTCCCCCTGCTCCCCGAACAACTCGACACCGCCGTCCCCGGCCCCGACGACGGCCCGGTCCCGGCCCCCTGATCCCGCCGAGACGGCCGGCGATCGAGACACCCACGGCGAAACCGGTCGGCGAGTCGAACGCGGCCGGCCGGTGGCAATGACCGGCGTGCCCCGGCCGAAGCAGTTCGGCCGGGGCACGCGGTGTCGAAACCTGTTGGCTACCAGGCGGTGTTGATGTGGCCCGGGCTCCACATGCCGCCGCGGGTCTCCTGGGTGACCGTCACGGCCGGGTTGGACCGGGTGGGGTCGACGGTGGCGGCGGTGGTGTCCATCGGGGTGAAGCGTTGCAGCTCACCCCAGTCGCGGCGCCAGTCGTCCTTCAGGTAGGTGGCCACGGTCTGCGGGCGCAGCAGTTCCTGGGTCCAGCCGAGCGGGCCGCCGCCGTTGTGGTCCTCCCACAGGGTGGTGTCGTGCGCGCCGATCCGGTCGGGCAGGATGCGCCATGACGGGACCTGCGCGATGCCGTCCTTGTGGTCGAAGGGGCGCTGGCACGGGAATTGCAGGCCCACGGCCCAGTCCAGCAGCACCGGCGAATGCGAGCCGACCACGTCCTGGAGACTGTGGGTCTGCGGCACCCGCGGCGGGGTCAGCGCCAGCCACTGGGCCGGATCGCGGTCGCGCGCGGCGGCGACGATGCGGACCACATCCGCCTGGCCGGGGATGTCGGAGAACGGGACCCGCAGGTTGCGCCAGGCCGGGGCCGGGCCGATGTCGAGCGGGGTGATCTTGCCGAGCGCCTGTGCGGTGCCGTCGGAATTGGCTGTGCCGTACTCGATCTCGACGGACTGCCCGCCGGTCACGACGCCGTCCTTGTCGACCGACCGGATCCGCCCGGCGGCGGCGACGGCGATGATGCCGCTGCGGTCGGCGGGCAGCTTGTACCAGCCGGTGGTCAGTTCGGCGGGGCCGGACTGACCGCTGGTGCCCAGTTCGGGCGTGGTGACCGAGTTCAGGCCGAAAGGCAGTGCGGCGCCGCCGGTTTCGGAACCGGCATCGGCTCCGGACTTGGGCGTCACCGAGGTCGAGATGGTACTGCTGCCGCTGCCGGTGTCGTCCGGGTTCAGATCACCGACGCCGTTGGGCACGAAACCCTTTGCGCCACTGGTGAAGGTGGCGAACACGTCACCGGACAGCGGGGCCAGCAGACCGGCGTTCGGGTCGGTCTCCACCAGCACGTCCTGCGCCAGCCCGCACGGCTTACCCAGTACCGCATCGACATTGGAGCGGGCCAGCGAGAAGGCCGGGTACTGCGAGACCGCGCCCTTGGCGAACGAGCCCACCTCGAACAGCACCAGGAACACCACCGCCACACTCAGCGGCCGGATGCGCAGCAGTCGCCCGAACCGTCCCGAATCCCGTTGCGGCGCACCGGGTTCCGGCGACCGCACATGGAACCAACCGGCCAGCACGAACAGCAGCACGGCGAGCAGCAGGAACAGCCGGTCCAGCGCGAAACCGTGCACCGACGGCGGCTTGTCCCACCACGGGATGCCGAAGCTGGACACGTACCACCAGCCGTTGACGCTGGTGAACACCTGGGCCATCGCCAGCGCCACCACGGCGCCGAACAGTGCCCGGTTGCGCGCCGAGCGCAGCACCCGCGGGCCGACCGCCACCGCGGTCATGATCGCCACCGCACCCGCGAGTCCGGCGTACACGCCGTTCTGGTGCGTCCATTTGGTGGGCGTGGTCATCATCAGCAGCATCGCGCCGAAGGTGGTGCCGAGCAGCCGGCGCGCCGGACCGGCGGCCAGCAGCGGAATCCGGCCGCCGCGGCGCAGCAGCACGAACGTCGAGGCCAGC
This sequence comes from Nocardia sp. alder85J, assembly GCF_020176955.2. Classification (GTDB taxonomy): domain Bacteria; phylum Actinomycetota; class Actinomycetes; order Mycobacteriales; family Mycobacteriaceae; genus Nocardia. Next base: position 680,378 of record NZ_JAIUCZ020000005.1, read on the forward strand.
ATGCCCAGCCACAGCGCCACCATGGCGAACCGCCGCGCGATCGAGCCGTCGACGGTCGGCATGAACAGCCACTGGTAGCGCAGATATTCGTTGTACCAGGGGTCGTTCGGCAGCGCGGCCTGATGCACCCGCCGCATCTCGAACATCGCCGACAGCGGCTCCACCGAGAAGGAGACGGCCAGGACCAGCACACCCGCGGCCGCCAGCGGCGCCAGCAGGGCACCGTACGCCCGGATCCACGACCACACGCCGGGTGCGACCCCGGCGAGCCGGCGCGCCTGCGCGACCCCGGCCCGCCACACCGGCCCCACCCCGGCCAGCAGTGCCGCCACACACACCACGCCGGACGGGGCCGCGGTACAGCTGAACGCGGCGATCAGGATGGCCAGCGCATAGGGCAGCAGTCGCCGCGTCGCCACCGCCCGCTCCATCAGGCACCAGGTGAGCAGCAGGCAGACCGCCACCACCGGTTCGGGCCGCAGCCCGTTGTTGTACGGCAGCCAGGCCGCCAGGAAGCCGAAGGCCCCAGTCCACACCGCGATCCGATCGCTGCGCACCGCGGCGCCCAGCCGCGGTACCACTTCACGGCTGATCGCCAGCCAGCACAGCACGCCGGCGACCAGCGTGGGTAGTCGCATCCACGGGCTGGCGGTGCTGAGATGCGCCATGTAGGCGAGCAGGTCGTAGGGCGGAGTGCCGACCGGCGTCTCCGGCACCCCGAAGTACCGGAAGTAGTTGGCCATGTACCCGGACACCGACGAGGTCCGGGCCATTCCGAACTGATAGCCGTCGTCGGAGGTGGTGGCGCCGATGACGTACCAGACCAGCAGCAGCCCGAGGACGGCGACGTCCGCGCCGGTGAAGGTGAGCCAGCGCCGCGGCACCAGCCGGCCGCGCCGCCCGTCCCGGCGGTCCAGGACCAGCAGGGCGATCAGCGCCACCAGGGTGAGCACCAGCGCGAGCACGGTCGCGATCCGCTTGGCGACGGTGGGCACCACCGAGAACCGGCTGTCCACCTGCGCGGTCATCCGGGCGCCGTCGGCGGTGGTGAGATCGCTGTAGAGGCCGACCAGCTGCGGCCGGAAGTCACCGGTCAGGGTCACCGGCTGCACACCCGGGGCGCCGGCGAGTTCCGCGGTGGCGTGGGTGAAGTCGGCGTGCACCGTGAGCGTGCAGTCGCCCAGTTCGTCCAGCGGCACGCTCACCAGGGACTGGTTGCGCAGCACCGCCTCCAGCGTCGCGGGCTTGCCGTCCTGCGCGGCCCGCACCCGGGCGACGAATCCGTACTTCTCCTGATCCGGTGCGCCGGTGGGCATCGTCGACGCGAGCAGCCCGCCCTTGGCGGTCAGCTGCGCGGTGGTCCGGCACGGCACCGTGACGTCGAAGGCCGCCGGGGCGTACGACACCAGCGGGGCGGTCACGCTGCGCATCGAGTCCTGTTGCGGCCAGCTCAGCGTGGTCTTGTCCACGTGCACCGGCAGCAGCGGTACCGCGATCGCGAGGACCGCGCCCAGCAGACCGGCCAGCAGCGCGACCCGCGCGGCCCACCCGGCCCGTCCCGACCCGCGGACCGCGGATCTCGCCTCATCGAGCGGCGACTGGTCCGCTTTCACCATCGTGTCGGTCACGGAGGCAGATGTTAGCCTCACGGTTTGGTAACCGGCGAAGTCGTCTCCCCATTCTCAGCCTTCTTTGAGGTTCCGACCGGCCGATCGCGTCTTCGTCACAGCAGAAACACCCCCTCCGGAACCCGCCCGCGGACGCCGCGGGAGAGAACTCGGAGAGGGTGTGGGTACAGCGACGCCGCGGGCGCGGACCCCGGCGGAACGGCGACTACGTGCAGGCCGGCGAGGTGGCGCCCAGGTTCTGCAGGCCCGCGCAGGCCCAGCTCTTCTGCAACTTCCACTTGCCGTCCTGGGCGATGAACGGCACCTGGGCCGGCTGCGGCGCGCCGCCGCCGATGGAGAAGCTGACGGTCGCGGTGAGGGTGTCACCCAGCGAGGTCACGTCGGTGACCTCGATGTGCGCGTTGTTCTGCTGGTAGGCATCGGTGAGCTTCTTCAGCATGTCCGGATCCTTGGCCAGCGCGTCCTGGCCGTCCTCCAGGTACTGCACCTTCTGATCGGCCGGGACGTTCGGGTCCAGCGCCTCGGACAGCTCCTGGTTGAGCTGAGCGGCCGTCGGCACCGGCGGCAGCGCCGTGCTCGGCGCGACGGCCGCACTGGCCGACGTGGTCACCTTCGCCGAGCTGCTACTGCTGGAGTGCTTGTCCCCGCTGCCACAGGCCGACATGCCGAGCGCAGCGACGACGGCCAGGGTGGCGACCGCGACGCGTCCAGTCCTCTGAAGCTTCAATGCTCGTCCTTTGCGTTCGAGTTGATTCAGTTCCGTTCCGTGACAGCACCACCCGCTGGCAGCGCTGCGCACGAGTGGCCTCACGCTACCCGTCAAAATTCAACGCAGACTAAGGAGCGGATCGGCCGGGGAGAGCTCGATATCGTCGGCAGCGAACGTATACGCTGGACCCGGTCCTGTCGAGCGTGACTCGAAACGAATTGTGACGCGGCCGTGGCCGCTGCCCTGGACCCAACCGTGCCCGAACTCGCGATGCGCGACATCCCGGCCGGGATACCAGAATTCGGTGGTGAACGAGCGAGTGGCGGGTGGCACCAGTTCCTGCTCCGGCGCCGGAATCGGCCGCTCCGAAGGCGTTTCGCCGTCCGCACCCGCGATCCGGCCCGGATCCTCCTGGTCCAGCTCGGGGAACAGCGACTCCTGCCGCACCTCCGACAACCCGCCGAAACCCACGCCGACCAGCCGAATCGGGCCCAGCTCAACGGGATCGATGGCGGAGCGCAACGCGGCCGCGGTGAGCGTGGCCGGATCCTCGGTGGCGTACGGCAGCGTGAACGAGCGCGTCACGATGCTCATATCGGCCTTCTTCATCTTGAGCACCACCGTGCGCGCGGCGCGCCCGTCGCCGGTGAGCCGGCGGTGCGCCGCGGCCGCCATCTCCTCGATGGCCGCGCGCAACGCGGCCAGGGTGACGATGTCGCGCTCGTAGGTGGTCTCGGCGCTGATCTGTTTGGCCTCGGCCCGTTCGGCCACCGGGCGGTCGTCGATGCCGCGGGCCAGCCGGTGCAGCGCGGTGCCCACACTGCCGCCGAGCAGGGCCGCCGCCTCCGACTCCGGCAGCGCCGCGAACGCGCCGACGGTCTCGATACCCAGTGAGCGCAGCCGCTGCTCGGCCACCGGGCCGATCCCCCACAGCCGGCGCACCGGCAGCGCCGCCAGCAACGACTGCTGCTCCCCCGGCGAGACCACCCGGATGCCATCGGGTTTGGCCAGGCCCGAGGCGATCTTGGCCAGTTGCTTGCCGGTACCCGCGCCGATCGAGACCACCAGGCCGATGCGCTCGCGCACCCGCTGCCGCACCCGCGCGCAGAATTCCGTCACCGCCGCCACGCTCGCGCCGGCCAATTCCACCGGCTCGCCGAACGCCTCGTCGAGCGACAGCGTCTCCAGCACCGGGATGTGCTCGCGCAGCAGCTCGAACACCTGCGCGCTGACCGTGCTGTAGACCACCGGGCGCGGCGGCACCACCACCGCCGCGGCGCCGACGAGCCGCTTCGCCTGATGCATCGGCATCGCCGACCGGGCCCCGAACACCCGGGCCTCGTAGCTGGCCCCCGCCACCACACCCCGGCCGCCGGTGCCGCCCACCAGGACCGGCCGCCCCCGCAGCGTGGGCCGGGTGAGTTGCTCGACGGAGGCGTAGAACGCGTCCATATCCATGTGCAGCACCCAGCGGCGAGCGGTCTCCCCCGGCACGATGCTCGCGGTCTCCCCCGGCACGGCGGCCGTGGTCTCGCTCAGCTCGGCGGCCGCAGTCTCGTGCAGCCCGGTGGCCGCCCCCTCCGGATCGCGGCGATCGGGGCCGGAATTGCTGATGAATTCCTGGGAATCGGACACCGGCGACCGCCACGCCGGCGTACCCGTCACCACCGGAGCAGATGACGGCTGACCAGGAAAAAACCCTGGTGTAGCCGGGTGCGGACGGGAATTCACAGGCGGTAATCTACGCCCCGCTACCGACATCTCCGGTGCGCCGAGTATGTGATGATCGGATCATGACTATCCGCAAGGCCGTGATACCCGCCGCAGGCATCGGGTCCCGCCTGCTGCCGTTGACGAAGGCAATTCCGAAGGAGATGCTGCCCGTCGGTGACAAGCCGGTGATCGAGCACACCGTGCGCGAATTGGTGGCCTCGGGTATCACCGACATCACGATCGTGGTCAGTAGCGGAAAATCCTTGATCCAGGATCATTTCCGCCCCAATCCGGCACTGGTCGAGCAGTTGCGCGCCGACGGCAAGACCGCCTACGCCGATGCCGTCGAGGAGGTCGGCGAACTCAGCCGCCTCGGTCATATCACCTATCTGGATCAGAACGGCCCCTACGGCAACGGCACCCCGGTGCTCAACGCCGCCCGCAACCTGGGCGACGAGCCGATGCTGGTGCTGTGGCCGGACGATGTGTTCGTCGCCGAGGTGCCGCGCGCGCAGCAGCTCATCGACGCCTATCACAAGACCAATTCGCCGGTGCTGGCGCTGATGCCGATGGATCCCTCGGATTCCAAGCGCTACGGCGTGCCGCTGGTCGCGGAGACCTTCGACAACGGGCTGATGCGCATCACCGGACTGGTCGAGAAGCCCAAGCCGGAGGACGCGCCCTCCTCGTACGCGGCCATCGGCGGTTACGTGGTCACCCCCGGCATCGTCGAGGAACTGCGCAAGCAGGTCGCGCAATGGTACGAACACCGCGCCGGTGAGGTGTACCTGACCGACGCGATCAACGTGTTCGCCGCCGCCAACGCGGTGTACGGGCAGGTCATCCGCGGCCGCTGGTACGACACCGGCAATCCGGCCGACTATCTGATCGCACAATTCGCCTCGGCGCTGGCGCATCCGGAGTTCGGGCCGTCGCTGCGCAATCTGGTCGGCGGCTAGCGTCCGCCGGTCGGCCGCCGCTCCCCCGGATCGGGGTGCGGCGGCCGGCCCGGGCCGGCCTTCCCCAGCCGACCGGGCCTTCCGGACCTCGGCTCAGTAGAACCGGCGGACGGCGAAGATGGCGAACCGGTTCAACGGCGTCAGCCCCACCGGGAAGCCGCGGTCGTAGGCGTTGAGCACCATGCCCTCACCGGCGTAGATACCGACGTGCGAACCGTCCCGGTTGAGTACCACGACATCTCCGGGCGACAACGCCGAGATCGGCACCGGACTGCCGGCCCGCGCCTGCTGGTACGTCGTCCGTGGCAGCGACACCCCGACCTGCCGGAACGCCCACTGCACCAAGCCGGAGCAGTCGTAGGCGATCGGACCGGTGGCGCCCCATTCGTAGGGCTTGCCGACCTGGGTCCCGGCGATGCTCAGCGCGGCCAGCGCGCGGGGACTGGAGATCGGCACCGAGGACGCGAGCGCCGCGGGCCCGGCCGCCGAGCCGGATCCGAAACCGCCGGAGACGTCCTCGAGCGGACCGACGATATCGGTGACGTCGAAGGGCAGATCCACCGAGACCTCCACCGGCAGTTCCGTTCCGGCGGGCAGCACATCGTCGAGATCGAGACTGGTGGCGGTGGCCGGACCCGCCCAGACCACCCCGGCCAGGGATATCGCCGCGGCCGCCAGACACAGCCGGGCCGTCGCTCGCGCCGAACTCGTCATGCACGCACCTTTCGGTCGCTACAGTGCGCCGCGCGACATCGCGCGGCGGCGAGGGCATCACCAGAAACCACAGAATTCACACCAGCATCAGACGACGCTGTAGATGTGTTTTGTATCTCAGGCCACAAGAGGCACACAAGGGACGATCGGGATCCTTTTCCGATCTGCAACCCGATCGGCGCGGCGCCGGGGTTGCGCAGACCACGCGGGCCGCGACGACCCGTCGACGCCTCGAAATGCCCTGCAACCGCACTCATCCACCGACGGTGCGCCGAACGGTCCCGATGACCGGTCGGCATGCCTCGCTCCTCGGCGCGGTCAGCTCACCCAACCGGAGCAGGCCGCCTCGCCGCAGACTCCGCGTCCGATCGGCCCGGCCACGACGCAGAGCGGCCCGGACCCCGCCGACGATCTCGGCGGCGCCGGACCCGGCCTCCCCGAAGGTCAGCGCGGTGGCGAGGATCTCCCCGGCGATCAGCTCGCGATGGGTCTCGGCCCAGTGCTTGTGCTCGGCCGGGACCTCCAGCACCACGGTGATCCGGTCGGAGACCTCCAGACCCAGCGACTTGCGGGTCTCCTGGAGGTCGCGGATCAGGTCGCGGGCCCAGCCCTCGGCCTCCAGCTCCTCGGTGACCTCCGAATTCAGCACCACCAGACCGGCGTTGCCGGGCAGGGCGGCGGTCGACTCGGGTTCGGCGGCCACCAGGCGCTGGGTGTACTCCTCGGGCAGCAGCGTGATGCCCGCCGCGCTGACCACACCCTCGGGGCTCTCCGACCACTGACCGGCCTTGACCGCCTTGATCACCGTCTGCACGTCCTTGCCGAGACGCGGGCCCGCGGCGCGGGCGTTGACGGCGAGTTCGAAGCGGCCGTGCGCGGCGACGTCGGTGGTCAGGTCGACCCGCTTGACGTTGACCTCGTCGGCGACCAGATCCGCGAACGGCCGCAACCGATCCGCGTCCGGCGCGGCGATGGTCAGCTCGGACAGCGGCAGCCGCACCCGCAGGTTCTGCGCCTTGCGCAGGCTCAGCGCCGTGGAGCACACCGACCGCACCTCGTCCATCGCCGCCACCAGCTCCGGATCGCGCGGCAGCTCCCGCGCCTCCGGCCAGTCGGCCAGATGCACCGAACGCTCACCGGTGAGCCCCCGCCAGATCACCTCGGTGATCAACGGCAGCAACGGGGAGGCGAGCCGGCAGGTGGTCTCCAGCACGGTGTGCAGGGTGTCGACCGCGTCGCGATCCTCCTCCCAGAACCGCGTCCGGGACCGGCGCACATACCAATTGGTGAGGGCGTCGGCGAAGGTGCGCAGCGCGTCGCAGGCGGTCGCGATGTCGTAGGCCTCCAGCGCGTCGGTCATGACATCGCGGGTCTCGGCCAGCTTCGCGAGGATGTAGCGGTCCAGCACGTGCGGCGAATCTGTGCGCCGGGCACCGGGTTTCGAGGCGTACAGCTGGAGGAACGTCCACGCGTTCCACAGCGGCCGCAGCGCCTGGCCGACCCCCTCGCGGATGCCGCGCTCGGTGACGATCAGGTTGCCGCCGCGCAGGACCGGCGAGGCCATCAGGAACCAGCGCATGGCATCGGAGCCGTCGCGGTCGAAGACCTCGTTGACGTCGGGATAGTTGCCCTTCGACTTCGACATCTTCAGGCCGTCGTTGCCGAGCACGATGCCGTGCGCGATCACCGATCGGAAGGCCGGCCGGTCGAACAGCGCCGTGGCCATCACGTGCAGGTTGTAGAACCAGCCGCGGGTCTGGCCGTTGTACTCGACGATGAAGTCGCCCGGATTGTGCGCTGGCACACCGGCTGTGCCCTCGAACCATTCCTTGTTCTCGAACGGGTAGTGCACCTGCGCGTACGGCATCGACCCGGACTCGAACCAGCAGTCCAGCACCTCCGGGGTGCGGCGCATCATCGACTTCCCGGTCGGGTCGTCGGGATTGGGCCGCACCAACTCGTCGATGGCGGGCCGGTGCAGATCCGTGGGGCGCACGCCGAAGTCGTGTTCCAGCTGGTCCAGCGAGCCGTACACGTCCACTCGCGGGTAGGCCGGATCGTCGGAGATCCAGACCGGAATCGGCGCACCCCAGTAGCGGTTCCGGCTGATGTTCCAGTCGCGCGCGTTCTCCAGCCACTTGCCGAACTGGCCGTCGCGGATGTGGTCGGGCACCCAGGTGATCTGCTGGTTCAGCTCGACCATGCGGTCGCGGAAGGTGGTGACCGCCACGAACCAGGACGGCACCGCCATGTAGATCAGCGGCTGGCCCGACCGCCAGCTGTGCGGATAGGAGTGCTCGATCGTCTCGTGCCGCAACAGTTTCCCGGCGGCCTTGAGATCCTTGATGATGACCGGGTTGGCGTCGAACACCATCAGGCCCTCGTAGGGCGGGACCATCGAGGTGAAGCGTCCGCCCTGGTCCAGCGGCTGCACCAGCTCGATGCCGTGCTCGACGCAGACCGCCATGTCCTCCTCACCGAATGCCGGTGCCAGGTGCACGATTCCGGTGCCGGAGTCGGTGGTCACGTAGTCGGCGGTCAGCACCCGATGCGAATTCGGGTGTCCGGCGAAGAAATCGAACGGCGGCAGGTAGCGCAGGTCGGCCAGCGCCGCGCCGAGATGTTCGGACAACACCTCGACCTCGTCGCCCAGCTCCCGGCCGTAGTGCGAGACCCGTTCGGCGGCAAGCAGGTAACGCTTGCCGTCGCGGCCGCGCACCTGCACGTAGGTGATGTCGGGATGGACGGCGACGGCCAGGTTGGACGGCAGCGTCCACGGGGTCGTGGTCCAGATCAGCGCCTGGGCGCCGTCGAGTTCGTGCAGCGGATGATCTTCCGGCACAACGAGGGTCATGTCCACGGTGACCGCCGGATCCTGGCGCATCCGGTACGCGTCGTCGAGGCGGGCCTCCTGATTCGACAGCGGCGTCTGCTCGTACCAGCTGTACGGCAGCACCCGGAAGCCCTGGTAGACAAGGCCCTTGTCGTACAACGACTTGAACGCCCACATGACCGACTCCATGAAGTCGAGGTCCAGCGTCTTGTAATCGTTGTCGAAGTCGACCCAGCGGGCCTGACGTGTCACATATGTGCGCCACTCGTCGGTATACCGCAGGACGGAGCTTTTGCAGGCGGCATTGAATTCCGCGAGCCCCATCTCGTCGATCTGTGATTTGTCCGTGATACCGAGCTGCTTCTCGGTCTCGATTTCCGCAGGCAGACCGTGGGTGTCCCAGCCGAATCTGCGCTCGACCTTCTTGCCGCGCATGGTCTGGAAACGCGGGATCAAATCCTTCACGTATCCGGTCAGCAGGTGCCCGTAATGCGGCAACCCGTTGGCGAAGGGGGGGCCGTCGTAGAAGACGAACTCGTCGCGGCCGTCGCGGTTGTCGATGCTGGCCTGGAAGGTGTCGTCGGCGGCCCAGTAGTCGAGTACCCGGCGCTCCAGATCGGGGAACGACACCTGGCCGCCCGCACCGAGATCCACTCGGGGATAGGCCGCACCGACGGGTGTGGGGGTTTCGTCCGCCATCGCTGGCTGTGGTCTCCTCGTGCCGGCGCCGTAGGGCGCGTATGCGGTCACGGGGACGACATCGGCGCCCGTGCGCCGAAACCGCGGTACCACCCCGCTTGCCCGGACATCTCGGACGCCTACCGCGCATCCGAGCCCTTCGGGCCTCTCGTTGCGAGCTGTGTCGGGCTCACCCGTCCGGTTCTACTGAGTGTGGCCGGAGCCTCGCGGGCACTCGGCACACCGTTCTTCCGAAGGCTCCCCGGTGATGGCCGGATCTTCGCCGATACTTCCGATCAGGTTTCTGGTTTGATTGTAGCCACCGCGGGCAACTCACTTTTCGGGCCTCACCCGGTGCGAGCATCCGAGTCAGCGTTTGGCGTGTCTGCCGGGGCGGATCACCGAGTCGTCGGTGGACTGCCGGTTGGACAGAGCGCTGGCGAGCAGTACCACGGCACCGATCACACAGACCACGATGCAACCCCACGCCCACACCACCGAACCGGTGGTCAGCGCGGTCACCAGCAACGCGAAACCGATCGCGGCCAGTACGAGCGTCAGGACGAGCATGCTCACCCCCTAGGCGGGCCTTGGCGTGCGCCAAGACAATCGACCATGACACTGCTGCCGCTTCCCGGCGGGAAGGGCAGAGGCCGTACCGATTCTACTTGCCGCCCTTGCCGAATCCGGCCGACGCGTGGTTGCTGCCCATGCCGTCGAACGCGTCGCCGCCGTCGACCGGCACCGCCGAACCGCGATTCTCCAGCTCTTCGAGCTGCGACTCCAGGTAGGACTTCAGCCGCACCCGGTACTCCCGCTCGAAGGTCTTGAGCTGCTCGATCCGGCTCTCCAGCACACTGCGCTGCTGGGTGATGGTGGCCATGATCTCGGTGTGCTTGCGCTCGGCGTCGGCCTGCAACGTGTCGGCCTTCTCCTTGGCCTGACGCAGCTGGCTGTCCGAACGGTTCTGCGCATCCGACAACAGCGCCTCGGCCTTCTGCCGGGACTCGCCGATCATCGCCTCGGAACGGGTGCGCGCCTCACTGACCAGACGCTCCGAATTCGCTCGCGCATTGGCCAGCAACTGCTCGGCCTCGGTCTTGGCGTCGCTGGTGAGCCGGTCCGCCATCTCCTGCGCCAGGCTGAGCACCTTGGCGGCCTGGAGGTTCGCGTCGGCTCCGCCCACATCCTTCGGCACCGGGGGCGGGGCCATCGGCATGGGCGCCGGCTGCGGCACCGGTACGGGTTTGGGCGGCTCGGGTTGCGGCGGCGCCGGTTTCACCGCCTGCGGGGCCGGGCGCGGGGCCTTCTTGGCCTCGGACAGCTCGGCATCCAGCTCGGCAACCCGCTGGCGCAGATCGGCGTTTTCTTCGATGAGACGTGAGAGCTCCTGCTCGACCAGGTCGAGGAAGGCGTCGACCTCGTCCTCGTTGTAGCCGCGCTTCCCGATCGGCGGTTTGCTGAACGCGACGTTGTGCACATCGGCTGGGGTCAGCGGCATGGACGGATCCCTTCACGCTTCGTACGGAGATCTAGCGGTTAGATCTAGCAAGCTTTTCTTCGTCTCCACCCATTCTGTCACACCGGGGCTACCGGCTGCCCGAGCCTGCTCGTGATCGACATCAGGATGAAGACTATGAATATCAGCACCATAATCGACAGATCGAGACGAATTCCCCCCAAGTTCACGGGAGGTATCAACCGCCTCAGGAGTTTCACCGGAGGGTCCGTGATGGAGAAGACGACCTCGAGGATGACCGCCATGACGCCGCGCGGATGCCAGTCGCGCGCGAAGCTACGGATGAACTCGACGACGATTCGGCCGATCAGCAGCAGCCAGAAGAAGAACAGGACGTAGTACAGCACCAGGAACAGGGCCACAGCGTCCACTCTGCCTCAGAATCGGTGGCCTGCAAACTCCCCGCGCCGCGCCCGAGCGCGCCACACCGGCCCCCGGCACTCGCCGGCGTACCCGTCTGCGCAGGTGAACCCCCGGAACCACGGGCTCCGGGGGTGGCGGCCGACGGCCGAAGTTACTTCTGGTTGTAGAAGCCGGTCTCGGCGATCCGGCGCCGCTCCTCGGCCGACACGTCGACATCCGCCGGGGACAGCAGGAACACCTTGGTGGCGACCTTGTCGAAGGAGCCGCGCAACGCGAACGCCAGACCGGCGGCGAAGTCGACCAGGCGGCGGGCGTCGGCATTGGACATCTCCACCAGGTCCATGATCACCGGGGTGCCGTCACGGAATCGCTCACCGATGATGGCGGCCTCGGCGTACGTGCGCGGACGCAGGGTCGTGATCTTGGACAAGGGCCCACCCTCCTCGACGAACGCCGGAGAGCGTCGCGGTGCCGGCTCGTAGCGGGCACGCTCCTCCAGTCGCCGTTCTTCCAACCGGCGCTCGGCCTCCGGATCCACCGCCAGCGCACCGTGCGTGGTGCCGCGCACCACCGGGGCGCCGCCACCGGGCCGGTCGGTCGCCGGCCGGCCGGAACGCGCGGCCGGCACCGCCTCGACCCGCGCCGGACGCCGGGCCGCGTCGTAGCGGTCGCCCGCGTACGACTCGTCCCCGAACTCGCGCCGTGCGCCGGTGTACCCGGGCTGGTAGGCGTCCTGGTAGGTGGATTCGGCATAACCGGACTCGTCGCCGTACCGGGCCGCGCGACCGGCCGCCTCGTACCGGGCGTCGCCGTACTCGCGGACCCGCCGCGGACCACGCTCGTCCACACTGCGCGGGCCGTCGGCACTACGCGGACCACGCTCGTCGACGCTACGCGGTGCGCGGTCGTCGACGTAATCGTCTTCGTATTCCTCGAGCGGAACCATGCCGAAGTACGCCTTGAACCTGTGCAGCGTGCTCATCCTGGTCGACCTTCCTCCGGCCCCCGGCTGCCTGGGGTGTTGAAGTCTTGCGCAATCCTCGCCAGCCCAGCATATGTTTCGAATGTGACTGATGAGGTTTGTTTGCTACTGGGAGGTTATCGGTCGAGCGCCCATGAGGGCAGTACCGACACGCACGCAGGTGGAGCCGTGCGCGATCGCAACCTCCAGATCTCCGGACATCCCGGCGGACAACTCGGTCGCCGCGGGGTGAGCAGCCCGCAGGCGCGCGTGGATCCCGGCGAGCCGGGCGAAGGCCGCCTCCACCTCGCTGTCCAGCGGCGGAATCGCCATCAGGCCCGCCAGCTGGAGGTTCTCGCAGCGCTCGACCTGGTCGGCGAGGGCCGCCAGTTCGGTGGGGACGACGCCGCCGCGGCCCGGATCGCGATCCAGGCTCACTTGCAGCAACACTCGCAGCGCGGCGTCCCGGTGACCTGCGTCACGAGCCGCCGAAACGCCCTGGTCGAGCGCTGTTGCCAGACGTTCGCTGTCGACCGAATGGACTACTGCCGCCCAGCGCGCGACCGATTTGGCCTTGTTGCGCTGTAAACGGCCGATCATGTGCCATCGGATCGGTGAGAGACCGCTCAGTTCGTCCACCTTGGCGGCGGCTTCCTGTTCGCGTGATTCGCCGAATTCCCGACGTCCCAATTGATAGAGAATGTCGATATCCGAAGCGGGAAAGAATTTCGTGACGGGAAGTAATCGAACCGCCGCGGGATCCCGGCCGGCCGCCCGGCAGGCGGCCGCGATCCGGTCCAGCAGCCCGGTCAGGGCCGTACCCAGCGCGGCGGCGCGCGCCGAGCCCGGTACGGCGGCAACCGGTCCCCGGGCCGCCCCGGAGCCGGGGCCGGCGGTCATAGCGCGGACTCCCCCGGGGTGACGTATTCCATCCAGATCACCCCGGCGATCCGACCGGTCGGGGCGCCGCGCCGATGACTGAACAGCGCCGCGTCCTCGATGGTGCAACGCGGGTCGACGGCGACCGCGCCGACCCCGGCTGCCTCCAGCTGCCGCCGGATGCCCGCCCGCAGATCCAGCCCGGGGGTGCCCTTGGCGGTGGTGGTGGCACTGCCGGGCAGATGGGCCTCGACATCGGCGCGCATCGCGGCGGGCACCTCGTACTGCCGACCGCTCGCGGCGGGGCCGAGGAAGGCGCCGATGCGCTCCGGCCGCGCCCCCACCGACCGCATCGCCTCCAGTACCCGCGGCACGATCCCGATCCGCGCGCCCACCCGGCCGGCGTGCACGGCCGCGATCACCCCGGCCTCGTCGTCGGACAACAGCAACGGCACGCAGTCGGCGCTCAGCACCACCAGCGCCAAGCCGGGCACGGTGGTCACCAGGGCGTCGGTGACCGGCACCGGCTCCGCGCGGGGGCCGTCCACGATCTCCACGTTGCGGCTGTGCACCTGCTCCATCCAGACCAATCGATCCGGTTCCAGCCCGATCCCCTCGGCCAGCCGGATCCGGTTGCGCCGCACCGCCTCCGGATCGTCACCGACATGATCACCCAGATTGAACGAGTCGTAGGGGGCCCGCGAGAACCCGCCCGCCCGCGTGGTGGTCACCCGGCGGGTACGGACCTGACGGTCGGCTTCCGCATCGGTCCGATCGTGCACGTCGACGCCTCCGGAGTCGGTCACAGCGCCCACCCCGATGCCGCTCGGGCGAAGGTTCGGCGGGGAAGCACCCCGGCGCCGTCGGAATCTGCTGTCGCATGAGGCATACCCAACTGTGTACCAGCAGCGCGCATCGGGTACCAGCAAGTAACCGGCGTCGCACCCCTTGCTGCGGATGGGCCGCGTGGTGAGTGCCTCGCAGCCGCAACCGGGCCGACCGGAGGACCCGCCCTCGCCACCACCGGTGCGCCATGGGCCCGCCGGGCCACCCCAGGAGCCCCCAGGTAACCGCCTCGAAAGTCACTCACGCTCATACTCCAAGGCAGGCCACGAGCCACAGCGTCCCGGAAGTACGCCGCGAGTGAACCCGGTGGCCTCGCCTGCGGGACGGTCTGCGGTCGCGTCCGCGAGCCTTGCGCGGCAACTCATCCGGTGTGGCCACATTTCGTCACAGTCCCGACGGTAGCGGCCCGTCTCCGGAAGTCGACCCGCAAACCGAGCCCCGGCGATGCCCGGCACAGACACGGACGCCCGCGCGGAATTCCGCGCGGGCGTCCGTGATCGGTCTGCTACCGCCGCATGAAGGAGGGGACGTCGACGTCGTCGTCCGAATCCTCGTCGGGGGGCTGGATGTGCGAGCGGGAGTTCTGCGCGACCGTGGGATCGGTGCTCGGTCGCGGTGTTTCGTAGGAGGGGGCCGGGCCGCGGCTGACCGCCTGGGGTGGCGGGGTGGCGGCCGGGGTCGCCGAAGTCGGCGCGGGAGCGGCGAATTCGGTGCTGCGCTGCTGGCTCTGGCCGACCTCACCGGAGCGGCCGCTGGTGAAGGTACTGCTGCGCGCGGCGGGCTCGACCCGGCGGGCCGGGCCGGTGCCGTCGAAGCCGGCGGCGATCACGGTGACCCGCACCTCGTCACCCAGCGAATCGTCGATCACGGTGCCGAAGATGATGTTCGCCTCGATGTGCGCGGCCTCCTGCACCAGCGAGGCGGCCTCGTTGATCTCGAACAGGCCCAGATCCGACCCGCCAGCGATGGAGAGCAGCACGCCGTGGGCGCCGTCCATCGACGCCTCCAGCAGCGGCGAGTTGATCGCCGCCTCGGCCGCCTTCACCGCGCGGCCGTCGCCGCGCGAGGAGCCGATACCCATCAGGGCCGACCCGGCGCCGGACATGACGCTCTTGACGTCGGCGAAGTCGACATTGATCAGGCCCGGGGTGGTGATCAGATCGGTGATGCCCTGCACACCGTTGAGCAGGACCTCGTCCGCGGAGCGGAACGCGTCCATCAGGCTGACCTGAGCGTCGCCGAGTTGCAGCAGCCGATCGTTCGGAATGACGATCAGCGTGTCGCAAGACTCGCGCAGCGCCTGGATACCGGCCTCGGCCTGATTGCTGCGGCGCTTGCCCTCGAACGAGAACGGGCGGGTCACCACACCGATGGTCAGCGCGCCCAGCTTGCGGGCGATGCTCGCCACCACGGGGGCGCCACCGGTGCCGGTGCCACCACCCTCGCCGGCGGTGACGAAGACCATGTCGGCGCCCTTGAGCACCTCTTCGATCTCGTCCTTGTGGTCTTCGGCGGCCTTGCGGCCGACCTCAGGGTCGGCACCGGCGCCGAGTCCGCGAGTGAGTTCGCGCCCCACGTCGAGCTTGACGTCGGCATCGCTCATCAACAACGCTTGCGCGTCCGTGTTGACCGCGATGAACTCGACTCCCTTGAGGCCTTGCTCGATCATTCGGTTGACGGCGTTGACGCCGCCGCCGCCGATGCCGACGACCTTGATCACAGCAAGGTAGTTGTGCGGGGGCGTCATGGGCTCTCGCCTTCCTTCGATCTCAAGCCTGTCGTTTTCGGATGCTCGGCACAGCGCCGACCACTCGGTCGACCCGGCCGGTCGACCCGGAGAGAACTCCCCGGGCAAACCCTAAACCTCAACCATAGGGTCAGCGTTATGTCAAGTATCCGACTGGTGCGGAACGCTATTCGCACCGGTCGCAATCAGCGCGCAGGCGCGCCGAGACGAGAGGCAGAATCTTGTGCGATTCATATCTCGTCAGAGCCCGCCCCGCATCGTATCGCGAACGGCCGTTCACGGCACGGTGAATCGTCCTCCGGACACCCGAGTGGGATCAGGTCCTCACCGAAAACTCCGAAGGCACAACGGGTATCACTATCTTACCGTTACCAGATCCGGACTGGATACGTCGAACAGCGTGCCCGGCCGGGACAGTATCGGCAGCACCACCGCCGCCTTGCGCGTGGAATCGTCCGGCCCGCCCCACAACACGATCCGGCCGTCACGCAGGTTCAGCGCGACGTCCGAAACCGACCGTGCGACAACCTCTCCCACCTGGTCACGCAGCTCCTGCGGAGTGGCGTCGAGAACGTCGACCGCCGCCTTGGTAACCGGATCGCTACCGCCGGGATGGTCGGTGGTGAGTTTGGGCAGGGTGGGCGGCGCCTGCTCGACGGCGAATTCCACGCTGTCGCTGTCGATCAGGTGCGAGCCGTCCGGACCGTCGAAGTACAGCGCGGGCGTCCGCTCCACGACGGTCACCCGGACCGTCGACGGGAACACCCGCTGCACCCGCACCGACCGCACCCGCGGCAGCGCCGCCACCCGCGCGGCCATCGCCTCGGTATCGATGCGCAGCATGGACCGGCCCGAGGGCACCGCCAGCGCCGCGCGGATCTGCTGTTCGGAGACCGCCGACAGCCCTTCGACCTTCAGCGTGCGCACCGACAACGCCGGTGTGAACCAGGCGATTCCGGCCAGCAGCAACAACACTCCGAGCACCGGCAGCACCCGCATCGCCAGCCGCCCCGCCGGCGAATCGGCCAGCCCGCCCATCGAATCGGCGAGCCCGCGCCGCGAACCCGAACCGGGCCTGGCGAACTCCACCGTCTCGTCGGCATCGGGGTCCGCACCGCGGGCGCCACGCGTCGCGGACTCCGGCGCGCTGCGCGGGGTCATCGGCCGGACGGGCGCACCCGCAGGCCGTCGAGGATCTGGCTGCCGAGCATGGTGACATCGCCGGCGCCCATGGTGATCACGACGTCGCCGGGCCTGGCCAGGCTCGCCACCTGCCGGCCGACCCGGGACATGTCGGGCTGATAGTGCACCGGGCCGGTGACCGACTGGGCCACCAGGGCGCCGCTCACGCCGGGCAGCGGCTCCTCCCGGGCGCCGTACACGTCCAGCACCACCACCTCGTCGGCCAGATCGAGGGCGGCGCCGAACTCGGCCGCGAATGTCGCGGTGCGACTGTACAGATGGGGCTGGAACACCACGATGACCCGGCCCGGCCGGGAGCGGGCGCCGTCGGCGGCCTCCTGCCGGACCAGTTCCGCCGCGGCGCCGAGCACCGCGCGCACCTCGGTCGGGTGATGGGCGTAGTCGTCGAAGACCCGTACCCCGTTCTCCCGGCCGACGAACTGGAACCGCCGGTGCACGCCGCCGAACCCCTGGAGGCCCTGCAACACCTCGCCGAGGTCGGCGCCCGCGGCGCGGGCGGCCAGCAGCGCGCCGAGCGCGTTGAGCGCCATGTGCCGGCCGGGCACCGACAACCGCAGGGTGCGCGGGGCCGACTCGTCGGCCAGTTGCACGGTGGCCACCCCGCCCACGTCGCGCGGCTCCCAGTTCAGCAGCCGTACCCCCACCGGCACCGGCGCGTCGGCGAGTTCGCCGGAGCCGTAACCGAGTATCCGGACGTCCAGATCGTCCCGGGCGGCGATCCGCTCGGCCAGGCCGCGGGAGCCCGGATCGTCCAGGCACACCACCAGCAGTCCGCCCGGCCGCAGCCGCGCCACGAAATCGTCGAAGACCTGGATGTACGCCTCCAGCGTGCCGAAGTAGTCCAGGTGGTCCGACTCGATGTTGGTGACCACGGCGACATCCGGCTCGTACTGCAACAGCGAGCCGTCGGACTCGTCGGCCTCGGCCACGAAGAAGCCGCCGGTGCCGTGATGGGCGTTGGTGCCCGCCTCGTTCAGCTCGCCGCCGACCGCGAAGGACGGGTCGAAACCGCAGTGCTGCAACGAGACCACCAGCATGGAGGTGGTGGAGGTCTTGCCGTGCGTGCCCGACACCAGCAGGGTGTGGTGCCCGCGCATCAGCTCCGCCAGCACGGTGGGCCGCAGCAGCACCGGCACGCCGCGCCGATTCGCCTCCACCAGCTCGGGATTGGTCTTCGGGATGGCCGCGAAGGTGGTGACCACCGCGGTCGGGCCGCCGGGCAGCAGATCCAGCGCGTTGGCGTCGTGCCCGATGCGCACCGCGGCGCCCCGGGCCCGCAGCGCCAGCACGCCGCGGCTCTCCTTGGCGTCCGACCCGGACACCGCGCCGCCGCGGGCCAGCAGGATGCGCGCGATGCCGGACATGCCGGCACCGCCGATGCCGACCATATGCACCCGCCGCAGCAACTCCGGTAGTTCGGTCTCCTCACGGGCGGGCCGGTCGGCGGCCGCGCCGTTCGGCGGGCCGCTCACGCCCTGGTTCTCGTCGGTCATGCGTTCCGTTCCCGTCACCGGCCGATCACCTCCACCACGATTCGTGCCACCTCGTCGGCGGCGTCCCGATGCCCGGCTCCGGCGGCGGCCGCGGCCATGCCGGACAACCGCTGCGGATCGCTGAGCACCGGGATCACCTCGTCGATGACGTATTTGGGGGTCAGTTCCGCGTCGGGGACGATTCTGCCACCACCCAGTGACACGATCGGGCGGGCGTTGAGCTCCTGTTCCCCGTTGCCGTGCGGCAGCGGAACGTAGAACGCGGGCAGCCCGACCGCCGACACCTCGGCGACGGTCATCGCACCCGAACGGCACACCGCCGTGTCCGCCGCGGCGTAGGCCAGATCCATCCGGGACAGATACGGCACCGCAACGTATTTCGCGGGGCGGTCCGGGTCGGTCCCCGAGATGTCGAGGGTGTTCTTGGGGCCGTGCGCGTGCAGCACCGAGATGCCCGCCGCGGTCAGTTGCGCGGCCGCGCCCGACACCGCCTCGTTCAGCGACCGGGCGCCCTGGGAACCGCCGAACACCAGCAGCACCGGTCCCGCGGCGGGCAACCCGAAGTGGGCGCGGGCCTCGGCCCGCAGCGCCGCCCGGTCCAGGGTCGCGATGGATTGCCGCACCGGGATACCGACGATCTCGGCCTCCGGGCGGCCGCGGCCGTGCACCCCGGACCCCGGCACCGCCGCCAGCACCCGGCCGGCCAGCCGCGCGCCGATCTTGTTGGCGATACCGGCCTTCGCATTCGCCTCGTGCACCACGATCGGCACCCGGCGGCGGCCGCGCAGGCCGCGACCGGCCGCCAGGTAGGCGGGCAGCGCCACGTAGCCGCCGAATCCGACCACCACGTCCGCGTCCACCGCGTCGATGATCGCGCGGGTCCGCGCCACCGAGGCCCGCACCCGCCCCGGCAACCGCAGCAGATCGGCGGTCGGCTTGCGCGGCAACGGAACCGGCGGGATCAGCTCCAGCGGGTAGCCGCGCTCCGGTACCAGCCTGGTCTCCAGGCCGCGTTCGGTACCCAGCGCGGTGATCCGGATCTCCGGATCCCGGCGGCGCAGCGCGTCGGCGACGGCCATGGCGGGCTCGATGTGCCCCGCCGTCCCGCCACCGGCCACGATCACCGACAGCGGTCGTCCCACGGCCATCGACTCGGTCACCTCGGTTTGCCCCTGTCTCGTGCGTGTGTCGTCGGATAGCTCGGGTCCCACGCCAGTGCGGACCGCCACGACTCGCCGCCGCGACTCCGATTGCCCGCTCGGCGTGCCGAATCCGAATCTATCGAGCGGCGGGCCGGCGGGTCGGCGGCACCCCGCTTGGCCCGGGCCGGTTCGCCCCCGGGGGCGCGGCCGGACTTCTTCGGCGCGGCCTGCTGTCCCGCACGCGGCCCGGCCTTCCGCGGCCCCGCCTTCGCGCTGGGCCGCGGGCGTGGCGCGGTGTACAGCTCCGGCTTCGGCAGCCGCAGCAGCCGGCTGAACCGGCCGTCCTGACCGGCGTGCAACGCCACCACCGCCTCCGGCTCGTGCCGGGCCGCGTTCGCGATCAGCCCGAACATCAGCAGCGTGATCGCCAGCGACGAACCACCCGCCGACACCAGCGGCAGCTGCAATCCGGTCACCGGCAGCAAGCCGACCACGTAGCCGATGTTGATCAGGGCCTGACCGGTGATCCAGGTGGTCGCGGTCGCGGTGAGCAGGCGCAGGAACGGATCCACCGACCGGCTGGCGATCCGCAGCCCGGTGTAGACGAACAGCGCGAACAGCCCCAGCACCAGCGCGCAACCCAGGAAGCCCAGTTCCTCGCCGATGATGGCGAAGATGAAATCGTTGTGCGCGTTGGGCAGATAGCTCCACTTGGCCCGGCTCTGCCCCAGCCCGCGGCCCCAGATGCCACCGTCGGCCAGCGAGAACAGCGCCTGCCGCGCCTGATAGTTGATGCCCTGTGGATCGTCGCCGGGATTGAAGAAGGCCCGCATCCGGTTCGAGCGGTAACCCGCCGACAGCGCCAGCACCCCGGCCGCGACCAGGCCCGACACCGAGATCGTGACGAACAGCCGCACCGGCAGCCCGCCGAACCACAGCAGCGCGGCCAGGATCAGGCCCAGTGCGATCGTCGTGGACAGGTTCGGCTGCAACACCACCAGCAGGCACACCAGCAGACCGGCCGGTACCAGCGGCACCATCACGTCCTTGTAGGTGGCCCGCGACCCGACCAGCGCCCGCCGGGCCACCAGCAGATGCGCACCCCACACGATCAGGGTGACCTTGATGATCTCCGACGGCTGGATCGACAGCGGCCCGATCACGAACCAGCGCCGCGACCCCTGCACCGAGGAGCCGATGCCCGGGATCAGCACCAGCACCAGCGCCAGCACCGACAGCGCGAACAGCGGGAACGACCACTGCCGCACCCGCGACAGCGGCACCCGCAGGGCCAGATAGAACAGCACCGCGCCGACGGCCGCGAACATCGCCTGCTGCACGAACAGCGAATACGCCGAGCCGTCGGCGGCATACGCCTCGACGCTCGACGCCGACAGCACCATCACCAGCCCGAGCAGGGTCAGCAGCGTCGCGATGGTGACGATCAGATGGAAGGACGCCAGCGGGCGCGCGAGCCAGGCGCCGAACCAGGTGGCACCCGCGGCCTTGCGCCCGGTGCCCGCCGTCGCGACGCCCGCCTTCGTCATCCCGCGCTCCCGATGTCTCCCTCGCCGAGCGCCTGCACCGCCGCGGCGAAACTGCGTCCCCGGTGGGTGTAGTCGGTGAACATGTCCAGCGAGGCGGCGGCCGGCGCCAGCAGCACCGTGTCCCCGCGCCCGGCGTAGCCGGCGGCGATTCGCACCGCACGCGCCATCACCGCTTCCGCACCCATACCCGCATCGTCGCCCGAATCGAGCACGACGACCGGGACATCGGGCGCGTGTCGCGTCATCGCCGCGGCGATCGCGTGTGCGTCCACGCCGAGCAGCACCGCCGCGACCAGCCGGTCGGCGACCTCCTCGACCAGATCGTCGACGTGCGCGCCCTTGAGCTGACCGCCGGCGACCCAGATCACCGCCGGATGCGCCAGGATCGACGACCGCGCGGCGTGCGGATTGGTGGCCTTGGAGTCGTCGACGAACTCGACGCCGCCGAGCTCCCGCACGAAGGCCGCGCGGTGCGGGCCCACCTTGTGCTCCTGCAACCCCTCCTTGACGAATTGCGGTGCCACGTCGATGGATCGGGTCAGGGCGGCGGCGGCCAGCGCGTCGGCCACGCCCGCCGGACCCGGCGGGCTGATGTCGCCGGTCTCGGCGAGGATCGCGGCCTTGGTGAAGGCCCGGTCCAGCAGTTTGCCGTCGACGACGCCCAGCTCACCGTCGGCGGGGACGCCGATCCGGAAACCGACCGTGCGGCGCGCCCGGGACTTACGAGCCAGCGCGCCGGCCACCGGATCGTCCAGGCCCACCACGCCGACCCGGCCGGTCAGCGCGCGCGCCTTGGCCGCCGCGTAGGCGTCCAAGCCGCCGTGCCAGTCCAGATGGTCCTCGGCGACGTTGAGCACCACGCCGGCCTCCGGGCGCACCGAGGGCGCCCAGTGCAACTGGAACGAGGACAGTTCCACCGCCAGCACCTGCGGACCCGGGCTGCGCCGCAGCGCGTCCAGGATCGGCAATCCGATGTTGCCGCAGGCGACGCTGGCGATACCGGCCGCGCGCAGGATCGCGTGGGTCATCTGGGTGGTGGTGGTCTTGCCGTTGGTGCCGGTGATGACCAGCCACTTGCGCACCGGCCCGTACAACCGGGCCTGGTCCACCCACCAGGCGAATTCGACGTCGCCCCAGACCGGGATGCCCTCGGTCACCGCCGAGACCAGCACCGGCGAGTCCGGCCGCCAGCCCGGACTGGTGATGACCAGCGCGAAGCGGCTCAGCGCGCCGGGCAGGGTGAGTTCCTCGCCGGGTGCGGTGGCCAGGCCCAGTTCGGCGGCCTCGGCCAGCGCCTTCTCCCCGGCGTCGGTGACCACCGGCCGAGCGCCGATGTCGTGTAGCGGCTCGATCAGGGACCGGCCGGACACGCCCCAGCCGGCCACCAGAACGTCTCTGCCGCGCAGAAATTCGAGCATGGGGCCCGGTGAGCGCAGGGCCCGCGGAGTGTGTTCGACCATCGCCTGTTACCCGACCTGAGAGAGGTATTCGCTGTAGAACAAGCCCAGTCCGACCGCGGCCGCGATGCCGGCCAGCAACCAGAACCGAATGATCACCGTAGTCTCTGCCCATTTGGACAGTTCGAAGTGGTGGTGGAACGGCGCCATCTTGAACAACCGGTTGCGGGTCGTCTTGAAGACCACGATCTGCAATACCACCGAGGCGGCCTCGGCGACGTACAGCGCGCCGATGACCACCATCAGCAGTTCGGTGCGGGTGGTGATGGACAGCCCGGCCAGCAGGCCGCCGAGCGCCAGCGAACCGGTGTCGCCCATGAAGATCTTGGCCGGAGCCGCGTTCCACCACAGGAATCCGATGCACGCCGCCGCCCCGGCCGCGCACACCAGCGCCAGGTCCAGCGGGTCGCGGACGTTGTAGCAGCCGGGCTCCACCTTCACCTCGCAGGCGTGGTAGTACTGCCAGAAGCTGATCACCACATAGGAACCCAGCACCAGGCTCATCGACCCGGCGGCGAGCCCGTCCAGGCCGTCGGTGAGGTTCACCGCGTTCGACCAGGCCACCACGACCAGGCAGACGAAGGCCAGGAAGACGATCACGCTCATCGACACCGTATTGATGTCGCGCACATAGGACAGGTGCCGGCTGGCCGGCGTACGGCCCCCGGCGCCCGCGCTGTGCAGTGCCAGCACCCCGAACACGATGGCGGCGGTGAGCTGTCCGAGATATTTCCCGGCCGCGGTCAGGCCCAGATTGCGCTGCTTGCGCAACTTGATGAAGTCGTCGACGAAGCCGACCGCACCCAGCGCGGTGGACAGGCCCAGCACCAGCAGGCCGGAGGCGGTGATGCCCTCGGCCCGGTAGCCGATGCCGATCAGATGCGAGCCCAGATAGCCGGCCCACATGCCGATCATGATGGCCACGCCGCCCATGGTCGGCGTGCCGCGCTTGGCCTTGTGGCTCTCCGGGCCGTCGATGCGGATCTCCTGGCCGAAGCCACGCCGCGCGAACATCCGGATCAGCAACGGCGTCAACAGGATCGACACCGTCAGCGCGATGGCCGCGGCGAACAGAATCTGCCTCATCGGGCCGCCTCCGTATCCGACTGCGACGCGACCGGCACATCCGACTGCGACGCCGGCGGCGTGCTCGACTGCGACCTGCCCGGCCCGGCAGCGACGAGATGTTCGGCGACCTTCCACAGTCCGGCGGAGTTGGATGCCTTGACCAGCACCACATCACCGGCGGCGACCTCGGCGTCGAGCAGTTCGAGCGCCGCGCCGATATCGGGTACCAGCACGGACTCCTCGCCCCACGAACCTTCCTGGACCGCGCCCTGATGCAGCGCGCGCGCCGGGCGGTCGGTGCCGACCACGATCAGCCGGTCGACGTCCAGCCGCACCACGAGCCGGCCGATCCGGTCGTGCTCGATGACGGCGTCGTCGCCCAGTTCGGCCATCTCGCCGAGCACCGCCCAGCTGCGGCGGGGTTGCCCGGCGGGCGTGTCGCCGGTGCGCGACATCGTGACCAGTGCCTTCAGCGCCGCCCGGACCGAATCCGGATTGGCGTTGTAGGCGTCGTTGACGACGGTCACGCCGTCGGCGCGGGTGCGCACGTCCATGCGATGGGCCGACACGGCTTTCGCCTCGGACAGCGACGCGGCCACGGTCGCGAGATCGGCGCCGCACTCCAGCGCCACCGCCGCGGCGGACAGCGCATTGCCCACCTGATGCTCACCGTGCACCCCGAGCCGCACCTCGGCCCGGGATCCGTTGGCGTGCAGCGTGAATCGAGCACGCGCGGCCTCGTCGAGCTGAATGTCGCTCGCGCGCACGGCAGCTCCGGCCGACTGCCCCACAGTCACCACGCGGGCGACCGTGCGGCTCGCCATCGCGAGCACGTTCGGATCGTCGGCGTTGAGTACCGCCACGCCGGTGGCCGGCAGCGCCTCCACCAGTTCGCCCTTGGCCTGCGCGATGGCCTCGCGGCCACCGAATTCGCCGAGGTGCGCGGTGCCCACATTGAGCACCACCCCGATACTCGGCGGCGCGATCTCGGTGAGTGCCTTGATGTGCCCGTGCCCACGGGCCGACAGTTCCAGCACCAGAAACCGGGTGCCGGCGTCGGCGCGCAGCACCGTCCACGGATGTCCGAGTTCGTTGTTGAACGAACCCGGCGGCGCCACCACCGGACCCAGTGCGCCGAGCACCTGGGCCAGCAGATCCTTCGTCGAGGTCTTCCCGGAGGATCCGGTGACGCCGACGACGGTCAGACCGCCCGCGGCGACCAGCCGGTCCACGTTGGCGCGGGCCAGCGTGGCCAGTGCGGCCAGCACCGCCGCGCCGGAGCCGTCGCTGTCGTGCGCCAGCGCCAGCGCGCGGGTGGCGGGGGTGGCCAGCGGCGTGACGACGATCGCCGGCACTCCCACCGGCCGGGTCGCCAGCACGGCCACCGCCCCGGCGGCCACCGCGGCCGCCGCGTAGTCGTGCCCGTCGACGTGCTCGCCGGGCAACGCCAGGAACAGGTCGCCGGGACTGATGCGGCGCGAGTCGAATTCGACCGCGCCGGTTACCGTCACCGCGGGATCGGGCACGTCGTGCAGTGTCCCGCCGACGACCTCCGCGACCTCCCGCAGAGTCATTTCGATCATGAAGCTGTCTGGTCCTTCGTCTTCCGATGCAGGGCCGCCGCCACTACCTCGCGGTCGTCGAACGGGTACTTCACACCGGCGATCTCCTGCCCTGTCTCATGGCCCTTGCCCGCCACCAGCACGATGTCGCCGGGCCGGGCCCAGTCGACGGCGGCGGTTATCGCCGCGGCGCGGTCGCCGATCTCGGCCACCTCGCCGCGTTCGGTCTCCGCGATACCCACGGCGCCGGCCCGGATGGCGGCCCGAATCTCGGCCGGATCCTCGGAGCGTGGATTGTCGTCGGTGATGATCAGCAGTTCGGCGCCGCGCGCCGCGGTGGCGCCCATCAGCGGGCGCTTCCCGGTGTCGCGGTCGCCGCCGGCGCCGACCACCACGGCCACCCGGCCACCGGTCTGCTTCGCGTATTCGCGCAGCGTCGCGATGACCGATTCGATGGCGGCCGGTTTGTGCGCGTAGTCCACCACGGCCAGGAAGTCCTGCCCGGCATCGACACGCTGCATCCGGCCGGGCACGTCCACCTCGGCCAGCGCCGCGGCCGCCACCGTGGCGTCGATGCCGGCGGTGGCGCACACAGCCACCGCCAGCAGTGCGTTGGCCACATTGTAGCGGCCCGGAAGACGAAGTCGCACATCGGTTTTCACGCCGGGACCGGCGATGGTGAACTCCTGTCCGCCGCCGCGGACAGTGGCCGCGCCGACCAGGGTCCAGTCGGGTTCGGCCTCGCCGGTGGGGCTCTGCCGGGTCGCCGTGGTCACCACGGTGGTGCGACCGCCCACCTCGCGGACCAGGCGCCGGCCCCAGGCGTCGTCGACGCACACCACGCAGGTGCGCGCGGCGATCGGCGACTCCGGCTCGAACAGCCGGCGCTTGGCGGCGAAATAGTCCTCGAAATCGGCGTGGAAGTCCAGGTGGTCCTGCGACAGGTTGGTGAACGCGCCCACCTCGAACTCGACGCCGTCGACCCGGCCCAGCACCAGCGCGTGGCTGGACACCTCCATCACCACCGCCTGCACGCCGCGCTCCACCATCAGCGCGAACATCGCGTGCAACTGCGGCGCCTCGGGGGTGGTCAGCGCGCTCGGCACCCGCTGCCCGTCGATGCGGGTCTCGATGGTGCCGATCAGCGCGGTCCGCAGGCCGGCCGCGGCCAGGCCCGCCTCCACCAGATACGAGGTGGTGGTCTTGCCCGAGGTGCCGGTGATGCCGATGATCTGCAACCGCCGCGACGGATGGCCGTAGATCGTCGCCGACAGCAGGCCGAGCACCGTGCGCGGATCGTCGTGCACCAGCACCGGAACGTCGACGGCGCCGATCAGTTCGGCGCCGGCCGGATCGGTCAGCACCGCCACCGCACCCGCGGCGATCGCGTCGGGGGCGAAGCGGGCCCCGTGCGCGTGCGCACCGGCCAGCCCGGCGAACAGATCACCCGGCCGGACCGCCTGCGAGCGTTGCTCGATCCCGGTGACGACGGCTCGTGCGAGCCGCTCCGGATCGCCGCTGTAGCGGGCTCTGGCCAGGTCGGCTACCGCGCGCAACGCCGTCGCCGGCGGCACAGCCGGGCGCAGCGCCGGCGGGCTGGACGGCACGGGCACGAAGCTCCTCTCGATCGGTGGCAGGTCTCGCTGCTGCTATCTCACATCGGACGGAATCGGATCGACGAGTCAGGTTACCGACGATCGATCACGACCGGGCAACGCGGCTGCCGAATCACCGTCCCGGCGCGTGGCGGGCCTGCCCCCGCGGAGGCTACATGGCCTGGAGGACAAGCTGTTTCACCGGTTCGGTGGACGGCGGAATCCGATCGCGCTGCAACACCCAGGAGGCGATGTTGTGGAACAGCGGCGCCGCCGACTGCCCGCCGCTGCCGTCGGAGCTGCGGATCGGCGCGTCCAGCATGATGCCCACCACGTAGCGTGGATCGTCGGCGGGCGCGATGCCCGCGAAGGTGATCCAGTAACGGTCGTTCGAGTAGCACTTGCAGTGCTGATCGATCTGCTGCGCGGTGCCGGTCTTCCCGGCGATCTGGTAGCCCTCCACGGCGCCGGACGGGCCGGTGCCCTGCTGGTACCCCATCGGATCGCGCTGCACCACGGCCTCGAACATCTGCCGCAGCGTGCGCGCGGTCTGCACGCTCACCACCCGGGTGCCCGGCGGCGCCGGATCCTCGGCGCGGGTGCCGTCCGGCCCGATCCGGGCCCGCACGATGCGCGGCGGCACCCGGACCCCGTCGTTGGCGATCGCCTGGTACATCCCGGTCATCTGCAACAGGGTCATCGAAAGACCCTGGCCGATGGGCAGGTTGGCGAAGGTGGAGCCGGACCACTGGTCGCGCGCGGGCACGATGCCCGCGCTCTCGCCGGGCAGGCCGACGCCGGTGCGCTGGCCCAGGCCGAACCGCTTGAGCATGTCGGCGTAGCGGTCCTCGCGGACCCGCTGCGCCAGCATCAGGGTGCCGACGTTGGACGACTTCCCGAAGATGCCGGTGGTGGTGAACGGGGTGACGCCGTGCTGCCAGGCGTCACTGACGGTGACGCCACCCATATCGATGCTGCCCGGCACCTCGAACACCTCGTCCGGTGTGGTCAGCCCGTATTCGATGGCGGCGGCCGCGGTGACGATCTTGTTCACCGAACCGGGTTCGAAGCCGTCGGTCACCGCCGGATTGCCCATGTTCGCCGAACCCCAGTACTGCGAGCCCAGACTCGGATTGAAGGTGCTGTCGTTGGCCATCGCGAGCACCTGCCCGGTGTGCGCGTCCAGCACCACCGCCGACGCGTCCTGCGCGCCGGACATCTCCTTGGCCTGCTGAATCTGCTGTTGCACGTAGTACTGGAGATCCGAGTCGACGGTCAGTTCCACGCCGTTGCCGTTGACCGCGGGCTGCCGGTCGCGCTCGCTGCCCGGGATGACGGCGCCGTCGGAACCACGGTCGTAGGTGTGCGAGCCGTCGGTGCCGGCCAGCACCGCGTCCAGCGACGACTCCAGTCCGATCTGCCCGTGCCCGTCCCAGCCGGTGGCGCCCAGCACGTTCGCGGCCAGCGAACCGCCCGGATAGATCCGGGTGTCCTGCCGATCGGCGCCGACCTCCGGGAATTCGTCGGTGATCTCGGTGGCCACCCGGGCGTCGACGTTGCGGACCAGATAGGTGAAGGTGTCGTCGCTGCGCAGCTTCGCCAGCAGGTCGCTCTCCTGCGGGGCGTCCTGGCCGAGGCGCTGGTGGATGGTCCGGGCGATGGCCTGCAAGCGCTGATCCGGGTCCGGCGCCTTGGCGCTCTTGGCATGGGCGGCGGCCAGATCCTTGCGGACCTTCACCGGCTGGAAGGTCAGTGCCTTGGTGGTGATCGTGAAGGCCAGCGACTTGCCGTACCGGTCGGTGATCGGCCCGCGCAACGCCGTGTCCGGGGTGGTGACGATGCGCTGGCTGGCCGCCTCCGCCGACAGCTTCGGCGCGGACACCGTCTGGATCCAGAGCAGTTGCACCGCGACCATCAGCAGTGCGATCAGCATGATGATGCGGCCCACTCCGAACCGGAGCCGCAGCGACGAATCAGCTGCGGCTCCGGATCGGGAGGTGGACTTGCGCGGCCGGCCCGGCCGCACGCCCCGAGCCGGAGCCCGGCCGCGTGGCTGCTGGGTACGGCCGCCGGGACTCATCGAGCGGCCCCGCCGGTCGCCGGAACGACCGGCGCCGGCAGTGTCGGGGTCGGCACCGTGACCAGCTGGTTCGGGGTGACCGTGCCGGGCACCGCCTGGGCCGCCTGCGGGGCGACCGCCTGGGCGGCCTGTGCGGCAACCGCATTGGGTACGGCGGGCGTCGGGGCCTGCACGCTGGGTGCCGACCGCGGCGGGCTGGTCACCGGGATCACCCGCTCACCCTGGGCCTGGGCCAACCTCGGCAGCGGCGCGGCCGGCGCGGTCGGCGACACGTTCAGTGGCGGGACCGGGCCACCCTGCTGCGGCACCTCCTTGCCGATGACGGTGACGGAGCCGTCCGGCGCCACCACCAGTCGCACGGGATCCTTGGCCGGGATCATGCCGAGCTCGCGGGCGCGGTCGGCCAGCGCGGGGGCCGAATCGTCCTTGGCCACCTCGCGTTGCAGCGCGGCCTGCTCGTCGGCGAGTTCCTGGTTGGTGTGCCGGGCGTCACCGAGCTGATAGCTGTCCTCGGCGGCGCGGGTGGTCAGCAGCAGCGTCGCGGCCAGGCCGCAGCCGAGCAGGGCGAGGATTCCGGCCACGAACGGGATCCGGCCGGCCATCACCCCGGTGGTACGACCGGGCAGCGGCGGGAGTTGCTGCGGGCGCCGGACGCGGTTGCGCCGCTTGGCGTAGGCCCGTTCGGCCGCACCGGACTTGTCCCGGTCGGCCGCCACCCGCCGCGGACCCACCGGCTGCTCCGGCGGCACCACCGGCAGTCCGGCGGCGGCCTTGCGGCCCGGTGTCGGCATCGCCGGATGCGGCGTCTGATTCGCAGCCCGCTGCGGTGCCTGATTCGCAGCCCGCTGCGGTGCCTGATCCATCGTCTTACTCGAAGCCTGCTTCGATGCCGCAGTTCGCCGCTTCGGTGCGTCCACCCGTGTCCGCACGCTCATCGTCTAGCCTCCCCTGACCTGTTCGGATGACTGTCTCCCCGACCCGTACCGTCCTCGATCCGTTCCACCGCGCGCATCCGAACCGGTGCGGCGCGCGGATTCTCGTCGATCTCCTCCGGCGTGGCTTTCTCCGCGCCCCGGGTGAGCACCCGGAACGCCGGTCCCATACCGGGCAACTCCACCGGCAGGCCGACCGGGGTCCGCGAGGCGGACTCCCGCGCGAAAAGCTGTTTGACCAGCTTGTCCTCCAGGGACTGGTACGACATGACGACGATCCGCCCGCCGATCTCCAGCGCGTCCAGCGCCGCCGGCAGGGCCGCCTCCAGCGACTCCAGTTCCCGGTTCACCTCGATGCGCAGCGCCTGGAAGGTGCGCTTGGCGGGATGGCCGCCGGTGCGCCGGGTGGCCGCGGGGATGGCGTCGTAGAGCAGTTCGACCAGTTGGGCGCTGGTGGTGAACGGCTGCCGTTCCCGGCGCCGGACGATCTCGGAGGCGATGCGCCCGGCGAACCGCTCCTCGCCGTACACCTTCAGCACCCGGGCCAGCTCGCCGTGGGCATAGGTGTTGAGCACGTCGGCGGCGGTGGGGCCGGTGCTGGGGTCCATCCGCATGTCCAGGGGCGCGTCGACGGAATAGGCGAAGCCGCGATCGGCCTCGTCCAGCTGCATCGACGAGACGCCGAGGTCCATCAGGATCGCGCGTACCGAGCCGTGCGGCGGCAGCCCGGCCTGCGCGAGCGCGCCGGGGATGCCGTCGTATCGGGTGTGCACCAACGTGATTCGATCCGCGAACGGCTGCAACCGGTCCGCGGCCAAGCGCAGCGCCTCGGCGTCGCGGTCCAGGCCGATCATCCGGATCGCAGGATATGTCTGGAGAAAATGTTCGGCGTGCCCGCCCAGCCCGAGCGTGGCATCGATCAGGACACCGCCGGATTCCAGTGCGGGACCGAGGATTTCATCGGCTCGGCGGAGCAGCACCGGAACATGGCGGGAGCTGGTGTTCTCACGGTTCACCTCGACCTCCCGGGATCCTGCCTCACGATGGTGCGCGCGTCGGCGACCGATGCCCCCTGGTCTCTGACCGAGCGCAGGTACCTGGCGTTGGGGAAGTACGTCAGGGTCCGGCGTCGGGCAGAGGCCGCAGGGCACCCGCCTCGCGCGGGGCTAGAAGATTCCGCCCAGCGACTCGTCTCTGGCCTGCGAGTAGTCCTCCTCGTGCTCGGCGAGGTAGGACTCCCATGCCTGTTTGTCCCAAATCTCCAGGAAGTCGACCGAGCCGATCACCACGCAATCCTTCGAGAGATTCGCGTAGCGGCGGTGTTCTGCCGACAACATGATCCGGCCCTGCGCATCCGGACGCTGTTCGTCCGTGGAGGCCGCGAGTGCCCGGACGAACGCCCGCGCCTGCGGATTGCTCCGCGACGCCTCGGCGGCCCGCCGCGCCAGCGCGGTGAACTCGTCCTTGGGATACACGGCAAGGCTGTGGTCCTGGCCCTTCGTGACCATCAACCCTCCCGCAAGCTCGTCGCGAAATTTCGCAGGCAACGTCAGTCGCCCTTTGTCGTCCAGCCGAGGCATGTAGGTACCGAGAAACACGTCTCGACACCTCCCGCTCGATCACCTCGGTCTGGTCGGCCTTCGTCAGTGCGGGCTCCACATTACCCCACTTTCCCCCACTTTCAATCGAAAGCGTCGGTGATCCGGATCCCCGCGCAGCGAATATCCCAGGTCACGCCAGCTATCACCGCGGTGGGGAGTTTTCTGCGAGTTCCCGCGACACGCGGCCACGACACGACCACCACCCCGACAACCAGCAGCAATCCCACCGCTCGCGGGGGGTTGTGGGGCGGTGTGGGGGGTGGTGGCGCCCGGCGGTGGGGGGCGGTGGGCCGCCTGCTCGACAGGCCGCGAGCACAAAAACGACACGCCGTGCATCGCACGGCGTGTCGGATGTCGTCTCAGTCGGTCAACGGCGTGGCGGCATGGCCACCGCGGGTCGGCCCGCTGACGTCAGCACCGTCCGGGCCGGGGCCCGGACGGTCGCGGATTCAGTTGTCCTGTTCGAAGCGACGACGGAAGCGGTCTTCCATCCGGGCGGAGAATCCGCCGGACTTCTTCTGCTTGCCGCGGCCGCCGCCGGCGGGACCTGTGCCGGGTTGCGCGTCGCCACCGCGACGGCCGACACCGGGAATACCGGAGCCGCCCATCAACAGCAGGACGCCCGCACCGAACATCACGATGAACCCGAGCAGGCTGATCACGGGGAATCCGCCGGGCTTGACGGGCAGAGCGATCCCCGCGACGAGTAGGACCAGGCCGAGGACGAAGAGCGCCGCCGCCTGAAGTCTGCGTCTACCGGTGGCCGAACGGAGCCGCCCGCCTCGGACGGTGGATGCGAACTTGGGGTCCTCAGCATAGAGCGCGCTCTCGATTTGTTCGAGCATGCGCTGCTCGTGCTCGGAGAGTGGCACGGTACCTCCCCCGGCACTAGGTAGTGGTTGTCGCCTCCGGGTAGGCGACAGTAGCCGACCTTGGCGGCTATCTGTCACCAATGATACGAGTTCGATCAGTGCGCTACCACCTACTCTCCGATGTTCAAGCTGTGCCGTCGGCAACCCATTCCGCAACGGGC
Organism: Nocardia sp. alder85J; assembly: GCF_020176955.2. GTDB lineage: Bacteria > Actinomycetota > Actinomycetes > Mycobacteriales > Mycobacteriaceae > Nocardia. Next base: position 712,640 of record NZ_JAIUCZ020000005.1, read on the forward strand.
CGCAGTCGGGCCGCCGCATTGATCAGATCTGCCACGTCGCGCAGGAAAGCGCCGACCCGCGATGCGAACTCATCGGCACGTGCCGCGTCGACCGGCCGGTCCAGTCCGGCCTCCAGCGCCGCCCTGGTCTCGGAATGGGAGCTGAAGTAGTCCGCCCACATCACGAATTCCGGCGCCGCCTGCTGCATCAGCACCCAGGCGTTGCGCGACCGCGCCCGGGGTGCGCGATCGGCATTCGTGAGCGCGAGCACCGCACCCGCGCCGCGCAGGGCGGCCAGATACGCGGTGCGGAAACGCTCCTGTGGATCCGGCTCCGCCCCGGCCTGAAGCAGCAGTCCGTCCGCACGATCCAGTAACCCGCCTGCGCGCCCGGAATACGCCGGGCGCTCCACTCGACCTGCCATTGCCGTTCCTCCAGCCCATCTCATGCCCGCGGCCCGCGATCAGCGCCGTGCCAGGTCTTTTCCCGGCGTGTCCGGCGAACGCGACCCCCGGACGACCCGGCAGCACCGCCGGCGGAGCAAACCGACCGCACGGGCATACAGCGGACATCCAAGGGACCGAACAGGCATTCGAATGTTCGACAGGTGTGAATATAGAGTCGACCACCGACAAACTCGGATCACGAGAGCCGCGCCGACCCATATGACCGCCGCCAGACCCCGCTCCACCCCAGCCCCCGTCGTCGTCGACCTGTCCGTCACGGCGCTGCGTGCCCGGCTGCACGACGCGCTCTCGATCTACGTCGCGGCGATGGACTATCCGCGCGGCACCGAATACCACCGGGCGCCGATGTGGACCGAGCACACCACCCGCCCCGGCTGGCAGGCCGTCGGCGCCGTGCTGCCCGACGACAGCGGCTCGGTCGACCTGCGCACCTCACCACTGGTCGCGATCGCCTACGGCTACCACGGCGCCCAGCACCAGTGGTGGCATCAGCAGGTGCACAACGGGATGCGCCGCAGCGGCTGGCCGGAATACGCCATCCGGGAACTGCTCTCGGACTATTTCGAACTCACCGAACTGCATGTGCACCCCGCCGCGCAGGGCCTCGGCATCGGCGAGAAACTGCTGGTACGGCTGTTACAGGACCGGCCGGAGCGGGCGGCGCTGCTGTCCACCCCCGAGGTGGAACACGAGGACAACCGGGCCTGGCGGCTGTACCGCCGGCAGGGATTCACCGATGTGGTGCGGCATTTCGTGTTCGCGGGCGACACCCGGCGCTTCGCCGTGCTCGGCCGGCGATTGCCGCTGGAAGAATCGCCGCGGTGACGATCCTCGTCCTCGGTTCCGGCCACAACGCCCTGGTGGCCGCGTGCTACCTGGCCCGCGCCGGACAGCCCGTGGAAGTGCTGGAACGCGACGAGGTGCTCGGCGGCGCGGTGTCGACGGTGCCGCGTTTCCCCGGCCACCTGGTCGACCGCGGCTCCTCGGCGCACATCATGATCCGGCACACCGGCATCGTCGAGGAACTCGACCTCGCCCGTCACGGCCTGGAGTACATCGACTGCGACCCCTGGGGTTTCGCACCCGGCGCGCCGCCGCTGGTGTTCCACCGCGACCTCGACCGCACTTGCGCCTCGATCGAGGCCGCCTGCGGTGCCCGCGACGCCGACGCCTACCGGCGTTTCGTGCGGATCTGGGCGCCGCGCGCGGAACGGGTGCTGCGCGCCTTCGCCGGCCCGCCCGGCCCCGGCCGTTTCGTGAAGTCGTTCTGGGGGCTTGACATGAACGGCACCGGCGCCCGCCCGAGCGCGGCCGCCGGCAGCGCGCTGTCCCGCGATTTCCTGCAACCCGGCGACGCCCTGCTCGACGAATACTTCGACAGCGAGCGGCTGAAGGCGGCGCTGGCCTGGTTCGGCGCCCAGTCCGGACCCCCGATGTCCGAACCCGGCACCGCGTCGATGGTCGGCTTCGCCGCCGCGATGCACACCCTGCCGCCCGGCCGCGCGGTCGGCGGCAGCGGTGCGCTCACCGCCGCGCTGGCGTCCCGCCTGCGCGCCGACGGCGGTGTCGTGACCGCCGGCGATGCCGTCACCGAACTGCGCCGGACCGCCGGCGGCTGGCGAGTGCGCACCGCGGCCGGCCGAGACCTGGCCGCCACCACCGTGATCGCGGGCACCCACATCCTGACCACCCTGGACCTGTTGCAGCGCGGCGGTTTCGACCCGGCCGTGCTCGCGGACTGGCGCCGCCGCATCCGCGTCGGCCCCGGCATCGGCATGGTGGTGCGCGCGGCCACCAGCGCCCTGCCGCACTATCCGGGCGCCGACGCGGCCGAATCCGCCCGCGGCCTGCAACTGCTGGCCACCGATCGGCAGCAGCTGCGCCTGGCCCACGGCGCCGCCCTGGCCGGCTGCCTGCCACCGCGCCCGGTGGTGCTGGCGATGAGTTTCAGCGCGCTCGACCCCTCGATCGCCCCACCGGGACAACACCAGCTCTCACTGTGGTCGCAGTGGCATCCCTACCGCCTCGCCGACGGCACCGACTGGACCGCGCACGCCGACCGCGAGGCGGACCGCATCATCGCCGAAGTCGAGGCGGTCGCGCCGGGCTTCGCCGGCACCGTGCTGGACCGCCACGTCCAGACCCCCGCCGACCTGGAACGCGAACTGGGCCTGCGCGGCGGCAACGTGATGCACGTGGAGATGTCCCTGGACCAGATGTTCTTCTGGCGCCCCCTGCCGGAACTGTCCGGCCAGCGTGTCCCCGGCGCCCCCGGCCTCTACCTCACCGGCGCCTCCACCCACCCCGGCGGCGGCGTCTCCGGCGCCAGCGGTCGCACCGCCGCCCACCTGGTCCTCCGCGACCTCACCCGCCCGCGCCTGCTCCGCCGCGCCCGCCGATGACCACCACCCCGGTCGACCCCGACCCGACGGCACCCGCACCGGACACCGACGCCGTTCCCGCCGCACCCCCACCCGGCCGCCGGACCCCACACCCGGTGACGATGTCAGCCAGACCCGAAACCCGTTCGGCCGCAGCACAATTCACCGGCTCACCTCCAACCGCGGCACCGCCACAGGCGTCCACCACACGGCCGAGCAGCAAGACGGAATCCTCCGCCAACGCCGAGCCGTCCAGCGCGGCACAGCCGTCCAGCGCGGCACAGCCG
>NZ_JAIUCZ020000006.1 GCF_020176955.2 Nocardia sp. alder85J
GCTGCTACCGGTGACGATCTGCTCGCCGACGACGAACAGCTCGCACGATTCGTCCCCGGCGCACGGGCGGAGGTCGCCGCGCCGCCCGGTGTGACGCCGGCCCGTGCGGCCCGGCGTCACGCCACGTGCGTGAGCGCCGGCAGCGCCTGCTCGCGCAGCCCGGCCAGGGTGCGCGAGAGCAGGCGGGAGACCTGCATCTGCGAGACGCCGATCTCGCGGGCGATCTCGGCCTGGGTCTTGCCGTGGCCGTAGCGCATGATCAGGATGCGGCGTTCGCGCTCGGGCAGCGCCGCCAGCAGCGGAGCCGCGGTCAGCGTCTCCTCCACCAGGGTGAAGCCGTTCTCCTCGACAGCCAGCTTCTCGAGCTGGGAGACCGGCCGGTCGCCGCCGTCGTCACCGCCGCCGGAATCGGAATCCAGGGAATCGGTGGTGTAGCAGTTGCTCGCGATCAGCGCCTGGGTGACCTCGCCCGGCTCGATGCCGAGTTCGTCGGCCAGTTGCTGCGCGGTGGGCGAATGGCCCAGCCGCTGCGACAGCTCCGGCACGACGGTGGTCAGGCGCTGCTGGATCTCCTTGATCCGCCGGGGTACCCGCACCGCCCAGGTGCTGTCCCGGAAGTAGCGCCGGACCTCACCCATGATCGTGGGCACCGCGAACGACAGGAACGGAGCCCCGTTACCCGGATCGAACCGGTCGACGGCCAGGATGACCCCGACCGCGGCGATCTGGGCCAGGTCGTCGAAGTCGACGCCGCGGCCACTGTAACGACGAGCGATGTGCTCACCCAGCGGCAGGCACCTCGCGATGATCTCCGACCGCAACCGATCGTGCTCGATGCTGTCGGAGGGAAGATCGGCCAGCTTCGTCAGCCAGGGCTCGATGTCGTCGTATGAATCGCCCTTGCTCTTGTCGCGGACAGATGCTCCGGTGCGAGCCGCGTATTCATTGGACATACCAATTCCTCACTGTGGGATCCGAGGATTCCGTGTATTGGTTCGTTACCCAGTCCGCCGCGTCGGAATCCTGCACTGTGACGAGCGACACAGATCATTGTCTGTTTATGCAGGTCACCCGTCCGGCATTCCCCCGCCGTCGCGGCGATGGATCACAGTCGTATCTCTTTCGTCATCCGAAAGCCGCGGATACCCACTCCTCCGGGCTCGAAACAGCCGCCGGGAAGAAATCCGCCGCACGTGGTGATCCCGTCCGGCCACCGACCCGCACCACGCGTTTCACCACCGCTCGCGGGGGCATCCGGACCTCGGAAGTCGCCACCCACCGGAAGGAGTTGCCTTCGATGACCGCACCGTCACCGACCCCGCCCGCCGCCACCCCACCCGGACCGCCGGACGCCCTCCTCGACACCATCGACTGGCCCGGTGTGCTGCTCCTGCTGCTCGGTGTCGCGACGATGGCCTGGACGGTCACCGGCGGCGCCGCACCCCGGGTGCTGGGCGGCTCAGTGGCCACCGCGGTCGCGCTGGTGGCGGGTGTCGCCTGGATCGGCGCCGAATACGTGCGCTGCCGCTCGCGGCGGGAGCGGCGGTCGTGAGGCGCGGGCCCGCCGCCGCGGCGGCCGCCCTCGCCCTGACCACGCTGCTGCTCGGCGGCTGCGACAAGGCGAAGGAAGCGGTCAACAAGGGCGGCGACACCCCCTGCTCGGAGTTCACCGCCCAGGATCAGGACAAGCAGCGGGTGACCGTCCGAAAATACCTCCAGAACGACACCAAGGTCACCGAGACGCCCTCCCCCGACACCGTCGACGCCGCCATCGGCGCCATCACGCTGATGTGCAAGGCGCAGGCCAACCCCGACACCCCCATTCGCAACGCCGATCTGTCCGGCATCCTCATCCCGAAGAAGTAGCCCGGACCGGCCGGTACCGTGCCGGTCCCGGGACGTTTGCTGCGCGTGCGACACAACATCGGATACGATCTGACTGCCTCGTGGTCCAGAAACCGGCCGCGGGGCTGTCCTTTGCGCTGTGCGCATCGCGGGTGATGGGAGTCCATGCGTTGCCGAAACCGGCAAGCCGCGAGCCGGTGTCCGTCGAATCCGCTGCCCGGCCGGCGGAATACATGTCCTGCGCCGGCCGCGGCCGGGGTGGTGCCCGTGTGGCCTGACACACCCGACGGCACCGGCGGCACCACGGCCACCCGGGCCGACGTCCTGCTGATCGAGGACGATCCCGCCGATGCGCTGCTGGTGGAGGCGCTGGTCGAGGACGGCGACCTGAGCATCCGGCTGGACTGGGTGCGGTCGATGTCCGAGGCCGCCGAGCACCTGCGCGAGCGCACCCCCGACTGCGTCCTGCTGGACCTGAACCTGCCCGACGCGCAGGGCCTGGAAGCGCTGGGCCGGGTGCGAGCCCTGTCCGAAGCCGCGGTGGTCGTGCTCACCGGCCTCGACGAGAAACTCGTCGGCCTGGCCGCGATGGCCGCCGGCGCGCAGGATTACCTGGTCAAGGGCCGGGTCGAGCCCGACCTGCTGGGCCGCGCGGTCCGCTACGCCGTCCAGCGCAAACAGGCCGAGCGCACCAGCGCCGCACTCCAGGCCAGTCAGTTGCGGGCCGAGGAGAACGCGCGCCTGGAACGCGGGCTGCTGCCCACTCCGCTACTGCGGCCCGACGCCGCGGTGGTGGTGGTGCCGCGCTATCGGCCCGGCCGCGCCCACGCGCTGCTGGGCGGCGACTTCTACGACGTGGTCGAGGACCCCGACGGCACGGTGCACGCCGTCATCGGTGATGTGTCCGGGCACGGTCCCGACGCCGCCGCGACCGGGGTCGCCCTGCGACTGGCATGGCGTACGTTGGTACTGAGCGGCGTCACGGGGGCACGGCAGTTGCAGCTGATGGAGGAGGTGTTGCTGGCGGAACGCTCCGATCGGCAGACCTTCGCCACCGCCACCGCCCTCACGCTGTCGGCCACCGAGCACACCGCCCGGGTGCTGCGTGCGGGTCATCCCGGCGCGCTGGTGCACTCCGCCGGCGGCTGGGAGTGGGTCGAGGTCCCCGGCGGACCGGCGCTGGGCTTCGGCGCCGGCGACCGCGCGGGCTGGCCCGAGACCGCCCTGCCCCTGCCGGCGGATGCGGCGCTGGCCCTGTTCACGGACGGATTGTTCGAGGGCTGCATCGATCGGAACCGGGGCCGGCTCGGCGAGGAAGGGCTGCTCGCGCTGGCGCGTTCCGTCCCCGCCGACGAGCCGGACGAATTCCTGGACGCGCTGATCAACCGGGTCGAGGGCCTCGCGGCGCCGTCCGGCGGTCTCGACGACGATGTCGCGATCCTCTACCTCCACTGGCGACGACACCGAACGGCACCATGACAGCAGACGAACCACCTGAACCGCGTAATCCGGCCGGTCGGCTCACCACCCGCGCCTGGTTCCAGGCCGTGCTCGGCGCGATGATTCTCGTGGTCGTCCTCGGCGCCGTGCTGGGCGGGCGCGTGATCTCGACCACGGCTCGAGCCAGCGATCAGCTGCTGGATCGGTCGCTGCCCGCGCAACGGGAGGCCCTGCGCTTCCAGTCCGCCCTGCTCGATCAGGAAACAGGTGTCCGCGGTTTCGTGATCACCGGGCAGCCGCAGTTCCTCGACCCCTACAACCAGGGCGTCACCGCCGAACACGACGCGGCCCAGCAATTGCGGAGCCTGGTGACCGGCGACCAACAGTCGACGACCGATCTCGACGACATCGAGACCGCCGTCCAGCGCTGGCGCACCGCGTACGTCCTGCCTCTGATCGCCTCCCCCGCCGTGGCCCGCGCGCAGGGCGACACCGACGCGGTACAGGGCAAACGCGATTTCGACGGCATCCGTGAGCTGTTCGCGCAACAGAACCGGCACCTGGCGGACGAGGTCACCACCGATTCCACGCAGCTGCACCGTTCCCGCAGTGTGCGCGACGGCATCCTGCTGGGACTGCTGGCCATCTACCTGGCCACCGGATTCATCCTGCTGGTGCTGGTCCGCCGTCTCGTCGTGCGGCCGCTGGCCGATCTCACCGACGCCTCCCGCCGAGTCTCCGACGGCGACTTCACCTTTCACATCGACGTGCACGGCCCGGCCGACGTCGCCGCGGTCGCGACTGCGGTGGAGGAGATGCGCCGGCGCATCGTCGCGGAACTGGACTCGTCGCGGGTCCAGGAGACCCGGTTGCAGGAACAGCAGACCTTCCTGCACGCGCAGGCCGCCGAATTGCGGCGCTCCAACGCGGAATTGGAGCAGTTCGCCTACGTCGCCTCGCACGACCTCCAGGAACCGCTGCGCAAGGTGGCCTCGTTCTGCCAGCTGCTGGAGAAGCGCTACGGCGACAAACTCGACGACCGGGCCACCCAGTACATCGCCTATGCCGTCGACGGCGCCAAACGCATGCAGGTGCTCATCAACGATCTGCTGAGCTTCTCGCGGGTGGGCCGGATGACCGACGACACCGTGCCGATCGACCTGGCCCAGCCGCTGGATCGCGCCCTGGCCAACCTCGCGACCGCCATCGACGACAGCGGCGCACACGTCGAGCGCCCGGACGAGCTACCCCGGATCGAGGGTGTGCCGGTACTGTTGACCATGTTGTGGCAGAACCTGATCGGCAACGCCATCAAGTTCCGCGCCGGCGACCGCCCCCCCGAGATCCGGATCACCTGCGAGCCGGCCGAACCGGGCTGGCAGTTCACCGTGGAGGACAACGGGATCGGCATCGAGCCGCAATTCACCGACAAGGTGTTCGTCATCTTCCAGCGCCTGCACAACCGCGACGAATACGGCGGCACCGGGATCGGCCTGGCCATGGCGAAGAAGATCGTCGAACACCACGGCGGCCGGATCTGGATCGACACCGAGTACACCACCGGCACCCGTATCTGCTTCACCCTGGTCGGATCCACCCCGGCGCCCGAAATCCGCACCGCCCTGACCGATCACGACAGCGAAGGACCTCGCCCATGACCAGTCCCGCCCAGCCGATCGATATCCTCCTGGTCGAGGACGATCCCGCCGACGAGCTGATGACACGGGAAGCCTTCCAGGACAACAAGATCGGTAACACGCTGCACGTCTGCACCGACGGCGAGAAGGCCCTGGAGTTCCTGTACCGGCGCGGCGAGTACACCGACGCCCGCCGCCCGGATCTGATCCTGCTCGATCTCAACCTGCCCAAATACGACGGGCGCGACGTGCTCGCCCGGATCAAGGCGGACCCGGATCTGGCGTCCATCCCGGTCGTCGTGCTCACCACCTCGGCGGCCGAGGAGGACATCCTGCGCAGCTACGAACTGCACGCCAACGCGTACGTCACCAAACCGGTCGATCTGGACCAGTTCGTCGCCGCCATCAAACAGATCGACGACTTCTTCGTCCAGGTGGTGCGGCTGCCCCGCGGTCGGCGGTGAACGAATGGCCGCTGCCGCGGCGGTGAACGAATGGCCGCTGCCGCGGCGGTGAATCTCAGACCGCGGACCCGGGCCCGGCCAGCGCCTGGTCGAGGGAGTCGAACAGGTCCAGGATCTTGTCCAGCCCGGTCACCTCGAGCGGCCGGCGCACCTGCGCCGAGACCACGACGCGCAGCCGGTCGCCACCGAGCTGTTCGGAGGCGGCCAGCAGCACGCTCAGCCCCACCGAACCCATGAAATCGACCCCGGACAGGTCGACGATCGGAGCGAACCCCTCCGCGCCGACGGCCTCGAGCGCGGCGCTCAACTGTGGTGCGGAGGTGATATCGATCTCCCCCTGGGCAGCCACCACCACGATGTCACCGTGGTGACGCTGCGACACGGTCAGCAGTTGCGAAACTCCGCCGTCGCTCACGGTCACTTCCTCTCTGTCGTTCCCGGCCGGTCGGCCGTGGGCCGACCCGTCGTGTCGTCGATCCGGCAGTCGCCCGGCATCGGCTTACCCGTTTCCGCGCCGTCGAATCGGCCGGGCCGATATCGGCTGCCGCCACCCCACTTGTCCGGACCGTCGAATAAGTCCGCACCACAAGGGTATGTCTCCAGGCGTGCAGAGGTTTCCGAAGGTCGGTGAGCAGAGAGGACTGTGCAGGATGCCAACTGCGCGCTTGCGATGGGTGCAATCCCCGGCTCCGCTCCGACTCACGTTTCCCGCGCAGCCATCCGCACTGGCGCCCTTGCGGCGGACATTACGCCAATGGCTGACCCAGGCGGGTCTCGGCGCGGACCGTACTGCCGACATGGTACTGGCCGTCACCGAGGCGTGCACGAACGCCGTGGAGCACGCCTATGTCGCCGAGCAGCCGGAGGCGGGCACGATCCGCGTCGACGGCGAACTGCTCGGTGAGGTGCTGCGGATCACGATCGTCGACGGCGGTCACTGGAAGACGGCCGACAGCGATCCGAACACGCTCCGCGGACGCGGCCTCGCGATCATGCGCGCGGTGGTCCCGGACACGTTCATCTCGACGAGTCCGGCGGGGACGACCGTGGAACTGCGGGCGACCGTGGAACTGCACGCCCTGCACTGAGCCGCGATCGCGCGCGCTGCTGTGCGGTGCCGGCCGATCGGGACCACGGGTCCGAGGCGGACGGCCCGCGGGGAACGGTCTCACCGGGACGGCTCAGAAATCGTCCACGTCACGTTGCCGCGCGAACCGCACGACCACGGGATAACCGCCGAGGTCCGGATCGAAGGGCCCGCAGGAGGTCTCGAGCCGGTCGGTCAGCGCCGCCACGATGTGCCGGCCGAAGCTGTCGTCCTCCAGCGCGGTCTCGGTCCGCGCCACCAGCGACACCCGCACGTCCACACCGTGGGCGTCGTATCGTATCTCGCATTCGATCTGCCGGCCCGAATCGGCGGCGAGGATCAGCGCGGTGGCGACCTCGTCCAGCGCCACCCGGACATCGGTGACCACATCGAGTGTGAAATCCGCTGTGAGCAGTACAGTTTCGGCGACAGCACGCAACATGGACAACTGCCCCACCACGGCCGGCACCCGCGACCGGAACTCGCCGAGATAGGCCGGCATGCTCACCTCGAAACCCTCGGCGGCGGTCTGCGCGTCGCTGTCGCGTCCGGCGCCGCTGCTGCCCGGACCGGTCCCGCCGTTGCCCACCGGCCCGACGCTCCGGAGCCGGCCCCGGCCCGCTCCACCGCGCCGCGGTGACCTCCGCGTGTTGTCCACCACCCGATCACAACCTGTTCTGTCCGTCCCGTTTTCCCGAGACGTACCCAACAGGTATCGGGGAAAACGGCCACGGTCTGCGAATCCGCTCGACGACCCGGCCGGGTCCGATGGTACGGACACCGCGCGCCGTCCGCCGGACCGGGTCCGGTCCGGTACTAACGCGGTCCGGGGACGGACCGCTCGGTGACGGCCGGGAACCGGCCGTCACCGGCCACGACGGCCACCTCCGGCGTGCCGGGATGATCCGGGACGATCGCCCGGGTCGGGCCGCTACCCACCGCGGTGGCGTGCGCGTCGATGTCGAGAACCTCCGGGCCGCGCATGGCTCGCTCGCACCGGCGGGCCAGTTCGTGCCGGTCGTCCCCGGGCGGCTGCACGGGCAGCAGCGTGACCTCGGCGACCACTCCCTTGGACCGCAGTACCCGGCGGGCCGAATCGAGGAAGGTGTCCACGCCCACGAAACCGGGGACCGTGGTCAGTTCACCGGCGGCGTCCAGGTAACGCATGCGGACCGGCTGCACCGGGGTGCCGGTGCCGATCGCGGCCTGGAACAGCGCCGGGCGCAACGATCCGTGTGCACGGCCACACCAGGTGGTGCCCTCCGGGAACAGGCCGATCCGCTCCCCGGCGGCCAGCCGCTGCGACATGGTGGCGATCACCTCGGGCAACTGCCGCAACCGCTCGCGATGGATCGGGATGACGCGCATGATCCGGGCCAGGCCGCCGAGCATCGGCCATTCGATCAGATCGCCGCGCGCGACGAAGCCCATCGGCGACACCGCCGCCAGCGCGACCACATCCGTCCAGCCGACGTGCGCGGAGACCACCAGCAGCCCCCGGCCGTCGCCGCTGCGACGCAGGAGCGGCACCTGTCCACTGCCGCGACGCAGGAGCGGCACCTGTCCACCGCTGCGCAGGAGCGCCCGCCCGCGCCGCCGGGCCCGCGCCGGCTCATCGCCGCCCCGGACATCGACGTCGCGCTGATCGAGGATGCGAATACGAATTCCGCAGGACCGCAACAATGTCCGGGCATAGCGGCGATGCAGTCGCGGCCGCAGCGGGCCAGGGGTGGCCAGGTTCACCGCGGGAAAGCTGACCAGCAGGCCCGCCACCGCGGCGATCCGGGCCAGCACCCGCAGGCGTCCGGCCTGCGCGGGCACGTCCACACAACTGGGCACGCACGGGCTGGTGGGCATCCAGGCGTGCACCGGCGCGGCCGGCGGACAGGACAACCCGGCGGCGCCGGGCGGGTTCGAGGCGGGCATATGTCTCCGTCCGTCCTCTTCGGCGGTTACCGGCCGTCGAAGGTGTTCGCGGCCGATTGCAGCCGCTCCAGATAGCGGCGGTTGATGGTGTCCAGTCCGAGCAGCACCACGAAGTCGGCCACCGCGAAGTCCGGATCGTGGGCGGGCTCCCCGCAGATCCAGGCGCCGAGCCGGAGATAACCGCGTACCAGCGGCGGCAGCTTCGGCCGGGCCGGGGCCGGCAGTTCGTCGAGGGTACGGCCGTCGACGACCACCGGACGATGCGGCACCGCCCACTGCGCCGGATCGGCGGCATGTTTGGCGAGCACGAAATCGCGGACCCCGCGCACGTTGACCCCGACCGGATCGGCCGGGCTCTCCTGCATCGGTACCGACGCGCAGCCCATCACCCAGTCGTAGCCGGTGAGCTGGATGTAGTGCAGGATGCCCGCCCACATCAGGGTCACCACGGAGCCGTTGCGGTGTTCGGGCACCACGCAGGCCCGGCCCATCTCGACGATCCGGCGGCCACCGGGATCCATCGCGGTGAGGTCGAATTCGGTTGCCGTGTAATAGCCACCGGCCGCGGCGACCTTGTCCGGCGGCAGCATCCGGTAGCAACCGACGAACCGGTCGGTGGCATTGTCGCGGACCAGCAGATGGTCGCAGTGCGCATCGAACCGATCGGCGTCGAGCCCCTCGGCGTTGTCGGGGATGTCGAATCCGGGCTCCCCCTTGAACACCCGGTACCGCAGCTGTTGCGCGGCCCGCCGATGCTCGGGATCGGACGATACGACCAGGGAGTACTGTGAGCCTGCCGCACCCGGCTCCGCCGGACGCGATACCGCGGGCGATGACGTCGGAAGCAGGCTGGGATATGACACTGCCGGTGTTGTCATGACCTGATGAAGCCAGCCCGAGTCGGCCCCGGGGCAACCTGTGAGTGTCGTCCCGATGCCAGTCCGGTGAACGAGATGCCGGTCACACACGACGTTCACCCCCGCGCTGCCCGGCGTTCGCTCACCCGGCGGAAAAACGGCCGAGCCGGCCGCCGCAGCGGACCGGCCCGGCCGGACCGGCGGACAACACCACATGCGGGTCGTCGGAACAGCCAGCTCCGCAGGTTGACCCATGACCCGCCGGGCGCCGCTCAGCTCTCCGCCGCCGGCAGGCTCTCCCCCTGTACCAGCTCCATGTCCAGGTCGATCTTCACCGTGGCGCCGACGACAGCGACGCCGACCCGCACCATGGCGTTGTAGTCGATCGCGAAATCGTCACGGTGCAACAGTGTTTCGGCATGGAAGGCGGCCCGGGTGCCGCCGTACAGATCCGGGCCGCAGCCGCCGTAGGTGAGCGCGAGCTCCACCGGCCGCCGGCGGCCACGCAAATCGAGTTCGCCTGTCATCACCCAGGTCTCGCTGCCGGTGCGGCGCAATCCGTTGCCGGTGAACGAGATCACCGGATGATGTTCCACGTCGAGGAAGTCCGCGGACCGCAGGTGGTCGTCACGCATCCGCACGCCGGTGTCCACGCTCGCCGCCTTGATCTCGGCGTATCCCGTGGAGTGCTCGAAGGTTTCGGAGATGTCGAGCCGGCCGCCGACCTCCGCGAACCGGCCCCGGATGCTGGCGATACCCATGTGCCGCGCGGTCGCCACCACCGTGGAGTGCTCCGGGTCGATGGTCCACGGCCCCGGCGGCGGCAGCTCGATCGCCGTCGCCTCCGGAGTCAGTCGCAGTTCGCCGAGCAGACCGCTGCCGTCGGCGCCGATACGGGCGATCCGGGCCTCGGGCTGATAGCCGGGCGCGGTCACCACCGCGGTGTGCATCCCCGGCGGCAGCGGCCCGGTGGCCACCGCACCGGATCCGTCGGCGACGGCGCGGACCAGCTGGCGGCCCTCGAGATCGGTGACGGTCAGCACCGCGTCCGGGATCGGCCAGCCGTTGGGGGTGCGAATCTGCACGTTGAGGCCGGTCACTGCATTTCCTCCGTCTGGTCGTAACCCAGTCGTACGTTGTGGTCGAATTCGCCCGAGGACAGTGTCACCCGGGTGGTCACCGGCGGGTAGCCGCGGGCCACCACGTGGTAGCTGCCCTCGGACAGATCGGGCACCACGTACCGGCCGTCGCCGTCGGTGCGGGCGCTGCCCATCGTCGTGCCCGATTCGTCGAGCACGGTGACCCAGGCGTCCGGCACCGGCCGCCCGTCGGCGGAGACCGCACCGGTGAGCACCGCCATCGAGGCCAGTTCGATGTCGTAGTGCAGCACACCCGTCTCCGGCACCGACAGGGTGGCCGCGGCGGGCCGCAGCCGCTGGGCGACGGCGACCAGGGTGTAGACCCCGGCCACCATGCCCTGACAGGAGTATCCACCGTCCGGGCCGCTGACGGTCGCCCCGACCACCTCACCGCGCATATCGGTGAGCGTGACGGTGGCCCCGGGCACCGGCTCGCCGTTGCCTTCGCGGCGCACCACGCCCGACAGCTCGCCGGAACCGTGCAGCGTGATCTCCACCCGCTGCGGACAGTCGTCGACGACCAGGTTCAGCGCGGTCGGCTGGTAGCCGCCGGCCGACACGATCAGCACGTATTTCCCCGGAACCGGCTGTGGCATGCCGAAATTGCCGCCGCGGTCGGCGCGGGCCCGCGCGACCTGGTGGCCGCGCTGATCGATCAGCGTGAGTACCGCACCGGTGATCGGGCCGCCGCCGGCGCGCAGCACCCGGCCACCGAGGTCGCCCTCGCCGCCGGACTGCGCCGCCTCCGGCAGCATCGAGATCGCGGCCTGCGCGGAATCGGCCGGCCGCGGCGCCGGATCGGCGGCCGGCCGCGGCATCCCGTGCCCGGCGAAGCCGTTGCCGTCGGCCAGCGCCGCCTTCAGGCCGCTGCTGAGCGCGGCGTAGCGGGCCCGTTCCGCCTCGGTGTCCGCGGACTCCACCGCGAGCATCGGCTCCGGCGCCGAGATCGCCTGCGCGGCACCGAGATAGACCTGATCCTCGGCCCACTCGGGATCGTCGGCCGGGGTCTGTTCGATCGGCTTCGCCGCCGGGTCGAGCAACGGGATCTCCTTCATGAACAGCAGCACCGCGAACGCCAGCAGCGCCACGCCCGCGGTCGAGTACAGCACGACGTGCAGCGAATTCGTGAAACCGATCAGGATGGGATCGCGCACCGTCGCCGGCAGCGTCGCGATGAGCGACGTATTCGCTTGGATGTCACCGAGTTTCGACGTGTCGAAGCCATCGGGCAGCAGCCCGCCGAAGGCGGCGAGGATCTTTCGCGGCAGCTGATCGAACAGGATGGTCAGGAACACCGCCACCCCCAGCGTGCCGCCCACCTGCCGGAAGAAGGTCGCCGACGCGGTCGACACCCCCATATCCGAACGGGGACCGGCGTTCTGCGCCGCGATCACCAATGTCTGCATACAGCAACCCAGTCCGAGCCCGAGCAGCGCGGCCACCAGCAACGGCTCCCACAGCGGGCTGTCGTAACGCACCTGCGCGTACAGCACGGCGCCGGCCGAGATGATCACCGTACCGATCACCGGCAGGATCTTGTAGCGCCCGGTGCGCCGCACCACCTGACCGCAGGTGAGCGAGCCGACCATGATGCCCGCCACCATCGGCAGCATCAGCAGACCGGCCTTCGTCGGCGAGAACCCGCGCACCACTTGCAGATACAGCGGCACCATACTCAGCGAGCCGAACATCGCGACGCCGAGAATGAAACCGCCGACGATGGTCACGGTGAAGGTGGTGTTGCGGAACAGTCGCAGCGGGATCAGCGCGGCATCCCCCATCAGCGCCTCGGCCACGACGAACAACACCAGCCCCACGGCACCGAGACCGAAGCAGATCAGCGCGTCGGTCGACCCCCAGCCCCAGCCGCGCCCCTGCTCGGCCACGATCAGCAACGGCACCACACAGATCGCCAGCGCCACCGCGCCGTACCAGTCGACCCGGACCCGCCGCGGCTGATGCGTCAGGTTCAGCACCTTGGCGACCACCACCAGGGCGATCAGGCCGATCGGCACGTTGACCAGGAAGACCCAGCGCCAGCCCTCGAGTCCCCAGAGGCGGTCGTAACCGGAGAACAGCCCGCCCAGCACCGGCCCCAGCACCGTCGAGGTGCCGAAGACCATCATGAAATAGCCCTGGTACCGGGCCCTTTCGCGGGCCGGCACGATATCGCCGATGATGGTCAGCACCAGCGACATCAGCCCGCCGGCCCCCAGACCCTGGAATGCGCGGTACCCGGCCAGCTCGTACATCGACCCGGCGAAGGTGCAGGCCGCCGAGCCGGCGACGAAGATCCCGATCGAGGCGAGGAAGAACGGCTTGCGGCCGTAGATGTCGGCGAGCTTGCCGTACAACGGGGTACTGATCGTCGAGGTGATCAGGTACGCCGTGGTCGCCCAGGCCTGCTGGTCGAATCCGTGCAGGCTGTTGGCGATTCGCACGATCGCGACGCTCACGATGTTCTGATCGAGCGCGGCCAGGAACATGCCCAGCAACAGCCCGGAGAGAATGGTGAGGATCTGGCGGTGCGACAGCGCCGGAGGCGCCGCGGATGAGTCGATACTCGGTGTCGTCATGTAGTCGATGCCCTGTTCGGACGGCTAGGCCGTCGTCGTCGTCTCCACGCTGCTGATCAATCGCTCGAGCAGATCGGTGAACGTCCGCCGATCCTGCTCCGGCCAGCCCGATAACAGCCCGGCGAGCCGGAGGTTGCGGCGCCGGCGGGTCGCCTCGAACAGCCGGGCGCCCGCGTCGGTGGCCGCGAGGACGCACACCCGGCCGTCGACCGGATCGGCCCGGCGTTCCACCAGGCCGTGCGATACCAGCGAGCGGGTCTGCCTGCTGATCGTCGACGGTTCGGCGTCCAGCAGTTCGGCGAGCTTGCCGGTCCGCTGCGGCCCGTCCTGCACCAGGCGGCCCAGCATGCCGATCGCCGATCGTTCCACTCCGCTCGGCACGTCCGGATCCTGCCGGAGTTTCGACCGGCCGAGCGCCCGCGCCAATCTACCGAGCTGGATACCGAGGCGATCGGCCGTGTCGAGGTCGGCGGTGGTGACACTCGGATCATGGGCGGCAACGGCCATGATCTGTCCCCTTACTGAAAGTTCTCACAATTATTTACTTAGCTTCTGCAAATACTTGGCGTCCGCAACTATACCCAGCCGGGACAAGTGTCCAGCAAACCGCCCGGAATACTACAGCGGATTGCCCGGATCTCGTTCGGGGAGCGGACGTTCAGTGATGGGAGGCCGGGCCAGCGGATTGCGGACCCGGCGCTTCGCGGATTCGTACACCTGCACCGTCTCGGTGGCGACCACGTCCCAGGAGAAATCCGCGGTCAGGCGCGCGCGGGCGGCCCGTGCCCGGTCCTGGGTGGCGACCGGATCGTCGAGCACCACGCAGACGGCGTCGACCAGGCCGTTCACGTCGGCGGGCTCGAAGGAGGCGCCGGTGACGCCGTCGACGACCAGCTCACCGAGGCCGCCCGCGGTGGAGGTCACCAGCGGGATGCCGGCCGCGGCCGCCTCCAGGGCGACGATCCCGAACGGCTCGTACCGGCTCGGCAGCACGATCGCGTCGGCGCCGTGCAGCCAGCCCAGCAGTTCCGCGTGATCCAGCCGCCCCACGAAATTCACCGCGCGCGCCACCCGGTGCACCCGGGCGCGCTCCTGCAACCAGTCGAATTGCGTTCCGACACCGGCGATCGTGAGCGTGGCGCCCGGATGCGCGCGGCGGATGCGCGGCAGGGCGGCGATGGCGTCCTGCACGCCCTTCTCGTACTCCAGCCGGCCGATGTACAGCAGCCGCGGCGGACCCGAGCGCGGGGCGCGGTCCCGGAAGGTCCACGAGCCCACGTCGATTCCGTTGCGGATCACCGACACCCGGGCCAGGCCCGGACCGTACAGCCGCTCGACCTCGTCCTGCATCGACGCCGAACAGGCGATGAGCGCGTCGGAATCCCGTGCCAGCCACCACTCCACCGAATGCACCTGACGATTCACCCGGCCCGACACCCAGCCGCTGTGCCGGCCCGCCTCGGTGGCGTGGATCGTGGAAACCAGTGGTACGTCGTAGTATTCGGCCAGCGTGATGGCCGCGTGCGCCACCAGCCAGTCGTGCGCGTGCACCACCTCCGGGGTCCAGCCGTCGGCGATCCCGGGTTTGCTCAAGGCGATTCCCGCGCGCACCATCGCGTGCCCCATGGCCAGCGTCCACGCCAGCATGTCCTCGCCGAAGTCGAAGCAGGGCGGGTCCTCGGCGACCGCGACCACCAGCACGCCGTCCTCGATGAAGGAGTGGGTCGGATGGGTGGAGGCGTCGGTGCCCATCGGGCGGCGCGCCAGCATCACCACCTCGTGCCCCGCGGCGGCCAGTTCGGTGGCCAGGTGGTGCACGTGCCGTCCCAGCCCGCCGACGACCACCGGTGGGTATTCCCACGACACCATCAAGATCTTCATGCTGGTCCCTCCGTGCCTACGGAAGCTACCTGCTCGCGCGCGGTTACGCGCGTCGGGCCGCCGGGCAACCGGCGCGCGTCCAGCGCCGGGAACAGACCGTCGGCGGCCGCCCAGCCGGCGGCCAGGTCCCGGGCCCGCGCGGGATGCCCGGCGGCGAGGGCCGCCGCCAGCTCCCGGACCGCGTGCGCGTGCTGGTGGGCCCGGTCGCGCGCGTAGCCGGCGGCGGAATCCTTGCTGACCATGAAGGCCCAGTCGCTGGACACGGTCAGGATCGCCTCGCGCAACAGTTGGTCGGCCACCCGGTCGCGCAGACCCGCGCGGCCGGTCTCGGCGGCGGACTTGTCGAGGGTGTCCAGCGCCAGCCGCACGATGTCCGCATTGAGATCCACCAGGTCCCGGACCTGGTCACCGGCCCACACCCGCCAGTCCTTGCCGGAGCCCCAGGACGAGTCGGCCAGCGGAACCGGCTCTCCCACATAGCCGTTCGCACGCGCGTCGGCGAGCGTGCCGACGGTGACCCCGGCCTCGGGCAGCGCCCGCAGCACCTGCTCCAGCCACTGCGGGCCCTCGTGCCACCAGTGCCCGAACAGTTCGGTGTCGAAAGCGGCCACCACCAGCGCGGGACGCCCCAGCCGTTCGGATTCGGCCAGCAGCCGCCGCCGCACGGTCGCCACGAAATCGTCGACGTCGCGCCGCACCGCCGCCGCGGCCAATTCCGGGTCGTAGGGGGCCTTGTCCGGGCCCGCGATCTGCTTACCGGTGACCCGGGCCGGTTTCAGGCCGGTGCCGTGGTCGTAGTGATGAAAATCACGGTAGGCGGCGTGCCCCGGATAGCCCGATTTCGGGGACCACACCCGATAGCTGACCTGGAGATCGCGGCCGAACGCCACCACCTCCGAATCCCACACCGGCCGGCCCAGCGTGGTGTCGCCGCGCAGCGCCGGACCGTCGACCATGAAATGCGTCACACCGGCGGCGGCGTAGCCCGCCTCCATACCGGGGGTGAAACCGCACTCCGGCGCCCAGATGCCGGCGGGGGTGTGACCCCAGCGGTGGTGCGCGTCGGCCAGCCCCTCGGTGAGTTCGAAGGCGCGCAGCCGCGGATCCAGCAACGGCTGGAACGGATGGGCCAGCGGGCCGCCCAGCAGCTCGATCGTCCCGGCCGCCAGCAGCGCCCGCCACACCGGCGAACCGCCGTGCCGCCAGCGGGTTTCGAAGTCGGCCAGCGCCGCGGCGGCCTGCTCGTGCTCGTACCGGCCGAGCGCGATCCGGCCCGCGGCGGCGGCCTCGTCGGCGCGCAGCTGCCAGTTGCCCAGCCAGTGGTGCATGCCCGCCAGGCTGTGCGGATCGTCGAGCTGCGCGGCCAGCACCGGTGTGACACCGAAGCTCAGCAGATGTGAACGGCCTTCGGCGGCAAGCCTTCCCAGCACCCGGGCGAGCGGAATGTAGGTGGCCGCCCAGGACTGGTACAGCCACTCCTCCCCCACCGGCCACCGGCCGTGATGGGCCAGCCAGGGCAGATGGGAATGCAGCACCAGGGTGAACTGGCCCGGCACCGGCGCGGAGCCTGCGGAGCGCCCGATCGGCACCGGCGCGGAGCCCGCGGAGCGCCCGGAGCCTGCCGTGGCTGTCACGGCTTCACCGCGCAGGCCACCAGGTCCAGGCTGGCGTCGATATCCGCGCCGGTCAGCTCGAAATCGCCGGTCCGGACGGCGGCCACATCGGCGATCAGGTCCGCGGGCCAGGGCTGTCCGGCCAGGGCGCGTGCGATCTGGGCATCGATCAGCGAGCCGCCCCATTTCGCGTCGAGCGCGGCCAGCCGCGGCCCGTGGTGCACGCCCTCCAGCGATTCGATCCGGAAACCGGCCTCCCGCAACAGGTCCGACAGTTCCGCCGCGTTCAGCTCGCGGGTGTGGAACGGATTGAGCGGGGTGTCGCGCCCCGGCGAGAAGGTGATCCGGTTCGGCGTGCTGATCAGCAGCCGGCCCCCGGGCCGCAGCACGCGCAGGCACTCCCGCAGGAAGCCGAGCTGATCCCAGAGATGTTCGATCACTTGGAAATTCACCACCACATCGATGCCGGCTCCGGCCAGCGGCAGGTCGGCGAGATTGCCGCGGACCATCGCCACCCTCGGATACGCCGCACGGACGTGCGCGGCGGCGCTGACATCGTAATCGAGCCCCAGCACCGCGGCGGCGACGTCGGCGATCATGTTGGCGCCGTAGCCCTCTCCCGCACCGGCCTCCAGCACGATCCGTCCGGCGCAGCGTTCCAGCAATCGCGCGTAGACGATCTCGTGACGGCGGAACCAGTAGTTCTCCTCCGGGATGCCCGGTACGGTCCGCTCACCGGTCAGCGGCAGCGGATCGATGGCAACACCCGGCGACGCCGCCGGCGGGGAATAAGAGAGAGCCTCGCTCATCCTCCCGACGTTAGCGGTTGCCATTACCATAACTGCCCCCCGACCCGGTCATGCCGAACGTCACGCGCTAAGTTACCCTTGAGTAACTTAGCGTGGGGTAATGTCCGCAGAGAGCTGAATCAAGCCCACACCGTGGACGTACGGCGAGACCGATCGTGCGACCCCATCCACGTGCACACCGAACAGGAGGTCGACGCAGACCAATGCCGAACATCGTCGTACTGATCAAGCAAGTGCCCGATACCTGGTCCGAGCGCAAGCTCACCGATGGTGACTACACCCTCGATCGCGAGGCCGCCGACGCCATTCTCGACGAGATCAACGAGCGGTCCGTCGAATCCGCGCTGCAGATCAAGGAAGCGCAGGGCGGCGAGGTCACGGTCCTCGCCATGGGACCGCAGCGGGCCACCGAGGCCATCCGCAAGGCGCTGTCCATGGGCGCCGACAAGGCGATCCACATCAACGATCCGGCCATTCACGGTTCCGATGTCGTGCAGACCGCCTGGGTGCTGGCCGGCGCGCTGGGCCAGGTCGAGGGCGTCGAGCTGGTCATCGCCGGCAACGAGGCCACCGACGGCCGCGGCGGCGCGGTGCCCGCGATCATCGCGGAGTACCTGGGTATTCCGCAGCTGACCCACCTGCGCAAGCTCACCGTCGACGGCGACAAGGTCACCGGCGAGCGCGAGACCGACGAGGGCGTGTTCAGCCTGGAGGCCACGCTGCCCGCGATCGTGTCGGTCAACGAGAAGATCAACGAGCCGCGATTCCCGTCCTTCAAGGGCATCATGGCCGCCAAGAAGAAGGAAGTTCAGGTGTTCACCCTGGCCGACCTGGGCATCGACCCGTCGACCGTGGGTGTGGGCAATGCGGGATCGGCCGTCACCGGGGTGACCCCGAAGCCGCCGCGCACCGCCGGTCAGAAGTCCGCCGACGAGGGCGAGGGCGGCAACCAGATCGCCACGTACCTGGTGTCGCAGAAGATCATCTGACACCGGCTCACCGACTTCGACGAACTTCCAGGAGAGAAGAACAATGGCTGAAGTACTCGTGCTCGTGGAGCACGCCGACGGCGCACTGAAGAAGATCACCAATCAGCTGCTCACCGCCGCCCGTGAGCTGGGCTCGCCCGCCGCGGTCGTGACCGGCGCGGCCGGCACCGGCGAGAAGCTGGCCGAGGCCCTGGCCGCCGCCGGCGCCGAGAAGATCTACATCGCCGAATCCGAGGATGCCGACGGCTATCTGGTGACCCCGAAGGTCGACGTGCTCGCCGGCCTGGTCGAGTCCGCCGCCCCCGCCGCCGTGCTGGTCGCCGCCACCGCCGAGGGCAAGGAGGTGTCCGGCCGGCTGGCCGCGCGCATCGGCTCCGGCCTGCTGGTCGACGTCATCGGCATCAGCGCCGACGGCATCGTCAAGCACTCCATCTTCGGTGGCGCGTTCACCGTGGACGCCAAGGCCACCGGCGACGTACCGGTGATCTCGGTGCGTCCCGGCGCCATCGAGGCGGTCGCGCAGGCCGGCGCCGGCGAGAAGGTGACCGTCGAGGTGCCCGCCCAGGAAGAGGGCGTCACCAAGGTCGTCTCCCGGCAGCCCGTGGTGGCCGGTGGCCGCCCGGAGCTCACCGAGGCCGCGATCGTGGTCTCCGGTGGCCGCGGCGTCGGTAGCGAGGACAACTTCCACAAGGTGATCGAGCCGCTGGCCGATTCGCTGGGTGCCGCGGTGGGCGCGTCCCGCGCCGCCGTCGACTCCGGGTACTACCCCGGTCAGTTCCAGGTCGGCCAGACCGGCAAGACCGTGTCCCCGCAGCTGTATGTGGCACTGGGCATTTCGGGCGCCATCCAGCACCGGGCCGGTATGCAGACCTCGAAGACCATCGTCGCCGTCAACAAGGACGAAGAGGCGCCGATCTTCGAGATCACCGATTTCGGTATCGTGGGCGACCTTTTCAACGTCGCACCGCAGCTGACCGAGGCGGTCAAGAACCACAAGAACTGACCCGCACTCGTTTCACCGCACTGCGGCCCCGGTGGGAAACCACCGGGGCCGCAGTCGTTTCCGGGATCGCCTCCGGGCGACCCGCGGTGCACCTACGCAACCTGCGAAGATTCGATATTCGCAACGTGCGGAACGCAAGTTTCGTAACGAACCGGTCGCGACGATCGCCGGATGCTGCTAATGTTCTGACGTCGAGTGCTGGGGTGGTTCGGGGCCCCAACCGGTCAGGCGTGTGCGTCGATCTTCCTGTCCGGCAAACGTTTTCACGGCCCCGCCGAGTCGGCGTGCGTCATGGCCGAACTCCGCTTCTGACGCGAGTGTTATCCGGTCGTGATATAGATGTTCACAATCGGCACGTCGATTTGGGGAAGGACTGAGCGGCCGGGCATCCGGCGACGAGGCAACCTGATGAATGAATCTCTCGCACTGACGATTTCGTGGATCCTCGCCGTCGTCCTGCTGATCGTGGTGGTGGCGACGGTCTTCTATGCCTACCGGCAGCGCACTCGCTCGGAGAACGCCGAGGACGCGCTACGGGCCGCCGAACAACAGATCGAACACCTGCGGATGTTACACAACGATCTGCGGCGGCAGGCCGAATACGAAGTACAACAATCCATCTCACGCACCGAGGTGACCACCCGCGAGCGGGTCGAGGGCGGCGCCCGGGAGGCGACGGCGGCGGCCGTGCGCGCCTTCGGCACGGCCGTGGTGAGCCTCGGCACCGATGTCGGGCAGGTGGTCAGCAGCGCGTTGCGCGAACACCGCGGCGACGACGTGTACGAGACGCTGATCCGCATCGACCACAGCGTGCAGCAGATGATCCGCCAGGCACAGTCCTATGTGATCGTCTGCGGCGGCCTGCCCGGCCGCCGCTGGCCGCAGCAGACCCTCACCGACGTGGTGGGCGGCGCCGCGGGCCGCGTCCGCGACTACACCCGCATCCGGCCGCAGCAGCTGGACCGCGTGGCCATCAGCCGCGCGGTGGAGCCGCTGGTCCACACGCTGGCGACGTTGCTGGACAACGCATTGCGGTACTCGCCACCGGCCTCGTTCGTCGACGTGACCTTCCAGGAGGGCCATCACGGCGTCACCATCATCGTCGACGACGCCGGGGTCCGGATGAACGGCGAGCAGATGGAGGAGGCCCGGCAGATCCTCTCCGGTGAGCGGATCGTCGACATCCAGCAGCTCGGCCCGTCGCCCCGGATCGGGCTGCCCGGTATCGCCGCGCTGTCGCGGCGCTACGGGTTCACCGTCTACGTCGACGGTCCCAACATGTACGGCGGGATGCGCGCGATGGTGTACGTCCCGGAGGAACTGCTGGTACCGCGCTCCGAAGAGGTGGCCGCACCTGATGCGCCGGCCGCACTCGCCGGCGCACCCGTCGCCCTGCCCGCCGCCGAATCGACCTCGAAACCGACTGTGCTGGAATCTGATTCGATCGAGTCCACCGTTCACGAAATCACCCCCGGCGGACTGCCGCGCCGACGACGCCGATCGATCTCGGTCACCGCACCCGCGGCCGCCGAGTCCGACCGGTCCGCGGCGGATCCGCTCGCGGGAGAGCAGCCCGGCGCCGATACGGCACTGCCCCGCGCGGATATCGCGGCCGCGTGGCACAGCGGGTCCCACAGCGGCCGCGCCGCCGCATACGAACACACCGAAGGGATGACATCCTGATGGGCACACCCGGCACCGCCGTCACGGACGGCAGCAACAAATTGGCCTGGCTGCTGGACGAACTGGAATTCCCCGGCGTCCGATTCGCGGTGCTGCTGTCCGAGGACGGCCTGCGCATCGCGCACAGCGGTGGCATCAGCCTCGACGACGCCGATCGTTTCGCCGCCGGCGCGTCCGGGTTGCGCTCGATCGGCAAGGCGCTCGGCGAATTCTGCGGCTCGGCACATACGGTGCGGCAGAACATGACCGAGTACGACCACGGGATGATCTTCATCACCGCCGCCGGCGAGGGCGCGCTGATCGGGGTCTCCACCACCGCGCAGGTGGACGTCAGCCTGGTCGCCCATCGGATGAACGAGCTCGCGGCGCGGGTCGGCCACGAGCTCGGCAGCCTGCCCCGCCATCGGTGACGGGTGATGAGCGGGCACGAGTGGTCAGGAGCCGGAGGCGGCAGCGGCGCACGGAGACCCGCTGATCCCAGCCCCGCGGCCTCGCAGGACCAGCATCGGCGCGATCCCGATCTGGTTCGCGCCTATGTGCGCACCGGCGGTCGCACCCGCCCCACCCGCGACCTCGATCTGGTGACCCTGGTGGTCGCCGCGCAGGAGGCGGCGCCGGGCGCGAGCCCGGATCTGCGCCGGGTGCTGGGCATCTGTAGTCGCGCGCTGTCCATCGCCGAGGTGGCCGCCTATCTCGACCTGCCACCGTCGGTGGTGAAGATCCTGGCAGCCGATCTGCTGGATTCCGGTCACCTGGTGACCCCGACCCCGGCGGATTCGCTGCCGGAGGTCGCCCTGCTCGAGGAGGTACTCAATGGGCTCCGCGCTCTCGCCGTCTGAGCGAGCCGATGCCCGTGCTGTCGACTATGTCCCGGAAACCGTCACCCGCTCGGTGAAGTTGCTGGTGGCGGGCAATTTCGGGGTCGGCAAGACCACCCTCGTGAACAGCGTCTCCGAGATCCGGCCGTTGCGCACCGAGGAGACCATCACCGAGGCCAGCGTCGGCATCGACGACATGGCGGGCATGCCGTCGAAGGTGACCACCACCGTCGCCATGGATTTCGGACGCATCACCCTCAATCCGCAACTGGCGCTGTACCTTTTCGGCACACCAGGACAGCGGCGCTTCCTGCCGCTGTGGGACGAACTGGCCCGCGGCGCGCTCGGCGCGCTGGTGCTGGTCGACACCCGGCGTATCGACCGGGCCGACGAGGTGCTGTCAGTCCTGGAGGAGCGCGGCACCCCGTACGCCGTCGCCGTCAACGAATTCGAAGGCGCGCAACGCTTTCCGCTGCACGAGATCCGCGATGCGCTCGATCTGGAGCCGCACACCCCGCTCACCTCGCTGGACGCCCGCAATCGGGCCACCTGTCTGCAAGCACTCATCACCCTCGTCGAGTACCTGTTCCACCGTCGTCTGGAGCCCACCCGTTGACCCGTCCCCCCGCCCCCGTCCCGGTGTCGCACGGCTCGCCCGTCGACACCGACGGACCGCGAATTCCCTTGTACGCACCGGAATTCGCCGCCGATCCACACGCCGCCTATCGGGAGATGCGCCGGCGCTTCGGATCGCTGGCGCCGGTGGATCTGGCGCCCGGGATACCGGCGACCCTGGTGATCGGCCACCGGACCGCGGTGCGAATCCTCAACGACCCGGACCACTTCCCGGCCGATCCGCGCATCTGGCAGCGGGGCGTGCCGCCGGACGCGCCGGTGCTGCCGATGCTGGAGTGGCGTCCGAACGCGCTGCGCAGCGCGGGCACCGACCACACCCGTTTCCGGCAGGCCAACGTCGCCGCGATCAACGGCGTCGATCTGCACGCACTGCACAGCACCGTCGAGCAGGCGGCGATCCCGCTGATCAATACCTTCTGCACCACCGGCGCGGTCGAGTTGATCACGCAGTACGCCTATCCGCTGACCTTCGAGGTGCTCAACCGGATGCTCGGCTGCACCCCGGACATCGGCCAGCAGGTCGCGACGGCTATGGCGCTGATGTTCGAGAGTGCCGACACCGAAAAGGTGAACCAGATGATGGTCGCCGCCCTGCTGGAGCTGGTGGGCCGCAAACGCGCCGAGCCCGGTGACGACATCACCACCCGGCTGCTGCAACATCCGGCCCACCTCGACGACACCGAGATGATCCACCAGCTGGTCACCCTGTACGGCGCGGGCATCGAACCGCAGCAGAACCTCATCGTCAATACGCTGCTGCTGATCCTCACCGACGACCGCTTCGCCGGCAGCCTCATCGGCGGCAGCCTGTCCACCCGCGACGCGCTCGACGAGGTGCTGTTCACCGACCCGCCGATGGCCAACTACTGCGTGAGCTACCCGCGGCAGCCGGTCCTCATCGACGACGTGTGGCTGCCCGCCCACCATCCGGTGGTGATCAGCATGTCGGCCGCCAACAACGATCCGGCGCTGGGCGCGCGCGAATTCACCGACAACCGTTCGCATCTGGCGTGGAGCGTGGGCCCGCACGCCTGCCCCGCCCGCTCGGTGGCCTACCTGATCGTGCAGGACGCCATCGATCAGCTGCTCGACGCCCTGCCGGAACTGACGTTGGCCGTCCCCGCCGCCGAATTGACCTGGCGCCCCGGGCCTTTCCATCGGGCCCTGGCCGCGCTGCCGGTCACCTTCCCACCGACTCCGCCCTTGCACGTGTATTAGAGGAGAACCACCCGATGGAGCTACAACCTCTCGTCCTGGATCCCCACGGAACCGATATCCAGGGCGAGGCGCAGCGCCTGCGCGAGCGCGGACCGGTGACCCCGGTGGAGTTGCCCGGCGCCGTGCGCGCCTGGTCGGTGACCGACGCCGAGCTGCTGAAGAAACTGCTGGCGGATCCGCGGGTGTCGAAGGACCCCCGGCAGCACTGGCCGGCCTTCGTCAACGGCGAGATCCCGCAGGACTGGCCGCTGTTCCCGTGGGTGGCGGTGACCAACATGTTCACCGCCTACGGCAACGACCACAAACGGCTGCGGAAGCTGGTGGCCCCGGCCTTCACCCATCGCCGCACCCAGGCGCTGCGGCCGCGGATCGAGGCGATCACCACCGCGCTGCTGGACGCGCTGGCGGCCACGCCGGAGGGTGAGATCGCGGATCTGCGTGAGGGTTTCGCGTATCCGCTGCCGATCCAGGTGATCTCCGAGCTGATGGGCGTTCCGGAGGAGCTGAATCCGGGCCTGCGCGGCTGTGTCGACGGCATCTTCGACACCACGCTCACACCGGAGCAGTCCCAGGCCAACTACATGGAGATGTACCGGATCCTGGGCGAGCTGGTGGCCTATCGCCGCGCGACGCCGGGCGACGACATGACCAGCCTGCTGATCTCGTACCGCGACGAGGAGGACGGCTCGCAGCTCAACGAGCAGGAGCTGGTCGACACGCTGCTACTGGTGATCAGCGCCGGGCACGAGACCACGGTGAACCTGCTCGACCAGGCCGTCTACCTGCTCCTCACCCGCCCCGATCAGCGCGCGAAAGTCGAAGCGGGCGAGGCGAACTGGGAGGACGTGGTCGAGGAGACGCTGCGCTTCGAGGCGCCGGTGGCCTACCTGCCGCTGCGGTACGCCGTCGACCACATCGAACTCGACGGGGTGACGATCGCCAAGGGTGATCCGATCCTGGCCTCCTACGCCGCCACCAATCGCGATCCGAAGGTGCACGGCGAGACCGCGGCGGAGTTCGACGTGAGCCGTACCCGCAAGGACCACTTGGCATTCGGCTACGGCGCCCATCTCTGCCTGGGCGCACCGCTGGCCCGGCTGGAGGCGGCGGTGGCGCTGCCGGCGCTGTTCGCCCGCTTCCCGGACCTGCGGCTCGCGGCGGATCCGGCGGAGCTTGGCACGGTGCCCAGTTTCATCTCCAACGGGCACCGGCGCCTGCCGGTGATTCTGCGATAATCGATGCACACAGCGCGGTGGCCCCGGTCCGGACGACCGGGGCCACCGTCATTTTCGCGAAACCGACACATATGAATAGTTGACGTTTCAGAATGTGGGTGCCGCGGGTCCCCGACCCGCTCGGAAAGGAACAGCGCCATGCGAACTTTCGCTGTCACCCTGCTCGCCGCAGCCCTGCTCACCGGGATGCTCTCGGTCGGCGCGGTCGATGCGACGGCCTCGCCCGCCGTCGTCGCCGCGGTGCCGCTCGCGCCGGAATATCCCGGCGCGGAAGCGATCACGATCGGCACCGGCTCGGGGGGCGCGGTCCCGGCCGCACCGTTCAACCTGCCGAGCGCGCTGGTCACCGGTTCCGCCTCCGAATCGGCCGGACTGCGCTGGCTGGGCTGGTGCTACTCGGTCGGCGCCTGCGCCTGACCACCGGCGTCCGGGACGTCCGAGGGCGGCTCGGCGCGGACACCGTGCAGCGTGGTCAGCAGGGTGTCCAGAATCGGTGACGGCCGCGCGTCGGCGCGCAGCACCGCCGACACCGGCACCCGCAGCGGGCGGCCGGACAACTCGAGCGTCGCGATGCCCTCGGTGGCGCTGTCGGCATAGAGAATCGTCCAGGCATCGGGCCGATTGACCAGTTCCATCGTCGCGGTGTGGTCCGGCGGGATCGGCGGACCGTACGCCGGCCGGCCGGGCAGGTAGGCCGCGCGGACGATGTTGTGCAGCAGGATCTGCTCCTGCTCCGGCGGCAGCAGCAGTGGATAACCACCGAGTTCGCCGAGCGTCACCGCCGGACGCCCGGCCAGCGGGTGCGCCCGCGAGACCGCGATCACCAGGTCCTCCACCCACAGTCGTTCGACGGTCAGACCGGGTTGATCGACACTGCCCCGGATGAGAGCCATGTCACAATCGCCGTCGGCGACCGCGGCGATGCGCTGCCGGAACGGCTTGATGACGAACTCGATCTCGGCCCCCGGATGAGCCGCCCGCGCACCCGCGATCGCCGATAGCGACCGGGTTGCGAAGGACATATTCGCAGCCAGGCGAATTCGCGGACCGGATGCCCGGACAGCAGCGCGGATGGCGGATTCCAGACTCAGCATCTGCTTCGCAAGCGGAAGTAGCCGAGTGGTCGCATCGGTCGGAACCACGGACCTCGTGGAGCGCTCGAAGAGCTGCGTGCCAAGATCATGCTCGAGCCGCGCGATCTGATGACTGATAGCTGATTGCGATATGAAGCACCGCGCGGCCGCCCTGCTGAAGCTGAGCTCCTCGCACACCGCTACGAAGTAGGCGAGCTGCCGCAGTTCCATCGAGATCTCCATTCATGAGCGATCTAGATAAGAGTCATCTAAATTATGCGCCCTGACCCGTGGAACAGCCAGTTTCCGAATCGCGTTTACTAATGAGAGAAGGAGGAGGTCACAGTGGACGAGGATCTGCGGGTCCAGCACAGCATCGAGACCACTGATGTGGTCATCGTAGGGTCGGGCTTCGGCGGACTCGCCGCCGCGAAGCAACTGAGCAAATCGAAGGTGAACTATGTCCTGATCTCGAGCACGCCGGAACACCTGTTCCAGCCACTGCTGTATCAGGTTGCCACGGGCGTGCTGCCCGCCGGCGACATCGCACCGCCGATCGCGGACATCCTGGAGGGTCGCCGGCATCGCAACGCCGATGTGCGGCTGGGCACCGTCGTCGACATCGACGCCGACGCCGCCGTCCTCACATACGAGACACCCGAGGGACCGCGCAAGATCCGGTACTCGTCGTTGATCGCCGCCACGGGTGCCAGCCAGTCCTATTTCGGCCGTGACGATTTCGCCGAGAAGACGTACTCCCTGAAGACCGTCGACGATGCCGAGCGACTGCGCACCCAGATCAAGAGGGTGTTCGACGAGGCCGCGTCGGCAGATCCGGAGACCCGGAAGCGACTGCTGAGCTTCGTGGTGGTGGGTGCGGGCCCGACCGGCGTGGAGGTGGCCGGGCAGCTGAAGGAACTGTCGAAACGGCACTACCACAAGGACGTTTCGGTCACCCTGGTCGAGGGCGCGGGCGCGGTGCTGCCCCCGTTCGGCGGCAGCCTGTCCGAGTACGCGCTGAAGTCGTTGAGCAACAACGGCGTCGACGTGCTGCTGGACACCTTCGTCACCGATATCGACGGTGGCAAGGTGACGGTCAAGAGCAAGGACGGCGTGGAGCGGCTGATCGCCGCCGAGACCGTGGTCTGGTCGGCGGGCGTGCAGGCAGGTGGCTTCGCGAAGCTGCTGGCCGAGGTCACCGGGTGTGCGACCGACCGGGCCGGGCGGCTGCTCATCAACCAGGACTGCACCGCCGGTGGGCACGCCGATATCTACGCCATCGGCGATATGACCTCGCTCAACGGCTATCCGGGCCAGTCGCCGACGGCAATGCAGGAGGGCCGGCACGTCGCCGACATCATCCGCCGCAAGAAGCAGCCCGGCACGCCGTTCCGCTACCGGGACAAGGGTTCCATGGCGGTGATCAGCCGGTTCAGCGCGGTCACCAAGCTCAGCGACAAGGTGAAGTTCACCGGCACGCTGGCCTGGCTCACCTGGCTGGCGGTGCACCTGTTCTATCTGGTCGGATTCCGCAACAGGTTCGTCGCGGTGGCGTCCTGGCTGATCGCCTTCATCGGCACCGGGCGGCCCGGTTTCCAGGAGGCGGACCGGCAGTCCAAGACCGTCCCCAGGGCCGAACAACGCGCGGCATGACCGCCCCCCGGCAGTCGTCGGGACGAATACCGTGAAGCCCTCCGAGGCCGGACAGCCTCGGAGGGCTTCGTGTTGAGCGACTTTCGCACAGCGGCCTAAGCGGCCCTGCCCACCTCCGCATTCGTGGTGGCCATGGCGAAGAACTCCTCGGCCAGTTCGTCCGGGTGGACACGTGGCAGTTCGTTCTGCTCGACCGACGCGAAATGTCCGGAGTCGAACAGGATCTGGGCCGCGCTGCGTTCGATCAGCCTGCTGATGAGCAGACTGCCCACCCGCACCCCACGCTCTCGCACCTGTTCGTCGATCGAGTGCAGGTAGTTGAGCAGCCCGGAACTGGGCACACTCACGCTGGCCAATGCCGCCTGCGGATCCCGCACCGAAATGCCCTGTGCGATGAGCACCGCGCCGGAGCCGCGCTCGACCATGCCGGGCAGCAGCGCGTGCACGATGCGGACCGGGGCCAGCAGATGCAGGGGCAGCCAGGTCCGCAGGGTGTCCACATCCAGGGACAGCGCGTCCACCGGCAGCCGGGCCACGTCGCCCGGACCGTAGAGCACCACATCCGGAACCCCGTGGCGGACCCGGAGTTCCGCGATCGCGGCGTCGAGTTGCGCGTCCTCCACCAGATCGGCGTAGAGCACATCCGCGGTGACACCCTCGGCAATGAGGGTGTCGCGCAACTGTTCCAGCGTGCCCTTGTTCCGTGCGATCAGTGTCACGGCAAAACCGGCTCGCCCGAAGCGGCGAGCAACCGACAGGCCGAGCGCGGGACCGGCGCCGAACAGTGCCAGATGGGGCATGTCTGATCCTTCCAACCTAAATCGAGAGGGTACTCAAGTTGAGTATGCACTCGACTTAGCGGGAAGTCGAGCCGGAGCAGGGCCACGCGTCGCGTTGTTAGGCTGGCTGGATGGTGGATCTCGTGTCGCGGCCGCGCCGCCGCGATGCCCGGGACAACCGGGAGAAGGTGTTGACCGCCGCGCGGCGGCGGTTCGCAGCCGACGGTTTGGACGCGTCACTGAACGCGGTGGCGCGCGAGGCGGGTGTCAGCATCGGCACCTTGTACAACCACTTCCCCACCCGCGACGAATTGATCGATGAGACGCAGTTGGAGCGCGTCGAGGAGTCGGTGCGGAGCGCGGAGGTTGCGCTGGCCGCGGCCGATCCGTGGACCGGGCTCGTGCAGCACCTGATCACGATGGCCGAATTGCAGGCCACGGACCGGGGTTTCACGGACGTCTGCGTGCGCCCGCTGCCCGCGGGCAGCCGGATCGAGCAAGCGAAGCGTCGCGGGCAGGTGCTGTTCCACGAGTTGATCGCCCGGGTCCAGGCGGCCGGTGCACTGCGGCCCGATGTCGATGTCACCGATATCGGGCTGATGCTCTGGTCGGTGGTGCGCGCCACCGACGGTGTGCGGCACCGCGCCCCCGAGGCATGGCGCCGGCACGTGGCGATACTGCTGGACGGCCTGCGTACCGAGGCGGCGCACCCGTTGCCCGGTGCACCGCTGGAGCACGACATCCTGCGGGCGGCCATGGAATCGGATCGGTGAGAATTCGGTAGCGGCCCCGGTCGTTCCGGGACCGCCACGATATCGCTATCTCCGCGGCGCGAGCAGGCCGACAATCCGCTCCAGCATGGTGGTGCCGGATTTCATCTCGTGCCCGAGCGCGGTGACATCCCCGCGCAGGCCCTGGAGTTCGCCGTGCAGGATGCCGAACTCCTCGAGGATGCCCGCATGCCATCGGTCGGCCGCGTCCTCCAACCGCTGCACCCGCGCCTCCATCGGCGATCTGGCCGCGGTCACCCTCAGAGCTCCCCTCGGACACTGAGCCATTCCGGGTAAGGGTGGCTGCGGCGGCTTGACCTGGTGACACGCCGGAACGTGTTGGGGTGCAACGTGAAAGCGCGGAGTGCCTGGTAGAGGTTGTTTCGACCAAGAAGACAACTTCATAGGAACTCCGCGCCCCATGAGTGTGACATACACAGCCGTCCTGCCGGTCTCCGAGCCCACTGTCGAACGCTTGACCAGCCTGCTCGAAACCGAACGCCGTCGCCGGGGCACTCGTGCGGGGCGGCGGGCGCTGTGCTGCTTTGACCAGGCCGTTCTCGTGCTCCGCTGGTTCCTCGACGCTGTTCGTGTCAGCCAGCTCGCCGTCGATCACGGCATCGGTAAATCCACCTGCTACGCCTACCTTCACGAAGGGATCGACGTGCTCGCCGACCAGGCACCCGACCTCGGGCAGGCGTTATGGGAGGCGTATCTGGCTGGGCACGAGCATGTTTCGGTCGATGGCACGCTTATCGAAACCGATCGGATCAGCGAACCCGGACCGACCCTGCGCAAGGGCAGTTCCAGCGGTCGCCGCGTCGATCTGTGGTGGTCCGGCAAACACCGCCACCACGGCGGGAACGTGCAGGTCGTGACGGTGCCCGACGGATTTCCGATCTGGACTTCCGACGTGCGGCCCGGCCGCGAACACGACACCAAAGCGTTGCGTACCCACGAGGGTGTGCATGATGCGTTCACCGGCTGGACCAGCCACGACCTTGCTGTGCTGGGCGATCTCGGCTACGAAGGACAAGCCCCGCTGATCACCACCGCGACCAAGACCCCGGCCGGCGGGACGCTCACCGAGGAACACAAGACCGCCAACAAGGCTCACAACACCCGCAGAGCCCTCGGCGAGCGCGGAAACGCGCTGCTCAAAACCACTTTCAAAGCTCTTCGCCGAGTCACGCTGTGCCCGTGGCGAATCGGCGCCATCACCGCCGCCGCACTGGTACTGCTCCAACTCGAACACCGCCGCACAGCGTGAGCGCCCGACACGCCGCTTACCCGGAATGGCTCACTCTCCACGGGCTCCGGCTCCGGCGCCTTCGCCGGGAGTCGTCCGAGAATCTCCTTCAGCAGCACAGAATGTTCTCGCAGTATCGACGAATGCTCGGCGAGTATCCCCTCGTGAACGCCCATACGAGTATTGATCTGACCGATCTCAGCCTTTACGCCATTGATTTCATATTTGACGTTGGCGACCTCCTCCTTGAGGATATCGACATCGCCCTTGATATAATCGACCTCGGTTTTCAAGCCGCCGACGTCACTGGTCAACCCGCCGAGCTGGCCGTGGACCAGGCGGAACTCGTTCAGGATCTTGTCGGACCGCTCCCCGGACACCGACTCCAGGTCTGCCACCCGGACTTCCAGCCCGCCGATCCGGGTGTCGGTCTCCGTTTTCAGCGCCACCATGTCCTCACGGAGATGCCTGGTATCCCGCTCCAGCTTGAAAAGACGGCCTTCGAAAAATTGCACGAACAACACCCCTTCTCCCCTGCAGCTCTCCCCTGGTTTGAATGAGAGCCTTTTCATCATGACCATCGAAACCCGCACCGGGATTCGAAGACGAACCGTAACTCCCTAGAATTCCGGAGGCCCGATCCCGGTTCGCGCGGCCAATGCTAACAGCACCCCGCACCACTGCCAAGCCCGAAAATATTCACTCGCGTAATTCCGAATATTCGATTCACGCCTTTTCGGCGGCGACCGGAATTTGTACCGCGGCTATCGCCGTCTGCACCTGAGTGCAATCGGCGGTGGTGAGGCCCGCGAGTATGTCCACGACCGCGTCGCGGCAGGCGGTCATCAGGGTCGCGGCGAGGGCGGGGTAGTCGGCGCTGGG
The DNA here is from genome assembly GCF_020176955.2 of Nocardia sp. alder85J. Lineage (GTDB taxonomy): Bacteria > Actinomycetota > Actinomycetes > Mycobacteriales > Mycobacteriaceae > Nocardia. The sequence goes on from NZ_JAIUCZ020000006.1 coordinate 31,263, forward strand.
ATAGAGCTGGTTCTGCACGGTCCAGTAGAGCGCCGCGGCCTTGCGGATGCCGAGGCCACGGATCGTGCGCCCGTTGAAGGTGTCCCCGTCCGTGATCAGGTAGGCGAGCTTGTTGCCGACCCCGCTATTGGTGTGCGCGCCACCGCGGTCCGGGACGCGGTTGTGATCGGAATAGGTCGCCGGGACCCAGCCCGGTCCGCGATAGATCTCCGGCTGATGCCCCGGACCCGTGCTCGGCGACCGCATGTCGCGGATGACCCCCACCTCGGTCCCGTTGCCGACCTTCCAGCGGTCCTTCGGGTCGTGGGGAATCCGCTCGGTGGTGAGTTCGGTGAATTCACCGAAGATGTCGGACATGGACTCGTTGATCGCGCCGGATTCGTTGAGATAGTCCAGGCCGCTGGTCTTCTCGGTGACACCGTGGGTCAGTTCGTGCGCGACGACATCGATGGCCAGCACCGGTGCGCCGATCACGAAGCCCACCCCGTCGGACCAGTAGGCGTTCTGGTAGGGGCAGGTGGTGACACATACCCGGACGACCGCACGCAGCGCTGTGCCGTTGCTGTCGCGGGCGTCGATACCGATGAAGCGGGTGAGATCGTCGAGTCCGGTATAGCGGCGGTAGAACGCGTCGGTATCGCCGATCCAGTCGTAGACCTGGTTCGCGTCGTTCTCGTCGGTCACCGGCGGACCGCCCTCGGTACGTACCACCGGATAACTGCCCACCCCACCGCACGGGATGTCGAGCCGGATCTCGTCGCCGCCGGAATCCGCGTCGCAGATCACCCGCAGCACACTCTCCTCGGTCTTCCAGGCGTCCAGTACGGTCCGGGAATCGGTGGCGGCCACGAACACTCGCCACGCACCGTCACCGACGGCCAGATCGAACCGGTAGGCCGGGCGGGCCGCGTGCTCGCTGCGACCGCTGCCGGACAGGCCCGGGTCGTACCAGGTCGGCGCCTCGGACCGGACCCGCACCGCGGCCGCCTCGGCCTTCGCGAGTTCGGCCGCCTCGGCGAGGGCGGCGCCACGGGCGGCGGCGGTCGGCGCGGCCGCACCGGCCGGGAAGGCCCCCGCGGTCTGCTCGGCCAGCGCCCCGGTGGCCGAGAGCAGCGCACCGTCGGCCTTCAACGCCAGTGCGACACCGCCACCGTAGACGGGGATCGCATCGACGGACTGCGTCAGCCGGACGGTGTTGCCGGTGCCGCGGCGCGATACCCGATCCACCGTGAGTGCCGCCGCCACCCGGGATCCGAACAGTTGCGCGACATCTCCGGCGTGCGCGATGGCCGCGCGACCTGGATCACCGGAAGCGCCGCCCGGCGCGGGCACAGGCGCGTCGAGCACCACCTGGCGCACGGATCCGCCGCTGTTGCGATGAATCGTCTTGGGGCTGTTCAGCAGTGACGGCGCCGGTTGCGCCGTCGCCGTGACAGTGGGCACCGCGAGCAGCGCCGCCACGAGGCCGGCCAGTACCGCGAGCCGGATCGGAACCGCAAGTCGCGCAAGAGCCGTTGATCGCACGAGAAAACCTGGAACGGACATGCCGAAGCCTCCCCTGCCGGGTCGTCATAGCAGAAGCGTATCGAACAGTACTGGTGGGTGCCCCGATTCCCTGGCATCTCGCCTTCGGCCGCGCCCTCGGGCCCGGCCGGCCCCGCTACAGCTTGGCCAGCACCTTCTGCACGGTCAGCCAGGTGCGCGTGGTGATGTCCTTGCCGTACATGGTTTCCAGCCACGCCATGTGATTGGGCGTACTCCCGGCGGTGTTGTCGATGACGGCGAGCACCGCGCGGGCCCCCGGGTCGTAACCGAGAACGTTCACCACCGAGGTCAATTCCTTCGGGAGTGGACGCGACGGCGGGCCCGGATCACCGTCCTTGACGAACGTGACGGTGAGATAGCTGCCGCGGCCGTGGGTGCGGTCCCCGAACGGGGCCGCGTCGACCAGCGCCTGCAACTCGGCCCGGCTGCGCACGAGAGTGCCACCGGCGATGCCGAGTTCGGCCCGCAACGCCTGCTGGATCTGCGACTCCAGGGCGGGCACATCGGTCTCGGTGCAACCGAAGACCAGATTCCCGCTGGTGAGCACCGAACCGACGGCATCGAACCCGAGCCCCGACAGCACACCGCGCAGCTTCTCGCCACGCATGTTCGGATTGGTGGGCATGATCCCGCGGAGCAGAGCGGCGTAGCGAATCATGCGGCCGACCGTACCGGCTGCCACCGACAATCGCCCCCGCCGCGCTCCGGAGAAGGGTGCGGCCCCGGTGGGTGATGTGTGCGCCGCGGCTCAGCCCGCGGCGATCCCGGCCTTCTTGCGCGCGATGTCCGCCAGCGCCGCCTCGTGCCGCGCGCGCTCCGCCGCCGCGTCGTCCCAGGCCTGCTTGCGGTTCTTGACCACCTTGGCCGGCGCCCCCACCGCGATGCCGAAGTCGGGGATGTCGCCGCGCACGACCGCGTGGGCGCCCAGCACACAGCCGCGGCCGACCCGGGTGCCGCGCAGCACCGTCACCTTCGCCGCGATCCAGGTGTCCGGGCCGATCCGGACCGGGCTCTTGACGATGCCCTGATCCTTGATCGGCATCGTGACATCGTCCATGCGATGGTCGAAATCGCAGATGTAGCACCAGTCGGCGACCAGGGTGGACTCACCGATCTCGATGTCGAGGTAGGTGTTCACCACGTTGTCCTTGCCGAACACGACCTTGTCGCCGATGCGCAGCGAGCCCTCGTGGCAGCGGATGGCGTTGCCGTCGCCGATGTGCACCCACCGGCCGATCTCCATGCGGCCCAGTTCGGGCGTCGCGTGCACCTCCACGCGCTTGCCCAGGAACACCATGCCGCGCAGAACGATGTGCGGATTGGCCAGCCGGAACTTCGCCAGCCGCCAGTAGCGGACCAGGTACCAGGGCGTGTACGCCCGATTGGCGAGCACCCACCGCAGCGACGCCACCGTCAGGAATCGGGCCTGTTCCGGATCCCGCCGACGTGAACCCCGCCACCGTGCGCGCAACGGTGCGCCCCACATGCTCGTCACGAACTGCTCCTCGTGTCCCTCGGGCGACTGTATCTTGATCCGCGGCGTCCTTCCCGCGGTGTCGGCCGTGAGCTATCAGGGTACGTTCGCCACACCCGCGAACGCGCCCCGCCCTCGTGGCCGCCCGGAAATCCGGCGAACCGGCGCCGGGGTGAGGCAGGCGGCCGCGGTGTCGGCCGGGAGGACTAGTGTCATGCAGGCCCGTACCAGCAGAGGGAGCACAGTCAGGTGCGTAACAGCAGCCGGCGACCCGAGCACAGCGAGCACGACCGGCGTGCAGGGGATGCCGAAGAACCGAGCGCGGCCCGGATTCGGCCGTCGGTGTGGCGCGGGAGTGTCCGCGCGGCCGCGCTGAGCGCGATCGGCCTGCTGGCCCTCACCGCGTGCAGCGGCGGCCGGGAGGATCTGTCGGTGGGCCCCGGCACGGGGTGGCCCTCGGCGTTCCACGATTCCCGCAACAGCGCCACCAGTCCGGTCTCCGGTTCACGACATCTCACCCTCAGCTGGTCGCGGCCGGTCGGCGGCCCGATCACGTCGGCCACCACCGTGAGTTCGGACGGGCAGCTGTTCGTCACCACGCGCACCGGCAACGACTGCACCGGCAATCCGGGTCTCACCGGTTCGGTCTTCTCGTTCCAGATGCTCACCGGCCGTAAGCGTTTCTGCAATGTGCTGGGGCCGGACGCGATCGCGACCACCTCCTCGGTCGACGGCGCCGCCAATGTCTACCTCGGGGACAACGGCGGGGTGAACTCGTTCACCCAGATGGGGCAGCCGCGCTGGCGCACCCCGGTCGCCGGGGTGCCGGTGTCCGTGCAGTTCACCGGCGACGGCCGGGTGCTCACCGTCAGTCAGCTCGGCCAGGTCGACGTGCTCGACCGGCAGACCGGCGACCGGGTGGCGTCCACCTATCAGCTGCTGGGCGAGCCCGACTACATGAAGCTGCCCGATCTGCCGCGCCCGCCGGACGGCCAGGGTATCGACGACTGCACCTTCGGCTGGCCGCACTGTCCCGTCGCGAACGTGTCGGCGGTCGACCAGGGTTCGGGCCGGTTCTACGTGACGGTGTGGCGGCCGGGGTCGGCGACGGCATCGCTGGTGGCCCTGCGCTACGCGGACAAGGTGATCCGCCAGGACTGGAGCGCCGACCTGCTGACCGACGGCAGCGCCACCAGCCCCACGCTGTCCGCCGACGGCAAGACCGTCTACGTGGGCGACAACGGCGGCGCCCTGCTCGCCCTCGACGCCGGTGACGGCCATCGGAAATGGGTGCAGCCCTTGGGCTTCGCGCCGATGGGCGCGATCTCCGCCGCCGACGGCCTGCTCATCCCCGGCGGCGACGACGGCCACCTGGTGGCGCTGCGCGACCACGGCGACAACGTAGAGATCGCCTGGGAGCGCAAGGATCTCCAGCTGCGCGGCCGCCCGGTGCAGACCGGGGGCGACACCGGCTACGTGGTCGCCTCCATCGGCACCGGGCTCAACCTGGTCACCTTCGACACCCACACCGGCGCCACCGTCGCCTCCGCGGTCCTGCCCGACGCCCAGGGCACCACGGTGGGCACCGCGATCGGCGCCAGGGGCGAGGTCGTGGTCACCACCCGAATCGGCGAGGTATACGCCTTCAAACCGGAGGCGTAGCCGTACCACCGGCGAATCAGCGTGGTACCGGCGGAGTTTCGCAGAGGAAGACCGTCGGGGTGGCGCCGATCCTGGTCACCACCAGGGTGAACGGCGTACCGCCGCGTGGTTTGACCCGGGCGCGCAGCGCATCCGGATCGAGATCCACACCGCGGGTGAGGATTTCCAGCGGCCCGCAGTCGCGGCGGTGCAACTCGGCGCGCAGCGCCTTCTCCCGGAAGTCGAACCGGTCCAGGATGTGGAATCCGCGCACGCCATCGGGCACCGTGTTCCCGGTGAGATAGGCGATGCGCGGATCCAGCTGCCACAGGCCGTGTTTCGCCGCGTAGTGCCGGACCAGCCCGGCTCGCACCACCGCGCCGTCCGGATCGACGATCCAGTCGCCGGGCGCGCGCTCCGGGATGTCGTCGGGCTCCGCGTCGGTCAGCGACCAGCCCGAGCCGTCACCGGCCAGTACCGAGGCGCGGCGGGTCACACCGGGCTCGCCGAGTCCGGACGGCCACAGGCACGCCTCGCGCACCGAACCGTCCAGCGACACCACCTCGACCTCACCGTGCCAGCTCAGCCCGCCGGGCGGCGCACCGCCGCCGGGCCGCACCAGGAAACTGTCGAAATCTATTCCGGGCGCGCACTTCACGACCAGCTCCCGGCCCGGGTACGCGTCGATCAGATCGGGCAGTGGCGGTTGCAGTTTCGCCGGATCGTAGGTGCGGCGGCCGTCGGCGCGGCGGGCCGGATCGGCGATCACCACGGTGCCGGAACTGCACGGTGCCAGCGCGTCGGCGCGAGCCAGCAGGACGTTCGGCGCGTCCGCGAGATTGTGCGCGGCCATCGCCAGCCGCACCTCGTCCAGATCGCTGCCCAGCACCGCCGGGCAGACCCGGTGCAGCGCGGCCAGTTCCGCACCGAGGGAACAGGTGACGTCGTGTACCGGCCGCCCGGCCAGCCGCCGGGCTCGATGCCGGGCCACGGTCGCGGGCGTGGCCTGTTGCAGCGCGTCGTCATCGAACAGCCAGTGTTGCGCCCCAGGCAGTTTGACGACCGCCCGCCGTCGCAACCGGACCGTCTCGACCAGTGCTCCGGTCCGCTCCCCGAAGGCCCGCCGCACCTGTTCGGTATCCCGCACAGAGCTTTTCGGCGTCAGGGACAGCCGATCGACCTCGGCCAGCGCGGCCACCCCGGCCGGACTGCCCAGATAGTCGACCTCACCCCGCGAGAACCGATACCCCACTACTTGCCGGAAGCGCCCGGCTTCACGCCGGTGAGCATGGCGTTGTAGAAGAACCGCCGGGGCACCAAGCGGCGTATGACGTTCTCGTCCAGCCAGCTCAGGCCCAGCCAGGCTCGGTACATCGTCAGGCGGTAGCGCCAGGTGAGCTTCTCGGCGGGAACCGCGGCCTCGAAGGTGCGCACCGGCCAGCCCCAGAGCGCGGCGGCGAATTCCTCGGTCTCGGCCCGCACCCCGACGGCGCCGGCGCGGGTGGCCATGGCCTCGAGCTCGGCCGGATCGAAGGTGTGCAGGTCGACGACCGCCTCCAGGGCCGCGGCGCGGGAGGACTCGTCGAGTTCCTCCTGCGGGCGACGCCAGCCCTGCAGGAACGGCAACTTGGTGACCTCGGTGGTGACCTTCCAGGTGACCTGGCCCAGCCGGCGCGCGTAGATGTTGCCGATGGTGGTCGGCTCGCCCGCGAACACGAAACGGCCGCCCGGCTTCAGCACCCGCAGGCATTCCTTCAGCGCCAGTTCGACATCCGGAATGTGGTGCAGGACGGCATGTCCGACCACCAGGTCGAAGGTCTCGTCGTCGTACGGGATGGTCTCGGCGTCGGCGACGCGGCCGTCCACATCGAGACCCAGGTGCTCGGCGTTGCGGGTGGCCACCCGGACCATGCCCGGAGACAGATCGGTGACCGAACCCGACTTCGCGATGCCGGACTGCATCAGGTTCAACAGGAAGAAACCGGTGCCGCAGCCGAGTTCCAGCGCCCGCTCGTACGGCAACCGCGCATTCGGCGCCACCGCGTCGAAACGCCCGCGCGCGTAAGCGATACAGCGCTCGTCATAGGAGATCGACCACTTGTCGTCGTAGGTTTCGGCCTCCCAGTCGTGATACAGCACCTGGGCGAGCTTGTTGTCCGCGAGAGCGGCCTGCACCTGTGCTTCGGTGGCGTGCGGGTTGGGCGCGGGATCGTCGGGGCGTCCGGTCATGGTGGCCAACCTTACTCGAGCGTCAAAATCGCCGCTATCAGCGACCCGAGAATTCGGCGGACCCGGGACCAGCGGCCAAATAGGAACGTGTTCCTATGCTGCGGTCCTCGGTTCCGAACAGCTCGGCCCACTCCACGCGCGCGCGATCGGCGCCGTGCGGACCGGCCTCGAACACCCGTTTCGCGGCGGCCAGCGCGAGCCGCGGCCCACCGGCGAAGCGGCGGGCCCAGCGCAATGCCGCGGCGTAGACGTCGTCGGGCGCGACCACCTCGTCGACCAGGCCCAGCGCGGCCGCCTCGGCCGGCTCGACGAACCGGCCGGAGTACACCAGATCCTTCGCCGCCGCGGGTCCGATCAACAGGCTCAACCGGCGGATTCCCGCCAGCGGCAGCAGCCCCGATCGGATCTGCGGCAAACCCAGTTTCACGTTGTCGCCGATGATGCGGCGATCCGCGCCCAGCGCCAGTTCCAGCCCGGCACCCAGGCAGTAGCCACTGATCGCGGCCACCGTCGGCTGCGGCAGCCGGGCCAGGCAGCCCAGCGCCGCCTGCACGTCCTCGGCCATCGCCCGCGCCTGTTCGACCGTCAGCCGGGCCGCCTCGGCGAGATCGTCGCCGGCGCTGAACACCCGCTCGTCCCCGTACACCACGACCGCGGCGACCGACTCGTCCGCACCGAGCCGCCGCGCGGCCTCGGACAGCTCGAAGGTCGCCTGGGCGTCGATCAGGTTCATCGGCGGCCGTGCCAGGCGCAGCACGGCGATGCCGGCCTCGGGCCGGTCCACGCTCACGAATTCGGCGCTGCCCGCCACCAGATCAGAGGTCACGGGTCTACTACTACCAGCGCCGGTGCGCCGCGGGCAGATCGGCGTAGTAGGCGGCGCAATTCGGGAAGGACAGGTTGATCCGCCCACCCTCCTCCTCGACCACCGGCAGCACCGGCTCGATCACCCGATCGGCGGCGAACAGGTCTGCGGCGGAAGCGAATCCGTCCAGCGCGACGAGCTGGGTCCAGGTGGGACCGAGCAGTTCGTCGGCCCCGGCCCGCCAGCTGTCCAGCACGGCGGCGGGCGTCGTCCACCGCACCTCGCTGGCCTCGGAAGTGGCGCCGTCGGCCTGCTGCCCGGCCGGCAGCAGCGCCACGAAGAACCGGGTGTCGTAGCGGCGTGCGGAGACCTCCGGGGTGATCCAGTTCGCCCACGGCCGCAGCAGATCCGCCCGCAGCACCAGGCGTTCCCGGGACAGGAATTCGCCGAGGGTCACCTCGCGGCGTTCCACCTGCTCCCGGGCCGCGCGATAGGTTTCGGCGTCGGAGACGACGGTGTCGGCGGTCGGTCCCGCCAGCAGCACGCCGCATTCCTCGAACAGTTCCCGCACCGCCGCGCACACCAGTGCCCGCGCCCGATCGGTGCCGACCCCGAAACGCTGCCCCCACCAGGCCGCGTCGGGCCCGGTCCAGCCGATGTCGGCCGTACTGTCGGAGGCGTCCACCCCACCGCCCGGGAACACCGTGACCCCGGCGGCGAACGCCATGCCGTCGACCCGCCGTTGCAGAAACACCTCGGGTCCGGAAGCGCCCTCCCGGACCAGGATCACCGTGGACGCGTCCTTGGGCGCGGCAGGCGATTCGGCTCGGGCAATGATCTCACTCACCCTCGCACCATAACCGGCGCGCGATGGCGCCCGTTCGGGGCCCGCGGCCGGGTCAGCGGCTGCGGTGGCGGCCGAAGCGCTGCGAGCGCCGGGCGAAGTAGCGGCCGTCGATGCGGTCCAGCGCGATGGACTGGTGGAAGGCCTCGCTGAGGTTCTCCGCGGTCAGCACGTCCTCCAGCAGGCCCTGCGCGACGACACTGCCCTCCTTGAGTAGCAGGCCGTGGGTGAAGCCCGGGGGGATCTCCTCGACGTGGTGGGTGACCAGCACGGTGGCGGGCGAGTCCGGGTCGGCGGCCAGATCGCCGAGTTTCTCCACCAGTTCCTCGCGCCCGCCCAGATCGAGACCGGCGGCGGGCTCGTCGAGCAGCAGCAGTTCCGGATCGGTCATCAGGGCCCGTGCGATCAGCACCCGCTTGCGTTCACCCTCGGAGAGGGTGCCGTAGGCGCGATCGGACAGATGTTCGGCGCCCAGGCTCTCCAGCATGTCGACCGCGCGATCCAGATCGACGTCGTCGTAGCGCTCACGCCAGCGGCCCAGCACCGCGTAACCCGCAGAAACCACCAGATCGCTGACCTTCTCGTCCAGCGGTACCCGGGCCGCGACCGCGGCGGAGGACAGGCCGATGCGAGGGCGTAGCTCGTTGATGTCGACGCGGCCCAGCTTCTCGCCCAGCAGGATCGCCGCACCCGAGGTGGGGTACATCTCGGCGGCGGCCATGCGGAGCAGGGAAGTCTTGCCGGCGCCGTTGGGGCCCAGCACCACCCAGCGTTCGTCGAGCTCCACCTGCCAGGTCACCGGACCGACCAGGGTGTGGCCCGAACGCCGGACGGTGACCTCGTTGAAATCTATGAGCAGATCGGGATCCGGTTGCGGCACGGGGTATATCTTTGCCGACCCGCCGGGTCCACCGTCAACTCGGTCGGTTCGTGTGGTCTGTGTCATCGGTCGCTCTCGAGCGGAATGGATGTCGTGTCAGGATCCGGGATTTCGGGCGGACGCGCGGCCGGAACCGCGATGACCGTCATCGAACCCGGTGCGACCTCGGTGAATCCGGCGTCCCGGACCGCGGTCGCGGTGCCCTCCCGGACCCGCCGGCACAGGGCCGCCCACTGTTCGCCGGTGGCCTCGCGCACCGAACACCGCAGAGCCTGCCGGGACCAGGCGAACGCCGCGTCCACCGACAGTGCCCCGGCCAGCAACATACTCGCGTGCCCGACCTGTGCGGCGGCTTTGCCGACGGTCATGCCCAGATCGGCATCGATCCAGAGCACCGGCACCGTGGGATCCGGCGGGCCCGGCTCGTCGTGTTCCAGATCGGTGCCGCCGATCTGGAGCCGCCGGATCCGCGGGTCCACCGCGCCGACCGGCCCGGGGACCAGCGCTCGCGCCTGAGCGCCGTTCACCTCGACGGTGACCCCGTCGACCTCGGCGGCCGCGAGCCACTGCGCGCCGCGGGCACGCCGGGCCACCTTGCGGATGCGGGACCGTTTCCAGGTCAGATAGCGCTGCTCCCAGACACCGTCCAGGCCGACCCGGGGATCCAGGCACAGCGCGACCGCGGCCGTCGCGGCGGCGGCCAGCAGGTCGCTGCGGCGGGGCTGATCGCCGTTCTTGGGGATGTGCAACACCATCTGCATGGCCTGGACCAGCGCCGGATCGGCGGGATCACCGCCACCGCCGTAGCCTCGGGCCAGTTCGGCGTGCCGGGCTCGGAAGGCGGCCGGGTCGTCGGATCCGGGGGCGCTCCCGGACTCCGGGGCCGATGCGGCGGCCTGCCCGATTCCGGCGGGTGACGGCGAGACGCCGGACGGGGTCGCGGGGGCGGGGAACTCGGCCGTCATCAGTGCAGGGGCACGCGGCGCAGCAGGCCGTCGCGGGCGTCGGCGGCCTCGACCTCCTCGCGGGTCACCCCGAGGATGAACAGCACGGCGTCCAGGAACGGGTGCGACAGGGCGGCATCGGCGACCTCGCGCAGCGCGGGCTTGGCGTTGAAGGCGATCCCCAGCCCGGCGGCGTTGAGCATGTCGATGTCGTTGGCGCCGTCGCCGACCGCGACCGTCTGTTCCATCGGGACCCCGGCGTCGGCGGCGAACCGGCGCAGCGCCACCGCTTTGCCGGGACGGTCGACGATCTCGCCGATCACCTTGCCGGTGAGCTTGCCGTCCACGATCTCCAGGGTGTTGGCCTGCACGAAATCGAGTTCGAGTTCGTGTGCGAGCGGCTCGATCACCTGACGGAAACCGCCGGAGACGACACCGCAGCGGAACCCGAGCCGGCGCAGCGTCCGGATGGTGGTGCGGGCCCCGGGGGTGAGTTCGATGGTGTCGGCGACCTCGTCGATCACCGTGGCGTCCAGCCCGGCCAGCGTCGCCACCCGCTGCCGCAGCGATTCGGCGAAATCCAGTTCGCCGCGCATGGCGGCCTCGGTGACCGCGCGCACCTCGTCCTCGACACCGGCGTGCGCGGCCAGCATCTCGATCACCTCGCCCTGGATCAGGGTGGAGTCGACGTCGAAGACGATCAGCCGCTTGGCCCGCCGGGCCAGGCCCGCGCGCTCGACGGCCACGTCGACGTTGCGGCGGGCGGCCACCTCGGCCAGCCCGGTGCGCAGCCGGGTCTCCGCGGCGGGATCGCCGGGCCGCACGGTGATCATCAGTTCCAGGCCCGTGACCGGGTAGTCGGCGATACCGCGGATGGCATCGATGTTGACGCCCTGTCCCGCCAGTTCCCGGGCGATCGAGCTGAACGCCTTCGCTGTGACCGGACTGCCCAGCACCACCACCGCGTGCGTCGACAGCCGGGCACCGGCGACGGAGTTCGCGCCGATCTCCACCCCGACCTCCATGCCGACGGTCGCCATGGCGTCCTCGAGCTGGTCCTGCAAGCCCTCCGGATCGGCGGGCGAGGTCACCAGCACCCCGAGGGTGAGGCGGCCCCGGATCACCACCTGTTCGACGTCGAGCAGATCGACCCCGTGCCGCGACAGCGCCGCCAGCAATACCGACGTCACACCCGGCTTGTCAGGTCCGGTGACGGTGACCAGCACGGTCGTCTCGGACTCGGCCAAATCTGGAACTCCGTTTCTCGCGAACTCACCTGGCGCGCCGGCGCACGACGGGCTCGGCCATTGTCTCAGCCGTGCACGCGCTCCCGGCCACCGGGCGGTGCCGTACAGCCACAGCCGCCCGGCCGTAAAACCGACGCGGCGGCCGTCCGAGGGACGACCGCCGCGAGAGCTTCGGTGACTAGCTCGACACCTTCTCGAGCTCGTGCACCTCGTGGGACTTGCTGCCCCAGCCCACGTGGGCCTCGGCGCGCATGCGATCCACCATGTGCGGGTAGTGCAGCTCGAACGCGGGCCGCTCGGACCGGATCCGCGGCAGCTCGTAGAAGTTGTGCCGCGGCGGCGGGCAGCTGGTGGCCCACTCCAGCGAGTTGCCGTAGCCCCACGGATCGTCCACCGTCACGACCTCGCCGTAGCGGTAGCTCTTGAACACGTTCCAGACGAACGGCAGGGTCGAGGCGCCCAGGATGAACGCGCCGATCGTGGAGATGGTGTTCAGCGTGGTGAAACCGTCGGTCGGCAGGTAGTCGGCGTAGCGGCGGGGCATGCCCTGCGCGCCCAGCCAGTGCTGCACCAGGAAGGTGGTGTGGAAGCCGACCATGGTGGCCCAGAAGTGCCACTTGCCCAGACGCTCGTCCATCATGCGGCCGGTCATCTTCGGGAACCAGAAGTAGATGCCCGCGAAGGTGGCGAACACGATGGTGCCGAAGAGCACGTAGTGGAAGTGCGCGACCACGAAGTAGGTGTCCGACACGTGGAAGTCCAGCGGCGGGCTCGCCAGGATGACGCCCGACAGACCACCGAAGAGGAAGGTCACCAGGAAGCCCACGGAGAACAACATCGGTGTCTCGAACGTCAGCTGGCCGCGCCACATGGTGCCGATCCAGTTGAAGAACTTCACGCCGGTCGGGACCGCGATCAGGAAGGTCATGAAGGAGAAGTACGGCAGCAGCACCGCGCCGGTGGCGTACATGTGGTGCGCCCACACCGCGATCGACAGCGCCGCGATGCCCAGGGTCGCGTAGACCAGCGTGGTGTACCCGAAGATCGGCTTGCGGCTGAAGACCGGGAAGATCTCCGAGACTATGCCGAAGAACGGCAGCGCGATGATGTACACCTCGGGATGGCCGAAGTACCAGAACAGATGCTGATACAACAGCGTGCCACCGGTGGCCGGATCGTAGATGTGGCCACCCAGGTGCCGATCGTAGGCCAGACCGAACAGCGCGGCGGTCAGCAGCGGGAAGGCCAGCAGCACCAGCACACTGGTGACCGCGATGTTCCAGGTGAAGATCGGCATCCGGAACAGCGTCATACCGGGGCAGCGCAGGCAGACCACGGTGGTGAGCATGTTCACGCCGCCGAGGATGGTGCCCAGACCGGAGACGGCCAGGCCCAGGATCCACAGGTCACCGCCGACACCCGGCGAGTGCACGATGTCCGACAGCGGGGTGTACGCGGTCCAGCCGAAGTCGGCCGCGCCGCCCGGGGTGACGAAACCGGCGGTGGCCATGGTCGCGCCGAACAGGTACAGCCAGTAGCTGAACGCGTTCAGGCGCGGGAAGGCGACGTCGGGGGCGCCGATCTGCAACGGCAGCACGATGTTGGCGAAGCCGAACACGATCGCGGTCGCGTAGAAGAGCAGCATGATCGTGCCGTGCATGGTGAACAGCTGGTTGAACTGCTCCGGCGACAGGAACTGCAAGCCCGGCCGGGCCAGTTCGGCACGCATGAGCAGCGCCATCAGGCCGCCGATCATGAAGAAGGACATCGCCGTCACCAGGTACATCACGCCGAGGACCTTGGGATCGGTCGTGGTGACGCACTTGTAGATGAACGAACCCTTGGGACCCAGGCGCTGCGGATACGGCCGAGTCGCTTCCAACGTGGGGACTGGCTGAGGCTCTACAGCAGTCACTGATCCTCCTGACGGTCGGCTTGCGCTACGACAGATCGTAAACCGTGCTGCCGCAAGCTCCTCGCCGGGTCCTACTCTGTGTCGTAATTGGGTGTCACCCGGTGCGCGTGTACCCTCCCCCGCATGCCGGTGATCGAGGTCGACTCCACCCGAAACACTCGAGCTCGCAACAGCACCCGCCGCCGGGCCGCCGCCGGCGCGCCGGCCGCCGCCGCCCTCGCGATGCTGGCGGTGCTTTCCTCCGGGGGCCTGACCGGGTGCGCCGCGGGCACCACCGATGCCGAGAGTTCCATCGTCCGGACCACCACCAACATCGCCGGCGCGGCCGTCGTCGGCGTCGAACGCGATACCCGGCAGGCCTGCGCGCTGCCCAGCGCCCCGGACAAGCCGGGCGCCGATCCGCAGCGCATCGTGGTGCTCGACACCGCCGCCCTGGACGCGGTGTGCGCGCTCGGCCTGTGGGAGCGGGTGGTCGGAGCGGCGACGGTGACCGGCCCGTCCCCCCAGCCCGGCTATCTCGGCACCGGCCTGGCCAAGGTGCCGAGCGTGGGCACCGTCGGCGGTGTCGATCCGGCCAAGATCGCCGGGCTGCATCCCGATCTGATCCTCGGCAGCACCGGTGACGGCGACCCGGCCGCCCTCCAGGCCGTGGCACCCACCGTATTGACCGACGGCGGCGGCTGGGCGGACCGATTCGGCGCCTTCGCGGCGGCGCTGGGCCGCGCCGGCGCGGGCGCCAAGGCACTCGACGACTACCGCACCGCGGCCCGCGAGACCGGCTGGTCGATCGCCGCCTCCTTCTCCCAGGCGTCGGTGATCCGCTTCACCGACAAGGACATTCAGGTGCAGGGCGACGACAGCTTCGCGGCCGCCGTCCTCACCGACACCGGCGTGCAACGGCCCACGGCCCAGCGCGGCCATTCGTTCACGGTGACCGGTCTGGGCACCGACGCCGAGCGCGCGAAGGTGGAGGGCGACCTCATCTATCTGATGTTCGACGGCCCCGACGGGCAGCAGCACGGCGAATCGGTCATGCACAGCAAGGACTGGAAGAAACTCGGCGCCGTGTCCGACCGCCGTGAATTCGCCGTCGACGACACCATCTGGCACGGCTCGGGCATCACCGCCGCGCGCGCGATCCTGGAGGATCTGCGGCGCACGCTGAACGGGTACGTCACCGACTGACAGGTATCCCGATCAGCGGATGATCACCTGAATTTCGTTGGCACCAGGGCTGTTTCAGGGTGGGTCCGGGTTTACCCCGATTCCGGATTTCAGGGTGCCGCAGGCGGCGGGCCCGACCCTACGATCGAGTCGACATCACCCCCGCTGCCTGCGACGGAGACCTCATGTCCGCTCCCGCCGTCCCCGACTCGACCACCCTGCCGGGCCGTCTGGCCCGAATCCCCAGCGGCCGCCGCACGAAGTGGATCGTGTTGGCGGCGTGGCTGATCGCCATCGTCGCCCTCGGCGGCTTCGCCGGGAAACTGAACGGCGCCGAGAAGAACGACAACATCCAATGGTTGCCCGGCGCAGCCGAATCCACCCAGGCGTACCAACTCGGCCAGCGCTTCGGCGGTTCCGACGAGGTCCCGGTGGTGTTCGTCTACGAGCGCACCTCCGGCCTCACCGACGCCGACCGCGCGGTCGCCGCCGCGGATGTCTCGCGCTTCGCCTCGGTCCCCGGCGTCTCCGCCCCCGGAATCGTCGGCCCGGTGCCCTCGAAAGACGGTCAGGCCCTGGAGGTTCTGGTCCCGATCCCGGTCGGCCACGGCGGCTGGAACACCATCGGCGCCACGGTCGGGCAGTTGAAGGACGCCGCCGGTCCCCCACCCCCGGGTCTGACGATGCTCCCGACCGGCCCCGCCGGTTACGCCGCCGAATTCTCGAAGGCGTTCAAGGGAATCGACGGCACCCTGCTCTACGCGACCGCCGCGGTGGTGATCGTGATCCTGCTGTTCACCTACGGCCCGATGCTGTGGATCCTGCCGCTGCTCGCGGCGGGCGGCGCGCTGTCGATCGCGATGAGCGCCGTCTACGGCGCCACCGGCACGGGCCTCACGGTGACCGCGCAGAGCGCGGGCATCCTCACCATCCTGGTGTTCGGCGCCGGCACCGACTACGCCCTGCTGCTGATCGCCCGCTACCGCGAGGAACTGCGCCGCCACGAGGACAAACACGACGCGATGGCGGTGGCCCTGCACCGGGCCGGACCCGCGATCCTCGCCAGCGGCACCACGGTCATCATCGCCATGCTGGTTCTCCTGGTCGCCCAACTGAATTCGACCAAGGGCGTGGGTCCGGTCTGCGCGATCGGCGTCGCCGTGGCCCTGCTGGC
Source organism: Nocardia sp. alder85J (assembly GCF_020176955.2). Lineage (GTDB taxonomy): Bacteria > Actinomycetota > Actinomycetes > Mycobacteriales > Mycobacteriaceae > Nocardia. Next base: position 47,125 of record NZ_JAIUCZ020000006.1, read on the forward strand.
GATGCTGACCCTGCTCCCCGCCCTGATGGTCGTGGCGGGCCGCTGGATCTTCTGGCCCCGCCACCCCCACTTCGGCACCGCCGACCACACCGCGACCGGAATCTGGTCCCGCGTCGGCACATTCGTGGCCGGCCGCCCCCGCACCGTCTGGATCGGCACCGGCGCGGTCCTCGTCGCACTGGCCTTCGGCATGACCGGCCTGCACGACGACGGCATCGCCAACCAGGACGCCTTCACCACGACCACCGACGCCGTCCACGGAAATCAGGCCCTGGCAAGACATTTCGATCAGGGCACCGGATCCCCGGTCATCGTGATCGCGAATTCGGCGAAGATGCAAGAAGTCTCGTCGGCCCTGGCCTCGACCCCCGGCATCGCCGCCCCCACCGCCGCGCACACCAGCGGCGACCTGATGCAGATCCAGGCCACCCTGACCGACGCCCCCGACAGCGCCGCCGCGGGCGCCACCGTCGACCGCCTGCGCGCGAACCTGCACCGCATCGACGGCGCCGACGCGAAGGTAGGCGGCGACACCGCGGTCCGCATCGACATCGAACGCGCCGCGGCCCACGACAACCGGACGGTCGTCCCGATCGTCCTCCTGGTGGTCATGGCCATCCTGATGCTGCTGCTGCGGTCGCTGCTGGCCCCGATCCTGCTCACCCTGACGGTGGTGCTGTCCTTCTTCGCCGCCCTCGGTCTGAGCACCCTGGCCTTCCACGCCGCCGGCTTCCACGGCGCCGACGCCTCACTCCCCCTGCTGTCCTTCGTCTTCCTGGTGGCCCTCGGCATCGACTACAACATCTTCCTGATGTCCCGCGTCCACGAGGAGGCCCGCACCCACGGCACCCGCCGCGGCGCCCTCACCGGCCTGTCCGCCACCGGCGGCGTCATCACCTCCGCCGGCCTGGTCCTCGCGGGCACCTTCGCGGTCTTCGCCACCATGCCGATCGTGTCCTTCGCCGAAGTGGGCCTGGTCATCATGATCGGCGTCCTCCTGGACACCCTGATAGTCCGCTCCATCCTGGTCACCGCCCTGAGCCTCGATCTGGGCGACCGCATCTGGTGGCCGAGCCGCCTCACCCGCCGCACGGATCCCGAAGCGGAGCGGGAACCGGTGGCGGCGCTGAACTGAACTCGGAAATGCACCCGTATGGCTCCGGCGACTCCGGGGCCATACGGGATTTCCCGACGACAGGGTGCCAAGGCCGGTGTCATTTCCACGGGACAAACGATCACTTCGAGGAAGTGCCGATCTTATCGCTACCATAGAAACGATAAGCTCAATTGTTGTGACGCACACCACTATATGGCTCGTTATCATCAGAATTCTGATGATAACGAGCGGGCTCGATCAGTCGTGACGAACGACCTCCCTCGCTCACGTCGCCGGTGAACGAAGCTCCTCGCGCCGCTGATTGATCATCTGTCGCAGTCGATGGGTCGACTTCTCATCGAAGCCGATGTCCGAGACACGGCCGACATACGGCTCGGCGGCATCGACGATCCGTGCCAGACCACGCTTGACAGCGCGCTCGGCGACGCCCAGGCGGTGCGCGGCCTCGATCCACCAACGGTGCGTCAGCCTTCCGTCCCGACCGTACAGCGGCAGCGCCATGGGATCGTTCCAAGACAGATAGGGCTGCGTGGTCAGCAGATCGTAAGCCGGCGTGACCTCCCACAGCCCGTCCGGATTCTGCCTGATGGAAAGGTTCTTTCCATGGAGGTCGCCGTTGCCGATCAGGTAACTGAAGGCTGCGATCTCCAACATCCGGACGATGGCCACCGGATACGACCCACCGCCGGCGGCCACCGCATCCGCAAGAGCTTTCATCGCTTCCTGCAAGGAGATTCGGTACTTCGCGGCCGGATACCGACCACTGACCTGACACGCATCCTCTTGAGCCAATTTCCGGACACCCCCGCGCTCGACAACTCGGTCGAAACGATCTACGAAAAGCGCGGTGCGCCCGCGGCAGTCGGCCGCGAGCTGGTGACGTGGAACCAGGATGCCGCAGCCGGCCGCCATGTCGAGGAAGAAGTTCTCGTTCTCGACCAGAAACGGATGATCCGGCGGGTTGAGCTTCAGAATGGCCGGCCCACGGTTGGTCGCCACCGGAGTGGAAATCATCTGCGCCGATACCTTGACCTGGACACCCGGCAGTCCGGTGCGGTCGAACCCGTCGGCATCGGCGGATGTCGCCTGAGAGAAAAGGGATCCGAAGTCCGCTTCGGAGGTATTCGCGCGGTCGAACATCGGCACCGGATCGGCCGGCCGGCTGCCGGCCGGGACCACCCGCACATCGCCGATCGTATCCGTGCCTACCGCGAGCAACAGACTGAGATGATCGTCCTCGCTCGTTCGCGCCGCGGTCGTGATCGCGCTGAGGCGCAACCCTTCCGGCAGCAGTCCGGCAAAGAAGGGCGGTACCGAACCGCCGGTGGCACGATATCTACCGGCCACTTTGGGCAGCGTGAAGGCGACCGGGGGCACCGCCGCTTCGGCCAGATAGGAATCGGTGTAGGCGAATTCGACGACATCGCCCGCCCGCCGGAGGTGACCGGCCAGAACGCCGGCTTTGTAGACATCGGCCTCGTTGATGGACCGCAGTGCGCCCAGATCCGGAAAATCGGTCACCCGCCGGCACTCCGCTTCGCACCGAGGTCAGCAGCATCGTTCGGAAGGAGCTCCGCCGCCGCCTGAGACATAGCGACCAGCGTCGACCCGAGAGCGTCCAACACGCGGAGCGTGACCTCGAGCGTAGGCGAAGCCCGGCCGGCCTCGACATTACGCACCGTGGAAACGCTCACCTCCGCCAGATCCGCGAGGTCGAGTTGCGTCAACCCGAGCATGTGCCGACGCCGCGTCACAAACTCCGCGAACTCGACCAGCGGCCCGACATCCACCCGGGTTCGCCGGCGCGGCTGGGGTCGTATCACCTGGGCTCCCTGCATGAACGTGCGACGTCGGGTTCCGCTGAGCCGGGCCAGACTATCACTGCCCTGGCAACTATAAGCGAGAATATTGTGACTGGCGTCACAATATTCTGCACTTATCGACATGATAATAGCGATAGCTTCGCGGCCACAAAGCTGGCGGGACCTACGACCTGCGAACGCTCGACGCCGAACCGGGGCGTGCTGTTCTGTTCGTCGACCCGGACTCAGCAGCCGTATCTCCAGAGTCAACGGGCTGCCGTCGCTGTGCACAGCTCTCACGTCGGTGAGTACCGCCCGCATCAGATAACCACCGCTCGGCGGCATCGGGGCGCCGGGCGAGGGCAGCAGCGGAAACAGCCGCTCGTACACGGTGGCGGCATCGGCAGGTCGCTGCTCGGGATCCTCGGCCAGCAGTTCCCGCACCAACTGGTCGAGTTCGTCCGGAACCTCGGCACGGATCTCACGCGGTGGGGTCGGCACGGTGAACGCGTGGTCGTACAGCACCTTCGTGTCCACACCATCGAATACCGGCTGACCACAGAGCATTTCGTACACAACGCAGCCGAGCGCGTACAGATCCGCGCGCGGGGTGGGCTGAGCGCCGGCACCTTGTTCCGGCGCCATGTACCGGCAGGTACCGAGCCACACCCCGGCCTTCGTCAGCCGGGACGTACCCGGGGTCAGCAGAGCCGCGATCCCGAAGTCGATGATCTTCACCGTGCCGTCCGGGGTCACCAGGATGTTGTCCGGCTTCAGATCGCGGTGCACGACCGGCACGGCGTGGGCATACGACAACGCGGTAGCGATCTGGGCAGCGACGGCCACCACCCAGGCAATCGACAACGGCGACTGCGGGTTCACGTATTCGCGCAACGTGGTGGCGCCTCGGTACCGGACGGCTGCTTCGGCAACCGGATCAGCCGTTCCGCAAGGGCGGGATCGGCGTGAACGGCAACGGTACTGCGCCACTACCGACGTAACGGCCACCCTCGGGAATTCATTTGAAGTGGCGCTTGCAATTCAAACACCCCCTTCGAGCACCACCGGGTTCGATTGGCACGAGTGTAGGCCGACAGCCCATGCTCGTACCGGTCGCGTGAGATCAGTTGCCCGGACAATGAACAGCCGGTACGGTTGCGCTGCCGAGTCGGCGCGGCCATCCCCGGTCGAAGATTCCACCGGTTCGTCGACGAGCGGCCGAAGCATTCGGCACGGTAGCTCGAGTGCGTGATACTCCTCGATTCGATCGTGTAATCATCCAGGATCGGTGTTGATGCAGTGACGGCAAACAAAAGGCGTGAGGCACGGTATGCACATCCGGCAGCAGTCTATTCCTCGCGTATCCACACCTCGGGCTGCCCGTGGATCTACACATGGGACTGCGATCAGGCGTGGTCGGATATTCAGTGCGAAGATTCGGAAGCTGCCGACATGTTGCGAGCGCAGATAAAGCGAGCATTCGAGAAAGGAATACCGGCGACCCGCAACAACGGAGCCCCGAACGCCGACGGGTATCCCACACATCGATGCCCGGTCGGTGACCGGGTGAACGAGTTGACGGACGTGAAGTTCGACAGTTCACGACCGCTGCCGTGGGCCGGCGAGCTCTACGCCGAGTCGGATGACGGTCGCACCATGTACCGCTTGTACTTCATCGAACGCCGAGCCGACTGGCATCAGCCGACAGACCGGATCATCGGATGCGGTATCGGCAGCAAGCCGGTCGACGAGTCCACGGCATGGTCGAACGCCGACCAAACGCGCGACATCCACGTCGCGATGGACTGAGGCGTCACGACCTGCGAAAATACGCGCTTCAGATGGCGGCGGTGGAACTCGGCCCGATACTGTTTGCGTTATAACGCAGATCTGCAGGCGAGCAGTCCCGCATGCTGGGGACAGCCGAGATGAAGCGAGGAGCCGGTGGACTTCTACCCCGGGATCGACAGCCCGACCGACCACGATCAGGTCGGTCTAGCGGTTGCGGAAGAGCAACTGGAACTCATCCACAACCTACGCGAGATCCGCATCCGTCGCGGCCTGAGCGTGACCCAGGTCGCTGAAGCGATGGGGATCGACGCCTCTCAGGTATCCCGGTTCGAAAGCGGGTCGACCAACCCGACGATGTCGACGATCCGCCGCTACGCCAAGACTGTCCGCGCCGTCTTTCGGATCCGAACACTGACGTGGGAGGAGGACTGCGATCATCGGGCAGCTGAGGGAGGCAGCGAATTCTCGGGCTCACTGCTGCCGACCGCACCACAGAAGGTGCCGGCCGCTTTTTCGGCCTCGGGATCGCCGAAGTTCATCGTCAACGGAGTGACGTCATGAGCCTCGCGAACCGCGCAACCACCGGTGATGTGGTCTGGATTCGCCGTTCGGTTGTCCGCCACGAGCCGGACACGGATAAGAGGGACGACTCGAATTCATTCCAGGCGACAATTTCGGCATCTGTCGTACACGAGCCGGATATGGGCCAATGCCACGTAGGGTAAGTGGTGCGTCCGTGTGGTTTGGTTGTGCTGTTTGATTTTTCGGGTGCTTGTGGTGGGGGTGTGGCAGTGTCTCGGGGGTGACGGACGTGGTGGTGGCGACGCCGGACATGGTGTCGCTGGGTGTGCTGGCAGGGGTTGTGGACCGGGCTCGGGTGGAGGATGCGGTCATGGTGTGCGGGGCGCGTGCGCAGCGGTCGGGCGGGAAGTTGCCTCCGCATGTGGTGGCGTATCTGACGATGGCGTTGTGCCTGTTCGGCGGCGATTCCTATGAGGAGGTCGCGGTGAAGGTGACCGGGGCGCTGACCCGGTGGGGTTGCTGGGATGCGGGCTGGTCGCCGCCGACGGCATCGGGGATCACCCAGGCGCGTAAACGGTTGGGGCCCAAGGTTCTCGAGCGGGTGTTCGAGTCGGTTGCCGCACCGGTGGCGACTCCGGCGACGCGGGGGGCGTGGCTGGCGGGGCGCCGGCTGGTGGCCATCGACGGTTTCGATGTGGACGTGGCTGACACCGAATCGAATGTGGCCGAATTCGGGTATCACGGGTCCGGGGACAACCGCTCGACCTATCCGAAAGCGCGGGTGGTCGCGTTGAGCGAGTGCGGTACGCATGTTTTTCTGGCCGCGGAGGTTACCGCGATCACTGTCGGGGAACGTGCCGCGGCTGCCCGGTTGTATCCGCGGCTGCTCGGTGACGAGATCTTGTGCGCGGACCGGGGTTTCTACTCCTTCGATGCGTGGGCGGCCGCGAAAGCCGGTGGGGCCGAACTGGTGTGGCGAGCACCGACCAATCTGCGCCTGCCGGTGGTGCGGGTACATGCGGACGGCACCTACGTGTCGGTACTCATCGATCCTGCCGTGCAGTCGAAACGGCGGCGTGCAGCGATCCTGGCCGCCGCGGCCGCGGGCGAGGACCTCGACGAAGCCGAGGACGCGCACCTGGTGCGCGTCGTGGAATACGATGTGCCCGACCGTAATCCCGACGGTGAGCTGATCGTGCTGCTGACCACCCTCACCGATCCCGCGGCCGTGCGCGCCGACCAGATCGCCGGCGCCTACCACGAGCGCTGGGAACACGAAACCGCGAACGACCAGCTGAAAACCCACCTCCGCGGCCCCGGCGCCGTACTCCGGTCGAAGTCGCCGGAATTGGTCCATCAGGAGATCTGGGCGTGGCTGACCGTCCACTACGCCATCGCCGCGGTCATGGCCCGCGCCGCCGAAGCCGCCGACCTGGACCCCGACCGAATATCGTTCATCCACGCACTCAACATCATCCGCCGCACCGCCACCGGCACGGCGGCTTTTCCCCCCTCACCGCTGGACCGACCCCGACGTGACCGCCTCGGTCGCCACTGAGATCACCAGGGCCTCGGCGTAGTCGGGTACCGATCCGCTGATCTGGGGAAACTGGTTGCGTGACACACGGTTTGAGATGCTGGGCGGACACGAGTGACTCGAGGAAGATGAAGGTTCCTACGCCTGACATCACTCTCGGAGACCCGTGCCCGCCGTACAAGTATGCCCTGCCGCGCCCACCACGATCGAGCTGGACAACGTTCCGCTCGAACAGGATCCGGCCAACGCTGCCGGCAGTTTGCTCGATGTCCTCCGACAGGTCCCCGATCCCCGCGACGCCCGCGGCCGCCGCTACGACCTGACCTCGGTCCTGCTGCTCGCTCTGGCCGCTACCGCCGCCGGCGCTCGCTCGTTCACCGCGATCGGCGAGTGGGCTGCCGACGCGTCCACCGCGGTGTCGGCCCGGCTCGGGTTCACCCGTCGCGCGCCGAGCGAGTCCGCGATCCGGCGGTTGCTGCAGCGCCTGGACACCGACCAGCTCGACCAGCTGATCGGCGCGTGGATGTGGTTGCGGGTCAGCGTGATCGGCGGCGCGAAAGTCATCTCCTTCGACGGGAAAGCCCTGCGTGGTGCCCGTGACGCCGCCGGGCATCTGACCTATCTGTTGTCGGGGATCTGCCAGGCCACCGGCGTGGTCGTGGCGCAGGTCGCGGTAGCGGACAAGACCAGCGAGGTGCCGATGCTGCGGAAGCTGTTGTCCGCGTTGAACATCGCCGGATGCGTCATCACCGCTGATGCCGCCCATACCTGCCGTGAGACGGCGCATTCGATCGTCGAAGCGGGCGCCCACTACATCCTCTGCGTGAAGGGAAATCAGCCCAACCTGCGTAAACAGTTGAAGCAGCTGCCGTGGGACGACGTGCCGGTGCTCGACAAGTCGACCGGCAAGCCCGCGCACGGCCGCCGGGAGACCCGCACGGTGAAAGCGACCGGGATCGCGTCGGGGATCGGATTCCCCGGTGCGGCACAGGTTCTGCGGATCCACCGCACTCGCACCGTGATGTCGAAGCATCGAAAGATGCGGCGCCAGACCCGGGAGACGGTGTTCGTGGTGACGAGCCTGACCGTCGGTGACGCCGCTCATCACGTGATCGCCGACTATTTGCGGCGGCACTGGTCGATCGAGAACCGAGTGCATCACGTCAGGGACGTGACGTTCGACGAGGACCGGCACCAGGCCCGCACCGGTGCCGCCGGGCATGTCATGGCGATCCTGCGGAACACGACGATGTCGCTGCTGCGGCTGGCCGGACACCGCCACGTCGCGCCGGCGTTGCGGTACTACGGCCGGGACTACAACAGGCCGGTGGAATTACTGCTGGCCTGCTGAAACCCGACTACGCCGAGGCCCTGCTGAGATCACTACCCGGCTCAACCCACCCCGGCGCCACCGCAGCTACCCACGCAAGATCAAACGCGGACGTCACAACGCCTACCTGATAAAACGCAAGTGCGACAAAGGAATCCGACACACCGGCCCGGCCACCATCAACCTGCGACGCCTACCCGCCGCATGACAAACCACACGGACGCACCACTTACCCTACGTGGCATTGGGCTATGGGCAACATTCCGATGGTCGGCATCGGCGCACGACTCGAAATCCGTAACTCACTCTTCGACGCCGACTTCGAGGTCTCGAGCCGATTCTTTTTCGAAAACGACACCGAACTCCCCGAAAAAGAGGAAGCTGCGCAGTTTGTGAACGAGTACGGCCTCGAATACGCATTCGGTTATATTCGAGCAGCACTGGCCGACGACCTGCGCATATTCGGATTCCCGGCGGGAATCATGCCCGTAACGGCACTCGACACAGCCAAGGCCAGCGGCGTGAACGTTGCCTACCACTAGATCACGCGCCGACCCGGAAACGTCGGAGACGGTCCGATCGGGCACGCAGCTTGCCTGCCCGTTCAATCTCCCTCTGCTGGTAGATGTTCCAGCACCTCCGTTACCCCAAAGTCAGCTCGTCGTCGGCACCCCGAGGGCAACCTGATAGCGGGGTTACGCCGCGCCGGCCTGCTTCTCCTCGGCGTACTTCGGTGCCAGCACCTCCATTTGGTCGATGACCTGACGGATGGCCGCCTGCTGCTTGTCCGGCGGGTATCCATACTTGATCAGCAGACGTTTGATGGTGGAGCGAAGCTTGGCACGGACGTCGTCACGGACCGTCCAGTCGGTCTTCACATCGCGTCGCATCACCTTCACCAGGTCGCGGGCGATGTCGCCGAGTACGTCATCGCCCATTTCGATGACGGCGGACTCGTTCTCGTGGACCGCGTCGTAGAACGCGAGTTCATCCTCGTCGAGCCTGGGGCTGAACTTGTCGCCGCGGTCGCGCTCCTTCGCGGCTTCGCGCGCCAGCTTGATCAGTTCGGAGATGACCTGAGCGGATGTCAACTGCTGGTTGGTGTACTTGTTCATCAGTTCGCGCAAGCGCTCGGAAAACGCTTTCTGCCGAACCAGGTTGTTGCGGGTGCTGTGCCGGACCTCTTCGGTCAGCACGTCACGCAACGCCTCGATGGCCAGGTGCGGATGTTCGGATTCCAGTGTCCGCCGCTCGAATTCGGGGGTGAGTTCGGTCAGCGACGGCTTGGGCATACCGGCGGCGGCGTAGATGTCGATGATCGCGCCGGACGCGGTGGAGTCGGCCAGCAGTTTGTCGAGCACGCGTTTGATGTCGGCGGGCAACGGCCGGCCTTCGGCTTTGCGTTGCTCGGCATCGCATTTGGCCATCCAGACCCGCACCTGCTCATAGAACTTGATCACTGGTTGCAGATCGGTCAGTGTTTCCGAGCCCCGGCAGACCGCCCATGCCCGGCCGAGCTGATTCGCCAGGTCACGGAATCGGTCGCCGAGTGTCGGATCACCGGGCGCCACCCTGTTTCCCGGTGTCGTGGGTGACCGCAGGTATTCGAGGAGACCGGTGACGACCCGCATGAACTGCCCGGGCTTGGGACCGAGCTTCGAGCGCCACGGATACCCTGCACACAGGCTGTCCAGCGCGGCTACCAGCTGCCGGGTGAGTTCGATGACCTCGTTCGGTGTCGTCTCCACCGGTTGTTCCCGGCCGGCAGTGCGGGTGTATTCCTTGAGCGCCCTCTCCAGGTTGTCGGCAATCGGGGCGTAGGCGACGACCAGTCCGTCCTTCTTGCCCTCGAAAGTGCGGTTGACCCGGGCCAGGGTCTGCATGAGCAACGCGCCCTGGATCGGGCGGTCCAGATAGAGGGTGTGCAATGGCGGCGCGTCGAATCCGGTAAGCAGCATATTCTGCACGATCACCAGCTCCAATGGGTCGTTCTCGTCCTTGAGCCGGTTGGTGATGGCCTTGTTCTCCGACTCGCGGCGCACATGCTTGCGAATCGACGCCGGATCCTTGGCACTGCCCGAGTAGACGACCTTGACGACGCCGTCCTTCGGCGAATCCGACTCCCACTCCAGCTCCAGCGCGATGATCTCCTCGTACAGCTTCGCGCAGATCTCGCGGGTCGCGCAGACGATCAGTGCCTTTCCGTGGCCGCCGATGTACTCGTCCATCACCTCCCGGCGGTCCTTCCAGTGCCCGACAATGTCTTTCGCGACCTTCGCCAACCGCTCGGGTGCGCCGTACAGCGCGTTGAGTACGGTCACCGACTGTTCGATGCGGCGACGTTCGACGTCGTCGAGCCCCACCACCGCCGCATCCGCGGCACCATCGATCTCGGCGTCGGTGACATCCGCGGCGACCTTCACCTCCGGTAGTCGAGGCTCGAAGATCACCCGTACGGTGGCACCGTCGTCGACGGCACGGGCCAGGTCGTAGATGTCGATGTAGTCGCCGAACACCTTGCGGGTGTTGCGGTCCTCGAACGATATCGGGGTGCCGGTGAACGCGATCAAGGTAGCGTTGGGCAGCGCCGACTTCAAATGTGCGGCATAACCATCGAGATCGTCGTAGTGGCTACGGTGCGCTTCGTCGACGATGACGATGACATTGCGCCGGTCCGACAGCAGCGGATGTTCGCGCCCGGAGTCCTTCTCGTCCTTGGTCAGCCCGAACTTCTGCAGCGTGGTGAACAGGATGCCGCCGGTCTGCCGGTCGGCGAGCGCGGTACGCAGTTCGGCGCGACTGCGAATCTGCTTCGGTTCCTCCTGTAGCAGTGCCGATTTCGAGAATGCCGCGTAGAGCTGCCCGTCGAGTTCGGTCCGGTCGGTGACCAGCACGATGGTCGGGTTCTTCAGCTGCGGTTTGGTGCCGACCAGATGGGTGTAGAGCTCCATCTCCATCGACTTGCCCGACCCCTGGGTATGCCAGACCACGCCGGCCTTGCCGTTACTGCGCATCGCCTCGATGGTGCAGCCGACCGCCTTGCTGACCGCGAAATACTGGTGCGGCTTGGCAATCCGCTTCACGAGTCCGTCGGCGGTCTTGTCGAAGGCGACATAGTTGCGCTGCAATTGCAGGAACCGTTCGGTCTGCAGCACCCCGTCGATCAGGTATTCCAGCTGGATACCGGCGTCCTCGTCCTCGATGCGGGCACCGAGCGCCAGCGGCTCCCCGTTGTCGTCCACATTCCACGGCGAGTAGTGGTTCAGCGGCGTGAACGCGGTGCCGTACCGGGCGGTGACGCCGTCGCTGATCACGGTGAGCACGGTGAACCGGAACGCCATCGGGAACTCGTCGAGGTAGGTGGCGAGTTGAGCGTGAGCGGAGGCCAGATCGGCCGCCAATGCTCCCGGTTTCTTCAATTCGACGATGCCGATTGGCATTCCGTTGAGGTAGAGCACTACGTCGAAGCGCCGCTGATGCTCCCGCGAACGGATGTCGACTTGGCGCACCGCCAGGAACTCGTTGTCCTCGACCCGCTCACTGACGAACCGGATCGTCGGATTCTGCTCCGCCCCAACGTGATCGACGTAGCTGATCCCGCGGTATCCATCGACCAGGATCTCGTGCAACCGGAAGTTCTCGGCGATCGCGTCCTGCGACTGCGGCGCCAGCACTTCCGCTCGTGCCTGCTCCAGATACTCCACCGGCACCGCCGGATTCAGCTGCCGCAACCGCTCCAACAGCCGCCCCGGCAACACCAGCTCCTGCCACGACTCCCGCCCCCGATCCTTCCCCGGAGCGATGTCGGTGCCCGCCAACGGCTCCCACCCATGCAAATCCCCCAGCCGCTCGAGCATCATCTGCTCCAACTCGGCCTCACTGCCACCGACATGCTCGATCATCAGACCATCTCTTCCACTTTCTTTTCCGCATCTTTGACGCGGAGCTTTCCGGACATGAGTAGAGGGAGGAGTTCGTCGCGAGTTCTGGCGAGAGCGACGTTCTCGCGCGTGACAGCATGCCCCAAGCTCTGGAGCGAACCGAGCTGTTCGACAGTTGACCCGAATGCATCCAAATCCATGATTGGCACTACCAACGACCCGATATCCTGAAGGTTTACATAGGGGGCCATGTCGCTCTTGTGCATGGCGATGTCGGTCTGACGAATCCGGTCGGAGCTCCGGAACCACGCTGCCAACCAAGGCTGAATCCGACCGTGATCTTCAGCTACTCGAAAATAGCACAGTTGCGGACTGTATACACTTGAGGAGATATCGTCCGGGACGACGGCAACTCGCCCGACCGTACCTTTGGTCGTGAGTACGATATCTTTGGGACGGCAGATTTTGACACCGATTTGACCGACGTAATCATTGCTGACGAAATCGTCTCCACTGAGTACTATTCGACCACTTTTAATATCACCCGCTCGCACTATTCGCAGCCCGGGCTGGCCATGCTCAGACCGCTTGGTTCGATAGCCGTCGCCGTAAGTCAGCACTCCGTCACCCGCAAGATCACGGATGCTGACGCGGACAATCGCATCAGATGCAGCAACTACAGACTTAAACAAGGCGTCGCCTAGTGCGTTCGCGGTGGTTTCAATCCGATGGTTGGCGTCGATCTTGTCATCGAGCGCCCCCAACACCTCCGCAATCGCCCGCTGCTCCCCTAAAGGTGGAAGTGGAGGCAAAGTGAAGGATTTAACATCAGCGACCCGCAGGTGAGGGACCGTCGAACCCATCGCGATCGAAATCAGCTTCGCCTGAGTATCAGGTGAAATAAGCAGGTAGAATAGATAGAGCTCGTGAACCACGGAGGGATTCGCACGTAGATGCATAACGCGCTGCCCTGCAGCAATTCTTCCACCGTCAGGAATCCGTACCACCGGCCCGACTGGAGCCTCCCGCGCCAGGAACAGATCCCCAGCTTTAGGGAGCAACCGACGGGTCCACGTTGCGAAGGTCTCCGCCGATAGCCGACGAGCCTCCAGCAGATTGATCACATTACCTCTCATTGCGGGAGTACCTACCGCAAAGTATTGGCCATCCAAAGTCTCTGGCGCTGTGCGGTTTACACAATCAACGACTTCGGAACAAACCTGATCAATTGTGAGAGGCTCAGCCATTAATTCGCTCCAGCTGTGCCCGCACCATGGCCTCCAGACTTGCCGACTCATCAAGGGCCACTATCAGTTCTTTTGTTAGGCGCCGAATCTTGGTTTCAATCGGTTCTTCATCAGCACCGACCTCGGCCGCGCCGACGAAGCGCCCTGGGCTCAGGGTATAGTCCGCGCCCTTGATCTCGTCCTGCTTGACAGACCGGCAAAACCCCGGCACATCCTCATACGTCAGCCGTTTTGCCACAGCCGACCGAGTCCCCCGCCACGCGTGATACGTATCCGCGATCTTCGCGATATCCTCGTCCGACAGCGCCCGCTCGGCCCGGTCCACCATGTACCCGAGTTCTCGGGCATCAATGAACAACACCTCACCTGTCCGGTCGACGGTGCCACCACGACCGGGTTTCTTGTCCTTGGCGAAAAACCACACACACACCGGGATACCAGTGGAGCGGAACAGCTGGGTGGGCATCGCGACCATGCAGGACACCAGGTCGGCTTCCACGATGCGACCGCGAATGTCGCCTTCCCCATTGGAGTTCGACGACATCGAGCCGTTCGCCATCACCACGCCGGCCGAGCCGTCCGGCTTCAGCTTGTACAGCACGTGCTGGATCCAGGCGTAGTTGGCGTTATTGGCCGGAGGAACGCCGAACACCCAGCGCGGGTCCTCGATATTGCGTGTCCAATCCTTGATGTTGAACGGCGGATTCGTCATCACGTAATCCATCCGCACATCCGGATGCTGGTCGCGGGCGAAGGTGTCGCCCCAGCGGGCGCCGAGGCCCTTGTTGTCCATGCCATGGATGGCGAGGTTCATCTTCGCCAGCCGCCAAGTCTCCTCGATGGCCTCCTGGCCGTAGACGGCGAGGTCCTGCACGTCGCCCTCGTGATATTCGACGAACTTCTCCGACTGCACGAACATGCCGCCCGAACCGCAGCACGGGTCGTAGATGCGACCACTGCTGGGCCCCAGCACTTCCACGATGGTCCGCACCACGCTGGGCGGAGTGAAGAACTCACCGCCCCGCTTCCCTTCCGCGCGAGCGAAATTGCCGAGGAAGTACTCATACACCTCACCCATCAGGTCGCGGGCCTTGTGCGTGCCCTGCCGGCTGAACTGGGCGCTGTTGAACAGGTCGACCAGTTCGCCGAGGCGGCGCTGATCGATGTTGTCGCGGTTGTAGATTCGCGGCAGTGTGCCCACCAGCGACTCGTTGGCCTTCATCACCGCGTCCATCGCCTCGTCGATCAGCAAGCCGATCGTCTTGGCGGGTTCACCGGTCTCGGACTGCTTCAGTCCCTTGGCGTTATCCGCCAGATACGACCAGTGCGCATTGTCCGGCACCAGAAACACCCCGTACCCGCGATACTCGTCGGGGTCGTCGAGGTACAGCTCGAGCTGCTGAGCATCCACCCCCTCACCGCCGAACTCCTCCTGCAGCGTGCTCCGCCGCTCGTCGTAGGCATCGGACACGTACTTCAGGAACACCAGGCCCAGGATCACGTCCTTGTACTGGCTTGCCGACAGGGATCCCCGGAGCTTGTCGGCCGCCTTCCACAGGGTGTCCTTCAACTCCTTCATCGTCGACGGCGCCTGCTGCGCGGCCGCCTGCCTCTTCCTCGGGGGCACCCCGGGCTCCTCTCCTCGTTCTCCGACAACATCTTTCACGCACTCATCCGGTCGGCTCGTCCGGCACGCACAGGCTGACCGTGCCCGCACCGATCCCCTCGATCAGCGCACGGCGCAGCTCAGCGACCGCGTCCTGCCGCGCCCGCAGTCGAGCGGAGTAGCCGGCGGCCTCCGCCAGCACCGCCTCCAAGCGCGCCGACTCATCCTCGCCCAGCCGAGGCACATTCCACGACTTCCAGCCGACACGATGCGGGGGCAGCCCGTTGATCAGCGCCGCCAGAGCGCGCGGTCCGATGCCCGCGTCCGGAGACAGCCGCAGGATGCGCGACGGCGACAACACCAGGTTGCCACCAGTCTCGTCGACCAACGCCTGGGGCGGATTTTCGCAGAAGACCACATCACCGGGTTCGGTGCGGGTTGCGCGGGGATAGCGTCTGTGCGCGTTCAGCGAGTCCAGCACCAGTCCGTCGGTGCTGCCGTCCGCCGACAGCACCCGGACCGTGCCGTTCGGGTCGCCGTGCGAACGGTCGATCTTACTGCCGGTCCGCATCCGCATCAGCTTGCGTTCGGCCAGTTCACCGAGCGGGCGCTGCCGCACCTCCAGGGAGCCGGCACCCGCGCGGGCCACCACATCGAAGCCGGGGTCCGGCGCCGAGGTCAGCAAGGTCGCGGCGTATACCCGATCCAGGTCGTCGACCGCCTCCGGCGCCCGCACCCGCACCGCTGTCGTGCCCGGGGGGACCACGGCATGACCGGCCAGGATGTCGCCGAGTTTGACCACCCGGCCATAGCGGTAGGCGCGAGCGATCCGATCCCCACGATCACCGATCGCCGAGGCCAAGTCGGTAGCAAGCGCGTCATGGTCGAGGTCGGCCGGGAGTACGGTACCCAGGTCGGCGACGACCGGGAGGTCGATCTGCGCGCCGCCGCAGTACACCCAGACACCGAGCGCTTGGCGATGCGCCTCCTTCCACAGCCCGCGCGGCAGCTTCAACGCCGCCGCGAGGCCGCCGAGGCGCAACGTTTCCGCCCGCTTGCCCTCCGGATTGCTTGATCGTGCCGCAGCGCGCGGAATCGCGTCGCACAGCACCGACGCAGCGCCCAGTACCACGGCGATCTCACCGGGCCCCAGGTCGATCAGCACGTTGTCGACATCCTCGAGCGCCTGCGTCAACTCCTCTCCGACGATCGACAGCAACCGTACCCGCGGGCCGTCCCCCGATCCCTGCTCCTGCTCACGAATCATCATGCGGCGACGCAGAGCTCGGGCGGCGGGGGCATTGCCGAGTGCGTACACCTCGATATCGGAGTCGGAGTCGGACAGGGCGAGTACGACGCTGGGCGCATCGCCGGCCGAGACCACCTGCGCCCCTTCAGGATCGAGTTCCAAGCGGCACGCATCCACGATCGTGCGCAATATTGACACAGCGGCCGGATCCAGGTCTCGCGCTGCCAGTTCACGTCCGGCACGCGAGGATTCGAGTTTCGCGAGCGCGTCGGCGCCGCCGTAACTCGAAGCCACCAGTCCGTCGATGAACGCCCGCGCCTGCCGGGTGTCGCCCAGCGCCGCGACCTCGCCGGCGAGCAGTTCGTCATCTGGATCGAACTCGCTTGCGGCAGCGATGCACTCGTCGATGGACAGCTGTTCCAGATCACCGATCGACTGCCGCAGACACAGCAGTGTC
Organism: Nocardia sp. alder85J; assembly: GCF_020176955.2. GTDB lineage: Bacteria > Actinomycetota > Actinomycetes > Mycobacteriales > Mycobacteriaceae > Nocardia. The sequence goes on from NZ_JAIUCZ020000006.1 coordinate 63,664, forward strand.
ACCAGATCTTCCAGCGACATTCCGTCCGGAACGCCGGCGGCTGCCACATCCACGCGGTGTTCGGCGTTGTTACCCCGGCCAGTGCGCTCCAGGTAGTCGACCACATCCGCCCGTGCGAAACGCGCGATGCCACCCACCTCGTCGACCGGTTGCGGGAACGGGATGTGCTTGCCGTGCACCGCCGGGCGGTTGCGCCACATCGATACCACCGGCCGCTTGACCTGCGCCAAGTCGGCGATGTCCTGCAGCGTGAGCGTCGGTTCGCTCGTCGGATGATCCATCGGTGCCGCTCATCTCCTTCTGGGTGGATGTGAGCGACAGTACGAGCGCGAACATCTATATCGAATTATAGGCTCCGATAAACCCGCTTATCCGAGATTCTCATCGACACACTCAGGCCTCGTGCTTGATCGTTGTGCCACACCGCACACCGAGCAGGGGGTCACGATGAGCAGCAATCGACAGTCCCGGCAGTGCTACCGCCAGTACCGACCGCGCCAGGCGGCGGTGCGGCGGGAGCTGACGCTGCACAGCGGTGCCGACCTCGCAGGCCTTCCCCCGCTGATCCGCATCGCTCGATGCATCACCGGCAAGGTGCAGTACTTCACCGCCGCCGATGCCGAGTTGGCCTTGGCCGGCATCGACCACAGCGACCCACGGCGCCGCGAACAGCGGGTGTACCGATGCCCGGACTGCCAGGGCTGGCACCTCACCAGCCAGGACTGACACAAGCCGAAAAGCACAGCGTAAGTGCAGATTCCGCATACCTCGCCGAGCTTGCGGATAACCCCACTTATCAGCACCGACTCTCGATTCCCCCCGATTCGCATGATCGGGTGACCCCTGCGCCCGCAGCACGCACGGGCGTGCGAGCAATCCTACTTCCTCTGGGAGCCAACATGACTCATGATCTGACCTTCGCCGCATTCGACGTCGAAACCGCCAATCAGCGCCGCGGTAGCATCTGTGCCATCGGAATCTCGATGGTGGTGAACGGAATTCGTACTCACAGCCGGTCGTGGCTATGCCGGCCGCCTACCGGGATCGACACCTTCGCCCCGATGAACATCCGCATCCACAAGATCACGCCGCAGCAGGTCGCGAACAAGCCCCGGTTCCACGAGGTGTGGCCGGAAGTGCTCGGCCTGATCGGAAACGTGCCGGTGATCGCGCACAACGCCGAGTTCGACATCTCGGCGGTCCGGCAGGCCTGCGAACAGAGCCGACTGCCGGTTCCGATGTGGACCTACGGCTGTACCAAGGAGTACGCCCAGTCGCTGCTGTCCCTCCACAACAACAAGCTGCCCACCGTCGCCGCCGCGCTCGGCGTGAAACTGCTGCAGCACCACGACGCCACCTGCGACGCGGATGCGGCCGCCGACATCGTGATCCGGCTGGCCGAGCGGACCGGAACCACCGACCTCCCCGGCCTGGCCCGCGTCAGCGGCTGCCGCCTGCGCCGCACCATCGGATGGAGTGGCCGATGAGCGAGGTAGTTCCGCCGCATGGCGGCATAGAGGATCTGGCCCTCGGATCGCGCCGGGACGTCCGCGGCATGGCCGCGCTGCTCGGCGAACTCGCGCCCGGCACGCACATCACGGCGGTCTTCCGAGCCGACCTGTACGGGCACTATCGGGTAGCGGGCACGATCACCCGCTCCGACGCACTCGACACCCTGGTCCTGGCCGGCCGACCGCTCACCACCGGCGCCACGGGCGTCAAGCCGGCGGACACCCTGGTGATGCTCGAACGACTGGCCTCTCCACCGCAGGCCGACCCACCGATGCATGTGCAGGACACGGTCGCCGCGGTCGGCCACGGTGACCTGATCGCCGCCCACTTCGACCGCCGGCCGTACGGATGCTTCACCGTCACCGGCTTCGCAGTCGCCGCCCCACCACCCGCCCGGTTCGCCCTCGGCGGCTGGCTGCTCACCCGCGGCGACGGGTCCGTCACTGCGGGCATCCGCGCCGTCACCCTGCTCAGCCCGGCTGCCGAGCACGGCGCACCGGTACCGGCCCCCATCCACCGCTGGCCGGAATCCGGCACAGTGTGATCAGCAATTGACTTGGAGCACAAAATGATCCGAACAATGACCACCATCCTCGTCACCCTCGCCGCCACCGCACTGACCGCCGGCGCGGCACATGCCGATCCGAGAACCTGGCTCAATGAAGGCACGCAGGTCGTCGGCACCGACGTACTGCCGGGCCTCTACCACACCGACGGGCCCCGCTCGAACGACTACGGCTCCTGCTTTATCACCTGGCTGCCCTACCTCGGCGCCCGCGACTCCGCAGCTACCGACATCCAGTCCTACGACGGACCGAGCTACGTCCGGCTCGACGCCGGCGATGTGATCGAGGTGGACGGCTGCACCTGGGTTCACGAAAGCTACCATCCGTGAAAAGTCTTCACGTTCCGCTCCGTCTTGCCTCTGCGGACCTGCTCAGACGTCGGCGACCGCCACCACCTCACCGTCCGCCTCGGCCCGCAACCGCCCCAGATCATCGAGGGTCAACCGCTGTGCGGGTTCAGCCCGGCCTGCCGAGTTGAACTGAATACCTTCGCCCTCGAGCACCTCCCGGGGGTCATCCGTCCGACCCGGCTCGGACCAGCGGAACGTCGGCGAGATGGCACCTTGTACGCTCAGCACCCGGTGCGCATTCGGGGTCGGCACCGACGCCAACCGCATACCCAGCGGCTGCGCCGCCGTGCCGATGACAGTGGCGACGTCACCGTAGGTGGTCCACCGTCCCGCCGGGACCAGCTCGAGCAACCGGTTCAGCGCAACCCACAGAGGGTTCTCCGATCCGTTCCCATCCTCCAGCGGCCCGGGCCATGCGGCGGCGATCCGTGCGGCCAGCTGCCGGGCGCGGGTCTCGATCTCCTCGGGACCCCAGACGGGCCGGTCGGCGATACCTTGATTCATCCGGATACTGCTGGCTCCCAGCTGTTTTCGCTTCGACTCGAATTCGTGGTTGCCGAGGTCCGAGTTGTACCCGGTCAATGTCAAGTTACCGAGAGTATGCACCAAACGGGCGTGCACCGTGTCGATATCGGATCCTCCGACGAGCGGGTCCAGCTCAGCTCGCCAAGTGGGCGACAGCTTTTGCGGCATGATGTGCTCGATGGTCAGTGTCTCCGGTGCGACTTTCTCTTTCGCGCCGAAGAGCCGCTCGATCCACAGCAGCATCGTCTTCCGCTGTGCCGCACGGCCGTTGAGGTAGTACGGTTCCGATGCGATCGCCTCCGCCAGTTCACGGTCCGATGCGTAGTGCTTGCGGCCGGCCGACAGATGCCGGTGCAGCGCTTCGTCGACGGGTAGCGAAGAGTCCAGCTCCTGGACGGCAGCTGCGAAGAGGCGATTGAGCCCCTGCGGTAGGCGACCGACCAGAAAACGGCGCACCATCAGCGATTCGATATACAGCAGCGCCCGCGCCACCTGCTCCGAGGTCGCCTCACCGCGATCCCGCAGTACCAGCAGATGCAGCACCAGCGGGTCCGGTGTTGTCGAATCCCACTCGAGCAATCGGCTCAGACGCTCTCGCACAACGGGATCGGCCTCCTCCGACGGCTCCCACATGATCCGGTAAAGGTGTCCGAGCCGAGCGATCCGCTCGACCTCCGCCACGACCTCATCCTCGGTACGCAGTTTCTCCAGTCTGGCCTGCTGGCCGGCGAAGGTGTCCGACTGCTTCACCTTCGGCCTGGTGTGCAACAGATCCAGCCAGAGCAGAGTCTCCAGCCGCTGATTCTGGTCGAGCGCGTCCTGCAACGGCTTCCAATGGGTGCGGTACACCTCGTCGCTTCGAGTCGGCAGCCGCATGAACAAATAGTTGCGAACCAGATCGCCCGCGGTCAGCTTCATACCGGTGTTGTTGAGCGACTGGAAAATTCGATGCACGTTATCGCCGGCATGGGTGCTGATCGACACCACCGACAGGCCGATCGTGATCGCCTGATAGATCTGCGCGACCGTAGGTCCCTCGGCATCCAGGCCGAGCAGTTGATCGCGGAAGAAACCGTGAGCGACGCTGACCCGGTCCTCGTCACCAATGGGCCGACTGCGGTCGATCACAGCGGTGTAGGCGGCTCGATCCGTCTGAGTCGGCAGCAACTTCAGCCGATACGGGTCGTCTTCGTACTGGTTGGTGAGCAACTGATTCTGAATGCGGTCGACATCACGACGCGCGGAGCCGTCGTGCTCCCGCAAATGGTCCCGGATCGCTGCCAGCAACAGCGTCACGGTCGTCATACGCTGCTGACCATCGACCACGAGGAAGCGGCTGATCGCACCCGCCACGCTGCCCGGAACCGGTGCGAGAACCACCGATCCGAGGAAGTGCGTGGCCTCCGGTTCGCTTCTCCGATCCTCTGCCAGTTGAACGATGTCCTGCCACAGCTCGCGGAACTGGTCGGTTCCCCAGGCAAATGGGCGCTGATACAGCGGAACGAAATACTGCGCGGTGCCTTCCAGTATCTTCTGAAGGCTGGTCTCCTGCGCTGCGACCACCGACCACACTCCCCTGCTCACGAACCGGCCATGCCGCCGGACTGGTTACGACAGTAAACCTAGTGGCGACGAGTGGCGGGGCATATCGTGCCCGGCCGAATACTCCAGCGCCGATTCCTCGTGCAGATCCCGCCCAGCCTCACCCAGCGCCCGGGCTCCGAACCGGTCCCGGCACTGCATCTGACTTGCTCTGGTGAACGCGCCCGCTCTGCGCAACCGTCGAATCCGTTGTCTCTGCGGGATTCAGGGAACGGTGTACAGCGCGATCAGAATGTTCGCGAGGGTCTCGGCCAGCTCGTCGACGGGATGGCCGGGCTGATGCAGGCTCCAGCGGTGGACCAGGCCGTTGACCGCGCCGATGAACGCCGCCGCGGCCAGCTGTTGCTGTTCCGGTGACAGTGGCCGTGCGCCACCGAGTCTCGCGGCGATCCCGGCGATCACCTCGGCCCACTGTTCGCGGGTGTGTTCGCGGTGGGCCTCGACCCGGTCGCTGACGCCGACGACCTCCACATAGGCGAGTCGCACGCGCAGCGGCTCGTCGCGGAGGGCTTCCAGGTAGGCGCGCATCGCCTTTCGCGCGACCAGTTCGGGATCGGTCTCAGCGTCGTTCGCCAGGGCCTCGGTCACCGCGTCGCCGACGAGGCGCTGCGTGTCGTCGTAGGCGGCGATCAGCAGATCCTCCGGACTGTCGAACAGTTCGTAGAACTGGCGGCGCGACAGCCCGGCCGCCGCGCAGATATCGGCCAGCGTCGCCGCCGCGAATCCCCTGTCCCCCTACTGCGCCGACCCGCAGGCCCAGATCCAGTACACCCGTGAACATCTCGGCGAACACATCGCCACCGAGATCTCCGGCACCGGCCCGGCCCTGAACTGGCTGCGCGACCGTCTCGACGGCGTCCCCGCCGCCACGGGCTGCCACACCGTCGACGTGGGCTGGCTCGCCCTCGACGCCCAGGGCGATCGCACCACCACGGACTCGCTCGGCCAGACCTTCCTCGGCCTGTTCGGTTATCCGCTGGGCGCGGACGCCCACTGATTCACGTGATCCGGCGGTGGTCGTCCACAACCGCAGGCACGAACCATATCCATGGACGCTGTGGCCGATGTGGTCTGCACCCCGGAAAGCTCCGACACGGAACCGCGTTCATTTCGCGGTACCGGACCACGTGCCGATCCGACCGGCAATATCGGCAGCCGTACCGGCCAGGTCCCCGAGCAACTCCCCCAGCACCGACTCCTCGTGCAGATCCCGTCCGCACGACCGGTACACCTCGATGAGCGAATCCCCTTCCCCAGCACCGAAATACCCGGTGTAGGTAGCCACATCGAAGCGCCACGGTTCGGCCCGGGGCGCCGCCGTGCGCACGGTGTCCACGATGACGAACCCGGCCGCGTCGATATCCGCTCGTACCCGCAACTCGATGCCCGCGTCGTCGGCACCGGCGATCAGATCCAGCGCCGCCAGCGCCGGCACCCCGTCGGTACAGATCAGCGGCGCACAGTGCCGTCCCAGCTCGTCCGCCGCCGCCTCGACGACAGTCGGGTTCTCACACACGTAGATGCGCTGCGGCGATGGCTCGAAATGCCACGGCCCCAACAGGTCCCGCAACGTGAGCCATGCGGGGACGCCGCGCCGGTGACCGGCGGTGATGTCCAAGGGCAGGTTCAGGGTCAACACTCGGGAGGACACTGTGTCGCAGCGGACACCGGCGGCCGACCACACCGCGCGCCATTCACGTCCGGGGCGGGCCGGGCGTGCGATACCGGTCTGTGCCGCGACGAGCCGGGCCACCGCCCGGCCCAGCTCGGTGTCGTAGTCCAGGGCGTGCGCGTCGTGGGTGACGGTCGCGGCCAGTTGTGCCAGCCGCCATGGCTGCCCCGCCCACGGTAACCGGGCCCACACCGCGGCTACCCGTTCGGCCAGTTCGGCTGTCCGTCCGGTGCCGGGGTTGGGGATGCTCCGGTCGGCCAGCCACCGCTGGGTCACCTCGGTCGGCACTCCGGCGGCATCGAGTATTTCCAGTACCCGCATCCGCTCTTGTCGCGCTGCGTGATGTTCGGCTTCTCTGATCTCCCTGCGATCGATCAACGGCGTGCCGTCGAGCGCTTCGACGAACCTTCGCACGGTGAGTCCGTGACCGGCGAGCCCGGAAGCGAAGGCGTGCAGGGTGACCGGGCGGCGGGACACCTCCCATCTCGCTCCCAGCAGGCGCCCGACCTGTTGGCGCTCCTCGGTTGTCAAAGTGACACTCAGCGTTCCGCGATCCAGACTGCCACCACGGTGTGCGCGCCGACGAACCGTGTCGAGGACCCGCGCCGGACCGGGCAGCGCGGCCCACTCCCGGAGTCCATGCGGCACCGGCTCATTCATCGTCGATCCCGAACAGGCCCTCGGTCGGCGGCTCCGCGGCGGCGGTGAACCCCAAACGGTCGACCTCGACAGTGGTCAGGGTCCCGCCACACCACAGGTAGGGCAGCACGTCCACCCCTGGCAGGTGTCGTTCACGAGCCAAGTCGTATACCGCGACCGCCGGCACGGTGTCGTAGTTGCACCACTCGTCGTGTGCCGTCAGCATGATGTCGAGTTCGAAGTCGACGGTCAGGCCCATGAAGGAGGCCTTGATCTGCGTGTCGACCCCGGTCATCGCCTCGTCCAGCCACACCCAGCGCGGCGCGTGCGCGACGGCGGCGTCGTAGGCGACGACGGCGGCGGCGAACAGCGGCTGGGACAGCAGCACCACCTTCTCGCCACCGGATTTCGCGCCGTGCTTGGCCGCGTCGAACAGCGACCACTTACTGGTCGACCCCGGCCGGTATTGCAGGGTTATCCGCAACCAGCCGCGATAGTCGAGGGCTCGCGTGAGCTGCTGCTTCCAGTCGGCGACGCCTTCGGCGGCGGCATCGCTGCGGGCCTGCTCGATCCTGCGGGACAGAAACTCCCGCACCAGTTCCTGCCGCTCCGGCGACAATTCGGCGTAGCCCTGGCCGAGGGCGCCGACGACCGCTTCCGCGTCCGGGTCGGACGGGTCCGCTTCGCACACCACCTTCACCGCATGTCCCTGCCGGGTCGGGTGCGAGACGAGGTGCGCGTTGATGTTCGCGAAGGTGCGGGTGGTGTAGTCCAACCGGTCCTTCAGATGCTCGATGAAGGTCGATCCGAGCAGGGTCGCGAGCACCCGTTGTTGCTCCGCGTCGTAGCTCTCCCGCTGTCCCCGGACCAGGTCGGCCAGGGTGTCGGCGGCGTCGGGCGGGAGTTCGAACCCGTGGGCGGCATCACTGTGGATCTCGACCCGGGGCAGGGTGTCGTCCTCGTCGAGCACTCGCGCGTCCTGTGACGGCAGCAGCGCCTGCCGGAGCTCCTCGAGCTTCTGCACACAGGCACCCCACGCCCGGGACTGATCTGATTCCTCGGCCTTCACCTCGACCTCGCGGCGAATCGCCGTGGCGAGCTCCCGCGCCGGCTGTACCGCGTGACGTTGTGGCAGCTCCAGATCCAGCGTTCGAGCCAGCCCGGCGTCGACCGCCTCCCAGAGCGCGGTCATCGCCGCGTCCCGGCGCAACTCGGCCTCCGCGCGCCGCTGCTCGTGATTGGCCAGCACGTTCTCCGCGTGCAGTTGCGCGGACTGCGCCGTGATCAACCGATCGGAATGCGAGTCGATCGTCGCGGTGAGCCGGGCGCACAGCTGCTCGAGATCGTGCTTCCGATCGAGTTGCTGCCGGGCACCGGCACCGAGAGCTTGTTCCGCGGTGCCGAGCTTGACTTCCGCCTGGCGCAATCGGACCGCGACGCCCTCCGACTCGGCCTGGACCGCCCGCAGCGCTTCGACTCGCTCCTGATGGACGGCCAGGGCACCGGCCAGGGCGTCCTCCCGCACCTGCAATTTCTCGAGGGCATACCGGTAGTCGGTCAGGTGATCACCGAATTCGGCCAGGGCACGCCGCTGCCCGTCGAGGTCGGTCAGCCGGAAACCGTGCGTGCCGGCGTATTCGGCGAAGACCGCTCGCTTCTGATCCAGCCGTGCGAGATCGCCGTGGTGGACGTCTTCCTTACCGGCGAGCGCCGCGGCGAGGGCCAGCCGGGACCGGTGACGTTCGGCCCACCGCACGACCGCGACGGTCACCTCGCGCTCCCCGGGCACCGGTATGGTCCGGGCTTCGATGTCCAAGCGCCGCAACGCGGTATCGGCCGCGGCGAGTTGTTCGTCGAACTCCCCGATTCGCTGTTCCAGCGCCGCCAGATCGGTTTCCAGCCGGGCGATCAGTCGCGCCCGCGCGGCCGCGCGCGCGGCCGCGCCGAGATATGCGGCCGGGCCTCGGGAAGCGCCACGGCCGGCGAGCCCGCCGAGTCGCCAACTCCCGTCGGCGGCACACCAATCGCCGTCCGCGTGCTCGTTCGCCCGCTCGTACCAGCCGAAACCGGCCAGGATTCGGGTGATGACGTCGAGGGGGACCCCGCCGGCGGTCGCCGGCTCCAGAACGGCCAGCAGATTCGACTCGACCGGCGCATACCCGACCGAAACGTGAACATCCATCGATGCGAAATCGACCGATCCGTCCGGGGCGACCCACGCGTCGAGCAGTCCCGAACCGGCCAGCGCGGTTTCCAGGGCGGCGAGCGTCGAATCATCGAGGCCGCGTACCGGATTCACCAGTCGCCACAGCGGCGCCCCCTGCTCGGCCGGGAGTGCAGGCCGGATTCTGCGCTGCCATGACACCGGTTCGGCGGGCTCGGACTCGGTGCTGCGCCTCGCCGTCTCGAGCCGGTCGGCGACCGCATCACGTTCGACCGCGACCGGCACGCGTGCGAGCCGGAGTGCTTCGACCCGCTCGGTCCGGGCCGACCGGAACGCCGCGACATGCGCGCGCATCGCCTCCACCACCGACGGTGGGCGCGGCGGCGTCCCATCGTCATCGATGACGGTCATCTCCGCGATCAGGTCACACCACCGGCCGGTCAGTTCGGCGGTGCAGACAGCTTCCGACGCTTCGGCGGCCCAGGCACGTACCTGCTCGGTCAACGTCGCGGCCGCACGCTGGACCTCGTGCCGGGCCCGGTCCTCGTCCCCGGTGGCGTCGCTCACCGCCTTCGACGCCAGTTCGACCGCCTGTTCGGAGCGGTCCGCTGTCCGCTGGGCCTCGCCGCGCTCACCGTCGAGTGCGGTGAGATGCCCGAAACGCACTGTCCTGGACTGGTGTTCACCGTGGAGCGCGTCGACATCCCGCTCCGGCAGATGCCGCGTGAGTGCGCGAGCCAAGCCGGCGTCGGTGGCTACCGTCGTCAGACGTTGCGCCGCGTCCTCGACGTCCGCACCGGCTCGCACCGTTTCGGCCCGCGCGACCTCCGCCCGCTGACCGGCCTTCCGCTCCGCATCCTGCTCCCGTTGTTCCCGCGTCACCACCCCCTGCCGCTGCGAACGCAATGCCACGGTTTCGCGACGCAGGCTTTCCACCCGCCCGGCGGCCGCCACCGCGTCCTGATACGCCTGGGATTCCAGCAACTCCCGCAGCGTGGCGTCGGCGTCGACGTGCTCGGACTTGGTCTGCGCCAGTATGGTTCGCGTCGACTCCAATTCGGCGCGCGTCTGTTCCACCTGCCCCTCGGCGGCCTTCTTGTCGGCGGTGGTCTTGTCCAGCTGTGTGGTGGCACTTGCCATTTCGTCGGCACGGCGACGCAGCACCACCCGCGCCCACGGCCGCCAGCCGACCCGAACGAACGTCGCGATCGCCCGCGCGGCGTCCTCGGTGCGCTGCATCGCCGACCGCAGCTGTTCGAGATGCTCCCATCCGTCCGCCAGCTGATCCACTTCATGAGTGGCCAACGGCGGCAACGCGTCCCGCAGAGTATTGGCGAGACTGGCGGGGTTGAGCCGTTCGCCGAGTTTCGGCTTGCGCAACTGCTTGAGCAGCTCCGTGAGATTGTCGTACGACTCGGGTGACAGCCCGAACAGCTCGTCGGCCAGCCTCGCTCGATAGGCAACGGCGCTCGGCGGCATCGTGATTCCGTCGAGCTTCTTCAGATCCTTCTGCTCGACCGCCCGGCCCTCGCTGATCAGGCGGAAATCCGGTCCCAGTCGCAACCGGGTGACGAAGTGCCACGTGCTCACCGGTGTGGACCCGGTCCCGGCCCGGGCCGACGCACCGAGGCCGCAGGTGAAGAAATGCTCGGTCCCGTCGTCGTCGCGGCGGCCGAATTCCACCCAGGCGTATCCGAGGCCGACGTCCACCGGCGGCCGCGGATCGTCACCGTCCCCGGTCGGCAGCAGATTGAACCGCATGGTCCGGTGCTGTGAGCCGAAGGGGTCGAGGACCGACGGCGCGATCTCGCCGCGGAGCAGCATCAGCGTGGTCAGCTCCAGCACCTTGGTCTTACCGGCGCCGTTACCGCCACGCAGCACCAATCGGCCGTCGGCGAACCAGAATTCGGCATCGTCGTACTCCCACAGGTTCGCGATACCGACCCGCAGCGGCTGCCATCGGGGCCGGCCCGGCGCGGGCAGCCCGCCGGTCTGCGCGGCCCGCAGCCACCCGACCTCGTCCCGTAGACCCACGTGGTTCAGCATTTCCGTCACGGTGGCGCCGTGTTCGATGATGGCCTCATCGAGCTCGGTCACTGCGCGTCCTCCAATCGAGTCGTCACCGCCACCACGTGCGGATCGCGGTACCGGGCAGCGATCGGGGTGAGCTGCCACCAGTCGCGCCCCGGGCCTGGTCGAATCAGATCCAATGCTCGGAGCAGATCGAGCGCGCGCTCGCGTCGAGCGGCGTCGGAGGCGATGTCGGCGGTGATCGACTTGGGATGACGCACCGCGACCTCGGCCACCGCCGCGGTCAGATCCGCCTCACTCACCACACCCGCGTCGTCGCGGCGCCGATACAGTTCATCGAGCACCATCAGGCTGACGAAATCGACGGCTCGCAGTCGCGGGAACGGCAGGTCCGTGTCTGCTTCGTCAGTGGCGATCAGCGCCAGCCCCTCCGCCCGCTGTTCGACCGTCCACCCGGTCATTTCGGTGCACCAGGCCACGATTCGACTGCGCTGCCGGATCAGGTAGGCCCGCTCGGCCTCGGTCAGATCACTGTACAGGCAGACCGGCAGTTCCAGCAGCCGCCGCATGACCGAAAATCGTTCGGCGACTTCGATGGTCGCCGGTCCACGGGTACCGAGGGCCGCCGCGAACGCGGCCGGATCGACCATGCGCAACAGCATCTCACGCCGCACCGCATAGGTGCCGCCGATCTTGTCTGTGCGCCGCGCCCACCCGTCGCGCTGTTCATCCCCACCGGCATCGACGGGCGCCAGCGCGCCGGTCGACATCAGCAGCTTCATCGCCGTGGCGAACAGTTTCCGCTCGGCGAACCGGTCCGGGTCGTAGGCGGTGATTTCGGCGTCGTCACGGTTCGACAGCACCCGCACTCGATCGGACAGGTCCTGGGTGGTCGTGATGTCCTCGGCGTCCTCGGCGGCGGCCGCGGCCAGCAATGCCAGCACCAATGCGCGCCGCGGCGGCATCTCCACGCGACGGGGCGCAATCACGGTGTCCCCCAACGGCAAACGGAACAATCGCGCGCCGGTATCGGTGACGATCAGCCGGTACCCGAGTCGCGAGCTGAACCAATTCGACAACTCAGGGCGATGCTGCGGATGCCGCACCAAGCCGAACAGTTCCGGATCGCGACGCCGATCGAGCACCGGGTTGGCGAGCAAGCCCACGAAGGCGCGCCGCCGATCCACCTCATCTCTACTCGCCGCCACGCGCTAAACGATAGCTCGGACTACGGCCGGGCCGATTCCAGCTCGAAGAACCAGTCCCGGGTGACGAACCGGCCCTGTTCGGTATCGATGGTCGTGGTGGCACCGTCGGTCGGCACCGTGAGCGTGACCTGCCAGCGTCCGTCCTCGGTCACTGCGGTATGTCGTTGTTCACCGTGGCGTGCCCTGGCCACGGCGATGAAGTCCAACAGCACTTCCAGTTGGGGCTCGGTCAACGGCGTCCAGGTCGACATCGAGGTGCCGGACCGGGTTCGCAATTCCGCTTCGGCGGCCAGTCGCTCGGCGCGCGCCGCGGACCGGGCTCGGCGAGCGGCTGCGCGGCCGGCGGAATTGTCGATCGCCTTGGTGCGCTTGCCGACTGCCGCGCGATGCCCGTGTTCACGGAACCGCGCGGTGATCGGCGCCGGATCGGCGTCGGCCCACGACACCGCATGTTCGTCGGCGCCTTCCGCGCAGACCAGCAGATGCCGGGCCGGGAAGACGCCCATCGCCGTGTCCCACATCCGCCACGCCGTCTCGTCGTCGGGGGCACGCTCGATCGAACGCGCCAGCGTGAGAAATTCGCTACGCCGGGTGAGCGCACCACCGGTGTCCATCAGGATGTGCATGTTGCGCGCCCACGGCGCCACCAGATCACGCAGCTGGCGACGCAAGCGGCGAGCCTGGCCGTCGCCGCCGGCGAACCATCCGCGCAGCGCCTCCCAGGTGCCCACCCAACGCCGGACCTGTGGTTCGACGATCGAATCCGCCACGTCCGCAGGCAGCGCGCCGCGTACACACGCTCGCCAGATCTGTTCGGACAGCAGCGGTTCCAGCTCGACGATCACGGCTGCCACGGTCGGGGTGTAGATGTCGACCTGCTCACCCCACATCCCGACGTACGCCTGCAAAGTGCGCCACAGGATCTCCTGCCTGCCGGAGTCCGGTGCGCCGGACAATGCGTGCGCCAGACTGCGCTGCCAGGTGCGCGCCGCCACTGCCATGCTGTGCTGCAAGGTGATGATCTGCTGATACTCCGCGGCCGCCGCCGGAAACTGCCGCTCGCGCACCGCGGCGGCGAATTGCCGCAGTCGGTCGTGGATGGCCCGCGGCGCGAGGGTCAGATCGGCGGCCGCATCCTCGTCGGACTCCAGCTCCAGTGTCCAGAACGCGTGCAACCGTGCGGCGGTCGGGGTCAACTGGAATCGGTCGCGGCGACGCAGGAAATCCTCACCGGTACGTGCCGGCTCCTGCCATCGGGTGAGGACACCCCAGTTCACCAGGCTGTCCAGTCGTCCTTCCAGCGGGAACACATCATCACCCACGAGCCGATCGGCCACGACCGATTCGACCCGCTCGCCCAGCCAGGTCCGTAGCCGCGCTGCGACCTCCTCGAACGACATCCCGGTCAGGCTGGTGTCCTGCGCCTCCAGCATGACCTCGACGATCGCGCGGTACTGCGCCGCGAACCGCGACACCAGATAGGTCGGAACCAACTCCTGCCCCGGCAGGTACGCCGCCCACTGATCGACACCAGCCGATTCCGGCACCTCATCCCCGGCCGTCATACCGAAACCCTACCCAGCCCCGGACCGGGGGTGCGCCCAGGGACGGCATTGCGAGCCTTTTCCGACATCCGGCGAGGCGGGGTCAGACGACTGTCACCAGCGAAGGCCGAGAGCCTACGCTCGTGCCAGTCGCGAGCTTCGACAGCTCGGCCGACGCCGACCGGGCTCAGAACGCCCAGTCCTCGTCCTCCGTATTCACGGCCTTGCCGATGACGTACGAAGACCCGGACCCCGAGAAGAAGTCGTGGTTCTCATCCGCGTTCGGCGAAAGTGCCGACAGGATGGCCGGATTCACATCCGTCTCGTCCTTCGGGAACAGCCCCTCGTACCCCAGGTTCATCAACGCCTTGTTCGCGTTGTACCGGAGGAACTTCTTGACGTCCTCCGTGAGCCCGACCTCGTCGTAGAGGTCCTGGGTGTACTCCACCTCGTTCTCGTACAGCTCGAACAGCAGCTCGAAGGTGTAGTTCTTCAACTCCTCGCGCTCGGGCTGGGTCAGCGGCTCGAGGCCCTTCTGGTACTTGTACCCGATGTAGTACCCGTGCACGGCCTCGTCGCGGATGATCAGGCGGATCAGGTCGGCGGTGTTGGTGAGCTTGGCTCGGGAGGACCAGTACATCGGCAGGTAGAAGCCGGAGTAGAACAGGAAGCTCTCCAGCAGCGTGGAGGCCACCTTGCGCTTGAGCGGCTCGTCGCCTCGGTAGTACTCGAGGACGATCTCGGCCTTGCGCTGGAGGTTACGGTTCTCCTCGGACCAGCGGAAGGCGTCGTCGATCTCGCGGGTGGAGCACAGCGTGGAGAAGATGGAGCTGTAGCTCTTGGCGTGCACCGACTCCATGAACGCGATGTTGGTGAGCACCGCCTCCTCGTGCGGGGTGATCGCGTCGGGAATGAGGCTGACCGCGCCGACGGTGCCCTGGATGGTGTCCAGCAGGGTGAGGCCGGTGAAGACCCGCATGGTCAGCTGCTTCTCGTTGGCCGTCAGGGTGGCCCACGACGGGATGTCGTTGGAGACCGGCACCTTCTCGGGCAGCCAGAAGTTGCCCACGAGCCGATCCCAGACCTCGGCGTCCTTCTCGTCGGTCACACGATTCCAGTTGATCGCGGACACCCGGTCGATCAGCTTCACGCCTGCTCACTCACCCTTCTACCTCGCCGGTTTCCTCACCGGAGAACACTACTATTGGGGGCCGACAACCTTCGGCAGCACAACACCTTGTGTCTCGACACCATTCTCCTCCGAATGACGGAGGGGTGCGGCCTGCCACGCGGGACCGTGCTCGCAGTGTGCCAGATCGCGGCCCCGGCGCATACCGGAGTCGCCGGGCCATCCGGACACGCCGTCAGGCGAGCGTGGCCAGTACCGCGGCCTCCGCCACCGACCAGGTCGGCACCGGCACCACCCACTCCGGGGCCGGCTCGGTCTGCATACCGAACCAGAACAGGTGCGGCACCAGCCCGTGGAGCGCTCGATGCACATCGAGCCGATCATCGATCATGTGGGTGATACCGAGCTCGCCACAGTGGATCGCCTTGTCCCTGCGAGCCCGGCAGAACCGTACATGATCGCGGGGCACGCCCGTGGCACCGTAGAAATCGTGTTGATCGAGCCACTGGCGGGTCCGCTCCTCGATCCGCGGCCCGCATTTGGAGATGACCCACGCACCGTCGAACCGCGGCACCAGCCGGGCCAACGCCTCGAACGCGCCCGCGCTGGGCGGGCTGCTCAGCGCCTGCTCGAGCCCGCCGGACAGGAAGACCGTGTCCTCATCTCCCGGTTCGAGCGCGGCCCCTTGGACAACCCGGCCGAAATCGATTCCCAGCCGGTATTCCGAAAATTTCTTCATCACCGCTCAGCATGCCGCCGGTCGGCGCCGGGTTCCAAGCGCTGCCCGGCACCCGCGGACATGAGCAACAAGGCCACCGGCACGCCGTGATCATCCAATCGGACCGATTCCCTTCCAACGCGGTCACCGTCGCGATGACGTCGACCAGCGCAGGCCCAGCCGTATACCGGCCGGTCATCGAGTTCGACGGCACGCAAACCCGCATTCTCACCGATCAGATCTTCACTGTCGCCCCCGAACGACTCGGCGCGTTCAAAGCAAGCCCGGTCGGAACCGAACCGGCCGAACTGGATAGGGCATTGATGCTGAAGCTGGGACTGCTCTGACCCGATGTGGGTGGGGCAGCCCGCGATCGCAACCGGACGCCAAGCGATTCATAAGGACGATCCGGTGGGATGTGGCGATGAACGAGCAGCAGCACCGGGTCGCGATGGGCGGCACCACCCGATCGGATACACCGCGGCGAGGAATGATCTCGGACGAGCAGTTCGTCCGCGGAACCGACGGTCGCCTGCACTATGCCGCCCCGGCAACCCCTTCCGACCCGGCGACCGCGCCTCGGCCGGGAGCGATGGACCTGTTCGCGCGCAGCCGTTGGTTTCCCGCGCTCGAGGGATGGGCGCGCGCACTGCTCGTGACGCTCGCCTTCTCGATCGACACGGCTCTGCACGCGGCGGTCGCGACCGGAGTCTGGTTCGCCGCCTACGAACACTCCATCGGTCCCCAGCCGGCCATCGTGTGCGCCGTACTGGCCTGGGCTGTCGTTTCGTTCGTGCACCGGACATTCTTTCAGCGCCTGACCTACACCACGATCGGCAAGGCCGTGTTCGGGCTGCGCCTGCACAATCCCGGCGACTATCCGATCACCCTCTGGCAGCTCATCAAATTCTGGTGCTGCGCGGTATTCATGTGCCTGGCAAACGTCGCCGACATGTTCCCCTGAAACGCGATACACCACACGCGCACGCGACGGTCCGTGCCTCACAGGGCGCCTCCGAGCCGGAAACACCCTGTGCGCCACGACTTCTACAGCATGCAACTCACGCAGCCCTCGACTTCGGTTCCCTCCAGGGCCATCTGGCGGATGCGGATGTAGTAGAGGGTTTTGATGCCCTTGCGCCAGGCGTAGATCTGGGCCTTGTTGACGTCGCGGGTGGTAGCGGTGTCCTTGAAGAACAGCGTCAGCGACAGGCCCTGGTCCACGTGCTGGGTGGCGGCGGCGTACGTGTCGATGATCTTCTCGTAGCCGATCTCGTACGCGTCCTCGAAGTATTCGAGGTTGTCGTTGTCCATGTAGGGCGCCGGGTAGTAGACGCGCCCGATCTTGCCCTCCTTGCGGATCTCGATCTTCGACGCCACCGGATGGATGGAGCTGGTGGAGTGGTTGATGTAGGAGATCGAGCCGGTGGGGGGTACGGCTTGCAGGTTCTGGTTGTAGATGCCGTGTTCCATCACCGACGCCCGCAACTCACGCCAGTCGTCCTGGGTCGGGATGCGCACCGCGGCGTCGGCGAACAGTTGCCGGACCCGGTCGGTGGCCGGCTCCCAGGCCTGCTCGGTGTACTTGTCGAAGTAGGTACCGTCGGCGTACTTCGAATTCTCGAAACCGCCGAAGGCCCGGCCGCGTTCGATCGCGATCTGGTTGGAGGCCCGGATCGCGTGGTAGGCGATCGTGTAGAAGTAGATGTTGGTGAAGTCGACGCCCTCGGCGGAGCCGTAGTGGACGCGCTCCCGGGCCAGGTAGCCGTGCAGGTTCATCTGGCCGAGGCCGATGGCGTGGGATTCGTTGTTGCCCTGCTCGATCGACGGCACCGAGTGGATGTGGGTCTGGTCCGATACCGCGGTGAGCGCGCGGATCGCCGTCTCCACCGAGCGGGCGAAGTCCGGCGAATCCATGGTCTGGGCGATGTTCAGCGAGCCCAGGTTGCAGGAGATGTCCTTGCCGACCTCGGCGTAGGACAGGTCGTCGTTGTAGACCGACGGGGTGGAGACCTGCAGGATCTCCGAGCACAGGTTGGAGTGGGTGATCTTGCCCGCCACCGGATTCGCCCGGTTCACCGTGTCCTCGAACATGATGTAGGGGTAGCCCGACTCGAACTGCAATTCGGCCAGCGTCTGGAAGAACTCGCGCGCCTTGATCTTCGTCTTGCGGATGCGCTTGTCGTCGACCATCTCGTGGTACTTCTCGGTGACGTCCACATCCGCGAACGGCACGCCATAGATACGTTCCACGTCGTACGGCGAGAAGAGGTACATGTCCTCGTTCTTGCGGGCCAGTTCGAAGGTGATGTCCGGGATGACCACGCCCAGCGACAGCGTCTTGATGCGGATCTTCTCGTCCGCGTTCTCCCGCTTGGTGTCGAGGAAACGGTAGATGTCGGGGTGGTGCGCGTGCAGATAGACCGCGCCCGCGCCCTGGCGCGCGCCGAGCTGATTGGCGTAGGAGAACGAATCCTCCAGCAGCTTCATGATCGGGATGACGCCCGAGGACTGGTTCTCGATCTTCTTGATCGGGGCGCCGTGCTCGCGAATGTTGCTGAGCAGCAACGCGACTCCGCCGCCGCGCTTGGACAGCTGCAACGCGGAGTTGATGGAGCGCCCGATGGACTCCATATTGTCCTCGATGCGCAACAGGAAACAGGACACCGGCTCGCCGCGCTGCTTCTTGCCCGAATTGAGGAAGGTCGGGGTGGCGGGCTGGAAACGACCGGAGATGATCTCCTCGACCAGCTCCTGCGCCAGCGCCTCGTCACCGGCGGCGAGGGTCAGCGCGACCATGCACACCCGGTCCTCGAACCGCTCCAGGTAACGCTTGCCGTCGAAGGTCTTCAGTGTGTACGAGGTGTAGTACTTGAACGCGCCGAGGAAGGTCGGGAACCGGAACTTCTTCGCGTACGCCTGCTGGAACAGCTTCTTCACGAAGGCCCGGCTGTACTTGTCCAGTACCTCGGCCTCGTAGTAGTTCTCCCGGATCAGATAGTCGAGCTTCTCGTCCAGGTTGTGGAAGAAGACAGTGTTCTGGTTGACGTGCTGGAGGAAGTACTGGCGAGCGGCGGCGACATCCTTGTCGAACTGGATCTCGCCGTTCGGGCCGTACAGGTTCAGCATCGCGTTGAGGGCGTGGTAGTCGAGGTCCTCGGTGGCGGCCTCGTTACTGACCGGACGCTCTAGGCGGGCCGTCTTTCCGGCCGGTGCTGTGGTCGTTGCCAAAACAATCCCAATCCCTCTCGGACGCGCTCGACGTCCTCCGCGGTTCCCATGAGTTCGAAGCGATACAGGTACGGCACCCCGCACTTGCGGGAGATGACCTCTCCCGCATAGCAGTACGTCTCACCGAAGTTGGTGTTGCCCGCCGCGATGACGCCGCGCAGCAACCCACGATTGTGCGGATCGTTGAGGAACTTCGCCACCTGTCTCGGGACGAATTCCTTGTCGGACCGGTTGCCCCCCAGCACATGCCGCCCGCCCCCGTAGGTCGGACAGATCAGCACATAGGGTTCGTCGACCCGCAGCGAGTCGGCGGTGTGCAGCGGGATGCGGACGGCCGGGAGTCCCAGCCGCTCCACGAAGCGGTGCGTATTCTCCGATGCGCTCGAGAAGTAGACCAGCAGATCGTCCATCGCAGCCACTCCCCTTCCCACCGCCCGCTGCACCCAGCGCGACGGCGACAGCAGCTCAGGCCACCAGGGCGGCCAGAGACTTGATGCGGTCCGGACGGAAGCCGGACCAGTGGTCGTCGCCGGCGACGACGACGGGGGCCTGCAGATACCCCAGCGCCATGACGTAGTCGCGGGCGTCCGGATTCTCCGAGATGTCGATGACCTCGTAGTCGACGCCGACCTTGTCGAGAGCGCGGTAGGTGGCATTGCACTGGACACACGCGGGCTTGGTGTAGACGGTGACGGTCATAGAGTTTCCCTCTCTCTTCATCCTCGACCCGATGCAACCTTGCAGTGCACGACTGGCAGATCCATGTGGTGCTACGCAAACCCCGGAAAGAACGAGCAGCATCGGACGGTGGCCCAGCCAACGCCGGGCGCATGCCCGCCACAGGTCGGCGAGAGCCCAGCGTTGCCAGGTTCCGCGCCGTGACCGGCTCGGAACCCGCGTCGCCTTCCAGTACGCCAGACACTACACCTAGTGGCCGACAGAATCATCCAACACGACATGTTGCGAGTCACAGGCGTGGAATTCGCCAGGCGTAAGTACCTGGACAGACGATCCCGCAACTCGACACGACAGTGGCGTAGATCACGATTTCACACTACAGTTCCTTCTCAGCAAACTCATCTCCCCCATTCGTCACAGGGATCTCATCCATCCCGGAAGTCCCGAAAAGTCCCGGAAGCACCGCGCACCCCTCACGCCACTTGCCGTCCACGGCCGATACGCCACCGTCGTCCAGGCGAACACACCACCCCCGTACACAGCACCAGGGCCCGCTCCCGTCGAGGTGCGACGGGGGCGGGCCCTGGCCGGACGCGCGAGCGGCGGCGCGTGTCAGGCGGCGGCGATCTCGATCGTCGAGATCAGCGCGCGCAGCGCGCCGGCCAGCTCCGCGAGCGCCTCGGCATCCTTGCTCGGGTGCGCCTCGGCGAAGCGCGTGCCGATGCCGCCGAAGTGCACGGTGGCGTCCTCCACCACTGCCGCGCCCGCGACGCCCAGCGCCTTGACGGTGTCGGCGTGCGCCCACTTCGCGGCGTTCGCACTGATCGACGCGCTGATCACCGCGACCGGCTTGCCCTTGAGGGCGCCGGTGCCGTAAGGCCGCGACACCCAGTCGATGACGTTCTTCAGCGCCGCCGGAATGGTGCCGTTGTATTCGGGTACGAACAACACCAGCGCGTCGGCGTCGGCGACGGCCGCCCGGACCGCGGCGGCCGCCGCGGGCACCCGGCCCGCCACATCGATGTCCTCGTTGTAGAAAGGAATCTCACCGAGGCCCTCGTAGATGCTCACCGCCACGCCCTCCGGGGCGTTCTGCGCCGCGGCCTCGGCGAGCTGCCGGTTGATCGACGCGGCCCGCAGGCTGCCGACGAGCGCGAGAATGCGAGTCTGGGACATGGACGATTCCTCCTGATGCGGTATTGCGCCGCGTGGCGCCTCTGCGACACGATAACCGGACTATGGTCCGCTTCTATTCCGACCCCCGAGGAAGTCAGCCGTGAACCGCGACACAGACGCCCGGACCGACCCGTGCGCCGAGGATCCCTGTACCGAGCCGTGGCCGAACCAGCTGCCGATCGAAGCGGTCTCGGTCGACATGCCCGGCCACGATCTGATCGGCGGACTACCGGTGCTGCTCGGACATCCCGAGCGCAGCGACGCCGCCCGCAACCGCCAGTTGCTGCTGGACGCGGCCGAACAGCTGGTCCGCGAGGAGGGCGCCGACGCGGTCACCATGGACGCGGTCGCCAAGCGGGCCGGGGTCGGCAAGGGCACGGTGTTCCGCCGGTTCGGCAACCGGGCCGGGCTGATGCTCGCGCTGCTGGACCAGTCCGATCGAAAACTCCAGGCCGCCTACATGTTCGGGCCGCCGCCGCTGGGACCCGACGCGCCGCCGGTGACCAGGCTGATCGCCTTCGGCCGGGCCCGGCTGGCGCTCATCGAGGTCGAGGGTGAGATCCGCCGCGCCGCCGATCGGGGCAGCCACGCCAGCGCCCCCTACAACATCGCGAAAACCCATGTGGCGCTGCTACTCCGGCAGGCCGGAGCGGCCGGGGACATCCCGCTGCTGGCCGACACCCTGCTGGCGAGCCTGGACGCCGCACTGGTGCTGCACCAGATCCGCGTCCTCGGTTACACGCCGGACCAGATCGTCGGCCACTGGGAACATCTGGTCCGCACGATCGTCCCGGCCTGAGACACGTTCACCCGGCACCGCCGGAGCACGCGCTCACCCGGCCCGGCGGCAACGCACACTCGCCCGGCCCGGCCGGAACACACTCCCCCGGCCCGGCCGAGGAGGCGCACACTCACCCGCCCGCGAACGGCGGCAGTACATCCACCCGGGAGGTCAGCACGGTGGCGTCGTCGCGGGTCAGTTCGTCGTCGACGAGGAAGGCGCACACCTTCAGCATCGGCCCCAGATCGGGGCCGTAGGCGCCGGCCAGCACGCGGCGCAGGTCGGCGACGGTCGCGTCGGCGGGCAGGTCGAAACGTTCGCTCGCCTTGCCGACCGCGTCGGCGATGGCGGCGAAGTAGCGGATCTCAACCACCGATTGCTCCCATCGTTCGTTCCGGTGGTGCGAACCCCTCGGCGCCGATGCCGTGGCCGGCCCACTTGTTCCACATCGCGCCCCGCCACACCGTGGCCACCTCGGCGTCGGAGGCGCCCGCGCGCAGCAGACTGCGCAGATCGTATTCCTGGTCGCTGAACAGGCAGGACCGCACCATACCGTCGGCGGTGAGCCGGGTGCGGTCGCAGTCCCCGCAGAACTTGCGGGTGACCGAGGCGATGATGCCGACGGTGCCGGGACCGCCGTCGACCAGCCAGGTCTCCGCCGGCGCCGACGGATCCGGGCGGCCGGCCGCGGACAGCGCGAAACGCGTGCCCAGCACCTCCAGCAGTTCGGCGGCGGTGACCATGTTGACCCGGGCCCACTCGTGATCGGCGTCCAGCGGCATCTCCTCGATGAACCGCAGCTCACACCCTTCGGCGAGACACCATTGCAGCAGATCCGCTGCGCCGGAGAGTGTTTCGCGCATCAGCACCGCGTTCACCTTCACCGGCGCCAGCCCGGCCGCATGCGCGGCCCGGATGCCCGCCTGCACCGAGGCCAGCCGGTCGCGCCGGGTCAGCCGGGCGAAACCGGCGCGGTCGACGGTGTCCAGCGAGACGTTGACCCGGCGCAATCCGGCGGCCGCCAGGCCGCGCACCCGATGCTCGAGCCCCACGCCGTTGGTGGTCATGGCCAGCGGCGTGCCCGGCACCTCGCCGCGGCAACCGGCGAGGATCCGTTCCAGGTCGCGCCGCATCAGCGGCTCGCCACCGGTGAAGCGGACCTCGCGCACCCCCAGCTCGCGCACCGCCAGCGCGACCAGCCGCACGATCTCCTCGGCGGACAGCAACTCCTCGGCCGGAATGGCCGGCAGCCCCTCCTCCGGCATGCAGTAGGTGCAGCGCAACGAGCACTTCTCGGTGATCGACACCCGGAGGTCCCGGGCGACACGGCCGAACTTGTCGACCAGCTCGGGTGTGTCGGGCCGGCCGTCGAGCGCGGGCCGCCCGCCCCGTACGGCGGGCAGTCCCATGAGTACGACGGTCATCCGCCCATAATATGTACTTGATCGTTGGCTTGATACAGCAGCGCTGACGCAGTTGGCCTACCTGCGGATCTACCGCTGTGGTCGTTGGCTGGCGTTGGCTGGTCGGTGCAGTTGTTGCGTACCGTCTGCGTACCGGAGGGCCGGACATGGACGAAGCCGCCACCGGTGAGGGTGACGGCTTCGATGCGCCGATGAGTGTGGTGGCGCAGCGCCGATCGTACGCCCGCGGAGTGCTCCGTTTCCCCTGCACGGACGAACCGATCGGTCGTAGCGTGGACAACATGAGTGTGGTGGGAGAGCGGGTGAAGAATGCCCGAAAACGGTCAGGCATGACCCAAAGGCAGTTGGCGGACGCGGCCGGCGTCTCGCTGTCGCAGCTCCGCAAGATCGAGCAGGGCGACTATGAACCACGCCTCGAGACGCTGCGGGCGGTCGCGGTCGCGATGAACCTCCGGACCACGGCGCTACAGGCCGCACCCGACTACGAGATGCCCGACAGCGACACCGAGGCCCAATGGCAACCGGTCATGCACGCTCTGTTCGGCAACATCGCACAACCGGACGAACCAGCGACACCCGAAGGCATTCACGCGGTGCTCGAGACGGTACAGGGCATGATCAGCGCCGACCGCTACCGCGAGGTTACGGCGTTGCTACCCAACCTGATTCGGGATGTCGACAGTCTCGACGACGGCCGGGGTCCGCGGTTCAAGGTGCTGAACGTGGTGGCATCACTTCTCGCGCAGACCCGCCAGTTCGAGGCGGCGGATGCTGTGCTGGATCGGGCGGTCGACGTAGCGGAGACGGCGGTCGAGGCGGCAACCGCAATCGACACACGCCTGTGGGCGTTGCTTCGGCAAGGCAGGCTCGATGACGCTCGCACGGTAGCGGTCAACTGGGCCGACGATATCGAGCCTCGGTTCTCGCGCGCGAATCTGCAATCGGTGGCGATGTGGGGCCGCCTGTGGCTGAAGATCGCGAACGCTGCCGTGCGCGACAACCAGCCTGGCGAGGTCGAGGACGCGCTGTCGCTGGCTCGGGCCGCTGCTGCCCGCATCGGGCACGACGTGTACGTAGAACGGCTCCTGGGGCGCACGTTCGGCCCGCTCGAGGTGTCCTACATCTCAGCGGAGTCGTTCGTCATCGCACGCGAGCCGGAAAAGACACTGGCGATCGCCGCGAAGGTGCCGGCCGCAGTGATCGAACCGGCGGGGTCGAGCCGCATGCGGCACAAGCTCGACGTGGCGAATGCTCATGTTCAGATGGGCCGCTACGGCGAGGCGCTCGACGCCTTCCGGACAGTGCAGCGGACAGCGCCGGAATGGCTTGTGCAGCAACGTTATGCGCGTGACATCCTCGGAACGATCGTGAGCAAACGGCGTACGTTGACCCCGGACATGCGAGAGTTGGCAACCGCAATTCGGTTGGACTACTGACCATTTAGATTCATCCTACGAATGTCACTTCCGGTCGGCTCGATCCGGAAGTGACATTGTTCCGCGCCCTCGCTGCCTGTGACGCTCGTTACAGGTCCCGGCGCTGAAATGCATTGGCTCGCAACCTGCGCCCCGAGCGGGTAGCGCCGGGACCCCTTTACCGGAAAGGGGGACCGCGGATGCCCACCGATCACGCGAGCGCAGAGACACGGGTACTGGACCTGCTCGCACCCGGCGGACTGCTCGATGTCGAGCAGATCGCGCGGCAGGCGCACCTCACCGGGCGAGCGGCCCGCACCGCCGTGACCACGCTCGCCCGGCGTGGCTGGATCGCCTCACCCAAAGGCGCGGCCCGCTGGAACATCACGACCCTGGGCCTCAAGGCGGTGCGCTGATGGGTGTATTCGTCGTGACCCTCGGCGGCGTCCTGTCGGTGGCCTACCTGCTGTACCTGCTGGTCGCCTACTGGCCGACCAAACCACCACCGGACCGGTCCGTGGACGGTATCCGCGCGCGCGTCGAATCCGAACACGCACGGGACAACCGGTGACCGGCCCCGATCTCGGCCCGTTCCGCCCGCACCACGTCCGCGACGGGTGGCGACTCGAGGGCGACCACCGCGGCGAATGGTCTCTGGTCCTGCCCGCCGGGAACCAGGTCGCGCAGATCCGGGCCACTGGCACCGAGTCGGTCTCATGGACTGTCTACGCCTCGAGTGGGGCCGTGGTCCGTGAGGCGTCGGCGGTCAGCGTCGAGGCTGCACAGGAACACGCCTGGCGCTACCTGTGCGGCGAACGTATCAACGAGTGAACAGGAGACAGTGACCGATGGGCCTCGATGACGAAGACGGCTACGACGACGGCCTCACCTCCCAGGACGTCTACTACAGCCGACTCGCCAGCCTGAAAGCGCACGGACCACAGGACATGTACGAATCCATGCGCGCCGGCGGACCACCGCCACCGGAACCCGGCGACGGGTATTGGGGGAAGTTCCGGTTCTACACGCACCACGCGAAGAACAAGCCCGAGTACGCGCGCCTGCTCGACGAACTCGGACCGCCGCCGGAGTGACGGCGGTCTAAGCACTCCTTAGACCCGCGCGGAGCCTGCCGAGCAGCTGGGTGTGACCCAGCTGCTGGACCCTTCCTCGTGCGCGCCGAGGCTGCGAAAGAGAGTGACGTCCTGTCACCCAGTTGCTCGTGCGACGCGAGCAACTGGGTGACGACCTCGCTGATAAAACCATCGAGGTCGAGAGTGAGCCGAACTCACTCTCAACACTCGCCCGACACGAACGGTACGCAGTCCGTGCGTACCCCCGGCATTTTTGCCGACCCCTCTGAACAGCAACTTTGCGGGACTACCCGGACTGGGGTATGGGTACCCACGGTGCACCTGAACCGCTGTCACAGCAGTCCAGCTGATATCCGCCGGACGTACACCAGGTCCCTGATCAGCAAGAACCGCTTGTGGCAGATCTGCCACAAGCGGTCTCGGGTACCGCCGAGGGGATGCCGATCCCGCACACCCCCAGGAAATCCCAGCTCCGGAACTATTTGCCGACGCCGGCAACATGACCGGTCACGCATCCGGCGCAGGCTCCACAGCCCCATCGCCGTACACCAGGAAGAACCGCGCACCCCGCCACCCGGCGGTCACCTCGGCCGGAAGCAGCGCCCGGCGGATCCGCGCAGGCTTCCCCGCGCGCAGCTCCTCCAACTCCCGCTCCCGGCATTCCAGCTCCGGCCGGAAGTCGTAGATCTGCCGGACGTCGTCATGACACGCCTCCCGCAACCGGGCCACCCGCCGCTCCGCGGCCTCGATGACGATCGCGCGCACCCCATCGAAGTGGGTGCGCGTCGTCGACCGCTTCGCCCGCAGCATCACGCACCGCGCTTGCCGGCGTTGTGCACAGCCCAGCGCGACTCGGCGGCCTTCACCTTGTCGGCATCCTTGTTCGGCGAATCGACGTTCACCCGCGCGACCAGCAGCGCCAGCGTCCGAGCGTGCGCGCGGTACTCCGCGATCCCCGGATGCAACCGCACGATGCCCGACGCGGACACCGAACGCTCACCATCCTCGGCGATCACCTGCTGTAGCGACTCCATGCGGTCGCGCAGCTGCCGGATCGTCTCCAGCAACTCACGGCCGCGCGAATCCACCTCCAAGTCCGCCTCGTCGATGTCGGCGAGCAGGGTATCCACCAGCAGATCCCCGGCGGACTTCACCGGTACAGCGGCCAGTTTCCGGGCCATTCAGAGCCTCCAAGGGGTCAAAAACGGGTATTTCCTGCATTGCAGCCAGCAATATGTGCAGTGCCTCCCGCTGAACGTGCGCGCCCCAGGGAGGGGGTGTCGACGCGGTGTCTCTGCGACCGCTCCCCAGGGCTGCGGGCCGGTCAGAGCGCGGCGGGCTTGGGGAGATCCTTGGCGTAGCTGACCTTGAAGGGGTCGCGGGTGAGTTCGGGGATGACGTCCTCGCGCATCGACTTCGTGGGGACTTCGGGTGTCGTGTTGGGCTTGTTGTTGCTGCCGGTGGTGCTCATCGGGGTTTCCCTTTCGGTTGTGTGACGGGTCTTCGGTGGTCAGCGGTCGGGGTCGTACTTGCGTGCGTCGACCAGGAATGGTTTCTGGTAGGCGCCGGGGTGGCTGACGCTGAGCCTGCTCCGCATCTGCTGGACGTTGTGCCGGGTGACCTCGTATGCCTGCTCGGCGTCGACGGCGCGCTTGAGTGCCCGCGCGTACTGCGGGGCTTTCTCGGCGAGGATGGCCTTGGTGGACGCGTCGAAGGACACGCCGCGGCTGCGGAGGTACGAGGGGAGTTCCTGGAGGAGTACGCCGAGTTCGGCTGGTTCGGCGTGGCGGAGGAGTGCGACCGCGGCACCGGCGACGCCATCTTTGGCGGCGTCGAGTTGGCGCTGTGCCCGGTTCCAGTAGCGGGTGTTGCGGAGTTCCTGGGCGGTGTCTCCGTCGGGGGACAGTTCCCGCTGGACGCGTTCGAGGTCGGCCTTGGTGGAGTCGCGGAGTTGTTCGGTGGTCTGCATCACGGCGTCGATGGTCTTGCCGGCGGGTGTGGTGGCGAACTCGCTGATGCGGGCGCGGAGTCCGTCGGGGCTGTAGTCGTCGGTCTTGATGGTGCGGAGCCATTTGTCGAACTGGTCGCCGACTGCCTCGAGGGATGCCTGTGCGCGGCCGACGGTGGTGGTGTCGTTGACGCTGGGTGCGTTGAGGAACTGCGCGCCGGGCATGACGGGCTGTACGTATTCCGTCGGTGACTGCTGGGGTTGCGCGTCGACGATGAGCGGGGTTTCGGTGTAGGCGGTGGGGATTCCGGTTTGCATGGTCTTCCTTTCGTCAAGTGACGCTTGTCAGTAGGTGGCGAGGTGGCCCATGGATTGCTGTTCCTGGAATCGGTCCAGGTCCCTGACCAACTCGTCGTTGTTCATCACATGCATCGGTCCGGTGATCTGGATCGACCGGTCGTGTGTGACGTTCTGGGGGCCGCCGGTCGGCTGGCTGAACGTGTCGGGGGCGATGCGGACCGGTGACCACTGCGAGGCAGCGATGGCCTTGATCTGGTCCTGCCCGAACCGTCCGGCGTTGATGGCCTCGAGTTCGGGCCGGTGCCGTGCCGCGGCGAAAGCGTTGACGACGTACTCGCCGGGAGAGACCATGGCGCGGATGCCGTCGGAGCGTGGGCCGCCGGGTCCGGTGATGAACCCGCCGTCGGCGTAGCCGTGGCCTTGTCCCCACTGCGCGGACAGGTCGCCACCGTAGCGGGCACGGTAGTAGTTCAGTGCCGCAACAACATTCGCTTGCGGGTCGTAGATGTCGGTGGACAGGGACTTGTCCCGGTAGGCGGCGAACGTCGGGTCGATCACCTGAAGCAGCCCCTTGGATGGGGTGCCGGCCTTGGCGTTGGAGTCCCAGTTGTTGATGGCACGCGGGTTGCCGCCGGACTCGGACTGGATCTGCGCCTCCATGAGACCGACCTGTCCGACATTGAACCGTTGCCGCTGGAGCGCCCAGATGCTCAGGTCATGCCATTGGCCGCCGCCGCCTCCGGTTTTGGGGATGCTGACGGACCCGATGACGCCGAGGTCGGGGTTCACGCTGCCGGTGCTGTTGGTCCCGGTGCCGCCTGTGCCGCCGGGTGAGGACGCGGCGGGGGCTTGGATGCCGGGCAGGTTCTGCGGGGTGTAGGCGTAGCTGCCGCCGAGAACGGACAGGTTCGGGTTGTCCTTGTTCGCCCACTTCGCGAACAGCTCGACGTCTCGGCCGTAGTAGCCGCCGTTGAGGATCGAGCCCTGGAGACCGAGAGAGTCGAGCACACCTTCGGTGAGGGCACCGGCGAAGGACGCGGCGATACCGGGGAGGGTGTACTGCTTGGGCAGCTGCCCGCCGGTGGACTCCAGTGCGTTCTGTGCCTGGAGGTATTTCAGGTCTGCGGCTTGGCGGTCCTGTGGGGTGCTGGTCGGGTCGTTGTAGACCCGGTTGCGGTCGCTGTTGGCGGCGTCGACTGCGGCCCGTCCCTGGATCCGCTGGATCTGCTCGGTGGACATGCGGCCGGGCAGCGGCGCCTGCGGGTACAGGGTGGTCGGCGGCGGGGTGATCGCGGGTCCGGTGGCCGGGTCGGGCCGCAGTTCGTCACGACGGTTCGGGTCGTCATCCTCGGCTGCGCCGCCGATGTCGAAGCGGGCGAGACCGGCGGCGCGCGCCTTGGTGTCCCGGAGCTGTTGGAGTTCGCCGCGCTGGATGGCGCGTCGCAGTGCGTACACCTGCGACTGCCCGCCGAGCCTGTCGACGTCGGCGACGGTCAGCACGTGCTCGCCGGGCATCAAAAGCGACGGTACCGAGTCGCGACCGGGGATTCCGCCGGTGATCTCACCGCCGAGGGCGCGGCCGCCGACGTTGCCGCCGGTGATGGTCTTGTTGTCGCCGGAACCGGGGTTCAGGGCCTTGCGTGCGGCGGCATCGAGGTCGATGGACTGGACGTCCCACCCGACATAGATTTTCGCGTCGTAGCGCTGGGTGGCGATCTTCTGGATCTCGGACTTGGCGTCCTCGTCTTTCACGACGACCTTGACGGACCCGTCCGGCAAGTGCTCGATCGCGTTGCCGGTGTCCTTCAGTTTCTGTTCGGCGTCGGCGGTGAGTGATTGCACGACAACGGTTTTCGCGTCCGGCACGGCAGTGATGGCCGCGCCGAGGTCCGCGAAGGCTTTACGGCCCTGCTCGGTCAGTTCGAAGGAACCCGCGATCGCCTCGTTGGTGCGGCGGGCATCCTCACCCATCTTGCCGAGCGCACTGTTGGTGTTGTTCAGCTCGCCACCGAGGGTCGCCGCGGACTCGCCCGCGTCGTTCAGGGCGTTCTTCAGCTGCGCCAAGTCCGGGATACCGAGCTGTAGGCCCGATTGAGCGGCTCGGGTCTTGGCCGTTTCGGCGTTGTCGGTGTACTTCTTGACCGCTTCGGGCACACCGGCGAGCGCGGCCGCGATCTCCTCATCGGTCAATCCGGTGAGCCCTGCACCGGCCCAGGTACCGCCGGCGGTCCCCTTCTGCGCCAGAATCGCGGCGATCAACTGATCGTTTATGCGGCCCTTCGCATTCGGGTCAGCACCGGCGGCAGCCAACGTCAGGTCGTGGGTATTGACGCCGAGCGATTCGGCGCGTTCGAGGAATCCGCCCTTCTGCAAGTCTGCGGCGGCCTTCTCGATGGTCGCTTGAGTGGCGCGGCCGGTCTGCTTGTCGAGGGTCTGGCCGAGCGCCTCGAGTTGCTGCCGCTGCTTCTCCGCTGCCTCGCTGGCCCGGTCGTGTGCCGCGGTCAACAGGCCCAGTCCGGCCACACCGGCGCCGAGCGCCACACCCCACGGTCCGCCGAGGAATCCGGCCAATCCGCCTGTGGCACTGGCGAGTTTACCGACACCCTTCGGCCCGGCGGTGTCGGCAAGGCCGTCCCTGAACGACCCGACGGACTGGTTCGCCAGGTTGACACCCTGCTTTGCCAGATCCAGCAGCGGAGAGACGGTCTTGAAACCGACATACGCGGCGACCGCATCCCGGACCAGGCCGGGGTGTGCGCCGAGCAGATCCGCGGCAGCGTGGAGGAACGGCAGCGACACATCGGCCCACGCCTTGAACCCGCCGGTGACACCTTCGACCAGGTGCGGAATATCCGACAGGACCGGCTTCAGCTTGTCCAGCTCCGCGCGCGATTCCTGGAAGAACCGCTTCATGTCGTCTTGTCCCGCAGTCGATTTCAGGAATATCGACATACGGCCGGTGAGGTCGTCGAGGGACTTGAGAGTCTCGCCGTTGTCACCGGCGGCCTTGAACACCGAGCCGATCGAGGAGCCGAGGTGCTCGGTGATCCGGGCCAGTTCCTTGCCGGACTCGATACCGTCGCCGATCCACTTCTTCAGGGAGCCATCCGCCGAGGTGCGCTTGATCAGGTTGTCGAAGCGGACAGCCACATCGTCGACGTCCTGTCCGAACTTCGGCAAGAAATCCGACCCGACGGAGACCAGCTTCAACACGGCATCGGTCAACGGCCCGGCGGCCCGCGCGGCGTTGGCGAACGCCACGCTGGCGTTGCCCATCGCGTGACTGAAATCGGCCTTCGCGCTGTCGGTCGACAGTGCCGCCAGCGATCCACGCAACCCGCTGTTGATGGCGGTGTCGATACCGACGATTCCCGATTTCAGGGCCGGAAGCTGTACAGCGGCAACGTCTTTGATGCCCTGTCCGAGTCCGGCCGTGAGCGCGTCCTGTGCGGCCTTGCGGGTGTCGGTCCACGCCGGACCCAGCGACCGGATATCGCCGACCAGCTGTTGCGCGTTCGGCGACAACTTCGCCATCGCCTCGGCGACCTTGTCCGCGCCACCGCCGGGCGCCTTGTTCAGCTCCGCTTGTGCGCGCGCCAATCCCTCTGTCGCGGAAGTCAATTCGTGCTGCGCCGAGGTGACCTGCTTCGACCCCTCCACACCCTTCGTGTTCGCTTCGGCGGTGTCCTGGGACTGGTCGTTGAGCTTGTTCTGCGCCTCCGACTGGCGAATCAGAGCATGCTGGTAGTCGTCGGCCGCCTTCTTGCGGGTGTCGGCGTCGGCGAACGGGTCGTGCTGGACCTTCGCCAGGTTGCGTGCCGCCTCGTCGACGGCGATCGCGGCATCGGCGACGTTGAGCTTCTGCTCCTCGAGGGACAGGTTCATGTCGCGGATGGAGCGGTCCGCGTCCTTGTACGCCTCGGACAGGCCGGTGGTCGCTGTGCTCACCCGGTACTCGGCTTCGCTCACCGCGTCCAGGCGTTCCCGCTGCTGCTCGGCCTGGTCGCCAGCGGGCGGCTGCTGGTTGATCGCCTTGAACGTGTCCGGGATGCCCTTGAGGCCGACCGCGACCGACCCGACACCGGCCAGACCGGCGAAACCGACCGCGGGCAGAACTCCCAGTGCCTGTGACGCTTTGGCCGCCGCACCGGCGACCGCGAGGAGATCCGCGACCGCACCGGACGCACCGAGCACGCCGAGCACCTTGAGGTTCACGGTGCCGGCGGACTGGAGGCCGTCCACCAACTTGCCGAAGTCCCGGCGAGCCACACCGGAGCTGGCGCGATCCATACGCGCCTGAATGTCCGCGGTGCGCGTGCGGGACAGTTCGGCCAGCCGCGCCTGTGTCTCTTCGACACCCGCCGTGCGCGTCTGGATCTGGGCGACCCTCTCCCGCGCGATCGCGTCCAGGCGGGCCTGTGCCTCGGGGGCGTCCTGGACGCGGAGCAGGATATCGGCGTCCTTGGTGAGGTCCATCGCCTTGAGTTCGGCGCGTGACTTCTCGAGGAAGCCAGAGAACGACGGAGAGATCTTGATCGACGCGGAACCCGCTGAGTAGTCCACCATCAGGCGGCCCGGCGGCGGAGGGGACGCGGTGGTTCGGGTTTCGGTGGCCGGGCGCGCATCATAATTCGCTCGAATTCGTCATCGTCGAGTTCGGACAAGAACACGACAACGCCGTCGACCAGAAATGAGGTCGGATCCGCTTTCATGTCACCTTCTGCCGATAGAAGAGATGCCCGCGGGCCACTGATCCCGCGGGCATCTCCGTTCCGATCCGTGTCTCAGGAGCCGAGCTATGTCCCCGTTTCGGTGACAATTCGACGGTAGACCGGTGTTATTCGGCGAGTCCAATAATTCCGCCTATGTAGGCGATTTCCGATGTGTCCGCGCGTATTCTTCGACCATTTCGCGGCGGTACCACAGCGCGCGACCGGTCAGCCGGACCGCGCCGAGTACCGGTCCCAGTTCGCGGACGTGCCGCGGGGAGAGGTCGAGCAGTCGAGCAGCCTCGGCGGTGGAGATGACGTCGTGGACGGGGTCGCGGTGCATGGCCCGTCCCAGGTACTCGAGCGCGACTTCCACTTCGGGGTCCGGAGCGAGGCGCGCGAGACGCCGGCGAGTGCTCAGCAGGTCGAGCGACCGGAACAGTCGGCGGGCGTCGGCGTCAGGGAAGTGCACCGTCCACCACCTCATCCGGGTGCCACTCGGTCCAGTCCTTCGGCCCGGCGCCGGTCAGTCGCCGGTACCGGATCGGTCGGCGGGGTTCGCGCGCGGCGACGATTGCCAGCGCGCCGATTTCGACAGCGGCATCGAGAAGGGTCGCGCGGTCGGCGGGACTGATCCGGCCGTCACGCTTCGCCTGTACATAGACAATCTGGTTCGGTTTCAAGGCGAGCAAGTCGACCGGGGAGCGGCTACCGGCACA
The DNA here is from genome assembly GCF_020176955.2 of Nocardia sp. alder85J. Classification (GTDB taxonomy): domain Bacteria; phylum Actinomycetota; class Actinomycetes; order Mycobacteriales; family Mycobacteriaceae; genus Nocardia. The sequence goes on from NZ_JAIUCZ020000006.1 coordinate 96,799, forward strand.
GCGGTACACCTGGTAGCCGTCGGCCCGGAGCGCGTCGCGGAGCTGCCATTCGAACGCTCGGCCACGCTGATACTGCGTCATCACTGCCTCTCTTCTATGTGGGTGTCGAAAGTGTCGAAACTGTCGAATCCGTGGAAACGCTGCTGGTCGGTGAGCTGGGGTTACTCATCTCTTTCGACACTTTCGACACTTTCCCCAGTGGGGGGACGGTCGTAGGTCCCGCGGGTTCCCCAACCGCGATGCGGTGCCGGTTCCGTGGTCGGTGTCGATGTGCCGGTCCTCCCTGGGCGCGGCGCATGTCCAGCGGTGTCGGAGCGACCGGTCGGTTCTCCTGGACTTCACCCTTAAATGCACTTCCAAGCGACTCAAGTGACTCACCCGCTGCGACCTGCGCTTTTCCCGGATCTCCAAGTGACTCACGCACCGGGTCAAGTGACTCACCCTCGATGTCCGAGTCCGCGCCTGAGTCATGTGAGTCACTTGGTGAGTCACTTGACACCCCCTCCGGAAACATGCCCTGAACTGGGGTTTCTTCCGGTGAGTCACTTGAGTCACTTGAAGGTGCATTTAAGGTCGTACTCAGCGAGTCTTTCCAGTTGTCGCGGAGGGCGATCCGCTCGTACCGGCGCACCTGGTTGCCGTTGATCCGGGGCCTGCTGATGAACAACTCGGTCACCACCGCGCGGAGGTCACGCCCGAAGCCGGAGGCGCTGCCGGAACGGTGGCCGTTGTCCTCGGACCACGCCTTCCAGGCCACATACAAGGCCATCGGATCGACGTGTACATCCGGGCCACGCACACAGCACTCCCGCACGAACGCGGAGATCGGCGACGCCAAATCCATCATCAAGGTGGCGGCGTCGTGCGACGATTCCGGCACCGTGAAACGACCGTTGCGATAAAGCCGATCCAGGCCGTCGAGCGCCCAGCGAAGAATTCCGGGCAGTTCCGGTTTCAGGCGCGCGTCCAGCGTCCTGTCCTCCTTGCCGAGGAAGCTCCTGGTCATTTGCAGGATCAGAAACCTGTTCGCGATAGCACCGGAGGCGTCGCCGAATCGCGGCAATTCGTTGGACAGGATCACGAACCGAGTGGGCAGTTTCCCGGACCACGGCGTCTTGAATTTCTTGTCGATGGTCAACATGTCCTCGCCGGTGATGGACAGCAGACGCTCGACGACGGTATGCGCGCTGCCGTTGCCCAAGCGCGCGTCCGCGATGATGGCGAGAGGCTTTCCGATCAACGGCTCCAGTCCGAAATTGGTCGACATCGACGACAGGGTGGGCCCGCACGCATTGTTGGCGCCGATGAGTTCCTTCAACATCCGGGTGTAGGTGCCCTTGCCGGAACGGGTGGGACCGATGAGCAACAACAGCTTCTGCATGTCCGTGCGCCCGGACAGCACGTACCCCGTGTACTCCTGGAGCAAGTCGACCGAGGCTTGGTCGTCGGGCCACACCGAGGCCAGGAAGTCCAGCCACACCCGCGGTTCCGGGGCGTCCGGGTCGTAGTCGAACGGGACGCTGACGAGATTGAAGAACGCCGGGGTGTGCTCGGACAGGGTGCGGTTCTCGACATGAAGCAGGCCGTTGCGGCACGCGATGATCGCCGACCGCATCGGGGCACCGTCGAGCCACGCCGGCGGGTCGATCGTGCTGCGCATGTGACCGACCGCCGCCATCGCCTCCATGACGTTCGCGACCTTGTGCCGGTTCGGATTCCAGTCAACGGGGAGACCGGCTTCGTCGAGGTACGAGACTTTCTCGAGGATCCGGTACACATGGCTGCGCAGACCGGCGTGGTCCTGTTCTTCCCAGTGGGTTCCGGTCCACTTCATCCAGCCGCCGCGCCAGGCCGCCAGCGTCGGCATGCCGTCGTCGCTGCGGAACTGGCGGAACAGCTCGCGGGCCACCGGTAGCGGCGCGCTCGGAGGGGGGAATTCGCCCGAAGGCGCGGCATCGGATGCCGCGCCCTGGGTGTCGTCGTCGTGGGTCACGCACCACCCCCGCCGAGGCGGTGGTACATGCGGATGGTGTCGGTCACGCTGCCCTCCTTGAAGATTCGGGTGTCTGGAGCTGCGCCAGGATCCGGCGTTCGATCTCCCGCCAGTGCCGCTCGGCGCGGACGATCAGGCCGCCGTACTCGCGCCACCGCGGCAGGATCTCGCCCGGGTCGTTGTCGATGGACGCGGTCACGATGGACAGATCGCGTGCGGCCCAAGCACTCTGGTGCCGGTACCGCCGGTCCGCCTGCTCCAGCTCCGCGAGCAGATCCTGTTCCTCGAAGCTGTAGTTCGGCCACCGCCCGAAGACGCCACGACCGAGCAGACCGCCATCGGAGTAGCAGTAGCTACCGTCAGCGGCCACCACCCACCTCCTCGTACGCGGCCAGCAAGGAGATCGCGACGTCCACAAGCTCCTCGGCGTCGTCCAAGGTCACGTCTACGTGCGTGCCGTTGCCGAGCGAGAACCGGATCGGCCGGTCGGGGTCACCCGAGAGGCTGAACGACGGTGTGCCGCAGGCGATCTGCACGGACGTACCGGAGTCCAGACCCTGGACGTACCGCTCCAGATCCGCGTGGCTGAAGCTGTTGCCGGTCACCGGGATTCGAGCGTTCACTGTCCCGCCTCCCGTGCGACCTGGGCCAGGTGGATCAGCGACCGGCCGAGAGCCTCCGCTTCGTCGACGGAGAAGAACAAGCCTTCCCCAGCGGCGGACAAGTAGATCGGCTCACCCGAGGGTGAGGCTTCGGGGGCGTAGACCGCACGTGCAGGACCGGTGATCGGACGGTTCATCCGCACCTCGTCGCAGCCCGAGGCGCACGCGCGCAGCTGACCACCGCCGGGGAGAGGGTTCCCGACCGCAGCGGACGAGGCATTGGACGGCAAGATCCGTGCGCAGTAGCAGCACACCGTGCCGAGACGCGCATCGGCGCCGAAGTCGAACTGGGCGCTCACCGGGTCACCGCCTGGCAGTCGATGCAGGAGACCGGGACGTTCAGGACCGAGGGCACGCGAGCGATCAGGTCCCCGCAGTCACGGCAGCGGATGTACGTCTCGTCCGGGCCGGCGAACAGCTCGTCCAGCGGGATGTGGAGCACACCGTGCCCGGCGGCGAACGCTTCGGCTACGCGCAGGTCCCGCTTGCCGAGCAGAGTGTTGCCGAACTGCACGGGGTCGAGGCCCGCCTCGGTGGCGACGGCCTTGATACCGAGCCCCTGTTCCTGCATGGCCGCGGCGATCCGGGCGCGAACGGCGGCGTCGTGCTCGGCGGATGGGGTGTGATCGGTGTCGGTCTGGTCGCCGCGTCGGTGCGGCTGTAGCGTGTTCACGAAATCTTCCTTCTGGTGAGGGTGGGTTTCGATGGCCCGAGAGCGGCTCCTACCCCGCTCTTGGGCCGCTTGCGTCCGGCGTCCGGTCGGGCTCACGCGACCTCCGGATTGCCGCCCCGGCGACTGGCGGACTCCTGCTCGGCAAGCCACTTCTCCAGCTCCGAGCGCTTGTAGACGACCTTCTTGCGGCCGAGGGTGCAGCAGGCAGGACCGCGGTCGTCCGCCCGCCAGTACCGCAATGTGCCCTCCGCGATGCCGGTCAAGGCCGACACCTCCCGCGTCGACAGGTACTCCCGCATCTGTCCAGCCGATTCCATCTGAGTCTCCTGCATGTAGTAACTGCGTCTGGTGCAGACAAACGCTAGAACCGTTGACACTGCTTGTCAAGCAGTGCGACCATGCACCTCATGCAGATTGAGGACGTGAACCGGTTGATTGGCGAACGCGTGGCCGACCTGCGTAAGGGCAGGTTCTCTCAAAGTGAGCTGGCGCAGCTCTTGTCCGAGAAGCTCGGGAAGGCAATCGATCCGACCACGGTTACGCGTCTCGAGGGAGGCAAGCGCCCGGTCGCGGCAACCGAATTGGTCGCTCTCGCAGAGATATTCGGAGTGAGTCCGGCCGCATTACTTCCCGACTGGGCGCCCGACGACTCCGACCCGCGATATCAGCTTGCACGACAGCGGACCCGAGCGCTGGTCGAGTTGGCCCGGATCCGAGACGTTACGTACGGATACCTTCGCGAACGCGCCGCGCTTCAGCAGATTGTGGACAGGTTGATAGCGAAGGGGCTGATCCCCTCGGGCGCCAGTTCATCGGCTGTGGAGAACCAGCTTGCCTTGGCGATAGAAACGCTAAACACCAAGCCGGAGAGCCAGATTGATGATGCACTCTTCCTCTGGAATGCCAATGAGCGCAACGAGACGTAACCGCCGTGCAGGCGTCGAGGACCTGTGGTTCAAGTCCGAACGCCGAGAGGATGGCACCACCAAGAAGGTGCCGACCCAGCTGCACGAGAAGGGCAAGCGCTGGCGGGCCCGGTACGTCGACGACGCCGGCCAGGAGCACACGAAACGGTTCACCAAGAAGGCCGAGGCGGAAACGTGGCTGACCGGCCAGATGGCGAGCGTAATCCAGGGCACGCACGTGGCACCGAAGGATGCCAGAGCCACGGTCGGCGAGTGGGCGGACACATGGCTGGGCACGTACATTGCCAGACCCCGAACCGTGACCGTGACGAAATCTCAGGTCACCGTCATCAAGGCCGATATCGGGCACGTGCAGATGGCGCAGCTGCGCCCGTCGACCGTGAAAGCATGGGTCGCCCGGCTCAACGCGCGTGGGCACGAGCCGTCCTACGTACATGCGCTGCATGCGCGGCTGTCGCAGGTCCTCGGCGACGCCGTGCGCGACGGGATGTTGGCCCGGAACCCGTGTTCGAAGCACACCTCACCGCCCGCCGGGAAACCGAAGGTCTACTGCGCCACCACCGCCCAGGTTTGGGCTGTGCACGATGCGATGCCGGAATGCATGCGGTCGGCGGTGCTGCTCGGTGCGTTCGCGGGTCTGCGGATCTCGGAAGTGGGCGGCCTTCGCCGCGAGGATGTGGATTTCATGCGAGGGATCGTGCATCCGCATCAGCAGTGGGGCGGCGGCCCGCTGAAGACTCGCGCGTCCGAGGCGCCGATCCCGGTCCCGAACGATCTGGCACTGCTGCTGTCGGCAGCCTTGCGAAAGTTCCCGGGTCCGCATGTGGTCAACGATGAGTTCGGCAAGCCGGTGTCGCCCGAACGCATCGAGAAGGCCATCCGGGGGGTGCGGCCCGCTGTCGGCGGGTTGCCGCCGAAGTTCTCCTTCCATGATCTGCGCCACTTCTACGCGAGTGCCCTCATCGCTGCGGGCTCGAACATCAAGGTCGTTCAGGCACGCCTGCGGCATGAGAGCGCGACCACGACGCTGGACACGTACGGCCATATGTGGCCCGATACCGACGAGTCGAGCAAGGCTGCGATAGCCGCGGTTATCGCGGCACGGCCGACCGCTCCCGGAGCTACTGCGTACTCTCTGCGTACCGATGGGTAAGTATTCGCAGGTCACAGCCGATATATGCTCATCCGCCCATTATGTCCACTCATTGATCTCACGCCCACCCGGCGGGGACCGGTGAGCAGGCCGATCGACCGGCCGGTATACACCGGTGGCGGGCCGGTTTCGCGGCCGATCGGCGATAGCGCCGATGATGCGGAGACAGCCGCCGATTCGCACCGCGGATCCGGAAGTCACACGCGCATGCACCGCCGACGGGCGCCGCGAAATTCCGGACCCGCGCGATATCTCCGGTTCCGGAACATCCGTCCGGGCCGCCGTCACCGGGCGGTGACCGGTCGGTACCGGTCGCAGGCCACCGTTAGGCTGGCCTGATGAGCACCCGGCCCGCACCCGCCTCGGCGTGGTCCGTCGACGACCATCGTGATCGTGTCGAGCAATTGCTGCGCCCGCTGGCCTGGCGTGCGGTCGATCCGGCGCCGATGGCCGAGGCGCTGGGGCGGCGGCTCGCCGAGGATGTGCGCGCACCGGTCGAGCTACCGGTGTTCCGCAATTCCGCGATGGACGGCTACGCGCTGCGGGCCGAGTCGGTGCCCACCGCCCCGGCCACGCTGCCGCTGGCGGGCGTCATCGCCGCCGGCGATCGCGGCGACCGGCCGCTACCACCCGGCGCCGCGGTGAAGATCATGACCGGCGCGCCGATCCCGCCGGGCGCGGACTGCGTGGTGCCGGTCGAGGAGACCTCGACCGACGGCGTCACCGTGACGATCGGGCAACGCTGCGCGGCAGGCGATTTCATCCGCGAACCGGGCAGCGACGTGCGGGCCGGGCAGTTGCTGGTGCCGGCCGGCACGCTGGTACAGCCGCGGCACATCGCGGCGCTGGCCGCGGTGGGCCTGACCACGCTGCCGGTGTTCCGGCGGGTGCGCGCGGCCGTGCTCACCACCGGCGACGAACTGGTGCCCGCGGGCACGCCGCTGGCGCCGGGCCGGATCTACGATTCGAACGGGATCGCGCTGGCGGCGGCGCTGGCCGCCAACGGGGCCGAGGTGGTGTCGGTCGAGCACAGCACCGACGATCCGGCGGTGTTCCGCGAAATGCTTTCCGCGGCAACTAAATCCGCGGACGTCGTCTTCACGTCCGGCGGCGTGTCCAAGGGCGACTTCGAGGTGGTCAAGGATGTACTGGCCACACTCGGCGGCGAATTCGGTTCCGTCGCCATGCAACCCGGCGGGCCGCAGGGCGTGAGTGTGATCGACGGGGTGCCGGTGCTCAGCTTCCCCGGTAATCCGGTCAGCACCCTGGTGTCGTTCGAGGTGTTCGCGCGCCCGATCCTGCGCGAGCTCGCGGGCCTGTCCGCGATACCGAAATATACGGTGCCGCTGCGTGATCCGGTGCAGTCACCGGCCGGTCGCCGGCAGTTCCTGCGCGGCCGGCTGGAATCCGGTGCGGTGGCCCTGGTCTCGGGCCCCGGATCGCATCTGATCGCCGCGATGGCCCAGGCCGACGTCCTGATCGACATTCCCCCGGCGGCCACGGAACTGGCCGCGGGCTCGAACGTGGAAGTGCGCGAACTATGAGCGACCAGCCCGGCGACTCCCGGTTGTCCCACCTCGATGCCGAGGGCCGCGCCCGCATGGTGGACGTGAGCGCCAAATCCGACACCGTCCGGACCGCGGTCGCCGCCGGGGTGCTGCGCACCACCACGCAGGTGGTGGATCTGGTCCGGGCCGACGACATGCCCAAGGCCGACGTGTTGGCGACGGCCCGGATCGCGGGCATCATGGGCGCGAAGAAGACCTCCGAGCTGATCCCGCTGTGCCATCAACTGGCGCTGTCCTCGGTCGACGTCCGCTTCGGTTTCGCCGGCGACGCCATCACCATCGAGGCCGTCGCGAAGACCAAGGGCCCCACCGGTGTCGAAATGGAGGCGCTGACCGCTGTCGCCGTCGCCGGGCTCACCCTGCACGACATGGTGAAGGCCGTCGATCCGGGCGCCGTCCTCGACAATGTCCGGCTGCTCACCAAAGACGGTGGGAAACACGGTCGTTGGGACCGGGCGCGGATCGGCGAACCGGAACCCGCGCCCGCGGCCTTCGATCCGGAACCGGTATCCGCCACCGGAAGCCCGGATCCGGCCCCGCTCCGCCACCGTCCGGCAACTCCCGCCGACGCCGAAACCGTCTCGCCCCGAGCCGATTCGGCGCTGCCGGCGGCCGGAAACGGTGGTGAACATCACCCTCACCACCGAGCCGAACCCGAGATCCAGCGGACCGCGGCCGTGCTGGTGGCATCGACCGGCACCGCCGCCGGGACCCGCGTCGACACCACCGGCCCGGTCCTGGTGGAGTGGCTGCGCGAGCGGGGTTTCCTGGTCCACGGCCCCCTGGTCTACCCGGATGCCGAGATCATCACCGGCCTGGCCGACGCGCTGACCGGCAATCCCGCGCTGGTGATCACCACCGGCGGCACCGGCGCCTCCCCCACCGACGCCACCCCGGAGGCGACGCTGGCGATCCTGGACCGGGAACTGCCCGGCGTGGCCGAGGCGATCCGCCGGTACGGCGCCGAGAAGTTCCCGCTGGCGGCGCTGAGTCGCGGCGCGGCCGGTCTGGTGGGACGCTCGGTGGTGGTCAACCTGCCCGGTTCACCGGGCGGAGTGCGAGACGGCATCGCGGTGCTGGAGCCGCTGCTCGATCATCTGCTGGCCCAGGTGGCCGGAGGAGGTAGGCATGACTGACACCCTGTCGCCGGTGCGGCTGGCCCGGATGGACGAGCGGCCGCTGGATCCGGCCGAGGTCGAGGCCGCGGTCACCGGACCGCACTACGGCGCGGTCGTCGTGTTCACGGGCAAGGTCCGCGACCACGACGGCGGGCAGCCGGTGACCTCGCTGGAGTATTCGGCGCATCCCCAGGCCGAGCAGTTCCTGCACCGGGTCTGCGCCGAGGTGGCCCGGGAATCGGGCCTGCCGGTGGCCGTGGTGCACCGGGTGGGCTCGCTGACCATCGGGGATCTCGCGGTGGTGGCCGCGGTGGCCGCCCCGCACCGCGCCGAGGCGTTCGCCACCTGCGCCGACCTCATCGACCGGATCAAGCACGAGGTCCCGATCTGGAAGCGGCAGATGTTCGCCGACGGACTGTCCGAATGGGTCAACGCCTGCGGGCACTGACGACGCCGGGATGCCGAAACCGGTTGTCCGGTCACCGGCGCGCGGCCATCATCGGTGCATGGCCACCGGAAATCAGAGCGTCAGCCTCACTCCGCGCATGAACTGGGTCCTCGGGTACGCCGAGGCGGTCGCCCGGGAGCGCGGCCACCCGGAGGTCGGCGTGGACCATCTGCAACTGGCGGTGCTGCACGATCCGGCCGCGGTGCCGACCCAGGTCCTGGCCCGGCTCGGCGGTGACCGCGAGCGGCTGGCCGAACTGCTGAACGTGGCATTGCGCGCGGCGGCCTATCGGATGAGCGCCGATCGGTTCGAAATGCTGCGGGCCGCGGGCGATATCGCCGTGGAGTTCGGCCACGACCACATCGGCGTCGAGCATCTGCAACTGGCGATCCTGCGCCTGCCCGGTAGCGTCGCCGTCCGAGGGCTGGCCGAGGCCGGGCCGGCACCGGAGGTCTTCGCGGCGGAGCTCACCGCCACCGTCCGCTCCTACCGCTGACCGTCATGCGCCCCGGCTCAGATTGCCCTCGATCCGGCGCAGCGCCGCCAGCACGCCGACGCGTTCGGCGGCGGTGAAGCCCGCGAGGGCGCGTTCGGTGAGCAGTGCGCCCGCCTCCTCGATGCGATGTTCGAGTTCCCGGCCGCGCTCGGTCAGGTGTAGCAGCACCAGGCGGCGATCGGTGGGATGCGGCTCGCGGCGCAGCAGTCCGGCGGCCTCCATCCGGGTCGTCGCCCGGGTGACGGTGGGCGTGGCCAGGCCGAGCCGCTTGGCGACCTCGCCGGGAGCCAGGCCGTCCTCGGCCCACAGGCACCGCAGGATGAACTGCTGTCCTTCGTAGACACCGTGTTCGGCGTAGGCGGCGGCCGCCGCGACGGCCAGGGCGTGCTTGGCCGACCAGAAGGCGGTCTGGAAATCGTCGTCACTCATGGTTCACCCAGCGTAAAACCATGCGCACGAGTGCCCCTCGGCTCATCCGGCAAACCTCTCGGATCGCCGTGCCCGGAAACCGCCCGAAACCGATGCGGAAACGGTTACCGTATGCCGATGTTCAAGGCGAGGACCGGCGGTGTCCGTACCCGCATACTCGTGATCGCGTTCGTCCCGAGCGTGGCGCTGCTCACCATCGGTGTCGGCACCGCGGGCTATCTGTACTCCACGAGCCGTGACGCGCACGACTGGCTGACGGTGTTGTCCGGCACCAACAACATCGGCGGCCCGCTGGTGGATGCCTTCCAGCAGGAGCGGATGCAATCGCTGTGGCAGGAGACGGGCCAGAACGATCCGGCCGCGATCGCGCACGCGCGGCAGCAGGCGGACACCGCGCTGGCCGCGGTCGCGCCGATCCAGAAGATGGTCAACAACAACGCCTATGGCAAGAAGGCGTCGTACGGCGAGGAGGGGTTCAACAACCTCACCGCGTCGCTGCCGCGCCTGCGGGCGGGTATCGACGCCGGCGCGCTGCCGGTCCCCGACACCTACAACGTGTTCAACCAGATCCTCGACGGCATCGAGGACAGCAGCGGCGGGGTGGTGAAGGACGCGCCGAATCCGACGATCACGCTGGAGATGCAGCGCGGACTGCAACTGCTGATGGCACTGGAATCGCTGTCGCGCGGGATCGCGCTGACCGGTGTGGTGCTCAACGGCGCCACGCTGCCGCCGGCGATGCTGGACGACTACCGCAACCAGGTCGGGTTCTACCGGACCGAATTGCCGCCGCTGGTCGGGCAATTGATCGGGTCGGACAAGGAGGTCGGCAAGTCGATCGTGAATTCCCCGGCCTGGCAGCAACTCGCGGCCATGGAGGAGTGGGTCATCCACCCGGGGGTCACGAAATCCGGTGCGATCCAGCCGCCGCCGATGTCCGAGGCGGACTGGCGAGCGGCGGCCACCGATGTCTCCACGCGAATCCTCCAGCTGTGGAACGAGGAGAGCGTCAAGACCAACAAGTCCGCGCTGGACGCGGTCAACCGGACCTCGCGCAATGCCGCGCTGGCCGGTGGTGGCGCACTGGCGATCTCGGTACTGGCCTTCGTGATCGCGGTGCTGCTGGCGAATCGGCTGATCGGCCGGTTGCAGCGGCTGCGGACGCAGACGCTGGCGCTGGCCGAGGAGCAGTTGCCCGATGTGACCCGCCGGCTCGCCGCCGGTGAGCAACTGGACACCACCACGCTGTCGGCGCAGCTCGACTTCGGCTCCGACGAGGTCGGCCAGGTGGCGCGCGCCTTCAGCCAGGCGCACGATGCGGCCATCGATGCCGCCCTGACCGAGGCGCGCACCCGCGAGGGCGTGCGCGCGGTGTTCCTGAACATCGCGCACCGCAGCCAGATCGTGGTGCACCGGCTGCTGGAGATCCTCGACGAGGCCGAATCGCAGCAGGAGGATCCGACCACGCTGGACACCCTGTTCCGGCTCGACCACCTGGCCACCCGCGAGCGCCGCAACGCCGAGAACCTGATCATCCTCGGCGGCGGGCAGCCGGGACGGCAGTGGCGCCGGCCGGTGCCGCTGGTGGAGGTGGTCCGCAGCGCGGTCGGGGAAACCCTCGACTACGTGCGGGTGCACACCTCCCGGATGCCGGAGGCGTACGTGATCGGCGCGGTGGTCGCCGACCTCATCCACCTGCTCGCCGAGTTGGTCGACAATGCCACCTCCTTCTCGCCGCCGGAGTCGCACGTCGGCATCAGCGGCGCGGTGGTCGGCCGGGGCGTGGTCATCGAGATCTCCGACCAGGGCATGGGCATGCAGCCCGCGGACATGGAGCGGTCCAACCAGATGCTGGCCGAGCCACCGGATTTCGGCGTCGCGGCGCTGACCTCCGACTCCCGGCTGGGCCTGTTCGTGGTGGCCCAGCTGGCCGGACGGCACGGAATCTCGGTGCGGCTGAACGAATCCGACTACGGCGGAGTGCGCGCCATCGTGCTCGTTCCCATGTCGCTCACCGCGTCGCCGGACGTCGCCGCGGTCGATCACCTGCCGGACCGGTTCACCCGGATCCCGGATCCGCCACGCACGGGCGAGTTCCCGTCCGTCGCGCAGGCCTGGCAGTTGCCCGCCGCGACCGGCACCGCCACGGCGTGGGCGCCGGAACCGACGGCAACCGCCTGGACTCAGGAACCGCCCGCCGCCGCATGGGCACAGGAACCCCCCGCCGCCGCATGGACGCAGGAACCGGCGCCACCGCGGCACGATGCGCGCACGGCTCACCACGGATATCCGACCCGGCCACCGCTACCGCGGCGGCGCAAGCAGGCCAGCCTGGCCCCCGAACTCGCCGAGCAGCGCGCGGCCGAGAACGAGTCGCAGCGGCCACGTTCGGCGGAGCAGGCCCGGGATCTGCTGTCGGCCATAGACAATGGAACCCGGCAGGGCCGCCGGGAGATCGGCGCGCCCGCCTACTCGGAAGAACAGGACGGCGAAGGTGACCTCTTCCCACGCAGGTGATCTGAATTGGCTGCTCGATGATCTGGTGGATCGCCTGGCGGGGGTGCGGTTCGCGGTGGTGCATTCCACCGATGGGTTGCTGCTGGGCCGGTGTACGTCGATGAGCAGGGAGGATGCCGAGCATTTCGGGGCGATGTCGGCGACGTTGTACGGTTTGGCGCGGTCGGCGGGGATGCGGTTCGACGGGGGTGGGGTGCGGCAGGCGGTGATCGAACTGGACCGGGCGGTGTTGTTCGTGACCTCGGCCGGGGATAATGCGTGTATCGCGTTGCAGGCCAGTGAGAACGCGAATGTCGGGATGGTGGCGTACGAGATGAATCTGACGGTGGCGCGGGTGGGCCCGTATCTGGGTACCGAGGCGCGGTCCGGGTTCGGTGAGCATGCGGGGCCGCGGACGTCATGACGCGTTTCGGTCAGTCGTGGTTCGACGACGACGCGGGTCCGCTGGTCCGTCCGTACGCGGTCACGCGTGGCCGGACCCTCGGCTCGGGCCGTGAACTGGACATGCTGACGCTGGTGGTGACCAAGTCGTCGTCGGTGCCGTTGCGGCGTCCCGAGCCGGAGTACCCGGAGATTCTCCGGTTGTGCCATGTTCCGCAGTCGGTCGCCGAGGTGTCGGCGGTGCTGCGGTTGCCGCTGGCGGTGACGAAGATCCTCGTGGGTGATTTGATCAACGACGGGCACCTGAACTTCCGGGCGCCCGCCCAGTACGACACCGGCCCACTCAATCTGTCCACCCTGCGTGCCGTCCTGGACGGAATTCGGCGGCTCTGAGCTCGCACCGGCCGCACCGCCGGCCATGCGCCACAGCACCTTCCGCTCCTCCCGGGTTCTCCTCCGTTGATTTTGTTAGCCGACTCACGATACGATCGATGTCCGGCTAACGATGAGAGGAACAGATGAAACTCGGAATCACGCTCGGCAACTTCTCCTTTCCCGTCCCCGTCGCGGAATTCGCCTCCACCGTGGGCGATCTCGCCCGCCAGGCCGACGAGTCCGGCTTCGACAGCCTCTGGGTGATGGACCACTTCTTCCAGATCAGGATCACCGGGGAGCCCGTCGATGCGCCCATGCCCGAGGCCTATACGACGCTGGGCTTCCTGGCCGGCCGCACCAGCCGTATCCGGCTCGGCACCATGGTCACCTCGGTGGCCTACCGGCATCCGGGTGTCCTGCTGAAATCCGCGACCGCACTCGACGTGTGGAGCGGTGGCAGAACGTATTTCGGCATCGGCGCCGGGGCGCCCTTCGATCCGGAGCCGCAGGGCACGGCCACCGTCTTCGAGGCCGAGGGGCTCGGCATCCCGTTCCCGCCGCTGGCCCGGCGGTTCGAACAGCTCGAGGAGGTGTTGCAGATCGCCCACAGGATGTGGGCCGAGGACGAAACCCCGTACACCGGAAGGCATTACCAGTTGCCCCGCCCGCTGAACTCGCCGAATTCGGTGCAGCGGCCGCATCCGCCGATCCTGGTCGCGGGCAGCGGCGAGAAGAAGACGCTGCGGCTGGTCGCGCGCTACGCCGACGCGTGCAATCTCTTCGACCTCCCCGGCACCGGGTACGCCGACAACCTGACCCACAAGCTCGACGTGCTCCGCAAGCACTGCGCCGAGGTCGGCCGCGACTACGACAGCATCGAGAAGACCGTCGCCTCCCACGTCGACCCAGGCGCCGAACGCGGCGAATTCCTGGCCCACCTGCGCGATCTCGCCCGGCTCGGGCTCGACCACGTGCTGCTGGCCCCGCCGGGCCCGTGGACCCGGCAGCGGCTGGCCGCCCTGGCCGAACTGCTCCCGGAGATCCACGCCCTCTGACCGATCCACACAGAACCGAGCCACGACGGATCGGCGCGAATGAGCCGAAAAATACTGCACGGTAATTCATCCGGCCGAGCATCGAAAACTTGGATCCGATGCCATTTCCCGCGTACCCTGTGTGCGAACGCGTTCCATGCCAGAAATCCGGTGTATGTTCCGGTTTCGCCGAATCGCAGCACGTTCACAGGCGGCGCACAGGCCGGGCACATTTTATTTCACTTCCCTCCTTTCCCGAAGGATCAGTCGCGGCACATGTCGCGGCCCGTCCCACACGTTTCATCCAGCGCCGGCACTCGCCGACCGCGGAGTCGTGTTTGTCCGGGTCGCCGGAAGAATCGAGGGCCCGGCCATGGGGAACGGGCGGCGGCCCGTACGCCGTATCGGTTCCGGCGCACCGGTTCGCCGGCACGCCGTCGCCGCTGGACCTGCGCCTCGGCCGGTAAGGGTGAGCGATTTCCGGACCGGCCGACGTCGGAGCGGTAGCGATATATCTTCGGCGCGTATTTCCTTTCAGCAGAACAGTGCCGTCGATTTCCGCGCATAATCCCTCCGAAAAGTCCGCAGGTACCGAATGCGAGATATAATTAGGCGCTTGCCCCGGTCGGACAGCGAGTTCGGCAGGCGTCCCGTTCAATCGCGTTGGTGCACCGTCGACGCTGCAGCAGCGAGGTCCGTTCTTCCGCCTTGAGGTCGATGTCAGTTTCGGGAGATAAAAAATATGGTCACCAACTTTGTCGACAATGCCACGAAGGCCGCAGCGTCGACCATCTCGTCTGCAATCACCACAGTCGCCCGCTTGACCGATTTCGGGGTCGCCGTTCCGAACGCGATGATCGATCAGCATCTGCCCGACGAAGGCGGCGGTTTGATAACGCTGGCGGCGCAGAGCAAGAATGCGGGCGCCATGCGGCGAATCGCCGCGAACTCCAGAGTCGAACATCGGCACATGGCCATCGATCCGTACGTCGAGGACATCACCGGCTGGTCGACCGGAACTCGGATGCGCCGCTACGCTCAGGAGGCGTTACCGCTGGCGAAGGTAGCCGTTGCCGAGGCGTTCGAGCGGTCGGCCGTCCTACCCCACCAGGTTGGGCTGTTCTGCCTGGTCTCCTCGACCGGATATGCCGCGCCGGCCATCGACACCCTGGTGGCTCGCGATATCGGCATTCCGGCCGATGTACAGCGCGTGTGCGTTGGGCATATGGGGTGTTTCGCCGCTATGCCCGGTCTGGGGGTGTGTTCGGATTTCGTCCGCAGTCGTCATCGGCCGGCGTTGCTGGTGAATGTCGAGCTGTCGTCGTTGCATCAGCAACCGCTCCCCTGGGATCTCGAGCAGATCGTGGTCGGCTCGCTGTTCGGCGACGCCGCCACGGCAGTGATCGTCGAACCGGCCAGTGGTGGCCGGCCCGGACTGGACGTCGTCGACTTCGTCGCGCACACCGATACCGACTACGCGGATTACATGACCTGGAAGATCGGCGATCGCGGGTTCCGCATGGGGTTGTCGGCGAAGGTGCCGGAGGTGATCGGCATCCATCTCCCGCGCGTCCTACGGAAGCTGCTCGCACCCCACCACCTCGACATCTCCGATATCCACTGGTGGGCAGTACATCCTGGAGGTCGAGCCATCATCGACGCGGTCGAGCGGACACTCGGACTCCCCGCCGAGGAGGTGGCGGTCTCCCGCAGCGTTCTCCGCGATGCCGGCAACTGCTCGTCGGCCGGGGTCGTGCAAGTTCTGCATGCCCTGCAGAGCAGGACCCCACTGCCTTCCGGACAATGGGGTGTCGCCATGGCCTTCGGCCCGGGCCTGACCCTCTCCACCGCCCTGGTGCGCGGGGCAGGCGACGTCCGCACCCGAGCACATCAGGTCCCGCTCGGTTAGCCACGCGTACTGAGCCACGTGTCTCATGATCGTCAAATGCCCGAAACGATCGGCTGGTTGACTGTGATCATTGTTTGCCGATGATTTGTCCAGTCGACGTGAAGGTGGCCACCAATGGGCGTTCTCGACGAGCCGGGAGTTTTCGATGTCGCCGATCCCACCGGGATCGGCTGGCATTACCAGATGTACGGGTACGCCGTCGTGCGCGGACTGCTCACCGCCGCCGAGGTGGACGCGCTGGAGACCGAATGCGTCGACGCCCAGCGCCGGGTGATGTCCGGGGAGTTGCCGGCCCGCTACGGCTCCACCATGTTCCTCGACGACGTCACCAAGGCGGAGGTCTTCGCGAACTACGTCGAGCACGTCACCGAGATCTGCCCGGCGGTGGAACGCGCGGTGACCGATGCCCGGCTGGCCGGCCTGATCCGGCAGTTGCTCGGCGCGGACTGCTGGCTGGGCAGCGGTCGCAGCGCCGGGATCGTCTACCAGGATGCCCGGCCCGGCCGGGAATCCGGGTACACGCGCATCGGCTGGCACTCGGACTGGCAGTCCGCGCCGAGCCTGGACATCTGGCCCGCAACGGCTTTCACCATCCACATCGATGCGACCAGTCCGCAGAACGGTTTCCTGCGGGTGGTGCCCGGCAGCCAGCTGTGGGCGACCCCGGCGCCGTACCGCAACGTCAACAACATCGAGGTGCCCAGCACCGCCCGGCCCGCGGGCGGTCGCACCGCGACCCCGCCGCCGTTCCCGATGCCGTTGGGATTCGAGAAGATCCGCGGCGAGGTCGCGGTCTACGCCGAACGCGGCGACGTCCTGCTGCACGACGCCTATCTGTGGCATTCGGCGGCCCGCGCCACCGACGACGACACCACCCGGCGGCACATTCGCGGCGGCTACTTCGCCGGTGCGGCGCCGGATCCGGAACTGGCGGACGAGTTCATCAAGAACGCCGCGCGCTGACCCGGGCGCCGATCAGCGCCTGCCCGCCTCGGCCGCGGCCCGCACCCGCGCCGCCTCGCGCTCGGCGCCGAGGTTGATCCGGCCCTGCCGGGAGCCGGCGAGTTTGGCGCGGATGTGGTCGCGCACGGTGATCGGCTCGTAGGCCAGGCCGTCGGCGCCGATATGGTCCGGCAGGGTGGCGACGATCGCGTCCACGTTGCCGTCGTGGAAGTAGGCCGCCGAGCGGCGGCGGCGGACGGTGCCGTCGACGATCGGCGGCCGCACCCGGTGCAGTGTCGACAGCCACCGGTCGTTGGTCAGCCGCGCGGTGAGATCGCCCAGATTCACCAGCAGCGCACCGGGTTCCGGGGACACGTCGTGCCAGTGACCGTCGGCGCCGAGCACCTGTAGCCCCGCGATCCGATCGGCCCACAGCACGGTCACGATCCCGAAGTCGGTGTGCTCCCCCATCCCGGTCGGCTCCCCGGTCACCCGGGTGTGCTCCGGCAGCGCGTAGTTGTTCATCCGCAGCACGTCGATCGAATGGTCGGTGAGGCCGTCGAAGAAGTCCGGCGCCAGATCCAGTGCGGCGGCGAAGATCCGGGTGAGGGTGCGCGCGACCCGGCCGGCGTGCGCGAAATACGCCCGCACCGCCGGTTCGAACCCGGCCACCTCCGGCCACACGTTGAGCCCGTAATCATCCTCGGACAGCCCCAGTTCCGGGAACGAGCGCGCCTCCACCCCGACGTTGAACGCCTCGAAGAAATCGTTCGTCCCGGCGGCAGATTCGATGCCGAGGCTCAGGCTCAGCGACTCGCTCCTGGGCGGGCTGTATCCGCGATTGGCGCCCGGGACCCGATAGGCGTTCTTGACATCGGCCGGGCTGCCGAAGAATCCGTCGATCGCGTCGGCCAGCCCGGCCTGCACGCCGGTGGGGATGCCGTGCCCGAGGATCTGCACGAAGCCGACCCGGGTGCAGGCGGCATCGATCTCCCGGGCCACCCGGGCCCGATCCGCGTCGGAACCGCCGGAGACGAAGGGTTCGATGTCCACGATCGGCACGTCGAACGGTTCGGGCTGCTGTGACATGTCACCAGGGTAGGCCCGCGGTCGTGGCGACGGACTTGTCCGGAAGACCAAACCCGGCCCCGGATCCGCGGGGGGATTTGTCTTTCGTACAGGCCCGTCGCGGCGCGCGGTGCAGCACAGTGGAATCGTGACCGAATTGACCGGCGAGATCGTCCTCGGCGCCAACCAGTACGGCAAGGCCGAGAACCGGGTGGTGCGCATCTACCGCGACACCCCCCGGCACGAGATCCGCGACCTCAACGTGACCTCGTGTCTGCGTGGCGATTTCACGGCCGCCTACACCGACGGTGACCAGGGCGCCGTACTGCCCACCGATTCGCAGAAGCAGACCATCTACACCTACGCCAAGACCCATGGCGCGGGCAGTATCGAGGAGTACGGCCTGGCCCTGGCCCGGCACTTCGTCGACGACATCGCACCGGTGGACTCGGCGCGCCTCGAGATCGAGGAGTACGCGTGGGAGCGGGTGCTCGCCGACGGCCGCCCGCACGACCACACCTGGACCCGGCGCGGCCCGGAGGTGCGGATCGCGGCGATCACCGTGGCGGGCACCGGAGCACAGCGGCGCGAATGGGTGATCGGCGGCGTGAAGGATCTGGTGATCCTCAAATCCACCGGTTCGGAATTCTCCGGCTTCCTCACCGACGAGTTCACGGTGCTGGAGCCCACCCACGACCGGGTGATGGCGACCAGCCTGGTGGCGCGCTGGCGATTCGCGACGCCGCCGGCCGACTGGGACGCCACCTATGCCGGAATCCGGGCGGTGCTGGTCGAGCGGTTCGCGCTGTTGCAGTCGAAAGCGTTGCAACAGACGCTGTTCGACATGGGCCGCACCGCGCTGGAGGTGTATCCGAATCTGGCCGAGATCCGGCTGTCCGCGCCGAACAAACACCACTTCACCTACGACCTGGCCCGATTCGGCGTCGACAATGCCGAGGAGGTGTTCCACGCCGACGACCGCCCGTACGGGCTGATCCAGGCGACGGTGCAGCGTGCGGACGCGCCGGACGCCGGAATCGCCTGGGACGTCTACACCGGAGCGGTCTGACCGTCGCTCACCGCACCCGCGGCGAGCCGGACTCCGCTGCCGGATCCCGCAGCCGGGCAAGCGGATCCGGTGACGCGGCGGGCCCGGAGCGGGCCCGCACGGCGAGGAACAGATCCAGCCGGTCGTCCAACCGGCCCAGATCGCGCCCGGTCAGTTCCTCCACCCGCCCGATGCGATAGCGAACCGTGTTGAGGTGCAAGTGCATTCGATCCGCGGCCTGCCGCCACGAGCCCGCGCAACCGAGGAAGATCTCCAGCGTCTCCAGCAGTCCCGCACCGGTGCGCCGGTCGTAGTCGACCACCGGGCCCAGCACCCGTTCGGCGAAGCGCCGCTGCAATTCGTCGGGCACCGCGGTGAGCAGCCCGACGGCCGAATCCACGTCCGCGACACGCACACTCACCGCGCTGTCGCCACCGACCGAGGCGGCGGCGACAGCCGCCGCGACCGCCCCCGAGGTGGATTCGCCCGCGCGGCACACGCTCACCCCGGCCCGCAGCACGGCGCCGGACAGCACCGGCGTCAACCGGTCCAGCCGCCGGCGCAGGATCGCCGCGATCTCGTGTTCACCGCCGGAGACCCAGGCGACCACCCGGCCCATCGGATCGACGGTCGTGTGCGCCGCGGGCAGCACGTCGTGCAGCAGGGCGCGCCAGGTGTCCCGGCCCGCGACGACCGGATCATGTACCGGCCCATCCTCTTTCGTGACCGCGTCATGCTCGCGCGGAAGTTCCCGCGCGACCGCGGAACCCGGTGGCCGCACCACGTCCACCACGACGGCGGTCACCGGACCGGGCGGTGGTTCGGCCCGCACCCGATCGGTCATCTCCCAGGACAGTCGCAGCTGTTCGGCCCGGCGCATCCGGTAGAGCTCGGCGACCGCGGCCAGATCCGCTGCCGCGCCGTCGGGCTCGAGGTCACCGTGGAGGTCGCGAACCACCAGGTACCACACCGCGATCCGATCACCGAGCCGGCCGCCGACCGGCCACACCGCGTAGCCGTCACGCAGGGTCAGCGGTAATCGGTACGCGGTCGCGGCGGCGGTGATCACATGGTCGATCACGTCGTCGTCGAGCGCGGCGGCGCCGGCGACCACGGCACCGGTCGAGGTGAGCAGCCACGCCCGCACCCCGCAGTCGCGGGCGAATTCGTCCACCAGCGCCTCGATGTCGCGGCCGTCGGCCACCGCGGCCAGCAGCCGGCGCTGCCGGGCCAGCCCGGATTTCACTCGGCGCAAACGGCTTTCGGCGTTGCGGCCGGCGAGATGTTCGATGATACGGCTGAACGGCAGGCTCTCGGGCACCTCCAGCAACGGCAGCCCGTGCCGTTCGCACGCGGTCACCACATCGTCGGGGACATGTCCGTACAGCGACTGCCCGGCGGCCACCGCCACCGCGCCCGCCGTCGCGAGCAGGCCGATGTAGTGGGCGCTGTCGTCGGCGTCCCGCCGCCACACCAGTCCGGTGCACACCAGCGCGCCCGGCGTCACGAACGGGAGTGGATCGGGCATATCGGTCACACAGATTCGCGATACGGCCCGGTCCAGCGCCGTCGGATCGGCGTGCCGCAGCCGCAGCCGCAGCGGCTCTTCCAGCATGTCCCGCACCAGCACGGCATGACCTCCGGTCTTGGGTACAACGTGTCGCCACCGTAGAACCGCGGTATTTCCCCCCGGTTTCCGCCGTATCACGCCACGGTCCGGGTACCGGCTACACGGCCGCTACCCGTCGATCAGGTGGGAGAGGCCGTCCGGCTCCGCGTCCTCGGGCTCGGTGTCGGCCGACAGTTCGGCCGGTTCCCGCGGCACGTGCCGCCAGATGTCCAGCAGCGCCCGCTCGTCCAGGAGCGCGGGCCCGGCGTGCTCGGTGGCCCGCAGACTCGCGGTGACCGCCGCGATGTCCAGGCCCGCGCCGATCAGGACCAGCGTCGTCGGCTCGGCGCCGCCGGACCGCGCCGCGGGCTCGAACACCAGATGGCGGCCCACCAGATGCAGCAGGAATCGCCGCGGTTCCGCCGCCACCGCGAAACTCACCCAGCCCTTCGCGCGGAACAGCCCGGCGGGCGGATCGTCGAGCAGGGCGAGCAACCGGCCGGGATCGAGACCGGCCGCGCTGGTGAAGGTCACGCTGTCGTAGTCGTCGTGCAGGTGCCGATGCCCGTCCTCGGCGTGCCCGTCCTCGCCGTGATCGTGCTCGGCGGCGAGCAGTTCGTCGAAACTCAGTTGCTCGGCGACCGTGCCGGCGGCGCGCTGCGGCGGATCGAACAGCAGCCGCGGGTCGATCCGCCCGAACGAGGTGGTGTACATGGGAACCGCGCCCACCAGCTCGCCGAGTTCCCGCCGCACCCGGGTCAGCTGCTCGGCCGGCACCCGGTCCGCCTTGTTGATCACCACCAGATCGGCCATCCGCAACTGGCCCGCCAGGTCCGGATGCCGGGCCAGGCTCTCGCCGACGTGCTCGGCGTCGACCACCTCCAGCAGACCGCCGTAGCGCAGCCGCGGATTGTCGCTGCCGAGCACCGTCCGGATCAGATTGCCCGGTTCGGCCAGGCCGCTGGCCTCGACCACGATCACATCGATGCGCTGCCGCGGATCGGTCAGCCGGGCGAACATCTCGTCGAGTTCGCCGAGGTCGACCGCGCAGCACACGCATCCGTTGCCCAGCGACACCATGGCGTCGACCTGCCCGGCCACCAGCATCGCATCGATGTTGACCGCGCCGAAGTCGTTGACCACCACGCCGATTCGCGCATCCCGCTGCCGCAGCAGCCGATTGAGCAGGGTGGTCTTCCCCGCTCCCAGGAATCCGGCGACCACCACCACAGGAATCGGACCGTCCATCCGCACCACCCTAGTGGCCCGCCGGAAACCCGCTCCACGGCACACCGGCCCCGCAACGGCCGTGCTGCCTTACTTGTTCGGCGCCAGCAGTGTGGCGACCAGGGTGTAGGCCAGGTTGATCAGCTGGCTGCTCATCATCGAGTTGTCCATGCCCAGGCTCTTCGCCAGCGGCATCAACAGCTGGACGACGGTGGTGACCAGCGAGTCCGCCACCCCGCCACCACCCGGTCCGGTCTGCGGGAACACACCCGCCAGGCCCGGCGACTGATTGCCGGTGGACGGTCCGGTACCGGGCGCGGCCGGCGAACCGGGCGTGCTCTGATATCCGGGACTGCCCGGGTACTGCGGCATACCGAAGGTGCCCGGCGGATAGGCCGGAGCGGCGGGCGGATACGCCTGGGCCTGCGCACCCGGAGCTCCCGGTGTACCCGGGGTGCTCGGCGAACCCGGTGTAGCCGGATAGCCCGGCACCACCGCCGGTTCCGGAACGGCCACCTCGCGCGTCATCGAACCCGGCGTCGACACGCTCGCCCGTCCGGGCGGCAGCGGCGCCGCCTCGGGCGCCGCGGCGATCACCGGTTCACCCGGCGTGACCGCGGCCGGGGCCGCGGGCGGCCGCACGACTTCCCGTGCCGGAGCCGGTGCCGCGGCGGCAGCGCCCTGGGGCGCCACAGCCTCCGCAACGGCCGGACCGGAACCCGGCGACACCGCCGGCGCGACCGCTTCCGGCGCCACAGCCGCCTCCGGTACGACCGGACCGGCGCCCGCCGGAACCGGCGAACCAGCCGGAGTCTGCGGACCGGCCGGAGCCGCCGATTCGGGTGCGAATCCAGCCGGTGCCGCCGGCGCGGCCTCAGCCGGTGTCCTGGCCTCCGGCGCGGCCGAGGGGGCCGCGCCCGGGGCGACCGTGCCGTCGGGCACCGCGGCCGGCGCACCCCCCGGAACAGCGCCCGGCGCAACACCTTCGGAGGTCGCCTGCTCGGTGGCCGCGGCCTCCGGACCGGCGGCGGGAGCCATGTTCTCCGGCCCGGTGACGCCGGGAGCGCCACCGCCGGGAGCCGCCGGGCCCTCACCGGGAACACGATTCAGCGCCGGTGTCGCGGCACCCGGCACCACCGCCGCGTTCTCGGTCCCGCGCGCGGGCTCGCCGCTCGTGGGAATGCCCAGCAGATAGCCGACCAGCCCGGTGGTGATCACCACGGCGTGCTTCAGCTGCCCCTCCGGGGATTCGAGCAGCTTCGCGTCATCGGCGTTGCCGCCGTTGCCCATTTCGACGAAGACGTCCGGCACCCGGGTGAGCGCGGGACCGGCGATGTCGGAGCGGGTCATCAGACCGTCGACGGCGCCGGCGTAGTTGGCCGGCGAGAAACCCGCCTGCACATACGCGTCGCGCATGGCCTTGGACGCGGCCAGCCCGGCACCCGCCTGTACCTGATCCGCGGTGGCGTCCGGGATCGGCAACTGCGGAATGATCAGGTGGAAGCCGTGATCCGCGGCCGGCGCGCTGTCGGCGTGGATGCTGAGGGCGACATCGGCCCCCGACGCGTTGGCCGCGGCGGCCCGTTCGTCGACGCAGCCGCCCCAGCCGGTGTCGTCCGGGCGGCTGAGCACCACCCGGGCCCCGAGCGCCTCCAGCGACTGCCGGACCAGCTGCGCGACATTCCAGTTGACGGTGTGCTCGGGCACACCGTTCATGGTGGTCATGCCGGTGGTCTGGCACGCCTTGGTGCCGCCGCGGCCGTCGTCGACCGGGCGGTTCAGATCCTCGGTGTGATTGGGCCCCTGATGGCCGGGGTCCAGGAATATGGTCTTGCCGGCCAGCCTGGCCGCGATGCCCGGAGTATCCGGGGCAGCGGACGATTCGGCCGACGGTAACAGTCCGACGGAGACAGCGACGGCCGCGGCCGTGGTGACACAGCGGAGGCCGGCCCTGGTGATGCTTGGTTGCTTCATGTTCGGACGGCGCACCCGGAACCGGGGCGCCCCTCCTTCCCACTAGTAACACCAAACCCAGCGGCTCACTCTGGCAACATCAGCCACAAAAGACAACCGAACGGCCACGCCGTTATCGAACAGTTATCGCCGGGCATCGGAGTTCAGCCGCGGACGATCCGATCGCCGTCGACCCGGACCGGCTTCGAATCCAGTGGTCGCGACGCCGGACCGGTGGCCACGCTGCCGTCGAGATGATAGGCGCTGCCGTGGCACGGACATTTGATCAACCCGCTGGCAACCTCGTTCAGCAGGCAGCCGAGATGGGTGCAGCGCGAGGAGAAGCCGAGGAACGAACCGGCGGCCGGCTGGGTGACCACGGTGTCACCCACGATCACACCGCCGCCGACCGGCACGTCGGCGGTCCGGGCCAGCGACGCGGGGGCGGCCGAGGTCGGCTGCTGCGCCGGGGCCTGCTGCGGCGTGCTGGTGGCGGGCGCCGGCGAATCGCCACTGCCACAGGCCGTGACCAGGCCGAGGGTGGCGGCCGCCGCGCCGGCACCGGCGAGGGCGGTGCGGCGATCGATCGAACCGGGGAGATCGGTGAATCGAGTCATGAGGAACGTCCTTGCTGCGCGCGAGCGGCGGCGCCCGCTCCGAGCGCCGTATCCAACGAACGGTATGCGGCGGAATCCGGTTCAGCGAGCCTGCTTCTCGGCCACCCGGCCCCGGCCCGGCGCCCGCCGCAACGACTGCAGGGCATAGTGCACACGGGTCTTCACAGTACCGACCGGCACCCCGAGATCCGCGGCGACATCCTGATAGGCGCGATCGCGCAGGATCACCTGCACCACCGCGTGGCGCTGCGGGTCCGGCAGCCGGGCCAGCAGTTCGTCGACCAGCAGGCCGTCGGCCACGGAATCGGCGAAATCCGGTCGCGCCCCATGGGTCTCGGTACCGTCGGCGATATCGTCCCAGCCGGTCTCCGGCGGCCGCACGGCCCGCATCCGGACGATATCGGTGAGCACGTTGCGCTCGATCGACAGCAACCAGGTGCGGACACTGCCCCGGGCCGGGTCGTAGGTGGCGCAGGCACGCCAGGCCCGCAGCAGCGTTTCCTGGACGGCGTGTTCGGCCAGGCCGGTGTCGCCGAGCCGGCGGAACGCCCGCCAGTGCAGCAGCGCCTGCTCGGTGGCGAGGATCGACGCGAGCCCGGACTCGGTGCACAGGTGGGCACATCGCGGGCCGCACGACGACGGATGAATCGGAGCACTCATGCCGAAAATATCGCGCCGCACGAGAGAAAGGCATCAGCGCCGGTATTCGAGAATGTGACCAATCGGTGACGTCCCCCGTGGTGATCCGGGACCGAATCCGCCGACTCCCCCGTGCGCGCCCGGCGATTCTGTTAGACCGGGACCGTGCGGCGGATCCCCGATCCACCGCTGCTCGATCGCGCAGCGCCACCGAATCCGGTGGCCCGCACGCTATCCGGAGGAGGACCACCGTGCATCGACGCGGACGCACGCTCGCCGGCGCCGGCGCCGTGGCCGCCACGGCAACCGTGCTCGGATCCGCCCTCGCGGGCGCCGATCCGGGGATGTCCATGCCCGGCGACGGCCTGTATCGGGTCGGTATCGATATCGTGCCGGGCATCTACCAGGCCCCGGGCGCCCCCGATGCGGCGACCGGCTGTTTCTGGCAGCGGCTGTGGCATGTGGCCGACCCCGGCGACGAGACCGATCCGAACCACTACGTCGTGGCCAGCGACTTCACCCGCACCACGCCGGTGCGGGTGCTGGTCAAACCGTCCGATGCCGCCTTCCGGAGCTCCGGATGCGGGGATTGGACGTTGATGCCGGCGCCGCCCGCATCCGGTTCGTCCGGCCCCGGCACCCCGTACGGCAGCGAGTTCTGACACCCGGACAACCTCGCGGACCGCGGTGACGATGCCGCTTCCGGCACAGCCGCCGGGGCCCGATGACGCTCATGTTAGCGCTCACATTCGTCGTGTAGTGTCCGCGTGGTGATCACCACCAGGCGAAAACTGGCCGACGGCCGGGAGATCCTGTACTTCGACGAGACGTCGGTCACCCGGGTCGCGACCGACGATCGTGAACTCCCGCACACCACCACCGCTTCGGAAGCCCGGTTCGATCCCCTGCTCGGCGAATGGGTGGTGTTCGCCTCGCACCGGCAGTCCCGGACCTTCCTGCCGCCGGCCGATCTGTGCCCGCTGTGCCCCTCCACTGCGCAGCGCGCCACCGAGATCCCCGAATCCGGCTATCAGGTGGCGGTTTTCGAGAACCGCTTCCCGTCGCTGTCCACCGCGGCGGCGAATACCGCTGCCACGGTGACGGGTTCACCGCTGACCCCGCTGCGGGACGGGTTCGGCCGGTGTGAGGTGGTGTGTTTCACCAGTGATCACGATTCCTCCTTCGCGCAACTCGATCCGGCGCGGGCCCGGCTGGTGCTCGAGGTCTGGGCGCACCGCAGCGCGGAGCTGGCGGGCCTGGACGGGGTGGCGCAGGTCTTCTGCTTCGAGAACCACGGCGAGGAGATCGGTGTGACGCTGTCGCATCCGCACGGGCAGATCTACGCCTACCCGTTCGTCACGCCGCGGGTGGCGAAGATCTCCGGCAATCTGGCACGGTACCGGAAGGCGCACGGCGGCAACCTCTTCGGCGATCTGCTGGAGACCGAGCGGGCGGCCGGGCTGCGGGTGGTGGCGGCCAACGCGGAGTGGACGGCATTCGTACCGCCGTTCGCCCGCTGGCCCTACGAGGTGCAGGTGTTCCCGCACCGCCGGGTGGCCGACCTCCCCGGCCTCGACGCCGCGCAGCGGGAGGCGTTCGCCACGCTGTACCTGGACGTGCTGGGACGCTTCGCGCACCGCTTCGACACCCCGATGCCGTACATCGCCGCCTGGAATCAGGCGCCGACGGCGAATTCCGGTGCCCCGCGCGAGGATTGGTGGCTACACCTGCAACTGTTCTCGATCCGCCGGGCGGCCGGGAAGCTGAAGTACCTGGCGGGCTCGGAGTCCGGGATGAACGTCTTCATCAGCGACACCACCCCCGAGACGGTGGCCGCGGAACTGCGCGAGGTGTTCCGATGAGCGGGGTGTGGGTGGCTCCGGGCCGGGTCAACATCATCGGTGAGCACACCGACTACAACGGCGGGTACGCGCTGCCGATCGCGCTGCCGCACGTGGTGACCTGCACGGCCGCCGCGACATCCGATGGGCTGGTACGGGTGTCGTCGCGGCAACATCCCGGGGAGGACACCGAGCAGCCGATCACCGGCCTGGCCGCGGCGCAGGTCACCGGCTGGTCCCGGTACCCCCTGGGCGTGGTGCACGAGTACGTCCGGCGCGGGCACGACCTCACCGGCCTCACCCTGGAACTCGACGGCGCCGTCCCGGTCGGCGCGGGCCTGTCGTCCTCGGCGGCGGTGGAATGCGCGGTGGCGGTAGCGATCCGGGATCTGTTCGCGCTGCCGGTCGGCGACGCCGACATCGTCGACATCGGCCGGACCGCGGAGAACTCCTACGTCGGCGCGGCGACCGGCACCCTCGACCAGTCCGCCTCGGTGTTGTGCACGGCCGGGCACGCGCTGTTCCTCGATTTCGGCCGGGACGAGCACGCCCAGGTGCCGTTCGATCTGGCGGCCCGGGACCTGGAACTGCTGGTGGTGGACACCAATACGCCGCATCGGCTGGTGGACGGCGATTACGGTGCGCGCCGGCGGGAATGCGAGGCCGCGGCCGCGGCGCTGGACGTCGCGACACTGGGTGAGATCACCGAGGTCGCGGCGGTGGAACGCCTCGGCGATCCGGTGCTGCGGTGCCGGGCGCGGCACATCGTCTCCGAGAACGCCCGGGTGCTCGCGGTGGTGGCGATGCTGCGCGAGGGCCGGGACCCGCGCGAGATCGGCCCGATCCTCACCGCCGGACACGCCTCGCTGCGCGACGATTTCGCGATCTCCACCCCGCAACTCGACACCGCGGTGGCCGCGGCGCTGGCGGCGGGGGCGCACGGAGCGCGGATGGTCGGGGGTGGATTCGGCGGCAGCATCATCGCGTTGACCGATGCCGAGCGGACCGGACATATCGAATCCCGGATCACCCAGATGTTCCACACGGAAGGTTTTTCACCACCTCGGACCTTCGTCGCCATACCGTCCGCGGGAGCGCACCGAGTATTGTGAACGGTGTTCAGTGACCGAATTCACATCTGTCGGCGACATCGTCGCGAACGCTTTTGTATCGCAACAGAACGAAAGGCATTGCGAATTCAGCGAATTCGCATCACCCAGGTGCACTCACGGATGCAAGTCCGTATGCACGTGCATGGCGGGTTGTGGCCAAAAGTTCGGCTCATCTATAGCAAACATCTTGTTTGCCCTATAAATGCCCGAAAACTCTGGCCAGAAGGTAACTCTGGCAACATATTGGCAATCGCAATGAGCTGGACGAAGTGCCCGAATCGGGTGTGATTGAAGGTACCCTCACCACCGTCCTGGTTTGCAAATCTCGCAAATAGGGGTATCGCAGGATTGAATAGAGAACGTACCGTGGAGCACGATTAGCTCGGCTATCCGCGGGAATACACCTGTCGTAAATCGCCGACTGATCCCCAGGGGGATTCGCTGCGCTTCACGGATTCCCGGCCTGGCATCGTCGCCCGCATACCAGTCACCAATCACCTCGGAGGTACCGATGATCGACCAGAATGCGACTCGCGCCGTGGATCTGAACTGGCGCAAGTC
Source organism: Nocardia sp. alder85J (assembly GCF_020176955.2). Lineage (GTDB taxonomy): Bacteria > Actinomycetota > Actinomycetes > Mycobacteriales > Mycobacteriaceae > Nocardia. The sequence goes on from NZ_JAIUCZ020000006.1 coordinate 125,098, forward strand.
GAGTTTCAGTGGACCGGACGGTAACTGCGTCGAATGTGCCGAGTTGCCCGGCGGCGGTGTGGCCGTCCGCAACAGCAACCACCCCGACGACGGCACGCTGGTGTTCACCCGTGCCGAGCTCTCGGCGTGGATTCTCGGCTGCCGCGCCGGTGAATTCGACGACCTGGCCTGACCGCCCGACGGTCGCGGGCCGGGCGGTGGGGCACGCCGCCCGGCCCGCGACCAGCCACCCCCGACCAGCTGCGCTGCAACCCATTACCTCGGAAGTCATGGCTCGAGCCTGCCCCCATCGGGCAGGCTCGAGCCATGACCGACGACATCGCACTCGACACCGCGGGCACGGAGCTGTTCCATCGCACCATGCCCTACACCGCCCGCCTCGGCATCGAAGTCCTCGCGCACGACGCGTTCGAGGTTCGTAGCCGCCTGGCCTGGGCCGCGGATCTGTGCACACTCGGCGGCGCGCTGCACGGCGGCGTCCTGATGTCGCTGGCCGACGCGACCGCCGCGGTGTGCGCCCACCTCAATCTGCCCGCCGGCGCGCAGGGCACCACGACCGTGGAATCCAAGACGAACTTCCTGCGCGCGGTGCGCTCCGGGCACGCCGTCGCCACCGCCCGCCCGCTGCACGCCGGACGCCGATTCGTGGTGGTGGAGACCGAGATCCGCGACGACGCGGACACCCTGATCGCCAAGGTCACCCAGACCCAGGCGGTGTTGTCGTGACCGCTGGGTCCGGAATGCCCGCGCCGCCCGCCGCGTTGTATCCGGACATGACGAATCGGGCAGGTCGATGACGACGATCGAAGGGACCGTGGCGCCGGGATTCGAGCCGGTACGGGACGCGTTCGCGGCGAATTTCGACAAGGCCGGCGAGGTCGGCGCGGCGGTCGCGGTGTACCGGGACGGACAGCCGGTGGTGGACCTGTGGGGCGGGCAGGCCGATCCGGCCACCGGCCGCCCCTGGCAGCGCGACACGCTGCAACTGGTGTACTCCGCGACCAAGGCGGTGACCGCGACCGCGGCACATCTGCTGGCCCAGCGCGGTGCACTGGACCTGGACGCCCCCGTGGCCCGCTACTGGCCGGAATTCGCCGCCGCCGGCAAGGCCGATGTTCCGGTGCGCTGGCTGCTGTCGCATCGAGCCGGGCTGCCCGCGCTGGACCATCCGGTACCGCTGACCGACGCGCTGGCCTGGGATCCGATGGTCGCGGCGCTGGCCGCGCAACGGCCGCAATGGGATCCGGGCACCGCGCACGGTTACCACGGGCGCACCTTCGGCTGGCTGGTCGGCGAGGTGATCCGGCGGGTGTCCGGCCGATCGCCGGGCCGCTTCGTCGCCGACGAGATCACCGGCCCGTTCGGCATCGACTTCTTCATCGGGCTGCCGGAGCGGGAACGCGGCCGGGTCAGTCGCCTGACCTTCGCGCCGAAACCGGATCTCGCCACCCTCGCACCGGAGGCGGTCCCGGAGTCGTTGCGCCCCATGATCGCCGCCGCCCGGGATCCGCAATCCCTGTTCAATCGGGCCTTCCAGGTCACCGATCCGGCCGATCCGGACTTCGACTCTCCCGAGGTGCAGGCGGCGGAGATACCCGCCAGCAACGGGATCGGCACCGCGCGCGGTCTCGCCCGGCTGTACGCGGCGCTGATCGGCGAGGTGGACGGCCGCCGGCTGCTGACACCCGCCACCCTCGCCGACGCCACCCGCGAACAGGCCACCGGGATCGATCGGGTGCTGCTGATGCCGAGCCGATTCGCCTCCGGATTCATGCTGCCCGGTGAGGGTTTCACCCTCGGCAGTCCCGAATCCTTCGGACATCCCGGGCGCGGCGGTTCGCTCGGCTTCGCCGATCCGGCCCGCGGCCTGGCCTTCGGCTACGTCACCGACTACATCGTCGAGGGCGCGGTGGACCTGCGCGCGGCCGATCTGGTGACGGCGGTGAACGCGGCCTGGACCTGAGCCGTCACACGATGGCCGAGGCCCGCGCGGCGTCCAGTCGCGCCACCGCACGGGCGAATCGGCCCGGCCGGGCGGCCGCGACCACCGCCACATCGGCGACGGTGTCGACATCGGTGAGCACCGGCAGCGGGTCGATGCGACACCCGTAGCGCCGCAACGCCAGCGCCGTCAGCTCGCCGGTGCGCGCGGTCGACATCGGCACCGTGACCAGGATGCTCGCGGCGGCGGGATCGGTGAGCCCCAGCGCCCACCACCCGCCGTCGGCGGCCGGTCCCAGCACCGTGTCCTCGCACGCCAGCAGCCGGGTCGCGCAGTCGGCCAGCAGTTCCGGCCCGGCCTGCGGGGTGTCCATCCCGATCTGCAACACCGGGCGGCCGAAACCGGCGGCATCGGCGTGCGCGTCGGCCAGCCGTTCGCCGAACGAGCCGCCGGACTGCGGGACGACCTCGAAATCGGCCAGCGCCGCGGCGATCTCGTCGGCCCGCTCCGCGCGCGCCAGCTCACCGGTCCACGACACCATCCGATGCCGGATCCCGCTGTCGCGCACCGCCGCCAGCGTGTCCAGCAGCGCCGCCGCTGCCAGCCCCGCCGCCTGCTGTGGCGAGAAGGGCGGTGTCAGACGGGTTTTCGCGAATCCGGCGATCGGCGCCTTGGCGATCACCAGCATCGTGGCATCGATCGGCGTCACAGCACACTCCAGAAGTCCCGCACGGCGATCAGAGTCCCGCGCACCGAACCGGATACCTTCGACACCCCGTGCGTGCGCGGCCGGTAGTCGACATCGCGCTCCACCACCCCCCAGCCCGCCCGCGCCGCGCCGAGCAACAACGCCAGCGGATACCCCGACCGCGGATGCAACGGCCCCAGCGCCAGCAATCGCTCCCGGCGCAGCACCCGGATCGCGGCCAGATCGTGCACCGGCAACCCGTGGCGCCGCCGCAGCACCGCCGCCAGCACCGCATTCCCCGCCCGCGCGTGCCACGGCCACGCCCCCCGCGTCACCGCTCGCCGCCGCCCGGCCACCATGTCGACCCCCGGCCCCAATTCCCCGGCCAGCCGCGGAATCTCCCCCGGATCCAGCGACCCGTCCCCGTCCAGCACCGCCACCAGCTCGGTATCGGCCGCGCACACCCCCGCATGCACGGCCGACCCGTACCCCGGTGTCGGCTCGGCCACCACGGTCACCCCCGCCGCACTCGCCACCGCGGCCGTCTCGTCGGTGGACGCGTTGTCGACGACGATGACCCGATATCCGGCCGGCACGGCGGCCAGCACCCCCGGCAACGCCCCCGCCTCGTTGTGGCACGGAATCACCACGGTGATCTCCGGCCGCGCACATTTCTCGGTCACGCCACCGACCGTAGAACCCCGCCGCCCCCGCGACCCCGCACGAACCGATGACGAAAGTATGACGCCGACCAGCACATTCATCCCAGATGGCAGTGATGGTCCGCTCGGCGCGGGGCGCCGGGCCGGCCTGCGGGGGCGTGACCGGCTGCCGCACCGCAGCCGGGCGATATCCGGATGGCCGACGTGGACCGCGGCCAGTGACGAAAGTGTGACGGCCGGGCCGGGCACGGGCATCGTGGCCGATGAGGCTGGGTGCGCGGCCTAAGGTGAAGCGCGTGCAGCAGGTCGTCACTTCCGCCGACACGCCCCGGCGCACCCGCCACTTCGGGACCGCGGCGTGTACCGCCGCCGCGATGGTGCTGGTCGCGGTGGCGTTCGCGCTACCACAGTGGCGGGGGCAGCAGTGGAGCCGGCAACTGTATGCGGCGGCGGCGCCGATCTTCGGGATCTGGGGGCCGCACATCGGGTGGGGCACCGGGCCCGCGATCGCGATCGCGGTGCTGGTGGTCGTGCTCGGGCCGCAGGCGGCGCGGCGGCTGAGCTGGGGGCGGTTGCTGACGGTGGCGTGGCTGACGTCGGTGGCGTGGACGTTCGCGCTGGCGATGATCGACGGCTGGCAGGTGGGTTTCGCCGGGCGGCTCACCCGGCAGCACGAATACCTGTGGGAGGTCGGCGGAGTCCGCGACATCGGGGTGATGTTGCGCGGATTCTCCTCGCGCATCCTGGATTTCCGGCCGGACTCGTGGACGACACATGTCGCCGGGCATCCGCCGGGGGCATTGCTGACCTTCGTGCTGCTGGATCGGATCGGTCTGCGCGGCGGCGCCTGGGCGGCGTGGCTGTGTGTCCTGGTCGGAGGCAGTGCGGTGGCGGCCGTGGCGGTGGCACTGGACGCCCTCGGCGCGGCCGATCGGGCGCGGGCGGTGCTGCCGTTGCTGGTGCTGGCGCCGGCCGCGGTGTGGGTCGGCGTCTCGGCCGACGGGTTCTTCGCGGGGGTCACGGCCTGGGCGGTGGCGCTGCTGGCCGTCGCGACCCGGCAGCGAGCGGGGTGGCCGGGGGTCGCGCTGGCCTCGGGCCTGTTGTTCGGCTACGGCCTGTATCTCAACTACGGGCTGACCTGTATGGCGATCCCGGCGGCAGCGGTGCTGCTGGCCCGCGGTTTCCGGCCGATGCTCCCGGCGCTGCTGGGGGTGGCGCTGGTGGCGGGCGCGTTCACCGCGGCCGGGTTCTCCTGGCTCGACGGCTATCACCTTGTGGTGCAACGGTATTACCAGGGCATCGCCTCCGAACGGCCGTACTCCTACTGGGTCTGGGGCAATCTGGCGGCCACCGTCTGCGCGGTCGGTCTCGCGACCACGGCCGCACTGCCCGAAGTGGTTCGGGGGCTGAGCCTTCCGGCGCTGCGATGGTGGCGCACCGGCACCGCGGAGCCACCCGACCGGCAGCCCGGCACCGGCATCGCGGCGGCACTCGGCCCACAGCGGGCCCGGGAGATCCCGGCAGCAGCCGACCGGCTGCGGGTCGCGGACATCGCGGCGGCGCCCGGCTCGCCTCCGGTCGTGGGGATCGCGGAGCCGTCCCGCCGGGGGCAGGGCGGGGGTTTCGCCGAGGCGCTCGGACGGTGGCGGGCCGTGGTCGATCCGGCGGCGCTGCTCGCGGCGGCGGGGCTGGTGGCGATTGCCGCGGCCGATCTCAGTGGGCTCAGCAAGGCGGAGACCGAGCGGATCTGGTTGCCGTTCGACGTCTGGCTGCTGGCGGCGACCGCACTGCTGCCGCGGCGCGCGGCGCGGTGGTGGCTGGTCACGCAGGCGGTGGCGGCGCTGCTGCTCAATCATCTGCTGGCGACGAATTGGTGAGGCGGATGCGGATTCTGGTGGCCGACGACGATCCGGTCGTCCGTGAGGTGGTGCGGCGGTATCTGGAGCTGGACGGCCTGGTGGTGGTCGAGGCCGGTGACGGGCCCGATGCCGCGAACATCCTGGGGCGCAACGAGATCGACCTGGCGATCCTGGACGTGATGATGCCGCCGCCGGACGGGGTGGAACTGTGCCGGATGGTCCGCGGCGGCCCGCACCCGCAGACCCCGATCATCCTGCTGACCGCCCTCGGTGAGGAGGAGGATCGGGTGGTGGGATTGCAGGCCGGGGCGGATGATTACGTCGTGAAACCGTTCAGCCCGCGAGAACTGGCGCTGCGGGTGGCCTCGGTGCTGCGCCGGGCCGCGCAGGCCCGGCCCGGCCCCGAGCGGGTGATCCGCAGTGGCGCCGTCGAACTACATCCCGAGGCGCAGGCCGTCCTGGTCGACGAGCGGCGAGTCGAGCTGACCGCCCGCGAATTCGATCTGCTGACCTTCCTGATCGGCCACCCGCACCAGGTGTTCAGCCGCGACGAACTGCTGGAACGGGTGTGGGGCTGGACCTTCGGCGACCATTCCACGGTCACCGTGCACGTCAAACGGTTGCGCGCGAAACTCGGCGCGGCGCATCGGATCGAGACGGTGTGGGGCCGGGGGTACGCCTGGGGCCGCCCGGGGACGGGGGCCGGCGATGCCGCATGACATTCCCGCCCTGATCGCCTACGCGCTGGCCGGATCGGTGCCGGTCACCGCGCTCGGCGCGCTCGCGATGCGGCTCACCCACAATCGCAGCCTCACCACCAGCATGGTGGTGCTGGTACTGATCCCGACCCTGGCCACCCTGACCGGCCTGGTCGCGGTGAGCGGCCTGATGTTCACCCACGAATTGCAGCGCAGCGCACTGGTTCTCGCGGTGGTCACGGCTGTCGCGGTGCCCGCGGCGATCATGCTGGGCCGGGCCCAGGCGCGGAAAACGGTGTGGCAGCGGCAGATGCTGGAACAGGAACGCGCGGCCGAACGCTCCCGGCGCGAACTGGTGGCCTGGGTCAGCCATGATCTGCGCACCCCGCTGGCGGGCATCCTCGCCATGAGCGAGGCGATCGCCGACGGCGTCGTCGACCGCCCCGAAACCCTGGATCGCTATGCGCGCCAGATCGTCCGGGAGACCAACCGGCTGTCGGCCATGGTGGACGACCTGTTCGAGATGTCGAAGATCAACTCCGGCGCCCTCCGGCTCACCCTGGAAACGGTGGACCTGCGCGAACTGATCGACGAGGTCACCGCCGCGACCGTGCCGACGGCCGCCCGCGCGCACGTGGACATCCGTGCCCGCCAACCGGATTCCCCGATCCTGGTGCACGGCAGCGACCGGGCACTGACCCGGGTCATCACCAATCTGGTGGCCAACGCGATCGAGCACACCCCGCCCGGCGGCCGCGTGGACGTCACCACCGGCTGCACCGACGGCCACGCCTGGGCCCGCGTCGACGACACCGGCCCCGGCATCACGGCCACCGACCTGCCGCGCATCTTCGAGGTCGCCTACCGCGGCACCGCCGCTCGCTCCCCCGCCGCCACCGGCATCGGCAGCAACAGCGGCATGGGCCTGGCCATCGCGGCGGGCCTGATCCAGGCCCACCATGGCGAGATCACCGCCCGCAACCGGGACATCGGCTGCCGCTTCGAAATCCGGATCCCGCTGTGGCAACCCTCGGCCCCCGGCCTCCCCCAGCCCGACCGGCAGGCCCCGGCCATCGCCCCCTGAACCACACCACACCTGCCTCGCCCAGCGACGGCCGCCGTCAGCCCGGTCCCACACCGACCGCACGCCATCGACCTCGAACGACCGGCACCGGACCACCGCCGAGCACCGGCCGGTGGCACCGGGAGCCGCCGGCCGAATCCCACCGGCCCGCGCGGACCACCGCCGGGCGGCCACGAACCCGGCGACCCTCACCGCCACTGCGGCGCCCCCACCGCGACCGCGGAACGCAAAGGAGCGGTGGCGAATTCGGCTAGCCCGTCAGCGGGATGGACGGCGGCGGTGAAACCCAGCAGATCGCGCGCGCGATCGGGTGCGGCCACGATGTGCCGGACATCGCCCGGCCGGTATTCGCCGGTGACGAGCGGCGGGGTGCCGCCGTGGGCGCGGGACAGCAGACCGGCCACCTCGAGGATGGTGATCGGCACGCCGGAACAGACGTTGAGGGCGACGAATCCGGGTAACGAGTGGTGCACGGCGGCGACATTGGCGGCAGCCACGTCGCGGACATGCACGAAATCGCGCATCTGCCCGCCGTCCTCGAAAACCCGCGGCGCGGCACCGGCCGCCAGCGCCGATCGGAAGATCGCCGCGACGCCGGAATACGGTGTGTCCCTGGGCATTCCGTCACCGTAGACATTGTGGTACCGGAGCGCGATCACCGCGCCGCCGGTGGCCGCCGCCCAGGCGAGGGCGTAGTTCTCCTGCGCCAGTTTGCTGGCCGCGTACAGGCTGCGCGGCGCGAGCCGGCCGTCCTCACCGATCGGCGCCCAGGCCAACGGCCGTCCGGTGCCGGGGTCGAGGTGATCGAAGCAGCCGCGCTCGAGATCCTCCCGCCGGCGCGGAACCGGTACCGCCTCGGCCGAATCCGCACCACGATAACGACCCTCGCCGTACACGACCATCGACGAGGCCAGCACCAGCCGGCGCACACCCGCCTCGGCCATGGCCGCCAGCAGCACCGCGGTACCGAGATCGTTGTGGCAGGCGTAGGCGGGTGCGTCGGCGGCGTTCACCCCCGCGCCGACCACCGCCGCCTGATGACAGACCACGTCGACGCCGCGCAACAGCCGCGACATCGCCTCGGGGTCCCGCACGTCGGCATGCTGCACCCCCTCCGGCACCGTCGCCGCCGGACCGTGCGCGGCGGCGAGCATGAGGTCCGCCGCGACCACCTCGTCACCGGCGTCGAGCAACGCGTCCCGGATGTGGGACCCGATGAAACCGGCGGCGCCGGTGAGCAATACCCGCATGGCTCAGCAGCCCGCGAAACCGGAGGGATTCATACCCGCGATCCTCCCGCTCGGGCGGACCGGATACCGACCCGAAACGCCGCCGACGCGACAGGGTTCAGACTTCCGTCACAAACTCGGGCCCACGCCGTCCACGGCCCCGGGCGCAGGCAGCGCACCCCGGTGCCGCGAACGAACTCGGCGCCCGGTGCGCCACCGGCCACTCGCGATCGCGACGGCCCGGCGACCGGACCCCGCCATGCCGGGCGGTTCACCACCCGACCATCAGCGTGCGCGGGCCGCGCACGAGCAGGCCGGTCTTCCAAGGGATCTCGCTCGCGGGAACGGCCAGGTGCAATCCCGGGAAGCGGCGCAGCAGCGAGCTCAGCGCCACCTGCAACTCCACCCGGGCCAGTTGTGCGCCGAGGCAGTGGTGGGCCCCGTGACCGAAGGCCACGTGCACATTGGTCTCCCGGGTGAGGTCGAGTCGCTCGGATCCGGCGAAGACGGAGTCGTCGCGGTTGGCGGACTGGATGCTGGCGAACACCGCCTCACCGGCCCGCACGGTCACGCCGCCGAGTTCGACGTCCTCGGTGGCCACCCGGGCGAAGGCGGCGCCACTGCCCAGCTGCACGTAGCGCAGCAGTTCCTCCACGGCGGCGGGCACCGATTCCGGTCGGCGCAGCAGCGACTCCCACCGGTCCGGATCGCTCAGCAGCACATAGGTGAAGTTCGCGATCTGGTTGGCGGTGGTCTCGTGCCCGGCGATCAGGATGGTGACGCCGAGGTTGACCAGTTCGGCCTCGCTGAGCCGGTCCTCGTCGTCCCGGGCGGCGACCAGCGCGCCGTACAGATCGTCGGTGGGCGTCGCGCGGCGGCGAGCCACCAGTTCGGCCAGGTAGTCCTCGAGCGCCGCGCGAGCGGCGACGATCTCCGCCAGCGAATGGGCGGTCGTGGACATCACGGTGTCGGAGAAGTCCCGGAAGCGGTGCTGTTCCTCCGGTGGTACGCCGAGCATCTCGCAGATGACCGTGACCGGCAGCGGCAGCGCCAGCCCCTGCACCAGATCGGCGGGTGAGCCGGTACGTTCGAGGTCGTCGAACAGGTCGTCCACGATCTGCTGTGCGCGGGGCCGCAATTCGGCCACCCGGCGGACGGTGAACGCCTTCGACACCAGCTTGCGCAACCGGCTGTGCTCCGGCGGATCCATACTGAGCAGGGAGTTGGCCCGCGCGGGTTCCGGTGTGGAGCGCGGAATGTCGTCGCGGCCGACGGTCACGGCGCGACTGAAGCGATGGTCCGCGAGGACCTGCCGGACATCCGCGTAGCGGGTGACCAGCCAGCCGTCCCCGCCGTAGGGCAACCGGATGCGCGAAACCGGTTCCTCCTGGCGGAGTGTCGCGAACAGTGGATGAATCTCGAGCTGAACCGGCTCGCCGAAGGGGTAGGGGCGAACCTCGGTGGGGGCGGACATGCGGTCTCCCTTGTCATTACGGACGGCGGGTTCCCTGCCAGGTAAGAAATACTTACCCTGGCTAAGGTATTGCTCGCATCCGCCCCTGTCAATAGCCGAAAGACATTCCAGTGGGCCATCTTTCATTGCGACAAACGCCAAAACAATTTGTTTGCAGACTATTTCGTGAGACACAAGCAGACCGGTCGGCCCGGCAGCTACCGCCGCGCACCCGGCCCACGACAGGCGACCCGCGACAGGCAGCGCCGCGAACAGCGGCGACGACCGACGCGGGTCGCGGAACAGGAAGGGCGAGAAAGTCACCGGGCGCGCCCCCGCCGCGTCGGCGGCGGGAGCGCGCCCGAGGGGAGCGGATCAGAGTTCGGCGATCCGCGGCACCAGATCGGCGGTGCGCTCGACATATTCGACCGGATCGCCGTCGGGCATCAAATCCAGCTGGGTGATACCCAGTCCCGCATAGGCTTCCGCGTTCACCAGGAAGGCATCGGGATCGTCGTAGACCGGGCCCATGTACACGGCGGTCTTGCGGATGGCGTCGTAGTCGCGGCCCTCGGCCTCGCAGTGCCCGCGCAGCACGGCCAGCTTGGCGGACACCTCGTCCGGCGTGGTGGCGAACAGATTGCAGGCGTCGGCGTACCGCGCCACCAGCAGCAGCGTCTTCTTCTCGCCACCGCCGCCGATCAGGATCGGCGGTCGCGGCCGGGTCAGCGGCGCCGGTATGCACAGCGTCTCGGCCAGCTGGTAATGCTCGCCCTTGTAGGGCCCGTTGTTGTCGCTCCACATCTGCAGGCAGATCTGGATCGTCTCCTCCAGCCGCTCGAAGCGCTCGGCCATCGGCACCACGGGCACGCCGAGCCCGACCTGCTCCCGCTCGTACCAGGAAGCGCCGATGCCCAGATGCGCCCGCCCGCCGGACAGCACGTCCAAGGTGGCGACGATCTTGGCCAGCAGGCCCGGATAGCGGTACATGACGCCGGTGACGAGCACACCGAGCTGGATGCGCTCGGTCAGCGCGGCCAGATAGCCGAGGGTGGTGTACGCCTCCAGCATGGGTTCCTCGGCCCGGCCGCGGAGTTCCATCTGGAAGTAGTGGTCCATCACGGTCAGCCCCGCGAAGCCCGCCTGTTCGGCGTGGCGCGCGGCGGTGCCGAGCGTGGTGGCGATCCGAGCGGGATCGGCGGGGGTGGAGAAGTTCCAGTAGTGCAGGCTCAGGTCCATGGGGCAGCTCCTCGGGGGCAGAGGGATGACCTTCCGGATGGCCACCCTATCGGGCTGCGGGATACCACCCGACGGCGGGACGAATCGGACGCTAGGAACTACGCTCCGCCGCCGCCTCGTCGTAATCTGCTCGGGCGGTCGTGATTTCACCGATATGCGCGTACGCCCAGCCGCGCAGCACCGCCACCGCCGCGCAGAGACCGCGCCCGAGCGGGGTCAGCGTGTACTCGACGGTGACCGGCACCGTGGCATACACCCGGCGGGTCACGATGCCGTCACGCTCGAGGGCGCGCAGCGTCTGGGTGAGCATCTTCTGCGTGATGCCCTCGATGCGGCGTCGCAACTCCGAGAACCGCTGGGTGCCGGGCTCGAGCGCGAGCAGCACCAGCCCGGTCCACCGCTCCCCGATCCGATCGAACACCTGCCGGCTCGGACAGTCGACACTGAACACATCCCACGCGGGCACGTCCGCTACCTCGATGGTTTCCACGAGGTACCTATACCACCATTTACTGCCTTCTTCCATCGGTATACCAGCCCACCTAGTCTTCGAAGCAGCACGGAAACCGCGGTAGACGCACCGAAGACTCTGCGGGACAACAGTTTCGGAGGAAGACATGAAGGCATGGGCAGCAACCGGAGACGACCGGGTGATCGCGCCGGTCGAGATCGCCGAGCCGATTCCGGCGGCGCACGAGGCGGTCCTCGAGGTCGAGGCGTACTCGGTGGACCGCGGCGACTGGTTCGCCCTCACCGGCGTCTACGGCGAACCCTCGGCCGCCGGCACGATTCCGGGTCAGGACGTGGCCGGCCGGGTGGTGGCCGCGGCCACTGACGGCACCGGCCCGGCCGTGGGCGAGCGCGTGGTGGCGCACGCCCCCGGCGGCGGCTGGGCGGAGCGGGTCGCGGTACCGACCACCGCGATCGCGGCACGGCCACCACGGATTCCGGCCACGGTCGCGGCCACGCTGCCGCTGGCGGGGCTCACCGCGCTGCGGCTGCTGCGCCGCACCGGCGACCTCCGCGGCCGCCGGCTGCTGATCACCGGCGCCTCCGGCGGCGTCGGGCACCTGGTGGTGGAGCTGGCCGTCGCGGCCGGCGCCGACGTCACCGCCGTGACCGCGACTGCGGAACGAGGACAACGACTGGCCGAATTCGGCGCCCGGATCGTGCACGACCTCACCACGGCCGCCGGACCGTTCGACGTGGTGCTGGAATCGGTCGGCGGCGACACCTTCACCGCGGCGCTGGATCGGCTCGCGCCGGGCAGCACGATCGTCTGGTTCGGGCAGGCGAGCCGGGAGCCGGTGCGGCTGGACTTCTTCCGGCTGTTCGCGGCCACCCCGGTCACCGTGCACCACTTCGCACACTGGATCTCGGACACCACCGACGCCGCGGACCTCACCGAACTGGTGGATCTGGTCGGCACGGGCGCCCTGCACCCGGAGCTGGGCCGCGTCGCCGATTGGGCCGACACCCCCACCGTGCTGACCGACCTCGCCGCGCGCCGCATCCGCGGCAACGCGGTCCTCACCCGCTGACCACCACGACACTTCCACCTGAAAGGGTTATGACCATGAGCACCACCGAACAGACCCGGACCGTCGTGCGGAACTACGTCGCCGCCCTCAGCGGCGGCGAGGCCGCCGAACGCCGCGCCGAATTCTTCGCCCCCGACGCCACCTGGACCTTGATCGGCGATCTGCCCACCTCCGGCACCTGGAAGGGCCCGGACCAGATCTTCGAGGGCTTCCTGCCCATCATGCTCGCCCGCTTCGACCTGACGAAACCGCTCGGCCAGGAACTGCGCACGCTGATCGCCGACGGCGACCACGCGGTGGCCGAATGGACCACGCGCGCCACCACCGTCGACGGTACGGAGTACGCCAACGATGTGGTCATCGTCTTCCGGGTCGCCGACGGCCGCATCGCCGAGGCGCGCGAGTACTTCGACACCCGCTACGCGAGCCGAATCCTGTTCGGGCAGTGACGGACCCGGGCGGACCGGCCGCGCCGTGACCGACCCACGACGCGGCTGGATTCACCGCGCGCCGGCCGGTCCCCCGCGCCGGGCCCGCCTACCGGGGTGTGATCCGGCCCGCCGCCACCAGCACCCGGTAGGCCGCCGCCTTGCGGGGGCAGTCCGCGACCGCGCACTCCAGATGCTCCTGCATGGTGCGGTGGGCCTCCGGGATGTCGGGTGCGCACGCCGGCGCGCTGTGCGGGATCAGCAGCACCGGCGGGGCGAGTTCCGGGGCGGTGATCTCGGCGAGCAGCCGCTGCCGGATCTCGGCGACGCTGCGTCCGGTCGAAATGTGATGCGGGCGGCGGCTCATCGCCACCGTACCCAGGGCGCCGATCAGGACGAGAGCGGCGCCGGAGACCTCCCAGCCGGTCATCGTATTGTCCTCACTACCTCTGCCGTGTGTCGGAATCTTCCTGTCGTGGAGGTACTTCGGGTGTCACGAGGGTGCCGGCGCCAGATGCACCGACACATCGGCGACGGCCACCCGGGCCGCCACGATTCGACCGGCCAACTCCCGCCCCGCGGAGTCGTCGGAGGTCCAGACGCTGGCGACCGGGCCGCACGGATCGTTGAGCAGCGGCAGCGCCTGGTCGGCCGTCGCCACCCGCATCACCGGCAGCACCGGGCCCAGGGTCTGCTGGGTCAGGATGCTCATCCCCGGATCGACGTCCGCCAGCACGGTCGGCTCGAAGGTGTGGTCGTGGCCCGAACCACCGGCGCGTAGCGACGCGCCCTTGGCGCGGGCGTCGCGCACCTGCTCGTGGATGTGCCGCACGTGCGCGGCCGAGGTCATCACCTCGGCGGGCTCCCCCGCCTCGGCGGCACAGCCGGCCACCTCGGCCGTCAGCCGCTCCAGAAATGCGTCATAGCAGGCGGATTCGACGAACACCCGCTCGATGCTGTGACAGCTCTGCCCGCACTCGGCCAGCCCGCCGACCGCGATGCCGGTGGCCGCCCGGTCCAGATCGGCGTCGGCGAGGACCAGCGCCGACGACTTGCCGCCGAGCTCGAGCCGGCACGGCACCAGCCGGGTGGCCGCTCGCAGCGCGACCATCCTGCCGGTCTCCGGGGAGCCGGTGAAGTGCACGTAGTCGACGGTGTCGACGACCGCCGGACCGGCGGCGCGGCCGACCACGAATTCCAGCACCGGTGGCGCGCCGAGTTCCGCCCAGCCGCCCACCAGCGCCCGCACCGTCAGCGGAGTCACCGACGACGGCTTCACCACCACCGCCGACCCGGCCATCAGCGCCGGGATCGCGTCGAACACGGTGACCGCCAGCGGATGCGTCCACGGCGCGAGAACCCCCACCACCGGACACGGACGGTAGGCGATCGCCAGATGCAGCGACACGCTCGGCAGTGCGTGCGGGCGCGGGCGGTGCCCGTCGAGGAATTCGGCCCCGTGCGTACGGTGGTAGTCGATCGCGTCGAGGCAGAGTTGGAACTCCCGCATCGCGGCAGCAATCGGTTTGCCGGTCTCCGCGGCGAACAACTCCACCAGTCGCTGCCGGTTGGCCGGCAACCAGTCGCGGAACCGGCTGATCCACCGGGCCCGGCCCACCACACCCAGCGCCCGCCACTCGATCTGCGCCGCGCGCAGGTCGGTGACCAGCGCACGAACTCGATCCGGGGTGTGCATCGGCAAGGTGCCGAGCACCCGGCCGTCGGCGGGGGCGGCCACGGTGATCCAGGCGTTCCTGGCAGCGGGCGAATGCGTGAACGGCATGCGAGTACTCACTCCAGGGGGGTGCGGGGAAAGAGTTACTGCCACATCATGATCGAGCGCTCGAGGTCCCGGGCGGACGATGCTCCCGGCGCGACGGGTACGCCGATCATGTTGCGGCACAGAGAAACCGTATGGCTAACGGACATCCGGCAACCAGTGCGCATTGGGACAGAAATATGTGAATTTGGGACGCTCTCAGCAAACTCACCGCGACGAAAGCGTACCGCGAATGTGCCATGATCACAGCGGATTCCCAGCGAAGTCCGGGCGAAGTCTGCGACCATTTCGGGGTGGACGACGCCACGCTCACCAATCCGTCCGCCCGCCTGCGCTCCATCGCGGGCGCCGCGCTGCTGGTCGAATTCGCGCAGTCACGAGGGATGGCCGCGCCGGCGATCCTGCGCGGCACCGCAATCCACGAGGCACTGCTGCACGATCCGCGCGCCGAGATCACCTACGCGCAGGAACTGGTCCTGCTGCGCAACATCGTCACGGGCACGGACGACGAACCGGGCCTCGGGCTGATGGCGGGGCTGATGTGTCATCCGCCGTCGCTGGGGGTGCTCGGCTTCGCGATGATGTCCAGCCCGACGGTGCGGCACGCCGCCGAGGTCGCGCTGCGTTACGGCGACATGTGGTTCACCTTCGCGCCGCACCGGCTCGAGGAGCACGGCGACATGTTCCGGGTGGTCCGCGACGACAGCGTGCTCCCGCCGGATCTGCGCCGCTTCGCGCTGGAGCGCGACGTCGCGGCGATCTCGACCATCCAGCAGGACATCATGTCGATGCGACTGCCGATCCTGGCGGTGCACGTCACCGTCGCCGCGCATCCGATCTACGAGATGTTCGCGACCCTGCTCGGCGTCGAGGCCATCGAATTCGACGCCCGGCAGACGGTGCTGATCGGCAAGCGCGCCACCCTCGACCTGCCGCTGCCCAGCGGCAACCTCGCCACCTCACGGTTCTACGAACAACAATGTGTCGACCTGATCCAGCGCCGCCGCAGCCGCGACGGGATCAGCAGCCGGGTGCGTGAACTACTGGTCCGCCGCGGCGGTATCGCCGACCAGTCACACATCGCCGCCGATCTCGACCTGTCGGTGCGCACGCTGCGCCGCCGGCTCGCCGACGAGGGCACCACCTACCGCGAATTGTCCAGCGAGACAATCGGAATGCTCGCCGAGGAGCTGCTCACCGCCGGGCTCACGGTGGAACACGTGGCCGGGCGGCTCGGCTACTCCAGCACCTCGGCGTTCACCTCGGCATTCCGGGCGTGGAAAGGCCAGTCCCCCGGGCACTTCGCGCGCACCCATCGCGGCCGGGTGTCGACCGAGGTGTAGCGCAGCGATTTCCGGCACACACCGGCCGCGATTCTGGGACGATGGCCGGATGGACGACGCCAGGCCCCTGGACCGGTTCGCCCGCCTGCGCTCCATCAGCGGCGCGGCACTGCTCGCCGATTTCGCCGAGTCCCGCGGCCTGACACGGGAAACGATCCTGCGGGACACCGGCATTCGAGGGACCCAGCTGCGCGAGCCCGATCCGGAGATCACCTTCGGTCAGGAGATCACGTTGCTGCGCAACGTCGTTCACGGTGTGCACGACGAACCGGGCCTGGGTCTGATGGCCGGAATGATGTGCCACCCCACCCGGCTGGGCGTGCTCGGCTTCGCGATCATGACCAGCCCCACCATGCGGCACGCCGCCGAGGTCGGGCTGCGCTACGGCGACAGCTGGGTCACCTACGGCACCCATCGTTTCGAGCTACGCGGCGACGAGTATCGGATCACCCGCGACGACAGCATGGTCCCCGCCGACCTGCGGCGGTTCGCGCTGGAACACGATTTCGCGGCGATCGCCACCGTCACCCAGGACATGATGCAGACCCGGCTGCCGCTGGTGCAGGCGCGGATCACCATCGATCCGCACCCCATCTACGAGATGTTCGCAACCCTGCTCGGCGTCGACCGGCTGGACTTCTCCGCGGCGCAGTCCGCGCTGATCGGCAAGGCGAGCACCCTCGATCAGCCACTACCGCAGGGCAGCGCGGCCACCGCCCGCTTCTACGAACAGCAGTGCGCGGACATCCTGCAACGCCGCCGCGGCCGCATCGGCATGAGCGAGCGGGTGCGGCAGTTGCTGATCCGCCGGGGCGGCGTCGCCGACCAGACCCATATCGCCGCCGATCTCGACCTCTCGGTGCGCACCCTGCGCCGCCGGCTCGCCGACGAGGGCACCACCTACCGCGAGCTGTCCAACGAGACCATCGGCATGCTGGCCGAGGAACTGCTCACCGCCGGGCTCACCGTCGAGCATGTCGCCACCCGGCTCGGCTATTCCAGCGTCTCCGCCTTCGCCGCCGCCTTCCGCGCCTGGAAGGGGCAGTCACCGGGACAGTTCGCCCGGCTGCATCGCGGGCGGATCACCAACGGCGCCTGAGCGTACTCGGGCCGAGAGTGGCCCAATTGATACTGGCTAACTATTCGCTATGCAATATTCTCGAATTAGTCTGCCAACATGACCACCAGCAATCACACAGCCAACACAATGTACGAGGGTCCGTTGCATTCGTTGGCCCGCAGCGCCTGGCAGTCGCTGCTCGTCATCGGAGTGCTGTCGGTCGTGGTGGGCATCCTGGCCCTGGTCTGGCCGGGGCCGACCCTCGCGGTCGCCGGGGTGCTGTTCGGTGTCTACCTGCTGATCTCCGGCATCCTGCAACTGGTCGCGGCCTTCGGGCCGCACGTCAGCGCGGGCTGGCGGATTCTGTCGCTGGTCAGCGGCATCCTGTCGTTCATCCTGGCCTTCTTCGCCTTTCGCGACATCGGCGCCTCGATCGTGCTGCTGGCGCTGTGGATCGGCATCAGCTGGCTGTTCCGCGGGATCACCGTGACGGCGGGCAGCATCGAGGCGCCGCACGGGCTGCCCGGCCGGGGCTGGTCGATCTTCTACGGGCTGATGCTGCTGATCGGCGGCATCGCGCTGGTGGTATGGCCGATCCACGCGATCGCCACCCTCACCCTGGTGGCGGGCTGGTGGCTGATCTTCATGGGCATCATGGAGGTCGTCTACGCCTTCCAGGTCCGCAACGGCGCCAAGGCCGTACCGGGCCGGCTGTAGTCCCGATGGAGCGGATCCTGCAGCTCGGGCTGGCGTTCCAGGCTTCCCGCACGCTGCTGAGCGCCGTCGAGCTGGATGTGTTCACCGCGCTCGCGGACGGCCCGCTGCCGCTGGATCCGCTACGCGACTGGGTGGGCCTGCACCCGCGGGCCGCGCGCGACTTCCTGGACGCGCTGGTCGCCCTGGGCATGCTGCACCGCAACGGCGGGCTCTACAGCAACACCACCGAGAGCGCCCGCTACCTGAACCGGAAATCACCGGACTACCTCGGCGGCTACCTGGAGATGGAGGCCGAGCGCGGCTACTTGCACTGGGGTCACCTCACCGAGGCCCTGTGCACCGGCCGGCCGCAGAACGAGATCAAGGAGGGCGGCGACTTCTTCGCCACCCTCTACAGCGACGGTCAGGCCCTGCGCGGCTTCCTCCAGGCGATGACCGGACTGTCGCGGCCCAGCGCCGTCGCGCTGGCGACCGGCTTCCCGTGGGAGGAGCGCGACTGCGTCGCCGACATCGGCACCGCCCAGGGCGAATTCCTGCGTGTGGTGCTGGACGAGCATCAGCGGCTGCGCGGGATCGGCTTCGATCTGCCGGTCGTCGAGCCGATCTTCACCGATCATCTGGGGCCGCTCACCGCGCGGGCCGCCTTCGTGCCCGGCGATTTCCTGCACGATCCGCTGCCCACCGCGGATGTGCTGGTCTTCGGGCACATCCTGCACTCCTGGGATCCCGGGACCCGCGGGATGCTGCTGCGGAAGGCCTACGACGCGGTGCCGGAGGGCGGATCGGTGATCGTCTACGACACCCTCGTCGACGACGGCCGCCGCACCAACGCGCACGCCCTGCTCAACAGCCTCACCATGCTCATCGAGACCGCGCACGGCTCCGGCTACACCCTCACCGAATGCCGGAACTGGATGGCGGAGGCCGGATTCGGCGCGGTCTACGCCCAGCGGCTGACCGGTACCGAATCGATGGTGTGCGGCACCAAACTCCCCCGCGCCCGGGCGGCGCGCGACGCCACCCGGGCGATGGTCCCGGATCAGGGGCGGCAGGGCGCCGACTGAGCGGAGCCGCCGACGCGGCCGGCCACGCCGCGGGGCAACAGCACCCCGTACAGCGAGACGTCCAGGAAACAGATGTAGGAGCTGGCGTAGGCGCCCGTGCCGGCGGCCCGGCCGCCGTCGGCGAGCAGATTCGGCAGATCCACCGCGGCCCGGTCGAGCGCGGCGCCGTTGGCCAGCACCAGGGTGAGGGTGTCGCGCACCAGCAGTTGCGTACTCGCCAGCCGGGGCCGCACCCCGGCCACCGCGGCCACGGCGGTGGCGGTGTCGTCCGCGATCCGCAGCATCGCCGATTCCAATTCCCGGCCCTGCCGGTACAACCCGTCGACCAGGGTCCGGGTCTGCGCGGCCAGCGTCGCCAATTCGTCGCCGTGCCGGGCCAATCCGGACATCACCGCGGACAGGCTCTCGATCAGTTCGGTGAGCACCACGTCGCGGCGCTGGAAATCGGTGGCCAGCGCCGCGGTCTCGCTGATCAGTGCGCCGAGGGCGACACCGTCGCCCTGTAGCGCTCTGATCAGGGTGTCGGCCAGCGCGTTCACCTGCCGTGCGGTGAGGGTGGCGAACAGCGGCCGGAATCCGGTGAGCAGCGCGGACAGATCATAGGACGGCTCGGTCCGGGCGAGCGGGATCTCCGCGCCGGGCGGCAGCGGGCGCGGGTCGGATCCGGCCGTCAGCGCGATGTAGCGACGGCCGAGCAGATCCTGGAAACGGATCAGCGCCTTGGTGTCCGCCGGTAGCCGCTGCGCGCGTTGCAGCCGGAAGGTCACGCGTGCAACGGGTCTGCCCGACTCCCGGGCCAGGCCGATGCGGTCGACCCGGCCGACCCGTACCCCGGCGATGCGGATGTCGTCGCGCACCCGCAGTCCGAGCACGTCGGTGAAGACGGCGGTGTGCTCCACGGTGTCTCCGGGCATCTCGTGGGCGAGGGTGTCCCAGATCAGGCCGGTCGCCAGGATTCCGGCGAGGGCGAAGGCGCCCACGCCGAGCAACGGGCGACGCAGACTGCGGCTCGGCAAATGATTCCCTCTCGTCAGCTGTTGTTTTTATAAAACATTTGCAATTCCTTGGTGATCGGATGGTGAGAGTAATGGTGTGGTCGGCCCCGGTCGCAACACCACGCCGCCCCGCGGCCGAATGATGTCCGATATTCGCCGGAGATTCGCTCGATTCCCGACCCCCGATACCGGGCATATCGCGCGTTCGCTAGCCTCGGAGCTGTCGGCCGAAGCCGGTGGCCCGCTCCGGAATTCGGTACCTCGTTCACAAGGAATGATAGCCGAAAGATCGCTGAGTGTGCCGAACGGACAGGCCGGTAGGGAAATTCAAGATCATCCAAACAAAGATCAAAAACATTGCTACACAATGACCTTGCGATGTGTATGCTAACCATCAATCAGGACCCCCACTACGAGGTGGGATCGACGGCGAGGCGGTGTCCCAAGTGAACGTGGACCGGATCCGATTGCGCCGTGCGGCCTATATTGCGGTCGCATTCGGCGTGCTGGCACTGGTTGCCACAGGTCCGCTGCACCGGCTGTTGCTCGGGCTGTTCATCTGCATCGGCCTCGGAATGGGATGGCTGAACGCGCATCTCACCTACCGCACGGTCACCCGGATCACGCGCTCGGAAACTCCCAGCAAGCAGGCTTTGCTGGTGACGACAGCGGGCCGGTTGCTCGGCCTTACCGCCCTCGCGATCGTGGTCGGAATCCTGGCACGGCCCAACGGGATCGGAATCTTCTTCGGCCTGGCCGTCTTCCAAGTAATCATGGTCCTCCAGACCGTCGTGCCCGAGTTGAAAGCGCTGCGCGAACTGTCATGACGATCCTCGTCCCTTCCCTGGCCCAGGCGACCGGAACGGTCGCGGTGCTCGCCGACTCGAAAATCCATGTCGGCGACCACGCGACCGCGCATTTCCTGGGGCTGGAGTTCGATCTCGACACCATCGTGTCGACCGCCGTCGCCGCCGTGATCGTGATCGCGCTGGCATTGTTCCTGCGGGCCAAGGTCACCTCCGGCGTACCCAATGGCGTGCAATTGTTCTTCGAGACCGTCACGGTCCAGATGCGCGATCAGGTGGAAAGCGCGATCGGGCTGCGAGTGGCGCCGTACGCACTGCCGCTGGCAGTCACGCTTTTCACCTTCATCCTGCTGTCGAACTGGTTGTCGGTACTGCCCATGCAGTACGGCGACGGCGAATTCATCGCGCCCCCGGCCTCCGACGTCAACTTCGTGTACGCGCTGGCGCTGTTCGTATTCGTGTTCTATCAGGGTGCGGGCATCGTCCGGCGCGGGCCGCTCACGCATTTCAAGCTGCTGCTGAAGGGCCACACCGGCTGGGGCCCGATGGTGTTGATCAACATCATCGAGGAGATCGCCAAGCCGCTGTCGCTGTCGCTGCGATTGTTCGGAAACATGTTCGCCGGCGGCGTCATGATCTCGGTGATCACGCTGTTTCCGTTCTGGATCAGCTGGGGGCCGAATGCCGTCTGGAAGTTGTTCGACCTGTTCGTCGGCTTCATCCAGGCGTTCATCTTCTCCCTGCTGACCGTCCTCTACTTCAGCCAGTCGTTGGCGCTGGAGCACGAAAACCACTGACCGGCCTCGCCGGACAGTGAACACTGACCGGCAAGCCGGTTGTAGCAACTGCGTTCGAGAACAGGAAGTGAAACATGGCAGACGCAACTACGGCGGCCATCGTCCAGGGTGCGCTCATCGGTGGTGGCATCATCATGGCTGGCGGCGCCATCGGCGCCGGTATCGGTGACGGCCTCGCCGGCGCTGCGCTGATCAACGGTGTCACCCGCCAGCCCGAGGCCGAGGGCAAGTTGCGCGGCAACTTCTTCCTCACCGTGGGTCTGGTCGAGGCCGCCTACTTCATCAACCTCGCCTTCATGGCACTGTTCGTCTTCGCGACTCCCGGTAAGTAAGTACCGTCATGTCGCCCCGCACAGATGTGGCCGCCGAGGGGAACTTCCTCGTCCCCAACGGCACCTTCTTCGCCGAGCTGATCATCTTCCTGATCGTGCTCGGAGTCATCTGGTTCTTCGTGGTGCCGCCGATCCGGAAGGTGCTGGCGGACCGCGAGGAACGGGTCGCCGCCACCACGGCGAACAACAAGGAGGCCAAGGATGTCTTCGCCGAGGCCGACGAGCGTTACCAGACGGCTCTGACGAAGGCCCGCGCCGAAGCGGCCGACATCCGCAACCAGGCCCGCGCCGAAGGCCGGGCCATTCTCGAAGAAATGCGCAACGAAGCGCAGCAGCAGGCCGACGAGATCGTTGCCGAATCCGAGGCGCAACTGCGTGCCCAGGCCGATCAGGTGTCCGCGGAGCTGCGCGAAGCCGTCGAACCGCTCGCCCAGACCTTGGCCGACCGCGTGGTCGGCGGCGACGATCGGCACGCCGGTACCAGCGCCGGACACCAGACAGGACGGGCCACGTCATGACCTCTACTCTCGGCTTGCTCGCCGAGGACGGCTACCACATCACCGTGCAGTGGAAGGTCTTCGCCAGCCAGTTGGTCGGCTTCGTGCTGATCATCGCGCTGTTCGTGAAGTTCGTGGTGCCACCGTTGCAGAAGGCGATGGCCAGGAGCCAGGACACGGTGCGCAAGCAGCTCGAGGACAGCGAGCAGGCGGCGACGCGGCTGGAGGAGGCCAAGGCGGCCTACGACAGCGCGATCGCCGAGGCGCAGGCCGAACTCGAGCGCATGCGCGCGGATGCCCGCGAAGATGCCGTGCGCATCATCGAGCAGATGCGCGAGGCCGCGAGCGCCGAGGTCGAACGCGTCCGCAAACAGGGCCGCGATCAGATCACCGTGCTGCGCCGTCAGCTCATGCGCGACCTGGAGGCCGATCTGGCCGCCGCCATGCTGGCCTGCACCGAGGAGAAGGTGCAGGAGCAGGTCGCCAGCCCCGAGGCGGTCAACGAGAGTATCGAGAAGTTCCTCGACGACCTGGAGACCCTCGCCAACGCCGCTCCGGCCGTCCGCCGCTGGGCACTGTCCCGCTGGAACTGATTCCGGCGCAACGGCTCCCGGTCACCGCGGGCCCGCGATCCGACGACTGCACCCCTGTGATGTGAACATCACAGGGGTGCAGTCGTTTTCACGGCCCGCTCGGGATGCCGCCCGCTCGTCTAGAATCCGGGAGGGTTCTTCGGGAGGGACGGGGGCGGTTTCATGACGACACACGGGCCGGGGGCGGCGCCGGGGCGGCCGATCGGTGGCCGATCGATCCAGCAGACGGTGCAGCTGTACGGCCCGATGCCGGAGCACTACGCCGCGCCGATCGCCTGGGCGCTGCTGAACATCCTGGAGGCGGCGCACACCCAGGGCATCGCGCTGCACACCGTCGAGCCCGGCGGCGTCCTGCTGTCGGAGAGCAACGACGTGCGGCTGGCCGACCCGGGCCTCGCGCCGCCACCGGCCGATATCGTCGAATACACCGCGCCGGAACGGTTCTACGGCTACCCAGCCACCCCGGCCGGCGATCTGTTCGCCCTCGGCGCCACCCTCTGGTTCGCGACCGAGGGCTTCTCGCTGTACCGGCGGGAATCGCCGGCCGCCACCCAGCATGCGATCCTGTCCGAGCCCACGCCCCTGCCGAGCCGGGCGGGCAGGCTCACTCCGCTGATCCTCGGTCTGCTGCACAAGGATCCGGCGCTGCGGCCGACCGTGGCGCAAGCGCGGGCGCTGTTGCCGCAGCCGCCGATCCCGGGCTCCGGCTACGCGATGGCCGGGCGACCACCGAAACCCGCACAGCGACCGCCGGATCCGCGCCGCGCGGCCGCCGCGGCGGCACTCGAGCGTGCCTCGGGCCCACGCGCCGCCGTGGCGGTGCTCGCCCTGCTGCTGTACTCCGCCGCCGCCGTCCTGCCGAATCTCGTACTCGGGCCGACCGTCCCGGCCATGGACCGCGATCTGCACGCCGCCGTGGCCGGGGTGCAATGGCTGACGATCGCGAGCACCCTGGTCGCAGTGGCCGCGATGCCGCTGCTGGGAAAGCTCGGTGATCTGCTGGGCAAGAAGGCGATCCTCGCGGTCTGCGGAATCGTCGCCGCGTTCGGCTCCGCGATCTGCGCGATCGCCGCCGACCCGATCGTGGCCATCGTCGGCCACGGCCTGCAAGGCGTGGCCCTCGCGGGCCCGTTCGTGGCGTTCGGCCTCGTCCGGGATGTGATGCCGCGCCGCTTCGGCCCGTGGGGCGCCGTCGCGATTCCCGCCGGGATCGGACTGGCCACCGCGTTCGGACCGCTGGCCGGCGCGCTGCTGGTCGAGTACCTCAGCTGGCGGGCCGTCTTCTGGTTCACGCTGCTCGTGCTGGTGCTGTGCACGGTCGTGATCCTGGTCGCGGTGCCGGAAACCGCGGTGCGCGTGCCGGATCCGATCGGCCTGCTCACCGCCGCCCTGTTGTCGGCGGGTGCGCCGCTGCTCGTGCTGTACCTCGACCGTGACTGCGCTCATCGAAATTCCCCAACTGGGCTCGTCGAAATGCCTCACCCGTGGGCGGTCACGATTATAGGGGCTCGCGATTGCCGGTGGTTGCCCGCCGGAGGTTGTCCGCGGTTGCGTGATGATCGCGTAGCCGGTAGGAGTCGCCGTCGAGGTTGATGACCATCGACCGGTGTAACAGGCGGTCCAGGAGTGCGGCCGCGACGGTGTTGTCTCCGAGGATTTCGCCCCACGACCCGACACCTCGGTTGGTGGTGATCACGATCGAGGTCTTCAAATATCGTTGCGAGACAACCTGAAACAAGGCTGATGCCGCCTCGGCCGGCAACGGCAGGTAGCCCAGTTCGTCGATGACGAGCAAGGCCGGTCCGGCGTAGAACCGCATGGTGGTCGCCCACCGGCCCTCGATCGCCGCGCGGTGGCAGCGGGCAGCCAGATCGGCGGCGGTGGTGAAGTAGGTGCGGTAACCGGCGTGGGCGGCCGCGCGGGCGAGTCCTGTTGCCAGATGGGTCTTTCCGGTGCCGGGGGTGCCGATCAGCAGGACGTTGGTCGCGGATTCGAGGAACCGGCAGGTGCCGAGCTCGTCGAGCAGCGGCCGGTCGATCCCGGAGGCGGCATCGACGTCGAAGTTGTCCAGCGACGCGGGGGTTTGCAGGTTCGCGAACCGGAGACGCCCGTTCAGCCGGCGGGCTTCGGTGTCGTCGACCTCGATGCGTAGTAGTTTCTCCA
Source organism: Nocardia sp. alder85J (assembly GCF_020176955.2). Lineage (GTDB taxonomy): Bacteria > Actinomycetota > Actinomycetes > Mycobacteriales > Mycobacteriaceae > Nocardia. The sequence goes on from NZ_JAIUCZ020000006.1 coordinate 150,068, forward strand.
AAGTCGCTGTCGCCGAGAGGTTCTGCGCGACGGCGTCTTCGAGGATCCGTGGGAGGGCTTCGGCGGCGGCGTGGAGTTTCAGCGTCGCCAGATGCGAGCGGAGCTGCTGGTAGCGGGTCGCGGTCTCGTCGGCGCCGGCGGCTTTCGTGGCTCGGCGGGCGGTCTTGTTCGGGCTGGTGGTCATTTGCGGCTCCTGGCGGTGGCGGCGCGCTCGTAGGCGGCCAGATCGGTGATGTTGCTGGTGACCGCCGATGCGGCTGTGCTGGTGTCGGCGGGATCGGCGGCTGCCCGCAGGGCCGCGGCGGCGGCGCGGGCGGCGTCGCCGGGTGGGATGCGTTCCTTGCGGCGGTGCGGGCGGCCGGTGTTCGCCGACTCCATCGCCGCGCGGTCGAGCGCGACGACGTGGCCGTGGTCACGGACCGTGGCGCCGAGGCCGTCGGCGGCGCGTTCGTGTCGGGCGATCACGATCCCGGCTGTGGTGGCGATGTCGATGGTGTTGCCGCGTAACGGTTGTGCGACGATGACCGTCGCCGCGGCCAGCTCGGGAGGCACCGAGTAGCGGTTGCCGCGCCAGGAGATCATCGCCTGCCGGGACACAACCCTCGGTTCGGTGACCATCGCCGGATACGGGTCAGCAGGTAACGGCCGCAATGGTTCTCGTGCCGCGATCGTCGCGACGCTGGCCCGGCCGTCGGCGGTCGGCCGCAGCCGGGTGTCGGTGCGCAGTGAACAGAACTTGTCCAGGCTCGCTTGTGCCTGTTCGACGGTGAGTTCGTCGGCGAGGGTGCGCCACCAGCGTTGCGCGGCAGTGTGATTGGCTTTCTCGACCACTCCTTTGCGGTTGCCGGCGCGGGCCGGGCAGATCTCCGGCAGCACGGCGTAGTACTTGAGCACCGCGGCGAACGACGCGGTGACCTGCCCCGACGACGGATAGCAGACAGTGGACATGCGGTCGAACCGCCACGACCCGGTCACCCCGCCCAGGGCGCGAGCGACCCGGTCCAGGCCCTCGATCAGGTGCGGCTGGTCGGTGGCCGGCGCGAGATAGCCGCGCCAGCGGCCGGAGTGGGCCAGGGACCCGACGAGCAGGTGCGCGTTCGCGCCCCACCCCCACGACTGCGGTGGGTTGGGCAGATCGACCCAGTCCCATTGGGTTTCACCACCGGGTGGGTGCGCGATGACGGCATTGGGGCGTTCGGTCACCCTCCGGCAGGCTTGGCAGACCGGACGGAGCTTGCGGGCGCGGATGTTGCGGGTCAGCGACTGATACGACAACCCGAACCCGAGAGGTTCGAGCTCGTCGAACAGGGTTTGCGCCCACAGGTGCGGGTCCTCGGTCAGGCGGGCGGTCACATAGTCCACGAACCGTTCGAACGGGTCGGGCTGGTGTCGTTTCCGGACCCCGGGCTGGCGTTCCCCGGCCAGATAGGCGCGGATCGTCTTGCGGTCGCGGCCGGTGTGGCGGGCGATCTGGGAGATCGTCCAGCCTCGGGCGCGCAGGGCACTGATTTCCACATCTTCCTCACGTGTCAACATGGAAAAGCGGGCCTCCTCCGAACGAAACTGCTGGTCAGGTGTGGTAACCACCAGCTTCGGAAGAGGCCCGCCCTTCACGACGAAGCCACACGGGCAAATGGGGAATTTCGATGAGCGTCAGTGGGGAGATTCAGTGAGCGCCGTCAACCGGGCGCCCTACTGGGGCTGGACGGCCCCGGTCGCGCTCGCGGCCCTGATCGGCGGGCTGATCCTGACCGGAGTGTTCGCCGCCGTCTGGCTCCCGGCCAGCCGGCTCGCCGTCGACCTGTCCGGCCTGCTGGGCCTGCGATTCGCGACCATGGTGCTGATGGCGCTGTTCGGGTTCGGCATCACCGCCGTGCAGACCACCGCGTTCGCGTACCTGGCCGCCAGTCCCGGCCCCGACGCGCTGCGCAACGACATCGCGGTATCGGTCGTGCAGCAGGCCCGCGCCTCGTACGGCGTGAACATCTCGGCCGCGTCGGTCCACGTCACCCTGAATCCCGGTTACAGCTACGGAAGTGCGCTGAGCACAGTGCATTTCGCTGCGCTGATGATCGCGGCCGGCCTGGCCACGGTGATCGCCGCGATCGGCGCCGGACTGCTCGCCCGCCGGGTCGGCGGCCGGCTGCCCGCGATCGCGGCCGTCGCCCTGTTCGCCGTCTCCGGCCTCGGCTTCGCGGTGCTGCCCTACCACCTGATCGGTGCCACGGCCCTGACCGCGCTCGCGGGCTTCGGGGTCGGGCTGCTGTACCCCGCGGCGATCGAACTGATCACGGAAACGATCCCGGCCGGCCTGCAGGGCATCGGCGCCGCGGTGTTCGGCGTCGCCCTGACCGTCGGTTCCACGGCGGCCGTGGCGGCGTTCACCGCGATCCGCGACCGCCACCCGGTCGCGGCGGACGTCCAACTGCGCGGCGGCCGGACCAGGCAGGTCGTTCCGCAGCTGTTCGCCGATCAGGGCTACACCCTCGGCTTCTGGGTGGCGCTGGCCCCCACCGCGATCGGCCTGCTGCTCGCCGTCGCCCTGCTGCTGACGCCCGGATCCGTCCGCACCCCGCCACCGGTCCCGGTACCTCCACCGTTCGCACCGCAGGGCGGTTTCCCGATCCCTCGCTGAGAACAGCACCCCCGCAGCGGGCCCCGACCCCCGCCGAGCGGAAAATCGCTCGCGCCACCTCACCGTCGCCGCCTACCGTCACCCGGCATGACGAGTGCGACCGACAGCACGGCCCGCCGAATGCGCTCCGGCCTCACCTACGCGCTGGTGTCCGCCGCGGCCTTCGGCCTGTCCGGGGTGCTGGCCCGGGGCCTGATCGACGCCGGGTGGAGTGCCGGTAGCGCGGTGACGGCCCGAGTCGCGGTGGCCGCGGCGGTCCTGTTGCCGATCGCCGCCGCGCAGCTGCGTGGTGAGCGGAAGTTGTTGCGCCGCAACATCTCACTGATCGGCGGCTACGGCCTGATCGCGGTGGCCGGCACCCAGCTGGCCTTCTTCGAGGCGGTGGCGCGGCTCCCCGTCGGCGTCGCCCTGCTGATCGTGTTCGCCTCCCCGATCGCGGTGGTCGGCTGGATGTGGCTGCGCCACCATCACCGCCCCACCCGCCTCACGGCGGCCGGCACGGCGCTCGGTGTCGCCGGGCTGATCCTGGTCGTCGGCGCGGGATCCGGCACGGCCGTCTCCTGGTCCGGCATCGCCTGGGCACTGGCCGCCATGCTCGGCTCCCTCGTCTACTACCTGCTCCCCGCCGAAGGCGGCGACGACCTGCCGGGCACGGTGCTGGCCGCCAGCGGACTCGTGATCGGCCTGGCCGCCCTGGCCGCGGCCGGTGCCACCGGCCTGGTCACCCTGCGCTGGTCGGCCGCACCCGTGCACTTCCGCGACCTCGCCTGCCCCTGGTGGTCCGTCATCCTGATCCTCGGCACGGTCACCACCGCCCTCGCCTACGTCTCCGGCATCGCCGCCACCCGCCTGCTCGGCCCCCGCCTGGCCTCCTTCACCGGCCTGTGCGAGGTCGCCGCGGCTCCCCTGCTGGCCTGGGCGCTGCTCGGCCAGTCCGTCCGCCCGCTCCAATTCCTGGGCGGCACACTGATTCTGGCCGGGATCCTGGCCGTCCGGCACGGCGAGCCGGATTTCCGCCCGGTGCAGTGAGCGATTCCGCGAGCATCGGACATTCCCACCAATCCGATTGCGGCGCAGCATGATCGCATCCGCCGTTCGCAGCGGCCGGCGATAGCATGAGCGCACTATGGACGACTGGAAGTACTGCCCCAGGTGCGCATCACCGACCCACTTCGTCGGCGCCGGTCCCGAACGCCATGCGCAGTGCGCGGGCTGCGGGTACGTGAAGTACGACAACCCGCTGCCCACAACAATCGGCCTGGTGATGCACGGCGGCAGGATCCTGCTGTTGCGCAGAGCGATCCACCCCGCCTTCGGCGAATGGGACACCGTCGGCGGATTCCTGTCCGGCGACGAGACCGTCGAGGAGAATCTCCGCCGCGAGGCGAAGGAAGAGATCGGCGCCGACATCCGGCAGCTGGAATTCGTCGGCTCGTTCTCGTCGGTGTACGGCGACACCGGACTGCACACCATCGGCATCGCCTTCACCTGCACCGTGACCGACCCGGAAATTCAACTCTCCGAAGAGAATTCCGAATATCGCTGGTTCGCTCCCGAGGAGCTGCCCGACGTCGCGTTCGAGGATGTGCGACGCGCCCTGGCCACCCTCACCGCGCGGCTGCGGTCGTAGGCCCCGGCCGGCGAGCGGTCAGGATCCCGGTGTCGTACCGGTTCGCGGTGTACTCGAAATCACCGAAACCGATGTCGCGCAAGGTGTCCTGATACCGACGGAGATCGAGCGAGGCGGTCCGCTGGTGATGGTCGTCCCCGCTGCGATGCGCGGAGAACCGCGCCATCGCGCGGATCAGCACCCCGCGCACCCCACTACCGGGATTCATGTCGGCCAGCAGCAACCGGCCGCCCGGCCGCAGCACCCGGAACATCTCGGTCAGCGCCGGAACCCGTTGTGCGGCGGGGATGTGATGCATGGCGAAGGTCGAGGTCACCACATCGAAGGAGCCATCGGCAAAGTCGAGTTCCTGCGCGAGCCCGTACTCGAAGCGGCAGTTCGGCGCCGACCGCGCCGCCACCCGAGCATGCTCGACCATCTCACGCGCCGCGTCGATGCCGACCACTTCACCGGCGGCCCCCACCAGCCCGCCCATGGCGACTGCGAGTTTTCCTGGACCACAAGCGATATCGAGCACATGATCACCGGGCCCGGCGCCACTGACCGCGGCCAGGGTCGTCACCAGTCCGCCCACCCCGCCCACGAAGAACAGGCGGTTGAACGCGTTGTACCGGCGCGGCGTGGTGATGAGCAGACCGACCGCGGTGTCGGCACCGAGAATACGGGAGGGTTGTTCGTTTCGGGTCATATGTTCATCATCGGAAGGGTGCGTCATCCGGACCAGAACCAAAGCCAGCCGATCCGTCCCGTTCCGCACACCTCGCCGAGATCCGTCCCGCACCCGCAGGACCGCAGAGTGCGCCGCACCAGGGATGCCCTGCACCGCGCCCTGATCGAACTGATGCTCGCCACCGACTACCGCCGCATCACCGTCCAGGACGTCCTCGACCGCGCCGACGTGGGCCGCTCGACCTTCTACGCCCACTACCGCGACAAGGACGACCTCCTGGTCACCAGCTGCACCGCCTACCTCCGCGCCGCGATCGACGCGACCACGGCCGCCCACCCCGACCACTCCTCCCCCCTGGCCCCGCTCCACACCATGTTCGAACTGGCGGCCTCGAACAAACCGGTCTACGGCGTCCTCCTCGGCCCGAAGGCCGGCGCCCCCGTCCTGCGCGCCACCCGTCAGATGGCCGCCGACATCCTCACCGACCTCCTCACCGGCCACCTGAACGAACCCCCCGACGATTTCGCCGACACCGTCACCTACCTCTCCTGGGCCCTGTTCGGCCTCCTCGGCGCAGTAGCCGACCCGGCCCGCGACCTCTCCCCCACCGCCGCCTACCACCGCTTCCACCGCCTGACCACCACCGGCCTCCCCGACCTGCTCCCCCACCCCCACTAATTCCCTTGCGCCCCGACACCACCTCATGCCAAGCTCAACCCATGCCTCCCCGCCACCTCAGTCGCCACTCATCCTGAACGCTCGAAGTTCCGGAGGGTTGGCCGAGTCTGGTAAGGCAGCGGTGTGCTAAACCGTGGTCGGGCCGAAACGCCCGCGCGAGTTCGAATCTCGCCCCCTCCGCCTGGAGGGTTGGCCGAGTCCGGTAAGGCTCCCGTCTCGAAAACGGGCGACAGGTTCACACCTGCGGGGGTTCGAATCCCTCACCCTCCGCCACCGATCGCCGTTGCGCCCCAAGCGAACCGTCACACATCGGGGCTACGAGCGGCCGCTGTGATGATGCCGCCACCCCAGCCCGCCACGGATAACACTGCCCGAGGTCAGCAGACCACCACGCGTATCGACGCTGCCGAAGCGATAGATGACCGGCACCCGGCCCGCCGCGTTCACGAACGGCGTCGAGTAGCTCCCGCCGAGGACCCGCTCACCGAGCGCGGGAGCCACAACACGGTTCCGGACCGACAGGTAGTACCACATCGCCGCACCGGCGACCCCGCCGGCGAGACCCGCTGCCGCATAACGGATCGCGCTGCTGTCGTCACCGGAGAAGCTCTCGTCGGCATCGTCGCATTCACTGTCGTCCACCCGATCCCCGGTGACGGCATCGGCACACACCGCCGCGAAATCCACATCCTCGGCCTGGACACCCGTGCTCGGCAGCGGCGTCGTGGTCGTGGCAGGCGACTCTGTAGTGGTCGGCACCCGCAGCACAGAACTCCTGGTCGGCGTGGCAGCCGTTGCCGTCGTCGTGGATGCGGCAGATTCGGGTGTCGGCGGCAACGCGCAACTGGTCACCAGATACAAGCCAGCCACAGCAGGAACCAAACCCAGCACAGGCGCGACACCGCGCTGTCGATAACCGGCCATCGAGACGACCCGCCCCCATTCCCGTCCACTGCGATGAAGCACGGCAATCATCCACCGCCGCTGCGGGTTTGGCAATGGCGCGAAACCGTATGAGGTCACCGCCGGCTCGCGGTCGCGTTCGCCAGTTCGTCATCGGTCACGATCTCCGTCACGTGTCGGTCGGCGTCCGAGGAGATGAACCGAGCCATCGTGTCGCTGTCGGCGAGGACTGCGATCGCGCTTCCGGATCATCAGATGCGGTCGGGGTCGTCTTCACCTCAGCCGGCTTCATGGTCGTCAATATGGCCGATACCCACGAAAATCTTGCATATTCCGGGGACATGCGCAGTTGCCAGGTATGCCCGGCACCGCGCCGGGACAGCCCCGGTGGCGTGACCGCACCCGAGCACCGCACCGGACACGACCCGCAACTGCGGCCGACGAGCAGGTACCTGGGTTATCGTGCACTCGAATCGCAATGTGCTCACGGTTTGCCAACTGCGGTGCGTCGGATCCGGAAGGAGATGACTGTGGTTCACCGGGTGATCGAGCCCAGCGGTCCACCCATGGTGGCCGGGCGGGGGTGGTGGGCGGTGTTCATGGGGGTGGGGACGGTCGTCACCGTCATCGGCGTCGCGGTGCTGACGCGTGGGGGTGATCCGGCGGGGCCGTCGGCGGCCGCGGTGGCGGCCGGGTTGGTCGGGGCCGGGGTGCTGGAGATATTCGGGTGTCGTACAGGGGGTTTCGGGGTGGGGGTGGAGCTCGTGGGTGGAGCCGCGGTGATCCTGGTGTGGCCGGATCTGACCGCCGATCCGCTGGCGTTGCTGGTGGGGTCGGTGCTGGTGGTGGTCGGGCTGACCCGGCTCGCGGCGACGGTGGCGGCCACCACGCCGCATGCGGGGGACGGGTTCGTGGTGGCCGTCGTGTCGGCGGGGCTGGCGCTGCTGACGGGGCTGGCGCTGGTGTACCGGCCCGAGGCCGTCGCGGTGCCGCCGGCGGTTCCGCTCAGCATCTGGCTGATGCTGCAAGGGTTCCGGGACGTGTTCTTCGGGCGCGCCCTGCTCGTGGGATGAGCCCGCCGGGGGCACCGCTATCCGTTGGTTACTGCGCCGGTTCGCTGTGCAGTTCCGACAGGCCCTGCTGCACGAGGGCCTCGTGCCGCTCGGCGTCCTCGCGGGCCTTGCGCGGACTCCACCGGCCGGACATCACGAAGATGAACGGGATGAACAGGAGTTCGGCGGCGAAGCAGACCCACCACCACAGTTGCCACTGCCGCGGATTGTCGTGTTGCGCCTGCTTGACATCGGCGGCGTGGGCGCCCAGATATTCCAGGTCGGCGGGGGGCACCGGATTCGTGCTCAGCTGCCGCAATCGGGTGATCGCGCTGGTCGGATCGGTGGCCAGGCCCGCCCGCACGAGCTGCTGGACCGCGGCGGCGCCGGCGGCCGGATCGGCCGGATTGACCTTCAGCGCGGCCAGGGTCTGCGGCGAGACCGCCGAGATGGTGGCCACCTGCTGCGGATACTCCTCGACGATCGCCGAGACCCGCGAGCCCTGGTCGACCAGGGTGGAGGTGGCCGTCACGGCGAAGGTGAACGCGAACAGCGACACCGTCACCACGATCCGCACGGTCCAGCCCCAGATCGCCAGGCCGGTGGCCGTGGCGGCGGGGTTGTGCCGTTCGACGGTCTCGGTGAAGGCCGCCATCCAGGCGCAGTACGCGAGGCCCAGACCGAACGCGCTGATCGCCATCACCAGCGCGAACTGGTAGTACGTGGTCCCCGGATGGGTCGCCATCGCCGCGAAGACGCCGGTGGCGGCCAGGTTGATCACCGCACCCACCACCATGAACGGTTTGCGCACCCGGATCCGGTCCGACAGCACCCCGGCCACCAGCAGCGTGATCGCGTTCGCGGCCCAGTACCAGTTGGCGAGCGCATTGGCCCGCGCCTCGGAATAGCCGAACACGGTGACGAAGTAGACGACGAAGAAGCCGACCGCGATGTAGTAGAAGAACAGGAACATGCTGACGCCGAAGGCCGGTCCGACCACGTCCAGTTTCAGCAGCCGCCGCCACTGATTCTGTAGCGCCTCTTCCACATTCAGGCCGGCCGCGCGCGCCTCGATGAGTTCCCGGTCGCGCAGGCTGACCATCAGCTGATCGCGCAGCGCGGGCGACAGCTCACGCAACCCGACGAAGGCGATGGCCGCGACGACGAATCCGATGATGCCGCACACGTAGAACTGGAACCGCCACGCCGGGTGCGCGTCCAGGGTATGGCTGGAGACCTCGGTGACCACCAGGCTGCCCAGCACCGGGCCCATGGTCCAGAAACTCATGGCCGAGGCCCGGCCCAGCTGCGGCGAGAAGTCCCGGATCAGCGCCGGGGTGGCGACCAGCATGATGCCCTCGACCACGCTGAGCAGCGCGAACAACACGAAGTACAGCACCACGCTGTGCGCGTTGGGCAGGCCGAACAGCACGATGGCCGCGGTCACGAACAGGCCGTAGACGACCAGGTTGGCCCGGCCCCAGCGGTCGGCGAGACCGGCGGCCAGCGAGCCGAACGCGCCGACCAGGTTGCCGACCACCGAGGCCATCACGAATTGGGTGAAGCTGAATCCCAGATCCTGGATGATCTTGGTGGCGACGGCGCCCGGCACGTACAACTCGTAGTACAGGACGATCGTGGCGAGCACGGTGATCGCCAGATAGGTGTAGCGGGGAAAGGTGTCGGGGTAGTGCGGGAGGGCACGCCGCCAGATCCAGTCGGCGGGGCGGCGGGCGGAGGGGACGGCATCCGGAGAGGGTGCGATCTGATCGAGCACAGGTACCTCGCTCAAAAGGCCATGGCACGAGACCGGCACGAGCAGAATCGGCACCGATCCATACCACTGACCACCAAATGTGATACAGGACACACAAGGTAACTAAACATGAATCCCACGTCAAGTATCGGTTTTGCGCGACCTGGCCGGGCCACGCCGGGCAACCGATCCCGCTACCGAAGTTGACATCAGATTCAAGTACACTCGAGCCCGGCTCGAACGGACTCACCGAGAGAGGACCGCTGCATGCGGATCATCGACACCGTCGCCGTCGTGACCGGCGCGGCCGGCGGCATCGGCGCCGCCGTCGCCCGTCGGCTGCTGGAGCAGGGCGCGCGGGTGGCACTCAGCGACATCGCGGCCGACCGGCTCGCCGCCACCGTGGCCGAACTGGCGCAACAGTTCCCGGGCAAGGTGCTGGGACAGGCCGGCGACGCCGCCTCGGAAGCCGACCTGATCGCGCTGATCGACACCGCGACAACGACTCTCGGCCCGGTGGACCTGTACTTCGCGAATGCGGGCGTGGGCGGCGGCCCCGGCCTCGCCGCCACCGACGCGCAGTGGGAACAGGCGCTGAGCATCAACCTGATGGCACACGTGCGCGCCGCCCGGCTACTGGTACCGCAGTGGCTCGAGCGCGGCAGCGGGTATTTCGTGGGCACCGCCTCCGCCGCCGGTCTGCTGACCCAGATCGGCTCGGCCACCTACTCCGCCTCCAAGCACGCGGCCGTCGGCTTCGCCGAATGGCTCGCGGTCACCTACGGTGATCGCGGCATCCGGGTCAGCTGCCTGTGCCCGATGGGCGTGGACACCGCGCTGCTCACCGGATTCGAGACCGACGACGCCGCCGACACCCGGATGGCCGCGCGCGCGGTCACCGGCGCCGGAAAGGTGTTGCAACCCTTGGACGTCGCCGACCGGGTGCTGGAAGCCCTGGAATCCGAACAGTTCCTGATCCTGCCCCACCCCGAGGTCGCGGAGTTCCTGCGCCGCAAGGCCTCCGACCACGACCGCTGGATCCACGGCATGCAGCGCTACCGCGCCACGCTGGAATCCTGACCAGGAGAGGAATTTTCGATGGACATCTTCACCCCGTCCGACCGTGCGCTGAAGTACCGGGACGACCTGCTCGCCTTCATGGACGAACACGTGTATCCGGCCGAATCCGTCTACGAGGAGCAGATGGCCGCCGCCGGCGATCCGCACCACCACCCGCAGATCCTGGAGGATCTCAAGGCCGAGGCCCGCCGCCGCGGCCTGTGGAACCTCTTCCATCCGCATCCGCAGTGGGGCCCGGGGCTGACCAACCTGGAGTACGCGCCGCTGGCCGAGATCATGGGCCACAGCCCGGCACTCGCGCCGGAGGCGTGCAATTGCAGCGCCCCCGACACCGGCAATATGGAGGTGTTCACCCTCTTCGGCACCCCCGCGCACCACGAGCGCTGGTTGCAGCCGCTGCTGGAGGGCACCATCCGCTCGGCGTTCGCGATGACCGAACCGGGGGTCGCCAGCTCCGATGCCACCAATATCGAGACGCTGATGCGGCGCGAGGGCGACCACTATGTCGTCAACGGGCGAAAGTGGTTCGCGTCCAACGCGATGCACCGCAACTGCAAGGTGCTGATCGTGATGGGCAAGACCGATCCCGATGCGCCGAAGCACCGGCAGCAGTCGATGCTGGTGGTGCCGATCGACGCGCCCGGCGTCACCGTGGTGCGGAACCTGCCGGTGTTCGGTTACCGCGACCGGGAGGGCCACGCCGAGATCACCTTCGAGGACGTGCGGGTGCCGGTCGAGGACGTATTGAAGGGCGAGGGCGAGGGTTTCGCGATCAGCCAGGCCCGGCTCGGGCCCGGCCGCATCCACCACTGCATGCGCGCCATCGGCATGGCCGAACGCGCCCTGGAACTGCTGTGCGCGCGGGCCGAGTCCCGGGTCACGTTCGGGCGCAAGATCAGTGAGCGCGCCAATATCCAGGACTGGATCGCGGAGTCCCGCATCGCCATCGAGCAGGCCCGGCTGCTGACCCTGAAGGCCGCCTGGATGATGGACACCGTCGGCAACAAGGCCGCGCAGGTGGAGATCGCCGCCATCAAGGTCGCCGCGCCGAACATGGCGTTGCAGATCGTCGACCGGGCGATCCAGGTGTACGGCGGCGCCGGCGTCACCGAGGACTTCCCGCTCGCCAGCATGTACGCGCATCTGCGGACGCTGCGGCTGGCCGACGGCCCGGACGAAGTCCACAAGCGGGCCATCGCGCGGGCCGAACTGGGTAAGGTGCGAGCCACATCCGCCGCGCCGGCGGGTGTGGGCGCCTGAGGAGTACGCGTATGCCGTCCGATGATCTGCGCGCCGGCGAATCGCTGATCCGCACCGGCGATTCGGGATTCGAGATCGATCAGGCGGTGTTCGGCGACTGGCTGGGCACCCTCGGGCTGGCCCGCACCGCACCGGTGCAGGCCACCCGGGTCGGTGTCGGCCAATCCAATCTGACCTTCCGGATCACCGATGCCGAAGGGCGGCAGTGGATTCTGCGCCGACCGCCGCTGGGTCACCTGCTGGCCTCCGCGCACGACGTGGCGCGCGAGGCCCGGGTGATGGCGGCGCTGGGGCCGACCGACGTGCCGGTGCCGCACATCCACGACGTGCGGCACGAGGGCGAGGTCGCGCTGGTGCTGATGGAGTGCGTCGACGGGCTGGTGCTCGATCGCCCGCCCGTCGCCGAACAGCTGACGCCGGAACTGCGCCGCGCCACCGGAGTGTCGCTGACGGCCACCCTGGCCCGCATCCACGCCGTCGATCTCACCGCCACCGGGCTCGACGATCTGGCGAGCCACTCCCCCTATGCCGCACGGCAACTCAAACGCTGGCCGGCGCAGTGGGAGAAATCGAAGACCCGCGAGCTGCCGGTCCTCGACCGGCTCACCGAGCGGCTGCGCGCGGCGGTCCCCGAACAACGCGAATTGTCGCTGGTGCACGGGGATTACAACCTCCGCAACGTGATCGTCGCCCCGGACAGCGGGCAGATCGCCGCGGTGCTGGACTGGGAACTGTGCACCCTCGGCGACCCGCTCGCCGATGTCGGCAGCCTGCTGGCCTATTGGCCGCTACCCGGTGAGCCCTCGGTTCCGGGCGTGGATCTGTGCCTGCTGCCCGGCTTCCCCACGCGGGAGGAACTGATCGACGAATACCTGACGATCACCGGCCGCGATCGGAAGGCGCTGGCATTCTGGCACACCCTGGGCCTGTGGAAGCTGGCGATCATCGCCGAGGGCGTACTGCGCCGCGCGCTGGACAACCCGCGCAACCGGGCGCTGTCGGGCACACCCACCACCGAGCTGATCGACGAGCTGATCGGCCTCGCCGATCGGGTCGCCACCGACGCGGGCCTGTGAGACACGGGCGACCAGCACCCGTGCCGCGCCTGCTGTCGTACTGCCCGGATAGTGTGAGAACAAGCACTGGCTTGGTTGCACTACGGCAAGTTGCCAGAATGTAACCTCAAAGGGCAATCATCGCAGGAGGATTCCCCGTGGCGCAGACCGAGCGTTCCGAGCCGTATTTCACCGAGCGGGACGGCGCGCTGCTACCGGCTCCGCACGCCCGCAGCTGGTGGACGGCGGGCATGCTGCACGGCCGGCTGCTCGCCGGTCTGCTCGCCCGGTCGCTGGAACAGCAACATTCCGGTGAGGGGCTGCATTTCGCGCGCCTGACCGTCGACATGTTCCGCAACGCCCCGATGGAACCGCTGCGCGTCACCACCGAGCGGGTACGGGACGGCCGCCGCATCCGGGTGGCCGACGCCGTCGTGCACGCCTCCGTCGGCCCGGTGGCCCGCGCCGCCGCGGTGCTGCTGCGCCGCGGTGAACAGCCGACCGGCTTCGTGCCCAACATCCCGGAATGGGACGCGCTGCCGCCGGATCAGTTGCCGGACACCACGAAACCCGATTTCCCGATCCAGATGTTCGACGCGCACAACACGCCGATCGGCTACTGGGGCGACAGCGGGACGCTGGCCCGCCGGATCTGGGTACACGAATTCTCGCCCCTGGTTGCCGGAGAGTCGCTGACCCCGTTCGTGCGGGCCGCACTGGCCGCCGACGCGGCCAGTCCGATGACGCACGCGGGGAAGAAACTGGAGTTCATCAACGCCGACTACACGCTGTTGCTGAGCCGCCTGCCGATGTCCGATGTGGTCGGCCTGGAATCCGGCGGCCACATCAGCGAGGACGGTATCGCCGTCGGCCACGCCACGGTCTACGACATCGCGGGCCCCATCGGCCACTGCACCACCACCGCGCTGGCCAACCAGCGCTCCGTGAGCGGTCCGAAAACCGCCTCCTGATCAGCGGTGGCGCCGCTGATCGGGAGGCGGCGAAGCGGGTTGCGGGTCAGGCCGGGAGGTCGACCAGACCGGCCAGGCGCGCATGGTGCGCGGCCGGGCTGCCGTAGCCGAGTTGATCGGCCTTGGCGCGCTTGAGATACAGATGCACCGGATGCTCCCAGGTCATGCCGATGCCGCCGTGCAGTTGCAGGGCCTCCTCGGCGGCCAGCACCGCGACGTCGGCGCAGTACGCCTGTGCCAGGGCCGCCGCCACCGACCGGTCCGGATCGTCGGCCGCCAGCGTCGCCGCCGCGTAACGTGCCGCGGCACGGGCGGATTCGACCTGCACGAACAGATCCGCCAAGCGGTGCTTGACGGCCTGGAACCCGCCGACCACGCGGCCGAACTGCTTGCGCACCTTCAGGTATTCGACGGTGGTGTCCAGGCACCACTGCGCGATCCCCACCTGCTCCGAGGCCAGCAGGGCCGCACCGGTTTCCAGCGCGCGGTCGACCGCCGCGCGCGCGGCGTCACCGGTGGCCAGCAGGGTGCCCTCGGCCCCGGCGAGGGTGAGATCGGCTATCGGGCGGGACATGTCCAGCGACACCACCGCGGCGACCGAGACCTGTTCGGCGGCAACGGCATACAGGCGCAGCCCGTCGGCGGCGGTGGCCGGGACGAGCAGCACCGCCGCGTCGAGTGCGCCTGCCACGGAACGGATCTCACCGGTGAGGCGGTCGTCGGCGACGGTCACGGTGGGCGACGCCGTCAGCGCGGTGAACGGCGTCGCCAGCGCGGCGATCGTCCCCTCGGCGACCGCACCGGCCAGTTCCCCGGCGCCGGCGGCCAGCAGCGCGGTCACCGCGACCACCGCACCGGTCAGGAACGGCACCGGCGCCACCGCGGCGCCGAGTTCCTCCAGCACCACCGCGGCCTCGCGGGCGGTCGCACCGGCGCCGCCGAACTGCTCCGGCACCAGCAGACCGGCGAGTCCCACCTCCGCGGACAGCGTCCGCCAGAGGCCGGGATCCACGGTTCCGCCGTCGTACAGCGCCGCGACCTGGGGTGCGGACAGCTTGCGCGACACCACCGATCGCACCGACGCCCGCAGCGCCTCCTCGACGTCGGTATAGAGCAGATCCACATCCGCACCCGGCGGGACTGCGCTCATCGGCCCGGCTCCTTCCACGAAATCATCACCGCACCAGGGAAAATGCCGCTCATCGGGGCAGGTCCTTCCACGGGATCCCCTTGTCGCCACGGGGTTCCGGGGGCAGGCCCAGCACCCGTTCGCCGACGATGTTGCGCAGCACCTCCGAGGTGCCGCCCTCGATCGAATTGCCCTTCGCCCGCAGGTACCGGTACCCGGCGTCGCGGCCGATCATGTCGACCGTCTCCGGCCGCCGCAGCGTCCAGTCGCCGTAGCGCAGACCGTCTTCGCCGAGCAGTTCCAGTTCCAGGCCGCTGAGCTGCTGGGCGAGCCGGGCGAAGGTCAGCTTCAGCGCCGAACCCTCCGGACCGGGCCGGCCCGCGGCCAGCTTCTGCCGCAGCCGGGCGCCGGTCAGCCGCGCGACCTCGGCATCGACCCACGACTTCAGCAGGCGCACATGCAGTTCCGGGTCGCGCCGTTCGGGGTGGGCCCGCCAGGTGCGGGCGACCGGGCCGATCATGCCGCCCTCGCGCGGCATCGCGTGGCCGCCGATCGCGACCCGCTCGCTCATCAGGGTCGCGTTGGCGACCTCCCAGCCCTGGCCGATCGCGCCGAGCCGGTTCGCGTCCGGAATCCGCACGTCGGTGAGGAACACCTCGTTGAATTCGGCCTCACCGGTGATCTGCCGCAGCGGCCGTACTTCGACGCCGGGATCGGTCATATCGCAGACGAAGTAGCTCATGCCCGCGTGCTTGACCGCGTCCGGATCGGAGCGCGCCAGCAGGATCGCGAAGCGCGCGTTCTGCGCGCCCGAGGTCCAGACCTTCTGGCCGTTGACGACCCAGTCGTCGCCGTCGCGCACCGCGCGGGTGGCCACCCCGGCCAGATCCGAGCCCGCACCCGGTTCGCTGAACAGCTGGCACCAGATCTCCTCGCAGGTGAACAGCGGCCGCAGATAGCGGCGCTGCTGCTCCGCGGTGCCGTAGGCGAGGATCGTCGGCGCGGCCATGCCCAGGCCGATCGGGTTGCGGCCCCGCTCGGTATCCGGTGCGCCCCCGGCCGCCAGCAGCGCGTCGACGTGATTCTGCAACTCCCGGGCCAGGCCCAGGCCGCCGAGTCCGATCGGGAAGTGCACCCAGGCCAGCCCGGCGTCGAACCGGGCCCCCAGGAATTCCACCCGGTCGGTCGTCGCCGGGTCGTGGTCCTCGAGCAGCGTCGCCACTCGCTTCGCCACCTCGTCGATATCGGTCACTACACGCCTCCTGTCAGGGTCACGCCACCGTCGACCACGATCGTCTGGCCGGTCAGCCAGGCGGCGTCGCCGGAGGCGAGGAAGGCCGCGACACTGCCGATGTCCTCGGGCACGCCCAGCCGGCGCAGCGGATACGCGCTGGCCACCTCGTCCTCGTGGCCGCCGTACAGCATGGTGGCGAATTTCGTCTTCACCACCGCGGGCGCGATGGCGTTCACCCGGACCGCCGGCCCGAGTTCCACGGCGAGTTCCTGGGTCAGATGCACCAGCATGGCCTTGGTCGCGCCGTAGAAGGCGATGCCGGGCGCCGGTTTCAGGCCCGCGACCGAGGCGACATTGACGACCGCGCCGCCGTGCGCCCCCAGCCATGCCGTGTGCGCACCCTGCACCCAGGAGATCGCGGACAGGCAGTTCACCTCCACGGTCTTGCGCGCCGCGCCGAGGTCCAGTTCCAGCAGCGGCCCGTACACCGGGTTGATGCCCGCGTTGTTGACCAGCACGTCCAGCGATCCGAAGGCGGCGATCGTGCGCTCGATCGCCTCGGCCTGATGGTCGGGGTCGTCGGCGCGGCCGGCCACCGCGAGCGCGTGCTCCGGTCCGCCCAGTTCGGCGACCGCGGCGTCCAGCGCCTCCTGCTTGCGGGCGGTCACGCACACCCGGGCACCCTCGTCGACCAGTCGCTGTGCGATCGCCAGCCCGATACCGCGGCTGGCGCCGGTCACGATCGCCGTCCTGCCCTCGAATCGACTCATCGTCGGAACCATCGATACAGCCCTTCCCGCCGTCGGTTGCTCGCTGCGCGCACGACCAGACTCACCCACACTCGAACTCGACGTCAAGTTCATCATCGAGCGTACGGGAAGTGAATCAGATCACAACAGTGGTAGCGGCCGAGCGGGTTCAGCGGGCCGCGGACAGCCCCAAGGTGTTGCACCAGATCCGGTTCAGTCCGTCGAGCAGCCGCTCCAGCGCGATGTCCTCACCGTGCACGAACACCATGTAGGCCATCCGGCTGGTCATCGTGGACAACGACAGCGCGGTCACCCACGGATCCAGATCGGCATCGACCAGCCCACCGGCCTGCAGGGACCGGATCATCGCGGCATTGCGCTCACCGAAGGCCCTGGCCCGGTCGAACCGGATGGTCCGGAACTGCTCGTCGACCTGCGCCACCTGCTCCAGCACCGCCATCAGCCGATGATTGCGCTGGTAGGACAGCAGATATTCGCGATTGGCCGCCGCGATGAGCAGCCGTGGATCGTCGACGCCGGAGCGCTGCCGGATGTGCGGTTGCAGCATCTCCTCCCGCAACTGCTCGACGACCTCGGCGAACACCTCTTCCTTGCTGTCGAAATAGGTGTAGAACGAGCCGGAGGCCACCCCCGCCGCCTTGGAGATGTCACTGATCCGGGCATCGAGGTAGCCGTCCCGCTCGAACACCTCCCGCGCCGCCGTCACCAGCGCACCACGCGTCCGCATCCCCCGCTTGCTACGGGGCACCAGCTTCCCGGATTGCTCCTCGGTCACCTCTTGCGCACTCACCGTCCCACTCGCTGTCCCCGGCGACCCTCGCCGGTGCGGAGGATAGTAACAAGCCCCCCGGACATCACCAGGTCAGCGATGTGACGCCCGGGCATCCCGGTGACCGGGCGATCGACTGCTACCGGGATGCCGAGCCCACCACGATCACGTCCAGGGTGCGCGGCCCGTGCACGCCCTCGACCCGATTCAGTTCGATATCACTGGTGGCGCTGGGTCCGCTGACGAAGGTCAGCGGACGCACCGGGTCCAGGATGCGGAAGGCCTGCGGCACGGTGTCGACGATCTGGTCGGTGCGCACCACGCAGAGGTGGTGGTCGGGGACCAGGGTGAGGGCGCGGCGGCCCTGGGCCGGACCGGCATCGAGGACGATCGTGCCGGTCACCGCGATGCCGAGGCGGCAGCCGGTGAGCACCGCGTCGGCGGCGTCCAGTTCGGCCACCGGCAGCAGGTGGGGATCGCCGTCGATCGCGAGTGTGGTTCGGGGACGCCAGCTCTCGGGCAGATCGGCGGGGCAGACGACCGTGCTGCCCGGCGGCAGGAGGCCGGTGATCAGGTCCGCGATCTCCGGCTCCGTGGTGCGGTGCACCCGGGCGCGGTAATCGGCGACAGTCGCGGCAAACAGCTCGGCGTCACCGGGTCCGGTCGCCGGCGCGTGTTCGTAGTCGCGCGGAATTGCCACCGGCGCAACGCTTCCCGTGGCCGCCCGGATCCGGGCGAGCATCTCGGCGCGAGCATCGGCGGTCATCGGCGGCCTGCCGGAGGTGCGTGCCGGAGCCATTGCCCCGCCGCCTGCGTCACGGTCGATTCCGCCTCGTGCCGCGCTGCCGCTGCGGTCGTCCCGCGGTGCGGCACCGGCACTACCGTGGGTCGGCCCGGATGCCGCGGTGCCGCACTCATTTCCGCTCCTCGTGGGTGCGCGACCACCACTGCCGGAAGGTCTCCTTCGGCGGCAGGGGCAGGTCGCGGCTGGTGGTCCACTTCGAGCCCGGATAGGGCAGGGTGGTGATGCGGCCGCGGGCGCGGCCGAGCAGACGGCCCAGGCGGGTCAGGCGTTCGGCGGCGGCGAAACGGGACGGGGTCGACATCGCGGCGGCGGCCGCCTTCATCGCCAGGTCCTGGGGGCCGGGCAGGCCGCCGCGGTGGGCGTCGACGGCGTGGGCACGCAGGTGGACCAGGATGCTCGGGATATCGATGCGGACCGGGCAGGCGTCGAAGCAGGCGCCGCACAGGGTGGAGGCGTACGGGAGGGTCGCGTTCGGGTCGTCCGGACCGGTGAGGCCGGTCAGCTGGGGGCTGAGGATCGCGCCGATCGGGCCCGGGTAGACCGAGCCGTAGGCGTGGCCGCCGACGCGCTCGTACACCGGGCACACGTTCAGGCAGGCGCTGCACCGGATGCAGTGCAGCGCAGCGCGTCCCGCCTCGTCGGCGAGGACGCGGGTGCGGCCGTTGTCGAGCAGGATCACATGAACCCGCTGCGGTCCGTCGCCGGGATGCACGCCGGTCCACATCGAGGTGTAGGGGTTCATCCGCTCGGCGGTGGAGGAGCGCGGCAGCAGTTGCATGAACACCTCCAGATCGGTGAACGACGGCACCAGTTTCTCGATGCCCAGCACCGTGATCAGCGTGTCCGGCAGGGTCAGGCACATCCGGCCGTTGCCCTCTGATTCGACGACGGTGAGCGTACCGGTCTCCGCCACAGCGAAATTCGCGCCGCTGATCGCCACCTTCGCGGTGAGGAACTTGTGCCGGAGGTAGGTGCGGGCGGCGGTCGCCAGGGCGCGCGGATCGTCGGAGATGTCCGGGTCCACCCCGGGCATCTCGCGCAGGAAGATCTCGCGGATCTCGGCGCGGTTGCGGTGGATCGCGGGGACCAGGAAGTGACTGGGGGTGTCGTGGCCCAATTGCACGATCAGCTCCGCCAGATCGGTTTCGTAGGCGGTGATCCCGTGCTCGGCCAGCTGCTCGTTGAGCCGGATCTCCTGGGTGGCCATGGATTTCACCTTCACCACCTCGGTACTGCCGGTGGCGCGGATCAGGTCGGTGGCGATGCGGCCGGCCTCGGCGGCGTCGCGGGCCCAGTGCACGGTGCCGCCGCGCGCGGTGACATTGGCCTCGAACTGTTCCAGCAGCTCCGGAAGCCTTTGCAACACTGAGGCTTTCAGCGCGCTACCGGCCGCCCGCAACTGTTCCCAGTCGGGCACCTCGGCCACCGCGGCGGCTCGCTTCGCGCGGATGGTCGCCGTCGCGGCGCCCAGATTGGCCCGCAACTGGCTGTCGCCCAGCGCCTTCCGGGCGGCGGCCGGGAAGGTCTGCGTCCCACGCAGATCGCCGGTGCCCGGCGGCGGACCCGGGTTGCCGAGGAAGGTGCTCATCGCCGCATCCGTTCCCGGATCGACCGCCGCGGGCTCGATCCGGCCTCGGTCGCCGCCAGGATCTCGGCGAGGTGGACGGTGCGAATTCCACTGCGCAGCCGCGACAATCCACCGCCGATGTGCATCAGGCAGGACGAATCGCCGGCGGTGCAGATCTCGGCGCCGGTGCCGCGCACGGTGCTCATCTTGTCGGCGAGCATCGCGGTGGAGACGTCGGAATTCTTCAGCGCGAAGGTACCGCCGAAACCGCAGCAGGAGTCGGCGGCGGGCAGTTCCAGCAGGGTCAGGCCGCGCACCTCGCGCAGCAACCGCAGCGGTTTGTCGCCCACCCGCAGCATCCGCAGCGAATGACAGGTCGGGTGGTAGGTGACCCGGTGCGGATAGTAGGCGCCGACATCGGTGACCCCGAGCACGTCGACCAGCAGTTCCGACAGCTCGTAGGTGCGGGCGGCGACGGCCTCGGCCCGGACCGCCAGCGCCTCGTCACCGGCGCGGCGCGCCACCATCGCGTGCTGATGCCGCACCGAACCCACACACGAGCCCGACGGCGCGACCGCCACGTCCCAGGACGCACTCTCGAAGGCCGCCACATGATTTCGCACCAGCGGCACCGCCTCGGCGAGATAGCCGGTGTTGACGTGCATCTGGCCGCAGCAGGTCTGCCCGGCCGGGAACACCACCTCGTGGCCGAGCCGCTCCAGCAGCCGGACGGTCGCCGCGGCGGCCTCCGGGAACAGCGCGTCCGCCAGACAGGTGGCGAACAGGGCAATACGCATCGGCTCTCCCGGCGATCGGATGTGGTCCGACCACGGTAGCACCATGGTCCGACCACGACGGACTTATGGTCCGACCACAAGGGGTAAACTGCCGGGGTGCGAACCCATGAAGTCGTCCTGCGGCGGATCGAATCGGACCTCGCGGCCGGACGGGTGGCCGTGGGCGGCCGTCTTCCGGCCGAACGCGCCCTGGCCGAGGAACTCGGCGTCGGCCGCTCCTCGGTGCGCGAGGCGCTGCGGGTGCTGGAGGCGATGGGCGTGGTGCGCACCTCCGCCGGTTCCGGCCCCGACGCCGGGGCCATCGTCGCCGCGGATCCGGCCGATTCGATCGGCACCGCGCTGCGGCTGCACGTCGCCACCCGCACCCTGCCGGTGCGCGATCTGGTGCAGACCCGCATCCTGCTGGAGACCTGGGCGGTCCGGGAGGCCGCCTTCCGGGCGGCCGGCACCGAGATGCCCGCGATCGACGCCCTGCTCGACGCGATGGACGATCCGGCGCTCACCCCCGACCAGTTCCACCGTCTCGACGCCGAGCTACACGTGGCGCTGTCGGGTCTCGCGGGCAATCTGCTGATCGAGGCGATGATGTCGGCGCTGCGCGAGGCGATCCACGGCTACGTGATGGCGGCGGTGTCGCGCCTGACCGATTGGCCCGCCGTCGCCGCCGAACTGCGCCGCGAGCACCGGGAGATCGTCGCCGCGATCCGCCGCGGGCACGGCGCCAAGGCCGCCGAACTGGTGCAGGTACACATCGCCGGATTCCACGCCCTGGTCGATCCGGGCGCCTGAGCCACCCGATTGCGCGGGTGTTGCGCGAGTTGGCCCTCACCCCATCGCGTTTCGGTGACACTGCGGCGAAAGCCGTTGCCGCCGTGTCGCTTCACCTCCGGCGCCGCGATGACGCGTCACGGGCCGGTTGCACGGTCCGGTGGCGGTCCGTAGCGTCGAGGAGGTGGTCGATGTGATGATCGAAACACTGGGGGACGATTTCTTCACCGAGCCGCAGGTCTACTACCGGCGGTGGCGCGAACACGGGCCGGTGCACCGGGTGAGCTTCCCGGACGGCATCCCGCGCTGGATCGTCGTCGGCTACCCCGAAGGGCGTGCCGCACTGGCGGATCCGCGGCTGCACAAGGATGCCACCGGGCTGGTCGAGCTGTTCCGGCACAAGCGCGCCGACCAGCACGTCAACTCGCAGGAGTCGCTGCTCACCGCGCACATGCTCAACACCGACCCGCCCGACCACACCCGGCTGCGCAAACTGGTCGGCAAGGCGTTCGCACCGCGGCAGATCGCCGGGCTGCGGCCGCGGATCGAGCAGATCGCCACCGACCTGCTGGACCGGCTGGCCGGCCGCGACCGGTTCGACCTGCTCGCGGAATTCGCGGTGCCACTGCCGATCACGGTGATCTGCGAACTGCTCGGCGTGGACCTGGCCGACCGGGACACCTTCCGCGAGCAGACCGCTCTGCTGCTGAGCACCGGCGCCCGTTCCCCCGACACCGTGCGGGCCGCCGAGCAGATGTCGGCCTACATGTGGAATCTGGTGCAGGACAAGACCACCCATCCGGGCAACGATCTGCTCTCGGCGATCCAGGCGCCCGGCGACGACGGCGACCGGCTCAGCGAGACCGAGACGGTGTCGATGGCCTTCCTGCTGCTGGTCGCCGGGCACGAGACCACGGTGAACCTGATCGGCAACGGGGTGCTGGCCCTGCTGCGCGACGAAACCCGCTGGGACGCACTGCGAGCCGATCCGGCGCGGGTGCCGGTCGCGGTGGAGGAGTTCCTGCGCTTCGACAGCCCGGTGAACGTCTCCACGCTGCGCTTCACCACCGAGCCGATGACCATCGCCGGTGTCGAGATCCCGCCCGGCGAACTGGTCCAGATCGCGCTGTCCGGCGCCAATCACGACCCGGCGCACTTCGCCGCCGCCGACGACCTCGACCTGACCGGCGACGCCACCGGACATCTGGCCTTCGGCCACGGCATCCACTACTGTGTCGGCGCACCGCTGGCCCGGCTGGAGGCACAAATCGCGTTCACCGCACTGCTGCAACACTTTCCGCGGCTGCGGCTGGACGCCGACGTGCGCACGCTGCGCTACCACCACAGCACCCTGATCCGCGGACTGACCGAACTGCCGGTGTCGCTGGGCGAGTGAGCACGGCGGGTGTCGCCGGACCGCACAGCATACCTTCAGCATCGGCCCATTGTCCGGTCTTCCGCAGGTTGCACTCAGAGCGAACGCAACTATCGCCGCCGTGGCAACCGATTCCTACCGTGGTGCCCAGACCACCTGCCGCCGGATCGCACCCCGGGGCAGGTCCGCACACGCCACTCAGGGAGCCTGACGATGACCGACGCCGAGCCGATCGACCCCACCGCCGCCTGGAGCTTCGAGACCAAGCAGATCCATGCGGGCCAGACCCCCGACGGGGCCACCAACGCCCGCGCGCTGCCCATCTACCAGACCACCTCGTACACCTTCCGCGACACCAGCCATGCCGCGGCGCTGTTCGGGCTGGCCGAGCCGGGCAACATCTACACCCGCATCGCCAACCCCACCCAGGACGCGGTGGAGCAGCGGGTCGCGGCACTGGAGGGAGGCGTCGCGGCACTGTTCCTGTCCTCCGGGCAGGCGGCGGAGACCTTCTCGATCCTCAATATCGCCGGCGCCGGCGACCATATCGTCTCCAGCCCGCGGCTCTACGGCGGCACCTATAACCTGTTCCACTACACCCTGCCGAAGCTCGGCATCGAGGTCTCGTTCGTGGACGATCCGGACGATCTCGAGCAGTGGCGGGCCGCCATCCGCCCGAACACCAAGGCGCTGTTCGGCGAGACGGTGTCCAACCCGCAGAACCACATCCTCGACCTGCCGGGTATCTCGGCGGTCGCGCACGCGGCCGGCATCCCGCTGATCGTCGACAACACGGTGCCGACCCCGTACCTGATCCAGCCGCTGGCCCACGGCGCCGACATCGTCGTGCACTCGGCCACCAAGTACCTGGGCGGGCACGGCGCGGCCATCGCGGGCGTGATCGTCGACGGCGGCACCTTCGACTGGACCGTGCGCGACGAGCACGGCGAGCCGCGCTTCCCCGGTTTCGTCACCCCGGACCCCAGCTACCACGGCGTGGTGTACGCCGACCTCGGCGCCCCGGCGTACGCGCTCAAGGCCCGGGTGCAGTTGCTGCGCGACCTGGGCTCGGCCATCGCGCCGTTCAACGCGTTCCTGATCGGTCAGGGCCTGGAGACGCTGAGCCTGCGGATCGAGCGGCACGTGCAGAACGCGCAGGCGGTGGCGGCGTTCCTGCAGGAGCGGCCCGAGGTCACCACGGTCTACTACGCCGGCCTGGAGTCCTCGCCGTGGTACCAGCGCGGGCGCGAGCTGGCCCCCAAGGGCGTCGGCGCGGTGATCGGCTTCGAACTGGCCGGTGGCGTGGACGCGGGCAAGAAGTTCGTCGAGGCGCTGACCCTGCAC
Organism: Nocardia sp. alder85J; assembly: GCF_020176955.2. Taxonomy (GTDB): domain Bacteria; phylum Actinomycetota; class Actinomycetes; order Mycobacteriales; family Mycobacteriaceae; genus Nocardia. Next base: position 174,316 of record NZ_JAIUCZ020000006.1, read on the forward strand.
AGCCATGTCGCCAACATCGGTGACGTGCGCTCGCTGGTGATCCACCCCGCCTCGACCACGCACTCCCAGCTGACCCCGGAGGAGCAGCAGGCATCCGGCGTGACGCCGGGCCTGGTCCGGCTGGCGGTCGGCATCGAGGGTATCGACGACATCCTCGCGGATCTGCGGGCGGGTTTCGCCGCCGCGCAGTAACGGACAGGGGTGGGTCGTGAGGTCCCCGAATCGATCCACCCCGGATGCCCGGCTGCCCGAATTCCCTCGGGCGGCTGGGCATCGTCGTGCCGGGTCCGGTGACGCCGGCGAGCGGCGTGGTACCGCCGGAGGTGCGGCCGGCGGCGCGGCGCCGGGGTGAGGTCTCCCCCGCCCGGGACGATGTCGTGCTGGTCGAACACGCGTTGACCGGGGACTCCCACGTCACCGGCCCGGCATGCAGCGTTCCATACGATCGGCGAACGATGATTTCCGCACCGGGCCAACGTATTACACGACATTGCCCGGTCTCGGCATCGAATCAACGCGCGGTCGCCGCACACCTCGCGTAGAAATCGAGGTGGGCGGTGGCGGCGCGGTCCCAGTCGTAGGTGCGGGCGAGGGTGCGGCCGTGGGTGATTCGGGTGGGGTCGGGGTGGAGGGCAGCGGACATGGCGGCGGCGGCCTGTGGTGGGGTGGCGGCGTATCGGACCGTGTCGGCGAAGACCTCGCGCAGGACCGGGAGATCTCTTGCCACGACCGGGATTCCGGCGGCGAGGGCCTCCAGCGCGGCCAGGCCGAAGCCCTCCTTGGTGGAGAGGAACGGGAGCAAATCGGCGGCGGCGACCAGGGTGGGGAGGTCGGGGTGCGGGACCGGGCCGAGGACGATCGGGTGGAGGCCGAGTTCGGTGGCGCGGGTGTCGAATCGGGCTCGGTAGTCACGGTAGTCGAAAAGGGTTTCGCCGCCGGCGAAGACCAGGTTCAGGCCGGGGTGGTCGCGGGACAGCAGCGCGAAGGATTCCAGCAGATCCAGGCTGCCCTTGCGGGGTTCGATGCCGCCGACGGCCAGAACGTAGCGGCCGAGGCGGTCGCGCCAGGCGGCGCGGGCCGGTGCGGCCTCGGGGTAAGCCGCCGCGGCGAAGCGGTCGTATTCCACGCCGTTGGGAATCACGGTGGGGCGCAGGCCCCAGCCCGCTTCGACCTCGGCCGCGACCGCCGCCGAGACGCAGATGCGGGCGTAGGGCTGCACGACGGCGCGTTCGTGGCAGCGGGCCAGTTCCGGGGTGGTGAACTGGTCCAGGTGGTGGATGGTGCGGACGCAGTGCGGGACGGCATTGGCGCTGATGCAGTCCTGGGCGTGCGCGATGTCGTAGTCGCCGACGGGAAAGGCGTTGCCCAGCAGTGTGATCGAGCGCAGGATGCGGGGGCCGACGGTCTCGCCGTCGACGGCGGGGAACGGCACCACCTGGACCGTCACCGCCGGATCCACCGGGCGGAAGAAGCCGTCGTCACCGCCGCGGCCCAGGGTCCACACCGTCACGTCCGCACCGGCGCGGGCCAGAGCCTCGGCCAGGTTCAGGGTGTGCACCACGCCGCCACGGGGTCTGGTGGAGTAGGTCAGCAGCGCGATCCGCATCAGTGGGCGCCCTTCTCGCTGGTCAGGTTGTGGTAGGCGTCGGTGCGGCGCTCCTCGAGGTGGCGCAGCACCCGCCGGGCCCGCTCGATCTCGGCGTCCACGTCGACATCGGCCACCGCCAGCCCGCCCTTGGACCAGGTGCGGGCCAGGATCTCCCCGCCGGGGCCGACCACCTTCGCCTGCCCGAGGAAGCGCAGGCTGCCGGTCACGCCGGTCTGATTCGACGAGACCAGCACCACCTGGTTCTCCGCGGCGCGGGCCTGGTCGTAGAGGTCGAACAGGCGGGCCTGCCGATCGTTGGGCATCCGGGAGGCGCGATCGGTGATGCTGGCCGGCCACGCCGACAGGGCCGCGATCACCCGCGCTCCGTCCAGGGCCAGGGTGCGCGCCGACTCCGGAAAGGTCTTGTCGTAGTCGATCAGCATGCCCAACCGGCCCACCGGGGTGTCGAACGCCGAGAACCGGTCGCCCGCGGCATAGGCCAGATGCTCACCGGCCGGTTGGTGCACCTTGCGATGCCGGCCCAGCACCCCGTCGCCGGTGAGACACACCGCCGCGTTGTACCGCACCGCACCGGCGCGCTCGGCATAGCCGACGCAGACGACCATGTCACCGGCGGTACGGCACAACAACCGGATCTCCGGCCCGTCCGGATCGATCGCCTCCGGACCCGACGCCGGATCCGGATGGCGCAGATCACCGATATAACCGCCCAGGGTGGCGTCTGGCAGCACCAGCAGATTCACCCCGTCGGCGGCCAGCCGCTCGATGATGGCGGCCAGCTTGTCCAGCGAGCGCGCGATGTCCGCGCCGAAATGTGCTGCGACGGCGGCGATCCGGATGACGGTCATGCCGGTGCGCCTCAGGCGGCCGCGGTGTCGCGGGCCAGGACGGTGATCCGGTCGGCGAGGTGCGCGGCATCCCGCGCGATCGCCGCGAAACGCCCCGAGCCCCAGGTGTGCAGCCACGGCAGTCCCAGGAAGTACAGCCCGGCGGTGGCCGTCACACCGCGGTGGTGGCAGGGGTGCCCGGCGCCGTCGAAGACACCGGCGCGCAGCCACCCGTAGTCGGTGCGGAAGCCGACCGACCACAGCACGGTGGTGATGTCGTGTGCGGCGAGGTCGATTTCGGTGATCTCGCGTTCGGGCCGCCACACCGGCACATAGCGCGCCTCGGTGGGCGCGTCGATGCCGCGACGCTCGATATAGCCGTCGATGGAGTCCTTGATGCTCTCGGCCACCGCGTCCGCGGCATCCAGTGAGCGTTCCAGTGTCGGCGCGAAATGCGCTGTGCCGTCCGCGAAATCGATCATCCGGCCGTGGAGGGCCATGCCCTCCAGGGCGAATCGGCGCAGATCGATGTCGCGGCCGCCGTCGCGCCCGGTCACGTAGTGGTTGGTGTTCTCCCGGCGGGCCAGGCCGCCGGGCTGGTCCTGCACGGGAATGTCGTAGTGGCCCATGTCCTGGAGCCAGGCCACACAGTCGCGACCGCGGTAGAACCGGGCCACCCGCGGAGCGTCACCCGCGGCCAGATGCACCCGGCGGCCCGCCAGATGCAGGTCCTCGGCGATCTGCGCACCCGACTGCCCGGTGCCGACGACCAGCACCGCGCCCGGCGGCAGTTCCGCCGCGCTGCGGTACCGCGCCGAATGCAGCTGGGTGATCGTGTCCGGCAGGCGTTCGGCGAAGCGCGGCACCGTCGGCACGTGGTAGCCGCCGACCGCGACCACCACCTGATCGGCATGCAGTGGCCCCGAACCGGTTTCGAGGTCGAAGCCGGTGACCGCCGGGGTCACCGCGGTCACCTCGACATGTTCGCGCACCGGCGGATCGAAGGTGCCCGCGTAGTCGCGCACCCAGCGGTAGACCTCGTCGCGCGGCATGAAGCCGTGCGGATCGGGGCCGTCGTAGCGGTAACCGGGCAGCACGCACTGCCAGTTGGGGGTGACGAGAGTGAAGTTGTCCCACCGGCTGTCGCGCCATTCGTGGGCGATGGTGTCCCGCTCGAGCACCACGTGATCGATGCCGCGGTCGACCAGGTGCCGGCTCATCGCCAGCCCGGCCTGTCCGGCGCCGATCACCACGACGTCGCGATGCTCAGGCATGAGCGGTCTCCCGTTCCGGTCGTCCCACCACGCCGTAGCGCTGCACCACGCTGCCGTACACCTCGGGCCGGCGGTCGCGCAGGTTGTACATGCCGCCGTCGCGGGCCAGCCGCAGCGCCTCGGCGACATCCACGGTGGCCGTGGCCAATCCGGGTGCGGTGCCGGTGGTGGCCAGCACCTCGCCGCCGGGCCCGACGATCTTCGCGCTGCACACGAACCGCAGCGAGCCGAACCGCCCGGCCTGGTTGGACGCCACCCAGACCACCTGGTTCTCCACCGCGCGGGCGCGGTCGAAGATGTCGAAGCGCTGGGTCCAGCGGTCGTCCTCGAGGCGTTCGGCGGCGGCGGTGCGGGCGGTGGGCCACGCCGACACCGAGGCGATGATCTCCGCGCCGTCCAGCGCCAGGCCGCGGGCGGCCTCCGGGAACGCCTTGTCGTAGCAGATCTGCATGCCCATCCGGCCGATCGGGGTGTCGAACGCCCGGTACTCGGAACCCGCCGCGTAGCAGAGGTTCTCACCCAGCGGCTGATGCACCTTGCGGTAGGAGCCCAGGATGCCGTCACCGGTGAGGGTGACCGCGGCGTTGTAGCGGGTGTCACCGTCGGCCTCGCAGAAGCCGAGGGTCACCACCAGATCCCCCGCGAGTTCGGCGACCCGGCGCAGTTCCGGCCCGTCGAGGGCGAGAGCCGGTGGCAGGCTGCGCAATCGGCGGGCCCGCGCCTCCTCGCTCTCGTCGGTGCCGCCGAGGCTGGTCAGATAGCCGCCGAGGCAGGCCTCGGGCAGGACCAGCAGGCGGCTGCCGCGGGCGCGGGCCTCGTCGATCGCCGCGCCGATGGTCCGGTAGCACTGTTCGAGGTCGCGGCCGAATTCGGCGGCGGCGACCGAGATGGTGATGTCGCTCATGATTCTCCCAATCCGGTGACGGTGCCGGGCACCGCGTCGGTGACGGCCCCGTCGGGCCAGCGCAAGACGACTCCCGAGGTGGCGGTGAGGGTTCCGCACACCGCGGAGGTCGCGGGTCCGGGGTCGGCGATGCGCGCACCCGGCCGGTCGGCGGTGAGCATCGCGAATCCCGGGAAACAGGTGAGCCAGTCGGCCGTCCCCGCGCCGGACGGCCGCGGGATGCGGGCCACCTCCAGCTCGGCCCCGACTCCGGACGCCTCGGCCAGCATCCCCGCGGTACCCACGAGCCCGGCCATGCTGACATCCTTCGCGGCCGCGGGTGCGGTGGCAGCGACGAAGCCGCCCAGGGCCCGCAATTCCGCACCCGTCCGGTGGGTCGTCGAATCCCACTGGCGGCCTTGGTATCCGGGCCGCCAGCGACCACCGAGGTCGGCGGTCACCCGCAGGTCGTGCCCGGCCCGGCCGCCACCGCCGGGGATCGGCCGAGCGGTGCGGCCCAGTACGGTGACCGACAGCGCCGCGGGCACCCCGAGTTGGGTGTGCCCCCCGAGCACCGGCACGTCCCAGGCCCGCGCACCGGCGGCCAGGCCGCGCAGCACCCGGTCCAGCAGCGAGGCGGTGGGGGCGCCGACGGCGTCCAGCAGGCCGATCGGCGCGGCGCCCATCGCCGCCAGATCGTTCAGGTTGACCAGCACCGCGCACCAGCCCGCCCAGTCCGGATCGCGTTCCACCATCGACGCGATGATGGCGTCGCAGGCCGCGATCAGGTCCGTGCCGGGCACCGGCGCTCCGTCGTCACCCCGGAAACCGTTGCCGCCCAGCCCCATCGGATGCCGGGTGAAGGTCGCGAGGGCGGCCCCCAGTGGCGCTTTGGTGGCGTGCGCGAGCCGCCGGATGCGGTCGATCGGCCACCGCATCCACACGTGGGGCGCACCACCGATCACGCGGTCGCCCAGCCGGTTCCAGCCCAGCCGCGCGAACATCGGCTCGTGCGCGGCCTGCACCGTGGCCTCGAAGCGCAGCACGCCGTTGCTCTCGGCGTAGGCACAGGCCGCGCGGACCAGGGCAGGCCCGAGGCCGTGGGTGCGACGGTGTGGATCGACCACCAGCCGGCTGCCGGTCCACCAGCCCAGATCCGGATCGGTGGCCGGGGCCAGCCGCACCCCGCCGCGGATCTCGCCGTCGGCGGTGGCCGCGACCAGCACGACGGTGCGCGGATCGTCGTCGAGATCGTCGGCGTCGCTGCCGGCGAACAGGCCCTGCTCGACCACGAAGGCCGCTTTTCGCAGGGTCCGATAGGCCGCCAGGTCCCGGCCGCCGGCGGGCCGGATCAGGTAGTCGGTCACCGCCGCGGGCTGCCCGGACAGCAGGCAGCGATCCGCGCGCTGCGCCGCCGAGAACTCGAATCCGGTACCCCAGCACTGTGTTTCGCCGAGTCGCGCGGTGGTCATCTCAGCCGCCCAGACTCGGCAGCACGCTGCACGCCCCACACGCCGCGCAACCGGCCCGCTGCCCGGAGCCGGACATCCCGGCCCGGCGCAGGGCGGCCGCCACCCGGGTGGTGACATCGGCCAGCAGGTGCGGCGGCGGCGCCTGCGCACCGTCGACGGCGACCGCGAGGGTGCCCGCCAGCGGGCGGAACGGCACCACGAACGGATACACCCCCATCGCGATGAGCTCCTCGGCGCCGGCCACCAGTTCGTCCGGGTCCTCACCGAGGCCGACCAGCAGATAGGTGGAGACCTGGTTGCGGCCGAACAGCCGCACCGCCTCCGCCCACGCCGTCCGGTACTCCGCCAGCGGCACCGTGGATTTCCCCGGCATCCAGCGGGCGCGTACCCGATCGTCCAGGGACTCGACGTGGATGCCGATGGAATCGGCCCCGGCGGAACGCAATTCGGCCAGCGCACCGAGGTCGCCCGGGGGCTCGCACTGCACCTGGATCGGCAGTTCCGGCACCGCCGCCCGGACCGCGCGCACACAGCGGGCCAGATGCCGTGCGCCCCGGTCTCTTCCGGCCGAGGTGCCGGTGGTCATCACCATCTGCCGCACGCCGTCGAGCCGGACCGCGGCGGCGGCGACCTCGGCCAGTTGCTCGGGCCGTTTCACCGCGACGGTATTGCCCGCCGCCAGCGACTCCTCGATGGAACAGAAGCGGCAGCGCTGGTCCTCCGCGTAGCGGATGCAGGTCTGAACCACGGTGGTGGCCAGCACATCCGCGCCGTGCAGGCGGGCGATCTGTTCGTAGGCGACGCCGTCGGCGGTGCGCAGATCGTAGAACCGCGGGCGGCGCACCGGTTCCACGGCGATGCCGAGGTCCGCACCGTCGAGCAGCAGCCGGTCGCCGCGGATCTCGTAGGGGCTGTCGGCCCGGATCGGCAGGGCCGCACCGATTCCGCCGATCAGCACGTGGCCGTCGTCGCTCGGTCCCGCACCGGCGCGCCGCCGCACCGGTACCTCGACGCGTATGCCGCGCAGCGCCAGATCCACGCGGGTGGACACCTCGGTCATCGCCGTGGTCCCTACACCTGGTAGGTGGAGTTGATAATGGCGCCCTTGCGGGCGTAGTGGATCAACGCGTCCTGCACATCGAGCGGATGCGCCGGGACGACCCCCGCGATCAGATCCTCCTCGCGCGCACCGTGCAGCGCCAGGCCGAAGCGGCAGGCGAATACCGTGCCACCCTCCTTGATGAAGGTGCTCAGCGCCTCGTTGATGTTCTGCTCACCCGGGAAGCCGGCATCGCCGGTGGTGGGGAAGCCGCGGTTGGCGATGCAGTTGATCGCGCCGGGACCGTAGAAGTAGATGGCGGATTCGAAACCCTTGCGCAGCGCCCGGGTCGCCTGGAGCACCGCCACGAAGCTCACCGACGACTCGTGCGCGATGCCGTGCACCAGCGTGAAATAGGTCTCGCCGGCCTCGGCGCGGTAGTCCGGGAAGATCTTCGTCCCACCGTAGATGTTGGTGCCCTTGGGCAGGGCCGGATGTGGGATCTCGGCAAGGGATTTCGCGATGTTCTGCTCGATCAACTGGTCGATGTCGGCGGTCGGCTCGGCGGGTGCGGACATGTCTTCACTCCTGGAAGGTGTTGCGATGGAGGCCGATGGATCGCGCCTGGTCCGGGCTGAGGCCGGATCCGGCGATGCAACAAGTGCACGCTCGCCGTGTTTCCGAATGGTCACGTCCGGAATAATTGGCGATAGCGGAGAGTTCACCGCCGTGACGATCTTGTGGACTCTCATGTTGTGTTGCGGCACAACGTATTACGAGAATTTCGCCACCGAATGCCCATGACGCGGCGGCCATTCGATTCGGCGACGGGGAAATCGTCGTCCTGGCACTTTCGCGGCGGCGGTTAACAATCGCCGTCGCCGGTCCGGCGCGGCGTCACACCGTCGTAACAGGATCGTCGCGCGGAATCGGCCGCCGATATTAGGTAGGGATACAGATTATCCGCAATGGATATAATGGCGGGATGACCGCCATGGCGCCCTCACGCACCGAGCCCGATCTCTCCTATCTGCTGGACCGGACCAGCCATGTGCTGCGCACCCGGATGGCCGCCGCGCTGGCCGAGATCGGCCTCACCGCGCGGATGCACTGCGCGCTCGTGCACGCGCTCGAGGAGGAGCGCACCCAGATCCAGCTCGCCGAGATCGGCGATATGGACAAGACCACCATGGTGAACACGATCGACGCCCTGGAGCAGGCCGGACTGGCCGAGCGGCGGCCGTCCAGCACCGATCGCCGGGCCCGCATCGTCGAGGTCACCGCTGAGGGCCGCCGGGTGGCGGAGCAGAGCATGCGCATCGTCGACGAGGTGCATCGCACCGCCCTGGCCGCGCTGCCGGCGGACGAGCGCACGGTCATGCTGCGGGCGCTGACCCGCCTCACCGAGGGCGAGCTGTCCACCCCGGCGGAGACCCCGGTCGCCGCGCGCCGGGCCCGGCAGTCCGCGCGCTGACATTCGCACGTCCCGCAGCCGGTCCCCGACGACCGGCACCGTGGTGCACCACACGCCCGTCGTGGCGGCGACAGGCGGAAGGCACCGGCGCGCGCTTCGGCCGACTCCCGTGGACGTGGACGAGTATCACACCGGAACCGAACTCGGGCGTGCGGGGAAAGGCGCACCGGCAGTGAGCAATAGGGTGAGTACCACCGACGACGGCTTGCCGGACCGGCCGCGGTGTGCGGCCGGTCCGGCAAGCCGTCGTTCGATCCGGCGTTACCGCACCGCGAGACCGGACTCGGGCTCGGCCCGACGCCCGGCCCCCGGTTCGAGCGCCGGCTCGCGGTCGCTCCGGTGCTCGGCCTCGGTCGCCGAGATCGTGCCCCGGCGGCGCAGGATGGTCACGGTGGCGACCAGTGCGGCGGCGAGCAGCCCCGTCGAGACCGCGAAGGCCAGGCGATAGCCACTGGTGAGAGCCTCGGGACCGGTGGCGTCGTGCGCGAGTGCCCCGGCGGTCCGGGAGGCGGCCAGCGTGGACAGCACCGCCACCCCGAGCGCCATGCCGATCTGCTGGGTGGTGTTGAACAGTCCGCCCGCCAGCCCGGCGTCAGCCTCTCCGGCTGCCGACATGCCCAGGGTGGCCAGCGCGGGCAGTACCAGCCCGCCACCGGCGATCAGCACCATGGTGGGCAGCAGATCGGTGAGGTATCCGGCGTGGACGGGCAGCCGGGTCAGCAGTGCCATCGCCGCGACCAGCAGCACCAGCCCGGCGATCAGGACCGTGCGGGCACCGAAGCGGGTGTTCAGCCGGGCCGAGAGCAGCAGTGACACACCGCCGATCGAGACGGCGGCGGGCAGCATGGCCAGGCCGGTCGCGGTCGCCCCGTACCCGAGCACCCGCTGCATGAACAGCGCCACCAGGATCTGGAAGCCGAACATCCCCGACAGCGCCAGCATCTGGATCAGATTCGCGCCGACCACGGTGCGGGAGCGGAAGATTCGCAGCGGCAGCAACGGAGTGCGGGCACGCGCCTGCCGGGCCACGAAGCCGGCCAGCAGCGCCACCGACACCGCCGCCAGTCCCAGGGTGCGGCCGGAAACCCAGCCGTGGTCGGCGATCCCGACGACGGTGTAGATACCCAGCATGAGCCCGGCGGTGACCAGTACCGCGCCCAGCACGTCGGCGCCCGCGCGCCACCCCATCCCCCGGTCCGCCGGCAGCACCCGCACCGCCGCGGCGACGGTGAGCGCACCGATCGGCACGTTGATGAAGAAGATCCAGTGCCAGCTCAGCGTATCGGTGAGGATGCCGCCGAGCACCTGGCCGATCGAGGCGCCCGCGGCCCCGGTGGAACTGAAAACCCCGATGGCCGTGGCCCTTTCCCGGGTCTCGGTGAAGACCGTGACCAGGATCCCGAGCACCACCGCCGACGCCAGGGCACTGCCGACGCCCTGGAGGAACCGGGCCGCGACCAGCCAGGCCGGACTGGTCGCCAGGCCCGCCAGCACCGAGGCGGCGGTGAAGACCACATTGCCCGTGACGAACACGGTCCGGCGGCCGATCAGATCGCCCGCGCGGCCGGCCAGCAGCAGCAGTCCGCCGAAGGCGATGAGATACGCGTTCACCGTCCAACTCAGCTGCGCCGCAGAGAAACCCAGATCCCGCTGGATGGCGGGCATCGCCACGGTGACGATGCTGCCGTCGAGGATCGTCATCAACGCGGACGCCGACAACACCACCAGCGCAGCAAGTTTGGGAACCGACATCGTGCACTCCTGTCTGTTCGGGTCCCGGAGGAACAAGAGCCAGACTAGCAGATAGTTTCGTTGCAGACAATCTGCAACGGTAGCCCTCCGCGTGGCGTGGGGCGATCCGGCCCGCACACAGGGCATCGGCCCACCCGGACGCCACCGAATGGCTCGCACGTGCCGCTGAAATCGAATCGCATGCCGACACCGGCTCGAATACCGGTTCGCCGCGAATTCACCTCGCGCTCGAAAATCATGCCGAACAACGAAATTCCCACGTCGCACGGGCCCATATCGATTCCCTCCGCAATTGCCTTCGCGTACACGGGTTTCGAATATTCACTTTCCGATCAATCGATGCGCTCGACCGGCTGCATTTCACGGGATATGCCGCTATCCTGTCTCTCGGGGCGCATTTGTATCTTGCATGGGGGACGGCATGGATCGGCGGCACACCATCGGCGACAGCGATCTCGCTGTGCGATTGGTTGTGCCCGGGCAACGCTGGGGCTGGGAATTCACACCCCCGCGCGGGATCGTGCCGAGCCCGCTGCGCGCCCACGAACCGATATGGGCCGAGGCCGCGCCGCCGCCACGGCTGCTCCGGCTGCACCGTGGCCTGCGACGAGCGCCGATCCTGGTCGGCACGGGTGCGCTGCTCTCCGCATGGGGCGCGATCGCGGTCGCCGCCTGGGGATCATGGCTGTGGCTCGCCGTGCTCCCCGGCGGAATCGCGGTGTCGGCGGGCTGGCCGATCTGGATCGCACTGCGCTATTGGGCTATTCGACAGCAATTCCATACGATCGAATCCGAGCGGTACGCACGATTTCGCCGCGCACACGACGAGTGGGCCGCCCGGGTCGGCGAACAGGAACGGCAGGAACATGCGCGGGTGGCCGCCACCATACTGTGGTATCCACTCGTGCTGCGACCCGAATCAACCCGGGTGGACATATTCGGCGGCACCACCGCCGGGTGGATCAGCCTGCTCGCCACCGCCGGGACCGGGCCGCTCGCCGAGATCTCCGGCATCACCGTGCTCGATTTCACCGAACGCCGTGTCGCGGCCGGCCTGGCGGCCATGTGGCGTGCGGTCGGGCAGTTTCCGGCCGTCGTCGAACTCGGTGACGAGGCCGCCGGATGGAATCCGCTGGCGGGCCTGACACCGCCGGAGATCGGCGAGTTGATCGCCGCCACCGCCGCCTCGGCGCGCACCACCGACGCGGCCCGCGGGCTGCACGCGGAACTGGCCGAGCGGGCCGCCCGCTGCCTGACACCGCCGGTCACCCTGCCTCGGCTCGCCGCCGCGGTGCGGGCACTGCGCCGCCTGGATCCCGGCCCGGGTCTCGGCGCGAACGAGGTCCGTTGCCTGACCGATCAACTCGGCGCACTGGACTGGTCGGAGCCGGTACGGGAGGAGTTGCGCTTCCTCGGCGGCCTGCTCGACCTGCTCGCCGTCACCTCACCGGCCGACGCCGGCGCGGAATTCCGCTGGCCGCCGGTGGGACTGCACATCTACAGCACCGCCTCGGCCGACCCACGCCGCAAGAACCTGCTGGACCGGCTGCTGTTCCACCGCACGGCCCACAGCATCCGGCGGGCCAGCGTGCGGCGGCGAGCGACGCTGATCGTCGCGGGCGCCGACGATTTCGGCCTGTCCGAACTGGAAGGGCTGGCCCGCCACGCACAGCGGATCGGCATCCGGCTGGTGACGATGATCGAGCACCTGCGCGGTGAACTGATCCAATTGCTCGGCGCCGCCGACGGCGCCGCGATCCTGATGCGGCTGGGCAACGCCGCCGAGGCGGCCGCGGCGGCCGAATTCGTCGGCCGCGGCCACCGTTTCGTCCTGTCCCAGCTGACCGACCAATACGGCCGCGGCGTGACCGAGGGGTACTCGGACACCACCGGTGATTCGGCCACCGCGTCCCGCACCGACGGTTATTCGGCCACCGCCGCGAGCGTGTCGTCCTCGTGGTCACGCAACTGGTCGTCGACGGTCAACTGGTCGGAAGCGACCTCGATGTCCGCCGGGCGTACCGTCGCCCGCGCCTACGAGTACGCGATCGAGCCGGTGACGTTCCAGTCGCTGCCACCGACGGCCCTGATCCTCGTCGAGACCGGGCGGAACGGGCGGCGAGTGGCCGCCGGTGACTGCAATCCGGGCATCACCCTGCTGGACCGGGTCTCGGGCCGCCCGCGAGCGGCATGAGGACGGCTCATGATGTCGTTGCGGCACTTCGGATTCCACCGGGTTCTCACCGTCCCGGCGGTGGCCGCGGGCGCGGACGGCCAGGCCGACCGGGCCGCCCAGTTGTTCGCCGCCCTGGTGGCCGCGCACGGCCGGCTGTCGCCGGTGCCCGGGGCCGCGATCGCGGTGGCGTGGGAGCGGCTGGGTCCGGGACATCGGCTGCGGGTGCTGGTCGGTGGTACCCCGTACTTCCCGTGGGCCGATCCCGAGCCGGCGCAGCCGGTTCCGCTGCGGTACCCACCCGGCAGCACGGCGATCGCCGTCGACGCCACGGCGGTGCTGCGTGACTGGACCGGCCTGCCGGTGTGGTTGCGCTGCGCCGCCCGCACCGATGTGCTCTGGGCGCCGGACGGTGGCGCACCGGAGATTCCGCGCGGACGGGGCTGCTTCGAGGACCACTTCGCGCACGCACCCGGCGAATTCGTCTGGCTGGTGCTGGCAGCACCGGCGAGCGACCGTGAGGTCGATGCCGAACTCGGCGAACTGGCCGCGCGGCTACCCCGGCTGCGGGCCCGCGAGCATACCGAGACCGACCGGACAGAGTTGCGCCGCAGCGAATTCCGCTATCACGAACTGCTGCGCGCCCGCTCGGCCGGGTTGTGGGCGGTCCGCGTGCTGGTCGGCGGCCGCCACCCCGGCGACGCTCGGTCGGCCGCCGCCCTGCTCTGTGGCGCAGCCGATCTGGACCGGCGGCCGTACCTGCTCCGCCCGGTCGAACCGGCCGGAACGCTCCCGGAGGTCCAGGATCACCCGAGCGATCCCGGCGCGGAGTTCCGTACCCCGTTCCTCACGGGCGCGGAGGTGGTCGCGGCCCTGGCCCGGCCGCCGCACCGCGAACTGCCCGGGGTCCGTGCCGTGGATCCGCCCCGCTTCGACGTCACCCCCGAGCACGACGCGGGCATCGCGCTCGGTCAGGTGCTCGACGAGGCCGATCGGGCGGTGGGCCCCTTCCGGATCGCGCTCGGCACCCTGAACCGGCACGGCTTCGTGGCGGGCGCGACCGGATCGGGTAAGTCGCAGACCGTCCGGCACCTGTTGGAAGGTCTTGCCGCCGAACGTATTCCGTGGCTGGTCATCGAGCCCGCGAAGGCGGAGTACGCGGGTATGGCCGGGCGGCTGGCGGCTCCCACGGCGGCGATCCGGCCCGGTGCGGGCGACGAGGTACCGGTGGGCCTGAACCCGCTGGAGCCCGAGCCCGGCTTCCCGTTGCAGACCCATCTCGACCTGATCCGAGCGCTGTTCCTGGCGGCCTTCGACGCCGTCGACCCGTTCCCGCAGGTGCTCGCGCACGCCCTGACCCGCTGCTACACCGATCTCGGCTGGGACACCGTACTCGGGGAACCGGCCCTCGACGGCATCGTGCCGCGCTACCCCACCCTGGCCGACCTGCAAGCGACCGCACTCGCGGTCGTCGACGGCATCGGCTACGGCCGCGAGGTCGCCGACAACGTCCGGGGATTCGTCACCGTCCGGCTCGGCGCGCTGCGGCTGGGCACGCCGGGACGGTTCTTCGAGGCCACCTATCCCCTGGATGTCGGCCGATTGCTGTGCCGGAATACGGTTTTCGAGTTGGAGGACATCGGCAACGATGCCGACAAGGCGTTCTTCATCGGCGTCGTGCTCATCCGGATCGCCGAGCATCTGCGCGTACATCGCGACGGCGGCAACGATTTACGACACGTACTGGTGGTCGAGGAGGCGCACCGGCTGCTGCGCCGGGCCGAGCCCGGCTCACCGACCGCGCACGCCGTGGAGCTGTTCACCGCGCTGCTGGCCGAGATCCGGGCCTACGGCGAGGGCATCGTGGTGGTCGAGCAGATTCCGGCGAAGATCGCCGTCGACGTCGTCAAGAACACGGCCTGGAAGATCATGCACCGGCTCCCGGCCGCCGACGATCGCGACATCGTCGGCGCCACCATGAATCTCGACGCGGAGCAATCGCGGCACGTGGTGTCGCTGCCGCCGGGCCGGGCGGTGGTGTTCACCGACGGCATGGATCGGCCGGTGCGGGTCGCCGTGCCGCTGGGACAGCATCGCGAGGATCGCGCGCGAGTGCTCCGCTCGATCGCGGTGACCGGCTCACCGGATACCGAACCGCTGGTGCTCCGGGATCTGCACCGCGCCCGGCGCATCGCCGAGGAACCACGGCTGGCACTGTGGCTGGAGTTGATGCTGCTGGCCCACCTCGTCGGCCGGCCCTGGCCGCGGCCCGGTGCGCACTGGCGCGCCGCGCTGCTGGACCGGCATCCGCGGCGATTGCTCGGCGCCGCGCTGGCGCATCGACTCCGAACCGCTGTCGATCTCCGCTATATCGGCCTGTGCACCTACTTCCAGCCCGAACAGCTCACCGCGCACCTGGTCGAAGCCGCGCTGGCCGCCCTCACCACCGGCGCCGAGGTCTGCCCGGCCGACGAGACCCGGTGGCAGGCCGGTCGTTACCGCTGGTCGGACGTGGAATATGCACTACACGAAGCGGATTCGTCGCCGGATCGGCCACATCCGGCGACCGACGCCTGGCGGCTGCGCGGCCTGATACTGCCGGGTGCGACCGTGCCGGACCAACTGGCGGCACTGCGCACCCACCCCGACAGCTGGGCCGACCCCGCCATCGTCACCGGCCCCACTCCCACCACACTGGACCGCACCCTGACCCTCCTGAGCCGGGCTCCCGACGCCGAACACCGCCTGCGCGATGCCACCGGCCACCTCGAGCTCACCTCCCGCTGGCCACTGGCACTGCTGACCGACCCGGCGCCGCGAGGTACACGATGAGCATCGAATCCCGCGACCGCCCCGAACCACGCCTCCCCCAGGACACCCCGGACGCCACCGAGCCCCTCCCCCTCGCTACGGATGCCGCCCTCCTGCGAGCAACAGACTTCCCCGCCGAGAGCAATCCGACCGGCCCCGCCGAGGGCCGTCCAGCGGACCCCGGCGAGAACGCTGGAATCGAGCCCGCAGAGAACCATCCAGCAGGCCCCGCCGGAGACGGTTCGGCAGACCTCACCCACAGCCGTACCACCAGCCACACCGAGCGAACTCCGTTGAGCACCAGGGATACTCGCACGGAACGAGTGCCGGAACCCACTGATGCCGAACGGCTGTGGGAGATCGACCCGCCACCAGCACGATCGGCCGACAGTGCCGCAGCGACACCGGATTCCGCCGCCGAATTGCCACTTCCCACCGATACCACCGCCGAACTACCGGATCCCGACACCGACACCGACACCTCGATCGAACTGCGAGATACGTCCACCGACACGCCTTCCGCCGAACTGCCGGCTCCCGCAACCGATATCACCGGAGAATCGCGAGATCCATCCACCGGCACCACCGCCGCCGAACCGCCGGATCTCGCCACGGACACCGAACGGCGAGACCATCCCGGCGACACCACCGCCCGGATGCGGGATCCCGGCACCGACGCTGTCTCGGAACCGCGCGAGTCCGCCGCCGACACGCCCCTTCCGGTCGATACCGCCGCGGACCTGCGGGAGGCGGCTGTCGATGCGGTCGTGGCGCGGTACGGGATCGATGGTCCGGAGGGGCGAGCGGCGGTCGAGCGTGTGCACGAGGTGGTGTCGGAGTATCACGCGCCGTTGATCACCGAGGGAGCGGTGCGGATTCTCGATCATGCGCGCGCGAGGGTGGCCGCAGACCCCGATACCCGCGTGCTGTTCGTCGGCCGCGACGGGCACAGCCTCGCATTGGCCGCGCGCGAGCTCGATCCCGTGTTCTTCCAGCGATATTGCACCGAGGCCACCATCTCCCGGCAACTGGCCGACACCTCGCTGCACGATCTCGAACAGCATGCCGGGCGGGCCTTTCCCGAGGTCGCGGAGTTCCGTGTGCCGCGTGAGCAGGTCGACCCGGCCGATGTTCCCGGCACCCGTGCGCAGCTGACCACCTACCTGGACGACCGCGGTGTGCCTGTCGCCATCCCCGGCAGCCGGATCCTGGTGGCCGATACCAGCTATCGCGGCTCGGTTCAGGAGATGCTCGCGGCGCAGTACGAGGATGTGACCTTCGAGGGGTCGTACCTGTTCCACGCCGCGTCGCCGCACGATCCGCATCCCGGCAGCAAAACCGGTCAGCTGCTGCATATTTCGGCGGATGGCACGGTCCGGGCCGACAGTGCCGCCACTACCTTCGCCACCAAGGACGCCGTCCTCGCGATCGAGCACATGCTGCGCGGGCCGCTGTCGAAGGCCGTCCGCTTTCGCGACGGGTTGCCGGAGCAGGAGTTGCGGGCGCCCACGGACGGGCTGGATCCCGCCGCTCTCGCTCCGGAGTACCGCGACGAGCCGGTGCGGCTGGCCGCCCTCGACGCCGCGCAGCTCGCCGTCGCCCATCATGCCCGCGGGGTCGCCGCGCAGCGGGCGGACGGGTTGCCGTGGCGCGCCGAGCTGGCCGCGGCCGCCGATCGGTCGATCGAGCAGGTGCGATCATGGAGTGAACGCGACGACACCGTCGATCCGGCCCTACGGGTGGTGCTGGACTCGTTCGTGCGTCGTTCCAGCGGGCCTCCGAGCAGTGAGCAGTCGGACATCACAGAGCTTCAGCGCCGAACGGGCCTGTCGGGAGGAGTCGACCATGGGTGATATCGATGACCAGCCGAACGAGTCGATCGGGTCCGCCTGGTCGTCGTTGCTGGGCTTCGCGGATCGCTACCGCGATCTCGGCTTCGGGTCGCTCGCCGATCAATTGCGTTCCGGCGGGCCGCCGCTGCCGCCGCTGCGCGACACCCCGGTGATCATCGACACCGACATCGGCGGTGACCCGGACGACGCGATCGCGGTGACCTGCGCGGCCCGTGGCGTGCCGGAACTCGCGCTGGTGCTCACCGCCGACGAGAACGGCGGCGAGCGGGCGCGGTTCGCGCGCCACGTGCTGGACCTCAACGGGCGCGGCGAGGTACCCGTGGTCGCGGGCGCCGACCTCGGTAACACGCGGTACTACTGCGTCGAAGGTCTCGTGCCGGGCGATGTTCCGGCGCAGCCCGATGATCCGGTGGCGGCCGTGCTCGCGGTGTGCGCGGCGACCGACGGCCCGGTGCGCTGGGTCGGCATGGGACCGTTGACCAATCTGGACCGGATCCTGCGTGCCGCACCGGAATTGGCGGCACGGCTGGTGATCACCCAGATGGGGGGCGCGATCGCCTATCGCGATCCGACCCGGGCCGAGCACAATTTCCGGCTCGACCCGGCGGCGGCGTGCTCGGTGGTCGAGCGGGCCGCGCAGCTGTTCCTGCTGCTGTCGGATACCACCTTCACCCCGGAGATCGAGATCGGCCCCGACCATGAGCTCTACAAGCGGCTCGGCGCGATCGATGCGCCGCCATGGGCGCGCACGCTGGGGATTCACCTCGACCGCTGGTTCGAGCGGTTCTATCCCGGTAGCCGACAACATGATCCGCTCGCGCTGACCGCCGCGCTGCAATTGCCGTTCGTGGATTTCGCGCGGCGTCCGGTGGCGCTGGGCGACGATGCCCGGATGCGGCTGGACGCCGACGGCCGGGTGGTCCGGGTGTCGACGAGAGCCGACTACGCCGCCTTCCGCACCTGGCTGGCACAGCGACTGGAGTATTGACCGGCCCGTCACTGCCGCCACTCCTGCCGGCACAGCACGCAGACGGCGAACAACCACCCGAACACGACGGCGACGACCGCCGTCCCGGTCACACCTGTGCGCCGTCCCGCCCCCACGCGCCTGCGGTGTCGTCCCATGACCCTGTCTTCTCCGTTTCCCTTGCGGCGCCGATGAATTGCCGTCCGGATCGGCGCGGGTGAGCCGCCCGCCCCGGACGACACCGAGGCTACGCCGAGCGGACCGGGAATACTCGGGCCGAAGTTGCGCTGCACGATCGGGCCGAAGTTGGGCGGACACGATCCGAACATTCGGCACGCGTAGGCGATTCGGGTGTCCCGGGGTGATGATCTACCCATGCCAATCTCGCGCACCGCGACACCGCTGCATAGGGCCCTGGAGCGTTACGGCCGCACCGAACGCCGACTCGCCTTCGACACCATGGCCTCCGACGGGGCCTACGTCCTCGACGCGCTCACCGGAGGCCGTGAGCTCACCCCGGAGGAGCGCTCGAGATTGGCGAAATGGGTGGTGGCGCAGCTACAGCGGCAGATCGCCGGCTTCAGCTATCGAGCCGATCGCCGGATGGCGGAAGTGGTGCTGGCGTATGGAGACGACTTCGAGGGGCAGAGCATCAAGCTGCGCCTGAAGCACATCCGGGACGACGACCGCCCGCTGTTCACCGACGAGCAGTTCAAGAAGCACCGTGCCCGGGTACTGCGGCGGCTCGCGGAAGGTCTCCAGGCCGCGTACCGGGACGCTCGGTCGCCCAGGGTGTTCGTCGGCGGCAGCTACGACGATCCGGCGTGGGACACCGTCGCGGACGGCATGGGCCGCGCGCTGGCCGAACAGCCGGTCCAGCTGCTGGCGGCGATGTCGGATCCGGGCATCCGAATCTGCTACGGCCTGGAGGAGGCCCGCAGCGCCACCGGCACGTACCAACTCCCCAGAACTCGACTGTTCGGCCGAGCCGACTCCTCGCGGGGCACCGGCGCCGGAACGCGCCTGGGTGCGATCGAATATCTCGGCGGCACCCGGGACTCGGTCCGCGAATACCTGCTGGCACAGTCGAACCTGGTCCTGCTCTTCGGCGGCGGTCCGGGAACCGCCGCCGAGGCCCGCTATGCGGAACAGCACGGAATACCGGTCGTCCCACTGGGATTCACGGACGGCACCGCCAGGCGGTACTGGGAATCACACCACGACGACGCCGATCCGGAGACCTACGCCCGCCTCGGTGGACCGAACCCTCGGACCGCCATCGATGCCGCGGTCCGGATGATCTCCCAGCTCGTCCTCCCGGCCTGGTGACGGTCCCCGTTCACCCCCGGCGCGGCGGCAGCACACCGCGCGGCAGCTCCGGCCCGATCGCCACCAGGCTGCCGGGCCGGCGGCCACGGCCCCAGCCCAGGTCCCGGCGGTACCGGCCCACCTGATCCTCCGGAATCGTGTCCCCGGGTGCCAGCGGCGTCACCTGCGGCGCGACGTAGAGCGCGTCGACCGGGCAGTACGCCTCGCACATGAAGCAGGTCTGGCAGTCGGATTGCCGTGCGATCACCGGGATTCCGCTGTCGGTGCGGTCGAAGACGGAGGTGGGGCAGACCGCCACGCATTTGTCGCAGGCGATGCAGTCGTCCGCGCGCACGAGCTCGATCATCACGCCACCGCCGCGAGCGCGTCGGCGGCCGCCCACACCCGATCGGTGCCACCGGAGAGGATGTGGTGCTGCTGGCCCGGATCCTGATCGGGATGGTCCTCGCGCTTGCTCATCCCGCGGGACTCGGTGCGGCGCAACGCCGATTCGTACATCAGCCGGCCGACGGCGGTGACGGCGGCGGCCTCGCGGGCCCGCACCCGCTCGGCTCCCGTCGCCCCGGACAGGTTACGCACCACCACATCCCAGAGCAGGTCGAGCCGATCCCGGGACACCTGCAAGCCGTCGCCGTGGCGCAGGTAGTTCTTGTCCAGGGGCAGCAGCTCGGACTGCGCACCGGCCAGCACGTCACCGGCCCGCAACGCCGCGGCGCCCTCCGGTCGCAGCCCGGCCCGCCCGGCGGCGTGCACCGCGGCCGGATCCGGCCGCCCGGCCCGGCGCGCGAACACGGCCGCACCGCGACCGGCCCAACTGCCCGAGGACATCGCCCAGGCCGAATTGTGGCTGCCGCCACCGGTGAAACCGCCGCAGATGCGTTCGCGGGTGGCGGCGTCACCGGCGGCGTACAGGCCCGGGACGGTGGTCGCGCAGTCGTCGCCGACGACATCGAGGCCGCCGGTGCCGCGCACGGTACCCTCTGCCAGCAGATCCACCTCGAAGCGGTCGGTGAACGGGTTGATGCCGCGACGGTCGAACTGGAGGAAGAAGTTCGGCTGGCCGAGCCGCATCTGCTGCTGCACGGCCTCGTCGGCGCGGTCGAGTTGCGCGAAAACCGGTTCCGTCAACAGGGTCCGGGCGATCACCGAGCGGCCCTGCTGGGAGCCGGCGCCCTCGAGCACCCGGCCGTCGGCATGGAAGAAGGTGGCGTAGCCGTAGTACGCGGTCTTGGTGATCGTGGAACCCTTGGGCGCGATGCCGTACGCGTTGGAGAACTCCATGCCCGAGAAGCGCGCTCCCGCTTCGGCGGCCATCAGCGCACCGTCACCGGTGTCGACGTTGGTACCCAGCGCGCGGGACAGGAATGCGCAGCCGCCGCTGGCCAGCACCACCGCGCCCGCGGTGATCCGGTAGTCGCGGTCCGTCTCGCGGTGCCAGCCGGCTGCGCCCCGGACCACGCCGTCGATGTCGACCAGCAGTTCCAGCGCCGGTGCGTGGTCCCGGATCTCGACGCCGAGGCGGCGCACCCACGCCCGCATCCGGCGCATGTACTCCGGCCCCTGCACACCGGTGCGGATCTGCTCGCCGGTCCGCGGATCCACCGGGAACGGGTAGCGCCCCTCGGTGGCGAGCCGATTCATGTTGGCGTAGGTCTGATCCAGGACCCGATCCATCCACCGGTGGTCGGCCAGATAGCCGCCCAGGGCCTCGCGGCTCGCCTTGGCGGCGGCGCGCGCCTGCGGATCCGGAGTCACGTACCAGACGCCGGTCCCCGCCGGGGCGGTGGTGCCGCTGGTGCCGCAGTAGCCCTTGTCCACGAGGATCACCTCGGCCCCGGCCTCGCGGGCGTGGATCGCGGCCCAGCAGGCCGCGGGTCCGCCGCCGATCACCAGGACATCGGTACTGGCGTTCAGGTATTCGCTCATCGGTGTCGCTCCTGTCGATGATCGGAACCCGGGACCGGATGCGCCGGAACCGGAATGCCACGGCGCGAACCCGCCCGCCCGGCGAACGGGCGGACGGGCGCGCCGGAATGTCAGTTCCCCGAGAACTTCTCGCCGGCGATGGGCTCCGAGACCCGGCCGTCGACGCCGACCGGGACATCGCCCTCCAGCGTGGTGCGGTACAGCACCCGGTTCACGCCGTCGCCCAGATGCCCCAGATCGCCGGGAGCCAGATGCGCGGTGGCGCGGTTGTCCCAGAACGCCACATGGCCCGGCTCCCAGCGGAACCGCACGGTGTAGACCGGATCGGCCAGCTCGGCGAACAGCAACTCCAGCAGGGCATCGCTCTGCCGCGGCGACAACCCGAGGATGCGGGTGGTGAATCCCGGATTCACGAACAGGATCCGCTCGCCGGTCACCGGATGCACCCGGACCACCGAATGTTCGGTGGCCAGCGGGGCCGCCGCCACCTTCCGGGCATAGTCGCTGTTGGCATCCCACTGCGGGCGGCGGCCGCCGAAGCGGTGCTCGGCGCGCAGGCCGTCGAGGAAGTTCCGCAGCGACTGCGGCAGATTCGCGTAGACGGCGGCCAGATTCGTCCACTGGGTGTCACCACCGCGGACCGGGACGTCGTGCGCCCGCAGGATCGACGCCGCGGGCGGGTTGATCAGCGGCGAGATGTCGGTGTGCCAGTAGTTGGTGTAGCTGAACTTCCGCACGCCGAAACGCTTCTCGTAGACCCGGCTGTCGATCGCGAGGATCTCCGGATGTTCGGTCGGCGCATCGTCGTCGTACGGGTGCGACGGGGTGACCTTGCCGAACCGGCGCGCGAACGCGACCTGCTCGGCATGGCCGACGTGCTGCTGCCCGCGGAAGAACAGCACCTTGTATTCGTGCAGGGCCGCGGTGATCTCGGCCACCTGCGCCTCGGACAGCTCCGCGGCGAGATCCACCCCGCTCACGTCGGCGCCGGTGTGGCCCGCGACCGGGGTGAATTCCAGCGTGCGGGTGAGGGGTTCGTTGACAGCGGTCATGGCGGTGACTCCTTACAGGTGGGTTCCGGCGGGCTGTGCCGGAACGGGTCAGACGGTCGCGGGGACCGCGTCGGCGAATCGGTTGGGGACGGGCGCGAGTCCGTAGTGGCCGCGCAGCGTGGTGGCGGTGTACTCGGTGCGGAACAGGCCGCGCTGCCGCAGGATCGGCACCACCTGTTCGACGAAATCCTCCAGTCCGCCCGGCAGATACGGCGGCATGATGTTGAAGCCGTCGGCGGCGCCGCCGACGAACCAGCTCTCGAGATCGTCGGCGATCTGTTCGGGAGTACCGGCCAGCGTCCGATGCCCGCGTCCGCCACCGAGTTCGCCGATCAGCTGGCGGACGGTGAGTTCCCGGCCCGCGGCCAGCTGCTTCACCAGGGTGAAGCGGCTCTTCTGGCCCTCGACGGCGCTCTCGTCGGGCAGCGGCGGCAACGGCCGGTCCAGCGGATAACCGGTGAGATCGGTACCGAGCAGGCCCGACAACTGCCGCAGCGCGTAGTCCGGCGAGATCAGATCGGTGAATTCCTGTTGCAGGGCACGAGCTTCCGCCTCGGTACCGGCGATGAACGGCACCAGGCCGGGCAGCACCTTCAACTCGTCGGCGCCGCGGCCGTGACGGGCCAACCGGCCCTTCAGATCCCGGTAGAACGCCTGCCCCTCGGCGAGGGTCTGCTGCGCGGTGAACACCGCCTCCGCGTGCCGGGCGGCGAATTCCTTACCGTCCTCCGAGGATCCGGCCTGCACCAGCAGCGGCCGGCCCTGCGGGCTGCGCGGCGAATTGAGCGGCCCGCGCACCCGGAACCGTTCGCCGACATAGTCGAGGGTGTGCACCTTGTCCGGGTCGGCGAACACCCCCTCCGCCTCGTCCAGCACCAGGGCATCGGATTCCCAGCTGTCCCAGAGCCTCTCGGCGACGTCGACGAACTCCTCCGCGCGGGCGTACCGGCGGGCGTGCTCCGGAATCGCCTCGTGGCCGAAGTTGAACGCCTCGGCCTCGGTGCCGGAGGTGACGATGTTCCAGCCCGCGCGGCCACCGCTGATGTGATCCAGCGAGGAGAAGGCGCGGGCCAGCGCGTACGGCTCGTGATAGGAGGTGGACGCGGTCGCGATCAGGCCGATCCGCTCGGTGACCGGCGCGATCGCCGACAGCAGGGTGATCGGTTCGAAGACGGTGTGCACGTTGCGCTTCGGATACGCGCCGACGGCGAGGTTGTCGGCGAAGAAGATGGAGTCCAACCGGCCGCGCTCGGCGATCCGGGCGAGCTCCTGATAGTGCGTGACATCCAGCACCCGGTGCGCCCGGGTCCGCGGGTGCCGCCAGGCCGCCTCGTGATGGCCGACGGCCATCAGGAAGGCGTTGATGTGCAGGGTCTTCTCGTGTGTCATCGGGGTTCGTGCTTCCTCGGGTCGAGTGGTGCGATGGCCGGATCAGTTGCGCCAGCGGGACAGCCGGCGTTCGATGCCGACCAGGACGGCGTTGAACAGCAGACCCACCAGCGAGATCGCGAGGATCCCGGCGTACATCTGCGGAATCTGGAAGTTCTGCTGCGCGGCGGTGATCAGATAGCCCAGTCCGGCTCGGGCGCCGATCATCTCGGCCGCGATCAGCACCAGGATCGACGAGGCGGCGGCCATCCGGACGCCGGTGAAGATCGACGGCACCGCGGCCGGGAGAATCACCTTCGCGAACAACCGCAGCGGTGAGAACCCCAGGGAGACAGCGGCCTTCACCAGCAGCGGGTCGACCGTGCGGACACCGTTGATGGTGTTGAGCAGGATCGGGAAGAAGCCGGCGTACACCACCAGCGCGATCTTCGACGTCTCCCCGATCCCGAGGATCAGCACGAACACCGGCAGCAACGCCAGCGCGGCGGTGTTGCGGAACAATTCCAGCAGCGGACTGAGGAATTCGGCGATCGGCTTGTACCAGGCGATGGCCACGCCGACGGGCACCGCGACCGCCACCGCCAGCACGAAGCCGACCAGCGAGCGAGCCAGGCTGGCCTCGACGTTGTCGGCCATCTCGCCGTTGCGGACCAGGTCCGCGAACGATCCCAGCACCGTCGACAACGGCGGCAGGAACACCTCGTCGACCAGGCCCAGCCGCGGCGCCAGCTCCCAGATCCCGGCGAACACCGCGATCGCCAGCAACGGCTTGACGATGCGCCACAGCAGCCGCAACACCACCGCGACGCCGCGGCGCAGCGCGTTTCGGCGGACCGCCGCGGCCTCGGAATGTACTGCTGTCTGCGATGATTCGGTGACCAGGGTGGTCACCGGGCCGGGCCGGGTCCCGGGGATGCCCGCCTCGGCGAGATCGGTCTCGAAGGCGATGATCTGAACAACACTCGACATGATTCCTCCGTCACTGTCCGGCCGCGCCGGTCCCCGCCGATACCGCCAGCCGCTCCAGGCCCTGGGCCCGGGTGACCTCGCTCTGCAACAACGACCAGATCTCGTGCCGCAACCGGCGGAACTGCTCGCTGGACCGGACATCGTCACCCTCGCGGACGATGTCGATGGTCACTTCCGCCTTGATCCGGCCCGGTCGCGAGGTGAGCACGGCCACCCGCTGTCCCAGGTACACCGCTTCGTCGATGCCGTGGGTGATGAAAAGGATGGTCTTCCCGGTACTGCGCCAGATCCGTAACAGCTCGTCCTGCAACGATTCCCGGGTCTGAGCGTCGAGGGCGGCGAAGGGCTCGTCCATCAGCAGCACCTCCGGGTCGAAGGCGAGGCTGCGCGCGATGGCGACCCGCTGCTTCATCCCGCCGGACAGCTCGTGCGGATAGCGATCACCGAAACCACCGAGCCCCACGAGATCCAAGTACTCGTCCGCGATCGCACGCCGCTGCCGCCGCCGAATCCCTTTGGCTTCCAAGCCCAGTTCGATATTGGCGCGCGCCGTTCGCCACGGCAGCAAGGCGTACTGCTGGAAGACGATGCCCCGGTCCAGACCGGGCCCGGTGATCGGCCGCCCGTCCAGCAGGATCTGCCCGGAACTCGGCGCGGCCAGGCCGCCGAGCAGGTCCAGCAGCGTCGATTTCCCGGATCCGCTGGGGCCGACCAGCACCAGGAATTCGCCGGTACGCAACTCCAGTGACACGTCCTGCAAGGCGTGCATCGGACCGGATCCGCCGCGCACGGGGAATTCCTTGCCGACACCGGAGATCGACAGTTTCACGGGCCCGGCGGGCCGGATCGCGGTCGTCATT
Organism: Nocardia sp. alder85J; assembly: GCF_020176955.2. Classification (GTDB taxonomy): domain Bacteria; phylum Actinomycetota; class Actinomycetes; order Mycobacteriales; family Mycobacteriaceae; genus Nocardia. Next base: position 199,975 of record NZ_JAIUCZ020000006.1, read on the forward strand.
TCGCCACCGCCTCACCGGTCGGACCGGCGGTCGGCGAATAGGTCCCGTTGGCATAGGGATTGTATTGATTGGTGTACAGATCGGTGGCCTTGTATTTACCCTGCGGCAGTTCGCCGTTGCGAACCAGCCAGTCGATCCAGATCTGTAGTTCCCGATCGGCGATCACCCCGCCGGGTACCGGAATTCCGGTGCTGCGGTAGTACTTCAGCAGTTCCAGGTTCTCGTTCCGGCCGCGCTTGGTGATGATGTCGGTGAAACGGGCGACCACCTGATCGCGCGGCGTGACCTGGGCCCAGCGGATCGCCCGCGCGGTGCCCTGCACGAAATCCCGCACGGCGTCCTGGTGCGCGGCGATGTAATCCTTGCGGAAGACGAAGGTGCCGTAGTCGAATTGCCCGAACAGATCCTTGTCGGTGTAGAGCGGGTGCAGGCCGCCACGGGCGATCGCGGTATCGCGGAAGACGCTGCTGAGCGCCGCGACGTCGATCTGCCCCTTGCGCAGCGCCTCCTCGGTGCTGACCGGCGGCAACACCACCAGCTGCACCTGCTTGATCTCCGCCTCGCTCAGGCCCTGCTGATGCAGCCATTCCCGGGTGACGAACTCGTGGTGCGCGCCGAGGGTGTTCACCCCGACCTTCTTGCCGATCAGGTCGCGGGCGCTGGTGATCCCGGAGTCGTCGCGCACGTAGTAGCCGGTGAACGACTGGTCGTCGGCGCCGTAGGACGACAGCACCGAGGTGATCGGCGCGCCGCCGGCGGCCAATTTCACCACCGCGCCGTTGAACGCGCTGCCGAATTCGATCTGTTTCGTGGCGGCGGCCTGGATATTGGCCGGCCCGCTGGTGGTGTCGCCTTCCCAATGCAATTGGATCTTCGAGAAGTAACCGAGATCGGCGGCGAGTTCGAAGGGCGCGACCTGACCGGTGGTGCCCTGATAGCGGATGATCGTCCGGCCGTCGGCGGTGGCGCCCGAGTCACCCTTGCCGCACGCCGCGGCCGATCCCGCGATCAGGCACAGGGCCAGCAGTGCGTATACGGCGCGGTACAGTTTTCTTCTTCGTGCGGAAGTTCCGAGATATTCGAGCATGCCCATTCCTGAACCATGTGGACGACAGCGGCGACGTACTCGCCGTATATTCCATCGTGCGGGCGGTTCGAGCGCCGGGCAATAGCCTTTTCACGCTGTGGAAATCAGGGTGATTTTAATTCGTCGGCAGTGTTCGCCGTGGCGACCGCGGTATGAAAATACGGGCCCAATCGCCCGGCCAGTTGCCGCATGGCGGGCACCACGGTCCGCACCAGTTCGTCGTTGAGCCGGATCGATCGGGCCTGGATGCTCAGCGATCCCCAGACCTGGCGATCCTGGCTCAGGATCGGCACGGCCACCGTGCGGACCGGCTCGGCCGCGTCGATCTCCTCCACCGCGAATCCGGTCCGGCGCACCCCGTGCAGACTCTCCCGCAGCGGCGCGGGCATCCGGTCGCCCGGGGCGAAGGCCAGCATCGCGCGCCCGGGGGCGCTGGCGTGCAGTGGCCGCCGGGCGGTCTGAACCTGGTTGGCGCAGAACCACACCGGTGGCCGCGCCTGGAGGACCGACACCGCCTCGGTCTTGTCGGCGACATTGAGGTTCACGGTGATCCGGATACCGGCGGCCAGCGCGTAGACGTGCGGGGCCACCGCCTCGATCCCGGCCTGCGCGACGGTGTCGAAACCCAGTCGCGCCAGCGCCGGTCCGGCCAGATCCGCCAGTCCGCTACCGACCCGGTAGCGATCGGTGGCCGCGTCCTGTTCCAGCAGGCCGCCACGTACCAGCGCCTGTGCCAGCCGATACGTGGTGCTCACCGGCAGCCGGGCCCGCTGGGCCAGCTCGCTCACCGACAGCACCGGATCCGAGCCCGCGAAACAGTTCAGCACGTGAATCGCCCGATCCACCGCCTGTGTGCCCGACCGCGGCTGTTCACTCATGCCATCCTCCTCCGGTACCGCCTCCCGGAACTATCGGACGACGAGCCGCTCGCCACAATGATTCGGCGCACGGCGATTCGGGGTGCCCCGAATTCAGTCGTTCAGCGGCCGCACCGCCGTGAAACGCACCGGCAGCGCGGTCATCCCGCTGAGGAACGGGGACGGGCGGCGCACCAGGGCCTCCGGCGCGACGGCGAGGTCGATGTCCGGCAGCCGATCCAGCAGCACCTCGATGCCGGTGCGGGCAATGGTCTCGGCCATCTGCTGTGCCGGGTAGGGACAACGGTATTCGCCGTGCCCGAAGCCGAAATGCGCGCTGTTGCCGAGACTCATCGGCTCGGCCTCGGTGAACTGCCGCACATCCGGATCGGCGTTGGCGGCGGCCAGCCCGAGCAGCAGCAGATCGCCGGCGCGAATCACCTTGTCGCCCAGCCGGGTGTCACGGACCGCCCAGCGCCCGGCGAGGATCTGGGTCGGAGTGTCCTCCCACAGCACCTCGTTCATCGCCTGCCCGATGCTGCGCCGGCCACCGCCGAACGCGTTGGCGAAGCGATCGTCGGTGAGCATCAGCCGCAACGAGTTGACCAGCCAGTCGGCGGTGGTGATGTGGCCCGCGAACAGCACCGACATCAGCGTCATCCCGCAGGATTCCTCGGAATAGTTGCCCTGCTGCAACAATGCCGTCGCCAGATCCGGGCCCGGCCGGTCCCGCTTGTGCGCGACCAGTTGCCGCATGCTCTCCGCGAGCCGGGCGTAGCCCGCCTGGGCCTCCAGCCCGGCGTCGCCCATCACCTCCATCGAGCGCAGCAGTTCCAGTCCCTCGGCGTCCGGCAGGCCGACCAGCCGGGCCAGCGCCAGCACCGGTAACGGCTCCGCGAACGAGCCCACCAGATCGACGCTGCCCCGCCCGCAGAAACCGTCGACCAGCCGATCGGACAGCTCCTCGCAGTCGCGCCGCAACGCGAACGGATCCATGGTCTCCATCGCGGCGTCCATGGTCTTCGCCTGGGACCGGTGCGTCGAGTCGGCCAGCGCCGGGGACGGGGACACCGGCAGGATGGGCAGCAGCGGCCAGTCCGGCGGGACGTTCGGCCACTGGTTCCACCGCGCGGCGTCTCGCGGGAACAGTTCCGAATCGTTGGTGACCTGGTGCAATTCCCGATAGCCGATCACCAGCCAGGCGGGTATGCCACCGGGTAGCTCGACCGGCACCACCGGACCGTGATCACGGCGCATCTCGCGATAGAGGCCCTGGGGGTCGTTCAGGAAGCGTGGGCCGAACAACGGAATCGGAGCCCGGCCCGAATCCACCGACGATGCGGGATCGTACACAGGCCATAGGCTATTCGAAAGCTACCGGGCTCGCGCGCACTATTCCGATATCCGACGCACCGGTCGGTACGACGGACACCGAGTCGAGAAGATCAGCTCAACTGCACGGGGAATTCCGCGATGTCGTTCTGGGTCATCACCGGCAGGTTCCGAATCTCGGTCGCCGGCACCGCCAGTCGCAGATCGGGGAATCGCTCGAACAGCGCGGGCAGGGCGACGTTGCCCTCCAGGCGCGACAGTCCCGCACCCGGGCACACGTGCGGCCCGTAGCCGAAGGCCAAGTGCCGGTTCGCACTCGGCCGCTCGACGTCGAATTCGTCGGCGTCCACCCCGTGCACGGTGGTGTCCCGGCCGATCGCGCGATACGACATCACCACGCCCTGGCCGCGCTCGATCACCGCGTCCCCCACCGGGATGTCCTCGGTCGCGAAGCGCATCAGCAGATGCGTCGACGGGCTCTCGTAGCGCAGCGTCTCCTCCACCGCCTGCTTCCAGTCCGCCTGACCGTCGCGCAGCAGTCGCAGTTGCTCCGGCCGGGACACCAAGGCGCGCACCGCGTTCAGGATGAGACTCACCGTGGTCTCGTGCCCGGCCGCCACCAGCGCCTTCAGGTTGCCCAGCACCTCCTCCTCGGTCAGCCGCTCGCCGCCCTCCTCGGCCAGGATCAGCGCCGACAGCAGATCGTCACCGGGCAGCGCGGTGCGCTTGCGGATCAGATCCAGGTAGTAGGTGTCCAGATCGGCGATGATGGCGAGACGTTCGTCCTGCGGCGTCAGCACCGAGAAGAACTTCTTGTAGGAATCCAGCAGCATCGGGTGATCGACGCGATCGACGCCGAGCAGCTCGCCCACCACCCGGATCGGCAGCGGATAGGCGAACAGCTGCTTGAGATCCACTGTCGCGCCGCCGGCTCCGGCCGCGGCCAGATCGTCGAGCAGTTCCGCGGTGAGGCGTTCGACGGTGGGACGCAACTGTTCCAGCCGCCGCGGCGACAGCGCCTGCGTGGTCTTGATCCGCAGCCGCCGGTGCTCCGTGCCGTCCACGGTGAACATGGAACGGCCCGCGTCGATCATCCCGATCAGCGGCCACTCGTAGGTCACCGTCCCCGACTGCCACAGGCCCCAGGAGTTGATGTCCTTCACCAGGCGGGTGTCCACCAGCAACTGCCGGGCCAGCGCGTGATCGGTCACGGTCACCGCGGGCACACCGAGCAGGTCGATACAGACCAGCGGGCCCGCGGCGCGCAGTCGCTCCGTCTCACCGGGCAGATCGCCGACCATCGGATCGATCGAGATGGTCTCGCTGAACGGGCATGTCGAACTCACTGTAGACCTCCGAGCGGGCGCACTGCGGTGAAACGAACTGGTAGTGAGGTCATTCCGCCCTGGAACACCGAGGGCCGGCGCGCCAGCGTCGCCTCCGACACCGCGAGCTGGATATCGGGCAGCCGGTCCAGCAGCACCTCGAGGCCGGTCCGCGCGATGATCTCGCCGATCTGCTGCGCGGGGAAGGGGCACCGGTATTCGCCGTAGCTGAAACCGAAGTGGGCGTTGTTGCCGGTGTAGGCCGTATGCCCGCGGTCGTCCAGGTTCTGCCGGATGTGCGGGTCGGTGTTGGCTCCCGCCAGACCCAGCAGCAGCATGTCCCCGGACCGGATCACCTTCTCGGCGAGCCGGGTGTCACGGGATGCCCAGCGGCCGGCCAGGATCTGGGAGGGCACGTCGTCCCACAGCACCTCGTTCATCGCCTGCGCGATGCTGTTGCGGCCGCCGCCGAAGGCCGCCGCGAAGCGGTCCTGGACCAGCATCAGCCGCACCGAGTTACCGATCCAGTCCGCCGTCGTCAGGTGGGCGGCGGCCAGGATCGCCATCAGATCCAGCGCGTATTCCTCGTCGGTGAACTGGCCGGGGTACTGCAACATCCGGGTCGTCACGTCGTTGCCCGGCCGACTGCGCTTGGCGGCCACCAGTTTCTGCGTGTGCTCACCGAAACGCTGATGCGCGGTGAGGGCATCGGCGCCGCCGTCGGCGAGCGCCTTCATCGTCCACGCCAGATCCGGGACGTCCTCGTCGGCGACGCCGACGATGCGGCCGATGGCGTACACCGGCAGCGGCTCGGCGAAGGCGGCGATCAGGTCGGCCTCGCCCCGGCCGCAGAACAGATCGATCAGCCGGTCCGCCAATTCCTCGGTGACGCGGCGCAATTCGAACGGATCCACCGCCTCCAGCGCGGGCTCCACCATGGTCACGTGCCGCCGGTGCTCGGCGCCCGCGGTGAAATAGATCGAGGGCATCGGCTGGCCCACCATCGGCAGCAGCGGCCAGTCCGGCGGGATGTTCGGCCACTGGTTCCACAGCGCCACGTTCCGCGGGAACAGCTCGGGATCGCTGAGCACCTGGTGCAGTTCGCGATAGCCGATCACCAGCCAGGCCGGGATGCCGCCGGGCAGTTCCACCGACACCACCGGTCCGTGCTCCCGGCGCATCTGGCCGTACAGCTGGTGTGGATCGGTATGGAAGACGGGGCCGGACAACGGCACCGGCCGCCCGCCGGCGGGGCAGCCGCCGACGTGGTTCGACGCGACATCGGGTGCACTCACGAGACGACCTCCGAGCCGTAGTGGTACGCGGGGCCGACCGGATGGGCCGACTGTTCCCGCCGGCGCGTGGCGCCCGCGAAAAGGTGCTCCACCAACGCGATCAGCACCTGTTTCCCGGAATTCCGGGACCGGGCATCACAATCGATCAGCGGCACTTGGGGATCCAGGTCCAGCGCGTCGCGGATATCGTTGAGCGTCTGGGTGGCGCCGCCGAAGTTGTTGCGCGCGACCACGAACGGAATGCCCTGATGCTCCAGGCGGTCGATGGAGTACCAGGAGTCGGCGATCCGCCGCTGGTCGACCAGCACGATGGCGCCGAGCGCACCGGTGAACAGCCGGTCCCACAGGAACCAGAACCGTTCCTGGCCCGGCGCACCGAACAGGTACAGCACGTGCTCGGCGTCGATGGTGATCCGGCCGAAGTCGAAAGCCACCGTGGTGGTGGCCTTCTCGGGCACCGCCGACAGATCGTCGATGCCCACGCCGATGTCGGTCATCGTCGCCTCGGTGTCCAGCGGGCGAATCTCGCTCACCGCACGCACCAGAGTGGTCTTACCGACGCCGAAGCCGCCGATCACGACGATCTTCAGGCCCCGGTCGGCCGTGCTGAGCAACGGCGCCTCGGACCGCGCGGGCCGGGGGTCAAAGGTTGCGGAGTCCAACGAGCACCTTCTCGAGCATGGCGGTGTCGAACAGCGAATTCGGCTGTGCACCGGGGCCATTGTGGCCGGTCTTCGGATGCCGCACGGTGATCTTCCCGGCGAGCAACAGGTCGGAGAGCAGAACCATCGTGATACCGACGGGTAGTCGCAGTTCCGCCGCGATCTCCACCACGGCGGTGGGAGCGCGGCACATGCCCAGGATCTTCACCTGCTCCGACGGCATACCTGGTACGGGATCACATTCACTGACGACGAGAGTCACCAGATCGAAGGCATCGGTGTCCGGGCGGCTGCGACCTCCGGTCAGCGTGTACAGCCGATCCGGGGCGTCGTCGCGTCCGGCCCTGGTCACGATACGATCTCACCCTCGGCCCGGGGCGGTGCGGCCAGGTGCTCGCTGAGCTGCTCCACCAGTTCCCGCATGTTGTGGCCCACCAGACCGGCGTCCGCATCCTCCGCGGCGACCACGGCGATGTGCGCACCCTGTCCCGCCTCGACGATGAACAGGATGCCGCCGTAGAACTCGGTCATCGACTGCCGCACCCCGCTGCGCCCGTCGCCGAATTCGGCGGAGGCGCCGTGCGCGAGGCTCTGGATGCCGGCGGAGATGGCAGCCAGCTGATCGGCCTTGTCGATCGACAATTCCGGCGTGTGGCAGATTTTCAGCCCATCGCTGGACAACAGCAGCGCGTGCCGTGTCTCCGGGGTGCGAGCCAGCAACTGCTCGAGCAGCCAGCTGAGCTGAGAGGTGGCGGATGTCGTCATCAATCGTTCTCCACGGCGACAGAGGGGGATACGGCGGCCGCGGCGTCGATGTCACGACCGGTCACCGCGCGCTGGAAGGCTCCGAGCGCATCGGGCCGGGCCGGAGACGGTGGCAGCACCACGTTCTCGGCTCCGGCGGGGCTGGACAGACCGTCGGGATGTACGGCGGCGAGCGTGCTGCCGCGGCGGCGCTTCGGCAGCCGGGCATCGGTGGCCACCGGCAGTTGCGCCGTGGTGGTGGCCGAAATCGGGGCGGGCGCAATGGATCCGGCGCTCCCGCGCGGGGCCGCGGCCACCGTGACACCGGCGGCGGGCAGCGCCAGCACAGTGGTCGCACCGGGGGTCCGATCGAGCCGGGCGGTCAGTTCGCGCGGGACCACCACGACCACGGCGGTGCCGCCGATCGCGGACGGCCGGTACGACACGGTCAGCGTGTGCTTGCGCGCGAGGTGCCCGACGACGGCGAGGCCGAGCCGGGTTCCGGTGAGCGAGGACAGGTCCCGGCCGCCGGGAGTGCTGCCGGACACGGCCTGCTCGGCCCGGCGCAGAGCCGACTCGCTCATCACCAGGCCGCTGTCCTCGATGGTGACCACCACGCCCGCGGGCACTTCCGCCGCGTACACGTGTACCTCGGTGGTCGGCGGCGAGAAGTTGCAGGCGTTGTCGATCAGCTCCGCGAGCGCGTGCATCACGCCCTCGGCGGCGTGACCGAGCACCGCGACATCGGCGACGGCACGCAGCCGGACCCGCTGATAGCCCGCGACCCGGCCCATGGCGCCACGCAGAATGGATTCCATCGCAATGGGTTTCGCCCAGCGCCGGCCCGAACGGGCGCCACTGAGCACCGCCACGCTGTCGGCCAGCCGGCCCGCCTGCGCGGTGCGGTGGTCCAGCTCCAGCAGATCGGCGAGGACGGCGGGATCGCCGTGCCGATGCTCCATCTCGCGCAGTTCCGCGAGCATGCTGGTCATCATGGCCTGCATCCGGCCGGCCGCGCTCGCGAACGAGGCCACCGCGGCGGAGCGCCGATTCTCGTTCAGGTGCGCCTCGCGGGCGTAGTGGGCCACGTTCTCGTCGGCGGCCGCCAGCCGGGTGGCCGTATCGATCGCGACGGCCTGGGCCGAGCGCTCGGCATCTATGCGGAACCGCTCGGTGTCGACCCGCGCGAGATCGGCGTCCATGCGGGCCTGCTCGACCACGACGCGAGCCAGCCCGATCTGCTCGCGATACCATTCGGTCTCGGCGCGGGCGCGCGCAACCTTGACCACGTTGTGTACGGCCAGACTCACGCTGACCGAGACGATGACGGCTGCTGCACCCAGACCGATCGCCAGAGGGATCCGAAGACTTGCCGGTGAGATGAGAACCGACCACACCGCGATACTCGCCGTCACGATCGTGACGCCCAGCAAAACCGGAACGGTCGGATTGCGCCGCTGCGCAACAGCGTTGCGGCGTTCATCCTCCGGCGGATTAGATGACTGTGACACCTTCCGCACTTCCACACTCGCCAAGGGAAATGGCACAGCCTCCCTGGACCTATCCGCATCTCCGAGGTAACCCAAACAAGCGGACCGACAAGCAGTTTCGAGCCGCGGATGAGCATAGCCAGTCCAGCACACCCGCGCCAGTCGGCCACGAAAGAGTACCCGGGAGCAATTCGCGGCAAACGCTGCTCAACTGCGGCAACAGGGCCGGGCGAGCGCATCCGCGAACAGCGGTAGAGGTCTTCACCGGGCCCGCCGCGGTCCCGGGACGCCGGTATTCGGCGCGCGGGACGGCCGCCGCCGGAGTACCGTTCCGCAGAACGGCAACCCCCGGGTTGCCGGCGCGACCCGTAGCGGGACATCCGCCGCCGGGACCGGTGCTGTCCCGGCCACGGCGGCCGCGCCGGATTCCTCGGGCCTTGGCGCGCGAGTTAGGCTGTCGGCGTTGTTCTTCCGGAGTGGAGGCAGGCGTGGGCTGGTTCGGCAGAAGACAGCGCCGCGATCCGGGTACGGATCCGCGTGACCCCGCGTTCTCCTTCCTCTCCGCCGACGAGGGCAGGCGTTTCCGCGCGACGATGCGAGAAGTGCTGGCGGAGCGCGGCATCGAGGGCGTGGTGTCCGAAACCCACCTCACCACCATGGACGGGGCCCAGCTGGGCTTCTACAACATCGCCGCCTACTGCCACAGTTACGGCGGCGATCCGGGGGCCTGGCCCGCTCTCATCGGCGAACATCTCGACCGGCTGTTCGCCGAACGCGATTCGGATCCGATGGATCTGCCCGTCGACGAACTGCTGCCGACGATGTATCCGCGGGTGGTGCCGGACTTCCAGATGCAGTACCGGGAGGAGTTCCGGTACGGGCCCGAGGTCGCCGAGGGCCTGTGGGTGGTCCTCGCGCTCGACCGGCCCGACACCGTCACCACCATGCCCGACACCGCCGTCGCGGAACTCGGCGGCTTCGACCTGCTGTGGCCGCGCGCCATGGAGAATCTGCGCGGCCTGCCGATTCCGGAGCGGCACACCTTCGGCCGCCGGGAGGGCGGCTGGTTCCACGCGGTGGTGGACGACTCGTACTTCACCGCCTCGCGGGTGCTGATCCTCGACGAGCTGCTCTCCCGGATGAATGTGCCGTTCGGCGACGACGGCGTGCTGGTGACGATGCCCAATCGCACCCAGCTGGTGTTCCGGCCGCTGGACGGAACACCTTTCGCGCCGGCCGTGCACGACATGACCGACTTCACCATCCGCGGCTACGTCGACACCCCCGGATTGGTCAGCCCACACCTGTACTGGTGGCGCCGCGGCGAACTGACGCAGCTCACCCAGCACGAGGACGACCGGATGACCTTCGACCTCCCCGCCGACTTCCGCGCCCTGCTCGACCGCCACGAACCGTAATCGGCCGGGATCGCCTGCGGCACAATTCATTCCGGCGCGCGCCACGGCACCGTCCCGGCGCCGCCGCATCGTTGTCGCACGGGCGGTTTCAGCCCACCGACTCCCCCGAGGGCTCCGGCAGCGCCGCGCGCATCGACCGCGGGGTGGGGCCGGGACGCCGCGGTTCCCGGACACCACCGGGCCCGTCGTCGCGGCGCAGCCACAGCTGCACGATCGATCGCGGGGGCACCTTCGCACCTGCCTCCGGGCTCTGGTCGGTGACGATCCATCCGGTCTCGGCGGGATCCGGGGTGGGGGTGCCGGCCTCGGCGCTCACCGCGGCCAGGCCCACCTTTTCCAGGGCGATCCGGGCATCGGCCCAGGACTTCCCGATCACGCCGGGCACGGTGACCGTGGCCGACCGCCGCCGCTCCCGGGCGGATCCGGCCACCGCACCGACCGCCTCGCGCGCCGCCTGTTCCGTGGCCAGGGTCTGGTCGAGATCGCGCCAGCGTTCCCACGCGGACTGCCGCGTCACGCCGAGATAGGTGGCGATCTCCGTCCAGCTCTGCCCGTGCTGCCGCGCCGCGCGAACGGCGTGCAGCTCCAGTTGATCCAATGCCCGCCGCACCGTGACGACCTCGTCCAGCGCGGCCAGTGCCTCCGCACCGGTCCCCGGGCCCGCGCGCCGGCCGGTCAGCCGTTTCCAGGCCGCACCGCCCTCGCCCCACCTGCTGTTGTCTGCCATATCTGCCAGGTTAACCTGACAGCAGCCGGTCGCCGCTACGCCGTGGGCGAACACCCGCAATCGCTACGGCGCCAGCCGATCCGCCAGCAATCGGGCCAGATGCGTCCCCCGCCGATCGGTGAGATCGGCCAGCTGGGTGCGACAGGAGAACCCGTCGGCGAGGATCGGCGTGTCCGGGCCGGCGGCCGCGACGGCGGGCAGCAGTTGCGCCCCGGCCACGGCGACCGAGACCTCGTAGTGCCCCTTCTCGACACCGAAATTGCCTGCCAGGCCGCAACATCCGCCGAGCCGCTGCACCTCGGCCCCGGCCGCGCGCAACAGCTTCTCGTCGGCGTCCCATCCCATGACCGCGTGGTGATGGCAATGTGGTTGCGCCACAATCGAAGTCCCGGACAGATCGGGCAGCTCCCAGCCACGGGCGGTGAGCAGCTCGGCCAGGGTGCGGGTGGCGGCGGCGACCGGGGCCGCCACCTCGCCGAGCAGTTCCGGGGCGTCCGATCGCAGGACGCCCGTGCACGACGGCTCCATCCCGACGATCGGCACGCCGGATTCGGCGTACGGCGTGAGGGTGTCGACGGTGCGGCCGAGAATCCGGCGCGCGGCGGTGAGCTGGCCGGTGGTGATCCAGGTGAGGGCACAGCACGGCCGCCCCGGCGCCGGTCGCGGGCGATACCCCGCCGCCTCCAGGACCCGCACCGTCGCACGGCCGACCTCGGGGTCGAAATGATCGGTGAACGAATCGACGAACAGCAGCACCGGATCACCGGTCGTGGCCCGCTCCCCGGCGGTGGCCGCGAACCAGGATCGGAACGTCCGCGCGGCGAACGGCGGGATGCCACGGCGGGCATCCACTCCGGCCGCCGCCAGCGCGGCACGGCCCACACCGGGAATCCGCAGGGCCGCGTTGACCGTTCGCGGCGCCAGCGCGGCGATCCGGGCCCAGCGCGGCAGCCGGCCCAGCGCGTAGTGCGAGGCCGGGCGCAGGCGGCCGCGGTAGGTCTGGTGCAGCACTTCGGATTTGTAGGCGGCCATATCCACGCCGGTCGGGCAGTCGGAGCGACATCCCTTGCAGGACAGGCACAGATCCAGCGCCTCGTGCACCTCCGGCGACCGCCAGCCGCCGGTGACCGCGGTGCCGTTGACCATCTCCTGCAGGATGCGGGCCCGGCCGCGGGTGGAGTCCTGCTCCTCACCGGTCGCCAGGTAGGAGGGGCACATCACGCCGCCGGTACCGGTGTTGTCGGCGCGGCATTTCCCGACCCCGGTGCAGCGGTGCACCGCCCGGGTGAAGTCGCCGCCGTCGTCGTGATACCCGAAGGCCAGATCCCGCCGCAACGGCGGCGCGGCGGGCACCCGCAGATCGGCGTCCAGCGGCCGGGGGTCCACCAGCACCCCCGGATTGAGGACGTTCTCCGGATCGAACACGTGCTTCACGGCCGCGAACAGCCGAATCGCCTCCGGCGAGTACATTTTCGGCAGCAGTTCGCTGCGGGCCCGCCCGTCGCCGTGCTCACCGGACAGCGATCCGCCGTAACCCGCGACGAGATCCGCTGCGGCGGTGAGGAAATCACGGAAGACCCGGGTACCGTCCGGCCGATCCAGCGGCAGGTCGAGCCGGATGTGCAGGCAGCCGTCGCCGAAATGCCCGTACGGCAGGCCGGTGACCTCGAAACGACGCATGAGCGCGTCGAAATCGCGCAGATAGTCGCCCAGCCGGTGCGGCGGCACGGCGGCGTCCTCCCAGCCGGCGTGCGCGGGCAGCCCGGCGGGACTGCGCGCGGACAGGCCCGCGCCGTCCTCCCGGATCCGCCACAGCCGGGCGGCCTCGGCGGGCGCGCCGACGACCCGGCTGTCCGACGCCCCCGCCGAGACCGCCAACCGGCCCGCCCGGTCGAGCACCTCGGCGCGCTCGTCCCCGGCGATCTCCACGAACAGCCAGGCCGCACCGGCCGGCAGCGGCGGCACCGCATCCGGCCCGCGACGCTGCCGCAGCACGTCGACGATGCGCGAGTCGATCCCCTCGCAGGCGACCGGGCCGAAGGCCAGCACCGCGGGCGCGGCATCGCCGGCCGCGGCGATATCGGGATAACCCAGCGCCACCAGCACCCGATGCGCCGGATCACCGACCAGCCGTACCGTCGCGCCGGTCACCACCGCCAGCGTCCCCTCGCTGCCGACGAGCAGCCGCGCGACGTCGAATCCGTGCTCCGGCAACAGATGTTCCAGGGCATAGCCGGACACCTGGCGGCCGAACCGCCCCGATTCGGTGCGGATGGTGGCCAGTCCGCCGCGCACCACCCCGTGCAGGTCGGCCAGTGGTCCCGGCACCGGTTCGGTGCGCCCGGCGACCAGATGCAGCGGCGCACCGGTGCCGGTCAGCACCCGCAACTCCGCGATGTTGTCGGAGGTGCGCCCGTAACCGAGCGCCCGGTTGCCACAGGCGTTGTTGCCGATCATGCCGCCGATCGTGCAGCGGGTGTACGAGGACGGATCCGGGCCGAACCGCAGCCCGTGCGGCGCCGCGGCCCGTTGCAGGACCGCCTGCACCACACCGGGTTCCACCTCGGCGGTGCGCGCCTGCGGGTCGAGGGACAGCACCCGGTTCAGATGGCGGCCGAAATCCACCACCACCCCCGCGCCCACGGCATTGCCCGCGATCGAGGTGCCGCCGCCGCGCGCGGTCAGCGGCACTCCCTCGGCCCGGCACACCGCGAGGGTCGCCGCCACCTCGTCGGCATGCCGGGGCCGCACCACCACCTGCGGCAGCACCCGGTACAGGGAGGCGTCCGAGGAGTAGGCGGCCCGGGTCGTGCCGTCGGCGAGCACCTCTCCCACCCCGGCACGGCGCAACCGGTCGGCCAGCGCGGCAACATCGATCATTCGTAGCATGCTACACCTCGTAGCATGCTACGATCACCGGCGTGGCAGACGGCGAGCTCGACCTGGGCCCGCTTCCACCCGCCGGCGGACGGCGGATGGAGCAGGCGATCGCCGCCGTGCGCGCGGCCATCGATGCCGGCCGGATGCGGCCCGGCGTCAAGTACTCCGCGTATCAGCTCGCCGACACCCTGGGCATGTCCCGCACCCCCGTTCGCGATGCGCTGCTCCGGCTCGAGGAGGTCGGCGTGATCAAATTCGAAGCGCGCCAAGGCTTCCGCATCCTGCTCCCGCAACCGCACGAGATCGCGGAGATCTTCGCCGTCCGGCTGGCCCTGGAGGTGCCCGCCGCCCGCAGGGCCGCCGCCACCCCCGGCCCGGCCCTGCTCCACTCCCTCGCCGACCAGCGCGCCCGGATGCGCGACGCCGTGGCCGCGGCCGACGAATCCACCTTCGCCCGCACCGATTTCGGCCTGCACGACCTGATCCTGGCGGCCGCCGGCAATGCCCGCTCCCGCGCGATCGTCGCCACCCTGCGCGAAACCACCCGCCTGCTCGGCGCCTCCACCGCCGACCACACCCGCACCCTCGCCGATATCGATGCCGAGCACACCCCGATCGTCACCGCCATCACCGCCGGCGACCCCGACGCCGCCGCCGCGACGATGCGCGCGCACCTCCTCGCCACCGGCCGGCTGCTGGTGCGGCAGGCCGCCCGCACCCACCCCGGCGTCGATCCGGACCACATCTGGTCCACCCTGATCGAATAGAACTACGAATGTTTCAGAAATATATTCGGCCATTTCCGGCAGGTTGCCGATAAAGGGAATTGGGCACGGCAATTCGAGCAAGCCGACCGCCCTGGCTCTTGTTGACAATGCGGTCCACCGCACCTAGATTGACGCCTTAACCTACTGACGGTCGAGTACCGGGGGACTGCGAATGTCGGCATCCGGCCTGCCACGCAGAGCCGTGCTGCGCGCGGCGGGATCGGTCGCGGTGGCCTCGGCCGCCGCCTGTACCGGATTCTCCACCACTGGTAGCGGGTCGATGATCTTTCTTTCCACCCAATTCCGGCCCACCGACGAAGTCGGCCATTTCCGGTCGCTGCTGGCGCGCACGGCCCCCGGGGTCGGATATGTGACGATCGAGGAGAGTCCGTTCGCCACCCGGATCCGCAGTCAGGTGTCGGCGGGAGCCACCAGGATCGGCATGGTGGGCGGGCTGCACGGGGATCTCGCCCCGCTGGCGCCGGACTACCTCCAGGACCTGACCGGGCTGATCGCCGATCTGGGGCCGCGGGGATGGTCGCCGGACCATCTGAAACTGGCCCGGGTGGGCACCGATCGCACCTGGTACATCCCGTGGGCGACAGCGACCTACGTGCTCGCGGCGCATGCGGACGCGCTCGCGCACCTGCCGCCGGGGACCGATGCGAACGCGCTCACCTACGACCGGTTCCTGGACTGGGCGATCGCGGCGCGGCGGGCCAACGGGAACCGGCCGATGCTCGGACTGCCCGCAGGCCCGAAAGGGTTGCTGCACAGGTTCACTCAGGGCTATCTGCTGCCGTCGTTCACCGCCGGGCAGATCACCACGTTCCGGTCGGCGGAGGCGGTCACCGCGTGGCAGTACTTCCGCGAGTTGTGGGCCAACTGCGCACCGGCGAGCACCACCTACGACTTCATGCAGGAACCGCTGGCGTCCGGGGAGGTGCGGATGGCGTGGGATCACGTGGTGCGACTGGCCCAGGCGCCCGATCGGGATCCGAACAACTGGCACATGTTTCCCGCGCCGCGCGGGCCGAAGGGGCTGGGGTACATGACGGTGCTGCTCGGGCTGGCGATCCCGAAGCACGGGCCGGATCCCGAACTGGCGCAACGCACCATCTCCGCGTTCAGCCAGCCCGCCACCCAGCTCGACCTGCTGCGGTCGAACGGATTCTTCCCGGCGGTGAGCACCGCGATCCCGGACGATCTGCCACCGGCGGTGCGGCTGGAGGCCGACGCGGTCCGGCGGCAGCAGGCCGCGCCCGGCACTCTGATATCGCTGCCGCCGGTGGGGCTCGGGCAGCGCGAAGGTGAGGTGAGCAAGGTCTTCCAGGACACCTTCCGCGCGATCGTGCTGGGCGGGGCCGATATTCGCGGCACACTCGACCAACAGGCCAAGATCCTCCAGGGCATCCTCGACGATCTGAAGGTGCCGTGCTGGGCCCCCGATCCGCCCGCCGCGCGCTGCCGGGTGGTGTGAGCCGTGCCCCTTCGCTCCCGGACCCCGTGGATCCTGCTGCTGCCCTCGATCGTGCTGCTGCTGGCGCTGTTCGGCTGGCCACTGGTGCAGGCGGTGGCGCAGGCGTTCGGCAATGGCCACGGCTTCACCCTCGGCAATTTCTCGCGACTGTTCCACGATCCGTATTTCCTGCCCGCACTGCGCAATACGATCCTGCTGATCGTGATCGTGGTGCCGATCCAGCTGGTGCTGGCCATCGCCATGACGCTGCTGGTGCAGGCGCGGCCGCGGTTCATCGCCGGGCATTTCTATCTCTGGTGCCTGCCGCTGGCGATCTCGGAACTGGCGGCGGGACTGGTGTGGCTGTCGATCTTCGGCAACCGCGGCTACCTGAACTCGCTGCTGGTGCGCCTGGGTCTCAGCCACGACGGGGTGCAGTGGCTGGGCTACCAGCACACCTGGACCATGCTGCTGGCGGTGGTGATCGCCGAGGTCTGGCGCGCCACCTCGCTGGTGTTCGTCATCGTGGTGGCCGGGGTGCAACTGATCCCGCGCGACTACGACGAGGCGGCACAGGTTTTCGGCGCCACCCTGTGGCAGCGGTTGCGGCACGTCACGCTGCCGCTGCTGGCGCCGAGTCTGCAAGTGGCGCTGATCCTGCGCACGATTCTGGCGTTGCAGGCGTTCGCCGTCGCCCAGGCCCTGACCGGACGCGATTTCCCGCTGCTGGTCGGCGAGACCTACCAGTGGTACGCGAACCTCCAGAATCCGGCGGTCGCCAGTGCGGTGTCGCTGGTGGTGCTGGCGCTGTCGCTGTTCACCGCGGCGCTGTACCTGCGCACCATCCGGTCCCCGGAGGAGGCGCGATGACCGCCCTGCCACCGATCGACCGCGGCCCGCTGCGCCGCCGCCGGTGGCGTGCGGCCGGGGTGCAGTTCGCCTGTGTCGCACTGTCACTGTTCATGGCGGTGCCGATCCTGCTGATCGCACTCGCGGCGGTGTCCTCGCGCGACAGCATCGACGCCTTCCCGAAAACTCTCATCCCCCGGCAGTTCTCGGCCGACACCCTGTCGTCGTTCTTCCACGCCACCGGAACCTTTCCGGCCCTGGGCAATTCGGTGCTGGTGGGGCTGTACACCGTGTTCTGGTCGCTGGTCGTCGGCGCCCCGGCCGGATATGCGCTGGCCCGCTACGCCTTCCGCGGCAAGGACGCCTACCGGCTGTTCGTGCTGCTGGTGCGGGCGCTGCCGATCGTGGTGCTGTCGGTGCCGCTGGCCACCATGTTCCTGCACCTGCACATCGACGACACGGTGCTGGCGGTCACCCTGGTGCACACCGTGCTGGCCCTGCCCACCACCGTGCTGATCACCGCGGGCATCTTCGTCGCGGTGCCCGCGGATCTGGAGGAGGCCGCGCGGGTGTTCGGCTGCTCCCGGCGGCAGGCGGCGTGGAAGGTGGTGGTGCCGTTGGCATCGCCGGGTCTGGCGGCCTCGGCGATCTTCACCTTCGTGCTGTCCTGGAACGAGATCCTCGGCGCCACCCTGGTGACCCTGGGCCACCGCACCCTGCCCGCGCAGGTGCTCACCGCGCTGGGCGAGGCGTCCACGCCGTATCGGTTCGCGGGCGGGTTCGCGCTGATCGTCCCGGCGCTGGTGTTCATCCTCGTGATGCGGCGCTATCTGGTGAACATGTGGGGTACCACGCTGCGATGAGGGGTGTGCGATGGCCGAGTTGATCCTGCACGAGCTGGTCAAGACCTATCCGGGCGGCGCCGCCCGGGCCACCGACGCGGTCTCGCTGGAGGTCGCCGACGGCGAGTTCATGGTGCTGCTCGGCCCGTCCGGCTGCGGCAAGACCACGCTGCTGCGGATGATCGCGGGCCTGGAGGTGCCCGACAGTGGGCAGATCGTGATCGGCGGCCGCGACGTCACCTATCTGGAACCGCGGCGGCGCAACCTGTCCATGGTGTTCCAGTCGTACGCGGTGTTCCCGAACAAGAAGGTGGCCGCCAACATCGGGTTCGGCCTGCAGGTGCGCGGCGTCCCGGCCGAGGAGGTGCGCCGGAAGGTGGCGTGGGCGGCCGATCTGCTGCAACTCACCCCGTATCTGGATCGCTACCCCGCGAAACTGTCCGGCGGGCAACGACAACGGGTCGCCGTCGCGCGCGCCATCGTCACCGACGCCGACCTGCTGCTGATGGACGAACCGCTGTCGAATCTGGATGCGTTGCTGCGCTTGTCCTTTCGCGCGGAGCTCAAGAAGCTGGTGGGCGAGTTGGGCATCACCACCGTCTACGTCACCCACGATCAGGTGGAGGCGCTGTCGCTGGGGCACCGGATCTCGGTCATGCGCGAGGGCACGATCGCGCAGACCGGGGGCCCGGCCGACGTCTACGACCGGCCGGCCACCGAGTTCGTCGGCGGCTTCCTCGGCAGTCCGCCGATGAACTTCTTGACCGGCACCGTCGCCCCGGCCGAATACGGGCCGCGGCTCGACCTCGGCGGCCAGTCGCTGCCGCTGCCGGAGGAGCTGGCCGCGTTCGAGGGCAGGCAGTTGCGGCTGGGCATCCGGCCGGAGGCCCTGGAGGTGATCGAGGAGAGCACCGATCCGATGCTGCGCGCCGGGCTCCAGGTGATCGAGCCGCTCGGCGCGTCGACGCTGCTCACCACGGAGGTCGCGGGCCAGGTGGTGAAGGTACAGACCGCGGCGGGCTTCCGCGCCGACCCGGGCGACCCGCTCACGCTGCGGGTTCCCGCGCGGTCGTGCCGCTGGTACGACCCGGAGTCGGGTGCGCTGTTGCAGACTGCATGATCAATGCGTCACATTGTGAGAATCTTATTCTCGTAGGAATAGAGTAAGGATCTCAGAATGCCCGACACCCCGATCGTCGCCATCGTCCAGCTGCGGATCAGGCCCGGCCAGGTCGCCGCCGCCCGGGAGACCCTCGCGAAGTCCATCCCGGACACCCGCGCCTTCCCCGGCTGCCTGAACGTCACGCTGCTGGCCGACAACGCCGACGAACAGCGCATCACCCTCGTCGAGGAGTGGGCCAGCCTCGAGCACGACCGGGCCTACCGCAAGTGGCGGGCCGGTGCGGGCGCGGTGCCCGGCATGGCGGACCTGTTCGAGGGCATCCCGCAGTTCAGTCAGCACACCCGCATCGGCGAGTAGCGGGGGCCTGCGATGGAACAGACACAGACCCGCCCCTGGACCCAGGACGAACTGCTGCGGCTGCTGGACGTGCAGCCCGACGGTGACGGCGCCTGGCTGGCGCCCGCCCACGGCCCCACGGCCCGCGACGTGGTGGAGGCCGGGCAGATGCTCGGCGCGACCGTGGTGGCGGCCGCGAAGCAGATCCCGCACCAGCGGGTGGTCTCGGCCTCGATGATCTTCTCCCGGGCCGCCGCGCACTCGCTGCCGTTGACCGTGCACCTGGACCCGGTACGCACCGGCCGCACCTTCAGCACCGTCGAAGCGCAAGTGCGGCAACAGGATACCCAGCGCTGCTCGGGCGTGGTGCTGCTCGACGCCGACGCCGGCGACCTGATCCGGGGCTCGATCGCGATGCCGGATGTCGACACCCCGGACCGGCTGCGCTCGCATTCCGTCCCCGGCGCGGTGGTGGAGGGCCGCGACATCCGGGTCGTCGACGACGCCTACGACCACGACCCGGACCGGGTCGGACCACCGGAGTTGTTCGTGTGGACCAAGTTCCGCGACGCCCCCGCGCACGAGTACCTGCACCAGGCGCTGCTGACCCAGTCGACCACGCACTGGACCGTCGCCGCGGCGATGCGACCGCACACCGGCATCGGCGAGTCGATGGCACATCGGAGCATCTCCACCGGAATCACCATGACCACCGTGACGTTCCACGATACGGCGGATGTCTCGCAGTGGCTGCTGTATGTCACCCGGGCCACCTACGCCGGCCGTGGCCAGGCCCAGAGCGACGGCCACGTGTTCGGCGAGGACGGCCGGTTGGTGGCCTCGTACAGCGTGCACGCCATGATCCGGGGCCTGCTCGAACGCAACGGCGCCACCTCCGGTGGCGACACCCTGCTCTGACCACAGGAGGCAAGCATGACCAACGACCGGCCCTCGGGCTTCGTCGACTGGCCGGACTACTACATCGACGTCCGGCGCGTGCGCAATCGCATCCAGGTGACCCACGACGGGGCGGTGCTGGCCGACACCGCCAGGGCGCTGCTGGTCGCCGAACAGGATCACGGCATCGTGTTCTACATCCCGCGCGCGGATGTGCGGTTCGATCTGCTCGCGGCGGACGACGAGACCACCAGTCGCTGCCCGTTCAAGGGCGACGCGCGGTACTGGCGGCGTCCGGAGGACACCGAGCCGATCGCCTGGGAGTACTCCGACCCGTATCCGGAGGTGGCGGCGATCCGCGACCACATCGGCTTCTACCAGGACCGGACCACCCTCGAGGTGGGAGTGGCGACACCTGCCGTCAGTGGCAGGCCGCAGCCGCAACCGGTGGTCGCCGCGAACTGAACCGGCGCTCGCCGCGAACCGGCGGCCGGGTTCTGTTTGGACGGCTGTGGTGTTCGATGAAGGGGATACCGAACACCACAGCCGCACCGGCAAGGATAGCCTTCCGGCGCTCCCGCGTCATCACGAGGAGGGTGACTCGGGTGCCCCGA
This sequence comes from Nocardia sp. alder85J, assembly GCF_020176955.2. Lineage (GTDB taxonomy): Bacteria > Actinomycetota > Actinomycetes > Mycobacteriales > Mycobacteriaceae > Nocardia. Next base: position 220,679 of record NZ_JAIUCZ020000006.1, read on the forward strand.
AAGGCACAGATACACAGTACCTTTCGACACGTCTACCGAATCCGCGCAGGTAGTCGACGTTCCTTGTGAACTGCGGGGATTCGCGACCGCAGGTCGGCGGGACCGGCGAGCATCCGGGTCGATCCCGAAGTCCGGCCACCTCCGGGGTCGACCGGCGGGTCCGGGCCGCAACGGGCGCGCGGCGGCGCACCGCATGCACCGACGGAATTCCCATGGTGTGGAGGGTGTTCCCGGGCAATGCCGATGCGCGGTCCGGAGCGACCGGCCGTAACCCCCGGGAGCGGAGGCATCGCGCCGATCAGCGTGTTCGCTGGGCTGGTCGAATGTCTCCAGCAGTTGACAGGCTCCGCGTGGCTGATCATATACTCATCGGCGTCTTCGCGTTGGCGCGCCGATGGTGGTTACCCCCGAAGGGGAGGGCAGCGACCGTGAGAGGTCGGCGTGCGAATTGCGGAGCAGGGGCGGGGCGATCGAAGACGCTCGCCCCACCCGCCAGGGGCCGCCCCCGGCGCGGCGATCTCTCCCCTCAGACCACCCGCACCGGCAGCAACGCGCCGGTCGCGATGCGCCGCAACCTCGCCAGTTCGCCGGCGTCATTGCCCTGGAACACGTCCCGATGCATCCCACCGTCCTCGCGCAGCTGCGCCCGCACCGGCCACGGCATCCGGGCGAACTTCTCGTCGAATATGGTCAGCACCCCGCCATCATGGCCGCTGCCGCCGCCGCGCGCACGGCCGCCACCGTCGCCGTCCCGCTGCGGCCCAACGGAATTCACGCCTCAACTGCGCGGGAGCGGAATCCGCGCGCGCACTCCGGCGACGAAGATCTCGATCTCGTGGCCGACATCCGGATGACAGTCCTGGTCGATCAGCGCGGGCAGCACCCGCATCAGATGCGGCAACCGCTCGGTCGCGGCCACCTCGCGGAACCGCTCGGCGATCGAATCACCGCCCTCCGCACGGGATTCCGTCACGTCGACGGTGCGGGTGAGCGCGCCGCCGAACAGCAGGCCCAGCAGCGAGCGGTAGTGCCGGGCCGCCGCCCGCTCGTCGAGACCGGCCTCGAGCAGGCTGCCCAGCACGGCATCGATGAACCGCAGCGCCCCCGCCGACCGCGGATTCGCCTGTCCCGCCGCGAGCAGGCCGACCACCGCCGGATGAGCGGCGAAACTCGCCTGCGCGCCGTGCGCCAGCGCCCGCAGCCGATCCGCCCAGGGCAGCGCCGGATCGGGCAGTTCGATCTCCTCGAACAGCAGACTCGCCAGACCGTCGAGCACATCGCGCTTCCCGGTCACGTGGTTGTACAACGACATCGCCTCGACGCCCACCGCCGCCGCGAGCCGGCGCATCGACAACCGCTCCGGCCCTTCGGAATCGGCCACCGCCAGCGCGGCCAGCAGCACCCGCCGACGAGTCAGCGTCTCCCGCACCACGAGCCCTCACCTCCGACCGCGCCGACGAATACTTACATCGTAAGCCCCGTCGTCCTAGACTTACTAAGTAAGTACGAGGAGGGACCCGCCCATGGACACCGACACCCTGCTGACCACCACCCGCTCGGTCCGCCGCAAATTGGATCTGGACCGCCCGGTGGAACCGGATGTGCTCGCCGACTGCCTGCGCATCGCGCAGCAGGCGCCCATCGCGGGCGCGTTCGCCGCCGGATTCCGCTGGCTGGTCGTCGACGATCGGGCGACGAAAGACCAACTGGCCCCGATCATCCGGGCCGACGGCGAGAAGTCGTTCGACACCTACGGCGCCGGCCTGCCGGAACGCACGCTGGCCTCGGGCCGCCATCTGCTGGCCGTGCTGGAGCGCATTCCGGTCTACGTGGTCGCCTGTCTGACGGGACGACCCACCGGCGAGCACGCGGTGCTCACCGCCTTCTACGGCTCGGTCTACCCGGCGGTGTGGAGCCTGCAACTGGCCCTGCGCAGCCGCGGCCTCGGCAGCACCATCGTCGGCTACCACCTCGCCGGGCACGAGGCCGACGTGGCCCGCCTCCTCGGCATTCCCCCGGAGGTGACGCAGGTGTCCATGCTCGCCGTCGGCTACACCACCACCGGCACCTTCCGCCCCGGCGCCCGCCCCGCCGTCGAGGACATCACCTACTACAACCGCTGGGGCACAACCGCCTGACCCCGCCGGATGCCGCGCGGCTCGCCGTTGTCAGGCCGACAGTTCGCCGAGCAGGGTGGTGGTGCGGTGGTATTCGGCGGTCGTGCCGAGTCCGGAGCGGCTGACCCAGATCTCGGTGGCGCCGGCGGCGGCGTAGGCCCGCAATCCCGCGGCGACCTGTTCCTCGTCGCCGATCAGGGCGAGATCGGCGGCGCGGGTTACCTTTTCGCGATCGAGGGCCGCGCGGTAGGACGGAATGCTCTCGTAGAAGGCGAGGGCGTCCACGGCCCGGGCGCGGATCTCGTCGGGCCGATCGGTCACCAGGGCGACCACTCCGGCGACGACCTGGGGCGGCGGGGCCTGTTGCGGCCGCGCGCGCTGAAGGCTCGGCAGCACATGGGATTCCAGGGTGTGCGGGCCGGTGAGGAAGGGCAGGACGCCGTCGGCCAGTTCGCCGGTCACCCGCAGCGCCTGCGGGCCCAGGGCGGCCACCAGCAGCGGGATTCCCTGTCCGCCTTGCACGGTGGTGGGCCCGGCGGGATGCGCGCGCAGGCGCTCACCGTCGACGGCGGCGCCGCCGTCCTCGATCAGCTGCCGCAGTGCGGTCAGGTATTCCCGCAGGCGCTGAATCGGTTTCGGCTCCCGGAGGCCGTAGGCGGCCTCCTCGCGGGCGGCGGCGCCCAGGCCGAGGCCGAGCCGGAACCGGCCGTGCGCGGCGGCCTGCACGGTCTGCGCCTGCGACGCGACCACGATCGGGTGCCGCGGATTGATCGGCACCACCGAGGTGCCGACGCCGATATCCGGCACCGCCTGGGCCACCACCCCGGCCAGCACCAGCGAGTCCAGGTCGAACCGCTGTCCGAACCAGACCGACGCGACCCCGGCGGCCCGCGCGGCGGTCACCTGGTCGATCACGTCCGCGACATCGTTGGTCACGCCGGGTTCGGGCCACACCGCGACACCGATCGGAACACGAGTACCCATGGCCGCCACGCTAGTCCGGGGCGCGCGGGCGAACCCGGATTGCGACCATCCGGATCGGAACGGTCGACGACCCGCCGAAATGCCGGTATGCCACCGATTTTCCCGATCCCGGGCCGGGAGGTTGCCCGCAGACCTGCTCCCCTTGTCCCGATCGTCAGGCTGTAGTACCGTCCAGACAGGTGTCCAACGGGGTGTGGACAGGCATGACACACGGAGGGTTCGAACGATGACGTTGGTCCGGCCACGACAGGTTTCCGGCGGCGAACACGAACACGGCCACCTCGAGGAATTCCGCACCGACCCCATCGCGCTGATGCAGCGGGTGCGTACGGAGTGCGGGGATGTCGGCTCGTTCCGGCTCGCGGACAAGGACGTCATCCTGCTGTCCGGCGCCGAGGCCAACGAGTTCTTCTTCCGCTCCACCGACGAGGCGCTCGACCAGAGCGCCGCGTACCCGTTCATGAAGCCGATCTTCGGCGAGGGCGTGGTGTTCGACGCCAGCCCCGAGCGGCGCAAGGAGATGCTGCACAACCAGGCGCTGCGCGGCGATTTCATGAAGGGGCACGCGGAGACCATCGCCCGCGAGGTGGACGCGATGCTGGCCCGCTGGGGCGATGCCGGCGAGATCGATCTGCTGGAGTTCTTCGCCGAACTCACCATCTACACGTCCTCGGCGTGCCTGATCGGCGTGAAGTTCCGCAACGAGCTCGACGGCCGCTTCGCGCACCTCTACCACGAGCTCGAGCAGGGCACCGACGCGCTGTGCTACGTCGATCCGTACGCCCCCATCGAGAGTTTCCGCCGCCGTGACGAGGCGCGCGCGCAACTGGTCGAGCTGGTGCAGGGCATCATGAACAACCGCATCGCGAATCCGCCCACGGGCAAGGACGATCGGGACATGCTCGACGTGCTGGTGTCGATCAAGGACGAGGAGGGCGGGCTGCGCTTCTCCGCCAGCGAGGTCACCGGCATCTTCATCTCGATGATGTTCGCCGGCCACCACACCACCTCCGGCACCGCCGCCTGGACGGTCATCGAACTGCTCCGCAATCCGGAGGTGCTCGCGGGCGTGACCGCCGAGCTCGACGAGCTGTACGCGGACGGGCAGGACGTGAGTTTCCACGCGCTGCGCCAGATTCCGCAGCTGGACGCGGTGGTGAAGGAGACCCTGCGGCTGCATCCGCCGCTGATCATCCTGATGCGCGTCGCCCGCGACGAGTTCGAAGTGTGCGGAAACAGCATCGCCGCGGGCGATCTGGTGGCCGCCACGCCGGCGATCTCCAACCGCCTGCCCGAGGACTTCCCGGAACCGGACCGCTTCGACCCGGGCCGCTACCTGGACCCGCGCCAGGAGGATCTGACCAACCGGTGGACCTGGATTCCGTTCGGCGCCGGTCGGCACCGCTGCGTGGGCGCCGCGTTCGCGCAGATGCAACTGAAGGCGATCTTCTCGATCCTGCTGCGCGACTGGGAGTTCGAGATGGCCCAGCCATCGGACAGCTACCGCAACGACCACTCCAAGATGGTGGTGCAGTTGCAGCAGCCGTGCACGGTCCGCTACCGCCGCCGCGTGCGCTGAAGCGTCGCGAAGGTCAGCTCTGCGGCCGGTCCTCGGGAGGCGGGGCGACCTGCCGTGGAGTGACTCGGATCACACCTCGGTCCAAATCCAGCGATTCGATCTCGAACGGCTGGTCGCCGGTACCCGCGTCCTCCCCGCTCTCCTTGCGGATCTTCGGACCCGGAAAGAGCTCACCGATCTGTCCCATCACTCCACCGTACGTGCCGGTACCGCCCGGCCGCCGGGCGATCGTGACAGAAAATTGTCCTCGGCTATTGACGGGCATCACCTCGGGGATGTTATAAATTTAGGCGAGGCTTACCTCGTGAAGACGAGCCTAACCTCGCCAAGCTGCCCACTGATGCGCTCCGAGGCCCGCCATGTACGTCTGTATCTGTAACGCCGTCACCGAAGCGGACGTCCACGACTGCGTCGCCGCAGGCGCCGGAACGACCGGCCAGGTCAAGCGAGCTTGTGGCTGGAAGCCTGGCTGTGGCAGTTGCACCACCCGCCTGGCCCAGCTGGTGCGCGACGCGCGCACCAGCGACACGGTCGAACCGACCGCCGCCTGACCCGACACGGACCTCCATACGCCTCCAGTCATCGTGGCCTGTGCCACGATGGCTAACCATGGAAGGCGACAAGGAAATCATCACGGTGCTCAACGAGCAACTGACCGCCGAACTGACGGCGATCAACCAGTACTTCCTGCACGCCAAGATGCAGGAGAACTGGGGCTTCACCCGGCTGGCCAAGCACACCCGGCACGAATCCATCGATGAGATGAAGCACGCCGAGACGCTGACCGATCGAATCCTCTTCCTCGAGGGCCTGCCGAACTACCAGAAGCTCAACCCGCTGCGTATCGGCCAGACCGTGCCCGAACAGCTGAAGGCCGACCTGCAGATCGAGATGGAAGCCGTGGAACGGCTGCGCCGGGGCATCGACCTGATGCGCTCGCGCGGCGACGTCACCTCCGCCCGCATCTTCGAGGAGATCCTCGAGGACGAGGAAGGCCACGTCGACTATCTGGAAACCGAGCTGGAACTGATCGAGAAGCTGGGTGAGCCGCTGTACCTCCAGCGCTACACCAAGGCCGGGGAAGACGACTGATCCCTCGCGACACGTGAGCTGACATCGTCGCCGGCCCCGCCGTCGGCGGCGCCGTCGTGAGCGCCGCCTCCGCCCATGGACTTGCATAATGCACACCATGTGTAGTAGCTCTTTAATTAGGGTTGCTCGGCAGAGGGAAGTACCAGGATGGCCATGCCCGTATCGTCGGCCCGCCCCCGCGCCCTGATGACGGTGCTCGTACTCGCGGGAATCACCGCATCACTCACGCAGACACTGGTGGTGCCCCTGCTGGGCCAGCTACCGCAGATCCTGCACACCAGCAGCTCGAACGCCACCTGGGTGGTGACGGTGACCCTGCTGGTCAGCGCGGTCACCAATCCGGTCTCCGGACGGCTCGGCGACCTGTACGGCAAACGCCGGATCCTGCTCGTCTCCGTGGCGCTGCTCATCGCCGGAGCGGTGGTGTGCGCGCTGGCGAGTTCGCTGGTGCCGATGATCATCGGACGCAGCCTGCAGGGCATGGGTTCCGGCATCGTCCCGCTCGGGATCAGCGCGCTGCGCGATCTGCTGCCGCCCGAGCGGGTCGGCTCGGCCATCGCCATGATCAGCTCCTCGCTCGGGGTCGGCTCGGCGCTGGGCCTGCCGATGGCGGCGGTGGTGATGGAGAACAGCAGCTGGCGGGTCCTGTTCTGGGGCCTCGCGGCGCTGGCCGTGCTGATCGGCGTCCTCATCGTCGCCCTGGTCCCGTCCACCGGCACCGGCGATCCGAACGGCCGTTTCGATCCGCTCGGCGCGATCGGGCTGGGCGTCGGCCTGGTGACCCTGCTGCTGGCGGTGTCCAAGGGCGCCGCCTGGGGCTGGACCAGCACCGGCATCCTCACCCTGATCGCGGTGGGGCTCGTGGCGCTGGCGCTGTGGGCCTGGTGGGAACTGCGCAGCCGCTATCCGCTGGTCGACCTGCGCACCACCGGACGACCGCAGGTGTTGTTCACCAATGCCGCCTCGTTCGTGGTCGCGATGGCCATGTACGCGCAGGCGCTGCTGATTCCGCAATTGCTGCAACTCCCCCTCGCCACCGGATACGGCCTGGGCCAGTCGATGATGACCATGGGTCTGTGGATGGCGCCCAACGGCATCATGATGGTGCTGATGTCGCCGGTGAGCGCGCGCTTGTCGGCCGCGCGCGGGCCCCGGACCACCCTGCTGACCGGATGTCTGATCATCGCGACCGGCTACGCGGCCTCCACGGTGATGCTCAGCCACACCTGGACGCTGCTGATCGTCACGATGATCATCTACACCGGCGTGGCGTTCTCCTACGGCGCCATGCCCGCGCTGATCATGGCGGCGGTGCCGCATTCGGAAACCGCCGCCGCCAACGGCTTCAACACGCTCATGCGCGCGGCCGGAACCGCCGTGTCGGCCGCGATCATCGGCGCGGTCCTGGCCCAGATGACCCGGAACTTCCACGGCCACAGCATCCCCACCGCCGCGGGCTTCCACACCGGGCTGCTGATCGGCTGCGGCGTGGCGCTGCTGGCCGCCGCCATCACCGCCACCATCCCCCTGCGCGGCCGGCTCACCCCGGCCGAATCCACCACCGCCACACCGGAACCCACGACCACCGCACCGGAATCGGCGGCCCTGCCGGTAGACCGCTGACAGCCGGGTCGACCACCCAGCGGCCTCGGGTCACCGCCCCGCGGCCCGGGTCGCCACCTGACAGCCTGGGGACATCGTCCGGCGGCCTCGGGACACTGTCCGGTGCTCGCCGGGCCGCGCGGCGGCCTCAGGACAGCACCCGCGGCCAGGGGTAGAACGCCAGGTGTAGTAGCAGGATGACCAGTAGCGCCAACAGCACCGCCGCCAGCGGATGCGCGCGGCGCTCCAGGTAGCCGATGGTGCGGAACAGGGTGGGGAACGGCACTTCCCGGGCCCGGAAGGCGGCCAGCAGACTCGGCACGATCACCCACATCACCGCGATCAGGCCGTAGAGCACGTACGCGCCGACGAAGGTGCCCGGATGCATCTGCCGGGCGCCGGCGGCGAACCCGACACCGACCACCAGTGCGGCGATCGCGAGCACGAGGTACCCGCCCATGCCCTGGTAACGGACCTCGTCGGGATCGGTGGTCATCCGCCCGTTCGCGGTGACCTGCCGTCCGCCCACCACCCCGGCCCGGGTCGGACTCGTGATCAGTTGCGGCACGGCGTAATAGGCGACCACGACGATCACGAACACCACCGCGAGCCGCACCCAGGAGTGCCGGATCTCCAGATGGCCGATGGTCGCGGAGATCGTCGGCCAGTCCGCGATCCGGAACACCGCGATCAACTCCGGCACCGCGACCGCGAGGCCGGCCAGGCCCCACATCAGATATCCCCAGAACTCCGCCGACCGCCCGCCCGTCGCCGGTACCACAGCAACCGCATCTGTCATGGCACTGGTCTACCACCGCGGTACGACACCGGCATCGCTTCTGCCGGAAGACGATCGGTCACCGTGCGACCACACGGCCCACCGCCGATACCCCCACGCGGTGATCCACCGGGCCCGAGGAGGCCGGGTGGATCACCGGTGGGATCAGCGTGCGGGAGCGGTCAGGTCGTAGACCGCGACGCCGTCCACCGTGGTGGCGGTGTAGTGCTGTTGCACCCAGGCGGTGATCTTCGCGCTCTCGGTGTCGCGGTCGTCGCCGAATCCACCGCGGCCACCGCCGAGGAAGTAGTGGATCCTGTGCTCCGCCACGTACTGCTGGAACCGCGCCAGGGTGGGGGCCGGGTCGCCGCCGCTGAATCCGCCGATCGACATCACCGGCACCTCGCTCTCCAGCTGATAGGAGTTGGCCGAATGCGAGGACACGGCCGCTCCGGCCCAGGTGTAGGAACCGGCGTTCTCCCGCAACATCGCGATGACCCGCTCGCTCGGCGTGGCGCCGAAACCCGGTCCACCCCGACCCGGCGCACCCGCGCCTCCGGCCCCGACCGGCGCACCCGGATTCCCGGTGCCACCCGGCGCGCCCGGGTTACCCGGTCCACCCTGACCCGGCGCACCCGGTCCTGAGGCACCGTTGCCACCCGGACCGGCGTCGCCCGCGTCGTTGCGGCCGACAGCACCACCCGGGCCGGGCTGGTTCGGGGACCAGCCCTGACCGGGACGGACGGGACCGTGTCCCATCGGGCCACCCCAGCCCCGGCCCGCCACCCGCGGACCCGCCGAGGTGCCGCCGCCTCCGTGGGCGGCGGAGGCCAGCGAGTCGGCGGTGTAGGCCACCGGACCGGCCAGGCCGACGAGCACCGCCGCCAGCGCCGCCACCGCGGCGGCCCGGCCGCGCAGTGGAACCAGCAGCGCCACCGCCGCCGCCACCCCGGCCACCAGCACGGTCCAGCGCAGCCAGGGGAAGAAATCCGGGGTGCGCGACAGCACCGACCAGGCCGTCGCCACGGTGAGCGCCACGCTCAGCGCCAGGGCGATCCGCACCCACACCCGCTCGCGTTCCCGCCACAGCAGCACACTGCCGCCGCCGATCAGCGCCGCGACCGCCGGGGCCATCGTCATCGTGTAGTAGGAGTGGAAGATCCCCGTCATGAAGCTGAAGACCAGGCCGGACACCAGCAGCCACCCGCCCCACAGCAGCAGCGCCGCGCGCTGCGGATCGGTCCGCGAGAAACGTTGCACCGCAACCGAACCGGTCACGATCCGGCCGCGCAGCACCAGACCGGCCAGCAGCAGCGCCAGCGCCGCGGGCACCAGCCAGGTGATCTGCCCGGCGAGTTCGGGCTGGAACAGCCGGGTGATGCCCGGGGTGCCGGAGCGCGGCCCGCCGCCGTCGGAACTCAGCCGTTGCAGGCCGTTGTAGCCGAGGGTCAGATCGAGAACCGAATTGTCCTCCGAGCCACCGATATACGGCCGGGAGTCGACCGGCCACAGCTGCGCGATCAGCACCCACCAGCCGGCGCCGACCAGCAGACCCGCTGCGGCCGCGCACAACTGGCCGATTCGCACGACCAGCCGCCGGGGCCCGGCCACCAGGTAGGCCAGCGCCAGCCCGGGCACGACCAGCATCACCTGCAATTGCTTTGCGAGAAAACCGAATCCGATGAACAGTCCGGTGAGCACCAGCCACCGCCAGCGCCCGGAGGCCAGCGCGCGGGTCATCGCCCACGCCGCGGCCACGATCAGGAAGGTCAGCGCCGCATCGGGGTTGTTGAACCGGAACATCAACGCCGCCACCGGAGTCAGCGCCAGCACCAGCCCGGCGAGCAGGCCCGCGCCCGGCCCGAACGGCCGCCGCACGGTCGCCCACAGCACCGCCACCGAGGCCACGCCGAGCAGTACCTCGGGCATCAGCATGCTCCAGCTGCTGAACCCGAACAGCCTGGCGGACAACTCCATCGGCCACAGCGACAGCGGAGTCTTGTCGACCGTGACGATGTTGCCCGGATCCAGCGACCCGAAGAAGAACGCCTTCCACGACCGCGCACCCGACTGCACCGCCGCGGCATAGAACTCGTTCGCCCAGCCGTTGGCGGTCAGCCGCCAGAAGTAGGCGACGGCGGTGCCGATCAGCAGCAGGGCCAGGCCGGGCCGCTCCCAGCGAGGCCGGGACGAGGTGGCCTCGGGGGCGGTGTCGGGCGGCACGTCGGCGCGCGTGACAGTCTCGGTCATGATGCCGATCCTGGGCCTTGTCACTTCCACCTGCCTGGGGTGTCGCTGCGAATGCGCTGTGAGCCGCTTCGCCACCGCTGAGCAGCGGGTACCGTGCGTGCCGAGGACGGCCGGGTGTCGATATGCTTCGCGCGATCGCCGGATCACCGGGCAGGTCGACCGCGGGTCACGACACTCGTGACCGAGACGTTCGCGCGCCGACCGGGCCGTCGAGCACCGTGAACCGGAGAGGAATCGTGGAATGAGCCTGCAGATGGACGTCGTGGGCCTGTACATGCGGATGACGGCGCTGCGCAGCATGAACACGCCCGAGCGCGCCCGTGCCCGCATCGGCGCGCCCAAGGGCTCCGCGCTGCCGCCGTCTCGGCTCAGCGGCCGGCACCGCGTCGAACGCCGGACCGAGGGCGGCTTCACCTGCTACACCATCACGCCCCGGCAGCGCCGCCCCGAGCGCAGCGCGCTCTATCTGCACGGCGGCGGCTACATCTCCGAGATCGTCCGCCAGCACTGGGCCCTGATCTCGCAACTGGCCGACCAGGGCGTCCGGGTGGAGGTACCCCTCTACGGCCTGGCGCCACAGCACCACTACCGCGAGGCCTACGAGTTCCTGACCACCGTGTACCGCCGGGCGGTGACCGCGCCCGACGCCACCCCGATGACGATCGTCGGCGATTCCGCCGGTGGCGGCCTCGCGCTGGGCTTCACCCAGACCCTGCCGGGCCGGCACCTGCCGCCGCCGGCCCGGCTGATCCTGATCGCCCCCTGGCTGGATCTGACGATGTCCAATCCGGACTGCGCCTCGATCCAGGACCCGTGGCTCAGCCGCACCGGCCTCCTCGCCGCGGGCGCCGCCTGGGCGAACGGCGACGACCTCGCCGATCCCCGGCTGAGCCCGATCAACGGCCCGCTCGACCGGTTACCGCCGACGGATGTCTACATCGGCACCCGCGACCTGTTCCTCCCCGACGTCCTACTGCTGCGGCAGCGATCCGCCCGCGTCTCGGTCACGGTGTGCCAGGACGCGATCCACGTCTATCCGCTGGTCCCGGTCCCCGAGGGCCGGGCCGCGGCGCGCACCATCGTGGACACGGTCGCCACGGCCTGACCCGGTGCCCGGGCACGGCTGCACGGGGCCGGAAATCGTCCCGGCCCCGAATCACCCGGCTACGGGGTGGCGGAGTGGGCGGCGGCCAGCACCATGTCGACCACGGCGTCGGCATAGCTGCCGCGCACCGATTTCCGCTCGAAGTGGGCCCGGTAGATCACCGGCGCCATCAGCAGATCGGTCAGCAGGCCGAGGTCGGCCGACGGGGAGAGTTCGCCGCGCTCGACCCCGCGGCGCAGCACCCGCTCGTAGGTGCCGCGGAAGTCGGTCACGGAGTTGCGGCGGACCTCGTCGAGTTCCGGTTCCCGGGTGGCCGCGTCGATGAACGAGGCGAAGACTCGGCCGCTGTCCCGGCTCGAGACGTAGGCGACCAACTGCCGCACCAGCACCAGCAGGTCGGCGCGCAGCGCTCCGGTGTCCGGCTCGTCCACCGGTCGTTGCAGCGAGGTGATCGCGGCGTGCACCAGCTGGGCCCGCGAACCCCAGCGTCGATAGATCGTCGCCTTGCTGACCCCGGCGGCCGCGGCCACGGTGTCGACGGCCAGGCCGTCGACACCGTGCTCGGCGAGGATCTCGATGGTCGCGCGCAGGATCACTTCCTCCGAGGCGAGCGGGCGCGGCACGGGCGGTCCTTTCGACGGGCCGGCCGGCCGCACGGGGTGCGCGCCGCCGGAATCGGACGGTCAGAAGGTGCCGATACCGGCGGCCTCGTTGCGTTCACGCCACTGCGACTTCGACATCCGGGTGACGTCGACATCGGCGGCCGCGGCGCGCAGGGCGCCGACGGTGGCCTGCTCCTTCGGGGTGTGCCGGAAGGGATCCCAGTCGAAGAACCGGCAGGCGTTCTGCCAGGTGATCTTGTGGATCTCGTCCGGGGCGACACCGGCCTCCTGGAACTCCGCCCACGCGTACTCCGGGGATTCGGGCCAGGTGGTGTCGGTGTGCGGGTAGTCGCACTCCCACGCGATGATGTCGGTCCCGATCCGGTCACGCAGCAGCAGCCCGGACGGATCGGTGATGTAACAGGCCAGGATGTGCTCCTTGAACACCTCACTGGGCAGCTTGCCGCCGAAGTCGTTGCCGCCGTGCAGCCAGGCCTGATTGGTGAAGTGCCGGTCGATCCGGTCGTAGTAGAAGGGGATCCAGCCGATCCCGCCCTCGGACAACGCGACTCGCAACGTCGGGAACTTCCGCAGCGTCGGGCCGAACAGCAGATCCTGCGCGGTGATCGCGGAGATCTGGCAGGCCAGCACCATCAGATGATCCACCGGCGCCTCGTCGGGCCGCTTGATCACATCGAAGCCCGCGCCGATGTGCAGCGAGAGCACCATGTTCTCCTCGCACAACGCCTCCAGCATCGGATCCCAGTGTCCGGACAGGAAACTCGGGAAGCCCTGGACGTGCGGGGTCTCCAGGAAACTGATCGAGCGGCAGCCCTTCTTCGCGAGCCGGCGCACCTCGGCCACGGCGAGATCCACATCCCACATCGGCACGATGCCCAGCGGGATGAACCGGCCCGGATAGGTGCCGCACCATTCGTCGACGGCCCAGTCGTTGTACGCCTGCAACATCACCAGCGCGAGTTCCTTGTCGGCGGCCTCGTGGAAGGTGCGCGCGTTGAACCCGGCCATGGTCGGGAAGCACATCGAGGCCAGCACGCCGTTGGCGTTCATGTCCCGGACCCGCTCGTGCACATCGAAACAGCCCGGGCGCAATTCGCTGTAGGCGCCGGGGTTGAAACCCCACTCCTCCTTCGGCCAGCCCACGGTGGCGGCCATCCCGAACGGCGTGGAGGTGGCCTGGCCCTGGAAGACCCACTCGTCGACACCGTGGGCATTGCGCACCACCTTCGGTGCGTCGTCCCGCCATTTCTCGGGTACGTGGTGGGTGTACATGTCCGGCGGCTCGATCATGTGGTCGTCGATGCTGACCAGAATCATGTCCTCGAGCTTCATGGCAACTCCTTCGAGGGTCCTGCGATGCGGTGATGGGTCGGAAACGGAATGACGGTGGCCGACACGGCAGCACGGTGGAACTGCTCCACCCCGTCGACCCGGCGCACACCGGCCCCCACCGCGAACAGTGCCTGCGCCTTGAAAGCCTTTGCGGCGGAACTCAATCGGTGTTCGAAGGGATCGTGGTCGGCGCCGCCGGCGTTCCACAACCGGACCTCGGTGCGGCCGCGGTCGCGCGCCGCGCCGACCAGCGCGCGGACCTGCGCGTCCTCCTGATAGAGCGCGGCGTCCACGGCCACCGCCTGCGGGCCCGGGGCGTCGAGCGCGGCGTCCAGGCGGTGCAGGCCGGCGGCGAAGGTGCCGAGGATGCGCAGCGGCCGGCCGTTACCGCGCTCGGCGACCAGGGCGTACACCATCCAGCCCGCCATCACCTGATCGAACAGCCAGCCGCCCGCGTGCCGGACCACCTGTTCGGTGTCGGGCGCGACGACCACCAGGCGGTGCCGCAGCCCGCACCGGCGTTCGGGCGGCGTGGTCGTGGTGGCAGGGCGCATGGCGACTCCCTTCGGCTGCACGGTGGTCAGGCGACGACGCCGCGAACCTTCAGGTCCACGACGGTATCCCAGTCCAGACCCAGTTCGGCGAGGATCGCGTCACCGTGCTCGTTGAACTCCGGGGCCCGGCCCGGCACCGGCGCCTGCCCGCCGTAGTGCACGGGTGCGGCGGCCAGCTGGAACGGCGTGCCCGCGGCCGTCCGGCATTCCTGCACGTAGCCGTTCGCGACGACCTGGGGATCGTCGAGCAGCTCCAGCGTGGTCTGCACCGCGGTCCACTGACCACTGAAACCGGCCAGCGCCGTGCGCCATTCGTCGAGGGGACGCGACGCGAAGACCTCCTTCAGGATCTCGACCGCCTCGGCGCAGTGCTCCAGCAGCGCGCTGTGACCGGCGAAGCGCGGGTCGGTGGCCAGTTCCGGCCGGCCGATCAGCGTGCACGCCTCGGGCCAGTACTTGCTGCCCTGGAGGCAGCACAGCGCGACCCATCGTCCGTCCTGGGTGGCATAGTTGCCGACCAGCGGATTCAGCCGGGCCCGGCCCTCCGGCGGCGGCATCCACGGCACCTTCATCAGCAGCGACAGCGCCACCGCCTGGCCCATCGCCCAGATCCCGGTGCCCAGCAGCGAGACGTCGACGGTGGTGGCCTCGCCGGTGCGCTCCCGGTGGAACAGCGCGCCCATGATGCCGCCGGCGATGGTCATGCCGCCGATGGAATCGCCGAAGCCCGGCGCGGGCGGGTTGGACACACTCGTGGCGTCGGCCTGGGTCATCGCCATCGCCACACCCGGACGCGCCCAGAAGGCCAGCGAGTCGTAGGAGCCGGCGTCGGCCTCCGGACCCTTGTCGCCCTGGCCGGTGCCTCGCACATAGATGATGTTCGGGTTGTGCTCGCGGATGGTGTCCACATCGATCTGCAACTTCTGCCGCACCCGCGGCAGCTTGTTGGTCAGGAACACGTCCGCGGTGGCGGCCAGTTTGTACAGGATGTCCCGGCCCTCGGCCGAGTTCAGGTCCAGGCCGAGGCTGCGCTTGCCGCGATTGGAATGTTCCAACAGCACATGGACGTCGGAGGGGATGTCCACCACGCCGGTCGCGCCGAGGCCACGCATCGCGTCGCCGCGCTCCACGTGCTCGATCTTGATCACTTCGGCGCCCCAGTCGGCCAGCAGCGCCGACGCCGCGGGGACGAAGGTGTGCTCGGCGACTTCGAGGACGCGGACACCCTGCATGACTTCGGTCATCTACGACCACCCATCGAACTTACGAGACGAGACTGTCTCGTTTACTTTCGTCGCTCGCGGACATATAGTCAAGACCACGGCAGTACTCGGGCGCGCTCTCCCGGACTGTCCAATATCACTGTCCTCCAACACTTCTCGCATCCTCCGGCCTGTCCGGAGCGGGGGCGGCGGGGACCTCGGAGGCGCAACCGCGGGGCCGGTCGGCGCCGGTGCAGGAACAGGAGAGAGCAATGCAGCTGGAGGGATCGTCCGCCCTGGTGGTCGGCGGCGCCGGCGGGTTCGGCGCGGCCACCGTGCGGCGGCTGGCCGAGGCCGGGGTACACGTGGTGATCGCCGACCTCAACGACGAGCGCGGCAAGGCCCTGGCCGCCGAGCTCGGCGACCGGGCCGAATATCTGCGCACCGATGTCACCAGCGACGAGTCGGTGCGCGAGGCGATCACCGCCGCCACCTCGGCGGCGCCGCTGCGTACCGTGGTGATCGTGCACGGCGGCCCGGTGGCCGCCCGGCGCATCGTCAACCGCGCCGGTGAGCCCTACTCCGCGGACATCTTCGCCCGCACCCTCGACATCTACCTCACCGGCACCTACCGGGTGCTCAGCCTCGCCGCCGGCGCGATGACCCAGAACGAGCCGCTGGAGTCCGGGCAGCGCGGCGTGATCATCGCGACCGCCAGCATCGCGGGCTTCGAAGGTCAAGTGGGGCAGAGCGATTACTCGGCGGCCAAGGGCGGCGTCATCGGCCTGACCCTCACCGCCGCGCGCGACCTGGCGCCGACCGGCATCCGCGTGATGACGATCGCGCCGGGCACCTTCTACACGCCCGCCTACGGCCCGGACGAGGCCGCGGTGCAGGCGAAATGGGGCCCGTCGGTGCCGAATCCGAAGCGGATGGGCAGCGCCGACGAGTACGCCCGGCTGGCCGTGCACATCGCGGACAACGACTATCTGAACGGCACCGTGATCCGCATCGACGGCGCGCTGCGGTTCAACATCTGAGATCGTGGGGAGTTACGCCGATGTTGTGGGAATTGAGTGCCGACCAGGAGTTCTTCCGGGACACCACCGCGAAGTTCCTGGACGAGCAGGTGCCGGTGGAGACGATCCGGCGGCGGCGGCACGAGCCGAACGGGTTCGACGCCGAATACTGGCGGCGCGGAGCCGATCTGGGCTGGACGTCGCTGCTGGTCGGCGAGGAGGCCGGCGGCGGCAGCATCAGCGGTGATCCGGTGGTGGATCTGACGCTGATCGCGTACGAGTTCGGGCGGCACGCTGCCCCCGGACCGCTGCTGTCGTCGAATGTGGTGGCCGCCGCGCTGGCCGAGGCCGGAACCCGTCCCGAGGTGGTGGCCGAACTGCTCGCCGGGACCGCCGTCGCCGGCTGGGCCCACACCGAGCCGCGCCGCGGCCTCGGCGAGATCGGGCTCCAGATCCGGGTCGACGGTTCGGAACTCGTGCTCGACGGGGTCAAGCGCCCGGTCGAGGCCGCCGGACAGGCGAAATACCTGCTGGTCAGCGGCCGCACCGGCGACGGGTTCACCCAGGTGCTGGTGCCCGCCGACACCGCGGGCGTCGCGATCACCGGATTGCAGACCGTCGACCTCAGCGCCCGCTTCGGCACGGTGACGTTCACCGGCGCGCGCCTGCCGATCGAGGCCGCCGTCGGTGAGATCGGCGGCGCCGCAGCACAACTCGAACGGCAGCTGCAACTGGCGCTGGTCGTGCAGACCGCGGAGACCGTCGGCGCCATGCAGCGCGGCTTCGACATGACCGTGGACTGGGCCGCGGACCGCTACTCCTTCGGCCGGCCGCTGGCCTCCTACCAGGCGATCAAACACCGCTTCGCCGACCTGAAGTCGTGGCTGGAGGCGTCGCACGCCATCGCCGACGCCGCGGCCGCGGCCGTCTCGGCCCGCACCGCCGACGCCGGTGAGCTGGTCAGCGTCGCCACGGCCTACATCGGCGAATACGGCGCGGAGCTGATGCAGGACTGCGTCCAGTTGCACGGTGGCATCGGGCTCACCTTCGAGCACGATCTGCACCTGTTCCTGCGCCGCGTCACCGTCAACCGGGCGCTGTACGGCACTCCGGCACAGCATCGGGCGCGGGTCGCCGACATCGCCATCGAGCGGGAAGGTTTTGCGGCATGAGCGGTCAGCGGCCGGAGGCGGCAGCGGAGCGTAACCACGGAGGCCGCCCGCACCTGCCCGGAAAGGAATCAGCATGAGCGTCGATGTCTCTGATGTCGCTGTCGGCGAGGACGTCGAGAGTTTCCGGGCGCGGGCGCGGGACTGGATCCGCGGTAACCTCGGCCCGTTCTCGCACGAGACCGCGATGGGTCTGAGAAGTGTTCCGGCGGAAGAGGAATTGGCGGCCGTCGCCTACGACCGGCAGTTGCAGCGCAAGTTCTACGACGCCGGATTCGCGGGCATCGCCATTCCCCGCCGGTACGGCGGGCTGGGGCTGACCGGCGCCCATCAGCGGGCGTTCAACGAGGAGCTCGCCGGGTTCGAATGCGCCACCCGGTTCCAGATTCCGACGCTGTGCCCTTGTGCCGCAGTACTTCTCGACTTCGGTACCGAGGAGCAGAAGCAGCGGCACATCCCGGCGATGCTGCGCGGCGAGGAGATCTGGATGCAGTTCCTCTCCGAGCCGTCCGGTGGCTCGGACGTCGCGGGCGCGCTGACCACCGCCGTCCGTGACGGCGACGACTGGGTCATCAACGGCTCCAAGGTGTGGACCACCGGCGCCTGGTGGTCGGACTGGGCGCTGTGCCTGGCCCGGACCAACTGGGACGCACCGAAACACCGTGGCCTGACGGTGTTCATCATGCCGATCCAGCAGGCCGGCGTCGATGTGCACCAGATCGAGATGCTCAACGGCGCCAAGGACTTCTGCCAGGAGTTCCTCACCGATGTCCGGGTGCCCGACACCGATCGGGTCGGCGCGGTCGACGACGGCTGGACGGTGGTGACGCGCTGGATGTTCCACGAGCGCACCCTGTTCAACTCGCCGTACGTGACCTACCCGCAGGGGCAGGTGCACACCGTGGCCGACGCCTCCCCGGCCGAGATCGCCCGGGACGCGGGCGTTCTCGACGATGCACGGGTGCGGGATCTGATCGGTGAGGCCCGCATCCTGGAACTCGTCGGCGACGCGTTGCAGCAACGGATCGCCTCCGGGATGCGCTCGGGCCGGATGTCGGACCAGTCCGCCGCGATCGGCCGGCTGTTCCGCGGCGTCGCCGGAACCCGCGCGGCCACCATCAAATTCGACATCGCGGGGGCCGAAGCCGCCGCCTGGTCCGAGGACGACGGCGGAATCACCGAGGCCGGCAACAGTTTCCTGATGCGGCAGGTGGCCTGTATCGGCGGCGGTACCACGGAGATGGCCCGCAACGTGGTCAGCGAACGGGTGCTCGGTTTCCCTCGGGAACAGTTGCCCGATCGCAATGTGCCGTTCCGGGAGATCCCGCGCGGCGGGAACCGGTAGCCGCTCGCCAGGGGTAGGAAACCCGGACATACCCGCGTACCGTCAGGTGCGGAGATTCGCTGATTATTCGCTATCGACGGCGCGTCCGCCAGACGCGCCTGGATAGGGGTGTACAGCTATGGCACAGATATCGTCCGCACTGCGACGGTGCTGCCTCGCCGTCGCAGCGACGAGCTTCGTTCTCCTTCCGGTAGCCGGTTCCCTGGTCCACCCGGGCGTGGCCACGGTCGCCCAGTGCAACGGCGGCGGATGTACCGTGGTCGGCCCGTTCCGCCCCGGCGGGGGTGACCCGAGCGGTGGTAACGACCGGGCCCGGCCCGGCAACGACACCTTCCCCCGGGGAACGCACATCTTTCCCGACAACGCCCCCTCCTCCGGAGTGCTGAACTCGAATCTCCCGTCGTCGGTGATTCCGCACGGCCTGTCGCAACAGCCGGGCATGTCCAACGTGGCGCCGAACAACACACCTGCTCCGGAGACCTCGGTGTCGCCGGAGGAGACCTCGCCGGACAACCTCGTGTGACCGCGGGTTCAGGCGAACTCCCGGTGGTGGTCCAGCCACCACCGGGCGATGTCGGCGCGCCGGGCGAACCACACGTCCCCGCGCGAGAGCGCGTGGTCCAGGAAGTCGCGCACCGCCCGCGCCCGGCCCGGCATCCCGGCCCAGCGGCCGTGCAGCCCGATGGTCATCATCCGGGGGTGGGTGGCGCCCTCGTCCCACAGATCGTCGAAACCCATTGCCAGATACCGGAAGAACGAGGTGGGGTCGGCGTATCCGGGGAAGGCGAACCGCATGTCGTTGAAGGTCAGTGAATACGGCACCACCAGGTGGGTGCCCGCCCCGGTCTCGGTGAAATAGGGCAGATCGTCGTTGTAGGCGTCGGAATCGTACAGGAATCCGCCCTCGGCGGCCACCAGTTCCCGGGTGTGCACCGAGGGGGTGCAGCGCGAATGCCAGCCGACCGGCCTTGTCCCGCACGCGGATTCGATGTCGGCGACGGCCCGCGCGATGTGCTCGCGCTCCTCCGCCGGGGTCAGCCGCCAGGGCTCCTCCCAGCGCCAGCCGTGCGCCATCGGCTCGTGCCCGGCATCGGCGATGTACTTGCCCATCTCCGGATTCTCCAGCAGCGCACGGGCACAGCAGTTGAAGGTGGCGGGCAGCCCGTACTCGTCCAGCAGACGGGCCAGTCGCCAACTGCCGGAACGACTCTCGTATTCGAAGCTGGACTCGACGCACAGATCCCGGATGCCGGGCTTGGTGGGGTTGATGGCAACGCCGAACTCCCCCACCGCCTCCCGGCGGCCGTCCCCGGCGGCGAAGCTGTACTCGGCTCCGGCCTCGTAGTTGATCACCAGGCTGACCGCGATCCGCGCACCCTGCGGCCAGACGACCCGGGGTGGCACCCGCCCGTAGCCGACGAAATCCCGGCGCGGTCCCGATTGCTCACGCATGGACAACCTCTCGTTCGGTCGTGGTCCGCACCCGGCTCGCCACCAGATAGGCCGCGGCGGCCAGCGCCGCACCCAGCGCCCAGGAGAACGGGGCGGCCTGATGCCAGGCGGGAATCAGCGCGACCGGGATCGCGACGACCGCGCCGATCGCGGCCGCCGTCATGGCCCGCGGATTGACCCCGCGCCGATACCAGTAGCGGCCCCCGCCCTCGGTGTACAGGTCCGCGACCACCACCGCGCCGCGGCGCACCAGGTAATAGTCGGTGGCGATGACCCCGAACAGCGGGCCGAGCAGCGCGCCGAGCCCGCCGACGAAGTAGTCCACGACCACCGGACTGGAGTACAACGCCCACGGGCACACCAGGATCGAACCGATCGCGGCGATGAACCCACCGCGTTCGAAGGTGATGTACCGCGGCGCGATATTGGAGAAGTCGAAGGCCGGCGACACCACGTTCGCGGCCACGTTCACGCCGACGGTGGCGGCGGTGAACACGATGGTCGCGACGATCATCACCGGAGTGTTGTCCAGCCGTTGCACCAGCTGGATCGGATCGGTGATCGCGCTGCCGAACAGTTTCGCACTGCCGGTGGTGACGACCGCGACGGTGACCGCGAAGACCAGGAAGTTCACCGGCAGCCCCCAGAGATTGGCCCGCCGCATGGACCGCAGACTCGGGCTGGACCGGGTGAAATCACTGATGTTGAGCAGGAAGGTGCCGAAGAACGACACGATCAGCGCCACGATCGACGCGAACGCCAGCACCGACGAACCACCGTGCACCCGCTCGATCGGCACCTGGAATCCGGGCGCCCAGTCCGTCCGCACCAGCACCCAGCCCAGCAGTACGAACATCACCAGGTAGACCGCGGGCCCGGCCCAGTTCTGATATCTGCGGACCGCTTCCATCCCGTGCCGCACCACCAGCAATTGCAGTGCCCACAGCAGCATGAACGAACACCAGCCCAGCGCCGACAGGCCGAGCACGTGCGGCTTGTTCCACGACGCCAGCCCCGGCGCCAGCCGCAGCACCAGCGCCGAGACGGCCACCGAGCCCAGATAGGTCTGCACCCCGTACCAGAACACCGCCAGCACGCCGCGCACCAGCGCGGGCAGGTTGGCGCCGAAGACGCCGAAGCTGATCCGGGCCACCACCGGATACGGCACCCCGGTGCGCTGCCCGATCGCGCCGCTGAGGTTCATCAGCACATAGACGATCGCCAGGGCGACGACCATGGCGGCCAGCACCGTCGCGGTGCTCAGGCCGCGGAAGAAGAATCCGATCGCGAAGGTATAGGCGCCGACGTTGTGCAGCACCGACATCCACAACGCGAAGACGCTGTATCCGTTCCAGTCCCGGGTGGTGGCCGGCGCGAGGTCCGGATTGTGCAGTCGCGCACTGATCGGCGGCGGTTCGGACATGACGACTCCTCGAATATCAGCCGGCCAGACCGGCTTCGACGTACTGCTGGAAATCCCGCACCGCGGCGACGTCGGCGGCGGTGAAATGGCGCGGGTGGTCCTGGATGTGGACGGAGACGGTGCCGACGGTCCGGCCGTCGCGGCGGATCGGCGCCAATATCTGGGCGTAGACCCGCATCTCGTCGATCAGCGAGGCCGGCGGCCGGATCGGATGGGTCCGGGTGTCGGACTGCACCAGCAGATCACCGGTCTCGACCAGATGGCGGTAGGTGGGATAGTCGGCCGGATTGATCGGACTGCCGGACCGCATCGACGGCACGCCGGGAGCCGCCTCCTCGGCGACCAGGGCCGGAAAGCCGGACTCGTCGGCCAGCCGCAGGGTGACCCGGCTGGCCCCGGTGGCGCGCAGCAACCGGCGGCACCGATCGGAGTAGTCGGCGGCGGTCACGCGACCGCCGCCCGGAATACATCCGCGCGGCCCGCGCATTCCGGCGTACATGCGAGCGGCCGCGAACAATTCGATATCGGAGACGGCCGTGCGCCATTTCCGGCAAATCCGCCGGAAACAGCCGATCGACTTTCCCCGGCGATACCGGATCGGTGCACCGGCAACAGCTGCGCACCACACCCGGCAGTGTGGCCGAATTCGCACCCGGGCCGGTCCCGACCGGCATCGGTCCCTCTCATGAAATACGCACCTCCACCTCGATCGATCACTCCGATGTCGATAGTCTGGAAATGAAGGAGTCCGAAGTCAACGAATTCCGACGTATACTTCGCGAGGTATACGCAGCCGGAAACACGGTCGAAACATCGGTGGCGCGAATAGTTAGCACGCACGTGTTACCACTGATTCATGGCGTCACCGACATCCGCTCCCGGGCATGCGCAACTGCCCCCGGTCCCGCCCCCGGTGCAGAATATGCTGCGGCAGTGCGGGCCCGGCATGCCGCCGTTGCGGGAACGGGTGCGCGACGTGCTGCGCGACTGGATCGCCATCGGGCGCCTCACCCCCGGTATGCGGCTGTTCGAACAGGATCTGGCCGGTGTGCTGGGCATCTCCCGGGTGCCGGTGCGGGAGGCGATCCGGCTGCTCGAGGCCGAGGGGTACGTGACCGTGCAGGGTCGTCAGGTCCGGGTGCGGGCGCTGGAACCGGCCTCGGTGGCCCACTTGTTCGACGTCTGCGAGACGCTCGAGGCGCTGGCGGCCCGGCAGGCCGCCGAACAGATCACCGCCGCCGGGGCGCAACGCCTGCGCGAGGTGCTCGAACTGGGCCGGGCCCGGCTCGCCGCCGGCGGCCGGCCCATCTCCGACGGGTGCAATATGGCGCTGCACGAGGAGATCTCGCGGCTGGCCGGCAACGAGGTGCTCGACAACGTCCTGGCCCCGCTGCGCGGCCGGGTGCAGTTCCTGCTCCGGCACGGCAGCGAGAACGACCGGATCGTCACCGAGCACGCCGCCATCACCGAGGCGGTCACGGCGGGACAGCCGGACCTCGCCGCCGAATTGTCCGCAGCGCACATGCGCGCCACCCGCAGAGAGATTCTGGCCGGGCTGCCCGGATGAGCGGCCACCACCGGACATGGCCATCGCGTGCGGGCGAGACGCCCGACGACACACGGTCCGCGTCGGCCGATGCCGGGACCGGACCGCGGCATTCGGTGGACAGCCCGCTCACCCCGGCCGTAGCGTCGCGGATATGACCATCGCCGACGACTTCTGGGCCGATGCCCGCAGGCACCTGGTGCGGTACGCCGGGGCCGGTGACTTCACCCCGGAGATCATCACCCGGGCCGCAGGCAGCTTCGTGTACACCGAAAGTGGCCGGGAGATACTGGATTTCACCTCCGGGCAGATGAGTGCGATTCTCGGGCACGCACATCCGGAGATCGTCGAGACCGTGCGGCGGCAGGTCGGCGAGCTCGACCATCTGTTCAGCGGGATGCTCAGCCGGCCGGTGGTGGAGCTGGCCCGGCGGCTGGCCGGGACACTGCCCGAGCCGCTGGCGAAGGTGCTGCTGCTCACCACGGGCGCGGAATCCAACGAGGCCGCGATCCGGATGGCCAAGCTGGTCACCGGGAAACACGAGATCGTCTCGTTCGCCCGGTCCTGGCACGGGATGACCCAGGCCGCGGCGGGGGCCACCTACAGCGCGGGCCGCAAGGGATACGGCCCGGCCGCGCCGGGCAATTTCGCACTGCCCGCACCGAATTCGTTCCGGCCCGACTTCGCCACGGAGACAGGCGAACTCGACTGGCAGCGGCAGCTGGACTTCGGCTTCGAGCTGATCGACGCGCAGTCCACCGGCAGCCTGGCCGCCTGTCTGGTGGAGCCGATCCTGAGTTCCGGCGGCGTACTCGAGCCGCCCGTCGGATATTTCGCCGCGCTGCACGAGAAGTGCCGGGAACGCGGCATGCTGCTGATCCTCGACGAGGCCCAGACCGGCCTGTGCCGCACCGGATCCTGGTACGCCTTCGAACGCGACGGCATCGTGCCCGACATCCTCACGCTGTCGAAGACGCTGGGTGCGGGTCTGCCGCTGGCGGCGGTGATCACCAGCGCCGAGATCGAGCAGCGGGCACACGATCTCGGCTATCTGTTCTTCACCACCCACGTCTCCGATCCGCTGGTGGCGGCGGTCGGCAACACCGTGCTGGACGTGTTGCGGCGGGATCGGCTCGACGAACGCGCCACCGTGCTCGGCGCATTCCTGCGCACCGGCCTGGATCAGCTCGCCGCACGGCATCCGGTGGTCGGCGACGTGCGCGGCCGCGGCCTGCTGCTCGGGCTGGAACTGGTCGCCGAGCCCGGAGCCGGCCGGGGCGCCGACGAACTCGGCGCGCTGGTGACCCGGCGCTGCCTGGAGCTCGGCCTGCACATGAACATCGTGCAGTTGCCCGGCATGGGCGGGGTGTTCCGCATCGCGCCGCCGCTGACCGCGACCGAGGACGAACTCGCCCTCGGTCTCTCGATCCTGGACAAGGCGCTGGGCGAGGCCGCCGGCTGACACTGCGGCGACCGCGCCCGGTCACTCACGACTGTGCGGTGGCCTGCCGGTGCGGCAGCTTCCAGCCCGGCCGCGGGAAGTGGCAGGTGTAGCCGTCCGGGTAGCGCTGCAGGTAGTCCTGGTGCTCGGCCTCGGCCGGCCAGAACGGCACCGCCGGGCTCACCTCGGTGACCACCTTGCCCGGCCACAGGCCCGACGCCTCGACATCGGCGATGGTCTCCAGCGCCACTCGCTTCTGCTCCTCGTCGAGGTAGAAGATCTCCGAGCGGTAGCTGGTACCGATGTCGTTGCCCTGCCGGTTCTTCGTGGTCGGATCGTGGATCTGGAAGAAGAACTCGAGCAGCGCCCGATAATCGGTCCGCGCCGGGTCGTAGGTGATCTCCACGGCCTCCGCATGGCCCGGGTGGTTTCGGTAGGTGGGGTGATCGTTGCGGCCACCGGTGTAGCCGACCTGTGTCGACACCACTCCGGGCTGCTTCCGGAGCAACTCCTGCACACCCCAGAAGCACCCACCGGCCAGGATCGCCGTCCGCGTTTCGGTCACGCTTCCTCCTTCACGAGCACGTCTCAACGACTCTTTCTACAACCGCCGGGGGGCCGGGAAAGTTCCGGTCACGCCCGCCGTCACAGTTCGGTCATCGGTCCCACAGCGGGGAGTCGGTCACCGTGTGCAGATGCCGCGCGGATTCGATGTCGACGTACTCGGCCAGGGCCAGGGTTTCCGCCGACAGGATGTTGGCCTTCATCATCCGCAGCACGAACGCCGGACGTTCCGCCAGCGCGCCGGCCAGCGCGAGTACTTCCTCGTGCAGGGTCTCCGGATCGAACAGCCGGGTGACCAGCCCCTGCTCCCGCGCCTGCGCCGCGGTGAACTTCTCGGGGAACAACAACAGTTCACGGGCGCGGCCGCCGCCGACGGCCCGTGTCAGCGACCACGCCAGCCCCATGTCGCCGGACACCCCGACATCGAGGAAGGCGGTGCGGAACCGGGCCCGCGTGGAGGACCAGCGGAAATCGCAGGCGCAGGCCCAGCCCATCGCCGCCCCGGCGCAGCCGCCGTCGATCGCGGCGATGGTGATCTGCGGCATCGTGTGCAGCAGCGTCGCCGCGTGGTAGCTGGGGCCGAGCCGTTGCAGCGTCGCCTGTTCCGTGTCGTGCCCGCCGCCCAGATCCGCTCCGACGGAGAAATCGCCACCGGCGCCGCGCAGCACCACCACCCGTGCGTCACCGGCCGCGATGGCGCGCAGCGCGTCGTACAACTGCTCGCACATGCCGATCGTGACGCCGTTGCGGCGCGTCGGCCGATCGAGGGTCACCACCGCGACCGCACCTTGCCGCTGGACCGTTACCTCGGAAACCGCACCCATACCCATCCTGCCGACGAGAACCTTGATCTCGACATTAAGAATAACGTTCTTGCACACATTCCGGATACCGGCCCCCATATCTACTACGATTTGTCGTAGACATTGGCGCGACCGGAAGGGACGCACATGGCCGACGCGGTCACCCGGCAGCAGCACTCCGCCACCACCACCCTGCGAGCGGTCACGGTCGTCTTCGCGATCGCGCTGCTCGTGCACGGCGCCGATCATCTGCGACGCGGCATGAACACGGTGTCCGGCCTGGTGATGGCCCTCGGCACGATCCAGTTCGCACTGGCGGTGGCCGTCGTCGCGCTGGTGTTCGGCAGGCACCGGTACGCGCCGATCGCCGCGGTCGTCGTCGGATTCGCCAGTGCCGTCGGCTTTTTCGTGGTACATCTTCTTCCCGACTGGTTCGGCCCGTTGAGCGACAGCTTCATCCGTCCCCCGGCGGCTGCGAATGTCACCGGATTCTCCTGGTTCGCAGCGATTTTCGAGATAGTGGCGGATATCGCGATCGGCGTCGCCGGGGTCCGGGCGATACGCGTGGCGCCGCACACCGGCTGAGCACGGACAGGGCGGTGCCGAGCCGGATCGGCCGGGCGGCCACAGGTTCTCGTCCGTGTGTACGACAACGACGACCACTACTTCTTCTCTCCCGGGACCGGCCTCCACTCCCGCCTCCTACCGGACCGCCGGGCACCTGGACCCGGCGGTCGCCGCGGAGATCACCGGCTGGATCGGCGGACGCCCGGGTCAGGCGCCGATGTAGGCCGCGAGATGTTCGCCGGTGAGGGTCGAGCGGGCGGCGACCAGATCGGCGGGGGTGCCTTCGAAGACGATCCGGCCGCCGTCGTGGCCCGCGCCGGGGCCCAGGTCGATGATCCAGTCGGCGTGCGCCATGACCGCCTGGTGGTGCTCGACCACGATCACCGACTTGCCGGAGTCGACCAGCCGGTCCAGCAGGCCCAGCAGCTGCTCGACATCGGCCAGGTGCAGGCCGGTGGTCGGCTCGTCGAGAACGTAGACGCCACCCTTGTCCGACATGTGGGTGGCCAGCTTGAGCCGCTGCCGCTCGCCGCCGGACAGCGTGGTCAGCGGCTGGCCCAGCCGCAGGTAACCGAGCCCGACATCGGCCAGCCGCACCAGGATCGCGTGCGCGGCGGGGGTGCGCGCCTCACCCTCGGCGAAGAATTCGACGGCCTCGTCGACCGACATGGCGAGCACCTCGCTGATGTCGCACCCGCCGAAGTGGTAGTCCAGCACCGCGGCCTGGAACCGCTTGCCCTCGCACTCCTCGCAGGTGGTCGCCACCCCGGCCATCATCGCCAGATCGGTGTAGATGACCCCGGCGCCGTTGCAGGTGGGGCAGGCACCCTCCGAATTGGCGCTGAACAGCGCCGGTTTCACCCCGTTGGCCTTCGCGAACGCCTTGCGGATCGGCTCCAGCAGGCCGGTGTAGGTGGCCGGATTGCTACGCCGTGAGCCCCGGATCGGGCTCTGGTCCACCGAGACCACCCCGGCCCCGCCGGGCACCGAACCGTGTACCAGCGAACTCTTGCCCGAGCCCGCCACGCCGGTGACGACACACAGCACCCCGAGCGGGATGTCGACGTCCACGGCCCGCAGATTGTGTGTGGTGGCGCCGCGGATCTCCAACGCGCCCTTCGCCTTCCGCACCGATTTCCGCAGCGCGGCCCGGTCGTCGAAGTGCCGGCCGGTGATGGTGCCGCTGGACCGCAGCCCGTCCACGCTGCCCTCGAAGCAGACCGTGCCGCCCGCGCTGCCCGCCCCGGGGCCGAGATCGACGATGTGGTCGGCGATCACGATGGTCTCCGGCTTGTGCTCCACCACCAGCACCGTGTTGCCCTTGTCCCGCAACCGCAGCAGCAGTTCGTTCATCCGCTCGATGTCGTGCGGGTGCAGGCCGGTGGTGGGCTCGTCGAACACGTAGGTGACGTCGGTGAGCGAGGAGCCGAGGTGGCCGACCATCTTCACCCGCTGCGCCTCACCGCCGGACAGCGTGCCCGCGGGCCGGTCCAGCGACAGGTAGCCGAGGCCGATCTCGACGAACGAGTCGAGCGTGCCGCGTAGCGTCTCCAGCAGCGGCGCCACCGACGGCTCGCCGAGCCCGCGCACCCAGGCGGCCAGATCGCTGATCTGCATCGCGCACGCGTCGGCGATGCTGATGCCCTCGATCTTCGAGGACCGCGCCGCCTCGCTCAGCCGGGTGCCGTCGCACTCGGGGCAGGTGGTGAAGGTGACCGCGCGCTCCACGAAGGCCCGGATGTGCGGCTGCATGCCCTCCTTGTCCTTGGCGAGCATCGACCGTTCGATGCGCGGGATCAGCCCCTCGTAGGTCATGTTGATCCCGGCGATCTTCATCCGGGTCGGCTCCTGCCGCAGGAAGGCGTGCAGTTCCTTCTTGGTGTACTTGCGAATCGGCTTGTCCGGGTCGACCAGGCCCGACTCCCGGTACAGCCGCGCGTTCCAGCCGCCGGAGGTGTAGCCGGGGACGGTGATCGCGCCCTCGTTCAACGACTTCGAATCGTCGTAGAGCTGGGTCAGGTCGATGTCGGTGACCGCACCGCGGCCCTCGCAGCGCGGGCACATGCCGCCGGTGATGCTGAAACTGCGCCGCTCCCGGACCTTTTCGCCGTTCTTCTCCAGTGTGACCGCACCCGCCCCGCTGATCGAGGCGACGTTGAACGAGAACGCCTGCGACGAACCGATGTGCGGTGTCCCCAACCGGCTGAACAGGATTCGCAGCATCGCGTTGGCGTCGGTGGCGGTGCCGACGGTGGAGCGCGGGTCCGCACCCATCCGCTGCTGATCGACGATGATGGCCGTGGTCAGCCCCTCCAGCACGTCGACGTCGGGCCGGGCCAGCGTCGGCATGAAACCCTGCACGAAGGCGCTGTAGGTCTCGTTGATCAGCCGCTGCGACTCCGCGGCGATGGTGCCGAACACCAGTGAGCTCTTACCCGAGCCGGATACGCCGGTGAAGACCGTCAACCGGCGCTTCGGGATCTCGATGCTGACGTCGGCGAGGTTGTTCACCCGCGCACCGTGCACGCGGATGAGGTCGTGACTGTCGGCGACGTGGGAAGCGGACCGCGCGGTCTTCGCCGTGGTGGCCGGGCTCATCATCTCTCCATCTGTCTCTTCAGGCAGCACTCGGGCTCGATCCATTCGGCACCCACCATAGGCCGTGGCCCGGACACCCTCGGTTCGATGAGGATGTCCGCGCAGGTCACAGCCATGATCGGCCGACCGGGATCAGTTCAGCTCGTTGATCCGGATCAGGTTGCCCGCCGGATCGCGGAAGGCGGCGTCGCGCACCCCGTACGGCTGCTCGGTCGGCTCCTGCACCACGTCGGCGCCGCCGGCCTGCAACCGGTCGAAGGCGTCGTCGAGGTCCGGCACGGCCAGGGTGATGCGCGCGTAGGTGCCCTTGGCCATCATCTCGGTGATGGTGCCGCGCTCGGCCTCGGTGACGCCCGGATCGGCGGCCGGCGGGTACAGCACGATCGAGGTGCCGGGCTGCCCCGCCGGGCCGACGGTGATCCAGTGCATGCCGTTGTAACCGACGTCGTTGCGTACCTCGAAGCCGAGCAGATCCCGGTAGAAGGCCAGCGTGGCCTGCGGGTCGTCGTGCGGGAGGAAGGTCGATGCGATCGTGATGTCCATGCGGATCACGCTAGGCGCGACCGTCCGACCTGTGCTTCTCGATTCCTGATCGGTTCCGGACGCCCGGGTCGGCTCACGAGCGGGGCCGATGCGGCGCACCGGCCCCGCTCGCCGGCCCGGGAACCCGTCAGGCGTCCCGCACCGGCCGATAGGTGCGCAGCGCGAGGGTCGTCCCGATCGCGCGGGACGCGACGAGGTTCAGCGGCCGCATCGCGGGCCCGATCTCGTCGAACAGCCGCGCGCCGGACCCGAGCAGGTACGGGAAGGTGGTCAGCCGCAGTTCGTCGACGAGGTCGTGTGCCAGCAGCGCCTGCACCAGCAGGCGGCTGCCGTAGACCACGACCTCCCCGTCGACCCTCGCCTTCAGGGCCGAAACCTCCTCCACCACATCACCTTTCACCACCTCCACCTGGTTCCAGTCGGGCCCGTCGAGGGCCGCGGAGGCCACCACGTACTTGGGCAGCGCCCGCAACCGGTCGGCCCAGTCGCCCGGTCGCGGCGCCCATCGGGTCGCGAACCACTCGTAGGTGCGCCGGCCCAGCAGCAGCGCCGCCGCGTTGCGAGCCTCCTCGTGTTCGATCGCGGACCACTGTTCCCGGTCGGCTCCGGTGAAATGGTTGAACCAGCCACCGAGGGTGAAGCCCTCCTCACCGGTCGGGTCCTGCACCACCCCGTCGAGGGTGATGTTCTCGCTGACGACGATCGTGCCCATGCCGATCTCTCCTTCATCGTTGTGGTCGGCCTACGACGGGGTAGAAACCGGGGAGCCGGAGAACTGGTCGGCACGGGACCGACCGATTCGGGCCGCGCCCGGTGTCCATATCGCGGACGGGGACCGACGAGGTGGAAGAGGTGACGCACAGGTGATGACCGGCGAACTGATGGCACGGGCACGGGCCGGTGACGGCGACGCGTTCCGGCAGTTGACGCAGCCGTTCCGGCGGGAACTCCAGGTGCACTGCTATCGCATGCTCGGGTCCTTCCAGGACGCGGAGGACGCGTTGCAGGACACGCTGCTGGCGGCGTGGCAGGCGCTGGACGGATTCCAGGAGCGCGCCTCGGTGCGCACCTGGCTCTACCGGATCGCCACCAACCGGTGCCTGAACCTCCGGCGCACCGCGAGCCGCCGGCCCGCCAAGCAGTGGGACATCCCGCAGGTCGAACCGCCGGAGCCGACCGGGCTCGGCGAAATCGTCTGGCTGCAACCGTTTCCCGACACGATGCTGGCGGGACCGGAGGCCGGGTACGAGCAGCGCGAGGCCGTGTCGCTGGCCTTCGTGACCGCTCTCCAGTTGCTGCCGCCCCGCCAGGTCGCGGTGCTGATCCTGCGCGACGTGCTCGACTTCCAGGCCGCCGAGGTCGCCGACATGCTGGATGCCACCGTGGATTCCGTGCACAGCGCGCTGAAACGCGCCCGTGCCGGGCTGCGGCAACGGCTGCGGGAATCCGATCCGCCACCGCCGGACTCGCCCGCCGAGCGCGCGATCGTCGCGGCGTTCACCCGAGCCTGGACGGCCGCCGATCTGACCGCCCTGGTGGAGTTGCTCACCGACGACGTGTTCATCTCGATGCCGCCGATGCCGCTGGAATACGAGGGCCGCGAGGTCGCCGCTCGTTTCTGCGCCGCGATCCTGGCCGGGGGGCGCAGATTCGATCTGGTGCCGACCCGCGCCAACGGTCAGCCCGCCTTCGGCACCTACCTGCGCGGGGCCGACGGCCTCGGCCACGGCACCGGGCTGTACGTGCTGACGCTGTCCGGTGATCGGATCAGCGCGATGACCCGCTTCGAGAACTCCGCGCTGGCCTGGTTCGGGCTGCCGCGCTCGTTGCCGAACCGGTGACGGTCAGCCGCGGCCGTGCCGCAGCTCGTAGGCGGCGCGCTCGGCCGCGGCGCGCTGCCGCTCGCCGGCGTCGGCCAGGGCCGGGTCCAGGCCGTGCTTCACCAGGCGGGCGCGGCGGTACACGTACATCAGCGCGATGGTGAAGTAGATCAGCGGGATGTACAGCAGCGCCATCATCGCCAGACCCATCCAGAGCGGGCCGGGGACCAGCAGGAACAGGCACAGCACCGGCAGCACCGGCACCATGAACCGGAGCAGGTAGCGGCGGGCGGCGCCGGGGCCGGTCAGGTCGCGGACGACCCATTCCGACATCGACGGTGGCAGCGTGGCCCCGAGGACGTAACGCATCCGCTGCATCGGGGTCGGGATCGGACCAGTCATCTCCACTCCTGGGTGTGCGACACCGGAAGTTCCACGGCCCCGGCGGTTTCGCGGTCGGCGGCGGCGCGCAATGCCGCCTGGTTGACGCGGGTGAGCACCTCGCGCAGTTCCTCGAGATCGGCGACGCCCACCCCGAGCCGCGCCACCACGGCGGGCGGAATCCGTTCCGCCTGGTGCCGCAACGCGCGGCCCGCGGCGGTGAGATCGATCATCAGGGTGCGCTCGTCGCGCGGATCACGTTGCCGCGTGAGGTATCCCGCGGATTCCAGGCGCTTCAGCAGCGGGGACAGCGTCGGGGAATCCAGCTGGATCGCCTCGGCGATGGCCTTGACCGACATCGGCGCCTCACCCCACAGCGCCAGCATGACCAGATATTGCGGGTGCGTGAGCCCCATCGGCTCCAGCAGCGGCCGGTACGCCGCCAGCACCGACCGATTGGCCACCGCCAGCGCGAAACACACCTGCTGCTCCAGCCGCAGCGGATCGTCGCCGTCCATCCGCACCTCCCGTCGTCCACAACACGGTACCGCACTAATAGTTAACGCACAAACTATTAGCGCCCACCAGAGTCGTGGATCGGCCGATGCGGCGACGGCCCGCCCGGTCCGCCGGCACCCGCACCGGGCCCGACCGTGGCACCGAGCACCCTGTCGCCGTTGATATCTCGGCGGTGCGACCACGACGCGGCCGGCCGAACGAGCCCCTTCCCACTACCGGACTCGTTCGGCCGAGCCGATCAGTTCGCCGGATGCGCGCAGCAGTCGGTGGGCTGCTCGCGCGGGGTGATGCCGGTGTCGGCGGCGCCGGTGATCTGATCCATCCATCCCGAGGCGGGCGGCTCGGCGGTGGTGTACTCGTCGTGCCAGTTCCACCATTCGTACGGCGGGGTCTGCGGATAGCCCGCGGGCGAATCCTCCCAGCTCTCCTGCCGCCCGAGCGCGGTGATGTCGAGGTAGTCCCAGGTCCCGCCCATGGCCTCGTCGCCGCGGCTGTTGACGAAATAGGTGCGGTACACGGTGCCGCCGTCGTGGATGAACGCGTTGGTGCCGTGCCATTCGTCGACCCCGAAGTCGGCGTCGAACTCGTCGGTGAGGGTGTACCACGGCATGGTCCACCCCATCCGGCCCTTCACCCGCTCGATATCCGATTGCGGTGCGCGCGAAGCGAATACCAGAGTGGTGTCGCGCGCGTTGAGGTGCGCGACATGGGCCACCTGATCGGCGATCATCGAGCAGCCGCGGCACGGATGCTCCGGCCACCCGAACACGCCCGGTTCGAAGAAGGCCCGGTAGACGATCAGCTGCCGCCGGCCCTGGAACAGGTCCGGCAGGCTCACCGTACCTTCGGGCCCCTGGAACACGTACGGCTTCTCGATCGCCAGCCACGGCATACGCCGGCGCTCGGCGGCCAGCGCGTCCCGGGCCCGGGTCATCTCCTTCTCCTTGTCCAGCAACTGCATTCGCGCCGCCTCCCATGCGGGCCGGTCGACGATCCGAGAAGTGTTCACGGTCGTTCCTCCTGATGTTGAGCCGATGGCCGCGCTCGGTCGAGATGGTTCCGCAACGCCCCGAGCGGGCCGTCCCAGTCGCGCGCCAGCGCGGCCAGGAATTGTTGCGCCACTTGCATCGGCGCGGAGTGCACCCGGTACCGGACCCGGCGCCGCTCCCCCGGCTCCGCGATCACCAGACCCGCCTCGGACAACAGCGTGAGGTGCTTGGTGATCGCCTGTCGGGAGATCGGCAGCCGGGCCGCCAGATCCGTTGCCGTGGAAGGACCCTCGGCCGCGAGCGAGCCGAGGATCGCGCGGCGGCTGGGGTCGGCCAGGGCGACGAAGACCTGTTCGGCGATGGCCTCGGCGTCAGGCCGCATCGAGATGGGCGGCCAGCTTGCCGAGTTCCTGCCGCCAGCCCTGGGTGTTGGAATCGTGGGCCTTCTCGTACTCGCCCTCGGGCAACTGTGCGAACCCGGATTCCACGACCGTCAACCGGGTGCCCGCGGCGACCGGTTCGAGGGTGAACTCCACATAGGTCCGCCGCGGATCGTCGTCGGCCAGCCCGGCGATCTGCCAGGTGTAGCCGAACACCCGCGGCTCCTCCACCCGCTCCACCCGCATCCGCACGGCGAAGCCCTCCTTCCAGGCCACCCGGGCGGGCCCGCCGGGCCGCAGCTCGATCTCCGCCTCATCGCCGAACCAGGTACCCAGCCCCTCGGCCGTGGTCAGCGCCGTCCACACCGCGGCCGGCGGATGCGCCAGCTCCACGGTCCGCTCGATCCGATCGGGAAAACCCATGACAACCTCCAGCGAGTAGCAACCATGCGGTTGCGATACTATTGCAACCGATGGGTTGCGTCAACGAGCCCTGGACGGTCGAACGGCCGGTGCCGAGCCGGGATTCGCGAGCGATACGGTCAGCCGGCCGCGCCGACGAGGCCCGCCCGGTCCCGCGCGTAGCCGATCACCTGTTCGGCGTAGGCCGCGGCGTCCGGATCCGCGAAACAGCGGCGCAACCGGTCGAAAGCCTCGTCGAGGTGCGGGCTCGGGCCGTGATCGGCGAGCAGGATCGCGATCGCCTCCTCCCAGGCGCCGGGCCGGGGCTCGGGGGCGGCGAGCAGTTCGTCCAGATAGCGGCCGGGTTCCAGCAGGCGTAGGGCGCGACGGGCATAGGCGTGCACCCGCCGGGGTAGCTCGGCGCGGATCGCGTCGATATCGGCCTGGAGCACGTGCTGCCCGCCCTGCTCCTGATCCAGCCGCACCGACCACAGGCCGGTGAGCTCGGCGGCCAGGCCGTCGTCGGTGAGCAGGCCGGGACCGGTGGCCTGCTCGAACGGCGTGGGCGGCAGATCCCGCTGCGCGTTGCGCCAGTTGCAGAACTCCCACCACGCGGTCGGGGTGGCGCCCAGGGTCAGTCCGAATTCCAGTACCTGCTGCCCGGCCCGCCAGGTCCGGAACGTGCGGGTGCGCCCGACGCAGGCCAGGCCGCCGGGCTCCGGCCGCACCCAGGCGGGTTCGCCGCCGTGGAACCCGTACGGCTGCAACAGCTTCTCCAGTTCGCGCGTGACGCGGCGCAGTGCCGACTCCGGTCTGACCATCCCCGCAGATTAGCGGCGGCGACCGACAGGATGCCGCAACGGCTCGGCGACCACCCGGCATATTATTCACCTATCGGGAAAAATTTACCGAAACGCCCGCGCCCGGTTCCGCGGCAGGTGTAAGCAGGAAGCCGAACCGGCAGGCACCGGAGCACAGCCGGACCGGAAGTGAACGAGGTTTTCGATGCCATCGACCCCCTATCGCGTCGTGCAGTGGACGACCGGCAACGTCGGCAAGAGTTCCGTGCAGGCGCTGGCCGCGCATCCGGACATCGAGCTGATCGGCTGCTTCGCCTGGTCGCCGGACAAGGTCGGCCGCGACGTGGGCGAACTGGCCGGGGGCGAGCCGGTCGGGGTCGCCGCCACCGACGACGTCGACGCGCTGCTGGCGCTGAAACCGGACTGTGTCGTCTACAACCCGATGTGGTCGAACGTCGACGAACTGGTCCGGATCCTGTCCTCCGGGGCCAATGTCGTCACCACCGCGGCCTTCATCACCGGCCACAACCTGGGGCCGGACCGGGAGCGGATCCAGCAGGCGTGCCGGTTCGGCGGGGCGACCATCTTCGGCTCCGGCAGCAGCCCCGGCTTCGCCGAACTGCTGGCGATCGTCTCGGCCAACGCCTGCAACCGGATCGACAAGGTCACCATCGCCGAATCCGCCGACACCACCTTCTACGACTCCCCCGAGACCGAGAAGCCGGTGGGCTTCGGCCGGCCGATCGACGATCCGGGCCTGCAGGAGGCGGCCGCGACGGGCACCGCGGTCTTCGCCGAGGCGGTGCACCTGGTGGCCGACGCGCTCGGCGTCGAACTGGACGAGGTCCGCTGCGTGGCCGAATTCGCCCAGACCACGGCCGATCTCGATCTCGGCTCGTGGACCATCGGAAAGGGCTGTGTCGCCGGCACATTCATCAGCTGGCAGGGCGTCGCCGGCGGCGAGACGGTGATCGACCTCAACTTCCGCTGGCGCAAGGGCCAGACGCTGGAACCGGATTGGAAGCTCGACGGCGACGGCTGGAAGATCACCATCGCCGGCCTGCCGACGGTGACCACGACCGTCGGCTTCCTCCCGCCGCCGGACTTCCAGGCCCAGAGCATCGCCGATTTCATGGTGCTCGGCCACGTCCTGACGGCGCTGCCGCCGATCCACGCCATTCCGGCGGTGGTGACCGCCGCGCCGGGCATCGCGACCTACGCCGACCTGCCGCTGCCGCTGCCACGCGGAATCCTGCGGCAGCGCTGAACCGTACGGTCCGTAGGCTGAGCGGGTGAGCGGCGGACATCGACTCGGCACCGGCCCGGAGGCGGTCGACGGCCCCCGGGGCCGGGGCCGGCCCAGCAAGATCAATCGGGACCTGATCGTCGCGGCCGCCCGGACGCTGGCCCCGGAGAAGCTCACCATGCAGGCCGTCGCCGACGCGCTCGGAGTCGACCGCAAGGCGCTGAACTACTACGTCAGCGATCGGGACGGCCTGCTCGAACTGGTCGCGCTGGACGCCTTCGAATCCGAGTTCCGCCGCGTCGACCTGCCCGCGCACGCCGACTGGCGGCAGGTGCTGCGCTCCTGCGCGACGGCGATGAAGGAGGCGTTCACCCGCGTCGGTGTGCTCATCTCCTATGTGCGGTTCGACGGCGTCACCGATACCACGGTGCTCGCGGTGATCGAGCGGATCCTCGAATCCCTGGTCACCGCGGGCCTCGGCGTGGACGACGCCGGCCGGGCCATCACCCTGGTGTCCGGCGTCGCCCACTCCGCGGCCCGCGAGACGACCGCCGTCGCCGCCGGCCGCACCGACCCGCAGGCCGAGAACGTCGCGCACGCGCTGGAAACCGGCCCGCCGCAACGGTTCCCCCTGCTGCGGCGGCTGGCCGCCGATCGCCGTTCGGCACACCGCCCGGACGAGCAGTTCCGCTTCGACGTCGAACTGATCATCGCGGGCCTGGAACGGCGACTGGCCGCGGGCGACTGAGACCCGCCGCGGCGCCCGAGATCCGGTCCGGGCCGCTTCGACGCGACGGGCACGGCCCGAGCGCGCTCGGCGGCCGGGTCGTGACCGCGCAGCGGCGACCGCCCGGCTCATGGACGGTCGTCGGGCCGGGCGAACCCGCTGGGCCGTGCGAACCTGGATCCGCGGCGGGCGCGTGCGAGGATTTCGCGGCGCCGGACCGATAGCTGTGACGATGCTAGGGTGGGCGTTCTCATTGCTGACGTCGTGATCCGTTCGGGGAGCGCACATGGCCACATTGCAGGTGGATCTGGAGGTTCTGGGCAGGCTCGGCGCGGCGGTCCGCGAGTTGGCCGCGGTGACGGCGGAGCTGCGGCCGATTCCGGGCGCGGAGCCGGGGCGGGCGCTGTTGTCGGCGGCCACCGCCGCCGCGATCGAGCGGGATGTGCTGGTGGGCACGCTGATCCCGGCGGTGCGGGCGCACCTGGAGCAGGTCGCCGACGTGATGGGCCATGTGTCGCGGGAATTCGTGGCCGCGGACGAGAGCAATGCGGCAGCGATCCTCGACGAGTACCGGCGGTCCCTCGATCAGCGGGCCTGAGGCGGCATGGGAGCCGATCTGCGGGCCTGGATCCACGATTGCGATCCGGCGACGCTCACCGCGACCGCTGCCGCCTGGCGGACGTTCGGGCGCCGACTGGAGGAGCTGTCCGACGCCTACGTCGCGGCCGTCACCCGCGTCGACGGCGAATTCTGGCAGGGGCGGTGCGCCGAGACCGCGCACGAGCGCGCGAGCGCCGACCGGAAGTCGATATACGCACTGGCCGAACAGGTTTCGGCACTGGCCGACCGGACCGAGCGCGGATCCGACGAGATCGGCGCACCGCTGCGCCGGGCCCGCGGGGCCCTGCTGGAGGCCGGTATCCGCGGCTACGCCGTCGCACCCGATCTCACCCTGACCGGCCCCGCCGACGCCCGGCACCTACCGGACCTGCAAGCCGAATTGCACGATGCGGCAAGGGCTGTCGCGGCTGCGGATCGGCGGGTGCGCGACGATCTGGACCGCCGCCGCGACGAATTGCGCACCGCCCTCGATTCGCCGCTGATCCGATTCACCGACGGGGGCGCTCGCGATCCCGGCGAGGTGGCGGCCACCGATCTGGCCGCCGTCGCGAACGGCGTTGCCACCGAACAGCAATCGGCCCGGATATGCGCCGCCGCCGCCCTGCGCCCGGACCAGCTGGCCGCGCTGCGGCGCGGGGACGGCGTCGAGCTCCCGGCACCGCAGTTCGGCTATCTGCGGGGCCTGCTGCGCGCGCAGGACGACCGCACGGTGCCCGAAATCGCCGGTCTCGGTGCGGCTCTGCCCGCCGGCGCGGCCGTGCGGGTGCGTACCGCGCTGGCCGACGCCCTCCAGCTCGCGTCGAATCCGCGGATCCGCGGCGACGGCGATCGAGGGGGGATGGCACAGCTTCCCGAACGGGTCCGTGATCTGCTGGTCGACGATCCCCGGCACAGCTCGCTCGGTGGCGACTGGGTCGACGAGCAGAGTTTCGCGACGCTGTGCGATCTCGTCGGCCGCGGCGATCCGGCCCTGCGATCCGGCTCCGACCTGGATCGCGGCATCCTGAAACAGACCGCCGACATCCTGCGGATCGCCGACGCGCACCACGACGACCCGTGGTTCCGGCATGTGGACACCACCGCCGATCGCCTGCTCGGCGTGGTCGCCGGCGATCACCGCGCGATCTCCGACTTCCTCACCGGACACGGTATGGCAGCGGCCTTTCCGCCAGGGGCCCGGCACGGCACCGGTGACCAGGTGTTCGCACTGCTCGGCCATCGGTGGCCGGCCACCTCCCATCGCGTGGAGGCGCTGTTCCGGTGGATCGGCGCCGACGCGGGCGATCCGGACCCCGCCGTCGGCGGCCTCGCCGGGCGCACCGCCGACGGTCTCGCACACCTGCTGACCCGCAACGCCGATCAGCTCGCGGCGAATCTGCCCGGCCACGGCACCGCCGGACTGGGCCGGATCAATCCCGGCCTCACCCGGACGCTCGCCGAGGCGATGCGCCCCTATCTGGGAAACTTCGCCGGCGCGCCGGACAGCGTGCTCCTCAACCACAGCGCGCACGCCGTCGACACCGTCGGCACGCTGTCGAAACTGTTCGCCGTCCTGGACTCGGATCCGCAGGCGGCGCGAGTCGTCAACACCGCCGGCTCGCAGTGGGCCGACCACCTGGCCTACCAGGCCGGGCGGCACCCCGAGCTGGCCCCGTCCCTCGGCCTGCGCTGCGGGCAGCTCGGCCGCGCGATGAACGACGGCTTCCAGCAACAACTCCAGGCCGCGAGCGCCGCCCAGTTGTGGGAGTACACCGCGAGCTACAACGAGAAATCCGGGCTCGCCGATGCCGCCGCGGGCTGGTTCAGTGCGCTGCCCGGCGTGGGAGCCATCGCGGGACCACTCGCCACCAGCGCGGACGCCTGGTTCAAGATCGGCGGCCTGAACGTCCCGGGCGACCCGGCGCACCCACTGCCCGACGATGCCTTCACCGCCGAACTGAAGAAGCAGACGCAGATCCTCACCGGCAAGAGCACCCTGGAGCGGGAATACAGCCTCGCCACCGGTTTCGCGCACTCGCACCCGGACGTGTTCGCGCACTTCGACGATCATGCCTCCGGCCGGAACCTGCTGCGGGACTGGAATGCGGCCCGAGACGACCCGGACGCCTTCATCGACCGGTTCCACACCCGCCTCGACCCCGGCGACACCCTCTTCGGCAGCTTCGCCACGAATTACAACACCGGCCGGACCGGTGACGATCTCCTGACCGAGAACCCCGGCAGACCGGATCTCACGACCCGGCCGCCCCGGTGAGGACTCACAGCCGGGCGCGGCCGTGATGGTCGCGCCCGGCGTTGCGGCACTGCGTACCTCGCGTGGCAGGTGGCCGAAATGCGCTTCGGATGCCCGAACCGCTCGGCGGGTCGCATGACATGGAGCACACTCGTAGCATTTCACCGGCTGTGGATGCCGGGTGCGCACACCCCCGAGACGCTGCGATCGCTGTGGCGGGGCCCGCAATCCGAACCCGGTTTCTCCCGGCAGCGGGAGATCGCGATCGGCCGGGCCCGGGACAGTATCGCGGTGGTGACACTGGATGTCTTGCGGCGCAGATGAATACGCCGGAGTTCCCACGGTTGACGAGTCATCGGAATATCACCACCCGGTAATATGATCTCCGTCCTCCGGATTGACGTGGCTCGACAGGCGGTCGTTCAGTGTCCGAGAATGACGAGGATCCGGCACTGCCACAGCAGGATCCGAATGCTCCCGCGAATCCGATCGCGGGCGTGCTGCCCATGGTGGGCGCGATGTTGCGCGGCATCACCGGTAACGATCCGTCCGGCCCGCTGGCCCAGGTGCCGGACACCTTGCAGCAGTTGGCCTCGACCTACGGCACCGGCGCCGCCGAGCCACCGCCGGTGGCGCAAACCCCACCGGCGCCGGATATTCGCGTGGTCAGCACCGATGCCGCGGCCGGCACCACGCCGGACTCGGTCGCCGCCGCGCAGGCCGGGCACAGCGACACCGCCGGTTCGTTCGGCGCCATCGACGATCGGCTCTCGAACCAGCTCGACGGCCTGGCCGACCACAGCAACACCGGCAAGACCGCCATGGACGACCTGGTGCGCAACCTCACCGACCAGCTGACCCGGCTCGGCGTGACCGCCGACACTCCCGCCGGTCGGCAGCAGATGCAGGACGTCCTCGGCACCGCCTTGCAGAACGCCCAGAATCTGGTGTCCGGCTCCAGCGACGCGATGGCGCAGGCCGCGGCCGCCATCGACAAGCTGGCCGACGAATTCCTGCACGGCCACGGCGATCACGACAATGCCCCGGCGCCGGATCCCGCGACCACCGCGCCCCCGCCGGACAGCGCGCCGAGCCCGCAGGACACCCCAGCCGGCAAGGCGGTGCAGGCGGCGCTGACCGAGGTCGGCAAGCCGTACGTGTACGGGGCCACGGGCCCCAATTCCTTCGATTGTTCCGGGCTCACGCACTATGCCGCCGACGCCGCCGGAATCGACATCCCGCGCACCGCCGCCGACCAGTACCAGCAGCTGGACAAGATCGCGACCGACTCGATCCGGCCCGGCGATCTGATCTTCCCGGCCGCGGAATTCAACGGCGGCTATCCCACCCACGTCATGCTCTACATCGGCGACGACCAGTGCGTCGAGGCGCCGACCGCGGGCCAGAGCGTGCACGTGGTCGGGCTACCGGCGAACTTTCACGCCTCGCGCTGGGCGACCTGATCGGTGGCCCGCGCCGCCGCGAGCACCATGTCGACCACGGAGTCGGCGTAGCTGCCGCGCACCGGCTTGCGCTCGAAATGGGCGCGGTAGATCACCGGGGCCATCAGCAGGTCGATCATCAGGCCGAGATCGGCGGCAGCGGGCAGTTCGCCGCGTTCGATACCCCGGTGCAGCACCTGCTCATATTTGTCCCGCGCGTCGGCCATCGACTTCTTCCGCAGCGCCTCGAGTTCGGGATCGCGGGTGGCGGCGTCGACGAACGACGCGAACACCCGGCCGCTGTCGCGGCTGGACACATAGGCCGCCAGTTGCCGCAGCAATGTCAGCAGATCAGTGCGCAGCGAGCCGGAATCCGGATCCACCAGCGGCCGCTGCAACGAGGTGATCGCCGCGTGCACCAGCTGCGCCCGGGAACCCCAGCGGCGGTATATGGTCGCCTTGCTCACCCCGGCCGTCGCGGCTACGGTGTCCACGGCCAGACCGTCGACACCGTGTTCGGCCAGAATGTCGATCGTCGCACGCAGAATCAATTCCTCCGACGCGAGCGGACGCGGCACGGGCGCTCCTTCCGATGGAATCGGCCGACTACGGCAAATGAAACGAAACTGTCTCGTTTATTGTAGGGGATCATCCGGTGCCAACCGGGTGAGCTTCGCCATTCCGTTCCGGCCCAGCCGAATCCGCCCGAACCCGGCGGGCCGCGCTGATACGGTGCCGGGATGGATCTCGGGCTCACGGGCGCGACGGCGGTCGTGCAGGGCGGCACACAGGGTATGGGACTCGCCGCGGCGGAATGCTTCGCCGCCGACGGCGCGAAGGTGGCGGTGCTGGCCCGTACCCCGGCGACCCTGGACAAGACCGTCGGCCGGCTGCTCGAACTCGGCGCGGCCGACGCGGTCGCCCTGCGCGCCGACATCACCCGCCCGGCGGAGGTGACCGCCGCCTTCGACACCGTGCGCGACCGCTGGGGTGAGCTCAACATCCTGGTCAACGCCGCCGGACCGCAGACCG
Organism: Nocardia sp. alder85J; assembly: GCF_020176955.2. Classification (GTDB taxonomy): domain Bacteria; phylum Actinomycetota; class Actinomycetes; order Mycobacteriales; family Mycobacteriaceae; genus Nocardia. The sequence continues at coordinate 262,959 of NZ_JAIUCZ020000006.1, forward strand.
GCGGCGGCTTCGAGGATCTCACCGACGAGGATTGGCTGGCCGCCATCGACCTCGGGGTGCTGGGCATGGTCCGCTGTGTCCGGGCCGCGCTGCCGTTGCTGCGGAACGCGCAATGGGCACGGATCGTGAACATCTCGGCGCATTCCACCAAGCGGCAGACCGAATCGCTGATCGCCTACACCGCCGCGAAGGCGATGGTCACCAGCATCACCAAGAACCTCTCGCTGACGCTGGCGAAGGACGAGATCCTGGTCAACACCGTGTCACCCGGCAGTTTCGCCTCCGAGGGCCTGCAACGCTGGGCGCGCGGCGTCGGCATCGACCCGACCGATCTGCGCGCGGTGATGCGCGGGATCGCCGAGAACTTCGGCCACCCCGCACATCTGCCGCGGGCGGGTGCACCCGCCGAGATCGGCGCGGTCATCGCATTCACCGCGTCGCGCCGCAACACCTACATGACCGGAGCCGACATCAACGTCGACGGCGGCTCCGACTTCTGCTGACCGGCAGTGACTTCTGCTGATCGGCTGCGACTCTCGCCCGGCGGCAACGCCGTTCAGCGGCGCGCGGCCGGCTCCAGTTGCGGCGCACCGCGCAACGCCGAAGCCAGCGCGGCGATCAGCGTCATGATCGCCGCCGCCCCGAACACCACCAGCAGGCCGTGATGGAACGGGCCGGACACCAGCGCCGGGAAGAACCGCTTGCCGGTGAGGATGTCGACATCGGCGGCGGGCAGCGTCCGCAGCACGCCGGAGGAACCGAGCAGGTGAGCGATCGGATTGTTGCCGAGGAAGGTGGAGAACAACGTGCTCACCGGCGGCAGCGCGGCGACCTGGGCGGCGGTGTCGGCGGGCACGCCGTGGTCGCGCAGCCCCGCCGACAACGTCCCCGGCAGGGTGCCCGCCAGGCCCGTGATCATCAGCGAGAACGCCAGCCCGATCGACATGGCGGTACCGGAGTTCTGGAAGGTGGCCCGCATCCCCGAGGCGACACCGCGGTATTCGGGCGCGACGCTGCCCATGATCGCGGAGGTGTTGGGCGCGGCGAACATGCCCTGCCCGAGCCCGGACAGCAACAGCACCGCAGCGAAGACCGGGTAGGGGAAGTCCACCGGCAGCGACAGCAGGCCGACGAAGGCCGCCGCCATCAGCAGCAGGCCGCTGGTCGCGAACAGCCTGGCGCCGTACCGATCGGACAGCCAGCCGGAGATCGGCCCGCCGAGCAGGAATCCGAAAGTCAAGGGCAGCATGAAGATTCCAGCCCAGAGCGGGGTGTCCTCGTAGTCGTAACCGTGCAGCGGCAGCCAGATGCCCTGCAACCACATGATCAGCATGAATTGCAGGCTGCCGCGCGAGATCGAGGTGAGCAGCGCCGCAAGGTTTCCCGCGGCGAACGCGCGCACCCGGAACAGCGCCAGCCGGAACATCGGCTCGGCGACCCGGGTTTCGACGACGCGGAACACGATCAGCATCGCCGCACCGCCGATCAGGGCGGCGAGCACGTAAGGATTGGTCCAGCCGGTGGAATGCCCGCCGTAGGGCTGGATGCCGTAGGTGATTCCGACCAGCAGCGCACCGGTTCCGGCGGTGAAGGTGACGTTGCCGGCCCAGTCGATGCGGCCGGGACGGCGCTCACCGATCTCCCGCAGGCTGCGGTACGACCACACGGTGCCGATCACGCCGATGGGCACGCTGACCCAGAACACCGCCCGCCAGTCGATCGCCGCCAGCACGCCACCGAGCAGCAGCCCGAGGAACTGCCCGGCCAGCGCGGTGATCTGGTTGATGCCCAACGCCATTCCGCGCTGCCGAGCCGGAAAGGCATCGGTCAGGATGGCCGCCGAGTTCGCGGTCAGCATCGCCCCGCCGAAGGCCTGCACGATGCGGAAACCGATGAGCCACAAGGCCCCGTGCGCTCCGCTGAACGGATCCAGCGACAGCACCAGCGAAGCCAGCGCGAAGATGCTGAATCCCATGTTGTACATGCGAACCCGGCCGAACATGTCGCCGAGCCGGCCGAGCACCACCACCAGCACCGCGGACACCAGCAGGTAGCCGAGCATCATCCACATCAGATAGCCGATATTGCCCGGCGCCAAGGGATCCAGGCCGATACCCCGGAAGATCGAGGGCAGTGCGATGATCACGATCGACGCGTCGACCGTCGCGATCAGCACGCCCAGCGTGGTATTGGACAGCGCCACCCATTTGTATCGATCGCCGCCGCGGCAGGTCGATACCTTCTCATCCACGATCTGCATCTGCTCACCGTCACAATCGTTCCGCGAGCCGATCCAGCAGCGGCAGGGCCGCCTCGAGGACGTGCCGTTCGGCCGCGGTGAATTCCCTCTCGATGGCGTCGGCCAGATAGCGCGCCGACTGCGAGCGCCGATCGGCGACCAGCCCGCGCCCAGGCGGACCGATCGACACCACGGCGCGGCGACCGTCCGATTCATCCGGCCGCCGGGTGATCAGGCCGCGCTCCTCGAGCGTGGCCAGCGTCACCGCCATGGCCTGCGGCCGGACCCCTTCGGCCGCCGCCAGGGCGGTGGGAGAACTCGAGCCCTCCCGGTCCAGCCGTGCCAGCACCGACAGCTCGGACAGCGCCAAACCACTGGCGCCGGCCTTGGCCTGCCGCAACTTGCGAGTGATCCGCCCGACGGCCAGCCGCAACCGCGCCGCGGTCGCACCGGCATCCCACTCGGATCCACTCGTTACCACGGGTACTAACAATAGATTAATAAACTCGATGTAACTACCCTCGGTAATGATCTGCCCGATCGGCCGGCGCTCGCGCTATCGGTCGACGACGGTGAGGGTCTCGGCGAGCGGCGCGCGATCCACGCGCGCACCGGCGACGGCACGGTCCTCGTATCCGATGGCCATGCCGCAGAACAGGATCGAATCCGGCGGCGGCGACACGACCGCGGCGACCGTGCCGTGATAGACCGACCACGCCATCTGCGGGCAACTGTGCAGCCCTTCGGCCCGCAACAACAGCATCACCGTTTGCAGATACATCCCGAGATCGGCCCACTGCGGCGGCCCCATGATCCGGTCGACGTAGCAGAACAGGGCCGCGGGGGCGCCGAAGCAGTCCCAGTTCCCGGCGATGTGCGCCGTACGAGCGGCCGTGTCGTCGCGGCCGATGCCCAGTGCCCGGTAGCGCTGCGCGGCGGCCGCGGCGCGCCGCCGCGCGTAGACCGGCGGCAACTCGGCGGGATACATCCGATAGTCGGGCTCGTCGCCGGGGTCACCGGCGGCCACCCGGGCGCCGGTGCGCGCCTTCACCCGGTCCAGCGCGGTCCCGGTCACCAGATAGCCGTGCCAGGGTTGCAGATTCGCGCCCGAGGGCGCCCGCGCCGCCGCCGACAACACCCGTTCCAGCACCGCCGGCGCCACCGGCGTATCGGTGAAGGCCCGCACCGCGCGGCGTCCCGCCACCGCTGTGTACACATCCATTCGAGTAGGCTGTCCTCTCGTTCCCGTTGTCGTCCGTACCGGTTCTCCTACCGAGTCGACGTTCGGCAACAGGGAAAGGTGACCGTCATGGACCCCGAACTCGGGCAGCGGTTCGATCGGCATCGCGACCAGCTCCGCGGGGTCGCCTACCGGATGCTCGGCTCGCTCGCCGAAGCCGACGACGCCGTCCAGGAGACCTGGCTGCGGCTGGCGGCCGCCGACACCGGCCGCATCGACAACCTGCCCGCCTGGCTGACGACCGTGGTGTCACGCGTCTGCCTGGACCAGCTGCGCACCCGCCGCACCCGCCGCGAGGATCTCACCGGGCCGCCGCCCGCCGATGCCCCCGCCCCGGACCCGACCCCGGAAGACGAAGCGGTACTGGTCGATTCGGTCGGCCGCGCGCTACTGGTGGTCATGAGCCGGCTGACCCCGGACGAGCGCATCGCCTTCGTCCTGCACGACCTGTTCGCCGTCGCCTTCGACGACATCGCCCCCGTCGTCGACCGCACCCCGGCGACGACGAAGAAGCTCGCCAGCCGCGCCCGCGGCAAGGTGCGCGGCCACCCGGACATTCCCGCCACCGAACTGGCCCGGCACCGCCGGACCATCGAGCGGTTCCGCACCGCGGCCCGCACCGGCGACCTGGACGCCGTCCTGGAAGTCCTGTCCCCCACCGTGATCCGCCGTGCCGACCGATCCGCGATCGGCCCCGCCCGCCCCGCCGAGGCCCACGGCGCCACCACCGTCGCCGGCGAGATCGCGACCTTCGGCCGCACCACCCGCTTCGCGACCCCCCTGCTCGTGGACGGCACCCCCGGCCTCGCGATCGCCCCGCACGGCCGGCTGCGCCTGATCGTCCGATTCGCCTTCGACGCCGACCGGATCGCCGGATACGACCTGATCGCCGACCCCACTCACCTCCGCCGGCTGCGCCTCGCGATGCTCCCCGAGACCGGCCCGGCCTGAACCGCGAGCCACCCGCGGCCACTCGCGCGACATCATCGCGCTGCCGACGGCCGGATCGAGTCCGATCGACCACGCCGCAGGACACCTCGCCCCGGGAACCACGCCGGAGCCGGGCCGCCGGACAGTTCCCCGGCGTCGTCCGGCCCCGCGGGGATGATGCGGCCGCCCTCTTGGCGGACGGGTCCGGCGCTGCTAGCGTGAAACTAGAATTGGTTTCAGTCTCCTCGTGAGGTGGGTGACATGACCTCGATGCTGAGCAGCGATGCCGGGTCGTCGATGGCGCCGCGGACGCTGCCGCCGTCGATGATCGAGCGCATCACGCTGATCATGGACCTGTTCGAGCGGCCGCACACCCGGCGCACGCTGGAGCAGGTGTGCCGATGCACCGGCCTGCCGCGGTCGACCGCCTACCGGATCCTCGAGCAGTTGGTGCGGATGCGGTGGCTGGACCGGACCGATATCGGATATCGGCTGGGCAGTAGGTCGTTGGGGCTCGGCGGGCGGGATGTCGGGCACAGTCCGTTGCGGGTGGCCGCGGCTCCGGTGTTGCAGGAGCTGGCGTTGCGGACCGAGCTGGTGGTGCATCTGGCCGTCTTGGACGGGCCCGACATCTATTACCTGGACAAGGTCGGCGGGCGGTCCGCGGTCGAGGTGCCCTCGCGGGTGGGCGGGCGGGTGCCGGCGCACTGCACGGCGCTGGGCAAGGCCATGCTGGCATGGGTGCCGCCGGAGCACGTGGAGGCGCAACTGGGCGGGATGTTGTTGCGCTGCACCGCGCGCAGCATCGGCGACTTCGCCGTCCTGCATCGGGAGCTGAGCCGGATCCGGGCCGGGCACGGGCTGACTTTCGAACGGGGCGAATGCTTTTCCGGGATCGGCTGTGTGAGCATGGCCGTCCGCAACACCGACGGCCCGGTGGGCGCGTTGTCGGTGGTCGGGGCCGCCGACGCGGCGCTGGAACGGGTGGCGCCGCTGGTGGTGGAGGCCACGCGCACGGTGGCCGACGCCCTCTACGGCGAGCCGCCGCGGCGCACCGAGCGCCGGTACGCCGCCTCCTGATCCGTACCGATACCCACCCGGCGAAGAGCAAAGGCGCACAACAGTGTCCGAGAACACGACGGCCGAACCCGGCTACGAGAGCACGCTGCGGGAACTGCACACCGACGCGGGTGTGCTGCGGTACCACGAATTCGGTGACGGCCCAGCGTTGTTGCTGCTGCACGGCTCCGGGCCGGGGGTGACCGGATGGCGCAACTACCGTGACAATCTGGCCGTGCTCGGCGCGCATTTCCGTTGCCTGGTCCTGGAATTCCCCGGATACGGGGTCAGCGATCCGACCACCGAACATCCGATGGCGGCCGCGCCGAAGGCCGTGCTGCGCTTCCTCACCGCGCTCGGCCTGCGGCAGGTGGACGTGATCGGCAATTCGATGGGCGGCGTGGTCGCGTTGAATCTCGCTGTCGCGCAACCGAAGCTGTTCCGCCGCATCGTCACCATCGGAGGTATCGGCCGCAACCTGCTGAGCCCGGGACCGGGCGAGGGCATCAACCTGCTGATGGATTTCACCGACAATCCGTCGCGGGAGGCGCTGGTGCAGTGGCTGCACTCGATGGTGTACGACCGCGCGATCGTCACCGACGAACTCGTCGCCGAACGCTGGGCGCAGGCGACCGAGCCGAAGACCTTGGAATCCGCGCGCCGGATGTACGGGCGGGCGGCGATGACGGCGAACCTGGCCGCGGCCGCCGACCGGCCACCGTACTGGGCCATGCTGCACAAGATCACCGCACCGACCCTGATCACCTGGGGCCGCGACGACCGGGTCAGCCCGCTGGACATGGCGCTGCTGCCGATGCGGACGATTCCGAACGCGGAACTGCACGTCTTCCCCGCGTGCGGGCACTGGGTGATGATCGAGCAGAAGACAGCGTGGGAGGCGGCGGTACTGTCGTTCCTCACCCGGCCGGAACCGCACGACCGCGGCTGAACCCGGCCGCCTCCGAGCAGAAGGACTCGCGCAGTGGCCCGAATCGCCGAAACCCGCCCGCCCGCGGCGCCCGTCTCGCGACAGCAGGTACAGCGGCGCGAGCGCATTCTCGACGCGGCCGCCACCCTCGGCGCCGAGGCGGACTACGAACGCGTCCAGATGCTGGACGTCGCCAAGCGGGCGGGAGTGGCGATCGGCACCCTCTACCGCTACTTCCCTTCCAAAACCCATTTGTTCTCAGCGGTTTTCGAGCGGCACATCACCGGCTTCGTGGCCACCGGGTGGTCGGCGCCGACCGGCGACCCGATCGCGGACGTCGGCGAGAATCTGGTGGCCCTGGGTCGCGAACTGCTGCGCACCCCGCGGCTGTGCGGGGCGATGATGCAGGCGACCGCCGCGGAATATCTCGGCGGCGACGAGGGCGTGACGCCGCGGCTGGCCCTGGTACGGGCCATCCTCGCCACCCTCGGCCGCAGCGCCGCCGAGACCGACCTCGGCGCCGTCCGGCTGCTCACCTACAGCTGGTGGGGGGTGCTGGTGTCATGGCTCAGCCAGAAGATCGCTCCCGCCGCGGCCGAGGCCGACATGCGGCTGGCGGCACAGCTGATCCTGCTCGAATACACCCGCTGAGCAACGGGTTCCGGCCCAGCTATCGAAACTTTGTTCGACTCGAGGTACTCTTCCGGATCGTGGCAGAACCGGTGCGGATACCCGACGCATATCAGCAGATCGACCAGGTCAGACGGCAACTCATCGATGCCGCGGCCTTCTCGAAGCACCTCACGCCCGAGGTGCTCGAACACCTCGCCGGCACTCTGGCGCTGGGTCTGCGACTGCTCGCCGATCACCCCGCCACCACCCCCGGCCGGCCCACCGGCGGCGGCGGCCACAAGCACGCCGGCTTCCTGCGTTATCGGATGCGTTGATTCGCACACCTGTTGAGCAGGCCGTCGGCATACCAGTATGTTGTGCGCGGACACGGCGGTGTCCGCTACGACGACGAATGGGAACCTGATGAAATCTGTGTGCCTGGTGGGCCTGCTCTCCGCGTCCGCGCTGTGGGCCGCCGTGCCGATGGCCTCGGCCCAGAGCCCCGCCTACCAGCCCTGTGACGATGCCGACAGCGTCTCGGCGGCCGGTTACGACCCGACCACTCGCCAGGACGTCGCCACCGCCAGCTCGGCCGGCTGCTCCTTCATCAGCGAGCAGGGCAACCGGATGACGCTGATCTACGACAACAAGTCCTGGGAGGACGAGACCAACACGGGCGGTTCGACCGAGTTGCACGCCACCCCGATCGATGCCCTGTCGGGCCACCAGGCCGTGCAGTTCGACGGCCCCGCGCTGCCCAACAGCTGCATCGTGGTCGTCAAGACCGCCGACAAGCCCTTCGAGGTGCGCCTGGACTCCTACGGCGACATCTGCGGCCAGACCGTCTCGGCCGCAAGCAAGTTCGCGCCGTCGCTGGCCTAGGCGGCACAATCCGGCACGACCCGATGGGGTGGGAGATCTTCTCCCACCCCATCGGCATGTCCGCCCCGACGCGCGCACATCCTTCCGGCGCGGATGCTTCGACCCGCGAAAGTCGGGTATCGCGATGTCGACGGACTCTCCGACCGCCACGGGTCGATCGTGAACAGGATCCCGACGATGACATCAGCGAATACGAACGGGTACAAGGCATCTCCGCGCCCGTGGTGGACCCTGCGCGCGTGGCGCAATCCGCTCATGCCGACCGGCTACCGCGCCCGCTACCTGCTCCGCCTGTTCCTGGTGATCCTCGCGACGGCCGCGATCCCGGCCGCGGTCACCGTCGGCGTCGGCCAGTTCCACCGGCTCGAGACCGATGCCGGCCACCAGCGCGCGGCCCTGCACCGGGTCGACGCCGTGGCCGACGGCGACGCCACCACGGTGGGCTCCGGAATCGCTGTCGCCCAGTCACATTGGACCTATGCCGGCGTCGCCCACACCGGATCCGTCCCGGTGAGGTCCTCGACCCACGGCAACGACCGGATCCCGATCCTGGTGAACGCCAACGGCGATCGCGCCACCGAGCCACCCACCCGTGACCAGAACATGGGTGACGCCATCCTGCTCGGCATCCTCGCCTTCGCCGGCGCGTTGCTGGCCATGGCGATGGCGGCCTGGGTCGCCGACTACCAGATCGACCGCTACCGCTCCCATCGCTGGAGCCGGGAATGGCAACTGCTGTCCACCGACCGGCGCTGGAATCTGCGCTGACTGTTTTTGGGACGCTTCGCAATTGGGACACTTCGTAATTCGCCGACAGCGCCCTGCCGGAGCGGTACGCTGCCCCCGTAACCAGCAGTGAGGCTACGCGGACCGCCGCAAGTCCGGTGGTCCGCTGCGGGGAGCACAGTGAGTCGGCAGAACAGAGAAGACCAGCAGCAGTACCGGCGAGCCGAGGCGGATCCATCGGACCGGACCGCCGCACCGATCGAATGCCCCAGTTGCGGAAGGAAGAACGCGCCACGCTCGCTCCGATGCGAACGCTGCGCGGCCCGACTGGAACCGAACCGCCCGAACGACCCCCCACCCCGGACCCCGCCACCGCGCCGGTCCCCCTGGCGGTTCGCCCGGAACATACCGGCTCCCGTCCAGGCCGGCGCCGCCGTCCTGATCGCCGCGGCCGCCGCGATCCTCGCGATCGTCCTCGCCACCACACCGAAATCCCAGACCGGCTCGGCGGCCCACGACCGCGCGATCCAGGCCTGCACCGAGATCGACGCCGCCGTCCGCGCCACCACCGCGGACCCGCGCAGCGCCGTCCGGGACAGCGGCGCCGCCACCGACGCGTCGATCGCCCAGAACGACGACCCGGCCTATGCCAAGCTCTACACCGACATCGCCACCTACACCAGCTCCACCGGTGGCTCCCCGGACGGCTTGACCGCCGTCCAGGACGACTGCCGGTCGATCACGGGCGCCACCCCGCCGACCTCGTAGCCGCCGGCCGCGGCCGCACGAGCGCATTCGACGGCGGCGCGGGCGGACGGTTGTAGAGTGCGAGCCGAACGGTATGTTCCGGACACACGGAGGAAGGTTTCGTCATGCCCTCGGCAGTGGATTTCGTCACCGTATCGACCGACGGCCTGGAATCGTCGCCGGTCGCGGCGGCGCTGGCCGGACTGCGCGCCAACGAGGCGCGGTACTTCAAGAACAAATACGACCACGTCTTCACGGTGCAGCCCGCGGCGGAGGCCGAGTCGACCATCGCCTGGGTGAGCCGGATCCTGAAGGACGAGCGGGACATCGTCATCGCCTCCCCGCCGCTCGAGGCCGCCGACTTCCAAGTGGAGAACATCCACTTCGCGTACGTCTTCTACCGCAGCGGCCTGTCGATCAACGTCATGTACACCGTCGACGACGACGGCAAGCGAGCGGTCGGGTTCAAGCTCTCCGACGGCATGGAGATCCCCGACGAACTCTCCGCGTTCAAGTTCGCGAGGCAGAAGTCCAAGCTGGCGGGCACCATCCGCGGTTCCTACTTCGTCATCAAGAACCCCTACTGACCGTCCGCCGCGGAATCCCGTTCACCGCGGGCAGAATTCCCGGCGCGCCCCGATGATTACAGTGTTACAGATGATCGTCGAATACATCCGTTACCGGATCGCCGAGCACGAGGCCGCCGATTTCGAGGCCGCCTACGCGCGGGCCGCGCAGGTGCTGGCGGCGGCGCCGCAGTGTGTCGACTACGAGTTGTCACGATGCGTCGACGAACCCGCCGCCTACATCCTGCGCATCACCTGGACCTCGGCCGACGATCACCTGCGGGGTTTCCGCGGCGGCGAGCGGTTCGCCGAGTTCTTCGCCGCGATCGAGCCCTATGTGCGGCAGATCGAGGAGATGCGGCACTACGAACGCACCGCGGTGCGCGGCGCCGGCGCATCGGTGCCCAGCATGTACGAATGGCTCGGCGGCACCGCGGCGCTGGAACGGCTCACCACCGCGTTCTACGTCCACGTCCTGGCCGACGATCTGGTCGGGCCACTGTTCGCCGGGATGGACCACGACCATCCTCGCCATGTGGCCATGTGGCTGGCGGAGGTGTTCGGCGGCCCGTCGCGCTATACCGACGACCGCGGCGGCTACCACACCATGCTGGTCCATCATCTCGGCAAGGCCATCACCGAGCCGCAACGCCGGCGCTGGGTGTCACTGCTGCTGGATTCCGCCGACGAGGTCGGGCTGCCCGCCGATCCGGAGTTCCGGGCCGCGTTCGTCGGCTACATCGAATGGGGCACCCGCATCGCCCTGGCCAACTCCCGGCCCGGCGCGCATCCCCCGCAGCAGGCGCCGGTCCCGCACTGGGGCTGGGGCGTCGCCCCGCCCTACACACCCGCCTGAGCCCGAATCCACCTCCGCCGCAAGCGCTCCCGGCGCCGGACGGTCGAGTTCGCCTCCGGTGCCGCCCATGCCGTCCCCCGCGTATCGATCGGCCCGACATCGGCTTCCCGTGAGCACCGTTCGCGGCGGGCCGCGGTCGGGACCCGGTCAGCCGACGCGCTGGATGTGGGCGCTGACGATGATGCCGTTCACGACCGTATAGGTGCCCGAGAAGGTCTTGGAGGTGCCGTCGGTCTGGGTCGCCACCAGATTGATCATCGCCGTGGTGGGGTCCTCGTCCTGCGCGGAGGCCGCTTCGTTGGCGGTGGTCCGGAGGCCTTGGACGTAGTCGGCGTAGCTGGGGTCGAGATTCCGGCCGCCCAGTGCCCAGGCGGTCGCGTAGTCGTGTGTGTTGATGGCGTTGAAGTAGGCCGCCACGACCTGGGCCGGATCGGTGGGCGGCACCGCGGGGGCCGAGGTCACCGGCAGGGTGGTCGTCGCGCGGGTGGGTCTCACCGAGGTCGACGGGCGGACATACTGTGGCGCAACGGATGCCGGTGGGCTGTCGAGTGTGGTGGGCACGGCGACCGGCGCGGCGGCCTCCGGCGCGTGGCTGCGGTTCACCGTTGCGAGGACGGCGACGGTGATGCCGACGGCCGCCACCGCCACTGCTGCCGCGACCAGCACGAGTGCGCGACGTTGGTCGGAACCTCGTTGTGGCGCCGGCCATGCCGGTGCGGGGTCCGGCCACCGCGCCGGTGCGCTCGCGGGGCCGGAAATAGGCGCGGATCCGAACACCGACGTGGATGCGGAAGCGGTCGCGGGTCCCGAAAACGGCGCGGGTCCGAAAACCGACGTGGGTTCGGAAGCGTTCGCGGGTCCCGAAATCGGCGTGGAGGAGAGGCCCGGCGGGGTCGGTGGCGGCACTCGCTCTATCGACACCTGCTCCGGCAGCGCGATTTCCAGTGAGGTGGGCAGTAATTCCGTTGGCGAGGAGGGTGATCCGGTAGCGGTCAGGGCAGGCGGAGTGGCGGCCGGCGGCAACTCGACGACCGGTGCGGCGGGCAGCGCGGTCGGCGGTTCCGGCGCGCGGCGCGCCGCGAGGGTGCGGCGGGCGACGGCGGCGAGTTCTCTGGTGAGCGCGTCGGCATCCCATTCGCCGGTACCGACGCGCATGACGACGGGAGCCGACCGGGGGTGCGACAGCGCACCGCAAACGACTGCGGCCCTGGGATTCTCCGCGGCCACCACCAGCACACCGAAGGCCTTGCCGAGCAGCGGCGCCAGCCCGGGAGTGCGAGCGGCCGCACCGACCAGATAGATCGCGGCGAGTTCTCCCCGGCCCAGGCCGGCGCGCGCGATCGCGGTGCGCACATCGTCGACGCCCGCCGCCAGGACCCCGGCGGCCGCCGCTTCGAAGTCGGTACGCGCGATATCGAATTCGTACGGGGAGCCGTCGAGGACGAGGTGGCTCACGGAGTGCGTGTCGAGTCGTTCCCGGCCCGCCGTGACCATCCCGTGCCGCCGCGCACCCGGATCCGGCGTGGACTCCTGCGCCGGAAACAGTTGCGGCCATGTGGTTTTCCCGGCCGATCGGACGACCAGCCCGGCGAACACCCGGTCCAGCGCCGCACCGCAGAGACGGGGACTGCTCATGGGTGACCCGACGATGGTGAGCTTGCCGGCGGCGTTGCGCACGATCGCGCTGTCCGCGCTCCGGGTGCCGACGTCGAGCACCAGCACGCCGGTGCCGCTGGGCAGCGGGTAATTCGCCCGGAAGCGCTGAGCGGCAGCGACCGGGCTGGGCATCAGCAGCGGCGCGGGGAGGTTGATCGTGGTCGTCACCGTCCGTAGCGAATCCAGCACGGCGGGCGGCGTCGTCGCAGGCAGGGCCAGCACCAGGCTGTGCGGTGGGACGCCGCCGTGGCTGTCCAGCAACGGCGCGGCCACCTGCCGGACCACCGCGTGCAACGGACCCTCCGGGGACTCGGACCCGGACCGCGCGACGGACGGGCCGTCGAAGGCCGACACCCGCAGACGCCCCGCCTCGGCCACCGCGACCGCGGTCTCCGCGGACGCGAACGCTATGGCGAGATCCCAACTGTCCATGTCACATTGCTCCCCTGCTGACAGCGATACGACCACCCCTCGCGGCCTCCGGCTATGACGCTAACGCCGCCGTCGCGTCGTGAAACCGTCCTGCGATTGGTTCCGCCCCCTGATCACTCGCTGAATGCGATGTTGCTCAATAGTTCCAGATCCTCCACCCGGATGGTGCGGTAACCGGTGGATATGACACCCGATTCACGCAACCGCCGCAGCGCCTTGTGCACCGACGGCTCCGCGGCGCCGGACAGTGTGGCGAGTTCGGGTTGCGTGATGGGCCAGCGTATTACGGCTCCCTCGCCGGCCGGTTCGCCGTAGGTCATCGCGATCTGGTGCAGCACCCGGGCCAGCCGGGTGGGAACGTCGCAGCCGGTGAAATCTATGCGGCGTTCGTTGGCAACGCGTAGTTTCGCCACGATCGATTCGTTGACCGCCAGCGCGATCTGCGAATTGCGTTGCAAACATGCCAGGAATTCGGCCCGGGTGATCAGCCGCGCGACGACCGGGCCGCAGGTGACCACCGTGGCCGATCGGGGTTGTTCATCGATCGCGGCGAATTCGCCCACCAGATCACCGCCCATCCGCACGGCCAGCAGGACATCACGGCCGTCGCGGGCACGGCCGGTCGCCTTGACCACCCCGTCCAGCAGCACGAAGACGAAGGTGGTGTCCTCCTGTTCGCGGATGAGGGTGCGCTCACCGGGATATCGCGCCCGGACCCCCAGGGTGAGCAGTTGCTCCCGCGCGGACTTCGTCAGGCCGCCGAGCAAGCTCGAAGCGGGCCATTCCCAGGTTTCTCTCGGCTGTCGCTCAGCCGAGTCCGGCTCGTTTCGCCCAGCCGAGTCCGGCTCATATTGCTCGGCCGTGTCCGGCTCGCCGCTGTCCATGGCCCGAGTCTGCGCTTTCGCTCCGGCGAACGCCACGGCGAGCGACAATATCGTCCTGAATCCACTACTGCGACGGTATTTTCCGGAACCGGTGGATCCATAGTTGAGGACGGCGGCATCGAGGGGTTGCCGCCGTCAACGGCGAGAGCCGCCGAAAATCGGGAGAATTCGGATGAATCGACAGCAGGAATATCGCGCGATGCTGGCAGTCGATATCGAGAGTTCCGGGGGGCGAGGTAACACAGCGCTGCTACGGATCCGCGAGGTGCTGTTCGGCATGGTTCGAGAGGCAATGGCGCACAGTGGAATCGACTGGGAATCGGGTCTGTGTGCCGATCTGGGCGACGGCATGCGGGTCATCGCGCCCGCGGGCGCCTCGAAATTCCGGATGATCCACCCGTCGGTGCGGCATCTCGCCGCCGCGCTCGAAGCGCACAACGAGTCGGCGGCGCCGGCGGAACGGATCCGGGTGCGGATGGCACTGCACGCCGGGGACCTCTTCCTCGGCCCGGCGGACGAGGTGGCGGGGCAGCCGCTGGTGGTGCTCGCGCGGCTGCTCGACGCGACCCCGGTGCGAAAAGCGTTGGCGCAGGCCCCCGCAACGGTGACGGTGGCGGCGCTGCTGTCGCAGCACTTCTACGACGAGACCGTCGGGCACGGTTATCCCGGTATCGACCCCCGTACCTTCCACCGGGTCGCGGTGGCCGAGAAGGAGACCTCGGTGCACGCGTGGCTGCACCTGTCCGGCGCGGTGATCGTCCCGCTGCCGGACGCCACCGCCACACCGGACACCTCGAACAGCCCACGGCCGCAACGCCCGTCGATGGTCAACAAGGCGTCCGGACAGGGCATCGTCTACGCCACCCAGAACGGCACGCAGCACATCCACCACCGCAACGAGTCATGAAAGACCAACCGTGGAAGCAGAATTGACCGCTCTGGCGGAAGCAGGGGCCGTCGCCCTGGTGACGGCGATGGGGACGGAGCTGTGGCCGCAGGTGCGCCCGAGCGTGGCCGAGCTGTTCCGGCACGGCAACCGGGATCGCGCGACGGCGATCGAGGCCCACCTCGACGACACTGCCGCCCGGGTCCGCGGCGCCGCCGACCCCGACGACGCGCGGCGGGAACTGGTCGGTTTCTGGATCCTGGAGCTGGCCGAACGCCTGCGCCGGGACCCGGCCGCCCCGGACGTGCTCGTGCACCTGGTGCGCTGTGTCGGCAGCGCGCTACCCGACGAGCCCGGCGGCGATCCGCGCCGGCCCGCGCGACAGCGGAACGAGACGACCGCATGAATCCGAATCAGGGGGTGAACGACATGTCATGGAATTCGCAGCACACCAACGGAACTCATCCCGTCGCGGTGGTATCGCGGGGACCCGATCTGCGCGGCTCGATCGAGGAACTCGCCGGACCGCAGGCGGGCGACGCGACCCGGCATCTGTGCGCGGCGGCGATCCGGGACCGGCAGTTCCGGGCCGAGGTCATTCGCGAGCTGGTGGAGAACCAGCATCGGGTGCCCGCGCCCAACCTGGGTGTCGACGGCGCCCGCGTCCTGCAGGAGTGCCTGACGGTGCGCCGCGGGGCACTGCTGGCCGGTGGGGCCAACATCGGAATCGCCGTGCTGGGGTTGGCGATCGCCGGTCCGGCGATGATCCTCGTGGCGCTGCTGCTCTATCAGGTGCGAGTGTTCGTCGGACTGATCGGCTCCCTGGTGGGTGCCGTCGGACAGCGGTTCGGCTGGTTCACCCGGACCACGGCCCGGCGTCGCTCGCGCTGGATTCTGTGGCTGGTGCTGTATTTCTTCAGCACCCTCGTGACCGCATTGACCACCGCCACACTGACTCTCGACAGTTCTCCCGACAGTTCGCCGTTGAACTCCAAGGTGTTCATCGTGATTCCGCTGTGGATCATCGTCGGTGCGGCACACCGCTACTGGTACCGCGGGCGGGAGGCCGCCCTGTTCACCCCGGCGGGCGCGGCCGCGCACCCCGAGGCGTTCCCGGGCCTGCGGAACGTGTTCGAGCGGCTGCGCGACCGGTCGTCCGAGGTGGACACCGTCTACGGCACGTTCAGCCCGTTCGCCGGTTCGGGGGTCGAGGTCTACGGTCACGACTGGTCCTACACGATCGAGTTGCGCCCCAACGCCGAACGACGCCGTCAGGGGCAGCGCGCCGAGGCGATGGAATCCCCCGATCTGCATCACGCGATCGCCGGCGGACTGATCCGGCTGAGCGAGGGCTCGCTGTACCCCGGCGACGCGCTGCGCCGGATCGTCGTCGGTGACCGGCTGTTCCGGTCGGGCTGGCGCGCCGATCCCTGGCCCCAGTGGTTCGGCCGGCTCGCCGAGTGGGATCCGCACACCGGGCGACCGGTGCTGCGCCCGGACTGGGCCGATCTGCTGGACCTGGCGGCACACGAGCGGCTGCGGCACTATCTCGAAGCGCGCGTGGAACTGTGGGGATATC
This sequence comes from Nocardia sp. alder85J, assembly GCF_020176955.2. Taxonomy (GTDB): domain Bacteria; phylum Actinomycetota; class Actinomycetes; order Mycobacteriales; family Mycobacteriaceae; genus Nocardia. Next base: position 279,181 of record NZ_JAIUCZ020000006.1, read on the forward strand.
AGGTGGTGTCCTCGGTATTCCTGCGGGTGCACGTCCAGGGCGACCTGCTGCAACTGGACGGCCTGGCCGCGGTGCTCCCGCCGATCGCGGAGGAATATCGCCGGATCGACGAACTGCCGACTCCCGAGCCGGTACTGGATGCCCTGGCCGCCCTCGGCTGGGGCATCGTCCGGCTGCCCCTGGACCTGGTCGACGGCGTCGCGGAGTGCGTCCTCGGGCTGAGCTCCTGGGTGCGCACGAAATATCGGGAAGTGTGGTATCGCAGCATGATCGCCGCGGGCCGCGTCGTCGACCATTCGCCCCGGGTCTGCCTGCGGGAACTCGGTGCCGATCTGGAGTTCCAGCAGCGATTCCAGGAGGCGGATGTCGAACGCTTCTTCCAGAGTGTGCACCGGCGCGCCGTCACGGTCGTCCAGAAGGAACTCCGGGACCGCGGCTACGACACCGAGCAGTTCGACCGGATCGCGCAGTCGATCAACAACGGGATCCAGAACTTCAACTCCACCGTCAGCGGCCCGCAGGCGGCGGGCCAGAACGCCACCGCCGCACACCAGGTGCAGACGCCCCCGGCGCAGATCGGCCCCAGATAACCGAGCAGCCCATATCCGAAGGAGACGACCGGCCATGTCGAACCCCACCCACCCGGAACCGAATTACGGGATCCAGAACTTCAATTCGCAGATCAGCGGCCCGCAAGCGGCCGGCCCGAACGCCACCGCGGCCTACTCGGTCGGCGACAACACCCAGCTGGGCGTCAACCAGATCGACAATCAGGACACTCCCGCCGGAAAGCGGCCGGAGGCAACCCCGGACGATACGGACCCCGCCGGAAACTCCCAACTGAACCACGCCCGCGGACACGGCACGATCTACGCGGTCACCGACGGCGACATGCACATCCGCTTCAAGGACTAGGCGGGCGAGCGACCGTCCCCGCGCCCCGGCCGCGGCGATCCGGCGGCCGGGGTCCGCGCCGGCTTATCCGTTGACGCGGCGGAACGTCATGGCACTGTCGAATCGCGAGATGCGCCAGTGCCCGTCGTCGCCGCGGCGGACCGCCATGAACACGTCGGACAGCAGGGCCGGATCGGCGTGGTCCTGTTTGGCGGGCACGCCCGCGGTGGTGAAGTAGGCCAGGCCGAATTCGATCGTGGCCGTGTCCTCTCCGGTGAAGTCGACACGGAGGTTGTGCAGGGTGTGCCGGTGGAACGGCAGGCCCTCCTCGGTCGCCTCCAGCCGGGCGTGCCGGTCCTTGTAGAACTGCAACACCTCCGCCCGGCTGTTGCGGAGGCTGCCGCCGACGTTGTAGCCGACATCCTCGGTCACCAGCTCACCCATGCCGACGATGCCGTTGTTCACGTCGAGTTCGTGGGCCCACTCGTTGACGAGCTGCTGGATGGCGATGACCGAAACTGCCTGCTCCGGATCGAAGGTGACCATGTGAATCCTTCTGTGCGAATGTGCGATTTTCGTGGGTCCGGCCGGGCGGCCCGGATACGGCAGCGCCTGTCGTAGCACCTCCGCGCCAAGAATGTGATTCTTGGTGATGAGAATACAGCTCTCCGAACCGAATCACCATCCTATAGAGGATGGCGAATCCCGGGCCCGGATCCGCGCGATCCCGCACTGGTACGGCCGAATGGTGCGGTTCTTGTAGGCTACGGCGCGTGTCTCGTGTGACAGCAGCTGCCAAGCGCCTGCTGGTTGGTCGCCCGTTCCGTAGTGACCGGTTGTCCCATACCCTGTTGCCCAAGCGTCTCGCGCTGCCGATGTTCGCGTCCGACGCCCTGTCGAGTGTCGCGTACGCCCCGGCCGAGATCTTCACCGTGCTGTCGGTCGCCGGTCTGTCGGCGTTCGCCTACGCACCGTGGATCGCGATCCTGGTCTGCCTGGTGATGGTCGTGGTGGTGGCGTCCTATCGGCAGAACGTGCACGCCTACCCCAGCGGCGGTGGCGACTACGAGGTCGCCACGACGAACCTGGGCACCGACTTCGGGCTGGTGGTGGGCAGCGCCCTGCTGGTGGACTACATCCTGACCGTGGCGGTGTCCGCGGCGTCGGGGGTGGCGAACATCGGCTCGGCGATCACGGTCGTGGGTGAGCACCCGGTGTGGGCCGCGGTCGTCGTCGTACTCCTGGTGACCGGCGCGAACCTGCGTGGTATCCGGGAATCGGGTGCGGCCTTCGCGGTTCCGGTGTACGCGTTCATCATCGCGATGATGGCGATGGTGGCGACCGGCCTGGTGCGCTGGCTGCTGGGCTCGCCGATGCGCGCCGAGAGCGCCGGGTTCGATCTGCACCCCGCCCATGCCGTGTCCGGTTTCGCGCTGATATTCCTGCTGGCCCGCGCCTTCTCGTCGGGGTCGGCGGCGCTGACCGGGGTCGAGGCCGTCTCCAACGGCGTGCCCGCGTTCCGCAAACCCAAGTCACGCAACGCCGCCACCACACTCGCCCTGATGGGGGCGCTGGCGGTGACGATGATGGTCGGACTGGTCAGCCTGGCACTGATCACCCGGGCCAGGATCGCCGAGGATCCCGGCGAGCTGATCGGCGCACCGGCGGACTACCACCAGAAGACGCTGATAGCCCAGATCGCCCAGGCCGTGTTCTCCGGATTCCCGATCGCGTTCTACATCCTGTCGATCACGACCGGCATCATCCTGTTCCTCGCGTGCAACACCGCGTTCAGCGGATTCCCCGTCCTCGGATCCGTCCTGGCCCAGGACCGGTTCCTGCCCCGCCAGCTGCACACCCGCGGTGACCGGCTCGCGTTCTCCAACGGGATCGTGCTGCTGTCGATCATGGCGCTGGTGCTGCTGGTGACGTTCCGGGCCGACGTGACCGCGTTGATCCATCTGTACGTGGTCGGGGTGTTCGTCTCGTTCACCTGCTCGCAGGCCGGGATGATCCGGCACTGGAATCGGCTGCTGCGCAGCGAGACCGAGCCGGCCGTGCGGCGGCGGATGCGCCGCAGCCAGACCATCAACGCCGTCGGCTTCACCTTCACCGGGGTCGTACTCCTGATCGTGCTGGTCACCAAGTTCCTGGCCGGAGCCTGGATCGCGGTCGCCGGGATGGCGGTTTTCTTCGTGCTGATGAGGGCCATCCGCCGCCACTACGACCAGGTCGCTCGCGAAACCGAAGGTGGCGAGCAGGACATGCTGCTACCGGGCCGAGTCCACGCGATCGTGCTGGTGTCCCGGCTGCACCTGCCGACCATGCGGGCACTGGCCTACGCCCGAGCCACCCGCGCCGACACCCTGGAAGCGGTCACGGTCAACGTCGACGGATCCGACACCCGCACGCTGGTTGAGCAGTGGGAGATCCGCGACCTCCCGGTACCGCTGAAGGTCCTCGAATCCCCCTACCGCGAAGTGACGCGCCCGATCCTGGACTACGTGCGCCGCCTGCGCGACAAACGGCCCAACGACCTGATCGTCGTCTACATCCCCGAATACGTCCTGGGCCGTTGGTGGGAACAGTTGCTGCACAACCAGTCCGCACTGCGCATCAAGGCCCGGCTGCTGTTCACCCCCGGCGTCATGGTCACCTCGGTGCCCTGGCAGCTGGCCTCCTCCGGCCGGCAGGACCGCCGGGTCCGCGCCCGCGCGGACCGGGAATTGCAGGCCCGGCCCCGGCATGTACCCCTGACCATCGCCACCATCGACATGAACGATGTGCGCGATACCCGCGACCCGATGTGAGGCGGCAGATCCCGTTCCGGGGATGCGACGAGCCGGAGGCGGCCCCGGAAAGTAGGGGCTGTCCGGGCCACTCGCGAATGGATCCGCCGCGACGGCGAGATCTTCTACGCGCGCTACCCCTCCCCGGAATTCCTGCCCCGACGCACGGTCGTGGTCCGTCCACCCGTGATCGCGGAGGAATACCGCACCACCCCCCGGCGACCACGTCACCCTGGTGAACCTGAACCCCGACAAGGGCGGCGAACTCTTCTGGCAGATCGCCGCCTGGACCCCGTCATGGAATTTCCTCGGCGTCCGCGGCGCCCACGGCCAGCAGATCATGCCCGCACCCCGCCTCCCCAACTGCGAAGTGGCAGAGGGGGTCACCGGAAAACAAATGCGCACCCACGTCTACAGCCGCTCCCGCGTAATCCTCATGCCGAGCCTGTACGAGTCCTGGGGCCGAGTAGCCATCGAGGCCTATGCCTCCGGCATCCCGGTCATCGCCCACCCCACCCCCGGCCTGGTCGAAGCCCTCGGCGAGGCAGGCATTTTCGCCTACCGCGACGACCTCAACGCCTGGACCCACGCCCTGATGTCGTTGCAGGACCCCAAGAATTGGGAAAAAGCCTCCCGCCGAGCGCGAGCCCGCTCCGACGAACTGAGCGCGAACGCCGACCTGGATCTGTGGTGCGCCGCCGTCGAGTCGCTACACGACGCGAATCGGCGGAAATCGGCGCGGAAAGAATGAGCCGGGCCGGGCCGACGGCCTCCCGACGAGCGCCTCCACTGCCCGAATCGCGCGCTCGATCCGGCAAGCTGTGATCCCCGGCCGGCACCGCGAGTATTCTGTTGCCGACAATGGGAACCGTTGAGAGGGGCGGCCGGCGAGGTAGGTCGATACTCGTCTCATGCCGTGCGATCTCGACACCACGACCACCGGGCAACCGCGCACAGTCACGAGAGAAATCCTGCAACCGGACAACGAACGCATGGTCGAGCGCCGAACGCCGCCGCCGGTTGCCCGACCGTGAGGTTCTCTTGTTGCGGAATGTGGTCGAGGAGCTCGGGACGCGACTCGTGGCCGATACCAACAGAGCGGCAGCGGCCGCCTCGCGATTCGAAACCCGCACCGCAGTACATCTCGACGGAGTCGTGAGCCGATCATCGACCGGCGACGGTGACGGTGCGCGAATCCTCGAATCGAGCGCGGATGGTGATCGTGCGACCTTCGAAGGCATCGATTCCGAGACCGGCGCCACCCGCACGTTCGGAAGCGACGATGTGGTCGACGTGCCGTTGGTCGATCCGCAGGAGCGCACCATCGGCGTGAGCTTCCCATCGCGACCGGACGACGCCGAAGCGGCGAGCCGATGGGTCAGACAAGAACACAGAACCAGTGATTACGTGTATTGGGAGGCCGTCCCGCAGACGAATCCCCTGACGGGAGAACACTACTGGGAATTCGAGCAGCCACACCCTGCGCCGTGGCATGCACAAAATGAGGATTCACATCCCACACCGTGGTACGAGGAAAATTACGATGGAACAGCCCCGGTGCCGGTGACCAGTATCGCGCACGGCGACCCTGGATCAGTGAGCCATTCCGGGTAAGCGGCGTGTCGGGCGCTCACGCTGTGCGGCGGTGTTCGAGTTGGAGCAGTACCAGTGCGGCGGCGGTGATGGCGCCGATTCGCCACGGGCACAGCGTGACTCGGCGAAGAGCTTTGAAAGTGGTTTTGAGCAGCGCGTTTCCGCGCTCGCCGAGGGCTCTGCGGGTGTTGTGAGCCTTGTTGGCGGTCTTGTGTTCCTCGGTGAGCGTCCCGCCGGCCGGGGTCTTGGTCGCGGTGGTGATCAGCGGGGCTTGTCCTTCGTAGCCGAGATCGCCCAGCACAGCAAGGTCGTGGCTGGTCCAGCCGGTGAACGCATCATGCACACCCTCGTGGGTACGCAACGCTTTGGTGTCGTGTTCGCGGCCGGGCCGCACGTCGGAAGTCCAGATCGGAAATCCGTCGGGCACCGTCACGACCTGCACGTTCCCGCCGTGGTGGCGGTGTTTGCCGGACCACCACAGATCGACGCGGCGACCGCTGGAACTGCCCTTGCGCAGGGTCGGTCCGGGTTCGCTGATCCGATCGGTTTCGATAAGCGTGCCATCGACCGAAACATGCTCGTGCCCAGCCAGATACGCCTCCCATAACGCCTGCCCGAGGTCGGGTGCCTGGTCGGCGAGCACGTCGATCCCTTCGTGAAGGTAGGCGTAGCAGGTGGATTTACCGATGCCGTGATCGACGGCGAGCTGGCTGACACGAACAGCGTCGAGGAACCAGCGGAGCACGAGAACGGCCTGGTCAAAGCAGCACAGCGCCCGCCGCCCCGCACGAGTGCCCCGGCGACGGCGTTCGGTTTCGAGCAGGCTGGTCAAGCGTTCGACAGTGGGCTCGGAGACCGGCAGGACGGCTGTGTATGTCACACTCATGGGGCGCGGAGTTCCTATGAAGTTGTCTTCTTGGTCGAAACAACCTCTACCAGGCACTCCGCGCTTTCACGTTGCACCCCAACACGTTCCGGCGTGTCACCAGGTCAAGCCGCCGCAGCCACCCTTACCCGGAATGGCTCAGTATATGTGACAATCCGGACCGGGCCGGGGTCCGCCGATGCGAAGGTCCGTGTCACCAACGAAACATACGGTCGAATCCTCACCACCAACAAGCATTTTCACCAGGCGCTCGACGAGAATCCAGACACGCCCGTGCTGCTGTGGAACTGTTTCGGATCCTATTCGGGGGTACGGAACAACGAATCCGCCGCACAGGTATTGCACGACACAGGTGTGGACAGAGATATCTATTCACCCAAACCGCTGGTCGGCACTGCCTACGGCTCCTACGAAGTCGACGGTCGAAAGCACGAATTCTCCGCGCTCGTGGTCGACACTTCTCCCGGAGCGCGGTACATGAGCGGCGACGAGCCGTTCGCACACTATCCGGCCCCCCGAACGGACAACCGGCAAGGAGGCGACACCGGTGACGGCTGACCCGTCGAACCCTCGAACGAGGCGACAAGGCAACTGGTTCGTACTGGTGGATCCGGCATGGAACACCACAGCAGTCGGGTCACCACCCGTCGAGATGATCGTGGGCGGGTGGATGCTCGACGAGGACGGCACCACGCGACCCTTTCAACCGAACCCGGGATATCGCCCCAGCACCGAAACCGCGCCTTCCGATCCCGTCGATGCCGTCCTGCGGCGCATCTCCGCCGGCGAGAACCGTCTCGGCGAGGAGCTGCTCACCACCCTTCGCGACACGGTCGTCGAAATCGGCTGCGATGAGCACAAGCGCCCCCTCATCGGCAGCGCACCCGACGGAGTGGATTGTGTCGTCGTCGCCACCGCCGAACTCCAGAAGGCAGGAATCGATGCCGACCGCTGGGTTCCGGTCCACGGCAGGTTACTTCCCGACATCATCCCACCCGGCGCCGACATCCTCATCAATCCCAACGGCCGAGCCCCTTTCCGACTCGCCACCGACACCTTGAAGCCCACCTGATCGATTCTCGAAACTACATCTCGTGGCGTCCGGCTTTGTCTTCCAACTGCGAGGTCGAGCCGAATTTCTCGACGAGCGTCGGCCAATCCGCCGCCGCGACCGAAAAGTCCGGCGGTTCATTCACGCGCTGCCGCACGTCACGCGGCGGGAAAATCGACCCGGTCGATCCGATCAGCCGAAGCCCCTGGGAAGCAGTCGTTTTGGTTGACGACTGATCTGCCAGGGGCTTCACCCACCCTTACGGCGACACCCCACACCAATCACACAGCGCCCCAACACCTCTCACGGAGGTTGAAAGGGCTCATTGTAGAAATTCATCCAATTGTCAACTACAGCAATAAGTTCGGTCTTCGTAGCAAAGGCGTGCTGGTAGTAGAACTCGTGCTTGAAACTCGAGCACAGGCTCTCCGCGCCAGCGTTGTCCCAGCATGTGCCGGTCGCGCCGGCGGCGCCTTCGCGTCCTTCCGCTTGCCCACCACGGCAGTATCGGCCATCCCGGCCGCCGTCACATCAGACATCAAGTGCCACTCCCAGATTGGAGTTGCCCCGTTGTGTTTACAGCCTCTCCTCGAACGATGTGCGGCCGGTATCGGTTGCGTCGTGGTCGGTCGGTGCCCTGGCCCTTGCGCTGAGGGTGGCCCGTGTGGGTTTCAGTGGGGGTCGGTGTGCTGGTCGAGGGTGTGTTGCAGGTCGGTGTTGAGGCGGTGTGCTTCGGCGAGTTGGTCTTCGAGGATGACGATGCGGCAGGCGGCGTCGAGGGGATTGCCGGCGTCGACGAGTTCACGCACGCGTGCGGCGAGGCGGAGCTGGTAGCGGGAGTAGCGGCGGTGCCCGCCGGCGGAGCGTTGCGGGGTGAGTAGTTCGGCGGCATCGAGGCCGCGCAGGAACGCGGGAGTGACACCGAGGATCTCCGCGGCGCGTCCCATGCTGTAGGCGGGATAGGTGTCGTCGTCGAGTTTGTCGCCGGCGCTACGCTCACCGGCGGGGTCGGTGGGGTCGGTGTTCGGTTGCTGCACAGCACCTCTCGGTGTTCAACGCCCGCAGGCCCCGGCGCGTGTGCGCCGGGGCCCGGGATTTACGGAAGAGGGGGGATCAACTGTCAATTCTGTTCACCGGCCGTGCGGGCCGGTCTCCTACACCGCACCCGGCACTTCCCGGGAATGCGGAACCGTTGCCTGACTACTCAGTGAGCACCACCTCCTCGATTGCCGGTGTTCTGCCTGTTGTTCTCTCGGCCGTGCTGTTCCCGCCCCGCCTCCAGCGGGCCGGCCGATTGCGACCGGGTTCCCGTCTCCGCCGGAGGGGGCGGTCGAACTGTGCTTCCGGGCAGTTCACCTGCCCGGCCTCTGGACTCTTCTCTTCGAACGACAGTGACTGTATCCCAGCGATCACGGAATGTCTACATCCGACATGACAGATTTTCCGGTGCCGGGGCAGGCGTCTATATGACGCCGTTGGAGTGGTTCCGGATCGCTGCGGGCCCGGTAGATGCCGGGGACATGCGGGAGGCGGGGCGGATGGTCGCGACGGTCCCGGTGGCCCCGCACGACAAGGACAGCGTCGCGGTGGATCGCTACCCCGGAGCCGATCACACCGGCGCGGGCGCGGCTACGCGCGGCGCTGGCATCGTTGTCGCCGGTACTGGCCGCGGATCCCGTCCACGTGTGCGGCGCTGACACCCTAGACCACATCAGCATGCCTTCGGCTTGTTCGATCACCGCGCGGGGGCAGGACCGTGGTCACCGCCTCGTGTCCGGCGGTGGCGAGGGTGGCGGTGAGGTCGAGTGGTAGTCGTCGGCGCCGGTCCCAGTGCCGGTGTCGGCGGTGACGGAATGCGGGTATCGCGATCGGAACGCGCCGGCGACAGCAGCCCGTGGCGTTCCAACGCCCGCAACGACGGCACGCCGATCCCGGCCGGCGCCGCAGCCACGGAGACCCCGTACGCCTCTTGGGCAGGATCGGGCAGCTGCGATCCGCGTGCCGTGCCGAAGAGATTCTCTCGATGCTCATCGGTTTCCTGCTCTGCCGTCTTGCACTCATCCTCATCAAGTGCTAAAACAAATCTATCGCGACAGAAATAGATTATCGCGACCAACTTCAACAGAACGGAGTGAGTGGAGGTGGCTACCGTGCTGATGCGGACCGATGGATTCCGCGACCTGGATCGCTTCGCCCAGCAGGTACTGGGCACCGCGGCCCGGCCCGCGGTGATGCCGATGGACGCCTGGCGCGACGGCGACGAGTTCGTCGTCGAACTGGATCTGCCGGGCATCGATCCCGGGTCACTGGACCTGGATCTGGAACGCAACGTGCTCACCGTGCGCGCCGAACGCCCCGATGTCGATTCCGGCCGGCAGATGATCGCCGCCGAACGCCCGCGCGGAGTGTTCTCACGCCAGTTGTTCCTCGGGGAGACCCTCGACACCGAGCAGGTCCGCGCCGACTACACCGACGGGGTCCTGCGAGTGCGGATCCCGGTGGCCGACAAGGCCAAACCCCGCAAGATCACCATCGACCACACCGGTCAGCAACACCAACTGACCAGCGCCTGAGCCCTGGCGTCCCGAGGCACCCGCCCCCGGCGCGTACTCCCCTCGCCGCGCGACTGCGGGGCGGGTGCCCGGGCCGATCAGCATCTCCACCCTCGACCGGAAGGAGGTGATGCCACAGCGCTTGTCGCACAACAGTTATGTCGCCGCACGACCCCGGGCCGCCGGGCAGCGTCTCGTGAGCCGTCTTCGTGTCAGCTCTCCCCTGGAGGTTCCCTCCCGGCCCGCGAGACACCCGGTGCCCGGGGCGCGTACAAGACCTGGCTCGCTGCGGGCCCGCACGACCGAGGACCGATATCGTGAACACCGACATCACCTGTACCGGCACCGCTGGCGCCGCAGCAGCGGGCGCGCCGGTGGTGCGCCGGCCCGACCCCAGCCCGCTCGAACACTGGTGGACCGAGGTCATGGACGGCGCGCTGCTCCCCACGCCCGCAACGGGCTGCCCGGACAGGACCCGGGAATGCTGATCCTGATGATCGTGACTCTGATCGTGCCCGCCGCTGCCGCGCTCACCGGGTGGGCGACCGTCGCGGCGGCCTACTGGCGCGAAACCCGCCACCACCACACCATCGACCGCCACCCGTGATCGCGGTCTCCGCGCTACTCCGGCGAGGATCCGGCCCGGCGACAACGACCGGCTACGCGCCGACAACACGGCCCGCGCGCGGACACCACCGGTGAATCCGCCGCGGACGCGGCAACCTGTACCGGGCCCAACGAGAAAGAGCTTCGCACCGACCCGGGTGCGAAGCTCTTCAACGAAGTCGCGCTGAATCAGATGGCGCGGACGTCCTGGGCTTGGGGGCCCTTCTGGCCCTGCTCCACCGAGAACTCGACACGCTGGCCCTCATCGAGGGATCGGTAACCCGCGCCGCTCACGGCCGAGTAATGCACGAAGACGTCCGGGCCGCCTCCGTCTTGAGCGATGAAGCCGAAGCCTTTTTCACCGTTGAACCACTTCACACTGCCTTGAGTCATGCTGTAAACAACTTCTTTTCTGTAGTGAGCCGGGCAAATTCTTGATGAGAAGCCCGCTCTCACCCCTCACTATGCCACGACCGGCGGCGATCCCCCGCATCGGGCAGAGATGAGGGACCCGGCTCATGGGGTCCGCGCGGCGGAGAGTCACGGTAAGACCGGCTGCCACAGACGATTTCCCGCACCGGCACCGCTCACACGGTGTAGTCGCCCGGCCGGCAACCCGCTAAGCGTGACCGGTTCCCCGATGTGGACCGTGGGCCCGCTCGGCGGTGAGGGCCTCATTGCTCTCGCGCAACGCGGCGTTGGTGTCTTCGAGGTCGAGGATGCGCGCGATCCCGGCCAGATTGACCCCCTGCCCGGCCAGGGCGGTAATGCGGGCCAGGCGGGCCAGATCGTCGCCGCTGTAGCGGCGGGTGCCACCGCCACTGCGGACCGGGTTGATCAGTCCGTGCTGCTCGTAGAGACGCAGGGTCTGCACGCCGACCCCTGACAACTCGGCGGCCACCGAGATCGCATACACCGCCTGACCGGCCGACGGCAGATGGCCCTGTTCGCGTCCTGGCATCCGCCCTGTCTCCCACTTCTCACCCATGGTCGCCTACCTGAATATTACCTCTCCGCAGCACTTACACTCGACTTGGTCGAGTACCAAATATTATCTATGTCAAACAGCATTGGTTATCTGAGATAACCTCCACCGATAATGGGGTGAGCTGGAGGTGGCGGCCGTATTGATGCGTACCGATCCCGGTGCACCTGACGACCGTCGCGGCCGGCACCCTCGTCCTGGCCGAGGCCCTGCGGTGCTCCGTTCCGACTCACCCGGACCTCGATGGCCAGGTTCACCACGGCGCCGTCGGGCCGGTACAGCCAGGGCGGGGTGAACAAAGTCGATCCAGCCGGGCGCACCGCTGGCCGGGCAGGAGTCGTTGTCGGACAACGACTTCGGAATCGGCGACAGCGTAGGAGATTCCCGGGCCGTGCGGCGGGTGATCGTCCGGATCCGAATCCGACGGCTCCCGGTCATCGTCGGGTGCCGCCGCGCCACTCGCGGCGGCACCTGATCGGATGGCAGAACAGCCGCCGCACCGGACCCGGGTCAGTACCTTCCTGCCGGTGGCCGCGGTGTCGGCTCCGGGTGGTTGAATCCCGCTTCAACCACCAACGTACCCAACGAAATCCGCTGACCAGGGGCCGGTCCTATCCCCATGTGCCCCGCCGGGCCCACGGACCCCCACGAATCACGTCGGTGGATCCGGGCTCAGGCACGCCGGTTCTCGGCGCCGACCATCCAGGCCAGCTTCTCCAGCGAGTCGATGACCTGGTGCAGGATATCCGCGGTGGACGGGTCCTCGGAGTCGACCTTGTCGTGGATCTTGCGAGCCGTGTCGATAGTGGCGTGCAGACGGGACGTGATCAGGTCCACCACCGTGGCCACGTTCTGCTCACCGGCCGGGAACGGCGGGAGGCTGGTGGTGGCGGTGACCGTGTCGGTGCGGCCGTCGGCGGCCACGTGCAGGGACCGCATCCGTTCGGCGATGGTGTCGCCGAATTCGCGAGTCACCGCCACCACCTCGTCGAGTTGTAGGTGCAGGTCACGGAAATTGTGGCCGATCACGTTCCAGTGCGCCTGTTTGCCCTGAAGTGACATCTCGATCAGATCCACCAGCATCTGCTGCAACGCCGCAGCGAGATGGCGGGAGGCTGTGAAACCCGCGCCGAGTTCCGCCTCCGAACGTCGCTTCGATTTCAGAGTGGTCTGAGACCTGCTGGAATTCGACTTGCTCGCAGCCTGCACAGCCATGCTCGTTCCTTCCGGTCGAGGTCACCTCCGCGAATGGCGCCCCTGGCGCCTTCTCGAGAGTAGGGGCACCGCACCGGGCCGGACGCACGCGCTACCGCACCGCAACTTATCCGGAACCGAATATCGCCCCAGGGCATCGGGGCCATTCCGCCGAGAGTGCCGGAACAAGCCGCCACCCGGCCGGCCGGCCAACCACAGCCGATCCCGGTGCCACCGCGGCGCTTCCGGATACGTGCAATTCGGCACTGGTTTCGATTTCGCAGCTCATTCACTTCTCCGTGGCGAAGACTTCGCTCGAGGCCACCTGTTCGAGCAGATCGTTGTCGGCGCCGATATCGCGGGCCGAATGCAGCGGGGCAGGACGGCGGCCGTCGAACGACAGCGGCAAGCCGACCACCGCGATCTCGTCCTCGCTGGGCTTTCCGAGGATGCCCAGCGCACGGGTCTGTTCGTGCGCGACGATCTCGGCCGTGTCCTGGGTCGGTGCGACGGGGATGCCGGCCTCCTGCAGAATCCGCTGCCACTGTTCGCGGGTCCGGGTGGCGATCCGCTCGCCGATCAGGCGGTCGATCTCAACGCGGTGGGTCAGTCTCCCCGCATTGGTGGCGAATCGGGAATCGTCGGCCCACTCCGGGTGGCCGAGCGCCGCACTCAGGCGTCCGAACAGCGTGTCGTTCGCGCAACTGATCACGAGATGACCGTCGGCGGCCTCGTACGCGCGGTGCGGCACGATGAACGCGACGCCGGAGCCGTGCCGGCCGCCGAGGTCGCCGTCTGCGGCGTAGTTGGCGATGCCGACGCTCATCCAGGCGATGGCCGTCTCCAGCAAGGAACTGTTCACCGTCGCGCCGACGTGTTCGGCCTGCCGCCGGAACAACGCGGCGAGCATGCCGATCACCGCCCACATCCCGGTACCGAAGTCCACGATCGACACCCCGGCGCGCACCGGCGCCTGCCCTTCCTCGCCGGTGATGTTCATGATTCCCGAGAACGCCTGCATCAGCGGGTCGTATCCGGGCAGCAGGTTCATCGGGCCGGCGTGACCGAACGCGCCGACCTCGGCATACACCAACTCCGGTTTGGTGATTCGCAGGCTGTCGGCGTCGAGTCCGTAACGGGCCGCCGCACCCGGCCGCAGATTGTGCAGGAACACATCGGCACGAGTGGCGATCAGCTCGTGCAGCCTGGTCAGCTGGTCCCGATCCTTGATATCGATACGCAGGCAACGCTTTCCGCGGTTGAGTGCGTGGAAGGCCGCGCCGCTGCCCTGCCACCTGCTCGGGCCCCAGCCCCGGGAAGAGTCGCCGGTGGGCCGCTCCACCTTCCAGACCTCGGCGCCCAGTTCCGCGAGGATCTTGCCCGCGAACGGCGCCGAGGCACTGTCGCCGAGCTCGACCACGGTGATTCCGGCCAGCGGCAGATCGCATGTCATGACGTGCTCCGATCCGGTGAGGTGTCCGCGCGGGTGAACACCGGCAGCTTCCGGTCGCCGCGCTCGAGGAAGCGCACCCGCACCGGCATCCCGATCTCGATCGTCGCCGGGTCACCGTCGATCTGGGTGAACAGGTGATAGCCCTCGGCGAGCTCGACGAATCCGACGGTGTAGGGCACGATCGCCGCCCACACCGGCGTCGGCCCGCGGCCGATCGTGCTGTAGGAGTACACGGTCCCGGCCCCGCTCGACTGCTGCCAGGTCAGGGCCGCCGCGTCGCAGTGCGGGCAGCGCGAATGCGGCGGCCACACCGATTCGTCGCAGGCGGCGCAGCGCTGATAGGTGAGCCGCTCGTCCGCGAGGGCCTGCCAGTACGGTTCGGAATCGAGCTGTGGGTAGGGCCGCGGCCAGCCGTCCGATGCGGGGGTGTCGCTCATGTCGTTGTCCTTTCCACCGGTCAGGCCGCCGACGACAGCAGCATGACGCTGCCCGCGGCCAGCATGCCGCCGGCTCCTTGTACGAGCACCGTCTCCGGCCGCCGCGCCGGTGCCGCGCCGAGCGCGGTGCCGCGCAGTTGCCGGACGGCCTCGACGAGGCTGTCCATATTGCAAGAGATGCCGGGCTGCCCGAACGACAGCCAGCCGCCGTTGGTGTCGGCCGGCAGATCACCGTCGATGCCGGTGCGGCCCTCGCGATAGATGTCGATGCCGCGGCCCTTCTTCGCGAACCCGAGATCCTCCAGCACGATCGGGCCCATGTGCGCGAAATTCACCGACAGTTGCAGCATGTCGATGTCGGCGGGGGTGAGACCGGACATGCTCCACGCCTGCCGGGCCGCTTCGGCGGTCGCGGTGTGGGTCAAGTTGGGTAGCGTTCCCAGTCCCGGGAATCGACTGTGCCGCAGGTTCATTCGATCCGTGAGATATTCGTGGGTGGTTGCCGAGCCGTATCCGTGAACGTAGACGACGTCGTCCCGGTCGCCGACATTGTCGGGTGCGGTGACGATCAGCGCGCCGCCGGTCCCACCGCCCCAGGTGGAACACATCCATCGCCGCAGCGGCGTCGCGACGTAGGGCGAGGTCAGCACCCTCTCCCTGTCGATCTCACCGAAGCGCGCCTTGGCCGCGTGGGGATGGCGCACACCCCAGCACTGATTCGCGATGGCCACGTCGGCCAGATCGGCCTCGGTGAGACCGAATTCGTGCAGATACCGGCACGCCGCCTGCGCATACAGCGACGGAATGGTCGCGCCGTAGGGCCCCTCCACCTGCGGGTCCGAATCCGCCTCCGCTCCCATCGCCACGGCATCCACGAACAGCTCGGTCGCGTCGCTCTGCAGGCACAGCACGTATTCGGCCCGGCCCGCGGCGATCATCTGGGCCGCGATCGCGATACTCGACGTGAGACCCGCACCGTGCATGGTGATCTCGCTGTCGATGGTCACCGGCATGTGCATGTGCGAGATGAAGATGTTCGACCATTGCGAGCGTTTGTCGGCCCAGGGCGAGCGGCCGGTGAAGACTGCGTCGACCTGTTCCTTGCGAATGCCCGCGTCGGCCAGGGCAGCGTAGGTCGCCTCGACGGCGAGTTGCATCGGATCCTTGCGGTTGTCCCGCGCGGCGTAGGCATCGCCCATGCCGATGATCGCGGCGACCGGAGTGGCAGGCACGGCTATCGGTCCTTCGGCCGCTCGGTGGGCACGGAAGAGCCGACGAGTGCGTCGAGATCGTCCCGCCTACGCAGCATCAGCAGGCTCCATTCGCTCTTCTGCACGACGTGACCGTCCTGGTTGAGCGCCTTCATCAGGAATGTGACGACCCCGTACGCGTCGTCCTTGTCCTTCTTGCCGATCACCTCGGCGGTGGCATAGATGGTGTCCCCGATGCGGACCGGTTTCAGATAGCGCAGATTGTCGATGCCGTAGTTCGCCTGGATCGACGGACCGAACTGGATCAGGCCGGTCAGCAGCGAATAGGTCAGCGACCCCTGCACGATCCGCTCACCGAACCGGGTCTGCGCGGCGTAGTGCGTATTCGAATGGATCTCGATCCAGTTACCGGTCAGCGCACAGTAGTTCACCACGTCGGCTTCGGTGATCGTGCGTCCGCCGGAGCGGAAGACGGTGCCGATCTCGATCTCGTCGAGCGGCATGTCGATGCGATTGTTGATGGTGACCATCTCGGGTCCTCCTGGAAGATTTTGCGGGACTGCGGATTACGCGCCGGATGACAGGCGCATCGACTTGGCGATGATGGTGCGCTGGATCTGGGAGGTGCCGCCGCCGATGGTCGACTGCACGCTCTCGCGCAGGTAGCGCTCCATGTCGGCCTCGGGCAGGTTCGCGTAGCCGCCGAGGATCTGCATGCCGTCCAGGGCGCACTGCTTGAGCGTCTCCGAGCCGTACAGCTTGGCCATCGACGTCTCACGAGCCGCGGCGGCGCCCTGCGCCTTCAGCGCCGCGGCGCGGTAGCACAGCAGCCGGGCGGCGTCGACGCGCGTCTGGTTCTCGGCCAGCATGTGCTTGAGCACCTGGAACTCGTAGATCGGCTTGCCGAACTGGATGCGCTGGTGCGCATACCTGTTCGCGGCGTTCACCGCTTCCTGGGCGTTGCCGACGTAGGCCGCGGCGACCGCACACCGTTCCAGCTCCAGATGTTCGGTGATCACCTTCCAGCCCTCACCCTCGGCACCCAGCAGCGCGTCGCCCGGCACGCGCACCTCGTCGAGGAAGATCTCGGTGGTGCCGGTCGCGTGCCGCGACAGCGTCGGCAGCTTCCGGATCACCACGCCGGGGGTGTCGTTCGGGATGAGCAGCACCGACAGGCCGCCGTGCTTGTCGTCGGGGTCGGTGCGGACCAGCATGGCGATGACGGTGTCCTCGGCCGCGGCGCCGCTGCACCACAGCTTCTGGCCGTTGATCAGCCAGTCGCCGTTGGCATCCCGGCGCGCCCGGGTCTTGGTGTTGGCGGCGTCGGAGCCGGCGTCGGGTTCGGAGATGGACACCGAGAACCTGATCTGCCCGTCGATGAACGGCTTGACGTAGCGCGCCTTCTGCTCGGCGGTGCCGTACTTGATGATGTTCATCGCGGTGAAGGTGGGGACCAGCACCGAGCAGGCGAAGTCGAAGCCGAACTTGCCCAGGCCCTCGGCCATCAGCGAGTAGTCGAAGATATCGCCGCCCGATCCGCCCGCCGCCTCGGGGATCAGAATCCCGAGCCAGCCCTGCCGCGCGATCTTCTCGTACGCTACGTAGGGATATTCGCGGTTCGAATCGCAGTGCCGCACATAGTCCACGGTGATTTCTTGATCCATGAATTTGTTGACCACGTCCAGCCAGTAGGACTGGGATTCGGTCAGGAAATTCGAATTCATTGTCTGCTCGCTCCAGAGTACCGGACGTGCGCCCGCGAAACGGATCTGATGTCGCTGTCGAGGCTAATCGGCGCCGCACATCGCATTCAATTGGCAAGTTTCGAACAGGTGATTCGCGAGAATCGAACGGATCACCTGACCGGTGTTGCGGAACGCGCCGACCCGCACCGCCTCGACCGTCGCGTCCAGATCGGCGTCGTCCAGCACGATCGCCGCCGACTTGCCGCCCGAGTCCGGCGTGCAGCGCCGCAACAGGCCACCGCACAGCTCACCGATGTGCTGCCCGGCTCGCGGGTCACCCGGGCGCGGCCCGAATCCGCGATGCGGACCTCCGTGAACGGACAGGTCCGTCCGATCTCGATCATCGAGTCCAGGATCGGGCGCGGACGCTGCGCGTGGGTCGCCCGGGACTGGGTGATCGGGCAGCCCATCTCGGTGGTGACCAGCTCCGCCATGGTGTTCGACCCCGACGGCACGAACAGGCGATCGTAGCTGCCTTCCCACATCATCGTGTCTGCTCCTGAATTGTTCGAAGAATGCGTGGCCGGACGCATCGCGCGGACCTCGGATCGAGGCTATCGGGCACCCATCGGAAGTCCGATTGAATTTTTCGCAATCGCGACCTGCCGATATTCGAACCACTTTCGGCTTTCGGCGGCATCGGCGCTGTGCATATCATGAGTTCGGTTCACCCGCGAATATGCGGAAGCATACGAGACGCAACCGGGTCGACGGTAGTCACCGGCCGGGAATTCCGGCAGGAATCTGGAGGAATCACATGAACAGAACTCCGTTCTCGGAGTCGTGGTGGAGCGAGATCGAAGGGGCCGCACCGGCGGAGGCGGAGAGAATCCAGAACGAACGCCTGGGTGAGCAGATCCGGTATCTGGCCGCGCGCAGCGAGTTCTACCGCACCAAATTCGCCGAGCACGGTGTCGATCCGGCGGCGGTGCGCACCGTCGCCGACCTGGCGGCGCTGCCGTTCACCGAGAAACAGGAACTGCGGGACAGCCTTTCGCGGACTCCGCCGCTGGGCGCGCACGTCGCCGCGGCGGCGGACGAGATCGTGCAGATCCAGGCATCGTCGGGCACCACCGGCAGCCCCAGCTACGTGGGACTGACCCGCAGCGATATCGACACCTGGTGTGAACTCGGCGCTCGTGCGCTCTACGCCAACGGATTCCGGCCGGGCGACCGGCTGCTGCACGGGTTCGGCATGAGCAAGGGTTTCGTGGGCGGGCTGCCCATCGTGCAGATCCTGCAATATATGGGCATCGTCGACATCCCCATCGGCGCCGAGGCCGGCGCCGAGCGGCTGCTGCGGGTGCAGGCCGACCAGCGCCCCGACGCCCTGATCGGCACGCCGAATTTCCTGATCCATCTGGCCGAGCGGGCACCGGAGATCGTCGGGCAGGCGGCCCGCGATCTGGGAGTGCGCGCGATCAGCGTCGGCGGTGAGCCCGGCGGCGGCCTGCCCGCGATCCGGGAACGGCTGGAGACGCTGTGGGACGCGACCTCCCGAGAGATGCTGGGCGGCACCGATATCGCCTGCACGTACTGGGGTGAATGCGAGGCCGGCGACGGTATGCACTTCCTGTCCCCCGACCTGATGGTCGCGGAACTGATCGACCCGGTCAGCGGCGCCGTCGTCGCCCCGGTCGCGGGCGCCGAAGGCGAACTGGTGTACACCGCGCTGCGCCGCCGGGCCTCCCCGCTGCTGCGCTTCCGCACCCGCGACCACGTAGTGGTCACCGGCACCGACTGCGCGTGCGGGCGTACCGGATACAAGGTGCGTTGCGTCGGTCGCACCGACGACATGCTGATCGTGCGCGGCATCAACCTGTTCCCGTCCGCGATACAGCAACTGATCGTCGAGATGCGGCCGGAGACCACCGGCGAGATGCGGATCCGCGCGAACTTCGAAGGGCATTCGACCCAGCGGCCGCTGCCACTGATCGTCGAGCACGCGGAAGGTCTGAGTAGGGAGCGCCGCGCCGGTTTGAAGGCCGCCATCGAGGATCGGGTCCGCTCGGCGCTCAACGTGAAGACCGTGGTCGAGCTGGTGCCGGACGGGACCTTGCAGCGCCCCGATCACGGAAAGGTGGCACTGGTGCAGCGGATCGGTTCCTGACCGAATTTATCCGTGGCACCGCGTTTCTGCGATGCCACGGACAGCCGGGAATCAGTGACGACCCTCGACATCGATGACACCGCGGATGTTCCGGCCCGCGTGCATGTCCTCGTACGCCTGATTGACCTGGTCGAGCCGATAGGTATCGGCGGCGCGTGTGGACGATCCCCATCCGGTCGGCACCGCGCAGCCGACGATGGCGGCCGTGCGGAACGGGATGTCGCCGGGGATCCGCACCACACACTTCTGCGGCACCGTCGTCCACTCCGAGAAGGTGGACAGACACGCGTTCTGGGCAACCCCCCGGCCATCCGCGTGCATCCGGAACGTACCGTCGGGGCGGGTACCGACGGTGCTGAGATGGCCTGCGTCGCAGAGGTTCTGGTGACCGGTGACGCACATCCGGCAATGTCCCCACGCGGCGATGAACGAGGTCACCACGTGGTCGCCCGGCCGCACACGAGTGACACCCGGACCGACGGCCGCGACAATGCCCGCGGAACTCGACCGTAGCGCGCATCACATCGGAGTCCAATCGAATAATCGGGAAGCGCCGATTCGATCCTTTCGAAATACCGATTCCCACCCGTCAGTCGGTGAGGATCACCCAGGTGGGCGGCGCCGGCGTCCTCAGCACCTCGCGCACCGTGGCGTCGCCGTCGAGCGGACGGTCCAGCAGCTGTGCGATGAACGCCCGCGTGGCCGGGCTCTTCGGACGCGCGCTCGGTGTTGCGAGATGGATGTGGCGAACCGCCCAGTGCTCGTCGAAATCCAGGACTGCGACCCGGGACAGCAACGCGTAGTCGAGCAGGCATTCCGGCACCACGGTGACCCCCAGGCCCGCCTGCACCAGGCCGATGGCGACCTCGCCACTGCGGACCCGATGCGGCGACCCGAACTCCATGCCCAGCCGCACAGCCGCCGCACGGAACGCACCCAGCAGTGAGCTGGGCGCGATCAGGCCACCGGCCGCCAGCTCCCGGAAACCCACCGCGTCCCGCGTGGCCAGCGCGTGGTTCGGCGGCACCACCGCAACCAGGCGATCCTGCCGGTAGGGGGTGACGTCGACGCCACTGAGATCGAGATGATGCGCGGCGGCGAACACGCCCAGGTCCGCGTCGCCGCGCGCGACCCGGCGGACCACGTCGGCGTTCTCGGTCTCCTCCAGCGCCAGCTCGACCTGCGGGTACTCGCCACCGAACTCACCGATCACGCGGGCCAGCAGCGGAACGATGATGGTCCGTGCGGAGACGATCGATAGTTCGCCCCGCACGGCTCCGGTGAGCAAGGCGATCTCCGAGCGCATGGCGTCGAGATCGCCGAAGATCGAACGCGCACAGCGTTCCAGCACCAGCCCGGCCGCACTCGGCACCACACCTTTGGGACCCCGCTCGAGCAGTTCGACGCCTGCGATGTCCTCGAGCATCTGGATCCGTTTGGTCGCGGTGGACGGGGCGATGTTCTCACGGATCGCAGCGAGGCCGATCTGCCGCTCCTCGATCGCGGACAGGAACAAGCGCAGCGTGAACAGATCGACTTGCCGAATCAGGTGGAGTCGGTTGAACGTTCCCATCTGGACCTCGCGAATCAACTCCGGGATCTGCATCGATCCCGTCGGTTCCGGCGCACCTCACAGCCCGAACTATGACGTGCGCCACTGGCCCCACCAGGCTACATCACATGTGTGAACACATTGTTCGCATATATGAACATCGACGACCATGGCATGTGATGGGATGTGCCGATGCCGACCAGACAGCAGGGCCCCGCGCAGGAGCACCGGACGGTGTCCCGCGTGGTGACGATTCTGGAGCTCGTGGCCCGCAGCCCGGCCGGAATGACACTGGCCGAACTCTCGACCGCCCTGGAGGCGCCACGCTCCTCGATCCACTACATCGTCAAGGGCCTCGTGGCGACCGGATATCTCGTCGACACCGGCGTCTACACCCTGGGGCCCGCCGTGGAGGCGCTACTCGGCGCGCGCTCCGCCTCGGTGGAGCGCATCGCCCGCCCGGCGATGGAGGCGCTGCACCGCGAATTCGACGAGACCGTGCTGTTGTGCCTGCGGGCCGGTGAGCAGATCGTCTACGCCGACACCATCGAATCCACCCGGCCCGTGCGGTTCTCGGCACAGCCGGGCGAACGGCGGCCGCTGTATCCGTCCAGTGCCGGACGTTGCTTCCTGGCCTACAGCAGCCCGGCGTTCCGGGAGGACTATCTGCGCCGCCGCCTCCCCGACACTGCCCTGCGCGCCCGGGTCCACGACGAACTGGTACGTATCGCTCAGGATGGCGTGTCCTACGCCGACCAGGACGTCACCCCCGATCTCGGCGGGGTGAACGCGCCGGTATTCCGGCACGGCACCCATGTCGCGGTGCTCACCGTGGCCGGGCCGATCTCGCGCATTCAGCCGCTGCTGGATCTGTTGCGCCGGGCCGTCGTCGCCCGAGCTGCCTCCCTCACCGCACAGCTGACCCCGACCTCGACGAATGATCAGCATTCGCAGACGAATTCCTGAATTCTCCGCGGGTCGGGCCGGATCAGCCCACGGGGAGAGGCCGTGCGTCGGGCCCGGCGACGGAATCGCGGCGGCTACGGGGCCCGGGGGCGAAGGCATCACACATTCGATTTCATAGATATCGAACATAATATATTATGCATCGGTATTGAGGGCGCGGACATCCGCCCACCACGGATATGTTCCCCAGGACCAGGATCGAGCCTGAATATGACTGTCATGATTGGCGCGGCCGCGAGTTGTATCGACGGCCGCTGGATCGTCGGTGACGGCGAGCCGATCGCTTCGATCAACCCCGGTACCGGCCGACAGCTGGCTCTCACGCCGTCGACGAGCCCGGCGCAGGTGGCCGCGGCGGTGTCCGCCGCGCGGCGTGCCTTCGACGGCGGCGAGTGGAGCCGGCTGAGCCCCGCCGACCGCGGTGCGCTGCTGCACCGGTTCGCGGATCTGCTCGTGGCACAGCGCGACGATATCGTCGCGCTGGCTGCCACCGAGATCGGCACTCCGGTGAGCAGCGCGGCCGACTTGCATGTGGATCTGCCGGCCAAATTCATCCGGTGGTTCGCCGACGCCGCGGTCCGCGGGCCCCGCGACGGATACGAACAGCCATTGCCCCTGGACCACGATCCGATAACCTCCAGCAGCATGCTGCTGCGGGAACCGGTGGGCGTGGTGGCCGCCATCGTCGCCTACAACGTGCCGGTCATGATGTGCGCGTACAAGCTCGGCGCGGCGCTGGCGGCCGGCTGTTCGACGGTGCTGGTCACCTCGCCACGAGCGATCCTGCTGACCTCGGCGATCGTGCGACTGTTCGAGGAGGCCGGATTCCCCTCCGGCGCAGTGAATCTGGTCTTCGGGCCGCCGGGAACCACGACATCGGTGGTCGAGGCTCCCGAGGTCGACATGGTGAGTTTCACCGGGTCCGCCGCGGTGGGCAGCAAGATCCTGGCGCTGGCGGCGCCGACGTTGAAGAAGGTCGTGCTGGAGCTGGGCGGCAAATCCCCCAATATCGTGCTGCCCGGCA
Organism: Nocardia sp. alder85J; assembly: GCF_020176955.2. Taxonomy (GTDB): domain Bacteria; phylum Actinomycetota; class Actinomycetes; order Mycobacteriales; family Mycobacteriaceae; genus Nocardia. The sequence continues at coordinate 302,229 of NZ_JAIUCZ020000006.1, forward strand.
CCGACCTGGCCCGGGCGGTGCCCGCGTCGGTCCTTCGATTCACCCGCAACAGTGGCCAGGCATGTGGCGCCACTACCCGAACCCTGGTGCCCCGAGCGGACTTCGACGAGTACGTCCAGCGGTCGGTGGCGGTCCTGCGCGGTCTCACCGTCGGCGACCCACTGGCGCCCGATACGGTCCTGGGACCGTTGATCACCGGCGAGCATCGCGCGAAGGTCGAAGGTTTCCTGAGCCGCGCACGCGAATCCGGTGCGCGACTGCCGGTCGGCGGCGGTCGCCCGGCGGGGCTGGACGAGGGCTTCTTTCTGGAGGCGACGCTGGTGACCCACGTACCGAACGAGTCCGAGATCGCCCAGGAGGAACTCTTCGCACCGGTCGGTGTCGTGATGCCCTACGCCGACCTCGACGAGGCGGTCCGGATGGCCAACGACAGCAGATACGCGCTGAACGCGAACGTGTGGGGACCGACCGCCGAGGCCATCGCCTTCGGCCGCCGGCTGCGCTCGGGCACGGTCACCGTCAACGGCGGCGGCAGCATGCGCGCCGACGCACCGTGGGGCGGACCGGGTCACAGCGGAATCGGCCGCGAAGGCGGTGAGGAGGGACTGCGGGAGTTCTTCGAGATCAAGCACATGCAGTGGCCGTTGTAGCGACGGCCGACCGCATGCCCGAGGTCGAACCGGCGTGCTCACGGCGCCATCGCGACAACCGGGCCGTCCGACATGACCACACCGGTATCGACCGGCGGCTCCCCCGATGGCACCGGACTCCCGTCTGATCCGATCAGGTACGAATGCACCATAGTGGTCACGTGCGCGGTCGGCACATCCACCAGATACAGGTGCCGCCCGTCGGGATGCAGAGCGATCCGGCCGGGCAGCGTCGCCGCCGGAGCGAGGTACGGCGATCCGGGCAGCGGCGCGAGGGCACCGTCGGAGTGCACCTCGAATCCGGCGGCGGATTGCCCGATCGCATCGGGTACGTAGAGGTGCCGGCCGTCCGCGGTGACGACGGCTCCGTGTGGCACGCCACCGGTCGGATAGGGCGATCCCGGCGTGGGGTCAACCCGCCGTCGGCACCGATCGCGAATCCGGACAGGTCGGTGCCGAATTCGTTGCTCTCGTACCGTAATCGGCCGTCGAGCGGGTACCCGGGTGCTACCGGACCCGGTTCGACCTGCGTCGTCCCGATCGGCGTGAGCCTGCCGTCGGGCCCGATCGCGAAGTCGGACAACGTATTACCGAAATACGATGGCCGGAGCCGTGGCCGCGAGGGCGGAAATCGTTGCGGTGCCGACTGTTCCGTCACGGTCGTAGAGCAGGGCGGTACAGGTGGCCGGGCCGGCGCCGGCGACGCGGCTGTCGGCGACGATGCCGAGCTCGAGACCGACGGGTGCGCGGACCAGCGCCAGGGTGATGTCGGCATTGACGAATTCCAGGCCGCGGGTGCCGAGGTTGGCGGCCAGGCGATCAATCACACCCGGCGCATCCGCTGCAACCAGCCGCCGCGGGCCACCTGCTCATCCGCTCCCCGCACCGATCGGCGGCCGAGACATCGCCCCCGGTGCGCTCAGACAGCCGCGGTGATGGCTTCCGAGAGGGCGATGACGGCTTCGGCGGTCTTCACGTGGGCGATGTCGATGTGCTGACCTTCGAAGTCGACGGCGGCGCTGCCGGACGCCTCGGCGGCGCGGAAGGCGGCGATCATGCGGCGGGCCTCGTCGACCTGGTCCGGCGACGGGGCGAACACCTCGTTGGCGATGGCGACGTGCGAGGGGTGGATGGCGACCAGACCGCGGTAGCCGAGGCGGCGGTTGTCCTCGCAGAAGGTCCGGCAGCCGTCGAGGTCGCGGATATCCTGCCAGACACCGGCCACCGGGTGCTGGATACCGTTCGAGCGGGCCGCGAGGATCAGGCGGCTGCGCAGGTACAGCGACTCCAAACCCGCTGGGGTGAACTCGAATCCGAGCGACCGGCCGACATCGGCACTGGGTCCGGTGGCGCCCAGCAGCGACGCCACGCGCGGACTGGCCGCGGCGATCTCCTCGCAGTGCGCCATCGAGGTCGCCGTCTCGTAGGAGACGATCAGCTCGATCGCACCGGGGGGCAGCCCGTCCCGCTCCTCGAGGTGGGTCAGCACGCCGTCCAGGCGCACGATGTCGGCGGCCGTGCAGATCTTCGCCAGGAACAGCCCGCGCAGGCCGGGCCGCACGACCGCCTCCAGATCACCGGCGAGCAGCCCGGTGTCGGCCGGGTTGGCCCGTACCCACAGCTCCGGGCGCACCCCGACGTTGCGCAGCCGGTCGATGGTCGCGGCGGTGGTGAATCGCGCTTGCACCTTGTCCGCCTCCGGCACGGAGTCCTCCAGGTCCAGGATCAGGGCGTCGGCTCCCGACGCGACACCCTTGTCCGCCCAGGCGGCCTTGTGTCCGGGTACGAACAGCATCGACCGATACGGTTTCATCGAGCCTCCTCGGCTGTCGGGCGGCCCGTTCCAGGCACGCCATATTTTATAGATAATATATAAATTGCTGGCCAGGGCCAGCGGACGGCCCCGTGCCCGGCGGCCGGGCGCGGACCGCCCGGCCGCCACGAGGGCTCAGGATCGGGCGTCCGCCAGTGCCGGGGACAAGCCGTAGGACTTGGGCTCGGTGTAGGCGTCGAAGCCCTCGAGGCCCGCCTCCCGGCCGATGCCGCTGTTCTTGAATCCGCCTATCGGGGAATGGAATCCGACGACGAAGCCGTTCAACTCGACCGTTCCGGTGCGGATGCGGCGGGCCACGGCGAGCGCGTGCTCGTCGTCGGCGGCGAAGACCGAACCGTTGAGGCCGAAGCTGGAATCGTTCGCGATGGCGACGGCCTCGTCCTCGTCGGCGAAGCTCAGCACCGACAGCACCGGGCCGAAGATCTCCTCCTGGGCGATCCGCATGGCCGGTTCCACGCCGGTGAAGATCGTCGGCTCGACGAACCAGCCGTGCCCGAGGCCGGCCGGGCGGCCACCACCCACGGCGATCCGGGCGCCCTCGTTCCGGCCGATCGCGATGTAATCCTCCACCAGCGCTCGCTGCCGGGCCGCGACCAGCGGCCCGATCTCGGTGGCCGGGTCGGCCGGATCACCGATCGGCATGGATTCGACCATGTCGACCAGGCGCTCGGTCAACTCGGCCGCGCGGGAGCGGGCCACCACGATCCGGGTCTTGTTGCTGCACGCCTGGCCGTTGTTGCGCATGGACAGCTTGCGGATCTGCCCGACCACCAGATCCAGGTCGGCATCGTCGAGCACGACCGCCGCGGATTTGCCGCCGAGTTCCAGGGTGACCCGCTTCAGCTCCCGTCCGCACAGCTCGGCGACTCGGCGGCCCGCGCCGGTGGACCCGGTGAAGGAGATCTTGTCGATGCCGGGGTGGGTCACCAGATATTCGCTGACCTCCCGGCCGGCCGGCAGGACGCTCACCACCCCCTCGGGCAGACCGGCCGCGGCGACCAGTTCCGCGAACAGATAGGCGTTCAGCGGCGCCTCCGGCGCGGGCTTGAGAATCACCGTGCAGCCGGCCAGCAGCGCCGGAGCCAGTTTGAGCATGGTGATCTGCAACGGCACGTTCCACGGGATGACCGCCGCGACCACACCGACCGGCTCCTTGGTCACCAGGCCGGTGCCCAGGCTCGAGCGGCGCACCGCGCTCCACTCGTAACACGGCGCCAGCTCCAGGAACGCGTCCAGCAACAGCTTCGCGCCCAGCGACTGGGTGCCGCGCGAAAGCGTGATCGGGCTGCCCATCTCCGCGGTGATGACCTGGGCGATCTCCTCCTGCCGCTCCCCCAGCGCGGCACTGATCCGGGCCACTGCGGCACTGCGTTCGGCGACGGTCAGCTGCGGCCACGGCCCGCGGTCGAACGCCTGCCGGGCGGCCGCCACCGCGCGGTCGACATCGGCCGCCGCCGCGGCGGCGACGGTGGCCACGAGCTGTTCGGTGTAGGGCGAGACGACGTCGATGGTGTCCGGCGTCGCCGGGTCGAGCCACTGCCCGCCGATGAACAGTTTCGCGAAGTTACCCTGCCAGACCATGGTTTTTCTCCTCGTGCACGCCGTTGTCCCCGGCAGCGGTTCGGCCCGCGACGATCGTCGTAGCGCGGCCGGGCGTACCCACCGGCCGTCGGCGGCGCCGGGAGGCACGCCACCGGGTGCGTCCACTGTGGCCTCCGGCACAGTCCGGCGGTATCCGGCGCCGGTCGTATTCGGATAGGACCTTCGGCGGATCGGCACACCGGCCGATGTCTGATTTCCGCGTACCAGGGGTGAAAATCTCGCATAATATATCTAGATATTCCGAGGTGGGAGCTGTAGTGGACGATCAGATCGAACTCCGGGGGCGCGAGCTGACGCTCGGCGCCGGTCTGGCCGACGCCATCCACGATCTCACGGCCGCGGCGAGCGCCCTGCTCGACGACGAGTTCCCGGTGGCCGATCCGGCCCGCGCCACCTCGGCGGAGGCGCTGCTACGGCAGCTGTGGGACCGGACCGTCGCGGCATTGACCGGCGCGGCGCCGGAGCGCCTCGCGGCACTGATCGGACTGCTCGACCGGATCCGGTCCGCCGAGCGGGAGATCGCCGATCTGCGTGCCCGCACCGCGCGGACCTGCTCCGCGCGGTGCGGCAGGCCCTGGGCCGCCTGCACAACGCCGCCTCGGTCGACGAACTGCTGACCCGCGCCCCGGAAGAACTGGCGACCCTCGGGTTCGAGCGCACGTTGGTGTCGACCGTCGACGACTGCGTGTGGAACCTGCACACCATGTACGTGGCCGGCAATCCACGGCTGGCCGCCGAGATGATGGCGGCCCGCCGCGGCGAACCGCGCCGCCTGGACAGCACCCTGATCGAGTCCGATGTCGTGGCCCGCGCCCGGCCCGGCCTGGTGTCGGACGTGCAGTGCAATCCGCGGGTGGATCGGCGGCTGGTCCGCATCTCCCGGGCGTCGTCCTATGTGATCGCGCCACTGGTGTTGCGCGACACCGTGATCGGCCTGGTGCACGGCGACTGCTATCCGTATCGGGAGGTCGACGCCACCGATCGCGCGGTGCTGGATCTGTTCGCCGAGGGACTGGGTCATGCGACGGCCCGGCTGCGGGTACTCGACGGTCTCGCCGAGCTGCGGCGCGGGATGGAGCGGCTCGGCGGCGAGTCGACCATCGTTGCCCCGCAGCCGGTTCCATCGGTCCCCGCGGCGCATCCGCTGCTGTCGGCCCGGGAGGCCGAGGTGGCCGAACTGCTGGCCGCCGGGCAGCCGAACCGCCGCATCGCCCGCGAGCTGTCGATCTCGGAGGGCACCGTGAAGACCCACGTGACCCATATCCTGCGCAAGCTCGGCGCGGCCAATCGCGCTGAGGCCGTGGCGTATTGGCTGCGGGAGCCGAACGGCTCCCGAACCCGCTGAACGCCACGGCCGGCAACTCAGCGGGGTTCGGTCAGCACCCCGGAGGGACCGTCGGAGAAGACGACCCCGATATCGATCGGCCCACCGGTCGGGGCCATGCTGCCGTCCGCGGCGAGCGCGTAGGTGTGTACCTGCGAGGTGCCGTGCACGGTGAGCGCGTCGATCACGAAGGCACAGTTCGCCTCCGGGTCGAGGATCACCCGGCCGACCAGGGCGCCGCCGGCGGCGGCATACGGGGAGCCGGGCAGCGGGGTCAGCGCGCCGTCGGCGGCGATGGCGAAACCGTCGATGACGCCACCACCGGCCGCCGGCAGGTACAGCCGCTTGCTGTCCGGCGTGATCTGCGCACCGTGCGGTTCCAGCGCGGTGCGGTAGCGCGACCCGGGCGTGGGGGTGAGCGAGCCGTCCGGTCCGATGGCGAATCCCGAGAGATCGCCGGTGGTTTCGTTGCTGACGTACAGGAACCGGCCGTCGGGGGTGACGGCCGGCAGGGTCGGCATGCCGCCACCGGGCTGTGCGTCCCCGACCAGGGTGAGCGAGGAGTCGGCGCCGACGGCGTAGCTGAACACCTGACCCTGGACATAGCTCGCCAGGAACAGGAACCGGCCGTCCGGGGAGAACACCGGCATGGTCAGTGCGCTCAGGCCCGGGATCCGCAGCGGCGCGGCGCCGGTCGGCGCCAGGGATCCGTCGGAAGTGATGGTGTAGGAACGGATCTCGTTCGTGAGGCCGCCGACGGTCGCGAACAGCCGTGATCCGTCCGGGGTGACGACGATGCCGACCACCGGTTCCCCGAAGTCCAGCTGCACCCCGTTCGGGGTGAGCCCGCCACCGGCGCCGAGCCGGTACCCGCTCAGCGCACCCGAAACAGTCTGAGCCACATAGACATTGCGGCCGTCCGGGGTGACGGCCACCGACAGTGCCCCGGTGCCGCTCGGGAACGGTGAACCCGCCACGGTCGACAGCCCGCAGTGGGAATCCACCCCCAGCACGGCCACGTTCGACGACCCGGTGCCGCCGACGACGAGGAAGCGCGACGGCGCCACCGCCTGCGACGGCGCGGCGCCGAGCCATCCGGCGGCGGCCAGGGTGGCCACACCGACTGCGGCACAACGCGATAGAGCAACCATATTCCCGAACACGTACGATCTCCTAGCTGGTGTGAAGCCACGGCTGCACATCGCCCGGACAGTGCGGGCGCACGGTCGGGCAGCGGGCGGAACAGAGATCCGCGAATCGGACGGGAGGTCCCGGGCATCCGATGCGAGCGTGGCCATTCGGCCCCGTAGGCCGGTGTGACGCCGGTCATTTCGGCGCCGGTACCGACGCTAGAGCGTGTCCGGGTGCGCGAGTGTCCAGTTTTCCGGACACTCGCACCGGTCAGCACCGCGCCGGAAGCATCACGGCGACCATGGTGACCGGGTGCTCGGTGCGGTTGCTCCAGGTGTGGCGGTTGCCGCGGTCGACGATGGAATCGCCCGCGCGCAACAGCGTCTCCCCCGTCTCGAACACCGCGTAGATCTCCCCCTGCACGATCGTGACCATGTCGACCGTATCCGTGCCGTACGGGCCCGTCACCTGCTCGTCACCGGCGTTCGACCGCCGCGCCGAGCGTGCCGTCGGCGCCGACCGGAACCGGCAACGCGTCCAGCCGCCAGATGTCGTTGACGGTGAAGGCGGGCAACGTCACTCGCGCCGGAGTGGGGGCATCGGAGAGGATCGGCGAGCGGCCGCTCACGTCGGTGCCCGGCACGATTCACCGGACACGTTGTGCTTCTTGCTGTTCCGATCAGACCGCCGACCACGGGGCCACGGCGACCACGTCCCGCATGACGGTCGCGAAATCGGCGACGGATTCCAGCTCGAAGACCGCCGCGACGACATCGTCCATGCGCGCCTCGGAGAGGACGCCCGTGGCGTTGATCCGGAACTTCGCGATCAGTTCGTCGTCGGTCGCGCGGGTGGTGGGGTCGGGGGTGGGACTACCCTTCGGGAAGTGCCGCTCCGCCACGAAAGTCGTTCCGCGCGCGTCGACTTCGACCCGGGCGGGGCGCGCGGACGGGTGCGCGGCCAGGGCTTGCAGATAGTCGGGATGGGCGGCGAAGGTGACCTTGTCCATGAGGTCCAGCACCGAGCGGCCGAACACCAGTTGCGGATCGTGCCACGCCTTGGAGGGAGTGACGCGGTGCGCGCCGACGGCCAGGCCGTGCGCGATGCTGAACTGCGCGTCGTGGGTGTGCTCGATGACATTGCTCAGCCACAGCGGATACATGACCGCCGCCTCACCCCAGCAGCGGATCGCGTCGATCTCGCCGGGACGCAGATCGTGCTGCTCGACGATCTCGGTCAGGGCGTGCAGCGGCGCGTGCAGGATGCGGCAGTGTGGATACGGTTTGAAGCTCTGCTCGGCGGGAAACAGCCAGCTCTCCCCCAGGCCCTCCAGCAACTGCCCCGGTTCCCAGCGGCGGCTGCCGATGAAACGGCGGTAGCCGAATTCGGCGTCGTCCAGGACCGGCAGGTCGCCGCGATGGCCGAGCTTCCCCAGGTAAGCGGCGGTCAGCGCGGCCTGGGTGAGGGCCCCGGCCAGCGAATACTTGATGGTCGCCGACGGGGCGTGCTCGGTCCACGAGCGCTGCGAATTCACCGGGGAGGTGCTCGCGGCGATCGCCAGGGCGTGCGCCAGCACCTCCGGCGCGAAGCCGCCCAGCTTGCCGACGGCGGCCGTGGCGCCGAACACAGTGTTGCTGTAGCCGAGCACCGGCGGGAAGCTCAGCGTCCCCTCCGGTGAGCGGTCACGCAGATAGTCCATGGACTTGTAGAACCGGAACGACAGCTCGTGGGCGAGTGCGATGGCGGCCAGCACCTCGGGGCCCGAATTCGCGCCGGTCTCGGCGATCGCCAGGATCGGCGGCAGCACGAACGGGGTGACGTGCCCCGGCGGCAGGACCGCGTCGAAGTCGAGGGCGTTGATCAGCTCACCGTTGGCGAACGCGGCGCCGAAGACAGTGGCCCGCTCACCGGTGCCGATGATGGTGGCGTCGCCGGGGCCCATCATGCGCCCGAACTCGATGCCGATCCGGCCTTTGTGCTGATCGACCGCGCCGAGCGCGCAGCCGAGCGAATCCAGCAGAATACGTTTGCATTCCACGACGACCTCGGCCGGCAGCCGGTCGTAGGTGACGGCGGCGGTGAAGCCGGCCAGCTGTTCGACGATGGTTTTCGCCACCACGGAATTCCTCTCCTGAACGGGCCGGTCCGCCCGAATCGGGTCGGCGGCGGCCCTGTACCCACACTGTGGCGCGCCCGAGGCGCGCGCCACATCCGCCGCCGGTCGGATCCGGCTACGACCTTCGGCCGACTAGATCGGCATCTCGGGGGCGATGTACTCCTGCACCCGCACCACCTTGCCGTCCCGCATCTCGGTCACCTGGATGATGTGCAGCTGCTGCAACTGCCCGCCCAGTTCCAGCGAGACCGAGGACTGCACGATGAATCCGGCGTCGGTCAGGACGACGCGCGGATCCACGAACTCGGGGAAGTCCGGGCGCGCCTTGGCGGCGTCCACCGCCTGCTCGACGGTGACCCAGACGTTGTCGTTGCTGTGCCAGACCCGGCAGTCCGGCGAACACAGCTGGACGAACAGATCGAGATCCGACAGCGCCCGTACCCAGGTCTGTGCGACAGCTTCCTTGCTGGTCAGGGTCTCATTACTCATGGGAGGTCCTTCCGGGATCAGCGCAATCGTGCGCGGCGCAGGTGATCTGCGTTACAGCAGCCTCGCAGTCCCCGGCACGCCGGAGTGTCCAAATATCTGGACAGTGCCGGCGGGCCGCTCGAATTACCGTCGGCAAACATGAATCCGCTGCGCGGGCAACGCTTCCGAACGATCGGCATCCGCACCCGAGTGCTGGCGATCGCGCTGGTACCCAGCGCCGCGCTGCTGCTGACCGCTTCCGGCACGGTGACGGTGCTGACGGTGCAGGCGTATTCGGCGCAACAGCTGGCCGACTACCGCAAGACGGTCATCGCACCGCTGCTGCGCTTCATCGGCACCGTGCAGGACGAGCGCGGCGCGAGCCTGCTGGCCGTCACCGGCGCCGGGTCGCAGGCCGATCTGCCCGGCACCCGCCAGCGCCTGGACCTCGCGCTCGCCGAGACCGCGCGGATCTCCGCGAAGGGCGCCAGCCTGGACCGCGCCGGAATCTCGCGATTCACCACGGAATTCGGGAATCTGGTGGCGCGGCTCCCGGACCTGCGCCGGTCCGTGGACCAGCGGCAGGCCGGGATCGCCGACGTCGACTCCTACTACACCCGCATGATCGCGGCCATCGCCGACGGTGGCCGGGACAGCAGTGTGCACTCCTCCCCCAGCAACGACGCACTGGCCGCGGAGATCACCGGCACCGCCCTGGTGCTGGCCGCCGACAACCACTCGCGCGCGGTCGGCCTGCTCGCGGCCGGTCTGGCCGCCGACGATCTGGACCAGGCCCAGCGCCGTTCCCTCACCCAGCTCCTCGGCAGCTATCGCAACGCACTGGAATCTACTGCCCCGCAACTACTTCCGTCGGTCGAGGCCGACTACCACGCGCTCACCGGCGGCCCGGACTGGCGGCTGGCCACCGCGGCCGAGGACCAGATCGCCGATACCGGGAACCTGTCGCTGCCGAATGCGCAATGGCAGGCCGCCGAACAGGCGGTCGGCGGCCGGCTCGGCGCCATGCTCGACAGCCAGTACCACCGGTCCGCCGACCGCAGCGCCGAGGTGGCCGCGCGGTCCTTCACGAGATCCGTGCTGGCCGGCGGCGCACTGCTGATCGTCACCCTGGCCGCGCTGGCCGCCGCCCTGACCTTGGCGAGCCGCCTGGTGCGCCGGCTGCGCACCCTGCGCACGGCCAGTCTGGAGCTGGCACAGCAGCGCCTGCCGGAGATCATCGACCGCATCCGCCGCGGCGAGGAGGTGGACACGGCCGCCGCTGCCGCGGTCGTGGACAGCGGTGGCGACGAGATCGGCGAGGTGTCGGCCGCGTTCGCCGTCGCCCAGCGCGCCGCCATCGACGGCGCGGTGGCCGAGGCCCGCACCCGGGAGGGGTTCAACCGGGTCTTCCTGGACATCGCCTTCCGCAGTCAGGCCCTGGTCCGCCGCCAGCTCGACGTGCTGGACGTGGCCGAATCCGAACAGGCCGATCCCGCGCACCTCCGATTGCTGTACCGGCTCGACCATCTCGCCACCCGGGCCCGGCGCAATGCCGAGAACCTGCTGATCCTCGGCGGCCGGCAGCCGGGGCGGCGCTGGCGCGAGCCGGTCCTGCTGGAAGACGTGGTGCGCAGCGCGGTTTCGGAGACCGAGGGCTTCACCCGGGTGACGACCGTGCGCCTGCCGGAGGTCGGCGTTCTCGGCGCCGGCGTCGCGGATCTGATCCACCTGCTCGCCGAGTTGATCGACAACGCCGCGTCGTTCTCCCCGCCGGACGCGCCGATCCTCGTGCACGGCAGCGTCGTCGCGCACGGCCTGGCGGTCGAGATCACCGACCAGGGCCTGGGCATCGCCTTCGACGAACGCGAGCAACTCAACCGATTGCTGTGCGAGCCACCGGAATTCCACGAGATGGCGCTGTCCGGCCGTCGCCGGCTGGGCATGTTCGTGATCGGGCAGCTGGCCCGGCGGCACGAGATCTCGGTGCGCCTCAACGAGTCCGCCTACGGCGGTGTCACGGCGGTGGTGCTGCTGCCGCGGACACTGCTGCACCGCACGGACACCGAGTCAGATCACGTCGAAACAAGCCGGACCACAGCGGAATTCGTCACGACGACGGTGACGCATCGGCTCGGTGCCGCCCTCGGCGGTCCCGATCGGCCGGGATCCGGCGGCGCCGTGCACGCATTGCCGCCGCTGTTCCCGGATCCGGCGGCCGAGATCGGTAAACCACCCCTGCCACGGCGGAGTCGGCAACAGAGCCTGGCGCCGCAGTTGGCCGGGGACCAGGTCGTGGCCGACACCGCAGTCGGCCCGGCGCGCACCGCCGACGCCGCCCGCGCGTCGATGGCCGCGCTGCAACGAGGCACCCGCCGTGCGCACGCCTCGGATGCGGACCCCCATCGATGAGACGAACGGTCGGAACATGAACGAAGACGCAATGCTCGGCACCCCGTCCGGCAGCCTGGACTGGCTGCTCAACAATCTGGTGGATCAGGTGTCCGGCGCCGACGCCGCGGTGGTGTTGTCCGCCGACGGCCTGCCGGTGGCCGGATCCGACCGGCTCACCCGGGAGCAGATCGAGCACCTTGCCGCCATCGCCTCCGCACTGCACAGTCTCGGCCGCGGGATCGGCACCCATTTCGGCCGGGGCGCCCTGCGGCAGACCGTGATCGAACTGGAGGGCGGTTACCTGGTGGCGAGTGAGGCCGGCGACGGCGCGTGCCTCGCCCTGCTCGCCGGCCTCGATGCCGACCTCGGCCTGATCGGATACGAGATGACCGTCCTCGTCGGACAGGTCCGCAAGCAACTCGCCGCGACTCCTCGCGTCGCGCCGTCGGCCTTCGCCGCGCATCGCCGGCCGTGAGTCACCGCGCGGACGACCCGTGGTCACCGGGATACGAGGATGATCCGGGCCCGCTGGTGCGGCCGTTCGCCGTCACCCGCGGCCGCACTGCTGCCGGCCCGCGAGATCTGGACATCCTGACCCGCGTGTCGGCCGCGGGTGTCCGTACCGGCGGCGACGCCCTGGAGCGCGAATACCGGGAGATCCTGCGGCTGTGCGACCACACCACCCTGTCCATCGCCGAGATCGCCGCGCATCTGCACCTGTTCGTCGCCGCCGCGAAGGTCCTGGTCGCCGATCTGATCGATGGCGGCTACCTGATCTTCCGGGCGCCGCCGACCCCGGAGAGCGCGGCCGACCCAACCCTGCTGCGAGCGGTCCTGGAGGGCATCCGCCGTCTGTGACCCGAGGTTTCCCGCCATTGCCCCGCACCCGGATCCGGTTGCGGGGCAATGGTTTCCGGCTCAGTACAGCGTGTAGCCGCCGTCCACGGGCAGGTTCACCCCGGTGATGAAGGACGCCTTGTCCGACAGCAGGAACATAGCTGCCTCGGCATGTTCGACCGGCTCACTGGCCCGGCGCAGCGCGTGGGTCGCGGCGACGGTGTCGGCATAGGACGGGTTCTTCTCCAGGTACTCCAGGTATATCGGGGTCTTGGCCGTCGACGGCCCGATCGAGTTGACCCGGACGCCCTGTTCGCCGTATTCGGCCGCGGCGGCCTTGGTCAGCCCGGCCAGCCCGTGCTTGGACGCGGTGTATTCGGCGGCGAGCGGGATGTAGATCATCGAGCCGACCGAGGTGGTGTTGACGATCGACCCGCCGCCGTTTGCGATCATCGCCGGGATCTCGTACTTCATGCACAGGAACGGGCCGGTCACGTTGATCGCGAAGATGCGGTCGAATTCGGCGCGGGTGACCTCGATCAGCTTCTTGCCGGTGTTGGGCACCCCGGCGTTGTTGAAGGCGCCGTCCAGTTTGCCGTACGCCGACACCGCGGCGTTCACCATCGCCTCGACCTGTTCCTCGTCGGTCACGTCCACCGTGACGAACTGAGCGGTGAAGCCCTCCGAGGTCAACTGCTTCGCCAGCGCCTCACCGGCCTCGGTGGTGATGTCGGCGATGGTGACCTCGGCACCGTTCTCGGCGAACAGCCGCGAGGCCGCCGCGCCGATCCCACTCGCGCCGCCCGTCACGATGATCGAGCGCCCTTCGATTCCAGCCATGATCTGCACTTCCGTTCGGAGGTCCGTTGACACTCCGACGCTATGGGCGGGCACCGGCCCCGAGTGTGCAGATAATTGGACACTCGATCGATTCGGCCCGACCTACATTGCGGTGGATGCCCTCGACCTGCGGGGGCCGCATCCACCGAAGGGCGGACACATGACCGAACTGCTCGACCTCGTCGACGCGCACTACCGCGGCCTGGAGACAGGCGATCTCGAGCTCGCGGCGAGCCCGTTCGCCGAAACCGTCGCCTCGGAGTTCCCCGCCGGCCCGATGGTGGGTATCGAGGCGCTGCGCGGCCTGATCCAGGCGTTCATCACCGCGTTCCCCGATCTGAAGCTGGCCCGCCGCAACGTGTGGGTGTCCGGTGACTCGGCGGTCGCGGAGGTGACCTTCTCCGGCACCCACACCGGCCCGCTGGCCACACCGGACGGGACGGTACCGCCGACCGGCAAGGCGGTGACCTTTCCGCTGATCGACATCTTCACCCTGCGCGACGGCAAGGTCGTCGAGCACCGCGGATACTGGGACAACGCGCTGTTCCTGACCCAGCTCGGCCTGCTCCCGGCGCCGGCCGGGGCGTGATCCGGCGGCGCGGCGGGTCAGCCGATCCCGAGCGCCCGCATGCGGTTGTACAGCGTGGACCGGCTCACCCCGAGTGCCCGGGCGGCCCGCTGCTTGTTCCCACCGGCGGCCTCGATCGCCGCGATGACGACCTCGCGCTCGGCCTGCCGCAGCGGCGAGCCCGGGGCCGGACCGCCGCGATACGCCGCCGGCAGATCCGCCGGGATGAGGTCACCGGCCGAGCGGACCTGCGCCAGCGCCCGGATCACCCGGTGCAGTTCGGTGAGGTTGCCGGGCCACGGCTGCGCGGCCAGTACTCGCAGGGTGTCCGAGGTCAGCCGCAGCCGGTCCGTCCCTTCGATGTCGGCGAGCATGCGTTGCGCCAACCGCGGAATCTCGTGCCTGCGGCGGCGCAGTGGCAGCAGATCGCGGCGGCTGCCGCAGAGCGAGACCAGCGGCGCATGCGTCCCGGTCAGATGATCACCCGGTGTCGCCGTCAGCACGACGGCCCCGCGATCGTCGCGCAGATATCCGGCGAGCAGCGCGGTGAGCTGCTCCGGCAGCAGTTGGATGTTCTCCACGATCAGGCCCGGTCCCGGCTCCTCCAGCGCCGCGCTCAAGGCAGTGGCCCAGGACCGCCGGCCGGTGCGGACGATCTCGGTGGCATCCAGGATGTGCGTACCGGCACCGACGGCTCGCCGGGCGGCGGTGGTCCGGCCGCTGCCCGGCTCGCCGATCACGACCAGCGGCAACTGCGAGACGACGTCCGGATCGGCCTGACGGCCGTCACGATCCGCGACGATGTCGACCCGAACCCCGTCCGCGTCGTCGATCGGCGTGCACTCCAGGACCACGGTACGCCCGGACACCAGCGTCAACCGCTGCAAATGCACCGTGGCGACGCCGGTCTGCTCGGCGCAGGTGCGCACCGCCGCGTGATCGGCGGGGTCGAGCAGATCCAGCGCCGCCGGGGTGGCCAGGACCAGCCCCTGCCCGACCACCATGACCGGACGGCCGCTCCGGCGGGCCGCGACCTGGAAGGCGTGCAGCAACCGGTTCTGATCGCGGCTCACGTCACGCAGCAGCCGTTCCTCGATGTCGCGGACCATCCGCCGGGCCAGCGGCCGCAACAGCCGGTGATCCCCGGCGGATGGTCCGCCGATATCGAGCACGCCCGCCAGCCGCCGGGTGCCCGGATGGAAGATCGGATGGCCGTAGCAGGTGAACTCGCGGAAGGTGGTCAGGAAGTGCTCCGGCCCGCGGATCAGCACCTCCTGCCGGGTCTCGACCGGGGTCCCGATGGCGTTGGTGCCGATCACGTCCTCGCCCATCCGCACGCCGCGCTGGAAGCCGAGTTCGTGCATCGCGGCGCCGATCGCCGGACCGGCGGCCACGAGATCGATGACCCTTGCGTCCTGATCCGCGAGCACCAGCCCGATGGCCGACCCCTCGAGTTCGGCGCTCATCCGCCGCAGCACCGGCGCGGCGGCCCGGAGCAGAGCACTGTCACCCACCACATGCCGGTCCAGCGCCGGGGATGCGTCCGCACGCAGTCCGCTCAACCGTGATCGCGCCCAGGACGAGGTGATCTCGGGCCGACCGCGATCGACCTCCGGTTGCGGCGCAGTGCTCGGCATGCGGGACCGTCCTTGCTCCCCGGCGACTCGGGTACGAGTCGGCGCTCCTGTTCGATCGGGAGCGACTATATATAATATTTAATGGCAATGGGCTCGAATCGGTCAGGTTGCCCGACCACCGCACGGCTACCGGGAACCCCGGATGACCTCCAGTTCGTCGAGCAGCCGCCGGACGAAGTACCGCGACGGTCGCCCCGGCTCCTCCGGGCCGTCGTGGATGGTGTCGAGCAGACCGGCCAGGCCCGGGCCGCTGCTGTCGATCGCGAACCGGACCAGCCCGAGCCGGCCGCACTGGGCCAACGCCGGAACCATCCGATCGATCGCCTCCTCGGTCCGGCCGCCGGCGACCAGGCAGGTTCCGGACAACAGCTGCGCCTGGACGAGGGCCCGCGGCCGCGACTGCCGCCGAATCTCCTGGAACATCCGCTCGGCGGCCTCGATCGCGCGGCGGTTGGATTCCGGCGAACCCTCCGCCAGCCACATCCGGATCGCCGAATCCTGGTCGAGTTCCGCGATGTTCGCGCGCATGTGATCGGGCTGGCGGCGATACGGGCCGAGCCGGTCGAGACGGCGGCGTTCATCCTGGGTGACGGCCAGCCCCAACCGGATTCGCTCGTTGAGCATGCGCACCGACAAGCGGGGCAGCGCGAGCTGGTGCGCGACCCGATGCCCCTCGTCGAGCAGCTGCCCGGCCTCGAACCGGTCGCCACGCACCGCGGCCAGCCGGGCCGCGGTCCCGTAGACGTTGACCAGCACGTCCACGCTGATCGCGTCACCCTCCTCGGCCGGTACGAGTTCGGCGGCCTCGGCGAATTGTCCTGTCTGATAGAGCAATTCCGCGAGGTACGTGCCGGCCGCCATGCGGGCGTTCGCCGACCGGATACCGGACTCGGAAACCCCGGCCAGCGCACCGCGGAAGATCCGTTCCGCACGTTCGATGTCGAGTTGCTCGAAGGCGGCGACAGCCGCGGTGAGCTGATCCAGCACGACGAGAAACGATCCGCGGCGGGTACGGTACGGGGCCGTCCATTCGTGCCACCGCCGGACATCGTCGAAATCGAACCGGTAGAAGGCCGCGGCCGCGGCCAGAGCGGCGCCGGCGTCGGCGACATAGGACCGCACGGGCCGCAGCAGCCGCTGCTTCGCAGCGGGTGACAGATCGTCGGCTCGGTCGCACTGCACGGACATGCCGACCCGCACGATCTCGGATTCCAGGGCGAGATCCTCGGTGCGGTCGTCGCGCGGCCGGACGGCCAGCAGCGCTTCGGCCCGTTCGTAGGCCTCGCGAGCGGGGCCGAGCTGGAATCGGCCCAGATTCGCCCAGGCCGCCGCCAGCTGCAATCGCGGGTTCGCCTCGGCGAGCGCCGACGGCAACAACGCGTTCAAGGCGAGGAAGGTGCCCATCCGGAAGTCGCTCAGCAGATCATCGGCGTGCTCCACGACGATCCGGACCGCCCGCTCGGGATCCTCGCCCGCGAGCGCGTGCTCCACGGCCTCCGACAGCATCGCATGGTCGGCGAACCAGCCCGACGCGGTCAGATGCAGCTGCTCTGCCAGACCGGGATGCCGCCGGATCAGCCGGTCCCGCAGGAAGTCCGCGAACAGCCCGTGATAGCGGAACCAGCGCCCCTCGTCGTCGACGCCGCGCAGGAACAGATTCCGGCGCTGGACCTCCTCCAGCCGATCCACGGCCGACGAAGTGCCGGTGAGGGTTTCGGCCAGATCGGCGCAGATCATATCGGTGATCGAGGTGCGCATCAGGAATTCGAGCAGGTCCGGTTCGAGATCCTCGACGACGCCTTCCAGCAGATACTCCCCGATGGCGCGATCGTGTCCGGAGATGCGATCGATACAGGCGGTCGGATCCGACTTGCCCCGCAGTGACAGTGCGGCCAATTGCAGTGCGGCGGCCCAGCCTTCGGTGGTGTCGCGCAGCCGATCCGCATCCGCGCGGTCCAGCGGCAGTTCGTCGACCTCCAGCAGCAGCTGCTCGGCCTCGTCGCCGTCGAATCGCAGTGCGTTCTCGTCGATCTCGACCAGTTCGTCGCGAACCCGCAAGCGGGCCAGGGGAAGTCCGGTCGACGTCCGGCTGGTCACGATGACGCGCAGATGATGGCAGGCGTTGTCGAGCAGGAACCGCATCCCGTCGAGCACGACCGGGTCGTGGATCAGATGCCAGTCGTCGACGACGACCGCGACCGTCTCACCGCCGCTGTGGATTTCGTTGATGAGCGTGGTGAGCACGCGGCGCACGGCATCGCTCGGGCCTTCCTCGAGCGCCTGCGCGAGCTCACCGCCCAGACGGGGCTGCACCCGGCGGACCGCCGCCACGAACCGCGCCAGGCACCAGGTGCTGTTGTTGTCCTCGGGGACCAGGGTCAGCCAGGCGACCGGGATGTCGTCGGCGGCCAGTTCGGCGGCCCACTGCGCGGCGAGGGTGCTCTTGCCGTATCCGAGTGGCGCATGGATCAACGTCAGCCGCCGCGGCGCACCCTCGCGCAGGATGCGGAGCAACCGGGGCCGGTCGACCAGGCGATGCGGCGAGGCGGGCGGCCGGTAATGGGTGATCGGCGCGACGGCGGGCCCTGGCTCACGCCCCTGCGCCGTCGACGAGCCGGCCGGCGCCACCCCCTCGGCCACCGGGGGCGAGGCCTCCGCGATCAGCGCGTCGACCGGCAGACCCGCGGCGAACTGGATATCGCGCAACCGCGTGCCGAATTCGACCGCCGAACCCGGCCGCTCGTCCGGGCAGGGATTCATGGCGGCCTCGATCGCCGAGCACAACGCAGGCGGCACCTCCGCCGTGCGCAGGTCCGGAACCGGCTCGGTCCCGATCCGGACGAATTGCGCCACCAGGGATTCGCCGTCCTTACGCGCGAACGCCGCATGCCCGGTCAGCGCGGTGAACAACGTGGCGCCGAGCCCGTAGACATCGGCGGCCGCCGTGGGCGGCTCGCCCCGCAGCACCTCCGGTGCGGTGTACGACGGCGTTCCGGCCACGATCTCCGCCGAGGTGCGGAACAAGCCCGCCATCCGGGCCAGACCGAAATCGGCCAGCTGCGGCTCCCCGTAATCGGTGATCAGAATGTTCGCCGGAGTGACATCCCGGTGCACGACCCCGGCGGCATGCGCGGTCGCCAGCGCGCCGGCCAGTTTCACCCCGAGGGTGAGCACCTCCTGCCAACCGAGCGCGCCCTCGGTGCGGATGCGCCGATCGAGGGATCCGCGGGGATGGAACGGCATGACCATGAACGGCCGTCCGGAGGCGGTGACATCCACCCGCAGGACCTGCACGATGGTCGGATGCGCGGAGAATCGGCCCGCCGTCTGCTGCTCGCGCAGGAACCGGGCCCGATCGTCCTCGTCCAGTTCGGTGGACAGCAACTTGACCGCCACGACCCGGTTCAGCGACAGCTCCACACATCGGTACACCGTCCCGTACCCACCGCGGCCGATCTCCTCGGCGGCAGCGAACCCGACCTTCAGCAATTCCGCAGCATCATCAGGAAGTTCCTGCCGTCGAGTCGCGACCGGCACAACGTCGGACGATGAAGGCTGATTCATACGCACACCCGGGTCCTGTAACGCGGTCGGATACTCCGCCCTACCGCACGCAACTGCGCCTCACTGACGAGCCGGCGCGGCATTTCATACGGCCAGTCTATGTAGCGAACAATCAGCATACAAGGAATGGGCCGGGGCGGAGCGGTGCAGCCGGACCGCGGTGCCACCTCCGGCACCGGATCGATCCACCACCGTCTGCACGGCAGAGCCGACCGGACGCGCTGTTCGATCCGCTCCCGCCACCTGCCTGCCGGTCCGTGCTCATCCCGGTCGCGTATCCACCACCAGCGGCAGCGGCCGTTGTGTCGGATGCCCGTCGAAGTCGGCCCGGCACCGCCTCGGCATCCGGTTGCTCGACCACGGACGGGAACACATCGATGCCCCCGGCCGGGCCGCGTCGTTTCCGTTGCCGCTATTCGAGATTCAGGCCGCCGGTCGGCAGCCGCGTGGTCCCGGACACGAATTCCGGAATCACCGGACTCGCGATTTCAGTATTCGACAGTCCTGTCTCCGGTCCGAGCAGGCATACATCCGCGGTATTGCGGTCAGACACCCATGAAATCGTGGTAGCGGAACCCGACGTCGCCGTCGAGCATTTCGGCGAGTTCGGCGATCACTCCGGTCTCCTCGCGCCAGGCGAGATAGTTCTCGAAATTCTCCCGGGCCACCCACTTCTCCACGAAGAGGATCCGGTTCGGCTCGTCCTGATTACGGGTCACCTCCACGCTGATGTTGCCCTCGAAACCCCGCGTACCGGCCAGATGTTCGAGAATCCATCGGTGGAGCTCCTCATATCGGCCGGCCTTGACGGTCATGTCGATGGCTACCTGGACAGCCACGGCTTTCTCCCTTCATCGATCGAACACGGCGGAGGAAAATCCGCCGCCACGTCAGTGAACCAGAGCAGTATTCGTTTCGGGCGGAATTCGGATTGGCCGATTTCGAATCGGCGGTTCGAAATTTTTCAACCAATTATCACCGACGCGGCGATATCATCACGAAGGGTGCGCGCCGCACGCCCGGCACCGGGCATTTCGGCGCACTACACCGTGGTGTCGTCGGCGGTGCACACCGCACCGGAGCCGAGCAGTTCCCCGATCTCGTGGCGACCGAAGCCGTACTCGGTGAGCAACTGCACCGAATGTTCGCCGAGTCTTGGTGCGGGATAACGTAATTCGGGTGCGTCCGCGCTCCACCGCTGCGGGATGCCCATCGACCGCAGCGTGCCCTCCGAGGGATGGTCCTCCTCGAAGAAGAACCCGACGTCCTTCATGTGCGGATCGTCGAGCAGCGATTCGGGGGTGTTCATCTCGATCGCCGGAATATCGGCCTCGTTCAGGATCTCCAGCCATTCGGCGGTGGACCTGGTCGCCAGCACCCGGGCCAGGAATTCGTAGAGCAGTCCGATATGCTCGGTGCGCCCGTGGATATCGGCGAAACGCGGATCGGCGGCCATCTCCGGATGACCGGAGACCTCGAAGAACCGCCGCCAGTGCTTGTCGTTGTAGACGTTCACCCCCAGGTAGCCGTCCAGCGTGCGATACGGGCGCCGGTCGGGATTCATCATCCGCGCGTATCCCGACTCCCCGATCGACGGCACGAAGGTGTGACCGTAGAGGTGGTCACCCAGGACGAACTGCGCGAACGTCTCGAACATCGGCACCTGGATCTCCTGCCCGACCCCGGTCCGCTCCCGCTGGAACAGCGCTGTCGACACAGCGGTGGACAGCGCCATGCCGACCACCCGATCGGCGATCGCGGTCGCGACGTACTGCGGCGGACCGGATTTACGGCTCTGCAACACCGGCATGCCGACCGCCGCCTGGATCAGATCGTCGTAGGCCGGCCGCTCGGCGTACGGCCCATTCTGCCCGAAACCGAAAGCGCCGCAATAGCTCAGCCCCGGATTCAGCGCACGGGCCGCGTCGTACGACAGGCCGAGCCGGTCCATCGCCCGCGGCCGCAGACTGTACATCAGCACGTCCGCGGTAGCGAGCATGCGTTTCAGCGCCGCATTACCACGCTCGTTCTTGAGGTCCAGCACGATGCTGCGTTTGTTGCGATTCAAGTGCAGAAATATCGCGCCCATTCCGCGATGACGGGCAGGCCCCACACCCCTGGTCGTATCGCCTTCCCGCGACTCGACCTTCGCGACATCGGCGCCCAGATCCGCGAGCAACAGCGACCCGAACGGCCCCATGAAATTCGATGTCAGATCCACGATCCGCACGCCGTCGAGCGGTCCGGACATATGCACTCTCCTTACCCACCGCCGACCCGGAAACCAGTGAACGAAAAGGCCGGAGCACGATGATTTCGCGACCGAGGGCTGCGGGCCGATTGCCCGGACAGCCGATCTCCTCGATTATATGATCCGCCGCACGGATGACAATTGGCGAGTTCGAAAAGGCCGATTCATCGTACCCGAACACCATATTCGGACCGGGTTGCGGCACCGGCGGCCCGGAAACCGCGGGCGCCCCGACCGTCAGGAGATACCGAGGACCCGCATGCGGTTGTAGATCGTGGCCCGGCTGATTCCGAGCGCGCGTGCCGCCTGTTGCTTGTTGCCGCCGGTGGCCTCGAGCGCTGCGACGATGACCTCTCGTTCCGCTTGACGCAGTGGGGATCCCGGGCGCGGACCGTTTCGGTATTCCGGCGGCAGATCGGCCGGGATGATGTCGCCGGCCGTCCGCGTCGCGGCGACGGACCGGACCACCTGGTGCAATTCGGCGAGATTGCCCGGCCAGGGCTGCGCGGCCAGCGCGCTCAAGGTCGCGGCCGCGAAGCGAAGGCGACCGGAGGTATCCGTCTCGGCCAGCATGCGCTGGGCCAGCCGGGGGATCTCCTGCCGTCGGCGGCGCAACGGCACCAGGGTGCGCCGCGCCGAACAGGCCGCGACCAGCGGCGCGTGCACGGTGGTGAGGTGGTCACCCGGCGTAGAGGTCAGCACGATACGGCGAGCCGTACTCCGGAGATCCTGCGCGAGCAGCGTGGTCAGTGATTCGGGCAGCAGTTGGACGTTCTCCACGACCACATCGGGCCCGTCGTCGGCGGTCAGACCGGAAAGCTCTGCCGCCCAGGCATGTTCACCGTGCCGGACGATCTGCGCGGCATCGATCGTGCAGGCGTCGGGACCGGTGGTGCGCCGCGCCTCGGTGCTGCGCCCGCTCCCGTTCTCGCCGACGAGCAGCAGCGGCCACCCCGCAGCGGTGGCGCCGCCGCGGCGCCGGCCACCCTGATCCGGGACGATCTCGATCTGCATGCCCTCGACACCCTCGATCGGTGTGCACGACAACAGCACGCTGCGGCCGGAGGACAGCATCATCCGATGGGCGCCCGCCCGCGTGTATCCGGATTCGACCGCGCGAGCCCGGACCGCGGCGTGGTCGGCGGGCTCCAGGATCTCCAGCGCCGCCGGCGTCGCCAGCACCAGATCCGCGCCGACCACCAGCGCCGGACGGCCACGGCGGCAGGTGACCGCCTGGAACGCGTCCAGCAGCCGGCGCTGGTCCCGCGTCGAATCGAGCCGCAACCGGTCCTCGATCTCCCGGACCATCCGGCGGGCCAGCACCCGATAGAGCTGGTCGTCCACCCCGGCGAGCCCACCGATGTCCAGCACTCCCGCCAGCCGGCGGGTCGCGGGATGGACGATCGGATGCCCGTAGCAGGTGAAGGTTCGCAGGACCGTGAGAAAGTGCTCGGGCCCGCGGATCAGCACCGGTTGCCGGGTTTCGATCGGCGTGCCGACCGCGTTCGTCCCGACCACGTCCTCACCGAGCCGGACCCCGGGCTCGAGACCGAGACCGGCGAGCACCCTGCCGACCGCACGATCAGCGGAACGGACATCCAGCAACCGTGCGTCCTCGTCCGCGAGGACGACCGCGACGGCGGTGTCCTCGAGTTCGCCCATCATCCGCTGGACCACCGGCTGGGCTGCCCGAGCCAGGTTCCCGGCCACGATGTCATCGGCCCGGACCAGCCGCGGGCCGGTGTCCTCCCGTAATCCGTGCAGCCGCGAGCGCATCCACGAGGAGGTGATCTCCGGACGCATCGCCGAGCGTTCGGATGTCACTGCCGTGCTGGACATGGGGACCACCTCGTCTCCACCGCAACGTTCACCCCGACGCCACGGTTGCTCGAATATATAACGCATCATATTTGATAGCTGCCGCGGACCACCGGCTTTCCGCGAGAACGCAGCGATCAGCCTGCTGTTCCGAGCCGGCCGGTGACCGTCTCGAACATCCGGTGGTGCGGAACCCCGTCCCGGTCGGCCGCCGCGGTCCCGGTCGATGCCGCGGTCATCGTCACCTCTCGGTCCCGTGCCGCCGATCGCGATCGGCTCTGCACCGTGACGCCGGTCATCCGGCACACTCGACGGTAGAAAGCGCGCCGCCCGCCCGAGTGTCGAACTTCCCGGATACCGACCGGTCCGGTGCGCACGGCCACCTCGGCTTCGCCTGCGAGCCCGTCGGCCGGCCCTGATCCTCTGCACCGCATCGGATTTCGACCGGCATGCCCACCGTCGAGTGTCCAAGATTTCATACATCCAATATGAAATATCACTCGTACCCTTCGGCCATGACATCCGA
Organism: Nocardia sp. alder85J; assembly: GCF_020176955.2. Taxonomy (GTDB): domain Bacteria; phylum Actinomycetota; class Actinomycetes; order Mycobacteriales; family Mycobacteriaceae; genus Nocardia. The sequence goes on from NZ_JAIUCZ020000006.1 coordinate 325,786, forward strand.
TTCGACGACGACCGATGTTTCCGACGTGCGCCCCGCCGGCCGTTCCGGCCGACGTACCCGCCGCCGCGCCGGCTGGACGATGGCGGTCGCCGCCGCCGTACTACCCGGTTTCGCCGCGGGAGCACAGTCCGCGGCGGCCGACCCGGCCGGCTACTACCTCTACGCGCACGGTTACCTGAGCGACGGGGTGACGGGCTTCGCCGCCACCGATACCGGGCAACCGACCCCGATCGCCGGTCGGCCCGCCACCGGGATGCCGAACTGGCCGCAGGCCGCCTCACCGGACGGCCGCCACCTCGTGGTCGCGCCGACACCGAATCCGCAGCTGATTCCCTACGCCCTCGGCGCCGGAGGGACGTTGACCCCCGGCGTGCCGCTCGCACTGCCCGACGTTCCCGTCGACATCACGTTCGCGCCGAACAGCCACGACGCCTACGTGCTCGTCGGTCTCGTCGCGGCAGCGGTGGTTCCGGTGCGGTTCGGTGACGACGGCCGTCCGGTGCGCAACGGTCCTGCCGTACCGCTCGGCGCCGCGATGGACGGCCTCGGCACGGCCGCGGTGTCACCCGACGGGCGCAACCTGTACGTGGCCAGCGTGCCCGATCGGCAGGTGCTGGTCTTCGACATCGCCGCCGACGGCACGGTGACCACGGCGAAACAGCGCGTCGGCGGTGGCCTGAACCCGCTGTTCCCGATCATGACCCCGGACGGCCGGCACCTGTTCTTCACCAATGAGCTGAGCGGCACCGTGCAGGCCTTCCTGCGGGCCGACGACGGGACACTGAGCGAGGTGGCCGGATCGCCGTATCCGGCGGGCGTGCTGCCGCACGTTCCGAGCATCACTCCCGACGGCCGCTACCTGTGCGTCCCGAACATGGGCTCGTCGCATCTCAGTTCCTACGCGATCGAACCCGACGGCGGCCTGCGGTCGCTGCCCGATGTCGACTTCTCCGCGCAGGCGGGGGTGAACGCCGAGGCCTCGGTCATGTCGCCGAGCGGGCGGGTGCTGTGGGCACTGGGTATGGATCCGCTGCGCGGCGGCGAGGAAGTATTGTCACGCTTCGGCATCGGTGACGACGGCCACCTCTCCCGTGACGACTCCGGCACGCGGTACCTCGGCACGGCATTGGCGGACGGCCGGACGTTGACACTCGTCCCGGCGCACTGAACTCGGCGCGCACAGCGGCGCGGTCCGCCGAGGGTGGGCGGCGGCGATCGGGGGAAGGATCTCGACCTGGTTGCCGCGCGGCTGCGGGTGGATTCTGGAATGGCACGGGCAGTGTCCGTGCGGCCGCCGGCCATCCGGCCGTAGCGGCCGCGACCGCTGTGAACCGAGGAGCTTCGAATGGAAACGATCCGATTTGCCAACCGTAATCTGGAGGTCGCCGCGGATCTGCGATTTCCGGCCGATTTCGATCCGGCGAAGAAGTATCCCGCGATCGTCTGCGGCCACCCGATCAGCAGCTGCAAGGAGCAGACCTCCGGCAGCATCTACGGTGAGCGCCTCGCGGAAATAGGTTATGTCACACTCGCTTTCGACGCCTCGTACCAGGGCGCCAGCAGCGGGGAGCCGCGGTTCCTGGAGGATCCGGCCACCCGGGTCGAGGACTTCAAGTGCGCCGTCGACCATCTGGTGACGCTGCCGTATGTCGACGAGGAGCGGATCGGGGTGCTGGGCATCTGCGGTGGCGGTGGTTATGCCGTCAACGCCGCGATGACCGAGCACCGCTTCAAGGCCGTCGGCACGGTGGTCGCCGCCAACTACGGCCGTCTGATGCGCGAGGGCGACTTCTCGCCGAAGGCCGCGATCGCGACGCTGGAGGCGATCGGCAAGCAGCGGACCGCCGAGGCCCGCGGCGGCGAGCCGGCGATCACCACCTACATCCCGATGACCGTCGCCGAGCGTGAGCAGGCCGGTCTGACCGACGTCGACATCGTGAACGCGGTCGAGTACTACCGCACCGACCGGGGACAGAGCGCGGGTGCACCGAACCAGCTGCGGTTCTCGGGCCTGTCCGCGGCCGTCGGGTTCGACGCCTTCCACCTGACCGAGCACCTGCTGACCCAGCCGCTACAGATCATCGTCGGCGATGTGCCGGGCGCCTTCGGCTCCTACCGCGACGGTTTCGAGCTCTACGGCCGGGCGGCGTCGGCCGACAAGAACCTGCTGGTCGTGCCCGGCGCGAGCCACTACGACCTGTACGACCGGAAGGAGTACGTCGACCAGGCGCTGGAGCGGTTGCAGGCGTTCTACGCCGAACACCTCTGAGGCGTCCGCGAGCGAAGGCCCGCCCGGTTGGGCGGGCCTTCGCCGGGCCGGTGTCAGCGAGCCGGCGGGGTGTCACCGGACATGCGACACCCCGGCCGACCACGAGGCCAGGATCCGCAACCGCTCGTGGGAGGCGCTGTCCGGCTCCGCGGACCACAGCACCAGTTGCTGTGCCTGATCTCCGGCGTAGGTGAAGGTGTCCCAATCCAGGGTCAGCTCACCGACTTCGGGATGGCGAAGCATCTTGGTGCCGAATTCCTGATGGGCGACGTACCGGGCGGCCCACCACTGCCGGAACTGCGAATCGCGCACCGACAGCTCTCCCACCAGCGCGGCCAGATCCGGGTCGGCGGGATTGGCCGCGGCGTCCATGCACAGCACCGCGACGCAGGTTCGCGCGACGCTCTCCCAGTCCTGATACAGCTCCCGGACCCCCGGCTCGGTGAACACCAGCCGCACGTAGTTGCGCCGGCGCGCCGGAATCGCCGCGAAATCGATGAGCAGGGCGGCGGCCAGGCTGTTCCACGCCAGGATGTCCAGGCGCCGCCCGAGCACCAGCGCCGGCGTATCGGTCAGCTGATCGAGCAGGCGCTGGATCTGCGGCCGGACCCGCTGCTGCCCGCGCCGCGGCGGTGGACGATGCCCGGCCGGGGCGACCAGGTTCTCCAGATAGTCGCGCTCGGCCCGGTCCAGCCGCAGCACTCGAATCAGCGCCGCCAGCACCGGCTCGGACGGGGCGAGGCGGCCCTGCTCGATGCGGGTGTAGTAGTCGGTGCTGATGGCGGCCAGATCCGCGACCTCCTCTCGGCGCAACCCGCGTACCCGGCGCGGACGACCCGGGTCGACGGTCAGCCCGACCTCGGCGGGATCGAGTTTCCCGCGCCGGGTCTTCAGAAACTCCCCCAGCTCGCGCAGATGCGGCGCTCTGTCGTTCATGGCACGAGGCTATAAGCGTGGACCCGACTCATACAGGGAAGGATCCTTCCCGGGAAGATCCTGGTCAACCCTCGATCCACCAATGTGACGCATTTTATATTATGTTTTATTACACTCTCCGTCACCAGGTGCGTTCCCTCCGCACGGGGGCTGGTCGAGCAGGAGAGCAGAGGCCACTTCAGTGACCGACAACGTTCAGATACCACCGGCGACCCTGCGACGGATCGCCGTCGCGGGCGGCATCGGCACCGTCATCGAGTACTACGATTTCTTCATCTTCGCCACCGCGGCCGCGCTGGTCTTCCCGAAGGTGTTCTTCCCGGCGCTGGGCTCTGCGGCCGGCACGGCGGCCTCGTTCGCGACCCTGGGGGTCGCGTTCGTCGCGCGGCCGGTCGGCTCGATCCTGTTCGGCCACTTCGGAGATCGCCTGGGCCGCAAGCGAACCCTGGTCGCGACGCTGCTCACCATGGGCCTCGCGACGGCCGCGGTGGGAATCATGCCGACCGCGAACAGCATCGGCGTGATCGCGCCGATCGTCGTGGTGGCGCTTCGGTTCCTGCAAGGGCTCGCCGTCGGCGGCGAGTGGGCCGGCGCCACCCTCATGGCGGCCGAGAGCGCGCCGGCGGCGCGGCGCGGATTCTGGTCGGTGTTCGGATCGTTCGGCGGTTCGGTGGGACTGGTGCTCGCCAACAGCACCTTCCTGATCACCGGCGCAACCATGAGCGATCACGACTTCGAGACGTACGGATGGCGAATTCCGTTCCTCACCAGCCTGATTCTGGTCGGGGTCGGACTGATCGTCCGGCTCCGCATCGAGGAGACGCGGGTGTTCACCGCGGAGGTCGCCCGGCACGGCGCCGCACCCGTCCCGCTGACCGAGGCGATCCGCCGGCAGCCGCGGGAGGTGCTGTACGCCTGCGGTCTGCTGGTGATGGTGTTCGCGTTCTACTACATCGCCGTCAGCTACTTCCTGACCTACGGCACCTCGCATCTGCATCTGAGCCGCACCACCGTGCTGGCCCTGAGCCTCGTGCCCGGGGTCGTCTTCGGGGTGTCGACGGCGGCGAGCGCCTGGCTGTCCGATCGCGTCGGCCGCAAACGCCTCATCGCGGCGGCCGACGCGATCGCCGTGCCCTGGGCCCTGCTGCTGTTCCCGATCGTGGAGTCGGGCGGGGTGGTCACCTATTCCGTCTGCGCGACGGTCACCGTCGTCATCGCGGGTGTCGCATACGGGCCGGTCGGCGCATTCCTGCCGGAGTTGTTCGCGACCCGGTACCGCTACACCGCCAGCGGCGTGACCTACAACGTGGCCGGCATCCTCGGCGCCGCCGTCCCGCCGGTGATCGCCGCCCCGATCACCGTCGCCTACGGCAGCGCGACGTTCGGGGTCTTCCTGGCCGTGCTGTGCGCGATCAGCCTGGCGGCCGTCCTCGGCCTGCCCGACAATCGGCCCGTCCGGATGGACAGCGGAAGTCCCGCAACCGAATCCGACGACACCCCGGCAACGCTCGCCTGACCGGCGCCGCGGGGTCGCGCAATCACCGTGGCCCCGCGGCGCATCCCGTCCGGCAGCCTCGCTCGGCGGCGAATTCCGCTACGCCGTCGACTCGACCTGGTCCGACCACAGTCCCTGCTTCTCCAGCATGGCGACGAGTTCGTCGGCGCCGGACATGATGTGGTCGCGCATCAGGGAATTCGCGGCCTTGGCCCGGCGCTTCTGCAATGCCTCCAGAATGGCCGGATGGTCGCGCAGCGTCTTGTCGGTGTGGCCCTCGATGGCCCCGTAGAAGCGGTTCGGCAGCTGTTTCACGACCGAGCCGAGCAGCATCGCGAGCCGGCGCGAGTCGGCCGCGAGGTTGATGGTGCGGTGGAACTCGTGGCCCAGCGCGACAATTCGCTCGGACTCGTCCTCGGTCCCGGCGGCCTGCTCGTGCTGGGTGATCAGATCGGCCAGATGCCGCAGTTGCCGCTCCGAGATGCGCTTGGCGGCCCGCCCGGCCAACTCTCCCGCCAGCGTGGCCTGCACCCAGAACAGGTCGCGCACATCCTGACGGTCGAACACCGATACCATGAAACCGCGCCGCGGCACGAGTTCGACGAAGCCCTCCCCGCCGAGCAGCAACAATCCCTCCCGCACCGGGGTGTTGCTGACCCCGACCGCCTCGGCGATCGGCTCGGTGCGCAGGAAGTCACCGGGGCGGACCCGGCCGGAGATGATCAGCTCGCGGACGTACCCCGCGACATCCTCGGAGAGCTGCTGCCGCTGCGAACCGGCACTACGCGGCAGATCCCGCATCCTCGCGTCCATCGCGGCTCGATCCCTTCCCGAGAGGCTTTCTACGCATTATGCCTCATGCACGACGCCGGCTCGGACCGGCGAACCGGCCGAGTGGGTCGGCCGAATCTGTCGCGATCCAGAGACCCGAGCCGATCCGATAGCGCGGAAATACAATATATAAACTTCAATCGAACGGCTCCGAGAAGGTGGAACCGGACGTCCGCACGCGGGCGTCAGGCAGGGTCGTCCGGGAACACGATCCCCGCCGCGACCAGATCGGCGATCTGTTCGGCGGTGCAGACCTCGGCGCAGACGGCGCGGCTGTCGGAGCCGACGCGCGGGGCCACACCCTTGCGGTCGGGACGTTCGCCGTCGAAGCGCCACGGCGGACGCAGCACGGCCAGGGCATCCGCCTGCGGTTCGACCAGATCCAGCCATCGGACCTGCTCGTGGGCGAGGTAGCCGGACATGGTCAGCACCGGGGCGAACGGGACGTCGCGCGCGGTCAGCACCCGATCCCAGTGCTGCACGGATTGTTTCGCGAACTCGTCCGCGACGATCTCGGCGAGTTCGGTGTAATTCGCCTCGCGCGGCCGATATTCGGCGAAGCGCGGATCGGTCAGCAGGTCCTCACGTTCCATGGCCACACACAGGGCCTGCCAAAACTTCTGCGAAGACGACAGGTGCACCGCCAGGTACTCCCCCGAGGCCGTGCACACGCAGAAGTTCTGCGCCTGCGGGTGCCGGCTGCGCCGGGTCGGGTCGGCGCCCAGCTCGAACAGTTGCGAGATCCCGTCCGCGGTGAGGGTGCTGACCGCCTCCATGATCGAGGTCTCCAGCTGCGGCCCGGCGCCGGTGCGCAGGCGGCCGACCAGGGCGGCCAGCACGCCGGTCGCGGTCACCAGGCCGGTGACCAGGTCGGCGCTGAGGCCGCCGGCCAGTTGCGGATGCCCCTCGTCGCTGAACAGCGAGTAGAGCCCGCCGAAGGCGTGGCCGATGGTGTCGTAGGCGGGCCGATCGGCCAGCGGCCCACCGGATCCGAAACCGGTCACCGAGCCGTAGATCAGGTCCGGCCGCAACGCCTTGCAGTCCTCGGGGCCCAGCCCCATCGCGGCCAGCTTCCCGGGCCGCAGATTCTCGAGGACCACATCGAACTTCGGGACCAGGGCCTTGATCACAGCGATCCCCTCCGGCCGCTTCAGGTCGACCGACAGGCTGCGCTTACCGGTGTTGTACTGGCGGAAGTACGGACTTCCGTCGTTCTGGTGGCGCCGGAAATCCTCCCCGTGCACCGGCTTCTCCACCTTCACGACCTCGGCGCCCAGCGCACACAGCATCGATGTGGCGAACGGCAGGGAGATGTACCCGCCGATCTCCAATATCCGGATACCGGCGAGCGGTTTGTGCTGCATAGAGCTGACCTCCACAGAACCAATGGTCGAATATTATATATGCCAACCCGGCACGGGGGGCCGAACCGACGGACCGACGGACCGAATCGAGGTGAGCAGCTGACCCGCTACTCATATTTCATATATTATATATACTTTGCGTGCGCCGTGTCACGGTTGCCCGCCCGGCGGATGCGCGATCCGCCGCCAGCTATCGAAAGACGTCGACATGCAGCATGTTCCCCCACTCGAGGCCGCGGTCGCGGCCCTGGTCACCGGCCTCGACCACGACACCGTCCCCGCTGCGGCGCTGGCCGGCGCCCGGCGGCTGATGCAGGATCAACTCGCCGTGCAGATCGGCTGCGCCGCGCTGCCGTGGAGCCGGGCGGTCCTGGAACTGGCCCGGACCTCCCATGCCCCGGGCCGGGCCCACGTGACCGTCGACGGCGATACCATGAGCGCCGCCGACGCCGCGTTCGTCAACGCCACCTACGGCCACGGCTTCGAATACGACGACGCGCACCGCGCGAGTTCCAGCCATCCCGGCAGTTGCGTGGTGCCCGCGGCGCTGGCGCTCGGCGAGGAGCTGGGCAGCACCATGCGCGAGGTGGTCAGCGGCATCGTGGCGGGCTACGAGGTGTACACGCGGCTCGGTGTGCTGGCCGCCCCGGACCTGCTGGAACGCGGCTTCCATCCGCATGCCGTGCTGTCCGCCTTCGGCGCGGCCGCCGTCGCGGCGCGGATGCGCGGCTTCGACACCGAGCGCACACTGCACGCGCTGTCCATCGCGCTGAGCCACTGTTCGGGCACCACCGAGTACACCTCCACCGGCGGGTCGGTGAAGCGCCTGCACGCCGGCATCGGCACCCGCAACGGCCTGCGCGCCGCGGACATGGCGGCGGCCGGGATCACCGGACCGACGACGTTCCTGACCGGCGCGAAGGGTCTGTTCCACACCTTCGCGGGCCGTCCGGTGGCCGCCGACGCCGTCGAGATGTTCAGCCGGAGCGGCGATTTCGAGGTCACCCGGGTCTGGATCAAACCGTACTGCTGCTGCGGGATCAATCACGCCTTCATCGACGGCGCGCGGGAGCTGGCCCACCTCGCCGACGACATCGCCACGGTCCGCCTCGGCATCCAGACCGGCGGTAATTCGATCGTCGGTAGCCGCAATGCCCATGCCTATGCCCCGCAGACCATCGAACACCTGCAATACAGCCTGCCCTTCCAATTCGCGCTGGCCCTCCTGGGTCTCGGCAACGGGTTCACCACCCACCACGACTATCTGACCGGCCACCTCGATCTGTCCTCCGGCAGTCCCGCGGCCACCCTGGCCCGCCGGGTCCGCATCGAGGTCGATTCCCGCCTCGACACCGAATATCCCGGCCGCTGGGTCGGCGACATCACCGTCACCCACGGCGACCGCACCGAGACCCATCTGTTCGTCGAGAACCCCCGGGGTACCGCCGAAAACCCCATGGCCCCCGACGATCTCGACGCCAAGTTCCACGACCTCACCGCCGCGGCGCTGGGCCCGGAACGGGCGGACACCCTCATGAAGGCCCTCACCGCCGCCGATCCGTCCACTCCCGTCGGCGAATTCACCGCGCTGCTGCGCCGATAGTTTCGGGTCGGCCCGGGTCCCGCCGGATGACGAATCCGCGCCGGGGCTCGGGCGGATTCGAATCGACCTGGGGCTCAAGCAGATTCGAAGGTGGCAGCCAGGCCCTGGCCGCCACCGATGCACATGGTGGCCAGGCCGCGGGACGCGCCGCGCCGCTTCAGCTCGTGCAGCAGGGTGGTGACCATGCGTGCGCCGGTGGCGCCGATGGGATGACCGAGGGAGATGCCGGAACCGTTGACGTTCAGGCGGTCCTGATCCTTCCAGCCCCAGCCCGCCAGTACGGCCAGGACCTGGACCGCGAACGCCTCGTTCAGCTCGACCAGATCCGTCGAATCCAGCAGCGCCACGGTGTCGGTGCCCTGCCGGGTGGCCAGCCGGGCGACGGCGGGAACCGGGCCGAGGCCCATGCGCGAGGGTTCGCAGCCCGCGGCGGCCCAGCCGGTCAGGAAGCCGATCGGGGTCAGGCCGAGGTCGTCGAGCCGATCCTCGGCGACGACCAGCATGCCGGCGGCGGCATCGTTCTGCTGGGCGGCGTTCCCGGCGGTGACCGTACCGCCCGGGACGACCGGGCGGAGCCGGGCCAGGGTCTCCGGTGTCGAATCCGCGCGGACGCCTTCGTCTTTCGCGAAGGTGACCGGATCACCCTTGCGCTGCGGAACCGCGACCGGCACCACCTCGTCGTCGAACCGGCCGGCGGCCCAGGCCGCGGCGGCACGCTGCTGACTGCGTGCCGCGTAGACATCCGCCGCTTCCCGTCCGAGTCCGTACTCGGCGGCCAGGTTCTCGGCGGTCTCGATCATGCCGGAGATCCGGCCGAAGCGGGCCTCCGGCTGGGAGCGTTCGCGGCCACGATCCAGCCGGTCGTACAGCGCGGCGGTGCCGGCCCGGGCGCCCCAGCGGGTCGCGGTCGAGTAGTACTCGATGCGGCTCATCGATTCCACGCCGCCGGCCAGCACCGCGTCGGCGGCGCCGGTCTGCACCATCATGGCGGCGGTGATCAGAGCCTGGAGCCCGCCGCCGCAGCGCCGGTCCAGCTGCATGCCGGGCACGGCGATCGGCAGGCCCGCGTGCAGAGCCAGCCAGCGGCCCACGCACGGCACCTCCGAATTGGCGTAGGACTGCGCGAAAACCACGTCGTCGATGCGCTCGGGATCGATCCCCGACCGCTGCACCACGGCGCGCACGACCGCGGCGCCGAGATCCTCGACGGGCACCTCCCGCAGCGCGCCGCCGAAGGCGCCCACGGGCGTGCGAGTGGGCGCCACGAGTGCGGCGCGCCGGAGAGTGGAGTTCATAACGGTATCCGATCTTGTTGTTGTCGAAGGGTTTTCACCGATCCGGGTCAGCCCTGGTCGGCGGTCAGCCAGAATCCCCGGGACCCCAGCATCTCCACCGCTCGGTTGCCGCCGCGCAGGAAGTGCGCCTCGGTCAGGCCGCCGGCCGCGGACACCGATCGGGCCCGCAGCGCCGCCACGATCTCGCGGTGATCCCGGTCGGCGGTCTCCGGCCAGTCGTGATGCGCCTCGTAGAACCCGTGCGGCCCGGCGGAACCCAGCACCCGGAGTGCGGCGATCAGCCGCCGCGATCCGGCGGCCCGGTTGATGACCCGATGGAACTCGAAGTTGAGCGCTTCCCGTGCGGGACCGGATCCGGTGACCGCCATCCGATCGAGCAGCACATCCAGCCGATTCAGGGCCGCGTCGGTGATCACGGTCGCCGCGTGCGCCGCGGCCAGCCCGGACACCACCCCGAGGATCCAGTAGTGATCCCGCACGTCGTCCCGGCTCAGACGGGCCACGAACGCACCGCGCCGAGGCGGAAGTTCCACCAGCCCTTCGATTTCCAGCTTGATCAGGGCCTCGCGCACCGGCAGCTTGCTGGCGCTCAGGGATTCGGCGATCTCCTCCTGATCGATCCGGTCCCCCGGGCGCAGTTCACCGGAGAAGATGCGGCGCCGGATCTCCTGCGCCGCCACGGTTTTCAAGCTGACCGACACCGCGGAGAGGGGCACGGACGGATCTCGCATGGAAGACATCGCCGCACCTCAGGCCGGGGGCGGACCGGCGGCCGCCCGCGCACCGAATTCCGTTCGGATCGCCGCGGTGTCGGCGCCGAGGGCGGGTACCGACCCGTGCCGGATCGGCCAGCCGGTCGCCAGCGCCGGCGGCACCAGCGCCGGGACCGGTCCCGAGGGGGTCTCCACCTTGCGCCACCGGTCCCGGGCCGCCAGCTGCGGATGCCGCGTCAGTTCCACCACCCCGTTCAGCCGCGCGTTGCCGATGCCGGCCGCATCGGCCGCGGCCTGGATCTCGGCCAGCGTCCTGGTGGCACACCACTGTTCGAGCAGCCGGTCCAGCTCGGCCCGGTGCCGGATCCGGTCGTCGTTGTGGGCGTAGCGCGGATCGTCCGCCAGCTCGGGCCGCCCGATCAGCTCGGCCAGCCGCCGCCATTCGCGGTCACTGGTCGTGCCGAGCACGGCGGTCCGGCCGTCGACAGTCGGATATGCCCCGTAGGGTGCGATCATCGGTGAGCCCAGCCCGACCGGCACCGGTTCGGTCCCGGTGTGCAGCACCTGGTTGAGCGCGAAACCCATCATCTCGGCGACGGTGTCGAGCATGGCGATCGGGATCACCGCGCCCCGCCCGGTCCGCTCGCGGTCGTACAGTGCGGCGAGCACGGCCGAGTACGCGTACAGCGCGGTGCCGATATCGGCGATCGGGATTCCGGGTTTGGCCGGATGTCCGGGGGTGCCGGTGATGCTGCACGATCCGGCCTCGGCCTGGATCAGCAGATCGTAGGCCCGTTTGTGTTCCAGCGGACCGCCGCTGCCGTAGCCGGAGATGTCCACGATGATCAACCGCGGATGGTCCCGTGCCAGCGCGTCCACGCCGAGGCCGAGCCGGTCCAGCGCGCCCGGCCCCAGATTGCTGACCAGCACGTCGGCGGCCGCGAGCAGCTCGCGCAGCACGGCCAGATCGGCCGGATCCGCGAGATCCAGTGCGGCCGACTCCTTTCCGTGGTTGAGCCAGGTGAAGTGCGCCGACAATCCACGCACCACGGAGTCGTAGTGCCGGGTCGAATCCCCGCACCCCGGCCGCTCCACCTTGACCACCCGGGCACCCAGATCGGCCAGGTGCCGGGTGCACAGCGGGGCCGAGATCGCCTGCTCCAGACCGACGACCATGACCCCGGCCAGCGGGCCGTTCGAATGCTGTTCGCTCACAGGAACTTCGGCTCCCGCTTCGCGCGGTGCGAGGCGACGCCCTCAACCACGTCCGGTCCGCCGAAGCCGTAGAATTCGAGCCCCAGCGAGGCATCGAAGATCGGCATGGCCTGCCGGTACCAGCCGTTGAGCGCCATCTTGGTGCCCTGGATCCCGGCCCGCGACCCGGTGGACAACCGGATGGCCAGTTCCAGGGCCCGGTCCTGGACCTGATCGTCGTCCACGCACAGCGACACCATGCCCAGCCGCTCGGCCTCCTCGCCGGTGATCACGTCGTTGGTGAGCAGGTGGTACTTGGCCTTGGCCATCCCGCACAGCAACGGCCAGCAGATCGCGGCGTGATCCCCGGCGGCCACGCCGATCCGCACGTGCCCGTCCACGATCTTGGCCCGCCGCCCGGCGACCGAGATGTCGGCCAGCAGGGCGACCACCAGTCCCGCCCCGACCGCGGGACCGTTGATCGCGGAGACGATCGGCTGCGGCACCTCGATGAGGTTGCGCACCAGGTCCCGCGCCTCGCGCATGACCCGGGTCCGCGACGCGTGGTCGCCGATCATGTCCTCGATCAGGTCGAAACTGCCGCCTGCCGAGAACGCCCGGTCCCCGGCGCCGCGGACCAGGATCGCGCGCACCGATTCGTCGCGGGCGATCACCGGCCAGATGTCGGCCAACTCCCGATGCAGCACCGGGCCCACCGAATTCAGGTTCGGGGCGTCCAGTACGAGCCGCAGCACCCCCTCGACGGGGCGATCGATGGTCAGCGACGAAAAGTCGTCGTATCCGGGCACAGTCGTTCCTCTCGTTACCTGATGTGATGCACGGTGGCGATGCCCGCATCCGGCTCGGCGGGTCCGGCGTCCCACCGGGCCGCCACGGCGGCGACCTGCTCGGTACCCGCCGGCGGCGCCGAGGGGGTGCGGGCCGGAGTGCGGCCGAAGCGGGGGGCGGGCGCGGGATGCAGCGCCGCGCCGATCCGCTGGTACAGCCCGCGGGCGGCGTTGTGCGGGTCGGCCGCCGCCTCGTCGAAGGTGAGGACCGGGCTGACACAGGCATCGGTGCCTCGGTAGATCTCCGCCCATTCGGCCCGGGTGCGCCGGACGAGGGCGGCGGCGATCAGTTCGCGCAACCGCGGCCAGCGCACCCGGTCGTCCGGATTCGGCCAGCCGGAGGTGTCGACGCCGAGACGACCGGTGAACTCACGGTAGAAGTCCGGTTCCAGCGCCCCCACCGCGAGGTAGCGGCCGTCCGCACACCGGTAGGTGTCGTAGAAGGGCGCGCCCGAATCCAGGAAGTTCGTTCCCGGTTCGTCGGAGTACAGCCCGGCCGCCCGCAGGCCCTGCAACTTCGCGGTCAGCAACGCGACCCCGTCGACCATCGCGACGTCCAGCACCTGACCGTGGCCGCTGGTGTGGGCCGCCACCAGCGCGCACACGATCCCGAAGGCGCCCAGCGCCCCGCCGCCGGCGTAGTCGCCGAGCAGATTGATCGGCGGGCGCGGTGCCCCGCCGGCCGGGGCCAGCGCGTGCAGCACACCGGACTGCGCCACGTAATTGATGTCGTGCCCGGCCTCGTGCGCGCGCGGGCCGGTCTGCCCGTACCCGGTGAGCCGGGCGTACACCAGCCGCGGATTGCCTGCCGTGACCTCCGCGGGACCGAGTCCGAGCCGCTCGGCGACGCCGGGCCGGAAGCCCTCGACGAATACGTCGGCGGCACCGGCCAGCCGCAGCACCGACTCCCGGCCGGCGGGATGTTTCAGATCGACCGGGACCGTGGTGACGCCCCGGTTGACGATATCGACTTCGGCGGCGAGCCCCTCGGTCTGGTCCAGCGCCCGGGCGCTGCGGTGCGCGGGCCGCACCACGCGCACCACGTCCGCGCCCGAATCGGCCAGCAGCATGGACACATACGGCACGGGACCCATGCCCGCGAGCACCAGCACCCGGACCCCGGTCAGCGGTCCCGTCATCGGATCATCCCTCTCAGTAGGAACGGGGCAGGCCGAGCACCTGCTGGGAGACGTAGTTGCGCACCATCTCCTGGGAGAACGGCGCGTTGCGCAGCAGTCGCACCTCCCGCCACAGCCGCTCGATGTGGTACTCCCTCGCGTACGCGTACCCGCCGAGGGTGGAGAAGGCGCGGTCGCACGCCTCGAATCCGCCTTCGGCGCCGAGATATTTGGCGGCGGCGGCCTCCGGCCCGCAGGGCAGGCCCCGGTCGAACAGGTCGGCCGCCTTCATCGCCATGCCCTCGGCGGCCTCGAGCCGGATCCACGAATCGGCGAGCGGATGGGCGACGGCCTGATTCTTTCCGATCGGCCGGTCGAAGACGATGCGGTTCTTGGCGTAGTCGGTCGCCAGATCCAGAGCGGCCCGGCCCAGGCCGATCCCCTCCATCCCGACCACGATGCGCTCGGGATTCAGGCCGTCGAGCAGATAGTAGAAGCCCTTGTCGACCTCGCCGACGAGCCGATCCTCGGCCACTTCCAGATTGTCGATGAACAGTTCGTTGGTGTCGATCGCCGCACGGCCGAGCTTGTCGATCTCCCGCACGGTGACGGCCTTGCGGTCCATGTCGCAGAGGAACAGCGACATGCCCCACAGCGGCTTGTCCTCGCTGCGCGGGGAGGTGCGGGCCAGCAGCAGGATCTTCTGCGCGTTCTGCGCGTTGGTGATGAACACCTTCTGCCCGTTGATCACCCACCCGCCGTCGACCTTGGTGGCCTTGGTCTTGATGCGCGAAGTATCCACGCCCGCAGTGGGTTCGGTGACGCCGAAGGCCATCAGCAGCTCACCGGCCGCCAATTTCGGCAGGTACTCCTGCTTCATCGCCTCCGAGCCGTATTTCACGATCGGCGCGGGCGGGAAGACGTAGAAGTGGATCGCGGAGCCGCCGCTCATCCCGCCACCGGAGGCGGCGATCTCCCCCATCATCACCGCCGCCTCCCGCAGGCCGAGGCCGATCCCGCCGTACTGCTCGGGGATCATCGCGCCCAGCCAGCCACCGGCGGCGAAGGCGTGCACGAAGTCCCACGGGTATTCGTGCTTGCGGTCCTTGTCCAGCCAGTAGTCGTAGCCGAACCGGCGGGCCAGTTCCCGGGTCGCCCGGCGCACGACCTCGATGTTGTCGTCGACCTCTGCGGTGGTCATCGTCTGCTCTCCTGATCATGTTCTCCCGCAACGGGAATGGCCTCGAGCGGGGTGGTGGGGTCGAGGGCGGACAGATCGCCCGGCGCGGTGCCGAGGAAGCGGGCGCGGATCGCGCGCCGCATGATCTTGCCGTTCTTGGTCTTGGGCAGGGTGTCCACCACGTGGACCCGCGGTGCGAAGGACCGGCCCGCGTGCCCGGTGGCGGTGTCCTGGAGATCGGCCGGCGCGACGCCGCCATCGCGCAGCACGGCGAAGGCGACCGCGCGTTGCCCGCGCTGTTCGTCGGGGACGCCGATGACCGCGACTTCCGCGATCCGGTCGTCCCGTAACAGGGCCGTCTCGATCTCGGCGGGTCCGACCCGGCGGCCGGACAGTTTGAGGGTGTCGTCGGAGCGGCCGTGGATGTGCCACATGTCCGAGTCGTCGACACTGGCGAGATCACCGTGCACCCAGATACCGTCCCAGCGGCTCCAGTAGGTGTCCAGGTAACGGTCGCGGTCGTTCCAGAACGCGTGGGTCATGCCGGGAAAGGTGTTGCGCACCACCAGTTCCCCGATCTCGCCGGTGACCGGCCGGCCGTCCTCGCCGAAGATCGCCGCGTCCACGCCCGGCAGTGGCGCGCTGAACGCCGCCGCCGCCGCGGGCAGGAACGGATAGCCGACCAGCAGGCCGCCGCCGACCTCGGTGCCGCCGCTGTAGTTGACGATCGGGATGCGCCTGCCGCCGACCTCGCCGAACAGCCACCACCAGGTGGGCTCGTCCCATGCCTCACCGGTGGAGACGAACGCTCGTAGCGTGTCCATCGCAGGCGCGTCGGCGCCGGCGGCACGCAGCGCGCGGGCCGCCGTCGGCGCGATACCCTGGACGGTGATGCCGTTGCGCCGCACGATATCCCACATCCGATCGGGGGTGGGGTAGGTCGGCAGGCCCTCGATCATGACGATGGTCGCGCCCAGTTGCAGCGGCCCGGTCATCAACATCGGGCCGACCAGCCAGCCCAGATCGGTGATCCAGCCGACCACCTCCCCGGCGTGCAGGTCGAAGCCGTAGGCGAAATCGATCGCGGTCTTCACCGCGAAACCGCCGTGCGAGTGCACGATGCCCTTGGGCCGTCCGGTGGTGCCGGAGGTGTAGACCACGGTGAGTGGATCGTTCGCCGCGGTGTCGACGGTCTCGATCGGCGCCGGGTGCGGATCCAGTTCGTCGTAGTACACATCCCGGCCGGCCGTCATCGGCACGGCGGCGCCCAGGTGCCGCACCACCACGACCGTGTGTACCGACGGCGAATCCGCCAGGGCCGCATCGGTGGTCGCCTTCAGATCGATCGGCAGGCC
Organism: Nocardia sp. alder85J; assembly: GCF_020176955.2. Lineage (GTDB taxonomy): Bacteria > Actinomycetota > Actinomycetes > Mycobacteriales > Mycobacteriaceae > Nocardia. The sequence continues at coordinate 341,987 of NZ_JAIUCZ020000006.1, forward strand.
CCGGCGGGTGGTGCCGTCCGCGGTCACCAGAGCGACGGCCTCGGCATCCTGGAGCCGGGTCGCCAGCGCATCGGGGGTGTAACCGCTGAAGGTCGGGACGGAGACGGCGCCGAGCGTGGCGATGGCCAGGAACGCGACCGCGGCTTCCGGCACCACCGGCATGAACAGTGCCACCCGGTCGCCGCGGCGTACTCCGAGTTCACGCAGGTTCGCCGCGAAACGCCGGACCTCGGCGTCCAATTCGGCGAAGGTCAGGGTGCGGCGCTGCCCGTTGTCGCCCTCGTACACCACCGCGAGCTGCCCGGCCCGCTCCCCGGCGGCGTGCCGATGTGCGCACAGCCGCGCGACATTGATCCGGCCGCCCGGAAACCATTGTGGGAAAGGCTTTCCCGCCGAGTCGTCGACCACCCGCTCGAACGGCGCACCGAATTCGATGCCGAGATCGGCGACGGCCGCCCGCCAGAACCACTCCGGGTCGGCGACCGCGCGCCGGTTCAGCTGCACGACCGCGGCCGCATCGGACCCCAGTCCCCATTCCCGCATCGCGGCCAGCAACCGGCTGCGCTCCCGCACCACATCGTCGGGCACCCAGGCCGGGACGGTGGCGGGCTGTACGTCTGCCATGAGCCTGTCCTCCTCGGTCCGATCAGGCATGCTCGGCCGTGAGCTTGAGCATCAAGCCGACGCGTACGGCGTCGCAGACGACCTCGTCGCGCTGGTTGATCCCCAGATGACGGAAGGTGACGATGCCCGAATCGTCCCGGCTACGGGACTCCCGCCGGGTCACGATCTCGGTGCGGACCTGGATGGTGTCGCCGTGGAACACCGGCTTGGGGAAGGTGATCTTCTCGAAGCCGAGATTGCCGAGGGTGGTGCCCTGTGTGGTCTCCGGCACGGTGATGCCCGAGACCAGGCCAAGGATGAACAGGCTGTTGACCAGGCGCTGGCCGTAGATCGAATTCTTGCTGTACTCCGCGTCCAGGTGCAGCGGCGCCAGATTCAATGTCATCACGCTGAACAGCGTGTTGTCCGCCTCGGTGACCGTCCGCCGGGTCGGGTGGTCGATGACCAGACCCGGTTCCAGTTCTTCGAAGTACAAGCCCGGCATGTGATGTCCTTTCGCCACGCCCGGCCGTGACACCGGGCGAGATGGAATATATTATGTATGAAACGCGATCGGCAACAGACGCCGTCAGACCGCTAAAATATAATATATTATATCATAATCGCATATCGCGAGCCTGCTCGAAGGGAGCCGACCTTGTCCGACGTCAGTGCCGAGGACTTCGCGCCGATCCTGGCCCAGGTCCGCCGGTTCATCCGGACGAAAGTCGTCGCGCGCGAATCGGAGATCCTGGCCACCGACGCCATCCCCGCCGACATCCGGCGCGCCGCCGCCGAGATGGGGCTGTTCGGCTACGCCGTCCCCCAGGAGTGGGGCGGCCTGGGCCTGGATCTGACCCAGGATGTGGAACTGGCCATGGAATTCGGCTACACCTGCCTGTCGCTGCGGTCGCTGTTCGGCACCAACAATGGGATCGCCGGGCAGGTGCTGGTCAACTACGGCACCGATGCGCAGCGCAAACAGTGGCTCGAGCGGATCGCAGCGGGTGAGGTCATCGCCTCCTTCGCGCTCACCGAACCCGGCGCGGGCTCGAACCCGGCCGGCCTGCGCACCAGGGCCCGTCGCGACGGCGCCGACTGGATCATCGATGGGCAGAAGCGATTCATCACCAATGCCCCGTTGGCCGACCTGTTCGTGGCCTTCGCCCGCACCGCAGAACCCGGCCCGGACGGGCCCGGCATCGCCGTGTTCCTGGTACCCGCCGCGACACCGGGCGTCCAGGTCGGACCGAAGGACGCCAAGATGGGTCAGGAGGGCGCTTGGACCGCCGACGTCACCTTCACCGATGTCCGGGTACCCGCGGCCGCGCTGGTCGGCGGCGCCGAGGACATCGGCTACCGGGCGGCCATGAGCTCACTGGCCCGCGGCCGGGTGCACATCGCCGCGCTGTCGGTCGGCACCGCGCAGCGCTGCCTGGACGAATCGGTGGCCTACGCGGCCAGCGCCACCCAGGGCGGCACCCCGATCGGCGATTTCCAGCTCGTCCAGGCGATGATCGCCGATCAGCAGACCGGTGTCATGGCCGGGCGAGCGCTGGTCCGCGACGCCGCCGCGCAATACGTCTCCGGCGCGGACCGCCGGATCATGCCGTCGGTGGCGAAACTGTTCTGCACCGAGATGGCCGGGCGGGCGGCCGACAACGCGGTGCAGATCCACGGCGGCTCCGGTTACATGCGTGAGGTGCCGGTCGAGCACCTCTATCGCGACGTGCGGCTGCTGCGCCTGTACGAGGGCACCAGCGAGATCCAGCGCCTCATCATCGGCGGAGGACTGGTCCGGGACGCGAAGAAACGCACCTGACCACCCGCCGGGACGGCACCATGGTCCAGGAGCCCGTCCACGGGCCGGCGCGACGAATCACCGTGCCGCACCGGCACATCCACCTACCGAGAGGAACCCCATGCCAGGGCCGTTGCTACAGGACAAGACCGCCGTCGTCACCGGTGCGGCACAAGGAATCGGCTACGCCATCGCCGAACGCTTCCTCGCCGAAGGCGCGCGCGTGGTCATCGGCGACATCGACGAGGGCGCCGCGAAGGACGCCGCCGAGCGCCTGGGCGGCGCCGCCGTCGCGATCGGAGTGCGCTGCGATGTGACCGTCGCCGACGAGGTGCAGGCGCTGCTCGACGCCGCCGCGGCCGCCTTCTCCCCCGTCGACGTCATGGTCAACAACGCCGGGATCACCCGCGACGCGACCATGCGGAAGATGACCGAGGATCAGTTCGACCAGGTCGTCAGCGTGCACCTCAAGGGCACCTGGAACGGCACCCGGCTGGCCGCCGCGATCATGCGCGAGCGTGGCAGCGGCGCCATCGTCAACATGTCCTCACTGTCCGGCAAGATCGGGCTGGCCGGACAGACCAACTACTCGGCCGCCAAGGCCGGCATCGTCGGCCTGTCCAAGGCCGCCGCGAAAGAGCTTGCCCACCTGGGTATCCGGGTCAACGCCATCCAACCCGGCCTGATCCGCACTGCCATGACCGAGGCCATGCCGGAAAAGGTCTGGGCCGCCAAAATGCGCGAGATCCCGATGGGCCGCGCCGGAGAGATCGGCGAAATCGCCTCGGTGGCACTGTTTCTCGCCTCGGACCTGTCGGCGTATATGACCGGCACGGTCCTCGAGGTGACCGGGGGACGGTTCATGTAACCACCGCAGACGCGACGGGGGTGTCGACGCGGCGGCGGCCGTCGACACCCCCGCGAATGCCTCAGACCGTGACGTTCTCCGGGAACACCGGACTGGCCGAGACGAAGCCGGTGAATTCCAGTCTCCGGATCTTCCATGTCCCGTCTTCGACCACGAAGGCGAAGTCATAACCGCCCGAGAGCAATTGGTGACTGCCGTCCTCGGTGAGCCGGAAGTAGAAGACGTCGGTCTTCGCAGTGGCGGTGTGGCCGTCCACACCGATCACGGGGTTGGTGATGTGGTGGTGACAGCGGGGGACCTGGCGCCAGACCGTCTCCACCAGTGCGCGCACCCCATCGATGCCGTGCCCTTCGCCACGCGGCAACAGATAATCGGCATCGGCGGACCAGATACCGAGGAAGATGTCGGGATCCTTCTTGTCGATGCCGTGGCAGTACTTCGCCATCAGCGTCTTGATCTCCTCGATGTCGGCGAGCCACTGTATTTTGGCGGCGAGATCGGTCGATACATTCGTCATGGATTGATCCTTTCCTTCGACGATCGAGTTCGACGGCGGGTCTACAGGTCGTCGGGTGAAACGGCCGGCGGGCGGTAGTGCTCGGCCTCGGGGCCGGAGCTGACGGGTGCGTGGTTGAAGCCCGGGAGAAGCAGGTGACCGGCGTCGACGGGCAGCGCCACACCGGTGATGTGCTCGGCGAGGTCGGAGAGCAGGAAGACCACCGCGTTGCTGACGGCCTGCGGCGGCAGCGCGGTGCGGCCGGCGAGGGGGGCGTAGCCGTAGATTCCGTCGAGGGCGATGTTGCGGTCGGCGGGATCTCCGGGCGCGACGAACATGGTGTGGCCCATGGGGTTGTCCCAGATCTTGGTATCGATCGCACCCGGGCACACGGTGTTGGCTCGCACGTTGTGCGGGCCGAGTTCCAGGGCGGTGTTCCCGACGAGGCCGACCACGCCGTGTTTGGCGGCGATATAGGAGGTGTAGCCCGCGGTCGCCTCGAGTCCACCGACCGACGCGATCGCCACGATGGCACCCGCGCGCCGTGCCACGAAGTGGGGTGCGACCGCCTTGATCGTGCGGAACACGCCACCGAGGACGGTGTCGACGACGGTCTGGTAGTCCTCTTCGGTGGTCTGCCAGCCCGCCGGGCCGAGGTCCCACACTCCGGCATTGGCGACGACGCCGTCGATACCGCCGAGGGTGTCGACAGCACGGGCCACCGCGGCGTCCAGGGCCGTCTGGTCGCGCACGTCGCCGACCACGGTCAGAGCGCGGCGGCCCTGGTCCTCGACCAGCTTGCGGGTCTTGTCCAGGTCTTCCTCGGTGGCCAGCGGGTACTTGACGCCCACGACAGGTGCGGCGACGTCGAACAGGACGACGTCGGCGCCCTCCTGCGCCGCGGTCACGGCGTGCGAACGGCCCTGTCCGCGTGCGGCTCCGGTGATGAAGACGACTTTGCCGTCGAGAGTTCCCATAACAGTTTCCTCTTGTCGATTCGGGGAGGAGTCAGCGGTCGAGCAGGGTGACGACCGATTTGGTCTCGAGGTATTCCTCGATGGCGTCGGGCCCGTTCTCCCGACCCCAGCCCGACTGCTTGTATCCGCCGACGGGCATCTGCACGCCGCCGGCGCGGTGGATGTTGACCCCGATCCGGCCCGCCCGCAGCCGCCGGGCGACCCGGTGCGCCCTGGCGACGTCGCGGGTCCAGACGCTGCCCGCGAGGCCGTATTCGGTGTCGTTGGCCGCGGTGATGGCCGCGTCGAGATCGGTGTAGGGCATGGCGGCCAGTACCGGTCCGAAGATCTCCTCGCGGACGATCTCCATGTCCGGGGTGACCTCGGTGACGACCGTCGGCGCGTAGTAGAAGCCGCGCTCCCCCAACCGTTCACCGCCGGTGACCACCCGCGCGCCGTCGGCGCGGCCGCGGTCGACGAACCCGGCGACCCGTTCGAGCTGCCGGGCCGACACCAGCGGGCCGAGCACTGCGGCCGGGTCGGTGCCGTAGCCGACCTTCATGGCCCTGCCTCGTTCGGCGATCGCCGTCACCAGGTCGTCGTGTACCGACTCGTGCACGAAAAGCCTTGTGCCCGAAGTACATATCTGACCGGAGTTCCAGAAGCCGCCGAGCGCGATACCGGTCGCCGCGGCGGCGATGTCGGCATCGGGCAGCACGATCACCGGTGATTTGCCGCCGAGTTCGAGCGCGACCTTCTTCAGGTTGCCGGTCGCCGCCGCCACGATCTTGCGGCCCACCGCGGTCGAGCCGGTGAAGCTGATCTTGTCGACCCGCGGATGCTCGGCCAGTGCGGCGCCTGTGGGCCCGAATCCGGTGACGATGTCGACCACCCCGGCGGGCACCCCGGCTTCGAGCAGCAGCGCCCCCAGTGCCAGGGCGCTGAGCGGCGCTTCCTCCGAGGGCTTGAGCACGCAGGTGCATCCTGCCGCCAGCGCGGGTGCGAGCTTCATCGACATCGCGATGAGCGGCGCGTTCCACGGCACGATCATCGCCACCACGCCGACCGGTTCCTTGTAGGTGGCGCCGAGCATCCGGGATGCGGCGGAGCCGAGATCGGTAGTGCTGCCGTGGATCTTGTCGGCCCAGCCGGCGTAGTACCGGAACTGGTTGACCGCCTCGGCCACCATCAGGGTCGCCTGCGACACCGGCATGCCGACGTCGCGGCTCTCGCGCCGGGCGAACTCCTCGGTACGGGCGGCCAGCAGATCGGCGACCCGCCACAGCACCACACCCCGCTGTGATCCCGACAGCCCCAGCCATCGCTCGTCCTCGAATGCCCGGCGGGCAGCACGCACCGCGCTGTCGACGTCGGCGGGCGTGGCGTCGGCGACCCGGCCGATCACCTCCTCCGTGCCCGGATCGATCACCTCGAACACGCCGCCCCCGGCGGCGGGGACCCACTCGCCATCGATGAGCAGGTGCCCCGCCACCGGATCCGCAGAGGTCACCGCGACGCTCACGCGTGCTCGTGGATGTGCGGAACGGGGTGCGGGATCTTGGTCCCCGGCGGCGGGCCCTGCACCGCGCCCGGGTCACCGGCGACCAACTCGACCAGGTAGCCGTCCGGGTCGGCGACCATGGCCGAGCCGACCGGACCGTCCTGCGGCATCACCTCGGTGACCTCGGGATCCACGAATTCGAGGACCGCAGCGGGCTTCCGGTCGAACAGCGCGTAGAACGCCGGGGACCGTTCCAGGTCGCCGACGATCGGCTTGACATTGGTGAACTGACCTTTGATCACGGGATTCTCCGGTACTTCGATGTGCGAGAGATGTTGTGAGAGAAAGCTATTCGGCAGACGGCGGGGTTCCGAGGACCAGGCCGTAGGCGCGGCGGCTCACGTCACCGGACAGGTCGACGGTGATGCCCTTGTCCTGGGTGAACTCGTCGAGCGCGTCCGGGCCGAGCTCACGGCCGGTGCCGGACTGCTTGAAGCCGCCGAACGGCAGGTACTGGGAGATGTTGTGGAAGTCGTTGATCCACACCGAACCGGCCTCGAGCTGCCGGGCGATGTCGAGCGCGCGCTGGTTGTCGCGGCTCCACACAGCGGCGGACAGGCCGTACTCGGTGTCGTTGGCGATCTTGATCGCCTCCTCTGTCGAGTCGTACTTCAGCACCGCGAGGACAGGGCCGAAGATCTCCTCGCGGGCTATGGCCATGTCGTTGGTGACACCGGTGAACACAGTCGGCTCGACCCAGAAGCCCTTCTCGAACTCCGGTCCGGTCGGCACGCCGCCACCCACGACGACGGTCGCGCCCTCGGCCTTGCCCTTCTCGATATAGCCCAGGATGCGGTCGCGCTGCGCCTTGTTCATGACCGCGCCGATATCGGTGGCCGGGTCGAGGGGGTCGCCCTGCTTCAGCGTCCGCAGACGCTTCACCAGGCGCGCCACGAACCGGTCGTGGATGGCGGACGGCAGCAGCAGCCGGGTGCCGGATTCGCAGGCTTGGCCCGCGTGCAGCAGGAAGGCGTAGATCGAACCGTCCACGGCGGCATCCAGATCGGCGTCGTCGAGGACGATGTTCGGGCCCTTGCCGCCGAGTTCGAGGACGACCCGCTTGACGTTGGACGCCGCCGCGGCCATGACCTGACGGCCGGTGGCGGTGGAACCGGTGAACGACACCAGCCGCACGTCCGGGTGCTCGACCAGCCGGCCACCGATGTTCGGGCCGTCGCCGACGACCACGTTGTAGGCGCCGTCGGGCAGACCGGCGTCACGCAGCAGAGCGCCGAGTTCGAGGGCGAAGATGGGGGTCTTCTCGTCGGTCTTGAGCACGACCGTGTTGCCCGCGGCCAGCGCCGGGATGGACTTCCACACCGCGATCAGCGCCGGGAAGTTCCACGGGACGATACCGGCGCACACGCCGACCGGCTCCTTGCGGATGAAGCTCGCCGACAACACCTGGCCGGTCACCGGGCCGGACCGCTCCCATTCGTAGGTGCGGGTCAGCTGCGCGTAGTGCCCCATATGTACCAGGGGAAATCCGACACCGATGGCGCCGGCCACGCGCAGCGGCATACCAGTCTCCTTGGCGCTCAGTACCGCCAGCTCGTCCATGCGCATGCTCACCGCCGCGATCACGCGGTCGATCACTGCGGCGCGCTCGGCCGGCGGGGTGTTGCGCCAGATACCCGACTCGTGCACCCGCTCGGCCGCGGCGACGGCGGCGTCGACATGCTCGGTGGCGGCGACCGCCACCGTCACCACGGTCTCCTCGGTCGCCGGATCGACCACCGGGATGCTGGTATCGGTATCGACCCACACGCCGTCGATGAACAGCCGGTAATGCGGCACACCGTCCCGGTCGACGGCAGGAGTCTCGGGCAGAACGGCAGTCATTTTCTCACCTCGGAATTCTCGGGAAATCGCCGTGATCACGGCGAAGGCGGGGAATGAAATGTGGCCTGTCATCGACAGTAGAGAGACCCAGGCAACAGAAGTGGCCAAGTTTTGGACACTTCCGGTGGACACCGTCGGCTGCCGGGAACGAGCAGGGACGCGGCGGAGAACAGCAGTCCGGTACCGAGTGGGGCAGCTCCGTCCGGTGTCAGCACTCCGTCAGCGGATGGCGCCCGCGTCGCGCAGCGCCGACAATTCACCCTCGGTGAAGCCCCATTCGGCGAGTACTTCGTCGGTGTGCCGGCCCGGTTCGGCCGGTGGCCGCTGGACCGCTCCCGGTGTACGGCTGAAACGCGGTGCGGGCGCAGGCTGGACCACGCCGTCGATGTCGACGAAGGTGCCGCGAGCCCGCAGGTGTGCGTCGTACGGCGCTTCGGTCAGCGACAGCACCGGCGACAGGCACGCTTCCTGTCCTTCGGCGAGGGCGCACCATTCGTCGCGGGTTCTGGTCCGGAACACGGCGGTGAACCGCTCGTGCACTATCGGCCACTGCGTTCTGTCGTGCTGGTCGGGCATCTCCGATTCATCGATGCCGAGCACGCGCAGCAGGTTGCGCCAGAAGCGGGATTCGTTGGCGCCCAGACTGATCCAGCCACCATCGGCGGTCTCGTAGACGTTGTACCACGGCGCGCCCGAGTCCAGGCGGTTCACGCCGCGCTCGTCGCGCCAGTAGCCGGCGGCGAGCAGGCCGTAGAACAGGGTCATGAGCGAGGCCGAGCCGTCGACCATCGCCGCGTCGACCACCTGACCGCGTCCCGAGGTGCGGCTCTCCAGCAGTGCGGAGACGACGCCGAACGCCAGATACAGTGAGCCACCGCCGAAGTCGCCGGCCAGGTTGAGCGGCACGACCGGCGGTCCCCCCACACGGCCCACCGAATGCAGGACGCCGGTGAGCGAGATGTAATTGATGTCGTGGCCGGGGGCAGATGCCAGTGGGCCGTGCTGGCCCCAGCCGGTCATCCGGCCGTACACCAGCGCCGCGTTGACCGTCAGGCACTCGTCGGGTCCCAGGCCCAGTTTCTCGGCGACGCCGGGCCGGAATCCTTCGATGAGGATATCGGCGGTGCGGGCCAGGTCCAGGACAGCGGCGACCGCGGCAGGCTTCTTCAGGTCGAAAACCGCGCTCCGCCTGCCTCTGTTGAGCAGATTGAACCGGGCTTCGACCGGGGCGCCGCCGTCGTAGCCGGGTGGCCGGTCCAGGCGCAGGACATCGGCGCCGAGGTCCGCCAGGAGCATGGCGGCGAACGGGGTCGGGCCGACCCCGCCCAGTTCCAGCACCCGGACCCCGGACAGCGGTCCGCTCATCGAGCGGCCGTCCATTGTTCACGCCGGGCCGCCCGCGATTCGTCCAGTACGTTCGAATTCATTCTCGGTGCTCCGTTGTGCGATGGGGTAATTGTCCGCGCGCACCGAATGCCCTACCAGGCAGGCGGACCCGGCCGGTGGACTATGCGATATCGGATCGCCGGGACCGTCCTACCGACGACATCCCGAGGCTGCACCACGGGCGCGGCAATGGCAAGTGACCAATTCCGAAGCGCCGGTTCACCGCTCGCGAATTGAAATGACGGGAATTTCCGATCCATGCCGGATACAGGATTGGACCTACGTTGACACACGCGCCGTCAGCCCTCATCCACCGACTGCGAGGCGACTCCGGAATGCCGGCGGTGAGGCGACATGAGATGTCAGCCGAGCGCTGGCGTCAGAAGCTTGCAGTTGACAGTCTCCGACACATGAGTCGCGATGAGCCGGGCTTGCGTGAGATCCGGCGAATGAAGACTCAGCGGGCCATTCGGGAACACGCGATGCGGCTGTTCACCGAACGCGGCTACGACGCCAGCACCGTCGCCGACGTCGCAGCCGCCGCGGAGGTGTCGTCGATGACCGTGATCCGCCGCTTCCCGACCGAGGAAGACCTCGTCATGGCCGACGAGTACGACCCGGTGATCATCGACGCGATCCGCGCTCAGCCGGCCGACGAGCCCCTGCTGCGTCGGATCGGCGCCGCGCTGGTCGAGACAACCGCCGCCCACGACGCGGCCGACCGAGCCATTCTGCCGGCACGGCCGCAACTGGGGTTGCCGGTGCCCGCTCTGCGGGACGGGTGTGGGACGGCCAATACCGCAGCGTCGAAGCGCTGCGCGGCGAAAGCCCCGATCCCGACGTCGAATTCGAGCTGTGGGTCGCCACCGGCGCGTGCCTGGCAGCCGTGTCCGCCGCTCGGCGTCGGCCAGCAGCCGCTTCAACCGAGCGTTCTGCTCGCGCAGTTCGTCGAGTTCCTTGGCGGCCTCGGTGTCGACGCCGCCGTACTGGCGGCGCCAGTTGTCGAGCGTGGCGGTGGATACCCCGATCTCGGCAGCGCGATCTCCTCGCCGGTCTTGCCGGCGGTGGTCAGCTCGTCGGCCAGGCGCAGCTTCCGCACGATGTCCTCGGCGGAGTGCCGTTTGCGTCCTGCCATGTCGATGATTGTCCCTTCTCGGCCTTCACCAGGCCAAACGGGACTCTAAAACTGGATGGACCCACTCACTGAGGACAGCCCAATCCGGGCAGACCGCTGCCTGCGATCCACTCGGATGCTTCGCCCCTGCCGGGCCGTTCTGCCCTGCCATCCCCGTGCCAGTGCGGGTTCCGAGCGGGTCGGAACCCGCTGCCGAGAGCTTTGCGCGGGACGAATTCTCGAGATCCCCAGCCGCCCTTGAATTCACGAGGCAGCTCGAGGGTGCGACGGTGACGCCGAATGCGATCCGCATCGGCGTCGATGACGAAGTACTCGAAATCCACCGAGCGCTGCGTGATGTGGTCCCCGATACCCGGGCTCGCTACGGGAAGGTGACGACGTAGCGAATTGCGTCGGTGCCCTTCCCGAGCCGCTCCAGCCGGTCGGAGACGTCCCACAGTGAGACCCGCTCCGTGACCAGGTCGTCCAGATTGAATCGGCCCGCGAGGTAAAGGTCGGCATAGCGCGGGATCTCGGTGCGGAAGTCCGTCGACCCCATGTAGACACCACGCACCGACTTCTTCTGCAACACCAGATCCAGGAACGGGTTGAGTTCGAGCGTCGCGTCCGGGGACTGCATGCCGATCATGTAGGCGGTCCCGCCCGGTCCGACGAGGTCGAGCGCCTGTCGGGAGGTCTTCAGGGTGCCGAGCGCTTCGAAGGCGTGATCCGCCCCTCCCCCGATCAGATCGTGCACGGCGGCGACCGGGTCGCCATCTGTCGCGTTCACCACATGCGTAGCGCCGAATCGCTTGGCCATCTCCAGTTTTTCGGGCTTGATGTCGATCGCGACGATTGTTTGCGCGCCGGCGAGCGCAGCACCCTGGAGAACGCTCAGCCCGACACCGCCGCAGCCGATAACGGCCACCGTGTCCCCGACCCTGACACTCGCCGTGTTGATCGCCGCGCCGGCGCCCGTGATAACCCCGCAGCCGAGCAACGCAGCACGGTCCAAGGGAATGTCCACGTTCACCTTCACCAGGTTGTGCTCGTGCAGCAACATCTGCTCCGCGAAGCCACCCAGGTCGGCCGATTGTCCGACCGGAGTGCCCTCGAAGGACAGGCGCGGGCTCGCATCCGCGGCACGCTGTGTGAAGCCGGGGTTGCGGCACAGGAAGCGATTGCCCACCAGGCAGCGGTCACACGTTCCGCAGAACCCCATCAGGCAGGCGACGACGTGATCGCCGACCGCGAACTCGCGTACCTCGGATCCGACCGCAGCCACCACCCCCGCAGCCTCGTGCCCGACGACCATCGGCAGCGGGTGTCCGTAGTCGTTGTTCACCACGGTCAAGTCGCTGTGGCAGATCCCGCACGCTTTCGTGTCGACCAGCACCTCGCGAGGTCCCGGCTTGTCGATCGTCACCTCCACGATCGACAGCGGCCCACCGAATCTCTGCAGCATTGCAGCCTTCACGTCGAATCCTCCGATTCGTGCCGGGCGCCTGTGGTGCCCGGATATTGCCAGGTCGAACAGTCGGTGTGTTCGCACACGCACTGAATGGGTGCTGCGCCGGGAGTGCTCCAGCGAAACCGGCCGGGTCGTCAGCGGCCGAACCGGCCCGCCGCGCCAGAAGCACTGTATCAGTGGATCCAGAATTTGGAATCCTGCATGCCAAAAGTTACCCTAGAGTGTAGGCAGAACCTACGAAACATCCATGACCTGCAGCGGCTGGCGTCTGCTCCCTCGAGCAGGTATCCCGGATACTGTCCAGAGTCGAAATGAGAGGCGGGTAAGCGTCAATGTTGCGCGAGCACCACAAGATCATCTCGGTGGATGATCACATCGTCGAACCTTCCCACGTATGGACGAACCACTTGCCGAAGCAATTCGTCGAGGACGGACCGCAGATCGTCGACCAGCCCGGCCATACCCAGGCATGGAAGATGGAGGGCAAGCTGTACGCCCTGAACCTGCTGGGCAGCCCGCAAACCCGTAACTTCCGCACGGACGGCACGGGCGAGGACCTGTATGCCCGGCACTACGACGATATGACGCCGGGCGCGTACGAACCGAAAGCTCGACTCGCCGCGATGGATGAGGACGGTGTCTGGGCCCAGGTCAACTTCCCGACCTTCCCACGGTTCGGCGGCACCCGCTTCCTCGAGAACCGGAACAAGGAGCTGGCGTCGGCCTGCGTGCAGGCATGGAACAACTGGCTGCTCGATGAGTGGTGTGCGGCAGCCCCCGACCGGTTCATCCCGATGACGCTGGTGCAGCTGTGGGACCCGGAGCTCGCCGCCCAGGAAATGAAGCGCTGCGCAGAGAAGGGCGCCCGCGCCATCTCCTTCATCGAGTCGCCCGGCCCGTTGGGCTTGCCCTCCTTCTGGACCGATCACTGGGACCCGGTATTCCGGACTGCCGAGGAAACCGGAATGGTCATCTGCATGCACGTGGGCACCTCGGGCAAACTGCCCACGCCCTCGAAGGAGTCGGAGGCCCACTCCGACGCCGTGCCGATATCCCTGTGCGGCCTCAACTCGATGACCGCACTGGCCGATCTCACTTTCTCCGGAATGATGCACCGTTACCCCGGCGTCAAGATCGCGCTGTCCGAGGGTGGCAGCGGCTGGGTGCCATACCTGCTCGAACGGATGGACTACACCTGGGCGCGCACGCGCATCGGCGTCGACCGCTCGATCTCGCCGTCGGACATCTTCCGCCGCAACTTCTGGACCTGCTTCATCTCCGACCGCACAGCCATCGTCAACCGCCACGCCATCGGCGTGGACAAACTGATGTGGGAGTCGGACTACCCGCACAACGACTCGGAGTGGCCCAACAGCAGGAAGTACTTCGCCGAAGCCGTCGTGGACGTGCCGGACGACGAGGTGCAGATGATCTCCGAGCTCAATGCCCGCAACCTCTTCAACTTCTGGGACTGATCTGCTTGACGAACGAACAACTGTCGGCAACAGGCACACAGGACACCGCCACACGGATCGCCGGCGTCGCACGGCGGGCCATCGGGAAGTACCTGGCGGTGGCACCGGGAGAGCAGGTCGTCATTCTGGTCGACACCGTCACCTCACCCTCGATCCCCACCGCACTCGTCCAGGCCGTGTCGGAGGTGGGAGCGGAGCCGGTGCTCATCACCCTCAACCCGCGCAAGACCAGCGGCGAGGACCTGCCGAAGTCGGTGCTGGACGCGGTGTGCGCGGCCGATGTCGTGATCAGCGCATGCTCTCGCTCGCCCTACCACTCCTCGCTCAAGACCCTGGCGCAGGAGGCGGGCACCCGGGGTGCCCTGAACTCGCCACCGCACGAGTCCGGCTGGGTCGACGGCGCGATGCACTACGACTTCGCGGAACTGCGCAAGCCCGCGGCAACGCTGCGCGCCATCCTCACCGAAGGCACTACCGCGAGGGTCACCGCACCCAACGGGACCGACGTGACCATGTCGATCGCCGGACGCAAGGCAGTCGGCTGGCTGGCCGGCATGGCGCAGAACCCGTGCGAGACGATGGCGTGGCCGGGCGGCGAGGTCTCGCTGCCGCCCGTCGAAGGCACCACGAACGGCCGCGTCGTCGTCGAGGTGGCAATGACCGACATCGGCGGTGTGCGTACGCCGATCGAGTGGACCGTCGAGGGCGGTCTCGTCCGCAGGATCGAAGGCGGCAAGGAGGCGGATCTGCTCCTGCGAACCATCGAGGGCGTCGAGAACGCACGGAACATCGGCGAGCTGGGCATCGGGATCAACCCGGGTGCCCGCTTGGTCGACGACATCACCGAGGCCAAGAAACGGCGCGGCACCGCGCACATCGCCATGGGCGACAGCGCGAACGGCTACGGCGGTGAGACAGTCTGCGACCTGCACCTCGACGGACTCATTCCCGAGGTGACGATCGAGATCGACGGCGAGCCTGTGGTGCTGTCCGGCAAGCTCCAGTTCTGACAGCGAAAAGCCCGGGAACCACGTGGTTCCCGGGCTTTTCGCTGTCCGCGGGATCCGGCGTACGAAGAGCGCCCGCCGGTGGGGACCTCCGGCGGGCGCTCTCGGTTCGAGCGGACCTATTTCTTGGCGAGAGGGAAGCGGAAGAGCCGCTCGGCGTTGCCGTGGGTGATGGCCTCGATCTCGTTCTCCGGCAGGCCCCCCAAGGTGCCGTGCACGATCTTCTGCGTGTCCGGCCAGGTGGAGTCGGCGTGCGGGTAGTCGACCTCCATCATGATGTGGTCGAGCCCGATCCGGTCCCGAGTGGAGATCGTCGACGGGTCGTCCAGGCTGCAGAAGTAGAAGTTCCGGCGGACGACCTCGGCGGGCGAAATCTCCTTCGACGACCACTCGTTGCCGAACGAACCCGCGCGGGTCTCCATGTACTCGAGCCGGTCGAGGTACATCGCGACCCAGCCGATTCCTCCCTCGGCCAGAGCGATCTTCAGGTTGGGGAATCGCACCGGGATCTCCGACCACAACAGGTCCGCACAGCAGACCATCGCGTTGACGGGGAAGAGTGAGACTCGGATCGTGCGGGGGCCTTCGCTGTTCGGCGGCAGCGGTGCCCAGCGGCCGGAGCCGGTGTGGATGCAGACGACCGTGTCCGTTTCTTCACAGGCAGCGAAGAAGGGGTCCCACACGTTGGTATGGAAGCTCGGGTAACCGACATTGGTCGGGTACTCGGGGAACGTCACCGCACGGAACCCGCGGGCCGCGTTCTTGCGGACCTCTTCCGCAGCCACAACGGGGTCGGGCAGCCACGGAAGCTGCAGGGGAATGATCCGGTCCGGATACGAACCCGCCCACACCTCCGCGTGCCAGTCGTTCCAGGCGCGGGTAACCGCGAGGCCGAGCTCCTTGTCCTCGGAGTCAGCGAACGTGACGCCACCGAAGCCTGCCACCTGCGACGGGAAGCAGAGCGAAGCCTCGATACCCGCGAGGTCCATGTCCGCGATGCGGGCGTGGATGTCCCACGAGCCCTTGCGGATCTTGTCGAAGCGGACCGGCTCGTAGCCCCATTTTTCCTTCGGGAGACCGACCACAGCGTTCACTGCGATGTTCGGGAACACGCGGTTCTCATAGGTCCAGACCTGATCGCCATTGTCCTGCTCCACAACCCTCGGCGCCCGGTCCTGGAACTTGGCAGGAAGCCGGCCTTCGAACATGTCCGGCGGCTCACACAGGTGGTCGTCGACCGAGATCACCCGGTAGGTACGCGGAAGCTCGTCCACACCTTCCGGCGTGATGACGGCATTGGCGTCATAGCTGTCGGACATTGATCGAGTCCCTTTCCTTCACTTATCTCTGTCGAGGCGACCTGAGGTCGCCCGCTGTCGTCGAGTCGGCGGAAGCTGCCGCCGCGTGCCAGCGCTCGCGCTGCCACCGCTCGGGCTTGGCCTCGTCCCACCAGACCTCGAGCTCTTCGATCGGGTCCTTGCGCACCTCGACGATTCGCGCCCCTTCGGGGCCGGCCGCGGTCACATAGGGCGTGTCGGCCTTCGTGAAGTAGCCGTCACCCACCTGGAACCAGCGCCTGCCCTGGCGGACGCTGCCTTCGACGACGACCACCATCTGGTCGAAGTTGTGGTGGTGGCGGGGGATGACGAAGCCGGGCGCGAACCGGACCTCGAGCAGGTGGAACGACCCGATCTGCATCCGCTTGGAGAACAACCCGTCGCGAAAGTACTCGTCGACATCCACTCCACTGAGGCGAATCGACTCGGGCATCCGCTCGGCAGGTCCGCGACTCGGTTTCGACTGCCGCCAGCCCTCCGCCTCGCCGAGCGCGAAATAGACGACCCTGCGCGCCTCATCCAGGGCGCGCTGCGACGCAACTGTGTCACTCATCGGAACCTCCACGCTGACGTGCCCGATGCCGGACCTACCGGCACGATCCGCACCGGACCGATCGAGCGATCGAGCGATCGAGCGATCGAGCGATCGAGCGATCGAGCGATCGAGCGATCGAGCGATCGAGCGATCGAGCGATCGAGCGATCGTCAGCCAAGGATAGCATTGCTAATGACTTTTGGTATTCAGAATCCTGGACGCCAAAACTGATAGAGTTCTCGGGACTCGCACAACCCGGTCTGCCGCAGTCGGTCACCTTGTGCTCGACGAGCCGCCCATCGCCGCAGACCGCGCGGCGGGCACTACCTCCCCCGACTTCGGTTCGATGACCGACATCCATGCCCGCGCATTGCCGCGGGCCAGGACCTGACTTTCCTGCTACGGCGGGAGAACGGTGCCACCGGCACCCGACGAAAGGAGCTTTCGATGACCACGAATACGGACCAGCTGAGTTCGTTCGACCCCTATCACATGTCGGTGGTCGAACAACGCGAGGTCTTGGCCGAGGCACGCAAACACGCCCCTGCCGCGCATTTCGACGGGTACGGCGGATTCTGGCTCCTTTCTCGGCACGCAGACGTGGACCGCGCGTTGCACAACCACGAGGAGCTGTCCTCGGCCAAGTGGCAGGAACCTGACGGAACATGGCGTGGCGGTGACCGCATTCCCTCGCGGCAGTCGCCGGCAATGCTGGTGCTGGAGACCGATCCGCCGCAGTGGCGCGAACAGCGGGCCGTGCTCACCTCGTTCTTCACCCCGAACGCGACCCGCGGGCGGCACGTCTTCCTCGAAGAGTTGGTGGACGGGCTGCTCGACCGCGTGATCGAGAGCGGCCGGATCAATTTCTGCACTGACCTGGCCTACGCCGTCCCCACCATGACGACGCTGCACCTGGTCGGCCTGCCGCTCGACGAGTGGGAGCGATTTCACACATCCATGCACAAGCTCATTCATTTCCCGCCCGACAGCGAAGAACACCATGAGGGCTTCGCCGAGCATTTGTGGACGGCGGAACGGTTGCGGGAGCTCCTTCTGGAGCGTCGTGAGCACCCGGCGGACGACATGGCGAGCCGGGTTGCCGCAGCCGAGCTGAGCGGCGCGCCCATCGATATCGAAGACGCGGTGAATATGCTGCGGACCGTCATCGGTGGCGGAGTCGACACCACCGGCTCGACCCTCCTCGCGATGTTCCGTCATCTCGACGGCAACCACGCCGACCGCGATCGGCTCATCGCCGACCGTGGGCTCGTGCCGAAGGCTGTCGACGAGGTGCTCCGCATGTGGCCGCCGGCACCGTTGGCCGTGCGCTCGGCCTCACAGCCGCTCGAATTGCACGGCAAGGCCATCGACACGCGCGAAACGGTGGGCTTGTCGATCATGTCCGCGAACCGCGACGAGACGGTGTTCGAGCGCCCGGACGAAGTCGTACTGGACCGCTCCCCCAACCCGCACCTGTCGTTCGGCGCCGGGATTCATTTCTGCCTGGGGCGCAATCTCGCCCGCGCGGAGCTGGAGATCGTGCTCGATCGAGTGCTCGACCGCATCCCGGACTTCGTCATCGACCGCGACGCCGAGGACATTCCACGCCGACAGATGCCCGCCACCTTCACCCCCGGATCGAAGAAGTCCTGACACCACGCGGCATGCCCGTCCGACCTGCCGCGCGCTGGACGGGTCGCGATCGCGCGGGCGGAGATGCTGAACGCCGCCGATCCGGCGACGATAGCCCGCCGCCGGTCCGGTGAGTTCGACACAGAACGCAGGTCGCCCGCGCCGTCGTCATGACGGGCGCGGGCGGACCTCGCGTTCGGCGCCGCGGTCAACGGGATCGCGCCGGCGCCGGATTTGCGACTCGCTCGAGGGGCAGTGCACATCCCGACGGCCTCTGAGCAGCCGATGGTCACCGCCGGGGACGACCGGCGGTGACCATCAGTGCGTTGCGCTCGGGTTGTGCTGGGAAGTACTCAGCCCTGTCCACCGAAGACGCGTGAGGCGGTGCCGACGGGCTGGAGTTCCCCGTTCTTGTACTGCAGAAGGTACATCGCGTCGTTGCGAATGGATGGGAAGTGGCCACCGCCGAGGGTGCCCGGCTTCGAGAAGTCGATCGACGGGGTGAGGCCCTTCGTGTCGTACGCGGTCAGCGTCTTCACCTTGTCCAGCACTGCCTGCCGAGTCGGATTGCCGTCGAGCTGGTTGGCGATGTCGGCGAACAGTTGCACGGACAGCCATGCGCCGATCGACTGGTCGGTGTTGAGCTCACTGTCCCCGGCGCCGATGGCGCCCAGGTCCGCCTTGTACCGTTTGTAGCCCTCGCTGTTGCGGTTGTAGACCGAGCCCGCGTAGATGCCCTCGGCCTGGTCGCCGTACTGCTGCCCGAGACCCGGAGCGCTGTTCGTGCTCCCGGAGATCATCATGGGAACCTTGTTGCCCTGCTGGCGCAGTGCCTGCAGGAAGGGAGCCTGCTGGCCCTGCAGGAGCGTGTTGATGACAAGGTCGGCCCCGTTGACCTGACCTGCAGCCGCCGTCACGTCGACCGCGGTGGCCGGCACGTACACCACCTGGCCGAGCGAGGTGTTGCGCGGCTTGAGCCCCAACGAGTCGATCAGCGTGGGGAGACCGTGGCCCGCCGGCACGTCCGGGATGGCCATATCGATCTTCGCGGCCTTGAGCTGGTCCGCACCCAGCGCGGCGAGACCGACCACGGACAACGCCCCGGGCTCGAAGGGGAACAGCATCGGCGACCCGAAGTCGGCCTGGGTGAACGGCTGACACCCGAGGCACGCGAGTCCGGCCTGCTCCAGAATCGGATCGATCGCCGACCCGTAGTTGTTGGTGCCCCAGACGAACGCGGACACACTCTGGTCCGCCACCGCGTCCCGCCCGCATGCGGCGATGACGTTGGCGTCGGACTGGATACCCTTGGCGCAGAACACCGGTTTCAGCGGGTGATTCTTGACTCCACCGGCCTTGTTGATCGCCGTGACCGCCGCGGTGACGCCGAGTTTGCCCTGCGAGGAATCGTTCTGGTTGTTGTCCGCGCTGGGCCCGAGCACATAGAAACTAATCGGGGTGCCGGTGGCGGTCGAAGCATTCGAACTGTCATCACTGTTCGAACTGCCACAGGCCGCTAGTAACGCGGCGGCCATCACTGCGGCCAATGCCGCGAACACGCCGTTGTGCCTCATCAGAAATACTCCGTTTCTTGCCGTACCCCGGCGGTTCGTGCCGGCACCGGGCGCCGGTACCCGCTGTCCCGTCGGGACGGCGGGCATGGTGATCAGGCGGAAATCTCCTCGGAGAGGTAGCTCTGTTCGATCTCCGCGATGCGCCCGAGCAGATCCGAGGACCGGCCCTCGAGCGCAATCCGCCCGCGACGCAGTACGTACGCGCGATCGGAATTCTTCAGTGCCTTGCGCACCTGCTGCTCCACGAGCAGCACAGCCGCGCCTCGATCCGCCGCCTGGCGGACGGCCGCAAGCAGCCGATCCACCACGAGTGGCGCCAATCCGAGGGACAACTCGTCAGCAAGCAACAGCTCCGGTTCGGTGGCCAGCGCCCGCGCCAGCGTCAACATCTGCTGCTGGCCGCCTGAAAGCAGCCCTGCTTTGCGGGACAGAAAAGGTTTCAGTTCGGGAAACAGATCGAGGGCGGCGCCGATGCTTCCCCGGCCCATCCGCAGATTGTCCTTGGTGGACAGTCCGAAGATGACGGACCGCTGTTCCGGCACCAGGGCCAGCCCTCGCCGCACCCGCCGGTGCAGCGAGCCCCGGGCCGGCTGTCCCCGCCACGTAACCGAACCGGCACTCGGTTGCAGAATCCCGGCCAGTGCGGAGATGGTGGTCGACTTGCCGGCCCCGTTCGCGCCCAGTAGTGCGACCACCTCGCCCGCGCGGACCTCGAGATCCAAGCCACGCACGACGAGGGTGTCGCCGTAGCCGACGTCGAGGCCGGTCGCCTTCAGTACCACGGCGCCGATCTCCTTCGGTACCGCGGTGGCACCGGCCCGCATATCCGTTTCGCTCATGGTGTCCCTCCGGGGGTCAGTGCCGGTCGTCCCGGCGTTCGCGGTCATCGGGCCGTCTCCAATCCGGCCGAGCCACCGGCTCCAACCACGGCGCTCCCGGCGGGAGCCTCCTCGGCGACGTCCTGCTCGCCCAGGTAGGCGGCTACGACCGCGGCGTCACCGCGAATCTCTTCCGGCGTGCCGGAGCCGATCACACGGCCGAAGTTGAGCGCCACGATCCGATCGCACAACCCCATGACCATCGAGATGTCGTGCTCGATCAGCAGCACACCGATGGAGCGCTCGGCCGCGAGCCTGCGGATCAGCTCGGCCAACTCCCGCGTGCTGACGTCATCCAGTCCCGCGGCGGGCTCGTCGAGCAGCAGCACCGAAGGCGACGTCGCGACCGACCTGGCGATGCCGACGAGGCGGCGCTGGGCGTAGGACAACTCGTGCGGAAATTTGTCGACGCAATCCCAGAGTTCGAACTGTTCGATAGCGACCGCCGCCTGATCGGACAGCTTGCGGGTGCCACGCTTGACGAGGTTGGTGAAGTACGCCCCGATGTCACGCTCGTCGGAGGCCGCCCGTAGGTTGTCGGCGACCGTCAGATCCTCGAACAGCTCCAGGGACTGGAAGCTGCGCGTGAGCCCGCGCCGGGAGCGCAGGACCGCGCCATTGCCGTCGAGTACCTTGCCCCCGAGGGTAATCCGTCCCTGATACCCACGCAGGAAGCCGGAAGCGGCGTCCACAAGCGTCGTCTTCCCCGCGCCGTTCGGCCCGATCAGCCCGACGATTTCCCCGGGCGCCACTTCGAGATCCACGCCGTCGAGTGCCTTGACTCCGCCGAAAGCGACGGCCAGGCCGCGGATCTCCAGCGTCTTGGGCTCTGCCACTGGGCGCGCCGGGCGGTCTGCGGACGTCGCCGGCGCATGAACGACAGCTCGGGCGGCCCGGTCCGGCCGCCGCCCGAGCGACCGCAGACGGTCGACGACCGCCGCCTTCTGCCGTGTCGTGTGCGCCGCGACGCCGTCCGCGTTCAGGACGATGGTGACCAGCAACAGCACCGCCGCCGCCACTGGGAACCAGCCCTGAATATTCGGAATCTTGTCGATCAGAAACTCACCGAACGTGCCCGGCGCCAGCTGCGCGCCGAAGGCGGATCCACTCACGAAGCCCACGCCACCGAGGACGGCGTAGAGCACCAGGTTGATGGAAGTGAGCACGTCGAACTGGGCGAAGTTGATGTTCGTGTTGACGTAGGCCAGCAGGATGCCGCCCAGCGCCGCGATCGCCGCACCCAGCCCGAACGCGTACAGCTTGGCGGAAACGACGCTGATTCCGAGGCTCGCCGCGGCCCTCTCGTTGGAACGCACCGCGATCATCCGTCGTCCGCTCCGGCTGCGCCGGACGTTCGCCACGCACCAGCAGGCGATCAGCAGAAGCACCAGCACCATCAGCGCGTACCGGTCGGTGTGCCCGAGATAGTCGAACTGGATGCCGAACAGGGTCGGTGGCCGCACCACCGTACCCGTGACCGGACCACCGGTGTAGTCCGGGTTGCCGAGCACCACGCTGGTGATGACGGTGGCCAGCCCCAGGGTGACGACCGCCAGGTTCGCTCCGCGGGCACGGACGGCGGGCAACGCGACAATCAGGCCGATGGGCACCGTGAACACCACTCCCGCGAGCAGCGTGAGCCAGAAAGGCACACCCCACGCGGCATTCATCCGTGTGGCGATCAGCGCACCGATGCCGGCGAGGGCGAACTGCGCGAGGGAGAGCTGGCCCGCGAAGCCGGTGACCACCACGAGGGACAGTACGAGCAGGCCGTAGACGAGTGTCGTGACGATCGCGGCGGTCCAGTTGGTTCCGAAGGCGAAGAACGACAGCCAGAGCAGGACCGCGAGGATCGTCGTGAAGATCCACGGCGGTTTGCCTTCGCCGAGTTTCGGCAGCCGTTCGGCGAGGTGCCCGCGCAGCGGCAGCGCCCCGCCGCGGAACATCAGCAACAGGATGATGACGATGAACGGCATCGCGCTGGCCCAGCCGGGCGCCTTGACGTAGTGGGTGGTCTCCGACTCGAGGACACCCATCAGCAAGCCGCCGACGAGTGTGCCCAGGAACGAGCGGAATTCGCCGACGAGGCTCGCGGCCAGCGCGGGAACGACGGCCAGCACGAGCGCGCCGGGTGAGAGGCCGGTGATGGGGACGAGCAAAGCGCCGGCAAGCCCGGCCAGCGCACCGCCCGCAGCCCAGTTGCCCGCCGCGATCATGCCGGGCGACCAACCCATGGCAGCGGTCGCCACCTCGTTCTCAGCGACACCGGTGGTGGCCAGCCCGAAGCGGGTCACGCGGTAGACGATCCACAGCACCACGGCCAGCCCGACCGCGATCGCCAGAATGATCAGCCGGTCCTTGCCAGCGAAGATGCCCGGAAAGACCTCCACGGTCTTCGTGGGCAGGAACGACGGCACGCGCTTGGGCAGGCTGCCGTACCGCCGCGTCGCCACGCTGGAGATCAGGGTGAGCACGGCGAGCGTGGCCACGACCCGCGCGACAGGTGAGGCGTGGCGCATCGGCCTCATCACCCCGAGCTGGATCAGGACTCCCGCAGCCGCGCAGCTGGCGATCGCGACGAGGATCGCGGCCGCGGGTGGCATATCGGTCCTCAACTCGTAGTAGACCGCAGCACCGAGGAGGGCCAACGCCCCCTGGGAGAAGTTGACGACGCCCGATCCCCGGTAGATCAGGACGATGCCGAGGGACAGCAAGACATAGACGCCGCCGGCACCCAGCCCGATGAGCAGAAATTTGACGAAACTGTCCACAAGAACCTCGCGTCGTTGTGTAGGTCCACAGGAACCTTGCGGCGTTGTGCAGAACTGGTACCGGCGGTGCGTACGGGACGCGCCGTCTGGCCGCAGAATGCGACTCAGGCTAAGCGAGCCAGCTGGTCGGGTCAAGGAATCCCGTATCCCGAATTCAAGAATCCCAGTACGTCGCGACGCGGCGCAACCCCCTGCACAAACACGATGCCGCTCGTGACATCGAATCGTTGACCACATCCCGATCTGATAGGTATCCTGCATCCCATAAGCCGTTCCGTCGGTGCAGAGAGTGGATGTGAGACCAGTGCCGGTCGGCGAGACCGAGACGACGTTCGGGGCACGCATTCACCGCTGATTCGGTGGCGGCCCTGCGCGATACCAGCCCGATCCAGTCCAGCGACCAGCTTCGCCGGGCGTCAGCCGCGCAGTAGATAGGCATTGATAGCCGTATCGGGACCACCTCGCACCGTCGCTGTCCATCTCGGCAGCGGCTGACCACGACGACGGGCACGTCCATCGGCACAATGAACGTGCGCATCCCGGCATGGTCGGGCACACCGATGTTCGTCCGACCCAGCGGACGGGCCGTACTGCGCGTGGTGCGCCACCGAGGACCAGACCTGCCGCCGAGGACAACCCGGCCACCGTTCATTTCACGGCGCCCCGATGCGCGCGGCGACAGCCTCGGAATCACAGACGGCTCCAGGGCGTCGCCGGCACCGGAAGCCGTTGCCGCGCAACAGCAGCGGAGGTATCGGCGCTTCTACTCCCCGGGCCGTGGCCGAGGATCACGGGTCCGCTCGCACATGCCGAGGCTGCGGCATTCCGGCTGGTGATCCGGAATGCCGCAGCCTGGTCATCGGGCGCTTGCCGGCACCTGGCTCCAGGGCCCTGGCCGCCCATTCGATCTCAGACGCTGACGATCTCCGCCGTCAGCTTGAACTGGTCACGAGGCAGGTAGATGGGAGTGGGTGCGATATGGCGCGAGTTCTGGAGCAGGTTCGTGCCGCCCTGACCCACCGTGATCCATACCGCCTGCTTGCCGACCTCCTCGGCGATCGCGTCGGCGACCTCCTTGTCCCGGACCAGCACGGCACACCTGAGCATGATCTCCGCGGGATCCTTGGTGGTGTAGGCGTCGCCGTAGAGCGAGTTGTAGCCGACGTAGCCGAAGTGCAGCGCGTGCACGGCATCGCCGTATTGCTCGATGCGCTTGCGCAGGATCTCCTCGACGAATTTCGCGCGGGCGAGGCAGTTCGGCCCGCCCATCATGGTGAAACCGATGACCCGGTACCCCCAGTCGACACCGACCAGCACCTTGAGGGTGTCCGGGCGCGCCGTGCCGGAGATGCCACTGACGCGGACACGGTCGTCGCCCAGATCCTCGACGTAAGCGTTCTGGAAGTCCGCTGTGACGTCCGGAGTGAAGTAGCGAGCGGGATCGTGGACCTCGTAGCTCAGCTGCGCGCGGACTGTGTCACGGGTTACGCCGCCGCCGGTGTTCGGGGTCTTCGAAACGACGAAGCTGCCGTCCTGATTCACCGTGGCATAGGGGAAGCCGAGCTTCTCCATGCCATCGAACATCCGTTTGCCCGGATCGCTGAAATTGCCGCCGGTGACATGT
This sequence comes from Nocardia sp. alder85J, assembly GCF_020176955.2. Lineage (GTDB taxonomy): Bacteria > Actinomycetota > Actinomycetes > Mycobacteriales > Mycobacteriaceae > Nocardia. Next base: position 366,918 of record NZ_JAIUCZ020000006.1, read on the forward strand.
TGCCCGCACTCCAGCGTGTGGCCGACCGCGGTCGCGACACCGACCTTCTCCCAGTCGTCGAGCGCCCAGCCGAGTTCGTGGCAGATCGGGCCCACATAACACGAGGGGTCTGCAAGCCTGCCGCCGATGACCCAGTTCGCGCCCTGCTCCAGCGCCTCGACTATCGGCTCCGCACCGATGTAAGCGTAGGCACCCACCACGCGGTCACCGAGTTGGCGGACCGACGTGCCGATCTCGGGCAAGTCGATGTCCTGCGCGAGGACCTGATCCAGGCAGTCGTCACCGTGGACGATGCCCACCTTGAGCCCGCTGCCGCCGTAGCCGAGTTCGCGCAGCTTGTCGACGATCAGGCGGCCGGCCGCGTCGGGGTTGGCGCCGCCCTGGTTCGTCGCGATGCGGCCACCGCGGGAGACGAACGGAGCGAAGGCCGGGATGGTGCGCGGCAGGTGCTCGTTGTAGCCCTTCTCCGGGTCGGCCATCTTGCGGGCGTGCGCGAACGCCATGGTCCGCTCCGCCAGCGAGTCGAAGCCCATGTAGGTGACCAGGCCGGACTCCGCCAACTCGGTGGGCCAGTCGATCCGTTCGGCAGCGTCCGCCGACCCGCATCCGATGCTGATGGACTCAGCCGTCATGTTGCCTCCTCAAAGCACTGCGCCGACGCTCGAGATTTCGTTGTAACGGTGCTTGCGGGCGGGTCGAGCTTCCCGCTCGGAAGTTTTGGTATCCAGGATACTATATGCCAACTCGATGCAGCAGTAGCTACCGGGTTACCGACCCCGACTCCGCGTATTTTGGTATCCAGGTTTCTTGCATCCCAAATCCCGCCTGCATACCATCCGGAAGAGGAGTGTGCTTTCCGGCTGCGTGTCGGACGGCCGCACCCGACGCTCCACCTCGGCAGAACGGACTGACTGTGACCACGAAGACGCATTCGCTCGCCCTCGACGATCTGGTCGCCTCCTTCTACACCTTGTCGGGAGCGCCGAATGGGAAACCCGCCCGGCACTCGTTCGACGAACGGGTCCGTGGCGCCGCCGCAGCAGGTTACGCGGGCATCGGGCTGACCGTCTTCGACATCGAGGTGTCCACGGCGGATGGACCGAGCGCCGAAGATCTGGCTCTGGTCGCAAGCGACCACGGCATCCGGATCGCCGAGGTCGAGACCTTGCGCTTCAGCCCGGAGCTGTCAGTCGAGGAGTGCGCGGAGGCGGGCAAGACGTTCGAGCTCGGAGAGCGGCTGGGCGCCCGGCACGTGAACGTGGTTATCGGACTGCCCCCCCGGCACGCCGGTCGACGTGGACGCCGCGGCCGCGAGCTTCGCCGAGTTGTGCCCGCAGGCGGGCGAGCACGGCCCGCTGGTCGCCTTCGAGTTCATGCCTTACATGGCCGTCTCCACAGTCGACATCGCGTCGGACATCGTAGAGCGCGCGGGAGCGGACAACGGCGGACTCGTCGTGGACTCCTATTCACTTCTTCCGCGGCGGGTCCAGATTGGAGGATCTCGCCCGGATCCCGGGAAACCGGTTCATCACCCTGCAGCTCTCCGACGTGCCCGCCGTGGCTCCTGCGACTCCCGGCGAGCTCCTCGCCGAGACCCGGACGGCCCGCCTGCTCCCCGGCGAGGGCGAGTTGCCGCTGGAAACTTCCTGCGCACCGTCGACCCGGCAGGCGCCGACGCGACGATCGGGGTGGAAATCCTCTCCGATGCGCTGCGGCCCTTGGCAGCGGAAAAGATCGCCGCACGGACCGCGGATGCGACCCGCGCGGTGCTGGACCGCGCCCGGTCCCGCTGAGGAACGGCGTACGTCGACGATGACCGCGTCATCGCGGCGTTCCCGATCGGTGACCGAACACTTGGCCGACACCGGAGTTCACATCCCACCCCCGCACGTGGAGGTAGCACCATGCAATTCGACGTCGACGTCGACGAACTTCGCACATGGGTCTTCGGTGACGAAGAGTCCCGCAAGCGCTTCACCGCGCGCCGGAAGTCTCCACTGTCGGTGCCGCACGCCGACATCATGACCGCGGCCAATACGAAGTTCTGGGACCGAGACGAGGTGCTGGACCTTCCGACGAAGGCGCTCGTCAACCTCGCGATCATGTCCGCGATCAACCGGCCACACGAACTGGAGACGCGGGTCCGGGGACTGCTACGAGGCGGAATGCGGCCCGAGATCATCGCTGAGGTGTTTTTGCAGACGGCATTCTACGTCGGCAACCCGGCTGGCGTCGAAGCACTGATCATGCTGGTCAACGCGGTCGACGACCTCCGTGAGCTGGGCACGCTCGTGCACGAGCCGACCGGCCCGCTGCCGGTACCGCGCGCCGATTCGGCCGGCGTACCCGCCTCCGCGCCCGCGCGCGGCAACTAGTGCCTACCGGGCGGCGCTGCCCGAGTGGCATGCGGGCGCCCACATCCTGCTGCTCGGGGACGCCTGGTGCGCCGTCACTCCCGGTCGGATTCGACCACCGCGACTCGATACCTACCAACCTGTGACCTATGAAAGAGGAACAACATGACCGCCCCGAAGCAAGCACTGCTGCTGCTCGATCCGACCGACGGGACCGTCCGCTCGAACGGCTCCTTCGCGCGGCTGATGGATCCCGGCACCGACTTCGACCGGCTCACCGACCGACTACGAACGGCGCTGCAGGCGGCCCGCACGGCCGGCGTGCCGGTTATCTGGGTCGTGCCCGGAGCCGCGTTCATCGAGCAGATGACCGGAGAGGCGCCGGCTCCGTCGGCCAGCCGCCCGGACGAGATCGTCGGCGTGCCCGCGCCGGATGAACCGCTCGTCGAGAAGACCGCAATCGGCGCGTTCCCCGGCAACGACCTCGAACGGATCCTGCGCGCGGCGGGCATCGACGAGATCGTGCTTGCCGGCGTGGCGACCCAGTACGTCGTGGCCGCCACAGCCCGCGAAGGTCGAGAGCGGGGCTTCACGGTCCGAATCCTCCAGGACGCGTGCGCCGACCTGGACCCGGCGACGCACGCACGTACTCTCGACGCGCTCCGTCCGATCGCGACGATCACCTGGACACCCGAGGACTGGAGCGACCTGCCAGCCCGGAATTAGTGCCGTTCGGAGATAGGTGCAGTGGATTCGGAACCAGATACGTTGCGATATGCCGAGTTCGAATCCGAGAGACGCGCGGCACAGGTCACGAAATGCGCTCCTCTGGTCACGTAATATAATCCTGTGGAGGATACTGTCATCGCAGTGAAACCGGTTCGGCGTGAGCGGCTCGTCGACGGTGTCGTGGACCAGCTTCGTACGCTGATCCTCGGTGGCGCCCTGCCGCCGGGGCAGACTCTGCAGCAACGCGCGCTCGCCGCGCAGCTCGGCGTCAGCCGTACCCCACTCCGCGAAGCGCTCTACATTCTCGCGGAGGAAGGATTTCTGCGCTCCTCCAACGGGCACAACACGCTCGAGGTCATCAACCATTCTGCCGAGGAGATGGTCGAACTCTACCAATTCCGTGAGGTCATCGACGGACTGGCGGCTCGCCTGGCTGCGCGGCGGGGTGTGTCGGAGGCAGATCTCGCCGACCTCGGCCGGATCGTCGACGAAATGCACAGCCTGACGGTCACGGCGGACTGGCCCCGTCGGGCGGCGCTCCACGCGGATCTGCACGCCGGCATCGCCGAGCTGTCCGGTAATCCGCATGTGGCGGCGCATGTACCGATGATCCGATTCACTGCGCAGATGCGCGCGCGGAACCTCGACAACTTCCAGGACGTCGATCCGGTGCGGTTGCGCGACCTCGTCGAGCAGGGCGAGGCCGAGCATCTGGAGCTTCTGGCCGCTATCCGGGATCAAGACGGCCGCCGGGCAGAGACGTTGGCGCGACGGCACATTCGCAAGTCCGTTACCTCGCCGCCCATTCGTCCAGCCCGCGGGACCGTGCCCCTCGCCGCAGTGGCCTCGGGCCACAAGCTGAGCCGACCCCGGCGGTCCGAGGCCACAGCGTGACTTGTCAGGCGGCTTGCAGCGCCTGTCGAAGGCGCGAGCGCGAGGCACCGATCAGCCGACCGGAGAGAGTGGACCTGGTGTCCGGCTAGCTCCCTATCAACAGCGACGACATCGTCTTGCGGATGTGTCGGCGAGCCGCCCTCTCTGCGCGCTGCCCCTGCCCGGCCTCGATCGCGTCGAGAATCTCCCGGTGGTCGTTCTCGCCTTCGCCCAGTAGCGCGGCGATGGTTTCCGGTGACTCGGTCCCGATAGTATTCAGGTTGAGCGACAGCATCTGCGCAGTGAAACGGATCATCGGAATCTGAGCGACGACCTGACGGTTCCCCGACAGTTCCGCGATGTTGGCGTGCAGGTCGGCATGCAATGCGGCCCGCCGGGGCCAATTCTTTCCGGAGTCGAACGTTCGCATATGGTCGACGAGTCCGCGCAGGCGGTCGAGATGCTCTGCCTCGACGCCTCGTTTCGCCGCGAGTCGCGCCGCGAGACCGTCGACGACTTCCCGCACCTGATAATGGTTTCGCAGGTCATCCGGTGTCAGCGAAACAACCTCGAGTGTGTTGTTGCCGTTCGACGGGCGGGCGAACCCCTCGCGCTCGAGCCGGCGAAACGCTTCCCTCAGCGGCGTCCTGCTGACCCCGAGCCGCTCGCACAGCTCTATCTGGAGCAACGTATGGCCGGGTGGTAATTCGCCGCTCAAGATCAGCGTCCGCAACCGTTCTACGACCTCGTCCACGAGGCGCGAACGCTGCACCGGCTTGATTGTGGTTTTGGAATCCACCATCCCGCAATTGTAGGACCCCGGACGATCGGGCAGGTGACGAGCGCTTCCGCCGAACGCCCTACTCCCCCTGCCTGCTCCGATCCTCCGTGGACACCGCAATCGGCAGCGCGGCGACAGCGGGTGTCGTCACCGGGTGGGTCAGTCGTCGAGCTCGATGTGTCGATCTCTCCTGCTGTTCGATTATTTTCCTTGGTACTGCGGTGCGGGCGCGTCGGGTTCACGCTGAGCCGCGTGGGCACGCGCCACTGCGTAATCCTCAGTGGTCTGCAGGTAATAGCCATAGGCCCGCTCGAGGTCGTAGAACTCGTCGACCGCCATCGCCTTCTTGACCAGTTCTCGCGCGAACGACACGGCGATCGGCGGGCGCTGGGCCAGTTCGGTAGCCACCTCCTTGGCTCGTTCGAAGGTCTGGGCGGCCGGGACGACCTCGTTGACCAACCCCAGACCCAGCGCGGTTTCTGCATCGATCCTGCGCGCGTTGAGGATCATGTCCATCGCACGATGCTTACCGATCATCCGGGGAAGATAGACGGCCGAACCCGCGAAGGGGATCAGACCGACGTTCATCTCTACTGCGCCGAACCGCGCCGAGTCACCCGCGATCACCAGGTCGCAGGAGTGCGCGAGTTCCCAGCCACCGCCGAGGCACCAACCATTGACTGCCGCAACCAGCGGCTTCTTGAAGTTGTGCAGGGTCTCCCAGATCTGGCCGTAGGCGTAGCCGTACGCCAATCGGGACGGCGACGAGTCCTGTCCGTCCTGCGGATACCGGGCTGGGCGGTGCACACCCAGGTTCGCACCGGCAGAGAACGCGCGCCCACGGCCGAAGAGTACGACGGCCCGGGTCGTGCGGTCGCGCCCGAAGGCCAGCAGAGCCTCGTCGATCTCGGCCAGGGTCGTGGTGGCGTCCGTGGGGTTCATCCGCTCGGGATCGTTCAACTCGATGAGACCGACGGCTCCCTCCGTCGACACGACGATAGTCTCGAACGGTGCAGTCATTGCACTCCAATCCATCAAATTGCCTGCTGGATACTGAATTCGGTGGTGCTCAACCAGGCCTCACGGCCGGACTGATCCATTACTCGGCTCCCGCGATCCTGGTGAACCAGGTCCTGCGGAAACAGAAATCGAGTGGTACGCCCACGACCGGGTCACAGGGTAGTCCGCCATCTCATCGACGGCCCGGCGCACAAGTCCACGGGCGAATGCCACCGCCAGCGGCGGCCGGGCGGCAATGGCGGCCGCACGCCGCAGCGCCTCCTCCTCCACGTCCTCGTCCGGCACCGTCTCCGCCGAGATATCCAGCGCAGCGAGATCACGCGCACCGAACTGCCTGCCGAGCACGATGAGCTCCATCGCGCGGTGTTTGCCGACCGCGCGAGTCAGCGTGCGGGCCATCGGCGAGAACAACGATCGCCCAGCTTCCACGTCCGTCGCCCGCAGCCGCGCCGACCGACCGAGGACCACGAGATCGCACCCGAGCACGAGCCCGAGCCCGCCACCTTCGCACCGGCCGCGCACCGCGGCGATGATCGGCTTGGTCACGCCGGCCAGTGCTTCCCAGACGACGCCGTAGGCGTAGCCGTGAGCGAGCCGTTCCACGGAACCGGCATCCGCATCGGCGGCGTACGTCGGCGGCCCCGGGTCAGGATGGTGCCCAGCGAGACAGAAGTCCGGTCCCTCGGCTCGGAGCACGATCGCACGAGTAGTGCGGTCGCGGCTGAGCGCGCGAAACTCGTCGCTGAGGATCGCCTCCGTGGTGAGCGGACTCATGCGGTTGCCGTGCTCGGCATCGTTCAGGGTGACGGTCGCGACCGCGCCGCCACGCTCGACGAGCACGGGACCACTGTTGCGGGAGTCACTCATCTTCGGGCGCCCTTCTTCCGCGATCTACCGGACTGGCCTTGAGTGCCATCCTGTCGATTTCCTGGATACATAAACCAGGATTCTACATACTAAGAATGATATGTCACCTCGCTGGCCAGCGGGATCGCAATACAAGAAGGACGCACGACTGCGACTCTTGCGCTACAGTTTGGTATTCAGGATCCTCGAAACCATCGGACGTCGCGAAGCGCCGAGCGGATCCCGGTTTCGCGGCGACCGGTGCGCCGGACGCGGGATGGCCGACTGCCCCCGCGTCTACCGGGGAGTCCTTCCCATCCTTCGAATCGAGAACGAAGAGGAGTGTCCTTGTCCGGCACCTACGACTACGTCATCGTCGGCGGCGGGAGCGCGGGATGCGTCGTTGCCAACCGTCTCAGCGAAAATCCTGCCATCTCGGTACTTCTACTCGAGGCCGGCGGCCGTGACTGGACGCCCGCCATGCAGATTCCCGTGGGAACCCAGCGCATCGACCCGAAGTACGATTGGCGATACCAGGCCGAGCCGGACAACTCACGCGGCGGGTCCGTGGACACTTGGGCCGCCGGCCGGGTACTCGGGGGCGGCAGCTCGATCAACGCCATGGTCTGGGTGCGCGGCAACCCGCTCGGGTATGACGACTGGGCCGAGGCGGGCGCTCATGGTTGGGCGTACGCGGATGTGCTGCGGTATTTCAAGCGCGCCGAGCACTTCCGCGGTGATGGCGACGCTGAGTATCGAGGGCGGAGCGGCCCTCAGTCGGTGGTCCGGATGGGGGTGGATCACAGGCTGACCGATCTGTTCATGGACGCGGCAACCGAGGCGGGGCACGCCCGCAACACCGACTACAACGGGGCCTCCCAACTCGGCGTCTCCAGAGGACAGGTCAGCCAGCTCCGGGGATTCCGGCACAGCGCCGCGCGGGCGTACCTGACGCCGATCGGCCGTCGGCGCAACCTGACTGTCCGCACCGGCGCGCTGGTCTCCCGCGTCCTGTTCGAGGCCACCCGAGCGGTGGGCATCGTGTACACGCATCGCGGCGAAACGTTCGAGGCGAGGGCGGCGCGAGAGGTGATCGTAAGCGCGGGAGCCATCGCCTCGCCGAAGTTGCTGATGATATCCGGCGTCGGGCCCGCAGACGAACTGCGCCGACTGGGCATCCCGGTGGTCGCCGATTCGCCGGGCGTCGGACAGAACCTTCAGGAACACCCCTACGCACACATGCTCTACGGCGTGTCGCACAAGACACTCAACCAGGAGTTGACGCCCTTCGGCATCGTCAAGCACGGGCTGGACTTCGTATTGCGGGGCCGAGGCGCGGCGACCGCGTCGATGAGCCACGCGATGGTGTTCGCAGGCGCCGGCGGGCACACCGATATGGAGATCATCTTCGCTCCGTTCGGCGTGCGCAGCGGCAAGAAAAGGGCGAAGAGCGGTGGCGAGAAGAACCAGTTCGAGAAGTTCTCGTCCACTGTGGACGCAGACGAGACGTATCGGCACGACGTGCACGACATGGAAATCCTCCGCACGTCCAGCGTGATCGCGCTGCCCTCGGTGACGCGCCCGCAGGGTCGCGGTGAGATCGGTCTGCGCTCGGCGGACCCCGGCGAGGCGCCAGTGATCCGGCACGACATCGTCGGCCACCCGCACGATCTGGAAGCGCTCATCGACGCGTGCATCGCCACGCGGGAGATCTTCGCCCAGCCGTCGATCGGCCGCTACGTCGTCGGTGAGGAAACGCCCGGTACAGGTGTGCGCACCCGGGACGACTGGAAGTCCTGGCTCGCGAAGAACGTGCACCGCGGTTGTCACCCCGCAGGTACCGTCCGGATGGGCGGCGACGACGCGCCGCTCGACCCTGCGCTACAGGTGCGAGGCGTCGAGGGCCTGCGCGTCATCGACGCGTCGGTGATGCCGACTCTGCCGACCGGCAACACCAACGCGGCCGCGATCATGATCGGCGAGAAGGGAGCCGATCTCGTCCTGGGTCACTGAGCGTGTTCCGCGTCGCCGGGCGCGTGCCAGTCGGCCGAGGCGGCCGGACTTTCCCCGGTGGTTTCCCGAGACACCGATCCGGCTGGGCATCGTCCCGGCAAACCCCGACAGCCGCCGCATGCCGCAGTCTTGACATTGCAAATGGCATACAGGATTCTGGATCAAAAGTTCCAAAATAGGTAAGAAGCACAGAAGAATTCGTTCGATGAGGAGCGTGGCGTGCCGTTCACCCGTAGATCAATGAGGTTCATAGCCGCCGTTACGGCGGTGTTCGCTGCCGTCGCGGTGTCCGCCACGGCATGTGGTTCTCGCAGTGGAGAAGGAGGCAACGGCACCGCCACCGGGACGCCGATCAAGTTCTACGTCATCGGCCCAAGCGGCAACGACAAGGTGGACGACAGCACCGAAGGCGTCATGGGCGTCCGCGCCGCCATCACCGCCATCAACAACGCGGGCGGCGTCCTCGGACACCCGCTCCAGGCTGTCTACTGCGGCAACGGCCCGGCGACCGACGCGAACAAGGTCGAGTCCTGCTCCCGGGACGCGGCGAACGATCCCGGTATCTCGGCGCTGGCGTGGACCATCGTCAACCAGGGCGCAAGCATGGACCCCACCCTGGAGAAGGCAGGTCTGGCGTGCTTGGGATGCCACGCCACCACTTCTTCCGACTACTCCTCACCGATCTTCTTCGACCTCGGCTCCGGTGCGCTGTCGGTGGCGGGCCAGGCCGCGCTCGCGGCCGACGTCCTGCATGCGAAGCAGATCGCCATGGCCTTGCCCGACCTGCCGGCGGCACACGCGCTGCCGGAGCTGATCGCTCAGCTCGCACTCGACGCCCGCAACCTGAAGGTCGGCAAAGCCGTCTACATCCCGCTGACGAGCGTCGACATGACCGCCGCGGCGGCCCAGATGAACGGTGCCGACAACGTCCTCTCGACGCTGCTGCAGAACCAGGCGCCGGCGTTCGTCCAGGCCATGAAGCAGCAGGGCATCAACAACCCGACCACCTTCCTGGCCGGCCTGTTCGGCGCGCCCGGCCTCACGGAGGCCTTCGGCAACGACGCGAACGGGCTCTACCTGGTGTCTCGGTTCAACTACTTCAGTCCCGGCTATCAGGCGTATGCCAGGGATGTCGCGGCCATCGGCGCAACCGACAGCGTGCTGAACAACGACCAGTCGCTCCAGGCATGGATGGCCGTGCGGCTGTTCGCCCACATCGTGCAGCAGCTCGGCGGAAACCCCACGCGGGAATCGGTGCTGAATGCCGTGAGAAACCTGACGTCGTACTCGACGGACGGACTGACTCCGGATATCGACTTCTCGAAGCCGCAAGCCCGCGGCGGCGGCCACTTTCCCAACATGCGGAACGACACGGTCACGCTCATGCAGTACCGGGACGGTCGGCTCCAGGCGGTCGGTGCCGGCAACTTCGTCCACGTGTTCGGATAGCCGACAGAAGACGGCAAAGCGAACGAGGCCACCCAGCTCAGCCGGGTGGCCTCGTCACCTGGTCAGCCGCACGGCCACAGGGCAGCAATCTGTGACAAACCCGATTCAGGCCGGAGAGATGCGCAACGCGTTGACCCATAGCCGGGTAGCCGATCGAGTCAGTTCGTCGAGGTCGATCCCACTGTCCGGCACACCGTCCCGGCTCACGAAGTAGTCGAACGCGAGGCGGCTGACCATCCCCGACAATGCGCGCGAAGCCAGTTGCGGATCGATTTCCGGGTCCGCGAGTCCCCGCGCCTGCAGGGACTCGATGCTGTGGGCATTGCGCTGCACGAATGCATCCGCCCGGCGCCGACGCAGTTCGCGAAACTCCGGATCGATGCTCGCGACCTGCTCCAGCAGTGCCATCAGCTTGGCGTTGCGCTTGTACGCCTCGAAATAAGCCCGGTTGCTCGCCTCGACTATCGCGGCCGGATCGGCGTCGGAGTGCACATGCGGCATCCCCGGATGCATCGTATCCTCCTGCGCCAGCTCGAGGACAGCGGCGAAGATCTCCGCTTTACTGGAGAAGTACGTATAGAAAGTGCCGGCCGAGCATTTGGCCTCTGCGGTGATGTCGGCCAGCCTCGTATCGAGATAACCCGAACGCTCGAACGCGGTGCGGGCGGCGGCAATCAGCACCGAGCGTGTGCGCAACCCCCGGCGGGTGGCCGGAAGCTCGCGCAGCAGCGCGGATTTCGCCATCGAAGGCGCATCCTCGTGTTGTTGCTTCGCGGTCGGTCGTGACATGAGGACCGTTACAGCAGCGCAGGCATGGTCGAGTGTCGTTGCATCGGATGCGTTCACATTCCGGCGGCGTCGGCGATCTCACCGGCCTTGCGAACGACAGCATCGATTCGCTCGGCAGTCGGGGTGCCTGCGGCGGCCTTGTTCGCAGGGGTGTCCAATGCGCGGCGCATGATTCCTTCGCCGATGATCGCGACCTTCCACAAGCCGAGGGTGTGCCAGAAGTTCAGTGCTCGTGGATCTCGGCCGGTCTCGTCGAGGTAGATCCGAGTGAGTTCGTCCCGATCCGGGAACCCCTCGAGTCCGGAGGCCGGGAAGACAACACCCGGATCTTCGCCGGCTTCGGGCCAGTAGGCAAGCAGAGAACCCATGTCCGCCAACGGATCTCCGAGTGTCGACAGTTCCCAGTCCAGCACGCCGGTGATCTCGCCACTCGTGCGCGCAGCGATCACGTTGCGCAGATGAAAGTCGCCGTGCAACAGTGCGAGTTCGGTCTGCTCGGGCACTGCGGCCGTCAGCCGGCGGGTCAGGTCTTCGAGTTCGGGCAGGTCCCGGGTCTTGGACTGCTGCCATTGGCCGGACCACCGTTTGAGCTGACGTTGCGCGTACGGCTTGTGGCTCGCCAAATCGGACAGTCCGACCTCATGCAGGTCGACGGCGTGGATCTTCGCAAGAGTGCGCGGCAGGGATAGCGCTATCTCGCGACGCCGACTCCGGGACAGCGACTCCGCGATCTCCATCGTGTCGACAACTTGCCCATCGATGAACTCCATGAGCACCAACGGCACCTCGGAAATCGCGGAATCCTCTGCGACGCCGAGGATCCGCGGCACCGGGACGCCGGTGTCGCCGAGAGCGGAGATGATTCGCGCCTCCCGGGCGACGTCGTGCGCGGAGGCGAGCAGGTGCCCCAGCGGCGGCCGGCGCAGCACCCACTGTCGCCCGGTTTCGTCCCGGACGAGGTACGTGAGGTTGGACTGGCCGAAACCGATACGGGTGAAGTCCAGCCGACCAGCGAATTCGATACCGAGGTCGCCGAACCAGCGGATGACCGCCGACGGATCGATGCCGATCACATCCTGCGCGGTGGTCTCAGACATCGGACGCTCCGTTCCGGTAGAGCAGCGCATCACCGAGACGTTGGCCACCGTCGATGACCAACGTCTCACCGGTGATCCAGGACGCCGCGTCGGAGGCGAGGAATGTGATCGCTGATCCGACATCCTCCGGCTCACCGATGCGGGCCAGGGCAGTAGAGCTCGCGACCTGCGCCTCATGGTCCTTCCACAGCGCCTCGGCCAGCTTCGTCCGAACCACGCCGGGCGCTACCGAGTTCACGCGGATCTTCGGCGAAAGCTCCATGGCGAGTTGCTTGGTCAGGTGGATCAGCGCCGCCTTGGACACGTTGTACAAGCCGAGGTCGGCATCGTGCACCAGCCCGCCGATAGAGGCGGTGTTGATCACCGAACCGCCGTGCTCGCCCATCCACGCCCCGACAACGAGGCCGGTCCACAGCAGCGGAGCCCACAGATTGACGTCCATCGTCTTCGTGAACCGGCTGTGCTCCTGGGCGATCATCGGCCCGAACGCCGGGTTGGTACCCGCGTTGTTGACGAGGATGTCGATGCTGCCGAACCTGTCCAGCGCGATGTCGACGCATCGCCGCGCCTGGTCCTTTTCCACCACATGCGCGCCGACGCCGATCGCGGACCCCACGATCTGCCCGGCGGCTCGGTCGGCGGCCTCCTGATCGCGCGAGGTGAGCACCACGTTCGCGCCCGCGGTTGCGAGAGCCTGTGCGGCCGCCGAACCGATTCCGCGCGAGGCGCCCGTGATGATCGCGGTCCGGCCGCTCAGATCGAGGAACGATGCTCGCGAATCCGATGGTGCGAGAGTCATGCTCGGGTACCTTCCGGACGCAGGTCGCGGTACTGACGCAGTTCGCGGCGAGCGATGGCACGCTTGTGTACTTCGTCCGGGCCGTCGGCCAGACGCAGGGCCCGCAGGTGCGCGTAGGACGAGGCGAGCGGGAAGTCATCGGTGACGCCGGCGCCGCCGTGCACCTGGATGGCACGGTCCACGATCTTCAACGCGATGGCCGGAGCTGCGACCTTGATCGCCGCGATCTCGGTCTGCGCTTGCTTGTTACCGACGGTGTCCATCAGGTACGCGGCCTTGAGCGTAAGGAGCCGGATCATTTCGATGTCGATGCGCGCCTCGGCGATCCAGTCCTGGATGTTGGCGTTGTCTGCCACCGGCTTACCGAAGGTGACGCGCGACTGTGCGCGCTTGCACATCAGTTCCAGAGCGCGCTCGGCCGCACCGATTGCGCGCATGCAGTGATGGATGCGGCCGGGACCCAGCCGCGCCTGGCTGATGGCAAACCCCTCCCCCTCACCTTTCAGAAGGTCCTTGACCGGGACGCGAACGTTCTCGAAGTCGATCTCGGCATGTCCCTCGCGATCGGCGTAGCCGAAGACCGACAGGTTGCGCATCACGGTCACGCCGGGTGCATCGATGGGCACGACCATCATCGACTGCTGCCGATGCGGCGCGGCGGCCGGATCGGTCTTGCCCATGACGATCATGACCTTGCAGTTCTTGTGCAGGGCATTGGAAGCGAACCACTTCCGGCCGTTCAGGATGTACTCGTCACCGTCCTTGACCATCAACAGCTCGATGTTGGTGGCATCGGAACTGGCCGCCCCCGGCTCGGTCATCGCGAACGCCGACGCCATCGTGCCTGCGAGGAGCGGCGCGAGATACCTCTGCCGGTGCTCCTCGGTGCCGAAAAGCTCGAGCACCTCCATGTTGCCGGTGTCGGGGGCGTTGCAGTTGCAGGCCTCGGACGCGATATCGCTGCGGCCCATGATTTCCGCCAGCGGGGCGTACTCGAGGTTGGTCAGTCCGGCGCCGGTGCCGGGATGCGGATGAAAGAGATTCCACAAACCACGCCTCTTTGCCTCGGCCTTGAGCTCCTCGAGGATCGGCGGCTGGAAATGTGGATCACCGGCCGCGCGCATTTGCTGTTCGTACACGGCCTCGGCCGGGTAGATCTGCGAGTTCATGAAGTCCAGCAGTTCTTTCTCCAACTGCTGGGCACGTTCCGAGATGTCGAACATTGCCATGTGAACTCCCTGGCGGGTAGGAAGGAAAATTCGGAGTACGGCATACTCGCCGGGCGAGTTCGGTCATGGAGACGTTGCAGCACAACCGGATCGAACGTCACGCACAAGCTTCGGCGAGGTCGGCGCACGCGAGCACGACCTTGCCCACTGCCTCGGGCGCTTTCCTTTCGGCGTGATCAGGCGACGAAACCGCCCTCCATCGTTCCAGCACTCGCCGACTGAACTGCTGCAGCGCTACGACGACGGCCAATGCGAAGCCCCGCGGGGTCGACGGGCAGCGACTACAGGCACCGATCGAGCCCGGGCTGACTTGCCACGCTGATGACGGCAGTTCACGAGTGCGCCTGTGCGGGCATACGAATAATCGGCTTCACTACCTCGCCTCGTTCCAAAGCATCTACCGCAGCGTCGATCTCGTCGAAGTCGAAATACTTCACCAATTTTTCCAACGGGAAGATACCCTCACCGATCATCGCACTGACCCGAGGGATGAAGATCCTCGGATCCGAACCGCCCATGATGGCTCCTCGAACGGTTCGCCCACTCAGGATCGAAAACCACGGGACGGAAAAATCCGATCCGAAGGCGGGCGCCCCCAGCAGAAGCGTTGTGCCCTGTCCCTGCGTGGACTCGACAGCAATCCGGCCGACCGCGGCAACACCCGACGCCTCGATCGAATAGTCGACGCCTTGCCCTGTTCGACGTCGAATCTCTTGCACGACATCATCGTTCGCTGCATCGACGACATCGGTCGCACCGATTTCGAGGGCAAGCTCCCGCCGTGCGGGATTGACGTCCACCGCTATCACCTTGCCGCAACCGGCGATTCGCGCGGCCGCGACAGCGCTCATCCCGACTCCTCCCAGCCCGAACACCGCCACGGTGGATCCCGGCTCGGGGCGCAGTGTATCTTGCACGGCACCAGCACCGGTCATCACACCGCATCCCAGAGGACCGAGCAATTCCAACGGCAAGGTCTCCGGAACCTTGACAACATTCACTGCCCGGACGATGACATGAGTCGAGAACGACGACTGGCCGACGAAAATGCCGTACAAGGGCTCACCTTGGGCATCGAACATGGTCGCAGAGCCGTCCGGCCTTCTACCGGCACGGGAAAGCTTGGGAAAACTGGGACAATATACGACACGTCCGTCGAGGCACGTCGGGCACGTGCCACAGAACGCCCCGCTGAGTACCACGTGATCACCGGGCTCCAAACCCGTGACGCCAGAGCCGACCGCCTCCACGACCCCGCTACCTTCGTGGCCGAGCACCGCCGGGAATCCGAATGGCAGCAACCCGTCTCGCGTCGACAGATCGGTGTGGCAGATGCCTGACGCCACGATGCGCACCACGAGTTCGTCCGGACGCGGATCGTCGAGAGCGATCGATTCGAGGTGGAACGACGCTCCCTCCTTCCGCACAACGGCTGCCCTGGCTCCGAGTGAAGCGGTCATGAGAGTCCTTTCGTGCCTTCCCATCGGTGGCGGGCACGGCCGTCCCTTCGGGTCGGGAATATATCGATGGAGCGGGTGACGGTCAGGCGGTGACGCCGAGACTGATGGGGAAGCGGCTGTAACCGTCGTTGTGCGCGGCCTCCACGAACGGACGGCATTCGTCACGCAGGACCGTGAAATTCGGGAACCTCGCCAGCAGGCGGCTGAGCATCAGTTCGAGCTCGGCTCTTGCCACCTCCAAGCCGGCACAACGATGGACCCCGAAACCGAAACTCATATGTTTGTTGTTCGGACGATCGATGTCGATCTCGCGCGGGTTCGGGAATTCTGCCGGGTCGTAGTTCGCCGACAGCACGGAGAGCAACACGCGGTCGCCGGTCTCCAAGGTGACTCCGTCCACTTCGGTCTCGGTGCGGACTGTTCGGGTGACCTGCCAAACCGGCGGATTGAGGCGAAGCATCTCCTCGACCGCCTGCGGGATCAGCGCATGATCTTCGATGAGCCGACGCCGGATCTCGGGATTACGGTCGATGCGATCGAGACAGTGCGACATCGCGGCCGTGGTGGTGGCCACCCCACCGCCGATGACGGTCATCAGCGTCCATACACATTGGTCGATCGGCAGCAGCTGCCCGTTGATCTCGGACGTGACGAGACTGCTGATGTTGTCGTCTCCCGGGTTCTCGCGGCGCTGCGCGCAGATCTCGTGCAGGAAACCGACGACCCAGCCCATCTCCTGCGTGGCCTTCTCGAATTCCGGAGTGCCCCGTTCGAGTGCATCGAGGGAGTTGAACGGCCACGCGATCCGATGGGCGAGATCGCGGTCGATCCCCAGGACCAGCGTTACCGCGTAGGCCGGCAGGCTACCGATGTCCGTGATGACGTCCATACGATTGCTTGCCTCGACCCGATCGAGGCACTCGTCGACGTAGGCTGCCAGTGCCGGTCGCATGGCCGCGGCCGGGCCCGGAGACAACCACTTGGTGATCAGGGTGCGGTAGGCGAGAGCCTCCGGCGGATCGGCCTCGAGCGGCATGAACGGGGTGTTCTGACCGGAAGGAATCGCCGCGCCTCCGTTCCAGACGCCGTTCGCATCCTGCGTCTTGCCGGAGGAGAAGGTCTTGGGGTCGCGCAGCGCCGCTCGGATGTCGGCGTATCGACTCATGACCCAGAATCCGCCGTGTTCTTCACTCCAGCCCACGGGGCATTCTTTCCGGAATTTGTCGTGTAGATCACGAGCGTTCCGGGCGTAGTCGTAGCTGTGATGGTCGATCGGGCATGCGGGAGTTTTGCTCACCGGTGAGCTCCTCGTCAGATGATGTGCGTTGGGATTCGGTTGGTGTGGTCGGGATCAGGCGGGTCGGCGCTCTCCGACCGGACGCGCCTTGCCGTCGAGGAAAACCGCGCGAACCTCCACGTAGGGATCGATCCCTTCGGGCCCGAATTCGCGGCCGATACCGGATGCCTTGAAGCCTCCGAAAGGGACACCGATATCGGACAGGTAACCGTTGTTGAGGTGAACCGATCCGGCCCGCATCCGGCGTGCTACCGCGCGCAATTGAGCTTCGTCCGCACCGAAAACTGCCGAGGACAAGCCGTACGGAGTCCCATTGGCGATGTCCACGGCTTCGTCGAGATCGTCGTAGGTCAGTACCGTGAGGACTGGGCCGAAGACCTCTTCCTGAGCGATCCGCGAGTCGGGGCTCACGCCCGTGACGATGGCCGGGCTCACGTAATAGCCGCGATCGAGACCTTCGGGACGAGTACCGCCGCAGACGATACGTCCGCCCTCCTCGACTGCCGAAGCCAGGAAGCCGGTGACCCGTTCGTATTGGGCCTTGCCGGACAGCGGGCCCACCTCGGTACTCGGGTCACGCGGATCCCCGACCTTCAGTTTTCCGACGGCCTCGGTCAGTGCGTCGACTATCTCGGCCTCGCGATCGCGAGGGACGATGATTCGGGTCATCGCGGCACAGGCCTGGCCGTTGTTCCGGGTGAAGCCCGACGGCACCGCGTCCACGAGGGTCTGCAGAGAGGCATCGGGCAGCACGATGCCCGCGGACTTGCCGCCGAGTTCCAAAGTGAGGCGGGTGAACGACGGTGCTGCGGCGGCCGCGATGACCGCGCCGATCGCATTGCTGCCGGTGAAGGCGACCTTGTCGACACCCGGGTGCCGGACCAGATGATCCGATGGACCCGCGCCGGCGGCGAACACGCTCAGCACACCTGCTGGGAGGCCGACGTGTTCTGCGGCGTCACCGAAGGCGAGCAGGCTCAGTGCGTTCATCGGCGGCGCCTTGACGATCACCGTGCAACCCGCCAGCAGGGCCGGGACGATCTTGCTTGCGGTCAGCGAGAAAGGCGCATTCCACGGCACGATCGCGGCGACGACGCCGATGGGGACCCGTTGCAGTTCGACGTGCACGCCGGATGCGCCGACGCGCTCCTCCTGCCATGGGTACTGCTCGAAGATCGAGGCGAAGTACCGGGCCATACCCGCCACGCTGTGTACGCCGCCTCGTGCCAGCGCCACCGGGACGCCGGTCTCGGCGAGGAACTGGTCGCCGTACTCGTCAGCGTGTTCGCTCAGATAGGCACCCAGTTTCAGGATCAGGTCCATGCGTTGGTCACGTGACAAGCCGGTCCAGGACCCGTTGTCGAATGCGGCGCGGGCCGCCGCAACGGCCTCGTCGACCGCCTTTTCGTCAGCCATGGGGGCTCGCGCGAACACCTCCTCGGTGCTCGGGTCGACCAGATCGATTACCGAGCCGGCGGAAGTCTCGATCCACTGGCCGCCGACGTAGACGTCGGATCGCGTGACCACGGTGGCACTCAATCGCATTCTCCTCTTGGTAGACGCCGCTTCACCTGCGGCGTCTCTTCAATTCTGCTGAGTCCAGCATCCTGTATCCATGCTCATAACGCAAGGCCCGGACCGGTTTTCGCTCGACGAGCGGAACACGACGACCGTTCCGACCGCGACCGTCGGATCCATGCAGAACACGGCTACCGCCTGGACGCATCGCGCCGACACCCAGGGACACACGGGCACGTCGGCAAGCATACTAATGATCGATAGTTAGTTCTGCCAGCGGAATGGGGCAGGAACGGTGATTCAGCACGCTCATGGCTTCGTCGAGTAACCCGCCGAAGGCGGGCGGCCGGCCCGTGGCGAGCCACGCTTGTTTGGCGGCCAGCATGCACGCGAGCGCCGCGCCGACCACCGCGGGGACACGAGGATCGCGTTCGTCAACCGCTTGGCCACTTCGCTGCCGCACGACGGTCACGAGTCGCGCTTGCATCCGCGACACCCGCTCGAGCTCGCCGGCGACCAGTGCTGGATTTTCGGCGATGGCACGCTTGATCACCATCGTTTGGATGATCCGTCGTTCGTGCGCCGGGTGGTCGACAGTCTCGGCGATCTGCCGAACCGCTACCCACAGCAGATTTCCGGCATCAACGCGTCGTACTGGCGTATCGGCGCTGCGAAAGTCAGCGGTACCCAGGCCGCGACTGCCGACAAGAAACATGCGGTAGCCACGATCGCTCTCCGCGGTGACGACGACACCGAAGTCCTGCGCAACTATCGAACGGTGCAGGATGCGTTCCGCATACCAGGTGTCGACGTACAGGTCGGCGGCCTCGAAGCCGTAGCAGGCGCGCTCAACGATACGGTCGCCGCCGATATCCACCGTATGGAGCTCCTCGCGTTTCCGGCAGTCGGGGTGCTGTTGTTCTTCGTCTTCGGCGGCGTGGTCGCCGCAGCGCTGCCGTTGATCGTCGGTGCGATCACCGTGTTCGGAGCCTTCGGGATCGTCCGTTTCCTCACCGACTTCACCGAGGTCAATTCCTTCGTGAGCCCGGTCGTGTCGATGATCGGACTCGGCCTCGCCATCGACTACGGGCTCTTCATCGTCAGTCGTTTCCGGGAGGAGCTCGCCGAAGGTTACGACACACCGACGGCAGTCCGCCGCACAGTGATGACTGCGGGCCGCACCGTGGTCTTCTCCGCCACAATGATCATCGGCAGCCTGGGCGGCATCATCCTGTTTCCCCAGGGCTTCCTGAAGTCCATCGCCTACGGCGCGATCGCGACAGTTTCGGTGGCGGCACTGGTCGCGATCACGGTCCTGCCGGCGATACTGGCCGTACTCGGCCCTCGGGTGGACATGCTGGGGATTCGGCGGTTCGGACGCAGCGGGGTGGCACCGAAAGTCGGCCCGAAATTCTGGGAACGATTCACCCGCCGGGTGATGCGGCACCCCGTCCAGGTGGTGGTGCCCCTCGTCGCCGGGCTGGCATTGCTGATTCTGCCCGTTCACAATCTCGCGTTCGGTGGATTCAGTGAAAAGTACCTACCGCCGGACAATTCGACCCGCCTTGCCCAGGAGCAGATCGACGCATATTTTCCGCACCGCAGATCCGATCCGATCGAATTGGTGTTCGTCTCGACCGACACTCCGGCTGTCGGCGCATTGTGGAAACAGGCAAATCGAGCACCGGGACTCGCGGAGCCGTTCGGCGTCCCGGTGCCGGCGCCCGACAAATCCGCCGTCTATCGCACAACCGCTGTACTGACCGATTCCGGCAACGCGGGGCCGACGATCGATTACCTGCGCTCCCTCGAACGGCCCGGCAACGTCGAGATGTACGTCGGCGGGGTTCCAGCACAGCAGAAGGACAGCCTCGATACTCTCCAGTCGCGCATACCCGGCATGGTCGCGCTGGTCATGCTGATCAGCACGGTACTGATGTTTCTCGCTTTCGGATCGTTGATCCTGCCGATCAAGGCAGCTCTGATGAGTGTGCTCGGCCTCGGATCCACCCTCGGAATCCTCACCTGGATCTTCATCGACGGCCATGGAGCGAGCCTGCTGGGATTCACCCCGCAGCCGATCCAGGCGAACATGCTGGTGGTGATCATGGCTATCATCTACGGCCTTTCCACCGATTACGAGGTTCTTCTCCTCTCCCGCATGGTCGAGGCGCGAGCCCGGGGCGCTTCCACCGCCGAGGCGATCGAATCCGGCACAGCTCAATCCAGTCGTGTCATCACCGCAGCAGCGCTGATCCTTTTCGTGGTGGTAGGCGCGTTCGCCTTTTCCGATCTGGTGATGATGCAATACATCGCCTACGGCATGATTGCGGCGCTTCTCATAGATGCCACCGTGCCTCGTTTGCTACTCGTCCCAGCGACCATGAAGCTCCTCGGTGACGACAGCTGGTGGGCGCCCGCGTGGATGAAGCGCATTCAGCGGAGGCTCGGACTGGGTGAACCCGCCCTCGACGAAACACTTCCGCACCATCGGAACCCGCCGGATCTTGCCGCGACCACTCCCATCACCGACCCTGTCACCGTGCGGCTGCCCGTAGTCAACACGTCCAGCCCCGGTCCACCACGCCCTCGATCCATCGAATCCGAATGCGAGCCGCCGACGGTGCCATTTCGCAGGTCGGATGAACGGTGAATCGAGCACGTTGACGACCGGGCCGCTGATCGTTTACGTTACTAACTAGCGATCGTTAGTTATTGTGATCGGAGTGCCGTGCTGGACATGATCGATCAACTGCTCGACTGGCAAGCCGCCGGCCGACGTTTCGCGGTAGCCACCGTCGTGGACACCTTCGCGAGCGCTCCCCGGGCACCAGGAGCAGCGATGGCCGTCGCCGAGGACTGGCAGGTCCTCGGCAGCATCTCGGGCGGCTGCGTGGAGGCTGCGACGGTTCATCTGGCCGATTCGGTCATCGCCTCCGGGCACCCGGTCCACGAATCGTTCGGAGTGACGGACGATGATGCGTTCGCTGTCGGCCTGACCTGTGGTGGCACCATCGAGGTATTCGTCGAACCGGCTTCGGCGGCGCTGGTGGACTGCCTGAGACGAACGCGAAAGGCACGACGAGAGCAACGGGCGATCGCGGTGGGGGTGATCATCGACGGCACCGGACTCGGATGCCGTTTCACTCTCGATCGGGGGTTGTTGACCGGATCCACCGGCAGCGCGGAACTCGATCGCGATATCGCAACGGCCATGACCGAGACCCTCGTCGCACGCCGGCACGCACTCGTCCGAAGCGATACCGCAGTCTCCGGACCGGTCACCTTGTTCGTCCAGGTGCATGTCCCGCCACCCAGAATGATCATCTTCGGCGCCGTGGATTTCGCCCGTGCGCTGTCCCGGGTCGGTAAGTTGCTCGGCTTCCACGTGACGGTCTGTGACGCCAGACCGGTGTTCGCCACCTCCCTGCGGTTTCCCGAAGCCGACGAAGTTGTCGCTGATTGGCCGTCGAGATTCCTGAGTTCCGTGTCGCCCTCCCTCGACGGACACGCTGTTGTGTGCGTCCTCACTCACGATCCCAAGTTCGATGTCCCGCTGTTGGAACAGGCGCTGAAACTGCCCGTCGCGTATGTCGGGGCTATGGGCTCTCGCCGCGTCAGCGCGACACGTGCCGAGCAATTGCGGTTGCTCGGCGTCACCGAAGCACAGCTGGAACGTCTGCACGCGCCGATCGGTTTGGATATCGGCGGGTCCGATCCGATGGAAACGGCGATATCCATCGCCGCCGAGATCATCGCAACGCGCGAGTCGCGATCGGGGCGCTCGCTGAAATACAGTCTGGGTCCGATTCATTCCGATGCCGCAGAGTGGCATGAATCGTCGGATCCGCCGGATGAGCAGCTACCGGCATCGACTGCCCGGTTGATCGCGGCCGTACATGGCAGCGGTTCGCCGGTATGCCTCCGGCCGTCGTACTGATAGTTCGGGCAACGCTTGTCGACAAACAGAAAGAGTAATTCGGAAATGAAAGTGCTGGTGACGGGTTCGGCGGGCACCGTGGGATCGCGCGTCGTGCAGGTGATGGCGGGGGCGGGCCACGAAGTAACGGCCACCGATATCGTGGCACCCCGCTATGGACCGCCACGATCGCACGTGCCCTATATCCGTGCCGACCTGACCGATTACGGTCAGACCGCGGCGGTGATCGTCCAGGCACGACCCGACCTGATCGTGCACGCGGCTGGTATTCCGGCACCCAGGCGTGACCCCGGGCACGTGATTTTCGCCAACAACGCAGTGTCCACCTACAACATTGCCGAGGCCGTGGCCGTTTTCGGGGTAGCGCGGCTGGTCTACACATCCAGCGAAACCGCGATCGGTTTTGCGACGGCCGAACGTTCGTGGTTTCCCGATTACCTGCCGGTCGACGAGGAGCACGCCCTACGGCCGCAAGAAGGCTACGCCTTGTCCAAAGCGGTAGGAGAACATATCTGCGACGCCTTGGTGCAGCGCAGCGACGCCACTGCCGTTTCCGTGCGGCCATCGCTGGTGCTCACCCCGGACACCTATCGAGACGTCCACGACGCCGTGCTGGCCGACCCGCGGCGGGGCGCGTTCAACTACTGGTCCTACGTGGATGTGGACGACCTGGCGGATCTCCTCGTGACCGCTGGCACGGCGACCACCCCGGGGCACGAGGTGGTGTATGCGGCCCAGCCCGACAACATCGCGGGACGTCCGCTGCAGGAGCTCATAGCCGAGGTATACGGGCCGTCCGCGCCGGTGCCGCGACGGCTGGACCGGCCCGATGCCGGAGGCATCTCGATCACCAAGGCGCGCAGATTGTTCGGCTGGTCACCCGAACGCTCATGGCGTGATCACGTCGAGGGGAAGTAATGGAACATCGACGGCTCGGCCGCACCGGCCTCCGAGTCTCGCGCCTGTGCCTCGGGACCATGAATTTCGGCCTGCGCAACGATGAGGAGACTTCGCGCGCGATCCTCGACCGAGCGTTCGAAGGGGGTATCACCTTCATCGATACGGCGGACATGTATCCCCTCGGCGGTGGCACCGAAACTTCCGGCCGGACGGAAGAGATCGTCGGCCGCTGGTTGAACGGCAAGCGTGAGGACGTGGTACTCGCGACAAAGTTCGCGGCCCCGGTAGGGGTGAACCCGTGGGACCGCGGGGCCAGTCGGCGGCACATCGTTCGTGCCGTGGAAGCGTCACTGCGACGGCTGGACACCGATTACATCGACCTGTACCTACAGCACAACCACGATCCGCACACACCGGTCGACGAAACGCTTGCCGCACTCGATGATCTGGTGCGCTCGGGCAAGGTGCTCTACACCGGATGCTCGAATCTGCAGGCGTATCGAGTAGCTCGGGCAATCGGTCGCAGTGAAACGCTGGGACTGGCCCGGTTCGACGCGACACAACCGCGGCACAGTCTGCTGTTCCGCCAATTGGAACGTGACTTGCTGCCGCTGTGCGAGGAGGAGGGGCTCGGTGTCATGCCGTACAACCCCTTGGCCGGTGGATTGCTCAGTGGCAGGCACGACCGCGCCCAGAAGCCCAGCGGACGATTCGACCTGGGGACAGCCGCGGCCAGATACCGCGACCGGTATTGGCACCAGGAAATGTTCGATACCGTCGAGAAACTTGCGGCACTCGCCGGCGAGGCGGATCTTGCGCTTCCGACGCTCGCGCTCGCCTGGTCGCTAGCGCAACCGGCCATCACCGCTCCGGTCATAGGCGTGAGTGACCCGGGCCAGCTCGACGCCGCGTTCGCCGCCACGGAGCTGTCATTGCCACAGGATCTGCTGGATCGGCTCGATGAATCGACGCGACAATATCGCTTCGGCGACAGCGCGCTCTGACGGCGTGGGCACCGGATCAGCGGCGCCCACGCCGGGTCGGTGCCTACTTTCCTTCGGCTTCGAGGGAGAGCGCCGCCCAGTCGGCCCACGTCTTCAGCCGCTGCTGGTAGACGACTGGCGCGAACTTGGTGGGCGTTTCGCCGAAGAACACACGGAGGGGCGGTTCGGCGGCTTCCACGAGTTCGACGATGGCTTTTCCGAAGCCGACCGGCTTCGGGGAAGCATTGCCGGACCGGCGCTCCGACATCGCCTTACGTACGCCGTCATAGGCGGGATTCGGTTCCGCGAACGTGGCGGAGACGTTGCTCCAGTCCGTATCGAAGCCACCGGGTTCGATCAGTGTCACCTTGATGCCGAACCCGGCCACCTCTTGGGCGAGTGATTCGGACAGGCCTTCCAACGCCCACTTCGAGGCGTGGTAACCACCCAGATTGGGGAATGCGAGGACACCGCCGATTGTCGAGATCTGGATGATATGGCCGCTCCCCTGCTCTCGCAGGATCGGCAGAGCTGCCTGAGTGACATTCAGTACGCCGAACAGATTGGTCTCCAACTGGTCGCGCAACTGGTCCGCCGTGATCTCCTCGACGGTGCCGAACAACCCGTAGCCGGCGTTGTTCACGACTACGTCGATACGTCCGAATTTCGCCTTCGCCGCAGCGATCGTCTCGAACGCCTGCGCGCGATCCGTGACGTCGAGAGTCAACGGCAGTATCGCGTCCCCGTAGCGGTCATCGAGGTCGGCCAGCGTTGCGGTGTCTCTCGCGGTGGCCACCACCTTGTCACCGTGTTCGAGCGCACCGATCGTGAACTCTCGTCCGAAACCTTTCGAAGCTCCGGTGATGAACCAGACTTTCGACATCTGCCGTCCCTTTTCCGTTGACATCCGGGTACTGTCACCCTATGCCAAACACGTCACCACGTGCCATGAATGGGTCGATTTGGGTGCTGTTCCGCTGATCACACCGCGTCTCGCTGACCGGCACAGGAAAACTTTCGCTCGTCTACTGAGGTGATCCCAGCGATGGAATGGGCGCAATCGCCCATCAGACACGCACATTCGAGGAATACCGGGCAATGCCGGGAAAGGCGTGGAGCCCCCTGTAAGTGAGTTCTTACCACAGAATTCACACCCTCAGAGGACTCCACGTGATCGCCTATTCTGCCATGCTCGACGTCCCGCGTGAACTGGTCGACTACGTGTCGCGGCTGCTGGCCGGTGAACGCCGCCGACTCGGCACCCGCCGCGGTACCCGCGCACTGACCCCGTGGAAGCAAGCGGTGTTCGTGCTGGCCTGGATGCGCAAACGCGACGACGTGGCGATTCTCGGCACCGGATTCGGTCTCGGCCGCTCCACCGCGTACCGGTACCGCGACGAAGGCGTGAAAGTCCTTGCCGCCCAAGCACCCGAACTCCGCGAAGCCCTCGAACGAGCCGCCGCCGAAGGCATGGCCTACGTCATCCTCGACGGGAAGATCTTCGAGACCGACCGCGTCGGCGAGAAGACCGTCAGCGTGAAAGACGAGGTCATCGACCTGTGGTACTCCGGGAAAGCCCGCACCCAGGGCGCGAACATCCAAGCGGTATCCAGTCCGCAGGGAATCCCGCTGTGGGTCAGCGACGAAAACCCCGGCTCGATCCACGACATCAACGCCGCCCGGGAACTGGCCTTCGCCGACCTCTACCGGGCCGCAACACATCTGAACCTGCCCACCCTCGCAGACAGCGGCTACGAAGGCGCCGGCATCGGCGTCCACACCCCTGTCAAACAGCCGCCCGGAGAACATCTGCATGTCGACAACCGCGCCTACAACGCCTTGCTCCGTGGCATGCGTGCCCTCGGCGAACGCGGGTTCGCGCTGCTCAGTCAACGCTGGAGGGCGCTGCAGCGCATCACCATCAGCCCCGAACGAGCCGGCGGCCTCGTGAAAGCCGCTCTCGTACTCACACAATTCGAACATCAAATGATCTCATGAAAGTCGCTGGGATCACCTCACTGGGTCAACACCGAACCTGCGAATCGGCCACGTCGTGAGTCCTCGTGACCGGACTGCGGATGCTCGTTCACACCGGAATGAAGGTGTACTTGGTCGAGAGATACTCGTGGATCCCCTCGAATCCGCCTTCACGCCCCACCCCGGATTGCTTGACCCCGCCGAACGGGGCGGCGGCATTCGATACGACTCCGGCGTTCAGGCCCATCATGCCCGTCTCCAGACGATCGATCATCCGGTGCCCGCGGGCCAGATCGCGGGTGTAGACATAGGAAATCAAACCGTACTCGGTGTCATTGGCGAGCCGCACAGCCTCGTCCTCGGTGGAAAAGGTCGAGATGGCGAGCACCGGGCCGAAGATCTCTTCACGCAGAATCGCGCTGCCCGGCACGACCGCTGTCACCACTGTCGGCTGAAAAAAGCTGCCGGGCCGCTCGATCCGCGCACCTCCGGTGAGCAACACGGCCCCACGCGCGACAGCATCGTCGACCAGATCGGCTGCCTTGGTCACTGCGTCGTCGTCGATCAACGGACCGATGACGACACCATCCTCGGTGCCGCGGCCGATGCCCATCCCTCGCACGCGTATCGCCATCCGTGTCGCGAATTCGTCTGCGAGGCTCTCGTGCACGATGAATCGGTTGGCCGCGGTACAGGCTTGGCCGATATTGCGGAACTTGGCAGTGAGAGCGCCCTCGACAGCTTTGTCCAGATCAGCGTCTTCGAATATCAGGAACGGCGCATTGCCACCCAATTCCATGGACACGCGCAGCACGGTGTCGGCGGCTTGCGCGAGGAGCCGACGGCCCACCTCGGTCGAGCCGGTGAACGAGAGCTTGCGCAGTCGCGGATCCGCGAGGATCGGCGCGGATACCTGAGCGGACGCGGTCGCGGTGACCACATTGACCACGCCGGGAGGCAGCCCGGCCTCCGACAGCAGGCGCGCGAAGTACAGGGTGGTCAAGGGGGTCAATTGCGGTGGCTTGATGACCGCGGTGCAACCGGCCGCCAGGGCCGGGGCGATCTTGCGGGTCGCCATGGCCAGCGGAAAGTTCCAGGGCGTGATGAAATAGCACGGTCCGACCGGCCGCTGCGAGACGACCATCTGCCCGGTGCCTTCGGGGTTGAGGCCGTATCGGCCGTGGATGCGTACGGCCTCCTCGCTGAACCAGCGTAGGAATTCGCCGCCATAGAGCACCTCACCGCGCGCTTCGGACAGCGGTTTGCCCATCTCCACGGTCATCAGCAGAGCCAGGTCGTCGGCATGCTCCAGAACGAGTTCCCATGCGCGCCGCAGGATTTCGCTTCGAAATCGAGGAGAGGTCGCCGCCCACGGCTCCTGCGCGGCCACCGCCGCATCCAGCGCTCGCGCGGCATCCTCCGCTGTGGCATCGGCGATCCGGCAGACAACACCGCCGTTCGACGGGTCGTGCACGGCAAAGGTCGCGCCGCCACCGGCGTCGCACCATTCACCATTGATGAACAGTTGCCGGGGCGTGGCCTCGAGCAAGGTCGATTCCAGGTCGGACATGCCAACTCCTGAGTTTTCGAGAGAACGATCGTCGTGCACGATCACTGCCGGCGGCAGCACGGAATACAGCGCGGCCGAAGTGCTGTGCGCGTCGGAGCGCAGACGGCGTCCGCCTGCTCCATCACCGAATATGCTGCGAGGCCGCACCGATCGGACCGGTCCGCGCGGGACGGCCGACAGGAGTAATCCCGATGTGCCCGTTGGCAACTCGCTCGATCGCCGTTCTGTCCTCGATCGTGAGCAGCGAACGGAACTGCCGGGTCGAGATCAGGCCGAGGACACGGCGGTGAAAAGTGACCCGGCCGATGCCGAAACGCACCAGGATCTCGTCCGCCGGTGGTCCGCCGTATCGGTACCAGATACGGGCCAACTCGACCATTTCCTGATCATCGATCGAAATCATCGTAAAACTTTCTGGCGTCGGTTGTCCGCGCCTCGGCCGGCGACGGCTGTCGAGAGGCCAGCCGAGCCGAGCGGCGGTACCTCGATGGCCTACCACCGGAACAGCAGAAGAGCGCAGCGCCGACCACGGCGAGCTGGCGCAGAAACAGCGACGAGGTGGTGGCGCTGTTCAGCGCCACCACCTCGTGCTTCCGAATTGCTCAGCGGCTCAGCGGGAATCGGAAAAGTCGCTCCGCGTTGCCGTGGGTGATGGCCTCGATTTCGGCATCGGGCAATCCGCCCAGGGTGCCGTGCACGATTTTCTGCGTGTCCGGCCAGGTCGAATCGGCATGGGGATAGTCGACCTCAAGCATGATGTGATCGAGACCGATCCGGTCCCGGGTCTGGATCGTCGACGGATCGTCGAGGCTGCAGAAGTAGAAGTTCCGCTTGACGACCTCGGCCGGCGAGATGTCCGCAGACCACTCGTTACCGAACGAACCGGCCCTCGTCTCCATGTACTCCAGGCGGTCGAGGTACATCGCCACCCAGCCGATGCCCCCCTCGGCCAGCGCGATCTTGAGATTCGGGAAACGCACCGGAATCTCCGACCACAGCAGATCCGCACAACTCACCATGGCGTTGACCGGAAACAGCGACACCGCGATGGTCCGGGGCCCGTCGTTGTTCGGCATCGGCCGCCACCGGCCCGAACCGGTATGGATACACACGACCGTATCCGTCTCCTCGCACGCGGCGAAGAACGGATCCCACTCCTTCGTGTGGAAGCTCGGGTAACCGACGTTGACCGGGTATTCGGGGAAGGTCACCGCCCGGAAGCCGAGAGCCGCGTTGGCCCGCACTTCCGCGGCCGCGAGGACCGGGTCCGGCAGCCACGGCAATTGCAGCGGGATGATCCGATCAGGGTAGGCGCCGGCCCATTCTTCGATGTGCCAGGAGTTCCACGCCCTCGTGACCGCCAGGCCGAGTTCCTTGTCCTTCGAGTCCGCGAAGGTGACGCCACCGAATCCGGCGACCTGCGAAGGGAAGTTGAGCGACGCGGCGATGCCCGCGAGATCCATGTCCGCAATCCGCGCATGGATGTCCCACGATCCTTTGCGGATCTGGTCGAACCGTACCGGCTCGTATCCCCACTTGTCCTTGGGCAGGCCCACCACCGCGTTCACCGCGATATTCGGGAAGACACTGTCCTCGTAAACCCAGACCTGATCGCCGTTGTCCTGCTCCACGACCTTCGGGGCCCGATCGGCGAACTTACTCGGCAAGCGCCCCTCGAACATGTCGGGAGGTTCGCAGAGATGATCGTCGACCGAGATCACCTGATAGGTTCTGGGGAGCTCTTCGATGCCTTCGACAGTGATGACGCCATTGGCGTCGTAGCTTTCGGACACAGTCAGTGGCCCTTTCTTACGTTGTTCGGAAACACGGTCACGCCCCGGCCGTCCAGCGTTCGCGCGACCAGCGTTCGGGATTGTCCTCGTCCCAACGGATCTCAAGCTTCTCGATCGGATCCTTGCGGACTTCGACGACCCTGCAACCTTCCGGCCCTGCTGCAGTGGTGTATGGAGTGAAGGCACGGGTGAAGTACCCCTCACCCGGATGGAACCAGCGTCGGCCCTGCCTGGCGCTGCCCTCCATCACGATGACCAATTGGTCGATATTGTGGTGATGGCGCGGGATCACAAAATTCGGCGCCATCCGCATCTCCAGAAGATGGAACGGGCCGATCTGCATCCGGCGAGTCAGAAGACCGTCACGAAAATACTCGTCGACGTCTTCGACACCCTCCCTGATCGAAAGTGGCATCCACTCCGGCGGAGCGAGACTCGGCCGTGACTGCTGCCAATCCTCGCCTTCACCGAGCGCGAAGTAAATGACTTTTTTGATATCTTCGATCGCTTGCTTCTCATCAGTGAGAGCCATCGGAGCCTCCGGACTTCTTCGGTAAGGCGACCATGCCATGGTAGCAAGAAAGCCAGCATCCTGCATCCCAGATTTTTCTGACATCAGCTGCTGCTCGCGCTCCCCGCCCACTCGAGAACACGCTGCCACAACTGGTGACGCGTGGACGCCGAGTTGTGGCAGTGCGCTGAGCGGGGCAGCTGGAAATAGGTGACATCTCGCGAGTTCGTGAAGTTGGCCGCTTCGGCACGAGGGTCGGGCGATGTATCGCTGTCCGCGAAGGCCAAGAACACCGGGACCTCGACAGCGGCTGCGATCGGCCCGATGGTCTGCGGCATCATGACGTCGATGCCGGCCTCACGAGGGATGCGCGTGATATTGAGGCCATCGGCACGCAGCACCTCTTCGGGCACGTCGTCGGCATGATAGCGACTGCGCATCGCCTCGCGTGAGACGAGGACATATCCACACTCCCACGTATCGCCCGCCATGGGTGCCAGCGCCGCAGCAGCTCGGTCTCGCGATACGAGGTCCGATCCCGCCAGCCCGAGAAAGGAGCTGCCGAGAAGCGCAACGCGCTCGAACGGCGCCTGAGCCGATTGCGCGGCGGCGACGATATGACCACCCAGCGAATGCCCGATGCCGACGACCCGCAGATCCGGCTGCGCCGGACCACTCCCGATCAAACTTTCGCGGACACCGGCGGCGACGAAACGCGCTGCTTGCGCCACCGCATCGGCCATGACTTCCAGGGTCACCGCGGTGGCTTCGGCGGGCCGGCCGCTCGCCCCCGTGCCGAGATTGTCGAGCATCAGCACGGCCCATCCACTCTGAACGGCACAGTCCGCGAAGCTGTAGTTCTCCAAACCCGGGACGTGGAGATCCCAGTAGTACCGGTCGTATGACCCACCGGGTACCGCGACGAGCAGGCCCAGCGGGCGGTCACCATCGGTTGACGTGGGGCGCAGCAGCGTCGCCGCGATCCGGTGTTGTTCGCCCAGCACGCTGATGGGGATTTCGATGTCGTGCCGTGCGGTCGTCGTCCTGTCGTCGGTCGTGGTCATCATGTCTCCTCACCGGGAAGCGTCTCGACGTGCTGCGGTCAGCGACCGGACCAGACGGCGGGGCGTTTCTCGGCGAACGCCGTCGCCCCCTCCTTGGCGTCCGCACTGGTGAAGACCCGTCTCATCGCTGCGGCATTGAGGTCCCAGACCTCGGCATCCCACGACGACCGGTGTGCCGTCCGGTGCAGCAGTGCCTTGGATTCCCGAACCGCCATCGGTGCATTTCCCGCGATGGCGTCGGCCAGCTCCAAGGCCACGTCGAGTGCCGTGCCCGCGGGTGCGACGCGATTGATCAGGCCGAGTCGCTCCGCCTCGGACGCTGCGATCGGTTTTCCGGTGAACACCAGCTCTGCGGCCAGTTTCGGTGAGATCTGGGACTGCAACCGCAGAACTCCGCCGCCCGCCGCGAACAGGCCACGAGATACCTCCGGTAGGCCGAGTTTCGCGGACTCGTCGACTACAGCGAGATCGCTTGCGAGCACCAGTTCGGTGCCACCACCCAGGGCGAATCCGTTGACCGCGGCGATCGTCGGCTTGTCGATCCAATGCCGCACATACCCCGCGAAACCCCATTCGGGGTGGTCGGGGGCATCCAGGGGAAGTCCTGCCGCGACCGCCTTCAGATCGGCACCGGCACAGAATGCCCGCCCGGTGCCAGTGAGCACGACGACCCGGACGTCGGGATCGGTAGCAGCTTCCTCGAGCAGGGCGCCGACCGCAGCCGACAGGTCCGCGTTGACAGAATTCAGCGCTGCGGGCCGGTTCAGTCGAATGATCGCCACAGGGCCACGCCGCTCCCCGACCGCAGGCGGTTCCGGCGCGGACGCGGCGGTCATCGGGGGGCCATCCGCAGCGCTCCGTCGAGCCGGATCGTCTCGCCGTTCAGGTAGTCCTGGCCGATGATCGCCAGCACCAGGCCGGCGAATTCGTCGGCTGTGGCGAGCCGCTTGGGGAACGGCACCGATTCGCTGAGAGCCGCGCGGAACTCCGGTCCGACAGTGGCCAGCATCGGGGTGTCGACGATTCCGGGTGCGATCGTGTTGACCCGAATTCCGAACTGCGCCAGATCACGAGCGGCCGGAACCGTCATCGAGTGCACGCCACCCTTCGATGCCGCGTACGCGATCTGGCCGATCTGGCCTTCGAAGGCCGCCACCGACGCGGTGTTGACGATCACCCCGCGCTGACCGAGGGCGTCGACCGTCTCGGTACGGGCCATCACGTCGGCGGCCAGGCGCAGCACGTTGAACGTGCCGAGCAGGTTGATCCGCAGCACCGTCGCGAACAGGTCCAGATCGTGCGGCCCCTTGCGGCTCAGCACCCGTTGAGAGGGCCCGATTCCGGCACAGTTCACCACCACTCGTAAGGGCACGCCGGCCGCCTCGATCTCCACGATCGCGGCGGCGACCTGATCGGGATCGGTCACGTCGGCGGCCAAGAAGGTGATCGCGGCATTGGGTTCCTCGATCTTCTCGATGGCGTTCGGCAGATCCAGGCCGAACACGGTGGCGCCGGCGCGAGCCAGCGCTGCGGCTGTCTCCGCTCCGAGACCCGAGGCCGCGCCGGTGACCAGCGCGGCTGTTCCATTGACATCCATGTGTTGCCTTCAGCTCCTTGTTTCGATGAGTCGATCAGTCAGTCGCGGACGCGAATCACCAGCGCGCCGGCGGTGTCCCCGGCAGCACAGCCGGTGAACAGGCCGGTGCCGCCCCCGCGGCGGGTCAGTTCGGTGACCAGTTCGGCGATCGCGCGAATCCCGGTCGGAGCTTGCGGATGTCCCCAGATCAGACTGCACCCGTATGCGTTCATCCTGGACAGATTCCAACCGGTCTGCCGGGCGAACAAAACGTCGTTGACCGCGAACGGATTGTGTGTGGTCACCGCATCCACCTGGTCGAGGCCCAGGCCCGCGTCGGCCAGAGCAGCCATTGCGGCCGGCACAGGAGCCTCCGGCATATGGCTCGCGGCGACCCGCGCGAATCCGGTGGCCAGAATCTCGATGACACCGGACCCCGACAGTTCTCGTGCCCGCTGGGTCGTCGTCACGATCGCGCCGGCCGTTCCGTCGGCGGGATGGGTCTGGGTAGCACCGGTATGCACGGCGCCGACGCCGGCCGTCGGCAATTTGGCGATTCGATCGCGGTCGATCGGGCGGATCCCGTCGTCTTCGCTCACGGTGACGGACTTCTTGCCACCTCCCACCACGACGTCCACCAGATACTCACGCTGGAATGCGCGGTCATCGGCGAGAGCTCGCTGGTACTGCTCGTACCGCAGTGCCGCGATATCGTCGAGTTCGGTCCGCTCCACACCCTGCTCGGCCGCGACGATTTCCGCCGCGTCCAGCATGGATGTGCAGGCCCATGGATCCCGGGCGAAGTTGTCCTGCACGACATTCTCGATGGTCGGTGACCCGCCGGTAGCCCTCGTCGACGGATACACCAGGTTGGGGCCGTTGCTCGTCCGGTCCGTGGTGACCACCAGCTTCACCCCGTTGCCCGCGCACTGTACCGAGGTCGCGGCAGCATGGAGTGCGGCGACGCCGGTCGCGCAGGCCTGACTGACCATCGGGCCGGTCACTCCCTGCATGCCGAGACGCGCCGCGAGCGTCGGCGGGGCGAAGAACGAGCCCTGCTGCGGAATGGTGATCCCGAGTACCAATTCGTCGATGATGTCGAGCTCGATCGATCGGCCGGCCAAGGCACGGTCGGTCACGGCTTCGGCGAGATCGATGCTCGATACGTCGGCCAGGGCACCTTGCCAGCGGACGAAGGGCGAGGACCAGACCGCGCCGATCGGAACGGCGACATTGTCGTATTTCATCGCAGTTCCCTCACAGCCGAATTCGCCGACCCGGCTTCGCACCGGCGAAGCGGCATCGAGCCACCATTGACAGCACTCACGTCCAATCGTCCTTTCATTCGCTCAGAATCGGGACGGCCGACGTCGGCCGTACCGGCAGTTGCGTCCGCGACGCGGGCCTCACAGCTGTACCGCCTTCACCTGAAGCATCCGGTCGATGCCGTAATCACCCATCTCCCGCCCCAGACCGGACTGCTTGTAACCGCCGAACGGCGCGCGCGGATTGAATGGCGCGGCGTTGACATGAACCTGCCCGGTCCGGATGCGCGCGGCCCAGTCCAGGGCGCGGTCGTCATCGCCCACCCACAGCGCACCGCTGAGGCCGTAGATCGAGTTGTTCGCCAATTCGATGGCATGGTCATCGGACTCGGCCGCGAGTATCGAGAGCACGGGTCCGAAGATCTCGTCCTGCGCCAGCCGGGAGTCGGGTTCGACCTCGCTGTAGACCGTCGGAGTGACGTAATAGCCGGTCCGGGGAAGCTCGAGCGGCGCACTGACAACCCGTGCCGTCGCCTGCTCCAGATAGCTCTCCACCGCAAAGCGGCGACCCGCGGAGATCAGCGGGCCGAGCCGTTCACCCGGCACGTACTCCGCGGCCGCGGCGGCGGCCAATTTCTCGACCTGGCCCAGTCGCGCTCGGGGCACGATGAGCCGCGAGAGAGCACTACAGGTCTGACCGCCGTTCAGAAAGCAGTTGGCCACCGTCGCCTGCACCGCGCGAGCCAGAAGTTCGTCGGAAACGTCGGACAACACCACACTCGCCGACTTGCCGCTGAGTTCCAGCGTCACGCCCTTCACCGTCTCCGCCGCCGCGGCGGCGACCCGGCGGCCGACAGCGGTGGATCCGGTGAACGAGACGTGATCCACCAGTTCGTGCCGGACCAGGCATTCGCCCACGTCACGTCCGCCGCCGGTCACCACATTGAAGACACCCGGTGGAAATCCGGCCGCCTCGACCGCGCGTGCGAATTCGAAGGCGGTCAGGGGGGTCAACGTGGCCGGCTTGAGTACGACCGTGCATCCGGCGGCGAGGGCCGGCACCACCTTCGCCACGATCTGATAGAGCGGCAGATTCCAGGGCATGATGGCAGCTACGACTCCGACAGGTTCCCGCAGGATGACCGAATCTCCCTGCCGCCCACGGAAAGCGAAACCCGCCAGGGCGTCCACCGTACTGGCGATGACCCTCAGTGGCAGATCGACGTGCAACTTCCGCGCGAGGTATGGGGGTGAACCCTGTTCCCGGGTGATCAGCGCGGCGAAGCGGTACGCACGGCCGGTCACAGCGTCGTACAGTCGTCGGAGGGCATCGATCCGGGCGGCGACCGGGGTCGATGCCCAGCTGTCGAATGCTCCACGAGCGGCAGCGACCGCTCGGTCGATTTCCGCATCGGCCGCCTGCGTCACGACACCGGTCGTCTGCTCCGTCGCTGGGTTCTCGACCGCACATTCGCCGCCGCTCCCGGCGATCCAGTCGCCGCCGATGTAGAGCGCCGGCTCACGGATCAACGCGCTCACCATCGCTCGACCTCCTCGTTGTCGGACCGGAACGGGCACGATCGGGAGGACGTTCGCTTACGCGTTTCGAAGCCGACGCTACGGCTGGGAAGTTGTCGTCACCACCCGGATCTGTCGGCGAGCCCTGTGCCTCCCCCGGCAAAATTCCAGGTGGGGGCCAGTGGACAATCCCGACCACCGAACCTTATTAATGTTAGTTCGTAGCGTATGGGCGCCCGAATCCAGAGTCAACAGGCCCTTCGAAATAGGATCCTGGGTACACCATCCTGGCCACAGCCCTTATACTCGGCGTATGGAGGATCCTGTATCCGCAGTCAAACCTGTCGGGCGCGCACGATTGGTGGACACTGTCGTCGACCATCTGCGCACTCTGATCCTGTGCGGCGACCTTCCACCGGGCCAGACCTTGCTGCAGATCGAACTTTCGCAACGGCTCGGCGTGAGCCGTACTCCGCTTCGCGAAGCATTCCGAATCCTCGAGCACGAGGGCCTCGTCCGCGTATCGAACGGCAACAAGACCCTGGAAGTCGTCGATCTGTCGGTCAAGGACATGCTTGAGCTGTACGAAATCCGCGAAGTGGTCGATGGTCTGGCTGCACGCCTCGCCGCAAAACATCGAGACGAGAGCAGGTTCGACGAGTTGGCGTCGATCCTCCGCGAGATGAACCTGGCGGATATGGCCAATGACGTGCCTCGGCGAACGACGCTGCACGCCGATTTCCACGCCGCTATCGCGGAGCTGTCGGGTAACAAGCACGTCATCGCACAGGTGCCGATGATTCGACTGACAGCTCAGATGTTGTCGCACAAGATGCGCACGATGCGGATCGAGTTGCCCACCGTTCGCGCAGAGCTGATCGAACAAGGGGAACAGGACCACCGGGAAATTCTGGAAGCCTTGCGATCCGGCGACGAACGCCGGGCCGAGAACGCGGCACGCCGGCATATTCGAAAGACCATGCGTTCCGAGTTGCTCAAGCCTGATCGGCATGTCGAGTACTCGATGCCGGAGGAAGCGGCGGGGTAACACTCCGCCGCTTCCTCCGGGGAGCGCTGGTCACATACCGGCGTCGTCATCCGGCACGATGTCCAGCGTGGTCGTGGTAGAAGCGACCATCTGATAGAACGCGATCGTCAAGATCAGCTCGAGGGCTTGTTCCGCTCCGAATCTCCGCTGGATTCCGTCGACGATTTCGGCCGTCGCTTCCTGCCCGAGCATCGATTCCGCGAGCTCCAGAACCAGACGCTGATCGGTGTCGAACAGTTCGGACGTCGCCCATTGTGGTACCGCTTCGACCTGCTCGGCGGACAATCCCTCTTCGAGCGCCATACGTGTATGCGCGGACAGACAGTAGGGTGCCTTCAGCCGGTGTCCCACGACGAGGATCGCCAATTCTCTCAGTCCTCGCGACGATTGGCAGTCATGGCGTAAGGACCATGCGAAATCGAGCCAGCTCGAGAGCATCGGGGGTGAGTTCCCCAATACGCCATACAGCAACGGCAACTGCCCTTCGGCCCGCAGCGAGAAGGCGCCGTCCCGAAATCGAGAAGTCACCTTCGGATACAGGTCGTTCGCCGCGACCGGGTCCAGTCTGGCCACAACAGCCTTCCTTCGTCTGTCAGTTGATCACAACCACCGCACCGACCCTCATCGGATCGAGGCGACAGAGGGCACACCGCTCAATTCGAGCTCGCGCGCCATTTCCTCCGAAATGAGAATCGCCTTCGGCGACAAGAATTCCAGAAATCCTTCGGGACCATGCTCCTGTCCGATTCCCGAAGATTTGACTCCACCGCACGGAGCACAGGACCGCGCACCGTGCAAATTTACCCCCGTAGTCCCGGTCTCCACCCGGAGTGCGATGTCCAGTCCCCGCCGCTCATCTTTGGTGAAGACCGCACCGGACAAACCGTATTCGGAGTCGTTCGCGATCGCCACCGCTTCGTCGACGCTGTCGTACGGAATTACCGCGACCACCGGTCCGAAGATTTCCTCACGAACGAACGTCATGTCGTTCGTGGCATCCGCGATCACCGTCGGTTCGTAGAAATAGCCCTTCGTCAGGCCCTCGGGTCGCCGACCGCCGCACACTACCCGCGCCCCCTCCGCAACGGCAATGTCCACATACGACTGGACGCGATCGCGCTGAGCCGCACTGATCAGCGCGGGCATGTTGGTGCCCGGTTCCGCCGGGTCCCCCGGCACGACCGATTTCGCGGTTCGCACCAGGGCCTCGACGACCTCGTCGTAGCGCCGACGCGGCGCGAGCACCCGGGTGAGCGCGCGGCAATATTGGCCGGCACTGGTGAAAGCCGATCCGATCACTCGGGCAGCCAGATCGAGGTCGGCGTCCTCGAGGACGATCCCGGCCGACTTTCCACCGAGTTCCATCGAGATCCGCTTCAACCGCTCGCCTGCGGCCGCGGCGATCTTCCGCCCGACCGCGGTACTGCCGGTGAACGACACCATGTCCACCGTGGAGTGCGATACCAACATGGCACCCGCCTCGGCTCCACCGGTGATCAGATTGAACATCCCGGGTGGCAACCCCGCTGCCGCGAGCGCGTCAGCCAGGACGAACGCACCCAACGGTGCGAGCTCCGAAGGTTTGAGTACCACCGGACACCCCGCGAGCAGCGCCGGGGCTGTCTTGAGGATCGCGATGGTCAGCGGTCCGTTGAAGGGAACCAACGCCGCGACCACACCGATCGGCTCCTCGGCGACCAGCACGGCGCCCGCGCTGTCCCGGCGCACCTGACGCTGCGGAATCGACCTCGCACAGTCGATCGCGGTTCGGATCATCCTGGCTGCTGTCGGTACCAGCGCTTTCCGGGCATTCTCCAGCGGCGTGCCCATATCGGCCGACAGAACCGGGGCGATCTCAGACGCCCCGGCCTCGATATACGCCGCCGCCGCTTCCAGCACTGCCGCCCGGGCCTCGAAGTCCATCGCCGCCCACGGCCCGGTCCGGGCGGCACCGGCCGCCCGGACAGCAGCGGCCACATCATCCGCGCCGGCCGCCGGGACGGTGCCTATGACCTGCTCGGTCGAGGGTGAGAGAATTTCGATCACTGCATCGGACACCGGGGGCACCCATTCGCCACCGATGAAGAACTCGTGCCGTCCGTACACGTCTACCTCCAAATTCCGGGTTCGAACCACAGCCGGGACGATCCGGGCCACCTGGTCAGATGCTCCGGTCGCGGTTCTGCCAGTAACCGTCCCGGATCCGGCGCTTGTAGAGTTTGCCGTTCTCCGCTCTGGGCAACGCCTCCACGAAATCGATCGAGCGTGGCACCTTGAAGCGAGCCACCCGGTCGCGCACGTAGTCGATCAGTTCCTGACCGACCTGTTCGTCGCCCGCAATACCGTCCCGCAATTGCACGACGGCCTTGACTTCTTCACCCCACTCTGCATTCGGCACACCGATGACCGCCACATCGTGCACGAGTGGATGGCTGCTCAACGCGGCCTCGATCTCCGCAGGGTAGATGTTGACACCCCCCGAGATGATCGTGTCGGCGGAGCGGTCACAGAGAAACAGATATCCGTCGTCATCGACGTAACCGATATCGCCGACTGTGAAATAGCCGTCCGAGATCGCCGAAGCAGTTTTGTCCTTGTCCCCCAAATATTCGAAGGGCCGGTTCAGCTTCATGAAGACACGTCCGGGCTCATTCGGTGGCAGCACGGTGCCTTCGTCGTCGAGGATGCGGATACCACCGGTGGTGGTCGGCCGGCCGACAGTGCCGGGCCGTTGTAGCCATTCCTCGCTGGTCACCCTCGTGCCACCGCCTTCGCTGGCAGCGTAATACTCGTTCAGTATCGGACCCAGCCACTCGATCATGGCCCGTTTGGTCCCGGGCGCGCAGGGTGCGCCCGCATGCGTCACCGATTGCAACGACGAGACGTCGTAGGACTTCCGGACGTCTTCCGGCAGCTTGAGAAGGCGCTCGAACATGGTCGGCACCATGGTCGTGGACGTCACCCGATAGCGGCTGACCGAATCCAGAAAGCCTTCCGGCGTCCACTTACCCATGAGCACCACAGTCTGGCCCAGATGCAACGCGCCGACCGCGGACCCGAGCGGTGCGCCGTGATAGAGGGGGCCGGGTACCAGGACCGCACCGCTGCCGTCCGGGAAACGGCCGGTGTCGGCGAACAGCTTCTTCGCTGCGGCAACGGCAGCTGTGTCCACGTCGTCGGCGGTCGGCATGGGGCGCAGCACACCTTTCGGGCGGCCTGTCGTCCCCGATGTGTAGTACATTTTTTCGCCGGGCATCAACCGATGAGGCCGGTCCTTCGATTGCGCCGCGAGGAGTTCCTCGTGCGCCGAGTAACCATCCATCTCGCCGATCGCGACCAGGGCGTTACCCGACAGACCCGAAACCTCGGCGACATGCGAACCGACCTCGGCCAGCTCTTGGTGCACGATCAGCATCGCGGCGGCCGAATCCGAGACAATGTACGCGATCTCTTCCCCGGTCAGGTGAAAGTTCACAGGAACGCACCGGACCCCGATCTGCAGGCAGGCGCCGACGACCGCGAGCCATTCGAAGCAATTGGGCGACGCCAAGGCCACGCGAGCACCCGGTGGCACTCCCACCTCGAGAATCGCATTCGACCACTGGTTGATCCGCTGCTGCAGATCACCGTAGGTGAAGACCTTGCCGTCCGGTTCCACCACCGCGCGCCGCTCGGGTTCGAACGATCCACGCTGCCACATGGACGCGTCTCGTGTCGCCGTGACCGTCACCGTGCCTTCTCCTTCACGCCTTGTTCTCCTACTTCTTCACGAAAGGCCGTTTCAGCCACGGGGCAGATCCCGGAACGGGATTCCCGTGTCGGCCGCGGGCTCGCGGGCGAGGCCGAGAATGCGCTCCCCGACGATCGATCGCTGTACCTCGTCGGTGCCGCCGCCGATGCTCGCCGCGGGCGAGGCCAGGCAGGCGCCCGCAGCATGGGCGGCAACCAGATCGTCGTCGTCCCAGGCAATCGCCCGCATCCCGATCAGCCGCATGCGAGCGTCGGCCACGCCCTTCTGCAGGCGGGTGTTCAACAACTTCGCCACAGAACCCTCGGGTCCCGGCGGCAACCCGGCCTCGCGCGCCGCACGAGCGGTGGCCTGCAATTCCTGCAGAGCGAGGTCCCAGCTGTAGAGCCGGACGAGCAGATCGCGTAGCAGCGGATCTCGCACGCCACCCATTTTCTTGGCCAGCTCGATCAGCGGCACGACGATGCTGGTGTTGCCTTGACGACCACCTGCGACGGCCAAGCGCTCGTTGGACAATGTGGTCCTCGCGACGGCCCAGCCTTCATCGACGTTACCGACGAGAGCCTCTGCCGGCAGGCGCACGTCGGTCAGGAACACCTCGTTGAAGTTCGCCCCACCGTCCATCTGCCGTAGCGGGCGAATTTCCACGCCGGGCGCGTTCATCGGGACGATGAGCATGCTCATTCCCGCATGTTTGGGCACACCGGTGTTCGACCGCCCGAGGAGAAGCCCGAATTGGGCGTGATGAGCGACCGACGACCATACTTTCTGACCGTCGACCACCCAGCCGTCACCCTCCCGCCGGATTCGGGTCCTGACCGAGGCGATATCCGAACCCGCGGCGGGCTCCGAAAACAATTGGCACCAGATCTCGTCACCACGCAACAGTGGCGGAAGATAGCGAGCCTTCTGCGCGTCGGTACCGTGAGCCAGAATGGCCGGACCGCACATACCGAGACCGATACCCACGATCCTGCTCGTGACCTCGAATTCGGCCGCTTCCTCGTTGAAGACCCGCTGATAGACCGCGCCCAGTCCCTGGCCACCGTATTCGACTGGCCAGGTCAGGCCGGCAAGGCCCGCGTCGAACAACTTGGCTTGGTACGACTTCACTGCGGTGACGAAATCCGCGGTGGAGGAATGTACCCCACCGGTCGCCACCCCTTCGTCCTCCGGAGCGGGAGCGCGGCGAGGCACGTTGGATACCAGGAACTCACGCACCCGACTTCGGAAGCGTTCGACCGGCTCGGGTGGCCGAACGGCCTCTCCGACGGATTGCGTAGCGACTGACACTCGATTCCCCTTGGCGTAGAACGACTTCGGCCCGACCCGGATCAGACCGTGATGACCTCGGCGGTCAACTTGAACTGATCGCGCGGGAGGTACACCGGGGTCGGAGCGATATGGCGGGAGTTCTGGGTCAGACCGGTCCCTCCCTGCCCGACCGTCAGCCAGACGACCTGTTTGCCGACCTCCTCCGCGATCGCGTCGGCAGCCTCCTTGTCCCGCACCAGAACCGAAGCGCGCAACATGATTTCGGCAGGCTCGACAGTCGTGAAAGCATCGCCGTACAGGGCGTTGTACCCGATATAGCCGAAATGGGTCGCCAAGATCGCATCCCCGTAGCGCTCGAACCGCTTGCGAAGAATTTCCTCGGTGAACTTCGCCCGTGCCAGGGCGTTCGGCCCACCCATCATGGTGTGTCCGATCACTCGGTATCCCCAGTCGACACCGACGAGCACCTTCAACAGGTCGGGGCGTTGGGTACCGGAGATCCCGCTGACCCGTACTCGGTCGTCGCCCAGATCTTCGATGACCGCTTCCCGCAGATTCGCGGTGACGTCGGGAGTGAGGTATCGAGCCGGATCGTGGATCTCGTAGCTGAGCTGGGCCCGCACGGTATCGCGTGTCACGCCGCCACCGGTATTCGGCGTCTTGGAGACGATGAACGTCCCGTCCTGCGATACCGTCGCGTACGGGAAGCCCAGCTTCTCCATGCCGGGCAGCATGCGTTTGCCCGGATCGACGAAGTTGCCTCCCGTGACATGCTGGCCACACTCCAGGAGATGGCCCACCGCGGTCGCGATGCCCACCTTCTCCCAATCGTCCAGGGCCCAGCCCAGTTCGTGACAAATCGGGCCGACATAGCAGGACGGGTCGGCGAGACGTCCGCCGATGACCCAATCCGCACCCTGCTGGAGCGCCTCGACCACCGGCTCAGCTCCGATGTACGCGTAAGCGCCCACCACACGATCGCCCAGTTCGCCCACAGTGGAGCCGATCTCGGGAAGCTCCAGGTCCTGACTTCGCACCAGATCCAGACAGTCGTCGCCGCGAACGATCCCGACCTTGATTCCTTCGTAGCCGAGCTTGCGCAACTCGTCGACGATCATATTTCCGGCCGCTTCGGGATTCGCACCACCCTGGTTGGTGACAATCCGGCCGCCGCGCGATACATACGGACCGAACGCCGGGATGGTCCTCGGCAGATACTCGTTGTAACCGGCGGCTGGGTTGGCCATTTTCCGGGCATGGGCGAAGGCCATGGTCCGCTCGGCCAGCGAATCGAAGCCCATGTACGACACCAAACCGGATTCGGCCAGCTCCACGGGCCAATCGAGCCGCTCGGCGGCGTCCGCCGACCCACATCCGATGCTGATGGACTCAACAGCCATGTTGTCTCCTCGGGTTGCGGCAGCCCGCCGCGTAAGCGTGAATTCTGGATACGAAATCTGGGTTCGCGGAGCCGTCCGCGAGCGGTAGGGAAGTATCCTGAATCCAGGATATCACGGCCGATCGCGCCTGAGCAGCCCCGATGGTGTCACTTGGCCGGAGCCGGGCGCCAATGCCCTGCCGCCATCCCGCCATCCACGGTGATCACTTCACCGTTGATGAACGAGGCGGCGTCGGAGACGAGCCACCCGACGGCGTCGGCCATGTCATCGGCTGTAGCCAGTCGGCCCAACGGCACCTGGGTGGCGGCACGCGCGAGAAATTCCGGATCCGAGGCGAGATGCGCGACCCGCTCGGTCGGCACAAACGACGGCCGGATCGCGTTGACACGCACGCCACGCGGCCCCAGTTCCAGGGCGGCCACCCTGGTCACCACTTCGAGGCCGGCCTTGGCGGCGGCATACGGGGCCGCAAACGGAGCGGCATCTCGCACCGACATGGACGAAATATTCACGATGGCGCCGCTGCCGCGTTCGGCCATCTGCCTGCCGATCGGCTGGATCAGCCGCACCGCTCCGCGCAGGATGATGTCCAGTTGCAGATCCCAGGCCGCATCCGTGGTAGCGAGGAACGAATCGCGTCCCTGACCGGGTGCGGCATTGTTGACGAGGATGTCCACCACGCCGGCGGTCGCGGCGAACTGCGCGATCGCTTCCGCGTCGAGCAGATCGATCAGCGCATGGTCGGCTTTGCCACCGTCCTGCTCGATGGCCGCCGCGACTCGCTGCATTCCCGGCTCGTCGTTCGAGGCCAGAAGTATCGACGCACCCATCGCAGCGAGCCTCCGCGCGATCGCCTCACCGATACCGCGACTGCCGCCGGTGACCAGAGCCCGCCGGCCGATCAGGGCGTCGTTCCGATATGTCGACATAGCTTCCCTTCCGTCAGATTCTTGCATCCTGCATCCTGCCTTATTACGATCCGGAGGGAAAGGCCCTGGCTGATCAGCACATCCAACGGGCGACATCGGCTCCCTCGGACGCAGAGGCAGCGCAGTAGAAACGATGGAC
Source organism: Nocardia sp. alder85J (assembly GCF_020176955.2). Classification (GTDB taxonomy): domain Bacteria; phylum Actinomycetota; class Actinomycetes; order Mycobacteriales; family Mycobacteriaceae; genus Nocardia. Next base: position 410,808 of record NZ_JAIUCZ020000006.1, read on the forward strand.
GATATGACGACACAACCGCCGCTGGGTCGTAACGACCTTCTGGCCTCGTTCTACACACTGTCAGGAGCACCGAACGGCGAGCGGGCGCGACACTCCTTCGACGACCGGATCCGGGCGGCGAGCGCGGCCGGCTACGCGGCGATCGGGATGACCTTGTTCGACGTCGAGGCATCGACCGCGGACGGCCGCAGTCTCGAGGACCTCGCGACGGTCGCCGCAGGGCACGGCATCTCCGTCGCCGAGATCGAGACCCTCGGTGTGAGTCCCGTACTCACCGACACCGAACGCATGGCAGCACGCTCGATGTTCGAGGCAGGCGAACGGCTCCGGGCCCGGCACGCAAACGTCGTGATCGCCCGGCCACCGGGGACGGACATCGACCTCGACGCGGCCGCGGCCACCTTTGCCGAACTGTGCGACATGGCGGCTGACCACGACCTGCGCGTCGCCTTCGAATTCATGCCGTTCATGGCGGTCGCCACGATCGATCAGGCATCCGCCATCGTCGACCGGGCCGATCGGCCGAACGGCGGCCTGGTGGTCGACGCCTATCATTTCTTCCGCGGCGGATCCCGCTTGGCGGACCTCGAGAAGGTTTCGGCGGATCGCTTCGTGACCCTGCAGATTTCCGATGCCGTCGCCGAGCCCGCGACCGATCTGATCGTCGAGACACGCACCGCCCGACGCGTGCCGGGCCGGGGCGCGCTGCCGCTCGAATCCCTGCTACGCGCGATCGATGCCACCGGGTCCGACGCGACGATCGGTGTCGAGATCCTGTCCGATGAACTTCGCGCCCTGCCTCTGGACGAAGCGGCGGCTACCACGGCGGCGGCGACCCGTGAGCTACTTCGGCAGGCTCGTCGATGACATCGCGACCGAACAGTACGACCCAGCCGTTCAGATTCGGTGTCCGGGCCGGAAGCGCTTCCACGGCAAACGAACTCGTCGACGGAGCGCGCCGTGCCGAGGACCTCGGTTACTCGTCGCTGCTGTACACGGACCACTACCCGGGGCCGGGAGCGGCCATGTCAGCGGCGAACCACCCGGCCCAGCCGCTGGCGGCAATTCCCGCCGTGACGGCGGCCGCCATGTCGACATCCACGCTCCGAATCGGATTTCGCGTGCTGTGCGTCGACTACCACAATCCGGTGGTATTGGCCAAGGAAATGGCGACGATCGATGTGCTGTCCGGCGGCCGGCTCGAGGTAGGCCTCGGTGCGGGCTGGATCGAGTCCGAATATCGGGCGATGGGGGTCACTTTCGATCGGCCGGGGGTACGTATCCGCCGTCTCGGTGAGGTGATCGACCTGATGCACGCATGCTTCGCGGGCGGAGCCGTCGGCGTGAACGGGACGGCCGGCGTGCACGCCGACGGATTCGAAGCGCTACCCGCCCCGGTACAGCGGCCACGGCCGCCCATCGCGATCGGCGGCGGCGGCAGAAAAGTACTGTCACTCGCTGGTAGCAAAGCCGACATCGTGGCCTTCAATTTCAACAACGGCTCGGGCCGACTCGACAGCGCCGGTCCGCGCTCGTCGACGGCCGACCTGACCGATGAACGCGTCCGCTGGGTGCGACAGGCCGCCGCTGATCGTGCCGACCAGCCCACTCTGGAAATCGGCATCGCAGCCCTGAACGTCACCGCGTCCAGGCTGGCCGGCGCCGAACGATTCAGTGATTTCTTCGGGCTCGGGCCCAGCGACATTATCGACCATCCGCATGCCCTCGTCGGAGACGTCGACGCGATCTGCGACGACTTGCAGAAGCGGCGAGAGCGCTACGGGTTCAGCTACATCACCGTCCGCGATCAGGCGATCGCTGAGTTCGCACCGGTCGTCGCCCGACTGGCCGGAACCTGACCGGACAACCCGACCCACCCACAGAGGAGGAACAATGGATTTCGATCTCGACTCGGATGAGCTGCGCAAGTGGATCTTCGGTGACGAGGTATCGCTGCGGCGATTCCTGGCCCGGCGGGCCTCGCCGCTGTCCGTGCCGCACAGCGAAATCATGAACGACCCGAATCAGAAGATCTGGGCCAGGGACGAGGTGCTCGATTTCCCGACCAAAGCCCTGGTCAATCTGGCTATCATGTCGGCGCTCAATCGGCCGCACGAGCTGGAGACCCGGGTGCGCGGACTGCTCCGCGGTGGAATGCGGCCGGAGGTCATCGCGGAAGTCTTCTTGCAGACCGCGTTCTACTGTGGGAACCCGGCGGGTGTCGAGGCGCTCATCATCCTGGTGAACGCTGTCAACGACATGCGTGAGCGCGGCACCCTTGTTCATGAGCCGACCGGCCCGCTACCTGTGGTCGCGCCGAGTTCCCTGCCCGGAGACCCACAGGACCCGCCGAGTCGAGCGGACGTCTAGTGCGGTATCGCCCGCTGGGCCGTACCGGCATGCTGATCTCCGAGCTCGTACTCGGCACCGCGACATTCGGGGACACCGTCGATGCCGCAACCGCGGCGGACATCATCGCCGCCGCGTCCGATTCCGGAATCACGGCCATCGATACCGCCGACGTCTACGCGCAGGGTCGCAGCGAGGAAATCCTCGGATCAGCGCTGGGTGCCAAACGCGATCGGTTCGTGCTGTGCACGAAAGTCGGATCCCGCGTCGGCGATACCGAAAGCGCGCTGCGGACAGCGGCGAATCCGCACCTCATCGATCATTCCGCGCGGTGGCAGAACGGAATCGCCCCGACCGATCGTGGACTGTCCCGTAAACACATCGTGGCCGGCATCGAGAGCAGCCTCCGCCGATTGCGAACCGACTACGTCGACCTGTACCAGGTTCATCTCTTCGACCCGATCACACCGATCGAGGAAACCCTCGCGGCCGTCGATGATCTGGTGCGCTCCGGCAAGGTTCGCGCCGTGGGCTGCTCGGGCTGGGCAGCCTGGCAGCTGTATCGTTCGCTGTGGCTGTCGGATGCTCGGGGATTGGTACGGTTCCAGTCCCAGCAGATCCCGTACAGCGTGCTCAGTCGTGGGGCCGAGAGCGAGTTGCTTCCGGCGGCCGAGGCCGCCGGCGTCGGAGTACTGGCGTTTCAAACCTTGGCCGGTGGGCTGTTGTCCGGACGCTATCAGGACGGCGTCGCCCCTGACGCCTCGAGTCGCATGGGCTCGCGAGCCGTCTATCGCGAACGGTTCTTCAACACACCGATGCGCGAGGGTGCGAGCGTCGTCGTCGAGGAGGCAGCCCGCCGCGATATCAGCGCCACCACATTGAGCATTGCGTGGGTTCTCGCCCAGCCGGCGATTACCGCCGTCCTCGTCGGTACATCGCGCGTCGCGCAATTGCAGGATGCGGTAGACGCCACCGAACACCCCTTGGCAAGCGACGAGGCCACCGGCCTCGCGCGCCGGGTTCGAGAGCGCGTCGAAGCGACGCATTGAACTCCGGCCCGACAATTCGATGTACTCGGAGCACGATATGCAAAGTTCTCAGGCCGTTCAGGAAGATCCCGCCGCCGGGTTCGGAACGGAATACGAAATCGATCTCGTTGTCACCACGCGTGACGACACCACCGAGGACGTGTCCGTCCTCGAATTACGGGATCCCCAGGGCAACGAGCTCCCCTCGTGGGAACCGGGTGCACACGTGGACTTGATCCTCGGCGATGAGCTGGTGCGACAGTATTCCCTCTGCGGGGATCCCGCCGATCGGTCGGTCTGGCGAGTCGCAGTCCTTCGTGAACCGGCGAGCCGCGGCGGGTCGATCGCCGTGCACGAAAACTTGCATCCCGGCCGGACCGTGCGAATTCGCGGGCCGCGCAATCACTTCGAGCTCGTTCCTGCGCCTCGATACCTGCTGATCGCGGGTGGCATCGGTATCACTCCCATTCTCGCAATGGTTCGGGAGCTCGATCGATCGGGCGCGGACTGGCAGCTGTTCTATGGCGGGCGGCGGCGGGCGACCATGGCCTTCCTCGCCGAACTCGAGCAGTACGGGTCGCGAGTCACGGTGCAGCCGCAGGACGAGTCCGGAATTCTGGACCTCGATTCGATCCTCGGCACGCCGCAGCCGGAAACTCTCATTTATTGCTGTGGCCCCGAAAATCTACTCACAGCCGTCGAACAGCGCTGCGATTTCTGGCCCGGCGACGTGCTACACCTGGAGCGCTTCACAGCCAAGCCGCTCACCGAGCCGATTCGCAGCGATTCGTTCGAGATCCATCTCGAACAGAGCAATCTGACCTTGACGGTACCTCCGGGCAAATCGATCCTCCAGGTTGTGGAGGCCGCAGGCCTGGACGCACTTTCCTCCTGCGAGGAGGGGGTCTGTGGTACCTGCGAGACGGTTGTGCTCGAGGGGGAGCCCGATCACCGTGACTCCATCCTCAGCGACGCGGAAAAGGCACGCAACGACTGCATGATGATCTGCGTGTCACGCTCACGTGGGCCACGCCTCGTCCTGGACCTCTGATTTCGCTATCCCGCCTACCGGAAGAGAACGACATGGCCGTTACCGGCGTCTCCCACATTGCCATCGGTGTCCGCGACATGGAGAAATCCTTGGCGTTCTACCGCGATGCGCTCGGATTGAGCCTCACGGTCGACCGACGCGAACAGAGCGGCGGCGAGCATCCGAAGGACCGTCGCGCCTGCTACCTACGATGGTCCGAAGGGCCCGGCTCCTCCTACATCGTGCTGGATTCCCACTTGGATCGCGCCCCGTTCGGGCAGCCGGCCGAACTCTTCCAGGTCGGGGTTCACCATTTTTCCTTCCTCACCGACGATCTGCCGGACATGGTCCGTCGTATCCGCGACGCCGGCTACGAGGTCTGGGGCGACGGTAGCCTCCGCGACGGACAGGCCAACGCCGAGCCCGAGGGCGATCACGAGGTTCTCACCGTCATGAGCGTCGACCCGGACGGCAACATCGTCCAGTTCGATCAGTGGCTGTGAGGTACCGAGTGCCGACGACCACCAGCGGAGACAAGGGCGAAAATGTCGTCTGATCATATCGAACGGCCGACCCCGGCCGATGCGTTCGTACCCGGACTTCTCGCCGGCCGCGTTGCGTTCGTCGCCGGCGGTTCGAGCGGTATCAACCTCGCCATCGCGCAACGCTTCGCCGAGAAGGGTGCGCGGGTGATGCTCATGAGCCGCTCGGCGGAGAAGCTCGACGAGGCGACCCGTAGCATCACCGAAGCAGGCGGCGTCGCCGATTTCGCAGCGGGGGACGTGCGAGACCCGGCCGCCGTGGCTGCGGCACTTGCGGCCTGCCGGGAGCGCTTCGGCACGATCGATATCGTGCTGTCGGGTGCGGCCGGAAACTTTCTCGCTCCCGCGAGTGAGCTTTCGCCGAACGGATTCCGGACGGTCATCGAGATCGACCTCATCGGTACGTTCAATGTCCTCCGGCACGCACACGAGCACTTGCGAACGCCCGGCGCGTCGATTATTTCGATCACGGCACCTCAAGCGGTCAAGCCGATGGTCGAACAGGTGCACGCCGGCGCGGCCAAGGCCGGTGTCAACATGCTCACGAAGGTTCTGGCAGCGGAGTGGGGACAGCACGGAGTGCGGGTCAATGCCATTTCGCCGGGCTTCATCGCCGGCACCGAGGGAACCCACAGGTTGATCGACACGGCCGCCAAGAAGGAGAGCCTGCTAGCGACGATCCCACTCGGCCGCCTCGGTCAGCTTCGTGAGATCGCTGATGTCGCGCTGTTTCTGGCGAGTGATCACTCTTCCTACGTCACCGGGTCGATCTTCGAGTGTGACGGCGGACTTCTCGTCGGCTGACCGCGGCGTCGAGGGCTGCCGGGTCGGAACCGCCTGCGAAACAGTGCGGTTCGGGCCCGGCGCCGCGCTGCCTTACCATGTCCCGAGCGAACGCCGAATCCGGCATGAAGTGACAGTTTCGGCATCGGATACCCTGAAGCAGTGGACTCCGACGAACCGATGGGCCTCCGCGCCCGCACCCGCAACGCAGTGCGCGAGGAATTGATGGCCGCCGCTTTGGATGTGTTCGCTGCCAAAGGTTACGACTCCGCGACAGTCGAGGAGATCGCTGCGACGGTCGGGCTGTCGAAGCGGAGCTTCTTCCGCTACTTCGGTTCCAAGGAAGATGTCGTTCTCGGCAATCTGGAAGCGATGGGGCAGTCGCTGGCAGCACGTCTAGCCGAGCGGCCTCCGCACGAAAATCCGTGGCGCGCATTGCGTGAGACATTCGCCATCATCGTCGAGCACAACGATCGCGATCCGCAACGCACACTTCCTCTTCTCCGCATGCTCGAGGAGGCCCCGGCCCTCAAGGCCCGCCATCTCGAAAAGCAATCACGATGGTGTGAGCTTCTGGCGCCGGCCATCGCTTCGAGACTGCCCGCCTGGACCGATTCGGGGCCTGATCCGCGGCCGGTCGCGTTGGCCGGCGCGGCCCTCGCCTGCCTCGACTCGGCGCAGGCCGCCTGGCTTGCGCAGGGCGGAACCACCGCTCTGTCGCCGATACTGAACCGGACGATGGCCGCCGTGGCACCGCTGGAACCAGCCGCACCCGAATCACGTGCCTGATCAGCGGCGAGCCGAATCGGGAATCTGAACGCGGCTGATCAAGTACTCCATCAACGTGATGAGGATCGATTTTGCTGAGTTCCGGTCTCGCACGTCGCACAGTTGTACGGGTACGTGCGGATCGAGGTCGAGTACCTCCCGGACCTCCTCAGCCATGTAACGGGGTGCACCCTCGAAGCAGTTCACCCCCACGACAAATGCCAGACCGCGACGTTCGAAATAGTCGATGGCCGCGAAAGACGAGGGAAGACGCCTCGTGTCCACCAGCACGACCGCTCCGAGGGCGCCGGTGGACAATTCGTCCCAGAGAAACCAGAACCGCTCCTGCCCAGGAGTACCGAACAGGTAGAGAACCAGTTCCCGATCGAGGGTGATACGACCGAAATCGAACGCGACGGTTGTGGTCGACTTTTCCTGCACACCGGTCAGATCGTCGACACCTTCGCTCAACTCGCTGATGATCTCCTCGGTGCGTAGCGGGGTAACCTCGCTTACTTCGGCGACCATTGTCGTCTTGCCGACCCCGAAACCTCCGGCGACGAGGATTTTCACCGACACTGCCGGCACCGCGGGTGCGGCAGGGTCATAGTTTTCTGATGCCATTCAACACTGCCCACAACATATCGATATCGGTACTGGGGTCCTCTGCCGCGGTCCGGAAAACCAGGTAACCATCAGCGATCAGGTCCCCGACGAGGATTTTTGCCACCATCAGGACCAGATGTAATCGCGCGGAAATTTCGGCTATCGACTGCGGGCGCTCACACAAACGGACTATCTCACGATATTCGGGTTCCAGCCGGCGCAGATCCGGCTCGACCTGAGTCGTCATCACCTGTGTCAGCATCCCGAGATCCGGTCGTACACTGCGAGTGCGCCCGCGGGTCACGGCAAACGGCCGTACCAGCGGGCCGGCCGCCTCGTCGAACCATGGTTTGCGCGGATCGATCATGGCACACCCGAGCCCGGGTGCCGGTCCGCCGGAACACGCGAGGCTGTGGCCAGGACCGCACCCACCCGCTTCACCGTCTGATTCAACTCGTACGCGATCATGCCGAGGTCCGCGGAATCATCGGCCAATAGCGCCAGGCAGGCATTGGTCCCCGCCGTGGTGACGAACAACATCGCATCGTCGAGCTCGACGACTGTCTGCCGGACCGCTCCACCGCCGAATCGACGGCTCGTACTGCGCGCAAGTCCCTGCAGCGCGGAAGCCAGAGCACACAGATGTTCGGCATCCTCGCGGGACATCGCGGTGGATTGCCCGAGCAGCAGTCCATCGGTGGACAGCACAACCGTGTGCCGAACGCCGGCGAGCTGCCGCACCAGTTCGTTCAGTAGCCAATCGAGATTAGTGCCGCGGGAAGAAGTCACCGTTGTTCTTTCGCTCGTCGCTGTTGCCGACTTGATGCCCGCGCTGCCCCGGCGTCTGGGGATGGCGGCCCTGTTTGGTCCCGGTAGCGATTGCAGACCACCGATTGCGCGCGTCATCCGGCGACCGATCTTCGGCCTGTCCGGTCGGCTCGAGCATGGACGGCGGTTCGGAATCGGCCAGTTGCGGTGCGAGGCTTGCCTGCCGACGGCGCCGCGGAAGCGGCGGCCGGCCGTCGCCGGGAAGCCAATCCGGCTGGTCCGGCGGCTCGGTCTGCCCGCGGGTCCGATGCTGCGCGGGCGGTTCGAACACCGGTTCGGCGGGGATTGCACGGCGGGCGTCCTCGAGGGCGAGCGAACGCGTACGGCTGGGCCCCGGGTCCGCGGCGTGCCCGTAATCGTGGTCGTCGGGACGGATACCGGCGGGTGGAGACCATCTCACAGCCGTCGGGGTGGGATCATCGAAGCGCTGTTCGGGTGCATCCGTTTGGACGACCAAAGGGGTGGGGATCAACACGATCGCGCGAATACCACCATAGTCGGATTCAGCGAGACGAACTCCGACGCCGTGGCGGGCAGCCAGTCGGGCGACGACGAACATGCCGAGCCGGGAATCGCTGGACAGTTCGGCGATGCCGAAATCCGGCGGGCGGCTGAGCATTGCGTTGATGCGATCGAGATCGTCCTGAGGCATGCCCAGCCCTTGGTCCATGATCTCCAGGGCCACACCCCGGCCGACGAGACTGCCGGAGATCTCGACGCGAGAATTGGGTGGTGAAAAAGACGTCGCATTGTCGATGAGCTCGGCGAGAAGGTGAATCAGATCGGCCACCGCCGTACCGGCCAGGCGCACCTCCGGCACCCGGCCGAAGCGAACGCGGGCAAATCCCTCGGTCTCGCCGACCGCACTGCGAGCGATCTCGAGCAGGGCCACCGGATTACGCCATTGCCGTCCCGGCCGTTCGCCACCCAGGATGATCAGATTTTCCGCATTGCGTCGTCCACGGGTTGCCAGCTGGTCGAGCTGGAACAGGACGTCGAGGATGACCGGGTCCTCTTGCTGGTTCTCCGCGCCGTCGAGCAGAGCGAGTTGCTGATGGACGATCAACTGGCTGCGATGAGCGATGTTGAGGAATACTGCTCGTACCCCCTCGCGTGTCTTGGCTTCAGCCACCGCGGCGGCCACCGCCGCCCGATGAGCCCGACTGAACGCATTTGCGACCTGGCCGATCTCGTCGCGGCCGAAATCCAGTTCGGCAACCTCGGCATCGAGATCGATCGGCTTGCCCGTCCCGGCACGCCGCATCAGATCCGGCAGTTCGTCCTCCGCCAGCGCCAATGTACGGTTCCGCAGTCGGCGTAGCCTGCGAACCAGTCGATCCGACAACCAGAGCGCGATTCCGAAGGCGAAGGTCGCCAGGATCACGATCACGCCACCGCCGAGCAGTGAATTGTTCATCGTCCGGGTGCCCGAATCATTGGCGAATCGCATCGCGTATTTCACGTGCGATTTCCATAGTTCCAACAGTCCGGAGTTCACTGTTTCGGCCGCACTCTGCCATTCGGCGGTGGTGATCGGTAGCTCGACGGGCTTCCCCCCGGCACCGTGCTGCAGCAAGGCATCCTCGACCTGGCTCAATTGCTGCCAGGATGTTTCGGTTTCGAGCTTTTCGAGCTGCCTGTGCTCATCGGCTGTGAGTTGACCGGAGAGGCTGTCCACCTCGGCGTGGTAGTAGTCCACCAGGCGGCTGTACCTGGAGAACTGCGGCGCCGAGAGCGGCCCGTTCAACGTGCCGGCGGCCGCCAATGCATTGCTGTGCGACATCGCTTCGACGACATTCGCCAGCCCCGTCGCTGTGGTCAGATGCACAGCTGTCGCCGGGTCCGGAGCAATCAGTTCGATGGACTCGGTCGCCGCGATCGAGATGCCGACCAGTTGCGTGTAGAACTGGTCAGCCGCATCGATCGACAAGCCGTTGGTATCGATCTGAGTTCGTACGTTTGCGAGTCTGTCTCGGGCAGCGATATAGGACGAATTTGCGTCCTCCGCGGCTCCCGGTTCGATCTCCGCTACAGCGGCCCGGGTGGATTCGATCGCGGACAGCACGCCGTCGAGCCGATGGCGCTGCGACTGGAGGTCGTTCCGATCCACCGCGCCACCACTGAGCAACAACAACGACAATGAGCGTTCACGCTGGGCGGCGTTGATGAACTCCAGCCCGGGCTGAATCCCGCGCTCGATGTCGCCGGACCAGTCTCGCGCATGCAGGCCGCGTTCGACCAGGATCCACGCACCGGCGACACCCAGGCCGAACAGCGCCAGACTCGGAATCAACACGATGACCAGGACACGCGCCCGAACGGTGAGCAAGGCCCTCGACCAGACCTCGAGTCTGGTGATGTTCACGGTTCAGTCCCGTCCTTTCGAGGTGGTTCGACGTCGTTCGGCGAGGCGGCGGGATGTCGTTCGCACGAGGGTCCACGACGTTCCGAGCTCGCGGCTCGGTCGCGGGATCGCCTCGGGAACGTGTTGTGCGGTTCCACAGCTGGACCTAACTAATAATCGTTAGGATGCGACCGTACGTCGCGTCGAGACGACGTGTCAACAGGTCGGAACGAGCAGATGGATGGGTGAGAACATGACCTCCGAAGTGCGCAATGGAGAGCGCGGCGACAGCCTGGCCGACTTCGCCGTGGCTCAGTCCATGACCACACGATGGTCCGATTACGACATGTACGGCCACCTCAACAACGCCGTGTACTACGAACTCTTCGACGCGGCCATCAATCGGAACTTGGTGATCGAGCAGACCGGCTTCGACCCCGTGGCCGGTGACGTAGCCGGGGTCGTGGCCGAATCCTGCTGCCGCTACCTGCGACAGGTCACCTTCCCCGACGATGTGCTCGTCGGACTACGCGTCGAACGCTTGGGCAACTCGAGCGTGACATACGATCTCGGCCTGTTCGATGTCGAAGATCCGCTGCGCCCCGATCTCGCACAGATCGCGGCACGCTGCCGGTGGGTGCATGTCTACGTCGACCGGGAGAGCGGCCGGCCGACGCCGATTCCGCCCGGCATCCGAACGGCTCTCGAACGTTATGACCACTGAACCAACACTTCGCCTTTACGAACAAACTATAGTTAGTAAGAGGATCCACGGTGTTTCGTTCCGACGTCATCGAGCCGATCTCGACTCTGTTGGCGCAGCGCGCTGAGCAGCATCCCCACGTCACAGCTTTCTGTGACGACCGCACCACGATCAGCTATGAACAGCTCCTCCACCGAACGGCGGCCGTGGCTTCGCAACTGGCGGACCGAGGCCTCCACGTGGGAGATCGGATCACGATGTTTCTCGACAACTGTGTCGAGGCAGTCGAGGGCTATCTAGTCGCACCTCGTGCAGGCATCGTCACCGTATGTGCCGATCCGAACATGACCGCACCGGAGCTTGCGCATGTTCTGCGCGACTCCTCCTCGCGGGCGGTGCTCACAGATGCGTCACACCTGGATGCCACCCTGTCCGTCATAAACGCCGAGCACCTGGCCGTGGCGCTGGTCATCGTCGTCGGCGGGCACGACCACTCTTCGGCTCCGGTCGACGCCCGGATAGTCCGATACAGCGACCTGCTGGTCCCGATCGCCGGCCTCGCACCTCGTGACCACACAGATCTGGACGAGTGGTGCTGGATGCTGTATACATCGGGCACGACCGGCCGGCCGAAAGGGGTTCGGCTGTCCCAGCGAAGCTGCCTGTGGGTGGTCGCCGCCTGCTGGAAACCGATTATCGACCTGCGCACAGGGGACACCGTGCTGTCCGCGCTGCCACTGTTCCACTCCTACACACTCGTTCTGTGCGTGCTGGCTGTCGTCGCGACCGGAGCGACCACTCGATTGATGACCCGGTTCTCGACCTCGCAGGTTCTCGATCGCCTCGAAGATGCGGCCGTGACACTGTTTCCCGGTGTCCCGACCATGTTCCGGTATCTACTCGACGCCAACGGGCCGAGGAAACTCCACGCGCCCGGGTTGCGGCTCTGTATATCTGCCGGCGCGGTCTTGACTGCGCCACTGAACAGGGAATTCGAAAGTTTTTCTGGCGTTCGGCTACTCGATGGCTACGGCATCACCGAAACCTCCACCATGGTAACCATGAGCCCGCCGGACAGCGAAAGTCCCGCAGGGTCGTGTGGCCTGCCGCTTCCCGGGGTGTGTGTCCGGCTCGTCGACCCGGCTACCGGCCGAGATGTCGACGGCGACGCCGAGGGCGAGCTCTGGACACGAGGGCCGAATCTGATGCTCGGCTATCACGATCTGCCCGAGGCCACAGCCGCGGTGCTCCACGAAGGCTGGTACCGGACCGGCGATCTCGCCCGCCGCGACCGGAACGGATTCCTGTTCATCAGCGGCCGTACGAAAGAACTCATCATCCGAGGCGGCGAGAACATCTATCCGGCCGAGATCGAAGGTGCACTGAGCACTGCGGCGTCCGTCGCCGACGTGGCAGTGGTCGGCGTGCCCCACCCTGCACTCGGGGAGGTCCCGATCGCCTTTGTCGTGCCTGCCTCCGGCACGAACATCGTGCCTGACGACCTCCGCGATCATTGCCTGCAGCAACTAGCTCGCTACAAAATTCCGGTCGATTTCGTCGAAATATCGGAGATCCCCCGGACCGGATCCGGAAAAATCCGCAGGCATTTGCTGAAATCATCCCGAGAGAATATGTCGGAGCAGAAATGAAGATCTCAGGCGCCGTCCTCCAGGACATGGGACGCGAACGACCCTACGCCCAATCCCGGCCCCTTACCGTTGTGGAGCTCGAACTGGACCCGCCGGGACCGGGGGAAGTGCTGATCCGCATGGAATGTGCCGGCATCTGCCATTCGGATCTTTCAGTGGTCGACGGGAACCGTCGCCGCCAGGTCCCCATGCTGCTCGGTCACGAGGCGGCCGGCCGTGTCGAGGAGATCGGCCCGAACGTGTCCGACCTCGATGTGGGTCAGCGCGTCGTGATGACCTTCCTGCCGCGGTGCGGGGTATGTCCTGCGTGCCTGACGGACGGGCGACTTCCATGCGTCCTGGGCACTGCGGCGAACAATGCCGGAACGCTACTCGGTGGCGGATCCAGATTGCATCGCGACAACATCGCGGTGCACCACCATCTGGGCGTCTCCGGATTCGCCACGCACGCGGTGGTCGATCGAAGGTCGATCGTTCCGATCGACGACGACGTCCCGCCCGACGTGGCCGCGGTACTCGGCTGTGCGGTTCTGACCGGCGGCGGGGCGGTCATCAACGCCGGCAAACCGAACCCGGGCGATACTGTCATGATCGTCGGCCTCGGTGGCGTGGGTATGGCCGCACTGATCACCGCCCTGGCATTACGAACCGGCGAGGTGATCGGCGTCGACGCGCTTCCGGACAAACTTGCCCACGCTCGGGCGGCGGGTGCGAAAGCATATTCGCCACAGGAGATCTCCGATCAAGGCATCACCGCACCGGTGGTCATCGAAGCAGCGGGCAACGTTCGTGCCTTCGAGACGGCGGTGGCCGCGACGGCCGCAGGTGGAACGACAGTGACTGTCGGACTCCCAGCGCCTGCCGCCGTGGCGAAGATCTCTCCACTGGGCCTGGTCGCCGGCGCACGTACCATCGTCGGAAGCTATCTGGGTTCCGCCGTGCCGGAACGGGACATACCGCTGTATGTCCAGATGTGGCGGGACGGGTTGTTACCCGTCGAAAAGCTGATCACCTCACGTATCGGCCTGTCGGACATCAATCTCGCGATGGACGAACTCGCCGACGGACAGTCCGTCCGCCAGGTGATCATGTTCGACAGGGACCGGTAGTCGTCATGGGAGCGACGGCAGTTGACGCTCCGATGGCTGTATCCCGATGGCACCGACGAGGTTCACGGCATAGAGGCCGTATTGTCTTGCCACCTGTTCCGGACTCATCTCGCCGTCCTCCCGAAACCATCGGGCGATGCTCACACACATCTCCCGGATCGCGAAGGAAGCCAGTTTGGGCGAATCCACCGTGAACACGCCCTCGCGCCGACCATCGACGATGATCTGCCGAAATGCCTTCTCGTGGCGACGACGGATATCCTGAGCGACGCTCCGATCGGGCTCCTCCAGATGCACCGTGTCCTGATTGACGACGAGTGCCTCACGGCGGTACGTGGCGTGGTGAAGTGCGTACACCTCTGTCGCGGTGCGCAGCTTGGCGACGTGACCGTCCGCATTGGCCATCGCCCTGTTGTAGTCGTTCACCACATGCTCGAGCGTTCCGAGCACGATCTCGCTCAGCAGAGCGCTCTTGGATTCCATGTGGTTATACAGGCTGGGCGTGCGAAGTCCCAGCCGTTGGGCCACTTCCTTGAGGCTGGTCCCGTGATATCCTTTTTCCGCAAAAAGGGTTAGCGCCGCATCGCGAACGTCTTCGCGAGTAATCGCCGGAAGATCAGCGGTACGCCTGTCGATGTGCCGAGTCACCATGGGATCTTCTCAGGAGCAGTCGAAATCCGGGAAGACACCCGACTCCGTGAAGAGGTCGATGACTCCGCACCGGCTTCGGCCAGCCTCTGGACATACGTGCACCATATGTATGATTGTACTGGTCCACGGATCCGGGTAAGGCGCCGACACCTCTCCAACTGTGCGGAACTATGCCGCTCGGAGTAGTCGCGCCCGCCGAAACTGTTGCCTTTCGGCAGCACCGGGCCCGGTATCCGCAACGCCGGGAGGCTGCTGGACCCGTCCCGAGTTCGCCGTAGTTCAGCCGCTGTGAGTGCCGGAGTACATGGAAGTCCCAGCCAGTCCGGGCCCGCTGGTGGCGGTAGCAGCGTCGAGCAGGTCGCGGCCTGGTCGTAGGACAGCGAGGTTCGGCACTACGACCTACTGAACCTGAACCAGCACGGATGCTCGTCGACACATCTCTTGCCAACTCCTGGCGTTCGCAAACCGCAGTAATGATCGAGGCGGTCCGGGTCAGGCCGAAGCGAGTGTCGCGGACACGAAGCGGTCGGCAGCCGGTGGGGCCGAGGCGACAACCGATCTACCCGACTCCGTCCCGCCACCCGGTAGTTGATCAACGAGGGTGCTTGTGCGATGCCGGTGGCCGCACTCTGCGTGACGCCGCTGGATCACCGATCAAGCAGACATGGTCGTGATGACGTACGAATTTGCCGGGGATGAACGCGATCGCGGGTTGACCGCACTCGCCGCAGGCCAATCCCCCGATCGGTATCTCGGTATCCGGTGAGCATTCTTCTCGGTCCATCGGCCACTTCTTTCCATCGAGTGGAGTCCGCCCGCTTGATGCCGCTCTGCTGGTTCCGGCTCGCCGCAGCTCAGAGCCGGACGATCCTTCCCCAGTCCCGGTCCTTCACACGAGCCTTCACCACCTTGCCGCCGGGGTTACGAGGCAACTGCTCGTCGGTGACCGAAATGAACTCTGGCAGTTTGTATTTCGCCAATCGCTCGGCTGCATGACGCAGGATACCCAAGGCATCGATATCGCGCTCTGGCCCGGTGACGACAACTGCACCGACACGCTCACCCATGACCTCGTCGGGCACACCGACGACGGCTGCTTCCAATACCGCAGGGTGGCTTACCAGTACGTTCTCCACCTCGACGCAATAGACGTTCTCGCCGCCGCGGATGATCATGTCTTTCCGGCGATCCACGATCTCGCAGAATCCTTGGTCATCGATCCGGGCGAGGTCTCCTGTATGCAGCCAGCCATCAGCGAAATTGCGGGCCAGGTCGGGCCGGTTCCAGTACCCTCGGCTGACGTTCTCACCGCGGATCAGCAACTCACCTACACCGTGCTCGTCCGGTTCCAGTAGATCCAGTTCCACCACCGGCGTCGCGAACCCGACCGTTTCGGGCCTCTCATCGCACCATTGGTCCGGCAGGAAGGTGGACACGGACGCCGTCTCCGTCAGGCCGAACCCATTACCGAGCGCGCAGCCGGGCAGTGCCGCACGAAGCTTGCTGATCAACGCTGGCGACATGGGTGCACCGCCGTACAGAGCGCTTTCGAGCGTCGACAGATCTCGGGTGGATGTGATCGGGTCTGCGAGCACCATCGCATAGATCGCCGGCACCGCGATCGCGGCCGTCACCGCATACTGTTCCACCGCATCCAAGAATCCACGCACATCGAACTTGGGCATGATGACGACGGTGCCGCCCGCCCGGAGGGTGGCGATCATCTGCGCATTGCATCCAGTGACATGGAAAAGGGGGACACTGATCAGGTTCACCAGGTCGACGGCATCCCGATAGCCGGTCACCCGGCCTTGGGTCTCCGATATCGAGACGATATTGCGATGCTCGGCGATCACACCTTTCGGCTCGCCGGTGGTGCCGCTGGTGTAGAGCAACGCGGCGATCTCGGTAGGTTCCAGGTCGTCCACTGTCCAGGCAGGACCTGTCGGCAATCGACCGGAATCGAGGCTCGCGGACACTCCCGCATCAGCACAGATGCTGTCGCGCTCGACAGTGGACAGCCGCGTGTTGATCGGAACCACCACGCCACCAGCCATTTGTACCGCGAAGTAGGCGATCACCCATGCCGCGTCGTTCGAGCGGTACAAGGCAACACGATCGCCCCGGCCGATCCCCTGAGCGCGCAAGCCGCCCGCGACCGCAGCCGCTTCCTTCCACAGCTCGTCGTAGGAATAGCTCGCGCCGTTCAGGTCTGTGACGGCGCACCGAGAACCGTATCGCTCCCGGCTCGTTCGCAGCATGGCAACGAGCGACGGCGGCAGATCCGAATAGGCCAGTACACCGTCCGGCCGGCGCACCACGCCGCTTTCATCGAAGGGGCGCAGCCGTTTCGCTGTCACCGAAGAGGAAGCCATGTCTCCAACCTACTGCCAAATCTAGAATTTTGGATCCGGAATCCAGGATTTTCTACTGTGCCGTCCCGACCGGCTCGGCGGCGGTCGTCACGTAGACAGAGGGATCGAAGTCGGCACAGCGGTCACGGAAGGCATGCGCGAAGCCCGGCCACGAGAGTGTGGCTTTACCGTTGCGCGGATCGATGTACCAACTGCTGCATCCACCGTTGAGCAGAACGGTCTGCTGGGCTTGTCCGTGCAGATAGTCCGCGTAGGCCCGCTCGGCAGCCTCGTCGACTTCGACGGTGGTGATGCCCGCGCGCTCCATCCAGGTCAGTGCTCCGAGCACATAGTCGATCTGGGTCTCGATCATGTAAATGAGCGAGTTGTGCCCCAGGCTCGTCGCCGGTCCGTTCAGGATGAACAGGTTGGGAAATCCCGCAACCGTTGTCGAGTTGTAGGCACGCATGCCTTCCGACCAGTGATCGGCGAGTGATCGACCGTTCCGGCCGAAGACGAGATGGGAAGACGGCAGATCCCAAGTTTCGAAACCGGTCGCGAAGATCAGCACGTCGAGATCGAACGTATTGCCGGCGGCACTGACCGCACGACCACCTTCGATGCGGGCGAGCGCCGACCCTTCGACGGTCACGTCGGGACGGGTCAGCGCCGGGTAGAAGTCGTCCGAGCGCAGAACCCGCTTGCACCCGATCTCGTAGTCGGGAGTCATGATCTCGCGTAGCGCCGGATCGACCACCTGGGCAGCAAGATGGTTCGATGCGACCGCGCGCGCCTCCTCGAGGAAACCGGGCACCATTCTGCGAGCGGCGAAGTTGTATTCACCGGTCCAGAAGATGCGCTGCCGAAGTTCATCCATGGACGCCGCGTCCCGCCTGAACCGGCTTTTCTCCGCTTCGGTGAATTCGCGATCGTTGCGAGGCATCACATAGGGAGCACTGCGCTGGAACATGACCAGACGATCGGTGATCGGTGCCAGAGCGGGCACGATCTGCGCCGCGGATGCACCCGACCCGATGACACCTACCGCCGCGCCCTCCAGCTCGAGTTCGGCGTCCCAGCGCGAGGAGTGGATGATCGCGCCCCGGAAGGTTTCCAGATTCGGAATATCGGGAAATTTCGGATCTGTGAGGTGCCCCGTCGCGGTGATGAGATAGCGACCGCAAAATCGGCTGCGCGGCGTTTCGACCGTCCACAGCGCCGTTTCCGGATCCCATCGCGCCGACAGCATCTCCGCCCCGTACCGCAGGTGAGGACCCAGCCCCGCTTCGACGGCCACCTGCTGGATGTATCGATGGATTTCGGCTCCGGGTGAGTACAGCCTGGTCCATTCGGGATTTGTTCGAAACGAGTACGAATACAGCGGTGACGGGACATCGCAAGCGACGCCGGGATAAATATTGTCACGCCAGGATCCGCCCAGATCCTCGGCTCGTTCCAAAATGACGAACGAGCGCATATCACGCTGCGTCAGGCGAACGCCCATCCCGATACCGGAAAAGCCGGCGCCGACGATGATGATGTCGACGAGGGACAGTGGATCGTTTTCTGTACCATGGTTGACAGTCACAATTATCCTTCGGAGCTCGGGGGATGTATCGACTTCGAATCAAGACTCATGGCTGAGCGGCCGACAAGATCGCCCCCGCGGGATAACGCTCGGTATCGGCGTTGAACGCACCGATCCAGTGCACCAGTTCGGCCGGTCGTTCGAAAACAACAGCATGCCCCGAGGTGATCTCGGTGTACCGAGCGTCCGGCATCGCGCCGAACAGCATTCGAGAATGACGCGCCGGTACCATGTAGTCGTCCCGGCATCCGATGACCAGCGCCTTCGCCCGAATATTTCGTACCGATTCGGTGATGTCGATCCTTCGGTTGAGATCCATCTGGCGATATTGGAACTGCGTGAACTCGACCGAATTGATGAGGGCCTCGAGTTCGCCGCTCTTGCGCTCTCCGAGGAAATCCCCACCGAAGCCGGCGAAAACCGTGAACTTCCGAGCCGATTCGGATCCGCTGTCCCGGAGCTCGCGCCAGATATCGTTGCGCAATCGCTGCTGCGCATCCGTTCGCATCCATCCCGCGATGGTCACCAGGCGATCCACCGGCGCACCGTGCCGCCCTGCCAGCGACGAGGCGACAACGGCACCCAAGGAGTAACCGACGAGGGTAACGGGTACGGTCACGGCGTCCCGAATCACCGCCGCCACCTGCGCCTCGAGATCACTCAACGCCAGAACCTCGTGCCGGGTGTCGGCCAAGTCGACCGAAATCACACGCTGATGCGCCGCGAGCATCGGAAATACGAACGAATAGTGCGACGAGGTCGTACCGCCGGTGCCGTGCACCAG
Organism: Nocardia sp. alder85J; assembly: GCF_020176955.2. Lineage (GTDB taxonomy): Bacteria > Actinomycetota > Actinomycetes > Mycobacteriales > Mycobacteriaceae > Nocardia. The sequence continues at coordinate 429,924 of NZ_JAIUCZ020000006.1, forward strand.
CACTACCGGCGGCAGGTCCGATTTCGCGGGACCGGAGTCGAAGTAGCGCACCCGGACGCCTTCGACGACAACGCTCCGTTCGACGGACAGCGGTACTGCAGCGGATGGCGGCATGTGATTTCTCCTCACCGGTAAGTCCATTCAACGGACTTTTGAGCGCTCCCGAGAGGCAGACTCCGTGTCCGGAAGCGCCGATTCGTACAAGAGTTCCACAGCAGCAACCTTCGAGTCAACTGTAATGATGTTGTGGCTCAATGGCTACGGGACTATTGTCGAGTAATTCCATCCAGCTGAACTACGACTGACCATAGTCTGCTCAGTGGACTCGAATCGGGAGGAGACTCGGATGAGGACCAGCGCTCAAGGGGCGAGCGTCGTGGGCAGGGTCGCGCATATCGTGCGCGCGGTCGCCGACCGAGAACCGGTGGGCGCACGGTTGATCGATGTCGCGACAATCACCGGCCTCCCGCGACCGACTGCCCACAGAATTCTGGCGGAACTGATCGATACCGGAATGATCGAACAACGAACGGGCCGCCGCTACGGGCTCGGGCCCGCCGCATACGGGCTGGGTGTGGTCGCACCGAACCCGTTCGGGAGCGTGGTCGAGCACATCGCGGCGATCACCGAACAACTGGCCGACCGCAGCACGGTGACGGCGTATGCGGGCGCACTCATCCACCGTCGGGTGCACTATCTCGCGAGAAGCCAGGGATCTTCCCCAGTCCACGTCCACACGGTGGGGGTCGGTGACACGAAGCCCTTGCCGGCCACCCATGCGGGAATAGCCCTGATGAGCACTATGCCGAACTCGATGCAGGAGCAGATCATGGCGGATGCCCGGGACGAACGGGCCCGCCGTGTCACCGACATTCCGGCGCTTCTCGATGAGGATCGGATTCGCTCCGCCATGCACGCGATTTCGATGGCCGGCTTCTTCTGCATGCGCGATCTGACCATCGAAGGCATCTGCGGTATGGCTGTCCTGGTCCCGCTGCCTTCCGACCGGCCGCGGATGGCGTTGACTCTCGCCGCGGTGGGAGACCAGCTGCTGTCGGGGCGGTCGTCACAGTACAGCGATATGCTGACCGAAGCCGCGCACGCGGTGGGCGTCGCAGTAGCAGCGGCGGTGCCGGGTACGCGTCGGCCGGATGACGCCCCACCCTACTTCGGCTCTTGATTCGGTCTCCATGACGTTGCCAGGAGAACCGCGCCGCCGAGTCCCCCCGCAAGGACCGCAGTCAGCAATCCGGCTACACCGGACATCGATGAACTGATCCCGATGAGCGCGTCCAGCGACGCCCGACCCGGCCCGATCAGCGATATGACCGCGGCAACGACAGCCAGCACCAGTACGTACTCGTAGCCGTCCTTGAATACGAAGAATCCGTTGGCACGGTGGGCTGTCACCGCGGCGACCGCCATCGTGCCGACCACGAACGCCGCAGCCAGCGCGGTGAACAGACCGGCGGCCAATGCCAGCCCGCAGCACAATTCGCCGGCGCCGCTGACCAGGGCATGCAACCTCGGCGGCCGCAGTCCGATAGAGGCAAACCACCGTGCCGTGCCGGACAGGCCTCCGGAACCGAAAAGATGGTTCCAGCCGTGGGCAGCGAGAGTGAGCCCGACTGTCAAGCGGAGAAGCAAGCTCGCTGTATCGGCGACGGTCATGATGTGATTCCTGTTCTGGGACGGGTTGGGACACCGGCAAAGCGCCAGCCGTACCGGCGCTATTCGTCGATGTCGGCCGACGCCGACGCCAGGGTCTTCGCTGCGGCTCGGACGGCATCGACGATGCCGGTGTAGCCGGTGCATCGACAGATATTGCCGGACAGTTCTTCTCTGATACGTTCGCGAGTCGGATGGGGATCCCGGTGCAGCAGATCAAGCGCCGACATCAACATTCCGGGCGTACAGAATCCACACTGCAGGCCGTGGTGGTCGCAGAACGCCTCCTGGAGAGGATGCTTCGTGCCATCGTCGCCGGCCATCCCCTCGACCGTTGTGATCGAGGCCCCGTCCGCCTGTACCGCGAACATCAGGCAGGCGCGAACCGCTCCCCCGTCGACCAGCACGGTGCACGCACCACACACGCCGTGCTCGCACCCGAGGTGGGTGCCGGTCAATCCGAGGTCTTCGCGTAGAGCATCGGCGAGCGTCCGGCGCGGCTCGACCTCGACCGTCTCCCGCTGACCGTTGACCGTGAATTCGACTCGCATCATCCGGCGTCCTTTGCGGCACTGAGGGTCAGACCGAGAAGCGCACGGCGGGTGAACTCCTTGGTCATCGCGATCCGATAATTTGCTGTGCCATGTATGTCGGAATTCGGAGTGATCGCGGCGGCGGAGAGCGCCGCCGCCTCTTCGATCACCGATCCGGACAGCGGCGCATTGTTCAGAACCTGCTCGGCCTCTCGGGGCCGCACCGGCACCGGACCGACACCACCGACCGCGAGTTGCACCTTCCCCTCGACCTCGACTGCCACCACGGTGACAAGACCGAAATCGCCGTGACGACGTGACAATTCCGCGAATCCCCACCTGGACGGCATCGGGTACGTGACGCCGACGATGATCTCGGTCTCCGCGAGCGAATTCTCGAGGGGACCGACCAACAGGTCCGTTATTCCCACCGTCCGCTCGCCTTCGGGTCCGACGACGTGCACAGTCGCTTCCAGCGCCGCGGCCACTACCGGAAGCTCCGCAGCCGGATCGGCGTGCGCGATACTTCCCCCCGTGGTGCCGCGTGTCCGGATCGCGGTGTGCCCGATCCATGCTGCCGCTTCGGCGAGTAGCGGCATGTCTTGCTGTTCGGCGATGGCCTGGTGTCGCGCGAGCGCACCGACGAAGAGACTGTCCTCGTGCCGACTGATCGAAGCGAGACCCGGAATTCGATTGATGTCGACGAGCAGCCCCGCGCGACCGAGACGCATCGCCAACACAGGAATCAGACTCTGGCCACCGGCAATGATCTTGGCGTCACCGGCCGAGGAGGCAAGGGCGTCGATGGCTTCGGAGATACTCGCCGGTCGCGCGTATTCGAACGGTGCGGGTTTCATTCGGCCTCTCTCACTTTCCGATGAATTTCGGCGTCCGCCGTTCCACGCGTGCGATTTGTGCCTCGGCGAAGTCCGCACTGCCCCAGCACTCTTCGAAGAGCGCCACCAGATGTTCGTCTCTGGCCTCGGGCTCCAGTAACCGCTGCAGAGCTCGTTTCGAGTACGACAGCGACAGAGGTGCGAAAGTCGCGAGCTCGTCGGCCAGCCGGAGTGCGGCGTCGAGGTCACCGACGCGGTCGGCGAGGCCCCGCTGAACGGCCGCATGTACATCGAAGATCTCGCAGGCCAACAGCATCGCGGATGCTGTTGCTCCGCCGGCCAACGTCGCCAGGCGACGTACCGTCCACGGATCCACTGCGAGACCGTTCTTGGCGGTGGGCACGGCGAAACTGGCGGTGACATCGGCGACTCGCAGGTCGCAGGCAATCGCCAATTGCGTCCCCGCACCGATCGCCGGACCGTTCACCGCCGCGATCACCGGAATCGAGGCCGCGGTGATCGCTTGGAGCGCGCGGTACAGCGCCTCACGAAAATCACTGGTGTAAACCTGTCCGAGGTCGGCGCCTGCGGAGAAGCATTGCCCTTCACCCGTGACGACGACCGTACGTACCCCTCGGTCGAGGGTGCCGCTGAAGGTCTCGGTGAATTCGTTCAAATGTGGGATGTCGAGCGCGTTTCGCTTCTCCGGTCGGCGCAGGGTGATCACCGCGACGCCGTCCCGCATCGTCGCGGTGATCATTGCAGCGCCCCCCATACCCGGTTCGGAGTGATCGGCAGATCCGTGACCTCGACACCCACTGCGTCGAAGACCGCGCCGGCGAGTACCGCATTCGGCCCCAAGGTGGCTCCTTCGCCGACACCCCGGACGCCGAGCGGATTGTCCGCGGGCCGGGACACGTGCTCGATCGTCAACTCGGGGATCTCATGGCTACTGGGCATGAGGTAGTCCATCAGGGTTCCGGTCGACAGATTTCCCCCCTCGTCGTAGATCAGATGCTCGTAGAGGGCCCCTCCTATTCCCTGCGCGAAAGCCCCCATGATCTGCCCGTCGACCACCTGGGGATTGATCACCCGGCCGGCGTCCTCAGCACAGACATAGTTCAAGATCCTGAGTTCTCCGGTGCTCCGGTCGATCTCGACAACGGCCATTTGCACCCCCGCGGCGAAGGCTCCTCGAATCGGATCGAAGAAAGTCGTCGCCTGCAGGCCCGGCTCGATGCCCTCGGGAAGCCGGTTCGATTCGAGGTAGGCGATCCTCGCCAGCTCCGACAGGGTCCCGATCGGTTTCTCGGTGTCCGATCCCCACACTTCACCCGCGACAAGAGTCGGATCTGCGGTCTCGTACACCAGCGCTGCCAACTTCAGGATCTGCTCCCGTACCATCTGCCCGGCGCGGTGCGCGGCACCACCGCCGATCACCGCCTGCCGCGAAGAGAACGCACCGAAACCCCAGAGCGACTCGTTGGTGTCTCCGATCCGGACGTTGACGTCGTCGTAGCCGACTCCTACTGCGTCCGCGACGATCTGCGCGATCGTGGTCTCGAGACCTTGCCCCTGCGTGGTCACCCCGCTCAGGACCGTAACCGTGCCATCCGGCTCCACTCGAACGGTGCAGGCGTCATGGCCGGTACGGAACGGCATTCGGGGGCCTGCCGCGGCGGCTCGCCCGAGCCCCGTCAGTTCGTTGTAGCAAGCAACACCGATACCGAGAGGGTTCTCGCCGGTCGTCCGCCGACGTCGTTGTTCGACCCGAACGGCGTCGTAATCGATCGCGACGACACACTTGGCCAGGCACTCCAGATATGTGCCGGAATCATCGACGAGCCGACTCGGCATCCGATACGGTACGTCCTCGGGCCGGATCAGGTTACGCCGACGGATATCGAGGTCGGAGATTCCGAGTTGCGCGGCGGCGGCGTTGAACATCGTCTCCATGGCGAAAACCGTTGCCGGCCTCGCGACGCCCCGATACGGACCCGCACAGGCCGTGTTCGTCGCCACACCACGCACCGAGCAGCGGTAGTTCTCGAGCCGGTACGGGCCCGACAACAGTCCGCCGGCCATCAGCGGCTCGATACCGGCCGTCCACGGATACACCGAATATGCACCCACATTGCAGGTGACCGCCGCATCCAGTGCGAGCAGTGTCCCATCCGGCCCGAATCCGGCCTTCATACGATAGTGGTGATCACGGGCATGCGCCGCGGCCAGGAGGTGCTCGGCACGATCTTCGACCCATTTGAGGGGAACGCCCGGCATGGCGCGAGCCATGAGACACAGCGCGACATCCTCGGGGTACAGGACAGCCTTGGTACCGAAGCCTCCACCAACGTCGGGTGCCACGACTCGAACGTTGCCTTCGGCCAGTCCGAGCAGCTCCGCCAGCATGTTCCGTACGAGATGCGGAATCTGAGTACCCAGGTACAGGACCAACTTGTCCTCGTGAGCGTCCCACAACGCGACGCCCGCCCGGCATTCCATCGGGTTGCCGGCGTGCCGGTTCGTGGTCAGCTCACGTTCGATGACGACAGCCGAACCCGCGAAGGCTTCATCGACATCGCCCGCGGTGAAGGTTCTCGCGAGCAGGACATTGTCCGGAGCTTCAGCGTGCACCGGAACCTCCGGATACACCATGGCGTCGACGCTGGGTGGCAACACCTCGTAATCCACCCGAATGCGCTCCAGTGCATCCTCGGCCAGGTACCGGCTGTCGGCCACAACGGCGGCGACCGCTTCGCCTGCGAACCGCACCTTTTCGTTCGCGAGAACAGGCTGCGCCGTCTCCACATATGTCGGGAGAGCCGATTGCGCGATCAGATGTACCGACCGGAAATCCGGCCTGTCACCTGTGAAAACCTTCCGGACGCCGGGCAGAGCCGCAGCCTCGGAAACATCGACCGATCCGATGTTCGCGTGCGCCAGCGGGCTGCGCAGAAACGCGACGTGGCGCATGCGTGGAAATTCGAGGTCCGAGACGAACCGCCCGTGGCCCGTGACCAGCCGACTGTCTTCCTTACGCCGGACCCGCTTTCCGACGACTCCCTCGTAGGCGCCTGTACCGAGTTCTTTCATGGCATCGAATACCCGCCGTTCACCGACAAGACCTGGCCTGTCGTCCACGACGAGCGAGGCGAGGCCAGCAACAGGATCGCCGGCGTGATGTCGGCGGGCCGCCCGAAGCGCCGGAGCGGGTATGCGGACAGGATCCGCTTCATCTTTTCGTCGTCTGCATTGCCGGTGTGCTCGTCGAGGCTGCCGGTCTGTACGAGGGCGATGGAAACCGCGTTGGCCCGGATCTTGTACCGCGCCAGCTCTTTCGCCAGGGACTTCGTCAATCCGAGGGTCGTCGACCTGGTCGTCGCCGTCACCAGCAGGCGCGACTCGCCGACCCGGCCGGAATCTCCCATCAGGCTGACGATCGACCCCTCCACCTGATGCTCCACCATCTGCCGGGATACGGCCTGGGTGATCCGAAGGGTTCCGGTCACGGTGATATCGACCTGCGGAGCCCAATCTTCCTCGGTAGATTCCAGGAACGGCTTGTTCTGGGTGACCGCGGCGTTGTTGACCAGGACATCGATGGGACCCAAGCTGTCCTTGACCAGATCGACCGCACCGAGGACCGCTTCCCTGTCGGCCAGGTTCGCTCCGACCGCGATCGCTTTCACTCCCAGAGCTATCGCCTCCTCGGCCGCGTTTTCGGCGCCTTGCGCGGAGGAACCGTAGTGAAACGCCACATTCGCACCCTCGGCAGCGAAGGCCAGCCCGATCTCCTTACCCAGCCCGCGGCCGGCCCCCGTCACGAGAACCGTCTTGCCGAGTAGATTCATATCCATTGTCAGAATGTCTCTTTCTTTTCGTAAGTCCATTCCGTACGACCGTCCCGAGTAGTGAGGTAGCCGGGGCGGAGATCCGGAAAGTGAGCTGCGAATACAGCGGTGCCGGTATCGGAGAATTCAGACACGAAATCTGACCGGGACGCTCGCGCTCGATCCCGCGAGAAATCGAAGAAGAATTCCCAATCAGGCTGGGTGAACTCCAGCGGGGTATGGGCGAGATCACCGACGAGAGCAGCCGTCCGACCCTCCGACGACACGATGAAGACGGTGGTGCCGGGAGTATGTCCCGGGAAGTGCCGGGCCACAACGCCGGGAGCGATCGTCACATCGCTGTCGAACAGCTCCAACCGAGGCACCACAGGATTCAGCTTTCGCTTCGCACCCGGTTCGGCATCGGAACTCTCGACGAAATGTTCCCAATCCAGCCGATGGACCCGGTACGTGGCGTTCTCGAAGACTATGTTGCCTTTTCTGGTCGCCCAGCCGACATGATCGAAGTGCAGGTGAGTGAAAATAACGTCCGTGACGTCGCCGGGTTCGATACCGTACCCGGCGAGGCTGTTCAGTAGCTCGCCGCCCCGATATCTGCCGTTGTCGATCGACCCGACACCGGCATCGACGAGTATTGTACGATCCGAGGTCCGCAAAAGATAACCACCGACCGCAAGCTCCAGATTCCCCTCGGTGTCGAGCAGTCCGGAATTTTCGTCCCACGGATCTCCGTCGAAACCTTTTCGACACAAAACTTCCCGGGCATTCTCCCGCCCGATGCCGTCGTAGACAGGGTCGAGTTCGATCGCTCCCAATCGCATAAGCCCTCCGTTCACAATACTGCCGGCAGTCCGAAGCACGTCGCCAGGACATCGAGACGCCGAGAGGCGCCCAAATCAGGATGCGAGCCTTTTTCGGCGAAGTCGACGGAAGGCCAACGCGACCGAGAAGACAGCCACGACAGAAATCCCGGCCGCAGCGGCGAACTTCATCAGTGTCGGCCCTGCCACCGCGCCCAGATCGAGCGCTTCGATTCTTTCCGGATCAGCATCACTGTCGACCTCGAGATACTTTTCCAAGTTGCGGACGAATTGCATGAGGATCCGACTGGAGATATCAGCGACCACACCTCGGCCGAACTGCGCGGCCCGGCCCGACAACGCCAGATCCGTTTGGACGTGAGCTTCGGTACTCGCTCCTCGCGGATCGAGGTTCATGGTGATCGTCACCGACAAGTTTCCCTGACCGGCGACATCTCGGCCGGAAGCCTGAATAACCACCAGACGGTTTGCCTCGTCCCTCTTCAGGAACCGCCCTTCGCCGGTGAACAGCAGTGACACCGGGCCGAACTTCACTTTGATCACGCCCTCGAAGCGGTCGCCATCGACAGCCTGAAGCGCCGCGCCGGGCAGGCACGGAATCACTTGTTCGGCGTCGGTCAAGACTGCCCAGGCCCGGTCGACGGGAACATCCACCGAGAAGGTATTGAGTAGCTCCACCGCCAAAACCTAACTAATAGTAGTTAGTAAGTCAATTTACGACCCGGCCTCTGCGGTGTCAACACTGCAATGCGCTCACACCCATGACCTGATCAGCACTGCAGTGGGAACGAACCCATTTGTTCGTCGCCTCGGCAGTGCAGCAGCTACCGATCATTCGTTTGGTCAGGTGGTTAGCCGTGGTACGACGGAACCGGTGACACGGCGACGAGCCCGGACTCCAGGTGGACAGCCCGGCACCTCGCCGACGCACGGGCGTCCCCTATACGAGATCCATCCTGCATCCAAGCATGCTAGGACCAGATAGTACAAGAGTCCAGGATCCAGGATGTGGGGTGGGCTCGAATCCTGGACCTCGCCCGCACGGCTGCCACCTACACGCGTGGCGGGAATCGCGGCCCATCCACCGGTACGGCAGACCACCGTCATACAGCTACGTTTCAGCAACTATCGAGGTATCGTGGCAGCAGGTCAGGATGTTTCGACCGTCCAGGAGGTGACCGGCATGGGTCCGGTGGTACTGCGCGCGTCTCACGACCTCGTGACGGTGTGCGACATGAGCGGCGTCCCGTCGCTATGAACAGGCACGCCGATACACCGACACTACGAGACATGGCGGCAGGTATCGTCGCAGAGTTGACAGCCGCCGGTTTCGATGATCCGCAGCCGATCGGCCGAGGTGGATTCGGCGTGGTCTACTGCTGCTACGACCACGCCCTCGAACGTCACGTTGCGATCAAGCTGCTGCTGGCGGAGGTCGATGACGACGATCGCGCCCGATTCATACACGAGCAGCACATCTTGGGGCGGCTGTCCGGGCACCCCCATATCGTCCCGGCGATGTCTGCCGACATCACCGTAACCGGCCGACCGTACATAGTGATGCCGTACTACCCGCGCCGCTCGCTCGACAATCTGATCCGACAGTATGGACCCTTGAGCTGGCCGGATGTCGCTTCCATCGGAGTGAAATTGGCGGGGGCGTTGGCGACAGCGCACGGTTTCGGCATCGTGCACCGAGATGTGAAGCCGGCCAATATCCTGCTCACCGAATACCATGAACCTCAGTTGTCCGATTTCGGAGTGGCGCAACTCGGCGAGCACATGTCGTCGGCGACGATCCACGGGACACCGGCGTATACGGCCCCCGAAATCTTGTGCGGTGCGAGCGCCTCGCCTGCGTCCGACATCTACAGCCTCGGTGCAACGCTGTTCAGCCTGCTCACGGGCAATTCTCCTTTCGCTCGGCGCCGAGACGAATCGATCGAATCCCAGCTGGCCCGGATCTCCTCCGCGCGCCTGCCGGATCTCCGCGAGCATGACGTACCGAAGAAGATTTGTGCGGCGATCGAGGAGTCCATGGCACTCGAGCCGACCGCTCGGCCCACATCCGCTGCCGCGTTCGGAGAGAACCTACGAGACGCCCAGCGCGCCACCGGGCAGCCGGTGGATACGCTGACCGTGCTGCGACGCGACAGCGAGACCGGATCCGAATCCTCCCCCGAGAGGATGTCGATGCTCCCACCGTATTCACCGTCCGGTTCCATCACTTCACCGCCTCCCCCGATGGCGGCGACGAAGTTTCGGCCGCCGACCACGGCGCGGACGCTGATAGGACGTGAGCGCCTGCTGCACATCCTCCGTAACAGCGGTCGCCGGAAGCTGCTCCTGGTGAACGGCCCCGCCGGGTTCGGCAAGACCACGCTGGCGGCTCAATGGGCACGTGAACTCGAAAATAGTGGCACGACCGTTGCGTGGCTGACCGTCGACCGCGACGACGATAACGTCGTCTGGTTTCTCGCTCATCTTGTCGCGGCGATCCGCCGTGTTCGTCCTGATATTTCCCGAGAATTGGCGGCACTATTGGAGCAGCGATCATCCGACGTAGTCCGATCAGTATTGTCGGCGCTGATCGACGAGATCCATGATTACGGACAGGATATCGTGCTGGTGGTCGATGATTGGCATCGCGTTCACAACGACGATGCCATCGCCGCCATGAATTTCTTACTGCAGCACAGCTGCCACCACCTGCGAATCATGATCGTAGGTCGGAGCGGCAAGGGATTGGCCTCCACGAAGCTTTTGGTGGAGGACGAGGTGATCGACATAGACGTCGACGCTTTGCGGTTCGACAGAAAAGAAACCGACGCGTTCTTGGTAGAAGCCAGTCGCCTACCGTTGTCCGTCGACGACATCACAAAGATACAGGCCTCGACCGAAGGGTGGCCTGCAGCCCTCCAACTGGCCCAGTTGTCATTGACCGGGCGTGACGATCCCAAGGGTTTCATCGACAACTTGACCGGACGACACCATGTCATCGGCGACTACTTGGCAGAAAACGTACTCGACTCACTCGAGCCGACACTGCTGGAGTTTCTCATGACGACGTCCATAACTACCAAGATATGCGCAGGTCTCGCAACGGCGTTGTCGAATCGTGCCGATAGCCCGGACCTGCTCAACCAGATAGCGGATCGAAATCTCTTCCTGCAGCGCATGGACGATGAAGGAGAATGGTTTCGCTATCACAGACTGTTCGCCGATTACCTACAACGCCGGAGCGCACAATGGGATCCCGACCGTGTGACGGCTCTGCATCTGCGTGCTTCCGAATGGTTTTCGGAGCATCGGTTGATCGTCGAGGCGCTGGACCACGCACTCGCGGCGGACGCAGTCGACCGGGCGATAGAACTTGTGGAGGCCAATGCAACAGACCTGGTACTGGCTGGTCGCACAGCCACTTTTCTGGGACTGATGGACAAGCTTCCGGTTTCGTGGACCGACATGCGGCCACGATTGCAACTATGCGTGGCATGGGCCGATAGCGGATTACACCGAGGTAATCGGGTCACGAGCGCTGTACGGAAAGCTCTCGCCGCCGTCGACGCATCGGACCTGACCGACCACGAGGTTGCCTCGTTTCGCACGGAGGCAATGCTGGTTACCGGCCTCGAACAATATGTGTCCGATAACTTGGACGGCATCCAACTAATCGATGTAGATCAGCTGAAAGATTTGGCGAACCCGATCATGTCGATTGCTGCCGCGGATCTGGCGGCAGCTGATGCCCTCAATCGATTCGACTACGCCGCAGTGTACAGGTGGCAACAAACAGCCAGTCGATTCGCGCTGGGATCGGACCCTATCGCGACCCTGCAGAGCCATTGCATTGCCGGCTTGGCGGCATTGGACCAACTGGATGTAGCGACAGCCGAGCACCATTTCACCGCAGCTCTGGGTTTGGCGTGCGAAACCGAGTTGGCACCACGCGCCGCGGTACTGGCCGGCGCCCTGCTCGGCGAACTTCGTTACGAGCAGGGTCGAATCGACGAGGCATGCGAACTTCTCGGTGCCAATGTCAGAGAGCAATGGCAGCCTGATGCGGTGGACTTTCTTCTTCCAGTTTATGCCACCGGCGCCCGGGTGGCATACCTGCATGGCAACAGTAAACATGCCACGGAATTGTTGGATATCGGAGAGAAGATCAGCGAGGAGAAATCGCTGCCGCGGCTGAGCGCACGCTTGGTCAACGAGCGAATCCGCATCGGATTGCCGATTTCGAACGATCTCCGAAAATATCTGTCCGAGTTGCCGACATACCGGAGGCAGACAACGAGAATCCGGGCGATGACGCGAGAACTGGAACAGGATTCCGCGATCCGCCTGATGCTGGCCGAGGGATCGCCGTCCGCAGTCGAGATCGCCTGCCGACGAGCGGAAGCACTCGTGGAAGCGGTAGACGATCGGCGCCGGCCGCGCGCAGCGGCCTACCTCCGATTGCTGTATGCCGACACTCTGCGCGTCGCCGGACACTCCAGCGAGGCCGACAGAGTAGCTGCGCCCACGTTGGCGTTGATCGAACACAAGGGTTTGCACCAGGTCGCGTCCGACACGAGCAGTAAGTTTTGGAGAAATTGAAACAACGGTGAAATTTCGATCGATTCGGTCGTGGGGCCCGGTCGGGACCTGAGCCCCACGATCGTCTCACCGGCCGGGTCGGCAGCCGGCACGCGACGAAAAATCAGATGCCGATCAATTCGGCCGCGCGTGCCCGATGCGAATCGGGATCACCTGCGATCACACGAGTCGACATGGCTCGCCTGTAGTACAGGTGAGCCGGATGTTCCCAGGTGAAGCCGATGCCACCGTGGATCTGAATATTCTCCGCGGCGGCATGTACGTAGGCGTCGGAACAGTATGCCTTTGCAAGACTTGCGACGAGTCCGGCGGATTCGCTGTGCTCGGTCACCGACTGGACGGCAAGTTTAGCTGCTGCGGCGGCAGACTCGATTTCGACCAGCAAATCAGCACACTTGTGCTTGATCGCCTGGAACGAGCCGATGGTACGGCCGAACTGAACGCGTTGCCGCGCATAATCGACTGCCATTTGCAGGCATCTGCGGGCGCCGCCTACCTGTTCGACCGCGACAGCACTGGCTGTAAAAATCATTTGTTGCCGAATGATTGTTTCCGCGCCACCTTCGGTTCCGACCAATGTGGCCGGCACCCCGTCGAGTACAATTCTCGCCTGTTTACGGGTCGGATCCAGTACTGTGAGCGGAATCGTGTCGAAGCCCGGATCCGATGCGAGCACACAGAACAGACTGGTTCCCAGCGACGTCGGTGCGGTCACCAGGACGATATCCGCGATCGTGCCGTCGAGCACATGGGAGACGGTTCCGGACAAGACCCAGCCGCCGCCATCCTGGCGGGCGATGATCTCACCCCCCGTCCCGTCGCGTTGTTGTCCATCGACTTCCGGGAATCCGATCGTCGCGATCGAGGAGCCGTCTGCGATGCCGGGCAGGTACCGCGCCTGCGCGTCGGCATCCTCGGAGAACAGAAGGGCTGCGGTGGCCAGTGTCGTCGCCAGAAATGGGCTACAGATGAGGGCTCTGCCCATCTCCTCGAGGACGACCGCGAGTTCCGTGAAAGTCACTCCCGAACCACCGAACGCTTCCGGCACGATCAAGCCCTGCAAACCCAACTCGCGAGCCATACGAAGCCACACTTCGCGGTCAAAGCCCTCATCGGTACTCATCAGCCGCCGTACCTCGGACTCGGTTGAGGACGAGTCGAGGAACTGTCGCACCACCTGGCGTAGCTGTTCGCGCTCGTCATCCGAACTTCCACGCACCACTGATCTTGTTCCCTTCGCTGTTCCGATAACCGACGCTCAGTCGTCGAGCTCGATATCGAGGACGAGAGTCTGGTAAGCCTTGCCGTGCGGATCGGCCGTCAAACCCATACCGACTCCACCGCGGAGCGCGGCCGTCATCACGAAATTCAACGTGCAAATATTCGGAAGTTCGTAGCGAGTGATCGTGCCCTGGACCAAGGATCCGAACCGCTCGCGGATCTTTTCGACGGTAAGGTTTTCCCGGAGGTATTCCCAGTCCGCATCGTCGTACGGCCAGACCGCCACATTGCTTGTGTCCGTCTTGTCGCCCGAGCGCGCCATCGCGATGTCGTAGACCTTCATATGAAGTCCCTTCCCTAACTCTTGTCAGCCGTAATGAACGAGGATCGTATCAACGTCCGATGAAAACCGGTGGTGTCGAATCGGCAGTTCGCTCGAAAACGGCCGCTCGCGCAGTCCGAGCGTCCTCGGTGGTCTGTAGATAGTAGCCATAGGCGCGTTCCAGGTCGTAAAACTCGGTCACCGCCATGGCACGTTTGATCAACTCACGCGCGAACGAAACAGCGATCGGCGGCCGAGCTGCCAATTCCGCCGCCACCTCTCGGGCGCGATCGAAAGTTCGCTCGACCGGAACGACTTCGTTGACCAGCCCGAGCTCCAAAGCTCTGCTCGCATCTATGCGACGAGCGTTGAGGATCATATCCATCGCACGGTGCTTGCCTACCATACGCGGCAAGTAAACCGTGGATGTCGCGAATGGAATCAATCCGATGTCGGTCTCCACGGCACCGAATTTCGCCGACTCGCCAGCCACGATGAGGTCGCATGCGTGCGCCAGTTCCCAGCCGCCGCCGAGGCACCACCCGTTGACCGCGGCCACCAACGGCTTCTTGAAATTGTGCAGTGTGTCCCACACCTGCCCGTAGGCATAGCCGTACGCGAGACGCGAAGGCGCCGAGTCGTCGTCGTCCTGAGGATAGCGAGCGGGACGCTTGGCACCCAGGTTGGCACCAGCCGAGAAGGCCCGACCACGACCGAATATCACGACCGCCCGAGTTGAACGATCTCTGCCGAACTCGATGAGTACATCGTTGATCTCGGCGAGAACGGTGTGCGTATCGGTGGGGTTGAGCCGTTCCTCGTCATCGAGCTCGATCAATCCGACCGAACCTTCTCTCGACACCGCGATCGCATCATATTGGGCAGGCATTTCACTCCTGTCTGTGCCATCCCGCAAGATGACGACTCGTCCGGTGCTGCCGAATGTTCGAGGTAGATGTCCTCGAAGAACTCGGGTCAGTCCCAGAAGTTGAACAGGTTGCGAGCATTGGTTTCCGCGATCTGCCGCACTTCCTCGTCCGGGACATCGGCAACAGCCTCCGCCAGGAACTTCCGGCTGTTGGGCCACTCGGAGTCGTTGTGCGGGTAATCCGATTCCCACATCAACTTGTCCAAGCCGATCGAATGCCGACTCTCGATCGCGTGCCGGTCGGAGATGAAACAGGTCCAGAAATTGCGCCGGAAGATATCGGACGGCGAAATCGACCGATCGACACCGATCCGGGTCCGAGCCCACGTGTAGTCCATGCGCTCCAGCAGATAAGGCACCCAGCCGCTTCCGCCTTCGGACAGCGCGATCCGTACCCCCGGGAAGCGATGGAGCAATCCGGAAAAGGTCAGGTCGGCCAATGACATCATCGAGTTCAGCCCGCACAGCGAGATCGGCACAGCGTCGGAATTCGCCGCAGACTCGGGGGCCGGCGTCGGCAACGTACCCGACGTCCCCACGTGCATACACAGAACCAGTCCGGTCTCCTGCGCCGCCGCGAAGACAGGATTCCAGTATTCCGACCAGAATGACGGCAAGCCCAGAGGCGACGGGGACTCGATCATCGCCACCGCTCGCGAGCCCTTCGCCGCACAACGCCGGATCTCCGCCGCCGCCAGTTCCGGGTCCCACAACTGGATCAGCGTCATCGGGACGAAACGCTTCGGCGCGGTCCCACACCACTCATCGATCAGCCAGTCGTTCCACGCAACCACGCATGCCGAGGCCAATTCCTTGTCCTTGGCGGCCAGGAATCGGGTTCCACCGAAGCGCGGGAACGTCGGAAAGTTGATCGATGCCCAGACGCCGTCCTCGTCCATCGCGACCACACGAGCCGCGGGGTCGTACGCGCCAGGCACCATGTCGTCGTAATGCCGGGCATACAGGTCCTCACCGGTGCCATCCGTGCGGAACACCCGCGTCTGCGGACTGCCCAGCAGATTCAGCTTGTGCAGTTCGCCCTCGAACTGCCAGGCCTGCGTGTGCCCGGGCTGGTCGACGATTCTCGGACCCGCCTCCTGGAAACGCGCGGGCAACCGGTCGACCCACACGTTCGGGGGTTCGACGATGTGATCGTCCACCGAGATGAGCTTGACATCCTCGCGCAGCACTGCGTACCTCCTGCGTCCTCGCACTTGTGATTGGATCCAGGATACATGCTGAGGTGCCACGATGCCAGGACCCCCTGCACGGAGACCGGCGAATCGAGTAACTGTCCGGACGTGATCGCCGGACACGGCGCACCTCCCTTGTCCTGCGGTATCGCCCGCAGTAGCCTCCGTCCATGAGTTCAGCATCCTGGATTCAGCAATGCCAGCGAGTGTCCGTACGCCGGAGCTTTCGAGTTGTCGGAAGGCCGGTGGGAACCGGGCTCGGCTCCCGCGCCCGAACAGCAGCCACGCGGCACCGACGCGGCCGCGGCCGACATGCGCCACGCGTCGGCGCGGATACCGCACATCACCATCGAGCGAACACAGGAGTTCACCCATGGAAACAGCAGGGGACACAGTCCGGCGGTTCTGCGCCGCATTCGCCTCCAAGGATACGGCGCAGTTGCGGCCCTACCTGACGCCCTCAACTGTTTTCGAGAACATCCCGCTACCCGAGGAACATCGGCGAATTGTCGGCACTGACGACATCGTCGGGGTGCTGCAGGCCAAATTCGCGATCTGCGAAGAGGTCGATTTTCGACTACTTTCCCTCGCCGAGGAAGGGAATGTCGTCTTCACCGAGCGAGTCGACTACTTCCGATTCCCTGCGGGTACATTCCCCAAGTCGGACATCCAGGAGTGGTCCGTCTGCGCGCGCTGGGAAGTGACAGACGGCAAGATCACACTGTGGCGCGACTATTACGACGTCGGGTCCAACGAACAGCAGTTGGGTGTGTCTCTGCCGGAGTACTTGACCATCCTCGAGCGCGCTCGCGCCGGCAAGGCGTGACCGTGATGCACCTGCAAGGAAAGGTCGCACTGGTCACGGGGGCGGCAGGCGGTATCGGAGCGGCGACGGCAATCCGGCTCGCCGAGTGCGGGGCAACGGTGGTGGTGACCGACATCGATGAGGAGCACGGGCGCGAGGTGGCGGCCCGGCTGCCGACCGCGGGGTGTTGTCACCACCTCGACGTGTCCGATGCGGACAGCTGGACGCGGGTGATCGGAACGGTCGAGCGGACCTACGGCCGGCTCGATGTACTCGTACTCAATGCCGGGGTCAGGTTGCAGGGTGCCGGCGGGCCCGCCCACGCTCCCGCCCTGCCGGTGCTGACGGCCGACAGTTACCGGCGAGTGACCGGAGTGAACGGCGACGGGGTCGTATACGGCGTCCTGGCCGCCTACCCGCTGATCGAGGCGAGCGGCGGCGGAGCCATCATCGTCATCGGCTCAACCGCGGGGTTTGCGCACACACCGGGAGACCCCGCTTACGCCTACGCGAAAGCGGGGCTGCTGGCCTTCTCACGCTCGCTCGCACCGGAACTGGCAATGATCGGGATCAGGTTGTCCCTGGTCTGCCCCGGTGCTGTGGATACGGCCATCTTTCCCGAGGACGTCCGCGAGGAACTGACGCACATCGGATTACAACTGCCGAGCCCGTTCTTCGTCGCCAATGCCGTTCTGGTGGCGATCGAGCGGGCGTCCGCAGGCGACGTGTGGATCGCTCGTGGACAGGATGGAGGCTTCTTCACCACAGTGCCATCGGACCTTCCCGCACCACCCGTCACCGCGGATCCCGAAGCGGGCCGACGATTCGTGGCCGCATCTCTCGACGGCGCCACGGTCGAGAACCGTCCGGTCCACACGGCATTTTCACAGGGCTAGCACATGTTCGACGTCACGGTCGAAGACTGTTCGCCTGGTTTCGAGCAGGCCCTTACGACACCACACAGGCATCGACTTTCGCCATCGAATATGGGCCATTGAACAGGAGTCAGTAATGGAAACTACGCCCGAATACCAACGCGTGACCGATCTGAAGCAAAAGGCAGGCCCCATCACCCGTGCCGACCGAATGGCATTCTTCGACATGGGAGAAATATCCGAGACCGCTGTGCCGCTGCCGACCGGCGAACTGTCGGGCACATGGATTCAGGCCCTGGTCAACCCCCTGGAGCCGGGAGGGTTCAGCCTGCTCGGTGTTCGATACGAACCCAACTCCCGCGTCGAACGGCACAGGCACGACGTGCCGCAAATCGTCATCGTGCTGGAAGGCGAGATTCGGCAGGGCCGACGAGTGTTCGGACCGGGCAGCGGTTACTACACACCGGCCGACGTACCGTACAAGATCGTCGTCGGCCCCGACGGTGCCCGGTTGGTGGAATTTCGTGCCACACCGCTGACCTTCCGAACCGAGTGGCTCGACAAGAACGACGAAGCCGGCAGCTGAGGACCCGGCCCAGATCTAGGAGAACGTCAATGGATCACACGACAAACCGTGACCGGCTGGTCGCACATCTCGGAAAATCCGGGGATGATATCGAACCTCGGTACGCCGAATGGGCGCACGCCCGGCAAGAATGCCCGGTCGCTCGCCTGACCCGTGAAGAAGGTGCTACAGAGGGCGAGGACACGTTCATCGTCTATTCACATGAAGGCGTCCGGCGGGTGATGTTCGACGACCACAGCTTCATGAAGCCCGGGCCGATGTGGCGCACTACTCGCACGCTGCTGGCGATGAACGGCGACGAGCACCGGGCGCACCGAGCACTCGTGGCGGATCCCTTCGGACCACGTGCCATGAATCGGCTCGAGCAGACACTACTCATTCCACTGATGCACGATCTGATCGACAAGTTCGTCCACCTCGGTCGCGCGGATCTGGTTCTGGACTACACGAGTCACTACCCGTTCCAGGTCATCCGGACCATCATCGGCATCGATGCGGCCGACCACGACGAGTTCCTCGGACTCGCGTACCCGGCAGACGGACTGAACCCGGCCTGGGAGGTGAAAGCCCGAGAGTTCCTCGTGCCGCTGATCCATGCAGCGCGCGTCGAGCCGAAGGACGACCTGCTGGGCCTACTCGTCCGCTCCGAACTCGACGGTGTGTTGCTGACTGACGAGGACATCCTCGAGTACCTGCTTCTGCTGATACCGGCCGGCGCGGACACGACCGTCGCCGGGTCGAGCAACATGTTCGCGGGGCTGCTGCTCAACCCCGATCAACTGGAACTCGTCAGGTCCGACCCGCGCCTCGTCAACACCGCTGTGAACGAAGCACTCCGGTGGCAGAACCCGGCTGCGACAACCTTCCTCCGGCGTGCTCTTTGCCCCGTCGATCTCGACGGTATAGCCATCCCGGAGAACGCGGTTGTCCGCGCGCACCTGTCGGCGCACAACAGGGATGCGGAAACATACTCGGAGCCCGATCGTTTCACCGTAACCAGGTCCGGTCAGCCGACCGGCGTGTTCGGATACGGGCCACACGTCTGTCTCGGCCAGCATCTCGCCAGAGCCGAGATGCGGGCCGCGCTCACCGTCGCACTCGACCGTCTGCCCGGACTACGGCTGGACCCGGACGCGCCGCGGCCCATCGTCCACTCTGCTTCGGGCCCGCAGGCGGCCGGCAGCGTCTCGATGGCAGCCGCCACCTCGTTGCCCGTGGTATTCGATTCCCCAGCCTGACGACACGACCGAAAGACGAAGAGCCCATGACAAGTACACCCGCACCCAGGAATGCTCTGGTGCACAGCAACGACAAACTGTGCACAACGATGGCAGAACGCGGTATCCACCTGTTCGACGTCGAGAACATGCCGTTCGAACCAGCCAAGCGTCGGCCCACGACAACCGTGACCGACGAGGAGCACCGCGCACAGTCCGCAGGGGTCGAGCACAAATGGCTGATCTTCCCGGAGCCGGGAGCGGACCGGCCGCCGGTCGTCATCGTGAAGTTCCCACCGAACTATCGTTTCCCGCAACACTGGCACAGCGAGGGCGAGTTCATCGTCGTACTCGAGGGCACAATGACGATCGGCGGCCACGAAGCCGGTCCCGGCGCGATGGCATGGACCGATGCCAACACGGTGTACGGAGCGGAGGCAGCCGGCCCCGACGGTGTCGAATTTCTACTGTTCCGCCGCGCTTTCGCGACAACCACCCTGGTCGAAGAACAGTAAGGATCGAACCAGAACAGGACCTGTTCGCGGCCTTGATAATTCGGCTGCGTCTCGATCATCATCAGCTCGGATCTGTCGGGGGGTGGTCGTGCGGGGTGTGCTCGGGGTCGAACAGCCCGCTCTGGACGGGAACGTTGTATTTGGCGGTGCGCCCGGCGACCTTGACCTGGCTCGCGAGATCGCCGAGCGCGAAGCTGCCGGTGGCGTCGTCGATGAGCCGGGTGAAGACCTGCGCGGTGACGTCGACCCCGGCCCGGTGGCGGTTCGCGGGCATCGGGATCGCGAAGTGCGCCAGCAGGGTGTCGAGCCGGTAATTCGGTAGACCGGGCACGAGGTGTTTGGCCAGCGGGATGGTCGACCCGGGCCAGCGCCGGGCAGTGTTGGCGCTGGTTGTGGATCAGGTTGGCCTCGGTCGCGGCATGGTGGGCCACCAGCAGGTACGGGGTGCCCGGACGCAGTGGCCGGTCCAGCGCGCCCAGCGCCTCGGCCGGCGATGGTGCCTGGCGGACCTGCTCGGCGGTGGGGAAGATCCCCGCGACACGGTCTTGCGGGAAGCGGGTGAGGAGTTGGCGATCGACGCCCGGTTCCATCCGCAATTCGGCTGTGACCCTTTGTTTTTGTCGGTGACCGAAACCCGCGGTGCGCACAGTCACACTGATGTGACGTTCTGGTTCGTGCTGGAGGGGAAGGAGGGGATGCCGGTGGAAGTGGATGCGCGCGAGGCGAATTCTGTTCGCTGGTTCGCCCTCGATGATCCGGCCGTATGGGCCGGCGATCGTTTCGATCCCCATATGACACGTTTCCGGCACAAGCTGCTGACCTGGCAGGGGTATCCCCCGCCGGTGAACAACTGAGACGGCGCGGCCTCCCGGCTCCTGATCCGCCTTTCAGGGTGCGATGGTCGTGAGTAGCGCGGCGTGGTCGCTGAGTTGGTCGAGGCGGGGGGTGTGGTCGTAACCGCAGGTCCGGATCGAGCCGGCATGTGGTGCGACGAGGGTGTGGTCGAGGCGGCCAGCACCCATCAGGTAGGTCGGTGCCCAGGGCCTCGGCGTAGTCGGGTACCGATCCGCTGATCTGGGGAAACTGGTTGCGTGACACACGGTTTGAGATGCTGGGCGGACACGAGTGACTCGAGGAAGATGAAGGTTCCTACGCCTGACATCACTCTCGGAGACCCGTGCCCGCCGTACAAGTATGCCCTGCCGCGCCCACCACGATCGAGCTGGACAACGTTCCGCTCGAACAGGATCCGGCCAACGCTGCCGGCAGTTTGCTCGATGTCCTCCGACAGGTCCCCGATCCCCGCGACGCCCGCGGCCGCCGCTACGACCTGACCTCGGTCCTGCTGCTCGCTCTGGCCGCTACCGCCGCCGGCGCTCGCTCGTTCACCGCGATCGGCGAGTGGGCTGCCGACGCGTCCACCGCGGTGTCGGCCCGGCTCGGGTTCACCCGTCGCGCGCCGAGCGAGTCCGCGATCCGGCGGTTGCTGCAGCGCCTGGACACCGACCAGCTCGACCAGCTGATCGGCGCGTGGATGTGGTTGCGGGTCAGCGTGATCGGCGGCGCGAAAGTCATCTCCTTCGACGGGAAAGCCCTGCGTGGTGCCCGTGACGCCGCCGGGCATCTGACCTATCTGTTGTCGGGGATCTGCCAGGCCACCGGCGTGGTCGTGGCGCAGGTCGCGGTAGCGGACAAGACCAGCGAGGTGCCGATGCTGCGGAAGCTGTTGTCCGCGTTGAACATCGCCGGATGCGTCATCACCGCTGATGCCGCCCATACCTGCCGTGAGACGGCGCATTCGATCGTCGAAGCGGGCGCCCACTACATCCTCTGCGTGAAGGGAAATCAGCCCAACCTGCGTAAACAGTTGAAGCAGCTGCCGTGGGACGACGTGCCGGTGCTCGACAAGTCGACCGGCAAGCCCGCGCACGGCCGCCGGGAGACCCGCACGGTGAAAGCGACCGGGATCGCGTCGGGGATCGGATTCCCCGGTGCGGCACAGGTTCTGCGGATCCACCGCACTCGCACCGTGATGTCGAAGCATCGAAAGATGCGGCGCCAGACCCGGGAGACGGTGTTCGTGGTGACGAGCCTGACCGTCGGTGACGCCGCTCATCACGTGATCGCCGACTATTTGCGGCGGCACTGGTCGATCGAGAACCGAGTGCATCACGTCAGGGACGTGACGTTCGACGAGGACCGGCACCAGGCCCGCACCGGTGCCGCCGGGCATGTCATGGCGATCCTGCGGAACACGACGATGTCGCTGCTGCGGCTGGCCGGACACCGCCACGTCGCGCCGGCGTTGCGGTACTACGGCCGGGACTACAACAGGCCGGTGCAATTACTGCTGGCCTGCTGAAACCCGACTACGCCGAGGCCCTGGGTCGGTGCCGATCCCGATCATGGATCGGCGGTGCGGGGATCACCGGTGGTCCTGTCCGGGTCAGTGGTGCAGCGCCCAGGTGGGGGTGTGGGCCTCGGTTGCGGACAGCAGGGTGCAGATCGCGTGGTGGTAGGCGGCGTGGACGAGGGGGATGCTGTCGAGGCGGATGCGTTCGTCGGTGCTGTGCTCGCCGATGTGCGCGACGCCGAACCCGGCGGTGACGGCGATCCCGTGCCCGGCGAGGAGGTTGCCGATGTTGGAGGGGCCGGCGATTTTCGCGGTGACGTCCAGGCCGAGGCCGCGGGCGGCGGTGAACAGCGCGACCGCGGGCGGGGAGTCCGGCAGCGCGTACGGGGGCCATCGCAGGACCTGCTCGATCAGGGTCGGCTGGGTACCCGGCCACGCGCGGTCGATAGTGTCGGTGACCCGGCGCAGCAGCTGTTCGGCGGCGTGATCGTCGAAGGCCGGGGTGGTGCGGAGGTCGATCCCGATGCTGCACAGGTCCGGGGTGATCGAAAAGCTGGCTCCGGCATGGATTTCGGTGACGGTGAGTTTCGCGGCCGGGAATCCGTGGCCGGCGCCGGGCAGTTCGGTGGCGTCGAGCGCGGTGACGAGCTGGGTGGCTTTGCTGATGGCGTTGGGGGTGGATGTGCGGCCGCCGGAATGGGAGGCGACGCCGTGGACGTGCAGGCGGGCCCGGTGGACGCCGCGGCCGCCGACGACGATGTGGTCCAGGCCGGGGTAGCCGATCATCACCCCCGCGACCTCGCCGGCGTCGGCGAGGAAGGCCTGGGCGCCGTGGAATCCGCCGGTGTGCTCGTCGAGGTCGAACAGCAGGGTCAGGGTGCCGGTGAGCTGGTCCCGGATCGCGGCGATGCGCGCGGCGAGGTGGCAGAAGATCGCGACCGCGGCCTTGCTGTCGGCCGAACCGCGGCCGTACAACCACCCCGCGTGGATGGCGGGGGTGGTCGGGGGGTGGGTCCAGGCGTGTTCGTCGCCGAAGGCTGCGGTGTCGAGGCAGGCGTCGAGGACCCAGCGTGGGCCGCGGTGGCGGCCGTGGATGTCGGTGACCAGTGCGACCGCGGTGCCGGTGGGGTCGCGCAGGATCCGGACCGGCAACCGGCGGCTGGTGAGCCAGGCGGTGGTGTGGTCGAGGATCGGCTGGCCGGGGTCGATGCCGCCGCGGCTGGGGATGGCGATCAGCTCGCGGGTGAGGGCGAGGACGGAGTGGTGGTCGTCGCGGGCGGCGGCGAGCATGTCGACGGTGGTGATGGGTGCCTCCTGCGGCCGGGATGTGCTGGCGGTCAGCGCGGTCAGCGCGGTGAGGGCCGGGACGGTGTCGGCTCTACGGCCGGCGAGGTAGAGCTGGCGGGCGTGTTCGAGGTAGCGGGCGCCGGCGGCGGCGTCGAGGACGATGCCGGTGTCGAACGCCTCGGCGCTGGTCAGCGATGGGAGGGTGACGACGGCGGCGTGTTCGGTGGCGACGAAGTGCCGTTCGGGATAGTCGGGGCTGGTGATCATGCTGATGTGCAGGGTTTTCACCCCGTGGGAGCGATCGCCGGGGTCGCGCAGGGCGATCAGGCGGTGCAGGTGCTCGGTGAGCAGCGGATGGCGGGGCGGGCCGAACAGGACCCGGTAGTGGACCAGTTCGGGCCGGGTGGCGAGAGTGTGCTCGATGGCGTCGAGGTAGCCGCGGTCGCGGGAGCGGGACCCGACGCTGACGAGGTGCTCGTGAGCGCCGTCGACGAGACCGAGCATCGCTTGCTGGAGGTCGCGGTGGGTGACGACCAGCTGCGGCGCCACCGGATCCAGCGCGTGGTCTGGCGGGTGTTCGGGGAACAGGGCCGCGGCCGGGAGCTGGAAGTAGCGGCAGAGTAGGTCCTGGTAGTACGGCGAGGGGCGGTGCCGGCCGGTTTCCCATTTCGACAGCATGCCGGGGTGGATGCCGGTGGGTTCCGGTGCGAGTGCGTCGATGCCGTCGCAGATCTGCTGCTGGGTTTCACCACGGTCGAGGCGTGCCTGCCGCAGAGGCGAGATCCGGTGGTCGACGGCCAGGGGCGGGGGCCGGTGGTGTGGTGTGGTGTGGTGTGGTCATCGGCGCGGCCCCCTGCTGCTGTTGCCTGGATTTCAGGGTACGGCCGAGACCTGCCGGATTCTCACCTCTCGGCGGATCGGCTGGGCGGCGAGGTCGTCGCAGACGGCCGCCAGAGCCGGGTGGCGGTCGATGAGCATGTAGCCCTGCGGAGGATGCCAGTCACCGAGGCGCGCGGCGAGCGCGGTGGCGGGGAAGCCGGGTTCGTGCTCGCGCACTTCGAGGATCGGCAGGGCGACACCACGACCGGCTGGTTGCAGGTAGGTGAGCACGGAGTCGCCGTTGCCGGGGCGGGCGCGTTCGGCGAGGGCAGCGATCTCGGCGGGGGTGCCGGGGATCGGGGCGGCGAGGTCGATGATCGCGGCGAGCCGGCTGACGGGTGCATTGAGGTACACGTACCAGGTCGACGGGCCGTCGACGGGCTACCGTTTGCGGAATTCGTGGAATTTGAGGTCGTTCCACATGAGGTCGTAGTACTGGGCGTGCAGCGACATCAGCACCCGCGGTACCGGGATCGGGGTATCGGTGCCGTCGAACAGATCCCGCACTGCCACAGTATTCTTCCCTTCGGCCGGTCGCCCGCCCGCAACAGCATGAGGCGCGGGCGCGGGTGTCTCGGCCGGGCAGTCTAGCGGCCGGGCCGCTACCGGCGGCGGTTGTCCTGGCACGCTGGGGTTTTCGCGGTGATCGTGAAGATTGTGCACCCGGGTGTGCAACGTTGCGATGCGCGCGTGACCTGGCCTGTTTCTTCTCGATGCCCGATTCTCGAGGCAGCCCATCATTGTTCGGTGCGGAAGAGGTGACCTCATGGTCGCGACGATCGGATTCCCCCGCGAATCAGCACCCGGCGAGCGGCGCACGCTCCTGACCCCGACGGTGGCGGCCGTGCTGACCAGTGCCGGGTTCGCGGTGCTCACCGAGCCCGGCATCGGCGCCGACGTGTACCTCGGCGACAGTGAGATCGCCGCCGCGGGTGCACGATTCGCTGATCCGGACGCGGTGTGGTCGGCGGGGCTGGTGCTGCGCTACAAGTCGCCGGATCCCGCCGATCTGTACCGGTTGCGTCCCGGGCAGTCGATCGCGGCACTGTTCCACGCCGAGGGTGATCCCCGGCTGCTGGCCGCGCTGACCGAGTCCCGGGTGACCGCCTATTCGTACGAATTGCTGTGCGAGGCAGGGCGTTCCGTTGGCGGTGCCGCGCGGGCAGGTGGCGGGCGTGCAGGCGGTGCTGTACGGTGCGCTGGCGTTGCAGGCCCCGGCCGGCGGCCGGGGTCGAGGTCGTCGTGAACACCGCCGCGGCGCGCGCGGCGCTGCTGGCGGACGCGGATCTGGTGATCGGCGCAATCCTGATCTCCACCTACGACACCCCGGCAATGATCACTGCGGTGGAGCTGGCGTCGATGCGGCCCGGCGCGGTGATCGTGGACGCCACCTGCGGGTACGGGCCCGGCGGGTATCTGCCGACCGCGGGCCCGCGGCAACACCCCGGCGACGCACCGCATGTCGAGGCCGGGATCGGGCATGTGCGCCTGGACATGCCTGGCTCGAGAACTACCGCCGACTGCGTGTCCGCACCGAGCGCCGGGCCGATGTCCATCAAGCCCTCCTCAGCCTGGCCTGCTCGATGATCTGCCTACGCCAACTCACTCTGAACTGATCAGTATGACCGGGCCGGACCTGCTACTTCTCAGGCCGGACCTGCTACTTCTGTAAAGCTGAGGGGACTCGAACCCGTCACCCCCACTCAGCAGTCCGGGCCGCTCACGACAACCACCGAGTCGACCTACAAGGGGTAGTCGGCTTCGATCATCAGCTTCCGGAACAGTTGGACGCTCGTGGATGGCATCGGTGGTGTCAGCTACTCTGCCTGCGGTCCGGTCGTGCCGACCGGGGTGACTCGCCTTCTGGTAGCGGCACCGCGCGCCGCGAACACCACTGCCGCATCCAGCTCCGACCTGTCCGTTGCCCATCGTCACCACACAGGTCGGATCCACCCACCACCCGAGGGAGTCCGCACCCACGCGGCACGGATGGCCCTGCCCGAGTCCGATTCGATCGCCCCGTAGTGGGCGGCTACCTCGGCCAAGTGGACGAACGTGGCGTCCCCGAGCGGTTGACACCTCCGTTAAACAGATAAATAATTGTGTTTGTCATACGGAATACTCCAGCACAACCCATCGTGCGATCGATATCTGTTCTGCCCGTCCCGACGCTCACCGAGGAGCCTCGTGAAGTACCTGAACGAATACAATGTCGAGATGTCCATGCGCGACGGCGCAACGCTCGCCGCGAACGTCTGGCGACCGGTGGACGGGACCGCCCCGACACTGCTGATCCGGCTTCCTTACAGCAAAACCCTGGAGGCACCCTTCGGCGACACCCTCCCGAATTTCGCGGTGCTCCTCGAGGCCGGATACGCGATCGTGGTGCAGGACTGCCGGGGCACCTTCCGCTCCGAAGGCGACTTCGTTCCGCACGCCGCCGAGCGGACGGACGGCGAGGACACCATCGCCTGGATCGCCGAACAGCCGTGGTCCGACGGCACCGTGGGCATGTTCGGGCCGTCCTACCTGGGCATGGTCCAGTGGGCAGCCGCAGTGATGAAGCCGCCCGCTCTGAAAGCGATCGCTCCGTTCTTCACCTCCGCCGACCCGTATCGGACGCCGTGGTATTCGAACGGTGGCGCTCTGTCCCTGAGCTTGGTGACGCTGTGGGGCACGTCGATGTACACCGCAGACGCGAAGCGGGCCCTCGAACGGGGGACCGGGTCGGTCGATCAGTTGCTGAAACTCGGCGGGGCGCTGCTGGAACCCGAGCGCCTCAACGACGTGCTGCCCACCGGCGACGTGCCGGTTCTGGCGGAGTACGGCCAGTGGTGGAGCGACTTCATGGCTCACCCCGCGCACGACGAGTACTGGAACCAGTACGACGTGAGCACCGAGATCTCGCAGGTCTCGGTCCCCGCCCTGCACATCGGTGGCTGGTACGACCTCTTCCTCGGAGCGACCGTGCGTGCTTTCGTCGCCGCGCGAAGGCACGCGGGAACCGAGCAGGCCCGCGCCGAACAGCGTCTCGTCATCGGCCCGTGGGATCACTTGTCCACCGACGGCATCTACCCGGACCGATCGTTCGGCGCGAGGGCGTCGGCGAGAACCCTGCGTCTCACCAACCTGCAACTGAAGTTCTTCGACCGCTGGGTTCGCGGCGACACCGCCGCCCTCGAGGACATCGCGCCGGTCAAGATCTTCGTCATGGGGATCGACCAGTGGCGCGACGAGCAGGACTGGCCGCTGCCCGACACCCGATGGACCGACTATCACCTGAGCAGCGATGGCCGTGCCAACACCTCGAGCGGCGACGGCACCCTGAGCACCGAGCCCGCACCCACTGCGGACCGGGACACCTACCTCTACGATCCCCGCCGCCCGGTGCCCACGACGGGCAGTGCCAGCCTGCCGACGACTCCGGGGTTCGGCGGACCGGTCGATCAACGCACGGTGGCCGGTCGTGACGATGTCCTCTGCTACACCACGCCGATTCTCGAGGCACCCGTAGAAGTCATCGGCCCGATCAGCGTGACCCTGTTCGTCTCCTCGTCCGCGGTCGACACCGACTTCACCGCCAAGCTCATCGACGTCTTTCCCGATGGCAAGGCGATCAACCTGTGCGATGGGATTCTGCGTGCCCGGTACCGCGACGGCCTGGAGCAGGAGGTGCCGCTGGAACCCGGAACGATCTACGAGATCACCATCGACCTCATGGCGACGGCCAACGTCTTCCTGCCGGGGCACCGGATCCGGCTGGATATCTCCAGCAGCAATTTCCCTCGCTACGACCGCAACACCAACACCGGCGGCGTCATCGCCCGGGAGTCCGAGGTGCAGATGATTCCCGCAGTCAACCACATTCACCACGGGCCGGAACACCGCAGTCGCCTCGTCCTGCCCATCATCGATCGGAACGAATCACACTAACTGATCAGTTCACGGTGTCACCTATTCGTGCAGCAGCCCCGGAACCCTGGTGGTGGATCTTCCGGCGCGAAGCCCTCGCCGGGCAGACCTTCGCCGACGTGACCGAGATCGACCGAGCCACCCACCAGGCCACCGCCGCCCTCAACGCCCGTGCACGACCATGGATCTGGGGCAGACCCCCACCCAAGCCCCGGACCCTACGCGCGCACCCACCAAAACAGCCTTATTCAGCAGTCTCCTAGTCTCGACGGCCTCGGCGCGCAGATCAGATATCGTCGAGTAGACGTTGCAGGAACTGCCGCGACGGTAGCCCGGACCGATCGGGCGCTCCGTGAAGAGTCTCTGCGATGGAGGCGAGTCCCGGGCCCCCCGCGTCGACAGCGAATCGGACGAGCCCGAGCTCTGCGCACCGAGACAACGCAGGCGTCAGTAGGTCGATGGACTCCGGGGTCCGGCCGCCGGCGACCAGGCAGCTTCCGTAGAGTAATTGCGCTTGCAGCAGGGCTCGCGGTCGCTTCTGTTGCCGAATTTGCTCGAACAACTTGCCGGACCTCTCGATCGACGACCGGCTCGCCACCGGTGTGCGCTCTGCGAGCAGGAGCCGGACTGCCGCATCTTGTTCCAATTCAGCCGTGACAGCCTGGATATGGTCGGGCTGCTGATGATAGCCGCCGAGGTCAGTCAGGCGGTGGCGCTCGTCGTGAGTGATGGGCAAACCGAGCCGGACCCGCTCATCGAGCATCTGGACCGCCAGGCGGCGAAGTGAAAGCCGGTGCGCGACACGGTGTCCCTCGTTGAGGCAATGCTCCGCCGCGGTGACATCGCCGCGGACCGCTGCCAGGCCCGCGGTGGTCCGGTACGCGGTCAGCAGGACCTCCACGTTTGCTACGTCGATGTCCGCCGCGTCGGGCGCCAGTTCGTCAGCTTCGGCGAACTGGCCGGTTTGGTAAAGCAATCCTGCGAGTTGCGTGGAGACGATCAATTTCGCAGTGTGCGACCGAGCGCCCGACTCCAGAGTTATTTCCAGCGCTCGCCGGAGGATCGATTCGGCTCCATCGATATCCAGCTGCTCGAATGCAGCCATCGCGGCAATCGTATCGTTCAGCGCCATGACGACCGGATGATCGGTCACACTGTTCGAAACGACGTATTCATGCCACCGGCGGGCTCTTTCGAAATCAAAATGGAAGAAGGCTGTCGTGGCCACCGCGACGGCTCCGGCGTCGGCTACGAACGACCGTAACGGTCGCTGCATCAGGCGATGCTCTGCCGCAGGCGATACCTCGTCGAAGCGGTCGGACTGTAAGGATTGCGTCACCCTGACGATCTCGGATTCGATTGCGAGGTCGTCGGTTTCGATGTTGGACGGAAGTCGGGCGAGTACGGCGTCGGCCCGATTCCGTGCCGCCCCGGCGGCGTCAGGGTGGAACAGCCCCAGCTCTGCCCAGGCCACCGCCAATTGCAATCGTGGATCGGCCTCGGCGAGCGCTGGTGGCAACTTCGCGACGAGGGCCAGGAATACAGAGTTCCGGGAGTCCGAGAGCATGTCGTCGGCGTGGTCGAGAACCAGGCGAAGTCCACGATCGAGGTCACCTGCCGCCAAGGCGTGATCCACGGCCTCTAGTGTCATCGAGTGGCCGGCGAACCAATCGGCAGCGGCGCTGTGCAGCTGTTCGGTCAGCCCCGGATGGCACCGGGCCAGACGATGGCGCAAGAAGTCGGCGAACATGCTGTGGTAGTGGAACCAGTGCAGTTCGTCGTCGGCGCTACGCAGAAACAGGTCTCGACGGTGAATCTCCTCCAGCGTGTCCTGCGCGGTCGGGCTTCCGGTCAGCGCCTGGGCGAGATCGGCGCAGATCGTATCGATCACCGCCGTCCGCATCATGAACTCGAGCAGCTCCGGTTCGATATCATCGACGACGTTTTCCATCAGATACTCGCCGATGGCTCTGTGGTGTCCCGATATACGGCCGATACCGGACGCCGGATCGGCCTTTCCTCGCATCGACAGGGACGCGAGCTGCAAGGCGGCGACCCAGCCTTCCGTGGTGTCCCGCAGGCGGTCCGCGTCGGCCGGGTCGAGCGCGAGCCCACCGATATCGACGAGAAGTTCCTCGGCCTCAGCATAATCGAATCGCAGTGCACTCTCACCGATTTCGACCAACTCGTCGCGAACTCGCAAGTCGGCCAGCGGAAGTCCTGCGGACGACCGGCTGGTTACGATCAGACGCAAATGACGACAACCATTTTCGATAACGAAGCGCATCGCATCGTAGGCTTCGCCGCCACGGATACGGTGCCAGTCCTCGACCACGATCGCGACTGCCTTTCCGGCATCGTGAATCTCATCGATGAGCGTGGCAAGGACGTGACGGGCCACATCGGACGCCCCTTCTTCGACGATGCCGGCGAGCTCGCCACCCAGATCGGGTCGGACCCGGCGGATCGCCTCCACGAAGCGAGGCAGACCCCAGACGACGTTGTTGTCGTCGGGCACGATCGTCAACCATGCCACCGGAATTCCCTCGCCTTTCAGCTCCGCGGCCCACTGGGCAGCGAGGGTGGTCTTGCCGTATCCGGGCGGCGCATGGATGAATGCCAGCCGACGCTGCCCGCCTTCGCGCAAGATGCGGATCAGTCGTGGACGGTCGACCAGCCGATGGGACGAACTCGGCGGCCGAAACCGGGTTACGGGAGTGGCAGCCGCCCCGCGCCGGGGAGGTGGCTTCTCCGAAAACGACTCCGTGGTCTCGGTTCCGCGGCTCCCGCTGCGGCCCTTCAAAACCAACACGTCGACGTGTAGCCCATTGGCGAACTGGATATTTCGGAGCTGCGCTGCGAAGTCGGCCACAGACGTCGGTCGATTTTCCGGCGCGCGTTCCATGGCCGCTTCTATCGCCGAGCACAGTGCCGGGGGCATACCCGATGAACGCACATCCGGAACGGGGTCGCTGCCGATTCGAAGGAACTGCGCGACAAGAGATTCATTTTGCTTGCGGGCGAACGCTGCATGACCGGTGAGAGCGGTGAACAGAGTGGCGCCGAGCCCATAGAGGTCGGATGCTGCCGTGGCAGGCTTGCCCTGGAGGACTTCGGGGGCAGTGTAGGCAGGCGTCCCCGCAACGACTCCTTCTGCAGTACGAAAGGCACCGGCAACCCGCGCCAGGCCGAAGTCGGCCAGCTGAGGCTCTCCGTAGTCGGTAAGCAGGATATTCGACGGGTTCACGTCCCGGTGGAGGACTCCGGCCGTGTGCGCCGTGGCCAGAGCGCTGGCGATTTTCACACCGAGCGACAGCACATCGGCCCACGGCAGGGGACCCTCATCACGAATTTGACGATCCAACGACCCGCGGACGTGGAACGGCATGACGAGAAACGGATAGCCGGCTGGAGTGGTATCGACTCTCAGCACCTGCACGATGTTGGGATGGGAGGAGAAACTGCCGGCGATACTCTGTTCCCGGAAGAATCGAGCACGCCACTCGTCGTCCAGCGCTGTGGCGAGCACCTTCACGGCGACAACTCTGTTCAGCGACAACTCGACACAGCGGAAAACGGCCCCGAATCCACCTCGTCCAACCTCGGTAGCGTCGCCGAATCCAGCCTCTCGCAACTCGTCAGCAATCTCAGGCGGAAGCCGAGGTTGTGTCGAGTCCGGATTCGAGTCGGGTAGGTCGCCTCGACTCACACAGCCGCCCCGACCACCTGGAGCGCCGCGTCGGCGTATACAAACATGTCATGAGAATTGTGAGCAGTCATGTCTCAACCTGGGTGCGGAAGTGAACCGACCTCTGCCAGTATAGGCGAGCAACTTCTCAGCAGTGAAATGGCTGGTGGTAGGCGTCCACGCGAAAACACCGGCGAGCGGGCCGAGTGGTTGAACCGTTACAAGTTGGGGACCGGCTTCGGCGTCGAACCAGCGCCGGTCGGCGTGGCGGTTGTCGAGCATGGTACGCGGTCTCGTATTCGGCCCGGGTGAGGTAGTCCAGCCCGGCGTCGTTGTGCCAGTCGGCCCATTCCATGAGGGCGAATCGACTTTGGTGAGGGTTTGCAACGGGCGGGACTGCCCCGGGTTCGGTTGACCGACTGGGTATCCAGATTTCAGGGCCGCGGAGCAAAGCCTGGCAGACACCGCAAAACGACCCAACGCCGTACCTCCCGCAACGGCGACGAAAAGTGAATCGGGCGGACCTACGCCGACCGGTTGGACAGTGCCGCAAAGGTATCTAGCACGGTCTCGAGGCCTGTCCCCACATTGTGGCCGCCGACCGACCATTGCTCGACCACCGTCAGTGCGCCGATAAAAGCCGCCGCAAGGGCTCGCGGATCGGCGTCTCCAGGGAAATCCTTACGCGCACAGGCACGTTCGAATACCGCGATGACCCGCTCGTTACCCGGGATGATCACTGTTCGCTGTACGCGCGCGTACAGTTCCGGATGCCGGGCGGCCTGACCCGCGAAAGTGAACAGAATCTGCAGGCTCCGCCACGCCCCCGGCCGATCGAATGCCTCGATCAGGACGCGCAATTCCTGTCGGAGATCGCCGAGGTCGGGGACGTCCGGCCATGTGGCGATCGAAGCGAATGCGTCGACGATGAGGTCCTGCACACTGGCCCATCGCCGATAGAATCCGCTATTGCCGACCCTCGCACGCCGCAACGTCGCCGTGAGGCTGAACGCGTCGACCCCGGCTGTCACCAACTCGGCCCTGGCCTCCCGTAGCACGCGTTGCTCGACGGTGGCATCCACCGGTCGCCCGGCGCGCCTGCGGTCGGTGGCAGGTGACCGAGGGTGCTGCGGCGATACCATTTCTTGACTGTAGGCCATCCGTCCCGGCCCGGGATGGGGCGTGTCAGCCACCGCCGCCCGGGCTCATCGATCCTTTCCACGTCCCCGGTGCGGAACCGGCCGTCCGCGAGGAACGGAATGCTCGTGCACAACGGTATAGCTCCGGGCTACGCAAAGACCTCGGATCTCGATCTCGTTTCCTTCGCCGAACCGAGCCCGGTTGGGCCGCGATATCCTCACTGGCCTTCGCCTTGTCCCGGACTGCCGGTACTCGACGCATGATCGCGTGCTGGCCGCCCTCATCGTCCCTCAGGGTGCCCCAGAGGATCCGATCGGAGAGAGTTGGTCGGCGAGGCCGGTGGTCACGTCGACGGTCCCCGCGGTGGGAACGGCGCAGACCAGGTGGTCAGCGTTGGCCGACTACGAGGTCGGATGCGTGTTCGGTGGCCCAGTCCGCGAATGTCACCGGATGGAAGCCCCAGCGCGGCATCTGCGACAGGTCGACCCGATAGCCCTCGGCCGACAGCCACTGGTGGTTCTGGACCGGGCCTCGGGAACTGCCTGCGGCAACCGCGCCCTCGGGATCCAGATGGCGGGCCCGGACGGTCCGTCCGGTGATCTGTGTGAGCACCGCCGCAACCTCGGACATCGTCAGCGATTCGGCGGCGAGATCAATTTCCTGGCGGTCGAAGTGTGCGGAGTCGGCAAATGCCGCCGCCGCAACCCGGCCGATGTCCGCGGCCGCGATGAGGTCCAGACGGGTCTCCGGAGCCATCGCCGTCGTGATCTCGCCCTTCGCCAGTTGCGGGAACATCAGATCCGCCTTGGGCGGGACGAAGTTGTCCATCATGTAGGCGGGCTTGAGTATGACCCACCGCTCGAGGGAACTGGATCGCACGACATCGTTCGCTGCGGCCTTGCTGGTCCAGTACGGCTGCCACCAGCGGTTCTCGTCCCATCCGGCGAACTGCGCATGGTCGCCCGCCCGAGCGACGGAAGTGTGCACGAACATCCGGACGTTCGCGTCCTCCGCCGCGCGCACCAGGGTCTCCGCCGCCCGCCGCTCGCTGTCGAGGTCCTTGGGATGCGGCGGCAACTGCATCGAGAACACCCCATCGGCGCCGTCGACGGCGGTGCGGACGGCATCCACGTCGTCGAAGCTGCCCGCGCACAGCTGCACACCGCGCTCGGCCAGTCGCACCGCGGCCTCGGACGCGGGATCTCGGACCAGTGCCCGGACCGATCGCCCTGCGCCGAGCAACGCGTCGACCGCGGCTCCGCCCTGTGCCCCGGTTGCGCCGGTGACCATCACGACCTGCGGCTCGTCCATTGGTTCCTCTCGGGATGGATGGGGTTCTCGTGGCCGGTCCGGCCACTCATCCGGCGACGGGAAGATCGCCGACCGTGCTCGCGACCAGGCGAGATCGAATGAGGGCTTCGGCCTCGGCAACGATGCGGACGATCACGTCACCGACCGTGGGTATGTCGTGCACCAGGCCCTGTGCCATCCCCACGGTCCACACACCGTGATCCAGGTCGCCGGTCGTGTAGACCTCTCTGCCGCGAACACCCGCGACGAGCGGCCGGATGTCCTCGAAGTTCGCGCCTCGGCGCAACATGTCGACCACCTGTCGGCTGATCGCGTTACGAGCCACGCGTGAGGTGTTCCGCAACTCGCGGAAGATCAGGTCGGTATCGCGCAGGTCCGAGTCGCGGATCCGCTGCTTGACGTTGTCGTGGATAGGGGACTCGGCGGTGCACATGAAGCGGGTGCCCATGTTGATGCCCTCGGCACCCAGCGCCAGCGCGGCGACCAGTCCACGGCCGTCCGCGAATCCGCCCGAGGCGATGACCGGAATACTCAATTCGTCCACCGCGGCGGGGATGAGAACGAGACCGGGCGTGTCGTCCTCACCGGCGTGCCCGGCGCATTCGAAGCCGTCGATGCTCACCGCGTCGACTCCCAGACGCTGCGCCGACACCGCATGGCGGACACTGGTGCATTTGTGCACCACGGTGAGGCCGGCGGACTTGAACGCGTCGACGTGCTCGGCCGGATTCGAACCCGCGGTCTCGACGACCGTGATTCCGGCATCGATGATGGCTCTCCGGTATTCGTCGTACGGCGGTGGCGTGATCGAGGGCAGGATAGTGAGATTCACTCCGAAAGGCTCGGCGGTCAGGGCTCGGCACCGCTCGATCTCCCGAACCAGATCCGCTGGAGTGGGCTGGGTGAGCGCGGACAGGAAGCCGAGCGCCCCGGCCTCCGCGACAGCCGCGACCAGGGGCGCCGTGGCCACCCATTGCATGCCCCCTTGCACGATGGGGTGCCGGATACCGAACAGATCGGTCAATCTGGTTCTGATCACGAGATCTCCGAAACGAGGAAATATGTCACAACCGGGCTCACGACCCGAGTTGCCGATTCACGAATTCGCAATGCTCTTCCGAGGCCATGCTGTAGCGCTCGGTCATCAACGAATGTCCCACCGGACCGGCCAGGCTGGTTTCCAGGTACATGTTGAGCGCACGCTTGGTGTCCTGGAGGGCGCCTGCCGGAAGTGCGGCGAGCCGGTGCGCGATGTCGAGAGCTTCGCCGAGAACATCGTCGCGGGGAACGACTCTGTTCACCATGCCCGCGGCTTTTGCCTCCGCGGCGCCGATTCTGCCGCCGAGCAGGAGCAGTTCCTTGGCGCGCAGGAGTCCCACGTGCAGCGGCCACGCAACGCCACCGTCGCCGCACACCAATCCGACCGCGACGTGGGGATCAGCGATGAAGGCGGATTCGGCCATCACCACGAAGTCGCTGAAGGCGAGAAAGCTCGCGCCGAGACCGACTGCCGCGCCGTTCACGGCGGCGACGATCGGCAGCGGGAAGTGGACGAGTTCGACCAGCAGGCGCCGCGCTTCGTCGACATTCCGCCAGCGGCCCGCCGGCTGCAACGAGAGTTGCATCATTTCGTAATCGCCGCCAGCACTGAATGCCTTGCCCGCACCGGTCACGACGACGCAGCGTGCACCCGGATCGGCAGCCAGTTTCGGCCACAGGGACAAGAATTCGTGGTGCATGGTCACGCTGGTGGCGTTTCGACTATCGGGCCGATTGAATGTGACCAGCCGCACCGGGCCGTCCGCCTCGACCAGGATCTCGGGTTCGGAATTCGTTGTCATCTGGTTCATCCCTGTTCCATAGCCTGCGGATCGTCCCAACGGACCGGAAGGCGGCGTCGGCCCCACAGATGCCACTGCGGCACGCGTTCACCAGGGCCGTCGAGACGAAGGTGGGGCAGCCGTGTGCGCAGGATCTCCAGCGCGCGGTAGCCTTCCGAGCGCGCCAACTGGGCACCGAGGCAGAAATGCACGCCGGCACCGAACGCCAAATGGCGGCGCAACTCTTTCTGTGTCCGGTCGAGCCGGAATTCGTCCGGATGCTCCCATTGCCGCGAATCCCGATTCCCGGAGCCGAACAACAGCATCACCTTGGAGTTCGCCGGAATCGGGCAACCGTCCACGGTGACATCTTCGGTATTGGTCCGGAACAGTCCGAGCACCGGCGGATCCAGACGCAGGCTCTCCTCGATCGCGGTTTGGACCAGTTTCCCGTTGTCGACGACCTGCTGCCACAGCGACGGCCTCTCCAGTAGCCGGTGGATCACATTCGTCAACATCGATGTGGTCGTGTCGTTCCCGCCGGTGAGAGCGGTCGCCAGGACATAGCCGATCTCGGCCGGTGTCAGGCCCCGGTCTCGGTAACGCAGCACGAGCATGTAGCTGAGCAGATCGTCCGGCAACACGTCCCCGAGATCGCGCTCCGCCGGCTCGCTGATCCCGGCCTCGCGCAACAGGGCACGACGATGTTCGAGATGCGGCGCGAAATACGCATTGAGCCGGGCGACCGCAGGCGCGACACCGTTGGCGGCGGGAATGCAGAATGCGCCCAGGAACTCGTCCGTCATCTCCTTGAGCTCGGCCGCGTCCTCCGGCGGGATACCGATGAGACGTGCGATGACTCGGATCGGCAACAGGACAGCGAATTCGGTGGCGAAGTCGCCCCGCGTCCGCCCGTCGACGATCATCTCATCGATCAAGTCGTGGATCGTGGCGTCGATCAATTCGGCGTTCACCGCTCCCGCCGAGGGAGACAGCCACTTGCGGAACAGCTTCCGGAACTCCTGGCTGTTCGCGCCGTCCTGGTTGAAGCCGATCGGGCGGTTGAACTGCGGGCTGCTCCCACTCTCGGCGGACCATATTTCCGCGTGTGCGTCGTTCAATGCCGCCAACACATCGGAAAACCTTGTGAGACTGTAGAACTCGGGTGAGAACTCGGCAGTGTGGTGTACCGGGCACGCGTCCCGGGCACGCTCGAATGCCGCGAACGGGTCGTCCGCGATCGTCGCGGAGAGCGGGTTGAAATCGGCGACTTCGGCCACGTCCGACGGCGGCGGGGTCACGGGTGTGTCTTCCATCCTCGGCCTTTCTCCCGGTGTTCCCGGAGGGCTGCGGCTTCCAGACCCAGACCTGCTTCGGCGGTCGTACGGTCGGTCGCATCGCACAGTCGTTTCGTTGTC
The DNA here is from genome assembly GCF_020176955.2 of Nocardia sp. alder85J. GTDB lineage: Bacteria > Actinomycetota > Actinomycetes > Mycobacteriales > Mycobacteriaceae > Nocardia. Next base: position 467,702 of record NZ_JAIUCZ020000006.1, read on the forward strand.
GAGACCAGGGCCGGATCCATCGCCGCGATCCGGCCCGCGAGGGCCGTCGCGCGATCCAGCAGTTCGGGCATGGGCACAAGTTCGGTGACCAGGCCGACCTGGAGCGCGACCTCGGCCGGCATGGGGTCACCGGCGAGAATCATTCGCCGAGCCCAGCCGCGCCCCACGGCGCGCGAGAGAAATACGGTCATCCCGCTGCCGCTCATCGCGCCGATTCGCACGTGCGTGTCGCGAAAGATCGCCTCCGGTGTCGCGAGGAGGATGTCGCAAGCCAGCGCCAGTTCCAATCCACCGGTGACCGCGGCGCCGTTGACGGCACCGATCAGCGGCTTCGAAAAGTCGCGTGCGCGACGAATCGCGTCTCCGACGAGTCCACGAGGCGCGTCGGCCCCGCTGAACTCGGCCAGATCCAGGCCGGCGCAGAAACCTGGACCCGCTCCGGTGAGTACGACCGCCCCGACCTCCGCGTCCGCCTCTGCGCGCGCCAGCTCCGCGAGGAGCCGCGCGGCGAGCGTGCTCGTCAACGCGTTGCGTGCGGCGGGCCGGTTCAACGTCCAGACCTCGACACGGATGGGGTGCGCCTGCACCAGCAGCTCACTCACGAGTACGAGTCCCAGAGCACCGAGTAGCCACCGTCGACGTTGATGGCCTGGCCGTTGATGTAACCGCCCGCGTCCGACGACAACAACAGAGCGAGACCGGCGAATTCGCTGGCCTGGCCGACTCTTCCGGCAGGGCAGCGTTCGATGTAACGGCGGAGGCGGTCTTCGTCGGACAACACCGAATGCGCCTGCCGGGTGTCGAACAGAGCGGGAGCGATGGCATTGGCCCTGATCCCGTGCCTGCCGTATTCACAGGCGAGATTGCGCGCCATTTGCACCAACGCCGCCTTGGTGATGCCGTAGGGCCCGTTGTCCGAGCTCCCCAGCGTGGAACCGATCACCGATGACGTGAAAACGATTCTGCCCCAGCCACGTTCCACCATTCCCGGCAGCACCTCACGGCAGAACCAGTGTGCCGACATCACACTGCTCTCCAGGAACTTGGCGAGGGTGCGATCCTCGAGCTCGGTGGTCTCACCGAGCCAGATGTTCATGCCCGCATGCAACATCAGCACGTCGATGCGGCCCAGGTCGCGTTGTGTCCGCGCTACCAGGTCCAGCACCGTGTCACGATGGCCGATATCGGCCACGACCGGGTGCGCACGTTCGGCGCCGATCGCCGCGTTGATCGTCTCGGCCGCAGCACCGGTGTCCCCGACATTCCGGCCGACGATCACGACCTCGGCACCGTGCCGGGCGAGCTCCTCCGCGGCGGCCATGCCCATGCCGCGGGTGGAGCCCGTGATCAGGGCGACCCGGCCGGTCATGTCGAAGAGGTCGCGATGGCCGGAAGGCTCCGTCATCGGGCGGTTCACCCGCGCATATTTTCGGTCACGACTATTACCGTAATAGGCTTGCTTCGCAAATGCAACGACCGCTCCGCCCGGGATGCGCGGACGAGGACAGAAGGATTCGCACGATGGACGTCGACAACTCTCTGCTGCTGGTGTCGGACCCCGAGCCCGGCGTCGCCCTGGTGACGCTGAACCGGCCCGACCACCTCAATGCGCTCACGTGGCCGCTGATCGATGAACTGTTGCGTGTACTGGCGACGCTGGACGCACGTCGCGACCTGCGGGTGGTGGTCGTCACCGGCGCCGGACGCGCCTTCTGCGCCGGATCCGACGTGGCCGGAGCCCGTGAGCGGAGTTCAGTGGACATTCCGGCCCGGTTCGAGGCCCAGCAACGCACCAGCGGCCTGGCCGTCGCGGTGCGGGAACTCCGGCATCCCGTCATCGCCGCAGTGAACGGGCCGGCTGTCGGCGCCGGCCTTGGGCTGGCCCTCGCTGCCGACATCCGCATCGCGGGTGAGTCCGCCGCATTCCGCGACGGTGCGATCCGGATGGGCCTGAGCGCCTGCGAAAGCGGCATCAGCTGGCACCTGCCCCGGCTGATCGGCACATCGAGCGCCCTCGAGCTCATGCTGACCAACCGGCTGATGCCCGCGGCGGAAGCCGAACGACGGGGACTCGTGTCGGCGGTGTATCCGGACGATGAGCTGCTCGCCCGGGCGGTCGACATGGGCACCCGCATCGCGTCCTTTGCACCGTTCGGGCTCGCCGCGACCAAGGAGGTGTTCTGGGCCAATCAGTCCGGCGACTTCCAGCACGCAGTCGATCGGGAGAACCGGACCCAGATCCTCGCGGTCAATACGGCCGATTCGCGCGAAGCGATGTCAGCCTTTCTCGAACATCGGAAACCGGAATTCCATGGCCGATGACGGCCACCGCGGCGTGGCACCGGCACCTAGGCGGCGCGCACTGGGGAGGCGGTCGCGCACCCGGCACGACCGCCTCCCCGGTTCCGATCGGTCGGTCAGCGAGTGGGCAGTGCGAACATCGATGGGTCGGCTTTCAAGACCTGGTATGCGCCGAGGACGCCCTGCTTGTCGGCCGTCGAGACGATGAAGTCGTTCTCACAGACATTCGGCCAGAGCGCGAGTGCTTTGCCGTCGCACTGGAATTGGATACCGTTCGTCAGCGGGTACGGCTGCGGCGGCGCGGTCCGGAGCCCGTCCGACACCGACTGACGAGTGATGTCCTGTCCTTGGACCGCATTCAAGGCCCGCGCCAGGCCCACCATCGGCTGCCAGCCACCCGCTGCGTTCGCATCGATCCGCAGACCGGGGTGGTATTTGTCGATCGCAGCCTGGAAGACCTTGACGTCCTCGGTGGCCGGATCGAGATTCGCGGTCGTGCCCACACGCACTCCCTCGAACCCACCCGGGATGGACGAGGCGATCGTCGGATCAACGCATCTGTCGTTGACGGCCACCGTCGCCTCGCGGTCCGCGGTCTTGATGGCCTTGAGCACACCACTGCAGAAATTGGTGCTGCCCAGGATTGTCCACATGCCGGGATGGCTGCGGTTCGCTGCGGCGATCTGCGACGTAGGGTCCGGAGTGCCGGGCGCGATCGCCACGACATCCAGTTGCACACCGGCATTGCCGAATACCAATTTACCCAGTTGGTTGGCGACTTCGGTCGCGCCTGGCACATCGATGGTCACCAGGGCCGCCTTGGTGACGTTCTTCTGCTTCGCCAGTTCGGCGGGTGCACCGAAAATCCCCGTGACACCGTTCAGCAAACCGAAGACATTCGGAGTGGTCAGCGACTTCGCCGAGTTCGCGTAATCCAGTACCACCGGCACCCCGGCGGGCGACAGCACGTCGATCGTCTGATCCACGAGACCCAGCGCGCCTTCCACGACGGCGACGGCACCGGCACCGGCCATCTGATTCGAGCAGTCCGCGGCCGCGGCCGGATTGCCCTTGGACTCACAGGTCTTCAATTCGATTCGGTGCCCGCGCAGGCCGCCGAGGTGCTCGTTGATGTAGTCGACCGCGACCTGTGCGGCGACCATCTCGGCACTGGTGTCATAGGCGACGGCCTTGCCCTCACTGATGTAGCCGATGGTGACTGCCGACCCCGTCGCGACATTCTGCGCGCCCAGCAGAGCGGGATCAGCAGTCTTCGGATTGGGCGTCGTGTCTCCGCCCGAACTGCACGCGACCGCGGTCACGGCCGCGAGCGCAGCCACGGCGACACCGACCACGGTGCGCCGGGTGTGGTGTAATCCCAGCTTCATTTCTCTCCTTCAGGTGGTACGGGCCGAGCAACGGCCCGCAGAGTCGTATCGCGATGCCGGAGGCGGCGATCCGCCGACGCGCAGGCTGTCGATACCGACTGCGCGAGGCTGGCGAACGTCCGCGTCACCGCGACGGCGGGGTCAGTGCCGGAGCCTGGGCCCCGGTAGCCCGCAAGCACACGGGGTCCGCTCGACCGATCCTGCGAAATCCAGCGCCAGATCACGGCTCGGGTGAACACGCTGCCCGACCGCGGACAGCACCGGGCCCGTGGCGGTCGCACCGATCTCCCACTCCGCGGGATCGATGTGCAGACCCGCCCGTTCGGGGCACTCGACCCCCAAAGCCGGTCCCAGCAGCGCCATTTCGGCTGGCTGGAGGCCCGCGGATCGGAGCGAGCCGATCGCTTCGGTTCGCGCCCAGATCACCGGCAACTCGCGTAGCAAGCCGGTCGACCGCTCGTCGGCCAGGAGTACCTCGGCGTGTTCGGCAGGAAGGCCGATCATCGCCTTCATCGTCAGGAATCCCAGCAGGGCCGTGCTACGCCGCGCGTCCCAGGCGTAGGGCTCGGCATTGCTGTGCACCGAGCCCATGGCGCGGATTGCGCGCACAATCGGGTTGAACCACGGACTTTCGGAATTCCGGCCGGTGAACAGGACGAAATCCCCTCGACCGATACCCCAGACCGCCAGCAACCGGTGTGCCCACACCGTATCCCGCTCGACCTCCGGCCACCCGATCTCGAACGCGACATTGCCACCCTCATAGGGGAATTGCCCGATGCCGGCGAGGGACGGGTGGTGCCCGGCCATGGCCTCCGCGATCGATTTCCGACTCATTCCTTCACCACTCTCGGGAACTTCGCAACACTCGAACTACGGGCCAGCAGGTCGTCGACCGGAACCAGTTCGATCTCGGGTTCCAGTCCGACCCGGGCGACTACCGCGGCGGACAACCGACCACGTAGGTCGTCCAGATCCGGGGTGCCGGTCGACTGGTAGCCGACGCGCAGGCGTAGCCGATCGGCGACCCGCGACGTGCGGATGACCTGGAACATCCCGTCGTGGGTCTCCTCCTGGGATTCGATCGCGGGCCACAGCTCCGCCAACACCACCGGTTTGCCGTCGACGACCGTCTCGTCGCCCAATCGGCCGATGATCCACTGCCGGACGTGAGTGCGACCGCAGCCGCAGACGCCTCGGTCCAGCCGGACCAGATCACCGCTGCGGTATCGGATCAGCGGGGCCGCACGGTTGTCGAGGTCGGTGGCGACGAGTTCACCGATCTCGCCGTCGGGGACCGAGCGCAGACCATCCGTCGCCAGGGACTCGGCCATCACCAGGTCCTCCCACAGGTGATAGCCATCGTGTTCGCGGCATTCCCAGGCCGTTCCGGTGTCTCCGGCACTGGTGAAGGTGAACAATTCCATGCCCCAGTCGTCACGGACCTTCGAAGCCAGCGCGGCCCCCAACGGCTGGCCGGCGAACGCCGCACCCTTGAGTGACGAACACGCCTCCCGGATGTCGTAGGCACCCTCCAACCGCTCCAACTCCAGCACCATGGGCATCACGAGCTGGATCCACGCCGGCCGGTAACGCCGCAGCGCGGCGATGATCTCCGCGCCCTGGCCGATCCAGGAGTCGACGAAGACCGGCACCAGTCCCATCTCCTGGAAGAAGGTGTCGTAGAAGCCGCGGAACGTGCCGGCGGGCACGATCACACGGTCGCCGGGACGGACCCCCAGCTCCCAGAAATCGCGGGCCTGACAGCCCGGCAGCGGGGGCACCGACTCCCAGATCTCGGGCAGGAGTTCCGGAGTCCCGGTCGTGCCGGATGTGGACATGATCGAGGTCAGCTGCGTCGGCGGCACCTGCAGCAGACCGGCGAACGGGTCCCCGGTGCGGTCGCGGTACGCGCGGAGATCGTCCTTCGTGAACGTCGGGATCATCGCCGCGAAATCGTCGAGTGACCGGACCTTGCCCGGATCCACCCCCGCCGCGGACCAGAGCTCGCGATAGAACGGCGAATGCTCGTACGCCGCCGGTATCAGCTCCAGAATTCGCTGTTCCTGCAGCTCGCTCAACTGCTTCCGCGGCATCGCCTCGATATCGGGCTGGAAGAACCGCCGGTTCGGATCTTCCGAGCTTCGTTCGAGCGTTCTGGACCGGATCGCATCCACGTCGCCACTTCCTTCGTCGGGTACTCACAGCACCAAGAGATTTGGGTCACACCGTAGGTCTTCCTTGCGGCGTGGACCTAGGGAACGTTGTTCCGGACCCGGATGGTCCAACTCTCTGCTATGCAGTAGAATTATTTATCTGATTTCCCGAGCGGATCGTCGTGTTGCGATCAGGCGAGCAGAGCTACACTCAACCGCTCTTCAAGATCATCGGTAGTCACAACCACTCACGAATCCGACCAGGAAAGAGCAAGGCTCGCGCCCGAACAGCACGCCTGACCAAGTTCGTGAAGCCGCTGCGCGGCGTGTCAACGGACATCGGGACCTGGCTCTGGCACAAAGTTGTTGGTGGCGTTGCTGATCGGGTCATTCGTTGAGGAGCAGACGGCGGCGGAGAAGATCGAAATTTGCCCTGCCGCAGGTGGCCCTTTTGAGTGCCTTCAACTTCGTGACGATGCCCTCGACAGCACCGCTGCTCCAGGAGAGGGTGAGTCCGTTGCGGACGGCGTCGTAGTCCTTGACCAGTCCTGCCGCGAACCCTTGGAGTTGGGAGATACCGCTGGTCTCGGCCGCGGTAATCCAGGTATCGAGATGCTGACCGCGGCGGTGGCGCAGCATCCCGCCGAAGTCGCTGACCAGCTGATCGACGGTGCGCAGGACCGGGCAGCGGTCGAGGATCCGGGTCAGGTCGGCTTGGTCGGACTCGGTGCGCTTGTGCGCTGGGCGGATGATCCAGCCGGTGACCTGCCGTGGCTCGGGCGTCGTGATCGGTGTAGCGGCCGGTGGCGTACTACTCTCGCGCCACGTGTGGAGCAGGCGGCGGACGTGACGTTCGCTGCCCCGGTATCCGCGCTCGCGGAGTTCGCCGAACAGCCGCCGGGCGTTGGTGCAGCCCTGCCGCCAGCGTTCGGCCAGGTAGGCGGTGTGCTCGTCGAGCGCGCTGCCGCGTCGCAGTGCCTGGGTCAGCAGTTCCTCGGCGCTGCCAGCTCGCGCGTAGCGGCGTACCGTCTTGTCGTCGAGGTTGAGCGCTCTGCAGATCGCGGTGTGCCCGATTCCCTTGTCCCACAAGGTATGAACCTCGGCCCATCGTTGGCGGGTCAGCTCTGCCCGTGCCCCTTCGACGGGTGCCGGTGCGGGGACGGGCTGGGCGACAGCGTCGTCGGCGGGTTGATCGTGCAGGCATGTGCGGTGGGCGCGGACTACTCGGTCGACCGCGGTGGTGAGGTTGTAGAGCAGGTGGAAGCGGTCGGCGACCTGGATGGCGTCGGGTGCTCCGCGGCGGGCGCCTTCGGCGTACCCGCCCGCACGGTCACGGCAGACGACGGTGGCACCGGGATGGGCGCGCAGCCACGCGGCGAAGGTGTCGCCGAGCCGGTCCGGCAGCAGGTCCACCGGGCGATGGGTGTGCATGTCGACCAGGACGCTGCCGTAGGTCGCGCCTGTGCGGAAAGCGAAGTCGTCGACGCCGAGTGCGGTCACCGTGCCGGGTTCGGGCAACGGCAGTGCCCTGATCAATCGCAGCAACGTCATCCGCGACACAGTCACGGCCAGGCGGTGGGTCAGTCGCTCGCCGGGCCGGCCGCCCAGCGACAGCGCGATCCGCTCCAGCATGCCGCGCAGCAGTGGGGTCCGGCGGGCGTGAGCGGCGGTCAGGCCCGGAACCTGTTCGGCGAACGTGGTTCTCGCGCACTCGGGGTTGCCGCAGGTAGAACCGGCGCACCCGCAAGCAGATCACCGTTTCGGCACCGCCGATGGCGGCATCGGACAGGTATCGCTGGTAGCGGCTGTGTACTCGCACCGACCGGTGAGCGCACTCCGGGCAGGATGCGCTCCGGGCGGTGGTGCTGGCTTCGATCCGCAGGACGGCTCCGCGGCGGGTGATCTGCTCGATACTCAGGTCGGCCAGATGTGGAAGGAGGACTCTCGCGTCGAGATCAGCACACCCGGATCATGATCGATTACTGCCAGCCCGCCTCCAAATCCCCAGCGCGCCAACAACTTTGTGCCAGAGCCCCTCGCCGCGGCGGTCGCTCAACTCGGTCGGCGGATCAGCCCATCGAGCAGCAGTGTGCCGAGCTCGGCGAAGGCGTCGGCCGCGGTCATGCCGGTACGTTCGAGCAGCGCCCCTGATTGGACGCCTTCGATGGCCAGGGCGACCAGATGGGCGGCGAAGTTGCCGTCGGCGGAACGGAATTGTCCGTCGGCGATACCTTCGTCGATGAGTTCGCGCACGCGCGCGGCGGCGCGTTCGGTGTTGCGGGCGTAGATCGCGGCGGTCGGGGCGAAGGCGACCATGTCGTCGTAGAAGGCCGGGGAGTTGCGTCGCATCGCTTCGGCCACGCCGTCGAGGTAGACCAGGATGCGCTGGCGCGGGTCGTGGTGCTCGCTCACGCGGCGTTCGATGAGCTGGGCCGAGGAGCGGAAGAACTCCTTGGTCGCCAGCACGACCAACTGCTCCTTGGTGGAGGCCACGCTGTAGAGCGTGGCCCGTGAGCAGTGCAGCCGCTCGGCCAGTTCCCCGATGGTGACCGTGGTGAATCCTTCGTCGAGGAAGATCTGCTGGATGCTGGCGAGCAGATCGTCGCGGCGGGCGGAGTCGACCTGCCGCCGACGGCGGGGGGTTTTCACCGGGGATCGGTCACGGGACGAAAGTGCGGCCATTGCGCGAGTTTGACACATGCCACCCCCCACCTTCCGTGCGCGGCCACGGGCACAGCGCCCGATCAAGGCCCGGCTTGCCAATGGCCTCGATTCCCGATCACGCCCCGACCACCTGAAATAAGCCGCCGATTTGCTGTCTTCCCTCCGCGTCCACAGTGAGGTAAGTTACATGGTACTTGAGAACTATATTTAGTACCCAACGGAGTGGTGATGGACGTCGAAGTCGCAGCGCGTGTCGGTCGGCTGCTGGAGGAGTTCGGTGCACCGCAGGCGGATGTGGCGTGGCTGCTGTGCGATCGCCATCCGGCCGCGAGCACGGCGTTGACGGTGGCCGAGGGGCCGGGGCCGGTCACGAGCTTCACCTTCGGTGAGCTGGCCGAGGCGTCGCGGCGGGTCGCGGCGGTGCTGGCCGATGCGGGGGTGGGGCGTGGTGACCGGGTGGCGACGGTGATGGGCAAGAGCGCGGATCTTGCCGCGGTGGTGCTGGGTATCTGGCGGCTGGGCGCGGTGTACGTGCCGTTGTTCACCGCGTTCGCCCGTGAGGCGGTCGGGTCTCGGTTGGCCGATGCCGCGGTGGTGCTGGTGGTGGCCGACGTGGATCAGCTGGCGAAGGTGCCCGAGGGGCGGTGGTCGGTGCTGGTGGCAGGTAATGATGCCGCCGACGGGCTGCGGGCGCGGATGGCGGCCGCGGATCCGGGGCAGGTCACCTCGGTCCCTGTCGGCGGGGATGCGCCGCTGGTGCACATGTTCACCTCCGGCACCACCGGCAAGCCCAAGGGGGTGGTGCATCCGGTCCGCTACATCGCCGGGTGGCAGGGCTACCTCGAGTTCGGCCTCGGCGTCCGGCCGGAGAGCGTGTTCTGGTCGGCCGCGGATCCCGGCTGGGCCTACGGCCTCTACACCGCGATCGTGGCACCGCTGGCCGCCGGAGTGCCGACGATCCTGCTGCGCGGTGGCTTCTCGCCCGAGACCACGTGGGCAGTGCTGCGCGACCTCGCGGTGACCGACTTCGCCGCCGCCCCGACCGTCTACCGCGGCCTGCGCGCCGCGGCCGCGACCGTCCCGGAAGGGCTTGCGCTGCGACGGCTGTCCAGCGCCGGGGAGCCGCTGACCCCGGAGGTCAACGAATGGGCCACCCGGGTGCTGGAGCTGCGGGTGCACGACCACTACGGCCAGACCGAACTCGGCATGCCGATCGGCTTCCCGCATCATCCGCACCTGGAAGTACCGGTGCAGAACGGGGCGATGGGTCCCGCGCTGCCGGGCTGGACGATGACCGTGCTCGCCGAGGAGAGCGACGAGCCGGCCTCGCCCGGGCAGCCGGGGCGGCTGGCCGTGGTGGTCGCCGAGAGCCCGTTCATGACCTTCCGGGGTTATGCCGGGGGAGTCGGCGCGGAGCGTTTCCGGGCCGAGGGTGCGTATTTCCTGACCGGGGATCTGGCCTCGATCGACGGCGAGAGCATCATCCGGTTCTCCTCCCGCGACGACGACGTGATCATCATGGCCGGCTACCGGATCGGGCCCTTCGACATCGAGTCGACGCTGCTGCGCCACCCCGCGGTCGACGAATGCGCGGTCGTCGCCGCCCCCGACGAGGTCCGCGGGGAGGTGGTGGAGGCTTTCGTCGTCCTCGCCCGCGGCACCGCCGGCTCCGACGACCTCGCCGCCGAGTTGCAGCGGTGGGTCAAGACCGAATACGCCGCGCACGCCTACCCCCGGCGCATCCACTTCGTCGACACGCTGCCCAAAACCCCCAGCGGCAAGATCCAGCGCGCCCAGCTGCGCCGCGACCGCGCCGCCGAGATCACCGCGAGCAGCCGATGACCGCACCTGCCCCGATCCTGGTCACCGACTCCGGGCCGGTCCGCACACTCACCTTGAACCGGCCGGGCCACCGCAACGCGCTCGACCCCGAGCTGATCGACGCGCTGGAGGCCGCGCTCACCGACGCCGAAGCCGACGCGACCGTCGGGTGCCTGATCCTGACCGGCGCCGGGAAGAGCTTCTGTGCCGGGGGCGACCTGCAGTACTTCCTGAGCGTTCGCGACAACCCGGGCGGACCGACGCAATTCCTGCGCCGCGTCTCGGCGGTGGTGACCCGGTTCGAACGCAGCCGGCTGCCGGTGGTGGCCGCGGTGCACGGCCACGCGGTAGCCGGTGGGCTCGAGCTGGCCCTGGCCTGTGACGTCGTGGTCGCGAGCGCGGGCACGCTGATCGGTGACGGGCACATCCGCAACAACCTGCTCCCGGCCGCCGGATCCAGCGTCCGGCTGCCCCGCAAAGTCGGCGACTCGATGGCCCGCTGGCTCGCGCTCACCGGCGCCCTGCTCCCGGCCGAACAGCTCACCACCACGGGCTGGCTGCACGCCGTCGTCCCGGACGCCGAGCTCAACGCCACCGCCCACGCGCTGGCCGCCGAGCTGACAGCCGCCGCCGGACCGGCCCAGTCGGCCTTCAAATCCCTGCTGCACGACCTGACCGGCCTACACGAAGACGACGGCCTGGCCGCCGAACTCACCGCGTTCGAGAAGCACTGGAACAACACCGATGTCCCGGCGGCGCTGACCGCGTTCCTGCACCGCCGCCCACCCCGCACCGAAGAGGAAAACCGTTGAACCGCTACACCGACCAGGTGGTCCTGGTCACCGGCGGCGCCCAGGGCCTGGGCGCGGCCATGAGCGAACGCTTCGCCACCGAAGGCGCGCACGTGGCCATCGCCGACGTCAACATCGACGCCGCCACCGCGCTCGCTGCCCGCCTGCAAGCCGAGACCGGGCACACCTGCACCGGCCACGCCGTCGACGTCACCGACTCGGCGGCGGTCACCGCCTGGGCCGACGAGCTCGCCGCACGCCTGGGCCGCATCGACGTGCTGGTCAACAACGCGGGCATCATCCGCGACAACCGCATCGAGGACATCGGCGACCACGACTGGCACGCCGTGCTCGACGTCTCGCTGTCGGGATCGTTCTACTGCGCGCGAGCGGTGCTGCCGCACATGCGATCCCGCGGTTACGGGCGCATCGTGTCGTTCTCCTCGATGAGCTGGCGCGGCAACTTCGGCCAAGCCAACTACGTCGCGGCCAAAGCCGGCATCGTCGGGCTCACCCGCACCCTGGCTCTCGAGGTCGCCCGCCAGGGCATCACCGCCAACGCCATCGCCCCCGGCCTCATCGAGACCCCCATGCTCGCCTCCATGAACGGCCCCGCCCGCGACAAACTCATCGCCAAGATCCCCCAACGCCGCACCGGCACACCCCACGACATCGCCGAAGCCGCCGCCTACCTCTGCTCACCCGCCGCCGGCTACGTCAGCGGCATCGTCCTCGACGTCGACGGCGGCCTCGGCATCGGCTCCTCCATCCGCTGACCACACGGTGCCCAGCCCCGTGCGGACTTCCGTGTCCGTCATGGGCTCCGTCCCCGCCTCAGCGAGCGGCACCCCTGATCCACTCACGCGAAACCTGAAGAGAAAGCGAGACAACGATGTCCGGAATGGAAGTCGAATTCGATGTCGAGGCCACGATGCGCGACGGCACCGTCCTGCGCGCCGACGTGTATCGGCCGGTCGGGGACGGACCGTGGCCCGTCCTCATCCAGCGCACGCCCTACGGTCGGCGCGCGATGCTGCAGATGTTTATCGACCCGTTCCCGGTAGTGTCGCGTGGCTACATCCTGGTTCATCAGGACACCCGCGGCCGGTTCGGTTCCGAGGGCGAGTGGCTCCCGTTCACCTACGAGGTCGAAGACGGCTATGACACCGTGCGCTGGGCGGCGGGGCTACCCGGCAGCAGCGGTGTGGTCGGCATGGTCGGCGCCAGCTACACCGGCAATACCCAGTGGACAGCCGCCCTGGCCAAGCCGCCGGAGCTGCGAGCGATCAGCCCACAGACCACGTGGAGCGACCCGAGCGACGGCCTGCACTTCCGCGGCGGCGCCATCGAGCACGGTCTCAACGGGGCGTGGTCGCTGAGTACCGGTGCGGGGGAACTCGCCGCCCGGGCACAGGACCCCGCCCGCGCCGCCGACACGCTCGCCGCCCTCGGCGCGCTCATGGCGGACCTCGACAGGCTGGTCCCCGACGGCTACCGGGAACTGCCCTCCGGGCAACCGGCCGCCGTGACCCGCCACAACGTCCCCGACATCGGTGTCCACCGCGCACTGGCCGACCCCACCACCGCCGACGGGGCAACCATCGCGGGCAAACTCAGCAGCGTCGAGGCCGCCGCCCTCAACACCGGCGGCTGGTTCGACGTCTTCCTGCAAGGAAGCCTCGACAACTACAGTGCCATGGCCGCTCTGGGTAAGCCCGCCCGGCTGATCGTCGGCCCGTGGACCCACACGGCCAAAGCCGCACTCACCGGAAGCGTCATCGGCGAGACGAACTTCGGCCTGGCCTCCACCCATGCCGGCATCCGCTACGACGACCTGCAACTGGACTGGTTCGACCACTGGCTCAAAGGCGCCGACAACGGAATCGATGCCGCACCGCCGGTGAAGATCTTCGTCATGGGCATCAACCAGTGGCGCGAGGAAACCGAATGGCCCCCCGCCCGCGCGGTCGACACCCCCTGGTACCTCGGCGCCGAGGCCACCCTCACCCCGGACGCGCCTGCCACCGATCAGACCCCCGACCACTACCTCTACGACCCCGCCGACCCGGTGCAGACCCGGGGCGGGAACCTGGTCATGGCCCACGAGTACCCAGCCGGCCAGTTCGCCCAAACCGCGACCGAAGCGCGCCCCGACGTGCTGCTCTACACCAGTGAACCCCTCACCGAGGACCTCGAGGTCACCGGCCGGATCCGCATGCGCCTGCACGCCGCCACCGACGCACCCTCCACCGACTGGGTCGTGCGGCTGTGTGACGTCGGCACCGACGGAATCTCACGCAACCTCTGCGACGGAATCCAGCGCATCCGGGCCGTCTCCGGTGAGCCCGGCGAATACGAGATCGACCTGTGGTCGACCAGCAACGTCTTCCGCACCGGGCACCGCATCCGGGTCCAGGTCACCTCCAGCAACTTCCCGCGCTGGGACCGCAACCTCAACACCGGAGAACCCGCCACCACCGCGACCACGATGCGCACCGCCCAGCAGACCATCTACCACGACCAGGCACGGCCCTCCCACATCATCCTGCCGATCGTGGCGCCCACGCTGTAACAACACCGCCTCCGGCGGGCCCGGCAGACCACGATGGGCAGTCCGAGGACCCCGACCAAGGGTCCTCGGACTGCCCACGTCAGGCCCTTGTGCAGGTCCAGGCCCCCCGGGGGGCCTGTAAATTCTCAGGTGTGAGCCGGTCGGATCAGGAACCCCACCGGTCGTTCTGCACCACGTCGCACTCGGCTCGGATCGAACCGTTCTCGTACCACTCCCGAAGCTGATGTTTGCGAATTTTTCCGGTGCTGGTCCGCGGCACTTTCCGGACGATGATCCACTCACTGGGGCGCTTGTAGTGACTCAGCTGTTCTTCTGCCAGCGACGCCAGATCATCGAGATCCACCGCATGGTGGGCAGACGGAAGAATCGCCGCGACCACTCTTTCACCGAGGCGCGGATCGTGAACACCGAAAACCGCCACTTCCGATACCGACCCGTGGGCCGAGACAACGCGCTCGACTTCTGCCGGGAAGACATTCAATCCACCGCGGATGATCATTTCACGGATTCGGCCGTGGAACGTCACTACGCCATCGGCATCCATCGAGCACAGGTCGCCGGTGCCTCGCCATCCTGCCGTATCGGTGGCGGGATCGATGCTGCCGTCGCCCTGGAGATAACCGGTCATGGTCAGGGGCCCTCGAACACCGAGTTCGCCGACCTCGCCCAGCGCGGCGATACCTCCGTCGGCTGCGACAATCCGATAATCCCGGCCCGGTAGGCACCGGCCCAGCGTCCGGGTTCGTACGGCCGCGGAGTCGTCCGGCGCGCTGACGGTCATAGTCGGGGCTTCGCTCTGGCCGTAGGCCACCATGAACGTGATGCCCAGGCGGCTCTCCACGTCCGCGATCAGACTCGGATCGACCGCGGTAGCCCCGCCGATCACCAGCCGGACGCTGGTGAAGTCGGCCGCCGAGGCGCCGGGCAGGTTCAACAGGTCGATGATCATGGTGGGCACCAGTCCGACGAGCGCGGGGCGGACCTCCCGAATCACCCGCAGAGCAGTGTCGGGGCTGAACCGGTCCATGACGACGTAGGCGCTCGAGAGCTCCAGGGAGACGAGCAGGCCGGCCACCGAACCGCCGACATGAAACAACGGCAGCGGGTTCAGCCAAATCTCTCCCTTTCGTGCGGTGCATCCATCAGCGTATATGCGGGCGCAATTGACGGATGCGCGGTGCGAGAGCACCGCTGCCTTCGGTACCCCGGTGGTCCCGGAGGTGAACTGCACGAGGAATTCCGAATTCGCTTCGACCGGCTCCGGCGCCACGAGCGAATCGGAGGGAATGTTGAATTCGGCGATGTCGTGAACGCCCGGCGGGTGCGGAAGGTGCCGAGCCGCCTCGGTCACCCTGATCAGCGGTGCGTCGTCACCGGCACGATCCACGACCAGGACCGTGGTCACCTGGGCAAGCGACAGCATGTGGGTGACCTCGGCCGCGGTCGCCGCCGGACTGATGGGAACGACGGGCCGTCCGGCCAGCGCGCATCCATACATCGCGACGATCCAGTCCACGGAGTTGTAGGAAATCAACGCCACCCGGCCACGGCCCGGATCCAGAGCCTTCAATCGGTGTGCGGCACTGCTCGCTCGCTGATACAGCTGCTTCCACGTGAGCGAGCCGACGCCGTCCGGAGTCAGCCAGTACAGGGCCGGTGCGTCGGGAGCGGCGTTCGCGATTCGAACGAATTCCTCGCCGACCGACACATTCGACAACATCGCCGATTCGGTCGCCTCGATGAGCGACAGATCTTGGTGCGGGTGATTCATCTTCCGTCTATCTACTTCGCTACCGGCAACGGCAGCATCGGGCTTTCAGGGATGGGCTTTCATATCCAGCACCAGGGCGGCGGTCCGTACCTCGACGCCCTGTCCGGTAGCACCGACCGCTACCGGCGACAGGTGCAATCGAATGAGTCCGGGCAACTCTTCGACCAGCCATGCCACCCGCAGAATCAGGTCCACCACAGCATCCACATCCCATTCGGCCAGCAGCGGAATAGCCCGGACCGAACGAACCATCCGGGCTGCGTCCAGGTCGGTGACCGGGGTGATGTGGGCAGCGATATCGCCGTACAGGGTGATCGGATCTCCGAGGACGCCGAAGGTGAGCACCGGACCGAACACGTCGTCCGCGGTCACCGATACGGAGACTTCCGGACCGGAGATGCCGGTGTCCGTCCCCACGGCGAGCCCGGCCGCGGCCAGCAGTTCCGAGACGTCGGCGGTACCGACGGGGCCGGTACCCACCCGCTCGGCGACGGCATGGACACGATCGGCCGCCACCCCGGCCGGTCGTCGGACGATACCGGCCGGCTGCTGACGCCACGCGCCGTACACGGTTGCCCGGCCGAGGGCCACGGCAGCCGCCTCGGGAAATGTGTAGCTCGGAATCGCATGTCCTCGGCCGTCGGCTGCCGACAGCACGCCCTCGGTGCCGTCGAAGCTGGCCAGCAAGGGTTTTTCGGGCACGGACGCGCCGGCGCGCAGCACGGCGGCCATGATCGCTTCGGGATCCTGGGCCAAGGGCGGAATGAACAGGGCGATAACGGAATCGACCGCGTCGTCGGCAAGCAGGGCACGCAGGGCCGCCTCGTAGCGTCCCGCGTCGGCGCGTGGCGACAGATCGTGCACGGACGCCAGGCGCAGTCCCGCCGCCCGGCACGCGGCCGCGGTCAGGACGCCGGGCTGGCTCGCATTGGTCACCACTGCGACCCGATCACCGCGCGGCACTGGCTGAAATGCGAAAAGCCTTGCCACATCGAACATCTCGGCCAGTGTCCGGGTGGCCACCACCCCGGTCTGGGCGAACAGCGTATCGGTGATCGCAGCGCGGCCGCCGAACTCCGAGCCGATGATTCCGTCGAGTGTGGTCTGTATCGCGCTGGTGACGGTCACGATCGGTTTGCGGGCGCTGACCCGCCGGGCGATGCGAGCGAATTTTCTTGGGTTGCCGTACTTTTCGAGATCGAGCAGGATGACGGAGGTGGCAGGGTCCTCCTCCCACCACTGGAGCAGGTCGTTGGGTGACACATCTGCCGATCGCCCCAGTGACGCGAAGCCGGAAAATCCCAGTCCGGTCCGCCGGGCGTGTTCGAGAATGGCGAGACCCAGCGTCCCGGACTGGCTGGCCATCGCGACCACGCCGGGCGGAGGCAGCGATACCGAGAAGGTTGCCGCCAGCCGCCGCGAACCTTGCTGGGCGAGAATGCCCATACTCCCCGGCCCGATCAGCCGCATTCCTTGTCCCCGGGCGTAGCGAACCATGTCGAGTTCGGTCGCTCGGCCGTGTTCACCCAGTTCACCGAAACCGACCGACACCACCACCACCGCGGCCACCGAGGCAGCGGCACAGTCACGCAGAATCTCCGGGACGAGCTCGGCGGCTACCGCCACCACCACCAGATCGACGGGTTCACCGATCGCACTGACGGAAGGGTACGTCGGTACTCCCATCACGGACCGGGTGTTCGGGTTGACCGCGTAGACGCGGCCCGGAAAGCCGTGTGACGCCAGGTTTCTCAGCACTGCGCGACCGAGGTTGTTCGCGCTCCGGCCGGCGCCGACCACGGCGACCGCCCGGGAGTCGAAGATGCGCTGCATCGATGACCGGACGGACTGATGTTCTCGGCGATCCGAGCGCGCCGTGACCTGTGCCTGGGGCCGGAGCACGACGTCCGCATGGAGAATCGAGCCCGGCGGACCGAACTCGACCGGGTAACCGGAGCTTTCCAGGGTGCGGATCATCGCCAGGTTCTCCGCCAGGACGTCGGCCTCCAGGATCGTGATCTCGCTGTCGCGGGCGGCGGTGGCGATGTGTTCCAGCAGCAGGCCGCCCAAGCCGAGGGATTGGAATTCGTCGGCGATGGTGAAGGTCATCTCGGCATGCCCTGGATGGCCTTCCACGCGGACGAAGTCCGCGACTCCGACCGCCCGGTTCTCGTGGATCGCGACCAACGCCAGCTGGCGATCGGGGCCGAGATCCATGAACCGGGCCAAGCCCGCCCGATCCAACGTCACCACCGGACCGAGCATGCGCATCGAGACGGTGCGCCGCGACAGCCGACGACTGAAGTCGACGATCAGCTCGAGGTCATCCGGGATCAGACGGCGTACGAGGACCGATCGGCCATCCCTGAGCAACCCCGGGATGCCATCGTCGAGATCCAGATCGTCGGCCACAACACTGCCGCCTCTCGTCCGAGAAATATCGCGGGTTGGGTGCTCGTCCCCGGGGCTCGGGGACGAGCACCCTTGATCACAGTTCGATCAGCAGCGTGCCGCCGTCGGTGGTGACTCGACCGGATATGCCCGTGGGCATATCAACGATCCGCGCGGTCCGTGCCTCGGTGGACGAGACGAGCAGTCCGTTACTCGATTCCCGAATCGCCCACTCGGCTCCATCGACGAGTAATACTCCGGGTGCCTCGGGCCGCGCCAAGCCGAGGGCCGGACCGAGGAATGCCACGAGCATGGAATTCACATTCGCCGCGGCCAACTCGATGTGCGCCTCCGGCCGGGCCCACATGAGCCGAACCTTCTCGAGCAACGCCGCCAGATCCGGATTCTGTGCCTGGACGGAACCGAGCGTTTCACCGCACAGACCGAAGATCACGGTGATCGGCATCCGATCGAGCACCGAGAGGAATCTGGCCGAATCCCAACTGTAGGTCTCGGCCGGCGTGTACGTCGCCCCGATCTGACGCAACGCCCGCACGACGGGGCTCAGCCATGGGCTTTCGTGGTTTCCCGCAGTGATGAGCACGTGATCGTCGCCGGTCACCCCGGCCGCCAGCAACTGCTGCCGCGCCCACACGACGTCACGTTCGAGATCGTCCCAGCCGATCTCGTAATCCACAGCACCGTGGTCACCCGTGCGGCACACACCGATCCCGTAGATCGGGGATCGCGGCAGCCTGCGGGCGGCTTCCAACATCGTCTTGCGTGTCATTCTTTGGCCGTCCTCGGAAACTTGGCGACGCTGGAGCTGAACTGCAAAATGTCCTCGACAGTGAGCATGACGAGATCGACGCCGACACCCAGTTCGGACTCCAAGAGCCGGCGCAGACGGTGCTCCAGACCGGGCAGGTCGGTCGTCCGGTCGGGTGCATACCCCACCCGCAGGCGTAGCCGCTGCATCGGCGTGTCCGCTCGCAGGATCTGAAACATGCCATCCGACAGTTCGGGCAGCGATTCCACCAGCCGCCAGACGTCACCGATCACGATCGCCTTGCCGGCCACGACGGTCTCGTCGCCGCGCCGGCCGGAGAACCACATCCGGGCGTGCGTCCGGCCGGTCGAGGACGGCTTCCGGGTCACTCGCACGAGGTCGCCGGAGCGGAAACGGATATACGGTGCGGCACGGTTGTCGAGGTCTGTCGCGACCAGTTCACCGATTTCCATGTCCGCGACGGGCCGGTCGGTCGCGGTGTTCAGGACCTCGGGAAGCATGGTGTCCTCCCAGAGCTGGAACCCGTCGAGATCCGGTCCCTCCCAAGCTGTTCCGGTATCTCCGGCGCTGGTGTAGGTCACGATCCTGACCCCCCAGTCCTCGGTGACCTTACGCTTGAGCGCCGCGCCCATCGGCTGTCCGGCGAATGCGAAGAACTTCACCGACGAGAATGCCTCACGCAGGTCGTACTTGGCTTCGAGCTTTTCGAACTCCATGATCGCGGGCAGGTGTACCTGCATGTAGGCCACCTTGTGCGCACGAATGGTCCGCAGCAGGGACTCCCCCTGCCCCAGCCAGCTGTCCACGAACACCGGGGTCAGCCCCAGCGACAGGTAGAAATCATCCCAATAGTTGCGAAATGTGCCGACCGGGACGATGACCCGATCACCCGGGCGGAGCCCGTGTGCGTAGAGGTCGCGGGCCGACGCCGACGCCAGCGGCGGGGCATCGGTCCAGATCTCCGGAAGCGGCTCGGGTGGCGAGGTCGTGCCCGAGGTCGTCGTCACCGAAGTGAGCTCCTTCGGATCCACACACAGCAAACCACCGTAGGGATCACCGGTGCGCTCCCGGAAAGCCCTGATATCGGCCTTGGTCAAGGTCGGGATCTTGGTCGTGAAGTCCTCGAGGCTGTTGATGTCGTCGGGCGACACACCGGCAGCTCCCCAGTGCTCGCGATACAGCGGCGAATTGTCCCACGCGAACCGAACCAGCTGCAGCACCGCGGCCTCTTGGTCGGCTTCTATCGCCTCCCTGGGGGCAGTTTCCGCATCTGGTTCGAGGAACTCGTAGACCTCGCCGTCGAGCGTCTCGCGCGGGTCCTCCAGCCCACTGATAGTCACCATCTCCTCCATCGCCGGGCAAAGACACGCTCGGTCATACCGAGCGGGCACACTCGCAGAAACACCGCCAGCGTGATCCACCACACAGCCTAACAGCATAAATATCTAACTGTATAGAGGCCCATTTTTCGGTCACCCGGCACCACGCTGGCCCTCCAACCACTGGTAATGCTGTTCGAAATGAGTGTCGGGCCGCTTGATCATGATGGCGTCGGCCTCGGCCAGAACAGCTCCGGAACTCGCCAGCACCAACGTTGCCCGAACGAAGACCTTCCGGTTCTCCCGACCGGTGAACCAGGCCCGCCCGATCAACGGCCATCCGATCGGAACCGGCCGGACGAACTTGACCGTCAGAGTTCCGGTAACCCCGAACTCTTCGTTCAGGAGAAGCGTATGCCCGACGAGTTCGTCCATGACGCCGGCTGTCCAGCCACCATGAGCCACCTCCGGTCCGCCTTCGTTCGCCGACTCGCACACGACGTGACTGATCACCACGCCCTTGTCGTCCAGCCGCTCGCTCTCGATACCGAGACGGCAGCGCTGCAACCGGCGGCATCCATAGCAGAGGCGCATCCCATCGGCCGATTCGGGAGCGGAGAACGGCGATGACGGATCGAGGCCGACCCCCGGATCGGTGTGCTGATACTGCGAGTTCTCGTTCACCCGAGATTCGGACACAGGAGTCCTTTCGATATGAAAAGGCCCGGACCACGGTGTGCCGCAGTCGCGGGCGAGGATGAGCCGGCGATGGACAACGGCCACGCCGCGAGCGTGCCGGCGGCACGCTCGCGGCGTTCCGGGACTCAGGCAGCCACGGCCGCCGGGAACAGCTCCTCGAACGTGCCGCGCAGAACCCGATCGCGGATCCGCAGGTCGACGCCGTCGAAGATCGTATGCAGGGTCTGCTGGGTATGCCCGTAGGTACCTTCGAGGTGCGGGTAGTCATCACCCCAGAGCACGTTGTCGTACCCGGTGTCCTCGATGACCTGCACGGCACTGATGTCATGCTGGAACGAGGCGTAGACCTGTTGCCGGATGATCTCGCTGGGCAGGCGTGAGAGCCGCGGGCGCACGAACATGCCGTGCTGGCGATACGCCTCGTCCATCCGGTCGCCGATCGCGGGCACCCAGCCGGCTCCGCCCTCGGCGATCAGCACCTTCAGATCCGGATGCCGGTCCAGCGCGCCGCCGGCGACCAGATGCGTGATCACCCGCATACCGGGGTAGGTGGTCTCCATGTAGTTGACCACCGCACCGCCCGGGCCGCGGTAGACGACGTTCTGCGCCCCTGTGCCGATGTGCCAGCACAGCGGCATGCCGAGTTCCTCTGCGGCGGTCCACAGCGGTTCCCACAGCTCGAGACCCCAGGCGCGATCGTCCTCGATGCCACACGGGAAGTACAGCGCACGGAAGCCCATTTCGGCGGCGCGATACGCCTCGGCGACGGCGTTTTCGATATCCCTGAGCGGAACGATGGCGGGCGCGAAGATCCGGTCCTGCTTGCCCATCACATCCTCGATCGCCCAGTCGTTCCACGCGCGGGCGACCGCGTTCTCGAGTTCCGGATCGCGGATCGTGCAGGTCCAGAACCCCATCGAGGGAAACGCGAGCTGGTTCTGCACGCCCTCCTGATCGAGGTCCTGCAGCCGGATGCTCAGATCCTTGAACCCCGGGGGGCGCATGGCGTCCATGAAGTCGTTGAGCTGGCGATCGATCTGCATGCCGTCGATGTACAGGATCTCGTACTTCTCCCCGCGCTCCGAGCGGGGCGCCCGGTCCGCCAGCCGTTTCGGCAGCCGAGCAGTCCACAGATCTTCCGGCTCCATCAGGTGGGAGTCGCCGGAATTCGCCCAGATCTTCTCGTCTCGATGGGTTTCCTGAACGGCGGCAGGCATCGCCTCTTCCATGGATCTCTCCTTCGTCGAGTGGCTTCGGACCGCACCGCAGCGGGTCGGCCTCCTATATACTTTACACTGTAACGAAAAGTGGGCATCCTGGGTAGCGAATGCCGAAACGACAGTGCTGGGAGGCGCGATGGAACCGACGACAGGCGGCAAGGCACTCACTCGCGAGCTGCGCGACAACTACCTCGCAACCTTGACCGAGGAGTCCCTATCCGCGCTCATGCGATCCACGTGGACCTGGGACGATCGCGCCCTGCGGCGTCGACTCAGCGAGCTCCTCACCGGACTGACGGCCGTACGCGAACTACGCGTCGGTGCGGTCGGATGCCCGGCTTCGGCGCTCGAGGCCATCGAGTCGAGGGTGCTCGCCGCTGCGGGTGAGTTCGTCGCCGAGGTTCTCGGCTTACGACTGCTGGCCGATGCCGACAACGCATACCGCGAGGCCCTACTCCCGCTGGTCGCGGCTACCGGCGAGTTGACCGCCGAAGCCTCCCGCGCTGTCGACACGCTGGCCGTGGATGTCACCGGCCGGGTGATCGTGCGCAACGAAGGATCGACCTCGGTTCTTCCAGAGGTCGAATGGGACACGAAAGCGTTCCAACACGACGCGAAGGCGCTTTCCGAAGTCGCCTACGCGGCCGGCTACACCCTGACCCGACGCGATTACTTCCCGGCGGCCGGGCTTGGTGCGCAGGCATTCGCCATCGCGAGTTCCCCGACGGACAACAGCGTCGACGTGCGGCGGTCGACGCTGGCGGCAGCCGAGAAAACCGGTTCCTGGGATCCTGCTCTGGTGCGGACCCGGGCGACGGCCGCCGGCGACGGATGGCAGCTCACCGGCGAGAAGTGGTACGTGCCGGGCGCGGAAGCAGCGGAGCAGATCTTCGTGATCGCGCGCACTGTCGGCGGGCCCTCGCTGTACCTGATCGAGCGTGACGCTCCGGGCGTCACCGTCGAACAATCGGACTCGCTGGACGCGACACGACCGCTTGCTCACATCCGGTTCGAGAACGCTCCCGCCGTCCTGATCGGCCGCGAGGGCGCCGGCGGCCGCACCATGAACCGCACCGTCGATCGCGCGACCACAGTGCTCGCCGCGGAACAGATGGGCATCGTGGACCGGGCGTTGAAATGCTTGTCCGAGGTGCTGCCGGCATCCACCGATGCCGAGTCGTGGCATGCGTACACCAGGCAACTGGCTGAACTCGAACTGGCTCGGGCGAGCGCGACCGCACTCTGGTATCGGTCGGTGCGACTCCAGGGCGGAGACGACCTCGAGGCGAGCTCGGTCGCCGCGGCAATGGCACACATCGGTTGTTCGAACGCGGTACGGCAGGTTGCGCTGCACCTGCCCTCCATCACCGCTGATCTGGACCGAGCCACCGCCGACACGATCGCCGTTCGCGCCCGGTGCACCGACCTGATGTTCGGTGGTCCGGCACTGGCACACGAACGATTGCTGGAACGCCTCGGAATCTGACGCGGTGTCCGGCGGCCGGGCGGAAGTGGTACTCCCCCCTCTCGAACAGGTGGGTGAGTACACTCGATCCGTGGGAACGAGCGACCGCCTGGCGCACGCCGACGGGTCCGCGACAACGTCCCGGCGCGGTCGGCCCCCCTCGCTGACCGAGGACCAGATCGTCGATGCCGCCCTGGAGATCATCCGGGCCGACGGGCTCGAAGCGCTGTCCATGCGGCGGTTGTCTCAGCGGCTTCGCAAATCGCAGATGGCCGCGTACTCCTACGTGGCGGACAAGCAACAACTGCTGGATCTGGTGGCTCGCCGCACCCTGGCCGACGTGCCGATCCCGGATGAAGCGACCGGGCCCTGGGATGTCCGGTTGAGAGTGCTCATCGACGGTATCGACGCTCAACTGCGCAGGCATCCGGGCATTGCGGGCTTGCTGTTGCAGCGGATGCTGCATTCGGATCGACGGTTGGTCGATGCGATCATGACCATTTTGCTCGAGGCGGGCTTGGCCGAACGGCAGGTTCTGCTCTCCTACTCGATGATCCACACGTATCTGTTCGGCCGGTACGAGGTTGCGCTGGCGGATGCTCCTCGCCACGACACCGATCTACCACCGACGCTGGCACAGGTGATCCCATATCTCGACGATCTGCACGGTGCCGACTACTACAACTTCGGCATCGAAACCCTCATCGATGGGTTGCGCGCGCGGGTGGCCGAGAACTCTCGTGAGGTCATCGACTGATCCGCCTCCCGTCGCGCCGACCTCGATCAGAGGGCAGCGCGTCAGCCGCCGTCCCCGCGCAGCCGCGCCCGCTGCAGCTTCCCGGCCGCAGTCCGCGGCAACTCGTCGACGATGACGATCTCGCGCGGAATCTTGTATGTCGCAAGACGTTTCGAAAGGAACTCGAGCAGGTCCGCCGGAGAGGTCGCTTCCGACAGCGTGACGAAAGCGACCACACGCTCGCCGCGGTGCTCGTCGGGACGCCCGATCACCGCGGCGTCGGTCACCGCCGGATGTCGCGAGAGCTCGGCCTCCACCTCGGCCGGTGCGACCTGGAAACCCGAGACCTTGATCATGTCCTTGAGCCGATCCAGGATCCACAGCCGCTCGTTCTCATCGACGCGGCCCGCGTCGCCGGTCCGGAACCAGCCCTCGGCGAGGAACGGGTCGTCCTCGACGGTGACGGTGTATCCACTGGCCACGCACGGGCCGCGGACCTCGATCTCGCCGCCCTGGCCGAGTCTGATCTCGTTTCCGGCGGCGACGAATCCCGGGGAATCCAGGCGCCATTGCGCAGGTTGTCCCACCGGATTGAACGCCACCGCAAACGCTTCGGTCATTCCGTAGGAACACAGGAACCCGATGCCCGTGCGCGAGGTGATGGCCGCCGCCAGTTCGGCCGGAACGGCGCTACCTCCCCACATGAAATACCGCAGACCCGGGAATCGGGCCGCGCTCAAGTCGGGCAGCGAGGCCAGACGATTCGCGACAGCGCCGGCGAGCGGCCACACGGTCACCGCGTCGTCCTGAATCTGGCGCAGGCAGCGATCGAAGTCGAATCGTTCGAACAGTGTCACCTCCGCCCCGGCGCTGAGGGCCGCGCCCATCATCGAGGTTCCGAAGATATGGCAGAGCGGCAGCGAGATCTGCAACCGATCCGTGTCGGTCAATCCCAGATGCGCGACCAGCTGGCCGATGCCACCGGACAGACTTCGAACGGTGTGCACGACGCCCTTCGGGAGTCCGGTGGTGCCCGAAGAGAACGGGATGCACAACTCGGCATCCGCGGGTGAGCCGGCCGGATGAGGAGACCGGGCCGGCGTGGCGTCCGCCGACGCATCGGAAATCACGTCGGCGGACAATCGGATCGGCAGTGTGGTGCCCGTGTCACAGTGGCGGCTCGAGTAGATCATCGCCTCGGCGCCGGCGGTCGCGATCACCCGGTCGATCTCGGCACGGGTCCAATACGGGTTCGGCAGCACGAACACCGCGCCGATCCGCGCCAGCGCGAACTGCGCGAACAGATACTCCGGCCGACTCTCCAGCACCAGCAATGTGCGGGTGCCGGCGCCGATACCGGACTGGACGAGTCGCGCCGCCACTCGGGAGATCGCCTGATCGAAGGCCTGATAGGTCCACCTCCGGCCCTCGAATCTCAGCGCGGTCCGGCTCGGCCAGCGTTGCGCCGCCAGAGTCGGCAGGTCGCCGTACTCCGCGATCATTTCCGCACCTCGATCCACCCGAGCCGTGCACGGATCCCGCGCGTCACCAACGACGGCGATCACCGTTGCCCGGAACGGACTCTCCCCACGCCATCCAGACATCCGGCACCCGGGTGTCGGCGACTCGATGCATCCGGCCCTCCTGCTGCGGGTTCGGGATCCGGCCCAGCCCCTCCATCCGGCCGCGCGGATCGGGATCACAGGTCCAGGCCTCGCCGTCGATCGTGTAGTCGATGCCGTCGTGCCAGTAGCCGTCCGCGTTCCGCCGGATCTGCGCGTCCATGGTGTGGGCGCTGGTGACACTGCCGTCGCTGTGCCCGATGACCCCGACGTGGAGACGACCGTTGCCGTAGAGGAAATGTCCGACCTCGGCGGTGCCGTCCTCGTAATGGTTGGCCCACGAGTACCAGGTGGTGTACTCGGCATCGTGCAGCGGATCCTTGTCGACGTAGAGCCGGGCGCCCGCCCGCATCCACGCCTCCTCCCAGAACAGGAAGCCGCGCACCCGCTTGCCGCCGAGATCGCCCTGCACGAGCCATGTTTGGGTCAGATACAGCAGCGAGGAGTCCGGCCCGGGGAGGAACCACTGCAGCGGCGGCGCGATCAAGGTGCCGGTGACGTCGATGATATCCGTCTCGCGGTAGGCCATGCCCTCGGTGGTGAGCGTCAGGGCCACGGCACGCCCGTGCTCGTTGGCCGGTGCGGACAGCTCGACGGTGGTCGAGTCCACGACCCGGCGCGACATCTCGTTGCTGTCCGGAGCGTAGCGTGGCTCACGCCGGAGCTGTAGCTGCTCGTCCACGCCCGTGCTGGACAGCAGGATGAGTTTGCCACCGAGTGAGCGGATGTCGTCGCCGGCCTTGACGTTGTCCCGGACAGCGGGGATTCGTCGCATGATCGAGTGCAGACCGCCCTCGTCGTCGCGGAGCGTGCCCCAGATATAGCCCGCCTCCGGGGCCAGGCCATGGATGGTGCTGTCGGCTGCGAGGACAGCGGCGGGCTCGAAGCGCCGCCCGGAGCTGAGCGCGGCATGGTTGAACGAGCCGGTCGACGGCAGTTCGATGCTCACACTGGTCACAGTGTTCGTCCTTTCGGTGAATTGCGGCGGCTGTTGCGCCGCCGTCGGCGGATGTCGGTCGGCACCGATATCGGCCCGTCGTGCGGGTCGATATCGTGGCCACCTCCCATGCGCGGCCGGCAGCCCGAGTACGGCGGACCGGCGTCGGCCGTAGTTTCGGTCACTACCATTACCGTAACTTGTCGGCTGGGTAAGAGCAACGATTTCCGTGGTCAGCACTCGGTTCGGCAGACAGCCGACGTCACGGTGCGCGGAAGCGGTCGTGCGCAGACACGTGCCGCCGCCGCGCTCCGCGTCGGTCAGCGGGTCGGCGGGATGAACAGCGCCGGGTCGCTCTTCAGCACCTGGTATGTGCCCAGCACGCCCTGCTTGTCGGTGGTGGCGACGATGACGTCCGACCCGCAGACGTTGGGCGAGAGAGCGAAAGCCTTACCGTTGCACTGGAACTGGATACCGTTGGTGAGCGGGTACGGCTGCGCCGGCGCGTTCCGGAGGCCGTCCGCCACCGATTCACGCGTCACCTCTTGTCCTCGGACCGCGTTCAGCGCGCGAACCAGGCGGGCGTACTCGGCGGGATGGCGACGACGTCCAGCTGCGCCCCGACATTGCCGAATGCCAGCTTGCCCAGCTGATCGGTGGCCGCGGGCACGTCGATCGTCACCAGGGCCGCCTTGGTGACGTGACTCTGCCTGGCCAGTTCGGCCGGCGTGCCGAAGATCGAGGACACACCGTTCATCAAGCCGAAGACGTTCGGGGAAGTCAGCGACTTCTGCGACGTGGCGTAGTCCAACACCAGCGGAACACCGGCCGGCGACAGCACATCGACGGTCTGGTCGACGAGCCCCGGCGCGCCTTCGACGACGGCGACCGCGCCAGCGCTGATCATCTGGTTGGCGCAGTCGGTCGCCGCAGCCGGATTACCCTTCGACTCATTCGGCGGACCCAGCAGCGCCGGGTCGGCCGTGGCGGTCGGGGATGACGTGCTGCCTCCCGAACTGCACGCGGCGACGGTCGCGACGGCGAGCACGGTGACGGCGGCACCGACCACGGCGCGCCGGGTCCGAGGTAATCCCAGCTTCATTTCTCCCCTTCTGGTGAACACGAGCCGAGTGACGGCTCGCGGAGTCGACTTTTCGGCGCGGATGCGGACGGCTCACGCCTCGGCCGCGGTGGCAGACCCGAGGTAGACCTCGCGCAGGCGCTGCGGATTCGCCCGCAGTTCCGCGGCGGAGCCCCGCAGTCGCACCTGGCCGTGCACGAGGATCAATGCCTGATCGGCGATCTCCAGTGCCAGTCGAACGTGCTGTTCGACCAGGACCACGACCGCCCCGGTGTCGTCTGCGATCCGTCGCACGACCGGCAGCAGTTCCTCGACGATGACCGGCGCCAGGCCCATGCTCATTTCATCGATGAGCAGGACTCTGGGCTTCTGCACGACTGCCCGGGCCACGGCGAGCATCTGTTGCTCACCGCCGGACAGATCGCCGGCGCGTACCTTCAGCCGGTCCCGCAGCGCGGGGAACAGCTCCAACGTCGCTATCAGCGCACTGCCGTCGTCACGAGCGACCTTCAGGTGCTCGCGGACGGTCAGGTCGACGAAAAGGCCCCGGTCGTCCGGCACCAGTACCAGCCCGTTCCGGTTCGCGTGCCGCGGATCGCCGTTGTGCAGTGTCGTCGTTCCGACCCGCACCGAGCCGCGCCGGTGCTTCAGAAACCCCGCCATCGTGTTGAGCAGCGTGGTCTTTCCCGCGCCGTTGGGGCCGAGGACCGCGAGTACCGTACCGGCGGGTGACTCGATATCGATGTCTCGGGCGACGGTGATGTTGCGGTATCCCACTGCCAGCCCGGCACATTCGAGAACGGACTGCTGTTCGGGGACCGGTTGCGTGTCAGGCACCGACAGCCACCTCGCTTCCGAGATAGGCGGCCGCGACGAGCTCGTTGCGCCGGATCTCGTCGGGTGTGCCCACGGCGATGACCTTGCCGAAATCGAGGACGTAGACCAGGTCGCAGGCGCCGAAGATCAGGTCCATATCGTGATCGACCATCAGAACCGCGATTCCGGATGCGGCGATACGCCGCAAACGGGTTCCGAGCCACAGGCTTTCGTCGCTGTCCAGACCACCGGCAGGCTCATCGAGCAGCAGAACCGAGGGATTCCCGGCGAGAGCTCGGGCGATGGAAACCAGCTGCCGCTGCCCTTGTGACAGCTCGCTGACCGGCCGCTCACCCGCTGTTCCGAGGCCGACCGCCTCGAGTACGGTGTCCGCCGATACCGGTGTGCCGGTTACCGTCTCGCGCTGTACCGCTACCTTCACGTTCTCGCGAACCGAGAGGTCGTCGTACAACTCGAGCGCCTGGAATGTACGGCCGATGCCACGCCGAATTCGCTGATGGGGTGCCAGGCCGTCGATCGGTTGTCCGAGGAGTTGCACGGATCCGCCGCATTCGGAGAATCCACACAACGCGTCGATCAAGGTGGTCTTACCCGCGCCGTTGGGGCCGATGAGGCCCACCAATGCACCTGCCGGAACCGATAATGTCACGCCGTCGAGTGCGACCACTCCCCCGTAATGCACCGACACTCCGTCGGCGCGCAGGACGACCCTGCCCGACTCGTCGACGCCGGTGCTCGTGGGATCGCCGTGCGGGCGCGCGGCCTGGTCGTCGCCGTCGTCCGAAACCATGCTCGTGACAACATCATTCGGCCGACGGCGGGCGATGAGAGCGTGCACCGGGCCGACCAGTCCTTCGGGATTCACGATGACGGTGACGATCAGCAGGAGCGCAGCGATGGTCGGGTACCAGGCACCCGCGCCGACCGTCTCGTCGACGGCGATGTAGAGGAGCCCGCTCGTAGCGAGGACGCCGGCCAGAACACCGCCCGACATCGAGGTGACGCCCGCCAGGTAGACGGTTGCGAAGAATCCCACTGAGCTCATCGCCGAGAACGGCTCGAAGATCACCGACTGCTGCTGGTAGGCGAGCAGTGCCCCGCCCAGTCCGGCGATGAAGGAGCCCACCGCGAAAGCGATCAGCTTCACCAGCACCACATTGACGCCCGCCGCGGCTGCTGATTTCTCGTTGGCCCGGACCGCCAGCATCTGCGAGCCGAACCTGCTGCGCCGCAACATCGCTACCGCGAGAACGGTTGCCGCCAACACCATCAGGCACAGCACACCGAAGGCGAGCCGCGGATAGTCCGCGCCGACGCCGATCCCGAGATTCCACCCGAACAACGACGGCTGCGGTGTCGCGACGCCGGAGGAACTGACGAAATCGGTATTGCGGAACCACACCGCTTCCACGGCGTATGCCATCGCGAGCGTGACGACCGCGACCGACAGCCCGCGGATCCGCAATGCGGGCAAGCCGATCAGCACCCCGACCACGGCAGCGACGAACGCGGCCACCAGCGGCGCTACCGGGAACGGCAGATGCCAGGCCCGGGTCACGGGCCCGACGAGGAACGCCGCAACGCCCGCGATCGTCAACTGCGCCAACGAGACCTGTCCGGCGTACCCGGTCACGACGACCACCGACAGCCCGATGACGGCCATGATCAGCGACAGGATCAACCCGCTGCGCCAGCGGTCATCGAGGACGGTCAGCAGTATCAGCGCGACCACCGAAACCACAGCCGTACCGAGGAACGGGCGTCTCGGCCGCGGTGCGGAACCGAGCGCTTGGACCACGACCGCTCCCCGCGCGGGCAGCGGCCGTGCCCGGACCACCAGCACGATCAGAATCAGCACCAGCGGAACGAGTTCCGGCAGACCCGTCGCCGGCAGCCAAGTGTGGATGGTGGTGAGATATTGAATCCACGACTGCGCCGTACCGATACCGATACCGGCTACCACCGCGACCACGGCAAGATCGAAGCGTGCCACCACGGCGGCGGCCAATGCCGGGACGATGAACAGGGTGTAGGACACTGGTGCGAGCGATGTGATCGGTGCGATCAGGATCCCGGCCAGGCCGGCGACCACCGAACTCAGCATCCAGTTGTAGGCCGCGATCCGGTCCGGGGACAAGCCGCTCAGATAGGCACCGCGCTCGGATGAGGCGACCGCCCGCGTCACGAGTCCGAATCGGCTGAATCGGAGCCAGATCATCAGCGCAGCGGCCAGGCCGACGATCGTGACGGCGAGGTAGACACGGTCCTGCGGCAGTATGAAGTCTCCCCACCTCCAGACCCCGTCCGGGTAGATCGGATCGATCGTGACGGGTGCGGTTCCGAGACGCTGAGCGAGCAGCGCCGGAACGAGCACGGCAATCCCCAGTGCGGCAACCGCTTTCGCGACGGCAGGCGCGGTGCGCAGTGGCCGGAACACCGCGAAATACAGGAACGCACCCAGCAGCGCCGCTGCTACGGCAGCGAGTGCCATCGCCGGCCATTGCCCGAGCCTGCCACCGATGTTCACGGTCTTCGGCAGGCCCGGGATCGGAATCATCAATTGCCCTTGGCGCAGAAAGGCGTAGAAATACGCCGTCAGCAATGCGATTGCGCCGGTGCCGAAATTGACTACTCCCGAGCTTCGGTAGGTCAGCACGACCGCCAGCGCCAACGCTCCGAAGACCGCACCGCTACCCAAGCCAAGGAGCAGAAAGGCTATGTGCTCCATTCCACTCTCTCTCGAAATGCTCGGGTGCCGGTCCGCCCTCCGTGCCGGCCACCCGAAATCAGTTGTCATATTTGTGTGATGCGGACACATCACAGGCACGGAGATTTCCTGGGCGAACCGGCGCCGGGTCGTCGACCTCGGGACGAGCGGTCGATTCGGACTATTCCTCGATGGCCAACGCGCGCTCGGGGCACGCGTTCACACCGGCATGTGCTCGGCCGAGGTCGGCCGAATCCAATTCGTTGTCATCGACGGCCGAGTAGCCGGCATCGTCGATCGGAAAGAGCGCGGGGTCCACCGTGTGGCACAGTGCATGCCCCGCGCATTGACCGTGCTCCAAGCGTAGCCTCATCGGACCGTCACCGGAAGGTTGGTGACCGCCCGCACTGCGACGTTGTCGTAGGTCAGCGCATCGACGTCGACTTCGTACAGCGGCACACGCCGGAGTACCTCTTCCAATGCGATACGCAGTTCCAGGCGAGCCAGATGTGAACCGAGACAACGATGTACGCCGCTGGCGAAAGTCATGTGCGCGGTTCGCTGCCGGTGGAAGTCGACACGCAGCGGATCCTCGTGGTAGGTCGGGTCCACATTGGCCGCTGCCCAGAAGGCATTGATCTGTGCGCCGGCCGGAACGATCAGCCCGTCACCCAGATCGATATCGCGCTCGGCGAAACGCATACCCGACGGCACCGGCGCCTCGTACCGGAGCAACTCCTCGATGGCAGGAGTCAGCAGATCGGGTGAATCGATCAACTGTTCGCGGTGGCCGGGATTTCGGCCGAGCCACCCGGTCAGGCAGGACAGCGAGGCGGTCACGGTGTCCAGCCCTGCGAACATCAGCAGGAAAAGGATGTTGATCAGGTCTGCTTCGCCGAGAGGCTCATGGTCGACCTCCGACCGCATCAGCTCGGCGATGACATCGTCGTCGCTGTCGAGGCGAGTACGTTTCTCGGTGAGGAAGACGCTGAAGTATTCCAACAGCTTTCCGCCCGCCACCGCCATATTGAGATCGATCTCCTCGGTTGTCTCTCCTTTCGGGTGGATCACTCCTTCCTTGAACTCCAGGAAGAAGTCGAGGTCGGTCAAGGGGGCTCCGACCAGACCGAGAAAGGTCTGGCACGGCAGCGGCGTACAGAATTCGCGATACCACTCGGCGCCTCCCGCGGCGCGGGCGTTCTCGATGAGCTCACCGGCAAGGCGCCGGACGCTCTCCTCGAGATGCTGTACTCGTTTGGGAGCGAACAGCGGATCGAGCAACCGCCGCCATTTCCGGTGTTCCGCGCCGTCGATTTCCAGCGGAATCAAACGCCCGTCGTGACCGAAACTTCCGCCGCGGCCACCGTTTCCGAGCACGTCCTGATGCTTGTTGATCGCGAGAATGTCCTCGTGGCGGTAGAGGTGCAGCGCACCATCGATGTATTCGGAGCGGACGTCGCCCGCCTTCGCGGCATAGATGTGCTGCGGTTCGGCCAAGTCCTTGACCTGCTGGGACAGGCCGGCTACGCGCGGATCGAATCTGGTTGTGGAGGATTCCATGCGACTTCTCTGCCTGTCAGCGGTCGATCTGCTCGCGCAGATCGTCCGGGATCGAGCCCGACGTGATGTCCGTGCTCTCCCCGAGATCGGTCGGGAAGATGATCGAGGTGCGGGCGAACTGGCCGCCGTCGGCGGACTGGATCGTCTGGCCCGACATGTAAGCCGACTCGTCGGAGGCCAGGAACAGCGCAAGGTTGGCGTTGTCGCGCAGCACCGGGGGGCGATCCAGCCGCAGCGGCATCGCGCGTTTGTCGGGGTCCCAGGGCTGCATCTGCTCGTAGGACTTGCCCAGTACCTCGGCCTCCGGCGGCAACGCGAAGTTCACCGACATTCCGTGCGTGGGACACAACGCATTGGCCCGGATCCCGAATGTGCCGAATTCCAGGGCGGCGGCACGGACCAGCCCGTTCACCGCAGCCTTGGAAGCGGTGTACATGGGGAAACCCGGGTAGGCCGTGAAGGACGCCGCTGACGACGTTGCCAGTAGCGCGCCACCGGCGCCGTTCGCGATCATCCACCGCGCCGCGGCTTTCCAGGCCAGATAGATGCCGGTCGAGTTGACCGCGAAGATGTTGTTCCAGTCGTCCAACGACGACTCGGCCAGTGGCTGCATGCCGAATCCCGGTTCCGGGATGCCGGCATTGGCCCACATCACGTCGATGCGCCCGTAGGTCTCGACCGCCACCTCGACCACCCGGTCCATATCCGCTTCGACGCGGACATCCGCATCCACGGCGACCGCGGCGCCACCCTGCGCTTCGATCGCATCGACCACCTGCTGCGACCGGCCCGGCACGATATCGCTGACGACCACCCGCGCGCCCTCGGTGGCGAAAAGCAACGCGCCCTCGCGACCGAGACCGGAGCCGGCCCCGGTGATGGCAACGACCTTGTCCTGCATCCGCACAGCTGTTCCTCCGTTACTTCGCCGGGCTGGCGATCGACTTGATGCGCAGGTACTCCCGGAATCCGGCGACACCGTGCTCGACGCCGTCGCCGCTGATTCCGTAGCCACCGAACGGCGCATCCGGCGACAGGTAGAAGGAGTTGTTGATGTTGACGGTTCCGGCGCGCAGTTTGTGCGCCACCGCCCAGGCGCGGTCTTCATCCGCCGACTGCACATAGGCCGACAATCCGTAGCGGGAGTTGTTGGCGACACGGACGGCTTCGTCGTCGTCGCCGCTGTAGCGAATCACCGACAGGACGGGCCCGAACACCTCGGTCTGAGCGACTTCGGCGTTCTCGTCGACATCGGCCAGCACTGTGGGTTCGTACCAGAAGCCGCGATCGAACCGGTCGCCGCGCTTGCCGCCGGCCAGGACACGCGCCCCGGCCGAGCGCGCACGATCGACCAGGCCTTCGATCCGTTGGAGCTGTTCCTCCCGGATGATCGGACCGACCATGGTCGCCGGATCCTTCGGATCACCCCAGGGCAGGTGAGTGATCATCGCCTCGAGCCGCGCCAGCACCTCGTCATAGATATCGGCATGAACCACCATCCGGGTCGCCAGTGCGCAGCCCTGGCCGCTGTTCGACATGCACATCACCACGCCGAGTCCGCAAGCCATGTCCAGATTCGCGTCCGGCAGAACGACATTCGCCGACTTGCCACCCAACTCGAGCACGCTGTGACGGATTCCGTTGGCGGCCCGCTCGGCGATCCGCTGCCCGACACCCGGGGAACCGGTGAAGTGGTACAGGTCGATCCGCTGATCCGCGGTCATGGCGTCGCCGACGATGGCCTTGTCGGCGGAGCTGATCGCGTGGTAAGCGCCGTTCGGGATATCGGTGGACTCGCTGACGACCTGCGCGAGGAGCGCCGCCGTCAACGGGGTGTCGGGCGCGCTCTTCAGGACGACGGCATTACCGGTGGCCAACCCGTGGTGGACCTTCCAGATCGCGGTCATGAACGGGGCATTCCACGGCGTGATGGCCCCGACCACGCCATACGGCTCGTAGCGGATTCGGCGCAGGCTCCGGTTGCCGAGGATCTCGTAGGCCGGCAGGTCTTCTTCCCATGGGAACGACGTGACGAGGTCGTTGAAGAAGTCCATCCCGTCGATCATCACGTCGACATGCGTCGGCATGTTGGACGCGCACACCCCCGCTTCGGCGATGAGCAGAGCCTTGATCTCGTCGGATCGCTCGATCAGCCCCTGCTTCAACTGCTTCAGGCACTTCTGGCGGAACTCGTGATCGGTACCCCAGTCGGAACTGTCCACGAACCGGCGCGCAGCTGCGATCGCGTCGGCGACATCCTCGACCCCGGCATCGGCGGCCTCGGCCACGACGGACTCATCGGCCGGGTTGATCACCTCGTAACCTCGCCCCGATCGCGCTTCCCGGAATTCACCGTCGATGAACAACCGGCCTTCGAAGGTCGACATACCCGCATCTCCTCGTCGTGATGGCGTGGTCAGTGAAAAAGATTCAGCACCAGCTGGTTTCGTCTCAGCGACGCCGGATCGCAGACGTACCACCCGGTCGGCCGAGGCGACTCACAAGCGAGGCACGTGACGTGAATCTCTTAAATTATCTAACTGTAAGCGGCGTCACGCGTCAAGGGAGTGTCACTCCCTAATCGCCGCCGTGCGACGATGGATCGATGACGACCACCACCGCCCGGAAACGGCGGGCGTCGGCCGAAGTCAAGCGACTGATCGCGCACGCCGCGTCCGCGGAGTTCGCGGAGAAGGGGTTCGAGCGCACGACCATTCGCTCAGTGGCCCGCCGCGCGGGAGTCACCGAGTCGATGGTGTTCCGCCACTTCGAATCCAAGGCCGAGCTGTTCCGGTCGACCGCGGCCGCCCCGCTGGTCGAATTCATGAACGAGTTCGCGGGCGCGATGGGTGACGACCCGAGACAGGACCCTTACGACGTCACCCTTCGCTTTGCCGATGGCTTGTACGCGTTGTGCTCGACCAACCGGCACATCCTGATGTCGCTGGCCGCCGGCGCGAGCGACCGTCCCGCAACCGCGGCGGCTTCGCCGCTCGCGCCATGCCTGCAGGCGTTGATCGACGGCGTGCACGAGTACATGGAGAACAGCGGGACCGCGGCCGCCAGCGACATGCGGTCCACCGTCCGGCTGGCCGTGGCGCTGGTACTCGGCACGGCGCTGGCCGGTGAAGCGTTGTTCCCCCCGGATACCGCGGAATGCGAAATACCCTCGGCCCTGGCACGATTCATTCTCCACGGTGCCGACTACCGCCCGGCGTCCACGGCGGACGACGTGTGAACCACCGTCCGCCGCGCACGGCTGAAGCACTACCGGATCCGGGGTCCGGGTAGCGCACCGGCGCCGGTCCGATCGCGGCACACGTGTGAATCGTCCTTCGTGACGGTCGGGACCCATGTCGTGACTTCCTTCGAAGGTAACGGATACCACCAAGAGATTTGGGTCACACCGTAGGACGCACGACCAGCTCGAGCCTAGGGAACGTTGTTCCAGCCCGCGCTGGCCCACCCTTCTGTTATGTAGTAGAATTATCTATCGGATTAACCAGGAGGATCGCCGTACTGCGATCAGCTGATCAGAGGTGCAGAGTTGCAGCCATCCGCCACCACATGCGATGATGGGATATTTTCAATAGCCAGCTACCACCCGTCAGCGCGTGACTCGGAGACACGGCGGATTCTGACCGCGGCGTGGCGGGTGCTCGAGCGCTCCCGATTCCGGTCGCTGAAGGTGCGCCAGGTCCTGGCCGCGTCCAGCACTTCGGCGAGCAACTTCTACCGTCGTTTCCCCAGCAAGGCACACCTACTTCTCGCGTTGCTGGAGGACGAGGTGCAGCTGGTCGACCGTCAACTGCGCGACCGTATCGACCCCGACGCACCGGTTGCCGACCAGCTGGGCGCATGGCTGCGGTACAACATCGGCATCCTCTACGACCACAGCAGGGCCCAGCGGACCCGGCTGTTTCTGGATCGGGACCTGATCGACGTTCTGCCTGAGCCGGTCGCCGTGTTGTTCGGCATCGGTGACAAGCAACTGTCGGAGATCGTCCGGTGCGGTATGCAGCGACGAGAGCTCGAGCCGGGCGACCCCGAGGTCGAAGCCGTACTCGTCGGACACCTGATGCGAGGCCTGCTGACCAGCGGACGCAACGGCGGACTGCCGCCGGACGAACACGAACTCGTCACCCAGGTCCACCGCTTCGTGCTGCGCGCGCTGGGCCACCGCTGAGACCACCGAACCGATCCACTTCGCAAACGATCGCAAACGAGGAGATCCCGTGACCCACACCACGTTGGGTGATATTTCCAGAGAACACCGGCGGAGCTATCCCCTGGCCACCGCCATCGTGGACGACCGATACCGCCTGACCTGGCCGGAGTTCGACGATCGGATCAACCGGGCCGCGCACGCGCTGCAGGCCGCCGGCGTCGGCGAGGGCGACCGGGTGCTCTGGCTCGGCCAGACTTCGTTCCGGGTGTTCGAACTGCTCGGAGCGTGTGCCAAGCTCGGGGCGATGGTGTGTCCCGCGAACTGGCGGCAGTCCGGCGAGGAATTCGCCTTCGTCATCGATGATTTCGATCCGAAGGTCGTCGTCTGGCAGGAGGAGGAGATCGGGGACGCGGTGCGTGCGGCGCGCAAACTGACCCAGCGCGACCCGGTGTGGTGGCAGCACGACACGGAGGGAGAGGGCAGCTACGAATATGCCCTAGCGGCACAGACCACAGAAGACCCGTGGGGCTCTGTCGACATCGACCTTCCCGTCCTGGTGATCTACACCGCCGCGATCGGTGGCCGCCCCAACGGCTCCCTGCTGACGCAGCGCAACCTGTTGGCCATGGCGACCGAGGCGTCCTATCTGACCCGAACCAGCCAGGAATCGGTCTTCCTCAACTCCGGGCCGTTGTTCCACATCGGCAACTTCCAATGGGACGCGATGGCGGTCTATGTGCAGGGCGGCACCAATGTGTTCGTTCGCCGGGTGGAAGCCGAAGCAGTCCTGGACATCATCACCGCAGAAGGCGTCACCTCGGCATTCCTGATGCCGCCGACCATCATTCAGATGACGCAGATCTACGACGCGGACAAGCACGATGTGTCCGCACTGCGCGGCGGCCCGTTCACTCCCGTGTGGAACGGTTTGCTGCCTCCCGACACGACGCCGTGGGGTGCCACGCCCGGAGGCTTCGGCCAGACCGAGGTCAGTGGTTTGGCGGTCGTGAACGGACATGGCGGCCGCGGTCAGGGGAATTCCGGACGGCCGTCTCCGCTGGCCCGGGTCCGGATCGTCGACGTCGAGGGCAACGAGCAGCCGATCGGTGTGCCGGGCGAGATCGTGGTGGCCGGCGACGTCGTACACGCCGGTTATTGGAACCGGCCGGACATCAACCGGCAGCGGATGCGCGACGGTTGGTGGCACACCACCGATCTGGGCCGGCGCGAGAACGACGGCAGCATCCACTTCATCGGCACCATGACCCGGATGATCAAGTCCGCCGCCGAGAACATCTACCCGGTAGAGGTGGAGAACTGCCTGGAGCAGCATCCCGCCGTGCGGGAGGCGGCGTTGATCGGTGTGCCGGATCCGCAGTTCACCCAGTCGGTGAAAGCGGTGGTGGCGCTGGTGGAGGGTGCCGAGGTGACGGCCGAGGAGCTGATCGAGCACTGCCGCGTGCGGATCGCCTCCTACAAGAAGCCGCGCACAGTCGAATTCGTGAACGAGATTCCCAAGCGCGACGGTGCCAAGGACTACGAGGCGCTCGACGAGATGTTCGGTGGCGGCGGC
Source organism: Nocardia sp. alder85J (assembly GCF_020176955.2). Classification (GTDB taxonomy): domain Bacteria; phylum Actinomycetota; class Actinomycetes; order Mycobacteriales; family Mycobacteriaceae; genus Nocardia. The sequence goes on from NZ_JAIUCZ020000006.1 coordinate 506,271, forward strand.
TACCCGGGCGGGGACAACGTCCGCGCCTGACGAGAACACGGCGCCGGCCCCGTCGGGGCCGGCGCCTTTTTCATGCATGAACGAAAGGAGCTTCCCATGGTGGAAGCAGTGATCGTCGCGGCCGCGCGCACCCCGATCGGCCGGGCGTACAAGGGCCGGACCAAGGACATGCGACCGGACGATCTCGCAGTTCAGGCCGTGCGCGCAGCGCTGGATCAGGTGCCTGGACTCGATCCGGCCGATATTCAGGATCTGTTGCTCGGTTGCGGCGCGCCCGGGGGGGAACAGGGCTTCAACATGGGCCGGGTGGCCGCGGTGCTGATGGGGCTCGATACCGTACCCGGCACCACGGTCACGCGATATTGCGCCTCCAGTGTTCAGACCACACGCATGGCGTTCCACGCCGTCAAGGCCGGCGAGGGCGAGGTCTTCGTTTCCGCCGGCGTGGAAGCGATCAGCCGCGGCACACGCGGACATGCCGATACGCCCCCGGTGGCCGACGGCGCCGATCCCCGCGACCGCGCTGCCAACCCGTGGACCAATCCACGCTTCCGCGCCGCGCAGACCTCGACCGCGCAGCGCGCGACCGGAAACGCACCGGATTGGCGCGATCCGCGGGCGGACCACAAGCTGCCGGACGTCTACATCGCCATGGGACAGACCGCGGAGAACGTGGCCCAGGCCCGCAAGGTCTCGCGCCAGGAACAGGACGAGTTCGCCGCTCGCTCACAGCAGTTGTATGCCAAGGCCGCCCAGGAGGGATTCTGGGCCCGCGAGATATCACCGATCGTCCTGCCCGACGGCAGCGTGATGGATTCGGACGAGAGCCCTCGGCCGGGTACCACGATCGACGCGCTCGCGGGACTGCGGCCCGTGTTCCGCCCCGACGGTACGGTGACCGCGGGTAACGCATGTCCGCTCAACGACGGCGCCGCCGCGCTCGTGATCATGTCCGATCAGGCCGCCCGCGACCGCGGCCTCACTGCGCTGGCGCGGATCGTCGCCACCGGCGTCTCGGCACTGTCCCCCGAGATCATGGGGCTCGGACCGATCGAAGCCACTCGCGACGCGCTGGCTCACGCCGGCCTGACCATCGACGACATTGATCTGTTCGAGATCAACGAGGCGTTCGCCGCGCAGGTGATCCCGTCATATCGGGAGCTGGGAATCCCACTGGACAAGCTCAATGTCAACGGCGGTGCCATCGCGCTGGGTCATCCGTTCGGCATGACCGGCGCTCGCATCACGACGACTCTGATCAATTCGCTGCGTACCCATGACAAGCAGTTCGGCCTGGAGACGATGTGTGTCGGCGGCGGCCAGGGCATGGCCCTGATCATCGAACGGCTCAGCTGACGACGACACGGTGGCCGGTCGGAGCGCAACCGCGGGGGCGGAACCTCCGGCCCTATCCACCGACTGCGGGCGGACCCGCCGGCAGCGCCGGAGCCGCCCACAGTCGTATCTCCTGGCCGTCCGAACCGAGAACGACGAGCCGCTCAGCGACTTCGAAATCTCGAACACCTTGATGAACCTTCTTCTCGCGGGGACGGGGAGAGCACCCGGATCGGGCCGTTCAACTTCTGGGGCCGCCGCACACTTCCCGTGGCCTGGTGACACCCCAGGGAACGCGGAAACAGCATGGCCGCAGGTCCGGTTTCCACCGGACCTGCGGCCATATCGGAGGTATCAGGTCAGAAGACGACCCGGCTGACGGCTTCGGCGATCATGGCCGGCTTGACGCCACCCTCGATCTCGACGGTGTGCCGGACGACAAGCTGCAGCGCCCCGCCGGCCACCTCGGTCGCATCCACCAACTCGGCGGTCGAGCGCACTCGCGCGCCCACCGGTACCGCGCTCGGGAAGCGCACCTTGTTGGACCCGTAATTCAGGCCCATCTTGGCGTTTTCGACCCGGTAGATCTGATTCCCCAACACCGGCAACAGGGACAATGTCAGGTAGCCGTGCGCGATCGGGCCCTGGTAGGGACTTTCTCGGCGCGCTCGGTCCACGTCGATGTGAATCCACTGCTTGTCGCCGGTCGCCTCGGCGAACAGATCGACCATTTTCTGGGTGACGAGGACCCACTCACTGGTGCCGAGGGTCTGCCCCACCGCCGCGAGCACCTGCTCCTTGCCCGAAAAGACCTGCATTTCTCCTCTTTCGCTGTCCGGGGAGTCTAGGTACCCAGGAACAGATTCATCCCGTTGTCCCGCAGGAAGTGCTTGCGCTTCTCGTCGCCGAGTCCTTCGGCGCGCACGAAGAAGTCGGCGGGCTCGCGCAGACCTTCCGCATGCGGCCAGTCCGAGCCCACCACCAGTGCGTCGACCCCGCCGAGCTTGTCGGCGAGGGCGACGACGTCGTCCTCCGGGTACGGCACCACCCGGACGTGCTCCTTGAAAATCGTGCTCGGACGCTCGCTGAGCTGACCACCCAGCCACCGGCCGTTGCGGGCCATACCGCGGCTCTTGTCCATGTGCCGGATGAAGTGCGGCGCCCATTCCGCGCCGAACTCGCTGACCAGCACCTTGATGTTCGGAAAACGCCCGAAAAGGTTGTCGAAGATGAGGGCCGACAGCGTGTCCGTGATCGGCCGCTCGCCGTAGGTGTTCTGCCATTGCCACGCCGAGAACTGGAAGGGCGGCACCAGGTTCCAGCCCCAGTGCGACGCCACGTTCGCCTGGTAGTGGAACTCGGCGATGTGATAGCAGACAACGGCTTTGGCTTCGTTGATCCGCGCCCAGAAGGGATCGAAGTACGGATCACCCGGGGACCGGCCGTACGCGGGACCGGCCGGCAGCAGGATGAAGCGCGCGCCCTGGGCGAGCACCCGGTCCAGCTCGGCGCAGGAACGATCCAGATCGCGCATCGACAGCATCGCGGGCGCGTAGATGGTGTCCTTGTAGTTGAAACCCCAATCCTCGTCGATCCACCGGTTGAAGGATTCGAGGTTGTCGTACAGCGGATCGAGTCCGTCCAGATACGCCTCGGCCAGCAGGCCCCAGCCACCCGGATACATGATCGACTTTTCGATCTGCTGCTCGCCGAGCTGGATCAGCCGCTTGTCCTTGTCGAGGTACTCGGCCTGGATCGGTTCGTAGAACCGCTCGGCGTCGGTCGCGTCGCCCGACGCGCGCTGCTTGAGCATCTCGACCAGTGATCCGGGCAGATACGCCTGGTCCAGGTCGGCCTCGAGCGCGGTCACGATGCGGTCGTTGGCCAGTAGCACCTTGCGGTCGTAGCCATCGGCGACGATCGGCCGCACGGCGGTGTGCAATTTGCCCTTGGGCATGAATCGGGTGAAGGCGTCGGGCGCCTCGTAAGAATGCTGGTCGAAGTCCGTCATGAGGTACGGCAGCGTGCCGACGGTGTTCTCGATCAGAGCCATGTCGAAGTCTCCTTCTCACGCCGGCGGCACGACTGCCGCGAGGATTGCGCGAAGTCATCTACAGATGCATACATACTAGCAATATGAGAGGATCTATCGCAATGATGGGCACTATCGCCAACTGAGGCGAGGCAGAGGAGGCCGAGTTGTCGAAGGAATTGGACGGACGGATCGCGCTGGTGACAGCCGCTGCCGGCGTGGGCATCGGCCGTGCGATCGCGCGGCGTCTCGCTGAGGACGGTGCCGTCGTCGTTCTCACCGATATCAACGAGAAGCGACTCACCCAGGCGGCCACCGAGATCGCCGACGCCACCGGCGCCCGGGTGATCCCCCGGATCCTCGACGCGGGCGATCGCGAGCAGATCATCGACGTCACCGACTGGGTCCTCGAGCATGTCGGGCCGTTGTCGATCTTGGTGAACAACGCCGCGGTGAACATTCTCGGGTCGATATTCGACTACGACCCGGCCGACTGGGATCGTGTCCTGGCCGTCAACCTGAGTGGGCCCTGGATGCTCAGCCGGCAGGCGATGCGGCAGATGCGCGACGCCGGTGCCGGCGGAGTGATTCTGAACGTCTCGACCTATGCCCCCGACGTCGGCGGCCTGGGTATCGAAGCGCCGTATGCGATGTCCAAGGGTGGCCTGAACGTCCTGACTCGTAGTTGCGCACACGAGGGCGGCCCGCACGGAATCCGGGTGAACACGCTGTCCATGGGCATGGTGACCGGCACCCGATTCACCGACGCCTTGCATGCCGACATGCGCAACGAGGAGGTCGCCAAGGCGCCACTCGGCCGGCTTGCGCATGTCACCGACATCGTCGAGGCTGCCGCATTCCTCCTCTCCGATCGGTCGGCGGCGACCACGGGAGAGATCCTGAACGTGGCCGCGGGCAGCCACATGAGGTACTGATCCCGCATGACACGGCTGCCGTACTCCGAACGATTCCGCGGTACGGCAGCCGTGCGGACGACTGCTCAGCGGGGCGCGAAGCGCTGGGCGCCGTCCAGCCGGACGACCTCGCCGTTGATGTAGCCATTGGTCAGCAGATGCTCGACGAGTGCCGCGAACTCCTCCGGATCGCCGAGTCGCTTCGGGAACGGGACGTTGCCGGTGAACTTGGCCAGCGCCTCGTCACCCACCGACTCCATCATGGCGGTGCGCATGGTTCCCGGCGCGACGGTGTTCACGCGGATGCCGACCGAACTCAGGTCACGGGCCGCGGCCAGGGTGAGGCCGACGACGCCTGCCTTGGCGGCGGCGTAGGCGCTCTGCCCGATCTGACCTTCATAGGCCGCGATGGAGGCGGTCGCGACCACCGCTCCCCGTTCGCCGCCGGCGGTCGGCACATTGGCCGCCATGCGCGCCGCGGCGAGCCGGAGGATGTTGTAAGTGCCGACCAGATAGAGGTCGAGGGTCTTGGTGAAGCCCTGCAGCGACGCAGGGTTACCGTCGCGGTCGACCACACGCTCGGCGACACCCCAGCCACCGTGTGCGATGACAACGTGACGCAGGGTGCCGAGTTCCGCCGCGGCGTCCAAGGTCGCGTGCACCGACTCCTCCGATGTCACATCGGTGCGCCGATACACCGCACCGCCACCGAGGCTTCCGACCAGCGCCTCGGCCCGTTCATCGGCGAGATCCGCGACGACGACCTTCGTGCCCATCTTGTGCAGTCGGCGGACGACGGCTTCACCGAGCCCTCCCGCGCCACCGGTCACCAGTGCCACATCGCTCGCTGAGGTGGTCATTCCGTTCTCCATTCACTGTTCCTGCTTCGAGGTCTTACTGAGGGACCGGCTCATGCGCCGGTCCATACCGGTTCCCGCTTCTGCGCGAAGGCTTCGGCACCCTCCCGGGCGTCCTCTGACTCGAAGACCGGCGCGAGCAGCGTCCGCTGCCGGCCGAAGGCTTCGGCATCGCTCCAGTCGCCGGACTCGCAGATGACCTGCTTGGTGGCCGCGACCGCGAGCGGACCGTTGCGGCAGATGCGCGCAGCGAGCTCGAGTGCGCTGTCGAGCGCGAGCCCCGGCTCGGTCAGGCAGTTGACCAGACCGAATTGGTAGCCGCGCTCGGCCGAGAAGGTGTCCCCGGTCAGCGCCAGCTCCATCGCGATCTGGTACGGGATGCGCCGCGGCAACCGAAGCAGGCCACCACCGCCGGCGACCAGCCCACGCTTGACTTCGGGCAACCCGAACGCCGCTGTACGAGACGCGACGATGAGATCGGTGGCGAGCGCCAGTTCCGCACCACCGGCGAGGGCGAAACCCTCCACCGCCGAGATCACCGGCTTGCGCGGCGGCGCCTCGGTGAAGCCGAGTCCACGGCCTTCGACCGCGATGACCTCGCCTCTCAGGAACGCCTTGAGATCCATTCCGGCACAGAAGTTCTCACCGGCGCCGGTCAGAACTGCCACCGACAGGTCAGGACTGCTGTCCAACAGTTCCATCGCAGCAGCCAGCCCCCGGCTGACCGCCGCATCGACTGCGTTGCGCGCAGCGGGCCGATTGATCGTGACGACGAGTACGCGGTCACGCTGCTCGACGAGCACAGCGGAGGTTGGGGATTGATCCGTCACGATGAGGCCTTCCGGGAACAGTGGAACGATCTAGGTCGGTCTGTATAGTACAAATATATACCTATTTGACAACGGGCCCCCGAGTCGGGACCCGGGGTGCGGAGACACCACATCTCCCCGACGACGCGGATGAGGAGCCATGGCCGACTACGTCGAATACGAGGCGTTGGACGACGGAAGAATCGCGCGATTGACGCTCAACCGTCCGGAGACCCACAATGCCCAGAACCGCGGAATGCTGGTCGAACTCGACGACGCCTTCTCCCGCGCCCAGGCCGAGGACACCGTCCGAGTGGTCATCCTCGCCGCGGCGGGCCGCAGTTTCTCGGCCGGCCACGACATGGGAACGGCCGTGTCGAGCGAGGAGATCGAACCGGGCCCGAACCAGCATCCCACCATGCGGATCCATGGCGGCACCCGGACGAGCGTGGTGGAACAACGAATGCTGCAGGAGTGGCACTACTACTTCGACAACACCCTGCGATGGCGGAATCTCCGCAAGATCACCATCGCGCAGGTGCAGGGCAACGTCATCTCGGCCGGGCTGATGCTGATGTGGGCCTGCGATCTGATCGTCGCCGCCGACGACACGATCTTCGCCGATGTGGTGGGCACCCGACTGGGTATGGGCAGCGTCGAATACGTCGCGCACCCTTGGGAACTCGGCCCCCGCAAGGCCAAGGAGTTACTGCTCACCGGTGATTCGATCGACGCCGAGGAGGGCTACCGGCTCGGCATGGTGAACAAGGTGTTTCCGCGCGCGGATTTGACCGAACGAACGTTGGCCTTCGCCCGGCGGATCGCCGCGCGGCCCACCATGTCGAATCTGGTGGTGAAGGACCTGATCAACGATGCCGTCGACCAGATGGGCTTCACGAACTCGCTGAAGCACAGCTTCGCGTTGCACCAGCTCAACCACGCGCATTGGTCCGCACTGCACGACGACAAGTTCCCGGCCGGCAAGCCCGGCGAGGACGTCGAGGACTGGCGGACGGCGGGCAAACCCAAGCCGAGCCGAATCGATCAGCCATGACAGCCGATACCCTCTTTCCCCCGGAGTGGTCGGACCGGATCGCACTGATCGTCGAACCATCCGGCGCGAGAATGACTTTCGGTGAGCTGGAGGCCCGGTCCAACACCGTCGCCCATTTGCTCCGCGCCCGCGGACTCACCCCCGGCTCGACAGTCGCCCTGCTGATGGAGAACCGCGCCGAGTTCTTCGTCATCGCCTGGGCAGCGCAGCGCACCGGCCTCTACTACGTGGGGGTCAACTCTCATCTGACGAGCCCGGAGATCGAGTACATCGTGCGCGACAGCGGCGCGACCGCACTGTTCGCTTCGGCCGCGCAACTCGGTGCCGCAGCTGTGGCCTCGAGCGATGTCGAGCATCGTTTCGTGGTCGATCCCGCCAACGATCACACGGGCTGGGAAGCACTCGGCATCGCGCTCGACGGATTTCCGGAGACGGCCGTGCCGGATCAGTCCGAAGGCGACTTTCTGCTCTACTCTTCCGGAACCACGGGACGCCCGAAGGGTATTCAGCGGCCGCTGCCCGGCGGCCCGTTGGGCAGCTATCCCGACGCGCCGGGCCGATGGTTGCGCGAGTTGCTCGGATTCCGGCCCGGTGACGTGTATCTCTGTCCTGCCCCGATCTACCATGCCGCACCGCTGGGCTGGAGCATGGGCGCTCAACGCTCGGGCGGGACCGTGGTGATGCTCGAACGTTTCGATGCCCAGTCGGCACTGGCTGCGATCGAGACACATCGCGTCACCCACGCACAGTGGGTACCGACGATGTTCGTTCGAATGCTGAAGCTGGCACCCGAGATTCGACAGCGATACGACCTGTCGTCACAGCGGGTCGCGGTGCATGCCGCGGCACCGTGCCCGATAGCCGTGAAGCGCGCGATGATCGACTGGTGGGGCCCGATCCTGTTCGAGTTCTATTCCAGTACAGAAGGCATGGGCGCCACCGCGATCCGCTCCGAGGATTGGCTGCGCAAGCCCGGCTCGGTCGGCCTGCCCCTGCTGGGCCGCCCGTTGATCCTGGACGATCACGGTCGTGAGCTGGCGGCAGGCGAAATCGGCACCGTCTGGTTCGAAGGCGGTACGAGTTTCAGTTACCGCGGCGATCCGGGCCGCACCGCGGCGGTTGTCGACGACAAGGGCCGCGCGACCGTGGGCGATCTGGGCTATCTGGACGAGGACGGCTACCTGTACCTGGCCGATCGGCGCACCGACCTGATCATCAGCGGCGGAGTGAACATCTATCCGCGGGAAATCGAGGACGTCCTGATCCTGCATCCCGGCGTGCTCGACGTGGCGGTGATCGGGGCTCCGGATCCGGATCTGGGCCGGCGAGTGGTGGCGGTGGTCCAACCGGCCGCGTCCGGCGTAGTCGGCGCGGAGGAGCTGCTGGAGCATTGCCGCGCGCGTCTGGCCCGGTTCAAGGTCCCGCGGGAGGTGCGTTTCGTCGAGCAACTCCCCCGCACGCCCACCGGCAAACTCCGCAAGCATCTGATCGCCGACGAACCGGCCTGACCCACCGACTCAGGCCCGCAACGGAACCGGGCGCAACAACCCCTCCTGCAGCACGGTTGCCACCAGGGTGCCGTCGGTCGCGAAGACGTGGCCCTGGGCGATGCCACGGCCCAGCGCCGCGGTCGGTGAGAACTGGTCGTAGAGCATCCATTCGTCCACCCGGACCGGCCGGTGGAACCACACGCAGTGGTCCAAGGAGGCCAGCTGGAATCCATCGTGCCGCGGTGGCACACCGTGGGGAGCGAGAGCCACCGACAACAGGGTGAGGTCGGTGAAACACGCCAACAGGCCGGCGTGCAGCACGCTGTCCGCGGGTACCGCTTCGGTCGTCTTGAACCAGACCCGGCGGCCGTCACGTACGCCGGAGACACCCGGGACGTAGCGGATATCCACCGAACCCCATTCGTAGTAGAACTCGGGCCAGGCGTCGGGCTCCGCCTCGATCGTCTGCGTGATCGTCGGCAACGTCTCGGGGGCGGGCACATCCGGAAACGGCATCTGGTGATCGGGTCCGATTTCGGGGACGTGGAACGAGACGGATGCATCGAAGATCACGCGACCGTCTTGTTCCGCGACTATTTTGCGAGTATCGAACGATCTGCCGGAGCGAATGCGATCGACCTGGAATTCGATCGGCCGGCCCACCTTTCCGGGCCGGAGGAAGTACGCGTGCATCGAATGGGGTACTCGGGAGTCTTCGACGGTGCGCGCCGCGGCGATGAGTGCTTGACCGGCCACCTGCCCACCGAATACCCGTACCAATGACGTCTGCGGAGACCCCCCGAGGAACCGATCCGGTGCGATTTCTTGCAGGTCGAACAGTTCGAGCAGGGTCGACAGTGTCGTCGTCAACGAGGGTCTCCCGAGGAATGCGATCGGACATTGGGCGCTGCCGGCCGGATGACGGGGCATGTGCATCCGGCCGGCCCGCCGGTCAGGTGGTCAGGATGGTGACGGCGCCGGTGCCGGGCGACCCGTACAAGTGTGCGTAGCCGACGCGATGCGGGCCGGGAATCTGCCGGTCTCCGGCCGTACCACGCAATTGCAGCACCAACTCGTGAATTTGGCGCAGGCCCGACGCACCGATCGGCTCGCCGTTTGCCATCAGGCCACCGTCGGTGTTGACCGGAAGTCTGCCCGTGATCTCGGTATAGCCCTCGGCGATCAACTTCTCCTGATCTCCGTCGGCGCAGAAGCCGTTCTCGGCCATATGGATGATCTCGGATCCCGCATCGGTGTCCTGCAGTTGCGCGACGTGCACCTCGTCGGGCCCTATTCCGGCCTTCTCGAACGCCTCACGGGACGCGTCCACCGTCGGGCTCGGTACCGAGTTCGCCGGCAGCGACGGACTCTGCATCTCGAACGCTCCGAATCTGCGGGTGCGCAACGATGTAGCGGCGAGATGGATCGGCGTGGACGTGAACCGTCTCGCCATGTCACGCCGCGCCAGCACGATCGCCGCGGCGCCCTCGTCCGGGCCGCAGTACATGTACTGCGTCAGCGGGAAGTTCACGTACGGAGCCGCGAGAATCTGATCCTCGGCCATGGGCTTGCGGCGCCACGCCTTGGGGTTTCGCGAACCGTTGGCGAAGTTCTTGGCGGCGACCCGGGCGAGCGTCTGCCGGGAAATACCGTGCAGGGCCATGTACCGATTGATTTTCATCCCGAAGAAATGGGTGGTCATGAACAGGCCGGTCTCGCCGTACCAGGACGGCAGTCCGAGCACCGACGGATCGGCCGCGAACGCGCCTTTCGGGTGCTTGTCGAAGCCGACCGCCACGGCGATGTCGACTTCGCCGTGCTCGATCGCTTCGGCCGCCATCCGCACCGAGGTGTTGGCGGTGGCGCAGCCGTTGAAGACGCCGAAGAACGGGATACCCGTCAGCCCCAGCTTGCCCACGATGGCGTCGGGATTCGACACTTCCAAGCTACCGGCGAAGCCACGTTGCACGTCCGGCCAGCCGATCCCGGCGTCGGCGAGCGCGTCCCGCACCGCTTCGGCACCCATGTCCAGTGCCTGCTTGCCCTCGAACCGCCCGAAGGGATGCAGCCCGACACCGACGATCGATACGTTGCTCATTCGGATTCCTCGCTCTGCGCAGGATTCGACGTCGGTGCGAAGGCGAAGGTGACCACGTTCGTACCGTCCGGATCGGTGCGGAACGGCGTGACGACGACGGTCATCGCCTGCCCGATGGTCAGCGACTTCGGATCGGGGGTGGCGATCCGGCCTTCGATGAGGATGCCTTCGGGAAATTCGACATAGCCGACGGCGTAGGGCTCGAACTCCGCCGGACCGCGGTAGGGCGGGGACGGCGGAGGGAATTCCTGGGTCGTCCACGTGTACAAGGTTCCGGTGCGCGCGAGCAGCACTTCCTGGTCACCGGGTATCGCCGGAAACTCCAGCGGCGCATCGGCATCGCGGCGCGAGGCGATCAACCGGGGCTCGGCGGCCGGCCAGGTGAACAGTCCCGGCGCGATCGGCGCGGGCACGGCGGATTCGTCCGCTACGGTTCCGGTCGCCACGGTCAGATCCGCTCGTAGATGGTGGCGTTGGCGGTGCCGCCGCCTTCGCACATGGTCTGGAGGCCATATCGCTTACCGGTACGCACCAGATAGTGGATCAGCGTGGTCGCCAGTCGGGCACCGGAACAGCCGAGCGGGTGCCCCAGGGCGATGGCGCCGCCCACCGGATTCACCTTCGCCTCGTCCGCGCCGGTCTCGATCTGCCAGGCCAGCGGCACGGAGGCGAAGGCTTCGTTGACCTCGAACGCGTCGATGTCGTCGATGGTCAGACCCGACTTGCGCAGCGCCAGCGCCGTGGCCGGGATCGGCCCGGTGAGCATCTTGACCGGATCGTCGCCCGCGACGACAGCGGTGTGCACCCGCGCCAGCGGGGTGAGGCCCAGGCGGGCAGCGTTTTCCGAGGTGGTGATGAGGACGGCGGCCGCGCCGTCGGAAATCTGCGACGCATTACCGGCGCTGATCCGCCCGTCCTGTTTGAACGGCGTCTTCAGAGTGCCCAGCTTCTCCACCGTGGATCCACGACGGATTCCTTCGTCCGTCTTGACGGTGGCATCGGTTGTCGTGACCGGGATTATCTCTCGGTCGAAATCGCCGTTGTCCTGCGCGGCGGCTGCCAGTTCGTGTGACCGGATGGCGTACTCGTCCAACCGGGTCCGCGACAGGCCCCACTTCTCGGCGATCAGTTCGGCGCCGGCACCTTGGTTGAAGGTTCCGCCGAAGACGGGATCGGTCAGCTGGTCGGCATACCGATCCACTGCCGGGCCGCCCATCTCACCGGTATCCTCGACCCGCGCAGCACCCATCGGCACTGCCGACATCATCTCGACACCACCGGCCACCACGACGTCGGCCTGGCCGGAGATCACGGCAGCGGCGGCGGTGGAGATGGCCTGCTGCGAGGAGCCGCACTGCCGGTCGATCGTGAAACCCGGGACGGATTCCGGCCAGCCCGCGCCGAGTACCGCCATCCGGCCGATATTCCCGGACTGCTGACCGATGCTCAGCACGTTGCCCCAGTGCACGTCGTCCACCAGGGCCGGGTCGAGGCCGGTCCGCTCGGCCAGCGCCCGCAGCACCTGCGCCGATATCTCGACGGCATGGACGGCGGCGAGGCCGCCGCCACGCTTGCCGACCGGTGTGCGCAGAGCCTCGACGATCACAGCGTCACGCATCGGGAAGTCCTCTCACTAGAGCATAATAGTTAAATAATTGCACCATACTCGTCCGGTGCGCAAGGCCGGGATCAGCGCGGAAGGCCGAGCACTCGCTCGGCGATGATGTTGCGCTGGATCTCGGCGGTACCGCCGTAGATCGTCTCGGCGCGGGAGAGCAGGAAAGACTTCTGCTGTGCGTCCAGGCCTTCGTGCCCGACACCCGCGGTCACCATGGCTTCGTCCCCGCGCAGATCCATGGCGAGTTCACCCAGCTTCTGATGCTCGGTCGCGGCGAACAGCTTGCTGACCGTCGCCGCGGCGGTGGTCGTCTCCTGTTTGTCCTCGATGATCGAGGCGATCACCCGCAGGGTGGTCGCCCGCATCACCCGGGTCGCGATGTACGCGTCCGCGAGGCGCTGGCGCATCCGGGCATCGCCTGCGACGCCGACGCGGGACGCGGTGCGCACCACCTCGTCGACCTCCCGTTGCATCGCCAACTGCATCGGCAGCAACGCCGAGCCACGTTCCATCGCGAGGGTCCCCATGACGACCTTCCAGCCACCGTTCACCTCGCCGACGACCAGGTCAGCACTCGTCCGCGCGCCGTCGAAGAAGCACTCGCTGAACTCGGCCGACCCCGCGATATTGCGGATCGGGCTGATCCGCACGCCCGCCTGGTCGACCGGTACCAGCAGCAGAGTCAATCCGCGGTGGCGCAGGCTGCGATCGGGATCGGTACGGCACAGCACATACAGCCAGTCCGCGTGGTGGCCGAATGTGGTCCATACCTTCTGGCCGTGGATCACCCATTCGTCACCCTCGCGCACCGCGCGGGTCTGTACCGACGCCAGGTCCGACCCGGCGCCGGGTTCGCTGAAACCCTGACCCCACATCTCCTCCACTGCCAGGATCGGTGGCAGGAACCGGGCCTTCTGCGCCTCCGTACCGTGCGCCAGCAGGCTCGGTCCGAGCAGTTCCAGCGCCTGGGTGCCCACTCGGGCCGGCGCGGCGGCCTTCGCGTACTCGTACTCGAAGACGATTTCCTGAGCGGGGGTCGCGCCGCGGCCGCCGTACTCCACCGGCCAGCCGAGACCCAGCCATCCGCCGGCGGACAACTCCTTCTCCCACGCCACCCGTACATCCCAGGCCGAGTCGTCGGTGGGACTACCCACTCCACGATGGCGCGCGAACTCGCCGACGAGATGTTCGTCGAGCCAGGTACGGATCTCGTCCTGGAATTCGGCGTCCTCCGGCGCGATCTCCAGCTCTGCGACCATGGGGTTTCTCCTTGTGCGGGCCCGAGCTCAGAACTCGAGCCGGGAATACGGGGCGAATCGGGGCGGTCGGCGTTCCACCAGGCTGCTTACGCCCTCTTGGAAGTCCGGCTGCTGTTTGGCGAGGGTCAGCAGGTATTGGGCGCGGATACGTGCCTGTTCCCGAGTGCCTTCGCTGTCGGTCCAGACCTGGCTCTTCATCATCGCCATCGCGACCGGGGAGACATCTGTCGCCAGCGTCCGTGCGTAGGCGACGGCATCGGCGAGCACCTCACCCGGTTCGGACAATCGCTGCACCAGCCCGATCTCGAATGCCTCCTCCGCAAGGAAGACGCGGGCCGACACGAGCAGGTCGAACGCCCGGGCCGGGCCGACCAGCCGGGTCAGCGCCCATGCGGTGGCGTCCTCGGCCGGCAGGCCCCGTTTGGCGAAGGCCGTACTGAACTTGGCGCCCTTGGCGGCGAAACGCAGATCGAAGTTGAGCGCCTGCGCCAATCCGATACCGGCGCACGCGCCGTTGATCGCGCCGATGACGGGCTTCGGGACCGTGGTGGCGTAGGTCTGGGGTCGCCGGTTCGTGGTGTACCGCTTTCCGCCGCCGACGTCCTGCAACACCGCCGGATCCAGCCCCGGCACGAAGGAGGTCCCGGCGCCGGTCACCACGATGACGCGTACCGCGGGGTCGTCGGTGGCCCGATCCAGCGCCGCGAAGAACTCGGACTCCATCTGCGCCGTCCACATGTTACGACGGTCCGGACGATTCAAGGTGATCACCAGCACCTCGTCGTCGACCTCGTATCGGACGACATCCTGCTCGTCGCTCAACGCTCCCCCATCCATGCCGCACGGTCGTTCACCACGTCGGCCAGTGGTGCCGAAACGTCTTTGCCGCTGGGAAATTCGGGCTTCCGCTTCTCCAGGAAGGCCGCCACTCCCTCTGCGGAGTCGGGTTGGCGACCGGTCCAGCGGAAGATCTCCCATTCCCGCCGGAAAGCAGCTTCACGATCGGTTTCCGCGAGCATCTGATAGATCAGCCGCTTGGTGAGACCCACTGCCGCAGGGGAGCATTCGGTGGCGATCTCGGTGGCGATCCCGAGCGCTGCGGGCAGGACCTGCTCGCCGGGCAACGCCTGGGTCGCCAGACCCATACGTTGCGCTTCGTCGCCGCGGAAGAGTCGCCCGGTGAGCAACAATTCGGTAGCTTTGGCCGCGCCGACCAAGCGGGGCAGCAACCACAGCGAATTCTGCTCCGGAATCAGTCCTCGTCTCGTGAACACGAAGCCGTATTTGGCGCTCTCGTTCACCACGCGGATATCCCATTGCAGGGCGAAGGTGAGGCCGAGGCCGACCGCCGGGCCGTTGAGGGCGCCGATGATCGGCGTCCGCAGCTCCCAGGGCCGTGTCCGTGCTGCCATCATGGCGCGGGCGGCTCGGGTCTGCTCCTCGTCGAAGGCGAAGTTGGAGCCGCCCGGTTCCATATCCGCGCCGGTCGAGAAGAACCGGCCCCGGCCGGTGACCACGATGGCGCGGACGTCCTCGTCATCGTCCAGTTCGGCGAGTCGCCGGTGCAACTCGACCTGCATCGCGGAGACGAAGCCGTTACCCCGGTCCGGCCGGTCGAGCCAGACGGTCGCCACATGGGCAGCGCGCTCGACCGAGATTCCGTCGACTACGCCCACCGCTCAACGGCTTTCGGCACGAGGCTTACCGGAGCCATCGGAATTCGGCCGAGCATCGGCGACCAGCTTGGGCACGACCGCACCGAGCTGGGCGGGGTCCCAGCGCTCCCATTGCTCGACACCGGGACCCGCTGTCCAGGTCTCGGCGACGCTGATCGCGCCGCCCTTGACGTTGAAGACCCGGCCGGTGATGTCCGCGGCCTCCTCCGAGGCCAGCCACACCACCAGCGGCGCGATGTTCGCCGGCGAGCCGGCGTCGAACCCGGTGGTGGCCTTGATCTCCTTCATCTTCTCGACGTAGTCGTGGAGACCCGCGGTCATACCGGTGAGAGCGCTGGGTGCGATGGCGTTGACCGTGATATCCAGGCGCGCCAATTCGTCGGCGAGGATGACGGTGAAGGCCGCGATCGCGGCCTTGGCAGCGCCGTAATTGGACTGGCCCACATTGCCGTACAACCCGGACGGCGACGACGTGTTGATCACGCGCGGATGGTGCACCCGCTCACCGGCCTTGGCCTTCGCCCGCCAGTGCGCGACCGCATGCTTCGTGGGGCAGAAGGTACCCCGCAGGTGCACCTTCATCACGGCATCCCACATGTCGACGTCCATGTTCACGAACATCTTGTCGCGCAGGATGCCGGCGTTGTTGACCAGCACGTGCAGGTCACCGAACTCGTCCAGCGCGGTCTGCACGAGCGAACCCGCCGCATCCCAGTCGGAGACGTCGTCGTGGTTGGCCACCGCACGGCCACCCATCGCGGTGATCTCCTCGACCACCGCCTCCGCCGGGCCCAGATCGTTGACCACGACCTGCGCGCCCTGCCGGGCGAATTCCAGCGCGTGCTCCCGGCCGATGCCGCCCGCCGCGCCGGTGACGATGACGACCCGGCCGTCGTGTAGTGCCATTATCGTTCTCCTGTTCCGGCAGCGGCTGCGATGGCCGCGGGCGGCTCACCGAAGACGGCCGATGCGTTGGCGCCGAGGAAATTGCGACGCGAATCTTCGGGTAGTTCGAGCGCTCTGCCTTCGGTGATCGTTCGATCGAAGGGGAGAATGGGGTAGTCCGAGGCCCACATGAGCTTGGCCTTGTTTCGTTTGCGGGCGACCGCGAGGATGTCCTCCGGCACGTATCGCGGCGCCCACCCGGCGGTCATGGCGAACACATTGGGATGCTTGACGAGCATCGCCACCGTCTCGCTGATCCATGGGTCACCCAGGTGCGACATCACGATCTTCAGTTCGGGGAAGGTCAGCGCCACCTCATCGATCAGGATGGTGCGCTGCAGTTTGGCGGGCTTCATCGGACCGGGCACGCCGACATTGATCGAGACCACCGCGCCTTCGTCGCACGCGGCCGTGTACATCGGAAAGGCCAGCTTGTCGTCGATGGCGATACCGGTGAACATCGGGACGATCCGGATGCACTTGATGCCGTACTCGCGCACCGCGATCCGGACATGTTTGGCCGCCTCGTACCCCAGCCGCGGATCAATTCCCACGGAGGTCACGAATCGGCCCGGATATTCCGCCTGGAATCCGGCGAGACGTTCACAGGTCTCGCGCAGCACGGCCTCTCCGGTCCTGGTGCCGTGCACGAAGGGCGGCGTGATGTCCCGCGGCACCTTGGTCAGCACACCGGCGGAGATCCCGAGCCGATCCATCTCCGCGACCACGTCGTCCATGGTCTGGCCGCCTTCGTACGCGCTGTTGCCGCGTTTGAAGCGCGCCACCACCGAGGGATCGGGCGTCACCTCGCCCGGCGCGTACGGCAGGTTGATCCAGGCGTCGAAGACGCGCGGTTCCTGCGGGTCGGAACCGGCAGCGGCGATGCTGTCTCGAGTACTCACGTGATTGTGCCTCCGATGTCGTGTCTCAGCGGCCGAGGTAATTCGGGGCCCGCTTCTCCTTCATTGCCGCCAGTGCCTCCGCGGCGTCCTCGGTGGCGGCCACCACCGCGAAGTGCGAGGAGATCAGGTCCAGCGCTGTGCGCAGGTCGGTACCCGCGGACTGGTAGGTGGCGCGTTTGATCATGCGCACGGTGACCGGCGGAGCGGACGCGAGTTGCGCGGCCAACGCTCCCGTCACCGCGGCCAGCCGATCCGGATCGGCCAGCCGATTGACCAGGCCGATCCGCAGCGCCTCTTCCGCGTCGATGAAATCCCCGGTCAACAGGAGCTCCAGCGCCTTGGAGGTGCCGACGAGCCGTGGCAGGTAGTAGGCACCACCGTCACCCGGCGTCAATCCGACCCGCACATAACCCTCCGACACGGTCGCCGAGCGGGACATCACTCGCATGTCGCACATCAGTGCCATGTCCAGCCCGGCGCCGACCGCGGCACCGTTGATCGACGCGATCAACGGCTTGTCGAGCGCCTCCACCGCCAGCGCCACCCGGTGGATCTCGTCGTGCAGCTGCGATTTGCGCTGCAATGGCGTGAGCTCGCGGTTCGCGTTGGAGATGCTGCCCAGATCCACGCCCGAGCAGAACGCCTTGTCACCCGCACCGGTCAGCACGACCACCTTGACGTCGTCGTCGGTCTTGGCGACATCGAGCAGGCGTGCCCATTCGCGGATCATCTCGAAGGTGAAGGCATTGCGCGCGTGCGGCCGGTTGAGCGTGATCGTCCCGATACCCCGCTCGAGGTGCCATTCCAGATCGGGCAACGCCGTCCTCCCTAGCTTAATCAGTATATTATTTGTACTATAAATGTTGCGAAAGACCAAGCTCCGAGAGAGCCGACCAGCGAAGGAGGGGGCGTGTCCGAGTCATACCGGGCCGGTCCGATCAACCAACCCGGCCACGGCGTCAGGCCGGCCCACATCGGCATGAGGACAGCGCGTTGAACGGCACCGAGACCGACCTCGCCCTGCTGGTCCTCCGGGTGATCACTGGGCTGACGATGTCCGCGCACGGCCTCAACAAGTTTCTGGGCGGCGGCCGGATTCCGGGAACCGCGCGCTGGTTCGACAGCATAGGCATGCGGCCGGGCCGGCTACATGCCGTGGTCGCGGCGACGACCGAGACCGCGGCGGGCGTCCTCTTCGCGATCGGTCTGCTCACCTCGTTCGCGGCGATGGCGTTCGTCGCGTTGATGGCGGTGGCGGCATGGACGGTGCATCGGAACTCGGGCTTCTTCGTCAACGCGAACGGTTGGGAATACAACCTGATCCTCGCCACGATCGGCGTGGTGACCGCGACCGCGGGACCCGGCAGGTGGTCCCTGGACCATCTCGTCGGGCTCGCGAGCGACCTCGACGGATGGGCCGGCGCGAGTATCGCCCTCCTGGGCGGAGCGCTCGCCGCGGCACTGCTGCTCGGTCTCAGCTATCGACCGGCCCGCGCGGCGACCGCGACTTCGTGACCCACCGCTCCATGACCAGAAAGAACAGAGACAGCATGCGCGACACGACCAACGAGCTGCCCCTGACCGCGGCGGATCTGCGGTTCCGCGACGAGCTGCGGGAATGGCTTCACGAGCACCTGAGCTCCGACTTCTCCGGCCAGTACGATCGCGGCGGGCCCGACGACGACGACAACTGGGAGTTGCGTCGCCGTTGGGAGCACGAACTCGCGTCCGGCGGCTGGCTCGGCATCTCCTGGCCCACCGAGTACGGCGGACGCAATGCCACGCTGCCCCAGGAAATCGTGCTGGCCACCGAGCTCGCCCGCGCCGGCGCTCCCCCGCGCGCTGCGTTCCACGGCGAGACCTTGATGGCGCCGACCGCGCTCCACTACGGCACGCCCGATCAGAAGGCGCGCCTGCTGCCTCCGATGGCCCGCGCCGAAGTCGTTTGGTGCCAAGGATATTCGGAACCCGGTGCCGGCTCGGACCTGGCCGGGATCGCCACCCGGGCGCGACTCGACGGTGATGAATGGGTAGTGACCGGCCAGAAGATCTGGACCACCTTCGCCCATCACGCCGACTGGATCTTCGCGATCGTCCGCACCGACCCGCAGTCGCGGCGCCATGCCGGTCTGTCGTACATGCTCATCCCGCTGGACCAGCCCGGCGTCGAGGTCGTCCCCATCCGAACCATGTTGGGCGACAGCGGTTTCAACGAGGTCTTCTTCGACGGGGCGCGGACGAGCACCGACAACGTCCTCGGCCGCCCGGGCGATGGCTGGAAGGCCGCCATGACCACCCTGGGCCACGAACGCGCGACCTCTGTGCTCGGGTACCAGTTCTCCTTCCGCCGCGAGATGGCCGAGCTGAGAGAGCTGGCACGCAAACGCGGCGCCACCGAAGACCCGGTGCTGCGCGATCGGCTCATCGACAGCATGATCCAGCTGAACATCATGGGCTACAACAACTTACGCACGTTGTCGACGGCACTGCGCGACGGTCAGTTCGGGCCGGAGGCCTCCATCGGCAAATACTACTGGTCACGCTGGCATCAGGAATTCACCGAGGTCGCGATGGACATCCTCGGCCCGGACAGCTGGCTGTCCACCGAATGGGGCTCCGGTCCGGACCGCCCGTCGGAAGCGTTGCGCCGCTCGTTCATTCGCGCCCGCGCGGAAACGATCTACGCCGGTTCCAGCGAGGTGCAGAAGAACATCATCGCCGAGCGTGTTCTCGGCCTGCCCCGCGAACCGAGGGCGTGACATGAGCTCAGCCAGCCTGTTCGGGATACGGGTGCTCGATCTCAGCCGCATCCTCGCCGGCCCGTTCACCACTCAACTGCTCGGCGACCTCGGCGCGGATGTCGTGAAGGTGGAGCGGCCCCACATCGGTGACGACGCGCGCACCTACGGCCCGCCGTATCTGCACGACACCGCCGGAGCGGTCACCGACGAAGCCGGCTTCTATCTGAGCTGCAACCGGAACAAGCGATCGGTCACGGTCGATCACTCCAAACCCGAAGGCGCACAACTCATCCGAGAGCTCGCCGCGCAGTCCGACGTGCTGGTGGAAAATTTCCGGGTCGGGGTTCTGGCCAAATACGATTTGGACTACGAATCGCTGCGAGCGATCAATCCCCGGCTGATCTACTGCTCGATCACGGGTTTCGGCCAAGACGGGCCCTATTCCGATCGACCCGGTTACGACGGCATCTTCCAGGCCATGTCGGGCATGATGAGTGTCTCGGGCCATCCCGACGGTCATCCCGGCGCCGGGCCGATGAAGGTCGGCGTCTCGATGGTGGACATCCTCACGGGCCTGTACGCGTCCAACGCCATCCTGGCCGCGCTACGCCACCGGGAAATCACCGGGTCGGGACAATACATCGACATGTCGCTACTCGACTGCGGGATTGCGGCGCTGTCGCATTACACCCAGAACTATTTGATCTCCGGCACACCGGCGCCTCGCCGCGGCAACGGTGGCTTCGGCGGCATCCCCTCGCAGACGTTCCGCTGTTCGGAGGGAGACGAGATCTTCGTGGTCGCCTCCACCCCCAAACAGTGGTCGGGATTGGTGAAGGTCCTCGGCCGGCCGGAGCTCGCCGACGACCCCCGATTCGCGACGGTGTCCCAACGGATCGCCAACCGGGACCTTGTCCTGGAGACACTCGACCAGATCTTTCTGACCCGTCCGGCGCGTATCTGGGTTTCCGAACTCGAGCGGGCCGATGTCCCGGTGAGCCCGGTCAACGACATGAACGGCGTCTTCGCCGACCCTCATGTGCAGCACCGGGAGATGCGGCTGAGCATCGACCATCCCGTCGCGGGCAGCCTCGATCTGCTGCGCAACCCGATCCGGCTGTCCGATACGCCACTGGACCGCTACGACGCCCCGCCGACGCTCGGTCAGCACACACGAGAGGTACTCGCGGAAGTTCTCGGCAAATCGGATCGCGAGATCGACGCACTCACAGCGGACGGAGTCGTGTGAGCATCCGGAACGAACGATCGGAAAGACCACGGTGACCACGGTGAACACAGCACTGATCCCCCCGTATCGGGCCCTGCCCCCGGAAGTCGCGGCGCTGCGCGGTGAAGTCCGTGCGTTTCTCGACCGTGACCGCGCCGCGCATCAGTGGACGCCGCACGTCGATTCCTGGATCTCCTCCTGGGATCCCGCATTCAGTGAGCGCCTGGCCGAGCACGGGTGGCTCGGCATGACCGTTCCGGTCGAATACGGCGGCCATGGTCGCAGCCACATCGACCGCTTCGTCGTCACCGAAGAACTGCTGGCCGCGGGCGCGCCGGTGGCCGCGCACTGGGTCGCGGACCGGCAGGTCGTGCCCGCCCTGCTGAGCTACGGTACCGACGAACAACGGCAACGCTATCTCCCCGAGATAGCGGCAGGCCGATGCTTCTTCGCGATCGGCATGAGCGAGCCGGAATCCGGTTCCGACCTGGCCAGCGTTCGCACCCGGGCCGTGCCGGTCGACGGTGGCTGGGAGTTGACGGGCACCAAGGTGTGGACCTCCGGGGCACATCATGCGCATGCGTTCTTCGTGCTCGCCCGCAGCGCTCCGCTCGATCCTGCGCACCGGCACGACGGACTGAGCCAGTTCGTCGTACCACTCGATTCGCCGGGCATCGAGATCCGGCCGATCCGGCTGCTCACCGGCCAGCATCACTTCAACGAAGTCGTGCTGGATCATGTCTTCGTCCCGGATTCCATGGTTCTCGGCACCCCCGGGCAGGGCTGGCGGCAGGTCTCGTCGGAGCTCGGATTCGAGCGCAGCGGTCCGGAGCGGATTCTGTCCACTCAGCCGCTGCTGAACGCTTTCGCCGACCGGCTGGCCGCGAATGCCGACGTCGATCCGGCAGCGGTGGCTGTTCTCGGCGGACTGGTGGCACGACTGAGCACACTGCGGCAACTGTCCGCGACGGTCGCCACCGCTCTCAGCCGGGGAGCGTCCGCCGACCTGCCCGCCGCACTGGTCAAAGACCTGGGCACGAGGTACGAGGGCGAGGTCGTCGAGGCCGCCGCGACATCGACCGACGTCGGCGCCGATCCCCACTCCCCCGACGATTTCGGCCGGCTGCTGGCCGAAGGTCTACTGCACACACCCGGATTCACCCTGCGCGGGGGAACCAGCGAGATCCTGCGCGGCGTGGTGGCACGAGGACTAGGACTGCGATGACGCACGACACACCCGACCGCACCGACGAACTGGCCGAGCTACGCCGACTGGCCGACAGTATTTTCGGGGCCGCCGCGGACGCCGTGCTCGATGTCCCCGACACGGCGATCGACTTCGACGCCACCCTGTGGAAAACGCTCGCCGATTCCGGGCTCGCATTGCTGACCACCCCGGAATCCGCGGGTGGCAGCGGTGCGACCGTGGCCGACTCGGCCGTCGTTCTGGAGAGCGCCGCAGCGCACGCCGCGCCCATGCCGCTGGCCGAGACCGACCTGCTCGCATCCTGGCTGCTGCGCACGGCCGGTCTACCGGTTCCGGACGGGCCACTGACCGCCGTATACGATCCCGCCCTCACAATCCGGGACGGCGGGGTGCGGGCGCAGCTCGACCGGGTGCCGTGGGCACGGATCGCGCACGCGATCGTGCTGGCCGATGACCATGCGGTGGTATCGGTACGCACCACCGACATACAGGTCGAACCCGGTGCCGATCTGGCCTCCGACCCGCGCGACCGGATCGTCATCGACACCGACATCGACCGTGCGGAAATCGGTCCCGCACCCGGCGACATCGCACGGAGTTTCCTGCTCCGGGGTGCTCTCGCCCGCTCGATCCAGATCGTCGGCGCCGTGACCCGAGCTCTCGATCTGACGGTGCGGCATGTCGGCACCCGGGAACAGTTCGGCAGGCCGATCGGAAAGTTCCAAGCCGTCCAGGCCATGGTCGCCGAGGCCGCGGAGGCGGTGGCCATGGCCCGCGCCGCGACCGACTTCGCCGTCGACACGGTGACGGCCGGAGGATTCGACGACGAGCGCGCTGCCTTCGCGATCGCGATCGCCAAGGTACAGGCGTCACGCGCCGCGCCGATCGTGGCGCGTATCGCGCACCAGGCCCACGGCGCGATCGGATTCACCCTCGACCATCGGCTGCGGCACTTCACGCTGCGAGCCCTGGCCTGGCGTTCGGAATTCGGCGGGCCACACTACTGGGAACGCGAGCTGGGTGAGACGGTGCTCCGGCAACCCCGAAACGGCCTGTGGGGCTTCATCACCGGCACAGCATGACGGAAGGGTCCCCCTCGTCCTGGTGACGAGGGGGACCCTTCCGCTCCGAAATAGATGTGCGAGAGGATCGGTCGCGCTCGGACGACGCGACTCACAGACCGATCCGCTGCGCGAGCACCTCCCGGTGATGAGCCGGCGTGCCGAGCAGGATCTCCGAACCTTTGGCTCGTTTGAAGTACAGGTGTGCGGGATGTTCCCACGTAAATCCGATACCACCGTGCAGCTGAATGCCCTCGGCGGCAATGTGGTAGTAGGCCGTCGAGCAGTACACCTTGGCCGTCGACGCGGCGATCGGCAGGTCGGCGGCGTCCGTCGCGACGGCGTAGCTGGCGTAATACGCCGCGGAGCGCGCCGACTCCAGTTCCACGAGCATGTCCGAGCAGCGATGCTTGATCGCCTGGAACGAGCCGATGGGCCGGCCGAACTGCTCCCGAACCTTGAGGTAGTCGACGGTCGTCTCGAGGACCCGCGCCGCACCGCCGACCTGTTCGCAGGCGAGCGCCGTGGCACCGATATCGACCACGCCGGAGACGACCGCCCAGCCCGTTCCGACCGCACCGAGCAGCCGGGCCGGGGTGTCACGCAGCGTGACCGTCGCCTGGCGGCGCGTGCGATCGAGCGTCGGTAGGTCCTCGATCGTGACGCCGTGCGCTCCGGACTCGACCAGGAACAGCGACATTCCGTCGACCCCACGCGCCGCCACGATCACGACATCGGCGCTCGCGCCGTCCAGGACATACCGCTTGACGCCGTCCAGCCGCCAGCCGTCGGTGGTATGGATCGCGGACGTGGCGATTCGATCCTCGGCCCATACGCCACTGTCCTCGATGACCGCCAGGGTGGCGATGGTTTCCCCGGCCGCGATGCCCGGAAGGTAGTCCCGGCACGCCTCGACGTCACCCGAGAGCAGCAGCGTGTTGGCGGCCAGCACTACGGTGGAGAGCAGCGGGGCGCACAGCAGCGCGCGGCCCGACTCCTCCAGCACGACGGCAAGTTCCCCGAAGCCGAAGCCGGCACCGCCGTACTCCTCCGGAATCGCCAGCGCCTGGACGCCGATCTGTTCGGCGAGTTGGCGCCAGACCTGCCGATCGAAACCCTCCGGAGTCTCCATCTGCGCACGGACCTGCGACTCGCCGGACCGGGATTCCAGAAATTTACGCACGACCGCGCGCAGCTCCAGCTGTTCGTCGGTGAACGACAGGACCATCGAGCCTCCTCGGGCTGGCCGGCACCGCCCTGGTGCCGTAATGAGTATAATATATTAACTGATTATCGAGAGGTGTGATGTGACCCGATACAGCGCGCTGGACGTGACCGACGACGGCCTCGTCGCGATCGTGACCATGAACCGGCCGGCGACCCGCAACGCCGCGGACGCGACCATGCATCGCGAACTCGGCGACATCTGGGCCGATCTCGCAGCACACCGCACGATCCGGGCCGTCGTTCTGACCGGCGCCGGGCGGGCCTTCAGCGCCGGCGGCGATCTGCCTCGCATGCTCGAGACCCAGCGAGACCTGGCCGTACAGGACGAGGTGTTCGATGAGGCGCGGCGCATCGTTCACGGCATGGTGAACCTTCCCCGCCCGATCGTGGCCGCAGTCAACGGACCCGCAGTCGGGCTCGGAGCGAGCCTCGTCGCGCTGTCCGATTTGGCAGTGGCCGCCGAGACGGCCTTCTTGGCCGACCCGCACCTCGGAGTCGGTCTCGTCCCCGCCGACGGCACCGCGATGCTGTGGCCCCTCATGACAGGCCTGCTCCGCGCCAAGGAGTTCGTCCTGCTCGGGGAGCGCATACCTGCCGCGAAAGCCCTGGAATACGGGCTGGTGAACCGGGTGGTCCCGGCCGAGGACGTCCTCTCGACAGCGATCGAGCTCGCACACCGGCTGGCGGAAATTCCGCGGCGGGCGCTGGCGGACACCAAACGCATCCTGAACGCCGGCGCGACCCAGATCCTGGGCGCGGCACTGGAGCAAGCCCTCGCGGCCGAGCGCCAGAGCGTCACCTCTCCGGAGCACATCGCACGGGTACAGGCCATGGTCGACGCGCAGCCGCAGTGACAGTGATTCCTCCGTCCGGGGCGCGGCGGCGAATTCCACCGCGCCCCGGACGTTCGTCAGAAGCCCAGACCCTTGCCGACGATGTCGAGCATGATCTCGTTCGTACCGCCGTAGATCCGCTGGACCCGCGCGTCACGCCACAACCGGGCGATCTCGTACTCGTTCATGTAGCCGTAGCCACCGTGCAACTGCAGACAGCGATCGACGATCTTCCACTGGGTCTCCGTGGCCCACCATTTGGCGCCGGCGGCCTCGTCGGCAGTCAACTCGCCCGCGTTGACCGCCAGAATGCACTGGTCGACATAGGTTTGCATGACGTCGACCTCGGTCTTCATCTGTGCGATGGCGTGCCTGTTGACCTGGAAATTGCCGATCGGCGTACCGAACGCCTGCCGCTCGTGCGCGTAACCGGTGGTCAGCTCGACCGCCCGCCGCGCCTGCGCCACGGCGTGGATCGCGATGCCGAGTCGTTCGGCGGGAAGGTTCGCCATCAGATGGTAGAAACCGCGGTTCTCCTGACCGATGAGGTTCTCGGCCGGCACCCGCACCTCCTCGAAGATCAACTCGGCGGTATCGGCCGAGCGCTGACCGATCTTGTCCAGCTTGCGGCCACGGGTGAAACCCTTCATCCCGGTCTCGACCACCAGCAGGCTGATCCCCTTGTGCGGCTTCTCCGCCTGGGAATCGGTTCGGCACACCACGACCACCAGGTCGGCGAGCAATCCGTTGGAGATGAAGGTCTTGGAGCCGTTGACGATGTAGGAGTCGCCGTCCTTGCGCGCGGACGTCTTGATGTTCGCCAGATCCGAACCCGCGCCGGGCTCGGACATGGCGATCGCGGTGATGTACTCACCCGAGACAAACTTGGGCAGCCATCGCTTCTTCTGCTCCTCCGTGGTCAGGTCCCGGAAATACCCGGACAGGATGTCGTTCTGCACACCGAAGCCGACCCCGACCGTATTGGTCGCGTGGTATTCCTCGTTGAGGATCGCGTTGAAGCGGAAGTCCTTCAGGTTCGAGCCGCCGTACTCCTCCGGCATTTCCCAGCCGAGCAGGCCCAGCTCGCCGGCCTTCAGCCACACGTCCCGATCCACGTATCCCTGCGCTTCCCACTCCTCCGTGTGGGGCGCGCACTCCTTCTCGAAGAAGGACCGTGCCGTGGCGCGGAACTGGTCGTGTTCGGGTTCGAAGATCGTGCGGCGCATGTTGACGCTCCTATGCGGCGAGAGGGTACCAAAAGGTAGTATCAGTTCAACAGTCTAACTGATTAAACCCGAGGAATAACCCAGGCCCGCGAACACCTGGCATGATTCCTCGAAATGACTCCGACCGAGATGAGCGAGGACTTCGTGGCCAAACTGGTCAAACCGAACCTGGTCAAGGTTCCCAAGGCCGGCGAACTGGTGGCGGCCGACCTCCGTCGCCGCATCATCACCGGCGAACTGTCGGCCGGCGACCCCCTCCCCAACGAGGCGGTTCTCATGGAGAACTTCGGAGTCTCCCGGCCGACCCTGCGCGAAGCATTCCGGATCCTCGAGTCCGAGTCGATCATCACCGTGTTGCGCGGAGCGCACGGCGGCGCCAGGGTTCTCGCGCTCGACGACATGGTCGCGGCCCGATACACCGGGTTCCTGCTCCAATACAACGGAACCTCGCTCGCCGACGTCTACCGCGCTCGCACCGAGCTGGAGATGGCCGCGCTCGCGATGCTCGTCAACGGCAAATTCCGCGCCGCGGCCGCCGATCGGATCGAACAGATGGTTCAGGACGGCGTCGCACTCGTCGGCGATGCCGAGGGCTACGCCGAGCACGAGGTCACGATGCACCAGACCCTGATCGAGCTGGCCGACAACAGGACGCTGGGGGTGCTCGCCAGAATGCTGCTGAAGATCATCGGCAGCCACAACGTCGTCCATATCGCCACGCATGCAACCGAGCGGGAAGGGAGCGAGGCCCGGGCCGCGCAGCGCGCCTGGACCAAGCTCGTGAAGCTGCTGCGCGACGGTGACATCCCCGCCACTCAGGCGTTCTGGCGGCGTCACCTGGAGGGAGTCGCCAAGTACATGATCGGCAATACCGAGGCGACCGTCGTCGACCTGTTGTCATGAGGAGGACGACACACCCATCAAGTTGCCTGTTACTCTCATCTTGAGGATAACTATCACGAATGGTAGGAGTCGCCGTGAGCACACTGCGCGAGCGCAATCGTCTGCGCACCCGCGCGGACATCGCCACGGCCGCCATCGCTCTGTTCGAAGAACACGGATACGACGCGACCACGATCGAGCAGATCGCGAAGTCCGCGGGTGTCTCGATCGCGACGTACTTCCGGCATTTCCCCGCCAAGGAGGACGTGCTCTTCTCCGATGAAGACCTCACGGCCGCGGCGATGATCGAACTGGTAGCCGAGAGAGCCGACCGTACGGTGTCGGTTGCGGCGCTCGCAGATCCGATCGCGGCGTTCGCCGCCGATCTCGAGGACGAACGCATATTCAAGCTCACCCACCTGGTCATGACCAACCGTCAGTTGGAGCCACGAAGCCTGCGGATCCGTCTGCGCTGGGAACGTGACGTCGCGCGCCGGTTGGCCACCGAACAAGGCCGCACCGAGCCGTCTCCGGACGACACACTGATCGCCTCGATGGCCGTCACATGCCTTGCCGTAGCGCTCCGGTTCTGGGACAAGACCAGTTCGTCGAGTGGGCTCAGTGACCTTGTGCGACAGATGTTCGCGCGCTCCACCGAGGTCATGGACGGCCGGCCGAGTACGGGTCAGCGCGACACGACGCCCTGAACGCGGCTCGCACGCGCGAGGATGTATTCCATCAGCGTCGTGAGGACCTCTTTGACCGAATCGCGTCGACGCACATCGCAGATCACCAGCGGGACCCCGGGATCCAGATCCAGCGCCTGTCTGACCTCGTCCGCGTTGTACCGGATCGCGTCGTCGAAGCAGTTCACGGCCACGACGAACGGCACCCCACGGCTTTCGAAGTAATCGACCGCGGCGAACGAGGCATCGAACCGCCGAGTATCGACCAGGACGACCGCACCGAGCGCGCCGCGGGACAGCTCATCCCACAAGAACCAGAAGCGATCCTGGCCCGGCGTCCCGAACAGATAGAGCACCACCGCGCCGTTCAGCGTGATCCGCCCGAAATCGAGGGCGACGGTGGTCGTCGTCTTCGTCTCCACACCGTTCAGATCGTCCACTCCGACGCTGAGTTCGCTGAGCACCTCTTCGGTTCGCAGTGGTGTCACCTCGCTGATCGAGGCCACCATCGTCGTCTTTCCGACACCGAATCCGCCGGCCACGACAACCTTCACGGCAGTGACAGGCAGCGTCGGAGATTCCTGGCGGTCAGAGTGCACGTATTCCATCCAATACCGTACGAAGGAGATTGATGTCGGCAGAATCGACGTTCATGGGGCGCGGCGAGCGGTAGGCGACATAACCGTCATCGATGAGGTCGCCCACCAGGACCTTGGTGACCGCGAGTGGCCTGCGGATCTCGGCCGAGATCTCGGCGACCGATTTCGGAACACCGCAGAATCGCACGATCTCACGGTATTCGTGCTCCAGCCGACTCAGCCCGATGCCGGTGGAAACCGTGACGACCAACGTGATCATGTCCAGGTCGTGGCGGTTGCTGGACGTCCGGCCGCGGGTCAGGGCATAGGCGGGCACCAACGGACCCGCGTCGTCGTCGAACCAAGGGTCCTGGTCCTGGTGCCGGTTCATGACGGTCTGTAAGCGCTACCGGAGCCGGTATTCGGTCGGGGCGCCGTCGAGAGGAACGTGCCGACCCGTATCACCGTCTGGTTCATCTCGTAAGCGACCATGCCCATGTTCATGTTGTCGCCGGCCAGTACCGCGAGGCACGCGTTGTGACCCGCCGAGGTCACGAACAATATGCCCTGGTCGAGTTCGATGACCGACTGGCGGACACCGCCGATTCCGAAATGACTGCCCGCGCTGCGGGCCAGGCCTTGCAGTGCCGATGCCATGGCGCAGAATTGCTCCGCGCTCTCGCGCGACAGCGCGCTGGACTTGCTGATCAGCATGCCGTCCGTGGACAGCACCACGGCGGATTCGATACCCGGCATCCGGGCGAGAAAATCGTCGAGCAGCCAGTCGAGGTTCTTCATCATGTTCGCGGAGGTCACCGGGGATTACTCACTCACTGTTGTTGTCGGGGTATGAGAGAGGACGGGGTCTCGCCACGCGGCCTTGGCGCGTTCCGCTCTCGATCGCCGAGAACAGGTCGCGCGCCTGGTCCGCGGAACGCTCGGCGGGCCGCTCGACGGTCGCGTCGGTGGACGACGGCCTGGTCGCCAGCTGCGGTGCGAGATGCGCCTGTCGTCGGCGGCGCGGCAGATCCGGCCGCGGCTCGGCGGGCTCGGCCGCGAGCGCCCCGTGACCGCCGTATCCACGGCGATCGACCAGCTCACGAGAGGGATCCTCCCGCTCCACCGAATGCCACACCCGACCCGGCGCGGCAGGGGCAGCACCGCTTCCGGCCGCGAACACCGCGGTCTGTGGTTCCGGCGACGCGGTCCACGACTGCGGACCGTCGATTTCCTGCGTCAGCAGGGTCGCCGGAATGAGTACGACGGCCTTGATGCCACCGTATTCGGACTCGGTGAGCCGCACGGACACCTCGATACGAGCCGCGAGCCGCGCTACGACGAACATGCCCAGGCGATTGTCGCTGGACAAGGCTGCGAGTGCGAAATCCGGTGGGCTGGAGAGGGTCCGGTTGAGTTCCGCTATCTGCTCCTCGGGCATTCCGAGGCCTTGATCGACGACTTCCACCACGATGCCCCGGCCGACGACGTTACCGACCACCTCGACCCGAGAATCCGGTGGCGAGAATGCCGTCGCGTTGTCCACCAGTTCGGCCAGCAGGTGGATCAGGTCGGCGATCACCGCGCCGGACACCTTGACATCAGGCAACCGGCCGACCCGCACCCGGGAATAATCCTGGGTCTCGGCGATCGCCCCTCGTACGAGTTCGTCCAGTTGCACCGGCTGCCGCCACTGCCGCCGCGGCTGCTCGCCACCCAGGATGATCAGATTCTCCGCATTCCGGCGCTCGCGCGTCGCGAGGTGGTGCAGCCGGAAGAGCAGATCGAGAATCTTCGGATCCTCCTGTTCGTATTCTGCCTCGTTGAGCAGCTTCAGATGCCGATGCAGGACGACCTGGCTACGGTGTGCGATGTTCAGGAACACCGAGTTCACGCCGTCGCGAGTTCTGGCTTCGGTCGCGGCCGCGTTGACCGCGGCCAGCTGCGCGCGGTTGAACGCGTCGGCGACCTGGCCGATCTCGTCGGTGCCGAAGTCCAATCGAGTCATCTCCTGCTCGATATCCACCGGCTCACCGCGGCTCAAAGATCCGACGATGGCCGGCAACTGTTCATCGGTCAGCGTGATCGTCTCCGACCGCAGCCGATGCAGGCGGCGAATCATCCTGCTGGACAGATGCAAAGTGGTGCCGAACGCCGCCACGGTGACGAGCAGGACGACCAAACCACCCGCCAGCGAGTTCCACGCCCGACGGTCGCCCAGCTCACGAGTCGATGCCGTGACGGAACCGGCCTGGCCGACCCAGACCTCGAGCAGCTTGCCCGACACCGCGACGACCGCCGATTCCCACTCCGTCGTCGACATCGGCAGCGCGATGTCGTCGTTGCGTACCGGATCCAGCCGACCGGAACCGCGCGGCGACGGGGCGTCGGTGTCATCGGCAGGCGCGGCCGCTCCGCGTCGGATGAGAATGCTTTCGACGCCGCCCAGCTTGCGCCACTCCGGGGATTCGGTCAGCGCCTGCCACTGCGCACGACTGTCGGCGGTCAAACTCGGCAGCAGCGTCTGCATCTGATTGTGATAGAAGCCGACCTCACGCGCGAACTCCTCGGCCTCCACCGGAGACAGTGGGCCCACCGCGGCCGCGGCCACCGCCAGGTCGTGCGCCCGGGCCATCGCCTCGGCCGCCGCGAACATGCCGGCGATGGTGCTCAGACCGAGCGCGATCTCGGTATCCGGCGCGCTGTGGGCGAACGACACCATGGCCGTACTGACGACCTCGGTGAGCCGGTTGTAGAAGTTGTAGGCGTCGATGATCGACATCGCGTTGCTGTCGACCTTGACCCGTACCGCGGCCAGATCGTGCGCCAGAGCTCGATACCCCTCGCCGGCGCTGGCGGTGGAACCGGGATTCAGCTTCTCGAAGGCGGTGGCAGCGACGATCATCTGCTGCAACGAGGCATCCACCTTCGGCCGCACGTCCGGCAACCCGGTGGCCAATTCGGGATGGCCGGCAAGCCGCAGCAGAGTCAGGCGTCGCTCCTGCTGCACCGTCTGCGAGTACACGAGGCCGGGCGAGGCATGAGCGCTCTGCTCATCACCCCAGGACCGAAGCTTCTGGCCCTGCACGACCAGATACACGGCACCGCCGCCTCCGACGACGAGAAGGGCGATGCTCGGGACGAGCGCGATGGCCAGCACGCGCGCTCGCAGAG
Organism: Nocardia sp. alder85J; assembly: GCF_020176955.2. Lineage (GTDB taxonomy): Bacteria > Actinomycetota > Actinomycetes > Mycobacteriales > Mycobacteriaceae > Nocardia. The sequence goes on from NZ_JAIUCZ020000006.1 coordinate 538,100, forward strand.
TGCGGAAGGCGGTGAACACCGACCCAAGGTAGCCGTCTCGCAGACAGGTTGGAAGTTAAATGAACAAAATTCTTTAACTAATTGACCGGTATACGATCGCCCTGCGGTTCGCGGTCGAGTAGCCGGTCGGCTGCCGGACCCTCGGGCTCGACCGGTCGGTCGCTCCGGCTCCCCTGTTGGCCTGCTTGTTTTCGCAGGCGAACACGGTTCGGGCTCGCCCCCCTTCCCCAGCGGCGCTCACCGGCCGAAGATCGAAGGTGGTAGCCAGCTAGGAGACGAGGGAGTACGAATGGTCGACGAGTCACCGGTGACAGACAGCCCCGGCATCGACGCCGCCTCGACCGGGCATGCTCGACCCACTGACGAGGACGTCTTCCGGCGCTTTCCTCGCGTGCGCCTCGATCAGGTCAACATCGAGTACTACCGAGCGCTCCTCGTGCGTCACCTGACTGCGGGCTGGTGCCGAAACTGTGAACGCTGGCACACCCCGTTGCGCCCGATCTGCCCGTCTTGCTGGACCGCGGATGTGACCGTGCGGCAGGTCGAAGGCAAGGGCACTGTCCATTTGCTGACCCGGCTCTATCAAGGACCACCGATCGTGGACTACTCACCACCGTGGCCGCTCGCCGCCGTCGAACTCGCCGAACAGGAGGGCCTTCGGATCGTGGCGCCTCTGGTCGACACGCCCGAGGCAGCGCAGCGGATCGGACAATCGGTCGAACTGGTCTGGATCGATCGCGACGGCACGCCCTGGCCCGCGTTCCGGGCCACCACCGCCGGGACGGAGGTCTCGCGGTGAATCTTCTTCCACAGCGGAATCCGATCCGGGATCAGGTCGCCATCGCCGGCCTCGGGCGATCGAGCTACAGCCGTGACCGTGGCACAACCGAACTGAGCATGGTCCTGGAGGCAGCGACCGCTGCCATCCACGATGCCGGCCTGACCGGTCGCGAGATCGACGGTGTCGTAGGCGGTGGCCTTCATACCGGCGGCATCGATCCCGCCGTGGTGGCATCCGCATTGGGGCTTCCCGCCCTGACGTACTGGGCCGGTGCCCGCCCCCCCATCGGCAACCACCTGACTGCCGCGGTCAACGCGGTCTGGTCGGGAACCGCGAACGCCGTGCTCGTCTACCACTCGATGTATCGCCTCGGACGAGATCCCTTCCGCGCTCGCGCCGCCTTCGGCCTGCCCGACGGCCGCGCGATGCTGGGCGATGGACACACCGAATCCGAGCCGTGGGGAATGTTCGGCCCCACCGGCTATGCGGCCTGGGCCGCCCGTTACCTCGACCGGTTCGCACGTACGCGGGAGGATTTCGGCCTGGTCGCCCTCAACGACCGCGCCGGCGCGAGCGACAACCCGGGCGCGGTGATGCGCGAACCGCTCGACATGGCGGCCTATCTGAGCGGACGCATGATCCGCGAGCCGCTGTGCGTCTTCGACATGGATGTGCCGGTGGACGGCGCGGACGCGTTCGTGGTGACGACCTCGGAACGGGCACGAGACCTGCCGGCGAGGCCGGTCCTGGTCCACGCTCTCTCGATGGGCCTGACCGCCCATCCGGAGGAACATCTGACGGCCGGGCTCGACCACACCGGGCAGACGGTCGCTGCTCGAGCACTGTTGGCACGAAGCGAGCTCACCCTGCGGGATTTCGATGTGCTGTTCCCCTACGACGGGTTTTCCTTCATCACCTTGCACTGCCTGGAACAGTACGGCTTCTGCGAGCCCGGTGAGGGCGGAGATTTTCTCAGGGAGCACTGGAACCCCGATCGCGGACGCGTCCTCATCGACGGCCGGGTGCCGATCAATCCGCACGGCGGCAGCCTGTCGGAGGGCGGGTCGCAAGGCGCCGGGCATCTCCGGGAAGCCGTACTCCAATTGCGCCACGACGCCGGCGATCGGCAGGTCGGCAACGCGCGAACCGCGCTACTTTCGCCGGGCGGGCTTTTCTTCAACGCGCAGGGCATCGCACTGCGAACGAACTGAGAATCACAGCCGGAAAAACGGCATTCCAACGAAAGAGGCTGCTGATGAGCAAACGGTTCGGCGAGTGCATTGCACTGATAACCGGTTCGGGTTCCGGCATAGGCCGGGCATCCGCGGTGCTGCTGGCACGGGAAGGTGCAGTGGTTGTGGTCAACGACATCTCGGAGAAGTCCGCCGAAGTCACCGCGAATCTGATTCGTGAAACCGGCGGAGAAGCACACGTCATAGCGGGCGATGTCACGGTACCGAATTTCGTGGACGAGATGTTCGATGATGTCGTGGACCGCTACGGCCGGGTCGATGTCGTCCACAACAATGTCGGCTTCGGTGGCCGCAATTCCATAGTCGACACCGACGACGAATCCTGGCGACACGGCCTGGACGGTAACCTCGGAGCCACCTTTCGTGGCATACGCGCCGCTGTCAGGGTGATGGCCCCGCGGCGACGCGGAGCAATTGTGAACACCGCCTCCGCCGCCGGGACCCGGAAGGTGCCGGGTGTCGTCCCCTACTATGGCACCGCGAAGGCCGGGGTGATCCAGTTGACCCGCGAAGCAGCAGTCGAAGCGGGAGAGTTCGGAATCCGTGTGAACGCGGTTGTCCCCGGCTCGGTCCGTACTCCGGCCTTCGAATCGTATTTGGGCGCATACCGATTCCAGCGCTATGTCGCGCAGTTGCCCCTGCACCGGATGGCCGAGCCCGAAGACATCGCACACGCGGTCGCATTTCTCGCTTCCGCGGAGGCAGCGGCCATCACCGGAATCGCCCTTCCCGTCGACTCCGGAGTCGGTGCCGTCCTCTATCAGCCGGTGATGGACCAGTGACGCCGGCAGGACCGGCGCAGGCCGCACTGAATGGGCGAGTCGCATTGGTCACCGGCGCCGGCCGCGGACTGGGCGCGTCCCATGCGGCAGCACTTGCCGCGGCCGGGGCCGCTGTCGTGGTGAACGATCCGTCCGTCTCGGTCGACGGCACCGCCCGCGACGCTGCCGACGTCGCCTGTGCGGTTGTCGAAACCATCAGTGCCGCAGGTGGAATCGCGGTCGTCGATCGATCCGACGTCTCGTCGTTCACCGGTGCGGAACGGGCCGTGGCGTGCGCACTCCACCATTTCGGCCGGCTTGACATCGTGGTCAACAACGCCGGCATCATGTCCGCCAGCGCAGTGACCGAACTGTCCCAGGAGGAGTTCCAGCGGAGCCTGGCCACCAACGTGACCGGCAGCGTCGGCGTCGCTCGGGCGGCGTTCGCGTCCATGCGCGACCGCGGCTACGGCAGGATCGTGAACACGCTGTCCGAGGCGGCGCTGGCAGTCGGCTACCACGCGGGCACGGCCTACGCCGCCTCCAAAGCAGCGCTCTGGGGCGCGACCATGGCTCTCGCCGACGAAGGCGCACCGTGGGGCATCACGGTCAACGCGATTTCACCCGGCGCCCGTACCCGCATGTCTCGTGACCATCTGGAGCGAGTCGGAAGCACGGTGGATCTGGATCCCGCGCATGTTTCGAAAGTCGTACTCGCGCTGGTCGACGAGTCCGCCGGCGACATCACCGGCCGCGTCGTACACGCCGCCGGCGGTGCGATCCGCGAGTACCGACTCCAGCGGCACATCGACACTCCGCTCGTCCCGAGGCTCGAGGCTGCACAGATGAGCACGGCCGACAGGAAGGTGCAGTAAATGGGCTCCGACGGAGCAAACGTCAGCTCGGGCCGGTTGAGCGGGAAAGTCATCCTGGTCACCGGAGCCGGCCAAGGAATCGGCCGAGGCATAGCGCACGCGCTCGCACGAGAGGGCGCGGCGGTCGCTGTCGCAGGCCGGACCCTGGTCAAATGTGAAACCGTTGCCGGTGAGATCAGCTCGTTCGGCGGAACGGCGATCGCGCTGGAATGCGATGTCACCGAGCGCGACCGGATCGAACATGCGCTCCGAACCACCGCCGACGAATTCGGCGGGCTGGACGGGCTGGTGAACAACGCGCAATCCTCGACCCAAGGTCCCCTGGCCGAGGTCACCATGGAGGATGTCGAACTCAGCCTGCGCAGCGGGCCGTTGGCGACACTGTGGGCGATGCAAGCCGCACTGCCGCTGTTGCGCCGGCGTGGCGGCGGTTCGATCGTCAACTTCGGCTCCAGCACCGCAATCAGCGGCGCTCCGCTGTTCGGCGCGTATGCCATGGCCAAGGAAGGCATCCGGGGGTTGTCCCGGGTCGCTGCCCGGGAGTGGGGGCGCTATGGGATCAGAGTGAATGTCGTTGTGCCTACGGCGCTCTCCCCCGCCGCGCAACAATTCCAGCGAGAACAGCCGGAACGCTTCGAGCAGCACGTCAAGCGACTGCCGCTGGGCCGGATGGGCGACCCCGAGACCGATATCGGGCGCGCCGTGGTCGCCTTGATGAGCGACGATCTGACCTATCTCACCGGTGACACACTGATGCTGACGGGAGGCGAATGACGAGCACAACGACTCTGGCGAATCGACTCGCGCGAGCGGAGGCCCGGTTCGAGATCGGTCAGCTGCCGATCCGCTACGCCCTCGCCGTCGACCAGCGGGACATCGACACCTGGCTGTCGCTGTTCGTTCCCGATGTCCGCCTCGGCCGACACGGATCCGGCCGCGAAGCGCTACGCGATCAGATCGAACCGCAGTTGCGATGGTTCTACCGCTCGATCCATCTGATCTGCGGGCATCGAATCGAGCTGGGCCCGGATCTGGACGACGACGGCCCGGACACCGCCAGCGGGCAGGTCTACTGCCGCGCCGAGCACGAGGTGAACGATCGCTGGGTCGTAATGGCGATCCGATACGACGATCGCTACCGCCGAGTCGACGGCGAGTGGTTGTTCGACAGGCGGATCGAGAATCATTGGTACGCAGCCGATCTGCTCGAACGACCACAGGAGGCCGAATTCGACAGCTGGCAGGTGGGGCCTGCACCCGCGCTGCCGGCCCGAGAGGCTTCCTGGGCAGCGTTCTGGTCGCCGGATGTCCTTGCTCCGACCGCGAAGCCCACTGCCGGTGGTGCCCGGTGACCGCGAAGACACCGACGTCGGGGCTCGAGATCGGTCTCTACTTCGACCTGCGCAACCCGCCGCATCGGGAGGGCTCCGCTTCCCGTCTGCACGGCTTCACTCTGGACATGTGTGCCGAAGCGGATCGTCTCGGTGCGGGATCTCTGTGGTTTTCCGAGCATCATCTCTTCGACGACGGCTACCTGACCCAACCCCTGACCTTCGCCGCCGCGGCGGCCGCGCGCACCGAGCGCGCACGTCTCGGCACTGCAATCCTGATCGCACCACTGCATTCACCCGTGGAGGTCGCCGAGCAGGCTGCCCTGGTCGACCTGATTTCCGCGGGGCGGCTGGATCTCGGCATCGGCACCGGGTACCGCAAGCCGGAGTACGAGCTCTACGGTGCCTCGGATCGCCGGCGCTACAGCAGGACCGACGACATGGTCCGGCAGCTACGCCGGTTGTGGGCTGCGGGCGGCGTGACGCCTCAGCCTGTGCAGCAACCGATTCCAGTGTGGCTCGGCTATCACGGCCCGCAAGGAGCTCGACGCGCCGGCCTCCTCGGCGCGCCCCTGCTCACCCCGAACGCAGACAGTTGGCCCGCCTACCGAGACGGCCTGGTAGCAGGCGGCCACGATCCTGCCGTGGCACGAATGGGCGGTGGTGTCCAGGCCTGGGTCACCGAAGATCCCGAGCGCGACTGGCCGTTGGTGGCACCGTACATCGGCTACCAGGTCGACTCCTACCGTCGGCACATGGTCGAAGGCACCGATGCACCGGCACCCCGTCCGGTCGAACCAGAGAAACTCGTATCGCGCGATTCCGGTAACCCGTTGTCCTACTTCTGGTTCGGCACGCCGGAGACGATTGCCGAGCGCATACGAGAACTCGTGAAGGATGCCCCCGTTTCCACGGTCTATCTCTGGGGCTCGGTGGGCGGCATGCCCGAGGCGATGGTCGCGGAACACGTTCGGGTCGTATGCACGAGGCTGGCGCCGCTACTGCGCTGAGCATCCGGTCCGCCGCTCCCGAACGCAATCTCGGTGGCGTTCCCGCTCATCGAGCGACAACACCTACGACGCGGGCTGAGCGATCACAGATCATGGAGTACGCGGCCAACGCCGGCGCCACCGTCGACCACGACCACCTGTCCGGTAATGCAGCTGGTCGCCCCGGAGGCGAGAAGGGCTACGACAGAAGCGATTTCGCGTAGTTTGGTGAGCATGCCGGGGTAGCTGGGATGGGTTTTGGTGGTGTACCAGCGGGCCCGAGTGCGGTGCTCGGCGACGACCGCAGGTGAGTGCCCGGCCAGGTGGTACCAGAGGATTACCGGGATCTGGGTGAGCATCCCGAATGGGACGGTGCGCTCCACCGCCAATCGGGTGCGGTTGCGGGCCTCGCCGGCGCAGGTGACGTGTTTGGCGTCGAAGAACGCGACCTCGATCGGCCAGCGGGCGGAATACCGGGCGATGAGTTCGGCTGCTGCAGTGGTGGTGTCGGTGGGAGATATTGTCAAATCCTGTGGATCGGCGAGTTTCAGGCGACCTCCGTCCGGGCGGCTTCGACCGCGTCCGCTGACGACGCCGGGGTGAGTTCGTGGGGGCGTTCGAGGAGCTTGCCCTTGTGGAACAGGGCACCGGCCTGGACCAGCGCGGCGAGTTCCGGGGCGTTGACCTTGCGCCAGCGGGCTTGGGCGGCCTCGATCAGCTTGTAGGCCATCGCGATCCCCGCCGCCCGCGAACCAGGCCCCTTGGTGACCTTCGTCCTCAAACGCACTGTGGCAAAAGTAGATTCGATCGGATTCGTCGTGCGCAGATGGATCCAATGCTCGGCCGGATACTTGAAGAACTCCAGCAGGACGTCGAGGTCGTCGACGATCTTGGCGACCGCTTTCGGATACTTCTTCCCGTAGTCGAGTTCGAACGCCTTCACCGCGACCTGCGCCCTGTCGATATCCTCGGCGTTGTAGATGTCCTTCATCGCCGCGATCGCCCCCGGATGCGCCGCTTTCGGTAGCGCGGCAAGCACATTCGCTGACTTGTGGGACTGTAAGGTAATAACATGTTGTTTTGTGGTGCAAAGTGTTTCGAAGTGCTATGACGGCGGCGAGGGAGGATGTCGAGGGGTTGCAGGAGCGGTTCGATGTGCTGTTGCCTCATCTGAACGAGCGTCAGAGGCGTCTGGCGCTGGCCACCGAAGCACGACTGCTGGGACACGGTGGTGTGCGGACGGTGGCCCGGATCGCGGGAGTCAGCGAAACCACGGT
>NZ_JAIUCZ020000007.1 GCF_020176955.2 Nocardia sp. alder85J
TTAGGCCCAGCCAGAGGGAATCGAACCCCTCCCCAGAATTCGATCCATCCCAAAATTACCCCAAACTTTCACAGTGACCACACGTGATCCCCCGTGAACAGCCGTGCAACGGATATCGACATAGACGCAGGTGGACCTGCCACCGTGACTCGCCGTGAACAGTCGTGAACACCGAAAAACCCCGAACCCACAACAGCGGGTTCGGGGTTCAAGTCCCTCGGCGATCACGCACTTACTCGACCACCTACAACTGGTAATCCGCTTCGATCACCAACCGACCACGCGAAAACGGCAGGTCGTCCCCGTTCCCATGTTCGACACGCCCCGCCCAGGGCGCGAACCTGCGACGGCTCGCCCACTGGCATGGGCCATGCAAATCCCTTGTCAGAGCGCCCATCGAGGGTGTTCGATGGAGCTCGATCACGTTCTCGCCTCACGGGTGGCGGACGTGGGGGTTCAAGTCCCCCCTCGCGCACCAGGTTTCGGCATTCGTGAGTTTCCCGCACGAGCGTGTTCGAGGGCGCTCGAACACGGTGAGGAGACCCGATGCAGTGCGTCTACCTGCGTAATTTTCCGGCATTCGTGCCGATCGCGGCGCGGTTTCCAGCACGGGTGACCGTGGGTGTGCCGTGCCCGGCGGTGCGACGATGATCGCGCCGATCGAGCCACCGTCGTCCCCGGCGGCCGGGCCACTGTCCTCGCCTGCCTCGGCGCCCGTGCCACCGGCGCGCACGCCGGTCCCGGTGTATGTGCGACCACCGATGACCGGAGCCGATGTGCTGTTCGGGATCTCGACAGTCGGCGAAGCCGGGGCGCGTCGTGGACCGGACCCTCATGAAGAAACTCGGCTGGGGACCGGAGACCCGCTTGCGGGTCCGCGTCGCCGAGTCCGGGGTGCTGGCCCGTGGAACGGGACCCCGACGGCCCGGTGACCGTGCGCGCCAGTGGCTGTTTCGCCGTCCCCTACCGGATCCGCCGGCGGGTGAACCTGTTCGCCGGTGACCGGGTCCTGCTGCTGGGCCGCGTCACCCGCGACCGGCTCGCCGTACACCCGCCCGCGGCGATCGACACCCTGTTCACCACCAGCTTCGACCTCCTCATCGGCTGGCAGAGATCAACCAGGCCATCGTCGACACCAGCGACGACCCCGAACTGGCCGGACACGACGATGCCGCGGTAGGAAGCAAATGATGACGGTGATCAAATTACATATCCACTCGGTACTCGCGATGATCGGTATAGCGCTGATCCTGTTCGGCACCTCGACGGCATGCAGCGACAGCAAGGGAGTACAGGTGAGTACATCGTTGACCGAATCCACGGCCAGGGACAGGATCATCACCTATTTCGCGGAGACCTTGCAGTCTCTTCCTTCCGGTGTGCGGCTGTCGTTGACACCGGACAATCGCGATCTGAGCGTTCTCGATCCCGGGTTCACCGTCCCCTGCAACGACAGAAGCGGAGACACCAGCGGTCCGGTTCAGGAGCAGATCTTGTACTGGCTGGTCGGTGTCCCCGCCGGGCAGACGTCACACTACTTCGCGCTGATCCGCGACATCTGGGCCGGTAAGGGATACCGGCTCACATCGCCGCCGGACGCGAAACCCGCGACCGTCGTCACACCGGAGGGATACAGCTTGGCCGTCCAGGACGCGAGCAAAGGAGACGGCTCGTTGAGCCTGTCGGCCGGATCACCGTGCTTCCCCGAAAACGCCAAGGGCACAACAACACCACAGCCGACCGTGATCGACCGCCCAGCATGATCACGGCACAAGTCCCGGGCCAGTCGTGAACACGGAAAAACCCCGAACCCACAACAGCGGGCCCGGGGTTCATGCTCCGGCGGCATCACCGCCACGACAAGCCTGGCCGGAGCCCTCGGCACGCTCGCGGGCGCCGAAGGCGCCGGGACACCCGTTCTCGACGAGGGCGGGCAGATGGTGGGCTGGCTCACCCACCGCGCCGTCCCCGCCGCGATCCAAACACCCACCTGACATTTCGCCGACCGGCACCGGCACGATGCCCGCGCGGCGCAAGCGGACGCACCGCGCGGACATCACGGTCGCCGAGAAGCTCAGGCCCGCCGGAAGCAGCCCAGCCACGCATCGATGTGCACGGCGCCGTCGTCCGGCGGCAGGACCGTGGCCATCGCCGACTTCTCCATCGACACCGTCTGCCAGCCGTCGGCGAATCCTTCGGTCAATTCGTCGGCCCGCTTCCGGGGAATCGCGGCACGCAGCGATTCCACCTCGGCCTCGTCACGGCCGACCTGCGACATCGCGGCGCCGAAGCGGCTGTGCATTTCCCGTGATCCGTCCTCGCTGACGGCCAGCAGATACACCCGGGCGCCCGGGCGGGTCGCCCGGTGCAGCGCGGCCGCATATCGGCGCAGCGTAGGCCCGTCGAAAATATGGGCCAGCGCCGAATCGACGACGACATCGAATCGGCCTGCGTACGCATCCAGGGCGAGAATATCCGCGATCTCGAAAATCGCCCCGAGACGGCGGTCCGCTGCTTTGTGACGTGCCGACTCGATCGCTGTCGGCGCCGAATCCAGGCCGGTGACCTCGTAACCGCAACCGGATAAATACAACGCGTTCTCTCCGGTACCGCAGCCCGCGTCCAGAATGTGCCCATCGAGGCCGTCCGACCGCTCGACCTCGATGAAAGCCGGTTGTGGCGCGCCGATGTCCCACGGCGCGACGAATGGCCCCTCACCTCGGTACACCGCATCGAAATTCAATTCCGGGAAGTATGTCGACGTGTTGTCCATATACCCATTCTCACGAGACCACGACGCGGCGAGCCGATATCGGAAAACCAGCTTCCAACTGTGATCCGAGGCCCATCCGCCGACAGTGTGGGCTACGAACGTCGTGAGGGTGGATGCAGTACTGGATCACCGGGCGGCCCTGGCACGGCACCCAACTGCCCTACTCCGACCGCTGGGGACCGACCGACGTCCACGGTGACATCGCCACCAGATACGGCCCACCCCCCGAAGGCGCGGTCATCGCCATGATGCAACACCAGGCACGCCTGGCCGGCGCCACCGACTGGCTGCCCGCCGCCACCGCCATGGCCGTCGTCGCCCCCGGCGCGTCCAGGTCGACCTCGGCGGCGCCTGTGCGGCCGAACAAATACAGCAGCACTTCGCCGGGCGGCCCGGTGAGGCGCACCGACGGTTCTCCACGGCGCGCCCGGACGACCTCCGGCGTACCGGACCGGGCCAGCTCGAGACCCCTACCGCGCAACCGCCGGGTGAGAAACCACAGCGCCCGACCCACCACGTACCAGAGCGCGGCATCCCTCGCGGCCGAATTCACCCGTGGCCCGGGTCAGCCGCGGCGGACCGCCATCTCCTGAACCAGTTCGTACGGCCCGCCGCCGACGGACCGGTAACCCGACCAGTGGAAGGAATCGCCGGTGATGTCGGTGAAGACCCATCGGAGCGCGACTCCGTGCTGGGTGTGACCGAGCAGTTCCACGCCGTCGTCGGCGGGCGAGGCGGTGAGAGTCACGTACGTACCCGAGTGCGGGTCGAGCCACCAGGCGTACCAGCGGTCCTCGCGCTCGTCGTAGCAGCGCACCGTCGTCCCCGGATAGCGGCCGGGTGCGCTGGGACAGTTCAGCACGTCCTGGACGGCTCGCCCGCCCAGTGACCAGGCGAAGTCCCATGTTCCGTCGAAGCTGGACCAGCGTCCCGCTTCGTCGCGCAGCCGGTTCACCACTCGCCAGTGACCGATCAGTCGCCCGAACAGGGCCATCTCGGTGGCCACCTGTGGATCCGGACCATCGGCGAGCAGGCCCGGCAGTCCCGCATACGTATTGCTCTGCATCGATTCATCCGTAGTCAGTAGTTAAAATGGTTTAATAACTGACGAGTGTAGGAGTGCGGACGGGACAGGGCAACCCACGTCGAGGAGGCTGATGTGGTGGTGACGGATCTGGATCTGGCAGTGGAACTCGTGAACACGGTGTATCCGCTGGCCACCCCGCCCGACCGGCTGACCGGGGTGGAGCATTTCCGCGGCATTCTGCGCGATGTGGGCGATCACACCCTGGCCGGTCAGCTCGCCGACACCGATCTGACCGCCCTGCGGGACCTGCGAGCCCGGGTTCGCGCGGTGTTCGCCGCCGACACCGCACCGGCGGCGGCCACCGCGGCGAACGCCGTGTTGCAGGACGGCGGCCGCGCGCCGCGCATGGTCGCGGCACCGGACGGCACCCTCCGGCTGGACTGGGTCGGTGAGGCCCGCGGCCTCACCGCGCTGGCCGCCAGGCTGGCGGCTGCACTGACCGGCCACCTGACGACGCACGGTCTCGGCAGGCTCGGGGTCTGCGCGGCGGCCCCCTGCGACTGCGTGTTCGTCGATCGCACTCGTCCCGGAACCCGGAAATACTGCTGCGACGCCTGCAACGACCGCGCGGCTGCCGGGCACTACCGCCGCAGACGGTCGGCCGTACCACGCCGGCCCTGACGGCCGGATGCCCACCGGCGGATCGGCGTCAGCATGAGCGCACGGCCGGACAGGCCCCTGTGCTCGATGGCCAGGGCCTCGGCGAGGTGGCGGACCGGTGTGGCGGCGTCGAGGATGTCGCTCAGCCAGCGGGCGACCAGATCGCCGCCCCCGCTGCCGAACGGGGTTGACCACGTGCCCGCCGCACCCCGTGTGCCGTCGCGGGCAGATCATGCGTTCCACCTGGGTCGGTGCGGGCAGGCCGTAGCCGTGGACGTCGGCGTCGACGACTCCGACGCGCAGACCGCGTGCTCCCAGCGTGACCGCGAGAGTGACTGTCACGCTGGATTTTCCGACGTCGCCCTTGCCGGATGCGATGCAGTAGAAGCGCGTTCGCGAGCCCGGCTGCGCGCTGGCCGGTCTGCTGGTCCCCAACGACGAAAAACAGGCCGTCGACGACATGGACCGGGTTTTGGACGGACCCGGCCTGGTCGAGGTTCTCATCTATCTGACCGACATCGACCCCGGTATGCCCGCCGCACTGCTCGAGGAAACCGGCGCCGCGACTACCCGCGCTCCTGTCCAGCCGGGCCGACCAGCACGCCGGCGTGATGTTTCCGGCCACGGTGCAACTGATCCGCCACGCCCGAACCCTGCACCGCCGCGACCTGCTCACCGACCTCGACCAGGAACTGCACCCCGACATCCGCGCCGAGGTCCTCACGCGCCTGTGCAAAGCATCGCGGCTGCCCAGGATACCGCCATATCGGCCCACTCCTGCACGAACCTACTCGAATCTCGGATGCGTGGAATATGGAACGGCAATAAATCACCACCGGATAGAGTGGAAACCAGATCAGATATCGGATACGCTCCGGCGTACCACTTCGGCCGCCAGTTCGGCGCGATTCGATACCCCGGTCTTGATGAATATGCGGGCCAGATGCGTTTTGACGGTCGCTCGCGAGACGAAGATCCGCTGCGCAATCTCGGGATTGGTATGCCCGTCGGCAACGAGCCGGGCAATCAGGAGTTCGGTAGAGGTCAGGCCGGCCCAGCTACCCGCTCCCTGGGCCCGCGGGCCGCGGCCCCGCAACGCATAGGCGATCGCATTCGCCAAGGTCAGCCCGCCGCCTTCCGACAGGGCGGCACGCAATTCCGCCCGGTCGAGTGCGGCGAGAAGCTGAACTCTGTCGGCTCGCCAGCGCAGCCGGTCGAGAGATGTGCGGCGTGCTCCGAGGCTGCGGCGGGCGGCCGTCGCGGCTCCGAAAAGCCTGGCGCCCCGCAATGAGTCGCCTTCTGCGACATATATGCCGGCGAGTCGCTCGAGCCCACTGATCGCCTCCAGCGGGTGTCCACCGTCGCGATACACCGCCAATGCGGAACACACCATTTCGCGGGCCTTGTTCACGTCTCCATCCATACGAGCCACCGCCGCGCGAAGCAGGTCCGCGCAGGCCGACATCCACCTGTTGTCGAGCGCCCGCGCACAGCGATCCACCGTATCCAGCAACAACCGCGCCTCGGTCGATCTGCCTTGCAGGACAGCGATATCGGCCAGTTCGAGGGCTATGTCGCCCTCCAGCCCGACGCGAAAGCTCCGGCGCGCCATGACCGCTGCGGCCTCGAAATGGTCCCTCGATCTTCCCAGTTCGCCTGCGGCGCTCGCGTGTTTCCCCAGGGCCACGTCCACGAACATGGTGACGAAGGGGCTCCGGCCGTACCTACGGGATTCGGCGTCGAACTCGGCCAGGCCACGCCCCGCCTCCCGGAGGAGGCCGCGGCGAATGTCGATCTCGGTGCTGTGCACAGCGATCTGGGCACGGCAGACCGGATCACCCAGGGCCGCGGCCAACCCCGCTCCCCGAGTCGCGGCGGCCGCGGCGGCCGTCAGGTCGCCGCCGCGCAATTCGACAATCGAGATCACGAGATAATGCCAGCAGACGAGGAACTGGTTCGAGCCGTACTGCTCGATGATCGCCTCGACCGCAGCGAGGCCGGCCCGCGCCTGTTCCAACTCCGATTGCGCGGACCAGGCCAGGGCGATATGTCCCAGCGCCTGAACCAGGCACCAGGGGTCGTCCACCTGACGCGCCAATTCGGCGCTCTCGGTGAGATGGCGGTGAGCGCCGGCGGGATCTCGGGTCGACTCGATTCCGCCGAGCACCTCCAGTGCGCGCGCGACCGCCCGCAGATCACCGGCCTGCCGTGCCGCGAACTCCGCGATGTGCGCGTGCTCGGTCGCGGTCCTGATATCGCCGGAGACGAACGCGAGATAGGCCGAAGCGGCATATGCGCGGGCACGGAGCGTTCCCGGCGCGGAGTCGGCAACAGCCAGCGCGTCCGTGAAGTATCTGCGCCCCTCCGTGAAATAACCGCGAATCCCGAAGAACACGCCGAGCGCCCCGGCGATGAGACGGACAGCGTCGGACGGTCGCTTTCGCAACGCGAAGTCCAATGCCGGCCGTAGATTGCCGCGTTCATGATCGAGTGCTTTCAGCCAGCCCGCGAGGCCCTCCGGCGATCCGGCCGACACGGGATCGTTCTCGACCATCTCGACCGTATAAGCGAGATGCCGGCTCAGTATGGTCTCGGCGTCGCCCGACTCGTGGAGTTGCTCCTCGGCGTATTGGCGGGTCACCTCGAGTAACCGATATCTGCGCTGATCACCTCGCGCCTCGACCGACACCAGCGACTTGTGCACGAGGGAGGCCAGGACCGGTAGCGTACTCGGACCTTCCAGCGGCCCGCCGCGGCACAACCATCGGACGCCTTGCAGTGAGAAGCTACCGTGGAAGGCCGCCAGACAGCGCAGCAGTAGACGTTCGTTGTCGTCGAGAAGTGCGACACTCCACTCCACCGAGGCCCACATGGTGCGGTGCCGATCTCGTCGGCCCCGCCCGCCTCTGGTCAGCAGACCGAGGCTGTGATCGAGCGCGGCCAAGAGTTCGTGCGGGCCGAGCGCGGCGGACTGGGCTGCCGCGAGCTCGACGGCCATCGGCAGCCCGTCCAGCCGGGAGCAGATCTGCACCACCGCTTCCACATTGAACGAGTCCAGACGGAATGAAGGAGAAGCCGATCGAGCCCGGTCGATGAACAGCCGAACGGCGTCGAAAGCGATCACTTCGGACAGAGCGGCAGATCTCGGGGGCAGTTCCATCGCCGGCATCTGCCACGCCGTCTCACCTGCTACTCCGAGCGGCTCCCGGCTGGTAACGAGGAACCTCAGCTCGCTGCGCACGGTCAACAGCTCGGCGAGAACGTCGGCGCACGACTCCAGCACGTGCTCACAGTTGTCCAGCACCACTATCGCTTTGTGCATGGTGGCGAACGACCGCAAACGCTCCGTATCCGAAACACCCTGTTGCTCACGCAGTCCCAGCGTGGCGCATATCGTGGACAGGACGGACTGCCCCGTGGTCAGCGTGTGCAGCTCGACCCACCACGCGCCGTCCGGGCTCACGTCACCGATGGCCTCTGCCATATGGGCCGCGAGCCTGCTCTTGCCGCTGCCGCCCGGGCCGACAATGCTGACCAGCTGCGAATCGGCGAATATCCGGTGCAGGGCCGCGATCTCGCGGCGCCTGCCGACAAAGCTCGTCGGCAGCCGGTGCAATCCGACGACACCTCCGGCGCCGGCCGCCGCGCTGCTGCCCCGCAGGTCCAGATCGGGCATATGGCCGGCGGCGCAGATACCGGCCAGCAACGACGACAGCTCCGGATGCACGCTGCCGAAGTCGTCATCGGATCGCCGCAGGGCCGCGACCAGCAACTCCTTCATCCGCGCCACGGTGGTCCGGTTCAGATCCAGAACCTGCCCGAGCTCGTCCACGGTGATCCGGCCTCCGGAGGCCACCAAGTGGTAAAGCGCGTAGAACCAGTACCGTAGCCCGGCGGACGATCTGGCGAACACGGTTCCCACCGTTGCCGACATGTACTGCCCGCAACTCCCACAGGTCCATGTCGGTCCGGCTGGTGCGCGCCGCATTCGGAAACTACTCAGACGTCCACAGGACTCGCATACGGCCTGATCATCGACCGGACCGAACCGCACCGACCACAGAAATTCCGAACATGTGGCGTCATCGGGGAACGAGCGTCGGAATTCGTCGAAACCATCGCCTGGCACCACGGGGGTAGGCAGGCCGAACGAACTGTCTGCCATATCACAATCTTGGTATCTGACCATTTGCCCGGTCAAGCGGTGGACGGAATCCGAAACGTGAGGGTTCGCACAGTTCGTCCAATGTCGAATGAATCTGCATCACCGTCCGACGATCACGCCCGCCGGCACCGCACTCGGCCATCGACTTGTTTCGAAAAGATGACCATCACGTCTTTTCTCGATTTCGTTCGGAGACAGCCGGATCGTCGATTTTCTCCGGACGATCAGAAATAGCCGGATGGCCGATGTTTTCCAGGCGAGTCGACCTATCATCGCGGTCGCCGTACCTGCGGTGCCGCTGTCACCGGCCGGGGCCACGAGGGGCGGTCGCCGACTTCGGACTCAGGACATCTGCGGGCCGGAACCGTCGATCACCCATACGCACCACGCCTCGGAGCCGGATCCGGACCGGCCGGTAGTGGTCGGGGTTTTCACCTGGCCGGCAGACCTGGCCAGGTGGCCGACTGTCGCGGTGATATCGCTCGCCTATCGTCTGTGACGAAACAGCCTGCGCCTTCGGCACCTATCCCGGCCCCGCCGGCGCGATTACGGGGCTCGGCCCGCCAAGGAGGATCCGGATCGATGAACCGAGCAGCAGGAGATCCGACAGAGCGGCCCCGGGACCCGGGCACAAGTCCCGTCCTCGTCACCGGCGCACTCGGCCTCGTAGGTACCGCAACCCTGTCGGCCCTCACCGCCGCCGGTCACTCGGTTGTCGCCACCGATCTGGATACACCCGCGAACCGAAAGAAGGCGGCCCGGTTGGGCCACCTTCCGATGTCGATGCGCTGGGCGGATCTGACCGTGCCTGATCAGGTCGCCGCTCTGGTCGACGAGGTCGAGCCCGGCGTCATCGTCCATTTGGCCGCGATGATCCCGCCCGGTTGTTACAAGAATCGCGCACTGGCGCGCGAGATCAACGTCGGCGCTGTTGTCTCGCTGGTCCGAGCCGCCACGGGCCTGTCCGACCCGCCACGTTTCGTGTTCGCTTCCAGCGTGGCGGTGTACGGTCCTCGCAATCCACATCGGTCCGACGAGTTGCTCACCGCGAACACGCCGCTCGCACCGGGCGATCTGTACGGCGCGCACAAGGCAGAAGCCGAGCGCTGCGTCCGGGAATCATCGCTGGAGTGGGTTGTTCTCCGGCTCGGCGGCGTCCTCACCGTTGCTCAGGGGCAAGACGTCCACCCGGACGCGATCTTCTTCGAGGCGTCATTACCTGCCGACGGCAGAATCCAGACGGTGGATGTCCGCGACGTCGCATCGGCCATGACCGCCGCGGTGAGCACCCCTGCGGCACGGGAAGTGTTCCTCATCGGCGGCGACTCCACGCATCGCATCCGGCAGTACCAGGTCACCACTTCGGTTACCGATGCCCTGGGCCTGGTGGACTGTGTGCCGCCGGGTAGGCCCGGAGACCCTGACGACGACACCCGATGGTTCGCCACCGATTGGATGGATACCGAACGCTCACAGGATCTCCTGTGGTTCCAGCGCAACTCGCTGCCCGGCATGCTCCGCGAGATAAGGGCCGCCGCGGGCTGGAAGCGGCCGTTCGCAGGGATCGCGGCCCCTCTGGTCCGCCGGCTCCTGACCTACCGCTCGCCATATCGGGGCCGACCAGGAAAATACGCCGACCCCTGGACGGTCATACAGGATCGGCTCGGCGAACCCGGGCCCGATACCGGGGCGTCGCACGATGGGATCGGCACGGTGGCAGATCCGCCGGCGCGATCGTAGCCATCGCCCGGACAGGCCCGGCGCCGATACCGCTCTTTGCTCGGAATGACGTGAAATCAACGGCCGTCCGGAAAAGAATGGCCACCTGGCTGATATTTGCCGGCGTCATCGGACATTACGTTTCTTCTGAGAGAAACTTTCCGGCACCCGCCAGGGCCACGTCACGGACTCTGGAACGAGTAATCGATGGATGTGATGTCATGACCACAATTGTGTCCGACGGAAGAGATGTGGGTGCTGCACTGCGTTCCGCGGTAGAACGACTCGATCCGATCATGCGGGCACCGGTCTCGTACCATTTCGGCTGGTGTGACGATGCCGGAAATCCGGTGACAGCAGATGGCGGCAAATCGCTGCGGCCACAGCTCACACTCTTGGCTGCCCGTGCGGCCGGAAACGATGAGGGCGCGATACCGGGGGCGGTGGCCGTGGAGTTGGTTCACAACTTCTCTCTGCTGCACGACGACGTCATGGACCGCGATCGGGTCCGCCGGCACCGGCCGACCGTCTGGGCCCTGTGGGGCGACGCGACCGCTGTGCTGGCCGGTGACGCACTGCTGTCGCTGGCCCATGAAATACTCATCGATTCACCGTCCCCGAACGCCACCGAGGCGAGCCGGGTGTTGGCGGTCGCGACCCGCGAACTCATCCGCGGCCAGGCGCAGGACATGTCCTTCGAGTTACGCGACGACGTGACCGTCGCCGAATGCGTGACCATGGCGGAAGGTAAGACCGGCGCGCTGATCATGGCGAGCGCGGTCGTGGGGGCACTGCTGGCCGGTGCGCACGCCGACGTGGTGCGTGCGGTGGAAACGTACGGCCGAAATATCGGCATCGGCTTCCAGTTGGCCGACGATCTGCTCGGTATCTGGGGCGATCCGGAGGTGACCGGCAAACCGGTCCACGCCGATCTGCGCGCGGGCAAGAAGTCCCTTCCGGTCACCTGGACATTGCGCCACGGGGGCGCGGCCGGCCGGGAACTGGCCGAATGGATGAAAAGCGGCGAATGCGATGAGGAATCGCTACGGGCCGCTGCCGATCTGGTCGAAGCCGGTGGCGGTCGTGTGTGGACCCGGGCCGAGGCCGAGCGCCGGTTCACGGCCGCCGCCACGGCCCTGAACCATCCCGCGATCGATACCGGATCCCGTGCCGAACTCCTGGAACTCGCCGGGCGACTGATACATCGGACAGCCTGACGGGCATCCCCGCACGCCCCGGATCTCGGTACCGAGGTGAGCGGAACGAAACTCGATGCCGCACAGGCGATTCGATTCCATCATCTGGTCATCGCCTGTGCGGCATCCCGTCTCGTGGTCTACGGAAAAAGCGGCCGAGGCATCGGATCATCGGTATCGATGAGATGTCCTGTTTCTGTCTGCTGCCCGGTGGCCCGGGCCGCGGCGGCCAAGGCCCAGAGCGGGAAGATCCGCTGATATCCGTCGTAGTTCATCCCGGCATTCCCGAAGAAAGCACCGGCCATCCGGGTGTCCTGCCATCCGCCATCGGCGAGTTGATTGCGCAGCAGGAAATCGATCGCCCGGCGAGCAGCCGGCGAATCGCCCCGGCCCGCTGCCACCAACGCCAGCAACGCCCACGAGGTCATCGTCGCTTGCCCCGTCGCGGCGTGGATATAACGACGAGCACGGACACCGTCGATGGTCTCGCCCCAGCCTCCGTCACGGCGCTGATGAGCGAGGAGGAACTCGCACGCGCGATCGATCGCTTCGCGCGCCCGCGGATCGGACGACCCGGTCAGTCCGCGCACCCCGAACCACGTGCCGTAGGTGAAACACACCGCCCACGAGCCTTCCCAGGAACCGTCGGGGCGTTGCCGATCGAAGATGAACTGTTCACCGGCGGAAATCGCGCGGCCCATGGCCTCGGTGAACCGCCGCGGATCCATCTCGCGGAATCGGCGCAGCGCGGTCACACAGGACGCGGTCTGTTCCACCAGCGACGAATCGATCATGCATCCCGCGAAAGTGTCCGAGAAGTTGAGCTCGGCGAACCATGCCGGTGCGGTGGTCGGCTCGTATACCGCCCAGCCCCCGTCGGGGTTCTGCAACGACAGGAGGCACTCCACCGCGGCGGGCAGGCGGTCTGCGGTGAAGCCGTCCGCCAGGTTCAATTCCTGCAACGTCGATACCGCCAGCACCGCTTCCGCGGTGCCGTCGCTGATCGTCCATCCGTGCTCGGCGGTGGACAGGCTCCACCCGCCACGCCCCGGATGCCGGAAATAGCGTGCCGCGTCGGGAATCTCGGTCAGCCGCTGATTGGCCGCCAGGAAGCGCGACGCCGACCGCAACGGCCCGACCGCGGCGGGATGTCCCGACAACGCCAGAGCCTGGACCGCGAATGCGGTATCCCAGGACTCGGAAGAATTGAAGCACTGTATCTTCACCCCGTCGGCACCATTCCATACATATTCGTGCAACCGCTCGAGGTGGGACATGATCTCCTTCCCACCCGGCCGGGCGAAGTGCCAGACCAATGTGTCGAGAAATTTGGGCACCGGGCCGTGACCCACATAGTTCGACGACCGATTCTCATGGTCGATGTAGTCGAGCACGACGTCGAAGGCCCGCTCGCGCAGCGCGTTCATCGGTCGGGCCTCGTACACATCCGCGGCGGCGAGCACGATGCGCAGCAGCCGCGAACGCGGCACGAACGAGTCGGGCTCCGCGATCATCGCGCGCGCGGCCCTCCAATCGATATCCTCGTACGGTTTCTGGTACAACTCCCCCCGCAGAGCCAGGATCAGATCGTCCACGGGCCCCGATACGCGGTTACCGGACAGCCATGCGGTCGAGAGATAGACAATACGGGCGTAGCACATGAGCCTGCCGGGGTGTACCGGCATATTCTGTGGCAACAACCAGGTTTCGGGCGGGAAAGGATATGTTCCCGCCCATTCGTGGACACCCAGCACCGCGAGATATGTTTTCGCCCATTGTGGCGCCGCCAGCGCGCCACCGAACGGGAGGAAGAAATCGCGGGCGTGCCGCAGGCACGGATCGTCCGGACCGACGCCCAGTATCCGCAATCCGATATAGGACAGCACAGTACTCATCACGGTGCTGGTCGATTCCGGGTCGGTCCCCCATCCACCATCGGGGTTCTGATGCACCCGCAGAAACCGTTCCATTCCCTCGCAGATCGGCGCATCGGGCATCGCGTCCACAACACGGCAGGTGATCAGGTACATCCCGCAGAACATCGGCAGATTGCCGAAGTCCTCGTGCCACGAACCGGACGCGGACTGCGTTTGCGACAGTCGCGCCACGGCAGCGGCCACAGCCTCCTCCGGGATGCGGCCCGACACGGGCTGCGGCGGTCCGGCGGTGTCCGGCAGCGGCAACCCGGCGCCCAGCGCAGCGAACAACCCGTTCAGCACGACCGGCCGCCCGGCAAGCACATGGTTGGCAGACAAGGCCGCCATCAACTTCCGCCGCGAAATCTTGATCGGCTTCGTCGTGAACTCATCCCGCCCGGCCCACGCCTCACGCAGAGTGAGTTCGGACATCAGCAACTGCGCCGTACAAAACCGCCGTACGGCGAGATCGGCGGCCGGTATCGCATCGACGTAGGCCACCGCCGCCGCGAACTCCTTCTGCGTCACCGCCAGCATCCGCCGCAATACCGCACTCCGGCGCACAGCGGAACCGGGTTCCCGCAACTGTTCGACCGAATCGACTCCGCAATCGGCCAGAAGATCGGCCGGCAACCAGAGCCGGCCCGCCGAAGCATCGGCGGCCACATCCTTGATGATATTCGTCAACTGCAACGCCCGCGCGAACCCGGCCGCCCGCGGCTCCAATGCCGGTAGGGCCGCCGCGATCCCGGCCGAATGCCACGCGAACAACCCGGTGAGCAGGTCCCCGACAGTGCTGGCCACGATATCGCAATACGTGAGCATCTCATCGACGTCGGCAATCACCTCCGCGTCGGGCCGGCCTTCCCCACGCGCGACGGTGGCGGCCATGCCCACCGTCATATTGTGCACACAGCGGCCCACCAACTCGCGCACCGGCAACGGGCGCCGTGCGAGATCACCCAGCAGAATCGGCAACCCACGCACCAAGGCCACCTCGTCCACCGGGGCCCCGTCGAGCACCCCCGCCGCCCGCACCGCGAACTCCGCCGACAGCTCCCGCCAATCCGGCGGCAACCCGACCAACTCGTCCAATTCGCGCAGCAGATTCCCCCGCACCTCCGCCGGCAAACCCGCCTCGTCCTCGAATGTGTCCGCCACCCGGCAGAACAGATACCCCAGCCCCACAATCTCGTCCAGCGGCGAAGGCAACATCGGAATGGTCAACGCGAACGTGCGCGAGGTCTTGTCCAGCATTTCCCGCCGGAACACCGCGGCCTCCGGCATCTCCACCGGTGACGACCTCCGCTTCGGGAACGGATAAGGACCGCTCAGGAGGCCACTAATAGATCCGAGATTCACTGTGTCACCGTTGTCTTCTGTAGTCGATCACGCTGTGGCTCTTGCCACCGGCCCGTGTCCGAGCGAACTCGATGCGGGACGCATCGCGAGGTCGCCGATGAGCCAGCGCGCGAACGCCACCAGCCCGGCGAAGTCGGCAGCGGTAGAGCCGATGCTCTGGCGAGCCGACGACCTGCCCAATTCGTTCAGCGCCGCACTCACACCGCCGAGAAAGATCCGGGAGAACGCGGCCAAACCTGTTTCCTCGGTGGTCAGTAGTCGCATCGCGCGCCCGGCCAGCACGGGATCGGTCCGCCAGAGCCGACGCAATCCATGACGCAGCGTGACCGAACCCGGATCGTCATCACTCATGACGCGGTACAGAACATGGGAAACGATCTCCGGTACCCGGGTCCTGGCCTGCCGCTCGCGCACATACTCCGACACCGTCGCGACCCGGCCGAGGCATTCCGCGTCCAGCAGCGCCAGAGTCATCCCGCACGCACTGAGCGGGTGTGTATGTCCCGCCGCATCGCCCACCAGAGCGACGCTGTCCTGCCCGTACCAGTCGCGGTTGCGGATACGGTTCGCCGCCCACTGCACCCGTCGGCCTTCCAACGCACGCTGCACGCTCGCCCGCATGGACTGCGGGAACACCGCACCGTACGCCGACCACAGCCCGGATCCGCTCCGGCACGAGGAGAGCAGCGAGGACGGTACATCGAAACAGACGCGTACCTTGCGCTCCCCGATTCGGTACACCAGCACCGGGCCGGGCGCACCGATCAGGACATGGGCGAACCCTTCGATGGTGAGCTCGAGGTCATCCACCAGCAGCCCGGCCATATGCGAGACCACCCGCGACTCCGATCCGGGGTCGAATATCCGGCGCACCGCCGAAGCCTTTCCGTCCGAACCGACGACCAAAGCTCCCCGACTACAGCGGATCTCGTCCGAATCAGCGAGCTTGTACCGGGTGACCGAGCCCTGCACCCCACAGAACTTCCCGCCGGGTGAGAACTCGATGCCGGGTACCTCGTCCACACGCTCTCGCATCAACGCAAGCAACCGGGAATGCTCGAAACTCAACGATTCCTCGCCTTGTGGATATGGCAGCACGATCGGGGCCGGATCACCCGGGAAGAAAATTGCGAACCCCTTGCCCCGAGCGTGCGGAATTTTCGAAAAATCCACGCCCAGCCGCTCCAGTTCACGCACCCCCGGCGGATGCAGCCACTCACCCGCGAACCGGCGCGGCTGGTCGGGATTCGGATCCAGCAGAAGCGTGCGCGTACCGCGATACGCGAGTGAAACCGCAGCAGCGCAACCTGCTATACCGGCACCCGCGACGACAGCCTCGGGCGGAATAGGAACGATTTCCAACACACAGTCCCGTCGTGAGCGCCGTCTGGTCCGATAACCGGCCCCCGGCGGGAGCCGGGAAACTCTCCGCCGGTTCCGTGACACCAACGCTAGGCCCCCTCCCACCCCGAAACGTCGGCCATCCGGCTACGGCCGCCCACGTCGCAATCGAATCGAGGACGATCCCGATACACTGCTCCGGCGCGGATCATCACCGATTTCGAACATCGGACCGTCCCCTGATTCGGATGCGCGGTCCATAGCCACTTGGCCGACTGTCCTGCCCCCGGGCGGGGCGTACCGTAGCCGGCGACGGCCGCAGCCTCGTCTCCGCAGGCCTCGACGATCGCCGGTCCGGCTCGGACGACGAAAGCGAACCGCCGCATCTCACAGGTCGTGGTTTACTCGCGGCCGGGTTTGCGGCCGGACACGATTCATCGGCGATCCGGGTGATCCGCCTCTCGTCAGGGAGTCAGCAATTGATCAGCCGGTGCACCCGCCACCGAGGTCGGCCAAGTGGCTACGTTCTCCTGGCGAAGTTGCGGGAGCACTATTACTGATGGACACTTCAATTCGTAGGTATCTCGCGACAGAGCGGACGTCGGTGTCATGTAGATCCGAGATCGTACTCCTTGCCCGTTCATGCATCGAAGCTCTCGGCGCGACTACGGCGCGATATATTCGCATGCGATGAGCGTTATTTCCAATCAGGAGTGGTCGGCTATGGCGATATTCGGTGATCCGGCGATCCGGCAACACCAAATAGATGGCTTCGCTATCGGCGACCCACGAACCGTGAATCATTCCGGCGAGTTGTCGATTCGACGGAATCACGGCGGCCCGCATATTCCGAATTCCGGTGCGCTCGAACCGGATCAGGATGGCGAGGCGGGTACCGGCATCGGTCGCGCCCACGCGAAGGCGATTCTGATCGGTGAGCACACCGTGGTCTACGGGTTACCCGCGCTCGCTTTTCCGCTGCCCGATCTTGCCGTCGAGGCGGTCGCACGGCTCACCGCGACCACCGAGGTCTCGCGTGATCCCGTCGAATGGCGCACGCACGCCGGCGAGTACCGATTCATCTGCGGCCCGGATTCCGCTCTCGAACAATGCAGATCGGGTCCGATGGCGTCGCTGCTGACCGCGATGCACCGATGGCGATTCGAGACGAGCGCGGTCGAGGTGCGAATCCACAGCACGGTGCCGCCTGCGCGCGGATTGGGATTCAGTGCCGCCTGCGCTACCGCGGTTGTGCGCGCGCTGGCGGATCTGCTCGGCGCCCCTCTCGATGACAACTCGTTGTACGAGCTGGTCCAGGTCGGCGAGCGGATCGCCCACGGAAACGCCAGCGGCGTGGACGCCGCGGCCGTGGTGTCCCCGACGCCGATTCGGTTCGAGGCGGCCACGAGTCGGCCCCTGCACATCGAGCACGACCTCACTCTGGTCATCGCCGACTCCGGCGGCGCGGGCAGTACCGAGCAATCGGTGGCCCTGGTCCGATCAGTGCTGGGGCACAGTACTGATTCGGCCGGAAGGCACCTGACCCGGGCGGCCGCCATCATCGAAGCCGCACAGACGAGCTTGATGACCGGTCGGTTGTCCGAGCTGGGAGAACGCCTGACCGACTTTCAATCGCTGCTGAGCGAACTCGGTGTCAGTACCGCCGCGATCGATCGCATCGTGCACGCGGCGGTGGAAGCCGGTGCTCACGGCGCCAAACTCACCGGCGGCGGGCTGGGTGGATGCGTACTCGCCCTCACCGAGCCGGTTTGCGCCCAGCAGGTCGCCCTCGCCATGTCGGCGGCCGGCGCATCGGCGACCTGGACGGTATCGACGAAGGACTGGTTTCGATGAGTATCGACGCGACGGGCACCTTCACGGCCGCGCGCACCGACGAACAGCAGCCGCAAGGTACCGGACGTCACGTGACAGCGGTGGCGCATCCGAATATGGCCCTGGTCAAATACTGGGGAAAGCGCGATGAATCGCTGATCCTGCCGGTGGCCGGCAGTCTGTCCATGACCTTGGACATCTTCCCGACGTCCACCCAGGTGACGCTCACACCGGAGTCCGCGACCGATATCGTCATCCTCGACGGCGCACCCGCCGCTCCCGGGGCGGCCACGCGAGTGCGGGAATTCCTCGATCTCGTCCGTTCACTGGCCGGCCGGCACGACCGCGCGCTGGTCGAATCGCGCAACACGGTCCCGACCGGGGCCGGGCTGGCATCGTCGGCGAGCGGTTTCGCCGCTCTGGCGGCGGCTGCCGCCACGGCTTACGGTGTGCCGCTGGATCCGCGCGCTCTGTCCCGTTTGGCCCGACGCGGCTCGGGATCGGCATGCCGTTCGATATTCGGGGACTTCGCACAATGGCACGCCGGAACGGGATTCGGGGCACAAGGAGACGAGAGTTCCTTCGCCGAGCCGGTCGAGTCGGCACTCGATCCCGCGCTGGTGATCGCCGTCGTCGACACCGGCCCCAAGGCGGTGTCGAGCCGGGTCGCCATGCGAGAGTCGGCCGCGACGTCGGCGTTCTACCTGCCTTGGGTGTCGGCCAATGCTCAGGATCTCGAGCAGATGCGGCGCGCGCTCGCTGGTGGGGACCTCGAACGCGTCGGCTGGATTGCCGAACGGAACGCGCTGGGGATGCACGCGCTGCTGATGGTCGCCCGGCCGGCGGTTCGCTACCTGTCGCCGTATTCGGTTGCCGTGCTGGATCGAGTGGAGCGCCTGCGCAAGACCGGCACCACGGCTTATGCCACGATCGACGCCGGGCCGAATGTCGCTGTGCTGTGCGCGCGCGAGGACGCGGCGAAGGTCGTCGAGGCACTGCGCGAGCTCGGCGATTTCGTCACCACCCATATCGCTGGGCGTGGGCCGGGAGTAACCGTCTCGGTACAGGACAACTCATGATCACCCGTCGTGCGCCCGGAAAACTACTCATCGCAGGCGAGTACGCCGTTGTCCGGCCCGGTCATCCCGCCGTCGTCGTCGCGGTGGACCGGTTCGTCACCGTCACGGTGTCCGACACCGCCGCCGAGTCCACGATGACCTCGGATTCCAACGGCGGAACCCGGATTCGCTGTGGACGAACCGGCGACCGCCTCGTTCCCGCCGGTGATCGCGAGACAATTTCTTTCTTTTCCTATGCGCTCGCGGCAGTGCGGGTCGTGGAACAGCTCGTGGTCGAGAGCGGCCGACCGCCGCGGCACTTCGACATGCGTATTGCCGGCCGCGATCTCTCGGATGCCGATGGCCGCAAATTCGGCTTGGGTTCCAGTGGGGCGACGACAGTGGCGATCGTCGACGCGCTCGGCGCCTTCTACGGCCTGCGGCTCGAGGCGATGGACATATTCCGGCTCGCGATGCTCGCCACGCTCACGGTGAATCCACGTGCGTCGGGCGCCGATCTGGCCGCGGCAGTCTGGGGTGGATGGCTCGAATACCGTTCTCCCGAGCGGGCACGACTCGCCATCGCTCCCGGCGAACGAGATGTCACTGCCAAACTGCGCGCCGCCTGGCCGGGGCTCTCGGTGCGCCCGCTCCCGGCACCGAAGCAGTTGCGGTTGCTGATCGGATGGACCGGTGAGCCGCAGGCGACTACGGCACTCGTCGCCCGGATCGACGACGAGCAATGGGACACCCCCCTGTTCGCGGGTTTCCTGGCCGATTCCGACCTCTGCGTCACCGGCCTGATCGATGCGATCGAAGCAGACGACGTGATCAAGATCCAGCACCGAATCGGCCGGGCCCGCCGAATCCTCGAAGGACTCGACAGCGCCGCACACGTGGGAATCCGGACCCCCGTGCTCGACGCACTCTGCGCGGCGGCCGATCTGGTAGGGGCCGCTGCCAAGCCGTCGGGTGCCGGCGGCGGCGATTGCGGTATCGCGATCCTGGGCCGCGACTCGGACCGGCAGGCAACCGAATTGACCCGCCGCTGGCTGGCGGCCGACATCCGGCCCCTGGCGCTGAACATCCAATCGATCGAACGGGACACACCATGAGCAGTGCCGAGTCGATCGGCAGACGCAAGGACGACCACGTCCGCCACGCGGCCGACCAGCAACGCGAAGGGTTCGCGACGAGCGACTTCGATTGCGTGACATTCGTGCATCACGCTTTGGCGGGCATCGACCGCACGCAGGTGAATCTCGCCACGGAATTCGCCGGCGTGCCGTGGCCGACGCCGCTGTACATCAATGCGATGACCGGCGGCAGCGCGCACACCGGAGAGATCAATCGCGATCTGGCCATCGCCGCCCGCGAGACCGGTCTGGCCATCGCGTCCGGATCCATGAGCGCCTACCTGCGTGACGAGTCCGTCGCCGACACCTACCGTGTATTGCGGCGAGAGAATCCCCACGGGTTCGTGATGGCGAACGTGAACCCCAATGCGACCGTCGACCAGGCGCGGCGCGCGGTGGGCCTGCTCGAAGCGAATGCCTTGCAGATCCACCTCAACCCGGTCCAAGAGATCGTGATGCCCGAGGGCGACCGCGACTTCTCCCATTGGCCGCGGCAGATCGAGCGGATCGTCACGGGGGTGCGTGTCCCGGTAATCGTCAAGGAGGTCGGTTTCGGCCTCAGCCGGAAAACCGTCGAACTTCTGCGGGATATCGGCGTCACGGTGGCCGATGTCGGCGGTAGTGGCGGAACGGATTTCGCGCGGATCGAGAATAATCGGCGCGCCGGACGCGACCTCGGTTACCTGCAAGGATGGGGCCAGTCCACGGTCTGCTGCCTGCTGGCAACCGCTGATGTCACCGGCATCGACGTGGCGGCCTCGGGCGGGATCCGCACGCCTCTGGATATAGCTCGCTGCCTGGCCCTGGGCGCCACCGCCGCCGGGGTCGCCGGCCGCTTTCTGAAGATTCTCGTCGACGACGGCCTCGATCACCTGGTGGGCACGATTCGCGACTGGCTGGACCAACTGGCGTCGATCATGACCGTTCTCGGCGCACCCACCCCGGCCGCGCTGACCGCCTGCGATCTGCTCCTGACGGGCGATACCGAAACGTGGAGCCGGCTCCTGGGTATCGACACGCGCACATATGCGCACCGCAGCCTCCTCGCACGCACCGTCCCGCCGCTACCCCGGCAAACCGAACCCACCAGAGAACGGATCCCGCGATGAACGAGCCCGACTGCGCTCCGATCCCACTTGCCTGGGTAGGCCCCCTCCGCATCACCGGTAACGCCGTCGATGCCGAACTGGAGATCCCGCTCGCCACCTATGAGACGCCCTTGTGGCCATCGGTCGGCCGTGGGGCGCGGGTATCGAGAATGACCGAGAAAGGCATCGTCGCGACACTGATCGACGACAGGATGACCCGCTCGATTCTGCTGGAGGCCGACCACGCGGCCGCCGCGTTCGCCGCGCTCTCGCAGATCCGCGCTCGATTCGACACGTTGTGCGATGTCGTGGCATCCGGCAGCAACTACGCCAGGCTTATCGGCCTGCACCACCAGATCGCCGGCAACCTGCTGTTCCTGCGGTTCGAGTTCACCACCGGCGACGCCTCCGGACACAACATGGTGACTCAGGCCTCCGATCAGCTTCAGACATACATCCTGACGACCACTCCCGGTGTGCGCTACAGCTCGGTGTCCGGCAACTACTGCACCGACAAGAAGGCCACCGCCGTCAACGGGATTCTGGGGCGCGGCAAGAATGTCGTCGCGGAGATCCTGATCCCTCGCGAGGTGGTCTCGCAGCGACTGCACACCACAGCCGAGCAGATCACGACGCTCAATATCCGCAAGAACCTGATCGGTACGCTACTCGCGGGCGGAATCCGCTCCGCCAACGCGCACTACGCGAACATGTTGCTCGGGTTCTATCTCGCGACCGGCCAGGACGCGGCCAACATCGTCGAAGGGTCACAGGGCCTGACCCACGCGGAAAACCGCGACGGCGACCTGTACTTCTCCTGCACCCTGCCCAATTTGATCGTCGGCACCGTGGGCAACGGCAAACATCTGCCGTTCGTCGACGACGCTCTTCTCCGGCTCGGGTGCCGCGAACAGCGCCAGCCGGGTGAGAACGCGCGCAGGCTGGCCGCCCTGGCCGCGGCCACGGTTTTGTGTGGCGAGTTGTCGCTGCTCGCGGCGCAGACGAACCCGGGCGAACTGATG
The DNA here is from genome assembly GCF_020176955.2 of Nocardia sp. alder85J. Taxonomy (GTDB): domain Bacteria; phylum Actinomycetota; class Actinomycetes; order Mycobacteriales; family Mycobacteriaceae; genus Nocardia. Next base: position 22,297 of record NZ_JAIUCZ020000007.1, read on the forward strand.
CGCGCACACACCCAGTTCGAACGCTCCACCCGCTGAACCGAATCGAGGCGATATGTCCACCCTACCCATAGGCATTCACGACCTGTCCTTTGCCACAACGCATTACGTCCTGGACCATGCGACGCTGGCCCGGCACCATGATGTCGAGATCGGCAAATACCACCACGGCATCGGACAGGAGTCGATGAGCGTCCCCGCGGCGGACGAGGACATCGTCACTCTGGCCGCGGCCGCGGCCGCGCCGGTACTGGACCGCCACGGCACAGCGAATCTGCGGACCTTGTTGCTGGCCACCGAAACCGGCGTCGATCAGTCCAAGGCAGCGGGTTTGTATCTCCACTCGCTCCTCGACCTGCCCAGCACGATGCGGGTCGTCGAGCTCAAACAGGCCTGCTACGCGGCCACCGCCGCACTGCAACTCGGAACAGCGCTCATCGCTCGCGATCCCCGCCAGCAGGTCCTGGTGATCGCCACCGATATCGCGAAGTACGATCTGGACTCGGCGGCCGAGGCGACCCAGGGTGCGGCCGCCGTCGCGATACTGCTGTCCGCCGAGCCCGCGATCGCCGAGCTCGATCCGATATCGGGTATCCATTCCACCGACGTCATGGATTTCTGGCGGCCCAATTACCGCACCACTCCTGTGGTTGACGGCAAACTCTCCATCGGCGCATACCTGACGGCAGCCGAGGGAGCATGGACTGACTACCGCCGGCGCGGCGGACGCGCGTTCGACGACTTCGCCGCGTTCTGCTACCACCAGCCATTCACCAAAATGGCCTACAAAGCCCACCACCACCTGCTGAAAGCCGAGGGCCGCACGCCCGAACCGGCCGAGGTCGACGCCTTACTCGGTGCCACGACGCAATACAATCGGCTGATCGGCAATACATACACCGCCTCGGTGTACCTCGCGCTTGCCTCTCTGCTCGACCATTCCGACGACCTCACCGGCGCTCCGATCGCGCTGCTGAGTTACGGTTCCGGTTCTGTCGCCGAATTCTTTTCGGCCGTGCCGGTGAGCGGATACCGCGACGCACTGCGGACTGTCGCCCACCACGATGCCCTCGCTGCCCGTAAGCCTGTCGACTACAACCACTATCGCGCACTGCACAGTGCTTCCCCGCCGGCAGATGGGGGATATCACACGACCGCCGAGGAGACCGCGGCCCCGTATCGGCTGGCGGCCGTCAACGGCCATGTCCGCGTGTACGACCACAGCGGCAGCCGTACTCGTCCCCAGCTCGCGGGCGGGGGTGGCGAGCGGGTCGCGGCACTGGTACCGACAGATTTCAGCGCTGAGTAAGGCCGACGGCGAGTCACAGCCGGACCAGGCCACTGCCGTGAACATCAGGCCGAGCTGATCAGTGTGGTCTTGCACCGAGCTGACATGCGGCGGAATCGATTTCCCCGCAGGATCATTCGCAATGGCCGCCGTCCGGGTCCCGCAACCCGGTCCATGCGATCGACATGGCCGTACTGCGCATCTGCCCCGCCCGATCCGGGAAGTAGGCTGCGCCCGTGGGATTCCTGGCTCCGGACCTTCCGGACATCGACGAAACACGCTGGCGGTCGCTGCCGCGCGCCGAGCGCATGCGCATCATGTCGGTGCACTGGGCCGAATACGGTTTCGGCACTCCGTGGGGTGTGCTGCCGTTGTATCTGCTCAAATGCGTTGTCTACGTGGCCGGAGCCGCCGTGGTGATCGGACTGACGGCCGGCTTCGGTGGGGTCGGGCACCTCACGCAGTGGTGGACTCGGCCGGTGGCTTATCAGAAGCTGATCGTGTGGACCCTGTTGTGGGAGCTGGTCGGGCTCGGGTGTGGGTCCGGGCCACTGACCATGCGGTTTCTGCCGCCGATCGGCGGCATCCTGTACTTCCTGCGTCCCGGCACGATTCGGCTGCCACCGTGGCCGCGGCGGGTGCCGTGCACTCGAGGCGATCGCCGCACTGTAGTTGATGTGGCCTTGTACGCGGTCGTGCTGGCGTCGGGGGTTGGGGCGCTGGCGGGCCGGGTGACCGCGGCCGGGGTTCTCGACGCGCGGACGGTGATCCCGCTGCTGGTTGCGCTGGCGCTGCTGGGGTTGCGCGACAAGACGGTATTTCTCGCGGCGCGCGCCGAGCATTACGGCCTGGCGGTGCTGGTGTTCTTCTTCTCTCCTGCCGATCAGATCATCGGCTGGAAGCTGATCATGCTGGCCCTGTGGTGGGGGGCGGCCACGTCCAAGCTCAACCGCCATTTCCCGTTCGTGGTGTCGGTGATGATGAGCAACAGTCCGATGATGCGGTGGCGGTGGCTCAAACGCACGATGTATCGGGACTTTCCGCGGGATCTGCGGGCCTCCCGGATACCGTTCGGGCTGGCGCACTTCGGCACGGTGGTCGAGTACACGGTTCCGGCGTATCTCGTATTCTTCTGCCACGGTGGCACTTCGACGTGGATCGCGGTCATCGTGATGATGGTCTTCCATCTGCACATCCTGTCGACGATGCCGGTCGGGGTGCCGCTGGAGTGGAACGTCTTCTTCGTCATCAGCATCCCGTGGCTGTTCGGGCATTACGCCGGCGTGGAGGTTTTCGATCTGCGGTCGCCGTTGCTCGGGATCGTGCTGCTGGTCGCGCTTTTCGTGGTCCCGGCGGTGGGTAACGTGAAGCCGGAATGGATTTCGTTTCTGCCGTCGATGCGGTATTACGCGGGCAACTGGGCCAGCAGTGTCTGGCTGTTCCGCGGCGATGCCGAGGAGCGGATCGAGGCCGCGCTCACGGCGAGTTCCGGATCGGCGACCACGCAGCTCACGGCGCTGTACGGGGCGCACGAGATGGACATGATCATCGCCAAGGGCATGGCCTGGCGGGCGATGCATCCGCATGGTCGCGCGCTCAATACGCTCATCGAGCGCGCCGTCGACAATCTCGACGACTATGCCGTGCGGGACGGGGAAACTGTCGCCGGTCATGCGGTGGGCTGGAATTTCGGTGAGGGGCATCTGCACAACGAGCAACTGCTCGCCGCCCTGCAACGCCGCTGCGCATTCGAGCCCGGCGAGCTACGGGTGATCGTCCTCGAGGCGCAACCTCTTCACCGGCAGCGCCAGCACTACCGGATCGTCGATGCGGCAACCGGTCTCGCTGAGGAAGGCTTCGTGCGCGTGGCGGATATGATCGCCCGCCAGCCGTGGCCCGACCCGGCCGATCCGGTTCCGGTGCAGCCGATCGGCGGGGGTGCGGCGCCCGTTCGGGTGAGTTGACCTCCATGACCATGACGCCCACCCAAAAATGGGACGGCCCTTCTCCCCCGCACTTCTCGGCCGGTCGCCGGTGCACCGTCGTCCGAATACGCTGAGCCCCACGATGGTTGCGTTCGTGAGGTGGAGCGGGCGTTCGCTGTCCGCCGCGTCCTCGAATGCGCCGTCAACTCCCGCCACCGGTCGTCACCGCGTTGTTGACCGGGCAGTGGCCTTCGCTCCGCCCGCATGCGGCGAAGTCGCAGAGGCGGCACAGCCACGGTTGCGGACGGTCGCCGGCGCGGGCCGAGCGTTCCTTGCTCCTGGCCCGGGTCACCGTGGTCAGCATCGTGTCCAGCGCTGCCGCGAGAGTGTCGACCTCGTCGGGGGACAACGCGGACAGCACGCTCGCCAGTGACTGCTCGCGCGTGCGGAGTATCCGCTCGGCCGTGCTGCGGCCGTGCCCGGTCAGGACGAGGGAGACGGCCCGGCCGTCCTGCGCTCCGACGCGCTCGACGAGACCTTCGGCGACGAGGCGGTCGACGAGGCGGACCGTGCCCGAGTGTCGATCGGAGCCGGCCGGCCCGACTTCCAGCCCGGCGCCGACCGCTGGCGAGTGCTGCTCGATCCCGACGGCCGGCCGTTCTGCCTGAGTCCCCGGCCTGCGGCCACACCGTAGCGGCCGCGGGACGACCCGCTCGTGCTCGAACCAACCGGATCAACCACACCATCCGGGAGCAGGCCGGCAAGACCTGGTGAAGGCCCGGCCGATCCCGCGCGACTTCCGGCAGGCCCCGCCCCGGGCTCCCACCCTCGGCGGGGTCCTGCCTGTTACCGCACATGGGAGGCAGACCCTCGCGGGGCTGCCGCCGCCTCTGCGAGGATGCTGCGATGCCGCACGGCGAGCATGGGAGACGGCGATGACGGACGAGACTCTGCGGGCCATCGGCGAGTTCCTGAGGTCGGTGCCGCCGCCGGGGTCCTTCGTCGCCCGCCGTACCGCATCGGCCGCGGACCTGGCGATCGAGGTGGAAGGGATCGGCCGGCTCCGGCTTCCGGTGCCGATGGCGCAGGCGCGGCAACTACGCGATACCGCCCGCCCGGCCCGCTACGGCATGGGGGCGAAGACGCTGCTCGATCCGAGCGTGCGCGATACCGGGGAGATTCCCCTCGCACTGGTCACCGTGGACCAGGACCGCTGGCACCGCGCGTTGGCGCCGATTCTGGAGGCGCTGCGGTTCGATCTGGGGCTACCGCCGGATTGCGAGCTCTCGGCCGAATTGCATTCGATGCTCGTCTACGGACCGCGTCAATTCTTCCGGCGGCACCAGGATTCGGAGAAGTCCGACGGCATGATCGCCACTCTGGTGGTGACGCTGCCGTCGTTTTTCGAGGGCGGGGAACTGGTGGTCGAACATCGCGGGGAGCAGGTGGTCGACCGAGGGGCGCCCGGCAGGCTCGGCCTCGTCGCGTTCTACACCGACTGCGAGCACGAGGTGCGGCCGGTGCAGCTGGGCCATCGAATCTCGCTGACCTACAACCTGATTGCCGGTCCGCGCGCCGTCCCTACCGCTGCTCCCGGCGCACCGGACCCGGCCGTCGCGGCGCTGGCCGAGCACCTGCGCGAGCACTTCACCACACCGATACCGGATGGTCACCGGGGGCAGTACCGACCGGAAGGTCCGGAACTCGAGCGGCCGGACCAGCTCGTCTGCCTACTGGATCATCAGTATTCCCAACGAGGATTCGGGTGGGATCAGCTCAAGGGGGCCGACGCGGCCCGCGTCGAGGTGCTCGTGGCCGCCGCCGACAGCGCCGGCTACGGCACGGTCCTGGCCCTGGCCGAGGTACAGGATTACCACAGCAGCGACGACCTCGCGGACGAGTTCTGGATGTGCGGCCGGCGACGGCGCTGGGAACTCGTCGACGGCAACTGGGAACTCGTGGTCGACGACTGGGAGCCCAACGAGATGCTGGACGAACCGCAGGAAGAGGAACGGACCGAGGGTTCCCTGCCCATCGATCATCCCGATCGGATGACACCGGCGGAACTGGGCAGGCCGCACCGCGCGGATACCAGGTTGACGTGGTGGATCGACCGAGCGGGAGCGGTCACGGGGCCGGTGGCCCGAACGGTCTCTCGCAGCGAGATATGCGTCGATACCACGGAATTCGAGATGGAGCCGTTCGCTGTCGAATCCGAGGGATTCACCGGCAACGAGGGCAATACGGTGGATCGCTGGTATCGGCGCGCGGCCGTCGTCGTGCGGCCGGGGAGCGGACCCGCCTGACCCCGCCGGCCCGGCGGTTGTCCATCAGTGGCGGTTGCGGCAATGACGCACACCGCACAGATCGGCGGCGATACCGAACAGCCGGACGCGTTCGGATCGCCGATCATGTGGATCGTCTCGGAATTCCAGTGCGCGCTGGTGGATCTGCCGCATCACGCGCTCGGCGGCGTCGGCCGAACCGAGCATGAGGTAGCAGAACAGCCGTAACTGCCTGTCGAGTTCGTCGCCGCACATATTCGGCTCTTCCGGTTCGGACATGCCGCGGCAGTGTCTAAAGCCCGAACAGTGGAAACAGTCCTGCGCCGTGAAATGCGACGATGCGGCCGATCCCGTTGGTTGTGGATGTCAGAACGTGCAGTGCATGGGGCCGGAGCACGCCTTCGCCGTCGAGGGCGTAGACCGCGAAGGCGGGCTGTCCGTTGGCGGAGGTGGCGACCATTGTGGCTGGTCCGATCACTCGCATTTGTTCGGCGAGGAAGGCGAGGATGGTGTCGCGGCCTTCGAACCAGGTCGCGATCGGCGGCATTTCCCATCTCGCGTCCTGGGTCAAGACCGCGACGAGTTCATCGACGTTCGCGGTTTCGAAGGCGGCGACGTATCGGTCGAGCAGGGCCCGCTGCTGTGGTTCGGCGGGTTCGGTCAGATTGTCCTGACTGAGTGGCACCTGGGTGCGGGCGCGTTGGAGCGCACTGTTGACGGCCGCTGTCGTCATCCCCAGTAGTTGCGCCACCTCGGCGGTACTCCATTGCAGCACGTCGCGGAGGATCAGCACGGCCCGTTGCCGCGGCGGCAGCTGCTGGAACGCTCCCACCAGCGCCAGCCGCATGGTCTGTCGTTCCACCACGACCGTCGCCGGATCGGCCGGTGCCGCGGTGAACAGAAAATCCGGTATCGGCTGGAGCCACGGCACCTCCCGGAGCGGCCCGTGCAGGAGCGCGCCCGGATCGGATTGGGGGGCACCGAGATCCGCGGGCAGCGGCCGGCGTCTGCTCTTCTCCAGCGCCTTGAGGCACGCCCGGGTCGCGATGCGGTACAGCCAGGTGCGCAGGGACGACCGTCCCTCGAACCTGTCGTAGGCACGCCAGGCGTCGAGGTAGACCTCCTGTACCACCTCTTCGGCGTCGTCGACCGACCCGAGCATGCGGTAGCAGTAGGCCAGCAGCTCGCGCCGGAAAGGTTCGCTCAGCCTTCCGAATTCGTCGTCCCCGGCCTTGCAGGGCCTCGGCGTAGTCGGGTACCGATCCGCTGATCTGGGGAAACTGGTTGCGTGACACACGGTTTGAGATGCTGGGCGGACACGAGTGACTCGAGGAAGATGAAGGTTCCTACGCCTGACATCACTCTCGGAGACCCGTGCCCGCCGTACAAGTATGCCCTGCCGCGCCCACCACGATCGAGCTGGACAACGTTCCGCTCGAACAGGATCCGGCCAACGCTGCCGGCAGTTTGCTCGATGTCCTCCGACAGGTCCCCGATCCCCGCGACGCCCGCGGCCGCCGCTACGACCTGACCTCGGTCCTGCTGCTCGCTCTGGCCGCTACCGCCGCCGGCGCTCGCTCGTTCACCGCGATCGGCGAGTGGGCTGCCGACGCGTCCACCGCGGTGTCGGCCCGGCTCGGGTTCACCCGTCGCGCGCCGAGCGAGTCCGCGATCCGGCGGTTGCTGCAGCGCCTGGACACCGACCAGCTCGACCAGCTGATCGGCGCGTGGATGTGGTTGCGGGTCAGCGTGATCGGCGGCGCGAAAGTCATCTCCTTCGACGGGAAAGCCCTGCGTGGTGCCCGTGACGCCGCCGGGCATCTGACCTATCTGTTGTCGGGGATCTGCCAGGCCACCGGCGTGGTCGTGGCGCAGGTCGCGGTAGCGGACAAGACCAGCGAGGTGCCGATGCTGCGGAAGCTGTTGTCCGCGTTGAACATCGCCGGATGCGTCATCACCGCTGATGCCGCCCATACCTGCCGTGAGACGGCGCATTCGATCGTCGAAGCGGGCGCCCACTACATCCTCTGCGTGAAGGGAAATCAGCCCAACCTGCGTAAACAGTTGAAGCAGCTGCCGTGGGACGACGTGCCGGTGCTCGACAAGTCGACCGGCAAGCCCGCGCACGGCCGCCGGGAGACCCGCACGGTGAAAGCGACCGGGATCGCGTCGGGGATCGGATTCCCCGGTGCGGCACAGGTTCTGCGGATCCACCGCACTCGCACCGTGATGTCGAAGCATCGAAAGATGCGGCGCCAGACCCGGGAGACGGTGTTCGTGGTGACGAGCCTGACCGTCGGTGACGCCGCTCATCACGTGATCGCCGACTATTTGCGGCGGCACTGGTCGATCGAGAACCGAGTGCATCACGTCAGGGACGTGACGTTCGACGAGGACCGGCACCAGGCCCGCACCGGTGCCGCCGGGCATGTCATGGCGATCCTGCGGAACACGACGATGTCGCTGCTGCGGCTGGCCGGACACCGCCACGTCGCGCCGGCGTTGCGGTACTACGGCCGGGACTACAACAGGCCGGTGGAATTACTGCTGGCCTGCTGAAACCCGACTACGCCGAGGCCCTGCCCGGCCTTGGGCTCAGTCATGGAGTGCATGATCCGCCGATGCTCCGGGGACGACGGTGATCTCGGCCATGTCGATGCCGACGAAAAGGATCTGCTGATCGCCCATCGGGGCCCAGGCACGTCGCGTGGCGGGAATGATGCTGCCGTCGACGTCGCGGTAATCGGTGGCGTAGAGCTGGGACTCGACGGTCCGGCCGACGATGTCGATGGTGAAATCGTGGCGGCGCAGCAGCCCGTCCGGGCCGAAGCAGAACACCTGCGTGCGGGTGTGGCTCTTGATGTGGTCGGGGAAAGTCACTTTCAGCCGGCGCCATGTTTCACCGTCGGCTTCGATCGGGGCGATCTCCTCGGAAACGAACCCCGGCCAGGTGAACAGGAACGGGGTGTTCAGGTATGTCCAGAGTGCCTCCCCGGTGAAATAGGCGAGATGCAGGTCGTCCCAGGGAGTTTCGAACCGGTGGCCGTCGAACGACCGCTCCGGTGCGTCGCGCGTGCCGACCACGGTGCCGATCGGCTGTTGCAGTACGACCCGGTCGGGTTCGAAGACCGACCGGCGGTCCTGGCCGACGAAGTCCATGGTCAGCCACTGCTTCGTGGTGTCCACCTCGAAGCGGACCTTGCTCAGCGCGTCGCTGTGTCCTTTGATCTGCCAGAAGGCCCCGGTGATGGCCGCGTCGACGGTGATCGTGTGAATCCGGTTCCACCGATCCAGGCCGCCGTGCGCGGCGACAGCGGTCGCGAGTAGATCGTTCACTGCTCTTACTCCTCCATTGACGGTGCCCGGCCACCGACGGGGTGTGCGGTGGTCGGGCGGGGTGGTCAGTCGACGATGATTCCGCCGGTCAGGTTGGCAACGGCGCCGGTCATCGCCGATGCCCGGTCGGAGGCGAGGAATACCGCCGCCTGCGTGAGTTCGGCCCGTGCGGTCAGGCGTTTGCGGTGAGTCATCCCGCCCGCCATCTCGATCATCTGATCCTTCGTGATGCCGATGGCATTCGCGTGCAACTCGTACACGGTGTGGATGACCAGTGTCTCCACCATGCCCGTGGTGCGCAGACAGATCGTGCGAACGCCGTGCTGTGCCCATTCGGCCGACAGCGCCCGGTTGAGACCTTCCATCGCCGCCCAGCCGACGCTCATACCACCCACCAGCGGCATGGGCAGGCGGGCCGGTTCGGGAGTGTGCATCATGATCACTCCCGAACGTCGGGCGATCATATGCCGGGCGGCGGATTTCGCAGTCACGAAATGAGCCCGGGTATACGTCTCGACCGGGCGCAGGAAATCCTGGACCGGCAGGTCGGCGAGCGGAATTCCCTGCAATCCCACCGGCGAGAGTCCGATCGCGTTGAACGACACGTCGATGCTGCCCGCGTCGGCGACGACCGCGGCCAAGTGCTCGGTCACCGCTTTCTCGTCCCCGGCATCCACCACAGCGGTCTCGGCCGCGCCGCCCGCGGCCGTGATCTCTTTCGCGACCGTGTCGACGGCGTCGCGATTGCGGCCGGTCAGGAACACCCTGGCACCCTCGTCGGCGAAGGCGCGAGCGACCGCGCTGCCGACCGCTCCCGCTGCGCCGTAGACGACGACATTCTTGCTTTCCAGCAACATGACCTTCTCTTTTCGTTGTTCACGCCGGCGCGTGAAGACCGTGGCCGTCGATCCGATACACCCGGTGCTCGTCCCGGTCGGCGGTGTCCTGATACAGCCGCGTTGCCGCCGGAATAACCGGTGGCGCCGAATATCGCGATTGTCGACATTGCGCTCCTCGAAGCACGGAGATACTTTTCTGCCGGCCTCGGCGGTCGCCGGGCCTCCATAGATGTAGAGGATCGTCAACCGTGAAACTCATCGGTCGTGCGGAGTGCGCGGTGTCGGCTCGCTGTCCTGTCGAGCCGATCGATCCTCCCGATCGTGCCTACGACGCGGGCTCCACGACGGCCGCCGAGTCGAGCACCTCGGCTCGGACGGCTGACTCGGCGCGGAATGCGGTGGCCACGACCCCCAGTGCCGCCGCTGCCGCGATGACGCCGTAGCCGCCGTGGACGCCGTGCAGGAAGCCCGAGTGTGAACCCAGCAGCACTGTCGAGGCGGCGGCGATGACGATGGCGCCGCCCAATTCCCGCGAGGTTTCCACCAAACCCGACGCCGCGCCGAAATTGGTGTCTTCGACGTCGGCCAAGGCACCGATCTGGACGGACGGTGCGAAGAATCCGACCGCCATTCCGGCGGCGATCAGCGCGGGCATGACCCGACTGGCGAAGCTCGCGTCCGCAGGCAGGTAGATCAACCAGGCGGCCGCGCCGACGACGAGCAACGACGCGAGCGCGAGCAGGATTCGGGTACCGACCTTGTTCGCCAGCACCGCACCGGTCAATCCGGCGAAGACGAAGGCGGTCACGGTGGTCAGCAGCCACGCCACACCTGTTTTCGTCGGCGAGTAGCCCAGCAGTTGTTGCAGCACCACCGAGGTCAGGAAGACGAAGGCGAGGAAGCTGCCGAATCCGGACGCGGCCGCGAGGTTCGCCTGCACCACCGGAAGATTCTTCCGCAGCGCGCGGGGAACGAGTGGATTGCGCGCGCGCCATTCCGACAGTCCGAAGACCAGGAGCAAGGCCACTGCCAGCGCGCCGAAACCCACTGTCGTCCACCGGGTCCAGCCGTGTTCGACCCCGCGGTTGAGGGCGTACAGCCCCGCCAGCAGCCCACCGGTCACGGAAAGGGCGCTGACCGCGTTGAATTCACCACCCGGATGCGCGATCCGGTTCTCGGGCAACACGAATATCGTCGCCACCAGCAACACGGCGCCGATCGGGATATTGACATAGAAGATCCACGACCAGCCGGGTCCGTCGGTGAGGAACCCGCCCGCCAGCACCCCCACCGATGCCGCGGTGCCCGCGAGGGCACCGTAGATCCCCAGGGCGTTCTCCCGCTTCTTGCCTGCTTCGAAGGCGTCGGCCACGATCCCCAGGGCCGAAGGGGTGATCAGCGCGGCGCCGATACCCTGCGCGATGCGGGCACCGATCAATTGTCCGCCGGTGCTCGACAAACCCGCGGTCAGTGATGCGGCCACGAACAGCAGGAGGCCGGCCTGGAGGGTGAGCCTGCGGCCGATGATGTCGCCGAGCCGGCCTGCCAGCAGCAGGAAGCCGCCGAACGGTATGCCGTAGCCGATGATCACCCACTGCAAGGCGTCCTCGGCGAGCTTCAGGTCGACGGCCATTCTGGGTAGCGAGACATTGACGATGGTGAAATCCACCACCGCCATGAACATCGAGGCGCCGGCCAGGGCCAGCACCGCGTACGGATTACGCATCGTCCATTTCCTTCGCATCGGTCGATCGCTTGACGGAAAGCGTTGTCGCTCAACGGTGGTGAGAGCACGTCGGTCGGCGACGCCACCGGCCGGTCGGCGATCGTGTGGTGGAGGGCCGCAGTATGCGAACGGGCTGTGGCCCGACGGTCGTTGCGGTCACCTCCTACACGGATAGAGGCGAACGGTGCCCGCAACTCATCGGCGCAGCGCCTGTCCGCGGTGCGGATCTGTCGCCCGTTCCGGGGATCCGGGTACACTGCCGGGACGGGTCTCCGTGAAGTGGAGCGGTGGTGCGGCGAACGCTAGTGGACCCGACCGGCGGGTCGATCTGCCTGGAACTGAGGGTCGATCGCCCGGTGAAGCCGGGGCTGCGCTGGGAGATCGCAGCCGATGATCGCCTGGTGCTGAGGCAAGAAACCGGCCACGGCGAGGCTGACGTCATACTTGCCGCACGAGTGGAGGAAGCGCTCGGCGGGGTGAATGTCGTTCGCACCGAACGATATCGCTCTCCGATCCGCCCTACGACCGCCGCCGAAGCACGCCGGCTGCCACCCGGTCGCACCTCGGAGTGGGCGCTGTCGTGGGCGCATCGGTTCTGTGACCAGCTGGCGTCCGGTCCGCTCTCGCCGCTGCATACCGGGCGCTGGTTGTTGCGTTACCCATCGTCGTTGCGGCCCTCTCTGTTTCGAGGCGACGATCTGGTGCTGGAATATCCGAACGCGCACCTGAACTGGAACCGCGGCTGGAGTGGAGTGCTGCCCCTCCGACCGTTGCCCGACGTCGATTCGCCACGGGTGAAGGCATATCGGAAACAGGTGCGCGAAGACATCTTGCCACCCGTATTGTTGTGGGTGGCAAGCTGTTTGGATGGGTACGTGCTTCTCGACGGCCATGTCCGGCTGGTGGCCGCACTCGCCGAGAACGCCGTTGCCCCCACGCTGGTCCTGGGTCTCGGCCAGGACGAGGACGCGCTGATGCCGCTCGTCGACACCATCGATGACCACTGGTCGACGGTGCTCGCCGATATCGAGCGGACCGAAGGCGCCGACAGTCGGCACTATCGCAATATCGCGGACACCGCTCGGCGGCAGATCGCCGACCTCTGCGTGGGAGAGCCGATGCAGTTCGCCCGCACTCGCGCATGGCCGTCCGCTCGGTCGGATCACTCCACCGGGTAGAACAATCCCCACCCACGCCGGGGGGCCTCACCCACGATCTCGCCGCAATCCCGCACCAGCATCGCGCATTGTTCGAAAGTGTCCAACCAGCAAGTATTTTCGGTCATCTCGGCCGTGATCGCCGGACCCGGCTCCGCCGGGCGGCTGGCACAGCCCCGCCACACCCACACCAACTCGGACACCTCGGTAGGCGAACAGGTGGTGTGCCACCGACGGACGGCCTTGTCCATCGGTCGCTCCGAAAGCGGTCGTCGCGCGTCCGCGCATGATGGCCGATGCGCGCTTTCGCCTTCCCTGCCATCGGCCCGCACGGCACGTGCGCCGCTGCGCTGGAGGACAACCTCCGCAAGGTCGTACCCGCCCCGGACTCGGCTCGACATCCCGGGCTGGATCGGCGGCTGACAGCCCCGGCGTCAGCGGAGTTCCTCGACCAGCCCGAGGAGGATGCCGTCGGGACCGCGGACGTAGCAATACCGGCAGATGTCCTCGTATTGCGCGACCGTGCCGACGAGTTCGGCGCCGTGGGCACGCAGGCGGCCGAGGACATCCTCGACATCGTCGACGGCGAAGGTCAGACGAGGGATGCCGGCAGTATTCACGGGCGCTTTCGGCGCCGTGCCGGTCGCCGGCGAATGGAACGTCGAGAGCTCGACCCGGCTGTGCCCGTCCGGAGTCCGCACGACCACGATATCCGCTCGGACACCGTCCAGCCCGAGCAACTCGTCGGCCCATCGACCACCGACGGTCGCCTCACCCTCCAATTCCAGACCCAATTCGACGAAGAACGCGACCGCCGCCGCGAGATCCTCGACCACGATTCCGACATGATCCATCCGGCGAATCGCCATGAAATTCTCCTCGAGATTCGTCGACCACATCCAGTTCTCGACTTTTTTCCGAACACCGACAGCCGGACTCCGCGGTCACTGCCGCGGCCAGCCGAGCAGACCGAGCGGTTTGCCATCGATCCACTGCCGGATCCCGGCTCTGCTGTAGGGCACCATATCGGCCGGCAGTTCACCGGCCGGGAACCAACCGATTTCGGAGCATTTGTGGGGTTCGGCGTTGTGCGGCTCGCCCGGCCATGCGGTGGCCCGGAAGAAGAATCCGATTCGGGCGCCGCTGCCGTTGGACGGCAGGATGTGGACAGTGGTGACCAGCTCGACGTCGTCGCGTTCCAGGCTCACACCGACCTCTTCGTAGGTCTCACGGATGACGGCGGTTTCCAGATCTTCGCCTTCCTCGAGTTTGCCGCTGGGCAGGTTCCAGAGCGTGTCCGCGAAACCGGTGTCGGCTCGGCGGGCCAGCAGGATTTCCCCATTGTCACGCGCGAGCAGGATGTGGACATCGACGAAGCTGGTGTACTGCACGAGTTCCTCTCCGGTGGGTGATCACGCCGATCGCCGGTTCGGCGATCCTGGCGCATGCACAGTCTGCCGCGACCGAGGCAACCATGCGGTGGTCGAGCCTGCGCGGTGGTCATGATCCCGGCAGCCCACTTCGCGCCGGCAAACTTTCGCACTGGGGTGTGACGGTGGTGTCGGAGGGCCCGCCGCACGAGCCGAAGTCCGGCGGAGGCGCAGCGGAGCGGTTCCCGTGGGAGGGGGCCTGGCGTGCCCTGCACGAGCATCCGAGGTGCTCGGTCCGGAAGTAGCCGAGCCGGAACGGGAATCAGCCGGATCCGGGCACCGGGTGACGATCGATGAAATACCGCTGTGCGGCTCGTTCGATTCCCCGGTGGCGCGGGTCGCTATCCCCGGCCGGGACGAGTTCTACAGTTACCCCGACTATGTCGCCCAGCGCATCGATGTTCCCGGCTATCGCCCGGAGGGCATCGTCCTCGCGGTTCACGGCAACACCTGGGTCGGGATGAGCGCGACCTCGCTGCATCCCGAGGACGGAATCGCCTTCAGTGAGATGACCGGAGTCCTCGGATCCCATCGGGGTCACGGGCTTTCGCTGGCGCTGAAGGTGCGTGCGATTCGGTTCGTGAGGGCGGCGGGCTACCGATGGCTCGTCGCGTTCCACCATCCCGACAACGCTGTGGCGATCGGCATGAATCGGCGGCTCGGGTTCGAGGACTATGCGCGGTGAACGTTCAGGGCGTCGTCACGAGCGTCAGCGCCAGGCGGGGGCACAGGTCGACGGCGTCGGCGGCGGCACGCCGGTCCCGGGGGGTGATGATCCGGTCGCCGCCTCCCGGTGCCAGGGGGTAGCCCCAGTCGTCGCGGCCCAGGATGCCCGGTAGTAGTTCACTACAGAGGCCGCGGCCGGCGCAGCGGGTCCAATCTATGTGCAGGCGAGCGTCACTCATTTCGAAAGCCTCGGTTCGATGGGTGTCCGGCGGTGCAGGCGCCCTGCCGGTGCAGGTCGATGTCGTCGGCGAAGACGTGCAGTGCCGAGCGCAGCAGACGGGCGGTGCCGTCGGGGTGGTGGCAGGCGCCGCGGCCGTCGACGAGGTCGGTCAGGCGCGCGATCTCGCGGGGATCGCCGGTGCCCCGGTAGGTCAGTTCGTGCCAGCGAGTCGCCAATTCGGGGAGTCCGTTGCGGCACGGTCCGCATTGGCCGGCGCTCGCCGCGGCGAGGTGGGCGATGATGTCGGCGGTGGCGCGCAGGCCGCAGTGGCCGTATGGGAGCACTCGCACGACGCCGGCACCGAGGCGGGCGTTCAGTGGTCGTAATCCCGCTGCCGACAACGTTGTTCGTGACAGCTCGCTGCCGGGGATCCACGTTCCGTGGTAGCCGCCGATCAGGACCGCTCGGACGGTCCGGGGGTCGGTGCGGCCGGTGCGGGTGATCAGGTCGAGCAGACTGGTGCCGAAGGGGGTTTCGACGACACCGGCCGCTGTCGTTCCGCTGAGGGTGACCAGGAAGGTGCCGGGTTCTTCGTGGGTTCCCGCGCTGCGATACCAGTCGGGTCCGTAGCGGGCGATCAAGGCGAGTTGCGCGAGCGTCTCCACGTTGTGGACCAGGGTGGGGCGGCCGTGCAGGCCGGCCCGTGAGGTGCTGATCAGTTGATCGCCGGGGATCGGCCGTCGGCCCGCCAAGCGGTTGATGACGGCGGTTTTCTCGCCTGAGAGGAAGGACTCCGCAGCAGGCGTGAGGGTGACCGGTCGCCGGTCGTATCCGGTGGAGCGCCGCTGTGCCAGTGCCGCGCGGACCGGTTCGAGCAACGCCGCGGGTGCGTACAGGTGACATTCGCGGGCGCCGACTGCTTCGGCGGCGGCGGACAGGCCGTCCAGCACGAGATGCGGGGCGCGGGTCAGCAGGGTGGCGTCCTTGTGGCTGTCGGGTTCGCCTTCGGCGCCGTTGGCGATCACGACGGGTGCGCGGCCCGCCGCGACGGCTGCCATCTTGTCGGCGACGGGGAAGCCCGCGCCGCCACGGCCGCGCAGGCCCGCGGCGGCGACGGCGGCGGTCGGTCCGCCGGGTTCGGCGGGGTTCGGCGGGGGGCCGTAGCAGGACAGGTGGGTGGTCAGGGTCGGGTCGGCCGCCAGGAGCAGGCGATTCGGGCCGGACGGGGGTGCGTGGCGGGTGTGCGAAAGTTGGCTGGTCATCTCGTGTTCCGTCCCGGGGGCTGGGAGTATTCGGCGAAGTCGCGGCCGGCTCGCCAGACCACTGCGAGCGCGAGCGACAGGGCGCAGGCGGCCACGACGGCGAGCAGCCACGGCTGTGTGTTGTCGGAGCCGCTGCCGAGGGCGTGGACGAAGGCCACCGGCCACAGCAGGTAGGTGGCCCAGTGGGTTGCCCGGAAGATTCTGGGGCCGAGGCGTTTTCGTAGCAGTGCGGAGAGCGTGATCGCGGTGAGCAGGTCGACCGCGACGGTTCCCAGGCCCACCCAGAGGGGACGGTAGGCGGCGGTGAACGGCACGATCACGTCGAGGAGGCGTAGCTGCGCCCGGGGGTCGGCCAGCAGGCTCGCCACGTGCACGGCGACCAGGATGGTTGCCGAAAGTGCTGCGCCACGGTGAAATTCGGCCAAACCGGCCCGGGGCAGGACCACCGCGCGTCCGGAGCGGGCGGCGATTCCCGCGACCAGGGCGACGGTCAGCAGGACCAGGGCCACGAGTCCGGTGCCTCGGCCGAACGCCCACAGCGCTTCGTCGAGGCCCGGTCGCGTCATCGCCCCTCTCCTTCGGCGGGCCAGCCGTTGAGGACCACGACCGCGCCGGCGCGGTCCACCAGTCTGGTCGGGAGGCCCGATTCCCGTAGTGGGCCCGGAGCGGACCGGCCTCGCACGATCGCGGCGGTGGCGGATGCGTTGGCGGTCACGCAGGTTCCGGCGACCACCGATACGGTCCGCCAGATCGGGTCGGCCGCCGCACCGGTTCGTGGGTCGATGATGTGGTGGATCAGGTGGCCGCTGCGGCGCCAGCGGCGGCGCAGCGTGCTCGAGGTCGCCAGCGCCGCGCCGGCGGGCAGACTGATCCGGGTGGCCGGTTCGGCGCGTCCGTCCTGGACCAGGATCTGCCAGTCCTCCTCCGGCGCCGGACCGGCTGTGGCGATATCGCCGCCGAGGCTGACCAGCACACCGCAACCGAAACGGTGGAAGACCAGCCGGGCACAACGGTCGGCGGCATGTGCTTTGGCGGTCGCACCCAGGTCCAGCAGCACGCCGGGCGGTACCGTGACCGTCGTGTCGGTGAGCTGGATCTGCGACCAGTCGGACCGGCTGCGCACGGCCACCGGGATCGGACCGGCCGAGGTCTCGACCAGGGTGAAGTCACGGTCGTAACCCAGTGCCAGCAGCGCGTTTCCCACCGTGGGGTCGACATCGCCGCCGGTGTCCCGGGCGACGGCGAGTGCGACCCGGAGATGGTCGGCGAGTAGTGGACTGATCCGGACGGGTCGGCCGCCTGCGGTGGCGAGTGCGCGGATCTCCGAATCGTCCCGGAATCTGCTGCACGCCAGTCCTACCGCGTAGAGGTGTCCTTCGATCAGGCTGCGCGCGGCGGTCAGCGCCGCGGGATCGGTGACGACGAGGCGGGCGGAGGTCCCCCACACCTGCCATTCGGCGGCGGTGGGGCGGGCTCCGGCGACGGTGCGCGCCATCATGATCCCTGCGAGTGCGCGTGCATCGGGCCGGAACCGGAGCTCGGCTGGGGCACGGTCGTGCCGGTGCCGGACTCGCCGGCGCCGATCGGGCTTGCCGGTTGTGTGGTGTCCGTCGCGGGGGCGCCGGTGTGATTGTCGTAGTAGGCCGCGGCGGAGGCGGCGACCGTGCCCACTGCGGTCACTGCCAGCAGGACAGTGGTCGCGGTGCGCCCCGCTCTGCGGTGGGGATGCATGGATGTCATGGGCGGGCTCGGTTCGTCGGCTGGTACCGGGCGTCCGGGTGGAACGCCGGTTGCCGACCAGAGTGCGCATCGGTTCTGGGAGAACCCTGGGAAATCGCGCCTCGGACGGCTGTGAGCACCGGATTCGGTTGTCGACGGCAGGCCCGCGCTGTCCGAGCGCATCGCGGTTCGCCCGGATGTGCGCGAAATTCCGGGCGGAGTGTCACGTCCGCGAGCGGATGGGGATCTGTCGGAGCTCGATAATCGACCGGAGTTCACCGAGCAGACACGGGCCCGGGCACGAGGCGGTTCACCCTCGGTGGGAGAGAGGTTGGAGCTGTCTGTTCACGGTCGCCGGCGTGACCACGGGATCCGGCGGCTCCGAGGGTTGCTGCGATGGCGGCGGCCACGACCAGGGCGACCAGGCCGACGGCGCTGCCGATCTGCCTGGCGGTGTCGGCGAGGCCGGAGGCGATTCCCTGCTCGGTCGAGGTGACGCCGGATGCGGCGGCGACGAACATGGTGGCATAGGTGAATGATCCTGTGCCCCAGATGATTATGCCGGGGAGCAGCGTCCGATAGGAGTTGCACGGCACCGATATTCCTCTCCGCATCATCGCGGAACGCTGCGGGTACAGCTCCGAATACGCCTGCTCCAAGGCATTCAAACGCGAATACGGCGTCCCGCCGAACCGATACCGCCGCCGGCAGCCGGTTCCGGCGGTGCAGGCGTAAACCGTGGACGATCGCCGGGAAGCGAGTGCGGGGAACCTAACGACCTCGGCGGAATTCATCGGCGACCGGGCGATCCCGGTGCGGAGCGGCCTTCGCGGCGGCGCGGGCGAGGGCCGCCACGGATGGGGAGGTGCTGTTTACGGGCCAGGCGAGTACGAGACGGCTCGGTGCGACGTCGGTCATCTGCACGGTGGTCAGGTCGTCGCGCAGGGGGATCGTCAGTGATCGGGGTAGTACGGCGATGATGCGGTACAGGGCGATTCGGTGCATCAGTTCGCTGATGCTGCCCGTCGCTTCGGGATTCGCCGGGTACCTGTGCAGGGTTTCGCCCGCGAGGTCGGCCGTGCTCAGGCCGGACCGGTTGGCGTATGGATGCGATATGGACAGCACGGCGACCGGCGCTTCGGTCAGCAGTGTTTCGGTGTCCAGTCCGCGCACCTCGTCGGGTGGCGTGAACAACAGCGCCGCATCGGCTTTGCCCTCGTGCAGCATGCGCACCCGGTCGGCGGCGAAGACGACCTCGATCGGCAGTACATCCGGCTCGCGGTCGTAGGCCGTGAGGATGGCCGGGAGCAGCCCCGAGTCGCCGCCGGGTTTCATGGCCAGGATCAGGCGGGGATCCGTAGTTCCGGCGCGCTGGGTTCGGGCGGCCGCGGCGGATATCGCGTCCAGCACGGCGCGGGCGTCACGGGCCAGCACCCGACCGGCTGCGGTCAGTGTGACCGTGCGGCTGGTCCGTTCGAGAAGGTCGACGCCCAGGCGGCGTTCCAGGCGCTGGATGGTCTTCGACAGCGCGGGCTGCGCGATGCCCAGACGTGTTGCGGCGCGACCGAAATGCAGTTCGTCGGCGACCGCCACGAAATACGCCAGTTCCCGCGTCTCCAGCCGATCCATTCCTTCAGGTTATCGATCGCGGTCCGGACGGTCTTGGACAGGTCACACCCGGTGGTGATCGGATTGGCCTGTCCCGCTGGAGGACAACACCGATGCAGGAGGTACCACCATGCCCACTGTCGCTCTCGTCGCGGCCGGAACGCGCCTGGGTTTGTCGCTCGGCAGAGTTTTCGGCAGTCACGGCTTCGATGTCGCCCTGATCGCCCGCTCCGAGGAACGGCTCGCCGAACTGGTCGAGAAGCTGGCGGTGGAAGGTGTCCAGGCGGCCGGATTCGCCGCCGATGTCCTGGATCGCTCCGCGTTGGTCACCGCCCTGGACAGTGCTGCGGCCCGGTTCGGGCGGATCGACGTGTTGCACTACTCAGCGCCGTATGTGCGCGTCGGTGAGGGTGGGATGACCGGGGTGCTGGACGTGACGGCAGAAAATCTGCGGCCGCAGATCGAAAGTTCCTGCTACGGCGCGATCACGGCGACCCGCGCGGTACTGCCCGCGATGCTGGCGGCCGGTGCCGGCACGGTGCTGTACACCACGGGCGCCAGCGCGGTCACGCCGACAGCGTGGGCCGGCAGCGCCGGTGCCGCGGGCGCTGCCTTGCGCAACTGGGCGCTCAATCTTCATGGCGCGCTGGGCGACAAGGGCATCTACGTCGGCTACGTCGCGCTCGGCGCCTGGATCGTGGGCACGCCCGGCACTCCCGCGGATGCGTCGCCGATGGAGCCGGACGACATCGCCCGACGCCATTGGGACATGTACGTCACCGGTAACCCCGCCGAAATCCTCATCACTTCCTGACCGGACGCCGGCGAGAGCCGTCCTGGGTGGCGAGTTCGCGAACCGCGCGGGCCGGCAGTGTTGCCGGCTAGCTCGGCGGCCAGAGGCGGCAGGTGCCGATCGCCGCATTCGCCGCGTTCATAGCGATATCGACGCTGTCGTCGTCGATGCGGTACGGGATCAGGAGGTCGATGGCGATGCCTTCGCGGTGTTCGGCCCGGATCTGGATGGCGTCGCCGGTGATCGGTTCGTGTGCGGTGACATCGCATACCGTGGCTCGTGCGCGCAGCCGGATGGTGTCGCCGGACAGCGTCAGCGCCCGGGTGATCCGGGCCGGATCCGCGCTGTCGGCGCGGCCGGCCAGTGGGCGCAGGGATCTGCTGCCGTCCTGGGCGAGGGTCAGCATGAAGGGGGCGAAAGATCCACTCTCACCGAGAAGTTCGGCGACCACCTCTATACTGGCGTGCAGCAGGGCATCGAGATCGTCCTGCGCCTGCTGCGACGTTGTGGCTCTCCATTCCATGGGGCTCCAGCCGTAGTGGTACTCGAGGGGGATTTCGAATGGACGGCAAGTATCTGAGGGTCGAGCCTACCGAATTGCGCAGAGCCGCCGACGAGTTGCACGGTCACCGCGGGGATCTGCAATACGAGGTACACAGGCTGCACTCGAATCACGGTGACCTGCAACAGACCTGGACCGGGGCGTCCTCCGATGCGGTCGCGGGGATCTGGAGCGATCTGCATCCCCGGATCACCGAGCATCTGGATCGGCTGTCGGACCATGCCGACACGTTGCATGCGGCAGCCGGGCTGTTCACCGTGCAGGAGGACGAGAACGCAACGTCGTTCACGCCGCGGTATCTGCGACTGTGACGACCGGGGGGAAATATCGTGGCCGGGTATTCCTACGACCTCGATGCGATGGATCGGTTTCTCGCTCAGATCGAGGCGCACATCACGGCGTTGTCCGCCAAACATGCCGCGGTGCGGCGCACCGTCGATTCCCTCGATGACACCTTCCTGGGGGAAGCGGCCGATGCCCATCGTGAAGCGCACGGCGAATGGCAGCAGACCGCCGCCGGGCACATCGAGGAATTGGAGAAGTTGCGAGACCGGGTGGCCACGGCGCGGCGCAACTACACGGAGGCACGGGCGGCCAATCGGGCCATGTTCGGCGGGGGCGGTGCATGAGCCCGGTCGATCCCGCAGCCTATTACACGGCGGCGCGGGAACTGGCCGCTGCCAGTCTCGATATGGAGACGGCGCTGCGTACTCTGGACCAGAAACTTCTGGTTGCGCGGTCCGCGGGCAGTTTCGCCCCGGGTGGCGCGAAGTGGGCCGAAGGGTTCGATCAGGCCGCCGTCGATATCTTCGAGGTGGGATCGACCAGTGCCATGGCCGCCCGGGATCTCGCCGTTCAGATCCACACGGCGGGGCTCAATCACGCTGCGGCCGAAAACGAATCACATTCCGGAGCGCCGTCGCAACCGACCCCGCCCGCGCCGCAGGGTACCGGGTTGGACATCAATCTTCATCCGTCGCAGCGTGCCGCTTGCTCCGAATCGACCACGAAGGAGAATGTATGACCTACGACGATGCCGGTTGGCATGATGACGCGATGGCGGAGCTCGATCTGCCCTGCGAAGCAGCCGGAACCCACATCGGAATGTTCATGGCGTGGCTGACACTGCACGACCTGGTGGATTCCGAGTTCGCGGCCACCGGGTCGGCGCTTCGTGATCGGTCGACGACACCGGGACGGTACCTGATCGACCACTGCGCCCGTGAGCTGAACTCTTCGATGCTCACCGATGCGGGAAAGGAATTCACCGCATGGGCGTACGAACTCTACTATCGCGCATATCCCAGCATCCCGGCCGTCGCCGCTCTGGAATCCATATACCACGCGCCCGACTCCTGGGAGACCTACGACACGGTCGCCGTTGAGATCGACCGCCTGTACCTCGAATGGCAACAGCAGAGGGGCGACTCGAGTGAGGGATGATCCCAGCTTCGCGCACGAGATGGCGGAGGTGGCCCGGGAGCTCGAGGAGAAACTCGAGCACTATCGGAGGCAGAGCGACGCGATTGCCTCGATCGAGGCCACCGCACAGTCGCACGACGGGTCGGTTCACGTCCGCGCCAATGCCGTGGGCGCGCTACTCGAGGTGAAACTCGGGCCCGCCACAACCACTCTGGATCGGGCGTGGGTCGGGCGCGCGATCGTCGAGCTGACCCAGCAGGCCACGCGTGAAGCAGCTGCGAAGGCCGCCGCCCGGCTACAAGGAGTGCGTGATACTCAGGATCGGTTGATCGCCGGCATCGGCCGGCACAGTCCGGCCGATGCGAGCATGCTGCGCAAGGTGACCGAGGTATTCGACAGGAGCCTGTGACAACACGCCACCCGGCACTTCGCTGGGGACCACCGCGCGAGCCGGGCGCGATCAGCCGGCCATCGCATGCAGACAGCGGTGCCGGTAGAGGCGCTGGGCGACAAGCAGTATCGGGCACACTGTCCGCCACGGGCCGTGCGATGCCGGGCCGGGCGGCTGCCGAGTCCACAGCGGATCCGCGGGTCATGTCGCTCCGACGGGGGTGACAGGTGAGGTCGGCGGAACCCGCCCGCGCCGAGCGACCCGCTCACCTCGAGTCGGCGGGACACGTTCACTCCTGCACCACAGGCGCACCGGCGGTGGCGGTGGGCTCCCGGCCACCGGAAGCGCCGGATGTCCTGCCGGACCGTACCCACTACACCGATCGTGTCCGCCGGCCCGGGTCTCGGAGGTTCACGGCTGCGGTGATGCTGTGCCACCTTGCCTTTCGCCGGTGACCACCGCGACAGCGAGGCCGTGGGCCGAAGCGAATTCGGCGCATTCGCCTGCGTCCGCCATGCGGGTGGGGTCGGCCCGGGACACCAGGGCGCCCATGGCGGCGGCCGGGTGGAGGCCGGCGGTTCGCAGCAGATCGATGGCTGCCTCCGCCGGGCCCGGTCGGCCGGTGCCGGAGGTGCGCGTGCGAATGGGCACGACATGGCCGGGGCGGGTGAAATCGGCTGGGCCGCTGGTGGGGTCGGCCAGAGTGCGGATGGTATGGGCGCGGTCGGCCGCCGAGATGCCGGTGCCGACGCCGACCGCGTCGACGGTCACGGTGAATCCGTGGCGGGTGGTGACATCGGACAGGCCCCACATCGGTGGCAGGCACAGGCGGGCGCAGTCGGTGTCGGTGAGGGCGACCGTGATGAAACCGGAGCTGTGTTCGATCAGGAATGCCAAGGCTCCGGTGGTGGCGAATTGCGCTGGGAGGACCAGTGCGCCTTCACCGGTGTGCGGGTCGTGGAGCAGGATCGTCGCACCGGCGGCCAGTTCGGTGCGGGTGCGGGTGTGGCGCCGGTGGTGCTGTTCGGTTGTGGTGGACATGGTTACTCCTTCGCCGGGGGTGTCCCGCCGGTCGATACCCCGCGCCCGGCGGTGAATGCTGTGACTGCGGCGCGGAAGTCCTTGCCGCCGGCCAGTTCTCGCTGGCCGCGGCGTTCATGCTCGAACGCGGCGCCGAGGTGTGGGAGGGTGGCGGCATCGAGGGCGGATTTGGTGCGGGCGAAGGCGGCGAGTGAGATCGTGCGGAGGTTCGCCAGGGCGGCCGCGAAATCCGCGTCGAAGGATTCGGCTGGAAGGACTGCGGCGATCAGGCCGTGTCGTTCGGCGTCGTGGGCGGTCATGCGGCCGCCGAGGGCGAACAGGCGCATGGCGACGGCACGGCCGGCCGCGGCGGCGACCAGGGCGGTGGCGCCGCCGTCGGGCATCAGGCCGATGGCGGTGAACGGCATGGTGAAGTAGGCGTCGGAGCGGGCGATCGCCAGGTCCGCGGCCAGGGCGATCGAGACGCCGACTCCTACTGCGGGACCGCGGATTTCGGCGACCACCGGCCGCGGGACCGATCGGATCGCGGTGATCAGGGCGGCCGCGGCATCGATCGTGCGTTCGGTGGTTTCGGGGGCGAACGGGTCGTCGACGTCCAGGTCGCCGCCGGAGCAGAATGCCCGGCCCGCGCCGGAGATCACGATGACGCGGACGGTGGGGTCCTCGCCGGCCGCCGTCACCGCTTCGCTCAGGTGCCGCAGTGTTGCCTCGTTCACGGCGTTGAGGCGGTCGGGGCGGTCGATGACGATGTGGCGCACGGTGGCGTCGTCGGATATCCGGACTGTCATCTCAGCACCTCGCGGACGAAGTCGGCCATTTCGGTGAGGCCGCGCTGCGCTTGGGGCATGTAGTCGGCGAACAGGGTCCAAGCGTGACAAGTGTTGGGGTACAGGGACAGTGCGCTGCGGCCGCCCGCTTCGCGGACCGCGTGGTGCATGCGTACCGAGTCGTCGCGCAGGACCTCCCGTTCGCTGGCCAGGAACAGGATCGGGGGCAGGCCGGCGAAATCACCGAACACCGGGGATGCCTGGGGGTCGGTGTTGTTGTGGCCCTGCAGGTACGACGCGGCCAGTTGGCGCAGCGAGCGGCGGCTGATCACCGGGTCGGTGGCGCCGTTGGTGGTGATGCTCTCCCCCGAGGCGGAGAAGTCGGCCAAGGGGGAGACGACCACGGCGGCGGCGGGTAGTGGTGCGCCGCGGTCACGCGTCCGGGCGAGGGCCGCCAGCGTGAGGCCGCCTCCTGCGGAATCGCCGCCGACCACGGTGTGCGCCGAGCCATGGGTGGCGATCACGGTGTCGAGGACGGCGACTGCGTCGTCGAGGGCGGCGGGGAACGGATTCTCCGGGGCGAGACGGTAATCCGGGCACAGCACGGCGACGCCGAGTGCTCGGGACAGTCCGGCCGCCGCCGGGGTGTAGCCCTCGGCGCTGCCCATCACGTAACCGCCGCCGTGGAACCACAGCAGAATTCGGTCGGTCGCCGGGCCGTTCACCACGCGCAGGCAGGAGACGCCGCCGACGTGCTCGGAGGTCACCGTGGTGCCGGGGGGCAGCGGGGCCTCGAGCATCATGGAGTCGAGGTTGCGACGCAGTTGGTCGAGAGAGGGAGTGCCGTCGCCGAAGACGGCCGCGAAGGACGCTTCCGCGCGCAGCAGGGCCTCGTCCTCGGTGATCTCGATCGAGTTCGTCATCGCGACAGCACCTTTCGGGCGGAACGGGAACCGGGGTCCAGCGGCGAGGACGATCGCGCCGCCCGGTTGCGGGGCAGCGTCATTCGGACCACCCCCCGAATCCGCCACGCAGACCCAGGGAGATCTGGTCGTCGACGTCGGCGGTGGTGAACCGGGCGACGGCGGCTGCCACATCGGCGGGCCGGAGATCGGGGTTGCGGTAGGTGCCGGCGAGGGTGGCCGCGATGTCGCGGCGGCGCTGTCGCAGGGATTCGACGCCGGGGTGGTCGTCTTCGCGTGGTGGCAGGCCGAGTTCGGTGGCCAGTGCCTCGGTGCGGTCGTAGCTCGTCGCGAGCCCGGACTCGTCCCAGCGGACCCGGTTCGCCATGTTGTCGAGTTGTTCCAGCACCGCTGCCAGTTCGATGCGGGCGATGCCGTCGCCGAGTTCCGGAAGTACCCGGTGGGCAAGGGTTTCCACCGCGGTGTGCAGGAGGTGGGTGGGATCGGTCGAGTAGATGGTCATCTCAGTGTCCCCATTCCCCGTCGTGCAGCATCCGGCCGAGCCAGCCGAGGCTGTAGTAGACGCTGTGGGCCATGTTCGCGTAGCGCAGGTCGTCCCGGTCGCCGCGGGTATAGATGTGCACGGCTTGCAGGCAGCCGATCGCGGTCTTCACCAGTGACTGCACGGCCCACCAGCCGAGGGCATCGGGGGCGGGGCGCCAGCCGCTGACCGACTCGTATTCGTCCAGGAACGGCTCGAGTTCGATCAGCTTGCACAGCAACGGTGATCGGCCCCGGCTCGTCCGCTGGGCGAACCAGGCGATGTCGGCGACCGGATCGGAGAAGTGCGCGGTCTCCCAGTCCAGGATCGCGGTGAGACCGGTGTCGTCCACGACCAGGTTGCCGACTCGGAAGTCGTTGTGTACGAGTGCGACCCGGCCGGACACCGCGTCGCTGCGGTGGCCTAGCCAGGCGAGAGCGAGATCCAGGACGGGGATCGGGACGTCGACCACATCGCGGTACACCGCAGTCCATTTGTCGTTCTCCTGCGCTCCGGTGGCCGCGCCGGCCGGCACCGCACCGAGCACCGCGGTGTCCATCGTGGCCGGGTCGGCGGTGTGCAGCTGCGCCATGGTCCGGGCGATCCGGCGGCCCAGCCGGTCACGGCGGCCGCGGTCGGGGATCAGCGCGGAGACGGTGGCGGGCAACGGGATCGCGCCGGAGACCTTCTCCATCACGAAGAAGCCCCGCGGTGGCTGCGCACGGTAGGCGATGACGGCGGGGACGGGCAGGCCCAGGCCGGCGGCGGTGCGGAGCAGTACCACCTCGCGGGTCACGTCGTAGTCGCCGACAATTCCGCTGCGCGGCTGGCGTTTCACGGCATAGGCGGCGGTGGCCGGGCCGGTGGGCGATTCCCAGGCCGCATCGACCAGGTACGTTTCCCAGGAGTTGCCCTCGCCGCGGCGGTCCACGGCGGTCAGTCGCAGGGATCCTCCGGCGGCTACGGCGTCGTCGAGCGTGGTGGTCAGTTCCGCCAGGAATGCCTGGCGCGACAGCTCTTCGGTGCTCTCGTGCACGGCGGTCACGGTGTCCTCCTTCGGTGCTCGGTAGTCATCTGCACAGCTGCGGTGGTCATCTGCACAGCTCCGCTGCGGTGGTCATCTGCACAGCTCCGCTGCGGTGGTCATCTGCACAGCTCCGCTGGGGAGGTCATCAGAACAGCTCCGCTGCCGGGCCGCCGCCGTCGACGGCCAGCCGCTGGCCGGTCACGTAACCGGCGTCCCCGGAGATCAGGTACGCGACCGCGCCGGCGACGTCTTCGGGGCGACACACCCGGCCGAACGGCGAACCCTTTTCCAGCTCTTCGATGTTCATGCCGCGGGCGGCGGAGACCAGGCGGCGGCCCATCTCGGTCGCCACCAGTCCGGGGGCGACGATGTTGGCGTGGATGCCGTGTGCGCGTTCCTCCAGGGCCAGGGTGCGGATGCAGGTTTCCATGGCGGCCTTGGCCATCGTGTAGGGCGCGGCGCCGGCGGGGGTGGTGCCGGTGGAATTGCTGGAGATCATCACGATGTCGGCGCGGCCGATCCGGCCCGCGGCGGCCGCGCGCATGCCGGGCAGCAGCGTCTGGATCAGGCCGATCGGGCCGAAGGCGTGTACTCGCATGAGGGACAGGAAATCCCGGAGCGGGGTGTGTTCGACAGCGGCGCCGCGGCTGGCGGATCCGGCATTGCTGACCAGGATGTCGGCGGGGCCAAGGTCGCGGGCAATGCCTTCGGTCATGGACCGTACGGCCGATTCGTCGTCGATGGCGGCGGCGTAAGCGTGTGCGCGGCCGCCGTTTTCGCGGATCTCCGCCACCACGGATTCGGCGGCGCCGGCATCGCGGCGGTAGTTGACGGCGACAGCGGCACCGTCGCGGGCCAGTCGCAGCGCGATCGCCCGGCCGACCCCTCGTGAACCGCCGGTGACCACCGCGATGCGGCCCTGTAGTGATCCGGTCATCGGCCCACCACCGCCCGGCCGACCAGATCCTTCATGACCTCGTTGGATCCGCCGTAGATACGCTGGATGCGGGCGTCGCGCCAGATCCGGGCGATCGGGTACTCCTCCATGTAGCCGTAGCCGCCGAACAGTTGCAGGCAGCGGTCGACGACGTCCCATTGCAGTTCGGTCGCCTTGTATTTCGCGCCCGCGGCTTCGTCGGCGCCGAGCTCGCCGGTGTTCAGGGCGAGTACGCAGCGGTCGATGTAGTGCCGCATCACCTGGATGTCGGTGTGCAGTTCGGCCAGGGTCATGCGCACGGATTGCAGTTGGGCCAGCGGCCCGCCGAAGGCGACGCGGGCGCGGGCGTGTTCGAGGGCCAGGTTCAGGGCGTGGCCGGCGGAGGCGACCGCGGATACGGCGATGGACAGGCGTTCGCGCGGCAGATTCACGATGGCCGAACCGAATCCGCGACCGGGTTCGCCGAGGATGTTCCCGACCGGGACCCGGCATCCGGTGAACACCAGTTCCGCGGTGTCCTGGGCGCGGCGGCCGATCTTGTGCATCGGGCGGCCACGTCCGAAACCGGGGGTGCCGTGTTCGACCGCGACGAAAGTCGTTCCGCGGCCGTCGCGTTCGCCGGTGCGGACCAGGACGATGGCGAGGTCACAGGTGGCGCCGCCGGTGATGAACGTCTTGGTGCCGTCGATGACCAGGTGGTCGCCGTCGCGGCGGGCGGTGGTCCGGATGGCGGCCAGATCGGAACCCGCGCCGGGTTCGGTGAGGGCCAGGGCCGTGACGAGATCGCCGCGGGTGAAGCGCGGCAGCCAGCGTTTGCGCTGCGGCTCGTCGGTGAGGTCGCGCAGGTAGGGGACGATGATGTCGTTCTGCATGCTGAAGGTGTCGCCCGCGGTACCGGAGGCGGCCACCTCCTCGGCCATCACCGCGTTGTACCGGAAGTCGGCGATGCCCAATCCGCCGTATTCCGCCTCGAATTCGAAGCCGAGGAAGCCTGCTCCGGCCGCGGCGGTGACGAAGGCGCGGTCGACCGTCCCGGCCGCCTCCCACTCGTCGGCGTGCGGCACCGCCTCGCGGTCCAGGAAGGCGCGGAAGGCGGACCGGAACGCCTCGTGGTCGGCGGTGTAGACATCCCTACGCATCGGCCCGCTCCCCGGATCGGATCGCCGGTTCCCCCGGCGGCGGAGCCGACTCCCGCAACAGCGAGGCGGGCGGCGCGAAGCGCGGGCCGTAGCGATGGGCGAGTTCCTGTGCTCGCGCGGCGAATCCGGCTCGCCCACCGGGATACCCCTCGATGAACTGGCTCGTGCCACCGGTCCAGACCGGGAAGCCGATGCCGAGCAGCGATCCCACATTGGCGTCGGGCACCGAACGCAGCACGCCGTTGTCGTGGCAGCGCACGGTTTCCAGTACCTCGGCGAACAGCAGCCGATCCTGCAACTCCCGTAGGTCGGCGTGGTTTTCGGCAACCGGGAAGTGCTCGGCCAAGCCCGGCCACAGCGCCCCGCGACGATCGCCGCTGTAATCGTAGAAGCCCGCGCCCGCAACGCGACTCGGCCGGCCCAGGGTCTCGGCCATTGTCGTCAGCACCGCGTCACCGGGATGTTCGGGCAGCGGAATGCCTTGCTGCTCGGCCACTTCCCGGAACTGGCCGCGGATCTTCAGCGGCAGGGTCAGGGTCAGTTCGTCGAGCAGGGCCAGGGTGCCCACCGGATATCCGGCCTGCACCGACGCCTGTTCGATGGATTGCGGGTCGATGCCCTCGCCGACCATGGCCGCGGCCTCGATCAGGCGTTGCAGGATTACGCGGCTGGTGAAGAATCCACGGACGTCCCCGACCACGATCGGCGCCTTGCCCAGTTGCAGGGCGATATCGAACGCCTTGGCCAGGGTGGCGTCGCTCGTCTTCTCGCCCACGATGATCTCGATGAGGTCCATGCGCTCGACCGGGGAGAAGAAGTGCAGGCCGACAAAGTCTTCGGGGCGCGAAACTCCGGTGGCGAGATCGGTGATCGGCAGGGTGGACGTGTTCGAGGCCAGCACCGCGTCGGGGGCCACCACGTCGAGCACCTCGCCGAACACCCGGCGCTTCAGGTCCGGATCTTCGAAGACGGCCTCTACCACCAGATCCGCGCCGGCCAGATCGGCCACCGAAGCAGTCGGGGTGATCAGTGCGAGGACCGCATCCGCGTCCTCGGCCGTACGTCTGCCCGCCGCAACCTGTTTCGCGAGATATCGGCTCGCGTAGTCCTTGCCACGCTGGGCCGCCGCGTAGTCGATGTCCTCGAGCGCCACCCGGATTCCGGCCAGCGCGCAGGACAGTGCGATACCCGCGCCCATCATGCCCGCGCCCAGCACGGCGGCGAAGGCGGTCCGGTGCACCGGATACCCGTGCGGCCGACCGGCACCGGATTTGATCGCCTGCCGGTCGAAGAAGGTGCCCTTGATGATGTTCTTGGAGATCTGCCCGGTCGCCAGCTCGACGAAATACCGGGTCTCGATCGCACAGGCGGTGTCGAAGTCGACCTGGGTGCTTTCCACGGCGGCGGCGAGGATTTTCGCGCGGGCGGGCATCGGCGCGCCTTTGTACTGCGCGCGCAGTGCGGCCGCGCGCAGCGGCAGCGTCGCGGCGATGTCGGGGGAGTTCGCGCCGCCGCCGGGAATCGTGCCGGCACGATCCCACGGCCGGCTGGCGCCCGGATTCGCGGCGATCCATTCCAGTGCCGCCGGGATCAGTGAATCTGCCCCGGCGACAAGGTGATCCAGCAAGCCGAGCGCATGGGCGCGACCGGCGTCGAAGGCCGTGCCGGGCAACAGCACCTGATCCAGTGCGGCGTCCAGGCCGAGCATCCGCACCGTGCGGACCAGCCCGCCGCCACCGGGCAGCAGGCCGAGTGTCACCTCCGGCAGCCCGACGCGCAGCGCGGGGGTGTCGACCGCGATGCGGTGGTGGCAGGCCAGCGCGATCTCCAGACCGCCGCCGAGCGCGCTGCCGCCGAGCACCGCGACCACCGGGACCCCGAGGGTTTCCAGCCGGCGCAGCATCCGTTTCACGTCGTCGGTGAATGCGGTGAGGCGCCCGGCGTCGGCGGGGGTGGTGGCGATCAGGTCGTGCAGGTCGCCGCCCGCGAAGAAGGTGGACTTGCCGGAGGTGAGGATCACGCCGGTCAACTCGGAGCCCAGGGCGGACAGGCGGTCCAGGGCTGCGCCGAAGGACTGTGCCCAGGCCGCGTTCATGGTGTTCACCCGTTGCGCGGGATCGTCGAAAGTCAGGACGACGACTCCGGATTCGAGGCGCTGCCAGTCGATGGTGCTGTGTGCTGTCATGTCCGTCAGATCCGTTCGATGATGGTCGCGATCCCCATGCCGCCGCCGACGCAGAGCGCGATCAGGGCGCGGCGGGCGTCGCGGCGTTCCAGTTCGTCGACGACGGTCGAGACGAGCATCGCGCCCGTCGCGCCGAGCGGATGCCCGAGCGCGATCGCCCCGCCGTTCACGTTGACCTTCTCGTGCGGCAGGTCCAGATCCTTCATGAATCGCAGCGCGACCGACGAGAAGGCCTCGTTGATCTCGAACAGATCGATGTCGTCCGGGGTCAGGTTCGCCACCGCGAGCGCCTTGCGCGCGGCGGGTGCGGGACCGGTCAGCATGATCGTCGGATCCGAACCGCTGACCGCGCCGGCGACCACGCGCGCCCGCGGGGTCAGGCCCAGGTCGCGGCCGACCGCCTCGTTGCCGAGGACGACCAGCGCGGCGCCGTCGACGATGCCGGAGGAGTTGCCGCCGGTGTGGACGTGCTCGATCCGCTCGACCCAGTGGTACTTCTGCAGGGCGACCGCATCGAAGCCCGCCTTGCCCGCGCCCGCGAACGCCGGCGACAGACCGGCCAGCGTCTCGACGGTGGTGCCGCGACGCAGGTGCTCGTCCCGGTCCAGGATCACCACGCCGTTACGATCACGCACCGGCACAATCGATTTCGCGAACCAGCCATTGTCCTGCGCGGTGGCCGCGCGGCGCTGTGATTCCGCGGCGAACGCATCCACGTCGGTGCGGCTGAAGCCCTCCAGGGTGGCGATCAGGTCGGCGCCGATGCCCTGCGGGACGAATCCGGTGCCGAGATTGGTCTCCGGATCGTTGGCCCACGCGCCGCCGTCGGAGGCCATCTGCACCCGCGACATGCTCTCCACGCCGCCCGCGAGCACCAGCGATTCCCAGCCGGAGGCCACCTTCTGGGCGCCGGTGTTGACCGCTTCCAGGCCCGAGGCGCAGAACCGGTTGAGCTGCACCCCGGCCACGGTGTCCGGGAGCCCGGCCGCGACCGCGGCGATGCGCGCGATGTCCGCGCCCTGATCGCCCAGCGGGCTGACGACGCCGAGGATCAGGTCGTCGATCCGTGCGGGATCGAGGGCGGGGTTGCGGTCGCGCATCGCGTCGAGCAGGCCGACCACCAGGCTGATCGGCTTGACGCCGTGCAGCGAGCCCCGGCGCCCGCGGCCACGCGGGGTGCGCAGGGCGTCGTAGACGAAGACGTCGTGTGGCATGAAAATCCTTTCAGGACCGGGAGATCGGGCGCAGGAACTCGGCCACTCCCCAGCCGGCCGCACCTCCGGCGAAGTCGACGGTCATCTGGCCCATCCGCAGGCCCCGATCCTCGGTGCGCTGGGTGACCGGCACGAAATGCCGGATGGTGCCGTCCAGCAACAGCAATGGCAGCCCGTCCGCCCGCACGATGCCGACATGCCGGCCGGCATAGGCGGGTTCGCCCGCGTAGTCGGTTATCACCGTGTATTCGGTGATGGGATGGAACGCCCCGTCGGGGGTGATCACCACACCGCCGGAGGCGCGCTCGCCCGAGGGCTCGAATTCGCCGTAGGCGGTGATCGCGGTACCGTCGGCGAGCCAGGCCGCGAGCCATTCACCGGTGTACGAGGCCCATTCGCGTGGACCCCAGGAGTGGTCGCGGAAGGCGGAGACGTTGCGCACGGTCCAGCAGCGGTCGCCGACGCGGACGGTGCCGGAGATGTGGCCGAACTGCTCGTAGTGGTCGCTGGCGATGGTGGAGGAGCCGGGGGTGCAGTCGCCGTCGTCGTCGGTGGTGACGAACAGCGGCACCGACGCCTCGAAGGTCAGTGAGATCTCGCATTCCTCGGCGGGGGCGTTCTTCAGCGCGATCCGGCCGCGGTCGGCCAGCAGCGACGGAGTCGCGATGCGCGCCACCGTGTTCCGGTAGCCGATCTCGACCGTGCGGGTGGGATCCTTGACCACGATCTCGAGGCCCTGGCTCGCGAAACCGTCGTTGGATTCGCTCGCCTCGCGGCCCGCCCGGAAGGCGATGGCCCCGCCCGGCAGCGTCAGTTGCACCGATGCCTCCCGGTAGCCGAGGGTGGGCCGGTTACCGATCCGGATGAGCCCGCCCAGCTGGGTGACCGGGTCGACGAAGTTGACGTAGACGCTCTCGTTGTAGTTGGCGATGCCGGCGAACTCGTGCGTCTGTTCGGATTCGGGACCGTATCGGCAGTTGGTGAACGCGTCCGTGCTCATGATTCTTCCTTCGGGGTACGTCAGAAGCGTTGGGCGGGTGTGGGATCCAGGGGCGGGAAGACCGGCGCCCGGCGTTCCAGGAAGGAGCGGATCCCCTCGCGGGCATCGGCGGAATCGACCCGGCTCGCATAGGTCCGCGATTCCTCGGCGGCCGCCTGGCCCGGGGTCGGCAGCGCCCAGCTGTGCGCGAGCAGCCGCTTGGCGAGCGCCACGGAGGTGGGTGAGGTGTCCCGGACGAACTGTGCCGCATACTCTTTCGCCACCGTCAGCACGTCGCCGGCGGGGACCACGCGGGTCAGGAAGCCCGCCGCGTACGCCTCGGCCGCGTCGAAGACCCGGCCGGTCAGGATCCAGTCGGTGGCCCGGCCGATGCCGACCAGCCGCGGCAGGAACCAGGACGAGCCGCCCTCTGGCACCACACCGCGGCGGGTGAACACGAAGCCGAAACGTGCTCGGTCACTGGCGATCCGGACGTCCATCGCGGCGACCAGTGAGGCGCCGCCGCCGACCGCGTCGCCGTTGATCGCGGCGATCACCGGCTTCTGCATGGCGAACACCCGCTCGCTGATCCGGCCGGCCGGCTCCCGGTATCCGGTGGGGGTGTGCCCGACGGTGTCGGCGTTCAGGGCGTTGATCAGGGTGTCGGGGCCGTCGAGTTCGGCGCCGACGGAGAAGGCCGGGCCCGCACCGGTGACGATCACCGCGCGCACCGCCGGGTCGCGGTCCGCGCGGTCGAGGGCGTGCCACACGTCGACCAGCATCTGCACCCGCATCGCGTTGCGCCGCGCGGGCGCGTCGAGGGTCACCACGGCGATGCCGCCGGCGACCTCGAGGCGCACCTCCTCGTATCGGTGCTCCGCGACCGCGCCTGCGGTCACAACCCACCGCCACAGACCAGCGTCTCGCCGGTGATGTAGCTGGATTCGGGACTGCACAGCAGGTACACCGCGCCCGCGGCCTCCTCCACCGTGCCGGTGCGGCCCAGCGCGATCGACTTGGTGGCGGCGTCCATCACCGCGGGGTTCACGCCGACCTTGATGTCGCGGTCCTCCACCTTGATGGTCTTCGCCTCGGTGGTCACCGAGGTCAGCCGCGTGGTGATGACGCCGTACGCGACGGCGTTGACCGTGACGTTGTAGCGGCCCCACTCCTTGGCGATGGTCTTGGTCAGGCCGATCAGCCCGGCCTTGGCGGAGGAGTAGTTGGCCTGGCCGGGATTGCCCTGCAAACCCGAGGTCGACGAGGTGTTGACCACCTTGCGGCAGGGCACGACCAGCCCGGCCGCGCGCTCCTTCTTCACCGCCGCGCTGATCACCGGCTGCGCGGCCCGCAGGATGCGGAACGGCGCGGTGAGGTGCACGTCGAGGATGTCGGCCCACTGCTGGTCGGTCATCTTCTGGATGACGTTGTCCCAGGTGTAGCCGGCGTTGTTGACGATGATGTCCAGACCGCCGAAGCTGTCGACCGCGGCGGCGACGAAGCGGTCCGCGAAACTCGGATCGGTGACGCTGCCGACGCAGGCCACCGCCTGGCCGCCCGCGGCCTCGATCGCCGCCACGGCCTCCTTCGCGGGCTCCGGATCGAGATCGTTGATCACCACCTTCGCACCCTCGGACGCCAGCTTCTCGGCCACGGCCCGGCCGATACCCCGGCCGGAACCGGAGACCAGTGCGACCTTGCCTTGCAGTCTCTGCGCGCTCACGTGCTGCCTCCCTTGTCGTTGCATGAGGTGACCCCAGTCACGAATGTGAATATTAACTTCAGTGCTTACCTGGGTCAATATCCACATTATTGCAGTTCCCAGAGTGCAATGTTAATGTCGAATTTGCCAACATCCTCAGCAGACGCGGATCGCCGAGCGCGGCGACCCGGCCGGGCGATCTCGAGCCAGGAGCAGCAATGACCAACGTGTGCATCAGCGGCATCGGCATGGTGCCGTTCGCCAAACCGGGACGCAGCGAGACCTACGACCGGATGGGCCAGGCCGCGGCCCGCGCCGCCCTCGCCGACGCCGGAATCGACTATTCCGACGTACAGCAGGCCTACGTCGGGTACGTCTACGGCGATTCGACCTCCGGCCAGAACGCGCTCTACGACATCGGCATGACCGGTATCCCGGTGGTCAACGTCAACAACAACTGCTCGACCGGGTCGACGGCGCTGTGGCTGGCCCGGCAGGCCGTCGCCTCGGGCGCGGCGGATTGTGTGCTGGCGCTGGGCTTCGAGCAGATGCAGCCGGGCGCGCTGGTCAACGCCTACCCCGACCGGCCCAGTCCCACCGCGCGTGGCGAGGACATCGCGATGGCCCGGCCGGGCGGCGACCAGACCGCGCCGATGGCCGCCAAGCTGTTCGGCGGCGCCGGGGTGGAGTACATGCAGCGTTACGGCGTCACCAGCGAACTGTTCGGGCTGGTGTCGGTGAAGGCGCGCAACCACGCCGGGCGCAATCCGCTCGCGGTCTTCCGCGATCCGATCGATCTGGACACGGTGATGTCCGGCAAGCAGATCTGGGGTCCGCTGACCCTGCTGATGTGCTGTCCGCCCACCAACGGCGCCGCAGCCGCGATCGTGTGCAGCGAGGAGTTCGCGCGCTCGCGCGGCCTGGACGCGAGCATCCGGCTGCGGGCGCAGTCGCTGGTCACCGATGTCGCGGGGGCCTTCGACGGCACCGACATGATGAAGGTCGTCGGGTACGACATGACCGCGCTGGCGGCTCGCCAGGTGTACGAGCAGTCCGGGGTCGATCCGCTGGACATCCCGGTCGTCGAACTGCACGACTGCTTCAGCACCAACGAGGTCATCACCTACGAGGGGCTCGGCCTCACCCCCGAGGGCACCGCGGAGAAGTTCGTGCTCGACGGGGACAACACCTACGGCGGCCGGGTGGTCACCAACCCCTCCGGCGGGCTGCTGTCCAAGGGGCATCCGCTGGGTGCGACGGGGCTGGCACAGTGCGCCGAACTGGTCTGGCAGCTGCGCGGCACCGCCGGTGATCGTCAGGTCGAGGGCGCACGAATCGCGTTGCAGCACAACCTCGGTCTCGGCGGCGCCTGCGTCGTGTCGCTCTACGAGAAGGTGAACTGATGGCACTGGATCGCGCGATCCTCGACGTGCACCCCGACCCGATCGACGTCGACGTGGAGCGGGGCCGCATCCGGCAGTTCGCGATCGCGATCGGCGAGGACGATCCGATCTACCTCGACCGTGACGCCGCGCTGGCGGCCGGGCATCCGGACGTGCCGGCACCGCCGACCTTCCTGTTCGGGCTGGAGCTCGAAAACTCGGATGTGTTCGGCGATCTCGCGGCGCACGGGGTCGATCTGTCGCAGGTGCTGCACGGTGAGCAGCGGTTCCGGTACCACGCCGAGGTATATGCGGGCGACCGCGTGCAGTTCCGGTCCAGCTATGTGGACGTCTACTCCAAATCCGGTGGGGCGCTGGACTTCCTGGTCCGGCGCACCATCGTCACCCGGGACGGCGACACCGTCGCGGAGCTGGAGAGTGTGTCCGTCATCAAGAACACCGGGGGTCCGGCATGAGTGCGTCGAGCCCGAATGCGGCACACGGAGAGCCGGCGGGCCCGGCGGACCTGGAGGTCACAGCATGAGCGACGTATCCGTATCGACGACAACGCAATCCACGGTATCGGAGTTGCGGCCGGGCGCGATCACGCGCACGACCCTCGCCCTGTTCGCCGGTGCCTCCGGCGATCACAACCCGATCCACATCGATCTGGATGCGGCCCAGGCCGCGGGTGCCGGTGACGTGTTCGCGCACGGGATGCTCACGATGGCGTATCTCGGCCGGGCACTGACGAATTGGATTCCGCAGCGCCGCATCGTGGAGCTGTCGGGCCGGTTCACGGCGATCACGCCGGTGCTGGCCGAGCCGGTGATCACCGCCGAGGTGACCGAGATCGAGGAGATCGACGGCGTGCCGCACGCCCGGGTCGATCTCGTCGCCACCCTCGCCGACGGCACGGTGACGCTGCGCGGAAAAGCCTTGGTCACATGGCTGTGAAATCCCTGGCAGGGCGGGTCGCGCTGATCAGCGGGGCCGGACGTGGCATCGGCCGGGCCACCGCGCTGAAACTCGCCGCCGAGGGCGCCCGGGTGGTGATCAACGACCGCGACGCCGAACCGGCACGCGAGGCGGTACAGGCCGTCGCGGAACTCGGTGGCGAGGCGGTGGCCTGCGTCGGCGACGTCACCGCCGCCGGATTCGGCGAGCGGTTCGTGGCGGCCGCGGTCGACAATTTCGGTGGTCTCGACATCGTGGTGAACAACGCGGGCATGGCGTGGAACGCCTTCCTGCCCGCGATGACCGACACGATGTGGAGCCGGGTGCTCGACATTCATCTGTCGGCGGCCTTCCGCGTCCTGCGGGCGGCGCAACCGGTATTCGCCGAACAGGCCCGCAATGATCGCGCGGCCGGGCACACCACCCGGCGCGCGGTGGTGAACGTCGGCTCGATCGTCGGATCCGGCGGCAATCCGAGCCAAGCCAACTATGCCGCCGCCAAATCCGGGTTGTTCGGGCTGACCCGCACCCTGGCCCAGGAGTGGGGCCGCTACGACGTGACCGTGAACTCCGTGGCGTTCGGGGTGATCCGGACCCGGATGACCTCGGTCGCCGATCCCGCCGAACCCGCTTCCGGGGAGGGCGCGACGCACGTGTCCCCGCTGGCCGCACAGGTACTCGCCGACGCGGTCGCCCGGTCACCGTTGCGGCGGCCGGGCACCCCCGAGGAGGCGGCGGACTCCGTATGGATGCTGTGTGCGCCCGAATCCTCCTACCTCACCGGCCAGGTGCTGTTGTGCGCCGGCGGGTTGACGTCCGTGGAATGACGCGGATGCGCGGTGGTCGGTACCCACGACACACCTCGACCGGCGTTTGCGTGAAATGCGCAGGCGGACCGGCGATCTGCGGGCCGACCGCGGCGCGGCGCACCAGCGGCGCGGCGGCCGGACAGCCGATGCGACGAAGGGATGCGAGATGACCGAGGAACCGGTGCCCGACCGGATGTCGCCGCTCGGGCAGCGGGCACGGCAGATCGCCGCCGCGGCCGCGCAACTGTTTCACGATGTCGGCTACCAGAACGTCAGTGTCGACCAGATCGGCGCGGCGGTCGGGCTCACCGGCCCGGCCGTGTACCGGCATTTCAAGAGCAAGCATCAGATTCTGGTACACGCCCTGGTGGAACAGGTCGCGGTGGTCGAGCAGATGGCGGACCGTTTCGCACAGGGCACCGAACCGGCCACGGACCGGCTGAGCGGATTCCTCACCGAACTCGGCGCGCTGGTCGTCGACCGCGACGAGGCCATGCTGTGGCGCACCGAACAGCGCCATCTCCGGCCCGAGGAGCAGCGGGTTTTCCGGGCCCGGTTCGGCGCGGTGCTGCACCGGGTCGCGGGGCTGCTGACGGCTGCCCGCCCGGACCGCAACCGCGCCGACGCCGAACTGCTCGGTTACGCCCTGCTGGCCTTCTTCGCCGGCACCCGCGACATCCGGCACGGCCTGGGTACCGAGCGGCTGACCGTCGTGCAATCCGCGATCGCGACCGCGATCGTGCGATGCGAAATTCCCGCTGCCGCGGATACTTCCGGAACAGCGCCGCGGATCGGCGGGCACATCCCGGCCGGCCGGCGCGAGCGCATCATCAGCACCTCCGCCGCATTGTTCGACCGGCGCGGCTTCCACGACGTGCGGATCGACGACATCGCCAAGGCGTCGAACATGTCGGTCGCCACCCTGTATCAACACGTCGACAGCAAAACCGCAGCGCTGCACGCGATCCTGGAGCGCGGCGCGCACGGCCTGCTCTACGTCACGCACGCCGCGCTGGCGAATGCCGCCACCGCCGAAGCCGCACTGGCCCTGCTGATCCGGACCTACATCGGACAGGCGCTGGGCGTGCACGGCCGCATCATGCGCATCCTCGCCACCGACCTGATCTACCTGCCCGAGCAGGAGCGCACCGCCCTCCGCGACGCGCAACGCGAGTACGTCGCCGAATGGATCGAGGCATTGCGCGCCATCTCCCCCGGCCTGGATGCCGCCGACGCCCGCGCCCTCGCCCACGCCGTCATCGGCGTGATCACCGACATGTCGCAGACCCCGCGGGTCCGCACCCGCCCCGGCGTGGCCGGCGAACTGATCGCCCTCGCCACCGCGATGACCGCCCCCGGCAGCACCGCCGCTCCCCTCCCGGCGGGACCGCCGGCGTGACGGCGGCCACCGACCACGCAGTCATCCGAATCAGGCCCGGAGACATCACCGAATCCGGTGACAGGAGAGAAGGATCCGAGATGGGTAAGTTGGACGGCAAAGTCGCCTTCATCACCGGCGCGGCGCGCGGGCAGGGCAGAAGTCATGCGGTGCGGCTGGCCGAGGAGGGCGCGGACATCATCGCGCTGGACGTGTGCCGGCAGATCGACACCGTCGAATATGCGACGGCGAATTCGGCCGATCTCGCCGAGACGGTCCGGCTGGTGGAGAAGACCGGTCGCCGGATCATCGCGGCGGAGGCGGATATTCGCGACTACGACGCGGTGAAGCAGGTGGTCGACGCGGGTGTCGCGGAGTTCGGCCGGCTCGACATCGTGCTGGCGAACGCGGGTATCTCGACCATGGCGCCCACGCTCGAGATGAGCGAGGAGGTGTGGACGACGATGATCGATATCAATCTCACCGGGCAGTGGCGCACCGTCAAGGCCGCGGTGCCGCACATCGTCGCGGGCGGTCGCGGCGGCTCGGTCGTGCTGGTCAGTTCGCTGGCGGCGATGGCCACCAACGAGAACATGGCGCACTACAGCGCCGCGAAGACCGGCCTGATCGGGCTCATGCGGGTGCTCGCGAAAGAGCTCGCGCCGCACAGTATCCGGGTGAACACTGTGCATCCGACCACGGTCGCCACGGATATGATCCTCAACGACGTGACCTACAAGCTGTTCCGGCCCGATCTGCCGAACCCCACCCGGGCGGATTTCGAGCAGGCGGCGCTCACGCTCAACGCGTTGCCCGTCCCGGCGCTGGAGTCGATCGACATCTCGAACGCGATCCTCTACCTGGTCTCCGACGACGGCCGCTACGTGACGGCCACCCGGCACGTGGTGGATGCCGGCGGGCAGCTCTGAAAGCCCTCGGGCGCAACATATTCAGCCACCTGTGCGGATAGCGGAGCGGCCCGGTCGTGATCACGACCGGGCCGCTTCGATGTTCACCTCAGGCGAGTACTCGATGGGTGCCGAAGCCACGCGCGAAGTAGGTCAGCGGCGGCGTCGGCCGGCTCTCCAGCGCGTGCACCTCCCCCATCAGCACGACGTGGTCGGCCGCCTCGACGGCCTGCGCCACCCGGCAGGCGAACCAGCCGGGAGCCCCGGCCAGCCGCGGAACCCCGTGCGCGCGTGACCAATCCACGCCCTCGAACTTGTCCTGTCCCTTGCGCGCGAACCGCCCGGCCAGCTCCGACTGGTCGTGGCCGAGGATGTTCACCCCGAACTCACCGGCGGCCAGCACCAGCGCCAGCAGGTCCGATCCGCGATCGAGACTGACCAGCAGCGACGGTGGTGACATCGACAGCGAGGCGAAGGCGCTCACGGTCGTACCGTGTGGGCGCTCACCGTCCATCGCGGTCACCACCGCCACCGGTGTGCACACTGCGGCCATCGCGTCCTTGAAGGCGCCGGCGAGCTGTTCGGCCTCCGGTGCTGTCATCGCGTTGTTCCTTTCCCGCGCCCGGTGATTCAGACGGTCGCGGCCTCGCGCACCGGGATGCCCAGCCGGCGCAGCTCCGGCATCACCTTCTCGGCGAACAGCCGCATGCTGGCCTCGGCCTTGTCGTGATCCATACCGCCACAGGAGAATCCGCAGTTCTGGTCGTAGTCGCCGAACAGGTCGTAGCGCTCCTTGATGCGCGCCACGATCTGCTCGGGGGTGCCGGTGAGCTGGGCGGCCCAGTAACCCTCCGCCGCGGCCTCCTTACCGGCCGCGATCATGGCGTCGGCCATCGCGGCGTAGTTCTGGTAGCCGCTGATGTTGTCGAAATGCCCGGACTTGTCCAGGCCGTAATGCGCCATGGTGAGGCCGAAGTGTACGAAGATCGCCTCCTTCGAGGTGGCCTCGCATTCGGCGGCGTCCTCCGAGCAGTACACCGAATCGGAGAGGATCACCCGCGGCGGCTCGTCGTCGTGGTGCTTACGGTAGATCTCGCGGTATTCGGCGAAATCGGCGGCGTGCGCCTCGGTCGGGAATTGCGCGAACGACGCAATGGCGGTACCCCGTTCGGCGGCGGTGACCCGGGACTCCGCGGACATCGCGATGCTGACCACGTCGCGCGGCGCGATCTTCTGTAGCGGCGCCGGGCGGATCGGCGCGGCGTTCTGCCGGTAGAACTCGCCCCGATGTTCCATCACGCCGCTGTTCAGCGCCGCGAGGATCATGTCCAGGCTCTCCTCCATGCGGCCGCGGGCCTCCCCCATCGGGATGCCGAAGGTGTCGTATTCGATCTTCGACAGGCCGCGGCCGACGCCCAGCTGTGCGCGGCCGCCTGAAAGGTTGTCCAGCAGAGCGAGTTTCTCCGCTACCCGCAGCGGATCGTTCCACGGCAGGATCGCGCCGCCGGTGGTGAGGGTGATCCGCTCGGTCTTCGCGGCCAGGTACGACAGCACGGAGAAATTGTCCGGGCACATCGAGTACGGGCCGTCGAAATGGTGTTCCACACACCAGATGCCCTCGAAGCCGAGCGGTTCGGCCAGTTCGGCGAGCGCCATTTCGCGACGGTAGAACTCGACGTCGCTCAGTTCCGGCGACTTGCCGGTAAAGAACATCTGATAGGTGACCTTCATCGGTGACTCCTTCGAAAAAATGATGATGTCGGGCAGCGGCGGCGCTCAGCCGGCGACGTGCTGCTTCAGGAATGCGCCCGCCTCGCCGAGGGCCTGCGCGCCCTCGGGGAGGATCGAGGCGAACAGCGTCCACACGTGGCACATGTCGTCGTAGACCGACACGGACGCGGTGCCGCCGGTCGCGCGGACCGCCTCGGCGAACCGGCGGGAATCGTCGAGCAGCACCTCGGCCGAGCCGACCATCGCCAGCACCGGCGGCAGGCCGGTGAGCTCGGCGAACAACGGCGACGCCAGCGGATCGCGCTCGTCGTGGCCCTGCAGGTAGGCCGCGCCGAGATCGCGGATCGAGGCATCCGAGACCGCGATGTCGGTGTCCGCGTTGGTGGCGATGGTGTCGCCGCTGCGGGAGAAGTCGAGCAGCGGCGAGATCAGCACCGCGGCCGCGGGCAGCGCCACACCGGCGTCGCGCAGCGAGACCAGGGTGGCGACGGTGAGGCCGCCACCGGCGGAATCGCCGCCGAAGGCCACCTTGCCCGCGCCGTACTGCGCGAGCACCGCGCGGGTGAGCACGACCGCGTCGTCCACCGCGGCCGGGAACTTGTGCTCCGGCGCCCGACGGTAGTCCGGCAGGATCACGGTCAGCCCCGACGCCCGCGACAGGCCGTGGCCCATCTCGCTGAACGCCGCGGCGCTGCCCAGGACATAGCCGCCGCCATGGAACCAGACCAGCACCCGGGAGGTCGAGGCGCCTGCCGCGGTGACGGTGACGACCGGCACCCCGCCGAGTTCACCAGTGGTGACCTCGGCGTCGTCGGGCAGCGGGAACTGCGTGAGCAGTGCGTCGTAGCTCGCCCGCAGGTCCTCGATCGACGCGTCGGTCGCGTCCGGGAACCCGT
The DNA here is from genome assembly GCF_020176955.2 of Nocardia sp. alder85J. Classification (GTDB taxonomy): domain Bacteria; phylum Actinomycetota; class Actinomycetes; order Mycobacteriales; family Mycobacteriaceae; genus Nocardia. The sequence continues at coordinate 65,418 of NZ_JAIUCZ020000007.1, forward strand.
CGATGTACATCTTCTCCACCTGGGCCAGCAACTCGGTACGTGCCATCGGGAATCTCCACCTATCTCTTCGGACCGTCACCCCCACCGATCGCTCCTGTGACGACGGTAACACAATTAGGATTAACTTTTGAAGACTATTCCCTGGTTTTTCTCCCAACTACAGCAGATCAAGGTAGATTCGTCGCTCACAGCAGGGTGGGACGCTCACAGTGGCGGCGCCAGGGGTTCGTCCGCACGAGAACCGCAGGCGGCCACCGACGGTGGCCGGCGAACCGCGAGGCAACCCCGCCGGTGAGGGCCTCGGAAATCCGGCCGCACGGACCGGGAGCGCGCGGGCGGCGCCCGCGCCACCCACCCGAAACCTACCGCAACCAGACCACATTGTCACAAGAACGAGAACTAACAATTAAAAGAAACTGCCAGCTCATGATGTCATTGACAGCCATATGACTCATAGTTAATGTTAACTCACGGCCTGCATCGGCCGACTTCCAGCAAGCGACGGGACGGATCATGCGACGCGACCTCTTCGAGCCGGAGCACGAGGCCTTCCGCGCCTCCTTCCGCGCCTTCCTGGAGGCCGAGTTCGTGCCCCATCTCGCCGCCTGGGCCGCCGCCGGCCTGGTTCCGCGCGAAATGTTCGCCAAGGCAGGCGATCTCGGCTTCACCGGAATGCAGACGCCGGAGGAGTACGGCGGTGGCGGTGCGGGCGATTTCCGCTTCAACGTGGTGATCAGCGAGGAGATCGCGGCCGCGCACCTGGGCGGCGCCGGCACCGGGCTCGGCGCGCACAACGACCTGGTGCTGCCCTACCTGGAGGACCTCACCGACACGGAGCAGAAGCGGCGCTGGTTGCCCGGCGCGGCCACCGGGCGGCTGATCGCCGCGGTCGCGATGACCGAACCGGGCACCGGCTCGGACCTCTCCGCGATCGCCACCAGCGCGGTGCCCACCCGCGTCGACGGCCGCGACGGTTACCTGGTCAACGGCCAGAAGACGTTCATCTCCAACGGCATCAACGCCGACCTGGTGGTCACCGTGGTCCGCACCGACCCCGCCGACCGGCATCGGGGGCTGTCGCTGCTGGTGGTGGAGCGCGGGATGTCCGGATTCGAGCGCGGCCGCAATCTGGACAAACTCGGGCAGCACGCCCAGGACACCGCCGAACTGTTCTTCGACGACGTCTTCGTGCCGGTCGCCAACAGATTGGGCGCCGAGGGCGAGGGATTCGCACTGCTGCAACGCAACCTGCCGCAGGAGCGGCTGGCGATCGCGGTGCACGCCACGTCCTGCACCCGCGCCGTCCTCGACCTGACACTCGAATATGTGTGCGGCCGCAAGGCTTTCGGCAAACCCATCGGCAGTTTCCAGGCGACGCGCTTCGCCCTCGCCGAACTCGCCACCGAACTCGATCTGGCGCAGTGCTTCGTCGACACCTGCGTGCTCGCCCACAACGCGGGCCGGCTGTCCGCGGTCGACGCGGCGAAGGCCAAGTGGTGGTGCACCGAACTCCAGGGCCGGGCCGCGGATCGCTGCCTGCAACTGCACGGCGGCTACGGCTACATGGCCGAGCAGCCGATCGCCCGCGCCTACGCCGACGCTCGGGTCACCCGCATCTACGGCGGGACCACCGAGATCATGAAAGAGATCGTCGGCCGCAGCCTCGGTCTGTGAGCCGAAAGGAGTAGCGATACATGCGAATTGGTACAGTGCTCGGTCTCGGGCGGTCGATGGCGGCGGTGGCCGCCGAGATCGCCGCGTGGGAGCGCGAGGGACTGGCGTCGGTCACCATCGGTGAGGCGTACACCTTCGACGCGGTCACCCAGCTGGCGTTCCTGGCGGCGCGGACCGAAACGGTCGAGATCGCCACCGGCGTACTGCCGCTGGACACCCGCACCCCGACCCTGCTGGCGATGACCGCGGCCGGGCTGGACTACGTCAGCGCGGGCCGGGCCCGGCTGGGTCTCGGCTCGTCGGGCCCGCAGGTGGTCGAGGGCTTCCACGGCTTACCGTTCGGCGGCGTACTCGGCCGCACCCGCGAGACGATCGACATCTGCCGGTCGGTCTGGCACCGGGACACTCTGCGGCACAACGGCCGTCACTATCAGGTGCCGCTGCCCGCCGAACTCGGGACCGGGCTGGGCAAGCCGCTCAAGCTCATCAATCATCCCGTCCGGCCGAATATTCCGATCTCGGTGGCCGCGCTCGGCCCGCGCATGGTGGAGCTGACCGCCGAGCTCGCCGAGGGCTGGGAGCCCATCTTCTTCTATCCCGAGAAGGCCGAGCAGGTGTGGGGCGAGGCGCTCGCCGCCGGTCGTGCCAAGCGCTCGGAAACCCTTCCGCCGCTGGAGATCATCGCGCGTGCCCCACTGGCGGTCACCGACGGTGATCCGGCGCCGCTGCTCGACGCGGCCCGGCCGCAGCTGGCGCTGTACATCGGCGGGATGGGGTCGCGGGAGCAGAACTTCTACAACCGGCTGGCCACCGCCTACGGATTCGGCGCCGAGGCCGCCGTGGTGCAGGACCACTTCCTGTCCGGCCGGATCGCCGAGGCGGCCGCGGCCGTCCCGGAGGAGCTGGTGCGGGCCACCTCGCTGATCGGCAGCCCCACGCACATCCGTGAACGTCTCGCCGTCTTGCGCTCGGCGGGAGTGACATTGGTGAACGTGACACCGATGGCCACGGATCCGGCCGAACGTCTCGACGCCGTGCGGACGGTCGTCGCGCTGAGCAAGGAGATCTCGTGAGCCAGGCCCTGGAACCCGGAATCGCCCTAGATCCGGCCGAGCTGCGGCAGGCGATGGACGTCGCCAACGTGCCGTGCCTGCTGGCCGTGCTGTATCAACTCACCGGTGAGCGGCGCTGGCTGAACGAGCCCTACCGGGTCACCCCGACGGCGGGATTCGAGGATCTCGACGACGGCGGCCTGTCGGCCGAGCGGGTCGCCAAGGTGCGCGACGCCGCGTATGCCGCGGTGATCGCTTGGGCCGCAGGCACTCCCGCGGTCCACCCGCAGCCCTCCGACGCCGAACTGGCCGAGCTGATGACGGCGGTGATGGGCGAGCCGATCTCCGGGAGGTACGCGCCACTGGCGGCGGAACAGCTCGGCTTCAGTCCGTTCGTCCCCGACGACGTGTCCGGTGAGTCGGTGGCGCATTCGGTGATCGTGGTCGGCGCCGGCTTCTCCGGGCTCGCCGCCGCGGTCCACCTGAAGCAGACCGGTATTCCCTTCCGGGTGCTGGAGCGCAATCCGCACGTGGGCGGTACCTGGTTCGAGAACCGTTATCCCGGTGCGCGGGTGGATATTCCGAGCAACCTGTACTCGTACTCGTTCTTCCCGCGCGACTGGAGCGAGAATTTCGCCCGCCGGGACGAGATCGCGGGCTATATCGACGATGTGGTGGGTCATTTCGAGCTCGCACCGCACATCGAACTCGGGGTCGCGGTGGAGAGCGCCCAGTGGGACGCGGGCGCGGGTGAGTGGGTGCTCACGGTGCACGATGCCGCGGGCACCCGGACTCTGCGCGCGACGGTGCTGATCACCGCCGCCGGGCTGCACAGCACGCCCAACGTCCCGGATTTTCCCGGCCTGTCCGAATTCGGCGGTGCGGTGGTGCATTCCGCGCGCTGGCCCGCGGACGCCGACATCCGCGGGAAGAAGGTCGCGGTGGTCGGCGCCGGGGCCAGCGCCATGCAGCTGGTGTGCGCGATCGCCGACGACGCCGAACATCTGACCGTCGTGCAGCGCGAGCCGCACTGGATCGCACCGAACGAGCACTACTTCCAGCCTCAGCCCGCGATCCGGCATCAGTTGTTCCGGCAGGTGCCGTTCTACCGGTCCTGGTTCCGGTTCCGCCTCTACTGGCTGTACACCGAACGCACCTATGCCGCACTGCGAGTGGACCCGAAGGCGGCGGCGAAGGGCAAGCAGGTCAGCTCCCTCAACGACGCGTTCCGCCGCTACTTCACCGGCTATCTGCGCGGGCAGCTGGCCGGCCGGGACGACCTGATCGAGAAGACCACGCCGTCCTATCCCCCGTTCGGCAAACGCCTGCTGCTGGACAACGGCTGGTACGCCACCCTGCGCCGCCGGGATGTCGACCTGGTCACCGACGGCATCGACCACCTCACCGAACGGTCGCTGGTGACCGCGAACGGCGAAGTGCACGAGGTGGATACGCTGATCCTCTGCACCGGGTTCCAGCAACAACGGTTCCTGTTCCCGATGCACATCCGCGGCAACGCGGGCGTGGATCTGCGCGAATCGTGGGGCGACGACAACGGCCGCGCATACCTCGGCATCACCACCCCCGGCTTCCCCAACCTGTTCTTCCTCTACGGGCCGAACACCAATCCACCGGGCGGCAGCTATCTGGTGACCGCCGAGGCACAGGTGCGCTACGTGGTCGAGCTGCTGACCCGGATGGTCCGGGCCGACGTGGCCGCCGTCGAATGCAAACCGGAACCCTACGAGCGGTACAACCGCGAGCTGGACGACGCCAACGCGGCGATGGTCTACGCGGTCGACGGCGTCCACAACTACTACCGCAATACCTCCGGCCGGGTCGTCACCAATTCGCCCTGGTCGGTCCCCGACTACTTCGCCCGCACCTCGCAGCCGGATCTGTCGGATTTCCACATCACCCACCGCGCGCAGTGACGCGCGCTCATCCCGAGGACACCACATGGGACGGCTGAACGACAAGATCGCGATAGTCACCGGAGCCACAATCGTGGATCCGGGCGGCCTCAACATCGGCGGCGCCACCGCCGCCGAATTCGCCGCCGAGGGCGCGCGTGTCGTGCTGGCGGACATCAACATCCAAGGCGCACGAGCACTCGCCGATCTGCTGAACGACAAGTACGGTCCGGACACGGCGCTCGCGATCCACACGGATCTGCGCTCCGAGGACGAGATCCGGGCGCTGATCGACACCGCGGTCCGAACCTACGGCGGGCTGCACCTGCTGATGAACATCGCGGGCATCTTCCCCGGCGACGACGGCGACGTGGCGACCATGCCGATCGAAGCCTGGGACAACGTGATGGCGGTGAACCTCCGCAGCGCGATGCTCACCACCAAACACGCACTGCCGCACCTGCGCCCGGTAGGCGGTTCGATCGTGAACACCGCCTCCACCCACGCCTTCGCCGGTGACACCAGCCTAACCGGCTACGGCGCCACCAAGGCCGCCCTGATCGCCCTCACCAAGTACACCGCCACCCAGTACGGCCGGGAAGGCGTGCGCTGCAACGCCATCTGCCCCGGCACCACCCGCACCCCACCGGCCCAGCAACTTCCGGCGGTGATCACCGACATCTACCGCCGCCACACCCCCGCCCCCGATCTCAACGGCCCCACCGAACTGGCGAAGGTCTACGCCTTCCTCGCCTCGGACGACTCCCGCGGCATCAACGGCGAGGCCATCCGCGTCGACGGCGGCCTACTCGCCCACCAGCCCTTCGTCCCCGACATGGAGGCCCTGGGCGCCGCCACCGCCACGTCCCAAGGCTGACCCGCTCCAGACCACCGAGTCCCCGCCCCGGCCTTCCGGAGCGGGGACTCGGCCGTGCGGGGTGGCCGCGGACCTGCTCTGTCCGAGGCCGACCGCGATCAGATATCGCGATCGGATATGCCGACGGCGTGCCCCGCGCTGCGGGGCACGCCGTCCTGCCGTGCCGGATCGCTCAGGCGGGCTGGTTCTTCCAGTACCGCTCCTGGAGTTGCCGCTTGTACAGCTTGCCGGTGGGCAGACGGGGCATCTCGTCGATGAAGTCGATCGAGCGTGGGCATTTGAAGCGGGCCAGGTGGGCTCGGCAGAATTCGCGGAGGCGCTGGGCCAGTTCGGGAGTGCCGCCGGCCGGATCCAGCGGCTGGACAACGGCTTTCACGGCCTCGCCGAAATCCTCGTCGGGGATGCCGAAGACGGCGGCGTCGAGCACCTCGGGGTGGGTGACGAGCAGGTTCTCGATCTCCTGGGGGTAGATGTTGACGCCACCGGAGATGATGACGAACGCTTGGCGGTCGGTGAGGAAGAGGAAGCCGTCCTCGTCCAGGTAGCCGATGTCGCCGATCTTCGACATGGTGCCGCTGGGGTCGCGGGCCTCGGCCGTCTTCCCCGGGTCGTTCAGGTACTCGAACGAGCTGTTGCCGCCGCGGAACCAGATGGTGCCGGGTTCGTTGGGGGGCAGGGGATTACCCTCCTCGTCGAGGATGACCACCTCGCCGAAGAACGCCTTGCCGACCGTGCCGGGGTGGGCCAGCCACTCCTGCGGGGTGCAGCCACAGGTGCCGTTCGCCTCGGTGCCGCCGTAGTACTCGTAGATGATCGGGCCCCACCAGTCCAGCATCTCCTGTTTGACCTGGCGGGGGCACGGCGCGGCGCCGTGCACCACGGCCTCCAGGGAGGAGTGGCCGAACTTCGCCCGGATCTCTTGTGGCAGTTTGAGAATGCGCGAGAACATGGTGGGGACGACCATCGTGTGGGTGACCCGGAACTCCTCGAGCAGCGCGAGGAAGGTCTCCGCGTCGAACCGCTCCATCACGATGTGGGTCGCGCCCAGGCGCAGGCCGATCGAGATGCTGGACTGCGGGCCGGAGTGGTAGAGCGGCGCGGGCGACAGGAAGACCATGTCCTCACGCATGTGGAAGAGGTTCTTGCCCATCTCCTCGATGCCGAGCTGGGTGTCCGGCGAGACGTCGGGCAGTTGGCGCTTGACCGCCTTGGGGCGCCCGGTGGTGCCGGAGGAGTAGAACATCGGGGTGCCCAGCCGCTCGTCGGCGCCGGGGGTGACCGGGTAGTGCGCGGTGACCGTGGCGAAATCGCGGAACGGGGCCGGCGGGTGCGGGTCGTCCACCATCAGCCACCGCTGGACATCCGGGCACAACTCGGGCAGCAGCAACCCGACATCGGCCTTCTCGGCGCTGGTCACAACCAGTTTCGCGCCGCAGTCGCGGACGATGTAGGCCGCCTCCTCCGCGGACAGGAAGGAGTTGACCGGCGTGTAGTAGAGCCCGGCGCGTTCGGCCGCGGCCATGGTGACGATCAGCTCGAGATGGTTCTCCATGAACAGGGCGATGGGGTCGGTGCGCCGCAGTCCGAGATCACGGAAATACGCGGCCACCTGGTTGGCTCGCTCGTCGAGTTGCCGATAGGTCAGCGTCTCGCGGGTGGCCGCCATGATGATCGCGGGGCGATCGGGATGGGTGTGCACGTGACGTCCGGGATACAAGTCACGCCTCCTCTCGGGACTGACAACGTCGGCCCGGGCGCACACTTGTCTGTGACCCGAGTCTCTATGGTGAATGTTAACTTCGCTCAAAAGTAAGGTCAATAGCGCCCTCTTGTGGCTTTTCTTCACAGAAAGTTAGTGACGACTTTTTCTCGAACATGAGGCGGTGGCGGGCCCGGGGGTTCGGGCCGGCCGAGGTCCGGCAGCGAATTGCGCCCGCGCCGGGCCGCCGGGCCATCATGTGGAGGTGACAGTCCCACCGGCGAGGTCGGTTCCCGAGCACGGCCCTTCCCGCGCGCCCGCCCGTGGTTCGCAGCGCGGCGCTCAGATCATGCGAGCGGCGGCGAACCTGTTCCAGAGCGCCGGTTACCAGAACGTCAGCATCGAGGAGATCGGCGCCGCGGTCGGGCTCACCGGCCCCGCGGTCTACCGGCACTTCAAGGGCAAGCACGACATCCTCGTCCAGGCTCTGATGGGGCAGGTCGACGTGGTCGAGGAGATCGCCCGCCGCGCGGCGCAGGACGGCGGCGATCCCGGGCAGCGCATGGGCACTTATCTGGCCGAGCTCGTCGAACTGGGCGTCCACCGCGACGAGGCGATGCTGTGGCGGCGGGAACGGCGGCATCTCGAGGCCGCCGAGCAGGAGGCGTTCCGCAAGCAGTTCGGCACGGTCCTCATGTACACCGAGACCGCGCTGGCAGCGGTGCGGCCGGAGCTGAATCCGGGGCAGCTCGAACTGTTGTCGCTGGCACTGCTGTCGCTGTTCGGCTACACCCGGGACATCCGCGCCGGGCTCGACGATGCCCGGCTGGCCGCGCTCCAGGATGCCATGGGGTGGGCGATCGTCCGGTGTGCGCTGCCGGCCGGGCAGCAGGAGGGCGGCGCCGCGCCGATCGTGGAGCGCCGGCCCGCGGGCCGCCGCGAGCGCGTCATCGCCGCCGCGGCCGAGCTGTTCGACGCTCGGGGGTTCTACGACGTGCGGGTCGACGACATCGCTCGGGCCGCCGGTATTTCGGTGACGACGCTCTACCAGCCTTTCCCCACCAAGACGCAGATCCTGCATGCGATTCTGGAGCGCGGGCTGGAGGGTCTGATGTACGTGACCGCCGAGGCGCTCGTGCCGGCGTCGACGCCGGACGAGGTGCTCGACGTCCTGATCCGCAGCTACGCCGAACAGGTCCTGGGCCTGCACGGCCGCACGATGCGCATCCTCGCCACCGATGCCCACTATCTGTCCGCCGACGTGCAGCGGGCGCTGTCCGACTTGCAGGACGAGTACATCGCCGAATGGATCGCGGCGATCCGCGCGCTGCGCCCGGATCTCGGGCAGATCGACGCGCGCGCGGCGGCCCTGAGCGTGGTCGGCGTGATCACCGACCTGTCGCAGACCGCGCGCATCCGGTCGCGACCCGGCATCCACGGCGAATTGCGGGCACTGGTCCGGGCGATCTTGCTGCCCGGCCACGCTGCGCACTGACCGCCGGTACCGGAATGCGAAACTGTCTCCCATGAGCGAGCCCGCGGACTCCGAGATCTCGGAACCGAAGAAGGCCCGTGCCGCGGTCGGCGCGGGTTCCGCTCGGCGCGGGCGCCGGGCCGAGCAGATCGCGCGGGCCGCCGGTTACCTCTTCCAGACCCAGGGTTACCAGAACGTCAGCATCGATCAGATCGGCGCCGCCGTCGGCCTCACCGGTCCGGCCGTGTACCGGCATTTCAAGGGCAAGCACGACATCCTGGTGAGCGCGTTGATGCGCCAGGTCCGGGTCGTCGAGGAGCTCGGCGAGCGGATGGACACCGCGGAGACGGCCGCCCGGCCCCGGCTCGACCTGTACCTCGCCGGCCTCGGCGACCTGACGGCCAATCAGGACGAGGCGACCTTGTGGCGGCGCGAGCAACGCCACCTCGAGCCCACCCAACAGCAGTGGTTCCGCCACCACTACACGACGGTGCACGACAGGATCGCCGGATACATCGCGAACGCCCGGCCCGAGATCTCCGCGTATCAGGCCCGGCTGCTCGGATACGCCGTGCTCACAATGTATTCGAACACCGGCGACATTCGCGGCGGTCTCGCCGCGCCTCGGCTGCTGGAGATCCAGACCGCCGTCGCCACGGCGATGGTCGACTGCGATCTCCCGGAGCCGGCCGCCGATGCGCGGTCCGCGCCGCAGCTCATCCACCACCGCCCGGCCGGGCGCCGCGAGCGCATCCTCGCCGCCGCGGTCGGCTTGTTCGAGGAGCGCGGCTTCTACGACGTGCGCATCGACGACATCGCAAGCGCCGCAGAGATTTCGGTGGCGACGCTCTATCAGCACGTGACCGGCAAGGCCGAAGTGCTCCGGGCCATCCTGGACCGCGGGGCCGAAGGGCTGCTCTACGTGACCGCGGATGCGCTGGCCCACACCACGACACCGCAGCAGACGCTCGACGCACTCATCCGCAGCTACACCCGGCAGGCCCTCGGCATCCACGGCCCCATCATGAGAATCCTTGCCGCGGACCTGATCTACCTGGACACCGCGGAGCAGTCCGCGCTGCGCGACACCCAGCGCGACTATGTCGCCGAATGGGTCCAGGCGATCCTCGCGTTGTCCGGCACATCGACCGCCGAGGATGCCCGCGCGCTGGCGCATGCCGCGATCGGCGTGCTCACCGACATCTCCCAGCATCCCGAATTGCGTGCGCGCCCGGGGATATTCGAGGAACTCGCGGTCCTCGGCCGCGCCATCACGCAACCGCCACTGCTGCGACGCTGAGGCACCCGGGTCCGCGACGACGGACCGGCCGAGTACCACCCGCGCGCAATGCCACGGTCGTGAGCCGTCCACGGTGCCACCTGCGCAAGGCCGCTGGGAGCATCACCCCTCATGATTAATAGTCGACATTAACAATTGGAGTCGATCGAGTCGGCGGACAACCATCGGACCGAACCCTGGTCCGAGACCGGATCCCTCCCAGGGACCCGCGACCGCATCATCAAATGTCATGTATTGCAGCGTATTTGGTGACTCACACCATCCTCTTCACTGTCTCGCACCGCACCCGCGGCCACCCCGGAACAAACTCCGGCATTGACGGATCTGGACAGCCATGCCACGATATCGACGTTAACAATATGTCTCAGGTCACACCCGGACGGGGACGTGCCGCGGCCAGCCAGTCCTACGCCGGAAGCGCGACCGTCACCGCCGTCCGGCCGATCCCGCACGCCTGCACTCCATCGAAGGAGCAGCCATGACACCGCAGCGAACGACCGAGATCGTCGGCGAACCGCACGACACCGCGACGCCGGACGGCGGCCCGGCGTTCCCCTTCCCCCGCTCCCACCCCTTCGCACCGGCCGACACCTACCGGGAGTGCACCGGTGGCGACCTCACCCGGGTCACGTTCAAGGGCACGCCCGGCTGGCTCGTCACGGATTACCGCAGCATCCGCGCCGGGCTCGCCGATCCGCGAATGAGCGTGCGTGGCATCGACGATTCCACCCGCGGCGACGACGGCGACCAGGCCGTTCCGGGCTTCTTCGTCGCCATGGATCCCCCGGAGCACGACGACCTGCGCCGAATCCTCGCGCGCGAGTTCACTCCCCGGCGGATGGCCGCGATGCGCCCGGCCATCCAGCGGATCGCCGACGAACTGATCGACACGATGCTGACCGCCACCGAACCGGTCGACCTCGTCGACGCGCTGGCCCTGCCGCTGCCGTCGCTGGTCATCTGCGAACTGCTCGGCGTTCCCTACGACAAACACGATTTCTTCCAGGAACGCACCCGCACCGTGCTGGCGGCGGGGAAGACCCCGGAGGAGATCGGCGCGGCGATCGGCGAGGTCATGATGTACCTGGCCGAACTGGTGAGCAGCAAAATCGACGATCCGGGCGACGACCTGATCAGCCTGCTCGCCCAGCATGTCCGGTCCGGCGCGGTGACACCGGTGGACGTCGCGGGAATGTCGACACTGCTGCTGATGGCCGGACACGAGACGACCGGAAACATGATCGGACTGGGCCTGCTGACGCTGCTGGAACATCCCGACCAGCTCGCGATGCTGCGCGCGGACCCCGGGCTCATGCCGCAGGCCGTCGAAGAACTGCTGCGGTACCTCGACATCATCGGCAATCTGCCCCGGACCGCCACGGCGGACATGGAGATCAACGGCCGGCACATCGCCGCGGGCGACCTGCTGCTGTTCGCCACCGAGGCGGGCAATCGGGACGCGACCGTGTTCAGCGCCCCGGACGAATTCGACATCCGGCGAAATGCCGACCGGCACTTGACCTTCGGGCACGGGTTGCACGTCTGCCTGGGCGCACCGCTGGCCCGGCTGGAACTACAGGTCGTGTACTCCGCACTGCTGGAACGGATTCCGACCCTGCGGCTGGCCGTGCCCGCCGCCGACATCCGCATCAGGTCCGATACGAAAATCCTCGGCACCCATGAACTTCCGGTCACCTGGGACCGATAGCCCGGCCACCACCGGGCCCGCGCGGGACGAAACGTGGTCTGCCGTCGGCGCACCCGGACAGCAGACCACGTTCGGCCGGTTCCCGGAGGCCGTCCGGGCCGATGCGACCGCCGTATTCGGTGGTACCCCGTACCCCGGCCCGGGCGAACCCGATCGAACCGCACAGCGCATTCCCCGGACATGACGACGGCCGACGGGCCACGCCGACTCGGCATCGAGTGGCGCGGCCCGGATGTGAGCGGATCAGCGGCGCAGGAACGGGTGACCGGGGAGGCCCGGCAGGCCCCAGCCCAGTCCCGGCAGCAGGCCCAGGCCGGGCGCACCCAGGCCCGGCGCGCCCGGGTCGGCGGAACCGGTGCGGGGCACGAACACCCCGGGCCCCGGCACACCGATACCCGGGCCCGGATCGAGAATGGGCTTCGCACTGGGGAACACCCCGGGCCCCGGTGCGCCGATACCCGGCCCGGGATCGGTCGGACGATGCTCCACCACCCCCGGGCCGGGCACCCCGATGCCCGGCCCCGGATCGCACCCGGGCAGGCCCACGTCGGGTGTGCACGGACCACCCGGGCCGGGATCGCGCGGTACGACGACGCCCGGCCCGTCGACCCCGATACCCGGGCCGGGATCAATGGCCGATGCGGCGCCCGCCGCCACCGTGAGCGGCAGGGCCGCCAGGGCGCCGGCGGCGGCGACGCGCAGCGCGAGTCCCCGGACGGAATTGCGATGTGTTCGGCTGGTGCTCATAATGATTTCCTCTCCTCGGAGGTCCCCCGCAGAACAGTTTTTCGCCGGCCACGACATTCTGTCGCCGACCTTTCGAAGGACCGACTTCGACAATAAATACACAGACCCGCCACTACAACGCTCGCGCCCGCACTCTCACCGAAAGCTAATTTCCTCAACAAACGTTCACCCCGCTTGGGACACACCGGTCCCTACGATCGCGTCAGAGGAACAAGAGAATTTCACGAGAAATCTTCCGGGCAGCCGCTCGGACCCGAGATACGACTTCACCGCGCCAGTGGTGCGACCGGCGTCAGGGTTGATATCCGAACAAACTTGCCGGTCAACAACATTCGAACGCGGAAATTCCGGTGCGGTGACAGAGCCGTACCGGATCACAATATTCGAGAGTCACGTCAGCCGGTCGCATCCAATTGCCGGGCGGCGAGTTCGTCGACCAGGGAATTGAAATGGCCTATCAATGCGGCGGAGCCGGGCTGCCGGGCGAGATCGTTCAGTTCGTACGGGTCGTTCCGGCGATCGTAGAGTTCGTATACCCGGTCCGAATCCGGTCCGCCGAGGTGTTCGGCGGTGGAATAGCGGGCGAAACTGTATTGATCGGTGATCGCTCCGCGCAGGCAGTATTCGACGCCGGGCAGGCCGCCGCTGGATTTGGCGTCCGAGGTCACCAGAATCGCGTCCCGGGCCGTGGCGGTACCGGAGGGAGTGAGCAGTGGGGTGAGATCGATGCCGTGGGTGCGAGTGAGCCCGGTGGCGTCGATTCCGGCCAGCGCCGCGAGGGTGGGAACCAGATCGATGTGGGAGGTCGGGGTGTCGACGGTGCTGCCGTGCCCGGCAGGCCGATCCGGATCGCTGATCACCAGCGGCACATTGAGGTTCTCCCGGTAGATCATCGCGCCCTTCTGGCGCAGGCCGTGCGCCCCGCCCATTTCGCCGTGGTCGGCGAGCTGGGCGACCACGGTGTCGGTGCGGCGCCCGGAATCGTCGAGCGCCGTGAGCACGCGGGCCATCAGGTCGTCGGTGTTGCGCAGCAGTTCCAGGTACCAGTTACCCCATTGCCGCCATTGGGTTTTCGCCTCCGCCGAGGCGAGGTCGGTGGGCATCGGCCCGCCCACGGCCTGGTTCTCGACGCGCCACAGCGATTGCACCCGCGGTTTGCCCGACAGATCGGATTCGAAGTTGACCGGCACCTCCGCGCCGTGGTCGGGCACGTCCGCCAGGCGGTAGAAGCGCGGGCAGAACATCATGTCGTGGGGATTGACGAAACTGACCACGCACAGCCAGGGCTGCCGATCGTCGCGGTGCCGGTCGAGCCAGGCGACGGCGCGATCGGCCACGCCGGGATCGTTGTGCAGGCCCTCGTCCGGCGAACCCCCGCCCAGAATGTCGATCGCCTCGTCGAAGCCGTACGCGGACAACGCGTCCGGGGTGGTTCCCACCGGATCGCTGAGATGCCACTTCCCGATGTACGCGGTGTGATAGCCGGCCTGCCTCAGCAGGGTACCGAGGGTGGGAACGGCGGTGTCCAGGCTGGGACTGCCGAGGCCGCCGGTCAGCTGGGGCGAGGTGTACTCGCTGTTGCCGACGTTGTCGATCACGCCGGTCACCGGCGCGTGCAGTCCGGTGAAGATGGTGGACCGGGCCGGTGAGCAGGGCGCGGTGGGTGTGTGGTGGGCACCGAAGAAGACTCCGCGCTCGGCCAGTGCCGAGCGGGCGGGCAGGGCGAATCCCGCGGGCAGGACCACATGTGCGCGTTCCTGGTCGGTCATCAGGATCAGGATGTTGCGCCGCGGCGTATCCGCCGCCGCCGGCCCGGCCGACAGCAGTGGCACCGTCGCCACGGCCGCCAGCATCGCGAGCAGCTGCCGCCGATTCGGATCGGTGATGGCCATCGTCGTCCCGCCTTCCTGCAACAGGACTGAATGATTCCTCAAATCATTCAATACAGCAACCCCGTGTGGCGGAGGGCTCAGCGTCGCAGTGCGGCCTGCAACAGCGCGCGGACCGGACCGGCGCGCTCGGCGGAACCCACACCACCCGCCTGGGTTGCGGTGAGCAGCAGCGCCAGCAGGATCGCCTCCATCGCAATCGCCATCTGCTCCCGGTCGATGTCCATGCGCACCCGGCCCTGCTGCTGACCCTTGCGCAGCGCGACCACGAAGGCCACCCGCAGGCGTAACGGGATCTCACCGGCGGCCAATCGGGGCACCAGTTCCGGCTCCTCACCGCGCAACACCCGCAGCACCAGCGGATGGCGCGGCAGGTTGGTGATGATCTTCGGCATGAACAGATCCCAGAGGTCGGACTCGGCGATCTCGGCGTCGGCGCCGACCACCGCATCACACAGCAGACCGGCCTCCCGGTCGTAGGCGGCGACGAACAGTTCGTCCTTCCCGGCGAAGTGGAAGTAGACCGCCGGCGGGGTCAGCGACAACTCCCGCGCGACCGCCGCGACCGAGGTCCGGCGGTAGCCGTGCTCGGCGAAATGCCGGCCGGCCACCTCGAGGATCCGCTCCCGTGTCGTCGAACCGGCGTCACCACCGGCCGGCGGGTCGGCCTCCCGGGCCGAGGCGGCGGCGTCGCGGGCATCGGTCATGGGCTCATCGTGCCACGTGCCGGGCACCCGACCGGGCCACTAGCGTGCGCCAATACTTAATGATTTCTAATATTATTCAGTCGCACTTCGGCGTAGGTAAACTCGACCTCGTCACCGAACCTCGCCTGCGCTGTCGGCGCGGCCGACCGCCACGACGACGCGATCGCAGTCACCGAGCGGACCGTCGCCGTTTGGTTGGCTTTTCCACGCGTGGAACACGGCATGCGGGACGAGGTCGCCGGGGCGCGGTCGTGAGCCTGACCGCCGTGGAAACCCGAGATGTCATGCCGACGGACGAGGGGGTAAACCATTGCGCCACGACCGAAAGTGGCGACCGGAAAATCATCTGCTAATCGTGCGAACGCCTTTTGTCACGGCTGCGAACGCAATGCTTCGTCGAGGGATTCGAAAAGCGCCAGGGACTTGTCCAGACCGGTCACCTCGATGGGCCGGCGCACCTGGAACGAGGCCACCACGCGCAGCGGGCCGGCGCCGGTGCGCTGTGCGGCGGCCAGTAGCACGCTCAGACCCGCCGACCCCATGAAGACCACCCGGGACAGATCGACGATCGCGGCGCCGTCGTCCTGCGCCTGCTCGAGTTCGGCCTGTAGCTGCGGCGCCGAGGTGACATCGATCTCGCCCTCCGCGGCCACCACGACGGTATCCCCGGACCGGCTCCGCGACACCGTCAGCAGCCGCGCGACCTCGTCATCCGCCACGACCTGTTCCTCCATGCGATCATTGCGCCGCTCGGTCGCCGGTGGCGCCGTTTGCTCGAGCACCGACCGGACGCCGATCAGGTGTCACCCTAGCCGACCGCCGACCGCGCGGGTGTGCCCGCGGGCATCCCGTTAGACTGTCGGCAGGTTACATCCTGCGGCATTTCCGGCCCGCCGCGCGTGCTCCCGAGGTGTCCCAGCCATGATCGACCCGACCCGCAGCGCATCCGTGGCCGATCCGTTTCACCACCCGGCCTTCCTGTACCGGAATCGGGACGAATATCTGGCGGGCACGGTGGGTTTCGTCCGGCAGGGCCTGGCCGCGGGCGAACCGGTGGCCGTAGCGGTTCCGACGGCGAATCTGACACTGCTGCGCGCGGCCCTCGGCGCCGATGCCGCCGCGGTCCGGCTGCTCGACATGACCGTGGCGGGCCGCAATCCGGGCCGGATCATCCCCGGGGTGCTGCGCGCCTTCGCCGACGAACACCCCGCCACCCGGGTGCGCATCATCGGCGAACCCGTGTGGGCCGCGCGCTCGGCGCTGGAATATCCGGCGTGCATCCAGCACGAGGCGCTGATCAACGCGGCCTTCGCCGACCGCGACGTGACCATCCTCTGCCCCTACGACATCACGGCGCTGCCGGCGCAGGCCATCGCCGACGCGTGGGCCACCCATCCGCACATGATCGACGCCGGCGGCGAGACCGTCAGCGATGCCTACGATCCCGGCCGGATCGTGGAGTCCGGCAATCGGCGGCTGCCCGAACCACCGGCGACGGCCGTGCGGCTCGCCTTCGACGGTGACTCCTTGCCGCAGGCCCGGCGCGCGGCCACGGATTTCGCCCGCCGCCACGGGATGAGCGAGGAACGCGTCGCCGATGTGGAACTGCTGGTCGGCGAGGCGACGACGAATTCGGTCGTCCATGCCGGTGGCGGCGGCACACTCGCGCTGTGGTGCGTCGATGCCCAACTCCGCTGCCAGATCCGGGACCGCGGGTACATCGCCGATCCGCTGATCGGACGCCTGCCCGCCTCGCTGCTCACCCCCGGCGGACGCGGACTGCTGCTGATCAACCAGATCGCCGACCTGGTACGCATCCATACCCGCCCGGCGGGAACGACTTTGCACCTGCATCTGGCCCTGGCCTGATCCGCGGCCGAAATCAGGTGGCCGGCCATTACTCCCGAATGGCGCGCATTCCGACCGGCAAGTCGGACCCGGTGACGGCATTCGCCCGAATTTCGATAATGTCCAGTTCGATTTCCGCCCCTCCGAATGGAGAGTACAGCAATTTGTCAGTAAATATGGAGATTTTCAGCGCGCCGTGACTCGGAAAGGCGTTTCATGGAATTACAGCGACAGCTTGGCATCGAGGTCGCTGCGAACCCCACGACAGAGATGAAAGGGGGTGAAGACAATGATCATCACGTTCCTCACTACGCTGCTGGCGACACTGCTCGGCCTGATCGGGCTGTGAGCACGCGGGGCCGAGGAACTACGTGAGCCCGGCCGACGGCCCGTCAGCAGGCCATCGGCCGGATGGAGACCCTCCCTGAGCCATCCCGAGAGTCGCCGCTCACGGTAGACCCGGCCGGCCGCCCGCCACGGCGATCCCGTGGCGGGCGGTCCCGAATACCGTTGTCAGAGTTCGATCATCCGCATCTGCGCCGCGGTGTGGTGGTCGCCGGCGGGCGGCGTGAGACCGTCCAGCCGGGCGAGCTGATCGGCGGTGAGGGTGAGGCCGTCCGCGCCGATGTTCTCCTCCAGCCGCGACACCCGCTTGGTGCCGGGGATCGGGACGATGTCGTCACCGCGGCTGAGCAGCCACGCGAGCGCGACCTGGGCCGGGGTCGCCCCGGCGTCCGCGGCGATCTGCCGGACCTCGTCGGCCAGCGCCAGATTCGCGTCGAAATTCTCGCCGGCGAAACGGGGATTGGATCGGCGGGTGTCGTCCGCGGCCAGACTGTCCACCGATCGAATTGCGCCGGTGAGGAATCCGCGCCCCAACGGGGAATAGGCGACGAATCCGATACCGAGCTCCCGCAGCAACGGCAGCCGCTCGGGCTCGGAATCCCGCGTCCACAGCGAATATTCGGACTGCACCGCGGTGATCGGGTGCACGGCGTGGGCGCGGCGGATGGTCCGCACCCCCGCCTCCGACAGTCCGATGTACCGGATCTTGCCCGCGGCAACGAGTTCCGCGAGGGCGCCGATGGTGTCCTCGATGGGAGTCGCGGGGTCGACGCGGTGCTGATAGTAGAGGTCGATGTAGTCGGTGCCGAGGCGGCGCAGCGATCCGTCGACGGCGACCCGGAGGCTGTCCGGGCTGCTGTCGAGAGTCCCCGGGGCCCGGCCGGTGTGCGAGATCATCCCGAATTTGGTGGCGAGGACGACCTGGTCACGACGGCCCCGCAGGGCCTGCCCGACCAGTTCCTCGTTGACGTAGGGGCCGTAGACCTCGGCGGTATCGACGAACGTGACGCCGAGATCCAGCGCGCGATGGATGGTGCGCACGGATTCGGCATCGTCGCGGCCGGCGCTGCCGTAGGCGAACGACATTCCCATGGTGCCCAGCCCGATGCGGGAAACATCCAGTCGGCCACCGAGTTTCACATAGTGCATGGCAGATCCTCTCTCGGGTTCAGGGAAGCAGCAGGGTTTTGATCGCGCGGCGCTCGTCCATGGCCCGGTAACCCTCGGCGACCTCGCCGAGCGGCAGGGTCAGATCGAACACCTTCCCGGGTTCGATCCGACCGTCGAGCACGCGATCGATCAGATCGGGCAGGAACCGGCGTACCGGCGCCGGGCCGCCGCGCAGTGCGACGTGGTGGTAGAACAGGTCCCGGACCTGGAGCTCCGCCCCGTGCGGGACGCCGACGAAGCCGACGGTGCCGCCCGCGCGGGTGGCCTGCTGGGCCTGGACCAGAGCCTCACCGGTGCCGACGCATTCGAGGACGGCATCGGCGCCGACGCCGTCGGTGAGATCCCGGATCCGGGCGACGCCCTCGGCACCGCGCTCGGTGACGATGTCGGTGGCCCCGAAATCGAGCGCCAGCTTCTGGCGCGATTCGTGCCGGCTCATGGCGATGATGCGGGCGGCGCCGAGTTGTTGCGCGGCCAGCACCGCGCACAGCCCGACCGCGCCGTCACCCACCACGACCACGGTGGAGCCGGGCCGCACCTCGGCGGCCACGGCGGCGAACCAGCCGGTGCCCATCACATCGGACAGCGCGAGCAGACTAGGGACCAGCGCGTGATCGGGATGTTCGGGCAGGGCGACGAGCGTGCCGTCGGCCTGCGGGAGGCGGAACGCCTCGGCCTGGCAGGTGCTCATGAAACCGCCGTGCGTGCAGACGGATTGGTAACCGTGGCGGCAGTTCGGGCAGGTGTTGTCGGAGTACGCGAAGCCGCCGACGACGAACTGCCCGGGGGTCACCGTGGTGACGGCGGCCCCCACCTCCTCGACGACGCCGACGTATTCGTGACCGAGCGGCCGGGCCCCGGTGAATTCGTTGATACCCCGGTAGTTCCACAGGTCCGACCCGCAGACGCAGGTCGCCACGGTGCGAACGATCGCATCGGTGGGCTCCTCGATGCGGGGGTTGGGCCGCTGCTCGAAACGGATGTCGCCGGGAGCGTGCAGAACGGTGCCTCGCATGACGTGTCCTTTCTCTGCGATCCAAGGGTGGATCGGTGCGATCCACACGATCCGACGGCCACAGTAAACGTCCGCGGAGCCGGGAAGGAGGGTCTGGCAGTCCCCGTAACGGGTGTCACCCGCTGCCCGCGTCCGGTTGGCTCTCGAAGCCCGGCCCCCGCCACCCGCCCCGGGACTACGAAATTCGATGGCGCCGCCACGGTCGAAATTCGATGGCGCCGCCACGGTGCCCGGAGCTACTTTGCCGCCATGGCGGAGTTACAGGGGCATGCCGACGCGCGGTTCGGGGCGGTGGCCGAGGCGCTGTCGGCCGTACTGGACGCCCGCGACGTCGGCGCCTCGGCGGCGGTGTACGTCGACGGTGAACCCGTGGTCGATCTGTGGGGCGGGTGGACCGATGCCGCGCGGACCGTCGCGTGGCAGCAGGACACGATCGTGAACGTCTGGTCCACGACCAAGACCATGGTGGCGTTGTGCGCGCTGATCCTGGCCGACCGCGGACAGCTCGATCTGGAGGCGCCGGTCGCGCGCTACTGGCCCGAGTTCGCGGCCGCCGGCAAGGACCGGGTGCTGGTCCGGCACCTGCTGGGCCATACCGCCGGGCTGCCCGAGTGGGACATTCCGGTCACCGCCGCGGATCTGTACCACTGGCCGGAGCTGACCGCGCGGCTCGCGGCCCAGGCGCCGCGCTGGGAGCCCGGCAGTTCCGGCGGATACCACTCGCTCACCTACGGATATCTGGTGGGTGAGGTGGTCGCGCGGGTCAGCGGCCGCAGTCTCGGCGCCTTCTTCGCGGAGGAGGTGGCCGGGCCGCTGAGCGCCGATTTCCACATCGGGCTCGCGGCCGAGCACGATCATCGAGTCGCGCCGCTGCTCGCCGCGCCGGACGGGGACAAGCCCGAGGGGTTCGCCGTCGGCGTCTCCGACGCCAACACCCCGGCCTGGCGCCGCGCCGAGATACCCGCGGTGAACGGGCACGGCAATGCCCGCTCGGTCGCCGCCGTGCAATCGGTACTGGTCAGTGACGGCATCGGCCCGGGTGGGGTCCGGCTGCTCTCCCCCGCCGGATGCGAACGCGTTCTCGAAGAACAGTTTCGGGGCGTCGATGAGGTACTCGGCCAGCCGGCCCGCTGGGGTCTGGGTTACCGGATCGAAGGACGCACCTGTTTCTGGGGCGGCTGGGGCGGTTCGCTGGTGTTCAACGATTTCGATCGCCGGATGACGGTGGCGTTCGTGATGAATCAGGTGCTGTGGGAGGACGACTACGCCCGCGCCCTCGGCATCCTGATGGCGGCCTATCAGGGGTTCCGCGAATGACGGCGGGTCCGGTGGTCAGTGGTTACCGATCATGTGCCGCAACCAGTTCAGCACCTTCGCTCGCTCGCGCCGCCGGAGCAGTTTCCTGAGATTGCTCTCCGCGGCCGGGTTACCGGCGGCGGCACCGAGTTTTCTTCGGCAGTATCCCGAGCCGAGCCATCCCGCGGGAGTTCCCGGCCTCGGCGACGGCGGCGATACCAGCCGACCACCGCCGTCCGCTCACCGCGCTGCTCCAGCAGATCGCCCAGATTGAACATGGCAGAGCGAACGAGGTCTCGTTGCGGGAGGAGGAGGACGCGATGGTGTACGTGCCGCGCACATCGGTCTGCCCGGCTACCGGACTGGACAGGTCGCTCATCGCTTCGAAGGCGCGTCCGGCGAAACAGCGGTCCAGGATCAGGATCCGGGCCCGCGCACGACTGTCGAGGATCTCCTCGCGCAGCGCCTCGAACGGTACGGTGGTCCACCGGATGCGATCGGGATCGCTGATGGTCAGGGCCAGAGGCAGGCGGCCCCGGGCTGCCGCGGGGATCGGCGCCGGCTGCTGACAGCCGGCGACGCCGATCAGCACGGCCGGGAATCGCCCGGCTCCATCCGTGGTGTCATCGTCCCGCGTCCGGAATGCGGTCGGACCGAATCGTCAACTGGCCGTTCCCCTCTGACATGAGTGACATTTTTGCCGCACGCAGCGGCCCCCAGGTTTCTCCCCGATCGGATTTTCACCGGATCACCACGCGCAATCCCCGGAAATCGGTTTGCCCGATGACGGATTGCCTTGCCCGGCGCGAGATGACCTTTCCCACATGAACTTCGCGCTCGCCGTCTACGTATCCAGTGCGTGCGAGAAGACCGGCCGGACAGTGCGCTCGTGACTTCCACCAGTGCGCAACGTATTTCACCGACAGTCACCCTGACCACCGAATTCGGATCCGGGCTCCGGATCGCCGCCGGGCCGCCCGGGGCCGCGGGCATGACCGAGGATCTGCTCGATGCCCAGTACCGGCTGCGTCACGAGGTGTTCGCCCGGCGGCTGCGCTGGCGGGTCACCTCCTACATGGGCCGGGAGCGTGACGACTTCGATGATCTCCCACCGCATTACGTCCTCGCGACCGACGAGCGCGGGTCGCTGCTGGGCTGCTGCCGACTGCTGCCGACGACGGGGCCGCACATGCTCCGCGACACCTTCGCGCACGCGCTGGCCGGTCGCACCGCACCGCGCGGACCCGGGGTGTGGGAGATCTCCCGGTTCGCCATCGCTCCCGGGCAGCCGTTCGCCGGGTCCTCGCTGGGCCCGATCGCCACCGAGTTGCTCACTGCCACACTGAGTTACGCCGCCGACCAGGAGGTCGGCACCCTGCTGGCGTTCTCCCATCTGGATATCGAGCGCAAAGCGGCGCGCACCGGATTCCCGATCGTCCGGCTCGCGCCCGCGATCACCATCGAATCCAAACTCTGTACGGCCTATACGATCACCGCGCGCACCACGGACGGGCCATAACCGTATCCGAAGCGGGATCACGCGTCGTCGAGTGCGGGAAATAGCAGTTCCGAGATCAGGAGTTGCAGCGCCGCGGCGACCGGAATCGCCACCAGCGCCCCGACCACACCGAGCAGCGCGGCGCCGACGAGCACCGCCACCACGGTCACGCTGCCGGGTATCTGCACTGCCCGGCCGATGATCCTGGGCGTCAGCAGATAGTCCTCGGTCAGCCGGAACACGAAGTAGAACACCAGTGTGGCGACGGCGACCGGAGTCGACACGGCCAATGCCACCAGGGCCACCACGATCCCGCCGACGGTGGAGCCGTAGGGGAACAGGTCCACGATCGCGACGAACGCCCCGAGCAACAGGGGGTACGGCACGTGCAGGACCAGACACCAGACGAAAGTCGCGGCCCCGGCGATGAGCGAGGTCAGCACATTGCCGAAGACGTAATCGCCGACCTTGGCGATGATCTCGTCGCCGATGAGAATCGCGCGCGGACGACGGGAATCCGGGACGAACCGGTACATCGTCGTCTGGATTCGTGGCAGGTCGGCCAGGAAATAGATCGTCAGCACGCCCATGATCACGATGTTGGACACCACCCCGAACACCGTCTCGCCGGCCCGCAAGACCGTGCCGACCGCCGGCGCGCGGGCACCGTCGATCGCATCGCTGATCCGTTGCAGCACATGGAAACGGTCGTTGAGCCGGCCGAGCAGGGTGGAATGATTGCGGGCCTGTTCGAGCAGATGCGGCGCCTGGGCGGCGAACTGGTGGGTCTGCTGTACCAACGGGGTGATCGCCGCCGCGACCACCCCGGCCAGCACACCGAAGACCGCCACCACCACCAGGCTCACCGCCAGCCACCGCGGTACTCGTCGCTTCGTCAGTCCCGCCACCGCAGGTTCCAGACCCAATGCGAAGAACAGTGCCGCACCGACGAGTACGAGAACCGAGGAGGCCGCACCCAGCAACCGCACCGCACCGTAGGTGACGGCCACCCCCGCCGACGCCGCCAGCCCGATCTGGAACGGCGACCGCCGATCGAATCGCCGGCCCCGCTCGCCGAACGGCGGATGGTCCGAGCGCTGTTGCGCGGCACTGTGTTCCGCGGCAGCAATCAACTCCTCACCGGGACCGGAGGATCGGGCGATGCGGCCTCTCCGGTCCGTGGGGAAATCGGCTGTCATGCTCGCCCCGGCACGGTTTCCCCGGCTCGGCCGTCGCGCGCGAGGTCGGGACCACGCCGCGGCGCGACCGTGGCGCCCGGGGCGCGATCGTCGGGGACGGCCCTGCCCAGCAAACCGTAGACGGCCGCACCATCGACGGTTTCCGTATCCAGCAGCAGGTCCACCAGCCGCTGGAGCGTGTCGCGGTGTGATCGGACCAGCTCGATCGCTCGGCGCTCGGCCGCGCGCAACAATCGGGACACCTCGGTGTCGATGACCGCCTGCGTGTCTTCGGCGAACGGGCGACTGGACAGCTCCGTGGAGCTCCCGCCGAGGAATACCGAGCCGCCCTGCGGGTAGCCGACCGGGCCGAGCGCGGCGGACAGACCGAATTCGCGAACCATCTTGATCGCCAATTCCGTGGCCTGAGCCAGGTCGTTGGCAGCCCCGGTGGATCCGTGACCGAAGACCACCAGTTCCGCCGCCCGGCCGCCGAGTCGGACGGTGAGGGTGTCCGTGAGATAGTCCTCGCCGTAGAGATGGCGTTCGACCAGCGGCAACTGTTCGGTCGTGCCGAGCGTCTGCCCAGCCGGCAGAATGGTCACCTTGGCGACGGGATCGGCGTGCGCGGACAGTGCCGCGACCAGCGCGTGCCCGCTCTCGTGCACGGCCACCGCGTATTTCTCCTCGGGCAGCAGAACATTGGATCCTTCCCGGCGGCCGAGCAGGATCCGGTCGCGGGCGGCCTCGAAGTCCGCCGCCCGGACCACCTCCCGGTTGTCGCGGACCGCGCAGATCGCGGCCTCGTTGGCGAGGTTCGCCAGATCCGCCCCGGAGAAACCCGGGGTGCCACGGGCCACGACCTGCATGTCGACGTCGGGGGCGAGGTGTTTGCCACGGCAGTGGACCGCCAGGATCGCCGCCCGTTCGGCCAGCGTCGGCAACGGAATGGTGACCTGGCGGTCGAACCGGCCGGGCCGCAGCAGCGCGGGATCCAGCACCTCGGGCCGGTTGGTGGCGGCCAGCACCACGATGCCCGAGGCCGGATCGAATCCGTCCATCTCCGCGAGCAACTGGTTCAGCGTCTGTTCGCGTTCGTCGTTGGCCACCATCGCTCCCGCGCCACCGCGCCGGGATCCGATCGCGTCGACCTCGTCGACGAATACGATCGCGGGGGCCCGTTTGCGGGCCTCGGCGAACAGATCACGTACCCGCGCCGCGCCGACGCCGACGAACATCTCCACGAAGCTCGAGCCCGCCACCGACAGGAACGGGACGTCGGCCTCTCCGGCCACAGCCCGCGCGAACAATGTCTTACCGGTTCCCGGCGGCCCGATCATCAACACCCCGCGCGGGGCGACCGCGCCCGCGCGGCGGTACCGTTCCGGCGCGCGCAAGAAATCGACGACCTCGCTGATCTCGGCCTTCGCACCCGCATAACCCGCCACATCGTCGAAGGTGGTTGCCGGGCGCTCGGTGTCGAACACCTTCGCCCTCGATTTGCCCACCCCGCCCAGCGCACCCCCGACCTGGCCCACGGCGCTCTTCCCTGCCCGCTGCAACCACCAGAAGACCAGCACGACCGGGCCCAGGATCAGCACCCACGCCAACACCTGTGACCAGACCGCGGTGCCGCCCTCGGGCGCCGCGGCGGTGATGGTCACACCCGCCTTCTCCAACCGGTCCAGCAACGGAGCACCGGCCTGGGGCGGAACCGTGGTCGTGAACCGGTGCCCGTCGGCCTCGGTGCCGGATGCCTTTCCGGACGACTCGATCGTGACGGTCTTGATCAGGTGCGAGTCGACATCGGAGAGGAATTCGCTGTAGCTCAGGTCCCGCGCGTTCGGCGTGGTTGTCCGCAATCCGGGCAGCCATGCGGTGAGCGCCAGCACCGCGACCACGATCGCGATCGGGATCAGCCAGACCCACCACGGCGCGCGATGCGGCGGGAGCTGCGGGGCCGGCGGCCGATCGCCGGTCGGTGGTGCGCCCGCCTGCCTGCTCATCGGCGCTCCCGCGGGGATCCGCCCGCTGGTGTCGTGCCTGATTCCCGCATGTGGCCCTCCCTGGAACAACCCGGCAACTGTCCGGTTCGTCCATCATCGGCAGGCCGCGGCCGACAGAACAGGGTCGTTGGACTGTCCGATATATGCCGATCGACCGCGCGCGCAGCCCGATGAGGGACCTCTGTCACCGCGGCGGGGACGGAAGTCCACCCGGGCGCCCACCTCGTGCCCTGGTTCGCCGCCGCCGGTGGCGGTGCAATTGAGAGGTACGACTATTCCCACGAGGAGGAGATCATGAGTCTGTTTCCTGTCCACCGTGAGTCGACACTGCCCGATATCGGCGATCTCTGGAGTGCCCTCACCTCCGGCCACTTCCCGCCGACCACCCGGGGCGCACATCTGCTGCGCGTGGAAGATGCGGTCGAGGACGGCCACTATGTGGTGCGCGCGGAGATCCCGGGTATCGATCCGGCCGAGGATGTGGACGTGTCGGTCCGGGAGCATCAGTTGACGATCAAGGCCGAACGTACCGAACAGCACGAGGACAAGGGCCGGTCCGAATTCAGCTACGGCTCGTTCTACCGCGCGGTGACACTGCCGCCCGGCGCGGACGAGGAAGCCGTGGAGGCCAGTTACGCCAAGGGCATCCTCACTGTCAGCGTTCCGCTGCACGAGCCCGCCGAGCAGATCAGAAAAGTCGAAGTGAAGAACGCGGAATGACTCGGCGGACCGGAGGAATTCGATGAACGGCCCCACCGATCTCGGTACCGCCGAACGGCAACTGACCGCTCTGCACGCGCTCGAACGCCTCGGCCGCGATCGTGACGGCCACGCCCTGCTCAGAGTCCGGTGCGGGCGGGGCCACCGCGTCGCGACCGTCTTCGCCACCACGCTCGGCGCGGTCTACGAATCGAGAGTCGGCGGGCACGCGCACGGGCGTCGCGATTTCGTCGACGAGCCGCATCGCACCGAGCGGCACGGCAGACGCTACATCGACCTGCTCGCCGGGGACCGGTTCGCCGCCGACCGGTTGCCGGCGAGCTGCGAATGCGGCCCGCACGAGTTGTCGCGGGCCGACCTCCGGCGGGCTGTCGGCGCGCATCAGCGCCTCGTGCAGCTGGTGTGACCGATTCCGTCGGCCGGGTTCAGGGGATCAGCACCGCGCGGCCGCGGATGTCGCCGCGATCGAGGCGTTCGAAGGCGGCCGGGCCGGATTCGAGTGGGAACTGTTCCACCTCCACGTGAATTCGGCCCGCCTGGGCCAGCACGACCGACGCCCGGAGGTCGGAGCTGGTGCCGCCGTAGGACTTTCGGACGGTAGCGCCCCAGGGCAGACCGGGGCCGCCGGCCGGGCCGGCGTCGAGACCGAGGGCGCCGCCGCCGAGCCCGACGATCCGGTAGGCGCCGTTGGGCGCCACCGATTCGGTGGCCAGGCGGGCGGTGGGTTCGGTGCCGACGAAGTCGAAGACCGCCTCCGCCCCGCGGCCGCCGGTGAGTTCCAGGATGCGGGCCGCGGTGTCCGGGCCCGCCGTCAGGCCGAGATCGGCGCCACAGGCGGTGGCCAGTTCCAGTTTGTCCGCGGCGATGTCGACCGCGATCACCCGGATGTCGGCGACCGCCTTCAGGATCTGCACCGCGAGATGCCCCAGGCCACCGATGCCGATCGCGACGGCGGTCGCACCCGGATACAACTGGTCCCGCGCCCCCGCGATGGCGTGATACGGGGTCATCGCGGCATCGGCCAGCGGTGCGGCGCCGACGAAATCCAGATCGCCGATCGGCACGAACGAATTCGCCGGTATCCGAACGAATTCGGCCATCCCGCCGTCGGGACCGAGTCCGGGGCAGGGCGGCATCGCGGTCCGGCCCGCCGCCAGGCAGACGTTCTCGTTGCCGCGCAGGCATTCCCGGCACTCGCCGCAGGACCAGCACAGGTACACCAGGCCGCGCTCCCCCGGGCTGCGGCCGGTCACACCGGATCCGACCGCCTCGACGGTGCCCGCGATCTCGTGCCCCATTGTCAGCGGGTCCTCCCGCAGCCGGAACGGCAGGCTCAGTACGTAGGAGTCGGAGTGGCAGATGCCGACCGCTCCCACGCGCAGCAGCAGATCGCCGGGGCCGATCTCGGGGACCGGCACTTCACGCATCTCCAAGGTCCCCGGACCGACCAATTGCAGCGCACGCATCTTCACGCACTCCCACTTCTCTGTGACGTCGGCCCGGAGGGCGGCGGGCGATCCGGCGCCGAGTGCGGAACCGCGGTCCGGGCACGTTGGCGGTTCCGGCTGAGATGTTGCGACCAGCTGCGATGTCGCGGCCGGTTGCAATGCCGCGGCCGGTCACGATGTCGCGGCCGGTTGCAATGCTCCGACCGGCTTGGCGGCGACCGAATACGCTGCCGCGCAACCGATTACGTGTCCGGTTGGGCCATCTCGCGCACCCGGGCCACGACGTCCGGGTAGCGGCGCAGGTGCGCGCCGCCGTTGAGGTCGAGGGTGGAACCGGTCATCCAGGTGGCCTGCGGGGAGGACAGGTAGAGCACCGCGGCGGCGATCTCCTCCGGCCGGCCGCTGCGGCCGAGCGGGGTGTTCTCCAGGTACTCTTCGGTCAGGCCGGGCACCAGCGACATCCCGGCCACCAGCGGGGTATCCACCAGGCCGGGCGAGATGGCGTTGACCCGGATGCCGCGCTCGGCCATCTCCAGGGCGGCCACCTCCACCAGCATGACCACCCCGGCCTTGGCGGCGCAGTAGCCGGCCATGCCGGTGCCGGGCTGGCGGGCGTTGAGGGAGGCGATGCAGACGATGCTCGCGCCGTCGGCCACGTGCCGGCCCGCATGCTTCAGGACCAGGAACGTGCCGGTCAGGCAGACGTCCACGGTGGTCCGCCAATTCGACAGTTCCAGATCGACGATGACGCCCGGCATCGACAGCCCGGCGCAGTTGACCACGGTGCGCGCGCCCGCCGCCGCCTCGAAACAGGCTGCCACCGAGGCTTCGTCGGCGACATCCACGGTCACCGTCGTCACCCGGTCCCCGAGCTCGCCGGCAACGCGTTGCGCGGCTTCGGTATTCACATCCGCGAGCGTGACCCGGTACCCCTCGCCGAGCAGCGCCCGCACGGTCGCCAGCCCGATCCCGGAGGCACCGCCGATCACTACCGCGGTGGGCTCGTCCGTACTCATCCGACCTCCTGTGTCACCGGTCCCGCGACGGCGGTCTCACCGAGCACGTGGCGTTGCAGGAACCGAATCTGGTGGGCCACCGCGGCATCGAAGCCGGGGTGACCGGGGAACAGACCGAAATGGTCGCAAGGATAGTGCCGGACCTCGGCCCTGGCCTTGAATCCGACCTTGGCGGCGGCGTACGGCGGCGCGGCCTGATCGAAGTCGGCGATCTGCATCAGTACCGGCGCCTGGATGCGATCGGCGTGGCGTCCGGCGCGGAAGGCACCCATCTCCACCCCGACCGCGGCGTCGACCTCGTTGCGCCAGGTCGGACCTGACAGCGCGAGATAGTCCTCGTAATAGCCGGGGGCGGTCAGCGCGCCCTCCTCGCCGGGCCGGCCGACCAGCGGGATCAGCACCGGGCTGCCGCCGAACCGGCTCGCGACCGCACCGCGGATCGTGGTGACGGCGGACCGGGCCACCGCGCCGGGCCCGTTCTGCGCCAGCGCGACCCGCCCGGCGGCCGGACCGCTGACCAGTGGCACCACCGCTATCACCGCGGCGAGGTCGGTGCGATCGGCGGCGAGGTTCAGCACGTGCCCGGCGCCCATCGAGATGCCCCACAGCACGATCCGGCCGGGATCGACGCCCGGCTGCGCGCCGGCCGCGGCGATCGCGGCGCGATAGTCGTCCATCTGATCGCGGACCGAGACTCGTTGCCGCGGTTCGCCTTCGGAGCCGCCGAAGCCGCGGTAGTCGAAGGCGAGCACGGCCAGTCCGGCATCCCGCAGGGCGCGGGCGAAGGGGGCCAGGCCGGAATCCTTGGTGCCGCCGAAGCCGTGGGCCATCACCACCGCGGGCACGCCGCCGGGCAGCCCGGCGGGTTCGAAGAACCAGGCGTCGCAACGTGTTCCGTGGCTGATGAAGGAGAGCTGCCGAGGGTCGCCGGTGGTCACTGCGGGCCTCCCGTCGTCGTGGCGGCGACTGCGGCCCACCGCGGCGCGCCCTGGGCCCTGGCCCGGCGCGCTCCGGCCGGGATCTCCCGGGTCCGCATGTCGTGCTCGTAGAGGAAGTAGTCGACCTGCTGGGTGTGCCGCGGCCGGTCGAGCATGTGGCCGGTGTAGCGCTGCTGATCGGACACGATCACCCGGTGCATCTCGCTCTCCGAGGGCAGCCGGTAGTGCCCGACCGCATAGGCCCCGATCAGCCGCGCCTGGCATTCGACGAACGGGAACAGCGTCGGCACCGCCTGCGCGAATCCGGCGAATACGAGATCGTCGATACCGGGCACGAACATCCGCTTGTAGAGGTCGATCCGGTTGTCCGGGGCGCTGAGGAACGCGGGATCGAAGAACGGGAAGGTGATGTTGTATCCGGTGGCATAGATGACGATGTCGAAGTCGTCGCTGGTGCCGTCGGTGAAATGCACGGTGTGGCCGTCGAATCGGGCGATGTCGGGCCGGGGGATCACATCGCCGGAGCCGAGCCGCAGCGGCAGCTCCACCGATTGCGTCGGATGTGCCTCGAAGAAGCCGTGATTCGGGGTGGGCAGGCCGAAGTCCTCCGGCCGGCCCGCGGTCAGCGGCTGGCCCCACTGCAGGATCTTGCGCTGCCAGGAGGTCGGCACGTAGGGCAGGGTGCGGTAGAACTTGTCGCCGGGCTGACCCGCGATGTACTTCGGCACGATCCAGGCGCCCGACCGGGTCGACAGGTGCAGCGTGTTGCTCAGCGCTTTCGACGACAGCTCGACCGCGATGTCGGCGGCGCTGTTGCCCAGCCCGACCACGAGGATGCGACGGTTGCGGAAATCCAGCGGGGTGTACGGATCGATGTAGTGGTGGGCGTGCAGGGATTCACCGGCGAACTCCCCCGGGAAGTCGGGATAGCGCGGATCCCAGTGGTGCCCGTTGGCGACGACCAGCAGATCGAAGTGCCGCACCTCGCCGCGCTGGGTCTCCAGCTCCCAGCCGCCGCCGGGCAGCTGGCGCGCGGCGGTGACGCCGTTGCGGAACTCGATGTTCGCCGCGAGATCGAAAGCGGCACAGTAGTCGTCGAGATACTTCTTGATCTGGGTGTGGTGCGGGAAGTCCGGATAGTCCTCGGGCATCGGGAAGTCGCGGAACGACAGCCGATGTTTCGAGGTATCGATGTGCAGCGAGCGGTAGGCGCTGCTGTGCCCGTTGGGGTTACCGAACGCCCAGTTGCCGCCGATGCGGTCGGAGGATTCGAAGGTGACGTACGGCACGCCGTAGTCGGCGAGCATCTTGCTCGCAGTCAGACCGCTGATTCCGGCACCGATCACCGCGGTTCGCGGTTGGTACATCCATGGATCCTTTCCAGGCGGTAGACAGGTTTGCAGATCTGTCTACTCGGGCCAGGATGTCAGACGGCTACGGCTGCTGATACGTTTTTCGCGAAATTGCGCGATGCTCGGCTGCGGGCGACCCGGCACGGAAAGCGAGGCGCATGACCGAGGCACCTGCCACCAACGTGACCGATCGGCTCGTCGCGGCCGCGCAGACGTTGCTGGCCCGCAAGGGGATTCGCGCCACGACGGTCAGCGAGGTGGCCGAGGAGGCCGGGGTGTCGCGCGCCTGGCTGTACCGGCACTTCCCCGACAAGTCCGCCCTGCTGGGCGCGGCGATCGTGCGGCTGGCGGACCGGATGTCCGCCGCCGCCCGGGCCGAGGTGGATGCCGTCGGCAGCTTCGCCGAACAGCTGGCGACCGGGGTGCGCATCGGCCGCGGCGCCTACGACGACCCGGGCACCCTGCTGATGCGACTGCGCCAGACCGAGCCGGAGGAGTTCGCGGCCTGCGCGGGCGCCGGTGTCTCGGGCATGGTCCCCGAACTCGCGGGCTTCTGGCTGCCCTATGTGCGCGCCGCGGCCGCGCGCGGGGAGATCCACCCCGGCCACGACCCGGCCGAGGCCGCCGAATGGCTGGCGCGGGTGCTGATCAGCTTGTGCACCGTACCCGGTGACACCTTCGACCCGGACGATCCGGTGGCCGTGTCACGTCACCTCCGGCGCTACGTGTTGCCGGGGCTGCGCGTGGATCCGAACGCCTGATTCCCGGCCGGTTCCGGTCAGCGGGATTCCGTTGTCCGCGGGGTACACCCGTGCTATCTTCCAGACAGCTGTCCAAGCTTATGTCCCGAACTGGTGGCGGCGCGCGGAATGACGCCGCCCCTTGGGTTTTCGTGACGGTATGCGGCACACCGAGGGTGCCCGACCGGCACCGATTCCGGGTGCGCAGGCGCGGAATCCGCGACACCGGCGACCGGCAGCAACAGCTCCGTTCGAAGGAAGTCGCATGTACCAGAGCAACCTGTCGGATCCCGCCGAGGTCATGGCGACCTATCGAGAGTTCGAGCGGGAGCTGACCGCCGCCGGGAGCCCCTTCGAGACCGTCGAGGTCGACCTGGGCGGCGATACCGTGCGCAGCTACCGGTACCGCGGCGCCGGACTTCTACGAGACCGCAGCGGAATTCGAGGCCCGCTACCCCGACCACGTACTGATCACCGACGAGTACGGCAGCCGGACCTATCACGAGGTGCTGGTCCGGGCCCGGCGGCTGGCCGCGGCCCTGCACGAGCGGTACGGGGTCGGTCCCGGCGACCGGGTCGGCATCATGATGACCAACCAATCCGCCTATTTGACAGCCCTGTTCGCCACGGCCCGCCTCGGCGCGGTCGCCGTACTCTACAACAGCCGGGGCAGCGCGGCCGAGATCACCGCGGCGACCGCCGATGTGCCCAGCGCGGTCGTCGTCGCCGACCCCGAGCGGATCGAGATCCTGCGCACGGTGGCGCCGTCGGTCGCCCTGGTGGCCACGAACTCGGAAGGGCCGGAAGATGTTCCGACCATCGACGCGCTGCTGGACCAGGCCGGTGACGCCGATGTGCAGCAGGTGGCGACGGCCGACTCCACCTGTATGGTGCTGTTCACCTCCGGCACCTCCGGGCGGGCCAAGGGTGTCGCCCTGACCCACCGCAACATCGGCAACGTCGTGCTGAACATGAAGTTCGTGACCGAGTGCAACATCCGGTTCGCGTCCCGGCAGTACGGCATCGGTGTGGACGATCTGCGGTCGTTCACCCCGCGATGTCCCCACTGCTGGTGTTCCCGCTGTTCCACGTCTCGGGCCTGGCCGGACTGCTGATCGCGATGAGCACCGGCGGGCAGATCGTCACCATGAGCCGATGGAATCCGGCGCATGCGGTCGGCCTGGTCGAGAAATACAAGCTCACGCTGGTGGCGGGCCCGCCGATGGCCGTCGACGAACTGCTGGCCGAACCCGATGCCGCGCAGCGGTTGTCGTCGCTGGTGAACCTCGCGCCCGGCGGGCAGGCCAACCCGCCCAACGTATCCCGGCGCATCGCGAACGTGCTGCCCGCCGCGCAGCGCAGCGTCGGCTGGGGCATGACCGAGACCGGGGGCAGCGTGTGCACCGCCAACGGCATCCTGCTCGCCGCCTTCCCCGACACCCTGGGCCCGATGAGCCCGACCATGGATGTGCGGGTGACCGACGCGGCCGGAGCTCCGCTGCCGGCCGGCGAGATCGGCGAACTGGAACTGCACGGCGGACTCGTCGCGCGCGGCTATCTCGGTCGCGCCGCAGATGCGGGCACCTTCGACGACAACTGGCTGCGCACCGGCGATATCGGCTACGTCGACGAATACGGCCTGGTGTACATCGTGGACCGCAGCAAGGACATCATCATCGCCGCGGGCGAGAACATCTCCTGCCTCGAGGTGGAAGCCGTCCTCGCCGCGAGCGACGAATTCGTGGAGGTCGCCGTCTTCGGCGTCCCCGATCCGCGGCTGGGCGAACGGGTCGTCGCCGCGGTGACCCTGCGCGCGGGAATCTCGTTGTCCGCCGAGGACATTCGTGAACTGGCCGGCCGCAGCCTGCCGCCGTACAAGGTCCCCGCCGAAATCCTCTTCGACATGAGCCCGCTGCCCCGCAACGCCACCGGCAAACTGCTCAAACGCGAACTGCGCGCCCGCTATCCGGCCGGCAACGCCTGAGGTCGCGCGCGGGTGGCCGGGCGGTGATCAGGCGTCGTAACCGGCCTGGGCGAGGATCGCGGTGCCCATCCACCGGCGCAGGTAGCGTTCGAGTTCCGCTTCGCCGCGCGGTGGATCGCCGGGGGCGAGGAAGAACGACTGCATGATCCGCAGCAGGAATTCGACGAGTTCGGCCAGCGACGCGTCGTCGTAACCGTAGTGCTCCCAGTCGACGTCGAAGCGGCGGATCATGGTCATGCCGAACGCGCGGGCCGCGTCGGAGGTGAGGCTCTCGGGCTGGCGCCTGGAATACCCGGCGGAGATCAGGATGCCGAGGTGCGGGATGCGGGTCACCTCGTTGAGGGTGTAGACCACCGCCCGGGTCATCGCCTCGACCGGATCGGTCATGCCGCCGACCCGTTCGGTCAGCCGGTCCAGGAAACCGTCCACCGAGGCCAGCGCCGCCGCCTGCATGAGGGCGTCCGAACTGGGGAAATACCGGTACACGGTCTGCCGGATGACGCCCAGCGACTCGGCCACCTCGGCGATGTTGACCTCCGCGCCGGTGCGCGCGATCAGTTCGACGGCCGCGGCGACGATGCGGCGGGATGCCTCCTCGTCGCTGTCCGGGGGGCTACCGCCCCACCCCCGTCGTCGTGCCACTGGCCTGCTTCCTGGGCTCGGGTCGAATGTCCGCCAAAGATCTTACGGGCGCGGGCGCGCCGATTGTGCCGCAGCCGGAATCGCTCGCGGGAAGTGATCATACGAACATACGACTGTCTGTATGATAGCCTCCATCGGTCGGCGCGAGCCGGCCCGAGGGAGGTACAGCAGATGACCGAATTGCAAGTCCGGAAGATGTGCTTCGCCTTCGCGGACTACGACGTGCCATTCCTGTGGAACGAGCAGAATCCGGCGTTCTCGGCCATGGCCAATGCGGTCTCGATCCTCGCGATCGGCTTCGAGAAGATGATCGTGCAGATGATCCGCGAGGCGAAACCGCGGATCACCGATCCGGTGGTGGCCGAGGAGGCCGACGCCTTCGTGCGGCAGGAGGGCCAGCACTCCACCGCGCACCGCCAGCACGTGAACGCCCTCGTCCGCGCCCATCCGGGCCTGCGCGAGACCGTCGACGAGGTGATCGCCGAATTCGACGCCCTCACCGCGAACACGTCGCTGGAATACCGGCTGGCCTACACCGCGGATCTGGAGGCGACCTTCACCCCGGTGTTCAAGCTGATGCTGGACAACGAGGCGACGCTGTTCGCGCCCGGCGACGACCGGGTGGCCTCGTTGTTCATCTGGCATTTCGTGGAGGAGGTGGAACACCGCAGTTCGGCGCTGATCATCTTCGACTCGGTGGTCGGCAGCGATCTCTACCGGATGCGGATGGCCCCGTCGATCTTCCGGCACGTGCTGCGCATGGTGCGGATCGCCTCCCAGGGCTTCAACGATCATGTGCCGCTGGCGGATCGGAAGGTCGACGCGATGGCGATGTTCGCCACCTACCGGCATCGGCGGCGGCTGGGCCGCCGGCTGCCGCGGCTGGGGACACCCGATCAGGGCCCGTTGTCGCGCGCCTTCGACGACCTGTCGCTGCGGGAACAGCTCGTCGCGCTGTCCGGCATCGTCCGCAGTCAGCTGCCCGGACACGATCCGACGCACGAGAAGCTGCCCGCGCTCGCCGATGTCTGGTTCCGCCGCTACGACGCGGGCTACGACGTCTCGCAGTGGTACACCGCCGACCTGACGACGTCGAAGTAGACCGGAGTCACCCATGTCCGACCATTGCTCTCCGACCTTCGATCAACTCGCGACCGAACTCGGTTTCTCGTGCAAGACCGCGGGCGGCCCGGTCGAATTCCGCAATCCGCTGCACCTGGAGAACTGGACGCTGCCGGTGCTCGAGGTCCTGGTGATCCTCGGCGCGGTGCTGACCCTGAGCTACGCGATCCAGCGGCTGCGGCGCCACGGCGATCCCACCAATCTGGTGCTGTGGCTGGGCGCGACCGCCTATCTGTTCATCATCGAGCCGCCGCTGTACTTCCCGGCCGCCTTCGGCATCGGCGCCCATGTCGACACGATGTTCGCGCACAACGTGTTCACCGTCGACTTCCTGTGGGGCAGACTGCCGCTGTACATCGTGGCGATCTATCCGTTCATGGCGACGCTGGCCTTCGAAACCGTGCGCAGGCTGGGTGTCTTCCGGCGCTACGGCGTGCTCGCGGGGGCGGTGTGCGTGGGTTTCGTCCACCACGCCTACTACGAGGTCTTCGATCAGATCGGGCCGCAGCTGAAGTGGTGGGAGTGGTCGACCGGTAATTCGCTGAACCAGCCGATGTTCGATTCGGTGCCGCTGTCGAGCATCGTGGTCTTCGCGGCGCTGTGGCCGATGTCGCTGGCGTTCTGCGTGCAGCTGTTCGTCGGCCGGCACGTCGACGCGGGGCGGCGGTTGCCCGCGGCGCAGCTGGTGTGGCGGACCGTCGCGATCGGCATCCTGGGCGCGCTGGGTACCTTCGTATTGCCGCTGCCCGCAACGGTGTTCGGCGCGAACGACACCACCGTGCGCGGTGTGCTCTACGCCGCCGAGCTGATCGTGCTGAGCGTCGTCGCCGCGGTGCTGCTGGTGGTGCAGTGGCGGCGGCTGCGCCGGGGCGAAGTCGTACCGGTGCACACGAATCCGGTCGTCCGGGCCTATTCGGTGGTGTATGTGGCTGTGCTGGCACTGTTCTGGGTCACCGCGCTCCCGGACTTCCTGCACGCCAACCACGGCTGGGCCCGCCACGGCGGCCCGACCGGTAACGCCGGCTACACCGTGGTCTGCTTCGTGATCGCGATCCTGTGCAGCGCGGCGCTGTTCGGCCGATCGGGCACACGGGTCACGGCGCCGGTCGGCACCGCGCCGGAGGCCGCCGCCGTCGCCGGCTGATCCGGACCTGCTGTCACACCGGACATCTGCCGAGACGAACGAGGAAATCTGCGGTGCGGGTGCATCTTCAGCTGGACGGCTCACCGGACGAGGTATCGCGCCACGCCCGGGAGATCGAAACCCTCGGCGCGGACGGCCTGTTCACCTTCGAGGGACCGCACGACGTGTTCTTCCCGCTGGTGGCGGCCGCGGGCACGGTCGATCTGGACCTGATGACCAACGTCGCCATCGCCGGACCGCGCAGCCCGCTGCATCTGGCCCATGCCGCCTGGGACCTACAGGTCTACAGCCGCGGCCGGTTCCGGCTCGGCCTCGGGTCCCAGATCAAGGTGCACATCGAACGGCGGTACAGCGCTCGCTGGGACCGGCCCGCCGCGCGGATGGCCGAGACCGTCGCCGCGGTCAAGGCCATCTTCGCGGCCTGGGAAGGTGAACAGTCCTTGAATTTTCGCGGCGAATTCTTCACCCACACGCTGATGCCGCCGAATTTCGATCCGGGCCCGAATCCCTACGGTCCGCCGCCGGTTCTCGTCGGCGCGCTGGGGCCGTTCATGACCCGTGCGGCGGCCGAGGTGGCCGACGGCGTACTGGTCATGCCGTTCCATTCGAAGCGTCATTTCGCCACCCGCACGATCCCGAATATCGAAGCGGGACTTCGTCGTTCGGGCCGCGACGGCACGGATTTCAGCATCGTCGCGCAGGCGATGGTCGCCATCGGCAGCGACGAGGAACAGCTGGCGCGGGCCGTCGACGGGGTGGGCCGGCTGGTCGCCTTCTAGGGCTCCACCCCCGCCTACGCGCCGGTGCTCGAGGTCGAGGGGTGGGCCGAGCTGATGCCCGAGCTCAACGCGCTGTCGAAGGCGGGCAGATTCGCCGAGATGCGCGCGCTCGTGACCCCCGAGATGGTGGCCACGCTCGCGGTGGTCGGCACCCCCCAGCAGTGCGCTGACCAGCTACGGGACCGGTTCGCGCCACACGCCCGGGAGGTGTGCTGCTACTTTCCCGGCTACACCGCGGCGCCCGCGGACATCGCCGAACTGGTCGACGCGCTGCGGTGACCGCGGCCACTGCCGGTGGCAACCGGCACGGGCCGGACATTCCGGATGGACCCGACCCACTAGCCTTGCGCACATGACAGCGACCAAGGTTTTCGCTGCCCGGTTGATGGGCCTGGCAGTACTGGGCCCGGACGGCGAATCCATCGGCCGCCTGCGCGACATCGTGGTGTCGATCCGATACGACGATCGGCAGCCACGGGTGCTCGGCGCGCTGGTGGAACTGCCCACCCGGCGGCGGATCTTCGTACCGATGCTGCGGGTGCAGACCGTCGACCCGGGAGCGGTGACACTGAACACCGGCACGATCAGTGTGCGGCGGTTCGAACAACGGCCCGGGGAGATCCTGGCCATCGCGCAGATCCTGGACTCCACCGTGCAGGTGGCCGATCCGGAGCTGCCGCAACTGACCGGTACCGATGTGGTGGTGGTCGATCTCGGCATCGAACAGATCCGCAGCCGCGACTGGGTGGTGTCGCGGGTCGCGGTGCGCGAGCGGCGCCGACCCGGCGTCGGGTTCCGGCGGCGCGGCGACGTGCACGTGGTGACCTGGGGGCAGGTCCGCGGCCTCACCCACACCGACCTGGACACGCCGGGTCAGGACGTCACCCAGCTGCTGGAACAGTTCGAGGGCCTGCGGGCCGCCGACGTGGCGCACCGGCTGCGCGAACTGCCGGACAAGCGCCGGCTCGAGGTCGCCTCGGCCTTCGACGACGAACGCCTGGCCGACGTGGTGCAGGAGTTGCCGGAGAGCGACCAGGTCCACCTGCTGGAGGAGCTCGGCACCGAGCGCGCCGCCGACGTCCTGGAGGCGATGGATCCCGACGATGCCGCCGACCTGCTCGGCGAGCTGTCCCAGACGGAGGCGGAATCGCTGCTGGCACTGATGGATCCGGAGGATTCCGATCCAGTGCGCCGGCTGCTGGAACATGCGCCGTACACCGCCGGTGGCCTGATGACCACCGAGGCGGTGGTGCTCACGCCGTCCATGACCGTCGCCCACGCGCTGGCCCGCATCCGCGATCCCGAGCTGACCCCGGCACTGGCCAGCATGGTGTTCGTGGTGCGGCCGCCGACCGCCACCCCGACCGGCCGCTACCTCGGCTGCGTGCACTTCCAGCAGTTGCTGCGCGAACCGCCCGCGAGCCTGGTCGGCGGCATCGTCGACAACGGCCTGGCCCAGCTGCGGCCGGAGGCCCCGCTGACCTCGGTGACCCGCTACTTCGCCACCTACAACCTGGTGTGCGGGCCCGTGGTGGACGCGGAGAATCATCTGCTGGGCGCCGTCACCGTCGACGACGTCCTCGACCACCTGCTGCCCGAGGATTGGCGCGAGCAGGACGAAGACGAGCAGGATCTGCACGGCGCCCCCGTGTTGGAAGAAACGGGAGACCGGCCATGACCAGTCCGAACGGCATCCACCGGCCCCGCTCGCGCCGGGAGGTCGTCGCGTGAGCGACCGCTCGCCCAAGATCACCGCCCGGCAGCGCCTGGAGACACCCGTCGAATCCCGGTTCCGCGGATTCGACTGGGACGCCGAGGCCATGGCGCGCGGCAGCGAGAAGATCGCCCGCTTCCTCGGCACCGGCCGCTATCTGGTGATCCAGACCGTGATCGTGATCGTGTGGATCATCCTGAACGTCTTCGTGATCGCCCTGCAATGGGACCCGTACCCGTTCATCCTGCTGAACCTGGCCTTCTCCACCCAGGCCGCCTACGCCGCCCCGCTGATCCTGCTCGCCCAGAACCGCCAGGACAACCGCGACCGCGTCTCCCTCGAGGAGGACCGTACCCGCGCGGCCCAGACCAAGGCCGACACCGAATTCCTCGCCCGCGAACTGGCTGCCCTGCGCTTCGCCGTCGGCGAGGTCACCACCCGCGACTACTTCCGCCGCGAACTCGACACGATCCGCGAATCCCTGGAACGCCTGGAGGCCGCGGCGGCCGGCGACGACGTGAGGGGCAAGAAGGTGAAGAAACGCGCGGCCCCGAAGCGCGCCGGTGTGACTGTGCCACAAGAGGATTCGACCCAGGAGGATCAGGAGTAGGCATGTGCCCGGATGTCCTCGACGGACTCGTCACCGACTTCCTCGACCGGCCTCGGACGGCCGAAGTTCGATCGGTCCGCCGGCGTTATCCGACCGCGTCGGCGTCGCAGGCCTTGTCCTCGGCCGGAACTACTCCGTCGCTCAGGTAGGCATTGACCATGCCGTTGAGGCAGTCGCTCAACCCGGTACGGATGTCATGTGGATGCGGTATTTCGCAGCGTGACCAGGCGGGGCTCGGGCAGGGCGCGATGTAGTCCCAGGGCATGCCGATAGGGAGCGCCGGTCGACTGCACGAGCAGGACTGGAACCGAATTGCGCACGTGGGTGCGGAATTCCACCGGGCGGGGCCAGAAGGCACAGGGCTGGATGTTGTCGGCCATCGCCGCGAAGATCGGTTGCGTGGTGCGGGTGGCTTCGATGTTGTGCCGATACCAGGCCGGATCCGTCGGCGCGGGAGCGGCAGTTCGAGCGTTTCCGGCGGGAGGCGGCTCTGCCACGCCCGAGGATATGGCCGGAATCGGACCACAGTGACGGCATGACCGAGCGGGCCCACGGGCCGATCGCATCGCGAGCGAGCCTGAGGGGATCGGTATCGCGGCTGGCCCAGGGCGATCGGCATCACGGCGGACCCGCAGGCGATCGGCATCGGCGCCCAGAGGTGGTGCTGCCATTGAGCACACATCGGGCAGCGGCAGCGGCAGCGGCCAGGATCACCTCAGCCGGCTCGAGTATTCGGATCGGCATCGGGGTGCGGCACCTCCGGGTGTCGATATGGCGACAGCACCGTATCTGTGACGGAAACGGGCTTGGCCGCGCCACATTTCACCGACAACGGAATCCAGTCCCGCAGCGTGACCCCCAGCAATTCGAGGATGACATGCCGATGTCCGCCTCGTCGTCCGGGGACGAGGCGGTCGGCGGGGCAGGTGGTCAGCCCGGTTTTCGGTGCTCGGGTTCTGTTGTGTGCGTAAGATATTCGCTCGGATGGTGGTACATGTTGACGCGTGGTCGCCGGGCCGGATCGATGTGGACCGGCGGGATCCATTGTGTGCGTCCAGCATCGGCCCGATCGCCGGGGGCGGTCGTGGTGCCCCATCCGGTGATATGTGTCCCAGCTTGCTGGTGGTGGGGTTCGCAGACGAAAGTGAGCTGGTCGGCGTCGGTGGCGCCACCGGCAGACCATTCGGTGCGATGGTGTACCTGGCAGAGGTATCCGGGTTTGGTGCAGCCGGGGAAGGTACAGCCGATGTCGCGGGCGTGCAGCACGATCCGCTGGTCGACGGTGGCGATGCGTTTGCTCCGGCCGAGGTACAGGGGGCGCCCGTCACTGTCGTCGAACAGGGCAAGATAGTGGTGGGCATGGGATGCCAGGCGCAGGGCGTCGCCTACGGAAACGACCGCGCCCCCGCCGGTCGCCACGGCGGGACCGGCGGGATCGGCGATCCGCGGCAGTGGGCCATCGGGGATCGCCTGTGCGACAGCGTCTTCCAGCTCTCGTAGAGTCATCGAGACGATCACGGTGACCGGCAGGCCACGATGCTGCCCGAGGCGGCCGGAGGCGATACCGTCACGCAGGACGGCCTTGATCGCGTCATGTTGGCGTTGCGCGGCGCTCCGGGTGTCGCGTTGCACGGCAGCCTCGTCCGGGTCACCCTCGATCATGGGGGTGGTGTCGTCGGGGTTCAGGAGTCCGGGTTTGGCATATTTGGCGAAAATGGCCTCGAGGTAGGCGCGTACTTCGGGGTCCACGGTGGCGGTACAGGTCGACATGAGGTCCGGGCCTTGGCGGCTCATCGTGAAGGCGCGGCGGCGGGCACGATCGGCGTCGGTGAACGTACCGTCGGGGTTGATCAGGGCTTCGAGTTTGTCGGCGACCCTGCGCAACTGGTCCGGACGGAGCTCGCGGGCGTTCTCGGCGAGCATCACCTCGACGTCGGCGCGGGTCGCGGCGTCGACGGCGACGGGGAGGTGGTGGAGGACGTCGCGAATAATTTTCACGTGGGCGGGTGCGATGGCTCCCGCACGGTAGGCGGT
Organism: Nocardia sp. alder85J; assembly: GCF_020176955.2. Lineage (GTDB taxonomy): Bacteria > Actinomycetota > Actinomycetes > Mycobacteriales > Mycobacteriaceae > Nocardia. The sequence goes on from NZ_JAIUCZ020000007.1 coordinate 107,057, forward strand.
GGCCGTCGCGGGCAGGGGCGGGGCGAGGGTGTCGCCGGTGAGGCCGGTGTGGTGGGCGAGGTCGTCGGCGGCACGCGTGCGGGCGCGGGCTTCGGCGGGGGTGATACGCAGGCTGTCGGCAAGAGTGTCGACGAGGTTGTTCGCCGCGAATTCGGTGCTGGACCATTGTTCGTGCAGCTGCGCGGTCCATTGCAGCCCGGCGGCGGGCAACATGCGGACAATGGTTTCGACGCGGCGGATCAGGGTGAGCCGGTCACGGTTGGACAGGGCCTGGGTCGGCATGGCGGAGACCTGGGCGGCGGCGATCTCCAGCGCGCGCAGGGCGGCTTCGGTGGCGGGATCACTGACGCACTCGGGTATCGAACGCATGTTCCCATGATACCGGCCCGCAAACTAGACACGCCAGCGAAAAATCCCCCCTACCAGCACAATCGGGCGTGTCACGCACCCTTTCCACAGGCGCGGCATCCCTCGGACTTGATCCTAATATGATTAGGTTTTAACCTATGAGCACCAGGAAGGAGGGCCATGTCTCCCCGATCCGGGTTGACCACCGAGCGGGTGGTCCGGGCCGCGGCCGAGTTGGCCGATGAGATCGGCTTCGACAAGTTGACGTTGTCGGCGGTCGCGCGGCATTTCGGTGTGAAGGATCCGAGTCTGTATGTGCACGTGCGCAATCTGCACGACCTGCGGGTTCGGGTGGCGTTGCTGGCCAGTGCGGAGTTGAACGATCGGATCGGGGCGGCGGTGGCGGGGCGGTCCGGGAAGGAGGCGCTGGTGGCGTTCGCGGGGGCCTATCGGGGTTATGTGCTGGAGTATCCGCAGCGGTACGCGGCGACGCAGATCCGGATGGATCCGGCCGAGGTGGCCGGGGAGCCCGCACTGGTGCGCAGTATCGAGCTGACCTCGTCGGTGTTGCGGGGGTACGGACTCGGCGCCGACGCCGGGCTGGATGCGGCTCGGTTGTTGCGCAGTACTTTTCACGGGTTCGCGACGCTGGAGGCGGCGGGTGGGTTCGCGCATTCGCGGTCCACGGATGACTCGTGGCCACGCATTCTCGACGCGTTGGATCTGACGTTGTCGAACTGGCCTGTCCACGGAGAGAAGGACGAATGACGAGATCGAGTTTCCTGCGCGTGCCCGGGGCCACGCTGTACTACGAGGTGGGCGGGGAAGGGCCTGTGCTGCTGGTGATTCCGGGTGGCGGCGGGGATGCCGGTGCGGCCGACGGGATCGCGGCGGAGTTGCGGCGGCGGTTCACCGTCGTCGCCTTCGACGCTCGGGGATATTCGCGCAGCGCACTCGACAGCGGCGTACCGGAGGATCAGTTCGTCGCGGTGCAGAGTGACGATGCCTGCCGGCTGCTGGCGCATTTCGGCGCCGGGCCCGCGTATGTCGTGGGGGTGAGCAACGGGGCCATCGTGGGGCTCGATCTGCTCGCGCGGCATCCGGAGCGGGTGCGGGCGTTGGTCGCGCACGAACCGCCTTGTTTCGCAGTACTTCCCGATGCCCAGCAGCAGCGTGCGATGGTCGACGAGGTGGTGCGGTTGTTCCACGCCGAGGGGCCCGCGGCGGCGGGAGCGCGGTTCTTCGCGGGGATCGGCGGGGCCATGAAGATGCTGCCGGAAGCGGGTGATCCGCCGGCGCGGGAGGTGCGGCGGCGGGAGCGCAGTGCGGTGAACGCGCCGATCATGCTGGCGCACGAGCTGCGCGAATTCACCTCGTATGTACCGGATTACGCGGCGCTGGCACCGGTGGCCGACCGGCTGACCCTGGCCGCCGGTCGGGAGACGCGGGGGTGCCTGCCGTATCGTCCGGCGGTCGAGATCGCGCGCCGGCTCGGGGTCGCGGTCACCGAGTTCCCGGGGGCGCACAACGGAATGACCACCGATGCCGTGGAATTCGCCGCCTCGATCGCCGCGGCGCTGTCGACCGCGGTCGAGGCGTGAGGGCGGTACGCGGGTGAAATACTACATCAGCACCGGATTTCTGGACACCCGGGAGACCGTCGAGATCGCCAGGGCGGCGGACGATCTGGGGTACGACGGACTCGGGGTGCCCGATCATGTGGTCAACTTCGAGCAATTGACCACGCCGTATCCGTATACGCGGTCGGGGCGGCCACGCTGGGAGCCGTTCTCCGACTGGCCGGATCCGTGGGTGCTCATCGGCGCACTCGCGCAGGTGACCACGCGGCTGCGGTTCGTGACCACGGTTTATGTTGCGGCACTGCGGGATCCGTATTCGGCGGCGAAGGCGATCGGGACTGCGGCACTGCTGTCCGGCGGCCGGGTCGAGCTGGGGGTCGGGGTGGGGTGGTGCAAGGACGAATTCGATCTGCTGGGAGCCGATTTCGCGAAACGGGGGAAGCGGTCGGAGGAGATGATCGAATTGATGCGGCGGTTGTGGGAGCCGGGGTGGACGGAGTTCGAGGGCGAATTCTACCGCACGCCGAAACTGGAGATGACGCCTTCGCCGCCGCCCGTTCCGATCCTCGTCGGCGGGCTCAGCGATGCGGCGTTGCGGCGGGCCGCACGGTACGACGGGTGGGTCGGGGATCTGCTCGGGACCGGCGAGGCGATCGCGGCGGCCGCCCGGCTGCGTGAATTGCGTTCGGCCGCAGGGAAATCCATGGACGGGTTCACCGTACTGATGCCGTTGTCCGATGCGATCACCCCGGCGGATTACGCGCGCGCGGAACAGGGCGGGGTCACGCACGTCCTGACCATGCCGTGGATGTTCTACTCCGGGCCCGAGGCGAGTCTCGCCGACAAGCTCCGCGATATGGCACGGTTCCGGCGGGATCTCGGGCTCGACCGGAGCTAGTTTCATCAACGCCGTTGACAGAATGGCCCGCCGGACCTCAGGATGATGTGGGCGTGATCACAGCCGTCCCGCGTGGACCGGACAGGAAGCACTCGACATGACAACTGGGACAACGGCATCGGAGACCGCACTGCGCGCGGGCGTGGTCGGGCTCGGGATGATCGGCGGCGGCGTGGCGGTGAGCCTGGCGCGGCGCGGGCGGATTCCCACCGTGTACGACGTGCGGCCGGGGATCTCGGATTCGCTCGAGGGAGTACCGGCACAGGTGCCGACGCTCGCCGAGGTGGCGCGCGACAGTGATGTGGTCCTGGTCGCGGTGCTCGACGCGGATCAGGCGCGGGCCGTGCTGACCGGGGCGGACGGGCTGCTGGCGGCGGCGCATCCGGGGCTGGTGGTCGCACTGCTGTCGACCGTGGCCATCGAGGAGGTGCGCGAGCTGGCCGCCGTATGCGCGGCGGCCGGAGTGGACTTCCTCGACGCCGGGGTGACCGGCGGCACCGCGGCGGCGCAGAACGGGCTGACCGTGCTGGTGGGCGGGCCGGCCGAGACCGTCGACCGGGCCCGGCCGGTACTGGACGACTTCGCCAAGCGGGTCGTGTACTGCGGTGAACTCGGCACCGGAATGACGATGAAGCTGGCGCGCAACGCGCTGACCTATTCGGTGTGGGCGGCGGTGCGGGAATCGGCGCTCATCGCCACCGCCGGCGGTATCTCGCTGTCGCGGCTGCTGGAGGTGGTCAGCGATACCGACGGGGGCGCGGCGCCGTTGACGCTGTTGCAGGTGCACGCCGCGGGAATCACCGTGCCCGAGGAACGGGTCGCCTCGGCTGATCTGCTGGCGCAGAAGGATCTCGCCGCGGTGCAGGAATTCGCCGCGAGCGCCGGGATCGAGGTACCGATCGTCGACGCGGCGCGGCCGCACATGCGCGCGGTGTACAGCGGCGAGATGCCGTCCCGGCCCGCCTGACGCGGGTCACGAAAATCCTTGTCCCCGAATCGGAACGGAGAATATCGTGGACGAATTGCGGCGTAAGGGCCTGGAGACGATGAACCAGGTGTACTCGTGGGAGATGCCGGACATGCCCGGCGAGTACTTCGCGCTGACCGTGGATCACCTCTTCGGGACCATCTGGAATCGGCCCGGATTGTCGCGGCGGGATCGCCGGATGATGACGCTGACGGTGGTCACGGCGCTGAATCTGCCGGATGCGGCCGAGATCCAGATCAATGCCGCGTTGCAGAACGAGGAATTGACCGCGGAAGAGTTGCGGGAGATGGCCATCTTCCTCACCCACTATCTCGGTTTCCCGCTCGGGTCGGTGCTGAACGGGGTGGTGGAGCGGGTCCTGGCCAAGCGGCAGCAGGCCGCCGAGGCCGGACGGACCGAGGATCCGAAGGCCAATGTCAGTGCCGCGGTGAAGATGAACACGGGTAGAACGCTCGACTCGGAGTGACCGATATCATGTTTCCGGTGTGTCGATGAGCGCCTGGATGGCACGGGCGTAGATGTCGAGGACGTGCGGGTCGGGGCGCCGGCCGGCGCCGCTGCCGAGGATCCGGCCGTTCATCAGCAGGCCCGCGATCTGGACGGTGATCAACTCGGCGCGGACGGCCGCGTCGGGGCCCGGCAGCCGTTCGATCAAGGGTGCGGTGACCTGTCTGGCCGTCGACGTCTCCAGATAGGCCCGGACCTCGGGCCGGTCCAGTGCGCCGAACAGCGCGCGATACAGCTTCCGGGTGTCGTCCGGAACGTCTTCGACCAGCCGCTTCAGGATCGCACGGCCCAGGGTTTCCAGCGGGCCGTCGACGATGTCGCGCACACTGCGGTCCACCGCGACCGCCGCCAGGAACAGCGCTTCCTTCGAACCGAAATGCCGGATGACCAAGGCCGGGTCGACTCCCGCCGCCGCCGCGATATCGCGGACCGACGTGCCGCTGAAACCGTGCTCGGAGAACAGGCGGACCGCCGCCGCGTGAATGGCTTCGGGCGCGCGGGTCGAGCGAGGCCGTCCGGTTTTGCGCCGGACGGCCTGGTGGTCGGCCGGTGACGAGGACATCCCGTCATTTTCGCCGGACCGGTGCGGTGGAGTCAACGCGGGCGGTCCGGGATCACTGTCCGGCGGTCAGCGGGTTGTTGGTGAACCACGCGTTCTCCTCGCGCAGACCGCGGCTACGCCAGCCGTCGGCGGTGCGGATCATCGAATGGTGATAGGTGCCGCCGCAGAAACTCGGCTCCGCGAAACCCGGGAACCGCATGGGGTTGTAGAACAGCGCCCGTACCGCCGCGGTGTCGCCGTCGATATCCGCCTCGATATTGGTGACGAGATGCTGGGTCATCGGCAGGACCGCCATCGACTCGCGCAACCACTCCACGATCTCGTCCCGGGGACCGCTCCTGCCGAACGGGGCCGAGGTGTAGTCGAGGACGGCGTCCGCGGTGAACAGCGAGCGATAGAGCGCCCAGTCGCGGGTGTCGACCGCGCGCGCGTAGGCGCTCAGCAGGGCCTGGATTTCCAGGGTGTCGCCGATTCGCTGAATATCCATGCGCGACTCAGATCTTGAAGCGGCCGGCATAGGCGCGCAGGGGCAGGTCGGCGCTGGTGATGATGCCGGGCCGGGCGGCGACCACGGACTTTATCGAGTTCAGGGCGGGCAGGCCGGTGACGGTCATGCCGATCGACGCGAAATTCTCGGGATTCGACAGGTCGAAACCCTTGCGCGGGAAGATCATGTGCTTGCTGTAGATGTTCGGGTCGCCGGTCACCTGGGTGATGTAGCAGCCCTTGATCTGCCAGGCCGGATCGGTGTGCGGGGTCATCTGCCATTCCAGATGGGTTTCGATGCGCGGCACGCCGTCGACCATGCCCTGATATTTGATGTAGCTGGCGCCCAGTGAGCCCTTGGGCATGAGATACCAGCCGAGATCGACGTCCTTGGTGCAGACGCCGAGTTCGTAGCGGAAGGCGACCTCGTCGAGTTCGAGATCGAAGGCGTCGGCCATCAGATAGACGGAGTCGGCGAAGACCGCGGTGTACTTGTAGAGCGAATCCGGAATGGTCGGATCGTCGACCGGGCGGCCGTAGCCGACGGCCTTCCAGGTGTCCACGGAATGGTGACAGGACACGTCGACGGATTCGGTGACGACGATGTTCTCGATCTCGGCGACGTCGGCGGTGTGCACGATGCCGAGGATCTGGCACAGGCCGGGATTCATGCCGGTGCCGTAGAAGGTGGACTTCCCGCGCTCACAGGCGGCCGCGATGACCGCGCTGACCTTGCGGCCGGAGGGATGCGCGTGATTGCGGTCGCGGTGGAATCCGGTGATCCAATCGGCGGTGGTCACCACGTCGATGCCCGCCTCGAGCACCTTCTCGTAGAGATCCTCGTCGGGGAACACGCCGTGGAAGGTGAGCACATCGGGCCGGGCCGCGATGATCTCCTCGACCGAACCGGTGGCGGTGACGCCGACGGGACCGATACCGACGATCTCGCCGGCGTCGCGGCCGATCTTGTCCGGTGTGTAGCAGTGCAATCCGACGAGTTCGAGATCCGGATGGTCGCGGATGCGGCCGATCATCTCGGTGCCGAGATTGCCGGTGGCGACCTGGAATACCCGGATCTTCCCGGAGTTGCTCATCGTGCTGACGCCTTTCTGTTCACCGTCTCGGGATAGAACTGTGCCGCCCAGCGGCGCAACGCGGTGAAGCCCTGATATTCCTTGCGCGACAGGCCCGGTGGATCCGAGTACCGCTGGTGCGCCCAGATCTCGACGTCGGCGGCGAACTGCTCGATGACGAAGTCCGCCATCGTCTTTCCGTAGCGGTTGAGCTCCCCGGCGGTGTCGCCGGGGCGGCGGCCGATCCACACCGTGAAGCGGACGTCGGAGGTGGATTCGTCGACCGGTGTGACGGCCGGCATCGTGCGGTTGTCGACCATGCCCCAGCTCTTGGTGATCGAGCAGCCGAGTCCGGCGTTGATCGATTCGACGCCGCTGGCCACCTCGTCCTCGGCGACACCCGGATCGAAGGCGATGGTGAAATCGACGAAGGACACCGGGCCGGAGAAGTCGTGCCGGGTGAATTCCGGGGTGAACGGCGTCTTGTGCACGAACTTGAAATGCGCGAAATCGACGCCGTTCTCCATGATGTACTGCGGATGCAGTTCCAGGCCCGGCCGGAACAGCGTGGCGCCGGGCACCGGCGGATAGTAGTCGGCCGCGGTCTTGTCGTCGCCGAACGCGGTGAAGATGTCCGGGATCTCGAAATGCGGTGGGCGGCCGTCGATGTCGTACCAGATCCAGACCGCCTCGTTGCGCTCGACGACCGGATGGCTGCGGATGCGGCGACCCCGGTTGGGATGGTTCTCGTACGGGACGCAGACGTTGTGGCCCTCGCGATTCCACTCCCAGCCGTGGAACGGGCACACCAGGTTCTCGCCCTCGACCCGCCCGCCGTACCCGAGGTGCGCGCCGAGGTGCTCACAGTAGGCGTCGAACACCGTGACCTGCCCGGACGCCGAGCGCCAGGCCACCATGTCGCGGCCGAAGTACTTCATCCGGTGCACGGCACCGACCTCGATCTCCGTGCACCACGCCACCTGGAACCAGCCCGTGGGCTCCATCGACAGTGGTGTTCTCGCCATCTCGATCCTCCCGATCCCGAGGGGCCCGCCCGGCGACCCCCAGCCGGGCGCTGTGACCCGGACCACTCGGCGCCACTGAGCATAGAACCCTCTTTGAAAGAATGCAAGAGGGTTGTGTGATAATTGAACCCCCTGCTCAGGGCCGGTACACTCGACCCTCGTGACAGATGTGGCGATCGGCGGCCGGCGCGCGAACAGGCGTGGCCTCGCGACCCGGGAGAGCATGCTGGAGGCGGCGATCACCTCGCTGGCCACCGGCGATCCCGCGGCCGTGTCCGGCAATCGGATCGCCCGCGACATCGGCGCCACCTGGGGAGTGGTCAAGTACCAGTTCGGCGATATCGACGGCCTGTGGGCGGCGGTGCTGCGGCACACCGCCGACAAGCGCGGCGATCTGCCCGCCGGGCTGAAACCCGACGGCACCCTGCGCGAACGCGTCGACACGCTGATCCGGGTGATGGCCGTCGGCCTGCGCACCCCGGAATCGCTGGCCATCGAGACCCTGCGCGCCGCACTGCCGCGCGACCAGGCCGAACTGGAACGCGACTTCCCGCTCACCGCCGCCGAACTGGCCTCATGGAAACCCAACTGGGACAAGGCATGTGAGCGAGCCTTCGCGGATCTGGGCGTGGACGCGACGAAGATCCGCCAGGTGGCCGCGCTGATCCCCGCGGCCATGCGCGGCATCGTCTCCGAACGCGCCCTCGGCACCTACGGCAATCTCGACGACGCCCTGGACGGCCTGATCGGCTCCCTGGTCGCCTACCTCGCCCCCTGAGCGAGCGCCGCCCACCGCCGACGCGACCGGTAACCGGCACCTACCGGACGCTTCCATTCCAGGACACGTCAACTATAGTTCGCACATATGTTCGACTGTTGGGCCGATATCTTCAGCCCGTCGATGCGGCGGGTTGTCGAGCCGCCGGAGCCGGTGCTGGTGGAGCTCTCGCTCGCGATCCCGCACTCCCCCGGCGGCCGGTTCGGGCGGGACACGCTGCCGATGCGGGTCAAGGCCGGTGGGCTGGATCTGACCCGGACCGTGCCGGGCCGGCTGCTGGCCTGGGCGCGGTGCAGCGACGGGAGCTGGCTCGGCCTGGTCGAATTCGTGATCGCCACCGGGAACGACCGGGGACGGGTGGCGGCCACCCAGTGGTGCGCCGCGCGGGCGCTCACCCCGGATCCGGGGCGGCGGATCCGGTGACGGATCGACAGGGCTCCGAGCAGCGATGATTATGTGTTTCACAGCTCCGGCGTAGCTTCCCCCGATACAGATCCGGGACACTGTCCACGCGAACCGGGCCGTTCCGGTTCTTGCAGGGAAAATCCTTGTAACACAAGCATTTCGACGGTACCTGTGCCCGTCGCCGAGGGAAAGGTCCACCCCGTGCCCGTTTTCGGAGCCGGCGACCGCCGTACCACCGCCCAGCTCACCAGCGCCGTGACCGCCGGCCTGCTCGCGCTCGGCGCGCTCACCGCCGGTGCGGGCGCCGCACACGCCGAGCCGGACGCGCAGCCGCAGCAGAACATTCGCTACTCGGCCAAACTGGTCGACCGCACCGTCGTGACCACCCTGAAGGGCGGCACCTTCACGCTGTCCAAGGCGCACGAGCGGGACCTGTCGGCGGGGCTGGACACCCGGCTGACCCAGCACGACGGAGCGGTCTTCGAGGCCGACGGCAAGCCCGCCGACATCGCCGACGTGATCGATGTCGCCGATGTGCGCGACGAGACCGGCCGGACCGTGGCCACGCTGCCGCTGAACTTCCGCCTCGCCGGGATCACCATCCCGGTGGCGGCGGTCGTGCGCGACGACGCCACCGTGCTGGAGCTGACCCCGCAGCGGCCCACCGGACTGGACGTGTCGCGTCCGGTGGCGGTCAGTGCGGCAGCCACCGTGCCGACCGCGAGGGTGATCGCCTCCGATTCGGAGAACCAGAAGGCGATGGCCGATTTCAGCACCAAGTTCGGCCTGGCCACCGGCATCGGCAGTTTCGTCGGCACCGCGGTCGGCGCGACCATCGGCTGTGTGGTCACCATCGCCGCGGGCTGCGTCACCGGACTGGCCACCGGCGCCGGCATCGGCGGGGTGGTCGGCACCGTCGCCACCGGTGGGCCGACGCTGATCGCCTCGGGACTCGACCTGATCAACACGCTGGACTCCGCCGACGGCACCAGCAAGTACGCCACCACTGCGACCCCCGAGGTGACGGTGCAGCCGGCACCCGCCGACACCCCGCGCTGATCCGCCCCGGCGCGGCCTGCGGTCGCGGCGGTCTCAGGACCGCCGCAACACGTAGCCGACGCCGCGAATGGTGTGGATCAGCGGCGGATCCACCGCGTCCACCTTGCGCCGCAGCTGGCTGATGAACGACTCCACCACCCGGCTCTCCCGGCCGGCGTCGGCATGCCACACCCGGTCGATGATCTTGTCCTTGCTGACCACCACCTCGGCGTTGACCATCAGGTAGTGCAGCAGGTTGAACTCCGTCGCCGACAGCAGGATGTCGGCGCCCGCCCGGACCACCCGATGCGCGGAGACATCCATCATCAGATCGGCGTACCGCAGCAGATTCTCGTCGGCGGGACCGCTGGTGCGGCGCAGGATCGCGCGCAGCCGCAGCACCACCTCCTCCAGGCTGAACGGCTTGCCGACATAGTCGTCGCCCCCGGCGGCCAGGCCCTCGATCCGGTCGGCCACCGTGCCCCGCGCGGTGAGGAACAGCACCGGCACCTGATTGCCCGCCTCACGCAGCCGCCGCGCCACGGCGAAGCCGTCGATATCGGGCAGGCCCACGTCGAGCACCACGATGTCCGGGCGATGCGTCGCGTAGCCGGTCAGCGCGGCCTGCCCGCTGTCGGCGCCGTAGGTGTGGAAACCGTTGAGCCGCAATGCCGCACACAGCAGGTCGCGAATGCTCGCGTCGTCGTCGACGACCAGCACACTGGCGTCCGGGGTGGCAGCAGCGGTATCGGGCACGCTCCCACGGTACCGAGGTCCGCCCGGATCGGGCCCGATCAGGCCAGGCTGCGCACGAGTTCGAGGGTGCCGAGGTGCCGGATGGCGGCGCAGCCGCGGGCCAGCATCGCCAGGAACATCTCGTCGCCGCGGTCGGTCTCGGTGGCGAAGGCGTAGCCGAGGGTGGTCAGCATCGGGATCTGGAGCATGCCGATCCGATAGTCGGTCCAGCATTCCGACGCCGAGTAGCCGCTCACCCCGTGACCGAGCAGCTCCCGGTGGTAAACCTCGACGAATTCGGCCTCGATCCGCTCCCGCACGGCCGGGTCCAGGCTGGTGCCGAGGAAGTAGGCGAGGTCCCGGGCGGGTAGTCCGACGCTGATCGTCTGCCAGTCGACGACGGTCACCGTGCCCGTCGCCGGATCGAACATCAGGTTGTCCAGGCGATAGTCGCCGTGCAACAGGCAGAACCGGTCCGGGTGGATGCCCAGCCAGCCCGCCGTCAGATCGGCCGCCTCGGTCAGGGTGGCGCGGTCCTCGGCACCGAGCCGGTCGCCGAGGCTGCTGCCCAGGGTGACGCCCAGGGCGTGGCGGGCGAGATCGCCCATACCGCGTGCGAAGTCGGCATCGGGCCGCGGCATGGCCGGGCCCTCGAAGGTCAGCCAGGCCGGATCACACCAGCGCGGGCCGTGCAGCCCGGCCAGCGCCCGCACCGCCACCCGGGCCTCGGCCTCGGTACAGCCACGGATCTGGTCGCCCTGCACCGCGGGCCGCAGATCGGCCATCAGGAGCACGAATTCGGTGTGGTCGGCGCTGATGTCGCAGTGGTGGACCCGGGGCAGCGGCACCGCGACGGTATCGGCGACCCGGGTGTAGAAGGCGTGCTCGGCCCGATAGCCGACAGCGACCCGATCGCGCACCTCCTGCCGCTGCGACGGCAGTTTCGCGATCAACGTGTGCGGGTGCTGCGCCGGATCGGCATAGGTGGGGGTGATCCGGTAGGTGGCGCCGGTCTGACCGGTGCCGACCGCGTCGACCCGCACCGACGAGACCTGCACGCCCAGAACGGCTCCGAGCCATTCGGCGGTGAGCTGCGCGGGATCGGCGGGCAGCGCGGGCGCGTCAGCGGGCAGCGCGGGCAGGGCGTCGGCGGGCAGCGCGGGCGAGGCGTCAGCGGGCAGGGCGTCAGCGGGCAGCGCAGGCAGGGCGTCAGCAGGCAGCGCGGGCAGGGCGTCAGCGGCCCGCCTCGGCGATAGGTTCATGATGCATTCCTTTTTCGAGGCCGCGGCTGCTCGGCTCGCGGTGCTTCGGCCGGTCGTGGCGCAGCGATTCCTGGGCGCGGGAAAGGGCCATGCCGTGGACCAGCCAGCGGACGGTGGTCGCGAACACGCGCGGGTCGTCCCACAGACCCGGCGCGGCGACGTCGGACAACGTCATGCTGAGCGTGACGTGGGCGAGGATGCCGCCGGCCTCCACCGCCCGGCTGTGGCTGAAACCGTCTCGTTCCAGCACGGACATCAGCCGATGCACGTGGTCGACGACGACATCGCGATCGGCGACCGTCATCAGGGTGCACAGGTCGGGGTTGGCCAGCAGCGCCGCGCGCAGTTCGGTGCACCACGACTCGACGGCCACCTCCCACACGGCGTCGGCGGCGAAGCCGAGCTCCAGCCGCGCGAAGGCACGGGCCACGACCCCGCGCACCAGCACCTCGTAGCTGCCCACCTGCTGGTAGAGGGTCTTGTTCGAACACCGCAGCCGCGCCGCCAGATTACGGATGGTGAGGCCCGCGGCGCCCTCCTCCGCCAGCACTCGCAGCGCTTCGTCGAAGATCGCCTCTGCGCTCAGCAACGGCTTCGGCACTCCTGCGCGCTCCTCACTCCGGGCCTCGGGTCTCCGGCCACGACTACGGAAAACAGAGTTATCTTAACCACCAGAACAGTCCGAAATCCGGAAATCGCGCGACGCACCCCGGAAGTTCCGTGCTCGCCACCGCTATCGGCCCCGGCGGGCAAGATCACTGCGCAGCACCATGTCCGCGGCCACATCCGGTGGCGAGGCCGGGCAGTGTGCGGGTCGATGGCGGCAACTCCCCATTCGAAGAAGATAACCCTGTTATCTTATGTGGGTGCGCGGCCGAGACGGCCGGACACAGGATTTCGGCATCGCCGCCGGCAAGGAGTTGGCCCGTGACACGCACCTTCGACGAACTCGGCTACTACCTGCTCGCCGGGGCCGGTGGCGAGGGCCCCGCGACCCTGATGCACGAGGCCCGGCGCGGTGAGGAACTGGGCTTCGGCACCGCGTTCATCTCCGAGCGGTGGAACGTCAAGGAGGCCTCGGCGCTGTCCGGCGCCGCGTGCGCGGTGACCACGCGGATGACCATCGCCACCGCGGCCACCAACTACAACACCCGCCATCCGCTGATCACCGCGTCCATGGCGACCACCCTGCACCGCCTGTCCGGCGGCCGATTCACCCTCGGCATCGGGCGCGGCATCGCCGCACTGCACGCCGCCCACGCCATTCCCGCCGTCACCACCGCGCAACTGGAGGACTGGGCGCAGGTGATGCGGCGGCTGTGGCACGGCGAGGTGATCCTGAATCACGACGGGCCGATCGGCAAGTATCCGGTGCTGTTCCTGGATCCCGACTTCGACGAGAACATCCGGCTGGCGCTGGTGGCGTTCGGGCCACAGTCGCTGGCGCTCGGCGGCCGCGCCTTCGACGACATCGTCCTGCACACGTACTTCCCACCGGAAACACTGCAACGCTGCGTCGCGACGGTGAAGAAGGCGGCCGAGCAGGCCGGGCGCGACCCCGGGGCGGTCCGGGTCTGGTCCTGCCTGGCCACCGTCGGCGACCATCTGCCCGAGGAGTTGCGGCTGCGCAAGACCGTCGGCCGGCTGGCCACCTACCTCCAGGGTTACGGCGATCTGATGGTGCGCACCAACGGCTGGGATCCGGCTGTGCTGCAACGCTTCCGCAGCGATCCGGTGGTGCTCTCGGTGCCCGGCGCGATCGATGGCAAGGCGAACACCGAACAGCTGGAACACATTGCCACCCTGCTGCCGGACCACTGGTTGTCGGCCGCCGCGACCGGCAGCCCGGCGCAGTGCGTGGCGCGTATCCGGGAGGAGTTCGGATACGGCGCGGACCGGATCATCCTGCACGGCGCCGCACCGGACGAGCTGGTGCCGATCATGGCCGGGTACGGCCGCGCCTAGCTCGCGAAACTCGTTCGCGCACTGCGGTTCCCGTCGATATCACGACGGTCCGGCCGGGCCGGGCAGGACCGCGTCGACGAGCGCCTCCGGGGCGGGCCAGCGGCGGTGCGGGCGACTGATCCGCAACGACACGATGCCGTGCAGGGCCGCCCAGAGGGTGAGGGCGGTGAATTCCGGATCGCCCGGTGCGACAACACCGGCCGCCATCCCCGCCTCGATGGCCACCACCAGGCGCTCGAACGCCCGCTCCCCCGGCCGCTCGCCCGGCCGGGCCGGATCCAGCGCCAGTTCGGCGTTGAACAACACCCGATAGTGGCCCGGATTCTCCAGCCCGAAGTGGCAATACGCCACACAGCAAGCACGCAACCGCCCGGCCGGATCGGCGCTCGCGCGCATCGCCTCGACCAGGGCAGCATCCAGACGCCCGAACAGGTCGGCAACCACCGCCGCCACCAACTGCCCCCGATCCGGGAAGTGCCGGTAGATCGACGGTGTCGCGACGCCGACCGCACGCGCGACCGCCGCCAGCGTGAGCAGCCGGGCGTCGCCGCTGTCGGCGAGCAGCCCGGCCGCCGCCTCGACCAGATCGGCACGTAACCGTTCCCCCTCGCCCCGCGCGTTCCTGGGCCGCCTGCCCGTGCCGGTGTCCACATCTCCTCCTGACGCCGCCGATATCCCGAAGCGGTTCCGCCGCTTGACGAGTCGTCGAGCGCAATCATAAGCTAATACTCGTAAGCTTACAGATATTATCTTAGATAGCCGATCTGATCCCGCCACCGGGATCGAGCGCTGGGAGTCCACCGATGCCGACCACGACCGTGACCCGTGTGACCCATTCCTGCGCACTGCTGAACTTCGACGGACGGTACGTTCTCACCGACCCGTGGTTCTCGGAGAAGCCCGGGTACCTGCGGGGCGAACCCCTCGCCCACACCCCCGCCACGCTGCCGCCGCTGGCGGCGGTCGTCGCCAGCCACGACCATTACGACCACTACGACATCGATGCCTTCGCCGCATATCCGGACAAGAACGTGCCGTTCCTGGTCAAACGCGGCATGGCCGGGAAGGCGCGCCGGGCCGGCTTCACCGCCGTCACCGAAATCGAACCGTGGGAACAGATCTCGGTGCGCGATCTCACCATCACCGCCGCCCCGGCCGAGCACGGAGTTCCGGAGATCACCTTCGTGCTCCAGGGCGCGGGCCGCACGGTCTTCTTCGGCGCCGACACCCTGCGCATTCCCGGACTCGACGAGATATCCGAGCGCTTCCCGGCGATCGACCTGGCGCTGCTGCCGATCAACGGCCTGCGCATCCGCCCGGCCTTCGATCGTCAGGTGGTGATGAATGCCGAAGAGGCCGGGGAATTCTGCGCGGTGCTGCGGCCCGCACTCGCGGTCCCGATTCACTACGCGTTCACCGCCGGCCCACTGCGCGACCGCTTCTTCCTGAAATACGATGGCACGCCGGAACGATTCCGGCAGGCGGTCGCGAAACACGCACCCGGCACCCGAGTTCACGTGCTCGCCCCCGGTGAGCCGCTGACCGTAGGCTAGTACTCGTGGCGCTTGCCTGCCGAGTGCCCGGGAGTGTGGATGACAGCACCGATCGAGCTGATGAAGGCGGTGGCCGACGGGCTCGGCAACACCGCCGGACGTGTCGGGCGAGCGTTCGCGGAGTGGCTGGGCGGGATCGCGCACGCAGCCACGGATTCCGCGGCGGCGCTGGAGGCCGGGGAACGGGCCGCCGCACCGGTGATCCGTACGGCCGAAGACGTCGAAAGGCGTTCGGTGGCAGACGAATACGCTGCGGCGAAGGCCGCCACCGGATCGGAGAGACCGGCACGCATCCTGTACCACTACACCTCCGGCGAGGGCCTCGAAGGCATTCTCGGCAGCGGCAGACTGCGCCCGGCGTGGGGGCCCGGTGATCGTCGCGGGCAGTTCCTCACGACGATCCGGCCGGGCACACACACCGATGTGGAGTTGGAGAATTACCTCGGACTGTCCGTCTCGCTCTCGCACTACATCGCGCTGGACGTGAGCGAACTTCCGGCACGGAAGATCGTGCCGATGATGGAGGGAAACTTCATGATCCGCAATCGGCGATCGCTGCGCATCGGCCGATTGCTGGTCGATTCCGGCGAGAATCCGGTGCGGTACCGCTGATCCCGGCCGGCCGTACCCGAATTCCGAGCGGACGGTGCCTACGGTTGCGTGAAATCGTGCGGTTGTGGTGGGGCGGCCGGTAGCGGACCGGTGCCGACGGGGCGCAGGCCGTCGAGGAGCAGCGCCAGGTAGCGGCGCCACAGGTCCGGGCGGGTGCCGGCGACGGGGGCGGCGATCTGGACAGCCGCGCCGAGCAGCAGGACGATGTCGCCGCTGGTGACATCCGCGCGCAGGGCGTCGGCCGCGCGCGCCCCGGCGGCCAGCGCCTCGATCACCGCCGTGAGCCGCTCGGTGGCGGCGCGCACCACAGGATGGCCGCGCACGGCACCGGTGACCTCGCAGTACGACTTGTCGACCATCTGCAATTCGGCCACCGCGGTGAGGAATTGCGCCAGCGCCGTTTCCGGGTCGGCGCGCTCCCGCAGGTCCGCACCCAGCGCCGTCATGGCGTCGAGGCGGTCGGCGATAACCGCCGCGACCAGCTCGTCCTTGTTGGCGAAGTGGTTGAAGACGGTGCCCTTGGCGACGCCCGCCCGCTGCGCGATCCGCGCGACCGAGACGTCCGGGCCGTGCTCGGCCAGCTCCGCACCGGCGGCCGCCATCACGAGTTCTCGATTCCGGGCGGCGTCGGCGCGCAACATCGTCCCACGCTAACAGATATTGACCACATGGTCATGTTGCCGTTAGAGTTCGAATATGACCGTCTGGTCAACTTATCCGGGAGGACATATCATGCGAGCGGTCGTCGCACACGAATACGGCACACCCGAGGTGCTGAGAGTCACCGAAACGGCTGTGCCGCAACCCGGTCCGAGGCAGATCCTGGTCAGGATCCGGGCTGCCGGGCTCAATCCGATGGACCTGCGCAATCTGGACGGCAGTGTGCGCGAGATGGTGCCGCTGTCGTTCCCGTACACCCCGGGAGCCGACTTCGCCGGGACGGTGATCGACATCGGTTCGGATGTCACCTCTTTCGCGCCCGGCGACGAGATCTTCGGGGCCGGGCTGCCGCGCGGCGCCGCGGCCCTGGCGGATCTGCTGTCCACACCGGCGTCGCTGACCACCGGCGCGATGGCGGAATACGCCGTGTTCGAGGCGGATACCCCGGCCCTGGCCGTGCGGCCGCCGGGGCTGGCCGCCGACCGCGCCGCCACCTTGCCGATCGCCGGATTGACCGCGCTGGCACTGCTGCGGGCCGGTGAATTCCGTACGGGGCACACGGCTCTCGTCGTCGGCGCGGCCGGCGGGGTGGGGTGCGCGGTGGTGCCGCTGCTGGCCGCCGCGGGCGTCCGGGTCGTCGCCACCGCGATCGCGGCCGATCAGGACCTGCTGCGCGGGCTCGGGGCGGCGGAGGTGATCGACTACCGGGCCGTCGGCACCGCCGCGGAGACCCGGCGCTTGTTCCCGGACGGGGTCGACGCGGTACTCAACCTCGCCCTCACCGGACCGGCCCTGCGGGAGATCGGCGCGGTCGTCGCGACCGGCGGCCGGCTGCTCGATATCGTCTACGGCGGTCCCGACCCCGCAGATTCGGTGCGCTCGGACGTACGCGCGCACACCGTGTACGGGACCGCCGGGCCCGGCGACCTGGACCTGCTCGCGGAGCAGGCCGTCGCGGGCATCCTGCCGGACACCGTCGCCCGCCGCTATCCACTGGCGGACGCGCCGCGCGCCTACGCCGACCTGGCCGGCGCGCACATCCGGGGCAAACTGGTCGTCACTGTGCCCGGCGACGACGCGCCGGGCCGGTGATCCGGGTGGTCAGTCGAACGTGCAGCCCGAGATCGGGGCGCCGTTCAGGCGATCGACGAGATAGCCGATGGCACTGTCGGGTCCGAAGCCGTCGATCAGCTCCGGGCCGAAATGGCCGGGCAGGGTGGTCCCGGGGAGGATCGGCGGCAGTTCGTTGCTGCGGAAGGTGACGGTGGCGCCGTGGCCGCACCAGTCGGTCGCGAGCTGCCGGGCCTGGGCGTACGGCACGGTGTCGTCGTTGATCCCGCTGGTGATCAGCACCGGGACGGCGGGGGTGAGCGAACCGATGCGCAGCCGCGCCAGGATCTGCTCGGCCTCGGGAATCTCCTGCAGGTGCGCGAACATCGGGCGATGGTCCACCGAATAGTCGGCGGTGTGCAGGAACGGCTGCCGGAGGATCACATCGCCGATGCACTCGTCGCTCAGGTCGCGCAGCAGGCCGCGACCGGCCGGGGTCAGCCGGGCATCGATCTGCGGTTGCAGATCCGGATAGCGGGCGACCAGGCCGTTGACGGCGAATCCGATGACGCCGCCGATCAATACGCCGTCGACGTGCTCCAGGATCGCGGCCAGATCCGCGGTCGGGGCGCCGGCCCAGGCGCCCTTCAGGTTCAGCTCCGGAGCGTAGTCCGGCTGCATCTCCGCGGCCGCGGCGGTGGCGCCGCCGCCCTGCGAGTATCCCCAGAAGGCCAGCGGGGTGCCGGTTCCGGTGCCGGACAACGTGTTCGCGGCGCGGGCGGCGTCCAGCACCGCGTGCGCCTCCTCGATCCGGTTCACGTAGGTGTGCACGCCGGGTGTGCCCATGCCGATGTAGTCGGGCACGAAAACCCGGGCGCCCAGCGCATTCCACGCCAGCGCCGCCAGTGCTTCCTGATTGGCGGAGAAGGTCGGCGGCGTGATGCGCGCGTAGATCCCGGTGGAGAAGGCCAGCGACATCGCGCACTGGTCGCCCTGGCCGGTGGTGCCCGGCGCGATCACGATCGTCGGCCTGGGACCCGTACCGTGCCAGGGCAATTCACTGTCGATGTACACACCGGTCGCCGCGACCGGGGCGCCGTCCTGCGTGCGGGTGGTGTACATGACCCGCTTCGCGGCGACCGGCCACCCCCCGCCCGCGGCGGGCTGCGCCAGATAGACCGGCATGTCGGCGGTCCGGACGACCGCTCCGACGGAGGTGTCGAATTGTGCCGGGGGCACATAGAACTCGTCGACCGGATCGGCCGACACCGGGACCCGGCCCGCCACGGCGAGTGCGGCGGCCAGCAGCACTGTGCCCGCGGCGGCCAGCGCACGCGTGCCCGCGGCGGCCGGGCGGCGCGCACGTGCGGTCGCGATCACGGCGCGACAGTGTCTGCGCCGCTGCTCATTCGGCTGAACATGACGTCGTCGTCCGAACATCCTCTTCCTTCTTTCCGGCCGCGCGCGGCCACCTCGCCGCGTCGCGTCCCGTCCGTATCTCAGATGATCGAGCCGACGTCCTGGGTGACCAGGTTGTCGAGTGCGCGCTCGGCCACGGCCGCGATGGTCATCGAGGGGTTGCAGGCCGCGCAGTTACCCGGGATCAGGGCGCCGTCGAGCACGTACAGGCCGCGCTGGCCGAGCACCCGGCCGTCCAGATCGCAGACCGAACCCATCGAGGCGCCGCCGAGCGGATGCCAGGTGGACGGGAACACGGCGTTGGTGTCGGTGAGCTTGCTCGTGGGTCCGGCGATGGCCTGGACCAGCGGGCCGATCCGCGAGTCCTGGATCTTCGCGTCGCCGTCGCCGGGCCAGCGCAGCATGGCGTCGTCGGCGGCGGAGACGTAGTCGAATCGGCCGCGGCCGGAGCTGACCCCGTAGCCGACCAGGATGGTGCTGTGCGGATCGACGCTGATCGGCGGGATCGACGCCTGGATCACGGTGGCCGCCGCGGCCGGATCGGACCAGTTCAGGCTGCCGTACACGACCGGGCCACCCTGCGGGCTGCTCAGCGGCTGTTGCAGATCGGTCCAGACGTAGATGCGATCGGCGTTGGTGCCCCAGTTGCCGCCGAGCCCGTCCGGCATGTCGGGGATCTGGCCCTTGGCCGCGGCGCGCACCAGCAGTTTGGTGGTGTTGAGGCTGCCCGCGGCCATGATCAGCGCACCGGTGGTGAGGATCAGGTTCTCCAGGACCGCGCCGGTGGTGTCGATCCGCTCGACGTGGACCGTCCAGCGGCCGTCCGGGGCCCGTTCCACGTCGGTGACCTGGTGCAGCGTCCGGACCTCGACCCGTCCGGTCGCCTCGGCCGCCGCGATGTAGGTGACGTCGACGGAGTGCTTGCCGCCGTTGTTGACGCCGAGCGCCCCGGCGCCGTTGGTGTAGGAGGGGGTCATCTTGCCGGCCAGTTCGTCCAGCGCGTAGTTCCAGTCGATCGGCATCGGGATCTTCGACACCGGCAGCCCGGCGGCCCGCGCCCGGTCGGCGAAGACCCGCGCGGCCTGGTAGTTCGGGCTGGCGATCAGTTCGTCGGGGGCGACGGCCAGTTGCAGCATGGCGGCCACGCGCGGGTAGTGCACCCGGTTCATCAGCGCCCAGTCGAGCTCCGCGGGGAACTGGGTGTGGAACACATCCTCCGCCGGTTGCAGCGACATCCCTTGGTAGACAAGCGATCCGCCGCCGACGCCGGCCGCGCACAGCGCGGTCATGTTGTCCCCGGACACCGCCTCGATCAGGCCGGTGTAGGGTTCGACGTCCAGTGCCGGGCCGAATACCCGCTGGCTGGAGCGGTACCACATGATCCGCTTGTCGGGGTTGCTCGCCAGCGGGAAGGTCTGCATGTTCGGGCCGGTGGGCCAGCGCATTCCGCGTTCGAGCAGCAGCACCGGCACCCCCGCCTGCGCCAGCCGCAGCGAGGCCACGCCACCGCCGAAACCCGAGCCGATCACGATCACCCGGTGGTCCTCGCGGGTCACGGGCACCCGGGCGGGAGTGCCGGTGTCCGCCCGTGCCACCGCACCGGCCGCCAGCCCGACCGCGGCGGCACCGGCCGCTCCCAGGAACGAGCGGCGCGTGAATCCGGACATGACCGACCTCCATGACGCATCAGGACAAGCCGGGGCGCGGCCCGGCTACCGGGTGACACGTCGACTTGCCCTGCGAAAGAACCGATTTGCGGGCAGTGCGCCCGAACATGATCTTCGAGCCGTCGTCAAAATAGACACTTCCGGGGGTGAGTGTCAAGAACACTTCCCGCGATTGGGATCAGTCCCGAAGAACACCCCGGGCCGATAGTGCGGGTACCACCCATCGGGCCACGAAACGGCGCAGATCATCGTCCGAACGGATGTCCTCGTCGTCGAAGACGACCACCGACAAGCCCAGTCGGACCACGATCTGGATGATGTCGTCCAGATCCGATTCCAGGCCCGGATCCAGCTCCAGCACCGGCATGAGCAACTCTCTGGCAACCGGCTTCGCGCGGGTGATCATCATCGGATCGAACAGCGGATTGTTGGTTTCGGCGCCGAGCAACCGGGCCAGCACCGGATCGTCGCGCACCGCGGCCCGGAGCGCCACGAACAATTCGATCATATATCCGGGAATGTCGTGCACCGGAGCGAGTTTCGCGCGAATGTCGGCGAGCGCCCGCAGCACCAGCACGATGAGCGCCTGCGAGACCAGATCCTCGCGGGTGCCGAAGTTCGAGTACACGGTCTGCCTGGTCACCCCGGCCGCATGCGCGACCGCGGCGATGTTGACCACCTCGAAGCCCCCGCTCCGGATCAGCTCGAGCGTGGCGTCGAGGATCTTGCTCCGTGACCGCATAGCACCCGGGAGTCTACGTCAGTGAACGCTCGGTTACGGATAATCGGGAATATGAACACAAATTGGTCCGGTAGTGAACCATCGGACCCGGTGGGGGTGCTGACGCGATGGGAGACCGCCGGCGCGGTCTGGCGTGTGATCGATCACCGGGGCGATCGGGTGACCGTCGGCCTCTACCCGTGCACCGGCGGCGAGGAGGTGGACCGCTTCACCTCCGCCGACCGGGCCCTGCTGCATTTCCTCGGCGACCGCCGCGGCAGCGACGACTGAGCTCGATCGGACACCGAGCAGCGACTCGACTCGATCGGCGACCGGCCCCGATCGGCCGGCCCGGTGGCGGCGCAACCAGGTCAGGGGCGGCGGCGCAGCAGGGTCAGGGCGTCCTCGGAGGGGGAACCGGCCTCGGCGGTGTAGGTGAACAGGCGCTGGCCGTGGGTGTCGGGGAGCTGCATGGCCTCGTAGTGCAGTTCCAGGTCACCGATCTCCGGGTGGTGCAGCAATTTGGTGCCGCGCGAACACAATCGGACGTCGTGGCGGGCCCAGAGGGTGGCGAATTCGGGGCTGCGGATGCTGAGGTCGCCGATCAGTTCGGCCAGCAAGCGGTCGTCGGGGTAGTCGGCGGCGGTGTAGCGCAGCGAGGAGACGGCCAGGGCGGCCTCGTCGGACCAACGACGGTAGAGCTCGCGGGTATGCGGGTCGAGGAACAGCAGGCGCATCTGGTTGGGGCGGCGCGCGGGGTCCGCGGGCGAGTCGGGATCGAGGTGGCTCGCGATCAGGGCGTGGCCCAGGGGGTTCCAGGCCAGGAAGTCGTTGCGGCGGCCCAGCAGGACGGCGGGCACGTCGCGCATGGATTCCAGCAGCCGCACGGCGCCGGGACTCGGCGTCTCCGGGCGGGCCGACCGAGCGCGGCGGGCGGCGGCGGGGCGGGCCAGGGCGTACAGGTGGGCGCGCTCGTCCTCGGCCAGCCGCAGCGCGCGGGCCAGCGCCTCGATGATGGAATCGCCGGCGTTGGCGGACTGGCCCTGTTCCAGCCGGATGTAATAGTTGATCGAGATCCCGGCCAGCTGCGCCAGCTCCTCCCGCCGCAGACCCGGCACCCGCCGCGTTCCCCAGGTGGTGAGGCCGACCTCGGCCGGGGTGAGCGCGGCCCGCCGGGTGCGCAGGAAGTCGCCGAGTTCGTTGGCGGGCTGTCGCGAAGGCTCGGCCGGGTCACGTGGGGTGTGCTGTGCCGATGCCCGCATGGTTCCAGTGTGCCCGGTGTGCGAGGGACGAGGCTGCCCCTGGCAGTGGTACCCACCGCCGGGCGTGGTTGCGGGGCGGGCGCGGGCGGAGGGTCGGGGCATGACCATGAATACTTTCGCCGCGCCGGTCGTCGCACCGGCTCCGGCCGGCGGGTGGCGCGACCGGGTGGCGCTGCTGGTGCTGCTGACCGCGAGTTTCACCCTCGCGGTGGACTTCTCGATTCTCAATGTGGCCCTCCCCCGCATCGGTGCGGAGGTCGGGTTCGGACTCGCCGATCTGCAATGGATCGGCACGGCGTTCGCGGTGTGCGCGGCCGGGTTCACGCTGTTCTTCGGGCGGCTCGCGGATCTGTTCGGGCGGCGGCGGCAATTCCTGGTGGGGATCGCCGTGCTCGGCGTAGCGTCGCTGGCCGGTGGGCTGGCCACCACACCGTGGGTGCTGCTGGTGGCCCGGGTGGCGCAGGGGCTGGCCACGGCGGCGGTGACGCCGGCGGCGCTGTCGCTGCTCACCACCTCGTTCCCGGAGGGGCGGCTGCGGGAGCGGGCGCTGGGGTTGAACGGGGCGCTGATGGCGGCCGGATTCACCACCGGGGCGATCCTCGGTGGTCTGCTGACCGATCTGATCAGCTGGCGGTGGGCCTTCTTCGTGAACGTGGTTGTCGCGGTGGTCGTGCTCGCGGCGGGACCGATGGTGTTGCGGGAGAATCGTTCCGAGCAGCGGCCGCGGCTGGACGCGCCCGGGGCGATCACGGTGACGCTGGCGCTGGTGGCCGGGGTGTACGGGCTGACCCAGGCAGGTCAGCGGTCCTGGAGCGATCCGCGGTGCTGGGGCTTCCTGCTCGCCGCGACGATCCTGCTGGCGCTGTTCGCGGGCATCGAGCGCCGGGTGGCGCAGCCGCTGGTGCCGCCGAACCTGTTGCGCCGCCGCGGTATCGGCTGGGGCAATCCGGCGGGCGTGCTGGCCTTCGCCACCGAGACCTCGGTGGTCTTCCTGCTCACCCTCTATCTACAGAACGTCCGTGGATTCACGCCGTTGCAAACGGGTCTCACCTTCGCGGTGATGGGACTGGGCACGGTGCTCGGCGGGGTGGTCGGTCCACGGGTGATCGGCGCCCTCGGCGGAAAGTACGCGGTGGCCGCCGGTCTGGTGGTGCAGGCGGCCGCCACGCTGCCGCTGGTGTTCCTCGGCTCGATGCCGGGCTGGTTCGCGGTACTGCTGGTGACGACGTTCGCCGGCGGAGTGGCGAATCTGGTGGCGATCGTGGGCTTCATGGTCACCGCCACCTCGGGCCTGCCGGATTCCGAACAGGGGCTGGCGACGGGGCTGGCCACGATGAGCCAGCAGGTCGGCATCGCGCTCGGGACGCCGATCATGTCGGCCGTCGTGACCGCGGTCGGCGGTGGTGTCGGGCACGGCGTCGCCACCGCACTGGCCGTCAACGCCGCGGCCTGCCTGGGTGCGGGGCTGCTGTTCGCGGTCACGCTGCCGGGTGCGACCAGCCGGGCGTGAAAGACGTTCCGGCCCGGCCACTGCGCTCCTCCGCCTCCCCGGCACCGCGCCGGGGGGCGGATGCGCCGGTTCGCGACCGTCCGCCCCTCAGAGCCAGAGGCGGCGGCACGGCAGCAGGGGCAGGTCCCGGCCCAGGTCCTCGTCGATCGTGACGGTCGCCCCGCTGCGGGCCATCGCCGCGGCGAACCGGTCGGCCACATCCCGGTCGTCCTGATAGTCGAGTTCCACCGGCGGGCTGGTGAAGCTCACGTGGATGTGGCACGGATCGGCGGCGGCGTTGTCGCTGTCCACAGACATCTCATGGGGTCCCAACTATCGTCCGGCGGCCGCCGCCCGGGGCGGGCGGTGTCGGCCGATACTTCGTGTCTCCCAGAATGACCCGAAGATCAGGTACCCCACATCCGTAATCGCCGATATGGTTCGCTTAGGTAGGTTGACGGATTGCCGGCAGGAAACCGACCGGCCACTATCACTGTCCGGCAGACGGATTCGGCTCCGGAGGCTACAGTGCACCGATGAGCGGGACCTCGCAACGTGTGCGCAACCCCTGGGGGCAGGGCGAGCGGCTGCGGGCGGAAATCCTGGCCGCGGCGGCCCGGCTGCTGTCGGAACTCGGTGGCGCGGAAGGACTCACGATCCGCGGGGTGGCGCGGGCCGCGGGCATCTCACCGGCGAGCATCTACCAGCACTTCGACGACAGGTCCGCGCTGGTGCGCGGGCTCGCCGAATACGACTTCGCGCGGCTGGCGGCGGCGATGGCCACCGCCGAGGCGCTGTACCCGCCGACGGCGGTATTGGATCGGGTCCGTGCCCAGATGAAGGCGTATTGCGGCTTCGCCCTTGCCAATCCGGGACACTACCGGCTGATGGTCAGCAACCGGACGGCGCGCGCCACCACCTCCGGCCCGATGCAGGAACTCAGCAGGCAGGTGGTCGCCGCGTTCGAGCGGTGCGAGCCGGCCGGGATCCGGCTGCGGATTCCGCCGGAGCGGGCCGCGGTGGTGGTGTTCGTCGCGGTGCACGGCCGAGTGGCGTTGTGGCACACCGGCGAAACACACGCACAGATGGACGAGGTATTGGACTTCGTGGACGAGCTGATCTCGTTGGTCGTCGCCTGAACTCACCGCCCCGAATCGTTGCCCCGGCGAACGAGAGGGTTCTATCCTGGTCCAGTTAGTGAACGTTTGTTTGGTAACAACTCTTGGGGGTCACTGTGACCGAAACCCTTCCCACCTATCCCATGTCACGGGCCGCCGACCGCCCGTTCGATCCACCACCGCCGCTGCGGGAGGTGGAACCGATCAGCCGGGTGCGCATCTGGAACGGCGAAACGCCCTGGCTGGTAACCGGATATGAGGCCCAGCGAAAAGTACTGGCCGATCAGCGTTTCAGCGCCGACACGCTACGGGCCGGTTTCCCGCACCAATCCGAATCGACAGAGGAACGCCGCCGGAAGTTCCGGCCGTTCATCGTGTTGGACGATCCGGAACATGCCCGGCTGCGAAAGATGTTGACCCGCAACTTCATGATCAAGCGCATCGACGCGCTGCGGCCGCGGGTACAGCAGATCGTGGACGAGCTGATCGACGCGATGACCGCCGGTCCGAAACCCGTGGATCTGGTGCGCGAGTTCGCATTACCGGTTCCGTCGCTGGTCATCTGCGAACTGCTCGGCGTGCCGTACGCCGATCACGAGTTCTTCCAGGCGTGCAGCCGCAAGATCATCTCCACCGAGACCCCACCCGCGGAGTCGATGGCCGCCGGTGACGAATTGCGTTCGTATCTACGCGATCTCGTCGCCGTCAAGCAGCAGCATCCGACCGACGACATGCTCGGCCACCTGGTCTCCGGGCAGCTCGCCGAGGGTCTGCTGACCATCGACCAGGTGGCGGACATGGGCGTGCTCATGCTGATCGCCGGGCACGAGACCACCGCCAACATGATCGGCCTGGGCACGCTGGCCCTGCTGCGGCATCCGGATCAGCTCGCCGAACTGCGCGACGCGCAGGATCCGGCGCTGACCGCCAACGCGGTCGAGGAGCTGCTGCGCTATCTCACCATCGTGCACTCCGGCCGGCGCCGGGTGGCCACCGCCGACGTCGAGGTCGGCGGGCAGCTGGTCCGGGCCGGTGAGGGCATCATCCTCGCCAACGACGCGGGTAACCGGGACGGCGAGGCGTTCCCCGATCCGGACACCCTCGACATCCACCGGCCGGCCCGGCATCACGTCGCCTTCGGCTACGGCGTGCACCAGTGCCTGGGTCAGCCGCTGGCCCGGATGGAGCTGCAGATCGTCTACGGCACGCTGTATCGGCGCATTCCCACGCTGCGCCTGGCCGTTCCGTTCGAGGAGATCGAGTACAAGCACGCCATGGTCGTCTACGGCGTCCATGCCCTGCCCGTCACCTGGTGAGGACGATACCCATGAAAGTTGTTGTGGATCAGGAGAAGTGCATCGGCTCCGGGCAGTGCGTGCTGGCCGCCGCCGATGTGTTCGACCAGCGCGACGACGATGCGGTCGTGGTGCTGCTCCAGGAGCATCCGGCCGCCGACCGGGACGAGGACGTGCGCCAGGCGGCCCGGCTGTGCCCGGCGCTGGCGATCGAACTCGACGAGTAGCCACGGGTGGGCCGGGCCCGCGCCGGGCCCGGTCTATCACGTGATTGACAGCATCGGCGAACAGTGTCACCGTATCCGGACCGGCAGCGCATCGGGGCGTCGCGCCGGGGACGGAGGCGTTCCGATGGGATTTCTCGGGCCGGAGTTGCCCACGGTGGACCTGGCCGAATGGTCGAAAGGCACTCGCGGGGAGCGGATCCGGCCGATGGCCCGGCACTGGGCCGAGGTCGGCTTCGGGACGCCGGTGATCCTGCACCTGTTCTACCTGGCCAAGATCGGTCTCTACCTCCTCGGCGGCTGGCTGATCGCGGGCAGCACCCCCGGCCTGGGCGGGCCCACCGCGGCGGGCTCGTGGTGGTCGGAGCCGATCGTGTTCGAGAAGATCGTGCTGTACACCATGCTGTTCGAGGTGGTCGGGCTGGGCTGCGGGTTCGGGCCGCTGAACAACCGGTACTTCCCGCCGATGGGCTCGATCCTGTACTGGTTGCGGCCCGGCACGATTCGGCTGCCACCGTGGCCGGGCCGGGTGCCGTTCACCGCGGGTGACGACCGCACGCCGGTGGACGTCGCACTGTACGCCGCCGTGCTGGTGGCGATCTGCGTGGCGCTGGGTTCCGGTGGCGGCGGGGCGAATCCGGTGTCGCACCACGGTGTGGGACTGCTGCCGCGCTGGGAGATCGTGCTGATCCTGGCGCTGCCGGCGGTGGCCGGCCTGCGCGACAAGGTGATCTTCCTGGCCGCGCGCGGTGAGGTGTACGCGACGCTGACGGTCACCTTCCTGTTCGGCGGCGCCGATACGGTGATCGGCGCGAAGCTGATCTTCGTGGTGATCTGGCTGGGCGCGGCGACCTCGAAACTGAACCGGCACTTCCCGTTCGTGGTCTCGACCATGATGTCCAACAGCCCGGTGACGCGGCCGCGCGCGCTCAAACGCCGCTTCTTCGAACGGTTTCCGGACGATCTGCGGCCGGGCCGGTGGTCCCGAGTGGTCGCCCACGTCTCCACCGCCGTCGAGATGACCGGTGGCGTGGTACTGATCTGCTCCGGCGGCGGGCCGGTGACCGCGGTCGCCGCGACGGTCGTGATCTGCTTCCACCTGGCGATCCTCACCGCGATCCCGATGGGTGTACCGCTGGAGTGGAACGTCTTCATGATCTACGGGGTGTCGGCGCTGTTCGTCGCGCATGCCGGGCTGCGGCCCGGCGATCTGCACCACGTCTGGCCCGCGGTACTGCTGACCCTCCTGGCCGCGGGCATCGTGATCACCGGAAATCTGTTCCCGCGCAAGGTCTCCTTTCTGCCGGGCATGCGGTACTACGCCGGCAACTGGGACACCACGCTGTGGTGCGTCCGGCCGTCGGCGGCGCGGAAGATCGACGCGCACGTGGTGGCGATCGCGAGTATGCCGCAGGCCCAGCTGGAACGGGTCTACGGCAAGGACCGCGCGGTGATCCCGCTGTATCTGGGATATGCCTTCCGGGCGATGAATTCGCACGGCCGGGCACTGTTCACGCTGGTGCACCGCGCGGTTCCGGCGGGCTGCGAGGACGAGTACACCGTCACCGACGGAGAACGTATCTGTAGCACCGCGATCGGCTGGAACTTCGGCGACGGTCATCTGCACAACGAGCAGTTGATCGCGGCCCTGCACAAGCGCTGCGAGTTCGAGCCGGGCGAGGTCCGGGTGATCCTGCTCGACGCCCAGCCGATCCATCGGCAGACCCAGCGCTATCGCCTGATCGACGCCGCCACCGGGGAATTCGAGCGCGGCACGATCAAGGTGGCGGATCTGGTGACCCGGCAGCCGTGGGAGGACGACGTGCCGGTGGAGGTGGATCGGTGACCGCTCAGCCCGCGGTCATCCCGCCGTCGACGACGAATTCCGAACCGGTGCAATAGCTGGACTCCGCACTGGCCAGATACACCACGAGGCCGCTGACCTCCTCCGGCACACCGAGCCGGGTGCGGGTGTCGGCGTCGCGGTCGGCGGTGGCGCCGACCGGTGCGCCGATCATCGGGGTGAGGATGCCGCCCGGATGCACCGAATTCACCCGCACCCCATGGGGAGCCAGCTCCAGCGCCGCCGATTTGGTCAGGCCGCGCAGGCCGAATTTCGAGGCGGTGTAGGCATGCA
Organism: Nocardia sp. alder85J; assembly: GCF_020176955.2. Lineage (GTDB taxonomy): Bacteria > Actinomycetota > Actinomycetes > Mycobacteriales > Mycobacteriaceae > Nocardia. The sequence goes on from NZ_JAIUCZ020000007.1 coordinate 135,914, forward strand.
TCCCGGCCACGCCCTGCAATCCGGCGGCCGAGGAGATGTTGATCACCGAGGCGGGGCGCGCCGCGACCAAGGCGTCGCGGGCCGCGGACAGGCCCAGGAACGGGCCGGTGAGATTGATCGACAGCACCCGCTGCCACCGCTGCTCGGTGTAGGCGCCCAACGCGCCGCCGTCGAGCACGCCGGCGTTGTTGACCAGCACGTCCAGCTTGCCGAACCGCTCGACGGTGCGGGCGACGGCGGCGGCCCAGTCGCCTGCCGAGGTGACGTCGAGATGGACGTAGGCAGCGTGGTCGCCGAGTTCGGCGGCGAGCTTCGCGCCGGCCTCGTCGGCGATGTCGCCGACGACCACCCGGGCGCCCTCGGCCAGGCAGGCGCGGGCGTGCGAGGCGCCCATGCCGGAAGCGCCGCCACTGATCAGGACCACCCGGCCCGCCAATCGTCCACTCATGCTGCCACCTTCGTAGTTGTGCGTCACTGCTCGGCCGCGGGCCGGCCGAGGGTCAGCGGTTCGGCGGGCTGATCCGGCCGGAACACGCAGTGGGTGCGGGTGTAGATGGTGGGCATACAGGCGTTGCAGTGCACGCAGGCGGACCGGGTGGAGGCGTCGGATCGGATGCGGTGCAACAGATTCGGCTCCCGCAGCAGGGCACGGCCCATGGCCACGAAGTCGAAACCCTCGGCGCGGGCCAGGTCCATGGTTTCCAGATTGGTGATGCCGCCCAGCAGGACCAGCGGCATCGACAGCTCACGGCGGTAGTGCCGGGCTCGCTCCAGCAGGAAGCCCTCGCGATACGGGTACTCCTTCAGGAACTTCCGGCCCACCACCCGGAAGCCCAGCCGGGCCGGGGTGGGCAGTACCTTCGCGAACTCGCGCCGCGGCGCGTCGCCGTGGAACAGCAGCATCGGGTTCAACAGCGAACTGCCCGCGGTCAATTCGAGCGCGTCCAGCGCGCCGTCGGCCTCCAGCCAGGCCGCCACCTGCAACGACTCCGGCACGTCCAGCCCGCCGCGCACGCCGTCGGTCATGTTCAGCTTCGCGGTCACCGCGAGCCGATCACCGACGGCTTCCCGTACCGCGCGGGCGATTTCGCGGGCCAGCCGGGCCCGGTTGGCGGTGGACCCGCCGTAGCGGTCCTTGCGCCGGTTCAGTTTCGGGCTCAGGAAGGAACTGACCAGATAGTTGTGGCCGAAATGGATTTCCACGGCGTCGAATCCGGATTCGGCGGCCAGCCGGGCGGCGTGCGCGTGCGCGGTGACGACCTCGGCGATCTCGTCCTCGTCGGGAACGTGCATGCGGCTCATCGACAGTGGGCTGAACATCGGGCTCGGCGACAGGGCCGGAACACGATTGGAGGCGGCGTTGGCGACCGGCCCGGCGTGACCGATCTGCGCACTGGCGGCAGCGCCCTCGGCATGCACGGCGTCGGTGAGCCGGCGCAGACCGGGCAATGCCTCGGGGCGCATCCAGATCTGGTGCCGGTCGGTACGGCCGCCGGGGGCCACGGCGCAGTAGGCGACCGTGGTCATCCCGACGCCACCGGCGGCGATCTCGCGGTGGAAGTCGATCAGGTCGGCGGTGACCAGGGCGTCCGGCGTGCGGCCCTCGAAGGTCGCGGCCTTCAGCACCCGATTGCGCAGGGTCACCGGGCCGAGCCGGGCCGGGTCGAAGATGTCCGTCATCGCATGTCTCCTGCCGGGGCGGGTTCCGCGACCGGGGCGGTCAGCCCGGCCACCACGAAGCGGCGCAGCGTGGCGAGCATGTCCGGCGACAGTTGCCGTTGCTCGGCCCCGGCCTCGCCGAAACGCATGATGATGAGGTCGAAGGCCAGCATCCAGCGGCGCCGGCCGATCTTCTCGTCCAGGCCGGGCAGCAGGCCCACCCAGGAGTCGAGCCGGAACCAGCGGCCGTGGAAGTCGGTGCCGCGCCGGCCCAGCACGAACTGGGCCAGCAGCCGCAGATGCAGCCGGCCCAGCGGATCGGCGGCCAGCGCCACGAACGGGGCCAGCACCGCGTCCACCACGTCGGCGACCGAGCCGTGCCCGGCCGTCAGCGCCAGTCCCTCGGCCCACAACGGCCCGAGCCGCTCCTCGAGCAGCGCCGCGACCAACGCCTCTTTGGAGCCGAAGTGGTAGTGCACCGCGGCCGGATTGGCTCCGGCCGCGGTGCAGATCGCACGGACGGACACCTCGTCGTAGCGGGCGGTCCGCAACAGCTGCTCGGCGGCGGCCAGCAGCCGTTCGCGGGTGCCGGGTACCGGGGGGACTGCGTCGGCCATGCCCCCAGTAGAACACGTTCCAATCATTGTTTCAATCAGTGATGGAAACAACGAGGGGACGCACCTCACGCGATCGCGGGCATGATCTCCTCGGCCACCCACTGGGTGTAGTCGAAGTACTCGTCGAGATGGCGCACCTCGGGGATCGGCACCGCGCTGATCGTCACGCCGAGTTCACCGAACCAGCCCAGCCGATCGATGATCTCCTGCTTGGTCATCCCCGGCCGGGCCCGCGGATCCTCCTGCGCGACATGCCCTTCCCCGACCCGGCTGGTGGCGAAGCCGTAGAAGACATCGGTCAGCCCGCCGCTGTAGTCCGGCTGCGAGCGGAGGTAGTCCAGCTTGGCCGGAATGTCCTCGGGCTTGGTCAGGAACGGCCACCAGCCGGTGCCGTACCGGGCCGCGCGCCGCAGCACCGGCGCGGCGTCGCCGCCGAACCAGATCGGCGGATGCGGGGACTGCACCGGCTTCGGCTCGAACCGCACGTCCCGGAAGGAGACGAACTCGCCGCTGAACTCCGGTTCGTCGGCGGTCCACAGCTCCAGGATGGCCCGGACGTATTCCTCACTGCGCGCGCCTCTTTCGTGGAAGGGCACGCCGAGGGCCGCGAACTCCTCCGGCAGCCAGCCGACCCCGAAGGTGACGGTGACCCGGCCGCCGGACAGCCAGTCGATGCTCGCCAGCGCCTTGGCGGTGACGATCGGATGTTGCAGCGGCAGAATCGCGATGCACGAGTTCACCCGGATCCGCTCGGTGGCCCCCGCCAGGTACGCCATGGTCGGATACGCGGCGAGGTAGTGCGCGCCGGACCGCTCCACATGCTGCCCGGGAATCACGAAATGTTCGGGCACGCTGATCATCTCGTAGCCCCACCGCTCGGCCCAGCGGGCCAGGCGGGCCTGGTCGGCGCCGGTGACCACCGACTCCCAGGGCTGACAGTTCGCCGGCAGCCGCAGCAGGTGCGGCATCGGGAAGCCGAGTTTCATTGCGGCGCCTTCGGTTCGGCGGCGGAATCACCGCCGAAGTCCGCGGGCACCCAGTTCGGCGAGCGCTTCTCCATGAACGCCCGCATGCCCTCGCGCGGCTCCGGCGATTCCTCCAGCGCCCAGAACATGGTCTGGTAGTCGATGAATCCGTAGCGCTCGTTGAGCATCCGCTTCACGTGCATGCGAGCCATCGGCGGGGTCCGGAGGATCTCACCGGCGGCCTTCAGCGCCTCCGCGCGCAGCGTCTCGTGCGGCACCACCCGCGAGATCAGGCCCATCCGAACGGCTTCCGCCGCGTCGAACTTGCGCGCGGACAGCAGCAGGTCGCGGGCCATCGCGATCCCGACGTGCGCGGGCAGCACCGCCGCGTAGGTGGCATCGGGGATGCCGCGCAACAGTTCCGGCACCCGGAAGGTGGCGCGGTCGCTGGCCACACAGATATCGGACAGCATGGCGATCAGCAAACCGCCGGCCTGGCAGATACCGTTCACCGCGGCGATCACCGGCGCGCGGCTGTCGCGGATGTTCAGGAACGGCAGGATCTCCTGGCCGACGTCGGGCACCTCCGCGTCGCCGGGCTGCCGGCGGCCGCCGAGATCGCCGCCCGGGGCGAACACGTCGCCGGTGCCGGTGATGATCAGCGCCGCCAGGTCCGGATCGCTGTTGACCAGCCGGACCGCGCGCTTGATGCCGAAGTACATGGCCGGGGTCAGGGCGTTGCGCGCCTCGGGCCGGTCGATGATGCACCAGCCGATGGGCCCCTCGCGCTCGAAGCGCAGGCCCGCGGCGCCGAGATCGTCTCCCATATGTCTTCCTCTCCTCGGCCGCGCACGGCGGCTGTGCCGTCATTGACTCGCGATGTTTAATCCGCTCTCATAAATACAGTATCGCGTTCTGATTTAAGAGAATCGAGTTTCCACATGCAGCACGTCATCGACCGGCTGGAGATCCAGGAGTTGCTGGCCCGGTACGCCCGCGCCGTGGACAGCAAGGACTGGGAGTTGCTGCGGACGGTGTTCACCCCGGACGCCGAGATCGACCTGCCCACCTCCGGCACGAAGCCCACCGGCTCGCGCGACGATCTGGTGGCCTGGTGGGCGACCAGCCTGGACAACGTGCCGATGACCCAGCACCTGATCACGAACGTGGAGATCGACCTCGACGGCGACCGCGCCACCGTGCGCGCCCTGTTCTTCAATCCGATGCGGCTGCCCGGCGCCGCGGAGCTCAGCTACTGCGGCGGGCACTACTACCACGAGGTGGTCCGCACCGCGGAGGGCTGGAAGAGCGCGAAGATGGTCGACACGATCGTCTGGTTCGCCAACCGGCCGGCCTCGCCCGCCGCGACCCGCTGACCCGCGACGACGCCCGGGGCGCGAGAGATTCCGCACCCCGGGCGTCGCCTGTCACCACTGTCAGCAGGCGGAGTTCAACCGGCCGATGGCGGTGTAGATCGAGGAGGCGTCCTGCGGGCCGCTGGCGTTCTCGAGGGCGCTGGCCAGGCCCTCGAGGTCGGCTTGCGCCTCCGGCGAGCTGAGCTGACCCTCCTTGGCACGCAGGTTGGCGACATAGGACGCCATCCCCGCCGCGGCCTGGTCCGGCGGCTGCGACTGCAACGGCGTCAGCGTGCCGACCACCGAACCTCCGACCTGCTTCAACACGGTGCAGTCACTCGCCGGAATATCGGCGTGGACCAGCGGCGCCGCGGCGACGGTGGTCCATCCCGCGCCGACGGCGGTCATCGCGGCGAAGGACACGGCGACAACAGTGGAACGAATCTTCATTGACAGCTCCCCACATATGGGCTGGAAAAAGGTGAAGAAGAGCGGCTGTCCGCAACGCTCGGCCGCGACCCGGGGCGCGGCTGCGCCCTGTCGCGGTGGTCCAGGCCGCAGCCACAACGGAGTGGATAGGGGTCGAGGACCGCTTGCGGTGACCGGGCGGTCTGTGGTCTGGTCGAAGCAAGAATACAGTTCGACAGGAGAGAGAATGCCACTTTCGGAAACCGATATGAAGGTTACCAACGGCGGTCCGGTCCGAGTGACTGCGAAGGTCAACGGCGTTCCGATGTCCGGACTTCTCGCGGTGGCCCCCGCTCCGCGGGCGGTCGTGGTCGCGCTGCACGGCGGCGGCACCACCGCGGCCTACTTCGACTGCCCGGGTCATACGGAACTGTCACTGCTCCGAGTGGCACCCGCCCTGGGGTATACGGTGCTGGCCCTGGACCGGCCGGGTTACGGCGCCTCCGCGGTCTGCCCGGATCGGGTCACCACGCCGGCAGAGCGGGTCGAACTGGTCTTCGGCGCCGTCGACGCGCACCTGGCCGGGCTGGACCGCGCGGCCGGGGTGTTCCTCGCCGCCCATTCGGCCGCGAGTGAGATCGCGCTGCGCCTGGCCGCCGATCCCCGCGGCGCCGATCTGCTCGGCCTCGAGATCGGCGGCGCCGGCCGGGAGATGCGCCCCGAGGTGCTGGCACTGCTGGCGGGCCAATCGCGGGAGGGCCGTCGCCCCCGCGTTCCGTCGGACCGGCTGTGGATCCCCGAGCGGCTGTATCCCCCGGACATCCTGGGCGGTAAGCCGATCGGCTCACCCCGCCCGCCACACGAGACCGATCCGGCCGCCTACTGGTCGGAGGACAGCTACGAGAGCCTGGCCGCGCGGGTGCGCGTCCCGGTGCGGCTGACGGCGGGCGACCACGAGAGCGTCTGGCGCAACGATCCGGAACATCTCGCCGCCACCGCCGCCCTGTTCCGCGCCTCCACCCGCACCCTGGTGAACATCCAGCCCGAGGCCGGGCACAATCTCAGCATCGGCTACACCGCCCGCGCCTACCATCTGGGCCTGCTCGGCTTCGTCGCGGAATGTGTTGCCGGAGTGCCGCTCTCGCTGGGCTGACCGGGCCGGTGCGCCGCACACCCCGGCGGCGGGAAGGCGCCGACCGGCTGCTCGGCGGCTGTGGGCCCAGCCCGGCGACGTCAGCTCCCGGGCAGCAGGTCCACCAGGGTGTCCAGGCCGGGCTGTTCCACGCCGCCGCGCCGGGCGGCGCGGCCCAGCAGTTGCTGGAGGCGAGCGTTCAGCGGGGCGTCGACACCGTGCAGGCGGGCCAGGCGGACGATCTCGCCGTTGAGGTAGTCGGCCTCGTGGCCGCCCGTGCCGCGGGCGAAGCTCTGCCAGGTGGACTGGCGGTTGCGCTGGACGCCGGAACGTTCGCTGAAGTTCTGCTGGTTCGGGTCCAGGGTCAGGTCCGCGGTGTCGTGGTGCTCGATGCCCGCGACGGCCAGCACGCTCCGGGCCTCGGCCGCCAGCGCCTCGCCGAGCGCCTGCTTGACCGCACGGTCACCGGCGAACACCTCCAGTCCGTTGCGCACGCTGAACAGGATCTTCGCCGCCTTGTAGGCGCGGATGCCGGCGACCGGCTCCACCACGAAATTGGCCGCCCGCAGATCGGCGGTGAACGTCTTCAGCGCCTGTTCCCCGGTGGCCGGATCGCCCGCGGACACCCCGGCGATGACGCCGCCCAGCGCCGGATATCCGCCGACGCGGACTTCGCCGAGGCGGGCGTACTGCGCCGAGATCAGGAAGACCGCGCCGATCACCGTCTCGAACCAGCGGGCGGCGATGCGCTCGGCGGCCAGCCCGTTCTGCACGGTGACGATCGGGACCAGTTCGGCGGCCGAGCCGATCACCCCGCCCTGCCGGTCCACGACGTCACGCCAGGCCAGTTCGGCCACCGCCCCGGCCACGTCCTGGGTCTTCACCGTGAGCACCAGGATGTCGCCGACCCGCAGCCGCAACTCGTCGCCGATCGCGACCACCGGCAGCCGCACCTGTCGCGCACCCGCGTCGGTGTGATACGACAATGGTTGCGCCGCAAGATGTTCCAGCGTCGCGCCGCGCGCGATCAGCAGCACCTCGTGCCCCCGGTCGCCCAGTTCCACCGCCAGGCAGGCGCCGATCGCCCCGGCGCCCACGATCACATATCGCGTCACATCACACCTCCTCCGGCGCCCCTCGGCGCCGTTGTGCACACCTGTCGATCATCTGGCGATCGGCCCCGGCCCGCGGTCCGGCGCCGGTGCTCACTCTGCCCGGCGCAGGCGGGATTCGCCCGCGCGGACCGGGAGGTCGAGACGGTTCCCGGCCGGGGGCAGCGGGCACAGGTAGTGGTCGGTGAAGGTGCACGGCGGGAGGTAGGCGCGGTTGAAGTCGGCGACGATGCGGCCGGCGGCGTCCGGTGCGGGGATGGTGAGGAAACGGAAGTTCTCGGTCTCGTCGCCGACGGTGGTGTCGGAGAAGGTGAGCTGGAGGGCGCCGTCCGCCGCGGCGGCGGCCTGGAGCACGCGCTCGGCGCCGCCGATCTCCAGCCGCACCCGGACGCCGGTGTTGTCACTGACGAAGCCGTCGATGTGCTCCAATTTCAGGGGCTGCGTGGCGATTTCGTTGTTCTCGGTGCGCTCGGCGGTGCCGGTGAGCACCCAGGCCGGATCCGGTTCGAAGGATTCGATGCCCGCCAGGGTGGTGCGGGTGGGCGCGGCGGGATCGAAGACGCGCAGGGCGAGGCGGCCGGCGCGGACCAGCGCCACCAACTCTCGGTCGCCGAGGGCGTGGCGGTCGCCGGGCCCGAGGTCGATGCGCAGGCCGGGGGCGGTGCCGACGATCCGGCCGTCGAGTGCGGACCAGGTTCCGGGCAGGCCCTCGATCGGTTCGGGGGTGGCGTCGAGCCAGTGGGTGCCGGTGAGGGCGGCGGTGCCGTGTGCGGCGGTGGCCTGCGCATCGCGCTGGTCGTGCCAGTGCCGCAGGTCGGTGAGCCAGGTGTCGGTGGAGGTGGTCACGGTGATCCTTTCGGGAGGGGGGACGGCGGCGGGCCGCTCCGGGAACTCAGCGGCGGGCGGCCCGGCGGCCGGGGATCGCGGCCAGCAGCCGGCGCGTCCATTCGTCGACGGGTGCACGGAAAACTGTTGCGGTGGGGCCGGATTCGACCACCCGCCCGGCGCGGAGCACCGAGACGGTGTGGGCGATGCGCGCGACGACGGCGAGGTCGTGCGAGACGAACAGGTAGGTCAGTCCCAGTTGCTCTTGCAGATCGGCGAGCAGGGTCAGGATCTGGTCCTGCACCGACACATCCAGCGCCGAGACCGGTTCGTCCAGCAGCACGACATCCGGTTGCAGGGCCAGCGCGCGAGCGATGGCGACCCGCTGCCGCTGTCCACCGGACAGTTCGGCGGGCAACCGGTCGCCGAACGAACGCGGCAGCGCCACTTGGTCCAGCAGGTCGTCGGCGCGCGCGCGGCGTTCCGCGCGGGTGCCCGCCCGGAACGACACCAGCGGTTCGATGATGCTGTCGCGCACCGAGAATCGCGGGTCGAGCGAGGCGTACGGGTTCTGCTGCACCAGTTGGAAGCGCCGCCGCAACGGGCGCAGCGCCCGCCAGGACCGGCCGGTGATCTCGACGCCGTCGAAGCGCACCGAACCCGCGGTGGCGGCGGTCAGGCCCATCGCGATGCGCAGCGCGGTGGACTTGCCGGAGCCGGACTCCCCCACGATCGCATGTGTCCGGCCGCGCGGGACCCGCATCGAGATGTCGTCCAGCGCCACGATGTTCGGGCCACGGCCGCCGCGCGAGGCACGGAACTCCTTGCGTACGCCGCGCAGTTCGAGGATCACCGGGGCGGATTCGCCCGGCTCGGCGGCGTCGCGGTGGTACGGCGCCGGGTCACCGCCGTGCGCCAGCGCCGGGGAGGCGGCGATCAACCGGCGGGTGTACGGGTCGCGCTCGGCGCTGTCGACGAGAATCTGTGCGGGCGTGCCGGTTTCGACGATCCGGCCGTCGCGCAGCACTACCACCCGGTCGGCGCGGTCGGCGGCCACCGCCAGATCGTGGGTGATGATCAGCAGCGCGGTGCCGCTGTCGCGCACCAGCGATTCCAGATGGTCCAGGATGCGGGCCTGCACGGTGACGTCCAGGGCGCTGGTCGGTTCGTCGGCGATGATCAGCGCCGGCCGCCCGGCCAGCGCGATCGCGATCAGCACCCGTTGCCGCTGACCGCCGGACAGTTCGTGCGGATAGCGGTGCAGCCGGTGCTCCGGATCGTCCAGACCGGCCCGGCGCAACAGTTCGAGCACCTCGGCGTCGACCGCCGGGCCGCGCACGCCGCGCAACCGCACCGCCTCCGCGACCTGCTGCCCGATCCGCTGGGTGGGGTTGAGGCCGACCATCGGATCCTGCGGCACCAGGCCCACGGTGGAACCCCGCAGTCGCCGCAGCACCCGCTCCGGCGCGCCGACCACCTCGGTGCCCGCGACGGTGATCGAGCCGCCGGTGAGGCGTGCGGTATCGGGCAGCAGGCCGATGATCGCGTGCGCGGTGGTCGACTTGCCGGAGCCGGATTCGCCCACCAGGGCCACGATCTCACCGGGCCGCACCCGCAGGGTGAGGTCGTGCACGGCGGGCACGATGTCGCCGTCGCGCAGGTATCCCGCCGACAGGCCGGTGATGTCCACGACCGGGGCGGTGTCGATCTCCGCTGTGGCCGAGCCGGTTTCGGCGGTACTCATGACGGTCATCGCCGGGCCTCCTGAAGGGATTTGGCAATGTGGTTGAGCGCCAGCACCGTCAGCACCACCATGGCGCCGGGCAGCAGCGACACCCAGGGCGCGGTGATCAGGAAGTTGCGGCCGTTGGCCACCAGCGACCCCCACTCCGCGCGCGGCGGCGCGGCGCCGAAGCCCAGGAAGCTCAGTGCCGCGACGTAGATGATGGTGGTACCGAAATCGAGGACGGCCAGCGACAGCACCGGGCCCCAGGAGTTCGGCAGCACGTGCCGCAGCAGTACCCGGGTCCAGGAGGCCCCGCCCGCGCGGGCCGCCTCCACGTAAGGCAGGGTCCTGACCCGCAGCACCTCGGCGCGGGTGGTGCGCGCGAAGGCCGGTACGCTCGCCACTCCCACCGCGATCGCCACCGGCACGGTCCCGAATCCCAGCGCGGTCACGATCACCAGCGCGAACAACAGGCCCGGAATCGCCAGCTGCACATCCACCACGCGCATGATCACGGTGTCGGCCCAGCGGCCGAAGAAGCCGGACATCAGGCCCAGGGTCAGGCCCGCGACCAGCGCGATACCCACCGCGATCAGCGCCGCCTTGACGGTGAGTTCGGAGCCGTAGAGGGTGCGCGTCCACAGATCGCGGCCGACGTCGTCGGTGCCGAACAGGTGCGCCCCGCTCGGCGGCCGCAGTCGTTGCGCGGGCACGGTCGCATACGGATCGCGCGAGGTGAACAGCCCCGGCGCGAAGGCCGTCACCACCACGAACAGCACCAGCAGGACCGACACCACGAAACCCGGCCGCCGGGCGAGCCGGCGCAGCCGCGGCGGCACCCGCCGCCGCCCGCCCGCCGGGGCCGCCGCCCGGTCGGTCCCGGCGGGCCCCGGCAGGACGGGCGCGGCGACGGCCGCCGTGAGATCGGTTGCCATATCAGTTCACCTCGGTGCTCGCGGTGTGGGTGATGCGCGGGTCGAGCAGTGGGTACAGCAGGTCCACGATCAGATTCACCAGCACGAATCCACCCGCGGCGATCACCACGATGGCCTGCACCACCGGAACGTCCTTGGCCAGCACCGCATCCTGTGCCAGCCGGCCGAGCCCGTTGCGGTTGAACACGTTCTCCACCACGATCGAGCTGGTCACCGTGATGCCCACCAGCAGGCCGAGGATGGTGAGGGCGGGCAGCGCCGCATTGCGGAACGCGTGCCGCAGCTGTACCGCGCTGCGCGACAAGCCCTTCGCGCGCGCGGTCACGATGTACTGCTCGCCCAGCGTCTGCTCGAAACTGCGTCCGAGCACCTGCGCCAGCTGCGCCGCCGTCGGCAGCGCCATCGTGATCACCGGCAGCACCAGGTATTTCCAGCCGCCGCTGCCCGAGGACGGCAGCCAGCCCAGATCGAAGGAGAAGTACTGGATGAGCACCAGCCCGACCAGGAAGCCGGGAATCGCGACGCCGAGCGCGGGCACCCGATCCAGCAGCACGTGCAGCCAGCGGACCCGGACGAACGCCGCCAGATAGGCCAGTCCGGTGCCCAGCAGGACCGCCAGCGCTCCGGCGATCGCGCTGAGCACCAGCGTCCCGCCGATGCGCTCGCCGATCAGGTGCCCCACCGGCGTGCCCTTGGCGATCGAGGTGCCGAAGTTGCCGTGCAACATTCCGGTGAGCAGCGTCCAATACTGTTCCAGCAGTGGACGATCCAGCCCGTACCTGGCCTTGGCGGTGGCCAGTTGCTGGGGTGTCAGCGAATCCGGTTCGATGCCCGCGGCGCCCAGCTGGATCGAGACCGGGTCGCTGGGCAGCAGATACAGCACCACGAAGGTGACCGTGAACGCCGCCCACAGCACCACCACGGCCTGCGCCACCCGGCCTGCGATGTACCGGATCACGGCTGGATCCAGACATCGTTGAGTGTCAGGAAACTCTCCGAGGTGAAGCGGAAGCCGTTGACCTTGTTGCGGAATCCGGCGTACTGCACCCGCTCGAACAGCGGCAGGCCGACGCCGCTGTCGATGAGCAGATTCTGGAGATCGGTGTAGGCCTGCTTGCGCTTGCCCTCGTCGGTGGCCTGGCCGGCCGTGGTCAGCAGATCCCGCACCTTCGCCGCGACGTCCGGCTTCTGGATGGCCCGGGCCAGCGCCTTGGAGTTGGCCAACTGGTCGTTCAGGATGAATTGCAGCGCACCGGGATCCGCACGGGTGAAGTAGTTCTCGACCAGGTCGTACTGCCCGTTGGCGATGGCGGCGGTGCGTTCGGCGGCGGTCACGATCTTCTGCTGCACCTCGATGCCCACCCTGCGCAGCTGATCCTGGAACAGGTCGGCGCCGGTGCCGTGCGCGGTCAGCAGCAACTGCACCGACAGTCGCCTGCCGTCCCGGCTGCGGTACTGATCGCCCGGAGCGGTCTTCCAGCCGTCGGCGTCCAGGATTCGCGCCGCCGCATCGGGATCGAAGGCCAGCTTGGTCGCCTGGCCGGTGAAATACGGTGTGGTGCTGTCGAAGTCACCCGCGACCACCGGATAGTCGGCGCCGTACAGGGTGGCGGCGTAGGTCTTCAGGTCCACCGCGCGGTAGAGCGCCTGCCGCACCTGGTCGTCGGCGAGCGGGTGCCCGTCGGAGACGTTGGGCCACAACACGTACGAGACTCCGGGCAGCGGGCGCGAGCGCAGGTACGAGCCGGAGGAGGTGATCAGCTTGCGGTCCTCCACGCTGAACGGGTTGCGCGGCCAGGCGACGTCGATCTGCCCGCTGACCAGGTTGCCGGTCCGCACGCTGTCCTCGGCGACGTAGCTGACCTGGATCTTGTCCAGGTAGGCCTCGCCGGTGTTCTTGCCCAGCGGCGAACCCCAGCGGTAGCCGGTCCGGCGGCTGAGCGTGACGCTCTGCTCCGGCACGTACTTGTCCAGCGTGAACAGGCCGGAGCCGACGATGTCGCCCTTGCACCGCTGTTCGGGGGTTTTCGTGAACGACGCGGGCGACAGCAGCGCCAGGTTGGTGGTCGAGGTCGCCTGCAGGAAGGAGGCATTCGGCTGCGCGAAGTGGAAGCGCACGGTCCGCGGATCGACCACCGTGGTGGATTGCAGGCCCACGATGTAGCTCGCGCCGAAGGTGGTACCGCCGGAGGTGCGCACCAGATCCTGGAAGGCGTCGAAATTCGTCTTCACCGCCGCGGCGTCCAGCGCGGCGCCGTCGGCGAAGGTGACGCCGTCACGCAGGTGGAAGGTGTAGTCCAGGCCGTCCGGGCTGATCTCCCACTTCGTCGCCAGCCACGGCACGATCTCGCCGGTGTCCGGATTCTGGTCGGTCAGCGAATCCGCGAAATTGCGGATCAGGGAACGGTGTTCGATCCAATAGGTCTGGAACGGATCAATGCACAGGAAAGCCGTGTTGTCCGGCCAGAAGGCGATGTTCAGGGTGCCGCCGCGGACGGGGTCCTTACCCTCGCCCGTGGGCCCGCTGGCCTGATTCCCACCGCTGCCGCAGGCGGCGGCCAGCAGGGTCAGGGCGGCAGCGGCCGCGAGTGCGGCTCGTCGTCCGATCCGCCGGCGGCGGGCGGCAGGGGTGCTGGTGTTCATCGCGGAAGCAGTTCCTCGTATTCGGCGGGCGGTGCGGCCCGGGGTGCGTCGACAAAGGTTGTGGCGGTGGAACTACGGGCGTGCCGAACGGTGGTCGACCCCCGGCGATCGGCGGCGGAAGCCGCCGGCGGCACGCGGGCGGTCAGGGCGCGGGGCGAAGTACCGCGCGGCCGGCGGCGAGCACGGCGGCGTCCTCCTGCGGCGGATGCACCCGCACGCACAGCACGTCGCGCAGGTGCCGTTCGAGGTCGTTGTGCCGGGTCAGGGCCGCATTGCCGAGCGCGGCGACGGCGGTCTGCACCGCGGTCACCACCGAGCGGGCGATCTGCGCCTTGATCAGCGAAAGGCGGTGCGGCACCGCGGGTTCACCGGCGGCGAGCAGGGCGAGTGTGCCGTAGAGCAGGGTTTCGCCCTGCACGATCTGCGCCTCGATCTCCCCGGCGACCGCCTGGATGCGCTCGGTCTCAGCGATCGGGCGGCCGAGCGCGGTCGGTACCCGGCTGCGCGCGAAATCGGCGAACGCGGTCCGGGCCGCCCGCGCGACGCCGACATACAGCGCGGCATGCCCGAACGAGGTGGGCCCGGCCGCGACCGCCGGATCCCGGTAGACGCCGTCGGTGAACGGGATCTCGACGAAATTCGCCGCAGGCACCGGGACGTCGGCGTACTCGACGTCGTGGGTGTTGGAGGCGCGCAGGCCCAGATGATCCCAGGTTTCGTGCCAGGTGATGCCGGGCGCATCCGCCGGTACCAGCAGATGACCCACGCGGTACGGGTTCTCGTCGGTCACCGCCCACACCACATGGTAGGCCAGGGCGGCACCGCCGGTGGCGAAAGTCTTGCGCCCGTTGAGGATCCAGCCGTCTGCGGTACGACGAGCCACGGTGGCGGGCAAGCCGCCGCGGGCCGGGGCGCCCAGCTCCGGTTCCGCGCGAACGGCATTCACCAGCGTCGGCGCCGCGGCGGAGCGGCGCACCAGTTCGGCGTACACGTCCTCCGGCCAGGTGCCGTGCGCGGCCTGGGTCTGGTGGGTGTTGAGATTGTTGGCCGCGATCAGCGCCACCGACGGATCACCCTCGCCGAGCGCCACCAGGATGCGTGCCACCCCGACCGGATCGACGGCGGGCCCGCCGTAACGAGCAGCCACCGTCGCGGTCAGGTAACCACCGCGGTGCGCGGCCGCCAGCCCCGCCACCGGGATCGCCGCACTGCGGTCGTATTCCCTTGCGGTAGTGGCAACTTCGGCGGTCAGCGCGGCCAGTGCGGCAGCGGACAGATCGGGGACGGTCAGCGTCGCGCGCTCGGTGGCGGTGCTCACGCCTGCCCCGCCGTCGCGAACGCGCCGGGATGTTCGGCCTGGAGGGTGCCGCGGCGGCCGGTGGCCCTGCGGTGGGCCAGTTCCTCCCGCACCAGCGGCAAGACGTAACGGCCGTAGTCGATCACGTCGTTGAGGGTGTCGTAGCCGCGGATCGACACCAGGCTCGCGCCGAGGTCGATGTAGTCCACGATGGCGGCGGCGACCGTCTCCGGGCTGCCGACCAGCGCGGTGGAGGCGCCGTTGGCGTTGGTGGCGGCCGCGGTGCGGGTCCACAGCGCGCGGTCGTAGACCTCCTGGCGGCGGGCGAATTCCAGGGCCCGTTGCGAGCCGACGTTCTGCGGGTCGCCCTTGAAGCCCAGGCGGTGGGTGGCCGCCTCGAAGGTGCGGGCGATCCGCTCGACGTAGTCCTGCGCCTTGGCCCAGGCCAGATCGTCGGTGCGATCGATGATGGGGCGGAAGGTCACCCAGATCCGGGGGCGGTCGGCCCGACCGGCCGCGGCGGCGATGCCGTGCACCCGCTCGATCTGACTCCTGATGTCCGCCAGCGGTTCTCCCCAGAACGAGAAGATATCGGCCTTGCCGCCGCCGATCTCGAAGGCGGCGTCGGACTGGCCGCCGAGGGAGATCGGGATCGACCCGGCGTAGGTCGGGAAGCCGGGACCGAATCCGTCGAACCGATAGTGTTGCCCCGCATGCGAGAACGGGGCGGTCTCGGTCCAGGAGCGGCGCAGGATGTCGATGAATTCGCCGGTGCGCGAATACCGTTCGGTCTTCGACAGGTAGTCGCCCTGACGGGCCTGCTCGGTGTCGTTGCCGCCGGAGATCAGGTGCACCACCGCGCGACCCTCGGTGAGCTGGTCCAGCGTCGCCAGCTGCTGGGCGGCGACGGTCGGGAACACCGTGTTCGGGCGTACCGCGACGATCGGCTTCAACCGGTCCGACAGCTGACCCACCGCGGAGGCGAGGACGAACGAATCGGCGCTGTTGGAACCGTAGGGCAGCAGGGTGGCGTCGAAGCCGGCGTCCTCCAGGGTCCGCACGTAGCGCCGCACGAAGCCGAGGTCGATCCCGCGGGTCGGCAGCGGGTTCAGCTCGGTGGAGGGGTTGGTGTGGGTGAGGCTGATGAATTCCACTTCCGTGGCTGCGGTGGCGGGCACATCCGCCGGGGCGGGATCGACGGTCATGGCTGTCCTCTTCCGGTGTCTCGCTCGATGCAGGAGGCAATGTTATGGAGCCCGGGAAGGCGGAAACAGAGTTCGAATCAGCGCTATAGATAAGTTTCACCGATAGCAACCGATAGCGGAGAGTCCGATCGGCGGGTTGGGATCTCACTGAGTACAAGGGTGTTCCGTCGCGCTGTCCGGACGAGAATTCGACCATGCCGGAACCTTTGGATCTCACCCATCTGCGCACGTTGGTGACGATCGCCGATACCGGCGGTTTCCGGCGGGCCGCCGATGCCCTGCACCTGAGCCAGCCGACGGTCAGCCAGCACGTCCGGCTGCTGGAGCGCCGGCTCAAGATCCCGCTCGTGGAGAAGGACGGCCGCGGCTCCCGCTTCACCGCCGACGGTGAGCGCCTGGTCGTGGAGGCCCGGAAACTGCTGGCGGCCCACGACAGTGTGCTGGCCCGATTCGCTCCCGCCGACCCGCGCCGCATCACCATCGGCTCGACCGAACACGCCGCCGACGGCCTGCTACCGCAACTGCTGGGTGTGCTGCGAGCCGCCTATCCGGACGTGTACCTGCATTTCCGGATCGAACGGTCCACCGCGCTCACCGAGGCGGTGCTGAAGGGCGCCCTCGATCTGGCCGTGGTGCTGGGCGGTAACGGCGATCCGGTGGGGACCGAGGTGGGCGCGCTGGAGTTGCGCTGGGTCGCCGGGCCGCGCTGGCAGTTGCCCGTGCCGCCGGGACCGATCTCGCTGGTGGCCTTCGAGGAGCCCTGCGGGCTGCGCCGGCGCGCGGTGCACCGGCTCACCGAGATCGGCTTCGAGGTGTCGGTGACCGCCGAATCCGGCAGCCTGGACGGGGTGCTGGCCGCGGCGCGGGCCGGACTCGGCATCGCCCTGCTACCCTTCCACACCGCCATCCCCGACGGTGTCGCCGAGGTGCGCGGCCTGCCCGCGATGGGCGCGGTCGACGTCCGGCTGGTGGCCCGGCGCGGGCTGGGCAGCGGCATCGAGGCGACCGCCGTCGCGGCGATCGCGGCGCACTACCGTTCCGCATCCGACCGACAGCTTCGAGGAGTCGCGTAATGCCTTCCCGCCCGGACACTCTCATCACGGCCGCCGAACTCGCCGAGCGACTCGGCAGCGGGACCCCGACCGGCGTGCTGGACGTGCGCTGGCAGCTGGACCACCCCGACGGCCGGGAAGCGTTCGCGGCGGGCCACATTCCCGGCGCGGTCTACGTGGATCTGGAGACCGAGCTGTCCGACCACGAGGTGACCGGCCGCGGCCGCCACCCGTTGCCGTCCGGCGCGGACCTGCGCGCGGCGGCCCGCCGCTCGGGCCTGCGGGCCGGCGTCCCGATCGTGGTGTACGACAACTGGAATCGCGCCGGCTCCGCCCGCGCCTGGTGGGTGCTGCGCGCCGCCGGGCTGACCGATGTGCGCATCCTCGACGGCGGCCTGGCGGGCTGGATCGCCGACGGCCACGCCGTCGCCGCGGGCTCCGACCAGCCGCGGCCCGGCGATATCGACATCGCCCACGACGACCTGTATTCCGGCGCGGCGGAAACGCTGACCGCCGACGAGGCCGCCGCCCTCGCGACCACCGGCGTCCTGCTCGACGCCCGCGCCCCCGAGCGCTACCGCGGCGAGGTCGAACCGGTGGACCGGGTGCCCGGCCACATCCCCGGCGCCCGCAACGTACCCAGCGTCTCGGTGCTCGACGAACGCGGATTCTTCCGGCCCACAAGCGAATTGGAGACCCTCTTCGCCGAGACCGAGGGCGCCGAGCGGGTCGGCGCCTACTGCGGCTCGGGGGTCACCGCCGCCGTCGACCTGGCCGCCCTGCGCATCCTCGGCATCGATGCGGCCCTGTTCCCCGGCTCCTGGTCCCAGTGGAGTTCGGAGCCGGACCGCCCGGTCGCGGGCGGCGCCGGAACCGACTGAGCGCGAGATTCACACCACCTTGCCGGGATTGAACAGCCCGGCGGGGTCGAGCGCCCGGCGGATCGAGCGCTGCACCTCCAGCGCCGCCGGGCCCTGCTCACGCTCCAGCCAGCGGCGCTTCAGCACGCCGACGCCGTGTTCGCCGGTGATGGTGCCGCCGAGTTCCAGTGCGGTGGCGAAGATCTCGTCGGCGGCCTCGGTGGCGCGCTGCTGCGCCGCCGGATCGCCGGGCGGTACCACGATGATCGGGTGCAGGTTGCCGTCACCGGCGTGCCCGAAGGTGTGGATGCGGGCGGCGTGCCGCTGCGCGATCGCGGTGATCCGGTGCACCGCGGCCGCGATGGCCGAGCGCGGCACCGCGATGTCCTCGATCAGCACCCGGCCGTGCCGTTCGAGTGCGGGCAGCGCCGCCCGGCGGACCGCCAGCAGTTCGTCGGCGGCGGCCGCGTCGGCGCCGACCTCGACCCGGGAGGTGAACTGCCGGAACGCATCCGCGATCAGGTCGGCCTCCGCGCGGGCGCCGAAGCCGTCGGCCTGCGCGACCACGAAGGCGCCCGCGGCCCGCTCCTCGATGCCGAGCAGATCCCGGGCCTCCCGCAGCGACGCCTCGTCCAGCAGTTCCAGCAGCGCCGGTCGGACCCGGGCCGCGATCACCGCCGAGGCGGCGGCCGCCGCCTCGGTCACGCTGTCGAAACTCGCTGCGACGGTGACGGTATCGACCGGCACGGGCTGCAAGCGGACGGTCGCGGCGACGATCACGCCGAGGGTGCCCTCGGATCCGGTGAACAATCGGGTGAGGTCCAGGCCCGCAACCCCTTTCACGGTGCGGCGGCCGGTGTGCAGCAGCTGCCCGTCGGCGAGCACCACGCTCAGCCCCAGCACCGCGTCGGCGGTGACGCCGTACTTCACGCAGCGCAATCCGCCTGCTGCGGTGGCGATGTTGCCGCCGATGGTCGAGATCGCCGCGCTCGCCGGATCGGGGGCGTAGCGGAGACCGAATTCGGCTGCGGCGGTGTCGAGTACGGCCGCGGACACACCCGGCTGCACCACCGCGAGTTCGTCCGCGGGAGCGAGTTCCAGGATGCGATCCAGCCCGGTGACGTCGAGCACCAGCGTGCCCGCCCCCGCGCAGGCCCCACCGGCCAGTCCGGTCCCCGCGCCGCGCACCACGACCGACAATCCCCGCTCGGCGGCGTAGGTCACCGCGTGCCGCACGTCGTCGACGTCGGCGGCGCACACCAGCACCTCCGGCGCGCCGACCGGCTCGTACCCGGACCGATCCACCCGATAGCGCTCGGGAATCGCGGCGCCGGTGCGCACCTCGCCGGTGAACGCCGCCATGCTCGCACGACCCATGAGTGTCCTCCCGATCAACGCTCCTACCGGAAACAGCGATCCATCATCACCGCGCCGGGGCCCGCGCACCAGGGTTGTACCGATCGTGATTCCGAACCGATCGCCCGCGCGATCGGTGATCGGACCGCGGCGCGGGCCCGCGGCGGGTGGGAATGTCGGCGGTACTTCCGCGAAAATGCCCGGGATGCGGGAGACTTGACAGCAATGTCTGAACAGAGGATGCCAGGGGAGTTCCCGATGTCATCGCAATCGTCGGCCACATATCCGAGTGCCGTCCCGGTGGGAGTGGACATCTCGCGCGCCAGCATCGCGCGAGTTTACGATGCCTTCCTCGGAGGTAAGGACAACTTCGAGATCGACCGCCAGGTCTTCGAGAACGTGAAGAAAGTGGCGCCGGGTGCGGCCGAATTGGCGCTCGCCAATCGCGACTTCCTGATCCGGGTGGCGAGATTCCTGGCGCAGAAGGCCGGAATCCGCCAATATCTCGATCTCGGCTCCGGCCTGCCGACCGCGGAGAACACCCACCAGGTGGTGCAGCGTATCGCCCCGGCCGCGCGGGTCGTCTACGTCGACAACGACCCGATGGTGCTGGCCCACGCGCGAGCGTTGCTGGAGGACAATCCGGATACCTCGATCGTCACCGCCGACATCTTCCAGCCGCTGGAGGTGCTCGGCGACCGGATCATCCGGGACGAGCTGGATTTCACCGCGCCGATCGCGCTGTTCCAGATCGGCACCCTGCACCATTATCTCGGCGATGATTCGGCAGCGTTGATGCAGACCTACATCGATGCGCTCGCGCCCGGCTCCTACGTGGCGATCTGCCATTTCTTCGATCCCGAGGAGCCCGAATTGACCGAATTGGCCGAGCAAATGGAGGACAAGTTCATCCACAGCCCGATGGGTAGCGGCCGATTCCGTACCTTTCCCGAGATCGAGGCGATGTTCGGCGATCTGGAGATGGTGCCGCCGGGCCTGGTCGCCGCGGACGACTGGTGGCCCTCCGGACCGCATCTGGCGCCACTGTCCCCCGTCCGCCGCTGCGTCGTCGGCGGCGTCGGCCGCAAGAAGTGAGCCGCACGAAGTAACCGGCCCGGCGACACCGCCGCCGGGCCGGTGGCTCAGACCGGTTGCCGCAGCGACGGATCCTCGGTGCCGGTGCCGGTGTCGGTCGACGTCGGGGTGTACGGGGTACGGCCGCGGCGACCGCCGCCGAGACCGTCGCCGCCGCGGGTGGCGACCGGTTCTGCGGCCGGCACCACGGTCCCGGCCGGATCGGCCGCATCGGCCCGGGTTTCGCGCTGGAGGACCAGTCCGGCGCCGTCCCGCGCGACGAGGGTGATCTCCTCCAGACCGGGGATGTGCGCCTCGGAGCGCACCGCGTCCGATCCCCGTCCGGTGGCGCGGATCTCACCGCCCACCCGCAGTCCGCCGATCGTCCCGTCGACGTGCAGCGAGGCCAGACCGTCTCCGCAGGTGTGGATCCCGCCACCGATCAGCACCGCCTCGACGACGCTGCCCGGATCGACGCGTAGCGCGAACGCCTTCGGCGGCAACGGTTCCCGATAGTTTCCGGCGAACGCCTCACCGCCGTGCGTGCACAGCGTCCCGGTGATCTCCAGCCGCCGCAGCCGGCAGCCGATCCGGGCCCCGACCGCGCCGTCGCCGTGGGTGACGATGGTGGTGAACCGCGCCTCCCCCACCGAGCCGCTCTCCAGGTCGAATCCGTTGGCGCGGTGGCCGAACGTCTCCAGCGGCGCCCGGAACTCCAGCCGGGTGATCGCGCCGCGATTGCGAAAACCGCTGCCGCCGGTGCCTTTCGAGACGGCCGGGCCCTGCACGGTCCACTGCGCCACCTCACCCCAGTTGTCGAAGGCGAGATCGTTGTGCCCGTAGGTGGTCACCGGACCGGCCGCCACCACCTGGCCGATCTGCGCGCCGGACAGCACCAGCACGCCGCCGCCGATCAGATCGGTGGTGGCCGGCGGGATATGCCCGTCCGCGTGGATCTCACCGGTGCGCAAGCGTTTCACGCCCAGGGTGCCGCCGCCGGGTACCCCGCAGACCAGTACCCCGCAGCCGCGGATCGGATGTTCGGCGGTGCCCGCGCCGATATCGGTCAGATCGGCGGTGACCACCACCTCCGGATCGGCGCTGCGATTCCACAGCGTGAACGCGCCCTGGATCGTCTCGACCCCGTAGCCGGACGGTCGGTCGCTGCGGCCGCGGACATCGGCCTCGTCGACGTGCAGGCCCTCGATGCACAGATGTCCGGTGCGCACCCGGCCGCCCACGGTGAACGAGACCTGCCCGATGGTGTGCACCTGCCGCAGCCACAGCGTGCCGAAATCCTCGACCTCGAGGTCGTTGTAGATCGCGACCTCGTCGACCGGTGTCACGACCGAGATGTCGTCCAGCACATTGTCACAGGTCAGCCGCACACCCTTGCCGCCGAAGCAGAGCGCTCCCCCGGTCAGCATCACCCCGGGCGCCAGCGTGATCCGGGGGACCCCGCAGATGGTGCCGAGCACCTCGATCACCTCGAACCGGCGATCCACCGCGTCCAGCAGCGCCGCGACGGTCGCGACCGTTCTCGAGGTGCTCATGACCGCGGCGCGTCCGGACGATCGGACGACCACCGCATGCCCCGGTTCGCCGAACTCACCGGCAGCGCTGCCGTGGTGACGACGGAAAGGTCTGTATCGTTCATCCGGGACTCCGATCGTGCAGAAGAATTGCGGATGGGGACGTCGGACCGTCGTCGGTCCGTGCACGGTGACGTCGAGGGGGCGCGCCCGTGCGAACGCACGGGTGATCGACCCGGCTCGGATGTGCTGCCGGATGCGCTGCCTTTCATGGGATTCGACGAGCTTCGGTATTGAACCTAACACCGGGCATCTTCGTCGTACATGGGCCGATGCGTTCCGTTATCCATCGTGAAACCCCGCTGTTACCGCTGCGGATTCGTGTCCGAAACCCTCTGTCCGAGGCCGAAATCCGATGGCATTACGGCCACCACCGACAATTTGCCAGAATATTGCTATCAAGTCCCGCGGCGGATGTGCTGACGCGAGTGCCGGTGCCGCACGGTGGCCAGCGGACCGGGCGGCGCGGCGCCGATCCACCAGCACGACACCGAGTCCGCACCCCGCCGCCACGGCCGCCGCGACCACTCCGGCGGTCCAGTGCTGCGCCACACCGGAGGAGCGGTACCAGTACGGCGAGTACGCCAGCCGGCCGAAATACCGGCCCCGCATCGCCATTCCGGCCGACGGCACCACCAGCACCGCCAGCGCGACCACGATACTGGTCGGATAGACCGGGGCAGCCGAGGCGAACGCGTACCCGACGGCGAATGTGGCTGCGGCACAGCCGAGTAGCGGCATCACGAAGCTGCGCGGCTCGATGACCGCGCCGACGCTGCCCGCCAGGCCGAGCGCGACCAGCGCGATCGCGGCCCACCCCGGCGAGGGCCGCCGATGCCCGGCATACAGGCCGAGCGCGAGACAGCCGATCGGCACCGGCAGCGCCCAGTCCGGCCGCGGCACCAGGACCAGCGCGCTACCGGCGGCCGAGAAGGCCACCGCGAGCAGCAGCGGTATCCCCTCGCGACCCGGCAGCACCAGCGCCGCCGCCACGGCCGCCAGCACCACCAGCCCGGTGGCGGCGACCACCACCGGGCTCCGATCGCCGGAGCGCACCAGCCATTCCGAGGTCAGCAGCACCCCGGGAATCACGATCACCGCGGCCAGCAACGGCCCGCTCGGGATGAGCCCGAGCGGGCTGTTCACGGAGTCGACATCGTGGCGATGGGTCACGATCGCCGCCACCAGCAGGGCGCCCACCGCGGCCACCGCGAGCACCGACGGCGCCTGTAACATCACCAACTCGGTCGGCGACATCCCGGACCGGTCGATCGGGGATTCGGCGAGATCGCCGAGTTCGGCGCCGAGCAGCCCGCCGAAGAGATAGGCCGCCGCGGTCCGGTACCGCCGCCAGCCGACCGCGCCGATCGCACCGAGCAGCACGCCGCCGAAGATGGAGTCCAGGTAGTTCAGCGTGGTCAGCGATTCGGTGCCGGCGCCGTGCAGCAGCAACCGGTCCACCAGCAGCACGACCGTCGCGATCAGCGCGCCGATCCGGCCAGCGGGGTGGCCGAGGGTGACCGTGACCGCCACCGCGATCACCGCCGCGAACGAACCGGCGGCCGTGGCCCGGGGCACGTCGAAGATCATGAGATCCACCTGCAGCGGCCGGTCGGCCATCCAGGCGGATTTCAGTGGGATCGTCAACGTCAGCCCGGCGACCACGGCCGCCGACCACACGGTGACCGTGTCGACGACGTCGCGTACCGCGCGCACGACACCGAAGCTACCGGGAATACATGATTTGCCGATCGTTTGCCGTACCATCGGTGCGAAATTGATCCGCCGAAATATCATTTCTGTCGAATTAGAGTAACGACTCGGGATCAAATGGCCTCGTCGGACGTATTTTGGACCGCCGGAGGTTGCCTTTACTCGGGTAACGAAACTAGCGTCGGTCACGACCAGGACATATTTGCCCCGCCGGTCCGGGTACGGGAGGAAAAACCGATACGGAGCGCGGCAGACAGAATGGAGTCGGTGTGAGTCAACAAATCCGTCCCGGCACGCCCAGGTATCTACCGGATTACACGAAGTACGCGGAGACCGCCGAACCGGCAGGTCCCGACGTGATGCTGCGGACCGCGACCGAACCGCGGCCCGTCGAGGATCTGAATCGCGGCGGCATTCGCATCACACACCGCCCGCAGATCCGCACCGCGATCGATGCCGGGCCGGTCCAGAATCGCGACCGTCAGGTCAAACCGCGGATCCTGATCGTCGACGACGATCTGGCGCTCACCGAAATGCTCACCATCGTGCTGGGCAAACAGGGGTACGAACCGTACGCCATCAACAACGGCGCCCAAGCGCTGGACGCGGTCCGCGATCTGCGGCCGGATCTGGTGCTGCTGGATCTGATGTTGCCGGGGATGAACGGTGTGGACGTGTGCCGCACGCTGCGCGGTGAATCGGTCAATGTGCCGATTCTGATGCTCACCGCGAAGACCGACACCATCGACGTGGTGGTCGGCCTGGAATCCGGCGCCGACGACTACGTCGCCAAGCCGTTCAAGCCGAAGGAGCTCATCGCCCGCGTCCGCGCCCGCCTGCGCCGCGCCACCGACGAGCCGATCGAGCAGCTGTCCATCGGCGACGTGGACATCGATGTGCCCGCGCACAAGGTGGTCCGCGGTGAGCGGATGATCTCGCTGACCCCGATCGAATTCGATCTGCTGGTCACCCTGGCCCGCAAGCCGAATCAGGTGTTCACCCGCGAGATGCTGCTGGAGCAGGTCTGGGGCTACCGGCATTCGGCCGATACCCGGCTGGTCAACGTGCACGTGCAGCGACTGCGCGCCAAGCTGGAGAAGGATCCGGACAACCCGGAGATCGTCGTCACCGTCCGCGGCGTCGGGTACAAGGCCGGTCCCCGGTAACCCATGCCCGATTACGACACCTGGATCGTCGGCGACTGCAATACCGTCACCTTCGACGCCCCGGCCTACGCCGTGTTCGACCTCGTGACCCAGGCCCGGTTCTGGCCGGAGTGGCACGTGTCGAGTCACGGCATCGCCGGGGTGACCCAGCGGCCGTATCGGGTCGGCGACATCGTCTACGAATTCGGGCAGCTCGACGACGGCACCGAACACCATCTGGTGTGGCGCTGCGTCGAACAGGATTACGGCAGGGATTCCCTGCTGGTGGAGGAGACCCTCGGCGTCGGCCTGCGCTACCGGCTGGTCGAGGACGACGCCGGGCACACCACCTTCACCCGCGGCACGCTGTACCACCCCGACTCCGCGCACGACGCGACCGCTCGCGCGCTGATCGCCGAGGCCAGCGCTGCGAGCGTACTCGGCATCCACCGGCACGTCGGAAGGCTGCTCGCCCGCGAGCGCGACAGCCTGCGGCAGGCCCCGGAGGCCGCGGCGGCCGCGCTGTACCGGCGCGGCGCCTGAGGCGGTATCAACACAGGGCGCGACGCGGTATCGACACAGGGCGCGAGGCGGTATCGACACAGGGCGCGAGGCGGTATCGCCTCAGGCGAACTTGCCGCCCGGTGCCCGGCCCGGCAGCCGCCGGACATGCCCCACGGCGATCGGCCGCAGATGCCGGACCAGCAGGATGCCGAGCAGGCCGGCGAGGGTGACCGCGATGGCCGTGATCGGCGGCAACAGCCCTTCGGTCCGGTTCGGATCGCGATACCAGTTCAGCGAGTAGCCGACCGTGCCGTTCTCCCGGCCCCGCAGGGCCACGATCATGCCGGGCGCCACCACGGTCACGATGCCCAGCACCATGCCCGAGACGGTGTGCGGCAATGCTGCGCCGAAGCCGTAGCCGAGAACGAATGCCGTTGCGAGACAACCGATCACCGGCAGCACCAGATAGGTGTGCGCGATACCGCAGGTGAGTGTGGCGAACAGCGCCAGCGCGGTGGCCAGCACGGCCGCCACCAGTGGCGCCGACCGGCGCCGCCCGATCAGGAAGCCGGCCGCGACGGTCGGGATGGCCAGCGGCGCGACCCAGAGCGGATGGGGCACGGCCACCACCGCACTGCCCGCCGCCGCGATCGCGGTGGCCAGCACCATCAGGGTGCCGTCCTGCCCCGGCAACAGCAGCGCCGCCACCACCGCGGCCGCGACCGGCACCACGATCGCGGCCACCAGGCCGGGCGCGCCCAGGTCGTAGCGGGCGGTCCATTCCGAGGTGACCGTGATGACGCTGAGCATCAGCGCGCCGGCCAGGATCGGCACCAGCGGGATGCCGCTGATCACGGTGCTCTCGGACACGATCGGGGCCTGATTGCGATGCCAGTACAGACCGGCTCCGATCAGCAGGACCGCCGCCACCGACAACCACAGCGGCGGCGCGCCGGTGAGCAGCCAGTGCCACGGCGACTCCAGCTCCGTCGGCCCCGGCGGCTGGATCTGATCGCCGATGACGATTCCGGACAGGATGCCGATGGTGTACGCGGTGCTCAGGCCGGGCCGCCGCAGGGTCGCCGCCGCCAGGGCGCCGATCAGGATGCCGCCCATGATGCATTCGATGAAGCTGAGCATCGCCAGCGAACCACTGCTGACCGAACCCTGCACCGCGGCCGCGCCGATCAGCAGCACCGCGGCACTGGCGAAGGACGCACTCCACGCCACCCTCGCGCCGAAGACCACCGCGTAGACCGCCGCCACCACGGCCAGCATCGCGCCGGCCGCGGCCGAGCGGGGCACGTTCAGCACCGTGAGGCTGAACTCGAGGGCCGAGGTGTTGCCCATCATGCGGGGATCCAGCGGGACCATCAGCGACATGCTCGCCACCACCGCACCGCAGAACGCGGCGGCGGTCTCGATGATTCGCCGGGCCTCGGACCCGGCAACCGGCGTCGTCATCGCATCGACCTCTCCGAGCGTTCGCTGTCGTTCCGGCACTGCCGTACGAAGATCGGCAGGTCTCCAGACAACACGACGACACGAGCGGCGGCAACGCCGGAAACCGTTCCGTGACAACGGCTTGCCTCTGTCAACTAGTGCTGATCGCCCGGATTCGCAACGCGATTGTGACCGGGCAGCATCTCATCGGCTATCACGGCCAGATGCAGGGACACCCGGATATCGGGATCGTCCAGATCCACCCCGAGCAGTGCGGAGATCTTCGCCAGCCGGTCGTAGAACGCGGGCCGGGACAGGCCGAGGGCGGCGGCGGCCTCGGATTTGTTGCCCGGGAAACGCAGCAGCGCGCGCAGGGCCGCCATCAGGTCCCCGGCGTAGCGACGGTCGTATTCGCGCAACGGGCGCAGCTCACGATCGACGAACAGGCTCAACCGCTCGTCGTCGCCGAGGACGGTCAGCAGGCCGCGGACGTGGACGTCGTCGATGCGGTGCACCACCCGGCCGGAGGACTCCTGCGGCACCGATTCGGCCACATGCCGGGCCTCCTTCAGGGTCCGGTCGGCCAGATTGATCTGCGTCACCGTCCGGCCGACGCCCAGCACCACCGGATGCCGCCGGGCCACCCGGTCGGCGAGTTCGTCGACCGCCGACCGGGCGTCGGCCGATCCGGCGATCGACAGCAGCGCCCGGATCTCCCCCTCCACCGTGGCGATCAGGACCGGCACCGCCAACTCGTGCGCGGCGCGCACGACCGCGGCGATGACATCGTCGGCCAGCGACGAGGGCGGGCCGCCGGGGCGGTCCATCGGCAGCACCGGGCGCACGGTCACGCCGACGAACACCCGCCCGGACACCTCCAGGCCCAGCACCTCGCAGCGCTGCGCCAGATCGGGGGCGTCCGGGTCGGTCAGCAGGGCCAGCAGCAGTTCGTGGTGGGTGCGGCGGACCAGGCCGCTGCGATTCTGGTCGTGCAGCCGGTACATGGCCAGCGCGGCGGCGGCCCGCTCGATCATCGCGATCAGCCGTTGCGACGGCGGGCCCGGCACCTGCAACACCAGCCGGCCCCAGCCGCGGTCGCGACGGCCCAGCCGGGTGACCAGCCAGCCGCCGGCCTCGTGCCACAGCGTGCGGCTGGTCGTCTCCACCGCCCGGGAGCGGGCCTGCCAGTTGACCAGGAATTCCGCGATGTCGGCGCTGCCGGAGCGGTAGTCGACCACCCGGTGCTGTTCGTCCTCCAGCACCACCGCGGCCCCGGACAACTGCTGCACCGCGTCCAGGATCTGCGCCGGGCCCGCCTCGGCGATGCCGAGTTCGGTGAAGGTGTCGTGCACCCGCTGCGCCTCGCGCAACTCCTCCAGCTGCTGCTCCACGATGCGCTCGCCGACGGATTGGGTCACCGCGGCGAAACTGGTCTCCCGGGCCAGCGCGATCAGCGGCAGCCCGCGGGCGTCACAGGCCGACACCAGCGCGCGCGGCACCGCCGTCCAGCGCCGGCCCAGTTCGACCACCAGCCCGGCGACGCCGCGGGCCACCAGACTGGCGACGAACTCGTCCAGCCCGTCGGCGCTCTCGGGTAACGCGATACCGGTAGTGAGGACCAGGTCACCGGCGCGCAACAGCGGTGCGACATCGGCCAGTTCGGTGGCGTGCACCCAACGGACCTGGCCGTCGGCGCCGGACCGGCCGCCGACCAGGACGGCGCCACCGGCCCGCAGCACCGGCATGCGGAGGACGTCGCGAATTGTGAGCAATCGAGCACCCCGGCTACATACTGTCGGAACAACGCGGTCCGATCCTACAGTCTGTACCTCGCCTCCCGGCCCGCCGCGGGCGACAATCGAGGCGGTAGGACCGTCCCCGCGACGTGTCTCGCGACTAGCGAAGAGAGCCCGACATGAGCAATCCGATCGTCCACTGGGTGGATGGCGCCGCGTTCACCGGAACCGCCGACAACTGGGCCGATGTCACCAATCCGGCCACCGGCGCGGTGAGCGGACGGGTCGCGCTGGCGAACGAGGCCGACGCGAAGACCGTCATCGACGCCGCCGTCCGGGCGAGCGCGGGCTGGGCGGGCACCTCACTGGCCCGCCGCACCCAGATCCTGTTCGCCTTCCGCGAGTTGCTCAACGCCCGCAAGGACGAGTTGGCGCAGCTCATCACCGCCGAGCACGGCAAGGTGCACTCCGACGCGCTCGGCGAGATCGCCCGCGGCCTGGAGGTCGTCGAATTCGCCACCGGTATCGCGCATCTGCTCAAGGGCGGGCAGTCGCCGAACGTCTCCACCGGGCACGACGTGCATTCGCGCCGGGAGCCGCTGGGCGTGGTCGGCATCATCAGCCCGTTCAACTTCCCGGCCATGGTGCCGATGTGGTTCTTCCCGATCGCGCTGGCCGCGGGCAACGCGGTGGTGCTCAAGCCGTCGGAGAAGGATCCCTCGGCCGCGCTGTGGCTGGCGGGGCTGTGGAAGGCCGCGGGCCTGCCCGACGGCGTGTTCAACGTGTTGCAGGGTGACAAGACCGCCGTCGACGCGCTGCTGACCAGCCCGGACATCAAGGCGATCAGCTTCGTGGGGTCCACCCCGATCGCGCAGTACGTGTACGAGAACGCCGCGCGCAACGGCAAGCGGGTGCAGGCCCTCGGGGGCGCCAAGAACCACATGGTGGTGCTGCCCGACGCCGATCTGGACCTGGCCGCCGACGCCGCGGTCAACGCCGGCTACGGCTCCGCCGGCGAGCGCTGCATGGCGGTGTCGGTGCTGGTCGCGGTCGACCCGATCGGTGACGAGCTGGTCGCCAAGATCGCCGAGCGCACCGGCCGCGTCGTCGTCGGCGACGGCGCCAAGGGGTACGCGGAGAAGGAAGCGGACATGGGCCCGCTGGTCACCCGCGCGCACCGGGACAAGGTGGCGGGCTTCATCGAATCCGGCGAGAAGGCCGGCGCCAAGGTCGTCGTCGACGGCCGCGACGTGCAGGCCCGCGGCGGCGCCGACGGCTTCTGGCTGGGCCCGACCCTGTTCGACAACGTCACCCCGGACATGGAGGTCTACACCGAGGAGATCTTCGGACCGGTGCTGTCGGTGGTCCGCGCGAGCAGCTACGACGAGGCGGTGGCACTGATCAACGCCAACAAGTACGGTAACGGCACCGCGATCTTCACCAACGACGGTGGTGCGGCCCGGCGCTTCGAACAGGACGTCCAGGTCGGCATGATCGGCGTCAACGTCCCGATCCCGGTGCCGGTCGGCTACTACTCGTTCGGTGGCTGGAAGTCGTCGCTGTTCGGCGACTCGCACGCCTACGGTCCGGAGGGTGTGCACTTCTTCACCCGTGCCAAGGTGGTCACGACCCGCTGGATCGATCCGTCCAACCGCCCCGAGGGCGGCCTGAACCTGGGATTCCCCCGCAATGACTGACCCCGCCCGCACCGATTTCGAAACCCTGACCAAGGACGCCGCGCGCGCCTGCGACCTCGATCGCAAGCACGTGTTCCACTCCTGGCTGGCCCAGGACAACCGCAGCCAGATGGTGGTCACCAAGGCCGAGGGTTCCTACATCTGGGACGAGAACGACGCCAAGCTGCTGGACTTCACCTCGCAGCTGGTGTTCACCAATCTCGGTCACCAGCATCCGCGGATCGTGCGGGCGATCCAGGAACAGGCCGGCGTGCTGGCGACGGTGGCGCCCGGTTACGTGAACGGCACCCGGTCCGAGGCCGCGCGGCTGATCGCCTCGCACACCCCCGAGGGTCTGGACCGGATCTTCTTCACCAACGGCGGCGCCGACGCCAACGAGCACGCGATCCGGATGGCCCGGCTGCACACCGGCCGGCCGAAGGTGCTCTCGCGCTACCGCTCGTACCACGGCGGCACCCAGTTGACGGTGAACGTGACCGGCGACTGGCGGCGCTGGGCCAACGACCAGGCGTCCCAGGGTGTGGTGCACTTCTTCGGCCCGTACAGCTATCGCAGCGCCTTCGCCGCGACCACCGAGGCGGAGGAGAGCCGGCGGGCGCTCGAACATCTGGAACGGGTGATCGAGCTGGAGGGCCCGCACACCATCGCGGCGATCATCCTGGAGTCGGTGCCCGGGACAGCGGGCATCATGGTGCCCCCGCCGGGCTATCTGCGGGGTGTGCGGGAGCTGTGCGATCGGTACGGCATCGTCTACATCGCCGACGAGGTGATGGCCGGCTTCGGCCGCACCGGCAAGTGGTTCGCCGTGGAGCACGGCCCGATCGTCCCGGACCTGCTCACCTTCGCCAAGGGCGTCAACTCCGGTTACGTGCCGCTGGGCGGGGTCGCGATCAGCGATCCGATCCACCGCACCTTCGCCACCACGGTGTATCCCGGCGGCCTGACCTACTCCGGTCATCCGCTGGGATGTGCGGCGGCGGTCGCCGCGATCGGCGCGATGGAGGACGACCGGGTCGTCGAACACGCCGAGGCCCTGGGCAAGGAGGTCTTCGGACCGGGCCTGGCCCGGCTCGCGGAGCGGCACCCGTGGATCGGCGAGGTCCGCGGCGTGGGCGCCTTCTGGGCGGTGGAACTGGTCGCCGACCCGGCCACCCGCGAACCCCTGGACGCCGCCACCATCGCCCGGATCACCGCGGCCTGCCGCTCCGGCGGCCTGCTCCCGATGATCAACGCCAACCGCATCCACCTGGTACCCCCGCTGACCGTGACGGCCGCCGAGGTCACCACGGCCCTGGAGATCCTGGACCGGGCACTGAGCGCGGTCTCCGGTTCCTGACGTCGAACCGCCTCGCAGCCCACGCCGCGAGGCGGTTCAGCGGTAGGCCGGGAACCGGGAGGTATCCAAAGGTGTACCGGGACAACACAACAGGTCGATGCGGTCGCCGAATGCGAAGTCGGCCTTCAATCGCCAGTCGCGCGCGGCGAGCAGTGGCTCGCGCAACCGGAGACACACCCCGTCGCGTGGGTCGATCAACAGATACTCCGGGACGGCCGCCAGCGCCACCGACACCATCGACGGTATCGCCCCGGCGGCGGAGGTGACGGGTACCGACCAGGGTATCGGGCCGAACGGAATTCACGGGTGCGGGGGCGCGCCGGGGGCGCCGAGTTCGACCACCACGCGTAGGCAGTCGGTGCGGTGCCAGGTCTCGCTGTACAGCAGGGGGCGGGTGGTGTCGGCGTCGCGGCTGAGACTTTCGATGTGCCACAACGGGATTCCGTGGTCGGTGCCGAGTCCGACCGGCACCTCGGGTGGCGGGACGTCCAGGCCGACGCGGCACCAGGAGCGGACCGGTTGGACCCGGCCCAGTTGACGCAGCACCAGTTCCAGTGATTCCGTCGCGCGCAGGGCCGGGCCGAGGTCGGCGGTGACCTCCACCGGGATCCACTCCTGGGACCAGCCGGAGGGGACGTCGTCGATGAAGCCGACCCGGATCACGTGGTGGATCGGGGCGCCGGGCGGGAGCTCCAGCAGCGGGGCCAGGTCCGCCGGTAGCGGCATCCGCTCGGTCACCCGGACCTGCACCCGGGGTGTCGCGCCCGCCGCGCGGACGGTGGCGGTGAACGACGGCTGCCGGTCCTGGGCGATGACGTAGTCGATGCGGCGGTTGACGAAGGTGCCCGCGCCCTGCACCCGCCGCACGACCAAGCGGCGTTCCAGTTCCTGCAAGGCCGATCGGGATGCCGCGCGGCCGACCCCGAACCGGACCGAGATGTCGTGCTCGCTGGCGACCCGGGTGCCGGGCCGGCAGTCGGCCAGCTCGGCGGCGAGCTGATCGGCGATCTCCAGATAGCGCGGGGATTTCACATCGGATACCGTGCCGCCCGGTCGCGTCGGGACCACTGCGCGGCGGCGAATCCGGTTGTTCACCGAGGTGAACACTCGAGGCGGACATCGCTGCCCGATCGGACTCCGCGGCCGGCCGGCCGTAAGGTCGCGTTCCATGTCAGCTGCCACCTCGTCGCCCGGCACCACCATCGCCTACGGCGCTCATCCGGATCAGGTCGCCGACCTGTACCTGCCGCCGGGCAGCGAGCCGGCGCCGCTGGTATTGCTGTTGCACGGCGGAAATTGGCAGGCCGGCTACGATCGCGCGATCACCGCCGACCTCGCCGGGGCGCTGGCTGCGACGGGACATGCGGTCGCCAACATCGAATATCGGCGCGTCGGTGACCAGGGCGGCTGGCCGTCCACGTTTCTCGACGTGGGCATCGCGCTCGACATCCTGCCGAACCTGATCGACGGCGTCGCACCGGGCCGCATCGACCGCGAGCGCATCGTCTACGCCGGGCACTCCGCGGGCGGCCAGCTGGCGCTGTGGGCGGCGATGCGCGACAAGGCGCCGCTCGGCTTCCCGTGGAAGACCTTCGCGCCGCCGCGGATCGCGGGCGTGGTGGCGCTGGCGCCGGTGGCCGACCTCGCCGCCGCCTACCACGAGCACCTGGGTGCGGGTGCGGTGGCGGAATTGCTCGGCGGCGGGCCGACCCAGGTCGCGCCCCGGTACGCCGCGGCGGACCCGATCACCCTCGGCCGTCCGGCCGTGCCCACGATCGTCGTGCACGGCGACCGCGACGACCACGTCCCGATCCGCATCGCCCGCGACTACTGCGCGAAGACCGGGACGGAGCTGGTCGAACTGCCCGGCATCGGTCACTTCGAACCGGCCGATCCCGCTTCCGCCGCCTGGCCCGCGGTCGCCGATGCCGTGCGGCGCTGCGTGAACTGACGACACGGTCATTTCCGTCGACACGCGCATACCCGTCGACATTGTCATTCCCGGCCGACACGCGGGATCGCATCGCCGAAATACCTGTTCACTAGTGATTTGCTCTGATCGCGTCACCGACTTTCCGCGTCACCGACTTTCGAAGATCGATCGAATCGCCGAAAGGAACGCCGATGCCGACACTGTCGTCGCTGCCACGGGTCGCCGGGCGGATCGCCCTCACCAGCACCGTGGCCTTGTGCGCGCTGACCGCCTGGGTGGCGCCCGCGGTCGCGGACTGCGACACCGCCTGTACCGATCCCGCCCCGGAGGCCGCGGCGCCCGCGGATCCGGACAACTCGCCGCTCGGGGGATTGTCGACGGCCGATATCCTGCGGGCCTTCAGCGACCCGACGCTCACCTACGGCGGACCGCTGTCGATGTCGCGGCCGCACCGCTGCCACAGCGACGACGGGGGGCAGTCGTGCCGGTTCTACGGCCACTGACGGCGGCCGCGGCCGGGATCGCGGTGGTGGCCGCGATCGGCTCGCTCACCTGGTGGGCGGCGACGGGGACCGCGGCCGCGCCCGCCGCGCCGGGCGCGCGGCACGCCCCGCCGGACACCGGGCGCAACGACAACCCGGACAACAACCAGGAGGACACTCCGGACAATCCAGACAGTCCGGAGAGCAACGACAACGACATTCCGGGCGGGCAGGACTTTCCGCAGGGCGAGGAGTCGATCCCGGGCGGGCAGGACGAGCAGCCGCCGCTCGAGGACATCCCGCCGGGCAGCCAGGTACCACCGGACAGCAACTCGTAGCGCTCATCACATGCGACCTTCGAGGAGGTTTCCCATGAGCAAGCGTTCACGCCGGAGAGCCGGGCGATGTGCCGCCGGGGTCGGAGTCGCGACCGCCCTGGCGACCGGTGTCCTGGCACTGCATGCGGCGCCGGCGGCCGCGGTGGCCTGCACCGATCTGTGCCCGATCGTCGAGAACCAGCCCGATTCCCGCTCCGACAACGATCTGGGTGTGCCGGGCGGCGGCGGATTCCCGGGGTACACCCCCTACGACTCGGATCAGGACGACAACATTCCGGGCGCGAGTCCGGACCAGGGGGGCGTCGACGCGGCCGAGCGCGATCTGCCGACCGACAACGCGACCGCCCGGCAGGATCAGGTGCTCCGCTCGGATGCCGGGCTGACCGAGATGCTGACCGAACTGCTGCCCGGATACCGGATCGCGCCGCAGGCGATCGCGCGATTCATCGTGCCGCCCAACCAGTTCGACTCGTTCGATCAGATCATCACGCACGAGAGCAGTTGGAACATGTTCGCGATCAACCCGTCCAGCGGCGCCTACGGACTGCCGCAGGCGCTGCCCGCGTACAAGATGTTCAGCGCGGGCCTCGACTGGCCGTTCAACCCGGTCACGCAGATCCGCTGGGCCTACGAATACATGAACCAGCGTTACGGCAGCCCGAACGCCGCGTGGGTGTTCTGGCAACGGCACCACTGGTATTGAGTTCGCCGTGCCCCGTCCGGGTGCTTCGGGCGGGGCACGGTTCGTTCGGCGGCTGCGCGCGTATCGGACTGGTCTCGGTCCGCCGGATAATGTGTGACGGCCGGGGTTCATCCGCACGCGTCCCTCCGACCGGCCCACCTGTTTCTTTTCGAAATTTCTTGTTGCCGAATGACTTTCGCAATCCGTCCAGGCCGCGTTCGTGCGTCGCGACCGTAGGGCGTAAATACCGGGTGTGATCGCCGGTCGCGTGGGTATGCCGGATGGTGACCGGCGCCTCGGAATCGGCGGATCGGGTAGGTTGCGCAAAGGTCGCGATCCGCTCGCGATGTCGCGCTGCCGTGGCGGCGGCAGGTGGCCGCGCGGCGCGTTCCACGCCCCGGTGGCGGCTCGCGGATGGTCGGCGATACTGCCTTCCCGCTGCCACCACCACGCCTCGACGCCGCCATGTAACCCAGCGGACGTTGTCGCGCCCCCAGAACAACTGGCACAATCGGCGTGGGTCTCGGGGTTCCCAGCAGCGTCGTGATCCGTCTGTTCGAACACCCTCGTGAGGTGACCCCGCAGCAGGGCTGACGAAAGGCGCAGCGTCATGTTTGTGCGAGTGTTCGCCCCATCGTTCCTCGTCGCCGGGCTGGCATTGGTGGTCGCCGCCGTGTACGGCGGACCGCAGGCCGTGGTGCTGACAGCTGTCCTCGGCGTACTCGAGATATCCCTCTCGTTCGACAATGCCGTCGTGAATGCCGCTGTGCTGGAACGGATGAGCCCATTCTGGCAACGCATGTTCCTCACCGTCGGCGTGCTGATCGCGGTGTTCGGCATGCGGCTGCTGTTCCCCTTGGCCGTGGTCGCGCTCGGCGCACACCTCGGACCGCTGCGCGCCCTGGAACTCGCGCTGAACCCACCGGCCGGCGGCGCGACCAAATTCCCGGACGGCCGGCTGAGCTACGAGGCGCTGCTCAACGACGCCAATCCCAAGATCGCCACCTTCGGCGCGGTGTTCCTGCTGCTGTTGTTCCTGAACTTCATCTGCGCGGAACGGCCGGTGACCTGGCTGTCCTGGCTGGAGCGGCCGCTGGCCCGGGTGGGCCGGTTCCCCATGTTCCCGATCACCGTGACGCTGGTGCTGCTGGTGATCACCGCCGGATTCATCGCGCCCGACGACAAGGCCGACGTGGTCATGGTGGCCGGGGCGCTGGGCATGGTCACGTACTTCGTCGTCGACGGCCTCGGCGCCCATTTCGAGAACGAGCAATCCAACGATCGCGGGCCGTCACGGATGGCGATGGCCACCGGCCGGGCCGCCTTCTTCGGATTCCTGTATCTGGAAGTGCTCGACGCCTCGTTCTCCTTCGACGGTGTCATCGGCTCCTTCGCGATCACCGCCGATCCGATCATCATCGCGCTCGGCCTCGGCCTGATCGGCGCGATGTTCGTCCGCTCCATCACGATCTACCTGGTCCGCAGGGGCACGCTGTCGGAATACGTGTACCTGGAGCACGGTGCCCACTGGGCCATCGGCGCCCTGGCACTGGTGCTGCTGTACTCCAGCGGGCACCATGTGGACGAGGTCACCACCGGCCTCATCGGTGTCGCGATCATCACAGCCGCCTTCGTCAGCAGCCTGGTGCACAACAAGCGCAGCAGGGTTCGCGCACAGGACGACGCACCCGCGGAGCACCATTTATTGGATGTTCAGGACAGCGCGGAAGACATCATCGCCCCGGAAGGCACCGT
Organism: Nocardia sp. alder85J; assembly: GCF_020176955.2. Taxonomy (GTDB): domain Bacteria; phylum Actinomycetota; class Actinomycetes; order Mycobacteriales; family Mycobacteriaceae; genus Nocardia. The sequence goes on from NZ_JAIUCZ020000007.1 coordinate 172,491, forward strand.
CGTCTGAGCTTCCCGACCTGGGTCTCACGACGCCCGGCCACGCATCGCCGGACCGAGCACGGGTGGAACCTGTCCTGCCGGAACCTGTTTCGCCTGATCCGGCAATGCCGGGGACCGTCTCACCCGAGGCTGGATCAACCGAATCCACACCAGCCGCGTCGAGATCTGCCGGATCGGCATCAGGCGCGTCAGGATCAGCCGGACTCACACCGGCCGGATCGGCACTGCCGACGCCAACGTCGTCAGAACCCGCGATACCGGAGCCCGGACTCCCCCAGCCCGCCGCGGCGGCGGATGCCGTGGTGCCGGAAGCCGCAGGACCGCAACCCGATTCGACCGGCCCCGGAGTACCCGTGCCCGCCGGGTCGCGAGAACAGGGGTGGCGGCCCGAACAGGGACTGAGCTATTTGGCGCGCATGATGATGCCCCGGAGAAAGGCCGCTTGACCGGCGTGTTGTAAATCATCACCGATGACGCTGACCAGGCGGACCCCCAGTGTGACCGGCGGATCCCAGCGCGTGTCGACGACCCGGTCCAGGTCGCTGTCGGTGAGTGTGGCCAGATAGCGCAACGTCTGCTCGTGCACGGCATCGAAATAGCCGGTGAGCAGCTTCACCGAGGTGCGAATGAGCGATACCTCCGCGGCGCCGTCGCCGTAGCCGGTGGCCCGGGGGTCGATCGGCAGGCCGAATCGCTCGAACCAGCCCTGCCCCGTCCACACCTGTTCGACCCCGGCCACCTCGGAGACATGGTCGTCCTGCACCCGAGTGAGATGCCAGACCAGCCACGCGATCGAGTTGGCTCCCGGGTCGACCCGGGAGGCCAGATCGGCCTCGTCGAGCTCACCGACGGCCTCGTACACCACCTCACGGATCCGCCCGAACGCATCGGTCAGCACCTCGGCCGTCGTCGCCATGACCACACCCTCTCGCCTCGAATCACCGTCGCCGCCAACCGTACGCCGCAGCACCGACAATCCGGCGGCAGCGGATTCAGAGTTTCACCGCTCGCACACACCGCTCCACGTCGTTGACCGGCTCGTCCCGGCCCGCCGGCGTCAGATACCGGGTCCGGTATTCGGCGGCGCCGACCTGTTCGGTCTGCTGCCAGCCGTATTCGGCGAGCAGCTCCGGCACCGCGGCCGGCGCCAGCCCGAATTTCCAGATCGCATCGCGAGTCACGAAGCGCTGCCGCATCTTCGGCGCACCGTAGAGATCGGTACCGTCGAGGAAATCACGCTGCACGAACGTGAAGCCCAGCGTGCAGCCCGGCGCCACCCCGGCGAGCGCCGCCAGCGTGGACCGCACCGCCGCCTCGGTCAGATACTGCGTGACACCCTCCCAGACGAAGACGGTCCGGCTGCCGGACTGCCACCCGGCAGCCGCCAGCACCGCCCCGAGATCGTCGACCGCGAAATCCACCGGAACAGCGAACACCGTGTCCGGCAACCGGATTCGCCGCCGCTTCACGGCCAGATTCGAGAGCTTGTCCAATTCGAAGTCCGGCACACCGCGCGGCGCCGCCAACCGCACCCCCCGCGTATCCAGCCCCGCACCCAGCAACACCAGCGCCTCGGCGCCGTCGTCCAGTGCCGCCGTCACCAGCTCGTCGAGATACCGCTTCCGGCACGCAATCCCGTTCCACACCCCGGGCGAATGCCGCTCCGTCCCCGCCTTCAGCAACCGCCGCACCGGGCCCGGCCCCACCAGCCACCGGGCCGGCGGCGGCAGCATCGACGCGGCCAGTTCGTCTGTGCACAAACGTCTTTCGACCGGCAACCGCTGCTCCCCCGCCACGACCACCATCGGCCCCATCGCGGTATCGGCCACCTTGTCCGCCATCATCGCCCCTCGGCACTCGACACATCGTCACGAACCAGCGCGCTGCCCAGCACCACCACCCTACGGCCCACGGTGGCATATCGCCCGCCCCGCCCGCTCCGGTGGTGTCGCCCGAACCGTACACCGGCCACACCCGCAGCGGCCCATCGATACCGGCCGTGCACGTCGACGACGACCGATCCCGCGACCACTCCCGTGCTGTGAACAGCGCCGAACAACAACTGCGCGACCATCTTCCGGCAGATCGATGACATGACCGTTCGCCGTCACCGGACCGGCCTACCGGCGAGGGTCGACAACCGTCACCTCCGCATCCGGCACAGCACGCACGCCGGGACCCGCAGGGCCGCCGCACCAGCCGGTCCCGGAACTGAGGCAGTCCCGGCCTGCTGCCCCGTCGTCACCACCCGGCGAACCCATGCCGGGGCAATCCGATCGGCGCTCAGACCGATGCGTCGTATCCCAGCCACACGTCGTGGCCGACCTCGCCACCGCTCACGGTGACATGGCTGTGCACCGGCGGATAGCCGCGCGCGACCACCGTGTAGTCGCCTTCCGGAAGATCGGTGACGAGGTAGTGGCCCGATTCGTCGGTGCGCGCGGTGGCGATCGGTGTGCCGGTGACGTCGAAAACCGTGACTTCCGCGTCAGGTACCGCGCGGCCGTCGGCCCATGCCGAACCGGCCAGGACGGCCATCGCGGCCAGTTCGAGGTCGTGGTGCAGCAGGCCGGTGTCGGGAACGGTCAGGGTGGCAGCTGCGGGGCGGAGGTGGCGTGCGACGGCCACCAGCGTGTAGTGACCGGGGACGACGCCGTGGCAGAGGTAACGACCGTCGTCACCGGTGACCACCGTGTCGATCACCTCGCCGTCCGCGTCGGTGAGGGTGACCGTCGCGCCCGGCAGGGGTTCGCCACGACCGGCCGAACGCACCACACCGGACACCTCGGCGGCGCCCGGCAGCGTCACGTCCAGGGTTTGCGGGCGCGCGGCGAGGGTGATGGTCACCGCGGCCGGGCGATGGCCGAGGGCCGACACGATCAGTACGTAATTGCCGTGATCCGGTGCGGCCACGCGATATTCGCCGTCGGAACGACCCATCGCACGAGCCACCTGGCGGCCGTGCGGATCGATCAGGGTGAGCACCGCCGCAGGCACCGGGTGGCCGTCCTCGCGGCGGATGTGACCGCCGATCGAATGGGCGGCACCGGTGTCGGCGGCGGCAAAATGCCCTGAGTCGTACGCCGCAGCGTCACCATCCCGATACACCGCCCCGGCGCCACCTGGATGGTCCACGGCCGCACCACCGGAGTCCGGCGCGGCAGCACCACCCGAATGTCCCGCGACAGGGTCGTCTTGATGGCGCGCGGCAGCACTACCCCAGTTCTCTGCGGCAGCACCGATCGGACGCGATGCGGTAACTCCCTCCGAATGCGTTGCGGCAGTGCCTTCCTGATGATGCGCGGCAGCGTTGCCCAAGTTCGCTGCGGCAGCACCGGTCGGATGCGACGTGGCAACCCCACCCGAATGCGTTGCGGTAGTGCCGTCCTGGCCTCGTGCGGCGGCACCGTGCTGATGTTGTGTGGTGATGCCGCTCGAGTTCGTGCCGACGGAAGCGCTCGTGTACTGCGCGGCAGCGACCCTCGAGCGCTCGGCGGCGGTGCCGCTCACGTACTCGGCGGCGGTGCCGCCCGCATACTCGGCGGCGGTGCCGCCCGCATACTCGGGGGCGGTGCCGCTCGCGTAGCCGGCGGTCGTTCCGCCCGCATACTCGGGGGCCGTGGCGTTCTGGTGTTCGGCGGCGGTGCCGCTCTGGTGTGCTGCGTCCAGTACGGCTGCCGGGGAGAGGGACGGGGAGCGGGTGGGGGCGGAGATGCGGGGGCGGGACGGGGTGGGGGCGGGGCGAGAGGGCGGGTCGGGGTGGAGGTGTTCGCGGACCGGGATGTCCTCGCCGGAGCGGGGTGGAACGTCTTGCAGGGGAATCTCTTTCATGAACATCAGGACCAGGCAGGCGGCGAGGGAGACGCCGGCGGCGGCGTAGAAGACGCCGTGCAGGGAGTCGGTGAAGCCGACCAGGATGGGACGGCGGACGGCGGCGGGCAGGGCCACGATGCCGCTGGTGTTGCTCTGGATACGGCTCAGTTGGGCGGCGTCGAAGCCGGGGGGCAGGTGGCCGCCGAAGGCGGCGACGATGCGGTGCGGGAGCAGGTTGAACATGATGGTGAGGAAGACCGCCACGCCCAGGGTGCCGCCCATCTGGCGGCAGAAGGTGGCCGTCGCGGTGGAGACGCCCATATCCGAACGGGGACCGGCGTTCTGGGCGGCGGTGATCAGGGTCTGCATGCAGCCGCCGAGGCCGAAACCGATCACCAGGCTGTAGCACAGCGGCTGCCACATCGGGCTGTTGTAGCGCACCTGCGCGTACGCCACGGCGCCGACGGCGATCACGAAGGTGCCCAGCACCGGCTGGATCTTGTAGCGGCCGGTGATCCGGGTGAGCTGGCCGGCCAGCTGCGATCCGATCATGATGCCGAGCACCAGCGGCAGCATCAGCAGACCCGATTTGGTCGGGGAGAAGCCGCGCACCACTTGCAGATACAGCGGCACCATGGAGATGGCCCCGAACATCGCGATGCCGACGATGAAGCCGCCCAGGATGGTGACCGAGAAGGTCGAATTGCGGAACAGTCGCAGGGGGATCAGCGCCGCGTCGCGCATCAGGAATTCGACGAGCAGGAACAGCAGCAGGCCGCCGGCGGCGATGCCGTAGCACAGCAACGCGCGGTGCGAGGTCCAGCCCCAGCCCCGGCCCTGTTCGGCCACGATCAGCAGCGGCACCACGCACACCGCCAGCAGCACCGCGCCGAACCAGTCGACCCGGTGCCGCTGCCGCAGATGCGGCACGTCCAGCACCCGTGCCACCACCACCAGCGCCAGCGCGCCGACCGGGACGTTGACCAGGAACACCCAGCGCCAGCCGGACAGCCCCCACAGCCGGTCGTAATCGGAGAACAGCCCGCCCAGCACCGGCCCGAGCACGGTGGCCGAACCGAACACCATCATGAAATAACCCTGGTACCGGACCCGCTCCCGGGCGGGCACGATATCGCCGATGATGGTGAACGCCAACGACATCAGGCCGCCCGCACCCAATCCCTGGAAGGCCCGGAACCCGGCCAGCTGATACATCGTGCCGGCGAAGGTGCAGGCCGCAGAGCCGACCACGAACAGCCCGATCGCGGCCAGGTAGTACGGTTTGCGGCCGTAGATGTCGGCCAGCTTCCCGTACAGCGGCGTGGAGATGGTGGCGGTGATCAGGTAGGCCGTGGTGGCCCAGGCCTGCTGGTCGAAGCCGTGCAGGCTGTTGGCGATCTTCACGATCGCGACGCTGACGATGTTCTGGTCCAGGGCGGCCAGGAAGATGCCCAGCAGCAGGCCGGAGAGAATGGTGAGGATCTGCCGGTGCGACAGTGCCGCGCTCGCATCCGCCGCCGGGACGGTCATCGTGGCCGGTTCCCGGGTGGTCGAATTCGTCATATGCAGGCCTGCTTCGCTTCGCGTTGGACGGTTGCGTAGAACGGTCGAGCCGGTCGAGCACAATCGAGCAAACATTGCTTAGCCTGAAGAATTTCCCACCCCGGGACGCCACTATAACCGATACCACTGTGCCGCAACCCATCCGGTGCGTCATACAGCGGCAGGGCACTCAGAACAGCGTCATCGGCTCCGTCGGCGCCGGTTCCGGCAGCGCATCCAGGCCGGGCAGGCCCGCCGCCACCTCCGCGTGGAAACGCCGGGCCAACGACAGTGATTCGGCGTTGTCGGGCGTATGGATGAATATCGTCGGCGAGCGCCCCTCGCGCAGCCACCCGGTGACCGTCTCGACCCAGGGCCGCCAACCGGCCACCGTGGCGTTGTGATCGTCACGGCCGCAGTACCGCACCACGGGATGATCGGTCAGCGCCCGGGCGCGCCGCGGCACCCGGGGCTTCTTCGACCACGCCTCGCGCTCGCCGGGGCTGGTGGGCCGGGCGGCGAACAAAGTGGTGGTGTCGAACGGCAGCCATTCCGCCCCCGCACGGCCCAGCAACTGTTCCAGCTGCTCCTCCGCCCGCGGATCCTCGAAGAAGGCCGGATGCCGGACCTCCACCGCGGTCCGATACTGCTGCGGCAGCTGCCGCAGCAGACCCCACAGCGCGCCGAGTTCGGTGGGGCCGAACGAGGCCGGCAATTGCACCCACAGCGCGTGCAGCCGCGAGCCCAGCGGTTCCACGGCGTCCAGGAAGGCCCGGAGTTCGCTGTCGCCACCGCGCAGCCGCTGCTCGTGCGTCACCGCCCGCGGCAGCTTCGGCAGGAAGCGGAAATCGGGACCGGTCTGCCGGGCCCAGGACTCGACGGTGGCGCGGGCGGGGATGGCGTAGAAGGTGGTGTTGCCCTCGACGGCGTTGCACCAGTTCGCGTAGCCGCGCAGGCGCTCCCGCGGGTTCGGCTGCCGATCGTGCCAGGCCGCGTGCGTCCACTGCGCGCACCCCACGTAGAGCTCCACGGCACCGACCCTACTGCCCGGGACCGACAACCCGGCGGCGGTGTCAGGACTGCGCGGTCTCCGCGGGTTCGGCGGCGGACCGCCGCGACCGGGCCGGACGGCTGTTCTTCCGGAAGAACAACACGTTCTCCCCCGAGTCGGACAGCGGCCGGGACTGGCTCTCCTGCCGGATCCCGCTACCGGGCAGGTGGGTGAGTTTGGCGAACATGGCGGTGTTGCCGAAGGCGGCCCGGACCTGGGTCTCGGAGGCGTAGTCGGCGCCGAACTCGGCCAGCGCCGCGAAGTCGATGGGCGCCAGCGGCCGATCCAGCACGGCCTGCCCCGCCGGTCGGCCCAGCGCGGCGTAGCCGGTCGCGAAACCGTCCTGATACCAGCACAATTCGTAGGCCAGATTCTCGGTGCTGTTGACAGAAAGCACCGGCCACTGCTGCGAGAGGCGCTCGGCCAGTGGATGCCTGCCCAGTGGGGTGAGTTCCCAGAACAGGCTCTTGACCGCGATCCAGTTGCCGCCCGTGCGTTCCACCAGCACCACGTCGTCGCCGAGTTGCGCGGCGGTGTTCATCTCGGGATCCGGCATGCCCCAATGGGATTTGTGCACACCCAGGAAGGCGGTGCTGCCCACCGGATGAGCGCCGGCGTCGGCGTAGGCCTCCAGCACCGCGGCCCGCACCCGCCCGACCGCGTCCGGCTCGTTGCACAGCACGGTCAGCGCGCCGAAGGAAGCGGAGATCTCGACCGGTTTGGACGGCGGGTCGGCCAGCGCGCCCGCGGCCAGCGGTTTGAGCCCGATCAGCCCGAGCTTCCAGTTGACCTCTTCGATGGTGGTGAGATCACCGTCGGTCTGGTACAGGATCTGTTGCTGAGTGAGGTAACTCGCCCGTTCCAGCGTCTGGCAGTCCAGTTTCGCCAGCGCGGCCTGGGTCTTGCCGGTGAAGTCGATCTCCTCGATGCGGGTGTCGCGCAGCCGCGCGGTCATCGCGGGCGAGGTCCACGCCGCATACCGCTCCCGGTAGGTGGCCAGGGCCTGTTTGCGCTGCCGGCCGATCATCAGGGTGCGCAGCAACAGGTTCAGACTGGCGAGGTAGCGGGCCGCTTGCTCGGGATTGGCGGCGAACAGGCCGGCGCGAATCCGCACCGCCTCCTGACTGGCCGCGACCGCGGTGTCCGGATCGAGCCGGATGAGCCACACGCCACATTTGGACAGGCCGTCGGCGCAGACCGCCGCGGCCATCGGATACTGCCGCGCCACATGCCGATACGCGTCGCACGCCTGGCGGATGGTGGAGGTCGCCAGCTCGCGATGGCCGATGGTGCGCGCGGCCTCCTCGAACAGTCGCAACGCCTCCTGCACCAGCCCCGCGAACTGGGCCGACACCCGGCCGGCGACCAGATGCCGCAGCCGGATCAGCACCGCCTCCTGCGCGGGCTCCAGCGCGGCGGGCGCCCGGTCGCGATCGGACCCGTTGCTCTTGGTGGCGATGAAGGCCCTGGCCAGGTCGCACAGCGAGGCGGCCAAACGTAGCTCGGCCTCGGCCGTTCGCTCCTGCGCGGCGGCCCGGCGATCGTCGGCGACCTGCTGTTCGATGGCGCTCAGCTCCACGGCCATACCAACTCCGCATCAACGTGTCTCGGACACGGTCGTCGGCTCGGCCGCATCGTGCCTGCCGAGTCTGCCACAGATGCGGCCCGGTCAGCACACCGAACGAGGGGGATGACGGGGACGGTGGCCGCAGGGGCCGGACGCTACCCGGAACGGCGGCGCCGCGAGCTGTCGGGGACCAGATGGCCCGCACTCACCAGCGCCTCGTAGGCGGCGCGCTTGTTGCGACAGCTGTCCGTGCCGCAGCCGGCGTGGACCTGCATGACGCGGTGTGCGCGCTCCAAATTCAGCGGCCGGATCGGCGTCGAATGTGCCGCGACCGCAAGCAATTCGGCTAACGAATAATCCATATGGCCAGCCCCTCGTGCCGTCACACACGGAACTTATGTAGCTCCATGTTAGCTCACGATTCGGCAAATCCGATCGGACAGCGCGCGGACACTCGCGTGTCCGGAAGAGCAAGGCGCGCTGGCGGCTACGATCGCGACGGATCGCGGGCCACCAGCGCGCCGGATGCGCACAACCTCAATCCGTGGCGTCGGGGAAGGACTGCTGCCGGTGACTACCGCGCAGACTGCCCTCCAGATAGGCGCTGCGGCAGGCGCCCCGGGCGATCTTGCCGCTGGAGGTGCGCGGGATCGAGCCCGCCGGCACCAGCAGCAGATCCCGCACGGCGAGCCCGTGCAGCCGCGCGATCGCCGACCGCACCGCCTCGACGATCGGTTCCGGATCGGCCTTGGCGGCGCCGCTGCCGCGCTCGGCGACGATCACCAATTGCTCACCGGCGCTGTCCTGTTCGGTGCGCAACTCCTCGGGCAGTTCGGCCGCCGACACCGAGAACGCCGCGACGAATCCGGGCCGTAGCCCCGACGACGCCTCCTGCGCGGTGGTCTCCAGATCCAGCGGATAGTGGTTGCGGCCGTCGATGATCACCAGATCCTTGACCCGGCCGGTGATGTACAACTCGCCGTCGAGATAGGCCCCGAGATCGCCGGTGCGCATCCAATCGTCGCCCTCGGCCACGCCTTCGGCGTGACTGACCGGCTGCCGGACGCCGAGCTTGTTGCGGAAGGTCCGCTCCGACTCCTCCGCCCGGCCCCAGTAGCCGATGCCGAGATTGTTGCCGTGCAGCCAGATTTCGCCGATATCGCCGTCCGGCCGCTCCGCACCGGTCGCGGGGTCGACGATCACGCCCCACTCCGAGCGGGCCATATAACCGCAGGACACCTGCGCCACCGCGCTGTCGGCATCGGCGTCCACCTCGACCATCCGCCCCGAGTTCAGCTCGGCGCGATCGACGTAGATCACCTTGGGCTCGTCCTGGATCCGCTGCGACGAGACGAACAGCGTGGCCTCGGCCATGCCGTAGCAGGGCATGATCGCCGTCTTCGGCAGCCCGAAGGCCACGAACGCGTCGTTGAACTTCTTCATCGACGACGGCGACACCGGCTCGCTGCCGTTGATGATGCCGATCACGTTCGACAGGTCCAGCGTGTCGCCGGCCTTCGGCAGCCCGCGCAGCGCCGCGTGTTCGAAGGCGAAATTCGGTGCGGCCGAGAAGATCGCGGCGCCGTCGTTGGCCTCGGCGCTCATCGCCCACAGCCAGCGGTAGGGCCGCCGCACGAAGGCGCTCGGCGACATCAGGGTGACGGCGCCGGCCCGCACCACCGGCAGGATCACGAACAGCAACCCCATGTCGTGGAACAGCGGCAGCCAGCTGACCCCGGTGGTGCCCTCCTCCAGTTCGAGAGCGCCGATCATCTGGAGCAGGTTGGTGCCCACCGACCGATGCGTGATCTCCACGCCCGCGGGGGCCCGGGTGGACCCCGAGGTGTATTGCAGGTAGGCGACGCTTTCGTTGTCGATGTCCGGCCGCACCCATTGCTCGGCCACGGCATCGGGGATGGCGTCGACGGCGATCACCCGCGGCCGCCGCGCCGCCGGATAGGCCGCGAAGAATTCGCGCACCCCCGCCGCTGAGCCGGTCGTGGTGAGGATCGCGGTCGGCGAGCAATCGCCGAGCACCGTGTGCAGCCGATCGATGTGCCCCGGCTCCCCGGGATCGAACAGCGGCACCGCGATACTGCCGGCGAACACCGCGGCGAACAGCGACACGACGTAGTCCAGGCCCTGGGGGGCCAGAATCGCCACCCGCTCACCCGCTTTCGTGACCTGTTGCAGCCGCGCCGCCACCGCGCGCGCTCGCACCGCGAACTGGCCCCAGGTGAGCTCGTGCACCTCACCGTCGCGTTCGCGCGAGTAGTCGATGTAGCGGTAGGCGAGCCGGTCGCCGCGCTCGGTCGCGTTGCAGTCGACGAAATCGATCATGGTCCATTCGCTCTGGACCGCGATATTGCCCGATTCGTCCAAGAAGTCTTCAAATGTCTCGCCGATCATTTCCTATCCTTTTTCACGCACGGCGCTCGGCCGGACGATGACACGAAAACGAACACGAATCGACACCGAAGTCCGAAGGTTAGCAGGAGTTCGGCTGCATCACACAATGTTGGGCAGCGTTCGTCGATGCTACTCAATATCGTCCGAAAGCCAGTGAGACGTTGTGCCCGCCGAAGCCGAAGGAGTTGTTGACGGCGTAGTCGATTCGTCCGGACCTGGCCTGCCCGGACACCACGTCGAGATCGATTTCCGGGTCCTTGTTGTCCAGATTCAGAGTCGGCGGGACGATCCCGTCCCGGATGGTCAGCACGGTCAGTACCGACTCCAGTGCGCCCACCGCGCCGATGGAATGTCCGAGTGCGGATTTGGGCGCGTACACCGAGGCGTGACCGCCGATCGCGGCGGCGATGGCGCGGGCTTCCGCGGTGTCGCCGATCGGAGTTCCGGTGGCATGCGCGTTCACATGTGTCACATCGTTCTTGGACAGGCCCGCGGTCTGCAACGCGCGGGAGATCGAGCGCGCCGCGCCGCGGCCCTCCGGATCGGGCGCCACCAGGTGGAATCCGTCCGAGGTCACCCCCGCGCCCAGCAGTCGCGCGATGATGCCGGCGCCGCGCGCCTTGGCGTGCGCCTCGGTCTCGATGACCATCAGCGCCGCCGCCTCGCCGAAGACGAACCCGTCCCGATCGGCGTCGAACGGGCGGGAGGCCCGCTTCGGATCGTCGTTGCGGGTGCTCATCGCGCGCATCATCGAGAACGCCGCGATCGGCAGCGCCTGGATCGAACCCTCGACCCCGCCGGTGACGACCATGTCGGCATCGCCCATCACGATCATCTTCCAGGCGTTGGCGATCGCCTCCGATCCGGACGAGCAGGCCGAAACCGGCGTGGAATACCCGGCTTTCGCGCCGAGTTCGATGCCGACCGTGGCGGCCGGGCCGTTCGGCATGATCATCGGCACGGCCAGCGGCCGCACCCGGCGATATCCGCTCTTCTCCATCCGCAGATGGGATTCGATGAAGATCTCGGCGCCACCGAGCCCGGTCCCGATCGATACGCCCAGCCGCTCCGGATCCACCTCGGGGCCACCGGCGTTGCTCCACACCTCCCGTCCCAGGACCAGAGCCATCCGCTGCAGGTAGGAGTGCCTGCGGTACTCCTCGCGCGGGAGCAGGGTATCCGGATTCACCTTGAGGTGGCCCCCGATACGGACCGGCAGCCCGAACCTGTCCACGAAATCGTCCTCGAGCACATCGATGCCGCTCTCTCCGTTGAGAAGGCCCTTCCAGGTGGAGTCGACATCGCCGGCGATCGACGTTGTTGCCGCGACACTGGTGACGACGACGTCTGGATAGCTCATGGTGCTGGAAATCGTCATGCTCGGCTCACTTTCGGTGGCAACACTGCGGCGAATACACACTCTGAAGGCGATGACGAGACCGGGCGAAAGCGACGGAAGTGGAACACCCCACGCCGCCACCCGGTCACCGGAGGCACCTTCAACAGGAGCTTGATCCTCTTTAAAGCGACGCGCCCCGGGTCCTTACCCGGGTTCGGCCATGACCGGTCTACATTATCGTGGCGAAGCTTGCGGACCCAACCGCATGACACGCAGCAACCGGGTCGCTACGTCGAATGCAGCAGCGTCGACCGCCGATCCGAGCGAGGAAGGGGCATACCGTGGCCAGGAACCTGACGCAGCTCGAGTTGCTGATCGAGTTGCAACCCGTGGCCGAGCAGAACGTGAACCGGCACCTGTCGATGGCGAAGGAGTGGCATCCGCACGACTACGTGCCGTGGGATGCCGGCCGCAATTTCGCCGCGATGAACGGAATCGACTGGGAGACAAGTCAATCGGGCCTCAACGAGGTGGCCCGCGCGGCGATGATCACCAATCTGCTGACCGAGGACAACCTGCCCTCCTACCATCGCACCATCGCCGAGGGCTTCTCCCGCGACAGCGCCTGGGGCACCTGGGTGAATCGCTGGACCGCCGAGGAGAACCGGCACGGCATCGCGATCCGCGACTATCTGGTGGTCACCCGCAGCGTCGATCCGGTGGAGCTGGAGAACGCGCGGATGATCCACATGACCAACGGCTACAGCCCGTACACGCTGGTCCGCGAGCAGGGCCGCCCCGATCTGCTGATGAATACCGGCCTGCTGCAATCGGTCACGTACGTCACCTTCCAAGAGCTGGCCACCCGGGTCAGCCATCGCAACACCGGGCGGGTCTGCAACGAACCGAACGCCGACCGGCTGTTGCAGCGCATCGCGGCGGACGAGAACCTGCACATGATCTTCTATCGCAACATCTGCGGCGCCGCCCTGGATCTCGCGCCCGATCAGGCCATGCCGGTGGTCAAGGACATCATCATGCAGTTCCAGATGCCCGGTGCCGGGATGCCGAACTGGCGGCGCAACGGCGTGCTCATGGCCAAGCACGGCATCTACGACCTGCGCCAGCACATGGAGGAAGTGCTGTGGCCGGTGCTGCGCAAATGGCAGGTGTTCGAGCGCAACGACTTCGGGCCCGCCGGCGAGGCCGCGCGCAACGAACTCGGCGCGTTCATGGAGGAGTTGCAGCAGAACTGCGAGCGTTTCGAGGAACAGCGCGACCGCGCGCTGGCCCGCGAGGCCGCCCGCCGCGAGAAGACCGCGGACCTGGTCACCACCCCGGCCTAGCCGGAGCTGTCACCACACGAGCGGGGCGGTCATGGCCCCACCGCAGCAGTCACGCTGCGGCAGTGGGACTCACACGACGAGGCCGACCACCCGCCCGATCAGATAGGTGGCGGCCATCGCCGCCGCCCCGCCGACGAGCACCCGCATCGTCGCCCGCGCGACCGGCGCCCGGCCCAGCCGGGCGCCGGTCGCGCCCGTCACGGCCAGGGCCGCCAGCACCGCCACGATCGTCACCGGCAGCCGCACCGTGACGGGCGCGAGGATGCCCAGCAGCGGCAGCATTGCCCCCAGCGTGAACGCCAGCGCGGACGCACCGGCGGCCATCCGCGGATCGGTGAGAGCCGTCGGGTCGATACCCAATTCGGCCTCGGCATGCGCGGCGAACGCATCCTGCGCGGTGAGTTCCTCGGCCACCTTCCACGCGGTCGCGGGCGTGAGCCCCTTCCCCTCGTAGATGGCCGCGAGTTCGGCCAGTTCCAGTTCGGGCTGCTCGGCCAGCTCGCGACGCTCGACGGCGAGCAGGGCCCGCTCGCTGTCGCGCTGGGTACTCACCGAGACATATTCACCCAATGCCATCGAGACCGCGCCCGCCACCAGACCGGCGGCGCCGGCGGTCGCGATCGCCGCCTGATTCGTGGTCGCGGCGGCCACCCCCACCACGATGCCGGCGACCGACACGATTCCGTCATTGGCGCCGAGTACACCGGCGCGCAATGAATTCAACCGGCCGGACAGTCCGCCGCTGTGCGGCTCGGGACTCGCCGCCGATTCCACGCGCAGCGATGTTCCGGCATTTTCCTCATTCGTCCGAATACTCACCTGCACGTGGTAACGGTAACGTTTTCCGCCGCCCGCCACCAGCAAAGGAAGGCTTGCCGAAATTAGGTAACACATTGTAAGGCAAGGGTTTACAAACACCATTTCATGCGGCGCCGGACCGGAATGTGCGACCGCTCACCACGGCCCGCCGGCCCGCGGACTCCGGCCGTCCCCGCGCATCGGCGAGCGCGCCGAGCGGACTGTGGATAGTCTCGGCGCACGGGCAGGTCCCGAACAGGAAGGTGTTGTCCAGTGAAACTCTCGGTACTCCTCGCCGACTCGGCACAGGCCGGCGGCGACGGCAAGGTCCACGCGCTCGGGATCGGATGGTCGACCATCGGCACGCCGACGGCCCCGATGTCGGTCATCGTGTTGTCGGATCTCGACGAGGAGGATCGCGACGACCAGTACAGCTTCACGGTGACGCTGTGCGGCGGGGACGGCGACCCATACCAGTTCGAGACCGAGACCGGGAAGCACGCGCTCTCCCTGGACATCACGCTCCCGGCCCCGCCGCCGAACGGCGTGCCCGGCGCCCGCCGCCTGGCCGCGGTGGCCAACCTCGGCCCCGGCCTGCTGCTGCCGCCGGGCAGCTACCACTGGGTCGCCACCATCGGCGGCTCGGATCTGCGGGGCGACACCACGTTCACCGTCGTCCCCAAGAACTGACCGGGCCGTGGATCAGCGCACCGCCCGCGACCGGTGCTCGGCCACGTGCACCCGGGTGGAACACCGGGTGGAGCAGAACCGCCGCCGCCCGTTGCGGGAGGTGTCGACGAAGACCAGCGGGCATCCGGGCCGCGCGCAGAACCCGATGCGGCCCGGATCCTCGCAGAACAGGGTCGCGAGACCCGCGGCGGTATAAGCCTTCACGCGTTCGTCCAGGGGCGCGTCCTCGAGCGCGTAGTGCAGATGCGGCGCCCGGCCGTCGTGCGTGGAGATGTAAGGGCGACTGGTGGTTTCGGCCAGCAACGCATTCAGCAGCGCGATGCTCGGCGCCCGGAAGACGGCCTCGAGCCGATCGGTCCAGCGGCGCAGCGCGTCGAGCTGCCCCGCATCGAGAGGGCCCAGCGGGCGATACCCGAAATCCGCCAGCAGCGCGATCGGGTCCGCGTCCCGGCGGGAATTGACCAGCAGTGCGGCGAGTTCGGCGGCGGAACCTCCGTAAGGGTTGAGATGCACTGACCCATTACATCAGGGTGGAGGGCATGAGCACCGGCACCACCTCCCCCGCCTGCCCGTCGTGCGCGTGGCCGGACCCGGCTGTCGTCTCGGCCCACGGATCCACGCGATATCTGCGTTGCGTCTGCGGCCGGTGGCTGATCACCTGCGACGGCGCCCTGATCGCCGCACCCGGTGGCGGCGCCTTCGACACCGCCGCGGCACCGCTGCCGCGATGAATTCCGGTGGCGCCGAACCCGGCCCCGCGTCAGGCCGAACCGATGCCGCCACCCGCCACGCCGCTGCCCGAGGCCGTTCGCGCGCGCTTCGACCCACCGTCACACTGGGCCTCCCACCGGCCGATTCGGCGATCGTGGCGATCGAGGCGAGCACGGCCACCGTCGATCGGGTGCGCGCGGCGGGCATCGCCACCTCGGTCCGAGCCGGCCGCCTACGCCTCGCCTGTCACCTCCACCACACCCCAGGACCCGGTCCCCGAGGTGCTGTCCCGGGACCGAAACCCGCTACTACCGGCCGGTATTCGCGGCGCGGCCGATCCCGCACCGGGTTCACCCGCCTAGAATTCCCGGCACCGGCAGGAAGAGGAATCGCGGTATGGAGACCGTCATCACGCAGGTCGCGGTCGAAGGCAAGCGACTCATCGACGCGGCGTGGCTGGGCAAGATCAGCCGCGCCGAAGCAGTGCACATGTTCGTGCAGTTCGGTGACGGAATGATCCAGCAGGACACGGCCGAGGACATCATCGACGATGGATTGGCCTGGCTGGACGCCCATTCCGCCCGACTGCGCCTACTCGGCTGGTGCACGGTACTGGAGCTACCCCTGTTCGGCCTCCTGGTGGTCCTGAGCATCCGAGCCGGCGAATTCGCCGCCGCCGGAGTAGCCCTCCTCCTCCTGGCCGCCCTCCAATACGTCCACCGCCGTTTCACCCCGCATCCGACCCCGATCCTGCGCCGCGCGCGGAGGTGATCGTCGAACCCCTGCTCTCCAAGTCCAGTAGTTGCCGCTTGCGTTCGAGTCCACCGGCGTAGCCGTGCAGCGAACCATCGCGGCCGATCACCCGATGGCAGGGCCGGACGATCATCAGCGGATTGGCGCCGTTGGCGGCCCCGACCGCCCGGACCGAACGCGGCGCGCCGATCTCCTCGGCGATGTCACGGTAGGTGACGATGGTGCCGTACGGGATCTCGTCCAGCACCCGCCACACCCGCTGCTGGAAATCGGTGCCGGGTACCGCGTAGTCGAGCTCGAACGTCCGCCGCTCGCCGGTGAAGTACCCCTCCAACTGTTCGACGACCGGGCCGAAGGCCTCCGCATCGGGCGTCCAGCCCGGTGACACGGCCGTGCGGCGGCCACCGGCCATGGAGATCGCGCTCACCGCCACCCCCGACGCGGTCCGCTCGCCGACCAGCAGCAGTTCGCACAGGGGACTTTCCCACGTCGTGTAGATGGTCATCCACCTATGCTGCCCGTCCCACCGCATTCGAGTCTGGCGGAAATGCGACATGACAGCAGAACCTCGACAATGCCCCGGCCTGCACCGATGCCAGTCTTCCGGACCACATCGATGTCTCTTCCCGCACACCGATGATTTCGCACCCCACGACCCGTCCCTACCGGTAGGCCCCCACCCTGTCCTCCGGAGAGAGAGTCGTACACCATGCGAACCCTGTGCGCCGCGGCGTTTCTCAGCTTCGACGGTGTCGCCGAGTCCCCCACCGACTGGATGGGGCCGTACCTGACGCCCGCGATCGACGAGGAACTGCTGGACCTCCTCGACGAGGCGGAAGCATTCCTGTTCGGCCGCAACACCTTCCAGGAGATGGCCGCCACCTGGCAGCGACGCTCCGGCCCGATGGCCGACCTCTACAACGTCCGGCCCAAATACGTCGTGTCCACCACCCTCGGCCACCCGGGCTGGCGCAATGCGCGAACGCTCGGCGACCCGGCCACCGACCGGGTCGCCGAGCTGAAAGCCGACGGCGAGGGCCTGCTGCTGGTCATCGGCAGTCCGGAACTGGTCCGCCGGCTCACCGCGGCCGGCCTGGTCGACGAATACCGTTTCCTGATGGCCCCGCTGATCCTGGGCAAGGGCAAACGCCTGTTCCCGGACGGCATCCGAGTGCCGCTGACCCTGATCGACGCCAAGATCTACGAATCCGGCGTGACCCAGCTGCGCTACGCGCCGACCCGGTCCTGAGCGCGAACCGGCTTCAGCGTCCGACCCATCCGGGTTCGCAGCGTGGTCGCCGCGTCCAGCAGATAGTTCTGCCGCACCCGCCACGGCCGCCGATCGCCCTGCCGCGGGAACTCCCCGATCGAACGCTGGATGTAGCCCGAACTCAGATCCAGCAGCGGCTGTTCCCCCAGCGGCCCGTCGAGCTGCGGCACCACCGCGCGGTAGCCGCGGCGATCGGCGAACGCCAGCACCCGGCACACCAGCCGCGAGGTCAGATCGGCGCGCAACGTCCAGGACGAATTCGTGTAGCCGATGCAGACGGCGAAATTGGGCACGCCGGTGAGCATCGCCCCCTGCCAGACGTACCGCTCCGGCAACCGCACCGGTTCACCCCCGACCGACAGCTCGATACCCCCGAAGGCCAGCAGTTTCAGCCCGGTGGCGGAGACCACCACCTCGGCGGGCAGCGTCCGCCCGGAGGCCAGCCGGATACCCTCGGGCACGAACCGGTCGATGTGGTCGGTGACCACCTCGGCCTTGTCCCGCTTCAGCGCCTTGAAGAAGTCGGCGTCGGGCACCGCGCACAACCGCTGATCCCAGACGTCGTAGCTGGGCGTGAAATGCTCGGCGACCAGCCGTTCGTCCTTCAGGATCCGGGTGGCCAGCCCGGTCAGCAGCCGCCGCGCCGACTCCGGCCGGCGGCGGCAGTACTGATAGAAGCCGACGTTGAACAGGATGTTCTTGGTGCGGATCAGCCGATGGGCCAACCCCGCCGGCAACACCGCCCGCAACCGGTCGGCGTATTTGTCCCGGCCGGGCACCGGCGAGATCCAGGTGGGCGTGCGCTGCAACATGGTGACCCGCTCCGCCGTCTCGGCCATCGCCGGTACCAGCGTGACGGCGGTGGCCCCGCTGCCGATCACCACCACCCGCGCGCCGGTGTAGTCCAGGTCCGCGGGCCAGAACTGCGGGTGCACCAGGGTCCCCGCGAAGGTCTCGACGCCCGGGAACTGCGGGGCATGCGGCTGCGCGTAGTCGTAGTAGCCGGCGCAGCAGTACAGGAAACCACAGGTCAGCGTCTCCGTTTCGGCACCGCGCCGCAGGGTCAGCGTCCAGCGGGCCGCCGCGTCGTCCCAGTCCGCGGCGACCACCCGGACCCCGTAACGGATCCGCCGATCGATGCCGTACTGCGCGGCGGTCTCGGCCAGATAGCCGAGGATCGACGGCCCGTCGGCGATCGACTTCGCCGCCCGCCACGGCTTGAACGGATATCCGAGGGTGAACATGTCGGAGTCGGAACGGACGCCGGGGTAGCGGAACAGATCCCAGGTACCGCCGAGGGTGGCCCGGGCCTCCAGCACGGCGTAGCTCTTCCCGGGCAACTCGGTCTGGAGCCGGTACGCGGCCCCGATCCCGGACAGACCGGCACCCACGATCACGACGTCGAGATGTTCCATGCCCCCAGTGTGGCCGGTACCCCGCCACCTCGATGTCAGTGGGTGGCGACCGGACCCCAGCGATTCGCGGTCAGGGTCGTGTCGCCCAGCGGCTGCACACTCTCGTACAGCCGCTGATATCCGGTGTGGGCGATCGACCAGCGGCCGTTCTCCCGCCGGTACCGGTCCTCGTAGTAGGCCGCGCCGCGGATGACCACCCCGTGATCGGCGGCGATCACGGTGTCCTCCAGGCACCAGCTCCCGGTCGCGGTGTCGCCGTCGATCTCGATGATCGGATGGCTGCACACGTGCACGGTGATGATGTTGGCGTCCAGCGCGGAACGCATGTAGCCGACGATCGCGTCGCGGCCGGTGAAGTGCAGCGGCCGCCCGCCCGACGGCGAGCCGTAGTGTCCGGTGGCATCGTCGGCCAGCGTCTCACCGCACTCGTCCCAGCTCTTGAGATCCAGCGCCCGTAGGTAGCGATATTTGAGCGTACGGATCTGCTCCAGCGCAACGAGATCCATGGTCGGCACCTCCTCGTATCAGCCCAGCCACAGATTAGAACACGTTTCTGTTTTATGGCCCGGATTGCGCAGGCTCAGGGCCGGGAGCCGTGCGACGACCCCGGGACCCCGGCCGCGCCGACCAGTTCGATACCTGTCACCGCATCGGGCCGCATGCGCAGGATGCGAGGCCGGGCGCCCGGCAGCCAGGGGTCCATCAGCCGCTCGTAGCGGGCCACCGCGTCGTGGTCGGCGACCGTCTCGGCCGGACCGGTGAGGATCACGCACCAGCCCAGCTGGGTCTCGTGGTCGATGGTGTCGGCCTCGTAGGCGACCACCTGCCGTTCGGGCACCGGCGGGCCGATGCCCAGGCCCGCGTAGATGATCAGGTCGTCACCCTCGACCAGATGATTGACCGGCCGGATGATGGGCACGGAGTGCCGGTTGACGACCAGCCGCCCGAAGCGCACCGTGGCGAGCAACCGTAGCGAATCCCCGTCCGTCAGCTCGCGCAGCTCTCGCTCACCATGGACCGCCATACCCCATTATCCGGCGCGCGGCGGCCGCCGGGGGCGCGTTGGCCCGGTTTCCCGGCCGGGCCCTCATGCGAGAAGGTAGCGGGCGAACTCGCGAACCGGCTCGTAGCCGATCTCCCGATAGATCTTGTTGGAGGTGGGATTGGCCGTATCGGTGAACAGGCACACCTGGCAACCGCTGTCGCGCAACTGCCGCGAGACGTGTGCGGTGACCCCGGAGGCGTAGCCGTGACCGCGCAGCGCCGCCGGGGTGTACACCGGGCCGATCCGGCTCCAGCCGTCCACCGGCGGCTGCTGTCCGGCCAGTGACACCGGGCGGCCGTCGCACTCCCACAGCCACACCAGCCCGGCCTCGATCCGGCCCGGGACCGCCTCGGGCGCATAGCCGATTCCGGACTCCGCCTGCATCGTGACCATCCAGCGCTCGCACAACTCGACATCGGATGCCACAGCGGCGCGGCCGATTCCGGGCACCCGCGGCATCCGCAGCGTGCCCAGGCGGTACAGCAGCATGCCGGCATCGCGCTGGAAGTCCGTGCCGCGCAACGCGGCCCACTCCCGGGCGAAACCCTCGGCGAGTTCCGGCGTGCCCTCCACCCCGCCGAGATCGGGTATGCGCGCGGCGAACAGCGCCGCCAGTCCGGGCAGCGCGGCGGCGGGCAGCACACCGAGCCACACGTTGTACCCCGGCGTGCGCATGCAGGCGCCGACGACCGTCCCGGCATCGTGCACCGACACGAAGGTGGTCTCCTGCTCACCGGCCCCGGCGAGGGCCCGCTCGAGCACGCTGATGATCACCGTGTGCCGCAACGGATCACGCGACAGGAACGCACCCGCGCGCCGCTGGAACTCCGCCGGGTCGGTGGTCGGCTCGAATCTCATAGAGCAGCACGGTAACCGTGAATGCCCCATGAGCCCACCGATTTTCGGCGGCGACGAGAGCAGCGGCCGGGCACGCGATGCGCGCGACCGGCCGCCGTTCAGGCGTCGCGTTGCTGGGCGTCGGCGCGCAACTTGAGCAGGACCAGGCCGGTGGTGCAGGCCAGGATCAGCCCCGCCACCGTGACCTCGACCCGTAGCTCGGCGATGCCGAGGCCCGCGCCCACCATTCCGCCGAGAAATATCACCCAGGCCACCGCCCGGGGCACTGCCGCCCACGCCGAGCGCGGGGACTGCACGGCCGACGAATCCTGCTGCGCCATGGCACGCAGCGGGGATGTCGAGAAAGCTCCCATCACTACTCCTCGATGACTCCCGACCACCGAGACCCGTGCCGTACGGAAACCATCATCGACAGTGGCGAATGGCGCCCGCGAAACACGGAGTGTCCCTCAGCAAACTTCGGGCGTCTCATGTGTAACGTTGCTCACACGCTACGGCTTCGTTGCCGAATCTCAATGCGACACGTGCCCGCGACACGCCCATGCGATCAAATCGTTATCTGAATCAAGCATGTTTGAGACAATCGGCGGGTACCTTGCCCCGCGCACTGTCCGCCTGGCCCGATACCCCGGCCTCCGTTAATGTGAGGCCGACTCGAGACAATTGAGGAGCAGTGTACCGATGGACGGCAGCAAGGCGGGCTCGGGTGAACGAGCCGACAAGGTCCCGAACCGCCTGAACGCCAGAGTGGCAGGGCCTGCGATCGCCGCCGGAGCGGTCTCGCTGGGCCTGGTCATGATCGGCGCCTGCGGACTCGGCCATCAGGACACCTACGTCGCGCCGCCGCCGCTGAACGCGGACCTACAGCAGGCCCCCTCCTCGATCGTCCGCGCGGGGGCCACCACGACGTTCCAGGTGGTCATCCCACCGTCGCCGAGCTGGCGGATGGCCCTCGAGCCGCCGCGCCGCCGCACCGAGAGCAGCACACCCCCGGCCGACGCGGCGGGCGCGCCCGCCGCGGGTCAGGCCCCGGCCGAGGCCGCGCCGCCGGCCGACAATCTCGCGCCCTCGCACCACACGACCCGGAAGCCGACGCCCACCCTGCAACCGGCGGTCACACCCGGCCCCTCCGCCTCGGTGACCGTGAAGCCGCGCAGCAACAGCACCACCACGACGACGGCCACCGACTCCGGCTACTGATCCGGCGCACGCGCCGGATCCGCCGGGCACGACTCAGAGTTCGGCCAGCCCGTATCCCGCCACCCGCTCGCCGAGCAGCCGCAGATGTTCGAGGTCCGAGCCGAAGGTGCGGCCGATGGCGGTGAGCCGGGCGACATAGTGGCTCACCGGATATTCGGTGGTGATGCCGATGCCGCCGTGCATCTGGACGGCCTCCTGGCCGATGTGCCGGGCACTGCGATCGACCTGTAGTTTGGCCCGCGACGCGATCATCGGATCGGCGACGGCATCGGCCAGCGAGGCGGTGGCGTAATAGCTCATGCTGCGGGCCAGCTCCAGCGACACGTACATGTTCGCCGCCCGGTGGGTGAGCGCCTGGAACATCGACAGCGTCACACCGAACTGCTTGCGGGTCTTCAGATACTCGGTGGTCAGCCGCAGCGCCTCGGTCATCGCGCCGACCGCCTCGGCGTTCAGGCTCGCCTGCGCGGCGATGATCGCCGCCGCGATCGCGGGGCCCGCCGTACCGGCCGCCGGTTCGCCGAGCAGTTCGGCCGGGGCGGACTCGAATTCGACCTGCGCGCCACGGCGCTCGTCGTAGCTGCGGTACGGCGTGCGCCGCACCCCCGCGGCGGTGACGTCGACCAGGAACAGGCCCACCCCGCCGTCCGGCAGCTCCGCGCTCACCACCAGCTCGTCGGCGCAATCACCGTGCGCCACCGGGTTTTTCACCCCGGTGAGCCGGTACCCCGCGCCGTCGGCGACCGCCGTGGTGGCCACCTCGGCATCCGGCCAGCGCGAACCCGGCTCCTCGTGCGCGAAGGCCAGCAGCCGGGTGCCGGCGGCCACCTCCGGCAGGATCCGTTGCCGCTGTCCGGCGGTGCCGACGGCGTGCACCAGCCCGCCGGGCAGCAGCACCGCGTCCAGCAGCGGTTCCGGCGCCTGGCGGCGGCCCAGTTCCTCCATCACGATCATGGTCTCCACCGGGCCCGCGCCGACGCCGCCGTCCTCCTCGTCGAAACTCAGGCCCAGCACGCCGAGTTCGGCCAGCTGCGACCAGACCTCGCGGCTCCAGCCCAGTTCGGTGTCGAGCACCTTCAGCCGCGACTCCGGCTCGTAGGCACGGGCCAGCAGGTCACGGATGGTGGAGCCGAGCAGCACCTGCTCCTCGGTGAGTTCGAAATCCATGGCAGAACCTCACAATCCGAGGATGGTGGAGGCGATGATGGTGCGCTGCACCTCGCTGGAACCTCCGTAGATGGTGGTCTTACGCATATTCAGGTAGCTCGGGCCGGTGCGCTGCGCCCAGTCCGGGGCGGCGATCCCGGCGGCGTGCACCGGCAGCCCATCCGGACCGGCGATGTCCAGCAGCAGTTCGGTCGCCGCCTGCTGGAGCTCCGAACCGCGCATCTTCAGCACCGACGACGCCGGATTCGGCTTGCCCTCACTGGAATTGGCCACCACCCGCAGCAATGTCAGCTCCAGGGCCAGCAGTTCGTTCTCCACCTCGGCCAGCCGGGCGGCGAAGCGGGGATCGTCGAGCAGTGTGCTCGCGCCCGACCTGGTCTGCGCCGCATATTCCTTCGCCACCGCCAGCCGGACCTTGGTGCGGCCCACGGCCGTGATCCCGGTGCGCTCGTTGCCCAGCAGGAACTTCGCGTAGGTCCAGCCCTGGTTCTCCTCGCCGACCAGCTGATCGGCGGGCACCCGGACATTCTCGAAGAAGACCTCGTTGACCTCGTGGCGGCCGTCGATCAGCTTGATCGGGCGGATGGTCACCCCGGGCGTCTTCACGTCGAACAGCAACAGCGAGATGCCCGCCTGCTTCTTCGGCACGTTCGGATCGGTCCGGACCAGGCAGAAGATCCAGTCGGCCCACTGCGCCATGGTGGTCCAGATCTTCTGGCCGTTCACGAGGTACGAATCGCCGTCGCGCACCGCGGTGGTGCGCAGCGAGGCCAGGTCGGAACCGGCGTCCGGTTCGGAGAAGCCCTGACACCACCAGATGTCCAGCGCGGCCGTCGCGGGCAGGAACCGCTGTTTCATCTCCTGCGAGCCGAACTGGGCGATCACCGGGCCGATCATGTTGGCGTTGAAGGTGAGCGGATCGGGGACGCTGGCCAGCTGCAACTCGTCCTCCCAGAGGTGCAGCTGCATCGGGGTCCAGTTCTTACCGCCCCACTCGACCGGCCATTTCGGCGTCGCCAGGCCGGCGTCGTTGAGGATCTTGTGCGAGGTGACGGCCTCGTCGCGGGTGATGTCCAGCCCGTATTTGACCTTGTCCCGGATCGCCTGCGGGATCTCCGTCCGGTAGAACCTGCGCAATTCGTCCCGGAAGGCCACCTCGTCGGATGACAGGGCAAGTTTCATGGAATCTCCCAGCGTGCTCGAGTGTCCGCAGACAAACCTACCTCCGAGTAACTCGAATCGGGGCTCGTAACCCCGACCGCGCGGTCACCCGCTCGAGCTCACGGCCCACAGCATCGGCTGGTACGTTGCTGCGGGACAGGCAGAGCCGCCGCGACCCTCCGGCGCGGCTCGGCAGTTGTACGAGGAGAACTGGAGCAATTCGAGTGCACGGCAGGACCATTGCGCGTCTGGCCGCCACCACCGCCGCGCTGAGTGTCGGCGCGGCAGCGGCCATCGGCAGCAGCACCGCGCAACCCACCCCCACTCCGCTCGACGCCGCGATCGACACCCTCACCGCGGCCGCCGGCACCGACCCGGCAGCAGTCGCCGCGGTGACGGCGCTGGCGAACACCGCCGAGCTCGTCACCGCCAGCCGGGTCGATCGGATCGCGGGTGGCTTCACGCCGTTCCTCACCCAGTCCACCACCACGGGTTGCGGTGATTTCCCGATGACCACCACGGTCGTCACCGGCACGGCGGGCGTGCCCGGTCCGGACCGCGGCATCGCCGGCCCCTACGGCACCATCCGGGTGCAGGCCAGCCCCAAGGTGAGCGGCTTCCCGATCGCCGCCGGACTCACCATGGCGTGGATCAACACCGCGACCGGCGCCAGCGGCGTCACCGCGCTGGACGATCTCACCGAATTCGGCACCCCCGCGCTGGCCAAGACCGTGGACACCGGCCCCGGCACCGTGGCCGCCGCCGTCTGGGGCAGCATCGACTACCCCGGCCAGCGCTGCACGCTGACCCCGGCCCTCGGCCTCATCACCGTCGACGCCGCCCCTCAGATCGACCCGAACGCCACCCCGCCGACGAGCGCCGACCCCAGCGCCCCGGCCCCCGTCTCCCCCGGCCCGGTCGTCCCCGAGACGGGGTCCCCGATACCCCCGGCGCCGGCGCCCCCACCAGCGCCGGACCAGGATCAGCCCCCCGCGGCCGCCGACGCCCCCCAGACCGGCTCCAGCGCAACGGGAAACTGATCCCGCACTCTCAACTGCGGGGCTTGCGGCGGTCCGGGCGCTTGTAGTCGGGCCGCTTGTGGTCGCGGCGCGGGCCACGGCTCACCGGACGGTGCGCGCCGGGCGGGCCCTGATCCGGTTGCAGGTCGATGAGCACACCGCTGATCCTGGTGTCGCGCAACGCATCCAGGGTCTCCGGGGACAGCTGCGCGGGCAGTTCGACCAGGCTGTGGTCGGGCCGGATGCTGATGTGACCGAAATCGCTACGACGCAAACCGCCTTCGTTGGCGATGGCGCCGACGATGGCGCCGGGCACCACCCGGTGCCGCTTGCCCACCGAGATCCGGTAGGTGGCCATCTCGACCCCGGTGTCGCGGTTGAAGCTCGGCTCCCGGGGGCCGCGATCGTCGAAACGCCGCTCGCCCGAACGCTCGTCGAAGCCCCGGTCCTCGAACTTGCGCGCACCCCGGTCCCGCCGTTGCGGTTCCGGCTCGGGCTCCATGAAGAAGTTGTCGCCCTCATGCGCGGAGGCCGCCAGCGCGGCCGCGATGTCGGCCAGCGGGATGTTGTGCTCGGACTCGTAGTCCTCGATCAGCTTCCGGAACAGGGCCAGGTTGTCCGAGGCCAGATTCTCGGTGATGTTGTCGTGGAACTTCACCACCCGCTGCGCGTTCACATCCTCGACGCTGGGCAGCGGGATCTCGGTCAGCGGCTGCCGGGTGGCACGCTCGATCGCGTCCAGCAGACGGCGCTCGCGCGGGGTGACGAACAGCAGCGCGTCACCGGAGCGCCCGGCGCGGCCGGTGCGGCCGATGCGGTGCACGTACGACTCGGTGTCGTGCGGGATGTCGTAGTTGACCACGTGCGAGATGCGCTCGACATCGAGGCCGCGGGCGGCCACGTCGGTGGCGACCAGGATGTCCAGCTGACCGGACCGCAGCTGCCCGATGGTGCGCTCGCGCTGCGCCTGCGCGATGTCGCCGTTGATCGCCGCGGCCGAATAACCGCGGGCCCGCAGCTTCTCGGCCAGTTCCTCGGTGACCTGCTTGGTGCGCACGAAGATGATCATCGCCTCGAAGGTCTCGACCTCGAGGATGCGCGTCAGGGCGTCCAGCTTGCGCTGGTGCGACACGTACAGATAGCGCTGGGTGATGTTGATGTTGGTGGTCGTCTTGGTCTTGACCGTGATCTCGACCGGATCCTTGAGGTACTGCTTGGAGATCTTGCGGATCGCCGAGGGCATGGTCGCCGAGAACAGCGCCACCTGCTTGTCGGCCGGGGTGTCGGCGAGGATCCGCTCGACGTCCTCCTGGAAGCCCATCTTGAGCATCTCGTCGGCCTCGTCGAGCACCAGATAACGCAGTTGCGTCAGATCCAGCGTGCCGCGCTCCAGATGGTCGATGACACGGCCGGGGGTACCGACCACGACCTGGGCGCCACGACGCAGCCCGGACAGCTGCACGGCGTAGTTCTGGCCGCCGTAGACCGGCAGCACGTGTACCCCGGGCAGATGGGAGGAATAGCGGCCGAAGGCCTCGGCGACCTGGATGGCGAGCTCGCGCGTCGGCGCCAGCACCAGCGCCTGCGGCGCCTTGCCCTTGTCGGCCCGCGCGCCGATGCCCATCAGGATCGGGATGGCGAAGGCGGCGGTCTTGCCGGTGCCCGTCTGGGCCAGGCCGACCACATCGGAACCGGCCAGCAGCGGCGGAATCGTCGCGGCCTGGATCGGCGACGGCGATTCGTAGCCGACGTCGGCAATGGCCGCCAGCAGGCGGTCATCGATGCCGAGATCAGCGAAGGACGGGTCGGCGGCGTCCCTCTCGTCGTCGAAGGAAGAAACGCTGTCGACCGGTGAGGTGCTCATATTGGCTAGGATTTTACTGCCTCCCGGTAGCCGCCCCGACCGTCGGGCCAATACCGTGATAGCCATGCAGCACGATCACGCCACGCCCGAGCCGACGATGGTCGCCGTCACCACCGCACCCGCGCCCGTGGCCACGGACCCGGTCGCGCTGGCCACCGCGGAACTCGAGGCCGAGATCGCCGCGGATCCGGCGCTCGCCCCGCAGGCCCCCGGCCGCACCACGGTCGCCGTGGTGCAGTTCGGTCCGTACACCGACAAGACCGCCAATCTCGCCGCCCTGCGCGACCACGTGCGCGAGGCGGCCGCGCTGGGCGCCCGGGTGGTGGTGGCCCCCGAATACTCGATGTTCGCGGTGATGCGGCTGGATGATCGCGTGCTCGCCGCCGCCGAACCGCTCACCGGCGAATACGTGACCGGGCTGCGCGGTCTCGCCGCCGAATTCGGTGTGTACCTGGTGGCCGGCGTGGTCGAGGCGCCCGGCGGCCAGGAGCACGAGCGCATCTACAACACGCTGGTGGTGGCCGGGCCCGACGCCGAGTTCGTGATCGTGTACCGCAAGGTTCACCTCTACGACGCCTTCGGTTTCCGGGAGTCGTCGGTGATCCTGCCCGGCGAGATCACCGCACCGGCCACCTTCACCGTCGACGGTGTCGTGTTCGGCCTCCAGACCTGTTTCGATCTGCGCTTCCCGGAGGGTTGCCGACGGGTCGCCGCGGCCGGTGCGCAGGTGTTGCTGCTGCCCGCGCAGTGGATCCCGGGGCCCGGCAAGGTCGATCAGTGGACCACGCTGCTGCGGGCCCGGGCCATCGAGAACACGATCTACGTCGCCGCCGCCGACCACGCCGCACCGCGCGGCTGCGGCGCCTCGATGATCGTGGATCCGAGCGGGACGGTGCTGGCCGAACTCGGTGAGGCGCCCGGTGTCGCCGCCGCCGGCATCGATCTGGCACTGGTCGACCAGGTCCGCGCCACCAACCCCAGCCTGAGCCTGCGCCGCTTCGACATCGTGCCGGGCGCTGAATCGGACAGTTGACCACCGCCGGGGCCCGGTCCCGGGCGTAGACTCTGGGCGTACGGACCGGTTTCGGCGATGCGCTGCGGTCCGCGGCCGCGGTCCG
Source organism: Nocardia sp. alder85J (assembly GCF_020176955.2). Lineage (GTDB taxonomy): Bacteria > Actinomycetota > Actinomycetes > Mycobacteriales > Mycobacteriaceae > Nocardia. Next base: position 200,627 of record NZ_JAIUCZ020000007.1, read on the forward strand.
GTGGTCTCCGCACCGCCGATCACGTGGCAGCACACCATGTTTCGCACGCATACTGCGCGACCACAAGGGTAATTCGCCGGACAACTCGCTCCGAGCGGCACCGAGGTGGATCTGTGACCGAGCAACGACGCTCCGGCCGGCACAGCCGGGAAGACGCGGCGACCGGGGACCTGTACCCCGATCGCGAGGCGGCCGGTCATGCGCTGGGCGAACTGCTGTCCCCGCTGCGTGGCACCCATCCGCTGGTGCTGGGGCTGCCGCGCGGCGGCGTCCCGGTCGCGGCGGCGATCCGCGCGGAGATCGGCGGCGATCTCGACATCCTGCTGGTCCGCAAGCTCGGGGTGCCGTGGCAGCCGGAGCTGGCGATGGGAGCGATCGGCGAGGGCGGGATGCGGGTGGTCAACCGGGATGTGGTGCACCACGTGGGGGCCACCATGGAGCAGTTGATCGCGGTCGAGGACATCGAATCCGCGGAACTGGAACGCCGCCGTCGCATCCTGCGCGGGAATCTGCACCCGATCCCGCTGACCGGCCGCGTGGTGGTGATCGCCGACGACGGCATGGCCACCGGCGCCACCATGGCCGTGGCCGCCGAAGTGGTGCGGCGGCATCGCCCGCGCCGGGTGGTGGTGGCCGTGCCGGTGTCCTCGTGGGACGCGCTGGAGCGGATGCGGGACCTGGCCGACGAGATCGTGTGCCCGCTGGTCCCGGCGACCCTGGGCGGGGTCGGGGCGGTGTACGCGGATTTCCACCAGCTCGCCGACGACGAGGTGCTGGCCCTGCTGCCCCCGCCGTCACGGTGACGCTAGCGCGGCACCTCGACGATGGTCTCCCGGTGGCGCTGCGCCAGTTCCGCGTAGGCGACCGGATTCACCCGCACCCACATCTCCGCGCTCGTACCCGCGATCGGCTTCTTGACCTGGACCGGACTGCCCGCCGCCAGCACCCCGTCCGGGATCTCCGCGCCGGGCGGCACCAGGGAATCGGCCGCGATCATCGACCCGGCGCCGATCCGGGCCCCGTCGAGGACGGTGCACGCGTTGCCGATCACGGTCGACTCGCCGACACTCGCGCCGTGCAGCATGACGCTGTGCGCGATGGTGGCGCCGACACCGATCTCGACCGGCACATCGGGCGCGGTGTGGATGACCGCGTTGTCCTGCACGTTCGCCCGCTCGCGCAGAATGATCGGCGCGAAATCGGCGCGCAGCACGGCCCCGTACCAGACCGACGCCCCGGCCTCGACCCGGACGTCACCGACCAGCGTCGCGGTGGGGGCGATGAACGCCGACGGATCGACCTGCGGGCGCTTACCCTCGAATTCGTACAGTGGCACGAGATCACCGTACGGCCCACCACCGCCCCCGTCCACGACCGACCAGCGTGACACCTTGCCGCGGTGCGCAATTCGACGGGGTCAGTACTCGGTGTGTTCGGCTACCAGGCGGTCGGTGACCGTGCGTTCGGCGGCGGTGATCAGGGGGCGGAGGGCCTCGGTGAAGGATTCCGCGGTGACCGGGACCATATCGACCTCGGTGCGGGTGCGGACGGCGTAGCGGCCGTCGTCGGTGACGTCGATCCAGCACAGCACGCCGATCGGCTGGGGTTCGGTGTCCCCGGCGCCGAGGCGCACCGAGACGACGATCTGGCCGATTCCTTCGCGGGGTTGGCGGAGCAGGCGGCGCATGCGGGCGGAGGTGGTGGGGCCGGAGACCGGCACGGTGACCAGGTCGCGGCTGTCCTCCAGGACCCGCTCGACGGGGGCGGTGAAGCGCGGGCCGGTGCCGGCGGGGTATTCGGGCAGCAGCGAGACCACCCGGGCCGCCAGGGTCGCGGCGTGCCCGGCGAAGATCCGGACGTCGTCCCCGCGGTCGGGGCGGACGTGCGGGCGTTGGGCGGCGACCACCATCACCTCGCCGGACACCGCGCCCAGTATCCGCACCGGCAACGCGCTTGCGCCGCAACCCTGCTCGCCGTACACCTCCACCCGGATCACCGGGTGGGCCAGGACCCGCAGGGCCGCTTGCAGATCGGGGTCCAGATCCCGCTCACGCCACGCGGTCAGCTCCGGGAGCTGGGCGGCGCGCTCGTCGGTGTCACGGGCGGTCAGCCGGACGGCGAGGGGATACGGGATCCGGTCACCGCCGGTGTGCTCCCAGGCCAGCGCGAACCGGTCGGGAGTCAGGGTCCACTTCACCGGTGCGGGCCCAGCCGGCTCGGACGAATTCCACGGTCGCTCATGCCCATTCGCCCAGCACCGGCGGGGTGGTCGGCTCGAATTCGCCGACCAGGTCGGTACCGGGATCGGGTGGTTCCAGGAAGGTGAGGTCGTCATCGTAGAACTCGTCCTCGTCCTCCTCCTCGAACGGGAGCGGCCGCGGGGCCGTGGCGGCGGGGCCGGACCGGGCGAGATCACCGACGGCGAAGGCGCTGCCCGCGAGACCGCCGCCGATGACACCGGCGGCGGCATTGTCGAGACCGGAACCGGTGGCGGCGGTGTCGGTCCCGCGACGACGGTCGCGGTCGTCGCGGTCGCGGCGGGGATCGGAGCTCTGGCCGCGGGTCGGGGTGGCCACCCCGAGCGGTACACCGGGTGATGGGGCGATCGGCCGGTCCGGTTGCGGCGCAACGGGACCGGCGGGATGGCCCGATGCGGCCGGGACGGCGCCGGCGGCCACCGACGCGGGCGCGACCACGGACGACGGCGAGGTGGCGGCCGCGCCGGGCACGGCGGTGCCGGTACTCGCGACGGTGTCGAAATCGCCCTCCCGCGAACCGGATTCGGGCCGATCCCGGTCGGCCGGACCGGCGGGTGGCTCGGGCAGTGCGGTGGCCCCGGGCACGGTGGCGATCGTCGCCACCTCCGGGGCATCGCCGCCGGTGTTCCCGGGCGGGGGCGCGGCGGGTGCGACGGCGGTGGCGGCCGGATACAGGCCGCCCTCGTCGAAGGCCGGAATCCCGCTGCCGGTCGGCAGGAAGACGCCGGCGTACACCGTGTTCATCACCCGCACCGCCTCCTGGCGGGCGTCCTCGGCGGCCTTCTGCACCGCGACATTGGTGACCGCGCGCCGCGGATCCAGCAGGGCGCCTTCGAGATCCGGGCGGCCGGCCGGTGATCGCGAGACCGAGGCGCGCAGGGTCTCCGCGGCGTCGTTGGCCTGGCCCAGACGCTGCCCGACCTCGGCCATCACATCGGAGAGGTGCCGTCCGAACTCCTCGAACGCCCGCACCGCCTCGGCGGCCGTCACCGCCGCGCGACCACGCCAGCCGTCGGCGACGACGCCGCGGATCTCGGCGTGCGCCTGCTGCACCGCCTCGGCCACCGCCGCCGCCGAGCCCTGCCAGGCCTGCCGACCGGCCGTCAGCACGGCCGGATCCAGTTGTGCCACACCACGATGGATGTCCTCGTAGGAGAGGTTGTCGAAAACCTCCACGGTGGGGGCGTAATCGGGGTCGGTGGCGCCGGGGCCACCGGGGCCGCTGATCTTATGCATGGGCCACTCCGTCCCGGCTGTCCGCCGTGAAACCCGTTGCGGCGCCCACAGTGCCGATGGCGGCGGCCAGCTCGGCATCGTGCTCGGTGTACGCGGTGGCGCCGGCCCGCAGGGTCTGCGCGAGCCGGCGGGCGGCATCGGCGTAGTCCTGCAACCGTTCCGCCGCCTGCACCGCCTTCTCCTCGAAGCCGTGCCGCAGCGCGTCACCGGAGCCGAAACCCCCGAAACCCGGCAGCGACACCGCCGTTCGCACCGTGCGGATCTGCGCCTCGATCTGGTCGGCGAGTTCGTCGTAGCGGTGCGCGCAGCGTTCCAATGTGCCGTCGGCGACGAGCATTCCGTCGACGGACAGGTCACCGTCGCCGACGGCTCGCGTCAGGGCCGCGACATCCTCGCGCAGACTTCCGGGTTCCTGTGACCGCACCGGTCCCCCTCGTTTCTCGTGCTCACCTCATCGGCGCCGCACGGGCGCCGCGACCACGACGTCGCGAATCCACTCGATGATATCGGCGGTCACCCGGGCGTGCACCGGTTCGTGCAGCAGATCGTGTCCGGCATCCGAGTATTCCCGGAACGTGGCCAGGGGCTGCTGTCGCGTCCACTGCCGCACCGGTTCGATCGGCGCGCGCCGGTCGTCGGAGCCGTGCAGGATCAGCGCCGGAACCCCCTCCTGCAGTTCGGGAACCACGATCGTCGCCCGCTCGGGCACGCCGGAGGCGACGATGCCGACGCAGTCGAACCGGCCGTACAGCGCGGTACCCGCGCCCAGCGAATGGCCCACCACGATCAGCGGCCCGTCCGGGCGCTCGGCCCGGATCAGATCGAGCAGCGCCTGGGCGTCGACCGCGAGATCGTCGACGAGACCCGGCACCTCGGGATCCCCCTCACTGAGGCCCTGCCCGGCGGTGTCCAGTCCCCACACCTCGATGTTCGCCGCGCCCAGGCCACGGGCGAAGCGATGGTAGTGGCCGGTGTGCTGACCGATCCCCGGCAGCAGCGCGACCAGTGCCTGTGGGTCGTCCATCACCGGCCAGCGCCGATAATGCATCCGGCCATGGGCACTCTCGAAAAACGGCATGACCAACTATCCTTTCGAAGCCGCTTGTTGCGCCGAACATCATCCGGCGTTCAACCCCCCGTCGCCAACCCCCGCTGCACCGGGACCGGCACGAGCTCGAGCGGCGCGACCGGTCCGGGCGCCTCAGCCGCCGAGCCGGGCGCGGACCAACTGCGGGCCCGCGGTCGCGGTCGGCGTCCGCCCCAGGTAGCGCTGCGCCAGCGCCAATGCGGGGACATTCTCCACCACTCGGAAATTGTTGTCGTGCAACAGATCCGAGATACCGTCCGGGGTGAACCGACTGATCCAGCGTTCACCGATGGCGGCCAGCCTGCGATCCCGTTCGGCGGCGACGGCCTGTTGTCCGGGCGTCACGTCCGCCTGCGGCAGGCCGTAGTCGAAGACCATTTCACAGCCGCCGGCCAGCCCGCCGAGGGCCCGAAGTGTGTCGGAGATCGCGTCGGCGGTGAGATACACGGTGACCCCGAGCCAGATCACGAACACCGGACTGCCGACGTCGAGACCGGCTGCGGGCAAAGCGAGTTCGAGCGCGTCGTGCTCGAAATCGACCGGTACGTACGTGACCGAGGCGGGCACCTCGATACCCGCCGCCGCCAGCCGCTGCCGCTTCCACTGCTGGGTGTCCGGATGGTCCACCTCGAACACGCGTAGCCGCGGGAACGGATTGCGATAGGCGAACGTGTCGAGTCCGGCGCCGAGCACCACGACCTGTCCGGCCCCCGCCGCGACCGCCTCGCCCAGCGCGTCCTCCGCGTACCGCGACCGCGCCGCGATGAACAGACGCATGCGCCGGCGCGCGTCGTCGTCGAGATAGCCGCCTGCCGAGCCGTCGCCGGCGATGGCCCGGGCCAGCGGATCGCGGAACACCGCGCCACGCTCGAGCTCCTGGTGGTCCGCGCGATACCGCGCGGCGCTGTAGGCGGTGCGGCTCGGTTCTCCGGTCTGCACGGGTACTCCTTTTGCTACGCTCGGGCCGAGCCTACCGACATCCCGCCGCGTTTTGGGCCGCTACCGACGCGCGGTGGCGACACACCCCCCGCGCGCCACGCCGTGCGACCTCGACTGATTACGCTGGTCGCGACCGCCGCACGCCAGGGTGCGGCGGCCGTGTGCGGGTGTCCGAACACAGGAGGCCGCGGGTGATTCTGTTCGGTGATCGTGTCGTGTGCACCGCCGGTGATCTGGCGGCCGCGGCCCGATGCGAGTTCGCGCTGTTGCGTGCGCTCGACGCCGAGGCAGGTCTGGTATCGGCCGATCCGGTCGTCCCGGCACCTCCCACCCACATAGAGCTATCCAACAGCGAACTATTCGGCGCCGACCACACCGGCGACACCGCCCGCCTGGTCCGGATCGACCGACCCACCTCCGGCGACCCGGCCGACACCGTCGCCGCCCACACCACCGCCCACCGCCGCACCCTCGCCGCCCTGCACACCGGCGCGGATCTGATCCTCGGCGCCACCTTCCTCGACGGCGATTTCACCGCCACCGCCACCGCCCTGGTCCGCCTACCCGCCACCGGACCACACCTGATCCACCCCGCCGAGGCCACCGATCGCCCCAACAGCAATTCTGTAGCGACCGCAATCTCGGCGAGAACAGCCGGTGTTCCGGCGGCGCCCGCACACACCGGTCCGGTGTCCACACCGGACATTCGGACGTCGGCCGGGCAGTCGGCGCCCGGCGATCCGAGTACCGATGAGGTGCCTCTCGGGCACCCCGCACCCGCCCTCCGGCCCGGCGTCGAGGGGCCGGTGGCAGCCCGCCCCGGCCCGGACGCGGCGCACCTCTCCGCTCCCGACGCGATACACCCGTTCGGAACCGATGCGACGCAACCAGCCGACGCGGACGGGGTGCGTCCAGCCGACGCCGCGGGAGTACATCCGTCCCACACCAGTGCTGTGCATCCATCCGATGGCGATGCGGTATACCCGGCCGGCAGCAGCACCGTGCACCCGCACAGTGGCGACGCGGCGCACCCGGCCGACGGCAATGCGGTGCATCTGCCCAAGGCCGATCCGGTACCTCCGGCCGGTGCCGACGGGGTGCGTCCGGTCGGCATCGACCCGGTGCACCAGCCCAGTGGCGAGGCGGTGCATCGCTCCCGCGCCGAGGCGGCACATCCCTCCGGCTCCGAGACGGTGCATCCCGCGCAGGGCATGTTCGAGGTGCCGGGTATGCCGATCGCGCCCGAGCCGGGGCGGGTCGACGGGCGGTGGACGATGTCGATGCTGGCCGGTGACGGGGATACCGTCGACCGGATCATCGACGGGGACGCGCTCGGGGCCACCGGGTCGGGGGTCATCGATCAGCGGCGGGCCGAGGAGCCCGCGGCGGGGGCCGATGCGCACGACGGGGATCGGTATCTGCTGTACGCGGCGGTGGCCGACAGCGCGGACGCGGTGGCCGCGCTCGTGGAGCTGGCGGCGTGCGCGGAGATGTTGCGGCGCAACGGTTTCGTGCCCGATCCGGAGGTCTGGCTGCTGCTGCCGGACGGCAGCCGGCACGGCTATCCGCTGGACCGGGCGGCGGCGGTGTACGCGGCGCGGCGGCGACGGCTCGCGCGCATCCTCGACGAGAAACAGAACGAACTGCTGCCGGTGCAGTGGGGCGATCGGCGGTATCTGGCCTGTGGCCAGTGCCCGACCTGCACCGCCGAGTTGCTTGCCGGACGCGATCTGCTGCTGGTGGCCGGGATGCGGCCGGCGGTGCGGGCCCAGTTGCGCGCGGCCGGGATCACCACCGTGGAGCGGCTGGCGGCCGCCGACGGCGCCGTCACCCGGGTCGCGGCGCACACCTTCGCCGCGCTGCGGCGGCAGGCCGAACTCCAGGTGCAACGCGAGCGCACCGGGCAGCCGGCCTACACGGTGACCGACGCCAACGCTCTCGCCGCGCTGCCGGAACCGTCGCCCGGTGACGTCTTCCTCGTGGTCGCGGGGGCCGCGGTCGGGATCGGCGTGCTCGCCGCGCACACGCCGGAGGGCGGCTCGCCCGCACTGCTGTTCCATCCGTTCGACGTGCAGGAGGATCCGGCGACACTGCCGCAGTTCCTGCTCGACCGCCGCCTGCGTCACCCCGGGCTGCGGATCTACCACTACCGCAGCGACGCCCGGCGGCTGCTGACCGAACTGTCGCACCGGTACGGCGCCGACGAGGACCTCACCGCCGAATTACTGGACGCGCTGGTCGACCTGTACCCGGTGCTGCGGACCGCCACGATCATCGGGCAGCGTTCCTACGATCTGGCCGCGGTGGCCGGTCACCTCGACCCGGAATCCGCACCGGCCGGCGCGGATCTGGAATCCGGCTGCGCCCGGTTGCGCTGGTTACAGGGCTGGCTGGGCGACCTGGCCGAGGCGCAGCACATCCCGCTGGGACAGGCGCCGATGACCGCCGCCGTGGAGCCGGTGCCCGCGGTGGAGGCCGCACTGCGCGAATTCGCGCTGTCCGCCACACCGGAGGACGACACCGCGCACCGGGCCGCCGCGCTGATGGCCGCGGTGCTCGGTTACCACCGGCGGGAACGACAGCCGCTGCACTGGGCGCATGCCGACCGGCTGCACGGACCGGTCGACGAATGGGACGACGCGCCCGGCGTCCTGGTCTCCGATTGGGGCAGTGTCGACACCAAATGGCACAGCACCGGCCGGCCGCCGATGCGCCGCTACCTGACCCTCACCGGGCGGCTCGGCACCGGCAGCACCCCGGCGCCGGGTTCGCCGGTGCTGACCCTCTACGACCGGCCGGTCCCGGGCATGACCGCCGAACCGGGCCGCCGGGCCGCCGCCCACGCCACCATCCTCGGCTGCGCGCTGGACGGCAATTTCGACGATGCCGTGCGGGTGGAGGAACAACTGCCCGAGGACTGCGCCCCCTACGACGAACTACCCGCCGCGATCGTGCCCGGCCCACCCGGGCGCGACGAGAACATCGCGGCCGCACTGGAATTCACCGCGCATCAACTGCTGGTGAGCCTGCCGGCGGTGCCGGCCACCGCGGCGTTCGACCTGCTGTGCCGCCGCCGGCCGCGGCTGCGCTCCGGCGCGGCGCTGCCGGAGGTGTGCGGTGACCACGCGGCCACGGTCACCGCCGCGGTGCTCGATCTCGACGAGTCCTATCTCGCGGTGCAGGGCCCGTCCGGCACCGGCAAGACCGATACCGCCGCGCGGGTGATCGAGCGGCTGGTCACCCGGCACAGGTGGCGCGTCGGCGTGGTGGCGCAGGCGCACGCACCGGTCGAACAATTGCTGGACGCGCTGGTCCGGGTCGGGGTGCTGCCCGAACTGGTGGCGAAATCGGAGGCGCAGGCCGTCGCGCCGGAATGGCTGGCGATCGCGCCCGCGCGCTACGCCCGCTTCCTGGACAACGCGGTGAACGGTTGCGTGATCGGCGGCCTGCCCGGCGATTTCGCCGACGACGAGCGGGTGGCCGCGGGTGCGCTGGACCTGCTGGTGATCGCCGACGCGGGTGGTTTCCCGCTGGCCGACACCGTGGCGGTGGCCGCTGGCGCCCGCAATCTGCTGCTGCTCGGCGATCCGGCGCCGCTGTCCGGCAACGGAATCCATCCCGAGCCGGTGCAGGAATCGGCGCTGGGCCGGGTGGTCGGCGACGCGCCCACGCTGCCACCGGAATTCGGCTACTTCCTGGACCGCACCTGGCGGATGCATCCGCGGCTGTGCGGCCCGGTGTCGCGGCTGCGCTACGGCAACCGGCTGCGGTCCAACGAGATCGTCACGCTGGCACGGGATCTGGCCGGGGTTCCGGCGGGGGTGCGGACGGCGCCGGTCCAGCATCACGGCAACAGCACCGAATCCGTCGAGGAGGCACGGGAAATCGTGCGCCGGGTCCGCGCGCTGCTCGGCCTGCCGTGGCGGCAGGGCGCGGTGACCCGGCGGCTGCACCCGCACGACATCCTGGTGATCGCGCCCTATCCCGCGCAGGTGGCCCGGATCCGGACGATGTTGTCGCGGGCCCGGATCGAGGATGTGCTGGTCGGTACCGCGGACCGGTTCCGCGGCCGGGAGGCGGCGGTGGTGCTGATCTCGATGACCACCTCCTCGCCCACCGACGCCCCGCACGGCATCGGCGCGCTGCTGTCCCGGCACTGGCTGACCGCCGCGGTCGCGCGGGCGATGTGGACCGCGGTGATCGTGCACTCACCGCTGCTGGCGGAGTATCTGCCCGACACTCCGGACCAGCTCGACGATCTCGCGGCCTTCCTGGAACTGTCCGCGGGCTGACCGCCGAATCCGGCCGGTATCAGCCGAAATTGCGGCCCTCGCCGCGATAGGTCGGCACCGGGGTGCGGGCGCCGCCGGCGCCGACGAGGTGCACGGTGTCGAAGCGTTCGCAGAGCTCACCGGCCTTGGCGTGCCGGAACCACACCCGGTCGCCGATGGTGGTCAGCGCTCCCGCGTTGCGCAGCGGTGTCTGCACCTCTCCCGCGCCCTCGGTGCCGATGAGCTGCAAGGCCCTGGGCCACACCGGCTTCGGCACCCGCGACGCGCCCGCCGGGCCGGAGGCGATGTACCCGCCGGAGTAGACGGTGGCGATGCCCGGGGCGGGTTGCCGCAGCACCGGCTGCGCGAAGAACAGCGCCGGGCGCGGATGGAAGCTGCGGTAGCCGTCGAACAGGGTGGGCGCGTACAGGCCGGAGCCGGCGGTCACCTCGGTCACCTCGGGAGCGGACACGCTGACCTCGACCGAACCGCTGCCGCCGCTGTTGACGATCGCCAGCGGGCCGGTCACCGACCGCACCGCGTCCAGCACCAGCCGGCGGCGGGCGCCGATCTCGGCCGCGGAGGCGCGCTTGACCAGCCGGACCGCGGGATTGGTATCGGGCAACCCGGCGATCTGAGCCTCGTAGGTCATCACGCCGACGACGTCGAAGCCGCGCTCGCAAGCCGCGCGGGCCAGTCGCTCGGCCTGTTCGGGGGTGCGGATCGGGGATCGGCGCACCCCGAGGTGCAGTCGGCCGATCCGCAGGGAGGCGTCGACGTCCACGCACACCCGCGGCCGCACCCGGGCCGTGCCCAGTGCCGCGCGGATCAGCTCCAGTTGCGCGACGTCATCGATCATCAGCGTGATCGAGGCGAGCAGCACGGGATCGGCGCCGAGTTCGGCCAGTGCGGCGCGGTGCACGGTGGGATAGCCCAGCAGCACGTCGCGGGCGCCCTGGCGGACCAGCCAGATCGCTTCCGGCAGCGAATAGCCCATGATGCCGGCGAAACCACCGGCGGCGGTCAGCTCCGGGCCGAGCACCTCGGCGAGGACTGCGCGACAGCGCACCGACTTGCTCGCCACCCGGATCGGCACCCCGTTCGCGCGGCGCACCAGATCCGCGGCATTGGCGCGCAGTGCGCTGAGGTCGAGCGCGGCCAGCGGCGGATCCAGCTCGGCGGTCGCCGCGTGCAGGCCGGCGATCGTGGACGCGTCTGTCACGGATCCCACTGAATCATGAAACTGGTCAATCGTCCAGTTATGCGGACGGCGCGGTCTACAGGTCGATGGCCTTGCCCGACAGGCACGTCACCAGATCGTCGAACACGACCAGCATCGTCTCCTCGTCGTTGGTGGCCAGCCAGCGCAGGACCGCGCCCTGGAGCACCGACATCGAGTAGGCGGCGATCGACTCGGCGGGCTCCAGCCACTGGGTGGCCGACCGGTCCGCACACATGTTCAGAAATGCCACAGCCTCGGCATCCATCTCCCGGAACCGGGCCGTGATGGCCGGATCCGCGAAACAACTGCCGCGATTCTCCCAGCGCCGCCGCAGCGCGGCGATCGTGGATTCGTAGCCACGGATCTGCTTCTCCGGGGCGTCGATGATCGTCGGCCAGAATGCACTCACGCCGGCGTGCAGCAACACCCGCAGCGCCCTCGTACCGGAGAATTCGAGTGCTTCGGCCGCCTTCTCGACCGCCTCTTCGATCGCCGGCCGAGGCCTGGCGATCACTTCCCTGCTTGCACTCAACGACGACTCCCTCGGGCGGACAACTCTCGCGCGCTGACCTCTTGCGAAGCACTGGCTTTCCTGCGCGTCCCAGGCGACGGGCGCTGATCGTCTTCGACCGCCCCGGTCGCCAACCCGGCCGACCCGTTCACCATCCACCAATGTTAACGATTTTTCTGGATTCGTGACCAGGATCGATCCCGGTAACAGACCGTAAGAATGTTTTGTTACCCATTCGGTACGCTGCCGCGACCGACCGGAGACGAGATACCGACTCGCACGATCGCATCCCTCGCCGTCACCTGGACAATCGTATGAAAAGCGCGCACTCTACCATGCGGGTACGACCGACCATGTGATGCAGAACACATACCACCATCGCTGGCGACCCGCTACTCCACTGTTCCGGGGAACGACACCCGGGCGACACCGCCAGGCACCTAGCCTGGATTGGTGAGCAGCGCGCAACACGATCAGTTCCTCATCTCCGGCACGTTCAACTTCCGCGATGTCGGCGGGCTGCGGGCCGCCGACGGCGCCAAGGTGCGCGGCGGCGTGCTGCTGCGCTCGGCGCAACTGGGCCGGGTCGACGCCGACGGGCACGCCACCCTGCGGGAGCTCGGCGTCGCCACCGTGTTCGACCTCCGCGGCCTGCTGGAGATCGAACATCTGGGCGCGGACGCGCTGCCGGACGAGGTGCGCCTGGTGGTGTCACCGTTCGATCCGGAACTCGGCCGCACCCCGCCGCACGAGATGGAGGTCGCCCCCGTCGACGCCCGGCAGGGGATGCACGACGTGTACCGGGCCTTCCCGCTGATGCCACCGGCCGGTGCGGCCATCACCGCGATCGCCGAATCGGTGGTCCGCGGCGACGGCGCGGTGCTGGTGCACTGCGCCGCGGGCAAGGACCGCACCGGCTGGGCCATCGCCACCCTGCTGCGCGCGGTCGGCGTGATCGAGGCCGAGACGGTGGCGGACTACCTGCGCAGCAACGCCGCCGTCGACGCGCTGCGCCAGGACGTCGTCCGGAACGGGCGCGCGGAACTGCCGCCGGAGGTGCTCGGGGTCAGCGCCGAGTATCTCGCCGCCGCAACGGCGTCCATGCACGACAACTACGGCGATCTGGACGGTTATCTGGCGGCCATCGGCCTCACCCCGGAACTGCGGACCGGACTGCGCACCCGGCTGCTGGAATGAGCTGTCAGCCCAGCGGTTCCGGCACCGGCGCGGTGCGCACCAGGCCGGTGCCGTCGATGCGGACCTGATTGCCGGTGTGGAACCAGGTTCCGGTGAACCGGGATTCGGTCGCCTCCGGGTCCTGCCAGTACCGGCGGGTGACATTCGGTCCGCGACAGAGCAGTTCACCCTGACCGCCCTCGGCGCCCGGCCCCCACAGTGCCAGTTCGGTTCCGCCGAAAGGGAATCCGAGGACCTCCGCGCCGGGCAGGGCGCCGTCGACGGTCGCCAGCCCGATACCGCTGGTCTCGGTGGCGCCCCAGACAGACCACTGCCGGGCCAGCGGGAACACCTCGCGCAGCGCGGTCGTGACGGGTTCGGCGGCGGCGCCCGGCGCTTCGGGCCGCCGCCCGGCGGTACAGATCTGACGCACCCCCTCGGCCCGCAGTCCGGCCAGTTCCGAGAGCAGTCCGGCGAAGATTCGACGTGTCGCCGACACTTGATCGATCCGTTCGGCCACAATGGCTTCCGCGGCACGGGCGGGATCTGGAGCGAGCACCACCGTGCCGCCCACGGCGAAGGTCGGCAGCAACTGGTCCACGCATCCGCCCGCGTGCGCCAGCGGCAGCAGCACCAGATTGCGCAGTCCGTCGGTGGGCAGGTCCAGCGCGCCCACCACCGAGCGGATGGCCGACAGCAGGTTCTCGTTGGTCAGCTCCACCCCCTTCGGGGCGTCCGACGCGCTGCGGGAGGTGTAACACAGCAGCGCCAGCTCGGACAGTGAGGCACCGTCGTCGATGTAGGCGGCGCCGTCCGGGAGGGTTCCGGTGGCCTCCAGCACGAAATCCGCGCAGCTGTCCGAGAGCACTTGCGCGGCAACATCGTCGGGCAGGCCGTCGTGCACCGGCACCGGCACCGCGCCGGACAGCAGCGCACCGAGGAAGGCGCGCACCCAGCGCGCACCCACCGGCATCCGGACCGCGACCCGGTCGCCGTAGCCGATGCCGCGCTCCTGCAACCCGCCGGCGATCCGGGAGGCCGAGTGCCACAGCTGCCGGTAGGTCAGCCGGGGGCCGCCGATCTCCACCACGGCCTCCCGGTTGCCGAAGGCGTGCACCTGCACATCGAGCAGTTCGGTGACGGCGGGATTGAGGTTGCCGTAGCGCAGGACCCCGTCGGCGCCGCGGGCAAGAGGGTTGTCACACCATGGATTTCGCGACGCGGGGTACTCCACCAACAAGTGCGACATGCGTCCCTCCGAGTGCCTCGATGTGGCGGCACCTGTGACTATATGACGCAGATCACAGCTATGTCGGCATAGTCAGGTAAACACCGTGTCACCGTCCGGTGTAGGTGGCCTTTCCCGGACCGTCGGTCAGGAAACTCTGTACCGCACCGCGCAGGTCGTCGGTGCCGAACAGCTCGCCGGAGACCTCCAGGGTCACCGAATCCGCCTGTGCCACACCACCGGAACGCCAGGCACCCACGATCCGCTTGGTGGCGGCGTGGGCCCGGGTGGGACCGTCGGCCAGGCGCTGCACCAGACTGCGGGCGACGGTGTCGACGTCGTCGTGCACGGCATTGACCACACCCCAGTCGGCCAGTGTCGCCGCGTCGTAGAGATCGCCGGTCATCACCAGCTCCCGGGCCCGGCCGGAACCGGCGCGCTCGGCCAGCCGCTGCGGGCCGCCCATCGAGGGGGTCAGCCCGACCACCGTCTCCACCAGCCCGAACTTCGCCTTCGGCGCGGCCAGGATGATGTCGCAGGCCAGCGCGATCTCGAAGGCCGCGGTGAGGGTGAGCCCGTGCGCGGCGAACACCACCGGACAGGGCAGCGCCTCCAGCGGATGCACGATCCCCGCGAACAGGGTGCGCCACAGCTGCGCGCCCTCGGCCGTGCTCAATCCCTCGAAGACGTGCACGTCGACCCCGCCCGAGACCACCTTGCCGTCCGCGCGCAGCAGCACCGCGCGCGGCGGCGCCGCGGTCAGTTCCGCGATGTCGGCGGCGAGCGCGTCGAGCAGTGCCTTGTCGAACAGGTTCAGCGGCGGGTGATCGACGCTGATCACCGCCACCTCGGCGCCGGTCGGCGTCTCGATGCGCTCCAGCCGAGTGGGTTTGGTTTCGCTCATGCCGCGAATCTAGCGGGAGGCGCCCGATCTGCCAGACTGGCCGGGTGGAGAGTTCGGGAAGCGGCGCGTTCACGCGCGACACCAACTACATCACCACCCGGATCACCGCCGACGGCCGCGACGGCTATCCGGTCGAGCCGGGCCGATATCGGCTGGTGGCGGCGCGCGCCTGTCCCTGGGCCAACCGGACCCTGATCGTCCGGCGACTGCTCGGGCTGGAGGACGCGCTGTCGCTGGGGTTGTGCGGGCCGACCCACGACCAACGCAGCTGGACCTTCGATCTGGACCCGGGCGAGGTCGATCCGGTCCTCGGCATCCATTTCCTGCGCGACGCCTATCTGGCCCGCTTCCCCGACTATCCGCGCGGCATCACGGTGCCCGCGATCGTCGAGGTGCCGACCGGCGAGGTGGTCACCAACGACTATGCGCAGATGACCCTGGACTTCACCACCGAGTGGACCGCCCACCACCGGCCCGGCGCCCCCGACCTGTACCCGGACGCGCTGCGCGACGAGATCGACGAGGTGAACCGGCTGGTCTACAGCGAGGTCAACAACGGGGTCTACCGTTGCGGTTTCGCCGGCGGGCAGCAGGCGTACGAGGCCGCCTACGACCGGCTGTTCACCGCGCTGGACCAGCTGTCGGAGCGGCTCACCAGCCGCCGCTACCTGGTGGGCGAGGCCATCACCGAGGCGGACGTCCGGCTGTTCACCACGCTGGTCCGCTTCGACGCGGTGTACCACGGGCATTTCAAGTGCAATCGCGAGAAGCTCGTCGAGCTGCCGGTGCTGTGGGCCTACGCGCGAGATCTGTTCCAGACCCCCGGTTTCGGCGACACCGTCGACTTCCCGCAGATCAAAGAGCACTACTACGTGGTGCACACCGGCATCAACCCGACCGGGATCGTCCCCAAGGGCCCCGACCTCTCCGGCTGGCACACCCCGCACGGCCGGGAAGCCCTGGGCGGGAAGCCCTTCGGTGACGGCACCCCGCCCGGCCCGCCGCCGGTGCCGGAGTGGGTGCCCGGCGAACAGATCACTGCCACAACGAGATCCCGGCGAGCGGCTCAGGCCGGGCCGACGCCGCCGTAGGTGCCGAAGCTCCAGTACACCCCTTCGGGGTCACGGCAGGTGAAGCCGCGGGAGCCGTAGTCCTCGTCGCGGAGCTCACCGGTGATGGTGGCGCCGGCCGCTCGTGCGCGCGCATACAGTTCGTCGGGGTTGTCGACGACGATGTACACCGAGCCGGTGCCCGGTGGCAGTTGTTTCAAGGACATGCCCTCGCGCACGGAGCCGAGCATGATGCCGCCGCCACCCGGCCAGGCCAGTTCGGCGTGGTCGACGGTGTCGCCGTCGCCGTAGCGGGCCCGCTGCACGAAGCCGAACGCGGTTTCCAGGAAGGCGATCGCGGCGGGCGCGTCGCGATAGACGAAGGACGGCCACAGCGGGGCCGTCACGGTGGTGGTGCTCGGGTTCTCGGTCATGTCGTCAGCCTTTCACCGGGTCGGTGTCATGGTCTTGGACGAATGGGAAGCTCTCCCGGGCCAGCCACCGCGACGGTGGCAGGCCCGCCATCTCACGCCACTCCCTGGCCATGTGGGCCTGGTCGTAGTAACCGGCCGCGGCCGCCACCGCGGCGATGGCCGCACCCGGGCGGCGCAGCAGCAGGTGTGAGCGTTCGAACCGGGTCAGCCGGTCGGCGTCCTTCGGGGTGATGCCGAATTCCGAACCGAATCTGATAGCGAGATTCCTTCTGCTCCAACCTATTTCGTCGGCCACGGCGGCGACCGGGCGACGCCGTGCCGGATCGGTGAGCAGCCGCCACGCGCAGTGCAGGTTCGGGTCGAGCTCGATGTCGTCGACACGCCGCAGCAGGATCTCGTCCAGCACCGCGAACCGGCGGGCCCAGTCGCCGGTGGCCGCGAGCCGTTCCCGCAGTTCCACCGCCCGCGCACCCAGCAGGTCGGTGAGGTCCACCAGCCACGAGCCGAGTTCGGCGGCGGGCCGGCCGAACAGCGCCCGCGAGCCCAGCGGGGTCAGCGCCAGCTGCACACCGTGCTGATATCCGCGGTGCGCGATCAGCGCCGGACGGGTGGTCAGCCCGCTGGCCAGGGCGTTCCAGCGGCCGGCGGGCTGGGCCGGATGCGGCGAGAGCGGCATGTCGATCGGCTCGTCGATGGTCACGATCACCGTCAGCGTGGTCGACGGCATCCCGATGTGCACGCCCGGTTCGAAGCCGCGCAGCAGGTAGCCGTCGTAGCCGCGGACGTAGCGCCGCAGCCGCGGATGGGGCAATCCCCTGGCTCCCTCGGAGGTGCCGCACACAGGTTCACCGTAGGCGGCCGTGGGCATCACGGAAAGTGTCGCCGGATCCCGATAGAGTTTCGGGAGCGCACCGCACGAGAGGGGTTGCCATGTACAAGGCCGGCTTGGAGAAGGCCGTGGTGTCGGGGCTGGACAATGCGTCCCAGCTACAGGCGCCGGCGGTCGCCAAGTATGTCGAGCGGCTACGACGCGCTCACCCCGCGGAGAGTCCGGCCCAGATCGTCGGGCGGCTGGAGCGGCAGTACCTCACCACCGTCACCACCAGCGGCACCGCCGTCGGCGCCACCGCCGCGGTCCCCGGCGTGGGCACCTTCACCGCGCTGGCGGCGATGAGCGCGGAGACGGCCTTCTTCCTGGAGGCGTCGGCGCTGTTCACCCTCGCCGTGGCCGCGGTGCACGGCATCGCCCCCGACGATGCCGAACGCCGGCGTGCGCTGGTGCTCGCGGTGGTGCTGGGCGAGAGCGGCATGCAGATCGTGGAGAAGAACGTCGGGCGTACCGCCAAGAACTGGGGCGACCTGCTGGCCACCAAGATTCCCGGGATCAGCGCGATGAACGACTCGCTGCTGAAGCGATTCGTGGTGCAGTTCCTGGCCAAACGCAGCGCACTGATGGTCGGCAAGGTGATTCCGGCCGGAATCGGCGCGGCCATCGGCGGGTTCGGCAACCGCGCGCTGGGCCGGCGCACGATCGACAACGCGCGCAAGGCATTCGGGCCCGCCCCGGCTGGCTTTCCGCGGCCGACCGTCATCGATGCCGATCCGCTGCCGGTGCTGGACGATCCGCGATGAGCCGTTCCCGCCCGCCCGCGGTCACCGCCACCCGCCTGACCAAGCATTTCGAGACCACGATCGCGGTGCACGAGGTGAGTTTCACCGTGCCGACCGGATCCGTCACCGCGCTCGTCGGGCCGGAGAGCGCCGGCAAGTCCACCGTCGTCGGGCTCCTGCTGGGTCTCGTGACGCCCACCTCGGGCAGCCGCACGATCGTGGGCCGGGCGGGAGCGGTACTGGATCCGCGCGGCGTGCAGCCGGGCAGCACCGTGCGTGGTCAGCTGCGCATCTACGCCGGGGCCGCCGGTGCCCCCGACGAGCAGGTCGACGCGCTGCTGGCCCGGACCGGGCTGGCCGAGCTCGCGCCGCAGCGTGTGCGCACGCTCTCCACGGCCCAGCAGACCCGGCTCGCGGTCGCGATCGCCCTGCTGGGCGATCCGCCGGTGCTGGTGCTCGACGACCCGTTCGACGGGCTCGAGGCCGCCGACCGCACCTGGCTGGCCGAACTGTTGCGCGGATACCTCCGCCGCGGCGGCACCGCGGTGCTCACCGCGCAGAGTCTGGCCGCGGTGGTGCCGATCGCCGACCAGTTGATCGTGCTGAGCGAGGGTGCGGTGGTGTACGAGGGCACCCCGCGCAAACTGCGCCGCAGCCATCCCGACCGGCTGATCGTCGGCGCCTCCAGTCCGATCGCGCTGGCCACGGCGCTGGCCGCCTACGGTTTCACCGATACGGTGATGCGCTCCGACGGCCGGTTGGCGGTCGCCGAGGCCGGCCGCAAGGACATCGAGAACGCCGCCCTCGCCGCCCGGGTGCAGCTGACCGAGCTCGTTCCCGAACCCGTGCACCCGGATCGGGTGCTGGCCGCGCTCACCCGCGGTATGCCGGTGTCGGTTCCCCCCGTCCCGACGAGCCCGTACGGAATGCCACGATGAACCTCACTGTGCCGGTGGAGATCGAGCGCGCCGCGACCGTCGAGCTCCGCAAGCTCACCGCCTCCCGCGTCGCCCGGCAGGCCGTGCCGGTCGCCGCGGTGCTCGGGCTGCTGGCCGGCGGCGGGTTCGCGCTGCGCGGCAACGGACCGCAACCGCACGAGACCCTGGCCACCGGCACCGCCAGCGCCGGGTTCTACGTGGCGCTGTTCGTGACCCTCGCGGCGGCGGCGATCTTCGCCGCGCTCGCCGCCGGCGACGAGTACCGGCACCACAGTCTCGCGCTGACCGCGGTGTTCACCCCCGATCGCGATCTGCTCATGGGCGCGAAACTCGGTGTGACCGCGGCCTATTCGTTGTTGCTCGGGGTGTCGGTCGAGGTCGGGGCGCTGCTCGGGCTGCTCGCCGCCGGACGGCACCGGATCGAATTCGGGGTGCGGCTGCTGTCGGTGTTCGGCGGCGGGCTGCTCGCCGTCGTGTGCTGGAGTCTGCTCGGCGCGGCCCTGGGCCTGCTGTTCCGCTCCCCCGGTCCGGCCGTCCTCACCTTGATCCTGTGGCCGCTGATCGCCGAGCCCGCGATCTGGTACGTCGCCCGCTTCGTCGGCGTTCCCGGATTCGCGGTGCTGTTCCCGCTGTCGGCAACCGTCGGCGCGGTGATGAACGGCTCGTTCCCGAAAACCCATTTCCTCGCACCCAGCGCGGCATCGGCGGTGGTGCTGGTGCTGTGGACGGCCGGGGTGTGCGCGGGGGCCTGGTGGTACGTGCGGCGTCGCGACCTGTGAACGACGCTGCCCGACAGTCGGTCGGCGCGATGAACGACGCTGCCCGACAGTCGGTCGGCGCGACCGGCTCTCGATGAGCACCGCCGTAGCGGGTCGGCGACGAGTGACCCAACCCGGGTTCCTGCTGTGGCAGCGACCGTGCGGGTCGGCACCTGCTGGGCTGTCGGTGGGGGTCGGTACTGTCGAATCGGAATGAGTGAGATTCAGGCGCAGACAGACCAGGGGTGGATTCGGCGGTTGTGGTCGGCGTGCCGGGCACAACCAGGGCTGCTCGCGGGGGTCGCGGCATCGCTCGCGGCGGGAGCCGTGGCGGAGGTGGCGGCGCCGCTGGCGGCCAAACAGGCATTGGACAACGCTCGCGCGGGCAACGTGCGGATCATCGGCGTGCTCGCGGGAGTCCTCGCGTTGCTGGCGGTGGTCCGGTTCACGACCTCGTACGGGCGGCGGTGGCTGGCCGGTCGGCTGGCGCTGAACGTGCAGCACACGATGCGGGTGGATCTGCTGACCGCCCTGCACCGCTACGACGGACCGCGGCAGGACGGGCTGCGGACCGGTCAGGTGGTGTCCCGGTCGATCAGCGATCTGCAACTGGTGCAGGGTCTGCTGGCGATGGCGCCGCTGGCGGGCATGTCGGTGTTCATGTCGCTGCTGGCGGCCGTCGTGATGCTGGTGTTGTCGCCGCTGCTGGCGGTGGTGGCGCTGCTGACGGTGCCGGCCATCGCGGTCGTGGTGTACCGGATCCGGCCGCGGGTGCACGCGGCGACCTGGTCGGCACAGCAGCGGGCCGCCGAACTGGCCCAGCACGTCGAGGAGACCGTCACCGGGGTGCGGGTGGTGAAGGGCTTCGGCCAGGAGGCCCGGATGGTGCGGGTGCTGGAACAGCACGGCCGCGTCCTCTACGGCGAACGGATGCGGGCGGCCCGCATCGACGCGCGGATGGCGCCGACGGTGACCGCCATCCCGCAGGCCGGGCTGGTCGCGGTGATCGGGCTGGGCGGGCTGCTGGCGCTGCACGGCGGTATCGGCATCGGCACCTTCCTCGCCTTCGCCGCGTACGTGACCATGCTGTCGTCCAACACCCGGCTGGTGTCGACGGTGGTCGTGATGGCCCAGCTGACCCGGGCTGCCGCCGAACGGGTCTACCAGGTGATCGACGAGGCGCCGGACACCATCGATCCGCCCGCGCCCCGCGCCCTGCCGGACGGCCCGCTGGGTATCGACCTGGAAGCGGTCACCTTCGGTTTCGACCCGGACCGGCCGGTGCTGCGGCATTTCGACCTGACTGTGCGGCCCGGTGAGACGGTCGCGATCATCGGCCCGGCCGGTTCCGGTAAATCGACGCTGGCGCTGCTGCTGCCGCGGTTCTACCGGCCCGACAGCGGACGGATCGTGCTGCGCGGCGCCGACGACGCGGTCGACATCGCCGAGGTGCGGGCCGGCGCCTTGCGTGCGGCGGTCGGGGTGGCCTTCGACGACCCGTTCCTGTTCTCCGACACCATCGCCGCCAATATCGCGCTCGGCCACCCCGACGCCACCGCCGACGAGATCCGCCGCGCCGCGAAACAGGCCGCCGCGGACGAGTTCATCAGCGAACTGCCCGACGGGTACGACACCGTCGTCGGCGAACGCGGCCTGACCCTGTCCGGCGGCCAGCGCCAGCGCCTCGCCCTGGCCCGCGCCCTGCTGGCCAACCCGCGCATCCTGATCCTCGACGACGCCACCTCGGCCGTCGACGCGGTCACCGAGGCCGCGATCTTCGACGCGCTACCCGCCCGCGCGGGCCGCACCACCGTGATCCTGGCCCACCGCGAATCCACCCTCGCCCACGCCGACCGGGTCATCCGACTGCCCGCACCGCTGACCACCGGCACCGGTGACCTCTGGGACGAGCAGCCGCCCGACCCGGCTGCGCCCGCACCGGCGGAATCAGCACCGGCGCTCCAGCCGCTCGCCTCCGGTGAACAGGCGATCGCGATGGCACCGGAAGTCCTTGCACTGCAATATCTTCCGGAGATGCCGGCCGCCGCGCCGACGAGCGGCACGAGCACCGGCCCCGACGGCTCGGCGGTGCGCACTCAGGCGGCCGAATATTCGGTGGACGTGCCGCCGGAGATCCGGGAGATGCTGGGTCGGCTGCCGTCGGCGGCGGAGGTGCCGGGGCTGGACGACCGGGAGCTCGAGCAGGCCGATCCGCGGTTCCGGCTGGTCCGGTTGCTGCGGCCGGTGCGCTGGTTGCTGGTGGCGGTGGTGGCGTTGCTGGCCGTCGACGGGGTGATCGGGGTGGCGTTCCCGGCGCTCACCCGGTTCGCGCTGGATCACGGGGTGGCCGCGGGCAGTGCCGGAACGCTGGCGCTGGCCGCGGCGGCGGGGGCCGTGCTGGTGGCGTTGAGCTGGGCGGACGAGTCGGCGGGGACGGTGCTGTCGGCGCGCGGTGGCGAGCGGGTGCTGTACGGGCTGCGGGTGCGCAGCTACGCCCATCTGCAACGGCTGGGGCTGGACTACTACGAGCGCGAGCTGTCCGGGCGCATCATGACCCGGATGACCACGGACATCGACGCGTTGTCCACGTTCTTGCAGACCGGGTTGAGTACGGCGCTGATCAGCGTGGTCACCGCGGTCGGGATCGCGGTGGCGCTGCTGGTCATCGATACCGAACTGGCGCTGGTGGTGCTGGCGACGTTGCCGCCGCTGATCGCGGCGACGCTGGTGTTCCGGCGGGTGTCGGCAGCCGCCTATTCGCAGTCGCGGGAGCGGGTGGCGACGGTGAACGCCGATTTCCAGGAGAACGTGGCCGGGCTGCGGGCCACCCAGGCGTATCGCAACGAGGCCGCGGCGGGACGGCGGTTCGCCGGGTATTCCGACGGGTATCGGCACAGCCGGTTGCGTGCGCAGCGGGCGATCGCGCTGTATTTCGCGTTCGTGATCGCCTGGGCGGATCTGGCCCAGGCGGCGGTCGTGTACGTCGGCGCGCGTGCGGTGGCGCACGGCACGACGACGGCCGGGACGCTGGTGGCGTTCGTGCTGTACCTGAGCCTGCTGTTCAGCCCGATCCTGCAACTGTCGCAGGTGTTCGACGGATATCAGCAGGCCCGAGTGGGTTTGCAGCGGATCGCGGCGCTGTTGCGCACACCGTCCTCGATCGCGGCCGATCCGGCGCAGCCCGTCCCGCTCGGCGAGCGGCTGCGGGCCGAGGTCGATTTCGACACCGTTCACTTCCGGTATACCGATGCGAAAGCCATTGCCCTGGATGATGTTTCACTACACATCCCGAGTGGAACCAGTCTCGCGCTGGTCGGCGCGACCGGTGCGGGCAAGTCGACCATCGTGAAGCTGCTGGCCCGGCTGTACGACCTGCCGCACGCCACGGAGGCCGATCCGAGTCATACCGGTACGGGCCCGGGTGTGATTCGTGTCGCCGGAACCGACATCCGGGACTACCGGCTCGCCGACTACCGAGCCCGGCTGGGCATGGTGCCCCAGGAAGCACATCTGTTCAGCGGCGATGTCGCGAGCAATATCGCCTTCGGGAAACCGGCCGCGACCAGGACGGAGATCGAGCGGGCGGCCGAGGCGGTGGGTGCGCTGGAGCTGATCGCCGGGCTGCCGGCGGGGATGCGGCACCCGGTCGGCGAGGGTGGTCGCGGGCTGTCGGCCGGTCAGCGGCAGCTGATCGCGCTGGCCCGGGCCGAACTGGTCGACCCGGACCTGCTGCTGCTCGACGAGGCGACCGCGGTGCTGGACCCGGACACCGAGGAAAAGGTGCTGGCAGCGGGCCGTTCCGTGATGCGCGGGCGGACCTCGGTGATCGTGGCGCACCGGCTGGCGACCGCCGCGCGGGCCGATCGGATCGCCGTCGTCGAACGGGGCCGGATCGCCGAAATGGGTACCCACGATGAACTTCTGGCTGCGGGCGGTGGCTATTCCCGTATGTGGTATGCCGCACATCAAGGGTGAGGAATATTCTCATCTACGGACGAGTCGTCATCTGTGGGGCTGGGTCCATCCAGTGGGCGATGACCTCTCGGACTCGGGGCTGGGCCTATCCTCAGAAGGGCGCATCGGCGCGCAGCATGCCGATTA
The DNA here is from genome assembly GCF_020176955.2 of Nocardia sp. alder85J. GTDB lineage: Bacteria > Actinomycetota > Actinomycetes > Mycobacteriales > Mycobacteriaceae > Nocardia. Next base: position 224,350 of record NZ_JAIUCZ020000007.1, read on the forward strand.
CCCGTGCCGAGCACGTCACAAACGTCGCAGCGCGAAGAACGAAATGAGGCGAACACCTGCTGTGAGCAGCTCAACATCCCAGTTCGGACAGAACCAGTGGCTCGTCGACGAGATGTACCAGAGGTACAAACAGGACCCGTCGTCCGTCGACGAGAGCTGGCACGAATTTCTGGCCGACTACACCCCGGACGCGACGGCCGAAACCACGGCCAACGGGCAGTCCGCCGTCGCCGCCCCGGCGACCGCCGCGCCCGTCCCGGCTCCGGCCCCGGCGCCCGCTGCTGCGCCCGCCGCCTCCGTTCCCGCCCCTGCCGCCGCGCCCGCGACCCCGAAGCCCGCCGCGCCTGCTGCCGCGCCCGCGACCCCGAAGCCCGCCGCGTCGCCCGTGCCCGCCCCGAAGATCGCCGCGCCGGCGTCGACCGCCGCCGCGCCGCCGCAGGCGCGTACCACGCAGCCCGCCGCGGCCGCCGCGCCGACCACGGCCCCGAAGCCCGCCGAGCCCGCCGCCGATCAGTCGCAGGTGCTGCGCGGCCCGGCCGCGGCCATCGTGAAGAACATGTCGGCCTCGCTGACCATCCCCACCGCCACCAGCGTCCGGGCCATCCCGGCCAAGCTGATGATCGACAACCGGCTGGTCATCAACAACCATCTGGCCCGCACCCGCGGCGGCAAGATCTCCTTCACCCATCTGCTGGGCTACGCCATCGTGCAGGCGGTGAAGGCGTTCCCCAATATGAACCGGCACTTCACCGAGATCGACGGGAAGCCGAACGCCGTCACCCCGGCCCACACCAATCTGGGCCTGGCCATCGACCTGCCGGGTAAGAACGGCAGCCGCACGCTCGTGGTCGCGGCCATCAAGAACACCGAGACCATGACCTTCGGCCAGTTCCACTCGGCCTACGAGGACATCGTCCGCCGCGCCCGCGACGGCAAACTCGGCACCGAGGACTTCACCGGCGTCACCATCTCGCTGACCAACCCCGGCACCATCGGCACCAACCATTCGGTGCCGCGGCTGATGCCGGGTCAGGGCGCGATCGTCGGCGCCGGCGCGATGGAGTACCCGGCCGAGTTCCAGGGCATGAGCGACGAGCAGCTGGCCCAGATCGGCATCGGCAAGCTGATGACGCTGACGTCGACCTACGACCATCGCATCATCCAGGGCGCGGAGTCCGGCGACTTCCTGCGCACGATTCACCAGCTGTTGATCGCCGACGAGTTCTACGACGACGTCTTCCACACCATGGGCGTGCCGTACGAGCCGGTGCGCTGGCGCAAGGACATCAAGGAACGCGGCGTCGACAAGAGCGTGCGCGTCCAGGAGATGATCACCGCCTACCGCGACCGCGGCCACCTGATGGCCGACACCGATCCGCTGCGGCTGGTCAAGGACAAGTTTCGCAGCCATCCGGACCTGGACGTCACCCAGCACGGTCTGACCCTGTGGGACCTGGACCGCGAGTTCAACGTGGCCGGTTTCCACAACCAGGAGCGGATGAAGCTACGCGACGTCCTGTCCATCCTGCGTGATGCCTACTGCCGGCACGTGGGTGTCGAGTACACCCACATCCTCGATCCCGAGCAGCGCAAGTGGATCCAGGATCGGGTCGAGCAGAAGCACGACAAGCCGACCGTCGCCCAGCAGAAGTACATCCTGTCGCGGCTGAACGCGGCCGAGGCGTTCGAGACCTTCCTGCAGACCAAGTACGTCGGCCAGAAGCGGTTCTCGCTGGAGGGCGCCGAGTCCACCATCCCGATGATGGACGCGGTCATCGACCAGTGCGCCGAGCACGCGCTCGACGAGGTCGTCATCGGCATGCCGCACCGCGGCCGGCTGAACGTGCTGGCCAATATCGTCGGCAAGCCCTACTCGCAGATCTTCACCGAGTTCGAGGGCAACATGAACCCGGCCGCCGCGCACGGCTCTGGCGACGTGAAGTACCACCTGGGCGCCGAGGGCACCTACATCCAGATGTTCGGCGACAACGACATCAAGGTGTCACTGACCGCGAACCCGTCGCATCTGGAGGCGGTCGACCCGGTCGTGGAGGGTCTGGTCCGCGCCAAGCAGGACCTGCTCACCAAGGAAGACCTGATCACCAAGGGCGAGGAGGCGCGCACCTTCTCGGTCGTGCCGATGATGCTGCACGGTGACGCGGCCTTCGCCGGTCAGGGTGTGGTCGCCGAGACGCTGAACCTGGGTGGCCTGCGCGGCTACCGGGTCGGCGGCACGGTGCACATCGTGGTGAACAACCAGATCGGCTTCACCACCGCGCCGGAGAACAGCCGGTCCACCGAGTACTCCACCGATATCGCCAAGTTCATCGGCGCGCCGGTGTTCCACGTCAACGGCGACGATCCGGAGGCGTGCGTCTGGGTGGCGCAGCTGGCGGTCGACTTCCGCGAGCAGTTCCACAAGGACGTCGTCATCGACCTGATCTGCTACCGCCGTCGCGGCCACAACGAGGGTGACGACCCGTCTATGACGCAGCCGTACATGTACGACGTCATCGACACCAAGCGCAGCGTCCGCAAGTCCTACACCGAGGCCCTGATCGGCCGTGGTGACATCTCCATGAAGGAGGCCGAGGACGCGCTACGGGACTACCAGGGTCAGCTGGAGCGGGTGTTCAACGAGGTCCGCGAGCTGGAGAAGTACCCGCCGGCCCCGAGCCACTCGGTCGAGACGGAGCAGACCGTGCCGACCACGGTCGTCACCGCCGTCGACAAGACCGTGTTGCAGCGCATCGGCGACGCGTTCCTGAACGTGCCCGAGGGCTTCGCCGTGCATCCGCGCGTGAAGCCGGTACTGGAGAAGCGCCGCGAGATGTCCTACGAGGGCAAGGTGGACTGGGCGTTCGGCGAGCTGCTGGCGTTCGGCACCCTGGTCGACGAGGGTCGCGCGGTGCGCCTGACCGGTCAGGACTCCCGCCGCGGCACCTTCTCGCAGCGGCATTCGGTGGTCATCGACCGCAAGACCGGCGCCGAGTACACCCCGCTGCACAACATCGGCAGCGCCAACCCGGGCTGGTTCGCGGTGCACGATTCGGCGCTGTCCGAATATGCCGCGGTCGGCTTCGAATACGGCTACTCCCTGGGCAATCCGGAAGCGCTGGTGCTCTGGGAGGCGCAGTTCGGTGACTTCGTCAACGGCGCCCAGTCGATCATCGACGAGTTCATCTCCTCCGGTGAGGCCAAGTGGGGCCAGCTGTCGGAGGTCGTGCTGCTGCTGCCGCACGGCCACGAGGGCCAGGGCCCGGACCACACCTCCGGCCGCATCGAGCGCTTCCTGATGCTGTGCGCCGAGGGTTCGATGACGGTGGCGGTCCCGTCCACCCCGTCGAACTACTTCCACCTGCTGCGCCGGCACGTGCTCGACGGCATCCGCCGCCCGCTGATCGTCTTCACCCCGAAGTCGATGCTGCGCAACAAGGCCGTGGTCTCCGATATCGAGGACTTCACCGACAACAAGTTCCGCTCGGTGCTCGAGGAGCCGACCTACGAGAGCGGCGACGGCGACCGCACGAAGGTGAAGCGCATCCTGCTCACCTCGGGCAAGCTCTACTACGAGCTGGCCGCCGACAAGGCCAAGAAGAACCGCGACGATGTGGCGATCATCCGGATCGAGCAGCTGTACCCGATCCCGTCGTACCGCCTCAACGAGAAGCTGGCCACCTACCCCAACGCCACCGATCTGGTGTGGGTGCAGGAGGAACCGGCCAACCAGGGCGCCTGGCCCTTCTTCGGCCTGAACCTCCCGGAGATCCTCCCGGAGCGCTTCGGCAAACTGCGCCGCATCTCCCGGCGCGCCATGTCGGCCCCCTCCTCGGGCTCCGGCAAGGTGCACGCCGTGGAGCAGGCGGAGATCATCGGCGAGGCCTTCGCCCCGACCGCCTGATCCCGCACATCGCACCACCCCGGGCCGGGTCGCTCACCGAGCGACCCGGCCCGGGGTCCGTTTCCGTGGTCGGTCGAGGTCCGGCCTCGGCCGACATATATGCCACAATACTCATATGTCGTTGAAACGAACCATGGTCTACGCGGACGCCGGCGATCTGGCGGTCATCAAGGAGGCCGCCGCCAACAGCGAAGTCAGCGAGGCCGAAATCATCCGGAATGCGATTCATCTTGCCGCGCAGCGACTTCGCCGTCGTTCGGAGCCGTTGCGGCTGCGGCGTTTCGCGAGCGGTGATCCCGGACTGGCCGGGCGAGTGGACGACTACCTCGCCGACGGATTCGGTGACGATGCGGATCGCCGTTGACGCTGCCTCTCGGCATTGTCATCGCCGACACGTCAGGACTGATCGCGGCATTCGACACGTCCTCACCCGAAAGCGATGTCGCGTATCGAGTACTCGAAGAGGCGGGTCTGGTGGTGATATCACCACTGGTACTGGCGGAGATCGATCATGTCGGCCGACGCGCGCTGGGATCTCGGACAGCCATCCACATGGTGGCGGATCTGACTGCGCAGGCTCGCACCGAGCTCTTCGAGATCGCAGCGGTCACGCCGGATGTGCTCGACCAGGCCAACGAGATCCGAAGACTGCATCCCGGCCTGCGGCTGGACTTGGCCGACGCAGTGACGGTCGCCCTGGCTGCCGACTACGAGACCGATGCGGTGCTGACTCTCGATCGGCGCGATTTCCGAGCGCTGACCCCGCTCACCGAGCACAAGGCATTCCGTGTCCTGCCGGACGATCTGATCTGACGGATTCCGTTCAGCGCCAGACGACGACGCGGTGGCGCGGGGCGGCGCCTCGAGCGGAGACGTTCGTCGCCCGGTAACGCAAACGGGCCGGATGCGGGAGGCATCCGGGCCCGTTGCGGTGAGGTCGGCTCAGTGGCCCGCGTCGACCGGGACGGCGGCCTGTGGGGCGGAGGCGCCGGTCTGGGTGGACTTGCTGCGGACGAAGCCGGCGGAGGCAACCAGGCCGATCAGCAGGATGAAGCCGGGAAGCAGCATCGACTGGCTCAGTGCGGTGCTGAACTTGCCGGCGAGGGCGGCCGGGATGTGGGCGCCGGCGCCTTCGGACATCTTGCCGGTGACCAGGCCCTGGGCGCTGACCCGGGCCGACACCAGGGCGGCGATCGCGGCGCTGCCGAGCACCGAGCCGATCTGGCGGGTGGTGTTGTAGACGCCGGCCGCGGCGCCGGCCTGCTGGATCGGCAGGTTGCGGGTGGCGATGGCGGCCAGCGGGGCCCAGATGCAGGCGTTGGCAAAGCCGGAGGCCACTCCGATGATCATGAAGGCCGCGATCGGGCTGTGCGGGGTCATCATCGCGGAGTAGACGAACACCACCGTGGCGAAGACGGCGAAGCCCGTGGTGGGCAGGATCCTCGGGTTCATCCGGTCGGAGATCTTGCCGACGACCGGGCCGAAGATGCCGGTCGCCACGGCCATCGGGGCGAACACCAGGCCCGACTGCGACGGGGTGTAGCCGCGGACCGCCTCCAGCCAGAAGTAGGCCGGCACCATCAAGGTGGTCATGGTGGCGCCCATCGCGGCGATCGCCAGGTTGGCCAGGGCGAAGTTGCGGTCGCCGAACAGGCTCAGCGGCACCAGCGGTTCACCCTTGTTGCGCGCCTGGGTGTAGAGGAACACGGCCAGCACCACCACGCCGGCGATGATCATGGCCCAGATGGTGGCGTCCCAGTGCCGGTCGTTGCCCTCCTGGATGCCGAACACCAGCAGCAGCATGCCGACGGCCGACAGCACCACGCCGACCAGGTCGAACTTGTGGTCGTGGGTCTCGAGCTTCGGCACCAGCACCCAGGCCAGCGCGAAGGCGACGACGCCGACCGGGACGTTGATGTAGAAGATCCAGTTCCAGCCCAGACCGTCGACCAGCACGCCGCCGAGGATCGGGCCGACCAGGGTGGCCAGGCCGGCGACGCCGCCCCAGGCGCCCATGGCCGCGCCGCGCTGATGCGGCGGGAAGGTGCGGGTGATGACGGCCATGGTCTGCGGGGTCATCATCGCCGCGCCGAGGCCCTGCACCGCGCGGGCGGCGATCAGCATCTCGATGCTGTTGGACAGACCGCACCACAGCGAGGACAAGGTGAAGACGACCAGCCCGATCAGGTAGATGTTCTTCGGGCCGAAGCGGTCGCCGAGGCGGCCGGTGATGAGCAGCGGCACCGCGTAGGCGAGCAGGTAGGCGCTGGTGACCCAGATGACCTTGCTGATGTCGGTGTGCAGGTCCGTCATGATCGCCGGGTTGGCCACCGCGACGATGGTCATGTCCAGCAGGATCATGAAGAACCCGACGACCAGCGCACCCAGCGCCAGCCACGGATTACGTTGTGTTGTCATAGCTTTCGTTTCCGTTCGAAATGTTCCGATCGCCCGGGGCGATCGGCGGGAAGACGGAGCAGATCCGCGCGGCGGCCCGGTGGCCACCGGCGATCACTGGTCGGCAGTGCCGGCACCGCCCTTCTTCAGCGACGCGAGGACGTCGTCGGTGACCTCGGTACCCCAGTCGTGACCGATGCCCTCGTCGTCGGACAGGTCGGGCAGGATCTTGCCGTCGGGGGCGAACCGATGCCAGGTCAGACGGCCGTCGGTCAGCTCCGCGACCAGTTGGCGCAGCCAGGTGGCCTCGGTGTGGGCCTGCACCCGCAGGAACTCGAGCACCATCCAGTACCGGCGCGGCACCCGGCGGGCCGAAGCCCACTCCTGCAACGCATCGAACTCGGTGACATCCAGCTCCAGCCAGCGGATGCGTTCGGTGAGCAAGTCGATGACCTCCTCTTTGGGCAGGTTGTGCGCCTCGGAGAGAGCCAGCGGGAAGATCGGGAACTCCCGAATCGGTTTGCGGAGGATCTCGGTCAGCCGGGCGCGCAGCGCTGCGGTGCCCGACGCGGTGATGCGATAGGTGGTGCGCTCGGGCCGGTTACCGGCCCGGTCGGTGCCTTCGGCCCGGACCAGTTCCTGCTCGGCCAGCCGGTCGACGGTGTGATAGAGCGACCCGGGCCTGATCTTGACAAGGTACTCCTCCCGTCGGCTGAGCAGCAGTTGATACATCTCGTAGGGATGCATCGGACGCTCTTCCAGCAACGCGAGCACGGACAGCGCCAGTGGCGTCAGCGTTGCACCCGGTTGCTTCGACATCACCGGCCCCTCTTTCGTTCCACTCGCCACGGGGGAGAGGGTAACCCCGGCCCCGGACATATCCCACGAGAAATATTCCACGCCGAATATACGGCGCGGAATAGGGCATGGGCAAGCGCGATTTCCGGTGAGCGCGGTCGCCGCCGGACGGCGGCGATCACGGGAAGGTAGCGGACGACGACGCAGCGCCGGTGTCGGGAGAGCCGGGGTCAGGCCACGTCGACGATGATCGACGGGTAGCCCTCGGCCCCGTCCGGCAGCACGTCCTTGTAGGAGCCCGACTGCACGGCGCCGGCACCGTCGGTGGCACGGGCCCGGATGGTGTGCTTACCGGTGGGGGCGTCCCAGTCGAACGCCCACTGCCGCCAGGTGTCGATCGACGGTTCGGCGGCCAGCCGCGCGGCCTGCCAGGGCCCGTTGTCGATCTGCACCTCGACACCGTCGATGCCACGATGCTGCGCCCAGGCCACGCCGGCCACCACGGTCCGGCCGTGCTTCACCTTGCCGTCGTCGCTGGGGGTGTCGATGCGGGTGCCGGTCTTGATCGGCCCCCGCGGCGCCCAGCCGCGCTGCGTCCAGAACGCCTCCGCGCGATCGAATCGGGTGATCTCCAGTTCGGTCACCCATTTGGTCGCCGAGACGTAGCCGTAGAGGCCGGGGACGACCAGCCGGGCCGGATAGCCGTGCTCCACCGGCAGCGGTTCGCCGTTCATCCCTATTGCCAGCATCGCGTCCCGGCCGTCCAGCAGCGTCGCCAGCGGACTGCCCGCGGTGAAGCCGTCGATGCTGCGCGAGAGCACCATGTCGGCGTCCGGATGCGGTCCGGCCTCGGCGATCAGATCGGCCAGCGGGTAGCCCAGCCAGCGGGCGTTGCCGATCAGGTCGCCGCCGGTCGGGTTCGAGACGCAGGTCAGGGTCACCAGCCGTTCCATCACCGGGCGGTTCGCCAGATCGGCCCAGCTGTAGCGGACCTCGCGATCGACCAGGCCGTGGATGCGCAGCGACCAGGTCGAGGTGCTCACCTGCGGCACCACCAGGGCGGTGTCGATGCGGTAGAAGTCGCTGTTGGCGGTGAGATACGGAGTGAGACCGGGCAATCGCAGATCCGCGGCCGGATCCACCGGCGGGGGCGCGGAATTCGGCGCCGGCAGCCGTACCGCCGCCCGCTCGCCGGACACGTTGTGCGCCCGGATGCCCAGCACCCGGCCCGCGACCCCGGTCACCACCGCCAGCACTCCGATGCCCGCGATACCGCGCAGCATGGTGCGCCGGTCCACCCCGGGTTCGGGCAGGGTCGCCGTGGCCGCCCCCGCCCGGACCGGGGGTGTGCCGACCGAATCCGCTCCCGCCGCAACCGGATCCGAGGCGCTCGGCGGCGTCCCGCGCAGCCGCCGCCGCACTGCCGCCGTCCCCGCGGCGAAGCCGAAGACCACGGGCAGGGCGCGCACGCCCGGCGGCCGCGAATCATCGCCCACCACCGGCACTCCGAGCTCGAGTCGCCGGATCAGCATGCGCAACGCCAGGATTCCGGCCGCGACGCCGATCACCGTCGGCAACATCCAGGTCCACGACGCCGCGGAGCGGGTCACCGCCGCCAGCGCCGCGAGCACCCCGAACGCCGCCAGCAGCGCGCTGCCCAGCGGCCGGCGCATCCGCTCCACACGGCCGGCCACCATGGCCAGCACGAAGGCGACCACACCCATCACCACGAACAGCAGCAGCTTGTCGTCGGTGCCGACCAGCTGGATCACCTGTTCCCGGACGTCGTCCGGGGTGAGGTCCACCACGCTGGAGCCCAGCGCCGCCAACGGCGTGCTGCTGGTTCCGATCGGCAACGCCACCAGCTCCGCGACACCCAGCGCCAGCCCCGCGGAGACCACACCGCAGGCCGCCCGCAGTCCAGACTCGGCCATAGGCGCGAGCGTACTGCGGGCGGCGGCGGGCCGGGATCCCGCGCGGTCCGCCGTCACGATTTCGTCACCACCGCGTCACCGCCGCCGGGGGCCGCCTGCCACACGCGGGGATCGGCCACCCCGCGCGACCGGTCGGTTCCGGCCGGTGGGCCGGCCCCCGCGCGGGCTTCCGGCCGGACGCCGCACGTCGAGTGAATCGATTGCCGCAGAAGATCTTTCGGACCACCGATCGCGGTGACGGGTGGCCGGGAAGATCATCGCGCCCGGGTTGCGATCCGCCCCTTCGGGTCCCGATCGAAAGAGGACTCGGTCACAACACGGAATTCACCCAGCACGCTCTCAGAAAGGCGGGTAATGCTGATAAGAGCAGTCTCGAGCCTGATGAGGACGTGATGATCGTGTACCCGAATTCGACCAGCTGGCCGGGGCAACCGGCAGGACCGTACGGCCCCCCGCCCGGCCGCCCGCCGCGGCATGCGCTGTCCTTCGGCGCGGTCGTCGCCCTGGTGGTCGTGCTGGCAGTCACGATCGGCCTGGTGGCGGCACACTTGCAGGCGCCGCACGGCGGAACGCCCGGCAGCCCGATGGCACAGTCCCCGGGCAGCTTCGGACAGCCGGTCGGTTCACACCTGTCCCCCACCGACCTCGACGACGCGGCCAACAGCGTGACGCCGGGCATCGCGATCATCAACACCCAGCTCGGCCTCCAGAACGGTCAGGGCGCGGGCACCGGCATCGTGCTGACCGCCAACGGGGACATCCTCACCAACAATCACGTGGTGGAGGGCGCCACGAAGGTCTCGGTCACCGACCTCGGCAACGGCCGGACCTATTCCGGCAGTGTGGTCGGCTACGACCGGCAGGAGGACGTCGCGGTCGTGCACCTGTCCAACGCCTCGGGACTGACCACCGCGCCGCTGGGTGACTCCGGCCTGGTCGCGGTGGGCGACAACGTGGTCGGCGTCGGCAACGCCGGCGGCACCGGCAGCCCCACGGCCGCCACGGGCAAGGTCACCGCGCTGAACCGGTCGATCACCGCCAGCGACGACGCGTCCGGCAGCTCCGAGCAGCTGACCGGCCTGATCCAGATCGCGGCCGACATCCAGCCCGGCGACTCCGGCGGGCCGCTGGTGAACGCCGCCGGACAGGTGATCGGCATGGATACCGCTGCGTCCCAGGGCTTCCGGATGGGCTCCGGCGGCGGGGTCGGCTTCGCGATCCCGATCAATCAGGCGCTCACCATCGCCCGGCAGATCCAGGGCGGGCAGGCGTCGGATCTGGTGCACATCGGCGCGTCCGCATTCCTGGGCGTCTCGGTCAGCGATGCCAACGGCAACGGCGGCGCGCTGATCCGCAACCTGGTCGGCGGCGGTCCGGCGGAGCAGGCGGGCCTGTCGTCCGGCGACGTGATCACCGGGGTGGACGGCCGCGGCGTCGGCACCGCGACCGGGCTGACCAACACCATGGACCTGCATCACCCGGGCGATACGGTCACCCTGACCTGGGTCGATCAGTCCGGAAGCAATCAGTCGGCGCGGGTGAAGCTGGCGACCGGACCGGTCGGATAATCGGACATTCCCGGAGGATCCGGCGGTCCGGCGTACGCGCCCGGCCGCCGGATTTTTGTCTCCGGGTCAGACCCCGTCGATCCGGGCCCGGACCTGCGCCGCCGATTCACAGGCCAGCGCCGCGGCCGCCAGCGACCGGCACTCCCCCAGGTCCAGACCGCGGACCACGGCCTTGACCAGCGCGACCGCCGGGGCGGCCACGCTCAGTTCGGTGACGCCCAGTCCGAGCAGCACCGGTACGGCCACCGGATCCGAGGCGATCTCGCCGCAGACGGCGACCAGGGTGCCGCCCGCGCCCCGGCACACCAGCTCGATGAGCCGCAACACCCCCGGATCCAACGGATCCGCCAGTGCCGCAAGGGCGTCGTTGCCGCGCTCGGCGGCCAGGGCGTACTGGGTGAGGTCGTTGGTGCCGATGCTGAAGAAGTCGACGTGCGCGGCGAACGCGGCCGTCTTGGCCGCCGTCGCGGGCACCTCCACCGTCATCCCGACCTCGATCCGCAGTCCCGGCGGCGCCACCTCGTCGAGCACCGCGCGGGCCGCGCGCACCTCGTCCACGGCGCTGACCATCGGGAACATGACGCTCACCGGATGATCGGCGGCGACCGCGGCCACCGCGCGCGACTGCTCGCGCAGCAGGTCCGGATGTCCCGGCGCCAGCCGGATTCCGCGCACGCCGAGGAACGGGTTGGCCTCCGGCGGCAGCGCGAGGTACGGCAGCGGTTTGTCGCCGCCGACGTCGAGGGTGCGCAACACGATCCGGCGGCCGTCGAACGCCGCGGCGATCTCCCGGTGGACCTGTTCCTGCTCGGTGGCCGTCCGCGCGTGATCCCGGTCCAGGAACAGGAATTCGGTGCGCACCAGGCCCGCCAGATCGGCGCCCTCGCCGTCCGCGTCGGCGTCCTCTTCGGTGCGGACGTGGTGATCATCCACCACGAGCCCCGCCCGGACGGCAGCCGTCAGATGCCGGAGGTCGGTATCGAAATTCCCGCGCACGCAAGCGCTCTCGGCAAGGCCGTGCTCGCCTTCACACCCCCGGCCGAACCCACCGCACTGCGCAGCATGACCGGCGAGACCATCACCGCACCGGAGGCGCTCGCCGAACATCTGCGCGCGGTACGGGAATCCGGCCTGGCCTACGAGCGCGACGAAGCGGTGCTCGGCGAATCCTGTGTCGCCGGAGCCATTTTCGACCGCACCGGGACGATCACCGGCGCGGTCGCAGTGGTGCTCCCCACCACCGGTTGGCCCGCCTCCGACGCCACGGTCGACGCGGTCCGCACCACCGCCCGCACGATCTCCCGCGAACTGGGCTCCCCGCGCTGGCCCGCGCCACCGCCTTGACGGCCGCTGCCATCGATGCGGATCCCGCCGCACTCCGGTCCACCCGCACGCTCGCAGCCTGCGACACCGGCCGTCCCACCCGCATCCCGGCCCCGGACAGACCGGCGGCCCGCACCCCTCGGAGGCGGGCCGTCGGCCGGAGCGTGACTCAGCTGTAGATGGCGTCCACGTCGGCGGCGAACTTCTGCATCACCACGTTGCGCTTCAGCGACATCTTCGGGGTGAGCTCGCCGCTCTCCTCGGTCCAGTCGACGGGGAGGATGCGGACCTTCTTGATGGCCTCGGCGTGCGACACCAGCTTGTTGGTGTCGGCCACGGCGGAGTCGACCTCGGCGACCAGTTCCGGCAGCTCGATGAGCTTGTCGGTCGGCAGGTCGGCGGGCAGGTTGTGGCGCTGTTTCCAGCCGGGCAGCGCCTCCGGGTCCAGGGTGACCAGGGCGCCGACGAACGGCTTGCCGTCGCCGACGACCATGACCTGGCCGATCAGCGGGTTGGCGCGCAGCGAATCCTCGAGCATGGCCGGGGAGACGTTCTTACCACCGGCGGTGACGATGATCTCCTTCTTGCGGCCGGTGATGGTGATGAAACCGCGCTCGTCCAGGGCGCCGAGATCACCGGTCTTGAACCAGCCGTCGACGAAGGCGTCGGCGGAGGCCTCCGGATTCTGCCAGTAGCCGGCGAAGATCACCGGGCCGCGGATCAGCAGCTCGCCGTCCTCGGCGATCTTGGCGGCGTGGCCCGGCAGCGGTCGGCCGACCGAGCCGACCCGGATGAACTCCGGCGTGTTCACCGAGACCGCGGCGGTCGATTCGGTGAGCCCGTAGCCCTCGTAGATGGTGACGCCGACGCCGCGGAAGAAGTGCCCCAGCCGGGCGCCGAGCGGGCCGCCGCCGGACACCGCGGACTGGCAGCGCCCGCCCATCGCGGCCCGCAGCTGGCCGTAGACCAGCCGGTCGAACACCGCGTGCTTGAGCTTGAGCAGCAGCCCGGCGCCGCCGCTCTGCTCGGCGGTGCTGTAGGCGATGGCGGTGTCGGCGGCGAGGTCGAAGATCTTGCCCTTGCCGCCGTCGACGGCCTTCTGCCGGGCGCCGTTGTAGACCTTCTCGAACACCCGCGGCACCGACAGGATGAAGTCCGGCTGGTACTGCCCGAACTGCTCGACCAGGGTGGACCAGTCGGCGGTGTGCGCGACGGTGACCCCGGCGTCGAAGGCGGCCAGCGCGACCGCGCGGGCGAAGACGTGGGCCAGCGGCAGGAACAGCAGCGACTTGTTGCCCGGCTTCAGGAATTGCGGCATGGCGGCCCGGTCGGCGGCCGATTCGGCGTACAGGTTGGCGTGCGTGAGCATGACGCCCTTGGGCCGGCCGGTGGTGCCGGAGGTGTAGATCAGGGTGGCCGGGGAGGCGGCCTTCACCTGGGCGCGGCGGTCGTGCACGATCTGGTCGTCGAGGTCGCGGCCGCGGGCGATCAGCTCGTCGAGGGCGCCGGCGTCGAGTTGCAGCGTCTCCTTCAGCTCCGGCAGGCCGGACTCGATCTCGGCGATGGTGGCGCGATGCTTCGCCTTCTCGACGATCAGCAGGCGGGTGGCGGAGTCGGAGAGGATCCAGCGGGCCTGTTCGGCCGAGGAGCTGTCGAAGATGGCGACGGTACAGCCGCCGGCGGCCCAGATGGCGAAGTCGAGGACGACCCACTCGTACCGGGTGGAGGCCAGGATGGCGACGCGATCGCCGAGTTCGATGCCGGAGGCGATCAGGCCCTTGGCGGCGGCGGTCACCGCGGCGGCGAATTCGGACGCGGTGACGTTGTTCCAGCCACCCTTGCCGTCGGGCGTGTTGAACACGACCAGGCCGGGCGTGCGCTCGGCGTGCCGGAAGGCCCCGTCGGACATGTTGGCGTCCTCGGGAATGACATACGTCGCCGGAACCTCGAATTCTCGCATCGCAACCCTTCCGATGTGCTACCCACCGGTAGCTTTACCCTCCAGTAACCTACGCCACGTCCACCGCGGTGCGAACACCGGGACCGGCTGCGCCCACGGCCCAGCGCCCGACCGGCCGGGACGGTGCGGGCGGAAGGCACGGCACTGTCCCTATCCTAGGGATTCGGCTGCCACCGGCTCCAGCGCCCGGCCGAGGAACTCGGCCATGTCGCGCAGTTCGGCGGCCGCGGGGGCCACCAGCGCCGCCTGCAACTGGGCCACGTGCCACAGCCCGTGCGTCACCGAGAACCGCGCCGGCACCCCGGCGGCCTCCAGCCCCGCGACCAGCCGGACGCACTGTCCGTGCAGCAACTCGTCGGTGTCGACCTGGACGTACACCGGCGGCAGCCCGGCCAGCCGGCCCAGCAGCGGCGCGTATCCGACGTCCAGGCCGCTGCCCTCGCCCAGATAGGCCGCGGCCGCGGCCCGGGACCAGCGCTCGTTGATCACCAGATCCCGTGCGCGGCCCGGCTTCTCGTTCGGGTCGGCCCAGGGTGCGATCAGACCCAGTGCGGCGGGCACGATCCCGTGCGCGTCACGCAGCCGCTGCGCCAAGGCCAGCGCCAGCCCGCCGCCCGCCGAATCCCCGGCCACCACCAGGTTTTCCGGCTTGCGTCCGGTGGCGAGCAGATCGAGGAAGGCCGCCTCGGCGTCGTCGAGCGCCGCCGGATACGGATGTTCCGGCGCCAGCCGGTAATCCGGCAGGTAGACCGGCCGCCGCAGCTCGCGTGCCAGATGCGCGGCCAGGCTGCGGTGGGTGACCGGCGAACCGACGGTGTATCCGCCGCCGTGCAGGTACAGCACCGCCCCGGCGTCCACCGCGGGCCGGTCGCCGGCGACCTGCTCGGCCGGGCGGCCACCCAGCCGCAGCCGTTGCACCCGGGTGCCGGGCGGTGACTGCTGGAGCACCGAGGCGGCGTCCAGCAGCGCCCGCTGTATCCGCCACGGCACGCGCGCGTGCATGGTGTAGCGGAAGATCGGGTGCAGGACAGCGCGGGCGACCGGCAGGGGTAGCGAGATATCGGGCAGCTTCGGCATCGTCGTCACCGGCTCACGGGAGGAAACGCTTGGTGACCACGGACGCGATGCGCTGATAGTAGGAGCCGGTGGTGCGGACGAACACGTCCAGCAGCTTCGCCTCCCAGCCGATCAGCACGCGGCCGTGCTTGCGGCGCACGCCCTCGGTGATGGTGCGGGCGGCCATCTCCGGGGTGTGCAGCGCCAGCTTGCGGTCGAAGAACGCCGCGAACTTCGCCGAGTCGATGCCCTCGGCGTACCCGCTGTTGCGCGCCACCGCGGTCTTGATGCCGCCGGGGTGCACACAGGTGACCTCGACCGGCTCCCCGTTGACCAGCATCTCCTGCCGCAGCGCCTCGGTGAAGCCGCGCACCGCGAACTTCGCCGCGTTGTAGGCGCTCTGGCCGGGCACCGCGATCAGGCCGAAGAGGCTGGACACGTTGATCACGTGGCCCGCGCCGGATTCGATCAGGTACGGCAGAAATGCCTTGGTGCCGTTGACGACTCCCCAGAAGTCCACGTCCATGATGCGCTCGATGTCCTTGAACTCCGAGCGGACGACGTCACCGTGGAAGGCGATGCCGGCGTTGTTGTAGATCTGGTGCACCACGCCGTAGTGCTGCTTGACCGCGTCGGCGTACAGCAGCACCGATTCCCGCTCGACCACGTTCAGCCGGTCGGACTTCACCTCCGCGCCCAGTGCCTCACAGCGCCGGACGGTTTCGGCGAGGCCGTCGCCGTCGATGTCGGACAGCGCGAGTTTCGCGCCGCGACCGGCCAGGTTCTCGGCCAGCGCGCGGCCGATGCCGGAACCGGCGCCGGTGACCACGCAGACCTTGCCCCGGAAGTACTCGTCCTGCTGTGCCTTGGTTTCACTCATTTGGCTGCCACCACTTTCGAATCGGGCCGCGCCGCTGCGCCGTCGGCGGTCGTCGTGTCGTAGGCCCCCGGATCGAACTTCCCGAGCATCCTACGGAACCGGAAGGTGAAGTCCGGCCACAGCGTGGTGTTGTTGCCGTGTGCGTCGAGATACCAGCTGGCGCACCCGCCGGTGAGCCACACCGAGCCCGCGAGCTTCCCTTGCAGGTCGCGGTTGTACTTGTCCTGCACGGACTTTCGCACCTCCACCGTACGCAGCCCGAGCCGGTCGGCGGTGGCGATCGCGTCCGCGATGTAGGCGATCTGCGATTCGATCATGTACACCATCGAGGTGTGGCCCAGGCCGACGTTCGGGCCGAGCAGGAAGAACATGTTGGGGAAGTTCGCGATCGCCGAGCCCTTGTAGCCCTGCTGCCCGGACTCCGCGAAAACCGCTGCGAGACTGCGCCCGTCGCGGCCGTACACGACCTCGTAGGCCGGTGAGTCGGTGACGTGGAAGCCGGTGGCGACCACGATGGCGTCGATCTCGCGCTCGGTGCCGTCGGCGGTGACGATCGAGTGCGCGCGGATCTCGCGGATGCCGTCGGTGACCAGGTCCACGTTGTCGCGGCCGAGCGCCGGATAGTAGTCGTTGGAGATCAGCATGCGCTTGCAGCCGATACGGAAGTCCGGGGTGACCTTGGCGCGCAGCTGTGCGTCGGGCACCTCGCGCCGCAGCTTGGCGCGGGCGATCAGCTCCAGGCCGAGCATGGCCGGCGGATATTTGGCC
Source organism: Nocardia sp. alder85J (assembly GCF_020176955.2). GTDB lineage: Bacteria > Actinomycetota > Actinomycetes > Mycobacteriales > Mycobacteriaceae > Nocardia. The sequence goes on from NZ_JAIUCZ020000007.1 coordinate 240,935, forward strand.
AGGCCCACCACCTGGCTCTCCCGGGCGGCGTAGATGGCCGCCCGGGAAAGCCGTTGCACGCCGGGCAGATAGCGGAAGGCCAGCCGCTCGGGCAGGGTGTACGGGCGATCCATGCGGGGCAGCAGCCACGGCGCGGTGCGCTGGTACACGTCGAGCCGGGCCACCTGCGGCGCGATCGCGGGCACGATCTGGATCGCCGAGGCGCCGGTGCCGATCACCGCGACCCGCTTTCCGGCCAGCTCCGAATCGTGGTTCCAGCGCGCGGAGTGGAAGAGTTCGCCCTCGAACTCGTCGATACCCTTGATATCCGGCAGCGCGGGCTCGCACAGCGCGCCCACCGCGGAGACCAGGATGTCGCAGGTGTAGGCGCCGCGGCTGGTCCGAACCTCCCAGCGCGCGGTCGCGTCGTCCCAGCGGGCGCCGGTCATATCGCAGTCGAAGATGTGCTTGTCGCGCACCCGGTAACGGTCGGCGACATCCTGGATGTAGCGCTGGATCTCCGGTTGCCGCGAGAACGAGCGCGACCAGTTCGGGTTCAGCGCAAAGGAATACGAGTACAGCTGGGACGGCACATCGCAGGCCGCGCCCGGATAGGTGTTGTCGCGCCAGGTGCCGCCGACATCGCCGCCGCGCTCGAGCACCAGGAAATCCGCACGCCCGGCCCGGCTCAGCCGGATGGCCAGGCCCAGCCCGGAGAATCCGCTGCCGACGATGAGGATGTGGACGTGACGCGCGCCCGAGCCGTCGGCTGCCTCCGGCAACTCGACAGCGTTGTCTGTAACCTTGCGACTCATGTAACAGAGCCTAAAGTCTTGTTGAGTCGCAGTCAATAGTATTGAACCAGGTTCAGTAGGATGAGGCGGTGAGCGTGAAGAGTCCCGGTGCGGGCGCGAAAAGGGTACGGCTGAGCCCGGCCGAACGGCGGGAACAACTGATCGCCCTGGGCGTGCGGATGCTGCGGGAGAAGGCGTTGCACGACATCTCCGTCGGCGACATCGCCGAGCAGGCCGGCATCTCGCGCGGGCTGCTGTTCCACTACTTCCCGACCCTCCAGGAGTTCCAGCTCGCGGTCGTCCGGCACGCCAACGCCGAGATGCTGGCCCGCACCACGCCGGACCACACCCTCGCACTGCCGGACATGTTGCGCGACGCGGTGTGCCGCTACATCGACTACGTCAGCGACAACCGCACCTCGTATCTGGCCCTGCTGCGCGGACCCGCCAGCGCCGATCCGGAACTCGCGGCCCTGGTCGACGCCACCCGCGGGGCCGTCGCCGACCGGGTGCTCGCCGAGGCGCCCATCGCCCTCGACGACACCGAGTTGCCGCTGCTGCGGCTGGCCGTGCGCGGCTGGATCGCCTTCGTCGAGGAGACCACGCTGAGCTGGCTGCGCACCGCCGCCATCACCCGCGCACAGCTGATCGACCTGCTGGTGGACGCGCTGCCCGCACTCGCCCGGAACCCGGAACTGACCGCCGCGCTGCGTGGCTGATCCCGCGCGTCAGTTGGTCGGCACGGCCGCCGTCGTCGCCGCGCCGCTCGCCGGCGTGTGACAGACGTCGGGTGCGCCGCCCTGCATCTGGAGCAGCGAGCAGAAGGTCTCCTGGGTGACCTTCCAGGCGCCGCCGGTACGGATCGCGCCGCCGGTACGGTTGCGCAGCATCGGCAGGCCACCGAAGGAGACGGTGAAGGTGACGTCGGCACTGTTCGGCCCGGTACTGGTCACATCCGAGACGCTGACCCGCGACTTCTTGGCGACGACCGAATTCGCGCGGTCGTCCAGGGTCTGCGCGAACGCCGGGCCGTTCTCCAGCAGGGCGGGCTTCTCCGAGGCGGGGATCGAGGTGTCGAAGAAGCGGTTGTAGGTGTCGGTGACGGCCTGCCGCACCTCTGGCGGCGTGGCGGCGTCGTCCGCGTGATTCGGGGCGGCACCGCAACCGGCGACGGTCAGGGCCGTCGCCAGCCCGGCGAGCACCGCGACGACGCGGGGAAACGTCCGATCGAGCATGAGAGCCTCCCGAGTGGGACAGACACATTCGGCAGCCCCGAGCCTACACCCGGTTAAATTTCAGTTATTCGTCCGCGGCCGGGCACTCAGCTCTCGTACTCGTAGCCGGACCGGTCGCGGGCCCGCCACATCGAGATGGCCGCACCCGCCCCCGCGACCAGGATCAGCACCGCCGACACCAGCAGCGCGACGTCCAGCCCGCGATGGAACGCCTCGAAGGCCGCGTCGATGACCTGGTCGACGATCGAACCCTGGGCCGACTTCGCCGCCGCGGCGCCGCCGTTCGGCACGGTGCCGGTCTCGATCGCGTGGATGACGATCGACTGGAAGTTGGCGGGGATCTGCAAGGCGTTCAAGCGGTCGACCAGATCGGCGTTCAGGAACGAGTTGACCAGCGCGCCCAGGGCCGCCACCCCGACCACCGCGCCGACCTGCCGCATGGTGTTGGTGGCCGCCGCGGCCATGCCGGAGTGTTCGGCGGGCACGCCCGCCAGCACCGCCGAGGTCAGCGGCACCACGGCGATGCCGAAGCCGAAACCGGACACGGTGAGCGCCAGCGCCAGCGGCCCGAAATCGACATGGGTGCCGAGGAATTCGCGGGACAGCAGGATGCCGGCCCCGGCCAGCAGGCAGCCGACCACCAACGGGGTACGCGATCCGCGCAACGCCACCCAGAAGCCCGCCAGCAGCGATCCCAGCACGATCGCCACCGCCATCGGCGCGAACACCGCCGCCGTCCGCCAGCCCGAATAACCCACCACCTCTTGCAGATACAGCGCGGTGAAGAAGAAGATCGAGAAGATGCCGAAGTACACCGCGAACGCCACCAACAGGGCGCTGCGCACCGAGGGCCGCCGCAGATAGCGGAAGTCGAACATCGGATTCGGCACGCGCAGTTCGACATACAGGAACGCGGCCAACGCGAGCGCGCCGAGCGCGAACAGCGTGACCACCGAGCCCGCGCCGTAGCCGATCTGCTCACCGGAGATGGCGGCGTAGATCACGCAGCCGAGAAAGGCCGCGCCCAGCACGAATCCGGCCCAGTCGGGTGCGCCCGGCTGCGGATCGGCGCTTTCGGGCACGCACAACACCGCGGCCACCAGCACGATCACCGCGACGATCACATTGAACCAGAACACCGAACGCCAGCCGAACGCGCCGACCAGGATCCCGCCCAGCACCGGCCCGGCGGCCAGCGCCAGTCCGGACACCGCCGCCCACGCGCCCAGCGCCCGGGCACGCTGCCGCCGGTCCGGGAACAGGTGCCGGACCACCGACAACGTGCCCGGTTCCGAAGCGGCCGCGCCGATTCCCATCACGGCCCGGCCCGCGATCAGCACCGGCACGCTGCCCGCGAGCGCGGCGAGCAGCGAGCCCACGCCGAACACCACCAGGCCGCCGACCATGATCTTCTTGCGGCCCAGGCGATCACCGAGCGATCCGGCGGGCAGCATCAGACAGGCGAACACCAGCGTGTAGGCGTTGACCACCCATTGCAGCGACACCACGCCCGCATGCAGATCCGACTGCACCGCGCCGAGAGTGACGCTGACGATCGTGGTATCGAGAAAGGTCACGAACAGCACCGCCGTCAGCACCGCCAGGGCGACGAACGGGGGCACGGCAGCGGGGTTGCGGATCGCGCGCACACCGAGATCCGGGGACGGGCCGCCGAAGGCCGGGAATCCCGTGCCGTCCGAAGCGTGTTCCGATGTCATGACGAACCTCCGTCGGTCGAATTCCGTTACGGCCCACCGTGAGGGGGCCGAACTCGTCGGGAGGCGGCTCAGTGCGTCGAGATCGGCGCGGCCGCCGGTGCGGGGCGGATCGCGGGTGGGCTGTGCTCCGGGGCAGGCGGGACGCGGCAGCAGGCAGCGGAGAGATACATGCCTCGGCCTCCGTTGGGGTGACGGTCGGCGGTGATCATTCGGCCCATTCAGAATACTCGCCGGAACCGACCGGCGGGCCTGGATCGGCGACCGGTACGCCGCTCAATTCGGCCAGGACCGTGGGCAATTCGGCGGCGAACCCGGCGGCGTCGAGCAGGTCCGGATCGACGGACAGACCGAGGCCGAGGCGGCCGTTCCAGCTCGGCGCACCCACCACCAGCGGCACTGCGGGGGTGGGCGGCAGGATCGGGAACACCTGGGACACCTGCGCATTCGCCAGGGTCAGCGGCCGGTCGGGGCCGGCCATGTCGGAGACGACGGCATGGAAGAAGCGGCCGCCGTACACGGTCGCGGCGAACCAGCCCGCGATCGGCTCCGCCAGCAGCCGCAATCCGGTGGCGGCGGGCGCGCCAGCCCGGCCCCGGACGCGACCCACTGCCCACCATTCCGTGATGACACAGATCCGCCCGAGCCTGCCGGACCGCCTCAGAGTGCGTGCTCGTCCAGCCAGGCGCGGGCGAGAGTGGCGGCGGAGGCGTGGTCGTCGCGGATGCGGTGGACCATATCGATCAGGTCGGCGGTGGTCAGTTCGCCCGCGACGTAGTTGAGTTTCTTGATCTGGGTCGGGGTGAGGGCGCCGGTGCGGAACAGCGGCAGCACGTTGCGGGCGCGGAAGGCGTAGCGGGGGTCGGCGACGCTGGTCAGGCCGTCGGCGCCGCCGGGCAGCAGGGCGGCGGGTGCGGTGAGAACCCCCAGCTGGATCTGGCCGTCCTGCAAGGCTTTCCGCAACTCGGTGTCGGAGGGGTAGACGGTGGCGTGGGAGATGTCGCAGCCGTACACCGTGCGCAGCGGGTCGATCACGTCGCGCTGCGGGTCGGGGACGGGGCGCAGCGGATCCAGTTCGGCGCCGGTGGCGATGCCCGCTGTCAGCTCGGCGCAGTGCGGGGCCAGATCGGGCAGCGCACCCGGATTGCCGTCGGCCGTCCGGGTCACCACGGCCGGGCGCAGATCGGTGCCGTCCGCGATGTCGGAGATCGACAACCCTTGCGGCAGTGCCCGGCTGAGTGCGTCGGCCACATCGGGGGCTTCGGTGGTGCCGGGGCCGTGCTCAGCGGGTGCGGGCGTGCCCTGCCCCGCGGGCACCGGCGCCTGCTGCCCGCTCGGTCCGGCAGGCGCGGGCGCACCCTCGGTGGGCACCACAGGCGCGGGCCGGGGCGCGGTGGCCGTGCTCGTGCCGGGGGCGGTCGCGGCGGCCGTCCGATCCGGCAGGCGGGCCGGTGAGTTCGGGTCGAAGGTGGTCAGCAGGTCGCCGCTGTCCTCGCCGACCAGCACGACGGTGTCGGCGTCGAGTGCGGCCAGGTAGTCCGGCCGCTGTCCCAGGTGCGCCACCACTGCCGTCCGGGCGCCGGTGCGGGCCAGGGCGCCGGCGTAGATCTCCGCGATCAGATCAGCCTGATCGGAATTGCCCGCGCCCACCCGCAAGACCGGGCCGGAGTCGTGGTGGCCGCAGGAAACCAGCAGCGTGGCGGCCACCGCGGCGACCAGCACACGTGCCGCCACTCGTACCGACCGGGGCGATCCCATCCGGCGACACCCCACTCCCGTTGCGTGGAAAGTCCAACACTTGGCAGGCAGTATGTACAGCCGGGAGGCTGCGCCTGCGCAGGAATCGTAGTCGGCGCGCGCCTGGCCCTCTCGCAGTGCCCGGGACATCGGAAGGATTTACCGTGAACGCCTCGATCATCTCCGCCGCGCGGCGGCGTGGACACCGTCCCGCCCTCGCCGTCGTGCGCATCCTGGCCGCCGCCGTCGCGCTGGCCGCGGCCATGGCGCTGTCGGCCTGTGGCGGCAACTCCGATCCGTTGTCCTCCGGTGGGGGCGGCTGCGACAGCGACGCCAACAAGCTGACCATCGGCTCGGCCAACTTCCCGGAATCCGAGACCGTGGCCGATGTGTACGCCGAGGCGTTGCGCGCCAACGGGTTCAGCGTCGACACCAAACTGAACATCGGCAGCCGTGAGGCATACATCCCGGCGCTGCGGCAGTGCTCGATCGGGGTGATCCCCGACTACACCGGCAATCTGCTGCAATACCTGGACAAGTCGGCCACCGCGTCCGCCGCCGACGACGTGAACACCGCCCTCACCAAGGCGCTCGGCACCGATCTGGCCGCCGGTACACCCGCCCCCGGTGAGGATTCCGACGCCGTGGTGGTCACCCACGCCACCGCCGACAAGTGGAACCTGCACAGCATCGCGGATCTGGCCCCGCACTCGGCGGAGGTGAGTTTCGGTGCGCCGGCCGAGTTCTCGGAGCGGCCCGGCGGTCTGCCCGGCCTGAAGAAGACCTACGACCTGACCATCGCCGCGGACAAGTTCGTGCCGATCGCCGACGGCGGCGGCCCGGCGACCGTGCGCGCGCTCACCTCCGGGCAGGTCACCGCCGCCGACATCTTCACCACCTCACCCGCCGTCAAACAGAACGATCTGGTGGTGCTGGCCGATCCGAAGCACAACTTCGCCGCCCAGAACGTGGTCCCGGTCTTCAACGCCAAGAAGAAGTCCGACAAGGCGCTGAAGGTGCTGAACGCGGTCTCGGCGAAACTCACCACCGCCGAACTGATCTCGCTGAACGAGGCGGTCTCCGGCAGCAGCAAGACCGAACCCGCCGCCGCGGCGAAGGCGTGGGTGGCCGCGCAGGGGCTGAACAAGCCGGTCGGCTGACACGATGACCGACATCGAATTCACCGGCGTCACCAAGACCTATCCGGACGGCACCACCGCGGTCACCGATCTGAGCCTGCGGATCGAATCCGGGTCGTTCACGGTGTTCGTCGGGCCGTCCGGCTGCGGGAAGACGACGTCGATGCGGATGATCAACCGGATGATCACCCCCACCTCGGGCGCCATCACCGTGGACGGCGCGGACATCTCCCGCGTCGACCCGGTCCGGCTGCGGCTCGGCATCGGGTACGTCATCCAGAGCGGCGGGCTGCTGCCGCACCGCACCGTGCTCGACAATGTCGCCACGGTGCCGGTGCTGCGCGGCGAGAGCCGGCGGTCGGCCCGCCGGGCCGCGCTGGAGGTGCTCGACCGGGTCGGGCTGGATCGCGGCCTGGCGCAACGGTATCCGGCACAGTTGTCCGGCGGGCAGCAGCAACGGGTCGGGGTGGCCCGCGCACTGGCCGCCGATCCGCCGATCCTGTTGATGGACGAACCCTTCAGCGCCGTCGATCCGGTGGTGCGGGAGGAGTTGCAGGCCGAGATGCAGCGCCTGCAAGCCGAATTGCGCAAGACGATCGTGTTCGTCACCCACGACATCGACGAGGCGGTCAAACTCGGCGACCGGGTGGCGGTCTTCGCCCGCGGCGGGACGCTGCAACAGTACGATCCGCCGCAGCGGGTGCTGGCCCAGCCGGCCACCGATTTCGTCGCCGATTTCGTCGGCCGCGATCGCGGATACCGGGGGCTGTCGTTCCGGACCGCCGACGAACTCGCGTTGCACGAGATCCGCACCGCCACTGCCGAAGAGGTGCCGCAGTTGCACCTGTCCACCGGCGAGTGGGTGCTGGTCACCGACGGCGACCGGCGGCCGCAGGGCTGGGTGGACGTCACCGGGGTCGAGGCCGTCCGCGCCGGACGGACCCTGGCCGAGAGCATGTCGGCCGGCGGCTCGCTGTTCCGGCCCGGCGCCGATCTGCGCCAGGCCCTCGACGCGGCGATCTCGTCCCCCTCGGGAATCGGTGTGGCCGTGAATGATTCGGGTTCGGTGCGCGGCGGCGTGGATGCCACCGAGGCGGTCGCCCTGCTGGCGCGGCAACGCGCCGCCGAGGATGCCGAACGCAATCGGCACTTCACCGGCGAGCAGGCGTCGTGACGGGCGGCAGGGCGCGATGAGATATCTGCTCCACAACTTCTCGGAGATCATGGGTTTCACCCGCACCCACGTGTATCTCGCACTGCTGCCGCTGCTCATCGCGCTGGTGGTGGCGATTCCGGTGGGCGCGTTGGTCCGCCGGGTGTCCTGGCTGCGCCGGGTGACCACCACGGTGGCCGGCATCGCGTACACGATCCCCTCGCTGGCGCTGTTCGTGATCATCCCGCCGATCGTGGGGATCGCGACCATCGACCCGCTGAACGTCGTGATCGCGCTGACGGTGTACTCGGTGGCGCTGCTGGTGATCGCGGTGCCGACCGCCCTGGACGCGGTGCCCGCCGCCGTACTGGACGCCGCCCGGGCCATCGGCTACCCGGCGCTGCGCCGCACCCTGGTGGTCGAATTCCCGTTGGCGATACCGATTTTCGTGGCGAATCTGCGGGTGGTGGCGGTCACCAACATCTCGATGGTCACCGTCGGCGCGCTGATCGGCGTCGGCGGGCTGGGCAAGCTGTTCACCCAGGGCTACCAGCGGGACTATCCCGACGAGATCGTCGCCGGCATCATCGTGGTGCTGGTGCTGGCGCTGATCGTGGACCGGGCGCTGTTCCTGCTCGGCCGCGCGGCCACCCCGTGGCTGCGCGCCCGCGGCCCGAAAGGGGCAGGGGCATGAACCTTTTCACCGGCGCCTGGCACTATCTGACCACGGCCGCGAACTGGGGCGGCGCCACCGGCATCGGCCACCGCCTCGGCGAACACCTCTGGTACAGCTTCCTCACCGTCGTCGTCTCGGTGCTGATCGCGGTGCCGATCGGCCTGGTGATCGGGCACACCCGCCGCGGCGCCGCGGCGATCGTGGGCGTCGCCAACGCCATGCGGGCCCTGCCCACCCTGGGCCTGCTCACCTTCGTGGTGCTGCTGCTCGGCCTGGGTCTGATCCCGCCGCTGATCGCGCTGCTCACCGTCGGTATCCCACCCCTGCTGGCCGGGGCGTACGCCGGGGTGGCGAACGTCGATCCCGACGTGGTCGACGCGTCACGTGCGATGGGGATGACCGAGACCCAGGTGCTGCTGCGCGTCGAGGTGCCCAATGCGCTGCCGGTGCTGCTGACCGGATTGCGTTCCGCCACATTGCAGGTGGTCGCGACCGCCACCATCGCCGCGTACGTGAACCTGGGCGGCCTGGGTCGCTACATCTTCGACGGGATCGGCCTCTACGACTACACCCGGGTGCTGGTCGGCGCGATCCTGGTGGCCGTGCTGGCGTTGCTGCTGGACGGGGTCCTGGCCTTGGTGGTGTGGGTCAGCGCACCGGGCGCCGGCCGGCTCAGCGTGCCAGTCCGGCGCGATGGGCGTACGCGATAGCCTGGCCGCGATCGCGCACGCCCAGCTTCGCGAACAGCGAATTGATATGGCTCTTCACGGTACTCACGCCGATGAACAGTTCCTTGGCGATCTCGGTGTTGCTGCGGCCGGTGGCCATCAGGCGCAGCACGTCGAGTTCGCGGTCGGTGAGATCGGCGTCCGGGGCGGGCGCGGCGACGGCGAGCCCCGAGATGAGACGAGCGCCGACGTCCGCGGCCAGAGTGGTGTGGCCGCTGGCCACCGAGCGGATCGCGGCGGCGATCTCGGCGCGACCGGCGTCCTTGGTGAGATAGCCCCGGGCGCCCGCGCGCAACGCACCGGCGATCGAGGCGTCGTCGGCGTAGGTGGTGAGCACCAGCACCGCCGTGCCCGGATGCGACGCGGTGATGGCGGCGGTCGCGGCGACACCGTCGGTGCCGGGCATCCGCAGATCCATCAGCACCACGCGCGGGGTCAGGCGCCGCACCAGGTCGACCGCTTCGGCGCCGTCGCGGGCCTCGCCGACCACCGTCACGTCGGGCAGCAGTGACAGCACGGTGGTGAGGCCGTCGCGCACCGTCGTCTGATCGTCGGCGACCACCACGGTGATGGTATCGGGCCCGGTCGTGTTGCGCCCGTTCGCATCCGGACCGCTCGTGCCGGGTTCGGTCCTGCCGGGTTCGGAATCCACCGCTGCTCCTTCGCCTCGATCCACTGTGCCACTCCCCCGGCCCGCCTAGGACCCGGCGACCGGGCGGCCCGGTGCCGGAACCCGGATGCGGACGGTCCAATGGCCGTCGACGCGACCGGCGGTGACGCTGCCGCCGAGGGCCGCGATGCGTTCGGTCATGCCGAGCAGGCCCGCCCCCGAACCGGTCCGCGCCAGCGCCGCCACCCGGCTGCCCAGCGCATTCGACACCACCGCCGTCAGCCCCTGGGGCCCGGTCCGGAGGTCGATCGAAACCGGTTGTCCCGGAGCATGTTTGCGGGCGTTGGTGAGCGCCTCCTGGATCGCGCGGGACAGGGCCACCGCGGTCTGTTCGTCCAGTCCGCGCAGATCGGCGTCGATGCGGACCTCGACCCGGCCGCCGCTGCCGCGGTGATCGTCGGCGAGACGCTGGAGTTCGGCGCCGAGGTCGACCTCCTCCGCACGCAGCGCGCCCACCACCCGCCGCGCGTCCGCGAGTCCCGACACCGCCAGCCGGTGCGAGGCCTTGACCCGCTCGGCGGCGCGGTCCACCTCACCGGCCTCCAGCAGCGCGTCGGCGGCGTCCAGTTGCAGCACCAGCCCGCCGAGGGTGTGGGCGAGCACGTCGTGCATGTCGCGCGCGATCCGGCCGCGCTCGGTCAGCGCGGCGGCCCGGTCGCGCTCGGCGCGGATGACCCGATTCTGTTCCACCAGGAGCCGGTTCTGTTCGGCGGCGATCCGGGACTGCCGCCGCGTCCAGCCCATCAGCCCCATCACCAGCGCCCCCGACACCACCGCCAGCAGCGAACTCGGCGCGTCACCGGCCACCCACTGCGACACGCTCGCACCGAAGATGGCCAGGGCCGCGATCACCGCGCCCACCGCCACCGGCTCGTCGAGCAGCGCGAACCCCGCGAACACCGCCGCCAGCGCCGTGATCGCCGACCCCGCCGAGAAGGAGCAGGTCAGCCCGCCGCCGATCGCCATCGCGACCAGGCACAGCACGGTCGGCCAGCGGGGCCGTTCCGGGACGACGATCCAGACCACCCAGCCGATCCAGGACGCCACCGCGGCGACGGCCCACCAGCCGTGGTGGAGCAGGGTGTTGCCGCCCGCGGACACTACAGCGACGAGCCCGACCAGGCGCAACAGCCTGGACGGGAGCGTCGCCAGCGGGGATACGGTCATCGCCGCTCAGTATCCATTGCCCGGCCCGCCGGAGAATCCACTGCCCGGCCCGCCGGTATATCCATTGCCCGGCATCGGCGCCCCCACCGACCGCCGCACATCCGCGCGCCGGACCAGGACGAGGGTGCGCCCGACCCGGTTGAGCGCCACCATCAGCAGGATCACGCCGGTCGAGGTGACGATCTTCGCGCCGAGCGCGCTCGCCCCCGCGTCGACCCCCACCCGCACCACGATCAGCACCAGCCACAGCAGCGACCCGGCCCATCCGGTGCGGGCCTCCCAGCGGCCCTCGGCGACGCGTAGCTGCGACAGCTGTCCCATCAGCGCGCCGACCCCGAGGCTCAGCAGGCCGGTACCCACCAGCAGCGCCACCGCCACCCCGTCGAGGCTGCGGGCATCGGCCGGGGCGGACCGCAGCGAGACCAGGCCGATCACCGCGAGGATGACCGGCATCCGCCAGATGCGGGCCGGATCGAGCACCTGCCACCGGGTCTGCCGGTAGACGATCCAGCCGAGCACCGCGACCACGAGAACAATTTCCGAAAGCTGCGCCGAACTCATGCCTCAACGGTCGCGCGCGGCGCCGCCGCGACCCACCACCCGCGGGTGGAGTACGGGTGGATCTTCCCCGGTGTCCGGGTGGGGCTCAGTGCGGCGCCGCGTGCACCGAGTCCACGGCGCCGTCGAGTCCGGCGATGAGATATCCGCTGACGTTGTAGGAGTCCGTCTCGTAGATCACCACGCGGCTGCCCATCATCCCGTCCACGATGAAGTAGGTGGACTTGGGCTGTGGCACCGCCACCGTCTGCGGGGCCGAGGCCAGCAGATCCATCACCTTGCCCACATCGACCCGGCTCAGATCGACCGTTCCGGTGCCCGGCTGCCGCGGCGTCGGCGTGCCCTTGTCGAAACCGCCCTTGTAGTAATAGTTCATCGCGTGCGCGGGCTCGCCGGGCACGCCCCGCGTCACCACCGCGTAGTCCGGGTAGACGGTCGCATCGTCCACGACGGTGTCGCCGAACTTGCGGGACACCGCCGCGACGAGCGCCGAAAACCCTGCGGCGGTGTGCAACGCCCTGGGCGCGGCGGCCGTCGGGCTCGGCGCGGTGGTCGCCCACCCGTTGCCCGCATCCCCGCCCCCGGCCGTCACCGTATCCCGCGACCCGGGCCGGGTCGCCACCCCGAGCCCGTACCCCACCGCCGCACTCACCCCGATGATCGCGGCCGTCACGACCGCCCGCCGGCTCCGCACCGGCCCCGAACCATACTGTCCCAGTACGGCTCCCGGCGGCGGCGAGCGCAGATCGTTGGTCAGCGAACGCAATTCACCGATGGTCGTGGCCGACATCGCCGCGTCGACCCGCGTCCGATGTTCCTCCCCGTCGAGCCGACCGGCGGCATACGCGCTGTTCAGTAGCATGCACGCATAAGCGATGTCCTTGGCCGGCGGCGCCTGGTCGAGCATGTGCGCAGTGTACGGCCGCAACACAGCCCACGCGCAGCAAACATCCGCTCGGCGCGGGCGTCACGCCGCTCAGCGGTGACAGGCGGCCCGGTAGTCGATGATCGGCTGCCGCGCCGCGCGGAACTCCCGCGCCTGCTGCGGATTCGCCTGCCGGTAGGCCTGCCACTCCGCCCGCCGCTGCTCCTTCGGCAACCCCTTCACCTTCGTCACCTCGGCGGCCACGTCCGGATGCCCCGCCAGGTACGCCTCCACCTGCCCGCGCGCCACGGTCCGGGCCTGCGCCCGCGCCTGCGGATTGCATTGCGGCCCATCGGCTCCGGCGATCCCCGGCACCGCGACCACCACGGCCGCCAACCCGGCGACCCCGGCGAGCAGCCCTGCGGCAATTCGTTTCACATCCACTCCTTCGATTCGATACCTGCCCCACCGAATCTCCCCACCCCACCTGAACCTGCGCTGAAGATCGCCCCCTCCCGCACCGACCTTCAGCCGATCTTCAGCCCGTCACCCGCCTCGCTCACCGCCCCCGAGACGGGCCCCGTGTTCAGGTGGAGGGTGAACAGGGCGCCGGAGCTGGTGGGTTCGCAGGTGAGGTCGCCGTCGTGGGCTCGGGCTATGCCGCGGGCTATGGCGAGGCCCAGGCCGGAGCCCTGGGGGCGGCGGTCGCGGGCGGGGTCGAGGCGGACCAGGCGGTCGAAGATGCGGTCGCGGTCGGCGGTCGGGATGCCGGGGCCGTTGTCGGCAACGGTGATCTCGGCGGTGGTGGGGGTGGCGGTGAGCGCGACGGTGACGGCGGCCGGGGGTTCGGGGGTGAGGGCCTGACAGGCATTGCCGAGGAGGTTGGTCAGGATCTGGCCGATGCGGTCCGGGTCGACGGTGGCGACGAGGTGGGGGCCCGTCAGCTGGAAGTCGATGCCGGGGTGCAGCATTCGGGTGCGGTCGACGTGGGTGGCGGCCAGGTCGTAGAGGTCCACGGGGGTGCGGTGCAGGTGCAGGCCGGCGTCGATGCGGGCCATGTCGAGCAGGTCCTCGACCAGGCGACCGGCGCGTTGCGCCTCGCGGGCCAGCAGCAGGTGCAGGCGCTGCTGGTCCTCGGGATCGGCGCCGGGAGGCTGGTGCAGGACCGCCTCGGCGATCGCGCGGATGCCCGCGACCGGGGTGCGCAGTTCGTGGGCGGCGTCGGCGAGGAAGGAGCGCAGGTGCTGTTCGGAGGCGCGGGCGCGGGCCTCGGCGCCTTCCAGCGCGTCCAGCATCTCGTCGAAAGCGGCTGCCGTGCGGCCCAATTCGGTGTCGGCGCGGTCGGGGGTGAGGCGGCGGCCGCGTTCGCCGCGGGCGATCTCGCGAGCCAGGCGGGTCATCGAGTCCAGCGGCGCCAGGGCGCGGCGCACGCCGAACCAGAGGCCGGCGGCGATGACGGCGATCGCGGCGGTGGTGGCGCCGGCCAGCACCCAGCCGAGCCGGGACTGTAGGCGGGTCAGCAGCGGGGTGTCCACCTGGAGGGTCAGGTGGGCGCGATTCAGCTCGCCGGGGCCGGTCAGCACGATGACGCGGGGGCGGGCGGCGCCGTCCTCCTCGTGCCGCGAGCCCAGGCTGCCGTAGACGCGGCCGTCGGCGAGGGTCAGCCGGGCCCGCACCGAACGGTTGTCCACCCGGGTGATCAGGACGGTGGGCGGAGTGTCGGCCTGGGCAAGTTGCCGGGCCAGCTGGGCACGGTCGGTGAGCACGGCGTTCTCGCTGCGGTTGATCACCACGCCGAACAGGCTGTGCACCAGCAACGCCACCGCCAGCAGGGCGATCCCGGAGACCGCCGCCGCGGTGAGCGTCACCCGCCGCCGCAGCGAGACCGTTCTCACCGGTCACCGGCCCGTAAGGTGTAGCCGAGGCCACGGACGGTGTGCAGCAGCCGCGGGCCGTGCCCCTCCAGCTTGCGCCGCAGCGCGCTGACGTACACCTCCACCAGATTCGGGTCGTAGTCCTCGTAACCCCAGACGGCCGTGAGGATCTGGGTCTTCGTCACCACCCGGTCGCGGTGGGTGGCGAGGTAGGCGAGCAGTTTGAATTCGGTGGCGGTGAGCGTCACCGGTGTGTCGCCACGGACCACCACCCCGGAGTCGACGTCGACCACCAGGTCGCCGACCACGAGGGTGGTCTGGAGGCGGCCCATCCGGCGCAGCAGCGCCTCGATGCGGGCGACGAGTTCGGTGAGGTCGAACGGCTTCACCACGTAGTCGTCGGATCCGGCGCGCAGGCCGCGCACCCGGTCCGCCACGCCGTCGCGGGCGGTCAGCATCACCACCCCCGCCTTGCATCGTGAGCGCACCGCCTCCAGCAGCGTGAACCCGTCCCGGCCGGGCAGCATCACGTCCAGGACCACGACATCCGGCCGGAACCGGGACAGATCGTGTTCCAGGCCGCCGCCGTCCGCGCGCGACATGACCTGGTGACCGGCGGCGGCCAGGGCGGACGTCACCGCCGCCCGGATGGCGTCGGCGTCCTCGATGACCAGAATGCGACCGGGCTGCACACCCGACATTGTGCCCCGCCACCCGCCACGGATCGCGGGGGTGCTGAGGATCGGCTGAACATCGGCCCGCCGGGCCGCCCGACGGCGGGCCGGGCCGTGATACTCGGGTCATGGGCAGGCAGTCGCCGCAATGGACATCCACGGCCCGGGTGCTGCGCCGGTCCGGTTTCGGCGCGACCGGGGCCGAGATCGAGGCCGTCACCGATCCCGTCGCCTATCTGCGCACGGCCCTCGCCGCCGATCCGGAGGCCGATCCCGGGGCGCGCGCGACGCCGATGCCGGCGCCGGTGGTCCCGGCCGCACCGGGCCGGACCGCGACGGCCGACGTGCGGCATCGCTACCAGGCCGAAGTGCAGTCCCAGCTGGACGATCTCACGATCTGGTGGCTGCGTCGCATGGCGGCCGTGCGGGTTCCGGTGCGGGAGAAGCTGACCCTGGTGTGGCACAACCACTTCGCCACCTCGGCGGTGAAGGTCCGCAACGCCGCCGCGCTGGCCGGGCAGAACCGCACGCTCCGTGCCCTGGGCACCGGCGATTTCGGCACGCTGGCCTACGCGATGCTGACCGATCCGGCCATGCTGCGCTGGCTCGACGGTCTCGCCGACACCGCGAAGGCCCCGAACGAGAACCTGTCCCGGGAATTCATGGAGCTGTTCGCGCTCGGCCACGGCAACGGCTACACCGAGGCCGACGTGCGCGCGGGCGCCCGCGCCCTGACCGGCTGGACGGTCCGCGACGGCACCGCCGTGCTGGATCCGGCGCGCCACGATCCGGGCCCGAAAACCCTGCTGGGCGTGACCGGTCCGCTCGGCGCGCGGGAGTTCTGCGATATCGTGCTGGCCCGCCCGGAGTCGGCGCGGTACGTGGCGGCCCGCACCTGGCAGCAGCTGGCCGCCGACGAACCGCCCGCGCCCGCGACCCTGGACCGGATCACCGCCGCCTACGGTCCCGGCCGCGACCTGGCGGCGCTGACGACCGCGATCCTCACCGACCCGGATTTCGTCTCGGCCCACGACACCGTCGTGCACGGCCCGGTGGAGTGGCTGATCGGCGCGATCCGCGCGCTGCGGGTGCCGCTGACCGCCGACGCCGATGCCCACCGGGTGGCCGGGGTGCTGCGCGGCCTCGGCCAACTGCCCTTCTACCCACCGGATGTCGGCGGCTGGCCGCGCGGGCAGAGCTGGATGTCCAGCGCCGCCGCGCAGATCCGGCTGGCCGCGGCCACCACCCTGCTGAAACAGGCCGACCTGTCCCCGATCTCAGCGGCCGGGAAGTCCGACCGGATCGACGCCACCGGGCACCTGCTCGGCATCGCCGACTGGTCCGACCGCAGCGCGAAGGTGCTCGCGACGGCCGTCGCCGATCCGGCCCGGCTCGCCGCCCTGGCGATCAGCACACCCGAATACCTCACCAGCTGAAGGCGGGACACCATGCCACCTCTGGATCGGATCGGCCGCAGGCAGTTCCTCGCCGGGGCGAGCGCGCTGGGCGCGCTCGGCGTGCTCGGCGCGGGCGCGGTCACCTGGGATGAACTGCGCCACCGCGCCGACACCACCCCACTGGCCGCCGGCGCCGGAATCCTGGTGCTGGTCACCCTGTACGGCGGTAACGACGGCCTGAACACGGTGATCCCGTACGCCGACAACGCCTATCACGACGCCCGCCCCGAATTGTCCTATCGCCCCGAGGAAGTGCTGCGTCTCGACGACGGCCTGGGCCTCAATCCGGCGCTGAAGGGTCTGGCGGACCTGTGGGCCCGGCGGCAGCTGGCGATCGTGCGCGGCGTCGGCTACCCGAATCCGGACCACAGCCACTTCCGGTCCATGGACATCTGGCAGACCGCCGCGCCGGACGAACCGCTGCCGACCGGCTGGATCGGTCGCTGGCTGGATGCCACCGGCGACGATCCGGTGCGCGCGGTCAACATCGGCCCGGTGCTGCCGCCGCTGGCCCTGGGCGCGAAACACACTGCGGCGGCCCTGAATCCGGCCGCCACCGCCCAGTCCCCGGGCACGGTGGCGGCGGTGGCCGGGCTGGCCGCCGACGATCCGTCCGACGGCGCGGCCCGCACGGCCGTCCGCACCGGATACCGAGCCGCACAGACCGTCGACCACACCCTCGGAGCGATCACCCGGCCCCCGCGTGCCCTGGGCGGCGCGAATCCATTGGCCGCACAACTGGATCTGGTCGGCCGCTGCATCCAGGCGAACGTCCCGACCCGGGTCTACACCGTGAGCCTCGGCGGCTTCGACACCCACGCCGACGAACGACACACCCAGGAACAGCTGCTCGGCCGCTTCGATCAGGCGGTGTCGGGCTTCCTGCGCGACCTGTCCGGACATCCCCGGGCCCGCGACGTGGTGCTGCTGGCCTACAGCGAATTCGGCCGCCGGGTGCGCGCCAACGCCTCCCAGGGCACCGACCACGGCACCGCGGGCCCGGTCTTCGTGGCCGGGGCCCCGGTCGCGGCCGGTTTCCACGGCGACGAGCCCAGCCTCGCCGACCTCGCCGACGGTGACCTGAAGTCCACCGTCGACTTCCGCGACCTCTACCACGAGGTACTGCATCGCGTACTGGACGCGGACCCGACCCCGATTCTCGGCAACGGCCGACGCGACCTGGGAATCCTCACCTGACAACAGGATCGGAGCAGCGACCCGGCCCGGGTAGCATCACGGACATGGCCGCCGATTCGATCCGTTTCGCCGCACCCGTGCCGATCCTGCGCATCTTCGACATCGACAAGGCTTACGAGTTCTATCGGGACCACCTCGGCTTCACCGTCGACTGGGAGCACCGGTTCGAGCCGGATCTGCCGCTGTACGCACAGTTGTCGCGCTCGGACGCCCGGATCCACCTCAGCGAACACCATGGCGACGGCACGCCCGGCACGGTGGTGTGGATCGCCGTCGACGACATCCGAGCGTGGCACGCCGAACTCGCGGCCCGCCGCTACCGCTACGGCCGACCGGGCGCGCCCGAGCCGGGCCCCGGCGGACTCGGTTTCGCGATCACCGATCCGTTCGGCAACACCCTGCGCTTCGCCCAACCGGACTGACCGGCCACCGCCTCGCGGGTCGAGCCGGGCCCGGGCCACCGCTCGTGCCCACCGCTCGAGCCCATGACTCGGGCCGGGTCTCACGGCTCACGGCTCACGGCTCACGGAACACGGAACACGGAACAGTCTGCCTAGGCCGAGGTGTCCGGGCGGATGCGCAGCAGGAGGGTGTCGTGTGCGCCCACGGTCGCACCCAGTGCGCCGTCGGTGGACGAGGCGGCGCCGGTCCACAGGTCGTGGACCTCGTAGCGGTAGGCGGCGGGCAGGCCCAGGGCCGCGGCGGTGGTCTCGATGCGGGTGGCGACGCGGTCGCGGTTCGACAACGCCACCACCACCGAACCGTCGGACATCGTGCGGCGCCACACCGTCGTGCCGGTGCCGGGGACGGCGGTCGCGGCAGCGGCGAGGGGGTCCTGGTCGACGGCGATCACCTCCGGGTTCGTCAGCAGCGCCCGGGTGGCGAGATCCATGGCGGGCAGCGCGTTCCCGGCGATCAGCGGCGCGGCCAGCAGGGCCCACATGCCGAATTGGGTGCGTTGTTCCGCGGCGGTGAGTCCGGGGGTGAGGGTGCCGGGGATCCCGGCCACGCCGACCTCCAGCATGTCCGGGTCCGGCCAGTGGCCGGGGCCGGCGCGGACGGTCAGGGGTGCGGTGGTGTCCAGGATCTCGCGGATGCCCTGGCTGGTCGCGATGCCCAGGCCGAGCTCCCAGGCCGGGGTGACGTCGTTGGTGGTGCGCCACATGGTGGCGATGCCGGACCAGTCGTAGATCGCGCCGGGCGGCACCGCGAGCACATCGCTGTTGGTGTTGATGCTGTAGACGATCGGACGTCCGGTGTCGCGCAACGCGTCCCGCATCCGGGTGAAGGCCGCCACCTGCCGGTCCAGATCGGATTCCGGTGCGCACCAATCGTATTTGAGGTAGTCGACACCCCAGTCGGCGAAGGTGCGAGCGTCGAGTTCCTCGTGCCCGGCGCTGCCGGTACGGCCGGGATAGGTGCCGCCGAGCTGCGCGCAGGTGCGCTCGTTCGGGCTCTCGTAGATACCGAACTTCAAGCCCCGGGCGTGCACATAGTCGGCCAGTGCCCGCATGCCCTGCGGGAATCGGGCCGGATCCGCGCGCAGGGCGCCGCCGGGGCCACGGCTGGTGGCGAACCAGCAGTCGTCCACGACCACGTAGCGGTACCCGGCGTCGCGCATGCCACTGGCCACCAGCGCGTCGGCGGCCTGCTGCACGACCGGCGCGGAGATGTCGCAGCCGTAGGTGTTCCAGGTGTTCCAGCCCATCGGGGGTGTGAGGGCGACACCTGCGATGGCGACACCGCGGTCGAGACGCGCGGTGGTACGGATCGGCGCGGCGGCCGTCACGCCCAGCAGCAACGCGACCGTCAGCAGCGCGGACACCACCGCAATCAGCGCACCCGGCGCGGGCCGCACCCCGGACACCGATGCCGGAGGGCGGCCCGGGATGTTCCGGGCCGGCCCTCCGGCATGGTGGGGTTCCTTGTTACGCAACGCCTTCGGCACGCGCCGCGGCGGCGACAGCGGCCGCCACGGCCGGGGCCACCCGCGGGTCCAGCGGGCTGGGAATGATCCGGTCCGGCGCCAGCTCGTCGGCCACCACGGCGAAGATCGCGTTGGCGGCGGCCACCTTCATACCCTCGGTGATCCGCCGGGCGCCCGCGTCCAGTGCACCCTTGAACACGCCGGGGAAGGCCAGCACGTTGTTGATCTGGTTCGGGAAGTCGCTGCGGCCGGTGGCGACGATAGCCGCGTACTTGCTCGCAACCTCCGGATGGATCTCCGGATCCGGGTTGGACATCGCGAACACGATCGACTCCGGCGCCATCGACGCGATCAGTTCCTCCGCGACGGTGCCCGCCGACAGCCCCAGGAACACGTCCGCGCCCGCCAGCGCCTCGGCCGCGCCGCCGGTGAGCCCGCGCGGGTTGGTGCGGCGCGCCAGATCTTCCTTCACCGAGTTCAGGTCGTCGCGGTGGGTGCCGACGATGCCCTTGGAGTCCAGCACCACGATGTCCTGCACGCCGGCGGCCAGCAGGATGTCGGTGCACGCCACGCCGGCCGCACCGGCGCCGGAGGTGACCACCTTCAGGCCGGAGATGTCGCGGCCCTGCACCTTGGCCGCGCCGGTCAGCGCCGCCAGCACCACGATCGCGGTGCCGTGCTGGTCGTCGTGCATGACCGGGCAGTCCAGCGCCTCGATGACCCGCTTCTCGATCTCGAAGCAGCGCGGCGCCGAGATGTCCTCCAGGTTGACCGCGCCGAAGCTGGGCCGCAGCCGGATCAGGGTCTCGACGATCTCGTCGACGTCCTTGGTGTCCAGCACGATCGGGATCGAGTCCAGACCGGCGAACTTCTTGAACAGTGCGGCCTTGCCCTCCATGACCGGCAGCGATGCGCGGGGGCCGATGTCGCCGAGACCGAGCACCGCAGTACCGTCGCTGACCACCACGACCAGCCGATCGGTCCAGGTGTAGCGCTTGGCCAGTTCCGCGTCGGCAGCGATCGCCCGGCTGACCTGGGCCACGCCCGGGGTGTACGCGATGGACAGGTCCCGCTGGGTCTCCAGGGGCGCGGCAAGCTCTACCGACAGCTTGCCGCCGAGATGGCCGGCGAAGATCTCCTCGTGGGTGATCGCGGACAGGTCTTCACGTTCGGGGGTGGTGGCATTCGCTGCGTCAGTCACAGGTGACACGATTTCACTCCTGCAGGGTCCGGGCTAAACGGGTGTTCGGTTACCGGCTGGTATTGGGATTACCGGGTTTTCGCTGTTCTGGCTGCGGTCTGGAACGAAGCCGTTTGTAGTGTTCTGAACCACATCGTCGTTACGGTGGTGTCACTCTCGCATGCCGCGTACGAAATTGCCATCGGTTACATCGCACAAAACGCACACAGTAAAACTGAATGTCGCAAGGGTATCGCGGCGGGGAGTCGCCGAACCACGCCCGGAGGGGTGAGCCCGGGCAATCCGCTACCGATGTTCCCGAACCGGAGCCGTGTGCACGCATCGGGGAACATCCACTTCCCGCGTCGGGCGGTGGCACCGACCGGGAATCCGCTCCATTCTGCCAGCACGGATGACCGGTTGCCAAATCGCCCCCGCGACAGGAAGCGCCACCAGGGTGCCGCCCCGCCGAACCCGCCACCCCCGGCCGCGCGGGTGGCACGGCAGGCGGCCGCGGCTGGGCCGTGAACACTTACCGCCGCGCGTCCGCGAATCGCTACCGGCGGGTAAACACCGGCACGCGATTCAGCGGCGATCCGAAAATCGAATTACCGTCGGGTAAACAAGAACTCGTCACCGCTGCGCGGCGCCGGTGAAACACCCGATGTTCACGCGGAGGTCAGATCCGCCCACGGTGTCGCCGCACCCGGATCGGGTTGTTCCGGCCGCACCCAGACCGATTCCACGCCGCCGGACACCAATCGGACCCGCCAATCACCGGCCTCCGCGGGGTGATCTGTCCGCCGGTGCATGCCGCGCGACTCGGTCCGCGCCAGCGCGCTGTATTTCGTCCACCGTGCCACCGCCAGCAACGCCGCCGCCTGCCGGGCGTACAGCCGGTCCGCACCGGTGCCGCCGAGCCCGAACTCGGCCACCGGCCACAGCGCGTCGAGTTCGGTGATGCTGTCGTGCAGACTGCCCGCGCTGCGCCAGTAGCTGCGTCGTAGCGGAAGCGTGTGTTCCTGCACCAGGCCGACCACCGCGCGGGGGTCGATGCCGGGTACCGCGTTCAGGCCGGCACCGGGCACCGGCCGCACCCGCCGCATCCGGCCGGTGCCGATGGTGGCCGCGAACCGGGCCGCGCCGGCGCCCGCCCAGGCGCCGGAGGCGATCGCCCACGCCCCGCCTTGACCGCCGAATCCGCCGGCGGCGCCGGTGACCGGCTCCCGGGTCGCCACGTCTCCCGCCGCGAACAACCCGGAAACCGTTGTCGCGCAATCATATCCGATCAAGCGCAGGCCACCGCCGCCGCGCACGGTGCCCTCCGCCACGGCACGCAGCAGCACCCGGCCCGCCGCGGCGGCGGGCGCCAGTTGCACGCGCAACGGTTCCGGTAGTTCCGCCAATGCCGCGTACACCCGCCGCCCGTCGGCGAGCGCGGCGAAAGCCCCGGCGCGCGAACCGAACTGCCCGCCACCGAGCACCGCGCCGCTGTCGTCGTAGAGCGTGGCGGAGTGCAGCGCCGGATCGGGACCGGCCGCCACGCCCGGCACCGGGACCGCGGCGACCTCGGCCAGGCGGCTGTGCCCGATCGGGGCCAGCGAGTACGCGTTGGAGAATTCCATCCCCGACAGCTCGCCCCCGGCCTCGGCCGCCATCAGCAGACCGTCCCCGGTGTCCACATCCGTGCCGGCGCCACCGGACAGGAACGCGCACCCGCCGGTGGCCAGCACCACCGCGGCGGCCCGCACGGTCCAGTCGGTGCCGCCGAGCGCCCGCACCCCGGTCGCGCCGCCGACCACGCCCGCACCGTCGACCAGCAGTTGCAGTGCCGGATGGTGATCGAGGATCCGTACGCCCGCGACCACCAGGCTGCGGCGCAACCGGCCCAGATAGGTGTCACCCGCCACCGTGATCCGCGCGGGCCGGTCGCCGGGCCCGCGGTACCCCGGCCGGATCAGCTGGTCGACCCGCCGATGGGTCTCCTCCAGCACCCGGTGCATCCAATCCGGATCGCCCAGATTGCCGCCGTGGGCGTAGCTCTGCCGCACCGCCTCGTCGCGCGCCGGGCCGGGCGGGACGTACCAGAGCGAGACCGGCCCCCGCGCGGTGGGGCCGGCGGCGCCGCAACGCGCCTTGTCCACCAGCACCACCCGGGCGCCACCCCGCGCCGCGGCGAGGGCGGCCCAGGCGCCGGCCGGTCCACCACCCACCACGAGCACATCGGCGACCAATTCACCCATAAGGCAAAATGTTCGGCCACAATTCACGCGACCGCAACCGACACGCAGGACTCAATTCCACCACTGCGTAACCAACAGGTAACCTGCCGCAACAAAAACGACCAGCGATCCGGAAAGAGCCGCCGTACCCCGATGCCGATCGGAATATATCTGTGCCACAAGCGCAATCGCCGTCAGGGACACATGCCAGGCGACCCGGGCCGTGCCCGGTCCCGGGAAACCCCGCTGAGCACCGACAACCGCCGCACCGACCAGCACCGCGGTGAGGACCACCAGCCCACCGGCGACCGATCCGCTCAACGCGCGCAGCGCCCTCACGCCGTGACCACCGGCATCCCGGAAGCCTTTTCGATCAGGATTTCGAATTGTTCCGGATCCGTGGTGAATCGGCCCAGTTCGACCGCCTTGTCGGCGCCGTGATAGTCCGATGATCCGGTCGCGATCACGCCGAGTTCGGTCACGAGTTCACGCAATATTTCCCGATCCTCCGGCGCGTGGTCGGGATGGTCGACCTCGATGCCGCCCAGTCCGAGCGCGGCCAGCCGCCGCACCTCGGCCAGGTCCAGCAGCCGTCCCCGGGTCCGGGCCCGCACGTGCGCGACCACCGTGACCCCACCGGCGGCGGCCACCAGTTCGACCGCACGATCCAGCGGCGTGTCGGACTTGTCCAGGTAGTAGCGGCCGTGCGGGGCCAGCAACTCGCCGAACGCCGCGCCCACCGTCGGCACTACCCCCGCGGCCACCAGCGCTCGCGCCAGATGCGGCCGCCCCGCCGCCGGACCGGCCGTCGCGAGCACCGCGTCCGGATCGATCGGCAGCCCGTCCGCGGCCATCCGCTCGGCCATGGCCCGCACCCGGGCCACCCGCTCACCGCGCAGCCGTTCCCGCTCCGCGGCGAAGGTCGCGTCGGCCGGATCGAACAGATAGGCCAGCAGGTGCACCGGCACCGGGCGGCCGTCCTCGCCGGGGCCGACGCAGGACATCTCCATGCCGCGCACGAGCGTCAGCCCGCGCGGCAGCGCCGCGACGGCCTCGTCCCAGCCTGCGGTGGTGTCGTGATCGGTGAGGGCGACCGCGCCGAGACCGGCCGCCGCCGCCCGCCGCACCAGCTCCGCGGGGCTGTCGGTACCGTCCGACACGGTCGAGTGGGTATGGAGGTCGATGCGCACGAGGATCCATCTTGCCGAATTCCGGCCGGACAGCGTGGCGCCGGGCGCGGCGCGGGCCGAGATCCGGGACTCGAATCGGCACGGGTGTACCGCTACCATCCAGCCGTGCCCTCCATTCCCCCGCTGTCCTCGTTGCGCAATCGCCGCAAGGCGGAGGTGCCGGTGCCGCGTGTCCCGGTCCCGACCGCGCGGGCGATCGTCGACTGCGCGGTCTACGTGGACGGCAAGCGGCTGCCCGGACGGCTGCTGCCGGCCGCCGCGCTCGCCGAGATGCGCGAGCGGCAGGCCGGATTCGTCTGGGTGGGCCTGCACGAACCGGACGAGACCCAGATGGCCGAGGTGGCCGCCACCTTCGGCCTGCACGAACTGGCCGTCGAGGACGCGGTCCAGGCCCATCAGCGCCCGAAGCTGGAACGCTACGACGACACGCTGATCCTGGTGCTGCGCACGGTGAAATACCTGGAGCACCCGCGGCACGGCGTCAGCGAGATCGTCGAGACCGGCGAGGTCATGATGTTCGTCGCGCCCACGTTCGTGATCACAGTCCGGCACGGCGACCACACCCCGCTCACCGGCGTCCGGCGCACACTGGAGGCCGATCCGGAACATCTGGCGCTGGGCCCGACCGCGGTGCTGCACGCGGTCGCGGACCACGTCGTCGACACCTATGTGGAGGTCGCGCAGGCGCTGGAGGACGACGTCGACCGGATGGAGGAGGACGTCTTCACCCCGCGCAGTCACATCGCGGTGGAGGAGATCTACCAGCTCAAGCGCGAGGTGGTGGAACTGCGCCGGGCGGTGGCGCCGCTGACGGTCCCGTTGCAGCTGCTCAGCAACGACACCGCGCTGCCGAAGGAGATCCGCCGCTACATGCGCGACGTCGCCGACCATCACACCGTGGTGTCCGAGCACGTCCGGGATTTCGACGAGGCGCTGAGCTCGCTGATCAACGCCGCCCTGGCCAAGGTGGGCGTGCAGCAGAACACCGATATGCGCAAGATCTCGGCCTGGGCCGCCATGGCCGCGGTGCCGACCATGATCGCGGGCATCTACGGGATGAACTTCCAGCACATGCCCGAACTGTCGTGGACCTTCGGCTATCCGCTCGCGCTGATCGTCATCCTGAGCATCTGCAGCGTGTTGTTCGTGGTCTTCCGGCACAACGAGTGGCTGTAGCCGCGCTGCTCACAGCGTGGCGGCGGCCCGGTACGGGTCGCGGATGTCGATGTTCGCCTCGGTCCAGGCGTCGCGCAGCGCGGCCGCGCCGCGGATGCGCACCCAGGCCGCCTCGGTCGCGGTGAGCGGCGCCACCGACAGGAACCGCACCGGCTCGGCCGGTTCCGGCAACGGCACCGGCGGCACCGCCGTGGCGCCCAGCAGCGCCGCGGTGAACGGCGCGTTGTGCCACAACGGTTCTCCCAGATCGAGCAGCGCATCCGCTTGCAGCACGATGCCTTCCACCGCGGGGGAGGCGATGAGCACCCCGAGGGCGCGGGTCAGGCCGGAATGCGCTCCCGGACCGCCGCGCAACGTCAGCACCAGTTCCGCGCGCGGGCCGCGCACCGGATCCGCTACGGCCACAACCGGATCCGACATCGGGTGCCGGCTGCCGCCGAGCGTGACGTAGTGGATGTAGTCGCCCTCGCGGACCCGCAGGATCTCGATCGGCTCCAGTCCGAGGAAGGTCACCGATGCCGAATCCGCGGACGGCGCACCGTAATACGCCAGCACCGCGGCGCGTACCTCGTCGAGGACCGGCATGCGCCTACAGCGCCAGCCGGGCCAGCATGTCACGCGCCTGCTCGGCCGCCTTCGGCTCGCACAGCACGTCGTAGCGGCCGGCCACCAGTTGCATGGTGGAGGCGAAGTCGCGCTGACCGCGGGTGGCGGCGTACGGGATCGAGGTGGAGATCACGCCGAAGATGACACCACCGATCAGGCCGACCACCAGCGGGCCGAGGGCGCCGCCGCTGGTGAACAGGCTCAGCAGCAGGCCCAGGAACAATCCCAGCCAGGCGCCGGACACCATGCCCCCGCCGACGACCTTGCCCCAGGTGAGCCGATACAGCACCCGCTCGACCTGCATGAGGTCGACGCCGACGATGGTCACGTTCTCGACCGGGAACTGATTGTCGGCCAGATAGTCGACGGCCTTCTGCGCCTCCGCGTAGGTCGGGTAGGAGCCGACCGGCCACCCCGACGGCGGGGTCGGCAGGCCCGACCGATTGCGGTTCGCGTTGCCCAAGGGATTGGTCATAACACGGACATCCTAGTCCTGTCGGCCGGTGTCCGGCGCTTCGAACGCGGTCGTGCGCGTCATCCCCGCGGCCCGGCCCTTCGCCGCGATCACCTGCGCCATCTTGGCGCTGGCCTCGTCGATCATCTCGTCGCCCAGCATCACCGCGCCGCGGGCGCCGCCGGCGCCGGAGGTGTGGTAGGCGTACGCGTCCAGGATCTCCTCGGCGCGATCGTAATCGGACTGGCGGGGGCTGAAGATCTCGTTGGCGGCGTCGATCTGGGTGGGGTGCAGCACCCACTTGCCGTCGAAGCCCAGCGCCGCCGTGCGGCCCGCCGCGCGCCGGAAGCCGTCCAGATCGCGGATCTGGAGATAGGGGCCGTCGATGGCCTGCAGGCCGTGCGCCCGCGCGGCGAGCAGGATGGTCATCAGGATGTGGTGGTAGGCGTCGCCGGGTGCGTAGCCCTCCGGCTGTTCACCCACCACCAGGGTCCGCATATTGATACTGGCCATGAAGTCGGCCGGGCCGAACACCAGGGTCCGCACCCGCGGTGAGGCAGTGGCGATCTCGTCGATGTTGCGCAGCCCCAGCGCGTTCTCCAGCTGCGGTTCGATGCCGATGCGGCCCACCTCCAGGCCGACGGCCCGCTCCAACTGGGTCAGCAGCAGATCCAGCGCCCGCACCTGACCGGCGTCGGTCACCTTGGGCAGCAGGATCGCATCCAGTTCCGCGCCCGCCCCTTCGACGACGGTGATCACGTCGGCGTACGTCCACTGCGTGGTCCAGTCGTTGACCCGCACCACCCGGATCTGCTCACCCCAGCCCGGGGAGTTGAGCGCGGCAACGATGTTCGCGCGGGCGGCGGCCTTGGCCGCGGGCGCGACGGCGTCCTCCAGATCGAGGAAGATCTCGTCCGCCGCGAGCCCCTTGGCCTTCTCGATCATCCGCGGATTGCTGCCGGGGACGGCGAGCACCGAGCGTCGGGTGGCGGGTCTCGTACGGCGTGTCGACATGAAATTGCTCCTCGGGTCGGATTGCTCGCGCAGCGCTCCCAGCCTGGCAGATCTCCCGAAACGGTCCCGAACGGACCCCGAACAGAGGGCGACTGACCGCAAATGTCGACAACAACAAGCTGACTCATGGGTAACCTGGAGCACGTTGCTCGCGAGCAGTCGGTATCGGTCCGGGTTTTCCTGGCCGCCGCCACACGCTCTCACGACTACGAGGGGTTGGTGCGCGTCGATGCGAATATCTGGTCCAGTAACCGTATCGGCGTTGATGGTGGCAGGTCTGCTGGCTTCCGGATCGGCCGTGCACACCCCGATTCAGAGCGGAACCCGTACCGCGGCAGCCCCTCCGGCGGCGAGTATCGACGGTACCGATGCCGACGCCATCGGCCTGGTGCCCGCCGCGCCCGAGCCGCCGCGCAAGCTGCGCGCGCTCGGCCCCGCCCAGGGCGTGCCGCTGTTCGGCGGAACCGTGCCGCTGCACGATATCTCACTGCCCGGCGGCGGTGCGCTCGGCATCCCGGAGATCGTGCTGGCGGCCTATCGCAATGCCGAACTCGCCCTGCAATCCTCGATGCCCAACTGCGGGATCACCTGGCATCTGCTGGCGGGCATCGGAAAAGTGGAGTCCAATCACGCGGCGGGCGGTCGCACCGACGCCAACGGCACCACCATCGGCGTCATCTACGGTCCGCCGCTGGACGGCACGCTGCCCGGCAACGAGGTGATCCAGGCCGCCGACGGCAGTTTCGTCCGGGCCATCGGGCCCATGCAGTTCCTCCCGGGCACCTGGGCGCACTACGCCTCCGACGGCCGCGGCGACGGCCACCCCGATCCGAACAACGTCTTCGACGCGGCGCTCGCGGCCGGGAAATATCTGTGCGCGGGCGGGCTGGATCTGCGCGATCCGCAGCAGCAGTTGCGAGCGGTGCTGCGCTACAACAACTCCCTGTCCTATGCCGCGCAGGTGCTGAGCTGGTCGAACGCCTACGCCACCGGCGGCATGCCGACCCAGGTGCCGATCTCCCCGGATCTGATCCCGCCGGGATCGCAGCCGACCGCCCCGGACATCCTGGCGGCCAACAGCTCGATCCCCACCACCGATCCGTCGACCACCACCAACCGCCCGCCGGCCACGATTCCGGCGCCGACGCAGGTGATGATCATCATCCCGGGCCTGCCGCCGATCCCGTGCGGCATCTTCTGCCCGCCGCCGCGCCCGAATCCCTGTGATCCGGCCGCGGTTCCGGCCCCGCCGGATCCGGGCGACCCGGAACTGGGCACCCGGCGCTGGTCCCCCGGCGGCCCGGTGACCACCACCGACATTCCCGCGGCCACCGCCGGACCGCAGACGCCGGATGCGGCGAAACCCGGTGCCGCGGCCGGACTCCCGGGCCAGGCCGCCGATCCGGCCGCACCCGCGGATCCGAACGCGCCGCAGCAGCCCGCCACCTGCGCCCAGCCGGGACAGCAGCCCGGCGCGGCGCCGGGCGCGGCCGATGTGCCGCCGCCCGCGCCGAATCCGCAAGCGGCCGACGCGCAGCCGAGCAAGACCCCGGAACCCGGCCCGATGTCGCCCGACACCCCGGATCAGCCCGCGGCTCCGGCGACTCCGCCGCCCCCGCCCGGGATCACACTGCCGTTCGGCATCGTGATCCCGCTGCCGGGCCAGCCGTAACCCTCACAGCGCGGCAGCCGTAACCCTCACAGCGCGGCAGCCGTAACCGGTCACCGCGCGGCGTCCGTACCCTCACAGCGCGGTCGGCCGTGACTGTCACAGCGCGGTCGGCCAAGACTTCCACCTGCGCGGACAGCCGGGTTCCGGCCGCCCGCGCGGCCGCGAACCCGTATGTCCGGCATGGTGATCGGCAAACGCGAGACAGGGTCACGAAGGGGTAACGAAAGTGTCTCGGATGCGGTAACCTTCAACGTGTTGCGTTGAGAGACGCTCGCAGCGAGCAGAGAAGAGCCACACCGTGGGACGTCACAGTAAACCGCCGGCCCGGCGCAATACCAATACCCTCATCGCTCTGACCGGCTTGGTTCCCGCGGGAGTGGTCGCGGTCAGCGCGGCCGCCACCTCCGAGGCGAACACCGGCGAGTTCACGGCTCTGAGCGCACCGCAACAGCAGCATATGGCCGGCGATTCCGAGACCGCCGCCGCCGCGGCGCGACTGTCCGCCGCGGCCGCCGACGGGCAGCTGTCCGCCGACGACGCGGTCATGCATGTGGCCCGGCACGCCGGTCCGCCGGTCGTGCGCAGCAACACGCTGCCGGAGAACCGGGTCGCCGCCACCGCCGTGGCCGGTCCGCTGGGTATGCCGGGCGTCGCCTACGCCGCCTACCAGAACGCCGAACGCGTGCTGGCGCAGGACGATCCGAACTGCCACATGTCGTGGGCGCAGCTGGCGGGCATCGGCCAGATCGAATCGCACCACGGCTACGGCAAACTCGACGAGAACGGCTATCCGATCAACCCGGTGTACGGCCCGGTGCTCGACGGCAGCCTCGGTGGCAACCAGGTCGTGAACGAGACCGACGGCGGCGAGCTCGACGGCATGGCCGGCTACGCCCGCGCGGTCGGCCCCATGCAGTTCCTGCCGAGCACCTACCGCAAGTTCGCCGCCGACGGCAAGGGCGACGGCACCTCCGACCCGCAGAACATCTTCGACGCGTCCCTCACCGCGGGGAAGTACCTGTGCGACGGCGGGCTCGACATGAACGATCCGGCCCAGCAGTCCCGGGCCATCATGCGCTACAACCACTCGATGGCCTACGTCGCGAACGTGATGGCCTGGGAGACGGCCTACCGCGAGGGTGTCACCCCGGGCCAGGCCAACCGCAACATGTGACCGCGGCCCGGCCTCCGGCACCGCCCGCGCGGCCGGTCCGGACCGGGTCCGCATAAACTCGCGGACATGCCAGTGGTAACGGAATCGGATGTACGCGGCGCTCTCGCCAAGGTGAACGACCCGGAGATCCGCAAACCGATCACCGAACTGGGCATGGTGAAAGGGGTGACGATCCTCGCCGACGGTGGCGTCCACGTCGGGATCTACCTCACCACCGCCGCCTGCCCGCTGCGCACCACGCTCACCGACCTGGTCACCCGGGCCGTCGCGGATGTGCCCGGTGCCGGTGCGGTCACCGTCGAACTCGACGTGATGAGCGACGAGCAGCGCACCGAGCTGCGCAAGCAGTTGCGCGGCGATGCGGCCGAACCGGTCATCCCCTTCGCCCAGCCCGGCTCGCTGACCCGGGTGTACGCGGTCGCCTCCGGGAAGGGCGGCGTCGGGAAGTCCAGCGTCACCGTCAACCTGGCGGCCGCGCTGGCCCAGCGCGGGCTGTCCGTCGGCGTGCTCGACGCCGACATCTACGGACATTCGGTCCCGCGCATGCTGGGCACCGACCAGCGGCCCACCCAGGTCGAGCGGATGATCATGCCGCCGATCGCACACGAGGTGAAGCTCATCTCGATCGCCATGTTCACCCAGGGCAACACACCCGTGACGTGGCGTGGGCCGATGCTGCACCGCGCGTTGCAGCAGTTCCTCGCCGACGTGTTCTGGGGCGATCTGGACATCCTGCTGCTGGACCTGCCGCCGGGCACCGGCGATATCGCGATCTCGATCGCCCAGCTGGTCCCGAACGCGGAGATCCTGGTGGTCACCACACCGCAACCGGCCGCCGCCGAGGTGGCGGAGCGAGCCGGCGCGATGGCGTTGCAGACCCGCCAGCGTGTGGTGGGCGTGGTGGAGAACATGTCCTGGCTGGACCTGCCCGACGGCAGCCGGATGGACCTCTACGGCTCCGGCGGTGGCCAGGAGGTCGCCGATCGCCTCACCCAGGCCATCGGCGCACCCGTGCCACTGCTCGGCCAGATCCCGATCACCCAGGAACTGCGCGAGGCCGGCGATGCGGGCACCCCGATCGTGCTGAGCAAACCGAACAACGCCTCCGCCGTCGTCCTCCGCGACATCGCCGAGAGCCTCGCCGTCCGCCGCCGCGGCCTGGCGGGCATGTCCCTGGGCATCGACACCACCCGCCACCAATAGGACACCAGCACACACGACGAGCACGGCCGCGAATTCTCGCGGCCGTGCGTATGTCCGCGTGCGTATGTCCGGGGAGCGTTCCGGCCGCCGCATCGCGTCACACAAGGACTCGGGCCGACACCACCCGCGCCCAGGAGAAACGCCAGCCGACGCATCACCGCGCGCGACCGCAATTCCGGCGACATATCACTGCACCCGATGAAGATTCGGGCCGACGCCTCCCTGCACCCGGTGAAGATTCGGGCCGAAACCTCACTGCGCCCGGTGGAGGATCGGGCCGAAACCTCACTGCGCCCGGTGGAGGATCGGGCCGAAACCTCACTGCGCCCGGTGGAGGATCGGGCCGAAACCTCACTGCGCCCGGTGGAGGATCGGGCCGACGCATCACTGCGCCCGGTGGAGATTCGGGTGAAGGACGACTGTGTCCGGGGAGATTCCGACCGACGCGTCATTGCGTGCGGTGGGGATCCGGCCGACGCGCCGTTGCGTCCAGGCCGGAGTCGGGCGGGGTTATACCCAGACGCCCTTGCCGACGGTGACGACGCCGCCGTGGCTGACCGCGAACCGATCCCGGTCGCGGTCCAGGTCCACGCCGATGATCTCGCCCTCGCCGACCATCACGTTCTTGTCGAGAATCGCGCGGCGGACCACCGCGCCGCGTCCGATGCGCACGCCCGGCATCACCACACAGCCCTCCACGGTGGCGCCGTCCTCGACGAACACGTTCGAGCTGAGCACCGAATTGCGGACCGTCGCCGCGGACAGGATGCTGCCGGAGCCGACGATCGACTCCTGGGCCAGCCCGCCCTGGGCGAACTTGGCCGGAGGCAGGTTCTCGGTGGCGCCGCGGATCGGCCAGTGCCGGTTGTACAGATTGAACACCGGATGCACCGAGACCAGGTCCATGTGCGCGTCGTAGAAGGCGTCGATGGTGCCGACGTCGCGCCAATAGCCCCGGTCGCGGTCCGTGGAACCGGGGACGTCGTTCTCGGCGAAGTCGTACACGCTGGCCTCGCCCTGGGCGACCAACGCCGGGATGATGTCGCCGCCCATGTCGTGATCCGAGTCGGCGTCGTCGGCGTCGGCCCGGATCGCGTCCACCAGTGCCTTGGTGCTGAACACGTAGTTGCCCATGGAGGCGAACGTCACGTTCGGATCGTCGGGTGTGCCGGGCGGATGCACCGGCTTCTCCAGGAATTGCGTGATGCGGCCCGACTCGTCGGAGTCGATGCAGCCGAAGCTGCTGGCCTGGCTGCGCGGCACCCGGATTCCGGCCACCGTCACGCCCGCGCCGGATCGGATGTGGTGCTGCACCATCTGTTCCGGATCCATCCGGTACACATGGTCGGCGCCGAACACCACGATGTAGTCGGGGTCCTCGTCGTAGATCAGGTTCATCGATTGCAGGATCGCGTCCGCGCTGCCGGTGTACCAGCGCGGGCCTAACCGCTGCTGGGCCGGTACGGGGGTGATGTACTCGCCACCGAACCCGGACAGTCGCCAGGTCTGCGAGATGTGCCGGTCCAGTGAATGCGACTTGTACTGGGTGAGCACGCAGAGTCGCAAAAATCCGGCGTTCACCAAGTTGGACAGCACGAAGTCGATCAGGCGGTACGCACCCCCGAAGGGAACCGCCGGTTTGGCGCGATCCCTGGTGAGCGGAAACAGTCGCTTGCCCTCGCCGCCGGCGAGCACGATCCCGAGTATGTGCGGCTGACTCCTCACCCTGTCAACCTACCGCCGAAATGCGACTCGGATGGTCACCACCGACGTGAACGATTTACTTTGGTCCCATGAGTCTCGATGCGGGTGGCGGCCACGAGCCTTCGAAATCGGAGCAGGACCGGCTGCAGGTGGCGATGATGACTCGGGAATACCCGCCGGAAGTGTACGGAGGCGCGGGTGTCCACGTGACCGAATTGGCCGCGAAGCTGCGCCCGCTGTGTGACGTGACCGTCCATTGCATGGGTGTGCCGCGCACCGACGCGGTGGTGCACGAGCCCGATCCTCAGCTGTACGCGGCTAATTCGGCGCTACAGATGATGTCGGCGCAGCTGCGGATGGCCGATGCGGCGGGCGGCGCCGACGTGGTGCACTCACACACCTGGTACACCGGTCTGGCCGGACATCTGGCTGCCACCCTGTACGGTGTGCCACACGTCCTCACCGCCCATTCGCTGGAGCCGCGACGCCCCTGGAAGGCCGAGCAGCTAGGTGGCGGCTACCGACTGTCGTCCTGGTCGGAGCGCAACGCGATGGAGTACGCCGACGCCGTGATCGCGGTCAGCGAGGGCATGCGCCGGGACGTGCTCGACGCCTACCCGACCGTCGATCCGGCCCGGGTCCACGTGGTGCACAACGGCATCGATCCACACGCCTGGCACCCCCGTCCCCCGGCCGAGGGCACCCGCGACATCGTCACCGAATTGGGATTGCGCACCGACCGTCCGATCGTCGCCTTCGTGGGCCGCATCACCCGGCAGAAGGGCGTGTCGCATCTACTGGCCGCCGCCGCCGACATCGACCCCGAGGCGCAACTCGTGCTGTGCGCCGGCGCACCGGACACCCCGCAGCTGGAGGCGGAGGTCACCTCGGCGGTGGCGAAGCTGTCGGAGACCCGGGGCGGCGTGTTCTGGGTGCGGCAGATGCTGCCGACCGAACAGGTCCGCCAGATCCTCGCCGCGGCCACGGTCTTCGTCTGCCCCTCGGTCTACGAACCGCTGGGCATCGTGAACCTGGAGGCGATGGCCTGCGGCACCGCCGTGGTGGCCTCCGACGTCGGCGGCATCCCCGAGGTGGTCGCCGACGGCCGCACCGGCACCCTGGTGCACTACGACAGCGCCCGCCAGGAGGAGTTCGAACACGACCTGGCCGCCGCGGTCAACGCTGTCGTCGCCGACCCGGCCCGCGCCGCCGCCATGGGCGCCGACGGCCGCACCCGCGCGGTCACCGAATTCGACTGGGCCCGTATCGCCGCCGACACCCTGCACCTGTACGAGAGCCTCCGCAAGAGCTGACCGCGAGCGCCGCGAAACAGCTCACCGCCGACCGACGCGCGGCCATCCCCGGCGGGACCGTCGTCGCGCGCCGCAGCGGCGTTCTCGGCAACATGCCGTGGCGCTGTGCGATACGCGACGAAGGTCGGCCACCCCGATCACGCGGACATCGGCGGACCCGGCCCGAGCGGCGACCGGGTCAGCGCAGGCGGTGGACGGCGACGGTGACCGACGCGGTGACCTCGAGCCGGTCGGGCAGTGCGGCGAGGCGGTCGGCCCGGCCGGCGGCGGCGTGGTGTGCGGAGGGACCCATCGCGGTGACATTCGCGATGTCGGTGTGGCCGAGCGTCATCGGGTACTCGACCAGCGTGCGGTTGTGCAGGGTGAACCGGGTCGACAGGGCTTCGGCGAGGCGGGCGTCCTTGTCGGCGTCGACGCCGATCATGCCGAGCGGGCCGATCAGCTCGCCCAGATGCCGGGCAGTCGGGGTGATCACCACGAACGATCCGCCGGGGGCCAGCACCCGGGCCACCTGGTCCGGATTGCGCGGCGCGAACGCCGACAGCACATGGCTCAGGGTCGCGTCCCGGATCGGCAGGGCACGCCAGGCGTCGGCCAGGACGGAGGCCGCCCGGGCGTGCGCGCGGGCGGCGCGGCGGGCGGCGAATTTGGAGACGTCCAGGGCGATGCCCCGAGCTGTGGGCAGCGCATCCAACACGCTCGCCAGGTAGTAACCGGTGCCGGAGCCCAATTCCAGAATCGTGCGGCCGGAATCGGCCGTGTCCGATTCCGTGACGGCCCAGGCGGCTGCTTCCACGATCGGGGTGAAATGCCCCTCCCCCTGAAAGGCGGCCCGGGCGGCGAGCATATCGCCGGAATCGCCGGTCATCTTTGTCGATGCCCCGGTCAGCAGGCTGACATAACCCTGCTTGGCGATATCGAAATGATGCCCGTTTACACAACATAGACAGTCGTCTCGGACAGCCGTCGCCGCACCGCATTCCGGGCATGCGAGCACCCGCGCGACCGCCTCGAGCCGGGCGAAACGGTCCGGTCGAGGCGGCGGACCACCGGGCTCGGGAACGGCCCCGGACGGTTCGGATGTCGCAGGGCCGACCTGTGATTCGACCTCGAACCGGTCCGGTCGAGGCGGCGAACCGCCGGGCCCGGGTGCCGCCCCGGCCGGGACGGATGTGCCGTGGTCCGGCCGCGATTCGACCCCGCTCGGCGACGTGGACCGGCCGTGCCGGGAGGCGGCCGGGCCGAACCAGGTCGTGACCGTGCCGAGGCGGAACGCGGACCCGCCGGGCGGTGGCGGCGTCGTGCGGGATCGGGACCCGGGCCGACCGTCCCGGAACGCACCCGCACCGCGCTGGGGGCCGGTCGTATCGGGCCGGGACGAGCCCGCACCCGGTCCGACCGTGGCCGAATATGGCCGTTGATCAGCCGGATCGAGGCCCGAGACGGCTGCGTCGGGCTGGGACGCGGCCGGGTCGAGCCGGGGTCCGGCGGCAGTGGATCCGGCTCGGGGCCGGTTCACCGACGGGCCCCGTCCGCGCTTGCCGGGCCCGTCGACGTGATGCTCGTCGCCTCCGGGCCCGTCCTCGTTCCTCCGTGCGATCGTTCGACTAGCTGGTGACTTCGGTGAGCTCTTTGCCGAGGGCCGCGGCCTCTTCCGGCGTGAGCTCGACGACCAGACGCCCGCCACCCTCGAGTGGAACCCGCATGACGATTCCACGCCCTTCCTTGGTTGCCTCGAGGGGACCGTCCCCGGTGCGGGGCTTCATGGCCGCCATCCTCTGCTCCCTCCAGATCCGCGCGGTCTGCTGCGCACTTTCTTGGAACTCGTGTTGTCACCAACAGGCAGCACACCGGACGCGACAGGCCGCGCCCGGGGGCTACACCACGCCCATTCTTCCTTATCACGGAACTGGGCGGGTAGCTGAGTTCGAAAACGGACCGCCGTGGCGCGTGTTCACGCGGAAGCCCCCACCCAGCAATCGACCAGATGATCGTCGACCATTCCGGTCGCCTGCATCAGCGCATAGGCCGTGGTGGGGCCCACGAAACGGAATCCACGCTTTTTGAGTTCCTTTGCCAGAGCGGTGGATTCGGGCGTAACGGCGGGCACGTCGGTGAGGGTGCGCGGGCGCGGGCGCGGTGGCGGGGCGAAGGACCAGAGCAGCTGATCGAGGCCGCCCTCGACCTCGAGGGCGGCCCGGGCGTTGGCGATGCAGGCCTCGATTTTGGCGCGATTGCGCACGATGCCCGAGTCGGCCAGCAACCGTTGCGCGTCGGCCTCGGTGAACTCGGCCACCCGTTCGATGGCGAACCCGTCGAAGGCCGCCCGGAACGCCGGGCGTTTCCGCAGGATCGTCAGCCAGGACAGCCCCGACTGGAACGCCTCCAGGGAGATCCGCTCGAACAGCGCGTCGTCACCGTGCAGCGGCTGCCCCCACTCGGTGTCGTGGTAGTCGCGGTAGAGCTGGGAGGACTCCGACCAGCCGCAGCGGACCTTGTCGTCGGCAAGTACGGCCACGGAACTCACGACAGGCCCCCGACCTGCGGGTTCACTCGATCCGATACCGAGTCGGCCGTCGACTGGCCGGCCGACTCGGGATCGGGCTCGCCCCCCGTGTGCGCGAGATCTTCCTCCAGGGCGTCGCTGCCCAGGTCATCGGCGTCGATGCCGAAGACGGTGCGCAACTGCTCGCCCCGGGCCTGGGCGAGCTGGGTCTCCAATTCGTCGATGCGGGCGGCCAGGCGAGTCAGCGCCCAGTCCACCTCACCGGCCTTGTAGCCCCGAACCACCTGCTGGAAGCGCAGCGCCCGCACGTCGGCGCCGCTGATACTCGACGCCGGCAGCACCGTGGCGGTGGTGCCCTCCGGTAGCGGCCCCAGCTCCTCCCCCCGCCCGAACACGACACTCGCCACCAGGAACAGCAGGGCGGCCACCAGGCCGACGATCAGCACGTACAACAGCAGCGTGAGCATAGGGTCGAGGATAGAAGGCGACCCCGACACGAACGGACGTGCCGGGTGCGCCATCGTTCGGCAACACCCGGCACCTCCGCCGGTGGAGCGCCGGACCCCTCATCTCTCCCCGGTGCGCCGGAAGCAGAAGGCCGACGCCGCCAGATATTGCCGGCATCGGCCACCGTGACCGGCGTGCACGGTCAGAATGAATCTGGCACGGTCGTAGGTGAGATCGGCGGGCTCGTGAGAACAATCGCGACTGGACATCAGCCACAGGTCCCGGGCATCCGAGGGTGGCGCATACATGGTGTACCTCCAACTGGCTTGTGCACCCGGCGCCGGAAACGTGCGCCGCGGTTGTGGAGCAACCCCTCGACACTGTTGTGGAGGGAGGGGCTCCACCACCGGGATCGCCGGCCCACGGTTTCACCGCCACGGCTGCGAAGGATTTGTGGCTTCGGCGCCGGATGCACATTCAACTTTCGCCGTTCCGGTCTCCTCGCAAAATCGCACGGCGTTGGCGTTGGTGTTGGCCTACTGTTGGTGTACACGCGGTGGAAACATCGCGTTAACAGGGGCTCACAAAGCCAGACCGACATATGGCTCATAAGGTAAGGCTCACAATGGTCTTGGGTAGACCGTGGACCGGGTTCGAGGCGGTGGCGCTGCAGGAGGCGACGCGGAAATCCGTGCGGGATTTCGCCGCTCACCTCGGGGTGGAGATGACCACGGTGGCGAATTGGCGAGCCGGGCTGGCGGCGGTGACGCCGCGCCCGCTCACCCAGGAACTGCTCGACACCCTGCTGGTTCAGGTGGGCGCGGAGGTACGGGAGCGGTTCGAGCAGATCCTCGCCGAGGGCGAGTCCGCGTTGCGCTCGCGCCGCCTGCCGATCCGCCGGGGCGCCGCGGCCGGCGACACCCGCACGGCGGCGGACGCCGGCCACACCCCGCCCCAGGTGACGATTCCGCTGGTGGGTCCGCCGATCGGCGGCTCGGCCATCGGCACGACCGATGATCTGATCGCGATCGAACTGGCCCGCCGCACCGCCGCTTCCGACGTCGGCTCCGGCACGGTGGAGCGGCTGGAATGGGCCGTCGACGATCTGTCCTCGGCCTATGCCACCACCGCCCCGACGATGCTGTTGCAGCGGCTGCGGGAGTACCTGCGCTACACCACCATGCTGATGGACTCCCGCAAGACCCTCGACGAGCACCGCCGCCTGGTGGTGGCCGGCGGCTGGCTGGCGCTGCTGGCGGCCACCTGCCACGTCGATATGGGCCAGCAGTCCACCGCCTCGGTCTATCTCAGTACCGCCGACGAACTCGGCGAGCAGGGCGGGCAGCCGGAGATCCGGGCCTGGTGCCTGGAGACCCGCGCCTGGGAGGTGCTCGTCCAGGGGGATTTCTCCCAGGCGGTGGAGCTGTCGCGGCGGGCCCAATCGTGCGCGCCGCGTGGCAGTTCGGTGTACATCCAGGCCACCGCACAGGAGGGCCGGGCGCTGTCCCGGCTCCAGGACCGCGCCGGCACCTACGACGCGCTGCGCCGGCTGACCCGGCTGGTGTCCTCCCTACCGCAGCCCGAGCAGCCCGAACACCACTTCCGGTACGACCCGGCCAAATTCGACTCCTACGTGGCGACGACGCTGGCCTGGCTGGGCGACAGCGCCGCGGAATTCCATGCCCGCCAGACCCTGGACCGGCTGCTGGCCACCCCCGCCTCGAAGCCGCGCCGGCTCGCCTCGGCGCAACTGGATCTCGGGCTGGCGCTGGTGAAGGTCGGCAAGCCGGAGGAGGCCGTGGAACTGGCGCTGACAGCGGTCAATTCGGGCCGGTTGGTGCCGTCGAACTACTGGCGGGTGGACGAGGTGCTGTCGGCGGCCGAGGAGCAGGGCGCCGACGGGGTGTCGGCGGTCCGCGACGCGTTCGGCTCGCTCTACAGCTGACCCGCGCGGCCTACGGCGCGAGCGCCGGGGCCGGGAGCGCCGGGATGGCCGTGCAGAACGGGTAGCAGGGGCCGGGCGTGGTGGCCACCGAGCCCGCCGGATCGTGAAATTTGCTGCCGCTCACCAGCAACATGACCAGCAGCGCCAGGGCGATCACGAAACCGAATGCGACGACCGCGAGGGTCCACCACCCGGAGGGGAGCACCTCGTAGAAAACCTCGGACTCCTCCACCGATCCTCCCGGTGCGATCGAACCATTCGCCGCACTCATGATATCGGCACGAGCCGCAGGTCACGAGTGAATGTGAACCGAATACCCGGTGGCACAACACCGTAACGTGGCCGCAACGGACCGGGACATCAGAAGCCCGGCGGCGGGGGCTCCGGGCTGGCCGTGCAGAACGGATAGCAGGAACCCTTGGGGATCGGCGGATTGTTCGCCGGACTGTTGAAATCGGCTCCGCTGACGAGCAGCAACACCAGCAGCGCCAGGAAGAGGGCACCGCCCAGCACCACCGCGGCCAGCACCAGCCAGCCCCGCGGGGCCACCTCGACGAGAATCTCACGCTGGAAAACCACGACGCCTCCCCACACACCCGTGCCGAACCGACTACGCCCCAATGATATCCGGGCCGGCCGACATCCGGGTCCGGCGCCGGGACGGAATCCGGCGCCGGACCGCTCCGCGTCAGCCCAGATCGCGGCGGCGGAATCCGATCAGCCCCACCGCCGTCAGCGCGGCGGCCAGCAGCACCAGCACCACCACCGGGGTCGCGGTGAACGACTCCGCGGGCAGCTTCGGCAGGTGACTGTACGGGTCGAGGTCCAGAACCCATTGCGGCATACCGGAGATCGAGCCGAGCAGATAGAACGCGAGACCCGCGGTGAACACCCCCCACGCCACCGGCGCGTAGCGCGGCGCCAGCCCGAACAGCGCCACGGTGGCCCCGGTGAAGAACCACACCGCCGGCAACTGCACCAGCGCCGCGGCCACCACCCCGGGCAGCTTGCCGCCGACGTCGCCGACCGCGGCGCCGTACAGCAGTCCGGCGAGCACCCCGGAAATCAGCAGCGCCAGCGCCGGGCCGGCGAAGGCGTACACCAGATGTGATGCAACCCAGCGTATCCGGCCCACCGCGCCGGTCAGTACCGATTCGGCGCGGTCGGCGCTCTCCTCCGAGTGCAGCCGCAGCGCCGCCGAGATCGAGTACGCGGCCGCACCCAGTCCGACCATCGTGAAGGCGATGTTCAGAAAGGCGTCCTCCAGCGCCCGGCTGCCGCCCAGCCGCGCGATGAGGTCGTTCGCGGTCCGGCTGTTGCCCAGTTCGCCGCCGATGCCGTGCACCACGCCGCCGATGAGCAGCCCGTACAGCGCCAGCGCGATCACCCAGACCACCAGGGTGCCGCGCTGCAACCGCCAGGCCAGCCCGAACGGCCCGGCCAGCCGCGGCCCGGCCGCCGGCGCGCCCAGCCGCTCGGCGATCAGCCCGGCGCCGAGATCGCGCCGGCGCAGCAGCGCGTAGGCCACCGCGATCAGCACGATCGTCGCCGCCACGTGCAGCAGCAGCACCCACCAGCGGTCACCGGCGTACGGACGCACCTGCAACGACCAGCCCTGCGGGGACAGCCAGACCAGCGGGGAGGCCGGGCCGTCGGCCGCGCGGGCGTCGCCGACCGCGCGCAGCGTGTAGGTCACCGCCAGCACCGCGAAGGCGTAGCCACGCGCGGTCCGGGCCCCCGCGCTCAGTTGCGCGGCCACCGCCGCGACCGCCGCGAAGACGATGCCCGAACCGGCCTCGGCGAGTCCGAAGGCCAGCGCGCCGTTGCCCGGTACCCCGGCCCCCGCGATGCTCGCGGCCCCGATCAGCCCGGCCAGCAGCGCACCGCCGCAGGCCAGCAGCAGCGCCGCGGTGAGGTTGGCCAACCGGCCGACCCGGGTCGAGGCCAGCAGTTCCTCGCGACCGGTCTCCTCCTCGGCCCGGGTGTGCCGGATGACGGTGAGGATGGTGGCGACGGCCAGCAGAGTGTGGAACATCCCCGCCTTCCACACCCCGCAGGCGCCCAGGTTGATGGCGTAGATCGGCCCGTACATGGCCAGCTGGGCCGGGCTGGTGTTCACGGTGTGCGCGAACGAGGCCAGGGCGGCCGGACCGGAGTAGACCTTGTCGATGCTCTTGATGTAGACGTTGCCCAGCGGCAGCGACAGCAGCAGCACCCACAGTGGCGCCACGATCCGGTCGCGGCGCAGGTACAACCGCAGCAGCCGCCACAGTCCGGCGAATTCCGCACTGCCGCCGGATGATTCGGCGAACGACCGGTACGGTCGGGCGACGGCGGTGGTCATCGCGCGACCCCCGTCCCGGAGCCGACGCCCGTGAGCCCGGATTCGGCCCCGTCCCCACGGCCGTCGAGCGAATAATGGCGCAGGAACAGCTCTTCCAGCGTCGGCGGCTGGCTGACCAGGCTGCGAACCCCGACGTCGCCGAGCACCCGGATCAGTTCGCCCAGATGCGCGCCCTCGACCTGGCAGTGCAGCGTGTGGTCCTCGACGCTCAGATCGGTGACCCCCTCGATGCGGCTCAGATCGCCCGGGTCGCCGGTCAATTCGGCGGTGATCGAGGTACGGCTCAGGTGCCGCATCTCGGCGAGGCTGCCGCTCTCCACCGTGCGCCCGGCCCGGATGATGGTGACCCGATCGCAGAGGGCCTCCACCTCGGACAGGATGTGGCTGGACAGCAGCACGGTCACCCCGCGCGCCGCCGCCTCCCGGGCACAGTCCCGGAAGAT
The DNA here is from genome assembly GCF_020176955.2 of Nocardia sp. alder85J. GTDB lineage: Bacteria > Actinomycetota > Actinomycetes > Mycobacteriales > Mycobacteriaceae > Nocardia. Next base: position 283,073 of record NZ_JAIUCZ020000007.1, read on the forward strand.
CTTCTCCATCAACGGATCCAGGCCCGAGGTGGGTTCGTCGAGCAGCAGCAGCCTGGCGTCGGAGGAGAACGCCGACACCAGCGCGACCTTCTGCCGGTTGCCCTTCGAGTAGGTGCGCGCCTTCTTGCGCGGATCGAGTTCGAAGCGCTCGATCAACTCGGCCCGCCGGCCGGCGTCCAGGCCGCCGCGCATCCGGGCCAGCAGGTCGATGGTCTCGCCGCCGGACAGCGACGGCCACAGCGTGACATCGCCGGGGACGTAGGCGATCTCGCGATGCAGAGCGACGGCGTCGGCCCACGGGTCGCGGCCGAGCACCTGCGCCGTACCGGAGGTGGTGGTGAGGATGCCGAGCAGGATCCGGATGGTGGTCGACTTGCCCGCCCCGTTCGGGCCGAGGAAACCGTGCACCTCCCCGTCGGCGACCTCGAGGTCGAGCCCGTCGAGGGCGCGAACCGGTCCGAAATGCTTGTGCAGCTCCCGGACCACGATTGCCGATGACATCGTATCTCCTTGTCAGAGAAGGGATTTACTGCTCACCACGCAGTTCCGCAGCGGACCCGCCGGCCACCTGTTCGCCGAGCATCGTGTCCAGCATCATCGAATCGGTGAGCAGACCGTTGGTGTAGATCTCGAGCGCCGGCAGCAACATCTGCTCGGCGTAGTCACGCAGGGCGGTGCGGTAGTCCAGCGGGCCACCTTGCCGCTCCTCGAATACCTGGAGGAACAGGAAGAAGCCGCCGCCGTTCTGGTACGCCATGTACCGCGCGGTGGCGTCCACGTCCCGCAGCGGGCGCAACACGCCCGAGGCGATGCCCGCTCGCAGATAGTCGGTCACGTCGGCGGCCATGTGCTCGTAGAGATCGAGCATCAGTGCCCCGCCGGCGGCGAAGGCCCGCCGCAGGTAGGCGATGTAGGGCGCGTACTCCTCGATCTCGGCCAGCGATTGCAGCAGCCCGGTGGGCGACGGGTGCTCCATGTAGTCCAGCTTGGCCCGCCGGATGACCTCGCGAACGTGATCGTCGCACGCCCCCCGCAGGCCGTCCTTGGAGCCGAAGTGGTGGTTGACCAGGCCGGGCGACACCCCGGCCGCGGTGGCGATGGCACGCACCCCGACCCCGAAACCCTCCTCGCCGAAAACCGAGATCGCCGCGTCCCGGATACGGGCGCGGGTGTTCAGCTCGTCGGCGGATCTTTCCGGTACGGCTGCTCCTTTAAACACATGTTCAGTATATTAAACGGTTGTTTAGTCCGCCAGCAAGAGCCTTGTGTCCCCGCTTCGCGGGCGCGTCGGCCCCGAATCGCCGCGCGGGCCGTCGAAGCCGGCCGGACCGGCGGCGCGAGAGCCGGAGCCGGGCGTGCGAGGCGTCGAACCAGCCGCGCGGGGCGTCGAACCAGCCGCGCGGGGCGTCGAACCAGCCGCGCGAGGCGCGGACACCAGCCGCGCGAAGCGCAGAAATCAGCCGCGCGAGGCGCAGAGCAGGCCGTCGCCGACCGGGATCAGCACGCTGGTCAGCTGCGGATCCTCGGCGATGGCCCGGGTGGCCGCCCGCACCGCCTGGGTCGCCGGATCGCGCTGTGCCGGATCCGGCACCCGGCCACCCAGCAGCGCGTTGTGCAGCAGGATCGCCCCGCCGGAGCGAAGCAGCCGCACACCCTGCTCGACGTACTGCGGATGCTCCAGCGGCGCGGCGTCGATGAACACCAGGTCGTAGGCGCCGTCCGCGAGCCGGGGCAGCACGTCCAGCGCGCGGCCGTTGATCAGCCGGGTGCGGGCCGGGGGGATGTCCGCGGCCCGGAAGGCGTCGCGCGCCGCGCGCTGATGTTCCGGTTCGGAGTCGATCGTGGTCAGCGTGCCGTCCTCGCGCATACCGTCCAGCAGCCACAATCCGCTGATCCCGGCCCCGGTGCCCACCTCGACCACCGATCGCGCGCCCAGCACCTGCGCATAGATGGTGAGCAGCGCGCCCACCGACGGCGCGACCGGCGCGGCGCCCAGTTCGTTCGCCCGTTCCCGGGCCGCCTGCAGGATCTCGTCCTCGACGACGGATTCCTCCACGTACGCGAGGTTGCGTTGCAGGGCCGACGCCGGAAGCTCGGCCGGCGACGGTGTGGCGGCCGGAGGTATGAGGGTCACGGCTAAGAGGCTAACGGCGCGACACCGCCCGAGCCCGGCTGTGACGAGGCGGTGCCGCGATTTTTCTCGAGCGGCCGATGTTCTCAGGCGTTCCTCAGCCTCTCATAACCACCGGCACATCAGGACCGGAGAGAGTTGTGCCTACGCAAAGGCCGGCCGACCGCCGGGCGGCGCAGACATCCGGACACGGGAATATCGAACACCGTGTCCGGTTGTACCACACACGCGCGGCCCTCGCCGCGTGCGAGCGCCGGCCCTGGTCCCGAGTAGGAGGTGCCACCATCCACAAGGTCGATGCGGCGCGCAAGTACGCCACCCTCCCCGAATCGTCGCTGCCCACGGGTACCGATTCGGTCGAATACCAGCTCCCCGCCCCGGGCGCCTATCCGCTGCCCGGCGCCACCGAGGCCGCCGTGGCCGGATCCCCCGACGCGGCCGGTGTCCCGACGGCCGACGCGGCGGATGTCCCGGTGACCGACACGGTCGATGTACCGATGGCCGAGGCGGCCCAGGCTCTCGCCGAGATCGAGGCGATGGCCGAGGCGGAAGAACTCGACGCGCTCTCCGGCACCGCGGCCTTCGACGCCACCGGCGACCGGACCATGATGCCGTCCTGGGACGATCTGGTCCGCGAGCACGCCGACCGGGTGTACCGGCTGGCCTACCGGCTCACCGGCGACCCGCAGGACGCCGAGGACCTCACCCAGGAGACGTTCATCCGCGTCTTCCGGTCCCTGCAGAGCTATCAGCCGGGCACCTTCGAGGGCTGGCTGCATCGCATCACGACCAATCTGTTCTTGGACATGGTGCGCCGCCGCAATCGCATCCGGATGGAGGCGCTGCCCGACGATTACGATCGGGTGCCGTCGGAGGGCCCCGGCCCGGAGCAGGCGTATCACGACGCCCGGCTGGACCCGGACCTGCAATCCGCCCTGGATTCGCTGGCCCCGGAATTCCGCGCGGCCGTGGTGCTCTGCGACATCGAGGGCCTGTCCTACGAGGAGATCGGCGCCACGCTGGGCGTCAAGTTGGGGACGGTGCGCAGCCGGATCCATCGCGGCCGTCAGGCACTGCGGGAGTACCTTGCGCATAATGGATCTCAACAGTGGTTTGCCGCTGACGAGAAAGTCGGGTGATTCTCCGCATCGCGTGCGGGCCGCACTCGGCGTAGATTTCGCTCCGTCGGAAGGGTGTACACCGTATGAGTGGCGAGGAGGCTGCCTCGGCAGGTCGCGAGCCCGGTCGGGCTGGTCGTGCATCGGTGCGCCCACCTCGATTCGCCGCCACCGAGCATCTGGCCACCGAGGCCATCGCCGCCTATGTCGACGGCGAGCTGCGCATGAATCCCTACCTGCGCGCGGCACAGCACCTGGCCAAGTGCCCGGAATGTGCCGCCGAGGTGGAGGCCCAGCAGCAGGCGCGCATCGCCCTGCGCCAGGCCGCGCAGCGTCAGATCTCCGCACCGCTCGGCCTGCACGACACGCTGAGCCGAATTCCCCTGGCCCATCTCGCCGGTCCCGAGAATCTGCCCGGTCCCGAAAGCCTGTCCGCCCCCGGTATGGAGGGCATGTCGCGCGGCTCGAGTTTCCTCGGCCTGCGCGCTGATTCGTTCCGGTTCGTCTCGCAGACGAACCGCGAAATCAGTTCGGACAGCAGGCGGTGGACCGGGTGGTGGCGCAAGTAGAGTTCAGTCCGTGACCACCGAATCGACCAACACCGGAAGCCAACCGGCGGCATCGAATTCCGGCGACCGGACCGCGCCCGAGGCGCAACACGCCGATGCGGTGTCCGGGGGGCAGCCCACCACCCACGATTCTCAGGCCGCGGCCACCGGCGATGCGCCACAGGCGGCCACCGACGATGCGCGGCCGGAGGGCACGGCGGGCAACGGTGCGAGCCTGCGTCCGTCGGACGCCCCGGTGCTGGGCCCGCGTCCGGTGTACCGGCCCGAGGTCGATCAGCCCACCGCCCGCGCGTTCGCGCGGCCCGAGGGTCTGGCCGGATCTTTCGAACTCCCCGCACCCACCGCGGCCGCACCCCGGCCCGGTGAGGTCGAACTGGTCAACCGCCCGCCGGACGGGGTGCTGGCCGAGGCGTTCGGTCGCCCGGCCGGTTCCACCGAAGTGCTCCAGCGTGATCCGGAGGCCGACACCGACTCGGCCACCCCGGCCGCGCCCGCAGATCCGTGGCGCGATCCGGCGGCTGCCGCCGCGCTCGGCGGGCCGGCCCTGTCCGTCCCGCGCCCGCAGCCACTGGCCCCGGGCATCCGGCTCAGCGCGCGCGAGGTGCTGTTCGGCGGCAAGGTGGCGCCGAAGGCGCTGGCGGCGCTGGCCGCCGTCGCGGTGGTCGTCGGCGTGGCCGGTGGTCTGGTCGGCCGGCTCACCGCCGAGACCGCCTCCACCCTCACCTCGCGCAAGGTCACCTTGCAGCAGGACGCCGCCCCGGAGAAGCCGCACGGCCAGGTAGCCGCGGTGGCCGACGCGGTGCTGCCCTCGGTGGTCTCGATCCGCGAGACCGTCGGTGACAACGGCGCCCTCGGTTCCGGCGTGGTGATCGACGGCGGCGGCTACATCGTCACCAACAACCACGTCATCTCGATGGCCGCGACCGACAAGTCCGGCCGGGCCAAGATCCAGGTCACCTTCTCCGACGGCACCCGGGTCCCGGCCAAGCTGGTCGGCCGCGATCCGAAGACCGACCTGGCGGTGCTCAAGGTCGACGTGAAGAATCTCACCGTCGCGCGGCTGGGCCGCTCCGACGACGTGCAGGTCGGCGACGACGTGCTGGCTGTCGGCTCGCCGCTGGGCCTGACCAAGACCGTCACCTCCGGCATCGTCAGCGCCCTGCACCGGCCCATCAAGGAGAGCCCGGAGGCCGGCGACGACACCGCCGGCGCCTTCGACGCGGTGCAGACCGACGCCGCGATCAACCACGGCAACTCCGGTGGCGCGCTGGTCGACGGCCAGGGCCGGTTGATCGGCATCAACACCGCCATCCGCAGCGACAGCGGCGGCTCGGTCGGCCTGGGCTTCGCGATTCCGGTCGATCTGGTGCAGTCGGTCGCGCAGACGCTGATCCGCGACGGGGTGGTGTACCACCCGTGGCTGGGCGTGTCGGCCAAGACCCAGCAGGTGGAGAACGACGTGATGAGCGGGGCCGCCGTGCAGGACGTGGTGGCCAACAGTCCGGCGGCCAAGGCCGGCATCGCGGAAAGCGACATCATCGTCCGGGTCGGCGACCGTGACGTCGCGGATCCGGCCGAATTGAGCGTCGCGGTCCAGAGTCACCGGATCGGCGAGACTGTCACGTTCCAGTTGATCCGGGACGGCCGTCGCGTCGATGTTCCGGTCACGCTGGAATCCGACAAGAACGCTCCCCAGCAACCCCAGTAACCTGGTCTCATGTTCAATATCGGCTGGCCCGAGATGGTGATCCTGGTGGTCGCCGCTTTGGTGATCCTCGGCCCGGAGCGACTGCCGGGTGCGATCCGCTGGACCGCACAGAGCCTGCGGCAGGTGCGCGACTACGCCAATGGCGCCACCAGCCAACTGCGCACCGAACTGGGCCCGGAGTTCGACGAATTGCGCAAACCACTCGAGGAACTCAACGAGTTGCGCAAACCACTCGAGGGGCTGCGTAGGATGACCCCGCGCTCGATGGTCACCAAACATCTACTCGACGGCGACGATTCGCTGTTCAGCGGTAATTTCGGTGGCGTGAAGGAGCCATCGGGCGGGTTCGGCGCCACCCTCTCCGACCCCTCCCCGGCGCTCGGCCACACCCCGCCCGAGCCGCCGAAACCGCTGGCCCGCAACGAGAAACCGCCGATCGATTTCGACGCCACCTGAGGGCGCCGGGGCAGTGCTCCGAATGCTGTGATGTCAACCGGACTAGACGCATCCGGCTGTCGAGCTATCTAGACTTCGCACATGTCGGCCGATGAGGTCGCACGGGTGTTCGCGATAGAGGACAGGGTCGAACGTCTCAAGGCAGCCACCGAAGGGGTCGCCCAGGCGCAGCAGACCATCAACGAACTCACGCGCATCCGGCGAGCCGTGATCCGCGAACTACACGCCGAGGGGTGGACGTTCGCCAGAATTGGTGCGGCCGCGGGACTCTCGCGGGCCCGAATTCATCAGGTGAGCACGCAGGGGCCGGTCCCGGAGGGACTGTTCTTCGGCCACGGCCCGCTCACCGTGCTCACCCCGGACGTGCGGGCCACCACCCGCGCCGCGCCCCTGATCGGCGCACCCGATGCCGCGGCCCCGCACCGGCTCGCGGAACTGTTGCGGGAGTTGGGTTTCGCGGCCAACGTGGAACGCTTCCTGCCCGGCCGCCCGCTGGACATCGACCGGGACGGGCTGATCATCCTCGGCGGCCCGGAGCTGTCGCCGAGCCTGCGCTACCTGGTCGCCGCCGATCCCCGGCTGCGGCGCACGGTGGCCCGGGCCGGCCGGGTCCGCCGCGGTATCGAGGACCGGGCGGCCCGCCGGGTGTACCGGCCCGGCGGCACCGAACCGTACGACATCGCCTATCTGGCCCGGCTGCCCCGGCCCGACGGCAAGGGCACGGTGCTGGTGATCGACGGCCTGCACCCGCCCGGCTCGCTCGGCGCCATCCGGCTGCTGGCCACCCGGCTGGCGACCCTGCACGAGCGGGCCGGGCTGCATCCGTTCTCGGCGGTGGTCGGGGTCCGCTACGACCGCAACACCGGGGAACCCCTGGAGGCCGACCTGCTGACCCCCATCTACCGCCACGAGCGGTGAGCTGTGTCTTTGGCCTTCGCTTCGCTCCGGCGGCGGGGCCCTCGTGACCCCGGTCCTTCCCTCCTCCGGCTCCTCCGCTTCGCTCCCCCGCCTCCGTCAGTCCAGGCCCGGGGCGGGCCCCGCGTGGGGGCTCGGTTACTCGCCGGGGTGCCTGCGCGGGGGTTCGGGTAGCCGGGGCGGGCCCCGCGTGGGGGCTCGGTTATGCCGCGATGCGGTCGGGGCGGATGGTGTTCATCGGGGGGCGGTCGGCCAGTGAGACATCCGTGTGCAGGGCGGTGAATTCGCCTGCTACCAGCGGGAATTGGGTGAGGGGGGCGCCTGAGTCGCGAATTCCGGTGCGGCCCAGCATGGTTCCGATGATCTGGCGGCTCATCACACCCAGGTCCGACAGCGGGCGGTTGCGGTGGGTGCGGACGCCGAGGTTCACCTGGCCCAGCGCCGACAGGCCCAGCAGGTCGTAGGTGTCCAGCAGCAGGCCGATCTCGACGCCGTAGCCGGGGGCGAACGGGACCGCGGTGAGCAGGTCGCGGGTGCCCGCGTACTCGCCGCCCAGCGGTTGCAGCACCGAGGACAGTCCGGGCCGCAGCGCCGCCAGCAGCGGCCGCGCGACCAGTTCGGTGACCCGGCCGCCGCCGTGGTGGTCGACCGTCTCGCCGTGCCGCAGCGGGCGGCGGTAGTACGCCTTCACCAGCTGCACGCCGTCGACGGTGAGCAGCGGGCCGAGCAGTTTCGGCACGAACATCGGATCGGGGTCGATCAGATCCGAGTCCACGAATGCCACCAGGTCGCCGCTGGTGACGGCCAGCGACCGCCACAGCACCTCACCCTTGCCGGGCAGCGGGTCCAGTTCGGGCACCGCCTCCTCGCGGGTCACCACCCGGGCACCGGCCGCGCGCGCCCGGGCAGCGGTGGCGTCGGTGGAACCGGAGTCGACCACCACCAGTTCGTCGACCAGCGTGCCGAGCAGCGGCCGGATACTGGCCACCACGTCGGCGACGGTCGCCTCCTCGTTCAGGGCGGGCAGCACCACCGAGACGGTCCGTCCGTGCTTGGCGGTGACCAGCTCCTCGACCGTCCAGCCGGGGCGGTCCCAGGTGTGCGAGCGAGCCCAGCCAGCCGTGTCGGCGCGGCGCGAGTCGTGGGATTCGGGAACGGTCGGTTGGGAGTTGGTCGTCATACCAGACCTCGCAGAGTTCGTGCGGGGGGCCGCAGGCCCTGGATCGCAGCGATCGTGTCCACCACCCGCCTGGTCGCGGCGACTTCGTGGACGCGGAATACCCGGGCGCCCGCCGCCGCCGACCACGCCGTCGCCGCCAGCGTGCCCTCCAATCGCTCGGAGAGCCCGACACCGAGAGTCTCTCCGATGAAATCCTTGTTGCTCAGCGCCATCAAGACCGGCCATCCGGTTTTAACGAGAACGTCCACTGCGCGCAACAGTTCGAGCCCGTGATAGGTGTTCTTGCCGAAGTCGTGGGTGGGGTCGATGAGGATCGCGTCCTTGCTCACCCCCGCCGCCGCGGCGGCCTCCGCGGCGGCCACCACGGCATCGGTGACCTCGGCGACGATGTCCTGGTACCGCACCCGATGCGGCCGGGTGCGCGGCTGCGCGCCGCCGGTGTGGCTGCACACGATGCCCGCGCCCAGTTCCGCGGCAACCGCGGTCAGCTCGGGATCGGCGCCGGCCCAGGTGTCGTTGATCAGGTCGGCGCCGGCGGCGACCGCGGCCCGCGCCACCTCGCTGCGCCAGGTGTCGATGCTGATCAGCAGGTCCGGATAGCGTTCGCGGATGGCGGCGACGAAGGGGACCACCCGGCGGGCCTCCTCCGCGGCGTCCACCTCGCTGCCCGGCCCGGCTTTCACCCCGCCGATGTCGACCAGATCCGTCCCCTCGGTGACCGCCCGCGCCACGGCCGACATGGCCGCCTCGTCGCTGAAGGTGGCGCCCCGGTCGTAGAACGAATCCGGGGTCCGGTTGACGATCGCCATGACCAGCGCCCGATCGGTGGGTACCGGCCTCCCACACAAGGTGGACAACACCACGGAGCTCATGCCCGTCCGCCTTCCCTGGCCCAACGTCTCACACGTCACATCCAGTTGATCACAGATCCGCCTCCGCACAGCCGTCGGGTCACCACCGGGAATACCCGCGGACAGGTCGGATACTCACGACGTTCGTTGTGGATGATCCCTGCGTTCGGCGACGATATTCGTGGCGTCCGGCGCGGATACTCCCGGTCAGGGCCGGGGCATCGAACCGGTCGCGACCTCCTCGGGATAGGCCGGGTAATAGGGCAGATAGCCTTCGGCGCGCCCGGCCAGCACGTACACCGCGCTGTCGCCGCCCGGCGCGTAGCCCTGTTTGCGCAGGTCCACCTTGCGGCTCTTGAAGGTGGAGGTGGTCTCCAACTCGTCGACGACCCGGACGAACAGCGGCAGCGCGTAACCGGGCAGCTGCCGGTACAGGTGAGCGGCCAGTGCGGCGCCGTCGAGGCCGGCGCCGGGACGCAACGTCACCGCGGCCATCCCGGCCCTGCCGTCGGCGCCGGGCAGGTCCACGCCGTAGACGACCGCTCCGGTGATCCCGTCCACGCCGTCGAAGGCGCCCTCCACCTCGGTGGTGGCGACGTTCTCACCCTTCCAGCGGAAGGTGTCGCCGAGCCGGTCGACGAAGGCGATGTGATGCATGCCCTGATCGCGGACCAGATCGCCGGTGTCGAACCAGGCGTCGCCGTCCTCGAAGGCGTCGCGGACCAGTTTGGTCTCGGTGGCGGCGGCGTCGGTGTAACCGTCGAACGGGGAAACCGCGGTCACCTTGGTCAGCAGCAGTCCGACGCCGCCGTGCGGCACCCGCCGGGCCCGGCCGTCCGGATGGCGTTTCGCCTTGCCGGTGGCGTCGTCGAATTCGACGATGGCGAACGGCAGCGGGCAGTAGCCGGCGGTGCGGGGCAGCCCGAAGGCGTTCACGAACGCGGCGTTGCCCTCGCTGGCGCCGTAGAACTCGATGATGCGGTGGATGCCGAACCGGGCCTCGAACTCGTCCCACAGTTCCGGCCGCAGCCCGTTGCCCACCACCAGCCGCACCGCATGCTCGCGCTCCTGCGGCCGCGGCGGCTGGTTCAGCAGATACCGGCACAGCTCGCCGATGTAGATGAACGCCGTGGACCGGGTCGCGATCACCTCGTTCCAGAATCCGGAGGCGGAGAACTTCCGGCCCAGCGCGAAGGTGGCCCGCGCGCGCAGCACCGCGCCGAGCGCGACGGTCAGCGCGTTGTTGTGGTACAGCGGCAGACAGCAGTACAGGGTGTCGGAGGAGCGCAGCCGCACACCCAGGCCGCCGAGCCCGTAGGCGCCCTTGGCCCACCGCAGATGGGTCATCACGCTGGCCTTCGGCAGGCCGGTGGTGCCCGAGGTGAAGATCAGGAAGGCCCGCTCACGAGCCCGGATGTCCTCGCACACCGGCGGATTCGCGGCCTCGGCCGTGCGGGCCAGTTGCTGCAACTCGGTCGCGGACACGTCGTTCGGGACCGGCTCGGACAGCGACTCCACCGCCTCCCGGCACTCGTCGCCGATCACGTTGAGCACGCTGTCGAGCAGCCGGAAACTGTGTGCCAGCACCCGATCTCGCTGGTTGGGGTTGAGCAGGCCCACGGTCGCACCGAGTTTCACCGTGGCCAGCACCAGGAACAGCGTCTCGGGCCGGTTGGTCATCAGCACCCCGACCACGTCGCCGCGGGCCACCCCGCGGGCGGTCAGCACGCTCGCGTACCGGTTCACCTCGGCATTGGCCTCGCCGTAGGTGTAGCTGCGATCCTCGAACCGCAGGAACGGCCGGCTCGGAACCCGTTGTACGACCTGCTGGAACAGCAACCCGGCCGAGACCCGGTCGTCCGGCGCGACCAGCATGCGCCGCGCCGACTGCGCCATCCCCGGCAGATCCGGCACCATGCCGGGCAGGCGGCGGGCCAGATCCAGCAGGCCGAAGGTTGCCGCTGTGGTCACCGTGTCTCCTCCATCCCGGGTGAATTCCCGTGCAGCGCCGCGAAAGCGGCGTCGATCTCCGCGGTCACGGTAACTCGGTCCAGCGCCGCGCGCCCGGCGAATCCGGTTGCCGTCAGCCCGTCCAGCCAGTCGAACAGACCACGATAGTGCCCGTCCGGATCGAGTACCACCACCGGCTTCTCGTGCTGACCGAGATACCCACCGGTCCACGCCTCGAACAACTCCTCCAGGGTGCCGATGCCGCCGGGCAGGGCCAGGAAGGCGTCGGCGCGGTCCTCCATGATCCGCTTCCGCTCGCGCATGGTGTCGGTGACGATCAGTTCGTCGGCGTCGATATCGGCCAGTTCGCGGTGCACCAGCCGCTTCGGGATCACCCCGACGGTGTGCGCGCCCCCGGCCCGCGCGGCCGTCGCGACCGCGCCCATCATCGATACCCGGCCGCCGCCGGACACCAATCGCCAACCGCGCCGGGCGATCTCGGCGCCCACCTCGGCGGCCAGCCGCAGCGCCGCGGCGTCCTCGACACTGGCCGAACAGTAGACACAGACGGCATAGGCCGCCGAATCGCCGGTCCGCTCGTTCACCACTTGTCCTCCGTCCCGATCGCATCCTCGGCGGCGGCCGTCTCGGCGGCCCGCAGCACGATGTCGACCACCTCGTCCACGCTGTCGCTCACATGAAGCAGTTGCAGATCCCCCGGTGCGATCTTGCCCGAGCCCAGCAGCGAATCACGCAGCCAGTCCATCAGTCCCGACCAGTACCGAGTGCCGAACAAGATGATCGGGAAGCGAGTGATCTTGCGGGTCTGCACCAGGGTCAGCGCCTCGAACAACTCGTCGAGGGTGCCGAAACCGCCGGGCAGGCAGATGAATGCCTGCGAGTACTTCACGAACATCGTCTTGCGCGCGAAGAAGTAGCGGAAGTTGATGCCCAGATCCACCCACTCGTTGAGGCTCTGCTCGAACGGCAGCTCGATGCCCAGGCCGATCGACAGCCCGTCCTCCTCGCAGGCGCCGCGGTTGGCGGCCTCCATGATGCCGGGACCACCGCCGGTGATCACCGCGAATCCGGCCCGGGTCAGCGCCGCGCCGATCGCCTGTGCCGCGTGGTACTCCGGGGAGTCGGCCGAGGTGCGGGCCGAGCCGAAAACCGCCACCGCCCTGGGCACTTCGGCCAGCGCGCCGAAACCCTCGACGAATTCGCTCTGGATCCGCAGCACCCGCCACGGATCGGTGTGCACCCAATCGGTGGGACCGCGGCCGTCGAGCAGATGGGCGTCGGTGGTACCGCCGCCACGCTTCAGATCGCCGCGCAACTGGATCGGGCCGCGCATCTTCGGCGCGGAGCTGGGGGTACGGGTGGGTTCGGGTACGGCGTCGGACATGCCGCCAACGCTACCGGTCCGCAATCGCGGCGACCGGCGCTCACGCGGCCGGGAATCCCGCCGGCCGGGGCCGCTCGGTCAGACCGCCTGTCCGGTCAGGTAACTGCGCAGGATGTCGGACACCATCGTGATCTGACCGGTGGGCACGTGCTCATCGACCTTGTGCGCCAGATTCGGGTCGCCGGGGCCGAAGTTCACCGCGGGGATGCCGCGGGCGGCGAAGCGGGAGACGTCGGTCCAGCCGTACTTGGCGCGCACCCCGCCGCCGCCGTGCGTGTGCACCATTTCCACCAGATCCTTGGCCGCGGGCGCGGACAGGCCGGGCAGGGCGCCGGGGGCGCCGTCGGTGCGCTCGAAATCCAGTGCCAGGCCGTCGAACACCTCGCGCACGTGCTCGGTCGCCTGGTCCAGGGTGCGGTCGGGGGCGAAGCGGAAGTTGACGTCCACCTCGGCCTCGTCGGGCACCACGTTGCCGGCCACCCCGCCGGAGACACGCACCGCGGACAGGCCCTCGCGGTAGACGCAACCGTCCAGGTCGACCTCGCGGGGCCGGTAGCCGCCCAGCCGGTCCAGGATCGGGGCCAGATGGTGAATCGCGTTGTCGCCCAGCCAGGCTCGTGCGGTGTGCGCACGGGTGCCGGTCACCGTGAGCCTGGCCCGCATGGTGCCCTGGCAACCGGCCTCGATCCAGCCGCCGGACGGCTCGCCCAGCACCGCCAGATCACCGTTCAGCCATTCCGGCAGTTCGCGTTCGATGCGGCCGAGGCCGTTGTATTCCGCGGCGATCTCCTCGCAGTCGTAGAAGATCAGCGTCAGGTCGCACACCGGGTCGGCGACGGTGGCGGCCAGGTGCAGGAACACCGCGTCACCGGATTTCATGTCGCAGGTGCCGCAGCCGTAGAGCACCTCGTTGCCGTGCGGGTCGACCTCGAAGCGGCCCGGTACGTTGTCGGCGATCGGCACGGTGTCCAGATGCCCGGCCAGGATCACCCGGGTGGGCAGGCCGCGGCTGGTGCGGGCCAGCACGGTGTTGCCGTGCCGCACCACCTCGAAACCCTCGGTCTGCTCCCGCAGTGCGCGGGCGACGACGTCGACGATGGCGGCCTCGTCCCGGGAGACGCTCGGGATGTCCACGAGGGCGGCGGTGAGCGCAATGGGGTCCGCGTGCAGATCGATCGTCGTCATTCGAGCCAGCCTAGGTGTTGTCTTGGGTTTCCCCCTGTTCCACTGTGTGATCCGGTGGCCTTCGATCACCAGCAGTTCACCTGTGATATCGCCCACTTCGGTCGGGGCGTCACCGGGCGGATACCTGGCGTTCATTGTGTCGGCGCGTCCCGGTCGGGGCGGGCTCCCGCGCGTGCCGGGGGTCGGGGCTCACCTAGACTCGGCGCGTGAGTATTCAGGGAGCAACGGCAGTCGGCCTGGCCACGGTGACCGTCAACGGCACGGTCCTCGACACCTGGTATCCGTACCCCGAGCTGGGCGAGTTCGACGCGGCCGGGACGCAGCGGCTGGAACCGGCCGATCCCGAGTACGCGCGATTCGGTGAGCTGGTCGGGTTCGACGAGGCTCGGCGGGTGGATGTGGTGGCGGTGCGTACCACCATCGCGGATCTGTCTGCGCCGGCGGTCGACACTCATGACATCTATCTGCGGTTGCATCTGCTGTCGCATCGGCTGGTGCGGCCGCACGGGCAGAACCTGGACGGGATCTTCGGGTTGCTGGCGAATGTGGTGTGGACCAATCACGGGCCTTGTGCGGTGGAGGAGTTCGAACTGGTGCGGGCCCGGTTGCGCGCTCGGGGGGCCGTTACCGTGTACGGCGTGGACAAGTTTCCGCGGCTGGTGGACTATGTGGTGCCTTCCGGGGTGCGGATCGCCGACGCGGATCGGGTGCGGCTGGGTGCGCATCTGGCCGAGGGGACCACGGTCATGCACGAGGGGTTCGTGAACTTCAATGCCGGGACGCTGGGCGCGTCGATGGTGGAGGGGCGGATCTCGGCCGGGGTGGTGGTCGGGGACGGGTCCGACATCGGCGGCGGGGCCTCGATCATGGGGACGCTGTCGGGGGGTGGTAAAGAGGTGATCTCGATCGGTGAGCGGTGCCTGCTCGGGGCCAATGCGGGTATCGGGATCTCGCTCGGGGACGACTGTGTGGTGGAGGCGGGGCTGTATGTCACCGCGGGGACCAAAGTGGCGCTGCCGGATGGTGGTTCGGTGAAGGCGGCGGAGTTGTCGGGGCGGTCCAATTTGCTGTTCCGGCGGAACTCGTTGTCGGGGGCCGTGGAGGTGGTGCCTCGGAAGGGGACCGGGATCGAGTTGAACGCCGCCTTGCACGCTAATTGAGGGGTCGGGGGGAGGGGGCGGTTGTTGGGTGGCCGGCTAGGAGTGAGCCGAGACGGGGACTGACGACGGGGGGGATCTGTGTTGGGGTGGGGATACTGAGGGTTTGCCTTCTTGGGGGGTGACCGGCTGTATTTTTGGCCTCCGCTTCGCTCCGGCGGGTTCTCGGCCCCTCAGTCTCGATTCTTCCCTCCTCCGCTCCTCCGCTTCGCTCCCCCGCTCCGTCAGTCCAGAATCGAGACGGGCCGAGAACATTAACGTTGGGCCTACTGGGGGGGTGACCGGGCCCTCAGCGGGCGGGCCTAATGTCGGGCCTGCTTGTTGGTGACCGCGTTGGAGAGCTGGGGCGGGAAGAGAATCTTGAGGGTCCGGGCCTGCTTGGGAGTGACCGGGGTCGAAGTGAGGCGGGCAACGAACTGGGTTGCCGGGGGTGGGGATTGGTGACGGGATGCGGGGCGGGCGGGGGCGGGGGCGGGTTATTCGATGCCGAAGGCGATGATTCGGGTGGGGGTGATGCGGATCAGTTCGGGGGTGCCGCCGGTGACGTAGGTCTGCACATCTCGCAATGCTTCTGCGGTGCCGCGGATCTCGAGCATGCGGACCTGCCAGGGCTGGACGGATTTGATGTCGTCGATGACGAACGAGACTCGGGGTTCCTTCGTCAGGTTGCGGAACTTCTGGGAGGCGCCGAGGTTGTGGCCGCCGATGTCGATGGTGCCGAGTGCGGCGTTGTACTGGAAACCGACCGGGTTGTTCTGCGGTGAACCGTCGGGACGGACGGTGGCCAGACGGCCGAGCCGCTGGCTGAGCATGTACTCGATCTGGGCGGGCGACAGTGTTGCGATCATGATGATCAGCCTAGGACCTCTAGCTAGGTTGAGGTCAACGGCAACTCGCGTGCGCATCGCGCGGTGACGGTCAGGTCAGTTGCTTCTTCTGGACCTTGCCCATCGCGTTGCGGGGCAGGCTTTGTACCAGGCGTACTTCGCGGGGGCGCTTGTGTACCGAGAGTTGTTGCGCCACATGGTTGATCAGGTGCTGCGGCAGGGAATCCGGGGCGCCTTCGCGGGGGACCACGAAGGCGACTATGCGTTGTCCCAGGTCGGGGTCGGGTACGCCGACCACCGCGGCTTCGGCGACGTCGGGATGGCCCAGCAGGGCGGTTTCGATCTCGCCGGCGCCGATCCGGAAGCCGCCGGACTTGATCAGGTCCACCGATTCCCGGCCTACGATGCGGTGGAATCCGTCGGGGGCGATCACGGCGACGTCGCCGGTCACGAACCAGCCGTCCTCGGTCCAGCAGGCGGCGGTGGCCTCGGGGCGGCCCAGGTATCCGTCGAACAGCATGGGGCCGCGGACCTGCAAGCCGCCGACGGTTTCGCCGTCGTGCGGGATATCGGCACCCGCCTCGTCGCGCAGACGGGTCTGCACGCCGGCGACCGGGACGCCCACCCAGCCGGGGCGGCGCTCGCCGTCGGCACGGGTGGAGAGGGTGATCATGGTTTCGCTCATGCCGTATCGCTCGATCGGGGTCAGGCCGGTCAGCTCGCGCAACTTCTCGAACACCGGGACCGGCAGTGGGGCGCTGCCCGATACGAGCAGTCGCGCTGCTGCCAATTCCTTTGCGGCGGAAGGGTCTTCGGCTATCCGGGACCAGACGGTCGGCACGCCGAAATAGAGGGTGCCCGCGGCGGCCGCGTAGGCCGCGGGGGTCGGTTTTCCGGTATGGACCAGGGGGCTGCCGACTCGCAGCGGGCCCAGTAGGCCGAGGATCAGGCCGTGTACGTGGAACAGCGGGAGCCCGTGCACCAGAACATCTTTCGAAGTCCATGCCCAGGCCTCGGCCAGTGCGTCCAGGCCGGCGGCGAGGGCGCCGCGACTGAGCAGCACTCCTTTCGGCGCCCCGGTGGTGCCGGAGGTGTACAGCACGAAAGCCGTGGAGTCCGAGGAGGGTTCGGTGTAGGTGTGCCATGAGCGCGCGTGGCGGCGCACCGGCAGCACCGGTAGCGCCGTTCCCTCGGGCGACTCTCCGAGCCAGGCCTGTGCGCCGGAATCGCGGAGGATGTGGTCGAGTTCGGCCGTTCCGGAATCCGGCGGCACCGGGACCACGGTGACCCCGGCGATCAGGCAGCCGACGACCGCCAGCACCGTCGTCACGGTAGGCCGCGCCAGCACGGCCACCCGGCGCGCCTGCGCCACCCGCTCCGCCACCGAGGTGGCCGCGCCGATCAGATCGCTGCGCGACAACGTGACACCGTCGATGGTGACGGCATCGGGCAGGTCCGCCCCGGCGGCCACGGCGGCCGGGTTCAGCGAGCGCAGCAGCGGCAGCGATCCGAACGACATCCACCCAGCCTAAACGGGGGGCGGACTACACCAGGAAGCCCGGTACCACGTGGGCTCGGGCGAAGCGGCGGGCGGCCGCGTCGTCGTCGATCGGGATCACCGTTTGCGGGGTCAGCGCCAGGGACAGTGAGGTGCGGGCGACCATCTCCGCTATCGGCAGCGGATCGTAGTGCGGCAGTTTACCTTCGGCTTGCAGGCGGGTGACGAATTCGGCGAGGTAGTCGCGGCCCAGCTCGATCACGGGGGCGCCGCGGGTGGTCAGGTAGGGCAGCACGATCTCCGGTTCCGTGGCGAGCAGGCGTTCCAGCAGGCGGTTGCGGCGCAGGCCGTCCAGAAAGGCGATGAACAGCTCCACGATCTGGTCCTCGGCGTCCGCGTCGCGATCGATCTGGCGCTGCACCGCGGCGTCGACCTGTTCGACGAAGCGACGGGCCTGCCACAGGCCGACCGCCTGGACCAGTTCGGACTTCCCGGCGAAGCGGCGGTACAGCGTGGCCAGGGACAGGCCGCCGCGGCGGGCGACCTCGGTCATGCTGGTGCGCTTGATGCCGAAGTCCAGGAAGGCCAGCAGGGCCGCGTCCAGTACCGCGGCCTGATTGTCGTCCTCGGCGCCCGCTCCACGGACCAGCGGCAACAGTTTCGCCAGCTTCACCACGACTGAACTGTAGCAATTGACACCCGATGATCTCGATGAGAAAGTGAGGTGAGAAGTTTCTCACCATCCCGAGCTTCACCAGGTAACGCGTGACCGAGGAGCCGACCGACGATGACGTCCACCCAGCCCCGCCTCGACGGGCCACCCACCCCACCGGCCGTGCTGACCCCGGCCGAGGCCCGGATGCACATCGACGGCATCGCCGCCTTCCTCGGCGGGGTCGCGAACGTGATCATGCAGCTGTCCCATCCGCCGGTCGGCTACGGCGTGCTGGAGAGCACCGTGGACAGCGGCAAGGTGACGCTGCATCCGCTCAAGCGGCTGCGCACCACCCTCACCTACCTCGCGGTGGCCTGGATGGGCACCGAGGCGGATCGGGCGGACTACCGCAGGGCGGTGAACGAATCCCATCGCCCGGTGCACTCCGGGCCGGACAGTCCGGTGAAGTACAACGCCTTCGATCCGGAGCTCCAGCTGTGGGTGGCCGCCTGCCTGTACTGGGGTGTGGACGATCTGTACACCCGCATGCACGGGGCGATGGAACCCGAACTGGCCGAACGCTTCTACCGCTACAGCGCCCGGCTCGGCACCACCTTGCAGATGCGGCCGGAGATGTGGCCGCCGGACCGTGCGGCCTTCTACCGGTACTGGGACGAGAAGCTGGCCGAGCGGACCATCGACGAGCCGGTGCGGCGGTACTTCGACGACCTCATCGATCTGAAGATGATGCCGCGCTGGAATCAGGTGCTGTTCGGGCAATTCCACCGTTTCGGGGTCACCGCGCTGCTGCCGCAGCACCTGCGCGACGAGATGGGGATGACCTGGACCGCGCGCAACGAACGGCGGTACCGCCTGATGCTGCGCAGCGTCTCGGTGGTGTGGCGGCGGCTGCCGCCGGTGATCCGCGCGATGCCGTTGAACACCTATCTGTTCGACATGCGGGTCCGGCGGCGGTTCGGCCTGCCGCTGGTGTGAGCGGGGCCCGGTCCGATCGCGGCCGCCGGCCCGCTCGGCGTGGCGGACCAGGCCCGCAACGCACCTGCCGGCGAACAGCCGAACACCGGGATCAGGCCGCGAGGCGCTGCACCGCCGCCGCGATGCGCTCGTCGGTGGCGGTCAGCGCGATCCGCACGTGTTGCGTACCGGTCGGACCGTAGAAGTCGCCGGGGGCGGCGAGGATGCCGCGCTCGGCCAGCTCGTCCAGGGTGACCCGGGCGTTCTCGCCGCGGGTGGACCACAGGTACAGCCCGGCGTGCGAGTCGTCGATCCGGAAACCGGCCTGCTCCAAGGCATTCCGCAGGATCTCCCGGCGGCGGCGGTACCGCTCGCGCTGCTGGTGCTCGTGCGCGTCGTCGCCGAGGGCGGCCGTCATCGCGGCCTGCACCGGCAGCGGCACGATCAGGCCGGAATGTTTGCGCACCTCCAGCAGTTCCCGCACCAGGGCCGGGTCACCGGTCAGGAATCCGGCGCGGTAGCTGGCCAGATTCGAGGTCTTCGACAGCGAGTGGATGGCCAGCAGGCCGGTGTGGTCACCGTCGCAGACCGCCGGGTCGAGCAGCGACACCGCCGGCTCGTCCCAGGCCAAGCCGAGGTAGCACTCGTCGGAGGCGACGATCGCCCCACGCTCCCGGGCGAATTCGACGACCTTGCGCAGATGCTCGACCCCGAGCACCCTGCCGGTCGGGTTGGACGGCGAGTTCAGGTAGATCAGCGCGGGCCGCTCGGGACCCAGCCGGGTCAGGCCGTCGGCCCGCAGGATCCGGGTCCCGGCCAGCAGCGCGCCGACCTCGTAGGTGGGGTACGCGACCTCCGGGATCACCACCAGATCGTCGGCGCCCAGGCCGAGCAGCCGCGGCAGCCCGGCGATCAGTTCCTTGGTGCCGATCACGGGGAGCACCGCGGCGGGGTCGATCCCGGTGATGCCGTAGCGACGTTTCAGCGCGTCGACGGTGGCCGCGCGCAGCTCCGGCGTGCCGTGCGTCTGCGGATAGCCGGGCACCTCCGACACCGAGGCCAGCGCCGCCCGGATCAGCGGATCGACCGGATCGACCGGGGTGCCGACCGACAGGTCGACGATGCCGTCGGGATGCGCCGCCGCGCGCGCCTTGGCGGCGGCGATGGTGTCCCAAGGGAAATCGGGCAGCAGCGAACTGACCGGGCCACGCGTAGACAACGTCGGCTACCTACCCGCTTATTCTGCGGCCATCGGCGGGAGCGCGGCGATGAACGGCGGGTCGAAATCGACCTTGCCGACCTTCGTCGCGCCACCCGGGGAGCCCAGGTCGTCGAAGAAATCGACGTTGGCGTTCACGTAGCCGCTCCACTGATCCGGGGTGTCGTCCTCGTAGAAGATCGCCTCCACCGGGCACACCGGCTCACACGCACCACAGTCCACGCACTCGTCCGGATGGATGTACAGCATGCGACCACCCTCGTAGATGCAGTCCACGGGGCATTCCTCGATGCACGCCTTGTCCTTCACGTCAACGCACGGTTCAGCGATGATGTACGGCACTGCCGCTCTCTCCTAGTCTGGTCCTGGCCTGCGGGTGTTCCGCCCCCGACACAGTATCCTCAGGCCTCAGGTTACTGCCGATCAGCCTTGCCTCAACACGGCCTCCGGCGGTAACCATCGTCGATGACGTGCGGCACCGCTCGTCACCGGTCCACAGTAGCCGTCGCGGCACCGACCGGCAGCGGCAGTGGGGTCCGTTGCGGCGGCGCCCCGTAGGTGGTGGTGCGCTGCCGGGCCGGGCGGCCCATGCCCTCCGCGATGTCGACCAGCTCGGCGACCGTCTTCGCGGACCCGTGCTCGGAGCCCGCCATCCGGGAGATGGTCTCCTCCATCAAGGTGCCGCCGAGGTCGTTGGCGCCGCCGCGGAGCATCAGCCGGGTGCCGCGGGTGCCGAGTTTCACCCAGCTGGTCTGGATGTTGGCGATGCGGCCGTGCAACATGATTCGCGCCAGGGCATGCGCCGCGCGGTTCTCGCGCACGGTCGGGCCCGGCCGCGACGCGCCGGCCAGATACAGCGGCGCGCTCTGGTGTACGAACGGCAGCAGTACGAATTCGGTGAAACCGCCGGTCTCGTCCTGGATGCCGCGGATCACCCGCAGATGCCCGACCCAATGCTTCGGATTGTCCACGTGGCCGTACATCATGGTCGAGCTGGACCGGATACCGAGCCGGTGCGCGGTGCTGATCACCTCGACCCACGCCGACGCGGGCAACTTGCCCTTGGTGAGCACCCAGCGCACCTCGTCGTCGAGGATCTCCGCGGCGGTGCCGGGCATGGTGTCCAGCCCGGCCTCACGCAGCGACGACAGCCAGTCGTGGATGCTCGCGCCGCCGCGGGAGGCGCCGTTGACGATCTCCATCGGGCTGAACGCGTGCACATGCATCGACGGCACCCGTTTCTTCACCGCCCGGATCAGATCGGCATATCCGGTAACCGGCAGATCCGGGTCGATACCGCCCTGCATGCACACCTCGGTGGCGCCCTCGACGTACGCCTCCCAGGCCCGGTCGGCGACCTCCTCGGCGGACAGGGCGAAGGCGTCGGCATCGCCCTTGCGCTGCGCGAAGGCACAGAACCGGCAGCCGGTGTAGCAGATGTTGGTGAAGTTGATGTTCCGGTTGACCACGTAGGTGACCACGTCACCGACGGCGTCGCGGCGCAGCTCGTCGGCCAGCGCGGCGACGGCGTCCAGCTCCGGGCCGTCGGCGGTGGCCAGTGCCAGGTACTGGTCGTCGGTGAGCCCGGCCGGATCACGCTCGGCGGCGCGCAGGGCCGCGGTGACATCGGTGTCCAGTCGCGCCGGCGCCGACAGCGACACCGCCTGCTCGCGCACCGTCTCCCAGTCGCCGAACGCGCCCGTGAGCCCCGAGCCGAGCCCGGAATCGCTGCGGGACACCGTGTTCCGGCCCTCGCTGTCGATGGCGGTATGCAGGTCGACCCGGCCGGCCGACGCCCAGTCCTGGTCCGGTTCCTGCCACGGACTGCCGGCCGGATTCACATCGCGGGCCAGGCCGGTCACCGGATCGGCCAGGGCGGCGACATGCCCGGCCACCCGCGGATCGATCCACGGATTGCCGGTGAGCACGTACTTCGGGTGGGCGGTCAGCCGCTGGGTGAGGGTGTAGCCCGCCGCGGCCGTCACCTCGGCCAGCACGTCCAGATTCGGCCAGGGCCGTTCCGGATTCACATGGTCGGGGGTCAGCGGCGAGACGCCGCCCCAGTCGTCGACGCCCGCCGCGAGCAGCATCCGGCACTCGTCCAGCGAGACCAGATTCGGCGGCGCCTGGATCCGCATCTTCGGCCCGAGCAGCAGCCGGGTGAGGGCGATCGCGGCGCGGAACTCGGCCAGGTTCGCATCGGGGGTGTCGCGCATGGCGGTGTCCTGCTTGGCCAGGAAGTTCTGCACGATCACCTCCTGCACGTGCCCGAAAGCCTTGTGCGCCTGGCGAATCGCCATGATCGACTCGGCGCGTTCGACCAGCGTCTCACCGATGCCGATCAGGATGCCGGTGGTGAACGGGATGGACAGCCGGCCCGCGTCGGTCAGCGCGCGCAGCCGTACCGCCGGATCCTTGTCCGGGCTGCCGTAGTGGCATTCGCCCTTCTGCGTGAACAGGCGCTCGGAGGTGGTCTCCAGCATCATGCCCATCGACGGCGCCACCGGCTTCAGCCGCGACATCTCCGCCCACGACATGACGCCCGGATTCAGGTGCGGCAGCAGGCCGGTCTCCTCCAGCACCCGGATCGACATCGCGCGCACGTAGTCCAGGGTGGAGTCGTAGCCGCGCTCGTCGAGCCACTGCCGGGCCTCCGGCCACCGCTCCTCCGGCCGGTCGCCGAGGGTGAAAAGCGCTTCCTTGCAACCCAGTTCGGCCCCGCGCGCGGCGATCTCCAGCACCTCGTCCGGTTCCAGGTACATGCCGCGGCCCGCGGCCCGCAGCTTGCCCGGCACGGTGACGAACGTGCAGTAGTGACAGCGGTCCCGGCACAGATGCGTCAACGGGATGAACACCTTGCGGGAATAGGTGATCGGCAGCGGCCCGGCGCCGGCGTAGCCGGACTCGCGTAGCCCCACGTCCCGCACCCGCGCCGCCGAGGCGCACAGATCCGCCAGATCGTCGCCGCGGGCCTGCAACAGCACGACCGCCTCGTCGAGGTTCAGCGTCGCGCCGTCGCGGGCCCGGCGCAGCGCCCGGCGCATCGCCGAGGCGGCGGGTGGGACGGGCGGCATGCCCGGGACAGGAAGATCCGTCACGCCGTCGATCATGCGCCAACCATCCGACAGTTCTCCCTCCGGTGTCCGTTGCCGAGACACAACCCGGTGTCCGGGCAGGCTATTCCGGCTCCGGCGCAAGACTTCCGCCGGGGGTGCGTGCCACGATTGTCGGTATGGGCCTGCCGCTGCCACCCCCGTCCCCGGTCAGCATCATGGCCGCACCGGCCCGGCGGCCGAGCCCCCGCGCGAAACTGCTCTGGGCGATCACCCCCGCCCTGGGCTGGGCGACCGTGCTGATCGCCGATCTGGTGTGGTTCGCCCTCGACGATCGGCGACACGCCGCACAGGGGGTCGCGCTCGTGCTCGCGGTGGTGGCCGGCGCGTGTCATGTGGTCGCGGTGCCGCTGTGGCGGTACGCCGTACACCGCTGGGAGATCACCGGCACCGCCGTCTACGTCCGGACCGGCTGGTTCACGCAGGAGAGCCGGGTCGCCCCGCTGAGCCGGGTGCAGACCGTCGACACCCATCGCGGCCCGCTGGAACGCCTGCTGGGGCTCGCCACGGTCACGGTCACCACCGCCTCCTCGGCGGGCGCGGTCCGGATCACCGCGCTGGACCTGCCGGTCGCCGAGCAGACGGCCGCGCAGCTGACCGCGATCGCCGCCACCGATCCCGGTGACGCGACGTGACCACCCCGGACGCGACGCCCTGGCACCACCTGGACCGCCGGATGCTGCTGCTGCATCCGGTGCGCGAGGTGGTCCGCTACATCCCCGTGCTGCTGGCCACGGTGATCATCGGCACCCGCAACGACAACCCGATGTGGGGCCTGGCGGCCCTGACCGTGATCGTCGCGATGGCGGTCACCCGCTGGTTCACCACCACCTACCGGCTCGGCCCGGACACCGTCGAACTGCGCCGCGGCCTGCTGCAACGCAAAACCCTCACCGTCCCCCGCTCCCGCATCCGCTCGGTCGACGTCCGCGCCGACCTGCTGCACCGCCTGCTCGGCCTGGCCGTGCTGACCATCGGCACCGGCCAGCGCGCCGACCGGGAGGAGCGCTTCCACCTCGACGGCGTGGACGCCCGCGCGGTCCCCGCCCTGCGCGCCGCGCTGATGAGCCCGGCCCGTGCCCCGGCCACGGTCCAGCCGGACGATCGAGTTGCGGCCCGGCCGCACTCGGGCACACCGGGGGGCGGCCCGGCTCCGCTGGACCGGGCCCAATCGCGGCCTGTGGTGGTGGGCTCCACTGCCGCACCGGCCCCGCCGATCGACGCACCCGGCCCGGCGGCAGCCGTCCCGGCCCGAGCCGAACCGGTGCCGGGTGATCACCTCGACGCCCGCGTCCGGGTCGCTCCCGACGGCACGCCGGGTCGCGGCGCGCTCGAGACATTCGGCGAATCCGTGGACGCGCTGCGGGGGCGGTATCTCGGCGAATCCGAGCCCGACGGGGTCGAGATCGGGCACTGGCGGGCGGGGTGGGTGCGGTACGCGCCGCTGTCGCTGACCGGGCTGGCCATCTTCGGGCCGCTGGTCGGTCTGGCGTCGCAGTACGGCGCCACCGACCGGCTGGTGCGGTCCGACGCGGTGCAGGGGCTGGGGCGGCACAGCGGCGTCTATCTGGCGGTGGTGGCGCTGACCGGGATCGCGATCCTGCTGGTGGTCAGCGCGGCGGCGGCCTGTCTGCGGTATCTGACAACCTATTTCGGGCTGCGGGTGATCGACGACGGCAGCCGGCTGCACATCAGCCACGGCCTGTTCACCACCCGGCAGATCACCCTGGACCTGTCCCGGCTGCGCGGCGCGACGGTGAACGAACCACTGCTGTTGCGGCTGGCCGGGGCCGCCGAGCTCGAGGCCGTCATGACCGGAACCCGCACCCGGCAACGCATTCTGCCGCAGGCCCCGCGCGGCGCGGTGGATCACACACTGGCCCATCTGCTTTCGGAGACCGTCCGGGCGGCACGGCCTGCGAGTGATACGAATTCACCCGCACAGCATCATGATTCGGCCGAAGCCTGGGCCCTGGTGACCGCGGCGCCGGTGCGGCACGGCCCGCGCGCGCACCGTCGACGCTACATCCGGGCGCTGGCTCCGGTACTGCTCGCCACGCTGATCATCCTCGGAATATCGCTGGGCGGCAACCATATTCCCGGCTGGGTGTGGGCGATCCTGGTCCTGCTCGGGATCGTCGCGGCGGTGGTGGCCGAGGACCGGTACCGCGGGCTCGGGCACGTGGTGCTCCCCGGTTCCGGCGCCCGGCCGACCTGGCTGATCACCCGCAGTGGCAGCCTGGACCGGGAGCGGCACTGCCTGGAGGCGCCCGGCGTGATCGGCTGGACCGTCCGCCGCACCTTCTTCCAGCGCCGCGCCGGCCTGGCCACCGTGGTCGCCGCCACCGCCGCCGGCAAGAAGCGGTACCACGTCCAGGACGTGCCGATCGACCTGGCCTGGGCGCTCGTCGAGGCGGTGACGCCGGGCATGTCCGGCGCACGCTGAGTCACCGCACCCGGCGACGGCCCACGTGCTGCCATCGGCGGGGCCGGGGGTCCGGACCACCGATGTGTCGGTACCGCGGATCGCGGGCGGACCGCGTTCAATGGAGCGGTGGCCGACAAGATCGCGCATCCGGTGCCGGAACTGCCCATCGCCGACCGGCGGTTGCGTCGCCATCAGCGAGGGGACGAGTTCCGGCTGACCGCGTTCGGGGGGCTGGCGGCGCTGTCGCTGGACGCGCTGACCAGCGTCGCCTACGGTCCCGAATCGATCGTGCTGGTGCTGGTCACCGCGGGTGCGGCGGCGGTGTCGTGGACGCTGCCGGTGTCGATCGCCATCGTGGTACTGCTGGTGGTACTGGTGATGTCGTACAGCCAGGTGATCGCCGCGCATCCGGACGGCGGCGGCGCCTACGCGGTGGCAGGGCGGGATCTCAGCCGTGGCGCCAGTCTGCTCGCGGCCGCGAGCCTCGTGGTCGACTACGTGCTCACCGTCGCGGTCAGCCTCGCGGCCGGGGCGGCCAGCCTGGCCAGCGCCTTCCCGGCGCTGGCCCATCATCTGCTCGCGGTGACGCTGATCGGGTTGGTCGCGTTGACGGCCATCAACCTGATCGGCGTCGCGGAATCGGCGCGGGTGCTGATGGGGCCGACCGTCCTGTTCGTGGTGGCGGTGCTGGCGGTGATCGTGGCCGGCCTCGCGCACAGCACGCCGGTGGCGGTGATCGGCGCCGATCCCGGGCCGCTGCCGCCGACCGGCGCGGTCGGAATCGTGTTGCTGCTGCGGGCTTTCGCGGCCGGATGTTCGTCGCTGACCGGGGTGGAGGCGATCGCCAACGCGGTGCCGTCGTTCCGCACACCGGCGGTGAAACGGGCCCAGCGCACCGAGATCGCGCTCGGTGCGCTGCTGGGCATCATGCTGCTGGGGCTGGCGGTGCTGATCCGGCGCCACCACACGGTGCCACGCGGCGACGTGACGGTGCTGGCCCAGCTCTCGGCGGCCGCGTTCGGCACCGGATGGCCGTTCTATCTCACCAATCTCGCGGTGACCCTGGTGCTGGTGCTGGCCGCCAATACCAGTTTCGGCGGCCTGCCGGTACTGCTGTCGCTGCTGGCACACGACAACCGGGTGCCGCATCTTTTCGGAATGCGTTCGGAGCGACCGGTTTTCCGCTACGGCGTGGCCGCGCTCGCGGTGCTGGCGGCGCTGGTGCTGGTGATCGTGTCCGCCGATACCCATCGGTTGCTGCCGGTGTTCGCGATCGGGGTGTTCATCGGATTCACGCTCAGCCAAACGGGTCTGGTGCGGCACTGGCTGCGCGCGCGGACGCGCGGATGGTGGTGGCGGCTGGCGCTCAACGGTTTCGGCGCCGTGCTCACCGCGGTGGCGGGCGTCGTGCTGCTGGTGGAGAAGTTCACCGAGGGCGCCTGGCTGCTGTTGCTCATCGTGCCCGCGCTGATCGTGCTGTTCGCCCGCACCGAACGCTATTACGGTTGGGTGGCACAGCAATTGGGCATGGGCACCATCCCGCCACATCCGGAGCCGGCGGGCCCCACCCTGGTGGTGGTGCCGGTGGTGGCGGTCAGTTCGATGACCGCGCGAGCGCTGGAGATGGCGCTGGGAATGGGCGCCGAGGTGCACGCGGTGGCCGCCGACATCGACCCGGCGTCCACCAAACGCCTGAGCGCGCGCTGGAAACGGTGGGATCCGGGCATCCCGTTGAAGGTGCTGCCCGCCCCCAACCGGAGCCTGATCGCCACCCTGGTCGGCTACGTCCGCAAGCAGACCGGCAAGGGCGAGCGGGTCACGGTGCTGCTGGTCCAGGTCGACACCCCGCACTGGTGGCAGCGCCTGCTGCACAATCCGCGCGGCCCGGTGCTGGCCGCCGCACTGCGCACCCGGACGACGGCGCTGGTCGCCACCCTCACCGTGCACCTCGACCACTGAACCGGGCGATCGCCGGAGCGGCGCGCCGCGCCGCGTCGACCACCCCGGCAATCGCGCCTCAAGTAAACACCAATTCTGGCCTGAACAGTCACCGGTACTGGTGAATTTCCGCATAAGTGATCACCAATTCACATCCTGTGATAGAACTCACCGGGATCCCGCACGGGCGGGGTGAAGGGTGGTCAGTGGTCATGGAACCGACGGCACGGCAGCGCGCGGCGCTGAGCCTGATCTGCGACACGTTCCTCCCGGGCGACGGCGCGGGATTGCCGTCCGCCTCGGAGCTGGGCGCGGTCGACACCGTGCTGGCGCTGCTGGCCCGCGCGCCCCGGGCGGCCGACCGACAGCAACTGGCGACGCTGCTGAACGTCTGGGACGCACCGCTGTTCGGAGTGCTGACCGGCCGTGGCCCGCACCGGTTCTCGGCCCTGTCGCCGCAGGACCGGGAGCGGGCGCTGCTGCGGCTCGGCGCCTCCGGCCTCGGCCCGCTGCGGGCGATCTTCCAGGCGCTGAAGGGCGCGTCGATCCTGGCCTACAACATCACCCCCGGTCCGACCGGCGCCAACCCGCTGTGGCAGCGCCTCGGCTATCCGGGCGTGCCCGGCGCCCCGGAGCAGGCACCGCCCCCGCCGCTGCAACCGCTGCGCTGCGCCACCCCGGCCACGCTGTCCTGCGACGTCGTGGTGATCGGATCCGGCGCCGGCGGCGGGACGGCCGCCGCGGTGCTGGCCGGCGCGGGCCTGGACGTGATCGTGCTGGAACGCGGAAACTACTACGACGACCGGGATTTCGGCGCCGGCGAATTCGACGCCCTGCGCCGGTTGTACGCGGCCGGGCCGTCCGCCTCCGCCGAGGGCCAGATCACGCTGGTCGCGGGCAGTTGCCTGGGCGGCGGCACGGTCGTCAACTGGAGCACCTCACTGCCCACCCCGGACCACGTCCGAGCGGAATGGGCCGAACTGGGTGCGGCACAGTTCGTTTCGGCGGAGTTCGGCGACGCGCTCGCGGCGGTGACCCGGCGGATCGGCGTCACCACCGGCCGATCACCGCTGTCGGCCCGCGACGGCGTGCTCGAGCGCGGTGCCCGCGCCCTGGGCTGGACGGTGGATCCGTTGCCGCGCAACGTCTCCGACGCCTGCGACGCGGGCGTGGAATGCGGCCGCTGCGGGTACGGCTGCCGCCTCGGCGCGAAGCGGTCGGTCACCAAGACCTGGCTCGCCGATGCCGCGAGCGCCGGCGCCCGGCTGGTCGTCGACGCGGACGTCCGCCGGATCACCGTGCGCCACGGCCGCGCCGAGGAGGTGTCGGCGCGTACCTCGGACGGCGTGGAGATCCGGGTGCGCACCCGCGCGGTGGTGGTCGCCGCCGGCGCGGTGCAGACCCCGGCGCTGCTGCGCCGATCCGGGCTGCGCAACGAGAACATCGGCCGGTATCTGCGGCTGCATCCGGCCACGGCGGTGTTCGGCGTCTTCGACGACGAGATCCGGCCCTGGGAGGGCGCGCTACAGGCGCGGATCTGCCGCGAGCACGCGGATCTGGACGGCAACGGCTACGGGGTCATCTACGAGACCGGGCCCACCCATCCGGGCCTGGGCAGCGGCTTCCTCGGCTGGCACGGCGCCGCCGACCACCGCGAGGTCATGCTGGGCTTCGGCCACTCGAACGCCGTCGGCGTCATCACCCGCGACCGCGATCACGGCAGCGTGACCGTCGACCGCACCGGCGAACCGGTGGTGAAGTACCGGTTGTCGGACCACGACGCCGCCCATCTGCACACCGGAATCGCAGGCGCGGCGAACATTCTGGCGGCCGCCGGAGCGCGCCGGATCTTCTCCGGCCACCAGGCCGAGGTCGGCTACGAACCGGGCCGGCGCGGCTCGCACGCCGAATTCGCCACCGCCGCAAGGACTGCCGGATACCGGCCGGGCCGGTGCGCGCTGGGCGCCCTGCACATCATGGGTTCGGCGCGGATGGGCGGCTCGGCGCGGTTGTCGGCCACCGATCCGGACGGCGCCACCTGGGAGGTGCCGAACATCGTGGTCGCGGACGGTTCCTGCTTCCCGACCGCCCCAGGCGTCAACCCGATGGTGTCGATCGAGGCCGTCGGGTACATGAACGCCACCCGCCTGGCCGCCCGGCTGCGCTGAGCCGGTGCGGAATCATCGTGGAGGCGGGCCGACGCCGCGATGAGCGGTCGTCTACGCGACCGCGGCCCGCGGTCGCAGGAAGGTCCGCCGGAACAGCACGAAACCGGCCGGAACCAGGCCGCAGGCCAGCAGCAGCGGCGCCGTCCAGTTGTCCACCAGCAGGATGTCGCCGCCGGGCCCGGTGGTGGAACAGATCAGGAAACCCAGCAGCCACGCCACCACCGGCAGCGACAGCGCCGCCGGCCGCGACACCACGGTGGCCATGGCGCGTACCAGCAGAATGTTCACCACCGCCGCGACCAGCGCGGTGATCGGGAACGGGGTGCCGCCGATGTAGGCCGGCAGGAACAGCACCTCCAGCACCAGGGTCAGCAGGCCGTTGAACACCAGCAGCCCGGCCAGCAGTCCGCCCAGCAGTGCGTAGGCGCGTGCGGAACCGGCGGGCCGGTCGGGGGCGGCCGTCACGGGACCGGCGGGAAGCCGAGCAGGGTCAGCAGATGACTCTGCGTATCCGCGAATCCGTACAGCACCGACATGTACAGATCGTGCTGCCATTGCCAGAACGGCCGCTGGCTCTCGACGAATGCGGCGATCGCATCCTGCAGGCTCCAGTTGTACATGCGGTCAGTGTCTCATTCCGTCGCGCCGGCGCCGGGACAACCCGGCAATCCGGCGAACAGGTCCTGCTCCCGGCCGTCCGGGCCGGTCGGTCCCGGCCGTCCGCGCACCAGCGTGTAGTGCTCCTCCGGCAGGATCGGCTGCGCGATGTCGTTGGACAGCGCGAAGACCCGATCCGAGGGCGCCACGCTCACCTGGGTGGCATGGGCGCGCAGCGCCGCGCACTTGGCGGGCAGCACTTCCGCGATGTCGATCACCGCGGTGACGGATTCGCTGGGCACACCGGCCGATTCACCGTCGAGCGGCAACCGCCAGCCGGCCGGCAGCGGCACGGCCTCCGCGGCCAGTGCGACGGTGTGCCGATGCAGCGCGTCGGCATCGGTGACCGTCCAGTACACCTTCGGTACGTCCCAGCCGTTCCCGGCGGCAGCCTCGATCGCCGCCATCGTGATCCGGTGGGCCCGAACATGATCCGGGTGGCCGTAGCCACCGCGCGGGTCGTAGCACACCACCACCCGCGGCCGTCGCGACAGCAGTACCTCGGTCAGCGCGTCCACCGCCGCGGCGCCGGAATTGACGAAAGCCCGTGGATTACGGGCGGATTCGGCCTCCTGCGGTGCCGCGGTGGTGCCGGACATCCCGGAATCCCGCCAGCGCCCGGCGCCACCCAGGAAATACGGCTCGCCGACCCCCAATGCGGCCAGCGCCGTGGACAATTCGCCGATCCGGTAACCGCCGAGCTGATCCGCGCGGGCGCTCACCAGCTCGGCCCAGCGCGGGCCGATGACCTCGCCCTCCTCACCGAGGGTGCAGGTCACCACGGTCACCGGGACGCCGCGGCGGCGGTAGTGCGCGATGGTGCCACCGGTGCCGATGGTCTCGTCGTCGGGATGAGCATGAACCAGCAGCAGGCCGCCCTCGCTCACGACAGTCGCCGCCAGGTCGCGGCCCCGCCGAAGATGCCGACCTGGATGGCGCCGTTCAGCGACACCCCGTCCACCCGCGGCCCGGCCGCGGCGACGCCGTTGTCCTGCACGATCGGCAGCACCGTCGCCAGCTCCCACAGCCGGGGCTCGGCGTCGGCGATCACCTTGGCCGCGTCCAGCCCGCGCACCGCGTTGTCGGCGGCCGGTTG
This sequence comes from Nocardia sp. alder85J, assembly GCF_020176955.2. Taxonomy (GTDB): domain Bacteria; phylum Actinomycetota; class Actinomycetes; order Mycobacteriales; family Mycobacteriaceae; genus Nocardia. The sequence continues at coordinate 314,272 of NZ_JAIUCZ020000007.1, forward strand.
CAGGGCCGGATCGCAGACACCGGACACGTTGGCCGGGGCCTTGCGGGCCGCCTCCACCGCCGCGGTGTCCTCGCCGCCGGGCAGCGACGCCGGCGGGCAGCCGTAGCGGGAGGCCAGCACGGTGGCCGGATCCTCCCCCGCGCGCTCCCAACCCACGATCGCGTCCACGCTGCCGTCCAGCAGATCCTTGCCGTACAGCTCGTCGGCGGGCAGGCTGCGCACCGTCGCGTCGATACCCGCGCTGCGCAGCTGGTCGGCGGCGGTGTTGGCGACCGCCAGCGTGCTCGGATCCTTGTCGACGGCGGCCAGGTGGATGGTCAGCGTCCGGCCGTTCTTGGCGATCGGGCGCGGCTGCGGCGCGGGCGAGGTGGTGGTGTTGCCCGCCGGTGGCGGCTCCGGCGCCCGTCCGAAACCGGCCTCGGACAGCAGTCCGAACACCTCCTCCGGCGACGGGCGCGGCGGCGCGGTCGGCGCGTACCCCGGTTCCGACGGGGTCAGCACCTGCGCGCGGACCGGATCCACCCAGGAACCGATCTGCGCGCCCACGGTCGCCAGCAGCACCGGATCCAGCAGACCGAGCACCGCGTGCCGTACCCGGACGTCGGTGAGATCACCGCTGCGCGCGTTGAGGGTCAGCTGCATCACCCGGGCCTGCGGCATGGTGGCGGTGCGCACCGACGGGATCGCGGCCAGCTGGGCCTGGGTCGCCACGCCGCCGTGCACCAGCGCCATCTGCGCGTCACCGGAGCGCAGCGATTCGGCCAGCTGGGCGGCGGTGCCGCCGCGGCGCAACAGGATCTGGTCCGGCACCGCGGGCGTACCCCAGTAGCGGTCGTTGCGCTCGAGCAGGATCTCCTCCCGCCCGGCGTCGGCCTGCTTCACCCGGAACTGCCCGCCGGAGATCGGATTCTGGTCGATCAGCCCGCGGTCGACGGTCAGCGAGCGCTGGAAACCACCCGGAGAATCCTTCAGCAGGTGCGAGGGCAGCAGATCGGTGAACAGCTGCCGCCAGGCCGGATATTCGGCGCTGAGCACCACGGTGACCGTCTTACCGCCCTCGGACGAGGTGATATCCGAGATCAGCCGGTAACCGGCCGGATCCACCACCCCGGGCTGCGAGATCATCTGCTGCCACAGGTAGCGGAAATCCTCCGCCGCGATCGGAGCGCCGTCGGACCAGGACGCCTGGTTCTGGATCTTGTAGGTGAGGGTGAACGGCTCCTGCGCGGTCACATCCGCCGACACCAGCAGCGCGGTGTCGGGCACCCAGTCGGTGGCCCCGGCCGGCGGCCCGGGCACCGCCGAGGGCACCGGTTTGAACGGACTCGGGAACACCAGCGAGGCCACCGCGTTGGTGGCCGGCGACTGATTCGAGCGCAGGTGCGGATTCAGCCCGGTGCCGATGTCGTCGACGGCCACCACCACCGTGCTCTTGGTCGGCTTGGCGGGGGTGGTCTTCGGGCTGTCGGTGCTCTCGATCGGCGGCGGCGGATTGGCCGTACAACCGGTCAGCACCACCACCGATGCCGCCAGTATCACCGTCAGCACCCGCGGCAGCCGCGGCTTTCCCGCCTCTCTGCGGTTCAGGCCATACAAGTAAATGCCCCTGACGTTGATCACAGGTCCTGCGCGAGTACCGCTCGGCAGGGACTGGCCGGGGGAGTTGCACTCACGAAATCTTGCCGCCCGTACGTTACTACGCGCCCGTCGCCGCGCGGTCACGCGCTTTGCGGCGGGACAGCTCCCGGCCACGTTCGGTGGCATTGAGGATGAGTTTGCGCACCCGCACGATCTGGGGAGTGACCTCGACACACTCGTCGACGGCACAGAACTCCATCGCGCTCTCCAGATCCAGTTGCAGCGGCTTGGCCAGTGTCTCGAGTACGTCACCGGTGGCCGACCGCATATTGGTCAGCTTCTTCTCCCTGGTGACGTTGATGTCGAGATCCTCCGCACGCGGGTTGACGCCCACCACGTGACCCTCGTAGGTGTCCGCACCCGGCTCCACGAAGAACTGACCGCGGTCGGCCAGCTGGATCATGGCGAACGGGGTCACCGAGCCGGCCCGGTCGGAGACCAGCGAGCCGGTGTGCCGGGCGCGGATCTCGCCGGCCCAGGGCGCGTACCCGTCGAACACCGCGTTGGCGATGCCGGTGCCGCGGGTCTCGGTCAGGAAGTCGGTGCGGAAGCCGATCAGGCCGCGCGACGGGACGATGAACTCCATTCGCACCCAGCCGGCGGAGTGGTTGCTCATCTGCACCATCTTGCCCTTGCGGGCGGCCAGCAGCTGGGTGACCGAACCCAGGTACTCGTCGGGGCAGTCGACGGTCAGTTCCTCGAACGGCTCGTGGATCTTGCCGTCGACGGTCCGGGTGACCACCTGCGGCTTGCCGACGGTCAGTTCGAAGCCCTCGCGGCGCATCTGCTCGACCAGGATGGCCAGCGCCAGCTCACCACGGCCCTGCACCTCCCAGGCGTCCGGGCGGCCGATGTCGAGCACCCGCAGCGACACGTTGCCGACCAGCTCCTGATCCAGCCGGGCCTTCACCATGCGGGCGGTCAGCTTGTGCCCCGACACCCGGCCGACCAGCGGCGAGGTGTTGGTGCCGATGGTGACCGAGATGGCCGGCTCGTCGACGGTGATGCGCGGCAACGCGACCGGATTCTCCACATCGGCGAGGGTGTCGCCGATCATGATGTCCGGAATGCCCGCGATGGCGACGATATCGCCCGCGACGGCCTCCTCACCGGGCTTGCGCTCGACGCCGATGGTCTGGAGCAGTTCGGTGATGCGGACGGTCTTGACGCCCTCACCGTGCATCCAGACCACGTTCGAGCCCTTGCGCAGGGTGCCGTTGTGGATGCGGACCAGGCCGATGCGGCCCAGGAACGGCGAGGCGTCCAGGTTGGTGACGTGCGCCTGCAACGGCGCGTCCTTGTCGCCCTTCGGCGCCGGGATGTACTTCAGCAACACCTCGAACAGCTCGTCGAGGTTCTCCGCGTCGGGGGCGTTGCCGTTCTCCGGCTGGGTGGTGGACGCCTTGCCCTCGCGGCCGGAGGCGTACAGGACCGGCAGGTCCAGCGCCAGCTCGGCGGCCTCGGAGGCCTCGTCGTCCAGATCGGAGGCCAGGTCCAGCAGCAGGTCGTGACTCTCCTCGACGACCTCCTCGATGCGCGCGTCGGGCCGGTCGGTCTTGTTGACCACCAGGATCACCGGCAGCGAGGCGGCCAGCGCCTTGCGCAGCACGAACCGGGTCTGCGGCAGCGGGCCCTCGGACGCGTCGACCAGCAGCACGACGCCGTCGACCATGGACAGCCCGCGCTCGACCTCACCACCGAAATCGGCGTGGCCGGGGGTATCGATCACGTTGATCACGGTGACGCTGCCGTCGGCGTGGTGCCGATGCACCGCGGTGTTCTTGGCGAGAATGGTGATGCCCTTCTCGCGCTCCAGATCACCGGAGTCCATCACCCGGTCGACCACCTCGGCCCGCTCGGCGAACGCACCGGACTGCTTGAGCATCGCGTCGACCAGCGTCGTCTTGCCGTGGTCTACGTGAGCCACAATGGCAACATTGCGGAACTCGACAGACGACACGTTGGATCCTCCTGGTGAAAGTAACTTGGGCGGCCCACCCTCCTCGGCGAGGGTCCTCGAGCAAGACAGGTGGATTCATCGCACCGGGCATGCGGCCAGCTACACAGTACCGAAATACGATGAACGGTCCGCCCGCCGCCCGCCCCTCGGCGCTCGCACCCGCGCGCGTCACCGCCACTCACCGGGGTAGAACAGGGATATGAGCACTCCGCTGCTGACCGGCGACGAGCTCGCCGCCGCCTTGAAAGACCTGCCCGACTGGACCCGCGAGGGTGACAGCATCACCCGGACCGTGCAGGCCCCGACCTTCCCCGCGGGTATCGAACTGGTCACCCGGGTGGCCGCCGCCGCGGAGGCGGCCGACCATCATCCCGACATCGACATCCGCTGGCGCAAGGTCACCTTCACCCTGTCGACGCACTCCGCGGGCGGGCTCACCCGGCAGGATGTGGCGCTGGCAGCCGAGATAGATCGGCTGGCCCGGGCGTGACCGCGGGCCGACGCACTCGGATCAGCCACACGTAGAACAGCAGCACGCCGAACACGTCCACCGCGCCCAGCCAGGCCAGGATGCCGGGGCGGGAGATGGTCCAGATCGAGGGCTGCGCGAACGACAACAGCCACGGCACCCCGACCAGGGTCGTCACCAGCCAGTAGCCTGCCAGCGCGCGGGCGCCGCGGGCTGCCCGCAGCGGGCCGTACAGCAGCCACAACATCAGGGGCAGCACCCAGACCCAGTGGTGCGACCAGGAGATCGGCGATACCAGCAGGCCGAAGAACTGCACCACCAGCAGTGTGCCCAGCCGGTCCGCCGAGCCGACCGCTCGCCAGGCCAGTACTGCCAGCACCGCCGCCACCAGGACGGCGGCCACCCACCAGGGGCCGTCGGGGACGCGATGGCCGAGCAGGTACCAGGGCGCGCCCGCGTCGCGGCCCAGGATGCGCGACAGCGCGCCGCGCAGCGACTGGTTCCAGACCGAGCCGACGGGGCCGATCCGGTTCGCGTCGCCGATCAGGGGGCCGAAATAGGTGTGCGTCTCGCTCGGGCTGATCAGCAGGCTCACGGCGATGGTGCCCGCGAAGACTGCCGCGGCCCATACGGCGCTGGCCCAGCGGCGCTGGGTCAGGAAGTACAGCCCGGTCACGGCGGGGGTCAGTTTGATGCCGGCGGCGACGCCCACCAGCGGTCCGGACAGCCACCACAGCGTGCTGTAGGCGGCCAGCACCGCGGCCAGCACCAGGAAGACGTTGACCTGGCCGTAGTCGAGAGTGGTGCGGACCGGCTCCAGCCACAGGCCGACGGCGGTCCAGCCGGCCGCGCGGGTGCGCCAGTGCTCGGTCCTGTCCTCCGGGCCCACCAGCATCTCCAGGCAGATCCGCACCACCGCGTACAGCGCCGCCGCGGTCAGGATGGTCCAGCCCACCGCGACCGCGGCGAACGGCAGCCAGTGCAGTGGATAGAACACGACCGCGGCGAACGGTGGATAGGTGAACGGGAGGGGAAAATCGGGTGTCTTGTCGGCGTAGGTGAAATCGTAGAGGTGGCCGGTGCCCAGCTCATGTGCGCCGTTGACGTAAACGTGCAGGTCGACCACATTGATGCCGTTGGGCGACAACAGCATCCACAACAGCCGGGCCAGCACCGACAGGACCAGCGCGGCAATCGCGAGGCGTCCGCGGGTCCCGCCGGTGGAGTGGGAACGGGCGGGAAGTCGAGTCACGGCGCGCATGCTTTCGGATCGGGTGACAGGCGAGCACCACAGTAGCGACCCCGCGGATGCCGATCACCGCTGGCCCGGCCCGTTACGAAACATTTGCCCGGGCATTCGGTCCGGCGGGCCGACTGTGGGATAACTTCCGGTATCCGAGGATGAAGATGGGCGGCCGCCGTGTCGCAGCTGTACAACCCGGTATTCGTTTCCCTAGAGTGTCGCGAAAGTGATGCGGGCAGTATCGCTTCCGGTGAGGACTCCGAGGTAAGGACGGCAACACCAGTGCTTCGCACCCGAGGTATTTCCGTATCCGTGCTGACCGCCGCGGTAGGCGTCACCCTCGCGTGCGCACCGGCCGCTGTCGCCGCACCCAGCCCGGCGCCGCACGCGCCCGCGGCTGCGGTCGCCGATCCGGTGCCGATGGTGCCGGAGGGGGTGTCGATCGATGCGCTCGCTTCGCTGGTGCCGGCGATCGTCGGGGCGATCGCCACCGGGCATGCTGCCGGTGCCATTGCTTCGCCGGGGCAGCAGGCCATTCTGGATCAGGCGCGTTCGGTGCTGGCTTCGGCGCCGTTGCCGCCGCAGGTGCGACAGACGTTGCAGGGGGTGATCACGTTCCTGGACGGGAGTGGGGGCGGGGGGCCGGCTGTTCCTTATGACGGGCCGGCATTTGCTCAGTTCTTGTATCCGTCGATCGGGCGGGGGTGTATCGGGCCGCAGAGTGATTCGGTGGCGACTGCGCTGGCTGTGCCCGGGCCTGCCGATCTGCCGTTGCCGGGGCCGCAGTCGGGGCAGACCGGGTTCGTGATGACCGCGTTGGGGACGCATGGGCCTACGCCGGTGCAGAATCCGCTGATGACTGTGCAGTGGTTGAATCTGGATACCGGGCAGACGGGGACTGTGCCGTTGACCGATGAGCTGCATATCAATCCGGATGGGCCGGCTACGTTGTCTGCCATTGCGAATACGGGGCGGGGACGGGTTGTTGCGGTGGTGGCGGGGTCGCTGACCACTGCGGTGGCGGACGAGGCGCCTATTACCTGCTCGTTCATTCCTACTATGGGGTTTTTTACTGTTAATTAGGTGGGGCGGGGTTTGGGGGGATGGGGACCGGGGACCGGTCGGGTGGGTCGGATCTGTGTTGGGGTGGGGATACTGAGGGTTTGCCTTCTTGGGGGGTGACCGGCTGTATTTTTGGCCTCCGCTTCGCTCCGGCGGGTTCTCGGCCCCTCAGTCTCGATTCTTCCCTCCTCCGCTCCTCCGCTTCGCTCCCCCGCTCCGTCAGTCCAGAATCGAGACGGGCCGAGAACATTAACGTTGGGCCGTTTTCCGCAACCGCCCTGGGCGCAGGACAGGGTTCGGCAATCGCGCTGGGGGCAGGGCAGGGTTCGGCAATCGCGCTGGGGGTCGGGGCTTGTCGGGCCTGTGGGGGGTGGCCGCGTTGGAGAGTGGGGCGTGAAACGGCGGCGAGTCGGGGTGAGCCTGCGGAACGGTGACCGTTGGTTAGGGTGGGCCGGGCAATGAACCCGGGGTGTCTGGCCTGCTTGTTGGTGACCGCGCCCTGGGGGCCGGGCCGGGTGTTGGGGCCGGTTGTCGGCGGGGCGGGGCCGGGGTGAGGATGGTTGCCCTTTGATTGCTTTTGCGAGGTGCGGGGTTTCGGGGGTGGATCGGGTTGAGGGGTGTGGTAGACCGGCTGGTATGGCGACTGGTGATCAGGGGGATGTTCGGTTGCACGTCGATCGGTCTGTTCGTTCGCGTGGATCCAGTCGATCTATTCTTTCCACTCGGTCGAGCCGGTCGATTCTGTCGATTCGTTCCGAGGGGTCGATTCTGTCGATCGGGTCGGCTTATTCGATCCTGTCGATCGCCTCGGTGGGGTCGATGTTGTCGATCGGGTCGGTGGGGTCGTTCTTCAGTGTGGGGTCGGCGTTTTCCGGGGTTTCGCGCTGGTCGCTGCTGTCGTGGCTGGGGAATCGGGGGGTGCCGGAGGGGCGGCCGGCGTTGCGGGTGGTGCCGGACGACGAGCCGGATCTGCGGCGGGACACCACTTTTCACAGTCAGACCTAGGGGGTGCGGGTCACCACTGGCCGTACTGGGTGGTGAGGATCGAGTTCACGTCCACGGCGATTCCGTCCACCGAGCGGCGGTCTATCTCGAATTGGTGCAGGTTCGCGGCGGGGTGTACGTAGCCGGTGGGGGTGCCCCAGTTGTGTTGCCAGAACCAGGCGCCGAGGCCGGCGTTACGGGCCCATTCGATGGTCGGGGAGTTGGCGTAGACGCCGAGGCGCTGCGGGCCGATCACGGACTGCCAGCCCTGGAGGTAGGGGACGATCTGGTCGGCGAACTCGTCGGCGGAGGGGTTGTCGTCGATCGAGGCGTAGATCGGGGCGGCGTCGGGGCCGCCTGCGGCGCGGTGCAGGGTCACGCCGCGATCGGCGTGGTGCTTTCCGGCTTCCAGGCCGCCTCGCCAGTCCGCGGTGGGGCCCTTGCCGAACTGGTAGTTGGAGACGATGGACAGGCCCGCTGCGCGCAGGGAGTCGACCTCGCGGGACTGTAGGGGCTTGCCTGCCATCCATTCCGCGCCCGGGCGGCGGTCCGAGACGTAGCGGATCACGCCGGCGTGGCCGGCCTCGCGGATCGCGTCGGCGTCGGGGATGCCGCCGGCGTAGTCGAGCAGGGTGCCGAGCGGCTCGGCCTCCGCGGTCTGCGCGTCCTCCACCGACAGCCCGACCATGGTGACCGTGGTGGCTGCCGCGGTCGCCAGTGCGGCGCCGTAGCCGAGCAGGGTGCGGCGGGTGAACCTGCGGGGATGCATCGCGCTCCTTCTGGTGGGCCGCCCGGCCTACCTCCGAGCAGCAGCGAAAAGTCGTGCGGACGGCAGAGATCCGGGGTGGACCGATCGAGCGGGTCGGCAGCATCGGGGGTGGCGCCCGCAACGGTCCGGTCACGCGAACGGAAGGGTGCGGGACCGGGGTCGGGCTGGTGCGCAGCTGCGGCGAACGGCTCCCGTGGTTGGAGGTGGGGCCGCGGCGTCATCGATAGGGAGGACGCTCTACCTGCGGATGCCGGAACACTCGCCGCGCACGGTTTCGGTACGCATCTGCGGGTCTTCATCAGGCGGGGTGAATCTGCCGCGGGTGAGTGACTTACTCCCGCCCGGCGGCGGCGGACGACAACATCCTCGTCGGGTCCTGTCGTCGCGGTGGAGCAGGGTCGTGCGGTGGCGTCGTGACATCGGGAAAGATGTACGGGTACAGGTGAAGTCGGCGATCCGGTGCGGCTGTGCGCCGGAACCGGGTGGGACGCACGGGAAACCGGCAGCGTACCCGGCGCGCCTTCCCCGGCGACACAGCCGTGTCGCCTGCGCGCCGGGAGCCTGCGAAACGCGGACTCATTTCACCATATTCACACCGGAACCGCCAGGAACACGGGGCTCAACAACACCACGCGTCACGCGGTCAATCCGTCGCGGCGGCGATGCGGGCCGCCACATCGATGCTGCGGAAGGACAGGTCCCGCAGTTCGTCCCGCACCACGGCGGCGACCCGGGTGGCGAGTTGCCCGCGGATGCCACCGAGCACGCCCAGTGCCTTGGCCCGCCAGCTCAGCGGGCGCAGATCGACCTGGATCTGTTCCGGGGTGGGCGGGGCCACGTCGATCACGATCAGCAGCGGTTCGGCCGCCCGCGCGATCAGGACCAGCGGAATGGTCAGATTCGCGCGGTAGCGGTTGGCCACCAGGGCGTCGATGGTGAGGTCGAGTTCGACCGGTAGCGTCAGATCGAAGGAGACCGGATCGGCGCCGGGGCGCGGGGCGACCCGCGGCATCCGCACCACCCCGGTGGCCTGGACGGTGGCGGCGGCGCCGGGACCGGTCCGCAGCGGGCCGACCTCGATGACCCGGCCGGCCAGGCCCTCGACGACCTCCCGCACCCGGTCGGCGGTGACGATGCGAGGGAAGAAACGGCGGCCGAACTCGTCGTAGCCGAGCCACTCGAGCCGGGGCGGCAGCGGCGGCCGGGCGCGGCGGCCGTCGAGGATGGCCGCGATGTCGAAGATGCGGGCGCGGCGGGTCTGCGGATCGTCGAGCATCCCGTTGACCCGGGCGGCGACCTCGCGCTGGATCAGCACGGTGATCGGGTCCAGCAGCATGGCGATGATGCCGCCGATGGCTTGCGCCCGGACGGTGAAATCGACGTCGTCCGGCTCGACCGGCGGCACATCGATCACGATCAGCAGCGGATCCGCGGCCCGCGCGCGCAGCGTCAACGCGATGTCGACGATGGCCTCCAGCCGGAACTGCTGACCGCCGAGGGTGATGGTGACATGCAGGCTCGCCGGCAACCGCACCCCGAACTCCACCTCCGGCCCGTTCCGGGGCGCGATCACGGGCTTGCCGACCTTGCCCTCGGCGACGAAACCCGCGAGACCCACCGGGCCCACCGAGAACGGTCCGATGGTGATGCCCCGGCCGGTCATTCCGGCCACCGCGGCCTCGATCCGCTCCGGGGTCACCGCCGCGCCGACGAAACGGGGGCCGAATTCGGCGTAATCGATCCAGACGAGTTGATCCTGCCCGGCGAACTGTCGCATGAGCTCCCGAAACCTCGCTGTGTCGGATAGGGGACGCGCATACCGCGTTGAAGCGCAGAGAGCACAGAATACGGAGCCCTGTCCTGCCGATGAGGGGGCAGCAGGACAGGGTCCGCGACGACGGCGCTGCCGGGCGCCGCCGGGTACATCGTAGGGTGTGATGCCCGCTGGGCACCCTCCCCCACCGGTAGAAGTCTCCCGCCCGCGTGGCGGAAGCTCTCACCACCGACCGAGTCCGACCATACCCGGTGGGACACCTCGGGGGTAACGGTGAATTCCGATGTCACCCAAGCCGGTTTCCACCGGCGGGCAGGGGCGGGGTGCGGCGCGGCGGCCCGGGAGACCGCTTCCGGCATCGGATACGAGGTCGCCGGGGTGTAACCAGCGGCCCGATCCGGACGCGGCGCGCCCGCCGATGTCCTGGTTATCGCGCCCGCGGCGAGGATCGGCCGGCGAACCGTGCCCCGTCGACGCCCGCGGCGCATTTGCGCCCCCGGCCGGTCACAGCGGTCTCCAGCGGCCGCACGCAAGCGATCCGGAACCGTCGGGCACGTGTCGGTGTCGGGAATATCACGCGACGACTCGCCGACGACGGTGGTTCGCGCGGCGCGCTAAGCGAGCGCGGTGCGGATGGCCAGCCAGGCGTCGGCGGGGTCGGCGTACCCGTGGTACATCAGCGGAATGCGCTGATCGACACCGAAGTACCGATATATCGCCGACATTGCCTGCCGGATCGAGTAGTCCTGGAAGTCGTCGATGCGCCGCGGGCCGATCGGCCGTTCCGGCAGCAGCGCCAGGCGGGTCAGTTCGGCCGCATCCGCCGGATCCAGCCCCAGCGGGCCGTCCGCGATGTAGTGATCGTGGAAGATCGTGCGCACACTCGGGCTGCGGAACGGGTCGCCCGCGCCGGGCCGTCGTGTCGCGACCGGTAGCAGTCGCACTCGCACGCCGGGCAGGCTGCGCTGCTCCAGGGCGGCCGTCAGCTCGGCGTCCGGCACCGGCACCCCGTCGGCGATCGGCGCCTGCTCCAGCAGGTGCAGCATCGACGCGCCGCGCACGCGGGGCTCGGGAACGAGGAACAGGCTCACCATCGCCACACCGTGCGCGCTGTCGGTGAGGCAGAGCCGGACGCGGACCGGCCCGGTGCGGACCGGTCGGGCGCTGGTGGGATCAGGGATCGGATCATGCATCGGGTCGGTCATGCGGATCTCCTCGGCATACGGGCCGCCGGAGCGGCCCGGCCCGCGATCGTGCGAGTGCGGAACCCGGACAGGTGCGAAACCGTCGGTCGATTCACCGCCGTGCGCCGGCACCGAACGACCACTCCACAGGGGCTGTCGGTGTCCGACCGTTGCCTCTGTCGATTGTAGCCGCGCAGATCAGGCGTTCTGCAGCCGCGAACTCGAGGCCAGTTGTTGCTCGATGGTGCCGCGCACGCCGGGCCATTCCTCGTCGAGGATCGAGTAGAACGCGGTACTGCGCACCTCGCCGTCGAGCCCGCGCGAATGCGCCCGGCGCACACCGTCGCTGGCGGCGCCGAGCCGCTCGATGGCGATCCGGGAGCGCAGATTGCGCACGTCGGCGCGCATGGCGATGCGCCGCACCCGCCAGACCTCGAAGGCGTGCTGCAACAGCAGCAGCTTCGACTCGAGATTGATACCGGTGCCCCGGGCGCGCGCCGACAACCAGGTGTTGCCGATCTCGGCCGCGTCGGGGATGGCCAGCACCGGATCGCCCACGGGCATGCCGTGCACGATCGGCCAGACCACCGGACCCTGCCAGTAGTCGAACCGGCTGAACCTGGTCGACCCGAGCACCCGGTTGTCGACCGTCGCCACCACCGCGAAGGCCAGCGCGGTACCGGCCACATGGTCGGTCACCGCCTGCGCGACGTAGGCGGCGGCCTCGTCCAGCCCCTGTGGCACGGGCGTGAACGCGTACGCCTCCCGGTCCGTGTCACTCGCCTCGGCGAGTCCCGGAACATGATGTGGCGCAAGGGGTTCCAGTCGCACACGGCGACCGGTGAGAGTAACGGGTGCAGGCACGTTTCCCTCGAGCTTTCGCGGACGGTCTCCGGCGTCGTTTCGGGCAGGTGCCGCCGGCCTCGAGCCCTCCGGAACAACGAACCAGCCCTGGCGCGCCAGCAGCAGCATTGGATAGTGGGATGAACGATAACGGAACTGCCGCCATCGCCGGTGCAGGCGACGGGTAAATTCCCAGCATACCTTCGCGTGTCGCGCGGCGGGTCGCGCAAAAGAGTTGTGGCGAGGCTGTGACCCGCTCCGGCAGAACAAGATCAACTCCGCGTTAAATCCGTTTTCACAGGGCGATTACACCTTGACGGGACACCGTTCTCGAGGCATTCTCCGCCGCTGCCACACCCGGCCGGACCCGGTCCCCGACCGGACCGCACGAGTACCCACCGCGCATACCCAGCAACCCTCGATTCGAGCCCCCGGGAGAACGTCGAGTTGCTCCGCGATGAATACCGCCCGCACCTCGCAGCCACGTCGGAGCCGGCGGCGAGTTCCACTCCCGGACAACCACATAACCCGTCCGATCGGAACGTCGACCCGCTTTGCGCGGTTCGTCCGATTGCCGGTCGGACGCTACGAGCGTATCGCCGCCCGTGCCCGCACCGGACATCCGGTCGCATCGTGACAATCGGCGAAATCACCCCCGCGACAAGCGGTCCCGCCGGATCGATACCTCCGCGGCCGATCCCGGCCGGGCGTGGCCGCGTCCGGCGGGCCCCGGCATCGGGATAGTAAGGAAGTGAAACGAACTGTAAGGCAACGACAATGGGCGGCACGACCGCTGGTCGCGCGCATCCCGCAGCGGCATCGCCGGTCGCCACCGGCGACGGCCGCATCCGGCGCGTCCGGCCGGCTCCGAGGGTGGCCGCCGATCCCCTTCCCCAGCGGGATCGAACCGCGGCGCGACGCCCACATCTCGGTGGTCACCGGCGAATCCGGTCGCAGCATCGCCGGCAACTCTCCTCGACCCCGGAATTGATCTGCCTCCGTTGAGAATATCGACAACCCCATCCGGACCGACCAGACGGTTTACTCCAGACCGCATCTCGCACCCGGGCCCCGCAGCCCCTAGGCTTTCGCCGTGGAATCCGGGCGGACAACGGTCGACGGGCGTTTCGAGTTGATCGAACCGCTGGGCAGCGGTGGCATGGGAACGGTGTGGCGAGCCTACGACCTCGCCCTGCATCGCGAGGTGGCGCTGAAAGAGGTGCGTCCGGCCGAGGGCGACGGCAAGCAGCGCGAACGCGTGCTGCGGGAGGCGCGCGCGCTGGCCCGCATCAGCCACCGGAACGTGGTGGCGATCCACCACATCGTGGACACCCCCGCGGAGCAGTTCCCCTGGATCGTGATGGAGCTGATCCGCGGCCGATCCCTGTCCGAACACCTGGCCGTGGGCCCGATGCATCCGGCGCGCGCCGCGCAGATCGGCCGCGGCATCCTCGCCGGGCTGCGCGCGGCACACGCCGTCGGCGTGCTGCACCGCGACATCAAACCCGCGAATGTGCTGATGCGCGAGGATGATTCGCCGGTACTGACCGATTTCGGCATCGCCGCCATGGCCGGCAACGAGGGCCTCACCTCCACCGGCGTGGTGATCGGCTCGCTGGATTACCTTGCGCCGGAACGACTCAACGGCATCGAGGGCCATCCCGCCTCGGATCTGTGGTCGCTGGGCATGCTGCTGTTCACCGCGGTGGAGGGCTACCAGCCGATGCACCGGGAGACCTCGGTGGCCACCCTCGCGGCGATCATGCAGGGCACGCTGCCACCCGCCCGGCACGCCGGGCCGCTGTCCACGGTGCTGCAAGCGCTGCTGGTCACCGACCCCGACCACCGCCCTCCGGCCGAGGTCGTCGACAACCTGCTGGCCCATGCCGTCCAGAGCGCGACCAGCGGCGCCCCGATGCCACACCTGCCCTCCCCCACCGTCACCTCGCGACCGCTGTCACCGGCCCAGGCGGCCTCCCCGCGGAACCGGGGCCTCGCGGTCGTGGCCACGGTGGTGGTGGTCGCCGCCGCCACGATCGCGGGCCTGCTGCTGTGGCCGAAGTCCGGAACCGGCGGCGCCGCGGAGGGCCAGCCCGCCACCACCGCACAATCCGGCGGCACCGCCCTCGTCCGCCCCGGCAGCACCGCCCTGGTGGCGCCCGGCGGCACCGTCCTCGCGGGCCCGGCCACCACCGACACACCCGACAACGGCCTGAACAACGGCGACCTGCTGACCCCCGACGGCATCCGAAAGGCCGTCACCGCCCTCGAACAGCTCACCGGCGGACAGCAATTCACCGAGACCACCATCTACCCGGCCTATCTGAGCACCGGCGTCCCGGTGAAGGATCAGCCCACCCTCTACGACGAGTACACCTACCGCGACGGCAGGGGCAGCCGCACCGGCCCCGGCGGCGAACTGAGCACCAAGACCGTCGCACTCCGCTCGATCGACTGGGACGTGATCCCCACCCTGCTCCAGACCGCCGAGGCCCAACTCGGCATCCCCCACCCGACCAACCGCTACCTCATCATCGACCCGGAGTGGACCTTCAACGACGACAAGCCGACGATCCGCGTCTACCTGACCGACGACTACGGCGGCGCGTATCTGGCGGCGGACGTCGACGGCACGGTGGTCACGGTGATGCCGCGCAAATAACCCCGCGCCGCCGGTCGCCGTGCGCGTGACGACCGACCGCCGTGGCCCGGTAGACTCCCACTCTCGTGAGTCTCACCCTCGGAATCGTCGGCCTGCCCAACGTCGGTAAGTCGACGTTGTTCAACGCGCTGACCCGCAACGACGTGCTGGCCGCGAACTACCCGTTCGCCACCATCGAGCCGAACGTCGGCGTGGTGCCGCTGCCCGACCCGAGGCTGAACAAGCTGGCGGAGATCTTCCACTCCGAACGCATCCTCCCCGCCACGGTGTCGTTCGTCGACATCGCGGGCATCGTGAAGGGCGCCTCCGAGGGCGCGGGCCTGGGCAACAAGTTCCTCGCCAACATCCGTGAGGCCGACGCCATCTGCCAGGTCGTCCGCGTCTTCGCCGACGACGACGTGGTCCACGTCGACGGCCGCGTCGACCCCCTGGCCGACATCGAGATCATCGAAACCGAGCTGATCCTCGCCGACCTCCAGACCCTCGAGAAGGCCGTCCCCCGCCTCGAAAAGGAAGCCAAGGTCAAGAAGGACCGCAAACCGGTCTCCGACGCCGCGAAGGCCGCCCAGGAAATCCTGAACGACGGCACCACCCTCTTCGCCGCCCGCGACCGCGTCGACGCCGACCTCCTCCGCGAACTCTCCCTCCTCACCACGAAGCCGTTCCTCTACGTCTTCAACGCCGACGAGTCGATCCTCACCGACCCCGCCCGCGTCGCCGAACTGACCGCCGCGGTCGCCCCCGCCGACGCCGTCTTCCTCGACGCGAAGGTCGAATCCGAACTCCTGGAACTCGACGAGGAATCCGCCCTCGAACTCCTGGAATCCATCGGCCAGACCGAACCCGGCCTCAGCTCCCTGGCCCGCGCCGGCTTCCACACCCTCGGCCTCCAGACCTACCTCACCGCCGGTCCCAAGGAATCCCGCGCCTGGACCATCCACCAGGGCGACACCGCCCCCAAGGCCGCAGGCGTCATCCACACCGACTTCGAACGCGGCTTCATCAAAGCCGAAATCGTCTCCTACACCGACCTCGTCGACGCCGGCTCCATGGCCGCCGCCCGCTCCGCGGGCAAGGTCCGCATGGAGGGCAAGGACTACGTCATGAACGACGGGGACGTGGTCGAGTTCCGCTTCAACGTGTAGGTGGCGGCCGCGGCTGGTAACCGCGTTACTCAGCTGTTGGTTTCGGGGTCGACACAGGTCCGGGGCCGGGGCGAGCTACCTCGTGCGGGCCGGCGCGAATCAGCTTCCCGCCGTGGGCCCCTCCGCGGCGAACAGATCGGTGGTCCGGGGGCGGCGCACCGGATTCCGCTTCGGCAGGTGCGGGATCACCTTGTGGTAGGACCGGCTCGCCAGGAAGATGATCGGGCCGCTGAGGGTGCCGGACAGGCGGGTGTAGGGCCAGATGGCGATGAGCAGCATGATGATCAGGCCGCGGATCTGGTAGGGGGCCGGGGCGGCCGCCATGTAGTCGGGCTGGGGGTGCATGGTGAGCAGGGACGGGAACCAGAGGAAGAGGGTGCCGGCGGCGCGGTAGCCGCCGAGGTAGGCGTCCGAGCCGAATTGGACCATCAGGCCCGAGATGAGGGCGATGGCCAGGATGGGGACGGTGAGGCGGTCGATCGGGGAGACCAGTTGGGGCTGGGTGCCCGCGATCATGTGTGGCACCGCCAGCAGCACCGCGCCGGTGATCGCCAGGGCCATGCCCAGGAGTTCGCACACCGCCACGGACATGTGGGAGGCGCCGTAGGGCTGGGCCCGGAGCGTCGGGAACAGCATGACGACGACCCTGGCGATGATGACGACCAGGACGCCCGCGCGGAACAGCGAGGCGCCGGTGCGGTCGATGCGCAGCGCGCCGGGCGCGAGCCGGTCGGACCCGAATCGGTCACGCCGATACCGCCAGATGTGGCCTGCCACGAAGAGCGCGAAGGCGCTGTAAGGCAGGACTACCCACAGAAAATATTTCATGGGGTTCTTTCCGTATGCGGACGACGAATCAAAGAATTTCAGACCGGGTTCGGATTGACAAGACAACCTCGGAGGTTGCGCAGACGTAGCACGCGCGTCAGCGCCCGCCGAAGCCGGCCTGCGCGATGCCGCGGACGAACGCTCGCTGGGCGATCGCGTAGACCAGCAACAACGGTGTGAGGGCCAGTACGGCCGCCGCCATCAGCAGCGGCCATGCGGTGTGGTATTGGCCCTGGAGTTGCACCAGTCCCAGAGTGGCCGTGGCGAGTTCGGTACGCTGGATCATCACCAGCGGCCACAGGAAGTCGTTCCAGACGGTGATCCAGGTGAGCACCGCGAGGACCGTGACGGCCGGGCGGGCGTGCGGCAGCAGTACCCGCCAGTAGATCTGCCAGGTGGTGCAGCCGTCGAGGATGGCGGCCTCCTCCAATTCGGCCGGGAGCGTGCGGAAGAACTGGCGCATCAGGTAGGTGCCGAACGCCGAGCCGAACAGGCCGGGCACGATCATCGCCCACGGGGTGTCCACCCAGCCGAGGCTGCGCATCAGCACGAACTGCGGGATCACCGTGACCGTCAGCGGCACCATGAGGGTGGCCAGATAGGCCACGAACAGGGCCTCACGACCGGGAAACCGCAAGCGGGCGAAGGCATATCCGGCCAGCGAACAGAACAGCACCTGCCCGATGGTGACGGCCGCGGCGTACCCGGCGGTGTTCAGCAGCATCCGGCCCAGCGGCAGCGCGGTGAACACCGCCCCGTAGTTGGACCACTGCGGGTGCGCCGGAATCGGATTCGGATCACTCACCGCGCCTTCGGTTTTCAGCGAGGCCGCCAGCGCCCACAGGATCGGGGCGACCGCGCACCACGCGATCACCACCAGCACCGCGTACAGCAGGCTGCCGTGCACCAGGCGGCGCAACAGTTCCCGGCGCGCCCGCCCCGCGATCACAGCTGCTCCTCGCCCCGGCGCGACAGCCACAGCTGCACCAGGGTGAGCCCCAGCAGCAGCGCGAACATCACCCACGCCAGGGCGGCCGCGTAGCCGATCTCGTAGAAGCCGAAAGCGTTCTGGAACAACATGATGCCGAGCACATAGGTGCCCGTCTCGGGTCCGCCGTTGCCGTCGGTGAGCGCGTACACCTGATCGAACGCCTGCACGGCGTTGATCACGGTGATCACCAGCACGAACGACAGCGCGCCACGGATCAGCGGCACGGTGATCGAGCGGAACCGCCGCCACGCGCCCGCGCCGTCGATCCGCGCCGCCTCGTACAGGTTTCCGGGTATGCCCTGCATCGCCGCCAGCAGCACGACGGTGGCGAACGGCACGCTCCGCCACACCGTCACGATGCTCAGCGCGGCCAGCGCCGCGCCCGGATCGCTCAGCCACGCAACGGGTTCCAGGCCGACCAGCCGCAGCAGCAGATTCACCGCGCCCTCGTCGGTGGCGAACAGGAACCGCCACACCACCGCCATCGCCACGGTGGAGGCGACCAGCGGCAGGAACGCCAGCGTCCGGAACAGTCCGATCCCCGGCAGCGCCCGGTTCAGCGCGGCGGCGACCAGCAGGCTGATCACCACCGTGGGCCCCAGGGTCAGCGCGGTGAATTCGGCGGTGTTGCGCAGCGCCACATAGAAAAGCGGATCACCGAACAGCTGCCGGTAGTTGCCGAGTCCGGTGAATCGCATGGGCCGGAACAGGTCCCACGAATGGAAACTCAGATACAGCGAGAAGCCCAGCGGGAACAGCAGGAACACCGCCACCGAGCCCAGGTTCGGGGCGACGAACAGCATTCCGGCGCGGGCGCGGCGGCGTCGCAGTGCCGACGGCCGGGTGCGGGCGGGTGCCTCGTCGACCCTGGCGGCCGGTGGCGGGCCGGCCCCGACCGGCAACCGGGTCGGGACGAATTCGACCGCGCGACCGCCGATCTCGGCCGATCCGCGCCGTGACCCGATCACGTCCGGGCTCCGAGCAGTGCGTCGATGTCCGGTGCGACCGCCGCCAGCGACTGCGCGCTCGCCGCCCCGCGCAGCACCCGGTTGCAGTGCCGGGCCAGCAGCGCGTCGACCTTCCCCCACACCGGGGTGATCACCAGTGGCCGGGAATGTTCCGGTCCGTCGGCGAACACCCGCAGATTGCCGATTCCGCGGTGCGCGTTCGCGAAACCCGCGGAGCCCATGGCGGATCGCAGCACCGGCACGAACAGCCCGGACTCCGCGACCAGCGCCTGTCCCTCCGGCCCGGTCGCGAATTTCACGAATTCCCAGGCGGCGTCGCGATGCGGACTGTCGGCGGCGATGGCCAGGCCGGTGCACCCGACGTCGGTGACGGCGCCGGGGCCACCGCGCGGGCCGACCGGCAGCACGGTGACATCGAAGTCCAGATCGGCGCGCCCGGCGAACTCCGAGTACAGCCAGTGCCCGCCGAGCAGCATGGCCGCCCGCCCGCGGGCGAACAGATCCGGCGCCGACATCGCCTGCCGGTCCGCGACATTCGGTGCCACCCGGTGCCGCACCGCGAGATCCGCGTAGAACTGCATGCCCGCCGCGAACCCCGGGTCGTCGAGGTTGACGTGCACCGGCCGCACGGCGGGGGTGAACCAGGCTGTGCCGTTGTTCATTCCGAAGCAGGCGGCGGAATAGTAGGGCACCCAGCCGTCCGCGAAACCCCATTGCCGGACCCGGCCGTCGCCGTCGCGGCGGGTCGTCGCCTGTGCGGCGGCGAGGAATTCGTCGTGACCCCAGGCGGCATCCCATCGCGCCGGCGGCCGAATCCCGGCCGCGGCCAGCAGTTTCCGGTTGTAGTACAGGAAGACCCCGGACCACTGTTCCGGCAGCGCGTACTGTCCGCCGCGATAGGCGAAGGTGTCGTAGAGCGTCGAATAGGATTCCGCGCGAAGGTTGTTCGCGTATTCCGGTTCCCGGTCCAGCAGGGTGTTCAGGTCCAGCAGCACCCCGCGCTCGGCCAGGCCCGCGTACAGCAGCTCCCAG
Source organism: Nocardia sp. alder85J (assembly GCF_020176955.2). GTDB lineage: Bacteria > Actinomycetota > Actinomycetes > Mycobacteriales > Mycobacteriaceae > Nocardia. Next base: position 333,824 of record NZ_JAIUCZ020000007.1, read on the forward strand.
GCCATCAGCACGTCCGGGCAGCGACCGCCGGCGCAGTAGGTCAGCATCTGCTGCATCGGGTCCGGGCCGGACAGGATCGTCCGGATGCGGATGTCCGGGTGCCGCGCGGCGAAGGCTGCGACCACCCGCAGCCGCGCCCGAGCCTCCTCGGGCCGGGCCTGGAAGAAGAAGGTGAGCGCGTCGTCGCCGGTGCTGCCGCACCCGGCCCCGAAGGTGGCCAGCGGTGCGGCCAGCGCCGACCGGAGCAGCGTGCGGCGGTGCAGTCGCAGCGCCAACGCACCTCCTTCCGCCGGATCCGATCGCACGAGACGAGACATGCACACACAGGATTCCGGCGCGCGCCCCGGGAATCAGGTCCGCAGCTTACGGACCACCCCACCGCCGTCCTCGGCGACACGCGGGCCCGGGAACCGGAGGGGGATTCCGCGCCGCGCACACCCATCGTCGATGTCGGACCCCTATGACACTATTCGTGGCATGCGCCACAACACAGCTGCCGGGACCCCCGGGAGCTGCACTTTTCGGGCGGCCCACGGCTCGCGATCAGCGGGTTCCGGCCACCTCGCCCGGGTAGCCGGACCACGCCCGGGGGCAATGTTCAGACTTTCTTAAGTCGGACTATTCGGTTTCCGGGTTCCGTTACTGTGTGACCGATTTCCGCACGACCGGCACGACCACAGGAGAGTTGCTCGCGATGGCGACCGTCGAATACCTCCGCACCGACCCCGACCTACCTCCGGTCGGAGTCGTGGACCGCACCCCACTCACCCCGGCGAAGAAGGGCATCTTCCTCGTCATCGCCGTCCTCGGCGCCGCGGCCTGGGCGGTGCTCGCCATCGCTCGCGGTGAGAACGTCAACGCGGTCTGGATCGTGCTGGCCGCGGTCTGCACGTACATCGTTGCGTACCAGTTCTATTCGCGGCTGATCGAATGGAAGATCACCAAACCCGACGACCGCACCGCCACTCCGGCCGAGGAGTTGGAGAACGGCAAGGACTACATGCCGATGGACCGCAGGGTCCTGTTCGGCCACCATTTCGCCGCCATCGCCGGCGCCGGACCGCTGGTCGGTCCCGTCCTGGCCGCGCAGATGGGATATCTGCCGGGCACGCTCTGGATCGTCGTCGGCGTGGTCCTGGCCGGCGCGGTGCAGGACTACCTGGTGTTGTGGGCCTCGGTGAAACGCCGCGGCCGCAGCCTCGGCCAGATGGCCCGCGACGAACTCGGCGTGGTCGGCGGTGTCGCCGCGCTCATCGCCGTGCTGGTCATCATGGTGATCCTGCTGGCCGTGCTGGGCATCGTGGTGGTGCAGGCGCTGGCGGCCACCGCCGGCCCCGACGGCACGCTGCACGGCGGCAGCCCGTGGGGCGTGTTCTCGATCGCGATGACCATTCCGCTGGCCATCCTGATGGGCCTCTATCTGCGCTTCGTGCGGCCGGGCAAGGTCGGCGAGATCTCGATCGCCGGTTTCGTGCTCCTGCTGCTGATCATCGTCTCCGGCCGCTGGGTCGGCGATTCCGGTTGGGGCCGTGACCTGTTCACCATGTCCGGCACCACCATCGCCTGGCTGCTGATCGTCTACGGCTTCATCGCCTCGGTGCTGCCGGTGTGGCTGCTGCTGGCCCCGCGCGACTACCTGTCGACCTTCATGAAGATCGGCACCATCGTGCTGCTCGCGGTCAGCGTGGTGCTCACCGCGCCGGTGCTGCACGCACCCGCGATCTCGCAGTTCGCCGGCAACTCCAACGGTCCCGCGTTCGCGGGCAGCCTGTTCCCGTTCCTGTTCATCACCATCGCCTGCGGCGCGCTGTCCGGATTCCACTCGCTGGTCTCCTCGGGCACCACGCCGAAGCTGCTCCAGAAGCAGGCGCAGGCACGCATGATCGGCTACGGCGGCATGCTGATGGAGTCGTTCGTCGCGGTGATGGCGATCATCGCGGCCTCGATCCTCGACCAGCATCTCTACTTCGCGATCAACACCGGCGGGCTGACCACCGCGCAGGCGGCCGCCGACAAGGTGAACACACTGGGCCTCAGCGGCAATCCGATCAGCGCGGCCGAACTGAACCAGGCCGCCAAGGATGTCGGCGAGACGGCCATCTATTCGCGCACCGGCGGCGCGCCGACGCTCGCGGTCGGCATGTCGGAGGTGATGCAACGTTTGATCGGCGGCAGCGGGCTGAAGTCGTTCTGGTACCACTTCGCGATCATGTTCGAGGCGCTGTTCATCCTCACCACCATCGACGCCGGCACCCGCGTGGCCCGGTTCATGTTGTCGGACACCCTCGGCAATCTGGGCGGACCGCTGCGGCGGTTCAAGGATCCGTCGTGGCGGCCGGGCGCCTGGCTGTGCGCGGCGATCGTGGTCGCGGGCTGGGGCTCGGTGCTGCTGATGGGCGTCACCGATCCGCTGGGCGGCATCTACACGCTGTATCCGCTGTTCGGCATCTCCAACCAATTGCTGGCCGCGGTCGCGCTGATGGTCGTGCTGGTGATCGTGGTGAAGAAGGGCCTGCTGAAGTGGGCGTGGATTCCGGCGCTGCCGCTGGCGTGGGATCTGATCGTCACGATGACCGCGTCCTGGCAGAAGATCTTCTCCGGCGACCCGAAACTCGGCTACTGGCGCCTGCACTACGACACCGTCGCCAAGCGTGACGCCTTCGTCGCCGCTCGCGACGCGCACCAACTTCCCAAGGGCGTCGCCAATCCCGCCGCTCTGGACAAGCAGATCTCCGATTTCGGCAAGATCATCCGCAACACCTATATCCAGGGCACGCTGTCGATCGTCTTCGCACTGCTGGTGCTGGTGGTCGCGATCGTCGGGGTCGTCGTCTGCGTCCGCGCCATCCGCCAGGGTGGCGGCAGCACCACCGAGACGCCGGAGGTGCCGTCGAAGATCTTCGGCCCCACCGGTTTCGTCAGCACCAAGGCCGAGCGGGAAGTGCAACAGGAATGGGACGAGCTGGCCCGCGCCGGCAAGGTCCGGATACCGGGGGCGGCCCACGCTCTCGCCGCGGACTGAGTTCCGTGACAGTGCGACACACGCGGCCCGACGCGCTCGGCGGTCCCCTCCGGATTGTCGCGCGCGCGGGCCGCGCGCTCGTCTGGTACCTGAATGCGATCCTCGGGGGGCAGGACTACTCTCGCTACGTCGAGCATCTGCGGCGCAACCATCCGGATTGCCCGATACCCAGCGAACGCGAGTATTGGCGGGAGCGGCATGACGCGGCCGATCGCAATCCGACCAACCGCTGCTGCTGATTACCGCGCACTCCACCAGGTCAGCCAGCATATCCACAGCTATTTCTTTGATAGCGAGACCGAATTATATTTAAACGGTCGGAGCGGGGCCAGATGACCGATTACCGCTAGCGCGCGGGCGCAGAGACTGACATGGTGGACTGCGTGAGTGCGAACGGTCTGGACTTCGAGCGCTGTTACCGTGCTGTAGCGACCCGTGACGCCCGTTTCGACGGGCAGTTCGTCACGGCGGTGCGCACGACCGGAATCTACTGTCGGCCATCCTGTCCTGCTATCACTCCGAAACGCTCGAACGTCACCTTCCTACCCACGGCGGCCGCCGCCCAGCAGAGTGGGTTCCGGGCGTGCCGCCGTTGCCTCCCCGATGCCGCCCCCGGTTCCCCGCTGTGGAACACCCGCGCCGACCTCGCGGCGCGGGCGATGCGACTGATCGCCGACGGCGTGATCGAGCGCGGCGGCGTCCCCGCCCTCGCCGACTCCCTCGGCTATTCGCAACGGCAGCTGACCCGGGTGCTGTCCGCCGAACTCGGCGCCGGGCCGCTGGCCCTCGCCCGCGCCCACCGCGCGCACACCGCCCGGCTGCTGATTCAGACCACCCGGATGCCGATGTCCGACATCGCCTTCGCGGCCGGCTTCGCCAGCATCCGGCAGTTCAACGACACCGTGCGCGAGGTGTTCGCCGTCAGCCCGACCACTCTGCGGGAGGAGTCGCGGCGACTACGCGGCGACGCCATCCCGAACGGCAACGGTCCCACCGTGAACGGCCTGCTGACGCTGCGGCTGCCGTATCGGGAGCCGATGGACCGCTCGTGGCTGGAATGGTTCCTGTCCGCGCACGCGGTGCCGGGCCTGGAACAGTGGGAGGACGGCACCTACACCCGCGCACTGCGCACCCCGCACGGTTATGCCTCGATCCGCTTGCAGGTCCTGCCCGGTCACGTCCGCGCGGGCCTCACCCTGCACGACATGCGCGATCTGGCGCCGACCGTCGCCCGGTTGCGGCATCTGCTCGACCTGGACGCCGACCCGGTCGGCATCGACGAGTCGCTCGACGCCGGAAATCGCCGCGGCCGCATGCCCTTCAGCCCCGGCATCCGGGTACCCGGCTGCCTGGACGGCTCGGAGTTGTTGCTGCGCACCATGATCGGCCAGCAGATCTCGGTTTCGGCGGCGACCACCCACACCGCGCGACTGGTGGAAACCCTCGGCGACCCCATCCCCGGCCCGATGCCCTACCTGTTCCCCACTGCCGAAACCGTCGCCGAGCGCGGCGCCGACGTGCTCACCGGCCCGCTGCGCCGCACCGCCTCCATCATCAACGCCGCCCGCGCCCTCGCCTCCGGCGACCTGGTCCTGCACGCCGGCCGCACCGCCGCCGACATCCGCCGCGACCTGCTGGCCCTGGACGGCGTCGGTCCCTGGACCGCCGACTACGTGACGATGCGCCTGCTCGCCGACCCCGACATCCTGTTGCACACCGACCTGGTGGTCCGCCGCGGCGCGGCCCTGTTCGGCATCGACCTGTCCGACACCGGCCGCTGGGCGCCCTGGCGTTCCTACCTGTCCATGCACATGTGGAAACGCGCCCTCGCCGAACGCGCCGCCCCCGCCCGCCTCCCCAGCCCCCCGATGATGAACCGAGGCATGCCACTCGCCGCCCGCCGCTGAACCCGCCGGAGTTCACACCACCGGCGCACCCCGGCGGCCCGAACCTGGCACTCCGCGTCGGCCCCGGGTCGACATCCCCGGACAGCGACCGCACCTCCGCCGATCTGGCGAAAGCCCCTGCGCGGCAGACCGGCCGACCACGCGGGCACCGCGCTGGACGGTGGCAGCGCAACAGCGGTCGGCGTACGTCCGACGCGGCCGCATCGCCCGGCGACCGGTGCCGAGCACGCTTGTCGCGGCGGAAGCCGATCCAGCGCATCATGATCCGCACGTCCGGGCAGACGGCATCCCGCGAGCCGCAACCATCGGCTCGGATCGAATATCCCGTCAGGCGACCGTGGTGTGCAGATACGATCCGGTCGGCGTGCGTTCCACGTGCAGGCGGCTGGGGATGCGCTGGCGCATCTCATCGACGTGGCTGACGATGCCGACCACCCGTCCGCCGGAACGCAATTCGTCCAGTACGCCCATGACGGCGTCGAGCGTGTCCGCGTCGAGGCTGCCGAAGCCCTCGTCGATGAACAGGGTGTCCAGCACCAGGCCACCGGATTCCGCGGCCACCACGTCGGCGAGGCCGAGTGCCAATGCCAGTGACGCCATGAAGGTTTCGCCGCCGGAGAGGGTCTTCGCCGGGCGGATCGCGCCGGTGTAGTCGTCGCGGATGTCCAGCCCCAGGCCACCGCGCCTGCCGTGCGAACCGGCGGCGTCGGTGTGCACGAATTCGTAACGGCCGCCGGACATTCGGCGCAGCCGGACCGAGCCGGCGAGCGCCACCTCCTCGAGCCGCGCGGCCAGCACGTAGGAGCGCAGCGACATGCGCCGGTTGTTCTCGCCGCGCCCGGCCACGACCTCGGCCAGCCCGGCGAGTTCGTCGTACGCGCGCTGCATGGGTGCGATGCGATCCACCGCCGCCCACAGTTGGCCGCCCAGTTCCTCCAGCAGGGTGACGCGCCGATTCGCCTCCGCGTGCGCGGCGACCGCGCCGTCCAGTTCCACCCGCGACCGGGCGACGAGGTTCTCCGCCGCGATGAGATCACCGGGTTCGGTCGCGGCGGCGGCCTCGATGTCCGGCTCCGCCAGTACCGCCTCCGCGTAGGCGAGGGTCCGGTCCGCGGCGGCCAGTTCGTCATCAATCGCGCTCTGCCGCTGCGGAGTCCGGGTGGCGGCGTCGACGACTCCCGCGTAGCCGCTCAGCACGGTGTAGTCCGGTTCGCGCGCGCCCTCGGCCACCACCGTGCCCGGTCCGGTGATCAGTCCGGATGCCCGCCCGAGCTGCTCGACCCGGCGCGCGGTGGTCAGCAGTTGCTCCGTCGCGCCCGTTGCCTCGGTGCGGGCCCCGCGCAACTCACCGGCCTCGCGGACCAGCCTCTCCAATCGGGCGCGGCGCCGCTCGACGGTACCGTCGGCCCCCGCCGCCACCCGCAGCCGCTCCGTGAGCTCGGCCAGGCGGCGATCCGCGGCCGCGATGCCCGCGGCGACCGCGGTCACCTGCCCCTCCAACTCCCGCAGCTCGTCCTGCAAGCGGGTCTCCTCGCTGCGCAGCCGGGCCAGCGCGACGGTCAGATCGTCGGTGCGGGCCGCCGCGATCCGGGCCGTGTCGTGCCGCTCGGTGGCGACCGTCAGCGCGGTGGCCAGCTCGGCCCGGTCGACGTCACCGCCCCGCGCCACCAGCCCCTCGATCTGCCGCTCCAGTTCGGTGCTGCGCGCCAGGGCGCGGTCCCGCGCCGCCTCGGCAGCCCGCTCGGCCGTTACGGCCCGCTCCTCGTCCGCCTTGGTCGCCGAGGCTGCCGCGACACTCGCCGGAGCCGGGTGCTCGACGGAACCGCATACCGCACAGGGCATCCCGTCGGCGAGCGCACCCGCCAGCTCCGCCGCCATCCCGGCCAGCCGCCGCTCCCGCACATCGAGCGTCCGCTCCCGGGCATCGGCGTGCACCACCCGCGCCGCATCGAACTCGGCCCGCGCGGTCTCCGATTCCGCACGCCGCGTGACCAATTCGACCGCCGCCCGAGCGGCGATCCGCAACCGGTCGCTCTCCGCCACCAGACCCGGCAGTGCCGCCAACGCGTCCGAGGACTCCCGCAACTGCGTCTCCGCCGTCCGGATCGCCTCCGGCAACTGCGCCTGCCGCAACCCCGACCGCTCCAGCCGCACCCTCAATTTCTTCTGCTCACCACGTAATTCGCCGAGCTCACCCTTCAACCGCTCAGCCGACTCCGCATCCGCCCGCACCTCGTCCAAGGCCCCGATCTGCGCCGACCACCGGGCAATGGCCACCTCCAGCCGGGACACTCGCACGGACTCCCCTGCTACGACCCCGAACTCGTTGGCCCCCAATTCGATACGCTGATCCGTCGGCGACGCTCCAGCCTCGGACCGCTCGCCGCCGGACGCACTGCCTCCAGGCCGCTCGCCGCCGGACGCACTGCCTCCAGGCTGCTCGCCTTCGGCCACCCCGGCAACATCGGTCGAGAGCTCCTCGGCAGAACCACCGGCCGTTGCCTCGGCACCCGCCGCCCCACCGACTGCTGCCCCAGCCGCGGACCCGCCACTTCCGGACGAACCGGCGCCGCCTCCCGCAGGCCCGCCGACCACGGAATCCATTGCGAACAAGCCAGGTTCGTCGTCCGGAGGTGCCCATACGAGCGTCTGTTCGTCGATTCGACGCGGGCGGTCGTCAGCGCTGCGCCGAGTGTTCCGGCGGCTGCGTGTCGCTTTCTTCGGTTCCGGCGGGTCGTCCGGCTGCGGAGCAGCAGCGGACTGCGCGGGGCTTGCGCTCGCGGCGTCATCGGCTGCGACAGAGAATAATTCGAGCTCGACCACTCCCGACCGGCCGACAACTGATTCCTCGATCTGCGGCCGTGATCGCTCGCCGTTGTTCGCAAGTGTGGCTTCGGAGGACGCGGCGCTCTTGCGGCCGACTTTCCCACGCGCCGGACCACGAGCCCGCTTTGCGCCGGTGCCGCCGTCCGCCGACACTCCGGTCAGCGGCGCGCGGCCTGCGTGCGCCGCCCCATCATCGGGTGTGTCAGCAGCGGTCGCCTCCGACCGCATTTCGACAGTGCGACCGGATCCGGTCGGGCGGGCATCAGCATCAGCATCAGCATCAGCATCAGCATCAGCATCAGCATCAGCATCAGCATCAGCATCAGCATCAGCATCAGCATCGAGCACTGTGCCGGTGGGGTCGGACCCCACACCAACGGTGTCGTTCGTGCTCCGGTCCGATCCGTTCGCAGTCGTATCGCGCACCGCAGGCGGAACTTTCGGAACACCCTTGCTTTCCCGAGCGTGCGCCTCGCCGGACGCATCCGCCGAGCCGGCAGCGGACGAGGACTCGACAACATCCGGATCAGCCGCGAGTTCGACGTGCCCGTCACTGTTCGTCTCGTCCGCCCCTGCTCGGGTCGGATCCACCGCAGCAGCGGCAGAATCGACAGCGGCAATCGAACTTTCCGGAGCGTGATCCGCAAGTCGGGGCCGAGGATCCGGCTCGGCGACCGCGCCGCACGAATCCGGGTTCCCTCGGGCAGCCTCCGGATACTCGTCGATTCGCGCGGAATGTGCTGCGCCGGCTGCGGATTCGACTGTGGTCAGGGCCGCGAGGTCTGCCGCGAGGCCGGTCCCCGCCAGCTCGTTTTCCACCAGATCGGCAGCGGCCCAAGGAGTTCCGGACAATTCAGCGGCGACCGGGTCGAGCAGGTGGGTGGCGAGGGTTTCGGCGCGGGAGCGGGATTCGTCGGTGCGGCGGCGGAGGGTCACGGCGGCGGCGCGGGCATCGCCCAGAGCGGCGGCGACCGGTTCCGCGCGGCGAGCGCGATCCACTTCGTCGCGAAGGGCGGTGCGATGGGCGGTGCCGGTCCGGTGGTTCTCGAGCTGGGTGCGGGCGGCGGCGAGGCGGCGGTGCAGATCGTGCAGGCGGCGCTGTTCTTCGGCGGCGCGCTGGGCGCGGCTCGACTCGGTGCGGCAGTGTTCCCAGGCCGTGGTGGCGGTCGCGGCGGTGGTGCGAGCGGTGTCGAGCAGGCGTTGCGACCAGTCGACGGCCTCCAGCGGGGCAACGGTCTCGGTGGCACTCAGCCCGGCCGCGACGCCGACCTGGGCGACCAAGCGGTCGATGTGCTGCCGATGGGTCTCGACCTCGGCGGCGCTCTCGCGACGCCGGTTGGCCAGCCACTGTTCGGCGGTGCCGAAACGTTCGGTGTCGAACAGCTTTTCCAGCAGTCGTTCGCGATCCTCGTTGTCCGAGCGGAGGAATCGGGCGAAATCCCCCTGCGGCAACAGCACGACCTGGAAGAACTGGTCGGCGCTCATACCGAGCAGACGATTCACCTCGTCGCCGATGTCGGACAGCCGGGACAGGTGCTGACCACGGCCGTCGAGCCATTCCAGGGTGGCGGCGGCGTTCTCGTCGGTCCAGCCGGTGCCGCGTTTCTTGGGCCGCCGGAATTCCGGGGTGCGGATCAGCCGCAGGCGGCGGCCACCGAGCGTCGCCTCCAGCGACACCCGCGGCGGCGTGTGCGGGTCGGCATGGTCGGAGTGCAGCCGTTTGCTCTCGCCGCGCGCCCCGGGCACCCGGCCGTAGAGGGCGAACGCGATCGCGTCCAGCACCGTCGTCTTCCCGGCGCCGGTCTGCCCGTGCAGCAGGAACAGCCCGTCGGCCCCGAGCTCGTCGAAATCGACCACCGAGGTCTCGGCGAACGGGCCGAACGCCGTCATCTCCAACCGGTGCAGCCTCACGGGCGCTCACACACCACGTCGGGCACAGCGTCACCCATACGGCGGCACCCTGCGGGCAGGAGCGAAGCGCCCGCGCGCCGACGCTCTCCCGTCGACCCGTACCCACTCATGCCGTACCCGTTCGGCACGGACAACAGACCTCCGTGGCCACACCCCACCTCCGGCCCCCGATCGCTCATGCCGTCAAACCCTCCACCAGCGTTGCGGTGGCCAGCGTTTCGCCGGGGTGCTCGGCGGTCGCGGCGGCGAGTGCCCGTTCCACCCACTTCATCTCCCCGGAGCTGGGTACGCCGCGCACGTCGGTGAGGAAGCTGTGCGCTACTTCGGTGTCGCGGCGCCCGCGCACCCGCTCCCGGTAGTGCAGTTCCGGATTACCTTCCGGCCGTGACCATTCCACGTGCACGGCGTGGTGGAAACGCTCCCGCAGCCGGCGCAGGCCGTCGACCGGGCGGGCGTGGTCGGTCAGCTGCGCGGAGACGTAGTGGTCCTCGAACTCGGCGTGTGCGGGATCGGTGAGCAGCGCCTCGAGGTCGCCGGTGAGTTGCGCCAGCCCGCGCACCCGCGGAAGCTCGTGCCGCACCACCTCTTTCAGACCGCCGGCCGCCAATTCCAGCACCCAGACCGACTTCCGGTGCGAACGCTCGCCGAACGAGTACGGTAGCGGAGATCCGCTGTAGCGCACCGATTCCGACAGCACCTGCGGTGAGTGCAGGTGGCCCAGCGCCACGTAATCGATGCCGTCGAACGCGGTCTGCGGCACCGTCTCCACGCCGCCCACCGAGATGGAGCGCTCCGACCCGGTCGCCTCCCCGCCCACCACGAACGCGTGCGCGAGCAGCACCGAACGCGGGTTGCCGCGCGCGGCGAGATCGGCCCGGATCCGGGCCATCGCCGCCGCCAGGATGTCCGCGTGTGTCCGGGCCTGCGGAACCTGCAATTCCACCCGGGTGATCTCCGGCTCCAGATAGGGCAGGCCGTAGCAGGCGATCTCACCGAACTCGTCGGACAGCAGCACCGGCCGATCCATATCGGCCACCGTCGTCCGCAGATGCAGCCCGCCGGCGGCGGCGAAGCTGCCCAGCGCGCCGAGCCGGGTCGGGGAATCGTGGTTGCCGGAGGTGGCGACGATCACCGCACCGGCCGCGCGGATCGCCTCGAAACCGCGGTTGCACACGGCGATGGCCTCCGCGCCCGGGATCGACCGGTCGTACACGTCCCCCGGGACCAGCACCACGTCGACCCGCTGCTCGGCCACGATCTCGGCGATGGACGCCAGCGAACGTGCCTGGTCCGCAAGCAGATCCACACCGTGGAAGGTGCGGCCGATATGCCAGTCCGACGTGTGCAGCATCCGCATGCCGCGAAACCGTAGGCGATGGCCCCGACAAATTCGAAACCGGCACTCCGCGCTGTCCCAATTACGACCCCCGATTACGATGCCCGCCCCGGCCGCCGATTGCGTTCCCGCGGCGACGCCGGAGGTTTGCCGGGTTCCCGGAACTTGTCAGGGGTATGGGGCACTATCTGCACCCATGACCGCACCGATGCTGTTCGCGCTGCTGTTGGTGTTCGCCGCCGGGCTGGGCCTCGGGTGGCTGGGGCACGCCGCCCGCGCGGGGCAGCGGGCCGCGGTCGCGGAGGCGCGGCTGTCGGCGCTACGGGACAACGAGCAGGTGCTGCGGCAGTCGCTGAGCGCGGCCGGGGAGGATGCGGCCCGGCGCAACGCGCTCGCCATCGGCGGTCTGGTGGAGCCGCTACGGGAGACGCTGAGCGCGCTGGATCGGCAACTGCGGCAGGTCGAGCACAACCGGATCAGCGCCTATTCGGGCCTGCGCGAGCAGGTGGCGGGTATGCAGCAGGTCTCGCACCAGTTGTCGATGCAGACCGGGCAGCTGGTGTCGGCACTGCGAGCGCCGCAGGTGCGTGGCCGCTGGGGCGAGATCCAGCTGGAGCGGGTCGTCGAACTCGCGGGCATGTCCCGGCACTGCGATTTCGACACCCAGGTCAGCCGGTCCGGCCGGGACGGCGGGGTGCGCCCGGATCTGGTGGTGCGGCTGGCCGGTGGGCGGCAGATCGTGGTCGACGCCAAGGTGCCGCTGGCCGCCTACCTCGACGCCACCGGTTGTGAGGAGCCGCGGGTGCGCGCCGACCATCTCGCCCGGCACGCCAAACATCTGCGCGGCCATGTCGATCAGTTGGCCGACAAGACCTATTGGGCGGCCTTCGATCAATCACCGGAATTCGTCGTCTTGTTCGTCCCGGGCGATCCGTTCCTGGACGCCGCGCTGAACGCCGATGCCGGACTGCTGGAGTACGCCTTCGGCCGGAATGTGATTCTCGCTACTCCCACCACGCTTGTCGCATTGCTGCGGACGGTCGCCTACGGCTGGCGGCAGGAAGCCCTGACCCGCGATGTGGCAATCATTCAGCAATTGGGCCGGGAACTGTACGCGCGGCTGAACACGACCGGCCGCCATCTGGACGCCCTGGGCACCCAGCTGGGAAAGGCCGTGGAGGCGTTCAACCGGACCGTGGCCACCGTCGAGTCGCGGGTGATGGTCACCGCCCGGCGGTTGCACGACCTCGATATCGGCGACGGTGAGGTATCGATGATCCGGCATATCGAATCGTGGCCACGGGCTGTGACGGTGACCGAAACCAAGGATTGACCAGCATATCCGCCCGGCCTCGACGCACGCTTGGGCCGCTAACGATAGTGTGCTTTACGTGGCAGCTATCCAACGCGAGCGATCCGAGGTGCCCGCATCACATCGGTCGATCATCCCCGCGGTGCCCGGCCTGCCGGCCGGTGCCGCGGTCCTGGTCGCCGTGGTGTCCACACTCGTGGGCTACTTCCTCGATGCCGGCGGCCACCGCAAGGAATTGGGCACCGTCTTCGCCGCCTGCTATCTGGTCGGCTGCGTCCTGGCCGCCCTGTCGGTGCGCTACCGCGGCCTGTTCACCACCATGGTGACACCGCCGCTGCTGCTCTTCATCGCGGTCCCGCTGGCCTACCAGCAACTTGTCGGCCACGGTTCCACGTCCAAGAAGGACATCGTGCTGAACCTGGCGATTCCGCTGGTGAATCGCTTCCCGTTGATGGCCCTGGGCACCGTATTGGCCCTGGCCGTCGGCGCTGTCCGAGTGTTGTTGCAGCGAGGCGAGAACCCGCGCGCGGGCACCGGGCGGGCCCGCAAGACCACCTCGCCCCGGCCGCGGGCGGGCGCCACCGGCCGCGGTGAACGCGCTCGCGCCCAGACCACGGCCGATACCGGGCGACGCCGGGCACGGTCCGGATCCGGTGCGGCCGAGACTCCGGCCAAAACGAGCCGCCGTGGCGAACGAACCGGGGGCCGCACAACACGAGTCACTCCCGGCGCCGACTACCCGCGCACCACCGACCGCCCGGCGGTCGACCGGTCCGGTGCCGGAGAGCCGGCGCCGCGCCGCGGCCGTGGCCAGCACAGCGGTGACGTCCCGCCGCATCCGCGGCCCAACGTCCGCTATCGCGAACGTGACGCCGGTCGCGTGGACCGCTGACCGTACCCGCCGCAGCGCCTGCCCGCGCCGACTCCCCGGTCTTCCCTGCCCCAACCCCACGCCGGATTGATCGGCGGGCAACCCGCGAGCGTTACGACCGGGCCGGTCAGCTCCGCGCGGCCCGCAACTCCCGGGGAAGGGCGAACACCAGGGTCTCGTTGGCGGTAGTGACCGGCTGCACATCGCCGTAACCGTGTTCGGCCAGCAGATCCAGCACGCCGCGGACCAGGATCTCCGGGACCGACGCGCCGGAGGTGACGCCCACCGTGCGCACCCCCTCGAACCAGGCCGGATCCACCTCACGCGCGAAGTCGACCAGATGGCTCGCGCTCGCGCCCGCACCGAGCGCGACCTCCACCAGCCGCTTGGAATTGGAGGAATTGCGCGAGCCCACCACGATCACCAGATCGCATTCGGGGGCCATCGCCTTCACCGCGATCTGACGATTCTGGGTGGCGTAGCAGATGTCGTCGCTCGGCGGATCCTGCAATTTCGGGAAACGCTCCCGCAACCGCTGCACGGTCTCCATGGTCTCGTCGACCGAGAGGGTGGTCTGCGACAGCCAGATCACCTTGTTCTCGTCGCGGACGGTGACGTTGACCACCGAGTCCGGGCCGTCGACCAGTTGCACGTGGTCCGGCGCCTCACCCGCGGTGCCCTCCACCTCCTCGTGGCCCTCGTGGCCGATGAGCAGGATGTCGAAATCGTCGCGGGCGAACCGCTTGGCCTCCTGGTGCACCTTGGTGACCAGCGGGCAGGTGGCGTCGATGGTGTGCAGATTGCGCCCCGCGGCCGCCTCGTGCACCGCGGGTGAGACCCCGTGCGCGGAGAACACCACGACCGCGCCCTCCGGCACCTCGCCGGTGTCGTCCACGAACACCACGCCCTGATCGCGCAGCGTCTCCACGACGTGGCGGTTGTGCACGATCTCCTTGCGCACATAGATGGGTGCGCCGTGCTTCTCGAGCGCGCGCTCCACCGTCTCGACCGCGCGATCCACCCCCGCGCAGTAGCCGCGCGGCTCGGCGAGCAGGACCCGCTTCGCCGAGCCGGCCGTGGCCGCACCGGCCGACCGGGTGATTCCGACATTCAAGGGGATTGCCGAGGACATGCCCCACAGCTTACGTGCGCGCCACGAATCGCACTCGGCCCGGTCACGAACGCATTCCCCGTGGTCGGGCGTGGCAGCGGCCCGGCGCCGGGCGCCGCCGGACCGGTCCGACACGCCGAATGGCCCGGTATGGTTCCGGCCGGGCGGAACCCGGCCCGGCCCGTACCGGGTAGGGTGTCGCGTCCGTCGGCGGTGTCGTCAGCCGGCGGTGTCGCCGCTAGCCTTAGGGCATGTTCCGACCGCCGTTCATCGCCCGGGTCGCTGCGGGGGCCGCTGTCTACGCCCTCGAGGAAACTCGGCGATTACCAAGTGTGGCAATGAGTTTGCCGATCACCGCGATCAGCCGGGTGCTTCAGACGACGATGCACGCACAGCAGTTCGTCACCACGCTCGCGCTCAAGGGCGACTCCGTCTTCGAGCGGCTCACCGGCGCCGACGCGGAGCAACCGGAGTGGGCCACCTTCGACGAGGATGTCGAGCCCGAGTACTCCGGCGCCGTCGCCGAACCCGGCCGTCACAGCCGATTCGACCGGTATCCGGTCGATGCCGAACCGGACATCGAGCCCGGCTCGGACACCGCGTCCGCCGCCGACACGAACGGCGACACGGCGGTCGACACTCCCGGCGCCGCGGCCGATCCGGCGGCCACGCGGCCCACGACGAACGGCAGTGCGCCCGCGGTGCCCGTGCCCGAGGTCGCGACCCGCTACGACTACGCCGAGATGACGCTGGCCCAGCTGCGGGCCCGGTTGCGCCTGCTCGACCTCGGCGAGCTGACGGCGCTGCTGGACTACGAGCAGCGCACCCGCGACCGGGCACCGTTCGTGACCATGCTGACCAATCGGATCGCCACCGTGACGGCGCAGTGACCGATTCCGATACCGCGACCGGCGGGGACGGGCGGGCGCAGCGGCCCGCCGACGCCGGCCGACCGGCCAATTCGGCGGACAATCCATGGCCGGTGCGCTCCATCGCGATCAAGGTCGCGCAGTGGATCGATCGGCTCGGCAGCGTCTGGGTGGAGGGACAGATCACCCAGATGTCGTTGCGGCCCGGCGCCCGCACCGCCTTCCTGGTGCTGCGCGATCCGGCCGCCGACATGTCGCTGTCGCTCACCTGCGAGGCGGATCTGCTGCGGCGGTCGGCGGTGCCGCTGCAGGAGGGCGCCCGCGTGGTGGTGTACGGCAAGTTCGGCTATTTCACCGGCCGGGGCACGATCTCGTTGCGGGTCACCGAGATCCGGCCGGTCGGCGTGGGCGAACTGCTGATCCGCATCGAGCGACTGAAGGCGCTGCTGGCGGCCGAGGGGTTGTTCGATCCCCGGCTCAAGCGGCCGCTCCCGTTCCTGCCCGGGACGGTCGGGCTCATCACCGGGCGCGCGAGCGCGGCCGAGCGGGACGTGCTGACGGTGGCCCGGCAGCGCTGGCCCGCAGTGCGTTTCGAGGTGCGCAACACCGCTGTGCAGGGCCCGACCGCGGTACCGCAGATCCTGGACGCCCTGGCCGAGCTGGATCGCGATCCGCGGGTGGACGTGATCGTCCTGGCCCGCGGCGGCGGCAGTGTCGAGGACCTGCTGCCGTTCTCCGACGAAACCCTGTGCCGCGCCATCGTTTCCGCGACCACCCCGATCGTCAGCGCGATCGGTCACGAACCGGACAACCCGTTGTCGGATTACGTGGCGGATCTGCGCGCGGCCACCCCGACCGACGCCGCCAAGCGCATCGTCCCGGATGCCGCCGCCGAACTGGCCCTGGTCGCCGACCTGCGGGAGCGTTCGGCGGCGGCGCTGCGCGGCTGGGTCGCCCGCGAGGCGCGATCGCTGCGACAACTGCGGTCCAGGCCGGTGCTGGCCGATCCGCTGCGGATGCTGGACCAGCGCCACGACGAGGCCGAGCGGCTGCGCGCGGCCACCCGCCGCGCGATCGAGCACACCCTCGCCGCCGAGTCGACGACCACCCGGCATCTGCGCGAAAAGCTCACGGCCGTCGGACCGGCCGCCACCCTCGCGCGTGGATATGCTGTCGTACAACGAGTTTCGGGGCAGGAACGGCACGTCATCCACGCCGTCGCCGATGCTCCCCCGGGCAGCCAGCTGCGGATCCGGGTGGCCGACGGCGCGGTGACCGCCGCTACGCTCGGCAGCCAGCTACTCGCCCGTCCCCGCACCGAACGACCGGAGGAGCCGTCCGATGACCGACAGTGATCTCGCCGAAATCGCCGACTTCGGCTACGAACGCGCCCGCGACGAGCTGGTCAACGTGGTGAAGATGCTGGAACAGGGCGGTATGGACCTCGACGACGCACTGGGCCTGTGGGAGCGCGGCGAGGCCCTCGCCAACCGCTGCGAGGAACATCTCGCCGGCGCCCGCCGCCGGGTGGAGGACGCGCTGAACCGCCGCGACGCCGACGACGAATAGCCCGGCCGAGATCAGGCCGCGACCCAGCCCAGGGTCCGCACCAATCGGCTGTGCACGATCCGCCAGCGGTCCGGGCCGAGGTCGTGTTCGGCGAGCATCTCCATCATCCGGACCACCTGCAATGTCCGGATCCGTGGCAGCAGACCGGGTTCCGCGGGGTCGATGCCCGCGCCGTCGAGGAATGCGGGCCAGGCGGCGGCGAAGGATTCGGCCCGCGCGAAGCTGACCGACCACGCCCAGGTGGCCACGTCGAACAGCGGGTCGGCCAGCCGCACCTCGTCGAAATCGAGGATGCCGCCGAGCCGCTCGCCGTCGGCGAGGATGTTGCCGGGCACGAAGTCGCCGTGCGCCAGCACCGCGGGCCGCCCCTCGAACAGTTCCGGCAATTCGCCGAGCACCGCCTGTAATTCGCCGTACTGGGCGGCGCCCAGCGTGGGCAGCAGGCATTCCGCCCAGGCGTCGGCCCGCGCGGCGACGAACCGCGGCCGGGTCCAGGTCTCGTCGAGTTTCAGGTCGGCACAGGGTAATTCGGCCAAATCGGCCAGCAGCGCGCCCATTTCCCAGGCGAGCACCGGAAATCGCGGACTGTCCAGCTCGCCGGCCAGTGGCACCCCGGGCAATGCGTCGAAGACGATCCACGACGGATCGGCCTCCGGGCCCGACCGGATGATCCGCGGCATCGCGATGCCCTTGCCCGCGGCGCGCGCTCGCAGCGCGGCCACGATCCAGTCGTGTCGCCGGATATCCGCTCGCCGGTGGTGACGGCGCAGCAGCGCCCGCCGGCCGTCGGCGAGCGACATCAGGTCGCTACGACTGCGAAACCCGGATTCCGTCGGTGCCACGGCGACGATACGCCGCCCGAGCAGCACCTCCAACCAACCGAACTCCCCACGATCCACCCGCAGAGAGTATCTTCCGCCCGACCGCCGCACAGCCACTCGGGTGGATTGCCTCGAGATTGCTGCACCCGCGATCACCGGTGACTCACAGCCCGGCGGGTTGCCGCCCGGCTTCGACGGCGGCGAAGCGTTCGGTGGCGAGATCACGGAAACGGCGGGCCGACAACGGCAGATAGGCACCTTCGCGCCAGTACAGCGACAGCGTCCGGCGGCAGTCCGGGTCGTCGATGTGCAGCCAGCTCACCCGCGGCCCCGGCGACTGCCGCGCCATCGCGGGCAGCAGGCCGACACCCAGGCCGATCGAGACCAGTCCACGCAGCGACGCCGGATCGTCACCCTCGCAAGCGATCACGGGCCGCTGCCCGGTCGGGGCGAGCAGCCGGTCCAGCAGCCGGCGCGGCCAGTAGTCCGGGCCGGTGGTCACGAACGGCTCGGATATCAACTCCGACATCGGAACTCGCCGCCGCCGGGCCAGGCGATGCCCCGGCGGCACCGCCAGCAGCACCTCCTCGGTGATCAGATCCCGGCCCACCACCCCGGGCCGGTCCAGCCGCTGCGACAGCACCGCGAGATCGACCGTGCCGCCCAGCAGCCGGTTCGCCGTCTCCTCCGGTGAACACTGCGACAAGCGCACGGCCACATCGGGATACACGCCCAGATAGGCGGCCACCAGGGTCCGCAGTACCGCCAGATTCTCGGCGGCGACCACCACCGAGCCGCAGTTGTTCCCGGCCAGATCGGCCAATTCGGTACGGGCGTCGTCGAGTTCGCCGAGGGCCCGATCGACCCGGGCCAGGAAGGCGGCCCCGAACCGATTGAGCCGGATGCCGCGGCCCTGCCGGTCGAACAGCGGCACCCCGAGATCGGTCTCCAGGCGCGCGATGGTCCGGCTCAGCGACGGCTGCGCCACCCGCAGCTGTGCCGCGGCGCGGCCGAGGTGCTCGGTGCGGGCGACGGTCCGGAAGTAGCGCAGCTGGAGCAGATCCATGGGTGGTCCGGGGCTCTCGCCCCTATCCCTTTCAATTCCGTGCGTGCGGTTTTCCCGCACACGGCTCACCGATGATCGTCATGACCGGGCCACGCTGCCTTCGGATATCGGATGGTGCCTCGCAACCGGCGCGGACCGTGCCCGTTGCACCACTCTTCCGTGCCGTAGTCCTCCACCACAGCCAAGATCACACGATCGACCCCGGGGCCGCCCCCTTGTTACGACGCACCCGTTCCCACGCCCCCCACAAGACGTCACCCCGGCAGATCCGGTCGTACAGAGCAGGCATTCGACACCCCGCGCAGCCCGCCACTCCTCGACGACAGACCAGAGCCTGCTACCCGGCGCCCGGCACCTACCGGGACGGGACTTCCACCCGCTCGTTCAGTCCAGCTTCCAGGACGCACCATATTCATAACTCTAGAGGCATCGGTCCATAGCACTATTGGTCATGGACGGCATGACTCGAGCGGACCTACCGTCCGGATATGATTTCCGTACCCGTCACGGACACCCGTGCGCACGCCACCGACCGGCTCACGCTGGCAGCGGTGACCGGTGGGCAGTTCCTGGCCGTGCTGTCGAGTACGGCGGTCGGGGTGGCGCTGCCGACCATCGGGCACGAACTGCACACCGGCGCCACCACCTCGGAGTGGATCGTCAACGCCTATGTGCTGGTCTACGCCAGCCTGATGGTCGCCGGCGGCGGCCTCGGCGACCGCTACGGGCGCAAGGGCGCGTTCCTGCTGGGGGTGACGCTGTTCGGAGTGGGCGCGCTGCTCGGCGGGCTGGCGCCCTCCGTCCCGATCCTGTTGGCGGGCAGGGTGATCCAGGGCCTCGGCCCGGCGCTGCTGGTGCCCAGCAGCCTGGCGATCGTGCGGGCCACCTTCCACGACGAGCGGCAGCGCGCGATGGCGATCGGATTGTGGTCCACCAGTTCGGGTCTGGGCATGGCGATCGGCCCGGTGTTCGGCGGCGTCGTGGTCGCCGAACTCGGCTGGCGCTGGGTGCTGCTGCTCAACGCGCCGCTGGCCGCGGTGGTGGTCGCGGTGGCCGCACTGGCGGTGCCGCGACTACCGCACGCCCCTGCGGCGCACGACTTCGATTGGGCCGCAGCGCCATTGACGACGGTGGCGGTCGGAGCGCCGGCGTTCGGACTGATCGAGGGCCAGCAGTACGGCTGGACCTCCGCCACGACGCTGGGCGCGTTCGCCGTCGCCGCGCTCACCGGTGCTGCCTTCCTGCGCTGGGAGCGGCGCCGCCCCGAACCGCTGGTCGACATCGCGCTGTTCCGCGATCCGGCGTTCGCCGCGGCCAATCTGGCGGGGCTGGTGGTGTTCTTCGCCTTCATCGGCCTGGTGGTCTATCTCAGCGCGTATTTCCAACAGCTACAAGGACATTCGGCGATCCGCGCGGGTTTCGACGTGTGCGCGATCGGTATCGCGTTCGCGGTGGCGGCGCCGATCTCGGGGCGGTTGGTCGGCCGCTTCGGCGCCCGGCCGCCGATGGTCGCGGGGCTGCTGCTCGGCGGCGGCGCCGTTCTGGGATTGCTGGGGCTGCAACGCGATACCGGTCTCGGCGCGATCTGGTGGGTGCTCGCCCTCGGCGGCTTCGGCATCGGCCTGTCGCTGACCCCGATGACCGCGACCGCGGTGGCCGCGGTGCTGCCACACCGCACCGGTATGGCCTCGGCCGTGCACAACGGGCTGCGTCAGGTCGGGCAGGTACTCGGCGTCGCCGTCCTGGGCGCCCTCGCCTACGGGAGCTCCGGATTGAACATCGACGGCCTGCACCACGCCTTCGCGGTGGCGGGAATCAGCATGCTCGTCACCGCACTGATCGCCGCGGCCGCACTGCACCGCCGACCGGAACCCATCGCTTGACCCCGGAGGGCTCGACTCGACGGCCGCGCCTCGTCATTCGGCCTCGAGCGGAGGCACCGCACCACCCGGATGCGCCGTGTCCCCCGGCTGCCCCGCGGCACTTCGCCGGCGGCTGCCACGTACCACTTCAGCGTCGGCGGCTCCGCGGTATTACTTCGCCACCAGCGGCTGCGCCGCGTCGACCGCATTCGCCATCGCGTCGAATGCCGCACTGTCGCCGGCACCCTTGATCAGGACCCGGACCGTGCCGAAATCGGTGACCCAGGCCGGTTCGCTGCCGGGTTGGTGATAGACCGACCAGGTGCGATCGCCGAGTTGCTGGGTACCGCCGGCGTGCCGGGCGCCCTCGATGTGCCCGGCCAGCGCGTCCGGGGTCGCATTGGACTGGGTGAGCTGCATGTAGGTGCCCTGCGGTGTGATGAATCCCACCGTGCTCACGTCACCCCCGCCGGTGCCGGTGACGGTGTCGCGGCTGCCCGAGTTGGGTGTCCAGCCCGGCAGATCCGGCTTGCGGACCGGGAAGGACAGGGTGTGCGCATCGGCTTGCAGCGCGGCGTCCAGATCGAAGGACGGGATGTTGCCGCGTGTCGGGCCGTGGGCCGAGAAGCTGCACTGGCTGGCGACGGCCGCGAAGACCACGCAGATCAGCACCAGCGGGATCAGCGACCAGACCAGGTCCCGATAGTCGTGCTGAGTGCGGGGTTTCTGGTAGGACACAGCCCCAGTATCCACGCCCCGGCCCCGGCGGCCGCACACCCCTCCGCTCGCGCGCATCCCGTTCCACCGGCCCGCGCACCCTGACAGGTGATCAACCGTTCAGGGCACTCTGCGACAATTCGGTCAGCGAAGGACAACCTAGGAGGCACGCCATGACGGCATCCACCCCCGCATCCAGCCGCCGCGAGGCCCCGGACCGCAACCTCGCCCTCGAGCTGGTCCGGGTGACCGAAGCCGGTGCCATGGCCGCGGGCCGGTGGGTCGGCCGGGGCGACAAGGAGGGCGGCGACGGCGCCGCGGTCGACGCGATGCGTCAGCTCGTGGCCTCCGTGTCCATGCGCGGCATCGTCGTGATCGGCGAGGGCGAGAAGGACGAGGCGCCCATGCTGTACAACGGCGAGTCCGTCGGCGATGGCACCGGGCCGGATGTCGACTTCGCGGTCGACCCGATCGACGGCACCACCCTGATGGCCAAGGGTTCACCGGGTGCGATCGCGGTGCTGGCGGTGGCCGAGCGCGGCGCGATGTTCGATCCGTCGGCCGTCTTCTACATGGAGAAGATCGCCGTCGGCCCGGAGGCCGCCGACGTGATCGACATCGCGGCCCCGATCTCGGAGAACCTGCGCCGGGTCGCCAAGGCCAAGGCCACCCGGGTCGCCGATCTCACGGTGTGCATCCTGGACCGGCCGCGGCACGCGCGCCACATCCAGGAGGTGCGCGACGCCGGCGCCCGCATCCGCCTGATCGGCGACGGCGACGTGGCCGGTGCGATCGCCGCGGCCCGCCCCGATTCCGGCACCGACCTGCTGATCGGCATCGGCGGCACCCCGGAGGGCATCATCGCCGCAGCCGCCATGCGCTGCATGGGCGGTGCGCTCCAGGGCAAGCTCGCCCCCAAGGACGACGACGAACGGCAGCGCGCCATCGACGCCGGCTACGACCTGGACCGGATCCTGGACACCGAGGATCTGGTGTCCGGGGAGAACGTCTTCTTCTGTGCGACCGGTGTCACCGACGGCGATCTGCTGCGCGGCGTGCGCTACTACTCCGGCGGCGCCTCGACCCAGTCCATCGTGATGCGCTCGAAGTCCGGCACGGTCCGCATGATCGACGCCTACCACCGCCTGACCAAGTTGCGGGAGTACTCGTCGGTCGATTTCACCGGCGACGAGCACGCCGCGCCCCCGATGCCCTGAGGCGTCGCGAGCAGAACCGGTGGCTAGGTGCGCTCGGCCAGGTACTCGATGTACAACGGCCGCAGCGCATCGGCCACCGACCCCTCGCCGGCGTGCACGTAGTCGTCGAGCATCGGCAGGATGTACTTGATGTCGGACTCGCTCTCGGCGAGGTTCCCGGCCGCCGCCTCGGCGGCGGGTATCTGCTCCAGCAACTGCCACAAGAACTTCACGTCACCATGCGTGACGGCATGTTTCACCGCCCGATCGTGAAGCTCCTTCGACGACAACTGGTCCAGTTCCCGAACGTCCGCCATGAAGGGCACTCTATCCGCTGTGACCGTTTCGGGGCTCGCGTCTCCCATCGGTTCGTGCTGCGATGGGAGATATGGCACAGCAGCCGCACGGCCGTCGCACCGCCCGCCCGGAGGTCCGGGTGGCCCGGGTCTACGAGCCGCCGGCGGCCGCGGACGGCACCCGGATCCTGGTGGATCGGCTGTGGCCGCGCGGCATCGGCAAACAGCAGGCGCGCGTGGACGAATGGGCCCGGGACGTCACGCCGTCCACCGAACTGCGCCGCTGGCTGCACGCCGATCCCGCCCGGCGGCAGCCGGAGTTCGAACGCCGCTACCTGGCCGAACTCGCCGGTGACCGGCAGCAGCAGGCGCTCGCCCACCTCCGCGAGCTGGCCGCCGCCGGTGCAGTGACTCTCGTCACATCGGTCAAGGATCCTGCGCACAGCCACATCCCGGTGTTGCTGGCCCAACTGGACCGCTGAAGATCACCCGCGAGCTGGACATTTACGGGATGTTCACCGTGCCGAACGAGATCACTCTCACCTTGGCGGCGAAATCGCAGTAACGTCGGGTGTGCGGGCCGCGGCGGTGTGGCTCGTACGGGAGGTCCTGATCGTGACTGAGCAACTCAGTGCGAGGGGGCCGGCACCCGGCCCCTGGGCCGATTGATCTAGTCGATCGATCCGCAGGCCGACCGGTCCAGCGAGAGTAGTCCGTGCAAGTGAAGCACGGGCAACGAAGGAGCCCACCGTGACTGATGCACGCTCCGTCAAAACCTTCGTGATCGACACTTCCGTGTTGCTGTCGGATCCCTGGGCCGTAACTCGATTCGGTCAGAACCAGGTGGTCCTGCCACTGGTAGTGATCAGCGAACTGGAGGCAAAACGCCATCACCACGAACTCGGCTGGTTCGCTCGGGAAGCCTTGCGCATGCTGGACGATCTGCGGATCGAGCACACTCGGCTGGATCAGAACGTGCCGGTCGGCACGGCGGGCGGCACGCTACGGGTGGAGTTGAACCACACCGATCCCGAGGTGTTGCCGGTGGGTTTTCGCACCGATACCAACGATTCCCGAATTCTCGCTTGTGCGTTGAATCTCGCGGCCGAGGGCAACCGGGTGGTCCTGGTGTCCAAGGACATTCCGCTGCGGGTGAAGGCGGGCGCGGTCGGCCTGGACGCGGACGAGTACCACGCCCAGGACGTGATCGTCTCCGGCTGGACCGGCATGGCCGAGATCGACGCGAGCTCCGAATGTGTGGACCGGCTCTACACCGAGGGTGTCATCGATCTGGACGAGGCCCGGGATCTGCCCTGCCACACCGGAATTCGACTGCTGTCGGCCAACGGTAGCGCGCTGGCCCGGATCACCCCGGACAAGCGGGTGCAGTTGGTGCGCGGCGATCGGGAGGCGTTCGGGCTGCACGGCCGGTCGGCGGAGCAGCGCATCGCGCTGGATCTGCTGCTGGACGAGAGCGTCGGCATCATCTCCCTCGGCGGCAAGGCCGGCACCGGTAAGTCGGCGCTGGCGCTGACCGCGGGCCTGGAAGCGGTGCTGGAGCGCCGCACCCAGCGCAAGGTGGTGGTTTTCCGGCCGCTGTACGCGGTCGGCGGCCAGGAACTGGGTTACCTGCCGGGCAGCGAGAGCGAGAAGATGGGCCCCTGGGCACAGGCGGTCTTCGACACGCTGGACGGGCTGGCCAGCCCGGAGGTGATGGAGGAGGTGCTCTCCCGCGGGATGCTGGAGGTGCTGCCGCTGACCCACATTCGCGGCCGGTCGCTGCACGACTCCTTCGTGATCGTCGACGAGGCGCAGTCGCTGGAGCGGAATGTGCTGCTCACGGTGCTGAGCCGGTTGGGCAGCGGCTCACGGGTGGTGCTCACGCACGATGTCGCACAGCGCGACAACCTGCGCGTCGGGCGGCACGACGGCGTGGCGGCGGTGATCGAGAAGCTCAAGGGCCATCCGCTGTTCGCGCACATCACCTTGACCCGCAGCGAGCGGTCGCCGATCGCGGCGCTCGTCACCGAGATGCTGGAGGAGTACGGTCCACGCTGATCCCGGCGTGAGAGCCGTCGCGGCGCCGGGGTTCCCGGCGCCGCGGCGCTCCGGCGGTCACCGCGATCGCGCAGGTCATGCACCTGCCTGTGGATTCGCTGTGTCCTTGCCGTGGACAATTGGGCGGATCGCCCGAAACCGCCTCGCGGTGGGTAAATTTGCGGCGTGCAAAGTTTTTTGACCGACCGTGAGCTGCTGGAATCGCTGGCGCCGGAGGTGGAAGCGAATCTGAAGCGGCACATCGCGGCCGCCGACGAGTGGCAACCCCACGACTATGTGCCGTGGGCCGAGGGGCGCAATTTCGAATTCCTCGGCGGCGTCGACTGGGACCCTGCGCAGTCGACGCTGAGTGAGACCGCGAAACTGGCGCTGACGGTGAGCGTGCTGATCGCCGACAATTTGCCTTCCTACCACCGGGAGGTCGGCAAGTACCTGCGGACCGGTCCGTGGTGGCGCTGGGTGGGCCGCTGGACCGCCGAGGAGAACCGGCACGAGATCCTGCTGCGCAATTATCTGATGGTGACACGCGCGGTCGATCCGGTGCAGTTGGATCGCTCGCGCATGGAGCACATGACCAACGGTTTCCGCCGCCCGCCGCTGCACCTGCTGGATGTGCTGGCCGAGGTCGCGTTCGACGAGGCCGCCGCCGCGATCCGGCACCGCAACATCGCCGCACTCGGCGAGAACGCCATGGTGACCGCGATCGCCGAGCGCCTGGCCGCCGACGACGAACTCCAGAGCGAGTTCTTCGCCGATCTGGTCGCCGCGGCCTTCGACCTGGTCCCCGACCAGACCATGCGGGCCGTCGCGGACCGCATCGCCGCGTTCCGGGTGCCCGAACTCACCCTCGCCGACGGCCGCAACAGCACCGAGGTGCTCACCGACGCCGGCATCCACGATCCGGCCCGCACCGCCGAGCTGGTCTTCGCACCCCTGCTGGAGCGTTGGAACGTCTTCTCCCGCACCGATTTCGGTGAGGCGGGCGAGCAGGCCCGCGCCGAACTGACCGTCGCGGCCCGTTAGTCGCCGGCCCGGGTCGCCATCAGGACGGCGAGGCCGTCGAGAATGCGATCGATGCCGAAGTTCAGGGCATTGTCGCGGGCGCCCGGGCCCTCCGGCGCGGCGAAGGCCGCGATGGTGTGCGGATAACGCCCGGCGTGCGCGGACAACGTCGCGCCGAGTTGCCGGGCCATCTCGTTCTCCAGCCCCGGCTCGCCGACGGTCTGCTGTGCCAGGGCACGAGCGTGCCCGGCCAGCAGCGCGATCGCGTCGAGGCGCTCGGCACCGGTGAGGCCGGTCTCGGCCAGCGGGGTCAGGCCGGCCTCGAACCAGCCGATCTCGTTGGGGCCCAGGGGGCGCGCCCCGACCACCAGTTCCTGCATCCACGGATGCGCGCACATCCCGTCGAACACCGCCACCGCCCAGGCGCGCAACTGCCGCCGCCACGGCGATTCCGACGAGAGCTGTTCGGCCGCAACACTTTCGGCGACGAGCTCCGGCGCCGCCCCCATCGCGAAGTCCACCATCAGCGCGGCCAGTTCCGCCTTGCCCGGTAGATACCGGTAGAGCGCCATCTTCGCGCAACCCAGCCGTTCGGCCAGCCGCTGCATGGACAGATTCGCCAGCCCCTCGGCATCGGCCAGGGCGATGGCCTCGCCGACGATGCGCTCCAGGGTCAGCGACGGTTTCGGACCTCGGCGAGGGCGATCGCGGGTGCCCCACAACAGGTCCAGCGCGGTGGGTGACGACATGACCTCCATCCTTCCGAACGATGCTTGACGAAGAAACTGCGTCCATCGTACGCTTATCGCATTCAACAGCGTCCCATGGACGCAGTAAGCGGGAGGAACAGCAATGCGCAACACCACCGTCCTCATCTCCGGCGCGAGTATCGCCGGACCGGCGCTGGCCCTGTGGCTGGCGCGCTACGGCTGCACGGTCACCGTCGTCGAGAAGTCACCCACCCTGCGCCGCGGCGGGCAGGCCGTCGACTTCACCGGAACCACCCACCACACCGTGCTGGAACGAATGGGCGTCCTCGCCGACATCCGGCGTCGCCAGACCGGGAAGACCGACACCGTCCTGCACGACGGGTCCGGCCGCCGCCGGGCCGTCATCTCCGGCGATTTCACCGGCGGCGACATCGAGATCCTGCGCGGCGACCTCGCCGACATCCTGTACCGGCACACCGCCGACCACTGCGAATACCGCTTCGGCGATACCGTCACCGCGCTCACCGACACCGCCGAGGGCGTGCACGTCGAATTCGAACACGCCCCGCCCCAGCGCTTCGACCTGGTGATCGGCTGCGACGGCATGCACTCCCGGATACGCCGCCTGGCCTTCGGCCCCGAATCCGATTTCGTCGCCCACAAGGGCTATTACTATGCGATCGCCGGCGCCTCCCCCTGGGAATCGCCCGCCGACGGCCCGCGTGAGCGCGCGGTGGCGCACGGCTGGAACACCCCCGGCCGCCTCGCCACCTCCGGCGGCTCCAAGGCGGCCCAGCTGTACCTGTTCGCCGCTCCCCGGCTGGACTGCCCTCGCGACGACCTCGACGCCCAGCGCCGCCTGCTCGCCGACCGCTTCGCCGGCATGGGCGGCGAGGTCCCCCGCATGCTGGCCGAACTGCCGGGCCTGGACGGCTTCTATTTCGACTCGCTGAGCAAGGTGACGATGCCGGACTACACCCGCGGCCGCGTCGCCCTGGCCGGCGACGCCGCCCACGGCAACACCCTGGCCGGTTTCGGCACCGGCCTGGCCGTGGTCGGCGCCTACGTCCTGGCAGGCGAACTGCTCACCGCCGCAGGCGATCACACCGTCGCCTTCCCTCGCTACCAGAAGATCATGAAGCGCCACGCCAAACTCGCCGACGGCTCCCACCCCGGCCGGTTCCTGGCCCCGAAAACCGCACTGGGACTGCGCTTCCGCAACTGGTTCCTCGGCTCCCGCGGGATGGATCTGACGGCCAAGTACGCCGACCACGCCAAGAACGACATCGAGTTGCAGGACTACCCGGCCTTCGCCGCGGCACACGATACCGAATACCACTGAGCGACAACTGTTTCCGCACCCACTTCTGGGTTGCGGCGATCGAGGGCCCGCCTCGGCCACCCGGCCTTCGGCCGACCGAGCCCTTGCCCCGCTGCCCGATTCAGCAGATCACCGGCTATCCGCCGACAACTCCGCTGCTCGAGAACGGGCTCGCTTCCGGGACGGCGATGTTCTACAGTGACCAGCTGTAGGGGTTGAGCATGTCCACGGGGAGGACAACGATGAAATCAGTTGCCGGACAGCTGTGTTCGAAAGCGTTTTGGACGGCCGCCGCGCTGGTCACCGTGGTCGCGGCCACCGGTTGCGGAGGCGGCGACACCGGTGTCACCGCCGACCCGGACAAGGCGCAGATGGAGTCCACGCTGCGGACGGTGATGAGCGCCAAGAATCCCGGTGACGCGTCCGCCCAGTTCTGCGCCCAGTTCGCGGACATCTTCAAGAGCATCCCGCCCGAAATGACCAGCAACTTCTCGACCGTCCGGCCGAAGGGCACGCTGACGAAGCTGGAGGCCGTCCAGATCACCGGCGACAAGGCCACCGCACAGGCCGTCGGGAAGACCGACACCGGCGGCGACGCCAGCGGTCCGGTGACCTTCCGCAAGGAGAACGGCACCTGGAAGTACTGCCCCGACATGGGTTTCCCGGTCCCGAGCCCCGCGCCGACGAAGTGACCCGGGCCGAGGTGATCGGGCATGAGAATCCCTGGTGTGCCGCGTTCGCGCCGTGCCGTGCTGCTGACGGTGGCGGCGGTCGTCGTGGTGGCGGTCGTCGCTACCGTGAGTATCTTCCTGTCGCTGGGCCACAGCGTATCGCCCACTGAGCGGGAAGCGCGGGACGAGGCGGAGATCGAGCATGTGCTGCGCACCGTGCTGGATGCCGACCGTCCCGCGGCGGTGATCGACCTGCACAGCGCGAAGGTTCGGGAACGGTTCCACCTCGCCCGGTCGCGCGGGGTACTGCCCGAGAAATCCGATCGCAGTGATCAGGGCCAGATTCTGTACGTCAGCAACTATGTGATCGAAGGCGATCTGGCCAACGCCGATGTGACGCGGCTGTATCCGGATCTCATGGAGACCACGACCACATTCATCCTCGTCAGGGAGAGCGGGAAATGGCTCCTCGCCGAATAGCATTCGCCTCCCGGCGCACGAGACTCGCACGACTCGCGGCGCTCCTGATCACCCTCGCCGTGGCATGGACGATGAGCATCGGCACCGCTGTCCAGGCACAGGCGCCGGCGCCACCACCACTCGACCCGGCTTGTACCACGTGGTCACAGCGCGCCCTCGCGCACAATACCGAGACCAACGCGCACAATGCCGAAGCGCCCTCGATCGACCGCACCGACGTCGGCGCGGTGACGTCGTTCGACAACGTCAGCAAACAGCTCAACGACGAGAAAGCAACTCTCGACGAGCAACGCGCCGGCTGCGTCACCCAATTCCAGCAGATGCAGAAGAGCGCCCGAGCGGGCGCGCCCGGCAAGTCGGCGACGGGCCCGAAACCGCCGCGCGGCCCGCCGACCGCGATCGAAAAACGCAACGCCCCCATGGCCGAGAAGGTCAACGATCCGGCCTACCTCGACCGCTATTACGACAACGCCGGTCCGGACGGCGAATTGCGCCGTCGCAATGCCAATCAGATCGATGAGAACGGCGAGCCGGTCCCGATCATCCGCCAGGATCCGGCCGACAGCACTCGCTACATTGCGGCCGCCGCCCCGACTCCCCCGAAATTCGTACCGGGCTCCGTCGACCACCAGACGGCGTCGCTACCGCAGTGGATGGACGCGTCCGAGGCGATGGAGGCGCGCTCGATGGCCATCCTCTCGGTCAAAACATGGCTGGCGCAGAAACAATCGGAAATTGCGGACACCGGTGCCGCCACTGCCCAGACCGAGGCCGAACTCTCCCAGGCATATGCCGCACAGACCTCGACCGGCCAGGAGATCGGCCGATACGCCGGTGACCATTTCCTCGACTACACCTATCCACTCGACAGATACGATCGGAGCCCGCCGCTCACCGATCCGAACAACACGCGATCCGGAACGTTCGACAAGGTTTACGAGGTCACCGACAAGTCGACCGGCAAGAAGAAGATCGTCATCGTCGAAGAAAAAGGACCGGAGTCCGCGCTCGGTACCCGCGTGGGCTTGAAAAACGAGGATTGCAAACAGGGTTCACGCTGCTACTACGACAGTATCGTCAACGCACTGACGCGCAGTAGTTCCGAGATCGAACAGGACCTGGGGCTTCGGCTCCTGGCTACGGCCGATTCGGATATCGAATACGTTCTGGTACGCGCCGCCGTCGCAAGCGAGCAGCGGGACGGGGTCGTCACGCAAAGGTACGATGGGTACCGAAGCGAGCAGTTCGACCTGACAAGATAGATGATCGTGACCGTGATTGTGGAGCGCCACCCCATCGATCTCTCCGCCTTCGAAGGTCGCGCCGACAAGTACGCCGGCCATCTCACCGGATTGCTGCCGCTACTGGAGACGATGCCCGACAAGTTCGTGTTCGTCTGCTCTCTCGCGGAATCATTGCTGTCGGTTCAGTTGCTGACCGATCCGGAAGGAAGCGGCCGACCGGTACAGGAGACCGCACTGCGGAGCGAACAGGCAACAGTCGGCTTGTTCCGGGTCACCGACGCCGGTTTCGCCGGACAAACCGACCCGGTACGAGTTCGGATACTGGACACGACCCTCGCTGTTCCTGCGAAGCGGAATCATGCTGCGACCCAAGGGAAGTGGCAGGACGCGTTCTGGTGGTCCCGTATCGCTCGCGACGGTGGTGCCGCCGACCTGCTGGCACACTTCGCAGTCGACCGGCTACGTGACACCGGCGACGGCAGTCGGTCCAGCGAATTCAGCTACCAGTGGGTGACCATCCTCCAGAATGCCTGGCTGCGAGGCCCGGGCAGCCAAGCGGGAGAAGTGAATTCCTTGTCCACCGTCAGTGAGGTCGGCGGGCGAGAGGGGCAGCGCGTCACCGACCGGTTGATACGCCCGCCGATGGAAGTCTTCGACGCCCTGGCAGTGCAGAACGGCGAACAGTTCAACCGCCTACTGGCCGATGCGCTGACCCAACACCGCAAATTCTTCGGGACCGCCCGGTGGCGAAACGACCCCATCGGGTTCCTGTCCGTCCCCCTGCTCGCCCTCGCCTGCTGGGCCCACGACCTCGGCCTGCCGGTCGATGTCGAATCCGACTACATCCCCAGGCATTTCATCGAGAATCCCGACTGGGCAACCGAGCTCGCCGCCACCTCCACGCAACCCTGAGGTGGCGGCCCGCACTCCCGAAATCTATTGCCCGTCCTGCACTTTCGCCATCGACAACACATCCAGCCGCCGATCCAGCTCCTCGGTCGACAACGTGTCGCCGATCAGCCCACGATCGATCACCGTCTGCCGGATCGTCTTGTGCTCCTTCAGCGCCTCCTTCGCCACCGCCGCGGCCTCCTCGTAGCCGATCGCCGAATTCAGCGGCGTCACAATGGAAGGTGAGGATTCGGCCAGGCGGCGGAGGCGTTCGGTGTCGGCGGTGAGGCCGTCGACGCATTTGTCGGCGAACAGGCGGGAGACGTTGGCCAGCAGGCGGATCGACTCCAATATGTTGCGCGCCATCACCGGGATGTAGACGTTGAGCTCGAAGGCGCCGTTGCCGCCGCCCCAGGCGACGGCTGCGTCGTTGCCGATCACCTGGGCGGCGACCTGGGTAACCGCTTCCGGCAGTACCGGATTCACCTTGCCGGGCATGATCGAGGAGCCCGGTTGCAGGTCGGGCAGGTGCAGTTCGCCCAGGCCGGTCAGCGGGCCGGAGCCCATCCAGCGGATGTCGTTGGCGATCTTGGTGAGGCTGATCGCGACCGTGCGCAGCGCGCCGGACAGTTCCACCAGTCCGTCACGCGCGGCCTGGGCCTCGAAGTGGTCACGGGCCTCGGTCAGCTCGTCCAGGCCGGTGACCCGGCGCAGCTCGGCGGCGACCAGGCCGCCGAAGCCGGCGGGCGCGTTCAGGCCGGTGCCCACCGCGGTGCCGCCGATGGCCAGTTCGCCCAGCCGGGGCAGCGTCGCCAGCAGGCGTTCCATCCCGGCCTCGGTCTGCCGGGCGTAGCCGCCGAATTCCTGGCCGAGGGTCACCGGGACGGCGTCCATGAGATGGGTGCGGCCGGATTTCACCACCTCTCGCCACTGGATCGCCTTGTCCAGCAACCGAAGTCGCAGGTGGTCCAGGGCGGGGACGAGGTCCTTCACCACCGCCTCGGTCGCCGCCAGGTGGGTGGCCGTCGGGAAGGTGTCGTTGGAGGACTGCGACATGTTGACGTCGTCGTTGGGGTGCACGGTGACCCCGGCGCGCGCGGCCAGGGTCGCGATCACCTCGTTGGCGTTCATGTTCGAGCTGGTGCCGGAGCCGGTCTGGAACACGTCGATCGGGAACTGGTCGTCGTGGCGGCCCTCGGCGATCTCGGTCGCGGCCGCGATGATCGCCTCGGCCTTCACGGGGTCCAGCAGGCCCAGATCGCGATTGACCACGGCGCAGGCCGCCTTCAGCAGGCCGAGTGCCCGGATCTGCGCGCGTTCCAGACCGCGCCCGCTGATCGGGAAGTTCTCCACGGCCCGTTGGGTCTGCGCCCGCCACAGCGCGGCCACCGGGACCCGAACCTCACCCATGGTGTCGTGTTCGATGCGGTATTCGGTCTGGTCATCGCTCATGAATCCGACACTAAGCGCGGTATCACCGAAAGTGGGCTGCCACGCGTGAGTGGATTCGCACACGAACGCCGGGAATATCGGACATCGCTTATACGCGCGACGCCGGGTGTTTACCAGGGCCGGTTTGTCACTGCCGAACCGCTGCCACCTGGCGGTAGGTTGACGACCATGAGCATTCGCCTCGGATATCAGATGCCGTACTTCAGCAATGCCGCTTCGCCGCGCGAACTTTTCCCGCAGGTGATCGCCCAGGCGCAGGCGGCCGAGGCGGCGGGCTTCGACGCTGCGTTCGTGATGGACCACTTCTACCAGCTGCCGCTGATCGGGACGCCCGACGAGCCGATGCTGGAGGCGTACACCGCGCTGGGCGCCCTGGCCACCGCCACCTCGCGGATCCAGTTGTCCACCCTGGTCACCGGCAACACCTATCGCAATCCGGCCATGCTGGCCAAGACCGTCACCACCCTCGACATGGTCAGTGGCGGGCGCGCGGTGCTGGGCATCGGCGCGGGCTGGTTCGAGCTGGAACACAACGCCTTCGGATACGAATTCGGTACCTTCACCGATCGGTTCCAGCGGCTGGAGGAGGCGTTGCAGATCATCGCGCCGATGCTGCACGGCGAGCGGCCCACCGTGGACGGCAAGTGGTACCACACCAAGGAGGCCATGAACGAGCCGCGCATCCGCGACGATCTGCCGATCATGCTCGGCGGCGGTGGCGAGAAGAAGACCTTCGGCCTGGCCGCGCGGTACGCCGATCATCTGAACATCATCTGCAACCCGGCCGATCTGCCGCAGAAGGTCGACGCGCTGCATCAGCGCTGCGCCGAGGTGGGCCGCGATCCGAAGACGCTGGAGACCAGCTTCCTGGCCTTCACGATCATCGACTCGGACGGCGACCGGGCCCGGAAGTTGAAGCAGGACATGCTGGATCGGCAGGCCGCGCTCAGCGGCGGGGCCACCGCCGAGGAGCGGATGTTCGTCGGCGACCCGGACGATGTGGCCGAGCAGCTCCAGCGTCGCGTCCTCGATCAGGGCATCGACGGCGTCATCTGCAACATGATCGCCAACGGTCACGAGGAAGGCGTCCTCGAGGTGGCCGGGAAGGCGCTCGGACCGCTGCTGCACAAGTGAGCGGATCCCGGTCCGGCCGGTGAGCAGTCCGCTGGTCCACCGGTGAGCCCGCCCGCAGACGCGATCCGGACCTCGGTTGCCGAGTGACCGGGACCGGGTCTACGACGAACGAGCCCCCTGTGCCGAAGCGCAGGGGGCTCGAAGCTTTCGTGCGGGCGCTCAGCCGAGCAGGCGCCAGTCCTCCAGGCCCTCGTACAGCGGGAAGTCCCGGGCCAGCTTCGACACCCGGCCGCGCAGCGTGTCGGCATCGGACGCGCCGGTCAGGGCGGTGGCGATGATGTCGGCGACCTCGGCGAATTCGGTGTCACCGAAACCGCGGGTGGCCAGCGCCGCCGTGCCGATGCGCAGCCCGGAGGTGACCATCGGCGGACGCGGGTCGAACGGCACCGCGTTGCGGTTGACGGTGATGCCGATCTCGTGCAGCAGATCCTCGCCCTGCTGCCCGTCCAGCTGCGAGTTGCGCAGGTCGACCAGCACCAGGTGCACATCGGTGCCGCCGGTGAGCACCGTGATGCCCTTGTCCTGCACATCACGCGCGGTCAGCCGCTCGGCCAGCAGTTTCGCCCCGGACAGCGTGCGCTCCTGCCGCTGCGCGAACTCGGCGCCGCCGGCGATCTTGAACGCCACCGCCTTGGCCGCGATCGCGTGCATCAGCGGCCCGCCCTGCTGACCGGGGAACACCGCGCTGTTCAGCTTCTTGGCGAACTCCTGCTTGGCCAGGATCAGGCCCGAGCGCGGACCGCCGAGGGTCTTGTGCACGGTCGAGGACACCACATCGGCGTGCGGGACCGGCGAGGGGTGCAGCCCGGCGGCGACCAGGCCGGCGAAGTGGGCCATGTCGACCCACAGGTAGGCGCCGACCTCGTCGGCGATCTCCCGGAACGCCGCGAAGTCCAGGTGCCGCGGGTACGCCGACCAGCCGGCCACGATCACCGTGGGCCGGGCCTCCTTGGCCTGCTTGCGCACCTCGTCCATATCGATGCGGTGGTCTTCCTTGCTGACCCCGTAGGCGTGCACCTCGTACAGCTTGCCGGAGAAGTTCAGCCGCATGCCGTGGGTGAGGTGGCCGCCGTGCGCCAGGTCCAGGCCCAGCAGCCGGTCGCCCGGATTCATCAGCGCCATCAGCACCGCCGCATTGGCCTGCGCGCCGGAATGCGGCTGCACATTGGCGAATTCGGCGCCGAACAGCTCCTTGACCCGGTTGCGGGCCAGATCCTCGACGACGTCGACGTGCTCACATCCGCCGTAGTAGCGCCGGCCCGGATAACCCTCGGCGTACTTGTTGGTGAGCACGCTGCCCTGCGCCTGCAGCACCGCGCGCGGCACGAAGTTCTCGGAGGCGATCATCTCGAGCGTGTCGCGTTCGCGGGCGAGCTCCCCCGCCATCGCCGTCGCGAGCTCGGGATCCAGCTCGGCGAGCGATTGGGTGTTGACAGAAGCGGTCGTCTGGGTCACCAGGACAGTCTAGGCAACCGTCCGGCGCCGTCCGGGGTGGGCTCCCCCGGTTTCCGGGGCTGACTACCTGCCCGGAATGCCGTAACGTACGCCGCGCGCACGTCGCATCCGGCTTTCGCCGGGTGAGTTCACGTCATGAGTTCACAGAGGTACCAATGCTCTTCTTCGCGGCGCCCATCGCATCCACCGGCACCCTCCTCGACACCATCCTGGCCCTGCTGGCCTCCGCATGCAGCATCTCCTCCAGCAACAACACCGCATGCAGCACCTGGACCACCTTCTAGCTCAGGCCATCCGCCGGATCGCGCCGGGGGTGAGCGGCTCGTCCAGCAGCCGGCCGAAGCGATCGGCCCGGTCGTCGGCGTCGGCCGCGCGATCCAGCCAGTCGCCCAGCAGCCGGTAACCCTCCACGTAGGTGCTGATGTAGGCGCGCCACAGCGGCGACGACAGGAAGCGCAGCGACTGCCTGGCCCGTTCCGGTGTGGTCAGGCTCCAGCGTTGCAGGAATTCGGCCACCTCGTCGGCATCGCGGCCGCGGTCGTGCAGCAGCAGGGCGGCGTCCTGCCGCACGCCGAGCAGTTTCGCGGCGGCCGTCGAAACCCGTTCCGCCCGCTCACCGTCGAAGCGCAGGCCCAGATCGGCGTAGATCTCCTCGGCCCAGCGACCCCAGCCGGGACCCACGATCGACTTCAGCGCCAGATCCGCCAGGCCCTCGGCCATCAGGCATTGTGGCGTATTGACCAGAAACAACGTCTGCTCGGCCTGGCCGGCCGACACCAGCCCGGCCTCCTTGCGGCAGTGCTCGGTGTGGTGCCCCGGATACGCCTCGTGCGCGATCAGCGCGGGCAGGTGCGCCATGTGCTGTTTCAGGTCGGAGTTGATGGCGACCTTGGAGCGGTAGTCACCCAGGTAGTAGTTGAAGCCGGACCACGGCTTGTCGCCGACCACCTCGTATTCGACCTGCTCGTGGTCGGGCAGCGGGTAGCGCGCCCGCACCTGCTCGCGCAGTGCGCCGGAGAAGGCGTCCACGCAGGCGCGCAGCCGCTCCGGCGGGATCTCGTCGGCCTTGCGGTGCGCGGTCATCCGGTCCAGCAGCGGCCCGTCACCGGCCAGCACCTCGTCCAGCTGCCGGTGCGCCTCCCGGTAGTCCTCGACGTCGCCGGGGGCGATGTCGACGTCGAAGTACTCCCGGACCTCGTCGACGAACCCGATGGCGTCCCCGGCGAACTTGCGCGCGGAGCATTCCAGCGCCCGCAGGTGCACGTCCAGGAATTCCGCGCGCGCTGCCGGCAGGTCGGCGCCGGACAGTTCCCGGCGCAGCGCCGCCGCCCGGCGCGCCAGCTCGCGCGGCTGCGGGGCGGGCCCGTCGGCCACCTCCCGGCGCAGCGCCGGATCGCCGGTGTAGGCGTCGACGAAGCCCGGTTCGAGACGGTCGAATGCCAGCCCCAGCCGGAGGTATTCCGGCACCAGCGAGTGCGCGTCCATGTCCGGAGACGATAGCCCGCCCACCGGGGCCCGTGCAGTGCCGCGAGCGCATCCGGGACTCGCGCGCATCCCCGGCAGAGAGAAATGTCACTCCAAGTTACCGATGAGTAGTACGACCCGGGGTGCAGCACACTGTTGCCCCGGAGGAGAATTCGTTCATGCGAGCAGCGTCGACCGGATCACGCCGTGGCGGCGAAGCACGCGGCGAACAACGAAGTTTGGCGGGACGGGGTCGTGGGTAAATGGCACGGATGAGCGAGCCGAGTCCCTATGTGGAATTCGACCGTAAACAGTGGCGCACGCTGCGGAAATCCACTCCTCTGGTACTCACCGAGGAAGAACTGACCGGGCTGCGCGGACTCGGTGAGCAGATCGACATGGAAGAGGTGGCCGAGGTCTATCTGCCGTTGGCCCGGCTCATCCATCTCCAGGTGGCGGCCCGGCAGCGATTGTTCGCCGCGACCGCGACGTTCCTCGGCGAAACCCACCCCGACCACCAGGTACCGTTCGTCATCGGCATCGCCGGCAGCGTGGCGGTCGGCAAATCCACCACCGCCCGCGTGCTGCAGGCGCTGCTGGCGCGCTGGGAGCACCACCCCCGGGTGGACCTGATCACCACCGACGGATTCCTTTATCCCACGGCCGAGTTGAATCGCCGGGGAATCATGCACCGCAAGGGTTTTCCGGAAAGCTACAATCGGCGCAAGTTGCTGCGTTTCGTCACCGAGGTGAAATCCGGTGCGGCCGAGGTGTGCGCACCGGTGTATTCACACATCCTGTACGACATCGTGCCGGACGATTTCCACTGTGTGCGGCAGCCCGACATCCTCGTCGTGGAAGGGTTGAACGTACTCCAGACCGGGCCGCGATTGATGGTGTCCGATCTGTTCGATTTCTCCATCTATGTCGATGCCCGCATCGAGGATATCGAGCAGTGGTATATCAATCGCTTTCTCACACTGCGTAAAACGGCATTCTCGGATCCCAATTCGCACTTCCATCACTATGCGAAGTTGACCGACGACGAGGCCACCGCCACCGCGCAGGACATCTGGAACTCGACCAACCGGCCGAATCTGGTGGAGAACATCCTGCCGACCCGGCCGCGCGCGACGCTGGTCCTGCGCAAGGACGGCGACCACACGATCAACCGGATCCGGTTGCGCAAGCTGTAGAACCGGTCGCTCAGATGCCGTACCGGCGGTGCCGGGCCGCATAGTCGCGCAGCGCCCGCAGGAAGTCCACCCGCCGGAACTCCGGCCAGTACGCCTCGGTGAACCAGATCTCCGAATATGCGCTCTGCCACAACAGGAATCCGGACAGCCGCTGCTCCCCGGAGGTGCGGATCACCAGATCCGGATCGGGCTGGCCCGAGGTGTAGAGGTGCTGGCCGATGGCGTCGACCGTGATCGACTGCACCAGATCCTCACCGGTCTCGCCCGCCGCGATCTCCTGACGCACCAGCGACCGCACCGCGTCGGCGATCTCCTGCCGGCCGCCGTAACCGATGGCCACGTTGACGTGTACCCCACTGCGGCCGTGCGTCTCCGCCGCGGCCTTCTCCATCCGGCGCGCGACCTCGCCCGGCAGGCCGTCCAGCGAGCCGACGATGCGCACGCTCCAGTTCTTCTCCGGGGCGGACAACTCCTCGACGACGTCGGGGATCACCTCGAACAACGTCTCCAGTTCGTCCGGGGCGCGGCGCAGGTTCTCGGTGGACAGCAGGTAGACGGTGACCAGTTCGATGCCCTCGGCATGACACCAGTCGACCAGTTCGGCGATCTTCAGCGCGCCGACGCGGTGGCCGTGCGCCACATCGGTGAAGCCGTTCTCCCGGGCCCAGCGCCGATTTCCGTCGCAGACCACCGCGACGTGCCGCGGGTGTTGCTGCCCGGCGAGCTCCTTCGACAGCCGCGACTCGTAGAGGCGATACGGCAGGAGACGCAGCTTGCCGGAGCCTCGACTGTCGGTCACAGGTACTCATCCGCCTCTCCGCGATTTCGGCCGTGCTGATCCGGCGTTCCGCGAGTTCGGCCGTACGAGTCGGAGCCGCGGTGGTCGGGCACAGTCCCACCCTAGTGCCGCCGGACCGGTAGGTCCCAGCGAAGTCACCCATCCACACACCAAATCAGCCGTTGCACACCGGGTGCAAGTCGGTACAGTGGCCAAAACCAACCTACGCAACCGTAGGTTACTCGGGAGGTAAGTCACGTGATCGTAGAGGAGGACCCGGTAACCGGGCCGGCGGCCGCCGTGCAGACCCTGGCCCGGCCGCTGATGCGGGGCTGGATCCACGCGTACGCGGTGGGCTTCGCGGCGGTCGCGGGCATCGTGCTGGTGGCCGTCGCGTCGACCCGCTCGGCGGTGGCCGGTTGGTCGACGCTGGTGTACGCGGTGACGGTGTGCGGATTGTTCGGGGTGAGCGCCACCTACCACCGGGTGACCTGGCGCAGCGACCGCACCCGGATGCGGATGAAACGCGCCGACCATTCGATGATCTTCCTGTTCATCGCGGGCAGCTACACCCCCTTCGCACTGCTGGGGCTGCCCCGGCGCGCCGGGGTCACGCTGCTGCTCGTGGTGTGGGCGGGCGCACTGGCCGGGATGGGCCTGAAACTGTTGTGGCCCACCGCACCCCGCTGGGTCGGGGTGCCGCTGTATCTGCTGCTGGGCTGGGCGATCGTGCCGGTGGCCGCCACCCTCACACACCGGGTGGGGGTGGCGCCGATGGTGCTGCTGCTCGTCGGCGGCATCGCCTACAGCGTCGGCGCGATCCTCTACGCCAGCAAATGGCCCGATCCGTGGCCCAGGGTCTTCGGTCATCACGAGTTCTTCCATGCGGCAACGGTTCTCGCGGCCGTATGTCACTACGCGGCGGTGTGGCTGGTACTACCGTGAACACATGGGCCGGCTGATTCTGTGGGCGCTGCGGG
Source organism: Nocardia sp. alder85J (assembly GCF_020176955.2). GTDB lineage: Bacteria > Actinomycetota > Actinomycetes > Mycobacteriales > Mycobacteriaceae > Nocardia. Next base: position 373,352 of record NZ_JAIUCZ020000007.1, read on the forward strand.
CACGCTGGGGGCTGTCGGCGGTGGTGATGGCCTGCCACCTGAGCGGCCTCGGCGTGATCGTCACGGAGCTGTGGCTCAGCGGGCTGCTCGGCCGGATGGGCACGGAGTGGATGTCGGCGATCTCACGCATCGCGATCTACCCCACCCTCGGCGCGCTGGCCGGCATCGTGCTGGCCGTCCGCGACCGCGACCACTACTTCAGCTGGCTGGACAACGGCCGCCCGCCCACGCCGAAAGAGGCGCGGCGGCTGCTGAACCTGCCCATCGCGATCGCCGGCCGGGCCCTGGCGATCTGGCTGCCCGGCGTCGCGATCGCCGGTGGCTTGTTCGCGCACGAGATCGACCACCGCGCCCTGCCCACGGTGCTGGCCATGTTCGCTCTCGGCGCCTTCGAATCGGCCGGGCTCACCCTGCTGATCGTCGACCGGATGATCCGGCCCACCATCCCGATGGTGGCCGAGGTGCTCGGCGGCGCCATGCACTGGAGTTCCACCGTACTCAACCGGGTGGTGGTGTCCTGGATCGTGTCGGCGGCCGTACCGATGCTGGGCCTGATCACCGTGCTGGCCGACCCCGAAGCCGGTACCGCGGAACGGGTACGCACCGGCATCTACCTGGCCTGTCTCAGCATCCTGGTGGGTGCGCTGGCGACCTCGGCGCTGGCCCGCGCGGTGGCCGAGCCGCTGCGCCTGCTGCGCCGCGCCCTGGACCGCATCGCCCGCGGCGACCTGGACGTGCAGGTCCCGATCGGCAGCACAAGTGAGATCGGCCGCCTGGAACATTCGGTCAACGAACTGGCGGCGAATCTCCGTGAGCGGGAACGGATGCGGGACGTGTTCGGCCGGCACGTCGGCCCCCAGGTGGCCGAACGCGCCCTGTCCGGCAGCGCCGATCTCACCGGCGAACTGCGCGAGGTGACAACCCTGTTCGTCGACGTGACCGGATCGGTGCAACTGTCCACCGGCCTGCCGCCACGCGAGTTCGTCGCCACCCTGAACCGCCTGCTGGCCACCGTCGTCGCCGCCACCGAGGACAACGGCGGCCTGGTCAACAAGTTCGAGGGCGACGCCGCCCTTTGCATCTTCGGCGCCCCGATTCCGATGCCGGACAACGCGACTCCCGCCCTGCGCGCCGCCCGCCGGATCCGCGACGAGGTGCTCGCCGCCGCCGAACTCGACATCGGGATCGGTGTCGCCCGCGGCCTGGTCTTCGCCGGCGACGTCGGCACCGACACCCGCCTGGAGTTCACCGTGATCGGCGACGCCGTCAACGAGGCCGCCCGCCTGACCGGTGAGGCCAAACGGGTGCCACGCCGAATCCTGGTGAGCCAGGCCGTGATCGACGCGGCCACCGCCGCCGAGCGCGCGAACTGGCAGGAGTTCGAGACGATCCGGCTGCGCGGTCGTCTCGAACCCACCATCTGCTGGACCGACACCGTGGAGATCCCTGCGGATCCGGACGCCGACCGGATCACCCCGACCCATTCGATCGCCGAAACCGATTCCACCCCGGTCGATCACGCTACCGAAGTGACGCAACCCGAGCGCCTGCGGCCGACCCCGCAACCGGACCCGGCGCCGTGACGCCCGGCCCGAGTCTCACCGTGCGGTGGTGCCGGTCGCCTCGGACCGGGCAGCTGCGCCGGCCCGTTATGTGCGGTACCGGAACAGGATTCGGCCCCGCCCGAGGTCGTAGGGACTCAGCTCCACCAGCACCCGATCCTGCGGCAGGATCTTGATGTAGTTCTTCCGGATCTTCCCGCTGATGTGCGCGAGCACCTTGTGCCCGTTGTGCAGCTCCACCGTGAAGGTGGCGTTGCGCAGGCACTCGACAACGATGCCCTCGATCTCGATGCCCTTACTCTTCTTCCCCGGATTCGTCATCGCAGCACCAATTCCAGGTTGCTGCCGGCCCGCCGACTGCCACCGACACCATCGAACAGCGCCAGTGCGGCGGCGTTGTCGGCGTGTACGTACGCCGATGCCCGTTCCAGCCCGGACCGCTGCAACGCGCCGAGCGCCTCGCCGAGCAGCGCCCGGCCGATGCCGCGACGGCGATGATCGGCCCGGACCGCGACGAACTCGATCCGCGCGTGCCGCGGCCGCGTGCCGAAGCGCAGCAGCCCCACATACCCGTCGGCCCCGGCGGCCACCGCATACCGCGCCGGATCGAGCGCAGGATGCCCGCCCGGACAGCCGAAGATCTCGGCGGGCATGAGATCCCAGCCCGGTTCGACGTCGATCTCCGCGCGAATCTCGTTGTACGCCAGCCGAAGCGGAGCTTCCGATGCCGTACCGACCGGCAATACGGTCACCTCGCCGAGGTCCGGCGCCAGGTCGAGTCCGGTGTCGTGCGGATCGGTGGGCACGAGGTACTCCCACTCCCGACGGCCGACCACGAAACCGGTCCGCTCCCACGCGGCTTGCAACTCTGCGTCGACCCCGTCGACCACTGTGTACAATGGCCGTGGCAGCTCCGACACCATCGCCTCGGCGATCCGCCCGAAAACCGCTTCGTCCCAGGAGTCGTTGCTGAGAAAGATCCGGCCGTCGGGCCGCCGCGAAGCCTCACCGTCGCCCACGGCCCGATCCCCGGCCCTCGCCTGCCACTGTGTCTCCCCGGTACGGGTGATCACCGCCGCGGGCTCACCGGTACCCGAGATGAAATAAGAAGTGTCCATGATTGTCGCCTTCCGAAATTGCCTTGCGACACAGGCGCTCCCGGCGACAATTATTTCGTCCGCACGGCCGTGACCACGAGCGGGAGCCCCCACATCGATACAGTGTTCACGGGTCTCACCTCCTCGCCTGACGTCACGGTGCCCCGGACACTATCAGCCGGTCCGCCATCCCCGCCAATTATTTTCCGCGGGGCCGGATCCGCCCGCTCGGCGGCAAACCGGTTCGACGGCCACCGACCGCGGCAGCCGCGGACGCAGGCCGCCGCCATCGGATCCGGCCGCGACTCAGGGCACGGAGTCGAGCACCTCGATCAGCGCCGCCGGGTCGGTGACCGGAAGGTCGCAGACTGTGCCGTGGCAGACGTAGGCGGCAGGACGGCCCGTGACCGGAGGACGATCGATCAGCAGCGGACTCGAATTCTCCGGACCGGCCAGTACCGCCGCCCCACCCGGCGCGAAACGCCGTGCGGCGGTGAGCAGTTCGGCAGCATCCGCATCGGCGGGCAGCGAAACGGCCACCTGGATCGGCCCGGTGAGCGCGGCCTCGGCAACAGCCAGCCAGTGCCCGCCGGAACGCGGAGCCCGGGCCAGCACGACAGCTCCGCGCGCGAGTGTGGCATCGGCCAGACCCCGATAACGCCCGGCCCGCTCCGATCCGGTGAGCACCGAAGCGGTCAGCAGCGCCTCGGCCAGCGCGGAAGCACCGGCGGGCGTGGCGCCGTCGAAAGGATCCCGAGGCCGGGTGACCAGCGTTTCGGCATCGGCGGCGGTATCGAACCAACTGCCGGCCTGTTCCGGATCGGCGAACAACTCGATCGCGGCATCGAGCAGCCCCTCGGCCGGGCCGAGCCACTGCGCGTCACCGGTGGCCTGATACACGGCCAGCAACCCGGTGACCAGCCAGGCGTAATCCTCCAGCACGCCGGGCGCGGCACCGGCCACCCCGCCGAGCGAGGCCCGCACCACCCGATTCCCGGTGACGTGCTCCGCCACCAGATACCCCGCACAACGCACGGCCGCCGCCACCCACTCCGGATGGTCCAGTGCCGCACCGGCTTCCGCGAGCGCGGTGATCGCCATCCCGTTCCAAGCGGTCACCACCTTGTCGTCCCGATCCGGCTGCGGCCGCCGATCCCGCGTGTCCCGCAACAACTCCCGAACCCGCTCGAACCGCTCCGGATCCTCCGGGTCGCGGTACCGGGTGAGCACCGACGCACCGTGCTCGAAGGTCCCCGCCACAGTGACATCGAAAAATGTCGCGGCCCACTCCCCGTCGTCCACCCCGAGCACCTCGCGAAGCTGCTCCGGCGTCCACACGTAGGTAGCGCCCTCGACCCCCGGCGCCCCCGGCTCGACACGAGTATCGGCATCGAACGCGGACGCGAACCCGCCCTCGGCGGTCCCCAGATCATCGATCAGAAACCGAGCCGTCTCGGCGGCAACCCGCAGGGCCGACGAATCCAACTGTCCTACAGTAACTTTCGACCACCGCCGAGCCAGATGCCCATACACCCGCAACAATTGCGCATTGTCGTACAACATCTTCTCGAAATGCGGCACCACCCAAGCCGCATCGACGGAATACCGCGCGAACCCACCCCGTACCTGATCGTAGATCCCACCCCGAGCCATCGCCTCGGCAGTCAGCGCGGCCACCGCGAGTGCCCGCTCACTCCCGGTCCGCTCGACATGCCGCAACAACCCCTCCAGCAACGCCGACGGCGGAAACTTCGGCGCACCCCCGAACCCCCCGTTGCGCGAATCGACATCCCGCACGATATCGGCGACAGCCTGCTCGAGCAGCTCCGCCGTCACCCCCGCATCCCCCTCCGGCAACCCATCGGCCTGCGCCCGCAGGGCCTCCGCCACCTGCCCCGCCGCCTGATCCACCTCCCCCCGCCGATCCCGCCAGGTCTCGGCCACCGCCTCGAGCAACTGCGTGAACGAGGGCATCCCCCCACGCGGCTGGTTCGGGTAGTAGGTCCCACAGAAGAACGGCTCCCCCGCCGGCGTGAGAAAACATGTCATCGGCCACCCACCCTGCCCGGTCATGGCAACGGTGGCCGCCATGTACACCGCATCCAGATCGGGCCGCTCCTCCCGATCCACCTTGATGCACACGAAGTTCGCGTTCATCAACGCAGCGGTCTCCTCGTCCTCGAACGACTCGTGCGCCATGACGTGACACCAGTGACAACTGGCATAACCGATGGACAGCAGGATCGGCACGTCCCGCTCGGCCGCCTCCGCCAACGCCTCGGCATCCCACTCCCGCCAATCCACCGGATTGTCCGCATGCTGCCGCAGGTAGGGCGACGTCGCGTCACCAAGCCGATTCACTCCACCAGCCTCCCACACCCGAAGGACGGATACCTGACCGCTCACGACTTGTTGCACACGATCCTGGTGCATGTTGCAGTGGAGAAGTCCCACCTGCGCGGACTGCTGCGATATCTTCTCGTTGCCATCGCGAGCGGGTCAGCAATCTGCACCGCTTAGGATGCCTGCATGGGAACAGAGTCAGCGCCCACCGTGGTGGAGGACGTTTTCGAGGGCCAAGCTACCGACATCGAAGTCGAGGACTCGGGCACGGCCGAGGACGACGTTCATCGACCGTGGAACCCTGAACAGATCAGGGTGACCACCAGCGCTTTCTCATTGCGAAACATACTCGATCAAATCGATGAGGGCTCTCTCGAACTCGCGCCGGACTTCCAGCGAGGTCGTGTCTGGAATGACCATCAAAAGTCCCTCCTCATAGAGTCCCTGTTGCTACAGATACCCCTACCTGCGTTTTATTTCGCCGAAGACACCGACGGCGCATTTCATGTCGTCGACGGATTGCAGCGCCTGTCGACTCTTCATACATTCGTTCGGAATCATGGCTTTTCCCTGAAACGGCTGGAGTATCTCAATGAGCTGGAGGGGAAATATTTCAAGGGGTTACCCGTACAGTCACAGCGCCGCATATACAATACTCAGTTGATCGTCAACGTCATCGATCCGACGACGCCACCCGATGTGATGTATGACATCTTTAAACGCATCAACACCGGCGGCACACCGCTCAACGCCCAGGAGATACGGCATTGCATGAGCAAGACGCGTAGCCGAGAAATTCTCAAGCGAATGACACACACCGAAGAGTTCAGCGCCGCCACAAATGGCCTGACCGACCATATTCGCATGAATGATCGCGAAATGGCGCTACGCTTCGCGGCGTTCTGGCTACTGGGCATCGACGCCTATATGGCTCAGCCGGTAATGGAGACTTTCTTGATGCGCGCGACCCGCCTGCTGGATGATCCGGATCAGGTACCGGACACTCGAGTCGATGAGCTGGTGGAAGCATTCACCAATGCAATGGCCAACGCATATCTGCTGTTCGGCGCCCACGCATTCCGTAAATGGCCCAGCGGCTCGGAGGTCCGAAGTCCGATAAACCGGGCTCTCTTCGAGACCTGGGCACACACCCTCGCCGGGCGCGACGCCACCGATCTCCGACACCGCCGCGAAGCGATCGTGAATTCGGTGCGCCACCGAATGGCCACTGACATCGACTATCTCAACGCGATCACCTCCTCGACCGCAGATCGCCGCCGGGTCGGTTATCGATTCACCGCCGCAGCCCGAGATGTGGAGTCCGGAAGGTGATCGAATCCCTGGAAATAGACAATTTCAAGTGCTTCGATCATGCATCGTTCCAAATTCGTCAGCTCACGGTCCTGACCGGAGTGAACGGCAGCGGAAAAAGCACAGTCCTGCAGGCACTCCTGCTTGCACGATCGGCCTTCCTCGCCGGAGATGACCACGCAGTCCAGTTGAACGGACCATTCGGCTTGGCCCTGGGCACGGCCCGGGACATTTTACATTGGGCAGCGCCCCGCCCCGAGATCGGCATACGAATCCAGGCAGAGGAAAGCGAACGGCCTTGGGAGTTCGGTTTCGAAGTACCGGACCGGGAGCACGCATTATCCCTGATATCGAAACACGTTCCTCGGCATCCAGCTCCGGGAATAGGAAATTCCCGTGGCGGTTTTACCTATCTGTGCGCGGAACGTCTCGGCCCTCGTGATCTGTTGTCGGTCTCGGCCGATGAACCGGATGAGATCGGTGTGGGCACGCAGGGAGAATTTACCGCACAAGTACTGGCACTGCGCGAAATCCGCGCCGTCAGCAGACGTAATGCGGTGCGCAAATCGCTCCAGCACCCCGGCACCGCGAGCCCGATTCCCAGATTGCAGGCCGAGGCTTGGGCGTCGGACATAATTCGACCGATTCGCATCACCGCGCAGCTGGCAGTGGGCGTCATGGGAAGCACGATACGGTTCGAGGACATCGGCCAGGCCGGTGAAGTGATTCGGCCCGCCAACACCGGATTCGGCGTCTCGTACGCGCTCCCGATCATCGTCGCGGGTTTGTTGACCCAGCCCGGTGACATGCTCCTGGTGGAAAACCCTGAGGCCCATTTGCATCCAGCCGGGCAATCCAAGCTCGGCCGGTTCCTGGCCAGAGTGGCAGGAAGCGGTGTCCAAGTCGTGATGGAAACCCACAGCGACCACGTCCTCAACGGCGCCCGGTTGGCGGTGGCCGACGACCGAACCCTCTCGGCCCGGGATATGGTGATCCATTACTTCGGTGACGATCGGACCTCGGCTGTCGGCATCAACGACAAGGGCGAGCTGGATCATTGGCCGTCGGGTTTCTTCGACCAAATAGAGAACGACCTCGGGGGGTTGGCTCGTGCACGCAGAAATACATGACGACTACCGAGTGGTCATCGACGAGCACAGCCTTGACTGGCGTGCTCTTACCGTCGAACAACTCCACGACGCGCTGGATGCATTCGCCGACCTGCTGCAACCGATAGCGGACGGCCGGCATGTGGCATTCATGAACGCAGCATATGAAATCGAGTGCCGGAGAGATCTGCACTTCATGGAATTTCTCTATGTGCAGCATCCCGATATCCCGCGCGACGTCCGCGTCCGCCTCGCAAGACTGATCGACCGATGCGCAGTCGTAGAGCCGGAAGAAAACGACCTTCCTCAGCCGATGCGAATCGCAGGCGTCGAGCAGCCGGAACCCTCCTGGGGCGTCTCCCACGCGTTGGCACGGTCCGCGGCCGGACGTGCGATGTCGTGTCTGGTTGTGCCACATACGTTCCGGCATTCGGGATGGATCACCGTCGAGTGCTGGGCCGGACAGCTCGAAATCCACTTCATGAACGATCCATCCTGCGCTCCGACGTTCTGGCGACGAGTCTTCACGCAGGAATCAACCCCCGAAGAAGTCTTCTTCTCCCTTACGTCGCTGGCGTTCCCGAATTTGATTCTGGTCGATGGTCTGGGTTTCCACCGATTCGACGGCAAGTACCCGGAGGTACTGCCTTGGGTGGTAGACCTGCTCGGTGCCGTCAGCGACCATTTCGCTACCGCAGTAGCCACCCATCGCGGCGACCACAATCGAGTCATTGCGCAGTTCGATGCCCTGGGACTGGAGATCTCGCCCGAAAGTCCCTCGACGAAGAGGAACGCGAAGGCGTGGGCTGAACGTCTTGTCTTGCACGACAATGCGACCTACCGGTGTGAGTGGCACGGTAAGCGGTCGTGGAATCACGACCGAGTGCACTTCACACTGCCCATCCCGAAGCTGGGCAACAAGGTGTTGATCGGCATCTTCGTCGATCACTTGAGTACGTGAAGGCCCTCGAACTCGACAGTTTCGCTGGGACCGGTCGGATCACCGAGTTCTATCACCCCGGCAGCCAGCGCACTCGACAGAGCCTTGCGCGCTCGGGTCGCCGCTTCGGCGAGTGCTTCGAACGTGGCAACCTGCGCATCGACCGCGCCTATCACGGCGCCGATTCGACGCTGCTCACTGATGGGCGGCAGAACGATGGGCTGGCGGCCCAGAGCGGCTTTGCTCAGGCTCGGCACCGCGGTACCGGTTGCACGCGAAGCAACCTCAGCCAGGATCCGGGGGCTGGACAAGTAGCCGAGCAGGAATATCGGGTCCGCTACTTCCGGATCGTGAATTCGGAGTCGAACGAGGTTGTTACTGAGCAAGAGCGGCTTTTGATCGGCCTCGACAATCGCCGGTGGTTGGTTCATCGCACCCGACCTGACAAGGAGAATGTCATCAGGCTGGGCCAAATATTTACTCAGCCGCTCGGCATCGCGCTCGCTGATCGTGTCGTCTCCTGTCACGACGACCCGGAAGCCACGCATATGCTGACGCTTGACCACTGCCACCGAAGGTTCGTCGTCCCCGGCGCTTTTGGGCATGAGGTCGGGTGAAGGGCCGGGTTGGATATCGCAGATCTCGGCTATTCGTACCTCTCGCGGGGCGGCCGGCGGATCCGGTTCCGACCGTGCGTGTCTCGGGCGCGAACTCAGTAGATCGAGCATCGCGGGCGGCGCGGTCCGCCGACGGAGACGCCCGAATTCGTGCAGCGCTTCTTCGACCTCACTCAGTAGCGGCTCTGCCTCCGCAGTCGCTGCTCGGTGCAGATAGTCCGAGGGACGCAGTCGGAAATCGGCCGCACCGATCGTCGCGGCGCTCGCATTGACTGCCAGCCCGTTCTCGGCCAGCAACACAATGTGCCCTTGCCGCAACGTGGCCCGCTCGTCGTATCGACGCTGGATTGCCGCGGCCGCGGCCTTCGGAAGCGTTACCCGCTTACCGTCGGACTCACCCATGCGCTGCGCGTCCACCAACAACACTGCGTCGAGATCTTTGCGCGGCCGGGTGACGATCCACAGCGATGCGGCGACATCGGTGTTCGGAAACATTTTGGCAGGCAACGCAATCACCGCACGTATCGCCCCTTGTTCCACCATTGCGCGCCGGATCGCCGCCTCGTTGTGGTCGGCCGAGACCGCCGCCTGCGCAGGCATCAGCACAGCGGCAACCCCGTTGTCCGTCAGACTCGCGACGACGTACTGGAGCCAGGCGAAGTTGTCGTTGTATGACGGCGGATCACCGAAGGCCCAGCCGTGCACGGGTTTTCCCGGAATCCGTGTGGTCCTGCTGTTGAAGGGCGGGTTCGTCAGGACGATATCCGCAGGTGTGGCGCCCATCTCGTCCTGCTCGTTCCAGGGCAATGTGCTGTCCAGGCGGAACTCGCCGGGGCGTCCGGCTACCGCCATCCGCATGGCGGCCACTTTTAGTGTCTGCGCAACTGCACTCGAACCACGCACTCGCACATCGGCTTGCGGCCCGCAAAGCCGCACCGCGGCGTGCAACAGCTCACCACCGCGCAGATGCGGATCGTAGATCACGCCGGACACCTCCGCACCGCCCGCTACGAGTGCCGCCATGAGGGCAGCCACCGACGGTGGGGTGAAGTACTCGGCGCTGCCCAGGTCCGAGGTCGCGGCATATCTGTCGATCAGCCGCGAGAAAGCCCGCGAGCCAAGGTTGTCACACAAATCGAGCAGATCGCGTACGTCCCCGGCACGACCGGAGACCAGTTGTACGGTCGTCGCGCGGATGCCGGGTGCGATGCCGTTCGCGAGCAGCACTCGATCAACTCGAAAGCCAATCTCCTGCAACAGTGCCGTGCTCGGCGCACGCCCCGCCGAACTCCGCAGCTCGCTCCAGGACTCGTGGTCGCGCAGGCGAAGGAAGATCACTCCCAACAGGATCAGGATAAATTGAGGCTCGGAGACTATGCCCGCCCGCAGCCGACGTCCGACCTGCCCCAGCACCATGGACAGCACCTGCTGAATGTGTTCGGCTTCGGCTGGGACTGCGGAGGTGCGTTCGATATATTCTGCCGCGGCCCGGTCCCGGACACGCTGCCCGTAGGTGATGCCCTCCGGCTCCTGCTCAGAACGAGCCCGTTCCGGCACAACCCGATTCGATAGCCAGGAGATCACCTGGTCGAGACGGTAATAGTCGCCCTGGTCATCGAAGCCCACCGGCTGCGGAAAGGTCGTCGGGTGCCGCTTCGTCCACGTCGTGGCAACCGGCCGCTGCACTCCCGCGAGCCTCGCGATATCCCGCTTGTACACATATGCGGGATGCGATGGCTTGTCGGCGTCTGTCACGTTCACTCCTCGCGTGCTTCGTTCGCATACGGGCAACCCGTCCGGTGCTTGCCCGGCGAGCCGGGCTCACACTCGCAGTGACGAGGTGAGACGAGCCGTGCCGGAATGTCTTTCGAGAGCAGACGATCGAGCACATCGCCTGCTTCGCGACGGCGAGATCGATTCGGATGCCATACCGCACACGCGGCGGCCATGAATCGTTCCGGACCCAGGTGGGTCGACCACCATACGGCGCCGGGCATGAACAGGACAGTGATCAGGTCTTTCATCGGCGACGTCCACCTTCGAAGCGTGGGCACCATACGGGGCGTGCCGCTGACGGCACGATGTGCTGAGTCATGGTCTTCTCACTGCGGAGTAGGGCCGCTGGTGACGGTCACGGCGATGACCAGGGGGATGCCCGCATGGCCGATCGCGGGGGTCAGCCAGAGCCACCACGCCGCCCCAGGGCCGAACAGCAGGTGCGTGATGCCGCCGCGGCCAGGACCAGACCCCGTGACGCCGGGGAGCCGGTGACGCGCAGCACCAGCCGGCCGACCGCGGTCGATTGCACGAAAGTGCCGCTGGCGGAGACGATCTGGCCTGCGAAGTACCAGCGGAAGGGGCGTGATCGCAGGGCCCGGAAGACGCTCAGCCGGATGGCCGGGCGGACCCGGCATATGGCGGCGGCCGAATTTTCGCTCACACGTACCGAAATGTGATCGGGTGGGGGGTGGGAGTGGGTATTTCTTCCATCATGAAGAACACGTCGTCCTCTCCCGCCATCGGGGCGGCGCCCACCCGCCGTCCCTGGTTCGTCGATCTCGAGGATGCCGAGCGCCGTGGCGCGCGTGGCAGCGCCGGGATCGGCTACTTCGACTGCGATTGCGACCTGTGTCGCCGTCCGGGGCTGCGCTACTGAGCCCGGCAGGTACGCGTCAGGGCGTTTCCGAATCGGCGGGCTCGTCGGAATCCTGGTGGGCCGCACCGTGTTCGGTACCCTCGTCGGCCTCCTGGTCCGGTTCCGGATGCTCCGGTGAGAATTCGGCGGGCAGGCCCTTGATGTGCTTGTTCATCGAGCGGATCAGCAGGGCCGTACCGGCGAGCAGGATCAGCACGATCACCAGGCCCAGCGGTGAGGCCTTGCCGAACTCCGGGCCGGTCGGATTCGTCGACTGGGCGAGCAGGGTGAGTATCACGACTCGCCCTCCGTCGCGGTGTCGGCTTCGCGGATCCCGGCGAACAGGTCGTGCTCCGGAATCGCGGTGCGCACCCGGGTCTGGGCGAGTTCGAATTCCTCGGTGGGCCACAGCCGTTGCTGGATCTCCAGCGGGATCGCGAAGAAGGCGCCGTTCGGGTCGATCTGGGTGGCGTGCGCGCGCAGGGCGTCGTCACGCTGCGGGAAGTACTTCGCGCATTCGATCTGCGTGGTCACCCGGGTCATCGAGTCGCCGCGCTCGGCCACCCCGCGCCGGATCCGGTCCAGGAACTCCTGCATCGGGAACGGTTCGCCCATGCGCTCGTACTCGTCGGCGAACGCGTTCAGCCGTTGCAGGCTGAAGCCGTGGTTGTAGTACAGCTTCAGCGGCCTCCACGGTTCACCGGCCTCGGGGAAGCGCTCCGGATCGCCGGCCGCCTCGAAGGCCGCCACCGACACCCTGTGGCACATGATGTGGTCCGGGTGCGGATAGCCACCGTTCTCGTCGTAGGTGGTCATCACATGCGGTCTGAACTCGCGCACCACGCGGACCAGCGCCTCGGTGGCCTCCTCCAGGGGCACCAGCGCGAAACTGCCCTCCGGCAGCGGCGGCGGCGGATCACCCTCGGGCAGGCCGGAATCCCGGAAGCCGAGCCAGTGCTGCCGGACACCGAGGGCCTTGGCGGCCTCGGTCATCTCCTCGCGGCGCACCTCCTCGATGCGGTCGAGCACACCCGGGATGTCCATCGCCGGATTCAGGATCGAGCCGCGCTCCCCGCCGGTGAGCGTCACCACGAGCACGTCGTCGCCCTCCGCGGCGTATTTCGCGGTGGTCGCGGCGCCCTTGCTGGATTCGTCGTCGGGATGGGCGTGCACCGCCATGAGGCGAAGGCCGCTCACTTCTCGTTCACCTCGTCGCTCACCGTCGTCATCTCGTCGCTTTCGCCGTGTCGTCACGGGGCCGCCGCCGCCTCGTCGCGGCACCTGCCCGTCCCGGCGGACCATCCAGGCAGGAGGGGTGCGGTTCCCCATTCCCTATAGTTCCATCCGACCCACGCGCCAGCCGATCTACCCCCCGGGAGGGTCCACATCATGAACGAGACCACACCGGAAACCGACCGATCCGCCGCGACCGGCCGGGTGGCCGACCGCTACGGCGACACCGGTCCGCGGCGCGGCGGCGCCCGGCGACCCCGCTGGATCGTGTTCGCGCTGGGTGCGGTGGTGGTGCTGCTCGGACTGGTCGTGGCCTACGTCGGATACCGGCAATTCGGTCCGAAGGACATCCAGCCGGACGAGCTGGGCTATTCGGTGGTGAACGACTCCCGGGTGGACGTGCACTTCAAGGTCACCCGCACCCACCCGGAGCGGCCGGCGGTCTGCTTCGTGCGCGCGATGGACGCCGACGGCAACGAACTCGGCCGTCGCGAGGTCCTGATCCCGCCGTCGAAGAGCGGTACCGTCGAGGTGGACGTCCCGGTCCGCAGCACCGCCCGGCCTGCGAACGGCAATGTCTACGGCTGTGGTGGCAACGTTCCGGCATACCTGCGAGCGAGCTGATCCGCCGCCGCATCACCGCAGGCGACGGCACCCGCGAACCACCCCTCCAGAGCACGTTTCAGTCGCGAAACGCCCGCGAACACCTACTCCGACCTGCGAATTTATGAATCGTGGTAGAATGGGGCGATACACGGTTCCGAACACTCGGAGCCGTGTTTGCTGCATTGGCGGCCAGCGCTGTCGGTTCCCCGGGCACACAATGCCCACGGAACAGGACCTGTCGGGGTTCGAGGGACATCCCCCCAGGCGTCGCTCCAGCCGTCCATTGCTGTCGCGTGCGCTCGACCCTTGGGCGGATGCGCGCAGCGGGTATCAGGGAATCCCGGCACGCCGGGAACAACTACTAGGGAGTGATCGAGATGACTGAGACGAACGTGACCTGGCTCACACCGGAGTCGCATGACAGGCTCAAGGGCGAACTCGACGCGCTCATTGCCAACCGTCCGGTCATCGCGGCCGAAATCAACGAACGCCGCGAAGAAGGCGACCTCAAGGAGAACGGCGGCTACCACGCGGCGCGCGAGGAGCAGGGCCAGCAGGAGGCTCGCATCCGTCAGCTGCAGGAGCTGCTGAACAACGCCAAGGTCGGCGTGCCGCCGTCGCAGGCGGGCATCGCACTGCCCGGTTCGGTCGTCAAGGTGTACTACGACGGCGACGAGAGCGATACCGAGACCTTCCTGATCGGCACCCGCGAGGAGGGCCTGCGCGGTTCCGGTCTGGAGACCTACTCGCCGAACTCGCCGCTGGGCGGCGCACTGCTGAACGCCAAGGTAGGCGAGACCCGCGAATACACGCTGCCGAACGGCAACACCATGAAGGTGACGCTGCTCAGCGCGGAGCCCTACCACAGCTGAGACGTCCGGCCGATCCGTCCCCGATCGGCGAAAGCCGAACGGCCGCACCGGATCCGGTGCGGCCGTCGGTGTCCGATACCGGACCCGGTCAGCTCAGCGCCTGCTGCACGTCCGCGAGCAGATCGGCGGCGTCCTCGATACCGACCGACAGTCGCACCAGATCCTCCGGCACTTCCAAGGCGGAACCGGCCGTGGACGCGTGCGTCATCGCGCCCGGATGTTCGATCAGCGACTCCACCCCGCCCAGCGATTCGGCGAGGGTGAAGATCCGCGTGCGCGCGCAGAAGTCCAGCGCCGCCTGCCGGCCGCCGCGCAGCCGCACCGAGATCATGCCGCCGAACCGGCGCATCTGCTTCTGCGCGACCGCGAAGCCGGGATGCTGCGGCAGACCCGGGTAGATGACCTGCTCGACCGCCGGATGATCGACCAGGTATTCGGCCAGCGTCTCGGCGTTGTCGCAGTGCCGGTCCATCCGGACCGCCAGGGTCTTGATGCCACGCAGCGTGAGGAACGCGTCGGTGGGGCCGGGCACCGCGCCCGCGCCGTTCTGCAGGAAGCCGAAGGCCTTGTCCAGTTCGGTGTCGTCGGTGATCAGCGCGCCACCGACCACGTCGGAATGTCCGCCCAGGTACTTGGTGGTGGAGTGCAGCACGATGTCGGCGCCGAGCCGCAACGGCTGTTGCAGGTACGGCGAGGCGAAGGTGTTGTCGACCACCAGCCGGGCCCGCCCGGCATGTGCGATATCGGCCAGCGCCGCGATGTCGGCGATGTTGAGCAGCGGGTTGGTGGGCGTCTCGACCCAGACCAGCTTGGTGTTGGGCCGCAACGCCGCGCGCACCGCGTCCGGATCGGACACCGCGGCCACCGAGTACTCGATGCCCCACTGCGTGAAGACCTTGTCGATCAGCCGGAAGGTGCCGCCGTAGGCGTCGTTCGGGATCACCAGATGGTCGCCGGGCCGCAGCGTGGCCCGCAGCGCACAGTCCGTGGCCGCCATGCCGGAGGCGAAGGCGCGGCCGTGGCGGCCGGACTCCAGCGCGGCCAGATTGGCCTCGAGCGCGCTGCGCGTCGGGTTGCCGGTCCGCGCGTACTCGAAGCCGCCGCGCAGGCCGCCCACCCCGTCCTGCGCGAAGGTGGAGCTGGCGTAGATCGGCACGTTCACCGCACCGGTCTGCGGGTCCGGATCGAACCCCGCGTGCACGGCCCGGGTCGAGAACCCCAGCAAATCGTCGGTCATACCCGAGAGCCTACGGAACCGCCACCGGAGACCGGCGGGCACGGTACCAGCACCCGTCCCGGGCCGCTGGAATAACCGGACAATAACCACACAGCAATGCCTTAAGACATTCATCACAGTGCGGTAAATATTCGACAGCCGATAGAGTAACAATGTGTTTTCGATCGGACCTGCAATGGCTGAAGTGGCGGCGCGAAGGACTCTGAGCCGTCTGCAGCTGTCGCACGGTGTTCCGGCGGCCGATGCCGCGAAGGTGGTTCCCGCGGTTTCGGCGGCTCTGGATCAGCATGCGGCCGCAATTCGCGACATTCTCGAGTTCGGAATCGAGAATGCCACGACCGTCCCGGTCGCCGTGCTGCTCGCCGGATATGCCCGTGGTCTGATCGAACACTCCGGCCGTGAGGCCGTCCGCGCTCCGCACGACGTGGCGGGCTGGGCGGAGGCCGGCTGGCTGCCGCTGCGGCTGGCCGCCGTCTGCCTGCTCGCCCCCGTGCGCAGCGCAGGCATGACGAGAGAAGCCTGAGCACCAGCGGGTGCTCAGGCTTCTCTCGTGATGTGAGGCGTTACGACCGGCCGTAACCGGCCTGGTCGCCGTACTGGTAGCCGGAGGTGGAGGTCGTCTCCGGGTACCGGCCGCCCTGCGGCGTCGCGGACCACTGCTGCTGCCGGGCCGCGTCCTCGCGCCCGCGCTGGAACGCCTCGGCGTGCCCGCGCAACTCCGGCATCTCACCCTCGACGGTATCGATCCAGTGCTCCCAGCGCTGCTGCATCGGCCGGATCAGGCCGCCGCCGAGGCCGACGATCAGCACGCCGGCGATGGTGGCGAGCACGGTGATCAGCACCGGGGTGGTGACCGAGGTGGCCACGCCGATCTGGTTCAGCGCGGCGATGATGCCGATGCCCCAGATGAACACGGCCGCGATCCGGCCCAGCATGCGTCCGTAGGACAGGCCGCTGAGCATGTTCGAGACCAGGTCCATCACCACCCGCGCGACCGCGGCCGCGACGCAGACGATGATGATCGCGACCGCCGCCTTCGGCAGCCAGGACACGATGCCGTCGAGCATCCGGCTGATCGGGTTCGGGCCGAAGGAGCCGAAGCCCAGTTGCAGGGTGATCAGCAGGATGGCGTAGTAGATCAGCTTGCTCAGCATCGACGTGGCGTCGTACCGGCTGTTGGCGAGCATCCGGTTGACCCCGCCGCGTTCGGCCAGGCGATCGAATCCGATCCGGCGCAGCACTCGGTTGCAGATTCGCGAGATCACCTTCGCGACAATCCAGCCGATGAACAGAATGACCAGGAATCCGACCAGTTTCGGCACGAACGTCGCGACCGAACTCCACGCGTCCGTGAATCCCTTTTGGAAATCGATAGCCACAGTGGAGGTGTACACGACCTTTCCCTTCGCTTTGGCGCGCGCGTGGCCGACTGCCGACGCTGCTCAGAGGGTGGTGCTGGTCCAATTAGAACACCCGGTCATCCGATTTGCACGAGTTTTGCCGATATCGTGAACTTGCCCGAAATGCCGCCCGGCCGCGGTCTCTTGTCGAGACCACGGCCGGGAAACGGTATGGCAGAGAACGGAACGCGGATCAGTACGCCGAGTTGACGTTGTCCATCGAGCCGTAGCGCGCGGCGGCATAGTTGCAGGCAGCGGCGATGTTGGCGACCGGGTCGTAGATGTCCCACGAGGTGCCGTCGACGTGATACGTCTGGAATGTGGGGTCGATCACCTGCAGCAGGCCCTTCGACGGAATGCCGTTGATGGCGTTGATATCCCACAGGTTGATCGCGTGCGGGTCACCGGCGGACTCACGGATGACGTTGCGGTAGATGCCGTCGTAGCTGGCCGGGATGCCGCGTGCGTTCAGGATGTCCATGGCCTGGTGGATCCAGCCGTCGAGATCGTTGGAGTAGACGGCCGGGGCGGGCGCCGGGGCGGCCGGCGGGTCCTGCATGGCGGCGGGGGCCGGGTCGTCGACCTGCGCCGGATCGACCGGGGCGTCGTCGGTCACCGGGTCGTCGATCGGCTTGGCCTTCACCGCGTCGGCGGCGGCCGCGATGGTCGACTGGAGGGCGACCGGCTGCACCTCGGTGCTGCGGTGGCCGCCGGCCGAGGTGATCGCCGCGAAGGCGGCCAGGGCGAGGGCGCCGGCGCCGGCGGTACGAGCGGCGGATTTGACTCGGCTGGTCTTGAGGGTGCTTGCAGACATTTGTGCGTGGTTCCTATCTGGGACGTCGGCCGTCACCGGCCTGCCACAGGCAGCGCTGAACCAGGGCGGTTACCCTCGAAGGGGTTCGCCCGCGAATGGCTGATCGTGGCTTCTGCTGTTGAAAGGGGACCGGGGAGACTTGTGCTCCCCTCAGCGAAGAGGACTCTGGCTCTCCACCGACACTGACGCGACTTCAGCAGCTAACGGGCTGGCGACCCGGCGGCGAAGCGAGATGCGCGCGCGGTTGCGGGAAACGCTGCGGCTGCGGCGCCGACAGGCACTGCGACTGCGGTCGTGTTCCACATAAGCGTTGACAACTCCTTGTGCTTTCCAGACTTGCGGTCTGTTAACCGACAGATCACAGCCTGATCTCGCGAAGTTAAATCGAAAGAAACCAAAGTTGAACGCAAGGTGAACTAGCTCGCGATCGCGGTCCGTTCGGACCGGTAACATCGCATCCACCTGGGTATTTCTTCCAAACCGCAAAGTGGCGTGCATCACACAAAAAGTTACCTCGCCGATACCAACATGCACGATTTGTCCGAATTAGAAGTTCGCTGGACCCCTTCAGGTCACGCTCGAGACTCGGCGAATCAGGTCCATATGGACCTCTGAACGGGGTTCCGTGACCATGCCGAAACCCGAGAATCCGGACATTGCAGGCGAAGCGCGGGGGCGGAATCGGCCTCGGCGAGGGCTCTCACCACCGCTGCCGGAACGCCGGACGGGCCGCGACGGCAGCCGTGACAGCGCCCGGGACAGGTGCCCGCAGACAGGACGAACCCCGGTGGCCCGCGGGCCACCGGGGTTCGGATCCGAGAAGTGTGCCGACTAGTTGCCGGACAGGAAACCGAGCAGATCGTGCCGGGTGATGACGCCGATCGGCTTACCGTCCTCCACCACCATCAGGGCGTCGGTAGACTCCAGCACCTTGGTCGCCGACGAGACCGACTCCCCCGAGCCGATCAGCGGGAACGACGGGCTCATGTGCTTGGACACCGGATCGGTGAGATGAGCGCGGCCCTCGAACACGGCCGACAGCAGATCGCGCTCGGTCACACTGCCCGCCACCTCACCGGCCATCACCGGCGGCTCGGCGCCGACCACCGGCATCTGCGAGACGCCGTATTCGCGCAGGATCTCGATCGCGTCGCGCAGCGTCTCCTGCGGATGGGTGTGCACCAGATCCGGCAGTGCGCCCGACTTGCCGCGCAGCACGTCGCCGACCAGCGGCTCCGGCAGGCGCGGATCCAGCCGGGTGCGCAGGAAACCGTAGGAGCTCATCCACTGGTCGTTGAAGATCTTCGACAGGTAACCGCGGCCGCCGTCGGGCAGCAGCACCACCACCACGGCGTCCGGATCGCGCTCGGCCACCCGCAGCGCCGCCACCACGGCCATCCCGCAGGAACCGCCGACCAGCAGGCCCTCCTCGCGGGCCAGGCGGCGGGTCATGTCGAAGGAATCGGCATCGGAGACGGCGATGATCTCGTCCGGGATCGCCGGGTCGTAGGCCGAGGGCCAGAAGTCCTCGCCCACGCCCTCGACCAGGTACGGACGGCCGGTGCCGCCGGAATACACCGAACCCTCGGGATCGGCGCCGATGATCTGCACCTTCCCGCCGGAGACCTCCTTGAGGTACCGGCCGGTGCCGGTGATGGTGCCACCGGTGCCGACGCCGGCGACGAAGTGGGTGACCTTGCCCTCGGTGTCGCGCCAGATCTCCGGGCCGGTGGTCTCGTAGTGGCTGGCCGGGCCGCCGGGATTGGAGTACTGATCCGGCTTCCAGGCGCCCGGGGTCTCGCGGACCAGGCGATCGGAGACGTTGTAGTAGCTGTCCGGATGTTCCGGCGGCACCGCGGTCGGGCAGACCACCACCTCGGCGCCGTACGCGCGCAGCACGTTGCGCTTGTCCTCGCTGACCTTGTCCGGGCAGACGAAGATGCACTTGTAACCGCGCTGCTGTGCGACCAGCGCCAGGCCCACGCCGGTGTTACCGGACGTGGGCTCGACGATGGTGCCGCCGGGCCGCAGCAGACCGTCCCGCTCGGCGGCATCGATCATCTTGACCGCGATGCGGTCCTTGGAGCTGCCGCCCGGATTCAGGTACTCGATCTTCGCTGCCACCAGGCCGGAATTCGGTTCCACCACCGAGTTCAGTCGAACGAGCGGGGTGTTGCCGATGAGATCGACGACATGGTTCGCGATGCGCATGGCACCCATCGTTGCAGAAGGGACCGACCACCCTGCTGTGGCACCTGCCACCGACCGCACCCGCTGTCGTCCACATCACAGTGCAGACGCACCCGTCATACCGCCTCGACAGCCTCGGTTTGCCCTTATCATCGCCGCCGTGAGGATTCCGAAGACCGCTTCCGCTACCGCTCTCGGGGCCCTCGGGGCCGTGGCCACCCTCGCGATGCCCGGTTCCGCGAGCGCCCAGACCGTCGAATTCCCGCAGATCTCGACCCTGTTCTACGGGGGCGCCTGCTGGGGCAGCATCCGGACCTGGGCCGACACCAGCCCCGACTATCCGGGCCGGGCCGTGCTCAACGTGCAGTCGCTGCCGATCCAGGGTGTCGGCCCCGGCGACTACCCGCTGGCGCCGCTGTGCGAGGTGGACACCACGGTGTCCTGGCGCAACACCGGCACCGGCGCCACCGGGGACTATCGGGTCACTGTCGTGTCCGGTATCTACGGCAGCATCCTCTACTCGCTGTTCCAGGACACCGGGCCGGGCCACATCGACGTCACGGTCACCACGAACAATGCCGCCACCCCGGTGCACGGCTCGTTCGACGTCGTCGGCCCGCCCCCGGACGCGCCGAAGCCGGACCCCGCCAAGCCCGCGCCGGTCGACGACAAGTCCGCGAAGCCCGCCCCGAACGACGCACAGGCGGCCGACCGGACCGCCGCCGTCGACGACCGGGCCGGCACCGGCCGGACCTCGCCGGAATCGATCACCCCCGGCGACACGACGGCCGCCGACGAGACCGACGCCGAGCCGGCCGTCTCTCCCCGCGGCACTGTCTAGGCGGCCGAACGGCTCCGGTCAGGCGGTGGTGATGTCCACCACCAGCCGGGCCGGGTCGCCGGTCACGGTGTAGGCGGGCCGGTCGGCCCGCACGCCGATGAAGGATTGGGTGACGCCCTCGTAGACCTGGGTGCCGTACACCCCGGCGATGCCGGGCACGGCGGGGTCGGTCACCGGATCCGGGCCGTCGTATTCGGCGGCCAGGCTGTCCCAGGGATAAGCCGAGCCGAGGATCCGCACCTCGAGGATCGACGTACCGGCCACCTCCACCGGCGTTCCGCTACCGTCCTGCAACGGCTGTCCGACGTACCGCACCTGCCAGCCGGGCGCACCGGTGCCGCCGAGTTCGTAGACCACCCGGTCGATGCCGGGCAGATGTTCCAGATGCACACCGGTCACCGTCAGCCGGGCATCACGGGAGGCGAGGGCATCGTCGGCGGATCGCGGCACGGCGGCCGCCGGAGTCGGCGACGTCGTGCCGGCCGGGGCCGGAGCCGGATGGTTCGAGGGCGTCGAGCAACCCGCCAGCAGCGCGATACCCGCGGCGATCGTGAATGCCAGCCTGTTACGCATGGGGCAGATGGTAGGCGTGCGACTGCTGGGGTCGGGGTGACGACACGGCAACGGTCTAGCACACTGTAGGGGTGCTGGAAGTCGACGACGTGCTGAGCCGCCTGCGGCGCTACCCCGATGTGGAGGCGGTGAACCTGTACGCCGTCGACGCCGCCGACCGGCTGATTCTCGATGTGGCCGCCGAGGCCCTGGCCGCCACCGGCCGCGGCCGGGTCGCGATCGTCGACGATGGCTACGGCGCGCTCACGCTGGGCGCCGTCGCCGCGCACGATCTGCGCGACGTGCGGGTGCACCAGGATCTGCTCACCGGGGAACTGGCGCTGGCGAACAATGCCCGCGCGGTCGGACTGGCCGACCGCTATTCCGTGCACGTTCTCGGCGCGGAGCTGCTGGCCGGGGCCGAGGTGGTGCTGCTGCGGCTGCCGCGGGCGCTGGCCGGGCTGGCCGAGATCGCCGACGCGGTGGCCCGCTACGCCGCCCCGGGCGTGACGGTGTTCGCCGGCGCCCGCGACAAGTACCTCACCCCGGCCATGAACGAGGTGCTCGCCGAATCCTTCACCTCGGTGCGGGCCAGCCGGGGCCGGCAGAAGTCCCGCATCCTGCTGGCCCGGGAACCCCGCGTGCTCGGCGACCCACCGTATCCGGTGCGGCGGCAACTCGACGAGATCGAGCTCGAGGTGGTCGCGCACGGCGCGGCGTTCTCCGGCTCGAAACTCGACATCGGCACCCGCTTCCTGCTGGAACACCTGCGCCGGATGAAACCCGACGCCCGCGACGCCGTCGATCTCGGGTGCGGGACCGGCATCCTGGCCGTGTCGCTGGCCAAGGCCCGTCCGCACGTCACGGTGGTCGGCACCGATCAGTCCGCAGCGGCGGTGGCCTCCGCCCGGGCCACCGCCGCCGCCAACGCCGTGGCCGACCGGGTGCGGGTGCTGCGCGACGACGCGATGACCGGCCTCGCCGACCGCAGCACCGATCTGGTGCTCTGCAATCCCCCCTTCCATGTCGGCGCGGCCGTGCACACCGGGGCGGCGATCAAGATGTTCGGCCAGGCCGGGCGGGTGCTGCGACCCGGCGGCGAACTGTGGACGGTGTACAACACCCACCTCAACTACCGCGGCGTCATGCAGCGACTGGTCGGCCGGACCGAGGTGGTCGCCCGAAACGCCAAGTTCACCGTTACCCGATCGGTACGCGGCCTGCACGACCTGCCCCCGGAGCCCGGCAACCCGGACGCATAGCCCGATTTGTCTGATTTTTTCCGGATTTCAGGAACTTGCCTCGGCCGCCGGACGTTGGATACTCAGAACGACCACGACAGAGTGGCTCGCGACTTCCGGAAGGGCACGAGACGGTGCGCACGACTAGCAACCCAGTCTTCAGAAACTTGCCGCAGCAGCGGCAGGGTGGTGGATACGCCGGGTTCGGTCCGGCCGATGCCGGCCAATTCGGCGGACAGCAGGCGTCGTACGGCAACCAGCCGTATCAGACGGCGCCGGCGACGCGGCCGATGACCATCGACGACGTCGTCACCAAGACCGGCATCAGCCTCGGCGTGGTCACCGTCGCGGCGATCATCTCCTACTCGGTGACCTCCGCGAACCACGGCCTGGCGGGCCTGTTCGCGCTGGCCGGGCTGATCGCCTTCGGCATGACCTTCGTCACCATGTTCTCGCCGCGGCTGCAGACCAGCCCGGCGTTCGTGCTGACCTTCGCCGCGTTCGAGGGCCTGTTCCTGGGCGCGGTGTCGTTCCTGCTGGCGAACGTCCGCTTCGGCGGGCACGGCGGGGTCGGCGGGTCCGGCATGATCGCGCAGGCGGTGCTCGGCACCTTCGGCGTGTTCTTCGGCATGCTCGTCGTCTACAAGACGGGTGCGATCCGGGTCACCCCGCGGTTCACCCGGATCATGGTCGGCGCGCTGATCGGCGTGCTGGTGCTGGCCCTGGGCAACGCGGTCGCCGCGATCTT
Source organism: Nocardia sp. alder85J (assembly GCF_020176955.2). GTDB lineage: Bacteria > Actinomycetota > Actinomycetes > Mycobacteriales > Mycobacteriaceae > Nocardia. The sequence goes on from NZ_JAIUCZ020000007.1 coordinate 396,700, forward strand.
CACCCCCGGCGGTTTCGGCCTGCGCGACGGCGGCCCGATCGCCATCGTGTTCAGCCTGGTGGTGATCGCCATCGCCGCGTTCAGCTTCCTGCTCGACTTCGACGCCGCCGACGGCCTCATCCGCGCCGGTGCCCCGGAGCGGGCGGCCTGGCAGGTGGCCTTCGGCCTGACCGTCACCCTGGTCTGGCTGTACCTGGAGATCCTGCGCCTGCTGAGCTATCTACAGAACGATTGATCGTGCGGGCCGCGGTGATGCGGCCCCCTGAGCACACGACGGCCGGTTCCCACCACGGTGGGGACCGGCCGTCGCGCATCGAGCCGGAGCCCGGGGCGGGGTGGCCCGTCAGTGCGGCGCGGCGGCGCCGAGCACGTCGGTGGCGGCGTGTCCGTCCCCGCAGTAGTCCGCGAGGGTCGCGATCCCGTCGGCGTTGCCGGTACGCAGCGGCAGGATCGCCTGATAGTCGGCCGACCGATACCACCCCTGCGCCGCCGCGTAGTCCGGGAACTCGATCACGATCGGCACCGCGTCCCGCGGGCCCTCGGCGACGAACTGCCGACCGCCGTGCACGATGAACCGCCCGCCGAACGGCGCCAGCGTCGCGTCGATGCGCTCGAGATATTCGGCGATCTGGGCATTGGCGTCGACGTTGTACAGATGGGCTACCGCGTATCCGGGCATCTCGGGCTCCTGTCGGGTATCACGTTGGTGCCCTCGATGTTTCCGCAGCGCACGGCCGGAAGCGATTACCCGCCGGGTAATGCCGCGACCCCGGACATGCGACCGCCCGGGTCACGCGGCGACAGTGGCCTCGTGACCCGGGCGGATCGCCGGATCAGCTGAGGCGTTCGATGATCATCGCCATGCCCTGGCCACCGCCGACGCACATGGTCTCGAGACCGAACTGCTTGTCGTGGGTCTGCAAGTTGTTGATCAGGGTGGCGGAGATGCGGGCGCCGGTCATGCCGAACGGGTGGCCCAGCGCGATCGCGCCGCCGGAGACGTTGAGCTTGTCCTCGTCCATGCCGAGTTCGCGGGCCGAGCCGAGCACCTGTACCGCGAACGCCTCGTTGATCTCGTAGAGGTCGATGTCGCCGATGGTCTTGCCGGCCAGCGCCAGCGCGTTGCGCACGGCCTGGATCGGGCCCAGGCCCATGATCTCCGGCGACAGGCCGGACACGCCGGTGGACACGATCCGCGCCAGCGGGGTCAGGCCCAGTTCCTTCGCCTTGGTGTCGCTCATGATCACCAGGGCGGCGGCGCCGTCGTTGAGCGGGCAGGCGTTACCGGCGGTGACCGTGCCGTCGGGGCGGAACACCGGCTTGAGCTGCGAGATCTTCTCGTAGGTGGTACCCGGCCGCGGGCCGTCGTCGGTGGACACGACGCTGCCGTCGGGCAGCGTGACCGGGGTGATCTCACGCTCGAAGAAGCCGGACTTGATGGCCTCCTCGGCGCGCTGCTGCGAGCGCACGCCCCACTCGTCCTGGTCGTGGCGGGAGATGCCGGTCAGCTGGGCGACGTTCTCGGCGGTCTGGCCCATGGCGATGTAGATGTCGGGCAGTTCGTCGTTCTCGCGCGGGTCGGTCCAGTCCGCGGAACCGGCCTGCGAGCGCTTCGCGGTGCGGGCCTCGGCCTCGGCGAAGCCGATGTTGTGGGTGTCGGGCCAGCCGTCGGAGGTGCCCTTCGGGAACTGCGACACCGTCTCCACACCCGCGGAGATGAATACGTTGCCCTCGCCGGCCTTGATGGCGTGGAAGGCCATCCGGGTGGTCTGCAACGAGGAGGCGCAGTAGCGGTTGACCGTGGTACCCGGCAGGTAGTCGTAGCCGAGCTTGGTGGCGACCACCTTCGCCATGTTGAACCCGGCGGTCCCGGCGGGCTGGCCGGAGCCCAGGTGCAGGTCGTCGATGTCGGCGGCGGCCAGGCTCGGCACCTTGTCCAGGGCCGCGCGCACCATCTGGGTGACCAGGTCGTCCGGGCGGATGCTCACCAGGGAGCCCTTGGCGGCCCGGCCGATGGGTGAACGAGCGAAGGAAACGATGACGGCCTCGGGCATGAGGACTCCTTTGTCGTGACGACTAACCGAACGTTGTTCGGTAAAACGGTTCCACACCGAATGTACGTCGCCCGGTTTCGCGACGCACCACCGGAGGGGGCGGGATTCCGCTCAGTGGACAGCCGGGTGCGCCCGGACCCGGTCCGATGCCGCCAACTCGGCCAACACCGCAGGTAGAAGGTGTGCGGCCGCCAATTCGTAGCCCGCTGCGGAGGGATGGAAACCGTCGGCGGAGAACAGCACGGCGGGCTGGATGCGGAAATCGCGGCCCAGCAGTCCGCCCAGCGCCACCGCCCGGCCACCGGCCGCCTGGGTGGCCGCGGCCTGCGTCCGGGCCAGCCGCGCGCTCCAACTGTGCACCACGGTCCGCAGCGGCTGCGGAAATGCCGCGACCGTCCCGAGATCCGGGCAGGTGCCGACCACCACCACGCTGTCGGCGGCACGCAACCGGGCCACCGCCAGCCGCAGCCGCCGCGCCGACTGCCACACCGAATGCTTCTTCGAGATGTCGTTGGCGCCGACCAGGATCACCGCGACGTCCGGCGGCCGACCGGCCACGAACATCGCGTCCACCTGACCCGCCAGACCCTTCGAGGTGGCGCCCGAGATCGCCTTGGTACTCAACCGGATACGCAGCCCGGTCACCTCCGCCAGCCCACGGGCCAGCCGCACCCCCGGCACCTCCTCGGCCGACGCGCAGCCCACCCCCGCCGCGGTGGAGTCACCGAAGACCATCAGATGCAGGTCGACGCCGGTACCGGCGCGCCACGGCTCCGGCGCGGCGCAGCCCGCAGTGTAGACGCCGTCGGCCTCGGGCGGGCGGACGATCCCGTGGCCGATCACGTCCCGGGCCATCGCGGCCTGCGACATCAACAGCCGGTAGGTGGCCCACCACGCGGTGCCCGCACCCGATCCGGCGGCCAGTGTCGCCGCACTCGCCATCGTGACGGTGCGCCAGCTTCGCGTCATCAGCTACCTCCCGGGAACCGGATCTCCCCGCTACCTCGCATTCTTCTGGATACATGGTGCCGGAAGTTTCCGTCCGCGGCACCATCGCACCAGCGCCACCACCGGGGAGTTCCGGCCACCGGCGGTGCGAGGGTATCGGCGTGACCCGGATACCGGGACACCGGCGGCGGCCGTGCGGAATGATCCGACGGCCGACCGGACAGTGGTCCCGCGCCGGGATCAGCTACCGATGACGGCGTTCATGATGGTGCCGGCGCTGGTGGCGACACCGCCGCCGATCATCGCCCCCGCCACCATCTTCGGCGATTCCAGGCCGCCGCCGCTCCACTTCTCCCAGGCGAACTTGCCACCGCCGTAGGTGATGGCGCTCACCCCGGACAGCAGGACGAACCAGGTGAAGTAGCGGACGAGCTTCATAAGCTTTTCGGCCGCCGGCGGGGTCTCCGGTGTCGGGTTGCCGACCTGGGCCAGCACGGTGGTGTACATGTCGTGCGCTGCGGCGAGAACCATGCTCACAGTCGTTGTCCTCTCGGATGCCGATGTGCTGCTGCGATGAAGCGGTGCGCCCGCGAGTGCCGCGGGCGGTCGGAGCATGCTGGTAGAACTCGACGTTCGAGCCTCATTGAACCGTAAGCCGGGCGGTTGCCGCAGCCGGACACACCAAATCGAGCCCTGCCCGCGTCGCAAACGCGTGGCCGATCGTTCGATCGAATACTTATGGTTTGTTTACGCGGGGTTCTGGCAGTATCTGCGGTACGGGTGGGGGTCGGTTCCCATACCGGAATCTTTCGGTGAGACAGGGAATGACAAGGTGTGAGCAGCCGGGCTGCCCCGGCATCGTCGAGGACGGTTACTGCACGGTCTGCGGGCTGGCTCCGGCCCCCGCGGCGAGTTCGGTGCCGGCCGCGTCCGTATCGTCGTCCCGCGCCGCGGGGACCTCGTCGTCCCGCGCCGCGGGCTCCTCCGCGCTGTCGCAGACGGTGGCGGGCTCGGTGTCGAGCAACCGCACCGGCGGCACCGGAACCAGCCGGGGGCGGCGGGGTTCCAGCCGGTCCCGGCCCTCGCGCAGCGGACGGTCCGATCGCGGCCGGCTCGGCGCCGGACTGGTCACCATCGCCCCGGTGCCCTACCGGGACCCGGCGACGGCGATCATGACCGACCCGCAGGTGCCCGAACGGGATCGGTATTGCAGCAGTTGCGGCAAGTCCGTCGGCCGCGCCCACGACGGCAGGCCCGGCCGGGCGGAGGGCTTCTGCCCGCACTGCGGCACCGGATTCTCCTTCACCCCGAAACTCGGCCCGGGTGAGCTGGTCGCCGGTCAGTACGAGGTGCTGGGCTGCCTGGCCCACGGCGGTCTGGGCTGGATCTACCTCGCCCGCGACCGCAACGTCAGCGACCGCTGGGTAGTGCTCAAGGGCCTGCTCGACTCCGGCGACGCCGACGCGATGACCGCCGCGGCCGCCGAGCGGCAGTTCCTGGCCGGTGTCGAACATCCCAACATCGTCAAGATCTACAACTTCGTCCAGCATCCCGACCCGCGCACCCGGGAACCGGTCGGGTACATCGTGATGGAGTACGTCGGCGGCGCCTCGCTGAAGGAACTGCGCTCGCGGCGCAGCGCCGAGGGCCCGCTGCAACCGCTGCCGCCGGCCCAGGGCCTGGCCTACGTGCTGGAGATCCTGCCCGCGCTGGGCTATCTGCACTCACGGGATCTGCTCTACTGTGATTTCAAGCCGGACAACGTGATCCAGTCCGAGGAACAGCTCAAGCTGATCGATCTGGGCGCGGTGCGGCACCGGGAGGATCTCGACAGCGTCGGTTTCAAGACCGACGGTTACTGTGCCCCCGAACTGGAGTCCGAGGGCGCGTCGGTCGAATCCGACCTCTACACCGTCGGCCGGACGCTGGCGGTGCTGACCTTCAATTTCGACTACCGCAACGGCTACCGGCACGACCTGCCGCCGACCGCGGATGTGCCGGTGCTGCAACGCTATCCGTCGCTGGATCGATTGCTGCGCCGGGCCACCGCGGCCGATCCCGCCGACCGGTTCGGCACCGCGGCGGAGATGGCCGAACAGCTCACCGGCGTGCTGCGGGAGGTGGTGGCGGCCGAAGCGGGCGAACCACATCCGGCGCTGTCGACGCTGTTCGGGCCCGAGCGCGGAGTGTTCGGCGCGGACTCGGCGGACTGGCCGGCGCCGCCGGCCCCGGTCGCGGTGGCGCACGCGCTGCCGATACCGCTGGTCGACCCGGCCGATCCGGCCGCGCGCTGGCTGTCCAGTGTCGGCGGCGGCGATCCGCGTCGGCTGGTCGCCCTGCTGGAGGCGCCGCCGATCCCGTCCTACGAGGTGGGGCTGGCGCTGGCCCGGGCCCGCATCGCCGTCGGTGATGCGCGGGCCGCGGCCACCGGGCTCGACGAGCTGGAGGAGCACGAGAGCGCCGACTGGCGGATCGGCTGGTATCGCGGCCTGGCCGCCCTGACCGCCGGCGAGATCGGCACGGCCCGCGAGGTTTTCGACACCCTCTACGATCTGCTGCCCGGCGAGGCCGCGGCGAAGCTGGCGCTGGCGGCCGCGGCCGAATGCGACGGCGATCCGGCCGCGGCGGCCGCGCTCTACGAGCCGGTGTGGCGCACCGACCACGGTTATCCGGGTGCCGCCTTCGGCCTGGCCCGGACCCTGCTGGCCCGCAACGACTTCGACGGCGCCATCGCGGCGGCGGAGTCGGTGCCGGAGAGCTCCAGCCAGTATCTGGCGGCGCGGCTGGCAGCGGTGCGCGTCCGGGTGCGAGAGGCATCCGAGGGGTATCTGGTCGCCGCGGGCGAGTTGCTGATCGGACTCGACCTCGATCCGGAACGCAAGGCGCACTTCGGCATCGAGGTGCTGGACGCGGCCCATCGGCTGGTCCGGCGCGGCGCGGCGGCCGGGGGCCGGGTGCTCGGCTGCGCGCTGGACGACCGCGCGCTGCGGGCGGCGCTGGAACAGCGCTACCGGGATCTGGCCCGGCTGGCGCCGGATCCACTGTCCCGCCGCGACATGATCAACCGCGCCAACGCCGTTCGCCCGCTCAGCTGGGTGTGAGCGGGCCGCGCACTGATCGGCCGGCCACTCGGCGGGCCGAACTCGAGTCTCTCGGAGGGGAATCATGGTGACTGCCGAGGCAACTCGCCCGGTCACGGTGCGAACGCTGGCCGACGCCGCGTGGGCGCGGGTGCCGCAGCGCTCGGACCGCCCGGCCTGGATCCGGCTGCTGGCCGCGCTCGTGGTGCTGGCGGCGCTCGCCACCGCCGTGGTGGAGGCGGTGGACGCCACCGGAATCCGGGCCAGCATCGATCTGCTCGGCCACCACACCGCCCCGAATGTGGCGGCGACGGAGGATCTTTCGGTGGCCTTCGCCGACATGGACGCGCAACTGGCCGATCTGTTGCTGGCCGGCGGCGCGAACCGGGCCGCGGTCGCCGATACGCGCAGGACCTACGAGCAGCGCCGCAGCCAGGCCGACGGCGATCTGCGGCAGGCGATCTCGGCGACCGGCTCCGAAGTCTCCCACGGCCTGCTCGACCAGCTGGGCCAGTACGAGGCGCTGGCCGCGCAGATCATGCTGCTCAACGACACCGAGCAGAATCCGGCGGGCCGGCCGTCGGGCCGGATCCTCGTCCTGCAACGGCAGGCCACGGATCTGATGGCGCGGATGCAGCTGGACACCCAGCGGCTGGCCAACGACAACAAGACCGCGCTGGACAGCGCGTACACCGCCACCCGCCGCGACACCACCGACGCCCGGGTCCAGCTGATGCTGCTCGGCGCGGTGCTGCTGGGCGCCCTGATCGCGTTGCAGGTGCTGCTGCGGGTGACCATGCGCCGCCGGCTCAATCCCGCGCTGCTGGCCGCGACGGCGGTGGCCGCGGCGCTGGTGGGCGGCAGCCTGATCGCCGGCGCCGACGCCGCCCATCAACTGAAGGTGGCGAAACAGGACGCCTTCGAATCGCTACTGACCCTGCAACGGGCCCGGGCCTACGGCTACGACTCCAATGCCGACGAGAGCCGCTGGCTGCTGGACCCGCAGCGGGCCGCGACCTACGAACAGGGCTTCCTGGACCAGTCGCAATGGCTGCTGAACGTGCACGTGAAATCGGTGTTCGACTACGACGACGCGCTGCGCGCCGCGCTGACGGCCTACCGCCGCAACAACTCCGACGTCCGGTTCACCGGATTCTTCGCCGACGAACTGGGCAACATCACCTTCCCGGGGGAACGGAACGCGGTGGACGCCATGCTGCTCGCCTTCCAGGCCTATCAGCGCGACGATCGGTCGATGCGCGCCCTGGCCGCCGAGGATCTCGGCACCGCGATCTCGTTCGACACCAGCGCCGATCCGGGCCAGTCCGACGGCGACTTCGCCTTCTACGACGACAGTCTGAACAAGGTCGTCGCGATCAACCAGCGGGCCTTCGACGCCGCCGTCACCGACGGCATCGACACCCTGTCGGGCTGGAACCGGCTGCTGCCCTACAGCGCGCTGGCGTTGATCGCGGTGCTGGTGTTCCTGGGTGTGCGGCCGCGGCTGGCCGAATACCGTTGAGGCTCAATCGGTCCAGGGGGTCAGCACGATCTTGCCGCGGACCCGGCCGGATTCGCTGAGTTCGTGTGCGAGCGCGACCTCGGCCAGTGACATCACCCGCTCGACCCGGACCTGCACTCGGCCCGCGGCGGCCAGCGCGCCGATCTCGGCCAGGTCCGTGCCCGAGGGTGACACGTACAGCCGGTGGTAGCGCGGGTCGCCGTCGGTGTCCTCGCCCTGCGCGTCGACGTACCGGCCGTCGGCGCGCAGCACCCGCAGCGACCGCGCGGCGTAGTCCCCGCCGATCAGGTCCAGCACCACATCCACGTCCCGGACCACCTCGGTGAAATCGACCGCGCTGTAGTCGATCACCTCGTCGGCGCCGAGTTCCCGGAGGAATTCGTGATTGGCGGCCCGCGCGGTGCCGATCACGTACGCGCCGCGCAGCTTCGCGAACTGCACCGCCAGATGGCCGACCCCACCGGCTGCGGCGTGGATCAGAACACGTTGTCCCGCACGCAGATCCGCCACCGCCTGCCAGGCGGTGAGCCCGGCGGTGGGCAGCGCCGCGGCCCGGACGTGGTCGAGGGCGGCGGGCTTGGCGGCCACCGCCGCGACGGGGGCGGTCACGTATTCGGCATAGCCGCCGCGGCGGCTGAGCACCAGCGCGAAGACCTCGTCGCCGACGGCGAATCCGGTGACGTCCGCACCGGTGTCCACGACGGTGCCGGACACGTCGAGGCCGAGGGTGAACGGCGGCGGTCCCAGCCGGGTGACCGCGCCCGAGCGCAGCTTCCAGTCGGCCGGATTCACCGCGGTCGCGGCGATCCGGATCAGCACCTCACCGGGCGCCGGGACCGGTATCGGCAGGTCGGCGGTCTCCAGCACATCCGGTCCGCCCACGGTGTTCTGTGTGATTGCTCGCATGACACCGATTCTGGGAGCTGTGGTATCTCTTGGAAAGAAGGCACTAATTCCATACCGAGGTACCCGATGGAAACCACCCACTTGCCGGACACCGATCCCGCCCCCGACCGTGACGCCCTGGACAGCTGGGCCGATTCCGCCGATCTGGTCGGCGCCTACCTGCGCCGCTGCCCGGCCCGCGACATCCTGGCCGTGCTGGCCGACAAGTGGGTGCTGCTGGTGCTGGGCACGCTGCGGGCCGAGGCCGGCCCGGTGCGGTTCAACGAGTTGCGCCGGCGGCTGGACGGCATCACCCAGAAGATGCTCACCCAGACCCTGCGCACCCTGGAGCGCGACGGCCTGGTCCGCCGGGCGGTGTATCCCACGGTGCCGCCGCGGGTGGAGTACACCCTGACCGAACTCGGCGCCGATCTGGGCAAGCTCACCCATGCGTTGGGTACCTGGTCGCTACTGCACCTGGACGAGATCCACACCGCCCGTGAGCAGTTCGACGAACGTCTCGCGACCGCACCGCAACCACTGTGAGCCCCAGCCTGATCCGACCGGTTGGCACGTAAAATTGAGCGCGACTGTCACATTCAGGACCAACTATTGCTTTCGCACCCACATGGAAGCTACAGTTTCGTATCAATAGGAACGCCAGAGTTCCTAGAAGCAGTGATCGCGGGGCCCTGCATGACCGGACGCACACGCCACGATATTCACGCTCTGTCGCGGCAACTTGTCGGCCACTTCGCCACCCACCTGGCGCCGTGCGCCACCCTTCCCGGCGATGCGACACACGGTGACATCACCGCGGTCACCCGGATCTGCCTGGAGATCACCGTCGACATGATGTCCGGCGGCGAACCCGACGGCAAGGTGGAGCGGCTGCAACGCGCCGCCGCGGAATGGGCGCGCGAGGGCATCCCGATCGACACGGTGCACCACGCCGTGCACGAGGGCTTCACCCTGGCCTTCGATCTGCTACTGGCACAGACGGATCCGCGCGAGCGGCCCTCCGACACCGCCCGGCTGATGCTGCGCATCATCGACACCATCACCCCCGCTGTCGCGGTCGCCTACGTCCGCGAACATCAGGCCGCCGCGGCCGAGCACCACACCGCCGTGCACACCCTGGTGTCGGCGCTGCTGGCCGGTCACCCCACCTCGACCATGGCCCGGGTGGCCGGTATCGAGATCGCTGCGTCGTATCTCGTGGTGGCCATGAGCATTCCGGCGCACCGCGACGAATCGCATCCCCGGGTCGACGCCAAAGTCGTTGCCCGGCGCAAACTTCGGCGGTTGCAGTCGGAACTGGCCGAGCGTTGCGGGGGCCGGGCACTGTCGCTGCTGTCGGTCGACGGCGGCACCGTGCTGATCCCGCGCGAGTCCGGCGGCACGACCGACGACCTCGAGTCGGCCCCGGGCGAACTCGACCCGCTGATCGCGCGGCTCTCGCACGCCGCCGGGGTTTCCGTCACCGCCACCGTGATACCCGCTGCCGCCGAACGGATTCCGGAGGCGGCCGATCAGGCGCACGAACTGCTCGACACGGTACTGCGGCTGGGCCGCCCGCCCGGGATCTACCGGCTCGCGGACCTGGTCCTGGAGTACCAGGTGACCCGCCCGGGACCCGGCCTGGACCGGCTCGGCACGCTGCTGGACCCACTCGACGACTATCCGGATCTGATGGACACACTGCGCTGCCATCTCGACAACGGGCTGTCCCGGCAGCGCACCGCGCGGCAATTGCACGTGCACGCCAACACCGTCGACTACCGGCTCAAGCGCATCAACGAGCTGACCGGGCTGGACCCCAGCCGTGACACCGGCCTCTGGTACCTGCGCGCGGCCCTGATCGCCCGCACCTACCGCGACCGCTCGGGATCGCCCGCACTGCGTTCCGGCGGCTTACCGGGGGCCTGAGGGTCCGCGACGGCCGCGCGCTCGCCGGGGCGGGTGATCACCCGGTCGTGCGCGCGATCGCAGAGCGCCAGCGCGGTCCGGGTGAACAGCGCGCTGAGGTCGGGCAGATGTTCGGCTCCCCGCTCGTGCAGGCAGGCCCGGATGCGATCGTCGATTCCGCCGAGCAGCATGTCGATCAGCTGCGGATCGGGTGTGGACAGCAGATCGCCGCCGTCCACCCCGCACCGGGCGATGTCCAGCATGAACTCGGCGAACAGACGGTGCACCCGGGCCCGGTGCGCAACCAGCGGGCCACCGGCCACCAGAGTTTCCACATACAGCGCACGGGCGGCGGCCGGTTCCGCGGCCAGCGTGGTCAGGTAGACGTCGAAGGCCAGTTGCACCCGCTCCGCGAAACTCATCTCGCCCGCGGCCGCGACCACCTCCCGCAGCGCTCGCAACCCGGTCTCCACACCGAAATCGTATGCCGCGGCGAAACATTCGTCCTTGCCGCTGAACAGCGCATAGAAGGTGCGGCGGGCCACCTGGGCGCGGCTGACGATGTCGGCCACGGTGGTGGCGGCATAGCCGAGCTCGCCCACGGCGACCAGCGCCGCGGTGCACAACCGGTGATGTTGCGAGGACCGGACCTCGTCCCGGCTGAGCCGATGGCGGCCGCGCGGTAGCGGGCCCGGCGGCTCGTCGGACTGTGGACTCATGCCGCAAGAATATGAGCCTCGGGGCCGTTCGGCTTCCCAGCCGCTACCGGGCTGGCCGAACGCGAGCACATTGCCCACACTCGACGCATGGACCGTAGCCGCACCGAGGCGTTCAGCGACGGCGTATTCGCCGTCGCCATCACGCTGCTCGTGCTGAATCTGCATGCGCCCGACGGAGATCTACGCGAGGGCCTGACCCACATGTGGCCGTCGTATCTGGCCTACGTGGTGAGTTTCCTGAACATCGGCATCATGTGGATGAACCACCACGCCATGTTCCGGCACGTGGTCCGGGTGGACCGGGGGTTGCAGCTGGCGAATCTGCTGTTGCTCCTGGTGATCGTCGCGGTGCCGTTCCCCACCGATTTGCTCGGCCGCCAACTCGCGCACGAACTGCGCGGCGGCGACACCGCCACGGTCACCTTCGTCTACAGCCTGGTGATGATCGCGATGGCCGCCGGATTCAGCCTGGTCTGGTGGTACGCGGTGCTGCGGCCGGGCGTTCTCGACACCCGGCTCGGCCGGGAAGAGTTGCGCAAAGCCAACATTCGATTCAGCGTAGGCGCCGTCGGATATCTCGCCGGCACCGCGCTGGCGCTGTGGGAACCGCTGTCGGCGCTGATCCTGTTCGGCCTGCTCTCGCTGTACTACGCCTTCGAACATCTGCCCGCACCCCGCGGCGACCGGCTGCCGACCGGCGACACACCATCGAATTTCCCGGCCCGATCCTGACCGAATTCGTTTGCCACGAGGTAGCCTTGCGGACCGATGGCCACTATCGGGCAGTTGAGGGCAGCGCTGGCGGTCCTGCGCGCCGAGGTCGACGATGTCGCACACCAGGTGTCGGAGCGAGAGACCTCCGGCGCCGACAGCGCGGGCGTGCAGCATGCCATGCTGGCGGGCCTGCTCTACCGGCTGATCGGCGCGGATCTGCGGCGCACCCTGACGGCCGCGCCGGACCTGGCCAGTTTCGAGCACCGCGCCCGCGCCGCCACCCCCAGCACCATCGCGATGCGTGACGAAGATCTCTACGACCAAGCGCATTTCGAGGCCTACTGGCTCACCGACCGGATCGCCGAGTTGCATTCCGAGGCCGCGCAGGCACCGCCGCTGGCCGCCGCGGCCCACACCGCCGAGGCCACCCGCGCTCTGCTGCGCATCCAGCGCGATCTGGCGCAGGGCTCCGGGGCCGTCGGCCATCCCGCGTGGGAATCCGTGCTGACCCAGCTCGATCGTGCCCGCGCACTGGCCCGCGCCGCGCATGCGGCCGCCGAGACCACCCCGCAGGAACGCATCGTCACCGGTCCGCAGGAGCACATCGTCACCGGTCCGCAGGAGCACATCGTCACCGGTGCGACGGACGCGCCGTCCTGAGCTCCCGCGCGCCCAGCTGCGAATGCCGCAGGCCGTAGCCGAAATACGCCACCAGGCCCACCGCCATCCAGATCACGAACCGCAACCAGGTCTCGATCGACAGGTTCAGCATCAGCCACAGGCAGGCCAGCACCGCGAGGATCGGGATCAGCGGCACCCAGGGCACCCGGAATCCGCGCGGCAGATCGGGCCGGGTGCGCCGCAGCACCACCACCCCGAGCGACACCAGCATGAAGGCGAACAACGTGCCGATGTTCACCATCTCCGCCAGGGTGCCGAAATCGACGAATCCGGCCAGCACCGCGCACACCACACCGACGATCGCGGTGATCCGCACCGGCGTGCCGCGCGGGCCGGTATGGGCCAGCCGGCGCGGGATCAGACCGTCGCGGGCCATCGCGAACATCACCCGGGTCTGGCCCAGGAACAGCACCATCACCACCGTCGTCAGCCCGGCCAGCGCGCCGACGGAGATGACGTTCTTCGCCCAGTCGGCCCCGTGCCGGGCGAACGCGGTGGCGAGGGTGGCGTCCTCGCCGGACAGTTCGGTGTAGGGGACCATGCCGGTCAGCACCAGCGACACCGCGACATACAGGACGGTCACGATGGCCAGCGAGCCGAGGATGCCGCGCGGCACGTCGCGCTGCGGGTCGCGGGTCTCCTCCGCGGTGGTGGCGACCACGTCGAAGCCGATGAACGCGAAGAACACCATGCTCGCCGCGGCCAGCAGCCCGTACCAGCCGAAAGTGCTGTTGCCCGCGCCGGTCAGCCACGAGAACAGCGACTGCCGCAGTCCGCCGCCGTGGTCGCCCGGCTGCGAGGGCGGGATGTAGGGCGACAGATTCGAGCCCGAGAAGTACCGCAGCCCCACGATCACCACCATGGCGATGATCGCCAGCTTGATCGCCACCGCCACCGCAGACACCCGCGACGACAGTTTGGTGCCCAGCGCCAGCAGCACCCCCAGCACCACGACCAGCAGCACCGCTCCCCAGTCGAAGGACACCGGCCCCAGATGCACGAGGGGACTACGGGTTCCCATCACCTCGCCCAGGTACTGCGACCAGCCCTTCGCGACCACCGAGGTACCCAGCGCGAATTCGAGCAGCAGATCCCAGCCGATGATCCAGGCCACGATCTCACCGAAGGTGGCGTACGAGAAGGTGTAGGCGCTGCCCGCCACCGGCAGGGTCGAGGCGAATTCGGCGTAGCACAGCGCACTGAGCGCACAGGCGACCGCGGCCAGCACGAAGGCCAGCGACACCGACGGCCCGGCCACCGTCCCGGCGGTGCGCGCGGTGAGGGTGAAGATGCCCGCGCCGACCACCACCGCGACGCCGAAGATCGTCAGATCCCAGGCGGACAGCTCCCGGCGGAGTTTCGCGTCCGGGTCGTCGGTGTCCCGGATCGACTGCTCGACGGATTTGACGCGGAAGATCCCGCGCCGCCGCGCGTTCCCTGACCCCGGATCGGTCATTCGGCCTCCTCCGTAGACGGAAAGCACCGCGTCTCGAACCCGCTGTCAGGCGAATCTAGCAGCCGTCACACCGCATGCGGGGCCGCCGCGGATCGCGGTTCGGTCATACCCCGGCCACGGGCGGATCATGCGGACGACGCCGTTCGAACAGCACGATGACCCAGGTGAACAGGGCCGCGGTCAGGAACGACAGCAGCGACGCCGACGACCACCAGCCCGGATGCACCCCGAGGGCATCCTGCGCCCGCCCCCACCAGCGCGCCCAGCCGTCCACCGAACCGGGATTGCAGAGCTGGTAGACCACGAATCCGAGCAGCCACGGCAGCAACATCAGCGGACGCGCCGGGGCGCGCTCGGACAGATCCCAGCCGTGCCCGCCGGGGCCGCCACGGCCGCGGCCCAGGAAGAAGTCCACCACCAGCACCGCGGCCAGCGGTACGAACACCGAGCCGATCAGCAGCAGGAAGTTGGCGAATCCGGTGAAATCGTGCACCCCCAGCGCGAGCACCGTCGCCAGCACACCCACCCCGGCGGCCAGCAGCCGGCGATCCACCCGCGGCAGCAGATTCTGGATCGACATCGCCGTGGAGTACACGTTGGCGAACGACTGATCCGATTCACGCAGTACCAGCACCGCGAAGAACAACCAGCCGGCGCCGACGCCGAGGAAGGTGTCGAAGATCCGGTCACCGTCGCCGCCCACCTGGATCAGCGCGATGATGCCGAGCAGATAGCACCAGCTCTGCGCGATCGAGAAGCCGAGCAGGGTGGCCCCCGAGGCGGCCGCGGCGGAACGGGCGTGCCGGGTGTAGTCGGCGGCCAGCGGGACGAACGAGACCGCCACCGCCAGCGCGGTGTCCACGCCGGGGAAGAAACCGCTCCACGAGGTGTCCGGTACCGCGGGCAGCGGCCGGTGCAGCAGTTGCACCGTGAAATACAGCATCGCCACGGCCACCGCGACGGTGACGTACTTGCGCAGGATGCGCAGCATCCGCAGCGGCCAGATCGCCATCACCGTGCACAGCGTCCCGGCCGCGACGATCACCGCCGCGTGCGGGAGCCGATGATGGGTCAGCGCCTGCACGCCGCCGGCGATCACCGTCAGTTCGTACACACCCCAGCCGACGCACTGCACGATGTTGGCCACGGTCGGCAGATACGACAGCCGGGTGCCGAACAGTCCGCGGAAGTTCGCCATCGCGGGGGCGCCGGTCCGTTCGCCGACCGCACCGGCCGCGGCCACCATGGCCGCGCCGATCACCGTGCCGACCACGGTCGCCAGCAGTGCGCCGAGCAGTGGCAGTTGCGGATGGCCGGTCGGGTGCAGGACGTAGAGCGCCCCGGTGAAACCGATCAGGGTGACCCCGAGATTGGCCCAGAAGGCGGTCTGATCGCCGAAGGACAGGCTGCGGGGCGGCCGGGTGGTCAGGGTGAGGGGCGCTTCGGCGGCCGAGCGCTCGCCGCGGGTCATCGTCATAGCGGCTGTCATGCTATTGGCTCCCGGGTCACGGTCCACCCGGCGGGGCCCGGTGCCAACCCGTCCGGTTGTCCGAATGCCGCTGCCGGTAATCTCCTCCTGGATGGTTAGCGTCACTACCTCCAGTCGACCGACGGCCGCGACCCGCCGCTTCGCGCGGATTGTGTGGGCGCTGCCGGCGTTACTGGTCGCGGTCTGCGTCTGGTGGCTGCTGCACCCCAGCGGGCCGTTGACGCCGATCAAGCGCGAGTACATCGACCTGCAGGTCTACCGGCTCGGCGTGCAGGCGATGTGGCACGGCGCCGATATGTACGGCAGCCTGCCGAAGACGACGATGGGCGTCAGCCTGCCGTTCATCTATCCCCCGTTCGCCGCGCTGGCGCTGAGCCCGTTCGCGATGCTGCCCTGGCATGCCGCGGCCACCGCCTTCTTCGTGGTGACCGTGCTGGCGCTGGCGGTGACGCTGTACCTGGCCGCGCGCCGGATCTGGTCCGGCAGCGTCGAACTGGCCCTCTGGGTCACCGCGTGCGCGCTGCCGCTGGCCCTGCTGCTGGAGCCGATCCATTCCACGCTGGACTTCGGGCAGGTGAACCTGCTGCTCATGGTGCTGGTCGCGATCGACTGCCTGTCCGGGCGCAGCGTCGGCGAGGACGGGCCGCCCGCGCGCTCGAAGTGGCCGCGTGGCGTGCTGGTCGGCCTGGCCGCCGCGATCAAGCTGACCCCGGCCGCGTTCGTGCTGTATTTCCTGGTGCGCCGCGATTATCGGGCGGCGGCAACGGCCGCGATCACCGGCGCGATCGCCACCGCGCTGGCCTTCGCGGTGCTGCCGCGCGAGTCGACCCGGTACTGGTTCGGCGGCATGGGCAACGTGTCCGGCCTCAGCGGTTCGGCCTTCCGCACCAACCAGTCCATCCAGGGTGTGTTGTCGCGGTTGCAGGTGCCCAAGCCGGAATTCACGGCGCTGTGGCTGCTGCTGAGCCTGACGCTGCTGGCGCTGGTGGTCCCCGCGATGCGCCGGGCCGCCGACAATCCGCCGCTGGTGCTGGCCTTCAACGCGGTGTTCACGCTGCTGGCCTCGCCGATCTCCTGGTCGCACCACTGGGTGTGGATCGCCCCCGGCCTGCTGGCCGGGGTGGGCGCCGCGAGCCGGGCGCCGCTGCGGCAGGCCGCCGCCTGGTACGCGATCCTGCTGGCCACCGCCGTGGTGTTCGTGATCGGCCCGCAGAACTGGCAACCGGGCGAGGACAATCGCGAACTGTCGTGGACCCCGTGGCAGCACGTGATCGGCAACACCTACGTGTGGCTGAGCGTGCTGCTGGTGGTGCTCTATCTGGCCACCACCAGCGCCCGCAAACCCGCGCCCGCCCTCGCGAGCGTCTGACCGATCAGCTCCGCACGGTGATGGTGCCGTGCTGGAAGTTCTGCGCCTTCCCGCCCGGCACGTCGTATTCGTCGCTGGTCGGGAATCCGTAGCGGCCGGCATCGCTGCCGGCGACGGTCCACTGGTCCAGGATCGGCCCGTTGGTCAGGATGTGCGCGGTGGTGGCCTGGGTCCAGTAGATCGCGCCGCCGGAGAACAGGTTGGCCCGCCCGCCGCCCTTGGTGGCGAACTCGTCGCTGGTCGGGAAGCCCAGATCCCCGCGCTCGTAATCGTGCGCCGCCCACTTCACATAGATGGCCCCGGCGATCTCGTGCGCCCCGGTGTCCTGCGACCAGTAGATCGACCCGCCCTGGAAACTGTTGAACCTGCCGCCGGTGGCATCGGATTCCCGCGTGGTCGGATACCCCAGCACCCCCTTCTCCCAGCCCAGCGCACCCCACCGATCCCGGATCAGCCCGCCGATCTCGTGCGCACCGGTGTCCGGGTGCCAGTAGATCGACCCGTGATCGAACACCTGGTAGTGACCGCCGTTGGCGCCCAGGCTGTCCGGCCCGGTGGGATTGCCCAGCAGATCGAATCCACCGGCCGCGTCGTATTCGGTCTCGATGGCGCCGCCCACGTCGAACGCGCCGATCTGCCGCGCCGAGGCGGTGGCGGCGGAACCGGCGAGCAGGACGACGCTGACGAGGCCGGCGACGGCGGCGAGACGGTGACGATGCATAGGGCTTCCTATCCGGCTACGGCGTGAGTACTGATGGTCCGCGCCGACAGCAGCGAACCCGCACGCCAGACTACCTATCCGGCCGCAGGTGGCGGCGGGCTCGCAGTCGGTGGTATCGGCTCCTCGACGGGATGGACGTCACACGTTCACCGAGTAATCGCCGTGACATCCACACCGCGGGTGACAATGCCGTCGTTTTCGGCCGATCGTTACCGAGCGGGCCGCCATAGCGGAACCGGCAAAACCGTTGTGCCGTCGCAGTATGCCGTACCATCGGCATGTGGTCTGCGTGCCGCCTGCGGTAATTCTGATGAGGGGACAGACGTGAGCAGCAACAAAATCGTCGAAGTTCTCCGTGATGTTGCCGACCGCCTCGCCGCCCCGATTCGGCGGGCGTCCCATTCCGTAATCGGATTGGAATCGTGATACCGGAAATGCCCTGAAAAATACGGTCGACAGGATCGGTGAGTCGGACAGAGAGGCCGGTCGCAGTATCGAATTCGAACTGCGGCGAGCAGGTCTCGGCTCGATGCACGGGGCAGATCCCTTCCGTCGGATGAGTTCCCTCGACAAAGAGGTCTACGCGCTCATCGATCAATCGCCGACCACATCCGCTGCCGTCCACGACCTCCGGAGCAGCGGATGGAAGATCGGGTACTCCAACGGTCGGGCTTGGAGTACTCACGTCGACTTCGCACACAAGCGGATCGAGATCAGCGGAAGGTTCGCGAACAGGGAGTATTTCGACACGGGCACCGTTGCCGCCGAACTCGCCGATGCCGCGGGCAAGGCGCGATACGGCCCGGTGTTGTCGAAGGTATCGACCGACGGAATGGTGCGGGAAAACTGGGTCGCAGCCAAGATCGATCACCTGCGCAACCAAGATGCAGAGGGCGTATTGAGTCAGGCGGAAACTCGGCACGAGATCATCCAGAACGGTGGCCCGGATATACTTCCACCGATAAACGGACCGATCCACAACGGCCCGACCTATGAGGTGGTCGACGACAACCATGTGATCAACGACCCCACGGGCCACGTGGATGCCCAGATGCTGAACGCCCTCAATCCCGATGGCGTCCCGTTCTATCAGAACCCCACTCACATGCATCAGCACTATCTGAGCCTGGACATGCTGGACAGAAATACGACAGCGCACGTCGACATATTCGACCGATATGCGAACGGCGAGATCTCCAGAGACGAAGCCCGGCGCAACGTGGCCGCACTCAACGACTCGATCAGCGAACTCAGCGATTTTCCGACGTCACACCAGAACGGCCCCGGACAACAACGTGCCCGGGATTCTCCGGACGATCGATCGGCTGCTGACGACTCCCGGACCCTTCACGGTCGACGCGATCGCCGACATCTTCTCCACGTCGCTGCGCGAGGTCGAGGCGGACGAATACTTTCGCGAATTCGAGGCGAGTGGTGACATCGGGCCGTTCGCGTCGGTATGTTTTCGCGAGTCCGTCGAATCGGGCCACAGCATCGTCATCGCAGAGGTCGGCACCGGCCCACCGGTCACTCGCGCAGATCTCGGGCAGTACTTCGACCTCACCGTCGACAACGCGGAAATCGACATGATCAACTCTTCCCGCGAGGTCGTGACCTTCCACGAAAGGCACGGCAACAGAATACTGTTCCTCGTGTTCTCCGGCGACGCGGAAAGATTTCGGGCAATCACCGTGCACGAGAACCCGTGACGGCCGAGGCCGGCCTGATCGGTGCCCGCCGGGAAGCCCACCCTCGGCGAGCAGTTCGACATCACCGCGTTCGTGGT
Source organism: Nocardia sp. alder85J (assembly GCF_020176955.2). Classification (GTDB taxonomy): domain Bacteria; phylum Actinomycetota; class Actinomycetes; order Mycobacteriales; family Mycobacteriaceae; genus Nocardia. Next base: position 416,032 of record NZ_JAIUCZ020000007.1, read on the forward strand.
GGTGGTGCTCGGCGGCTTCTCCCGGCCGATCCGAGCGCCGGGCAACATTCTCGAAAACGCTGCCGCCGCCTGCTGAATGGTTGCCATCCGGAGTATCATGTGATGTGTATCACACAACATTCGGGTCGGGGTAGGGAGAGCTCAGGCCGTGCGAACAAGGGTCGCCACGATCGACTACCTCGGCACCTTCAGCGTCACCGGCTGAGGGTGGTCAGCCGCGGCGGGGCGGTGGATGACGGCACGGCATCCGATCCGGAAAGCATTCTCCGGCAATCGATGTCGTGCCCACACCGTCGGCTCGGTACGCACGGCCGTCACGGCTGTGATATCCGCCGCACGACCGCGTCACCAGACGAGTCAGTCGATGCGAGTGCGCACCGCATTCGGCGCGGAACTCGTCAGGGCATGTTTCGACCGAATTCCGACGGACTTTCGAAAGGTCGGATTCCGGTCGCGCTACACGCTGATGTTCGCTCTGCTGTCGCGGGGTGCGCCGTGCCCCGATCCCACCTGCGCGATGGTCCACGCGAACTGGGGATTGGGTGGATCGCTGTTCGTCCACGAGAACCTCGATCCGCGCACCCACGACCGGCTGGCCGAATTTCTCGGGCCGATCCCGACCTGGACGGTTCCGCATCTGCGGCGGGTCGAGCTCGCGCATTCCGTGATGCGCTGGAACGACAACGACGACCGCTATCGCGTGCTCCCGGAGAACGCGCTGGAATGTGCCGACCGGATAGACTGCCCGGTCCTGCTGCTGTCGGGAAGTCGAAACGAGGCGTGGTTCGACTCCGACGAACTCTGCCACGACGTTCTCGCCGACAGATATCCGCAGCTCGACGTCCGCTATACGAAAGTGGCCGGGTACGGGCATCTGGACGCGTTCATCGGCCGTGGTGCGGCGCTGGATGTGTTCGGGCACATCCTCCGGTTTCTGGCGGAGTGCGCCGCGCAGCCGCGCGCTGTTCCGGCCGCCCCGGGCGACGGCGAGTCGGGAGCGTGACAGTGGACAGCCTCGCGGAACTGGTGATCGCCGGTGCGCCGGTCGACGAGATCGCCGCCCAGCCGCTCCCCGCGGAGTACCTGGCCGCGCACCTCAGGCGGGCCGATGCGGGCATGTTCCGCGGCGCCGCCGACAAGGATGTACGCCGTTCGATCCGGGTCGGATACGTCCCGATGCCGGAACTGGCGCCGGACGAGGTGGTCGTCGCGGTGATGGCGAGTTCGATCAACTACAACACCGTGTGGTCGGCCATGTTCGAGCCGGTATCGACGTTCGACATGCTCGCGCGGTTCGCGCGGCAAGGTGGTTTCGCCGCCCGGCACGATCGCGATCACCAGGTGATCGGATCGGATGTGTCCGGTGTCGTCGTCCGGGTCGGCGCCGGTGTGCGCCGCTGGTGCGTGGGCGATCACGTCGTGGTCAGCCCGGTCTATGTCGACGACCAAGAACCCGCGACGCACAGCGACGGGATGCTCGGCGCGGGAATGCTCGCCTGGGGGTATGAAACCAACTTCGGCGGCCTCGCCACCTACGCGATCGCTCGCGCCTCGCAGATCCTGCCGAAACCGGGCCTGCTGACCTGGGAGGAGGCCGCCTGTTTCGCGTTGTGCGGGGGAACCGCGTATCGCATGCTGGTCGGTGAGCACGGCGTGCGGATCAAGCAGGGCGACATCGTCGTGATCTGGGGCGCGACCGGCGGATCGGGGTCGTTCGCGGTACAGCTGGTCAAGAACGGCGGCGGCGTCGCGGTCGGCATCGTCGGTTCGGAGGCGAAAGCCGATCTGGCCCGGCAGTTGGGCTGCGACCTGGTGGTGAACCGGGAACTCCTGCGGATCGACGCCGGAACCGGTCTCGCCGAGCAGTCCATGGCGGTGGGCAAGCAGATCGGCACAGCGATTCGTCGTGAGTGGGGGGAGGACCCGCACGCGGTGTTCGATCATGTCGGCCGGGAGACCTTCGGTACCTCGGTTTTCCTCGCACGGCGCGGCGGTTCGGTGGTCACCTGCGGTTCCAGCACCGGATTCCGCCACGAATACGACAACCGCTATCTGTGGATGAATCTGAAATGAATAATCGGCAGCCATGGATTCAACCTCCAGGAACTCGCCGAGTGCACGCGGTTGTTCCGAATGGGCACGTTGATCCCGCCCGTCTATCGGACCTACGACCTCGCCGAGACCGCCGAGGCCGCCCGGCTGGTGCAGCGCAACGATCATGTGGGCAAAGTCGTGGTGCGCTGCTTGGCTCCGGAACCGGAACTGGGCGTCACGGACCCGGTCGGCCGATCGCCGATTCGCCCCGGGATCGATCGCTGGCGGGCGGCAACCCGGGACCTCCAGTTCGGGCACGGAGATCGGACCCGGCAATCCTGATCCCCAGCGCCGTCACCGCCCGGCACAGCTCGCGTGCTCGACACCTGCCCGCCCCTCCAGCGGGCACTCACCGAATCGGCACCGGGAAGCAGTACACCGAGGATCACGCCTGCCGATCCGGTCGGGCCTCAGAATACGAACTGGTCGCCGTAGGCGGTGGTCTGCACTGTGCCCTGCGCATTACCCACTGTGACGGTGACGAAGGGGACCGCCGACACCGATGACACACACTGGGAGACATTCAACGCCGCGTTGTTGAACGTGATGTGGTACGGAAACTGCGTCTTGTCGTCCAGGTTCACCGTCGCCGTCGTCGCCGCGGTGACCTGCCCGGGCGCCAGGGTCGCGGCAAGGATTTCCGTCAGGCCCAGCAGCCCGGCCACGCTGGGCCCGAGGCTCGCGCTGGGCGGAGTCGTCCCGCTCGGCGGGGTGAACGACGGCGAAATACCGAGGCTCAGACCCTCATTGGGCTGGATACCGATGGGAAAACCGTTGACGATGTTGACCCCGCATCCGAGGATGAACCCCGCGACGGTCTGGCCCGAGGTGATCTGGTCACCCGCCACATCGACCGAATAGTCGCCGGACATCTGCACGGCATGCGAGAAGGCCATCATCCCGGGTGTCCGGTCACCGGGCGGATTCACCCCGATGTTGCCGACCGCCGCGGTCAGATGCATCCCCCACGCGGAAATGTCCGCGCCGAGTGGCTGGGCATGGCCGGATTCGGCACCGGCCCACAAACCCACGGCGACCACACTTGCCGCGGCTGTCACTGCCGCGACGGGTAGGAGCGCTCGTCGCATACCGAATCCCGTTCTCGAAGCGGAGGTGCATGAGCTCGACCCAGCAGACACGGACCGATACGGCTGTCGAAAGGCAAACGATAGCCTGGGGCCGGGCCGGACAGGTCACGCCTGGCAAGGTGTGTCGCCGGATGGCCACGCTGATCGGGACGGTGTGGGCGCCGACGCCACGACAGCACCGAACACCGCCGCCGCGGACGACGCGCGGCGACGATCGTCCCGCCGACGACAACAGGCGAGAACCGCACCCTACCTGCCGTTTCGTCGTGCCCCCGCTGGGACTCGAACCCAGACTTGACGGATTTCAAGTACCTCCGGCGCGTACCGCGCCCACCTGCGCCAGCACAGAACGCGGTGTCGCATCGACGCAGGTGAGAGGCATATTGCCGCAAGTTGCCGCCGCCTTGGCGGGTGTTGCCATAGACCGTAGACAACCCGCAGGGTGCCGGGGTGACGCCGGGGTGGGCGCACCGCTACTCGCTCGGCACCGGCAGCCCGTCCAACAGAGCGCCGGGGGTAGTCCGCAATCCTGCGGCGAACCGCAGAATATTCTCCAGCCGGGGGCTCCGCTGGCCGCGCTCCACCTGGCTGAGATGCGTCCAGTGCACGCCGATTTCGTGCGCGGCGACTTCCTGGCTCCAGCCCAGCTCTTGCCGTCGCGTTCTAACGCGCTCTCCAAAAGCGCGTAACGACGAGTTCAGAGGCGGTTTGGTCTGCTCCGCGGGCGCGCAGACCGGCGAGTCCGGCGATCGGCCGCCGCACGAGGCGGGAATCTCCTACGCTGCCGTCTCCGATTCCGGGGATCGCTTGCCGCGCAGTGGATCCCCGGCGGACAGTGGCGAGTTCGGCTGAGGCTGCCGGCGGCGTGGATCAGGCCGGGCTCGGCCTTGCCGGATCGGCCGGTGCCGGTTGTTCGTGCACCTGCTGCCAGTAGCCGGGCGCGTAGTGGCGGACATGGCCGGCGTCGTCGACCCTGAGCACGCCGGCGGCGGTGATGGAGTAGCTGGCGCCGGGCCCGTAGTCCAGGCCCTGCGGGATACTGTCGTCGTCGAGGTACACCGTGAAAGCCGCCATGCCCTCAGATTATCGCCGCCGGGCCGGCCAGGTGTCCGAAATCGCATGGCCGCCAACCGAAGTCACCGGTATCGGAGCTGACCGTCACCCGACCCTCGAGTACCCGCGGCGGGGCCGGGTACTCGGCGCCACCTACACTCTCCGATCATGGCCTCGGTCCAGGTTCTGGGAGTCGACGAGTTCGTCACGAAGTACCGGTATCCCGGTCGTGGGATCATGCTCGGCCGCGACGGCGACGGGACCGGGTTCGCCGCGTATTTCCTGACCGGCCGCAGCGAGGCGAGCCGGGCACGGCGGCTGGTGATCGGACCGGACACTCTCGAGATCGCCGACACCACGTCCGGGCCGGCGGATCCGCTGCGGCACTACACCGCGATCGTGCGCATGAGCAGCGGCCGGATCGTTGTCGGCAACGGCACCCAGGTGGCCGACGTCGTGGCCGGACTCGACGCCGGCACGACGGTGTGGCAGGCGCTGACCGGACTGGAGTGCGAGCCGGATCCGCCGATCCTGACCCCGCGCATCACCGCCACCGCGGCGATCGGCGGCACCGAGGTGCTGGAGCTGGTTCTCTCCGGCGCGGTGGCCCACCCGAAGTGGCCGGCGATCGAGCAATCGCAGCACCACCTGGCGCACATTCCCCGGCTGGCGCCGGGCGAAGGGCATGCGATGACCACCTACGCCGGCGACACCGGCGCGGTGGTGACCAGCGGCCAGCCGGTCGCCGTGACGGTGGACGGCGTGTGGCCGCAGCTGCTGGAACGGATCTGGGGTGGCCTGGACCCGGTGCTACGGGTCGCGGCCGCGGTGGTGCCGCTGACCGGGGACCTGCGCGACGGACGGTTCGCTGGTGCCCACGAACCGCTGATCCTTCAGGCGGGGACCGGCCGCAGCACCAGGTGAGTGCCGAACCCGGCCCGCCCGGTCAGCCCGGCGGGTAGCACCGGCGCGACCGTGTGCAGCAGCGCGGTAGCGCGGGGGCTCCACGGGACGGTCAGGCTGTCGGGCGCGACCGTGTCGACATGCAGGTGTCAAAATGGTTGGGGCACAGCACTTTCACGCTCACCCTGAACACCTACGGCGATTGGATCCCCGACGAAGAAGGCGGTACCGGCAACAATCTTCCCGAGCCGCCGCGCTCTACTTCGGTTCCGCCGCAGACGATTCCGGCTCCGGATCGGGGGACGGAGGAGCCGGAACTCTCGACGAACGTGGTTCCGTTCCGGCGGCGGTCGGCAGGGTAGGCGGCTCGGCTGGGAACTCGTGCGGCACGAGTTTCCGCCGAAGCTGGTCGATTTGGCGGCGACTCTCCGCTGCCTCTTCTGCCTCTTGCCGTGCGCGCTCAACTCGGAACTCTCGCTCGCCGTCGTCGTTCGCACCATACACCCAAATTCCTTCGTGCTCCCTGGAGTAACGCGCGAGTATCTGGCGGATATCACTGAGCACCCGGTTCTGCTCTTTCAATTTGTCGTCAAAAAGCCTAACCAGATCATGCGTGCCTTTGATCACGACCCGCCGCGCTCCAACATAGATATCCCAGTCGAGAATTGCTCTTGTCGTGAACATATCTCCACGGCCGTCTTCAAACGAAATTTCCGCCCCATGACGTGCTGCAATACCAGAAGAACGCGACCGAAAAATACCCGCATCCCAAACCGTTCGCCACTCCTGCTGAGGTGCTAGAAACGGTATCAACTCGGGAAAAGGTAGGTCGGTGACCCCTTCACCAACGGACCATTCGCTGACTTGCGGCTTAGACCGTGTCTCACATGGATGGCTTTGCCTTGGCGAGCTTCTTGAAGCCGGTCAGCGCGGCGGCGAGCGTCAGGAAGCCCAGGTAGTGAGTTCCCTTGCGGTCGTAGCGGATCGCCAGCCGGTGATATCCGGTCAGCCACGAGATGGTTCTCTCGACCACCCACCGGTGTCGGCCGAGCCGCTCGGTGGACTCGATTCCCTTGCGGGCGATACGAACTGCTATCCCGCGCCGCCGCAGCCACCGTCGTAGCTCCGGCTGGTCGTAGGCCTTGTCGGCGTGCAGCTTGCCCGGCCGGCGCCGCCGCGGGCCTCGCCGGGACCGCACTGCCGGGATCGCTTTCACCAGGGGTTTCAAGGCTTGGGAGTCGTGGACGTTCGCGCCGGAAACCGCCACGGCCACAGGGATTCCCGCCCGATCGGTCAGCACGTGCAGTTTCGAACCGGGTTTGCCCCGGTCGGTGGGATTCGGGCCGGTCAGGCCGCCCCCCTTTTCGCTCGCACGCTCGCTCCGTCGACCACCGCTCGCGACCAGTCGATCAAACCCGCCGCACCCAGCTCGTCGAGCACCGCCCGATGCAACCGCCGCCACACACCCGCCTTCGTCCAGACGGTGAAACGGCGATGCGCCGTCGGCACCGTCACCCCGAACGACGGCGGCAACATCCGCCACGCACAACCACTGGTCAGCACATACACCACCGCCGTGAACACCGCCCGCTGATCCACCGGAGACACCCCACCACCCTGCGGACGCGGACGGAACTCCGGCAGCAACGGCTCGACCAACTCCCACAACTCGTCCGGCACCAACCGCAGCGACAACGCATCCACGACTGAACATCATGCAGCACAACCGATCCCGGTGCACCGGAAACAAATCACATCCATGTGAGACATGGTCTTAGGGCTGATCATTACTCGTACATTATGAGCAGGGGTAGCGCCGAAATTCTTGATAACCAGCTCGAGAAAATCCCAGTCGGCGGGATTGTGATCCATGAAAATTGTTACATTCGGTTGCGCCTGTTCTTCACGAGTTTTACGCGCCTCATCCGCTTGGTCGAGTGCCGCCCTGACCTGTTTTCTGACGTAGATGCCCGCAACCACCACGGTACCGAGAGCGATAGCCGCCGTAGCCCATCCCGCTGTAGCGGCCCATGCGTCGGCGCGGACGTGCAATAACCAGTCCCATGCGTCGCCGAACCAACTACCGATCGACCTCACCCAACGCGGAAGTGCGAAGTTCATGGCCGAGGATTCTGCCACTGCCCTCCGACACCATTACGCCTCCGCTGTGCGCCGCTTCAACGCCGAGGCCAGCAGCGCACGGACAGCGTCGCCGTGGACGGCTTGCTCGGCCAGCCGGTTGAATACCTTTTCGTACAAGGCGATTTCGCGCGGCTGCGTTACGGCCGATTCGGCGGTGATGGTCTCCACCAACACCTTGCGCTGATCGTACAGAACGAAATCAGTCGTCCGCCGGAAGTACGCGCTCGCGGCGGGCACGATCCCAAATATCAAGCGCGGCAACGTCATAAGCTCCAGAACGTGCTGAATCTGCTCGACCATCACGGCGTCGTCTCCGACCGTGGTGCTCAGCGCCTGCTCGCCGACCAGGAAGTAGAACCGGTGCCGCCCTTCGCGCAACACCCGCTGCCGTTCCATGCGAGCCGCCACGGCCTCGTCCAGGTCTCGCGTGGTGTTCAAGAATTCCATGCCCGCGGCCATCAGCGCCCGCGCGTAGCCCGGCGTCTGGAGCAGCCCGTGGAACACCTGCGGGTCGTAGCCGCGCAGTAGCTCGCTGCGGTCTTCCATTCCGCTGATCTGCCGCTGGTGGTTGCTGTACCCGTGGCCGACGATCCGCCGCCACTCCATCCACGCGGCACTGATATTGCGCAGCGTGGCCAGCAGATCGGGATATTCGTGCTCGGCGTCGGTGAGGCGGCACCACACGGCCAGGTCGTCTTCGCTGACGGCTTGGGTACCGTGCTCAATACGCGACACCTTGGCCGGGTGCCAGCCCGCTTGCTGGGCAAGCTGGTACCCGCGCAGGCGCGCCGCAACCCTCAACCCGCGCAGGCGGGTTCCAAGGTCACGGCGCGCCTCACCGACGTTGGTCACTTGGCGTACTCGAGGTGCGGTATTGCCTTGGTCCACAACCGATCTCGTACATCCGCGTAGTGCCGGACGACCGCCGGATCGGTAGTCGCGGCCCAGCCCGGCAACGCGGAGCCGTCCCGCTGGAATACGGTGTAGGCGGCCACCTCATCATCGAACAGCCACCAGTCGTCATCCCCGAGATCCACCGGTGCGTCCCGCCGGGGCAGCCACCGGATATCCTCGCCCACTCGGAGATTGGCGTCGGTCGTACCGACCGCGAACCGGGTGTAGGGACCGTGCGGCTCGGTGATCACCCGGACCCGCTGCACCACGCACCTTGCGCCGATCACCTCCCGCATCAGTGCGTGCCAACGCGCGCTCGCCGCCGGGTCCTGCGGCTCCCCGTTCAGGAATCGCTGCACCCGGTCGGCTTCTCCGGCTACGCCGCTGTAGTCGTCGCGAACCTCCAGGTGGAACGCCCGGCGATGCGCCCGAAAGGCTTGCGCCAGATCATCAAACGTGAGGTGCAGCATCGCGCCTCCGCTCCGTACCGATCGGCACCTCCACCGCCGTCTCGTGGTCCGGCAGCCGAATCCGTTCCAGCGCTCGGGCATCCGTCACCGGCTCGCCCGTGAGCAAGAACGTGCCGTGCCCGGTGTCGTGCAGCAGCGCGCCCAGGCACGTCCCCGGGACGAGATGCCGGATCAGCCGGTGCGGGATCTCGATGGTGTCGGGCCGGTCGGTACGCCAGCCCTGCGTGACGTACGTCCCGCGATCACTGCGGAAAAGCGTGGGCGACTGCCCGTCTGTGCTGTCCCCGCCGAGCCATTCCAGTTCCATCGTGCCTCCTCTGACGCCGGTGAACCCCTTCATCATCAATCCGCCGCCGGTCCACCGCACGCCCTTTCGGCGCAATATCGCGCAATTTCCTGGTTCGAGCTCGGAGCATACAAATAGCGTTCAACCAGCCCTACCGCCGGGTGTTGCTGCCTCGGCGGTAGGTGCTAGTGCCTCGTCTAGAAAGGTTGTGCTGGTAACCGGGTGTCGGTTTGCTCGGGTGCTCGCCGGCGGCGAAGCTGCCGGTGGAGGTGGTGCCCGGTGGCTCGGAAGCCGGAAGTGTTTGTGCGAGCGGTGACCCCGGAGGAAGGGCGCCGGTTGCAGCGGATCACGAAGACCAGCAGGCAACCGGTCCGGATGCGGCGCGCGATCGTGGTGATGGCTTCGGCTCAGCGTCAGCCGGTCCCGGCGATCGCCCGGTTGATGCAGGTGTCGGAAGCCTATGTGCGGCAAGTGATTCACGAGTTCAACGAGCGGGGGTTCGAGGCGCTGGACCCAAAATGGAGCGGGGGCAGGCCGAAGAAGGTCGACCGGGCGACGCGTGAACGTATCGCCTGTATCGCCCGGTGCTGTCCCCGTGACCTGGGTTGGCCGTTCTCGACATGGAGCCTGTCGAAACTGCGGGAGGCATTGCAGAACAACGCTATTGCCGACATAAGCCGGGAGACCCTGCGCGCAATCCTCAAGGCCGAGGGTGTGTCGTGGCAGGCGGTCAAGACCTGGAAGGCCGGTCGCGACCCGGATTTCACCGCGAAGATGAACCGGATCCTGGACCTCTACGACCACCCGCCCGCTGACGGGCGGGTGATCTGCGTCGACGAGTTCGGCCCATTGAATCTGCAACCCCGTGCTGGTAGAGGCTGGTTTCCGCAACGAAGACCGAAGCGGTTGCGGGCGACTTATCACCGCACCCAGGGTGTCCGGCACTTGCTCGGCGCACTGGACCTGGCCACCGGAAAGATCCACTATCGGATCCGTGACCGCAAGCGGTGGACCGAGTTCCTGGCGTTGCTGAAGTCGCTGCGTGCTCGCTGGGCCGGCGAAAAGCTCTACATCGTCGCCGACAACTTCTCCCCGCACAAGCGTGCCGAGGTCCGCGACTGGGCCGCCGCCCACGACGTGGAGCTGGTGTTCCTGCCGACCTACTCGTCCTGGCTGAACTGGATCGAGTCCGAGTTCGCGGCACTGCGTTACTTCGCCCTCAACGGCACCGATCACCACAGCCACGATGAGCAGGACTCCGCCATCGCCGCCTACATCCGCTGGCACAACCAGCACGCCAAACCCAAACGCGAGTTCGCCGCCAACTCCAAAATCCGCCAACCCGATTACCTACCGAAGGTTGCTTGACGAGGCACTAGCCAGCCGGACAACACAAGGGGTGGACATGAACACACCCGCACGACGGAAAAACGAAGACTCGCAACAGTTCGCCATTGCGCCGCAGGGCGGGCCGTGCTCGTACCTCCACCACAGCGACGGCTCATGGTCATTTGTCGGTGAGGACGGGTGGCCCGTCAGCCCGGAGGAGTTCCAGGCCGAGGCGGCAAGTGCGATATCCGGCCCTGTGATCGACGTGAATCCCGAATCCGTGACCGATACCGAAGTGTGGTGACAACACGATGATCACTTTCGGGTTGATCGCGGCCGTCGGCGTGCCGCTGGCCGTGCTGGTCTTGGCGATCGTGTGGCCGGAGCGCATCCCCAAGGACCGCACGGTGGAAGCCATCCGCCGCCGGATCGAGGCCGAGGACCGGCCACCCCGCCGGTAGCGCGCCGGGGTGGTGCCGGGGCCGCAGCCCGCACCGACCTGTCCCACCACGCCCGCAGCGCCCTGAACTGCGCTTTCGTGGTGCCCCCGCTGGGACTCGAACCCAGACTTGACGGATTTTAAGTCCGCTGCCTCTGCCAATTGGGCTACGGGGGCGTGCCGGACAGCCTACCTAAGTCGTACGTCCGTCTCGGAATTGTCCGATAGTTTGCTCAATGAACCCCCTTCATCAGGCTGCTTACTCGCGGAGCGAGGAAGTAGACGACGATACCCACTGCGATCGTGATGATCCCGGTGAGGCCGAAGTACGCGATTTCGTGGTCTCGGGAGTAGTAGTGTGCCAGCACTCCCGACATCGCGGTGCCGATGCCGACGGAGAGGAAGTAGAGGGCCATCATCTGGGCCCGGTACGCGGCGGGGGCAAGTTGGGTCGTCACGGCCAGGCCGATCGGGGAGAGCAGGAGTTCCGAGATCGCGAAGGCGGCGAGGATGAGGCAGACCAGCCAGGCCGGTACCGTTTTGCCCTCGAAGGCGGTCAGCGGGACGAACAGCAGGAAGGCGGCACCCATGCCGATCACGCCGTAGGCGAAGGTGTGCGGGGTGGTGGGGGCGCGTTCGGCCAGCCGGGTCCAGAGGGCGGCGAATATCGGGGACAGGGCGATCACCCAGATGGGTTCGGCGGAGCCGATCCAGCTCGCGGGGGCGGTCCAGCCGAACAGTGTCCAGTTCATCCGCTGGTCGGAGTACACCGTCAGGACGGTGAAGATCTGCTGGAACAGGGACCAGAACAGGGCGTTGGCGAGGAACAGGGGGACGAAGGCGCGGACGCGGGTGCGTTCCAGGGGTGAGACTTCGGGGCTGGTCAGCAGGATCGCGAAACAGGCGGCCGACACGAGGGTGAGGACGCCGGTGGTCACCGGGGAGAGAGTGTCGAGGTGGACCGCGCCCGTCGCGACGGCCAGGACGATCAGCAGGGTGAGCGCGCCGGCGGCGGCCAGGATTCGGGGGATCGACCGGTGCGCCAGCGGATTCGGGACCGTGCGGCCGTGGCCCGCGAGGTTCGCTCGCTGGACGACGTATTGGACCAGGCCGCAGGCCATGCCGACGGCCGCGGCGGCGAAGCCGTAGTGGAAACCGGCCCGGGATTGCAGCAGGCCGGTGAGCAGCGGGCCGAGGAAGGCGCCCAGGTTGATGCCGAGATAGAAGAGGGTGAAGCCGCCGGCGGTGCGGGGGTCGCCCGGTGGGTAGAGGGTGCCCAGCAGGGAGGAGGCGTTGGCCTTCACGCCGCCGCTGCCGAGGGCGATCAGGACCAGGCCGAGGCCGACGCCGGGCAGGCCGGGGATCAGGGCGAGGGCGAGGTGGCCGATCATCACCACGACACCGCCGTAGCAGACGGTGCGTTCCATGCCGAGCAGGCGGTCGGACACCCAGCCGCCCAGCACCGTGGACAGATACACCAGGCCGCCGTACGCGCCGACCACCCCGGTGGCCGTCGACTGCGACAGGCCCAGGCCGCCGTCGGTGATCGAGTAGTACAGGTAGTAGCCGAGGATCGTGAGCATGCCGTAGAACGAGAACCGTTCCCACAGCTCGACACCGAACAGATTCGTCAGCCCGATCGGATATCCGAAGAACGTCCGGGTGGGCGGGCAAGCCCTGGTCACCGCTTCTGCCAATGTCCACGACCCCCTAGTCAGGCAATTCGGCAGCAATCACAGAATGAACGCCGGTATCGCCGGGTGACCCGGGATCAGGCGATGGACAGCGCGATTCCGTCGAGGATGTCGTGCTCGCTCACGATCAGCTCGGTGACACCCGCGCGGCGGGCCAGTTCATCGGCCAGGAGCTGCGTGATGACCGCACCGCCACCGATCACGTCGACGCGGCCGGGATGCATCGGGCCCAGTGCCGCACGCTCCTCGTGGGTCATGCCGATCAGTCGGCGGCAGACCTCGCGCACCTGATCCAGACTCAGCCGGGTGAGATGCACACGGTCCGAATCGTATTCGGGCAAATCCAGAGCGATCGCCGCGAGCGTGGTCATCGTGCCGGCCACGCCGACCCAGGTGCGGGCGCGTTCCACCGGTACCACGCCGAATGCCTGGGCCAGTTGCTCGGCGGCGAAGAAACGGGCCGAGGCGGCCTCCTCACCGGTGGGCGGGTCGGTGTGCAGGAAACGCTCGGTGATGCGGACGCATCCGATATCGGCGGAGTAGGCGGCCTGGACGCCGTCGGCCGCGGCCTCGCCGAGCACCACCTCGGTGGAGCCGCCGCCGAGATCGACCACCACGAACGGGCCCTCGTCGGCGGGCAGTTCGCCGACCGCGCCGGCGAACGACAGGCGTGCCTCCTCGTCGCCGGTGATGACCTCCGCCTGGGCGCCCGGCACCGCGCGGCCCAGTTCGGCGGCGGCCATGGTGAAGAAGTCCTCGCGGTTGCGCGCGTCGCGGGTGGCGGAGGTGGCGACCATGCGCACCCGGCCGACACCGGCGTCGCGCATCCGATCCACGTAGTCGTGCAGGGCGGCGCGGGTGCGTTCGATCGCTTCCGGATTCAGCTCGCCGGTGGCGTCGACCCCCTTGCCGAGCCGCACGATGCGCATCTCGCGGTGCAGATCGATGAGCCGGCCGTCGCGGCCGACATCGGCGATCAGGAGCCTGATCGAATTCGTGCCGCAGTCGACGGCGGCCACCCGGTCACTCATCAGTGGAACCTTTCTCCCCCGAATCCGGGTGGTACTGCGCGTAGGACGGCCAGTCGGCGGGAATCGCGGTGCCGCGCAGGCCGTTGTCGGCGGCCAGGGCGACCGCCTCGTCACCGAACGGATTCACCCCCGGCCCCTTGGCCAGCGCGTGTGCGATCAGGACGTGCAGGCATTTCACCCGGTCGGGCATGCCGCCACCGCTGAAATCGGTGCCCAGCACCTCGACCGCGTCCCGTTCGGCGAGGTAGCTCTCGTGCGCGCTGCGGTAGGCCGCGGCCAGCGCCGGATCCTGGTGCAGCCGTTCGGTCATCCCGCGCATCAGCCCGGCCGCCTCCTGCCGGCTCGCCTCGGCGGTGAGCCGTGGGTCGGTCAGGTAGTAGAGGGTCGGGAAGGGCGTGCCGTCGGGCAGCCGCGGCGCCGTCTTCACCACCGCGGGCTTGCCGTCCGGGGTGCGGTAGGCGATCGCGAGCACGCCCCGCGGCGGGCGGCCCAGTTGCCGCGCGACGACCTCCAGATCGGCCTCGCTGGGCTGAACCGCGCTCGTGCCGCCGGTCACCGGGGAGCTCCTTCGGAGGTGGGGGCAGGCGCAGGCGCTGCCGAAACGGGCTGCGGCGTGGACATACTGCGCCACAGCTGGGTGTACCAGGGGTCGGGTGGGCGAGGCGGGGCCGTCGGGGTGGGCACGGCCGGCTGTTCGATACCGGGCACCTGCACGACGTACGCGGTGTCGCCCGGCAGCACCAGCCGCAGCCGGTCGCGCGCCTCGGACCGGATGTATGCCGGATCCTGCTGTTGCGCACGGCGATCCCGCAGGCGGGCCACATCCTGTTCGAGTTCGCGGCGCTGCTGCGCCAATTGGGTCGCCTCGGCCCGCTGACTGAAATAGGTGCGCATCGGCACCGCGAGAGTGAGTGCCAGCGCGCAGAACACGGCTGCCAGGATCACGGCCCGGCCGGTGGACAATCCGAGGATGGTCCGGTCGCCGCCGCGGCCCTTGCCCTTGCGGGACCGGGCGCGGGCCGTGCCGGCCGCCTTGCCCGCGGCCGTGCGGCGCTGTACCGCGCGATTACCCGCCGCCGTCCGCGCCGCCGCCACCGATCCGGTCCGTTCCTGCCGTGGGCGTGGTGACCGCGACGAGCCGCGGTCACCACGTCCGGCCGGACTGGTACCGCGTGCCCGTCGCTCTGTCATCTCACCCACCGCTCCATCGTTCGAGACGCGCCGAAGTCAGCCCGACACAACAGGTTCCGACGGTACTACCCCTGGAAGGTAAACCGCGGGAACGCAACGTCCCCGGCGTACCGGGCGGAATCGCCGAGCGCGTCCTCGATGCGCAGCAGCTGGTTGTACTTGGCGACCCGCTCGCTGCGCGCCGGGGCGCCGGTCTTGATCTGGCCGCTGCCCACGGCCACCGCCAGATCGGCGATGGTGGTGTCCTCGGTCTCGCCGGAGCGGTGGCTCATCATCGTCTTGTAGCCGTTGCGGTGGGCCAGTTCGACCGCGTCGAGCGTCTCGGTGAGCGTGCCGATCTGGTTCACCTTCACCAGCAGCGCGTTCGCGGCGCCCTTGGCGATACCGTCCTCCAGGCGTTCCGGGTTGGTGACGAACAGATCGTCGCCGACCAGCTGGACCTTCTCGCCGATCTGGTCGGTGAGCGACACCCAGCCGTCCCAGTCGTCCTCGGCCAGCGGATCCTCGATGGAGACCAGCGGGAAGCCGGTCAGCAGTTCGGCGTAGAACTTGGCCATCTCGTCGGCGGTGCGGACCGAACCCTCGAACTTGTAACCCTGCCCGGCGGTGTAGAACTCGGTGGCGGCCACATCGAGCGCCAGGGCGACGTCGGTGCCGAGCCGGTAGCCGGTCTTGGCGATGGCGGAGGCGATGAGGTCCAGCGCCTCCCGGGTACCGCCGGCCAGATCGGGCGCGAAACCGCCCTCGTCACCGAGACCGGTGGACAGGCCCTTGCTCTTCAGTTCGCTCTTCAGCGCGTGGTAGACCTCGGCACCCCAGCGCAGCGCCTCCTTGAAGGTCGGCGCGCCGATCGGGGCAATCATGAATTCCTGCACGTCGACACTGGTGTCGGCGTGCGCGCCACCGTTGAGGATGTTCATCATCGGCACCGGCAGCACATGCGCGTTCGGCCCACCGAGATAGCGGAACAGCTCCAGGCCCGAGGATTCCGCCGCCGCGCGGGCCACGGCCAGCGAAACACCGAGCAGGGCATTGGCGCCCAGCCGGGACTTGTCGGGGGTGCCGTCGAGATCCAGCAGCACCTGGTCGACGGTGCGCTGCTCCACCGCATCGAGCCCGATCACGGCCGGGGCGATCTCGTCGAGCACGCCCTCCACGGCCTTCTGAACACCCTTGCCGCCGTAGCGCTCACCGCCGTCACGCAGTTCCACGGCCTCGTGCTCGCCGGTGGAGGCGCCCGACGGCACCGCCGCGCGGGTCAGCGTGCCGTCGTCGAGAGCGATCTCGACCTCGACGGTGGGGTTTCCGCGCGAATCCAGGATCTCGCGCGCTCCGACCTGTTCGATGATGGCCACGAAAACGACACTCCTTCGGCTGCAGACCGCCCCGCCCACCGCCGTTCATGAGCAGGTCGCACGGGTCTCCGTGCGCGTCGAGCCTAACGCAGTCCGGACCGCCCGTACGCCTGGCACTTGGTTGTCGCACCCCGTGCCGGAAACCGCACCCCTGCCGAGGCCCGAACGGGATGTGCACGCGTCCGGTCGCGATTCACGCCCGGCGACCGACGCTGTAGGCGGCGGCATGGGTGCGGACCCGCGCCATGTAAGCGGTGGACTGGTTGTAGGTCATCAGCGCGCGCTGCCAGCCGTCGGCGGTGGTGAGATCACCGCCGCTGGCACAGAGATAGCGGGCGGCGGTCAGGGCCGCGTCGTCGATGTTGTCCGGATCGGCGGTGCCGTCGCCGTTGGCATCGACACCCCAGTGCTGCCAGGTTTCCGGGAGGAACTGGAACGGGCCCATCGCCCGCACGTACACCGGACTGCCGGCGCGAGCGGTGGCCGCCTCGTCCACGATTCGCGCGACACCGGGTGAACCGTCCAGTGGCACACCGCGAATCGGCGGGCGCACCGTACCGTCGGCGTCCAGCCGCGAACCGCCGTGGCTGCCGTGTTTGCTCTCCACGGCAGCGATCCCGGCGAGGGTGGTCCAGCCGATGCCGCAGCCGGGGCGGGAGCGGGCCATCACCGCCGCCGCGTAGCCGTACGCCTCCAGCGCGACCACCGGGATTCCCAGTGTGCCGGACTGGGATTCGGCCCAGCCGTGCAACTGCTCGGCGGTCCGCCCCGGCGCGTCCAGATCGATCGCCGGAACCGGCGTGCCCGGACCGGGCGGGATGCCGTCCGGGATCGGCGGGAGATTCGAAGCGGCACAACCGGACAGCGCGACGAGGGCCGCGACGAGCACTGCGACGACGCCGGGGAACACGGCACGGGCGAGGACAGAAGGAGAGGCCCGGCGCCGGGCCAGGACGGGACGCACCCTCCCATCTTGCGTGCTCGGCGCGTCTTCGGCACACGCGGCCCGTGCGCCGCGCGACGCACCGGCCCTCGTCGATGTGCAGCGGCTATTCCACCCCGAGCTATGTTAGGTTAGGCTTGCTTAATCTGCTGGGCGGGGGCCGGATCCCTCGACCGAATCTTCACCACCTGCTTCACCACCGTTGCGAAGAAGGGATCGATGGGTGAAAAACGTTCTCCGCGAACGTGAGAACCACCACCGAGAAGCACCGGCCGAACTGGAACGCCGAAACTTATCCGATGCCGATGCGGTGGCGGTGCGCGACATCGCCGCCGAGATCGCCGTCACAATCGAAGATATGGCAGGAACGCGGGAACGGACCGCCGCGACACTCACCGACCCACACCTCATCGGTCTCGTCGACGCGCACGTGCGCGCGGTACCGGAGCGCGTCCGTGCGGCGCTGCGTCCCCCGGCCACCGCGACCGGCGTGGCGATCATCGATCGGCTGCCGCTGCGGGACGCGGAACTGGGCCCCACACCACGCGATTGGCGTCAAGCGGCCGCCTGGAGTGGCGACGCGCACCGGGGCCGGGCCTCGTTCCGGCTGGACCTCACGATGCTGCTGCTGGCCCGTTGCGCCGGCGCGCCGTTCGGGTGGCAGGGCCAGCAGAGCGGGCGACTGGTGAACAACATCGTCCCGTCCCCCGGCCACGAGCACGAGCAGTCCGGCGCCAGCAGCGTGACCCTGCTCGCGCCGCACACCGAGGACGCCTTCCACCCCGAGCGCGCCCACCTGCTGCTGCTGGGCTGCCTGCGCAATCCGGCGCTGGTGGGTACCACGGTGTCCTCGGTCTGCGAGGCGCGGCTGAGTCCGGAACACCGCCGCCGGCTGGCCGCCGCGGCGCTGCCCATCCTGCCCGACGTCTCCTACGGCGACGGCTTCGGCGACCACCCCACGCCCCCGATCGCCACCCTCGCGGCCGGCCCCACCCTGCGCTACGACCCGGCCTACACCCCCGTGCAGCGCGCCGACGCCGAATTCCGGGACGCCTACACACAATTGAGCACGGAACTGGAACGGGTGGCCCGCGTGGCGGTCCTGGAGCCGGGCCAGCTGCTCCTGGTCGACAACGATGTGGTGGTGCACGGCCGGGTGCCGTTCGCCCCGCGCTACGACGGCACCGATCGCTGGCTGAAGCGCGTGAATATCCGCCTACCACAACGACATCGGGCCGAATCCGGCGAATCCGGTTACGGCCAGCGGACGGTCGCCCCCTTCCGCACCGAAGTCCCCGCACCGCACGCCGTCCCGATCCAGTGAACCGAGGCACCCCGTGAACACCCGACCGACTCCACTCCGCGTCCTCTCCCGCAGCGACCTCGCCGACGTCCCCATCACTCCCGGCGATGTGAATCGCGCCGTCGAGGACGCGTATCTCGCACTGGCGTCCGGTGATTCGGACAATCCCCGCAAGCTCAGCGTCGCCCATCCGGACGGCTGGTCGGTGGCCTACGCCATGCTCGGCCGCGACGGCCGCCGCCGGGTGGTAGCGATGAAGACCTCCTACAAGTTCGATCCGGCCCACGACCGCAGCACCAAGCGTTACTACACCACCATCACGCTCTACGACGACACCACCGGCGTGCCGATCGCGATGATGGACTGTGCCCGGGTCGGCGCCCTGCGCACCCCCGCCGTCTCGGCGCTGCTGGTGCGCGAGACGATCCGCCCGGCCGCGCGCAGCGTGCTGCTGATCGGCACCGGCACCCAGGGCCGCAACGCGCTACCGCATCTGCTGGCGGCGAATCCGCAACTGAACCGGCTGATGGTGCACGGCACCCATCCCGACGGCCTGAAGGCGGTGTACGAGCAACTCGCCGTGTACCACCCGCACCTCGAACTGGAGACCGTGACCGATCCCTACGAGGCGGCCCGCACTGCCGACGTGGTGCTGGCCACCGCCGGCCCCGGCACCAAGGTCGCCGTCGAAACCCACGATCTCGCACCGGGTTCGGTAGCGGTGCTGGTCGGCTACGGGCTGGCGCCCTCGGCGCTGACCGGCGCCGATCGGGTGGTCGCCACCAGCGCCGAGCAGATGGCCCTGACCGGCACCGACATGGTGGACCGGGACGGCCGGCTGCGTCCGGTCGACGCCGAACTCCCGCAGATCCTGGGCCGCCGCGCGATCGGCCGCAGCTCCGACGACGAGCGGATCTTCGTCTACAACAGCGGCCTGGTCCTCACCGATATCGCCGTCGCCCATGCCCTCGCCGAGCGCGCCATCGCCGAGGGGCGGGGAACGGAGGTGTCTCTGTGGGACTGAGCGCCGTCGCCCAGTTCTCCCTGTGGGACGCCGAGGACCCGGCTCCCACACCCCCACCGGACATCGCTCCGGAACCGACCCCACCCACCCGCCCCCGCACCCGCCGCAAGCGCGCCGCCGCCGCGGACCGTGCGCCGGACGACGCTCCGGCGCCGGCCGCGGCGGAGCCGACCACGGCCCCGGCCGCCTCGACGGCGGACGCCGCCGCGGTGGCCCCGGCCGACAGCATTGCGGCCGAAGACGCGGAAGACACTGCCATGGCGAACGATTCACCGTCGATTCACTCCGGAACCGAACCATCGACTCTGGTGGACGCGGCGCCGACGACCGCGAGCACCGCTGCGGAGTCGGCTCCGACGGTTGCGGTCCTCGACCCCGGCGCCACGAACAACACCGCGGCGCGACGAGCAATCACACCGGCGGATGCCGGTGCGGCGGCGCCGGACCCGGAAGACACACCGGCCGCCGAGTCCGGGACCGATGCGGCGGCCTCGGCCGAGATCGACAGCGCCACCCCACGATTCGAGTCGCCCGAGCCGCGCGCAGAGTTCGGGGCCGCAGCCGCCTGGATCGCCGCGGCCCTGCCCGCGCATGCCGACGAGTGGGAGCGGCGGCTGCTCGACGATCGAGAGTTGCTGGGCGACATCGCCTTCGCGGTCGGCGGCCCCTTCCACGTGATGTATCCGGACCGGGTGGGCGGCAATATCGAGGCGTTCCGGCAGGCGTTCGCCGCTGCGGGGCTCGACGGGGCGATCTACTACGGGAAGAAGGCGAACAAGGCCGGGTGTGTGGTGCGGGCCTGCGCCGAGCACGGCGCCGGGGTCGACGTGGCCAGCACCGGGGAGCTGGTCGCGGCGCTGGCGCACGGGGTCCGGGGCGAGGATCTGATGGTGACCGGGCCCGCCAAGTCGGACCGGTTGCTGTGGCTGGCCGCCCGGCACGGCGCGCTGATCACGGTGGACGAGCCGGGCGAGCTGGATCGCCTGGTGGCCGCGGGCATCGCGGCCCGGGTGCTGCTGCGGGTGCGCCCGCCCGGATCGGACAGCCGGTTCGGGCTGACCGGCACGGAACTGAACCACGCGGTGGCCGGCAGCGACCTCGGGCCGGTTCGGTTGGCGGGGTTCAGCTTCCACCTGTCCGGCTACGAGCCGACACCGCGCGCCGAACTGGCCGCCGAACTGATCGAACGCTGCCTGTGGGCGCGTGATCACGGACATCAGGCGGCGATGATCTCGCTGGGCGGCGGATTCGGCGTGGACTATGTGCCCGCCCCGGCCTGGGACCGGTTCACCGCCGAGGCCGGGCCACAGTGGTTCCACGCCGGCAAACGGTTCGATTCCTATTATCCGTACCACTGCCCGACGCCGGGCGCGGCGATGCTCGCCACCGTGCTGGAGTACGCCGATCTCGCGAAAAATCTGCGGGACAACGGTATTCGACCCGCGATCGAGCCGGGGCGGGCGCTGCTGGATCGCGCCGGGAGTACCGTGTTCCGGGTGCAGGGCTCGAAAGTGCGTTCCGTGCACGATATCTCGTACCAACTGCTCACCGTCGACGGCACCAGTCTGAGCCTGTCGGAGCAGTGGTTCTCCAGTGAATACCTGCCCGATCCGGTGCTGTGGCCGACCCGGCCCGGCACCGTGACCGGGGCCTGTGTCGGCGCGGCCACCTGCCTGGAGTCCGACATGCTGAGCTGGCGGCGTATCCCGCTGCCCCGGCCGGCCACCGTGGGCGATCTGCTGGTGTATCCCAATACCGCCGGCTATCAGATGGATTCGAACGAATCCGCGTTCCACCAGTTACCGATCCCGCCCAAAGTGGTGCTGCACGAGGCGCCGGGCGGACGGCTGCGCTGGACGCTCGACGCCGGGTAGCCCACCGGCACCGGGGTATCTCCCGGAATTCCACCGACGAACGATCGAGATCGAGGAGACCAGTAATGCCGCTCGTCACACGTGTGACGGACCTGATCGGCGAGACCCCCCTGTTCGAGCTCGCCCGGACCGACTCCGGCACCCGGCTGTTGCTCAAACTGGAACATTTCAACCCGACCGGGACGGCCAAGATCCGGATGGCCCGGGAGATGGTGCTCGACGCCGAGCGCCGTGGTTTGCTCGGTAATGGCGGGCATATCATCGAATCGACGTCCGGCAACACCGGGCTGGGATTGGCGGTGGTCGCGGCCGAACGCGGCTACCGGTTCACCGCGGTCGTCGACCACCACGCCTGCAAGGACAAATTGCGCGCGATGCAAGCCATGGGCGCCGAGCTCGTCTACGTCGCCGACGACGGTGACGACACGCTGGCCACCTCGGCCCGCGAGGATCTGGCCGCCGCGATGGCGGCCGCCGACGCCGACGGATACTTCACCGAACAGCACAACAACGACGCCAACGCGGTCGGCTACTACGCCGTCGCCGAGGAATTGCTGAACGACCTCGGCCGGGTCGACATCCTGTTGTCGGCGGTCGGCACCGGTGGCTCGCTGTTCGGCACCGCGCGGCGGTTGCGCGAACTCGGCTGCCACCCGCGCGTGATCGGCGTCGAACCGGTGGGCTCGATCGCCTTCGGCGGGCCGGGCGGGCCGTATTGGCAGTCCGGCACCGGCACGCCGCCGGGCGCCACCGTCGGCACCGCCGTCGACTACACGCTGCTCGACGAGGGCCTGAAGGTCTCCGATGTGGCGGCGTTCGCGGCGGCCCGCGCGATCGCCCGGAAGATGGGGCTGCTGATCGGTGGATCGGCGGGCGGTTCGGTGTACGCGGCGCTGACCCGGCTGGCGGATTTCCCGCCGGGTTCGACGATCGTCACCATCGTGTGCGACGGTGGCGAGAAGTATCTCGACACCGTCTTCGACGACGACTGGATGAACGACCGCGATCTGCTCGACGACGCCACCGAACACGAGGTGGCCACGCTGCTGGACCGCTATGCGCCGGCGCACCGGGACCTGGTGGGGGCGCGATGAATCCGATCTGCGGCACGAGGCGGGCGCTATGACCATCGACGCGGACGAGCGGCCGGACGGGCGGCGGCTGACCGCCCTGGCCACGCCGATCGCGGCGACCCAGCTGGCCCAGGTCGCGGTGTCGACCACGAATATCGCGCTGATGGGCTCGCTGGGCATCGCCCAGGTGGCCGCGGGTGGGCTGGCGCTGACGCTGTTCAACCAGATCCGGACCATGTGCGTCGGGCTGATCACCGCGACCGGCAATCAGGTCGCCACCGCCGCGAGCCGCGCGGAACAGGCCGGGACCGGCGATCCGGCCGCAGACGACGGCAGCGACGAGATCCGGGACGTGGTCCGCGCCGGATTCCTGATCGCCACCGCCGCCGGAATCCTCGGCGCCCTGCTCCTGGTCACACTGGGCTGGGCGTTGCGGTGGCTCGGCCAGGACGCCGCCGTCCTCGCCGCGGCCCGCCCGATGCTGGTGGCACTGGCGCCCGGACTGCTGCCGTGCCTGTGGTTCCAGGTGATCCGGCAGTACACCGTCGGCATGCAGCGCCCGCAGGCCCTGCTGCTGGTGACACTCGGCTCGGTCGCGCTGAATGCCGTGCTGGCCCTCAGCCTGATGCACGGCTGGGCGGGGCTGCCGCAGCTCGGCCTGACCGGCGTCGGGGTCGCGAGCTCGCTGGTCTTCCTGATCACCTGCCTGGTGTTCTGGGTGATGGTCCGCCGCGATCCGGTGCTCAGCGCCACCCTGCCGCTCCGGATGTGGCCGGTGCAGACCGGGACCGTGACCGCCGAACTGCGCCTGGGCCTGCCCATCGCGCTGACCTACGGCTCCGAGGCGGGCATGTTCTCGGTGCTGGCACTGGTGATGGGCACGCTCGGGGCGGCCGCGCTGGCCGCGCACAATATCGTCTATCAGCTGGTCTACATCGTCTTCCAGGTCGCGATCGGGCTGTCGCACGGCGTCTCGATCCTGGTCAGCCGGGCCGTCGCCCGCGACGAGTACCGGCGCGCGCACGGGCTGGCCTGGCTGGCGCTGCGGCAGGCGGCGGCGGTCGCGGCGGTGGTCGGGGTGTGTTACGCGGTACTCCCCGACGCGGTGCTGCGCCCGTTCCTGACCAGCGACGATCGGTCGACGGTGGAGCTGGCGCACGGGTTGCTGCTGATCGCGATCGTGTTGCAGTTCTTCGACGCCGCGCAGAACATCGGCAACGGGCTGCTGCGCGGCGTGCAGGACACCCGGGCCGGATTCCGGCTGTCGCTGGTCGGCTACTGGGTTGTGGGATTGCCCACAGCACTGGTGCTCGCCCTGCCCGCCGGGCTCGGCGCCGCGGGCGTCTGGTGGGGCCTCACCGCCGGGCTGGCCGCGACAGCCACGCTGATGCTGCGCCGCTACTTCGCGCTGCTCCAGGATCGGGAACAGGCGCCGCCGCGGGTGCTGGCCGGTAGCTCGAGTGCGGGAGCGTGACCGGGACAGCGGCACCGAATCCTCACCGAGGTGTAAGCGCGTCGTCACCGGCCGTCGGCTCGGTACGAGATACGGCTTCGCTATCCTTTCCCCGGAGCCCGATAGCCAAGGCGTATACGCCGGGAGGAGTCCGGTGCAGATCAGCAGAGTCGCAGAGTACCCGCGACCGGACCACGTACTTCTGCATTTCAGCGATACCCACCTCGTCGCCGGAGACCGCGAACTCTACGGTGCGGTCGACTCCGAGCAGCGGCTGCGGCGGCTGCTGGAGCGCGCCCGGGGCACGCGGATCACGCCGACCGCGCTGGTGTTCACCGGCGATCTCACCGATCGCGGCGAGGCCGGCGCCTATGACAAGCTGCGCGCCCTGGTCGAGCCGGTCGCCGCGGCGCTCGGCGCCCCGGTGGTGTGGCTGAACGGCAATCACGACGACCGGGCCACGCTGCGCCGGCGCCTGCTCGACGAGGACGGTTCGGCCGACCCGCTGGATCGGGTGTACCTGTTCGACGGACTGCGGATCGTCACGCTGGACACCACGGTGCCCGGTGAGCACCACGGCGAGATCTCCGACGATCAGCTGGCGTGGCTGGGGTCGGTGCTGGCCGAACCGGCGCCGTTCGGGACGATCCTGGCCATGCACCACCCGCCGATTCCGTACATCCAGGATCTGGCGGTGACGGTGGAGTTGCGCGACCAGCGCCGGCTGGCGGATGTGCTGGACGGCACCGACGTCCGCAGCATCCTCTCCGGACATCTGCACTTCTCCACCACCGCCACCTTCGCCGGGATCCCGGTGTCGGTGGTGTCCTCGGCCGCCTACAGCCAGGACCCGGCGGTGCAGGTCGGCGGTCAGCGCGGCCGGGATGCCGTGCAGGCCTTCAACTTCGTGCACATCTACCCGGACACCGTGGTGCATTCGGTGGTGCCGATCGAGGAGGGCCCGACCGTCGGCCGCCCCGTCACCCCGGCGCAGACCGCCGAGGAACTCACCGCGGCCGGCATCGTGATCCCACCGGCCACCGGCATTCCGCACGTGGTGCAGCGGCGGGCGGGCAGTCACGACGGCGAGACCGTCTCCTAGCCCGGCGGGCACCGACAGGGTCGGCTCCCGCAACGCCGGGCCCGGCGAGCTGGACCGGGATCCGGCGGACGGGTTCGTCAGGCGGCGCCGGGTTCGAGGGCCAGCCGGTCCTCGCCGGTCGCACGCTCCCACGGCGCCGGTTCCGGGAAGTAGCCCTCGAGGAATTCCGAGACCGTCCGGACCCGCTCGGCCTCCGCGACCTCCGGGAAGCTGCCGTCGTTGAGGCAGAAGAAGTCGACGTTGCGGCGGCGGGCCAGGCCGTCCAGCAGGGCCAGCCCGGCGTGGCTGGTGGTCTGGACGTAGCGCATCTTCGCCGCCTCCTGCGGTACCGCGCGACCGGTGAACAGTGCGTAGTAGTGGTACAGCGAGTTGGTGACCGAGATGTCGGTGGCGGCCCGGAACCGGCTGGCCCGGGTGCGGGCGAAATCCTCCGGGAAGGTCTGCTCCATCTCCAGTAGCACGCTGCGCCGCAACGGCACCGGGGTGTGTTCCAGATGCCGGGTGAGCACATGACCGAAGCGCCGCGCCAGCAGTATCCGGTTCACCCGGGCCGCGTTCTCGAATCCGCTGCGCCGCTCGTTGTTTCCGCCCGGTCCGATGCGGGTGCCCGCCTCGACGAACCGGGTGATGCCGGCCGGGGTGAAGAACATCGACGGCCGCACCGGGCGGGCGAAGAACATGTCGTCGTTGGAGTACAGGAAATGCTCCGACAGCCCCTCGATGTGCTGCAACTGACATTCGACGGCATGCGAATTGAAGACCGGCAGCCCGCTGACATCCGAGAAGTGGTCCGCCGCACGAACGATCGTGACCTTCGGATCGTCGGCCAGCCAGTGCGGCACCCGCGAATCGGTGGCGATGAAGATGCGCCGGATCCAGGGCGCGTTGCGGTGCACCGACCGTAGCGCGTACTTCAGTTCGTCGATCTGCCGGATCCGGGCATCGGCGGCGTCGCCCTCGCCGACCACCACCTGTGCCATCATTCCCGCACGGCGAGTTCGGAATTCGGGATCGGAGCCGTCCACCCAGGAGTAGACGATGTCGATGTCGAACCCGACATCGGCGGGGTGCGCGTCGAACATGCCGGCCAGGGTGGGCCAGCCGGCGTCGAACGCCAGCACCGTGCCGTACTCGATATCGCCGAGGTCGAAGACGCTGCGGGTCAACGCATTCGGACGTGGGCACTCGACCGTGTCGCCGTGGTGCTCCCACAGCTCCAGCTCGACGTGGTGCCCCGGGTCGATATCGCGACCGAGCCGGAAGACGTTGTGCTGCAACTCGTTACATCTGAACCCGGACGTGATGGCCGCACCCAGCACCCGGCGCAGCGCCGTCCGGTGCGCGGCGTCGATCGCCAGCACCGGCCGCTGCTCGGCGTCCCGGACCAACAGGAACGGCACCTCCGTGGCGGTCAGTTCCGCTCGCAGCCAGCGCAGATCGTCGAGCACCGCCGCCGAGACCGCCAGATTGGCCGCGACCGCCGGGGTCGTACTCATCGCGTCGAATTCCACCATCACCATCTCTCCCGCATACGCGTGTGGCGGCGCTCCGCTGGGGGCGGAGCGCCGGAAACTACCGGGTCAGCGCGACCGGACGGGCCGCGCGGGGTGACTGTTCGGGAACGCCGCCCACAGTCGTTGTCGATCCGAGCGCTGCACGCCGGACGGTCGCCGATCGAATCGGAGCTCCATCAGTTCTCACCTCACTCGCGGCCGGACGCGCGTATGCGTCGACGGATCTTGCTGCTGTGCGATCGTCACCGCTCGCGGCGCGGGCTCGCGCGCTGGGCGTGTACGGTTCGCTTCACCGGACGGCCATCGGCCGGCTACCTGCCCGACCCTGAAAGGTCGAGGAACTGTTACGAATGATGCAACCGCCGGTACCCGTTCGTCAATCGCAACCGTCGCAGGTCCCACTGTATTTTCACAGTGGTAACGGAAGCATTCCGAACCGTCGGTAACATTCGATCATACACACTCCCCCAAGGTTAGGCTCACCAACCCTGTTACCATGCCGGCCGCATCCGGCACACAGGTTTCACCGGGCGATCTACGGTGTCCAACGCACATCTCGAGCACTCAAGTGGCGCAACGGTTTACACTGCTCGTACACGCGGTCCAGCCCGCCGCGCGAGTCGACTGTGAGGTGACGCATGGTAGCCGGTGCCCAGGAACGTCAACAGCCCTCGACAGCCCATCCCGAACTGGATGCCCTACCGCACTGGCCGCTGGACACCATCGGTGTGCTCATCACCACCGACCCCGGCCCGCACGCCATCCCGGTCTCCTGGCCGGTGCGCGCCGGAGATCGGCGAATCCTGTTGAGCCTCAAGTTCGATCGCGGCTCACTGGCCCGATTGCGCAGACGCCCGGACGTCGCGCTGCTGCTGCTCGCCGACGGCAACGTGGCGCTGTGCGCCCGCGGCCCGGCACATGTGATCGCCGATCCGATGCCCGGCGCCGAGGACTACGTGGCCGTCGCGATCGATGTGGATGTCATCGACGACCATCGGCAGTCCGCGTTCGCGGTCACCGGCGGGATCCGGCGGGCGGTCCTGGACGAATCGGAGTTGGACTATCTCCGCGCGCGCGTCGAGACGCTGGGCCGGCTGGCCGACGACGATAATTGACCGGTGATCGCAGCTTTCTCCGTGACCCCGCTCGGTGCGGGTGAAGAGGTGGGCCGGGCCGTCGCCGAGGCGGTCCGGGTGGTACGCGCCAGCGGCCTGCCCAACGAGACCAACGCCATGTTCACCTCGATCGAGGGCGAATGGGACGAGGTGATGGCAGTCATCAAACGGGCCACGGACGCGGTGATGGCCGTCGCGCCCCGATGCAGCCTGGTGATCAAGGCCGACATCCGCCCCGGCGTGCGGAACGGCCTGGTCAGCAAGGTCGAAAGCGTGGAACGGTACCTGGCCGAAGGGTAGCGCGACCGGTAGCACGCCGCACCCTCGGTCAGCGACGCCGACTGGAACGGCGCGGGTCGGCGGCCGCGCCCGGGCGACCGAACAGAGCCGCTGCGGGCCGGTCCCTCACAGCTCCATCGGCAACCCGAACATCGGGAACAGGCCGGGCGCGTGGAACAGGTCCATGCGCGCGACGCCGGCTCGGTCGAGGGTGAGCACGTGCAGGTTGGCCGCTTCGAAGCGCGGGCTGTCCCGGCGCCGGTAGAGCGCCACCGCCGGTCGGTCGTTGGCCCGGGTCGGCAGCACGCGGACAGCGTGTGCACGCGCGAACACCGAGGACATGAAGGCCAGGACGGCGGGCCGGCCCAGGAACCAGGCGGCGTACGGCGGCATCTGCAACTGGGCATCGTCGCGCAGGACCTGTTCCAGCGCACCGATGTCCAATTGCTCGAACGCGCGCACATACCGCGCCAGCAACTCGCGCTGCTCGGCATCCGACGGCTCCACCAGCGCCACACCGGACTGCTCGATCACCGCCACCCGCACCCGCGCCCGTTGCAGGGCGCTGTTCACCGCGGCGGCACTGGTGTCCAGCAGGGCCGCCACCTCGTCGGCGCGCAGCGCGAGCACGTCCCGCAGGATCAGCACCGCCCGCTGTAGCGGCGGAAGATGTTGCAGCGCAGCGATGAACGCGAGCCGGATACCGTCTCGGGCCGCCACCACCGCCGCCGGATCGCCGTCGCCCAGCAGCGCGTCCGGAAACGGTTCCAGCCAAGGCAGTTCCGGCTGCGGGGAATGCCGGCCGACCTCGGTGAGCGAACTCGGCGCCGACAGGTCCTCCGGAAGTGCCCGCCGCCGTGCGTTCTTCAGCTCGGTCAGGCAGACGTTGGTGGCGATGCGGAACAGCCAGGTGCGCACGGACGCGCGCTGCGGGTCGTAGCTGCCTGCGGCACGCCATGCCCGCAGCGCGATCTCCTGCACCAGATCCTCGGCATCGTGCAGCGAGCCGGTCATCCGGTAGCAGTAGCCGAGTAGCTCGGCGCGATGGGAGTCGGTGGCCGATACCACCTCCTCGACCGTGACGGTCATGCAGCCATGGTGCCACGACCCACCGACACCCGGAATCCGCTGCCGGTGCGGCGATGATTTTCCGCGACGCCGCGAGTACGTACCGGAGACAGTTGTTCCCGACCGAAAGGGCCTTCGCCCGATGACTCCCCGACAGCGCTGGACCCTCGCGCTGACCTCAGTCGCCTCACTCATGGTGGGGCTGGACGCGCTGGTGGTCGCCACCGCGCTCAACACCATCCGGACCCGGCTGCACGCGAGCATGGCCGAGCTGGAATGGACCGTCAACGCCTACTCGCTCGCCTTCGCGGTGCTGCTGCTCACCGCGGCCGTGATCGGCGACCGCCTCGGCCGGCGGCGGACGCTGGCCGCCGGCCTCACCGTGTTCACCCTGGCCTCGGCCGCGTGCGCGCTGGCGCCGGGCATCGGATTCCTGATCGCCGCCCGCGCGGTGCAGGGCGCCGGCTCGGCCATGGTGATGCCCGCCGCCATGGCCCTGATCGGGGCCGCTTTCGAGCCGCGGCAGCGCGGTGCGGCGATGGGCATCTTCGGCGGCATCACCGGCCTGGCCATCCTCGGCGGACCGGTGCTCGGCGGCGCCATCGTGCAGGGTGCGGCCTGGCAGTGGATCTTCTGGCTGAACGTACCGATCGGCGCGCTGCTGATCCCGGCGGTGCTGCGCCGGGTCGCCGAGAGTCACGGGCCGATCGCCGAACCGGACCTGCCCGGGCTGCTGCTGTCCGGCGCCGGGGTGCTCGCGGTGGTCTGGGGACTGGTGCGTGCCGGTGAAATCGGCTGGGGCGCAACCGAAACCATTTTCACACTGGTCGGCGGCGGGTTGCTGCTGGCGCTGTTCGCGGGCTGGGAGTTGCGCACCCCGGCACCGATGGTCCCGATGCGGATCTTCGCCGATCGGGTATTCAGCTCCGCCAACCTGGCCAGCCTGCTGCAAACCGCGTCGATCTTCGGCACGGCGTTCTTCTTCGCCCAATACCTGCAAGCGGGGCTGCACGAGGGGCCGCTGGATTCCGGACTGCGGCTGCTGCCCTGGACGGCCACGCTGTTCGTGGTGGCGCCGATCGCGGGCGCCCGGATCAATCGGATCGGGGAACGACCGCTGATCGTCGCCGGACTGCTGGGCCAGGCCCTCGGATTCGGCTGGATCGCCCTGGCCGCCGGCTCCGGCTACGCGGCGCTGATCGCGCCGATGGTGCTGGCGGGCGTGGGCGTCTCGGTCGCGATGCCGGCCGCGCAGAGTGCGGTGCTCGGCGCGGTGGCCCCGCAGGCCATCGGCACGGCCTCCGGGCTGTACAACACCGGCCGTCAACTCGGCGGCGCCCTCGGCATCGCGGTGGTGTCGGCGGTGTTCGCGGCCAACGGCAGTTACGCCTCCCCGGCCGCGGTGACCGACGGATTCCGGGCCGCGATCGCCGTCTCCGCGGCGCTGTCCGCCGCCGGGGCACTGGCGGGCCTCGCCGCCCGCCGCCGAATCACCGTCGCGCCGAGGGTGAATTCTGTTTCGGCGCCCGCACCGGACGTTACGACGGTATGAACCAGCGCAGGTGATCACGCCGGGAGCCCGTGCACCGGACCGACCTGCGTCGATCCGGCGGACGGCCGCTCCCGGCGGCCGATCCGGTCCGGCGCGCCCAGCGGATGGCAACGAACCCGAGGTGAACACGCGCGGGCTCCTCGGAGACGAAATACCAACGGGTTCCTTATTTTTCGCTGTGTGGTGTTCACTGACCGGAGCCCGGTAGTTCACGCCGCGCCCGTAGCGTTGAAGCGTCATTCCGGGGACTGTTGAGCAGCCCTGAGGAATACCCGCTTCGATGCTCGTACTTCCGGTGTCAGGTCCTGGTTCGGTGCGGGCGGAAACGAATCAGGTTGTCGCGGTGATGAACAGGAAAACGGATCTGTGGGATCCGTCGCGCCTGCTGTTGCCCGGAATGCTGCGGCGCGCTCGCGCCTGGGTTCTGGCGACGCGGCGACGGCGCTGGATGACCGGTCTGTCGGGCGGTTTCTTCGTATTGTTCGTGTTCCCAGGTCTATTGGGGACGGCAGCCGCCGCCGAGTCGAATGCCCGGACCGCGGGTTCGTCGGTCGGCAGCGCACTCGCCTGGACCAAGGTGGCCGATTCCTCCGGGGTGCAGGCCGCGAATTATCTGTTCGCCACCGATCACGGCAGCATTCTGCATCCGGGGAACACGGCACTGTCGATCGTGCTGGGCATGGAGTTCGCCGGCTGGAAGATCATCGTGATCACGGCCATCTGGCTGATGGGTTACGCGCTGAGTTTCGCGTGGCTGAACCTGATCTCGAAAGCGCTGCTGGCGGTCGGTCACAGCCTGACCGGCCAGATCGCCACACCCGCGATGCTGATCACCGCCGCGACCATCGGCGCCTTCTTCGTGGCCTGGTTCGTCATCCGCGGCTATGTCGCCAAGGCCACCATCCAGGCCGCCACCATGGTGATGGTCGGCGTACTCGGGCCGATATTCCTCGCCGAGCCGCTCGCGGATGTGCTGTCCTCCAACGGATTGGTGGCCCAGGGCCGGGACCTCGGAATCGAGGTGGCCGCCGGACTCAACGGCAATACCAGTGTCGATCCGACCAATATGGTCGCGACCATGCAGGCCACCCTCACCGACAATTTCGCGCGGCGGCCGTTGCAGGTGTGGAACTTCGGCCACGTGATCGACAACGAGTCCGGATGCAGGACCGCCTGGTCGGTGGGCGTGGCATCGGGCAGCGAGAACCAGGTGAAGTCGGGGATCGGCAACTGCGGGGACACCGCTGCCCGGGACACCATGAACAATCCGAGTTTCGAGCAGATCGCCACCGGCGTACTGCTGCTGCTCTCGGGGACGATTCTGCTGTTGTTCGGGGCGACCCTGGCGATCAAGGTGATCTGGGCCGCGCTGGACACCATCTACCACGGGCTGATGACGATATTCGGCTTCGCCGCAGGCGGTTTCGTCTACGGACCGACCCAGACCTTCCTCATCCGCAATGTGGTGGACGGCTTCGTGGCCGCCGCGCGGATGACGGCGTTCACCATATTCCTCGGTGTGTACGTGCTGATTCTGCGCGACCTGTTCGACGCCGCCGGGGATCAGGTCATGGTGGTGTTCGTGATCGGCGCCATCCTGGAGATCATCGCGATATTCCAGTTGAAACGGCTCAACAAGACCCTGCACAGCGGCAACGAGTGGATCGCGAACCGGTTCGCGCTGGCCGTGCAGGGCGCCGGCAAGGGCGGGTCCGGGGGCGGCGGCAGCGGCAGCGCACGGGCGATCGGCATGGGAACCGTGGGAGCGAACCATTCGCTCACCGCGACAATGCTGCCGATCTTCGCCGCCGCCAGCACCTTCGGCAATTCACCGATCACCGAATGGCTGGCGTTCGGCACCCGCAACCCGCTGCGGCCGCGGGCCCGGCTGGAGAAGGCGTCCCAGATCGGCCAGCAGGGTTTCTGGGCGGCCGACGGGGTCGGTGGCCCCGATGGGGACTACGCCATGTCGTATATGCATCGCCCGCTGTACTGGCGGGCCGCGCTGGCCGCGGTCGAGGGCCGCGGCGGCACCGCGGTTCTCGGCGGCCGGGCCGGGCGCAGGTCGTTGCTCGGCGCGTCCGTGTCGTTGCAGGGTCTGATGGACGTCGGCGGCAAGACCGCGGATGCCCGGGCCGCTCTCCTGAAGGCCGGATACAGCGATCCGACCATCACCAATGCGATCCGCGCATGGCAGATCGTCGAATCCGACGCCAGCGGCTGGACGCTGTCCAACAAGAATCTGGGGCATGTGGTCTCCGCGGTGCACCGCGTGAATTCCACCGCCTTGGATATGGTCGCCGGCGTCGGTGAGGCGCCCGACGCCGCGGCGGCGATCGCCACCTTGCAGGCCACGGCTTTCCGTTTCCACCGGACCTATCGCGGTGGTGTCACGCTCGACCACGGAAACGCCGCCGGACCGCAGAACGCGTGGGTCAACGACTACTTCAGCAATCCGACCTCGGCCAAGATCACAGAACTCGCGAAGGTTGCCAGTGGCACACCCGGCTCGGGGGCCCTGGCCGGCATCAGTCAGATCAATGCCACGCGCATGATGGACGCGATCGGTACCCGGCATGCGGACGAAATCCTGCAAGCCGTGAACCACTATGTGGCGAATCCGGAGGATCCGCAATTGCTGCGCGAGGCCAGGCGGGTCATCTCGTCGGCCACCGACACCGATCTGTGGGCCACCGGCACCAAGCGGACACCGTGGAACGCGCTGGTGCCGCCCGGCCAGCACTGGTCGGGCGACCCGGCCGTGATGAGTGCGTGGGCGGCCGCGCACGGGCCGGTCACCGCCGCACTCAACCACGGCTGACCGGAATCCGCGCGGGCATCGATCGGACCTCCGGACGCCGGACCGGTCTCGCCACACCGGGGTGCAACTCACCCCGGCAGCCGCGACATTGTCGACCAAGCCACGATGGCGGCCGGCCCGGCGCGCTCGACCCGCGCGGGCGACAGCGGCGCTCGGCTCAGTGGGGCCAGTAGGTATGCCAGTCCGCTCCCGCGAGCGGCGCACGCACACCACGCCCCACCTCGGCGGCGTCCTCCGCGGCCCGGATGCGGGCCGCGAAGTCGCGGGTGGCCTTGCGCAGCCGCTCCTCGGCGCTGGCGGGTCCGCCGAGCCGCACCACGGTGAGCTCCTCGGGGATCAGGTCGCCGGGCAGGCCCGCGCCGCGGGCGCGGGAGCAGATCTTCTCCGCCAGTGCCAGGGCCGGCTGCGCCATCGCGATGCCGTCCAGGCAGGAGCGGCGGGCCTTCTCCGCGAATTTGCGCTCCTCCCAGGCGCGTTCCTGCGCGGCGATCTTCGTCTCCACGTCCGCGTCCGGGTCGATCCGCTCGCCGTCCAGGTGCGGGCTGCGGTGCACGAGTTTCGCGACCAGGGTGGCGGCGACGTCGTCGACGGTGAATTCGCCTGCGGCCTCGGCGATCCGGGAATGGAACAGCACCTGGAGCAACAGGTCGCCGAGTTCCTCGCGGATGGCGTCGCTGTCGCCGTCCTGGATCGCGTCGAGCAGTTCATAGGTCTCCTCGAGCAGGTACGGGCGCAGCGAATCGTGGGTCTGGGTGACCTCCCAGCCGCCGAACTGCCACAACCGGTCCATCACATCGACCGCCTCGGCGAGACTGCGGGCCATCGAGGCCGAATCCATCGCCACCCGATAGTCCTCGGCGGCGGCCATCGGCAGTGGGACCGGACTCGGCGCCGGGCGGCTCGGCTCACCGGCGGCACGGCAGCGCGGACCCGGCCCCGCCGTGCCGAGCACCGAATTCGCCACGGCCGCATCACGTCCCCGGCCCGCTGCGGCCGGATCACGCTCGCCCGTCCGACCGGGCACCGAATCGCCCACGGCCGCATCGTGTTCCCAGCTCTCCGCGGTGGGATCGGAGTCCGAATCCACGGCGGCCCGTCCGTTTTCCGGGCCCGGCACGGCCGCACCATGCTCCGGCCCGGTGGCGCGGCGCTCGGATGCCGTCATCGAGCGGCCGGGTCGGTCGCGACGGCGAGATCCACCGAGCCCTGGGCCTTTCCGTCCAACGCGAGCAGCAGGTCGGCGACGAACTGCAACACCTGTACGTCCCGTACCCGGGCGGCGCCGACGCTGTCCTCCACCCGGGGCAGCGGCACCTGCACGATGCCGGTGGTCGGGCGGTAGCTCGCCGAGGGGTAGATCCGCTTGAGCCGCAACTGTTTCGAGTCCGGCAGCTGCATCGGGGAGATCTTCACGGTGGTGCCGGTGACACCGACCTCGGCGATGCCGTACTCGCGGCACAGCAGTCGCAGCCGCGCCACCGACACCAGCCGGCCGACCTCCACCGGCAGCGGCCCGTACCGGTCGACGAGTTCCTCCACCACCGCGGCCAGCGCCGAATCGTCCCCGGCGGCAGCGAGTTTGCGGTAACCCTCCAGGCGCAGCCGGTCGCTGGCGATGTAGTCGGGCGGGATGTGCGCGTCCACCGGCAGGTCGATGCGCACCTCCTTCACGTCCTCCTCGGTGGTGATCGGACGGCCGTCGGCGGCGGCGCGGTACGCCTCCACCGCCTCGCCGACCAGCCGCACGTACAGATCGAAGCCGACCCCCGCCACGTGCCCGGACTGTTCGGCGCCGAGCACATTGCCGGCGCCGCGGATCTCCAGATCCTTCATCGCGACCGCCATACCGGCGCCCAGGTCGGAGTTCTGCGAGATGGTGGCCAGCCGGTCGTAGGCGGTCTCGGTGAGCGGCCTCTCCGGCGGGTACAGGAAGTACGCGTAACCCCGCTCGCGACTGCGCCCGACCCGGCCGCGCAGCTGATGCAGCTGCGAGAGGCCCAGGGCGTCGGCACGTTCCACCAGCAGGGTGTTGGCATTGGAGATGTCCAGGCCGGTTTCGATGATGGTGGTGCAGACCAGTACGTCGAATTCGCGCTCCCAGAAGCCCTGGACGGTCTTCTCCAGCATGTCCTCGTGCATCTGGCCGTGCGCGACCGCGACCCTCGCCTCCGGCACCAGATCGCGAATCCGCTTGGCGGCCTTGTCGATCGAGTTCACCCGGTTGTGCACGTAGAAGACCTGGCCGTCGCGCAGCAGTTCGCGGCGCACGGCGGCGGCGACCTGTTTGTCGTTGTAGGAACCGACGTAGGTGAGCACCGGATGCCGCTCCTCCGGCGGGGTGAGGATGGTGGACATCTCGCGGATGCCGGCCAGGCTCATCTCCAGGGTGCGCGGGATCGGGGTGGCCGACATGGTCAGCACGTCGACGTGGGTGCGCAGCGATTTGATGTGTTCCTTGTGCTCGACACCGAAGCGCTGCTCCTCGTCGATGATCACCAGGCCCAGATCCTTCCACCGCACCCCGGTCTGCAACAGGCGGTGGGTGCCGACGACGATATCGACCTCGCCGGTGGTCATACCCTCCAGCACCACGCGCGACTCGCCCGGATCGGTGAAACGGGACAGGCCCTTCACGACGATCGGGAAGCCCGACGTGCGCTCGGTGAAGGTCTGCAAATGCTGCTGCGCCAGCAGGGTGGTCGGCACCAGCACCGCGACCTGCTTACCGTCCTGCACCGCCTTGAAGGCCGCGCGGACCGCGATCTCGGTCTTGCCGTACCCGACGTCGCCGCAGATCACCCGGTCCATCGGGACCGCCTTCTCCATATCGGCCTTGACCTCGGCGATGGCGGTGAGCTGATCGACGGTCTCGGTGAACGCGAAGGCGTCCTCCATCTCCTGCTGCCACGGGGTGTCCGGGCCGAAGGCGTGACCGGGCGCGGCCTGCCGGGCCGCGTACAGCTGCACCAGTTCGGTGGCGATCTCGCGAACCGCCTTGCGCGCCTTGCGCTTCGTATTGGCCCAGTCGGAACCGCCGAGCTTCGACAGGCTGGGCAGCTCGCCGCCGACGTAGCGGGACAGCTGATCCAGCGAATCCATCGGCACGAACAGCCGGTCGCCGGGCTGGCCGCGCTTGCTCGGCGCGTACTCGATGACCAGATACTCCCGGCGGGCCCCGCCGACGGTGCGTTCGATCATCTCCACGAACTTGCCGATGCCGTGCTGGTCGTGCACGACCATGTCACCCGCGGTCAGTGCCAGCGGATCGACCTGGTTGCGGCGGCGGGCGGGCAGCTTCTTACCCTCGGCGGGCGCGGTGACCCGGTTGCCGGTGAGATCGGATTCGGCGATGACGACCAGCCGCGCGTCGTCGAAGATGATGCCGTCGTGCAGCGACCCGCACAGCACCCCGACCCGGCCGGGTTCGGGCTCCGCACCCGGCGCCAGCGGCGCGGCGGGCACCTCGGCGTCACCGAGCCGTTCCAGGATGCGCTGCGCGGTGCCATGACCGGCCACCACGATGACCGCGCGACCGGCGCCACCCGGCGCGTCGGCGGCCACATGCGCGCGCAGCGACGCGAACACCGTCGCCACCAGCTCCTGCGAACCGCGCGCGGCGGGGGCGGCCAGCACCGGCAGCACCACCTCGGCCGGATCGTCGGCGGCCAGCGGACTCAGTGTCCACCACGGCAACCCACGGGCCTCGGCCTCGGCGTGCACCACGTCCAGACCCTGATAGGCGGAGGCGGCCAGATCCAGCCCGTGCGCCCCCAGCGGCGCGGCGGCGCCGAACGAGGCGGCCGTCCAGGATGCCTCCAGGAACTCCTGTCCGGTGCGCACCAGATCCGCGGCCCGGGTCCGGACCTTCTCCGGATCACACAGCAGCACATGTGTTTCCGGCGGCAGCACGTCGACCAGCAGCGGCAACCGCCCCGGTCGCAGCACCGGCAGCAACGCCTCCATCCCCTCGACCGCGATGCCCTGCGCCAGCTTCTCCAGCATCTCGACCAGCGCCGCGTCCGCGGGATTCTCCGCGGCCACCGCGGCGGCCCGCTCGCGCAGTTCGGCGGTCAGCAACAGCTCCCGGCACGGCTGCGCGACAACGCTTTCCACCGGCACCTCGATCAGCGACCGCTGATCGGCCACCGAGAACGCCCGCAGTTCGCCGACCTCGTCACCCAGGAATTCCACTCGCACCGGATGATCCGCGGTGGGCGGGAAGAGGTCGAGAATGCCGCCGCGGACCGCGAATTCACCGCGCTTGCCCACCATGTCGACCCGCTGGTACGCGAATTCGACCAGCCGCTCGATCAATTCGTCGAAGGGGAATTCGACGCCGCGCCGCAGCACGATCGGCTCGATATCGCCGAGCCCCGCCGCCATCGGCTGCATCAGCGACCGCACCGTGGTCACCACCACCCGCAGCGGCACGGGGAACACCGGATCCTCCGGATGCGCCAGCCGCCGCAGCACCTGCAACCGCCGACCGACGGTATCGGCGCCCGGCGACAGCCGCTCGTGCGGCAGCGTCTCCCAGGACGGGAACACCGCCACCCCGCCCCCGAGGATCTCCGACAACTCGACGGTCAGATCATCGGCCTCCCGCCCGGTAGCGGTGACCACCACCACCGGCCGCTGTTGCCCACCGTCGCTCCCTGCGATGGTCGACGCCACGAACGGCCGAATGGCCGAAGGCGCCACCAACTGCACGTGCGACCGCCCCACCAGGTCCCTGACCTGCTGCAACGCGGCATCGGAACCGGCCACCACAGCCAGTCCCGCCAGAGGTGGACGAGGGGTGGGCATCAGCAGACTCCTGGGCGCACGATGAGCGGATCGGACGGCCCATCGAGTCTAGTAGAGGTGTTTCACGGCCTCCGCTCCGCTCCGGCGGTTCGCGGCCCCCAAGGCTCGGCCGCGAACACGCCGCAGCGGAGCGGAGGCCGAAAATACACCCACAATCACGGCACGTAGCGGCGGAGTCTCCGGGCGGCGAACTCGCGGAAGTAGGCGACCTTCTCGTCGGGGACGATCGACGGGAGCAGGAAGTACCAGACGCGTTCCATGCGCACCGCCATCTGGTCGATCGACTCGGTACCGACAGCGGTGATGTGCACGCCCGCGGTCATCTCCTGGAGGATCAGGCCGATGGTCTCCGGATCGAGGTCCGGTTTCAGATCGCCCTGCTGGATGACCCGCTCCGCCAGCACGCGATGGGTCTCGCCCCAGGTCTTCGCGATGTTCTCGCCCTGTGCGCCACGGTAGTCACCGATCTGGTGGGTCAGCTTCAGCATCGCGCCGACCATCGGGTCGTTCATGGTGAGATCGGCTACGACATAGGTGATTCCGATGCACGCCTCGAGCGCCGGCACCCGCGGATCGAAGAAGCCCTGGCACGCGCTGATCAGCCGCTCGTTGCCCTGGTCGACCACCGCACGCGCCAGCTCCTCCTTGGAGCCGAAGTGAAAGTACAAGGCGCCCTTGGTCACATTCGACTGCGAGATGATCTCGCTGAGGCTCGCGTTCGCATACCCGAGCCGCAGAAAGACATCGGCCGCACCCGCCAGAACGGAATCGCGAGTGATCTCCGCACGCGCTTGCCTAGCCATCAGATCCGCCTGTCCTCACAACCAGCCATCCTGAAGTAGACCGACATCCCGAAGTAGACCGACATCACAGCTCTAACAGCACTCGAAGGATGGGTGAACCGTACCACCCGCCCGGCCTGCACCAACGGAATCGAGCATTCAGACCAGCCCCAATCGCTATTTGTGGGTTAACTGTCCAGTTCCACCCCCCTGGCACCCGTAGCGACGCTGCGGCGCCCTACCGCGGAATACGCGTCGCAGCGGGCTCAGTGCGTTGTGCCACTGGGCCATTCGGAGGCGAGCTGGGGATCGGCCTCCAGGCCGGTGAGCCCGTTCCAGCAGAGATTCACCAGGTGTGCGGCCACCACCTCCTTGGGCGGCTGCCGCTCGTCCAGCCACCAGGCGGCCGCGGTCGCCACCATCCCGACCAGTGCCTGTGCGTACAGGGTGGCCAGGCTGGTGTCGAAATCCCGGCGGCCGAAATCGCCTGCCAGGATGTGCGCCACCTGGTTGACCGCCTCGTTCAGCAGGCTCGAATACGTGCCGTCGGCCGCCGAAGTCGGTTGATCGCGCATGAGAATACGGAAGCCGTCGGAGCGTTCCTCGATATAGGTCAGCAACGCCAGTGCCACCTGCTCCAGCCGCACCCGGGATCTGTTGCGGGTCAGCGAGGAGGTGATCATGTTCAGCAGCGTCGACATCTCCCGGTCGACGACCACCGCGTACAGGCCTTCCTTGCCACCGAAGTGTTCGTACACAACGGGTTTGGATACCTGGGCCCGCTGGGCTATCTCCTCGATGGAGGTGGCGTCGTAGCCGCGCTCGGCGAACAGCGAGCGGCCGATCTCGATCAACTGCTGCCGTCGCTGTGTCCCGGTCATGCGCGGACGCGGGGTCCGGCTCACCTCGCCCGAAGTCACCGCTTGCGCCTCCTGCGAATCCATTCGACTGCATCGACAACTCTTCCAGACATCTCCGGCGGATCACCCGGCACCCCGGGCAAGTGTTCCCGAGGGTCTCGTCAACCGGGCCGCGAACCACCGCACGCCGATCGCGGTGGGCGCAACAGGCCTCGTCGGCGGCATCCCACGGCCGACCGGCCACCGACACGTCGACAGCGGTTCGACGTACGGACAACTTCGTGCGAGGATCATTCCCGCATGCCGTGACGCACCGGCAGATCGATCGGTCCGCCGGTGCGGCAATCCGCCGTAGTGTAATGGCAGCACCACTGATTTTGGTTCAGTTAGTCCAGGTTCGAGTCCTGGCGGCGGAGCAACACCCGACACGACAGCCCACCCGCAACGATGACAGGCAGCCGAGGGAGATCCATGCCACAGCAGACCGCCGTCGTCGTTCTCGCCGCCGGTGCCGGCACACGAATGCGGTCCAAAACTCCCAAGGTGTTGCATTCCATGGCCGGCCGCAGCATGCTCGCGCACGCGCTGCATGCGGCGAGCGAGATCGACCCGGTCCACCTGATCACCGTGGTCGGACACGACCGGGATCAGGTCGGCGCGGCCGTCCGCGCCGCCGCCGCCGATCTCGGCCGCGAGATCACCCAGGCGATCCAGGAGCAGCAGCTCGGCACCGGTCACGCGGTGCAGTGCGCGCTCACCGCCTTACCGGCGGGCTTCACCGGCGATCTGATCGTGACCTCCGCGGACGTGCCGCTGCTCGACGGCGACACGCTGTCCGCGCTGCTCACCGAGCACCGCAGCTATCAGGAGCGGTCGGCGGTCACCGTGCTCACCTTCGTGCCGGACGATCCGAACGGCTACGGCCGCATCGTCCGCGACGCCGAGGGGCATGTGCAGGGCATTGTCGAGCACGCCGACGCCACCCCCGAGCAGGCCGCCATCGGTGAGGTCAACTCCGGTGTGTACGTCTTCGACGTGACGGTGCTGCGCACCATGATCGGCCGCCTGACCACCGCCAACGCGCAGCACGAGCTGTACCTGACCGATGTGCTCGAGCTCGCCCGCGAGGCCGCGCATCCGGTGCACGGCGCCCGGCTGCTGGACGCGGCGAAGGTGACCGGCGTCAACGACCGGGTGCAGCTGGCCGAGGCCGCCCGCACGCTCAACCGCTACATCCTGGAGCGGCACATGCGCGCCGGGGTCACCGTCATCGATCCGGCCACCACCTGGGTGGACTCGGAGGTCCGCATCGGCCGCGACGCGGTGCTGCGCCCGGGTGTCCAGCTGCTGGGCAACACCGTGATCGGCGAGGACGCGGAGATCGGGCCGGATTCGACCCTCACCGACGTGATCGTCGGCGACGGCGCCAGCGTGGTGCGCACCCACGGCACGGGCGCGGCCATCGGGCCCGGCGCCACCGTCGGGCCGTTCACCTACCTACGACCCGGCACGGTGCTCGGGCAGGCAGGCAAGCTCGGGGCATTCGTCGAGGCGAAGAACGCCACCATCGGAGCCCACTCCAAGGTGCCGCACCTGACCTACGTCGGCGATGCCACCGTCGGCGAGCACAGCAACATCGGCGCGTCCAGCGTTTTCGTCAACTACGACGGGGTACGCAAACATCACACGACCGTGGGATCACACGTCCGGACCGGCAGCGACACCATGTTCATAGCTCCGGTGACCGTGGGTGACGGGGCCTATACGGCGGCGGGTACTGTGCTGCGCAGAGATGTTCCGCCGGGGGCGCTCGCCGTGTCGGGCGGAGCACAGCGCAACCTCGAGGGCTGGGTGCAGCGGAGCCGACCCGGGACCGCGGCAGCCATAGCCGCAGCAAAGGCGCTCGCGGCGAACGACAGGGCGAGTCAGGCAACCGAGCAAAAGGATGGCAACACAGAGTGACCGCGTTCTCGACCGACAACCAGAAGAACCTGATGCTGTTCTCCGGGCGCGCTCACCCGGAGTTGTCAGAACAGGTCGCGAAAGAACTCGACGTTCACATCACTCCGCAAACTGCCCGCGATTTCGCCAACGGTGAGATCTTCGTCCGCTTCGAGGAATCGGTCCGCGGCAGTGACGCGTTCGTGTTGCAGAGCTTCCCCGCGCCGCTGAACCAGTGGCTGATGGAACATCTGATCATGATCGACGCGCTCAAGCGCGGCTCGGCCAAGCGCATCACCGCGGTGCTGCCGTTCTACCCCTACGCGCGTCAGGACAAGAAGCACCGCGGCCGGGAGCCGATCTCCGCCCGCCTGGTCGCCGATCTGCTCAAGACCGCCGGCGCCGACCGGATCATCACCGTCGACCTGCACACCGACCAGATCCAGGGCTTCTTCGACGGCCCGGTCGACCACATGCACGCGCTGATCCAGCTCTCGGAGTACGTGCGCAACCACTACACCCTCGACAACATCACCGTCGTGTCGCCGGACGCGGGCCGGGTGAAGGTGGCCGAGAAGTGGGCCGACTCGCTCGGCGGCGCCCCGGTGGCGTTCATCCACAAGACCCGCGACCCGCTGGTGCCGAACCAGGTGAAGTCGCATCGGCCGGTCGGTGACGTCGACGGCCGCACCTGCATCCTGATCGACGACATGATCGACACCGGCGGCACCATCGCCGAGGCCGTCCGCGTGCTGCGCGAGGCGGGCGCGGGCGATGTCGTCATCGCCGCCACCCACGGCGTGCTGTCGGCGCCGGCCGCCGAGCGGCTGTCGGCCTGCGGCGCCAAGGAGGTGATCGTCACCAATACGTTGCCGATCACCGAGGACAAGAAGTTCCCGACGCTGACGGTGCTGTCCATCGCCCCGCTGCTGGCCCGCACCATCCGTGAGGTATTCGAGAACGGTTCGGTCACCGGCCTGTTCAACGGTAACGCTTGAGCTGTATTTTTGGCCTCCGCTTCGCTTCGGCGGTTCGCGGCCCCCAAGGCTCGTTGTTCCGCGGCCGATCGCTTGCTCCTTCGTCGCATTGCGATCGGCCGCGGAACAACGAGCCGGCCGCGAACGGGGTGGTACAGAATGGGCCGGCCGCTAACGTGGTGATGTAATTCTTGACGTTCGCGCAGGTATTTGGTGTACGGCAGGGCAGGGGTAGCGTGGACATGGATCGCAACGGGTTGCTGCAGGTGAGCTGGGTGCGCCGAGAGGTGGTGGGTGGCCGTGACTGACCAACGCGACGACGACGGGTTGATCGACGAGGTTCTCGACATGAACGACGAGGACGACGACGAGCTCGATCTCGACGACGATCTGGGCGACGACGATCAGGCGGACGAGGTGCGCGCCTACGAGCGGTACATCACCGATCCGCCGGAAGACCTGGTCATTCGGTATCACGAGAACGACGACGAGGGCCGGTTGGGCATCGATCGTGAGCTGTCCGAGGAGTGGACCGCTCGTCGGCACCGTGCGGAGGAACGTGCCGAGGATGATCGGCCGGCCGAGCTTGCCGCCATGGAGGTCGTGGACGAGCCCGGGGATTGACTGTCGGTGTCGGTGAGTAGGTTGATCTCGTGAGCCGATTCACCGGATTCCCGCTCGCGGGCCTCGACTTCTACGAGGACCTGGAGGCCGACAATTCCAAGTCGTTCTGGAGCGCCCACAAGGATGTCTACGACACGGCGGTGCGCGCGCCGATGGCGGCGCTGGTCGCCGATCTGGAGGCCGACTTCGGGACCGCCAAGGTCTTCCGTCCCTATCGTGACGTCCGGTTCGCCAAGGACAAGGTGCCCTACAAGAATCATCAGGGGGCCTTCGTCGCGACCGGGCCCAGTGTGGGCTGGTATGTGCAGATCGGCGCGCCCGGGCTGTTCGTCGCCGGAGGGATCTATGCCACCACGCCCGCTCAGCTGGCTCGGTTGCGTACCACCATCGATGACGATGTGCGCGGGCCCGAGTTGGAGAAGATCCTCGCGAAGGCGGTGAAGGCGGGGTATTCCGTCGGGGGCGAGCAGCTGAAGACCCGGCCGAAGGGGTACGACGCCGACCATCCCCGCATCGATCTGTTGCGCCGCAAGGCAATCACGGTCGGTAAGGAGTTCGGCGCGCCGGATTGGCTGGAATCCGCTCGGGCCGGCACCGAGGTCCGCAAATCCTGGCAGGCTATGCGCCCGCTGGTCGAATGGCTGACCGCGGTGGCGGGTATGCACGACTGACAGGTTGGGCCGCGTGCGGTCACTCCAGAGTCCGGCTGGTTCCGCCCGAATCGGGCTCGGCTGCACCCGAATCGGGGGCTGTCCGGGGTTGTGATCAGGTGGCGTCGAAATGGGCTGGCCGCGATCATGGTCGGGCTGATAGCTTTTCGTCGACCGCGACTTCTGCCGAGGAGGTGAGACCCATGAACGCTGTATCCCTGTGGGTGCTCCCTCCTTTCTTCACGGTCGGGCGATCAATGTAGGTGTCGCCGGGAGCGCTTCGGCAACAAGGCACTCCCGAAAGGCACCAACCGTGCACTCTTTTCGATTCCCACGAACGGTATGCCGATCGCGGTGCCTATGTTGATCCCCCAGAAGCCGACCGGCCCGCCGCCGCCGATCTCCGGGAGTTCCTGGCGACCGAACCCCGGATCACGGCGGCGGTCTTCGGTCAGCACTGGCCCGATGTCCTGGCCGACAAGGCGAAGCAGATCACCGTTCCGATCGAGTTCGACCTCCAGTGGGACGACGAGCACATCTCACGCGAGGAGGGTCTCGCGCTGTTCGACGCCTTCGCCTCGAAGGAGAAGTCCTTGCACGTGAACTCGGGCAAGCACAAGGATCTGCCCCGGTTCGAGGCCGACAGCGCGGTCCGGTTCTTCGCCCGGCACTTCGGCCGAGCAGCCACCTCGCCGGCCTGATGTGCGCGGTAGCGGCTGCGCAAGCGGGACGATCGGGGTGCGCGGCTCACCGGCCCGCGTACTGTGACCTTCCCGGACCCGCCCACCGTCCGGCCGCGTCGTGCCCCGCTCGGACACCGTGCAATCCGAACCGGCAGGGGCATGCCGGGCCCGGTCGCCGGGCACAGCCCCGGCGACCATTCGCTGCGTCAGCG
Organism: Nocardia sp. alder85J; assembly: GCF_020176955.2. Taxonomy (GTDB): domain Bacteria; phylum Actinomycetota; class Actinomycetes; order Mycobacteriales; family Mycobacteriaceae; genus Nocardia. The sequence goes on from NZ_JAIUCZ020000007.1 coordinate 460,657, forward strand.
CGGGGTCCGGGGCAGCGGCACCCGGACCGGTTCAGTGCGGCTGCGGCGATTCCCGGGGCGGCTCAACGTCGCTCGGCGAGGAACAAGGCGAAGCGGTTGTCCGGGTCGGTCCACACCTGCTCGGTGGCGAATCCTGCCGCCGCGAGCTCTCCGGTCAGGCCGTCGATCCGGAACTTGGCCGAGATCTCGGTGCGGAGTTGTTCACCGCGGGCGAAGTCCAGGACCAGTTCCAGGTCGGTGACGGTGACGGTCATGTCGCGGGTGGCTTCCAGGCGCATTTCGATCCATTCGTTGGCCGCGTCCCAGACGGCGACGTGGGCGAAGGCCTCCGGATCGAAATCGGCGCGCAGGCGGGCGTTGAGCACGTACAGGACGTTGCGGTTGAATTCTGCGGTGACGCCTGCGGCGTCGTCGTAGGCGGGCACCAGGATGGCCGGATCGATCACCAGGCCGGCGCCGAGCAGCAGTTGCTCTCCGGGCTCGAGGACGTCGTGGACACCGGCCAGGAAGGCGGCGCGTTCGGCGGGGACCAGGTTGCCGATGGTGCCGCCGAGGAAGGCGATCATCCGGCGGCCGCCGCGGGGCAGATTGCGCAGGGTGTCGGTAAAATCGCTGACCACGCCGTGCACCGACAAGCCGGGGAACTCGGCGCTGATCTCGTCGGCGGCGCCACGCAGCGCCGCCTCCGAGACGTCCTGTGGAACATAGGTTTTCAGGGGGCCTTCGGCGCCGAGCGCCTGGAGCAGCAGGCGGGTCTTGGCGGCGGAGCCGGCGCCGAGTTCGACCAGCACTTCGGCGCGGGAGATCCGGGCGATGTCACCGACCACCCGCTCCAGCAGGGCCCGCTCGGTGCGGGTCGGGTAGTACTCCGGCAGCGCCGTGATCGCCTCGAACAGTTCGCTGCCACGGGCGTCGTAGAACCATTTGGGCGGCAGCCACTTCGGGTCCGAGGTGAGCCCGCGCCGGGCATCCGATCGCAGTGCGGCGGTGAGGTCGTCGTCGGTCAGATGGATGTCCAGCGTGGGTGCGGTCATGAGCAGACCCGCCTTTCGGTTGTCGTCGTGAATGCCGGTGCCGCGGTGTGCGACCGGCACGGTCATCGGGTCGGATCCGGATCGAGCGGGACGATGGACAGCAGGCCGGGCCGCAGCGTGACCAATTGCCGTTCCGGCACCGCCTGCCAGCGCGGATCGTCGTCGTAGGGTTCGGAGGCCACCACCGCGAGCTCGTCGGTGACCAGCACCGACAACGAGTGATGCCGGGTGGTGGCCCACAGCGTCTCGCCCTCGCCGAGCAGCAGGTTCAGCCGGGCCTCCGGCGCTCGCGCCAGCACGGCCAGCGTCACCCGCCGCAGCGCCTCCGCCGGATCACCGGCCCCGGATGCATCAGCGCGGGCGGTATCGGCGTGGGCGGCAGCGGCAGCAGCGGCGTCGGGCGGGCCGCCGCTGTCGAGCACGCCACGCAGAATCACCCACAGCGCGGCGGAATCCGTGTGCGCCTCGGCGTCCAGTAGTGGCGGCGAACCGAATTCGGCGGCCACCGCGGTGAGCACCTGCTGCCAGTCCGGTATTCGGCCGTTGTGGCTGAAGGCCCAGCGGCCCGAGGTGAAGGGGGCGCATGCGGCACGCTCGACCGGCATGCCGACCGTCGCCGATCGCACCGCGGCCAGTACCGCCGTCGAATGCAGTTGCGGCAGCACCTCGTCCACGGCCGGATCGGTCCAGATCGGCGCGGCATTCCGGTAGCGGGCGGCCGACATCGCCGGAACCGGAACCGCCGCCGGAACCGGAACCGCCGCCGGAACGGCTGTGGTCGGCATCCACCAGGCGACGCCGAAGCCGTCGGCGTTGATGGTGCCGCCGCCGCGCATGTCGCGGGGGGCCCAGGATTGGGTGCGCAGGGAGTGGGGGCCGCGGGTGAGGATCTCGCCGACCGCGGCCGGGGGGCCGAGGTAGCCGAGATGGCGGCACATCAGCGCTCGTCCGCTCGCAGGTCGCGGGCGAGGCGGAAGCCCGCGAAGATCTGGCGGCGGATGGGGTGGTCCCAGTTGCGGAAGGTGCTGCGGACCGCGACCGGGTCGGCACCGAAGGAGCCGCCGCGCAGGATCTTGTAGTCGCCGCCGAAGAAGACCTCGGAGTATTCGCGATACGGGAACGCCGCGAAGTCCGGATAGCCGTGGAACTCGGAGGACGTCCACTCCCAGACGTCGCCGATGAGCTGATGCACCCCCAGTGCGGACGCGCCCGCCGGATAGGCGCCGACATCGGCCGGTTCCAGGTGGCGCTGGCCCAGATTCGCGCGGGTCTCGTCGGGGGCCTCCTCACCCCACGGATAGCGGCGTGAGGCGCCGGTGGCGGGGTCGAAGCGGGCGGCCTTCTCCCACTCGGCCTCGGTCGGCAGGCGCTTGCCCGCCCAGTTCGCGTACGCCTCGGCCTCGAACCAGCACACGTGGACGACCGGCTGCTGCGGGCGCACCGGTGTCATGGTGCCGAAAACCCGCCGCCACCACTGGTCGTCGCCGCCGAGCTGCCAGAACTGCGGGGCCTCGAGCCCGGCCTCGGTGCGGTGCGCCCAGCCGCGCGGCGACCACAGTTCCGGGCGCCGGTAGCCGCCGTCGGCGATGAAGTGCTGGTACTGCGCGTTGGTGACGGGTGCGACGTCGATGGCGAAGCCGGGCACCGGCACCGGATGCGCCGGGCGCTCGTTGTCCAGCGCCCACGGATCGGTCGAAGTGCCCATGACGAATTCGCCCGCCGGCACCACGACCTCACCGGAGACGGCCACCCGCGCCGTCGGCGGGGGCGCCGCGGACAATACGGCCGCACCCGATCGCAGTTGATGCGTGGCGAGCATGGTCTCGTCGTGCTGTTGCTCGTGCTGGGCGATCATGCCGAAGGCGAAACCATCGGTGACCAGCCGGGAGCCGCGTAACGGGCTGTCCGCGAGCACGTCCCACACCTTGTCGCGCACGGTCGCGACATAGCCGCGGGCCTCGGCGGGATTCAGCAGCGGCAGCGCCGGCCGGTCGGCCCGCGGGTGCTGGAAGGCGTCGTACAGATTGTCGATATCGCTGCGCACCGGCTGCCGGGACCCGACATCACGCACCAGCCACAGCTCCTCCTGATTGCCGATGTGGGCCAGGTCCCACACCAGCGGGCTCATCAGCTGCGAATGCTGTGCGACGAGATCGGCCTCGTCGACGCTGTCGGTCAACCCGGCGGTACGCGCCCGCGCCCGGGCCAGTACCTCGGCGATCTCGTCGCGCAGCCGCTCGGTCTCGGCCCGGTCGCTTCCCGTGAATCGAACTGTCATGAACGAACTCCGTCTCCCTGATACCGCTGCGCCACCTCGTGCCCCGCACCGCTGTCGCCGTACCCGCTCAGGTCGCGCCGACCGGGCACGACAAGACCACCGGAGTGGCGCTCGGTGGCGACCTCCGGGACTCGATCACTCATGCCCAGGCTCCGGACGGCACCCGGTCGCCGGTCGGGTTGCGGCGGTGGGCGCAGCGGCGGGCGGCCGCATGCAGTTCGGTGCGGGCCTCGGCCGTGGTGGCCGTCTCGGCGGCCAGGGTCAGCAGTTCGACCGCGGCTGTGCGGATCTCCGGATCGGCCAGGCCCACCCGGGCCGCCTCCAACCAGCGATCCGCAGTGGCCGCGGCCAGGCGGGTGGCCTCGGCCACGGTCGCGGGGGTGGCCAGCAGCGCGGTGACGGCGTGCACCGGGACCGTCCAGCCGTCGCCGGGCTGGGCGTCGAGGTAGCGCACCTCGAGATGCCCGGACGCGCGGACCAGCGGAAACAGTGTGGTGAGGTGGTAGTCGAGATCTTCGCGATCGGGCCGGCGGCCGATCTCGTCGTCCAGCGCGCCGCACAGCCAATCGGCGAAGGTGGCGCCCGGCGGTGCGGCCCAGTCACATTCGGCGTCACCGGCCCGCCGCACACAGAGCAGCGGCACGTCGAGCGCCCAGCGGGCATATTCCACGGCGGGTTCGGACCAGTGCGGCACCGGTGGCCGCACCCGCGCGTTGTCGAGCCGCAACCAGGCCCGCATCCGTTGCGAGGCCCAGGAGCCCTCGGGCGCGCCGCTCAGGGTGGGGGAACAGGCGAAGGCCGCCAGCAGCGCGGGCCCGATCGCGTACAGAGCGTTCCAGCGGGCGGTCACCTCGGCCTGGTCGGCGCCGGCGTCGACGCTGACCTGCGCGGCCGCCGTATTGCACATCATCAGCGCGCCGAACGGGCCCAGACCGGCGAAGGTTCGCTCCATCGCGGCGTAGCGCGGTAATCGCAGCACCCGCTGCGGTTCGCGCACCGCGTCGGCGGCGACGGCATACATGCGCACGGAGTGGGGTTCGAGAAGTTCTTGCAGCAGCCGGGTATCGGATCGGAGCCTCTCACAGAGCTCGGCCGGATCGGCGAACGGAGCGCTGGAGAGTTCCACCTGCCCGCCGGGCTCGAGAGTGACCCGGCTGCCCCCGGGCAGTGGGAGGGCGGGCGATTGCGGAGCGATGGAGCTGGGGGCGTACGGGCCCAGAGCGGTGGCCATCAGATCGGGCTGGGGCCTGGGCGCCGATGGATCACCGAGTGCGGTGACCCATTCGAGTTCGGCGCCGACCAGCGCCGGTGGCCCTTGTTTGAAACACACTCCGCCCACATACGCCTCGGCCGCGGCGCGTGAGGAGATATCCGTACCCGTCCCGGCCACCGGCCGTACCGCTGTGACTGCCATCGCCAACCTCCGCTCTGTGGCCGCCACTCCCGGCGGCGACAGCCCGTACCTGTGTTGCTGCGCTGCATATCGAGCTGTGTCGCTTGTAACCGACCGCGGGGTGAGGTTCTTCCGCCCTGCGGGTCCGCCGAACGACTCAAACCAGGCTAACCTCCACCACCGACAAAAAATCTGACCGATTCGTTACCTTGATCTTTCGTCGCAATGACCGATCGGCCGCGGATCGGTCACGGACAGAGCACGATCGCGCCCACGGTCCGGCGATCCTCCAGGTCGCGGTGAGCGGCGGCCGCTCGCTCCAGCGGCAGTGTCGCGTGGATCCGCGGCCGCAATCGGCCCTGTGCGGCGGCCGCCAGCGCCTGCTCGGCGTCGTCGCGCTGTTCGGCGCCGGACTTGCGGAACACCAGGCCCAGCGGGCCCGTGAGGGTGAGGCCGCGCTGCCCCAGACGCAGGCTGTCCAGATCCACCACCGGCCACCGCCCGGACGCGAATCCGTACAACCCGATCCGGCCGGTATCGGCGACCAGGGTGAACGCCGTCTCCGCGACCCCGCCGCCGACCGAGTCCAGCAGCAGGTCGACGCCGCGACCACCGGTGAGCTCGCGAACCCGCTCGGCCCAGTCCGGGGCGCCGTAGTCGACCACCGCGTCGGCGCCGAACGCGGTCACCGCCGCGAGTTTCGGCCCGCTCGCCGCGCCCAGGACGGTCGCACCCGCCGCCTTGGCCAGTTGCACCAGCAGCGATCCGATTCGCCCGGCCGCCGCCGTGATCAGCACGGTGTCGGCGCGATCGAGCCGCATCGCCGTCGTCAGGCCGCGGGCCACCGCCCCGGCCTGGAACACCGTGAGCGCCACCGCGAGATCCAGTCCGTCCGGTACCGGGAAGGTGTAGGCGGCGGTCACCACGGCCCGTTCGGCGTAGCCGCCGGACTGCCCGGCGGTGGTCGCGACGACCGTGCGCCCGAGCAGCGCCGGGTCGGCGTCCGCGCCGATCGCCACCACCCGCCCGGCCACCTCGATACCGGGAATCCACGGCAACGGCAGCGGATACCGGCCCGAACGAACGATGACGTCGCCGAAACCCACCCCGGCCGATTGCACCTCCACCAGCACCTGCCCCGGACCCGGTTCCGGATCGGGCACCTCGGCCACGACCAGCACCTCGGGCGCCCCGAAATCCTGCACACACACAGCACGCATCCGCGCACTCCTCACTCGACGATGACGACACGATCGATCTGACACAATGAATGGAATGAGACAACCTGTCTCACTGAGAACGACATGTCCAGTCTCGATCGCGGCCGACCGGGACACCAGGGCCGAATCGGCCGGACTGTCCCGAACGAGACGAGGAGGCGGACATTGTCTCGTCCGCCGCAGGCGGCCACGCCGAACGTCCGCGTCCGCCGCACGCGCGCCCTGCTGCGCGAGGCCCTGGTGGAGCTGATCGAGGAGCGCGGCTTCGAACGCGTCACCGTCGGCGACCTCACCACCCGCGCGATGGTCAGCCGGGCCGCCTTCTATCGCAACTATCGCGACAAGTACGCGCTGGTCGAGCAGATCTTCGACGAAGCGATGGCCGAGATGACCGCCGACGACGCCGACGAGCGCACCCCGGGCGAACGGTGGGCCGGCTTCTTCCGGCACATCGACGCCTACCACCGGTTGTACCGAGCGTTGCTGGGCCGCAAGGGCAGTCCGTGGTTCGCGGACCGGATGCGGACGTCGCTGGCCGCCATGACGACGACCGGGCACTTCCCCGGCCACACCGCCGACGATCTGGTGCCGACGGTCCTGGCCGGGATGTTCGTGCAATCGGTGGTGTGGTGGCTGGAGCAGGATCGGCCCTGTCCGCCCGAGGAGATCGCCGCCCGCTCGGCCCGCCTGATCCGCGCGGTCATCGAGAGCACGGCCGACTGAGCGCGCCCGGCGACGGTCCGCGGTCTTCTATTGTCGATGAGGTGCTCGATCAGCAGCGGCTGCGCGCCGACATCCCCGCCTACGCAGATCCGTCCCGGCCCGCGCCGGTGTTCCTCGACAGCGCGGGATCGTCACTGCCCCCGCGGATCGTGCTCGACACCGCGATCGCCCATCTGCGGCGGGAGGCCGAGATCGGTGGCTACCGCGCGGCGAACGAGCGGCTCGACGATCTGGCCGCGGTGAAAACCGCTGTCGCGACTCTGATCAACGCCGAGCCGAGCAGTATCGCGTTGAGCGACAGCGCATCCCGAGCCTGGTCCGACTTCTTCTATTCGGTGCCGCTGGCGCCCGGCGATCGAATCCTGTTGTCGCAGGCCGACTATGCCAGCAATGCCATCGCCGCGCTGCAACGCGCGCGGGCCACCGGTGCGGTGGTCGAGGCGGTGCCCGCCGCCGCGGACGGCCGGCTCGATCTCGACGCGTTCGCCGGGATGCTGGACGAGCGCGTGAAGCTGGTGTCGCTGGTGCACGCGCCGACCAACGGCGGCCTGATCAACCCGGTCGCGGAGGTGACCGCGCTGGCGCACCGGGTCGGCGCCCTGGTGCTGCTGGACGCCTGCCAGTCCACCGGCCAGCTGCCGATCGATGTGGCCGCGCTGAGTGTCGACGCTCTCTCCGCCACCGGCCGGAAATGGCTGCGCGGGCCGCGCGGCACCGGATTCCTCTATGTGCGACCGGAATCGGCGGCGACGATGGAACCCGGTCGCCTGGATCTGCGCAGCGCGACCTGGGTGGAACCGGACAAATACCTACTCGCCCCGGACGCGAGCCGGTTCGAGTTCTGGGAGCACGATGTGGCGGCCCGGCTCGGATTCGGCGCCGCCGTCCGCTACCTGCTCGACCTCGGCCCCGACCTGGTCTACGCCGCGATCGCCGACCGCTCGGCGCACCTGCGCGCGGCGCTGCCCGGCATCCCCGGTGTGACCGTCCGCGATCTGGGCGAGAAGTGTTCCGGCATAGTCTCGTTCACCGTCGACGGCATCGCGCCGGTGGAGGTGCGCGATCGGCTGCTGGCGCGCGACGTCACCGTCACCGTCAGCCATCGCAGCTCCACCCTGCTGGACATGACGGCACGCCACCTGGACTCCGTCCTGCGCGCCTCCCCGCACTGCTTCGTGACCTTCGACGAGCTGGACCGCTTCGCGGACGAGCTCGCGGTCATAGCGGCGAGCCGCTGATCGGTGCTGCGGCGAGCCGCTGATCGGTGCACCGGCGAGCCGCTGATCGGCGCATCCGAATCCGCACCGATGAATCGGGACCCGCGGCGTCGTCCTCTCTGTGACGACCAGTCCCGAATCGGAAGGCGGCATTCATGTCCGCAGGTGACCCTGTGCTCGCGGCGGAACCGGTGGCGAGCTTCGACGCTCGCTTCAGCGAACCCGGTTCCGCGCCGCCGCCCTGGTCGGCGGTGCGCGAGGTGCTCGTCACCTCGGAGATGTTCTGGCTGTCCACCGTGCGCGCCGACGGCCGCCCGCATGTGACGCCGATTCCGGCGATCTGGGATCGGGAGCGGCTGCACATCTGCACCGGGGATCAGGAACAGAAGGCCCGCAACCTGGCCGCCGACCCGCGCTGTGTGCTGACCACCGGTACCAATACGTTGCGCGCCGGATTGGATGTGGTGGTGGAAGGTACCGCCGGCCGGGTCACCGATCGGGAGGTGCTCGCGCGGCTGGCGGGTCTGTGGAAATCGGAACTGGACTGGGATTTCGCGGTGGGGGAGAACAGCTTCCGCGATGCCGACGGCCGCACCGGACTGGTGTTCGCCATCGATCCGGCGAAGGTGCTGGCGTTCGGGAAGAATCCCTACACCCAGACCCGCTTCACGTTCCCGGGCTGACCGCGCTCAGTGCAGTTGGTTCTGCGCGGGTTCCAGACCGAGGCGCAGCAGCGTTTCGACGGCATCGGCGGCCTGTTCGACGAAGACCGGGAGATCCTTGCGCTCGGGCGTGGCGAACGGCTTGAGGACGAAGTCGGCCGGGTCCTGGCGGCCGGGCGGGCGGCCGATGCCGAAGCGCACCCGCAGATAGTCCTTGGTGGTCAGTGCGCTGGAGACCGAGCGCAGGCCGTTGTGCCCGCCCTCGCCGCCACCGCGCTTGAGCCGGATGGCGCCGAACGGGAGGTCCAGCTCGTCGTGCACGACGATCACGTCGGTCGGCGGCACGGAGAAGAATTTGGCCAGCGCCGCCACCGGCCGCCCCGACACGTTCATGAACGAGCGCGGCTTGGCCAGTAGTACTTTGCGGCCGTCGAGCCGGGCCTCGACCAGATCGGCGCCCGACTTCTTGTGCACGGTGAAACGGCCGCCGACGCGCTCGGCGAGCACATCGGCGACCATGAAACCGACATTGTGCCGGGTGCGCTCGTACTCGGACCCGGGGTTGCCCAGGCCGACCACGAGCGACGGCCCGGACGCGGTGGAATCCGTCATCGAAAACCGTTGAGCGCCGGTGTTACTCGGCGGCTTCGCCCTCGGCAGCGCCGCCGGTGGCCTCGCCACCCTCGGCCTCCATCGCCTCGGCGGTCGGCGAGGCGATGATGTTGACGATCAGGGCCTCCGGGTCACCCGCGAGGGTGACACCCTTCGGCAGCGCGATCCGGCCGGCGGTGATCTGGGTGCCGGCCTCGATGCCCTCGATCGACACTTCCAGCGTCGTCGGAATGTTCAGCGCGTCGGCCTCGACGCTGAGGGTGGTGGCCTCCTGCGTGATCAGGGTGCCCGAGGCGGCCTCGCCGACCAGGGTGACGTGCACGTCGGTGACGACCTTCTCGCCCCGGCGCACGATCAGCAGGTCGGCGTGCTCGATGTAGCGCCGGATCGGGTGCACGACCACGGACTTGGTCAGCGCGAGCTGCTTGCTGCCCTCGATGTCGAGGTTCAGCACGGCGTTGGTGCCGTGCTCGCGCAGGATCGCGGCGAACGCCTGCGCGTTCAGCGACAGATGCTTCGGGGCCTCGCCGTGGCCGTACAGGACGGCGGGCACATTGCCGTCGCGACGGGTGCGGCGGGCCGCGCCCTTACCGAACTCGGTGCGGACGGTGGCTTCGAGAAGGCTGGCGTCGGACATGACTGGATCTACTCCTACGGGCTATCCGGGCGGTCTGCTGCTGGCCAGGGTCTGCCCTGGCGAAAGGGTCTGCTCGTCCGACGAAAAGACCGATGGGACGACTGGATAGCCGAGCCACGTCGATCACGGTGAGGACACTGAGTGTGTGCCTCACCCTCGCCGAGACAACCTGGGAACAATAACACGCCAACCAGGGCACCGTTCACCGGCCCCCGCCCGATGGCGTGTGCTGTCCCCAACCTACCGGGCAGTGCCCGATTCGCGCATCGTGACCATCGGCCGCCCACTGCGAGACATCTCACACCGCCGTGCGGAAGGCGGTGGCGTGGTGGTCGACGTAACGACGGCCGGATCGGGCCGTCGGCTCGCGCATCAGCGCATCGGTCGCGCACGTCGTCGTGGTTCGCGGGCGCGGGGCCAGACCGCACGCTGAGCCTGTGGACGACTGTGCACGGCATCGCGACCCTGGTCACCAACCGCAGCATCCAGCTCATCGCCCCGGAGGCGGTCGTCGAGGACCTGGTCCGGGCCGCAGTCGTCCGGCACCCGGCCCCTATTCGACGGTGACGGACTTCGCCAGGTTGCGCGGCTTGTCGATGTCGTAGCCGCGCGCCTGGGCGACCTCGGCGGCGAAGATCTGCAACGGCACCGTGGACAGCAGCGGCTGGTAGAGGGTCGGCGCGGCCGGGATCTCGATCAGATGATCGGCGAAGGGCCGGACCGTATCGTCGCCCTCCTCCGCGATCACGATCGTGCGCGCGCCGCGGGCCTGGATCTCGCGGATGTTCGACAGCAGCTTCGAATGCAACACCGCGCGGCCCTTCGGCGACGGCATCACGATGATGACCGGCAGCCCGTCCTCGATCAGCGCGATCGGGCCGTGCTTCAGCTCACCGGCGGCGAAGCCCTCGGCGTGCATGTACGCCAGCTCCTTGAGCTTCAGCGCACCCTCCAGCGCCACCGGATAACCGACGTGGCGGCCGAGGAACAGCACCGTCGGCTCGTGCGCGAACTGCCGTGCGATGGCCCGGATCTGCGGCGCGGACTCCAGCACCCGTTCCACCAGCTTCGGCATCGCCTCCAGCTCACCGAACTCGCGGGCCACCTCGTCGGGATATTTGACGCCGCGGGCCTGGGCCAGCGCCAGGCCGACCAGATAGTTGGCGGTGATCTGGGCCAGGAACGCCTTGGTGGAGGCCACGCCGATCTCGGGACCGGTCCGGGTGTACAGCACCGCATCGGATTCGCGCGGGATCTGCGCGCCGTTGGTGTTGCAGATCGCCAGCACCCGGGCCTTCTGCTCCTTGGCGTGCCGCACCGCCTCCAGCGTGTCGGCGGTCTCCCCCGACTGCGAGATCGCCACCACCAGCGTGGACCGGTCCAGCACCGGGTCGCGGTAGCGGAATTCGCTGGCCAGCTCCACCTCGACCGGCAGCCGGGTCCAGTGCTCGATCGCGTACTTGGCCAGCAGGCCCGCGTGATACGAACTGCCGCAGGCGACGACGAACACCTTGTCGAATTCGCGCAGCTCCTGATCGGCGAGCCGCTGCTCGTCCAGCACGATGCGGCCGTTGGCGAAATGCCCGATCAGGGTGTCGGCGACACCGGCGGGCTGCTCCTCGATCTCCTTGAGCATGAAGTAGTCGTGGCCGCCCTTCTCGGCGGCGGCGAGATCCCAGTCGATCAGGAACGGGCGGATCGGCACGCCGGTGTTGCCGTGGAAATCGGTGACGGTGTAGCTGTCGGCGGTGATCACCACGGCCTGGTCCTGGCCGAGCTCCACCGCGTCGCGGGTGTGCTCGATGAATGCCGTGACATCCGAGGCGATGAACATCTCACCCTTGCCGACACCCACCACCAGCGGGGTGGAGCGGCGGGCCGCGACGATCACGCCGGGATGATCGGCGTGGGTGAAGACCAGTGTGAACGCACCCTCCAGGCGGCGCAGCACGGCCAGCGCGCTGCCGACGAAATCACCGGCGGTGGGGCCGTCCGCGTAGGCGCGCGACACCAGGTGCACCGCGACCTCGGTGTCGGTATCGCTGAGCAGTTCCACGCCCGCGTCCTCGAGCTCGCGGCGCAGCGGCACGAAGTTCTCGATGATGCCGTTGTGCACCACGGCCACCTTGCCGGTGGCGTCGCGATGCGGGTGGGCGTTGCGATCGGTGGGAGCGCCGTGGGTGGCCCAGCGGGTGTGACCCATCCCGGTGGTGCCGGCGAAAACCGCGCCCGGCTCGGCCAGTTCGGCCTCCAGATTGGCCAGCCGACCGGCCCGGCGCTCGACGCTGATGGTGCCCGCGCCGTCCAGGATCGCGACGCCGGCGGAGTCGTAGCCGCGGTATTCCATGCGGCGCAGCGCGTCAACGACGACGCCGAGCGCGTCCCGATATCCGACGTATCCCACGATTCCGCACATGGTCCACCACCCTACTGGGAGCCGCGTTCGATTGCCGGGTCCGACGGCCTGGCTTCGCTGTGACCGGCCGGTAAGGTTCTGCATTGTGTCGGCGTCTGCGAAATCGCTCCTGAACCTCCTCACGAGCCCCGGCCCGCATCGGGTGCTGGGCGGCAATCTGGCCGTCGCGGGCCAGCCCGGCGTGGTGTTCACCCCCGAGCGGGGCACCAACCTCCCGGCCGTCGCCTTCGGGCACGGCTGGCTCAGCGGCGCGGGCAATTACGTGCGGCTGCTCCAGCATCTGGCGTCGTGGGGCTTCGTGGCCGCCGCGCCGGATTCGGAGCGCGGGCCCGTGCCCTCGCACCTGAACCTCGCCCTGGACCTGCTCACCACCCTCGACATCCTCACCGGGGTCCGGCTGGGCGAGGGCAACGTCACCGTGCACCCGGAGCGGGTGGCGCTCGCCGGGCACGGCATGGGCGCCGGAGCGGCCGTGATCGCCGCCGCGCAACGGCCGGTCGGCGCGGTCGCCGCCCTGTATCCGGCGCACACCGCGCCCGCCGGGGAGTCGCTGGCGCCCAAGATCGACATCCCGGCGCTGATCGTGGCCGGTGACACCGATATCGAATCGGTCGGCAGCAACGCGCTGCCGCTGGCCCGCGCCTGGGGCGGGCCGCTGGTGCTCCGGACGGTCGACGGCGCCTCGCACAACGGCATGGTGGCGGGCCGCCGCCTCCTCGCGGCGCTCGGCGCCGGCAAACACGAGCCGCGCACCGAACGCCTCACCCGCGCCCTGCTGGTCGGCTATCTGAGCTACGAACTGCTCGGCGACAAGAAGTTCGAGGCCTTCGCCGATCCGGAGGCGCGGCTGCCGCACACCACGGCCGTGGATCCGAACCCGGTGGCGGACGAGCTCGAAGAACTCGAGGACGAGAACTCGCGGCTGTCGGGCCGGCAGGTCGTGCAACTGGTGCAACTGCTGCGCAAGTAGGTGCGGGTCGGGCGGTGACTTCGCCGCATCCGAGGAGTGCACCGGCGCGACGTACGACACCACGTGTGACCGTGGGTGTACCGCAAGCCAGGCCGGAACACCGGTCCCACCCGGCGGTTCACCGAATCACCCGGCTACGCCGAGCCCGACGACTTCTCCGGCCCGCGTGGCGCTGTGAACTGCGCAATCGGTGTGGATCACGACCAGCGCGGCCGGTAGTACGGCTCCTCCGGATCGGTGGGCTCGACCGTTTCACCGGCTCGGCGAGCGGCGGCGGACCGGACGACCGCGGCACGGAGTTCGGCCCGGCGGCGGGCCTCGTCCGCCACCCGGGACGCCTCGACCCGCGCAGTCTCCTCGGTCGCGAGAGGGCCGGCCGATTCGGCGTGGTGCTGCCGTGCCGGCATGTTCTCCGGTGCGGCGGGCGGGATCGTCGGTACCGGGTCGAGCGAGTTCGACTGCGCTGCTTGCGGAGTCATCGAAATGGTGTCGGCCTGAGCCGATGGCCCGCCGGGCGGGCAGGGGCCGCTCGGCTGCGCGTTTCGGGGCGGTCGATGGGCAGCAGCGCCTCGGCGGTCGGCGGCACGGGCGCTGGCGGCCGTGCGCTGCCGGATCTCGTGCAGTTCGTCCACCAAGCGGTCCATGCGGTGAGCGTGTTCGGCCGCGTGACGCTCGATTTCGGCCGCGTAGTCCATAAGGGTGATTCTCCGGCGAGCGATCAGAGCGGACCGGCCTCGGCCAGATCGGCGCCGGTGTCGAAGGGCTGGGCGCTGGTCGGCTGACCGGGGTCGGGCCGGGGTGGAACCGGTGGCTGTGGCTGTGGCTGTGGCTGTGGCTGTGGCTGTGGCTGTGGCTGTGGCTGTGGCTGTGGAGCAGGTTGACCGGCGTCGGATTCCGCCGGTCGTGGAGAGTCGTTGCGGGGAGCGAGTTTTCGGGCTTCCGGAGCGGCGGGGTCGTTCGGGTCGGGGGTGGGTGGCGCGGCGGCGGGGGCGTGGTCCTCGGTGGTGATCACCGGGTTGCCGTGGTCGTCCAGCGTCGCGGAATAGGTCTTGTGGTCGTCGCGGTCGGTCAGGTCCACTGTCAGTGCGCCGTCGTCGAGACGAACTTCCAGGTGGCGGCCGGCTATGTCGAAATCAGCGGCAGCCGGATCGGTGCCGGTGGGTAGCGGAGTCGGGGTGAGGAGGCCGTTCAAGGCGGCTGTGGCTTGATCGGTTGCCTGTCCCAGTAGGCCGTGCAGCGCTGTCATGGCTTGATCGGCCGTCGCCCCGAGCAGACCGGGCAAGGCGGTGGCTTGATCGGTCGTCTGCCCGAGCAGGCCGTGCAGGGCCGCCGTGGCTTGGTCGGTTGCTTGCCCGAGCAGGCCGGACCGGTCCGGCAGGGTTCGGTCGAGGGTGGCGAGCAGTGATCCGGCGTCGTCCGCCACCTGGCTCAGCGTGGCAAGACCGGCGGCGATGTCCGGAATGTCCGGGGCGGTGGGTTCCGGGTGGCCGAGGCCGTCTCGATTCGCCGAGGAGTGTTCGGGATCGGTGGCCCGGGTGGCGCTCACGGTCGGCGGTGAGTCGGGTGCGGCGTTCAGCGCCTGTGCGACGAGCAGGAAGGGCTGTTCGACGGCGTCGCGGGTCAGGCGGCAGAGTTCGGTGAAGATCCGTACCTTGCTCTCGATGTCCGGCTTGAATGTGCTCTCCAGCCAGTCCGCGGCGCCTGCCCGATCGGCGAGCGGGTGAGCCAGGTACGCGTCCGTCAGTCGCCGGACGTCCTCCGGGGACTTGCCTCCGACGGTCACCTCACCGTGTTCGAGCAGTTCGAGAGTGGCGCAGGCCTTTCGGTACACGGCCGCGCGCAGGGCCGGGACCGCCGCGCCGAGCGCCGCGGCGGCCTGCTGCGCGTACTGTCGCTCCTCCTCGGCATCGCGCAGCCGATCGGACCACACGGTCGCGGCCGTCTCCGCCGCCGTGCCGCCCTGCCACACTCCCGGCAGTCCGGTCAGCAGATCGCGCTGCGCCTGCCATTGCTCGCCGGCGCCGGACAGCGCGGTGGTGAACTGCTGCTGGACGCCGCCGAGTCCGGCCAGGTCCATGCCGCGTTCCTGGTCGTACAGGCGCTGGAAATCGGCGGCGGTGGAGGCGTTCTCCGGGCCGGAGCCGAAGGCCCGGTGGTACTCCGGATAGAACTCGAGCACACAGCGCAGTCCGTACGCTCCGTAGTCCAGGATGTCGTCGACGCTGCCCTGGGGGCCGGGGTCCGGCTGGGGGTTCGGCATCGCCCTCTCACCTCTCGACGGCTGTCATCGGTTGCCGGTATCGGCGGCGTGCTGCGAATTGTGTTGTTCGGCGGCCGTATACGAGGCAGCGGCCGAACGCATCGCCGCCGCGGTGGCGGCGGTGTCGTCACTCCACTGTCGCAGCCGGCCGGCGACGCGGGCCACCCCGGCCCGCACCGCCTGCCCGTGCTCCGCATAGTCGCGACCGGCGATGGCGGCACCGAAACCGATGTCGCCCAGCTGTTCCGAATACCGGCCCAGCGCATCGGCCGACTGCTGGGCCCGCTCCGCCAGTTGCCGCAGGCCCGGCGGATCGACACGAAGCTCGTCAACGCTGCTCATCCCCAACCCCTTCGACTCGGATTCGTTCGACCCCTACAGCTGTCCCGATATCAGTTCGACGCATCGGCCGGGCCGCCGGTTCCACCTCGGCGCGCATCGCCTCGTGAGCGGAACGATGCCGGACATCGGCGCCGCACCGGACTCGGCCGATGAGCCGGATACCGACCGAGCCGGATCTCACCTGCTCCGGTTGGCGTGCCCGGTGTCGCCCAGATGGCCGCGGTCGGTGCGCACCCACTCGCTGGTTCCGTCGGGATGGTGGTGGAACTCCCACGCCGCGTAATCGCCGTCGGTGTCCATGATGGTGACGTGGTCGGCCAGGCCGTCGTGGTCGAGGTCGGTCCAGACATCGATGCCGTGGTCGCCGTGCACGGATTCCGTATCGGCCGGACCGGTGTGATCCGGGTGCAGTTCGACTCCACCCAACCCGCTGAGGTCGGAGTGGGTGTCCACGCTCGGCAGGTCCAGACCGGGCAGATCGTCCGAAGTGATCACGAGCCCCCTCTCACGGTGGGTACGGCGAGATGCCGGTCCCATCGTGACATCCTCGCGGCCCGCTCGCAGCCGACCGATGGACACCCGCCAGACTCTTCTGGTGAGCACGACACTGCACGCACAGGGTTTGTCCGCCGGCCACGGTGAGCGCATCCTGTTCAGCGACCTCGATCTGGTGCTGGCCCCCGGCGATGTGATCGGCCTGGTCGGCGTGAACGGCGCGGGCAAATCCACGCTGCTGCGCATGCTGGCCGAGCGCACGCCGCAGACCGGGCAGATCATCCTCAGCCCGCCGGACGCGACGGTCGGATACCTCGCGCAGGAGCCCGAGCGGATCGCCCGGGAGACCGTGCTGCAATTCCTGGCCCGCCGCACCGGGGTCGCCGCCGCGCAGCGGACGATGGACGCCGCGGCCGAGCGGCTCGGCGACGGAGGCGACGACGACTACTCCCCCGCGCTGGAGCGCTGGCTCGCCCTCGGCGGCGCCGATCTGGAGCAGCGGGCCGAGGAGGTGGCCGCCGATCTGGGCCTGACCGACCGGCTGCCCACCGGGCTCGACACCCCGATGACGGGACTGTCCGGCGGGCAGGCCGCGCGCGCCGGGCTGGCGTCGGTGTTGTTGTCCCGCTTCGACGTGCTGCTGCTCGACGAACCCACCAACGATCTCGACCTGGACGGGCTGGCCCGGCTGGAGCGGTTCGTCACCGCGGTGCGGGTGCCGCTGATGGTGATCAGCCACGACCGAGAGTTCTTGGCGCGCACCGTGAATCGCGTCGTGGAGCTGGATCTCGCGCAGCACCAGGTCGGTGTCTACGACGGCGGGTACGAGGCGTATCTGGCCGAGCGCGAGATCGACCGGCGGCACGCGCGGGAGGCGTTCGAGGAGTACGCCGACACCAAGGCGGGGCTGGAGGCCCGGCAGAACATGCAGCGCAACTGGCTCGAGCACGGTGTGCGCAATGCCCGCCGCAAGACCCGTGACTCGGACAAGGCCGGTCGCAAGATGCGCCAGGAGTCCACCGAGAAGCAGGCGTCGAAGGTGCGGCAGACGCAGCGCCGCATCGAACGCCTCGACGCGGTGGAGGAACCGCGCAAGGAATGGGAGCTGCGGATGTCGATCGCGGCCGCCCCGCGCAGCGGCGCGGTGGTCGCGACGGTGTCGCAGGCGACCGTCACTCGCGGCGACTTCACGCTGGGACCCGTGACCGCACAGGTCGATTGGGGTGACCGGATCGTGCTCACCGGCGCGAACGGCTCCGGGAAGTCCACGTTGCTGGCCCTGCTGCTCGGAAAGATCCGGCCGGACACCGGAACCGCCGCGCTCGGCTCCGGCGTGGCGATCGGCGAGGTCGATCAGGCGCGCGGGCTGTTCCGCGGCGACGCCACCCTGGTGGACACCTTCGGCGCGCAGATCCCGGACTGGAACGACGCCGACATGCGCACCCTGCTGGCCAAATTCGGCCTGCGTGGCCCACATGTGCTGCGGCCCAACGACACTCTCTCCCCCGGTGAGCGCACCCGCGCGGCACTGGCGCTGCTCCAGGCCCGCGGCGTGAACCTGCTGGTGCTCGACGAGCCGACCAACCACCTGGACCTGCCCGCGATCGAGCAGCTGGAGGAGGCGGTCGAATCCTTCGACGGCACCCTGCTGCTGGTCACCCACGACCGCCGCATGCTCGACAACGTCCGCGCCACCCGCCGCTGGCACCTGGACCGGGGACGACTGAGCGAATCGAACTGATCCGCGGCCCGCACCCCGAGGGGAACCGCCCACCGGGACCGGCCCGAACGGCGACCACACCCGACCCGAAACGCTCGGCCGAGTCGACCCGCAACCTGTACCCGGACCGCAATCGGCCGACGGGTCGGCCCGAAGCGCGTCAGGCCCCGGCGATGGTGGTGATCAGGGTGCGGGCGCCGGCGGTACGGGTGCCGACGATCTGGGTGAAGGTGCGCGGCGACTCGCCCGGCTTCTGCTGGGTGAGCCGCACCTCCCATTGCCCGTCGGTGTCGGAAGCAATGCCCGCGCGGGTGATCTGCACGCAGTAGCGGGTGCCGGACGGCACCTGATCGATCCCGCGCTGGATCTGATCGGCGGGCGGCACGGTCGCGTCGTCGGCCACCACGGCCCGCGCCGCGAAACCGGATCGCTGCACGTAGTACGCCCGCTCGAAGGCGAAGATGGCGTCCGGACCGCTGCCGGTGCCGCCGGGGTCGGTGCCCGACATCACATCGCTGCCGCGCTTCTGCTCACACCCCTCGGCCGCGATCGCCCCCGCCGGCGCGGCGGCGGTGCTGGGCACCGCGGAGCCCGCGGCGACCGGCACTCGCGTCGATGCCGGCGAGGCCGCCTGGCTCGGGGTGCGGCGCTGGGCACTGTGCAGCGCCACCAGCAGCACCGCCACCACCACGATCCCGAGGCCCAGCATGATCAGCAGCGCCATCGGCCGGTTGCCGCTGCCGCGTTCGCTACCGCCACCCGCGCGCCGCGGATGCCGCAGGCGCAGACCGGGATTCCCGCCGGACCGATCGACCAGAGAAGGCGCCGTGACGCGCTCCTCCTCGTAGTCGTCGTCCCCTTCGTAACCACGGATCTGCACATGTGAGGTGAGCTGCTGCGGTTCGGCCCGCGGCGAACTCGAATCCAGCCACTGCTCCCAGCCGCCGGACCGCTCGTCGGACGAACCCCGTTGCGACTCCGGCCATCCCGCCGCATCACCGGACTCCGGCTGCGAATATCCCTGCGCCACACGCTCATCCGACGACTCCGTCACCGGATAGGACGCGGACTCCGTCACCGGATAACCGGATGCGGCCGCCGCCGAGGGATATTCGTCCTCCGAGTGCCGGGCGGAGTAGCCCCGAGGCGTCGGACCGGCCGCGTAGTAGTCATCCGCAGGCCCCCCCGATTCCGGATGTCCCGGCTCCACGCCGCCATCGGCATATCCCGACGCGGCCAGGTGGCCGCCGTACCCCGACCCGGTAACCGATTCGCCGGCAACAGGTTCCGCATCACCGTAGCCGGGCGCGGGCTCCTCCGCCGGTTGCCGGTAGGCGATCGCCGCTGGATGGCCGGCCGAGTACCCCGGCCCGAACCCGCGAGACTCGTCCGGCAACGCGACACCACCGTTCTCGGGCGCGACCGGAGGATGGACCGCGGTTGTCTCGTGTGGACCGTACGCCGAGGGTTCGATATCGTCCCAGCCGCCGTCGTGCCGCCGGATCGATACCGAACCGGGACGGTGGTCCACGTCGTGGGTGCGGAGGATGTCGGCGGGCGTCACCCGGTCCGGGTCGACGGTGTCCACGCCGGGAGTTCGGTTGCGGCGTGCGAGCTTACGGGTGCCGCGGCGACGCCGGGGGCGTCGCGACGGCATCCGCACCATCGGCAGGCCGAGGTCGAACGGGTTGGCCGCCTCCTCGGCGGATTCGTCGCCCTCGGGCTCGTCGTCGGGAGGTGTCATCAGATCGCGTCGTCACCGAAATCGCCGATGACGGCGGCCGGAACCATCACCGCCTCGGCCGGGGTCGTCACGCCGAGCTGGCCGTCACGCGATTTGTGGTCCTGGTCGCCGCTGCCCCCGGGCGGCGGCATCGCGACACCGCCGGTGGCGCCGGAGGAGGAGGACGGGCCCGGGTCGGGCGCGGCCATGCGGGCCGGGCCGGGGCTCGACGGTTTCGGATCCGGTTGCGCCGCGGTCGAATCCGATCCGGAACCGTTCGACATCGGCGGATCGTCGGGGGCGGCGCCACCGGTGTCCTGCGGGCCCTGCGTGGCGGGGGGCGTGACCGGCGCCGGCGAGGGACTGCCGCCACCGAAGTCGATGATCGGCTTGGAGCCGTTGGCCCCGCCGCCGGTGCCGGCGGCGCCGGTCCCGTTGGTGGTGCTACCGGGATGCAGCAGTTCGGGAATCGCCTTCTCGGCCCCGTCCGCGACCACGTCCATGGCGTGCGAACCGACCTCGGCGATCTTGTCGATCAGATGGGTGCCGATATCGACGCCGGCGCTGATGGCCGCCGTGCCCACCTGCACACCCGCCGCGATCAGCTGTCCCTGCAACTGCATCTGGGCGGCCTGCGCCGGGTCCATCGGCTGCCCACCGGACCAGTACTGCGCCGGTAGCACCGAATTCTGCCCGTACTGGGAGGAATCCGGCCCGCCGTACTGATAGCCCGGATTCGAACCACCGTACTGGTACCCGGGATTCGAGCCGCCGTACTGAGAGCTCGGGTCCGGGCCGCCGTACTGGTACCCGGGATCCGAATAGCTCGCGGTGGTGATCGGGTCCGTCACCGTCAGCGGGCCCATGGCGTCGAGGGCGCGGGTGTGCCCGTCCATCTCGGTCTGGGCGGACTGGACCGCGGTGATGGCATCGCGCAGCGCCTGGGTGGCGCGGGTGATGACCGCGTCGGTGTCGGGGGCCGACTGGGCGCTGTCCAGGATGGTCCTGGCGTCGCGCCGGAAGTCGGCGATGATCCGGTCGACCTGGCTCGCGGCGCGGGCACTGGTGGTGTGCGCGGCGGTCAGCACGGCCAGGTAGGCCGGGCCGCGGTCGGTGATGTCGCCGATCTGGGTCTGAGTGGTCCGCAGCGCGGGAACCGCTGCGTCGGAAGCATTGGACTGCCACGACGACTCCAGCGCGTGGATGCCGTCGCGGTGCGGGGCCTCCGTATCGGCGGCCTGCGTGGTCGCCCGCGACAGGGCCGTGACGGTGGCCTGATCGGGCACCCCGGCGCCGCTGCCGAGCGAGGCGCGCAAGGCCAGCAGCGGTTGCACCAGCCGCGCCACGATCGGCGGATCGAAGTCGAGATCGGTGTAGCCCGCTCGACTCGTGGAAACCGTGCTGGTCACGCGAGCACCTCCCCTGCCCGGGCGGCCGCGGCCGCGGTCTGTTCGTCGCGCTGCCCGACAGCGCTGTCGTACCCGCGCAGCACCTGACCGTAGGTGGCGACCAGCTGCCCGGCCGTCGACAACGCCTGGGCGTGCTCGGCCACCGCAGCGGCGAACCGGGTGGCGAATTCACCACCCACGACGCCCAATTCGGCGGCGAGCCGGTGCGGGTCCACCGCCCCGGCGGCCACCGCCGCGGCCGAGGCGAGCTGTTGCGAAACGGAATCCGCAATGGATGTGTAGGCGGCCAGCGCGGCCGGATCGAGCTTCAGCGAATCCACTGTAGTTCCCCCTCACGGAAACCGTGTTTGCGAGATCCGGCTCCGCGTCCGGGGCCGGCGCTGTCGCTTGATAATTCGAGTCCACCATACGTCGCGAACAGCGAACCCGCCCCCGATCCAGCCGGTACACCCCGGCCGGCCAGTTGAAAAAGGGGCGTTCACAATTACCGCACGGGTCCGTCCCGGCTCAGAGCGCGGCGACCCGCTTCGCCAGATCGTCGGCCAGCGCCCGCGCCCGATCGTGATCGGTGGCCTCCACCATGACCCGGATGAGCTCCTCGGTTCCGCTGGGGCGCAACAGGACTCGGCCGGTGTCGCCGAGCGTGCGCTCGGCCTCGGCCACCGCCTCCAGTAGATCCGGCGCGCCGGCGACGGTCTTGTCGGTGACCGGCACGTTCACCAGCACCTGCGGCACGGTCTGCACGACACCCGCCAGCTCCGCGAGCGAGTGTCCGGTCTGCGCCATCCGGGCCATCAGCTTCAGGCCGGTGAGCAGACCGTCGCCGGTGGTGCCGAAGCCCGGGAACACCACGTGCCCGGACTGTTCACCACCGAGGGTGTAGCCACCGCGGCGCAACTCCTCCAGCACATAGCGGTCACCGACCGCGGTGGTGCGCACCGTGATTCCCGCGCCGCGCATCGCGATGTGCAGGCCCAGATTGCTCATCACGGTCGCGACCAGGGTGTCGTGGGCCAGTCCGCCGGCCTCGTGCATGGCCAGCGCCAGGATCGCCATGATGGCGTCACCGTCGACCACCGCCCCGGTGGCGTCCACCGCCAGGCAACGATCGGCGTCGCCGTCGTGCGCCAGCCCCAGATCGGCGCCGTGCTCGCGGACCGCGCGCCGGACCGGGTCCAGGTGCGTCGACCCGCAGCGATCGTTGATGTTGAGCCCGTTCGGCTCGGCATGGATGGCGACCACCCGTGCCCCCGCCTCGCGGTAGGCGGCGGGGCCCACGTCGGAGGCGGCGCCGTGCGCGCAGTCCACCACCACGGTGAGCCCGCTCAGATCACGGCCGGTGGCCTCGATCAGGTGCTCCACATACCGCTCGTGCGTCCCGGCCAGGCTGTAGTGGTCGTCGACGCGGCCGTCGGCGCCGGACTGGCTCAGCACCCGGCCGATCCCGGCGCCGGTGGGCCGGGTGAACTCGCGGCGGCGCACCAGCTCCTCGATGCGGTCCTCCACCGCGTCGTCCAGCTTGTGCCCGCCCGCGGCGAAGATCTTGATCCCGTTGTCCGGCATCGGATTGTGCGACGCCGAGATCATGACGCCGAGGCAGGCGTCGTAGACGGCGGTCAGATAGGCGACGGCGGGCGTCGGCAGCACACCGACGGACAGCACGTCCACACCCGCGGCGGTCAGGCCGGCGGTCACCGCGGCCTCCAGCATCTCGCCGCTGGCGCGCGGGTCACGACCGACCACCGCGACGGCACGCCGGCGACCACGCGCGAGCACCTCCGCGGCCGCAGCCGCCACGTGCAGCGCCAGCTCCGGGCCCAGGCCCTCGTTGGCCAGTCCTCGGACCCCGTCGGTCCCGAACAAACGTCCCATTACCTCGCCTTATAGGTCGTGACAGCACGAGAGCAGGCGCCCAGCGATACCGAAAACCATCGGTGCTGGGGCCTGCTCTCGTACAGGTGCCGTGACGACCGTACTCCACCCGATGCCACATGGACGCCGGATGGAGACAGCCGCACGCGGCAAGGTCAGCGCTTCGAGTACTGCGGAGCCTTGCGGGCCTTCTTGAGGCCGTACTTCTTGCGCTCGGTCGCGCGGGGGTCACGGGTGAGGAAGCCGGCCCGCTTCAGGGCGGGGCGATCCTCGGGGGTGACCTCGATCAGCGCACGAGCGATGGCCAGGCGCAGCGCGCCGGCCTGACCGGACGGGCCGCCGCCGACCAGGCGGGCGAACACGTCGAAGGTCTCGACCCGCTCGACGGTGACCAGCGGGGACTTGACCAGCTGCTGGTGCACCTTGTTCGGGAAGTAGTTCTCCAGGGTGCGGCCGTTCAGCTGGAACTGGCCGGAGCCCGGAACCAGGCGGACGCGGACGACGGCCTCCTTGCGGCGGCCGACGGTCTGCACCGGACGGTCGATCACGATCGGGCCCGGAGTGAAGGCGGTGGCCTCGCCGTCACCCTCGGCCTCGGTGTCGGCCTCGTAGGCGTAGCCCTCGTCGACGACCTCGGCGGTGGCGTCGCCCTCGAAGGTCTCGTTGAATTCCTCGGGAGTGGTCACTGGGCCACCTGCTTGATCTCGAACGGAACGGGCTGCTGCGCGGTGTGCGGGTGGTTCGGGCCGCCGTACACCTTCAGCTTGCGGATGATCTGGTTACCCAGCTTGTTCTTCGGGATCATGCCCTTGACGGCACGCTCCACCAGACGCTCCGGTCGGGTCTCCAGCAGCTGCCCGACAGAACGGGACTTCAGACCGCCCGGGTACTGCGAGTGGGTGTAGAGGAGCTTGTCCTGCCGCTTGTTGCCGGAGACGGCAACCTTGTCGGCGTTGATGATGATGACGAAATCGCCACCGTCGACGTTGGGGGCATAGGTCGGCTTGTTCTTGCCGCGCAGGATGTTCGCAGCCTGCACCGCAAGGCGGCCGAGCACCACATCGGTGGCGTCGATGACGTACCACGTGCGGGTGACGTCACCTGCCTTGGGGCTGTACGTAGGCACAGTACTTCCCTTGTCTGTCGGATAACTGCCGGCCGGAGGGCGGTCGAGCGGCCCCGGCGGCCGGTTGAGACCCGGGGACTCGTGGGACGAGCACGGTTCTACACCGCGACGTACCGCACACCAGCAGGTGACGATACCAGCCGCCCTGCTCCGATCGGCAATCGCCCGGTCAGGGCTGCTCCGGCCCCGGCTGCGGCGGGGCCGTCGGGCCGGCTTCCGGATCGGGCCGGTCCGCCTCGGGCACCGGCTCCTCGGGCACGACGGCCGGCGGCCGGGTGAACCGGCTGCTCGGCTGTTCCCGGACCGGCGCGATCGGCTCCTGTTCGCCGGTCTCCGGCTCGTCCTCGGGATCGCGCAGCGCGTGCCGCCCGCCACCGCCGGTCCGGATGACCCCGATCGGGCGGGACTCGCCGGTGGTGCCGTGCCGGGGGCCCGGCCCGATCCGGCGGGTCGTCTCGGCCGGATCGGCCCGGCCCGCCCCGCGATCGATCAGCACCGTCGGATCGGCCACCGTCCCGGGATGGGCGACCCCGCCCAGCACCGCGCGCGCCGCCGCTGCCGGAACCAGCTGGGCGCGCGAGCCGTGCCCCGTTCCGGTGTGCGGACCGTGCGCCGATATCGGCATGCCGTGCATCGCGGTCATCGCACCCGGACTCGTGACCGACGTCGTCGGCCGCCCCGCCTCCGAGGCGGTCGGCCCGGCCGGGCCGTAGCCGCCGGGTGCGGCCGGCTGCCCCGCCGCACCCGGGCCACGGCCCGGATCCGCCGGTGGCGCAGGCTGATTCGACGACTGCCCGGATCCGCCCGAGCCGGGCGTGCCCGCCGGGCCACCGGACGGACCGGCCGGCGGGAACTCACCGGCCCGCTCACTGTCGCTGACCAGCAGATGCGCCGCCCCCAGCACCAGCGCGTGCATGGGATGGTCGGCCAGTTGCAGCCGATGGCCGAGATGATTCTGGAACGCCAGCCGCAGCGCGTCGTTGAAGCACGCGTTACCGGACAGCAGCACCGTGGAGGTGTCCGCGCCGATCGCGCGCGCCGCGGCCATGACCTCGATCACCACGTTGTCGGCGGCGTGCGCCTCCCGCGTCGCCTCCGGCGGAACCAGCACCCCGGCCGATTCGGTGGGCTGCTCGTCGTCGCCGTGCACCGCGACCACCAGGCAGTTCCGGCCGTCGGAGTAGACGCCGGTCGCACCCACCCCGGACCGCCCCGGCTGCGGCGCCTGCACCAGCCCCAGCGCCCGCATGTACCCGGACAGCGCCACCGACTCCGGCAACGGCTCGGTCACCACGTCGAGCAGCTCGACCAGGCGGCAGTACTCCTCCACCTTGCCGTCGGGCCAGTCGTCGGGGAAGGGCAGCGCCACCACGTCCGGCTTACCGCGCAGATGTTTGCCCACGGCCGCCAGCGGGTTGTAGAGGCGGGCGCGGAACACCAGTTCCGCGGGCCAGGTCGCCCCCGCGATCCGGATCTGCAAGTGGCCGAGGATGTCCCGGACATCGGAGACGGCGATGCCCAGATCGGGGCGCTGGATCTCGGTGCTCGCCGTGTGCAGGCGCCCCGTCGAATCCGCCAGCAGGTACGCCGGCGGCGTAAAAGTTCCTTCCACCTGGACCGGGCGTATCGGTATGCCACCGCCGCCTGCGGCCACGGACACCACATCCCAACCGAGATGTACCGCCCCAACTCGAGCCGTCACAGCCATAAGTGTGCCTGCTGCCGCGCCGATGCGCTCGGGGCCGTCCCCAATGCGACCGCCACCGTCATGACGCCGACTTCTTCAGTCGCAGACGCGACCAGGTCAGCAGCGACAGCACCGCGGTGATGACCAGCAGCAGGCCGATATCGAGCAGCCAGAACGCCGGTTGGTGCTGCCACAGCGCGTCGGGCTGGGCCCCGCCGAACAGCCCCCGCAGGTCCACCGTCGACGCTCCCGCCGCGAATCCCCAGCGGGACGGGAACAGATAGGACAGCTGCTCCAGCACCACCCGGTTGGTCACCGGGATCATGCCGCCGGCCATCACCAGCTGGCACATGATCACGACGACCAGCAGCGGCATCACCTGCTCGTTCGATTTCGCCAGCGTCGACAGCAGCAGGCCGATCACCACGCAGGTCACGGCCGTGAACGCCAGATCGATGTAGAGCTCGGCACTGCCCGAAGGGATCAGCGCGCCCTTGCCCGGCGGCTGCTTGCCGAACAGCACGATGGCCACCAGCACCGCCGCCTGCAACAGCGCCGCCAGCCCGAACACCACCACCTTAGCCATCAGGTACGCCGAGGGCAGCAGGCCCACCGCTCGTTCCCGGTAGAAGATCGGCCGCTCCCCGACCAGATCGCGCACGGTCAGCGTCGACCCCATGAAACAGGCGCCGAGGATCAGCACCACCAGCAACTGCTGGGTCTCGCCGCCGCCGCTGCGGACCATGCTGCCGTCCGGCAGCGGCGCCAGCGGACCCGGTGCGAAACCGTTCTTGCCCGGCACCACCAGCGAGAGCACACCGAGGACGAACGGCAGTACCACCAGGAACCCCAGATAGCCGCGGTCGGCCAGGATCAGCCGGGTCTGTCTTCGGGACAGCGTCGAGAACTGTTTCCAGCCACTGGATTTCGGCGGCCGGCCGGTCTCGCCGCGAGGTGCGGCGGCCGGTGGCGGCGGCACCGCGGCCTGCCGGGAGCGATAGTTCGCGAAGGCCCGGTCCGGGTCCATGGCCACCCGGGCGAAGATCTCCGCCCAGTCGCTGGTGCCGAGGAAGTCGCCGACCGCGCCGGGATGTCCGCAGAACGCCGTCTTGCCGCCGGGGGCCAGCAGCAGCACCTGATCGCACATGTCCAGGCAGGCCACCGAGTGGGTGACGACGATCACCGTGCGCCCGGCGTCGGCCAGCTCCCGCAGCATGATCATCACCTGCCGGTCCAGCGCCGGATCCAGGCCCGAGGTGGGTTCGTCGAGGATCAGCAGCGACGGACCGGTGAGCAGTTCCAGTGCCACCGACGCCCGCTTGCGCTGCCCGCCGGACAGCCGGTCCACCCGGGTGTCGGCGTGCTCGGTCAGCGACAGTTCCTCCAGCACCCCGTCGATGACCTGGCGGCGGTCCTGTTTGCTGGTGTCCGGAGGTAGTCGCAGCTCGGCGGCGAAGCCCAGCGCCTGCCGCACGGTGAGTTGCCGGTGCAGCACGTCGTCCTGCGGCACCATGCCGATCCGGCTGCGCATGGCGCCGTATTCGGCGTGCAGGTCGCGGCCCTCGAAGGTGACCACGCCGGCCGACGGGTGCACGGATCCGGCGATCAGCTTCGACAGCGTGGACTTGCCCGCGCCGGAGGGCCCGATCAGCGCGGTGAGGGTGCCGCGCCCGGCCCCCATGTTGACGTCGACGAGCAGATGTTTGTTGCCCTCCACCACGAATCCGACGCCGTGCACGGTCAGGCCCTGTTCGGCGACCGGCTTCTGGCGGACCTTCAGCGCGCCGTCGGTGACGACGAAGTCGATGTTGCCGATCGTGACGATGTCGCGTTCCCGCAGCGCCGCACGCGATTCCCGGCGGCCGTTGACGAAAGTGCCGTTGGCCGAGCCGAGATCCTCCAGCACCATGCCCTGGTCACCGCGGATCAGGCGGGCGTGCCGGCGCGAGGCCAGCGAATCGTTGACCACGATCTGGTTGTCGCTGGTCCGGCCGATGGTCAAGCCGCCGGAGGGAATCCGGTCGGCCCGCGCGAAGGGTGCGGTCGAGGCGCGGGCGCGCACGGGCGGTAGTGCCGAGGTGTCGGCCTTCGTCGTCATATTGACATTCACAGCCATGTTGACGTTGGGGGCCATATTGGTCGGCGGGGCCAGGTCGGCGCTCGGCGCCCCCGTCGGAACCGGCTGCCGCTGCGGCTGATTCGGGTACCGGCCGTCGTCCGGCCGCGGCGTGCGATCGGAGCGCGGCTCGTGGTCCGGGCGCGACTGCGGCCGGGACTGCGGCGGCATCGGCCGCGCCGGGGTCGCGGGGCCGCGATTCGGCGGCGGCGCGTAGTGCGGCTGCGGCTGCGACGGCGGTCCGGACCGGTCCGGCCGGGGCTGCGGCCGGGCGGGCGCCTGCGGAACCAGGTGCAGCAGCGGCCCGTTGATCGCGTCGCCCAGCCGCACCAGCATCGGCCGATCGACGGCCACCGGCCGGGTCAGCCGCTGCGCGTCCACGAATACCCCGTTGGTACTGCCGTTGTCCGTGAGTACCCAGGCACTGCCCTGCCAGACGAGCGTGGCGTGCACCCGGGACACCAGCGGACTGTCGACGAACAGCGTCACTTCCGGTGCGCGGCCCAACGTGATCTGCTGACCGCCGTCGAACGTGCGGTCGGTTCCCTCATAGCGCACAGTGATCTTCGGCGCCCCCGGTGATGACATAGTGTCTTACCCTAATCGCTGGCCCGGAACAGGTGGAGCCCTGAAGTTTCCGCCGATTCCACCTACCCGGGGCGGTAATTGCGGAAAGCTCGGCCCCGGGGGTGCATGAAGGTGGCGAAACGCCAGGTGATGTCGGCGCTCGCCGGGCTGCTCACGACAGCCGTGGCGCTGTCCGGCTGCGCGGCGACGGTGGGCGGTCACGCGGTATCGATCTACGACGACCCGTTCCAGGTGGCCGGACTGCCGACCACCAACGGGCCCAGCGGCCCGCGGCCCGGCGTCCCGGACACCACCCTCACCGCCGTCGGCGCCGACCACGGCGACATGGACCGGCTCGCCCTCGATGCCCTGGACGACATCCAGAGCTTCTGGCAGGGCGAATTCCACCGCGATTTCAGCACCGGCGCCTTCACGCCGGTCACCACCTTCCGGTCCTGGGACGCCCGGACGCCACAACCCGGTGACGGCCCGTTCTGCCAGGAGAGCACCGATCAACTGATCAACGCCGCGTACTGCCGCCTGGACAACACCATCGGCTGGGACCGCGGCGAACTGCTGCCGATGATGTACGACGATTTCGGCCCGATGGCCGTGGTGATGGTGCTCGCCCACGAATACGGCCACGCCGTGCAGAACATGGCGCATCTGGTCGCCGGCGGCGATCCGGTGCTGGTCAAGGAGCAGCAGGCCGACTGCTTCGCCGGGGTGTTCATCCGGCACGTGGCCGCGGGCGGGGCGCCGCACTTCACGATCAACACCTCCGACGGGCTCAACAAGGTGCTGGCCGCCACGGTCGCGATCCGCGACGCCGATCCCGGCGACGCGGAGGCGGTGCACGGCTCGGCGTTCGAGCGGGTGACCGCGGTGCAGATGGGCTTCACCGACGGACCCGCCGCGTGCAAGGCGATCGACATGCGCGACATCAACCGGCGCCGGAAGAATCTGCCGCAGAGCTTCGGTGACGACGACAACGGCGAAACCGAGGTCTCCAAGAGCAATCTGGTGGAGCTGACCAAGGCGATGGCCGCGGTGCTGCCGATCCCGAAGGAACCGACCTACGACTATCACGGCGCCACCCTGCACTGTCTCGACGGCGCCGACACCCGGCCGGTGACCTACTGCCCGGCCACCAACACCATCGGCATCGATCTGCCCGCGCTGGCCCGCCGCGGCGCGCCCGGTGACGCCGGCTCGGACGAGTTCCCGACGCGCATCGGCGGCGACTACAACGCGTACATCGTGCTGGTGTCGCGGTACGCGCTGGCGGTGCAGGAGAGCGCCCATCAGGCGCTGGCCGGGCCCAAGCCCGCGTTGCGGGCGGCCTGCCTGTCCGGGGTGATCACCGCGAAGCTCGCCGACCCGGCGCGATCGGCCGCCGGCAGCGGGGAGATCTCGCTGTCGGTCGGCGATCTGGACAAGGCGGTGTCCGGCCTGCTCAGCGACGGCCTGGCGGCCAGCGATGTGGACGGGCGCACGGTGCCGAGCGGATTCTCCCGGGTCGACGCCTTCCGCGCGGGGGTGCTGGGCAGTCGGCAGACCTGCGAATCCCGCTACGCGTGAACTCGTTTCGTCAGCCGAACGGCGGCGGCGCGGCCGGCTCCAGGCGCAGCATCCGGTTGCCGAGCATGACCTCCGCACCGAACACCAGCGTCAGCGGCTGATTCGGTTGCAGCCGAATCCAATCCCGATAGCCGGGCAGCCGGGCGCGGGTGCCGTTGGTGGAGCCGCGGTCGACGATCATGACATCCCAATTGGTGAGCCGGATCTCGGCGTGCGCGCGGGACATGCCACCGGAGGCGTCCTCGATCCGCCAGGGCAGCAACCCTTGTCGCGCGGGCTCGGAGTTCTCCGGGTCGCGGCCGAGCACCGCGTCCGCGACCACCGGGAAGACCGTGCCGTCGTCGAGCACCAGCACGCCCAGCGGGGGCCGCAGCACCTCGATCAGCTGCTGCGTCTGGTCCACCGGCATACCGCAGACGGTGCAGAACGCCGCCCGCGGGTCGGTGGGATGCGCTCGCGCACAGGTGAATCCGAGCACGTTGGCGGTCAGTTTGGTGGCCTTGGTGGTCTCCTCGATGCGGCGTTCCAGATCCGGATCCGGCGGCGGCGACGGGTTGGTGCCCGCACGCGACGCCACCGGACGCGGGGCCGACAATTCGGTCTGCTCCAGGAACGGGTCGAAGGCCGGGCCGCCGGCGTAGGCCGCCCCCTCGGGCTGGTCCACCGGCGGCAGCTGATCGGTCGGTGGCAGCTGATCGAACGACGGTTGCCGGTCCGGCCGGTGCCCGGAATCCACCAGGGGCCGCTGGCCCGTCGGCGGCAACTGATCCTGCGGCGGCCGCTGCCCGGTCGGCGGCAGCTGATCCACCAACGGCCGCTGGCCGGTCGGCGGCAACTGGTCCACCAACGGCCGCTGGCCGGTCGGCGGCAACTGGTCCACCAACGGCCGCTGGCCGGTCGGCGGCAACTGATCCGCCGGTGGCCACTGATCGGCCCCTGGCTGATCGGCCCGCTGCCACTGGTCGGCCGACGCCTGCTCCGCCTGCGACCACTGATCGGCCGGCGGGAGCTGGTCCGCCTGCGATCGCTGGCCGGTCGGCGGCAGCGGGTCCGCCACCGATCGGTGATCGGCCGGTGGGAGCTGATCCAGCGGCTGACGCTGCCCCGGCGGCTGGTCGGCCGGTGCCCGCTGGACCGGCAGCGGGTACTGATCGACCGGGGGGAGCTGGCCGGTCAGGCTCGGACGATTCGTCGCCGTGGGCAGGATGATCGGAGCGAGCTGCACCACCTGGTGCCGGGCGCCGGTCTCCGGCCGGGCGACGAGATCGGGCTGGACCGCGATCTCGGGCTGCACACCGGTTTCCGGCCGGGCCCGGTCCCGAGCGCGGGAGCGCTCCCGTTCGAACCACACGATCGCCGCCGCGGCCGGGGCCACCCCCTCCACCAGGGAGCCGATGCCCCGCACCGGCAGGTCGGGCAACCGGCCCGGCGAATCGTCGGCGAACAGCACCGCCGCCTGCTGCGGCGCCGCCACCACCCGATCGACGGTGAAGGCCGCGTCCACCCCGCGCAGATACTCGGTGCCCCGCTCGCCGGCCAGCAGTGCGGTCACCGCGCCGTGCAGGAAGATGGCCAGCCCGTCACCGTCGGCCCGGGACAGGATGCCCAGCTGGATCGGCTGCCCGCCGGTCAGCTGTTCCGCATCGCGCATCAGCCACTGGGTGGCCGCGCGGGCCACCGACCGGCCCGGCCCGGCCGGATCGTGCTCGGCCGCCTCCGATACCAGCTGGGCCAGGGCCTCGGCCACCCGCATCTCGGTCGAATCCGCTGTCACCGCGCCCGCTTCGGGCCGCGCGACGAGCACGATCGCCCCCGCGACACGCACCACGACGTGCCTGCCCGGGACAATCTCGACCTGCTGATCCAGCAATCGAATCAGCTCCCGTTGCCGGCACGTGCCGTCCTCACCATAGGAACCAGGTTAGGGCATCCCGGCAGGGGCCCCGGAATTCGAGTGGTCGCCCTCGGCCCCCACGCTCGGGTAAATTTCTAAGGCAGGAAAGCAGCAGGAACGGGGGCGGTCGCCTTGCACCGCAACATTCGCACACCACTCGTCCTCGCCGGTGTCGCCGTGGTCGCACTCTTGTCCGGCTGCGGCGTGACGGGCACTCCGACCGCGAGCGAGATCGACGTCCGCACCCTCGACGTCGGCCCGTACCCGGTCGACCGGCATCACTACGACCAGGCCGGCGGCGCCAAAGGCGCACTGCTGGAAGGCATGCGGATGTCGGCCGCGGTGGTGCCGACCATCCGCGTCGACGCCTCGCTGAACGTCGGCCAGGGCGGCCGGGTCATCGTGGACAGCCGCGATGCCACCGCGCACCTGCTGGCCGGGGTCTCCCGTCCGGCACTGGACCGCAACAAGCTGGTGACCGGCTATGTCACCGCCGGCGCCGACCGGGCCGACCCGCCGGGCGCCGACGGCCCGGGGCCGGGCGCGACCGCCGTCACCACGCTGGTGCTGCGCTTCCCGGACGCCACCGCCGCCAAGCAGGCCGCGACCCAGCTCGAGGATTCCGATTTCGGCGTCGCACCGGACCTCAACCGCAAACTCACGCTGCCGCAGTACCCGAGCGCCTATATCCACTACCGACCGGGCATCGCCAGCATCGGAACCTTCATGGCGCAGAAGGAATTCGTGATCTCGCTGTTCATCCAGCGGCCCGCCGCCGACGAGGCCGACCTGCTCGGCTGGGTGCGCAAGACGCTGGACGCGCAGGTTCCCGTGCTGGACCGGTTCGAGGCCACCCCGCCGGATCGCCTCGGCGCGCTGCCGGTGGATCCCGAGGGCCTGCTGGCCCGGACGGTGGTGAAGGACCGCTCCGACCGCACTCCGGACCCGGATCGGTTCGCCTACTACGGCGCCCCGGCCATGATCGACATCTCCGGCGACGAGACCACCCGGCAGCAACTCGTCGACGACACCGGCCTCGACGGGCTCGCCGTCGCCGACGGCAGTTCGGTGCTGCGGGTGCGCGACGCGGCCGCGGCCGGACGGCTGGTCGACGGCCTCGCGGCCTCCGCGGGCCCGGAATACGATGCCGCCGAGGCGCCGAACACCGTCCCCGGCGTGAAGTGCTTGCAGCTCAACGCCCGTGGCGACGCCACACACGAGAACCGTTACCGCTGTTACGTTCCCTACCATCGCTTCGTGCAGGTGATCAGCACCGACGACGCGGCCGACGTGCGTTATCGGGTGGCAGCGGCCTATGCCCTGCTGGCCAACAACTTCTGACCCGTCCTGTTCCGCCGCCGAGATATCCGGGGTCCGAGATGGTTTGTTCGCCGCTTCTTCGCCTCGTCATCGCCTGCGCCTGCGCCGCCGCACTGACCGCGTGCACCCATCCGGGTCACCCGCTGCCCGCCGAGATGGATGTCCGCACACTGGATGTCGGCACCTATCCGGTCGACCGCCACCACTACGACCAGAACGCCGGCAGCAACGGCGGCCTGCTCGAGGCGATGCGCATGTCGGTCGCGGTAGTGCCGAGCGTCCGCATCGATCCGAAGCTGGACGTCGGACTGGAATCCGGCGCCGACACCGAGGACGACTCCGGCAACTACCTCGCCGACGCGGACAAACCGGTCCTCGACCAGTACAACCTGATCGGCGGATTCGCCACCGTCGGCGCCGATCGCGGCGTCCCGCCCGGCGGCACCGACCCCGGCCCCGCCGCCACCGTCGTGCGCAATCTGGTGCTGCGGTTCCCCGACGCGAACACGGCGAAGCGGGCCGCCTCGGCGCTGGAGACCGCCGACTTCCTGGTGGCCCCTGATCAGAACCAGCCGCTGAACCTCTCCCGCTATCCGAACGCCGACATCCACTACCGGCCGGGCGTCCCCACCGTCGGCGCCTTCCTGGCGCACGACGAGTTCGTGCTCGCGCCGTACATCCAGGCCCCGGTGGCCGATCCGGCGGTCCTGCTGAATCTGGTGCAGCAGACCTTCGATGCCGAGATCCCGGTGCTGGACACCTTCCAGCCGACGCCGACACCCCAGGTGAGCACGCTCCAGGTCGACCCGGACGGCCTGCTCGCCCGGGTGCTGGTCACCAACCGGGACAATCGGACACCCGATCCGATCAATTTCGCCGTCTACGGTCCCGTGGCGCTGGTGTCCGGCGCCGACGACGAACCCACCGTGCAGACCGCGGTCGGCGACGCCGGTGTCGACGCAGTCGCGCTGGTCGACGACGGCCGGGTGATCCGTGCCCGCGACCCGGCGGCCGCGACCCGGCTGGTCGGGGGCCTGGTCGGCGCCCGCACCGCCGGATACGTCACCGCCGGACCGCTGGGCAGCCCCGTCCCCGGTGTCAGCTGCCTGCAACGCGGCAGCCGTGGCGTCACCACCGGACCGGGCCCGAAATATGTCTGCTACCTGGCCTATCGGCGCTATGTCGCCGAGGTGTCCAGCGACGACGACACCGATATCCGGCAGAAGACGGCCGCCCAGTACGCCCTGCTGGCCAACAGCATGTGAACCCGGCCGGACCCGTCCGGTGACCGGTTATGCTGCCTGGACCGTTGCATCGATCGGACAGGGGGCCGAGCGTGTCGATCGTCGATGTCGTCCTCACCGATTCCCGGCTGTGGGCCCGGGGTTTCTCGGCGTCGCCGGACGACCCGCCGAGCCCGGCCGAAACCCTGCGCGACCTACCGAAGTCGCAGCGGCACACCATGATCGGCCGACCGCACGGGGAGGGCCGATCCGCGCACGCGCGGATCACGGACTGGGACGGGCCACCGTCGATCATGCCCGCGAGTGACGGCACGAATTTCGTGGTGGGGGCGCCCTTGCGGCCGCCCTCCCCGGCGGTGTCGGTGGTCCGGATGGCCGAAGCCGCCCGGATTGCCTTCGATCCCATTCGCGCACAGGATAATTCACCGATCCCCAGCTGGACGGAGGCCGTCTCGGAGGTGCTGGCGGCGCTGCCGGCGAACCTGCGCCTGCCGCCGCCGTGCCGGCGGCTGTCAGTGGTGACACCGACGCACTGGGGCACCCGCCGGCACCGGGCCGTCGAGGCCGCGGCCCGCCGCCTCACCGCCGATGTCGTCGTGGAACCGCTTGCGCTGCGGGCGGTCTCGCTCGGTGCGAGCACCGGTCCGGCACAGCGTGTGGTGGTGCTGGAGCTGGATCCGCTGACCACCACCGCCACCCTGGCCGGCCGGTCCGGCACCCGGACCTGGATCGAAGCCTGTGAGCACGAACCCGCCTTCGGGACCGACGACCTGCCCGCGGCGCGCGACGCCGCCCCGATCGCCGCGATGCTGGCCCGGCTTCCGGAACTCGACCGAGCGGATCACGTACTGCTGGTGGGCACGACGGCCGCGAGCATCCGAGCGGCTGTCCGCACGGCGCTCGCCGGTGTGCCCGGCTGCCCGGTGGACGTCCGGACGATATCCGGCGCGGACCTGTTGCTTCCCGGCGATCACCCGGAACATCGTGCGGGAGGGGCCTTTTCCTCACCGCGCGGCCGCGGCGAGGGTCGCGGCCCGGTCCGCCTCGGCCGGACACCGTGGCGGAACGGATCACTGCGGGACCACGCCGCCGCGCTGCACGGCCCGCCCACCCGCCGCAGGTGGTGGCGGGTAACCGCGGCCGCCGTCGCGCTCGTCGTGATCGCCGCCGCCGCGACGGCGATCGCGCACCATCGATCCGCCGCCCGACCGGTACCCGCGGCCGCCGCCTCGCAACCCGCCACCGCACCGGCGCCCGCGGCCGCCTCGTCATCCGCTACCCCGGAACCGGCCGCCACGAACACCGCCGCCCCGGGCCGGTGGCTGTCGGACCGGGTATGGGCCGAGGTCCCGACCGGCTGGCACCAGGCGGACGCGCAGACCGGGTCACGCGTCGATCTGGTCCCGGACAACGCTGTGCGACAACGCATCACACTGATCCAGCGACCGCTGGCCGTCGGCGCGAGCCCCGGCGACGTCGCCGACACCCTGGCCGGGCAGATCGCCCGGCGGCCACCCGGAACCGTCGGGGAACTGCACCGCGACACCGCCTTCGGCGACCATCGCGGCCTGTCCTACGAGGAGTTCCCCGGCGACGGCACCACCGTGCGCTGGCAGGTACTCATCGACTCCGGCGTCCAGGTCAGCGTCGGCTGCCAGTACGAATCCGGATCGGCACCACCGGAGGAAGCCTGCGAGAGTTTCGTCCGCAGCGTCCGCGTCGGGCCGTAGCGGTTCCCACCGCGGGGAATCAGCGGTCCGCGCTGGGCGGAATCAGCGCTCCGCGCTGCGCAGCACGAGGACGGTGATCTCACTGGGCGCGAACACCCGCAACTGCGGTCCCCAGAAGCCGGTGCCGCGACTGGTGTACAGCTGGGTGTCGCCGTGCCGGCTCAGCCCCGCGACGACCGGCTGATCCAGGCGCACCAGATAGTGGAACGGCCAGATCTGGCCGCCGTGCGTGTGCCCCGAAATCTGCAATGCCACACCGGCTTCCACGGCGGCGGTGATCTGCTTGGGCTGATGGGCCAGCAGCAGCACCGGCGCCGCCGGCGCATCGGCCAGCGCCGCAGCGAGATTCGGCCCGTGGCCGGGCAGTCCGGTACCGGTCGGATCGTCGATGCCCGCCAGCACCAGCCGGTCGCCGCCGCGCTCGACCACCTCGTGCTGGTTGTGCAGCGGCTGCCAGCCCAGTGACCTCATGTGTTCGATCCAGCCGAGCGCATCCCCGAAATACTCGTGGTTGCCGGTGATGTAGAACCGGCCGAATTCGGCGGACACCTTGCCCAGCGGATCCACCTGACGGCTGCGCTTCGCCACCGAACCGTCCGCGAGATCGCCGGTGTGACAAGCGATGTCGGGGTGCTGCGCATTCACCACCTCGACCACGCGCTCCGACCAGCGCAGCCGGTTCGTCGCCGCGTAGTGGGTGTCGGTGAGCAGCGCCACCCGCAGCCCGTCCAGCCCGCGCCCGAGCCCGGCGATCGGCACCTCGACCGTCCGCACCCGCGGCACCCGCCGCGCCTCGAAGATCCCGTACCCCACCAGTGCCACGGACACGGCGAGCACACCCCAGGCGACGGGCCCCGCGGCGCCGTGCACCCCGGCCACCGCCAGCACGGCGCGCAGCACCACGCCGAGCACCGACCAGGTGAACAGCACCCACCCGACACCGAGCAACGTGTCGCCGACGAGCGAGGCGGCGTCCGACTCCGCCGGCCCGTGCCCGAGCAGCATGCCCGCCGGCAGCGCGGCACAGGCGAGCAGGAACAGCGCCGAACCGATCCAGAACAGCGGGCCGGCGGCGGCCGAGCCGACCAGCACCCACCAGGGGACGGCGAACAATACCGCCGGAATCAAGACGAACAGCAGCACGCGGGGGACGAAATTCACCAGGTCATCCTCGTCGAGGGGGGAATTCCGACAGTAGCAGCCCGGACCGGGCGGTCGCCGCCGCCGAATTCGTCCACCGTCGTCCACACCCCACCACCGGCCATATCCACGAGCGCCGCGGCGGCCGGTTCGATACGCTCGGGCCCGGTGGATCGGCTCCCACGGCCGGGACACGGGGAGGGATGTGGTGACTACACAAGGGTCACCGGCGTGCGCCGCGCGCCGGATGAGGCCGACAGAGCAAAACTTCCGGGATGAGCGACTCGGCTCGCGATCCGGGCCATCCGAATCAACCGCTAGGTCGGTTTCATCGGTCGCGACTGTCGTAGGATGCCGCGAGACCTAGCGGAGGGGGAGGACATGACACTCATTGCCGAGTCCCGGATCGCCAGGGCGGCCGGTGCACTGCTCGCCGCGGGAGCGATCCTGTCGGCCGCGACCGCCTGCGGCGCCGATGTCTCCGGGCACCCCGTGCGGCAGGCATCCGATGCCTCCGCCTTGGACGTGGGGAACTATCCGATCAAGCCGCGGGTCGTCCCGCATGCGAAAACCTTGAAGCAGGCCCGAACTCGCGAGGCACAGCGGCTGGCCGATTTCGTGGCGCTGCCCTCGGAGGCCGATCCGGCCTACACCGACGACGATATCGGGCTGTCGCAGCACCTCGTGCTCAACCAGAAGGGCATGGGCAAACTCGTCATCAACGACACCTTCGACGACGTCGCCAAGGATCTGGTCGCGGGCTGGCAGACCGCCATGGCGACGAAGTCCGACCCCAACGGTCAGACCAAGCAGTTGCATATGGCGGTGCTGGAATTCCCCAGCGCGGCGATCGCCGCCGATGTCGGGCCGACCCTGGAACACGACGATTTCACGTACAACGTCGACAACGTCGCGGTCGGACTGCCGAATCACCCGGACGGCAAGGCACATTGGCGTCCGGCCATCTCCTCGATCGGTTCCTGGACGGTGCACGACCGGTATGTGGTCTTCATCAAGCTCGTCGACGACACCACCGCGCCGGATCTGCCCGCTCTGGTGTCCCAGACCGAGCATATGATCGACACCGAACTCCCGCTGCTCGACAAGTTCACACCCACTCCGTCCGACCAGATCATGAACATCGACATGGATCCGGATGGGTTGCTGGGCCGGACCCTGCCGACGAATCCCGACTTTCCCCTGCGCGCCGACCCCGACGGTGTGTACACCGGTCGCGGCGCGACCAGTGGAATGCAGTCCGGTGACCTGGATTTCCTGAAGACCGGGGATCTGGACCTCATCGCCTTCGGCGACGGCGGCGTATTCCGCAGCCGCACCGCAAAGGGCGCGCTGGCGTTGTGGCAGGACGATCAGCCCTCCACCCATCTCACATCGACCCAGCGGATGGACGATCCCCCCAAAGGCCTGAACGCCAGGATCGAGTGCTACTCCGACCTCACCGAGCAGGGTGCCACGATCATGAATCTCTGTGTGATGCAGGTGGACCGCTACCTGGTGCAGACCGCGGCGAAGAATGTGCAGGACCTCTATCAGAAGACCGCCGCTCAGTACATTCTCCTGACGGCCGCGTGAAAGAGGCCGGATGATGGATACTCTCGAACCCCGTACCAAGCGATTCCTCGGGGCGATCTCGGCATTGGCACTGATCGTCCTGATCACCACCGTGACCGTGCAGGGCTGTTCGCCCGGCGTGACCGGACATGCCCGGCCCGGTCTGACCACCGTCGACATCACCAAGCTGCGCACCGGATCGTTCGCCACCCAGCCGACCGCCTACAAGCCGAGATACAACGACGATTCGGGCGATTTCCGGATGATCGAATCGCGGCGCATGCTCGGCTATCTGGTCCACCCGTTCGACGTCGACCCGGACGACACGGCGCCCTCGACGGTGAAACTCATCTCCTCCAGCACCGACATGACCGCCGACGACGGCATCCCCAAGGTCTTCGCCCCGATCGGTGAGACCTACCAGGTGCTGGCCGGGGCCTACGTGTCCCGGACCAACGGCAATCTCCGGAGCCGGAAGAAGGTGATCTCCGGGCTGCTGCGTTTCCCCACCGAGGACGCGGCCCGCCAGGCCGCCGATCAGTTCGGCCGGATCGAGAACGATTCCAATCCGGGCCGGCACCCGCTCACCATCGACAATCATCCGGACGCGCATGCGAGTTCACCCGAGGACGCCGCCGCGACGGCATTCATCGCACACGGACCGTACGTGTTCATCGCGAGTACCCGGATTCCCACTCCGGATCAGCATGCCCTGGCCGTACTGACCGGCAGGACCATCGACCTCCAGTTCGCCAAGATGGAGAAGTTGCAGCCGACCCCGCTGGACGATCTGCTGGACCTGGATGCCGACCCGAGCGGCCTGATGCGCCGGGCCGCGCCGCGCGCGAAGGACTACAGCGATCCGTTCACGGACACTTTCGATTTCGGCATCTACGATCCGGCCGCCGAATTGCACTACGAGCGCAATCCGATCGATGTCCGCAACGCCTTCCGCGACGACGGTGTCGACGCCGTCGCGCGGCGCGCCGGAGTGCTCTACCGGACCCGTGATCTGGCCGCCTCGTTCCGCTTGCAGCAGACGCTGACCGAAACCGGTAAGAACGACGACCTGCTGGATCCGCCGCCCGGCCTGCCGGACGCCACCTGTGTGCGACTGGATGCGAGGGATTCGAACCGGATGTACGACGCCTTCTGTGTGGTCGTGTACGACCGATACGTCGCCGCCGTGTTCGATCGGTTCCCGATGGCCCGGCCCAGTCCCACCGGGCTGTACGAACGCGCCGCCGCCCAGTACGCGATCCTCGCGAGGAGCGAGTGAAACCCATGCAACCTGCCGGACACCGCACCCGTACCGTCCTCGCCTGCGCCACCGCCGTAGCCGTCCTGATCACCGGCGCCGCATGCGGCGGCCACGAGAACACAGCCGCCGGGCCGCCGATCATCGATGTCTCGAAGATCGATTCCGGGAACTATCCGGGCACGCCGGTCGACATCGAGAAGACCCGGACCGACGATTCGGGCTATGTCCGCGAGGCGATCCGGATCGGCGGCGTCGTGCCGCTGGCCATGGACGTGGACAGCAGATTCATCTACGAGCCGCACCCCTCCTATGCCCGGAATCTCGCCGCGAAGAACCATCCCGTGTACTTCGGCATCGGAGTCGACGACAATTTCAACGCCGTCGCACCGGGATTGGTGGTGGGCTGGACCACCACCGGGCAGCGCCGCCTGGATTCGAGCATGGGCCGGGTGCTGAACATGGACACACTGCGCTTCACCGACGCCGACCACGCGGCCGCGGCCGTCAAGAACATGTCGAGTCAGGTGCCGAGCCGACCGGTCACCCTCACCGGCTACCCGGCCGCCACCGCGATCGTCACCCAGAACAGCGTCGGCTACAACATCCTCACGGTGTGGTGCCTGCGCAACGATCTGCTGTTGATCCTGCAATTGGTCGATCCGGTCAGCATCCCCTTCGATGTGGCGCCGCTGGCCGATATCGCGAAAAATGCTCTGGACAAATGGAATTCGGCGATAGCGGGCTATTCCGAGACGCCGGCGGACAAGTTCGCCGCACTACCCCTCGATGTCGACGGAATGCTCAGCCGCACATTGCCGTTCGACAAGGACGCACCGCCGGGGGGAATGGACCCGGAGGGGGTGTACCCGCGGCAGGCGGCACTGCATTCCGCCAATCGCCCGGATCTGGTGAAGGCCGCCTTCGACGATGCCGGCGTCGACGAGATGTCCGCCGCGGCGACACAGATCTACCGGACCCGCGACGCCGCCGCGGCAACCCGGCTGGCCGCCGCCCTGGCGAAGGAGCACGACGATGTCTGGGTTCCCATGGACGGCCCGCCGAACATGCCCGGCGTGCACTGTTTCAAGCAGCCGGACAGCAAGGACACCGATTGGAACGCCCCGCCCACCTGTTTCGCGATCTACGATCGCTACGTCGCCGCGGTCGACTCCCTCAACATCCAGGAGCTCTACCAACGCACCGCGGCACAGTACAAGTTGCTCGCCTACGGGCACGGCGGCAAATGAACGCCACACTCGTGCCGAACCGGTCAGCTTGCTAGATTCCATGCGTCGAGCGTGAATACGAGGAGGATCGAATGCCGTTGCAGCCCGGCGCGATCGTGGGTGGCTATCAGGTGCTCGGAATCCTGGGCAGCGGCGGAATGGGCACGGTGTATCTGGCCCGTAATCCCACGCTACCGCGCCGCGACGCCCTGAAAGTTCTGAGCGCCGAACTCTCGCACGACCCCGAGTTCCGGGCCCGTTTCGAACGGGAGGCGAATCTCGCTGCGGGACTGGATCATCCGAACATTGTCGCCGTGTACAACCGCGGCGAGGAGAACGGCCAGCTCTGGATTGCGATGCAATTCGTGGAGGGCATCGACGCCGCCGAGGAGGCCCGGAAAGGCCCCGCGGTCATGACCGCGCAGCGGGCCCTGCGCATCGTGTCGGAGGTCGGGAAGGGACTCGACTACGCGCACCGCCGCGGCCTGCTGCACCGGGATGTGAAACCGGCGAATTTCCTGCTGTCGCACAGTGCCGGCGAGGAGGAGGAACGGGTCTTCCTCACCGATTTCGGCGTCGCGAAATCCGCCGAGGACGGTCAGGATCTGACCTCCACCGGGCAGTTCATGGCCACCGTCGCCTACGCGTCGCCGGAGCAGCTCACCGGCGACGTCCTCGATCACCGCTCCGACATC
Organism: Nocardia sp. alder85J; assembly: GCF_020176955.2. Taxonomy (GTDB): domain Bacteria; phylum Actinomycetota; class Actinomycetes; order Mycobacteriales; family Mycobacteriaceae; genus Nocardia. The sequence goes on from NZ_JAIUCZ020000007.1 coordinate 502,799, forward strand.
TACAGCCTCGGTTGTTCCTTCTATCGGCTGCTCACCGGCCAGAATCCGTATCCGGCCACCGCACCGGCCCTGGTCATGATGGGCCACCTCAACGACCCGCCGCCGCGGGTCAGTGCGATCCGTGGCGATCTGCCGCCCGCGCTGGATCACGTCATCGCGCGAGTGATGGCGAAGCATCCGGCCGACCGCTACGGCAGCTGCCGGGAATTCGTCCAGGACGCCGAAGCGGCGATGTACGGGATGCCGCGCGGCTATCAGCCGCAGTCGCAGGGTTACGCCACCGATCCGCGGGTCAGCATCAACGGTTTCCGGCAGCGTTCCGACGAGACCGCGGCCCGGGTGGCCGGCACCGTCCCCGGGGCCTCGCCCGAGCGAACCACCCGGTCCCGGCGGCCGTGGATGATCGCCGCCGCCGCGGTGGTCGCGATCGTCGCGGCCGCGGGCATCTTCTTCGCCGTCCAGGGCGGCGGAGACTCCTCGGGCGGCAACGGCGGTGATCAGCTGAGCCAGGTCCGCAGCAAATATCCGCAATTCGACGGGAAGACCGTCACGGCGTTCAATCTGGGCGATTCCCTGCTGTCGGTCGATCTCACGCCCAGCGACCAGTCGAAGTTCCTCCAAAGCCTCGGCTTCCGCTACAACGACACCTACAAGGCGGTCGGTGACGAGAAATCGCCACGGCAGCTGTCGTATTCGGGCCTGGTCGATGTGAGCCACAGCGATGTGATCATGATCCTGCGCACCGACAGTCAGGCCGGCAACGGCGGTTTGCGGGGCGTGCCCTCCAGCCTGCTCACCAGCTCCGCGACGATCGTGGTCGTCGACGATCCCGCCACCATCCAGGCCTTCCAGGTCTGGACCGACCAGTCGACCGACACCCTCGTGGACAAGATGGTCCCCACCATCGCCAAATCGGTGAAATAGCCTGCCGGATACGACGAAGGGGCCGCGGCACCGGTGAATCCGATGCGCGCGGCCCCTTCGCCGACGTGTCAGGCACCCATGAAGATCTGAGCGTTCCCGTTGTCCGTCGACTGCATGTGCGCATTGCCCTCCTGCACGGTGGCACCGAGTTTGCGCAGCGTTTCCTGCAGTTGGTTCGAGCGGTCCTGCCACTTCGCGTGCATCGCGTTGAACGAATCGTTCGCGGCGCCGTCCCAATCAGTTCCGGCGACCGAGGCGACCTTGTCCTTCAATTCCTCGATCGCGGACAGGATCTTCCCGGCCGTGACCTGGATATCGATCGAATGCGAGTCCACCGCGGAGAAATTGTGGAAGATCTCGCCGGTTGTTTCCCCAGCCATTTTCAGCACCTTTCGGAGAATGGAAAAAAGTCTGTCGGTGAGATTCAGAGGCCCTTGAGGGAGGCCGCGGCGCTGTTCAGCGAATCCGACAGCAAACTGTCCGCGTTCGTCACCTTGACGGAGGCGTCCTTCACGTTGTCCGCGTGCTGCTGCAACGCGTTCACCATGGCCGACGCCTCGTCTCGGTAGTCCTGGATGACCCGGTCGAAGATCATCCGGGCCTCGGGGGACCGCCAATTCGCGACCAGATTTTCCTTCTGGACCTCGAGCGCCGCCAGCAGGCCGTCGATCTCCGCACGCTTGTCGGCCATATAGGTCGACAGACCGACAACCTGTTCCGTCTGCTTCATACCGGCCATTTGCTACTCCTAACGGTAATGAACGGGCTACATCCGATCCTTTCGGAACAGATCGTCCATGTCACCCGAATCTGTCGTATAGATGCTTCGACGCACGAAGCGCCCGGACGGTTCCGGCGCCGTTCGTATCACAGGATACGCACATCATGCCGGTGTCCACGCCGTCTGAATGAGATCAATTCCATTTCGAGTCACCAAAGTGCCGCGGCCGTCGGGCATGGCACTGGGCCTGACACCTCCGATCAGATTTCCCTCCTCTCGGCTGCCGCTCATCACGAGACCGGCGCTGGCCAAGTCCTTCAATCGAGATATCACCGGGTCGTACATCGCGCGGGCCGCCCCGCCCGAACGCCGCGCGACGATCAGATGCAGGCCGAGATCCCGGGCCAGCGGCAGGAATTCGACCAGGACCGACAACGGATTACCGGTGGAGGTGGCCACCAGGTCGTAATCGTCGACCACCACGAACACCTCCGGACCGGTCCACCAGGACCGGTCCCGCAACTGTTGCGGGGTGACGTTCGCATCCGGCATCCGGCGTTGCAGCACACCGACCAGATCGGTGACGTTGGTGGTCAGCATCTGCGCCGACGAGGCGTAGGCGGCCTCGTTCGGTATTCCCGCGAGATCGATCAGACTGCGCCGATAGTCGGACAGGATGATCCGCGCCTGATCCGGGGTGTTCACCGCGCAGATACCGGAGACGATGGTGCGCAGCAACGTGGACTTGCCGCACCGGGTGTCGCCGAACACCAGGAAATGCGGGCTCTCCACGAAGTCCAGGAATACCGGCGCGAGTTCGGACTCGTTGATACCGATGGGAACCAGCGAGTTCCGGGGCCGGCTGTCGACCGGACCGGACTTCACCAGGTCCAGCAACGCGGTGCGCGCCATGAGTTCCGGCAGCATCCGCACCGCCGGCGCCGGCCGGGCGCGGTTCGCGGCCGACACCGTCCGCACCGCCGCCACCACCGCGGTGCCGAGGCTCGCCGGATCGGAACTGCCGTCGATGCGCGGCAGCGCGGTCAACATGTGCAGGCCGTCGCGGGTGATGCCGCGCCCCGGCCGGCCGATCGGGACCAGCGAGGCGATCTTGCGGCCCAGATCCGAATCCATCGGATCGCCGAGCCGCAATTCGACCCGGGTCATGATCTGATCCTTCAGCGCCGGGCGCGCCTGGGCCCAGCGGTTGAGCGCGATCACGACGTGCACGCCGTAGGACAGGCCCTGCATCGCCAGATTCATGATCGAACTCTCGAGGCCCTCGAAATCCTCACGGATCGAACCGAATCCGTCGATCACCAGGAAGACGTCACCGAACGGATCCTCGTGCACGCCCGCGGCCGCCGGACTGCTCGCCGGGTCGGTGGCCCGCAGCCGCCGGAACTCCGACAGGTCGATACCCAGTGCCCGGAACCGCATTTCGCGCTGCCGGACGATGGTCGTCATCTCCGCCACGGTCCGGCGCACCTTGTCGACGTCCTGCCGGCTCGCCACCGAGCCGACGTGCGGCAGGCCCTCCAGCGCGGTGAGCGTGCCGCCACCGAAATCGAGGCAGTAGAACTGCACTTGTTCCGAGGTGTGCGTCAGCGCCATCGACAGGATCAGGGTGCGCAGCACCGTCGACTTGCCCGACTGCGGACCGCCGACCACCGCGACGTTGCCCGCGTTGGTGGACAGATCCACCAGCAACGGGTCGCGGCGCTGATCGTAGGGCCGGTCGACGATGCCGATGACGGCCCGCAGCGTCGTGGGCGGATTGTAATCGCCGGTCAGCAGGCCGCGCGGCACCAGCGCGTCCAGCGTCGGCGCGGCGCCCAGCGGCGGCAGCCAGATGGCGTGCGCGGGCCGGCCGTGGCCGCGGATGCGCGACACCATCATCGGCAGGTTGGCGATCTTCTCGCTCTCCTCCTGCGCGTCCTCGACGATCGCCGGCGTCGAGGGCACCGGCAGCCGGTCGCTGTCCCGGAAGGCCACCACCCCGGCCGTGAACGGCCGTGCGGTGACATCGATCTCGCCGCCGATGACATCCGCGGTCGTCACCTCGCGCTGCGCACCGGCGCCCAGGTACGGGCCGGAGACGTACGCCGCCTGGAACCGCTGGATCTCCCCGGAATCCGCCTTCAGATACCCGCCGCCGGGATTGGCAGGCAGGTTGTAGGCGTCGGGCACGCCGAGCACCTGCCGGGATTCGTTGGCGGAGAACGTCTTCAGGCCGATCCGATAGGACAGGTGTGATTCCAGGCCCTTGAGCCTGCCTTCCTCCAGCCGCTGCGAGGCCAGCAGCAGATGCACGTGCAGCGACCGGCCCAACCGGCCGATCTGCAGGAACAACTCCGCGAAATCCGGGTGCTGGGACAGCAGTTCGGAGAATTCGTCGAGCACCACGAACAGCGCGGGCAGCGGATCGAGTTCGGCGCCCGCGGCGCGGGCCTTCTCGTATTCGCTGACGTTCGCGAAATTGCCGGAGGCGCGCAGCAATTCCTGGCGGCGGTTCATCTCGCCGGCCAGCGCGTCGCGCATGCGCTCGACGAGATCGGCCTCCTCCTCCAGGTTGGTGATGATGGCCGCGACGTGCGGCACCCCCTCCAGCCCGAGGAAGGTGGCGCCACCCTTGAAGTCGACCAGCACCAGATTCAGCTGATCCGGCGAATGCGTGGCCAGCAGCGACAGCACCAGCGTGCGCAGGAATTCCGACTTGCCCGAGCCGGTGGCGCCGATGCACAGGCCGTGCGGGCCCATGCCGTTCTCGGCGGCCTCCTTGATGTCGATGAACACCGGCAGCCCGTCGGCGCCCACCCCGAACGGCACCCGCAGCCGGTCGCGGCCGTAGCGCGGCCGCCAGGCGGATTCCGGGTTGAACACACCGATGTCGCCGAGGCCCATCAGCTGCGCCCAGGAGGAGATCACCTCCCCGCCGCTCTCCTCGATCGCCGCCTCACCGCCGCCGCGTATCAACGGGGCCCGGTAGGGGGCCAGCCGCCGCGCCGTCTGCTCGGCCTGCCGCACGCTGATCCGGTCGATGATCGCGAAGCGTTCCATGTTGCCGGTGGCGCCGCGGCCGACGCAGTCACCGTTCTCGATGACCATCTGGATGCCGCGCGACACCGCCAGGCGCGGCGCGTAATGACAGAGGTCGACGATGGTGACGCCCTCGAACCCGGACTCGCGCAGCGGATCCTCCTCCGCCTCCAGCAGTCCGCCGTCGACCACGATCACCACGTGCACCAGGTTCTGGTTGGCGGGCTGATTACGCGAGTACCGGGCCCGGTTGTGCAGCAACGGCGACAGCCCGGCGCTCATCTCCCGGACCGATCCGTACACCATGCGCTCGGTGCCGATCCCGTCCTGGGTCTCCGGATGCTGGGTGTGCGGCAGCCATTTGGTCCATTCCCATTCGCGCGCGGTGTCGGCGCCGCAAACCACCGCCACCAGCACCTGGTCCGGGGCCTGGAACATGCACAGCTGCAACAACATCGCCCGGGTCATGTCGCGGGCCTCGGCGCGGTCGCCGTTGAGCTGGATGGCGGCGAAACCCTTCACCGCGATGGCGGTGGGCAGATCCGGCACCGTGGAATGGGTGCGGACGAAGCGGCGCAACGAGACCGCCGCGATCGGCTCCAGCTCCTCCACCGGCCCGGTCTCCGGCGAGACCAGCCGGGTGGCCAGTCGCTGGCCGCCCAGGCCGATCCGCGCATGACAGAAGTCCTTGTCGCCCGGCCGCCGCTCCCACATCCGGCTGGTACCGGCCAGCATCCAGACCAGACCGGGCTCGGGATGACTCCACTCGACCGCGGCGCGCTGCTGTGTGGCGGTGTCCTCCACATCCTTGCGGACCTGATCGAGGTAGCGCAGATAGTCCTTGCGGTCCTCGTTGGCCTCCGCGGCCTTCTGTCCCCGGCCGCCCTGCCCGGCGAACATGCCGACCATCGAGAAGACCATCATCATCGGGAACATCATGCTCATCGGGTTGGAGGCGATGCCGCCCCCGCGGGTGAACATGATCGCCATCATGCCGATCATGCCGACGACCATCACGAACGGCATCAGCTTCGACAGCAGGCTGCTGGGAATCGCGCGCGGAATCTCCGGAGGCGGTTGCAGAGTCACCTCGCCGCCCGGAATGCGCGGAACCTCCCGTCGCTGCCGGCGCTGGAACCGAACTGTGCTCATCGGACGAGACGTCCCCCTGTCATTTCTTCCCCTGGTTCACTACTGCCCCTTGTACGTTCACCGCTGCCCCGGGTTAACTACTTCCCCTTTTCACCACTACCCCTTTTCCACCGCTGTGCCGCGAGCTCAGTGTAGTGGCAGCTGCCACGATGACGTACAGTTCGGACAGCATCCAGCACGTGAACCCCGGTCGGCCACAGCACATGACGTCGGCGGAAACCCGAGGTAGACGAGAAGGTTGGGGGAAGGCGTGACCCAAGCACGACTGGACCATGTGGAAGGGGATTCCACCCGCGGCATCGTCCGCGCACCGGATCTGGCCCGGGTGACGATCCTGGCCAAACACACCCAGGTGGACATGGCGATTCCGGTCGATGTGCCGGTGGCCCTGGTCATCCCCAGTGTCGTGGACATGGTCGCGCAACACAGCCGCAGCAACGACTTCGACCACACCGGAGAGCAGTTCGAGCCCGCGGAATGGGTGCTCGCGCAGATCGGTCGGCCGCCGTTCTCCAGTTCGCTGAGCCTCGGCGAGCACGGGGTGCGCGACGGTGAACTGCTGATGTTGCAGAGCGCCGACCATGTCGCGCCGCCACCGCTGTTCGACGACATCATGTACAACGTCGCCATCGCCGACGCCGATCACTTCCGCGCCTGGTCGCCGCGGGTCGCGCAGATCACCGGTGCGATCGTGGCGGTGCTGGCGATGCTGGTCGGTTCCGCGGGCCTGCTGGCCGCGCCGACGGCGATGCCGGGCTGGATCACCGGTTCGGTGGCCGCGCTGGTGGCACTGCTGCTGGTCGTCGCCGGGATCATCTTCGCGCGCATGTACGCCGATCCGGGCACGGCGACCGTGCTCGGCGGCTGTGCGCTGCCGAGCGCGTTCAGTGCGGGCATGCTCATCGTGCCGCTGCAACACGGGCACTACAGCTGGGCCAACATCCTGCTCGGCGCGGTGCTGACCGGTGCGGTCGCGGTGCTGGCCTGGCGGGTCGGCGGGGCCGGGTCGGCGCTGTTCATCGGCACCACCACGCTGGCGGTGTTCACCGTCCCGGCCGCGCTGGTCGGGCTGCTGACCACCCAGCCCGGCCGCGCGATCGGCGCGGGGGCGGCGGCGCTCGCGCTCGGCGCGCTGTCGCTGGCGCCGCGGGTGTCGATGCTGCTGGCGAAGCTGCCGCTGCCGCCGGTGCCCTCCCCCGGCACCCCGATCGACCCGACCGAGGACGATCCGGACGACCATCGCGCGCTGCCGACCATGGATGTGCTGCGCGGGAAATCCGAACGGGCCCGGATGTATCTGGCGGGGCTGGTGGCCGCGACCACGCTGGTGACGGTGACCGGCGCGCTCGCGGCCGCCGATCCGCAGGCATCGAGCCCGTACTGGCCGGGCATCGCGCTGGCGCTGGTGTGCGCGGCGGTGCTGTTGTTCCGCAGCCGCACCTATGCCGGGGCCGAGCAGGCGGTGGTGCTGCTGACCGGCGGCTCGGCGGTACTGCTGATCATGGCGGGGGTGGCGGCGTTCACGCTGCGCCAGCCGCTGGCGGTGTTCGGCGCGGCGATGGCGATGCTGATCGGGGCGTTGATCCTGGGGACCGCGGTGCCGCATCAGACCGCGACGCCGCCGTTGCGGCGAGCGGTGGAGCTGCTCGAGTACGCGTTCGTGGCGGCGGTGCTGCCGCTGGTGTTCTGGGTGGTCGAGTTGTACTCGCTGGTCCGTTCGCTGTGAACGGTTCGGCTCATGGCGGGTACGCCGATCGGGAACGGTACCGGCGCAGGGGTTTTCGGCGTAGGAACATGGGCCGGGAGCACGGGAGCGCGGCCTTGCAGCGCGGATGCAGGGATGTTCCGCCCGGCCGCACAGCCTTTCCGAACGCGCACATCGATCGTGCGCATGGACGCACGACATTTTCTCGCGGGCGCACGGGGTTGCGGGTGATCCTCGCGGCGCTGGTGCTGATCGGCGGTGTTTCGGTGGGTGGCGGTGGGGCGCTGGCGGACCGTCCGCCACCGGTTGTTCCGGGGCTGTTGCCGCCGGGGCCGCCGGTCGGGCCGCCGGAGGATACCGAGCAGCCTGCCAACGCACCCTGTGTGAGCACCGTGCCCGGCGGGGACGGGCCCGCGGTTCCGACGGCGCAGCGGGCGCTGAATCTCGACCGGGCCTGGCAGTTCTCGCGAGGTGGCGGGCAATTGGTGGCGGTGGTCGACACCGGGGTGGCGCGGCATCCGCGGCTGCCGGGGTTGATCGGTGGGGGGGATTACGTCGCGCATTCCGACGGGACCGAGGACTGCGACGGGCATGGCACCGCGGTGGCGGGGATCATCGCCGCGACGCAGGTGGCCGGGCAGGGGTTCGCGGGGGTGGCGCCGGACGCGACCATCCTCAGCATTCGGCAGTCCAGTGAGTTCTTCCAGGCCAAAGGGCGGTCGCAGCAGAAGAATCCGGAGGATCTGCCGGACGGGTACGGGAATACGCACACCATGGCGTGGGCCATTCGGCGGGCCGCCGATATGGGGGCGACGGTCATCAACGTGTCCGAGACCACCTGTCCCACCGGGCCGTTGCACGATGAGGATCTCGGCGCGGCGTTGCAGTATGCGGCAATCGACAAAAATGCTGTGGTGGTGGTCGCGGCTGGCAACAACGATGTGTGCCGGGGGACGAATCCGGTGCAGGATCCGGTGGATCCGGCTGCCGATCCGTGGAGCAAAATCAGTATGAATGTGTCGCCGGCGCGGTACGACCAGTACACGTTGTCGGTGGGGTCGGTGGATGTGAACGGGCAGCCCTCCAAGTTCACTGTGCCGGGGCCGTGGGTGGGGGTTGCCGCGCCTGGGGAGAACATCACCTCGCTGGATGTGAACTTCGCGGATCCGAACAGTCGGGGGACGGCTGTCGGGTTTGCCAAACGGGGGCAGCAGTCGGCTATTTCGGGGACCAGTTTCGCCACGCCGTATGTGGCGGGGGTGGCGGCGTTGGTGCGGGCTCGGTTTCCGCAGTTGAGTGCGCTGGAGGTGATTCAGCGGATCGAGGCTACGGCGCATGCGCCGGCTGAGGGGTGGAATCCGTATCAGGGGTACGGGACCGTTGATCCGGTTGCGGCGTTGACGGATGAAGTGCCGAATTCGTTGCCTGCCAAGCGGCCTGATGCTGCGCAGAGTTGGCAGTTGCCGGTGCCTCGGACTCCGGGGGCGGCGGATGATGAGGCTCGGAATGTGGCGTTGATCGGGACCGGGGTGATCGTGGTGTTGTTGGTGTTGGGGTATTTGGCTTCTTTTCCGCTGCGGCGGCGGTTCGGGGTGCGGGAGGATTGACGGGGGTGTCATTGGTATGCGGGGGTGAGCTGCCTTGTTTACGGTGTGGGGTCGGGGGGTGGGGGTGAGCCAGTGGAACGGTGACCGGGTGGTTCGGGCTTGCCAGTGGAACAGTGACCGGGTGGTTCGGGCTTGTATCTGGTTGCGGATGAGGGTTTGTCGGGGGTTGGAGGGCGAGCCAGTGGAACAGTGACCGGGGTGGTGCAGATTTGTATCTGGTTGCGGATGAGGGTTTGCCTTCTTGGTGGTGACCGGCTGTATTTTTGGCCTCCGCTTCGCTCCGGCGGGTTCTCGGCCCCTCAGTCTCGATTCTTCCCTCCTCCGCTCCTCCGCTTCGCTCCCCCGCTCCGTCAGTCCAGAATCGAGACGGGCCGAGAACATTCGGGGTATGCCTACTCGGTGGTGACCGGGCCCTCAGCGGGCGGGCCGAATGCCGGGCCTGCTTGGGGGTGACCGGGTTGGAGGGTGCGGCGGGAAGAGAACTCGAGGGTTCGGGGCTGCTTGGGGGTGACCGGGGTCGGAGGTGAGGCGGGCAACGAATTGGGGTGTCCGGCCTGCATGCTGGCGACCGGGACCTCAGCGGGCGGGCCGGGTGTCGGGGCTGTCTGCTGGTGGCACCGGCTCGGAGGTGGGGTGGGCAACGAACAGGCTTGTCCGGGGTGCGGATTGGTGACCGCGATACGGGGAGCCGGAACGGGATGTCCGGCCTGCTTGGTGGCCGGGGCCGGGGCGGGTGAGGCGAGGACTAGTTGGGGGCTGTGGGGGTGTCCTGTCTCGACTTCACCAACTGGCGGGCGGGGTTGGGGTCGGGGGCTACGCCGTCGTGGGCGACCATGGCTTCCTGGCGGCCCAGGGCTGGGCCTGCGGCTAGGAGGCCGACTATGGGCCAGGGGGCGGATTCGGGTTTGGCGTGTTCGGCGTCCATGCCGAGGGCTTTGCCTGCTTCGGCGTCTTTGATGCCGAAGCGGACGCCGGTGTCGGCGATGAAGAAGAGGCTGTCTCGGCGGGCGCTGTCGGGTTCGATGCCGGTGGTTTGTACGAAGATTCCGGAGCCGGGGGTCGAATAGAACTGGGCGGCACCGTGATCGGTTGCGTCTGCTTGGGCCAGGCGGGTCGGTAGGGCGTTGTCCGGGATGGGGAGGGCGTGGCCGGTGAGGACGGACAGGTCGGCGTGGCGGCTGTTGTCGGCCTTGTCGCCGCCGGTGAGTGGTTTCCAGGACAGGCAGCTCACGGGCTGGTCCTTGGCGTCCACTATCTCGGGGGCGGCGTCGGGGTATTTCGAGACCGCCAACTGGTCCACCACGTTGGTGTTGGAGCGGTCGAAGCCGGTGATCTGGGCGTCGGCGGTGGTGGCGGGGTTGGAGTTGCGGATGATGTCGGCGGTGAGGGGGGAGATCGGTTGCAGGCCGTCTCTGAGGACCACGTAGTTCTGGTTTTCGGTGGCGAGGAAGACGACGTCGCCGTTGCGGTGGCCGGCTACCGGTTTGGTCGGGACGCCGCCGGGGTCGGCGATCTTCGGGGCCACGATGGGCAGGACCTCGGGGATCGCGTTGAGGAGGCCCTCGCTGATGGGGCGGGGGGTGAAGCCTCGGATGCGCAGGGCGTCCACGACCGCGCGGGTGTTCATGTCGACTCTGGCGCGCTGGTCGTCGTAGATCAGGTACGTGGCCTCGCGGCCTTGGACCAGGAGCGCTTTGCCCTTGTCGAGGGTGGTGGCGCGGTCGCCGAGGGTGGGGGGGCCGGCTATGACGGTGTTGGTGAGGGCATTGCTGCCGTCGTTGCGGAGCTCGTCGCAGACGGTCCAGGTGCGGCTCTTGCCGTCGGTGCCGAAGTTCAGGGAGGCGGGGGCGCCGGGGATGCCGATCAGGGGGCCGCGTGGCTTCTTCGCGAGTTCGGATTCCTTGATCGATACCGCTTTGTCGGGGGCGCCGACGGCCAGGCGGGCCGAGGCCAGGTTCAGGGCGGGATGCACCACGCCGTCGATGACGGCGTAGACCGCGCCGGAGTCCTTGCCCAGCAGGATCTTGTTGTCGCCGATGGTGCCCTGCGGGCGGAGCAACGCGAGCACCCCGCAGCCTGCCAGCACCACGGCGCCGATGACCAGGCCGACGGTGTAGGCGCGCGACTGGGAGCGCATCGGGTCGTGCAGCATTCGGACGTCGCGGCGGACCAGAGCGTGTTCCATCCGCCGGACCAGGAAGCGATATCCGCTGATCTGCCAACGAGTGGTCGGCTTGGACGGCATGAGTCCTCCCCCGGACGGTGCTCAGGTTCGCTGAACACAGTACAGTTCAGACGACGTGAAGTTCAGCTCGGCCACCGGGATCGGGCCGTGCGCCAGGTGACTGGGGGGACGACGATGGCCGAATTCGACGCCATGCGCAACCGTCCACTGCTCGGGCGCATCACACTTCCCAATCTGGTGGCGGCGCAGGCCGTCGGGCTGGTGCTCGCCCTGATCGCGCTGGTGCTGGGGCTGCCCGGCTGGTACGCGCTGTTGCTTGCGGTTCTGATCGGGGCGGTGCTGCTCGTGTCGATCGGCAAACGCTCGCTGGCGGGGTGGCTCGCCACCTGGTGGCAATACGTGACACATCAGGACTATTCGATCGGCGACACCGTCGATTTCCGTGGTCCGGACGGCCGCTCGCTCGGGCTGTACTGGGAGGGTAGCCGGGTCGTCGCGGTGGTGGAGGTGCTGCCGCCGCGGGGCGGGCTGACCCGCATCGACCGCTGGACCGTGCACGCCTCGCACCTGCTGCCGCTGCCGGAACTCGCGGAATGCCTGACGCAGCACGACATTCTGCTGTCCGGCATCGACATCATCAGCCACGGCCACCGCAGCCGGTCCGGCACCCCGGCCGGGGCGATCTACGAGACGCTGCTGGGTCCGTTGCCCGCCACCGCGTATCGCACGGTGTGGCTGGCGATCAGCTTCGACACACTGACCTGTCCGGGCGCCGCGGATCGGCGCGGCGGCGGGGCCGAGGGGGCCTGCCGGGCGGTCACCATCGCGACCCAGCGCATCGTGCGCGCGCTGGAGGACGCCGACTGTGCCTCCCGCATCTTGACCGCACCCGAGATCAAGCAGGCGGTGCTCCAGGTCAGCGCGGGCATCGATCCGCGCACGGTCCGGCATCGCTGGCGGCACGCCGAACTCGGCAACGCCGTGAACATCGGCGGCGCGGTCGACCCGAAGCAGCTCGGCACGGATCTGCTGGCGCAGTTGTGGGTGGCGCCCTCGCGCGGCACCACGGTGGCGGTGCGGCTGCGGCCGGGCACCTCGCCGGAGACGGTGAACATCGGCGCCGCCTGGCGGCTGACCACCCGCGAGCTGCCGGACAACCTGCGCTACCGGCACATGGTGTCGCTGCACGGCCGGCATCGGCAGAGTCTGCTGGCGCACTTCCCGATCGGGATTCCCGGCCTCGACGACACGGTGCCGATGAGCGAGTACCCGATCGACGTGATCGGCGCGCTGCATCTGCCGTCGTCCGGCTGCGGGCAGCTGATCGGTTCCGACGAGCAGGGCAACGGCGTCGCGATCCGCCTGGTGGGACAGGGCATTTCGACGGTGTACGTGGCGGGCGAGCTGTATCTGGCGCAGCAGTTGGTGTTCCGCGCACTGGCCGTCGGCGAGCGGGTGCTGGTCCGCACCGACCGGCCGCAGGCGTGGGAGCAGCTGATCACCACGATCGGCAACCCGGACCGTCTGGCCCTCGCCGTCGAAACCCACCAGAGCGACGCCGGTTACACCGCCGCGGTGGTCGACGGGGTGCTGGCCCCCGCCCCGCACGCGGGCGTCACCACCATCTACGTCGCCGGTGATCCGATGGGCTGGCCCGCCACCCGTCCCGACCTGTCGATCCACCAGCCCGGCGCGATCGGCAACCACGTGGTGCTGCGCACCGGCACCGCGCAGGTGGACCTGACCCTGGTGTCGATCCCGAAGGAGACCACCTACATCAACCGGCCGCGCGGCACCCGGCCGCTGGCCCACCAGTAGTCGTCAGCCCGGATACGGGTCCGCGGCCCGCGCGGCCCGCAGATGCCGCCCCCACCAAGCCAATTGGCGCAGCATCCGGGCGGACGCGTCGACGGCGGCGCCGTCCTCGGTATTGCCGTCCGCGTCGAACCGCCGCTTGACCTGGTGGAAACTCACCGTCTCGCGGATCGAGACCATGTGGATCTCCGCGACCACCTGCCGCAGCTGTTCCACCGCGCGCAGCCCGCCGGCCAGGCCGCCGTAACTCACGAAACCGACCGGCTTGGCCCGCCATTCGTGTTTCGCGGTGTCGAGCGCGGTCTTCAGCGCGGCCGGGTAGCCGTGGTTGTACTCCGAGGTCACCACCACGAAAGCGTCTGCGGCGGACAATCGTTCGCGATAGGCGCCGACCTCGGGGGTCTCGGTCAGCTCGACCGGCAGCGACCACCGCGCCAGATCGAGGACGTCCACGTCGAAGGCCGGATCCGCGCGCGCGGTCCGCAGGAACCAGTCGGCGACCACCGGCGCCAACCGTTGCGGCCGCACGCTGGCGACGATGACCTCCAGTCGCAAGGGGCTGTTCACCCGTGCGAGCCTAGGCGGTGCGATATCCGGTCGCGGGGAGGTGTGCTTCATGAAACTCGAACAGTGGACGCTGATCGAAACCCTCGGCGCTCCGCAGACGTGGTCGGTGGTGGCCACGGGGACGGCGGTGCGCCACTGGACCTCGCTGCCCCGGGCCGTGCCGCCGCCGTTGCTGCCGATGGTCACCGCCGCGCATGCCACCGGCAAAACGGTCGAACGCCGGCTCCCGCAGTCCCGTTCGGCCTGGTCCGGGCAGCGCGCCTGTGCGATTCCGACCGTCGGCCCGGACGGCGACGTGCACGCGGTGCAGTTCCGGGTGGGCCCGGACGATCCGCCCGAGCCGCTGCTGACCGCCGGCTTCATCCTCAACTGCCACACCCGGCAGCATCGTCGCGGTCCGGGCATGGGCGGAGCCTTCGGCGACGGCGACTACGGCTGGGAGGGCGGTGACATCTTCCAGTACATCCAGCGCTTCGACCGTGCGGTGGAGATGATGGCGACTCTCAATGCCTCGGAACCGGATTCGCGCTTCCAGGGCGAGTTCAGCATCAGCTCCTACACCGGGCTGCACACGGTGATGATGGCGACGCGTAACAGCGACGCCGACCCGAAGATCTGGCCCGGCGTGTTCCTGGACATCACCGACAGCGTTCCGCCGCAGGAGGAGTCGCTGGAGGCGGCCGCCGTCGACATGCTGTGCGATTCGGAGTCCGGCCAGCATCTGGCCCTGGTCGACACCGATCAGGGCCGGGTCAGCCGGTGGCTCGGCGCCGCGCCGCCGAACCTGCGCTGGGACGCCGGCATGGATGTACGGACCATCCCGCACCCGGACGACCGGCCGCTGATCCTGGCCGCCCGGCGGGCCCTGCTGGACGGCGCGGCCACGCACACCGTCACCGGCCTGCGGCTCGCCGCTGTCGACGGCGGCTGGCTGACCGCGGATGTGGAGGCCCGGCCGGCGCCCACCACCGCCGATTTCGGGCCGCCACAGTTCGCGCTGGTGCGGATGCGGATGCGCTGACCGGACGTCAGGGCAGGTCGAAGGGCAGCGTGACGCCGGTGTGGACCCGGCACCGATCGCAGGTGTCGGTACCGTCGACGGTCGCGACCGCCTGCCGCACCAATCGCTTGAACGGCACCAGATTCCGCTCGAACTCCTCGAAAACCGCGACGGCGCTGACCCCTTCGCCGGCCTCCAGGCCCGCGTCCAGATCCGTCACCAGAGCGATTGCCGCGTAGCACATTTCGAGTTCGCGAGCCAGCACGGCCTCGGGGAAACCGGTCATGTTGACCAGCTCCCAGCCCTGGCCCGCGAACCAGCGGCTCTCGGCGCGGGTGGAGAACCGCGGCCCCTGCACCACCACCATCGTCCCGGCCGACTTCATCGGCAACTCCGCGACCGCGGATTTGGTGGCGGCGGAACGCAACTCGTCGCAGTACGGATCGGCGAAGGACACATGGATGCCACCGTTGTCGAAGAAGGTCTGCGGCCGCCCCGAGGTGCGGTCGACCAACTGATCCGGCACCGCGACGGTGCCCGGCCCCCAGTCGGCGCGCAGGCTGCCGACCGCGCACGGCGCGAAGATCCGGCGCACGCCGATCGAGCGCAGCGCCCACATGTTGGCCTGATACGGCACCGTGTGCGGCGAGTACTCGTGCTTGCGGCCGTGCCGCGGCAGGAAGGCCACCTGCCGCCCATCGACATCGCCGACGGTGATCGGTGCGCTCGGCGCGCCGTACGGCGTCTCGATCTCGAGCGTGGTCGCGTCGTCGCCGAAGAAGTCGTAGAAGCCGCTGCCGCCGATGATGGCCAGCGCGGGGCGGGGGGAACTCATGGTTGCGTATTCTCCAGCACCACCCGGTTCCGCCCCGGTTCGGCCCCCGAGCAGCGCGGTAGCGTACCCTAGGGGGGTATCACGCCGCAGCACCGAGGAGAATTCGTGAGCCAGGACCAGACCACCGCGGCCGACCACGATCACACGGGCCACGGCTACATCACCGCCAAGGACGACTACCTGAAACGGCTGCGCCGCATCGAGGGTCAGGCTCGCGGCCTGCAACGAATGGTCGAGGAGGAGAAGTACTGCATCGACATCCTCACCCAGGTGGCGGCGATGACGAAGGCCCTGCAAGCGGTGGCGATGGGCCTGCTCGAGGACCACATCAGCCACTGCGTGGTGGACGCCGCCGTCCGCGGCGGACCGGAGGCCGAGGCCAAAATCAAGGAGGCCACCGAGGCCATCGGCCGCCTGGTCCGCGCGAACCCCTAGAACCGTCCGATCAGCGCCCGGCCAGCACGGGCGCGAGCGTCCGCAGCACCGGCACCCAGTCCGCGTCGGTGACCTGGATGGCGACCTGATCCGCACCCGCCTCCAGATGCGCGGCCAGCGCCGTCGCCACCTGCTCGGGCGTACCCGACAACCCGAGGGTGTCGATCAGCCGGTCACTGCCCGGGAACTCCAGATCCTCCTCGGCGAAGCCCAGCCGCCGCAGGTTGGCGACGTAGTTCTGCAACTTCAGATAGAACTGGATCCGCGGCCGCAGGGTCTCGCGCGCCTTCTCCGGATCGGTCCCCAGCGTGATCTTGTGCTCCGCCACCAGCAGCGAGCCGGCCCCGAGAATCTCCCGGGCCTGCCTGGTGTGCTCCGGCACGGTGAGATACGGCAACGCCCCCGCGGTGCGGTCCCGGGCCAGCTTCAGCACCCGCGGCCCCAGCGCCGCCAGCGCGCGGCTCTCCTTGGGCACCCCCGCCTCATCCAGTTCGTCCAGATACTCGACGAGCGCGTCGTAGGGCTTGCGGAACGCCGCGTCCTGTTCCGGATGCCCCGCCCCGATACCCAGCAGGAACCGCCCCGGGAAGCGCGCCTCGATCCGATGGAAGGATTCGGCCACCTCCTTCGCCGGCGCGCTCCAGATGTTGACGATGCTGGTGCCGACGGTGAGCGTGTCGGTGGCCTCGAGCAACGACTCGATCACCGGCAGATCCGCCGGCGGCGACCCACCCAGCCACAACGTCCCGTATCCGAGTGATTGCAGCTCACTCGCGATCTCGGGAGTGAAACTCGCGTAGTAACTCCATGCGCCGAATCGTCCATGAATGCTCATGTTCCGAAGGAACCCAGCGATCCGCCGAACTATTCCGAAATCGATATTCCGGATAGAAATCGATCAGTTCCAGATCCGCCGGCGCACCGTGTGCGCCTCCAGCCCGTCGGTGACCACGTCCCCGTCGTCGTCGAGCCGGTACGGTTCCAGCACATTCAGCGCGATGCCCTCGGCATGTTCGAGGAACACATCGATGGCCTCCGCCCCCGACTCCGGCAACGCCGACCCGAGCACGACCGCCGCCGCCCGGATCTCCGCCCGCATCCCGCCCAGCACCTCATAACTCATCTGCTGGGCCTGCCGGGCCGTCATCGGCGGCAACGCCACCATGTCGGTGACTCCGTTCACCTTCACCACCAGCGCGAACGGCGTGAAGGCCCCCGTCGTCTCCAACCGCCCCTCGGCCAGTGTCAGTGCCGTGTCGAGCAGCCCGTCCAGATCCTCCTGCGCGGGTTCGGACACTCGGTCTCGCCACGATGCCACTGCCGACTCCTGTTCTGGGGCATTGAAACAACTCATCATGCACCGGACACCGGCACCCGTCGACCGGAGCGGACGTCACTGCCGTAGGTACGAAAAGCAGCGTACTGTGCGCGGCACCGCCCGTCAGGCACAACCGCGTTGTAACCTCCAGCTCCCTTCGGGTACGGTAGCGGCACTGCGGGATTCATGGCAGGGGGGTATCCTATGGTCACCGACACCGAAGACGGCCTGGCCGCATTGCGATCGGAGATCGCCGCATTCCGAGCGGGTTTCGGCCACCCGGACCTGTTGCTGTCCACCTTCCGCGCCGCCGCGGTCCTGGTCCCGCTCACCGCTGAAGACCGCCTCTACACCTCCCGCTACGCCGGCATCGCCTGGATCTGCGTCTTCACCGCCGTCCGCCCCCTGGCCGCCTATCTGAACGCCCGCGGCACCACCCCCGGCGCCGAGCACCACTTCCACACCCTCCGCGGCCACCGCCTGACCGACTACGCGACAGCACAACCCGATCCGACCGGCATAGTGATAGATCCCGGCGGCGACACTCCCCTGGCCCTCCCACCCAGGATCACCGACGCCGACGGCAACACCGTAGGGGTGCTCTGACATGAACGACTCGATCCGAGTGGACCCCGCCGCCCTCACCGACGCCGCCGACGGCATCAACGCCATCACCGGCGAACTGTCCGGCCTCGGCACCAAGGAAACCGGCGCCTCCGGCCGCGGCTTCGCCCTCATCTCCCTGACCGGCCTGCAAGCAGGCAAATCGGCAGTCCACCAAGCCTTCTCCGCCTTCACCGACCGCTGGTCCTGGGGCGTGCGAACCATGGTCCAGAGCGCCGACGCCCTGGCCCGCACCCTCGGCCTGGCCGCCGGCCGCTACCACGAGGAGGAACAAACCGCCTCGAACATGTTCAAGGAGATGTACACCAACATCGCCGGCAATCCCCACCTCTCCCACCAGGACGCCGACAACCGCACCTGGTCCCAGACCCTGGCGGACAACAGCTACAACGACATCCGCCACCCCGACTACAGCGCCTCCTCCTTCTCCGCCGCCTGGGACCACATGGTCCGCAACGGAAAGATCATCGCCACCGTGGCCCCGGATGCCCTGGCCAACGCCGGCCCGACCCCCACCCGCTGGAACACCGGCGACGCGGCCCGCGCCGCACAGATCATGAACGGCAAATAGTTTTCGAAGGCGGGGGGTTGGACATGGGGTGGCTGGACGATATCGGTGATGCGGTCGAGCATGTCGCGCATCGGGTGGAGCAGGCCACCGGTG
>NZ_JAIUCZ020000008.1 GCF_020176955.2 Nocardia sp. alder85J
GCCGTCGCTGGCGGCGGCGGTCCGGCCGCCGGTCGAACCGGCGTATCCGGCCGCGCCGGCCGAATCCCGGTCCGCCGCGGCTCCGGCCGCCTCGGCGCTGATCCAGGCCGCCCGCGACGAGATCGCGCCGGGCGGCGGCGCGAACCGCTTCCTGCCCTGCACCGCGGCCTCGATCGCGACCCTGCTGTGCCTGAGCATGGGCGAGCCGCGCCGGGCCGCCGACGCGCTGCGCGGCGGCTCCGAACAGGATCCGCACCTGCTGGTGCTGGCGGCCTGGACGGCGATGCTGGGCGGCGACGAACAGGGTGCGGCCGATATCGTCGCCGCGCTGAATCCCGCTGCGTTGCAGCCCCGCGACCGCCTGCTCGCCCACGGCGCCGCCGTGGGCCTGGCCCGCCGCAGCGGTGATCACGCCGCGCTCACCCGGGCCTGGGAGGCCGCCGGTCCGCTGTTCGACGATGTGACGGCGGATCTGCTGGCGCTGCTGCCGATCGGTGAGCTGTGGCTGGCGGCGGTCCGGCTGCGGGACGAGGACCGGGTGGCGACGCTGGTGGAGGCCGCCGCGGAGTTGCTGCAACGGCTCGGTCAACCGCCGGCCTGGGCGAACGCCTTCCACTGGTACGCGATCCAGGCCGCGATCGCCCGGGAGCGGCCGGACGAGCTGCTGCCGCCTGCGCAACGGCTCAAGGCCGCCGCGCAGGCCGGCGACACCCACGCCGCGGTGCTCGCCGACGCGGGCCGTACCTGGGTGCTGGTGCTGCGCGGTGAGGTCGATCACGACGCCGTCACCGCCGCGGTGCGGCGGCTGGCCGGTTTCGGGATGATCTGGGACGCCGCCCGGCTGGCCAGCGAGGCCGCGCTGGCGGCCACCGACTCGACGACGGCGACGGCGCTGCTCAAGCTGGCCCGGACCGTCCGTGCCGATGCCCGGCCGCAACAGCGTCCGATGCGCGCCGACGTGACGGTCCCGGCGGCGCCGGAACCCGCGCCGCCGGCGGACACCATCCTCAGCGAACGTGAGCGCGAGGTCGCCGAGCTGGTGCTGCTGGGCCTGACCTATCGGGAAATCGGCGCTCGGCTGTACATCTCGGCGAAGACGGTGGAGCATCATGTCGCACGGATCCGACGTCGCATCGGGGCCGGTTCCCGGTCGGAGTTATTGTCGATGCTCCGCGCCATGGGGCACGGCTCGCTCTTGGTGTGACACCGCGCCCGGTGTGGCATCGCGGGTAGCCGTGCACGACGGCGCACCGTACATCGAAGCGAGGTAAGGGAGATGGCCACAGGGGTCGGACTGCGGATCGCCGAGGACGTGAGTATTGCCGCCATCGTCACCAGCGTCGGCAGTGCGGGTTCCGGCGTGGGCAGTGCCGCCTCCGGAGCTCCCGAACCCCATTACATCCTGCGCGACTCGGTGTTGCACATGGCCGACGACGGCGACACCGAGCTGGGCGGCGAGCCGCCGCCCGGGCATACTCATTCGATCACGGGTTTCCTCTCCGCGATGGGCGATCCGGCCGGGGTCTCGGTGGATTCCGGTCCCGCCTACCGGCCCGAGGATCTGCTCGCCACCGCACTGTTCTGCCTGATCAATCTGGCCGCCGAACATCTGGTCGGCTCCACGGAGTTCTACGCCACCCATCCGGCGGAGTGGCCGGAAGAGTATGTGCGGTCGCTGCGGGACGCGCTGGACTATCTCGGCCTGCGTGCCGTGGTGCTGGTCAGCGAGGCCGATCTGCCGGCCGCGGAGTCCGACCCGGCCGGCTACGGCCTGGCCGCGGCCGCCGCGCGGGCCGCGGTGGCGGCGGTGCTCTCCACCCCGGCGGGCGCCACCCCGCCGGACCCGACCCACGCCGAAACCGCCCTGCAGGTCACCGATGTGCTGCCGGCCCTGAACGACCCCCGGGTGGCACAAGCGTATTCGGCCGCGATGCCGCTGGCCGAACCCGAACCCCTCGTTCCGGCGGCCACCGTCGCCACCGAGAACGTCCCCCCGGCCACGATGCTCGCGACCACCGCCACCCGGCTGCCGCGACGCCAGCGCCGGACCACCGCGCTGGTAGCGGCGGCGGCGCTGCTGGGCCTGCTGCTCGGCGCGGTGGTGGTCGGCGTGGCCTGGCGGGCGAACGTGTCGCCCGCGGCACCGAACGCCCGGCTCTCGCCCACACCCACGACGGCCGCCGTGCCCCCGCCGCCCGCGCCCGAGCCGACCCCGTCCAGTGTGGAACCGGTGGACACCCCGGAGACGCCCGAGACCACCGAGGCGCCACCGGAACCGACGACCACCACCGATACCCCGCCGCCGAGTCCCGCTCCGACGACCCCGACCACCACGCCGCGCCCCACCAGTCGCGCACCGCGGGGTTCCACCACCCGCACCCCGAGCTACCCGTATCCGTATCCCTACCCGTACGGTGATCCGTACGGGTCGTCGCCGGACCTGCCCCGGCTGCCCACCCTCCAGATTCCGCAGTAACCGAGTACCCGGTGTGATCGTTCGCAGCGAAACCATCGCGAAAGTGCCCTAGAGTGGTGCGCTGACCGATCCATACCGAAAACCTACCGGCCGATCGGTCTCGTGCCGGACGAGGGTTGTTGTCGCGCAAGGGCTTACAACCCGCCGAAAGACCTGGTCAACCCAGGTGCCTGACGAAGGGACTTCATGCGCAAGTTGGCGGCGCGCCGCGCCACGGTCAGAGCGATCACCACCGCGGTTGCCTCGACCGTTCTTCTCAGTCCCGTATTCGTCTCCGGCGCCGCGCAGGCCGATCCTGCACCGGCGGCCGACACCCCGGCCGATCAGTTGCCGCCCGAACTCGTACAGGCGGTGAGCCGCGATCTGAAGATGACCGCCGCGGAATACATCGATCGCGCCGACCGCGCCCAGCAGTTGCGCGACTACGCTCGCGAGTTCCGGTCCGAGCGCCCCGACGAATTCGCCGGTGCCTGGCTGAATCCGGACGGTAAGCCGGTGATGGCCGTCACGTCGCTCGACGCCGCCCGGATCGCCTCCGAGAACGGTTATCAGACCCGGCTGACGCCGATCTCCGCGGACAATCTGGAGGGGTCGCTGGATCAGCTCACCTCCTGGATCGCCGGACTGCCGCGGGACATCTCCGCGGCGATCAACTCGGTCGCCATCGACTTCCTCAACAGCCAGATCGTGTTGCAGGTCGCCAACACTCCGGCCGGGCACGTGCTGAACCTGCCGACCCTGATCGCCAATGTGAAGGTGGTGCTGTCCCCGGGCAGCGGCGGCCCGGTCGAACACCGGCCGATGGCGGGCGACACCTACATCAGTACCAAGACCTCGCTCGACGATCCGTCGCTGACCAGCGTGGACGTCTGCTCGTTCGGCTTCAACGCCGTCGACAACTCCGGTAACGCGCTGAATATCAGTGCGGGACATTGCGATCCGAACCTCGGCAGCGGCGACCAGGCGGCCGGCGTGTACGTGCCGAACGTCCGCGACCTGAAGTCCAGCGTGCAGGTCGGCAACTTCGTGCAGGCCAAGCTGGGCGGCCGCACCGGCCTGGACTACTCGGTGATCCAGCTGAACGACCGGGCCGTGCGGGCGGGTATGGACCAGCCGAAGATGCGGGGCGCCAACGGCACCACCGTCAACATCACCGGCACCGCCGATCCGGTGGTCGGCGCACCCATCTGCAAGTCCGGTCAATCGTCCACGTTCACTTGCGGTTTCGTGGTGGCCGACCGCGTCGAGACCGAGCTGTACACGGCCGAGGGCGACACCAAGACCGTCCGCGGCTTCGCCAGCACCGCCTGCACCCTGGGCGGCGATTCGGGCGGCGCGATCGTGTCCGGCACGATGGCGCTCGGAATCACCAGTGGTTCCAATGCCGCCGATGCCCCGGACTGCCGTGAGGCGAATATCGATCTCGCCCAATACGGCGGCACCGCATCACTGGGTATCCCGATTCGGGCGATTCTGGACGACATCGATGTCAATTCCGGCGGCGGAGTCGGATCGGGTATCAGTGTGCGGACACAACCGAACCTCGGGTGAATTCGGAGCAAATCCCGGGAACCCACCGAGCGATAAGTAGGCATTACCGTCCCGACCCCATATAGTCGGCACATGCTCCTGCCACGCATCCGTCGTTCGTCCACCATGGGACGAAACCCACACCCACACTTGCGCAAAGCAGCCGTCGCCGCCTCCGCCGCGGCACTGGTCCTCGGTCCACTGGCGATGACCGCGTCCGCCGATCCGGCCCCCGCGCCGAGCCCGGCTCCGGCGCCGGGCCTCCCGGCCGACCTGGCCGCGGCGGTGCAGCGGGATCTGAAGATGTCCACCGACGAGTACCTGCGCCGCGCGGCGCTGGCACAGCAGGTGGCGGCCTTCTCGACCAACGCGCAGCAGCAGTACCCGGACGTCTTCGGCGGTGCGTGGCTGGACAACGCCGGTAAGGCGGTCGTGGCGCTGGTGCCCGGACAGGGGCAGGACGCCGTCCGCCAGTCCGCACAGGCCGTCGGCTTCCAGGTCAAGGATGTCGCGAAGACCCAGACGGCGCTGCGCGACGAGAAGAACGCCTTCCAGCAGTGGCTGACCGGCCAGCCGCAGGACGTGGCGAAGTCGGTGCGCGGCGCGGTGATCGACGTCGTGAACAACACCGTCGCGGTCCGCGTGGACCAGGCCGGGCTGCCGATGCCCGGCTTCGTCGACCCGGCCCGGGTCATCGTGATGGCGGCCCCGCCGCAGGGTCCGGACACGTTGCCGCAGGCCACCGCGGTCGCGGGCGAGGGCGGCGGCCCGGCGGCCGCCGGCGATGCCTACGCCTCGCAGGCCGGGCACACCTCGCTGCGCTGCTCGCTGGGCTTCAACGGCGTCGACGGCAACGACAACGCCGTGAACATCACCGCCGGCCACTGCGATCCGAACATCCCGGCCGCCGGTACCGGCGACGCCCCGGGCGTGTTCGACC
Organism: Nocardia sp. alder85J; assembly: GCF_020176955.2. Classification (GTDB taxonomy): domain Bacteria; phylum Actinomycetota; class Actinomycetes; order Mycobacteriales; family Mycobacteriaceae; genus Nocardia. The sequence continues at coordinate 4,947 of NZ_JAIUCZ020000008.1, forward strand.
TGCTGCCGGGCGATCACCTGGGCCCGCAGGTCGGCGCGTTCGAGAAGTCGGTGCTGGGCGCGCAGGACTACTCGATCGTGGCCATCAACGACGGCGCACGGGATCGGTTCAGCAACAACCTCGTCCGGGTTCCGGGCCAGGGCCCGATCGCCATCACCGGCGTGGCGAGCCCGGTGGTGGGCGCTCCGGTCTGCAAGTCCGGTGCCCGCACCGGCTTCAGCTGCGGCGTCATCAACGCGGTCGACCAGACAGTGGAGGTCGGCGATCACGATCTGATGCAGAGCTTCTCGGCCAACATCTGCGCGCTGCCCGGCGACAGCGGCGGCCCGGTGGTGAGCGGCACCATGGCACTGGGCATCTCCAGCGCGTCCACGGTGGCCGACTTCCCGGTCTGCGAGATCCCGGAGCTGCTCGGCGTTCTCACCGGTAACGGACCGCAGCTGTTCGTGCAGCCGCTGGATCTGGTGCTGGCGGACAATCCGGGCCTGCGGGTGCGCACCAACTGATCAATCGAGTACGAGCGGGCAAGCACAAAAGGGCCGGTGGCGAAATTACGCCACCGGCCCTTTTCGCAACTGTCCGGCAATTGCGTCGCGAATAGCCGTAATCCGGAAACGGACCGGCCCGCCCCGGGATTCGGGGCGGGCCGGTCCGTGCGCGAGAACAGAACCCGGATCAGTTGGGCTGCTGCTGCGGGGCCACCGGCTGGGTCTTGCTCGAGGCATCCGCCCACTGGGTGGTGCCGTCGGGCGCCTGCATGGTGTTGACCAGATCGACGCCGGCCGCGAGCAGCGTCGGGCCACCGGCGGCGATGGTGCCCACGATGCCGCCGACACCGGCGCCGGTGAGCAGACCGGGCACGCACGCCGCGACGATCGTGACGACACAGCCGATCACGGCGCCGATGGCGGTGCCGACGAAGCCGCCGACCGCGGTGGCGATGCCGAACTTGGTGGTGAAGTCACTCATCGCGCGCTGGTTCTCCATCGCGGAGGCGACGTCCTTCGCCTGCGCAACGGGAGCGGCGGGAGCCGGTGCGGCCGTACCGGTCTCGGCGGGGGCCGGGGTGGTCGCGTCCGGGGCCGCCGGGTCGACCGGGCGGGCGACGGCGACCACGGCCTGCTGGCCCACGGTCAGACCGGCCGGACGAGCCGGGGTCAGCTCCAGGACGGTGCCGTCCTCCTTCAGGACCGGCGCGAGCGGAATCTGCACGCCCGCGATCCGGAAGTCCAGCGGCATCTCCATGGCGATGTTGCCGGCCTTGTCCTTGATATCGACGACCTGCTGCTTCTGATCCGGCGCAACACCGGGCGTGGTGACCGGCTTGTCGACCAGCGTGAAAGTTCCCCCCTTCAGCTTGGTGACGACCGTCTTGTCCACCAGCTTGGCGGAGTAGTCGATTACCGGCTGCGCGGCGTCAGGAGCCGGCTCGGCATGCGCGGTACCCAGTGCAATAGTCATTGCACCTATGACCATTCCCGCCGCCGCAGTTCCGCTGCGGAATCTCATTCGGTTTTCCAATCCTTCATCAGTGTGCGCCGTCCGTAACTCCCCATTGAGAGCCCATGCATCCCTCGGGTAACGAACCCGCAGACCCTCCCCGATCGGTGTGAAGATACGCACGGCGGCCAGGACTTCGTGAGCCTAGTCGAACAGCTCCCTCATAGCGAGATCATAATTTTCCTACAGTGGTAAGCGAACCAGCGTGGCTGATTCACCGCGACGCTGTTCACCGAGAAGATCGTTCACAGCGATGCGTTCATCGGGCTCCGCACGGCGTGAGACCGGTCACAAAACGGGTACCTCCAGCCCCGACAAGCTGGGACACGTCTGGCGTGACCCCGGTGTGGCGGGTTAAGTTACCGATGGGTAACTTGGCGGTCGTTACGATACGTGCAATCCCGGCGGCACCAGCCCCTGCCGCCGGATGCTCGTTGAACCGAAGGAAGGTCGCGACATGAATGCCCTGACAGTGACGCTGGGCACGATTGGGGTGGTGTTCAGCCTGGTGGCTTGGGCATCATTCTTCGGCGGCGTCGGCAAGATGGTTCGCGCCATCATGCTCGGCCAACCGGCCCCCGATCGCTGGCGCCCGTTCCTGCCCCGCCTGAAGACGATGATCGTCGAATTCCTGGCGCACACCCGGATGAACAAATTCCGGACCGTCGGCTGGGCGCACTGGCTGGTGATGATCGGCTTCCTCGGCGGTTTCATCCTGTACTTCGAGGCGTACGGGCAGACCTTCGATCCGACATTCCATTGGCCGTGGTTCGGGAACTGGCACCTCTACCATCTGCTGGACGAGGTGCTCGGCATCGGCACCGTCGTCGGCATCGTGGTGTTGATCGTGATTCGCCAGCTGAACCATCCGCGAGTGCCCGCCCGGCTGTCCCGGTTCACCGGCTCCCGGTTCGTGCCCGCCTACATCATCGAGTCGATCGTGCTCATCGAGGGCCTCGGCATGGTGCTGGTGAAGGCCGGCAAGATCGCGACCTACCACGAGTCCACCGCGTGGACCGACTTCTTCACCATGCAGGTGGCCAAGCTGCTGCCGGAGAGCGTCGGACTGGTCGCCGTGTTCGCCTTCGTGAAGATGGTGTCCGGCAGCACCTTCCTGCTGCTGGTCGGCCGCAACATCAACTGGGGTGTGGCCTGGCACCGGTTCGCCGCGTTCTTCAACATCTACTTCAAGCGCGAGGACGACGGCGGGGTCGCGCTGGGCGCGGCGAAGCCGATGCTGTCCCAGGGCAAGCCGATCGATATGGAGACCGCCGACCCGGACACCGACACCTTCGGCGCCGGTCGCATCGAGGACTTCTCCTGGAAGGGCTGGCTGGACTTCACCACCTGCACCGAGTGCGGCCGCTGCCAGTCGCAGTGCCCCGCCTGGAACACCGGTAAGCCGCTGTCGCCGAAGCTGATGATCATGTCGCTGCGCGACCACGGCCAGGCCAAGGCGCCCTACCTGCTGGCCGGTGGCCGCCGGGACGCGGCGGGCGACGAGGTCGGCCTGGTCGACGCCGACGGCAAGCCCGACGAGGGCAAGCTGGCCGGGATCGCCGCGGCCGCCCGCGCGGAGGCGGAGCGGCCGCTGATCGGCGGCGCCGAGGCCGGCGGCATCTTCGATCCCGAGGCCCTGTGGAGCTGCACCACCTGCGGTGCGTGCGTGGAGCAGTGCCCGGTCGACATCGAGCACGTCGACCACATCATCGATATGCGCCGCTACCAGGTGCTCATCGAATCGGAATTCCCGTCCGAGCTGGCCGGCTTGTTCAAGAATCTGGAGAACAAGGGCAACCCCTGGGGCCAGAACGCCAAGGACCGGCTCAACTGGATCTCGGAGATGGACTTCGACATCCCGGTCTTCGGCCAGGACGCGGACCGCTTCGACGGCTACGAGTACCTGTTCTGGGTCGGCTGTGCCGGTGCCTACGAGGACCGGGCGAAGAAGACCACCAAGGCCGTCGCCGAACTGCTGGCCACCGCGGGCGTGAAGTTCATGGTGCTCGGCGCGGACGAGACCTGCACCGGCGACTCGGCTCGCCGCGCCGGTAACGAGTTCCTGTTCCAGCAGCTGGCCATGCAGAACATCGAACTGCTGAACTCGGTGTTCGAGGGCGTCGCGGACAGCAAGAAGAAGATCGTCGTCACCTGCGCCCACTGCTTCAACGCGCTGAACAACGAGTACCCGCAGGTCGGCGGCGTCTACGAGGTGGTGCACCACACCCAGCTGCTCAACCGCCTGGTGCGGCAGAAGAAGCTGGTCCCGGTCGCTCCGGTGTCGCAGCAGGTCACCTACCACGACCCCTGCTACCTGGGCCGGCACAACAAGATCTACAACGCGCCGCGCGAACTGATCGAGGGCGCGGGCGCGACCCTCACCGAAATGCCCCGGCACGGCGAGCGGTCCATGTGCTGTGGCGCCGGTGGCGCGCGCATGTGGATGGAGGAGCAACTCGGCAAGCGCATCAACCTGGATCGCACCGACGAGGCGCTGTCCACCCTGAACGGTGGCAACACCCCGTCGGTGATCGCCACCGGCTGCCCGTTCTGCCGCGTGATGCTGACCGACGGCGTGACCGCGCGCAAGGATTCCGGCGAGATCGGCCAGGAGACCGAGGTCGTCGACGTCTCCCAGCTGATGCTGAGCGCCATCACCCGGGTCGAGCCCGCCACCCTGTCGGCCAATCTGAAGGTGGTCCAGGAACCCGAGCAGGCCGCGCCCGAACCGGCCCCGGTCGTCGCGGAACCGGCCCCCACCGCGGTGGCGGCCGAACCCGAGAGCACCCCGGCCACCCCGGCGGCAGGCAAGGGCCTGGCCATGAAGGGCGGCAAGGCGCCCGGCGGCGGACTCGGCATGAAGGGCGCCGCCAAGGCGCCCGGCGGCGCGACCGCCACACCGGCGGCACCGGCCGCGGAACCGGCGGACACCCCCGCCACGGAGGCGCCGGCTGCGAAGGCCGGCGGACTCGGGATGAAGGGGGCGGCCAAGGCGCCCGGCGGTGGACTGGGTATGAAGGGCGCGGCCAAGGCGCCGGGTGCGAAGGCGGCCCCGGCGGCCGACACCACGGCGGCACCGGCCGACACCGCATCGGCACCGGCCACCGAGACGCCCGCCACCGCGGCACCCGCCACACCCACGGCCAAGCCCGGCGGACTCGCGATGAAGCGCGCGACTAAGGCACCCGGCGCGAAGGCACCCGGTGCGAAGGCACCCGGTGCCAAACCTGCCCCGGCAGCTGCCCCCACGGCCGAGGCGTCGACCCCCGCGGCCGAGGCCGTGGCCCCGGCCGCCGAGGCGTCGGCCACCGCCGCCGAAGCACCCGCAGCGCCTACCGCCAAGCCGGGCGGGCTCGCCATGAAGGGCGCGGGGAAGGCACCGGGACGAGGGCCGGGGGCCAAGGCGCCCGGCGGCCGCAGCGCCGCAACCCCTGCGCCCGCCGAAACCGCGGCGGCACCCGCCGAGGCCGAGGCGACTCCGGCATCAACGGAGACCACGGCCGAGTACACGGCGGCACCCGCCTCGGAGGCGGCGGCTGCCGCTCCGGCCCAACCGGCCACCGCCGCGACGGAGACCAAGCCGTCGATCCCGGCCAAGGGCCTCGCGATGAAGTCCGGTTTCAAGCGACCCGGCCCGAAGGCACCGGGCAGCGCGGCGGCCACGCAAGCACCCGCCGAACCGGCCGCCACCGCACCGGAAACTCAGCCCGAACCGGAAGCCGGAGCATCCACCGCGCCGGAAACCCAGGCAGAACCGGCCGCCGAAACGGAGACCACCGTGGCCACCGAATCGGCCGCTGAGGCGTCAGCCGAGTCCAAGGACTCGGCAACGGCGTCCAACGGCAACGGAAAGCCCACCCTGCCGACCGCCAAACCGGGCGGACTCGGCTTCAAATCCGGGGCCAAGGCACCGGGCCGCAAGAGCTGACGAACGTCCGGCCCCGCGCCGGACGGACCGACCTGATCGGGGGTGGGCTGCACAGCAGCCCACCCCGATCCAGTTCACCGGCCGATTCGCGGTCCGGCGCCAGCGGTCCGGCGCGCCGAGCAAAACAAACCCGGCGGTCGGCAGGTCCATACCGACCCGGACTCGTTACCGACCAGGCCCGCTCGGACCGCTGAATCGAATCGCGCAGCCGGCGACTCGGCGCGGGGTTCGGGTACCTCGGACCAGCCGAGGCGGACTCAGCGGCCAGTCCGCCCGGATCACGGAGCGGATCACTGGATCGAGTCACGCATAGCCCGGCGACTGGACGCGAAGCTCGAGTACCCCGAACCGGGCAAGACGGACTCAGTAGACAGCCACTCGGATCACGGAGCGGATCATTGGATCGAATCGCGCGACCCGGCGGCTCGGCGCGGAGTTCGCGTGTCGCGGGCCGGGTGGCGGATTCCGGTTGGGGGCGAGACTGCCATGTTACCGAAAATGATCACCAAAGTGTCCGAAGGTCCGGCATACGACCAGCTCACGGCCACCTTACGGCTTCGTGACCCGAGCGTCGCCGAAATCGGCCGACAGCCTGTCTACCCTCGGTTCTTTCCGGCCTCGACCCACGCATCCGCCCGGAAGGAGCCCCCTATGACCCGGCTGAATCTCGGACTCGGCGCCGTCGCGGCGACAGCGGCAGCCTGCCTGATCGCCGGAGGAATCATCCAGACCGCGCACGCCGATCCCGTGATGGGCGACTCGTGCAATCCGGCCGTCGACCACCACTTCGTCACCCCCGAAGGGTCACTGCTGAGCTGCTCGGAATTCCCCAACGTCGGTACCGTGTGGGCCGAGACCCATACCCTCACCACGCCGCCGGTCTCGCGCGGCACCAGTTGCACCGTCGACCAGCCGAATGTCGCGCTGGATCCGCAGAACCGGATCATGACCTGTATCGACGACCGTGGTGACGGCCGGACGACCTGGCAGCCGGCGGAGCAGCAGTGAGGCTGCGCGGGGCGCTCGCCGCGGTGGCGACGGGTCTCCCCGCGGCGACGCTCACCGTGCTGCCGAACACGCCGGCCTTCGCGCAGGTGGAGCCGGGGATGCCGTGTGATCCCACGGCCGGGGGCGTGTTCGTGACCCCGTCCGGCGACATCCTGGTGTGCCGGCCGCAGCCGCAGAACGGTCCGCGCGACAGCGGCCGAGGGCAGCGGCCGTCGGACCTGTCGCCCACCATCCCGCCCACGATCCGCGGCGACCCGTGTGTCGGGCCCGCCACCGGTCCCGCGGACGACCCGTCCTGTGCGGGCGGGCGGAGCCGGTCGCCACGCTCGGTCCCGTCCGGCCCGTGAACGCGAGATCGCCCCGGCCTCGATGAGGCCGGGGCGATCCAGCGGCGGCCGACGGCAGTCTGCGGAGCTGCCACCGGCCGTTCGACGACCCCCCGATCGCCGGTCACGGGCTTACGCCCGGTCCGGCGAGGGCCGCGATCACCTACCGGCCGTCGGCAGCGGCGCCCATCGGGGCGCCACCACTGCGGACCGGCGTGTCGATCCGGCCCGGCGCCGAGCCGTGCCGGATCGGCGTCGTGGGGTGGCGCCGCCGCCGTTGACCGGCCGGCCAGCGCCGCTGCCGGCGGCCGCCTCGTCGGCGCCATCGGACAGCGGACCGGCGGCCACGGCCGCCGTCCCCACGCAACGCATCCTCTTCATTCCGGAATTCCCTCGAAATCCGTTTCCTCCACCGGTCACCGACCGGGTTGCCGATGATCGGACACCGACCGGCGAATTCCTATCACAGAATCCGGGCATTCCCGTCGACCGTATCGGAAATGCGATATCAGACCGATCGGCTCGAATTTGCGCTTCATTAACCAGATCTCGACAGACGGATCGATCTTGTTCGAATCCGACGCATATGTGAATTTCAGCGACTTCGCAGCTACCGAATGACACAGAACCACCCGCAGGCGGTCACCACGCACCTGCGCACAGGGGAATTGTGCACGGCCCCACCTGTGTATCGAGGCCTCGCCCCGTGCCTTCGCGGCCGTTGAACGTGGCCGAGGTCCGCCCCGTCGACTGCCGGGAAAGGGGCGGACCCGGCCGCCCGGTGGCGAGGACCGGTCTGCGGTCAGTCCTCGCCGCCGGACCCCACCGCCAGCGCTGTCGTGATCACCACGGACAGGGGTGGGAGTTCGGTGCCGGGACCCGGCGGGACCACCCAGTGGCAGCCCTCCCGGGTCCAGCGGCCCAATCCGGTGGGCAGCATGATGGCACTGCCCGCCGCGGGAATTCCGATATCGAGCCGGTTCAATACGTCCAATACCTGCGGGCCGGGCCGGCCGTCCGGCGTCACCAGAAAGCTCCAGCGAATCTGGCGGGCCAGTACCGGACCGCCGATACCCTGCTGCGCCAGCGATTCCCGCACCCGCTCGGCCCGCACGAGCGGAAGATGCACCACGGCAAGCCGAACCGTCACGGGTAGCATGACGAAGCCGCCGCGTTCGGTGACCGGCAATGCCAAGTCCTGCCGGTAGAACGTCACCCATTCCTCGACGGTGTGGAGTTTCTCGACGTTCACGGGCGCTCTCCTCGATTCCCTACCAGGTTCGCCCCGTTGGGGCGAATCCGGAACGCCCGGCCACCCGCCCACCACTGCCCTTTCACTGCCCCTCACCGAGAATTGGGCGAATTGCCTGATACCAGCTCCATTTCGGCTGTGGCCGAGATCACCGACCACTCGTACCCTGGACAGCACCGGTTCGTTCGGAAGGAATGACGTCGTGGTACGGCAGTGGTCAGGCAGGGAGGCCCGGGCTCTCCGCGATGCCAAGCGGATGAGTATTCGGGAGTTCGCCGCTCATCTCGGGGTTCACGAACGGCTGGTTTCGAAATGGGAGGCCGGCGGCGTCCGGGTGCATCCGCGCCCGGTCAATCAGGCTGCGCTGGACACCTCTCTGGCCAGGTCCGACGAAGTCGTGCGGGCACGGTTCGCGGCATTGATCGACGCGCCGTCGATCGATGGATTCGCGACAGAAGACGATGCGCAGCAACCGGATTCGGTGGGCGCCCACTATTCCTCCGACGCGGAACTTCTGGACCTCGTGGACGCGGGTGCGATGAGAGCCGATGCGTTGGCGGCAATTTCGGAGAGGGATCTGATCATGGCTGCTGCCCACGAAGCAAGCGAGCACGCGGGCCGGGCCGAGGCCTCCAATTTAGGGCCGACCGCTCTGGAACAACTCGACAGCGACGTTCTCCGCATCGCCAACGACTATGTTCACGTCCCGCCGGCCCCGATGATGGTGGAGATGTTGCGCGTGCGACGCCGGGTGTACCGATTGCTGGAGGGCCGTCAAAAGCCTTCGGACACCAGCCATCTGTATCTGATCGCCGGAATTCTCTCCGGACTGCTCGCCAATGCCAGCACCGATCTCGGTTACCACGACGCCGCGGGCGAACAGGCCCGCGCGGCCTGGGCCTACGCGGAACTGTGCGGGCACAACGGATTACGCGCGTGGACGCGCGGCATGCAGGCGCTCATCGAGTACTGGTCGGAGCGGCCGCGGCGTGCGGTGCTGCTGGCGCAGGGCGGGCAGCAGTACGCGGAATCCGCGACCGCACAGGCGCGCCTGCACAACATCGAGGCCCGCATCTGGTCGAAACTGGGCAGTACCGTCGACGCCGAACGCTGTATCCGGGCCGCCGACACCGCGCGCGGCGGCGCCGGCACCGACACCCTGCACGACGAGATCGGCGGCGTCTTCGGCTTCGGTGAGCCGAAGAGTCACTACTACGCCGGCGCGACCTATATCCATCTCGGACAGGCGGAACCGGCGCTGGCCGCGACCCAGCGCGCCATCGAACTGTACGCCTCCGGTCCGTTGCAGCAACGCTCGTACGGCGCGGAATCGCTGGCCCGGGTCGACAGCGCGGCCGCCCACCTGATCAACGGCAGCCTCGATGGCGCGACCGAATCCCTGCAACCGGTGCTGCAATTGGACGAGGACAAGCGCATCGCCCAGCTGGAGGAGCGGCTGACCGGGCTGCGGCGGCACATCGCGAGCCCGCGGTTCCGAGACGCCCGGGAGGCCCGCCGGCTGGACGAGCGGCTGGAGGAATTCTGCGGGGCCACCGTCTCGCGCGGGATGCTGCCGGGTAGCCCCACATCCTGAACGGCCGTTCATAACATTCCGGCGGGGTGAACAAACGCCTTGCTGCCGGGTGGCACCATTGACATCGTGAGTCCTACCAGCCAGTCACATCATCGGCCCCCGCGCATCCTGGAGCAGTCGACCAAGCTCCAGAACGTCGTCTACGAGATCCGGGGGCCGGTACATGCGCACGCCGCGCGGCTGGAGGCCGAGGGCCATCGCATCCTCAAGCTCAACATCGGCAATCCCGCGCCGTTCGGCTTCGACGCGCCGGACGTGATCATGCGGGACATCATCGCCGCGCTGCCCTACGCGCAGGGCTATTCAGAATCCAAGGGCATCCTGTCCGCGCGCCGGGCGATCGTCACCCGCTATCAGCTGGTGCCAGGTTTCCCGGAATTCGACGTCAACGATGTCTACCTGGGCAACGGCGTCTCCGAGCTGATCACCATCACCATGCAGGCGCTGCTGGACTCCGGCGACGAGGTGCTGATCCCGGCGCCGGACTACCCGCTCTGGACGGCGATGACCAGCCTGGCCGGCGGCACCCCCGTGCACTACCTGTGCGACGAGTCCAACGGCTGGCAGCCCGATATCGCCGACCTGGAGTCGAAGATCACCGACCGCACCAAGGCACTGCTGGTGATCAATCCGAACAATCCGACCGGCGCGGTGTACTCCACCGAGGTGCTGCAACAGCTGGTCGACCTGGCCCGCAAACATCAGCTGCTGCTGCTCGCCGACGAGATCTACGACAAGATCCTCTACGACGACGCCAAGCACATCTCGCTGGCGACGCTGGCGCCCGATCTGCTGTGCCTGACCTTCAACGGCCTGTCCAAGACCTACCGGGTGGCGGGCTACCGGTCCGGCTGGCTGGTCATCACCGGTCCGCGCGAGCATGCCGCGGGTTTCCTGGAGGGCATCGACCTGCTCGCCTCCTCCCGGCTGTGCCCGAACGTGCCCGCACAGCACGCGATCCAGGTGGCGCTGGGCGGACATCAGAGCATCGAGGATCTGATCCTGCCCGGCGGCCGGTTGCTGGAACAACGCGACGTGGCCTGGGAACGGCTCAACTCCATCCCCGGCGTCACCTGCGTGAAGCCGAAGGGCGCGCTGTACGCCTTCCCGCGGCTGGATCCGGAGGTGTACGAGATCCGCGACGATGGCAAACTGGTGCTGGATCTGCTGTTGCAGGAGAAGATCCTGATGGTGCAGGGCACCGGTTTCAACTGGCCGCACCACGATCACCTCCGGATCGTCACGCTGCCGTGGGCACGTGATCTCGCGGTGGCGATCGAGCGGTTCGGTAACTTCCTGGCCAGCTACCGGCAATAGGGCCACAAAACCAACCCGAAGTTCGAAAACCCTCGGTTTTTGACGACCAACTGGTGCAAAGCGGGCGGTTTTGTGTACAGTAGTCCTCGGCACCTTCGGGTGCCCTGGCCGAGCCGCCTACCCCCCTGGGCCGCTCGGCCCCGGGTTCGGCCGCCTACCCCCCCTGGGCGCCGAATCCCCCGGGCGGCGGAGACATCCCCCTGCTCTCCGCCGCCCCTCCCAAAACTTTCCCCCGCGGTATCCGTTCGGTACCCGGCTGCCTACACTCCGATGGTTGCCGGGTGGCTGCGGGCCCGTCGCGACCGTGAGCTCCAGATCGGCGGCCGCTCCACTCTCGAGAAGTTGCCAAGGTGAATCCTTTAGGCTCGTCGCTCAGGGCACACGACGACAGGCAGGGACTCGGTGAGCGACCACCATCACCACCATCACTCCGGTCCGCTCGAGATCGGAACGGCGGCCAAACGGGTGGTGATCGGGCTGCTCACCGGAATCGGCGTGCTCGTGCTGATCGGCGCGGTCTGGATGTGGCCCAGTCACCAGCACGTCGCCATCCCACTGCCGATGCAGAACGGAGTCGGCGGCGCGATGCAGACCGAATCCGGCACCGTGAGGATGCAGGACATCGGACCGTGCGGCAGCCTCTCCAACGGCAAGGCCTTCGACGACACCCCGGCGGCGCCGCGGCCGAACTCCTACAACTGCCAGCGCAGCATCGTGTCCATCGACTCCGGGCCGCAGCAGGGCAAGCACACACTGCTCGAAATCGCGCCCGGACCGGGGCAACCCGACCTGCACGCCGGTGACCACATCCGGCTGGTGCGGCAGAACGACCCCAGCGGCGTACCGACCTATTCGTTCGACGACTTCTCGCGCGGACTGCCGCTGACGCTGATCGTCGTGTGCTTCGCCCTGGTGATCGTGGTGGTCGCGCGCTGGCGCGGGCTACGCGCGGTGCTGGGCCTCGGCTTCGCGTTCGGCGTGCTGGTGCTGTTCCTGCTGCCCGCCCTGCTGGACGGGAAACCCGCCCTGCCGGTGGCACTGGTCGCCGGGGCGCTGATCCTCTACGCGGTCCTGTATCTCGCGCACGGGGTGAACCTGCGGACCAGTTCGGCGCTGCTGGGCACGCTGAGCGCGATGGTGCTGGCCGCCGTGCTGTCCTGGGTGACCCTGAAACTCACCCACGTGACCGGGCTGTCCGAAGAGCAGAACACCAACGTCGCAACCTATCTGCAGCACGTGAGCATCACCGGACTGCTGCTGGCCGGATTCATCATCGGCTCCCTGGGCGTGCTCAACGACGTCACCATCACCCAGGCGTCGGCGGCGTTCGAGCTGGCCACCCTGGACAAAGCCGCCTCCCGCCGCGAGGTGTTCGCCGCCGCCATGCGGGTGGGCCGCGACCACATCGCCAGCACCGTCTACACCCTGGTGCTGGCCTACGCCGGTGGGGCGCTGCCGCTGCTGCTGATGTTCTCGGTGGCCGGGCGCTCGATCACCGATGTGATCACCGGTGACGCGGTCGCGATCGAGATCACCCGGTCCGCGGTGGGCGGTATCTGCCTGGCGCTGTCGGTGCCGTTGACCACCGCGATCGCGGTCGTGCTGGCGCGGCCGTTCGGGGCGTCGCCGGAATCCGTTGCGGCGCCGCGCGGTACGGCCCGGCGCGGGCGGCGGTCGGTCGAGGCCGAGCCGCCGCGCACCCGCGGCCGCCGCGCCGAGGAGCCGCCCCGGCGCCGCGAGCCGCAGCCGCCCACCGGCGAGCATCCACACGACCACGACCACAACCACGAGGACGACGACCTCGACCGCTACTACGCGGATCTGCACGAGGGCCCGGGAGGGGGCCGGACCCGCCGCCCCGACGGCGAGCGCAGCGCCGACCCCGCCCGCCGCCCGGCCGGAACGCCGGGCCGGGGCATGCCGCGGTCGGCGGCGGATTCCCCCCGGTCCGGGGAGATTCCGGTCGACCCCTATCGCTCGGGCGAGTACCCGGCCGCCCGCGAGCAGCCGACGGCCCGCTCCCGCGAACAGGCGGGCGCCGCGCGGGCTCGCGAACAAGCGGCCGCCGCCGCCCGCTCGCGCGAGCAGCCGGCCGCACCGCGGACCGGTGAGCAGTCCGCCGATCCGTACCGCTCCGGGCAGTATCCGGCCGCCCCGCCACAGTCCGGACCGTATCCGGGCGAGTCGTCCAGATCCGCGCAGTACCAAGCCGACTCACGCCGATCCGCGCAGTACCAAGCCGACTCACGCCGATCCGCGCAGTACCAGGCAGAGTCACCACGGTCCGCGCAGCACCAAGCCGATCCGCATCGGTCCGGGCAGCACCAAGCCGATCCGCATCGGTCCGGGCAGTATCCGGTCGATCCGTACGGGTCCGGGCAGTATCCGGCGGACCCGTACCGATCCGGGCAAGCCCCGGCGGACCCGTACCGGTCCGGGGAGTATCCGGCGAGCGCACGGCGTCCCGCCGATCCCTACCGGTCCGGTGAGCAGCCGGCCGCCACGCCGCCGCCCACCCGGCAACCCCCCGCACCGTACGGCTCCGGCGAATTCACCGCCGTGCCCCCGGCTCACGGCCAGCAGCCGCCGAGCCGGCCCACCGGCTACGAGCGGCGCGAGCCGGACGCCTTCACCGACAGCCGCCCGCACCGGTTCCCGCCGGAGGCGACGGGCGGCCCGGCGTACGGATCGGGCGGCACCCCCGCGCGACTCGGCCACCCGCAGTCGAAAGCCCAGCCGCCGCAGCACTTCCCGGCTGGGACGCCGGCGCCGGACGCGCCGCAGTCCGGCGGCTTCTCGCCGTGGGGCGACCCGTCTTATCCGCCGAACACCCGCGATACCACCGGCTACGACTCGGGCAGCTACGAACTCGGCGGTTACGGCCCCACCACCTACAACACGGGAGCGTTCGCGGCCACCCCGCCCCGCCGCCTCGGCGATCCGGACCCCCACTCCGGCGAGTTGTCCCGCCCCCAGGGCGAGCGGCCTGCCGCAACAGGTTACGGCGGATCACCGGCCGATTCGGAGACCCGGCAGGGCCGCCACGGACGGCACTCGTCGACGGACGACTACAACTTCTGACCGGATCGGCCGGAACCCTCCGGCGCCCGGCCTTTCCGCCACCGATACCGCTGTCCGCCACTCGATTCGGCGCGGGTACAACGCGGATCGCGGTCGGCGACCGGTGGCATCACGGGGAGATCGGTGCTGCCGCGGCGGCTCACCGACGGCGGAGGCGACTCCGGCCATCCTCGGAGGCGGGTGGTGCCGACTGCGCAGCCGACCACCGGCAGCAGCCGATTCGGACCGCCGGCCGGAATCAGCGCTGCTGGCGCTGTTGCTGGCCGGGCATCGGAATCTGCGGCAGCACGCCCGGCGGGATGGTCGGCACCACGATCGGAGGCAGGCCGGGCACCACCACGATGGTGTTCGGGCCCGGTGTGGTCGACGTGGCCTCGACGGTGGTCGGTGAATACTGTTGCGGCGGCGCCGAGATCGGGACGTTGGTCGGATCGTCGGTGGATCGGGCTGCCGTGGGGTCGACCGGCGGGCGCACGGCAGTGGTGACGGCCGAACTCGGCTGTGCGCTGCTCTTCTGCGAATCACCTCGCAGCACTTGCGGACCCCAGCCCAATGCGGAACCGAGGGCGGCGATCACCACCAGGGCGCCCACCGCGACACCGGCCACGCTCAGTTCCCGGCGCCGGCTCGGCCCCGGTTCCTTCAGCGGGGCAGCGGGTTCCGCGATCGTGGCCACCGCTTTCGTCTTCGCGACGGGACGTTCGACCGCTCCGGTCACCCTCGGCACCGGGCGGGTCGGGGCGGCGAGGACGGAGGGCCGGGCCAGCAGCGACGCACCCCGGGCCACCACGGTCTCCGGCTGGGCCGGCACCACCACCGGCATACCGGTCCAGCGGCCCACGGTCCGGGACACCAGCGGGATGTGCGCGCCGCCGCCGATGGCGACCACCGCCTGCACCGCCTGTTCCGAGCGGGTGATCACCTCGCGGGTCAGCCGGGCCGAGGATTCCACCGCCAGCTGGATCAGCGCCTCGAAATTCTCCTGCGAGATCAGCACCAGGCCGTACTCGGACGGCATCGCCACCGCGGTGTTCCCGCTCAGCTGCTCCTTGGCCCGCCGGCACAGCGTGTCCAGTGCGGTCAGGCCCGCGGGATCGGCCGGATGGGCGATGCGGCCGGAGGCGATCTGCTGCTCCCGGATCAGCGCGTCCAGGTAGTCGCCGCCGATATCGCTGGTGCGCTCGCTGTAGTGCAGCTGGCGGGTGACCAGATCGACGACGCTGACCGACAACCCGGAGCTACCCAGATCGTAGAGGGCGATGGTGCGGTAGCCCTGCAATTCGCCCGCGGCGAGCAGGAACTCCACGGCCGCCATGACTTCCGGCACCAGCTCGTAGTTGACCAGTTGCCGCCGGGCGAAGGCGGCCCGCAACGTGCGAGCATGCTGGTCGTCACGGTAGCCCACGGCCGTGGCATCGAGATCCACTGTCGAGAGGTGGATTCCGCTGATGAGGTCGGCCGCGATCTCCTCGCCGCGCTGCCCTTCGACCGGCTGGGTCTGGAGGTCGAAGCGATCAGCGGTGAAGAATTCGGCGGTGTTCCCGGCGTGCGGCCGCGCCACACGAACGGCGCCGGCCCCCACCGAGACTCCCAGTACCGAACTCATGTGCCGCCCATCTCGTTTCACGCTCCACGACGTGTGCGCGGCCGCGACCCCCTGCAGATGGCCAACGTCGCATCACACTGCGGTGTGCGTCACTGTACCCTGCCGGTCCGACACTACGGAGTGCCGAGTCCCGCATACGCCCACCCGGCCGCACGCCAGCGGGCGCGATCGAGACAGTTGCGGCCGTCGATCACCGTGCGCCGCCGCACCACCGGATTCAGCTGCTCGGGCAACAATGCGGTGAATTCGTTCCATTCGGTGAGAACCAGCACCACGTCGGCCCGATCGCAGGCGTCCACCACCGAGGTGGCGTAATTGAGCGTCGGGAAAATCTGCCGCGAATTCTCCAGGGCCTTCGGGTCGTACACGGTGACCACGGCGCCGTGCAGCTGGATCATGCCCGCCACGTTCAGCGCCGGGGAATCACGCACATCGTCGGATTCCGGCTTGAACGCCGCGCCGAGCACGGCCACGTTCGCGCCGAGCAGCGTTCCGCCGCAAGCCTTCGCGGCCATGTCGACCACCTTGGTCCGGCGGCGCATGTTGATGTTGTCCACCTCGCGCAGGAAGGCCAGCGCGTGGTCGGCGCCGAGCTCGCCCGCGCGGGCCATGAAGGCGCGAATGTCCTTCGGGAGACATCCGCCGCCGAAACCCAGTCCGGCATTGAGGAATCGGCGGCCGATGCGGGCGTCGTGACCCAGCGCGTCGGCCAGCACCGTCACATCCGCGCCGGTCGCCTCGCACACCTCCGACACCGCGTTGATGAACGAGATCTTGGTCGCCAGAAAGGCATTCGCGGAGACCTTCACCAATTCCGCGGTGGCCAGGTCGGTGCCGAGGAACGGCACCTCGGCCGCCAGCAGCTCCGCGTAGATCTCGCGCACCAGCTCCTCGACCCGGGCGGACCCGGCCCCCCGGTCGCGATCGGTGCCCAGCACCAGCCGATCCGGGCGCAGGGTGTCCTGCACCGCGAAGCCCTCGCGCAGGAATTCCGGATTCCAGGCCACCTCGACGTCGACCGTCGCGGCGGCGCGGGCCCGGGCGCCGAGTTCGGCGGCGGTACCGACCGGCACCGTGGACTTGCCGATGATCACCGCGGGCCGCTCCAGCAGCGGTGCCAGCGTATCCACCACGGAGTGCACGTATTTCAGGTCGGCGGCGTACTCACCCTTCTTCTGCGGCGTCCCGACCCCGAGGAAGTGCACGTCCGCATGCGCGGCCGCCTCCGGATACGAGGTGGTGAACCGCAGCCGGCCCGCGTCCAGATTGCGCCGCAGCACCACTTCCAGACCGGGTTCGTAGAACGGCACGACCCCGTCGGCGAGCTTGGCCACCTTCCCCGGATCGACGTCGACGCCGATCACCTCGTGCCCCAGCTCAGCCATGCAGGCCGCATGGGTGGCTCCCAGATAACCGGTCCCGAACACCGTGAGACGCATATTCGAGTGATATCCAGCCGCGATGGCCGCACTGCGTCATCGAGGCGAGAGACCGGGCAACAGCAGGTGTACAGGTGGGGATCGCCGTCGAACCGCCTGGTAGAAGCGATTCCGGGCCACTCGGCGCGCTGTGCGACGGCCCGCCACGGGGTGGTCCGGCGCGGCCGCCGCCAGGTTGATCCGGCGGCCCACCCGGGGTCGTCGCGTGGCCCGGTCGCGGGCCGATCCGTCGGCTCGCCGCGGGCTGTCGAATGACCCACCGCGGGGCAACCGCGCGGGTCCGCCGCCGGCGCGGTATCAGGTTCGGCGCGCAGGCGTTCCGAGATGTCCGGGCGCAACGCCTTCTCGCCGACCTCGGTAGTGGGCATCGCGGCACCCCATACCACCCCCGGACCGCATCCGGGAACTGACCGCCTGCGATATCTCCGGCGGCCCCACCCGCCCGGACCTGCACATAGTACGCTCGGCGAACCTGTGACCCACCCCGGTGACGGCCGCCTAAATCTTGGCGATCGGGAAATTCAGATACGCCCGCGACGGCGTCGGCCCCCGCTGCCCCTGATACTTCGACCCCGCCGCCGCACTCCCGTAAGGATTCTCGGCCGGACTGGTCAGCCGGAACAGGCACAACTGCCCGATCTTCATCCCCGGCCACAAGGTGATCGGCAGATTGGCCACATTCGACAACTCCAAAGTGATGTGCCCACTGAACCCCGGATCGATGAATCCGGCCGTCGAATGCGTGAGCAACCCGAGCCGCCCCAGGCTCGACTTCCCCTCCAGCCGCCCGGCCAGATCATCCGGCAACGTGCACACCTCCAGCGTCGACCCGAGCACGAACTCACCCGGATGCAACACGAACGGCTCCCCCGCCACCGGCTCCACCAGCGTGGTCAGCTCATCCTGCCGCTGCGCCGGATCGATATGCGTATACCGGGTGTTGTTGAACACCCGGAACAACCCGTCCAGCCGCACATCGATACTGGACGGCTGAACCAGCAACGCATCGAACGGCTCCACCCCGAGCCGTCCGCTGGCCAGCTCGGCACGAATGTCACGATCCGAAAGCAGCACGCGCAAGAGCGTAGTGCCCACCCGTTCCCCCGCCGCCACACCCCCGCCCCGCACCAGCGAACTTGCTACCGCCCGCCCCCGGTCTGGTAGAGTCGCCGACGCGTCTCGTACCGATCCGGTACCCAGCCGCCGGTGTAGTTTAGTGGTAGAACATCAGCTTCCCAAGCTGAGAGTGCGGGTTCGATTCCCGTCACCGGCTCTTTCAAAACATGCGCTGAGCTGCCAAGATGGTCAGCAGTCCGGCGGCTGGCCTCCTCACTGTAGCCAACGGTGCGACATCTGCGCCGATCACGGGCGGATAGCCAAGACCGCAGCAGGACAGGACAATTCGCCCCTCACAAGCTGCGCCCGAACAAACCTGCACCCGGATAGCGGCGGCGTTCGGGAATGGTTCGATGAGGTCAGGACCTGCACGTCTGCCTATGGACCGGGTCCGATGGGCGAGGCTGTGACTCGCATTCGGATTCGTCGATGGCGATCAGCTCGATGTAGTCGGGCGGGGAGTACAGCGGGTGTCCACAGGCTGGTCGGTGCAGATGTTGACCGGCTGCGCAGGCGTTCGAGGTCCTCGCGCAGTTCGCGTGGGGCGGCTGCGACGGTGGGCCTGTAGAAGACGGTG
The DNA here is from genome assembly GCF_020176955.2 of Nocardia sp. alder85J. Taxonomy (GTDB): domain Bacteria; phylum Actinomycetota; class Actinomycetes; order Mycobacteriales; family Mycobacteriaceae; genus Nocardia. The sequence continues at coordinate 23,691 of NZ_JAIUCZ020000008.1, forward strand.
CGCGTACGCGCCGGCGTGGCGTAGACGTCCTTGTCGGATTCCTCGCGGGGACCCCATGTGGCGAGCAGGGGTTCGGCCTTGTCCCGGCGGGCGTAGCGGGATGCGGAGAGGGTTTTGCCGATTCCTGCTGCGCCGCAGCAGATTCCGATGGTCCGGTCGCGCTTGACGGTGTCTGCGAACTCGACGAAGCGGCGATGTTTCCTGGTGGCGATGAACGGCCGGTTCCGCAGCTGGGGCATGTTCACTCCTCGAGGTGGGCGCGAAGCTGTGGTGGCGACTTCGCCGGTCTCGGCGCCGCGGGCGCGCGCGAGGGCGCGGGCAGGTAGCCGGTGACCACGGTGAGGCGTTCGTCGACCTGCGCGCGTACGCGCCGGCGGTAGGCGCGGCGGGCGGCCTCAATGTCTTTGAGCCCGATGGTGTCTCCGACGTGATCGGGGCTGACCAACGAATTCGGCGGCGATCTGCTCCACGGTGTAGCGGCGCTTGCCGCGGTCGTCGGTTTCGTCGTACCTCTGCCGGGCCAGGGCCACCTGGCGGGGCCCGAGTTTCGGTTTCTGCCCGCCGGTGCGCCCACGCACCCGGGCCGCGGTTAGTCCCAATGCCGCTCAGTTTGGGTGGTGGGCCAGCTGTCAAGGGGATGTTGTTGCGGGGCTGGAGGTCTGGGTAGAAAAGACAGCGGAACTGCTGGTAGAGAGGTGTTGTCCGCCAAAGACAAGCCTTCGACCAAGGAGTTCCGCTGTCGGTTCAGTCTGTCATCTCCCGGCGTGCGGCGGTAGCTGCGGGGGTGTTCGCGCCGGGGCATCTGGGTGAGTTGACCCAGATCGTGTCGTTCGACCTCGTTGATGCCGCGTTGGAGGCCACGCGGGCCACTGAGCGGCGGGTGCGTGTGCTGCCCTCGCGGGTGGTGGTGTATCTGCTGCTGGCCGGGGCGTTGTTCGAACAGATCGGTTACCGGCAGGTGTGGGCGCGGCTGGTCAGCGGCCTGGGCGATGTGCCGGTGCCAGCACCAGCGTCTTCGGCGGTGACCCAGGCGTTGCGGCGGGTCGGCCCCGCGCCGCTGCGGGCCTTGTTCGCGTTGGTGGCAGGTCCGGGCGTGGGTGCGGTGCGGTGGCGCGGGCTGCTGGTGTGCGCGATCGACGGCACCACGATGTTCACCCCCGACAGCACTGCGAACTCGGCGATGTTCGGCCGCCAGACCGGGCGGCCCGACGCCGCGGCCGGGTATCCGATGCTGCGGCTGCTGACCGTGGTCGCCTGCGGCACCCGCACCGTCATCGACGCGGTGTCCGGCCCCTACCTGACCGGGGAAACCAGCTACGCACCACAGCTTTTCGATTGCCTGAAACCAGGCATGCTGTTGCTGGCCGACCGCAACTTCGCGGTCGCGGCCCTGATCGAGAAGATCTCCGCCACGCGGGCGGAGCTACTGATTCGCTGCAAGGACAACCGCGTCTTGCCGCCGATCAAGCATCTGCAGGACCGGTCGTGGCTGGCGCGGGTCGGCCCGGTCCTGGTGCGCGTGGTCGACGCCGAGATCGTCGTGCGCTGCCAGGGTGGCCCGCGCCGGGTCGGCCGCTACCGTCTGATCACCACCCTGACCGACGAAACCCAGTACCCTGCAACCGAATTGGTTCGGCTTTATCATCAGCGGTGGGAGATCGAAACCAGCTATCTCGAGCTGAAATCGACCATACTGGGCGGGCGGGTGTTACGTGCCCGCACTCCCGGCGGTGTCACCCAAGAGATCTATGCCCTGCTGATCACCTACCAAGCACTACGCACCGCCATCGCCGACACCGCCCTGGCCAGCGGAGATTTCACCGCCGACCGCGCCAGTTTCACCATCGCCGTGCACACTGCCCGCGACCAGCTCATCCACGCCGCCGCAGTCCTGGCCGGCACCACCATCGACCTGATCGGCGCCATCGGCCGCGCCATCCTGGCCGACCCGCTCCCGCCACGCCGGGAACGCACCAGCCCCCGCGTGGTCAAACGCGCCATCTCCAAACACCGCGCCAAAGGCCCGATCGACCGCACCACCTACAAAACCCAGATCAACGTACACATCGTGCCCGGTTGACAACCGGGCACAATGCCAAACTGAGCGGCATTGCGGTTAGTCCGTCGCGGGTGCGTTCGGACACCAGCGCGTGCTCGAATTCGGCGATCGAACCCAGGATCTGGAAGAACATGCGTCCCATCGCGGTGGAAGTGTCGATGCCCTGATCCAGCACCACGAAGTCCACGCCGCGCTCCTACCGGGTCTTGGACAACTCGATCAGGTGCTCGAGAGAGCGGCCGAGCCGCCGCACGCGTACGGCCGATGACGCGAAAGATCCCATAACGCCGAAGACAGCGCTGTCCGCACGGCCGCGGCGGCGAGGAACTCGGTCGGTCGGTCCGGATGGCCTTGCACATGCACAGGTCGACCCTGACGGCACAGGCTCAGGCCGGGTCCGGCAGATGGATCGAGGCGAGTGTGGCGGGGTCGACGACGATGTGGATGGCAGTGATCCGGCCCTCGGTGACCGCGAAGGCGATGACGGAGAGGGGGGTTCCGTCGGAGCGCCAGGACATCTGGCCGGGGATGCCGTTGACCAGCACGGGCCGGTGGCGGGCGACCTCGCCGGAGAACATGCGCGCGCCGGCGGCGACCTCGGTGGCGCCGAGGGTGACAACCACGCCATCGGGGGTGTCGACGGTCAACTTCACGTTCGGGTCGAGGACGCGCAGGAGCGCTTGGAAATCGCCGCCGAGGGCGGCGGCGCGGAACGCTTGGACGACCTCTCGGTGCTCGCGGCCGGGGACCGCCGACCGGTCCGTGGCTTGGACCTTGCGGCGGGCGCGGCTGGCGATCATCTTGGTGGCGTCGGCGGATTTGCCCAGGATCTGACCAATCTCATCGAACGGGACCGCGAACATGTCGTGCAGGACGAACGCCAGGCGCTCGCTCGGGGTGAGCGAGTCGAGCACGACGAGCAGGGCGAGGCCGACCGAATCGGCCAACACCACTTGCTCGTCCGGCGCAGGATCGTCATCAGGCGTCACCAAGAGATCCGAAAAATCTTGCCCGTAGGCGGTTTCGGGGTGGGCCCGGCGGGATCTCAGGAGGTCGAGGCTGATGCGGCCGACCACGGTAGTCAGCCAACCCGCCACGTTGCCGATGTTCGCCGTGTCCTGGCGGACGAGGCGCATCCAGGCTTCCTGAACCACGTCCTCGGCGTCGGCGTGCGAGCCCAGCACGCGGTACGCGACGGTACGCAGCCGATCGCGCTGGGCTTCGAACGCCTCGGTTACGAGGCTGGACGGGTGGGACGTCACGGCTTCCGCTGCTGACGCAGCGAGATCCGGTTGCCGTCCGGGTCCATCGTCTCGATGCGGACCCCGAACGGGTAGTCCTCGGGTTCGGATTGTTCGAAGGTGACGCCGCGCTGGCGAAGGATCTCGAAATCCTTTCGCAGATCGTCGGATTCGAGGACGAGCGGACCGGGCGCGGCATGCCGGTCCACGTCGGCCGGCTGTCCCGCGGCCGCCGCATGCGACCACAGGATGATCTGCACCGAGCTATCGGGAACGCCGACGGTGAGGAAACGTCCGTCGGGCCCCGGGAAGTCGATCTGCTTTTCCAGGCCGAGCCCCTCGGTGTAGAACCCCAGCGCGCGGTCCTGATCGGTGACGTAGATCGTCACGTACATGATGTTGGTCAGCATCCCGTTCTCCATTCGCTGGCGCGACGATCGTTCGTATTCGGTCGTCGCACCTATGACGAGTGCTGACAGGAGAAGGTAACAGGACCCCGTCCACCCCAGCGGCTACCGGGCGCTCGCGGTGCGGCTCGGCAGCACGCGTCCAGGCCCGATACATGATTCAGCTGATCGAAAACGGAACACCTCGTGCCGCATGTCGAACGTACGTTTCATCATCAGCGCGCGTCCGAGGGCGGATGTAGGCGGCCGGGGTCGTGAGCGTGTGTTCACGGTCAGCAGGCCCTGGTCCTCGGCGGCGTAGCGGCAACGGGCCGGACCCTGCGGGGTGCCGGGCATCAGGTGAGTGCGGTCAACCATGATCCGCTGCCCAACGGCGGGGCGGGGGTGCGGTCGTGGGGGCCGTGTTCGGCGCTGTCGCCTGTGCCACCATCATCGGCATTCCGCTCGTGCCGTTCTGCATCCTCGGCCCGGCCTTGCAGGGCGCGGTGATCAGGCTGCTCGTCGCCGTGATCGCGCCGGATGTCATTGCGCGGGTGCTGCCCCGATCTTCGGGGACAGGGGCTTCTCGCTCTACTTGCTGATGCAGTCCGTGACGATCTTCTGGGTTGCGGCGCGTGCCTTGTCGGCGTCGTCCTTGCTCAGGCCCATCGAATCCGGGTCGGAGGCTTGGGCGTTGGTGCCGGGCTTGGTCATCGCGCGCAGGCCGTCCTGCGAGATGCCCTGGTCCACATAGACTTTGGCGGCGCAGTCGGCGAGTTTCTGGTCCTTCAGGCCGCTGTCGACCAGGGCCTTGGAGAGGTCGGCCTGGGTGATCGCGGGCTGGGCGGCGGTCTTCTGGTCCGTGGACTGGGAGTTGCTCGAGCCGCAGGCGGCCAGCAGCGGGAGGGCGACCAGGGTGGCGGCGATCAGCGAAATCCTCAACAGTTTCCTCGTTTCCGACGATGACGAATCGGGCATTCGGGCGGAGAAGCCGCCGTGGTGATCCTGCACCATTCGGGCGCGCGAGAACAGTCGGGTGGGAATTTCACAGGTCCATCGCGGCCCGCAGCGCGGTGTCGATGCGCTCGACCACGTCGGGGTCCAGGGTGCCCAGGCGCTCGGCCAGCCAGCCGCGGTAGATGCGGCCCAGGTTGCCGGCGTGCATCCAGCCGTGGCCGGGGAGGGTGACGGCCAGGATGTCCTGCGGATCCTCGTCGAGGACCTCGGTGGCGATCAGCCAGGGGCGGGGGGATTCGTTGATGCCGTCACTGGAGATGAGCACGATGTTGCGACGGCGAGTCGAACCATGTGGGTTGTAGCTCCACAGTTCACCCCTGCGAACCACCAGGTCAGCGGCCATTCCCCACACCTCCCGTCACTTCCCGGAACCTCCCTTAATCTATTGCAGCGCACCGACATTCGTCAGTATGGACGCTCCCGGAAGCTCCCTATACCTCACGATAGCTACCGGTGAATCTTACGGTCAAAATGACGGTCTCACTCCCGGCAAGTCCCGCCAGCACCTCGCCGACGGCAGGTCACGAAGCCGCCGAACATCACACACTCCGGGTGCGTGCCAGCTACCAATCGGCACCCTTGATGGCGCGCCCTAGCGACCCGTCCCAACCATGGGACAATCATGCAACTCGGGCATATGACACAACATATGTGAGTTACCTCACAAATTGGCCCAGCTTTCCCTCTGGGCTATTCAGTGGCTAATCAGGGTGCGGCCCTGCCCCGCGCCGCCGATCAACCTCGAGCGGCACCCTCCGGCCAAACGGCATCGACTGTAAGTCCTCGTGATCGAGCGAGCGCGACAACCGAACCCGTTCCGCCAGGGTCAACGCCGTGCCCGTCCCACACTGCGATCAGGCGGTCACAAGACCCGAGAACGGCTTCGTTCGCGGCCTCGTATGCTGCAACGCCCGCCTCGTCGAAGTTCATGACGCGAACCAATTCGGCGCGACGGATCAGCTCATCGAACAATGGTGCGTGATCGGGCTTGACCTTGTGCTCTCGGTAGTTCCGCGATGGAAGCACGACATCGAGCCTACCGCCGGCATCGGGTACCGCCCGTGCGAACACGGAGTCGGCCCCGCGCGCAATGCAACTGACGCCGACTACATCACCGGAACCAAGCGCAGCGAGACGCTTGGTGATCTCGTCGTAACCAGAGGCACCGTGTCCGGGGTCATGTTCATGTGCCCGGTCACGCCGATCCGCACCACGTTCAGCCCTTCCTACTCCGTGAAGTTAGCGTGCGTGCACGTACGCCTTCAGCGTCTTCTGCATGTCGGAAGCAACCTTGCTATCGGGGAAGTTCTCTCCCAGCAACCCATCCAACTGGTTCAGCCGCTTGCGCACCCAGGAGAAATGCGCCTCGATCGGAGTCTCTAGTACTGGTGCGACGGCGGCCAAGCTACCGTCCAGATCGCCTAGGCGGGCATTCGCCATCGACAAGTAGATCGTGGAAAGCATTTCGTCGCCTGGGCTCCGCTGCACATGCCATGCATCCAACGCTTCCTGCGATGCCTTGATGGACTTCCGCAAGGTCTTGTCGTCATCGGCCCACATCAACGAGAACCCGTGATAGTAGATCTGCTTGGCCTCCGAAAAGCTGAACAGACCCGGGATTTCGTCTGGTCCGCTCGAATCCCGCATCCGGTCGGCGTCCTCCAGCAGCTCTAATGCCCGAGCAGAATCTCCAAGGTTCGCGATCGACGCGGCGAGTCCACACAACAGCCGTGACCCCATGGTTCCCGTCGAAGTGCCGATGTAGTTCAAACCGTCCTGGGCGGCGTCGCGAGCCAGTTCGAAGTCCTTCGTGAACCGAAATGCGAGAGCTTGCGTACCCCGAGACCACGCCCGCAACTGGTCATGGTCGGCACGGTCACCCAGTCGGAACGCGGCCTGAGCATGAACTCGAGCGACCTCGGCTTGGCCGAGGTCAAGTGTCAGGTAGGCGAGGATGCCACAAGTCCGCCCGAGCGCCACGTACAGATCACGCGAATCATCCGGGCTGTACGCCACTTGATTGAGGCGCCGCAGCAACTCGGCGCGTATGCCGAGGGCCTGCGCAAGGGTCGCGTCGTAGGACTCGAAGCGGGCTGCTTTCGCCACGTTGATGATGCCGTGATGCAACTCGTCCAGCGTCACGCCGTCCGGCGCAACCAACAGTTGTTGTGACTCCTGCCGGGCGCGATCGAGCATCCGCACGGTGTCCGTGGCTTTTGCTCGTTCCCGCTGGTCCTCGTCCCATGCCGCTATCAACCTGCCCTCTCCTTGGAGGGCTAAGTCAACTTGCTCGATCCATCCGCGGTCCGCCGGCCACCGGAGGCCGGTTTCGATGTGTCCTAAGCCCTGGTGGCTGTAGTTCACCAAGGACGCGAGTTCACGTAGGGAAAGGCCCCGAGCAGCACGAAGTTCGCGCAGAGTGCGGCCGGTCCTATCAGGGTTCATCCGTGCCCAGCCTGCCGGGCTCTTCACCATCGCGCACCACCCCTCTGTCTCCAGTTCGCGATCGGGGATTTGTAGACAGCCTAATCCTGAATCCACTGACCTGGGTGTCGTGCTGGTCTGCGTGCCTTTGGCACGTAGACCAGCAGGTTTCGGGTGTGGGGTAGCCGCTGGTCTACCCAGCTTTTCCACGTTGTGTTCGGTTCGGGGCCGTTCGGGCCGGGGTGGTCAGGTGATGGCAGGATGTCGTGCTTGGTAGCCAATTGTGTTGCGCCACAACATGTGCCATGTATCTGCCCAGGGCCAGTGGCGGGGCAGGTGCAGGACCGGGCGGCGTTGCGGGCGGGCCAGGCGGGCGGGGATGTTGATGATTTTGCGGCGCAGGGTGGCCGCGCGTGCTCGGCCGTGGTTTCCGCCGGCGATGGTCCCGGCCGCGCGCAGCAGGTTGTGGGCCATCGCGGCGCACAGGACCCACGCGTAGTTCGCGCCGAAACGCCCGGAGGGGACGTGAGCGAGGGGGCCATCGATGAGATCTGCGAAGACGGTCTCGATGACGGCGTGTTTTCGGTGGGTGATATCGGCGTCGGCGACCGGTTCGGTGGAGTTGGTGAAGAACGGGTGATATCGCCAGACCGGGAAGAGCGCGTCGGGGTAGCGGGCATCTTTCACCCGCCGCACGATCAGCCGGGCGGTGATGCGGTCTTTGGTGGAAGCGAAAGCAGTGTAGGCGATTACAGCGACCTCCGCGCCGGAGATCCAGTCGCCGGTGTCGGGGTCGCGGACCGCGCCGGGATAGCGCACCGGAGTCCACGCATCCTCGGCGATCGTGTCGATGGCCTGCTGAATTGCGGTGTTGCGGGTCATGACCACCGAGAATTGTGCGCCGGCGCGTACCGCGGCACGCACGACCTTGCGGTTGCCGAAGGCCGAGTCGCCGCGCACCAGTACCTGACCGGCGCCGATCGAACGGGCGACTCCGATCGCGGCGGTGACCATCGACGCGGCACCCTTGCCCGAGCCAGTCTTGCCGGCACGCAACCGCATTCCCGCGATCACCGGGGCTGCCAGGTCGGTGCTGATCGTGGCCACCAGCGGTGAAAGACCCTTGCGCAGAACCTGTTTGCCCGCGATCTTGGTGTGACCGTAGGAGGCGCCCTGCTTCTGATGCCCATACACCGGACGCAGCAGCGAGTCGATATCGACGAACGTGCGCACCTGCGCGCCGGGCAGCAGATCGGTGCGATCGGCCAACGCGACCAGATGTTCGCGCATCGCCGATTCCAACTGCTTGGCGTGACCGAAGGTGAACTCCCGCAACAGAGTTCCTACTGTCGAGGGCGCGTACACGCCGTTGAACAGGGTTTTCATCCCGCCGCTACGCAGCAGGTCGACGTCGTCGATGCAGTCGGCTCCCGCAGCCATTCCCGCGATCAGCGTGACCAGCTTCGGTGCCGGGTTCGCTGACCCGGACTTGATCCGCGGCGAGTTGATGGTGATCTTCTCTGCCAAAATTCTGGTCAGGGCGGTTTGCTCGGCGAGCGTCAGCACCGGTACCAGCCCCGCGCACGACACGAGCCCATCGTCATCGAACCTCGCCGAGTCCTCGGCGAACCTGTGGAACAATCGCACTGAAAGTGTCTTTCGGATCTGGTCCAGATTGTTGTGTGAGAACTCCAATCATCCCAGTTCAGAAGGCACTTTCTTCATTTCAACACGCTCGATCCACCGATTTCATCGGTGGATCGAGGCTAATACTCCCGCCAGCGCAGCGATGGTGGTGATCTGAGTCCATGGCCTCGGTTCCGGGCGAGTTGGACTCCCTCGGCCCGGGTGCCCGAGACACAGGGGCGAAAAATCCGAAGGGTTCGACGTGAACAGCGAACTTCCACAACATCTTTCGACGACGGGGATACTGAGGCCGGTGCCCCTGCTGGGTCGGCATGAGCGTGACAGCATGCGGCCCGAACTGCGCGATGTGATCGAGTACCGCAAGTCCGGCTTATCGGTCAACTGGATCGTGGGATGCCCTCTGGACTGCGGATATTGCGTCCGGCACCTGTTCGACAACTACGACATGAAGGTGCCGAAGGCGCTGATGACCGACACCGCCGCGGTCCGAATGTTGTTGGACCACCAGTACTTTCAACCGCACATCACTCCGATCCAGTTGCTCAACCGGGCTACCGATCCGATGCTGCCGCGCGTAAAGCAACACCTGTTCGAGGCTCTGCGGATGCTCGACGCCCGCGAGCTGACCAATCAGGTGTTGGTGATCACGCGGTGGCGGATCGAGCACGAAGACTGCGCATTCTTCAACTCGCTCAGACACATTCGGCTCACGGTGCTGGTCACGCACTCCGGTATCGACAACGAACAGGTGGAACCGGTTGATTCCGGCATCGCCGCCAACTCGCTGCGCATCGCGCACGACCACGCCGACCGCTATCGGGTCATTCTGTATTGGCGGCCGATCGTTGCGGGGCTGAACGACTCCGACGAGCATTTGCGGCGAGCCTTCGAGCTGAGCTACCACGCGCACGCAACGGTGTTCACCGGCCTGTTCTACAAGGAACAGATCCGGGCGTACTACCAGGCCAACGGGCTGCCGGAGCCGTACGACGAGGCGGCGCGGCGGAAGGTGTTCCCCGAGACGCTCGAACAGCGCATCCTCGCAGGCGCCGCCGAACACGGGGTCGGGTCGCCGCTGTTCCGCAAGACATCATGCGCGGTGACCTACGCGCACGGGGTCGCCGACTACAACGGGCACTACGGTATCCGCGGACTCTGCGACATCTGCCCCGGCTCCCAGCAGCACAAGTGCGAGGAAGCCTGGCAGCGGCCGGACCGGGCACGCGTCGCGGAGATGACCGAGCGACTCGGAGGCCAGTTCCTCGGGATGACCGATGGTGCGATCGTGGTGTCCGGGCTCGCTGAACCGCCGCGATACCTGATGCAACACACCTTCGCTTTCCAGGTCCACGATGCCGCCCGCCCGCACCACCCCAGCCACCACGGCCGCGCCGATATCGGCTGGCCCACGATCAAGGAGACCCCATGAGCACGCCGCTCGCCGTCCCCAACGTCCTGCACGACAAGCGTTTCGCCGTCGTCGATGTGGAGGGAAACGGCCAGAACCCGCCCGAGATCATCGAATTCGGCTTGCTCACCGTCGACGGGCCGACCTACCAGGCCGACGCCGTCCGGTCCTGGCTGATCCGGCCCCAACAGCCGATCACGTCGATTGTGACCCGCAAGGTACACGGCATCCGCAATGACGATGTCGCCGGCGCGCCCGTCTGGAACGAGGTCGCTCCGGAAATCGGTATCGCCATCGACGGCCGAATCCTGGTGGCGCACAGCGCGAAGGTCGAACAATCGGTGGTCGGCCAGCACCTGCCCGAGTGGACGCCCCCGCTCATACTCGACACCCTCCGGTTCGCCAAACAGGTGTGGCCCGGACTCGGCGGCTACAGCCTGGACAAGTTGATCGTCCACGGCGGCCTCGATACCAGTGCAGTCAAGGGACAGGGCTACCACCGAGCGGCCTACGACACCTGGGCTGCATGGCTGCTGCTGTGCCGCCTGACGGTGGAAAGCGGCCTCGATTGGCCCGGGGTCATCAACGCCGCGGCGCTGCCCGAATTCATTCCCGACCCGGAACCCGAAGGGGGTTTGTGGTGAACGTGAACAGATCGACGCTAGCCGAGCATCGGCCGGTCGCGGTCGCCGTCGTAGGCACCCATTCGACCGGCAAGACGACGTTCCTGTACGCGCTCGCGGAACGACTGCGGAGCCAGCGCATCGAAGTCGTGATTGCCGGGGATCTCGGCTTGCAGGCGATGCAGATCGGGTTGCCGATCCTGTCCGAGCACACGTGGATCTCGACGCTGTGGATCATCGCTCGGGGCATCTCCAACGAGGTGGAGGCGTGGCTGATCGCCGATGTGGTGCTGATCGACCGAGCGGTCCCTGATGCGCTCGGCTACTACGAAGCGGCACTCGAATACACCGGCAGAGACGCCGACCCCGACGAGATCGAGAAGCTCGAAGCGATGGTTGGCGCACATGCCTACAACTACGACCTCATCTTCCGGACCGTCCTGGACCCGGTGCTTCCGCTCGGCTCGGAGAAGCCCCGGGACACGGATTTGAAGTTCCGGGCCCTGGCGGACACGCACGTGGGGAAGGTGCTGTCCCGGCTCGGGATCGAACACGAGCTACTGCCGGCGGGCGGTGTCGAACGCGCAGTCGTGGAAACAGCCGCCTTCGTCGTCGGCCGCCTCACCGCCACAGATCAGGAAAGGCGCGAGTGGTCGTGAAATCGGACAGCTCTGAGGGGTCCCGATGACGACCTTCACCGGTCAGACAGTGGCCGATCGGGTGCTGATGCAGGCTCACCACTACCGAACCAACGGCAGGTTGTATTGCCGGATCGACAGCACCAACAGCCGAATTCTGTTGCGAGCCACCGATGTGGGCGCGGTCACCATGCCTGCTGTGGTGGGCGAGCTGGTGCGGGCCCGCTTCCGGAGTTACGCCGCGGGCCCGATTTTCGCGCACGGGGAGCGTTGGACGTTCCTCACGTTGCCTCACCGGCTGGATTCGGATCTCGGGACCGTCGCCGCGCTCAACTCGCACAACGCGCAGATCGTGCCCAACGGAGCGACCTTGCTCCTGCCGTCTCCTGGCGATCCGTTCTCGGACTGCCGGCGGTGGATTGTCGCGCCACAAGATGCGCTCAGGCCGACCATGCACACCGTGATCACGGCGTTCAGTTGCGTAGTCGACTCACGCCAGGACCGCCGCGAGTCGAGCCTCTCCATGATGCCGCGCGAAATTCACTGGAACGCATCATGACTCAGCTTCGCATGCGCGCAAATTGGACGGAACTGGATGTCCCGTTCGGCCCGATCCGGCCGGCCGACGCGGACGGGCCGTGGCGATTGAAAGGCTCCCCCGTCGAGTGGTGGCTGACGCGGGCGTAGGGCGACCACGAGATCCGGATCAAGGCCACCACACAGACAACATGCAGCTGGCGGGCTGCCAGAGACGGCCAGATCGTCAGAGAGGCATCGGCAACCGATGTCAACGCGGCGAAATCCGCTGTCGACCAGTGGATTACAGGGAGGACACGACCATGATCATCAACTGGGGAAGCGACCTAGTGCTGCTGCTTGTCGGCGCGATGGCGGCAATGACCGTCTACGGGATGATCGTGGCGTTACCATCGCGAATTCCTCGGGACAGAACCGCGAAAGGAATTCAGCAACGGATCGCGAAGGACAAGGACAACGAGTCTGATGCGTGACGAATGGACGCCCCCCACAGGCGATCTCACGCCGCCGGGCTCCCCCCAGCCCGAAGACTCGGTCCTGGCCGAGGCATTGAACCGGGTGCTGGACAGAGCAATCGCTCGTATGGAACTGCCGGGGGACAGGTGCGAACGATGAAGGTCGATTCCGGCGATACCTCGGGGCTGCCGATGAGCACTGAGAACGCCAACGGGGACGAGGCGGTGTGGTTCGTGGACGACGGCGTGATTCGGGTTCTCGAGATCCGGGTGCTCGGCAAGCCGCCGGTGTCGTTCGACTCCGACGCTCCCGCGCTCGGCGAGTGCAGCGACGCCATGCCGGACTCGTTGTGGAATGCGGTCTGTCAACACCATGACGCGCTGCCATTGCTGGCGCGGCTGGCTGACACATCGCGGATAGGGGAGCTGTTCCTGTGAACCACACCGTGCCGGACACCGACACCGACCGCCGAAGCTTTCTCATCAGCCTTCCGGACAGCTACACCTCGTTACCGCGGCATCCCTTCCTAGCGGTTCCGGTGGACACCTACCGGCCGTGCCGGAGCTGCGGCGGCGAGCGCGACGAGGACTTCCAAATCGTCGCGGTGTGGCGGGTCGTGGCTCCTGCCGTTCCGCGGTGGCTCACCACCGAAATTCATTACTGCGCAAGCGGTCACGGCACGCTGACCGCGTTCCGCACACCGGCGGCCGTGCGAACGCTTCCGAAACGCACCGATCCCGAAGTCCTGGACGCGCGGGCACGAGCTTTCGAGCTGATCGGCCTCGACGGCCGGCGGGCGGTGGTCTGACCTACACCAACCAGACCGGACCGCGGATGGACAATCACCTGTGGGCGTACGGGTGTACCGATGACGCCACCGCCGAACACATGTCGTATGCGTCGCTGGACCACAGGCTCGCCCCGAGACTGGTTGCCGAGGCTGGACATTCGGGCCGGTGATAGACGACCCATTCGCGGGCGCCCACATCACGGTGGTTTCCAAGCTGACTGCTGCGATCCATCGGCAGTTGGGCGACGACTGGGCTACGACCTTCGGTTACGTCTCCGAGGAATACGAGCTGTGGAAGGCACACGGTCGCATGCCTCGTGAAGCCTGGTTCGAATACGCCGACGAGCACGACCTCTTGTAGAACGCATCATGCTTTTCAGGGGGTGGTCCGGTGGACCACGACGAGGAAGACAGATACCGGTGTTACGTCGACCGGAAGTGGATGCAGGGCAAGCAGGCTCGCACCCGCGACGATTGGAAGAAGGAAAGCCAGCGGCGCGCCCCTAGAGCCCCACGAAGTACGGCGTGACCTGGTGTTTTACCGATGAACTGAGCTTTGTAGCTCCACAGTTCACCCCTGCGCACGCAAATCCTCTTCTGCGGCAGTGAATTCCGCTTCGTCGGTGGCGGCCGTGTCGGCCGCGGTGTCGAGTGTGCCCGGCTCGGGCTCGGGGGCGCAACAGCGCACCGCCTCGCGACGGGCCGCGCGGGCTATCCATGCCGACGGGGACATTCCCGCTCGGGCCGCGGCCTGCTCGGCGTACGTCCAAGCCGCCTCGTCCAGGGACAGTGTCACCTTTCGGCCAGCCATACCTGTCATGGTACCGCCGGGGAAAGCTGTTGGCGGGTGGTCAACGACTGCTACGGTGGCGCGGTCGGCAGGGCGGTGAGGGGAGACGCGGGTGCATCACCATCGAGTCGGCCGGGGCGAGCCGCTGGTGCTGGTGCACGGGGTCGGCAGCCGGTGGCAGGTGTGGGAACCGCTGCTGCCGCTGCTCGCGGAGTCGTTCGAGGTGTTCGCCGTGGACCTGCCCGGGTTCGGGGCGTCTCCGGCGCTGCCGGAGACCACCGTCGACACGCTCACCGACGCGCTCGATGCCTTTCTGACCGAGCACGGGCTCGATCGGCCGCATCTGGCGGGGAATTCGATGGGCGGGCTGATCGCGCTCGATCTGGCCGCGCGCGGGCGGGCCCGTTCGGTCACCGTGTTCTCGCCCATCGGGTTCTGGTCGGCGGCGGGGGTGTGGTGGTGCCGTGCCGCGCTGGGCGGGTCGAAGGCGCTCGGGCTGCGGTTGCGGCGCGCGCTGCCCGCGATCCTGGGCACCGCGGCGGGACGCACCGTATTTCTCGGTCTGTTGTTCGGGAAGCCGTGGGCGCTCGGCGCTCGCATCGCGCTGGACACCGCGAGCGGCGGGCTCGACGCGCCCGGATTCGACGCGGCGCTGGCCTCCTTCCCGCACGCCCGGCTGCGCGACGGCGGCCGGTTGCGTCGCATTCCGGTCACGATCGCGTGGGGCAGCCGCGATCTGCTGCTGACCTACGCCACCCAGAGCCGGCGCGCCCGGGCCTGGCTGCCGGACGCCCGGCACGTCACGCTGCCCGGCAGCGGTCACACCCCGTTCTACGACGATCCTCGACGCTGTGCGGAGCTGCTGCTGTGCCGAACGGCGGCCGACACGGCCGGTTGATCTGGCACCGGCCGCCGACATCCGTTACGCTCCACCAGGTTCGGACTTTTCCGTGATGGAGGTCAAGCACGGCCTGATTCCCGATGTGACGGGTGCAGCGACACTGTCGCGCCGTACGGCGCCGACTGTGCACTGCTGTCGACGATGACCGCCGACCCGTGGGTACCGCACCTCCTCGGAGGCGTCGGCGCCGCGGGCCGGCCGCGGAGAAACCGGCCGACCGGGTCGCGGCACGATCTCCGGAACCGAGGGCCCGACGGGCACTCGGCTCCGTCCGCCTCGCGTGCAACACCCCGAGTTCCCGAAACAAATGACGCGAATTGTCGCCGTTCGCTGTTAACATTTCTTGCAATTTGCCAGCCAGTCGAATGATTGTGCACGGTCGCACAGTGTGTGTTCGGGGGGAAGGCCGTGTTCGTCTCGACCGAACCGGAAGGCCCATCGACTTTGACCAAGACCGCAAACATCCTGCTGTCCGTGATGGCGGGTGCCTCGGCCTTGCTCTTGACCGCGACCACGCCTGCCGCCGCAAACCCGAACGCGATCAATCCGATTCCGGTGCTCAACGGCACCGCCGGTCTGCCGCATCTGCTGGGTCGCACCCGTGCGGTATTTCAGGTCACCGGTATGGCGAGCCCGAACAGCACCCAGAACTACAACGTCCTCGGCACCGACCTGGGGATCATGTGGGACAACGGAAACGGTGAAATGCTCACCGCATTCGGCGACACCGCCGGAATCGGTTTCCCGAATCTGCTGGCCGGTAGTCTGTGGTCCTGGCGGAGCAACATTCTGGTGCGCAGCCACAGCCAGGATCCGGGTAATGGCATCTTCTTCGACAGCGTCGTGCACGACATCTTCGGTCAGGCGCGCGATCTGGTCGCCAGTCCGAAAATTCCGCTGATCGAGATCAGCCGCATCCCGACCGCGGGTATCTCCGTCAACGGCGTGCAGTACATGAGCCTGATGTCGGTGAAGAGCTGGGACGACGTGGGCCAGTGGACCACCAACTACTCCGGCCTCGCCGCCTCCGGCGACGACGGCGAGTCGTGGGCCGATCTGGGTTTCACCCACCGTTCCAACGACGGCGGCAACGCGAATTTCCAGATGAACGCGTTCGCCAAGAACGACGGCTGGGTGTACGAGTACGGGACCCGTTCCGGCCGTAACAATCCGGCCTACGTGTCCCGGGTCCGCGAGGGCGACATCACCAACCTCGCGGAGTACGAGTACTGGGACGGCAGCAAGTGGAAGAAGGACGACGTCGACGCGGCGGCCCCGATCGCGGATCATGTCGGCGAACTGTCCGTGATGTGGAACGACTACCTCGGTCAATACGTGATGCTGACCACCGACCCGTTCAATTCGGTGGTGATGCGCAAGGCGTCCTCCCCGGAGGGCCCGTGGAGCGATCCGGAGGTCCTCATCGACACCCGGGAGCTGCCGACCGCGTACGCCCCGTCGATCTTCCCGTACCAGACCGGGCGTGATCTGTACTTCCTCACCACGGTGCACAACCAGTACAACGTGGTGCTGATGCGCGCCTCGCTCTGACCGGCGATTATCGCCACACTTCCGGGCCCCCGACTCGCCGCCGAGCCGGGGGCCCGGTCCCGTATCCGGGTCCCTAGACTCGGGCCATGACTGCGGCCGACTGGGACGCGCGGTACGCGCACAGCGAATTGGTCTGGGGCACACCGCCGCACCCGATCGTGGCCGAACAGGCGACCGCCCTGCAACGGTCACTGCTGCCGTCCCGCACCGGCGAGCCGCCGCGCGCCCTGGATCTCGGCTGTGGCGAGGGCCGCCACACCCTGTGGCTGGCCACCCACGGCTGGCAGGTCACCGCGGTGGACTTCTCCCAGGTCGGTATCGACAAGGGCCGCACCCTGGCGGCGCGGCTGTCCCGCTCCGCACGCGGCCGGATCACCTGGCACTGCGCCGATGTCACCGACCCGGCGGCCGGCCCGGACGGCCCTTTCGAGCTGGTGCTGCTGACCTGTCTGCACCTGCCGCCGGAGCAGCGCCGCGCGGTGCTGCGGCGCGCCGCCGATCTCCTGATCCCGGACGGCCTCCTGCTCGTGCTGGGCCATGATCCCGCCGATCCGGTGGCGGCCGAACACGATCCGGCGACACTGTTCACCCCCGAGGACATCCTGCGTGACCTGGCCTGCCTGGCCGGGCAGCTACGGGAACGGGTGGCCGACCGAGTATCGCGTGCGGACGCCGATCACCCGGACATCCTGGTACTGATGACCCGGATAGCCCCCGGAGATCACGGCACGATCGCGCTCTGACCCACCGCGCCGACCGCGATCGCACCGATCAACGCGAACCCCACCGCGCCAGCCACGGATCCACGGTCGCGCCGATGAGGTCGAAGCCCGCCCGGAAGGAGTGCGGCTGGCCCGGCACGATCCGGACCTCGGCGGCGTCGGCGGCCTCCGGAATGCCGAACGGGTCGCGCTCGCCGTTGATCACCACCACGTCGACCTTCGTTGCCGCGGAGAGCAATTCGTCCCGCCGCGTCTTCTCCGGCTTCCCCGGCGGATGCAGCGGGAAGGAGAGTGCGAGCACCCCGGCCGCCCCGGCCGCGACCGCGGTCCGGCAGGCCACCCGGGCGCCGTTGCTGCGCCCGCCCTGCACCAGCGGCAGACCCGGGAACCGGTCCCGCAACGCCGACACGATCTCCAGCCACGCGGCGTCCTGCGCCGGGGCCGAACCGGGCGCCCGCCGGCCCGCCACCCGATAGGGCTGCGTCACCCGGGCGACCACCGCACCGGCGGCCAGTCCGCGATCGCGCACGACCAGCAGATCCTTCGCCTCGACGCCGCCGCCGGAACCGTGGGTCAACAGCAGCAGCAGGCGCGGCTGCGCGGGTTCGTCCAGGTCGATCTCCGCCGGTCCGGCACTGGTCTCGAGGCGCACCGACCCACCGTAACCGCCGTCCCCGGCCGCGCGGGCGCACACACCGGGTGGCGAGCCCGCGGCTACCACGAATCCTCGCCGAAAACGTGTTCTACATCACAGTGTTTCCCGCATCACATCCGCAGGTGGACGCCTGGATCGATGCGTTACCCGCGGGTAATATACAGTGTAAGTTACCCACCGGTAGCAACCCCGCCGATAGATACGGAGGAACGGGGCACGGTGGACAACGGGCGGGAACGGGACAACCGATCCGCACCTACTCAACGGAGAGAACAAAAATGGGTCACTACAAGAGCAACGTCCGGGACCTGGAGTTCAACCTCTTCGAGGTGCTCGGGCTGGGATCGATCCTCGAATCCGGCGCATTCGGCGATCTCGACGCGGACACCGTCAAGGAGATGCTGAACGAGGTACGCCGGCTGGCCGAGGGCCCGCTCGGTGAGTCGTTCGCCGACGCCGACCGCAACCCCCCGGTCTTCCACCCCGACACGCACACCGTCACGCTGCCGGAATCGTTCAAGAAGAGCTACCGCACGCTGTCCGAGGGCGGCTGGGACAAGCTGGGTATCGACGAGGAGCTCGGCGGTATCCCGTTCCCCCGCACCGCCTACTGGGCCATCGCGGAGCTGATCCTGGGCGCGCAGCCGGCCGCCTTCATGTACTCCGCGGGCGCGGGCTTCGCGAACATCTTCTACGACAACGGCACCGACGAGCAGAAGCAGTGGGCCAAGCTCGCCGTCGAGCAGGGCTGGGGCGCCACGATGGTGCTCACCGAGCCGGATGCCGGCTCCGATGTGGGCGCCGGGCGCACCAAGGCCGTCAAGCAGGAGGACGGCTCCTGGCACATCGAGGGTGTCAAGCGGTTCATCACCTCCGCCGACTCCGACGACCTGTTCCCGAACATCATGCATCTGGTGCTGGCCCGCCCCGAGGGCGCCGGGCCGGGTACCAAGGGCCTGTCGCTGTTCTTCGTGCCGAAGTTCCACTTCGATCCGCAGACCGGTGAGACGGGCGAGCGCAACGGCGTGTTCGTCACCAACGTCGAGCACAAGATGGGCCTGAAGGTCTCGGCGACCTGCGAGGTCACCTTCGGCGGGCACGGCGTCCCGGCCAAGGGCTGGCTGGTCGGCGAGGTGCACAACGGCATCGCGCAGATGTTCCAGGTCATCGAGCACGCGCGGATGATGGTGGGCACCAAGGCCATCGGCACGCTGTCCACCGGCTACCTGACCGCGCTGGACTACGCCAGGCAGCGGGTGCAGGGCGCCGACCTGACCAGGATGTCGGACAAGGCCGCCCCGCGCGTCACCATCACCCACCACCCGGACGTGCGCCGCAGCCTGGCGATGCAGAAGGCGTACGCCGAGGGCCTGCGCGCGATCTACCTGTACACCGCCGCCCACCAGGACGTGGTGGTGGCCGAGCAGGTGTCCGGCGCGGACGCCGAGCTGGCGGCCCGGGTCAACGACCTGCTGCTGCCGATCGTCAAGGGCGTCGGCTCGGAGCGGGCCTACCAGTACCTGACCGAATCCTTGCAGACCCTGGGCGGTTCCGGCTTCCTGCAGGACTACCCGATCGAGCAGTACATCCGGGATTCGAAGATCGACTCGCTGTACGAGGGCACCACCGCCATCCAGGCGCAGGACTTCTTCTTCCGCAAGATCGCCCGTGATCGCGGCGTGGCCCTGGGCCACGTGGCCGGGCAGGTGCAGAAGTTCATCGACCGCGAGGGCGGCAACGGCCGGCTCAAGGCCGAGCGCAAGCTGCTGGCCACCGCGCTGGAGGATGTGCAGGCCATGGCCGCCACCCTGACCGGGCATCTGCTCGGCGCCGGGGAGGAGCCCAGCGAGCTGTACAAGGTCGGCCTGGGTTCGGTGCGATTCCTGCTCGCCGTCGGTGATCTGCTGATCGGCTGGCAGCTGTTGCAGCAGGCCGAGGTTGCGATCAAGGCACTGGACAACGGTGCGACCGGTGCGGACATGAACTTCTACACCGGCAAGATCGCGGTGGCGCAGTTCTTCGCCCGCAACCAGTTGCCGGAGCTGACCGCCACCCGCGGCGTGCTGGCAAACCTCGACAACGACATCATGGAGCTGGACGAAGCCGCGTTCTGACGCAGGCCGAACCGGGCCCCGCTCACGGAACACAGGTTCCGGGGCGGGGCCTGCCGCATTGTCCGGCAATCGGTTCGCAACCGTGATCTCCGTAACGTGGGCGAAAAAATAGGGCTGTGCAAGGCTCACATCGCGGGCTCGGAGGAGGCAGAATAACCGGCGGCCGACGACGAAGGAGCGCGACGATGACCGGACGACTGTCTGCACTTGCCGGAGCGAGCGCGGCGGTCGTGTTCTTGGCCTGTGGCTTCGGCGCGGCGCACGCCAACCCCAACGACATCAACCCCATCCCGGTCCTCAACGGCACCATGGGCCTGCCGCATCTGACCGGCGCGACCCAGGCGATCTACCAGGCCACCGGAATGAACAGCCCGAACCGCACGGAACAGTCCAACGTGATCGGCACCGATCTCGGCATCATGTGGGACGACGGGCGCGGGCAGATGCTCACCGTCTACGGCGACACCGCCGGACTCGGCGTGCCGAATCTGCTGGCGGGCAGCCTGTGGGCCTGGCGGTCGAACGTGATCTTCCGCAGCGCGCCGGCCGACCCGGGCCAGGGCGTCCACTACTCCAGCTTCGTCGACAATCCGCTGCCCAGCCCGAAGATCCCGGGCATCGAGGTCAGCTTCATCCCCACCGCCGCGATCTCGGTGAACGGCGTGCAGTACCTGAGCCTGATGTCGGTGCACGAGTGGCAGGCGGACGGGCACTGGACCACCAATTTCTCCACCCTCGCGGTCTCCGGTGACGACGGGCAGACCTGGGCGCAGCTGCCCACCACCCGCCGCGCCAACGAGGACGGTTTCGAGAACTTCCAGCAGAACGCGTTCGTCAAGGCCGGCGGGTACGTGTACCGCTACGGCACTCCGGCCGGGCGCGGCAATCCGGGCTTCGTCTCCCGCGCCAAGGAGGCCGATGTCGCGAACGTCGATGCCTACGAGTACTGGGACGGCAAGAACTGGAAGCCGGGCGACGCGAAGGCCGCCGCGCCGATCGTCGGCGATGTGGCCGAACTGTCCGTGCAGTGGAACGACTATCTGCACCAGTACGTCATGATGACCACCGACGGCGGCAACTCGGTGGTGCTGCGCACCGCCCCGGCCCCCGAGGGCCCGTGGAGCGAACCGCGGCAGTTGATCGATTCGCGGGAACTGCCCACCCAGTACGCGCCGATGATCTACCCGTATCAGACCGGGCGCGATCTGTATTTCCTGCTCACGATCCACAATCAGTACAACGTGGTGCTGATGCGAACGCCGCTGTAGGTGCGTGACACCACCGGGTACGAGGCCCGTGCGGTTGCCGGGTCGGGGGTCTGGCAACCGCACGGTACCGATCTGCTTATCGGCTCCTCCCGGGCAACCGTTACACCGCCGCCCGTGGCGCACCCCGGCACCGGCGCGCGGTAACGGGGGTGCAGCGGGGAGAATCGAGGCGGGTTGCGGCAGTCGGCGGTGCTGAATCGCCGGCGGACCGGCACGTGGGCTCGGACCCGAGCTCGGACTACTCGAGGAGATGAGAAGTTATGCAGCTGGGAATGATCGGACTCGGCCGAATGGGCGCGAACATCGTGCGCCGCATCGTCAAGGACGGACACAGCGCGGTCGGCTTCTCCCGCCACGAGGACCAGATCGCCGAATTCAAGGCGGAACTCGGCGACGGTTTCCAGGGCGCGACCGATTACAAGGCGTTCGTCGCGTTGCTGGAGAAGCCGCGCGTCGTGTGGGTGATGATCCCGGCCGGCGCGACCGGCGCCGTGATCGACCAGGTCGCCGACCTGCTGGAACCCGGCGACATCATCATCGACGGCGGCAACAGCCGGTACCACGAGGACATCCGGCGTGCCCGGGAGCTGGCGCCCAGGCGGCTGCACTACCTGGACATCGGCACCTCCGGCGGCGTGTGGGGCCTGGAACGCGGCTACTGCCTGATGATCGGCGGCGAGGCCGCGACCGTGAAACACATCGAACCGCTGCTCCAGTCGATCGCGCCCGGCGTCGACACCGCGCCGCGCACCCCCGGCCGCACCGGCGAGCCCACCCCCGCCGAACAGGGCTATCTGCACTGCGGTCCCGCCGGCGCCGGCCACTTCGTCAAGATGGTGCACAACGGCATCGAGTACGGCGCCATGCAGGCGTACGCCGAGGGCATGAACATCCTGTACAAGGCCAATATCGGCAAGGCGGACGCCGGGACGCACTCCGCGGAGGAGACTCCGCTGGAGCATCCGGAGCACTACCAGTTCGACATCGACGTGCCCGAGGTCACCGAGGTGTGGCGCCGCGGTTCGGTGGTCGCCTCCTGGCTGCTCGACCTGACCGCGCAGGCCCTGCACGCCGATCCGTCGCTGGAATCCTTCGGCGGCCGGGTCTCCGACTCCGGCGAGGGCCGCTGGACCATCCACGCCGCCGTCGACGAGGGCGTCCCCGCCCCCGTCCTGTCCGCCGCGCTCTACCAGCGCTTCTCCTCCCGCGGCGAATCGCTGTACGCCGACAAGGTGCTCTCGGCCATGCGCAAGGCCTTCGGCGGGCACAACGAGCTGCCGTCCGCGTAGGTAACGCAGGCGCCGCACCCGGATCGGCGCATCGCTGCGGGTGCGGCGTCATTTCCGGCACCTCCGGTCGGCCCGGCGCACGAGGCGGGCAGCCCGGCTCCCCGGCCGGGGTGCGCGGATCCGGATACGGCAGGATCGAGGGCGTGAGCAGTCTCGGGCGCGGTGCGGGTGGCAGTGACGACGAGGCGCCGGTGATCCTGGCCGGAGCGCCGGATACCTTCGCGCGCAGCGTCTTTCACGATCGGCATCCGAAGCTGATCGAGCGGGTCGTCGAGGCGCACCCCTACGGTGAGCGGGAGCGGGCGGCGCTGCGGGCACTGCTCGCGGAGACGCTGCACGGCACGGTCGAACCGTTGCGCACCGCGGCCCTCGATGCGGAGGACTGGGCGTGGTGGGGTGAGCCGTGGTGGGGACGAACCTGGGGCGAGCTACCGTTTCTGTGGGCCGAGAGCTACTTCTATCGGCGGCTGCTGGAGGCCACGGGGTATTTCGGGCCCGGGATCTGGGCCGGGATCGACCCGTTCGGTCCCACCAAGGCCGCCGAACTGGACAGTGCGGCGGTGACGGCCGAGCTCGCGGCCCTGGACGAACTTGCCGACGCGCCGGAGGCAGCCGCCCGTGACGCCCTGCTGCTGTCGGCTCTCTGGGGCAATCAGGCCGATCTGGGCTTCCAGCTGGTGGCGGGCTCCGACACCCGATCGGACGGCCTGCTGGTGGACGACCGCCGGGAACTGTGGGCGGCGCTGACCGCCGCGCCCGCGGCCGGACTGCACCTGATCGCCGACAACGCCGGCCGGGAGCTGCTGCCGGATCTGGCACTGCTCGATCACCTGCTGACCTCGGGAACTGTCGCGACCGCGACCGTCTGGCTGAAGCCGCAGCCGTATTTCACCTCCGACGCCACCATGAGCGATCTGCTGGCGGCCCTGCGGCGGTTGCGCGCGGCCGGCGGCGCCGCCGGGCGGCTGGGCGACCGGCTGTGGCAGGCCCAGTGCAACGGTGCGCTGACCGCGCGGACGCACGAATTCTTCTGCGCCCCACTGGGTTTCGACGAGATGCCGAACGATCTGCGGGCCGCGTTCGACGGCGCCGCGCTGACCGTGTGCAAGGGCGATCTGAACTATCGGCGGCTGGTCGGCGACCGGTATCTGCCGCCGACGACCCTGTTCGCGGACCTGGTCGGCTATTTCCCTTCACCGGTGGCCGCGCTGCGCACGCTGAAATCGGACGTGATCGCGGGCCTGAGCGCCGACCGGGTCGCCGCCCTCGACGCGACCGGGCAACCGTGGCGCAGCAACGGTGAGCACGCGCTGATCCAGTGCGCCCGCTGACGTGCACACCAACGTCATTGTCGCGCGCCACCTTCGGCAATCGTCGCCACCTGACCGGGGACACCCTCGGGCGAATCGGAGCCCCGCAGCGCAGGCCGTACCGGACCCGATCGATGCCCGACACGACACCCACTCGCGGCCGACACGCGGTGCGCAACGGGTGTCGGAGTAGGCGGACGACCGCGGGCCGACTACGGTCGGGAAATATGCGCAAAATTCCGGGGATCGTGGTCACTGTGCTCGCGCTCGGCCTGAGTGCCTGTTCGCACGCCACCGACGGTACCGCGACCCCGACGCCCGGCAGCAGCACCGCGCCGATCGCGCCGAGCCCAGCGCAGGCTGCCCCCGTCACCGCCCAACCCGATTGCGCCGCAGGCTATCTCGCGCAGTTCAACGAGCGGCAGAAGCTCGCCCAGCTGCTCACCGTGGGTGTCACCGGCACCGCCGACGCCCAGGCCGTGGTCCGCAACGAGCAGGTCGGCGGGATCTTCATCGGCGGCTGGACCGATCAGGCGATGGTCGCGAACAAGCAGCTCGACCAGGTCACCTCGCTGGCCCGGGTGCCGCTGATGGTCACCATCGACGAGGAGGGCGGCCGGGTCTCGCGGGTGGGCAATCTGATCGGCGAGGCGCCCTCGGCCCGCGCCGCCGCGGCGAGCATGAGCGCCGACGACTACTACCAGCAGACCCTGACCCGGGCCAAGGCGCTGAAGGACCTCGGCATCACCGTCGACTTCGCGCCCGATGTCGACGTGAGCGACCAGCCCGACGACAGCGTCATCGGCGACCGCTCCTACTCCAACGACCCGGACACGGTGACCGGCTACGCCGACGCCATGATCCGCGCGCTGCACGACGCCGGGCTGGGCGCGGTGATGAAGCACTTCCCCGGGCACGGCCACGGTTCCGGCGATTCGCACAAGGGCGCGGTGCAGACCCCGCCGCTGGATCAGCTGAAACAGGTGGATCTGGTGCCGTTCCGCAATCTGATCACCTCCGGCGCGGGGGTCATGGTCGGCCATCTCGACGTGCCCGGCCTCACCGAGTCGGGTGTTCCGGCGAGCATCAGCCCGGAGGCCATGACGCTGTTGCGTCAGGGCGCCGGATACGGCGCCGCGCCGTTCGACGGGCCGATCTTCACCGACGACCTGAGCGGCATGAAGGCGATCACCGCCCGGATGGACATCGAGGAAGCGGTGGCCGCGGCGCTCGAGGCCGGCGCCGACTCCGCGCTGTGGATCACCACCACGGACGTGTCGAAGGTGCTGGACCACCTGGAGCAGGAGGTCCGTTCCGGCAAGCTGCCCGCCGACCGGGTGGACGCCTCGGTGCTGCGGCTGGCCCGCTTCAAGGGCGTGCCGCTGCACTGCTGACTGGCTGCTTCCGAGGACCCGATCGACCGGCGGTCGTCGCCGTGATGAATGATCACAACCCGGCGACTGTCCGGCGAAGCCCGGCGCCCTAAACTTACCCCGGAGTAAGATGAGGGTTTCGATCATGTCCTAGGAGAGTGAATGGCAGGCGGGACGAAACGGCTTCCCCGAGCGGTTCGTGAGCAGCAGATGCTGGACGCCGCCGTCGAGGTGTTCTCCCGCAAGGGGTATCACGATACTTCGATGGATGCCATCGCCGCCGAGGCGAAGATCTCCAAGCCGATGCTGTACCTCTACTACGGATCCAAGGACGAGCTGTTCCGGGCCTGCATCCAGCGGGAGAGCATCCGTTTCATCGAGGCGGTCGCGGTCGCCGGCAATCCGAAACTGACCCCGCACGAACAGCTCCGCGCCGGACTCGAGGCGTTCCTCTCCTACGTCGACCAGAACCGGCTGTCCTGGCAGGTGCTCTACCGGCAGGCGCTGGACCAGCAGCCGTTCGCCTCCGAGATCGCCAACAGCCGCGAGCGGGTCATCGAACTGACCGCGAAACTGCTGGCGTCCAACGCGAAATACGCCGAGCCGGGCACGAATTTCGACATCGTCTCGGTGGCGGTGATCGGGGCGGGCGAGGCGATCGCCGACCGTATCGCCAGTGGTGAGGTGGCCGTCGCCGACGCCGTCGACCTGCTCGACGATCTCGCCTGGCGTGGTCTGGCCGGCAAGAAGAAGCCCGAATAGCGCGGGCCGCAGACCTTTTCGGCCGCGCATCGAATCCCCCATGCGATCCGATGCGCGGCCGGGAAGATGTGCGGCCCGCTCGTCCGGCCGCCGGGGACCGATCTCCCCGGCGGGCCGAAGTTTCAGCGCAGCGTAGCGGTGAGGTGCGGATATCCCTTGCGCGGGTGCTTCAACGCCAGATCCCAGCCGCCCTCGGCCCGGTCGGCGTAGGCATTCACGGTGGCGGGCAACAGGATCGGCTTGCCGAACTTCACCGAATAGGTGGTCGCCGAAGCGACCCGTCCCTCGATGGCCCCGAGAATCGCTGCCGCCGACCACATTCCGTGCGCGATCGCGCGCGGGAAGCCGAAAGCCTTGGCGCTCAACGCCGACATGTGGATCGGATTGCGATCGCCGGAGGCGGCGGCGTAGCGGTGGATCCGTGCCTGATCGACCTTCAGGGTGCGCAGCGGCGGCGGGGGCGCCTCGTCCGGCTTCGGCGCCGGCCGCGGGCCGCCGGACAGCGAGGTCTTCTGCTGGTGCAGGAAGGTGGTCACCTGCCGCCACACCTGTTCGCGGCCCACGCTGATCTCGCTGATCGCGTCCACCAGCAGCCCGCGCGGATGCTCCCGCAGATTCTCCACGTGCGCGCGGATGTCCAGCGGCTCGCTCACCGAGATGTCGCGGGTGCGCTCGATCACGTTCTCCGCGTGCACCGCACCGACCGCGACGAACGGGAAGTCCCGCGCCACCACCAGATGCATCACCAGCGGGAAGGTGAGGACGAACGGATAGGTCAGCGGCAGCGCGTCACCGAAACGCAGTCCGGTGGCGTGGCAGTACGCCGCCAGCTGATCCGGATCGACTCGGACGCCGGACAATTCGACGGCCCGGTCCGGAATGACGGACTTGCGCGAGGACAGCAGCGGCACCGCGCCCAGCGCCGCCTTCAGATACAGATTGCCGGTCTTCGGCGGTTCCGACAGCGAGACGGTGCCGGTAGCGTCGCTCATCATGCTCCGATCATGGCCTGGCCGCAGACGCGAACGACGTTGCCGCTCACCGCGTTCGAGGCCGGGCCGGCGAAGTAGGCGATGGTCTCGGCGACGTCGACGGTCTGCCCGCCCTGCAACAGCGAGGACAGCAGCCGGCCGCCCTCCCGGGTGACGGCCGGGATCGCGGCGGTCATCGCGGTCTCGATGAAGCCCGGCGCGACGGCGTTGATGGTGACGCCGTGCTCGGCCAGCTTCGGCGCCTCGGCGTTCACCATGCCGATGACCCCGGCCTTGGAAGCGCCGTAGTTGGTCTGGCCACGGTTGCCCGCGATACCGGCGATCGAGGACACGTCGATCACCCTGCCCCCGGCCCTCAGCACCCCCTTGGCCAGCAGGCCGGAGGTGATCCGGTGCGGCGCAGCGAGATTCACGTCGAGCACCGAATTCCAGCGGCCCTCGTCCATGTTCGCGAGCAGCTTGTCGCGGGTGATGCCGGCGTTGTGCACGATGATGTCCAGCCCGCCGAAGCGCTCGGTGGCGAACTCGGCGATCCGGTCCGCGGCGTCGGGCGCGGTGACGTCCAGGGCGAGCGTGGTGCCGCCGACGGTGTTGGCGGTCTTCGACAGCGCCTCCCCCGCCGCCGGGATGTCGGCCACGATCACGGTGGCGCCGTCCCGCGCGAAGACCTCCGCGATGGTCGCGCCGATACCGCGCGCGGCGCCGGTGACCACGGCCACCTTCCCGGCCAGCGGCCGGTCCCAGTCGATGTCCGGGGCGGCGGAATCCTCCCGGCCCACCCGGAACACCTGGCCGTCGACGAAGGCCGACTTGGCCGAGAGCACGAACCGCAGCGTGGACGCCAGCCCGGTCGCGGCCGGGGCGGCCTCCGGGTGCAGGTAGACCAGGTTGGCCGTGGACCCGCGCAGCAGTTCCTTGCCGACACTGCGGGTGAAGCCCTCCAGCGCCCGCTGCGCGATCTGCGCCTCGACGCTCGCCGCCAGCTCCGGGGTGGTGCCGACCACCAGCACCCGCGCGCACGGCGCGAGGCTGCGCATGGCCGGCTGATAGAAGGTGAACAGCTGCTCCAGCTCGGCCACCGAGCTGAGCGCGGTGGCGTCGAAGACCAGCGCCCCGAATTTCACCCCCGGGGTGAGGGCATCGACGAAGGTGTAGTCCGGCAACAGGTTTCGCACCGCATCAGCCGCCCGGCCCTTACCGCCGAGCAGTACCGGACCGGGCAGCGGCGGCTCGCCCGCGCGATACCGGCGCAGCTTCTCCGGTTTCGGCAGCCCCAGTTTGCTCGCCAGGAAAGCGCCGGGGGCCGAGTGCACGAAGGATCCGTAGAGGTTGGGAGCACCCTTGCTCTTGCTCGATGCCACTTGTTCCTACCTTTTCCTCGATGTCGGTGGGGCCGATGCCGGGGGTGCCGGACAGGCCGGACGTCACGGCCGGTGTCGACAATTAACTTACTCCGGAGTAAGTTTAATGTAAACCGCAGCGCTGGGGCACGGAGCGTGATCGACCGCCCCGAGCCCGGACATTCCCCCGACGAGACAGTGGAGACTCGAGTGACAACCAAGGCCCGCACGGCTTCCACCAGCAAAGCCCGGACCGCGGCCGCCGGGGGCGCCGATGCGCGCACCCGGCAGACCCGTCCGGTGGCGATCCTCGGCGGCAACCGGATCCCGTTCGCCCGCTCCGACGGCACGTACGCGCACGCCTCCAACCAGGACATGTTCACCGCGGCCCTGAACGGCCTGGTGTCCCGCTTCGGTTTGCAGGGTGAACGACTCGGCATGGTCACCGGCGGCGCGGTGCTCAAACGGCTCGGCGAGCACAGCCTCATCCGGGAGAGCGTGCTGGGCAGCGAGCTGTCGCCCTACACCCCGGCCCACGACCTGCAACTGGCCTGCGGCACCGGCCTGCAATCGGTCGTCACCGTCGGCGACGCGATCGCGCTGGGCCGCATCGAGGCCGGCGTCGGCGGCGGCACCGACACCACCTCGGACGCGCCGATCGGGGTCAGCGAAGCCGCCCGCGACTGGATGCTCGACGCCAACCGCGCCAAGCGCAACATCGACTACGTGAAGCTGGTGGGCCGGCTGCGCCCGAGCATGGTCGGCATCGAGATCCCGCGCAACGCCGAACCCCGCACCGGCCTGTCGATGGGTGAGCACGCCGCCATCACCGCCAAGGAATTCGGCATCACCCGCGAGGCCCAGGACGAATTGGCCTACCTCTCGCACCGCAACATGGCCGCCGCCTACGACCGCGGCTTCTTCGACGACCTGATCACCCCCTTCCTCGGCCTGACCCGCGACGACAACCTCCGCCCCGGCTCCACCCTGGAGAAGCTGGCCACCCTGAAGCCGGTGTTCGGCATCAAGGCCGGTGACGCCACCATGACCGCCGGCAACTCCACCCCCCTCACCGACGGCGCCTCCGCGGTGCTGCTCGGCAGCGAGGAATGGGCCGCCGAACGCCACCTCAGCCCTCTGGCCTATCTGGTCGACAGCGAGGTCGCCGCCGTCGACTACGTCTGGGGCCCCGACGGCCTGCTGATGGCCCCCACCTACGCGGTCCCGCGCCTGCTCGCCCGCAACGGCCTGACCCTCCAGGACTTCGACTTCTACGAGATCCACGAGGCCTTCGCGTCGGTGGTGCTGGCCACCCTGCAAGCCTGGGAATCCGACCAGTACTGCAAGGAACGCCTCGGCCTCGACGGCGCCCTGGGCGCGATCGACCGCGGCAAACTCAACGTCAACGGCTCTTCCCTGGCCGCCGGACACCCCTTCGCCGCGACCGGCGGCCGCATCGTCGCCCAAACCGCCAAGCAACTGGCCGAAAAGGGCTCCGGCCGCGCCCTGATCTCCATCTGCGCCGCGGGCGGTCAGGGCGTCGTCGCGATCATCGAACGCTGACTCGAGAAACCTTTCCGGGCGGAAACGCGATAGAAAGGATGGTGGTACCCCGGTCCCGGGGCGACGGGCCGGGGTACCCCTTTCTTGAATCGCCCCGGGTTTTGTGCGCACCCGTTTATCTGTCTCCGGCCGGTTGTTCGACCGGAGTGGCATAGTAGTCGGCCTCGGACTCGGCCGGTGGTTTACGACCGAGCCGGTGCATCAACCGCGAGCCGTTGAACCACGACACCCAGTCCGCGGTGACGAGCTCGACATCGGCCAGCCGGTGCAGCGGGCCGGTCCGGAACGGTGAATCGTCGCGGACCGCTTCGGTTTTGTAGAGACCGATTGTGGTCTCCGCCAACGCATCATCGTATGCGTCACCGACCGACCCGATCGACGGCCCGCAGCCCCGACAGCGTCAGAGTCTCCCCGAAGCGCACCGCGGTGTATTGAGCTCCCGCGTCGGAATGATGAATCGTGGACCCGTCCCACGGCCTGCCTTCACGCCTGCGCAGTGCGGCGGCCTGCCGGATCGCGGACTCGACGAACACGGTGTGCTTGCTGGGCGAGCATTCCCAGCCCACGATCCGGCCCGCGTAGGCGTCGACGACGAACGCGACATACACGAACGCCCCGCTCGCCAGCCTGACATAGGTGAAATCGGCGACGACCAGCATGTTCGGGGCCGGCACCCGGAACTGCCGGTCCACCAGGTCCGGCGCCCGGGCCGCCGCCGGATCCGGGACCGTGGTACGGATCTTCTTGCGCCGCACCACACCTCGCCACCCGTTCACGCGCATCAGCCGCTCGACCGTGCACCGGGCGACCGGGATACCGTGGCGTTGCAGATGTGCCCACATCTTCTCGGCCCCGTACAGGCATTCCGGGCGCCGCCGGCCGTCCTCGCCGGGCTCGTAGTAGCCGGCCAGGAGCTCGGTGATCGTGGTGTCCCACAGCGCCCGTTTCGACGGCGCACGCCGCGACCAGGCGTGGAAGGTGCGTGGGGCGATCTTCACGCCGCGGCTGGTCAGTGCCCGGCACATGGCCGTGACCGGGAACCGGTCACGGTGAGCGGCGAGGAATTCACACACTGACGGTGTCGCGGGTCGTTCGCCCGCGCGAAAAAAGACGTTGCGGCGGAAAGGATTTCGATCGTCTGCTCGAGTTCGGCGATCTTGCGTTTCTGTTCCCGGATCGTCTTCGCCGCGTCCGAGGACACGCCGTCGGTCTCGCCCTTGTCGATCTGGGCTTGGCGGATCCATTTCCGCAGTGTCTCGGCGGTCATGCCGAGCCGGGCCGACACGGCCGTGATCGCGGCCCACTCGCTGTCGTAGTCGTCGCGGTGGTCTGCGACCAGCCGCACAGCCTTGGCCTTGGTCGCTGCGTCATACTTCGCTGGCATATCCAGCCCATCCTCTCAAGCAAGAGGGTAAGCACCGAACCCGGGGCGATTCAGCTACCGGGATGCCTACTCGCGTCCGTGGGCGACATGTTCGCGTACTGCGGGGATCGTTTCAGCGGCGAAGCGTTCGAGTACATCCCGCTCGTCGCTGGCCAGGATGAAGGTGCTGACGCCGTCCTCGAGGGTCATCTGGGCTAGGGCTTCCGCGGTCTGCTGGCCTGGGAAAATGTTGAGCAGACGGGTAATGGTGCGGGGGTCGCGGCCTGCAGCGCGTGCGGCGTCGTCAATGATGGCGTTTCCCTTGGGCAGGCCGCCGGGTTCCATGACCGGCAGGGACGGCAGCCAGCCATCGGCCTTGCGTCCGACCAGGTCCTGCATCTTCGGCTTGTGGGCGCCGAGCCAGATCGGGATGTGGTGTGCGGGTGCGGGTCCGCGCTCGGCGCCGTGGACCTTGTAGAACTCGCCCTCGACAGTGAGGGTGCCGGGCACGTCGGCGTCCCAGACCCCGCGGATCACGTCGATTGCCTCGCTGAGGGCCGTCACGCCCTGCAGCGGGGTCAGCCGCCGTCCGCCGACTGCTTGCACGGCATCCCAGTAGAAGCCGGCCCCGAGCCCGAGGCTCGTTCGTCCACCGGAGAGCAGGTCGAGGCTGGCCATCGCGCGGGCAAGCACGGCGGGGGGGCGTAGCGGCAGGTTCAGCACGTTGCCGGACAGGCCGATGCGCTCGGTCCGCGCGGCCGCCCAGCTCAGCAGAGTCCAGGTGTCGAGGAAGTCGGCCTTGTAGGGATGATCCTGGAAGGTGACGAAGTCGAAACCGAGCCGCTCACTGAGCTGCGCTAATTCGACTGGACGGTGCGTTGGGGAGTTGGCGGGAGAGATGAACGTGGCGAAACGCAGAGGGTGACCATAGTCGGGCATCGGTGTCTCCTTCAGTCATTCGTGTGCGACCAGCCACGACAAACGTCGCCGCCGACCTGGTTTCGGCCTGCCCCCGGGGTTACGGAGCCGGGTGAGACGCGGCATGTGAATTCGAGGTCGTTCCCGACTGGGGCGCGGATGAAGACCGCGTGAGTCAACCGTTCTCGACCAGGTCGTTGACAGCCTGGGTGTCCTTGTAGAAGGCGTCCGCGCCGTAGATCTTCCCGTCATGGACCCGATAGTGCTCCACAACTGTCATCGGCAGTTGCCGCCCGCTCTTGCGAGAGGTGAAAACGGCGTCGAGCCGCAGCTCCACCACGTCGCCTGCCCGGACGATCTCGTGCCCGCGTGCGGTGAGCTCTGCCAGCACGTCGATCTCACGGGTCAGGCGTGCGAACCCGTCCGGCCCTCGCCATTCCCCACCCCAGGGCAAGCTCTCCGCCTCCCGCCAGACGGCGTTCTCGTCGACCATCGCGAGAGCCCCCTCGCCGCCTCGGACGAAGTCCTCCAGCGTGGCCACGTCGTCGTGGACTGGCGCGGTGACGGCGGGGAAGTAGTGGCCGTTGTCCAGATCGGTGAGCAGGCCGGGCTGGTTGGGTTCCCAGCCCAGGGTGCGGCGGGTGATGAGGTTGGACGCCGGGTAGCTCTGGGTGGCGATGTTCGCGAGAAAGCCGAAGTATCCCGGCGTCATCAGTTCGTCCGCGGGGATGCTCACGACGGGCAGGTCCAAACGGCTGCCGATGGCCTCTGCGATCTCGCGGAAGGAAACACCTCCATCCTCGACCGCGTGCCAGTAGCTGCCGGCCGGTCCTTTCTCCAGCGCCAGGCGGAATAGTGAGGCGAGATCGCGCACGTGTACCGCGTTCCACAGGTTCGTGCCGTCTCCGGGGTGACCGGCGAAACCCTTCTCCTTCGCCAGTGCGATCAGCAGGGGAAGGAAGCCGGCATTATCGGTGGTGTCGTGCACGATGTTGGCGATCCGCACGACCGACGACCGGATCCCTCGCTCGGCGAGGTCGATCACGGCCCTTTCCACGGCGTTGCGAGCCCGCAGGGTGCCCTTGTGCTCATCGCCGCTTGGCAGGGCCGGGTCCTCCTCGACGATCGGTCGTCCGAGGTTGCCGGGTGATCCGATGCTCCCGGCCACGACCAGCGGCTTGCCGGTGCCCGCGAGCGCCTCACCGTAGGCGTGCATGATCGGGAGCTCCGCCGCGGCCACGGCGCTCATCCCACCGGTGGGGAGCAGGTCCTGCCGGTGGGCGACGTGGACGACACCGTCGGAAGCCGCGGCCGCTTCCCCGAGCTCGTCGAGGTCCTCGAGGCCGCCGCGCCGCACCGTCGCGCCGAGCGCGGTCAGCGCGGCGGCGGCCGTGTCCGATCGGGCCAAGCCCGTGACCTCGTGGCCGGCGGCGATCAGCTCGGGGATGATGAACGAACCGGAATGGCCGGTTCCGCCGGTGACGAAGACGCGCATCAGTACTCCCTGTCAGGGTTGGCGGAGTTGCCGTTCTCCCCGTGCCGTCGACCGGCTGCGGTGATGTCGCCGGGGAAAGTGGACAGTGTGGGCGCAGTCAGCCGAGGAGCTCGGCGCCGAGGGCGATGTCGAAACCCGCGCCGCTGCGGGCCAGGCCCATCATCAGCAGGCCCGCTCCTTCCAGCCAGTGCGCCATCTCCAGGCCACCGACATCCAGCGGCCGCAGGCCCAGACTCTCGATGAACGCCGCCACGCTCGCCTTGGCCGCCGGGTCGTCGCCGGCGAAGAACACATCCAGCTGGCCGCCCCGGGCCAGGACGTGCCCGAAGACGGTGTTGAACGCCTTGACCACGCGCGCGCTCGCCGGCAAGGCGGCGGCGATCTGTTGCGCGCCGGACGTGCCCTCCGGGGTGACCAGGTTGGTGTCGTCGGCACCGACGAACGTGTTGGAGATGTCGACCACGACCTTGCCGGCCAACGCGTCCCCGTACTGGCTGACGACCGCTACGCCGGCCCCGTGTGGCACAGCGAGGATGACGATGTCACCGGCCGGGGTGGCGCCGAAGGTCCCCGTTGTGGCGCCGAGCGCAGCGGCGATCTCCTCGGCCTTGGCCGGGTCGCGGCCGATGACCTCGACTGCGTGGCCGCCGGCGAGCGCCAGCTCGGCCAGAGCGCGGGCCATACTCCCGAGACCGATGATGCTGATGCTGCTCATGGTGTGTCTACTTTCTGTGGCAGGGTGAGAGGCCCGTTTCCCATCGCGTCCGACGCGCGATGCAGGGCGTTCACCACCTGACGTTGCCACCGGCCCGTATGGGAGTCCAAGACCTCTTTCGATCACGGCGATACCCTGGGAGCATCGCCGCACAAGGAGGCTCCATGGATCTGGACCTGCGTAAACTGCGCTACTTCGTCGCCGTGGCCGACCGGTTGCACTTCGGCCGTGCCGCCGACGACCTCCACATCGCCCAGCCGGTGCTCAGCAGGCAGATCCGCGCACTCGAGCACGACCTCGGAGCGGCTCTGCTGACGAGGGACAGCCACGGAGTGACCTTGACCGACGCCGGCGAGCAGCTACTGGCCGACGCCGGCCCGTTGCTGGCCTCCGCCGACGCGGCCCGCCGTCGGGTGACCCTCGCCGCCCGCGGCGGCCGGCGACTCATGGTCGGCTTCCGGGCCGGCATCGCGGTCGCCCCGGCGATCCAACAGTTCGCCGACCAGCACCCGGACGTGGTCGTGGACGTGCAACGGATCGAAGGCGACGATCAGGCCACGAGGCTGCTCGACGGCCGCATCGACATCGGCTACGTACGGCTGCCCATCGATGAGACCGGGCTGCGCGTGATCCCGGTGTACACCGAGCCACGGGTAGCGGTCCTGCCCACCGGCCACCGGTTGGCCGGCAAGCAACAGATCACCGAAGCCGACCTGGCGGGCGAGCCTCTGTTGTGGGACTCCGACTCGAGCACACAGCCCACGCGCCGCACGCATCCCAATGCCGGGTATCTGGTGCGCGGGGTGGACGAGACGCTCGAGCACGTCGCGGCCGGCCGCGGCATCTCGTTCCTGGCGCGTTCGGCAACCGTGTTCTACTCGCACCCGAACATCAGCTACGTACCCGTCTCGGACGTCGCGCCCGACCAGGTGTGCCTGGCCGTGGTGGCATCGCGCACCTCGCCGGTGCTCGACGACTTCGTCGCCGCAGCCCAAGCCACGGCCGCGATCACAGCAGAGTGTGGCAACTATGAGATGTGGCAGCGTCAAGGCATGCGATAAGACATCTACGAGGCCGCCGCGGGCCGATCCTCGCCCGTGAAGAGTCGGCTCGCGCCAACGCCGTCTACGACACCGCCCAGCAGAGCTGAACCGCCGGTCGCAGACATTCAGGCATCCGAGGTTGCCGGCGCGGCGCGTGGTACCCGCTCCCCGCAGCCGAACGCCTCGTCGGATCCCGCATCGCACGAGCAGTCAGCACCTCGGCCTGACACCACCCGCGCGTGACGCCGGTCGAGACGGCGCAGACCGGGCGAAACGATTACGCGCCGAGCGGCTGCGGCAGTCGATCCACGGCGCCGATGGCGTTGGTGACGAAATGGAGTCGCCGTTGCCGCGGATCGGTCAGGGCCGGGACCAGCAGGGTCGGCATTCCGATATCGATGGCGACGCCGTCGCGAGAGGCACGGTCGCCCACCATGAGGGTTTGCCCGGCGCTGGTCCCGAGCAGATCGAGCGCCAGGCGGAATATGGCGGGGTCGGGTTTCTGTATACCGTGCTCGCTGGACAAAATGAATTCATCGATCGAGTCGAGCAAATGCGCTTCCTCGAACATCGGCCTGATATCGAAATGAATATTGCTGAGGACGCCGATCTTGCATCCCCTGTCGATCAGGGTGGCAACAGTGGCGGCGGCGTCGACGGCGAACTGGTTGTAGGACGGATCCGAATCCACCTCGAAGAGCGCGTCCGCCAGCCGGTCGTCCAGATCGGCATCCGCGAAGACCGTGTAATAGGTCTCGCGGTGCCGGGCATAACTGGTATTGCCCAGCGGTGACTGGAGACGATTGGGCTGACCCGCCGCTTTCCGAATGGTCTCCAAGCAGCGCGGAAACAGCTCGATCACCGCACTCGCGGTCGGCTCGGCGCAATGCCTCGCGCGCCCAGCCCTGGGGGGTGAGTTCCGAAACCAGAGTGCCGCGCCAGTCGAAAACGATCGCTCGGATCGGACTGGGACTCGGATCGTTTATCGTAGGCATGACTGTGAAGATTACGGGTAACTGTGACCGGAACAAGGCCGAGCCCGGGAAGACGCCGGAACATCGAATATCGACCGTTTGGTCGAGCTCGACGGCGCGCTACACGAGAGGCTCGGCGGGTACCCACTGCCCGGCCCTGCCCCTTCGATGATCTTCCGGCGCCTCATCCCCGCCGTGATCCGGCGGGAACGTCCTACGGCAGCTCCCGGAGCGCGCATCACCCGCGTGCCCGCGGCGATGACCGCCGTGAACTCCACTTTTCGGTCGGCGACGAATACGGCCGGGAATTCGACCGCCAGGAAGCGCACGATGCGGTCGCGGCCGACCAGGTGATTCGTCCCGTGCAGGGCTCGGGCCGTCGCGTTCCCCAGGGGTGCGAGCCATTCGGCGTCGGAGGTGAAGACGGCGGCGATGCGGGCAGGGTCCTGGGTGGCGAACTCGCGCCAGGCGTGCAGGATCAATTCTCGGCTGTCCATGCTGCCGATACTCGGTCGTCGGCGGGCGGGAATCACGCCATATTCGGACATGGCCGGATGTGGCCGGTCGATGCGCGGTGTGGCGGCCGTACCGTGGCGATCGCAGGCCGCCGGAGGCATCCGAATTGGTCTGCCGGGCTGTCGATCTCATCGCGTCTTCGGCAGCCTGCGCCGGTTCGACCGGGTGAT
Source organism: Nocardia sp. alder85J (assembly GCF_020176955.2). Lineage (GTDB taxonomy): Bacteria > Actinomycetota > Actinomycetes > Mycobacteriales > Mycobacteriaceae > Nocardia. Next base: position 60,741 of record NZ_JAIUCZ020000008.1, read on the forward strand.
GATCGCGACATTCCGTGCCGCGCCACAGGATTGCGCGCCCGGCGACGGCGCGCCGACCGCCTCGTCGCCGACGGCGGTCTCGTGCTCCGAGTGCCACTGCCCGAGCCGGTGCGGCTGGATCGGCGGCTGTCACACCTCGCCCACGACGCGGTGCCCGGGATCGAGAACGCCACGACGACGCACTACCGGCGGACGATATCGGTGGCCGGTGATCCCGGGGTGATCGCGATCGATGCGGACCCCCGCGGTGACGTGCGGCTGGTTGCGCACCTGCCCCGGCTCGAGGGGCTCATGCACCTGGTGGATCGGGTCCAGCGCCTGCTCGCGGGCCGAGCCTGGGATCCGTTCGAGGCCCGGATCCGGGCGATCGTGGCGGCCGAGGCCGGCCCGGCGGCGCCGGCCGCCCTCGCCGCCGCCGACCTCCGCGGCATCGGCGTCGGTGCGGCCGGCGCCCGAGCGATCCGCGACCAGTGCTCGTCGTGGCCTGCCGGGGCACCGGTTCCGCGCCCGTCGTGATCGCCGGCCGGGCGCCGGCGCGGCGATCGGGACGGGTACCGGCTGTTCAGCGGCCCAGCACGTGCAGGCGGGACAGGTCGAAGGTGCGGCGGGCCAGGTCCGAGATGCGGACGCCGTCGTATCCGGCGACCGCGCTGTGCAGGCGGTCACGCAGGGGCGTGGTCCAGTGTTCCGGAATCGCGGTGGCGCCCAGCAGGACACCGCACACCGAGCCCGCGGTCGCGGCGGTGCGGCCCGCGGCGCCGCCGGCCTGGACCGTCAGTCCGACCGTCTCGGTGAAATCTCCGGCGCCCCAGAGGATTCCGATGGATGCCAGGCAGGCGATCGGGATCGCGTGCCCCCACGGGTAGTGGTCGTGGCGGGCGTGGGCGGTGGCCGTCGCCTGGGCCCAGCCGACGCCGCGGTCGTGATCGTCGAGTACCTGGGTCAGTGCCACCGCCAGCCGGGAGTGTTCCGGAATCACCGTCAGCGCGGTGGTCGCCGCGGCCCGGGCGTCGGTGGCGGTGAAGGCGGCGGCGACCAGGGCAGCCGCCCACATCGCGGCCCAGACGCCGTTGCCGGTGTGCGAGATCGCGGCGTCGCGGGCGGCGAGTTGTGCTGCGGCCGCCGGATCGCCGGGGTACACGTAGCCGTAGATGTCGGCGCGGGACAACGCACCGGCCCACTCCCGGTAGGGATTACGGCGACGGGCGGTGGCCGGCGGCAGCGCGCCGTCGATGAGATTGCGGTAGGCGACCCGTTCGGCGGCGACGGTCTGGAGGAACGGCAGTCGTTGCAGCCATTCGGCGGCCGCCTCCGCGGCGGTGAAATCGGTGCCGAACTGTTCCAGCATGTGCAACCCGAGGACGGGATAGTCCAGATCGTCGTCGCGGGGACAGCCCTCGATCCGGTCGCGGGTGGATTCCGGCCAGCCCCACTGCAATTCGTAGCCCTCCGGCATCGGGGCGAGCACCGGCACGTAGTCGGTCAGGGGGTAGGCGTCGGCGCGTTCCAGATAGGCGCGGATCCGCTGCGGTGACCAGCGCAGCCCGTTGTCGAGCGGCTTGCCGAGCGTGCTGCCGACGCATCGGCCCAGCCAGCCGCCGAGGATCCGGTCGTAGAACCGGGCCGGCGGGGCGGGCGGGGCGGTGTCCACGGCCCGGGCGGCACCGTCGGCGGGGTCCTCGTCGTAGGGCCAGCCGGGATCGCGCACGGACGCCTCGATCCGGTTCAGCAGCCGCCAGCAGTCCGCGGCCCGCGGCGGTATCGCCCGCGCGAGATCGCGCACCTCCTCGGCGAAATCGTCGACGTCGTAACCGGATTCCCGGCGTTGCAACCACTCGAAATGCAGCAGTGCCCGCGGGTCGGCCTCGAGATGCGTGAACCCCGCCGGGTCGATCGAATCCATGACGTTCACGCGACGGTGGTCACCGCCGCGACGACCTCCGACAGCAGTGGTAGTGATTCGTCGCGCTGGGGCGCACGCGCCCACCAGCGCCCTTCGTGGGTGTGCCGGCCGAACCCGGTCGGCAGGATGACATTGCCGCGATGCGGTCCGATATCCACGCCGTAACGCTCCAGTTGCACAGTGCATTCCAGTTCAGGGTACCCGTCGAAGACCGCCAGGAAGGTGCGACGCGGCGGATTCTCCCGGACCAGAACGGGTCCGGGAATCCCGCGCACCGTCAATTCACCGAGAATCAACGCGCCCAGCGGTTCCGGGGTGTTCACGGCGGCGATGGAGTCGACCAGGGGGAGCACGACGTAGCCGGGTGCGGTGACGTGGACCCGCGGCAGCCCGAACAGCGACCGGTAGGCCGCCGCCCAATCCTGTGGTGTTGCAAGCTCTTCCAACCGCAAGATCCAACCTCCCCGGTACAACGCGAAACCGTCGCCGACGTCCGGTATCGGCCGCCGAACCTCTGTGTAAACCCAATTGGGCGGAAACGCGAGGGTTTTCGGTAAACCCTTCGAGAATTGTCCCGAACGTGATTGTCCCCCTAGGGATACAGACCGACCGGCCCCCCAGAGATGGCGGTACCCCGGCCTCGGCCGGGGCGCATAATGGACGGTCGTCCCAGATCTTCCGGCTGCTCGATTCCGGGTATCCGCTTTCGGCGTGCTCGGAATAGTCACACATACCGCACGAACGCATTCTCATTTTTCTGATCATCCGTACGCCCGGACGGAAACAATCTCGAATTCCGGTGCCCGCGACCGCCCCGGTTGCGCCGGCCGCCGGGTTACGCTCTGGGCGAGACCTGAACTCCCACCGGAGGAGGCGCGTCATGCCGTGCGATCTCGTGCTCATCGCCTACGACGGATCCGACGACGCCAAACGTGCCGTCGAGTACGCGGGCCGCTTCCTGGCGTCGACGGCCGCGGTGGTGGTGACCGCCTGGGAACCGATGGTCCGGCAGACGGCGCGGCTGTCCGGCCTGTCCGGACTCGCCCAGCAGGAATGGCTGGCCGACGACGAGGTGGACGACGTCGGCCACATCGAGGCGCAGCACGTCAATGCGGAGGGTGTGCGGCTGGCCGAACGCGCCGGGCTGCGGCCCCGCGGCCGGACCGTGGAATGCACCACCACCATCTGGAGCGCCCTCGTCGCGGTCGCCGACGAACTGGACGTCGACATCATCGTGGCCGGCACCCGGGGCAGCACCGGGCTGCGGGCCCTGCTGCGTTCGAGTGTGGCGGACGCGGTGCTCAAACATTGCCACCGCCCGATCCTGCTGGTGCCGCCCGCCCGCGCCGGGACGCCCGCGTAATACCGGCCACAGTGAGATATCGGTCGCTACCGCGGCCCGCGCGGCCGCGCGCGGCGCTAGGGTCGGGACACTATGGACGGATTCCTGCTCGCGCAGCCGGGGGCGGTGCTGCGGACCAGCGGCACCCGGCACGCGTTCGACGACGCGGAGCGAGCGGCCGCCGCCCTGCGCGCCGGCGCCGCCGACCTGGTCGTCGGCGCGCTGGCATTCGATCCCCGGCAGCCCGCGGCGCTGACCGTGCCGGAACGGGCCCGGCACACCGCCGGGCCGTGGCGACCGGCCGCCCTGCCCGCCCTGCCGCGGGTCCGGATCGTCGCCGAACTCCCCCCGCCCGCCGAGCACGTCGCCCGGGTCGCCGAACTGGTCGAACGGCTGTCGGATCCGGCGCAACCGCTGCGCAAGGTGGTGGCGGCCCGTTCGCTGCTCGCCGAGGCCGACGCGGCGCTGGATCCGGAGGTGCTGGCCGGGCAACTGCTGGCCCGCCACCCCCGCGCCAACGTCTTCGCCGTCGACCTCACCCCGGCCGGACGGCCCGGCGCCACCCTGATCGGCGCCACGCCGGAGGTGCTGGTCGCCCGGCACGGCGACAGCGTGACGCTGCATCCACTCGCCGGCACCGCGCCCCGGCACCCGGATCCGGAGATCGACGCCGCCCGCGCCCGCGAGCTGCTGGACAGCGGCAAGAACCGGATCGAGCACGCCTACGTCATCGACTGGATCCGGGAGCGGCTGGCGCCGGTGTGCCGCGAACTGACCGTGCCCGAGACGCCGGAACTGGCCGGGACCGCACAGGTCTGGCACCTGGCCACGCCGATCCGGGGGCGGCTGCGCGATCCGGGGGTCAGCGCGCTCGACCTCGCGATGCTGCTGCATCCCACCCCGGCGGTGTGCGGCACCCCGACCGATCTGGCGCTGGCCGACATCACCGCGGCCGAGGGGCCGCGCGGCTGCTACGGCGGCGCGGCCGGGTGGTGCGATGCGGCCGGCGACGGGGAATGGGTGGTGGCCATCCGCTGCGCGGAACTGTCCGCCGACGGCCGCGTGCTGCGCGCCTGGGCCGGTGGCGGGATCGTCGCGGATTCCGACCCGGACACCGAACTGGACGAGACCACCGCCAAACTGCGCACCCTGCTGGGCGCACTGGACTGCCCGGTCCCGGATCGGGTCGACGCCCGGCCCTGACGCCGCGTCGGCGTCGGGAACTCCGGGCCATGTTGTAGGTTGACCGGCATGAACTTTGCCGTACCAGGCGCTGTCAGCGCCGTCGTCGGCGCGCTGGTCGGCGCGATCGCGGTGCTCATCATCACGACGGCCGCCCAGCAGAGCCATCGGCCGGACGTGGACCGCAGTGGGGCGGCCGGGTCGTCGCTGCTCAACAATGTCGAGTACGGCAGCCGCTGACCAGGTGTCGCGCCTGGTCCGGGCTCGAACCGCGCACCCCCGCGGCGGGGTGGCGGCCGCTCGCGCGTCGGCGTGACCACGTCCGTCGCTGAACGCGAACGTTCGGACGTCCCACCGGCTCCGCCCGCCGGGGGTGGCGGGCCGCACCGGGACGAACCGCCGAATACCACACCGCTGGGCCGCCGCTGGTTCCTGACCAGCATCGTCCTCGCCTTCGCACTGACCTTCCTGCAATCGCCGGGGCTCAGCGTCGCCGACACCAAATACGATCTGACACAGAATCCGATCGGGCTGCTGCAACGATCCGCTCATCTGTGGAGCAGCCAGTCCCCGATGGGCCAGGTGCAGAACCAGGCCTACGGGTATTTCTTCCCGCAGGGGGCGTTCTTCTCGCTCGGACATGTGCTGGGCCTGCCCGGTTGGGCCACCCAGCGCAGTTGGTGGGCGCTGCTGATCCTCACCGGGTTCTGGGGCATCGTCCGGCTGTGCGAACTGCTCGGCATCGGCAGCCGCGGCTCCCGGGTGATCGCGGGTCTGGCGTTCGCGCTGTCGCCGCGTGTGCTGACCACCCTGGGCTCGATCTCGTCCGAGACGCTGCCGATGATGCTCGCGCCCTGGGTGCTGCTGGGGCCGGCCGCGCTCGCCGTCGCGCTGCGGGCGCGCGGCCGCGCGGGCGGCGCCACCTCGCCGGCCGCGAGCGCGCTGGCGCTGGCGCTGATGGGTTCGGTGAACGCCGCCGCGACCGCGGCCGGATTCCTGCCCGCGGTGCTGTGGTGGGCGTCGTACCGGCCGGACCGGCGCTGGCTGAGGTTCACCCTCGCGTGGATTCCGCTGCTGGTCACGGCCGTGGTGTGGTGGCTGGTACCGCTGGCGCTGCTGGGCAAGGTGAGCCCGCCGTTCCTCGACTACATCGAATCCTCCGGCGTCACCACCGAATGGGCGACGCTCGGCGAGGTGCTGCGCGGGACCGACAGCTGGACACCGTTCGTCTCCCCCGAGCGCATCGCGGGCGCGGTGCTGGTCACCCAACCGGCGGCGGTGCTGGCCACCGGGCTGCTCGCGGCCGCCGGACTGGCCGGGCTCGCGTCGCGGTCGATGCCGCACCGGGGCCGGTTCGCCCTGATCCTGATCGTCGGCCTGATCGGCATCTGCGCCGGATATCAGGGACAACTCGGCGGGCCGTTCGCCGAGACCGTACGGATCTTCCTGGATTCCGCGGGCGCGCCGATGCGCAACGTGCACAAGCTGGAACCGCTGATCCGGATGCCGCTGGTGATCGGTCTCGCCCATCTGCTGCGCCGGGTGCCGCTGCCGGCCTCGGTGCCGTTCGCGCGCTGGCGGCACGCGTTCGCGCATCCCGAGCGCGATCGGATGGTGGCGGTGACGATGCTGGTGCTGACCGCGCTGCTGCTGTCCACCTCGCTGGCCTGGACCAGTAAACTCGCCCCGCGCGGCGCCTACGACCGGGTGCCGGTGTACTGGCAGCAGACCGCGGACTGGCTGGCGCACAACGCCTCCGACACCCGCGCCCTGGTGGTGCCGGGCGCGCCGTTCGGCAGCCAGATCTGGGGCCTGACCCGGGACGAACCACTGCAAGCGCTGGCCCGCACGGAATGGGCTGTGCGCGACGCGATTCCGCTGGTGCCGCCGGGCGCGATCCGGGCGATGGATTCGGTGCAGCGGCTGATCGCCGACGGGCGGCCGTCGGCCGGTCTGGCACCCGTGCTCGCCGACCAGGGCATCGGAATCCTGGTGCTGCGCAACGATCTCGACCCGGACACCTCCCGGTCGACCCGGCCGCTGCTGGCGCATCAGGCCATCGAACATTCGCCGGGGCTGACCCGGGTCGCGGAATTCGGCGGGTTGCAGTCGATCGGCCATCCGGACGACATCGTGGTCGACGGCGATCTGCGCCCGCCCTATCCGGCGATCGAGATCTTCCGGGTCGACGCGCCGCGGCCGGGCACGCCCACCGACCCGCGCAGCGGTCCCGGCGACACCGACCCGCGCAGCGGTCCCGGCGCGCCGGACTCCTTCCCCGGCGCCTACACGGTGCCGCTGGCTGCGGTGCCGGTCGTGCAGGGCGGGCCCGAGGTGCTGGAGCGGTTGCGCCGCGACCCCGCCGCACCGCGCAGTCCGGTGCTGCTGGCCACCGACGCCGATCGAGCGGGGCTGCTCGACGACGCGACCACCACGGTCACCGACACACCCATGAACCGGGAGACCGATTTCGGCCGCGTCGACAACCACAGCTCGGCGCTGCGCGCGCCCACCGACCCGCGGCGCACCCACAATCTGGTGCCCGACTACCCGGTGCCCGGCGCTCCGCTGGTGCAGGGCGAATGGTCCGGGGCGGTGGTCACCGCCTCCAGTTCGGCCGGTGACGCCACCCAGCTCGGCGCGGCCTCCCCCGCGAACTCGACCGCGGCGGCGGTCGACGGCGACCCCGCCACCGCCTGGCTGAGCAACAGCGCCCAGACCGCGCTCGGGCAGTGGCTGCGGCTCGATCTGCACCATCCGATCACCTCCGGGGTGCTGCACGTGACCACCAGCCCCGCGGCGCTGGGTGACCCGGTGAAATGGCTCGAGGTCCGCACCGCCAACGGCACCGTCGCCGCGCGGATCACCACACCCGGTGCGCCCGTACAGGTTTCGCTGCCGCCCGGCCGCACCGACTGGCTCACCGTCACCGCGATCCGGACCGAGAGCGGCACGCCCGGTGGGCAATTCGGCGTCAGCGAGCTGAGCCTCGACGACTACAGCAATCCGGACGCACCGGTGACCGTCGACATCCGGCACCGCACCGTCCTGCCCGCACCGCCGCCCGGCGTCCGGGTGCAGGGCTGGGATCTGGGTCAGGAATTCCCCGGCCGCAACGCCTGTTTCGACACTCCCGGCCGGGTGCGCTGCAACAAGGGATTGGCACTGCCGCCGGAGGAACCGGGCACCTTCGAACGCACCCTGCAGGTTCCGGCCGCCACCGCGGTCACGCCGCAACTGACCGTCCGCACCCGGCAGGGCCCCGCGCTGGCGGCCCTGCTCACCGATCACGACCGGCCGGTCGCGCGGGGCCGCGCCGACGTCGGCGACCTGCGCGGCTCGGCCTTCGCCGCCACCGACGACAACAACGCCACCAGCTGGACCGCCCCCGAGGAGACCGTCCGCGACCGGACCGGCGCCAAACCCACCCTGACCATCGAACTGCCGCACCCGGCCCTGGTCAACGGCCTGATGGTGACCCCGCCGATCGGCGACCTGCCCGCGCGGCCCACCGCGCTCACCGTCAACCTCGGCGACGGCCCGCAGTTCCAGCAGTTGAATCCCGAAGTGCCCGGCGGCTTCCCGATCTGGTTGCCGTTGCATCCGCGGGTCACCGACCGGATCGAGATCAGTATCGACAGCTGGCGGAACATGCTCGACCGCAACGGTCTCGGCTTCGCCCAGCAACCGCCGCCCGGCCTCGCCGAGGTGACGGTCCTCGGCCCCGACTATCCGCCGCCGGTCCCGGGCAACCGCCTCGTCACCGTCGACTGCGCGCACGGCCCCGTCCTCACCCTCGCGGGCCGCCTCGTCCACACCACGGTCACCGGCACCCTCGACGAACTGCGCACCGGCGCACCGGTACCCGCCCGCGTCTGCGATCCCGGCACCGATGACGCCGCGACCGTGCCCGCATCGGGCGACCCGGCCACCGGCGATGGCGACACGTCGACCGTCGCGGGGGACCCGTCGAACCGAATCGGCACGGCGGCCACCGGTTCCCCGGACGGACCGACCGGTGTGGACGGCTCCGGCCGCGCTGTCGCCGCCGGCACCTCGAACGGAACAGGCACGGCAGCAAGCGATTCCCCGACCGGTACGACCGACTCCGGCGGCAGTGGCGCCGACCGCACCTCGAACGGAACCGGTACGGCAGCAAACGGTTCCACGAACACACCCACCGGTACGACCGACTCCGGCGGCAGCGGCATCGACGGCACCCCGAGCGGAACCGGTACAGCAGCAAACGGTTCCACGAACGCACCTACCGGCACCGTCGATGCCCGTCGTGGTGACTCCGGCAACGTAGCGGGTGGAATCGGCACGGCAGCAACCGGTTCCACCGACGGCGATCGATCCGGCGCGGCGGCGAGCGGGGCAGCGAATGTTCCGGCGGCGACCGAAGCGACGCCGCCGGGCGACTGCACGGATTCCGCTACGCCGGTTGCCGGAGCGGGCGGCCGCGCGTGTGCGGCCGGGAGCCCCCGTCCCGACGCGATCGCGCTGCCCGCCGGCCGAGTCGATGTCGCCGTGGCGCCGACCGAGTTGTTCGCGGTCGACCGATTGACCCTGACCAGCACCGATGTCGCACCGCATCCGGTGTCGGCCGCGCCCGGGACGCGGCTGCTGGTGCTGCCGCTCAGCACGAATGTGGATTGGCGGGCGCGGACCGCCGACGGCCGTAACCTGGCGCCGGTGGTGGTGGACGGCTGGGAACAGGGCTGGGTGGTGCCCGCCGACGCCCACGGGCCGATCACCGTCGAATTCCCTGCCGACCGGTGGTACCGGACGGCGATCCGCGGTGGTCTGGCCCTGCTGATTCCCTTGGCGCTGTTGGTGATTCCGCGACGCCGCCGAATCTTCGGCGAGGTGGACGCCGGTCCGGTGCGGGCCCAGCGCAGCCGCCTCGCCGGGGCAGTCGGGCTGAGCGCGGCCGTGTTGCTGATCGCCGGCCCGGTCGCGCTGGCGGCCACCGTCGCCGGATCGGTCGCCCTTCGGTTCGCGCCGCGTCGCGTCGGCACCGCGTTGCCGCTGGTCGCCGGGCTCGGGGTGGTCGTCGCCGAGGCCGCGTTGTCCACCGGAACCTGGCGGTCACCGGGCGGCTATCTGGGTGGCTCGCTCTGGGTGCAGTTGCCCGCCCTGCTGGGGGTGGTGGCGGCCGGGCTGGCCGCACTGCCGCCGCACCGCCGCGATCGCACCTGATTTCTTGTGGCACAACGCATTCGGCATGGCGGATATCGGACGCCGGTGGTGCGCGGCGTGGTTACCATGGCGGCATGACGGATGGGTTCGATCGAGCGACCGTTCGGCGTTCGGTGGTGCTGGGTGTGGGCGGGGTCCCCGGAACGGCGTGGATGGCGGGCCTGGCCGCGGAATTGCGCCGGCGCGGCATCGAATTGGGCTCGGCCGACTCGATCGTCGGCACCTCCGCCGGCGCGATCGTCGGTGCCATGCTGGTGACCGGCCGGGATCTCGACGCGCTCGCCGGGAATCCGCGGACGCCCGGGGTCGCGGAGCCGCCACCGGCGCTGGACCCCGCCCTGCTCGGCGCGGCGTTCTCTCTGCTGGCGGGTGCGGCGGCGGATCCGGCGGCGGACCCCGACGCGGCGCGGCGCGCGGTGGGCCGCTTGGTGATCGGCACGGAACCCGCGCAGCCGGCGCATATCGACCGGATGGGGTGGCTGGCCGGTGGCGATACCTGGCCGGACGACCGGCTGCGGATCGTCGTGGTGGAGGCCGAGAGCGGTCAGCGGCGGATCTGGGACAACGCGAGCGGCGTCGGACTGGCCACCGCCGTGGCCGCCAGCCGTTCGTTTCCGGGGACCTTCCCGCCGGTCGTCGTCGACGATCGCTACTACATCGACGGCGGAGTGTGGTCGGGGACCAATGCGGATGTCGCGGCGGACTCCGATGTCCTGCTGATCGTGGAGCCGCTGGCGCACCGCTTCCCGCGCGAACTGCTCCGGGCCGAACTGGCCACGGCCACCGCCGGCACCGTCGTGCAGTTCACCCCCGACGCGGCCACGATCGAGGTCTTCGACGCGTTCGCCACGAACCCGGACGGGCTCGCGGGGTGGCCGGACGCCTTCCGCGCGGGTGTACGGCAGGCGGACACGCTGGCCCGGCAGCTGGCCGACTCGGCCTGGTGAACCGGAACATGTTCGGTGCGACGGGAATTCAGCCGTAGCGGCGGCGGACCCAGCGCCGGGCCGGTTCCTCCACCAGCGCGTAACCGACCGCCGCCAGCGGCAGGGTGAAGCCGACGGTCAGGGCCAGGACGTGCAGGAAACCCCCGGAGAAGGGGAGGAATCCGAACATCGGGAACATCATCGACAGCACCGCCAGATGCCAGATGAAGATGCCGTAGGACCATCGGCCCACGGTCGCCGCGACCCGGCTGCGCAGCAGGCGGTGCCGACCGGCGCCCAGTACCAGCGGCGCCAGCAGGCCGAAGCCGATGATCGCGCCCAGGCCCATCTTGGTCGCGTATTGCCAGGGGGCGGCGCGCTGCAATCCGGGCGGGCCCGCGATCACGGTGGCCGACAACAGGAATGCGGTCAGCGCCGCCGCCCACATCGGCCATCGGCTGCCCAGGACGCGCTGCCAGCGCGGGGCGACGGTCGCGGATTCGGCCACCAGGACCAGTTCCGCGAGCACCATTCCGGCCGCGAACCAGGGCAGATAGCCGGGCAGCCAGTTGTCGGAATAGGTGCCCGCGGGTGTCGGCACCGGCAGGAAATTCCAGCTCAGCGCCGCCACGCCGAGGACCAGCAGCACCGGTGCCCGCCACCGCGCCGCCGGACCGCGCAATCGGCGCAGCGCGAGCGCGAAGAGCGGCAACGCCAGATAGAACGCCACCTCGACCGAGAGACTCCACATCTGGGTGAGCCCGTCGGTGAGTGTCAACGGCACGTAGACCTGTAACAACGCCAGATTGGCCAGCCACAGTTTGGCGCTCGCGGGATGTGCGGCCGACGGCAGCAGGATCAGCACCGCGCACACCACCACCCAGTAGGCGGGCAGGATGCGGGCGGCGCGGTGCAGCAGGTACCGCCGGGTGGTCGCCGCGGCGGGTCCACCGCGGGCCACCGCCGCATGCGGGCGCCACAGCAGGAATCCGGACAGCGCGAAGAACACGGCGACCGCCATGCCGAACCGGTCCCAGATCCGGCCCAGCACCGGCATTCCGGTCGCGCCGGTCTCGAAGGCCACGTGGGTGACCATCACACCCAGTGCCGCCAGGCCGCGCATGCCCTCCAGCGCGGCGACGAATCCCCGCGGCGCGGAACCCGGATCGGGGACACCCGTCGTGTCCGGCTTGGCCGTTTCGACCGGAACCGGCATAGTCGACACCGCCGACAGCGAGTCGGCCTGCGGTGTCACGGTCGTGGTCATCGGGATTCAGTCTGCCGTATACACCGGCGGGCGGCTTGGGTGGCGGCTTTCCCGGCGTTTCCGGGCGCGCACCTGGCGGGTTTGCAGATGCGGGCTGTTAGTGTCGGGGCTCACGCGTGCCGTACCGAGGGCCGTAGGGTTCATCCGGGACAACCTGTTCGACGACGAGGAGATTTCGCATGGCACTCAGTGCCGGTACCAGGAGGACGCTGGCCTGCCTGCTCGTAGGAATCGGTGCGCTGCTCATCATCGCAGCCATTCTGATCCCCACCTTCACCGTCTCGAAGCTGGCGAAGACTCCTCTCGACCTCGAAATCACCACGGTCGGTAAGAATCCCGCGGACGTCGCGAGCGAGGTCCTGGATGCGAAGTCGCTGACCTCCGGCACCGGACCGGCCAAGATCGACACCAAGGTACCGCTGATCTCGCAGCGCTTCCTCACCGTCGAGGATCCGTCGGACAAGAACAAGATGACCATCCAGAACGGTCAGACGTTGCGCCGCATCGACAAGCAGGGCGACACCGGCCTGCTCTCCGCGATCATCGACCGGGTCACCATCGACCGCAAGAGCGGTATGCCGGTCGACACCGACCCCAACGGCTCGATCGCCGCGAACGTCGACGCCAAAGGCAACAGCGTCGCCGACCCGGTGCAGCACACCGGCCTCGAGTACCGGTTCCCGATCGGCACCGAGAAGAAGACCTACCCGTACTTCGACAGCAACACCCGCAAGTCGTACGACATGGAGTTCATCGAGCAGTCGGAGATCAACAACACCAAGGTCTACCACTTCCGCCAGCAGGTCCCGGCGACCGATCTGTCCAAGGTGGTCAATTCGCCGACCAACAAGCTGACCCTCCCGGCCGAGAAGTGGGGTGTGGACGAAGACGGCGACGTCACCATGAGCCGCTTCTACAGCAACACCCGCGACGTGTGGGTGGAGCCGCAGACCGGCACCATCATCGACGGCTCGGAGGCGCTGTACTACTTCTACGCGCGCAGCGGCGACAAGCCCGAGGTCACCGCGCTGAAATCGACGCTGAAGTTCGACGACAACACGATCGACTCGCAGATCAAGGTCGCCAAGGACAACATCGACAAGCTGTCGCTGTACAGCCGGATCCTGCCGATCGTCTTCGGCATCCTCGGCGCGCTCGCCCTCATCGGCGGTGTGTTGCTGGGCCTGCTGGGTGGCCGCGGCCGTCCGGCCACCATCGGCCGCCACAGCCCGCGCCCCGATCCGGCCGACAGCTATTCGGCCGACGCCTACTCGGACGCCCCCACCCAGCAGATCGACCTGCGCGACCAGCGCTGATCTCCACCGATCACGCACGGCCCCCGGAAATTCCGGGGGCCGTCGCCGTTTCCGCATCGTGCCACCGGGTCGATCCGCCGGGCAGCCGTGGCCACACTCGCACAGGGCTGGAGCGCAACGACAGTTGCTACAGCGCTGTCTTCGCACCGGCGAACCGGCGAGATCCGGCCTCGGCGCACGAATCGGCTGTGCGCAGCCTGGACTCGTCGTCAACCGGCGACCGGTGCCGGCAGCACCGGCGCCGCGATCCGCCGGGCGGACCGTGCTACGACCACGATGATCACCGTGGTGACGACGGCCGCCACCGCGGTCGCGATGCCGATCAGCGCCGACGGTGAACGCGCGAGGCCCACCTGCGCGACCACTTCCACCACGAGACCGATCCAGGTGACGGTCGCCAGTGCGGTGCGGTCCACCGCGATGGCGGAGAGCAGCGCTCCTTGCAGCAGCGCGAGCAGTGCGCCGTCGAGGGCGAACAACCAGAGCAGGCCCTCGATCGGCGCGTAGTCGCGCCCGGCCAGCAGCGGAGCCAGCGGTGCGAGCGCCGCCGCACTCACCACCGCCACCGCGCCGACCGCGGACAGCACCCCGAGCGCGTCCCGGATCGCCCGCGCCGAGGAATCCGGCTGTGCCATCCGCGGATACAGCACCACCCCGATCGCCTGCGGCAGCCAGAACGCGATCTTGGCGGCGATCGCCCCCAGCGCGTAACGACCGGCGTCGGCACCGTCGAGCACCACCCGCGCGACGATCAGATCCGCCGACGACAGGGCCATCAACGCCGCCTGCACCTGCGCGGCACGCAAAACCGTCGCGACACCGAACTCCGTCGCAGCACCGAACTTTTTCGCGGCCCGGAACTCTTTGGTGGCCCCGAACGCCATGGCGGCACCGAGTTCCGCAGCGATCGGGGCGCGATTCCGGATCCGGATGGGGAGATCGGCCGGATACGCGGCGAGATACGCGCCGACCGCGGCGACGGTGTACCCGGCCGCGGTCGCCCACAGCGCACCGCCGGCCCCCCGGCCGATCGCCAGCGCGAACACCGCCGGTACGACCCGGGCGACCCCGGTACCGGCCAGGACGAGAGCCAGCGCCCGGAACCGGTCGCCACCCTGGAGAATTCCCTGCCCACCCGAGATCAGGACCAGCAGCGGCGCCGCCGCCAGCGCGCCCGCCGCAGCGACCACCCCGGCTTGCAGCAGCCAGGTCACCACCGGCACCAGCGCGACCGCGGCGACGGCGACCAGCAGCGCGCAGCGGGTCACCAGCCGTCGCAGGACCGCGATCGGCGCGCCGCGCACGAGTTCCCGGGCCACCACATTCTGTAGTGCCAATGCCGGTACGGCACACATCAACTGCACTGCCAGCAGGCTCGCGAACTCGCCGTACCCGGCCACCCCCAGCCAGCGACCGGCCAACAGCTGCAAGGCGTATCCGGCGGCATTGGCCGTCATCGCACCGGCGGTCACCAACGTCACGTCCGCGACGACGGGGCGGCGACGAGTAACGGACACCCCGCCCATGGTGCCATCCGTCCGCCACAACGCGAACACACCACTCGGGCGGACCCACCACACCGGGTATCCACACCTCGCCTGTGGGCACCGACTCGTGGCGCCGAACGGACCTGTCCACCCCGCATCCACAGGCCCTCGGCCGATGCCTGTGCACAACTACGCAACTGGTGCACAAATGCGCCACCGAATCGGAAGTTATCCACAGCTGTGGATACGCTGCCGCCCCGCGGCCACAGCCACCCGGACAGTGTCCCGGCCTACCGGCGTCGTCGCGTGGTCCCTATATATAAGGAGAAGCGCCGCTGTCCCGACTCGAATCCGCGCAGGTCGGCGGGGACAGATTCCACAGGTATCGGGCTGCGATCCTGTACGCGCGGCGGTCCGGTGGCGCACCGGCAGTAGGGCCCGGCCCGGATTGTGCACAGGTACAGAGTCGACGTGTGGACAAGCTCGCACCGAATCCCGCGCGGATCCCGGAACCGGGACGGTGCACCCGTAGGGTGGCAGATCGTGACTGTCGGCGGACGAAGGCGAGAAACGCTGTGGCAGCGGCCGGTTCCCGCCCTCTACAGCCTGGCGGTGGCGCTGGTCGTCGTCGGTCCGCTGCTGGGGCGGGGATATCTGCTGTTCCGCGATGCGGTGAGTTCGCCGCGGTCGTATCTCACCGATGTCGCGCTGGGGCTGGGCGATGCGGCGCCACGAGCGGTGCCGCAGGATGCGCTGCTGGCCGTGGTGTCGACGGCGGTCGACGGCGGGGTCGCGGTGAAGGTGATCCTGGTGGTGGCGTTGTGGGCGGCGGGCTGGGGTGCGGCGGCGCTGGCGCGAGAGCTGCTGGGAGCCACGCTCGGTCCGCAGCTGGTGGCGGCGACGGTCGCGCTGTGGAATCCCTATGTGGCGGAACGCCTGCTGCAAGGGCATTGGAGCCTGTTGACCGGATACGCCGCACTGCCGTGGACGGTCCTGGCGGCGCGCCGGATTCGGCGGGCCGCTCCCGGTACGGGCCGGACCTGGCACGATCGGGCGCTGCTGGGCGGGTGTTTCGCGGCGGCGGGGCTGACTCCGACGGGGGCGTTGCTGGCGGGCGTGGTGGCGCTGGCCACGGCAGGCCGGCGCGCGGTGGGAGTGCTGGTGCTGTGGTGTGTCGCCGCACTCCCGTGGCTGGCGGCGACCGTGCTGGCCGGGACCGGGTCCGACACCTCCGATCCGGCGGGCGTCGCGGCCTTCGCCGCCCGCGCCGAACCGAGGCTGGGGACGCTGGGGAGCCTGGCCGGACTCGGTGGCATCTGGAACTCCGCGGCGGTACCCGGCTCGCGCACAACGCTTTTCGCGCTGGTAGCCACTGTCGTACTGCTGGCGATGGTGGGAGCGGGGGTGTGGCGGGTCGCGACCGGCGGCGACCGGGACACGGTGCGGGACCGGCGGACCCTGCTGATCCTGGCGGCGGTGGCGGTGGTGCTGCCCGCGCTGGGGGCGACCGGATGGGGGATCACGGCCGGAGAATTCCTGGTCGAACACGTGCCAGGCACGGGACTGCTGCGGGATACCCAGAAGTACGTGGCGCTGGCGATGCCCGCCTACGCGCTGTGTGCCGCCAGCGGCTGCCGACTGCTCGCGGCGCTCGGCGGCGCCGCTGCGCGTGGCGCCAACGAGTTGCCGTCGTCGCAGCCGGCCCCGGATCCCGAGCCCGGTGACGGTCTGCTCGGAACACCCTTGGCAGCAACACTTTTCGTGTTCCTGCTGCTGGCCACGCTGCCGGATCTGGCCTGGGGTGCGGGCGGCGAACTGCGGCCGGTACGGTACCCGCCGGGCTGGGCGCACGTCGCCGCGCACATCGAGAGCCCCGGCGATGTCGCGGTGCTGCCGGGCGGGATGTTCCGGAAATTCCCGTTCAGCGGCGAGGTGGCGGTGCTGGATCCGGCTCCCCGGCTGCTCCCCCGCGATGTGCTCCAGACCGGCGAACTTCCGGTGCGCGGGCGAGTGGTCGCCGGCGAGGGCAGCCGGGCCCGCGCCGTCGAACAGTCACTGCTGCGCGGCGATCCGGCCACACGACTGGCGGATCGGGGGGTGGGCTGGGTACTGGTCGAGCGCACCTCACCGGGACCGCTCGGTGAGTCCGCCACCACGCTCGCACAACTGGATTCGGTCTACACCGACGACGATCTCGCGCTGTATCGAGTGCCGGGACCGATCACCGAAGCGGCGACACCGACCGCGGCGGCCCGCATCGGCACGGTCGCGGCCCATCTGATCTGGGTATTGCTGCTGCTCGGCGGCGCGGCGGCGGCGGTCGTGGCGGCGATCCGATCGCGGCGCGCTTGACCGCACCGGCCGGGAGACACTGCGGCAGCCGGAAACGGCCACCACGACCGGCATCGGGCGGCACCACTACACAGGAGATGCCACGGCCGACGGTGGGAAACATCGCCGCGACCAGCCGCCGGTGGACGGCACTACGATCACTGCTACAGTGAGCGATCACAACCTGTCGCCACCACCGGGACCGGGAGACGCCGGCACCGAACCCACTGCCGCAGGCGGTGATCAGGAGGCGTCGGTGCGGCCGGTGACCAGGCCGGTGACGTACTCCCCGCGCATCGCGGCGGTGAGGACTCGATGCACGCCGTATCCGGTTTGTTCCCAGGAGAATTCCTGTGCGCGGGCGCGGGCCTTCTCGCCCATGACCGCGCGGGCACCGTGATCGGTGAGCAGTTCGCCGACGGCCGCGGTCAGACCGGCGACATCATCGACCAGCACGCCGGTGACGCCGTCCACGACGGAATCGGTCAGGCCGCGGGAGTGGCGGTAGCCGACGGTGGCGACGCCGTGCTGGGCGGCCTCGACCACGGCCAGGCCCCAGCCCTCCTTGCGGGACGGCAGGAGGTGTACCCAGGCCCGTGCCAGCAGTTCGTGCTTGCGGGCCTCGTCGACATGGCCGTGGAAGGTGACGGCCTCGGCGATGCCGAGCTGCCGCGCATGGTTTCTCAGGTTGTCCGCCCACCAGCCGCCGCCGATGACATCCAGGTGCAGTTCTGGAATGTGCGCGCGCAGCGCGGCGGTCACCGCGAAGGCGTCCTCGATCTGCTTGTGCGGCACCAGCCGGGACAGCACCACCAGCCGGGGCGCTGCCGCGCGGACGGCCGGCCCGCCGATCGGCGTCCGCCCGGGGACCGGATCGATACCGTTGCGCACCACCGCGATTCGGGACCGGTCGACGCCGAGCAGGGCCAGTTCCTCCGCGGACGGCAGCGACACCGTCAGATATTGGCTGTGCCGGTGCACCCGCGGCGACAGCCGTGATTCGATCCACCAGCCGATCCGGCCCACCAACCTGCCCGCGACCGGCCACTGTTCCCGATGTCCGTGATGCACCAGCACCACCACGGGTGCGGCGCCGGCGATCCGGGCGAAGAACGGGATACCGTTCTGGGTGTCGATCACCGCGTCCGGCCGCAGCCCGCGCAGCGGGCCGAGTCCGAACCGGCCGGCCATGATCGCCGCCAGCGCCCTGGGATAAACGGTGAATCGGCCACCGGCCCGGCTGATCTCCAGACCACCGGCGCGCTCCCGCTTCGCCGCCCCCGGATATCGCGCGGTCCGCAGGGTCACCCGCACCCCGCGCTCGGCCAGTTGCTCCCCCACCCGTTCCAGATACCGTTCACTACCGCCGCCCTGGGGATGCCCGGAATCGCGCCAGCACAGTAGTAGTACTTCACGCACGGCAAGCATCTCCCGATGGCGTTCGGACGGACGGCGGACGACAGCGAAGTAAACCCTATCCGCCGACCCTCGCGATCCGGCCACCCCCACCTCGTGTGTCCCCCACGGTCCGGGCCACGGCCGGACCCCCGGTACGCCACCGGACCATTCGATACGCCACGGCCGGACCATTCCGATACGCCACGGCGCGGGGACGCCGACGCGGTGGCGATCGAACCCGGTACGGCTGTGCGAAACTGGTTCGCCATGCTTCGAGCCGCCGCCACACCACCCGTGCCCAGTTTCGCGCGCCGGGCCACCTTGGCCCGATCGCTGCGCCTGCTGGGCAGTTTCCGTTTCGAGCAGACCGATCCCGACCGGTTCTACGGCGGTATCGCCGCGGACACCGCGGATCTGGTCGCCGATTTCCATCGGGATCGCACCGGCCGCGACCTGACCGGCGTCACGGTGCTCGACGTCGGCGGCGGGCCGGGCTATTTCGCCGCGGAATTCACCGCGCGCGGCGCGCGCTATCTCCCGGTGGAACCGGATCCGGCCGAAATGCATGCCGCCGGGCGGATCGTGACGGGTGCGGTGCGCGGCTCCGGAATGGCGCTGCCGTTCCGCGACGACGCGGTGGACGTGTGCCTCTCGTCGAATGTCGCCGAGCACGTGCCGGATCCGTGGCTGATGGCCGAGGAGATGTTGCGGGTCACCAAACCCGGTGGGCTGGTGATCTTCTCGTACACCGTGTGGCTGGGGCCGTTCGGCGGGCACGAGACCGGGCCGTGGCACTACCTGGGCGGCGAATACGCCGCGCGCCGGTATCGCCGCCGGCACGGCCGGGAACCCAAGAACCGCTTCGGCGCCTCGTTGTTTCCGGTGCGGGCCGTGGACGGGCTGGGCTGGGCGCGTCGGGTGCGGCCGCGGGGCCGGGTGCTGGCGGTGTTCCCGCGGTATCACCCGCGCTGGGCCTGGTGGCTGGTGCGCATTCCCGGTGTGCGCGAGCTGGTGGTGAGCAATCTGGTGGTGGTCGTCGCGAAGCGACATCCCACCGGGTAGTCGCGGCGGCTTCCCCGCTGCCGCGACCATCCGGTCAGCGCTCCAGCCGGCCGCGCCGCCAGAACCGCTGCCCACCCAGCCGAGCCGGCTCGTTCCAAGGTGGCTCCTGCATAGCCAGGCCGATGGTTTCGAGCGGAGTGAGCCCCACCCGATCGGCCAAAACACGCACCGCCGACACCGCTTCGGCCGCTTGCAGGGCCGCAGTGGCCTGTTCGAGGGTCAGCGTGCGGCCGGGAAGATACGACACCACCCAACCGCCACCGCCCACGCACCTGGCCTGATGTGGGGTTTGATCACTGGTCATCAACGATCGATCGACCACTTGCACCGCCATGACGACTGCCGCCTCCCCTGCAATTGCATTTGAAATAACGAGGAGCTGAAGGTTGCTACCAGCATGCTCCGCTTCTCGATGAAACGCAATAGTGCGTTTGCCGAAAAGCGAACCGGCAGGTTGGATTTCGCAATCGGAGCTGTCCGAATCAAGCCGGCATTCGAACCGGCGTCAGGAAGCGACGGGCCGGTTGTCCGGCATCCGCACGCGCAGAATCGGCTGCGGTCCGTCGTCGTGGCGTTTCGCGATGTCCACCACATCGACCCGCCAGCCCGGGGGTAGTACGGCCTGCAACCGACCAGCGGCCCGGTGCAGCGGCGTACTCGCCACCGGGGGCTCGAAATCGGCCACCGCGGCGGCCGTTCGCGCGCCGTACGTCACGTCGGTCATGCCACACCCACCTCTCACACGTCGGGCCCGGCCGGTCGCGGCGAGACGGAGACCGCGAACGGCGGCGAGGCTCTCGGTTCTGTCGATCAGCTAATTGCTTTCAATCGAACTGTGGCGTCATGAGACGGTAGAACACACCCAGAATAAAGCACCGTCCGGCAAACATCGCGCATCGTGGGGCATCACACACGGAACTCGCCGAAATGAGCCGGACATTCGGTGCGAAACAAACCGACCGGCAAATGAAAATGCCCGCACCGGAACGATGTCCGATACGGGCATTTACGAAAAGCCGGATGCTTACCCGAGCCGCTGCTTCAGCGCCTCGAATTCGTCACGCACACCGGAGGGCAGCTTGTCGCCGATGAATTCGAACCACTCCTCGATGAGCGGGATCTCCTTGCGCCACTCCTCGACGTCGACCTGGAGCGCCTCGTCGACATCGGCGATCGCAACGTCCAGCCCCGCCAGGTCGAGGGCGGATGCGGTGGGCACGTTGCCGATCGGGGTGCCGACGGCCTCCGCCTGCCCCTCGATGCGGCCGATGATCCACTCCAGCACGCGCGAGTTCTCACCGAAGCCGGGCCACAGGAAACGGCCGTCGGCGCCGCGACGGAACCAGTTCACGTAGAAGATCTTGGGCAGTTGCTGCGCATCGGCGTTCTTGCCGAGGTTGATCCAGTGGCCCAGGTAGTCACCGACGTGGTAGCCCAGGAAGGGCAGCATCGCCATCGGGTCGCGGCGCACCGAGCCGACCTTGCCCTCGGCGGCTGCGGTCTGCTCCGAGGACAGCGTGGCACCCATGAACACGCCGTGCTGCCAGTCGAAGGACTCGGTCACCAGCGGCACCGTGGTCTTGCGGCGACCACCGAAGAGGATCGCCGAGATCGGCACGCCCTGCGGGTCGTCCCATTCGGGGGCCAGCGTCGGGCACTGCGACATCGGGGTGCAGTAGCGCGAGTTCGGGTGGGCGGCCAGCGTCTCCGTCTCGCGGAGGAACCAGTCGTTGCCCTTCCAGTCGATCAGGTGATCGGGCTCGTTCTCCAGGCCCTCCCACCACACGTCGCCGTCGTCGGTCTTGGCGACATTGGTGTAGACCGTGTTGCCGGCCTCGACCGTCGCCATCGCGTTCGGATTCGACTTGTGGTTGGTGCCCGGCGCGACGCCGAAGAAACCGAATTCCGGATTCACCGCGTACAGGCGGCCGTCCTTGCCGAAACGCATCCAGGCGATGTCGTCGCCCAGGGTCTCGGCGCGCCAGCCCGGCACGGTGGGCTGGATCATCGCGAGGTTGGTCTTGCCGCAGGCGCTCGGGAAGGCGGCGGCGATGTAGTGGTTCTTGCCCTCGGGCGAGATCAGCTTGAGGATCAGCATGTGCTCGGCCAGCCAGCCCTCGTCGTGGGCCATGGCCGACGCGATGCGCAGCGAGTAGCACTTCTTGCCCAGCAGCGCGTTGCCGCCGTAGCCGGAGCCGTAGCTCCAGATCTCCCGGTCCTCCGGGAAGTGGGTGATGTATTTGGTGTCGTTGCACGGCCACGGCACATCGGTCTGGCCCTGCTGTAACGGCGCGCCGACGGAATGCAGCGCCTTCACGAACGGCTTGTCCTTGCCCAGCTTGTCCAGCGCGGCGTTGCCCATCCGGGTCATCACGCGCATGGAGACCACGACGTACTCCGAATCGGTGAGCTCCACGCCCAGCTTCGGATCCTCGGCGCCGAGCGGGCCCATACAGAAGGGCACCACATACATCGTGCGGCCCTTCATCGAGCCGCGGTACAGCTCGGTCATGGTGGCGCGCATCTCGGCGGGGTCGACCCAGTTGTTGGTCGGGCCGGCGTCGACCTGCTCACGGGAGCAGATGTAGGTGCGCGACTCGACGCGGGCGACGTCGGACGGATCGGAGAGCGCCAGGAACGAGTTGGGCTTCTTGGACTCGTTGAGCCGCTGGAAGGTGCCGGCCTCGACGAGCTGGGCGGTCAGCCGCTCCCACTCCTCGTCGGAGCCGTCGGCCCAGACCACTCGGGCCGGCTGGGTGAGTTCTGCGACCTCCTGCACCCATGCGAGCAGCCCTGCGTGCTCGGTGGGCGCGGTCCCATCGGATCCCTGAAGACCTGAAATGGTCGCTGAGGTCATGAAACTCTCCTGAGAAGGGAGGGCGGCACCCGGCGGCTCGCGACACCGGGCTGCCACCGTTGGCGATGGACGGCCGTTCGCCGATCCGGCAGCTCACCCTGGCTCGGGCAGCATACGGGTACGAAACGGACACCCAGGTTCCTTTATAAGAAGGTTAACGCCATGTGACCCCTGATCCGGCATGGGGTATCTCACTCGGTATTCGGTCGAGACCTGCTCCATCGATCCCGGTGGATGTGTTACATCAGGACGGCGAGATCCCGCTCACACGCCGCCAGCCGGGCGGGTTGCTCGACCGCGAGGCGTCGCAAATGCGCCGCGATCTCCGCGGCCCGCCGCTCCGCCTCGACCGCCCGCGCGGTGCCGGCCCGCACCACCTGCTCGGTGAGCGCCGACTCGGCCTCCACCAGCGCCGTCGCCACCCGCTGCTCCAGCTGCGCACGCACGTTCACCAGGGCGTCGGCAATCCACTGGCGCAGATGCGCCCGGTCGGCGAGCAGTCCGCGGGCGCGCACCACCCAGAAGGCCACCCCGCCACCCAGCAGCAGGGTCGCGGGCACCGAGGCGTAGTCGAGGGCGGGCAGCAGTGTCAATGGCGCTACCACCAGCCGGCCCAGCCCGAATCCCGCCGAGGCGCCGAGCGCGACGACCAGGTGATCCTCGACACCGCGATGCCGCGGCTCGGGATCCGGGCCGACCGGCGGGGGTGGGCCGGAGCCGCGGCCGGGCACCGGCGCTCCCGGCCCCGCGGCCGGGCCGGAAGTGAATCCGGTCGCCGTCAGTTGCCGGTGCAGTTCGGTCAGTCGCCGGGCCACCACCATGTCCAGTTCCACGGTGAGCCCGTCCACCGCGTGCTGCACCCGCGCCGGAGTGCCGGGCAGCGCGTCGCGGCCGAGCCGGTCGAGGTCCGTGCGCGCGGTGGCGTGCACCGTCCGCATCCGGGCTCCGACCTCGTGCAGGAGGTCGACCCGGGCCAGTTGCAGCCGGTTGCGCAGGGTGGCCATGACCTGTGCGCGGCCGCCGTCGCGGGTTGCCGTCAGCGCGGCCCGTTCCGCGCGCAGCCGGGCCTCCTGCGCTCCGGCGGTCAGCACGGCCATCTGATCGAGGATGCGCTGCCGGGTGTCGGCCACGACCTGCGCGCGCACGACGTCGCCGGAACCGGCCGCGCCGGTCGCGGTGACCAACCAGGTGTGCAACGCGACCAGCCCCGACCGGTCCAGCAGGGCGGCGTCCGCACCGGCCCGTGCGGCCACCGCGAGCCGCGGCGACACCGGCAGCAGTTCCGGCGGCCCGCCGAGGACCGGGGTGAGCAGGTCGCGATCGCGATCGGCGACCACACGCCACTCCGGATGCGCATGGGTCCCGTTCAGCGCGAACAGCAGCCGGACGCCGGTTGTGTGCAGGCGTTCGGCGACCGCGAGTGTGCCCGCGCCGAGCGGCGTACCGGCATCGAGCACCAGCACCGCCACGGGTGCGGCCGTCTCCGGGTCGGGATCGGCGACCGGATCGCCGAGCTCCACCCGAGGCTCCAGCCGGGCCAGTTCGGTGCGCAGCAACAGGGTGTTCGGATCGTCGGCCGCGATCAACTGGGCAGCCGCCGGGCCACCGCCGCCGGTGGCCCGCAGCAGCGCGGCGCCCTGCGGGTTCCAGCGCGCGATCACCGCGGCCTGCCCGTGCACGTCCGTGGTAGCCCGCGGCGCGGCGCTGTCGTACGAGTCGTCAGGACTCCGGTCCCGTGCGCCGTGCTCCGGGCGGACCGCCGGATCGGGGCTCGGTTCAGAGGCCCGCACGGCTCAGTTGCTCCCAGAGTTGGATGTACGCGTGGTGCACGCGCAGGGCCGCGCGGCGGGC
The DNA here is from genome assembly GCF_020176955.2 of Nocardia sp. alder85J. GTDB lineage: Bacteria > Actinomycetota > Actinomycetes > Mycobacteriales > Mycobacteriaceae > Nocardia. The sequence goes on from NZ_JAIUCZ020000008.1 coordinate 84,865, forward strand.
CGGGGCGGGCAGGTCGCCGCTCGCGACCGCGCGCCAGCGTCGCGCGCGGGCCAGGGCGTCGTCCGGATCGGCGGGTCCGGTGGCCGGGTAGCCGGCGGCAAGGTGCGCCACGTCCGGGTGGGCCTGGCCGGCGCGCAGGCCGAGCCATCGGGCTTCGGGGCCGACCAGATAGTCCTCGATCAGGTCGCGGGAGCGGTGGTCGGGAGGGACGGCGCGCGCGGCCAGGCGGGTCAGCTCGTCCAGCAGGTCGCCGCCGCGGCGATCCGCGAGCCGCTCGTAGCGGCGGTGCAGGTGCAGGTGGACGGCGTCGATGCCGGAGGCGGCGTGCAGCAGTTGCAGCAGCACTCGGGGTTCGGTGGCCGGGTCGTGGCGCAGCGCGATCAGGGTGACGGCCACGCCGTACAGACCCCAGCGGTCCAGTACGGCCTGCCGATCCGCGGTGTCGGCACCGGCCGTAGCGGCGGTGAACAGCTCCGGGGAAAGGGTGAAGGCGGTGCCGGCCCGATCGCGGTGCCGCCGCAGGGTGCGCAGATCGTCGTCGGACAGGAGGCCCGCGCGGGTGTGCGCGGCGAGTTCGGCCACCACCGGCAGAACCGGAATACCGAGTTCGCGGCCGTACTGCTCGGCCGCGGCGACGGCATCCGACCAGCGGGCGCCGATCGCATCCGCCTTGTTCAGCACCGCCAGCACCCGTTCCGGTGGCAGCTCGCCGAGTATCCGGCGGTCGGCCGGTTGCGGCGCACCGGCGAGGACGTAGACGACGAGGTCGTCGCCGAGGTCGGGATCGGGCGTGCCGGGCTCGTCCACCGGCGCGGTCTCGAGTGCGGAGATCAAGGCCAGTCCGCGCGTCAGCGTGGACTTCCCGGCCCGCGCCCGGCCGGTGATCCGGATTCGCAGTGGGCGACGCCAACTCTCGGCCGCGGCCGCCGTCGCCGCGTGGATCGACGGGTCCGCCACGCCGTGCAGGCTCGCCACCAGACGGTCGAGTTCCGGTGCGGCCGCGGCGTTCGGGGCCGGTCCCTCGGGATCGATCGGCACTGGTACACCCCCTTCCCGCGGGAATTCTCGCAGAAGCCACCGCCGCCGGGAGCCATTCGACTCCGGGTGCGTCCCCAGTGCGCGGCCGAGCGACCGGCCTCCCCCTCCCACACACAGCCGGTCGCCGGAAATCGGGGATCGCTCGGTTCTGCACAGGTGTCCACAGGGGTTCGGTGGCTCCTGCGCGCGAGCTATATGTCCAGCTAGCGTGTGCGATCGATCACAATTCCAGGGGCGTCGACGAGGCGTGTTAACCGTGTCACAGCCGCGGCGATTATCGATCGTGCAGGTCGACCGAATGGAACGAGCATCGGAGAATCGGGCACAGGAACCGGGCTGGTGCTGTGTTGCACCACAGCCCGGCGCCCGCACCCTTTCCGGACAGTCGTCCAGGACCCTATCCTGGTGCGAATGGACAGCATCGCCGCTGGCCGGTGGGGACGGATCGCTTTCGATTGTCTCGGAGGGCGCCATCGGCGGGCCTGCCACGGCCCGCCCGGCACCGCCCGGGAGAACGAAGGAGGAAGCGATGACCGTCAACGTCGACGTCATCGGCCGTATGAGTGCCGCAAGCATGCTACTCGCACCGAGCACCGATCCGCCCCGGCCACCGTCGGAGGATCCGTTCTACTACCCGCCCTCCGGACTGGAGGGATACGCCCCCGGCACCATCCTGCGCAGCCGGCCGATCGAGATCGCGCTGTTCGGCCTCGTCCCGCAGCAGGTTTCGGCCTGGCAGCTGCTGTATCGCAGCACCGACCTGCACGGCCGGCCGGAGGCGGTGGTCACCACCGTGCTGCTGCCGACCAGCGACGACGACACCCCGGCGACGGCCGACCGGCCGCTGCTGGCCTTCCAGTCCGCGATCGACTCCGTCACCGATCGGTGCGCGCCGTCGTACGCGCTGCGCCGCGGCGCCTGGGCGCCCGGTTCCATCACCCAGCTGGAATGGCTGATGGTGGCCAGCGCACTGCGCCGCGGCTGGGCCGTCAGCATCGCCGATCACGGTGGCTCGCACGGGAATTTCGGGGCGCCGCGCGAACCCGGCTATCGGGCCCTCGACGGCGTCCGTGCCGCACTGCATTTCACGCCGCTGGGACTGCGGTCCGATACCCCGGTCGCGGCCTGGGGCTATTCCGGTGGCGGGATGGCCAGTTCGTGGCTGGTCGAGATGGCGCCGACCTACGCCCCGGAGATCCGGCTGGCGGGCGCGGTGCTCGGCGCCCCGGTGGGCGATCCGGGCCGGGTGTTCGCCCGGTTGAACGGTGGCTGTTACTCCGGGTTTCCGGCGCTGGTCATCGCCGCGCTGACCCGGTCGTATCCGGCGCTGGCCCGGGTGATGGACGCGGACCTGACCGACGGCGGGCGCAGCCGGCTGGCGATGATCGCCCGCTCGGCGCCGATGGCGGTGCTGGTACGCATGGCCTTCCACAGCATCGACGAACATCTGCAACGCCCGCTGGCCGAGGTACTCGCCGAACCCGGCATGCAGGCGATGCTCGACGACCTGCGCCTGGGCGACTCGACGCCGGCCTGCCCGCTGCTGGTGGTGCAGCCGGTGCACGACCAGGTCATCCACGCCGAGGGGGTGGACGACCAGGTGGCGCGTTATCGCCGCGGCGGCGCCTCCGTGACGTACATCCGGGATCGGCTCAGCGAGCATTTCTCCCTGCTACCGCTGGCCACCCCGCTGGCGCTGGACTGGCTGGCGGATCGGATCGCCGGGCTGCCGGCGCCGGCGGACGAGACCCGGACGGTCTGGTCGGTCGCCGCCGCCCCGGCGCGCTGGCGCGGGCTGCTCGACATGGCGGGTACGGCGGCCCGCATCGTGCTCGGACAACCGCTGCGGCAGGAGTCCGAACCCGAGGTGCCGTCCGCTCCCACCCTGGCGGCGTGAACCCGGTATCCGATCGGCACGACCGGTCGGTTACTCGGTCTGATCATCGAATATGGACAATGGACCCCGTGAACGACGCCGTACACCCAACCACGCAGTCTGTTCCCGGACGGCGGTCGCCGGTGTCCGTACCGGGTCCGGAGCAGCGCACGGGCTCCCGTCTGTATCCCCGGGTCACCAGTTTCCGATCGCGCCGGGGCGCGCTCACCCCGAACCAGCAGCAGTCCTGGGATCGGACCTGGCCGCGCATCGGCCGCGAGGTCTCCGACGACAAGCTCGACGCCGCCGCCTGGTTCGGCCGCCCGGCCCCGCTGATCGTCGAGATCGGCTGCGGCACCGGCACCGCGACGGCCGCGATGGCCCAGGACGAGCCGCAGTTCGATCTGATCGGGATCGAGGTCTATCAGCCGGGCCTGGCCCAGCTGGTGCAGCGCATCGAGCGCGAGGAGATCGGCAATATCCGGCTGCTGCGCGGTGATGCGGTGGATGTGCTGGAAAATATGATTGCCGAGAATTCGCTGACCGGCGTCCGAGTCTTCTTCCCGGACCCCTGGCCGAAGGCCCGGCACCACAAGCGGCGCCTGCTGCAAGCACCCACCATGGCCCTGATCGCCAGCCGGCTGATCCCCGGCGGCGTGTTGCACGTCGCCACCGACCATGCCGACTACGCCGAGCACATCGCGGCGGTCGGCGCGGCGGAGCCCCTGTTCATCGGCCTGAACGAGGCCACCGGCGGCGATCCGCAGCGAGTCGGCCGCGACGCGCCGATGGGCTTCGAACGCCCGGTGACCAAGTTCGAAAGCAAGGCACATCGTGCCGGTAGCGCCATCACGGAGCTCGTGTGGGGGAAGATCAATTCATGAGCGTCAGTGAGATGGCCACCGTGGCCATGGATGTTGCCGAAATAATGCGCGGCACCGGAGACGAGCCGCACGGCGGCTCCGCACCGGCACCGAATCCCGGCAGCACCGTGGCCGGACACGGCGATGTGGCATCGCCGGTGCCCGGTGGTACCTCGGACGTGCGGCGAGTGTTGCTGGTATGGGACGCGCCGAATCTCGACATGGGTCTCGGCGCCATCCTCGGCGGCCGCCCGACCGCCGCCTACCGGCCGCGCTTCGACGCACTCGGCCGCTGGCTGCTGGCACGCAGCGCGGAGCTCTCCGTCGGCAGCGTGCACCGGGTCGAGGCGGAGGCCACGGTGTTCACCAACATCGCGCCCGGCACCGCCGACGTGGTGCGGCCCTGGGTCGAGGCACTGCGCAACGTCGGCTACGCGGTGTTCGCCAAGCCCAAGATCGACGAGGATTCCGACGTCGACAGCGATATGCTCGCGCACATCGAGTTACGGCGCCGCGGTGCCGGGCTCGCGGGCATCATGGTCGCCTCCGCGGACGGCCAGGCGTTCCGGGAACCGCTCGAGGAGATCGCGGCCGCCGGGGTACCGGTACAGGTCCTCGGATTCCGCGAGCACGCGAGTTGGGCGGTGACGTCCGATATCCTCGAGTTCATCGATCTCGAAGACATCCCCGGGGTGTTCCGCGAACCGCTACCGCGGGTCAGCCTCGACTCGCTGCCCGAAGAGGGAGCATGGCTGCAGCCGTTCCGGCCGCTGTCCGCCCTGCTCGCTTCCCGCCCCGCTCAAGGAGTCGCTTAAGTGTTCACCCGCTGGGGCGACTTGGTCTATCGCTTGCGCTACACCGTGCTCGGCGTGGTGGTGGCGGCGCTGCTCGCATTGGGCGGCTACGGGTTGGGCCTGGAGGATCATCTCAGCTCCAGCGGGTGGGACGACCCGAATTCGGAGTCCTCGCAGGCGGCACAGCTGCTGGATCGCGTCTACGGGCGCGACCACACCAGCGATGTCATCGTCCTCTACAGCGCACCGGACGGCGGTACCGTCGACGATCCGGCCTTCGCCGACAAGGTGACGACCAGCCTCGCCGGGCTGACTCAGCTCCCGGAGATCACCGGGCTGAGCTACTCGTACTGGAAGGTCGGCAGCACCCCCGCCACGGCGGCGCTGTCCACCAAGGACAAGAAGTCGGCCTTCGTGTCGGTCGCCATCAAGGGCGACAACGACACCGACGAGGTGAAGAACTACCGCAAGGTGAAGGACGCCTTCACCATTCCGGGCGTCAAGGTTCAGGTGGCCGGCCTGCAGACGGTGTCCGGCACGCTCAACGACACCATGTCGGCCGACCAGCGCCGGATGGAGATCATCGCCATCCCGGCGGTGGCGGTGCTGCTGTTCTTCATCTTCGGCGGCGTGGTCGCGGCCGCGCTGCCGCTGATCGTCGGCGGGCTCACCGTGGTCGGCGCCAACGGCATCGTGCGGATCATCACCAATTTCACCGAGGTGAACTCGTTCGTCTCCCCGGTGGTATCGATGATCGGCCTGGGCCTGGCGATCGACTACGGCCTGTTCATCGTCAGCCGTTTCCGCGAGGAGATGGCCGAGGGCTACGACACCCGCGCGGCGGTCCGGCGTTCGGTGATGACCGCGGGCCGGACCGTGCTGTTCTCGGCGACGATGATCATCGCCGCCAGCGCGGGCATGCTGTTGTTCCCGCAGGGCTTCCTGAAATCGGTCGCCTACGGCACCATCGCGACGGTGCTGCTCGCGGCGGTCAGCGCGGTGACCGTGCTGCCGGCGATGCTCGCCATCCTCGGCAAGCGCGTCGACAAGCTCGGGCTGAAGTGGTTCCGCAAGAACAAGACCGCCGAGGAGATCGAGAGCGGTTTCTGGGGCCGGTTACCGCAGTGGGTGATGAAACATCCGCTGAAGGTGGCGATCCCGCTGTGCATCATCCTGTTGCTGCTGATCATCCCGGTGAAGAATCTGAAATTCGGCGGGATCAGCGAGACCTATCTGCCGCCGGACAATCCGACCCGGGTGGCGCAGGCGGATTTCGACAAGCTGTTCCCGCTGCGCAAGACCAATCCGATCCAGCTGGTGCTGGTCACCGACAACACCTCAGAGATCGGCGCCGTCGTCAAGAAGGCCAGTCAGGCTCCCGGTCTGACCAGCTCGTTCTCCACTCCCGGCAAGCCGCCCAACGGGTCCAACGTCTGGCAGACGTCGAGCACGCTCAAGGATGCCGACACCGCCGACGCCACCATCGACTATCTGCGCTCGATGGACGTCCCCGGCGATGTGAAGGTACTGATCGGCGGACAGCCCGCGATTCAGAAGGACAGTATCGACGCGCTGATGTCGCGGATGCCGTTGATGATCGCGCTGGGGGTGCTGGTCACCACGATCCTGCTGTTCCTGACCTTCGGCTCGCTGGTGCTGCCGATCAAGGCCGCGTTGATGAGCGCGCTCGGGCTCGGCTCCACGCTGGGCATCCTGACGTGGATCTTCGTCGACGGCCACGGCGCCGGGGTGCTGAACTTCACGCCACAGCCGATCATGTCACCGGTATTGGTGCTGATCATCGCGGTGATCTACGGCCTGTCCACCGACTACGAGGTGTTCCTGCTGTCCCGCATGGTGGAGGCGCGCAGTCAGGGCGCGAGCACCACCGAGGCGGTCCGCATCGGCACCGCGCAGACCGGCCGGATCATCACCGCCGCCGCGCTGATCCTGCTCGTGGTGACCGGCGCCTTCGCATTCTCCGATCTGGTGATGATGCAGTACATCGCCTACGGCATGATCGCGGCGCTGTTCATCGACGCGACCGTGCTGCGCATGCTGCTGGTGCCCGCGATCATGAAACTGCTGGGCGACGACTGCTGGTGGGCGCCGCGCTGGATGAAACGGATCCAGCAGCGCATCGGCCTCGGCGAACCGATGCTGCACGACGATCGGCCGCACAGCACTGATGTGCTCGACCTGGTCAAGGCCACCCCGATCACCGATCCGGTCACCATGCAGATGCCGATGCTGGCCGACGGCACCCCCGCCAAGCCGGCCCGGAAGCTGCGGCGGCCGCGCTTCATCAGCGGTGTGGACGGTGAGGCGCCGACCGAGCGGATCGGCGGGCGGATCATGGGCCGCTGGGGCTCCGGATTCAGATCGTCCGAACTGCCGGCGGTACCCGCTCCGGCCGCCGAAACCGCGGCGCCGAAACCGGCTCCGGCCGAGCCGACCCCGCCGACCGGCGTGAGCACGCCCGCCACGCCCGCGGAGGGCACGGTCATGCCGCAGGCCCCGCTGCCCGGTGTGCCACCGCGCACGGTGACGCCGCCCGCCGCCGACGCACCGGATACCCCGATCCCGATGGCACCGCTCGGCGCCACCCCGCGGGTGCTGCCGCCACAGCCCGGCTCCGTGCCGAAGGTGCCGCCGCATCCGGCGGATCGTGCTCAGCTGTATCAACCGCACGAAGCGGATCCGGGCGGCCACGGCAGCCTCAAACCGGACGTGGCGCCCACCGGGCGGTCCTCGGCCTCCGGTCCGGCCCACGCCGCCGCGGACGAGGCCGAGTCGCAGGAACCGCCGACCACCCCGGTCCCGGCGCGGCCTGCCGATTCGGATACCCCGGGCGAGCCCCCGGCCGATTCCGAGCACGCCGAACGCGACAGCATCGAACAGTGGATGGCCAACCTGCGCTCGTCCCGGCCCGAATCGGACGAGACCGCCAAGGCGCCGGGCGGCGGCCGGACGGTGAGCGTCAACGAGTTGCTGCGCCGCCGCAACAGCCGATAGTCGAGAAGCCCGCCACCCGATCCATCGTTCCGGGACCGGGTGGCGGGTTTCCTCGGTTCATCGGTGTCCGGGGTTCATCGGTGTCCGGGGTTCATCGGTGTCCGGGGTTCATCGGTGTCCGGGGTTCATCGGTGTCCGGGCAGTGTCGCCGCCGGGTCCGGCGACGGATCGGGAGCCCGCGCCCGGCAGTTGGCGGGACTCAGGCTCCGCTGACCAACCGGCGCCACTGCACCCCGAACGGGTATTTGGCGGTGACCGAGCCGAAGCGCAGTTTGCCGTGTACCACCAGATGCAGTGCGCCGATGCCGGTGCCGCCGCTGCGCACCTTGTTGGTGACGCTGGAGCCGGTCAGTTCCAGGCCGTCGAGATCGACGGTGGCCTCCCCCGGCACGATCAGCGTCAGCGACGAACAGAAATCGTCGATGCGCAGTTCCACGATCTGGGTGGACATGATCGCCTCGGTGAAGTCCAAGTTCACGCTGGACATGTGGTTGCTCAGATACAGCGACGGCGGCACCTGCCAGCGACCACGCCGGTTGATCGAGGACAGCCGCGAGCGGATCACGTTCCCGGCCGGGGCCGGTTGCGGCGGCCGGGCATAGGACGGCCGGGGCGGTTGCGGGTGCCCGGACAGCCGGACGCCCGGCAGGTCGACCAGTACCGCGTTCAGCTCGCCGCGGGTCTTGGCCGCCAGCGCGGTATCCATCCGCTCGGTGAATTCGCCCAGCGACAGCATCCCCAGGCCGACGGCCCGCTGGAGCAGCATTCCGACATGTTCCCGTTCGGCGTCCGATACTCGCAGGTCCCGGTCACCCACCGCACCCCCGGTCGCTGTCGGGCGCATTCCGGAGGTGGACATTGCCTCGCCCATGCTTGAAGGCTACCGACGCGGGTCTTCCCGCACATCAGGGCAAACCCCGAATCGAGACCCGTCACCCGGTGGTGGCGGCGTCGGATTCGGCATCGGATTCGGCGCCGGGCAGATCGTAGCGGCCCGGCGTCGGCGAGTCCGGGTCGGCGTGGAACATCGGCTCGCCGGGATGCCCGCTGTTCAGTTCCTGATACAGGTTCGCCGGACTGGTGGACAGCAGCGAGCGCATCGCGGTATTCATCACCGCGACGAACGGCACCGCGAGCAGACCGCCGGGAATACCGGCCATCACCACACCCGCGGTGATGGCGAGCACCACGGCCAGCGGGTGGATCCGTACCGCGCGACCCAGCAGCAGCGGTTGCAGCACATGGCTTTCCAGCTGCATGACCGCGACCGTGATGCCGAGCACTATCAGCGCGGTGACCAGGCCCTTGGTCATCAGCGCCAGGAAGACCGCGATGGTGCCGGCCAGCAGCGATCCGATGATCGGGATGAAGGCGCCGATGAACACCAGCGAGGCCAGCGGCAGCGCCAGCGGCACATTGAGGATCGCCAGCCCCGAGCCGATGCCGATTGCGTCGACCGCGGCCACCACCACGGTGGCCCGGACGAATCCGATCAGCGTGCCGAACCCGAGCCGCCCGGCGACCCGCACCCGCTCGCGGTGCCCGGTCGGCACGATCCGGGTGACGAAGTGCCAGATCCCGTCGCCGCCGTAGATGAAGAAGATGGTGATGAAGAAGGTCAGGAAGGTGCCGGTGAGGAATTCGCCGATCACCGTCGCCGTGGTCAGCGCGCCGCTGGTGAGCGTCTGCTGATTCGATTCGATGGTCTTGATGATCGTGTTGCCCGCGTTGCGGATCTGGTCGTTGCTCATGTGCAGCGGCCCGTTGATCAGCCAGTCCTGCGCACTCTGGATGCTGGTCTTGAATTCGTCGGTCAGCTGCGGGAAGCCGGTGATGGACTGCTCCACCACGAAGGTGAAGATGCCCGCCAGCAGTCCGAGCGAGCCGACCAGCACCACGAACACCCCGACGCCGCGCGGCAATCCGAGCCGTTGCAGCACGTCGACCAGCGGCGACAGCAGCGCCGCGGCCAGCAGCGCGATGGCCAGCGGGATGACGACGGTGGTCAGCCGGTGGGCCAGATAGGCCATCGCGAGCACCGCGGCCAGGATGAGCAGCAACCGCCAGCACCACTCCGCCGTCTGCCGCACCAGCGGATGCACCGCGTCGGCGGGATTGCGGTGGGTTACCGCCACGCGACCGGCGCCACCGGGCGGTGGCGGGCCGCCGGGATCATGTGTTGCCGCTGCCTCCGGCCCCTCACCGCTCATGCCCGCGAGCCTAACCGGAATCGGGCGGCTCGGGCAGTTACCTCCAGGTGGAAAGCATGGCCACCCCTGGTGTGACCCCGCGACCACCCCTGGTGTGATGCGCAACTCGTCGCCGGCCGGATGCACGGCGCGCATCGGCGCGGATCACCGGGAGCGCCACCTGTCCGGTATCGTCCGGAACGCTAGATTGGTCATCGTGTCGGCGCCCCTGGAAGTAAGACCAAGCACAGTACCTACATGACTGGATCCACATCTCTGGAAGCGGTCAAACAGACCATGCACACCCGTTGGCCGCTGTACCTCGCCTCGATGCTGGCGGCCAACGCGTTCGGTGCGGTTCTGGTCTGGGCCTTCATCCAGTACGGGCTGCCCGCGCCCGAGGGAGCGCCGAGCGGGGTGCGGCGCACGGGCCTGCTCGTCCCGAGCCTGATCTTCGTGATCGGCGGGGTGCTCAGCGTCGCGGCCGCCGCCCTGATGCTGCGGCCGGTGATGCGCTGGCAGGTGCGCGGCGGCCCGCCCAGCCGGCAGGAACAGATGGCCGCCCTGCACGCCCCGCTGCGGCAGGCGATCGTGCACCTGGGGCTGTGGCTGATCGGCGGCGCGGTGCTGGCGGTGACGCTGGTCGCCGACACCCCGCGGCTGGCGGGGGCGGTCGTGGTCACCGAATGTATGGCGGCGACGATCGTCTTCGGCTTCACTTACATGCTCGGCGAGCGGATCCTGCGCCCGGTGGCCGCGCAGGCGCTGTCCACCGGCACCTTCGACCACCATCTGACCGCCGGCGTCGGCACCCGGATGGCGATGACCTGGGGCATGGGCACCTTCGCGCCGACCATCGCGATCGTGCTGCTGTGCGTCACCGAGATCACCTCCCAGGTGAAGTTCTCGGCGCAGTCGCTGGCACTGGCGATCCTGTTGCTGTGCGGGGTGGTGATCCTGCAGGCGCTGGCGCTGTCCATGCTGACCGGGTTCGGCATCTCCGATCCGGTGCGGCAGCTGTCGCGGGCCATCGCGCGGGTCCAGGAGGGCGCCCGCGACGTGCAGGTGGAGGTGTTCGACGGCAGCGAGATCGGCCTGCTGCAGGTCGGTTTCAACCGGATGATGGAGGAGGCCGCGCAGCGCCGCGAACTCCAGGAACTGTTCGGCCAGCACGTCGGCGAGGAGGTCGCCCGCCGGGCCCTGGAGTACGGCACCGAACTCGGCGGCGAGACCCGGTTCGTGGCAGTGCTGTTCGTCGACATGGTCGGCTCCACCGCGACCGCCGCCGAGCGGCCGCCGACCGAGGTGGTGGCCCTGCTCAACGAGTTCTTCCGGATCGTCGTGGACGTGGTCGACCGGCACAACGGGCTGATCAACAAATTCGTCGGCGATGCGGCGCTGGCCATCTTCGGTGCGCCGCTGGATCGTCCGGACGCGCCGACCGCCGCTCTCGCGGCGGCGCGGGATCTGCGCGGGGCGCTGCGGGCGCTGCCCGGCCTGGACGTCGGCATCGGGGTGTCGGCGGGGCTGGCGGTCGCCGGGAACATCGGGGCCGCGAACCGATTCGAGTACACGGTGATCGGCGATCCGGTCAACGAGGCTTCCCGGCTGACCGAGCTGGCCAAGGAATATCCGGGCCGGGTGCTGACCTCCGGCAGCGCGCTGTACTTCGCCGACGAGCGGGAACAGCAGTGCTGGCGCTCCGGCGACGAGGTGCAGTTACGAGGCCGCCGGCGCAAGACCCGGCTGGCCTGGCCGCGCCGCGATCCGGGTGCCGATCCCCCCGTCACGACGGAAGCGGCGCAATAGGCTCCGGATTGGTTACGCTGGCGGAGTGACGGCCCGAGGTGAACCTGCCGGTGTGTCGGCACCGCTGCCGCAGCCGAGCGGAAAGGGGCGGTTCCGCTGGGTGAAGTGGGTGCTGGGTGCCCTGCTGGGCGCACTGCTGATCACCGAGGGCATCTACCTCTGGCCCCGGCTGCACGAGTCCTGGAAGAACCTCACCGAGGTGCACTGGGGCTGGGTCGCGGCCTGCATCCTGATGCAGGCGGTCTCGATGAGCGGCTTCGGCCGGATCCAGAAGCAACTGCTGCACGCCGGTGGCGTCGAGGTGAGCCAGCGTAGTTCGCTGGCCGTGGTGTTCGGCGCCACCGCCATGTCGGTGACCCTGCCCGCCGGACAGGTGTTCTCGACCGCATTCACCTATCGGCACACCCGCCGCTGGGGTGCCAGCGCGATCGTGGCGTCCTGGCAGTTGGTGATCTCCGGGGTGGTGGCCGCGGTCGGCATGGTGTTGCTGGGTGTCGGCGGCGCGGTGCTGGTCGGCGATCGGATCGGGCCGTGGCAGCTGATCCTGTCGCTGGGTGCGGTGGCGCTGCTGATCGTGGCCGGCAACTATGTCTCCGCCAATCCGGGGTCGATCCAGGCTGTCGCGCGGCGGATCCTGCACCTGTCCAACCGGATCCGGCGCCGGCTCTGGGACCCGGATCGGGCTCCCGACGACGGCCTGGACAAGCTCGACGAGCTGATCCATCAGCTGGAATCGGTGGATCTGGGCCGCCGCGACGGCGCACTGGTCGCGCTGTGGGCGCTGATGCACCGGCTCGGCGACGTGGCCTGTCTGGGCGCGGCCTGCTACGCGGTGGGCGGCGAGCCGCGGCTGGCCGGGCTGATGATCGCGTTCAGTGTCGGCAAGGCGGTCGGGACGATTCCGTTCGCGCCCGGCGGCATCGTCTACGTGGACGCCACGCTCATCTACAGTCTCACCGCCGCCGCCGGGCTGCCCGCCGCGCAGGCGGTGGCGGCCGCGTTCGTGTACCGGCTGGTCAGCTTCATCCTGGTGGCGGTGGTCGGCTGGATCGTGTTCGCCTTCCTGTTCCGCACGCCGCAGGCCGGGGACGCGCAGTACGAGCAGGAGTTCGAACAGCGGTCGGCGCTGCTGGCCGAGCAGCGGCTGCTCGGCGAGACCGGCCGGCCGCCGGCGCCTCCGCCGGCGCCTCCGCCGGCGCCGGGGAGCACCGACAACACGCCGACGGAATAACGGGCATTTCGGCTCGGGGCGCGCGCCGGCCGGCATTCCCGTTAACCTGACCGGCGTGAAGAGACTGGTGCCGTTCGTGATCGACGCCGTGCTGGTGATCGTGTTCTGCCTGATCGGCCGGCGCAGTCACCACGAGGCGGTGTTCCCCGGCCTGCTGAGCACCCTGTGGCCGTTCGGGACCGGTCTGCTGCTCGGCTGGGCGGTCGCGCTGTGGCGCGCCGCCGACGGTGAATTCACTTCCGCGCTGCGACATTTCGACGGCCGCGGGCTGTGGCCGACGGGGGTCGTGGTGTGGCTGTGCACCCTCGTCGCGGGCATGCTGCTGCGGGTGGTCAGCGGCCAGGGCACCGCGCTGAGCTTCATCGGCGTGGCGGCGACGGTGCTGGCACTGTTCCTGCTGGGCTGGCGGGCCGCGTGGCGGGCGCTGCGCTGACGGTCGGCGGCTGCCGGCCCCGGCAGCCCGCATGCCGCCGCGCCGGCGGCCGGTGACGCCGACCGGCCGCGTCGGCCGCGAAGGCGTTGTGCCGCCGCCGCTTCCGGGCGGGTTACTTGCTGTCGGGGGCGGCCAGGGATTGCAGCAGCCGGGCGCCCATGCGGGCGGTGGCATCGCCGGAGTCGATATCGTCGATATGCACCGCGAACGCCAGATCACCCATCGTCAGCAACAGCCAGCCACCGGTACCGCCCTTCGCCGCGAAGGCGGTGACGCCCGCGTAGTGGCGCAGGCTCGCCATCTCCGGACCGTCGGCGGCCTCGTCGTGCAGCATGGCCCGCAGCCGGTCCACCGCATCGCTGGGCAGCGCGGCGATCTGGGCGTCGGTGGTGGCGGGCCGGCCGATCTCGATCATCGGCGGGATCAGGCCGCCGTGCGCGATGGCCGCCGCGGCGATCGCCATCCCGAACGGGCTGATCAGGATCGGGTCGTTGCTGCCCTTGTTCACCTGCTCCACACCCTTGCCGGCGAGGGGCAGCCGTCCGGTGATCTGATCCAGCCCGGCCACCTTGTAGTCGACGCCGATCCCGAGCATGGTCGCCGCCTCCGCGGTGTCCTGCATCGAGACATCCTGCGGCGCTTTCTTCTTCACCACCGCGGCAACGGCCTTGAACAGGTCGGCGGCGCCGCCGGCCGGATAGCCGGCGGTGAAGGCGGGCGAGCCCTGCTCGCTGGCGTAGTTGTTCTGCGCGGTGGCGACCACCGCGCCGGTGGAGGGCTGGATCGCCACGATCGAGGCGGCGGTGCCGGCGCTGACCACCGCGTCCTCGGCGGCCCGTTGCAACCTCGGATCCAGGGTGGAGGCGACATCGGGTGCGGGCGGACCGGGCTGCCCGGCCAGCTGGGAGACGAGATGCCCATCGGGCTCGAACAATTGCACACCCCAACCGGCGTGCTGGTCGCGATCCTCCTGCCAGACGTTGCGCAGCGCGTCCAGCAGCGGTGACCACACCCGGCGATCGGTGGCGATCACCCGCGGCTGCTGCTCCATGACCACGCCCGGGATCGCCGCCATCCGCGGCTGGAGCACCGCGAAATCGTCGTCACGCAGGCTCACCGCGACGACCGGCTTGTTCTGCGCCGCCGAAAGCTGCTGCATCAGCGTGTCTCCGGTGATCAAAGGGGCCACCGGCTTGATTGCGTCAGCGAGGGCGTTGGTCGTGCCGACCAGGTCCGTTGTCTTGGCCGGATCGACCTTGACCACGTTGATGGTCTGCTGGGTCATCAGCGGTTCGCCGGCGTTGTCGTCGACCTTCGGCGGCGGGGTGGGGTCGGTGCGGGAGAACTTCACCGTGCGCTGGTTGTCGAGGGCGGGCATCACCACACCCGGATCCCACGAGATTCGCCAGCCGATAGCCAATTTGCGGATGCTGCCCTGGAGGTCGTAACTCCAGTCCTTGCCCGGCCCGAAGTTCCAGTCCGCCTTGAGGTTGAACATGCCGGAATCGGCGTCGAGCGCGATGTACTGGGCCAGTTGGTAATCCGGCTTGCCGGCGTCGAGACCGTCGAACATCTGCTTCAACGTGGCCTCGGCGCCACTGGGGTACGAGGTCAGCTGGGACGCGTTGGTCGCGTCCCGTTTGTCGAGCAGTTGCGTGAAACGCTCGACCACGGCCTCGGGGCCGCTGGGTTTGCTGTGTAACGCGCACGATCCGGTTGCGGCGGCCACCAGGGCCGCACTCATCACTGCCAGTGCGCCGCGTACCCGAATGCGGCGGGATCCCCACACATCCATTTCGGCCCCACTCTTCACCCTCGTCACTCCGGCAACAGCCCAACGGTACCCGAGGCGGCGTGTACGACATCGCCGCACCATCCGGCGATATCGGGGGCGCCGCGACCCGCATTCTGAATGTTCAGCGCCGTACTCAGCGACCACCTTAGTGCCCGGATCGCAACTTTCGCCGGATCGGTCGCGGAATCGTTAGTTAGCGGCGGTCACGACTTCCGGACGGCGGAACCGTTCTCCGACGGCGTAATTCGGAACACCCGCTCACGAGTAATCTTGTAATCACAGTTACAACGTATCGCTCGGAACTCAGTGAGGTGTAGAGAATGAGACACGGACACCGTGGCCGCGGATTCGGACGACCGGGCGGCTGGCAGCAGGCGGATCTCCCCGATCCCCAGGATGTTCCGGACTGGTTCGCCGGAAGATTGCCCAGCGAGTGGTTCCTGGGCACCCCCGCCATCGAGGTCGACCGCGACGAGATCGTGGTGATCGGGCGGCTGCCGCTGACCACGTCCGGCGAACCGCTGGACGCCGAAACCCCCGCCGACGCCGAACCGCCCGCCGAGACCCCCGCCGACGCCGAGGTGCCGGCCGCCACCCGGGAGGGACTGGTGTCCCGGTTCCGGGAGAGCACCCGCCCGGCCCGGATGCAGATCGCCCAGGAGGCGCAGGCCCGTTACGGCCGCAGCGTCGCCTGGGGAGTCACGATCGGCGCCCCGCCGACCGCCGTCGGCGATCGGATCATGTTCACCCACTTGGCCGTTCCGGTGATGACCCGGCTGCGCCAGCCGGAGCGCAAGGTGCTCGACACCCTCGTCGACGCGGGCGTCGCCCGCTCCCGCGCCGACGCCCTGGCCTGGACCGTGCGGCTGGCCGGCAAGCACGCCGAGGAATGGCTCGAGGAGTTGCGCACCGCCATGACGAAGGTCGACGACCTGCGGGCCGAGGGGCCGCGCGGCCTCTGAGTCCCCGGCCCCGCCGACGGCCCCGCTAGGGTGTCGGCATGTCACCGATCCTCGTGCTCAACGGCCCGAATCTGAACATGCTGGGCACCCGGCAGCCCGAGGTGTACGGCTCGGACACGCTCGACGACGTGCTGGCGCTGTGCGCGCGGACGGCTGCCCGCTTCGGCCGGGAGATCGTGGCGTTCCAGTCGAATTCCGAAGGGGCGCTGATCGATCGGATCCACGCCGCGCGCGGCGCCGAATCCGCCATCGTGATCAATCCCGGTGGTCTCACCCACACCTCGGTCGCGCTGCGGGACGCCCTGGTGATCCCGGAGGTGCCGATCGTGGAGGTGCACATCTCGAACGTGCACGCCCGCGAGGAGTTCCGGCACCACTCGTACGTCTCGCCGATCGCCACCGCGGTGATCGCGGGCATGGGTATCCAGGGCTACGCCGCCGCCATCGAATTTCTGTGTTTAATTGCCTCCGCTTCGCTGCGGCGGGTTCTCGGCCCCTGAGTCTCGATTCTTCCCTCCTCCGCTCCTCCGCTTCGCTCCCCCGCTCCGTCAGTCCAGAATCGAGACGGGCCGAGAACATTAACGTTGGGCCTACTGGGGGGTGACCGGGCCCTCAGCGGGCGGGCCGAATGCCGGGGCTGCTCGGGGGTGACCGCGTTGGAGAGCTGGGGCGGGAAGAGAACTCGAGGGTTCGGGCCTGCTCGGTGGTGACCGGGGTCGGAGGGAGGCGGGCAATGAATGGGGTGTCTGGCCTGCTTGTTTGGTGACCGCGAATCGGGGTGCGGTGGGTGTCGGGACTGTGTGCTGGTGAGGCAGGTCCGGAGGTGGGTGGGGCAGCGAACAGGGGAGCCGGACCGGGCGTCGGGGCTGCTGGCCGGCGACCGGGGTGGCGGGGAGGGGGCCGGGACGGGTAACCGCGGCCGGGCAGAACCTATTCGGGCAGGGGTTGTTCCGGGTCGGGGGCGGTGGTTGCGAGGATCGGGTCCGCTGGGTGGAGGTGGGTGGCGGCGATGTCGGCGCCGATCTCCGTGAGCAGGCGGGCGGCGTCGGTCATGGATCGGGCGGGGTCCGGTTCCCGGGCGAGCAGGGTGTGGCAGGACGTGAAACCGGCCGCGTGGAGCCGGTCTGCGTCGAGCAGGCAGCGGCCGGCGACGGCGACGACCGGCACCCCGGCCGCTCGGGCGGCGGTGGCGACCCCCATTGGGGCCTTGCCGTGCAGGCTCTGCTCGTCCAGGGAGCCCTCGCCGGTGATCACCAGTGCGGCGTTCCGCAGCCGGGTCTCGAAGTCGATCAGTTCCAGCACCACGTCTATGCCCGGTCGCTCGACCGCGCCGAGGACAGCCATCGCGCCGAATCCGGTGCCGCCGGCCGCACCCGCCCCCGGGCGGCCGGCGTGCTCGGCGCCGATCAGTTCGGCCCAGCGGGTCAGGCCCGCTTCCAGGACGGCGAGCTCGGTCGGTCCGGCGCCCTTCTGCGGGCCGAAAACCGCTGCCGCGCCGTGGGATCCGAGCAGCGGGTTGTCCACATCGGTGGCGAGGGTGACGGTGGTCGCGGCCAGTGCGGGATGCAGGCCGGATCGGTCCACCCGCGCCGCTTGCACGAGTGCCGCACCGCCGGAGGGTATCTCGCGTCCCGCGGCGTCCAGGATGCACAGGCCCAGCGCTTGCAGCAGGCCCGCGCCGCCGTCGGTGGAGGCGCTGCCGCCGAGGCCCAGCACGATCGACCGGATGTCGTGATCGAGCGCGTGGCGGATCGCCAGGCCCAGACCGTAGGTGCCCGCCCGTAGCGGTTCGGGACGACCGCCGGGGAGCCGTTCCAGCCCGACGACGGTCGCCAGTTCGATCACCGCGGTGCCCGCATGC
This sequence comes from Nocardia sp. alder85J, assembly GCF_020176955.2. Classification (GTDB taxonomy): domain Bacteria; phylum Actinomycetota; class Actinomycetes; order Mycobacteriales; family Mycobacteriaceae; genus Nocardia. The sequence continues at coordinate 102,731 of NZ_JAIUCZ020000008.1, forward strand.
ACGGCGTAGGACGTGGTCACCGGTTCGCCGGTCGGTCCTACCGCCTCGATCGGCACCGCTTCCCAGCCTGCCGCGACGAAGGCGGCGACCGTGCCGTCGCCGCCGTCGGCCACCGGCAGCAGGCGGATATCGGCCGTGGGAACGACCCGGCGAATACCGGCGGCCAGTGCGTCGGCCACGTCCGGCGCGGTGAGCGAACCCTTGAACTTGTCGGGGGCCAGCACCACCACACCCGGATTCCCGTGCACCATCTCGATATTGTGCACATATCCCGGCGCCGGGGCGCGGGTACACAGCCCGGGCCGGCACCGGCTTCTGCACAGCCCGGTTGTGCACAACATGCCCCGGAGTTGTGCACAACCATCCGGTACTCCGGGCGACTGTGCACAATCGTTCACGCAGACACCCGATTACCGCGCGTATGTCACCCGGTGCACCACGGCGGCGGCCGACGGGAAACCGACATGATCATGTTTCGATCGGCGGTCCGAGCGCACAGGGCCTAGGCTCAGCGGGTGATGAGGCACATCGATCTCGACGTTGCGGGCGCACCCACGGTGCGCAACAACCCGGCGCTGAGTCGCTTCGAGCTGTACGTCGGCGGCGAGCTCGCCGGCGCCGCCGAATATCAGGAGACCGCGGGCGAACGGGCGTTCGTCCACACCGAGATCGATACCCGCGGCCGGGGCCACGAACGCCTGCTGGTGCAGACCGCACTCGACGACACCCGCGCCGACGGCGCCGGAATTCTGCCGATGTGCTCGCTGGTGCGGCTTTTCATCGAGACTCATCCGGAATATGGGACGCTGGTACCCCATTGGGCGCGCGAATCATTCGGGCTGGAGTAGCGGCTCGGTAACAATTGCCGGATTCGGCGGAGTGAATGCTCCCATTTCACATCGGTTCGCCGAGTGCGAACATTCCAACTCGACGCTTGGCCGCACACGGTCTCCTTCGCGGTGCGATGATGACTGCGTGGCACGCGCAGAGGAACACGGTGACCGCTCCAGACGCGAATCCCGGCACGACGAGCAGTCGGTACGACCGGGAACGTTGCTGGTCTCGGCAACCGACCTGGTGGAGTCCTCGTTCCGGCGCACGGTGGTGTACATCGTGGAGCACAACGACGCCGGCAGTCTCGGCGTGGTGCTGAACCGGCCCAGCGACACCGCCCTGCAGGACGTGCTACCGCGCTGGTCGGACCTGGCGGCCGCACCGCGCTCCCTCTATCTCGGCGGGCCGGTCAAACGCGACGCCGCACTCTGCCTCGCCACGGTCCGGGTCGGCACCGCCGTCGAACAGGTACCCGGACTGCGCCGGGTCGACGGCCGGGTGGCGCTGCTGGATCTCGATTCGGATCCGGATGTCATCGCCCCGCTGGTCGAGGGCATCCGCGTCTTCGCCGGCTACGCCGGTTGGACCTTCGGTCAACTGGCGGGCGAACTGGAACGCGGCGATTGGATCGTGCTGTCGGCGCTGCCGACGGACCCGATCGCGGGCCGCACCGACCTCTGGGCCCAGGTGTTGCGCCGGCAACCGCTGCCGCTGTCGTTGTTGGCCACACATCCGATCGAACTAGAACGCAATTGATATCGTATCCGCCTAGTGTGGCCACGAACTGTGTCGAAGCGGCGTCCCCGGACAAGCCGACGGTGATCCGAACCGTCGCCTGCGAGCCCCACGGGCTCCCGGCCCGCCGATCGACCCGGTGAGATGGGCGCCCCCACGCACTCGCCCGGCGACCGCGCCGCCCAGGACACCGGAATTCCGGTCCGGTTCCGGGACCCTCGCAGCGCCGATGCCTCGCCCGAGCAGGCCCGGTTGCTCCGGGCACTGTACGACGAACACGCGACCGCGCTGTGGCGCTACACCTACAGCCTGGTCGGCGATTCCGGCCGAGCCGAGGACATCGTGCAGGAGACCCTGCTACGCGCCTGGCAGCGTCCGCACGTGCTGGACCAGACCACCTCGTCGGCCCGCGCCTGGCTGTTCACGGTGGCGCGCAACCTGGCCGTGGACGAGCATCGCAGCGCCCGGCATCGGCGCGAATACCGCATGGACAACCCACCGGAACAGGCACAGCCGGATCAGGCCGACCGGGCCGTGGACGGCTGGCTCATCGCGGATGCGCTGGCGCGATTGAGCACCGATCATCGGGCGGTCATCGTCCGCGCCTACTACCGCGGCCTGTCCACCCAGCAGATAGCGACCGAATTGGCCATCCCCGAGGGCACCGTGAAGTCACGCATGCATTACGGTATGCGGGCTCTGCGCTCGGTACTACAGGAGATGGGGGTGACGAAGTGACGGATACCACACCAGCGGCCGACCCGGAGTCGGGCGACCGCTACACGATGTGGGACGGCCCCTATCTGCTCGGCGCCCTCGGCCGATCCGACCGGCTCGAGTACGAGGAGCATCTGACCGAGTGCCCGCAGTGCCGGGCGGCGGTGGCCGATCTGGCCGGCGTGCCGGGCCTGCTGGGCCGCGTCGACGCCGAGGTGGCGCTGGCACTGCTCGATCCGGTGCCGGAACCGGAGCCGGCGGCCGAACCGGAACCCGTCGCCGCCACACCACCCCCGCTGGTGATCCCGATACCCGCACCGGCGCGCCGTCGCCGGCGCCCCGTCCTGGCGGTGACGGGTATGGTCGTCGCGGCCGCCGCGGCCGTGGCCATCGCGGTCCCGATCACGGCCACCATGACCGAGCGCGCCGCACCCCCGGCGACAGCCCAGGTGGTGGCCGAGCGGCAGATGAATCCGGTGGTCGCGACGCCGGTCTCGGCGAGCTTCAAGGTGATCGACGCGCACGGCAAGGCCACCCTGGAGATGTCGTGCAACTACGCCGCCGGCGGCGCCCCCTACCAGGTCGCCTTCGAGCTGTGGCTGAACGAGCAGAGCGGCCCGCCGCAGCGCCTGGCCGGCTGGTGGGCAGGCCCCGGCGACGCCCTGACCCTGTCCCGGACCACCGACCTCGCCCCCGACCTCGTCCGCAGCGTGGAGATCCGCGCGGCGGGCGGGCAGACCATCCTGGTCGGCACGCTGTAAGCAAGGGCCCGCCGCCGACCACGATTCTGCGCACCTCCGAGCCCTGCCGGAAGCGGCCGGGCTCGACGCTTGCTCGGCCGGCGACCCGAGGCAAGCACGGCCGATGCCCCCGCCCGGCGCGACAGGCCGGGCGGGGGCATCGGGACTCGTTCAGCGCGACAGGCTGGGTGCGTAGTCCACGGTGCGGACGGGGGTGGCAGTGTCCTCGTTCGGATCGGGGACGATCAGCGGCGGCGCCGGGGAACGGACCGGCAGCGGTACCGCCGTGGAACCCAGGGCGCGCAGCACGGCCGCACCCGCGGCCGGATCGCCGACGGTGATGCGGGCGCTGCCGTCCGGATACGAATGCGCGGCGATACCGGCGCGGGCCAGCGCCTCGGCGATACCGGGGCCCGGCAGGTACAGGAAGTTGGCGCGACTACGCGGCACCCGGATACCGCGGGCGCGCAACATCGTTCGCAGCAGTTCCCGTTCGGTGCCGATACGGGCGATGCGCTCGGTCAGCTCGGCGCCCGCGGCGTAACAGGCGGCGACCGCGGCCACCGACGATTCCGGGACACCGAAGGGCAGTTGCAACCGGCGCACCCGGCGCACCAGTTCGGGCTGGCCGAAGGCGTAGCCGATGCGCAGTCCGGCCAGGCCGTACGCCTTCGAAAAGGTGCGCAGCACCAGCAGATTCGGGTAGCGGTCGGTCAGTTGCACGGCGTCCAGCGGATCGCCGTCACCCAGGAATTCGACGTACGCCTCGTCCAGGATCACCGGAATGTGCCGCGGCACCCCGAACAGGAACGCCTTGAGCTCGCTGGCCGGGACCACGGTGCCGGTCGGATTGTGCGGACGGCACACCGCGATCAGGCCGGTGCACTCGTCGATCGCCCGCGCGATCGCCCACAGGTCCTGCCTGCCGGACGAATCCAGTTTCACCGCAACGGTTTCCAGGCCGACCATACCGGCCATGATGGGATAGCCGTCGAAGGTCGGCGCCGCGTACACCATGCCCTGGCCGGGCACAGTGAGCGCCTGCATCACCTGGAGCACCACTCCGGTGCCCCCGGCCCCGACCACCACCCGGTCGGGATCGATGCCCAGATGCCCGGCGATCAGCTGGGGCAGCCGGTACGGCAGGAACTCCGGATACCGATTCGCCTGTGCCAGTGTGCGATTCAACGCCGCCATCACCGACGGCAAAGGCGGGAACGGATTCTCGCTGAGGGTCAGGTCGAAGCGGGCGCCCTCCGGGCGACGGCGGAACGACGCGGTCCGCGCGCTCATCGGGCCGCCCCCCAGCGCACCGCCGCGGCCGCGGCGAAATCGCCGGCGTGCGCGAACGCGGCCAGCAGCACCACCGATCCGTTGCGCAGCCGCCCGGCCCGGTTCTCGGTGTCGAGCGTGACGGGAATGCCCGCGGCGAAGAGGTTTCCGCACTGGTCGAAGGTGTCCGGGTGCCGCTCGGCGGGCAGTTCCAGCGCGTCGTGCCAGTTGCGCAGGAACAGCCGGTTCGGCTGATTGGTGACGAAAGTGTCGACGTCGCGGCCCTTCACCCCGATCCGGTCGCACACCGTCAGCGCCACCTCCGGCACCAGCCGGTTGCCGCGGGCGAACACCTTGGTGATCTTCGATTCGGTGAAGCTGACGCAGCCCTGCCCCTCACCCGGCTCCCAGTACTTGCGCTCGGAGCCGCTGCTGAAGTCCATGTCGCCGGCGAACTCCGGATAGCTGCGGCACTCGATGTCCAGGATCGGCGCCGAATCGTCCTTCACCAGCAGCCCGACCCCGCAGCCGTCGCCGGGCACCGGGGCCTGGGCGAGCTTGCGGATATCGGTCTGGGTGAAGACCTGACCGGCCGTGTTCTGGGTGACGGCGATCAGCGCGGTGCGGGCCTCCGTGGTCTGCAGGATCATCCGGGCCAGCGACATCATGTGCACGAAGGCCGCACAACCACCGTTGTGCACGTCGAGCACCCAGCCCGGCCGCATGCCCAGCCGCCGCGCCACCTCGGGCCCGCAGCCCATCACCGGATTGTCCGGCAGCTGGGTGTGAGTGATCAGCACATCGATATCGCCGAACAGGTCCGAGCCGTGCCGATCGCGCAGTGGCGCGGCCGCCTGCTCCACCATGTCCACCGCGGTCTGGTCGCGGGCGATGTGGTGGCGGCCGTGCGGGGAGCGGAACATGACGTTCTTCGCCATGCGATCGGACCGCGAGAAACGGGTGAAATATTCGGTGCCCACCGGATCACCGGGCAGATGGCTCGCCACGTCGACGAGACTCACCGCCGGTCCGGCGAAAGCGGGTGGAGTGGGCTCGGAGAATTCCGTCGACGACATCGCGTTCACCGCATCCAATCGGGTTTGATCGGCAGGCCGTGCGCGGCCCGATACTCACAGATGGCCTTGAGATTATCCATTTCCAGCTGATGTCCCGCGGAGAACATTTCCCAGAAATCGCCGACCCACACCGGCCGTTTCGGCGGCGCGGCTTCGGGATACGGATTCTCGTCGTAGAAGGGATGGTGGCAGTTCACCCAGATGACCACCGAACCCGGTTTGTTGAATACCAATTGCGCATCGACCACGCGCATCAGATAGATCATCCACAGGTGCGTGCCCTGATCCCAGGCGCAGTGGTAATCGACGGTCATGGCGTCCGGATGGGCGACGGTGCGGGTGTAGATCTCGGTCTCCTTGCCCAGCCGGTCGTAGGCCAGCCACAGCCCGGGCTCGTCGGTTTCGACGAATCCGCGCAGGCTGTAGGTCCATTCCTCCAGGCACCGGGTGTCCGCCATGTACTCGTACACCTCGCGCGGCGGGGCCGCGATGTACGCCTGCACCGGGCAGAACTCGCCGTAGATCTGATCGTGCGGATACACCGACCGCAGCATGTCGACGATGATCGGGGTGGTGGCCTCGCGATCGGAGTTCTCGATGCGCAACACACCGGGCAACGCCTCGGGGATATCGCTGAGAGCGGGCAGGGCACTGGTGGTCACGGATGCCTCCTGGGAACCGACAGAAACGGTACGAACGGCGGGATCTCGTCGGGATCGCAATCGATACAGACGAATGAGGGGCCTGGATTCGCCAGGCACTGACGCACAGCGTCGGCCAATTCTTCGATGTTTCGCGGAGAGTAGGCCGGCAGTTCCGGGAACATTGCTACCACACCGGCGCCGATGTCGGTGCGATGGAAGCGATTGAAACTGTATCTGTCCCCATAATACAGTTGCTCCCGAGTGATGCACATGGCGTGTGCATTGTTGTTGCACACCACGAATGTCACCGGCAAGGCGTATTCGATCGCGGTGTGAATTTCCATGCCGTGCATGAAGAATGCGCCGTCACCGGCGACGACGACGGTGCGGCGCACCCCGCCGCCGGGCAGGTCCCGGCGGGCGAACGCCGAGCCGATCCCGGCGCCGAAGGCGTATCCCATGCCACCCATCCCCAGCGCGACCACGAACCGGCCGCCCTGCGGCTGCCGCAGGTGGTGCACCACGGCAGCGCCGGTGTTGCCGGCGTCGGCGAACACGTCGGTGCCGGGTTCGAGGACGCCGTTGAGGGTTTCGACGATGTCGCGATAGCGCAGGCCCGGCCCGGCGGCCGCCGGCACGGTCAGCGGCGTGAGCCGGTTGACCCGCCGCGGCGTCGGCGCCACCACCTCGTGGTCCGCGAGCGCCGCCAGGGTGGCGGCGAGATCCGTGCTGGTGACGTGCAGGGCCTGCGGATACGGCGGTTCGGCGCCGACGCTGACCACCGGCACCCGGCCGAGCGCCTCGTCCAGGCCGGTGCGCGCGGTCACCGGCAGCCGGGTGCCGACCAGCAGGCACAGCGCGGCGCCGCGCACCGCGTCGACGAGTTCGGCGTGGCCCATGCTGCCGGCCACCCCGCAGTATCCGGGCAGATCGTGGTCGTAGACGTCCTTGGCGTCCGGCGCCACGCCGACCGCGGCGTCGAGCACCGTGGCCAGTCGCAGCAGTTCGGCCCGGGCGTCGTCGCGCGCCACCTGGTCGCCGGCCAGCAGCACGATCTTGCCGGTGTCGCGGGCCGTCCGCAGTGCGTCGCGCACTCCGTCCAGCCCGGCGTCCGCGGTCCCGGCGACGGTCTCCATCGGCCGGAAATCCGGTACCGCATCCAGTTCCGCCTGCTGAACATCCTTGGGCAGCAGCAACACCGCGGGTGCGCCGCGCCGGGTCGCCGCGACCGCGCGGGCCAGGTGCCCCGGCAGGCCCGCGGCGTCGTGCACCCGGGCGCAGTAGTACGAGATCGGCTCGTAGAGCTTTGCGGCATCGAACGTTCCGGCCAGGCCGCTGGTGTCCTGAAAGGCGCCTTTGCCTTCCAGCGTGGTCGGGGCCTGCCCGACCAGCGCCAGCACCGGAACCCGGGAGGCGAACGATTCCGCCAGTCCGGCAACGAGATTCATCGAACCACCACCGGAGGTGGCGACGACCACCCCGAGTCCGGCGGTGGAGCGCGCATAACCGTCGGCCATGGTGGCCGCGGAGAACTCGTGTTTGGCCACCACCCCGGTCACATCGCAGTCCGTGTCGAACACCGCGTCGTAGAAATCCTCGATGTTGGCGCCGCCGACGCCGAAGACGTGACGTACGCCCAGGGCCGCGACGGCCCGCACCAGATAGTCCACCGCTCGCGCCGGCATGGGCACTCCTTCCTGTGCACCCACGCCTCGACGCTCGCGCACATCCGGGCCGCTCCTACCCTCCGAATACGTGCCACGCGGAGCATCGGTTCAGTGCGGGGCCGCCGAAATCCGGCGCATCGGCAAATGCCCAGGTCGGGCGATGCCTTGTCTTATACGTATACATATACGTATATTGGGTGGGTGCCCAACAAGACGGTCTACGTGAAGGACGAGGATCTGCCGCTGTTCGACCGCGCGCAGGAGCTCGTCGGCGGCAACCTCTCGGGTGCGATCCTCGCCGCACTGCGCCGCTTCATCGAACTCGAGGAGGGGCGGCTGGCCGGCTTCGAGGAAGTGGTGGTGCGGGTCGGCCACGACGGCGTCCGGCAGCTCCGCTTCTCCGGCAGGCTGCTGGCCGAGCTCTCCGAACTCGACGGCGCACGCCTGCTGCAATATCGCGTATTCCGTACGCGCAAGGGCAAATTCGCGCTGCACACCCAGCACTCCGATTGGAAGGACTATCCCACCGACGCCAACTGGATCAAGGATCTGACCAACTGGCGCAAGATGCTCGGCATCGCCCCCATGCAGGACTGGGGCGAGTTCGACATGGCGGTCTTCGAGACGCTCGAGGAGCTCCGCGACCACATCCCGGACAAGCTGTACCGCCGGGTGGCCGACCTCGAGGCACATCCGCACATCGAGGATCTCGACATCTGACCCCGGCCCGCCACAACCGCACATCGTCCACCTTGATCACCTCGCGGTGGTCACGGCGTACCAGATCCATGCATTGATAGCGATCAATTTATCTATTCAGGGGAATCATGTCCGACACCCAGCCCGCCGTCGCGGTCTCCGGCCTGCGGAAATCCTTCGGCGACCAGGTCGTCCTCGACGGCATAGCGCTGACCGTCCCGGCCGGCACCGTCTACGCACTGCTCGGCCCGAACGGCGCCGGCAAGACCACCACCGTGCAGATCCTCGCCACGCTGTTGCGCGCCGACGGCGGCGACATCCGCGTCGGCGGCCACGACGTCACCGCCGATCCGGGCGCGGTGCGCGAACTGATCGGCGTCACCGGGCAGTTCTCGGCCGTCGACGAACTGCTGACCGGCCGGGAGAACCTGCTGCTGATGGCCGCACTGCGGCATCTGCCGCGCGCCGAACGCCACCGGCTCACCGGCGAGCTGCTGGCCCGCTTCGACCTCGCCGACGCCGCGGACAAGGTGGTCAGCGGCTGGTCCGGCGGCATGCAGCGCCGTCTGGACCTGGCGATGACGCTGGTCGGCGATCCGCGCATCATCTTCCTGGACGAACCCACCGTGGGCCTGGACCCGCGCAGCCGCCGGGCGGTGTGGGACATCGTCCGCGACCTGGTCGCCGGCGGCGTCACCATCTTCCTCACCACCCAGTACCTGGACGAGGCCGATGCCCTGGCCCAGCGGATCGCGGTGCTCGACCACGGCCGCATCGTCGCCGAGGGCACCGCGGATCAGCTGAAACGGCTGGTCCCCGGCGGGCACATCCGGCTCGGCTTCGACACCCGCGCCGACCTCGACACGGCCGCGGACCTGCTCGGCGGCGTCGCTCACCCCGAGGATCTGACCCTCGCGGTGCCCAGCGACGGCGCGGTGGCCACGCTGCGCTCGGTCCTGGACCGCCTCGACGACGCCGGGCTGGAACCCGCAGGCCTGTCCGTGCACACCCCCGACCTCGACGACGTCTTCCTCACCCTCACCGCCCGATGAACGCTCACGAGAAAGCGGATCCACCCATGAGCACGACGACCGCCCCGGTGACCGACACGATCACGATGCTGCGCCGGAATCTGGTGCACGCCAAGCGATATCCCGGCATGACCATCGGCGTGATCGTGACGCCGGTGCTGCTGCTCCTGCTGTTCGACTACATCTTCGGCGGCGCGCTGGGCCGATCCACCGGCGGCGTGAAATACATCGACTACCTGGTCCCGGGCATGATGCTGATGATCCCGGCGTATCTGGTCGCCGGGGTGGCGGTGAGCGTGGCCTCGGACATGACCAAGGGCATCGTGAACCGCTTCCGCGCCATGCCGATGTCGCATGCGGCGATCCTCACCGGACAGGTGCTGGGCACGGTGATCCAGGGACTGCTGGGCGTGCTGCTGATGGTCGCGGTCGGCGTACTGGTCGGCTTCCGATCGGATGCGGGCGTCCTCGCCTGGCTGGCGGCCTTCGGCCTGGTCGCGCTGGTGATCTTCGGCCTGGCCTGGCTGGGTGTCGGTTTCGGCCTGGCCGCGTCGACGCCGGAGAGCGCCTCCAACATGCCGGCCCCGATCCTGTTCCTGCCCTTCCTGGGCAGCGGACTGGTCCCGACCGACACCATGCCGGGCGGGGTGCGGCAGTTCGCGGAATATCAGCCGTTCACCCCGATGACCGAGACCCTGCGCGGGCTGCTGCACGGAACACCCATCGGCCACAACGGAATCGTCGCGATCGCCTGGTGCGCGGGCTTCGCGGTGGTCGGCTACGTCTGGTCGAAGCGGCAGTTCCGCCGCAAGGCGGGCTGAGCGGGGATCAGTTCGCCGACTCGCAGGCGCCGCGCAGCGAGCAGGCGCCACAGGCGCTCCCGCAGCCGCCGGCCTCGCGCACCGGCACCAGCGCCACGATCGCGGAACCGGCCGCGTTCACGCCGGCGCCGAGGGTGAACAGCGCGACGGCCATCGCCACCACGGCGGCGGCCAGCCCGGCGATCGGCCCGGCGGTCAGCGCGAGGGCGCCACCGACGGCCAGCAGCAGGCCCGCGCCGAAACTGGTGGGCGCCGCGACCCGGTTGGCGATCCGGAAGGTCTCCTCGGTGCTGAGGGCGTCGTCGGTGTGCACACCGAAGAAACGATTGCGGGGCAGCGTCCCGGTGAAGCCGAGCACCCCGGTGGCGACGGCGACCGCCGCGAGCATGAACAGGACCAGCGCTACCACGAACACGAGTCCACGCTACCCCGCGCCGGCCGCTGCCGGCGCGGGGCCCGCCGGATGATCCGGGTCACCGGGCCGCGCGGACGTCACCCTTTTTGGGTCACGGGACCAGGAGGTTCTACCCTGATGGGCGACGTCAATCCGGGGAACTCGGCCAAGAAGAAGGCAGGACCGTGCAGGACACTCGCGCAACCGATGCCACCGTCGCAGTCGGCGACGAGGTGCCCGCGCACCGTTACAACGCCGAGCTGGCGGGCCGGATCGAGCGCAAGTGGCAGCAGGCCTGGGACGACCGCGGCACCTTCTTCGCGCCGAATCCGGTCGGCCCGCTGCACGGCGACATCCCCGCCGACAAGCTGTTCATCCAGGACATGTTCCCCTATCCGTCCGGCGCCGGCCTGCACGTCGGTCACCCGCTGGGCTATATCGCCACCGACGTGTTCGCCCGCTATCACCGCATGCGCGGCCGCAACGTGCTGCACGCGCTGGGGTACGACGCCTTCGGCCTGCCCGCCGAGCAGTACGCGGTGCAGACCGGCGCGCATCCGCGGGTGACCACCGAGGCGAACATCAAGAACATGCGCCGCCAGCTGGATCGGCTGGGCCTGGGCCACGACCGGCGGCGCTCGTTCGCCACCACCGATCCCGACTTCTACAAGTGGACGCAGTGGATCTTCCTGCGCATCTACAACGCCTGGTACGACACGGTGGCGCAGCGGGCCCGGCCGATCGCTGAGCTGGAGGCCGAATTCGCCTCCGGCGCACGGGAACTGAGCGGCAGCCGGGTCTGGTCCGAGCTGACCGCGGCCGAGCGGGGGGCCGAGCTGGACTCGTATCGGCTGGTGTACCAGTCGGATTCGATCGTCAACTGGTGCCCCGGGCTGGGGACGGTGCTGGCCAACGAGGAGGTCACCGCCGACGGGCGCAGTGAGCGCGGCAACTTCCCGGTCTTCCGGAAGCGGTTGCGGCAGTGGATGATGCGCATCACCGCGTACTCCGACCGGCTGATCGACGATCTGGCGCGGCTGGACTGGCCGGACAACGTGAAGGCCATGCAGCGCAACTGGATCGGGCGCTCGCGCGGTGCGCAGGTGCGCTTCGCCGCGGACGGGGAGACGGTCGAGGTGTTCACCACCCGGCCCGACACGCTGTTCGGGGCGACCTATGTGGTGCTGGCGCCGGAGCACGAGCTGGTGGATCGGCTGGTCGGCGCGCAGTGGCCGGCCGGGGTCGATTCGCGCTGGACCTACGACGCCGATACTCCCGCGGCGGCCGTCGCGGCGTATCGGCGGTCGATCGCGGCCAAATCCGATCTGGAGCGGCAGGAGAACAAGGAGAAGACCGGGGTCTTCCTCGGCGCCTATGCCACCAATCCGGTCGACGGGGCGCAGCTGCCGATCTTCGTCGCGGACTACGTGCTGGCCGGGTACGGCACCGGTGCGATCATGGCGGTGCCCGGGCACGACCAGCGCGACTGGGAGTTCGCTTCCGCCTTCGGCCTGCCGATCGTCGAGGTGATCTCCGGTGGTGACGTCACCGCCGCCGCCTGGTCCGGCGACGGGGTGCTGGTCAACTCCGGCTATCTGGACGGGCTGGAGGTCGAGGCCGCCAAGGCGACGGTGATCGAGCGGCTGGAGGCCGACGGGCACGGGACCGGCAGGGTGCAGTTCAAGCTGCGCGACTGGTTGTTCGCGCGGCAGCGGTACTGGGGTGAGCCGTTTCCGATCGTGTACGACTCGGACGGAGTGGCGCATCCGCTGCCGGAGAGCATGCTGCCGGTCGAGCTGCCCGAGGTGAAGGATTTCGCGCCGGTCACCTTCGACGCGGACGACGCCGATTCCGAGCCGTCGCCGCCGCTGGCCAAGGCCACCGATTGGGTGACCGTCGAGCTGGATCTGGGCGACGGGGTGCGAACCTATCGGCGCGATACCAATGTGATGCCGCAGTGGGCCGGTAGTTCGTGGTACCAGTTGCGTTATACCGATCCCACCAATTCGGCGACGTTGGCCGATCCGGAGAACGAGCGGTACTGGCTGGGGCCGCGTCCGGCCGAGCACGGGGCGGATGATCCCGGAGGCGTCGATCTGTATGTCGGCGGCGTCGAGCATGCGGTGCTGCATCTGCTGTATGCGCGGTTCTGGCAGAAGGTGTTGTTCGACCTGGGCGATGTGTCCGGTCCGGAGCCTTATCGGCGGCTGTTCAATCAGGGGTACATCCAGGCGTACGCCTATACCGACAAGCGTGGCGCCTATGTGCCCGCCGCCGAGGTGCAGGAACGCGGCAACACGTTCTACTGGATCGACGGGGACGGCGTGGAGCACGAGGTGTTCCAGGAGTACGGCAAGATCGGCAAGTCGCTGAAGAACGCCGTCTCGCCCGATGAGATGTACGACCTGTACGGGGCGGACACCTTCCGGTTCTACGAGATGTCGATGGGGCCGCTGGACACCTCCCGGCCGTGGTCGACCAAGGATGTGGTCGGTGCGCACCGGTTCCTGCAACGGGTGTGGCGGTTGGTGGTGGACGAGGAGTCCGGCGACGTGCGCGTCACCGAGGACGGTCCGGCAGACGCCACGCTGCGGCTGCTGCACCGGACCATCGACGGTGTCGACGGCGATTACGCCGCGCTGCGGGACAACACCGCCGGCGCCAAGCTGATCGAGCTGACCAACCACCTGACCAAGGAGTATCCGCAGGGTGCGCCGCGGACGGTGGTGGAGGCGCTGGTGCTGATGCTGGCGCCGATGGCGCCGCACATCTCCGAGGAGCTGTGGGAACGGCTGGGGCACACCGCCGCGCTGGCGCACGGGCCGTTCCCGGTGGCGGATCCCGCGCTGCTGGTGGCGGATTCGGTGGAGTACCCGATCCAGGTCAACGGGAAGGTGCGCAGTCGGATCAGCGTCGCGGCCGACGCCGACCCGAAAGCCATCGAGGCGGCCGCGCTGGGCGACCAGAAATTGCTGGAATTCCTGGGGGGAAAGCAACCCCGGAAGATCATCGTGGTGCCGGGCCGATTGGTGAACGTGGTCGCCTGAGGCGGTCGCCCGAGGCCGAGAACCCGCCGCAGCCGAAGCGAAGGCCGAAAATACAGCTCAGGCGGTGCCGCCGGGGGGTAGGAGGACGTCGTTCAGCGTGACCATGGAGAGGTTGCGGGAGCGGATGATGTCGACCAGTTGGCCGTAGACGTGGGTCACCGGGAGGTGGTTGGCGTGGCCGATGACTATCGACTGGTCGTTGAACCACTGGTCGGCCATTTGGACGATGTAGTCCTCGGTGACCAGGCCGGCATCGGACAGGGAGCCGTACCACATGGTGGGGACCGTGTAGCCGCAGTCGGCGGCGATGCGGTCGACCGCGGCGTTGTGGTAGCCGTACGGGGGGCGGAAGTAGGGGGTGCCGTCCACGCCGAAGGCATCCTGGAGGAACTGCTTGGTGCGGTTCAGCTGGTCGGCGATGCCGGTTGCGGACAGGCGGGTCAGGGCGGGGTGGTCCCAGGTGTGGTTGCCCAGCTGGATCTGGCCGGATTCCACCAGGGGGCGCAGGGCGTCCCGGTTGATCGTCCAGGAGTCGTAGCAGGCGGTCACGAAGAAGGTGAAGCGGGCGCCGGTGTCGCGGGCGAACTGGACGTAGGCGGCGACCACGTCGGGGTTGGTGCCGTCGTCGACGGTGAGGGCCATGCTGGTGCCGTCGCCGGGGAGGCCGCTGAGGGTCTCGGGGGCGATCGGGATGCGCGGGCCGCGCGGCGGGGGTGGCAGCAACGGTGGCGGGGCCACTGCGAAAGGTGATGCGCCGCCGGGGGATCCGCTCGCGGTGCGTGGATTGCCCGCGCCCGGTTTCGCATCCGTGCAGCCGGTCAGGCTCGCCATGGTACCGGCGGCCAGCAGCAGCAGCCATTGTCGACGGTTCAGCATCGATCTCATGTCGCACCTACCGTGTCGGCGGTCGAACCTGTCGCCGCGCAACATATCGCACGAATGGCGTAAATCGGACGTGAAATGACAATGCTTCGGTCCGCTCGGCGGGTCGTGTGATCCGAGGCGGTGAATCGGCCGGGAACTGCGACGACGGGCTGTGTCAGCGTGGGATGGGGCGGAGCACGATCTCGACGGGGTGGGCGTCGCGTGGGGTTTCCACGGCGTGGCGTACGGCCCGGGCGACGGTCTCGACGGTGAGGAATTCCGCCGGGCGGTAGTCGCGGTGTTCGCCGGCCACGATGGCCTGTTGCATCTCGGTGTCGATGCGGCCGGGGTGGATCGAGGTGACCCGTAGGTCCGGTTCCTCCTGGCGGAGGGCGTCGCCGAAGGCCCGGAGGCCGAACTTGCTCGCCGCGTAGGCGCCCCAGCCGGGGGCGACCCGCAATCCTGCGCCCGAATTGATCAGCACCACATGGCCTTTCGCGGCGCGGAGAGCGGGCAGTAGCAGGCGGGTCAGTTCGGCGACCGCGATCAGGTTGGCTTCCAGCACATGTCGCCACAGGGATGCCGGTGATTCGGCGACCGTGCCGAGTTCGGCGACGCCGGCGTTGTGGACCAGCACGTCCAGGCGATCGATGTCGGCGGTGGCACGGGCCACCGCGTCGTAGTCCGTCAGGTCCACCGGCCAGGGGTGCGCGTCCGGGAGTTCGGCCGTCGTGCCGGTGAGCGCCGCGGCGGTGCGGGCGCCGAGCAGCAGACGGTGGGTGCCCGCCAGTTCGCGGGCGATCGCCGCCCCCAGTCCCCGGCTGGCGCCGGTGATCAGGGCGGTGGGTTCGGAGCTGGTCACCATGCGATCACGGTAACCGGAAACTCGCGCCCGACGATGCACCCACCGATCGGACCCCTGTCACGGAACCGAAGGCGAGCACAGGTGAACACCGTGGCGCAGCAACCGGCGCCACGCCGGTCGGAGGGTGGGTACCACGCGCAGCGCGCGTACTTGCGGGTGTCATCGCACAATGGGGGGATGAACGGGCCCGGTTTCACTCCCACCCAACTGGCGGCCCGTGCCGCGTACCTGCTGCGCGGCAACGATCTGGGCACGATGACGACCGCGGCGCCGAAATTGTATCCGCACATGTGGAGCTGGGATGCCGCTTTCGTCGCGGTCGGTCTGGCGCCGCTGAGCGTGGAGCGCGCGGTGATGGAACTCGACACGTTGCTGTCGGCGCAGTGGCGCAACGGGATGATCCCGCACATCGTGTTCGCCAACGGGGTGGACGGGTATTTTCCGGGGCCCGCCCGCTGGGAATGTCGCCGGCTGGCGGCCAACGCGCCCGACGGGCCGGACACCTCCGGCATCACCCAGCCGCCGGTGCACGCCATCGCGGTGCAGCGGATCCTCGATCATTCCCGCCGGCACGGCCGCAGCACCCGGGCGGTGGCGGAGGAGTTCCTGAACCGGCGCTGGCCGGATCTGATGCGCTGGCACCGCTGGCTGGCCAACGCCCGTGACACGAAGCACAACGGCCGGATCACCCTGTACCACGGCTGGGAGTCCGGAATGGACAACTCGCCGCGCTGGGATCGCGCCTACGAACATGTGGTGCCGGGCGATCTGCCCACCTACGAGCGCGCCGACATCCATCTGGTCGATCCCACCGAACGGCCCTCGGACCGGGAATACGACCGCTACCTGTGGCTGGTCGAACAGATGCGCCGCTGTGGATACGACGATTTCCAACTCGCGTCGACGATGAGCTTCGCGGTGGAGGACGTCTTCGTCACCGCCATCTTCGCGCTGGCCAACGAGGTGCTGGCGCATATCGGCGAGGATTACCGGATGCCGCGCGCCGACGTCCGGGAGCTGTACGAGTGGGCGGACTACTTCCGGGCGGGGGTGGTCGCCACCGCCGATCCGCGCACCGGCGCCGCGCGCGACTTCGACGTCCGGCTGGGCCGGTGGATCAGCACCGAGACGCTGGCGATGTTCTCGCCGCTGCTGTGCGGCGGACTGCCGCGCGACGCCGAGCGCAGCCTGCTGCGGCTGTTCGAGGGCCCGCGGTTCTGCGGGCATCCGGATCTGCGCTATGCCCTGCCACCGTCCACCTCGCCGGTGTCGAAGGACTTCCGCTCGCGGGAGTACTGGCGCGGGCCGGTGTGGCCGGTGATGAGCTGGCTGTTCTCCTGGGTATTCGCCCGCCGCGGCTGGGCCGAGCGGTCGTTCATGCTGCGGGCCGAGGGGTTGCGGCAGGCCAGCGACGGCAGTTTCGCCGAATACTACGAACCCTTCACCGGGGAGCCGCTGGGCAGCATGCAGCAGTCGTGGACGGCGGCGTCGGTCCTGGACTGGCTGGGCTGACCGGGCGGATCACTCCCGTCGACCGAGCTGCCGAGGCAGCCGTCCGCACCCATTGAACGGATCATCAGCAATTTTTTTGCAACGAATCACAGTGGTGGCTGTGGTCACGGGTTTGACTTTCGAATATGCTGGTTAACCATGCGTAAGCTTCCCGTGATCAGCCCGAGACTGCGCCGTGTCCTTGTTGCCATGCTCGCAATCTCGGTCTCCGGCATATTTTCGGCTACCGGTCAGGCGGCTGCCGACCCGACCGGGCCCGACGTCTCGTCCTGGCAGCACGTCGACGGCCGGATGATCAACTGGAGCGAGGTGCGCACCGCGGGGCACAACTTCGCCATGCTGAAGGCCACGGAGGGTGTCACCTACCTCAACCCGTACTTCGTCGCCGACAGCGTGCTGATGCGCAATGCCGGCATCGCCCGGGGCACCTACCACTACGCCCACCCCAACCAGTCGCCGGAGCAGCAAGCCGCGCTGTACGCGGCGGTGGTGCTCGGCCAGAACGGGCCGCTGGACCTGCCGCCGGTGCTGGACATCGAGGAGTCCGACGGGCTCGCGCCGGCCGCGCTGATCGACTGGACGCACCGCTACCTGAACACGGTGCAGGCGCTGACCGGCCGGACGCCGATCGTCTACACCTATCCGAACTTCTGGAAGTCGGCGATGGCGAACTCCACCGAGTTCACCCGGTACCCGCTGTGGATCGCCGACTACCGCGGCAACGAACAGCCGGAGGTGCCCGGCGGCTGGCCGGCCTGGACGTTCTGGCAGACCACCGACTCCGGATTCATCCCCGGAATCAGCGGGAAGACCGATATGAACATCTACAGCGGCGCCCAGGGCACCTTCACCCGATTCGCCAACATGTGAATTCCGACCTGTGCACAGCCGAATCGCCGGTCTCGACCCCGAGACCGGCGATTCTGTGTCGTTGTGCGCGATCGGTTGTGAACAATCAGGTGTTCACAGGGAGGGCGAGCACCACCTCCCGCTCATCCGTCGCGAGGTAGCGCACCTGCACGATCCGGCCCACCTGGACCTGACCGATATGGCGCTGCGGCACGAACTTCTGCACCGCGGCCGTGAAGGTGCTGCCGTCCGGCCGGGTGATCAGCAGGTGCAGATCCACCTTGGTGCTGTCCTCGCGGGTCTCCCCGGGCACCGACAGCGACTGCACCACCGCCTGCGCGGCCACCCCTCGTTGGGCCACGTCGAGGGCGGCCCGAGTGGTCAGGCCCTTGCGGATCATGGTCTCGTTCATGGCCTGCTGCATCGCCGAGCGATCACCGGAACGGTCGATCTCCACATGGTCGGTGCGACCGGGCAGATAACGCACCGGCAGCACCACGCCCGGGCGCAGCAGCGCCAGCTCGGCCAGCGGGACCACCAGCTTGGCGTGCGAGTGGAAGTTCTCGCCGCCGTCGCCCTCGACCTGCATTTCGATCCGCAGCTGCGGCTGCTCGTTGATGTAGAGCCCGGTCTGCCGGAACGATTCGACGGTGCCGATCCCCAGCCGGCCGTCCCGGAACCGGGGGCTGTTGCCCCCGGTCACGCCGCTGCTGGTGAGCAGGAAGGCCACCGGCAGCACCGACACCGCGACGATCGGCAGCGCCATCTGCCAGCCCACCCAGCCGAACACATCGCCGCCGAAGGCGTCGGTGGAGCGGTAGGTGAGTCCGTGCCACAGGTAGTAACCCACCGCGAGGACGAAGAACGCCGCGGCGATGGCCCGGATCGCGGTGCGCATCGGGATCACCCGCCCACGATGGTCGAGCAGGCGAAGGTGATGTCGAACTTCTGGCTCTTCGGCCCCGCGGTCGGGTTGGTCAGATCCGGGGTGCCGACACCCTCACCGGTGACGTGGAAGGTGTTGCCGGACTTGACGGCCTCCGCCGAACCGCCGGGCTGGCCCTTGCCGAAGCCGATCGCGTACGGCAGGCCGTTGGAGCCGCCCTTGCTGCCGGTGATCCCGACCGCCTGCACGGTGCCGGTGCCGGTGACCGTGGCGGCCACCGCGAGGTTGCCGTAGGTGCCGTTCGCGGCATCGGTCAGGGCCAGGGCCAGCACGTCGCCCTGCTTGGCGCAGGTGGTGTCGAAGGTGCCGGTCAGCTTGGCGCCGTCGACACTCACGGCCGACGCGCCGCCGGACGGGCCGGGCGACACCGGTCCCGCGGCGGTGGGCGAGGCCGGCGCCGGGGCGGCGGGCTGCGAGGCCGACTTGCTGTCGCCACAGCCGGTGAGGACCAGGGCCAGGGCGGCGGAGGCGGCCACGGCGGCGGTGCAGAGACGAATGGATGCAGTGCTCATCGAAATTCCTCGACGTCAGGGAGCGTTGCCGCTCGCTTTTCGAACTTCCGGTTCCGGTGGTGGAACCCGATGAGCAAAAGGTAGGAAGCGTTCGTGCCCTACCGATCCCAGGTTTCCCCCTGGCCGACCCGGGCGCAGGTTGGTTAACCTGGTCGAATGCGACGGCCGCGCGCGATGGTGCTGGACGAGGTTTGGCGCCGGATCGACGGCGTCGAACCACTGTCGGGACCCCACGGCGGCCCGCTGAGCCGCACGATCAAACTCGTGCTCGATCCGCTGGTGCTGCGGCCGGTCCAGCACCCGCTGTGCGCCGGCCCGATCCTGACCGCCGAGGGCGTGGTCGCGGTGACGGCCCGGCTCACCGCCGCCGCCGACGTCCTGCGCGCGACCGCCGCCTGGTTCACCGTCTTCAAACAGGTACGGCGCACCCTGCGCATCACCGAGGGCAATCCGCAGGATCTGTACTTCCAGCGCTGTTTCGAGCTGGCGAGCACCCTCGGCGCTCCCGACCCCGCGCACGGCAGCGCCGAACTCGCCGCGGCGGCCGTCCGGGAGTTGCACGAATCCACCGCCGGCCGGACCACCCGGGCACTCAAGGAACATCTCACCGAACCCGCTCGGACCCAGGCACTCTCGCAGCTGATCGAACTGGCCTGGCAGCGCCGCCCCAGCAGCGGCGGCCCGAGCAGTTCGCACACCGCGGAAGTCGGT
This sequence comes from Nocardia sp. alder85J, assembly GCF_020176955.2. Taxonomy (GTDB): domain Bacteria; phylum Actinomycetota; class Actinomycetes; order Mycobacteriales; family Mycobacteriaceae; genus Nocardia. Next base: position 122,667 of record NZ_JAIUCZ020000008.1, read on the forward strand.
GCGCTGCTGGAGATCTGCGCCACCGCCCGGATGCGCAGGACGCCGCCGGACGGCCACGCCGTCTTCACCGCCCTGCTGTCCGCCCGCGCGGGCACCCATTCCGGCATCCGCCTCTGGTCGGCCGGAACCTCGCCCACCGCACGACATCTCGGCCTGACCGAACACCCCGCCCCGCGCCGTCCGGAACTCGGCGCGACCGCCTCCAAGGCCACCCTCGCCCGCCCCTTCGACCGGACCATCCACGAACGGGTCTTCACCGTGCTCCAGGCCGGCGTGGACCGCGCCGACCTGCCCGAGATCCCGGAACTGGTCGACGCGGAGATAGCCCGCAGCTGTGCCCCGTGGGCCCTGCTCGACGAATCACTGCGGGTGGCCGCCACCGCCGGCGCCGAACTGGCACTCGGCCTGCGCCCCACCACCTCCGGCACCGAACCGGAAACCACCGCACAGCAGGTGATCAACGGCCGCTGGCGGCGCGAGGCGTACGTCTTGCAGGCCCGCCGCATGTTCGTCCACGCGGATCCGGCGGCCGGCGGCCCGCTCGCCGCGGTCGCCGCCGAACTGCGCGAACCCTGGCAGCCCTACCTGCGCCGACTGTGGGTCCGGTTGCACGGCAGGGACGTTCGCGATTTCCCGATGACCGCCACCGACGAACTGTGGGACATCCTCGACGGCGTGGCCCGCTCGGTCGTGCTCGACCACCGCATGCGGGTGAAGCAGATCCTCGGCGCCACCACCGATGTCGACACCGACACCGTCCCGGCCGAATCGAGGGCGAGCTGATGCGCCACCGGTTCCGCAACGCACCCGGGCGAATCCAGGACCGGCCGACCGTCCGGAAGCGGCCGGACGGCCCGGCCGGATCGAGGATCGGCTGATGACGACCGCGAGCATGCCCGGTGGATCGGTCGAAGTGGAGGTGCGCGACGGCCCGGACGGGACGGTGATCGTGGCCCCGCCCGGGATCGCCACCGTCGCCGACGGGTCGAGCGCCATGGACACTCTCGTGCTGGCCGTGACCGGTGGATATCTGTCGTGGAACCTGCTCTCCGGCAGTCGGATTCCGGCGGCGGTACTGGACGAACCGGAATCGGCCCAGCAGTGGATCTGGGCCGTGTACGGCGAGGATGTCGCACTCGCGGTGGATGATTTCGCCGGTGCCACACTGCGATCGGCGGTGCGGCCCGGCTTGCCCGCGCTGGCGGCCGCCGCGTGGCGGCTCGGGTATGCGCACTGGGCAGCTCGCTGGTGGCCCGCCTCGGCGATCGATTCCATCGCGGCCCTGGATGATCGGCTGCTTGCCGCCGAGATCGCCACGCTCACCGGGGAATGCGAGTCGTTGGTGGACGGCGCCGACGCCCTCGCGGACGCGGATGCGGGCGAATTCGCCGCGGCATTCGCGACGGCGCGTGCCGAGGACTACGCGCTGGCCGCCGGGGATACCGACGCTGCCGCCGGGGATGCGGCGGTGCTGGGCCGCGGGGTCGGCGGCTGGGACTGGCATCGCTGCCCGCCCGGATTGCTCGATGCCTCCGAGCGCGCCGTCTCCTGGGAGGTCGTGCGCGCCGCGGGTGCCACCACCGTCCGGGTCCGAGCGGTCGCCGCCCCCGGATTCCGCGGCCCGGTACCGGAATACCTGCGACCCGTCGCCACCGTCCGCTTCGCCGGCGCCACCGCCACCACCCCCTTGGTCCTCACCGGCGATCACTGGCACGGGCTGATGCCGTTGCCCGATCGCACCGGCCCTGCGGCCCTGCCCGACTCGGCCGATTCTCGGACACCGCCCTACTCGCCGACACCGACAGCGGGGAGCGGCCCTGCCACACCGGCGGCAGCATCCGGCCCGGACAGCTCGCCGATCGTGGCCGTTCAGGTTCCCGGCATCGGACCGGCCGACTCGATCTCGGAAGCCACGCTGCGACAACGCATCCGCGACTTCGCCGCCGACCGGCTACGTCGCGCCGCACGCGCGGACGACGATCCGTACGATGCCCCGCTGCTCGCCGAAATCGCCGCGGCGGAAATGGATTTCTGACGATGATCACGAAAATCACGATCCCGGTGACGGCGTGACCACACCGGACGCCGACGGCGACTGGGCGCCACTGCACGAGGCAGCGGCGGTGTATCAGACCGGAGACGTGGAGCGGGCCCGGTGGATGTTCGAGGCGGCGGTGCGGTCGACCGGCGGCCGGGTTCGATCGGCGGCCATGGTCAATGCGGCCGCCATGTGCGACCAGCTCGGCGACCATGCCGCGGCGCTCACCTGGTATCGGACGGCACTGCCGGATATCCCCGCCGACGCACACAAGATGCGCGCCACCGCGCTCGTCGACATGTCGCAGGCGCTCCAGCATCTCGGCGATCTCCCGGCGGCGCGGGCGGCGCTCACCGAGGCGCGCGAGCTGATCGGCGACGATCCCGAGCTGGGCGGCCTGCGCGTCGCCTGTCTGCTGTCGACCACGGCGGTGGCGATCCACACCCGGAACTGGTCCGACGCCCTGACCCTGGCCACCGAATCCCTGGACGCCGCCGTACTTTTCGCTCCCGACTGGCTGGGCCATCCGCTGATGAATCTCGCCGCGGTCTACTTCGAGACCGGACGGGACACGCTCGCAGTCGATTTCGCACAGCAGGCGCTCGCCGCGTTCACCGGCTCCGGCGATGAGAACGGCGTCGCCGAGACCCGGCAGAACCTCGCGATGATGCACCTGCGGGCCGGGGAATTCGAGGAGGCCCGGTCGCTGCTGCACGCGAGCCAGGACTATTTCGAGCGCAACGGGCTCGGGCCGAGAGCCGGAATCGGCTGGAAACTTCTGGGTTTCCTCGCCGACGGCACCGGCGACCCGGCCGCGGCCTTGCAGTGGTATCAGCGCAGTTCGGACCACTTCCTGGCGTCCGGCGCGGTCCTGGAGGCCGCGGAGGTCCAGCTGCGTCTCGCCGTCGCGGAGGCCCGCTCCGGCCGTCCCGATGCGGCAGAAGGCCTGCTGTCCAACGCCTTCGACACCTACGCCCGGCACGGCCGCGGACTCGACTGCGCCCACATCGACTTCTGGCGGGCCGCACTCCTGGCCGAGCATGCGGCCGCGGACGATCCCGCCGCGGCCCGGACCGGCGTCGACCTCGCGGTACCCGCCGCGCTGACCATCGACGCCGTCCGCCACACCTTCACCGACGGCTACCACCGGCAGCAATGGCACACCCGGATGGCCGAACCGGCGCTGCGCCTGGCCTTCCACTTCGCCACCCGGGCCGGTGACGCGCGAGTGATCGCGGACCTGGTCGAAACATGCGGCGCGGGCGCCACACCGGCTCCGGACCGGCAACCGTCCGAACGAATCGCCGGTATCCCCCTGGCGATTCCGGACGCGCCACCCGAATTCGGCGCCACGACCGCGGCCGCCGCGACGCTGGGCACGGCCCTGGCCGACCTGGCGGCGAGCGCGGGCCTCGCCGTCGGCCCACCACCACGCCTGCGCGTCGCCCCCGACGGTCACATCGCGCTGGCGGCGCACATCGCCGTCGCCGAGAACCGATACCAGCGCACCGTCCGCGCACCGGAGATCCTGCCGGCCGCACCGGAATCCACCACACCACCCGCTCCGCCCCGGACCACGACGGCAGCGGAATCACGTCGCGAGGCGGACGGCAGTCGCACTGCGGCAGCGGGATACGGCAGCGGAACGGCTGCGGCGCAGGCGGCTCGGCCGACGGTATTCGTGCGGATGGCGGACGCCGGAGATCTGTATCTGTCGTGGCACTGGGCGGTGGGGACGGATGCGCCCGGGGTCGCCGTGATTCCCGAGGAGCAGGTGGCGGCGGCGGTGGCCCGGTTCGCGGCGGCCCTGCCCCGGCCGGATGTCGGCGGCGGGATCGAATCCGCCTTCACCACCGGCGAACTGGCTTCGTACGACGCGGAAAATGGTCTGGCGCAAGATCTTTCGCGGGTGTTCCTGCCGTTTCGATTGGCGGAGCAGTTGCACCGGCTGTGGACGGCGGGGGTGCGGCCGCTGGTGCGGGTACAGCCGTCGCCGCGGGTGGCGCGGATCCCGTGGGAGTTGCTGGCCCCGGATCCGGCGGTGCGGTTGCTCGACATCGCCGATGTCGGGTTGCTGGCGCCCGCCGGCCTGGTGCACGGGCCCGGCCGGACGGCGCGGTCCTGGGCCGCGGACCGGGAGTTGCCGGTGGTGGCGGTGCTCGATCCGCGGGTGCCCGGATTCCGGGCCGACTCGGCGCTGGGTTCGGTGCTGGGCCGGATGGACGCGGCGGCGCCGCTGGCCCGGCGGGTCGGTGAGTACGGCGATCGGCTGCTACCGGCGGTGAGCGATCCGGTGGACGCGTTCCGGCGCACCGATCTGGATCGCGACTGGCTGGGCCGGGCACTGCGCGCGGGGGCGTCGCGACTGGTGTACGTGGGGCATGTGACGGCGGCGGCGCCGGAGTCCGGACGCAGCGAGGAGGCCCGGCTGCATCTGGCCTGTACCGCCGAGACCAGCGGGTTCGCCCCCGTCGACCGGATCCACCGGCCGCTGTCGGCCAAGGATCTGATCCTGGGCACGCATGCGGCGGCGGCCGATCCGGCCGACGGGGCGAGGCTGTGGCCGATCCCCGGCCGGGTCGCCCTGATCGCCTGCGAGAGCGGCGGGGACCTGCGGTTCGGCGAGGCCCTCGGACTGCTCGCGGCCATGATTCACGGTGGCGCCGAACTGGTCACCGCGACCCGGTGGACGCTGCCCACGGATCTGGCCTTCCAGCGGTTCGGCGCGGCGGGGTCACACCCGTTGCAGGACGCGGTGTGCGCGATCGATGCCGCGCACGAGCAATCGGACCCGGTCGCCGCGCTGCTGCACTGGCAGCGAGAACGGCTCGCCGCCTGGCGCGACACGCGGCAGGTCCGGGATTCACCACTGCTGTGGGCGGCTTTCGCCACCGTGGATACGCGTCAGTGCTCGTCGTTGTGGACGGCGTGCCGGTGGCCGTCGTGGATGTAGTCCACATGGTCACCGTGCGGAATCGCCGGATGTCCACAGCCTTCACCGTGCACATGGTCGTGGTCGGCGGTGTGCTCGACGTGCCCGGCGGGTTCACATTCGTCGAAATGGCCGTCGTGCGCCCGGTGCAGATGACCGTCGTGGATGTAGTCCACATGGTCACCGTGTGCAAACGACTCGTGTCCACAATCTGGCCCGTGGGTATGGTCGTGCTCGGTGTGGATCGCATGTGCAGTGGTCATCGAACCTCTCCTCATTCCAGCGGAAAATCCAGCGGTACGGACAGGTGGAACCGATACAACATATTAGTACTCACGCATGTGAAGACCCGGCCAGGGAACGCCGTCGCCGCGCGGCCCGGGGACCGCGCGGCGACATCCGATCGATGTGGAACCGATCAGTTGACCAGGCCCCAGTGCAGGACCCGGGAAGTGAACAGCACCAGCCCCAGCGACACCGTCGCCACCACCGTCAGGCCGACCACCGCGACGATCAGCGGCCGCCAGCCGGTGCGACCCAACTCCCGGAAGTTGGTGTTCAGGCCGACCCCGGCAAAGGTTAGCAGGAACGCCCAGCGAGACACGTTGGCCAGGTTGGTGATCTGCTTCGCGCTGATCCAGTGCACCGTCGCCAGCGCCGACACCGCCAGGAAGCCGAGCACGAACTTCGGGAACTTCTCCCAGACGAACAACGCCTTCGCCCGCACCCCCGGCGCGATGGCGTCGGCCTCGCCGCGCGCCGACCAGTACAGGCCGAAACCGAGCACGACGAACCCGATGAGCGCATTGCGCGTCGCCTTCACCAGCACCGCGACCTTACCCGCCGCATCGGAATAGGCATAACCGGTGGCGGTGGTCTCCGCCGTGTTGTCCACGGCCAGGCCCGCCCACAACCCGAATTCGTGGTTCGTCAGCCCGATTCCGTGCCCGATCACCGGAAACAGGAACAGCGACACCGCCCCCAGGGTGAGAATCGCCGCGATCGCGTACCCCACATCCTCGTTGCGGGCGCGAATGGCGCCGCGCGAGGCCACGATCGCCGAGACACCGCAGATGGAGGTGCCGATGGCCAGCAGCGAACCGAGCTTGCCCGACAACCCCAGCAACCGCGACGCCGCGAGAATGATCGCACCGGCGACGGTCATATCGATCAGGATGATCACGAAGCTGGTCCCGCCCAGCTTCGCCACATCGCCGAGGACGAAACGGGATCCGAGCGCGACGATGCCCGCCTTCAGCCAGAATTCGTAACTCCCGATACCCGGCCTGAAAATACGGTGCACACCGACGGTATTGGCGATGATGAGCCCGAAAACGATGGCCCACAACACATATTCGATATCCGGGAAGCGCCAGTGGTGATGCTTGGCGAAACTGTTCACCCAGATCTCGGTGTATTTGCCGAGCAGCCCGATGGCGATCAGCAGCACGATTCCCGGCACATACGCCAGCGCCCGCCGCACCGGCGACTGCTCGGATTCCGCTGTGGCGGAGACTGTTTCGATTGCCATGGCGTCACCACGGAATTCTCGGCAGCACACCGGCGACGGCGAGCACGACGAACACACCGGTGACGGCGACGGCCCACCAGTCGACACCGATCCGTGCGAACACGGACCGTGACGGGGTGGGCACAGGGCCCGGATCACTCATGACCGACTCCTCATCCGTGATGGTCAGCCGCCATGATGGGGCCGACCGGCACGGCGAGGAACGAATGGAATCAGCGCGATCGCATGTCCGAGAAGCCGGTACGACCAGCGGCCGCCGCCCCTATCATGCGGCGGCCGCGTCACTTTCAGCGCGCGTTGAACTCGTCCCGCCAGCGCACGGCCTCGATCGCCTCGCTCAGATCGTAATCGGGACCGCCCAGCCCCACGGTGAACAGCGTCGCCCCCGCGCCCACCAGATCCGCCGCGTCCTCCGCCCCCGGCCAGCCCACCGACCGTTCGATGGCCGCCGGATCGGTACCGACCGCGGCACAGTGATCCGCAAGAATCTTCGACTTGTGCTCCAGCACATCGAGTTTCGCGAACGAATGCCAGATGTCGGCATATTCCGCCACCAACCGCAACGTCTTCTTCTCCCCGCCACCCCCGATGAGAATCGGAATATCCCGCACCGGAGCCGGATTCAACTTCGCCAACCGCGCCTCGATCCGCCCCAGATGTTCCTTCAGCAACGCCAACCGTGAACCGGCCGTACCGAATTCGTACCCGTACTCGTCGTAGTCACGCTGGAACCACCCCGCCCCGATCCCCAGGATCAGCCGCCCACCGGAAATGTGATCGACGGTCCGCGCCATATCCGCAAGCAGATCCGGATTCCGGTACCCCGTCCCGGTCACCAGCGCCCCCAACTCCACCCGCTCGGTCTGCTCGGCAACCGCCCCCAACATGGTCCAGCACTCGAAGTGCGCCCCGTCGGGATCCCCGTAGAGCGGATAGAAGTGGTCCCAGTTGAACACGATATCCACCCCCGCATCCTCCGCGCGCCGCACCGTATCGCGGATCAGCCCGTACTGCGGCGCCTGCTGCGGCTGAAGTTGAATAGCGATGCGAACCGGTCGAGACGTCATGATGTCTGGCTCTCCTCTTTCGGGACCCGGGACTGAAGGTTCGGTATGACCCTTCGCGACGTTACCCCCGCGGCTGACACAGCACCTGTGCAGCCTCCGGCTGGTTCACAACCAGGTCCGCCAGGTGCTCCAGAATGGTCACCCCTCGTCGTCATCGCTGTCACGGTGCGGGGCAATCCGCCCGAGCGAGGTCCCGAGAGTGACCAACTGCGCTCGCGAGCGAATCCCGTCGAACCTGGTGAACCCGTCAGCGGCGAGGCCGTCCGCTACCCCTGCCGCCCAATCCTGCTCGGCCGGTTCATCAACGCTGTGGAGAGCGGAGGCGGAGAGGGTGACCCCGCACCATCGTCACCTGCACCTCGCCGGCGGTATCCCCCAGGCGCTAACGTACTGGTCTTGTCACGGATGCTCGGACAAGGATGCGGCGGAGACGCTGAACGCGAACTTGTCCGGGCAACGACTCGGATCGAGCCGCCGTGCCGATGCAGTACCGAACCCTCTACTCGGATCGTCCGGCACTATTCACCAGCGGCTAGCACAGCAGGGGATATCCAGTCAATCGAGCAGGTAGGCGGTATCGGAACGCCATTGCAGATCAGCCTGAACCATCGTCGTTTTGCGGAGATTCTTGCTGGATTCTTGTCACGGGTGGCCCCTGAACCACGAGGTCAACGAGGTTCGGGGGTCGCCTCATATCCGACAGGCAAGCGGATCGGCATCGCACCTACGCCGCATCTGGTGGCCCACCGGGGCCGCCGTGTGACGCTGATCGGCTCTCAGTTTCGCCCGACCCACGGCCACCGTGCGGCCAGCGCTTCAGCTTCCATGTGCCCGTGCTGAACTCTTCGACGTTCGCTACCGCCCGACCTGGCGACAGGTCCAGCCCGAACGAATCAGCCGCCGCGCCGGTCACATCCGCCACCATCAGTCGAGCTGTCGACCCGATCTGACGCTTGTCCCGAACGAGGGTCCACCGATCGATTGCCGGTACGTGCGCGATCCAGTGCGCACCACAGCAATGCACCCTCGTCAAGTACTGCATCACTTCACCGCCGATCTGTCAGCGCGATGCAATCGACCCTCTGATTCGAGGATCCGCAATGCCGCTTCCTTCTGTCTGCATCGCACTGATTCGCTGTGCAAGTGAACTCGTGAGAGTCGGTGCGCTTCTTCGATGGTGAGCGGCCCGGGGTCGAAACCACAATGATCGTAATACGGGTAGTCGTTCGGATCATCCGAACCGTTCTCGAACCGGATAGCCATCTGCGCCGTGGCGAAATCCACGTTCACGCAATCACCTCCGCACTGTCGCGCTCCCCGAATCCAGACAGAATCGCGAACTCCGGGTGAGGGTTCAGGCTGAGTCTGTACATGACCCGACCACCGGTGAAGGCGAGTCGGCCGTGCATCCATCGGTGGTTGTGCAGGACGTAGCCTTGACCCGGTTCGAGCATGAACCGGACCGTGTATCGCTCTATCGCCGCATCGAGCACCGGCAACCACCGTGAGAGCTCCGGCGAGTACTTCGCCAATCCATCACGGCGATAACGGATACGAATGCGACCGCCTTGGACAGGCTCGAATATCGAACCCAGATGGCCGGCGGCACCTCCGAAGAGAACTGATCGCGGCTGACACAAGGCATGCGCCGCTTCCGGCTCGTTCGCGGCCAGATCGGCGAAAACCTTGCGCCCGTCTATGGCGATGCAATCGCCCCCGGTAGTGCTCTTTCGGCCACACACAACGACCAGCAGAGCAGGCGGTTCTGCAATGCCGGATCTATCGGTGTGAGGCGGCAGCGCGCCAGTACCGAACCCTTCGAATCCGAGCCGGGCCGCGAGGCCCGCCCGGTGCTCCAGGATCGTTACCCCATCGTCGTCACTGTCGCGGTGGGCAATGATTCGCCCGAGACATGTTCCGAGAGTGACCAACTGTGCGCGCGAGCGAATCCTGTCGAACCTGGCGAACCCGTCAGCAGCGAGGCCGGCCGCTACCCCCGCCGCCCAATCTTGCTGCAAGTCAACGAACATGACTCATACCGTGCGGCCCGCTGGTCTGCCGTGTCCACTGACAAACTGTCAACCCTCGCTCCCCCTCGAGCCAACGTGAACGGTGCTAGCGTCGCAGCATGACCTCCGGATACGTGCCGCACATGTACTCGATCTCGATCAAGGGTGTCGTCGTCCGCGATGGGCAGGTTCTCCTACTGAAGAACGAGCGTGACGAGTGGGAATTGCCCGGCGGCAGAGTCGAACCCGACGAAACGCCGGAAGAATGCGTGGCGCGCGAGATCAGCGAAGAGACACAGTGGCCGGTCACTACCGGACCCATCCTCGACTCATGGATCTACTACATCAACGCGGTTGAGCGTCATGTATTCATCGTGACCTACGGATGTTATCCCGATACCGACGCCGAGCCTGTGTTGTCGCATGAACACAAGGAAGTCGGCTTGTTCGCGGAAGATGAAATTTCCGGCCTGAACATGCCGGACGGCTACAGGCGTTCCATCATGACTTGGTTTGCCCAACTCCGAGCGGCCGAAAGCGTCTGAGGGATGTCATGGCCAGCGGTAGGTGTCGACAGTGCGGCGTAGCGGTCGGTCGCTTTGCAGGTGAGCCTATATGCCCTACTTGCGCGACCGAGTCCGAAAGTAGTCGATCCGTAGTCCGCGCCTCGCCGATAAACTCCGCAGTGTGGTTGTGGGCTGCGCCAGAGGCAGCTACCGCTATCGCCAGCCGCGACCTGACGATAATTCTTCGAACATACCGCCGAATCAATAAGCTAAGCCAAACGGCCCTTGCCAATATTCTCGGCTATGACAGTTCCTATGTGTCGATGCTCGAAACAGGCAAGCGCGTAATCAGCGATGTAGAAACACGTCGACATATCGCCGCTCGGCTCGGTATCCCACCTCACATTCTTGGCTTGGCCGGCACCGATGACGCAGAATATCGCGCAATGATCCAATTCGGAGATTCGACAGTCAGACTCGCCGAGATAGCCCGGCAAGCGGGCCGGGCTGTAGAGGCAGTAAACGAGCTATGGCCATTGGTGGCCAGAATGGAAGCACGCGCAGCTGAAGGCCGCATGGAGCGAGACAGCCTTGAACTGCTCGCGCAAGCCCGGGTAGCCCTCGGCGTCTCGCTCGGCACCGTATTACCAGAAGAGCGCCTATCATCTGCCGCTCGATGGACAGGCCAAGCAGTTAAGGTTGCCGCCAATCTCGATGATCCTCAGTTCTACGCACATACCCTTAGAATGCATGGTAATGAGCCATTCCGGGTAAGGGTGGCTGCGGCGGCTTGACCTGGTGACACGCCGGAACGTGTTGGGGTGCAACGTGAAAGCGCGGAGTGCCTGGTAGAGGTTGTTTCGACCAAGAAGACAACTTCATAGGAACTCCGCGCCCCATGAGTGTGACATACACAGCCGTCCTGCCGGTCTCCGAGCCCACTGTCGAACGCTTGACCAGCCTGCTCGAAACCGAACGCCGTCGCCGGGGCACTCGTGCGGGGCGGCGGGCGCTGTGCTGCTTTGACCAGGCCGTTCTCGTGCTCCGCTGGTTCCTCGACGCTGTTCGTGTCAGCCAGCTCGCCGTCGATCACGGCATCGGTAAATCCACCTGCTACGCCTACCTTCACGAAGGGATCGACGTGCTCGCCGACCAGGCACCCGACCTCGGGCAGGCGTTATGGGAGGCGTATCTGGCTGGGCACGAGCATGTTTCGGTCGATGGCACGCTTATCGAAACCGATCGGATCAGCGAACCCGGACCGACCCTGCGCAAGGGCAGTTCCAGCGGTCGCCGCGTCGATCTGTGGTGGTCCGGCAAACACCGCCACCACGGCGGGAACGTGCAGGTCGTGACGGTGCCCGACGGATTTCCGATCTGGACTTCCGACGTGCGGCCCGGCCGCGAACACGACACCAAAGCGTTGCGTACCCACGAGGGTGTGCATGATGCGTTCACCGGCTGGACCAGCCACGACCTTGCTGTGCTGGGCGATCTCGGCTACGAAGGACAAGCCCCGCTGATCACCACCGCGACCAAGACCCCGGCCGGCGGGACGCTCACCGAGGAACACAAGACCGCCAACAAGGCTCACAACACCCGCAGAGCCCTCGGCGAGCGCGGAAACGCGCTGCTCAAAACCACTTTCAAAGCTCTTCGCCGAGTCACGCTGTGCCCGTGGCGAATCGGCGCCATCACCGCCGCCGCACTGGTACTGCTCCAACTCGAACACCGCCGCACAGCGTGAGCGCCCGACACGCCGCTTACCCGGAATGGCTCAGTGAGCTACAGAAGCCGGTACCATGCTCGATCAATTGGAGCACGAATGATGTCACGCCCGAGCCGATCGAGCTTCCACATCTTGGCGCGGCGGGCTCTTCGAACATCCATAATGCCGATGAGCAGACGTTCGGCCGCCCGCCAGTCGGCAGGGTTACCACCGGCAAGCACGGTAAGCTCACGGGCGGTCCTACGGAAGGTACGTCATGCACGTAGTGGTTTTTCAGGGAGGCAGCATTGACCGGATTCAGAATGCCGAGCATGCTCGGTCCATTCGTAGTTTCGGCAGAGCAGATCGTAGGCCTCACGGGTGGTGCATTCACCGCGTTCGTCAACACATTATTATCTACTGAGGTTTCAGCTGCGGGGATGGCCGGCTGGCTGCTTACAACTATGTGAGCGGTCCCCGATGACGAGACCACCCGGGAATTGAGTCCGGGTGATTTCGTTGGTGTTCAGTTGGTCGCGCAGGCCCCCGGGTGGTGGGTGCAGGTGCAGGCCGCAACGTACTCGGCCGGCGTGCGGTAGCCCAGCGCCGTATGTCGATGCCGCTGGTTGTGGTCGGCCTTGAAATCGCCGATCACCACCCGGGCCTCGAGCAGGCTGGTCCAGTGGTTGCGGTTCAGGCACTCGGTCCGCAACCGGCGATTGAACGATTCGACGAACCCGTTGTTCCACGGCGTGCCCGGCGGAATGTAGGAGATCCCGACCCTGTCGGCGCAAAATCGTTGCAGGGCATGGGAAATCATCTCCGGCCCGTTGTCCATCCGCAGCACCCGAGGCGGCCCGCCGGCCGCGGTGAACACCTTCTCCAACTCGGCGACGAGCCGCTCGGAGGTGATCGACCGTTCGACGATGTGCAGCAGGGATTCGCGAGTGTGCTCGTCGATCATCGACGCGATCTTCACCGCGCGACCATCGACTGTGGAGTCGAACTGGAAGTCCAACGCCCACACCACTTTCGGGGCGTCGGCTTCGATCGGCGGGACCGAGGAGATCCCGGCTCGCTTGCGGGGATGGTGTTCGCGGACCTGTAGACCCTCCTCCCGCCAGAGCCGGTGGACCTTCTTGATGTTGACGTCGCCGCCCTCGTCGAACCGCAGCCGCGCCCAGGCACGCCGGAACCCGTGGCCCTGATTCCTGACCGCGTACGAGCGCAGCCAGGCCCGCAGGGCGGCGTCCGGGTCCGCCGGTGTCCGCGCGGCGGGTAGCCGACGATAGGTCGACCGGTTGAGCCCAACGACCTTGCACGCGAACCGTTCCGACATGCCCATCACCTCTGTGAGCATGTCCACGACGCGGCGACCAGCCGCTGGGCTCACCATTTTCCCTTGGCGATCTCCCGCAGTGCGTCTTTCTCCAACTCGGCGTCGGCCAGCAACCGCTTCAGCCTGGCGTTCTGTTCCCGCAGCTCCTCGAGCTCCTTGGCCGCGTCGGTGTCCACGCCGCCGTACTGACACCGCCAGTTGTAGAGCGTCGCCGCCGATATCCCGAGCTCGGCAGCGACCTCCTCACCGGTCTTGCCGGCGGCGGTCAGCTCGTCGGCCAGGCGCAGCTTCCCCCACGATGTCCTCCGCAGAATGCCGCTTCCGTCCTGCCATGTCGATCAGTGTCCCTTCTCGGCCCTCACCAGGCCAAACAGGACTCTAATACCGATCGGTCTCATTCATTGGGGACGGCCCACACCCTCCAGCAGGTTTACGCAGCCCGTTCGGCCACGAGGTGGTAGCGTGTGCTGTCGCCCATGGTGGCGGAAGCCTTCACGAGGTGCCCGGCCTCAAGGTCCGACAGCACGGTCTCGACGTTCGGGCGCAGGTCGGAACGAACCGAGCGCCGCAGTGCCGTCACCGACGCCGGGCCGTCTTCGAGAATGGTGAGAACCCGTGCCCGGCAGCGCTGGTACTTCTTCTCAGCGATGCGCTCGCTGCGCTGGTCGACCTCGTCGGCCTGCCGATGGATCTCCGCTACAGCCCGCACTGTGGTCGCCGCGTGGATCGCTTCCCGGGTACGCGAACTGACCTCCATCACCACACCCGCCAGCACCCAGTCCGACACATCCACGGCAGTCCGGCCGTCCAGGGCCATCAGTGCCGCCGCGACCTTCAACCGGCACAGCAGAAGACGACCGTCCAGCGGGTCCACCGAGTCCGGGTCACGCAGCTTGGCCAACTGGAACCGGTCCACCTCGTCCACGACCACCGCCAGCACCCCGAGGTGCCCCGGCTGCCAGTCCGGCACAGTCAGCATCAGCGGCTGCGGTTGTACGGGACGCCGGTCCGGCGCATCAGGGTCATCGCGCGCGAAGGTGCAGCGGGTCACTCCGCACGACCTTCGCCACCCATGCGCCTCGCTGGCTGTGTCGGCAGGCGCTAACGTACTGGTCTTGTCACGGATGCTCGGGCACAAGGACGCGGCGGAGACGCTGAACACCTACGCGGACTCGTTCGATGACGACTTGGACCGAGTCGCTGTGGCAATGCAGGAGAAGTACGGCGCAGGAGCTTGTCAAAATCTTGTCACCGTGGGTGACGAGATCGGCATGGCCGCCTGAAGACCGGCCTTCACCTGCAACTGTCCGAAGGACCGAACCCTCTACTCGGATCGTCCGGCACGTTCCTGCCGGTGAAGGGATTGATTCATCATGGCTACGGTCACTTTCGATCGCGCTACCCGGTTGTACCCGGGTGCTGCCAAACCTGCCGTCGACGCGCTGAACCTGGAGATCGCCGACGGGGAGTTCCTCGTGCTGGTCGGGCCTTCCGGGTGTGGGAAGTCGACCTCGTTGCGGATGCTCGCCGGGCTCGAGGATGTGGACGGGGGGCGGATTCTGATCGGGGACAAGGATGTCACGCATGCCGAGCCCAAGCAGCGGGATATCGCGATGGTGTTCCAGAATTACGCGCTCTATCCGCACATGACGGTGGCGGAGAACATGGGGTTCGCGTTGAAGATGGCGAAGGTGCCGAAGGCGGAGAAGGACGAGCGGGTGCTGGCGGCCGCCAAGTTGCTGGATTTGGAGGAGTACCTGGGGCGGAAGCCGAAGGCGTTGTCCGGCGGACAGCGGCAGCGGGTCGCGATGGGGCGGGCGATCGTGCGGCAGCCTCAGGTGTTCTTGATGGATGAGCCGTTGTCGAATCTCGATGCCAAGTTGCGGGTGCAGACGCGGACCCAGATCGCGCAGTTGCAGCGGCGGCTGGGGACCACCACCGTATATGTCACCCATGATCAGGTCGAGGCCATGACCATGGGGGACCGGGTGGCGGTGTTGAAGGACGGGTTGTTGCAGCAGTGCGCGAGCCCGCGCGATCTGTATCGGGATCCGGCGAACCTGTTCGTGGCGGGGTTCATGGGGTCACCCGCGATGAATCTGTTCACACTTCCGGTGCGCGACGGGGCGGTGACGCTGGGCGGACTCGTGCTGCCGGTGCCCCGCGAGGTCGCCGATGCGGCCGCCGGGGGTTCGGTGGTGGTGGGTATCCGGCCGGAGCATTTCGAGATCGCCGACAACGGCATCGCCGTCGAGGTGGATGTGGTCGAAGAGCTCGGTTCCGACGCCTATGTGTACGGCCGCACCCTCGGTGACAGCGGTGAAACCGTCGTCTCGCGGGTCGACTGGCGCAATCCGCCGGCTCGGGGCGAGAAGCTGTCGCTGCGTGCCGATGCGGAGCGCACCTACTTCTTCGATCCGGACAGCGGGCGTCGGCTCGCCTGATCTGACTCCGCCCGCTACCGGGTGCCGCCGGACCGGATCGGCCGGAGACCGTCTCCCGACCGGTCCGGCGACCCCTCGTCACCCTCGAACGATGCGGTGGCGCAGCGAATCACGTCCCGCCGCACCGCGTCCGGCTCAGTGGCGGCGCCAGGACCGGTTCAGTCGTACTCGCACATTCTCCAGGGGCACCTCGGCGCCGTCGGCGCTGTGCAACTCCAGGTGCACCGGTGCGCCGGTGTCGTGTTCGACCCGTTCCAGCGGCGGCACTCCGTCCTGGAGGTACTTGTCGCCCCACTGCCACAGCGCCAGCACCACGGGGAGCGCGTCGCGGCCGCAGTCGGTGAGCACGTACTCGTGGCGGGTGCGTTTGCCCTCCTCGCGATAGGGCTGTTTGCGCAGCAGACCGGCCTCGGTCAGCTTGCGCAGCGCGGTCGCCGCGGCGGCGTCGGTGATGCCCACCCGTCCGGCGAAACCGTCGAACCGGGTGGTGCCGTACATGGCCTCACGCAGGATCAGGATCGCCGAGCGCGTCCCGATGACGTCGAACGCCTTCGCGATCGAGCATTCGTCGGGTTGCCAGGAGGCGAGATCGCGTAAAGGACCTTCCAATACAACGGCCATGACCGACATCATAGCCCATCTGACTTGTGGCAACTATTGCCAGCGCCTAACCTGGCTATAGATCGGCCGAGTTAGGTAGCCGGCCGGTTGCGACAATCGGAAGGACTGGCCATGAGAGACGCAGTGATCGTCGAAGCCGTGCGCACTCCCGTCGGCAAGGGCAAGGCGACCGGCGCGCTGCACGAGGTGCATCCGGTGGACCTGCTCGCGCACAGCCTGCGCGAGGTGGTGGGCCGCAGCGGCATCGATGCGGGCCTGATCGACGACGTGATCGGCGGCGTCGTCACGCAGGTCGGCGAGCAGTCGGTCAACATCACCCGGCGGGCGGCACTGGCCGCCGGTTACCCCGAATCGGTGCCCGCCACCACCGTCGACCGGCAGTGCGGCAGCAGCCAGCAGGCCATCCACTTCGCGGCACAGGGCGTCATCGCCGGCGCCTACGATGTGGTGGTCGCCGCCGGGCTGGAGTCGATGAGCCGAATCCCGATGGGCTCCAGCACGATCGGCGCCACCGACCTGAACGGCGTCGCCTTCGCGCAGCGCTATCCCGACGAGCTGGTGCCGCAGGGCATCAGCGCCGAACTGATCGCCTCCCGCTGGGACATCAGCCGGACCGCGATGGACGAGTTCTCCCTCGCCAGCCACGAGAAGGCCGCGGCCGCGACGAAGAACGGCTCGTTCGAGGCACAGCTCGCGCCGCTGGCCGGGCTCACCAGCGACGAGGGCATCCGGGTGGGCAGCAGCCTGGAGACCCTCGGCGGCCTGCGGCCCGCGTTCTACAACGAGCAGTACGGCGCCCGCTTCCCGGAGATCGGCTGGAACATCACCGCCGCCAACTCCAGCCAGATCAACGACGGCAGCGCCGCGGTGCTGATCACCACCAGCGAGAAGGCGAAGGAATTGGGCCTGCGGCCGCTGGCCCGGCTGCACAGCTTCTCCGTCGCCGGTGACGATCCGCTGCTGATGCTGACCGCGGTCATCCCCGCGACTCGGAAGGTGTTGCAGCGGGCCGGATTACAGCTGTCCGACATCGATCTGTTCGAGGTGAACGAGGCGTTCGCCGCGGTGGTGCTGGCCTGGGCGAAAGACACCGGGGCGGACCTGTCGAAGGTGAACGTGCACGGTGGCGCGATCGCCATCGGCCACCCGCTGGGTGCGTCCGGGGCGCGGCTGGCCACCACGCTGGTCCACGCCATGGCCGAGCGTGGCGCCCGCTTCGGCCTGCAAACCATGTGCGAGGCAGGCGGATTGGCCAACGCGACCATCTTCGAACGGTTGTAGGACGCGTAGTCGACGATCCGGGAGCGCCACGGCGCTTCCAGATCGTTGGACCGGCATCCATGTAGATCGGATCCACGTATCCGGCCGAGGTCGGCGACGCGTTGGCAATCGGTCCGGCCGATGCCGTGGACGCACATCTCGGGTCCGGTGGAATTCCCGGGATACTCCGCAGCCGGCCGTCGGGGACGTCCGCCCTCGATTTCCTCCGGCAGGAATGTCTCGATCCGGCGGCGCCGGTCTTCGGTATCCCGGAATCCACACTGCTTGCCGAATTTCCGAATCCCGACCAATCACGCCGCGTGCTCGAAGCCGTCGGCAGTGACGAGATTCGGTGGGGGCCCGAGCAGGTCATCGCCGCATGGCGCTCGTCACCGTTCCGGGGTTGCCGAGGCCGTCCATGATCAGGCCGAGAGTGAACTCGAAGCGGTCCTGGGCGGTTCCGGCCGTGAGTTCGGTGGCGTAGCGCTTGGTGTTCGGGAGGGAGTCGGGGAGGACAGCGAAGCGCTGCGGTAGTTCGTCGCGGTCGACGGCCGAACGGTCGATGAGGGAATTCTCCAGGCAGAATGCGTTGATGTAGAGGAGCAGGGCGTCGATCGCCCAGGCTGCCGTCTGCGGGTCGGCGCCGCCGGCCAGCACGACGGCCAGCAGGCCCTCGCTGACGCGCAGGGTTTCCAGATTGGTCGGGACGACCGCCAGTGCCGCCAGCGAGATGCCGGGATAGCGCTGGTACTGCTCACGGATCCGGGTGCAGACCTCGATGAGCTGCTCCCGCCAGCGCCGTGGATCCGCTTCGGGGAGTTCGATTTCGGCGCACAGGCGTCCCACCAGCAGATCGTCCAGATCCTCTTTGTTCACGACGTGGGCATAGAGCGATGCCGGGCCCGTCTCGAGGGCGCCGGCCACTCGCCGCATCGTCAAGGAGGCGTATCCCTCGCGCTCGACGATGCCGAGCGCGGTCTCGACGATCGCGTCGACAGTGATGGGTTGCTTCCGGCCCGCCGACGGTCCGCGACGGGGTGCGGCGGGGTCGCCGGGTGCCGCTTGCTGATGCCGTGCGGCGCGTCGTCGCTGCGGAGGCGAGTCCATGGCCGCAAGTCTAACCGGGGGCGAGCATGGTTCTTATTGACGCGAACATTGTTCTAGTAGTAGAACGGTGTTCGTACACCGCCCTCCTCGCAGAGTTCGTCGGCACCCGACGACACCCGGATTGCTCGTGCCGTCCCGGGCGAACCTGCCGAGTCCCCTGGCCGGCCGACACGCGCCCGGTGCGGCCCACCGCCGAACGATCCGGTGCCTCGATACTTGTCGCCGATTACCGCTCCGACCTGCTGAGACGGGCTCAATCGAACGAGGCGGACCTGCGGAGACCGGCCCCGTCGGAGAGAAGGATCCCGATGCCCGAACAGACCACATCACCCGCCCGGACCGACTACGACGTACTCATCGTCGGCGCCGGCCCGGTCGGCCTGATGCTCGCCATCGAACTGCGCACCGCCGGAATCCGGGTGCTGGTCATCGAGCGGCTGGCCGAACCCGACACGGCCGTCAAGGCCGGCGCGGTCAATGCCGCCGCGACGGCGGCCCTGGAACGCCGCGGTCTGCTACCCGCCCTACGTGAGGCGCTGCGGCGGTTGTCCGTCCCGGTCGACGGCGGGCGAGCGCCCTCGGTCGGGCATTTCGGCGGCATCCAGGTCCCCGCCGGTCCGGTCGACCGAGAGGATCCGGTCCTGCGCGGCCGTGGCGCCGACGGCTGGTACCTGCCGATCCCGCAGGCCGAGTTGGAACGGGTACTCGGCCGGTACGCGGCGGAACTCGGCGTCGACATCCGCCGCGGGGTCGAGGTACGCGGCTTCGACGCCGACGAATCCGGTGTCACCGTCGGGTTGAACGGCAGCGCCGACGTGCGGGCGGCCTGGCTGGCCGGATGCGACGGCGGACACAGCCTCGTCCGGCGGCTGGCGGGCTTCGAGTTCACCGGGACGGATCCCGGGATCACCGGCCGCCAGGCGATCGCCACCGTGACCGGGGCGGACGGGCTACCGCCGGGCTGGCAGCACACCCCCACCGGCGTCTACGTCCACGGGCCGATGCCGGGCCGGGTGCGCACGGTCGAATTCGACGGTCCACCGGCCGATCGGGAGGCCCCGGTCACCGCGACCGAAATCGAGGACAGTCTGCGGCGTGTCACCGGCGCCGACATCCGCGTCACCGACCTGGTCGCCGGCACCCGCTTCACCGACAACGCCCGGCAGGCGACGACCTACCGCCGCGGCCGCGTCCTACTCTGCGGGGACGCCGCCCACGTGCACTCGCCGTTCAGCGGTCAGGGCCTCAACCTCGGCCTCGGCGACGCCGTCAACCTGGGCTGGAAGCTCGCCGCCACCGTGCGGGGCCGGGCACCCGCCGGCCTGCTCGACACCTACACCGCCGAACGCCATCCGATCGGGGCCTGGGTGCTCGATTGGACGCGCGCACAGGTCGCCGTGATGCGCGGCGACGCCGACAGCCGCGCACTGCGAGCCGTGGTCACCGACTTCCTCGGCACCCGCGACGGGGCTACCTACTACGTGCAACGGGTCTCCGGCCTCTGGCAGCACTACGACCTCGGCGGCGGCCATCCGCTGGTCGGCGCGACGACGCCCGAACTCCGACTGGGCGACGGGACACGGCTCGCCGACCACACCCGCTCCAGCCGCGCGCTGCTCGTCGATCTCGCCGGGGACGATCGGCTCACGGCCCTGGCCGAGCAATACTCCGGACGCCTGGAACTGGTCCGGGCTCGTTCGGGCGACACGACGGTGAGCAGCGTGCTGATCCGGCCCGACGGCGTGGTGGCCTGGGCGGCGGACGGCATCGAGGACCTCGGCGGCCTGGAAACCGCTCTGACCCGCTGGCTCGGGAGCGGCGTGCGAGTTCCGTCCGAGCCGTGACACCTGCGGATACATCGACCGATGCCGCCGCGCCACAGGTCCGGCCGCACCGGGACCGTCTCACTGCCGCCGACAATCGACGGCACAGGTGATCGAACTGTCCCGATCGGAAATCCGGCCGCGCGCAGACCGTCCCAGCCGACCCGAGCGGCCGAACCTCGTGAGCAGGTCGACGCGAGTCCGACCCGGGTAGCGCGGGCGAGTGCGGACAGGCTGGGCCCGTTCGGCCGGGCCGGGTCCTAGGCTGAGCCCATGAGCGATCTGCTGGATCCGCGGTCCGCGTTCGTCTACGCCATTCCGCTGCGCAACCGGTTCCGGGGGATCACCGTGCGGGAGGGTGTGCTGATCGAGGGGCCGCTCGGGTGGGGGGAATTCTGTCCCTTCGCCGAATACGACGACCGGGAGGCCGCCGGGTGGCTGGCCACCACGGTGGAACAGATCTCCGTCGGATGGCCGGCGCCGGTGCGGGATCGGATTCCGGTGAATTGCATCGTGCCCGCGGTGGATCCGGAGCGCGCGTACGCGATCGTCGCCGAATCCGGTTGCCGCACCGCGAAAGTGAAGATCGCGGATCACCCCGGTTCGCTCACCGAGGATCTGGCCCGGGTCGAGGCCGTCCGGGCCGCGCTCGGGCCCGAGGGCGCGATCCGGGTGGACGCCAACGCCGTCTGGGATGTCGAGACCGCGGTCCACCACATCCAGAAGATCGAACATGCCGCGGGCGGACTGGAATACGTCGAGCAACCGTGCCGCGACATCGAGGAATTGGCGGCCGTCCGGCGGCGGACCGGTGTCCGGATCGCCGCCGACGAATCCATCCGCCGCGCCGGCGATCCGCTGCGGGTCGATGTCGCCGCGGCGGCCGATATCGCCGTGCTGAAATGCACCCCGCTCGGCGGCGTGCGACGCGCGCTGAAGGTCGCCGAGGCCACCGGACTGCCGTGCGTGGTGTCCTCCGCACTGGAGACCAGCGTCGGCCTCTCGGCCCAACTGGCGCTGGCCGGCGCACTGCCGGAGCTCGATTTCGCCTGCGGCCTGGGCACTGTGAAGCTGTTCGACGGAGACGTGGTCGCCGAATCATCACGCCCGGTCGACGGTTTCCTCCCGGTTCCGAAAGCCCCACCGACCCCGGATCCCGCACTGCTGCGCCGCTTCCGGCACCCGGACCCGGACCGGACCGCCTGGTGGCGCACCCGCCTCGAACGGGTGCGGCTGTTGCTGCGCTGATCGCCGGTTCCGGTCGGTGCGCAGCGGGTCGTCAGCCCAGGCGGGCGCCGCAACCGAGCAGCGTGGTGCGCAGCAACAGCGCGGCCTCCGGGCCGACGATCCCGTCCACCAGATCGAGGTAGCGAGTGCAGAATTCGGGGCCGTGCGCTGCCAGGTCGGCTCCGGCGGGTTCCAGGTGGTGGGCGAGTTCGTGGAGAACCACCAACTCGCGCAGGGCCCAAGCGGTTCCGCCGGTGTGCAGGGGGACCGCGAGGACACCGGTGTCGAATTCGTAGTGGGCCGCCAGGGCTCCCGATCGAGCGCGCACCCGGATCGGCACGGTGGCGCGATCCCATTGCGCGCGTACCCAATTCAGGGACAGCACCTTGTCCGCGTAGCTCTGTACCGATTCGACCGAGGCGAATCTGCGCTCGATCGGCAGGGTCAGGTGTGAGCCGTGCAGTTCGACCGTGCGGGCGCCGTGCTCGTCGGCACGCTCGAACATCCGGCGCACCAAGCCCTCCGCGTCGTACACCCGGGCTCGCTGCGCGTCTCGGGTACCGCTCATCGCGGGCTCACGCGGGCACGACCCGGCGCACGGGCATTCGGTACCCGACCGCATCGACGTGCGTGATTCCGGGCGATGCCGAACCGAGCGCATATGCGCGCGGCGTGCAGATGCCGGTGGCGCATCCGGGACACGGCATGCTCATCGGCCCTCGTCCAATTGCCCACGTGCCGCGCCCAGTTCGGGGGCGGTGCCCAGGCGTGCGGCGCGGCCGGCGCGGTCGCCGGCGCGGCGGGCGGCGGCCGAGTAGCTCGCGGACTCCTGGGGGCCGCGCCAGGTGCCGCGGGCCTGTGAGGTGCTGGAATAGAAGTCCTTCAGCTCGACGTCCTTGTCGCGCAGGGCCACCGCGGTGCCGGGGGCCGCACTCTCCTCGCGCAGTGCCTCCGCCCGGACGTCGGCCTGTACCGAGGCCAGGCGGCGGCCGATGCGGGCCGCGAAGGCCATCTGGAAGTTCAGGCGGGCCGTCACCGGGGCTACCGGGGCCTGGACCCGGCGCTGGACCGTACGGCCCCATCGGGATTCCGCCACGATCTTCTCCACGGTGGCCGACTTGTAGGCGCCCGACTTGATGTACTGGTCCGAGGCTCGCACCATCTGTACCAGCAGGCTGGCGTAGAGGGCCTCGCAGGTGGCGATGTCGGAGTCGAATCCGTACGCGTAGACCTGGGTCGACGAGCGGGCCACATCGCAGCGCACGTCGTTGGCGGTGGCGATCGCCACGAAAAGCTGCACGTAGGTGCGCAATCCGCGCTTTCCGGGCGTGCCGATCGGAATCATCCGCTGCACGGGGGCGGCGCGGCGCTCCCGCCCGGCCACGTGCGCGCGGGCCACCGCCAGATCGATCGACGAGCGGGTGGCCAGCCGCTGGGCGGCGGCGAGGAAGGCCTCGGCCTCGTGCTCGTTGTCGGTCGACTCGGCCTGCCGCAGCAGGCCGCCGATTCGGGTCAGCAGCTTGTCCTGGGGCGCGGCGCCGGTCTGGGTGGACATGGCGGCCAGGATACGAGAACGGACCGACACTCCTCGGGCGGGCGAAGTGACGACCATGTATCTTGCCAAGGGCAACCGGCTGAGTGTGCTGGCGCTCACGTCTCGACCCTGGAGTATCCGCGATGGCTTTGAACAAGATGGCGCCCCGACGTACATCTCTCGTGTCCCGCGCGGCGCTGGCAGCGGCGTCGGTCGCCCTGCTGACCGCCGCGTTCACCAGCGCCTGCTCCAGTTCGAGCAGCGTCAACCCGCTCACCGAGAATCTGTCCGGCCGCGGGCCGATCACCTTCGTCGAGGGTAAGGACACCACCGAGACCGGTGTGGTGAAGCAACTGGTCGACCGCTGGAACTCCGCGCATCCGGACGAGAAGGTCACCTTCAAGGAACAGTCCAACGACGCCTCCCAGCAGTACGACGACCTGGCTCAGCACCTGACCGCCAAGCAGCCGGACTACGACGTGATGGCGCTGGACGTCCCGTGGACCGCCGAATTCGCGGCCAAGGGCTGGGTGCAGCCGCTGAAGGATTCGTTCTCGATCGACACCTCCACCCTGCTGTCGCCGACGGTGGCCAGCGCCACCTACAAGGGCAACCTGTACGCGGCCCCGCTCAACACCAACGGCGGCCTGCTGTTCTACCGCAAGGACCTGCTCCAGACCCCGCCGAAGACCTGGTCCGAGCTGCTGGCCGACTGCAACGTGGCGAAGTCGCACGGAATCGACTGCTACGCCGGGCAGTTCAAGAACTACGAGGGCCTGACCGTGAACTCGGCCGAGGTGATCAACGCCTTCGGCGGCACCTTCGTCGGCCCGGACGGCAAGACCCCCACGGTCGACAGCCCGCAGTCGCGCGCCGGCCTGCAGGTACTCGCCGACGCCTTCAAGAACGGCGACATCCCGAAGGAGGCCACCTCCTTCACCGAGACCGAGAGCCAGAACGCCTTCGCCCAGGGCAAACTGCTGTTCCTGCGCACCTGGCCGAGCTTCTACGGTTCGGCCAACGCCGACTCCTCGGCGGTCAAGGGCGACACCGCGGTCGCGCCGCTGCCCGGCAAGGACGGCATCGGCGCCTCCACCCTCGGCGGTTACAACGCGGCGATCAGCGCCTACTCGAAGAACAAGGCCACCGCCCTGGACTTCCTGCGCTTCCTGATCGGCGAGGACGCGCAGCACATCGTGGCCGACGGCGCGCTGCCGTCGGTGCGGGCCTCGCTCTACGACGATCCGGCGCTGATCGCGAAGATGCCCTACCTGCCCGCGCTGAAGGATTCCATCGCCAGCGCCGTGCCGCGGCCGGTGACCCCGTTCTACCCGGCGGTGTCCAAGGCCATCTCCGAGAACGCCTATGCTGCCCTGACCGGGACCAAGTCCGTCGACGACGCGATCACCGGCATGCAGAAGGGCATCGAGGCCGCCGGTTCGTAACCGGCGCTCGCAGTCCCGTCGAGTCGTTCCCGTAGGAGAAGAGTCACGGTGTCAGATCCTTCGGGAGCAACCGACCTGGCCACTCGTCCGACCCCACCCGAACCGGCGGCCGCCCGCACCCGCCGGCTGCGGCTGCCCGGTTCGGGCCGGGCCTGGTTGTTCGTCGCGCCGGTGCTGGTGGCGCTGGCCGTCGTCATCGGCTATCCGGTGGTGCGGGCGCTGATCATGTCCTTCCAGAAGGACTCCGGGCTCGATCCGGCCACCGGCATGTTCGTGCAGGGCGGCGGCGCCGGCTTCGACAACTACACACACTGGCTGTTGCAGCAGTGCCAATTGCCCGACGGCAGCGTCGAGACCTGCCCGACCGGCAATCTGGGTTCACAGTTCTGGGCGGCGATCGGCATCACCCTGCTGTTCACCGTGGTGACCGTGCTGCTGGAGACGTCGCTCGGGCTCGGGATGGCCGCCGTGATGGGCAAGACCTTCCACGGCCGCGCGATCCTGCGGGCGGCGGTGCTGATCCCGTGGGCGATCCCGACCGCGGTGACGGCCCGGCTGTGGGAGTACATGTTCCAGTACGACGGCGTGGTGAACCACCTCTTCGGCACCCACATCCTGTGGAAGACCGATCCCTGGCCGTCCCGGTTCGCGGTGATCATCGCCGACGTCTGGAAGACCACGCCGTTCATGGCGCTGCTGCTGCTGGCCGGATTGCAGGTGATCCCGGCCGATGTCTACGAGGCCGCGCGGGTCGACGGCGCCTCGGCATGGCAGCGGTTCACCCGGATCACGCTGCCGCTGCTCAAGCCCGCGCTGCTGGTGGCGGTGCTGTTCCGGACCATGGACGCGCTGCGGCTGTACGACCTGCCCGCGATCATGATGCAGGGCAACCCGCACACCCGGACGATCTCGATGCTGGTCGTGGACCAGGTGCGGCAGGGCCCGAACAGTGCCTCGGCCCTGTCGGTGATCACCTTCCTGATGATCTTCGCGGTCGCGTTCCTGCTGGTGAAGGTGCTCGGCGCGAACGCCGTCGCCACCCAGGAAGAGCAGCGGAAGGCGCACTGATGCTGAAACGTCTGAAGTCCGCGCGGATCTACGTCGCCGCGCTGATCGTGCTGGTCTGGGGCCTGGGGCCGTTCTACTGGATGGCGGTCACCGCGTTCCGCGATCCGGCCTACACCTTCGATTCCACGCCGTGGCCGACGCACGTCACGCTGGCCAACTTCCAGCACGTGTTCGACACCACCCGCGGGAACGATTTCGGCCGGGCGCTGGTCAACTCCGTGATCATCGGGCTGGCCACCATGGCGATCGCGCTGCTGCTGGGCATCCTCGCCGCCTACACGCTGGCCCGGCTGAACTTCCGCGGCCGGTCGGTGGTGTCGGGGCTGATCCTGTCGGCGTCGATGTTCCCGGTCGTGGTGCTGGTGACGCCGCTGTTCCAGCTGTTCACCGATATCGGCTGGATCGGCCACTACCAGGCGATGATCATCCCGAACATCTCGTTCGTGCTGCCGATGACGGTGTACACGCTGGCGTCGTTCTTCACCGAACTGCCGTGGGAGCTGGAGGAGGCCGCGCGCATCGACGGCGCCGGCCGGTTGCAGGCGTTCCGGCTGGTGATGCTGCCGCTGGCGGCGCCGGCCGTGTTCACCACTGCCATCCTGGCGTTCATCGCGGCGGTCAACGAGTACCTGCTGGCCCGGCTGCTGTCGGCGGACAAGACCGAACCGGTCACGGTCGCGATCTCGCGGTTCTCCGGTAACGATCCCAAGGTGCCGCCGTACGTCGAGATCATGGCGGCGGGCACGCTGGTCACGGTGCCGCTGGTGATCATGGTGCTGATCTTCCAGCGCCGCATCATCGCCGGTCTCACCGCGGGCGGCGTCAAGAGCTGATCACGGGTCCGTCGCGCCGGATCAGGTGTCGGCCGGTGCTGATACGATCGCGAATCATCTTGGCGCGGTGGGGTTGTGTGCGCTCTGCGTTATTCTCGTTCGTGGTGCGGTTACACCGATGACTCGTACAGGTTCACCGATTTCTCCGGGAGGAGATGCCCGTGAGCTCGATTCGCAGAGGGCCCGGCCGCGGCGAGTCGCGCGGACAGGGCGAAGGTGAGTCGCGGCCCGGCATCGCCACGGTGGCCGGCTGGGCCGAGATCGAATCCGTCACCGCCGCCCGCAAGGCCGCGGCCGCGAAGCGCCGCCACCCCCGCACCCGGCTGCAACGACGGTCGAAACCGGCGGCCGATCCGTCCGCGCCCCGACCGCGCCGCACCCGGGCCCAGCGCATCCTGCGCGTCGCGCTGGCGCTGGCGCTGATCTTCGTGATCATCCCGTCGCTGCTACTGGCCCTGGCCTACTGGAGTGCGGAGATCCCGGATCCGGCGGCCGTGCGTACCAATCAGATCGCGACCGTTTTCGCCTCCGACGGCGCCACGGTGCTGGCCAAGGTGGTCCCCCCGGAGGGCAACCGCACCCCGGTCCCGTTGTCCGATGTGCCGCAACCGGTCCGGTACGCGGTGCTCTCCGCAGAGGACCGGCACTTCTACTCCAATCCGGGGTACGACACCGGCGCCTATCTGCGGGCCGCCCGCGACAATCTGTTCGGTCACGACGACGCCGGCGGCGGTTCCACCATCACCCAGCAGTACGTGAAGAACGCGTTCCTCAGCTCGGAGCGCACGCTGTCGCGCAAGATGCGCGAGCTGATCATCTCCGCGAAGATGGCCCGGCAGTGGAACAAGGACGACATCCTCGCCGCGTACCTCAACACCATCTACTACGGCCGCGGCGCGTACGGGATCGCCGCCGCCGCGCGGGCCTATTTCAACAAGCTGGTGCCGGAGCTGACCCTGGCCGAGGGCGCGGTCCTGGCCGCGGTGGTGCGCACCCCCGCGCTACTGGATCCGGAGACCCACTCGAACCAGCTGAAGCAACGCTGGGCCTATGTCCTCGACGGCATGGTGGAGATGGGCTGGCTGGCGCCCGGCAATCGCGACGCCACCGTGTTCCCGCCGATCGTCCCGATCGCGGCCATGGTCGACGACGGCGCGCAGGGGCCCACCGGGCTGATCCGCAGCCAGGTACTCCAGGAGTTGCGCGAGGCCGGCATCGGTGACCAGGAGGTGGAGACCGGCGCGCTGCGCATCGTCACCACCGTCGACGCCCGCGCCCAGCAGGCCGCCCTCGACGCCGTGCACAACACCCTCGGCGGGCAGCCACCCGATCTGCGCAGCGCGGTGGTGTCGATCGATCCGCGCAGCGGGGCGGTGCGCGCCTACTACGGCGGCGAGGACGGGGTCGGCTTCGATTTCGCGCAGGCCCCGTTGCAGACCGGGTCGGCGTTCAAGACCTTCGCGGTGATCGCCGCGCTGCAACAGGGCATGCCGTTGTCGTATCAGCTCGACAGCGCGCCGGTGACCGTCAACGACACCAAGGTCACCAATGCCGAGGGCGACTCCTGCGGCGTCTGCTCGCTGGCCGAGGCGTTCAAACGCTCCCTGAACACCAGCTTCTACCGGCTCACCGAGGCGGTCGGGCCGAAGGCGGTCGCCGACGCCGCGCACGAGGCCGGTATCCCGGAACAGATTCCGGGCGTGACCGGCCGCACCCTGACCGAGCCGGACGGCATCCCCACGCCCTCGATCGTGCTCGGCTCGTATTCGGTGCGGCCGATCGATATGGCGTCGGCCTACGCCACCATCGCCGCGGACGGCATCTACCACCGGCCGTACTTCGTGCAGCAGGTGATCACCGGCGACGGCAGGGTGTTGCTGGATCGTGGCGCGCAGGGCGCGAAGGGGGCGCTGCCGCCGGGCGAACAGCATCTGCCCCGCACCATCGCCGACACCACCATCCAGGCGATGCTGCCGATCGCGGGCTACTCCAACGGGCACACACTGGCGGGCGGGCGGCCGGTCGCGGCCAAGACCGGCACCACCCAGCTCGGCGACACCGGCGCCAACAAGGACGCCTGGATGATCGGCTTCACCCCGTCGCTGTCGACCGCGGTGTGGATCGGCACGGCGCAGTCCGAGGCCATCCGCACCGCGCACGGCGCCGCCATCTGGGGTTCCACCCTGCCGTCGGACATCTGGAAACAGACCATGGACGGGGCCCTGCACGGCACCCCGGTCGAGGAGTTCGCGGCGCCGTCGGAACCGTCGATCGCGCCCGGGCCGTTCTGGTCCGTACCGCCCGCGTCCCCCACCACGGGGCCGTCCGTCGCGGCCGGGCCGTCGGTTTCGGGTGCGCCGGCCGCGCCCGGTCAGGGACCCTTCGACGTGCTGGCCCCGCCGAGCGCGCCGCCGCCGCAGATCATCATCCCGCCCGCACCGCAGCCCGCACCCGCGCCGGAACCACAACCCGAGCCGATGCCCAGCGAGATCTTCCCCGGCATCCACGCCCCCGGCCTAAGGTAGGCAGAGCGCGAATTCGTTATGCGGCCATCGCGCGTGGCGCGCCGATTAGGGTGGGATGCGTGAAGCGTGGTGCGCCAGGGGTTCTCACAGGTGGTCGCCGCGCGGTGCGATGGGCCGATACGGCGCGACGGTGGCAGGATGCGGAAGGATGTGCGCGACAGTGATGGACCAGGGAGCCGGGTGGGATTCCATACAGCACGAGACATAGGGGCGACACCGATGGACTTCAATGTCGTTGAGCGCCACGAAACGCTGGTAGCCGGGACTGTGCTCCGCAGTCCGGCGCTGGCGGTCGAGGGCCCGCGCCGGCTGAAGGTCGAGGAGGCGTGGAAGCGCAATCTCGCCCGTACCCTGCCCGGTCCCCCGGCCACCGCGTATGTGGACCATGCGCCGGAGATCGGCTCGTACCTCACCCATATCGTCGGCTACCGCTGCGACAGCCTGGCCGACCTACAACCCGGCGACGTGCTCGCGCGGGTCCCGGCCGGCCGGTTCGCCCGCTTCCTGCACACCGGCGACAATCTGGGCGACATCATCGTGTCGATCTGGCGGGCGGTGTGGGATCTCGAGGCCGCCGGGACGCTGGTGCGGTCGTATACCGGTGATTTCGAACACTATCCGGATTCGCACACCGTCGAGGTGTTCGTGGCCCTGGCCGACGACGCCACGCCGGACCGCAACAGGTAGAGGGGTACGCGTGGATTTCGAAATCGTGCGGTTGGCGGAGAGCCTGGTCGGCGGTCTCACGGTGCCACTGGCCGGCCGCGAGGTGACCGCCCGCGATCTTGACCTGGTGAACTTCACCTGGGACCGCTACCTGGCCCGGCAGAAGGACGCCGCCCGGGTCGCCGCCTACATCGGCCAGAACGACCACGCGGTCGCGGTGCTGGGCTACGAACTGTCCACCCTGGACGACCTCGACACCGGCGACGTCCTCACCCGCATCCCGGCCGGCCGCTACGCCCGCTTCGTCGTCACCGACAAGCCGTACGACCTGCTCCGCACCGCCTGGGCCCAGGTCGCCCGAGCCGAGAGCGCCGGCACCATCACCCGCTCCCACACCGCCGAACTGGAGCGCTACACCGGCCCGGCCTCGGTAGAGGTCTACGTCTCCCTGGATTGACAAAGGTACCTCTGCAACCGGCGAATACCGAGTTGCAGAGGTACCGGCAGATCACCGCGAGAACACGGGTGACTCCCCGGGAAAGTCCCATCCGAGCGTCAACCCGGATGGGAACCTGCGACGCACTCCCGAGGCTCCTACGACACGGCCTAACTCGCGGAGGGGCGGTCAGCGATGAAGGCCTCGAGCTCGGTGCGGGCGATGTCGTCGGCCATCTGCTGCGGCGGCGACTTCATCAGGTAGGCCGAGGCCGGCAGGATCGGGCCGCCCAGGCCGCGGTCCTTGGCGATCTTCGCCGCCCGGATGGCGTCGATGATGATGCCCGCCGAGTTCGGCGAATCCCACACCTCGAGCTTGTACTCCAGGTTCAGCGGCACATCGCCGAAGGCCCGGCCCTCGAGCCGGACATAGGCCCACTTGCGGTCGTCCAGCCAGCCCACGTGATCGGACGGGCCGATGTGCACGTCGCCCGCGCCCATCTCCTTCTTCAGGTTGCTGGTGACAGCCTGGGTCTTGGAGATCTTCTTGGACTCCAGCCGCTCGCGCTCGAGCATGTTCTTGAAGTCCATGTTGCCGCCGACGTTCAGCTGCATGGTGCGATCGAGCTGCACGCCGCGATCCTCGAACAGCTTCGCCATCACGCGGTGGGTGATGGTGGCGCCGACCTGGCTCTTGATGTCGTCACCGACGATCGGCACACCGGCGTCGACGAACTTCTGCGCCCACACCGGATCAGAGGCGATGAACACCGGCAGCGCGTTGACGAACGCGACGTTCGCGTCGATCGCGCACTGCGCGTAGAACTTGTCGGCCTCCTCGGAACCCACCGGCAGGTAGGACACCATGACGTCGACCTTCGCGTCCTTCAGCGTCTTCACCACATCGGCGGGCTCGAGCTCGGACAGCTCGATGGTTTCCGCGTAGTACTTGCCGATGCCGTCCAGCGTCGGGCCGCGCAGCACGGTCACGCCGGTCGGCGGCACATCGGAGATCTTGATGGTGTTGTTCTCGCTGGCGAAGATCGCGTCCGACAGATCGAAACCGACCTTCTTGGCGTCGACGTCGAACGCGGCGACGAACTTCACATCGCGGACGTGGTAGGGGCCGAACTTGACGTGCATGAGGCCGGGCACGGTCGAGGTCTCGTCCGCATCCTTGTAGTACTGGACGCCCTGGATCAGCGAGGACGCGCAGTTACCCACACCTACGATGGCGACGCGAATCTGATTCGCGTGTTCAGCCGTGTTGACATCACTCATGGCCGATATTTCCCTCTTTCTGTGGTGCCGCGTTCAGTGATTGCTCTGCTGCAATCAACTCGTTGAGCCAGCGCACTTCGCGCTCACTCGATTCGAGGCCGAGCTGGTGGAGCTGGCGGGTGTAGCGATCCAGGGTTCCGCTGGCCTTCTTGATCGCCTCGCGCAGCCCTTCTCGGCGCTCCTCGACCTGCCGTCGCCTGCCTTCGAGGATCCGCATCCGCGCCTCGGCGGGCGTGCGGTTGAAGAAGGCGAGGTGGACGCCGAAGCCGTCGTCGGTGTAGTTCTGCGGGCCGGTGTCGGCGAGCAGTTCGCTGAACCGCTCCCGGCCGGTTTCGGTCAGCTGGTAGACCCGCCGGGCGCGGCGCGTGACCGCTCCGGCCGGACTCTCCTCCGCGAGTAGTCCGTCCTCCTGCATGCGGCGCAGGGTCGGATACAGCGATCCGTAGGAGAAGGCCCGGAACGGCCCCAGCAGGCCGGTGAGCCGCTTGCGCAACTCGTAGCCGTGCATGGGCGACTCCAGGAGCAGCCCGAGAATCGCCAGCTCGAGCATCGGGCTCCACCTCCTGACTGTCGTGCAAACCTAACCGATGGATGCGACTACCCACTATATCGGAGCGATACATCTTCGCGCAGCGTGTTCGGAACCACGGCCCATCGGCCCGAAAGCGCCACACCCGGCCTCAGCGCGGGCCGCTACTCTGGGTGGCGTGCAAATCCAGCGGCAGGTGGTCGACTACGCGCTCCGGCGCCGGTTGCTGCTGTCCGATGTCTACGCGGGCCGGGTCGCGGTGACCGAGGTCTGCGACGCGAATCCGTATCTGCTGCGCGCGGCGAAGTTTCACGGGCGGCCGAGTGAGAACACCTGCCCCATCTGCCGCAAGGAACAGCTGACCCTCGTATCGTGGGTCTACGGCGAGGGGCTGGGTCCGATCGCCGGCTCCGCGCGAACACCCGAGGAGCTGGCCCGGCTGGCCGAATCTCGTGAGGAATTCTCGGTGCACGACGTCGAGGTGTGTCGGTCCTGTAGCTGGAACCATCTGGTGCAGTCCTACCTCCTCGGTCGCGCGCCGACGCCCACTCGTCGGCGGGCCGGCACCCGTCGGACCGCCGCCGAATGATGGGGACCTTCGGCTGAGATGGGGGGCACCCGCGTGCCCGCAGCCAGCGCGACCCGGACCGATTTCGAGTAATGGAGATCCAGCCTGTGACTTCGCCCTATGACGATGGACCGCACGGCGGACGCCCCCCGGGGGGCCCACAACCGGGCCCGGGCGGTTATCCGCCGCCCCGCCCGGCGGGCCCGCCGCCGGGCCGTCCGCTGCCGCCGATTCGTCCGGGGCAGGGTCCCGCGCCGCAGGGTGGCCAGCCGCGCAATCCCGGCCGGCCCCCGCAGCCCGGCCAGCCCGGCGATCCGACGGTGCGCCGCGGGCCACAGGACGGTGACCCGCGGCGGCCGCTCCCGCCGCGCGGTCCCAACGATCCGCCACGCGGCCCGAACGATCCGCCGCGCGGTCCCGGCGGCCAGCCGCCGCGGGGCGGGCAGCCCCCGCGCGACCCGAACCGGCCACCGACCGGGCCCACCCGCCGGGTCGAGCAGCCCGGCCGGCCGGGCCCCGGCTCCGATTCCCAGGCCACCCAGAAGATTCCGGCCGAGGCGCTGGACAGCCCCACCCGGCGGGTGCAGCGCGCGATGCGCCCCGCGGGCGGCGGCGCACCGCCGAGCGGGCCGGGCCGCAACGGCCGCGGTCCCGGCGGGCCCGGCGGCAGACCGCCGCGCAGACGCCGCTCGCCGTGGCGGATCGTCCGCCGCACCTTGTACGTCCTGATCGCACTGGCCTTCATCGCGCCCAGCGCGGCCTTCCTGTTGTCCTACACCACGGTCAAGGTGCCGCAGCCGGACGATCTGAAGACCAATCAGGTGGCCACCATCTACGCCTCCGACGGGTCCAGCGTGCTGGGCAAGGTGGTGCCGCCGCAGGGCAACCGCACCGATGTCACCATCGACCAGATCCCGCCGCACGTGCGCAACGCGGTGATCGCCGCCGAGGACCGCACCTTCTACACCAACCCGGGCTTCTCGATCTCCGGCTTCGGCCGCGCGTTGTACCGCAACGCCACCGGCCAGGAGGATGCCGGCGGTGGTTCGACGATCACCCAGCAGTACGTGAAGAACGCCATGGTCGGCAACGAGCACTCGCTGTCGCGCAAGGTGCGCGAGCTGGTGATCTCGGCCAAGATGGCGCAGCAGTGGAGCAAGGACCAGATCCTCACCGCGTACCTGAACACCATCTACTTCGGCCGCGGCGCCTACGGCATCGACGCGGCGTCCAAGGCCTACTTCGACAAGAAGGTGCAGGACCTGTCGGTCGCCGAGGGCGCCGTGCTGGCCGCCACGATCCAGCAGCCGTCCAATCTCGATCCCGAGAAGAATCCGAAGGGCGCCCAGACCCGCTGGAACTACGTGCTCGACGGCATGGTCGCCGGCGGCAACCTGGCCGCGGCCGACCGCCAGAAGATGGAGTACCCGCAGGTCGTCACCGCGGCGCAGACCAGCAGCGACACCCTGGAGACGGGCCCGGAGGGCCTGATCAAGACCCAGGTGCTCAGCGAGCTGGCCGAGGCCGGGATCAACGAGCACCAGCTGAACACCCAGGGCCTGACGATCACCACCACGATCGATCCGAAGATGCAGCAGGCCATGATCGACGCGGTGCACAAGGACATGGACGGCCAGCGCGACGAGGTGCGCACCGCCGCGGTGTCGATCGATCCGAAGTCCGGCGCGGTCAAGGCGTACTACGGCGGTGACAACGGCCAGGGCTTCGACTTCGCCAACGCGGGCCTGATGTCCGGCTCGACGTTCAAGGTGTTCGGCCTGGCCGAGAATCTGGAACTGGGCAAGCCGCTGTCGACGCTGTACGACAGCGCGGACCTCAACGTGAACGGCATCAAGATCACCAATGCCGAGGGTGAGACCTGTGGCACCTGCACCATCGCCGAGGCGCTCAAGCGCTCGCTGAACACCAGCTTCTACCGCATGGAGCTGGACATGCAGGGCGGCCCGGAGAAGATCGCCGCGATGGCGCACAAGCTCGGCATCCCGGACACCATCCCCGGCGTCGGCAAGACCCTGACCGAGGCCGACGGCAGCGGCCCCAACAACGGCATCATCCTGGGCCAGTACCAGGTGCGGCCGCTGGACATGGCCTCGGCGTACGCGACCATCGCCGCCTCCGGCATCTACCACAAGCCGCACTTCGTGCAGAAGGTCGTGGCCGCCGACGGCACGGTGCTGCTCGACCGCGGTCAGGTGCCCGGCGAGCAGCGGGTCTCGGCCGCGGTGGCGGACAACGTGACCGCCGCTATGGAGCCGATCGCCGCGTGGTCGCTCAACCACAACCTCGCGGGCGGCCGCAAGTCCGGCGCCAAGACCGGTACCACCCAGCTGGGCGACACCGGCCAGAACCGCGACGCCTGGATGATCGGCTTCACTCCCTCGCTGGCGACCGCCGTCTGGGCCGGTACCGAGCAGGGCGTGGCGCTGAAGACGCCCAGCGGCTCCATCATGTACGGGTCGAACCTGCCGTCGAACATCTGGAAGGACACCATGGACGGCGCGCTCAAGGGCACGTCGAACGAAGACTTCCCGAAGCCCGCCGCGATCGGCGGCCAGGCAGGTGTGCCGTCCTGGTCCGCGCCCTACACCCCGCCGTCGTCCACCCCGCGCGCGCCGTTCGAGCCGCCGGTGGTGGTCACCCCGTCCCAGATGGAAATCCTGCCGGGCGTGCGGATTCCGGTCCCCGGACTGGCGCCGAACCCGCGGCAGCAACCCCAGCAGCAGCAGTCGCAGGACGACCAGCAGCCGGCGGACGGCGGTCCGATGCCGGGGCAGCCGTTGGCTACCTCGGAGGGCGCGACACCCACGACCAGCGGTAACAGCGGATACTCCCAGGGCGGTACCGGGAACGGGGCCAGCGGAAACGGGACCTATCCGACTCGGCAACGGTAGCCTCTGGTCCCGTGACCGAGCAGCAGCAACTGGTGCGGACACCGGCCGTGGCGAGCGTTCCGGAGTCGGGGGAGACGTCGCCGGCGCCGCTGGCACCGGATCTACGGTCGGCGGACCGGCGTGACAAGCCGAGTCGCACCGACACGCTGACCGCGCAGCTGTCCCCGCTCGTGGGCGGGCCGGTCGGTGAGCACGCGCTCATCGGCCGGGTCCGGTTCTGGACGCCGCTACGGGTCCTGATGGCCTTCGCCCTGGTGTTCCTGGCGTTCGGCTGGGCCGGCAAGGCGGCCTGCATCCAGCAGACCACCGACAGCGCCGGCCAGCCGACACTGGACTGGTCCAACGGCCGGCAATACGTGGCGATGTGCTACTCGGACACGGTGCCGCTGTACGGCGCCGAACATCTCAACGAGCTCGCGTTCCCGTATCGCAAGCAGTGGACCGACTTCGACGGCGACGGCCACCCGCACACCCGGTACATGGAGTATCCGGTGCTGTCCGGGCTGTACCAGTACGCGGCGGCGGAGGTCTCCTACGCCTGGAGCCGGGTCCGGCTCACCCCCAAGGCGCTGCCGGTGGTGCTGTATTTCGACACCGCCGCACTGGGATTGGCGCTGGCCTGGCTGGTGACGGTGTGGGCGTCCTCGCAGCTGTCCGGGCGGCGGGTGTGGGACGCCGCCCTGGTGGCGCTGTCGCCGCTGGTGCTGGTGCACATCTTCACCAATTTCGACGCGCTGGCCACGGCGTTCGCGGCCACCGGCATGCTGGCCTGGGCGCGGCGGCGGCCGGTGCTGGCCGGGGTGCTGCTGGGACTCGGCGGCGCGGCGAAGCTGTACCCGCTGCTGCTGCTCGGCCCGATCGTGCTGCTGTGCCTGCGCACCGACAGCCGGCAGCGCCTACCGGGACTGCGAGATCTGGTGCGGCACAGCGATATCGGCTTCGCCGCGGCCTGCCGGGAGTATCTGGCCGGGGCGCGGATCCGCCCGCTGCGCGCCGCGGGGATCACCGTCGCCGCCGCCGCGGCGGCGTGGCTGGCGGTGAATCTGCCGATCGCCGTGCCGTTCCGGGCCGGCTGGTGGGAGTTCTTCCGGCTCAACACCGAGCGGCACGCCGACCCGGATTCGGCCTACAACGTGATCACCTCCTTCACCGGCTGGAGCGGTTTCGACGGGCCGCTGCATCCGGAACAGACCCCGACCCTGCTGAACGCGGTGTCGCTGCTGCTGTTCCTGGTGGCCTGCGCGGCCATCGGCTGCATCGGGCTCACCGCACCGCGGCGGCCGCGGCTGGCGCAGTTGGCCTTCCTGGTGGTGGCGGCCTTCCTGATCACCAACAAGGTGTGGAGTCCGCAGTATTCGCTGTGGCTGGTGCCGCTGGCCGCGCTGGCGCTACCGCACCGGCGAATCCTGTTGGCCTGGATGACGGTCGACGCCCTGGTCTGGTTCCCGCGGATGTACTACTACCTGGGCACCGACCGCAAGGGCGTGCCGGAGCAGTGGTTCACCGGCACGGTGGCGCTGCGGGATCTGGCCGTGCTCGCGTTGTGCGCGCTGATCGTCCGCGAGATCTACCGTCCGGCAACGGATCCGGTGCGCCGCGGCGGGGTGGACGACCCGGCGGGCGGCATCCTGGACCGGGCCGCCGACCCGCTGCTGCCCTGGCTGCCGCCCTGGCTGCAACCGCAGCCGGCGCCGGTCAGGCCGGCGCGGATTCCCGTCGCAGCCGTTGCCATTCCCACGGATCATGAGCACTGATCAGGGTCACCTCGTCGCCGTGGCGGTGCACCAGTTCGCGCAGCCGGGCCTGGGTGCCCAGGCGTAGGTCGCGGTGCACCTCGAAGCCGGTCTGGACCATGTCCAGGATCGGATGCGGGTGCGGCTCGTCGTCCAGTTCGCGGTGGTGGTAGTAGGCGTCGCCGCAGTGCAACAGCCAGCGGTTGACAGCGGCCGCGGGTTCCCGGCCGGGATAGGTGGCTTCGATCCGCCGGACGGATCCGCAGTTGAGGTGATGAATCGTCATGTGGGCTAGTCTGTGACTTGAACTGCACTTCAAGTCAAGGAGTCGCGATGGATCCGGAACTGCTCGATATCGCCGAGGTGGCGGCACAGTCCGGACTGGCACCCTCGGCGCTGCGCTTCTACGAGAAGAAGGGGCTGATCGTCGCCGCCGGCCGCAACGGACTGCGGCGCAGCTACCACCCCGGGGTGGTCGACCGGCTGGCGCTGATCTCCTGCGCCCGGCGGGCCGGATTCACCATCGCGGAGATCGAGCGGGTACTGCACGCGACTCCCGGTGACACCGCGCTGCGGGCACGGCTGGCGGCCAAGGCCCGCGAGGTGGACGCGGACATCGCCCGGCTGATCCGGATGCGGGACGCGCTCGGGCATGCGGCCGGATGTGATCACGAGCTGCTGGTGGAATGCCCGGAATTCATGGTGCTGCTGAAGGATCCGGACGCCGCGAGCCCGCGGAGCCGGACCCGAGAGAATCCGGCCGCGTGAATCCGGACCGGCCGGGACGGTCGTGAGCGGCCGGATACCCCGCGCCACAGCGGAGTCCGGCGCCTGAGCGGAGGATCGGGCGCCGAACTCGGATCGATTCGCGATGGACCTCGTGGCCGGGTAGTCCGTTGCGGGACCGGTCACGACTGTCAGCCGGACACCCGGACATGTTGCGGGACAGCGAGAGTCATGATCGGGGTGGAATCCGCCGGGGCCGGTCGCGGCGCGGGTGAGCGGCGGGCGGCCAGCACCATGCCGACCACGCCGACCGCCAGACCGGTGAGGGTGAGCGGGTGCAGCGGCTGGCCGACCACCAGCCAGGCCATGATCGCGGTGACCGCGGGGGTGGCGAAGAACAGCTTGCCGACCCGGGTGGTGTCCCAGCGCCGCAACATGGCGTTCAACAGGAGGAAGGCGCCCATCGCGTTCACCAGCACCATCCACACCAGGGCGCCGGCGAACCGGCCGGTGTCGACGATGTGGAAATCCCGGTATGCCCAGGCCAGCAGACCGGCGACGGGTGCGCTGGCCAGGGCGTGCACGGCGGTGGCGGAGCGGGAGTCGATCTCCGGGGTGAACCGCTTCTGGTACACCGTCCCGAGGCTCAGGCCGAGCAGGCCGACGAAGCACAGCAGGAGCCCGGAGACCGAGAAGGCCGACTGGTCCAGCACCGCCAGCCCGACACCGACACCGCCGACCGCGAAGCCCAGCCACTGCCGCCGGGTCACCGTCTCACCCAGGACCCGCCCGGCGAACAGCGCGATCACCACCGGATTCAGGCCCTGGATCAGGGAGACCACCGCCGCCGACACATGGTCGGTCATCGCCGTGTAGAAGGCGCCGAACTGCACGATCTGCATGAGCAGACCGGCCACCACGGCATGGAGGAGTTGCCGGCCACGCGGCCATTGCGCGTGCACCGCAACGGCGTACACCGCCAGCGCCAGGCCCGCCGAGCCGAATCGGCCGAACAGCAACACCATCGGCGGCGCGGCGCCGACCCCGATGATTCCGGCGATGAACGCGCTGCTCCACATCAGTACGAAAGCTGCCGGGGCCGCCGACATCAGTGTCCGAGTCCGCATCGGTACCTCCCACCCGAGTAACCATCTTGACTGGTTGCTACTCTGACATCGGTTTCCATAACCTGTCAAGGTGGTTATGCTGGGACCGTGTTCACCTTCGTCAGCGGGAATCTCGCCCTGGACTTCGCCGGTACCGTCGAGGCGCGCAGCACCGAATACCGGGACACCATGACCACCGCCACGGACCTGGCGAACTGGCTGACGGCCGCCGACCTGCTCGATGCCGCACCCGGCTGCGATGCCGAGGCGCTGCGGCGGGCCGTCGAACTACGGGAGGCCGTCTACCGGTCGGGCCTGGCGACCCTGCTCGGCGAACCGCTCGACCCGGCCGATCTGCGGCTGCTCAACGAACGCGCGCAGGGCCGCCCACCCACGGTGGAACTGACCGCCGAGCGCACGATCCGGCGCACCGGCACGATCGATGACGCGCTCGCGGCCGTCGCCCGCTCGGCGATCGAACTTCACGGCGGGCCGGATCGGCTGCGGCTGAAGCAATGTGGGCGCGACGACTGCACCCGCCTCTATGTGGACACCTCACGCGGCGGCTCGCGCCGCTGGTGTGACATGGCGATCTGCGGCAACCGCGCCAAGAGCGCCGCATTCCGGCAGCGACACGGCACCTGATCACCGAATTCCCTTGTACCGCAGCACTTCCCGCCCCGATACTCGATCTGCCGGCCGCCGCTCAGTGACCCACCGGCAGCAGCTCGCCGGTGGCCCGGCGGACCACCACCGGCACCGGATCCGGATCGCGCGGCCGGGCGCGGGCGAAGGCGAAGAAGAAGTACACCAGCAGGATCGCGCGGCCCCACACCCCGAACTGGACGATATTCCCCTCGAGATCCGCCGAACCCGTCATCCCCAGGGCATAGAAATAGCGGAACACGCCGATCCCGATGGCGGCGTCGGCCAGCAGGTACAACCCGATCGCCGTCCACGGGACCTCCAGCAGCACCATGAACGGCACCAGCCACAGGGTGTACTGCGGCGAATGCACCTTGTGGAAAAGCAGGAATCCACACAGCATCGCTCCGCTCACACCGACCCACGGAAAGACCCCGGAGGTCTGGAAACGCCGCCATCCCAACCACATCGCCAGCACGAACGCGGCCATCACCAGCGCCGGCGACACCGTCGACACGAACTGCTGGAAGGACGCCTCACTGCCCGGCAGATCGCCGAACATCGGCCGGACTCCCCAGTACCAGACGGAATTCGTGGTGATGTCCGCCTGCCGCAACTGCTGGAACGTGATCGACGCCCGCCA
Organism: Nocardia sp. alder85J; assembly: GCF_020176955.2. GTDB lineage: Bacteria > Actinomycetota > Actinomycetes > Mycobacteriales > Mycobacteriaceae > Nocardia. Next base: position 162,928 of record NZ_JAIUCZ020000008.1, read on the forward strand.
GCCGTCGTATCCGGCCAGGGCGAACGGCAGGTTGATCAGCGCGACGGTGACCACGGCCGATACCGCCGCCAGTACCGCGGACCAGACGTCGCGGCGGCGCACCCGCCCGGCACGGACCTCGTCACCCCCGGTGACCAGGTAGACCAGCAGCGGCAGCACGAAGATGCCCGGATAGAGCTTGAGACAGAAGCCGATCCCCAGCAGCACGGCCGCGATGATCCCCCGTGTGCGCAGCGAATACCGGGTCAGCGTGGCGACCACGTACACGGCGCCGGCCGCGGTGCACACCACCGGCAACTCCCAGTTGTGGAAGGCGTAGAGCACCAGCGGCGAGCCGACCGCCCACAACATCGCCGCCGGACCCGACAGCCGGCCCAGCATCCACGCGGTGAGCAGCGCGAAGGGCGCCAGCAGCAGGGCCGAGTGGAGCAGGAAGTCGGCGTCGTTGTGCACACCCGCCGCGCCGATCCACATCAGCAGTCCGCTGAGCACCGGATACTCCACCGCCCCGCCGATCAGCGTGCCGTCGGCGGTGATGTCACCGTTCACGTAGGGAAAGATGTGGGCGTTGATATCCCTTCCCAGCCAGAGGAATTGGATGTCGGAGTAGCAGACCTTCGCGTCCTTGACCCGGTCGAACATCAGGCTGCGGCCGTCGGGGGTGAAGGGCGGCCCCGCGCACCGGGCCTTGTTCAGGTAGGCGAACAACAACGTCACCGCGCAGAACAGCACCGCGATCGCCGCTGTCCACCGGCCCGCCGTGCGGGCGGTGTCGCCGGCGGCGGGTCGACTGGACATGCGCACAACGATAGGTGGACTACTCGTCCCCCGCCCATATACCTCTCCCCGATGCCCGATTTCGCAGGTGAACACACCCTCAGGTAACCTTGTCGGGTTGCTGACGCAACGACCCCTCCTGCCACGGACCGTCCGTGGCCGTTTCCAGTCCACAGGAGGTGATGGGTTCCCGTGCGTCATTATGAAGTGATGGTCATCCTCGATCCGACCCTGGACGAGCGCACTGTCGGTCCGAACCTGGACAAGCTGCTCTCCGTGGTCCCGCAACAAGGCGGCAAGATCGACAAGGTCGACATCTGGGGCCGCCGCCGGCTGGCCTACGAGATCGCCAAGCAGAGCGAGGGCATCTACGCGGTGGTCGATCTGACCGCCGAGCCGGCCACCGTGAGCGAGCTCGACCGTCAGCTGGGGCTGAACGAGACCGTGCTGCGCACCAAGGTCCTGCGCCACGGCAAGTAAATCCCCTGTGTCCGTGTGGACCACACCGGTATTCGTCAGGGTCTTTCTCTAGGCTCTAGCGCAACCGACGGGTGCACGCGGACTGCACCGGAATGCAGGAGGAACCCCCATGGCAGGCGATACGGTCATCACCGTCATCGGAAACTTGACAGCCGATCCGGAGCTTCGATTCACGCCGGCGGGCGCGGCGGTGGCCAATTTCACCGTCGCTTCGACCCCGCGCGTGTTCGACCGGCAGAGCAACGAGTGGAAAGACGGCGAGGCACTGTTCCTGCGCTGCAACATCTGGCGCGAGGCGGCGGAGAACGTCGCCGAGAGCCTGACTCGCGGCATGCGCGTCATCGTCAGCGGACGGCTGAAGCAGCGCTCGTACGAAACCCGCGAGGGTGAGAAGCGCTCGGTCGTCGAGCTCGAGGTCGACGAGGTGGGTCCCTCCCTGCGGTACGCCACCGCGAAGATCAACAAGACCACGCGGGGCGGCGGAGGTGGCGGCGGCGGCTTCAGCGGCGGCGGCAACTCCAATTCCGGTGGCGGTGGTGGGGGCTTCGGCGGCTCCGGTGGTGGTCGCGGCGGCCAGAGTGCCGGCGACGATCCCTGGGGCAGCGCCCCCGCGGCAGGCTCCTTCGGGGGCGGCCAGATGGACGACGAACCGCCGTTCTAGACGGCTACGACTCGGGCCCGCACCTGCGGTTCCCAAAAAATGACGGAGTAGAAAACAATGGCCAAAGCACCGGCGCGCGAAAAGGTGCTGAAGAAAAAGGCGTGCACCTTCTGCAAGGAAGGTAAGAGCATCGTCATCGATTACAAGGACACGGCGCTGCTGCGCAAGTACGTCAGCGACCGCGGCAAGATCCGTGCCCGTCGTGTCACCGGCAACTGCGTGCAGCATCAGCGCGACATCGCCATCGCGGTCAAGAACAGCCGCGAAGTGGCGCTGCTGCCGTACGTGTCCACGGCTCGCTGAGAGGGAGGCACACGATGAAGCTGATTCTGACCGCTGATGTGGACAACCTCGGTGCCCCCGGCGACACCGTGGAGGTCAAGGACGGTTACGGCCGCAACTTCCTGCTGCCGCGTGGCCTGGCCATCGCCGCCACCCGTGGCGCCGAGAAGCAGGTCGCGGGCATCCGCCGGGCCCAGGAGGCCCGTCGCGTGCGCGACCTGGACCACGCCAACGAGCTGAAGCAGGCTATCCAGGGCCTGGAGTCGGTCTCCCTGTCGGTCAAGACCGCGGGCACCGGCAAGCTGTTCGGCTCGGTCACCCCGTCCGACGTCGCCGCCGCGCTCAAGGCGGCCGGTGGCCCGGTCGTCGACAAGCGCAGCATCGAGCTGCCCAAGGCGCACATCAAGAGCACCGGTAAGCACACCGTCGCGGTGCACCTGCACCCCGATGTGGTCGCGAAGTTCGACCTGCAGGTCGACGCCGCCGAGTGACGCTGCGGCGGTACTCGACCGAGTACCGCCCGTCGTCGCGGCGACCGCCGCGACCATCGGACGAGCCACCTCCGTATTTCGGTACGGAGGTGGCTTTCTCCTGCCCGCGCTCGATATTTGCGGATAGTTAGCCGATGGTTCGCAGGTGAACTGTCACGGGACGGTGCCCCGCCGATTGTGATCCACGCCGCATCCGGCGCCGGATTTATCCGCAGGTCCTGCGGATTTGTGGACAACCAGCAGACCGACCGACCGTATTGTGTCGGCGGTCACACCCCGCACGCGCACTTGTTAACCCAACACGCCCGGCCGTTCACCTTGAACGACACGCCGTAGGGAATTTGATCCACAAGTGCACAACCCAGAGAACACAGTGCTACCTGGCGCTCGTGCGGAACTCCGGCCGTTTATCCCCAAGTAGTACACAGAGGCTGCACAACAGCAGGTGAACTGTGCCCAGTTTATCCACAGGTCTGCACACAACAGGGTTTGTAGTCCCCAGTCCGGTCCCCTAGGTTCTTCCCCGGTGCGGTGATCGGACGCCCGGAACGGCTGATTCGGCGAGGCTTGCACCGCGTACCCTCGGTTTGCTGCGACTGTCCTGCGGGAAAGCGGCAACGGCCGAGGTGACGCGCGTGCACCGGCGCGAATGTGTCGGTCCCCAGGCGTACAACGTCATCGTCGGATGTCATCGATAGGTGTCATCGGAAGGTCCGGACGCCGGGCGTGACGAGAGAGGACGGTCGAGTCTGGTGGCAGTCGTCGATGATCGCGGGCACTCGGAGTATTCGGACGCCCCCGGAGAGGATTTCGGCCGTCAGCCACCGCACGACATGGCGGCCGAACAGTCGGTGCTCGGCGGCATGCTGCTCAGCAAGGACGCCATCGCCGATGTCGTGGAAGTCTTGCGCCCCGGCGATTTCTACCGCCCCGCCCACCAGGCCGTCTACGACGCGATCCTCGACCTGTACGGCCGCGGCGAGCCGGCCGACCCGGTCACCGTCTCCGCCGCCCTGGACCGCCGCGGCGAACTCAAGCGCATCGGCGGCCCGCCCTACCTGGTCACCCTGACCCAGACCGTCCCCACCGCCGCCAACGCCTCCTACTACGCGGAAATCGTTGCCGAGAAGGCGATCCTGCGCCGCCTGGTCGAAGCGGGCACCCGCATCGTGCAGTACGGCTACGCCGGCGCCGACGGCCAGGACGTGGCCGAGGTGGTCGACCGCGCCCAGGCCGAGATCTACGAGGTCACCGAACGCCGCTCCACCGAGGACTATTCACCCCTGGAAGAACTCCTCCAGCCCACCATGGACGAGATCGACTCCATCGCCAGCCGCGGCGGCATGTCCCTCGGCGTCCCCACCGGCTTCAGCGAACTCGACGAGATCACCAACGGCCTGCACCCCGGCCAGATGATCATCGTCGCGGCCCGACCCGGTGTCGGTAAGGCTCTCGCCCTGGACACCCCCCTGCCGACCCCCACCGGCTGGACCACCATGGGCGACATCGCCGTCGGAGACGAACTGCTGGACGCCCACGGCCGCCCCACCCGGGTCGTGGCGGCCACCGAGATCCTGCCGGACCGTCCCTGCTACGAGGTCGAATTCTCCGACGGCACGGTCATTGTCGCGGACGAACAGCACCAATGGCTGACCGAGACCCGCGCGTCGCGGCGATCGGCCCAGCAGGCGACGAGCGGCATCGGCCGATCCCGCAACCAGCGCACGTGCGCGGCGGTCCGTACCACCGCCGAGATCGCCGCCACTCTTCGTTGCGAGACGGCCGATCGGCGCATCAACCACTCGGTCGTCAACACCGAGCCACTGCAACTGCCCGAACAAGACCTGCTGGTCCCGCCGTACACCCTCGGCGCCTGGCTCGGCGACGGCACTTCGGCAGCCGCGCAGCCGACCACGGCCGACCCGGAGATCGTGGCCCGCATCGAGGCGGAAGGCGCCGGATCCGTCCAGCCCCGCCTGCGAACCCTGGATGTGCTGGGCAACAAGCACATTCCGGCCCGCTATCTCCGGTCGTCCGAGCGGCAACGCCGAGCCCTGCTGGCCGGGTTGCTGGATACCGACGGCACCGTCACCCGCGCCGGCTCGGTCCAGTTCTCCGTCACCGCTCGGCGACTGGCGCAGGACGTCGAGGAATTGATAGTCGGCCTCGGATACCGCTGCCATCGCTCGGGTGAGCGAGTTCGCGGCCGATCGGAAGCATCGTCGGTCGCTGACACACTCACCTTCGCCACCGACGACCAGGTGTTCGGGCTGCACCGGAAACACCTGCTGCACAAGGAACGACGCGCGAGCGCGAATACCACCGCGTCCGGCTCGCGATACGTGGTCGACGTCCGGCGCGTCCCGAGCGTGCCGGTGCGCTGCGTCGAGGTCGACAATGCCGAGCATCTGTATCTCGCCGGCCGCGCCATGATCCCGACCCACAACTCCACGCTGGGAATGGATTTCATGCGGAGTTGCTCGATCAAGCACGGGTTGGCCAGTGTCATCTTCTCGCTGGAAATGAGCCGCACCGAGATCGTGATGCGTCTGCTGTCGGCGGAGGCGAAGATCAAACTCGGTGATATGCGGTCGGGCCGGATGAGCGACGACGACTGGACCAAGCTGGCGCGGCGGATGAGCGAGATCAGCGAAGCGCCACTGTTCGTGGACGATTCGCCGAACATGACCATGATGGAGATCCGAGCCAAGGCACGGCGGCTCAAGCAGCGTCACGATCTACGCCTGGTGGTGGTCGACTACCTCCAGCTGATGACCTCCGGCAAGAAAGTCGAGTCCCGGCAGCAGGAAGTCTCGGAATTCTCCCGAAGCCTCAAACTGCTGGCGAAGGAGCTGGAGGTTCCGGTGGTCGCCATCAGTCAGCTGAACCGTGGTCCGGAACAGCGAACCGACAAGCGGCCCATGGTGTCCGACCTCCGTGAGTCCGGCTCGCTGGAGCAGGACGCCGACATGGTCATCCTGCTGCACCGGCCCGACGCGTTCGAGCGGGACGACCCCCGCGGCGGCGAGGCGGACCTCATCCTCGGCAAGCACCGTAACGGTCCCACCGCGACCATCACCGTCGCGCACCAGCTGCACCTGAGCCGGTTCGTGGACATGGCGCGAGGCTAGGGCAGGGCCACCTCCTCGGCTGTCCCCTGACGTCGATCCGGCCGCTGCCCGAGAGCGTGATCCGGTTCTTCGTCGAGAGTTCTGCCGAACTCGTCGAGAAGCCGGCCGGGTGAGCGCGGCGATGCGGGCCACGACAGTGGGGCGAGTTCTCCGGACAGCGGGTTCACGATCGCCCAACGGTCGATGGTCGGGCCGGTCGCCGGGGCGAGCAGGTGGGGCCGCGTTCGTCCCCGCACGATGACCATCACACCGCGGCGGCTGATTCGGGCCGGTGTGCGGGCTCGGGAAAAAGTTTCGGATAAGTTCGGCAGGGATGTCGAGAATGCGGTGACGGCTCCGTCCCAGGGGTGAGCGATCGACCGGATCGCCGATCCAGACAGGAGAATCTCATGGCCAAGTACCTGCTGCTCAAGCACTACCGTGGCGCGCCGGCCTGCGTGAACGATGTGTCGATGGATCAGTGGGCGCCCGAGGAGGTGTCGGCGCACATCACGTTCATGCAGGATTTCGCGGCGCGGCTGGAGGGGACCGGGGAGTTCGTCGATGCGCAGGCGCTGGCGCCGCAGGGGGCCTGGGTGCAGTACGGCGGGCCGGGTAAGCCGCCGGTCACCGATGGGCCGTTCGCGGAGACCAAGGATCTGATCGCGGGGTGGATGGTGATCGACGTCGATTCCTACGAGCGGGCGCTGGAACTGGCCGGGGAGTTGTCGGCGGCGCCGGGGGCGAACGGGGAGCCGATCTACGAATGGCTGGAGGTGCGGCCGTTCCTGGCGGCGCCGCCGACCGTCACCGAATGACGGCCGCGGACGCGGTGGGCGTGGACCGGGTGCGGGAATTGATCCCGGGTGTTCTCACGGCCCTCGTCCACCGCGGGGCGGATTTCGCGACCGCCGAGGATGCCGTGCAGGAGGCGTTGCTGAAAGCGGTCGAGAGTTGGCCGCAGCGGCCGCCTGCCGATCCGAAGGGCTGGCTGATCACCACGGCGTGGCGGTGCTTTCTCGATCTCGTCCGGTCGGACAGTGCGCGGCGGCGGCGGGAACAGGTGGTCGCGGACGAGCCGCCGCCCGGACCCGCGATCGCGGTGGACGAGACGCTGCGGCTGTATTTCCTGTGTGCGCATCCGCGTTTGAGCCCGGCGGCGGCGGTCGCGCTGACGCTGCGGGCGGTCGGCGGGCTCACCACCCGGCAGATCGCGCAGGCGTATCTGGTGCCGGAGGCGACGATGGCGCAGCGGATCAGCCGGGCCAAACGTACCGTCGGCGAGGTCCGGCTGGATCGGCCCGGCGATCTGCACACCGTGCTGCGGGTGCTGTATCTGGTGTTCAACGAGGGGTACAGCGGTGATGTCGATCTGGCGGCAGAGGCGATCCGGCTGGCCCGGCAGTTGGCCGCGATGACCGACGATCCCGAGGTCGCGGGACTGCTGGCGTTGTTCCTGCTGCATCATGCGCGGCGGGATGCCCGGACCCGCGCCGACGGCAGCCTGGTTCCGCTGGCCGAGCAGGATCGCGGGCGGTGGCGGCGCGGGCTGATCGCGGAGGGGGTGACCGTCTTGCAGACGGCGCTGGCGCGGGACCGGCTCGGTGAATATCAGGCGCAGGCCGCCATAGCGGCCCTGCACGCGGATGCCCAGGCCGCGGACGAGACCGACTGGGTGCAGATCGTCGAGTGGTACGACGAACTGGTGCGGATCACCGACAGTCCGATCGCCCGGCTCAACCGGGCGGTCGCGCTGGGCGAGGCGGACGGGCCGCGCGCGGGGCTCGCGGCGCTGGCGCAACTCGACCCGGCACTGCCGCGGTACACCGCTTCCGCGGCCTACCTGCACGAGCGTGCCGGTGACATCGATACTGCCGCAGAGCTTTACGCGCAGGCTGCCGCGCACGCCCACAACCTGGCCGAACGCAACCACCTCACACTCCGCGCGGCCACCGTGCGGCACCGCGACGACCCCGGACGATCCCCGGGCGACGCGTGACCGGACCTCCGCACGTCATGCGGGCAGTCAACCGGTTCAGCACACAAGCTGTGGCGAAACAGTCCGGTATTCAGCGACTCTCGCGGACGAACCGGACCTCACGGTGGTGAGGACGGTCGTCGGCCACGCATGCCGGTGACGGATAAAGCTGATGCTCAACAACTCTCGGGAGCCGAGCGCTGCGGCTTGCGCCACAGCAGCGAATAACGCCAGTACAGGTGCCGCCGTACCGTGAGGCCGGGCAGCAGTTCGGTTGCGGCAGCGCGGATGTCCGCCATCGTCGTGGACGGGTCCATGATCGGCATGTCGGCCGAGCCGTGCTTGCGCAGCGTGCCGCGGAACGCGAGCAGGATGCCGACGGCAGCGTTCGCGGGCAGTGCGAACACGTCGATGCCGCGCTCGGCCCAGCCGTCGATGCGCGGAATGCCGAGCACCGCGAGTGTGCCGCCGGGGCGGAGCAGTTCCGCCATGCGGGTGAGCGCGGGACGGAGTGGCATGTGATGCAGGCTCGATATCGCGGTCACCACGTCGTATCCCCCGGCAGTCAGGTCCGCCGACGGGTCGAGTACATCACCGAGAATCCAGCGCACCGAACTCGATTCCGCTCGCGCGTGCTCGATCATCACCGGCGACCGGTCGATCGCATCGACCAGATCGGCCCGGTCCGACAACTTTCGCGCGAAAACACCACTCCCACAGCCGATATCGAGCGCGCGCTCGAATCTCGCGGGTACCGCCCGCAACAGCACGCCGTGGTAGTGGGCGTTGTGGTCCCACTGCAACGCGCGCGGCAACCCGATCCACCCCATGCGGCGAGTCTATCCGGGCGGTGCGGCCCGCGGATCGGCCATGGCTCGCGACGAGCCGGATATCGAGCGGCATCCGGAGGTCACCGCCCGATCCGGCTCATGCGACCTGCGCGCGGCCGCCGAATCAGGGCCCGTCGGCCGAGCGGCCGGTGAGCAGTGGGAGCGCGACGCCGTCGACGATGTCGGCGATCACGTCGTCGGGAACCGGTGCGCCGTAGATCAGGAAGTGGTGCAGGATCAGGGCGGGACCGGCGCCGCCGGCGCGGAAGGGAAGGGCGCCGGGTGGGCGCGACCGGCCCGGTAAGGGTTCGGCGCGCAGTCCGAGCACTCGTTCGTGCAGGTCGCGGGCGGTGCCGGGGCGGTCGGGTAATTCGCCGACCAGGCCGCGAACGGTCGCGCCCCGAGGTCCGTCCAGCAGTACGGCGAGGCGGCGCAGCCAGGTGAGCAGGTCCTCGCGCAGATCGCCGGTGTCCGGCAGCCGGACCGCGCGGACCGGCCGGTGCCGCAGGGCGTCGAGGACGAGATCGGCTCGGGTGGGCCAGCGCCGGTACACCGAGGTCTTGCCGGTGCGGGCTCGCTTCGCGATCCGATCCATGGTCAGCCGCTCGTAACCGACCTCGGCCAGTTCGTCCAGTGCCGCCTCGTAGACGGCATCCTCCAGGTCGTTGCCGCGACGGCGTGTACCGCCGCGACGGTCGGCGGACATCGTGTCCGCTGCTCTCGTCGTCATCACCTTCCCGTCGATCGAGGGACTTCCGCGGGGGAGATCGCATCGGTCGGGAAGAGTGTTGCAGGGCAAGAGCTTCGAAGGATGGAGACTTCGGTCACGGGGCGGCGGTCAGCATCCGATGACCGAAGGCGGCGTATTGTCGTGCGAATTCCACTGCATCGGAGGCATTCTCGACCCGTGCGGAGAATCACGAACCCGTTCGAAGCGGGGGATGCGGGCGCGCTCGTAGGCGGCGGTGGCGCACAGCTGGATCCGCGATTGCGCAGCTACCCGTTGCCGATACCGACCCCGGATGTCCCCGTGATGCCGACCTGGCATGCCCGGCACGAACGCGACGGCGGGCACCGCCGACTGCGCACCCTGGTCGGCGAGACACTCGCCACGATCGGCGGGGCATCCTGAACCCCTGTTCCCCTTCCACCATATATCGCACCCCGGGGCTTGCGGCAAGGCCCCGGGGACCCCGCATAATCGCTGGTCGACGCTGGAACCAGTGGATGTGGGAGGGGTATGTCGGTGCACGACGACCAAGACGAACTGCGCCCGTATCAGGACGAGTCGCGCCTGTATCGAGACGAGCCGCGCCTGTATCGAGACGAGCCGCGCCTGTATCGAGACGAGCTGCGCTCGGAGCGGGACTACGTCGGCGGCTTGTACCTCCGGCTCGATGCCGAGCGCGCGCAGGCGAACCGGCGGTACCGGGCGGCGCTGCGCTCGAACGACGGGGCGCTGGTGGATCGGGATGCCGAGGTCCGGGCGCTGGCCCGCGAGGTGAAGCGGCTGGACGTGGCGGACAACGGGCTGTGCTTCGGCCGGTTGGACACCGTCGCGGGCGAGCCGTCCTACATCGGCCGGATCGGGCTGTTCGACGAGGCGAACGAGTTCGAGCCGCTGTTGCTGGATTGGCGGGCTCCCGCGGCGCGCCCGTTCTACGTGGCCACCGCCGCCACCCCGGAGGGGATGCGGCGACGCCGGCAGTTCCATTCGCGGGGCCGCCGGGTGACGGATTTCACCGACGAGGTGTTCGGGCATCCGGACGGCGCCGCACGCGGTGACGCGGCCCTGCTCGCGGCGGTGAACGCGCCGCGCGGCGAGGGTATGCGCGACATCGTCGCCACCATCCAGGCGGAACAGGACGAGATCATCCGGCTGGACCATGCGGGCGTGCTGGTGATCGAGGGCGGTCCGGGCACCGGCAAGACCGTGGTGGCGCTGCATCGCGTCGCCTACCTGCTCTACACCCAGCGGGAGCGGATGGAACGCGACGGGGTGCTGGTGGTCGGGCCGAATCCGGCCTTCCTGCACCACATCGGCCGGGTCCTGCCGTCGCTGGGCGAATCCAATGTGGTGTTCACGACCACCGGCGATCTGGTGCCGGGTCTGCACGTCACCGCCGAGGACACCGAGGCGGCCGCGCGACTGAAGGGTTCGCTGCGGATGCTGGAGGTGCTCGCCGCCGCCGTCGCCGATCGGCAGCGACTACCGCGGCAGCCGGTGACGATCGAGTTGTCCGACGTCCCGGCCCGCATCGATGCCGACGTGGTGACCTGGGCCCGGGAGGAGGCGCGGGCGAGCGGGCTGCCGCACAACGAGGCTCGCACCGTGTTCGCCGACATCATCGCCTATGTGCTCACCGAGCGGACCATCGCGCGCGTCGGCCGGGGCTGGCTGACCCGGGACGATCGTGAGGACTGGGAACGGATGCGCGCCGATCTGCGTGCGGAACTCGACGCCGACGAGGCGTACACGGCGGTGCTCGACGAACTCTGGCCGATCCTGACCCCGCGGACGCTGCTGGCCGAGCTGTTCTCCTGCCCCGAGCGGTTGCGCGCGGCGGGCGGCGATCCGGCGTTGCTGCGTGCCACCGGCGACGCCTGGACGGTGTCGGATGTGCCGCTGCTCGACGAACTGGTCGATCTGCTCGGCCCGGCAGGACCGGCGGACCGGTCGGCCGAACGGCAGGCCCAGGCCGAAGCCGCCTACGCCGCGGGCGTGCTGGACCTGATGGTCACACGCGAGGACATGATGGACGACGAGGACCATCTGTTCGCAACCGATCTGCTCTACGCCGAGGATCTGGCCGAACGCTTCCTGGAGCGCGACACCCGGGAACTGGCCGAACGCGCCGCGGCGGACCGGGATTGGACCTATCGGCACGTGGTGGTGGACGAGGCCCAGGAACTGTCCGAGATGGACTGGCGCGTGCTGATGCGGCGCTGCCCGAACCATTCCTTCACGGTGGTCGGCGATCTCGCGCAGCGGCGATCACCGGCCGGGGCCACCTCCTGGGACGCCATGCTGGCGCCGTACGTCCCGGGCCGCTGGGAGTACCGGTCGCTGACGGTGAACTACCGCACCCCGGCGGAGATCATGGCGTTGGCCGCGGCGGTGCTGGCCGAGTTCGCACCCGCGATCCGGCCGCCGGACTCGGTGCGCTCGTGCGGCGTCCCGCCCTGGTCCCGCCGGGTCTCCGACGACGAATTACCCGCTGCCATCGAGGAATTCGTGCGGGACGAGGCGGATCGGCCGGGCACCTGCATCGTCATCGGCCCGCCCGGCGTGCCGGGCACGGTACCCGCCTCGCAGACCAAGGGTCTGGAATTCGACGCCGTGCTGGTGGTGGATCCGGATCGGATCCTCGCCGACGGACCGCGCGGTGCGGCCGAACTGTACGTCGCCCTCACCCGCGCCACCCAGCGCCTGGGCGTCCTGCATCGGGGACCGCTACCGGCCGCGCTGGCGGGGCTGGCCGAATCCGGGCCGCCGGGAGAACGCCGGTCCGCCCGGTCGGTTTCCGCGCCTGCCGCTGCCTCGAAAGCCGCTGATCGCGAGCGATAGTGACACGCGGCGGATCCCCTCGATCGTCCGGGGCAGCACTCCCGGCGCCCCGACCGGGGAAGCTGCGTCGGACCGACCGTCGCCGAGGTCGACCACATCGTCCGTTCGGGCCGCTCACCGGCACACGTCGAAAAAAGTTGTGGGTAGCTGTCGATTCGGTCGCCTCGCGTTCGAGGAGAGGGTGTGCGGCGTTTGCCGCGCGAGGACGACCGGATCCGATGGGAGCACACGTGGTGGAGCAGTTGCTGAAGGTCATGAATTTCTGTGTCTCGAGTGACGGGGTCGCCGCCGGCGAGCAGCAGAGCCGGGAACGGCCGTTCGGGTTCGACAATCCCGAGCGGCTGTTCTCCTGGGCCGGGGCCACGGCGAGTTGGCCCAATCGCACGGATCCCGGTGGGAGCCGGGGCCTCGACGACTACTTCACCCGCGTCTTCCTCTTGAACATCGGCGCCGAGATCATGGGGCGCAACAAGTTCGGGCCGCAGCGCGGGCCGTGGGAGGACTACGAGTGGCGGGGCTGGTGGGGTGACGAACCGCCCTTCCGCACACCGGTGTTCGTCATGACCCACCATCTGCGTCCGTCGTTCACACTGTCCGACACCACATTCCACTTCGTCGACGGTGATCCGGCGACGGTGCTCGCGCAGGCTCGGGAAGCGGCGCAGGGCAAGGACGTCCGGCTCGGCGGCGGGGTGACCACCGTCCGGCAGTTCCTCGATGCCGATCTCGTCGACGCGCTGCACGTGGCGGTCTCGCCGATTCGGCTGGGGTCGGGACTTCAGCTGTGGACATCACCCGACGAGTTGCTCGACCGGTTCCACCTGGAGGTCGTGCCGAGCCCGAGCGGCGTGACGCATCACCTGTTCTGGCGGCGGTGACTATGCGTCCCGTCGCTGTCCGCCCGAGGTGATCGCGCGCGGGCGGATGCGGGTGCCGGTGGTGTACTCCTCCAGGGCGTGTGCGAGCCAGCCGGCGGTGCGGGCGACGGCGAAGACGGTTTCGCCGGAGCCGGGCGGCAGGTCGTGGACCGCGCCGAGCAGGGCCAGGCCGAGGTCGACATTGGCCGCGGGCCGCCGCCGGATCCGCAGTTCGGTCCGGATCGCCTCGGCGACCGCCACTTTCGGATGGTCCGGGTACAGCGCCCGGATCCGGTCCAGCAGCTGGGTACCGCGGGCGTCGACGGTGTAGACCGCGTGTCCGAAGCCGGGGATGTGATCGCGGCGGCGCAGCCGGTCGGCGACGAGGTGCACGGCGGCGCCGGGGGTGTCGGCGGCGGCGAGCAGGCGTTCGGCGGCCAGCGAGGCGCCGCCGTGCATCGCGCCGCCGACCACGCCCAGTCCGGCTGCGACCACCGCGTACGGGTCGGCCGACACCGACGCGGCCACGCGCGCGGCGAAGGTGGAGGCGGCCAGTTCGTGGTCGGCGAGCAGGATCAGGGCGGTGTCGAGCAGGGCCGGATCGAGGCCGTGACCGGGCGGATCAGGGGTGAGGCGCGACCGCAGCAGGGCGGCGATCGAATCTCCGGCCGGTTCCGATCGCGGCGGCAGGGCCTGGACCAGGCCCGCGATCAGGCTGCGGGCCAGTTCGGTGACCGCGGCGGCGTCGCGGCCGGTCCGCAGCGGATCGCCGATCGCCAGGGTGGACACGATGATCGGCAGGCGGTCGAACGCCGGTGTGTCGCCGGGAAGATGGCGCTGGGCGAGCCGGGCCGCGGTGAGTCCGGCGGGACGCGCGGTCCAGGGGCCGGTGTCGCGGCGGTCACCGGTCCACAGCCATTCGGCGACCTCCTCGAAGCGGGCCGTGTCCGCCAGTTCGAGGGCGTCCAGGCCGCGGTAGTACGGGCGGTCCGCGCCGAGTTCGGTGATCCGCGATTCGACGACGATCTCGGTGGGGGCCGGGCGGCGGCGGGGGCGGCCGCGGCGGGCGAGTCGTTCGATGTCGGCCGGATCGAACAGGCTGCGGCGACGCTGTGGATCGTAGTGGCGGCGCAGCACGCCACGGCTGACGTAGGCGTACAGGGTCGCCGGTCGCACCCCGAGCCGCTGCGCGGCGGCCACCGAATCCAGCCACTGCTCCGCCATGGGTTGATGATAATCAACATTGATTACGCCGGAGCGGACGCGGGAGAGTACAGGTATGGACCTCGACAGACAGTTCGACCTGCAGGCCCGCGCCTGTGAACGACTCGGGTCACCGCTGTACGCCGCCCTGCTGCGCGCGATGATCGGCGACATCCGCGACGGTGGCCCGTGCGCCACCGTCCTCACCGGATACGAACAGGCGGAGCTGGCGGCCGCCGTACCGCTGCGGCTGCTGGCCGCGGTGCACGCGCTGGCGCTGTCCGGAGCGGCGCCGGAACTCGCCGCCTACTATCCGAGCGCGGGCGGACGGGCCGAGCCCGGTTCGGAACCACTGGCGTGGAAGGCCTTTCGTGACATCGTCGCGACCCGCGCCGAGTGGATCCGGAACTGGCTGACCCGGCCGCCGCAGACCAACGAGGTGGGCCGGGCGGTGCCACTGCTGGCCGGACTGCTCGCTGCGGTCGACACCACCCCGTTGCCGATCCGGCTGCTGGAGTTGGGCAGCAGTGCCGGGCTCAATCTGCGGGCCGACCATTTCCGTTGGCTCGCGGGCGATCTCGCGTGGGGGCCGGAGGGTTCACCGGTGACCGTGCCGGACGCCTGGCAGGGCCCGGTGCCGGACTGGCTGGCCGGGGCCGTGCATCGCCACCCGCGGGTCACGGTCGTCGAGCGCCGGGGCTGCGATCCCACCCCGCTGGATCCCGCCCGTGACGCGCTCGCGCTGCGCGCCTATGTCTGGCCGGACCAGGTGGAGCGATTCGCACGGCTGGACGGCGCGCTGCGGGTGGCCGCGCAGGTTCCCGCCGAGGTCATCCGGATCGGCGCCGCGGACTTCCTGGCCGGGATCGAGCCGATTCCGGGTGTGCTGACGGTGGTGTGGCATTCGGTGATGCGGCAGTACGTGCCGGCGCCGGAGTGGGCCGCGGTCACCGCCGAACTGGATCGGTTGGCCGCGACGACCGGTGCCGATGCGGGCTTCGCGCACATCGCCTTCGAACCACAGGACACCAGCGACGACCGCAACGGATTCCGGCTGACGGCCCGCCTCGGGCAGCGGCCGCCGGTGGTGCTGGCGCGGGCGAAACCGCACGGGGTACCGGCCTTCGTATTTCCCGGCGACGAGCCGGAACAGACGGCGGGCTGACCTCGACCGGCTCGGAAGGCCCGCGGCGGGACCGGAAACACTCTCCGGCCCGGTCGTATCGGTCACAGCTCGCCGCGAGGCCGAGAAACACCCGGCGCGGCCGAATCGGCCGAGGCTGCGGCAGGGCCGAAATATAGTGCGTGCCGGCCGATCCCGGAGTCGACTAGTGACGTTCCCGCAGCAGGAGCAGCAGGTAGGCGGCGATGGTGTGCGCATCGGTGATCACGCCGTCGCGGATCATCGTCTCGACCTCGGCGCGCTCGAACCAGGCCGAGCACATGTCCTGTTCCTCCGGTTCGCGTTCGGGCGCACCGGCGGTCAGGTCGGTGGCCAGATAGACGCTGCCGCGCTGGTCCAGGGTGGCCGGGGCGGCGTCGAGACGGCCCAGGTAGGTGAGCGTGCCGGCGCGCAGGCCGGTCTCCTCGCGCAGTTCGCGGCGGGCCAGTTCGATCGGTTCGCCGTGCTCCCGGCCGGGCAGGGTGCCGGCGGGAAATTCCCAGCAGCGCTGCCGGACCGGATATCGGTACTGCTCGACCAGGTGCAGCCGGGTGCCCTCCAGCGGTATCACCAGGGCGAAATCGGATCGGTGCACCACGCCGTAGATGCCGGTGCTGCCGTCGGCGCGGCGGATGGTGTCCTCCCGGACATCCATCCAGGGGTTGCGGTAGACGTGCCGGGAATCCAGTTGTTCCACCCGCGCCTCCGCCTGGTCGCCGTCCGATGCCGGGTCCCAGCATAGGCCGGACGCGCGACCGGGCGGCGCTGTCGGGGGGTGTACCTACACTGCTCGGCGATGAAGGATTCCAGTGAGCTGCTGCCCACGCAGCAGGCATACGACGAGGTCGCGCAGCACTACGCCGAGCTGTTCGCGACAGAGTTGGACACCAAGCCGTTCGATCGGGCGATGCTCGCCGCGTTCGCGGAGTCGGCGGGCGCCGGACCGGTGGCCGATCTCGGGTGCGGGCCGGGGCGGCTCACCGGTCATCTGCACGGGCTGGGGCTGGACGTGTTCGGGGTCGACCTGTCGCCGGAGATGATCCGGCTGGCCCGGGTGGCGCATCCGACGCTGCGGTTCGAGGTGGGGCCGATGCAGCGGCTCGCGGTCGCCGACGGCTCGCTGGGCGGAATCGTCGCCTGGTACAGCATCATTCACACCCCGCCGCAGTCGCTGCCGGAGGTGTTCGCCGAGTTCGGGCGGGTGCTGCGGCCCGGCGCCCCGCTGCTGCTGGGCTTCTTCGCCGCCGACGCGCCGCACGACGTGCAGCCGTACGACCATCGGGTGACGCCCGGATTCCGCTGGTCGGCGCGCCGGATCGAGGAATTGCTGCGGCCGTGCGGAATCGCCGCCGAGGCCCGCCTGATCCGGGAACCGCTGCCGGCGGAAAGGTGTCCGCAGATATATCTCCAGGCCCGGAAATCGCACTGAACCGCGGACATCACGACCGGACGGAAAAGGCCGGGCGGTACGGGAATTCCCGCATCACCCGGCCGGTCGACAGCAATGGCAACGATTTCCGGCCGCTTATTTCGGCCGCTGTGGCAACAATGTCATGCAGGGCTGGAGCGCCTGCTCCTGTTCCGCGGTGAGGCCCGGGAAATGCGGCACGCCGGACGGTGCGGCCGCCCCCGACGGCGGCGGTCCGGCGGGCGCGCCGGACGGCGGCGCCGGACGGTCGGTCGGCGGGGTGCCGTCGTGTTGGCCCTGGTGACCGGCCGGACGCTCGGGCAGGGTCACGCCCTGCTCGGCCGCGCAGGCGCGGAATGCGCTCATGGCGCCGTCGTCCCGGCCACCGGGGCGCTGCTGGGTACTGCTGCCGGCGCCGGTGCTCGTCGTGGTGCTCGAGCCGTGGTCGCTGCCGCACCCCGCGAGCAGCAGCGTGGCCCCGGCGAGCATCACTCCGGCACCGAACCGGGCAGCCGCGTATTTAGTTCGCACAGTCGATTGCACTTTCTATTGTCCGTTCGGCGGGGCGGTGTGCCCCGCTGTCACCGAACATTAGGCAGTCGAATACCGGAATCCCATCCCCTTCAACGAATTCCGATCCGATCCGAAGCAAGCTGACAGTTTCACAGCGGGCACATATATTTCCCCGACACTCCTCACCATGGCGGCGCCCACCGGCGGACACCGTGATATTCAGAGCAGATGCGTTCCTCCTACGACGTGGTGATCGTCGGCGGCGGCCACAACGGGCTGGTCGCGGCGGGCTATCTGGCGAAGGCCGGGCTCACGGTGCTGGTGCTCGAACAGCATGCGCACCTCGGCGGCGCGGCGGTGTCCGAGCGCGTCTTCCCCGGCATCGATGCCCGGCTGTCGCGCTACTCCTATCTGGTGAGCCTGCTGCCGGACCGGATCGTGCGCGATCTCGGCCTGAACTTCGCCACCCGGCGGCGGCGGATCTCCTCCTACACCCCGGTCGGCGCGGGCGGTCTGCTGGTGGACACCGGCGACCCGGACCGCACCCGCGACGGCTTCCGCCGGCTCACCGGTTCCGACGCGGAATACGACGCCTGGCAACGGTTCTACGGCGCCACGGCCCGCCTCGCGCAACGAGTGTTCCCCACCCTGACCCAGCCGCTGCCGTCCCGCGCGGACCTGTATCGGCTGGTGGACGATCCGGCGATGTGGGAGGCGGTGTTCGAACGGCCCCTGGGCGAGATCGTCGAGGCCGAATTCGCCGACGACACCGTCCGCGGCGTGGTGCTCACCGACGCGCTGATCGGCACCTTCACCCACGCCCACGACCCGGCGCTGCGGCAGAACCGCTGCTTCCTGTACCACGTCATCGGCGGCGGCACCGGCGATTGGGACGTGCCGATCGGCGGCATGGGCGCGCTCACCGACGCGCTGGCGGCGGCGGCCCGCACCGCCGGCGCCGAACTGGTCACCGGCCGCACCGTCGAGGCGATCCATCCCGGTGCGCGCGACGCCGAGGTCCGGTTCACCGGTGGCGCGGTCGGCGCCCGGCACGTCCTGGTCAACGCGGCGCCGTACCGGCTGGCACACCTGCTCGGCACCCCGGCGCCGCCGAAACCCGAAGGCGCGCAACTGAAGGTGAACATGCTGCTGCGGCGACTACCGCGGCTGCGCGACGCCGTCGATCCCCGCGACGCCTTCGCCGGTACCTTCCACATCGCCGAGGGTTACGACGCGCTGGAACGCGCCTATCGGGAGGCCGCCGCCGGGCAGCTGCCGTCGGCCCCGCCCTCGGAGATCTACTGCCACACCCTGACCGACCCGTCGATCCTGGGCCCGGAACCCATCGCACAGGGCCTGCACACCCTCACCCTATTCGGATTACACACCCCGGCTTCACTTTTCGACGCCGATCCGGTGGGCGCCAAAGCGGCCCTGCTGGAATCGACGCTGGACACCCTGGATTCGGTGCTGGCCGAACCGATCCGCGACTGCCTGGCCACCGCCGCCGACGGCCGCCCCTGCCTGGAGGCGGTGACCCCGCCGGAACTGGAGCAGGAGGTCGGTCTGCCCGGCGGCCACATCTTCCACGGCGATCTGTCCTTCCCCTGTCGCGCCGACGACGATCCGGATCCGGCCGCCCGCTGGGGTGTGAGCACCGGGCACCACACCGTATTCCTCTGCGGCGCGGGCACCGTGCGCGGCGGCGGGGTCAGCGGCGTGGGCGGTCAGAACGCGGCGATGGCGGTGCTGGAGTCGCGATAGGTGGCAGCGCCGGTGCGGGCCGGGCCGCGCGTTCGGCCGCGGTACTGTCGCACGGCACCTCACCGGCCAGCCACGGCATCCGCGCGACGAGGCGGTTCCGTAGTTCGGTGAGCGCCGCGATCCGCCGGTCCAGTTCCGCCACCCGAGGCGGCCCGACCCGGGCATAGCCGGTGGCACACCGCGGCTCGTACGGAAACACCTCGGGCACTTCCTGATCCAGATACGGCAGGAAGGCGCGCACATCCTCGACGGTGAAGCCGATCGACAACAGCTCCCGGATGTTGCGTACCCGCAGCACCGCCTGCTCCTCGAAGTCGCGATATCCCGCCGGGGTCCGGCCGGCGGTCAGCAGCCCCTGCTCCTCGTAGAAGCGCAGGGCCCGGGTGGTGGTGCCGGTGCGCGCGGCCAGTTCACCGATCAGCATGCGGCCTCCTTCGCCGGTCGCCGGGTTCAACGCGTCAGCCGGACCACCGTCTTCCCGAGGTGCCGGCCGTGGATCAGATCGAGCAGCGCCGCCGGGGCGTTCGCCAGGCCGTCGATCACCGTCTCGTGCTGCACGATCGCGCCCTCGGCGAGCCAGGTCCGCAGCAGCGCACCGTATTCGGCGGCCCGATCGAGATGATCGCCGACGGTGAAGCCGCGCAACGTCAGCCGCTTGCCGATCACCGGCAGCAGGTCGCCGGGGCCGCTGTCGGGTGCGCCACCCGCGCGTTGCCGGGCCAGCGCCCCGCACAATGCGATTCGGCCACCCGGGTTCATCACCTCCAGTGCGGCCCGCAGATGGTCACCGCCGACGTTGTCGAAATACACGTCGACGCCCTCCGGCGCGGCCGCGCGCAACTGCGGCAGCACTCCGTCGTGATAGTCGAAAACGGCGTCGTAGCCCAGTTTTTCGCGGGCATGAGCGACCTTCTCCGGGGATCCGGCGCTGCCGACGACCCGTCCGGCTCCGAGCAGCCGGGCGAGTTGCCCGGCCGCGCTGCCGACGGCCCCCGCCGCGCTCGACACGTATACCGTGTCGCCGGAACGCATCCCGGCCACGGCGGTGAGCCCGACATAGGCGACCAGCCCGGTGGACAGATGCCCCGACGGGGAGTCGAAGGCCCCCGCCGCCAGCACCTGCACCTCCCCCGCACCCGCGACGGCGTGCTCCCGCCAGCCGAGCCGATGCCGCACCAGCGCACCCACCGGCGCCTCCGGCCGATCCGAGGCGATCACCTCGCCCACGGCATCGCCGGACAGCGGCGCCCCGACCTGGTACGGCGGCATCGGAATTCCGGGGTACGCCCCGATCAGCATCAGCATGCCCGGATCCAGGGACATGTACAGGTTGCGGATCAGGACCTCACCGGGTCCGGGCTGCGGCAGCGGATGTGCGACGAGCCGGAACGTCGCCGGATCGGGCAGCCCCTCGGGCCGGGCAGCGAGCAGAACCGTATGGGTGGTGATCGTCATGCCGCGACGGTAGGGATTGACGTGCACGTGAAGGTCAAGCACCGCAGGCACATCCCGCGGTCAGCGCACCGCCGCGCGAATTATCCTGGTGCGCAGGGGCATATCGAATTCGCCGGTACCGGTCTCCGGTCGGCCCCGCAGATATTCGGTGAGGCGGGCCAGCAGGGTGGCGCGTTCCCGGGCGCCGATCACCAGGGTGTGCGAATGGGTGCCGATGGTGGCGACCAGGGATTCGGCGGTGCGGCGCTGGACGTGTGGCACATCGGTGCTCTCGAACGGTTCGAACAGCGGATGCGCGGGCAGGGCCTCAGCGGTGGTGGCCGGCGACGAGGCGGGCGAGCGGGACAGGCTGTCCAGCTCCGCGACCCAGTCGACGCTGGTGTCCGTGGTGTTCCAGACGGCCGCGAACACTCCGCCGGGCCGCAACACCCGGGCGATCTCCGGGAAGGCGCGGGCCTGGTCGAACCAGTGGAACGCCTGGCCGGCCACCACCGCGTGCACCGAATGGTCCGGCAGCGGAATCGATTCCGCGGTGCCGGCGAAAATCGGTGTTTCCTTCAGCCGCCGCGCGAATTCGGCGCGCATGCCCGCGTCCGGTTCCACCGCGGTCACCCGGGCGTCCAGTTCCAGCAGACCCTCGGTCAGTTTGCCGGTACCGGCGCCCAGGTCGAGGACCTCGGGGTGGCCGGCCTCGCTCACGGGAGCCAGTGCCCAGCGGATCGCCGCGGCCGGATAGTCCGGCCGGTGTTCGGCGTAGGCCGCGGCGACGGCGCCGAAGGACGCGGCGCGGCGGGCCGACAGTTCCGCCCCCGCGTCGCCCGGACTCTCGGTCGATCTCTCGGAATCCCGCACCCGGCCATGCTAGAGCCGAGCTCCGTGCCGGGCATCCGGTTATTGCGGGGACTGCGGTGATCCGGAGTGCGGCGGCGACCAGGTGTCGTCGTCGATCATGCGGAATTGCGTGACCGCGGGCGGGGGTTCGGTGTGCCCGGTCAGCACCCAGGCCATTTGCAACGACAGCCGGACCAGCCGGCGGGCGGTGTAGAACAGCAGCGCGGCCAGCGGCAGTTCGCCGAAGACGGCGGTGAGCACCGAGATCAGCAGATCGGAGGTGTTCCAGTCCAGCACGATGTCGAACCAGGCGTCGCACACCAGCAGCGTCGCGGTGATGATCGCCCACGGGATGAAGATCTGCCGCCGCAGCCAGGCGAACAGCGCGGTCATGCCGACCGTGCCGATCAGGATGCAGTCGAAGCCCACCCAGGCGATGTCCCACTGCCGGACCTCGTGGTGCGCGGGCAGACTGGTCGACAGATAGGCGACCCACGGCACCAGGAAGACGAAGCTGCCGGTCACCACTGCGAGGAACAACCGCCGCAGCAGGATCGCGTGCGGATGCTGCGAGGTGAGCGTGAAAGCCATGACGCCTCCCGGTCGGCGCGGCCCCGCGGGTGCGGGCGGCGGACCAGATCAGCGTAGCGGGGCGATTCAGCGCACTATCGGCAACTCCGGGCCTGGTTCGGCCAGCCAGAGCAGCCAGTGCGGCACGATCAGGGCGGCGAACTCCTCGTAACCGGCAGCGCTGGGATGGAATCCGTCGCCCGCGGTGACCTCCCGCATCCAGGTGGCGCTGTGCCGCAGCGGATCGAACACCCGGATACAGGGCGTCGATTCCCGCTCGCACACCGTGGCGAACAGCTCGCCCAGCTTCGCCACCCGGCCGTTGTGCTCCTCGTCGGCGCTCGGCGGCGGCGCCACCACCAGGGCGGGCCAGCCCCGCGCCCGGGCGCTGCGCAGGATGTCGCCGAGGTGATCCGCCGACTGCTCGGGGTCCACCCGGGGCCGGCCGTCCTCGAGCACCGCGTCGTTCACGCCGAAACAGAACACCACGCGGGCGTCGGTGCCCTCCGGCAACCGTTGGGCGCATTCCGGTTCCCAGCGCGCGGCGATCTCGGCGGAGGTCTGCCGCCGCACCCCCAGGTTGTAGTAACTCAGCGGCTGCCCGGCGCCGATCGCCCGGACCGCGAGGCGGCCCGCCCAGCCCAGGCATTGTCTGTCACCCAGACCGGCCACCAGCGAATCCCCCACGAAACAGATTCGGACATCTCGCACGCTGTGATCGTGGCACGGGTTTCGAATTCTCGCTCCGGGTTTTCCCGACCGGCCGAATTCCCGGCCGGGAGCCGCGAAATATGATCACGGGAACCGAACGGTGATGCCGTCCGGCGCGGACCGGGAGGGGCGCTCCCGGGAGGGAACAGAGGATGACTTCGGCGAGACCCGATCGGCGACCTTGTCGTGCCCGCGGGCGAGGTGGACGCGCACCGGTGCGTGCCCACCCGCCCCGGCTCGGCGCGCCCGGCCGGCCGGCCCTCGCGCTGGACACCGCGGCCCGGCCGCAGCGGCGTGTTGCCGTCGGCGGGCCCGATCGACTCCTGCATACTCACCAACGAGCCGACCCTGGGACCGACGCCGCTCCCTCGATCCGAAAGATCCGATTGGACATGCGAGTCGACGGGCGGGAAATCCCCGTCTCCGGCAGCCTGCTGCAGCCGCGGATCCGGCGCACCAGCGACATCCTGCGCGTGGTGCTGTCGGCGTTGCTGGTGGCGCTGGTCGTCATCGGCTCGCTGATCACCCGGTCCCGCTGGGAGGCGCTGGAACGATCCTTGTCGGACATCCTCGGCGTACTTCCGCCGGACAAGTCCAACCTGGTGTACGTGCTGTACAGCATCGCGATCTGCGCGCTGCCGTTCGCGATCCTGTTGCGGCTGTTGCTGCGCCGGCAGTTCAAGCTGCTGGTCGGCTATGTCGCCGCCGGGCAGATCGCGATCGTGCTGTTGTCGCTGACCGGGACCGGCGGCCTGTCCTGGCCGCAATGGCATTGGACCGGGCCGAAACAGCTGGACACCTTCCTGGCCCAGTTCCTCGACGATCCGCGCTGGATCGCGATGCTGGCGGCGGTGCTGACCGTGGCCAGCCCGTGGTTGCCGGCCTCGTGGCGGCGCGGGTGGTGGGCGCTGTTGCTGGCCTTCGTGCCGCTGCACCTGTTCGTCAGCCTGGTGGTGCCGTCACGAGCCATCTTCGGGCTGGCCGGGGGCTGGTTCATCGGCGCGGTGATCGTGCTGGTCGTCGGCACCCCGGCGCTGGAGGTGCCGCTGGAGGCGGCGGTGCGGGTGCTGGCCGAGCGCGGCTACACGGTCACCGCGTTCACGGTGCTGCGACCGGCCGGGCCCGGACCGCTGCAACTGGCCGCCGAGACCGGGCCGCGGCAGCGCCTGATCGTCGAGATGTATGGGCAGAATCAACGCAGCTACGGCATGTTGCGGCAGGTGCGGCGCTATCTGACCTTCCGGGCCGGCGAACGCAGCCCGGCCTTCGCCTCGCTGCGCCGCGCGGTCGAGCACCGGGCGCTGCTGGGTATCGCCATCGGCGATCTCGGGCTGGCCAGCTCCAAACCGCTCACCGTCGCCGCGCTCGGCCGCGCCTGGACCCTGTACGCGCACACCGTGCCACAGGGCCGGACCCTGGCCGCCGAGGGCGCCGGCGACACCACCCTGCCCGGTGACCAGGGCATGCTCACCATGGTGTGGCGGGCGTTGCAGGAGTTGCACCGCGCCCAGATCTCGCACGGCGATCTGCGGGCCGAGGAGATCCGGATCACCGACGGGCGGGTGTTGTTCGGCGGGTTCAGCCTCGCCGAATTCGGCGCCTATCCGGTCCGATTCCATTCCGACGTGGCCCAATTGCTGTTGTCGACCGCCGCGCTGTTCGGCGCGGAGCCGGCCGTGCGGACCGCGCGGCGGGTGTTCGGCGACGAGGTGGTGCTGCTCGCCTCGCGGCGGCTGACGAAATCCGCCCTGCCCCGGCATCTGCGCCGTTCGGTGCGCGATGCCGGCGAGGTGATGAAGACCGTCCGGGCCCAGGTGCAGGAGCAGACCGGCGAGGACCGCATCGAGGCCGCGCAGATCACCCGCTACTCCCGCAACCAGATCATCCAGCTGGTGCTGTTGTTCGCGCTGGTCTACGTCGCGTATCCGTTCATCAGCCAGGTGCCGACCTTCTTCACCGAACTGGGCAGCGCGAACTGGTGGTGGGCGCTGGTGGGGCTGACCATCTCGGCGCTGACCTACGTGGGCGCGGCGATGGCGCTGTGGGGCTGTGCTGGGGAGTCGGTGAACTTCCGCAATCTGCTGCTGATGCAGGTGGCCAACACCTTCGCGGCCACCACCACCCCGGCCGGGGTGGGCGGGCTCGCGCTGAGCGTGCGCTTCCTGCAACGCGGCGGGCTGGGCGCGGTGCGGGCCACCGCGGCGGTGGCGCTGCAACAGACCGTGCAGGTGGTCACGCACGTGGTGCTGCTGATCGTGTTCAGCGTGGCGGCCGGGGTGTCGGCCAACCTCTCGCATTTCGTGCCGAGTGCGACCGTGCTGTACTTCGCGGCGGGCGCGCTGCTGGGCGTGCTCGGGGTGGCGATCCTGGTGCCGACGGTGCGGCGCTGGTTGCGCACCGAGGTGCGGCCGCAGCTGACCGAGGTGGTGCACGAGCTGCGGGCGCTGGCGACCCAGCCGCAGCGGCTGGCGATGATCGTCGGCGGGTGCGCCACCACCACACTCGGCGCGGCGGGCGCGCTGTGGGCGGGGATCGAGGCGTTCGGCGGGCACACCACCTTCGTCACCGTGACCGTGGTGACGATGATCGGTGGCACGCTGGCGTCGGCGGCGCCGACCCCCGGCGGCGTGGGCGCGGTGGAGGCGGCGCTGATCGGTGGGCTGGCCGCCTTCGGCGTACCGGCCGCGATCGGGGTGCCGTCGGTGCTGCTCTATCGGGTGCTGACCTGCTGGCTGCCGGTGTTCTGCGGCTGGCCGATCATGCGCTGGCTGACCGACCGCAAGATGATCTGAGCCGCTCAGCGGGCGGTGAGCTCGGCGAGCGCCTGCCCGGCGGAAAGGCTACCGGCCGTGGTCAATTCGAGGTTCGCCAGGCTGGCGGCGTGGATCTCGGCCGCGGCCGCGGCCACACAGTCGGCGATCGGGTGCACGGTGAAACCGAGATCGGTGCCGTGCCGGGCGGTCTGCTCCACGGTGAGATTCGTCGCCACCCCGGTGAGCAGCAGTGTGTCCACGCCGCGGGCGGCCAGCCAGTCCGGCAGCGCGCTGCCCGCCAGCCCGGACAGCTTCTGATTGTCGAACACCGCGCCGGCCGCGGCCTGCGCCGCCATCTCCGGAACGATCTGCGCGCCGGGCGAATTCGGCCGGAAGTCGGTCTGCGCGGCGGCGACCGAGCGCATGAATCCGGTGTTGCGCACCAGCCCGCCGCCGCCGACCGGAACGGTGAAACGGGTGAACACCACCGGGATTCCGGCGGTCTGCGCGGCGGTGTGGAAGGCGGCGGCCCGCTCCAGCACCCCGCTCGCGGCGACCGGCGCCGCCAGCATCGGCCCGAAGAACCCTTCGGGCCGAATGACATTCACCTGCCAGTGCAGGGCGAGAACGGCGGTGCGGAGGTGATCGGCCATCCGCCGATCATCCTCCGATCCCGCCGCCGCCGGGCCCGCTTCGAGCCGCACCCGCGCGCAATCATCGGTGACGCCGGTTCGAGATCAGGATGAATAATCCTTGCGCAGTTCGACCTTGACGACCTTGCCGCTGGCGTTGCGGGGCAGTTCCGGCACGATCACCAGATCCTTGGGATGCTTGAAGCGGGCCAGCCTCTCGTTGAGGAACGGTTCCAGCTCGGCCCGGGTGAGCGTCTCGGCCGGATCCACCAGCGCCACCACGGCGACCGGCACCTCACCCCACTTCTCGTCGGCGCGGCCGATCACCGCCGCCTCGTGGATCTTCGGATGGGCGAACAGCACGTTCTCCACCTCGGCACAGTAGATGTTCTCGCCGCCGGAGATGATCATGTCCTTCTTGCGGTCGACCACCCAGACGAAGCCCTCCTCGTCCTGCTGCACCAGGTCGCCGGAGTGGAACCAGCCGCCGGCGAACGCCTCCGCGGTGGCCTCGGGCTTGTTCCAGTAGCCGCGCATGAGAGTCGGTCCGCGATAGACGATCTCGCCGATCTCGCCGGGGGCGACATCGTTCATCTCGTCGTCCACCACGCGGGCGGCGACGGTGGGGATGACCCGGCCGACCGAGCCGAGTTTGCGCAGCGCGTCCTTGCCCTCCAGCACACAGGTGATCGGCGACATCTCGGTCTGCCCGAACACCGCGACGTTCTGGGCCTCCGGGAAGCAGTCGGCCATCGCCTTCAGCACGCTGTCCGATGCCGGGGCCGCGCCCCAGCACAGCATCCGCAGCGCCAGCTTGCGCTGCTTGACCGTCGGCTCCTCGCAGATCAGCTGCCACTGCGCGGGCACGCAGAACGCGGCCGTGGCCTGCTCGGCCTCCACGGCGTCGAGGAATTCGGTGGCGTCGAACGCGCCCAGCGGATGCAGCACGAACATGCCGCCGAGCAGGAAATACGGGACCAGACTGCCCAATCCGGCGATGTGGAACAGCGGCGAGGTGCAGAAGCCGACCGTCTCCGGGGTGAGGTCCATGGCCCGGATGCAGGTGAGGGCCTGCGCGCTCAGGTTGGCGTGGGTGAGGATGGCCCCCTTCGGGCTGCCGGTGGTGCCCGAGGTGTACATGATCAGGGCCGGGGTGTCCTCCGGAATGTCGCGCGGCGTATGGGTTTCGCCGCCCTCGGCGAGCACGTCCTCGAAGCCGAGCACGCCCTCGCCGGTGCTGCCGCCGATCACGACGCAGGTGTCCAGGCCGGGAGCCTGCGCGGCCACGCCGAGCGCCAGCGGCTGCAACAGGGTGTCGGTGACGATCGCCGTGGCGCCGGAATCGGCGACGATGTAGGCCACCTCCGGCGGGGTGAGGCGGAAGTTCACCGGGACCGCGATCGCGCCCAGCGCGTTGATGCCGAGCACGGCCTCCAGATATTCGGGGTAGTTCAGCGCCAGGATCAGCACCCGATCACCGAAGCCCACCCCGCGCCGGGCGAGCGCGTCGGCGAAGCGCAGCGAGCGGTCGTGGAACTGCTTCCACGTGGTGCCCTGCCCGCGGAAGCGCATCGCCACGGCGTCCGGACGCATCTGCGCGTGCGTGGCGATCTGGTTGTTCCAGTGGTTGCGCCGGGATCGGACGGGCTCGTCGAGCGCGCCGGGAACGAAGGTCATGCCGTGCCTTCCTAGCTTTCCTACTGCATCCGACGATCCGGCCGTCCCCATCGCGGCAGCACGCTGCCGATCGGCCGAATCTATGATGAGAATACCAACTAACTTTTTGTGTGACAAGAGTTACAGGAGTACACCGGAGATCACCAGTTGTGGCACATATACACAGTTGAAGGCAGCTTTTATAACGAGTTTTAGCACCACCAGCAGTGGTGACACCACCCTGCGATCGGCCGGGCTACGCAAACTTCGGCTCACATCGAGGTTGTTCCGTCCGACCCGCCCGTGCCACCATCGACGGCATCCGGAGGCACGTCCGGGCGGTCAGGGAGGACAGGCGATGTTGCGCACCAGATTCACCGAGACGTTCGGGATCGAACATCCGATCGTGCAGGGCGGCATGATGTGGGTCGGCCGCGCCGAACTCGTCGCCGCCGTGGCGAACGCCGGTGGACTCGGCTTCCTCACCGCGCTGACCCAGCCCACCCCCGACGCGCTGCGCGCCGAGATCGCCCGCACCCGGGAGCTCACCGACAAGCCGTTCGGCGTCAACGTCACGATCCTGCCCTCGATCAACCCGCCGCCGTACGAGGAATACGTCGCCGCGATCATCGAATCCGGCGTCACCATCGTCGAGACGGCCGGCAGCAATCCGCAGCCGTTCCTGCCCGCGTACCGCGAGGCCGGGATCAAGGTGCTGCACAAGTGCACCAGCGTGCGGCACGCCCTCAAGGCACAGCAGATCGGCGTCGACGGCGTCTCCATCGACGGCTTCGAATGCGCCGGTCACCCGGGTGAGGACGATGTGCCGGGCCTGGTGCTGATCCCGGCCGCGGCCCGGGCGCTGGACATTCCGATCATCGCCTCCGGCGGCATCGCCGACGCGCGCGGCCTGGTCGCGGCGCTCGCGCTCGGCGCCGACGGGGTCAACATGGGCACCCGCTTCCTGTGCACCGAGGAGTCGCCGGTGCATCGGAAGGTCAAGGAGCAGATCGTCGCGCACACCGAGCGCAGCACCCAGCTCATCTTCCGCACCATGCACAACACCGCGCGGGTGGCGGACAACGAGATCAGCCGCAAGGTGGTCGAGATCGAGAAGGCCGGCGGCACGTTCGAGGACGTCCGGGAACTGGTCGCCGGCGCCCGCGGCCGCGGCGTGTTCGAAAACGGCGATCTCGACGCCGGGATCTGGTCGGCCGGTCAGGTGCAGGGCCTCATCGAGGACATCCCGACCTGCGCGGAGCTGATCAGCCGGATGGTGGCCGAGGCCGAGCAGCTGATCGGCGGCCGGCTGGCGTCGCTGGTCGGCTGATCACGCGCGGGCGAGCATCGCGTCGTAGTCGTGCGACGCGATGACCTCGATGCCCGAGGGCAGGGCGTGCAGCCGGTGGATGGTCTCGAAGGTGCGATCACGGTCGGCGTCGAACAGCTTGCCCGGCATCGGGGCCTTCTCCCGGATCAGCCGGATCTGGAGCGAATTCCAGACGGCGTCACCGGCCAGCAGCACCCGGGTGCCGTCGTCGACGGCCAGCAGCACCCCGATGCTGCCCGGCGTGTGCCCCGCCAGGTCGACCAGCAGCACCGAGCCGTCGCCGAACAGGTCGTGGCTGGCGCCGAAGGTCAGCACCGGCGGCCCGTCCAGCGTCAACGGCGAGATCTTGCGGTCGTACAGCGTGGACCGCACCACCCCGTAGGGCGCCTGCCGGCCGGTCATGGCCCAGTCGTATTCGGTTGCGGTGACCTGCAATTCGACCGATTCCGGCAGTTCCAGCAGGCCCGAGACGTGGTCCCAGTGCAGGTGGGTGGCCAGCGCGAAGTCGATGTCGGCGACCTCGGCCTTCGCGTCCGCGAGCGCGTCGGCCAGCCCGAGCACCGGCTTGTCCGGCGACACCAGCAGCCCCACCGGGAACGGATGCCCCGGCATGACCCGCTCGTGGACATTCGCGCACAGGCCCGGATCGATCAGGAATCGGGCCTTCGGATGCTCGACCAGGAAGCCGCCGTAGACGGTGTAGACCGTGCGCAGGCTGCGCACGCCTTCCGCGACGATCGTCAGCGGGGCGCTGGTCCGGCTCTGCGGTAACGCGCGCAGCGCGACGGTGGTCTGCGCCGGCGGCGGCGGCAGCGGGGTCAGGCTCGCCAGCAGCCGGTGATCGGGACGACGGGGGCGCAGCAACCGGCCGGGCGTCGCGGCCAGCGCGCCGCAGCAACGGACCAGCGTGCCCAGCACCCCGGGGCGCCCCACGGTCGGATCGGCCGGATCTTCCGGGTTGTCGTCGTTGGCTTCGGTCACGGCGCCAACGGTATTCGATAGTGGCCTGTGCCGGAAACTCTTCTCCGCGCGGCCGGTTCTCGGCATAATCGCGGAGGGACGCGAGGCGCGTGCCGCCGGATCCGCGATCGTCGCGGGCCGGTGGCGGCAACGGAGCAGGGCCGCGCCGGGCGGCGGCGCCGGAGCATGCGAGGGGTGAACCGGATTGGGGCAGAGTTCTTCGGTGGACGGACTTCGGCGGACGGGCGTTCCCGGCCGGGCGGCACCTCGGTCGGCAACGCGGTGACCGGCGTCGATCCGGCGCGGGTGCGGGGCCGCGCGGCGATGACCGCGGCCGCTGTGGCGGCCGTCGCGGAACTGGTCGGGGTGCCCGGCAGCGAGATCGCCACCGATGCGCCGTTCACCGATCTGGGGCTGACGTCCACCCAACTGGCCCGGCTCACCGCGGTCCTGGAAGACGCACTCGGCGTGGAGGTTTCGCTCACCGCCCTGTACGACCACTCCGACATCGGCCGATTGGTCGAACATCTGGCGTCCTCGTGACGCCGGTCTCGATCATCGGCATCGGTTGCCGGGTGCCGGGTGCGTCCGGCCCGCACCAATTCTGGCGATTGCTGCGCGAGGGCCGCGATGCCACCGCCGCACCGCCGCCCGGCCGATCCGGAACCCGGCGAGCCGGATATCTGGACCGGGTCGACGCCTTCGACAGCGAATGGTTCGGGATCACCGATCGGGAAGCGGCAGCGATGGATCCGCAACAGCGCCTGGCGCTGGAGGTGGCCGTCGAGGCGATCGACGATGCCGGAATCGGCTACCGGGTACGCGGTTCCGATACCGCGGTGGTGTTCGGCGCGACGAGTTACGACCACGGCGCCGTGGTCGTCGGCCGCGGCGGCGGGGACGCGCCCTACGCGCTGACCGGTTCGGCGCTGAGCATCATCGCCAATCGACTGTCGTACGTGCTGGATCTGCACGGACCGAGCCTGGTGCTGGACAGCGCCTGCTCCGCCTCGCTGGCCGCGGTCGACCTGGCGCTGCGGCTGCTGGCCGACGGCTCGACCGGCCTGGCGATCGTCGGCGGCGTACACCTCACCCTGCTGCCGCACCCGACGAACTACCTGGACACCGCCGGTTTCCTGGCGCCCGACGGCCGCTGCAAACCCTTCGACGCCGCCGCCGACGGTTACACCCGCGCCGAGGGCTGCACCGTGCTGGTGTTGCAGCGCACCGCCGACGCGCACCGCGAGGGCAATCGCGCCTACGCCGAGATCCTCGGCGCCGCAGTGGGTTCCGACGGGCGCTCGAACGGCCTGTACGCCCCCAGCGGCACGGCCCAGCAACAGGTGATCCGCGCCGCGTGGCAGCGGGCCGGCGCCGACCCGGCCGCCGCCGGCTACTTCGAATGTCACGGCACCGGAACCCCACTCGGCGACGCCGTCGAGGTGGGCGCGCTGGCGGCAGTGCTCGGCGACCGGCCCCCGGACGCGACCCCCATCCGGATCGGCTCGGTGAAATCGAATCTCGGCCACCTGGAGGCGGCCGCCGGGGTGACCGGGCTGGCCAAGGCCGCCCTGTCGATCCATCACGGCACCGTCGTGCCCAGTATCAACTTCCGGCAACCCAATCCGCTGTTGCGACTATCCGAACGCGGCCTGACGGTACCGGCCACGCCGCTCGACTGGACCGCCCCGCCCGCCGAACGGTACGCCGGGGTCAGCTCGTTCGGCTTCGGCGGCACCAATGCGCACGCGGTGCTGCGTGGCGTACCGGAACGGGCCGTCCGCGACACCGATCCCCCGGTGCTGATCCCGGTATCCGGCCGCGACGAGACCGAACTGCGCACCCTGGCGGCCCGCTGGGCCACCATCCTCGCCGAATCCGGCACGCCCCTGCGCGAATTCGCCGCCGCGGCGGGCCGCCTGCTGCCCCAGCCGGTCCGCGCCGCCATCCGCGCGGCCGACCGCGAGGAGGCCGTCACCCTGCTGCGCGCCCTGGCGGCGACCCCCGTCCTCCCGCCGGACACACCGGTCGCCGAACGACTCTTACTGTCGGACAACAGCCCTCACCCCGGACAGGCCACGGAGGAATCGGACGCCACCGCCGCGCCCCGGTTCGAATCCGTCGAATCGCCGGTCGTTTTCGGATCGGCGGCGACGACCGAGCAGAGCGCGTCCACAGCCGCCGGGCCGGACGACGCCCACACCGGCGAAGCCCCGGCCGACCCGCACGTCGTCACGTCCGCACTGCTCTCCGGTGACGAGAGACCGGCGACCGAGCGGCCGCCGGCCCGTCCGGCGAATTCCGGCGACCCGTCCCGCGGCATCTCCGTGCCGACAGCGGGCACCCCGTCGCCGATCGGCCTCCGGCACCCGCTGCCCGGTGTCCGTGTCACGCCGCCGGGCCCGGGCGATTCGCGCGGCGCCGCGAGCGGGCGGGTGGCCGATCTCGGCGGTCATACCGCCGACCCGAGCAACTCGGTGGCCGCGCCCGCCCCGACCTCCGGACCACGCACACAGGCAGGTCCGGCCAGCAGTGGATCCGGCGTGGCAATCGCCGAGTCACCGGCGAGTCCGACCTCGGCGGAGACCGACGAGCAGGTACGCTCCGCCCCGGACACCGGCACCACCAGCGCCGTTCGGCACCGCACCGATGGTCCGGCGCACGCATCGGACCACCTCGCGACCAGCAATTCCTTTGTCCCGGACGGCCGCCCACCTCACTCCACGAAAGGGTTCGGCTCGAGCGGCGATGCATCCACTACGGAGCGTGCGGAACACGACCGGAATCACTCCCCCGGCACGACGGTACCCGTCGCCGGCACCGCAACCGACCGTCGTGCCGACGAGACCTCCCCGGACGCAACGGGAACCGATGCGCCGCCGAATTCGAGGCAGCGCCTCGACGCACCGGCTCGGTTGAGGGCGAACACCACCGCACCGGCGAACGAACCCCTTGCCGGAGCGGAACCGCCTGCCCCGGAACTCGCCACCGACAACGAATTCCACGGCACCGCCCACGATCACTCCACCGACCCGGCGACGGGTACCGCCACACCCGACGACCGTCCGGACTCCGGCCGTGGGGCCCGGCAGGAGACCGCCGCGCCACGCGCTGTCGCCCACTCGGGCGAGACGAGCGACGGTCCGGCAGCCGACGGCCCGGGGACGGCGTCGGCGGGACCCGCCGACGGCAGCATCGGCGCAACGCGGCACCCATCCGCGGCGGTCGCCGACGTCACGATGCGCCGGACGGCGTCGAAGCGGCCCGGCGGCAACGATGTCGACACCGATCTCCCCGAAACGATTACCGAGCGGCCGGAACCCGGCACAGCTGCGGGTACCGACACCTCCGGTCCCCCGCCCCGGGTCAGCGGCATGAGCGGACGGACAGTCGAGCAGTCGGCAGCACCGGAGAACACCGGTGGCAGCACCGAAGCCCGGCGCTCCGGCAACGGGCCACTCGCCGGGACCGTCGCCGAGGTGCCGGCGGACGGCACCGAGCGGCGGGACGAGCCGAGACGGGCTGTGGTCCCGCCGGGTGGGTCCGAGGTCGCGGCACCGGAGAACGCGGACAGTGGCAGCGCGGACCGGCGGCATGGGGGCCGAGCGGCCGCCGGGAGTTCGACCGAGGCGCGGGACGACAGTGCCGAGCGGCCGGATGAGCCGAGACGGGCACCGGTCCCGCCGGGTGGGTTCGAGGTGGCGGAGAGCGGGGCGGCCGGCGACGCGGCGGGGGTGGTGATCGGGCCCGGGCGGGTGCGGCGGCCGGGGCGGGTGTTGTTCCTGTTCTCCGGGCAGGGTGGACAGCACGCGCGGATGGGGCGGGCGCTGGCGGCGCGGTATCCGGTGTTCGCGCGGGCGGTGGCGGAGGCCACGGATGCGGTGGTGCGGGCCGGGGGTCCGCGGGTGTGGACGCCGCGGTACGGGTTCGCGCAGCGACCGGCGGGAACGGCGGGGGTGCAGCCCGCGTTGTTCGTGTATCAGGTGGCGCTGGCGGAGTTGTTGCGGGCCTGGGGAATTCATCCCGATGCGGTGGCGGGGCACTCGCTGGGTGAGATCGCGGCGGCGGTGGTGTGCGGGGGGCTGTCGCTGGACGACGGGGCCCGGGTGGTGGTGGCGCGCAGTACCGTGCTGGCGCGACTGGACGGGCGCGGGGCGATGGCGGTGCTGGAGGCAACGCCGTACGAGGCGGCGCGGCTGGTGGAACCACTGCGGTCCCAGGTGGCGGTCGCGGCGATCAACGGGCCACGGGCGGTGGTCGTCTCCGGGGCGGCCCGCTGGGTCGAGACCGTGGTGCGGCGGGCGCAGCGGCGGCAGATGTTCGCGCGGTACATCGCCGTGGATTTCGCCGCGCACAGTCCGCAGGTGCGGGCGCTGGCCACGGAGCTGAGCGGCGCGCTGACGGGGCTGCGGCCGGGAACGCCGCGGGTGCCGTTGTTGTCCACCGCGCGGCGCGGCGAGAAGTTCACCGGGGCACTGGATTCCGGGTACTGGGTGGACAATGCCTGTGGCACCGTCGAATTGGCCGCGGCGTTGGAAACCGCCGTGGCCGAGGACATTTCGACGGTGATCGAGCTCGGGCCGCATCCGGTGCTGGCGCCCGCGGTGCGGGATCGGCCGGAGTTCGCGCGGTCCACGGTCACCGTGGCCGACCGCGATGCCGAGGCCAGCGCGTTCCTGGACGGGATCGGGCGGCTGTTCGTGGCGGGCGGGTCGCCGGACTGGTCGGCGGCGGGCGCCTGCACCGGACCCGCGCCGCAACGGATCTGGCGGCATCGGAGCTTCCCGCCGCGCACCGCCGCGGAACCGGTACCGCTGCTCGACGATCCGGCGCCGCTGCACGATCACGTGGTCGACGGGGTGCCGACCGTGCCGGTGACCTGGTGGTTGCGCCAGTTGTTCCGGCTGGGTCCGGAAACCGGTTCGCGGATCGTCGATTTCACGGTGCACGAACGGACCGAGGTGGCGGCGCTCGACGAGGTCCGGTACCGGGAGACCGGCGGACTGCTCGAGGCGCTGGGGCCGGTGCCGCTGGCCTCCGGGCGGTCCGCGCCGGCGCCGCTGCCGGGCGAGATCGTCGGGTGGATGCGGGCGGTCGACGCGCATCGGGGTGATCGGCGCGCACTGCGGTCGATCGATCTCGACGCCTTCTATACGGCGCTGCGCGAACGGCGGCTGGAGTACGGGCCCGGATTCCGCACGCTGCGGGCCGTGGTCGCCGGATCACGCAGTGCCATCGGCTTTTTCGGTCAGGTGCGGTTCGATGCGGCGGTGCTCGACGGCTGCCTGCAGGTGATCGCGGCGGCGGCGCTGCCGCTGTTGCCGGACGGGGTGCTGCCGCTGCCGGTGGGTATCGCGTCGGTCTGGCTGGCGGGCGCGCCCGATCTGCTGCTCACCGAGGCGCACGCCTTCGTCCGTGCGGCCGGGCCCACCGGCCTGGTCTGCGAGGTCATCGCGCTCGACCAGTACGGGGCGCCCGCGGCCGCGCTGTCGGGGATCCGGATCGGGTTTGCGGCGCTGCCGGGCGTGGCGGTGGCCGCGTCCGCGCCGGCCGGCCCGCCGGATCCCGGCGACGGCCGGGTGGGCGGCCTGGACCTGCTGCTCGCCCCGACTGTCCCGGTGATCCGCCCCCGGCGGGCCGATCCCCCGGCCGCGGTGCTGCGGCACGAGGCGTGGCTGCCCGCCCGGGCCGCGGATTGGGCGGCGGCCCAACCGCTCTCGCATGTCGAGCGGGTGCTGATCGTCGGCGAGTCGGCGCTGGCGGTGCGGTTGACCCGGGCGCTGCACCGGCGGCTGGCGGCCGAGCGGATCGCCCGCGAGCCCGGTGCGGCGGGCCCGATCGTCAGCTCGATGCTCGCCACCCGCGCCGACCGCACGGCCGTGGTGCTGGTGTGGCCCGACGGCGCCGCCGCCCCCGCGGAGGTGGCGCCCGCCGCGGTGGTGCGGGCCTTGGAGCTGCTGCAACGGGTGTACGACGACGAGGCGACGACGGCGCTCACGGTGGTGCTGCGCGACCGGGCGGCGGTCGAACAGCAGGCCGTCGCCGGGCTGGTGCGCTCGGTGCAGACGGAGTCGGGGCGGCCGATCCGGCTGGTCTGGGCCGCGGGTGACAAACCCGGGCCGCTGCCCGACCTGATCCTGGATCCGGCGGGGCCCGAGGAGGTCCGGGTCGACGGCGATGCCATCGACGTGCGGCGATTCGTGCCCGCACCCGGCGCCGGGGAGTCGGTGCTCCGGCCCGAGGGCACCTATGTGGTGACCGGCGGCCTCGGCGCGCTCGGCGCCGCCACCGTGCGCTGGCTGCTCGCGGCCGGTGCGCACGATGTGGTGGTACTGACCCGGACGCCGCGCCCGTTGCCGCCGCTGCTGGACGGCCTGGAGGATCGGATCGTGGTGGTCCGCTGCGATGTCGCCGATCGCGCGGACCTGGCCAATGCGCTCGACGACATTCGCGAATGCGGTTCCACCATCCGCGGTCTGGTGCATGCCGCGGGCGTCCTGCGCGATGCCGAATTCAGCGCCGTCACCGGGGAATCGCTGCTGGCCGTGTTCGCGCCCAAACTGCTGGCGGCGGCCGATCTGCTGGATCTGACCGCCGCCGATCCGATCGACTTCGCCCTGCTGTACTCCTCGGCGACCGGGGCCCTCGGCGCTCCCGGCCAGGCCGCCTACGCCGCTGCCAACGCGGCCCTGGACGCGCTGGCGCGCGGCCGGACCGACCGGCGGGTGATCAGTATCGCCTGGGGCAGCTGGGATTCCGGGCTGGCGGCCACCGCCGGCGGCGCCGACCACCTACGCCGCGCCGGGGTGGTGCCCTTCGACGCGGCCCGCGGCGCGGCGGTGCTCCCGGCCGTACTCGCCCAGCGGGAACCGTTCGTACTGGCCCTGGACTACTCTCCCAGCGCCGACCGCTCCCCGCTGGCCGAGCGCATCCGCACCGCACTGGGCTATCCGCCGGGCCCGCATCGCGAGAACGGCTCGGACCCCGCACGTCCGGCCCTGCCGCCGATGGATTCGATTCTCGCCCCGCTGGTTCCGGCCCGGCGCGGTGGGACGCCGGCGGCGGATACGGGTGCGCACACCGCTGCCGCATCGGCCGCCGGACGACCGGAGCCGGGCGATGAGGAACTGCCCGACGGCACTCCGGCCGGCGGGAGAGCCCTGCGGAGCGTCGGGCGGCCCACCGGCGAGACCCACCGAGGCGCGCCCGCCACGGGGCCCGACGGGCACGCGGAATTGACACTCGCCATCCGGTCGGCGCTGGCCGAGACGCTGGATCGGCGGATCGACAGCATCGACCCGGAGACCGATTTCGTCGCGCTGGGCCTGACCTCGTTGCTGGCCATCGAATTACGCCGGGCCCTGGAGGCCCGGCTGGGCCGCCGGCTGGGCACCGCCGAGTTGTTCGAGTTCCCGACCGTCGCCGCGCTCGCGGCGCACCTTTCCATCCGGCAGGCCCGCCAGGAGTTCCCGTGACCGTCCCCGGCACCTTCGCGGCCGCCCTGGCCGTGGCCGTCTCCGAACGCGCCCGGGTCCGGCCCGGGGATCCGGCCCTGATCACCCTGACCTATCGCGGCGCCGACTGCCTGCCCCGGCCGCTGACCTACGGTGAACTGCACACGGCGGCAGGCTCACTCGCGGCCGAGTTGCGCGCCTGCACCGATCCCGGTGCGCGGGTGGCGATCCTGTGCGAGCACGGGCCGGACTATGCGATCGCCTTCCTCGCCTGCCTCTACAGCGCGCGGGTGGCGGTGCCGCTGTTCCCCGTGACGCCGCACCGCAACATCGATCGGCTCGTGGCGGTGGTCGCCGATGCCGAACCCGCGGTGAGCCTGGTGTCCCCGGGAGCGGAGGCGGGCACCCGCGACAGCGAGGCCGCGGCCGGCCGGGTGCTGGCCGTGCCGGTGGACCCGCTGCCGGCCGAACCGGTGCTCGATCCGGTCGGCGACCATCCCGCCTATCTGCAATACACCTCCGGTTCCACGAAATCGCCTGCCGGAGTGGAGATCTCGCACAAGAATCTGACCGCCGCGCTGGAGCAGCTGCGGGCCGGGCTGCCGCCGGCCACCGTGAAGCCGATCGTCACCTGGTTGCCGTTCTTCCACGACATGGGGCTGGTCCTGGCGCTGTCGCTGCCGCTGTACACCGGGGTGCTCGCGGTCACACTGCCGCCGGCCGAATTCGCCAAGCGGCCGATCCGCTGGCTGCGGGCGTGCAGCGACTACCGGGCCGGTACCACCGCCGGGCCCAATTTCGGCCTGGCCCTGGCGGTGACCGCCACCACCGCCGAGGAGCGCGCCGGGCTGGATCTGTCCGAGCTGGACCTGCTGATCAACGGCGCCGAGCCGATCCGCCCCGAATCGCTGGCCGCCTTCTCGAAGCTGTTCGCCCCCTGTGGTTTCCGGCACGACGCGCACACCCCCGGCTACGGTCTCGCGGAGGCGACGCTGCCGGTCACCTTCGCCGCTCCCGAGAGTCCGCCGTTGGTCGAGGAATTCGATCGCGGCGAACTGGCGGCCGGACGAGCCGTGCCCGCGACGATCCCGACCCAGGCGGTGGCACTGGTCGGTTGCGGCACCCCGGCCGGTCAGCGGGTGCGCATCGTGGATCCGCTGCGGCATCGGGTGGTGACCGACGGCGAGGTCGGCGAGATCTGGGTGGCCGGGCCGAATGTCAGCGCCGGATATTTCCGGCGCCCGCAGGCCAGCGCCGATGTGTTCGGCGCGCGACTACCCGGCGACGACGAACGCTGGCTGCGCACCGGCGATCTCGGCTTCGTGCACGCGGGCCAGGTGTTTCCGGCCGGGCGGCTCAAGGACATGATCATCGTGGACGGCCGCAACCACTATCCGGCCGATATCGAGGCGACCGCCGCGGGCGTCTCGCCCGAGGTCCGCGCGGGCCACATCGCCGCCTTCGGCATCGACCACGGCGATCACGAAACCCTGGTGCTGGTGGCGGAACTCGATGATCGGCTGGCCGATCCGGTGACGGTGGCGCGGCGTATCCGGGCCGCGGTGACCGCCGCGCACGACATCACGCCCGCCGACGTCATGCTGGTGCCGCGCGGGCAGATCCCGAAGACCTCGAGCGGTAAGTTGCGGCGCGGGGAATGCCGGGCCCGCTATCGAGCCGGGGCCTTCACCCGGCTCATCCAGCCGCCGATCCAGCTGTCGTTCTGACCACACGGCGTGTCGAAGTTTGGCGTGTCCGGTGCGAGCACCGGCGACGGGGGGTCATCATGTCCGGATGGCAAGCGAATCCTCACCGGTGCGATGGCTGGAGGCCCCGGAGGAGCACGACTATCCCGCCGCGGCCGACTATCTGGAACTCATCGCCGATCAGGCGACCATCGACGCGCTGATATCCCTGATACACGCGGTGCCGGTGGTGCACAAGAAGGCGAAGGACATCCTGCGGGCCGCGCAGCTGGCACTGCTCCCGCCGGACAATCCGTATGTGCGCCGTGATCTGAGCAAGATCCTGGCCGGTAAGCCCCTGTCGCCGATCCTGATGGTCCGCGGCGATCTCGCCGCCGGGACGCCGGCCCAGATCGCCGACGGCTATCACCGGGTGTGCGCCTGCTATCACACCGACGAGGACCTGGCGATCCCGGTGAAGATCGTCGGGCTGCACGACGTGATGGCCGCACCGGCCGAGACGAAACCGGACTCCGGCAAGAGCGCCGCCGGGAAGTCGAAGTCGAAGAAGTAACCGCGCGTGACATTCTCGACCCTGGCGCTGGTGCTGGTGCTCGGTCTGGCCGGACCGGCGCTGGCCTGGCGGGCGAACTGGCACGTCCCGGTCATCGTCGGCGAGCTGCTGGCCGGAATCGTGTTCGGCGCCACCGGATTCGGCGTCCTGCATCCGGACGACCCGGTCTTCGCCTTCCTCGCCGACATGGGTTTCGCCCTGGTGATGTTCGTGGCCGGTACCCATGTGCCGCTGGACGGGCGGGTGCGTTCGGCACTGGGACCGGGCCTGTGGCGGGCGGCGCTGATCGGCGTCTTCGCCGCGGCCGCCGGATACACCGTCGCCGCGTGGTTCGGGACCGGGCACGGCGCGCTGTACGCGGTGCTGCTCGCCTCCTCGTCGGCCGCGCTGATCCTGCCGATCCTCGATTCGGCGGGCCTGCACGGGAAACCGGTGCTGGAACTGACCGCGCAGGTCGCGGTGGCCGACACCGTCTGCACGGTCGCGCTGCCGCTGGTGATCGATACCGGCGGCGCGCTGCGGACCGCGCTGGGGGCGCTCGCGGTCACCGCGGGCGCGGTGGTGATCTTCCTGGTGCTGCGCTATCTGGAGCGATCGGGGCTGCGGCGGCGGGCGCACGAGGTGTCGCAGCGCCGCAAGTTCGCGCTCGAACTGCGGATCAGCCTGGCGCTGCTGTTCATCCTGGTGGCGCTGGCCACCCACACCCATGTGTCGGTGATGGTCGCGGGCTTCGCGACCGGGCTGGCGGTGGCCGGGGTCGGCGAACCGCGCCGGGTGGCGAAGCAGCTGTTCGCGGTCAGCGACGGTTTCCTGGCGCCGTTGTTCTTCGTCTGGCTCGGCGCGCGGCTGAGCCTGCGGGAGTTCGGGCATCACCCGCGGCTGATCCTGCTCGGGCTGACGCTCGGGGTGGCGGCGGTGGCGGTGCACGCGGCGATGCGGCTGCTCGGTCAGCCGTTCGCGTTGGCGACGCTGTCCGCCGCGCAGATCGGCGTGCCGGTGGCGGCGGTGACGATCGGCACCCAGTCACACGTGTTGATTGCCGGAGAGGGCGCGGCGATCATGCTCGGGGTGCTCGTGACGATCGCCGCGGCGGCGGTGGCGAGCGGCCGGGCCGGTCGCGGCGGTGAGCCGACGCCACCGTCGTAAGGTCACGGAAGAGTAGCTGTTTTGTATCGAATGAGTGTTTGATCCGCGTCGCCTCGGGGTATCTCCCAATACATGGACCGTGGGATCAGAAATGTGCCTCCTCCCCGGTACCGGAAGTTCATCCCCGGCGACTGGGTGGAGCGCCTGATCGTCGGAATGTTGTTCACGGTGTCGGCCGTGGGAATCTACCTCCTGACGGGGACCGTGTGGTCCTCGCTGTTGATCGGAATACTCGTCGCCGTCGTGGCGGCCGGAATGGTTTCGGTGTTGTAGTTCGCCGGATGACAACGGCCCGGCAGCCGCTCGTGCTGCCGGACCGCTGCGACGTCGGATCAACGCCGGAAGAGTTTGTTACCCAACCAGACGATCGGATCGTATTTCCGATCGACCACCCGTTCCTTCATCGGGATCAGCGCATTGTCGGTGATCTTGATGTGCTCGGGACACACTTCGGTGCAGCATTTGGTGATGTTGCACATGCCGAGCCCGAAATCCTCCTGCGCCATCTCGCGCCGGTCGGCGACGTCCAGCGGGTGCATCTCCAATTCGGCGACGCGCATGAGGAACCGGGGCCCGGCGAAGGAATTCTTGTTGTCCTCGTGATCACGCACCACGTGACAGGTGTTCTGGCACAGGAAGCATTCGATGCACTTGCGGAACTCCTGCGAGCGCTCGACATCCTTCTGCTGCATCCGGAACTCGCCCGGCTTCAGATCGGCCGGCGGCGTGAACGACGGGATCTGCCGGGCCTTCTCGTAGTTGAAGGACACATCGGTGACCAGGTCGCGGATCACCGGGAAGGTGCGCATCGGCGTGACCGTCACCACCTCGTCCGCGGCGAAGGTCGACATCCGGGTCATGCACAGCAGCCGCGGCCGCCCGTTCACCTCGGCCGAGCAGGATCCGCACTTGCCGGCCTTGCAGTTCCACCGTACGGCCAGATCCGAGGCCTGGGTGGCCTGCAACCGGTGGATGACGTCGAGCACCACCTCGCCCTCGTTCACCTGGACGGTGAAGTCCTGCAGGCCGCCGCCTTCCGCATCGCCGCGCCACACCCGAAAACTGGCGTCGTAACCCATTGCTACGCATCCCCTTTCGCGGAGGATTCAGCAGCCGCCGGATGAGCGACGAGATCTGCTGGGGTGTAATACTTTTCGAGCTCGGAAAATTCGAACAGGCTGAGCAGATCGTTGCGCATCGGCACCTGGTCCTGCGGCGTCACCGAGACCGCGGGCACCGTCTGGCCCACATCGTCCGGATCGACCCGGCAGACCAGCAGTTTGTTGCGCCAGGTCGGATCCATCACCGGATGGTCGTCGCGGGTGTGGCCACCGCGACTCTCGGTGCGCAGCAACGCCGCCTGCGCCACACATTCGCTGACGACCAGCATGTTGCGCAGGTCCAGGGCCAGATGCCAGCCCGGGTTGAACTGCCGATGACCCTCCACCGTCACGGTGTCGAAGCGGTCGCGCAGTTCGGCCAGCTTCTCGATGGCCTGCTTCAGTTCGTGCTCCTTGCGGATGATGCCGACCAGGTCGTTCATCGTCTGCTGGAGGTCGGTGTGCAGGGTGTAGGGATTCTCCGCGGCGCCGTCGGCGGGCGGATCGAACGGGGCCAGGGCGAGTTTCGCGGCCGCGGCGAGATCGGCGTCCGCGATCTCCGGCCGCTGCTCCAGCTGCTCGACGTACGTGGCCGCGCCCAGGCCCGCGCGCCGGCCGAACACCAGCAGATCCGACAGCGAGTTGCCGCCGAGCCGGTTGGAACCGTGCATACCGCCGGAACACTCACCGGCGGCGAACAATCCGGGCACCCCCGCTGCGCCGGTGTCGGGATCGACCTCGATACCGCCCATCACGTAGTGGCAGGTCGGGCCGACCTCCATCGCCTCCTTCGTGATGTCCACATCCGCGAGCTCTTTGAACTGGTGGTGCATGGACGGCAGCCGCTTGACGATGTCCTCCGGCTTCAGCCGGGAGGCGATGTCGAGGTAGACGCCGCCGTGCTCGGTGCCGCGCCCGGCCTTGACCTCCTCGTTGATGGCGCGGGCCACCTCGTCGCGGGGCAGCAGATCCGGGGTGCGGCGCGCGGAGTCGTTGTCGCGCAACCA
Source organism: Nocardia sp. alder85J (assembly GCF_020176955.2). Lineage (GTDB taxonomy): Bacteria > Actinomycetota > Actinomycetes > Mycobacteriales > Mycobacteriaceae > Nocardia. Next base: position 205,876 of record NZ_JAIUCZ020000008.1, read on the forward strand.
CTGATCGGCCTCCTCCTCCGTCTCCGCGTACTGCCCCTTGAACACCGGCGGGATGTAGTCGAACATGAACCGCTTGCCCTCGGAGTTCTTGAGGATGCCGCCGTCGCCGCGGACTCCCTCGGTGACGAGGATGCCCTTCACACTCGGCGGCCAGACCATGCCGGTCGGATGGAACTGGAGGAACTCCATGTTGATCAGCGCGGCCCCGGCCCGCAGCGCCAGCGCGTGACCGTCGCCGGTGTACTCCCAGGAATTGGAGGTCACCTTGTAGGACTTGCCGATACCGCCGGTGGCCAGCACCACCGCGGGGGTCTCGAACAGCACGAACCGGCCCGATTCGCGCCAGTAGCCGAAGGCGCCGGAGATGGCATCACCCTGCTTGAGCAGATCGGTGATGGTGCACTCCTGGAACACCTTCAGGCGCGACTCGTAGTCACCGGTCTCGGCGAAATCTTCCTGCTGCAACGCGACCACGCGCTGCTGCATGGTGCGGATCAGCTCCAGACCGGTCCGGTCACCGACGTGCGCGAGCCGCGGATAGGTGTGACCGCCGAAGTTGCGCTGGCTGATCCGGCCGTCGGGCAGCCGGTCGAACAGGGCGCCCCAGCTCTCCAGCTCCCACACCCGGTCCGGGGCCTCCTGCGCGTGCAGTTCGGCCATCCGCCAGCTGTTGAGGAATTTGCCGCCGCGCATGGTGTCGCGGAAATGGGTTTGCCAGCTGTCCTTTTCGTTGGCGTTACCCATCGACGCCGCGCACCCGCCCTCGGCCATCACGGTGTGCGCCTTGCCGAACAGCGACTTGCACACCACCGCGACCGACAGACCGTGTTCGCGAGCCTCGATCGCTGCGCGCAGGCCGGCACCACCGGCACCGATCACGACGACGTCGTACTTGTGCCGCTCGACTTCAGGCATGGAACCGAATACTCCTGTAGGACAAGGGAATGAGGGGACACGAGCGATTCGTCAGTTGACGATCCGCAGATCCGAGATGGTGTTGCTGGCGACCAGCATGACGTAGAAGTCGGTGATCACCAGGGTGCCCAGCGTGGTCCACGCCAGCTGCATGTGCCGGGTGTTGAGCTTCGACACCTGGGTCCAGAACCAGTACCGGACCGGATGCGCGGAGAAGTGCTTCAACCGCCCGCCGGCGATGTGCCGGCAGGAATGGCACGACAGCGTGTACGTCCACAGCAGCACCGCGTTCACCGTGATGATCAGACTGCCCAGCCCGATGCCGACCCCACCGGTCTTGCCGTGGAAGGCGATGACCGCGTCGTAGGTGTTGATCACCGACACCAGCACCGCGATGTAGAAGAAATAGCGGTGCGCGTTCTGGATGATCAACGGCAGCCGGGTCTCGCCGGTGTATTTCGCATGCGGCTCGGCCACCGCGCAGGCCGGCGGCGAGAACCAGACCGCCCGGTAGTACGCCTTGCGGTAGTAGTAGCAGGTGAGCCGGAACAACAGCAGGAACGGCAACACCATGAAGCCCAGCGGAATCCAGGACGGCAGCGCGCCGACCCAGTGCCCGAGATGGCTGGACCCCTCGACGCACGAGGTACTCACGCAGGGCGAGTAGAACGGCGTCAGATAGTGGTAGGGCTCGACCCAATACGCCGTCCGCACAAAGGCTCTGATGGTCGCGTAGACGATGAAGGCGCCCAGCCCGACCACCGTGACCAGTGGCGGAACCCACCATCGATCGGTGCGGAGGGTCCGCGTCGCCAATGCCGCCCGGCCGCTGCCGAATACGCCCGTACCGGGCTCGGGGGCTGTCGAGTGCTGGATAAGTGGTTCGCTCGCAAGCTCGCTCACGGCAGGATGCCTCGCTCATCTACCCCGTGGAACGTCATCGTTACCTCCGGCATCGAATGTGATGGTGAGCACCTTACGACAACGGGGCTATGACCTGTCCCGGGTCCCGGGAGAATCGACCCGACTCCACGGATATGATTTGCGCCACATTTTCTGATCATGACGCATGATTACAAGATCAGTGAACGACAGGCAAACCGACCGGCCGCCAACGCTTTTCGGGGCATATCCGGCGGTCCCGGCATTTCCCCCGGATCTCCGGGGATCCCGCCCGCGATGTCAGCTACGAATCAGTGCCCCGGCCCCGACAGCCGACACATCGACCCGCGAACACGACAACAGCACGAACCGGGTGACCGATGCTCCCGATCCGTGCTGTCCGTTTGCGGAGCTTCCGAGCGGCCGCTACACAGTGCGAGGGCGCGAGTGGAACCCGAGCCCCTCGTCCTGCGCCCCCATCCAGGCGGCTTCGTCGGACTTGCTGTCCGGGACGTAGATGATCTCCTGGTCGCCATGGGCGGTCGCCTCCGGCGGCGGGGACTGCTCGAACTCGTCGGCGTCGATGGTGAGCCGTTCGAGGTCGTTCTCCAACCGCCGGACCGGATTGGACTCGCCGTAGTGCGACCGCAGTACGCCGACGCACTGGCGTAGCTGGCTGACTGCGAAGCGGAGCTCCGCGATCTCGCTGCGTGTCATCGAACCCTCCTCGAGGACGTTTGCGGATGTGTCGCCACAATGTGATGGACCACACATCGTGATCTACAACACAGTACGCGATCTTTCGCCATCTGGCTCGCGCAGTGTGGAAAAACATCGCCGCATCCGGAGGCAAACCGCTGGTCAACCGGCCTCGGCACAGCCCGGCAGGGCCGTGTGACAGCCCGGCGCGGACGCCGGGATCACCCGTTCCACCAGCGCCGCCACCGCCGCGGCGACCTGCTCGGCACGGTCCAGGATGACGCTGTGCCCGGCCCCGTCCAGACGCACCAATTCGGCGCCGGGCAACTGTGAGGCCAGCACCACCGAATGCGCGAAGGGCACCACCAGATCGGCCGAACCGCCGAGTACGAGCACCGGCAGCCCGGCCAGCAGGCACAGCGTCGCGGTCTCGTCGAAACACCGCAGCGAGTCCAGGAAACTGGCCATGGTCAGCGGCGACGCCTCGTTGAGCAGCACCGTCGCCGCCGCGACCAGCCGCGGTCCGGCCGCGCGGCCGCGGGCGTTGCGGACCATCGGCACGGCCAGTTGCCGGGACAGCCGCTGCGACGCCTCGACCAGCCGGGGCGCCCGCCGCACGGCGAGTTGCAGCGAGGTGACCGTCCATCGGTTCAGCAACCGGCCCAGCCCGACGGCAGTGACCCCGCTGGCCGCCCCGGCGATGAGGCCGAGGCCGACCACCCGGGCGCCGATCATGTGCGGGAACAGCCGGGCATAGGCCAGCGTCACCATGGCGCCCATCGAATGTCCGACCAGCACCACCGGCCCGTCCGGTACCAGCGCCCGCAGGACCGCGTCCAGATCGCGGGCGAGTTGGTCGATGGTGTACGTGGCCGGATCGGCCGACCCGGACTCGCCGTGCCCGCGATGGTCGTAACAGACCATCCGGACCTCGGCGCCCCAGTGCCGTGACAACCGGCCGCGCAGGAACGACCAGGATTCGGCCCGCAGGCAGTGCCCGTGCACGAACACGACGGTCAGCGCCGCGGCGCGGGAACCGAATTCGTGTGCGGCGAGCGGGGTCCCGTCGTCGGCGACGATCGGGACGCTCGCCGCCGGGCGAGTCCGGCCGTACCGCTGGAGGTCTCGACGGTCGGCCACGGATCCCACCTCCTTGCCGCTCGGGGGGAAGCAGGGGTTACCCGGATGCGCACCGGATCAGTCCCGAGGTGGGCAATCTTTATCGGTTGCTGACCGAAATGTCGCCGATGCGGCCGGTACGGCGGGCAACCGCGGTGCGGCCGGGCCGCCACACAGCCAAATCTTCGGCTGTCTAGATCATTTGCTAGACAGGGCTAGATTTCCCTCGACAGGCGTAGCGCCCGAGGTCCGGAAGGCACCGGCCGGGTCGCTCGCAAACCATCGGCAGCCGATCGCCCGGAGATTGCCCGCTGCGGGCGATCGTTCCGGGCGATCGGGACAGCAATCGGCGAGGCGGGTCATTCCACCCAGAGGTTCCAGGTGCCGGCGCGACCCGCGGTGCCCTCGCAGACCAGCGCGTGACCGTCGGAGGTGCGGGCGGTCTTGTCCGTACCCGGAAGACATTTGGAGCCACCGTCGTACACGGCGGTGGACACGGAATACGGGCCCACCCAACGGTCCCCGCTGCTGCCGCGCAGGCACAGCAGGGTGCCGCCGTCGGAGGCGGCGCCGATGAGGGCGACCTGCGCCTCGGTGCACACCTCGCCCTTGGCGACGCTCGGCGGCGTGACCGGGGTCGCGGTGACGGTGGCCGGCACCGAGGACGTCGGCGGCGGGACCACCGGCGCGACGGAGGGCTGGCTGAGCGAGGCCGAGGTCTCCGAGTTCCGGTGCAGGTTCAGATGCGGCAGCGTGACGCCGGAGAGCACGGCGAGGCCGGCGATCGCGGTCACCTCGAGCGTGCCGATCAGCAGCGCGCACAACGCCATGATCCGGCCGCGCGGATGACCGAACGAGATGAACGAGAACACGATCGCCACCGGGAAAGCGCCGATCAGCGCGGCCACCAGGGCCACGATCGCATAGGGATTGACGATCGGGGGTACCTCGACGCGCAGCCGCCCGGCCCGGCGGCGGCCCGGCGTCTCCCACTGCTCCTCCTCCGCCTCGACCGGCGGCGTGACGGGGATACGACGTCGATTCTGCGGTGCGGCCCAGGGATCTTCGTCCGGTTCGGGATCCGGTTGCGGGGGCGGCGGCATGGGGCGGCGGCGATTCTGCGCCGCCGCCCATCGATCCTCTTCGGGCGGAGCCTCCGGCCACCGCCCGGCGTCGGAAACCTCGGGCCAGCGTTCGATATCCGGATGCTGATTCCTGGCCATGCGGTTCCTCTCACCGTCGTGCAGGAACCTCGGACCATCGGCCCCGCCCCGATAGCAACAAAGGATAGGGGTCCAGGCGAATGCCGCAAACCGGCGGTTGATCACCCGCGGCGCGTTCTGCGACGCGAACGTTTCGGCAGCCGGAATTCTGTCGCAAATGAGACGGGCTAATACCGCCCGTCCAATTGCTTCTCCCCCACCAGCGCCACCCGGACGGCGAGCAGCCATCCGGCCAGACCGAGCATCAAGCGGTCGTATCGGTCGAGTGCGGCATGCGCCGGGCGCGACCGCCGCGACCGCCGCGATCGGCTCACGACGGCGTGCCGGCCGGTGTACACAGTGGCGTGCCGGCCGGTGTGCAGGGGCATCGGCGGCCGGCCGGGGGCGGCGGCGTGCCGGCCGGTGGGGTGGTCACCGCGTTGCCGGGCTGCGGCGGGCCGCACCACCTTCCGGCCGCCCGGCGGCAGCAGCGCCGTCACGGTAAGGCCCGTTCGTCGAGCACGCAGCGCCCGGATTCCACGAGGACGGCGCGGGCCCGCCGCCGCACCCGACAGGTGTCGACCGTGCAGTCCAGGTGCAGTTGCATCGCGGCGTGCGCCTGGTCGACGGACATGACCCCGGGATCGCTGCCGCAGCGCAGCAATCCGGCGCCGGGCAGATGCAGGCTCGTCACTTGCACCCTCCCACCCCCCGGCACCCTGCGATCAACGCCTTCCCGACGACATGTGCAGCCATGGCTCCTCGTTCCTGCGTGCGTTTTCGTGCGTGCGATCCGTAAAGGTGCCCGGAGCATTCAGGAGCGGAAAGGAGCCCAGGCGCTCCGGGCACACATCCAGCATCCACGAGCCGACGGTTCGCTGGCCCCGAAGTGGATATCCAGAAAACTTTTCGCGCGAATTCCCAGCACCGAATCCGCCTGGGAGCGCAAGATTCTCCATAGTGGACGAAGGCTCTGCCGATGCGATGCGCCGGGGGCGGGCGGGAGCGGATCACGACATCCGTCCCGGGGCATCCGAACCGAACGGAGTGTGCTGTGTCGGAAACCTCCGCGCCTACCTCGTCGACGCTGCCGCGCCGGCAGCTCGGAAGGTATCTGCGGGACTGGCGAACTCGCGCCGGGCTGACGATCGCCGAGGCCGCGAAGTTGATGGAATGGGGCGCCACCACCTTGCAGCGGCTGGAGAAGGGGCAGGCGGATCGGATCCGCACCATCGACATCGAGGCGCTGTGCCGGATCTACGGCATCCCGGACGATATCGGCGAGGGCCTCAAAGGACTGGCGCAGCAGGCGGCGGTGAAGAGTTGGTGGCACGCCTACGGCGACCTGATCCCGGAGGACTTCGACGTCTTCGTCGGCCTGGAGGCCTCCGCGCGCCGGCTGACCGCTTATCAGTGCGAGCTGGTGCCCGGACTGGTGCAGACGGTGGATTACGCACGAGCGCTCAATACCCTCGGATATCCCCGGAATTCGGCCGCCGAGTTGGAGCGGCGGGTCCAGCTGCGGTTGCAGCGGCAGGTGCTGATCACCCGCAGACATCAGCCCGCAAACCTCGGGGTGGTGTTGTGTGAATCGGTCTTGCGCCGCGTCGTCGGAAGTGCAAAGGTGATGGCTGCGCAGCTACGGCATCTGGCCGATCTCAGTACTCGGGAGAATCTCGAGCTGCGCGTTCTGCCCTTCAGTTCCGGTGTCCCCCTGGGACTTTCGACCGGGCCGTTCGTGCTTCTCGAGTTCGGCGCGGATGCGAAGGGGCAGCCGGTGGAGCCGCCGGTGGTCTATGTCGAGGGCTTCACCGGGGATCTCTATCTCGAACGAGAAGCCGATGTGCGGCGGTATCGGCAGGCGCACGAGCAACTGCTGCGCAGCGCATTGGATATTTCCGCCAGTAGACATCTGCTACGGCAGGTTGCCAAGGAATTCATGGTGTGAAGCACACGGGATTGCGGCGTCGGCAGCGAGTCCCCTCGGCGCAAGGCCCGTCGGCTCCCGCCGGAAAGGACAGAACGGTAATGGACAACGAGCTGGTCGACGCGCGCTGGTTCACCAGCACCCGCAGCGGTGCCAAGGAGTGCGTCGAGGTGGCCTTTCTCGACAGCGGGCGAATCGGCGTGCGCGACAGCAAGAATCCGGACGGCCCGGCGTTGATCTTCGGGCCGGGCGAATGGAGCGCGTTCGTCGACGGCGTGCGCGGCGGAGCCTTCGAGGCCCGCCGACACTGATCGCTCCGCGGTCCGGGCCGTTTCCGAAAGGGCAAAAGTGGAACGGCCCGGCCGACAGCGCATTCCATAACGGTTCGGGTGTGGTGATCCCTGGACCGGTTCAGTCGGGCGATCGACCCTGCAACCGATCCGTTTCGCGGCGTTCGCGTTTCGTCGGACGGCCGGACCCCCGGTCGCGACGCGGCAGCGAGGCGATGATCTCGGGGGACGGGGGCGGCGGACTCTTGTCGATCAGGCACTGCGCGGCGATCACGGCACCGACCCGCTTGGCCACCACCCGTTCCACCAGGACGATGCGTTCGTGCCCGGCCACCCGAACCCGTACCTCGTCACCGGGTTTCACCTGATGAGCGGGCTTCACGGCGACACCGTTCACACGCACGTGTCCGCCGCGGCATGCTTCGGCCGCGGCGGAACGAGTTTTGAACAAACGGACCGCCCAAATCCAGCAGTCGACCCGGGCGGTCCCACCATGCTGATCCAGAAATACTCCTCGGGCTCACGTCGACCGGTTACGGCCGGAGTGAGCCGAGTCGCAGGTATCGGCTCAGGCCATCCGGCGAATGGTGACGATGTCGTTGGGGTTCAACGAGGCGTAGCTGACGGTCTCACCGGACTGCGGTGCCTGCAGGATCTTACCGTCGCCGGCGTACATCGACACGTGGCCGCCGCCGTTCTGGATGATCAGGTCGCCGGGCGCCAGGTTCTCGTAGGCGATCGGGATACCGACGTGCGACTGTTCGAAGCTGGTGCGCGGCAGGTCGACACCGACCTGCTTGTACGCCCACTGCACCAGACCGGAGCAGTCGAAGTTGGACGGCCCGGAGGCGCCCCACACGTACTCGGCGCCGATCTTGGAGCGCGCCACATCCAGCGCCTGCGAGCCGACGCTGTGGTCCTGCTGATGGAACAGATCGGGCAGCACCGGCGCGAAGCCGGGGACACCGGGACCCTGCAGCGGCGCCATCGACTGCGGCGCGACGACCTGCTGGACCGCCTTGATCTGATCGGCGTGGTCGGCGAGCGCCTGGTTGACCTGCGAGACCTGCTGGTCCCACTGCGAGTCGACCGGCACGTCGAAGTTACCGACGCCGGGGATGTTGATGGTGGCAGCGCTCGAAATAGCCGGTATAGCACCGGTCGAGGCGGCTACGGCGCCCATTACGAGCGCACCCTTCACGGAACTCGGAAGCCGAGATTCCCGTTGCAAGCTGTGTCTACCCACCGAACCGAATCTCCTGTGTGAAGCTGACCCAACGAGCCGCTTCTCTGCCGTGATGCGACTGACTTCGTTAAGTCACGAGAAGATTACGGCTACGGCCGAGAGCTTGTCCACTCGAACGGCTGTCACTTTTGGGCCCGACGGCAAAAGCCCAGGACACGCCGGGCGACGCAACACCGGCGATAGGGTCACGGCGCGATATCGACTCGGCTACAGGCGTTATCGAACCTGTTCGCGGAAGCGTTACGGCACCGCCGCGACATCTGCCGGACAGGTGCTGTTCAGGCGGCTGCGCGCCGGTTCGGCTCAGTCGGCGTCGCGCCGGGTCAGAGCCTGCTCCAGCGCCGCGATCCGGCGGCGCGCGTCGGCCAGGTCCACCTCGAGCCGGCCCACCGCGACCACCAGCGGCCCGACGGCCAGATCGGCGACCAGTTGCGGGTCGTCATAGCCACCTTCGATCGCCACCAGGATGTTGTGCCGGATCTGCAGGGCGACCGGAGCGTCGGCGGGCACCTTCCAGGACTCGACGACCTCCGCGACCGTGGGCACCGGCTCCCCGGCGCCGGACTGCTCCGACATGCCCACAGCCTAGAGGGTTTCGCGGCCCCGGCCGGCCACCGTCTAGGACAGGCTCTAGACAGCCCGATATTTCCCTTCGGAGGCGCTACGGTGTAGCGGCATGGACCCCGTGCGAAATCCGTACGCCCCGGGCGCCGGCCAGCGGCCTCCCGAACTCGCCGGGCGCGACAAACAACTCGACGCGTTCGACATCGTGCTGGAGCGGGTGGCCCGCGGCCGCCCGGAACGCAGCGTGATGCTCACCGGCCTGCGTGGCGTCGGAAAGACGGTGCTGCTCAATCAGCTTCGTTCGGCCGCCCGGCAACGTGGCTGGGGCACCGGCAAACTCGAGGCCCGGCCCGATCAGGAGCTGCGCCGGCCGCTGGCCTCGGCGCTGCACATGGCGGTCCGGGCGATCGCGGTGGCGCACCGCAATCCGGAGTTGGTCGACGACTTCCTGGGCATCCTCAAGGCTTTCGCGCTGCGCTCGACCGCCGACAAGGGTATGCGCGAGCGCTGGCAGCCGGGCATCGACGTGCCCGCGGTGACCGGCCGCGCCGACTCCGGCGATATCGAGATCGACCTGGTGGAACTCCTGCTCGAAGCCGCGGAGGTGGCCCGCGGCGTCGGCGTCGGTATCGCGATCTTCATCGACGAGATGCAGGATCTGGGCCCGGCCGACATCTCGGCGATCTGCGCGGCCTGCCACGAGCTCAGCCAGGAGGCCGCGCCGCTGATCGTGGTGGGCGCGGGCCTGCCGCATCTGCCGGCCGTGCTGTCGGCCTCGAAGAGCTACTCCGAGCGGCTGTTCGGCTACCACCGCATCGACCGGCTGGATCGACCGGCCGCCGACCAGGCGCTGATCGCACCGGCCGATCGGGAGCAGGTGAAGTTCAGCGACGCGGCGCTGGACGCGCTGTACCAGAAGGCCGACGGTTACCCGTATTTCGTGCAGGCATACGGCAAGGCGACCTGGGACGCGGCCACCCAGAGCCCGATCACCGCCGAGGATGTGGAGCTGGCCGCCCCGGCCGCGGAGGAGGAACTGGCCGTGGGTTTCTTCGGCTCGCGCTACGAGCGCGCCACCCCCGCCGAGCGCGAATACATGCGCGCCATGGCCGATCTGGCCGGCGACGACGGCCCGGTGGCGACCGCCGCGGTGGCGAAGGAACTGGGTCGCAAGCCCGCATCGGTGTCACCGGCGCGGGACGGGCTGATCAAGAAGGGGCTGATCTATTCGGCCGAACGCGGCACCATCGGCTTCACCGTGCCGCATTTCGGCCGCTATCTGCGAGGCGTGCAGTGATCCCCGGCGCGGTCCGGTAGCCACCTCTTCGCCCGTCTACCATGATCATTAGATATCGGTAGATTTCCCTGCCGAATGCCCTACCCGTCGGTAACCGCCGCTCCTACACTCGAATGTGATCCCCATCACTGTCGAGGAGGGCATCATGGCGACCACCGCGAAAGTGCACGCCACCGAGGAACAGGCTCGGGCACTGGCCGAGGAATCCCGCGAATCCGGCTGGGCCAAGCCGTCGTTCGCCAAGGAGATGTTCCTGGGCCGGTTCCGGCTGGATCTCATCCACCCGTACCCGCAGCCCGCGGCCACGGCAGCCGCCCGCACCGAGGACTACCTGAAACAGTTGCGCGCCTTCGTCGAAACCATCGACGGCGCCGAGATCGAGGCCACCGCCCGCATCCCCGACGCGGTCGTCCGCGGCCTCGCGGAACGGGGCTGCTTCGGCCTGAAGATCCCGGTCGAATACGGCGGCCAGGGCCTGTCACAAGTGGGCTACAACAAGGCGCTGATGCTGGTCGGCTCGGCGCATCCCAGCCTGGGCGCGCTGCTGTCGGCGCATCAGTCGATCGGCGTGCCGGAGCCGCTGAAACTGGCCGGCACCCCGGAACAGCGGCGAGAGTTCCTGCCCCGCTGCGCGAAAGGCGCGATCAGCGCCTTCCTGCTCACCGAACCCGATGTCGGATCCGACCCGGCGCGGATGGCCTGCACGGCCACCCCCACCGCCGACGGCACGGCCTACGAACTCGACGGCGTGAAGCTCTGGACCACCAACGGCGTGGTCGCCGAACTGCTGGTGGTGATGGCCCGGGTGCCCGCGAGCGAGGGGCATCGCGGCGGTATCTCGGCCTTCGTGGTGGAGGCGGATTCGCCCGGTATCACCGTGGAGCGGCGCAACGCGTTCATGGGGCTGCGCGGCATCGAGAACGGCGTCACCCGGATGCACCGGGTGCGGGTGCCCCGGGCCAATCTGATCGGCCGCGAGGGCGATGGCCTCAAGATCGCGCTGACCACCCTGAACGCCGGTCGCCTCGCCATTCCGGCGCTGTGCACCGCGGCGGCCAAGTGGGCCTTGAAGATCGGCCGGGAATGGTCGGCCACCCGGGTGCAGTGGGGCCGTCCGGTGGGCGAGCACGGCGCCGTCGCGGCCAAACTGTCCTTCATCGCCGCAACGACTTTCGCGCTGGAAGCGGCGCTGGAGCTGTCCGGTGCGATGTCCGACGAGGATCGCAACGACATCCGCATCGAGGCGGCGCTGGCGAAGCTGTGGGCCTCCGAGATGGCCTGTGTGATCGCCGACGAGCTGGTGCAGATCCGCGGCGGCCGCGGCTACGAGACCGCCGCCTCACTGGCCGCCCGCGGCGAACGCGCCGTCGGCACCGAGCAATTGGTCCGGGACCTGCGCATCAACCGGATCTTCGAGGGCTCCAGCGAGATCATGCGGCTGCTGATCGCCCGCGAGATGGCCGACGCCCACATGACCGCGGCGGGCGCGCTGGTCGACCGCACCGCGAGGACGACCGCGAAGGCCAAGGCGGCCGTCGGCGCGGGCCGCTTCTACGCCGGGTGGTTCCCGCAGCTCACGGTCGGCCCCGGCACAGTGCCGTCGAGCTTCACCGAATTCGGGCCGCTGGCAACGCATCTGCGCTTCGTCGAGCGGATGTCGCGCAAGCAGGCCCGCGCGCTGATGTACGCGATGGCGCGCTGGCAGGCGAAACTCGAATACCGGCAGGGATTCCTGGGCCGGATCGTCGACATCGGCGCGGAACTGTTCGCGATGTCGGCGGCCTGCGTGCGCGCCCGGGCGGACACCGACCCCGCCTCCGGCGCAACGGAGCTGGCCGACACCTTCTGCCGCCAGTCGCGAATCCGGGTGCGGCACTTGTTCGACACCCTCTGGGACAACACCGACGACGCCGACACCACCCTCACCCGGGACCTGCTCGACGGCCGTTACCGCTGGCTGGAGGAGGGCGTGCTGGACCCGAGCGAGAACACCGGCCCGTGGATCGCCGAATGGCAGTTCGGCCCCAGCGCCGAACCGAACCTGCATACCCCGTTCCACCTGACCGACGACTGAGCCGTCCGCCCGGTAGCGTCCCGGGCATGAGCCGACGGGTCGTGCGCCGGGCGCTCACCGGATACGCGCTGCTGTTGCCGAGCCTGATCGGGGTCGGCTGCTTCCTGCTGCTGCCGATCGCCGTGGTGGCCTGGCTGAGCGTGCACAGCTGGAATCTGCTGGGACCGGTGCGATTCGTCGGCTGGCAGAACTGGCGGGCGGTGCTCGGCGACCGGCCGTTCTGGCATGCCCTGCTGGTGACGCTGGCGCTGACCGCGCTGGTGGTGCCGGTGCAGACGGTGCTCGGCTTCGCCGTCGCCGCGCTGCTGGCGCGGCGACGGGGGAGCACCGCGTGGCAAGTGGTGTACGCGCTGCCGTGGATGTGCGCGCCGGTCGCCGTCGGCGTGGTGTGGCAGTGGGTGTTCGCCCCGACCGGTGGGGCACTGAACGCGGTGCTGGGGCGGCGGATCGAGTGGCTGTCCGAACCCGCGCTGGCGCTGCCCTCGGTGGCGGCGGTGAGCATCTGGTCGAACGTGGGATACGTGGCGTTGTTCTTCGTGGCGGGAATCCGGGCCATCCCCGCGGACCTGCTGGACGCGGGCGCCCTGGACGGCGCCACCGGTTGGCGGCGGATCCGCTGGCTGGTGCTGCCGCTGTTGCGGCCCACCATGTTCTTCGTGCTGGTCACCGGGATGCTGGCGGCCTTCCAGACCTTCGACACGGTGTACGCGCTGACCAAGGGCGGCCCCGACCATCGGACCGATGTGGTGGCGATGCGCATCTTCGGTGAGGCGTTCGACGCGGCCCGCCCGGGGCGGGCGGCGGCGATGGCCCTGGTGGTGTGCGCGGTGATGCTGGCGATCACGGCGGTGCAGCACCGCTGGTTCCGCGATCGGACCACCTATGAGTACTGAGCCGGTGTCCACCGAACCGCTCCGGACCGAACCACTGTCGGACGACGGGACCGGTACTGCCCGGACGCACACCGTTTCCCGGCCCCGCCCGGGCCGGGCCGCGGCGCTGTCCCGTTCCGCCGCCGCATATCTCGTGCTGTGCGCCGGTGCGCTGCTGGCCGTGGCCCCGCTCCTGCTCAGCGCGGCGACCGCGCTGAAGACCCCCGCTCAGTTCGCCGCCGGGTCGCCGCTCGCACCGCCGAACCCGGTGACCTGGAGCAACTTCCACACCGTGCTGAATCACGGGGTGGGCCGCGCGGTCCTGGTGACAGCGCTGATGACGGTGTTCGTCACCGGTGGCCAGCTGATCACCGCCGTCCTGGCGGCCTACGCCTTCGCTCGCCTGGATTTCCCGGGCCGCGACGCGTTGTTCTGGGGATATCTCGGCACCATGATGGTGCCCCCGATCGTCACCCTGATCCCGCTGTATCTGATGTTCGCGCATCTCGGCTGGCTGAACACCTTCTGGGCGTTGGTGATTCCGTTCGTGTTCGGCTCCCCGTACGCGATCTTCTTGCTGCGGCAGTACTTCCGATCGATACCCGAGGAACTGCTCGACGCCGCGCGCCTGGACGGGGCCCACACCCTCGACACTCTCGTGCACGTGATCGTCCCGGTCAGCCGCCCCATCCTGGCCACGCTGACCCTGATCACCGTGGTGTCGCAGTGGAACAACTTCCTCTGGCCGCTGGTGGCGAGCAGCGGCGACCGCTGGCAGGTTCTCACGGTGGCGACCGCGAACCTCCAGACGCAGTACAACACCCAGTGGACCCTGGTGACGGCCGCGACCACCCTGGCGGTCGTGCCGCTGATCCTGCTGTTCCTGGTGTTCCAGCGCCAGGTGCTGCGCTCGATCGCGTGGACGGGACTGAAATGAAGGCCTCGACCCGAGCGGTGCTGGGCATCGCACTCGCCGCCGTCCTCCTGGTGGCCGCCGCACTCTGGCTGGGCCGCACCACCGACGGCGGCGGCACGGTGGTGCGCCTGCGCATCTGGGACGAGAGTTTCGTCCCCGCGTACCGCGCGTCACTGGACGCCTTCGAACGCGCCGACCCCGATGTGCGGGTACGGATCACGGTCGTCCCCTGGGCGAACTACCAGCAGAAACTACGCCTGGACGTGGCCGGCGGCACCGCCGACGACCTGTTCTGGACCAACCTCTACGAGGACTACGCCGATGCCGGCCGCCTGATGGACATCGGCCGGGCCCTGGGCCCCGAGGCGGTCCGCACCTGGGACCCCGCGGCGGTCGCTCAGTACACCCGCGACGGAACCCTCTGGGCCGTACCGCAATTCGTCGACGGCGGCACGGCGATCTACTACAACCGGGACCTGCTGGCCGCGGCCGGAGTGGCGCCGGCCGAGCTGTCCGGCCTGCGCTGGGGCCCGGACGACACCTTCCGCCCGGTGCTGCGCCGGCTCGCGGCCGCCGCGCCGTGGGCATACAACGCGGGCAACGACTTCCAGTCGCTGGAGCTGCCGTATCTGGGTTCCGCCGGCGGCCGGTTCCAGGACGCCTCCGGCGCCTTCGCCTTCGACAGCCCGGCGGGCGTCACGGCCTTCGGCTATCTGGTGGGCCTGATCGCCGACCGGCTGGCCCCCTCGGCCGCCGACACCGCCACCACCTCCGACTTCGCGAAGAACGCGTTCCTGCACGGAAAATTGGCACTGTTCCAGTCTGGGACCTTCAACCTGGCACAGATCGCGAAGGGCGCCCACTTCCCGTGGGGCGTCGCGCCGATGCCCGCGGGACCGGCAGGCCGGGTGTCCACGAACAACTCGATCGGTGTGGCCGGCAACGCCGCCTCCCGGCACCCCGAGGCGACCCGCCGGGTGCTGGCCTGGCTCGGCAGCGCCGAGGGCAACGCCTACCTCGCGGCGGACGGCGCCACCATCCCCGCCGTCGTCGCCGACCAGCACCTGTACCGCGACTTCTGGACCCGGGCGGGAGTCGACGTGTCGCCCTTCCTCGAGGTCCTGGCCGGCAGACGCACGGAACCCGGTGGCGGACCGGGCTTCCCGGCCGCACTCGAGGCCGTCACCGCCGTGCTCGCCGAGATGTTCCAGGGCCGGATCCCGGTGCCGGAAGCCCTGTCCCGCGCTCAGGCCGCCGGACGAGCGGCGGCCGCCGGGTCCTGACCGAGGTCAGATCCGGCTGTGATCCACCAGCGGCGTGCGCGGCCCGAACTTCGGCTTGCGCGCGAAACCCGCGACCTCCAGCAACCGCACCGCCCGATACCGATGCGGCCGCAACGGTTCCAGACAGCCGACCATCTCGTCGTCGTCGACCGCCCGCCCGAGCAACGTCCACCCCACGATCGACGCGAGATGAAAATCCCCCACCGACAACGCGTCCGGATCCCCCAGCGCACGCTGCGCGATCTCCGCCGCCGTCCACACCCCGATCCCCGGCACCACACACAACCGCCGCGCCGCCTCCGCATGCGTCATGGTCGCGGCCTGCTCGAGCTTGTCCGCCATCCGCGCGGCCAGCACGATCGTGCGGGACCGCTGCGGATCGACATTGGCACGGTGGTAGACCCAGGACGGAATGTGCCGCCAGGTGTCCGCATCCGGCGGCACCCGCATCGGCGCCGGCGTGGGCCCCGGCGCCGGCTCCCCGAACTTCCACACCAGCTGCCGCCACGACGCCCGCGCCGATATGGTGTGCACCCGCTGTTCCAGCACCGCGGGCACCAGTGCCTCGAAAACCAGCCCCGTACGCAGCATCCGCAACCCCGGAAACCGCCGATGCGCCTCCACGATCTTCGGATGCACGGGCTCGAACCCCGACACGTCCTCGTCCAGACACAGCAACCCGGGCAACCCGTCCAGAAACTCCGAGGCCCCCGTCCCCCAGGCCCGCGCCGCCACCGCGCACGGCCCACTCTGCTCCAGCCGATAGGTGACCACCCCGCTGGCCATCCGTGCCGCCCGCCAGTGCCCCCCGTCCGCGGTGGTCCGATGACAGGGATCTCCGGCCCCCCGCCGCAGCGGCGCCAGCGTGTGCGCCAGGTCGACGGCCCGATCGGCCGTCACCGTCCGCACCGCACCGTCGCCGCTCCTCGATCCCACCGCCACATTCTGCGACCACCCCCCGCTGTGGGCCGCACCACCCCCACCCACGGATAACAGAAAGATCACGACCTCCGATGAACCTGATGTCCCACCCACCCCCGGGTGGCAAGCAACCACGAAGGAACGCCCATGATCACCACCATCCTCAACGCCCTGCTGAACGCCTGGGGCAGCGTCGCCGCCGGCAGCTCCGGCTACCAGATCCCCCCCGGCACCCTGCCCTTCGGCAGCTGACCCCCACCACCGGCCGCCGCGGCAGCCCCCATCCGGCCGCCTGGTCCCCTGGCCGCCCGGTGAAAGTTCGAAAGACCCCCGATCCGACCGAGGCCACCCCGACCCCAGCGCGGCTGCCGAACCCTGTCCCGCACCCAGGGCGGTTGCGGAAATGGCCGAACCAGAACCCGCCGCGGCGAAGCGGAGGCCAAAACACCAGAACCCCTTGCCCTGAACCATCGTTGAGGTCTTAATGTCGGTGTCCACGGGTTGAACAACCCTGACGAGAGGGAGAAGGCGGATGGACATCGAGGCGGTCGCCCGCAACCAGCTGTACCGGGGAACCTACGCACCCTCCAGATCTCCGGCACTCACCCGAATCACCGCCCACCGAATGCTCGAGTTCGCCCGACCTCATCGCTTCTCATTGCTGGGATTCCTGGTCACCAGTGTCGCCTCGGCTCTGCTGGCAGTCGCCAATCCCGTGCTCGCGGGAAGGGTGGTCAACGACATCGTGGGTCGTACAGCCCCCGCCACGGTCGTGTCGCTGGCAGCGGTGATCGGACTGGTGGCCATAGCCGACGCCGGCCTGGGGATCATCATCCGCTGGCTGTCCGCGCGCATCGGCGAGGGACTCATCTTCGACCTGCGCACGGCCGTCTTCGACCACGTCCAGCAGATGCCCGTGGCCTTCTTCACCCGCACCCGCACCGGCGCCCTGGTGAGCCGTCTCAACAGCGACGTGATCGGCGCCCAGCGAGCCTTCGCCACCACCTTGTCCGGCGTGGTCACCAACCTGGTGACCCTCCTACTCACCCTGGCCGTCATGGTCCGCCTGTCCTGGCAGGTCACGGTCGTGGCGCTGATCCTGCTCCCCCTGTTCATGCTCCCGGCCCGCCGAACCGGCGTTCGCGCGGCCGTCATGTCCCGTGAAGCCAACCAACTGAACGCCGATATGAGCACTCAGATGACGGAACGCTTCTCCGCACCCGGCGCCACCCTGGTGAAACTGTTCGGACGCCCGAACCTGGAATCCGACGCGTTCGCCCTGCGAGCTGCCCGAGTCCGCGACATCGGGGTGCGTACCACGATGCTGCAAACCACCTTCATGACCGCACTGACGCTGGTCTCGGCACTGGCAGTGGCCTTGGTCTACGGCCTCGGCGGCTGGTACGCCCTACGCGGCCAACTGGACGCCGGCGCGGTGGTATCGCTGTCCCTGCTGCTGACCCGTTTGTATGCCCCGCTGACCGCACTGGCCGGGGCCCGGGTCGACATCATGTCGGCGCTGGTGAGCTTCGAGCGAGTCTTCGAGATCCTCGACCTGAAACCTCTGATCGCGCAGGCCCCGGACGCGGTGGAGGTTCCGCCCGGCCCGGTGACCGTGGAACTCGACGACGTGCGCTTCGGCTACCCGGCGGCCGACAAGGTGTCGCTGGCGTCCCTCGAAGATGTCGCCACCCTGGACACCCGCGGCGGTGACGAGGTACTGCACGGCATCTCGCTGCGCGCGGCCCCCGGCCGGATGATCGCCCTGGTCGGCTCCTCCGGCGCAGGCAAATCGACCATCGCCCAACTGGTTTCACGCCTGTACGACGTGGACTCCGGCGCGGTGCGGCTGAACGGCGTGGACGTCCGCCGACTGACCACCCGCTCACTCCAGGACACCGTCGGCCTGGTCACCCAGGACGGCCACCTGTTCCACGAGACGATCCGCGCCAACCTGCAACTCGCGCGACCGGAAGCCACCGAGCCCGACCTCTGGGACGCCCTGCGCCGAGCCCGCCTGTCCGATCTGATCGAAAGCCTGCCCGACGGCCTGGACACCGTGGTCGGCGAACGCGGCTACCGCCTCTCCGGCGGCGAACGCCAGCGTCTCACCATCGCCCGCCTACTGCTGAAACAACCACGCGTGGTCGTCCTGGACGAGGCCACCGCAGCCCTGGACGCCACCTCCGAGGCAGCCGTCCAGGAAGCACTGACCGAGGCCCTGACCGGGCGCACCGCCCTGGTCATCGCGCACCGCCTGGCCACCATCCGCAACGCCGACGAGATCCTGGTGGTGGAAGCGGGCCGCATCGTCGAGCACGGCTCACACACCCAACTGCTGGCCGCCGGCGGCCGCTACGCCGAGCTCTACACCACCCAGTTCGCCGACGACCCGGAACCGGCAGTGGCCTGAATTCCCCTGGGATTCAGGCATATTCGGCTCTCGAACCCGACGTAACGTCAGACTCCAGCGTTGGTGGTGCCCATCGACCGGAGGAGAATTCCGATGAGCACCACCGGGCGAAGCCTGTCCGACCGTACCGAGATCATCGACCTGCTGTCGCAGCACACGGATCGTGCACGGACGCCGGGATGTCCGCGGCGGAACCGGGTGGCCCGTGCCGCTCGGCCACCGCCGACCAGCCGACCACGCCGAGGGCGGCCGTCGCGAGCGCGACGCAGATCCAGGCGACCACCGGATAGTCGAATCCGGCGCCGAGCGCGAGCCCGCCCAGCCACGGTCCCACGGTGATACCGACGTTGAACGACACCACGTTCCCGGCGGCGGCCAGCGTCGGCGCCGCCGGGGCGAGCAGGAAGACCCGGCTGTTCAGCACCGGATTGGTGACGAAACCGAAGACGCCCAACAGGAATACCAGCGGAATCACCACGATCGCGTGATGTGCGGTCCCGGCCAGCGCAGCGGCGGTCAGTACCAGCCCCGTGACGCCCACGGCGAGGGTACGAGTGGGATGAGCATCGGCGACCCGGCCGCCGAGCAGCACGCCCAGCAACATTCCGACGCCGTATCCGCCCAGCACCACGGGCACCCAGCCCGCCGGCAACCGCGTGGTCGTGGTCAGCAGCGCGCCGAGATAGCCGAAGACCGCCAGCCCGGCGCCGGTGGCGAGCATCGTCGTCCCGTACAGCCGTACCACCGGACCCGTTGCCAGCGCCCGTAATTCGGTCCGCACCCGGGGCGGCGCGGCGGGCCGTCCGTGCGGTACGACGATCAGCACCCCGAACGCCACCAGCCCCGACGCCACCGCGACGCCCCAGAACGCCGACCGCCACCCCCACAGCTGACCGGCCCAGGTCCCCAGCGGCAGGCCGACGACGCTGGCCAGGGTGAGCCCACCGGCCACGACACTCATCGCCCGGGCGCGCGCCGTCGCGGGCACCGCGGCGACCGCACCGGCGGCGGCCACCGACCAGAACCCGGCGTAGACGAAGGCGGCCACCACCCGGGTCCCGAACAGCACCGCATACGAATCCGTCAGGGCCGCAACGATATGCGCGGCGACGAAGATCGCCATGAAGGTGAGCAGCGCGGCCCGCCGGGACCAGCGGGCCGTGAGAATCGCGAGAATCGGTGCCCCGAACAGCATTCCGATCGCGAAGGCGGAGATCAGCAGGCCCGCCCGGGGCACGGTGACCCCGAGGTCGCCCGCGATTGCGGTGAGCAGCCCGGCGAGCATGAGTTCCGAGGTGCCCTGCGCGAAGATCGCCAGGCCGAGTGCGTAGACGACCAGCGGCATCGGATTCCTCCTGTTTTGGATCAATCAGTTCAAAATAGGTGCGCACGAAACGCACCGGCCGACAACGAATTCCGGGCCGAACCGCTCAGAGGGCGGCCAGCGCGACCTCGGCGATCGCGGCCAGGGTGGCCCGATCCGCTCCACCCCGTGCGGCCACCTGCATCCCGCCGATGGTCGCGACCACGAACTGCGCCAGATCGGCCGGATCACGTTCGGCCGCAATCTCCCCCGCCTGTTGCCCGGCGACCAGAGCGGTGGTCAGCGCCGCCAGCCGCCGGTGCAGATCCGCCTGCAACAACCGCGCCACCTCCGGATCCCGTTGCCCCAGTTCGACAGTGGCGTTCACGACCAGGCAGCCGAGCGGGTCGCCGGCCGCGGCGTCGACCACCCGGTACAGCAACGCCCGGATCTTCTCCCGCGCGGACCCGGGCCCGTCCAGCAGCGCGAAGGTCTCGGCGTTCCGATCCGCCATGTACCGCCGCAGCGCCCGCTCGAACAGATCCCGCTTGCTCCGGAATGTGTTGTAGATGCTGCTGCGCCCCAGACTCGTTGCCGTACAGAGCTGCTGCGTCGACACCCCGTCGTATCCGGCGATCCAGAACGCCCGCATCGCCGCCGCGACGGCGCCCTCCTCGTCGAACTGCCGGGGTCGCGCCATGCCGCCTACCCTACCAAGTTTTGGATAGAACAGTCCAAAACAAGAGGATTCAGCGCCGGGGCGAGGTGACGTCCGGTTGCGAGGTCGCCTTCACCGTCGCCAGCACCGGCGTGGTCTCCAGGGTGTGCACGGCGTCCAGGGCGCCGAGGCGCTGGGTCAGATAGGTGTGCAGCGCCGCCGGATCCGGGCACAGCGCTTCGGCCACCAGATTGGTGCGTCCGGTGGTGGCGGCGACGAAGGCCAGCTCCGGATGCTGGGACAAGGTGTGCCCGACCTCGTCCAGCCGCCCCGGCACCACGGCCGCCCACAGCAGGGCCCGAGTGGTGATGCCCAGTGACCGGTCGTCCAGCTCGACATCGAAATACAGTGCGCCACCGGCCCGCAACTCCCCCATCCGCCGAGCCACCGTCGTGGCCGACCACCCGGTGGCGGCCGCCAGATCCGCGAGTGTCGTCCGGCCGTCGGCCCGCAGTGCCGCAAACAAGGCAGCATCCGCGGGCCCTGCCACCCGACCCGCTGCCGCCGGTGTGGGATCGGCGGAGGACACCGGCCCGGCCGTACCGCCGGAACGGGTGCCCGGCGCGGTGCGTCCGGTCGCTCCACCGGTTTCCGCTCCGGAGTCGTCGGGCGCCAGCAGTTCTCGTTGTTGCTCGGGGCCGAGCTGACGTAACCGGCCGGGCCAGGCGGTGGCGCCACCGAGGTAGGTGTGCAGGACGTAGTGGGCGGAGATGCCGGTGATCGCCGAGGTGCGCGGCAGGTCGTGCAGCAGCAGGGCGGGGGTGTCCGGTCCGGGCGCGTCCACGATGAGGAACACTTCGGTGCCGCCGGAGGTGAGCATCACCCACGAGGTCTCCGGCCGGCGCGACAGCGCCTGCGCCAGCCGCTGTCCCGCGGCGGGGGTGCAGGTGAGGCGCAGCAGCCATTGGGCGCCGCCGGTCCGGCCCGGATCGGGCAGGCCGACGACGCGCAGCCCGGCCCCGGCCCGCAGCCGCCGGTAGCGGCGCGCGACCGTCTGCGTCGACACCCCGAGCACCTCGCCGATCCGGTTGAAGGGGGCCCGGCCGTCGAGGTGCAGGGCATGGATCAGGCCGCGGTCCGTCTCGTCCAGCATGGAATCAATCATGCGATATCGACGGTGGTACGGAAAATATCGGCGGGATCACCGTGCTCGATGGATCACCGGCCGCGACCGCTCGCACCCTGGTCGTGGGCTGCGGAACATCCCGCGGCCGGTACGGAGAGGAATTCCCAGGATTCTCGTGACGGGTGCGACCGGAACCGTCGGACGCGCGCTGGTCGAGCAGTTGCGCGCGGCGGACCTGCCCGTGCGCGCGGTGACCCGCCGCCCGGAGCAGGCCGGATTACCGGCCGGAGTGGAGGTGGTCCGGGCCGATCTCGACGAACCGGACAGCCTCACCCCCGCACTGGCCGGGGCCGACGCCGTCTTCCTGCTGTCCACCGGACCGGATCTGGCCCGCCACGATGCCCACGTCGCGAAGGCAGCGGCGGCGGCCGGGGCGGGCCGGATCGTCAAGCTGTCGTCGGGGCGGTCCGGCGATCCGGCCGCCACCGATCCGATCCCGAACTGGCACCGGGCCGGGGAACAGGCGGTGCGCGACAGCGGCGTGCCGTGGACGATCGTGCGGCCCTTGGGTTTCATGGCCAACGCGCTGCACTGGGCGCCGACGATCCGGGACCGGGACACCGTGTACGCACCGTACGGCCAGGGTCGCATCGCCGTCATCGCACCCGAGGACATCGCGGCGGTCGCGGTGCGCGCGCTGACCGAGCCGGGCCATCTGGGCCGCACCTACACGCTCAGCGGTCCGCAACCGCTGTCACCGGGGGAGCAGACCGAGATCCTCGCCGAGGTGCTCGGCCGGCCGCTGCACTATGTGGAGACCTCGCCGGAACAGGCCCGCACGGCCCTGGTGCACTTCGGGGTCGACGCGGAGATGGCCGACGCCATCATGGCGCTGCGGGCCACCGCACTGGAGTCGTTCACCTCGATCGTGCATCCGACGGTGGAACAGGTGACCGGGCGGCCCGCGCGCGGCTTCGCCCGGTGGGCGCAGGCACATCGGCCCGAATTCGCCTGAGCCCCCGAGGAAACCGATCATGCGACCGCGCTGAGGGCCGCCACGACCCGGGGCGGCGAATCGTCCACATCGATCCCGAGTGCGTCGATATCGCTCACCTCACGCGCTCACCGGCTGCGGCGTCGGGGTCGCAGGCACGCTGCGCAGCAGCAGGGGCGTGGCCAGCATGGCGACCCCGGCGACCGCGAGCGCCGTGCGCACGCCGGTCGCCGAGGCGAGCCCGCCGAACACCATCGTCAGGGCCGCGATGGACAGGTTGCTGGTCACCGACCACGAGGACAGGGTGCGCGCCGCGAGCTCCCTGGGGGTCTGTTCGAGGCGATAGGCGGCGAAGATCGGAATGAAGACACCGCAGCTGGTGACCAGTCCGAACTGCACGGCGATGACGAGCGCGAGGCCGGGCACGCCGCGGGGGACGAAGGCCAGGCCGATGATCCAGAACGCGCGCAGCACGCCGGCGGCGATCATGATCCTGTGCCGGCCGAACCGCCGCGCGAGCGGGGCCGCGCTGCGGGCGCCGATCAGTCCGCCGACGCACGGTGCGGCGAAGGCCAGGCTGTACTGCCACGGCGCGAAGCCGAGCTGGCGGAGCATGAGCACGGCTATCAGCGGCTCGCCGGCCATGATGAGTCCGTTGCACAGATTCGTGTTGAACAGCAGCGGGCGCAGCGACGGATGAGACAGGATGTGCCGCCAGCCGTCGAGCAGATCCCCGACGCGCAGCCCCGGCGTGGCCGGATGGCCGGGGTGCGGTTCACCTCGACCGATCGCGGAGATGCCCAGCGCGGACAGCAGATAGCTGATCGCGTCGACCGCCATGGTGACGACCGGGCCGAAGATCCCGATCGCCGCGCCGCCGAGCGGCGGACCGATGATCACCGAGGTCCAGTTGGTTGCCTCGAACCGTCCGGTGGCGACGATCAGATTCTGCTCGGGCACAAGCGTTTTCAGATAGGCGCCGCTGGCCGCGTTGAAGGCGATCTTGGCGGTGGCCACCAGCACCACCACGAGCAGCAGGTGGGTATAGGTCAGGATGCCCAGGAGGTAGGCGGCCGGGATGCTCAGCATCGCGGCGAAGCGGCCCACATCCATCGCGATCATCACCGGCCGCTTGCGACGCGCCTCCACCCAGGGCGCCAGCGGCACCGCCAGCACCGCACCCACGGCCAGCCCCGCTGCGGGCAGCGCCGACACCGCCGCCGGTCCCGCGTGCAGCGCGAGTACGGCGACGATCGAAAATGCCCCGAGCCCGAACCCGGATCCGTAAGCGCCGACGGCATACGCGGCCCACAGCCACCGGAACTCCCGGCCCAGTTCCGGTCCCCGCACAGCCGCCCGCAGCGTTCTCGTTCCCCATGCCATGGGAGGTGATCAAAGCGGACGCCGGACCATCGGACAAACAACCGGCCGTTCCGGGTACACAACCAGCAGTTGTCCAGTGAGGCCGGAATCGGGACAGTGCGGCCGGAGCGGTGACGCGTCCGGGCGTGTCGCGGCCCTGGTCGAATATCCCTGAACGCTAACGGTTTTCGGTGCGAAATCCGGTCCGCGACCTTACGGCGCGCCGGGACGCCCGATCCCGTACCGGAGCTTCGGGTGCGTTATCCTCCACAACCAACTACGCACGGATGCGGTGTTCGAGGGAGGTGGAGTGACAGACCTGGACCTTGCGGCCGTGCGAGCCTTCGTGACGGCGGTCGACGAGGGGCAGTTCGGATATGCGGCGGCCGTGCTGGGGCTCACCCAGCAGGCGGTGTCCAAGCGGATTGCGAAGTTGGAAGGCCAGCTCGGGGTGAGCCTGTTCGACCGGACGTCCTCGGGCAGCGTGATCAGCGCCGCCGGGAAGCGGGTGCTGCCGCATGCGCGATCGCTGCTCGAAACCGCGGCCGATACGGTCGTCGCCGCGCAGCCGGAGACCCGTCCGCTGCGGATCGCCGTGCAGAACGAGCGAGAGGCGGCGGCGGATCTGGTCCGGTATTACGTGGATCGGCACCTGGAGGCGGACATCGAGCTCGTGATCGGCACCGCCTTCCGATCCGGCCGCGACGCCCTGCTCAACGGCCGCGTGGATGCCACCTTCGCCCGCCCGCACGGCGGCCCGCGCCGGCTACCGTCGGGGATCGGCATCGTCGCGGCGCTGGTGGACCCGTGGCATCTGCTGGTCGGTACGAAGCATCCGCTCGCCGGTCGCCCCGCGGTCACCCCCGCCGACATCGTGCCGTACCCGAGTTGGGCGCCCGGCGCGTCGGTGCCCTCGGAATGGGCGGACTACTACCGGGATTGGGCGGAATTCAGCGGGATCACGATACTCACCGGCCGCGAACCCGGCGGCGAGCCCGAACGGGAGAACGACCGAGCTCGCGGATTGTTCGGTAAGTCGGGTGTGCTCGACCGCATCGCCGCCTCGGATTCGCTGTCGATGTTCGCCACCGCAGGTCTGCATCTCCCCTGGCATCCGCACATCCGCCGACTGCCGGTCCTGGACCCCACCCCCGCCTATCCCTACGCCCTGCTCTGGTCGACCGCCGATCCCCACCCCGCGCTACCGGACCTGATCGATCATGTCCGGCAGAACTACAGCGCCGACATCCTCGCCGACTGCTGGATTCCGGAGCCGGATCGCACGATCTTCCAACCGTGAGGCACGAGTCCCCTCGGCGGGATCCGTACGCGGTGTGTGGGGGGAGGGGGCCGGGGTATTCGGTGGGATGCTGTCGTGCGGGTCCGCGGCCGGGTGGCCGGGGCGAATCGATGCAGAGAGGCGCCGATATGACTGAGTCGTCCACCCACTCGGCCGGGTCCGGTATCGCGTTCACGCACGAGACGCTGGGGCAGCGGGTCGGATTCGGGCGGGGGCGGGCGGCGGAGTTGTTGCGGGCCGAGGCGGAGCGGCTGAGGGCGGCGCGGGCGATGGTGATCGCGTCGACGCGGGATACCGCGAATGCCGATCGGCTGGCCGCGGTGCTTCCGGTGGCGTTGCGCTGGACCGAGGTCCGGCAGCACGTGCCGGTGGACAATGCCGAGCGGGCGCGGGCTGCGGCCGCGGCGGCCGGGGTGGATGTGCTGGTGGCCGTCGGGGGCGGGTCGGCGATCGGGTTGGCGAAGGCGGTGGCGCTGACCAGCGGGCTGCCGATCGTGGCGGTGCCGACCACCTATGCCGGGTCGGAGGCCACCGATGTGTGGGGGGTGACCGATGCGGACGGGAAGCGGACCGGGTCCGATCCGGCGGTGCTGCCGGTCGCGGTGGTCTACGACGCGGAGTTGGTCGGGTCGCTGCCGGTGGAGGCGGCGGTGGCCAGCGGGCTGAACGCGCTGGCGCACTGCGTGGATTCGTTGTGGGCGCCGCGAGCGGATCCGATCAATCAGGCCATGGCGTTGGAGGGGGCGCGGGCGCTGGCGACGGCGTTGCGGCGGATCGTGGCCGAGCCGGGCGACGGGGCGGCGCGGGAACGGGCGCTGTACGGGTGTTATCTGGCCGCGGTCGCCTTCGCCTCCGCGGGGTCTGGATTGCATCACAAGATCTGCCATGTGCTGGGCGGGACCTTCGATCTGCCGCATGCCCGGACCCATGCCGTCGTGCTGCCGCATGTGCTGGCGTTCAATGCCCCGGCGGTACCGGATCTGGCCGGGCGGCTGGCCACCGCGCTCGGCCGTCCACCGGTTGTGCCCGCCTCGGGACCGGCTGCCGCGATCGGGGCACTGGGCGAGTTGTACCGGGCGGTGGCTGCGCCGACGGCGCTGGCCGAATTCGGGTTCGGCGCCGAGGATGTCGCGGTGGCCGTGCCGCGGGTGCTGGCGGTGGCGCCGCCGTCCAATCCGGTGCCGGTGACCGCCGCGAATCTGACCGATCTGCTGACCGCCGCGCGCACCGGCTCGAATCCGGCGGCGCCGGCCGAGGTGGAACAGGCGATCCGGGAACAGGCGCTGACCGATCGGGTGGTCGCCGCCTTCGACCGCGCCGCCGACCCGCGCCTGAAGATGTTGATGCAGGCGCTGACCCGGCATCTGCACGCCTTCATCCGCGAGGTCCGGCTCAGTGCGGGGGAGTGGAACGCGGCCATCGAATTCCTCACCCGGGCCGGGCACATCACCGACGACCGGCGGCAGGAGTTCATCCTGCTGTCGGATGTGCTGGGCGCCTCGATGCAGACGATCACGGTGTCGAATCCGGCGAACGGCAACGCGACCGAGGCCACCGTGTTCGGGCCGTTCTTCGTCGAGAACTCGCCGGAGATCGCGCTCGGCGGGGATATCGCCCGGGGTGCGACCGGTGAACCGTGCTGGGTGGCGGGCACTGTCTCCGGTACCGACGGCAGTCCGATCGCCGGGGCCCGGGTCGAGGTGTGGGAGGCCGACGCCGACGGGTACTACGACGTGCAGTATCCCGGTGACGTGTCGGCCGGGCGCGGGCACTTCCACACCGATGCCGAGGGCCGGTACCGATTCTGGGGCCTGACCCCGACGCCGTATCCGATCCCGAACGACGGGCCGGTGGGCGAACTGCTCGCGGCGGCCGGGCGCACGCCGGTGCGAGCCGCTCATCTGCATTTCATGGTGGTCGCCCCGGGCTTCCGCACCCTGGTGACACACATCTTCGTCGCGGACGATCCGCAACTGGCGGTCGGCGACAGCGTCTTCGGCGTGAAAGACTCGCTGATCAGGCGCTTCGATCGGCAGCCGGCCGGGACCGCGACACCCGACGGCCGCGATCTCGGCGACCGCACCTGGACCCGGACCCGGTTCGATATCGTGCTGGCGCCGGAGGATCGCTGAATATCATTGCACCGCAACGGTATCCGGCACGAACGAGAGATGGAGTACATCGTGACCAAGCCCGTCCTGCAGATCGTCATCGGCAGCACCCGGCCCGGCCGCATCGGCGCCTCGGTGGCGCACTGGTTCGCCGATCTGGCCCGCGCCGACGACCGATTCGAGGTGGAGATCGTCGACCTGGCCGAGGTCGGACTGCCGCTGCTGGACGAGCCGAACCATCCGCGGCTGCGCACCTACCTGCACGAGCACACCAAGAACTGGAGCGCCACCGTCGACCGGGCGGACGCCTTCGTCTTCGTCATCCCCGAGTACAACTACTCGCTGAACGCCGCTACCAAGAACGCGATCGACTACCTCTTCCACGAGTGGCAGTACAAGCCGCTGGGCATCATCAGCTACGGCGGGGTGTCGGGCGGCCTGCGCGCGGCCCAGGCCCTGAAGCCGATCGCCACCGCGCTGAAGATGTGGCCGACCCCGGACACCGTGATCATCCCGATGGCCGGGCAACTGCGCGACGAGAACGGGGCGTTCACGCCGACCGAGACGATCACCGCCTCCGCCGACGCCCTGCTCGGTGAGCTGGACAAGCTGACCGGCGCCCTGCGGCCGCTGCGCGCCGAGGCAGCGGCCGCGCGCTCCTGACCGGGCCCGTACCGCAGCGGCCCACCGCAGGCCGCGGCGCCGGATCGGGATGTCCGCCGGGCGCTCGGGTGGCGCGTCAGAATTCGCCGGCGACGCCGAACACCGTGCGGCCCGAGTGACCACCGGCGTGGATGTCCCGCAACACCTTCTCGGCCTCGGTCACCGGGGCGTAGTGCTCGATCGCGGACAGGTGGTGTGGTTTCAGATCGCTGCCGAGGCGGGCCCACAGGGCGCGGCGGTCGGCGATGGGGTAACTCACCGAGTCGATGCCCAGGAGGGCGACGCCGCGCAGGATGAACGGCATGACCGTGGTGGGGACGCCGGTGCCGCCGGTGAGGCCGCTGACCGCCACCGCCCCACCGTATTTCACGGTGCTGAGGATGTATGCCAGTGACTTGCCGCCGACGCTGTCGACGGCCGCGGCCCACTGCGCCTTGCCCAGCGGGCGGATCTTCGCCTCCGGATCCTCCGGCAGCCGGCCGATCACCGACGTGGCGCCGAGGGTGGACAACAGCTCGCCCGCATCGGATTTGCCGGTGGAGGCCACCACCTGGAAGCCCAGCCCGGCGAGGATGTCGACCGCGACCGTGCCGACGCCACCGGTCGCGCCCGTGACCAGCACCGGGCCGTCGGCGGGGGACAGGCCCCGATCGAGCAGGGCCGCGACGCTCAGCGCCGCGGTGAATCCGGCGGTGCCGATGGCGGCGGCCTCGCGGGTGCCGAGACCGTCCAGCTTCACCACCCACTCCGCCGGAACGCGCGCGTATTCGGCGTAGCCGCCGTGATGGCTCACGCCGATTTCGTAGCCGTGTGCGACGACCGCATCACCCGGGGCGAACTGTGGATCCGTGGAATCGACCACCTCGCCGGTCAGGTCGATGCCGGGGATGATCGGGTAGTCGCGCACCACCCCGCCGCCGGGGGTGACGGCCAGGCCGTCCTTGTAGTTGGCCCCGGAGAAGTGCACCTTGATCGTCACATCGCCCGGACCCAGGTACTCGTCGCCCACCTCCTCCCGCACCAACGCCACACCGCTGTCCGTCTCGTGCGCCACCATCGCCTGAAACTGCATGGCTCCGAGCATAGGTGGGCCGCTGCCGATCGAGTAGGACCTCTCGCACTCCCGCACCCCGTGCCCGAATATTTATATTCGCACACATTCGAATCCGCCGGATATCTGCGCGAAAACCCTGACCGAATATTCGAGCGGCCGATAACTTCCGCCCGGAAGGGCACACAGGCAATCGATTTGCGAAATGGCGCGGCAACCGTTGTAGAGTGACAATGCATTTCGAAGACGTGTCACACAAAAAAGGGGGAAGCCTCATGGTGTTCGTGCTCGGAGTCTCGGCCGCGTGGCTGGCCTGTGTCACCCTGTTCATGGTGCTGACCGGCATCAACATCCCGGATCGGCATCCCCGCCACCGTGCCTCGGGCCGGCCGACCGTCGCCGAGATCGAACGCCGGCTGGCGCGGGAATGGCGCGATTCATCCGGTCGGGTGTCCGGATGATGCGGCCGATCGAACTCCCCACGAAACACGAAATCATGCGGGCCTGCCGGGGCGGCGGCCACGACGGTCATCCGTTGTTGCGGGCGGCCTTCGAATTGACCGCGCTGCACGAACAGATTTCCCGGCTCGCACCCGATCGCCGGCGCGGGCCGGAGGAGAATCGCGCCGCTCTCGTCGTGAGTATCGACCATTGGGTGCGGGCCCGGCTGCCACCGGCGCCGGCCGCGGCCGCGGCCCCTCCGCCGGAATCCGTGGGCGCCCTGGTCGACCGGATCGCCGAGTACACCGCCGTCGCCTTCACCGCGCTCACCCGCACCGACGATTGGAGTCTCTGGGATGCCTGGAACACCCTGGAGGAACTGTCCCGCGCCTACGAGGCGCTGGTGGTCGGGATCAGCACCGGCCGACGCCGATTGCCCGACGCCTGAGCCGGATTCACGATTCCCACAGCGCGCTGATCGGCACGGCTCGCAGGCGCGGCCCGAACGGCAGCGTCTGCTGCCCGGTGTGCAGGACGATTCCGGCCACCAGATCGGCGCCGAGCCGGTCGGCCAGGTGCCGCAACCCGCGAAAGTCCTCGTCGCGCACGGTCGAAGCGGCCTTCACATCGATGGCCACCACCTGTCCACGCCGGTTCTCCAGCACCAGGTCGACCTCGAGCTGATCACGGGTGCGGTAGTGGAACATCTCGGCCTCGGTGGCCGACCAGGTCAGCTGCCGCGCGATCTCCATGGCGACGAAACCCTCCAGCAGCGGCCCCAACGGGCTTTCCAGTGAACGCAATTCGCCCGCACCCATCCCGACGAGGTGTGCGGCAAGTCCCGAATCCACCAGTGCCACTTTGGCCGCGCTCACCGCGCGGGTGCCGATGTCCCGGGGCCAGGCCGGAATTCGCTTCAGCAGGAAGGCATCCTCGAGCAGGGTCAGATAGCGGGCCACGGTCCGCTGCGCCATCCCCAGCTCCCCGGCCACCGTGCCCGCCATCAGCAGCTGCCCCGAACGAGCGGCCACCAGCCTTGTCAGCACACGCATTTCGTCGACCCGCTCGATCTCAGCGAGCTGCCCGAGCTCACGCTTGAGCAGCTCGCTGAGATAGCTGTCGAAGAAGCGCTTACGCCGCAACGGCGTTCGGTTCTGCGCCTCCGGAAATCCGCCCCGGACAAGCCGATCCACATATCCCGCGCGAGTCTCGGCCCCGTCGTGATCCAGTCGCGCCCCCGCCGCGAACACCCGATCCACGAAGCCGTCGGGCCGCCGATCCAGCTCACCCTGCGACAACGGCCACAGTTCCAGCACCGCCACCCGCCCGGGCCGCGCCATCGGTAGATCACCGAATCCGGGCGCCCGCACCGACCCGGTCAGCAGGAACCGCCCGGGTTGCGAACCCGCGACACTCGCCTTCTCCACCGCGCGCAGCAGTTCCGGCACCTGCGGCACCCCATCGATCACCAGGGGATACTCACCGATCACGAACTCGACCGGGTCGAACGCCGCCGCACGCCGGGTCGCCGGCTGATCCAGGGTCCGCCACTGCGCCCCCCACTCCCGCGACAATCCCGCGGCCACCGCCGTCTTTCCACACCGCCGCGCACCGACCAGCACGACGGTGCGATGCTCCGCCATCGCCGCCCGCACCGCGGCAGTCATCCGACGCGGGACGCCGCGCCCGGTCGGCGGCACAGTAGTGGATACCATCCGGCCATTATGCGGTTCGAGTATCACCAACAGCCGCAACCCGACCCCACCACCGCCGCCGTGTCGCCCCGCGAATGCCGCCCGGACCGCGCCGATCCAGCCACCGGGCACCCACCCGCCCAGCCGCTCGACACCGACAGCACAGCCGCACCACTCCACCACGACCGCCGCCCGCCACCGACCACGACAGCGCCACTCCGACTGCATTTCCGCCGCCGCCGACACGTCGGCACCGCCGCTCCCCCTGTCCGCATCCGCCGTCATCCCCCGGCGGAACAGCCACCCGACCCGCGACCGATCACGCCGCCCGACCATATCGATCCAGCCGCACCGCACCCGCCGAACCAGCCGCCCACCGCATGCCGGACCAGCCGCCGGATCCACCCTCGAAAACTGCCCGGGCGATCGGTGATCCGCCCGCCCCGTCCCGAACCCACTGGTCTCATGGACGAAGCCGCACGATCGCCTGCTCGATGGTGTCGATTCGCAGGTGAACCGCGCCGATTCGCGCGGAGAGCAGCTGCGTCGGAGTCGTTTTACCGGTACCGGGCAGACCACCGGCGATGATGAGCACATGGCCCTGTTCCCGGCCGCCGGCATGGCCCGCCGGGACGATGCGGCACTCGTGGACCAGCGGCACGCCTGCTCGTGGCCGCACCGAATGGGTTGTGGCACAGTGCCGAGGGGGATGAGTCGCCATGGGCAACACCGCGCCGCAGCATCCATCCCAGGGGTGGATGCTGCGGCGCAGTGCGAATCATGCTGTGCGAGAGGCGCAGTGGCGCCTCGATGTCAGGCGTGGCGCAGGGCCAGGACCGGGATGGTGCGGATGCCGGCGGTTTTGCGGGCGTAGTCGGCGAAACCGGGGTAGCGGCGGGCCTGTTCGGCGTAGAGGGTGTCGCGGCGCTCACCGGTGACCTCGGTGACCGTGACCGGATAGGTTTCGGTGCCGCGTTCGATCTCGGCGGTGCCGGCGGCGGTCAGGTTGTAGTACCAGTCGGGGTTGACGGGGGCGCCTGCCTTCGAGGCGAAGACGTAGATGGTGGCGGGGTCGTGCTCGTCGGCCATGTACATCATGGGGGCCACCGCCGCGCGGCCGCTCTTACGGCCACGATGATGGACCAGGACCATCGGGGCGCCCTCGAACGGGCCGCTGACGCGGCCCTCGTTCGCCCGGAACTCGGCGATGATCGTGCTGTTCCAGTCGTCCGGTGTGCTCATGGATCGGATACTCCTGACGCTGAGGGAGCCGGGGCGGCAAGCGCCCCGGCGTGGCGCATGGGGACCGGGTGGGCCCCGCCGCGGAGATCAGGCGAACTTCGGGGCGCGCTTGCCGAGGAAGGCGGCGATGCCCTCCTGGCCGTCGGGGGAGTCGCCGCAGTGCGAGATGAAGGCGGCCTCGCGGGCCAGCTGCTCCTCGAGGGTGTGGTCGGAGCTGACCAGCAGCAGCTTCTTCACGTTCGCGTTGGACAGCTTCGGGCCCGCGGCGAACTGGTCGGCCAGCTCGCCGAGGGTGGAGTCCAGGTCGGCGGCGGGGACGACCCGGTGCAGCAGGTCCCAGTCCAGTGCGTCGGCCGCGGACAGCGTGCGGTTGGTGAACATCAGTTCCTGGGTGCGGCGCACGCCGATCAACCGGGGCAGGTAGTAGGACGCGCCGCCGTCGGGGCTCAGGCCCGCGCGGGTGTAGGCCATGGTGAAGGAGGCGGTATCGGCGGCGATCACCAGGTCGCCGGTCATCGCGAGGCTGAACCCGGCGCCGGCGGCGATGCCGTTCACGCCGATGATCAGCAGCGCGTCCATCCGCGCGAAGGAGGACAGCGCTCGGTGCAGGTCGTCGGCCAGGCCCTTCACGTAGGTGCCGGCCGACGCCTCGCTGGCCGCCATCGCCTTCAGGTCGCCACCGGCGGAGAAGAATTTGCCCGCGCCGGTCAGCGTGACCACCTTCAGCGCCGGATCGTCGGCCACCAGGCCCGCGATCTCGGCGAGTTCCGCGCTCAGCACATGGTTCATGCCGTTCGCCGCGTCGGGTCGATTCAGGGTGATGCGCGCGATGCCGCCGGACTGTTCGAACCGGATCGTTTCGTACTTGCTCATGGACAGCCTTCCCAATCAATCTCAGCTCTCGGCTCTCAGCATGACAAACCGGTCCACCGCACCCGGCTCGCGGGCCGTCGGTGCGCACCGACCGCGAGCTCACGGCGGGTCGAGGGGGACGAGTTCCAGCCGCACCCCGAGCAGCCGGATCGGCCGGTCGAGTTCGAAACGGCCCAGCACCTCCAGCGCGGTGTGCACGATCTCGGCGATGTCGGTGGTGGGGGCGGGCAGCTTGCGCTGTTTGGTACGGGTGAAGAACGTGCTGGTCCGGACGATGACGCCGACCCGGGTGGTGATCCGCCCGTCGGCGGCCACCTCCTCGGCGACCGCGGTGGCGAGGCGGGCCACCTGGGTCTCGATCTCGGCCCGATCGGTCAGATCGCGCGGGAACGTCTCGGATTTGCTGCGGCCGACCGGGACGTGCGGTGCGGTCACCACATCGGTATCGCCCGCGCCGTGGCCGAGTACCCACAGGTACGGGCCGGTGCTGGGGCCGAATGCGGCGGCGAGCCGGTCGCGGTCGGCGGCCGCCAGTTGTGCGACGGTGTCGATGCCCAACTCCGACAGGCGTTTCGCGATCCGGGAACCGATACCCCACAGCGCGCTGGTCGGGCGGCCGGCCATCAACGCGCTCCAGTTGTCCGCGGTGAGCCGGAAGATTCCCGTTCCCGCACCCGGGACCGGTCCGTCGCCGGTCACCGGCTCCGGAGCGGCGCCACCACTGCCGGAAGCACCCGTGGCGGCCTCACCGGTCCCCGGCGCCGCGACACCCTTGCCGACCGCCTTCGCGAATCCGGTCGCCAGTTTGGCGCGTAACTTGTTGTCGCCGATGCCGATCGAGCAGGTGAGGTCCAATTCGGTGATGGCGCCGCGGATCTCGCGGGCCAGGCGTTCCGGATCGTCGATGTCGGCGGCGAGGAACGCCTCGTCCCAGCCGAGTACCTCGACCCGGACGGGGAAGGTGCGCAGCAGATCCATCACCTCCGCGGACACCTCCTCGTAGGTGGCCATGTCGAGCGGCAGGAAGATTGCGTCGGGGCACAGCCGGGCCGCCTGGCGCAGCGGCATGCCGGCCCGGACGCCGAAGGAGCGGGCCGGATAGGACGCGCAGGTGACCACCTTGCGCGGCTCGGCCGGATCGCCGTTGCCGCCGACGATGACCGGCAGCCCGCGCAGCTCCCGGTGCCGGCGGAACTCCACCGCCGCCTGGAACTGGTCGAGGTCGACATGCAACAGCCACCGGGCCACGAGTACGTCATACCGCACGGGTACGACGAATCCGGTCGGTCTACACCAAGACGGGATGAACAGGCCCGTCATGCGGCCGCACTAGACTTCGATCCCGGCAATCGGGACGTCACCGCGGCCCGCCCCTCGACCCCCCGGAGATCGTTCGTGACCGCGACATTCGATCTGGAGCTCGCGCGGGCCGTGCTCGCCGCCCAGCCGTTCAGCGCCCTGCTCGGTGCGGAGATCAGCTCGTTCGGCGACGGGTCCGCCACCCTGGAGATCCCGATCCGGCCGGAACTCGGCCAGCAGTTCGGCTTCCTGCACGGCGGCGTGCTCGCCTATGCCGCCGACAACGCGCTGACCTTCGCGGCCGGGACCGTGCTCGGCCCGAACGTGCTGACCGGCGGGTTCAGCATCAACTACCTGCGGCCCGGAAGTGGCGTGCGGTTGCGAGCGCAGGCCCGGGTTGTCGGGTCGACGCGTCGGCAGGCGGCGTGCAGCTGTGAGATCTACACCGAGGACGCGGCGGGGACGGCGGCCCTGTGCGCGGTCGCCCAGGGGACCGTCCGCGCCGTGGACTCGGAGCGCACCGGCGCCTGATCGGCCCCGAGCGCGGTGCGGGTCCGAAACCGCCCGAGCGTGGCGCAGACTTCTGAGCGTGGCGCAGACTTGCGCACCCGATCACCCGCGGGTGGCGCGGGTCCGGATCGCGACGCTCGATCAGCCGAGCGTGGCGCGGGCCGGGATCGCCGCGCCCAGCGCCGTGCGCAGTGCCGCCAGCAGCATGTCCGGATCGGCGGTGTCGAGCCGGCTCGCCACGTGCAGATCTGGGCGGACCAGCAGGGCGCCACCGGCGGGCAGTCCGGCGCTCTCCCGCCAGGGCTGTTCGGGCAGGTAGTGCACCTCGATCTCGACGCCGGTGCTCCGGCCGGCCCGGCTCACGGCGTCCCGCCACGGGGTGCCGGTCCCCGCCACCAGCACCGCGAAACCGGGACCGCAGAGGTCGAGGGTGGACAGCTCCTCGTCCGGATCGAGCCACAGGTGCGGCACCCGGGTCCCGGTCTGCCCGGTCAGCGTGTCGACGTGCAGCGCCACCGGCTCCCGATCGGCCGGGGTGTAGCGGTAGCGGCTCATCACCGTGTCGAGATCCAGCTTGCGTGCCAGATCGTCGGCATTGTCCGGGTTCGGGAGACCGTATCGGGTGTGAAAATCGGTGCCGAGCCGGGACTGTTCGACCGCGACCAGGGCCCGCGGCCGCCGTTCCGCGGTATAGCTGTCCAGGAGTTCCGGCCCGGCCGTGCCGGACAGCGCCGCAGCCAGCTTCCAGACCAGATTGTGCGCGTCGGCCACCCCGGTGTTGCCACCGAAACCGCCCCAGGGCGCGTGCCGGTGGGCGGCGTCGCCGACCAGGAACACCCGGCCGGACCGGTAGTCGTCGGCCACGAAGGCGCCGGTGTCCCAGGCGGCGCGCGCCAGGATCCGGATGTCGAGGTCGGACCGGCCGATCATCGCCGCGATCAGTTCCCGGCAGTACTCGTCGGGATAGTCGTCCGGGGTGGAGACGATCGGATCGTATTCGAGGTGGAAGGACCACTCGTCGGTGTTGTTCTTGGACAACACCAGACCGCGCACCGGGCCGTCGATCTCGCACTGGCTGAAACTCCGCCCGTGCAGGACGCCGGTCAGGTCGACGTGCGCGAACACGTTCAGATAATGGTGGGTGGGCGGCAGTTTCCAGCCGCCGATACCGAGCCGGCGGCGGATGCCGCTGCCGGCGCCGTCGGCGGCGATCAGGTGGTCCGCGAACAGCCGCGACTCGGCGCCGGTGGCGTCGCGCAGGGTGGCCAGCACACCGTCGAGGCCTTCCTCGAAGTCGATCAGCTCGACCCCGAAGCGCAGGTCACCGCCGCGTTCGGCGGCGGTGGCGGCGAGCACCGGCTCGAGCAGCACCTGCGGCAGGAAGACGAATCGGGCGGGGCTCGGCACGCCGCGGCCCATCGCGGCGCCTGGTCCGTCCGGACCGAAGTCGAACGGCGTTGCGGTGCTGAGTGTTTCGCCGGTCCAGGCACCGCCGAACCGGCCCGCCCGCAGTGCGACGGCGGCCGCGGCGTCGACCCGTTCGGTGAGGGCGAGCCGCCGATAGATCTCGCCGGTGCGGACGTGCAGGCCCCGGGAGCGGGGGAGTGGGGATGCGGCGCCGCGGCGTTCGACGAGAACGTAGGGCACCTCGTGATGGTCGAGCAGCAGTGCCGTGGACAGGCCGACCAGGCCGCCGCCGACGACGAGGATCGGGGTACGGGGTACGGAAGTCATGCCCCGATGGTGGATTCGCCCGCTTGCGGCGAGCTTGCGCCGCGGTCACACGACGCATGCGGGCCGTGCGCGCGAGGGGAGGCGCGCACGGCCCGGACCGGGCTCCGGTTTACGCCTCGCCCGCGGCGTGCAGGGTGTTGTACGCCTGCACGGCGCTGAGGATGCCGACCGGGATACCGGCCGCGGCGCCGCCGACGATGGTGCCGATACCGCCGACGGTGGAGCCGCCGAGCAGGCAGCCGCCGAGCGCGCCCAGCGGGGTCAGGCTGCCGACCGAGACCAGGGCGGAGAGGGTGCCGCCGGTGGCGACGCCCAGGGCACAGCCGACGGCCGCACCGGCCACGCCGCCGACCAGGCCGCCGACACCGGTGGCCAGACCGAACTGGGTAGCCGCCTGGCCGAGCGCCGCGTTGAAGTCGGCCTGCGGGTTGGGGGCGGCGTCGTCCACGAGCTGGGCGGTGGCCGGGATCGGCTGGGCGGACGCGTCGGCGGGGGCGCCGGCGGCCGGCGGGGCATCGTCGAAGCTCGCGTCACCGGCGAGCAGCTGGCCCTGTGCGTCGACCACCTGGAACTGCGCGCCCTTGGTGGTCAGGGTGCCGAGACCGGTCGTGAAGACCGTGGAGTTGTCGTCGGTGTTTCCGGTGTACTGCACACCGGGGGCAATTTCCACGCTCATGGTGTGCGAATCGGGTGCCGGAGCCGCCGAATCCAGTGTCGCGGCGTTGGCCGAACCGGCCGTGAAAATCACGGTCGAAGCAATCGCCAGCGTCCCGATCGACACCGCACCCACCATCGTCTTCTTCATCTCGATCACCGAATTCCAGGAGAACGTCTAGTCCGGAACTTTTCCGGCCTGGTGACCGTAACGCAAACGTGATTAAGAACTTGTTAAGCACAGGATACGTAGATGTCAGAAATCCGTATGGAACGCTTCGGCAGCACCTGAAAATAGCCTGTGAAGTGCATAAATCTTCACCTCCACCAGTCCGGAGTCACCTTCGAGTGATCAGCGTCACTACAAATTCAGAAGCACAGACATGTTATTAGACCGATATATGAGCTTTGCGAGCTCTTCTTCGGCTATCCGCTCGAGAGCCCGGAATAGAACACTTTGCCGGACATCGTAAAACGAACGGGCCGTGCGGGTCACGAAAAACCCGCACGGCCCGTTCCCGGTCCGAATTACGCCGACGCCGCGAATGCCGTTGCGTCGTAGGAAGGTTCGGCGACCGGCTCGATGGCGTAGGCCAGGATCTCGGCCACATCGGCCACCGGGCGAACATCCAGCGCGGCCAGCACATCGGCCGGGACCTCGTCCAGATCCGGCTCGTTGCGCGCCGGGATGAACACCGTCCGCAGCCCGGCCCGTTGTGCGGCAAGCAGTTTCTGCTTGACGCCACCGATCGGCAGCACCCGGCCGTTCAGGGTGACCTCACCGGTCATCCCGACATCCGCGCGCACCTGCCGGCCCAGCGCCAGTGACACCAGGGCGGTGACCATGGTGACGCCCGCCGAGGGACCGTCCTTCGGCACCGCGCCCGCCGGGAAGTGGATGTGGATGTTGCGATCCAGCACCGCCGGCTCGATCCCGATCTCCGCGAGATGCGAACGGACATAGGTCAATGCGATCTGCGCGGACTCCTTCATCACATCGCCCAGCTGTCCGGTCAGCGTCAGCGAGCGCTCACCCTCGGCCGCATTGGCCTCGATGTAGAGCACGTCGCCGCCGGCGCCGGTGACGGCCAGCCCGGTCGCCACACCCGGAACCGCGGTACGTTCCACCGAATCCGGGGTGAACCGCGGTCTGCCCAGGTAGTCCCGGAGATCACCGAGATCGATGGTCAGCGAACCGGATTCGCCCGCCCGCCGGTCGTAGCCGAGCGCCGCGTCGTAGCCCAGTTCGAGCACCGGTGCGGCCGTGCCGGATTCACCCTCGGACAACCGGGTCGCGGCCTTGCGCAACGCCTTCGCGATCAGTCGCTCCAGCTGCCGCACCCCGGCCTCCCGGGTGTAGTTCGCGGCGATCTCGCGCAGCGCCGCATCGGTGATGCGCACCTCGTCGGCGGTCAGCGCGTTGCGTTCCAGCTGCCGCGGCATCAGGAAGTCGCGGGCGATCGCCACCTTGTCGTCCTCGGTGTAGCCGTCGACGGTGATCAGTTCCATCCGGTCCAGCAGCGGGCCGGGGATGGTCTCCATGACGTTCGCGGTCGCGATGAACAGCACGTCGGACAGGTCCAGATCCAGATCCAGGTAGTGATCCCGGAAGGTGTGGTTCTGCGCCGGATCCAGCACCTCCAGCAGCGCCGCCGCCGGATCGCCGCGGTAGTCGGAGCCCACCTTGTCGATCTCGTCCAGCAGCACAACGGGATTCATCGAACCCGCCTCCTTGACCGCGCGCACGATGCGGCCCGGCAACGCGCCGACGTAGGTACGCCGGTGGCCGCGGATCTCCGCCTCGTCCCGCACGCCGCCGAGCGCGACTCGAACGAACTTGCGTCCCAACGCCCGAGCCACGCTCTCCCCGAGCGAGGTCTTCCCGACACCGGGCGGACCGACCAGCACCAGCACCGCGCCGGAACCGCGGCCGCCGACCACCTCCAAGCCGCGCGCGGCCCGCCGGGCCCGCACCGCCAGGTACTCGACCATCCGGTCCTTCACCTCGTCCAGGCCGTGGTGATCGGCGTCCAGCACCGCGCGGGCCGCCGAAACATCGTCGGAGTCGGTGGTTTTCACCGTCCACGGCAGCTCCAGCACGGTGTCCAGCCAGGTGCGGATCCAGCCCGCCTCCGGGCTCTGCTCGCTGCCGCGTTCCAGCCGGTCGACCTCGCGCAGCGCGGCCGTGCGGACCGTCTCCGGCAGGTCGGCGTTCTCCACCCGGGTCCGGTAGTCGTCGGCCCCGTCCGGTTCGCCCTCGCCGAGTTCCTTGCGAATCGCGTTGAGTTGCTGCCGCAACAGGAATTCCCGCTGCGACTTCTCCATGCCCTCGCGGACGTCCTCGGTGATCTTCTCGGTGACCTCCATCTCGGCGATGTGGTCCTTGGTCCAGCCGATCAGGGTGGTCAATCGAGTTGCGACATCCGGGGTGTCGAGCAGTTGGCGCTTGCGCTCGTCGTCCAGGTACGACGCGTACCCGGCGGTGTCGGCCAGCGCGGACGGATCGGTCAGCTGGTTGACCATGTCGATGACCTGCCACGCCTCCCGCCGTTGCAGCACCGAGACGACCAGCTTCTTGTATTCGGCCGCAAGCTCTTTCACGCGGCCGTCGGCCGGGACCGGATCGACCGGCTCGGCCTCGACCCACAGCGCCGCACCCGGCCCGGTCACCCCGTGCCCGATCTTCGCGCGCTGCTCGGCCTTCAGGACCGCGGCCGGCGCGCCACCGCGCATCCGGCCCACCTGCTCGATGGTCGCCACCACCCCGTACGAGGCGTAACCCTCGTCCAGCCGCGGCGCCACCAGCACCGCGTCCAGCTTCCCGGCCCGCGCCGCGTCGATGGCGGCCTGCGCCGCCTCGTCGAGCGCGATCGACACCACCATTCCGGGCAGCACGACCGTATCGCTGAGGAACAACACCGGCAGATTGCGTGGGGTACTCATAGACGACGCCCCTTCCAGGAATCTCCCCGGTCCGCTTCTCGTCCAGGGTTGAGCGTTACCTACTCAACCTCGGTCCATGCCCCCGTGTTCCGCAGTCATGTTCGCCCACCGCGAACATGGGACGCGGGACGGCCATCCCGACCACCACGAGGCAACCGGTCGGTGTGGTCTCGCCGACGCACAGGCCAGCGCAGCCGGATGATCGCCGCGACCGGGTCGAGGCGGCTCAGGAGGTGAGGCCGAGGGTGGCGTAGGCGCCGGCCAGGGCGGCGCGGCGGAGGTCGTCGTGGGGGGTGTCGGGGAACTGGATGGTGCAGTCCTGGAGGCCGCCGAAGGCGATGGCGGCTCGGGTGGCCTGGTCGAGGGTCGGGGTCGGGCCGTAGAGGAGGGCTGCCAGGCGGCGGCGCCAGTGCATCACGCGGTCGATCAGGCCCAGGTCGGCGAGGGTGGTGAGTTCGGCGAGCATGAGGACGATGCCGTCGCGGTGGCGGTAGTGGAAGTCGAAGTAGCCCGCCAGCAGGGCGTGGGGGTCGACCTCGGGTAGCGCTTCCTGAGCCGACAGGAAGGCCTCCTCCTCGTCGATGATCGGCGCCACGATGCTGCGGACCAGTTCCTCGCGGGACGAGAAGTGGTAGTAGAGGGCCGGTTTGGTGATGCCGAGTTGGTCGGCGATCTCCTGGAGGCTGGTTCGGTGCACGCCCTGACGGGTGAACAGCTCGCGGGCGACGTCCTGGATGCGCTGTTTGGTGTCGGAGGGGCGGGGCATGGTCGGAGTTTATCTTACTTAACGATAGGTAAGTTGTCGTGCTACGCTTACTTATCGTTAAGTAAGGGGACGTGCTCATGCGAATTCTCATCTCCGGCGCCGGCATCGCCGGGCCCGTGCTGGCGTACTGGCTCACCCGGCACGGGTTCTCGGTCACCGTGATGGAGCGGGCAGCGGCGCTGCGCAAGACCGGGGGGCATGCGGTCGATCTGTATCGGCCGGCCATGGACATCTCGGAGTGGATGGGGGTGCTACCGCGAATCCTGGAGCGGGACACCGGGACTCGGCGACTGACCCTGTGCCCGGAGGGTGGCCGGGCGGCGCGGGTGGATCTGGCGAAGATCTTCGGCGCCACCTCGGCGCGGCACGCCGAGATCATGCGCGACGATCTGAGCGAGATCTACTACGACAGCACCCGGGCGGATGTCGAATACCTCTTCGGCGATTCGATCACCGCGATCTCGCCGGACGGTGACGTGCGGTTCGAGCAGGCGCCGCCGCGGCGGTTCGATCTGATCGTCGGCGCGGACGGGCTGCATTCCACGGTGCGGCGGCTGGTCTTCGGGCCGGAATCCGAGTTCGGCGATTTCGCCGGGGCCTGTCTGGGGGTGCTGTCGCTGCCGCGCGAGTTCGGCAGCGACGGGGAACTGCGAATCCATGTCGGGGTGGGGCGGACGGCCGGGATGTACGGGGCCCGGCATCTCGACGACGCGCGGGCGCTGTTCCTGTTCCGGAGTTCGCGCGAGCTCGGGTCCGACCGGCACGACGTCGCCCGGCAGGGGGACCTGCTGCGGAACGCCTTCCGCGGGATGGATCCGGAGGTGGACCGCTGGCTCGGTGAACTCGAGCGCGGTCCGGCGTTCTACTTCGACTCGATCACCCAGATCCGGATGGACACCTGGTCGCGGGGGCGGGTGACGCTGGTGGGGGACGCGGGATACTGCCCGGGTCCGGCCGTCGGGGGGAGTACCACGCTGGCGGTGGTCGGCGCCTATGTGCTGGCCACGGAACTGGCCCGAGCGGGCGGCGATCGCGAGCGGGCCTTCCCCGCCTACGAGCGCGCGCTGGCCGACTACGTGCGGGGCAGCCGGGCAGCGGCGCGGAGCGCGGCGAAGACGCTGGTGCCTGCCTCCCGCCTCGGGGTCACCGGGCTGGTGCAGGGCGCCCGGCTGGTCTCGGCCCTGCCCGCGGCGGCCGGACGGGCCGTGTTGCGGCTGACCACCGGGACCGCGCGACTGCACGACGCGATGACCGTCGAGGAGTACCTACCGGCTCGTGCGTGACAACCGGGTGTCGGGACCGCCGCGGCCGGGCACTCGCCTTCGGGGTGACGAGGGTCCGCTGCCGAATCACCGGCGGTCCGGACGGCGTCACGAGGCGCACAGGAAGGTGTCCGGATGAGCGAATCCGCCAGGAACGATCGTGTCGGCGTCGAAGCGGTCTGGGAGCCGATACCGGCGCGGCCGCAGCCACGGGGGCCGGTGCGGCGGGCGACGACCCGGCTGGCGGCGCGGCTGGTCGCCGATCGGCGGGCCACCGAGGACGCGGTCGTGGAGGCGCCCGCGCCGGTGCGGCCCATCGACCTGGCCGACGACGCGCGTGTCACCGAGGTGCTGGAGCTGGCCGAACAGGTCGGTGAGGTGGCGCTGGCGGCGGGGACGGCGGTCATGGACACCAGCACCCGGATCGAATTCATCGCCGCCACCTACGGGCTGGCCCGGTGCGATATCGACGTCACCTACAACTCGATCCGCATCTCGGCCGATCGCGGACCGGCGCTGCCGCCCGCCGGCACCATGCGGGTGGTGCGTTACCGGTCGCTGGATTTCACCCGGCTCGCCGCGGTGGACCGGCTCACCCGGCGGGTGCGCCGGGAACTGGTTCCGGTGGCGGATGCCCGCGACACGCTGGACGCCATCGTCACGGCGCCGCACCCGTACAGCCGCTGGGTCGCCGCGGGCGGCTGGGCCCTGCTGGCGGCCTCGATCGCACTGCTGCTCGGCGGTGATCTGGTGGTCGCGGCGGTCAGTTTCGCCGGCACCACGCTGATCTACCGGGCCAACCGCGTCATGAATCGGCGCAGCCTGCCGTTCTTCTTCCAGAACGTGATCGGCGGAGTGATCGCGGCGGCGCCCGCGGTGCTGCTGGCCACCTTCGCCGGGCGGCTGGACGTCAATCCGTCGCTGATCGTCGCCGCCGGGATCACGGCGCTGCTCAGTGGCGCGCAGCTGGTCGGCTCGGTGGAGGACGCGCTCACCGGGGCGCCGATCACCGCGGCGGCCCGGATGCTGGAGGTGTTGATGCTGACCGGCGGCATCATCGCGGGTATCGCGCTGACGCTGCGGGTGGCGGACATGCTGCATGCGGTGACGCCGCCGATCGATATGTCGCCGGCCCGTGACGCCACCGATCTGCCGCTCGAGATCGCCGCGGGTGCGATCGCCGCCGCGGCGTTCGCGCTGGCCTGTTATGCCGAACGGCAGGCGCTGGCGGTGGCCGGACTCAGCGGTGCGGCCGCCACGGTGTGTTGTCTGCTGCCGTTGCGGATCGGGTTCGGACCGGTGGTGAGCACCGGTTTCGCCGCCACCGT
The DNA here is from genome assembly GCF_020176955.2 of Nocardia sp. alder85J. Classification (GTDB taxonomy): domain Bacteria; phylum Actinomycetota; class Actinomycetes; order Mycobacteriales; family Mycobacteriaceae; genus Nocardia. The sequence continues at coordinate 249,810 of NZ_JAIUCZ020000008.1, forward strand.
GGTGGGTTTGGCCGGCGGCCTGATGGCGCGGCGCGCGCTGACGCCGCCGTTGGTGGTGGCCATGGCCGGGATCGTGCCGCTGCTGCCGGGCCTGCGGGTGTATCGCGGGCTGGCCGCGCTGCTGAACAGCGATCTGCTCAACGGGTTCAGTCAGTTGCTCAGCGCGTTCTCCGTCGGCTGCGCGCTGGCCGCCGGGGTGACCCTCGGTGAGTGGTGTGCCCGGGAACTGCGCCGGCCGCGGATCGTGCAGCGCTTCCACGGGATTCGGCGGCCGCAGCTGATCCGCCGGTCGGGCTGGCCGCGGCGGCCGCATTTCCGGTAGGCGGCAGCGCATTTCGGCTCGTTATTCGGTTGCCGCCGGATCACGGCGGCGGTTCGATCAGGACTCATGGAACGATTTCTGGTCACCGGCAGTTCGGGACATCTCGGCGAGGCGCTGGTCCGCACCTTGCGGGAACGCGGGAGCGAGGTCGTCGGGCTGGACACGCTGGCGTCGCCGTTCACCACGATCGTCGGGTCGGTCGCCGACCGGGAGACCGTGCGGCGCGCGCTCGACGGGGTGACCCGGGTGCTGCACACCGCCACGCTGCACAAACCGCATGTCGGGTCGCACCCGCGGCAGGACTTCGTCGACACCAATGTGACCGGATCGCTGACGGTATTCGAGGAGGCGGCGGCGGCCGGGGTGGCGGGGGTCGTGTTCACCAGCAGCACCAGCGCGTTCGGCCGGGCGCTGACCCCGCCGGCCGGTGCGCCCACGGCCTGGATCACCGAGGCGGTGCACCCGGTGGTGCGCAACATCTACGGCGCCACCAAGGTCGCGGCGGAGGATCTCGCCGAACTCGCCGCACGGGAGCTCGGACTGCCCGTGGTCGTGTTGCGCGCCGCCCGGTTCTTCCCGGAGCCCGACGATCGGGACGAGGTGCGGGCGGTGTACTCCGACGCCAATCTGAAGGTCAACGAATTCCTCTATCGCCGAGTCGATCTCGCGGACGTGGTGGACGCCTGTCTGCGAGCCGTCGAGCGGGCGCCGCGAATCGGGTTCGGCCGCTTCATCATCGGTGCGACCACGCCGTTCACCCCGGACGATCTCGGTGAGCTGGCCGTGGACGCGCCCGCGGTGCTGGCGCGGGTGTTCCCCGATATCGCCGCCGACTATCGGCGGTGGGGGTGGCGGATGTTCCCGGCGCTGGATCGGGTCTACGTCAACGAGCGGGCCCGCACGGCCCTGGACTGGACGCCGCGCTACGACTTCCGGGCCGTCGTCGAGTTGGTGCGGGCCGGTGGGCCGCCGCGCAGCCCGCTCGCCACCGCGGTCGGGGCGAAGGGCTATCACCGCGTCCCGACCGGCGTCTACACGCGCCGGGCGGCGGAGTAGCGCGGCGAAAGTCCCAGGTGGGAACCGGTGGCGGCGGAGCTCTTGACGACTGAAGCTAATTCAATTAGCTTTATGACTATCACAGTTAGCTTCCCGGAGGAGTGGTGACAATGACCGAGTACCTGGACATCGAGGGTGGCCGGATCGCCTACGACGCGATCGGCGACGGACCGCTGGTGCTGCTCTCGCACGGGATGGGGGACCGGCGGCAGGCGTTCCGGCATCTGGCGCCGCTGCTGGCCGCGCAGGGTTACCGGGTGGTCAGCGTGGATATGCGGGGGCACGGCGAGTCGAGCATGGGCTGGGCGTCGGTCACCGGCAAGGAGGCCATCAGCCGCACCGACGTGGCGAACGACCTGCTGGCGGTGATCCGGCAGTTGGGCGGGCCCGCGGTGATCGTGGGGCATTCGCTGTCCGGCGGGGCCGCCACCGTCGCCGCGGCGACGGATCCGGCGGCGGTCCGGGCCATCGTGGAGATCAACCCGTTCACGCTGGAGCAGAAGTTCGATGTGGGCGCGCTGTTCACCGTGCCGCGCTACCGCCGCGGGGGAATCCGGCTGATGGGGACCATGATCTTCAAGAGCCTCGGGGTGTGGCTGAGCTACCTGAACGTGGCGTATCCGACCAAGCCCGGCGATTACGATCGGTCCATGGCCGAACTCGCCGCGAAGCTGCGGGAGCCGGGACGGATGGCCGAATTCATGAAGACCGGCCGGTCCACCCCGGCGGACGCCGCCGCCCAGTTGCCGAACGTCACCCGGCCGGCGCTGATCGTGATGGGTACCGCCGACCCGGACTTCCCGGATCCGGCGGCCGAGGGCCGGGCCGTGGTGGCCGCGCTGCCCGCGGGGCTGGGCAGCCTGGCCCTGGTCGAGGGCGCGGGGCACTACCCGCACGCCGAGGCCGCCGAGCAGACCGCCGCACTGATCCTGCCCTTCCTGAAGGAGTACGCGGGTGCCTAGGGCCGGGCTCAGCACCCCCGATGTCGTCGCGGCGGGCGCCACGCTCGCCGACGACCACGGATTCGGCAACCTGGCCCTGGGCGCGCTCGCCGAACGGCTGGGTGTCCGCACCCCCTCGCTGTACAAGCACATCGACGGGCTGGCCGATCTGCAACACCGCATCGCCACCCTCGCCATGACCGAACTCGACCAGCGGGTGCGCGACGCCATGCACGGCAAGTCCGGCAGCGCCGCACTCGCCGCCTTCGCCACGGCCTTCCGCGACTACGTCGTGGCCCACCCGGGTCGCTACACGGCCACCGTCGGCGCGCGTTTCAGCGGGCCGGACGATCCGCTGCTGCGCAGCAGCGGCCGGGTGCTGGAATCCATGGAGGCGGTGCTGCGCGGCTACGGCATCGGCGACGACGCGATGGTGCACGCCCTGCGCACGCTGCGCTGCGCCTTCCACGGCTTCGCCACCCTCAGCGCCGCCGACGGATTCCAGTGGAGCGGGGACGCCGACCAGAGCTTCGAGTGGATGATCCGGTTCCTGGATCGTGGTCTCGGCCAGATCGCGGCCCCCTGACTCACGCACCCCGCGAGGGTGGATTCCTGTCGTACCGCCGCGACGGCGACGGTATCCGGCGCTTCGGCGTGCTGCCGCTGGCGGAGGTGGAGCAGGCGGTGCATGCGCTGGAAACCAAGCAGGGCGACCCGATTCGGCTCGTGCTGCGGCCGTGAGACCACGACCGAATACAAGCAGGCGTGCTTGCATTTTTCGGGAGGCGTCTGCGATGCTGGTCGCGGGAGCGGCGGCTCCCACCGGCGCCTACCTTGCGGAGGCACGGTTTCCGCACGTCGGAGGGTATTTCATGGCCGACCTCGAGGCCCTGCTCGGCGATCTCGCCGCGGAGAGCGCGGATCTGGACCGGATGGTGAGCCCGCTGTCGCCCGCGCAGTGGGCGACGCCGACCCCCGCGCCGGGCTGGACCATCGCCCACCAGATCGGCCATCTCGCCTGGACCGACGAGACCGCCACTCTGGCCGCCACCGACGCGGAGCGTTTCGCGGAGCTGGTCCGCGCCGCCGAACCGCGCGCGCTCACCTTCGTCGATGAGGCGGCCGCCGAATTCGCCGGAGCGCCGGACCTGCCGGACCGCTGGCGGCGCGGCCGCGACGCCCTGGCCGTGGCACTGCGGGCGGTACCGGCCGGGACCAAACTGCCGTGGCTCGGACCACCGATGAGCGCCGCCTCGATGGCCACCGCCCGCCTCATGGAAATCTGGGCACACGGCCAGGACGTGGCCGACGCCTTGCACATCACCCGCACGGCGACCGCACGGCTGCGGCACATCGCCCATATCGGGGTGCGGACCCGGGATTTCGCCTATGTCGTGCACGGCCGCCCGGTGCCGAACGGGGAATTCCGGGTCGAGCTCACCGCGCCGGACGAGAGCGTCTGGGCCTGGGGGCCGGAATCCGCGACGCAGCGCGTGACCGGGCCCGCACTGGATTTCTGCCTGCTGGTGACCCAGCGGCGTCATCGTGACGATCTGGCGCTGCGCACGCAGGGCTCGGCGGCCGCCGACTGGCTGACCATCGCCCAGGCCTTCGCCGGACCACCCGGAGCAGGGCGTGCGGCGGGCCGGTTCGCCTGACCCGCCGCCACCCGATCCGGGTCGCCACTCGGCCCATCGTTCACCCGGAGGAACCACGGCGCGGACCTCGTCGTCCGGCACCGCGGCCGGGTGCGGGCGAGCGCCCGCCGCCACGTTCGCGCCCAGCGCCTGACCGGACGACTTTGGCCGGGGGTCTTGGATGGCAGTCTCGGCGAACGCTCGCCAGCTCTGGTGGTTTACCCGGATGCCCTCTGCCGGAAACATGGGGACACCGGCCGCGGCCGCTGGCGACCGACCGGCGGCAGCCGAGGAAGACGGCCGCCCGCGGCCTCCGGAGACCAACCCCCAGCGGTCGTGGAAACCGACCGGCCCGGCACATTCGCCCTGTTCGGACGCATCCGATGCCCCGGTGTGCAAGCTTCAACCCGTATCCGGATATCGTCCAATAAATAGGATTTCTGTAGTAATTTTATGCGCAGCGGTGGAGCAGGGGAGTATGCCTATGGGCCACATCAAGTACGCCAGCGATGTCGGTGCGCCGGTCGAAGTAGCGTTCACCTACACGGACAACCATCTGTTCGTGCCGGATTGGCTGTTCGGCGTCGCCGCCTTCGAACCTCTCGGTGAGCTCGAGAACGGACCGGGCGCCCGCTATGCCGCCGCACTCCAGCTCGGCCTGTGGCATCCCACGGTCGAATGCGAGATCACGGAGTACCGCCGCAACGCGGTGATCGGATATACGGTGCGCAGGCGACGGCAGAGGAAGACGGCGCCTGCGCACCCCGATCCGGTCGGGCCGGACGGCGGCGCGGCCACGGAGCCGGATCCGATCCCGGATGTCACGCCGTCCGCGGACGTCGCGCAGCAGCCCGCACTGGGCACGCTCACGCTGCGTTTCGACCCGCTCGGATACGGCCGCTCGGTCCTCACCTCGGAGGTCGAGTACAACGATGCCAGAAGTTTGCCAGGCCGCCTGGGCGCCACCATGGTCGCCGCAGCCGTGGATTCGGCGGTCCGTCGCAGCAAATCTCAATTGCGCAGGGAGATAGAAGGATTCCACGGCACCGATCTCGTCGGCAGGATTGCGTAGGGTACCGGTCATGATCATCGTGAGCACCGACGGTTCGTGCCTCCGCAATCCCGGGGGCGCCATCGGCTGGGCGTGGGTCAATCATCAAGGCACGTCGGCGAGCGGGGGCGGCCCGACGGGCACCAACCAGATCGCCGAACTACGGGCCGTTCTGGAGGCGATCCTGGCCCATCCGGGCTCGGAGCCGCTGCTCATCGAGAGCGATTCGCTGTACGCCATCAAATGCGCGTCGGAATGGATCTCCAGCTGGCGGGTCAACGGCTGGCGGACGTCCACCGGGGCGCCGGTCAAGAATGCCGAGCTGGTCCAGCAGATCGACCAGGCGATCTCCACCCGGCCCGGCCCGGTGCGATTCCGCTGGGTCCGCGGCCATGTCGGCAACTACTTCAACGAACAGGCCGACGCCCTGGCCAATGCGGCCGCCCGGCAGATCGCGGCGAGCACCGCCGTCGCCGAGGCGCAGACCGCGGAGATCCCGGCGATCACCGACGAGCCGCTGCCGCCGGCCACCGCACCGCAGAAATCCGGGCGGCATCGCGCCGAGGCGCCCGACACGCTGACCCTGTTCTGAACATCAGGTAAATTCTCCGAGCCAGGAATTCGATTGCCGCGGTATCGGATCGATTGTCCTCCGGCTGTTCCGGCAATTGATCAGCGTCCGGGCGTGGCGCCGGGAACCGGCTGCGTGCCCTGCGGTTGCTGATCACCTGGCTGCGGGCCGCCCGGCGGGACGGCACCACCCGGGGCGGGCTGATCGGCGCCGGACTGGTCCGGGCCCGGGGCCAGCATCGCCAGATCCCACTTGTCGACCAGCCAGGTGTCGCCCTGCTTGATCATGCCCGCGACGACGGCGATGTCCTGCCGCTTCGGGGTCGGGGTGACCGAATTGGTCTTCAGCAGGCTCAGGGTGACCAGAATCTTCGCGCTGTCGGCGTCACCGGACTGGAAACCACAGGACGCGTCCTGGACCGACGCCTTCACCTGGGCCTGGGTCAGCAACTGCCGCATCGGCTGCCAGGTGTCGGCGAGCGGTTTGGTGACCGTGTCGGTGGCCTCGCGCTTCATCCGGTCCAGGAATTCGTCGAGATTGCCGGTGTAGTCGTAGGTATTGGTGTCGTGGGCGAACCGGCAGGCGGCGGCCGCGGCCCGATCCTGAGCGGTCAGCTGATCGCCGCGGTGCCTGGCCTGCTGGTAGAAGGCCACGCCCGCGGCCACCAGTGCCACCAGGATCACTCCGGCGAGGAAGGCGCCGATCAGCGGTAACGAACCCCGCACGCGGTTCCGGTCGTTCGACATGTCGGTTCCATCCCTCTCGTCGGCGTCTTCGTCCCTGGGCATCGCGGCGATCACTTGCCCGGCGGGGCCAGGGCCGGCGTGTCGAACTTCGCCACCAGCCATTTCCCGCTGACCTTCTGCATCTCGACGGTGGCCGCCGCGGTGATGGTGTTCGGGGGTGCGTCCGGAGTCGCGGCGCTGGAGAAGCTCTGGTTGATCAGCAGCAGCACGTGGGCATCGTGGTCCGAACCGGCTTCGATGCCGCACTGGACGTCACCGGCGGTCGAGTTGACCTTCTTGTCGAGGACGGCCTTCTTCACCTGGGCGCTGGTGTCGTCGATCTGCTTCTTCCAGTCGCCGGTCGACGAATCGGAGACCAGTTTCAGGTAGTCGTCGATCCGGTCGGCGCTGAACGTGGCGAAGGCGTGGCCGAAGTCGCAGGCCGCGCGGGTCGCCGCGGCGCGGTCGTCCAAGCGGTCCTGACGGTGCTGGGCCTGGCGGTAGAGCAGGCCGACGGTCACCACGGCCGCGATCAGGACCACGGCGGCGAGGACCGCGGCGAGCAGGCGGCGGCGCCCGCGACTCGGGGCCGGATCATCGCCATCGGCAATCGCTTTCACCGTGGCGGTGTCGTCGCTCGCCGGATCGCGCACCGCCGCATCGGCATCGGCAGCGCCGATCGTCGCAGCGGCGGTCTCGGTCCCGGTTGCCTCGGTCCCGGTTGCCTCGGCCACCGCCGCGCCGGAATCGGGTTTCGCGGCCTCGGCGGAATCGGATTCCCGCGCCGCGGATGTCACCGTCGCCGCGTCGTCGTCCGCGGACTTCGCCTCCGGCGCGGTCGCCTCGGCGGCCGTCGTCGCGGATTCGGCTGTCCCCGCCACCGGTTCGGGCGCGGCGGTGGTGTCCTTCTCGTCGGCGTCATCCGTGGACATGAGTACCGTTCACACCTTTCCGATGCACCGGGATGCATCGTGTCGTCGGGTTCGGGCACCCGCGCAGGTACCGCGCCGGCACAGCTGTCGACAGCGAGTATGCCCGGTCGCCCGGAGGTCCGAGCCGGCCGCGGTATTCGTCACCGCACCGGGGGCAGGGTTCGCTCGTTCGGATCCGCACCGGGTGGCAGGTGCGCGCCGTTGTTCGGCACGTCGGGTCGCGGCGCGTTGACCGAGCCGCGGATCTGCTGACCCGGCGGCGGGTTGTCACAGTAGTTCCACTTCGGCATGGTGCCGTCGCCGACCACCTGCGGCGACAGCGGCGCGGTCGGATACTGGCAGAACGGCCGCGACCAGATGTCGAGAACCGTGTGGAATTCGTTGTCGTGCGCCGGAACTCCCAGCGCGTCGGCACCGAGCTCCAGCGACGGGAACAGCGCGCGCAGCGCGGGCATGCGCAACTGCGCGGCCCGGGTGATCGCCGAGAAGTTGGCGGCCAGCCGGGTGATCGGATCCGCGTTGCGGTCCAGCACCGCGCCCAGCGCCTGCAACTGCCGCGGGGACTGGTCCAGCACCTGTTGCAGTTCGTCGTTGGCGTTGTTGAACTGGTCGAACAGGGTCGCCGAATTCCGGGTCAGGGTCTCCAGATCCGGCTGCGCGTGCGAGGTGGTCTCGGAGATCGTGCGCAGATTCGCCAGCAGGTTGGTGGTCTGCGGCAGCAGTTTGTCGAGCCCGGAGCCGGCGATCGCGATGCCGTCGATCAGATTGCGCAACTGGTTCGGGCCGCCGCTGAGCGCGGTGTCGAGCTCGTTGAGGATCGTGCCGAACTTGTCCGGATCGATCTGGGCGATCAGCGCGCTGGAATTATCCAGCACCGACCACACCGGCGTAGGCGTGCTGACCTTCTCCGGATCGAACCGCACCACCGAACCGTCGGTCAGGAACGGGCCGTTGCCGGAGTTCGGCCGGAAGTCGATGTACTGCTCGCCCGCCCCGGACAGCGCCTGCACCGAGATCTTGGTGTCGCGCGAGATCTTGTACCGGCTGTCGATGCGCGCCTGCGCGGCGACGCCGGCGCCGTTGTCGGTCAGCCGCACCGAATCCACCTTGCCGATGCGGTAGCCGCGCAGGGTCACGTCGTTGCCCGGTTGCAGGCCGCCGGAGCGGTCGAGGTTCACCGTCACGGTGTAGTCGGACTGCAACGGATTCAGCCGCACCACCCGGACCAGCAGATAGGACCCGCCGACCAGCAGCGCCACCGCCAGGCCCAGGTTGGCGACCAGGATCTTGTGCCGCCCGAACCAGCTCATCGATGCGCCCCGTTCACTCGGCCCTGCACGATCTGCAACACCTGGACCAGGCTGCCCGCGAAGTCCTGCAGGTCGCGCAGGTCCCAGAACTTGCTGGTGCCGGGCGCGGTGAGCAGGGCGGCGTCGAGATTGGTCACGTTGACCTGCGCGGCGAGGCTGTCACCCTTGAAGGTGGCGTCCACGCCGGGGCGCAATTGGTGCAGCGAATCCATCAGGGCGCCGAAGTTGTCGCCGGTGGCCGCCAGCGCGCCCATCAGCCGGGTGGTGCTGTCGAGCAGTCCGGCGAGTTGGTCGCCGGAGGTGTTCGCGTAGTCACCGAGCGCGGCGCTGCTGCTGGACAGCTTGGTGAGCAGTTCGCCGAGATTCCGGTCGTTCTCCGCGATCGCGCCGATCATCTGCGGCAGCGAGCTCGCGACCTGGCCGAGTTCGTCGTGATGGGCCTGGAGGGTGCCGGCCAGGGTGTGGAAGCCGGCCAGCACGTCGTCGACCCGCTGCGAGTTGGCATTCAGGTTGGTGGTCACCGTGGTCAGCTGCTTCAGCAGGTCGCCGAGCTGATCGGCGCGGCCGCCGACCGCGGAGTCCAGTTCCGAGGTGAGCTTTCCGATGGCCGCGATACCACCGCCGTTGAACAGCATCGAGACCGACATCAGCAGTTCCTCGACGGTGGCGCCCGCCGCGGTCTGCTCGATGGGCAGCGAGTCACCGTTGTGCAGCATCGGCGTACCCGGCGCGACCTGTGGCTTGGACACCGCGACGAACACGTCGCCGAGCGGGGTGGCCTGGCGCAGTTCCGCCGTACTGCCCTTGGGCAGTTCGATGTCCTTGCGGATCCGCAGATCGACGACGGCCTGGAAATTCTTGGTCTCGATGTGCGAGACCACGCCGACGTCGGAGCCGCCGATCTTCACCTTGGCCTGGTCCGGCAGGTTCAGCGCGTTGGCGAAATACGCTCGTATCGTGTAGGTCTCGCCGGACTGGCCGGGTTTGGGCAGCGGCACGTTCTCGACGGTCAGGCCGCAGCCGGTGGCCGCGCCCACGGCGGCGGTGACGGCCAGCGCGACCATCGCGCGCCCGGCGCCGCGCGACCCGATGCGCCGCTGCCACCGGCTGTTTCGCTGAGTCATTTGGTCATCTCCAACAGCGCGGCGGACAGTCCGAAGTCGGGGCCGAAATCCTCGATCCGGCCGGTGCGGCAGCCGTCGGCCCGCATCTGGATGCGCTCGCAGAACAGGCTCACCACCTCACCGGACAGGTCGGTGCCGAGCAGGGCGTGCAGGCGGATGTAGCCGTACTGCCGGTTCATCGAGCGGTCCATGTTCTGGAACAGCATCGGCGTCACGTCCACCACCTCGGTGACGCCGCGGGCGTTGTCGCGCAGTTGCTGGGTCACCGCGGTCAGCCGGCCCAGGGTGTCGGCCAGTTGCTCCTGATGCTGCGACAGCGTGGTACTGGTGTTGGCCAGGAATCCGCTGAGCTGTTGCAGTGTCGCCTGCAGGCCCGGCGCCTGATCGGCCAGCAGTCCGGTCATCCGGGTGGTGCGATCGCTGAAATCGCGGACGGATTGGTCGTTCTCGGCCAGCATCGTGGTCAGGTCGTTGAGCTTGACGATGATGGTGGAGATCGCGTCCTTGTTGTCGACGCCGAGTTTCAGCGCATCGGACAGCGCGTTCAGGGTGTCGCGCATCTTCTCGCCGTTGCCGTTGAACATCGGATAAAGCACCCGGCCGGACAGCGGGCCGATACCCTCCTGTCCCGGTTGCGGTTTCAGCGCCGCCGCGAACTGGTCGATGGTCTGCAACAGGGTGTCGAGTTCCACCGGGGTGCGGGTCTGCTCGACGGTGAGATGCGCGTTGTCCGGCAGGGTCGGGCCGCCGGTCCAGCGCGGGCTCAGCTCGATGTGCCGGTCGGTGACGATCGAGGGCGAGATGAGCGCCGCCGTCACATTCTTCGGCAGCTTCACGTCCGAGTTCACGCTGAGGTGCACCTCGACGTATTCACCCTGCGGGATGATCTTGTCCACCTTGCCGACCTCGAGGCCCAGCACCGTCACCGGATTGCCCTCGAACATGCCCGCGATGTTGCGGAAATCGGCGGTCAGGTGGGTGGTCCCGCCCACCGCGTCGCGCACCGAACCCGGTAGCAGCGAACAACTTCCGGCCAGCACCGCGGTCAGCGCGAGCAGCGCCACGCGTAGCGACCGGATCGCGAACAGTCTCCGCACCGTCATCCCTGACACCCCTCCGCTACCCGCGCGAAACACAACCAGTTGTCCGGGAACAACCACGGCAGGCCGACCTCGCCGTAATTGCCGTTGCCGAAGGCGTTGTCCAGATACCGGACCGTCGGCGGCATGGTCGACAGCAGCCGGTCCAGGTTGTCCTTGTTCTTCTGCAGGCCGGTGGCCATCGTGTTCAGCTGGTCCAGGGTGCTGCCGAGCTGGTTGTCGTTCTCGGCGCCGATCGCCTGCAACTGCTTGGTCAGCGCGGCGATGTTGTCCAGCAGCTGCCGCAGCAGGCCCTGCCGCTGCATCACCCGGTTCGCGATGGCCTCGCCCTGGGTGATCACCAGCAGCACGCTGTTGCGGTTGTCGCCGAGGATCTTGGTGACCGTGTCCAGATCCTTCAGCAGGCCGTCCACCTGCTCCTTGCGGGTGTCGATGGTCTTGGCCAGCGCGCCGATGCTGTCCAGCGACTGGGCGGTCAGCTGCGCGTTGCCGCCGAGCTGCTGGTTGATCACGTTCAACGATTCGGCCAGTTTGGCGGTGTCCAGCGCCTCGAAGCGCGGGGTGCCCTCCTGGATGACATCGGCCAGGTTGTACGGCACGGAGGTGTTGTTCTTCGGGATCCGATGTCCCTTCAGACCTTTGCCGTCGCCGGGATCGAGATCGATGTAGTGGGCGCCGAGCAGCGTGGCCAGCTTGATGGTGGCGTGCGCGTCGTCGCCGAGCTTCACGTCGTCGTTCACCCGGAGGGTGAGCAGCACGTGGTCGCCCTCCAGTTGCGCGGCGCTCACACTGCCCACCGGCACGCCCGCGACGTTCACCTTGTCGCCGGTGCGCACGCCCGCGGTCTGCGCGAATTCGGCGTACACCTGCTGGTTTCCGATGCCGAGCCGACTCCAGGAGGTCGAGACGATCAGCAGGACGACGATCAGCAGCGCACCGCCCATGCCCAGCCAGAAGAACCGGTTGTTGTCGAAACGCCTGCGCATCCGTGTCCCGAAGCTCGTGGTCATGGCCGGCACACCGCCGACTGGGAGGTGCCGCCGATCTGCGAGAACAGCCCGCGCGGGAACAACACCCCGTAGAGCGAGACGTCCAGGCGGCAGATGTAGGCGTTGGCGTAGGCGCCCTCGGAGGTGAAGCGCCCGGCGTCCGACAGGATCGACGGCAGGTCGATCGCGGCCTGATCGAGTTTGGCGCCGTTGGCCAGCAACAGGGTCAGCGCGTCGGTGGTGGCGTTCTGGGTGTCGGCCAGCTTGGACCGGATGCCGCCCACCATCGTCACCAGCGCGCCGGTGGCGTCGGCGATCTGCACGGTCGACTGCTGCAACGACTGACCCTGTTCGTACAGCCCGCCGATCAGCGCCCGGGTCTGGGTCACCAGGGTCTCCAGTTCGTCACCCCGCTTGGCCAGGCCCGCCATCACGCCGGAGAGGTTGGTGATCACATCGGTCAGGATGGCGTCGCGGCGCTGGAAGTCGGTCGCCAGCGCGGCCGCCTGGGTGATGAAGGCGCTCAACGAGACCCCGTCGCCCTGCAACGCCTGGATCAGCGTGGTGGACAGGTCGTTGACCTGCTGTGGATTCAGCACCTGGAACAGCGGCTGGAATCCGTTGAGCAGACCGGAGATGTCGAACGACGGCTCGGTGTGGTCGATCGGGATGCTGCCCTTGTCGTGCAGCGGCGTGGCCGGGCCCTTGTCGCCCGGATCCAGCGCCAGATACCGCTGACCGATCAGATTCTGGTACCGCACCAGGGCTTTCGTCGTGCCGTACAGCGTCTGGTCGCGCTGCACCACGAAGGTGACCTTGGCGACGGTGCGCCCGGCCTTCGCGTCGTGGCCGAGCTCGATCTTCTCGACCTTGCCGACCCGCACCCCGGCCATCCGCACGTCGTCGTTCACCCGCAACCCGAGCACGTCGGTGAAGGTGGCGCTGTAGCTGCTGGTGGCCCCGGAGACGCTGCGCGCCAAGGTGTTCCACACCACGGCGATGACCAGGACCGAGACGATCGCGAACAGGCCGAACCCGATCAGCGGTTTGCGAATACTCATCGATCGGTACCGCCCTCGGTGACTCGCAACTGCCCGCCCTCCAGGCTCGACCGCAGCAGCAGATATTCGACCGCGGTCGGGCGGCGGCCGAGCAGGCGTTCCAGGGCCGCGTCGCCGGTGTAGGAGATCGCTCCGGCGTGCGCCGCCGGTGGCGGCCCGGCCGGATCCGGGTCGGGTGCGGCGGCCGGCGGCTGCGGCGCGGGCGCCGGGACGGGCGCCATGCCGGGCAGCCCGGCGAGCAGGCCCGCCAGCGGGGTGCCCGCGAGCGGATTCGGCGCCACCGCACCGGCGGCCGGGGCGGCGGGCCGGGGTCCGGCGGTCAGGATGTCGGGCAGCCCCGGAATCGGCACCACCGGCGGCAGGCCCTTGGCCGCGTCCAGCGCCCGCGGCTTCAGCGCGTCGGGCAGGTAGCCGGGATCGGCGACCGCCGGGGCGGTGGCGCAGCTCGGTCCGGCGAGGTCGCCGTAGTGGGGGCAGTCGGCCACCGTGTACGGATCCCAGGGTGTGAAGGTCACCCCGGCGTTCCACACCATCTGATGCTGCGGTCCCCAGCTGAAGACCGTCTGCAACTGCCGGGTGGACCGGTTCAGGTTGACGATGGTGCCGGTGATCGCGCTCGGATCCGCGGCCAGCGCGCCGAACATGTCGCCGATACCGGCCGTGATCTGCTTGCCCACATCGGGATTCGCGGCGAACAGCGCGTTCACCGAGTCGGCGGTGCCGCTCGCGCCGGTGATCAGCGCGACCAGCTGGCCGCGCTTGTCGGCGATGGTCTGCGCCGTCCGCACCGAACCGGCCAGCACGTCCATCAGGTCCGGGGCCGAGGTGTTCAGCGCGCGCAGCGATCCGGAGAGATCGTCGAACAGCGCGGCCTCGTCGGGCACCGCGGCGCGGGCCTGCACCAGCCAGTCGTCCAGGCGCTGCACGGTGGAACCGGGCGGGCGGCCGTTGCCGTCCAGGGCGTAGGTCAGGGTGGTCAGCGAGCGGCCGAATTTGATCGGGTCGATCTTGTCGAGGATGTTGCGGACCGTGGTCAGGGTGTCCTGCAACGCGATCGTGCCCTCGCTGTGGTCCTCGCCGATCTGCGACCCCGCGCGCAGGTGCTCGCCGTCGGGGCCGTTGTAGACCAGTTCGACCGAGGTGACGGCGAACAGGTTGCTCGGCACCACCCGGGCGGTCACGTTGGCGGGCACGCCGTCGACATATTCCGGGCGCATCTCGATGTGCACCTGTTGCAGTTCGCCTTTCGCGGCGACCGAGACGTCCTTCACCGCGCCCACCAGCACGCCGCGGAACTTCACGTCGGCGTTCTCGGGCAGGCCGTCACCGGTGGTGGTGAGTTCGGCGGTGACGTCCACCGCGGGATGCATCACCCAGCCCTTGTAGCGGGCCAGCAGGAAACCCAGGATCACCGCGAACACCGCCAGGCCGGCCACCCCGGCGAGGAGCAACTGGCGAATGGTCGGGCCGCGGCCGCTCGGATCGATGATCATGCCCGCCGCCTATCCCGAGATCCTGATCCCGGGGTTGACGCCCCAGACCGCCAGCGTGATGAACAGATCGGCGAAGACCACCGCGATGATGCAGAACTTGATCGCCCGGCCGGCCGCGACGCCCACGCCCTCCGGGCCGCCGGAGGCGAAGAAGCCGTAGTAGCACTGGATGAACGTCGTGATCGCCACGAACACCAGGGCTTTCAGCAGCGACCAGAGCACGTCCTGCGGAATCAGGAACTGGTAGAAGTAGTGCTGGAAGGTGCCGGTGGCGGTGCCGCCGATCAGCGAGACCGTGGCCGCACAGGACAGGTAGGCGAACGGCAGCGCCAGGCAGTACAGCGGGATGATCGCGATCATCGCGGCGATCATCCGGGTGCTCACCAGATACGGCAGCGGCCGGATGGCCACCGACTCCAGCGCGTCGATCTCCTCGGAGATGCGCATGGCGCCCAGCTGCGCGGTGAACCGGCAGCCCGCCTGCGCCGCGAAGGCCAGCGTGGCGAGCATCGGACCCAGCTCGCGGGTGGTGGCGAAGGCGGAGATGGCACCGGTGATCGGGCTGAGCCCCAGCAGGTTCAGCGAGTTGTAGCCCTGGATGCCGACGGTCATCCCACCGAACGCGGACAGGATCAGCACGATGCCGATGGTGCCGCCGCCGACGATGAGATTGCCGTTGCCCCAGGTGACATCGGACAGCAGCCGCCAGATCTCCTTCGGATACTGCTTGAACGCCATCGGCATCGAGCCGATCGAACGCAGGAAGAAGTACACCTGGTGGCCGATGCGGGCCAGCCAGTCCCGGGGCGCCGTGGCGGTCGCCCGGAACCGCTCGAGGGGCCGCAGCAGAGGCGGCACATAGGTCGACGACACCGGATCACACCATCTGTGGGGGGAACAAGCTGTTGTAGATCTGTGTGGCAATGAGATTGACGCCGAACAGCATCACCGCCGACAGCACCACCGCGGTGTTGACCGAGTTGGCCACGCCGCCGGGACCGCCGCGGGTGTTCAGCCCCGAGTCACAGGCGATGATCGCCGCGAGCAGGCCGAAGATCAGCGATTTGGCCAGCGCGACAAGCAGATCCGCGGTGACCGCGAAGGAGGAGAAGGTGCCCACGTAGGAACCGGGGGTGCCGTTCTGGGCGAAGATGTTGAACACGTAGCCGGTGAGGAAGCCGACGAAAACCACGAAGCCGCAGAGCAACACCGACACCAGCATGGCCGCGCCCAGCCGCGGGGCGACCAGCCGCCGCAGCGGGTCGACGCCCATCACCTTCATCGCGTCGATCTCCTCGCGGATGGTGCGGCTGCCGAGGTCGGCGGTGATGGCCGAACCGACCGCGCCCGCGATCATCAGCGAGGTGACCAGCGGCGCGCCCTGCTGAATGATGCCCAGCCCGTTGGCCGCACCGATGAACGACGTCGCACCCACCTGCCCGGCCACCGATCCGACCTGGATGGACACGATGACACCGATCGGGATGGCCACCAGCAGTGTCGGCGCGGCGGCGACGCTGGCCATGAACGCGCACTGGCGGACGAACTCGGCGAAGGGGAAGCGGCCCCGCACGATCGAGACGAACAACTCGGCGACGGCCTGCATGCCCATGGTGATCTGGCGGCCGAAGGTTTCGAACGACCGTTTCGGGTGGTCCTGCCAGTAGGCCCGCGTCCAGTCGACGGCTCCACTCATTCTGGTCGTCGCGGGACTGCTCGTCCCACCCGGACTGTTGGCGAACTGCACCGGCTACCCCTCTCGACGTCGGTTGCCTGCCCCGACGACTTGTTGCTCACGGCACCTTACTACGGAGTTAGGAGAAACACACCGAAAAGTGTGTCTCCCGACATAGATCCGGATCACCCCATTTGACCCGCTGTGATAGGTGACATCGGGCTGTCGATGTTCACAATGGAACGGCTTCGCAATGGGGATTATTCGGAACGTCCGGAAGTAATGAATCCGACCCCGGCACTCAATTTCGAGGAATAAATTCATCGAAAATCCACCGGCGCCGTCCGCCGTGACCGACACTATCCGGGTGACATCCCCCGGCCGCTTTACGGCGTCTGTGCGACGCGCCGTGACAACCGGAAAAAACGGACAGCATTCGGGGGCGGCGTGACATCCCGATTGTCCGCATCGAACCTGCGAACCGCACGGCCGGGCGCGCCGTGTCCGGGCGCGAATGCTGACAGGATGTAGTAGTACATGGTTGGTATCGTGCGGCTTCCGACAGCTGGAGGGACATGTTGACAAAACTCGCCAGGGTGGTGCGAACCGCCTGCGCCGCCGCTCTGGGTGCGGCGCTGCTCGGGACGGGACCCGGTGTGGCGCACGCTGATCCGGGCGGGCCGGTGATCGGCGGAGGTTCCGGGATCATCATCGACAACCAGTTCGAGTGCACGGTCACCACCATCGGCCACGACCACACCGGCCGGCTGGTCGGACTGACCGCCGGGCACTGCGGCGACGCCGGTGCGCAGGTCTGGGCCGAGCAGGCCCGCGGCGCCGGAGTGATCGGCAAGTTCGTCTACTCCAACCACGATCTCGACTATGCGGTCATCCAGTTCGATCCGGACCGCATCACGCCGGTCAACCGGGTCGGCAACGTGACCATCACCGGTCTGGGCGCGCCCGCGCAGTTCCCGGCGGTCGTCTGCAAGGAGGGCCGCACCACCGGCAACACCTGCGGCATCGCCTGGGGCGACATCTTCCAGACCGACGAGACCTGGACCCAGATGTGCGTCGTGGAAGGCGATTCCGGCGCACCCGTGGTGGTCGGCACCACCCTGGTGGGCATGGTGAACGCCTATCTCGCGATGGCCTGCTTCGGCCCCGAGGTGGGCACCAACACCACCGCGATCTTCAACGATCTCAACGCGCGCGGCGGCATCGGGGCCGGGTACTCCCCGATCTGATCCAGCCGCGGCACCGCCGCACCGCACCACGAGACCTCCCCGCCGCCCCGTTGCGGTGGGGAGGTCTCGTTTTCATGACAAGTGGTCCGATATCGCCCCCGGAATCGAACCCGGCACCCCCGCCGCTTCGTGTCCACACCATGCGTGATCAGAGGCCGGCGACGGCAACGGAACGCAAGTCCGGGGGTTCCCCTGCCCTGCCCCGGACACCGGACCCGGCTGCGCCGTCCGATCACGGCGACGCCGCGACGAAACCCGGCGCCGGTCCGCAGACAACGGGCCGGCGTGACCCCGGCGCCCCGGCCGTGGCCCCACACCCGGACGGCCCGCGACCGCAGCAGCTGCGACAGCTCCGGATACCGCGGGGAATGGCCCTGCACTCGGTGGTGGCCGGGGCCGATTTCGACCGCTACTTCCGCTGGCGGCGGGCCCACGACGGTGATCCGTTCGCCGTCCGCTTCCCCGGTTTCGGCCGGGTGCTGTTCACCGGAACTCCGGACGGCGCAAAGGAATTGCTGCGCGCGCCGGTCTCGCTGCTGGTCCCGCCGCGGCCCAATCCGATCGAACCGCTGGTCGGCGGCGCCTCGGTGATCCTGGCCCGGGACGAACACCACCGCCGCACCCGCGAGATCCTCGCCCCCGCCTTCCACGGCAGCGCGATCGCGGCCTACGCCAACGCGATTCGCGATGCCGCCCGCGCCGAGATGGACGGCGTGCGCACCGGGGTGCCGTGGCGGCCCGGGGTCCGGGTCGATCTGCGGTCGGCGGCGCGGGCCATCACGCTGCGGGTGATCCTGCAGGCGGTGTTCGGACTGTCGGATCCGCGGCGGCGCGCGGAGTACACCAAGGAGGTGGTCGCCTACCTGACCGCCTTCAGCGGGCCGCTGCTGCTGGTGCCGGCGTTGCGGCACGGCGCGTTCGGGCGGGCCCCCTGGGATCGCTTCGTCGCGGCGCGGTCCCGGCTGGACGCGCTCATCACCGCCGATATCGAGCGCCGGCGCGGCGAGACCGCCGACACCACCGACATCCTGGGCGTGCTGCTGCGCGCCCGCTACGCCGACGGCGGCGAGATGTCCGTCGACGAGTTGCGCGAGCAGTTGCGCACCTTCCTGGTCGCCGGGCACGAGACGACCGCCACCAGTCTGGTCTGGGCGCTGTACTGGTTGTATCGGCAACCGGAGACGCTGCGCCGGCTGCGCTCCGAACTGGCCGCGGCCGCCGGGGCCGAACCCGACGACCTGTCCCGGCTGCCGTATCTGGACGCGGTGTGCAAGGAGACGCTGCGGATGCATCCGCCGGTGCCGATCGTGCTGCGGCGTTTGGTCGGGCCGTTCACGCTGTGCGGGGTGGGCCTGGTCCCGGGGGACACCATGGGCATCGTGGTGTCGCTGCTGCACTCCGATCCCGGCACCTTCCCGGATGCCGCCGAGTTCCGGCCGGAACGGTTCCTGAACCGCCGCTACACGCCGTTCGAATACGCTCCCTACGGCGGCGGGCACCGGCGCTGCCTGGGCGCCTCGCTGGCCGAGTACGAGTTGCGAATCGTGCTGGCGACCGTGCTGGATCGGGTGGAGCTGGCGCCGACCGCGCGCTACCGTCGCAGCCGGATCCCGCGCGCGGTGCCACACAACATCGCCACCGGCCCGCAGCGCGGAATGACCTTCGACGTCATAGCAAATGTTCGAAACTAGTGATTTGCATCACGATTGCTGGCATTGGTTCCGGCGGCCTCGCGGCAAACGGCCAAGTCGCGGCGCATCCCGACTCGCCGATGCGAACACCGCATTCACCGTTCCCCGATGGACCGCTGGCGTCCTTGTGACTCGCCGCGTACCACGAAGACTGTTTTCATCACCGCGAGAACGCGATTGGCGCAGGCCGACCGGCGATGTACTAATGGACCCGGCGTCGGGGACTTGCCGCAAACGAATACGCGCCGTTCTGAATATCGGAATCGAACGGGGCGGAAGTACGAGAGGACTGTTAGGGCTGTGCGCATCAACACCGGTCGGCAATCCGCGCGGAACAAGGCGACGAGCACGACGACCAGGATCGGGGTGCTGGCGCTGACCGTGACGGCCGCCGGCGCCGTGTTCGCCGGACCGGGCGTCGCCGCCCCGCTGTGGCCCGGCGGTCCCGACATTCCGGGCGCCCCCGCCGCGGTGCAGGCCCCGCCGCCGGAGAACGGCGCCGCGCCGCTGAAGAATCCGCCGGCGCTGCCGCAGGCCAACTTCGCGGCACCCGGAGTCAGCCCCGGCGACGGTGACGTCGTCGGCGTGGCACAGCCGATCATCATCAACTTCAAGGATCCGGTCGCCGACCACGACGCGGCCGAGAAGGCCATCCGGATCACCTCCAGCAACGCCACCCACGGGCATTTCTACTGGGAGGGCGACAAGCAGGTGCGCTGGCGGCCGGAGGACTTCTGGCCGGCCAACTCCGACGTCACCGTGGAGGCCGGCGGCACCAAGGTCGCGTACCGGATCGGCGACGAGGTGATCACCACCGCCGACGACGCCACCCACACCATCACGATCACCCGCAACGGCGAGGTGATCAAGACCATGCCCACCTCGATGGGCAAGGTCAAGCACGAGACGCCGAACGGCATCTACTACGTCGGTGAGAAGAACCGGAAGATGATCATGGACTCCTCCACCTACGGGGTCCCGGTCGATTCGCCGGAGGGCTACAAGGTCGAGGTCGAATGGGCGACCCGGCTGTCCAGCAACGGCATCTTCGTGCACGCCGCCCCGTGGTCGGTGGCCCAGCAGGGCGTGTCCGACGCCAGCCACGGCTGCCTGAACGTGAGCACCGCCGACGCCCAGTGGTTCTTCGAGAATTCGCAGAAGGGCGATCCGGTCGTGGTGCAGAACTCCACCGGCACCTTCACCGGCGACGGTATGAGCGACTGGAACTGAACCTGGCGTAACCGGGCACGGCCGCACCGAAAGCGCGCCGGATGCCCGGGCCGGCCCTAGGATTCGCCCATGTCCGGTACGCCCGATAGCGCGCCCCGCGGGACCGATCCTGGAGCACACGGACCGTTCACAGGATCGGCATCTCGGATTTCCCGGTCATTTGCCGGAACCGGGCAGGCTGCCGCAGTGCGCACCCGTCCCGAACGAGTTCTACCCCAGCATCGCGTTCGGGGACTACGCGGGCGCCCGTGGACCGACTACGGGCTGTTCCTCGTGCTGGTGCTGCCGAATCTGGCGTTGCTGGGGATATTCGTCTATCGCCCACTGGTGGACGACATCCGGCTGTCGTTCACCGACTGGAACATCTCCGATCCGCTGGCGCACTACATCGGATTCGCCAACTACCGGGAGTGGTGGGGACGCAACGACTCCTGGCAGATCGTCACCAACACGGTGGTGTTCACCGTCGCCGCCGTGGCCGGCAGTATGCTGCTCGGCCTGGCGCTGGCGCTGCTGCTGGATCGGAAACTGTTCGGCCGCAACGTGGTCCGCTCGATCGTCTTCGCGCCGTTCGTGATCTCCGGCGCCGCCATCGGCATCATCTTCCAGTTCATCTTCGATCCCAGCTTCGGCCTGGTGCAGGATCTGTTGCACCGCATCGGCGTTCACCACGTGCCGGACTTCTATCAGGATCCGCACTGGGCGATGGTGATGATCACGGTGACCTACATCTGGAAGAACCTCGGCTACAGCTTCGTGATCTATCTGGCCGCGCTGCAAGGGGTCCGGCGCGAACTGATGGAGGCCGCCGAGATCGACGGCGCGAGCCGCTGGACCACCTTCTCCCGGGTGCTGCTGCCGCAGCTGCGGCCGACGACCTTCTTCCTGTCGATCACCGTGCTGCTGAACTCGTTGCAGGTCTTCGACATCGTGAACGTGATGACCCGCGGCGGGCCGCTGGGCACCGGCACCACCACGATGATCTACCAGGTCTATCGGGAATCCTTCGTCAACTTCCGGGCCGGTTACGGCGCGACGGTGGCCACCATCATGTTCGTGGTGCTGCTGATCGTCACCCTGTTGCAGGTCCGGGTCATGGATCGGGGTGAGCGGTGAGCGAGGCAGCGGATGTCGGGGCGGGCGCCGCGTATCGGCGGCGGCAGCGCGCGGCCACCGTCTTCGGTTACGCCGCCATGGTCTGCGTGCTGATCATCGTGGGAGTGCCGCTGTTCTGGGTGCTGATCACCTCGTTCAAGGGCCGGCCCGACATCTACACCCAGCCGGCGGTCTGGTGGCCGCACAGCTGGCATCCGGGCAACTACCACGAGGCGACGACCACGCTGCCGTTCTGGCAGTTCCTGCGCAACTCGCTGATCATCACCGCGATCATCGCGGCGGTGAAGTTCGTGCTCGGCATCCTCAGCGCCTACGGCCTGGTGTTCCTGCGCTTCCCGGGCAAGACCGCGGTGTTCCTGGTGATCATCGCGGCGCTGATGGTGCCCAACCAGATCACCGTGATCTCCAACTACGCGCTGGTCGCCCAATGGGGCTGGCGCAACAGCTATCAGGGCATCATCGTGCCGCTGTGCGGGGTGGCCTTCGGCACCTTCCTGATGCGCAACCACTTCCTGTCGCTGCCCGCCGAGGTGATCGAGGCGGCGCGGATGGACAGCGCCAACTGGTGGCGGCTGCTGACCCGGGTGGTGCTGCCCATGTCCGGGCCGACCATGGTCGCGTTCGCGGTGGTCACGCTGGTCAACGAGTGGAACGAATACCTGTGGCCGTTCCTGATGTCCGACGACGCCCGGGTGGCCCCGCTGCCGGTCGGGCTGACCCTGCTGCAGAACACCGAGAATCCGAGTGTCACCAACTGGGGGCCGGTGATGGCGGGCACCCTGCTCACCATGGCGCCGATCCTCGTGGTGTTCCTGATCCTGCAACGCCAGATGATCAAGGGCCTCACCTCCGGTGCGGTCAAAGGTTAGTCCCCCCAAGGAGATTCCCGTGTCCCCCTCGTCTTTCGGGCCCGTCCGCCGTGCCGCCGTGTCGCGGCGCGGCTTCCTCGGCCTGGCCGGCACCGCCGCGGCCGGGCTGGCGCTGACCGCCTGCGCGGGCAGTGGTGGCGGCGGCAAGCAGTCGGGTAGTTCGAACACCATCACCTTCTGGTCCAACCACCCGGGCACCTCCAAGGATCTGGAGACCGAGATCATCAACCGGTTCCAGGCCGAGTATCCGGACCTGAAGGTGAACCTGGTCGACGCGGGCAAGAACTACGAGGAGGTGGCGCAGAAATTCAACGCGGCGCTCTCCGGTGGTGAACTGCCCGATGTGGTGGTGCTGTCGGACGTGTGGTGGTTCAACTACGCGCTGACCAAGGCCATCGAGCCGCTGGACTCGCACTTCTCCTCGGCCGGGGTGAACGTCGCCGACTTCGTGGACACCTTCGTCAACGACTACACGTTCGACGGCAAGACCTGGGCGCTGCCGTACTCCCGGTCGACGCCGCTGTTCTACTACAACAAGGATCTGTGGGCCAAGGCCGGGCTGCCCGACCGCGGACCGGCCAGCTGGACCGAATTCGACGAGTGGGGCCCGAAGTTGCAGAGCCTCGTCGGCGACGGCAAGTGGGCGCACGGCTGGGGTGACGCGAAGAACTACCTGGCCTGGACCTTCCAGGGCCCGAACTGGACCTTCGGCGGCTCCTACTCCGATCAGTGGACGCTGAAGTTCAACGATCCGCACACCATCGCGGCGGGCAACTATCTGCGCGACTCGATCAACGGCAAGAAGTACGCCAGCATCCGGCCGCAGATCGCCGTCGACTTCGGCACCGGCGTCATCGCCTCCACCATCGCCTCCACCGGCGACCTGCGCGGTATCGCCAAGAACGCCGCGGGCAAGCTGCAATTCGGCACCGCGTTCCTGCCGCATCCGGCAGGGCCCGGCTGCACCACCGGCGGCGCGGGGCTGGCGATCCCGGCGCGGATCTCCGACGATCGGAAGGCCAACGCGCTGAAGTTCATCGACTTCCTCACCAACGCCGCCAACACCTCGTACTTCACCCAGGGCACCGGCTACATCCCGGTCCGCAAGTCGGCGATGCAGGATGCCGGCGAGCAGGACTTCCTGGCCAAGGACCCGAACGCCAAGACCGCCTTCGACCAACTGGCGCTGACCAAGTCGCAGGACTACGCCCGGGTGTTCCTGCCCGGCGGCGACCAGATCATCGGCACCGGCCTGGAGCAGATCGGCCTGCAAAACAAGGATGTGACCTCGGTGTTCGCCGACGTCTCCAGTCAGTTGCAGGCCATCTACGACCGCCAGATCGGCCCGAAGCTGCCGAAGTAGTCCGGCGCGCCCACCTTCCACCCGATCGCGAGGAGACCGAATCCGCATGGCCACGGTGCAATTCGACAGCGCCACGCACCTGTATCCCGGTGCGGACACGCCCGCGGTCGACGGCCTGGACATCGAGATCGCCGACGGGGAGTTCCTGGTCCTCGTCGGCCCGTCCGGCTGTGGCAAATCGACCAGCCTGCGCATGCTGGCCGGTCTGGAGTCGGTGGAACGGGGGCGGATCCTGATCGGCGGCCGCGACGTCACGGGCCTGCCGCCGCGGGCCCGGGACGTGGCCATGGTGTTCCAGAGCTACGCGCTGTACCCGAACATGACCGTCGCCGAGAACATGGGCTTCGCGCTGCGCAACGCCGGGGTGAGCCGGGCGCAGACCCGGGAACGGGTGCTCACCGCCGCCCGGATGCTGGAACTCGAGGACCTGCTCGACCGCAAACCCGCGAAACTGTCCGGTGGCCAGCGGCAGCGGGTGGCGATGGGCCGGGCCATCGTCCGCCGGCCGCAGGTGTTCTGCATGGACGAACCGCTGTCCAATCTGGACGCCAAGCTGCGGGTGAGCACCCGGGCCCAGATCGCGGCGCTGCAACAGCGGCTGGGCACCACCACCGTCTACGTCACCCACGACCAGGTCGAGGCCATGACGATGGGGGATCGGGTCGCGGTGCTGCGCGACGGCCGGTTGCAGCAGATCGCCGCGCCGCGGATGCTGTACGACGATCCGGTGAACGCCTTCGTCGCCGGATTCATCGGCTCACCCGCGATGAACCTGCTGACGGCGCCGGTCACCGAGGGCGTCGCGGTGATCGGCGAGCTGCGGCTGCCGGTGCCGCGCTCGGCCGCGGGCCGGGACCGGGTACTGGTCGGCATCCGCCCCGAGGCATGGGAGATCGCCACCGATCCCACCCACGCGCTGGCGGTGGCGGCGGAGCTGCTGGAGGAGCTCGGCGCCGAATCCTTCGTGTACGCGCACGGCGTACACGAGCACTGGTCCAGCCGCTCGGGACGGGTGGTCGCCCGGGTCGACCGGCGCTTCCGGATCGCCCTCGGCGAGAAACTGCTGCTGAGCCCGAAGCCGGACGAGATCTTCTTCTTCGATCCGGACAGCGATACGCGACTGCGCTGAAAGCTGTGCGGCTGTGCCGAGACGGGTGCGGCTGTGCCGAGACGGGTGTGACGGTCCGCCGTCCCGGCGCGGCCGGGACGAGATCGGCATACTGGACGGCGTGACTTCAGACGCGAGCATTCTCTCCGGCATCGATCTGGACTACCGCGACGGCGCCGTGCGGGTACAGGACGACCTGTTCGCGCACGTCAACGGCAAGTGGCTGGAGACGTACGAGATACCGGCGGATCGAGCCGTGGACGGCGCCTTCCGGACCCTGCACGACCAGGCCGAGTTGGACGTCCAGGCGATCATCCAGGAGGCCGCGGCCGCCGCGGCGCCGGCCGGCAGCGAGGAACGCAAGATCGGCGACCTCTACACCAGCTTCATGGACGAGGCCGCGGTGGAGGCGGCCGGGTTGCTGCCGATCGCCGAGGAGCTGGACGCGATCCGCGCGGTGGCCGATCGGCGCGCGTTCGCGGCGCTGCTGGGCCGGCTGCAACGCACCGGCGTCGGCGGCGCGGTGGCGGTCTACGTCGACACCGACGACAAGAACTCGCAGCGCTACCTGCTGCACGCCACCCAGTCCGGGCTCGGGCTGCCGGACGAGTCCTACTACCGCGGCGAGGATTTCGCGCAGATCCGCACCGGGTACATCGCGCACATCGGCCGGATGTTCGCGCTGGCCGGGATCGACGCCGATCCGCAGCGGGTCTTCGAGCTGGAACGCAAGCTGGCCGCGGGGCACTGGGACGTGGTGCGCCGCCGCGACGCCGAATTGAGCTACAACCTCACCACTTTCGCCGAACTCGCCGCCGAGAATCCCGAATTCGACTGGAATGCCTGGACTTCCGAGCTGGCCGGTGGGGTCGATCGGCCGGGTCCGGAGCTGTTCGCCGAACTGGTGGTGCGGCAACCGGATTACCTCCGTACCTTCGCCGGGTTGTGGAGTTCCGAGGAGCTCGACGACTGGCGGGCGTGGGCGCTGTGGCGGGTGCTGCGCTCGCGCGCACCGTATCTGACGGCCGCGCTGGTGGCGGAGAACTTCGACTTCTACGGCCGCACCCTCACCGGCGCCCCGGAGAACCGGGAGCGCTGGAAGCGTGGCGTCTCGCTGGTGCAGGATCTGCTCGGCGAGGCGGTCGGCAAGCTGTACGTGGCCCGCCACTTCCCGCCGGAGGCCAAGGCGCGGATGCAGCAGCTGGTGGCCAACCTGATCGAGGCCTACCGCCGCAACATCACCGATCTGGACTGGATGGGCCCGGACACCCGCGAGGCCGCGCTGGCCAAGCTGGAGAAGTTCACCCCCAAGATCGGCTACCCGGACCGCTGGCGCGACTACGCCGCCGTCCGGATCGATCCGGCCGATCCGGTGGGCAACTACCGCAACGGCTATGCCGCCGAACACGATCGGGACCTGAACAAGCTGGGCGGCCCGGTCGACCGCGACGAGTGGTTCATGACCCCGCAGACGGTCAACGCCTACTACAACCCGGGCATGAACGAGATCGTCTTCCCGGCCGCGATCCTGCAACCGCCGTTCTTCGACCTGAACGCCGACGACGCGGCCAACTACGGTGGCATCGGCGCGGTGATCGGCCACGAGATCGGCCACGGATTCGACGACCAGGGCAGCAAATACGACGGCGACGGCAACATGATCGACTGGTGGACCGACGCCGATCGCGCCGAGTTCGGCCTGCGCACCAAGGCGCTGATCGACCAGTACAGCGCGTTCTCACCCAAGGAACTGCCCGACACCTACACGGTCAACGGCGAATTCACCATCGGCGAGAACATCGGGGATCTGGGCGGGCTGTCGATCGCGCTGGCGGCCTATCGGATCGCACTGGGTGACGAGCGCCCGCCGGTCCTGGACGGCCTCACGGGCCTGCAACGGGTCTTCTTCGGCTGGGCCCAGGTGTGGCGCACCAAATCCCGCAACGAGGAGGCGATCCGGCGCCTCGCCGTCGACCCGCACTCGCCGCCGGAGTTCCGCTGCAACGGCGTGGTGCGCAACCTGGACGGCTTCCACGAGGCATTCGCGGTGCAACCCGGCGATGCGCTGTACCTGGATCCTGCTGAGCGCGTGCGGATCTGGTAGAACCGGCGGCGTTCGTGCCGGTCGCCACGGTGGCGGCCGGCGCGGGCGACACCTGGGTGCACCGCCCGCATCCGGAGGGCAAATCCTCAGGCGGTGAGGGGAATTCGATCGAATTCGCCGTCGCGGGCGCCGGCCACGAAGGCCGACCATTCGCCGGGGGTGTAGGTCAGTCGCATCTCGCCGTGCACGAGGGTGGCGCCGCCGTCCGCGGCCGTCACCACGTGTAGCTCCGAATTCGTTGCGACACCGCTGATCACGGTGTCCAGGAAGGCCGTCCACTCGCGGGCCGAGACGGTGACCACGGGCTCCGCGGCGTCGCGGTTGGCCGGGTCGCGGCGGAACTTGCTGTCTCGGACGTGCACCACGTCACCGTCGAATCTGACTTCTACACATTGGTTTCCGTTGTTGGTGCGAGTCGACGTGAACCAACCGGTGATTTCCGGCCGGTACCTGACGATGGTGAGCATGGCGCAGGATTCTACACGCGGGCATATCGCCGAATCAGCGCCAGCGAATCGATCCGACTGAGGGATCGTTCCAGGGCTCGCACATACGCAAAGCTCAGATCGCGTATGTGATCCGAGTTCTCGACCGCGCCGCCGAAAACGGCGCTCTCCACCCAGCCGAAGGTGGGCAGACTCACAGAACTGAAGTCCAGGAGATGAAAGCTGGAGCCGCCCAGGATCGCACCGGTGGCGGCCTGGAACGGGATCACCCGCACCTCGACGGTGTCGAGTTCGTCGATCACCCGCGCGAGGTATTCCAGCTGTCCGCGTAGCACTTTCGGGCCGCCGATCTGTTGCAGCAGCGTCGCCTCGCCGACCACGACGGTCATGTCGACCCGGTCGGCGCCGCGTAGTCGCCGCTGTCTTCGCATCCGCACCTCCACCAGCTGCTCCACCTGGACCGGGCGGATCATCACATCGGCCCGGATCAGCGCCCGCGCGTAGTCCTCGGTCTGCAACAGGCCCGGGATCACCAGACTGTCGTAGCTGCGGATGCTCTCCGCGCCGTATTCCATGCCGTAATAGCGCTGGAGTTCCGGGCCGATGAGCGCCGAGGACTTGGCCCACCAGCCGCGTTCCTTGCTGGTCGCCAGCAGGGCGAGCAGTTCGTCGCGCTCCTCGTCGGGGACGTCCAGGACCTCCAGCACGGGCCCGATCGAGTTGGCCGTCAGCACTCGCCGGCCCTTCTCGACGTGGGACCAGTTGGCCGGGGTGAAACCGACCTGACGGGCGAATGTCGCCGAATCGAAGCCGCGTTGTTCTCGAAGCTCACGCAGGCGCAGAACCAATTCCCACCGAGCGACCGTGGGGGACAGCGGTGCCATGAAACCTCATGGTACGCCCAGGGTTATCTGGCGTGTGACTATTGTCAATTCTCCGAGTCGGCGATACGGTCTGTGCATCGGGTGGCCACGCCGTTCACGGTGATCTCACGATGCACGGTTCACAGTTCACGGTGATATCGAAATCGCGTCGAGGCAGAGATGAGGTTCGCCACATGAGCACGCTCGACCCACCGGCCGCCTACGCCGCCACGCAGGAGGCGCTGATCCGCTGCCGCGGCTACCGCCTCGAGAACGGCCTGTACGGCGTGGTCGAGCCGGCGCTGGGCCGCATCATGCTCGACGTCGGCGTGGTCGGCGCGATCAGCATGCCCGCCACGCTCGGCTGCGGGGTGCGGGAACTGCTCCGGGACGGGAGCCGCTGCGGTCCCGTCATCGGGCATCCGCGCTCGGCCCGCTGGACCTTCCTGACCGGCCCGGCGGGCGGGTCCACCCAGGATCCGGCGCTGCTCGCCGAAATGTTCCATCTCGGTGCGAATCTCGCCGTCCCCGGCGCGCGCGTGGTGCTGCCCTCGCCCGCCGACGAGCGCACCGGCTACCGGCTCTGGATCGATCCGCCCGAAGGCACCTTCCGGCCCGATGTGCTCGCCGTCCTGGCGGCCATGCGGCGGTATCGGGCCGCGCGCGGACTCAGCGGGTCGGCGCCGGGGTCAGCGTGATGCTGTACCGGTTCTCCAGGGTGTGCTGGAAGTCCTCGGAGCACTTGTCCACCTTGACCTGATCGCCGTTGGCGTTCTTCACGCAGTCGTAGTAGTCCTTGCCGCCGCTCTGGACGAAGATGTTGCCGTAGATGATCCCGATCACGATGCCACCGATCAGACCCAGCAGGCCGAGAATCAACCCGGTGATCGCCATCCCGCCGCCGGCCGCGGTTCCCTTGCGCGCCTTGATCGTTGCGATGACACCGAAGATCACCGCGAGGATGCCGAGCAGCACGCCGCCGATGACGGTCAGGAAGCTCAGCAGCGCCAGGATGCCCAGCACCAGCGCCGTGATCGCCAGCCCGCGGCTGCGCGACTCCTGCCAATACTGTTGTCCCGGTGGCGGATACTGCCCCGGCGGCGGCGGATAACCGCCGGGATACTGCCCGGACGGCGGTGGGTACTGGCCGGGAGGCGGATACTGGCCGGGCGGGGGATAGTTGCCGGGGGGCGGGTACTCCGTCACCGCTGTCCTCTCGTTCTCCGGTCGGCCACCGGGAACGCCCCGATGACATCGACTGGTATCGACCCCCGAAGGTTAGCGACCACCCAGGCGCGCGTGCATCTCCCACACCAGGATTTCCGATGGCAGTTCGGCCACGATCCGCTGGCCGCCGGTGCGGGTCAGCCGGACCGCGTCCCCGGCGTACAGCGTGCCGACCCCCTCCATCCGGACCTGGCCGCGCGCGACGAACAGATGCAGGTAGGGCGCCTCGGGCAGGGCCACGGCCGCACCCTCCGCCGCCATCCGGGCCACGTGCAGCGCCGAATGGCTGGAATTGATCGCGATGGCGGTGCGATCGCGGTAGCGCGGCAGGCCCGAGGCCACCGTCACCAGCCCGCCGCCGGCCAGCTCGGTGTCGATCTCCAGTTGCTGGTAGCCGGGCGTGAGACCGGAATCGTCCGGCACCACCCACATCTGCACGAAATGCACCGATTCGGCGTGCTCGGCGGTACCGCCCTCGGCGGGCGGCAGCCGCCAGGAGTCGTTCTTCTCCGAGTGCAGGATGCCGGTGCCGGCGCTCATCCGCTGCGCCAGGCCCGGATAGACGATGCCCGCGTGCCCGAGCGAGTCCTGGTGTACCAGGGAGCCTTCCAGCACCCAGGTGACGATCTCCATGTCACGATGCGGGTGGGTGTCGAAGCCCTGCCCCGGCATCACGATATCCTCGTTATTCACCAGCAACAGCCCGTGATGGGTGTTTTCCGGGTCGTAGTGCTCCCCGAACGAGAACGAATGCTTCGAATCCAACCACGCCACACGGGTTTTCATGCGGTCGCCGCCGCGATGCACGTCGATGTGTGGTGTCGTGAGTGTGGACACCGTGGTCCTCCTCTCGGGCCGAGCACCGATCACCCTCCAGCGTAGGTGCGCCTCCCGCACCTCACCGAAGAATTACCAGTAAATTCTAGCCTGGTGGCACACCGGCCCCGGACCCCGTGACAGCCGCGGCGACCACGGCCGGTTCCGGACCCGCTGTGCGCTCCCCGGCAAACGATCGGCGCCCGCTAGGGTTGTCTCCGTTCGTCCGCCCCGGCATGCCGTACGGACGGATGAGACCGTATCATGAAGCGGCGCAACACAAACCGGAGGTGAACCGCTGATGCGACCCGAGGCGCTCGCGGGGGCCCGAGGTGTCCACCGGCGGCGGGACCCGCACCCGGGCGGCCGGGCTCCGGCGGCCGGCGCGCACTCGCTCCGCAGGCGAGAGCCCCCGGTCGTACGGCGTGTCACGGTGGCGGGCGGAATCGTGTGGGACGCCGGGGCGCCATGACCGATTCCCGACAGCGCCGCGCGGCCTGGCTCGCGGGGGCACGCCGGCCCGGCGTGCTGCGGCTGGCGCTGGTGCGTTTCGCCGGGCAGTTCGGCGACGGCATGTTCCAGGCCGCGCTGGGCGGGGCCATCCTGTTCAACCCCGAGCGCGAGACCGACCCGCTGGCCATCGCCGGGGGATTCACGGTGCTGCTGCTGCCGTACTCGATCATCGGCCCGTACGCGGGCGCCCTGCTGGACCGCTGGGACCGCCGGACGGTGCTGCTGGTCGCCAATCTGCTGCGGGCCGTCCTGATCGCCGTCACCGCGGCGGGCCTGCTCGGCGGCATCCGCAACGCGCCGCTGGAACTGCTGGCGCTGGCGGTGATCGGCATCAGCCGCTTCGTGCTGGCCGGGGTGTCGGCGGCGCTGCCGCGCCTGCTGGCCCCGCACGTGCTGGTCCCGATGAACTCGGTGCTCGCGACGGTGGCCTCCGGCTGCGCCGCGGCCGGCGCGGCCCTGGCGGTCGCCCTGATCGGCGCTCTGGGCAGCGGTAACACCGCGACCGCGCTGGCCACCGCGGGCAGCGCCGCCGGCTCGGTGCTCGGCGCCCTGGCCGCGGCGAGTTTCGGGCCGCACACCCTGGGCCCGGATCGTCCCGGGGCCGCCGCACCGCGCGATCGCACCGCACTCGCTTCCGCGGAGCCCGGTGATCGAGACACGGCCGATCCCGGCGAATTCATCGGACCGCTCGGCGCGAACGCCCGGCCGCCCGGCGACCGGAGCACACCGAATTTCACCGGGCATCCGCGACGATCCGGCGACCGGAGCTCACCGGATGCCGCCGCGCGGGCCGATCGATCCGGCGGCCCGCAGCCGGACGGGGCCGCCCCCGGTCCCGGTGCAGCCGGGCCACCCGCGCCGCCGGCCCGGTCCGTGGACGAGTCCGAGCGGCCGCCGGATCGATCGGCGCAGCAGAGTTCGGTGCGGGCGGTGCTCACCGGGCTGCGCACCGGGGCCCGGGCGGTGTGGGAGTCGGCCGAATGCACCACGGCGATGATCGGCGTCGCCACCCATCGGATCGTCTTCGGCGCCGACACCCTGCTCATGGTGCTGGTGCTGCGGCGCGACCGCAGCGCCGGACTGTCGCTGCACAGCGGCCTGGGCGGGTTCGGCGTGGCGATCGGCGCGGCCGCCTCCGGCATGCTGGTCGCCGCGGTGGCGGCGCCGCTGCTGATCCCGCGCCTGGGCCGCCCGCGCACGGTCGCCGCCGGACTGTCGGCGGCCGTGCTGGTGCAGGCGCTGCTGGTCACACCCGTCACGCTGACCAGCGGTCCGGCCGAACGGCACGCCTATCAACTGCTGCTGGCCGGGGCGTTCCTGCTGGGGCTGGCCGGGCAGACGATCAAGCTGACCGGGGACGCCACCCTGCAGATCGACATCGACGATTCCCGCCGCGGGCAGGTGTTCGCCTTGCAGGACACGGTCTTCAACATCTCGTTCGTGCTGGCGGTGGCGGTGGCGGCGCTGGTCATCCCGCCGGACGGGCGGTCGGTGCCGGTGGCGCTGGGCGGCGCCGCGATCTACGCGCTGGGGGTGGTCGCGGTGGCACTCAACAGCCGCCGCAGCGCGATTCGCTCCCCGCGTCGCGCTGCGATCCGGCGGACCGGTCGATTAGATTGAGGGGCCGCTGTGTCCGGTCCCAGCCGGATGTCCGAGTCACAGTGCACTCTCGTCGCTGTGCGACCGGCATCCGAGGAGGACCGAGACACATGGGGCTGTCCCCCCGTCGAACGGCCGTGCCCGCCCTGTTCGGGGTGCTGGCGTCCGGAGTTCTGACGCTGCCCGCCGTGGCCGAACCCGCCGCCTGGGCGCCGCGCCCGGTGAACGCCTGCGGCGAGGTCGGTTTCGATCCGCTGAGCCGCAAGCCCGATCCGCAGGCCGCGCCCGCGCCGCTGCTGCCGCCGAGCATCGACATCCCCGTACCGGTGCCGAAGGTCACCATGGTCCCGGTACCCGGACCGCCGCCCGACAACACCCGGGTGGCCGCCGATCCGGCACCCCAGAATCCCTGTGGCGCACCGTGTCCCGATATCCGCGACAGTCTCGGGCCGGATCCGGCCGACGCGCGGGGGGCGGCGCCGTTCGCGCTGCCGCAGGTGCGGATCAAGCCGGAGATCGAACCCATTCCGATTCCGGTACCCGGTGGCGACCCGCTGCCGCCCGAACCACCGCCGGCGCCGGTGGTACACCCCGCCGAACCCGGTCCGGTCGCCCCGGCGCCCGCGGCCCGGCAGGTGCGGTCCGTGGACCTGGTCAACCAGGTGACCGGGCACGGCTCGGTCAACCGCACCGATCTGCGCTATCAGGTGGACGGCACCGACCTCGGGCTGATGTGGGAGACCAAACCCGGTGAGGTGGCCGTCGTGTTCGGCGACACCTTCGGCAAGGGCTGGCAGCCCGGCGGCGCCGGGGCCGAGGATGCGGACTGGCGCAGCAACGTGCTCGGCTACAGCACCGGGCGCGACCTGTCCAAGGGCCTGGTCATCGACTCGATGGTGCAGGACCGGCGCTGCCACGCGGCCGAACTGCTGGACAGCCGCAAGATCAAGAACTTCGAGACCACCACCATCCCGACCTCCGGCTTCGCCCTCGGGCAGCGGCAGTTCCTGACCTACATGTCGATCAACCACTGGAGCCGGATTCCGGGCATGTGGATCACCAACCGCGGCGGCCTGGCCTACTCCGACGACGACGGGCGCACCTGGGTCAAGGATCGGAACGCCGAATGGGACAACGTCTTCGGCACCGACCGGTTCCAGGTCGCGGCGATGGCGCCGCAGGGCGACTACGTGTACCTGTTCGGCACCCCCAACGGCCGCATCGGCGTGGTGGGGCTGGCCCGGGTCCTGAAGACCGAACTGCTGAACAAGTCCGCCTACCAGTACTGGGTCGACGGCACCTGGGCCCCGGCCGCCGAGAATTCGGCGACGCCGCTGTTCGCCGGGCTGGCCGGTGAGCTCTCCGCCCGCTTCGACGAATCCACCGGACAGTGGCAACTGGCCTATCTGGATCCGGTGCGGCACGCCATCGTGCTGCGCACCGCCGCCCAGCCGCAGGGCAGTTGGACCGACGGCGCGGCGCTGGTCGACACCGACGACTACCCCACCGCCTACGGCGGCTTCATCCATCCGTGGTCGAGCGGCCGGGACCTGTACTTCACCGTGTCGGCCTGGAACAGCTACAACGTCTACCTGATGCACGCCACGCTGGACGATCAGCAGGGATAGACCCGCACCTCGGTGGCCTTCACCACGAAGTACACCGTCGCCCCGGGTGCGAGCCCCAGTTCGGCCACCGCACCGGGAGTGAGGTCGGCGACCAGCCCCGCACTCCCGTCGGCCCGATCCGCGGTGTGCACCCGGACCGTCCCGCCCCGATCGCTCAACTCCGCGATCCGCACCCGGAAGGCATTGCGCGGACTCCCGCCCGGCACCTCCCGATAGACCGCGACGGCCGCCGGGGAGAACACGGCCGCCGCCCTGGCGCCGGCCACCCACACACCCTCGCACCGGCCCGACACCACGTCGTCGCCACACCGCACCGCTCCGATCCCGGCCACGCCCGGCACCGGCGCCGAGGCGGCCCGATCTGCGGCAGCCCCGTCCAGGGCAGCCCTGTCCAGGGTGAAGGGAACAGCCGGTTCGACCCTCTCCGGCCCGGTAACGACCGTGGGCCCGGCGGATGTCACCGAACGGGGTGCTCCGGGGACGGGGAGCGCGGTGCCGATCAGCAGGTTGACTCCGGCGATGCGGGCCGCGAATTCGCTTCGTGGCCTGGCCAATACGGTACCGACCGGTCCGTGTTCCACCAGGCGGCCGGCGTCGAGGACCACAACTCGATCGGCCAGTGTCAGCGCGTCGACGATGTCGTGGGTGACGAGGATCGCGGTGGGTGCCCGCCGGGTCCGACCGTCGCCGTAGGGCGGATTCGCCATGTCACCGCCCCGGAAGGCAGCGTTGCTCTCCCGGACCGGAGTGTCACCCTCGATCGCATGGTCGCCGTCGGCCGGGCGCAGCACCCGGCGCAGCAGGGCCCGCATGGCGACCGCGACAGTGACGTCCAGCGCGGCCATCGGCTCGTCCAGCAGGATCAGCTCCGGGCCGACCGCCAGCGCGCGGGCCAGCGCGACCCGCTGGGCCTGGCCGCCGGACAGCTGGGCCGGGCGGCGACCGGCCAGGTCGCTCGCGTCGACCGCGCGCAGCCACTGCCGGGCGACGGCCGCGGCGACGCGGCGCGAGACCCCGCGGCTGCGCGGCCCGAAGGCCACGTTGGCCGCCACCGACAGGTGCGGGAACAGCAGCGGGTCCTGCGCCAGCAGTGAGATCCGGCGCCGATGTGGCGGCACCGCAACACCTTTCGCGACATCGGTCAGGTCCCGGCCGTGCAGCCGCACCCGGCCCGCGTCGGGTGGCAACAGGCCCGCCACGACGTCGAGCAGCGTCGACTTCCCGGCGCCGTTGGGGCCCAGCACGGCCAGCACCTCGCCGGGGTTCACCGTCAGGTCGATCGACAGACCCCGGCCGGCCACCTCGGCCGAAACCTCCAGTCCGCCGGTCGAATTCCGGTCGGCGGCCGAATCACTCACAGCCCCGCCCACTCTCGCCGCTGCGCCGCGTTCGACCGGGCGCCGCGATAGGCGACCAGCACGATCACCACGGCCACGACCACCAGCAGCAGCGAGAGCGCCACGGCGGCATCGGGATCCGTCTCGCGTTGCAGGTAGATCTCCAGGGGGAGGGTGCGGGTGCGGCCCTGCAAACTGCCCGCGAAGGTGAGCGTCGCCCCGAACTCCCCGAGCGACCGCGCGAACGACAGCACCGTGCCGGAGATCAGTGCGGGCCGCAACAGCGGCACCGTGATCCGCCACCACACCGTGGTGGGGGCCGCGCCGAGCGTGGCCGCGATCCGTTCGTACCGTTCGCCGGTGGTGCGCATCGCGCCCTCCAGCGTGATCACCAGGAACGGCAGCGCCACGAACGCCTCGGCCAGCACCACGGCGGTGGTGCTGAACGCGATCCGGATGCCCATCGCCTCCAGATGCCGGCCCAGCAGGCCGTAGCGGCCGAACAGGTACAGCAGCGCCATACCGCCGACCACCGGTGGTAACACCAAGGGCAGCAACACCATCGCGCGCAGTACCGGCAGCACCCGCCAGCGCACCCGGGCCAGCACCATCGCCATCGGCACGCCGAGCAGCACACACAGCGCCGTACTGGCCAGCGAGGTGCGCAGGCTCAGCGCGAGCGCCGCGCGGGAGGCCGGGGTCGTGATCAGCGCCGTGAAACTCGACCAGTGCACCGCCTGCGTCAGCGCGACCAGCGGCCCCACCACGAAGGCGAAGCCCAGCAGCGCCGGTAACAGCAGCCAGCGCGGCACCGACGGGCCGGGGGAGCGCAGTACCGCGTGAATGCCGCGCTGTACCAGCGGAAGCCGGGTCCGACGCCCCGGGACGGCGGCCGGTCCGCCGGTGGTCCCGGCGGAGTCGGTACGCGCCGTCACGGCGTGACGCATTCGGCGACGGTCACGGCGTGACGAATCCGGCCTTCGCCAGCGCGGCCCGGCCCTCGGGACCGGTGATCAGCGCGTCGAACTGCTGCGCCAGATCGGCGTGCTCGGAATCGGCCACGGGGGCGATCGGATAGGTGTTCACCGCGCCCGACGACTCCGGGAAGGCGACGGTGGTGACCTTGGTACCGGCTCCGGCGGCGTCGGTGACGTACACCAGTCCGGCGTCGGCCTCGCCGGAGGTCACCTTCGCCAGCACGTCGGTGACCGCCGATTCCTCGCTCACCGGGCTGATCGCCACGTGCGCGGCGGTGGTCACCTTCTTGGCCGCCGAGCCGCACGGCACCTGCGCCGCGCAGACCACCAGCCGCAGGCCGGGCTGGGCCAGATCGGCCAGCGCGGCGATGTGCTTCGGATTGCCGGGCGGGGTCACGATGGTGAGGGTGTTGGTCGCGAAGGTCTGCGGCGCGGCGGTGATCCGGCCGGTCTTCGTCACCTTGTCCATGTTGGCCTGGTCGGCGGACGCGAACACGTCCGCGGGCGCGCCCTGATTCAGCTGCGCGGCGAGATCCGAGGAGCCGGCGAAGGAGAAGGTCACCTTCGTGTTCGGATGCTCCTTCTCGAACGTCGCGCCCAGATCGGTGAACACGTGGTTCAGCGACGCCGCCGCGAACACGGTCAGCGTCGCGGGTGCGGTGCCCGCGGTGCTGCCGGAACCACTCGAACCGCTCGATCCGCAGCCGGCCACCAGGCCTGCGACGGCCACCGCCGCCGTCAGCCCGGCCACCCCGCGCCACCGCGCGGCGCTCATTGCGGCGTCTCGACGACCACCGTCGTGGCCTTCACGCTCGCCACCGCGACGCTGCCCGGTTCCAAACCGAGCGCCCGCACCGACTCGCTGCTCATCAGCGACACCACCGTGAACGGTCCGCATTGCATCTCCACCTGTGCCATCACCCCGTCGACCACCACGCGGGTGACCAATCCGGGAAACCGATTGCGTGCCGAACTGGCACTACCCAACCTGGCCTGCGGCGGCCGCGCGTTGGCACTGGCCAGTTCGGCCAGATCGCGACCCTCGATCACCAGGCGGCCCGCATCGTCCTTCTGCGCGGTGAGCGCACCGGTGTCGATCCATCGACGCACGGTGTCATCGCTGACCCCGAGCAGTTCGGCGGCATCGCGGATACGCAGATTGGGCACCGCCGGAGCATATGTCCGCATTATCGGATCAGACAAGACGATGCGGCCGTATCTTCGGATGAACAAGTCCGCACACCGGCACCGACCGTCCGGCACGGACCTTACGGAGCGCCCGCGCTCCACCATTCCCGCAAGGCCGCCTCGGCCTCGTCGCGCGAGAGCGGCCCGCGATCCAGGCGCAACTCCTTCAGATAGCGCCAGGCCCGGCCCACCTGCGGCCCGGGCTCCAGGCCCAGCAACTCCATGATGTCGTTGCCATCCAGGTCCGGGCGCACCCGCGCGAGGTCCTCGGCCGCCAGCAACTCGGTGATGCGCTGCTCGAGATCATCGTAGGTGGCCTGCAACTGGGCGGCGCGGCGCTTGTTGCGGGTGGTGCAGTCGGCGCGCACCAGCTTGTGCAGCCGCGGCAGCAGTTCGGCGCCGTCGGTAACATACCGGCGCACCGCCGAATCCGTCCACTGACCGGTGCCGTAGCCGTGGAATCGCAGGTGCAGGTACACCAGCCGGGCCACATCCTCGGTGAACTGCTTGGGATACTTCAGCGCTCGCATCCGCTTGCGCACCAGTTTGGCCCCGACCACCTCGTGGTGATGGAAGCTCACCCCGCCGCCGGGCTCGTTGCGCTTGGTCGGCGGCTTGCCGATGTCGTGCAGCAGCGCGGCCCAGCGCAGCACCAGATCCGGATCGCCGTCCTCCTGGTCGATGGCCTGCCGCAGCACGGTCAGCGAATGCTGATACACGTCCTTGTGCTGGTGATGTTCGTCGATCTCCAGGGTCATCGCCGGGATCTCCGGCAGCACCCGCTCCGCCAGGCCGGTCTCGCACATGATGTCGATGCCGTCGGTCGGATGCGCGCCGCCGATCAGCTTGTCCAGTTCGGTGTGTATCCGCTCCGCGGTGATCCGATCGATCTCCCCGGCCATGGCGGTGATCGCCGTCCGCACCCGGGGGGCGAGGGTGAATCCGAGCTGGGAGACGAAGCGGGCGCCACGCAGCATCCGCAGCGGGTCGTCGTCGAACGAATCCTCGGGCGCGGCGGGGGTGTCCAGTACCCCGGCGAGCAGCGCGTCCAGTCCGCCGAGCGGGTCCACGAATTCCAGCGAACCGTCCGCACCCACCTTGACGGCCATCGCGTTGACGGTGAAATCGCGCCGGACGAGATCGCCGTCGAGGGTGTCGCCGAAGGTGACCTCCGGATTGCGGGACACCCGGTCGTAGCTGTCGCTGCGGAAGGTGGTGATCTCCAGCTGCCACCCCGATTTCGAACCGCTGACCGTGCCGAAGGCCAGCCCGCCGGTGTCCCAGAGGTGATCGGCCCAGCCGCGCAGGATCGCCAGCACCTGTTCGGGCCGGGCGTCGGTGGTGAAGTCCAGATCGGTGCCCAGCCGGCCGAGGACCGCATCCCGCACACTGCCACCGACCAGATACAGCTGATGCCCGTGCGCGGCGAAGAGCTCGCCGAGCGGAGTGAGCACATCCGACTGCCGGCCGAGCGTGACCGCCGCCGCCGCGAGCAGCCGGGTACGGCGCTCATCGGACACGACGGGGGCGGGGGCGGGCACAGCTGCCGCCTCGGACTTCGGCGAAACCACGAAACGGCAGCTTAGTCGGCCGAGCCCTCGGCCCCCGAAATCCGACCCCCGAAGACGGGCCCGCCGATCACCGCCGACCGCCGCCGCACCGGCGCCAGGACGACGGAGCAGCAAATCAAACCCCGCTAGACTGACGCAGTGTCTACGGCCGATCGCGCGAACAGCCGACGCCGCCGGCCGCGGCGCCGCGGTTCGGGCGGTGGCGCCGCCAAACCCGCGACATCCGCGGCGGCGCCGGCGGCCACGACGCCCGGCGCCGGCAAGACCGGCAGCCCGAAATCCGGCAGCCCCAAGAACAGCACCGCGAAGACCACTACCGCCAAGGCCGGCACCGCGAAGGGCGGCGGCACCAAAGGCGGCGGGGCGAAATCCGGTGGCCCCAAGGGTGGGAAACAGCCGCGCATGCGCACCGTGCGGGAGACGTCGGCGGGCGGCCTCGTGGTCGACGGCCTCGACGGTCCGCGGGAGCAGCGCTGTGCCGCTCTCATCGGGCGCACCGACCGCCGCGGGCGGTTACTGTGGTCGCTGCCCAAGGGACATATCGAGGACGGTGAGACCGCCGAGCAGACGGCGGTGCGCGAGGTGGCCGAGGAGACCGGTATCAACGGTATGGTCGTTGCCGAACTCGGCAGTATCGATTACTGGTTCGTCACCGACGGCCGCCGGGTGCACAAGACCGTGCACCACTATCTGATGCGGTCCGTCGGCGGCGAGTTGTCGGACGCCGATGTCGAGGTGACCCAGGTGGAATGGGTGCCGCTGAGCCAACTGGATTCCAAGCTCGCGTATGCCGACGAACGGCGATTGGCGGAGGTCGCGAACCGCCTGATCGATCGGATGGAGAACGGCAGACGATGACGCGTGCGGGTCACCATCGGCGTCGCTGGGCGCCGATGTTTCTCGGCATTGTGCTGGTCGTCCTGGGGGTGCTGGGTATTCCGGGTGCCGCGGTGACCGGCGCTCAGCCGTCCTCGGGCGGTACCGGCTCGACGGGACCGAAATTCCTGAAGCTCACCATCGACTCCGTGACGCCGAACACCGTCACCACCACGAGTTCGGCGGTGCTGGTGATCACCGGCACGGTCACCAACATCGGCGATCGCAACGTCGACGACATCAGCGTGCGGGTGCAGCGCGGCGCCGCCATCGGCAATCCCGGCGGCCTGCGCTCGACGCTGCGCCTGGAGCAGAGCGACTACGACCTGGTCACGCCCTTCCAGGACGTCGCCGACGAGCTGACCCCGGGTCAGCGCAAACAGTTCACGCTGCGGATCGGGGTGCGGGACGTGGTCCCCAGCACCGACAGCAATGCCGCGATCACGGCCGCACTGGGCATCACCGATCCCGGGGTGTACCCGCTGTTGCTGAACGTCAACGGCCAGCCCGCCTACGGTGGCCAGGCCCGCCTGGACGACGCCCGCTTCCTGGTGCCGGTGCTGGGGCTGCCGGCGATCCCCGCCGGCGACGCCAAGGGCTCCGGACTGCCCCCGGTTCCCGCGCCGGCCGAGGCCCCGGTGGCGACCACCATGCTGTGGCCGCTGGCGGATCGGCCCCGCCTGGTGGCCGGCATCCCCGGGTCGGTGGACGGCAAGGCGCTGCTCACCGACGACGAACTGGCCGGTGAACTGGCCACCGGCGGCCGGCTGGACCAACTGCTGGCGGCCGTGGAGTCGGCACTGCATCCCGACACCGGCCTGGACCCGTCCCGGACCGGACCGGGCCTGGCCTCCGCCCTGTGCCTGGCGGTCGATCCGGACCTGCTGGTCACGGTGTCGGCCATGACCGGCGGCTACCGGGTGCTGGCCAGTCCCTCGGATCCGGACGGCCCGACCCGCGACGGTTCCGGCGCGCACGCCGCCAAGACCTGGCTGGACCGGCTGCACTCGCTGGCCGGTGCGCTGTGCACGACGGCGCTGCCGTTCGCCCAGGCCGACCCGACGGCGGTCGCCGCGGTCCACGATCCGGGCCTGACCGGACGCGCGATCGACGCTCCGGCCGAGATCGTGGATTCGATCCTGTCCATCAAATCCGTGCGCGGGGTCGCGCTGCCCACCGCGGGCAGCATCGACGACGGCGCCGCCACCCTGCTGTCCCGGCACGGCTACACCAGCGCGATCCTCGCCGACAACGCGGTCACCGGCCCGGACGGCCACAC
Organism: Nocardia sp. alder85J; assembly: GCF_020176955.2. Classification (GTDB taxonomy): domain Bacteria; phylum Actinomycetota; class Actinomycetes; order Mycobacteriales; family Mycobacteriaceae; genus Nocardia. The sequence continues at coordinate 290,845 of NZ_JAIUCZ020000008.1, forward strand.
CGCGGCGGGCGGATCCGACGGCCCGGCCCACGCGCCCGGTCCGGACACCGACACCCCGGAGCTGGTCCAGTTGCCGCCCCCGCCACCCGTGACCCCGGCGGCGGCCACCCCGGGCGCCACCGCACCGGCGGCGGCACCCTCGGCCACCGCCACGCCGGCGGCGAGCGCCACGCCCACCCCGGCCGGTACCACCACGCCGGCGGCCACCGGAATCACGAACACCGCCACGCCGGCCGGCTCGTCGCCGGCCGGGCTGAAGGTCGCCACCTTCGACATCTGGTCGGCCACCGCACTGGCCGCGGTCGGTTCCAATCCGCCGACACCGTCGTTCACCCCGGATCGGGTGCGCTACGACGTCAACAACGACTCCCGGGCGGCCAGGTTGCAGGACGCGCTCGGCGCGGTGTCCTGGGCGGCGCTGAACCCGCAGTCACCGCGACGCTCGGCCCTGTTGATGCCGCCGCAGCAGTGGAGCGCCAACCGGGACGAGGCCACGGCGCTGCTGAGCCAGCTGGACGTGCTGTTCCGCACCGGCCTGGCGGCCCCGCGATCGCTGCCGGAACTGCTCGCCCAGCCGGCGGACCCGCGGCCGTTCGAGGTGAACTACCTGCCGGAGACCGCCGACGACGCCGTGCCGGACTCGTACCTCGACCCGGTCCGGGACCAGGGACAGCGGATCACCGCCCTGATGGGTGCGCTGGTGGAGGTGCCCCAGCAGGAGCCGACGCCCCGGACCTTCCTGACCCCGCTGCGCGACGACCTGATCCGGGTGCTGAGCCTGTCCGACCGCAACAGCACCGGGGAACAGGCCGATACCGCCGCGCACCGGCGGCTGGATCAGACCACGCACACCATGGACGGGCTGTACCGATCGGTGACCGTGCTGCCGCCGGGCGGGGTGTACACGCTCGCCTCGGAACAGAGCCCGCTGCTGCTGGTGGCCCGCAACGATCTGCCGGTCGCGGTGCGCATCCGGTTCAAGATCGATGCCCCGGCCGAGGCGACCATCACCGATATCGGTGAGCAGCAGCTCCCGGCCGAGGGCTCGCGGTCGTTCCAGATTCCGACCCAGGTCAGCGACAAGCGCAACCTGGTCATTCCGATCTCGCTGACCACGCCCGAGGCGGTTCCACTCGGAAACGCCACATCGGTCTCGGTGCGATCCAACGCGTACGGCCAGGCGTTGGCGATAATTACCGCATGCGCCGGAGCACTACTGTTGCTACTGGCCGGTCGCCGTCTATGGCGCCGGTTCCGGGGGCAGCCCGATCCGGCCGACGAAGGGTTGGATCCGGGCAAACGACGCCGGGTCAACCGGTACGGGCGCGCGCGGACGCGGGCGACGCAGCGACAGGAGGCACGATGAGCGACGGCGATGTATCGAGATCGGCCGCCACAGTCGCCGTGCCTGCCGGGCCGGTCGTGTCGCGAACCGGCCGACGGGGTGCACCGCACCTGTGCCACGATGCCGTCCGACCGATGCGGGAGGCACGGTGAACGACTTCGACGGACCCCGCCGCGACAGCGACGGCCCGTTGCCACGGCGTACCCCCGCGGCGCCGTGGGAGCGCGGGCAGCTGCCCGACGAGTCCGAGGGCTCGCCACCGAATGCCGAATCGCCGGCCCCACCCGGCGCCCTGCGACCGCAGGTCCCGCTGACCGGCCCGATCCCGCGTATCCCACCCGATGTGCTGCGCCGGATGCCGCCGCCGAACAATCCGGCGGCCCACCCGGTTCCGCCGGGACAGCTGCCGCCGGCCGGCGGACCGGTGCGGCAGGGGCCGCCCAGCGGCTCGATGCGCCCGGTCCCGCCCAACGGCCCGCGCCGGCAACCGCCGCCGCCCAGTGCGCCGCTGCGGCAGGTGCCGCCGGGCGATCCGGCCCGGCAGGGACCGCCGAACGAGCCGCCGCGCCGTGACCGGCAGCCGGGACGGCCCGGCGCTGCGGGTGATCCGGCACGACAGGGTCCGTCGAGTGGCTCGATGCGCCCGGTTCCACCGAACGGGATGCCGTGGCCCGCACCGCCGAACGGGGTGCCGCGGCGATCCGCGCCCCCCGGCGCCTTCGACTCCGGCCCGCCGAGCCGCCCGATGCGCCGCCCCGCGCCCGGTGAGCCGATACCGCCGAACGCGCCCGCCCGGCCGGCGGCGCCCGGTGTGCGTCCCCCGCACCGCGGGGCCGACGCGGAGGTCGCGGAAGCCGGGTACCGCTATCACCCGCCCGGCTCGACCGATCCGACCGAACGGATCTCGCGGCGCGACACCGCGGCCCCCGACCGCGCGGGCGGTTATCCCCGCACCGCCGCGCAGGTGGCCGTCGCACCGGCCCGGCCGGCCGGCGACGCCGGCTCCCGGCTGCTCAGCAACTCCGGTTCGATCGCGATCGCGACGCTGATCAGCCGGATCACCGGCTTCGGCAAGCAGTTGCTGTTGCTGACGGTGCTGGGCCCGGCCATCGCCAGCGCCTTCACCGTCGCGAGCCAGATCCCGACCATGGTCGAGCAGCTGGTGCTCGGCGCGGTGCTGACCGCGTTCGTGGTACCCACCCTGGTCCGGGCCGAGAAGGAGGACACCGACGGCGGCGCCGCCTTCGTGCGGCGGTTGGTGACCATGGCGTTCATGGTGCTGGCCACGGCCGCGCTACTGTGCACGGCGGCCGCGCCGATCCTGATCAAGTACATCTTCCTGTCGGATTCCGGCAAGGTCAGCACGGGGCTGACCACGGCACTGGCCTATCTGCTGCTGCCCGCCATCCTCTGTTACGGCATGTCGTCGCTGCTGATGGCGATCCTGAACACGCACGAGCTGTTCAAGCCCGGCGCGTGGGCGCCGGTGCTGAACAACGTGGTGGTGCTGGCGGTGCTGAGCCTCTACGCGCTCACGCCGGGGGAGATCTCGCTGCATCCGGTGCGGATGGGCGAACCGAAACTGCTGATCCTCGGTCTGGGCGTGACCTGCGGCGTGCTCGTCCAGGTCGTCAGCCTGGTACCGCCGATCCGCCGGGCGGGCATAGATCTGCGCCCGCTGTGGGGCGTCGACGCCCGGTTGAAGCAGTTCGGCGGGATGGCCACGGCCGTCATCCTCTACGTCTTCATCAGCCAGGCCGGCTTCGTGTTCGGCACCCGGATCTCCTCGCACGCCGACGTCGCGGGCCCGGCCATCTACAACAACGCCTGGCTGCTGTTGCAGCTGCCGTACGGCGTGCTGGGCGTCACGGTGCTGACGGCGATCATGCCGCGGCTGAGCCGGGACGCCGCCGCGGACGACACGCCCGCGGTCGTCGACGATCTCTCGGCCGCCACCCGGCTGACGATGATCTCGCTGCTGCCGGTGGTGCTGTTCCTGACCGTCGCCGGACCGCAGGTCGGCAAGGCGCTGTACGGCTACGGGCATTTCGGTCACGCCGAGGCGACCCGGCTGGGCGAGACGGTCAGCTGGTCCGCCTTCACCCTGATCCCGTACGCGCTGGTGCTGATCCACCTGCGCGTGTTCTACGCGCGGGAGCAGGCCTGGACGCCGACCTGGATCATCCTCGGCATCACCTCGGTGCGGATGGTGCTGTCGGCGGTGGCGCCGTACGTCGTGGGCGAGGACCACGTGGTGATCGCGTTGAGCGTCGCCAACGGCATCGGGTACATCGCCGGCGCGATCATCGGCGGCTGGCTGCTGCACCGCAGCCTCGGCGATATCAAGATGGCCAACGTCGGCCGCACGATAACCCGGGTGGTGCTCGCCTCGGTGGCGGGCGCCGCGGTCACGCTGATCGTCGATCAGCTGCTCGGCCTGCCGCGGCTGCACAGCGTCAGCGGCTCCATGTTCCGGGTCGTCATCGACGCCGTGGTGATGTTCGGCGTCGCCTTCGGTCTGATGCGCCTGGTCGGCATCCCGGAGATCGTGTCGATCACCGTGGCGATCTCGCGGCGGCTCGGTATCACGCCGCCGGCCCCCGATCTGGACCTCGGCCAGCCGGATGCCGACATGCAGGACACCATGGTGCTCCCGCGCTTCGATGCCGCTCCGTACTACTACCGGTACGAGCCGTACATGGACACCCAGACCATGGTCCTGCCCGTCATCCGCGCCGGTGCGGTTGACCGCACCGGCGCGGGTGAGTTCCCGTACCCTGTTCGGCAGAGAAACGCAAATGCCGAACCCGGCACACACCAGCGGCCGGACCCGGAAATCCACGACCACGAGACCGGTGTCCGCGCGACGCCGGGGTATCCCACGACACACCAGGGCGAAGGAGGAACGAGCGTGAGCGACGACGCGGGTGCCGTACCGGCCGCCGATGCTGCTGCCGCGGCGGGCGCTGTACGCACCGACGACGTCCAGCCCGGCGCCGTGCCGGGGGACCGGCACGGCGAGGACCAGCACGGCGAACCACCGGCCGAATCACAGGCGGGGGCGCCGTCCCGCGATCCGGTCTACGACACCGGCATGATGTCGCCGGTCTCCCCGGAGATGCCGCCGATGCGGGTGGAACCGCCGATGCGGCGACTACCGCGCGGGCCGAAGCTGATGCCGGGCGCCTCCGTCGCCGGTGGCCGCTACCGGTTGCTGGCCGACCACGGCGGCGCCCGCGGCCTGCGGTTCTGGCAGGCCCTGGACGTGAAGCTGGACCGCGAGGTCGCGCTGACCTTCGTCGACGCCGAGCAGAAGGCCACCGAGAACTCCGGGCAGGACGGGCCGCAGGCCATCCTGTCCCGCACACTGCGGCTGGGCCGAATCAACTCCCCGGGCCTGGCCCGCGTGCTGGACGTGGTGCGCGGTAGTTCCGGCGGCATCGTGGTGGCCGAGTGGACCCCCGGCCGGTCGCTGCGGGAGATGGCCGAGACCCGGCCGTCGCCGATCGGCGCGGCGCGAGCCATCCGCGCCCTCGCGGCCGCCGCCGAACTGGCGCACCGCGGTGGCGGCTCGCTGTCCATCGACCATCCGGACCGGGTGCGGATCAGCGCCACCGGTGACGCGGTACTGGCCTTCCCCGGCACGCTCTCCGACTCCGAGCCGCAGGCCGACGTGCGTGGTCTCGGCGCCATGCTCTACGCCCTGATGACGGCCCGCTGGCCGATCCGGATCGGCGGCGTCTCCGGCGCCGCGGCGAACGTCGGCGGACTGCCGCTGGCCGATTTCGGCCCGGACGGCACCCCGGTGGAGCCGCGGCAGATCCGGCCCGAGGTGCCCTTCGAGATCTCCGCGGTGGCGGTGCGCTCGCTGGAGTCCAACAAGGGCGTGCGGACGGCCGCGACCGTGCAGCACGTGCTGGAGCAGGCGTCGGTGGTCGATCAGAAGACCGATTTCATCCCGGTGCTGCGGCTGGGTCAGCGGGCGACCGCACCGAGCGACTCCCTGGCCGATCCGGAACTGCTGGCCGCCGAGAAGGAGCGGTCGCAGCGCATGGTCTGGATCTTGGTCGGCCTCGGCATCCTGGCCGCACTGGCGGTCGGCGTGATCATCTGGTGGCTGCTGAGCGTGTTCGCGCCCAGCTCCTCCAACGCCCCGCTCAACGAGCAGCGTCAGCTGGGCCTCACCACGGCCAACACCGCCCCGGTGGATCCGTCCACCGCCGGCGCCGGGTCCGCGCCCGGGGCGCCGCAGTCGGCCACCGGCGGCGTGCCGGTGCCGGTGACCGGCGCGTCGGTGTTCTCCCCGGAGGGCACCCCGGACAATCCGGGCAGCGTCACCGCGGTGCTGGACGGCAATCCGGCCACCATGTGGCGGACCGATCAGTACTTCCAGCAGTTCCCGGCGCTGAAGAAGGGTGTGGGCATCCTGACCACGCTGGGCAGCCCGAGCAAGTTGACCAAGGTGACCATCGACTCGCCGAGCGCGGGCACCGTGGTGGAGATCCGCACCTCGCCGACCGCGGCGACCACACTCGACCAGACCCAGCTGATCGGCCAGGCCACCCTGGCCGACGGCGCCACCTCGATCGCGGTGCGCGCCGACCAGCCGGCCCGGTACGTGCTGGTGTGGATCACATCGCTGGCCAACTCCGGTGGCCAGTACCAGTCCTCGATCGCCGACATCCGGTTCGAGGCAGCCCCGTAACCTGCGGTTCGCACCCTCTGGACGGGGTGCGAACGGTCGCCTCCGCGTCGGTCTGGTTGCTGCCCCTTCGTCACAGCCGATATGATTCTCAGCGCGCTCTCAGCAGGGAGTTTCTCGGGATCTGGCGTTTTCGGTCCTGGATGACGCGAAAGATGCGACGGTTGCCCGTCTTCGCCGCGGGCAGTCATGCCGTCGTCAGCGCCGATCCTAGGGGTTTGTATTGTCGTTCGAGGTCGATGAGTACGCCGGGGGGACGTCCGAGTCATCCACAGCAGTCCGTCGCCGTTCGTTCGACCGGGAGGCCGCCGCCGATCCGGAATTGCTCGCCGCGCATGTGGCGGGGGACCAGCACGCCTTCGGAGTCCTGTTCCGCCGGCACTACGACCGGCTCTGGCAGCTCGCGCTGCGCACCTCGTACACACCCGAGGACGCCGCCGACTCGTTGCAGGACGCGCTGCTGTCCGCACATCGCAAGGCAGCCTCCTTCCGCGGCGACGCGGAGGTGGGCAGCTGGTTGCATCGCATCGTGGTGAATGCGTGCCTGGATCGGATCCGCCGCAACAAGTCCCGGTACAGCCTCTCGCTGTCCGACGACGCCGTGGGGGAACCGGCGGACGAGCGCGACGATTTCGCCGATCTGGAGATGTCGATGGTGGTCGATGCGGCCTTGTTCGCGCTGCCGCCCGAGCAGCGCACCGCCCTGGTTGCCGTCGATCTGGAGCGGTATACGGTAGCCGAGGCGGCCGTACTGCTCGGGGTGGCCGAGGGCACGATCAAGAGCCGTTGCGCTCGTGGCCGGGAGCGACTCCGGCAACATCTGGAATTCCTGAGAGAACCAGGGAACCGGAGGTAACGTCGCAACGTCTTAATTTGCGACGAGATATTTCGAGGTGGCAGCGCCGACGGAGGAGGTGTGCACAGTGACGGCTCGTTCAGTGCCGCAACCTCCGTACTCGGCCGATCTACTCGCCGACCTGCATGCCGACAATCTCGCACCCGACGTGTCCGACCGGCTCTGGCCGCTGGTCCGCGACGATCCGGAGGCGGAACGCTTCCTGCGCTCCCTCGACGACGTCAGCCACGAACTGCACCGCCTCGGCGCCGATCCGCTGGTCCTGCACCCGATGCCGACCCGGGTCGCCACCCGGCTGGACCGGATGCTGGACGCGCTCGCCGCCGGCACCGATCCGGCGACCCTGGCCTCCGACCGCACCCCGGCCGAGCGGACGAGCGGTCACGGAAGACCGGTGGCCGGCAATCACCGGCCCGTGGTCGAGACCGAGCGGCCGACGGCCGACAGCGCCCGGCCGATGGCCGGTAGCGGGCCGCCCGCATCCGGTGGCGGGAGGTCGGTGATCGATGACCGGCGGTCCGTGATCGCCGGCGGGCTGTCAGCGGTAAACGGCAGCCGGCTGACGGTGGATGGCGGGCAGTCAGCGATGGACGGCGAGCTGCCGGCAGTGAACAGCGAGCTGCCGGCAGTGAACAGCGAGCTGTCGCCCGCGGTGTTGCCCTTCGGGCCGCCGCCGGCGGCCCGTTCGGCCCGCGGCTTACGACCACGCTGGGGGGCGGCCGCCGCCGCAGCGGCCGTCGCCCTCGTAGCGGGCGGGCTGGCGGCCGTCGCGGCCGTCCACGATCGTCCCGCGACGACGGCCGCGTCCGGTGCCGCCACGACCACTCCGTCCGCCCCGGCGGCGGCCTCCACCGGGGGGCTGTCGAGAACCGCCCTGCTCGACGCGCTGGGCCGTGACGACGTCTCCGGGCCGCTGTCCCGGCCCGACGCGCTCACCGCCTGTGTCGCCGCGGCCGGTCTCGATCGGACCGTGCTCGGCGCCGTGAACACCGGGTACCAGGGCGATCCCGCGGTCCTGATCCTGCTCGCGGGCCCGCAGCCGCCGACGATCACCGCGCTGGTCGTCGGCCCGGGTTGCCGTCCCGGCGACCCGCAGCTCCTGGAGACCCGCGACATCGGCTGACCTGCCGCGACGCGCGCTGCCGGACGGGCCCGGGAACAACGACGTTTACCCTGTTGTTGTCCGACACGCCCGCCAAGCAATTCCGCTCCACGACCAACATCCGGAAGGGCTCCATGAGTACCCCAGTTCGCGACCTGATCATCGTCGGCTCCGGCCCGGCCGGCTACACCGCCGCCGTCTACGCGGCCCGGGCCGAACTCGAGCCGCTGTTGTTCGAGGGCACCCAATTCGGTGGCGCCCTGATGACGACCACCGAGGTCGAGAACTTCCCCGGCTTCCGCGACGGCATCATGGGCCCCGACCTGATGGAGCAGATGCGCGAGCAGGCCAAGCGGTTCGGCGCCGACATCCGTACCGAGGACGTCGAGGAGCTGGACCTCAGCGGCCCGATCAAGACGGTCACCGTGGGCGGCGAGACCCACCAGGCGTATTCGGTGATCCTCGCCATGGGCTCCGCCGCGCGCTACCTGAACGTGCCCGGCGAGCAGCGGCTGCTCGGCCGCGGTGTGAGCGCCTGCGCCACCTGCGACGGCTTCTTCTTCAAGGGCCAGGACATCGTGGTGATCGGCGGCGGCGATTCGGCGATGGAGGAGGCCACCTTCCTCACCAAATTCGCCACCAGCGTCACCATCGTGCACCGCCGCGACGAGTTCCGCGCCTCGCGGATCATGCTGGACCGCGCCCGGTCCAACGACAAGATCCGCTTCGTCACCAATGCCGAGGTCGTCGAGGTGCTCGGCGAGAACAGCGTCTCCGGGCTGACCCTGCGCGACATCCGCACGGGGGAGACCTCGGAACTGGCCGCGACCGGCCTGTTCGTCGCCATCGGCCACGACCCGCGCAGCGATCTGGTCCGCGGCCAGGTCGACGTCGACGACGAGGGTTACGTGCTGGTCCAGCAGCCGGGAACCGCCACCTCGCTGCCCGGCGTCTTCGCCGCGGGCGATCTGGTCGATCACACCTACCGGCAGGCGATCACCGCCGCCGGCACCGGCTGTCGCGCGGCCATCGACGCCGAGCGGTGGCTCGCCGAGCAGGGCGACATCACCGCCAACACCCTCTGAAAATCGGACGGCGTCCGTCTCGACGGACGGACACCGTCCATCCCGGTCCGGCCCAGCAAGTTCGAGGAGTCACCGTCATGTCCGAATCCGCCACCAAGACCGTCACCGACGCCACCTTCCAGCAGGAGGTGCTGACCAGCGAGAAGCCCGTCCTGGTCGACTTCTGGGCGACCTGGTGCGGCCCCTGCAAGATGGTCGCCCCGGTGCTGGAGGAGATCGCCGCCGAGCACTCGGACAAACTGACCATCGCCAAGATCGATGCCGACGCCAATCCGACGGTCGCACGGGACTATGGCATCCTGTCGCTGCCCACCCTGGTGCTCTTCTCGGGGGGTAAGGAGGCCAAGCGAATCGTCGGTGCCAAAGGCAAGGCCGCCCTCCTGCGCGAACTCGGCGACGTGATCTGACTCCGGGCAGGTAGGATGCCGGGCACCGGCCGTGCGACGGCGGGTGTGAATCGTCGCGCGAGTGGGTATCTGGGTTGGCAGAAGGAAAGGGCTCTGACGCATGCACCGACTCCGTCACGGCGACACCGGTCCTGCCGTCGCCGAGATTCGGGGCACTCTGGCAAGCCTAGGCTTCCTCCACTCCCATGCCGCCGGCGCCGACGGCCACGGTGAGTACTGGAAGGACGCCGACGCCGGCTTCGACGAGAATCTCGACTCGGCGGTGCGGGCCTTCCAGCAGCACCGCGGTCTGCTGGTCGACGGTGTCGTCGGTCCGGCGACCTACCGCGCGCTCAAGGAGGCCTCGTACCGGCTGGGGGCGCGCACGTTGATCTATCAGCTGTCGGCGCCGCTGTACGGGGACGATGTGGCCACATTGCAGCGGCGGCTACAGGACCTGGGCTTCTACGTCCATCGGGTCGACGGGTTCTTCGGTCCGCACACGCACGATGGGCTGTCGGCGTTCCAGCGCGAGATCGGGCTGTCCGCCGACGGCATCTGCGGTCCGGACACGCTGCGGGCGCTGGAACTGCTCGGCGCCCGCGTCACCGGCGGTAATCCGCACCGGATCGCCGAGGAGGAGGTCGTGCACCGAGCCGGCCCCCAGCTCAGCGGCAAGCGGATCGTCATCGATCCCGGTCTCGGCGGGCCGGATCGCGGCTGTGTGGTGCCGACCGAATTCGGCGACGTCTACGAGTCGGAGATCCTCTGGGATCTGGCCAGCCGGCTGGAGGGCCGGATGGCCGCCACCGGCATGGAGACCTTCCTGTCCCGCCCCTGGGGCGCCGGACCCACCGACGCCGAGCGCGCCGACACCTCCAACACGTTCGACGCCGATCTGATGATCTCGCTGCGCTGCGCCGGCAATCCCAGTCCGCTGGCCAACGGCATCGCCAGCTTCCACTTCGGCAATTCACACGGTTCGGTGTCGATGATCGGGCAGGTGCTCGCCGGATTCATCCAGCGCGAGATCGTGGCCCGGACCTCGTTGCAGGACTGCCGAACCCACGCCCGCACCTGGGATCTGCTGCGGCTCACCAAGATGCCGACCGTACAGGTCGACATCGGTTATCTCACCAACGAATACGACGCCGGGGTGCTGACCAACCCGCGAATGCGCGATGTGATCGCCGAGGCGATCCTGGTCTCGGTGAAGCGGCTGTATCTGCTGGGCCAGGACGATCAGCCCACCGGCACATACACCTTCGCCGAACTGCTGGCGGAGGAGCTGGCCGCCGCCGACCGGGTCTGATCGAATCCGAAGGTGCGAATGCCCACCCGAGCGATTCTCGGGTGGGCATTCTCGTCTCCGCGGAGCGTGTGCCGGACTCTAGACGCGCAGTGGCGGCCCCGCACCGACGCGGGTGGGGGCGGTCATCGACGCGGCCGCCAGTAGCTGATCCAGGGCCCGTTCCACGTCTTCCTTCCACAGATGGTCGCTGTCGAGCTCCATCCGCAGCCGGGGGAACCGGTGATGCGGCGCGACCACCGTGAAACCGACATCCGCCAGAAATTCCGCATCGATCATGCAGCTGTCCGGAGTGCACGCGCCGTTGGCGGCCCGCCGCCCGGCCGGCGACGCGATACCCGAGGCCGGGGTGTCGATCCGCTCCATCAACATCATCGAACGGTCCGCCCGGGTCGGCAGGGTCACCGCCGTCGGATCCTTCCGGATACCGAACGCCTCGATGGCCCGCACACCACGGCGGACCAGATCGGCCACCACGGCCTGAATGAGACGCGCGGCTATGTCGTCACTCTGATGCGGCTGTTCGGCCTGCAGCGTGGTCAGCAGGATGGCGTCCGGGCTCACCGGTGAGGTGGGGAAGAGCGCCGCGCGCGGCACCACGCTCGGGGGTGAGTAGAGGGCGCACCCGGCGGGCTGCCCGTCGACGAGGGCGACCTGACCACAAGAGCCCCATTCCAGCATGACCGTGGACAGCCATGCTTCCTTCTCGAAGACGGGATCACTGAATTCACGAGAGTCCTCCGCCACAGCGGGGTCGATCTCCCAGAACACACACCGCCTGGCATGTGCGGGGAGTTTGTCGAGTCCGCCGAGGGTTAATGCGGTCACGCTGGTCGACACCGCTCTGCTCAGCCTCCAGCTGTCCGATTCATCCACACTCACGCTTCCCGCCAGCAAGAATAAGCGATCGAACCCAATGCGCCTCATTTCCATCGCTGTCTGTGACGACGGCAACCCCGGACACTCGCCCGTCATCGGGGCGCGACCCGAACGGAATCGTCACAGTGACGTTTCAACGCCAGGGCTGAGTATCCGGTGTGCATGCGCCTGTTTCGGGCCTATCGATCGATCACTGAAGCTCGGCCTGTTCCATCAAGCCGATGATGCGTTCCAGATCCGCGACATCGCCGAATTCGACGACGATGCGACCCTTCTTCTTACCCATCGTCACCGTGACCCGGGTGTCGAAGGAATTGGCGAGCCGTTCCGCGACCTTGTCCAGCCCGGGGGCATGAATCGGCTTACGCTTCGGCGCGGGCCGGGACTCCGGCTCGGGGTAGCGGTTGGCGAGGGTGACCGCTTCCTCGGTGGCACGCACCGACAGTCCCTCCGCCACAATGCGCTCGGCCAGCTTCTCCTGAGCCTCCGCGCCGGCCTCCAGCCCGAGCAGCGCCCGGGCATGACCGGCGGACAGGACGCCGGCCGCGACCCGCCGCTGCACCGGGATCGGCAGCTTCAACAGGCGGATCATATTGGTCACCACCGGACGGGACCGCCCGATCCGGTTGGCCAGTTCCTCGTGCGTGACCCCGAACTCCTCGAGCAGCTGCGCATAGGCCGCCGCCTCTTCGAGGGGATTGAGCTGCACCCGGTGGATATTCTCCAGCAGCGCGTCGCGCAGCATCGACTCGTCGGCGGTCTCCCGCACGATCGCCGGAATGGTGGCGAGGCCCGCGGACTGGCAGGCCCGCCAGCGCCGCTCGCCCATGACGATCTGATAGCGCGGCGTCACGGATCCCTCGACCCGCCGCACCACGATCGGTTGCATCAGGCCGAACTCGCGAATGGAGTGGATCAGCTCGTCCAGGGCCTCCTGCTCGAAGACCTGGCGAGGCTGTCTGGGGTTCGGCTCGATATCGTCCGGCGAGATCTCGCGGTAGACCGCCCCCGCTTCCGATTCGACCGGATCCGGCACCCGGTGCAGATAGGCCGATGCCGGATGCGGACCTATCGGTTCCAGGCCGATCACCGCATTGGCCGCGGCACTGCCGAGCCCCTGAACCTCGGCCGGACCCGTCGGGATCAACGAGGCCAGCCCGCGCCCCAGTCCACCCTTTTTCGCACCACTCATCGGCCTGTCGACCCCTTTCCCTCGAATACCACTACGCCACGCGCCACAATCACCGCACGACTGCCCGCGATGCGATCTCGCGACCGGCATCCAGGTAGCTCATCGCACCACGGGAACCCGGATCGTAGTCCAGGACGGTCATGCCGAATCCCGGTGCCTCCGAAACCTTCACACTGCGGGGAATCACCGACCGCAACACCACGTCGCCGAAATGCCCACGCACTTCGTCGGCAACCTGATCGGCAAGCTTCGTGCGACCGTCGTACATCGTGAGAATCACCGTGGAGACATGCAATTCGGGGTTCAGGTGCGCCTGCACCAGACCGATATTGCGGAGCAGCTGTCCCACCCCTTCCAGCGCGTAGTACTCGCACTGGATCGGGATCAGCACCTCCCGCGCCGCCACCATCGCATTGACGGTCAGCAGGCCGAGCGAGGGCGGGCAGTCGATCATGACGTAATCGATGTCGTAGCCGGCCAGATTCGCTTCCTGGATGGCCGACTTGAGGCGTCCTTCGCGGGCCACCATCGAGACGAGTTCGATCTCGGCGCCCGCGAGATCGATGGTCGCCGGAATGCACAGCAGCCGTTCGTTGTGCGGGCTCTGCTGAATGGCGTCCTGTACCGGAATCTCACCGATGAGTAGTTCGTAGCTGGAGGGCACGCCGGAATGATGTTCGACGCCGAGCGCGGTACTGGCATTGCCCTGCGGGTCGAGATCGATCACGAGCACGGTCATGCCTTGCAGGGCGAGGGCCGCCGCGAGATTGACGGTGGTGGTGGTCTTTCCGACGCCCCCCTTTTGATTGGCGATGGTGATGATGCGTTGTTCGCGAGGCTTGGGGATCGTCATGGAACCAGGATGCAGTACCTGGCTGGCACGCTCCGCCTCGGCGGCAATGGGGGTATCCGCGGCAGAGATGTTCCCGAAGGAGGTCCGATTGAACTCTTCCAAATCGTAGGTGCTCCCTTCCAGCATTCCAGGCACCCGCGACGTTGTTTCCCGTGAAACATTCGCTGGACCATTCGACATACCCAGGCTCCTAACCGAAAGAACTTCAAGACGCGTGTCGGCCGCAGCACCAGTGCCGCATCACTCCAGGAGCCCCAGGGGCTCTGCTGAGCAAGGCGCGGACGTAATCTGCTCTGCCCGAAGCTCGTCGGAAGCCTGTCTGAACCAGTCCGGCGAGCGGGGTCGGACACCGCGAGGATGCGCTCACGCTCGACGGTACTTAGCTTGCCAGTACCGGACACAATACGGAAGTTGAACCGCAGCAATCACGTTGCGACACGCACAGAATCACGCGACTCGCCGTGTGCGGCGATGTTTCATGTGAAACATCGCGCCGCAGCGGCCTTCTCAGCGGCGGTTCCGGCCGCGCTTCCCCCCGGCCGATCGCGTCGCCCGGGGGAGTCGTTCGACACTCACGACAACCGTTGGCGGGTCGACGATTCCCGCTCCGCACTCGAGCACCGCCGCGGCGCCACCACCCAGCCGGGTGAGTTCCGCTCGATCGCGCTCGATCTCCTCCGCGGCGCTCGATCCCTTCAGCGCCAGCATCCGGCCGTGGTCGCGAACCAGGGGGAGCGACCAGCGCGCCAGCTTCCCCAGTGGGGCGACCGCACGGGAGGTCACGATGTCGGCCGCGCCGGCCGCCGTCAGGACGGCCGGCTCCTCCGCGCGGCCACGCACCACCGTCACCGCGAGACCGGCCGCCTCGATGAACTCTGTCAGGAAGACGGTCCGGCGCAACAATGGCTCCACCAACGTGATTCGCAGATCCGGCCGCGCCAATGCGAGCGGAATACCGGGCAGTCCGGCGCCGCTCCCGATATCCACGACCGAGGCGCCGTCCGGGATCAGCTCGCCGAGCACCGCGCAATTGAGGATGTGCCGATCCCAGAGCCGCGGCACCTCCCGCGGACCGATCAGCCCGCGTTCGACTCCGGCCGTCGACAGCATCGCCCAGTACCGCTCCGCCAACGGCAATCGATCACCGAATACTCGACCGGCGACCACGGGCGGCTCCGACGTCACAGTGACGTTCGGCTCCGCACTACCGGTATCCCCTGGCGCAGCGGGGGAGTGGTCCCAGCCTCGTTCCACGTGAAACATCCTTCCGTCGGCTGCCGCGTTGTGCTCGGTCGTTCTCGGGATGAGAACGGACTCCGAGACGAGAACACGGTCCCGGGGGAGCGTGAGCGCATCGTCCCTCGGACAAGAGTAGGGCCCCCGGTTCCGTGAACCGGGGGCCCTGTCGGGTGACACGTCGGTCAGCCCGGCAATACCACCACGTAGCGATTCGGCTCCGCGCCTTCGCTTTCACTGGTGACGCCGTCCACCGACGACACCGCGTCGTGAACGATCTTGCGCTCGAAGGGCGTCATCGGCGACAGCGACTCCGGCTCGCCGGAGGCGAGCACCCGCTGCGCCGCCTCGAAGCCGAGCGTGCTCAACTCCGAGCGCCGATTGGCGCGCCAGCCGGCCACATCCAGCATCAGCCGGCTCCGCACCCCCGTCGCCTGCTGTACGGCCAGGCGGGTCAGCTCCTGCAGCGCGTCGAGTACCTCGCCGCGCCGACCGACCAGCTTCGACAGATCGCGGCCGCCATCGATGCTCACGACGGCCCGGTCGCCTTCCACGTCCAGGTCGATATCGCCGTCGAAGTCGAGCACGTCCAGCAGTTGCTCGAGGTAGTCGCCGGCGATCTCGCCCTCCTCGATCAGCGCTTCCTCGCTGTCGTTCGCATCGTCGCTCACCGCGTCCAGCTCGGTCTGCGCCGGGTCCGCGGTCGAGGTGTCCAGTGCCACCGTCGCGTCCCCTCCGTCGGTCTCAACAGTCATATGTCGTTTCCTTCATCTGCATCATTCGTCGAATCCGGCGCCGGACCCCTCCGGCGCCGGGATGCCCGTATCAATGGGAAAGTCAGCGGCGTTTCTTTTGGTTCGGACGACCGCGATTACCGGATCGCTTGCGATTCCCCTGTGCCGACCGGCCGGGTGAGGTGGTCGCCTTCCCCGAGGATTTCCCGGTGGCGCCGGAGCCGTTCTGCGACGGGGCGGGCGCGTCGTCCACCTTGCCGTTGCGGGCGCCGGCGGTGTCGGCGACCTCATCGACCGAGGTGTCGGCGGTCGCGCCCTTTTTCTGATCGACCGGCTTCGCACCGGGCTTGGGCTTCTGGTCGACCGGCTTCGCTCCGGGCTTGGGCGCGTTCTGGGCGCGGCGTTCGATCGCCTCGGCCTTCTTCGCCTGTTCTTCCTTGTCGATCCGGCCGAACACCAGGTGCTGCTGCCCGTAGGTCCAGATGTTGTTGGAGACCCAGTAGATCAGGATGGCGATCGGAAGGAACGGACCGCCGACCATGACGCCCAACGGGAAGACGTAGAGCGCGAGCTTGTTCATCATGGCGGCCTGCGGATTGGCGGCCGCTGCCTCGGTCTGCCGGGCCACCGACGCCCGCGCGTTGAAGTGCGTGGCCAGGCCCGCGATGATCATCAGCGGCACGGCGACCGCTGCCATGTTCGCCACGTGCGGGATGCCGCCGTAATCGGCGAACGCCTCCAGCTGGGTCTTCGGGGTGGTGATCGCGGCCGAGATCGGCGCGCCGAAGATACGGGCCCGCAGGAAGGACTGCACGTCCTCGGCGTTGAACACGTAGTTCGGCGTGTGCGCGTTCTGGTAGGCCGTCATCGCACCGGTCTTGCCGATACCGGCGAACCCGGAGCTGCCCGCGACGCGGTTGAACGAGCGCAGTACGTGATACAGACCGATGAAGACCGGGACCTGGGCCAGCACGGGCAGACAGCCCATCAGCGGGTTGAAGCCGTGGTCCTTCTGCAACTTCTGCATCTCGACCGCCATCTTCTGGCGGTCGTTCTTGTACTTCGCCTGCAGCGCCTTGATCTGCGGCTGTAGCTCCTGCATCTGCCGCGTGGTCCGCACCTGTTTGACAAACGGCTTGTACAACACCAGTCGCAGGGTGAAGACCAGGAAGACCACGGCCAGTGCCCAGGCAAGGCCACTGTCCTTGCCGAAGGCCAGCCCGAAGGCACGGTGCCAGAACCACAAGATCCAGGACACCGGATAGTAGATGAAGTCGAGCACGGCTCTATGTACTCCCGTCGGTCGTATCGCCGGTCACCGCGTGCGGCGACCTATTCCAAGGCTTGTCTACGGCCGGCTGATCGCCGACCGGGTCGCTGGCAGCCGCATCCGCGACGGGAGCGGCTGTCCTGTTCCGCTTCGGCGCCGGCACGGGGTCCCATCCACCAGGGTGCCAGGGCGCGCATTTGGCCAATCGGACGGCCGTCAAACCGAGACCGACGATCAGGCCTCGGGTGCGCAGCGCGGTCACCGCGTACTCGCTGCAACTGGGGGTGAACCGGCACACCGGCATACGAGTGGGGGAGACGTAGGTCCGGTACAACTCGATGAGGAAAATCAGCAGATTCACGGGCAGCCGGGCCAGCGTCCGGAATCCGGTCATGACGAAAAGTCCTGAGCCGCCGCATCCGGAGAGGTCATGCTTCCAGTGTCACGTGACGCGAGGGATGTTTCCCGTGGCATCGATGTTTCACGTGGCACCGAACGCCCCTCGGGCATCGAGCGGGTCTCGGGGGCCGCCGGCAGCAGCCGCCGCAGTGCGGCACGCACCTGCCGCTCGAGTTCGGCGGAGGAGGCCGCGGCGGCGCCGGGCAGCGCCCGGATGACGACATCCGCCTCACCGGGGAGTTCGCCGATCAATCCGGCGCACATATGACGCAGGCGGCGGGCCACGCGGTGACGAACCACCGCGGTGCCCACCGCCTTGCTGACGATCAATCCGAAACGTGGGCCCCCGGCCCGCACGGCCGGGTGCCGATCGTCCTCGGCGACGACCGAGGACGATTGCAGTAGATGCACGACGACATCACGCCTCCCGACTCGCCGGCCACTGCGCACCGTCCGGGAGAAATCGGCACGATGATGCAGCCGATACGGCTCAGGCAACACCCGAGTGTCCGAGCGCGTAACGGGCGGAGGGAGGCAGTGAACCGTACGGCGGACGGGGCATGACGCCGGTGCCGACGGGTCAGGCCGTCAGCTTGGCGCGGCCTTTGCCGCGGCGCGCCGAGACGATGGCGCGGCCCGCACGGGTACGCATCCGGAGACGGAATCCGTGAACCCGCGCACGACGACGGTTGTTCGGCTGGAACGTCCGCTTGCCCTTGGCCACGGTCGACACTCCTCGAGTTGGTGGGTGCCACCCGAGGCACCCGCAGCTTGTTCGGTGAAACTATGTGTTCGCGACGGAGGATGATGTCGTCGAATCAGTGATCCGTCGACACCGCCCTCAGCGCAACGCCCATCACGGCGCGGGCAGCAAACAGCCGCCACCACGTCAATGGGTGACTGTACGAGAGTACTGACCGGCTGCGACAGGGTCAAACTCGGGGTAGGCCGACACGCCGGGCAGGCCCGGCCGCGGCGGTCCGGCGCCGGCGGCGAAACCGGCCTCGACGTGCCGCGACCCCGCGGTGGCCGGGTCGCCCCGACGCCGGTTCACACCCCGTCCCGGTCGCGTAGCCAGAAGATAGCTGAACGATCGCTAGGCTCCCCGTCGAGT
The DNA here is from genome assembly GCF_020176955.2 of Nocardia sp. alder85J. Lineage (GTDB taxonomy): Bacteria > Actinomycetota > Actinomycetes > Mycobacteriales > Mycobacteriaceae > Nocardia. The sequence continues at coordinate 309,307 of NZ_JAIUCZ020000008.1, forward strand.
GACGATCTCCAGCCGCGCAACTCACACCACTGTGGTTCTCCACATCTGTGGATAATTGTGTGGAAATACCCCCGGAGTGGCATATTCGTACCAGCCACCCGCCCACCGGACGGCTCGTCGCCGATCAGCGCCGACGCCCGTGCTGCTTCGGACGCAGGCGGGGCACCGTCTGCTCCTATCGACTTATCTTGCGGGGAGGAAACCTACGTGGACGACGAGCAGAACGTGTTGACCGCCGTCTGGCCCGAGGTGGTGGCCGAACTGACCACCGGCTCGGCCGACGGGGCCATCCCGCCCGTGAGCAATGCTCAGAAGGCGTGGTTGGGCCTGGTCAGGCCGCTCACCGTCGCCCAGGGGTTCGCACTGCTCTCGGTACCGTCGTCACTGGCCCAGGAGGCCATCGAACGCGATCTGCGCGAACCGATTCTGCGTTCGCTGGCCCGCCGGCTCGGCCCCCAGGTGGAGGGACTCGGGGTCCGCATCGCCGCGCCGGCCACGCCTCCGGTCGACCGACCGGCCGCCTCACCGCGCCACGCCCGGCTCACCTCCCGGCCCGAGCGGCCGCGCGAGGCACCCCGCGAGCCGGTCGGTTATCCGGCCGCCCCGGACTACGCCGCGCCCGCCGACTATCCACCGCCGCGCTATCTGGCCCAGGGCGACTACCCGTCGCGCCCGGACTATCCCCAGCCCGCGTTCCCGCCGCAACCGGTGGCCGGAGAATTGCCGGAGGATGACGAGAGCGGTGCCATCCGGCCCGTTCGCCGTGATCTGGACCTACCCCCGCTGCGCGGCGGCGCCGACACCGCCCGGCAGGAGTCGTTGTTCGCCCCGGAGACCGCTCCCGCGCCGCCGCCGGTGCTGCCCACCCGCCGCCCGATCGAGGATCAATCCGCCGCGGACGACGACGAACCGGTGGTCAACGTCCGCAACTCGTGGCCGACCTATTTCAACAAGCCGCCGGAACCGACCCCGCAGGCGGCAACCCCGTCCGCGGCGAGCCTGAATGCGAAGTACACCTTCGAGACGTTCGTCATCGGCGCCTCCAATCGCTTCGCCCACGCGGCCGCGGTCGCCATCGCGGAGGCGCCGGCCCGCGCGTACAACCCGCTGTTCGTCTGGGGCGCTTCGGGTTTGGGGAAAACTCACCTCTTACACGCGGCCGGCCACTATGCCCAGCGACTGTTCCCGGGGATGCGGGTCAAGTACGTATCCACCGAGGAGTTCACCAACGACTTCATCAACAGTCTGCGCGACGATCGGAAGGTGGCGTTCAAGCGCCGCTACCGCGAGACCGACATCCTGCTGGTCGACGACATCCAGTTCATCGAGGGCAAGGAAGGCATCCAGGAGGAGTTCTTCCACACCTTCAACACCCTGCACAACGCCAACAAGCAGATCGTCGTCTCCTCGGATCGGCCGCCGAAACAGCTTGCGACACTGGAGGAACGGTTACGCACCCGGTTCGAGTGGGGGCTGATCACCGATGTGCAGCCGCCGGAGCTGGAGACCCGGATCGCCATCCTGCGCAAGAAGGCCCGGATGGATCGGCTGGACGTACCGCACGATGTGCTGGAGCTGATCGCCAGCCGGGTCGAGCGCAACATCCGCGAGTTGGAGGGCGCCCTGATCCGGGTCACGGCCTTCGCCTCGCTCAACGGCCAGCCGCTGGATCTGTCGCTGGCCGAGGTGGTGCTGCGGGATCTGATGCCCGACACCACCACGCTGGAGATCACCGCCTCCACGATCATGGCCGTCACCGCGGAGTACTTCAACACCACGCTGGAGGAGCTGACCGGGCCGGGCAAGGCGCGGCCGCTGGCCCAGGCCCGCCAGATCGCGATGTATCTGTGCCGGGAGCTCACCGATCTGTCGCTGCCGAAGATCGGCCAGGCCTTCGGCCGCGACCACACCACGGTGATGTACGCGGAGAAGAAGGTGCGCAAGGAGATGACCGAGCGGCGCCGCGTGTACGACCAGGTGCAAGAACTCACAGCCCGAATCAAACAGCGCTCCCGCTGACCGTTCTCCACAAGCCGATACCCCCGGGTCCACCTGGGGGTATCGCTGTTTTCGGGGGTGTGGAATCCTCGAGGAATTCTTGTGGATTCCTCGAGGAAAACCGTTGTTGTCCACCGGTTTTGCACAGGTCTGCGCACAGGGTGAGCGCGGCGGTCCGCCGGCTCTGTACACAGGGTGTGATCCACAGTTCCCACAGGCTGATTCATCCACGGGCACTGAGCTGCCACGATGGCCGATACGGCTTGTGGATTCCTCGAGGAATCCTCGAGGAATCCCCTGGTTGTGCACCGGATTACCCACAGTGTGCACAACAGGCCCCTAACCAGGGGAGAACTCGAGGATGACTCGAGGATGACCGTGGGACAGTTTCGCTGTGTCCACAGCGGCTCCTCGTTCATCCTCGAGACATCCGCCGGACATCCCCATGCCGCCACCCGTTCCCACCTGCGGATATGGCGGAAGTCCACAGATTCCACAGTGCCTACTACTACTGCAGTTCTTCTCCTTGAATAAATTCTTCTAAAACAGGGTGTGTGGAAACTCGGCTCGGGAGCGAACCGCCGGATCCGCAGTGGGACGCGTCGGCGAACGATCGGCAAGGAGGACAGCGAACCCGCGGCACGGGTGCGACGGATCGGCGCGGGGAGCGATCGAGGGCCGCACGCGGATCCACCCGGACGCCGGCGGATCGGCCCGACAGGCGGACGTCCGATATACGAGTCCCCTGTGCGCCACGGCCGGAATTCGCCGCGCCGCACGGAGGGGTGCCGTAGCCACAGCGGACGCTCACGGGTACGGTCTGTGTCGGTCGCCTGTGCCACACTCTCGTGGGTACGTCGTCGGCGGCCGATTCAGACCTCTGCTCGGAGCGACCGTCGATGGAGAATTCCGACGACGAGCAGCCGAACCGAGCAGCCGAACAGATCACGACCGATCGAGACTGGAGAGGACAGACCGGGCGATGGAGCTTGCAAGCATGAAGTTTCGGGTCGCTCGCGAGGATTTCGCGGAATCCGTCGCCTGGGTGGCCCGTAGCCTGCCGTCGCGCCCGCCGGTGCCCGTGCTCGGTGGCGTCCTCCTGGTGGCCGACGAGGGTGGCCTGACGGTCTCCGGATTCGACTACGAAGTCTCCGCGCAGATGCGAGTGGCCGCCGAGGTGGCCGGGCCCGGGCAGGTGCTGGTCTCCGGCCGCCTGCTGGCCGACATCACCAAGGCGTTGCCGAACAAGCCCGTCGACGTGTCGGTGGACGGCACCCGGGTCCTCATCGCCTGCGGCAGCGCGAAATTCTCGCTGCCGACGATGCCCGTCGAGGACTATCCCCAGCTGCCCGAACTGCCGCCGCAGACCGGTGAGCTCGGGGTGGATGTGTTCTCCCAGGCGGTCGGTCAGGTGGCCGTGGCCGCGGGCCGCGACGACACGCTGCCCATGCTCACCGGCATCCGGGTGGAGATCTCCGGCACCCAGATCGTGCTCGCCGCCACCGACCGCTTCCGGCTCGCCGTGCGGCATCTGGAGTGGCAGCCCGGCCGTCCCGATGTGGAGACCGCGGTCCTGGTCCCGGCCCGCACCCTGTCCGAGGCGGCGAAGACCCTCGGTGCGTCGGACCAGCCGGTGCAGCTGGCATTCGGCACCGGCACCGACGGCCTGCTCGGCATCGTCAACGGCGGCCGCCGCACCACCACCCGGCTGCTCGACGCCGAATTCCCCAAGTTCCGCCAGTTGCTCCCCAAGGAGCACACCTCGATCGCGACCCTCCAGGTGAGCGCGCTGATCGAGGCCATCAAGCGCGTCGCCCTGGTCGCCGAGCGCGGCGCCCAGGTGCGCCTGGAGTTCTCCGAGCAGGGCCTGCGGCTGACCGCCGGCGGTGACGACGCCGGCCGCGCGGAGGAATGGCTGGAGGCCGACTTCCAGGGCGAGTCGCTGACCATCGCGTTCAACCCCGGCTACCTCAACGACGGCCTGGCGGCACTGCATTCGGACCGGGTGACCTTCGGATTCACGACTCCCAGCCGCCCTGCGGTAATGTGCCCGACGGCCGAGGAGGAGCCCGCTGTGCTCGACTCGGGTGCGTTCGCCGCGCTGGAGAGCAAGTACATCTATCTGCTGATGCCGGTGCGGCTGCCGGGCTGATGCCGGTGGTCTGTATCCACAATTGGTACCCAACTGTGGATAGTGTTGATAAGTCTGTGGATAACTTGGCGACCTGGACCGTTCCTGGAGCATCCGACGGTCGCCGGGATCCGGCGGAAGCCTCGGCAGGGGGTGCGTAGCGTGTACGTCCGGACCTTGACGCTGCGCGACTTCCGGTCCTGGGAGCAGGCCGATCTCGAGTTGTCCCCAGGTCGTACGGTATTCCTGGGCGCCAACGGCAACGGCAAGACCAACCTCGTCGAGGCGGTCGGCTATCTGTCCACACTCGGTTCACACCGGGTGGCGGCCGAGGCCCCGCTGCTGCGCATCGGCGCGGCCCGGGCCCGGGTCGGGGCCACGGTGGTCAATTCCGGCCGCGAGCTGCGCGTCGATGTGGAGCTCAACCAGGGCACGGCCAACCGGGCGCAGATCAACCGCTCCCCGGTGCGGCGTACCCGGGAGATTCTCGGCATCCTGCAGACGGTGTTGTTCGCTCCGGAGGATCTGGCGCTGGTGCGCGGCGATCCGTCCGAGCGCCGCCGCTTCCTCGACGAGTTGTGCACAGCCCGGCTGCCCCGGCTGGCCGCAGTGCGCGCCGACTACGACCGGGTGCTGCGGCAGCGGTCGGCCCTGTTGAAGACCGCAGGCAAACAGTCCCGGTCCCGCTCGGCCGGCGCCGAACTCGGCACGCTGGACGTCTGGGACGGGCATCTGGCCGTACACGGCGCCGAACTGCTGGCCCAACGGCTGTCGCTGGTCCACGAACTGGCCCCGCACCTGGCCGCGGCGTACCGGTCCATCGCCCCCGAATCGCGGGCGGCGGCCATCGGCTATCGCAGCGGTTACCTGCCGCCGGAGTATCTGGACCCGGGCCGCGCCCCGCGGCCGGAGGATGCCGAACAACTGCAGACGGTGCTGCTGCACGAGCTCACGGCCGCCCGGCCGAAGGAGCTGGAACGCGGTGTCTGCCTGGTCGGCCCGCATCGCGACGATCTGGACCTGATGCTCGGCTCGGCACCGGCCAAGGGTTTCGCCAGCCACGGCGAATCCTGGTCGTTCGCACTGGCCTTACGGCTGGCCGCCTTCGAACTGCTGCGCAGTACCGGCAGCGATCCGGTGCTGCTGCTCGACGACGTGTTCGCCGAACTGGACCGGCGCCGCCGATCCGCGCTGGCCGCCGTCGCCGCCGGCGCCGAACAGGTCCTCATCACCGCCGCCGTTCCCGACGACGTGCCGCCCGAACTCGAGGCGAACCCGATCCGGGTGGAGACCACCGGCGAGGCCGACCATCGCGCCTCCCGGGTGAGCGCCGCGGCTCCGGAGCCGTCCGAGGCGGCCGACGTGGTCGTCCCCGAGGCGGCGGCCATAGTTGTCCACAGCCACGCCGGTTGACTGTGAACAACTCCGATCGGCGCGGCCGCTCCGGCGCCGCGCGGCGTGCCTCGCGACACCCGGTCCAGGAGATCGATCCGGCGGCGGCGACCGGATACCCTGTCCTGCACACCGCGCCCGGGCTCAATGGGGAACCGCACGTCGAGGCCGGTATCGGGGAAGGACGCACACGATGACCGACGACTACGCACACGACGCCGATCCGTCGTATCCGGCCGCCTGGTCCGATGCCCGCCCGCCCGCGGCCGGTGCTGCGGATTCATCCCCAGACGTTTCCACAACTACTGGCGCCGCCGCGCCGGCCGGGCCCGATGGCGCGCTACGCGGTGTCGACCTGGCCCGGCGTGCGCTGGAGGAGGCGCGGGCCGCGGCCCGCGCCAGCGGCAAGGCGGTCGGCCAGGGCCGGGCGTCGCCGCGCCGCGGCGGGGTGCGCGCGTTGCGGCGGCGCGGCGGTGGCTGGTCCGGGTCCCGGCCGGACGAGCGCGATCCCCAGTTGCTGTCCGCCCTGGCCGGTTCCCTGGCCAAGAGCCGCGGCTGGTCGGCGCGGGTCGCGGAGGGCATGGTGTTCGGCCGCTGGTCCAGCGTCGTGGGCGAGGACATCGCCTCGCACGCGACGCCGGTGTCGCTGACCGACGGGGTGCTGAGCGTGCAGGCCGAATCCACCGCCTGGGCCACCCAACTGCGCATGTTGCAGTCCCAGCTGCTGGCGAAGATCAATGCCGCGATCGGCCAGGGCGTGGTGACCTCGCTGAAGATCAGCGGTCCGGCCGCGCCCAGCTGGCGCAAGGGAGAACGGCACATCAGGGGCCGCGGGCCGCGCGACACCTACGGCTGAGCCCACTGCCGGTACGGCTCGGGCCCACTGCCGGTACGGCTCGGGCCCACCGCCGACCGGATGTCGTGGTGTCGCGCCGGAGTTTCACGTGGAACCGATGGCGCGGGAACCGGCCAACCGATCCGCAAACCTTCTCCGGGCGCCACTGAGGCTTCCGGGAGCACCGACACCTATAGCCCGACCCGTCGCGACTCGATTCAACGCGCTCACGGCCCGGCCAGGGGTGTCATAGGTGCATCCTGGTCGGGGTCTACCAGTAGGATGGTGGAGTAACTAGCGGCGATACCGTCGGCGCGTTCCGCACAGCCCGCGCGAGGACCCGTAATTCTCGAGCAGCACGACGCCGGGAACTCCGCGCCAGAGGGATCAGCAAGTAAGGAGAGCTACCGAGCAGTGGCTGCCAACGACTCCAACGCAAGTGGTACGACCAGGGCGAAAGCGGGCAACCAGGACTACGGTGCCTCCAACATCAAGGTCCTCGAGGGGTTGGAGGCGGTTCGCCTCCGGCCCGGTATGTACATCGGCTCCACCGGTGAGCGTGGTCTGCATCACCTCATCTGGGAGGTTGTGGACAACTCCGTCGACGAGGCGATGGCCGGCTACGCCACCCGGGTCGACGTCACCCTGCTCGGCGATGGCGGTGTCGAGGTCATCGACGACGGCCGTGGCATTCCGGTGGAGATGCACGCCCAGGGTGTGCCCACCGTCGAGGTCGTCATGACCCAGCTGCACGCCGGCGGCAAGTTCGACTCCGACGCCTACGCGGTCTCCGGCGGTCTGCACGGTGTCGGCATCTCCGTGGTGAACGCGCTGTCCACCCGCATGGAGGTGGAGATCGACACCGACGGCTACCACTGGAGCCAGGAGTACAAAGAGGCCAAGCCCGGCAAGCTGATCCAGGGCGAGCCCACCAAGCGCACCGGCACCACCCAGCGGTTCTGGGCCGATCCGAACGTCTTCGAGACCACCACCTACAACTTCGAGACGGTCGCGCGCCGCCTGCAGGAGATGGCCTTCCTCAACAAGGGCCTCACCATCACGCTCACCGATCAGCGGGTGGCCGCCAACGACGTCATCGACGAGGTGGTCAGCGAGACCGCGGAGGCGCCCAAGCACGCCGAGGCCGAGAGTGCGCCGGTCGAGCAGAAGGTGAAGACCCGGACGTACTACTACCCGGGCGGGCTCGAGGATTTCGTCAAGCACATCAACCGGACCAAGCAGCCCATCCACAACTCGATCGTGGCGTTCCAGGGCAAGGGCACCGGCCACGAGCTCGAGATCGCGATGCAGTGGAACTCGGGTTATTCGGAGTCCGTCCACACCTTCGCCAACACCATCAACACCCACGAGGGCGGTACCCACGAGGAGGGCTTCCGCGCGGCGCTCACCACGGTGGTGAACAAGTACGCCAAGGACAAGAAGCTGGTCAAGGAGAAGGAACCGGCGCTCACCGGTGACGACATCCGCGAGGGCCTGGCCGCCATCGTCAGCGTGAAGGTCAGCAATCCGCAGTTCGAGGGCCAGACCAAGACCAAACTCGGCAATACCGAGGTGAAGTCGTTCGTGCAGCGCACCTGCAACGAGCACCTCGCGCACTGGTTCGAGGCGAATCCGGCCGATGCCAAGACCATCGTGCAGAAGGCGGTGTCCTCGGCGCAGGCTCGCGCGGCCGCCCGCAAGGCGCGAGAGTTGGTGCGCCGCAAGAGCGCCACCGATCTCGGCGGCCTGCCCGGCAAGCTGGCCGACTGTCGCTCGAAGGATCCGGCCCGCTCCGAGATCTACATCGTGGAGGGCGATTCCGCCGGCGGCTCGGCCAAATCCGGCCGCGACTCGATGTACCAGGCGATCCTGCCGATTCGGGGCAAGATCATCAACGTCGAGAAGGCCCGCATCGACCGGGTGCTGAAGAACACCGAGGTGCAGTCGATCATCACGGCCTTCGGCACCGGCATCCACGACGAGTTCGACCTCACCAAGCTGCGCTATCACAAGATCGTGCTGATGGCCGACGCCGACGTCGACGGCCAGCACATCTCGACGCTGCTGCTGACGCTGCTGTTCCGCTTCATGCGGCCGCTGGTCGAGCACGGGCACGTCTATCTCGCGCAGCCGCCGCTGTACAAGCTGAAGTGGCAGCGCGGCGAGCCGGAGTTCGCGTACTCCGATCGGGAGCGCGACGGCCTGCTGGAGAGCGGTCTGGCGTCGGGCAAGAAGATCAACAAGGACGACGGCATCCAGCGCTACAAAGGCCTCGGTGAGATGAACCCGAAGGAACTGTGGGAGACCACCATGGATCCGAGCGTGCGGGTACTTCGTCAAGTGACGTTGGACGACGCGGCCGCGGCCGACGAGCTGTTCAGCATCCTGATGGGTGAGGACGTGGAGGCACGTCGCAGCTTCATCACCCGCAATGCCAAGGACGTGCGGTTCCTCGACGTGTAGCGCGCCGCCGCGGCGACGGGTAGTGCGCCGCCGCGGTCGCGCTCCGAGGAACCATCCGAAAAGCCTTCCCCTGGAGACTGATTCATGACCGAGACCTCCCTGCCCCCCAGCGGTGGCGACCGTATCGAGCCGGTCGACATCCAGCAGGAGATGCAGAACTCCTACATCGATTACGCGATGAGCGTGATCGTCGGCCGCGCGCTGCCGGAGGTGCGCGACGGTCTGAAGCCGGTGCACCGCCGCATCCTCTACGCGATGTACGACAACGGCTATCGGCCCGACCGCGGTTACGTGAAGTCGGCCCGTCCGGTCTCCGAGACCATGGGTAACTACCACCCGCACGGTGACTCGGCCATCTACGACACCCTGGTTCGCATGGCCCAGCCGTGGGCGATGCGGTACCCGCTGGTCGACGGCCAGGGCAACTTCGGCAGCCGCGGCAACGACGGCGCCGCCGCCATGCGCTACACCGAATGCCGGCTCACCCCGCTGGCGATGGAACTGCTGCGCGAGATCGACCACGAGACGGTCGATTTCATCCCCAACTACGACGGCAAGACACAAGAGCCGGTCGTGCTGCCGGCCCGTGTCCCCAACCTGTTGATGAACGGCAGCAACGGGATCGCGGTCGGCATGGCCACCAACATCCCGCCGCACAACCTGCGCGAGCTGGCCGAGGCGATCTACTGGACGCTGGAGAATCACGAGGCCGACGAGGAGACCATGCTCGCGGCCTGTATGGAGCGGGTGAAGGGGCCGGACTTCCCGACCTCGGGCCTGATCGTCGGCACCCAGGGCATCCACGACGCTTACACCACCGGCCGCGGTTCGGTCCGGATGCGCGGGGTGGTGGAGATCGAGGAGGACAACCGCGGTCGCACCACCATCGTCATCACCGAGCTGCCGTACCAGGTGAACACGGACAACTTCATCAACTCGATCGCGGAGCAGGTGAAGGACGGCAAGATCGCCGGCGTCGCCGACATCCACGACGAGTCCTCCGACCGCGTCGGCCTGCGCATCGTCGTCACGATCAAGCGCGACGCGATCGCCAAGGTCGTGCTGAACAATCTGTACAAGCACACCCAGTTGCAGACCAGCTTCGGCGCCAACATGCTGTCGATCGTCCAGGGCGTGCCGCGCACCCTGCGCCTGGATCAGATGATCCGGCTCTACGTCGATCACCAGTTGGAAGTCATCGTCCGGCGGACCCGGTACCTGTTGCGCAAGGCCGAGGAGCGGGCCCACATCCTGCGTGGCCTGGTCAAGGCGTTGGACGCGCTCGACGAGGTCATCGCGCTGATCCGGCGCTCGGCCGACACCGAGACCGCCCGCACCGGCCTGATGCAGTTGCTGGAGATCGACGAGATCCAGGCCACCGCGATCCTCGACATGCAGCTGCGTCGCCTGTCCGCCCTGGAGCGGCAGAAGATCCTCGACGAGTTGACCAAGATCGAGGCCGAGATCGCGGACCTCAAGGACATCCTGGCGAAGCCGGAGCGGCAGCGCGCGATCGTCCGCGACGAGCTGAAGGAGATCGTCGACAAGTACGGCGACGATCGCCGTACCCGGATCATCGCGGCCGACGGCGACGTCGCCGACGAGGATCTGATCGCCCGCGAGGACGTGGTCGTCACCATCACCGCGACCGGGTACGCCAAGCGCACCAAGACCGACCTGTACCGCAGCCAGAAGCGCGGCGGCAAGGGTGTGCAGGGCGCCGGCCTCAAGCAGGACGACCTGGTCCAGCACTTCTTCATCACGTCCACGCACGACTGGCTGCTGTTCTTCACCAACCTCGGCCGGGTGTACCGGGCCAAGGCGTACGAACTGCCGGAGGCGGCCCGTACCGCCCGCGGCCAGCACGTGGCCAACCTGCTCGCCTTCCAGCCCGACGAGAAGATCGCGCAGGTCATCCAGATCAAGTCCTACGAGGACGCGGCCTATCTGGTGCTGGCGACCCGCAACGGTCTGGTGAAGAAGTCGAAGCTGACCGATTTCGACTCCAACCGGTCCGGCGGCATCGTCGCGGTCAACCTGCGCGACGGTGACGAGCTGGTCGGCGCGGCGCTGTGCTCCCCCGAGACGGATCTGCTGCTGGTGTCGGCGCACGGCCAGTCGATCCGGTTCTCCGCCAACGACGAGGTGCTGCGCCCGATGGGCCGCGCCACCTCGGGCGTGCAGGGTATGCGTTTCAACACCGACGACGAGCTGCTGTCGCTCAATGTCGTGCGGGAGGAGACGTATCTGCTGGTCGCCACCGCGGGCGGGTACGCCAAGCGCACCGCGATCGACGAGTACACCGCGCAGGGCCGCGGGGGTAAAGGGGTGCTGACGATTCAGTACGACCCCAAGCGTGGCAATCTGGTAGGCGCTTTGATCGTCGACGACGACGACGAGCTCTATGCGATCACCTCCGGGGGCGGCGTCATCCGGACGGCTGCGAATCAAGTACGTAAAGCGGGCCGACAGACCAAGGGTGTGCGATTGATGAACCTCGGTGAGGGCGATACGTTGCTTGCAATCGCCCGCAATGCCGACGAGCCCGATCAGGTTTCCGGCGTTGACGATACCGATGGTTCGTAGAACCAGTAAGTTCTCCACCAGCAGCGGCGGCACGACCGATCGAAGGACTTCCGACATTGACCACTCCGAACCAGCCGAATGACGATCGGCACCACGCCAACGGTGTGACCGAGCGGGTCGCACCGTCGCCGATTCCGCCGCGGCCGATTCCGCGGCCGGCGTCGGGTGAGGGCGGGCCGGGTAGTGCCGCGGAGAATTCGGCGACGGAAAAGCTGGACAAGACACTGGATATCGGCGAGCCGGGCGGATCCGGTCCGAAGGCCGACGGTGGGAACGGTTCGTCGCAGCTGCCGCAGCGTGAGCCGCAGTCCAACCTGAACCGTCCGGGCCACGTCCCGGTGACCGGCGGCCGCTCGGTCGGGCTCAATGCCGGGGTCAGCAACGCCCGCACCACCGCCGATCTCGCCGCCAAGGCCGCCCGCAAGGAGGCGGCGATGGTGAAGTCGGTCGGCATCGACGGCCCGACCCGCAGCATCGCGCGGCCGGAGCTGATCAAGGACATGCCCGATCTGTCGGAGCTGCGGCATCCGCTGCCGACGGCCCCGGCGGCCGCCCCGCAGCCCGGGTTGCCGATGGCCCCCGTGCCACCGCCGGTGGCGGCGCCGCTGCTGGACGCCACCGGCCCGCAGCAGCGCATCTCGCCGACGGCCCCGGCCGCGGTCGCCCAGGCGGCGGTCACCGGTGAGCCGTTGCGGGCCACCGTGCAGGTGCGCCACATCGACCCCTGGTCGACGCTGAAGGTGTCGCTGGTGATCAGCGTGGCGATGTTCTTCGTGTGGATGCTCGCCGTCGGCTTCCTCTACATCGTGCTGTCCGGCATGGGCGTGTGGGACCGGATCAACACCTTCACCACCGACATGGTGTCCGACAGCGGTTCGTCGTCGTTGATCGGCGCCGGCTCGGTCTTCGGCTACGCGGCCGTGATCGGGCTCATCAACGTGGTCTTGATCACGGCGCTGTCGACGATCGGGGTGTTCATCTACAACCAGTGCACCGATCTGGTCGGCGGTATCCAGGTCACCCTCGCCGATCCGGACTAGTCCGGCGCCCGCTGCCGCCGACGGCCGGTACCGCCCCTTCCGGGCCTGGTACCGGCCGTTTTGGTCTTCCGGGCCGCCGTACGGTAATCTTCCAACTCGTTCGAGTCACACACTCGAATCGGATGAGGGCCTATAGCTCAGGCGGTTAGAGCGCTTCGCTGATAACGAAGAGGTCGGAGGTTCAAGTCCTCCTAGGCCCACTGGAGAACAGCACAGTAGGGTGGGGTTCATGAAGTACTTTCTCACGATCGGTGTCGTGGCCGCGGTGGCCTTCGCCATCAGCCGGTTCCGCCAGCGTGACGATGCCGCTTTGTGGCACGAGGTCACCACGCGCTGATTTCCCGGTCAGGGGCCTTAGCTCAATTGGCAGAGCACTGCCTTTGCAAGGCAGGGGTTAGGGGTTCGATTCCCCTAGGCTCCACTCTCTACCAGCGGAAACGCTGGTTCGATCGAATAGAGATTCGATCGAATGACACGGAAATGACACGGATTCAGCTCGCAAACCGGTCGAGCGTTGCCGTAAAGTCCGGCGCCTCATGAGGCTTATCGATGTAGTGCTTGCGAGCAATCGCCCCTCCGTCTGCATGCCCGAGTTGGCTTGCCGCGTCCTCCGGCCCGTAGTCCTCAGCGATGATCGAAGCCACGCACTTGCGGAATGTCTTCGGCGTGATCCATGCGAAGTCGTCTCCGCGTGCTTGCCGCCAGACCCGGCGGAAGTTGTGTGGCTCGCGGATGCCACCATTGCGGTCCGGAAACACCAAGTCCAACTTGTTCGGCACCGCGTCCACCTTTACCCGAAGCAGGGTGTCCACCGCGAACTTCGGTAGCTTCACGGTCCGGTACCCGGCATCGGTCTTCGTCCACTCCTGGCGATGCAAGCCCCTCGCCGAGTTCCGAACAATCGTGCCGGAGATCGTGAGCGTGGGGGCTGTGGCGGCAAGGTCGAGATCGCACCACCGGACCGCCAGCGCCTCGCCCGGCCGCGCGCCGGTCGCCAGTAGCACGTCCGCGATATCCAGCATGGCTCGGCTCCGCTTCGGTCCGCTGGTGTATGCCGGAGTGCCGGGGATCTTTTCTCCAGACAACCAGACCGCCAGCTGTGCCTGAAGGGCTTGCAGCGTGGCCAGATCGGCCGCTCGAGGCTTCTCACGCTTCTTGCGTATCCGCGCTACCTCGCGCACTGGGTTCTGATCGATCGCATCGTGCCGGGCAGCAAGACCCATCATCCCGGACAAGATCACGCGATGCCGGCGGGCCTTTTCCTTGCCCACCTCGGCAACCTTCTTGAGATGCTGGTCGAGTCGTGATGTGGAAGCTTCCCAGACCCTGACTCCACCAAGTGCCGACTTGATTTTGATCGTGTCCTTCCGCGCCCGTGGGTCGGTGGATACGTCGATCTCGTCGCGATACAGGTCGATGGTCTGTTGCGTCACGCCATCTTCGAACGTGAGTTCGGACAGCCATTTGTCCGCCAACTCGGCGAGCTTGGTATCTCGGGTGATCGCCGTGCCGCGCTTGTTGGTTCGCTTCTGAAGCTTGTTCTTGAGATTGGCATCGGCGCGGGTCTTCGTCGGTCCGAACGCTTGCACCGTCCGGGTTTCGCCGTCGTCGTCGCGGTGGCGGGTGGTGGCGCGCCAACTGCCGTTGTCCTGCTGCCTACAGCTGATCTTGCCGTAGGTGCCGATCTGGAGGGGTTGTCTAGCCATTTCCGTTCTTTCCGGGGTACGTCTCGTCGGTATCGTCGGCAGTAGTGTCGGGCTTGTGGTGGGAGCGCGGGTGCGACCGATCTCCCTTCAGACCCCGAACCATCAAGGGTTCTTCGTCTCCCGCACGGAACCACTTCGTATCTCCGGCCCTGAACACGATGGTCTCGCCGAACTCTCTACGGAACAGCGACAACGCCATGCCGCACGTCAAGGCGCGCTGAAGTCGGCCGTTGTTCAGGATCGGTTCCAGTTCAGGGGGTTGCAGCAGGTGTTCCCCCCACTCGGTGTCACGAGGGATGTCTATTGCATAGGGTGGAACTTCCCATGCGCGACGGTAGGTGACCTGGTCGTTGGCGTCGTTCAGGTCCCCGCTGATCTGCGCGCGTGCGTTGCGAATGCGGCTGCGACCGATGCCCAGTTCTTCCATGAGGTCGAGCCAGTCTCGTTCGCCAGCATCGACCCGGTCGAACTCCTGTACGGTGCCGTCCAGCAGTTCGAGGAATTCCTTTTCGTTGCGGCAGTTGACCACGTATTGGCGTGGTCCACGTCTGCCCTCCTCTAGCTCGCAGCACAGATGGAACAGTTCGGCCTTTGCCCGTATGCCCTTCAGTTCGTGGCGGGCATGGTTGAGGATGCTCGTGGTCTGGTGAACCCGGTGCATGGCCTGTTGAAGGTTCTGGTCGGCTCGGGCTCTCAGCGTGGCGAGCCCTCCCCATCCTGGGACCAGAGCTAGAGGCTCGATGCCCAGGACGGTTGAGACCGGGAGGGTTTCGGCGAGCTTGACTGGTCGCTGTCCCTTCTCAACCTTGGACAAGGTGACCTGACTCCAGTTCACTCCGACTTCCCGCAGCCGTTTCGAAAGCTCCTCTTGGCTCCACTCTCGGTGGATACGGCGCGCCTCGATCCGCTTACCGATCGCACGGTCAACATCCAACGTTCTACATCTTCCTGTCGCTTCTCATATTTTCTCGTTGTGACTATAACATTAGCTTCTAAGATAGATGTAACTTCATGCGTTATCGTTGTGACCGGTGGTGCTTGAGCGCTTCCCGTAAGAACCGAACACCGGAGGTTGAGTTGGCCGTGCCGACCACAGCAGATGATCAGTGGCTCACCCGCGACGAATTGGCCCAACGCCTGAAGATCCCGGCCAAGACATTGGCCGTGTGGGCATCCCAGCAGCCGCAGAAGGGGCCGCGCTATGTCCGCATGGGCAAGTACTGCCGCTACCTACTCAGTGACGTAATTGACTGGGAGAGAAAGCAATTCGAGGACTGATCGGTGGCGGTACAAGGTAGGTCAGATGGCGGGCCGGTGAGCGCCTACGACCAATTCGTGTCCTGCCTGCGTGAGTACGGGTGCACGGTAGACGACAAGGGTGATCGTGGCTCAGCGTCCACCCCGGGCCATGGTTCTTCGGATCGGGGAACGATGTTCCGCCGGTATCCGGACGGTGTGCTGGTCTGGTGTTTCAACCAGGACCGTGAGGAGATGCTCACTGCGCTCGGGTTGACGATGGCGGATCTGTTCGATTCGCCGCGTACGTCGTATCGGTACGCCGATGGCCGCACAGTGACCCGCTCGTACCGGGATGGGAAGAAGACCTTCAGCCAGAGCGGCACCAGGTCCGGCCGCGCCCTGTTCAATATCGACAACCCGCCTACCGATCAGGATTCGGTGGTGTACGTGGTGGAGGGAGAGAAAGACGTGCGGGCCGCGACCGCGGTCGGGGTGTTCGCGGTGTCGCAAGCCCAGGGCGCGCGCACCTCGCCGGAGCGGGCCGACTGGTCGCCGCTACGCGGCAGGCGCGTCGTCGTGGTCCAGGACAAAGACGACGTGGGCCGGGCGCGGGCCAAGGCGGTGGCGAAGTTGCTGGTCGGCACCGCCGCATCTGTGGCGATTGTCGAGGCTCGTGAAGGTAAAGACTTGGCCGACCATATCGCTGCCGGGCTCGGGATAGGTGAGCTGGTACCTGTGCCGTGGCAGGCGTCGGCGTCGTCGCCGGTCGATCCGGTGGTGGGGTTCTGGAGTGCGCGCCCGGTATTGGCGCATGTGCTGGAGTTCGCGCGAGCGCGACGGGCGGGGCCGTGGGGAACTCTCGGCGTGGTGCTGGCGCGCGCAGTGGCTGCCGTCCCGCCGACGGTGACGTTGCCCGCGACGGTCGGCGGCCGGATGTCGTTGAACTTGTTCACGGCGCTGGTCGGCCCGTCGGGTAGCGGTAAGGGTGCGTGTGAAGCCGCGGCGCGGGATGCCTTGGTCTGCTGCTACGACCCGACCGGCCGGGTCGTGGTCGACGTGCCGGAGTTTCCTCTGGGGTCCGGCGAGGGAATCGCTCGGAGTTTCCGCCCGGCGGGTGCCGACGACGATGCACCGAACCTGAGGGATCGAGCGGTGTTTACAGCGCCGGAGGTCGACACTATGAAGGCGTTGTTCGCGCGTACCGGAGCCACACTTGAAGCAGAGCTGCGCAAGTTGTACAGCGGTGAACAGATCGGCTTCAACAACGCCCAGAAGACGACACGTACAGTGGTTTCCGCGCACAGCTATCGGGCCTGCCTGGTGGTCGGAGCGCAGCCGTTGCGGGCGGGGGCGCTGCTCGACGGGGCCGACGGTGGTACTCCGCAACGGTTCCTGTGGTTGCCGGTCGCCGATCCGGATGCGCCGGACCAAGCGCCCGCCGAGCCGGCGGTGTGGAAGGTGCGTTTGCGTGACTGGCAGCCTGGTCCGCTGCCGATTCCGGATGTTGCCCGGCAAGAGATCGACGCGGCGCGGTTGGCTCGATTGCGTGGCGGCACAGATGAAGCTGAAACGCTGGACGGGCACGGGTTGCTGTCCCGTTTGAAGGTTGCAGCGGCGCTGATGGTGCTGGATGGCCGGACGGTGATCGACGCGCAGGATTGGGCTCTTGCCGGTGTGGTGATGGCCGTTTCGGACGGGACGCGTGCGAGTGTGCAGCGAGCAGCAACCGAGCAGAAGCGCCGCGCCAACCACGCTCGTGCGCTGGCGAGCGCGGAGCGTGAGGAGATACTCAGCGACCGGAAGTTCCAGCGCGCCCGAAACTCGATTCTTCGATCTCTTACCGATGGCCCGGCCGGGCGTTCGCCACTGCGCCGGAGGATGAAGGAAGATATCCGCGCCAACTTCGATGCCGCGCTCTCGGATCTGCTCGACTCCGGCCAGATCCTCGAATCCGGTCCCGACAGCAAGCCGGTCTACACCTTGTCCACCGACGGACCCGAGTCCCCAGGGACTCATCCTGGTAATCCCGCTCTACCAGCGGAGATTCTGTGAGTCCCAGTGGGACTTGAGTCCCTGTGGTTGGTGATACCGACCAGAGATCTACGGATGTGGCAAGTGATTCGACAGCCGGATCGGGTGAGCCCGAACCGCTGGCGGATGTCGCAGGGCTGCGCTGCCCGATCTGCCGCCAGGTTCACGATGACCTCGAACTGAACGCGACCGCGCTGTGTCGGCGCTGCCGTACGGCCGGTAACTACCCGCGACGGTGCGCGGTGTGCGGCGAGGAGTTGCCTCGGAAGTTCGTCTTCGATCGGCACCGGGTGTGCCGCCCCCAACTCATGCTCGAAGGAGTCGGGTAGAGGTGGCGCGGAATCTCTGGCCGAACGCTGGGGAACCCGTACCGACGAAAATGCGCAGGGCATCCCGATGCCGCTCGGACAGCCGGGGGAGGGGTGGGGGACTACCCCCGGACCTGGCGATGCTCACCGGGACACATAGCACTCGCCCCCATGCGTGCGCCATGGCCGGTTTTTCCGACCAGGGAGAGGACTGAAACCGTCATCGGCAGGCATACCGCCGAGTTGTTTGTACGGGTTCCGGAATCGTTCCGATCCGTAGTGACCGTCACCGATGATGGTCGCCCTGTCCGGGTAGAAGCACGTCGGCGGGGGCAGGCCCCGGAAAAATCCGACCCCCGGCCCCCATGACCCCCGCCCTAGTCATGAATTTTTTTATACGGGGCCGTTTTTCGCCAAGAAACGGACTGTTCCGGTGCCTGAACAGCGGAAACAGGCATCTTCCAGGGTCATTCGTGGGCGGATATCCCCTGGATGGACTCACGGTCGTGACGCGGTGCCCGCTCGACCCGCACAGCACGGGGTCTATCGGTCGGTGCCGGGTACATCGTGGTGCCAGAGCCAGTGCTCGAGGCTGCCGCTGCATACGATCGCGTCGTGTTCGTCGGTGAGGGTTCCACCCGTGGGGCGGGTCCGGTGCCCGCCAGACCCTCGAGCCGAGACCGGATACCGCACCCCGCCAGAGATCGCTTACGTGTAGCCTGCCGGGCCTTCGGCGATCAACCGTTGGTAGACCTCGATCGCTTCCGGATCGCCCGCGTCGGCATGATGCCGGTAGTAGGCGAGCTTGCCGCCGTACCCGTCCGACACCATCGGCGGGGGCGGGCTGACGGCGCTCACTGAATCTCCCCACTGACGCTCATCGAAATTCCCCATTTGCCCGTGTGGCTTCGTCGTGAAGGGCGGGCCTCTTCCGAAGCTGGTGGTTACCACACCTGACCAGCAGTTTCGTTCGGAGGAGGCCCGCTTTTCCATGTTGACACGTGAGGAAGATGTGGAAATCAGTGCCCTGCGCGCCCGAGGCTGGACGATCTCCCAGATCGCCCGCCACACCGGCCGCGACCGCAAGACGATCCGCGCCTATCTGGCCGGGGAACGCCAGCCCGGGGTCCGGAAACGACACCAGCCCGACCCGTTCGAACGGTTCGTGGACTATGTGACCGCCCGCCTGACCGAGGACCCGCACCTGTGGGCGCAAACCCTGTTCGACGAGCTCGAACCTCTCGGGTTCGGGTTGTCGTATCAGTCGCTGACCCGCAACATCCGCGCCCGCAAGCTCCGTCCGGTCTGCCAAGCCTGCCGGAGGGTGACCGAACGCCCCAATGCCGTCATCGCGCACCCACCCGGTGGTGAAACCCAATGGGACTGGGTCGATCTGCCCAACCCACCGCAGTCGTGGGGGTGGGGCGCGAACGCGCACCTGCTCGTCGGGTCCCTGGCCCACTCCGGCCGCTGGCGCGGCTATCTCGCGCCGGCCACCGACCAGCCGCACCTGATCGAGGGCCTGGACCGGGTCGCTCGCGCCCTGGGCGGGGTGACCGGGTCGTGGCGGTTCGACCGCATGTCCACTGTCTGCTATCCGTCGTCGGGGCAGGTCACCGCGTCGTTCGCCGCGGTGCTCAAGTACTACGCCGTGCTGCCGGAGATCTGCCCGGCCCGCGCCGGCAACCGCAAAGGAGTGGTCGAGAAAGCCAATCACACTGCCGCGCAACGCTGGTGGCGCACCCTCGCCGACGAACTCACCGTCGAACAGGCACAAGCGAGCCTGGACAAGTTCTGTTCACTGCGCACCGACACCCGGCTGCGGCCGACCGCCGACGGCCGGGCCAGCGTCGCGACGATCGCGGCACGAGAACCATTGCGGCCGTTACCTGCTGACCCGTATCCGGCGATGGTCACCGAACCGAGGGTTGTGTCCCGGCAGGCGATGATCTCCTGGCGCGGCAACCGCTACTCGGTGCCTCCCGAGCTGGCCGCGGCGACGGTCATCGTCGCACAACCGTTACGCGGCAACACCATCGACATCGCCACCACAGCCGGGATCGTGATCGCCCGACACGAACGCGCCGCCGACGGCCTCGGCGCCACGGTCCGTGACCACGGCCACGTCGTCGCGCTCGACCGCGCGGCGATGGAGTCGGCGAACACCGGCCGCCCGCACCGCCGCAAGGAACGCATCCCACCCGGCGACGCCGCCCGCGCCGCCGCCGCGGCCCTGCGGGCAGCCGCCGATCCCGCCGACACCAGCACAGCCGCATCGGCGGTCACCAGCAACATCACCGATCTGGCCGCCTACGAGCGCGCCGCCACCGCCAGGAGCCGCAAATGACCACCAGCCCGAACAAGACCGCCCGCCGAGCCACGAAAGCCGCCGGCGCCGACGAGACCGCGACCCGCTACCAGCAGCTCCGCTCGCATCTGGCGACGCTGAAACTCCACGCCGCCGCCGAAGCCCTCCCACGGATCCTCGAAGACGCCGTCGCGCAGAACCTCTCGGCGACAGCGACTTTGGAGAAACTACTACGCATCGAGGTCGACGACACCGAAGCCCGCCGGCTGAACGGGCGTCTCCGGTTCGCGAACCTGCAAACCCCCGCGTCGCTGGACAACTTCGACGTCGATGCCGCCTCCGGGATCGACCGGCCGCTGCTCGACGAGCTCGGCACCTGCCGGTTCCTCGAATCCGCGACCAACGTCCTGCTGATCGGCACCCCCGGCACCGGAAAGACCCATCTGGCAACAGGACTCGCCCGCGCGGCCGCCCACGCCGGTTACCGCACCTACTTCACCACCGCCGCCGATCTGGCTGCCCGCTGCCACCGCGCGGCGATCGAGGGCCGGTGGGCGACCACCATGCGGTTCTACGCCGGACCGGCCTTGCTCGTCATCGACGAACTGGGCTACCTGCCGTTGCCGGCCGAGGCGGCATCAGCCTTGTTTCAGGTTGTCTCGCAACGATATTTGAAGACCTCGATCGTGATCACCACCAACCGAGGTGTCGGGTCGTGGGGCGAAATCCTCGGAGACAACACCGTCGCGGCCGCACTCCTGGACCGCCTGTTACACCGGTCGATGGTCATCAACCTCGACGGCGACTCCTACCGGCTACGCGATCATCACGCAACCGCGGACAACCTCCGGCGGGCAACCACCGGCAATCGCGAGCCCCTATAATCGTGACCGCCCACGGGTGAGGCATTTCGACGAGCCCAGTTGGGGAATTTCGATGAGCGCAGTCAGGGCCTTGCCGCCGCAGTTCCTCGGCCTTCTCCATCCACCCCCACCGCTCGTACCGCGACAAATCTTCCAGCCAAGCTTGTTGAAACGTGGCCGGACCATCGTCCTCAGGGTCGGCATCCGGACCGTCATACCCCATGCTCTCTCTCCAAGTAGGTCAAAACACCTTCTCTGCCAGCGAATTCGTCGTAGTGTCCCCACACCGCCAGCGTGAGTGTGAGGGGCATGTGGTCCATGCAGTCGGACAACGGACGCGGGGAGAAGTAGGTGACTGTGTGGTCTTCGACCCAGAACGACGCGACCCGGATCACGGGTCCGTCCGCCTGCCAGACCGCTCCGTTGCCCGAAGCGGTCACGGTGACATACGGCTCAGTCAGCGCCACGGTTTCCCCTGATCCCTTGCTCTACAAGCTTTTTCAGCTTGCCGGACGGTTGGAGCGTGGTTCGTGTGCGGTTCGGCCAGGTGAACGACACGAACACCACACCGGCGCATACCGCCACGATCGCCACCACACCGACGAGGGTCACCATCGCGCGTCCCGCATGGCCTCGAGCGTCGCTTCGATCTCCTCGGGTCCGGCGAACTCGATCGGCCGATACGGTTCCCGAACCTCCCACGGCTGCGCATCGTCCGATCGACGCGGAATCCGTTGTGGTAGGGAACTTTCCGTGATCATCGTCGTACCCGCTCGGTCCAGTCGGTCAAGCCGTCGGCAGAGGTGAACATCCGGCCGATGTTGCATCCCGAGGGCCGGTTGTTGACGACCAGCACTGTGTGATTGATCAGCGACTCTTCCCGGATCTCGTCCCAGAGGCCCGCGTACTGCGGCAGCATCTCCCGGACCTGGTCCAGCGTCGGACGCTGGTGTGGTTCGGGGCCGAAAGCAATGTGGCCGTCCGGGAGTTCCCGCATCGGCTCGTTCGGCCACCGCCGAGCCGGGAACCGGGATTGCGGATCGTTGAGGTGCATGATCCGGGCGACACCGCCGGCGGGGATCTCCCACATGGCCGAGACGACATCCTTCACCGTCCGGAAGAGAAGCCGATCCGTATTCCTGGACACGATCACGTCGTCACCCCTGCCTGTCTCCGATATCTGGAAGGCACCCGCCGCCGGGGAACCTGACGAGGTGGGCCGATTCCGACCCGGCGGCGGGGCCACTACCGAGCTTCGTGGCTGGCAAGACCGGCGAGGGCCAGCGATGGGACAGAGGGACAGCCGGTAGGCATCGATCTACGCTCGGTTCATGGGCGAGCATGTGGGACAGCGGATCGCCGCCGAGCGCAAGATTGCCGGGCTGAGCCAACGGCAGTTGGCCGGGCGTGCTTTGTACAGCCTGAGCATGGTCAAGGCGGTTGAGCAGGGCCGGGAGGTCGCTTCGCCTGGATTCATCGCAGCGGTGTCGAGGGCGCTCGGAGTGGAGCCGGACAGGCTACAAGGAACGCCTTTCGTCGAGACCTTGGAAGAAGACGGCCCACTCGAAGGGCTTGCCGAACTGCGGGCGGTGTTGGCCGAAGGCGCGTACGTGCTGGCTGCTCAGCCGCCGCCATCATCGGAGTTGGCCGCCGAATTGGCGAGGGTGGAGACAGCCTTGCACGACGACAAAACGCGGCGTGCACTGGCGTTGCTTCCCGGTCTGATTCGGCAACTGCACGGTGCGGCGCAGTCTGCTCGAGATGATCGGGAGCGCACCCGCGCGTACGAGATGCTGTGTGCTGCATACGTCGCAGCCGAAGGCGCATGCTGCCGACTCGGATACTCGTCGCTGACGGCGTTGGTGCTTGATCGGCTGGACTGGGCGGCTGGGCATGCCGAAGATCGCGGCTACGCGGTTCGCAGTCTGATGAAACGGTCACGGCTCCTCATGTCGTACGGCTCGACCGACGTAGCGATGTCGCTGGTAGATCGTGGCCTCGAGTTGCTGCCCGGAGACAGCGAGGGGGAGCGCGTACTGCGCGGATACGGGCATCTTCGCGCCGCGATCGTGGCCGCGCGTGGCCTGCGGCTGGATTCGGCGCGCGACCACATCGAAGAAGCCCGCCGGATCGCTAATACGATGAATCGTGAGAGCGACTTGTACACAACCGATTTCGGTCCGGGCAATGTCGAGATCCATGCGTGCGCAGTCGAGTTGGAAGCTGGCGACCCTGGCAAGGCCGCTCGGGACGGTGCCGTGCTGCAACTGCCGTCCGACGTAGCCGCCCCTCGGGCCGGGCATCACTGGCAGGACAATGCCCGCGCCTGGCTCATGGCAGGTAAGCCGGACAAGGCGCTGGCGGCACTGAACAAGGCTCGCACCGTGGCTCCACAGCAGACTCGCCTGCACCCGTCGGTCCGGGAGACCGTTTACGGCATCGCCGCGGCGCAGCGCCGCCAGTCGGACAGCCTGCTCGGGTTCGCCTCCTGGCTGGGTGCGTCGCTGTAGCCGGACGGCGGGCCGCGAGGCTGACACGATAAGGGCATGAACGAGCAGGGAATTCCGGTCCTGTACGCCATCGTGACCGGCTCGACCGTCGCGGCGAATGTCGGCGCGCTGGTGGATCTCGCCCAGGGCGACGGATGGGATGTGTGCGTGATCGCTTCGCCGGAGGGGCGGCGGTTCATCGACGTTGACGAGCTGGTGGCCAAGACCGGGCACCCGGTGCGCAGTCAGTACAAGGACCCTGGAGCCCCCGACGCGCTACCGCCGGCCGACGGGATCATCGTCGCGCCGATCACCTCGAACTCGCTGGCGAAGTGGGCCACGGGCATCTCCGACACGTTGCCGCTCGGGTTGCTGGTCGAAGCGGTCGGGCTGGGCCTGCCTGTGGTCGCTGTGCCGTTCGTGAACCGAGCCCTGCTGAGCTTCCCGCCGATCGGCGAGGCTGTGCGCAAGCTGTCGCAGTGGGGCGTGACCGTGTTATCGGAGGACCCGCCGCACGAACCGAAGTCCGGCGGTGCCGCTCGCGAGCGTTTCCCGTGGGAGGGTGCCTGGCGCGCGCTGCACGAGCATCCCCGATTCGCGGTCGGGAAGTAGCTCAGCGTCGCTGTAGCCGATGCCGTTCGGGACTGGCCGTTTCGGCCAGCGTCGCACAGATCCGGGCTCCGGCCCTTTCTTCACATCACGGGGAAACTTGGCACCGAGCAAACTGGTCTGAGGCTGGGTCATTGGTGGGTTCTGACTGGGGATTCGACCTACCCCCGTGGGGTGTCCCGGGACCTGGCGGTGAATCACCAAGGGCCGGCCCCAACTTCCCTTCTCAGCCTTCAGCGACGGCTCGGACTTGGTGTCACCAGCAAGCGTGAACCGAATCAGGAATGTCTTGGACTCGGCCGGACCGCTGCTTTTCTTCTCCGATTCACCGCCGTCCCGCTCGGACGCTGAGCGTTGGCGTAGAAAGCAACCTTCGATGCGGCCGATGGGTAGGTGGGTCGAGTCTGCCGTTGATCCTCCGGTACGTCAGGTCCGACTACGCCCGAGGTAACCAGTACCAGGCCGTTCGCTGCACTCGAACCGTGACACGCTAACGACACGGTTTCAGCGGGAATCGGTGCGATTCGACAGGAACCGATGGGTCGGTGCTCCTCGGCATATAAGCAGGTGGAAGCACGGACAGGGGCCGATGAGAATCCTCATCGGCCCCTGTCCGCTAAGCAGGGGTTAGGGGTTCGATTCCCCTAGGCTCCACCATCGAAAGGTTCGGCTCGGATTCCGGACGAATCTCCGGCCTCGACAGTCTGTCGGGGCCGTTTTTCTTTTCCGGTCATTCGTACCAGTGATATTCCAGCCGGTCGGCGCCGATGACGGTCCGGCCCTCCGACGGCCGCACGATCACGTGGTCCAAGACGGCCGCCAGGACGGTGTGCCGGTCCGCGTCGGTAGCGGTGTTCCACCAGCCGTCGAGCGGGGGCGAATTCTCCGTCGACGCGTCCGGTAACGCGGTCAGCAGCCGGGCGCGTTCGGCGCGTTTCCGGGCTCGGAGGATGTGCTCCCGGGCGCGCTCGGTGCCCGACAGCATCGTGTCGCGCTCGATCGCACCGTCGGCGTAGTCCTCGCCGAGGGTGCGCAGCCGTGCCTGGAGTTCGTCGAGTTCGGCCAGCGCTTCGGCCTCGGCCGGTTGCCCGCGGCCGAGCGACTGCCTACCGGCCGGGTCGGTGAGCCGGGCCAGCAGCCGCCGGGTGGCGTCGGCCTCCAGCAGGGGTGCGGCGATCGACAGGCCGCAGCCGCCGGCGCGGACGCTGCACGCATAGCTGCCGTGGCGGCCGCCGGAGTGATGCAGCGCCGATCCGTCGGCCCCGCAGCGCGCCAGGCCGCCACTCAGCAACGCCGGCGGCCGGTTCCGGTTCGGGGCGAACTTCACGCTGCGTTGCGGATCGTCGAGTACCGCCCGCAGCCGTTGCCAGGTTTCCCAATCCAGGATCGGTTCCATATCCGCGTCGACCAGGCGGCCGGTGTCGTCGAATTTCATGCCGATCATCCGGGGCGCGGTGAGTGCGCGGCGGATGACGATGGCACGCCAGGGCTTCCCGCTGACGGTGGTGACGCCGCGGGCGCTCAGTTCGTCGACCAGGCCCCGCTGCGACGGCGCGGGGTCGACGTCGGCCAGCATGTAGCGCGCCCACAGGCGGATCTCGTCGGCCTCGACCGGGTCGACGGTGCGGCCGTCCCGCTGCCATCCGTACGCACGACTCACTGTTACCTATGCCCTCCGGTTCACTGTTACCCCTGTGAGGGTACCGTGCGGCGCTGGGCCGCATCCCGGCCCCGACCCGGGCGGTAGTCCGGGGTGGCGGGGGTGCGGACCTGACGACTCACCGGGTTCCGTATCGCGATCGCCGCCGATAGTCGATCGGTGGACACAGTTCTTCTGTATCCAGTAGAAGGTATATGCCCTGATGGGAGCGCCTGTGATAAATCACCAGCCCATTCTTCGGACGTCGTTCCGGCCCGTACTGTCGAATTCATGGCCTCCGCGGAATTGTCGAAACTGGTGCAGTCGGTGGTGGAGCCGGCGTTGCTGAACGGGCCGCGGCGCTACAGCCGGGCCGAAGTGGCACAGCGTTCCGGGGTGCCGTCGGAGGTTTCGCGGCGGTTGTGGGTTTCGCTCGGTTTCGCGGCCGATCCCGATGATTCCGCGCACGAGTACACCGAGGCCGATATCGCGGCCGTGCGCAATTTCCGGAGTCTGGACACCTTGGCCGCCGCGGATCCGCGGCAGCAGCAGGCCGTCGTCCGCAGCCTCGGGCAGTCGATGGCGCGGCTGGCGGAGTGGCAGGTCGATCTGGTGGTCGCCGAGATCACCACCCGGCTGGCAGATACTCTGGCCGCCGATCCGGGCGCGGATCGCGAGGCGGCGGCGCAGGCGGCCACCGACGAGGTGCTGTCGCGGCTACAGGCCCTCCAGGCGTACGCCTGGAGGCGGCATCTGGCGGCCGCGCTGGCGCGGTCGATCGACAGCGACAGCGACCACCCCGGCGGCATCGTGCGCGATCTGGCGGTGGGTTTCGCCGACATGGTCGGGTACACCCGGCTGACCCGGCATCTGGATCCGGAGGAGCTGACCGAACTGCTGGAGACGTTCGAGACCGTCGGCACCGAGGCGATCACCGCGCACGGCGGCTGGGTGATCAAGAACGTCGGCGACGAGGTGATGTTCGCCGCGGAGACGGCCGTCGCGGGCGCCGACATCGCCCTGGCGATCCAGGAGGCGACCCGGCGGGACGGCACCACCCCCGAACTGCGCGTGGGCCTGGCGTACGGGGACGTGCTGCAACGGTTCGGAGACCTGTACGGCTCGACGGTGAACATCGCGGCGCGGCTGACGGGTGTGGCGCGGCCGGGCACGGTACTGATCGACGACGGCGCGGCCGCGCGGCTGGCCGGCGAGCAGATGTTCGCCCTGCGGCAGCTGCGCAGTGTCCGGGTACGCGGTTTCAGCCGGTTGCGCTCGCATGTGCTGCGACGCGCCGCGCGGTGAGCGACCGCTGATCGGCCGGTGGAATGTGCTGGGGACAGTCGGCACGCCCGAGTGAGGTGAGTGCCGGACGGGCCCGCCGGAGCGGGGGTCCGTGACCGGTTTCGCGGCTACGCGGAAGTACCCGGAAACGCACGGCGGAAGTACCCGGAAATAGGAGCGGGCCTCGGCGAAGGGGGGGAGTTAGCCGAGGCCCGCGTAAGGTCGGCCCGGGGGGGAGGGGCCGACGTGTTCGATCCTACGCGACGATCGCCGGTTCCGGGCGTATGAGCGTGGCCACTTCGCAAAGTTTTTTCACAGGCGCTGTTCGCGATCGTGAGACCGGCCCTCGGCGGGTACCTCCCGGGTCCTGCCGAGGGCGGCCGAATGCCTTGTGCACCAGGGCTTTCCGAGGTTTCTCGCGGCGGTTCCGAGCGGGGATCCGCGGGCGGTCGAACGGAGGTGTCGCGGTGCGTAGCGGCCGTGCATATCCCGATTCGCGTCCGCGTCGTCCGGATCGTCCGGCGTGTCGACCACAGCCCATCGAGTACGCCGGAAACGAAAGACGCGTACCGCACTACTCGGGATTTCACGGCGCCCGCGGACCACCATTGATCACGAGGCCGCATCCCGCCCGGCACCCCCCGAGCACCGCCGGGTCCGGGATGCGGCCTCGCCGTTCGTGCCGGGGGCCGAGGTGTGAACCGGCTGTGCACGAATCCGGTTCTCCCCGTGGATCACCTGTGCAGTCCGGGGCCGATCGATGTGCAGAGGAACTGCACGGTTGTGGACAACTTGTGGAGAAAGTGCCGCCGACCTGGGCCGAATCTGGGGATGACGGCGGGGAACAGGGCTGGGGATGAATCGGGGTGAAACTTGTCGGTGCCCTCCGCGATACTGGCTGCACCGAGGGCCCGAGCCCGGGCCCCGCCCAGTCAGGAGTGTCATGCCCGACGCCATCATCGCCGAGGGACTGGTCAAGCGATACGGCCGGCTCGTGGCCCTGGACGGGCTCGACCTGTCCGTTCCGGCCGGCACCGTCACCGCGTTGCTGGGTCCCAACGGCGCCGGCAAGACCACCACGGTCCGGGTGCTGACGACGCTGCTGACCCCGGACGCGGGCCGCGCCACCGTCGCCGGGATCGACGTGCTGCGCGAGCCGCAGCGGTTGCGGGCGCACATCGGCACCTCCGGGCAGTACGCCGCGGTCGACGAATACCTCACGGGCTTCGAGAATCTGGAGATGGTGGGGCGGCTGTACCACCTGGGCGTGCAACGCAGCAAGGAACGCGCCCGGGAACTGCTGGCCCGGTTCCGGCTCACCGAGGCCGCCGATCGGCCGGTGAAGGGTTATTCCGGCGGCATGCGCCGCCGCCTCGACCTGGCCGGGGCGCTGGTCGCCGATCCGCCGGTGCTGTTCCTCGACGAGCCGACCACCGGGCTGGATCCCCGGGCCCGGCTGGACCTGTGGGAGGTCATCGGGGAACTCGTCGCGGGTGGCACCACCCTGCTGCTGACCACCCAGTACATGGAGGAGGCCGACCGGCTCGCCGACTCGATCGCGGTGATCGATCACGGCCGGGTCATCGCCAGTGGCACCGCCGACGAGCTGAAGGCGCTGGTCGGTGGCGATCGCATCGAGCTGACGGTGGAACAGGCCGGCGATCTGGAGATCGCCCGGCAGGCCCTGGCCGGGCTGGCGGTCGGCGAGATCCATCCCGAGCCCGCGCTGCGGCGGATCACCGTGCCGGTCAGCGACGGCGCCCAGGCCCTGGCGGACGCGGTCGGCCGGCTCACCGAGCGCCGGGTGGCCATTCGCGACGTGGCCCTGCGCCGCCCCTCGCTCGACGACGTCTTCCTCACGCTCACCGGCCACGAGGCGGCCGACACCCCCGGCGCCGCGCCGCAGCCGGCGGAAGGAGCCACCCGATGACCACGCTCACCGAGCGCACCTCGCTGTCCGATCGGCTGACCGATCTCGTCGCCGACAGCCTCACCATCACCAAGCGCAATGTGGTCAAGATCCGCCGGGTGCCCGACGTGCTGATCTTCTCGACGTTGTCGCCGATCATGTTCGTGCTGTTGTTCGCCTACGTGTTCGGCTCGGCGATCAAGCTGGAGGGCACCTCCTACCGGGAGTTCCTGATCGCCGGGATCTTCGCGCAGACAGCCGTTTTCGGCGCCACCTTCACCGGCTCCAGCCTCGCCGAGGATATGCAGAAGGGCATCATCGATCGGTTCCGATCGCTGCCCATGACGCCGGCCGCGGTGCTGATCGGCCGCACGTTCGCGGATGTCGTCATCAACGTGGTCAGCCTGGTGGTGATGTCGCTGACCGGACTGGCCGTCGGCTGGCGCATCCGGGGGTCGCTGCTGGACGCGGTGCTGGCCTATGTCCTGCTGCTGGTGTTCGCGTACGCGGTGTCCTGGATCATGGCCGTGGTGGGGCTGCTGGTCCGCGCGCCCGAGGTCTTCAACAACGCCAGCTTCGTGGTGATCTTCCCGCTCACCTTCATCGCCAACACCTTCGTGCCCAGTCGCGAACTGCCCACGCCACTACGGGTTTTCGCGGACTGGAATCCGGTGTCGGCGGTCACCCAGGCCACTCGCGAACTGTTCGGCAACGATACGGCCGTGCTGCCGTCCGAGGCGGTGTGGTCGATGCGGCATCCGACCGTCACGACCCTCGTCTGGGTGGTGGTGATCCTGGTGATCTTCGTGCCGCTGGCGCTGCGTCAGTTCCGTCGCACGGTCAGCCGTTGACGGCCGGTCGCGCAGGCGAGACGCGGTGAATCAGACCGAGACGGTGCTGGGCGCGGCGCCGTTGCGGGAGTAGCCGATGCGCGGCGGTTCGGGCACCGGCGGCGCGAGCTGGGGGCGGCGCGAGCGCAGCACGCCGGCGACGGCGGTGACCAGCGCGATGAGTGCCACGACGACGAGGCGATTACGCAACCGACCGGATTCCCGAATACTCCCCAGAGCCATGCGACCACTGTGACACAGTGGCGTCGTTCGCGCAGCGCGGCAGGTCGTGCCGCCCGCGTGTCGCGGACCACGGACATTCGCGCCGGGTGGTGGTCCCGGGCGGCCCGATCCGTGCGTGGCACCATGGTCGCGTGACCTCACCGAATCAGACTGCCGTGGCCACGCTGCACACCAGCCTCGGCGACATCCGGATCTCGCTCTTCGGTAACCACGCCCCCCGGACGGTGCGGAACTTCGTCGGCCTGGCCGACGGATCCGCCTCGTACACCTCGAAGAACGCCGCCGGCGGTACCTCCGGTCCGTTCTACGACGGCGTCGTCTTCCACCGCGTGATGGACGGCTTCATGATTCAGACGGGCGATCCGACCGATACCGGTCGCGGTGGGCCCGGGTACCAGTTCGCCGACGAATTCCATCCGGAGTTGCGGTTCGACCGGCCGTACCTGCTCGGCATGGCGAATGCGGGGCCGGGCACCAACGGCTCGCAGTTCTTCATCACGGTGAGCCCGCAGCCGCATCTGAACCGGCGGCACACCATCTTCGGTGAGGTGCTGGATCCGGACTCCCGGAAGGTGGTCGACGCCATCGCCGCCGTCCCCACCGATCGCAACGACCGGCCGAAGGATCCGATCGCGATCTCCGGCATCACCCTGGCCTGAATTTTCTGGTTGTGTTGTGACGTGAACCCGAATCCGCCCGCACCGACCTGCGTCCGCCACCCCGACCGGGCCACCGG
The DNA here is from genome assembly GCF_020176955.2 of Nocardia sp. alder85J. Taxonomy (GTDB): domain Bacteria; phylum Actinomycetota; class Actinomycetes; order Mycobacteriales; family Mycobacteriaceae; genus Nocardia. The sequence continues at coordinate 339,946 of NZ_JAIUCZ020000008.1, forward strand.
CCTGGCATGCACGCGGTGCGGGCGGCCGGCCTGTCCGGAATGCCTGCGCCCGGCCGCGGTCGGGCAGCACTGTGTCGACTGCGTGCGGGAGGAGTCCGCCCAGGCAGCGCCGGTCCGGACCGCTGCGGGTGCGGTGGCCGGGCGTCCGACGCCGTATGCCACCTACGGGCTGATCGCGGTGAACGTCGCGGTCTTCGCCGCGACCGCCGCGCAGGCGCACAGCGTCTCCGACAATCAGATGTCGCGGCTGTTCTACGACTGGGTGCTGGCGCCGCAACTGGTCGCGGACCAGGGCCAGTGGGGGCGGGTGCTGGGCGCCGGATTCCTGCACTACGGGCCGATCCACCTGGCGGTGAACATGTTCGCGCTCTACATCCTGGGCCGGGACACCGAGCTGGTGCTGGGCCGGTCCCGCTATCTCGCGGTCTACCTGACCGCATTGCTGGGTGGTTCGGCGGCGGTGATGTGGCTGGCGCAGCACACGGCCACCGCCGGGGCCTCCGGCGCGATCTACGGCCTGTTCGGGGCGATGACGGTCATCCTGCTGCGATTGCGGCAGAGTCCCGTGCAGATGCTGGTGTTGATCGCGATCAACCTGATCATCAGTGTCTCGCTGCCGGGCATCTCGCTGTGGGGTCATCTGGGTGGTCTGACCGCCGGCACGCTGGCCGCCGTCGGCATCCTGTTCCTGCCGCAGTGGCTGGGTGCGAAGACCCGGGAATCGGTGCGGACGATCGGCTGGGCCGCGGTGGCCGGGGTGGCGCTGCTCGCGATCATCGCCATCGTGGGCGCGGCGGCCAGTATCGCCGCCTGACCGCAGTTGTCCACAGCCGATCACCGGCCCCGGTCGACCGGATCCGCCGGGGCGATCGGGGCCGGTGATCGGCTCACGGCCTGGTCATCACCAGGCGCCCGGCCGATCGTCCGGCCCGATCTCACCGGGATAGGCGTCGCTCAGCCGGGCCAGCCGATGCACGACGAGTGCGTCGAGCACATCCTGTGGATGAGTTCCCAGATCCCAGCGGCCGAATATCAACAGCCGCTCGTCACCGCGGTGCTCGACGTCGAGCTCCAGGTTGGGGACACGGCGGCCGAGCCTGGGGAAACTGACGACCCGGGCCCGCCGGATCTGTTCGGGCGCGTACTCCACAGGCCCGAGCACACCCCGCACGATCAACCGCGGACCGTCGGCCCCGGTGCCGGTCCGCACCTCGAGCCGCGGCCGCTGCCGGAACCCGATCAGGGCCAGGACCAGCAGCAATACCGCACCCAGGCCGATCAACAGGCGACCGGGCGGATCTGTGGACAACACGGCGGCGACGCCCAGCGCGACCGCGCCGAGCGTCGCGACGATCAGAGCGGGCAGGGGAGTGGACCAGGTGAGGCGCGGTCCCACCTGCGGCTGTTCGGTCACGTCCCCCATTGCTCCTCGAGTTGTCCACATAGCTATCCACAGGTGTGGATATCCACAGCCGGCTGTGGATCAGCGCCAGCGCATGGTCATGATCAGGCCGATCACCATCAGGCCGAAGCCGATCAGGAAGTTCCAGGCTCCCAGATCGCTCATCCAGCCGATGTGGTCGGCACCGAGGTAGTAGACCAGCAGCCAGACCAGCCCGGCCAGCATGAAGCCGAGCATGATGGAGATGTACCAGACCGGAGACGGCCCGACCTTCACCTTGACCGGGATGCGACTGGTCGGTGTGATCGAGTAATCGGTCTTCTTCCGGACCTTCGACTTGGGCATGACGTCCTCGAATTCGGCGTACAGGTCGTCCGGCGAGCGCTGGCCCGCCGGTGAGCGCAGGTTGCAGCGTGTCGTGTCGTCTGCCACGTGGGCCACGCCGGCCACCTGCCCGTCTGACCTAAAGGCTATCCCAGCTGGGTATACGTCCGGGGCTCGGACGGTTGCCGGGGCGTGTGCCGGATATTCCCGCGACCGTGAATCGGGCGCGACGTAGGCTCGACCCATGCGCGTACTGGTGGTCGACAACTACGACAGCTTCGTGTTCAACCTGGTCCAGTACCTGGGGCAGCTGGGCGTCGAGGCCACGGTGTGGCGCAACGACGATCCGCACCTGGCGGTGGTGGACGACGTCGTGACGGCCTTCGACGGCGTGCTGATCAGCCCCGGCCCGGGCACCCCGGCCCGCGCCGGGGCCAGCATCGATCTGGTTCGCGCGGCCGCCCGGCACGACACCCCGCTGCTGGGCGTCTGTCTCGGTCACCAGGCCATCGGCGAGGCGTTCGGCGCGACCGTCACCCGCGCGCCGGAACTGCTGCACGGCAAGACCAGTTCGGTCTTCCACAAGGGCACCGGGGTGCTGGCCGGTCTGCCCGATCCGTTCACCGCCACCCGCTACCACTCGCTGACCGTGCTGGAGGGCACGCTGCCCGACGAGCTCGAGGTCATCGGGCGCACCGAGAGCGGCATCGTGATGGCATTGCGGCACCGGACGCTGCCGATCCACGGCGTGCAGTTCCACCCCGAATCGGTGCTGACCCAGGGCGGGCACCGGATGCTGGCCAACTGGCTGGAGGTGTGCGGCGACCGGCCCGCCGAGGGCCTGGTCGCGACGCTCGAGGCCGAGGTCGCGGCGCTGTCGCTGTGACCAGGCCGTACGTGCTGCTGTCGGTCGCGGTCAGCATCGACGGCTATCTCGACGACGCCTCCCCGCAGCGGTTGCTGCTGTCGAATCCGGAGGATTTCGACCGGGTGGACGCGCTGCGCGCCGACTCCGACGCGATCCTGGTGGGGGCGCGCACCCTGCGCCGCGACGATCCGCGCCTGCTGGTCGCGAGCCCGCAGCGGCGGACCGCGCGGCTCGCGGCGGGGCGGCCGGAACATCCGGTGAAGGTCACCGTCACCGCCGGTGGCGACGTCGATCCCGGTCTGCGCTTCCTGCATTCCGGCGGCGGCAAACTGGTGTACACCACCACCGCGGCCGCGGCGGAGCTCGGCGCCCGGCTGGCCGGCCTGGCCGAGGTCGTCGACCTCGGCCCCGAGGTCGGCTTCGGCGCACTACTCGACGATCTGGGTGCGCGCGGGGTGCGGCGGCTGATGGTGGAGGGCGGCGGGCATCTGCACACCGGTTTCCTCGCCGCGGGGCTGGCCGACGAACTGCTGCTGGCGGTGGCGCCGATCCTGGTCGGCCACACCGATGCCCCGCGATTCCTGCATCCGGCCGACTACCCGGGCGGGCCGGGGCGGAGAATGGTGCTGGCGGACGTCACCCGCATCGGTGACATCGCGGTCCTGCGGTATCTTCCCCGCGGCGGCGCTCCGCAGGCCCTCGCCGCGGGCCGGCCCGGAACGGAAACCTCACAGTGACAACCGATTTCGAAGAACGGGAAGCGAATCCCGGTACCACCCACCGGTTCTGGATGCATCATGCCATCGGGCTGGCCCGGCTGTGCCCGCGCAGCCCCACCGCGTTCTCCGTCGGCGCGGTGATCGTCGGCGCCGACGGAATCGAACTCGCGCACGGCTATTCCCGGGAGACCGACCCCAAGGTGCACGCCGAGGAATCGGCGCTGGACAAACTGGGCGACGACCCCCGGCTGACCGGCGCCACCGTGTACAGCACACTCGAACCCTGTTCCCGCCGCGCGTCGCCCGACCGGGCGCCGTGCGCCGAGCGGATCCTGGCCGCGGGCGTCGCCCGGGTGGTCATCGCCTGGCGGGAGCCGGCCATCTTCGTGGCCGACTGCGTCGGGGTGGAGCAGCTGCGCGAACACGGTATCGAGGTGCTCGAGCTGCCGGATCTGGCCGCGGAGGCCATGTCGATGAACCGGCACCTCGACCTCTCCTGATCAGGGCGGGCCCAGCACCCCGGTGACGATCGTGATGATGCCGTCCTTGGCGACCGAGGATCCGGCCTTGGGCTGCTGATCGACGATCCGGCCCACACTGCCCGCGTCGAAGGTGCCCTGGGTGGTCTGCGCGATCTGGCCGGCGCCCCCGGTCCAGCCCGCCGACCGCAGTCGGTCCACCGCCTGTGCCGGGGTCAGGCCGACCAGGCTGGGCATGGTCAGATCGCCGGAGGACACCTGCACGGTGACCGTCGACCCCTTGTCGGCCATCGAGCCGCCGGACGGGGTGGTCGCGATCACCTCGCCCTTGGGCCGGGAGGACTGCACCTGCTGGATCGAGATCTTGAAGCCCGCGGTCACCTCCAGGTTCGGCTGCGCCACATCGATCGACTGACCGACCACCTGCGGCACCCGCACCTGTTCCGGACCGCTGCCGAGGAAGAGGGTGATCGGGCTGCCGGCATCCACCTTCGTGCCCTCCGGCGGATTCTGGTTCACCACCTTGTCCTTGTCGTCCACGCTGGACGCGCTGCGCCCGACCTGCGGATCCATCCGCAGCCCGACGGCGTTCAACTGCTGCTCGGCCTGCTGCTGGCTGAGCGTCGCCAGCCGCGGCACCGCCACCTGCTGCGGACCGGTGGACACCTGCACGGTGACCGTGCTGCCCTTGTCGACCCGGGAACCGCCCAGCGGCTGCGTCGCGATGACATTGCCCGCCGCCACCTTGCCGTCCGGTTTCTCCTGCACCGCCACCACGAAACCGGCCTTCTGCAGGTCGGTCTGGGCCGAGGCCGCCGGTTTGTTCGCCAGATCCGGGATGGCGATCTGATCGGGCCGGCTGCCCGGACCGAGCAGGATCCAGTACAGCGCGAACGCCACGATCGCCGCCGCGACGGCGGTGACCCAGAGCAACATCGTGCGTCGGCCGCGATCGGGCCGCCGCAGGTCGTGCTCGTCGGTGTCGTCGCTGTAATTGCGCGGACCCGAATCCATGCTGCCGAGGAAGGTGGTGCGGTCCTCGTCGGTCATCACCATGGGTGCGTTCGGCCGCTGCCCGCCCAGTACCCGGATCAGGTCGGCGCGCATCTCGGCCGCGGTCTGGTACCGGTTGGCCGGATTCTTCGCCATCGCCTTGAGGACGACCGAGTCGAGCTCGCGCGGCACCCCGGGATGGACGTGCGAGGGCAGCCGCGGATCCTCGCGCACGTGTTGATAGGCGACCGCGACCGGGGAATCGCCGGTGAACGGCGGCTCGCCGGTGAGAATCTCGAACAGCACACAGCCGACCGAGTAGACATCGGAGCGGGCGTCGACCTGCTCCCCGCGAGCCTGTTCGGGCGACAGATACTGTGCGGTGCCGATCACCGCGGCGGTCTGCGTCATCGGATTCGAGCTGTCCGCGAGCGCCCGCGCGATGCCGAAATCCATCACCTTCACCGCGCCCTGGCGGTTGATCATGATGTTGGCGGGCTTCATGTCCCGGTGCACGATGCCGTTCTTGTGGCTGAAGTCCAGCGCCGCGCAGACGTCGGCGATGATCTCCATCGCCCGCCGTGGCGGCAGCGGGCCCTTGCCGCGCACCATGTCGCGCAGGGTCTCGCCGTCGACGTACTCCATCACGATGTACGGCAGCGGGCCGCCGTCCACCTCGGCCTCGCCGGTGTCGTAGACGGCGACGATCGCCGGATGGTTCAGCGCGGCGGCATTCTGGGCCTCGCGCTTGAAGCGCAGGTAGAAGGTGGGGTCGCGGGCCAGGTCGGCGCGCAGCACCTTGATCGCGACATCCCGGCCCAGGCGCAGGTCACGGGCCTTGTGGACCTCGGACATGCCACCGAACCCGATGATCTCGCCCACCTCGTACCGAGAGGCCAGATTCTTCGGGGTCGTCATGGCAGTCCTTGCGAGGCGGTGGCTGGGACGCTGGTGTTGTCGTACTGGTTACCGCTCGAGTAGCCGCCGTAGCCCGAGGTGCCGTGGGCGCCGGGGATGTTCGGCATTGATGGTATGTCGATTCCCGGGAAACCTGCGCGACCACTGGTGGTCGGCGGGGTGGGGCGGCCGCGGGTGGTGGTGGTCGGCGTCGTGGTGGTGGGCGTGCTGCTGGGCGGTGCCGTCGTGGTGGGGACGGTGGTGTCCGGCACGGTGGTCACCGGCGGAGGCGGCGCCTGTCTGGTCGTGGTCTCGTCCTCGGTGGTCGTGGTGACCGTGGTCGTCGGCGCGGTGGTGGTGGTCGGCGACGGCGCCACCACCGAGGTGGTCGTCCCGACCGTGCCGGTCGGCGCCGGATGCGAGGACCCCTTCAACAACAGCCCGATGACGAGAGCGATCAGGAGGACGCCCACGACACCGCCGGCGGCCGCCTTCTGCGCGTTGGTGAAGCGCGGCCCGCGATCGTCGTAGGTACCGGGCGGCGGGGTGACCGGGCGGTTCGGCAGCACCGTGGTGGCGCCGCCACCCGGCGGCTGATGCCGCCCCGGCTGGGTGTAACGGTCGTAGTCGCCGCGGGACATCACGGCGGTCGGCCCGGTGGGCGGCAGCACCCGCGCCGCGCCGGTCGGAGTGCTGCCCATGCCGCGCGGCATCGGCGGCCGCCGCCCGGAGCGCACCGCGGCCACGGCATCGGCGAACTCCCCGCCGCTGCGGTAGCGCCGCGTCGGATCCTTGGTCATCGTGATCTCGATCAGCTCGCGCACGTTGGCGGGCAGATCGCCGGGCATCGGCGGCGGGGTGTCGCGGACGTGTTTCATCGCGACGGTCAGCGCGCCGTCACCGCTGAACGGCCGTTGCCCGGCCAGCGCCTCGTAGCCGACGACGCCGAGGGAGTACACGTCGCTGGCGGAGGTGGCGTCCTCGCCGGTGGCCTGTTCGGGCGCGATGTACTGCGCGGTGCCCATCACCATGCCGGTCTTGGTGACCGGCGAGGCGTCGACGGCCTTGGCGATGCCGAAGTCGGTGATCTTCACCTGGCCGGTCGGCGTCACGAGGATGTTGCCGGGCTTCACGTCCCGGTGCACCACGCCCGCGGCGTGCGCGACCTCGAGCGCCCGGCCGGTCTGCTCCAGCATGTCCAGGCCCTGGGCCACCGACAGCCGGCCCATCCGGCTCAGCACCGCGTTCAGCGGCTCGCCCTGCACCAGCTCCATCACCAGGTAGGCGGTCTCACCGCCGGCCTGGTCGAAGGTCTCGCCGTAGTCGTAGATGCCCGCGATGCCGGGGTGGTTGAGCTGTGCGGTGGTCTTCGCCTCGGTGCGGAACCGGTGCCGGAAGGTCGGGTCCGCGGAGAACTCGGCCTTGAGCACCTTCACCGCGACCCGGCGGTCCAGCCGGGTGTCGAGGGCCTCCCACACCTGTCCCATGCCGCCGGTGGCGATGAGCCGTTGCAGTCGATACCGGTCCGCGATCATCGCACCGTTGTTCAGCATTCCAGCCCCCGTAGGCTATCTCTGTTCATGTCGTTCAGCCCGCCTGCAGGCCCGCGTCGAGGACGGCCCGAGCGATGGGCGCCGCCACCGACGCGCCGGTGGCCGCGAGGGCGCGATCTCCGCCGTTCTCCACGATGACCGCGATCGCGATCTTCGGATTCGCCGCCGGTGCGAAGGCGATGTACCAGGCGTGCGGAGGCGTGTTGCGGGGGTCGGTGCCGTGCTCGGCGGTCCCGGTCTTGGACGCGATCTGATAGGGACGTGTGTTCACACCGCCGGTGGAGTAGTTCTCCGAGGCGATCATCATGCCGGTCACCGTGGACGCCACCTGGGCGCTGACCGCCTGGCCCACCGACACCGGCTTGGTGCGCGAGAGGTCGCTCAGGTCCGGGCCCTGCAACTGGTCGACCAGGTGCGGCTCCATCCGCACCCCGCCGTTGGCGATGGTGGCGGCGATGACGGCGTCGTCCAGCGGGGTGAGGGCGACGTCGCGCTGCCCGATGCTGCTCTGGGCCAGCGCCGCGGTGCTGGAGATGGTGCCGACGGTGCTGTCGGCCACCGGGATCGGGATGTTGGCGTGCTGCCCGATGCCGAAGGCCGCGGCCTCGTCCTTGAGCTTCGCGGCACCGACCTTCATGCCGATCTCCGCGAAGGCCGTGTTGCAGGACCGCGCGAAGGCGTCGGACATCGAGGCCGTGGGCCCGTTGCCGCAGGGTGTGCCGTTGTAGTTCTCCAGCGTGGTGGTGGTGTCCGGCAGGGTGATGTTCGGCGCGGCGGTGAACTGGTCCTCGGGCTTGATGCCGGCCGACAGCGCGGCCGCGGCCACCACCACCTTGAACGTGGAGCCGGGCGGATACGTCTGCGACACCGCGCGATTGAGCATCGGCTGGCGCGAATCCGAGGACAGCGACTCCCAGGACTGGGTGTCGCGGGCGCCGTCGTGCCCGGACAGCTGGTTCGGGTCGTAGCTGGGCGTGGACACCATGGTCAGGATCCGGCCGGTGCTCGGCTCGATGGCCACCACCGAACCGGTGTACCCCTTGCTGGTCAGCTGGTCGTAGGCGATCTTCTGCATCGCCGGATTGATCGTGGTGAGCACGTTGCCGCCGCGCGGGTCGCGGCCGGACACCAGGTCGATCAGCCGCCGCCCGAACAGCTGGCTGTCCGAGCCGTTGAGCATCGAATCCTCGGCGTGCTCCAGGCCGGTGCTGCCGTACTGCATCGAGTAGAAACCGGTGATCGGCGCGTACGCCGTCGGATCGGTGGGGTAGGTGCGCAGGTACTTGTACCGGTCGTCGGTGGCGATCGAACTGGCGAGCACGGCGCCGCCGGCCGAGATCTGGCCGCGCTGCCGGGAGTACTCGTCCAGCAGCACCCGCGAGTTGCGCGGATCGCTGCGCAGGCTGTCCGCCTTGATCACCTGGACGTAGGTGGCATTGAGCAGCAGCGCCACGATCATCAGCAGCACCGCCATCGCGACGCGCCGCAACGGGGTGTTCATCCGGTCGCCTCCCCGCTTCCGGTCGGGATCAGCGCCGTCGGCCGCTCCATCATGGCCGTCGGCGCCGTGTCCTTGCGACGGGCCGGGGCGGGAGCGCGCGCGGCGTCGGAGATCTTCACCAGCAGCGCCAGCAGCACGTAGTTGGTCAGCAGGGACGAACCGCCGTAGGAGAGGAACGGCGTGGCCAGCCCGGTGACCGGCAGCAGCTTGGTGACCCCGCCGAAGACCAGGAAGACCTGCAGTCCGAGGGCGAAGGCCAGTCCGGCGGCGAGCAGCTTGCCGAAGCTGTCGCGCACCGCCAGCGCGGTGCGCAGGCCGCGCAGCACCAGCACCGTGAACAGCACCAGCACGGCGGTGAGGCCGATCAGGCCCAGCTCCTCGCCGACGGTGGCGACGATGAAATCGGTCTTGGCGAACGGCACCTGATTCGGCCGGCCGCTGCCCAGCCCGGTGCCCGCGAGCCCGCCGGTGGCCAGGCCGAACAGCGACTGGGCGATCTGATAGCCGGTGTTGTGATAGTCGGCGAACGGATGGATCCAGGCGGAGATCCGGATCCGCACCCGATCGGAGCAGTGGTAGGCGACGAGGTAGCCGGCCACCGTCAGCACCGCCCCGGCGAACAGCCAGCCCACCCGCTCGGTCGCGATGTACAGCAGCGCCAGCGCGGAGGCGAAGATCAGCAGTGCGACACCGAGATCCTGTTCGAACACCAGCGCCGCGGTGCAGGCCAGCCAGACCAGCAGCAGCGGGCCCAGATCACGCAGCCGGGGCAGTTCGACGCCGAGCAGATGCCGGCCGGCCGCGGTGAACATGTCGCGCCGCGACACCAGCACCGCCGCGAAGCACACGATCAGCAGGATCTTGGCGAACTCCACCGGCTGGATGGTGAATCCGTTCAGCCGCAACCAGATTCGCGCGCCGTTCGTCTCCGACCAACGCTCCGGGAGAATCGCCGGCAGCACCAGGGCGGCCAGGCCCAGCAGGCCGAGCAGATAACCGTGCCGGGCCAGGGTGCGGTAATCGCGCAGCCCGGCGAGCACCGCGACGAACAGTCCGATACCCAGTGCGGTCCACAGCAGTTGGTGGTTCGCGTCCGGCGGCGGCACCGGCGCGAAATTGGAGGCCGCGGTCTGCTCGCTGCCGAGATCCAGCCGGTGCACCAGCACCAGCCCGATCCCGTTGAGCAGGGCCACGATCGGCAGCAGCAACGGATCGGCGAACAACGCGAACCGGCGCACGGCCAGATGCGCGACGCCGAACAGCGCCAGATCGGCCAGCGCCACCGTCGCCAGTTCCCGGGTGATCCGCTGATTCTGCCCCGCCTCCACCAGCACCACCGCGACCGCGGTGATGACGACCGCGAAGGCCAGCAGCAGCAACTCGACGTTGCGCCGGGTCGCGGGTGCAGGCGCGGGGGCGAACCCGCCCGGAGGATTCGGGAACGCTCCGGTGGACGGCGCTGCCGGTGCGGACATCAGTCCGCCTTCCTGCAGTTCTCCCCCGGGGTCTGCGGCGGCTGCGCGATGGTGGTCGGCGCCGGCGCCGGCGGCTTGGTCTCGGTGGGCGGAGGCGGCGGCGGGGCGTCACCGGGCGGCGGGGCCGCGGCGGTGGTGTCGACGGGAACCGGCGCCGGCGCCTGGGTGGTCACCGGCTGCTGCGCCGGCGCGACCACGCAGGCGGGCAGCAGATCCTGGTGGGCCAGGATCTCCAGCTGGCGGCGGGCGCTGTCGAAGGAGCCCGGCGGCAGGCCGTTGTTGACCTTGTCCCGGCCGGTCTGCTTCAGATCGGTGACCTGGAGCTGCCGGCAGCCGCCGGGAAATCCGGCGCCGGGGCGCATCAGGGTGAGCCGGCCGTCGTGGTCCACGCACGACACCTGATCGACGTCGTGGATGGAGTAGCCGAGCACCGCACCGGGCAGCCCGCGCAGCACCACCACGTTGCCGTTCTCGGCGCCGACGTAGTAGTTGCCGCGAATCATCTTGTAGCCCACCGCGAGCCCGGCCACCACGGCGATCAGCAACGCCAGCGACAGCACGATCCAGCGCAGCTTGTGACTCTTACGCGGGGCCGGTGGTTCCGCCGCGACGGGGGCCCGTCGCGGCGTCGCGCGTGGGGGGCGCATCGCGGCGGCCCGCCCGGCTGCGGTGTTCGGTGGCGGGGTGTCCTCGTCCTCGCCGGAGGCGGCGCCCGCGACGATCGGATGGCTCTGGCCGTAGTCCAGATCGATGACGTCGGCGACGACGACCGTCACGTTGTCCGGGCCTCCGCTGCGCAGCGCCAGCTCGATGAGCCGGTCGGCCGCGTCGTCGGTGTTGCCCTCGCGCATCGTGTTCGCGATCGTCTCGTCGCTGACCACGTCGGACAGGCCGTCGGAGCAGAGCAGGTAGCGGTCGCCGGCCCGCGCCTCCCGGACGATCAGCGTGGGCTCGATCTCGTTGCCGGTGAGGGCGCGCATGATCAGCGAACGCTGCGGATGGGTGTGCGCCTGCTCGGGCGTGATCCGGCCCTCGTCGACCAGCGACTGCACGAAGGTGTCGTCGCGGGTGATCTGGGACAGCTCGCCGCCGCGGAGCATGTAGGCGCGCGAATCGCCGATGTGGGCCAGGCCGAGTTTGCGGCCCGCGAACAGGATGGCGGTGAGCGTCGTGCCCATGCCGTCGAGTTCCGGCTCCTCCTCGACCTGATCGGCGATGGCGGCATTACCCTCCCGCACCGCGCGATCCAGCTTGCCGAGCAGATCGTCGCCCGGCTCGTCGTCGTCGAGATGGGCGAGCGCCGCGATCATCAGCTGGGAGGCGACCTCACCGGCCGCATGACCGCCCATGCCGTCGGCGAGGGCGAGCAGCCGCGCGCCGGCGTAGACGGAATCTTCGTTGTTGGCCCGGACCAGACCACGGTCGCTGCGCGCTGCGTAGCGGAGAACAAGTGTCACGATCGCAGCTCGATCACTGTCTTACCGACACGGACAGGGGTACCGAGCGGAACTCGGACCGGGGTGGTGACCTTCGCTCGATCGAGGTAGGTCCCGTTGGTGGAGCCTAGATCTTCGACGTACCAGTCCTCACCGCGTGGCGACAGCCGAGCGTGCCGGGTCGAAGCGTAGTCGTCGGTCAAAACGAGTGTGGAGTCGTCGGCACGCCCGATGAGCACCGGCTGGGTGCCCAGCGTGATGCGCGTGCCGGCGAGTGAACCCTGAGTCACCACTAGAGATTTGGCGCCCTTCTGGCCCCGGTTGAAGGACGGCAGCACCGCGGAACCGCGTGCGGCCCGGGGCTGGATCCGAATTCCGGATGCCGCGTAGATGTCGCTGCGCAGGGTGCGGAGCACCGCCCACACGAAAAGCCACAACAGCAGCAGGAACCCCGCACGGGTCAGTTGCAGGATCAGTCCCTGCACGGCGCTCCACCTCCTGTTCGACCGGTGTCGTAGGTACGGTTCGTCCCCCAACCGGCTGATCGGCCGACTGCGGACCTGGTGCTGCAAGCCGACCGAGTGTTGGCAGCATCATAGGGCCGACGACCGGTTGCGATCACGATACGACCGAGGGGAATCTCGGGTCACACCGTGACCTGCACCGGCGAGCTTACGGGATCAGACGATTCGGATCAGGATCTCGGAATGCCCGGCGCGGATCACATCGCCGTCGGCCAGCTGCCAGTCCTGGACGGGCGACCCGTTGACCAGCGTGCCGTTCGTCGACCCCAGGTCGGACAACATCGCGGTCTGACCGTCCCAGCGCACCTCGATGTGGCGGCGGGAGACCCCGGTATCCGGCAGCCGGAAGTGGGCGTCCTGGCCGCGGCCGATGATGTTGCTGCCTTCCCGCAGCTGGTAAGTCCGGCCGCTGCCGTCGTCCAGCTGGAGGGTGGCGGAGTAGCCCGAGCCGCCGCGCGGCTGCGCCGCCGCGGCGCCGTAACCGGCGCCCTGCTGCGCGTAGCCGGCCTGCTGACCGTAGGCCTGGTCCTCGGCGGCGCCGTAGCCCTGGTTGTAGCCCGCGGGGGCCTGCTGCCCGTACGCCTGCTGCTGGCCGTAGCCCGGCTCGGCGTAGCCCTGCTGGCCGTAGCCCGGCTGCTGGCCGTAGCCACCGCCCTGCTGGCCGTAACCCTGGTCGGCGTAGCCCTGCTGCTGGCCGTACGCCTGGTCGCCGTAGCCTTGGTCGTAGCCGCTCTGCTGGCCGTAGCCCTGCTGCTGCCCGTAGCCCTGCTCGGCGTAGCCGCCCTGCTGCTCGTAACCGCCCTGCTGGCCGTAACCCTGCTGCTGCCCGTAGCCGGCGCCCTGCTGGCCGTACCCGGCGGCGTTGCCGCCGGAGTAGTCGTAGCCGTTCTGGTACTCGCCGTAGCCCTGCTGCGACTCCTGGGCGCCGTACTCGCCGTACTGCTGCTGCCCACGGCCGTAGTCCTCGCGGTAGCCGCCCTGAGCGGGTGGCGGCGCGTACCCGCGATTGCGTGGATCGGACTCCGCGGGCTCACGGCTGGGGTCGTAGCCAGAGTTCTGCGTCATGGGGCCAGCTCCTGGTTGCGGGGTTGCGGTTCGTTGTGGGGGACGGTGTCCAGGTCGGTCGGGAGGTCGGTGCGCCGGGGGTTCCCGGCGACCCACGTCCGGGTCGACCCGGCCGTGCGTCCTGAACTGTCCGGTGTGCAGCGTAGGGGATGCTTCGAATTCGACGTGCACTTCGCCATACGTCTGCCAGCCCTGATCGTGAATGTAATCCTGCAGATGTTTGGCGAACGCGCGTACGGTCAGATCCTCGTCGGCATCCAGTTGCTGCAGGTCGGAAGGGTTGACGGTGATCACGTAGCGGTTCGGGGCGAGCAGGTGCCCGCCCTCGAGTTCGGTGACCCGGTCCGTCGCCTCGCGTTGCAACGCCGCTTCCACCTCCTGGGGAACGACACTGCCACCGAAGACCCGGGCGAACGCATCGCCCACGGCCCCCTGGAGACGGCGCTCGAAACGGGACACGATGCCCATCGCCTGCCTCCTCTCCGTGCACGCCGTACGACGTGCGGGTGTCGTCTCCGCCAGTTGCCATCATTCCGTGACACGCAAATAGGGCGTGTCGCCGGACGGACACAGTCCCTGCATGATATCCACGATCCTCCACCCCTGTAACTCTTGGCAGGCAGGAGGAGTTCCCCGGCCCAGGATAGTCCTGCAAACGACCCTGGATAATCTCGGTTAAGGTATCTGACCAGCCGATTTCTTATCAGGCAAAAGGCCGTGTTAGTGTTCTCCAGTCGCTCGGGCGAGTGGCGGAATGGCAGACGCGCTGGCTTCAGGTGCCAGTGTCCTTCGGGACGTGGGGGTTCAAGTCCCCCTTCGCCCACAGTAATGGAATCAGGCCGATCATCGAGTTTCCGATGATCGGCCTGAGTCATTTTCATCGGTAGGTACATCCCCCTCGGCAGGCGCGTCCATGCGGTGCGCCCGGCCGCCGCCGCGGCGGTGGCGCCGGGGCGGCGCCCGTCCCCGATCACTCCTCCGGCGTCTGCACCGACAGCGGCAGACCGGTGTGGAAGAAACGGATCAGCCGGCCGATCCGGACACAGTGCTCGGCGCAGCGCTCGTAGTGGTGCACCAGCAGCGCCAGATCCACGGCGGTGGCGTGGCCGTGCGGCCAGTCCGGGGCCGAGACCGCTTGCAGCAGCTGCTGTCTGGCCTCGGCGAGCGCGCGGTCCGGCAGCACCGGCGAATCGTCCGCGGCGGGGGTGTCGGCGATGATGGCCCGCCGCGCCGCCGCCGCCAGATCCGCGGTGGCACGGCCGATCTCGCCGAGCAGTTCGATGATGTCCGCGGCCGCGACCGGGGCCGGATACCGGTGCACCACGCTGTCGGCGATCCGGCTGGTGAGCCAGCTCATCTGCGCCAGATCGTCGCCGATCTGCATGGCGCTCACCACATGCCGGAGATCGCGGGCGACGGGGGCTTCCAGGGCGAGCAGGATCACCGCTCGGTTCTCGCAGGCCCCGTGCCGTTGCCGGAGCTGTTCGTCGATGGCGAAGACTTCGTAGGCAGCGGTGAGGTTCGCCTCGGTCACCGCCACCGCGACCCGTTCGGTGGCCTCCTGCGCCAGGCTCGCCAGCCCGGCGAGCTCCTCGGTCAGTGCCGCGAGCTCGGAGGAGAATTTCGTCCGCACACCGTTATCTTCACTGGTTGCGGCGTCAAGCGCACAGTTTACGAGAAACCGACCAGCGGGTTCCGCCGCTGTGGGGCGTCTCGGTGGCGGAAGTGCCTGGACCGGCCCGGTGGTGTGATCTTCGCCGCATTCGGCCGGTCCGGACCGGTACCGGGGTAACCGGTTCGGCGGGTTGCAGGGGCCGTCGAGCGAACACGGTGCGCCCTCGCTCCGGATGAAATTAAGTTGCGATACAGCGAAGTGTGATTATCACCTGACTCGTATCTTGAATCATTGCCCTTAAACAAACTTGCAGTCTGTTTTCTGGGTGGCAATCTGCCCGCCACCTGATGTACTTCGGGTGAACGGCCAGCGTACGGGCCTGTTCCCGGCGGCGTTCCGAAGTGTGGTGGCGATGGGGCAAACCGCCGTGCACGAGGTGCGGAGCGGCTCGCGATGATCCGATCGGATGCGCGACCGGAGGGTGTGTGATAGGGGCGTTCAGCCCTTTTCGGCCTCGAAATTTGATAGCTGAAGGGTAGCTAAAACGGCTCCGGACCGCCTCGTCACCCTTTGCCCGGAAGGTCCGCTCGCGGTCTCGACCGGCGCGGGGACGGTTGCATCGCGATAACGATTGTGTAGAGTTGTAGCTAACGCTGGCCGCAGCTGAGCTGGACTCGCTGCGGCCAGTGGATCTCAAATCCGGACCGGTTGGCAGGGTCCGAATCTTCTCCTCGAGGCCCTCGATCCGGGCCGCTCGATTCGTTCAGGCGGGTATGCGCCATTCGGTAGCTGATATGTCATCGGCTGTGCGCGGCGATTCGGCCTGCCATCCCGCCTCCGCGTGCGCGGCCCACCGTCCCGGCCCGAACACGTAACCGAGGAAGGCCAGCTCGGCGATCACGCCCACCCCGATCCGAATCGGCGCGGGCCAGCCGCTGGGGGTCACGAAACCCTCGATCAGTCCGGATACCAGCAGCACGCCCGCCAGCCCCAGCGCGATCGTGGCCGCCGCCCGTCCGCGCCGCGCCAGCGCCCGGGCGCGGCTGTACCGGCCCGGATCGATCAGTGTCCAGCCCAGTTGCAGGCCGGCGCCACCCGCCACGAAGATCGCGGTGAGCTCCAGCATCCCGTGCGGGAGGATGAAGCCGAAGAACGATTCCAGCCGTCCCGCCTGGGCCATCAGCCCGGCCGAGACGCCCAGGTTGAGCGCGTTCATGAAGAGCATGTACACCGCCGGCAGGATCAGCGCCCCGGTGAACAGGGCGCCGGCGGCCACCCAGGCGTTGTTCGTCCACACCTGGGCGGCGAAGGCGTCGTGCGGATGTTCGGAGTAGTAGGTCTCGAACTTCCCGCCGGGATCGGTGAGATCGCCGGTGTCGGCGGGCAGTCCCAGCGCCCGGTGCGCGGTGCCGGATCCGGGCACCCAGAGCGCCAGTCCGGTGGCCAGCGCGAGGAATACCGCGGCCACCCCCAGCCACCACCAGCGGGCGCGATACACCGCCGCTGGGAACCGGTGGGTGAAGAAGCGGCCGATCTCCGCCCAGGCATCCGCGCGGCTGCCCAGGATCCGGGCCCGCGCCCGGCCCAGCACCGTGCTCAGCCCGGCCAGCAGCTCCGCCTCCGGCGACTGCACCTGCAATCGGGCCACCTGCTGGGAGGTCCGCCGGTACAGCGCCACCAGTTCGTCGGATTCCGCCCCGGTCAACCGGCGGCGGCGCGACAGCTGGTCGAGCCGCTCCCAGGCCCGCCGATGCGCGTAGGCGTATGCGTCCACATCCATCGGTGGGCCCTCCCGTGCCGGATACCGCGTGGCCGCCGCGTCTTTCGAAGGGGGCCTCCCGAAAGGTTAATCTGTGGAGGTGCGTTCGGGCGCGATGCGCTCGCACACGGCGAATTGGCAGCGGCCGGTCCGGGACCGGGCACCGACGGTGGGGACGGACATGGCGGTATTCACCACCGGCGAGGCCGTCGCCCTCGACCTGCCGATCGCCCGGATCCCCACCCGGGCGGTGGCCTTCGTCCTCGACGTGCTGCTGCAGGTGATGCTGGGCTGGGGGCTCACTGTCGGCGTGATGGCGCTGCTCGCCCTCTTCGGCGCCGATCTGGCCTGGTGGGACACCGCGTTCACGGTCACGTTCGTGGCCGTGCTGGCCGGATATCCGATCGTCTGGGAGACGCTGCTGCGCGGCCGCACCCCGGGCAAGGCTGCGCTCGGGCTGCGGGTGGTGCGCGGCGACGGCGGCCCGATCGACTTCCGGCACGCCCTCACCCGCGGCCTGGCCGCGGTGATCATCGACTTCTGGGCCTTCGGGGTGTTCGGTGCGATCGGGGTGTTGACCTCGCTGTGCTCGGCGCGGGCGCGGCGGGTCGGCGACGTGCTGGCCGGGACCGTGGTGGTCTACGACCGCACCAGGATCCCGTGGCCCAAGCTGGCGATCATGCCGCCCTGGATGCAGGAGTGGGCGCGGCAACTCGACCTGTCCGGGCTCACCGAGGATCTGGCGCTGCCCACCCGGCACTACCTCACCCGATACTTCGAACTGACCCCGGAGACCCAGCAGCGGCTGGGACAGGCGCTGGTGACCGCCGTGTGCGCGCGGATCCGTGCGGTGCCGCCGCCGGGCAGTCCGCCGCTGCACATCCTCGGTGCCGTCATCTCCGAGCGGCAACGCCGCACCCTCGGCGTGCCCGCCCAGCCGAATCTCATGCCGCTGGAACACGTCTCCTGGTAGCGGCGGTCAGACCGCGCCGGACTGCTTGAGTTCCAGATATTCGTCGCCGAGCAGGCCCGGCAGCTGTTCCGCGTCGGCCGCGATCACCTCGACCCCGCGGCGGCGCAGCGTCTCGCGGACCAGGGCGCGTTCGGCCAGCGCGCTCTCGGCCGCCGCGGCGGTGAACACCTCGGCCGTGGTGCCGCGGGTCCCGGCCGCCGCGGTCAGTTCCGCATCGGTGACCGAGACCAGCAGCACCCGGTGCCGCGCGGTGAGGATCGGCAGCACCGGCAGCAGGTTCTCCTCCACCAGGGCGCCGTCCAGGCTGGTGAACCACACCACCAGGCTGCGCCGGCGGGCGTACCGGATCGCCGTGCGCACCAGGCCGGCGGTATCGGTGTCCACCAGCGCCGGCACCACCCCGGACAGCGCGTGCATCAACGTCGGTTGCACACCGCGACCGCTCGCGCCCCGGACCTCGGCGCGCACCGACCGGTCGTAGGCGATCAGGTCGACGGTGTCGCCCGCCGCCGCGGCCAGCCCGCCCAGCAGCAGCGCCGCCTCGATGTTCGCGTCCAGCCGGGTGCCGTCGAGGACGGGACGACCGGCCGCCGGGTTCGGGCGGCCCGATTGTCCGGGCGCGGCGCCGCCGTGGTGATTCGCCGCCGTGGCACCGTCCCGACCGGCCGCGGTGGAGCCGACCGGACCTGTCGGCGTGGAACCGCCCGGACCGGCCGTCCCCGCGGCACGGGAACTCACGCGGCCCGCCGCGGACCGGCCGGTGTCGAGCAGCATCAGGACATGCCGGTTGCGTTCCGGCCGCCAGGTGCGGACCAGGACGTCGGTCGCCCGCGCGGTGGCCCGCCAGTCGATGGCCCGGACGTCGTCACCGGCGACGTATTCGCGGAAGGAATCGAATTCCGAACCCTGGCCGCGCATGTTCACCACATTGCGGCCCTCCAGATGCTGGACCAGCTTCACCTTCGAGACCAGGATCCGTTCGGCGCGGAACGGGGGCAGGGCCCGGACCCGGGCCGGGACCGTACGGCGGACCTGCCGGCCGGCCAGGCCCAGCGGGCCGATCAGCCGCAGGGTGACCGGCCCGGCCACCCGGTCCCCGCGCTGCGCCGGGGACAACCGGGTGGTGACGCCGAATTTGGTGTTCGGGGGCAGCCGCAGCCGGTGCGCGGCGACGGGGGTGGCGCGGGCGCTGTCCGGCCAGTCGTCCCACAGCCGGCCGCGGATCGTGCGGGCGCCGGTGTTCACCACCTCGAGCGTCACCCCGGTCTCCCGACCGGCCCGCACCACGGTCAGCGGCGGTCGGGACAGTGTCAGCCGGGCCGCCGGGCCCGCGGTCGCGACATCCACGGCGATCGCGACGAGCAGCAGGCTCGTCGTCACCACCACCCCGGCCCAGGAGGGCGCCGCGAGCATGACGATCAGCGCGGCCGCGGCCGCCAGTACGGCCGCCCGGCCCGTCAGCACCATCGGGCTACACCGGGACCGGGACCGACAGCAGCAGCGCGGTCAGCACGCTCTCGGCGGTCACCCCGTCCAGCTGCGCCTCCGGCCGCAGTTGCAGTCGATGCCGGAGCACGGTCGTCGCGACCGCCTTCACGTCGTCGGGGGTGACGAAGCCGCGGCCGGTGAGCCAGGCGTAGGCGCGGGCGGCGGCCAGCACCGCGGTCGCGCCGCGGGTGGAGGCACCGTGCTGCACCGCCGGTGCGGTGCGGGTGGCGCGGCACAGGTCGACGATGTAGGCGAGCACCTCGGCGCCGACGGTGACCGTGCCGATCGCCGTGCGGGCCGCCGCGAGATGGGCGGGCCCGGCCACCGGGCGCAATCCGGCCGCGGCCAGGTCGCGCGGGTCGAAGCCGGTGGCGTGCCGCCGGAGCACGTGGAATTCCGCGTCGCGATCGGGCAGGCTGACGTCGACCTTGAAGAGGAACCGGTCGAGCTGCGCCTCGGGCAGCGGATAGGTGCCCTCCTGCTCGATCGGGTTCTGGGTCGCGACCACGACGAACGGGTCGGGCAGCGGCTGCGGCTGCCCGTCGACGGACACCTGCCGCTCCTCCATCGACTCCAGCAGGGCCGATTGGGTTTTCGGCGGGGTGCGGTTGATCTCGTCGGCGAGCAGCAGATTGGTGAACACCGGGCCGCGGCGGAAGGTGAACTGGGCCGATCGCGGATCGTAGATCTGCGATCCGGTGACGTCGCCGGGCATCAGGTCGGGGGTGAACTGCACCCGGGCGTGCTCCAGGTCCAGGGCCGCCGCCAGCGCGCGGACCAGCAGCGTCTTCGCCACCCCGGGTACGCCTTCCAGCAGCACGTGGCCGCGGCACAGCAGGGCGAGCACCAGGAACAGCACGGCCGGATCGTTGCCGACCACCGCCTTGCCGATCTCCGCGCGCAGCGCGCCGAGCGCCTGTCGCGCCTCGTCGGCGGTCGGGGCGGCGTCCGGCCCGGTCGCGGTCAGCCGCGTCGTCGCGTCGGTGGATGTCGTATCGGTCAGCTCGGTCATCTCTGCCTTTTCAGCTGCGGCGGCCGTCGTACCGGCGCCGGTCGATCCGGCCCGGTCGCGCCTGTCGGTGTGGTCCGGCATGCCGGATGACCGGATATGCCGTGGGGTTCGTCGTCATACCGGTCGCATCCCATGGTCCCGGTTTCGATCCAGTTCCGTCTCGATCCGGAGCAATTGCCCGGCGACCGCCGTCAGGGTGCCGGTATCGGGCACCGGACCGAACAAGGTGGCGCCGAGGTGATCCGGCGGCATCCCGGTGCGATGTGCGATCGCCGCCACCACCCGGTCGGGCGGGGCGCCGGCGGCGAGGTCGAGGGCGGGCCGGATGCGGCGCAGGGTCGCCGCCCGCAGGATCGCCGCGACGTGCGCGTGGTCGCGGGCGCGACGGTAGAGCGCGGCATGGCCGCTCAGCAGTTCGTGGGCGGGGGCCTCCACCGGGCGGGGCTCGCCGACCAGCGCGCCGCGCCGGCGCGCCCGCCACCACACCACCACGGCCGCGCAGAGCAACCACTGCAACCCGCCGTAGGCCAGCCAGTGCGGCCAGCGGGAGAAGATCGAATCGTCGCCCGAACCCCAGTCGACATCGGGCGGGGACGGCGGCGACTGGGGTGGGTGCGGCACGGTCGGCTGCGGCGCCGGCGGTGCGTGCGGCGCCGTGGCCAGCCGGATCAGCAGCAGGACCAGCAGGGCGAGCAGGACGGCGGCCAGCGCGGCGAGCCAGATGCGGCGGTCGCCGGGCAGCGTGAACCGGCCGCGGGTGCGCGGTGTGCGGGAACGGTTCCGGTCGGCGGCGACGAGTTCCACCGGCTCCGGTGGCGGCGGCGGGGCCTGGGAGAAACGGTCGGAATCGGTCAGCCGCCGGTATTCGTCGGCCGTCGCGGTGCGGCCGCCGTAGACGACCTCGTCGAAACTGGCGGCGGCATCGGACAATTCAATCAGCGGCGCGGCGTCCGTGGCGGTCTCCCGCGCGGTGCGCGAGCGCCGCACCGGCAGGGCGCCACCCTGTTCCAGTCCGCGCAGCACCGCGCGGAAGCGTTCGCGCAGGGCGGTGTCGAAATCGTCCCGCGCGGCGGCCGCCGCGGCGGCCTCGCGATGGGCGCCCGCCGGTCCCAGCCCGGCCGGCGGTGGCACCCGGTCCGGATCGGTCATCGCACCCCCTCCAGGGCCGCTCCGGGCAACCGGACGTCCCAGGCCTCGCGGCGGCACCGCCGGTCGACGTAGGCCAGCACCCGGGCGGCCGACTCCACCATTTCGACGAGGGCGAGCAGGATCAGCACCGTGGCGACGGCGAGCGCGATGATCGGCCAGCGATGGGTGCCGGAGATGCTCGACACGAAGTACATCAGCCCGATCAGCGGCGGCATCAGCAGCAGCGACACCAGCCGCAGCGTCCAGGACAGCCGGGCCAGCCGCCACTGTGCCCCGGCGGACAGCGTCTTGGCGCGCCGGACGGCGACCGCGGCCGGCCCACCCTCCTCGAAAAGCACCGGTACCGCGGTGAATTGGCGTGCCCGCAGCCAGCCCAGCCACACCAGCGCCGGTGGCAGCGTGATCAGCAGTGGCGTGCCCAGCGCGAGCACGCCGAGGCCGACCACCGTGTACCGGACCTGCAGATTCAGCAGGGCGCCGAATCTCCCGGAGATCAGTGCCAGCGCGGGCCGGATGCCGATCGGCCGCTGCCGCACCCGGGCCAGCCCGATCGGCACCGTCACCGCCCGCACCACGAATCGCAGTGCACCACCGCAGACTACGGTCGCGAGGATCGCCGACCAGGCGGTTCCGGCGTCGGAGCCGCCGGTGGCCGCCGATCCGGCCGCGGTGACCGCCAGCACGATGCCCTCGGCGACGGCGAGGACGAGGCCCGTCGTGGCGGCCAGCGCCGCGATCTGCGGTTGGATCAGCGCGAACGGCAGGTCCAGCAATTCCCGGAAACCCAGCGGCCGCACCGGAATCGATTCGGGTGCGTCGAGCCCGGCATCCGCCGGATCGGGCCGCACGGCACCGCTCGCCGGATCGGGCGACGGACCGGCCCCCGCGGCCTCGCCTGGAAACACGCGCCCGAGTCTATCGGTCCCGGCCGACATCCGGCTCGTTCCGACACGATGATCGGCGCCACGGCCGGGCAGGCGGGGTTCGGCGCTGGACTTGTTCAACGTGAAACATTGCTTGTGCGAATCACTTCGGCGCGTGCCGCGGATCAGTGCGGCAGGCCGCGCGCTCCGCCGGGCCGCAGCTCACCGGGTGCGGACGTCGCGTCGGTGAGCTCCGGATCGGCATCGGACCGCGGTGATCCGGCCGGATGCAGATAGGCCGGATCGCTGAGATCCACGATCGGATGTTCGGCGATCGGACCCGGCGCCTGCGTCTCGACCGTCACCCGGCGGGTGCGCCGCAGCGTGAAGGTGATCTCCTCGGCCTCCTCGAAGACCTGCCGGACGGTGCGCAGCGGAGCCGCCGCGGTGCCCAGCGCCGTGTCGACGGCCTCGGTGACGAAGGCCGGGACCAGCGGTCGGATCAGCCGCGCGGCCGCGCCGGTGAACGGGATCGCGCCGATCAGCGGCAGTTCCAGGTCGCCGGTCGGTGCGGTGGGCCGGTGCGGTGGGGTCACGATCTGCTCCTGGTCGGCGCGAGGGTCCGGATGGTGCGCGGTGGCGGCCGGCGCGGCGACCACGTGCCGCGACGGTTCGGTGACGCCGATCTCCAGCGTGCCGATGGCCGCGACGACGCGGCGGCGCTGTCGTTCGCTCTCGATGGCCGTATCGGCCTCCGCCGCCAGCCGGGCGACGGCGGTCTCCCGCTCGACGCGCAATCGTTCGGCGTCGGCGCGGGCCTCGGTCCGGGCGACGGTGACCGCGGTCGCCGCGTCCTGTTCGGCCCGCGCGACGACGGTGCGCGCGGCGAGCCGCCGATCCAGCGAGGTCTCGCCCCGCCACCAGCGCAGCAGCAGGGGCAGCAGCGCCACCAGCACGGCCACCGCGGCGGCCGCCAGCCGCAGCAGCAGCGCGCCCGGATGGGCGGTGGTCTCGCCGTTCATCGCCAGCCAGCGGGCGCCCAGGCCGCGACCGGCGCCGGCCACGGCGGTGGCGCGGGCCCGGTCGACGGCCGCGTCGCCGGCGGCCACCCGCTGGTCGAGCACCGGGATCCGGGCCTCGGCGGCGGTCAGCCGGGCGCGGGCATCGTCGAGCATGGAGTCGGCGGTGCGTTCCTCCGGGCCGTAGCCGGGTACGCCGGTGATCATCGTCTGCGGGCATTCCGGCGTCGGATGGAATTCGCAGCGGGCGACGACCAGCGCCCGGTCGCTGTCGGCGCGGGCCTGGATCAGGGTCGCGCCGAGCACGGCCCGGTCGCTGCGGGCGGCGTCGGCGGCGGCGCGGGCGGTGACCACCGCGGTGGTGCCGTCGGCGGCCTGCCGGGCCTGCGCGTCGAGCCTGCGACCCACGGCGGCGCCGAGCAGTACCGTGCTCGCCAGCTCCGCCACGACCAGGCCGATCAGCACGGCCACCGCGATGCGGGCGAGGCGGTCACCGCGGGCGCCGTCGGCGCGAGCGGAGTAGGAGGCGGTGGCCAGCGCCCGCGACACCCCGCCGACCACCACGGCGGAACCGGCTGCGGCGGCGGCCACGGCGGCCGGTGACCATGCGGCCGCGGCGCCCGCGAGGCCGGTGACCGTGCCCGCGGCGGCGGCGATCACGATCACGAGCGCGCCCGACAGCGCGTAGCCGGACCGTTCGTGCGGGTCGTCGAGGTCGGAACCGCCGCCGCCGAGCCAGGTCAGCGGGGCGCCGACGAGCCGGGCACTGCCGAGCCGGGTGAGCGGAGCACCACCGAGCCGGGCGCGCCGGACCGGTGGAGCGTCTCGGGGCCGGGTGGGTGCGGTGGTCATGAGTTCACAGCCTCTCCGGTCCCGGTTCGGCCGCCGCCGGCACCGTATCGGCCGGTCGGCGGCGACGGTATGGCAGGCGACGGTATGGGTTCAGGGTGGCAGGCCCGCGCGGGCCGTACCGCGCGTCGCGGCCCGGATGTGGTTATCGTCACAAGATCCGGGTGCGGTGGGCGGGGGTGTGATGGATCGCACAGTAACGCCCGCAGCGACCTGGTTATAGTTTGCTGTGAGATTGCCAATCTAGGGCCGTACGGAATCATGCCGTACGGTCGTAACGTATGCGGAGCATGTCGCCCGCGTATCCGTCATGTCACGGGCAGGTGTCCGGGAAGTTAGCCGTACCGGTCGGTGGTTTGTCGGGGGCGACCCCGGGGAATTCTGTTGCGGTGCAGGTCGGACGGCATGTCGCGCGCATGCTGGACGGCTGGCTACCGCGGCGGTACCGCGTCTGCCACAGTGGCGAAGCCGACTGCGGCGATCCGCGTTGCCTGCTTTACACTGGAGAACGCGCAGGTAGTGGAGGACCGATGAAGAAGCCCAGGTAGAAGCGGTAATTAGCGCAACCTTAGTTGGTTGCGCCCCGGTCCTGACTTATCGTTTGCTCTTACGTCGGTACTAAATGTCCGACTGCATCACCCGGATCGGCCGAGGCCGACGAATACAGCTATCCCTACCGGGAGGGAACGGCGCGGTTGTAGTGGCGACTCGAGAAGCCCGCTACCACCGAGCACCCGACGACGACATCCGGAGCGGGTGGACAACTGGAAAGTTGACTGCAGGGAAGACCATCAGCGCCGCTGGTCTGGAGAAACGTCCGTCCGGATGCAGTCTAGACGGAGGCGTTCGGCGAAGGCCGCATTCATCGAAGGCCTGATTTTTTTGAAGGCAGAGGGCATGACGCAACTTCCTGGCCATAGGTCACCTGGCCCCGTCGGTCTCTACGACCCGGCGTACGAGCACGACGCCTGTGGTGTCGCGTTCGTCGTCGACATGCACGGCCGTCGCAGCCGCGACATCGTCGACAAGGCGATCACCGCGCTGTTGAACCTGGAGCATCGCGGTGCCGCCGGCGCCGAGCCCAACTCCGGCGACGGTGCCGGCATCCTGATCCAGCTCCCGGACAAGTTCTTCCGGGCCGTCCTGGCCGAGAAGGGAGCCGATTTCGAGCTGCCGCCGGTCGGTTCCTACGCCACCGGTATCGCCTTCCTGCCCCAGGCCCGTCGCGAGGCCGCCCGCGCCTGCTACGGCGTGGAGAAGATCGTCAAGGAAGAGGGCCTGGCCGTCCTGGGCTGGCGCGAGGTACCCATCGACGAGTCGTCGCTGGGCGCGCTGGCGCGCGACGCCATGCCGACCTTCCGCCAGTTGTTCATCGCCTCCCCGGCCGAGGGCGCCGAGCAGCTCTCCGGCATGGACCTGGAGCGACGGGCCTACGTCGTGCGCAAGCGCATCGAGCACGAACTGGGCCGCTCCGGCGCCGGTGAGGGCCCCGTGGGCAAGGAGACGGTGTACTTCCCGAGCCTGTCCGGCGAGACCTTCGTCTACAAGGGCATGTTCACCACCCCGCAGCTGCGCGCGTTCTACCTGGACCTCCAGGACGATCGCATCGAATCCGCGCTGGGCGTGGTGCACTCCCGGTTCTCCACCAACACGTTCCCGTCCTGGCCGCTGGCGCACCCGTACCGCCGGGTGGCGCACAACGGTGAGATCAACACCGTCACCGGCAACGAGAACTGGATGCGCGCCCGCGAGGCGCTGCTGAACTCCGACGTCTTCGGTTACGACCAGTCCGGCAACAACCGGCTGGAGAAGATCTTCCCGGTCTGTACCAAGGGAGCCAGCGATACGGCCCGCTTCGACGAGGTGCTGGAACTGCTGCACCTCGGCGGCCGCAGCTTGCCCCACGCGGTGCTGATGATGATCCCCGAGGCGTGGGAGCGGCACGAGTCGATGGACCCGGCCCGCCGCGCCTTCTACCGCTACCACTCGATGCTGATGGAGCCGTGGGACGGCCCGGCCTCGGTGGTGTTCACCGACGGCACGGTCGTCGGCGCGGTGCTGGACCGCAACGGCCTGCGCCCGTCCCGCATCTGGGTCACCGACGACGGCTTGGTCGTGATGGCCTCCGAGGTCGGCGTGCTCGACATCGATCCGGCCCGGGTGGTCAAGAAGGCCCGCCTGCAGCCGGGCCGGATGTTCCTGGTCGACACCTCGCAGGGCCGCATCATCGGCGACGACGAGATCAAGTCCGAACTGGCCGCGTCCGAGCCGTACCAGCAGTGGCTGGACGACGGCGTGATCAAGCTCGCCGACCTGCCCGATCGCCCGCACGTGCACATGCCGCACGACCGGGTGCGGATCCGGCAGCAGATCTTCGGGTACACCACCGAGGATCTCAATCTGCTGATCTCCCCGATGGCCACCACCGGTGGCGAGGCGCTCGGCTCGATGGGCACCGACACCCCGATCGCGGTGCTGTCGTCCCGGCCGCGACTGTTGTTCGACTACTTCTCGCAGCTGTTCGCCCAGGTCACCAACCCGCCGCTGGACGCGATCCGGGAAGAGGTGGTGACCAGCCTGCGCGGCACCATCGGCCCGGAGGCCGACCTGCTGCACCCGGGTCCGGAATCCTGCCGGCAGATCACCACGACCCAGCCGATCCTCGACAACGACGAGCTGTCGAAGCTGATCCACATCAACGACGACGGCAGCCGGCCGGACCTGCGCTCGGTGGTCGTGCACGGCCTGTACCCGGTGCGCAAGGGCGGCAAGGGCCTGCGCAAGGCGCTGGAGGCGGTCAACACCCAGGTGTCGGCGGCCATCGACGGCGGCGCGCGGATCATCATCCTGTCCGACCGGGAGTCCAACGAGAAGCTGGCGCCGATCCCGTCGCTGCTGCTCACCGCGTCGGTGCACCACCATCTGGTGCGTGCCCGCACCCGGACCCAGGTGGGTCTGGTGGTGGAGGCCGGTGACGCCCGCGAGGTGCACCACATGGCCCTGCTGAACGGTTTCGGCGCGGCCGCGGTGAATCCGTACATGGCCTTCGAGTCGCTCGAGGACATGCTGGAGCGCGGCGCGCTGTCGCTCGGCCAGGCCGATATCGGGGCCGACTACCGCAAGGCGGTCGGCAACTACATCAAGGCCGCAAGCAAGGGCGTGCTGAAGGTGATGTCCAAGATGGGCATCTCCACCATCGCCTCGTACCGCGGCGCCCAGCTGTTCCAGGTGGTGGGCCTCTCGCAGGAGCTGGTCGACCAGTACTTCACCGGTCTGAAGTCGCCGCTGGACGGCATCGGGCTCGACGACATCGCCGCCGACGTGGCGGCCCGGCACGCCATCGCCTACCTGGAGAACCACAACGAGCGCGCGCACCGCGAGCTCGAGGTCGGCGGCGAGTACCAGTGGCGCCGCGAGGGCGAGTACCACCTGTTCAATCCGGACACGGTGTTCAAGCTGCAGCACGCCACCCGCAGCGGCCAGTACCGGATCTTCAAGGAGTACACCAAGCTCGTCGACGACCAGTCCGAGCGACTGGCCTCGCTGCGCGGCCTGTTCGCCTTCCGGACCGGTGAGCGCAAGCCGATCTCGATCGACGAGGTCGAGCCCGCCACCGAGATCGTGAAGCGGTTCTCCACCGGCGCGATGAGCTACGGCTCGATCTCCTCGGAGGCGCACGAGACCCTCGCGATCGCGATGAACCGGCTCGGCGGCCGCTCCAACTCCGGCGAGGGCGGCGAGCATCCGGCCCGCTTCGAGGTCGAGGAGAACGGCGACTGGCGGCGCAGCGCGGTCAAGCAGGTGGCCTCCGGCCGCTTCGGCGTGACCGCGCACTACCTGACCAACTGCACCGACATCCAGATCAAGATGGCCCAGGGCGCCAAGCCCGGCGAGGGCGGTCAGCTGCCGGCGCACAAGGTCTACCCGTGGGTGGCCGAGGTGCGGCACTCGACGCCGGGCGTCGGCCTGATCTCGCCGCCGCCGCATCACGACATCTACTCGATCGAGGATCTGGCCCAGCTGATCCACGACCTGAAGAACGCGAACCCGCAGGCGCGGATTCACGTGAAACTGGTCGCGGAGCCCGGCGTCGGCACCGTCGCCGCGGGTGTCTCCAAGGCGCACGCCGACGTGGTGCTGATCTCCGGCCACGACGGTGGCACCGGCGCCTCGCCGCTCACCTCGCTGAAGCACGCGGGCGGTCCCTGGGAGCTCGGCCTCGCCGAGACCCAGCAGACGCTGCTGCTCAACGGCCTGCGCGATCGGATCGTGGTGCAGGTCGACGGCCAGATGAAGACCGGCCGCGACGTACTGATCGCCGCGCTGCTCGGCGCCGAGGAGTACGGCTTCGCCACCGCGCCGCTGGTGGTCTCCGGCTGCATCATGATGCGGGTCTGCCACCTGGACACCTGCCCGGTGGGCGTGGCCACGCAGAATCCGGTGCTGCGGCAGCGGTTCACCGGTAAGCCGGAGTTCGTCGAGAACTTCATGCTGTTCATCGCCGAGGAGGTGCGCGAGCACCTGGCCGCGCTGGGCCTGCGCACGCTGGACGAGGCGATCGGCCGGGTCGACCTGCTCGACACCACCCGCGCCAAGGATCACTGGAAGGCCAGCAAGCTGGACCTGTCGCCGATCCTCGACAACATCGAGACGGCGTTCATGTACCAGGACCGCCGCAACACCAAGTCCCAGGACCACGGGCTGGACAAGGCGCTGGACAACCAGCTCATCGCCCAGGCCGCCGACGCCCTGGAACGTGGCGAGCCGGTGAAGTTCGACACCAAGATCACCAACGTGAACCGGACCGTCGGCACCATGCTCGGCCACGAGGTGACCAAGCTCTACGGTGGCGCGGGCCTGCCCGACAACACCATCGACATCACCTTCACCGGCTCCGCGGGCAACAGCTTCGGCGCGTTCGTCCCGGCGGGTATCACGCTGCGGGTGCTCGGTGACGCCAACGACTACGTCGGCAAGGGCCTGTCCGGCGGCCACCTGGTGGTGCGCCCGTCGCTCAACGCCCCGGCGGATTTCGTCGCCGAGGACAACATCATCGCGGGCAACGTGATCCTGTTCGGCGCGACCAGCGGCGAGGCGTTCATCCGCGGTGTGGTCGGCGAGCGGTTCGCCGTGCGCAACTCGGGCGCCATCACGGTGGTGGAGGGCGTCGGCGACCACGCCTGCGAGTACATGACCGGAGGCAGGGTGGTCGTGCTCGGCGCCACCGGCCGCAACTTCGGCGCGGGTATGTCCGGCGGCGTCGCGTACGTCTACAACCCGGACGGCGCCTTCGCCACGAACATCTCGACGGAGCAGGCGGAGGCGATCGAGCCGTTGTCCGGTGACGACTTCACCTGGCTGCACGACATCGTGACCCGGCACCGCGACGAGACCGGTTCCGTGGTGGCCGAGCGCATCCTCGGCGACTGGTCTCAGCAGGTGAACCACTTCGTCAAGGTCATGCCGCGCGATTACAAGAAGGTTCTGCTCGCCATCTCCGAGGCCGAGAAGAACGGCCGGGACGTGGAGGAAGCGATCATGGAGGCTGCACGTGGCTGACGCACAGGGATTCCTGAAGCACACGAGCCGGGAACTGCCGAAGCGCCGGCCGGTGCCACTGCGCCTGCTGGACTGGAAAGAGGTCTACGAGGAGAAGTTCTCGCACGACACCCTCCAGACCCAGGCCAGCCGCTGCATGGATTGCGGTATCCCGTTCTGCCACAACGGTTGTCCGCTGGGCAACCTGATTCCCGAGTGGAACGACCTGGTGTACAAGGGCCGGTGGCGCGA
Source organism: Nocardia sp. alder85J (assembly GCF_020176955.2). Lineage (GTDB taxonomy): Bacteria > Actinomycetota > Actinomycetes > Mycobacteriales > Mycobacteriaceae > Nocardia. Next base: position 369,699 of record NZ_JAIUCZ020000008.1, read on the forward strand.
CGGTATCGATCGCCTGCACGCCACCAACAACTTCCCGGAGTTCACCGGGCGGCTGTGCCCGGCGCCGTGCGAGGCGTCGTGTGTGCTCGGCATCAACCAGGATCCGGTGACCATCAAGCAGGTCGAGGTCGAACTTGTCGAGAATGCCTTCGACGAGGGCTGGGTGCAGCCGGTCTACCCGACCCGGTTGACCGGTAAGCGGATCGCCGTCGTGGGTTCCGGCCCCGCCGGGCTGGCCGCCGCCCAGCAGCTGACCCGGGCGGGCCACACGGTCACCGTGTTCGAGCGCGACGACCGCATCGGCGGTCTGATGCGCTACGGCATTCCGGAATTCAAGATGGAGAAGCGGTTCATCGACCGCCGGATCGCGCAGATGGAGGCCGAGGGCACCATCTTCAAGACCGGGGTGAACGTCGGCGTCGACATCACCGCGGCCCAGCTGCGGGAGAAGTACGACGCGGTGGTGCTGGCCGGTGGCTCGACCATCGCCCGCGATCTGCCGGTCCCGGGCCGGGATCTGGACGGTGTGCACCAGGCGATGGAATTCCTGCCGCAGGCCAACCGGGTGCAGCTCGGCGACGACATCGCCGATGCCGATGGTCTTCCGCCCATCAATGCCAAGGGCAAGAAGGTCGTGATCATCGGCGGTGGCGACACCGGCGCCGACTGCCTGGGCACCTCGCACCGGCAGGGCGCGGCGAGCGTGCACCAGTTCGAGATCATGCCGCGGCCGCCGGCCGCGCGCGCCGATTCGACCCCGTGGCCGACCTATCCGCTGATGTACCGGGTGTCCTCGGCGCATGAGGAGGGCGGCGAGCGGGTCTACTCGGTCAACACCGAACGTTTCGTCGGCGAGGACGGCAAGGTCACCGGCCTGCAGGCGCACGAGGTGACGAATGTCAACGGCCGCTTCGAGAAGGTCGAGGGTACCGATTTCACCCTCGAGGCCGATCTGGTGCTGCTGGCCATGGGCTTCGTCGGACCCCAGAAGCCGGGCCTGCTCTCGGATCTCGGTGTCGGCTACGACCAGCGCGGTAACGTCATGCGCGACAAGAACTGGCAGACAACGGTTCCCGGTGTGTTCGTGGCCGGCGACATGGGCCGTGGTCAGTCGCTGATCGTGTGGGCCATCGCGGAGGGCCGGTCCGCGGCCGCCGCGGCGGATCGCTACCTGGAGGGCGACAGCGCGCTGCCCGCGCCGATCGCGCCGACCACCATGGCGCAGCGATAGTTCCGGATGCACGAATTCGACGCCCCCGCGGAAACTTCCGCGGGGGCGTCGACGTTTCGATCGCCGGTGGATCGACAGTGTTCGCCCGACCGGTCCGTGGCTTTCGCCGAAACGCGCCGAGGTGATGAGCGCGGAAGCGGCGGAACGTTTATGCTGTTCCGCGGAGATCGACGGCCGGGCGTAGGTAGGGTAACCAGTTTCGACGGCGTTAACCACACCGCAATTCCGCGACGACATGATGATCACCGATACATGGTCGGAAGCCCCACGGGTCGGGGCTGGCTGAACTGGAGCAGTATGCGGTTGAAGAGGATTGCCGCCGCCACGGCTGTGGCCGCGGCGACAGCGCTGGGTTCGATGTCCGGGATCGCGTTCGGAAATGGTGTCGCGGCAGCCGATCCGGGTTGTCCCGATCTGTATGTCGTTGCGATTCCCGGTACCTGGGAGACGGGCAAGGACCGTCCCGAGGACATGTCCGGTCCGGGCATGCTGTCCGGGGTCACGCGCGGGCTACCGGGCTCGGTGGACGTCGACTACGTCGACTACGCGGCGACCGCCTTCCCCTGGGAGGGCGATATCTACGGCGCGTCCAAGAAGCAGGCGACCGACAACGCCCGCGGTCTCCTCGGCGATATGGCTCGCCGTTGTGGCGCAACGCGTTTCGCGATCGTCGGCTACAGCCAGGGCGCCGATGCCGCGGGTGACCTCGCGGCCGAGATCGGCACCGGACTGGGTGTGGTGCCGCCGGACCGGGTGGCCGGTGTGGGCCTGATCTCCGATCCGCGGCGGTCGCCGACCGATGCGCTGGTCGGTCCGCCGGTGGGCGGCGCGGGCGCCGGTGGCCCGCGGGTGGGTGGTTTCGGATTCCTCAGCGACCGGGTGCGGACCATCTGCGCCGACGGGGATCTGTACTGCTCCACCGACGATCAGGACTATCTGTTCCGGCTCGCGGGATTCCTGGCCCAGACCTCGGATCCCAATCCGCTGAACATGTGGCGGTACCAGATGGAGGCCGGGTCGATCATCGGTGATCTGATGGCGCACGGCGGCGTGGCCACCCTGCAATCGCAGCTCACCGAGGACGCGAACAAGCAACGGGTCGAACAGCTGTCGGACTTCTACGGCTCCGGCACGCACACCTCGTACGGCTTCTACCAGGTCGGTGGTGGTCAGACCGCGATCTCCTGGATGCACAACTGGATCGCCGGCATGGCCTGATCCGCTTTCTCGAATATCGGAGAACAACGAAGGCCACTCCCGGGAGGGGGAGTGGCCTTCGCTGTTGCCGGCTACCCGGAATCACCGGGCGCGTGCGACGTTCGTCAGAACGAACCGGTGGGCGGCAGCGGCGGGTAGCCCGGGCCACCCGGCCACCACGGACCCGGACCACGATCGTGGTCGTGATCCCACGGGCCGTGGTCGTGGTCATGGTCCCAGGGGCCGTGGTCGTGGTCGTGATCCCAGGGGCCGTGGTCGTGATCGTGGTCCCAGTCGACCGCGACGGCACTCGGGGTGGCGTCGTCGGTGGCGGCCAGTGCGGGCGCGGCAACCGCGGCCAGCGGGGCGGCGAGCAGGGCGCCGGCGACCGCGATGCGGGCCGTCACCCGCCGACCGCGAGTTGTGTTCGTGGAGCGCAAAGGAATGCCTTTCTGTAGAAAAACATGAGTCACGCCTGTGCGGAGCTCATGGTTCTCCATGGAAGGTCGAATTTCTGAAGGACAGGTGCGATAAACCTTATAATCCGCTGGGAACAGGAATCTACATCTTGACACGATGTCCTAAATGCGCCAGCGGGTTTCGCGCCGATACCCGTGAAATGCGGAGGGCCACATCGATACGGAGGTGGCCCTCGTAGTGGCGCCGAGGAATTCGGCGCGCTTGGATGCGCGGATATCAGCCGAAGGAACCGGTCGGCGGCAGCGGCGGCTGCGGGGCCGGCGGCGCCGGCTGGTCCTGGCCGTGGTCCCGGTGATCGTCACGCGGCCCGTCGTGGTCCCGGTGGTCGTTCGGGCCGGGGCCGTTGTCGTTCCAGTCGATCGCGACCGCGGACTGCGACCCGTCGGTGGTGGCGGCGAACGCGGGCACGGCCAGCGCGGTGAGCGGTGCGGCGATCACGACGCCGGCGATGGCGATACGGGCCGCCATCCGGCGGGACTTCATCATGGAAGGCAAGGTCATGGCCTCTCTGTGGGATCCAGCCGCCTCTCCGGCGGCTCATCCACCATGTAACAGGGCCCGGCTCAGATTCCCGTAGCAGGACGCTGGCAGATCGCTGGGAACATGAGTCCGCTGCTCAGGGCTGGGAGATATTGCGCGGCAACAGGTCCCAGACGTGCCCGTTCTCGTTGACGGTAGCCACCGAGCGACGACCGGTGCGCGACTGCAATATTCGCGTGATCGAGCAGTAGTCGATCGGAAAGGTCAGCGGCAGTTCGAGTTTCAGCAGATGTTGCAGCGTGACATTGACGACGCCGCCGTGCGCGAAGGCGACCACGGTATCGGCCGGATCCGCCGCGGCGATCACCGCGTCGACGGCGGCCAGTACCCGCGCCACGAAGCCGGCGGCGTCGATGCCCTCCGGCAGATGTCCGGCCTTGATCCGCTCGTAGGCCGCCTGGGTGTTCAGATCGCTGTCGCGGGCCTGTTCGATCGGCAGGTACAGCGGCAGGCCGAGATCGTATTCCGCCAGCCCGTCCACGATGTCGACGTCCAGGCCGAGCTTCTCGGCCAGCGGCGCCGCGGTCTCGCGGGCCCGGCGCTGGGGGCTGCTCACCACGCGAGCGATCCGGTGGTGGGCCAGCGCCGCCGGGACCCGTGCGGCCTGGGCCCAGCCGGTGTCGGTCAGTTCCGGGTCGGCGATCCCGGAGGTCGTGACCGCCCGTTGCGGCTGGGCGTGGCGAACCAAGACGAGTTGCATGACCTTCACTGTGCCGTACCGGGTCCGCCCGCCCGGCACGGACCCGGTCCGCTACTGCGAAGTACGCGGTTTGACCAGCGGGAACGGCAGCGTCTCGCGAATGCTGCGGCCGGTGATCAGCATGACCACGCGGTCCACGCCCACCCCCAGCCCGCCGGTCGGCGGCATCGCGAATTCCAGCGCTTGCAGGAAGTCCTCGTCCAGTTCCATCGCCTCCGGATCACCGCCGGCGGCCAGCAGCGACTGCTCGGTGAGCCGGTCACGCTGTTCCAGAGGGTTGGTCAGCTCGCTGTAGGCGGTGCCGAGTTCCACCCCCCAGGCCACCAGATCCCAGCGTTCGGCCACGCCGGCGATGCTGCGATGGGCGCGGGTCAGCGGGGACACCGAGGTGGGGAAGTCGATGTAGAAGGTCGGCATCTCGGTGCGGGATTCGACCAGATGCTCGTACATCTCCAGCACCACCTGACCGCAGTCCCAGCCGTACTGGTAGGGCACGCCGGACTTGTCGCACAGCACCCGCAGTCGTTCCAGATCGGTGTCCGGGGTGATGGTCTCGGCGAGCGCGTCCGAGATCGCGCCGTGCACGGTCCGGACCGGCCAGTCGCCGGAGATGTCCACCTCGGTGAGGCTGCCGTCCGGTTGCGGCCGCAGCGCCACGCACATGCCGTTGGCGGCCGTGGCGGCGTTCTGGATCAGCTGCCGGCAGGCGTGCATCATGCGCTCGTAGTCGCTGTGCGCCTCGTACGCCTCCAGGATGGTGAATTCCGGGTTGTGGCTGAAGTCCACCCCCTCGTTGCGGAACACCCGGCCCAGCTCGAACACCTTCTCCACGCCGCCCACGCACAGCCGCTTGAGATACAGCTCCGGCGCGATGCGCAGGTACAGGTCCAGGTCGTAGGCGTTGATGTGGGTGGCGAACGGCGTGGCGTTGGCGCCGCCGTGCACCTGTTGCAGCACGGGCGTCTCCACCTCCAGGAAGCCCCAGAGGTTCAGGGTGTCCCGCAGCGACTTCATCACCGCGCTGCGCTTCGCCAGGATCTCGCGGGTGTCGGTGCTGACCGCCATGTCGACGTAGCGCTGCCGGACCCGGGCCTCCGGATCGGCCAGGCCGCGCCACTTGTCGGGCAGCGGGTGCAGGCATTTGCCGATCATCCGCCAGTCCGCCGCCAGCAGCGACAGCTCACCGCTGCGACTGTGCCCGAGCTGGCCGCTGACCTCGATCAGATCGCCCAGGTCGAAGAATTCGTCGAATTCGTGCAGCCGGGCCGGGCCGACCCGGCCGCGGTCGATGACCAGCTGGATCTCCCCGGACCAGTCCCGCAGCAGGGCGAAGATGACGCCGCCGTAGTCGCGGATGCGCAGCAACCGCCCGCACACCCGCACAGTGGTGCCCTTCGGCGAGCGCCGGGCCGCCGCCACCGTATGGGTGGGGGGATAGGCGACGGGATAGGCGTCCACCCCGGCCTCGTCCAGCCGGCTCACCTTGTCCATCCGGACCCGGACCTGTTCCGGGCGCCGGAAGACGGCCTGTTCCGGCCCGGTCGGCGGCGGATCCGGCGGACTGCCGTCGGCGTGCAGCCCGGTCAGCGTCGCCGGGACCGCCGGATGCAGGCCGGTGTGTTCCATCGCGTCCGGCTGTTTGCCCAGCCGCGGCAGGAAGCCCTCGGCCAGCGCGCTGGCCACGCCCACCCGCAGCAGCTGGCGGCGCTCCTCGAACAGCAGGAAGCGCGGCACCCACAACGGCTGGTACTTCACATTGGAGCGGTACAGCGCCTCCAGCTGCCACCAGCGCGAGAAGAACATCAGCACCCCGCGCCACAGCCGCAGCACCGGGCCCGCGCCGATCCGGCCGCCCTCCTCGAACACCGAGCGGAACACCGCGAAGTTCAGCGACACCCGGGTGATGCCGTACTGCTCCGAGGTGAGCGCCAGCTGGGAGATCATCAGCTCCATGATCCCGTTGGGGCCCTGGGGATCCCGGCGCATCAGATCCAGCGAGACACCGGTGCGGCCCCAGGGCACCAGCGACAGCATGCCCCACACCCGGTCCTCGCCGTCGGCGCCGACCCCCGGATCGTCGCCGGGCATGACCGGGCCGACCGCCTCCACCAGCAGGCAGTTGCCGTCCAGCTGATCGCCGAGGCGGCCCAGCGCCATCGAGAAACCGCGTTCGGTCTCGGTGTCGCGCCAGGTGTCGGCGCGGGCGATCACCTGCTGCAACTCCGCCTCGGACAGCTCGCTGTGCCGCCGGATCCGGACCGTGATGCCGTGTTTGAGCAGCCGGTTGGCGGCTTGGCGGACCTGCTTCATATCCGGGCCCGCCAGCGAGAACGTGCGGGTGTCCAGGATCGCCTCGTCGCCGAGCCGCAGCGCCGACAGTCCGGCCCGGCGGTAGGCGGTGGCGCCCACCTCGCTCGCGCCCATCACCGCCGGGGCCCAGCCGTATTGATCGGCGACCCGCAGCCAGGCGTCGACCGCCTGCGGCCACGCCTCACGCATGCCGATCGGATCGCCGGAGGCCAGGCAGACGCCCAGTTCCACGCGATAGGTGACGGCGGCCTTGCCGCTGGGCGCGAACGCCACCGCCTTGTCGCGGCGGGTGGCGAAGTAGCCGAGCGAATCCTCGACATCGGACCGTTCCAGCAGCCCGCGCAGCGCCGACTCGTCCAACCCGGTCATGGCGTTGGACGAGCGCTGCGACCGGAACAGCACGGTCGCGGCCGCCAGCAGCGCCATCGCGCCGAACAGGCCGAGCAGCAGATTCACCCAGTGCCGGGGGCTGCCGTCGAAGTTGTTGGTGTCCACCAGGATCGTCGCGGTGACCTTCGCGAGCGCCCACAGTGGCCGTTCCGGCCCGCGCGGCAGCGAGCCGGGAAACAGCTCCACCAGACCCCAGCCCAGCAGCCAGCCGACCACCAGCCCGCCGGCCAGCGCGCCGAGCGCCTTCCACACCGCGCCGCGGCGCACCTGGGTGTAGAACTCCGGCCAGGCGGCGACCAGCAGCACCACCACGACCGCGTGCACGACCAGCGCGGCCAGCGCATTCCAGTCCTGTTCGTCGGCGAAGTCGAGCGTGTTGGCGACCGCGAACAACGCCATGTAGCCGACGACCAGCCACCAGGCGATGCGTTTGCGCCCGGCCGTCGCGCCCGCCAGTAGCCCGATGACCAGCGCCCAGACCAGGCTGGTCTCCGGGGCGTCGAAGTAGTAGGCGTCGATGTAGCGCCGCGGCACCGCGATGATGTAGCGCAGGCCGGGGGAGATGCTCCACAACGTGCACAGGACCGCGAAGATCCCCAGCACCAGCCCGGCGAGGTGGGGGACCCCGCTGAGCCGGCCGTGGCCGCGGTGCGGCACCTCCGAGGAACTCGGGCCCCGCCGCGGATCGGGTGCCGGCGGCCCGATGGGCGGGGGTGTGGCAGTGCCGTACTGCCGGTCCTGCGTCGACGTCACCGCATCAGTGTGAATGTTGGCCTCACTCGATCGCAGAAGGTCGGCGGGTATGTCCGCGCCGCCGCTCGCCCCACCGTACGGCTCGGCAACTCCCCGGTCGCGGGGGTCGGATTCGGTTCCTCCCGTACGGGAAGGTAAAGATGTACCCATGTCGGATCCAGTCGATGTGCCGATCGATGACGACGTCATACGCCTCGGGCAATTCTTGAAGCTGGCCAACCTCATCGAATCGGGCGCCGAGGCCAAGACGGTGATAGCCGCCGGGCTGGTCCGGGTGAACGACGAGGTCGAAGTACGCCGCGGCCGGCAACTGCAATCCGGTGACGTGGTCGCGCTGGCCGGGCACCAGGTCCGGGTCGTCACCGTCGGTTAGCCGGCGGGCTCGATTCATTCGGCGCGGACGACGATCCCGTCGTGATCGCTGTAGAGCATGTCGCCCGGGGTGAAGGTGACCCCGCCGAACTCCACCGCGACATCCCGTTCGCCGGAACCGGTCTGGGTGCTCTTGCGCGGGTTGGTGCCCAGCGCCTTCAGACCGATGTCGAGGGTGCGCAGCACGGCCGAATCGCGGACGGCGCCGTTGACCACGACACCCGACCAGCCGTTGGCGACCCCGCGCCCGGCGATGAGATCGCCGACCAGCGCGGTGTGCACGCTGGCGCCGCCGTCGACGACCAGCACCCGGCCCGCGCCGGGTTCGCCCAGTGTCTGCTTGACCAGCAGGTTGTCCTGGAAACAGCGAATGGTGACGATGCGGCCCGCGAACTGCTCGCGGCCACCGAACTGCGTGAACTGCGTGTCGCAGCTGCGGATGCCGGGACCGATCTCGTCCGCGAGATCGGCGGTGGCGACTGTCTTGGCTGTTTCGGTCACGGGAGCAAGCTTGCCACGCTCCGCCCGCGAGCTCCCTGAGACCTTTCTGCCGGATTTCTCGAGATGACTCGAGACGGTATCGATTCCGCCGTCGGAGGTGGTATCGCCGAACGGCACGCGAACGGACCTCACGCGGTGACCGACAGGGTCGCCGCCAGTCCGTACACGACCGCCATCGCGAGCACCTCGGTCACCGCCCGGCGCAGCGAATTCTCCGCGCCGATCCGGTGCGCGCCGGCCCGCGGCACCCAGGTGCGCCGCCACCACCAGCCCAACGCCAGCAACTCCACCAGCAACGCCGTCTTGGCCAGCAGGATGTGGCCGTATCCGGTGGTGAGCAGCGGGGTGAAACCGCCGAGCCGGACCAGCGCGTTGCAGACGCCGGTGCCGGTCACCGCGACCGCCGCCGGTAAGGCCCAGCGCGAATACCGCGGCAGCAGCGTCGCCCAGTCACCGCGGCCGCGCGCCACCACCGCCAGCGCCAGCAACAGCCCGAACCAGGCCGCCGCGGCCAGCGCGTGCACGGCCGCCAGCAGCGAACCGAACGGCTGCTGCGACATGTGCCCGGTGATCGGCCGCAGCGTCAGCGTCACCGCCGCGAATACCAGCACCGGATCGGCCGCCGCGCGTTCGGGCCGCCGGTGGGCGACCGCGCCGTACCCGGCGATCAGCGCCGTGCCGATCAGGATCGCGATCCCGACCTGACCGGTGCTGACCCGGGTGAGATAGACGCCGAACTGCCCGGCGCCCACTCGGGCCACCGGCACCCCGGCCACCTCGGCCGCCTGGCAGCCGAGCAGGACCAACTCCAGCACCGCCCACAGCCCGGCCAGGACGGCCAGCGGCCGCCAGGCCGGAACGCTGCCGGGGCCCTGCAACCGCGGCAGCAGGGCCAGGCCGAGCACGGCGGCCCCGGCGCAGTCGGCCAGCCCCCGCACCGGCGCCTCGAACTGCACCGGATCCGGGGCGGCCAGCGCCCAGGCCCAGCCCGCACCCAGCAGTGCGGCGGGGACGACCAGCAGCAGCGCCGAACGCCGTCTGCCGAAACCGCCGCCGGTCGCCTGTCCCGCCACTAGCCCGCCGAACCCTTTCCACGCTGCCGTGGTCCGCCGAACAGCGCGAACGCCAGCCCGCCGGCGAACAGCACGACCGCCGCCACGATGAACACCCACAGCCACGGGAAGCCGCCGCCGGAACCGGCGGCGGCGACGCCCCCGGTGTCGGCGGCCTTCGGTCCCGGGGTGCCGGTGCCGGCCCGGGTCAGCGTGAAGCTGCGGGTGCCGCTGACCGGGTGACCGTCGGCGGAGGTGACCCGGTAGGCGATCGTGTACCTGCCCGCCGGGCCCAGCGCGCCGACCGGCACGCTGATCACCGGCCCGGTGATGGTCGGCTGCCCCTTCGACCACAGGTTGCCGTCCGGGCCGACCACGGTCAGCGCCGGGAAGCTGGTCTGCAGGTTCTCGTTGAACGTGAGGCTGACCTGGGCCGGGCCGGTGTCCAGCTGAGCGCCGTCGACCGGATCGGTGGACACCACGATCGAGTGCGCGGCCGCCGGGCCCGCGGCCGTGACCGCGAGCCCGCCCAGCAGCAGCCCCGCCACCAGACCGGCGAGCAGGCGCCGGATCATGACCGGCGGCCGCGCAGCACGCTGCCCAGCCCGAGCGCGGCGCCGAGCGCGCCCAGCACCAAGCCGATGCCGCCCAGCCAGCGCGCGGTGTCGTCGGAGCCGTTGCCGTCGTGATCGGCGGTCGCCGGTGCGGCGCTCATGTGGTCGTCGTCACCGTCCCCGCCCTTGCTCGGTGCCAGGGCCAGCATGGGCGCCGGATTCTCCGGCTCCTTGCCGTCGGCGCTCATCGGCTCGTTCCAGTTGACGACCTTGCCGTCGCTGTAGGTCTGGGCGGCCGGGAAACTGACCGACGCTTGCTTCGGCAGCGGGCCGACGGAGAGTACGAAGCGCTGGAAGTGGCCCGGCCCGACGCCCGGGTTGCCCGGGTCGGCGGTCCAGGTGACGGCGGTGACCTGGTTCTTGTCGTTCTTGTCGATCTTCGTGGTCCACCCGGCCAGCGGCTCGGTGAGCGCCGAGGACACCGCCGGCAGCTGCACCGACAGTTTGGTGGTGGACGCGGTCTCCGATTCGGTCGGCACCCGGAAGGTGAGGTAGCCGTAGCCGCCCTGGGACGCGCCCGGGGCATCGACGGTGACATGGGCGGCGGCGGTCCCGGCGGCCAGCAGGGTCAGACCGGCGGCGGCGCCGGTGGCGAGCAGGGCGCGCGACAACGCAACAGACATGGGGATGCTGCTTTCTCGTGTGAGGTACGGGATCTCGGGGCGAGATCCCGGGTGACGGCGGATCAGGCCGGCACCGGCGGGGCGCGCGCAGCGATCGCGCCCAGGTGGAGAAAGCGGGGAAGTTCGAGGTGGTCACCGGGTCGGCGGGCCGGTCCGGCGACCCGGAAGATCGGGCGGGGCCGCTCGGTCACGGCCCGGATCGCCCGGCTGACAACGGCATACAGCCGTTCCGCCGCGACCAGCAGCAACGCGCACAGCGGCACCGCGACGGCGTGGACGATCAGCATCGCGTGCCCGGACATCGGGAGCGGGAACGGCGATCCGGCGGCGGTCACCCGGCTGGTCGCCGCGTGGATCATCGCGTGCTGATGACCGATCAGCCCGGTCAGCACCTCATGGCCCATCCATTGGCCGCCGGCCAAAGCCGCGAGCAGTCCGGCGCGGCCGGTGATCCGGCCCGGGGGTGGCAGGGCGGCCGCCAGTGTCCCGGCGACCACGGCCACCGAGAACAACAGCATCAGCGCGGTGGAGTCCGGGAAACCCCCACCGCCGAGGCCGTGTGCGGCGACTGCCAGCGCGGCCGACAGCAGACCCAGCGCGGTACCGCGCACTTCGGCGACGCCGGCGGCGGCCGGCCGGTGACGACCGCTGTCGCCGCGGGTATCGCGGGCTTGCCGCCATTCGTGGCGTCGCGGTCGCTCCGGTGCTCGACCGGTCGTCGTGGTCCGGCCCGGAATCCCGGTGTCGCGTGGCCTGCCCGGCCGATTCCGCCGCCTGCCGGCGGGGATGTTCGCGCGGACGGCGCGATGCGTCGCGAGCTGGTGATCGGACCGGGTAACGACGTGATGCGGCAGTACCGGCGAGCGGTTCGCAGCGGTCCGGCCGGGCGCCGACGCCGAAGCGGACCCGGCGGGCGCGGGGCCCGGGGTCGGCATTCGGCAACGGTCACCAGGGGGCACGGGAGATCTCTGGTCGAGTGGGGTGGGGTCAGTGCACGCCGAGGCGGGTCAGCAGGTCCGCTTCGATATCGGCCAGTTCGTGCGAGATCGACTCGTGCACCGTGCGGCGGCGCGGCACCGGCATCCGGTCGGCGGTGCGGACCGCCGCGGTCAGGCTGTCGAGCCGGTCCCGGGTACCGGCGACGAACTTCACCGTGTCGTCGTCGCGGCCGTTCTTACCGCTGCGGGAGCGCCCGGCCTCGGCCCGCTTCTGATCGGACTTCTGCTCCAGCTCGGTCAGGGTCTGTTCGGCGCCGGCGATGCGGACCTGCAACGCGGCGCCGGGGCCGGAGTAGTCGGTGAGCTGGTCGATGCCGATGCCCAGCTGCCGGGCGCGGCGGGTGTCGAGTTCACCGCGCACGAAGGTCGCCGCGCGGTAAGCCAGCGGGGCCAGCACCGGCACCAGGATCCGGGCCACCCCCAGGTATTTGCGCACCTGGCCGACGCTGAACAGATCGCGCTCGGCCTTCGCGGCGGTCTTCAGTGCCGCCTTCTCCTGGGCCTTCAGGGTCGCCACCTGCTGTTTGGCCACGTCCCGCTGGGTGCGCAGTTCGGCGCGGTCACGTTTGCGCTCGTTGCGGGCGCCGAGCTTCGCCTCCAGGCCGGCCTTGTGCTTGAGGGCTTTCGCCTCGGCTTTGCGGTTCGCGCGCCGCGAGCGCTTGGTGAACAACCCCATGGGTAGGCCTCCGTCATGCTGGTTCGCCGTGGGCGGATGGTCGTCAGCCGGTGTACCCGCCCACGAGCCACACGGTTTGCGACAACCCTATCCGGTCGCGCTGACGCTCCACGAGGGACCGGCCCGCGTCACCACCGTGGCGCCGCGGGCCGGGTGATCACAACGACTTCGTCAGGCGATCGGTGAGGATCCGGGCGAAGTGGGCCGGATCCTTCAGCTCCCCGCCCTCGGCGAGGATCGCGGTGCCGTAGAGCAATTCGGCGGTCGCGGTGAGATCGCCGTCGGTGCCCTCGTCGGCGGCGGCCCGGTTCTTGTCGTAGGCCTCGCGCAGGCCGGTGACCAGCGGGTGGGTCGGATTCAGCTCCAGGATCCGCTTGGTCTGCGGCAGTTCCTGACCCGACGCCCGGTACATGCGCTCCAGCTGCGGGGTGAAGTCGAAGACGTCACCGACCACACAGGCCGGCGAGGTGGTCAGCCGCGACGACAGCCGGACCTCCTTGACGCTCTCGTCCAGCGCCTGCTGCAACCACGTCAGCACCTCGCCGAAGTCCTTCTCCTGTTGTTCGCGCAGCTGCTCGGAGGCCTTCTTCTCCTCCTCCGTCTCCAGATCGACCTCGCCCTTGGCGATGGACTGGAACTGCTTGCCCTCGAACTCCGTGACCGAGCCGACCCACATCTCGTCGACCGGATCGGTGAGGATCAGCACCTCCAGACCCTTGGCCCGGAACGCCTCCAGATGCGGCGAATTCTCGATCTGCTGCCGGGATTCGCCGGTCATGTAGTAGATCTTGTCGTGGCCCTCGGGCAGTCGCTCGAGATATTCGGCGAGGGTGGTGAGCTTCTCGGTCGAATGGGTGGACGCGAACGACGAGACCTGCAGGATGGTTTCGCGATTGTCGAAATCGGCGAGCAGACCCTCCTTCAGCACCCGGCCGAATTCCGACCAGAAGGTGCGGTACTTCGAATCGTCGCCGCCCTCCTCGCGGCCGGCGGACTGCATGTCCTTGACCGTCGACAGCACCTTGCGGACCAGGCGCTTGCGGATCATCTGGATCTGCCGGTCCTGCTGCAGGATCTCGCGGGACACGTTGAGCGACAGGTCCTGTGCGTCGACCACGCCCTTCACGAAGCGCAGGTACTCCGGCATCAGCTCTTCGCAGTTGTCCATGATGAACACCCGGCGCACGTAGAGCTGGACGCCGCGCTTGTGCTCGCGGTTGAACAGGTCGAACGGCGCCTGCGAGGGCAGGAACAGCAGCGCCTGATATTCGAAGGTGCCCTCCGCCTTCATCGGGATGATCTCCAGCGGATCGTCCCAGGCGTGCGAGACGTGCTTGTAGAACTCCTTGTATTCGTCCTCGGACACCTCGCTGCGCGGGCGGGTCCACAACGCCTTCTGCGAGTTGAGGATTTGATCCTCGATGATCGTCTTCTCTTCGGCGTCCTCGCCCTCACCCTCGGTGACGGTCCGCTCGACCTGCATGCGGACCGGCCAGGCGATGAAATCCGAGTATTTCTTGACGATTTCGCGGAGTTTCCACTCCAGCGTGTAGTCGAAGAGGTGGTCGTCCGGGTCGGCGGGCTTCAGGTGCAGCGAGACCGCAGTGCCCTGCGGGCCCGATTCCAGGGTCTCGATGGTGTAGGCGGAGCTGCCGGCGTGCGACTCCCAGCGGGTGGCGGTGGTCTCGCCGGCGCGGCGGGTGGTCAGTGCGACCTTGTCGGCCACCATGAAGGTGGAGTAGAAGCCGATGCCGAACTGGCCGATGAGTTCCTCGGCGGCGGCGTCGGATTTGCCGTCCAGCAACTGTTTGCGCAGTTCCGCGGTGCCGGACTTGGCCAGCGTGCCGATCAGGTCGATCACTTCGTCGCGCGACATGCCGATGCCGTTGTCGCGGACGGTCAGGACGCGGTTCTCCGCGTCGACGGCCAGTTCGATGTGCAGATCGGAGATGTCGACCGCGAGATCCTTGTCCCGGAACGACTCCAGCCGCAGTTTGTCCAGTGCGTCGGAGGCATTCGAGATCAACTCGCGCAGGAATGTGTCCTTGTTCGAATAGACCGAGTGGATCATCAGTTCCAGCAGCTGATGGGTTTCGGCCTGAAACTCCAATTGTTCGACGTGCTCAGTCACGTCGACATAATACGACGGCGGCCCCGGCGCTCCGAAGGGTCACCCGCGGGTCAGCGGAAGTCCGCCATCGCCGGGACCTCGGCCTCGGCGCTGCGGGCGCCCGGCTCGGTGGGGGCCATCCAGTCGCGCAACGCCTTGGTGGCGCGCACATCGTCCTCGTTGTATTCCAGCAACCGGGTGCGCTGGCCGATATCGGGCGGCCCGTCGTAGCCGACGGCCAGCCGGTACCAGCTCATCGACGCCTCGCCGCCGGCCTCCGGATCACGCCAGGCGAATCCGGCGACCGGGGCGATCTTCTTCAGCCCCTTGCCGTTCGGGCAGATGAACTGGGTGGAGACGGCCTCGAACATGTCCACCCACTGCGGCCCGTCCACGAACTCACGCACCTGCGCCTCGGTCGGGACGCCGGGCAGGCCCGAGAACCGGCGTGCCGACTCGTACAGCCATTTGTCCTCGGCGGTACGCGAATAGCAGTAGGCCGCGAAGGTCTTGCCGTTCGCGACGGCCTCGGCGCGGATCTCCATCAGCCAGGTCCAGAACTCCGCGAACGAACGCGCCTCGTCCCGGGTGGGCAGCGGATCCCAGCTGACGAACGGGCGATAGACGCCGTCGAGCAGGGTGCCCCACAGATAGGCGCCGTACTCCTGATAGCTCTCCAGGTCGACGTCGACCTCGACATCGGCCCGCCGCACCCGTAGTCGCTCGACGCGCCGGACCAGCGGCGCTCCGGAGATCCAGGCCCGCGCGGTGACCACGGCCTCCTCGAACGGCTCGTACTGCCAGTCGTCGGGGGCGTCGCCGGTCCAGTTCGCCAGATCCTCGATGGTGTCGACGGAGTGGCGGCGCAGCACCTCCGCGCGCGAACCGGCGGCGACCAGGCTGACATCGCGATGGTCGGTGAGCCAGCGCTCGCAGCTGGGGGTGTCCGGCGTCTCGCTGCGGGTCCACCACGGGCACTGACGGCATTCCGGCACCTTGGACGGCACCGTCGGCAGCTCGCCGCGCACCACCGCGATCCGATCGGCGTAGCGGCGGTCGTACTCGTCGAGCAGCGGGCCCAGATCGTGGATGAGCACCCGGTCGGCGTGGAAGCCGACGACGCCGCCGACCAGGGCCGGGCTCGCCAGCCCGTGCCGCTGCAACATCCGGTAGAGATGGACCAGCCGCTGCTGGTCGCGCGGCTGGGTGCGGACGCGCACGGTGCGGTCCGGCCGCGGATTCCATTCGTACAGGCCGGTGGTGAGCGGATGGAATTCGGCCGGATCGGGCTGCCGCGGGTCGGTGACCTTGTGGTTGACCACGATGATCGGCAGATAGCCGCCGCGCTGCTCGTCGCGCAGCAGGATCTCCGAGCCGCCGCGCCGCCCGGTGTCGGGCTCCTGCGGCAGCAGCGCACCCCAGATGCGCGGCGCCCCGGCGGCGCACGCCCGCATGGTGGCCGCGGCGCGCGCCCCGGCCGATTGCGCGGGGTCGATCACCGTCCACTGCGCGGGGGCGGCGGCGACCAGCAGATCGCGCACCCGCTCGCGGTGGGCGGTGGCCGCCTCGCGGCGCTGCACCACCCCGGCATCCTCCGTCACCCCGGTCAGCACCTCGGGATGCGCGGAATTCAGATGCAGCCGATGACGACAGCCGATGAGGGACCGGGCATCGACGAAGGCGGTGACCGATGCCGTCGGCGCGGCTGTGGCAGCCGCCGGCGTGGCTGTGGCAGCCGCCGGCGTGGCTGCCGCGAACTCGCCGGACGCGCACACCACAGCCGCCGGCGGCTCGGAGTGCCCGCCCTCATGTTCGCGACCGTTCCGGTCACCACTGCCCGAATACACGTGTAGCAGTATGGTCCCTCACACCGACAACCTCGTGAACCGCACTGCACGCAACGGTTGTGAAGCGCTGTGGTAGGTGCATGCGACGGGCCCGTCGTGCCGTGCACGACGGGCCCGTTCTGCCGGAGGAGTGGTTACCGCGGCGCCATGCGCAGCGCGCCGTCCATCCGGATGGTCTCGCCGTTGAGGTAGTCGTGCTCGACGATGTACTGCGCCAGCTGCGCGTACTCGTCCGGGCGGCCCAGCCGCGACGGGAACGGCACGCCCGCCTCGAGGCCCTTGCGGTACTCCTCGGTGACACCGGCCAGCATCGGGGTGTCGATGATGCCGGGGGCGATGGTGTTCACCCGGATGCCGAACTGCGCCAGATCCCGGGCCGCCGGAATCGTCATGCCCGCGACGCCGCCCTTGGACGCGGAGTAGGCGATCTGGCCGATCTGGCCCTCGAACGCCGCCACCGAGGCGGTGTTCACGACCACGCCGCGCTGCCCGTACTCGTCGACCGCCTCGGTCTTGGAGATGGCGTCGGCGGCCAGCCGCATCACGTTGAAACTGCCCAGCAGGTTGACGGTGATGACCGTGCGGAACAGCTCCAGATCGTGCGGGCCGTTCTTGGACAGGATGCGCCCGGCCCAGCCGACGCCGGCGCAGTTGACCACGATGCGCGGCGGCACACCGGATCCCACCACCGTCTCGATCGCGGCGGCCACCTCGTCCCCGCTGGTGACGTCGGTGGGCAGCAGGGTCACGCCGCCGGGCACGTTGTCGCCCGCCCGGTCGATGGACTGCTTCAGATCCAGCCCGAAGACGGTGGCCCCGAGTTCGGCGAAGCGCTTGGCGGTCGCGGCGCCCAGCCCGGACGCGGCCCCCGTGATGATTGCGGCGGAGCCCGAAATCTCCATGGCAAAGGTCCTCTCGTTGTTGAACGGCTCGCTGGCCCTCCGTTAACGCACATTAACCGGAGTTCCGGGCATGGTCACGAGGGGAGGGCGGCGCGGTGCGGATCCGTTGTCCGCCGCGCATCGGCGAACAGTTCTGTTCATCGGTGGTACGGTCTGCGGTATGCACCCCCCTGTGGATCGCGCGTCCCGGTGGCGCGGGCCACTGCGCAGCAGAACTGTTGCCGGACAACGGATTCTGATCACCGGCGCGGCTCGCGGGATCGGCGCCGCGCTGGCCCGGCAGCTGTACGCGCACGGCGCCCGGGTGGCGGTGCTGGGCATCGAGGCCGAACTGCTGGCCGAGGTCGCGCGCGAGTGTGGCGACGCGCCCTGGCGTTATTGCGACATCGGCGATCCGACCCAGGTGGAGCGCGTGGTGAATTCGCTCGTGGGCGAGCTGGGCGGACTGGACGCGGTGGTCGCCAACGCCGGGGTGGCCCGGCAGCTCGCGCTCGTCGGCGGCGATGCCCGGGTGGTGGAGGAGACGTTCGCGGTGAACGTGCTCGGCGTCTACTACACGATGCGCGCGGCCGGTCCGCATCTCGGCCACGCCGCCGGCTATCTGCTCGTGGTGTCCTCGCTGGCAGCGGCGGTGCACCTGCCGCTGGCGGGGGCCTACAGCGCCTCCAAGGCGGCGGCGGAGGCGCTGGCCAACACACTGCGCAACGAGATCCGGCACACCGGCGCCCGGGTCGGCGTCGCGTACTTCGCCGAGCTGGACACCGATATGACCGCACGCGGCTTCGGCACCGATGCGGCCCGGACCATCCTGGGCCGCACCACCGTCTCCGGGGTGGCGCCCCTGGGACCCGCCATCGATGTGCTGGAGCGGGCATTGGCCCGGCGCTCGCGGCGGGTGGTATCACCGTGGTGGGTCGGCGTGATCCTGCCGTTTCGACCACTCGGTCAATGGGTAATAGACCTGGCGCTACGTCGTGGTGTGGGCGAGGCGGTGGCGATCGCGCGTACCGAGCCGGTCGTCTTCACCACCGACCAGCCGGCTCGCTCCCGCCGGAGGGAGCGGCCCGCCCCACTGTCCGCATCGTCCCCACCGACAGGTCGTGCCGGGACCCACGGCCCGTCGTGAATCGGAATGGAGTTGCCCGCCATGCCCCCCTCGGCCGGTATCACCCGTCAACTGCCCCGCGGCCGCCACGGTCTGTCCCGGGAGACGGTGATCGCCTCACAACGTGAGCGGATACTCGGCGCGATGGCCGCCGCCATGGCCGAGAACGGTTATGTCGGAACGTCGGTCGCCACGATCATCAAGCGGGCCGGGGTGTCCCGGGAGACCTTCTACGAGCAGTTCCGTTCCCGGGAGGACTGTTTCGAGGCGGGCTATCAGCGCGCGGTGGAGATCATGCTGACCCGGACCGGCGCGGCCCGCCGCACCGAGGCCGCCGCCGGTACCCCGGCGCAGCGGCTGGACCGGCTGCTGCGCGCCTATCTGGACGCGCTGGCGGACGAACCGACCTATGCCCGGCTGTATCTGGTCGAGGTGTACGCGGTCGGGTCGAAGGCGATCGCCCGCCGCGTCGAACTCCAGGAATCCTTCGTCGACATCATCGTGGATCTGCTCGGCGCGCATTCCTCAGCCCAGCGCTTCGCCTGCACCACCCTGGTGGCGGCGATCAGCACGATGGTCACGGCCCGGATCGCCGCCGGCGACCTGGACGGGCTGCGGACGCTGCGCGAACCCATCCTCGAACTGGTGCGTCGCGGCGGTGAGCTGTTCGGTATCGATCAGCCCTGACGACCGACCGGCGCGGCGGTGCGCCACCCACAGCGCCAGTCCGGCCGGGACCGGCAGGACGGCCGCCAGCGCCAGTTCGGCGGGCCGGCCCAGACCGGGTGCCAGCGCCGAGAGTAGTTCGGCCACACCGAGATACAGGAACAGCAGCCCGGAGCCGACGCCGATGAGCCGCTCGGGCAGATGGCGGCCGACGGTGGCGCCGATCGCGATGGCCAGCGCGCCCGCGGCCACCATGCCCAGCGCCGCGCCGATCCAGACCGCCACCCAGTCCCGGCCGGAGGCCAGCGCCAGGGTCGCGAACATGGTGCGATCGCCGAACTCGGCGATCAGGAATGCGGTGAACACCACCGCGAAGCCGCGGCCGGGCCGGACCGCGGGGGCCTGCTCCTCGCCGTCCTCGTGCCCGGGGCGGTTGTCGTAGAGCGTCCAGGCGCCGACGGCCAGCAGCACCAGGCCGGTGCACAGGGCGATCACCGAGGTGGGGAGGGCGGCGCCGAGGACGTGCCCGACTCCGGCGCCGAGCAGGTTGACCACGACGCTGGCGACGCTGATCCCGGCCAGCACCACCCACCATCGGTAGCGCAGGGTGAACGTCAGCGCCATCAGCTGGGATTTGTCGCCGAGCTCGGCGACGAACAACATGCCGAAACTCAGCAGAACGGTGGCGATCATGTGGGGCTCCCCACCGCCCGGTCACCTCGCCGGCCGGAGACGGATGCCCTCGGCCGGCGACGCATCCGAACGGAATGTCGGTATCGGTCGTCGGCCGAAGGTCTCGCCCACCGGAACGAATCCGGTTCACACGGCCGGGCCCCGATGGGACCAGTATGTCGACCGCGCGATTGCGGGCTACTCCCCTTCGCTTCGGCCAAGCCTACCCTAACCTCGGGCCGAGGCCAACCCTCTCCGCATGGAATCGCAAACGGCACAACAAGTTCGGGTGTCCACCCGAATCAGTTCGGGAACCCTTGTCGGCGGATTTCGGCCGCCCTCACGCGGCCAGCAGCATGGCCAGCACCGCGGTGTCCGGATCGCTGATCGGGTCCACGCCCACCCGGCTGATCATCGAGGTCACGGTGCCGTCCAGCTCCGCCTCCACCCAGGCCGCGCGATGCGCCAGACCCAGATGCGGCACCCCGGGCAACAGCACGCAGCCGGAGGCCGCGCCCGCGCATTCCGGCAGCGACGGCCGGGTCTCCGAGGGGGGATGCAGCATCATCAGCGCCGGTGGCACGTGGCCCGCGAATCTGCCGGGTTCGACCGCCTCGGCGCCCAGCACCGGTCCCTCGGCCACGACCAGGCCGACCGTGCCGGGCTGCGGATCGTCGGGCAGTTCCTCCCGGGCGCCGAACACCGTGGAGGTGGTGAGCAGGCCGGGCATGCTCGCCACGCGCACCGCCAGTACCAGCAGTTGCGCCCATTCCTTGGTGGTGTCGGGCCAGCGCCCGGCGATGATGAATCCCCGCAACGAGCCGTGCAGTCCGAACGGGGTGATTCGGACCGGATCGTCGTGTGCGCGCATCGTGCCTCCCGAAGCCGAGTCGACCCGGCGGCGGTCCGCATGCTGGCGAACGCGTCGCCGATGATCACTGGGTACCCGAGAATGCCTCGAACAATGTCTGGCACACAAGTACCGGAGAGTGCCAATCCGCTGGTAACACGCCTGAAACAGCAATGAGCCCGGATCCCAAGCGGGAATCCGGGCCCGATCGTGCTGTGCCGCAACGGCAGGCGGATCAGCCGAAGACGAGGCCCTTGCCCTGCGAGACGGCCTTGCCGAAGCGATCCTGGACGTCGGCCCAGTTGACCACGTTCCAGAAGGCGGACACGAAGTCGGCCTTGACGTTCTTGTACTGCAGGTAGAAGGCGTGCTCCCACATGTCGACGATCAGCAGCGGGAGGATGCCGACCGGGTAGTTGGCCTGGTGGTCGTACACCTGGAAGGTCAGCAGCTTCTGGCCGAGGGTGTCGTAGGCCAGCACGGCCCAGCCGGAACCCTGCAAGCCGTTGGCGGCCGCGGTGAACTGGGCACGGAACTTGTCGAACGAGCCGAACTGGTCGTCGATGGCGGCGGCCAGCTCGCCGACCGGCTTGTCGCCGCCGTTGGGGGACAGGTTCTTCCACCACAGCGAGTGGTTGACGTGCCCGCCCAGGTGGAAGGCGAGGTTCTTCTCGTTCAGGAAGATGGCGGCGTGATCGCCGGCCTCCCGGGCCGCTTCGAGCTTCTCGACCGCCGTGTTGACACCGGCCACGTAGGCGGCGTGATGCTTGGAATGGTGGATCTCGTTGATCTGCCCGGAGATGTGGGGCTCCAGGGCGCCGTAGTCGTAATCCAGATCTGGCAACGTGTACTCGGCCACGATGTCCCTTCCTTGATGTCGGGCTGTGTGCGCTCGGTCGTAGGGTTCGAGCGCACCAACCATCATTCGTACACCCGCCCCCGTGCAACCCGAGGGTGTGCCCCTCCATTCCGATACCCGGAATACCCCCGGCCTCACGGGGATACCGGCATCACATGGGGGGTGCGACATCCGGCAGCATGGTGCGCGGATCACAGGCGTCGTGCGCCTTCCACCAGCGCCGGCTGCCCGCGACGAAATCCGGCAGCGCCACCGGCCGCCCGGCGCTCGTCGTGACCTCGACGCCCTCGAACCACACCCGCACATCCAGTTCGCGGGGGTCGGCGCCCTCCTGCTGACTGAACTCCAGCACGTGCAGCGCGGGCCGGTCGCTCACCTCGGTGTCGAAGCTGAGCAGTTCCCGCCACAGCGACCAGCCGCTGTCGTCGGTATCGATGAATTCCCAGCCGTGCAGGGCGGCGCCACCGAATCCGGCGGTGGCCTCGCCGAGCCCGTCCAGGGCCAGCGGCATCACCTTCGGCTCGATCTCGTCCCAGTACTGGATGCGCAGCGACGCGGCGACCCGGCTGACGCCGGTCAGGGTGAGCTGGACGAAGCGATCCTCGGGCGGCGGCCCGTCGACCGGGAGGGTGAGCACCTCCAGCTCCAGATGTAACCGGGCATTTGCGATATCGACGGCAGCGCCGAGACAAGTGGCCTCGGACAGTGCCATGTTCAGCCCAGCCGTATCCAAGTCGTCGATTAGCCCCCGGGTCGCTTCCATGCGGTCAGGCTACCGACGCCGTCGGGACGGGTCCTGCATTTCCGTGACCTCGGAAGTGGTGTCGGATTTGCGGTGCCGATTTTCGGAAGTCACGGGAACCGAACGGTCCCGCACCCCGTCCAAGTATTCGGCGGGCGATTGCTCCGGGATTGGAGGAGGGGAGTCCCGGATCGGTCGCCCGCCGTTCCGTGCCGTGTCTCCGCCGGCTCTCGCCATCCGAATCCCGCACCTTCGACCTGTGGATCAGGTTGTGGAAACTGTGGATAGTTGTGGATAACCGCACCCCGCCCGCCCCCGAACCCTCGGCTTCGATGCGCCGACGTGGCAGGATCGAATCGTGACGAGCTCCGAGATCCCGTCCGTGCCGGTCGAGGCCGTGCCGGCCGAATTCGACACCGCGGCGCCGGCCGGATCCGCCGCCGCGGCCGCCGAGTCGGTCGGTGTCCGTGTGCTGCTCGACGTCCGCGAGGACGACGAATGGCAGCTCGGGCACGCGCCCGGCGCCGTGCACATCCCGATGGACGACGTCCCGGCCCGCCTCGGCGAGCTGGCGGCCGGCGCCGAGATCTACGTCGTCTGCCGCCAGGGCGGCCGCTCCCTGCAGATCGTGCGCTATCTCACGCATTTCGGCTTCGACGCGGTCAACGTGGCCGGTGGCATGGTGGCCTGGCAGCAGTCGGGCCGGCCGCTGGCCGCGACCGGCCCGCACGAGCCGAAGGTCTACTGATGAGCGCCCCCCGCGGCGGCGCGATGGTGCAGCCCTGCGCCCGGTGCGGATCGCGCTGGGCGGTGCAGGGCGCGCCGATGCACTGGTGCCCGCGCTGCCGGGGCGTGCTGCTGTCCCCGGGCCCGGTCGACGCGCCGCCCGAGCGCCGCAACTACCGCTGGGTGGCGCGGCCGCCGGGCCGGCGCCCGCGGCCGAGCGCCCGGCCGGTGTCCCCGCCCGTCGCCGGTCCGCCCCGGTACCAGGAGATTCCGCGCTGGGGTCTGCACGACTCGCGGTCCGAACCGGCGCCGGTCGTGCCGGGCCGGCTGGCGCGGCTGAGCACGCGGGTCGCCGGATTGCTGGTCCTCACCGCGGTGCTGTTCGTCCTGGCCGCGGTGGCCGAGATCGGGCGGTACCTGATCCTGCTGCGCAACCGGACCCGGCTGATCCCGCAGCCGTTGCTGCTGGCCTCGGATCTATCGCTGTACGTGCTGGCGGGCTGTGCGCTGCTGGCCGCGCTGCTCACCGCGGTCGCCCTCACCGGCTGGCTGATCCGCGCGCGCCGCAACGCCTATGCGGCGGTCGGCGAACAGGATCCGCGCCCGGGGCCGATGGTGTGGTGCGGCTGCCTGATCCCGGTGGTCAACCTGTTGTGGCCCGGCGTGTTCCTCACCGAACTGGCCCGGCGCGGCGAACCGCGGGCGCTGCGCGCGGTCCGGATCTGGTGGTGCGCCTGGGTCCTCGACGGCGTGCTGGTGGTGGTCGCATTGTGCTGGCACACCGCCGATTCGCTGCAGGCCCGCGCCGACGGTGTGATGATCAGTGCCTACACCGATCTGGCGGCCGCGGCGGTCGCTGTGCTGTCGCTGTGGGTGGTGCGCCGATGCGAGGGCCGCGACCTGCGCGGGCGGGAACGGCAGCTGCGGCGCTGGGTGCCGGCGTCCGGTCCCGCCGCGGTCGTGATCGAGCCGGTGCACCGGGTCGGCGAGTCCGCTGACCGCGCGCCGGAGCCCGGGGTCGGGGATGATTCGGACGCGGATCGTGCCGCATCGGACCCCGCGCCCGGCGCGGCGGAGCAGGAGGAGGTCATGGCGAAGTGAACGCGGGCAATCGCGCGCCGTTCGTGGTCGCACATCGGGGTGCGTCCGGCGTACGCCCGGAACACACCCTGGCCGCCTATGAACTGGCCCTGGAGGAGGGCGCCGCCGGCCTCGAATGCGACATCCGGCTGACCCGGGACGGGCATCTGGTCTGTGTGCACGACCGCACCGTCGACCGCACCTCCGACGGCACCGGGCTGGTCAGCGAGATGAGCCTGGACGAACTGCGGGAGTTGAACTTCGGCACCGCGGCGGAGCCCGCTCCGGTGCTGACCCTCAGCGAGTTGATCACGCTGGTGCTGGACTGGCGCAGTCAGCCCAGCAAGCTGTTCATCGAGACCAAACATCCGGTGCGCTACGGCGCCCTGGTCGAGAACAAGCTGCTGGCCGAGTTGCAGCGGTTCGGCATCGCCACCCCGGCCTCGGCCGATCACTCCCGGGCGGTGGTGATGTCCTTCGCCGCCACCGCGGTCTGGCGGATCCGCCGCGCCGCGCCGCTGCTGCCGACCGTGCTGCTCGGCGAGTCCTCCCGCTACCTGGGTGGCAGCGCCGCGACCACGGTGGGCGCCACGGCGGTCGGCCCCTCGGTGAAGACCCTGCGCGAACATCCGGACCTGGTCGACAAGGCGGCCGCCGCCGGGCGCGCCACCTACTGCTGGACCGTCGACGATCCCGCCGACGTCGAGTTGTGCGCCGACCTGGGCGTCAGCTGGATCGCCACCAACCATCCCGGCCGCACCAAGGCGGTGCTCGACACCGTCTGAGCCGCCGGAGGTCCGTCGGGCCGGGTCGACGTTCGCGTCGGCGCGGCGCGGGTGGCGTGCGCACCGCGTGTCCGGCGAATTGCCGCGGCGCTTCGCCGATCCGGGCGGCCGCCGTCTCGAACACCGACGCTCGGCCGGGTGGTGTGCCATCGGCATTCGGTACGGCGGCGGCGGTCCGAGCGTCCGGGTTGTCGCCGGCGCAAGGCGTCCGGCGGGACTCGTCCGGCTGGTGCTCACGGGGAGCGCCCGGACGATGTCGGTGCGGAACTGCTGGTCGGTGTCGGCGATGGTGGCCGACCGGCTTCGGCGAGGGGTTGTGTGCGTACGGCGTCGACACTGTATTTTCTGCGTTCGTGGGTAAAAGCAAGCGCAACAGTCCCAAGCCCGACAGCAATCGGGCACAGCGCCTCGCCGAGCGCCGGGCAGCGCAGGAACAGGCCGCGCAGACCGTGACCCGCCCGTTCGCCGGGCTGGCCGCCGAATGCGATCTGGTCGCGCTCCGCGAGTTCGTGCCGTCGGCGACGGCCACACTGAAGCTGGCGCCGGGCGCCCAGGGCGACCGGCCGGTCGTCCTCGCCACCGTGCTGCCCGGCGCGGTCGCCGCGCTGGTGCGGGCCGGTGCCGAGCCGACCGGATTCGTCGGCGCGCAGGTGCAGTTCCAGTCCGGCAATCCGGCCGCCGATCTGGCGGCCGCCATCCTGTGGACCCAGGGTGCGGAGCCGGGCGACTCGCTGAACGCGGTGGCCGAATCCGCCGGGGCCGCACCGGCGTTGACCGAGGTCATCGATCCCGGTGCGAGCCTGGATTTGACCGTGCACGCGGACTTCGCCTGGTGGGTGCCCGAGGGGGTACAGCCCGATCCGCAGGTGGCGGCGACCATCCAGCAGGCCAACCAGGCGATCATGCCGTCGGCCCGGCTGGAACTGGGCGCCGACGCGATCGGTGCGGCCTGGTGGGTGGATGCCGGGGAGCGGGCGCACCTGCGCTGGGTGCGGCCGGAACCGGAGGACGATCTGATGCTCGCGCTGGCCCGCGTGCACGCCGCGGGCGGACTGCATCTCGGCGAGGGCTCCCGGTTCGCGGGTTCGTTCCGGACGCACGGGCTGCTGGTACCGGTCTTCGATCTGGACCGGGAGCGGCACCCCAGCGAATGGGTCACGGCGGCGGCCGAATTCGGCGCCCGGCTGACCGCGGCCCTGGCCACCGACGCGCCGCTGACCGCCGACGAGCGCCGCTCGCGCGACGGCCTGCGGTCGCGGCAGATCACCCTGCGCTGAACCGGATCTGCCCGATTCCGGCCGACCTCGCCGGAACCGGTTCCGCGGTGGTGGGATCCGATCCGCAGGATTCGGGCGGACCCGACGAGGCCGGTCCGTCGTGGCGGGATCCGGTCGGTACCGGCCGATCCGCCGGAATTCGGTGGGTGGCGCCGGGGTCTGCCCGGACCCGGGCCGCGGCGGCCGGGTCGGTCCGGCCTCAGCCGGCGGTGATCAGATCCGGTGGGAGCGGCCGGTCGGCGGCCAGGTCGCCGAAGAAGGTGGTGGCCCGATCGTGGTCCCACAGCAGCACATTGCCGCTGCCGGACACGTCGGTGAAGCCGCCGATCGGCACCGTCGTCGCCACCGTGCCGCCCTTCAGCGCCCAGCCCAGCCGGGCCAGATCCCAGAGGTGATCACCGTTGTTCACCTGCACCGCCCGGGTGGCGCCGTGGGCGAGCGGCCACCACCGCAGTGGGTTCGCCAGCGTCGAGGCGCTGCCCGCCTTCTTCAACAGGGCGGTCAGGAACTGGCGCTGATCGTTCATCCGGTCGAGGTCGGCGCGCGCGGTGGCCCGGCTGCGCACGAAACCCAGTGCCTGCGGGCCGTTCAGATGCTGGCAGCCCGCGGGCAGGTCGATGCCCGCGAGCGGATCGTTCATCGGCTGCGGCAGGCACATATCGATGCCGCCGACCGCGTCGACCAGCCCGGCGAAACCACCGAAGCCGATCTTCGCGAAATGGTCGATGTGCAGTCCGGTGGCGATCTCCACGGTCTGCGACAACAACTTCGGGCCGCCCAGGGCGAACGCGGCGTTGAGCTTGTCGCGGCCGTGGCCCGGAATGCTCACGTAGGAGTCGCGGGGCAGGCTGACCACCGTCGGCTGCCCCGACTTCGGCAGGTGCACCAGGATGATGGTGTCGCTGCGCTCACCGCCCGCATCCGAGGTGCTGCCGGTGGTGAGCTGCGCCTCCTGCGCCGCGGTCAGGCCGTCGCGACTGTCCGAACCGGCGAGCAGCCAGTTGGTGCCGGGCGTGTCACCGATCCGGTTCGGATAACCGCCCAGCGCATCGATGCGGGTCAGCGACGTGTCCAGGTAGATCAGCGCGGCGATCGGCAGCACGATCAGGATCAGCAGCAGGATCAGCAGTCGCCGTCCCCAGCGTGGCCGCCGTCGCCGTCGCGGCGGGGCCCCCGCATGGCGCGGGGCGTCCGGTGGCGGGTTGCGCCATCCGCGCTGCGGCGGGGGAGGTGGCGGCCGACGGCCCGCGGTCGGCGGCGCGCCCCGGTTCGGGTCACGCGGCGGCGGCCGGTCGTACCGCTGCTGTGCGGGTGGCGGATTCCGGTGCGGCGGTGGATTTCCCGAACCCGGCGTCTGCGAATAGGCCAGCGGCGAACCGGTGTTCCGGTCGCGGCGCATGACCTGCGTCGGCTCGGGCGCCGGGCGGGTCGGCGCCTCGTCGGGATACTTGTTGTCGGAGGGCGGATACGCACCGGGCGCGCCGGACGGCGACACCCGGCGTGTCCGTGCATTGCGCCTGGGGTCTTCGCCGTTCATCTCCATTGATGCTACTGATGCCGCCGCCGGTGCGGTTCATGTCGAATCGGCGGCGGTGTACGGCGCCCCCGAACGGCGCGGGCGGCGCCCGATTCGGTTCAGGGCAGCCAGGACACGTGGCCGTGCAGGACCGTGTAGCCGATGTAGGCGACGCTGTCGATGGTGGCGTGGGCGAGGATCAGGGGCCAGAGCCGGGTGCTGCGCTGCCAGAAGCCGCCGAAGATCACACCCATCACCAGGTTGCCGAGCCCGCCGCCGAGGCCCTGGTACAGGTGGTAGCTGCCGCGCAGCAGGGCCGAGGCCAGCAACGATCGTCGTGGCGACCAGTCCAGCGCGCGCAGTCGGGTGATCAGGTAGCCGACGACGAGCACCTCCTCGGCCACCGCGTTCGCGATCGCGGACAGCACCAGGGCCGGCAGCCGCCACCAGTGGTCACCCAGCGAGGCCGGCACGATGGTGACGCTCAGGCCCAGGGCGTGGGCGATCAGATACAGGGCGAGGCCGGGCAGTCCGATCACCGCCGCCAGCGCCGCGCCCGGTAGCACGTCGCCGCGCAGCCGCGGGCGGGCGAGGCCGATCAGGCGCGGCCCGATTCCGCTGCGCCACAGCAGGTACAGACCGAGGGCCGCCCAGCCCAGCAGGCGCAGCGCGCTCAACAGCTGGAACAGCAGGTCGATGGTGGACTCGGTGGCGCGGGACGGGTTCAGCGCGACTTTCTGCCCGCCGAGGCCGCCGGGCGCCAGCGCGCTCTCCACCAGCGACAGCGCCGCACTCGCACCGCTGAGCCCGAACGTGACGATCAGGACGATCACGATCTCCAGCCGGATCGCCGACCGCGGCCGGTCCGGGGCGGGCGCGGGCCACGCCGGCGCGGAATCAGACACCATGACCGCCAATCTAGGCGTCCGATTCGCGGCGCCGGATCACTGGCGGCGCATGCGGTTCAGAAACGGGCAGCCCGCGAGGATGCGCAGGGCGCGCGACAGCGACTCCACGTCCTCGGCCGGTGCGGCGAAGGGCAGCCGCACGTCGTGGTCCGATTCGGGGCCTTCGACGCGCAGCGTGATGCCCAGGCGATCGATCGCCAGCGGCCGGACCCGGCCGCCGCGCAGGCGAACCGGCAGATGCCGGGCCAGCGCGGTCACCATCTCCGCGTGATCGCTGTCGATGTGCTGCAACCAGGCCGATTCCAGCTCCCAGAACGGATCCGGTGCGGCGGTACGTAATTCGGCCGGGGGTACCGAGACGGCGCCCGCCGCGTCGGCCATCACCGCCGAATCCAGCACCAGCCGCAGCAGCACGGTGGTGTGGCCGACGTCGAGCAGGGCGGGGTGCGGATATTCCGCGGCCACCTCGGTGGCCAGCGCCCGCTGGGCGAATTCCGGGACGGCCCGCAACCGGCCGCGCAACCAGATCAGCGCCCGCACCGGTTCCCGCAGCCGCAGCGGGGCCCGGTCGGTGAGTTCCAGCATGGCGGGGGTCCAGGCCGCCGCGGCCGCGGCGGCCCCCGACTCGGCGGCGACCGCGACCACCGTGTCGCCGCAGGCCCGGACGTGATGCAGCACCGTGGGCACGGGTTCGGTGCCGGGCAGGGCCAGGGTTGCCGTCCCGGCGCGGGCGCAGGCGCTGCGCACCCGTTCCGCGGCCGAGGGGGTGACGACAGTCGTGTGGCCCATGCGAACCTCCAGGGATCCGAACCGGTAGTGGTGCAAGAGTTAGGTAAACCTAAGCTAAGTGATGGTGGCCGGTCGCGCAAGCATTCCGCTCATTACAGTCGAAACGTGCCGCACGATTCCGCCCCCGCTCCCGCCTCGATTCCGCTCCCGCTGGGCCTGCCCGCGATGCCCGCGCGAGCGGCCGCCACGGGCGACGAGCGACCGGCGGCGCCGCTGGGCGGACCGGGTCCGGCACCTGTCGAGCGGACCGGCGGCGCCGCCGAACGATCCGATGCCGGTGGTGAGCGATCGGATGATCTGATCACCGGGCTGGTACGCGCGGTGACACCGGTCGCGGTGCCGGTGCTGGACCTCGGGCTGCCGGATGCGCGGATCGCCGACTTCCTGGCCGGGATCGCGCACGCCGACACCGGCTTCGTGGCCCGCACCGAGTCCGGCGAGCGGGCGCTGGCGGTGCTGGCCGGGACCGCTGCCGCGTTGTGCGGCATGGATATCCGGGCCGCGCTGGCCGCACCCGATGTGACCTTCCTGCGCGGGCTGCGCCCGGCGGCGGTGCGAGCGGTGCGCGAGGTGTTGCTGGCCGTCGAGTCCGATTCGCCGGAGTCCGTGACACGTGGTGTGGCCGTGCTGACGGCCGGTCCGGGCGCGGGCGCCGCACCGCGGCCGGATCCGCCGCGCGGCCAGTAGTGTCGTATCCGTGCCTCGTATCGCCTACTTCGGGCCGTCGGGAACCTTCACCGAGATGGCCCTCGCCAAGCTGGAGGCGACGGGCGCCTTCGACGGCCCCGTCGAACGGATCGCCGCGCCCGGTCAGGGTGCGGCGCTGGAACTGATCCGGGCCGGGGAGGCCGAGGGCGCGGTGGTGCCCATCGAGAGTTCGGTGGACGGTTCGATCGCCCCCACCCTGGACGCGCTGGCGGTCGGCCCGCGGTTGCAGATCGTCGCCGAGACCGAGTTGGACGTGGCGTTCACCATCGTCGCGCGGCCCGGGGTGACACTGGCCGAGGTCCGGACCGTCGCCGCCTATCCGGTCGCGCTGGCGCAGGTCCGGATGTGGCTGGCGCAGTGGCTGCCGCAGGCGCAGTCGTTCACCTCCGCCTCCAACGCCGCCGCGGCCGAGGACGTGCTGCGCGGCCACGCCGAGGCGGCGGTGTCGACCACCCTGGCCGGTGAGCGGATGGGCCTGGACGTGCTGGCCACCGGCGTCGCCGACTACGACCACGCGGTCACCCGGTTCGTGCTGGTCACCCGCCCGCGCCCGGCGCCGCCGCCCACCGGCGCCGACCGCACCGCACTGGTGGTGCTGGACCTGCCGAAACAGCCCGGTGCGCTGATGCGAGCGCTGGACGAATTCGCGGCCCGCGGTGTCGATCTCACCTTCATCGAATCGCGGCCCACCCGGACCGGGATGGGCACCTATCGCTTCTACCTCGACTGCGTGGGGCATATCGAGGACACCGCGGTGGCCGAGGCGCTGAAGGCGCTGCACCGCACCGCCGGTGCGATCCGCTACCTGGGATCGTGGCCGGCCGGCTCGCCCAGCGGTACGCCGCCGCCGCCGGACGAACCGTCGGCGGTCTGGTTGGCGGATCTGAAGAAGGGGGTGACGGACCTGTGACGGGAAAGCTGATCCTGGTTCGGCACGGTGAGACCGAGGGCAACGTCGCGAAACTGCTGGACACCCGATTGCCCGGCCTGCCGTTGACCGAACGTGGCGTGGCACAGGCGAAGTCGTTCGCCGCCGGCCTGCCCTCGCCGCCGCGGCGGCTGTTCTGCTCCGCGGCGCTGCGGGCCCGGCAGACCGCGAGCTGTATCGAATCGGTGACCGGGGTGCCGGCCGAGGTGCTCGACGACGTGCACGAGGTGCAGGTCGGCGACCTGGAGGGCGAGGGCACCGACGCGGCGCACGACACCTTCCAGGAGATCTACCACGCCTGGCATCTCGGCGAGCTGGACGTCCGCGTGCCCGGTGGGGAGTCCGGGCAGGAGGTACTGGACCGGTATCTGCCGGTGGTGGAGCGGTTGCGGACCACGCTGCTGACCCCGGCGGCGGTGGACGCGGATCCGATGCCGGGCGATGTGCTGCTGGTCAGCCACGGTGCCGCGATCCGGCTGGTGGCCCGCGCGATCGGCGGCATGGCGCCGCCGTTCACCACCCACAACCATCTGGACAACACCGAGACGGTGGAACTGCTGCCGCGCTATCTGGACGGGGCACCCGACGGGACCCCGGAGTTCCGCGGCTGGGACTGCGTCCGCTGGGGCCGCTACACCCCGCCGTTCGGCGCCGATGTGGAGCCCGCGGTCGACGATCCGATGGGCTGACCGGTGCGGCCCGCCGGCCCGAAACCGGTGCGCAGCGGCAGCCGGTCGATCAGATCCTTGACGGCGGTGCGCAACCGGGCCGGGGTGCCGGCGGCCAGCGAGGTCCACGGCACCCCGTCGTGGGCGTGCGTGGTGGTGCCGAGGAACCGCCCGTTGCGGGTGTTGTAGACCGCGACCGTGCCGTCGCTGATCTCGCGGGTGCCCTCGCCGTACACCACGCCCACCACCGAGGCGTGCGAATGGATCTCGACCAGCGCCGTGGCCAGGGTGCGGGCGTCGCGGGCCGGGGTGCAGGCCCGGGTGAGCCGCTCGGTGGTGGCGTCGACATCGGCGGTGTCGCGCAGGATCGTCTTCAGGTCCGTGGTGAGCGCGTTCGTGCCGGAGATCTCCAGCGGTTCGGCCGGGCCCAGCGCCGCCAGCACGGTGCCGGGCAGATCGTGGGTCGCCTCGTCGACGACGTACGAGTCCGGCCCGCGCAACACCACCGCCACGAGTTCGTCGCCGCGCGCCACGCAGCAGCGGTTCACCCGGTCGCCGACGTACCAGCGGACGGCCAGCACCCAGTGCGGGAGGTACAGCGCGCGCAGCCGATCGACCAGATCCCGGTGCACCATTTCCTCGTCCAGCAGGCCGCGCTCGGTCAGCGACGCCGCGGCCGCGGCCATTGCCGCATCGTGCGCGGTGATGTGGTCGTAGCGCCCGATCGCATCCAGTACCACCGGGACCTCGTCGATCCGCAACAGCTCCAGCAGGTACTGCATCTCGTCCAGCGACAATTCGACCGGCCCGAGGGCGGCCGGGCCGCGGCCGACGCCGAGGACCGTCACCTAACGCTCACCGTGCGCCGGATCGGCGCCGATCACCCCGGGCGCGAGGTCGCGTCCGTCGGCGAAGTGCTCGCCGCGCAGATAGTCCGGACCGTGCCGATCGGCCTCGGACTCCTCCTCCTGGGCCTGATAGCCCAGCAGCGGATTGCCGGCCATGGCCTGTGCCCGGGCCGCGGCCTGTGGATCCTCGAGGTCGAGGGCGATATCGGTGCCGGTCGCGGCGGCCGGGCCGCCGCCGATCACGCCGCCGGAGCCCCAGCCCTCGGGCAGGCGCAGGGTGCCGGCGCCGTTGCCGATGCCGACGGAACTGCCGCCGTAGGAGACCGTGCGGGTGACCGCGGCGGGCTGGGCCATGGCGGCGCCGAGCCCGTTCATCATCATGGGCGGCATCGAGGCGGAGGGCAGCATCGGCCCCGGCACGGCGCCGGTGGCCGCGCTGATCATGCCACCGGCCACATCACCGGCGGCGGTGGCGCCGGTGCTCACCACCGTGCCGGCCACCTGGGCCGCCTGGTCGAGGGCGCCGGTGAGGCCCGGATTGCTCAGCGCGGCCTGGGCGCCGGCGACAGCGGCCTGCACCGGATCGACCGAGGCGGAATCCTGGAAGGCCCCGTCGACGTCCTGGCCGTCGGCCGAACCCGCGCCGTTGGCGATCGCCGGAGGCAGCGGGAACTGATTCGGGGTAGTGACGATCGCGGTGGTGGCGGCCTCGTAGGTCTCCATCACCATCGCGGCGCGCAGGTCGATCGCGGCCTTGGCGGCCTCCGCGAGCTCGGCGCTGCCGTCCAGATCGCCGCCGGAGGCGTGCGCGACCGCGCGGGCGGTGTCGGCGGCCGCGATCTCCGGCAGGCTCGGCATCGCCAGCGAGGCGACGGTGTACGCGGTGGCGTTGGAGGCGGCCTTGGCGCCCATGGCCGCGGCCAGCGCGCCCTGCTGCTCGG
Source organism: Nocardia sp. alder85J (assembly GCF_020176955.2). Lineage (GTDB taxonomy): Bacteria > Actinomycetota > Actinomycetes > Mycobacteriales > Mycobacteriaceae > Nocardia. The sequence goes on from NZ_JAIUCZ020000008.1 coordinate 403,063, forward strand.
CCCAGCCGATGAAGCCGGTGAGCCGGCTCAGCGCCGCGATGCCGTTGACGCCCTCCAGTCCGGCGCCGAGCTCCGCCAGCACCCGGGCGACGGTGGCGGTGGCGTCCACCCAGGCGCCGGTCAGCGTGCCCCAGGCCGCCGCGGCGGCCGAGATCGGCACCGCGTGTGCCCCGGTCTCCAGTGCGGCCGAATTGCCCTCGGCCAGCCGGGGCAACCAGAACACCCCGGTGATCCCTGCGGTCATCGTGTCTCCCCTGAACTCGCTGTGTCCACCCCCGCGCCGATTGTTGCCCCCCGGCCGCGGCTCACACCTGGATGGCGGCGATACCGGCGGCGTGCGCGGCGTCCTGCGCCGCGTACTGGGCCACCTGCTGCCGCAGCATCGCGGCGGCGTGATGTAGTTCGAGAATGCCCTGTGCGATCGAATTGTCGTGGGTGACCGCGGCCTGATTGAAGTGGTTGGCGGCCATCAGGGACACCTCTTCGGCACCCGACGGGAGCACATGCGTCACCGGGCCGCTGACGACCGACGTGCCCGCCAGACGTTCGGCGAGCAGGTCCAGTTCCGCGGCGGCGGCGAGAATCACTTCGGGTTGTACGAGCACATTGCCAACCATTGCCCGAACTCCTTCTCCGAGGCGGCCTTATAAGACTATCCCCAACCCAGCTCGTGCAGGCGGTCTTCATCGATGCCGAAATAGTGAGCTATTTCATGGATCACGGTGATCGCCACTTCCTCGACCACCTCGTCCGCGGTGGTGCAGAGGTCGAGGATGGCCTCGCGGTAGATGGTGACGGTATCCGGTAGCGCGCCACCGTAGTTCGAGTCGCGCTCGGTGAGCGCGATGCCATGGTAGAGACCCAGCAGGTGCGGATCCTCCGGATCGCGCGGCTCGATCAGCACCACCACATTGTCGATGGCGCGGGCCAATTCGGGCGGGATCAGGTCCAGCGCGTCCGAAACCAGTTCCGCGAAGCGCTGTTCCGACATGGTGACGGGCACGGCCGGCCCGTCAGCGCGGCGGGGCCGCGCCCGGCAGCGGGGCCGGAGTCGAGCGCCCGGAGGTGGGCGGCGGTACCGGGGCCTGACCGTCGATCAGGATGTCCGCCTTGGCCGGACCGGTGATCGTCGAGAAGCCGTCCTGGGAACCCTTGCCCACGAAGCAGTTCAGCTTGCGGCTGCCGACCAGCCAACTGCGGGCGTCGATGTTGTCCCAGAATGCCGTGAGCGTCTTCGCCAGCAGGGCATCCTGGCCGCCGAGATAGTCGTTGATCACCTTCCCGCACTCGTCCTGCATGAACTTGTCCTGATCGTCCTTGGCCGGCGGCGGGCCGGAGAAGTGCGCGCCCAGATCCTCCACCGACATCACCTCGTAGGCATGCGGTTTCGCGCAGTCGACCGCCTCGTTGGTGGGCAGGCTCTGCGCGATGCCGATGCACTGGCCGATCTCGAAGGTGCGGGACTGGTCGCTGTCGCGGACTCGGCCGACGGCCTGCTGGGTCGCGTTCCCGGTGGCGCTGACCAGTTGCAGCCCGCAGCGGATGGTGCGGTCGCCGTGCGCCCAGCCCGGTTCGCCCGGATTGATGATGCCGACCACGAACCGCCCGCGCGGATCCAGCTTGCCGCCGAGATAGGTCGCCGCCGCCGGCGCGCAGTGCTCGTCGCGCAGTTCGGAGAAGCGCAGCATGTCGGGAAAACGGCTGCCCGGCCCGAACTCCCGGCCCGGATACTTGCTCAGGTCGATCTCGGCGGTCACCTCGAACAGATGCTTGTCCGCGCAGTTGACCTTGGTCAGGTCCAGCGCTTTGGGGGTGGACCAGGCCAGGCAGTCACCCGGCCGGGCGGACCCGAACGCGGAATGCGCGCGCCCGGTCGGCTCGGTGGACCCCGGATCGTGCGCCTCCAGCCCGTGCGAACTGCGGAACCCACTGATGAGCATGGTCGCCAGCGCGGCGACCACGGCGCCGATCGCGATCGCCAGCAGCCCCCAGCGAATGCGCTGGGCCGGCAGCTGCGACGGCCGCCGCCGCGTCGGCGCGGTGGGTTCGGCCTCGTAGTCGGCGTAGTCGGAGTAGTCGACGGAGTCGGGATACCCGCCCCCGGGTGCGGACGCGTCGGTATCCGGGGGCTCGGGCAGTGCGGTGCGCGGCGGCTGATCGGGTGGCATCGCGCTCCATGATGGCAGCGCGTGCCGCGTCAGTGCCACCGACTAGGCTGACTCCCCATGATCGACCTGCGATTCCTGCGCGACAATCCGGATGTCGTCCGCGCTTCCCAGCGGGCCCGTGGTGAGGACCCGGCGCTGGTGGACGCGCTGCTCCAGGCCGATTCCGCGCGCCGATCCGCGGTGGCCACCGCCGACACGCTGCGCGCCGAGCAGAAGACCCTGGGCAAGAAGGTCGGCAAGGCCACCCCCGAGGAGCGCACCCGCCTGCTGGAGCAGGGCGCGGAGCTGTCCCGCCGGGTCAAGGAGGCGGAGGCGATCGAACAGGCCGCCGACGCCGACATGGACGCCGCTGCGAGGCGGCTGTCCAACGTCGTCCAGGAGGGCGCCCCCGCAGGCGGCGAGGACGACTACATCGTCCTGGAGACCGTGGGCACCACACCCGAATTCGACTTCACCCCCAAAGATCACCTGGAGTTGGGCGAGGCCATCGGCCTGATCGACATGGAACGCGGCGCCAAGGTCTCCGGCGCCCGCTTCTACTTCCTCACCGGCTACGGCGCCCTCCTGCAACTGGGCCTGCTCCAGTTGGCAGCCCGGAAAGCGGTGGCCAACGGCTTCACCATGATGATCCCCCCCGTCCTGGTACGCCCGGAGATCATGGCCGGCACCGGCTTCCTGGGCCAGCACTCGGCCGAGGTCTATCACCTGGAGGAAGACGACCTCTACCTGGTAGGCACCTCGGAGGTCCCCCTGGCGGGCTACCACTCCGGCGAGATCCTCGACCTGACCGACGGCCCGAAGCGCTACGCGGGCTGGTCCTCCTGCTTCCGCCGCGAGGCAGGAAGCTACGGCAAGGACACCCGAGGCATCATCCGAGTACACCAGTTCGACAAGATCGAAATGTTCGTCTACTGCCGCCCCGAAGACGCCGACGAGGAACACCGCCGCCTGCTCGCCTGGGAACGGGAGATGCTGGCAGCCATCGAGGTCCCCTACCGAGTGATCGACGTGGCCGCGGGCGACCTGGGCAGCTCCGCCGCCCGCAAATTCGACTGCGAAGCCTGGGTCCCCAGCCAGAGCGCCTACCGAGAACTCACCTCGACCTCCAACTGCACCACCTTCCAGGCCCGCCGCCTCTCGGTGCGCTACCGCGACGAGAACAACAAACCCCACACCGCCGCCACCCTCAACGGCACCCTGGCCACCACCCGCTGGATCGTCGCCCTCCTGGAAAACCACCAACAATCCGACGGCTCGGTCCGGGTCCCCGCCGAACTGGTCCCCTTCGTAGGCACAGAAGTCCTGAAACCCCCGGCCCGGTAGCCACCCACCCCGGTAACTGGCTAACCCCCGGCCACCAGCATGCAGGCCCGGCATTCATGGTCGCGGCCCGTCTCGATCCTGGACCGACGGAGCGGAGGAGCGGAGCAGGGAAGGATCGAGACTCCGGGCCGCGAACCCGCCGCCGCGAAGCGGAGGCAGAAAACCCAGTAAATGCAGCAGCTACCTACTCCAGTGTTTAGGCTATGCACCGTGCGAGGAATCGGCTCTCGCGGCGATACCCGCACGCGGGTGCGGGCGGCATCGGCGCTGGCTACAGCTATGCTCATGGCGCGGACCACCGGGGCGTTCTACGTCATGGGCGGGGTACTGGGCCTGCTGATCACTGCCGTCGCCCCGGGCGACGAGGGCAACCGCCCCCTGGTGGGCGTTGCTGCCGCGATAGCCCTGTTGCTGGGCATCAGTTTGCTGATCTGGGGCCCACAGCTACCGCACTGGATCCACCACGGCTACGTAGCGGTAGCCACGGTCCTGATCACGGTGGCCGTCCACTGGTTCCCCAACACCGTGGGCGGCATCAGCCTCGCCGCCTTCTACGTCTTCGTAGCCTGCGACGCCGCCATCTTCTTCGCCTGGCAATGGGTGGCCGCCCACGTCCTGCTGGCGGTCCTGCTGTGCCTCTGGGTCGTCCCCTCCCGCGGCCTCCCCTGGTGGTCCGGGATTATCCCCGCCGGCGTCACCGTAGGTGCAGGCGTGGTGGTAGGTGTCCTCACCCGCCTCGCCGCCGACGCCGACATCGACACCCTGACCGGCCTCCTGAACCGCCGCGGCTTCGACCGCGCCCTGTCCGGCGCGATCGGCCACGCCACCCGCACCGGCCAGGGCCTGGCCCTGGTGCTGGTGGACCTGGACCGATTCCAGAAGATCAACGACCACCTGGGCCACCGCGCCGGCGACGCCGTTCTGCAACGCGTGGGCGACACCTGGTCCAGACTGCTCGCCCCCGACCAGCGCCTGGCCCGCTACGGCGGCGACGCCTTCGCCCTGCTGCTCCCCAACACCACCGAGCAGGCGGCGATCCTCCTCACCGAGCAGTTGCGCGCCGCCGTCACCACCGGCTGCTCGGCCGGCGTCACCTCCTGGCAACCCGGCGAATCCGGCTCACTGCTGGTCAGCCGAGCCGACGTCGGCCTCTATCGAGCCAAGCAGGCCGGCCGCAACCGCACCGTCCTGGAGTCGTCGCGACAGTTGCCCCTGGCGGTGGAACTGCGCGAGGCCATCGACACCGGCGCCCTGGACGTGCACTACCAGCCGATCGTCAGCCTGACCGAGGACGGCGGCAAGGCGGTCGGGGTGGAGGCGCTGCTGCGCTGGTCCTCCAGCGCCCAGCCGGACGTCACCACCGAGGGCCTGATCCGCGTCGCCGAGGAATACGACCTGATCTCCGATCTGGACGAACTGGTCCTGCGCCGCGCCTGCGCCGACGCCGCCCGCTTGCAGGAGAACTTCGCCCAGCTCGACCTGACCCTCAACGTCAACGTCAGCGGCCTGGAACTGGCCGAATCCGATTACGCCGAGCGGGTTTCCGGCATCCTCGGCGACACCGGCTGGCCCGCCGAGCAACTGGTCCTCGAGGTCACCGAGAGCGAGCTGGCCGCGGAATCACACACCGCCCTGGGCAATCTGCACAAGCTGCGGGACCGCGGCGTGCGGATCGCCATCGATGATTTCGGCACCGGCTACTCCTCGCTGAGCCGGTTGGCCACCATCCCCAGCGACATCCTGAAGGTCGACCAGTCCTTCGTCGCCGCCATCCGCTCCGACTCCCCGGCGCCGCCGCTGCTGGGTGTGATCGCCGCGCTGAGCAAATCGCTGGACCTCCAGGTGATCGCCGAGGGCGTGGAGACCGAATACCAGGCCGCCGTCCTCACCGAACTGGGTTTCGCCCTGGCCCAGGGCTACCACTACAGCGACTCGCATCCGGTGGCCGACCTGATCAGCGACCTCAACGACCACCGCGGCCTGGTCGGCGCGGGCATCCCGGAGGGCGACCACACCGCCAATGGCTGGGTCCCGATCCAGAACGGTTACGAGCCGGGCGCTTTCGGCTGAGCCGCCCGGATCAGAGCTTGCGGCTGCGCAGTTCGTGCCCCTTGGAGGTCTTGCAGCGCCCCGTTTCCAGATCCCACTGCCAGCCGTGCAGATTGCAGGTCAGCGTAGTGCCCTCGACCACACCGAACTTCGACAGATCGGCCTTCAGGTGCGGGCAGCGGCGCTGCACCTCCCAGCCGGCCACCTCGCAGGACGCGGAATCGTCGTGCGATTCGGCGAACCAGCCGTCGGCGTAGGCGATGCGCTCCTCGCTGAGGCATTTGAAGAAGGTGTACAGGTACTCGTTGTAGCCGCCGATCCGCCAGGCCTGGAACCGGGTGGACAGGAAGATGGTGTTCACCCAGTCCGGCTCGTCGTCGCGCAGCACCGTGCGCACCAGCTGCGGGTCGATGCGGAAGCCGTAGCGGTACCTGCCCTCGCCCTCGATCGGCGCGCGCACGGCCCGCCGCGGGAAGTCCAGCACCACGGTCTCGTGCCCGAGCACCAGGCCCACCGGATAGCCGATCCCGTCGGAGATCTGCGGACTGGCCGCCATGATCGGCTCGAACAGCTTCTGCAACTGCGGCAGCAGCGGCTCGTCGCCGATCGCCCAGTTGGCCTTCTCGGCGGCGAGCACCGGCGCCTTCTCGGCGGCCAGGCGCTCGATGTAGCCGGCCTTGTCGGCGTAGATCTCGTCCGGGTCGACCGCGTGCGTGACCGACAGCTCACCGCCGTGCACCTCGGCGACCGAGCCGGGGATCAGCAGCACGCCGCCCTCGTTGCCGTGCAGCCGCATCTGCTCCAGGAAGGTGATCTGGTCCGGGAAGATGTTGCCGTTCTCGGCGGAGGAACGGTCCACCGCGACGTCGTTGAGGTAGCGCAGCTCCGGATCCAGGAACATCGGCGGGCCCGCCGACGGCACCACCCAGGTGGCGCCGACCTGCTCGACGTAGCTGCGGGCCCGGTCCATGCCGCGCTGCCGCTTCTGCTTGCCGAAATTCTCCTTGGTCCGGGCCGGGATGTCGTACACCATCGGGTACCAGATGGCGCCGGAGTACTGGAGCAGGTGCACGTCGATCTGCCCGAACTGGTCGTGCAGTACGTCCATGTCGACCGGCCGCGCGTCGTTCATGTTGAAGCAGACCGTCTCGCCGTCGGAGACGACCAGCCCGGAGTCGCCGATCGGGCCGTCCGCGGGCGCGCGCAGGGCGATGATCATCACATCCAGATCGCCGCCGGGTCCGCTGACCGTGTGCCGGACCGCGCTGCGGGTCTCGAAGAACTTCCGGAAGCCCAGCGCCTCCAGCTCACGCTGGAGATCCGGCACCGGGAAGTCCGGCAGCAGCACGGTGGCGTCCTTGTTGACGTACTCGCGCAGCAGCTTGGCGTCGAAGTGGTCGCGGTGCAGGTGCGAGACGTACAGGAAGTCGACGTCACCCAGCTCCGCCCAGTCCAGCCCGGCATTGTCCGGGAACGGGAACCACGACGCGAAATAGGCCGGGTTGACCCACGGATCACACAGGATCGACCCGGCCGCGGTGCGGATATGGAAGCCGGCGTGGCCGACGCTGGTGATCTGCACGAACCTAGTCCCTCCTGAACCGAGTGCCGGTCACCCAGGGTAGCTGCTGAATCGTGACATCACCGATCCGGCGGCGCCGCCTCGCCGTCGATGTCCGAATTGTGCGACCTGCCGGTGTCCCGGGTGGGCGCGGCCGCGAGCGACTAGGCTGGCCGAACGTGGAACCCGTCTACCGGACGATCATCGGGCTGGCCCGGACCGTCTTCTTCGCGCAGGGCCTGACCTTCGACGTCCGGGGTGCCGAGCACATCCCGGCCACCGGTGGGGCGGTCATCGCCCTCAATCACACCGGCTACATGGACTTCACCTATGCCGGACTGCCCGCGCGCACCCCCAAGCGCTACATCCGGTTCATGGCGAAGAAGGAAGTCTTCGACAACGGCGTGTCCGGCCCCATCATGCGGGCGCTGAAGCACATCCCGGTGGATCGCGGGGCCGGGGCCGACTCCTACGCGGCGGCGGTCGACTATCTGCGCCGTGGTGAGCTGGTCGGCGTCTATCCGGAGGCCACCATCAGCCGCAGCTTCGAGATCAAGGGCTTCAAATCCGGCGCGGCCCGGATGTCGATCGAATCCGGCGCGCCGATCGTCCCGATGGTGATCTGGGGCGCGCAGCGGGTGTGGACCAAGGGCTACCCGAAGCGGCTCGGCCGGACCAACACGCCGATTTCGATCGCGGTCGGCGAGCCGATCCGGCCGCCGGTGGTCGAATCCGGTGATATGGCGGCCGCGGCCGCCGAACTCACCGACCGGTTGCGGTCGACCATGCAGGACATGCTGCTGGAGTTGCAGAAGGACTATGCGCACGAGCCCGGGGCATACTGGGTTCCGGCGCGCCTGGGCGGCAGTGCGCCCACCCTGGAAGAGGCCGACGCCCTCGACGCCGCCGAGGCGGAGGCCCGGGCGGCCCGGCGGAAGACGGCGTCCGGCCCGCAGTAGGCGGTCGCCCGGTAGGTAGTGCGGGAGTTTCCGATGGTGATGGGTCGTGAACCGGTGTTCGATGTGCTCACCGGTCTGGTGCGCACGTTCTTCGGGCTCCAGGGCCTGCGGATCGATATCGGCGGTCAGGACCACATTCCCCGCACCGGCGGTGCGGTGCTGGCCGTGAACCACACCGCCTACCTGGACTTCATGGAGGTCGGCCTGGTCGGCCGCAAGTCCGGCCGCAACGTCCGCTACATGATGAAGGCCGAACTGGAACACGGCATCGTCGGCTGGCTGATGAAGCATTGCAAGGCGATCGGCGTCGACCGCAGCGCCGGTGCCCGGTCGTACTCGCGCGCGGTGGCGGCGCTGCGCGCGGGTGAGATCGTGGTCGTCTATCCGGAGGCCACGATCAGCCGCAGTTTCGAACTGAAGGAATTCAAGTCCGGCGCCGCCCGGATGGCGATCGAGGCCGGCGTCCCGATCATCCCGATGACCATCTGGGGCGCCCACCGCATCTGGACCAAGGACCTCCCGAAACAGCTGGGCCGGCACCGCTTCCCGATCCACATCCGGATCGGCGCGGCCATCCCCTCGACCGCCTCGGCCGACGACCTGACCGCCGAACTGCGGGTGGCCATGACGGACCTGCTGACCCTCGCCCAGGAGGGCTACGAGATGCCCGCCGGCGCCCGCTGGGTCCCGGCCCGCCTCGGCGGTACCGCCCCGACCCCGGACCAGGCCACGGTGCTGGACCAGGAGGAACTGGCTCGCCGCCGCGCCGCCGCCGAGCGCCGCGCCGCGCGCTGATCGCACGGCGGTGACCGTCGTGGGTCGCAGTGGATCGCTCGGCCTCAGCATGATTCGCACCGGTCACCCGACCGCCGGGCCTCGACGCGGGCAGCGCTCGGGCCGGCACTCAGCTCGGGTCGGAGCCCCGGATGGCAGGCAGCCAGGTGGCCACGGCGGCCGCGACGACGGTGGCCCCGCAGTAGGCGGCCAGTCCGCCGCCCGCGACGTAGAGCCAGAGCAGTCCCGCGAACGGGGCCGCGATGGCGTACTGGCCGTCCAGCAGCAGGCGGCGGCGCAGCCGGGCACTGTGGGTGGCGCGGGCCGGGGCGTCCGGGTCGGGGTGGGCCGGATTGTCGATCAATCGGCCCACCGGTTCCGAATCCCGGTGCCGCCCGGACGGATACACCCGCACCTCGTCGAATCGCACGACACCGTCCCCGGATTCGATCGTCGCGGCCGGCAGCGCGACCAGGGCCGGATCGAAATACACCGGCAGCCACCGGGTCCGGCCGTCGACCCGGTACTCCAGCCAGGAGCGGCTGAGCAGCCGGTGCTGTTGCCGGACCCGCTCGCCCGCGACGGTGACCGGCGGCACCGCCGACAGCGCCCCACGGGCCACCAGCATGCGAACGGCGCTGTACCCCGCCACGATCAGCGCCACGGTCACCAGCATGGCCAGTTGTTCCGGATCGGCGAACGGCATCCAGGCCAGACAGACGACCAGGGCGCCGAGCGCCGTCAGCATCGGATAGGCCAGCGGGTGACCGGAACTCACTTCAGGAAGCCGATTTTCGTCCAGTTCGCCGAGGCCAGCCCGTACGCGCCGATATTCGCCAGATCGGAGCGGACCGCGTAGTTGCCCGACGCCTGGTTCAGCGGCAGCGAGAAGCCCTCCTGCCAGATCATCGTGTCGGCCTGATTGGCCAGCGCGACCGCCTTGTCCGGATCGAGTTCCGACAGGGTCCGGTCGATCAGGGTGTTGAGCTCCGGCGAGCCGATCCGCCCGTGGTTACCCTGTGGATTGTCCGGGTGGTAGGCGTAGATCTGCTCCAGCGCGCCCAGCGGCAGTGTGCTGCCGCTCCAACTGAACTGCGCCAGATCGAAATTGCCCGGATTGATGACATTGGTGAACAGGCTCTGCCCGGGGAAGGTCTGGATGTCGAGCTTCACGCCGACCTTGGCCAGGTTCTCCTGGATGATCTTGGCGGTGTCGACCCACAGATCCTGCTGGTACATCACGTCCCGCAGCACCAGTTTGCGGCCGTCCTTCTCCCGCACGTCGCCGTTGAGCTTCCAGCCCAGCGCGTCCAGATCGGCCGCGGCCTGATTCGGATCGAAGGCCACCGGCGCCGAATTGTCTTGGTAGCCCTTCTGTCCGGCCATGAAGATGTGGTTGTTCAGCGGCTTCGGATCGTCGACCACGCCGTGCTGGCTGGCGTTCACGATGGCCTGCCGGTCGATCGCCTTCGACACCGCGAGGCGCAGTTTCGGATCCTCCAGGATCGACCCCGTCGCACCGTTGAAGGTCAGCACGCTGAACGACGGCTCCGGCGTGCGCCGCACGGTGATGCCGGGCGTGGCGCGCGCCGCCGTCACGTTCGACAGGCCGGACATGTACGCGTAGTCGAGTTCGTTGTTCTGGATGCCGCCGAGCACCGCGCTGCTGTCCAGCACGCTGAAGGTGACGGTGTCCAGCTTGGGAGCGTCACCCCACCATTTCGGATTGTGGCCCAGGGTGATCCGGTTCTGGGTGCGGTCGATGTTCGTGATCACGAAGGGCCCGGCGCTGACCGCGAGGCTGCTGCGGTCCAGATCGTTGAACGCCTGCGGATTCGCGGTCACCGCCTTGGGATACAGCGGGCTGAACTGCCCCTCCCACTCGGCGTACGGCCGGGTGAAGGTGACGATCGCCTGCCGGTCGTCGACACCGCGTTCCACCTTCGCGACCCGGTCGAAACCCGACGGGCTGTTGATCTGGAAGCCCTTGTCCGCCCCGGCCAGCGCGGTCGCCTCGGACTGGAGATCCTCCCAGGTGATCGGCGTGCCGTCGGACCACACCGCCTTGGGATTGATCGTGTAGGTGACCTGCTGCGGATTGGTGCCGGTCAGCTTCACGTCGGTGAAGTAGTCGTGGTTCACCGTGAACAGCCCGCCGGCGTCGGTGCTGAACGGCGACGGCATCAGCGGGTCGATGACCTGCGCGACATCGGCGTCCATGTCGACGTGCAACGCGTTGAAGGTCTCCGGGAAGGAGCTGATCGACATCCGCAGGTTGCCGCCGTCGCGCAGATCGGCGGGATCGTGCGGATTGATGTCGTTGGTGGTCCCGATGGCCGCGGTACCGGACGGCGTGGTGCCGACGCTACAGCCGGTCACCAGCAGTCCGGCGGCGACCGCCGGGATCGCGAGTCTGGTCACCAGTGGACGAAGCCGCATGGGGTCGCTCCTTTCGGCGGGATGGGTGTCATTTCGCGAAGCCGATGACGGTGTAGTCGTAGGAGGCCAGGCCGGGTGCGCCGAAGTTGACGACGGTGTCGCGCACCCCCCAGTTGCCCGGGTCCTGGGTCAGCGGCAGCGAGTGCCCTTCCTCGAATACCGTGCGGTCCACCTGATTCGCCAGGTCGATCGCCTTGGCCGGATCGAGTTCGGACTGCGTCCGGTCGATCAGGTCGTTGAGTTCCGGTGAGCCGATCCGGCCGAAATTGCCCTGCTCGTCGTCGGGATGCAGCGCGTAGATCTGCGGCAGGCTGCTCAGCGGGAACGGGTCGCCCTGGTAGGAGAACTGGGAGAGATCGAAATCGCCCGGAATCACCACGCCCGCGAAGAAGTTCTGCGCCGGCCGCACATCGATGGTCAGCTTCACCCCGACCTTGGCCAGGTTGTCCTGGATGATCTGGGCGATCTGCACCCAGGCCGGATCGTTGTACATGACGTCGCGGATCTCCAGCCGGCGCCCGCCCTTGACCCGCACGTCGCCCTGCATCGTCCAGCCGAGCCGATCCAGTTCGGCCGCCGCGGCGGCCGGGTCGTAGCCGAGGCTGTTGTCCCGGTAGCCGGGCTGCCCCTCCAGGAAGACGTGGTTGTTCAACGGCACCGGGGTGTCGGTGAGCCCGCGCAGCGCGGCCGCCGCGATGCCGGGCCGATCGATCGCCTTCGACAGTGCCACGCGCAGTTGCGGATCGGCCAGGATCGAGCCGGGCGCGCCGTTGAAGGTGAGCTGCCGCCAGCGGTTGCCCGGCGCCCGCCGGATCACCACCCCCGGTGAACCGCGGACCGCGGCCACATCGTTGCTGGTGCTCAGCCAGGCCGCGTCCAGCTCGTTGTTCTGCAGGGCGGCGGGCCAGGCGGTCCGGTCCAGCACGCTGAACGTGATGGTGTCGAGCTTCGGAGCGTCGCCCCACCATTTCGGGTTGTGGCCCAGCACGATCCGGCCCTGGGTGCGGTCCACGGACTGCACCGTGAACGGCCCGGCGGTCAGCGTGATCCCGTTGACCAGGCTGTGGTCGAACGCGTCGGGATCGCCGGTCACCGCCTTCGGATACAGCATCGAGTTACCGGAGAACTGGCCCCGCCACTCGGCGTAGTGCGTGCCGAAGGTGAGCACCGCCTGCCGGTCGTCGACGCCGCGCTCCACCTTGGTCACCCGGTCGAACCCGTTGTTGATCGCGATCAGGAAGCGCTTGTCGGCGCCGCTGAGCGCATGGGCCTGAGCGGCGATGTCCGCCCAGGTGATCGGGGTGCCGTCGCTCCACACCGCCTCGGGATTGATGGTGTAGGTGACCTGCTGTGGATCGGTGCTGGTCAGCTGGACGTCGGTGAAGTAGTTGTGGTTGACCTCGAGCTGCCCGGCGGCGTCGATCGTGAACGCCTGCGGCAGCATCGGCCGCACGATATCGGCGAAATCGCCGTCGTTGCCGTCGTTGGACAGCACATTCCAGTTGTCGGGGACCGACGGGGTCGGCAGCCGCAGGTTGCCGCCGTCGCGCACCTCGTCGCGGGGCTTCGGATTGATGTCGTTCGTGGTGCCCAGCGCCGTGGGTCCGGCAGGCGCGGTCACGCCCCCGGAGCAGGCGCCGAGCCCGAGCACGACGGCCACGGCGACCGCCGCCGCCGGCACTGCGCGCGCGGAGATCCGCACGATGCCCTCCTATCGTGAGACGACCGGAACCGGTACGGCGTCGATCAGCGCCCGGGTGTACTCGTCCCGCGGGTCGGCGAAGATCCGCTCCGCCGGGCCGTATTCGACGATCCGGCCGCGGTACATCACCGCGATGTCGTGGGCCAGATTGCGGACCACCGAAAGATCGTGGGAGACGAACAGATACGACAGTCCGCGTTCGAGTTGCAGGTCCCGCAACAGGTTCAGCACCCCGGCCTGGATCGACACGTCCAGCGACGACACCGGCTCGTCGAGCACCAGCAGCTGCGGGTCCAGCGCCAGCGCGCGGGCGATGTTGATGCGCTGCTTCTGCCCGCCGGAGAAATCGGCGGGATAGCGGTCGGCGCTCTCCGGCTGCAATCCCACCAGTTTCAGCAGTTCCGGTACCCGGCGGCGGATCTCGTCGCGGCCGCGGCCGTCGACGCGCAGCGGTTCGGCCAGCGCGTCGAAGATCGGCAGCCGGGGATCCAGCGAGGCCGAGGGGTCCTGGAACACGATCTGCATCCGCCGCCGCAGCGCGCGGCGCTGGTCCCGGGTCAGCGTCGCGACGTCGGCGCCGAACACCTCGACGGTGCCGGCCTCCGGCCGCACCAGATCCATGATCTGGGTCAGCGTGGTGGACTTGCCCGAGCCGGACTCGCCCACCAGCGCCAGGGTGTGCCCGGCCCGGACCTCGAAGTCGATGCTGTCGACCGCCTTCACCTCCCCGGTGCGGCGGCGGAACACCACCCCGGAGGTGAGCGGGAAGGTCTTGCTCAGTCCCGAGACCCGCAGCACCACCGGCGCTTCCGGCTCATCGGCGCTGTCCGCGGCCGCGGCGGCGACCTCGCGGCGGTACGCGGTGAACAGCTCCCCGGTGCCCACCTCGCCGGTGCGCAGGCAGGCGGCCGCGTGCTCGGGGGCCAGCGGTGTCAGCGGCGGTTCGGTGCTGCGGCAGTCGTCGATCGCGACCGGACAGCGCGGTGCGAACGGGCAGCCCGGCGGCAGCGCGTGCATGGCCGGCGGGCTGCCGAGGATCGGGACGAGCGGGGTGCGGGGCGGGCCGTCCAGCCGCGGGATGGAACCGAGCAGGCCCACGGTGTATGGCATCCGCGGCGCGTTGAACAACTCTCCCACCGGGGCGGTCTCCACGATCCGCCCGGCGTACATCACCGCCACCCGGTCGGCCAGCGTGGCCGCGATCCCCATGTCGTGGGTGATCATCACGACGCCGGCGCCGGTGATGTCGCGCGCGGTGCGCAACAGGTTCAGGATCTGCCGCTGCACCGTCACGTCCAGGGCGGTGGTGGGCTCGTCGCAGATGATCAGTTCGGGATCGTTGGCGATGGCCATCGCGATGACCACGCGTTGCCGCATCCCGCCGGAGAACTCGTGCGGGAAGGCCCGCGCCCGCACGGCCGGATCGGGGATGCCGACCAGGTCCAGCAGTTCGATCGCCCGGTCGGTGGCCTGTTTGCGGCCGATGTTCTTGTGTGCGGTGAGCGCCTCGGCGATCTGGTCGCCGACCCGGTACACCGGGGTCAGCGCCGACAGCGGGTCCTGGAAGACCATGCTGATCCGGCTGCCGCGCAGCGCCGACAACTGCCGGTCGCCCAGGCCGAGCAGTTCGCGCCCGCGCAGCCGGATCGAGCCGCGCACCCGGGCCTGATCGGGCAGCAGTCCCATCACCGCCAGCGACGACACCGACTTGCCGGAGCCGGATTCGCCGACGATGGCCAGCACCTCACCGTCGGACACCGAGTAGGTCACCCCGCGCACGGCGTCGATGCGGCCCTCCTCGCCCGGGAACGACACCGCCAGATCGGTCACCTCGAGCAGGGGCGCCGCGGACAGGTTGCGCTCGGTCATGACGCGTGGACCTTCTCGTCGGCGGGGGTGGTCGCGGCGGGTTCCGAGGTGCGGCGGCGGGCCCGGGCGCGCTGGGAACTCGGGTCGAAGGCGTCCCGCAGCCCGTCACCGATCAGGTTGGCGCACAGCACGATCACGATGAGGACGCCGCCGGGGAACAGGAACATCCAGGGCGCGGTCCACTGGTCGGCGCCGCGGCCGATCAGCGATCCGAGCGACACGTCCGGCGGTTGCACACCGAAACCCAGGAAGCTCAAACCGGTTTCGGACATGATCGCGGAGCCGACCGCCAGCGTGGTGTCGATGATGACGATCGAGGCGATGTTCGGCACGATGTGGGTGGTGATCACCGTCCAGGTGTTCGCCCCCATATAGCGTGCGGCCCGGACGAATTCGCGATCGCGCAGGCTCAGCGTCATACCGCGGACCAGTCGCGCGCTGATCATCCAGCCGAAGGCGGCGAGCAGCGCGGTCAGCAGCAGGATCGAGCCGCTGCCCTTGGTACGCGGGGCGAAGATCGCGATGACGATGAAACTCGGCACCACCAGCAGCAGATCCACCAGCCACATGATGGCCTTGTCGGTCCAGCCGCCCACCAGTCCGGCCACCGAGCCCGCGGTCACCGCGATCACCGACGTGAGAATGGCCACACAGATGCCGATCACCAACGACTTCTGCAAGCCGTGCAGGGTCTGCGCGAGCATGTCCAGGCCGATGGTGTCGGTGCCGAACCAGTGCTTCGGGCTCGGCGGCTGTTGCAGCGCGTAGCTGTCGCGCTGGGCGTACTTGTAGGGCAACAGCGGTGGCAGCCCGAACGCGGCCACCACGATCAGCAGCAGCACGATCGCCGCCGCCACCGCCGACGTGTTGCGGCGGAACCGCCGCCACACCAGCGTCCGTCGCCCGGCCGCCGTGGGCTCGGGCGCACCCTGCACGATCATCTCGGCATCGGTCATGCTGTCACCACCCTCATCCCACCCGCACGCGCGGATCGAGCATCGCGTACACGATGTCGGACAACAGGCCCGACACCAGCACCACCAGTCCGGTGAAGGCGGTGACGGTCACCACGATGTACAGGTCGTTCGCGTTGACCCCGTCGATGAACCACTCGCCGACCCCGTGCCAGCCGAAGATCTTCTCGGTGAAGGTGGCGCCGGTGATCAGGCCGCCCAGGCCGTACGCGAACAGTGTCGCCATCGGGATCAGCGCGGTGCGCAGGCCGTGTTTGTACAGCGCCCGGCCCCGGGTGAGCCCCTTGGCGCGCGCGGTGCGGATGAAGTCGCTCTGCAACACGTCGAGCATGGCGTTGCGCTGGTAGCGGCTGTAGCCGGCCATCGAACCGAGTGCCAGGCCCAGGCTCGGCACGATCAGATGCTGCAACCGGTCGACGAACTGGTTCCACCAGCCGTGCACGGCATTGGCGGAGGTTTCGCCGGTGTACAGGAAGATCTGCGCGCCGGTCGCCGAGTTGACTTGCAGCGCACCGTATTTCAACAGGGTGGCGAGCAGGAACACCGGCGTGCTCAGTAACAGCAGCGAGACGATCGTGGTGAAGTAGTCGCTGAAGCGGTACTGCCGGATCGCCCCCGCCGCGCCGATCAACACGCCCAGCACGGTGCCCACCACCGAACCGATCAGCAGCAGCCGCAGGCTGACGCCGATCCGGCGCGGCAGCTCCTTGCTGATCGGCTGCCCGGCCAGCGTCTTCCCGAAATCGCCGTGCGTCACGCCCTTCGCCCAGGTCAGATAGCGCTGCGGAATCGGCTCGTTCAGATGCAGTTCCGCGGCCTTCGCATCGATCACCGACTGCGGCGGGCGCGGATTGCGTTGCTCCAGATTGTTGAGCGGATGAAAGGTCAGCGACGCCAGGGCGAACGTGAGGAACGACGCCAGGATCAGCAGTACGACGTAGTTCAGCGCGCGCCGCAGCAGAAAGCCGGTCATCGGTCCCCTCGGGTCGGTTACTAGCCCCTGATCATAGGGACCGCCACGCGGGTCGGCCCGGCATGCACGCGCGGCGACATGCGGGAATCGTCTCATTCGCGACGGTCGTGTTCATATCGGCGGGGGACGCTCGACTGTTGCATGGCGTATCCTGGCGGACCCCGTCCCGGCCGACAAGGAGGCTCCGGTGACCGTTCCGTACCTGCACAAACCCAAGATGGTGGCTACCGACGTCGACGGCACGCTGATCGACGAGCGGGAGCAGGTGAGCGCGCGCACCCGGGCCGCGGTCGCCGCGCTGGTCGCCGACGGCGTGCCGTTCGTCCTGGCGACCGGGCGGCCACCGCGCTGGATCGCCCCGGTGGTGGCGGGCCTGGCCCACGCCCCGCTGTGCGTCTGCGGCAACGGCGCGGTGGTCTACGACAGCGCGACCGACCGCATCCTGGAGTCCAGCACGCTGGACCCGGCCGAGCTGGACTGGATCGCGGGCCTCGCCGAGCGGCTGCTGCCCGGCTGCGGCCTGGCTGCCGAGCGGGTCGGCCGCAGCGCGCACGACGCCGCCACCCCGCAGTTCGTCAGCTCGCCCGAATACGAGCACGCCTGGCTCAACCCCGACGACACCCGGGTGTCGCGGGCCGAGGTGGTGGCGGCCCCGGCGATCAAGATGCTGATCCGGGTGCGCGGCGCCCAGAGCGCCGACATGGTGACGGCGCTGGCCCCCGCCCTGGACGGCCGCGCCGACATCACCTACTCCACCAACAACGGCCTGATCGAGGTCTCCGCCCCCGGTGTCACCAAGGCCTCCGGCCTGGCGACGGTCGCCGAGCGCCTCGGCGTCGAACACGCCGCGCTGATCGCCTTCGGCGACATGCCGAACGACGTGCCGATGCTGGAACTGGCCGGGCACGGCGTCGCCATGGCCAACGCCCACCCGGCCGCGCTGGCCGCCGCCGACGAGGTCACCGGCACCAACTTCGAGGACGGCGTGGCGCGCATCCTCGAGCGCTGGTGGAGCTGAGGTTTGTGCTCCGGGCCGCCCGGTGGTACGCGACGAACGGCTGAACGACGAGCGGCTGAACACGGCGATCGGCAGTGGCCGGCTCAGCTGTGACCGGTGTCCGGCTGTGACCGGCGACCGGCAGTGACCGGCGACCGGCTGTACGAAACGAGCGGTACCCACTGGTCCGGTGGGTACCGCTCGTCGCGAATCGTGGGTGAGCTCAGAAACTTCCGGTGGGTAATCCACGGGGTGCGCTCGGCCCCGTCGCATTGGGCCCTGTTGCGCTCGGCCCGGCCGTGTTCGGGCCGAGCGGGTTCGGGCCCAGCGTGTTCGGCCCTGTCGCATTCGGTCCGGCCCCGTTCGGGCCCGGTGCCGTCGCACCGGGCGCCGGAGCGCCGTTCGGCGCGGCCGGGTCCGGTGCCGCCCTCGGCGCCTGGCCGCGCGCCGCGCCCGCCGGATCGGCGCTGCGCTGGGAGACCTCGGCGTAGTAGCTGACCAGCGTGGTCACGATCCCGGTGAGCTGGTTCAGGATCAGCGATCCGTACTGGAAGTCCGAGCGCAGGCCGTCCGGGACCGCATAGGCGTTGCGGGTCGGCAGGCCCAGCACGCCGGCCTCGGCGCCGAGTTGCAGGAAGCGGTCCATCAGGCGGCCCACCACCTCGACCACCTGTCCGTCCGGCCTCGCGTACACGTAGCCGTTGACGAAGCGGGCGTACTGACCGCCGTCGCTGGTCCGGCGCGGTTCCGAGGCGGCCGCGCCCAACCGGCCGTTCGGACCGCCCTGCCCGGACCAGTACCGCGCGATGATGTTGTCGTTGACCAGGCCCAGCAGCCGGGTGGTCAGCTCCGCCAGCGCGGTGAGATCGGTCTGCGGGCCGGGCATCCGGGCCGGCGCCCCGGCCGGGGGCGGCGGCAGCGGCGGGAAGGCCACCCCGACGTTCGCCGGATTCGTCGGTGGGTCGGCGTCGCCGCCAGGAGAGGCGGCGGCCGCGGCCGCGAGGTCGCGGATGCGATCCATCTGCGCATAGGCCGCGTCACCCGGGCAGCTGGTGTTGCCGACGTCGCGGTGCGCGAACACGATCGGCAGCTTCACCGCCTCGCCCTGGTCGTACTTGCTGTAGATGGTGCCCTCCGAATAGAGCGTCGTACTGCCCTTCGGATTCAGCCCCGCCATCCGGGCCCGCCAGCCGATGAACTGTCCGACCGCTTGCAGCGCCGCCTCGCTGGGCGCCTCGTCGCTGTAGTTGCCCATCAGCGCGACCCCGGAGGTGTTCTCGTTGAAACCGCCCGCGTGCGCGCCCTCCACCGGCCGGTCCAGGCCACCGGCCCGGCCCTCGAAGATCTGCCCGTACTTGTCGACCAGCGCGTTGTACCCGATATCGCACCAGCCCAGCTTGCGGGCGTGATAGGCGTAGATGGCCCGCACGATCCCGGCCGATTCGGCCTGGGTGTATTCGGTGCGACCCGCGGTGTGGTGCACGGTGATCGCACTGACGCCGTCGTCGTAGGTGGGCTCCGAGCAGCGCAGCGATTCGTCGGCGCCCCACTGGGCGCGGCTGATCACCCGCGGGCCGCCGCCGGGCAGCGCGGTGGCGACCGTGGACAGGTTCTCGTCGATCAGGCCGCGGCCCGGATCGATCAGTACCGCCGCCAGCGTCCGGCTCGGATCGTCCGATGCTGGTGCGCTCGACAGTGCGTCGGACGGATCACGCTGGTACTCCGGCAGATTCGGCACGATGGCCGGATCGGAGGACTCCGGCCCGGCCGTGTCGTGCGAGGCGGGCAGCGAATTCGGCGGCGCCGCAGCGGCTTCCGGCGCCAGCGGGTAATCGCTGGGCGCACTGTGCATTTCGGGCAGGACGACGCCCACGCCGTCCGACGCGAGATCCTGCCGCCGCGGCGTGGCCACCCGGGCGTCCACCGGCGTGGTGGCCCCGCGGGTGACCAGCACCTGCACGGCCTTGGTCTCACCGACGTAGATCGGCTCGGTGCCGGTGCGATCGTCCGCGCTCGGCGCGAGGTGATCGCTGCGCCGGGTGTCGACCCGATCGGTGGCGTACCACGGCCCCCAGCCGCCGTCGGCCTGCTTGGCGCGGACCAGGGTGGTGGTGCCCGCCAGATCCTTCGCGGTGAAGGCCACCAGGCTGAACGGCGTGTCCCGGCTGAGCTCCTTGACCGTCGCTCCGACCCGATCGGCCAGTTCGGGTGGCAGCGCGCCCGGGGCCAGCGCCGGGGAATTCGGGTCGGCGCCCGCCGGGATCACCGCACCGCTGTCGGCGGCCCGCGACCGGCCCGCCGTCCCGGCCGGATCCGGGACGATCGTCGTGGTCACCGGCCCACCGGAACCACCGGCGGCCGACCCCGCCCCCGGCGCGGCCCGCAACCGCTCACCCGAGATCGCGCCCGCGGCCGGATTCGACTGGGTGACGGCGGGGGCAGCCGCCGGACCCGGCGACGAGCCGGTCGTGCCGGCCGGGTAGGCCGCCGGAAGCTCGGCGGCGGACGGCGTTGTGGTCGTGTACGGCGTCGGCGCGCCGGTGATGGACGGTGTACCGGCCGAGTACGGGGTCGGTGTGTTGTCGGCAGACGGTGTACCGGCCGAATACGGGGTCGGCGCGCCGGTGATGGACGGCGTACCCGCTGTGGACGGGTGCGGCGCACCGGGAGCGGCGGGCGTGCCCGCCGGGGACGGGGTCGGCGTGCCGGGGGCGGACGGCGTTCCGGCCGAGTACGGCGACGGAGCGCCGGTCACCGACGGCGAGGCGACCCGGTCCGCTGACCGGTCGTACGTGGTCGTGGGTGCGGCCGAGGTGGGTGACGGGCCGTTCGTGGACGCGGCGGCCGGATCGGACGACATGTCCGTCGTGGTGGTCGACGCGCCACCGGGGTTCGGCGTCGAGTTCGGCACGACCGGATCGGACGAGTCGTTCGTGGCCGACCGCGCAGTGCCGGGACCGGCCGGAACGCCGACGGCCGGCGGCGCACCGGGCGCCGGCGGGGTGGGGACGGGCGGCGGGACCGGACCGGGCAGTACCCGCGCCGTCGGCGCACCCGAGGTCGCGGGCGCGGCATTGCGCGGTGTCGTCGGCGCGGCCGGCCCACCGTCGAACTGCGGCAACGGGATCTGACTGGGTAGCGCCAGGCCGGGCATGATCGGCGGCAGTCCCGGCGGCAGCTGGATCGCGGTCGGCAGGGGCACCTTGCGCAGATCGGACAGGTGCAGATCCGGCAGGTTCAGCCCGGTCAGCTCCCGCAGCGGCAGCGTCACATCGGGTGCGGCGGCCAGCGCCACCTCGGCCATCCGGGCGGGTACGGCGGCGACGCCATTGTCGTTCGCGGGTCGGTAGCTGTCTGGTTGACGTATCGAGTAAGCGGTGACCAGCGGCGCGGCGACCGCGATGGCGGCGACGACCGGGAGAACATAGGGGCGTTTACGTCTACGATCCGGCACGATCATCTCCCATTCCAGGTAGGACCCCGTCAGCCGTCGGCAGTGCGGAGAATTGATATCCGACCGATCCATGGCCCGACGTGTCCCGGCTGTACAAACCTAAATCTCTAGTAGAGGATTACCCAGAGTTGCCCCGAATGTAGCTGCGCATCGAGAAGTGATCGGTGGGACATGCCGATACCGGGGTCACGGCGTGATCACATCCGGGTCCGATCCGGTGGGCCCCGATACGACGGAGGTTGCGGTGGTACGACGCGGTGACCGGTGGCACGGGCAACGCCGGACGGTGCCGGCCGGACTGGCCGGCCTGCTCACGGCCACCGGCGTGGTCGCCGCGGCCTGGCCGACGCCCGGCCCGCCGGGCGAGAACACGGCCTATCGCCTGGCCGGTATCGGCCACGGCCGCGGCATGAGCCAGTTCGGCGCGATGGAACAGGCCGCGGCGGGTGCCTCGGCCGACCACATCCTGCTCAGCTACTACCCCGGCGCGACGCTGGCCGCCGTCCCCCGCAGCGCGGTCCGGGTCCGCCTGATGTCCGACGACGGCGAGACCCTCGACGTCTATTCCGACACCGGCCTGCTGGTGGCCGGCCGCCGGGTGGTCGCCGGTCAGGCGGCCCATCTGACCCCCACCCCCGACGGCGGCGCCGACGTGGTCGTCACAATCGACTGCGACGGCAGCGTGCTGTGGCGCGGGCACACCGACGACCCGTGGGCCTACCCCCTGGACCCCGGCAGCAATCGCCCCGCCGCCGAGCATCTGAAGGTCTGCGGCAGCGGGGCCTATCGCGGCGCCCTCGGCGTCGCCCTGGAAGGCGACGCCGCCCGCACTGTCAACGCCGTCGACGTCGAGGACTACCTGCTCGGTGTGGTCCCGGCCGAGATGCAGGCCAACTGGGCCGACCGCGGCGGCGTCCAGGCCCTGCGCGCCCAGGCGATCGCCGCCCGCTCCTACGCCCTGGCCGAACACCGCTACCCCTACGCCCAGACTTGCGACACCACCGACTGCCAGCAATATCCCGGCACCGAGCGGGAGGACGACCGGGCCACCGCGGCCGTGCAGGCCACCCTCGGCCAGGTGCTGCTGCGCACCGGCCGCATCCTGCGCACCGAATACTCCTCGGCCCCGGACGGCGGGCAGCCGATCGACATCACCACCCTCGACCTCGGCCCCGCGCCCCAGCAACTGACCGCCGTCCCACGCCCCGACATCGCGCCGATTCCCCGCCCGCAGACCCTCATCGACGCCAAATACGCCGAAACCGGCGGCGGCACCGGCCCGCTGGGCGCCCCGCTCGGCCCCGAGCAGCCGCTCCCCGGCGACCTCGGCACCTACCGGCAGTTCCGCAACGGCGTCATCGTCGCCACCGCCGCCCTCGGCGTCCAGGTGGTCGACCTCGGCGCCCTGAACGCCCTGCTGCACCCGGTCCCGCGCCCGGCAGGTGACCTCCTGCCCGACCGTGCCTCCGGCACGCCCGCCGGCACGGACTCCACCCCGACCCCACCTCCCACCCCGCTCGCCTCGACCCCCGCCGCCGGATCGCTCGCCCCGGTCCCGTCCCGCGCCGCCGGATCCGGTACGGGTACTCCCGCTCCCCGGCGGTGACCCGATCGTCCGTCGTCTCGCGCGGGCTTGACCTTGACGCTGCGTCAAGAGGCAGCCTGGAGTGGTCGACGCGACGAGGGAGGACACGGTGGGTTCCAGGACCGAATGGTCGATTCAGGAGCTGGCCCGGGCCGCGGGTACCACCAGCCGCACGCTGCGCCACTACGGCGAGCGGGGGCTGTTGCCGCCGGCCCGGGTCGGGACCAACGGTTACCGGTACTACGACCAGGACTCCCTGCTGCGGTTGCAGCGCATCCTGTTGTTGCGAGAACTCGGCCTCGGCCTGTCGGTCATCGCCGAAGTTCTTGCCGGGCAACAGGATACGGCAGCGGCCCTGCGGACCCACCTGGATCTGCTGGAGCAGGAGCGGGTGCGGATCACCCGGCAGATCGCGTCGGTGCACACCACGTTGCGCAAGACGGAGGCAGGTGAGCCACTGATGGCCGAGGAAGTATTCGACGGGTTCGACCACACGCGGTACCGCGACGAGGTGATCGAGCGCTGGGGCAGTGCGGCCTACGAGCAGGGTGATCGCTGGTGGCGGTCGTTGTCCGCCGCGGAACGGCAGCGGCACGGGCAGCAGCATGCCGATATCGCCGCGGACTACGGCCGGGCCCGCGCGGCGGGCCTGGCGCCCGACAGTGCCGAGGTGCAGGCGATCGTGGCGCGGCACTACGACTGGATCGTCGCCGGGTGGCAGGGGCGGCGGCCCACGGCGGCTGCGTTCACCGGACTCGGCGACATGTACGTCGCGGATCCGCGCTTCGCCGCGAACTACGACGAGCACGGTCCGGGCACCGCCGAATTCGTCCGCGCGGCGATGACGGCCTACGCCGGGGGCCTGTCGGTCCAGCCGTGAACCTGTCCGCACCACGGATCCGATGTCCGGCGACCGCCTGTCCGGCGGCGGGTGGGCGGTCGCCCCGGGATCCACGAATGCACCACGGACGGTTCACGGTTGCGCATCGGCTGTGGACACCGCCGGGGCGCGATCCTAGCCTCGATTCGTAGCCGACCGCCGTATCCGATCCATCCGACCGACCCATCCGACCGGTGCTCGCACCGCCTTCGCGGAGGTGGGACACGCATGCGCAAACTCCGTGTGACGGCCCTGCTCGACGGGCGGGTCATCGACCTGGACGCCGTATCCGGTATCTGGACCGTGTTCATCGATGGCGTCTGCTACCACCCCGACGAGATCGTGGACGATCCGCGGACCGGACGGGTGTACTGGCTGGACCGGCCCGACGACGCCGATCCGGGGCGGGTCGCGATCGAGCGGGTCGAGGCGAACGGCGCCGGCCGGGTGACGATCGTGCCCGGTGGCGTCGGGGTGCCCTCCGGGCTGATCGGCGATTTCGAGGCGGGCAAGCTGTATTGGGGGGTGCGGGGCAGCCCGCGGGTGCTGCGCTGTGATCTGGACGGCTCGCACATCGAGGACGTGATCGATCTCGCCTGCACCTATACCTCGGTCCAGGCGGTGCGGCGTAATCTCTCACACTCCTGCCGCGGTCGCGGCTTCTCGTCCTCGCCCGGCGTGAGTCCGGGCCGATCCTGCGGCGGCAGATAGGCGTCGCGGGAATTCCCGGCGAATTTCCGGTGACGAATGTCCGGTGACCGATGTCCCTGGTGGCGAGTGCGGACGGAGCGAGGTGCGGCATGGGCAAGCTGCTGGCGCTGGCGGCGCGGCGCGGCGACATCCTGGAGGTCGACATCGACACCGGCACCACGACGGTGTTCGTGTCCGGGCCGAACCGGGCCCCGGACGGTCTCACCGAGGATCCGAAGACCGGCCGGGTGTACTGGACCGCCGGATCCGGTTCGATCGAGCGGGTGGACGCCGACGGCGGCGGCCGGACCACGATCGTCCCGGTCGGCGGCGCCGGTACGCCCGGGCTGCTGACCGCGGACTGGGTGGAGGGCAAGCTCTACTGGTGCGACCGCGAGGGGATGCGGGTGATGTCCTGCGATCCGGACGGCGAGAACGTCGAGACGCTGGTGGACCGGTCCGCGGTCCCCGGTGCGGACGAGCAGTCGCGGCGCTGCGCCGGCCTCGCCGTCGACCACGGTCGCGGCCAGGTGTACTGGACGCAGCAGGACCCCGGCGGCCGGGGCCGGATCTTCCGGATCACCGCCGCCCCGGCCCCCGATCCGGCGCACCGCGCCGATCTGGAGATCCTGTGGTCCGGTCTGCCGGAGCCGATCGGCCTGGCACTGGACCTCGACGACGAGTATGTCTACTGGACCGGCCGCGGCGCGCCGCCGGCCGGGAACACCCTGAGCCGGGCCCCGATCCCGGCGCCCGGCGTCGCCGGCCGGCCGCCGGAGATCCTGGCCACGGGCTTCGCGGAGGCGACCGGCCCGGCCCTCACCGCGGACCGCAAACACGTCTACATCGGTGATCTCGCCGGCGGAATCCACGAGGTGGACGTCACCGAACGCACGACACGGCCGGTGGCCCGCACCGGCACGCCGCTGACCGGCCTGCTGATCCGCACGCACGAGCGCTGACTCGAAGCGGGTCGCGGACTCGCCCTGGCGGCGGCGCGGACTTCCGATACTCTGGGCTCCCGTGACCGTCGCTTCCCCCTTCGATCTCATCGTCGTCGGCTCCGGCTTCTTCGGGCTGACCATCGCCGAGCGCACCGCGAGCCAGCTCGGCAAGCGCGTCCTGGTTGTCGACCGCCGCCCCCACCTGGGTGGTAACGCCTACTCCGAGCCCGATCCGGAGACCGGGATCGAGGTGCACAAGTACGGCGCCCACCTGTTCCACACCTCGAACAAACGGGTCTGGGACTATGTGAACCAGTTCACCGAGTTCACCGGCTACCAGCACCGGGTGTTCGGTCTGCACAAGGGGCAGGCGTATCCGCTGCCGATGGGGCTCGGGTTGCTGTCGCAGTTCTTCGGCCGCTACTTCAGCCCCCACGAGGCCCGCGCGCTGATCGCCGAGCAGGCCGCCGAGGTCGACGGCAAGAATGCCGCCAACTTCGAGGAGAAGGCCATCTCGCTGATCGGCCGCCCGCTCTACGAGGCGTTCTTCCGCGACTACACCGCCAAGCAGTGGCAGACCGACCCGAAGGAACTGCCCGCGGGCAACATCACCCGCCTGCCGGTCCGGTACACCTTCGACAACCGGTACTTCAACGACACCTACGAGGGCCTGCCGCGGCGCGGCTACACCGCGTGGCTGTCGAAGATGGCCGAGTCGGAGCTGATCGAGGTGCGGGTGAACACGGACTGGTTCACCGTCCGCGACGAGCTGCGCGCGCAGAACCCGGACGCGCCGGTGGTCTACACCGGCCCGCTGGACCGCTACTTCGACTACGCCGAGGGCGAACTGGGCTGGCGCACCATCGATTTCGAGACCGAGGTGCTGCCGACCGGCGACTACCAGGGCACCTCGGTGATGAACTACAACGATGCGGACGTGCCCTTCACCCGCATCATCGAGCCGCGGCACTTCCATCCGGAGCGGGACTACCCGGCCGACAAGACGGTGATCCAGCGCGAGTTCTCCCGCTTCGCGCAGACCGGCGACGAGCCGTACTACCCGATCAACACCCCGGAGGACCGGGCCAAGGTGCTGGCCTACCGTGAGCGGGCGAAGGCCGAAACCGCTTCCGCCAAGGTGATCTTCGGCGGCCGCCTGGGCACCTACCAGTACCTGGACATGCACATGGCGATCGGCAGCGCGCTGAGCACCTTCGACAACGTATTGCGCCCGCATCTGGAATCCGGTGCGGCACTGGCGGATCAGGACGACAACCGATGACCCAGGCCACGGTGGAGGATACGGCCGAGCTGAACGGCTCGCGCGCGATCTCGTTGCTACAGCGCGTCATCCTGCCCCGGCCGGGCGAACCGCTGGACGTGCGCACGCTGTATCTCGAGGAGTCCGCGACCAATGCCCGTCGCGCCCATGCGCCCTCGCGCACCTCGCTGTCGATCGGCGCCGAGTCCGAGGTGTCGTTCTGCACCTACTTCAACGCGGTCCCGGCGAGCTACTGGCGGCGCTGGTCGATCCTGACCTCGGTGGTGCTGCGGCTGGAACTGTCCGGCCACGGCCGCGTCGACGTCTACCGCTCCAAGGCCGACGGCTCGCGAATCCACGTGCAGGGCAACGAGTTCACCGCTTCCGACACCACACACGTGGAGTTCGAGGTGGATCTCGGCCCGTTCGAGGACGGCGGCTGGATCTGGTTCGACATCACCACCGACAGCGCGGTCGAACTGCGCAGCGGCGGCTGGTACGCGCCGGTCGAGGCGCCCGGCGACGGCGGCATCGCGGTCGGCATGCCCACCTTCAACCGGCCGACCGACTGCGTGAAAACCCTTGCCGCCCTGGGCTCGGACCCGCTGGTGCTGGAGAAGATCAAGGCAGTGATCATCGCCGACCAGGGCACCCGAAAGACGGTCGACGAACCCGGATTCGCCGAGGCCGCAGCGGGTCTCGGTGGCCGGCTGGCCATCCACGACCAGCCCAACCTCGGCGGTTCCGGCGGCTACAGCCGGGTCATGTACGAGGCGCTGAAGACCACCGACGCGCAGTACATCGTCTACATGGACGACGACATCGAGATCGAGCCGGACTGCATCCTGCGCGCCCTCGCCTTCGCCCGCTTCGCCCGCACCCCCACGCTGGTCGGCGGGCAGATGCTCAACCTGCAGGAGCGCTCGCACCTGCACGTCATGGGTGAGATCGTCGACCGCGGCATCTGGATGTGGACCGCCGCCCCCCACGTGGAATACGACCACGACTTCGCCAAGTACCCGCTGCGCGACCGGGACAACTCGAAGCTGCTGCACCGCCGCGTCGACGTCGACTTCAACGGCTGGTGGACCTGCGTGATCCCGCGCTCGGTGGCCGAGGAGATCGGCCAGCCGCTGCCGCTGTTCCTGAAGTGGGACGACGTCGAGTACGGCCTGCGCGCCCGCGCCGCCGGCTATCCGACGGTCACCCTGCCCGGTGCGGCGGTGTGGCACATGGCGTGGAGCGACAAGGACGACGCCATCGACTGGCAGGCGTACTTCCACCTGCGCAACCGCCTGGTGGTCGCGGCGCTGCACCTGCCCAACGACGGCCGGCCGATGGTGATCAACACCGTCAAGGCCACCCTGAAACACCTGCTGTGCCTGGAGTATTCGACGGTCGCCATCCAGAACCAGGCGATCCGCGACTTCCTGGCGGGTCCGGACGCGCTGTTCGAACTACTGCCGACCGCCCTGGGCGAGGTGGCGCGGATGCGCAAGGACTTCCCGGACGCCGTGGTGGTTCCCTCGTCCACCGAACTGCCGCTGGCCAGCGGCAGCGGCGTGGGCGCGGTCGGCGAACCGGGCAACCCGATCGCCAAGGTGGTCCGGCTCGCCAAGGGGGTGGTGCACAATCTGCGCGCCGCCGATCCGCGGCATCACGAGCGCCCGCAGCTGAACGTGCCCACCCTGGACGCTCGCTGGTTCCTGCTGTCGCAGGTCGACGGT
The DNA here is from genome assembly GCF_020176955.2 of Nocardia sp. alder85J. GTDB lineage: Bacteria > Actinomycetota > Actinomycetes > Mycobacteriales > Mycobacteriaceae > Nocardia. The sequence goes on from NZ_JAIUCZ020000008.1 coordinate 431,392, forward strand.
GTCACCGTGACGACGGCCGACGGCCGCGGCGTGGTGTACCGCAAGCGCGATCCGCGACAGGCGTGGGGGCTGTTCAAGGAGGCGATGCGATTGCGTCGCGAATTGGCCGGGCGCTTCCCGACGGTCCGGGAGCGGTATCGTGCCGCGCATCCGCGGTTGACCAGTACGGCCGCGTGGGAGAACGTCTTCGGTATCCACGACGATCGAATCCCGGGCGATCGAAGCCAGGGCGATCGAAACCAGGGAGAGCAGCAATGACCGCCGCCCAGTCGGCCGATCAACCCCGTCTGCACGTGGTGCCCGAACCAGCGGCGCCACGCCCGGCGGAGGTGCGGATCATCAACGCGGTGCAGGGGACCATCGGCAGCGACCCGCGGGTGGTGCGCGCCGCCCGCGGCCTGTCGCACTTCGGCGAGCATTCGCTGGGCTGGCTCGGCATCGCCGCGATCGGCGCGCTGGCCGACAAGCCGCGGCGCCGGCAGTGGGCCGGGGTGGCCGTCGGCGCGTTCGGCGCGCACGCCGCCTCGGTGATCATCAAGCGCGTGGTGCGCCGGCCCCGGCCGCACGATCCGTCGGTGCGGATCAACGCGTCGACGCCGAGCACACTCAGCTTCCCGTCCTCGCACGCGACCTCCACCACGGCCGCAGCGGTGTTGCTCGGCAGGCTCACCGGGTTACCCTTGCCCGCGGTGCTGGTGCCGCCCATGCTGATCTCCCGGGTCGTGCTCGGGGTGCACTACCCCACCGACGTGCTCGCCGGCGCGGCGCTGGGCGCCGCCTCCGCGGCCGTCGTGCTGGCCGCCGAAAAGAGACTCGAGAGTTGACCGCACAGGAAAGAGCCCTGGTCGTGAGTGAAGAGCCGACAACCGTCGAACTGGACGAGGCCGTCATCAAGGGCCCGCCGAAGACCTTGGTCGGCGGGCTGTTCAAGGCCATCCGGCCGCGGCAGTGGGTGAAGAACGTCCTGGTGCTGGCCGCGCCGATGGCCGCCGGCAAGCTACCGGACGGCCAGTACGCGCTCGCCGACAGCACCCGGCTCGGGCACATCGGCATCGCGTTCGTGGTCTTCTGCCTGGCCGCCTCGGGTATCTACCTGGTCAACGACGCGCTGGACGTGGAGGCCGACCGCGCCCATCCGACCAAGCGGTACCGGCCGATCGCGGCCGGTGTGGTGCCGGTGAACCTGGCCTACGCGCTGTCGGTGGTGTTCCTGCTCGCCTCGCTGGTCGGATCGTTCCTGGCCTCCTGGCAACTGGCCGTGGTGATGGCGGTCTACATCGCCATCCAGCTGGCCTACTGCTTCGGGCTCAAGCATCAGGCCGTGCTGGACATCTGCATCGTGTCCTCGGGCTTCCTGCTGCGCGCGGTCGCCGGTGGCGCCGCGTCGGACATCCGTCTGTCGCAGTGGTTCCTGTTGATCATGGCGTTCGGCTCGCTGTTCATGGCGGCTGGAAAGCGCTACGCGGAGCTGAAGATCGCGCTCGACACCGGCGCCAAGATCCGCAAGTCGTTGCAGTACTACACCCCCACCTACCTGCGCTTCATCTGGACGTTGTCGGCCACTGCGGTGGTGGTCTTCTACGGCCTCTGGGCGTTCGAAACCGACCACAAGCACACCCAGTGGTTCGCCGTCTCGATGATTCCGTTTACGATCGCAATCCTGCGCTACGCGGTCGACGTCGATGGTGGCGAGGCCGGTGAACCCGAAGAGATCGCGCTGGGGGACCGCATTCTGCAACTCCTGGCCATCGCGTGGATCGGAGCGGTAGGTGTTGCTGTCTATCTCACCTGACGAGATGGTGGTCGAGGGACAACAGAACGAGGGAGATCCGGCGGCCGGTGCCGCCGGTCCGGTCACGCGCGCCCAACGGCGCCTGGCCCTGACGTCCCGGACCGTCTTCGTCGGTGGGGTGACCCTCACCGCCGTCCTCTTCGGTCTCGGCGCCTGGCAGCGCCGCTGGATCGCGGACGACGGCCTGATCGTGTTGCGCACGGTGCGCAATCTGCTGGCCGGCTACGGGCCGGTCTTCAACGAGGGCGAGCGGGTGGAGACCAACACCAGCGCCGCCTGGACGTACGTCATCTGGTTCTTCTCCTGGGTCACCCACGCCCGGCTGGAGTACGTCAGTCTCTGGGTGGCGCTGACCCTGTCGGTGCTGGCCATCGTGCTGGCCATGCTCGGCGCCGCGCGGCTGTGGGGCCGGCCCTGGGACGCCCCGGGCCGGATCGGTGGCCTGACGCTGCTGCTGCCGGCGGGCGCGGCGGTGTACATCGCGGTGCCGCCCGCCCGTGACTACGCCACCTCCGGGCTGGAGAACTGCCTGGTGATCTGCTGGCTGGGCCTGCTGTGGTGGCTGCTGGTGCGGTGGAGCCGCACCGAGCGGGCCCGCGCCGGCCTGGTTTTGACCATCGCCTTCGTCGCCGGGCTGTCCTGGCTGATCCGTCCGGAGATGGTCATCGTCGGCGGGCTGGCCGGGCTGCTGATCCTGCTCGCGCCGATGCCCGCGACCCGGCTGGGCCCGCTGGTGATGCGGGTGCTGATCCTCGTGGTCGCCTGCCTGGTGCCCGGCTGCTACCAGATCTTCCGGATGGGCTTCTACGGGTTGCCCTATCCGAACACGGCCGTGGCCAAGGAGGCCGGCGGCGCCAAGTGGGGACAGGGCTTCACCTACCTCTGGGATCTGAGCGGGCCGTATCTGCTGTGGCTGCCGGTGGCGCTGCTGCTGGTGGCGGTGGTACTCACCCGGCGGCCGGTGCGGGTCCGGGCGGCCGGCTCCGACACCGCCGCCGCGGCGGGACCCGCCGCGCGCGTACGGCGGCTGTGGCAGCGCCGGGAGCGGCTGCGCGCCCCGGGTGTGGTGGTCGCCCTGGTATTGCTCGGCGGTCTGGCGCTGGTGGTGTTCGAACTGCGCGTCGGCGGTGACTTCATGCACGGCCGGATGCTGTTGCCGCAGTTGTTCTGTCTGCTGCTGCCGGTGTCGGTGCTGCCGGTGCGGGTGCCGCTGCGGCGGGCCGCTGGTGATGTACCGCGGCGGGCCGCTGGTGATGTACCGCGGCGGGCCGCTGGTGATGTACCGCGGCGGGCCGCTGGTGATGTACCGCGGCGGGCCGCTGGTGACGCGGCGCCGGATCGGGCGGCGACGCGGCTCGCGGCGGTGACCGGGGTGGCCTGGCTGGCCGTGGTCGTCTGGTCGGTGCTGGTGACCAACAGCACCGGCAACAACTCCGGCGCCAACATCAGCTCGACCGGCATCGTCGACGAGCGGATCTACTACGTGCTCAACAGTTCCCACCAGCACCCGGTGCTGGCCGAGGACTATCTGGACTATCCGCGCATGCGGGCGATGGTGCAGGACATCGCCGCGACGCCCGACGGCGGTCTGCTGCTGAGTTCGCCGTCGTACATGATGTGGTACGTCGCCCCGCCGCCACTGCCGATTCCCGACGGCGGCGCCGGGCACACCGTCTACTTCCTGAACCTCGGCATGACCAGCATGAACGTGCCGCTGGACGTGCGGGTCATCGATCAGGAGGGGCTGGCCTATCCGCTGGCCGCGCACACCGACCGGCTCACCGACGGCCGCATCGGGCACGACAAGAACCTGTATCCGGACTGGGTGATCGTGGATGCCGGTGCGGTGGCCCAGCATCCGTGGATGCCGTGGTTCCTGGACGAGAAGTGGGTCACCCAGGCCCGCACCGCGCTGACCTGCCCGGACACCCAGGCGCTGCTGGCCTCCTCGCGCGGGCCGCTGACCCTGTCCCGGTTCCGGCACAACGTGGAACAGGCCTTCCATTTCGCGAAATATCGCATCGACCGGGTGCCGAAGTACGAAATCCAACGGTGCGGTCTGATCGATCCGACCGCCGCGGTCGCTCCGAATTAGCTATACCTGGACGCTCATCCACGTGGTCGCGACGCGGTAACGCCGGCGTAGCCCCCGAGCGATAAGCTGCCTGGAGACATCCGTCGGGAGCGCATGTCCACATCCGTTCCGGCGGTCATTCGTAGCCGCGGCCGGGTTCGCCGGGCCGTACAACCGAAAGGCCGATCAGAATATGCGTGGGGTGACTGTTTTCCGAGTGCGGTCCAGACGTCCGGGCCGACATGCCGGTCGATTGGCCAGGGCAGCACTCGGAATGACGCTGGCAGCCCTGCTGCCGTTGAGCGTCGCGGTCGGCGGGGCGGGTACGGCAGCGGCCGCATTCGACCCCTCGGCCACCGATTTCTGGGTCGACTCGCCGGTGATGGGCCCGATCAAGTCCCGGATCTTCCGCGCCGCGGACGGCAACACCGATCGGGTCGTGTACGCGCTGGACGGCATGCGCGCCCGCGAGGACCTGAACGGCTGGGAGATCGAGACGAACATCGCGGCCGCGCTCACGGCCGCCAACATCAACGTCGTGATGCCGGTGGGCGGCCAGTCCAGTTTCTACGCCGACTGGAACGCGCCCAGTTCGTTCCTGGGCCTGCCGCCGGTCAGCGGCTCGTCCGGGTCGGCTTCCGGCTCGTCGTCGGGATCCGGTGGGTTGCAGGTGCTCTCGGGCGGTCCGGGCAAGAGCTACCGGTACGACTGGGAGACCTTCCTGACCAGCGACCTGCGCAACGCGCTGCGGGACCGGCTGGGCTTCCGGAGCACCCGCAACGGCGTGTTCGGCCTGTCCATGGGCGGTAGCGCGGCGCTCACGCTGGCGGCCTACCACCCGGATCAGTTCAGCTACGCCGGTTCCTACTCCGGCTACCTCAACGTGTCGGCGCCGGGCATGCGGGAGGCGTTGCGCGCGGCCATGATCGACGCCGGCGGCTACAACATCGACTCGATGGCGCCACCGTGGGGCCCGCAGTGGCTGCGGATGGATCCGTTCGTGTTCGCACCGCGGTTGAAGGCGAACAACACCCGGCTGTGGATCTCGGCGGGCAGCGGCCTGCCCGGCGCCGCGGACGGTCCCAACTTCGCCACCGTCAACGCCATGGGCCTGGAAGGCCTGGCGCTGGCCAACACCCGGGCGTTCCAGGTACGCATGGTGACCCTCGGCGCGGGCAACGTGACCTACGACTTCCCGAACATCGGCGTGCACAACTGGCGGTACTGGGAGAGCGAGGTGAACCGGATGCTGCCGGACATGTCGGGCAGCATCGGCTGAGCGCCGTGCCGATCCACGACCGCGACATCGACCGCGGCCGATCGTCGTGAACACCGGACTCGGTCCGGGGCGCCCGCCCCGGGCCGAGTTCCTTTTTATCCGACCAACCGATCCGGCAAATACCAGGTTTATGTCACGATTCGGTAACTGGGGGTGTTTTCCCAGGAAACCGACAGGCTGCTCTGCCTATAGAAGAGCTGGTAAGTCACAACGCCGAAACCTTCGTCACCTCGGAAGCCGTGGGTGTCGAGAGTCGATCGTCAAGCACTTGGGTTGCGGTCACCGCGTGATCGCACGGGCGAAAGGTCGAGTCGATGCGGGTTGGATGGATACGCGAAAGGGTTGCCGCCGAGGCGGAGAAGGGCCGTGGGCCCGGCGGTGGAGGTGGCGGCCGGGCCCGCCGGCTCGTCCGCGGGATCGCGGTGTTCGCGCTGGCGGTCGCCCTGCCGGCGGTCCTGGCGATCGGTGGTGCGCCGGTGACGAAGGCGGCGTACAACCAGGACGGCTTCGATTTCTGGGTGGACTCCAGCATGGGGCCGATCAAGACCCGGATCTTCCGGGCCGCCGACGGCAACACCAGCCGCGTGCTGTACGCGCTGGACGGCCTGCGCGCGCGCAACGACCTGTCGGGCTGGGAGATCGATACCGATGTCCCGCGGCTGGTCTCGCAGTACAACATCAATATCGTGATGCCGGTGGGCGGCCAGTCCAGCTTCTACACCGACTGGGTCGCGGCCAGTAACACCAACGGCCAGGAGAAGCCGTATGCCTGGGAGACCTTCCTGACCCAGGATCTGCCGACGGCGATGCGGGACCGGCTCGGATTCAGCCCGGTCGGCAACGCCATCATGGGATTGTCGATGGGTGGTTCCGCGGCGGTGACGATGGCGGCCTATCACCCGGACCAATTCAAGTACGCCGCCTCGTATTCGGGATATCTGAATCCGACCGGGCTGGGTATGCGGGAGGCGCTGCGCTTGGCCCTGCTGGACGCGGGCGGTTACAACATCGACGCGATGTGGGGCCTGCCCTGGGATCCGCGCTGGGAGCGCAACGATCCCACCCGCGAGGTCAATCTGTTGCGGGCCAACGGAACCCGGCTGTGGGTCTCCTCGGGTAACGGCATGCCCGGCCCGCGCGACCAGATCAATCAGCCGATCGATGCCTTCCATCTGGTGAATGCCCAGGTGCTGGAAACAGTCGCACTCGGAAACACCCGTGCGTTCCAGGCCAGCTGGGACGGCGCCGGGCCGGGCAACGCCAGCTTCGACTACACCCCCGTCGGCGTGCACAGTTGGCATTACTGGACGGATCAGGTCGTGAAGATGCTGCCCGATCTGAGCGAACACCTCTAGTATTCGCAGTGGGACACAACGGACAACCAGCAGTGCGACGCGCGGCGTGCCGAGTCATCACAGCGCCGCATCCCGCCGCCTGCTGGTTGTCCGCAAGTGGACAACCGAACGTGAAAAACGGGGTCGATGTAGAGGTTTCGACAACGCGACATCAACGGGCGGACGCGGTAGGGTCACTACACGATTACGAAAGGCGCACGGGCGGATTTCGGTCAGGCGGTTGATACCGTCTTGCTAACGATTGGACGGTCGAATATCGTCCAGCAAGCGCAAGTGTGACCAGTTCGTAGGTGGCAGCCGAGCTACTGCGCTAGCGGCAGCGACTACAACAGCAGACACAGCAGAAGAAAGAGAGCAGTATCCATGCGTTTCGGCAGGTCCGCCGCGCCGGCTACGGATTCGGCGCTCGCGACTGAGAGTCTCCGGTCGCGTCGGCGAGAATCTCGGTCCGGTTGGCGCACACGACTTCTCGCTGTGGGGGCCGCAGCTGTGGCAGTTCCGCTCGCGGCCGCGGCGGCGACTCCGGCGGTCGCGCTCGCGAGCCCGGTGGTCAGCCCGGTGCACCGCACTCCGGCCGGCGGCTACGACGAGCTGATGGTTCCGTCCGACATGGGCCCGGTCAAGGTTCAGGTGCAGTGGGCCAAGAACGGCGGCAGCTCGGCGCTGCTGCTGCTCGACGGCCTGCGCGCCCGCGACGACAAGAACGCCTGGTCCTTCGAGACCAACGCGCAGGACCAGTTCGCCAACGACGATGTCACCCTGGTGATGCCGGTCGGCGGTCAGTCCAGCTGGTACGCCGACTGGGCCTCGCCGAGCAACACCAACGGCCAGAAGTTCACCTACAAGTGGGAGACGTTCCTGACCCAGGAACTGCCCGCTTACCTGGCCGGCAACTACGGCGTCTCGAAGAACAACTGGGCGGTCGCCGGTCTGTCGATGAGCGGCCCGGCCGCGCTGCGGCTGGCCGCCTTCCACCGCGACCAGTTCAAGTACGTGGCCTCGTTCTCCGGCCCGCTGAACTGGAACGCGCCCGGTATGCGCGAGGCCATCCGGGTGATGATGCTCGACGCCGGCCGCTTCAACTGCGACGCGCTGGCCGCGCCGTGGAGCCCGCAGTGGCTGAAGATGGACCCGATGGTGTTCGCCCCGCAGCTGCGCGGCCTGCCCATGTTCCTCTCGGCCGCCAGCGGTCTGCCGGGTCAGTACGACCACCCGACCAATGCCGTCGGTGTGTTCAACACCGGTGACGCGATGGGCATCGAGGCCATCACGATGGTCAGCACCCGGGCCTTCCAGGCGCGGTTGAACTCGCTGCACATTCCGGCCAGCTACGATTTCCCGGCCGCCGGCACCCACTCCTGGCTGTACTGGCAGGACGAGCTGGGCAAGGCCCGCCCGGGCATTCTGGCGGCGCTCGGCGCATAAACCGCCATACGGACGAATTCCACACTGCCCCCGGCGTACTCGCCGGGGGCAGTGTCGTTTTCCACCCGGCAGCACCGGCAGTCGGAACAGTCGATCGGAACAGTTATTTCCGGGCATTGTGGTGAAATGTCCGGGAACTGTTCGAAATCAATTCTCGTACTCCGCGCGTCGCGCATGGTTACCCATCGGCATCCCGGTAGAAACAAGTGCTGTGGCAGCAGTACGAATCGGTGCAGGGGGGATGTTCCGTGGCGCTCGACGGGGCGCGGCGCTGGCCGCCGCCGCAGTGCTACCACTGACCGCCGGCCCGGCCGCGGCGCCCGCGGTCGCGCAGCAGTCCGCGATACCCGCTCCGGCCGCCGTCGTGCAGCAGGTCATCTGGCTGACCGACCGCCGGGCCGCGCTGTGGATCAATTCGCCCGCGATGGGCGCGCCGGTGCAGGTGCAACTGCTGCTCGCCCGGGACTGGAACACCCACCCGGAGGCCCGCTTCCCGGTGATGTACCTGCTCGACGGGCTGCGCGCCACCGACGACGAGAGCGGCTGGACCAAACAGGCCGGGGCGCCGGATTTCTTCGCCGACAAGAACGTCACGGTGGTGCTGCCGGTCGGCGGCGAGTCCAGCTTCTACTCCGACTGGCAGCAACCGGACAACGGCCACAACTACAAGTGGGAGACGTTCCTCACCAAGGAGTTGCCGCCGTTGCTGGAGGGCCAGTGGCGGGCCACGGATGTGCGCGGCGTGGAAGGTATTTCGATGGGCGGTACGGCCGCCATGTTCCTGGCCGGGCGCAATCCGGGCTGGGTGCGGTTCGCCTCCTCCTACTCCGGCTACCTGACCACCACCACCCTCGGTATGCCGCAGGCGATCACCTTCGCCATGCGCGACGCCGGCGGCTACGACTCCAACCTCATGTGGGGTCCGCCCACCGACGACGAATGGGCCGCCCACGATCCGTACAACCTGGCGGACAAGCTGAAGGGCACCAGCCTCTACGTCTCCGCGGGCAGCGGCACCACCGGCAACTACGACAGCCCGTCCGACATTCCGCTGGTCAGCACGAATTACACCGGGATGGGGCTGGAAATACTGTCCCGGCTGACCAGTCAGAATTTCATCGCCAAACTGGGCCAGTTGCAGATTCCGGTCACGGTGGAATACCGCGAGTCCGGCACCCACTCCTGGCCGTACTGGGATTTCGAGATGCGGCAGTCCTGGCCGCAGGCGGCGGCCGCGCTGGGCGTGCCGGACGACCGGCCGGACTGCGGCGTCGGCGGCGACATCGCCGCGGTGGCGCAGTCGACCGGCTGGCTCGGCGACTGCGTCACCGGGGAGTACCCGGTGACCGGCGGGGTGGCGCAGGACTTCCACGGCGGCCGGGTGGTCTGGTCGCCGATCACCGGCGCGCATCCGGTGGGCGGCATGATCGGCGGCATCTACGAGGGCACGGTCGGGCCGGGCGGCCCGCTGGGCCTGCCCACCGGCGAGGAGGTCGCGCTGCCCGACGGCGTGGGCCGGATGCAGGCCTTCCGCGGCGGCACCGTCTACTGGAGCCCGCGCACCGGCGCCCAGGCGGTCCGCGGGGCCATTCTGGAGGCGTGGGGCCGCGAGGGCTACGAACGTGGCCCGGCGGGCTATCCGACCGGCCCGGAGGCGCGCACACCCACCCGGGACGGCGTTGTGCAGGGCTTCGAGAACGGCCCGATCTTCTTCAGCGAGAAGTCCGGCGCGCACCGGGTGCAGGGGCTGGTGCTCGGCAAGTACGCGCAGCTGAGTTTCGAGGGCGGCCCGCTGGGGTTCCCGGTGGCCGGCGAGGAGCCGCTCAAGGACGCCGGCCGGTTCAGCCGGTTCGAGGGCGGCAACATCTACTGGAGTCCGCTGTCGGGCGCGTGGGCGGTGCGCAACGGCCCGATCATGGAGGCGTGGGGCCAGCAGGGTTTCGAGAACGGCAGGCTGGGCTATCCGATCAGTGACGAATTCCCGGTGCCCGGCGGCACCCAGCAGAACTTCCAGACCGGGTTCATCCTCGTGCACGACGGCAAGGCCGAGGTCCACGGCGTCTGACACGTTGCTCTCCGGCGGCGTCGGGGCGTGGATCCCGGTCTGAGAACTGCATGAGGTTCACCCTTGCCGGGCCCCGGCCGTGCGGGTTGCCGTTAGCCTGGGTGGCGACCTACCCACCGAAAACAGATCGAGGAACCGTATTCATGCTCCGGATTCGTGGTAAGGCAACCGCGGCGGGCGCCGCCCTGGCGCTGGCACCCGTGCTCTTCCTCACCGCCTGCGGTCACAACGACTCGACCGCCTCGAGCACGCCGACGCTGAAGACCTCGACCACGACCGCCGCACTACCCTCGGCCACCACGGCCGCCGGACAGCCCTCCACCGAGGCGCCGGCACCGCAGGCGCCCGCGCCGACCACCACGTCGGTCGTGCCGGAGCGGCCGCAGCCGGCCCAGCCGACCACCGATGCTCCGCTCGCCGGTAAGGATCAGGGCTTCCTGGACGAGCTGAACAAGCGCGGGGTGCATCCGTCCAGTCCGGACATCGCCCTCACCACGGCCCAGTACATCTGCCAGAGCAAGGCCGCGGGCGCCTCCGACCAGGAGCTGTCCACCTACGTCAACGCCATGGCCGGTTCCGACCCGTCCTTCGACGCGCAGAAGATGCCGGTCGAGCAGGCCGGGAAGATCTACATCGACGTCGCGACCGCGACCTACTGCGACAAGTGAACGCGCGTCGTCCGGGCTATCCGCCACCGCGCCGGGGACCGGGTGCGCGGCGGCGGGGCATCGGCTGCCTGATCCCGGTGGCGGTCCTGGTGCTGATCGTCGTCGTGGCGCTGCTGCTGTGGTACCTGCTGGCCGGTCGGCTGCGGCAGCCCGGCCCGACTCCGCCGGGGCCCGGACGGCCCACCAGCCAGCCCGCCACCTGCCCGGACGTGCAGTTGCTGTCGATTCCGGGCACCTGGGAGTCCCGCAGCGACGACGATCCGCGCAATCCGGCGGCCAATCCGCTGGCGCTGCTGCTCAACGTCACCAAGCCGGTGCGGGACCAGTTCCCGCAGAGCCGGGTGGACGTGTACACGGTGCCGTACGTGGCCCAGTTCTCGAATCCGGTCGCGGTGCCCCCGGATGGGCAGCAGTCCTACAACAACAGCCGTTCCGAGGGCGCCCAGCGGGCCCAGGACGAGCTGGTGCAGATGAATCGGACCTGCCCGCTGACCAGCTATGTGATCGTCGGGTTCTCGCAGGGCGCGGTGATCGCCGGTGACCTCGCCGCCTCGATCGGCGCGGATCGCGGGCCGGTACCCGCCGACCTGGTGCGGGGCGTGATGCTGATCGCCGACGGCCGTCGCACCGCCGGGCCGGGACAGGCGACCGAGGTCGGCGCCACACCGCCCGGGGTGGGTGCGGAGGTGGCGCTGAAGGGTCTCAACGTGCCGGGCATCACCATGACCGGGCCGCGCGCCGGCTTCGGCGCGATCGCGGACCGCACCTTCACCGTCTGTGCCCCGGGTGATCTGATCTGCGCCGCGCCGCAGCAGGCGCTGACGCCGCTGAACCTGATCCCGAGTGTGCTGACCCTGGCGCGGGCCAACGGCAATCCGGTGCACGCGATGTACAACACGTTCGTGGTGGACGACAAGGGCACCACCACAACCCAGTGGACGACCCTGTGGGCGGAGGGCCTGATCAACGACGCTCCCCATCCGGCGCATTCGTGACGCTCCGGCGGGCCATTCCGGATGCTCCGCAGGCTCCGCATCGGGCGGATTCACGATGCTCCGCGGGCCCATATTTCGTGACGCATCGCAACCCCGGCGGCGGCCACTCTCGTGATGCTCCATAGGCCGCCCTCCTGATCCGGTCCCGCGGCCGTTCCGGTGGTAAATTCCTCCACCACACCAGGGCAAACCGTAGGTGGATCCGAGACGAGGAGGCAGCCGGTGGTCGCTTCGCCGACAGCGAGCTGAGCTGGAACGCATCCGGCTCGTTTGTGTCCGTGGGCACATTCGCGCCGGGTCGATGCCGTCACACCGGTGACCCCTGTTGTTTTCGGAGCCGTGATCAGGAGATGATTGCACTCTCGGGAGACTCCTCCCGTCGCTGCTCTGTAACATAACCCTGGCTCGAGTACATCAAGCCGATCGGTGGTCACCCGCGCAGACCGCCACAAATAACCGCAGGCAGGCTCGGAGGTACCACTCGAGCGCCCGCAGGCATGGACAGTCGGGGCCTCACAGGCAACAGCGGCGACGACGCCGTGCTGCGTGTGCCTCGGAGGAGAAGGAATGACGGACGAGACTTTCGACGACTACCTGGACGAAACCGGGAACATCGCAATTCCCGAGGGCCGTACCCTGGTCGATTACGTCGAGAAGCACACCCGCAACGATGCGAATGATCTTGCTTATCGATACATCGACTACTCACGTGAGCGCGACGGTGAGTACCAGGATCTGACCTGGAAGCAGTTCGGCGTCCGGCTGCGCGCGGTGGCCGCCCGGCTCCAGCAGGTCACCAAACCCGGCGACCGGGTCGCGGTGCTGGCTCCGCAGGGTCTGGACTATGTGATCTCCTTCTTCGCCGCCATCTACGCCGGCTGCATCTCGGTGCCGCTGTTCGACCCGGACGAGCCCGGTCACACCGATCGGCTGCATGCCGTACTCGGCGACAGCAAGCCGTCCGCCATCCTGACGGCGAGTTCGTCGGCGGCCGGAGTGCGGCAGTTGTTCCGCTCGCTGCCCGCCCCGCAGCGGCCCCGGATCATCGCCGTCGATGCGGTGCCCGACACGCTCGGCGAGTCCTGGGTACGCCCCGACATCAAGGTCGACGATATCGCCTACCTGCAGTACACCTCGGGATCGACACGCGTTCCAGCCGGCGTCGAGATCACCCACCGGGCGGTCGGCACCAACGTGTTGCAGATGGTGCACGCGCTGGACCTCAACGAGAATTCGCGCGGCGTCACCTGGCTGCCGCTGTTCCACGACATGGGCCTGCTCTGCGTGATCGTGCCCGCGATCGGCGGCAAGTACATCACCATCATGTCGCCGAGCGCGTTCGTCCGGCGGCCCTACCGCTGGATCCACGAGCTGGCCGCGGTCTCCGACGGCGCCGGCACCTTCGCCGCCGCGCCGAACTTCGCCTTCGAGCACGCCGCCGCCCGCGGCCTGCCCCGCAACGGCGAATCGCTGGACCTGTCGAACGTCATCGGCCTGATCAACGGCTCCGAGCCGGTCACCGTCAGCTCGATGAAGAAGTTCAACGAGGCGTTCGCGCCGTACGGCCTGCCGAAGACGGCGATCAAGCCGTGCTACGGCATGGCGGAGGCCACGCTGTTCGTCTCGGCCACCCGGCACGAGGACGAGGCCAAGGTCATCTACGTCGACCGCACCGAGCTCAACGCCGGTCGGGTGGTCCGGGTCGAGCAGGGCGCGCCGAATTCGATCGCCCAGGTCAGCTGCGGCTACGTGGGTGTGTCGCAGTGGGCGGCCATCGTCGACGCGGAGTCGATCGAGGATCCGACCGGCGCCCGCGAGCTGGCCGAGGGCGAGGTCGGCGAGATCTGGTTGCACGGCAACAACATCGGCATCGGGTACTGGGGGCGCGACGAGGAGACCCGCAAGACCTTCGGCAACCTGCTGCCGAACCGGCTGACGATCGGCAGCAAGGCCACCGGCACCCCCGCCGACGGCATCTGGCTGCGCACCGGTGACTACGGCGTCTACGTCGACGGCGAGCTGTACATCACCGGCCGGGTCAAGGATCTGGTGATCGTCGACGGCCGCAACCACTACCCCCAGGATCTGGAGTACTCGGCCCAGGAGTCGAGCAAGGCGCTGCGGCCGGGCTTCATCGCGGCCTTCTCGGTTCCGGCCAATCAGCTGCCGGCCGAGGTGTTCGGGCCGGACACCGGATTGCAGTTCGACGCGGACGACTCGTCCGAGGAGCTGGTGGTGGTGGCCGAGCGCGGCCCCGGCGCCGGCAAGGCCGATCCGGAGCCGATCGCGGACGCGGTCCGCGCGGCGATCTCGCAGCGTCACGGCGTGACGGCGCGCGACATCCTGCTGGTGCCCGCGGGTTCGATCCCGCGCACCTCCAGCGGCAAGATCGCCCGCCGCGCCTGCAAGGCGGCCTATCTCGAGGGCACGCTGCGCGGCGGTTACACCCAGCAGGCCTTCCCCGATGCACCGGATGAGGACTGACCCGAATTCCCACGGTCCCGGCGGCAGCTTCTGCCGCCGGGGCTTCGGTACATTCGGCACCTGACGGCGACACCAGCTGTCAATCCCCGCCGTGCACCACCCCGACACAGGTAGCTTGAGGAATTGATGGCTGACAACGAGGGATTCCCCCAGACCGGAACCGCCGACGCGGATACCGCCGTCGGATCCACCCCGCCCGCCGCACCTCGGGCTACCGAAGGAACAGGCGGTGCCGTCGATCGGCCGGCCGCCGACCTGACGGTGGCCGAGCTGCGAGAGTGGTTGCGCCGCTGGGTCGCCGACGCGACCGGGCAGCCGATCGAGCAGATCACCGTGGATCGGCCGATGGAGGAATTCGGTCTGGCCTCGCGGGATGCGCTCGCACTCGGCGGTGACATCGAGGAGCTGACCGGCGTCACGCTCAACGCGACGATCGTGTACCAGCACCCCACCATCGCCTCGCTGGCGGAGCGGATCGTCAACGGCGAGCCGGACGTGCCGGAGGGGCTGCTCGACGAGGGCTTCTACACCGCGGTCCCGCTACCGGGCGAGGCGCACGACGTCGCGATCGTCGGCCTGTCCACCCGGTTGCCGGGCGCGGGCGACACTCCCGAGTCGACCTGGGAATTCCTGGCCGGTCGCGGCGACGGCATCCGGGAGCGGCCGGCGGGCCGGTGGTCCGAATTCACCGCCGATCCCCGGCTGGCGGCGGCGATCGACGCGGCCAACACCAAGGGCGGTTACCTCGATCAGGACGTGCTCAAGGGGTTCGACGCCGAATTCTTCGCGATGTCGCCGCTGGAGGTGGAGCGGGTCGACCCGCAGCAGCGGCTGATGATGGAGCTCACCTGGGAGGCGCTGGAGCACGCCCGCATCCCGGCGAACGAGCTCAAGGGTGAGCCGGTGGGCGTGTTCATCGGTTCGTCCACCAACGACTTCATGCTGATCGCCGCGCTCGGGCTCAGCGCCGAGCGCGATCCGAACGTGCCGGTCTCCGCCGAGGCGTACTCGCTGATGGGCAGCGCGTCCTCGATCATCCCGAACCGGGTGTCCTACTTCTACGACTTCCGCGGGCCGTCGGTCTCGGTCGACACCGCGTGCTCGTCCACGCTGGTCGCGGTGCATCAGGCGGTGCGCGCGCTGCGGACCGGCGAGGCCGACCTGGCCCTGGCCGGCGGCGTGAACATGCTGGTGGCGCCGGCGGCGACGCTCGGCTTCGAGGCCAACGGGGCGATCGCGAAGGACGGCCACGTCAAGGCGTTCTCCTCGGATGCCGACGGTTTCGTCCGTTCCGAGGGCGCCGGTCTGGTGGTGCTGAAGCGGCTGGCCGACGCCGAGCGTGACGGCGACCAGATCTACGCCGTGATCAAGGGCACCGCCGTCAACAACGACGGCCGCTCCAACGGCCTGCTCGCGCCGAATCCGGACGCCCAGGCCGAGGTGCTGCGCCGCGCCTACCGCGACGCCGGCATCGCGCCGTCGTCGGTCGACTACATCGAGGCGCACGGCACCGGCACCCTGCTCGGCGACCCGATCGAGGCCGACGCGCTGGCCCGGGTGATCGGCCGCGGCCGCGAGGCCGACAAGCCGGCGCTGCTCGGCTCGGCGAAGACCAATTTCGGCCACCTGGAGTCGGCGGCCGGTGCGGCCAGCCTGGCCAAGGTGATCATGGCGTTGCAGCACAACGTCATTCCGGCGAGCGTCAACTACGCCGGGCCCAACCCGTACATCCCGTTCGAGCAGGCCCGGCTGCGGGTCGTCGACGAGCCGACCGAATTCCCGCGCTACAGCGGCACCGCCACCATCGGCGTGTCCGGCTTCGGATTCGGTGGCACCAACGCGCATCTCGTCCTCCAGGAGTACGTCCCGCCCGCCGCGCCGGCGGAGACCGGGTTCACCGTGCCCGCCGGGCTGGCCGCGAAGGCCGAGCTCGAGGGCGATGTCGAGGACGAACTGGACGACGAGTCCACCGATGTGGTGGCCGACGCGGAAGCGATTCTCGCGCAGGCGGACAGCGCCGCGGGCCCGGAGTGGACCGCGGCCCGCGCCGCGCCGCTGCCGGTGATCCTGCCGGTCTCCGGTTATCTGCCGTCGCGCCGCCGGCGCGCCGCCGCGGACCTGGCCGACTGGCTGGAATCCGCCGAGGGCGCAGCCACGCCACTGGCCGATGTGGCCCGCACCCTGGCCAAGCGCAATCACGGCCGCTCCCGCGGCGTGGTGCTGGCCACCACGCACGAGGAGGCGGTCACCGGTCTGCGGGCCGTCGCCGCGGGCACACCGGGCCCGGGCGTCTTCACCGCCGACTCGCCGGCCGCGCACGGCCCGATGTGGGTGCTCGCCGGATTCGGCGCGCAGCACCGCAAGATGGGCAAGCAGCTCTACCACGAGAACTCGATCTTCGCCCGGACCGTCGACAAGGTCGACGAGCTGGTCGAATTCGAGACCGGCTACTCGGTCCGCGAGATGATCCTCGACGACGAGCAGGACTGGGACGTCGGCACCTCGCAGGTCGGCATCTTCACCATCCAGGTCGGCCTGGCCGAGGTGCTGCGGGCGCACGGCGCCGAGCCGGAGGCCGTGGTCGGCCACTCCATGGGTGAGGCCGCGGGCGCGTACATCTCCGGCGGCCTGAACCTGGAGGACGCGGTGCGCGTGATCAGCGCCCGGTCCCGGCTGATGGGCGAGGCCGAGCAGGCCCTCACCGACGACCAGGTCCGCAACATGGCGCTGGTGGAGTACAGCGCCGACGCCATCGCCGAGGTGCTCGCCGACTATCCGGATCTCGAGGTGGCCGTCTACGCCGCTCCGACCAACACCGTGATCGGCGGCCCGCCGGAGCAGGTGCACGCGGTCGTCGCGCGCGCCGAATCCGAGGGTAAGTTCGCCCGGGTGCTGCCGACCCGCGGCGCCGGGCACACCTCGCAGATGGATCCGCTGCTGGGCGAGCTGGCCGCCGAACTGGCCGGCATCGAGCCGACCCCGCTGCGCGTCGACCTGTACTCGACCGTGCGTCGCGATGCGGTGTACCCGGTGGGGAATCCGGCGGTCCACGACGTCGACTACTGGGTCACCAACATGCGGCATTCGGTGTACTTCACCCATGCGGTGCGGCACGCGGTCGACAACGGCCTCACCACCTATCTGGAGCTGGCGCCGAATTCGGTGGCGCTGATGCAGGTGCTCGGCACCACCTACGCCGCCGGTGTGCACAATGCGGCGCTGATCCCCACGCTGAAGCGCAAGGAGGACGAGTCGGCCGCGGTGATCGCCGCGCTGGCCCAGCTCTACGTGCAGGGACATCCGGTGGATCTGTCCTCGCTGCTGCCCGCGGGCACGTTCGCGAACGCGCCCCGCACCGCCTTCCTGCGCAAGGAGTACTGGCCGAAGGCGAACATCGCGATCGGTGGCGCGGGGACCGGCCGGGTGCCGGGCGCCCATGTGGCGCTGCCCGACGGCCGGCACGCCTGGGAGGTGTCGGCGAGCGCCGTCACCGATCTCGGCGCACTGGTGACCGCGGCCGCGGCCCAGGTGCTCGCGGACGTCGCCCTGGGCGCCTCGGTGACCCGGGCCGCCGTTCCGGCGAGCGGTACGTTGACCACCACGCTGACCCCGCATCCCGGTGGTGCCTCGGTGCAGGTGCACGCGGCCGCGGACGACGGGTTCCGGCTGCTGTTCGACGCGGTCGTCACCTCGGGTGCCGCCCTACCCGCGGTCACCGCCGCGCCGCCGGTCGAGACCGCCGCGCGCGAGACCGAGGCGGCGGCGGAGCCGGCCGTCGTGAGCTTCGGTGAGCGCTGGGATCCGCAGAGTTCGGAGACCGCCGAGGCCCGGCTGCGCTCCATCGTCGCCGAGACCATGGGGTACGCGCCCGAGGATCTGCCGATGGAGATCCCGCTCATGGAGCTGGGTCTGGACTCGCTGATGGCGATGCGGATCAAGAACCGGGTCGAGTACGAATTCGACATCCCGCAGTTGCAGATCGCGGCCGTGCGCGACGCCAGCCTCAACGAGGTTGCCAAGATGCTGCGGTACGCCATCGAGCACCGCGACGAGGTGGAGGCGCTGGCCGGGCAGCAGGCCGCCGGTGGTGGCGCCCTGACCGTCGACGAGACGGTGGTGGCCGCGGCCCGCGCGGCCATCGAGGCGGGCGAGGATCCCGCGGCCGCCGCCAAGGCCGCCGCAGGTGTCGAAACCGCCGCTCCGGCAAGTGGATCCGCGGCTGCGACCGAAACCGGTAGCGGCGCTGCCGAACCCGGTGCCGCAGCCGGAACCGCAACGGCGGCATCGGAATCCGGTGACGTCGCGGAAACCGTTGCGGCCGAAGCTGGTTCCGGTGTGCAGACCGAGGGTGGCCGGGAGGAGAACGTACCCCCGCGCGACGCGGCCGAGCGACTGACCTACGCCACCTGGGCGACAGCCACCGGCAAGTCGGCCGGCGGCATCTTCAACCTGCTGCCGGAGATCGGCGAGGAACTCGCCGGGAAGCTGGCGGACCGGCTGTCGGAGCGGGTCGGAGCCCAGGTCGATCCGGCCGAGGTACGGACGGTCCGCACCATCGAGCAGCTGTCCGACATCGTGCGCCGGTACCAGGAGGACGGCGCCGGCGTCGACGGCTTCGTCCGCACCCTGCGGGCCCATCCCGAGGGCTCGACGGCCGTGCCGGTGTTCGTGTTCCATCCCTCCGGCGGTAATACGCTGGTGTACGAGCCGCTGCTGAAGCGGCTGCCCGCCGACACCCCGATGTACGGTTTCGAGCGGGTCGAGGGTTCCATCGACGAGCGGGCGCGGCAGTACATCCCGGAGATCCGCAAGCTCCAGCCGGAGGGGCCGTACGTGCTGTACGGCTGGTCGCTGGGCGCGGTGTTCGCCCTGCAGGTCGCGCAGATCATGCGGGACGAGGGCGCGGACGTCCGATTGATCGGCCTGATCGACCTGGCGCTGCCGGTGGACAACGAGGTGAACAACCCCGAGGAGCGGGTGCGCCGGATCGAGCGGTACCAGGCCTTCGCCAAGAAGACCTACGGTTTCCAGGGCGAACTGGATCAGGAGCAGATGGAGGAGCTGGCCGGCGTCGACGACGCGGAGCAGTTCCAGATCATCTCCGAGCTCATCAAATTCGCCGGTGTGCAGATCCCGGGCGGCGTGCTGGAACACCAGCGCACCTCATGGGTGGAGAGCCGCGAGTTGCAGAAGGTGACGCCCAGCCGGTATGACGGTGACACCGTGCTGTACCTTGCTGATCGATACCACGACGGAATCATCGAGCTGGAACCGCGTTTCGCCGACCGCCGGCCCAATGGTGGCTGGGACGAGTACATCCCGAATCTGGAGATCATCCACATTCCGGGCGATCATCTCCAGATCATCGATGAACCGCGCATCGCCACGATCGGCGCCGATCTGACCGAGAAGTTGACCGAGATCCAACGCAGCTGACCGATATCCGAGGGGAGATCTGTGAGCACGACCGCCCAGAAGATCGCCGAACTGCGCAAGAAACTCGAGCTGGCGCAGGAACCGGCAGGCGAAGCGGCAGTGACGAAACGGACCCGCAAGGGCATCCCCTCGGCCCGGGACCGGATCGGCATGCTGCTCGATCCGGGTAGTTTCGTGGAACTGGGTGCGCTGGTACGCAATCCGGGCGATCCGGACGCGCTGTACGGCGACGGTGTGGTCACCGGGCACGGGCTGATCGACGGCCGCCCGGTGGCGGTGTTCTCGCACGATCAGACCGTGTACGGCGGTTCGGTGGGCGAGATGTTCGGCCGGAAGGTGGCCGCGATCTACGAGTTCGCGGCCAAGGTCGGCTGCCCGGTGGTCGGCATCAACGACTCCGGCGGTGCCCGCGTGCAGGAGGCCGTCACCTCCATGGCCTGGTACGCCGAACTGGGCCGCCGCCAGGAGCCGTTGTCGGGCATGGTGCCGCAGATCTCGATGATGCTCGGCAGCTGCGCCGGCGGCGCGGTGTACGCCCCGATCAACACCGACGTGCTGGTGGCCACCGAATCGGCCTACCTGTTCGTGGCGGGCCCGAAGGTGATCCTGGAGGCCACCGGCGAGGACGTCAGCCTGGAGGAGCTCGGCGGCGCCCACAGTCAGGCGCAGTACGGCAACATCCACCATGTCGCGAAGGATGAGCCGGCCGCCTTCGAATGGGTGCGGCAGTACCTGAGCTACTTCCCGTCCAGCTGCCAGGAGCCCGGTCCGGTGATCAATCCGGGCCTGGAGCCCGAACTCACCGCCAGCGACCGGGAACTGGACGCGATCGTGCCGGATGCCGACAACGCCGGCTACGACATGTACGACATCCTGCTGCGCATCTTCGACGACGGTGAGTTCCACGAGGTCGGCGCGCCGGCCGGGAAGAACCTGATCACCGGATTCGCGCGGGTGGACGGTCGCGCGGTGGGCGTGGTCGCCAATCAGCCGCTGGTGTACGCGGGTGCGCTGGACGCCCGCACCGCCGACAAGGCGGCGCACTTCGTCCGGATCTGCGACGCGTTCGAGATCCCGCTGGTCTTCGTGGTCGACACCCCCGGCTTCCTGCCCGGGGTGGAGCAGGAGAAGATCGGCGTCATCAAGCGCGGCGGGCGGTTCATCGCCTCCTACGTGGAGGCCACCGTGCCGAAGGTGACGGTGGTGATCCGCAAGTCGTACGGCGGCGGCTACGCCGTCATGGGCTCCAAACAGCTCGGCGCCGACGTCAATCTGGCCTGGCCGACGGCCCGCATCGCGGTGATGGGCGCGGAGAGCGCGGTCAGCCTGATCGGCGCCCGGCAGCTGGCCGCCGCGCCGGACGAGCAGCGCGAGACGATCCGCAGGCAGATGATCGACTTCTACAACGCGACCATGGCCACGCCGTGGGTGGCCGCCGAGCGCGGCTACATCGACGCGGTCATCGAGCCGGCCGCCACACGCCTGGAAATTCGCCGGGCCCTGCAACTGCTGCGCGACAAGAAGCTGGTTCGCAACCCGCGCAAACATCACCTCTTCCCGTTCTGATCGCCCGACCGGCCGGAACACGACCGCAACCATTGTCTTTGCCGGAATCCGGGGGAGCGGCCACCGCGGTATGAGAGCCTTCTGCTATGGGTAGCTCACCGAAGGCTGTACTAGAAGGCGGACCGGACGACCTGTCGCATCGGATTGTGCCGATCACTCCGCCGGGCATCGAGTTACGGGTTGCGCATCAAGGCGGCTACGAGCGGTTCAAGGCCACCCCACGCCGACAGGACACCGCCGAGGGCAGTCTGCCCGTCTACGAGTGGTTCGAGCATATCGAACACGACCACTGATTCATCCGCTCGTTCCGAGTTCCGGAGACGAAACGCGGGCGGCGCACCCTTCCGAGTGCGCCGCCCGCCCGTTCCGAAAGTCGCTCTCTCAGTACATCCGGATCTTGCCCGGTGACCAGAACCCGGACCGGGTCTGCTCGCCGGTGTCGATCTTCGCGGGCGTCGCGTTCGGGTAGTACCGGTCGTAGCGCTCCAGCGAACCCCAGTCCCGTGCCCAGTCGCCCTTCAGATAGGTCGGGACGGTCGAGGCGCCGGCCAGCATGTTGGCGAAGCCGTTGGGGCCGCCGAACTCCTCCGCCTGCCAGGTGTCGGTCGAGCTGACCGCCAGCGGACGGTCCGGCTTGATCCGGAAGTTCGGCATGTCGGCCACGCCGTCGCGGTGCAGGAACGGTTGCTGGCAGGGGAATTGCAGGCCCACCGCCCAGTCCTCCAGGACCTCCTGCTTCGTCCCGATGTAGTCGCCGAGCGTCTGCAAGGTCGGTACTCGGGGGGCAGTGAAGGCGAGCCACTGGTCGCCGATCAGCACGTTCCGGTTGGCGACGATGCGGATCGCGTCGGCGTCGGGTGCCAGCGCGTCGATCGGCACGCGCAGGTTGCGCCAGGCCGGGGCCGGGCCGATATCGCGTGGCAGCGTGCTGCCCAGCTTGGTGACGGTGCCGTCGGCATTGCGCTTGCCGTACTCCACCTCCAGATCCTGGCCGTACACCAACGCGCCCGCGGTGTCGAAGGACAGGATGCGCCCGGCGGCCGAGATCACCACCAGCGGCGACTGCGCGGAGCGCGCCGGCAGCTGGTACCAGCTGGAGGTCAGATGCGCCGGCTCCTGGATGCCGGCCTGGTAACTGCCCTGCACCGGCGTGGTCTTCGGATCCAGGCCGAACGGCAGCGCCACCGTGCTGCCGTTGACTCCGGCGTCGGCGACGCGGCCGCCGCCGGTGCCCGCGCTCTGCCCGTCCGCGACGTTCACGCCGACAGACTGCGTGGTGGTGTTGCCGGAACCCGGCTTCACCTCGACCGAATCGGCCTTCAGGGTGTCGGGCACGCCGTTCGGGTCGAAGCCGGTCGGGTTCTCGCCGCCGAGCGGGTCGCCGTTCTTCGGCGGGTGGGCCGGATCCACGATCGGGGTCAGGTTGCCGCTGTTGACATTGCCCTCGACCAGCACGTCGTTGGCGAGACCGCACGAATTGCCGCCCAGCGCATCGAAATTCGAGCGGGCCAGCGAATACGACGGGTACTGGGTGTAGGCGCCCTTGGCCAGCGACAGCACCTCGAAACCGACCATCAGCAGCGCGACGACGGTCAGCGGCACCCCGGCCGCCCACCGGAACACCGCGCCGCGCCGCGGCCGCTCACCCGGCGGGGCGATGTAGTCCTCGCGCAGCGCCTGCCAGCCCACCAGGATCAGCGCGAGCCCGAACAGCACCAGCATGATCGTGTTGGACTGATGCCCGTGCACCTGCACCGGCTTGTCGAACCACGGCACACCGTAGCTGGAGACGTACCAGTACCCGTTGATGCCGGAGAACGAGACCGCCAGCACGAACAACAGCGCCGCCAGGAAGATCGACCGGCTCTTGCGCGAGCGCAGCGTGGTCCGGCCCACCGCGACCGCGGTCGCCGCCGCCAGCGCGCCCGCGATGCCCGCGTAGGCGCCGAAGTGGTGGGTCCACTTGGTCGGGTTGAACATCATGAAGAAAATGGTTCCGGCGACCATTCCGATCAGCCGCCAGGTCGGCCCGGAGGCCAGGCCGGGCACCTGCCGCCGCCGCAGCAGCACCAGCGCGGTGGTGATCAGGCAGAGGATCATCACGAGGAAGGCGAAGCGGCGCGACAGCGAGCCGTCGACCGTCTGCACGAAGAGGTAGTAGTACCGGAGGTAGTCCTCCCACCAGGCCAGGTTCGGGCCGGTGATCTGCCGGATCCGGTCGGCCTCCTGGATATTGGCGAAGGTCTGGTCGCCGTACACGACGGTCAGCACCAGCACCCCGGCCGCGACGATCGGGGCCAGCGGTGGCAGCGTCGCACCCCACCAGCGGCTCGCGCCCCGGGCGACCAGTTCCCGGCGGTGCCGCACCACGATGCGCACCAGCGGGCGGATGGCGGCCAGCAGCGCGGCCACACACATCAGCCCGGTGGGCGCCGCGGCGAGGGTGAACGCCGCGAAGAACACCGCGATCGCGGCCGGCAGCAACCGGCTGGTGGCGATGGCCCGTTCCAGCGATACCCAGGTCAGCAGTGCGCCGAGCGCCACGATCGGCTCCGAGCGCAGGCCGTTGTCGAACGGCAGCCAGAACGCCAGGAACACCATGCCCGCGGTCCACAGCGCGACGGAGTCGCCGCGGACGATGCTCTTGCGGCCCAGCGCCCCGCGGGTGCCGCGGCCCAGCCGAGGCAGCACCTCCCGGCTGATCACCAGCCAGCACAGGATGCCGCAGAGCAGCGCCGGAATGCGCACCCACCAGCTCGCGGTGGAGAGGTTCGCGAACTCCTGGATCACGTAGTAGTACCAGCCGAACGGCGCCTCCGGCACGCCGTACCAGCGGAAGTAGTTGGCCAGATACCCCGCGTGCGGGGCGACCCGGACCATGGTCAGGATGTAGCCGTCGTCGGAGGTGTTGGCGCCGATGAAGTGCCACACCAGCAGCGTGCCGATCACCGCGCCGTCACCCCAGGTGGGCCGCAGCCAGCGGGCGGGCATGATGCGGCGGTGGCCGCGCCCGTCGGCGAGATCCAGCCGGGCCAGCGCCACCAGCGCCAGCAGGGTGCACAGCACCGCGGCGATCGTCGCGATCAGCTTCGTCACCGTCGGATGCGAGGTGAACCGGGAGTCGACGGTCATGTGGAAGGCCAGCCCCGCCGGCGCCGGCCCCTTCAGATCGGAGAAGATGCCGACCACCTGCGGCCGCAGGTCTCCGTTCAGGGCGCCCTCGACGGGCACGGTGACCTGTTCGGTGGCCCCGGCCGGCCCCCCGGCCACCGGCCGCTCGACCGTGGCCGTGAGCCCGGTGAACGCCGCCGCGGTGCGGTTGATGTCGGAGGCGATGTCGATCGACGAGCAGCGGCCGAGATCGGCGCGCTTCGCGGTCGCGACGATGGCGTTGCGGTCCACCACGTCCACCGAATCGTCGGTGACGCGCACGAACAGCGATTGCAGCGCCGACCGATCGCCCTGCGGCGGCGCGGTGTTCAGCAACAGCCCGCCCTGCTGCAACTGGGCGGCCAGCGTGCAGGGGATGCTGGCCCGCAGATCGACCGGCACCTGTGACATCAGCGGCGCCTCGACACTGCCGATGGCGCCGCCCTGCGGCCAGTTGACCTCGGCGGTGGTCTGCACCACCGGCAGGAAGGGGGTGGCGAGCGCGAACAGCGCGCCGAGCAGTCCGGCGATCGCGGCGATCCACCGCGCGGCACGGTAATCGCTCGGAGTCGGCACCGGTGGTAGCGGTGCCGGTTTCGTCAGGACTGCGGTTGCGACATCGGACACGGTTCGGAATGGTATCCGCATCGAGCCGATATCCGCCCACAGTGCACACCAGCACACAGCTGATTCCGTTCCGGCGGGACATCCGCCGCCGGATCGGAATCCCGCGGTCAGCGTGTCTTGATCGGTGCGTCCTTCTCCCGGCCCCAGCGGTCGTGGACCGTCACGTCGACGGTGCCGGGCCGGGCCTCCGGCCGGTACGGGGTGAAGCGCTCCAGCTCACCCCAGTCCCGATTCCAGTTGTGGTTCAGATAGGTGGCCAGCGTCGCCGATTTCGCCAGCAGCCCGGTCCAGCCCAGCGGGCCGCCGCCGATGTCGTCCTCCCAGGCGTTGGCGGCGTCGGAGCCGACCCGGTCGGGCAGGATCCGCCAGCGCGGGACCTCCGCCACGCCGTCGCGGTGATCGAACGGCCGCTGGCATGGGAAGGCCAGTCCGACATGCCAATCCGCCAGCACCGGATCGGTCCGCCCGACCACGGCGTCCAGCGTGGCCAGCCGGGGCAGCCGCGGCGGGGTCACCGCCAGCCACTGCCGGGAGGTCAGATCGCCGGCGACCGCGACCAGGCGCACCGCGTCGGCGTTGGCGGGCACCCGGTCCAGCGGCACCCGGAGGTTGCGCCACGACGGCGCGCCGCCGATGTCCAGCGGCAGCACCGAGGTCAGCGGCGCGACCGAACCGTCGGCATCGCGGTGGCCGAAGTCCAGCCGCAGGTCCTGCCCGTAGTTGACGACCCCGTCCTTGTCGATCGACTTGATCCGCCCGGCCGCGGTCACCACCAGCACCGGCCGATCCGGATCCTGCCGCGCGGCCGGATCCAGCCGATACCACTGCGAGGTCAGATGGGCGGGCTGCTTGTCGCCGGTGGTGTAGTTGCCCAGCACCGGCGTGCGCGCCGGATCGAGGCCGAAGGGCAGCAGCGCGGTACTGCCGTTCAGGCCCGGCCGGGTGGCGATCCCGCCGCCGGTCCCGGCCGCGGTGGTGCGGGTGGTCTTGTTCTTCGAATTGGCGTTGACCGAATTGGCGCCCCCGACCACGGTCTCGTCCGGATCGGCGGTGAGATCGTCGGCGACCCCGTCGGGCGTGAACCCGGCATTGTCCGCGGGCGAGGCCGCCAGCGCGTCCCGAGCGTCGCCGCTGTAGGGCGCCAGCAGCGAATCGGCCGTGTCGGTCTCCACCAGCACCTCGTCCGCCAGCGCGCACGGCCGCCCGGTCAGCGCGCGCAGGTTCGACGCCGCGAGGGAATAGGCCGGGTACTGGGTCACCGCCGCCTTCCCGAACGAGGCCACCTCGAACAGCACCATCGCCGCGGCGGCGACGGTCAGCGGCTCGACGGCGAACCGATCGAAACGACTCCGGACGGTGCCACCGGCGGCGCGGGCCCCGAGATACGGCTGCCGGTAGTACCGCCAGGCCGCGACCAGCAGGCACAGCGCCGCCAGGCCCAGGAACGCCGTCGAGAAGCCCTTGCCCGCGATCATCGGCGGCTTGTCCCACCACGGCACACCGTAACTGGACACGTACCACCAGCCGTTGGATCCGGTGAAGGTGATCGCGAGCAGGAAACACACCGCCGCGGCGAACAGCGACCGATTGTAGGGCGCGCGAATACTGTTGCTGCCCACCGCCATCGCGGTCAGCGCCGCCAGCGAGCCGGCGAGGCCGGCGTACACGCCGAAGTGATGCGTCCACTTGGTCGGCGTGAACATCATCAGCAGCAGCGACATGAACACGATGCCGAGCACCCGCGCCGCCGGCCCCCGCGAGGTCCCCGGAATACGCCCGTTCCTGCGCAGCATCACCAGCACGCACACCCCGAGGCACAACACCATCCCCAGGATCCCGAATCGCCGGGCCAGCCCGCCGTCCGGCGACAACATCAGCAGCGAATCCCACCGGGTGCGCTCGTCGAACCAGGCCACATTCGGCCCGATCAACGTGCGCACCCGCGTCGCCTCCAGCACCGACGCCAGGGTCTGATCGGCGAAGACCACCACCAGCACCAGCGTTCCGGCCGCGATCCCGGGCGCCAGCAGCGCCGCGAACCGCAGCCAGACCGGCTGCTCGGCGACCTTCGCGCCGGGCAAGTCTCCGCGTCCCTCCCGTGCGCCCTGTGCCTGGTGATCGGCAGCGCTGTCCGAGGCCCGATCCTCGTGCCCGGCACCCGACGCCCGAGCCGACCGCCCGGAGTCCGTGGCCGGGCCGGACCGCCGCGCGTCGGTCGATCGGCCCGATCCCTTGCGGTCCACCGCTCCGCCGAGTCCCGGCGTGGGGCGGCCGAGCGCGCGGGCGATGAGCACCTGGAGCACCGGCCGGGACCCCGCGATGAGCGCGGCCAGGCAGATCAGCCCGGTCGGCCCGGCGGCCAGAGAGAAGGCCGCGATCAGCACCGCCAGCGCGGCGGGCAGCAGGCGGCGGGTGGCGATGGCCCGTTCGATCCCGCACCAGGTGAGCAGCGCGCCGAGCGCGATCAGCGGCTCCGGCCGCAGGCCGTTGTCGTAGGGCAGCCAGGCCGCGAGGAAGACCAGCGCCGCCGTCCAGCGCGCGACGCCGCTGATCCGCAACGCGTCCGGATGTCCGGGCCGCCGCTGCCGGGGCCCGAGGATCTGCGCCTGCCGGACATCGTGGACATCCCGGCGCCGCCGCACCCGGCAGCCCAGCCGCGGCAGCACCTCCCGGCTGATCACCAGCCAGCAGAGCACCCCGGCCAGCAGCGCGGGCAGTCGCATCCAGGGACTGGCGTCGGTGAGGCGGGTCATCCACGCCAGCACCTCGTAGGGCCAGCCGAACGGCGCCTCTGCCACCCCGAACCAGCGGTAGTAGTTCGCCATGTAGCCCGCGTGCCGGGACACCCGCGCCATGGTCAGGATGTAGCCGTCGTCGGAGGTGTTGGCGCCGATCAGGTACCACAGCACCAGCGTGCCCAGGGTGACCGCGTCGGCCCAGGTGAATCGCCACCAGTGCGCGGGCAGCGCCCGCCGCGCCCGCCGCCCGTCGGTGGTGTCGAGCAGATGCAGCGCGACCAGCGCCACCAGCGTGAACAGCACGGCGCCGACGACGGCGACCAGCTTCAGCGCGCTCGGCCGGGACGAGAACCGCGAGTCGATATCGGCGTGCAGGCGCGCGGCGCCGAGTTGCGCCCGATCCAGATCGGTGAAGACACCGACGATCTGCGGCCGGGCGTCACTGGTCACGGTGGCGCGATAGGGAGTTCCGTCGGCATGCCGGACACCGGTGAGCTCCGCGGTGGTGAGCGTGGCGGTGGAATGCACCGTGAGCTCGCCACATTCGGCGATCTCGGCCACCGGCACCTGGAACAACGGGATATCGCGCACGATCACCGACAACACCGGCCCGCTCGTGCCCCCACCCGGCGCCGTGCCCGGGTTCCCGGCGGTGCCCGGACCCGTTGCCGTGCCCGGGTTTCCGGCAATGTCGGAGCTCGACGCCGAACCCGGTTCGGCTGCCGCGCTTCCAGCGTCGGAGCCGGGGGTGGTTCCCGCGATCACCTTGGCCACCAGCCCTTTTGCACCGGCTTGGGGCGCCTGGGCCGGGACGGTGGCGAGCACCGTTCCGCTCGGCAGCTCACGGATCGCCGCGCACGGCACCGAAATATCCACGGCCAGCGGCACATACGCCACCAGCGGGGCCTGCACCTCGACCGACTGCGGCTGCGGCCAGTCCAGGACGGCACGGTCCTGGCGCACCGGTAACAGCGGCACCGCCACCGCCAGCAGTACACCGAACAGTCCTGACAGCAAAGCGATCAGCCGGATCCGGGACGAGGCCGGGA
Source organism: Nocardia sp. alder85J (assembly GCF_020176955.2). Taxonomy (GTDB): domain Bacteria; phylum Actinomycetota; class Actinomycetes; order Mycobacteriales; family Mycobacteriaceae; genus Nocardia. The sequence continues at coordinate 460,095 of NZ_JAIUCZ020000008.1, forward strand.
AGTCTGCGCGCACGAAGCACGATGCTAGCCACCGCAATCGCGGATTCCACCCACATCCGCCACCGAGGCTCGGCGCTCCGGCCACAACCGCGCGAATCGGTCGCCCGCGGCAGGGCCGGGCCCGGGACCAGCCGTCGAGTTATCCACAGAAGTCGGAGTTATCCACAGGAATGTGCGGTTATCCACAACCTTGTGCACAGTTCGGAGGGAATATGCATGAATGTAGTCCCGCTCACAGGTGGATCCGAGGTGTACGGGCCGGACCGCCGGGCGTCAGCGCCGGACGGTGATCACCGTGAACGGCCCGATGTTCGTGCTGTGGAAACGCGGATCGTCGAACAGCGCCTTGGGGAAGCTCACCGTGTACCGCCGCACGTTCGGATCGTTGGGGTAGACGTCCTCGGACAGTCGCAGCGTGTAGGTGTCCCCGCTGCTGCGGAACACGAACGCGTCCGGCGCCCGCCACGGGCACGCGGCCAGGGCGTCGAGCAGTTCGGCCGGCGATTTCAGCGAGCTCCAGCGCCCGATCTCGTGGGCCCGTCCGGCGAAGTCGGCCAGCGGATTGGCGTAGTGCGAGGTGAGCGCCTGGAAACCGTAGTAGGGGTAGAAGGCCAGGAAACCGGTGTCGGCGGTCAGCACCACCGTGTGGTCCCGCGGCTGTCCGGTATCGGCGAGCAGAGCCGCGTCGACCGCCCGGTAGTACGACACCGCCGACGGACTGCGCTTGTCGGCGCGGTCGCCGTTGCCGTCGGTATCGGTGTAGGCGGTGGTGATCTCGTTGCTCAGGATGTTCGGAATGTCCTGTGCGAAGGCCAGCGCCGCCAGCACGGCCACCACCACGGCCACCGCCCGGAACCGCGCCGGCTCGTTCAACGCCCGGAAGACCGCGCGACCGCCCTCGGCGAGTCCGAACACACCCGCCGCGGCGAGCAGCACCTGCAGGATCGGCTCCAGCCGGAACGACAACAGCGTGGTCCCGCCGACCGTGACCACCATCGACAGCAGCGACCACAGATAGATCGCGACCACCGCGATCCCCAGCCCCTGCGCCCGCCGCGACGCACCCGACCGCAACACCAGCCAGATGGTCCCGACCAGGCACAGCGCACCCAGCAGCGAGAAGTCGAACATCGGCAGCGGCAGCCGTGATCCGGACTCCGGCAGGTAATGGAAGGCGGTGTTGGACAGCGCCTTTCCGCCGCCGAGCGCCTTCGCGATATATGGCGCCCACACCAGCAGCGCCAGCACCCCCGCCAGTACACCCATCCCGATCAGGCGAATCAGGATGGGCCGCAACAACCGCCAGGCCCCGCTGCGCCGCGGCCACCACGACGCCAGCCAGGCCAGCAGCCCCATCAGCACCACGGCGAACACCGCGACCGCGAAGAACAGGCTGTAACTCATTGCCGAAACGCCCAGGAACAGTCCGGTTCCCACCGTCGCACCCCACCCACCGGCGGTCGCCGGCGACCGCCGGTGGGTGGGGTCCGCACCGGTGGCCGCGGGTCCGGCAGCCGGCAGCAACGCCGGCCGGTACAGCGCTCCCCAGGCCAGCACCATGGCGGGCGCGAACAGGATCACCAGCACGGCGCTGTAGGCCTCCGGCGAGGCGTACGCCACCATGACCGTCGTGGTCACCGCCGCCACCGCGACCGCCCAATCGGCGCGAATCAGCCTCGACCACAGCACATGTGCCAGCACCGAGGCGATGGCGAGCGAGAGGATCGCCCAGGGCTTGAACGCCTCCCAGCCCGCCAGGCCCAGCAGGTGCGCCACCCGGCCGCCGAACCAGAACCAGCCCGCCGGATAGAACGGCGGCAGCCCGGCATAGGTCATGTCGTGCAGCGCGGGACTGTCGGTGAGCCGGGTCAGATATTCGGTGCGGAACTCCTGATCCACCGATACACCGAGCAGGTACAACTTGGTGGCCGCCAGCGGCATCCCGAGCGTGACCGTCACGAAGCCCGAGATGCCCGCCCACGCCAGCAGTCTCGCGAGCCAGGGCAGCCGGTGCAGCCGGATCAGGGTCACCGCGGCGACCAGCAGGACCGCGCAGGCGACCTGCCCGACCGTGGTGATCGACCGAGTCACATTGGAGGAGTTGAACGCCGGCCAGTGCACGAGCGAGAACGCCTCCAGCCCGACGGCCGCGACGACCACCGCGACCACGGTCGCGAGCACCGCCTCACCGAGCCCCGCGCCGACCTGCCGGACAAGTTCTCGCAACGCCGCCTCCGCACCTCTTCGTAGCCTCTGGACCCGGGCCGTGCGTCAGCCTACTTGCCGCCGCGCGGCCCGCACGGCCCGTGGGATACCGCCGCCCCGGACGTCCGGCCCGTCCGGTCGGTATCGTGAGTCCAGCCTGTGGATAACCGAGGCTTCCCTGTGGATAACCACCGTGCTGTGGACGGATCACCCGCCACCGAATCCTCGATACCGACGTGCCGGACCCGGCCCCGACCGCCTGTGGATATCCGCGCAGCACCCGATTCCGGACGACCCGCCGGTCTGCGATCCCGGCGATCCAGCTGTGGAAAACCGCCGCGATCCATCTGCTGACCGGCCACGTTAGGTGCGTTGCAGCGCGCACGGGTGCAGCGCCGTGGAGCCTTCCGGAACCAACCGCACAGCGATCCGGCCCGCCGCTACGGCCTGTGCACAATCACGTGGTGGCGGCCACAGCGGCTCGGCGGCTGTGGAAAACCAATCGGGTGGAGTGTCGGCCATGCCTGTGGACAAGTCGCGAACAGCGGAACACGTGCCCGCGCGAGCTGTCCGGTGGGGAGGCATACGCGCACGTCTTCCAGTACCGGTCGGTCCGATCCCGCCGTAGCCGCTCGCGCCGAGATCCCGGCTCGACAGCCCCGGACCGGACGGCCGGGTCCGACCGAATCGGCACCCCGGTACGGCGCACAGGCGAACGGCACGAATCGGCACCCGGGTGCGGCGCGCAGGCGAACGGCACGACCGGTGCCAGGACGGCAACTGCGGACCGATACGGAAAACCGGTGGGCCCGAGAGCGGTTCCGCCCCGGCCCACCGGCCGGATCAGAGGGGGAGCCTGCGGAAGATCGGCCGCGGCACGTGGCGGAGGATCATCATCACCCAGCGGAAGGTGCCCGGGACCCAGATGATCTCGCGGCCCTTCTCTGCCGCGGCCACCGCCTGCGCCGCCACGTCGTTCTTGTCGACGGTGAGCGCGTTCTCCTTGACGTGCGCGGACAGCTTGGTGCGCACCTGACCGGGGCGGATCACCAGCACCCGCGCGCCGAAGGGCCGCAGCGCCTCGCCGAGGCCGAGGTAGAAGCCGTCGAGACCGGCCTTCGTCGAGCCGTACACGAAGTTGAATCGGCGCACCCGCTCGCCCGCCACCGAGGACATCGCGAGGATGCGGCCGTAGCCCTGCGCCTTCATCTTCTCGGCCAGCAGCACACCCACCGACACCGCCGCGGTGTAGTTGATCTCGGCCATCATCACGGCCTTGCGCTGGTCCTGCCAGAAGACTTCGCCGTCGCCGTCGATACCGAAGGCGACGATCGCCACGTCGACATCGCTCTCGGCCCAGGCGGCCTCGATCACCTTCGGGTGGCTGCCGGTGTCCAGCGCGTCGAAGTCGACCAGTTCGACCGACGCGGCGCCGGCGGCCTCGACCTGCGCCACCGCGTCCGCGCGCAGCGGATCGTTCGGCAGGGCGGCGAGGATGACGCGGGCCGGGCCCTTCTTCAGGTACTCGCCCACGATCGCCAGACCGATCTCCGAGGTACCACCCAGCAGCAGAATCGCCTGCGGGTTACCCACTGCGTTGATCATTTGCTGATCTCACCGCTCACTGCAGCTCCAGCCTTCTCGCCATATCGGACATGAACACACCGTGCGGATCGACGCTGCGGCGGACCTTGATCCACTCGTCGATCCGGGGATACATCTGATGGAAGGTCTCCGCGGAGGTGCGGGAGTCCTTCGCCGTGTACAGGCGGCCACCGAACTCCAGCACGCGACGGTCGAGTTCGGTGACGAAGTCGTTGAGCCCCGCCTTGATCGGGAAGTCGACGCAGATGTTCCAGCCCGGCATCGGGAAGCTCAGCGGCGCCGCGTTGCCCGGTCCGAACATCTTGAACACGTTCAGGAAGGAGTAGAACCCGGACCGCTGGATGTCGCGGATGATGTTCTTGAACTCCTCGACCGCCTCCGGCGGCACCACGAACTGGTACTGGAGGAAGCCGTTGGAGCCGTAGGCCCGGTTCCACTCGCCCATCATGTCCAGCGGGTGATAGAACTGTGTCAGGCTCTGTACCTTGCCCCGGTAGGTGCCCGACTTGCGGTACCAGAGCTCGCCGATCGGCGTGAAGGTGTACTTGTTGGCCAGCCCGTTCGGGAAGATGTCCGGCATCGTGAAGAACGTCTTGCCGTTGAAGCGCAGCGGATCCTTGCGCAGCTTCGGCGGCAGCTGGTCCAGCGTGGCCAGATTGCCGCGGGAGATCGCGGCGCGGCCCAGCTTCGGTTCCGGGCTGATCGCGTCGAACCAGGCCGAGCTGTAGGCGTAGCGGTCCTCGGAGCCGTCGCTGTGGAAGGCGATGGTCTCGTCGAGGTCGGCGGTGACATCGCCGTCGGCGATGAAGTACGCGGACTCCGTCGGAGTCATCTCGATGGTGGCCCGCAGGATGATGCCGGTCAGGCCGCAGCCGCCGATGGTCGCCCAGAACAGCTTGGCGTTGCGCTTGGGGGAGACGTGCTGGATCTGACCGTCGGCGGTCAGCAGGTCGATCGAGCGCACATGGTTGCCGAAGCTGCCGGCGCTGTGGTGGTTCTTGCCGTGGATGTCGGAGCCGATGGCGCCGCCGACGGTGACCTGCCGGGTGCCCGGCAGCACCGGAACCCACAGGCCGAACGGCAGCGCGGCCCGCATCAGCTGGTCCAGGTTGACGCCGGCGTCCACATCGACCAGATGGGTGTCGCGGTCGATCCGGTGGATGCGGCTCATCGCCGTCATGTCGACGACGAGGCCGCCGGCGTTCTGGGCATTGTCACCGTAGGAGCGGGCCAGGCCGCGGGCGATCACGCCGCGGCGCAGATGGGCCGGCTTCGACTCGTTCTCTTCCGCGACCAGCGCCACGGCCTTCGCGATCAGCTCCGGATCGCTGGTGGAGAGCACTTCGGCGGAGGTCGGTGCGGTACGCCCCCATCCGGTGAGCCGCCGCGTACGCGTCGGCAGCGAGTACGTGTCGGTACCCGTCGTGGTCTCGGCCGAGGCCACCGCTGTGGAGGTCTGAGCATTCGTGGACATCGGGATAGAGGCTACAGGCATGACCCGACAATGGGCCGGGTGTCGTACACGTCACCCCGGTCCGGGACCGATCGCACAGGTCAGGCCGCACCGGCCCGGGTTCGGCTGTGCGGGGCTCGATCCGGGGGCCGGCGTGGCGCGTCGGCAGTCGGATGTTCCGGACAGATTCGTGGGGACCGTCGTGCCCCGCTAGTCTCGTGCGGGTGAGCGCGGAGCCCCATGTCCCTCTTCCGGTCGAATTACCGGTCGTGGACGAACAACTGCCCGGCACCGACCTGAAGACGCAGATCGTGCGGTTCGTGCTGTCCGGCGGATTCTCGGCGATCATCGACTACGGCCTGTACGTGCTGCTCGGCCTGGCCGGGCTGCCGGTGGCGGCCGCCAAGTCGATCAGCTTCATCGCGGGCACCACGACGGCCTATCTGATCAATCGGCGGTGGACCTTCCAAGCGGCGCCCAGCCGCAAGCGGTTCCTCGCCGTGGTCGCCTTGTATGCGGTGACCTTCGCCGTCCAGGTCGGCATCAACCAGGTTCTCTACTTCACCTTCGACGACCAGTGGTGGCGCAGGCCGCTGGCCTACGTGGTGGCCCAGGGCACCGCCACCGTGATCAACTTCATCGTGCAGCGCACGGTGATCTTCAAGCTGCGCTGAGCCGGTACCCCGGCGACCCGGCTCGCGCGGCAGGCCGGCGCCACTGCCGGGGTCTCCGAGTGGCGGACCGGCGCTACCGCCCAGCATCCGGGCAGGCGGCGATCAGGCCGGGCTCAGCGTGACCGGCACCCCGTTGAACACGGCGTTCCCGGACGGCACGTCCACCACCGAATCGTCGGTCAGCACGTTGGCGTTGACCCCCGCGTGCGCACTGGCCACCGTCTGACTGGCCGTGTCGGCATGCCCCCAGCCGTGCGGCAGGCTGACCACGCCGGGCATGATGTCGCCGTTCGGCTCCACCGCCACCACGAGCGCGCCGGCGGCGGACTTCACCACCGCGTGCTCACCCAGGCCCAACCGGCTGACGTCGTCGGGATGGACGTGCAGGGTGCACCGGTTCGAGCCACCCACCAGGGTCGCGACGTTGTGCATCCAGCTGTTGTTGGACCGCAACTGCCGGCGGCCGATCAGCACGACGTCGGGCGCCGCGTCGCCGAGCCGGCTCGTCAGCCGGGCCACGTCCGCGAGCAGCGGCTCCGGGGCCAGGTCGACCGCCCGCGAGGCGGTGCGCAGCACCTCCGGCAGCCGCGGTCGCAGCGGGCCCAGGTCGATACCGTGCGGATTGTCCAGCAGCACACGCAGATTCAGCGGGCCGTAGGGGGTGGGCAGGGCGTCCGGATTCCACTCGCCGTACGGCCCGAGCCGCAGCATCAGGTCCAGCCGCTGTTCGGTGGTGTTCGCGCCGAGCAGGTCGCCGCGCCGCTCCGGCATCCCGGCCTTGTGCAGGGTGCCGACGATGACCAGCTCGTCGACGGCGGCCAGCGCGTCGGCGCCCGGTTCCGGCCGCTGCCCGGTGAGTGCCAGCGCGAGCCGGGCCACCACCTCGGACTCCGACGGCCGGTCGCCCAGCGCGACCAGCGGCGGCGAATACCGCGCGTAGTTGCGCACCGCGAAGGCCAGCAGCGCGAAATCGTAGTGCGGCGACTGGAGGGTGCGCGGCGGCGGCAGGATGACATCGGCGTGCCGGGTGGTCTCGTTCAGATACCGGTCGACGCTCACCATGAAATCGAGCCCGGCCAGCGCCCGGTCCAGCCGGGCGCCGTTGGGCGCGGAGAGCACCGGATTGCCCGCGACCGTGACCAGCCACCGAATCTGCCCCTCGCCCGGCGTCTGGATCTCGTCGGCCAGCGTGGCGACCGGGAATTCGCCCATGGCCTCGGGCAGTGCGCGGACCCGGCTGGTCCAGCGGCCCAGCCGGAACGGACGGCTGCGCACGATGCCGAGCGCGGCCGGGGTGGCCCACATGGCGCCGCCGGGGGAGTCGAGGTTGCCGGTGAGCACGTTGACCACGTCGACCAGCCACTGCGTGACGGTGCCGAATTCGGCGGTGCAGGTGCCGATGCGGGCGTACACGGCCGCGGTGGGCGCGCCCGCCAGCTCCCGGGCCAGCCGGACCACGGTGGCGGCCGGGACGCCGGTGCGCGCGGCCACCACCTCGGGGGTGAACGGCGCTGCCGCGGCGCGGATCTCGTCCAGCCCGGTGACCTCGACCCGGACCGTGGTGAGCTGCTCGGCGAACAGGGTGTGCACGATCCCGAACAACAGATAGGCATCGCTGCCCGGCCGCACGAAGATGTGCTCGTCGGCCTGCTTCGCGGTGCGGGTGCGGCGCGGATCCACCACCACGAACCGGCCGCCGCGTCGCCGCAGTGCCTTGATCCGACCCGGGTAATCCGGTGCGGTGCACAGCGACCCGTTGGATTCCAGCGGGTTGGCGCCGAGCATCAGCAGGTAGTCGGTGCGATCCAGATCCGGGACCGGCACGGTGAGCGGATCGCCGAACATCAGCCCGCTGGCGACCTGTTTGGGCATCTGGTCGGCGGTGCTGGCGGAGAACAGGTTGCGGGTGCCCAGCGCCCGCAGCAGCACCGGCAGATAGAGGGCGCCGGCCACGGTGTGCGCGTTGGGATTGCCGAAGTACAGGGCGGCGGACCGGCCGCCGTCGGCGGGCACGTGCGCGGCGATGAATTCGAAGGCCGCCGCCCAGGAGGCGGTGCGCCAGGCGCCGGTGGCGCGGTCGCGGATCATCGGCTCGGTGAGCCGATCGGGATCCTCGTCGAGATGTCCGAGGCTGGCGCCCTTGGGGCAGAGGAATCCGTGACTGAACGGGTCCTGCCGGTCGCCACGGACGCCGGTGACGTGATCGTCGGCGTCGACGGTGAGTTCGAGCCCGCAGACCGCCTCGCACAGCGGGCAGGTGCGGAGCAGATTCCGGGTTGTCATGGGGTCCATGATGACCCGTCACCCCGACAGAAAACGGGAGAATCGGCGGGCCGGGAGATCCGGCCCGGCCGATTCAGCTGGCGATGCGGGCGACCGACGGCTTGCGGCCGGAGCGGGCCGCGCGGACGGCGGCGGCCACGGCCACCAGCGGCGGTGTCCAGCGCGCCTCGTGCGGCGCGACGGCCCAGGCGGCGGTGCCGGCCGACACGCGGCTCGGCGGCAGCGGCACACCGGCGCCGTCGGCGTGGACGACCACACCGGCCTCGCGCAGCGCCTCGATCGCCATGGCGGCCTTCCGAACACCGGTGACGATGTGGATCTCGCGGCGTTCGATGCCCGGCAGCTCGATGATCGGACCGGTGAGGTCGTTGGCGCGGAGGTAGCGGCGGACGGTGGCGGCCAGTTCGCCGGTGACCTCGATCGCCGCGATGTCCTCGTCGGTGATCAGGCAGATGCCGTTGGCCGTTTCGGCGACCGTCCAGCCGCGCTGGATGTAGTCCTGCGCGGAGGCAGCCAGCTCGGCGGCCGAGACGGAAGTCGGAAACGTCGTACGCACTGTCTTCTCCATTCCCCGGGGTGGATCCAAGTCGAGCTTCGTTGTTCATGGGGCGTATCGGACCGGGCCCTCGGACGCGTTACACGTCCGCGAAACTTTTTCGGGCGGGACCGAATTCGTCACAAGATCAGCGAATTCATGCTCTTCGGCTATGGTCTGGCGACTCGCTGGGGGCGGGTCGATCACATCCCACTGTCGTCCACGTTCCTCCGAGCCCGTTGCGCGCTGTCTGGGAGCCACTCGAGAGCTCGCCGTGACGGTTCGAGGCCGAAATCTACCGAAAACAGTGCCGCGGAAAGTAATCCTGTTTGGCTCATACCCGACGGTGACGTAAATGTGACACGACCGGTATCCGTGAGATCTTCCGCTGTGCAACAATCCGATCGCACACCCGGAAGGAGGAATCCGGGTCCTGGCGTTAGGTTTTGCCGTTCGGTGGGCCGTGAGGGCGGTTTCGATGTTCGGCCTACGAACGAGGGGGAAGCATGGCTTTACCACCGCACGGAACGAACGGATCCACGATTACCGGGTCCACCATGCCCCGCCGGCAGCTCGGACGCCAGCTCCGCGATCTGCGCAACCGGGCCCGGATGACCACTCGGGTTGCGGCCCAGAAGCTGGAGTGGTCCGAGGCGAAGATCTGGCGGATCGAAACCGGCCAGACCTCCCTGCGCAGCCTCGATGTCGAGGCGATGTGCAAGGTGTACGGCGCGCCGGTGGAGATCGTGGAACCGCTGGCCGCGCTGGCCCGCGAGACCAAGGCGCGCGGCTGGTGGACCGAGTTCAGCGACGTGATCGCCGAGGGTTTCGAGGTCTACATCGGGCTGGAAGAGGCCGCGGCGCAGCTGTTCACCTACGAGACCGACCTGGTCCCGGGCCTGTTGCAGAGCGAGGAGTACACCCGGGCCGTCCTGGTCGGGGCGCGTCCGGACATCCCGGTCGCCGAACTCGACCGGCGGGTCGCGGTGCGGGCGGCCCGGCAGGCCACGATCACCCGCGAGCATTCGCCGATCCGGCTGGAGGCGGTGATCACCGAGACGTTGCTGTGGCATCGGGTCGGCGGGCCCGAGGTGGCCGCGGCGCAGCTGGAACACCTGCGCCGGATGTGTGATCTGCCGAACGTCGAGGTCCGGGTGGTGCCCACCGACACCGGCTATCACGACGGCATGGACACCGGCCGTTTCGTACTGCTGGAATTCCCGGACAACGCCGCCGACGTCCCCGAACCGCCGGTGGTCTATGTCGAAACCTTCACCGGCTCCGTCTATTACGACAAGGAACCGGAGATCGACCGCTATCGTTCGGCGTTCACCGACATCAAGGCCGTGGCGCAGGACGCCCGAACGGCGATCGACGAGGCCCGCGCCGGGCTGTAGCCGCCGGATTGCGCGCCGGTGACCACGGCGCGCGCCGGGAATTCGCTGTCATCCAGGTGGCGTGCGTGGACGGCCGCCGGGCTCGCCCGATGCGGTGGTCGTGCTCGTCCGGCCGGTCGGCGCCCGGCCGCCGGATCGCCGCCGTCGGTGCGCGAAACACCGCTCAGTGCAGCGTTTCCCCCAGTACCGCGCGGTGGGTGGGCGCCGCGGCCGCGTGCAGCAGCCGGCCGCGGTCGGTGACACAGACGAAGATGGCCCGGCGATCGTCGGTGCACATGTCGCGGGTGACCAGGCCGTCGCGCTCCAGGCGCGCGACGGCCCGGCTCAGTGCGCTCTGGGACAGGTAGATGTCGGCGGCCAGATCGCTCATCCGGTAGCTCTCGCAGTCCGCGTCCACCAGCCGATCCAGGCATTCGAATTCGCTGAGCCCGATGCTGTGCCGGCCCTGCAGCTCCTTCTCCAGGGCGCAGGACACGGCGGCGTGCTGGGACAGCAGATCGCGCCAGTGGGCCACCAGCTCGGCCTCCGCGCGACCGGGTTGCGCATGCTCCGGCGCGAGACCCTTCCCGGGCCGATTCTCCGTGACGCATGCGGCGGCTTCGGTACCCGCCGCTCGCGCCGACGACACTGTCGACGGCTTGGACATGGCGTCATCCTAGTCCGCCCGGCTTAATCATGCAACCGCATTTAATGCGTAGACATCATATGCGTGCGCATGTAATGTTCCGTGCCATGACTTCCCCCGCAACGCTTCCGGCCGCCGACGCGGCCGGCACTCGGTGGTCGGCCAGGCTGTGGGGCCTGCTGATCACCCTGTGCATCGTCCTGTTCCTCGACGGGCTGGACGTGTCGATGATCGGCGTCGCCCTGCCCTCCATCGGCAAGGAACTGCACCTGTCCACCTCGACCCTGCAGTGGCTGGTCAGCGGTTACGTCCTCGGCTACGGCGGCCTGCTGCTGCTCGGCGGCCGCACCGCGGATCTGGTCGGCCGCCGCAAGGTCTTCCTGATCGCGCTGGCCGTGTTCGCCGTGGCCTCGCTGGCCGGTGGCCTGGTCAGTTCCGGCCCGTTGCTGATCCTGACCCGCTTCGTCAAGGGTCTCGCCGCGGCCTTCACCGCGCCGACCGGCCTGTCGATCATCACCACCACGTTCGCCGAGGGCCCGGCCCGCAACAAGGCGCTGTCCATCTACACCGTGTTCGGCGCCGGCGGTTATTCGATGGGCCTGGTCTTCGGCGGCCTGATGACCGGCGTCGGCTGGCGCTGGACCTTCCTGCTGCCCGTCCCGGTCGCACTGATCGCGCTGGTCGCGGCGGCGATCCTGGTCCGCAGGGACGGCCCCGCCGAGGAGGGCGGGCACGATCTGCTCGGCGCGCTGTTCGCCAGCGCCGCCATGTTGCTGCTGGTGTACACCGTGGTCTCGGCGCCGCACGCCGGCTGGGTCTCGGCCCGCTCGGTGGCCTCCTTCGCCGCCGTCGTCGCCCTGTTCACGGCGTTCATCGGGGTGGAGAAGCGGGTGCGGTACCCGCTGCTGCGCCTGGGGATCCTGCGCCGGGCCACCCTGGTCCGGGCGTGCCTGGCCATCGTGGCGGTGGCCGGGTCGTACTTCAGCTTCCAGTTCATCGCCACGCTGTACCTGCAGGGCTCACTGGGCTGGTCGCCGCTGCGGCTGGCACTGGGCCTGCTGCCGGTGGGCCTGCTGGTGGCGCTGTCGTCGGTGTTCTCCGACCGACTGGTGGACCGCTTCGGCACCGGCCCGATCATCGCGGTCACCATGGTCGCGATGACGCTCGGCTACCTGCTGTTCCTGCGGCTGGACACCACCCCGTCGTACCTCACCGTGATCCTGCCCGCGGTGCTGCTGGTCGGCATCGGCTGGATCGGCTTCCCCGCCATCAACATCCAGGCCACCAACGGCATCTCCGACGACGAACAGGGCCTGGCCGCGGGCGTGTTGCAGACCTTCATGCAGGTTGGCGCGGCGATCGTGCTGGCGGTGAACACCGCGCTGATCTCCGGCGGCACCGGCGACGGTTCGCCCGCGGCGATGCTGCACGCCTACCGCCCCGGTCTGATCCTCGCCGTGGTGGTCGCGGGCATCGGTGCGCTGGTCGCGCTGGCCCACTTCCTGCCCACCCGCCGTTCGGCCGAGCCGGAGGCCGCCGAGATCGAGGACGTCGACGAGCTGGAACTCGCCGGGTGACGGGCCCGGACCACCCCGAAACCAGGGACGCCGCGGTGCTGGTCACCGCGGCGTCCCGTCGTCTCAGGCCCGGCGCACAGTGTGCAACCCGGGGGCCGCGATGTCCTTGGCCGAGCGCACGTAGGTCAGCGGCTGCCCGTCCCGGCCCACGGCCGGCCAGTCGATACCCAGTTCCGGATCGAAAGCGTCCAGGTCCCGGTCGAATTCGGGGGCGTACTCCAGCGAGCACAGGTAGGTGACGGTGGATTCGTCCGCCAGCGACAGCAAGGCGTGCCCCAGCCCCTCGGAGAGGAACACCGACCGCCGGTCGGCGTCGTCGAGCAATACGCTGTCCCAGGCGCCGAAGGTCGGCGAGTCGGGCCGCAGATCCACCACCACGTCCAGGAACGCACCCCGCACACAGGTCACATATTTGGCCTGGCCCGGCGGATCCTCGGTGTAGTGGATGCCCCGCAGCACGCCCGCCGCCGAGGTGGACATGTTGACCTGCAACAACTCGAACGGCCGGCCGACCACCTTCTCGAACTCCGACGCCTTGAACGATTCGGTGAAGACGCCGCGCTCGTCACCGTGCAACCGGGGGGTGAACTCCCACGCACCCGGCACCGCCAGCTCGCGTATCCGCATGGTCTACTCCTGCCCGTGCGCCAGCAGACCCAATAGGTAGGTCCCGTATCCGGAGCGCACCAGCGGCTGCGCCAGCCGGTCCAGCTGCTCGTCGTCGATGAAGCCCATCCGCCAGGCCACCTCCTCCGGCACGCCGATCTTCAGGCCCTGCCGCTGCTCGATGGTGCGGACGTAGTTGGACGCGTCCAGCAGCGAGTCGAAGGTGCCGGTGTCCAGCCAGGCGCTGCCGCGGGCGAGCACCTCCACCTGCAACCGGCCCTGCTCCAGATAGGTCCGGTTGATGTCGGTGATCTCGTACTCGCCACGGTCCGAGGGCCGCAGCTCGCGCGCGATCCCGACCACGTCGTTGTCGTAGAAGTACAGGCCCGGAATGGCGTAGTTGGAGCGCGGCCGCTTCGGTTTCTCCTCGATGGAGATCGCCGTGCCGTCGGCGAATTCGATCACCCCGTAGGCACTGGGATCCGAGACCCGATAGGCGAACACCGCGCCGCCGGAGACCGCGTCGAACCGGCGCAACCGGGTGCCCAGCCCGGGGCCGTGGAAGATGTTGTCGCCGAGTACGAGTGCCACGGTCTCGGCGCCGATGTGCCCGGCGCCGAGCACGAAGGCGCGGGCCAGCCCGTCCGGTTCCGGCTGCACCACGTAGTCCAGCGACAGCCCGAACTGGGAGCCGTCGCCGAGCAGCCGCCGGAAGGCATCGGCGTCCTCGGGAGTGGTGATCACCAGGATGTCCCGGATCCCGGCCAGCATCAGCGTCGACAGCGGGTAGTAGACCATCGGCTTGTCGTAGACGGGGACCAGCTGTTTGCTCACCCCGCGCGTGATCGGGTGCAGCCGCGACCCGGTGCCACCGGCCAGGATGATTCCACGCATGTCACAGCAGTCTGCCAGCCGGGCCGGGAGCCGGTGCGACGAGGTTCCGAAATGATCACGGTGGTTTATCGGCGCGTTCGGAGGGACAATCTCCATATAGAGAGATGTCAGCGCCGACACCTCGCCCTTCGTCACCCGGTCCTGGTGTCGGCGCGCCCGACAGAGGTAGGTGCGCGATGGTGGCGATCCGAATCGGTGAAGTTCTCGGCCACATGATGCCCGGCCCGGGCGCGTTGCTCGCCCCGGCTGCGAAATCCTCCCGGCACACGGCCCCAGCGGATGTCCTTCCCGAGGCAGCGGCTCTCCCGGACGCGGTGGTCGCCGCGACGATCGGCACGATCGTGAATCCGCACAACCGCAGCCTCTCGGCCCAGGCGCTGGAACTTGCCTGCCGGGCCGTGGTCGGCCCGCTGCTGCGGTACTGCCCGATCACCCCGCTGACCATGCCGGTGGCCCGGGCCACC
>NZ_JAIUCZ020000009.1 GCF_020176955.2 Nocardia sp. alder85J
TCAGGCAGGTTTTCAGTTCTCGGTGGTGGTTTCGGTGGCGAACATGGCGATGTCGTCCAGGGCATCCTCGGCTCGTCCCACGGTGTCGGTGTTGTCTGTAAGACGTTGGAGGGCTGGGATGACGCGTTCGCTGTCGATGGCGCCGTGGATGCGCGCGATGTGGCCCAGTGCGGTGGCGGCCACCGAGCGGATGTCGGCGTTCGGGCTGTGCAGGAGCGTGAGTGCGCGGTCGGTGACCCAGGCGCCGTCAGGGTCGTGGAGAGCCAAGCGCAGGATCGCCTGGGTCACCGCGTGTGGGTCCGTGGATTCCAGCATAGCGGTCGCGTCGCCGCGGCTGATCGGGTCCAGTTTCTGGTAGGTGCTCACAGCGGTTTGCCTCTCCTGTTGACGACGCCTGCCCTGACCAGAGCATTCTGCATGTCTTGGCTGAGTTGGTCCCAAGTGCGTTGGTGTCCGTGGTAGATACCGGAATCGGGATGGGTTTCGTCGAAGACGTCGAACTCGCCGGTTTCCGGGTCATAGCCGACCCGGCGTGGTGTGGTCGGTTTGATCGGTACGGACCGGTCGAGGGTTTCCTGTCCGTGGGTCGGTTCGGGCGCGGCGTTCCCGCGCTGCTCTTTGCCGTGTTTAGGTGATCCTTCGTAGGTCCGTTTATCGTCCGGTACCGAGTCTCCGGCCACCGATACGACGGACAGTGCGGCGATGGCCGCGAGCGCTGTCGCGCTCAGCTCGGTGACACCGCCGAAAGCTGCTGTGGCGCCGGCGAGCACCGTGCCGAAGAATGCGGAGACCTCGCTGCTGATCGTGGTGCCGACCTCGGCGACCAGTGTCGCGCCCGCGGCGGTGGCCGCACCGGCTTCGGCCTCATCGCCGCCGGCCAGGCCCAGACCGAAGGAGAAAATGGTCGTCGCGATGACGACCGCGGCTGTCGCCACGCCGATAGCCGCGAGCTTGACCAGCAGGCCGTCGGTGGCTGAGTGCACATTGGTGCGTAACGTGCTGAGCCCGTCCTGGTGCACGGCGACCAATGGCGCGAGTCCGGTTGCCGCGCTGTGCAAGTTGGTTGCGCCTTGGGTCAGTGTCGTGAAGTGGTCCGAGAAGTGATCGAGATCGGGGGCCTTGAGATCTGCTGTAAGCGTCGCGGAAATCCTGTTGAGGGTGTCGGCGGCGTTCTTGATCGCATCGTGTTCCGCGAACTTCTTCCACGCGTCGGCGGCCTGTGTCAG
This sequence comes from Nocardia sp. alder85J, assembly GCF_020176955.2. Classification (GTDB taxonomy): domain Bacteria; phylum Actinomycetota; class Actinomycetes; order Mycobacteriales; family Mycobacteriaceae; genus Nocardia. Next base: position 1,227 of record NZ_JAIUCZ020000009.1, read on the forward strand.
CAGGGTGACGTCGCCATTGGGCACCGGAGTCGTGATGTGGTCGAGCAGTCCGGGGATTTTCGACACGATGATGCCGTCACCGTGGTGGCCCAGAACGGACGCGGGCGCGAGCACCGGATTTTCCGCCCCGTACAGCGGCGAAGTAACGGCAGGTTGGGGCGGGGGCGAGTTCCTCGGCGGATCGGTGCTGGCGTCGACGGTGTTGTAGTATTCGGTGACCGCGTAGTTGTAGCCGGCGTAGGCCAACAGATCGCCCATGTTCTGGATCGAGTTGGCGAGGGTCGTTGCCATGGTGACCACACCGCCCACGTGAGTGTCGTACTCGTTGGCCCAGGCTTTCACCTTGTCGTAGTCACCGACCATGCCGCCGGAGTCGAACAAGGTCTGGTAGAGCGGATTGAAGGCGGTGCTGATGTTCGTGGCCAGGCTGTAGCACTTCGCGGAGGCCGCGCCATAGGCAGAAGGATCGATGTCCAGCTGCGGATCCGATCCCATCCGGGTCAGCCCTTGAGCATCTTGGTGTTGACCTCCACCGCCGTGTTGTATCGGGCGTGGATCCGTTTCGCCGCACCTGTCGCGTCGGCGACTCCCTGTGCGAACTCCCGAGCTTCGCCGATCCACTTGTTGTGTGCATCGGCGTGAGCGCTTGCCGCGACACTGTCCCAATCACCGCTGTGCAACGCTTTCACTCGGCGATCGATCTCGTCGAAAGTGTCGGTCAGAAATCCGGCCAACCCATTCATGCGGGCGACTATCTGATCGAGATGAGCCAGATCCACGGTGAATTTGTCGCCGGTCATAAGTTCAGACTCGAGACGGCACCAGTGGTACGACTGGCCAGTTCAGAATAGTTGGACGCGGTGATGCCGAGCTTCCCAGCCAACTCGATCAACGTCTCGAAGATCTGTTTCCCGCTGGTGCAACATTCGGACCACCCCTCAGTGAACACGGAGGCAGTGGGACCGGTCCAGTTGCTCGCTGTCAACCCCGCAACGTCCTTGTCGGTCGCGTTCAAAGCGTTCTGCAACGTCTGGGCTTGAGCGTAAACGTACCGGCCGAGCCCACTCACTTCCTCGGGAACCGCCGAGAGCGACTGCCCTCCCGCACCATAACCCCCATCTGCTGCCATGACGAGCATGGTAATCGGGGACAGTCTCGAGCGTCCAGCCAACCAGTTTCATGCTCTTGCGGTCCTGCACGACCCACCCGGCGTTGGTCAACTGCTGGTCGATCAGCACCCGCGCCCGCTGTTCGGCTGCCAGCCTCGGATCGTCCGTCAACCCACCGTCTCCCTGCGCGCCGTAGCTCCCGTCATGGCCATCATGCCTCACGACCCCGACACATACTCTCGCCGGAAAGTTGCACGCGGGCAGGAACATCGGCGCACCGAGTGTCCCTTCGGTCCTGTGGACGATGAAGGCAGCCTCACCCTTCACTGATCGACATCCAGTTGCCCGCGTACGAGTTCTGCCAGTTCGCGTTTGGCCCCGGATGAGAGCCTCTTCCCGCTGACCGGTCTCGCGAGCCGTCACAAACTTGATGGGCAGCGGCTCGGCCCGTGGCGTGGACATCAGACGGTCGGGTTCATCGGATCCGCCCTGCGGCCGGATGCTGTTCTGGCGGAGAGCTTTCCCCTCCTGTCGTTTCGATTTTGGCCGCAGTCGCCGGCGCGCAACCCCGTGCGCTGCGCGGCCCTGCGAGCTTGCGGGAACTTTCCGCCGAGCCGCTCCCGGTGAGCGGTCCCCGGTGACGAGACCACCCAGAACTTGAGTCCAGGTGATGTCGGGGCTGCTGCACGGATAGGTGACATCGACATGGCTTGCCGGGAGGCTGGCCTGAGAGGATGTCACAGTGCCGAAGCCGTATCCGAAGGAGTTCCGCGACGATGTGGTGCGGGTTGCTCGCAACCGCGACGACGGAGTCACGCTGGAACAGGTAGCCGCGGATTTCGGGGTTCATCCGATGACGCTGTCGAAGTGGATGCGCCAGGCCGGGATCGACGACGGGAACCGGCCCGGGGCCACGTGTAGCGAGTCCGCGGAGTTGCGGGACGCGCGGCGGCGGATCCGGTTGCTGGAGCAGGAGAACGAGGTCCTGCGGCGTGCGGCGGCGTATCTGTCGCAGGCCCAAATACCGGGAAAAGGCTCTACCCGCTCCGTGAAAGAGCTTGCCGCCGAAGGGATTCCCGTGGCGGTGACGTGCCGGGTTCTTCAGCTCGCTCGCCAGCCTTACTATCGGTGGCTGGCCGCAACCGGTGACCGTAGCCGAGGGGATTGCGGCGTATCGGGCGAACGTGTTGTTCGATGCGCATCGTGACGATCCGGAGTTCGGGTACCGGTTCCTCGTAAGCGAAGCCAGAGCCGCGGGTGTGGCGATGGTAAACCGGACCGCGTGGCGGATCTGCTCGGGCAACCGGTGGTGGAGTGTGTTCGGGAAACGCCGGCGCGGCAAGAACGGGAAGCCCGGCCCGCCGGTCCACGACGACCCGGTGCGGCGGCACTTCACCGCCGATGCCCCGAATCGCTTGTGGCTCAGCGATATTACCGGACATCACACCGGTGAAGGGAAGCTGTATCTCTGTGCGGTCAAGGACGTGTTCTCCAACCGGATCGTCGGCTACTCGATCGATTCCCGGATGAAGTCGCAGTTGGCGGTGGCCGCGTTGGCCAACGCGGTGGCCCGCCGTGGTGATGTGGCCGGCTGTGTGCTGCACACCGACCGCGGCAGTCAGGGCGGATTCAACTGGTCGTCGCAACACAATTATTTCGAAAGCGATTGTAGGTGATGTTCCATCGCTTCGGCCGGGGTGCGCCATCCGAGGGCCTTTCGCGGACGCGTGTTGAGGGCGCCTGCGACGGCGGCGAGATCACGCTTGGTCCAACGTGATAGGTCGGTGCCTTTCGGAAAGTACTGCCGCAGAAGGCCATTGGTGTTCTCGTTGGTTCCGCGCTGCCACGGGCTGTGCGGGTCGGCGAAGAAGATCGGGACACCGGTCTTGCGTGTCAGCGCCGCATGCGCAGATAGGCTCCTTGCCGCGATCCCAGGTCAGGGACTTCAGCATTCGCTCGGGAATCTTGTTCAATGCGGCGGTCAGCGCCTTGTTCATCGACGACGCTCCGTAGCCACTGAGCGCCGGACCGTTCTTCACCGGCGCGGACCACCCCACCCGCGCTCGCGAGGCAGGTGGACGAGCACGGTGAACCGGGTGTTCCGCTCGACCAGGGTGCCGACGGCCGAGCGGCCGGTGCCGATGATCAGGTCGCCTTCCCAGTGGCCAGGGGTGGCACGATCATCGGCTTCGGCGGGACGTTCACTGATCAGCACGTCGGCAGACGTGCGCCCAGTGCCACGCGTTTCGAGCGGGCGCGGGCATGCGCAGGGCCCGGCCGGTGCGCAGGTTCAAGATGAGCTTGCGGTCGAGTGCTCCGCGGCCTTCGATGTAGAGCGCCTGGTAGATGGCTTCGTGGCTGATCCGCATCGACGGGTCGCCAGGGAAATCGATCCGCAGCCGCTGGGAGATCTGCTCCCGGACTCCACGCCTGAACAGGCCCAGGTCCGCTCGATGCGGCTTGTTCCGGCCGGTCCATTCTCTCGGTCGCCGGGCCCGCGGCAACCTGGCCTTCCGCGTCCGCGTGATCCGTCCCGCCAGGCGGTGCTGAACATATTCTCGAGTTGTTGATTACCAACAAGTTTCGCAGTCTTCGGGCGTCCAGCGAACAGTTCGGCCTTCCACTGGGCAACCGATGCGCGGTAGTCGAGCTTGCCGCCACGAGTCGCGGCGTTGCGCCGCAGCTCCCGCGAGATCGTCGACGGGCTGCGGTCCAGCACCTGTGCGATCTGCCGCACCCCCATGCCCCGAGCCTTCAGCAGCGCGATCTCTTCGCGCTCGGCGAACGACAGGTAGCGGCCGCCGGGCCGGCTCCAGGAATACGGTGACATCCCGCCAGCATCGCGGAACCATCGAGTACCCGCGACAGGCGATACCCCCACCGCCACACCGGCTTCCGTCGGCAGGACACCTTCTGCGATCTTGTCCCAGAACAAGCGCTCGACCGAACGCTGATGGCCGGGATGTCCCGGCGACTTCATCGGCGCCCGCCCGGTGACCTCCCGCATCCAGTCCGATGGCCGTCCCATAACACCCTCCATGACCTCGGGTGTTGCGACCACCGGTTGAACCTGAGCAGTTTCGTTCGAGACGATTTGTGCACGCGCTCAACAGATTTCACATGACCGGATCCATGGGCAGAGTCGGTGCCGCCGGTGACAACGCGGCCATGGAGAGCTTCTTCAGCCTCCTGCAACACAATGTCCTGGACCGGCAGCGCTGGGACACTCGCGAGCAGTTGCGGATCGCGATCGTGACCTGGATCGAACGCACCTACCACCGCCGGCGTCGGCAGACCCGCCTGGGCCGGTTGACCCCGATCGAATACGAAACCATCATGTCTCCAGCAGCCCGACAGGCTGCTTAACCACTGTCACCAGATCGTGCAGCAGCCCCGACCTCGTTTCCGAGTTGGTCGCGGGTGGTGATGGTCTTGTCGGCGAGGGTGCGTTTGAGGTCGGCGTTGACCAGTTCGCCGGGGTTGAGGTGCGGGGCGTAGGCGGGCAGGTGGTGCAGTTCGATGTGGTCGGCGTGGTCGGCGGCCCAGGTTTTCACGGTCTTGGCGCGGTGGGCGGGGTGGCCGTCGACGACCAGGTGGATCTTGGTGTCGAAGTGGTTGAGCAGCCGGGTGCAGAACGCGAGTAATCCGGCGGCGTCGAAGGTGCCGTGGAACACTGTGAAGTGCAGTTCGCCGCGGGTGGATATGGTCGACATCGCGTTGAGCGAGAAGCGGTTTCCGGTGCGTTTGACCACCGGGTCTGCCCCCGCGGCCCCAGGTGTGCCCGGACAGCTGGTCGCTGCGCACGCCGACCTGGTCGCCGAACAGGATCACCGCGCCTTCGGACCGGGCGCGTTCGCGCAGGGCGGGGTAGGTGACCTCGACCCACCCGCGCATCGCCTCCGGGTCTGCCCCGATCGCTCCGCGGTCCGGCCGCTTGAAGGTGAAAACCCATGCAGCGCAACAGCTTTCCCATCCCCCTGCTCGGTGAACGACACCCCGGACAGCCGATGCGCGAGGGCCACGACCTTCGGAGGGTCCACAGTTTGCCCCCAGATCCAGCACCTCGGGCTCGAAGTCGACGATCGCCGTTACCAGCGCCAGCGCCCGGTCCGGCGACAGCTTGGTCTGCTCACCGATCCTGCGACCGGGACGACCCGAGTTCAGCCCCTCGGCACCACCCTCGGCGAATCGGTTGCGCCAGTTACGAATCGATCCCCGCGACACCCCGAACACCCGAGTCGCCTCCGAGGTCGGCATCCCATCCCGGATCGCGCCCATCACACGCTTGCCCAACGCCTCCTGCTGCGGCGGTGAGAGCCTGCGCATGCCCACCCGAAGATCATCGCCCACACCCGACGACCGCGACGGTCAATCAACACGTTTCAGGTCAATATGTGAACGACGAGGAATACGGCCCGTTCCTGGAGACCGCGATCGGCGCGCGCGGCCCGTTCCACGGGGACGAGTACATGGAGGCACTGCGCCGACACTTCGAGAAGCACAGTCTCACACTGTGATACCGCCCGCCGGCCACGCCGTCACCGGCGTGGCCTACGACCTGGTACCTCCTACCGACCGAAGCCGTCGAGCTCCCGGCGCCGTCGTGCGACCACCCCGCGTGAGAAGCTGAGCGAGGATGTCGCCCGAGCCGAGGGGATCAGATTGGGTACCGCGCCGATTCTGGGTCGGCCCGCCGGAGCCAGCGGTGAGCAGACCCGGCAACGGGTCATCGCCGCCACCATGCGCTGCGTGGCCGAGGTCGGGTACTCGCGCGCGACCATCCGGGAGATCGCCCGCGCGGCGAACATGACCAGCGGCAGCCTGTATCACTACTTCCCGAACAAGGCGGAACTGGTCAAGGCCGCCTTCCTCGAACTCGCGGAGACCATGGTGCCGCGTCTCGGCGCCGCCGCAGCGTGCGCCGGAACCGTACCGGACAAGTTCATGGCCGTGCTGACCGAAGCCGAGCGCGTCATCGCCGACTACCCGTATGCGTCGGCCTTCGACCGGGCGATCCGAGTCGAGAGCCCGGCACACCTACAGTTGCCCGAACACAGCGACGCGGTCTTCTCCTCCCTGCGGACCATCGTCCTCGACATCGTCGAACGGGCCCAACGGGAAGGGGCGTTGGGTCCCGGTGTCGAGGTGCGCGTGGCCGCCGACGCGGTCTACGCCCTCTTCCAGGGACTGTACGAACAGGCCGCCACCACGACCCGCGAGGCCCATCACGCGACCATGGAAGCCGCCAAGATGCTGCTGTGCGGGACCCTGTTCGACTACTGACCGTATGCGGTCCGACCGGAACGGCAACATCCGGCGCTCACTGTTTCGCGAGGGTGCCGATGCCGAGGGGATACCACGCTGTTCGGTAGGTGCCGTCGCTTTCCGGTGAGCTGATGGAGACGGTGCTGTCGCGGGCGATGGGTAGGAGCATTCTGCAGCCGGTGAACTGGGTGGGGTCGTCGTAGGGGTCGACCGTACCGGTGTTGATCGCGTAGTCGACCTCTTCCGCGTCGGGGGCGGTCACCTTGACCACGATGCCGGAATTGCTGCCCCGGACGGTGCACAGCAGCAGCCCGTCGGTGGTCGCGACGTGGTTTCCGATCGTGGTGATCAGCTGGGGATCCGTCAGAATGCTCGCGGTGCGGTCGATGGACAGATTGCCGAGGTCGACATCGGTCGGTTGCACGCTCACCAGCGTGGTCAGGGTATGGGTGAGTTTCTGCTGATGGGTTTTGTCCCACAGCGTGAGGGTCAGGGCGAAGAGAGTGGTGTGGGAGAGGGCCAGGGAATGGTCTTCGTCGGGGCCGGTGTACGCGCCCGCGCCGTCGTTGTTGAGGTCGGTGATGTCCAGGGGCTCGGCCAGCTGGTCGTAATCGATGGTGAGGGTGTAATACGGCTTGCCCGCGGTCGAGCCCCGCTCGAATCCGATCGGATCGCACGACCAGCTGAGCTGGAGGTGCTCGCCCTGCTGGACCAGCACCTTGTCCGGCGGGTCGGCGCGGAAACTGTCGAAGACGGTTCCCGCGGGACTTTTCGCGAGCGGGATGTCCTGGGACGGGCGGGCGTCGCCGATATGTTCCGTGACCGTGACGACGGTTTCGGTGAGATCGTCGGATCGGAGCCCGGCGCTGACCTGGACCGTGATCGCGACATCCAGGCGATCCCCGGGGCCGAGGACCGGGTGGTGGCTGTTGTGCGGGGTGAGGGAGAGGTAGTGGACCTTCTTGGTCTTGTCGTACGCGTGCTGGAAATTCCAGCTACCGGGATGTGACGGGGTGATCACCGAATCCTGGACGGCCTCGTCGGTGCAGAGATTCTCGGGAGTATCGCCGGGATTGAGGTCGATGGCGATTTCCTGGCAGGTGATGTCGCTGTCCGTCTCGTTCTCGAACGAGAAATAGAGGGTGACCTTCGCACCGGCATTCGGTGTTTCCGGATCGGTGCTGAAACTCGCGAGAACGATGGGGAGGACATCGTCGTTGCTCATCGTGGTGCTCCTCATCGCGCGAGGTCGTCGGGACCGAGCGGGTGCCAGCTGAGCTTGTATCGCAGGCCCGCGTCGCCGGTGGTGGTGAACGTGACCTCGCTGCCCGTGCGAACGGGCAGGGTGAGGTTCTCGTTGTCCCGGCCGTGGCGGTCCTCGGCGGAGCGCGAAGCGATCGTGAAGCCTTCCGGCGGAACGGGATTCGCGGCGCCGGGGGGAGTGATCTCGACCCGGAGCGTGCCGCCGGCGACGGAGCCGAAGATGAATCCGTCCGTCGGCGCGGTGTAGTCGACGCCGGGCTCGAGCGGTGTGCGGCCGGTGTGGAGCATGCGGCTGGATCCGGTGACGCGGAGGTGGCCGGCGCGCAGGTCGCCGCCCAGGATCACACTGGCGGTGGTCAGGTCCACGGCGGCGGGGGTATCGCCGTCGGGCTGATACGTGGCGCGGAGGTGGTAGCCGACGCCGATGCCGTCGAGCGGTTCGGTGGGGACGGTGAAGTAGGCGAGTTTGTCGTTGCCGGGATCGGCGGTGCCGTACGCGCGGATCCGGTCGTTGTCCACGGACACCGTCCGGGTGTCGGGTCCGCTGGACACGTTGTAGGTGAGGGTGTACGCGAACAGTGAATCCGCGCTGTTCTCGGGTCCGTGCCAACGCAATTCGGTGGTGTCGCCGACGTGGACGGTGAGGTTCGCGGGATGGAAGTCCTCGACGGGCCGGTCTTTCGGCCATCGGGCAGCGGCCGCGTGGGCGCGCAGCGGCGCTGCGCCGGTGTTCGCCGACCGGTCGGAGAGGTTTCCGACGCCGAGCGGGTGCCAGGTCAGCCTGTACGCCTGCGGATCGGGGAGCCCGAACGCCAGGGTGCTGTGTTTGGCGATCGGAATGGTGAGGTTGTCGTTGTACGCGCCCCGGGAGTCGGTGTCGGCGACGAGCAGATGCCAGGTGGAGGGCATCCCGGCCCGCCCGCCGGTCCGGGGATCCGGCGGGCTGACCTGTATCCAGAGCCGGTCGCCGGTGATCGCGCCACACAGGAATCCGTCGGTGAGCGCGAGGTAGTGCGTGTTGTTGGCGAATCCGTCCTGGGTCTCGGTGAGGAGTTGGGCGGTTCCGGTGAGGCTGTTGATGCTGCCGGCCTTGAGATCACCGCGGTGGACGAAGGTCGCGGTGGTCAGGTCCCGGGTTTCCTCGACTCCCTGCTGCTTGCAGACGGCCTGGAGGTGATAACCCACGGCGATGCCGTCCAAGGGCTCGGTCGGGAAGGCGAAATCCAGGAGCTTGCCGGGGTCGCCCGGATTCGGCTGGGCATATTTCAGTGGGCTGTCCGGGTCGTCGGGGTCCACTTTCTGGAACAGCACCGCGTCGTCCACCGCGATCGGCCGGGCGTCTTCCCCACCGGTGTCGTAGTACAGGGAGTAGTGCACGACCGGGTTGTTCGTGCAGGTCCAGTGCAGGGTGGTGGTGTCGCCGCGCAGGATCGGGGTGTCGTCGGCGTAGAAACTCTCGAAGGTTCCGTCGTTGCCGGTCGGCCAGAACCGCACCGGCTGGGGTTCGTCGTGGCTGGTCACTGGGACTTCTCCTGGCGCGGACGAGTCGCCGCATCGAGGGGGATCTGTGCGGCGTTCGTGGTCTCCGCGCGGTCCCGCGTCGGAGACGTGACCTGGTCGAGGGTGGTGGCCAGGGTCAGATAGCCGGTGCGGGCGACGGAATTGGGCTGGTCGAGATGGGCGACGACGTCGGGGGCGGTGATGGGGTAGTGGTTCCACGGACTCGGTTCGGACCAGTCCCATACCCCGGTCCACGAGTCGGGGCGGGGCATGACCACGGCCGTCTGTGTGGTGCTCGTCCCGGTGTCCGGATCGGGCCGGCCGGTCGGCGCGGGCCGGGTGCCGGCCAGGATCGGGCCGACCCGGCAGGCGATCTGCAACCGGGACAGCGGTGTGCGGACGGCCTCGTCGGGCAGGCGGACGCTGACCGCGGGCACGACGTCGGTCACCGCGTTGATCTCCGCCCACGGGTGGGCCAGCATCGTCACGTACGCGACGACCGGCGTGACCGGGTCGTCCCCGTTGGCGTGCGGATTCTCCGGCATGGGCGCGAGGTTCACCGGCAGCGCGAGGTCCCGGGCGGTGATCCGGCGGGCGTAGCCGCTGTCCCCGCCGTCGGCGGTGCGGAAGACGGTGTAATCGGTGTCCGCATCCGGGAGGACCGGCCCGTCCGGCCCGTCGGTCCGGTGGGTGAAGTAGCCGATCAGGCCGTCGGTGGTCACGACGACGCCGTCGTCGTTCGACTGCCGGCCGCCGAGTCGGATGTTCCACCGCCACTGCCGCTTCAGGTAGTCCGGGGTGCGGAAGTCCAGCACCGGATAGGGCGCGGAGTCGCTGCCCCAGCTGGGATCGGTGCCGGGCAGCGTATAGCTCTCCAGCGTCAGCCGGGCTCGCAGCAGCGCGACGGGCATCCCGATCAGCGGCGCGACCATCGTGCCGTCGTTGCCGGGCGCCGCGGCGGTGCCCGCCGAATCGTCGATGCGCCGCATGAGGGCGTCGAAGGCGTCGGTGCCGCCGTCGCGCAGGCCGGTGAGGAAGCCGAACAGCTCGGGGCAGAGCCGGGCGAAGTCGCCGTCCGGGTCGGTCGGGTCGTCCCGGTGGGGGTAGTAGGGGAGGGTGGCCCAGTCGACGGCCGGCCCTTCGGTGTTGCCGTCGGTGCCGATTCCCTTGCGGGCCTCCACGATGCCGCGCCCGTGCTCGTCGTGCACGAGCAGGGTTCCGGAGAGGTGGTTCACGAGCAGCCACCCGAGCGCCGGGGTCGGGGCCGGTGCGCTCGCGGTGGCCACGACCGGCGGATCGTCGATGACCGCCCCGGGGACGGCGGCGGACGTGTTGACCGGAACCCAGTCGAAGCGCAGCCGCGTCGGTGCGGTGAGGCGGGGCGCCAACTGCACGTAGCAGCCGGGGTTCGTCCACTTCTCGCCGACCGTGATCGGGTGGTCGTTCTCGGCGCTGGGCGTGAGGGTGCCCGCGACCCACGGCAGGCGCTGTGCGGGGCTGAGTTCGCCGCCGATGCCGGCATCGATGTAGGTGAAGGTGCGTCCCATGGAATCCACGACACCGGCGAAGGTGACGACGAACTGGCCCGCGCAGGCGGGGAAGAACCGGATCTTCGCGGTCGGGGCCATCACGTCGGGGTCGGGCGCGGGGAAGCCGGCGTCGGGGTGGTCGTAGCCGGTGAGCATCTCACACAGGTGGCTCTCGCTCGGATCGTTCTCGTTCGGCTGCACCCCCATGCCCGGCATGCGCTGATCGAGACTGCGGTGGAAACCGTCCAGCATCTGCGAGATCTCGCCCACGCCGAGCCGATCGGCCAGCTCCTCGACGGGGGCATCGCGGTAGCGGCGCAGGTGCCGTTCGACCGCGCCGTGCACCAGCTGCTGCGGCAGGTCGGTCAGGGCGGACCGGCCGACGAACTTCCACGCCGGAATCGGTTGCGGGGCACCGGTTCTCGTCAGTCGGTACCGGCCTTCGCCGGCGTCGAAGGCCCAGTGGTAGCCGTCGGTGGCGTCGGCCGGGACCGGGTAGTAGTCCAGCTCCCACAGCAGGTAGACCGGCGACCACGGCTGATCCCACAGGCCGGTGAAATGCCCGGGGCCCGTCGGCTGCCGCGCGGCATCGTGGAATGCCGCCGAGACGCCGTCAACCAGGGTTCCGAGGTCCTCGACCAGGTCGTCGTCCGTGGCGGCGGCCCGGGACAGCAGCGTGAACTCGCGGAACAGGCCGCTGAAGCATCCCCGCACGTGGTCCGGAAGTCCGGCACTCCAGCCGGGCAGTGGCGGCGGCTCCGGGGGTGGCTGCATGCTGTCGCCGATGCGTATCGCGGCCACCAATTGGTCGTCGGAGCGGCACGGCAACACTTCCGGATACGGTTCCTGCTCGGCATTCACGCCGCCGAGCACGACGACTGGGTCATACGGCGTATAGAACGGGGGGAGCGGGACGGCCTTCAGCCTGCGGTGGATCCCGGCGGGATCGGCGCACGTCGGATCCAGCCCCCGAGCCCTGGCGTATTCGAAGGCGCTGGCCTCGAATTCCGCCGCCGAATCCCCGGACGGGATTGCGTCCGTCCCGGTGCGCAGGCCCCGCATCTCGTCCTGAATTCGGAGGAGCCCGACGGCGAGTTCGTTGATCGTCGTGGCCGGGTCGAAGTCCGCCGGGCGTCCGGCGCCACCGTACGCGACCGGCATCCTGCCGAGGCGCCACAGGTCGTACACCCTGTTCTGCAATCCGATCTCGTTGCGGGCCAGCAGGTTGTACCGATATTGCCTCTCATTGAGTTCCGCCAGCCATGCCCGCTCCTTCTCCAGCTCGTCCTCCGTCGCGGCGGTCTCGGATCCCGGCGCGTCGGCGATGGTCCAGGCGTGGCCGATGTCGTAAGGGATGAACCACGAGCTGTGTACCCGGTCGTCGAACTGGTCCGGCGCGGTGTCGAGCGTTTCGAGGCCGTCGGTGAGGAAAGCGTGCAGGAGCCGGCCGACGGCGACCTCGTCACGGTCACTGTGCAGGTCGGCGGTCTGGGCTTCGGCGGTGCTGTGGCCCACCGCGAGGTAGGCCCGGTCCGCGCTCTCGGGCAGCTTCCCCTGGGGATAGTCCCGATTCGTCCGGTCCCACGGCAGCCGCAGCGCGGTCCCGGCGTACACCGAGACCGGATCCGTCTCGAGCCGGCCGGGTGTCCAGCCCAGCGCGTCCAGTAGCGCGGCCGTCTCGGGCGCCGAACGCCGCCCCGGTGTGGCGAGAATGTCCGCGGTCGGATCCGAATACCAGCCCACCACAAGGTAATCCAGTGTCGCGCGATCGACGCCGGCGAGATCGTCGTAGAACGCGAAGACGCCGCGGTGGTACGGCAGGAAACCGCAGAAGTCCGGCAGTCCCGGGCCGATCGCGGTGAGAAAGAGATCGGTGGTCTGTTTCTCCGCCCAGGCGTCGGTATCGAACGCCCGCCCGATCGCACCCTCTTTGAGGTCTCCCCGGATGTAGTACTCGTCCGGCGCCGGCACCGTGAACGGATAGGGGGAATGGTTCCCCTGCCACGGGTAATTCCGCCACGCGTCGCGGTCCGGCGAATTCTCGACGATGTCCGGATCGACGAGACTGTCGCTTTCCACCACCCAGGCGGCGAAAGCAGGGGCCGCGTTCGCGGGCCGGCTCGAGCGCACGACGAGCCACCGATTGGGGACCAGCGGAAATGTGTCGGTGTCCTGGTGATGGGCCCGGAGCGCGTGCGGAAGCGACCAGCGCACATGCGCGCCCACCGCGGGCCGGTCATCGAGATGCGGGTCCGGATACGGCTCGGGCGGAACCGCCAGATTCGCCGGGTCGGTGAAGTCGAGGGTCCACTGCCCGTAGCCTTCTTCGCGTTCACTGGCCACGGTGTTGACGAGGTAGGTGTCGATCTGCACAGGAACGATCAACGGGTGGGTCATCGTAAGCTCCCCGGTATTCGAGTGGGCCGCTACGGCCGGAAGGTCTGCCGGACCGGGGATTGGATCAACTGCACCGCGAATCCGGCCGGGGTCAATTCACCGTCTGGTAGCTGACCGAGTTCGCGCAGGCGCTCGGTGAGTTGCGGTGCGATCCGATGGATGTCCATGGTGTCGGTCCCGGTCCGCAGGTAGGCCGGGACGTTGTCGTTGTCGCTGATCGGCGCGCCGGTCCGGCCGTTCCCGGCCAGGTATCGCAGGTCGAGAAAGAGCTCGCCGTGTTCGACCTGAGCGCCGATGTACAGATCTTGATGCGGTTCGGCGATCGTGACCCTGTCGGGAACTTCGGCGAACAGGCACAGCAGCAGGTCGGGGGCGAGGTATTCCCGGCGCACGATCTCGATCGCCCGCCCGCCCCGGTCGGCTTCGATGATCAGTCCCGGCCAGTCGCGGGCCAGCCGGGAGCGCAGCAGCAGCCCGGCCTCGGGCCACGGGACGGTGTTCGCGTCGGCCGCCGAGCGCCGCAGGACCGCCTCCTGGAGAACGGTATCCGCGGTGGTCTGGACACCGGCGTCGACGAATCCGTCGACGAGCGCGGTGATCCACGTGGGATCCACGTAGCAGAAGCGCACACTCTCCGGCGGAAGCATCCGCCGGTCGGCGACCAAATGATCGAAGGGCACCAGTTCCAGCGCCGCGAGCCCGTCGATGATGTCGCCGACCGGCCCGGCCGCGGCGGCCGAGTCGAGGGTGAGCGCCTCGCTCACCGCACTGTCCGCGAGGACGGTACGCAACCGGTGTGCCCAGGTCGGCCCGCCGGACGGCCGGTCCCGGGGCGGCGGCGCGGCGTGCCGCCGGCTCAGGCGGTTCGCCAGACCGTCGGCGAGCAGGGTGTGCAGCCGGTCGGTGGCGGGCCGCGGGTGCGCGATGGCGGCCGCGGTGGTCAGGGTGCCGGGGTCCAGGCCGCTGATCTCGGGCGGGGTCGTCAGGCGGGTGACCGCCGCCGCGAAGGCGGTGCGGGCCTTGCGCCGGAACGTCTTCTGGGCGTAGCGCGACGGTGCGTGCGACAGTGCCAGCAGCCGCCCCATCGTCCAGGCCACGGCGTAGCTCAGGTCGAACACACCCCATTGTGGGAGGTAGATCATCAGCCCGTCGGGCGTGCCGAGGACCGGTGCCGCGTCCGCCCGGGCGTGCCGGCCCCCGGAATCGGACGTTCGGGTGAAGGGTGGCAGGCCGGGCGGGAGCGGCGGCGGTGGTACCGGGATCAACGGTCCCCGGTACCAGGCGAAGGTCCGCTCGCCCTCGGCGGTCGGAGACGACACCGGCACATATCCCCACCGCAGGCGCCTGCCGACCTCCGCGGTCTCTTCCGTATCCGCGTCGGCCGGCGGCGGCAGGCGCAGGGACAGCGCACGGTCGTGATCCGGATTCGGGTGCTGCTCGTCGTCGTGCGGCTCGCCGGGCAGCGCGAGCTCGTGGACGACCTCGGAGAAGTGTCCGCCCGGATCCGGATGCGACGTGAACGACCACGACAGCAGCGACACCAGCCGCACCGATTCGATGCCGTCCGGTGTCCGAGGACCCGCCTCGGGCTTCAGGCAGTCCGCGAAGCCCTCCAGCGAGACGAGGTGGGCCGCGTAATTCCCGTAGCCGCGGGGAAACCGGTTCGCCAGCACGATGCTGTATTGCCCGGTCTCGGTGAATTCCGCCGCCGACATCTTGGCTCGCGCCGACAGTGTGGGACGCTCGGCCACCTCACGGACGTGCGTCAGATAATTCAATTCGTCGAAACGGGGAACGATCGCCGTGAACACCCCCGCCGGAACATCGATCGTCCGGCACGGGCCCTGCAACACCTCGGGGATGACCGTGCCGGGATCGATATCGGGGCCGAGCACGGTGGCGCGGGGGTCCTTGCGCAGATCGAGCACGTCCGCCACGGTGTATTCGGTATCCGCCGTGCCCTGTGCCTGCGGATCTCCGGGCAGTTCGTGCTGCGCGAAAACGAGCAGCGCCAGCCACGGGGCGCGTTCGCCGTCGTTCTCGCCGTCGGCGCCCTCGGCCAGAATCTGTTCCCACGGCAGCGTCAGCCGGGTCAGGCTCACATGCGCCAGCTGATTGTCGAAGGGACCCGTCGCGCCGGACGGCGGGTGCGTCGCGTGCACACATCCGGGCGGTAAGGCGAAACGCGGCGCATGCACCTCGAAACGCTGGGTGATCTCGGGAAATTGATCACCGTTCGCCCCGGGATTGCTCAGCGATCGCCCGTCGGCGTCGCGAACCTCCTGATGCACGGTGATCGCATACCTGCCGCCCGTCAGGAACGGCGTGTAGGAGTCGTGGAAAGTGATGAGGCGTGGAGTCGCCATGAGAGTTCTCCTCCGTCCCGGCGTTCAGAGCGTGAGGGGGTCGGCGGTGTAGAGGCCGTGCGCGACGCGTGTTTCGTAGCGGGTGAGCGCGTCGTCGGTGTGCGGGCTGTAGTCCTGGACGTCTCCCGCGAGCGTCCGGCAGTTCCGCAGGGCCGCGTCCAGGCGGGTACGTGCGGCGGCCCGCGCGGTGAGGGTGGTGGCGATGGCGGTGACGGTCGCGCCGGCGCTCGGGTGCGGCTGGTCCGGCGGTGTCGTGGCGGTGGGGTCGATCGGCAGGCTGCTGTCGGGGTCGACGGGCTCGACGTCGAGATCTTCCGAGTCGATCGCCGGGATGTGGGCGCCGAGCGCGGCGTCGGGGATCCGGACGCGCAGCCCGGTGTAGGCGTCGACGAGGCCGGGCGAGTCCAGGCCCGGTGCGGCGTCCCGGTCCAGCGGCTTGCCCCACAGCGCCTCGGGGACTCCCTGGGCGACCGGGTCCACCACCCAGCCCTGCCGGTGCAGGTCGACGAGGCCGGTGTCCTCGTGGGTGATGGTGACGGTGTGGACGGACGCGAGACCTTCGCCCGCCCCGTGCCCCATCGGCCGTACGTTCAGCCCGTCCGTCGCGTCGGAGCTCGCGCCGTTGACGACGACGCTGGTGGACGGGACCGTGCACGAGGTGGTGAAGACGAAGCCGTGGACCGACACGTGCCACACCGCGCCGGAGCCGGAGTCCGGCGGGCTCGCGGCGCCGCCGTCGGGCGTCCCCGGAACCGGCAGCAGCCCGGACTCGGCCCGCGCCAGCAGCCGCCCGTCGCCGGGTAACAGTTGCTGCACACACTCGTCCCAGGACAGCGGGGCCGGCGGTGCCGGATCGCTGCCGAACGACGGGTAGAACTTGACCCCGAAAGGCAGCCGGATCTCCGCTCTGCCGCCGAAGCGGGGCATCCAGATGGCCAGTCCCACCGATACTTCCAGTTTCACGGTCACCAGCAGTTTCACCTGGAGCCCGGCGCTGAGCCGCAGCGACGCATTGATGTAGAAGGGATGCCACTGCACCCAGAAATCGAAGGAGACGGCGAACCAGCCCTTGATACTCAGCTTCCAGATCTTCAGATCCAGCAGGGTGAACGTCAGGCTCGCGCCGACCGCCATCCCGGAGTTGGAGAACATCAGGTACGCCTGCCCCGACACGCCCTGCCACTGGTTCTTGCCGTTCGGGGTCCTGGTCGATATTCCGAGCCGTTCCCGGACGTTCGGGTAGTAACTCGGGCGGGTGTATCCGACGGGATAACCGCCCGCGGTCAGTACCCATTGGTTCCGATATTCGCCGCCGACGTACACGTAGAGGTCGATCGCGCCGGAGATGCTGAGGAAATCCTCGCTGAAGAGGTAGCTGTTGGGCGCGAGCGCGGCGCCGACGGCCACCAGACCCGCCGATACCTCGGCTTCGACGACGGCCTTGACCTTGAAGACGTTCCGGAATTCCGACATGTCCAGCGTCCCGATCAGGGCGCCGGCCCATTCTCCGCTGCGCGGGATCGAGACGATCAGCAGCGCCCAGATGTCGAACACCTCGACGATGTTCGCCGCGACGCCGACCGCGAACCAGAACGCGCCGTCCTGGGGCGTCACCCATTCGGTGTGGATGTCGCCGTCGGTGCTGGTGAGGCGGTCCATCACCTCCAGGGGACTGTTCGTGGAGGGGGCCGCCGCGGGCAGCAGCGGGGCCAGGAGCGGGAATTTCAGCACCGTGGCCGGATCGGGCACCCGGAGTTCGCAATTCATCCCGAAGCCGAAACAGAGGCCGGTGAGCATGACACCGGGAAATACCTCTATACCCTGCGGCGGCGTATTCTCCGCCTCGGCGGTGAGCCGCAGCAGCAGGAACAGGAAGACCATGGCGAAAGCCGGCGACACGTTCCCCGGATGCGCGCGCGCATAAGCGCCCAGCAGTTCGAAGTTCAGGCCGGGCATGGACAGGGTCACGCCACCCTCGGCGAGAATGTCGTATTCCGGCCGATCGTGGATCACGGCGAAACCGCCGCCGATCTCGACCGGTTTCCGCACGAAGTGCAGGCCATATCCTTCGGGCAGGCCCACGACGAGGGAATAGGTGTAGTCCGCATTGGTGGTGAACCCCAGCCGGAGGCCGATCACCTCGAGGGCGATGCCCTTGTCGCCGGTCTGCGCGTCCTTCCGTTCCGCGGGGTCCGGATCCGCCGCCTTCCCGATCGCCACCGAGCCGTCCACCCACACTTTCAGGGTGAACAGGCCGCCGTCGTGGGGTTCGTATGTGCAGCCCAGGCGGCGGACGTACAGGCTGCCAACCCCGGAGTCGACGTCCGTCCAGGCCGGGACGGCATTCTGCGTCAGATCCGGAACGAAGATCAGGTGCCCCTTGTCGAGCAGCCTGAAGTTGAGAAATGCGCACCCGGGGGTTCTGTCGATACCGGTGAATCTCGTGGGGAAACGCAACGGAAAGCTCGAATCGAGCGTGGCGAGCATCTCGTCGATCCGGGTCAGGATGTCGGACCCGAATGTACCCGTCGCCAGTCCCGTACCGCCGTAATCCAGAACGACGTCCCCGTGGTCGGGTACGCTGCCCCCCACCAGCGGCAGATGTCCCAGCCGGTAATCGGTCCGGGCGGCGGACAACGCGATATAGCTGGGTTTCTCGTTGGCCATCTGCACGCCGGCGAGCAGGAATACATAATGTTTCTCGTCGTCGTCGGACTGCCCGCAGACCACGAGCGGATCCGAGGGCGTCAGGCTACCCGTCTGCCGGGTCCTGATCCGCGGCGCGAGCGCCACCGCGGGCATGGAATCGACACCGCTGGGATGAATGTCGTAGTCCGCCAATATCTCCGCCACCGTGCGCGGGTCCGACGACTCGTTGCCGGTCATGTCCCACCCCCTTCAGCCGATTTCGACGGTGATGCGGGCGGCGCCGTTGCCTCCGGGTTCGCCGCCGTCTCGCGCGTCGCCGCCGCGGCCGCCGAATCCCGCGCTCTCGTTGAGCGGTGCGTACGGGGTGCGTGGGTCGCTGTCGGCGGACGGTTCGAAAACGGCGCTCTCGGGATAGTGGCTCGGGCCCTGGGCGCCGCCACCGCCACCGCCAGAGCCGGTGTCCCCGCCGCCCCCGCCCTCACCGCCGGTACCGCCGGTGCCCTCACCTCGATAGCCGCGGCCGCCGCCGCCCCCGCCGCCCCCACCGTCGCCCTCGTAGCCGCCGCTGCCCCCGTCACCTCGGGAGCCGCCCGCGCCGCCTTCACTGCCGCCGCCGTCGGAACCGGTGCCGTCGGCGCTGCTGCCGACACCACCGCTGCCCCCGCCGCCGCCGAGGTTGCCGCCCGAACCGTCGCCACCGTCGCCCCCGCCGCCATGACCACCGTCGCCGCCGTAGCCGTCGTAGGTGCCGTCGCCGCCCCCGCCGCCGCCACCCCCGCCACCACCGGCGACGAGGATGGGATCCTGCGCGGGGTAGCAGGTGTAATCGCCCGGTCCGCCGATGTGGACGGTGACCGGGCCGGAGGGCGCGGTAGTGAGGACATATTTGAGATAGGCGCCCGCGCCGCCGTCGCCACCGACATTGCCGGCGGCGCCGTATCCGGAGCCGCCCGTGCCACCGGTCCCGCCGGTGCCCCACAATTCGATGGTGATCCGCGATACATTCGCCGGGGTGGAAAACGGATGGTCGCCCGGTTCGGTGAAGATGACCGTGTAATTCGCCGGCTCCTGGGTGCTGGGGACGACGGCGCACACCGCAGGGCCGTTACTGATATACGCGCGGTCCAGGTAGGTGCCGTCGCCGCCGTCGATGACGGTGGCGGCCCAGGCGACCTTGTCGGTGAATTCGTGCGGCAGGTCGGGCCAGGCGTCGCGAATACTCGGCACGGTGCCGTCGCCGCCGGAATTCTTCCAATGATCCGGTTCGAATTCCAGATCGTCGACCGATTCACAATCGGTATCGTGGAAGAACCAGAGCTTGCGATCCCGGACGGAATACAGGGACGCCGTCACCGACTCGAAGGGGAATTCCTTGCCCCCACCGTCGTCGAAATCGTACCCGAATACGCTCGCGATGGTCCGGGCCTGGGTGTCGGTATCGAGTTCCTGTGAAGTGGGTTTCGCGACCGATACCCGGTAACAATTCGCGCCCTGGAACAGGTAGACCTTGGACGCGCTTTCGAAGCACAACGCGGCGTCCAGCGGTTTCGTGCCGTCGAGGCCGTGCGGGTTGTCGGGGGTGAAGATGCTCGAGCCGCCCAGCAGGTCGAACAGTGATCCGCTGTCGAGGGGCTGGTCGCCGAGCCACGGTTTCCCCTGCTCGGTGGCCCACGCATAGCGTTCGTACCGAACTCCGTCGGCGCCGTTTCCGTTGCCGGACAGGAAGTAGACGCTCGGCGGCACGGTCGCGCCGTGGGTACTGGGGTCGGCATTCTGCCAGGGGGTGTGAAAAGACGCCGAGAATGCGGCATCATAGGATTTCATATCGATACCCTCCACGAGAACTGGAGTTTCGCTTTCGCCAGGTACCGGACGATCCGCACCCGTGCGGCCTTAGGGCCGGCTGCGCGATACTGTCCGGGGAAGAATTCCGGAAAACCTGCTCGCAGGAATTCCCACATCGTCGGTGTCTTGTGCCGGGAATGGTGACCGAATCTGGAATCTATGAGTTCCGACCCTTGCTGTCCGCAATTGCATCCTACATTACACAGGCATATCGGGCGCGTCAATCCCCCTGGCGCGTCCGACATTCAGGGTACCGACCGGTCGCCATCGGTGCGCCATTCACCCCGTATTCACCGGGCAATTGATGATGAATTCGGATCGCGTTCCCGAAGTTTGAAAAATACCATATGGTTTCGATTTCGTATTCCGCGGGGCCGGTGTGACTACGGATCGTTTCTGCCGGGACACATGGCCGTCCCGCGCACCGCACCGGCGGCTCGTACCATTGTGGTAGCGGAACGATGAGGGCACAGGAATCCCTTCTCTCTTCGGAGCGGCATATTGACCTGAAACGTGTTGATTGACCGTCGCGGTCGTCGGGTGTGGGCGATGATCTTCGGGTGGGCATGCGCAGGCTCTCACCGCCGCAGCAGGAGGCGTTGGGCAAGCGTGTGATGGGCGCGATCCGGGATGGGATGCCGACCTCGGAGGCGACTCGGGTGTTCGGGGTGTCGCGGGGATCGATTCGTAACTGGCGCAACCGATTCGCCGAGGGTGGTGCCGAGGGGCTGAACTCGGGTCGTCCCGGTCGCAGGATCGGTGAGCAGACCAAGCTGTCGCCGGACCGGGCGCTGGCGCTGGTAACGGCGATCGTCGACTTCGAGCCCGAGGTGCTGGATCTGGGGGGCAAACTGTGGACCCTCCGAAAGGTCGTGGCCCTCGCGCATCGGCTGTCCGGGGTGTCGTTCACCGAGCAGGGGATGGGAAAGCTGTTGCGCTGCATGGGTTTCACCTTCCAGCGGCCGGACCGCGGAGCGATCGGGGCAGACCCGGAGGCGATGCGCGGGTGGGTCGAGGTCACCTACCCCGCCCTGCGCGAACGCGCCCGGTCCGAAGGCGCGGTGATCCTGTTCGGCGACCAGGTCGGCGTGCGCAGCGACCAGCTGTCCGGGCACACCTGGGGCCGCAAGGGGCAGACCCCGGTGGTCAAACGCACCGGAAACCGCTTCTCGCTCAACGCGATGTCGACCATATCCACCCGCGGCGAACTGCACTTCACAGTGTTCCACGGCACCTTCGACGCCGCCGGATTACTCGCGTTCTGCACCCGGCTGCTCAACCACTTCGACACCAAGATCCACCTGGTCGTCGACGGCCACCCCGCCCACCGCGCCAAGACCGTGAAAACCTGGGCCGCCGACCACGCCGACCACATCGAACTGCACCACCTGCCCGCCTACGCCCCGCACCTCAACCCCGGCGAACTGGTCAACGCCGACCTCAAACGCACCCTCGCCGACAAGACCATCACCACCCGCGACCAACTCGGAAACGAGGTCCGCTCCTTCTTCCACCGCGTCCAGAAGCTCCCCGACCACATCCGCGCCTACTTCCGGGTCTGTCCAGTTTCAGGCTCTGTCTCACTTTCGGTGGTAGCGCGTGGTGGGGTAGAACTACCTGTTCGTGGGTGTTGTGAATATCCCTGTGGGAGTGGTGTTTTCGGGTCTGTCGCCGTTGATCGTGGAGGATGTGGCGGTCGAGGATGATCGCGTTGTGGTGCAGGCGAGAACTGCGGGCGGCGTGGTCGCCTGCCCGGTCTGCGGGGCGGAATCAGGCAGGGTCCACGGGTATCACCTGCGGACGGCGACCGATCTGCCGCTGGATGGCCGGCAGGTCGTCGTCCGCGTGCGGGTCCGGCGGCTCGTCTGCCCGACACCGTTGTGCCAGAACACTTTTCGTGAGCAGATACCAGGTGTCCTCGAACGCTACCAGCGCCGCACCACACGCTTGACCGGCCAGGTGCGGGCGGTCGTGCGGGAGCTGGCCGGACGAGCCGGAACCAGGCTGCTGAAGAAGCTGGCCATCGTGTTGTCGCGGCATACCGCGATACGGGTGCTGCTGGGTATTCCGCTACCCGCGCGGCCGGTGCCGGCCGCGGTGAGCGTGGACGATTTCGCCGTGCGACGCCGGCACCGGTATTGCACCGTGGTGATCGATCCGGTCACCCACGACCGCATAGACGTGCTGGCCGACCGCAAAGCCGACACCCTGGCCGCGTGGCTGACCGAGCATCCGGAGGTTCAGGTCGTCGTCCGGGACGGCTCCACCACTTATGCCGAGGCCGTGCGCCGGGCCAATCCTGCCGCGACCCAGGTCAGCGACCGCTGGCACCTGTGGCACGGACTCGCGCAGGTGGTCGAGAAGACCGTCGTCGCCCACAGTGCCTGCTGGTCCCCGGCTGCACCGAAGTATCGGCAGCTCAAAGGCGGTGCCACCACGCTGCAACGGTGGCAGGCCGTGCACGAGCTACTCGATCAGGGGATCGGACTGCTGGACTGCTCACGGCGGCTGGGCATCTCGCTGAACACCGTCGAACGCTACGCCCGGGCGCCCGAACCGCAGCGTCTGAGGCGCCCGCCGCAATACCGTCCGTGTCTGGTCGATCCCTACCGCGACCATATGCGCGCCCGCCGTGCCGCCGATCCCGGGGTTCCCGTCCTGCAGTTGCTCGCCGAGATCAAGGCCCTCGGCTACACCGGCGGGCAGAACCTGCTCTACCGCTACGTCAGCCAAGGCCGCCTCGACGGTGACCGGATCACGATCTCACCCAAGCGCGTCGCCGGCTGGATCCTCACCCGACCGGCAGACCTTCCCGACGCACGCCGCGCCCACCTCGGCACGATCACCGCCGCGTGCCCGGAAATGACCGCCCTGGCCGAACTGGTCCATGAATTCGCCCAGCTCATGACCGAACGGCGTGGCAGCGACCTCGACAGCTGGGCCAAGCAGGTCCGCGAGGCGGGCCTGACCGAGTTCACCGGGTTCCTCACCGGCTTGGACCAGGACCACGACGCTGCCGTCGCCGGGCTGACCCTGCCCTACAGCAACGGTCCCTGCGAAGGCATCAACACGAAAACGAAGCTGATCAAACGCCAAATGTATGGTCGGGCAGGCTTTTCGCTGCTCCGACACCGAATCCTGTTGGGGTAGGACAGGTTAGATCGACTACCACCGAAAGTGAGACAGAGCCGAAAGTGAGACAGAGCCTTTTGATGGTGGAGGGTTTGCCGCCGTCCTCGATCCATTGCACGACCGCTCGATCGATCAGGCCCGCGGTCAGCGCGACGACTTCGAGGTGTCCCAGGGTTGGTACTACTCGCAATCGCCATCCGGACATGTAGGGGTCCAGGGTTTTTGCTTCCAGGCCTCGCAGTGCAAGGTCCATATGGCTGGTGCCGTAGTCGGTCAAGGTGACGGTCGCGTCGATCGGTGTGATGCCGCGCTGTGCCAGCGCGGTCATCCTTCGGGTCCAGTCCTCGGCGGTCTCCTTGGTCTCGAACGAGACCGATTTCGAGTCCCGGGCGCCGGTGACCGGATTCTTCCAGCGGGCGCGAGCGCGGAACGGCTTGCCGCTGCGAGACCGTTCGAGGACCTCGATGTCCACCGACAGTGTGATGCCGAGTGGAAGCTGCGCGGGAACGGTCATGCCGCACTCGCTTTCCCGCATGCGCTGACGGCCGCTGCGGTTACGGTCCCGGCTGAATGTGGCGGGCTGCCAGGAATGTTTCGAGATCGCTTTCGGGGTACATCACCACGCGGTCGGACAGGGGGATGAAGCCCGGGCCTCGAACCGGTTCTGCACGCCGCCAGCGACGGACTGTGGAGGCATCCACATGGAGTAGTTTCGCGACCTCGCTTGTCGTGTACATCCGTTGGGTCAGTAGGCGGGATTCGGGATCCGATGCTGTCATTGGGGGCCTCCTGACGGCCGAATGCGCGGGCACGCGCCGGACTGCCAGGCGCGCAACGGGTTCGCCGGTCCACGTCCGCTGCTTCCGGAATACCGGCCTCGATTGTCCATGGATCGTGGCGACGGCCGGTCGAGGTGGGATCGATGGTCACCGAGGCCGGCGAACCTGAACCGGTGGTCCCCACGCTATCGACACCGGAAACCGTAGGGCAATCGTTCAGCAAATTGGATTGTGGGGAGTTGTCGGCCTCGGTGACAGCCCATGTGGCGCGTTTCGGAGTTGCCTGCCGGCCAGTGCCGCACCCGGCCTGCACCCTGTGTGCCACGTCACACCTGACGTGCCCGGTGTGCCCT
Organism: Nocardia sp. alder85J; assembly: GCF_020176955.2. Taxonomy (GTDB): domain Bacteria; phylum Actinomycetota; class Actinomycetes; order Mycobacteriales; family Mycobacteriaceae; genus Nocardia. The sequence goes on from NZ_JAIUCZ020000009.1 coordinate 25,414, forward strand.
GGGTTTGCCGGCTGGTCCACAACTGGTCCACAGCCGAGTCCCGCGCCGCCTTCCGGGAGAGACACAGAAACCCCTCCTGACCAGGTCAGGAGGGGTTTTGCGATGGTCGGGCTGACAGGATTCGAACCTGCGACCCCTTGACCCCCAGTCAAGTGCGCTACCAAGCTGCGCCACAGCCCGCTACCCCCGCTCCGCGGGTGCTCGATGAGATTACCCCATGCCCCCAGTGCTGAACCAAATCGCCACGATATCGGGGGTGCGGGTGAGTCGGAGCGCCTGCAAGTGGTCATTACCGAACTCCGACTGGCCGACGAGGTACAGCGGGCAAAGGAGCAGTGGGCCGGGTACAACCGCTCTCGACGGTCTGGACCGCTACGGGGATCCGATGCCGATGACAGGTGGGTCGGGAACCTGCGCGCCGACGATCCCGCCGACCGCGGCGCCGGGCGGACCGGCGGCTACTCCGACTCCGACCGCGCCACCGACGCCCGTACCGACACCTGCGCCCACTCCGGTACCCGCGACACCTCCGATCATGACCGCCGGGATCGCGGCGGCCACCGCGTTGATCCGCTGGGGGATCAGCGGCCGGATCTTCGCGATCAACGGAATCGACCGTGCGCGTTTGCCTTTCGTGCGCTTGTCGAGCATCCCGCCCGGTCCCGGTGTGGTCTGGCGCCGGAGCGGTCGGGACGCTCCCACTTCACGGAATTCGGGACAGAACCGTTTTGACGGATGCGTCCGCACTCGTGGGGTAGTCGGTGTAGCCTGCGGCGCCGCCGCCGTAGAACGTCGTCGGGTCGGGTTCGTTCGGCGTGATGTTTCGGCGCAGTCGTTCGGGGAGATCGGGGTTGGCGAGGAAGCTGCGGCCGAAGGCGATGAGGTCGGCCTTGCCGGCGGCGAGGGCGGCCTCCGCGGTATCGCGGGTGTATTCGCCGGCGCTGATGATCGTGCCGCGGTAGACCGAGCGAAGCAGTGCGGTCGGGCCGGTGTCGCCCATTCCGCGGGGGCGCTCGGCCTGCGACGTCTCCACGACGTGGATGTATGCCAGTTCGTGGTCGTTGAGTGCGGCACCGACGTGGCCGAACGTCTCGATCGGGTTGTCGTCTCGCATGTCGTTGAAGGTTCCGCCCGGGGCTACGCGTACACCGACCCGACCGGGTCCCCACACGGTCACGGCAGTGGCGGTGGCCTGGAGGAGCAGGCGTGAGCGCGCGGGCGCCGAACCGCCGTAGCTGTCGGTTCGCTGATTCGTCCCCGTTTGCAGGAACTGGTCGAGCAGGTAGCCGTTCGCCGCGTGTATCTCGATACCGTCGAATTCTGCCTCTTTCGCCTGTTCGGCAGCGTGGGCGAATTCGTCGACGATGCCGGATACCTCCGCGGTGGTGCGTTCCCGTGGGGTGACGAAGTTTTCGAGGCCGTTCGTCGTGAAGATCCGGCCCGCCGGGCGAACGGCGGACGGGCCCACCGGCAGCGCACCGGCGGGCAGTGTGTGCGGGTGACTGATCCGCCCGGCGTGCATGAGTTGCGCGATGATCCGCCCGCCGTTGCGGTGGACCGCATCGGTTACCCGGGCCCAGCCGGCGACGTGCTCGGGAGTGTGCAGGTCCGGCGTCTTCGGGTAGCCCTGGCCCATGGCGCTGGGCTGGATGCCCTCGGTGATGATCAGGGCGGCCGAGGCGCGCTGCGCATAATATTCGGCGTTCATCGGCCCGGGAATCGTGCCGACCGCGCGATTGCGGGTCATCGGTGCCATCACCACGCGATGCGGGAGCGACAGCGGCCCGAGCTGATACGGGTCGAACAGGTGCACGGTCGCCTCTCAGTCGGTCTTGGTGCGGTCGGCGAGCTTGAGCCAGATCACGCCGACGATGATGACGGCGAGCCAGACGAACTTGGCGGCGGACAGCTGCTCGGTGAAGAAGACGGGACCCAGCAGTGCGGCCCCGGCGGCGCCGATTCCGGCCCAGATCGCGTAGCCGATGCCGACGTCGATGGTGCGCAGCGCCACGCTCAAGGCGAAGAGGGTCAGCAGGAAGAACACGATCGCCACGAGCGACCACCTGAGGATGGTGAATCCGTGGCTGCCGCCGACGGACAGGGCATAGCCGACTTCGAAGGCGCCGGCCAGCAGCAGGACGAGCCAGTTCCGGAGATTGGTGGTGCGGGTGGGAGCGACGGTGGAGGTGGTCATGTGAATGTCCGATCAGCTCGATGAAAGGGTTTCGTGGGTGCGCGTCAGGCTGCGCCGCTGAGTTGGAGGCCGACGACTCCCGCGATGATGACGGCGATGCCGGCGATCCGGCGCCAATCCAGGCGCTGCCCGAACAGCACCGCACCCAGCAGCACGATGCCGATACCGGAGATGGACGTCCAGATGGCGTAGCCGACGCCGACATCGAAGGTCAGCAGGGCCAGACTCAGGAAGTAGGTGGCGATCGCGCCGCTGACCAGCGTGACGGCGGTCCATCGCAGGTTGGTGAATCCGGCGGCGCGGCCGGCGGCGATGGCGACGGTGATCTCGAAGACGACGGCGACGGCGAGGTAGAGCCAGTGCACGGGAATTCCTTTCCGGATGGAGGTCAGCGCTGGGTGACGCCGCTGACCTCGTGATAACGGGTGAACGGATCGAGGGCGTGCTCGACGCGGAGGCGGTGAACGTTCTCGGCGGTGCGTAACCGGCCGACGGGGGGCTGTGCGTAACCGGCGCGGTAGTCGAAGCCCCAGCGTGCGGCGGTATTCGCATCGACTGCGTAGTAGATGGCGGAGATCCGCTGTTCAGCGGCGAAGAGGTAGCACAGGCCGCACGGTTCGCCGGTCGCGAGCAGCCGCAGTCCGTGCAGGTCGAAGGTTCCGCGCTCCAGCAGCGCCGCGCGCATCGCCACGATCTCCGCGTGCGCGGTCAGGTCGCCGGTTTCCCGGACCAGGTTGACACCGAACTCCGAGGCGTAGCCGTCGTCGGCAACGACTTGGCCGACGAAGGGGATGCCGCCCGCTTCGACGTGCCGGATACTGTGTGCGACCGCCGCGCGCATCAACCGCGTCAAGTCGACGATATCGTGGCTCATCGGGGCAGTTCCGAGCGTCCGGTAGCGCGGTCGACCGCGCGGACGAGGGTGTCGGCGTCCAGCACTCCGGGCAGGAGGTCGTCGCCGATCCGGAAGCTGGGCACCGCGGTGACACCGATCGACTCCACGGCGTCGCGCTGCGCCGCCCGTTGCCGCTCGCGCCGCTCGGTGTCGTGCAGTGCCGCAACGGCTTCGGTGGCGTCGAGCCCGACGGATGTGGCGATGTCCAGCAGGACCCCGGCCTCGCCGATGTCCCGGTTCTGCTGGAAGAAGGCGCGGAATACCGCCGTCGAGTACTCGGCCGCGACGCCGTGCTCGGCGGCGAGTTGCAGCAGGACGAACGCTGGCTCGGTCCGGGGCTGGGGAGAGACGGTCGGCAGGGTGATGTCGATGCCGAGTCCCCGAGCCATCGGGTAGACCGAGCGGTGCCACACCCGAGGGAGGTAGTCGTCCTCGGGCCGCAGGGTCGGGACGGGGTCCGGGCGCAGTTCGAACGGGCGGATGACGATCTCGACGTCACGGTCGCGGCGGAGTTGTTCGAGGGTGCTTTCGACGAGGAAGCAGTAGGGGCAGACGTAATCGACGAATACTTCGACGGTCGTCGGCATCGGCGGTCACTCCAATCAATTGTCTGTACATGCAGCTATATGGGCGTACGAAGGTGCCGGCCGGCCGATCGGCTCGACGGATGGGTCAGTCGGTCAGTCGGTCGCGCGGTTCAGCAGGTCGCCGAGCGCGGTCATGATGCGGCCGATGTGTGCCGGATCCGGCATCGGGTCGGTGGTGGGCGCCTGGTCGAGTAGTCGCCGAATGCGTTCGGCGAGTGGGCCGTTGGCGTCGCGCAGCACCGCTTCACCACGGTCGGTGACGACCGCGTAGACGCCGCGGCCGTCCTCGGTGCAGATGTCGCGGCGGGTGAGGCCCTTGGTGTCGAGCCTGTCCAGCAGCCGGGTTACCGAGCTCTGGTTCAGGCCGATGCGAGCGGCCAGCACGTTCACGCGCAGTTCCTTGTCGGGCGCAGCGGCGAGGTTCCGCAGGGCACGGTACTCCGTCAGCGAGATTCCATGGCTGGTCACGAGCCATTTGCCCGCGTCGGCGTCCACCGAGTCGACGAACGCCGCGAGCTGTAGCCAGTCGTCGAGCAGTCCGTCCGCCACGGAGGGCGCTCCGTCGTCCGGCACTCGATGAATGTGCATGTGCATGAATCTAACTCCGCCGCTCCCGGTCTGCAACCCCCGGCTCGACGGCCATCGGGCGGTCGCCGGCCGGCCTGCGGTCCGGACCGCCCCGCGGCGCCGGCCCGCAACGGGCCCGTCACCGCACGGCGCGGAGCTGGACAAACGAGTGAAATGCGCTGGTGTGGAGCAACTGTGGCGCGTTACGCCACGCAATCCGGCACGTGACGGCCGGGTGAATGACCGCAAACATGTATGCACATACCCTGTTCAAACCATGTACGTACATGTTTCGATTCGACTGAAAGGGGGAATGATCGTGAATCATTGGACAACAACAACTTTCGGCGGATCACCGGAATCGGCCGCCTTGGTCGACGCGGTCGAAACGCGGCACAGCTATGCACAACTGACCCTGCACCACATGACCCTTCGGCGTCGGCTGAACCTGGATCACCGGCGAATCGTCGCGCTGATCGCGCACAAGAGTGTGCGCACGATCGCGGCTGTCGGCGCGGTTCTGGCCGAAGGGCATTCGGCCGCGCTGATCTCGCCGGCCTTCGGTCCGGACGTTCGCCGCGCCGTACTCGACAGCGTTCGGGCGGACCTGATCTTCGACGACGCCGAATCGGACACCTTCCAGGAGATCGGTACCGCGGAACGGGTACCGGAAACGGCGCAGCGCGTCATTCTGACCACCTCCGGATCGACCGGAGTTCCGAAGCCGGTGAGTTTGCCACTCGAGCGGGTGGCCGCGTTCATCCGGTGGGGCGTGGGGCATTTCGACCTCGGGCCGGGATCGGTGGTGTGGAGTTATGCGCCGCTGAATTTCGATCTCAGTCTGCTCGAAGTGTGGGCGACATTGCATGCGGGCGGAACGGTGGTCCTGATCTCGCCGGAACAGTCGGTCGACGGTCGACGGCTGATCGCCCGCTTGCGGGAGCACCCACCGACGGTGCTTCAATCGGTTCCGCTGCTGCACCGTGTCCTGGCCGGTCACGCGACCAAACCGATCGACCGGACGCGCCATGTGATCGTCACCGGCGAGCGATTTCCGGTCGAGCTACTCCCTGCGATGCGCCGGTTGTTCCCGCACGCCGAGATCCACAATGTCTACGGATCGACCGAGACCAACGATTCGTTGATGTTCACCGTGCCGAGGACCTGGCAAGGCGCGGAGATGCCGGCCGGGCGGCCGCTGCCGGGAGTTCACGCGCACCTGATCGATCCTTCCGGAAGCCTGATCGAGGGCCCGGGCAGAGGTGAGCTGATCACGCGTACACCGTTCCAGTTCGACGAGTACATCGGGCTGCCCGGTCGCACCCGAAGCGTGCTGCTGAACGGGATCGACCCGGCCGGGGACAGCTGGTACTTCCGAACGGGGGACATCTTCCGGCGTGCGAGCGACGGATTGCTGTACCCCGTCGGGCGCGACGACCACATGGTGAAGATCCGGGGCGTCCGGACCGATCTCGCCGAGATCGAAGCCGTCCTGAAGTCACACGCCCACATCCGCGATGCGGCCGTCGTCGCGGTCGCCGAGAACGGCGATGCGCTCGTTCTCGCCGCCTATATCGTCGCCGGCGGCGACCTCGACAAATTTCAGCTCCGGCTCGAATTGAGCCGGAAACTTCCCCGCACCTCGATTCCCGAGAAATTCTCCTACGTAACGACTCTCCCGCGAACCGCGACGGGCAAGGTCGACCGCCGGGCGCTGAGCCTGAACTGACCACCACCGCACCCATGAAGGAATGGTCATGACCACCACGGACACCGTCTCCCGCTATATCGTCGACAACTTCGCACGCGATCTCGATTATGCCGCGATTCCCGCCGATGCCGACCTGCACGAGATCGGCATCGTCAACAGTCTCGGCATCGTCCGCATCGTCGCGTGGATCGGCGATGAATTCGACATTCCCGTCGCCGAACTCGATTTCGACCCGAAGACTCTCCACACCATCGCAGGTATCGCCGATTTCGTCGATGCCAACAAGACCGCCTGAAACACGCTGTCACACCGAAGATCCGAGGAGAAGAAATGTTCGTACGAGATCGTCAGAGCGTCGAGGCCGTGGACTGGGGCAACGGAACCAGTCACCGGCTGCTGGTGCAACGGGACGGGCTGGGCTTCGGGGTTGCGCACACCGTCGTCAACGCGGGCTCCGAATCGCGATTGCAGTACACCCGGCACACCGAGGCGTGCTACTGCATCGCGGGCAGTGGTGAGGTCGCCTCGGCCGACGGCTCGGTGGTCCACCGGATCAACCCCGGCATCATCTACGTCCTGGACCAGCACGACGCACACTTCCTGCGGGCGGACCCGGACGCGGACATGCACCTGATCAGCATCTTCGACCCACCGATCCTGGGCACCGAGCGGCACCGGCTGTCCGGCAACGAGTTCTCGCAGTACTGAGAGCGGACGCTGCGGATGATCGACTGGAACGAAGACGACATCGCCCTGCACCAGGTGGTCGACGGACTCGCCGACAAGCTGTCGGCCGACCATATCGCCGACGACGCGACCGGCACGTTCCGGCGCGACAAATGGCAATTACTCGCCGCGCTCGACATTTTCGGGCTCCCCGCGGATCCCACCTACGGCGGGCTCGGGCGCAGTGTGGTGTCGACCATGGGGGTCCTCGAACGCCTGGGACAGGGGTGCCGGGACGGCGGACTCGCCTTCTCGGTCGCCACACAACTCGCGAGCAGCGTCGTGGCCATCGGCCGATTCGGCTCGCCCGCCGCCAAAGCCCTGTACCTGCCGGCGTTGTGCGCGGGGGACTTCGTCGGCGCCCACGCCATCACCGAGGCGTCGGCCGGCTCGGACGCCATGGGCATGCGCACCACGGCCACGATCGAGGGGGACACCGTGGTCCTCAACGGCGCCAAGACCTTCGTCAGCAACGGCCCGATCGCCGACATCATCGTGGTCTACGCCCGCAATGCCGCGGGCGGCGGACTGACCACCACCGTGGTACCGGTCGACACCCCGGGCGTGCAACGCGGGGCGAAGATCGAGAAGATGGGATTGCGCACCTCGCCGATGTGCGAACTGTTCCTCGACGACGTCGTGGTTCCCGCCGACCATATCCTCAACTATCCGGGCAACGGGTATTTCGTACTCGACTACGTCATGAAGCGGGAGATCCTGTTCTCCTTCATCATCAATGTCGGCGAAATGAAACGTCGTGTCGACGACGTGTCCGCCTACACCACGGGCCGGATCCAGTTCGGTTCGCCGATTTCCCGGAACCAGGCGGTGGGGCATTCGATCGCGGATATGAAGATCGCGTCCGAGACCGCACGCAAGTGGCTGTACGACACCGCGGAGAAACTGATGAACAACCGGGACGTGACCATCGATATCGCGATCAGCAAGATCGTCGCGAGCGAAGCCGCCGTGGAGACCGCCCGCGCGGCGATCCAGCTGCACGGCGGATACGGGTTCATGGCCGAGTACGGGGTCGAGAAGGACCTGCGGAACGCGATCGCCGGCACGATCTACTCCGGCTCGACCGAAATTCAGAAGAACAAGATCATGGAACTACTGAACCTGTAGGGGACATGCCAGTACTCGAGACAGATCATTTCGACTACTCCCATCCCGTCGTGCGAGATTTCGTCGCCGAGCACACCCGCGGTGCGGTGACACAAACCGACAAGGTCGTCCGGCTCTACTACGCCGTTCGCGACGGCCTGCACTACGAGGTGTTCGACACCGATCTCACCGATGCCGGGCTGAAGGCGAGTGCGATCATCGCCGCGCGCCGGGGATTCTGCCTGCACAAGTCCATCGCCTATGCCGCCGCGGTCCGGTCCCTCGGGGTTCCCGCCCGGCTCGTCCACGCCCACGTCACCAATCATCTCGCCTCGCCGGAACTCCTCGAACTGGTCGGTGGTGACTTGTTCCTGCACTGGTACACCGAGATCCTGCTCGATCGGCGTTGGATCAAGGTGACTCCCGTGTTCAGCAAGCTGATGTGCAAGTTGTACGGGATGACCCCGCTGGAATTCGACGGTTCGGCCGATTCGGTCTATCAGCCTGCGACGACCGACGGCACTCGCGCCCTCCAGTTCCTCAGCGAGCCACAGTATCTGGACGACGTCGACCCCGGCCTCATCCGCGGCCTCATCGGACGATCGCATCCGCGCATGGTGACGGCGACGGGTCGCACGCCGGCCCACGGCTCACTCGCGGCACAGCGGCCGGTCACCGCGCGCTGATCACGCCGGCCTCCCGGGCACCGGCAGGCGAGCATCGCGCTCGCCTGCCGTCCGCCGAGGTACTCCACCGCTTTTCGAGAGGATCACACATGCAGCAGTACGACGGCTGGTCGGCGCCGCTACACCTCGGTGTCGTCGTGCCGGAAGCAGATATCGGACCCGAAGCGGAACTACAGGCGATGCTGGGGACACACGGGACGGTGCACGGCAGTCGCGTCGCGTTCTCGGCGATGCGCGCGGACGGCGCGATGGATACGAAGATCCCGCATCAGCCGGTGCTCGACTTCACCAGGCCACCCCACATCGACGACGCGGTGCGAGCGGTCGCGCTGGCACCGGTACACGGTGTCGGCCTGGCCTTCACCAGTTCCTCCTATGTGCACGGCGCCGCCGAGGAACAACGTCTGCTCGAGCGGCTGCGCACACCCGCCCGGGGCCTGCCGATCACCACGACCTGCCGTGCGGCGGTGGCGGCGTGCCGGGCGACGGGGATTCGCCGGCTCGCACTGTTCAACCCGCCCTGGTTCGACGATGTGCTCAACGAGGCGGGGCGCGCGTACTTCGCGGAGCACGACATCGCCGTCACCCGATCCGAGGCGGTCACGGCACCCAGCGTCCAGATGCAGGTCACGCCCGAGCGGCTCATCGATGATGTCGTCGCCAATATCGGTTCGGCGGACGCGATATTCGTCGCGGGCAACGGCCAGCGCGCGATCGCCGCGATCGAGCGGATCGAGAATCTGACCGGACGTCCGGTACTCACCGCGAACCAGGTGCTGCTGTGGAATCTGATGCCCGAACCGGTACGTCTCGACGGCTACGGCAGCCTCTTCGCGGCGACCCGGACCGCCGACCTCGCCGGGTAGGAACCCGCCCGTCGGAGCGAACCACCGATTACCATATGCAGGGATACATGACTGTTCGTTGAGCTTGCATGAAAGGTCCGCCGTGACGCACAGCAGGGGCGACCGTTGGCTCGCATTGGCGCTCGCCCAGGCGCACGTACACGCACGGATCGAACGCGATCTGCACCGCCGGCATCACATCGTGTTCTCGGAGTTCACCGCTCTGAAGGCGCTGTCCTCGGCCGAGCTCCAGGAACTGCGGATCCAGGAGCTGGCCGAGGCCACCGCACTGAACCAGTCCTCGATCTCGCGGCTGGTCGGCCGGCTGGACCGGCTCGGTCTCACCGAACGACGGAAGTGCGAATTCGACAAGCGCGGCGTTTACATCGGGCTCAGTCCCGCCGGCGCAGAGTTGCTGGCGACCGCGACGAAGACGTTCGAGACCGTCCTGAATACGGCGCTGGAGACCATTCCCGACGCCGGGTCACGGGAAGCGATCTGTATGCTGCTCGACTCTTCCCTGGTGAGATGAGCCGGCAGCCGGCGCGGCGCGCAGGGTGTCGCGGACTGCCGTGAGTTCGGCCGGTTTCGCGTCGATCTCGCCCAGTTTCGCGACCCGCGCGCCTGCAACCCGGCATCGGCGCGGCGGTGGCCGAATCGGGAGCCGCACCGCCGACCTCGCCGGAGTAGGCCGGGTGGTGGCACGCACACAGTCGGCGAAGAACTGGTCGAACTCGGCCAGCCGGGTCGGGCGATCCACGGTGGGCAGGGTGCACGCGGACAGGTTCACCAGCTGTTCGCGCAGGTCGTTCTCGGTCATGGGTTCACGGTGAGCCTGTACCCCGGTACCGGATGCAACCGTGAATTCCGGTGGGCTGTGCAGCATTGATCGGTGACATCATGGGTTGCCATGACCGCATGTCCGGGCATTGTGAGAAATGATCGTCGGCCGTGACCGAAAATGAGGCCGCGCGTCCTGTTCGGCACATCTCCGGCAAAACCGTTCGGTCCTCATTCGGATTTCCGGATTCGGCCGTCGGCGAGCGCCGATACGCTCGGCCGGGTCCATTCATTCCGCGCCGAGGAAGTCTCATGACGAGTCGCGAACAGGGCAATACCGATCGACCGGTGAAGCCGAAATCGAAAATCACCATCACGATGCGTTCGAAAGAAAGCACGAACTCCTCGAAACGAGTACCGTCGTCGGCGGTGAGCCGATCGGCTCCCACCGTGATCCGATCCGGCACGGCCGAACAGCTGCCCTCGACGCCGCAGGCCACGGCCCACCTGGAGTGGCTGATGACCTACCAGTCGCTGTTGAAGGCGGATACGGATCTCGCGGCACAGTGGTCGCCGCACCGGAAATGGTCGGCCTACGTCGACGACCGGAAATTGGACCACTTCGTCGCTTTCGATGGGGAGCCCGGACACCAGTACATCTGGCGTTTCACCAGCCTGCCGTCGAAAGAATCGGTGTCCATCGCGGCGGATACCGGCCTCTCCAGGATTATCAAGGTGATCGGGGAGCACAGTGGCGGCAATATGAAGACCGACGAGCAGGTACGCACCTCGTCGTTCTGCCGCAACATCGGCGCACTGTTCGGCATCGCCGCCTCGACCGGTGGTGACAAGAAAGTGCTGAATATTGTCAACCGCACGCCGTATCTGTGCCGCATCGACCTCGCCACCCTCCCGGCGAAGGGTGTCACCGCCGCGCCCGCGCTGTACCGGGCGATCAGCCTGTTCGAAACCGAATACGTCCTGGTGCCCACCCCGAAGACCACGTACTTCCTCACCGATACCGGTGGGAACGTCGTCGGCGATGCGGGCTGTCTCGACGCGGTGCTGTCCACAATCCGTTCTACGGATGCATCGATCCGTCTGGGACCTTCCGGAGCCTGCTGGTCGGCGACGACATGGTTCTCAACGCCGATTCCACACTGTTCATCAATCCGCCGGGGACCTTCGCCTCGGCCGGCCGGGAACTGCCGGCGATCACGCCGGAAACCGGGCTGCCGAACGTCTCCACCTTGGATCCCGGCGATATCGTCCGGATCGTGTGCTACGCCCAGGCGGTGTCCGAGGTCGCCGACGACCTGGCGCTGCTGATCGCGGACAAGGCGAAGATGATCCTGGCCACGACGACCGAGAAGGTCGCCGCCTATGCGGCTGCCGTCGAAACCCGCTACCGCCAACTGCTCTCGACGCTGTACTGACCGCGTGGGGTGCTCGAGGCCGGCCGCCCGGCGGCCGTGCTCGGTCGCCGGGCATTTCGGTCCCGGTCAGCGCATATCGAGATAGATGCTCTTGAGGTTCTGGTAGGACGACAGGCCCTCCGGGCCCAGCTCCCGGCCCATGCCGCTGTTCTTGATGCCGCCGAACGGGGCGGTCGGGTCGTTGGCATAGCCGTTGATGCCGACCGTGCCCGAGGCGATGCGGCGGGCGAAGCGGGCACCCCGCTCCGGGTCCGCGGTCCACACCGTGCCGCCGAGACCGTAGTCGGAGCTGTTGGCAACGGCCACCGCCTGGTCCTCGTCGGTGTAGGGAATCACCGACAGTACGGGTCCGAAGATCTCCTCGCGGGCGATGGTGTGGTCGGGGCGCACGCCGGCGAAGACCGTCGGCTCGACGAACCAGCCACGGTCGCCGGTCCGCCCGCCGCCCACGGTGACGCGTCCGCCGTCCTTGCGGCCGGCGGCGATGTAGCCCTCCACCCGATCACGCTGGCGGGCCGAGACCAGCGGGCCCATCAGGGTGTCGTCCGACAGTGGATCGCCGACGGTGATCGTCTTGACGAGATCCGTGACAGTGTCGACGATTTCGTCGTAGCGCGCGGCCGGGGCCAGCACCCGCGTGCACAACCAGCAGATCTGCCCGTTGTTCAACAGCGTTGCGCCGAAGAAGGATTCGAGATCGTCGGTGAGGTTCGCGTCGTCGAGCACGACGGCCGCGGATTTACCGCCCAACTCCAGGGTCACCGGTCGCAGCAGTTCGCCGCAGGCGCGTGCGATCGAGCGCCCGGCCGCGGTCGAGCCGGTGAACGAAACCTTGTCCACGCCCGGATGACTCACGAGGTAGGCGCCGAGGTCGCGGCCGCCGGGCACCACGTTGAGCACCCCGGGCGGCATGCCCGCGGCGTGCGCGGCCTCGGCCATCAGGAATGCGTCGAGGACCGTTTCCGGCGCCGGTTTGAGCACCACGGTGCAGCCGGCCGCGAGTGCCGGGGCGATCTTCAGGAAGGTGATGGCCTGCGGGACGTTCCACGGCACGATCGCGCCGACGACGCCGATCGGGGATCGCGTCACCATCGTGGAGCCGCCGAGCATCCCGGGCCGGATGTCGTCCTGCTGATCGGTGACCATTGCCCCGTAGTACTGCAAAAGCAGTGCGGGAAAGCCGCTTTCGAACTGTCGCGCGAGGCTGATCGGCATCCCGTTCTGGCTGCTGACCCGGATCGCGGTCTCCTCGCCGCGCTTCAGCAGTTCGTCGGCGAATCGTGCGAGTGCCTCCGCGCGGCGTGCGCCGTCCCAGTGCGCCCAGCCGGCCGGATCGGCGAAAGCCGTTGCGGCCGCGGCGACCGCGGCGTCGATATCGGCTGCGCTGCCCTCGGGCACCGAGCCGATGCGCTGTTCGGTGCTCGGTGAGATCACGGGGATGATCGAGGCGGTGGCCGGGGCGACCCAGCGGCCGTCGAGATAGAGATCGGTGTATTCGATGGTCATGATCGTGCTCTCCGCATTGAATCGTTCACTCGTGGACGAGGACCGGTTTGAGGACCTCGCCTCGGTGCTGCGCCGCGACGGCGTCGTTGATCTTGCTGAACGGGAAGGTCGTCACCAGCTTGTCGATGGGGAATCGTCCGGCCCGGAACAACTCGATCAGTTCGGGGATGAATTCGTCGGGGACACTGTCGCCTTCGATGATGCCGACGACGGTGATGCCCAGGACCAGCGCTTCGATGATCGTGAGCGGCAGTGCCGCTTCGGGATTCGCGGGGACGCCGATGAGCCCCAGGCCGGCGTGGAAGGTCATCGACCGGATCAGGCCCTCGATGACCGCGGGGATGCCCGAGGTATCGATGGCATAGTCGACACCCTCGGCGACGATGGCACGGACCTGATCCGCGACCGGGCCCGCGGCCGGGTCGACGGCGTGTGTCGCGCCGAGTTCCCGGGCGAGCGCTCGCCGCGACGCATGCGGTTCGACCACGATGATGGTTCGGCAGCCGCGAACCACGGCCGCCATGACGGCCGCCAGCCCGACCGAGCCGGCGCCGGCGACGAGCAGGGACGAGCCCGCTCGGCAGTCGAGCGAGCGCATGACCGCGCCGGCGCCGGTCTGGATTCCGCAGCCGATCGGCGCGACGATCTCGGCCGGAAGGTCGGCGGGCACCTTCACCACGTTGCGTTCCAGCGCCAGGCTGTGGGTGGCGAAGGAGGACTGCCCGAAGAACAGCCCGGTGATCGGCTCACCGTTCGCGGACAGCGGGCCGCTGCCGTCGGCGCGCTCGCCGTCGTAGTTGAGATGCATGAAGTTGTGGCAGTAGGAGGGGGCATCGGCACGACACGTCGGGCAGGTGCCGCAGCTGGCGAACGTGATACCGACCCGGTCGCCCGGCGCGACCTTGGTGACGCCCGCGCCCACCGCCTCGACCACACCGCAGCCCTCGTGGCCGAATACCGCGGGTAGCCGGACCGGGAGCGCACCGTCGCGGGCGGCCAGGTCCGTATGGCAGATTCCGACGGCTTCCATCCGCACCAGAACCTCGCCGGTTCCGGGACCGTCGACGGTGATGGTCTCGAGCGAGAATTCGCGCTGTGGGGCACGCGCGACCGCGGCGAGTACTTCCATGATCAGATCCTTCGTGGTGTTTACGTGCGGGCGCCGGTGGCGACCGAGGGATGATCGGGGCGCTGTGCTGCGACCTCGCGCATCGGGGTGCCGATGTCGGCCAGCGCGATCCGGTTCAAGGGCGTCCGATTTCCGACGAATTTCCTTCCCGCCATGAAATCGGCTGTGGCGTTGATGGTTTCGACGGTGCGGGGGATGTCGTCGGCGTCGAGGTGGAACAGCGCGCAGGAGCCGGTGCCGGGATCGCCGCGCAGCACCGCTTCGGTGCCGGGAGTCGGAACGCCCGCCATCTTCATCTCCAGGTCGAACTGACTGGACCAGAACCACGGCACCTCGTGCGGGGGAATCGGTGCACCCGTGATGACGGCTGCCGCCTGTTTGGCCTGTTCGGTCGCGCTGGGAATACTCTCCAGCCGCACGAGCCCGCCCAGACCGTCGTGCCACCGACGGGTGACGTCGCCGATCGCCAGGATGTGCGGGTCGCTGGTCCGGGCGGCGCCGTCGACGACGATCCCCGCCGCGCAGTCCAGGCCCGCGGACCGCGCGAGCCCGTCCTCCGGTACCGCGCCGATCCCGACGATCGCCGTGTCACAGTCGATCTCGCGACCATCGCCGAGCCGCACCGCACGGACGCGGCCGTCGCGGCCGAGGAGCTCCGCGACGGTGACCCCGGTGACGATCCGGGTGCCGCGGGCGCGATGACCATCGGTGAGAATGCGGGACAGTTCCGGGCTCGCCACCCGGGCGAGGATGCGATCCTCGCGTTCGATCACGGTGACCTCGCAGCCGCGAGCGCGCGCCGCGGCGGCGACCTCCAGCCCGACATAGCCCGCGCCGACGACGGCCAGGCGCGCCCCGGCCAGAACGGCGGTGCGCAGTTCGCCGGCGTCGCCGAGAGTGCGCAGGGCCAGCACGCCGCGCAGCTCGGCCCCCGGTGTCGGCAGTGCGCGGGGACTCGCGCCGGTCGCGATGACCAGCGTGTCGTACGACAGCGTGAACCCGGATCGGGTCGACGCCGTCCGGGCCGCGCGATCGATGCGCACGACAGGATCGGCCGGGCGAAGCTCGATATCGTTGTCGGCGTAGAAGGATTCGGGTCGCAGCCACTGGACGTGGTCCGCGCTGTCGTACTTCTTCGACAGCGGGGGCCGTTGATAGGGCAGCACGGATTCGGCACCGAACAGCACGATCCGGCCGGTGAACCGCTGCTGCCGGAGCAGGGCGGCGAGCGTGACCCCGGCCTGTCCCGCACCGGCGATCGCCACGGTATGCGTGGGATCCATCGTGTTCACGACCGCTACCGGTCGAATTCGATCACGACGGGCATGTTCTTGAGGCCGCCGACGAAATTCGTCTGGATGAACCGGCTGTCGTCGCTCGGGGTGATCGACTTCACGTGCGGCAGTAGCTCTTCGAGCATGACGCGCAGTTCGAGCTTGGCCAGGTGCTGCCCGATGCACATGTGCGGGCCGTAACCGAAGGCGATGTGCTTGTTGGGGCGGCGGGTGAGGTCGAACCGGTCCGGGTCCGGGTTGGCATCGACGTCGCGGTTGCCGGACTGGTAGAGCAGCATGAAGCGGTCGCCGGGGTGGATATCGCGCCCGCGCAGGGTGTAGTCCTGGGTGGCCGTCCGCATGAAATGCTTCACCGGAGAGGCCCAGCGCAGTGATTCGTTGACCAGGTGCGGCACCAGCGACAGATCGCCCCGGACGAGTGCGAGCTGCTCGGGGTGACGGCCCAGTTCGAGCATGCCGCCGGCCAGGGTGCTGGAGGTGGTGTCGTGACCGGCGGTCGCGATGGCGATGAAATAGCCGTAGGCGATCTCCTTCTCGTAGTACTCGCCGTTCGCGTCGCGCGCCGATGCGATGACCGTCGCCAGATCGTCGCGCGGGTTCGCGCGCCGATCCTGAAGCACGGTTTCGAAATACGCGAAGAAGTCCTGGATCGTGGCCACCCACTGCCGGGCCGCCGCGTCCGGGGTGAGTTGTTCGACGTCCGCCCGCGCGGCATCGGGGTCGGCGGTGCCGAAGAACTCCTGGGTGAGCGACATCATCCGGGGCTCATCGGATTCCGGAACGCCGAACAGGCTCATGATCACGTGCAGGGGATAGTGCAGCGCGAAATCCTGGACGAAGTCGATCTTTCCGTCGGTCTCGAGCACTCGCGCGACCGCGGACTTCGCCAGGCCGCGGATGACCGACTCCCACTGCGCCAGGTTCTGCGGCCGGAACCAGTCCAGCGCGATGTCCTTGATCTCGGTGTGCTCCGGCGGATCGAGGTAGGTGAGGGTTTCCAGGATCCGCAGGCTGCCGTTGTTGATGCTCTTGGTGAACGCGTCACCGGCCTGATTGGCGAGGATCGGGTTGACCGATCCCTTGGCCGCACCACCGGCGCTGGTGAAGATTTCCGGCTGCCGTTCGATCTCCATGATGTCGGCATGCTTGCTGACCAGCCACAGCGGGTCGTATCCCGCGACCGTCGCACGGCCCAGCGGGTTGTTCTCGCGCAGCCAGCGATACGCCTCGAACAGCGAGTCGTTGTCACGGTGGCCCTCGGGCAGCACGATCTGCCGGGCGACGGTGTCCGGGATCGTCTCGGTGGTGCCCATCATTTCTCCTCGCTCGATCGGGAAGTGGTACCCAGCGTGTCAGCGGGACGGGTGAGTCACATCACACCGATGCCGGAACACTGTCGGCAGAAAGGGGGTAATTGCCGTCCGGTCTCACCCCGATGGCCGGTGGTAATCGACCGTCGTGGGGATGTGGGGACTGCCGATCGCTTCGCAGACTGAGGTCGCTTCACCCAGTGTCGTTTCCGAGGAGGACCCCATGCCCACCGTTGTCTATCGATTGCCCGACGGCTCGGCCAGCCCGGTCGACGTCCCGGTGGGGCAGACCGTGATGGACGGCTCCGTACGCAACAACCTTCCGGGTATCGTCGCCGAATGCGGTGGTAGCTGTTCGTGCGCCACCTGCCACGTATATGTCGAAGGCGAATCCGCGGCGGCATTCGGTGAGCCGTCGGCCGAGGAACGGGATCTGCTCGAGTACCTCGACGGCGCGCGCCCCTGTTCCCGGCTGGCCTGTCAGCTGGTATTGACCGTGAACACGGGTACGGTCACCGTGACGGTGGCGCAATCGAACGGCGGGTGAGCCCGGCAGCGGAGTGGCGGGCGATCAATTCGCTGCGATTGGTCGCCCCCAGCTTTCGCAGGATGCGTTTGACGTGGGATTTCACGGTATCGACGGTGATCACGAGTTCGGTGGCGATGGCGGTGTTGGACGAGCCTCGCAGGATCAGGCGCAGGACCTCGCGCTCCCGCTCGGTCAGTGGTTCCATCCCCGGCGGTGCGGCCGGGACCGGTTCGATGCCGGCCGGCGCCGGATCGCGGTTCTCCCGCGCGATGCCGCTCGAGCGCAGGAGGTCGAGTTGCCGCGCCCGTCGCGTGGCCAGCCCGAGCCGCTGTAGGCAACCGCCGAGCACCTCGACCAGCAGGGTGGCCGAATCATGTTGTGCGGCAGCCAGTGTGCCGGATATATGAATCAGGACCACGGTGGTCTCGCCGACCCCGGCGGCCGTGATCGTGCAGCCGTCGGGAAATAGATGGCGCAACGCGCCGGCCGACCGGCCGATGACCGGTGCGCTTCCGGGAACGAGTACGGCTGACTCCGGCGATCCCGGGAGCAGGGCGTAGGCAGGCGGAGCTTCGCTCCCGGCGTGGGTGCCGTAGGTCGCGACCGGTACCGCCGTCTCCGATTCGACGAAGGAGGCGACGACCCGCTCCGCGGCGCAGATATCGGCCAGCGCTGTGCACGCGCGCCGCAACAGTTCGGTCCCGGAGGTCGCCGCCGTGAGGTCCGCGACCGCTCGATCGAGACGTCGCGCTCGGTTGCGAAGCTCGTCGATCCGGTTGTCCCGCAGCGATTTCTCGCGGTCGAGCCGGTCGGCCACGCGGCGGCCGAGTTCGGTCAGATCTCGCCCGGAAGCGTCGTGCATCGCCGCGATCAGGTCGGCGGCACTCGCCTCCTCGCCGGTGTTCATGCGGAGAGTTCCGGCGGCGACCGGTGGCCCGCGTACAGCGCGGCGGCTTCGGCCCGGGTGCTCACTCCGATCTTCTTGAAGACCCGCTGCACATGAGACTTCACCGTGCCGTCGGAGATGCACAGCCGGCGCGAGATCGCCGCATTGGTGGCGCCGGCGGCGACCAGTGTCAGCACGTCGCGCTCGCGTGCGGTCAGTGTCGCCGGGTAATCCACTGTGGGCGTGGGTAATTCGGATCGCTGCCGGGGCTCGCCAGGTCGTTCCCCGATATCGTCGAGGGTCACTCCGGTGTGTTCGAGCGCGCGCAGCGCACGGTTGAGCCGATCCAGTTCGGCGGTGGTGCGCCGGTTCTGCTCGGCGATCGCGGCCCGCAGCCGCGCCGATTCGGTGGCCAGCGCACATGCCTGGGCCAGGGTGGTGATCAGGTGGAAGTCCGCCTCGTCCAGATCGTTGTCGTGGCGGTCGACATGGATGATCGCGACGGCGCGATCCGCCACGACGACGGGGACGGCGAGATACCCGGCCGGACGGCTGAGGTCCAGCAGCGGGCGATAGGTGTGCCGCTTGACCTCGGCGGGCCCGACCGCATAAGGGCGGCGACGGCGAACCAGTTCCGCCTCGCGAGGCGCGTCGCGCAACGGGATCGGACTGCCGTCGACCGCGGCGACCAGCGGGTCGAACTCGCCGCGGAGTTCGGGACTGACGGAGACCGATACCGGAGACCAGCAGGACCCGGAGACCGCCGAATACATCGCCTTGCCGTAGCCCAGCGCGGTACACAGCTCGCGCGTCAGCACTGCTGCCAGGCGGGCGCCGCCGGCGCTGTCGATCGCACGCACCACCCGGGTCGAGCCGCTGAACTGCCTGCTGTGTACGCGCACCCGGCGCGCGATATCGGCGCGGATCGCGGTGTCGACGGTGGTCAGGATCGTCGCGACCTCGACGGTGGCCTCGGGGGACGGCAGTCCGGCGCGGAGGGCGTGACCGGCGTAGTCGCGGACCAGCGACAGGCTCGGGTTGAGCTCCTGTAGCCGCAGCAGCTCCGGATCCGGGCCGATCAGTTCCAGCAACTGCGCGAGGGCTTGTTCGGCGACATGGGTGTCGCTGTGCCGGCCGTCCCGCATCGTCGCTGACTGCACAATCACTCCTCCGCTCCTCACGCGCACGGTCACCGACATGCGGCGGCGGTTCGTCGACGGCGACGTCATGTGACCCAGAGCACAGAATAACACGTATATGGTATGTCCAAAAGAGAGGACGGTCCATACTGTGACGGAGCTGCGGCGTCCGTGCCCACGGGGCCGGTGGTCACCCGAGTCCGGCGATGCGATGCCACTGCGCGTGTGCGGCGGTTGTCCATTCGGCGCGCAGGTCGCGCAGTCGTTTGGCCGCCTGCTGTCCACGCCAGTGGGGGAGCAGGACCTCCGGCAGCCGGGGGTCCATGTAGGTCATGCGCCGCAGCGAGTCGGCGAGTTCGACGTGGGCGAACAGTTGTTCGTCGGCGGTGGTGAAGCGCTGGGAGTCGAAGCGTTCGAGTAGCTCGTCGTAGGCGGCTTCGGCCGCGGCGAGATCCCAGGATCGCCGGACCAGATCCTCCTCGGAAATGCCTGCGGCGGAAGTGGTTCCGATGAAAGACAGTGAATTCTCGGTGAGGCCCAGGGCGTCGATCGCCTGTGCCGCCTCGGCGGCGCGATGGGTGTGCGGAGTGACCCATGTGCCCGGCGTCGGATTACCGAATCCGGCCCAGCGCAGGGCCGCGTACAGCTTCTTGCGGGTCGCGCGGTGGGACTCGGGGATGGCGACGTTGAGTACCAGCCATTGCCCGTCCCACCGCGCGGGATCGATATCGGTGGAGAAGACCCGCACATCTCCCTCGGTGAAGAGGCGATGCGCTTTGTCGGTGAGGCTCCACAGTGTTTCGCGTCCGTCGCGCCGCGGCGCGATCAGGCCCGCGGATCCGGTGCGCGCCACGGCCTGCCGGCTCGCATGTGCCCCGAAGCCCAATCCCTCGAGGACGTACAGCAGCGCCGCGGTCCGGACGGGTTGCCGATACGGCTCCACGAGTTCGCCGAGCGCGGTGAGGAGCGTGGACCGGGCGCTTCGGGCCGGCCAATCCTTCGTGGGCGGTGTCGGGGCGGTGTCGGGCATGTTCCCATCGTCGCTCAGTCGCCGGGTGCGGGGCGAACCAGCCGATGTTCGACACCGTCCGATGTCCGACGCCTGCTGATGTCCGACGCCTGCTGATGTCCGACGCCTGCTGATGTCCGACGCCTGCTGATGTCCGACGCCTGCTGATGTCCGACGCCTGCTGATGTCCGACGCCTGCTGATGTTTGACACTTTCGGAAAGTAGATGTCAAATAATGTATCACTATCGGATCGGTTGCCGCGGGCGCTCGACTGCCCGCCGCGCGGCCGTCCCAGAGGCCGAGGGGCTTGACATGAGCGAACTGGACCCGGCAGTCATGTCGGCGCTGCGCGCGGTCGCCGACGATCCGGTGACCTACGCCGCGGAGTGGAAGGTGCGGTCCGGGCGGCCCGCGATCGCGTCGTTCCCGATGAACTTCCCCGCCGAGATCGTGCACGCCGCCGGTGCGCTGCCGGTCATCGTCCAGGACGACCCGACGCCGGTGACCGAGGGCCGCAGTCTGCTCGCCGAGTTCTACTGCGGCTACACCCGGAGCGTGGCCGACCAGGCCGCACTCGGGCGACTGGACGTGTTCGACGCCTTCGTCGTCGCCGACCACTGTGTCCAGCTGCTCGGCGCGGTCGACGTGATCCGCTGGGCGCGCCCGGCCAAGCCGGTGCACTTCGCCCAGTTCACCAGTGCGATGGACGATTCCTGGACGAATCCGCGGGTCATCGGCCGGATCGAGGAATGTGTCCGCGAGGTCGGAACGGCTCTGGGAGTGTCGGTCACCGACGAGGCGCTGGCGGCGAGTATCCGCGCGTTCAACGAGAATCGGCGCCGGCTGCGCGACCTCTACGATCGCCGGCGCTCGGGCCGCGCCCGGATCACCGCGAGCCAGATGCAGATCCTGGTCAAGTCGAGCATGGTCATGGATGTCGACGAGCACACCGCGCTGCTCGACCGATTGCTGGCCCGGCTCGGCCCGGCCCCGGAACCTCCCGCCGATCCGGTGCGCCTGCACCTGTCCGGGCATTTCTGTCACGGCCCGCGGCCGGAGCTGCTGGATCTGATCGAGGAATCGGGCGCGATCGTCGTCGACGACGATCTGTACACCGGATTCCGCTACATCTCCACCGACGTCCCCGAGTCCGGTGATCCGCTGGCAGCGCTGTCGCAGTGGTACACGGACCGTAACCGTGCCGCGCCCTGCCCGACCCGGGTCACCACGCAGATCGACTGGGACACCTATCTGATCGACTCGATCGAAAAGAGCCGTTCGGACGGGGTCGTCGTGCTGATGGCGAAATTCTGTGAACCGCACATGCTCTACTACCCGGAACTGCGCAAGGCGCTCGACGCCCGCGGCATTCCACTGCTGCTGCTGGAGACCGAGCACGAGGGCGTCCCGGCGGAGACGGTGCGTACCCGCACGGAGACCTTCGTCGAACGTATCCGCCGCCGCGCGGCGGCCGTCTCGCTCTGAAACCGTCTACCGTACAAGGGAGTTCATCATGACTGTGCAGCAAGAGCGCGCCGGGAAGGCCAACCGGCTGACCAGCACCCGCGTCGCCGGCCGACTGGTCGCCGACTATTGGGAGAACATCTTCACCGCCGAGGAACGAGGCAAACACGTCGTCTGGTACAACGGCGCCGCGCTGAATCCGCTGTTCCAGGCCGCCGGGCTGGAGTGGTGCCACGGCGAGGCGTTCGCCGCCCGCCTGGCCGCCCAGCACCTGGAGGTACCCGCGCAGACCGCCGGCGCCGAGTACGGCTACATCGGCGAACTCTGCTCCTACGCGCGAACCCACCTCGGCTGCGCCGTGCTGACCCACCGCACCGTCAACGAGCGGTCCAGCGGGGTGGTCGGGATGGCCGACCAGCAGGAGCTCGCCGCGAAGTTGCCGGCCCCGGACTTCCTGGTCAACGGCTATGCTGGATGCAGTACGGGCCAGCAGTGGGATGCGATGACCTATCGGGTGTTCGACCGCAAGCTCCCCCTGTTCAACGTCTCGATTCCCATGCTGTGGGGCAACAAGCCCGATGCCGGCTATCTGCGTGGCGAGGAGTGGACCGAGGTCGGCCGGTACGTGGAAGGCCAGCTGCGCGAACTGATCGAGTTCCTGGAGCATCGAACCGGGCGGCCCTTCGACTGGGATGCGTTGAGCGAGAGCATGTCCTACATCAAGCGCGCCTCCGAGCTGCGGCTCGAGGGAATGCAGTTGTGCCGGCAGGCGCCCACCCCGGCGACCTACTGGGACTGGGTGGCGAGCATCGCGCCGATCAACTTCCTGCCCGGAAACCAGGATCTGGTCGACTATTTCGCCGGTGTGAAGGCCGAGATCGAGCAGCGGCTCGCCGACGGTGTGAGCGCGGTGAGCGGCGAGCGTTACCGCGTGTACTTCGACGGCATCATGAACTGGAACAAGCTCGGCTTCCTCACCCGGAAATTCGCCGAGTACGACGTGGCGGTCGTCGCGGGCCGGTACACTCACGAATCCTTCTGGCAGGAGCCACAACTCATCGATGTCGACAATCCTCTGCTCGGGTTGGCGCAGCACTATCTGCTGTGCCCGTTGAACCACGGCCTGAAGGTCCTGCAGGAGTTGCTGCTCCGCCGCCTGGACGAATACGCCATCGACGGCATCGCGTTCCATTCGACCCGGACCTGCCGGGCGATGACGAACCCGCAGGCGATGCTGGCCCGGACCGCCGAGAGCGAGCGAGGCGTCAAATCCTTCTTCTTCGAAGGGGACGTCGCCGACGCGTCGTTCTACAACGACGAACTCTTCGACAGCCGGCTCGAGGCGATGCTGGAGGCCATCGATGTGCAGCGGATGAAGGCCGGGGTGTAGATCGATGGCTGCCGGAGAGTGGTTCGTCATGGGGGTCGACCTCGGCTCGACCACCGCGAAGGCGGCCGTCGTCGACCAGGACGGGGTCCTGCGCGGCGCGGACGTGGTGCAGATGGGCGCGGTGAGCCCGGTCGCCGTCGCCCGTGCGATCGAGGGCGCTCGGAACGCCGCGGGGGTCACCGGCGATCGGATTCGGCGGACCGTCAGCACGGGCTACGGGCGCAGATTGGTGCCCGGCGCCGATCGCAGTTTCACCGAGATCACCTGTCATGCGCGCGGTGCCGCCGTGCTGCGGCCGGGCGTCCGGCTGGTGATCGACATCGGTGGCCAGGACAGCAAGGCCATCCTCGTCGACGATGCCGGTCTGGTGGACCGGTTCGCGATGAACGACCGCTGTGCCAGCGGGACGGGCAGGTTCTTCGACGTGCTCGCCCGGGCGCTGGAGGTCGACATCGACGCGGTGGGGGAGTTGGCGCTCTCGGGCTCCGACGACCTCGAAATCAGCAGTATGTGTGCGACATTCGCCGAAACCGAAGTCATTTCCCTACTGGCACAGGGTTGTTCGAAGGCCGACGTGGCCGCGTCGGTGCACCGGGCGGTGGCCGCGCGCACCCTGGGACTCGTCGCGCAGGTGGGCCGGGCCGCGCCCGTCGTGATGACCGGCGGCGTCGCGAAGAACCCGGCCGCCCGGCACTTCGTGTCGCGTGCGCTCGACCGGCCGATCGAGCTGCTCGCGCAGCCGCAGATCGCCGGTGCCTACGGCGCGGGCCTGCTCGCCCGGGACGAATACCGCACGCGCGCCGCGGCGCCCGCCGATCGGGACGCGGTCGCGGACGAACAGGTGGCCGCGCGGGCATCGACGGGTGGCCGGCACTGCCTCGACTGCGACGGGGGCCGCGATCAGGCGGTTACCCGGGCCGTCGGCGCGGTTCCGATCGAATTGTCAAGGGGCCGGTCGTGATCGGTGGGCCTTCGGCGCGGCCGCGGCGCCGGGGGCCCGCCGTCGACGGGGTCCGGCCGGGCTCGGTGTCCGCGGGGCGACCATAAATATTCGACAGATTCGTAGATGAAGTGTCGAAATATGTACTAAATTGGTTGTGATCGGCGCCACACCTATCGGCGCCGGGGCCGGATCGGCGACATGCGAGCCACGGCTTTGTTCACTCCCCGCAGACTTTCGAAGGCGGATCTCACGATGACCTTCACGCAATCCCTCTGGCCGGCCTCCCGGAGTTCGGGAGTTCGCGACCTCACCCTGGGCGATCTGCTCAGGCAAGCCGCCGCCGCGGCGCCGGACAGGGTGGCGCTGGTCGACGGCGATCCCGGTCCGGCGCAGCGGCGCGCATGGACCTATCGCGAACTGCTCGACGATGTCGAGGCCGTGGCCCGGGCACTGCTGGCGCAGTTCGTGCCGGGTGAGCGCATCGCGGTGTGGGCGCCCAACAGCGCGGACTGGGTGATCCTCCAGCAGGCGATCGCGATGGCGGGCATGGTGGTGGTCGGAATCAATCCGGCCTATCGGGCGGACGAACTCGGGTACATCCTGCGCCAATCCCGGGCGGCGGGTGTGTTCTTCCGCGAGAGTTATCGCGGAACCGATCTCGAGCGAATTCTCGGCGAGATCGCCGACGACCTCCCCGAACTCCGCACGGTCGTCCCGACTCGGGACTGGCAGAAGTTCCGCACCACCGGTGATCCCGCGACGCCGCTGCCCGTGGTGTCGCCGACCGATCCGGTCCAGATCCAGTACACCTCCGGCACCACCGGATTTCCCAAGGGGGCGGTACTGCACCACAAGGGCATCGTCAACGAGGCGACGTTCGTCTTCGAGCGGGCCGGCCGCTCGGGATCGGTGGTGTGTGTCAACGCCATGCCGATGTACCACATCGGCGGTGGCGGGGTCACCGAACTCGGTACGTTCGCCGCGCACGGCACCTATGTGGTGCTGCCGGAGTTCGAGCCCGGACTCGTGCTTGAAACCCTCGAAACATACCGTGGCACACACTCTTTGATGGTGCCGACCATGCTGATCGCGTTGCTCGGGCATCCGGATCTGGCGACGCGAGATCTGTCGAGTCTGCACACCATCATGTCGGGCGCCGCGACCGTGCCGCAGGCGCTGGTCGAGAATGTCATCGCGCGGCTGGGTTGCCGATTCACGATTCTCTTCGGGCAGAGCGAGATGCACGGGGTGATCAGTCAGACCCGGATCACCGACGATCCGGTGGACCAGGCCGGCACCGTCGGGCAGCCGCTCCCCGAACTCGAGGTCAAGATCGTCGACCAGCTCGACGGCGAGATCGTCCCGATCGGTGCGCAGGGCGAAATCTGCTGCCGCGGTTACCAGAACATGCTCGGCTATTCCGATATGCCCGCGGAGACGGCGGCGACGATCGATGCCGAGGGCTGGTTGCACATGGGCGATCTCGGCACGATGGACGACCGCGGATTCCTGCGTATCACGGGCCGGCTCAAGGACATGATCATCAGGGGCGGGCTCAACATCTATCCCCGGGAGATCGAGGACGTGCTCTTCCGGCATCCCGCGATCGCGGAGGTGGTCGTGATCGGTGTGCCGGACGAGAAATGGGGAGAACAGATCGGGGCCGTCGTGCGCGCCGAGAATCCGGCCGATCCGCCGGATGTCGGCGCGTTGAAGGCGTGGTGCCGGGAGAGAATCGCGGCTCATAAGACGCCGTCGCTCTGGTACTTCACGACGGAACTCCCGACGACCCCGTCGGGCAAGATCCAGAAGTTCCGGATCCAGGATCAGATCGCCTCCGGCGTGCTCACCGCGGTGGCCGTGTCGGAGTCGAGCTCGAGATGAGTTCGGAAGACGAAAGGTAGTTCAGGAGAGAACATGGATGAACACGCGAACAGTGGCAACCGTCCCCCGGTGGCGACCGGCTTCGATTTCACCGACTCGAAGATCGTGGTGGTCGGCGGTACCTCCGGTGTCGGGCTGGCGACCGCGGTGGGTTTCGCGCGGTCGGGAGCCCGGCAGTTGGTTCTCGTCGGCCGCAACGAGCAACGCGGCAAACAGGCCGTCGAGACGGTCGCCGAGGCCAGTCCGGCCGGTGCGCCGGAATTCCTGTCGGCGGATGTCAACGAACCCGGCCGCGCCGACGAGGTGATCGCGGCGGCCGGGCGCCGGATGGGCGGTCTCGACGTGCTGGTCAACTCCACCGTCGCGGTCTATCAGCCCACGCTGCTGCACGACACGGAGATCGACGCGATCCCCGCCATACTCCTGCAGCAGGCGCTCGGCCCGATACTGACCAGCCGCGCGGCGGTGCGCATCATGCGAGAGCAGCGGCACGGCGTGATCATCAACATCGCTTCGGACGCGGCGAAGGTGCCCACCCCCGGCGAATGTGTCATCGGCGCGGCGATGGCCGCGATCGTGACGTTCTCCCGCACGCTGGCGGTCGAGGCGAAACGGTACGGCGTGCGGGTCAACACGATCACGCCGTCGCTGATCGCGAACACCGGCTCCTTCGACCGGGCGATGAGCCTCGAATTCAGCCGGAAGATCTTCGAAAAGATCACCGCGCAGGCGCATCTGGGCCTGACCGAGCCCGAGGACCTGGCCAACACCATCCTGTTCCTGGCCTCGTCGCTGGCGGCCAACATCACCGGCCAGGTGGTCAGCGTCAACGGCGGGATCTCGGTGGCCTGAGAGGTCCGGCCCCGGCCACAGTGCTGCCCGGCGTACCGGCGTCGGCGGCCGGAGGTGAACTATATGGGTCTGCTGGTATGTTTGGTCTTACCATAAGATGATTTGACCCGATGTGGAGGTAGGCAGCGTGGCTGGCGTATGGTTCGACGAGTTGTCGGTGGGGCAGAGGTTCGAACACCCGATCAGACGGACCGTCACCGAGACGGACAACGTGCTGTTCACCGCGATGACGCACAATCCGGCGCTGCTGCACCTCGACGAGGAGTACATGAAGGGGACGCCGTTCGGGCAGCGGGTGGTGAACAGCGCGTTCACTCTCGGGCTCATGGTCGGCATCTCGGTCGGCGACACGACGCTGGGAACGGCCGTCGCGAACCTCGGCTGGGACGAGGTGCGCTTCCCCAAGCCGCTGTTCCACGGCGACACCATCCACGTCGTGACGGAGGTGCTGGAACTGCGTGACTCCAAGTCCCGGCCCGATCAGGGCATCGTCGTGTTCCTGCATCAGGCGTTCAATCAGCACGACGAACTGGTCGCCTCGTGCAAGCGGTCGGGCCTGCAACTGCGGCGGCCGCGATGACCACGCCGATCCGCTCGTTCCTGTTCGTCCCCGGTGACAGCGAGCGGAAGCTCGCGAAGATCGCCGAGTCGTCCGCGGACGCGGTGATCCTGGATCTCGAGGATGCCGTCAGCGCGACCCGGAAACCGCTGGCGCGACAGCTCGTCACGGAATACATCGCCGCCCGTCCCGCCGTCGGCGGACGCGGCCCGCAATTGTGGGTGCGGATGAATCCGATCGGCACCGAGCACGCGCTCCCGGATCTGGCCGCGGTCGTCGCCGCGGGACCGGCCGGGATCATGATCCCCAAGATCGATGGGCCGCACGACGTTTCGCGCGTGCACCACTATCTGGAGATGCTGGAGGCCGCGCACGGTCTGCCTCCGGGGTCGGTCCGTGTGATGCCCGTGGCCACCGAGACGGCGCGGGCGCCGTTCCGGCTCGGCGAGTTCGCCGAGGCCGGCATCGATCGGTTGTACGGACTCACCTGGGGAGCGGAGGATCTGAGCGCCGCACTGGGTGCTTCGACCAATCTGGGGCCGGACGGCACCTGGGCCACCACCTACCAGCTGGTGCGTTCGTTGACACTGATCGGTGCGCGCGCCGCCGATGTCGAGGCCGTCGAGACGTTGTATGTGGACATCCGGGACGATCACGGCCTCGCGGAGTCCTCCCGTCGCGCCCGCGCCGAGGGGTTCAGCGGCCGCATCGCCATCCATCCCGGTCAGGTCGACACGATCAATGCCGCGTTCACGCCGTCGGCCGACGAGGTCGACTTCGCCGAGCGCGTCGTCGCGGCCTTCGCTGCGGATGTGGGAACCGTTGCGTTGGACGGGAAGATGCTCGATTTCCCGCATCTGCGGCAGGCCAGGCGGGTCCTGGCGCTGGCGGGCCGGGAGCGAACCGACTGAGTGCGGTCGGCCACCGCGGACGTGGCCGGCGGGTGGGCTCGGGCGATCCGCGATCGGATTGCCCGCGTCCGCCCCGGATCCCCGCCGTGCTGTGAGGAGTGCCACTCCGAAGAACGGTTCGAATGACACAACTTCAAGATAGTAAGTTTGGTCAGTCCAAATTGTGAAGGTGGTCGCTGTGAGCTGTGGATTCTGTTCACCGAGCGTCGGGTCGCCCGCTCGGCCGGCATTTCGGTGTGACCTGTATCGCTGTAGACGGTTGCGCTATTCGGTCTAACCATTCTAATCTTTGGA
Organism: Nocardia sp. alder85J; assembly: GCF_020176955.2. GTDB lineage: Bacteria > Actinomycetota > Actinomycetes > Mycobacteriales > Mycobacteriaceae > Nocardia. Next base: position 54,049 of record NZ_JAIUCZ020000009.1, read on the forward strand.
CGAAGTGTCGCACACCGTAGAGGACGAGCACCATGACCAGCGAACGAAACCTCGGCAGATACACCCCGGAGCAGATCGAAGGGTTCTACGCGAGCGGACAATGGGTCGACGTCAACTTCACCGAGTTGCTGCGTTCCCGGGCCGAGGCCGATCCGGACAAGGTGTTCCTGACCGACGGCACCCACACGCTCACCTTCGCCGAGCTGTACGACTCGTCCCAGCGACTCGCGCTGGGGCTGCGCCGGTACGGTGTGACCGCCGGTGATCGGGTGGCCGTGCAGTTGCCCAACTGGGCCGCCTTCGTCGCCGTCGCGGCGGCGCTGGCGCGGATCGGCGCGGTGATGGTGCCGATCATGCCGATCTATCGCAAAGACGAAGTCTCGCACGTGATTTCGGATGCCTCGATCAGCATGGCCATCGCGCCGGCCGAGTTCAAGGGCTTCGACCACCTGTCCATGTTCGAGGAGATTCGCCGGAATTCGGACTCCCTGCGGGGGATCGTCGCCGTGCGCGCCTCCGAGGATCAACACGAAGCGCTGGCCCGGCGCGACATCGCGGTACTGGAGGACCTGATCGTCGACGATGTCGAGGCCGCGGACATCGATGCGCTGCTCGACATCCGGGTGCATCCGGACGATCCGTTCGTCATCGTCTACACCTCCGGTACGACATCCCGCCCGAAGGGATGTGTGCACACCTTCAACACGTACGCTTCCGGTGCACGCGCGCTGGCGATCGCCTTCGGGCACACCGAGTCCGATGTGCAATTCGGTCCTTCGCCGATCACGCACACCACGGGCCTGGTCACGAGTGTCCTGATCCCGCTGATCGCGGGAGCGGCATCGCATCTGATGGCCGAGTGGAACCCCGTCGCGGGGCTGGCCGACATCCAGAAGTTCGGATGTACCGCCGCGGTCACCGCGACGACCTTCCTGCAGACCTTGATCGCCGCGGCCGACGAGCACCCCGAGGCGGATCTGTCGTCACTGCGGGTGTGGACGTGTGCCGGGGCGCCCATCCCGGCCGCGGTGGTCGAGAACGCCAAGGCCAAGCTGCCGACGACGAGTGTGCTGTCGCTGTACGGGCGCAGCGAGAATCTCTCGACGACCACCTGCCGAGTCGAGGGTGACCCACTGCGGGCGATCGTCTCGGACGGCGCCGCCCTGCCGGGAGCCGAGGTGAAGATCGTCGACCCGGACGGCATCGAGGTCCCGCACGGCGCCGAGGGCGATATCGCCTATCGCGGTCCGTCGCACATGATCGAGTACCTCAACCGGCCGGAGGAGACCGCCGAACTGTTCACGCCCGACGGGTTCTCCCGCTCCGGCGACCTCGGCGTCATGGACGACGCCGGGTATGTCCGGGTCACCGGTCGCACCAAGGACATCGTGATTCGCGGTGGGATGAACATCAGCGTGCGCGAGGTCGAGGACAAACTCGCCGGTCATCCGGACCTGGCGGCACTCGCCGTGGTGGGCATGCCGGACGAGCGACTCGGCGAGAAGGTGTGCTGCTTCGTGGTGGCGAAGCCCGGTCACCGGGCGCCCACCGTCGAGGAACTGCGCACCTACCTGACCGATCGGGGCGTCGCGATCCAGAAGACGCCGGAGCGGGTCGTCCCGCTCGACGAGTTGCCGATGACGGCGACCGGAAAGATCCAGAAGCATCTCCTGCGCACGCAGATCGCCGCGGACCTGAACCAGCCCTCGGCGGCGGGTGTCCATTGAGCCGCGCGTCGTCGGCCGCGCCCGCCTTCGTCGGCAACGGAGCCGAGACACTGGTACGGGTGCGGCCCGTCGGACTGTCGGCGCAACGGGCCGAGTTGATCGTCGAAACGGGCCCCTGGCTCCGTGATCCGGCGGCCGGCGTCGCCCGCGGGGCCCTGGCGGTCGCACTCGACGACGTCACCGGATATGTCGTCGCGGCCGGATGTCCTCCGCGGCGGTGGCCGGTCAGTCTCGGAATTCGGCTCGACCTGGTCACGGACCCGCCGGTCGACGCCTCCGAACTGGTCGTCACCGGCGAGCTGATCGCACGTGATGCCCGGGGTGGTACGACACGGGGAATGGCCGCCGACCGCACCGGCGCGGTCGTCGCGCTGATCACCCAGCGGTCGCATCTGGTGCCGGTGGACGGCCCGCCGTCGGCCTCCGCGGTAGTGACCGACACCCCACCGGACGAGGTGTGCATCCGTGACGCGCTGCGCATCCGTGAACTCGACGCGGGAGTCATCGAGATGCCCGGTACGGCGTTCGCTGCCAATGTGATGGGCGGCGTGCACGGTGGCATCCTGATCTGCGGCGCGGAGTTCGCCGCGATGTCGGCCCTGCGCGCCGACGGCGGTCTGCGGAGTACGAGTATCGATATGACGTTCGTCCGGCCACTCGCCGCGAGCGATATCACGACGTTCCGCGCCGAGGTGACGCACACCGGCCGCTCCTTGGCCGTCGTCCGGGTGACTGCCGCGGGCGCAGCGGGGAAACCGTCGGCGATCGCGACCGTGACGGTACAGCGGAGGAACTCGTGAAAGCCATTGTGATGCCGGAATACGGTGGCCCGGAACGATTGTCGCTGCGTGAGGTCGCCGAGCCGGTCCCGCGGCCGGGCTGGGTCACCGTGGAGCTGCGAGCGAGCGCGTTGAACTGGCACGACGTGCTGGTGCGTCGCGGGCAGTACCGGTCTCCGCTGCCGCACACTCCCGGTGCGGACGGCGCCGGTGTCCGCACCGACACCGGAGCGGAGGTGATCCTGCTCCCGTCGCTGTTCTGGGGTGACCGGCAGACGGCGCCGTCGCCGGAATTCGAGATTCTGGGCGATCGGATTCCGGGGACCTATGCGCAGCGCGTCTGTGTGCCGGAAGAATGCCTGGCTCCCAAGCCTTCGGGCTATTCGTGGGAGGAGTCGGCGGCGCTGCCGCTGGTCGGTGTCACCTCCTATCGTGCGCTGGTCACCCGGGCCGGGCTGGGTGCGGGCGAATCACTGCTCATCATCGGGGCGGGCGGTGGTATCGCCACGATGGCGCTGTCGCTGGGGGCCGCACTGGGCGCCCGGGTGTTCGTGACGGCTTCGTCGGAGGAGAAGCTGGCGCGAGCGCGCGACAACGGCGCAGCGGGTGGCGTGCTGCACACCGGTGACACCTGGCCCATGGAGGTGAAGGCGCTGAGCCCGGGCGGCAACGGTTTCGATGTGGTCCTCGATCCGGTGGGGCGGTGGGGACGGTCGGTCCAGGCATTGCGGCCGGGTGGCCGGATCGTGGTCCTGGGCGCCAATGCCGCCGAACGGGCGGACATGGACGTCCGGGGATTCTTCTTCGGCCAGTACAGTCTGCTCGGAACCACGATGGGCTCACCGCAGGATTTCCGCGGCTTGCTCGACCTCGTGGCCGCCGGGGCGGTCGCGCCACCGACCATCGGCGCGACCTATCCGCTGGGCGACGCCGCCGAAGCGCATCGCCGACTGGAGTCCGGTGGTCTGTTCGGCAAGATCGTGCTGGTTCCCTGACGATTCCGCCGGCATCGCCCGGTGCCGATCGGGACGGGCGGTAACCGCCGCCCTTCCCGGTCGTATTGCGGGAGTGTCAGCGGGGCAACGAGATTCGCACTCGAGCGCGGCCGCTGATCACCACCCGATCGGCGGCTTTCGCGTACAGCGACACGGTCGCGACGGCGGTCGCGGGGTCGATCTCGTCGACCGTCCCCTCGAGGTCGAGGATCTCTCCGATGCGCAGCGGTGAGGCGAACCGGACCGAGTAGGACAGCAGATGCTCGACGTGAACCAGGTCGGTGAGCCACGCCGCCAGCATTCCCGTCTGCATCTGGCCCATCGAGATGACGCCGGGCAGTCCGGCACGCACCGCGTGGTCGTGATCGTGGTGCAGTGGATTGAAATCTCCGCCCGCGCCGGCGAATCGGACGATGTCGGTCTGCGTGATCGGCCCGATCCGCCGGGCCTCGAGCTGCGCGCCGACGGTCAGTGCCGCGGGTGGCCGGGTCATCACGCGCCCCTCTCGATCAGGACCTCGCGCTGGGTGACCGCCTCGGCGCCGGAGTCGTCGACCCAGCGGGTCTCCAGAGTGACCAGCCGCATGGCGCCGCCGCGCTTGCCCTCTCGGGTGGTGTCCGCCGCGATGCGGCGCGTGCCTGCCAACCGGTCACCGGCCACCAGGGGGCGGGTGTAGTGCCACTCCACCGAACCCACCACGACTCGATCGATCGCGAGTCCGAGCGCCTCGACGAACTGTTTCTGGTTGCGATGGTGGCCTGCCACGACCACATGGGTCGCAGTCGCCGGGACATCCGGGAATCCGGCTGCTGTGGCGGCCGCGCCGTTGGTGTGGACCGGATCGGTCGTGTGCACCGCCGTGGCGAACTCTCGCACCTTTCCGGCTTCCACCTCGAACGACACGACGTCGAGGACATCGCCGACGGATAGTTCCCGAACAGAAAAGTCCGGCACTGGCACCTCCTGGATTTTTTGGTCAGACCTATTGTAACGTTGGTCCGTAAACACGTGGAGGTGGAGATGGATCTGAGCGACTCGCCGGACGAAGCGCGGTTCCGAACCCGCATTCGTGACTGGCTGACCGAGACTCTGCCGACCTTGCCGTGGCCGGAGCCGGCGCGGCTCGAGGACAAACGCGGCTTCTGGTCGGTCTGGCAGCGCACGCTCTTCGAGGCGGGTTTCGCGGGCCTGTCCTGGCCCGCCGAATTCGGCGGCGCCGGTGCGGACGCGAAGATCAAGGCGATCTTCAACGAGGAGATGGATCGGGCCGGCGCGCCCGAACGGCTCAACATCATCGGTGAGGACTTCGCGGGCCCGACCATCGTGGCCTTCGGCGACGACCGGCAGAAGCAGCGCTATCTGGAGCCGATCCTGCGCGGCGAGGAGATCTGGTGCCAGTTGTTCTCCGAACCGGAATCGGGATCCGACCTCGCGTCGCTGCGCACCAGAGCGACGAAGGTCGACGGTGGATGGACGATCCGGGGCCAGAAGATCTGGACCTCGCGCGCGCAGATCGCCGACAACGCGATCCTGCTGGCCCGCACCGGCGGTGGTGAGCGCCACCACGGCATCACCTATTTCCTGCTGCCCATGTCGTCGGCGGGGGTGACGGTTCGCCCCCTGCCGCACATGCTCGGTGAAGCGGAGTTCAACGAGGTATTCCTGGACGACGTCTTCCTGCCGGACGACGCGGTCGTGGGCTCGGTCGACGGCGGCTGGAAGGTCGCCATGGGAACCCTGGCCTTCGAGCGGGTCGGCATCGCGACCGGGCGGGTGAACACCACTCGCGCGGTCGACGATCTCATCGCGCAGATAAAACAGAAGACCGACGACCAGGGCCGGGCGCTGCGCGAGCAGCCCGAGGTACGCCAGCACATCGCCGATCTGTACGGCCGCGCGCTGACCCATTACCTCATCGGTCAGCGAGTCATCACCGGCGCCGCGTCCGGGCAACCCCCGGGGCCGGTGACCTCCATCGGCAAGCTCTACTTCTGCCCGCTGGTCGAGGACATCGCGGACTTCGGTCTCGAAATCGCCGAATTCGGCGGGCAATTCGGCCTCGCGGACGATTCCGGGTCCGCCGACGGGGATCAGCAGCGCTGGCTGCGGCTCGCCTATCAGGCACGCGGAACCGCCATCGCCGGCGGCTCGACCTTCATCCAACGCAACATCGCTGCCGAGCGAGTGCTCGGAATGCCCCGAGGCTGAGAAAGGCGGCGTGATGAGCACCTACGTGTGGAATCCGACACCCGAATACATCGAGAACGCGAACGTCACGAGATTGGCGCGCGCCCACGGCATCGACTCGATCGGTGCACTGCGGCGCCGGTCGACCGCGGACGTGTCCTGGTACTGGGATGCCGCGATCACCGATCTGGGCATCCCGTTCGCGACGCCGTACGAATCGGTCCTCGATCTGTCGAAGGGGATCGAATTCCCCGACTGGTTCGTCGGCGGCGCCTTCAATGCGGTCGACGCCTGCCTCACCCGCTGGCTGGACCACGCCGCCGACCGGACCGCGATCGTCCACGAGGCCGAGGACGGGTCCGTCCGCACGCTCACCTACGGCGAACTCGCCGAGCGGGTCGGCCGGGCCGCGGCCGGGCTGGCCGCGCTCGGAGTGGGTGAAGGCGACACGGTGGCCATCTATCTTCCGATGATTCCCGAGGCGGTCGTCGCGTGTTACGCCGCGGCCGGAATCGGGGCGATCATCGTGCCGCTGTTCTCCGGGTTCGCCGCGCCCGCCATCGCCTCGCGGCTGAACGACGCGGCGGCGACGGCGGTGATCGTCGCCGACGGGACGATCCGCCGCGGCAAGAAGGTCGCGATGGCGGGCGAACTGGCGAAGGCCCTCGCGCAGTCGCCCTCCGTCCACTCGGTAATCACGGTCGAAAATATCGGCGACGCAACGGATTTCGATGCCGCAAAGGTCACGGTGACGCCGTGGGGCGAGCTCCTCGCTGCCGAGCCGTACGAGTTCCGTCCCTTCCCCGCCATGCAGACGCTGATGCTCGGCTACACCTCCGGCACGACCGGCAAGCCCAAGGGGGCGGTCCACACCCACGCCGGGTTCACCGTCAAGGTCGCGACCGAGGTGGCCTATTCCTTCGACATCGACCAGGGCGACACCTTCTGCTGGATCACGGACATGGGCTGGGTCATGGGTCCGTTGGCGGCCTTCGGGACCCATGCCAACGGCGCCACCCTGCTGCTCTACGAGGGCTCACCCGATATCCCGGATTCCTGCCGGCTCTGGGATCTCGTACAGCGGCACCGGATCACGATGCTCGGTGTCTCGCCGACCCTGGTCCGCGCGCTGAAGTCGACACCTCTGCCCGAGATCGCCGCCCGGGATCTGAGTTCGATACACGCGCTGGGTTCCACCGGTGAGCCCTGGGATCCCGACTCCTACGACTGGCTCGCCGACGGTGTCTTCGGTGGCCGGGTCCCGGTGATCAATTTCTCCGGTGGTACCGAGGTGGGCGGGTCGTTCCTCGCGCCCTATCCGGTGGAGCCGATCCCCAGTTGCTCGCTGGGTGGTCCGTCGCTGGGTATGGACGTCGACGTGGTCGACGACGGCGGCCGATCCCAGCGCGGCGTCATCGGGGAACTCGTCTGCCGGCAACCGTGGCCGGCGATGACCCGCGGGGTCTGGCGGGACCGCGCGCGCTACCTGGAATCCTATTGGTCCACCTTCCCCGGGATCTGGTGCCACGGCGACTACGCCCGCGCCGACGACGACGGGCAGTGGTACATCCTGGGCCGGTCCGACGACGTGATGAACGTGGCGGGCAAGCGGTTGGCTCCCGCCGAGGTGGAGGCGGTCCTGACCACGCATCCGGCGGTCGCCGAGGCCGCGGCTGTCGGCGTGCCGGATCCCCGGAAGGGGGAGACCGTCTGGGCTTTCTGGGTGCCCCGCCGGGGCGCCGACGTCGAGGGTGTCTCCGACGAATTGCGCCGACTGGTCGCGACCGGCGTCGGAAAGCCGTTCGCGCCGGCGAAGGTGTGGATGGTCGAGGCTCTGCCGAAGACCCGCTCGGCCAAGATTCTGCGCCGCGCCGTTCGTGCCGCGGCGATCGATGCCGATCCCGGGGATCTGTCGGGCGCGGAGAATCCCGAGGCCGTGGTCGCCATCCGTGATCTCGTCCACCGCCCGAGTGCCGGCTGAGGAGAAGCGATGCATTGGGAGTTGTCCGAAGAGCAGGAGATGTTCGCCGCATCGCTGCGGGAATGGATCACCGCCAAATTCCCGGCCGAGATCGTGCGTACCATGCAAGCCTCCGGTGAGACGAGCCGGTTCACCGAGGCTCTCGTCCGAGACGGCTGGTGGGGAGTCGGCTATTCGGAGGCTGTGTCCGGTCAGGGCGGGGGAGTCCTCGAACTGGCGCTCGCCGCGCGTGAGTTCGGCCGTCATGCCGTGCCCGATTCGTGCTGGCTCGCGGCCGCCTTGGTCGCACCGTTGCTGACCGAGACGGAACTGGCCGGGCAGCTGGCCGGCGCGCAGCGCTTCGCTCTCGCTGTTCCGGCGGACCGAACGCCGGCGTGGGCGCCGTTGTCCGTGGCGGAGGACGGGCTGACCGGTGCGGTGCGCCATGTGCTGGGCGCCCTCGAAGCCGATGTGTTCATCGTGCCGGTGACGGGACCGCACGGCCCCGGCCTGGCCCGGGTGCCGGCGGCTGCGGCGGCCGTCGAGCGGGACGACCTGCTCGATCGCTCCCGGGTCGCGGGCACGGTCGAGTTCGACCGGGTACGGCCCGCCGAGGTCGTCGCGATATCCGAAACGTCGCTGTCCGCCACGGTGGCGCTGGCCGGTGTCCTGACGGCCGCCGACGCGTTGGGCGCCGGGGAGCGGATGCTCGAGCTCGCGGTCGGATACAGCAAGCAGCGCAAGCAGTTCGGGCAGTTGATCGGATCGTTTCAGGCCGTCAAGCATGCCGCCGCGCAGATGCTCGTCGCGGTCGAGGCGGCCTATTCGACGGCGTTGTACGCCGCGGCCGCGATCGATGCCGGACTCGCCGCGGCGCCGACCGTCGCCGCGGTGGCGAAGGCCCAGGTGACCGGGGCGGTCGCGGATCTCGCGGAATCGGCGCTCACCGTGCACGGTGCGATCGGCTACACGTGGGAGCACGATCTGCAGCTGTTCTACAAACGCGCCAAGCTCGACCGCGCCCTGTTCGGCCCGCCGCGCGTGTGGAACGAACGGATTGCCGTGGCATTGCTCGACGAGCCGGTTCCGGTGGGCTGACCCCCGTTCCAGTTTTGGTCAGTCCATTGATATAGTTAACCGAGTTGAGGGATGGAGGACGGACGTGGATTTCGAACTGACAGAGGACCAGGTCACGATTCGTGACGCGGTCGCGGAGCTCGCGGCCAAGTTCGACGATCAGTACTGGCAGGAGAAGGACGCCGAGCACGAATTCCCCACGGAGTTCTACAACGCCTTCGCTACCGGTGGATGGCTGGGCATCACCACCCCCGAAAAGTACGGCGGTCACGGGTACGGGATCACCGAGGCGTCGATCCTGCTCGAACAGGTGGCCGCGTCCGGTGCCGGGATGAACGGCGCCAGCTCGATGCATCTGTCGATCTTCGGGATGCACCCGGTCATCGTGCACGGCAGCGAGGAGCTCAAACAGCGCACGCTGCCGCGCATCGTCAACGGTGATCTGCACGTCTGTTTCGGGGTCACCGAACCGGGCGCCGGCCTCGACACCACCAAGATCACGACCTTCGCCGAGCGCGACGGTGACAGGTACATCGTCAACGGGCGCAAGGTCTGGATCTCCAAGGCGGTGGAATCCGAGAAGATCCTGCTGCTGACGCGCACCGCGCGATTCGAGGACTCGCCGCGCAAGACCGACGGCCTGACGCTGTTCCTCACCGACCTCGATCGCGACAAGGTCGAGATCCGGCCCATCAAGAAGATGGGCCGCAACGCGGTGACCTCCAACGAATTGTTCATCGACAACCTCGAGATCCCGATCGAGGATCGGGTGGGCGAGGAGGGCAAGGGCTTCACCTACATTCTCGACGGCCTCAACCCCGAACGGATGCTGGTGGCCGCGGAGGCGCTGGGTATCGGCCGGGCCGCGATGCGAGCGGCTGTCCGTTACGGTAACGAGCGCGAGGTCTTCGGCCGTCCCATCGGCAAGAACCAGGGAATCCAATTCCCCCTTGCGGATTCGCTGGCCCGCCTCGACGCGGCCGAGCTCATGCTCCGCAAGGCGACCTGGTTGTACGACAACGGAAAGCCGTGCGGGCGGGAGGCGAACACCGCCAAGTATCTGTGTGCCGACGCGGGTTTCGAAGCCGCGGATCGTGCGCTCCAGACCCACGGCGGCATGGGTTATTCGGAGGAGTACAACGTGTCCCGGTACTTCCGGGAAGCCCGCCTGACCCGTATCGCGCCCATCAGCCAGGAAATGATCCTCAATTACCTCGGCTCGCATGTGCTCGGCCTCCCGAGGAGCTACTGATGACCGATCCGGCGAAGACGGTGAACGTACCGGCGGGCATCCGGGTGTTCGGCCTGGAGGGCCGCACCGCGTTGGTGACCGGCGCCGGCGGGGGTGTCGGCGCCGCGGTGGCCGAGGCGTTCGCCGCGGCCGGCGCCGCGGTGCTGGTGACCGATATCGACAAGGACGCGGCGGCCGAGGTGAGCGCGCGAATCGGCCGGGCCGGTGGCGTCGCGGAGCCGTTCACCCTCGACGTGTGCGACGGTGACAATGCTCGCGACGCCGCGGCCGCGGCCGCGCGGCTCGGTAACGGGACGCTCAACATCCTGGTGAACAATGCCGGCGTGATCGCTCCGGCGATGTTCCCGAAGATGGACGAGGCCCGGTTCCGCAAGGTGCTCGATACCCATGTGATGGGGAGCTATCACTGTAGTCACGCAGTTCTCGATCACCTCCCCGAAGACGGTACCGGCCGGATCATCAACGTGACGTCCGCGGCGGGGCTGACCGGGACGATCGGCCAGGCGAATTACGGCGCCGCCAAGGCCGCCATCGTCGGACTGACCAAATCGCTGGCCCGCGAACTCGCCAGGCGATCGGTCACGGTCAACGCGGTCGCACCCCTGGCCGCCACCGCCATGACGGAGAACATCCGGAGCAACGAGAAGCTCGCGGCCAAGACACTGGCGCGAATTCCATTGGGGCGCTGGGCATATCCGGACGAGATCGCACCGACGTTCGTCTTTCTGGCGTCGGACGCCGCCGCGTACATCACCGGCCAGGTATTGCCGGTCGACGGCGGGACTGTGATCTGAGATGGGTGCGCGAATCAACGGTCCGTTCACAACTTCCGGCCGCGAGGTCGTCATCGCCGAGGCGGTGCGGACGCCGATCGGACGATCACATCCCGAGAAGGGCTGGTTCCGGGACATCCACCCGAACGCGATGCTCGCCGCCTGCTACCAGGATCTGATCACCCGCGCGGGAATCGATCCCGCGGTGGTGGAGGACCTGATCATCGGGTGCACGGCGCCGTTCGGTGAACAATCCCGCAATATCGGCCGCAACGCCTGGTTGCAGGCCGGATACCCGGCGGAGGTCCCGGCCACCACGCTGGACCGCCGCTGCGGTTCGGCCCAGACCGCGGTGAATTTCGCCGCCGCGCTGGTGGCCTCGGGCGTACACGACATCGTGATCGCCGGTGGCGTCGAGCATATGGGGCACGTTCCGATGAACGCCCCGGCCGAGATCAGCAAACTGTACGGCGAGCCGTGGCCCGCGGCGCTGCGGGACCGCTACGACTTCGTCACCCAGGGCGAGAGCGCCGAACTGATCGCCGAGCGCTGGAACATCTCACGGACCGAGATGGACGAATTCGCGGTCCGATCCCATGCGCTCGCCACCGCGGCCATCGCCGCCGGCCGGTTCACCGGCGAGATGGTGACGATGGAACTCGACGGCGAGGTCCGGACCGGTGACCAGACGGTACGGCCGGGCACGTCCCTCGAGACGCTCGCGAAGCTCGGTACCGTCTTCCGTCCCGAGAACGGCCGGATCACCGCGGGGACCTCCAGTCCGATCTGTGACAGCGCGGCGGCGGTGCTGCTGTGCACCCGGGAGGCAGCCGAGCGTCACGGTCTGCGTGTCCGCGCCCGGATCGCCGACCAGACGACCGTCGGCGTCGATCCGATCATCATGCTCACCGGGCCGATCCCCGCGACCCACAAACTGCTGGAGCGAAACGATCTGACGGTCGCGGACATCGACCTGTTCGAGGTGAACGAGGCGTTCTCCTCGGTCGTCCTGGCCTGGCAGCGCGAGCTGAAGCCCGATATGGATCGCGTCAACGTGAACGGCGGAGCGATCGCACTGGGCCACGCGGTGGGCGCCACCGGCGCCCGGCTGATCGCGACGATCCTGTCCGAGATGGAACGCCGTGACAGTGCGCTGGGACTGGTCACCATGTGTTGTGGCGGCGGCCTCGGCACGGGCACGCTCCTCGAACGGGTGGACTGATGGTCGATTTCGGCGGGTGGTTGCGGCCCGGTATGGGTGTCTGGTGGGGCCAGGCCGCCGCAGAGCCGCGCCCGCTCGTCGACGATCTGCTCGCGCAGGCCCCGGGCTCCGGCCCGCTGCGCCTGTTCACCGGCTTGAGCTGGAACGATCAACTGGCGCAATCGATGTCGCCGACCGACACGATGGTGTCCTATGGTGGCCTCGGCGCCCTGCGGGAATTGGGAGCGACCGACCGCTTGGAGGTCGTCCCGTGTCACTATTCGGCGTTGCCCCGCATGTTCGCCGAGCGCCGGTTGCCGTGTGATGCCGGGTTGCTCCAGGTGTCGCCGCCCGATCGGGACGGTATGTGCTCGCTGGGAATCGGCGTCGACTACATGGCGGATGCGATCGCGCACACCCCGCTGCTGTTCGCGGAGATCAACCAGCAGATGCCGGCGATCCCGGGTTCCCCGCGAGTGCCGGCGAGTCGCTTCGCCGCTGTCCTCGAGACCGATCGACCGTTGCAGCAGGAGGACCGCCGTCCGGCCGGCGACGTCGATCGCGTCATCGCCGCGCATATCGCCTCGTTGGTGGACGACGGTGACACCCTGCAGGTCGGTATCGGTTCCACCGGCGCGGCTGTCTTCGACGCGTTGTCCGGGCACCACGACCTCGGTGTCCACACGGGCATGATCACCGACGGCGTCCTCCGGCTGATCGACAAGGGCGTGATCACCGGCGGCCGCAAGCAACTCGACCACGGGTTCTCGGTGGCCGGCACCGCGCTGGGATCGGCCGATCTGTACGCCCGGGTCGCCGAACTTCCCATCCTGTTCCGCCCGACGAGTTACACCCATGCGCCGCAAGTACTTTCCCGGCTGTCGACGCTCGTCGCGGTGAACTTCGCGATCGAGGTGGATCTGACCGGGCAGGTCGGCGCCGAGATGAGTCGAGGGACCTATCTCGGTGCGGTCGGCGGCCAGGTCGACTTCGCCCGCGCCGCCGCGCTGACCGGGAAGCGATCGATCATCGCGCTCCGTTCGACGGTGCGCGGACGGTCGTCCATCAAATTCGGGCTGGACGAGGGGATCGTCACGACCGCCCGCGCCGACGTCGACTGCGTCGTCACCGAACACGGTATCGCGCATCTGCGTGGTCAGCCGCTCGCGGAGCGCCGCAGGCGCCTGATCGCCATCGCGGCGCCGGAGTTCCGGGACGAACTCGACCGCGCGGCACGACTCGCCTCCTGACGCAATCGCCACAACTGTCATCGAAAGGAATCGACAACCATGAGTAATCGCGTAGCGCTCGTCACCGGCGGGGCCCAGGGGATCGGCGCGGGAATCTCGCGCAGGCTGGCCGAGGCCGGTTTCCGGGTCGCCGTGGCGGACCTGAATCTCGAAGTGGCGCAACAGACGGCCAAGGAGATCACGGCAGCCGGCGGCGAGGCGATCGCGGTGCCGATCGATGTCACCGACACCGCCTCGGTGCAGGCGGCCGTCGCGCAGATCGCCGCGAGCCTCGGTCCTGTGGAGATCGCCGTGAACAACGCCGGTTGGGACGATTTCATGACGTTCCTCGACACCGACGAGGTGTTCTGGGACAAGATCCTGGACATCAATTTCAAGGGCGCCCTCCGGGTGAATCACACCGTCGTGCCGGGCATGATCGAGCGCGGCTTCGGCCGGGTGATCAACATCGGTTCGGACGCGGGCCGGGTCGGGTCGTCCCTGGAAGCGGTGTACTCCGGGGCCAAGGGCGGCATCATCGCCTTCACCAAGACGCTGGCCCGCGAGGTCGCGACCAAGGGAGTGACCGTCAACACCGTCTGCCCGGGGCCCACCGACACCCCCGCGTTGCGCAAGTTCGCCGACAATTCCGGTCAGGACGCCGACAAGGTGCTGGGCGGCATGACCCGCGCGGTGCCGATGAAGCGGCTGGCCCTGCCGTCGGACATCGCGGCGGCCGTGGCGTTCTTCGCCGCCGACGAGGCGGGCTACATCACCGGCCAGACGCTGTCCGTCAGCGGCGGCCTGACCATGGCATAGGGCGCGCGGTGACCGACAACAATCAGACCTGGTCGTTGGTCCGGCGGTACGACGACGTCGAGTACTCCCGGACCTTCGACGGCATCGCCAAGATCACCATCTGCCGGCCGGAGGTGCACAATGCGTTCCGGCCGCAGACGCTGGTGGAGATCTCCGACGCGCTGACCCACGCCCGCGAAGATCCCTCGATCGGTGTCATCGTGCTGACCGGTCAGGGTGATCGCGCCTTCTGTTCCGGTGGTGACCAGCGTGTCCGCGGCGACACCGGGTACCTCACCGATCCCGGGCGGCCCGAGGCGATCGGCCGGTTCCACGTCACGGATCTACAGGTGCAGATCCGCCGGCTGCCCAAGCCGGTCGTGGCGATGGTGGCCGGGTACGCGATCGGTGGCGGGCATGTCCTGCAAATCGTCTGCGACCTCACGATCGCGGCGGACAACGCCCGTCTCGGACAGGTGGGGCCACGAGTCGGCTCGTTCGACGGCGGCTTCGGCGCCGGGCTGCTGGCCGATATGATCGGTGTGCGGAAAGCCAAGGAGATCTGGTTCCTGTGCCGGCAGTACGACGCCGCCGAAGCACTGGAGATGGGACTGGTGAACACCGTCGTCCCACTCGCCGAACTCGAGTCGGAAACGCTCGCGTGGTGCCGGCGAATGATGGAACTGTCGCCGATGGCGTTGCGGTTGATGAAGGCGAGTTTCCACGCGGCCGAGGACGGCCTCGCGGGAATTCAGCAACTCGCCCACGACGCGAATCTCCTCTTCTACGCGACCGAAGAGGCGAAAGAAGGACGAGAGGCGTTCAAGGCCAAGCGGCGACCCGAGTTCGACCGGTTTCCCCGTCGGGCCTGAGACAACGACAGGATCTTCGATATGACGACGTTCGGGGTCAACGCATTCGGGGTCGGCAGCGGCCCGCAGCGGTTCACGACGATGACCGAACTGGCCAGGGAGGCCGAGGAGATCGGCTGCGCGGCGGTGTGGACGAGCGAGCTGTACAGCCGCTCGGCCACCGTGCCGATGGCGGCGCTCGCCGCGGGTACCCGCACGATCGGCATCGGCTCGAACATCGCCTACGGAGTGGGCCGGAGCCCGCTGATGTGGGCGGCCGAGGCACGTGATCTGGACGAATTGTCCGGCGGCCGAGTCATTCTCGGCCTGGGCAACGGCACACCGAAGATGATGGAAGCGTGGCACGGAGTCTCGGGCGAGGCGCCCGCCGCGCGGATGGCCGAACTTCTCACCGTGCTGAAGGCCCTGTGGCGGTTGCATGAGGGGCCGGTGCACCACGACGGACATTTCTACCATGTGCACATCTCGCCCACATCCGAAGTGCCGGAACCGATCCGGCCCGAGATTCCGGTCTGGATCGCCGGGGTGAACAAGCTGATGCTCCGCACCGCGGGTGAACTGGCCGATGGGCTGGTGGGCCATCCGATGTTCACCGCCGAGTACGTCCGCGGGCCGGTAGCGGACGAGATCGCCACCGGCGCAGCGATTTCCGGTCGCGATCCGGGCGAGGTCACCATCATGGGCATTCGCATGTGCGCGATCGACGACGATGTCGATCTGGCTCGGCGGCAGGTGGCATTCGCGATCGGCCAGTACGCCGCGTCCCGGGTCTACGATCGGATGTTCGAGCTACACGGCTGGAGCGCCGCGCAGGAGAAGATCCGCCGGGCGGCCCGCGATCGCGACGACGAGGCGCTCATCGGCGCGGTCACCGACGACATGATCGATGCCATCGCGATCGCGTGCCGGCCGTCCGAGTTCGCGGCCGCGCTGGCCCGGATCCCGGCGGGCTTCGACCACCTCGACCTGATCGCGCCGCCGTGGGGCCTGAGCGATCGGCAGACCCGCGCGATCAACACCGAGATCCTGGCCGGCTTGCGGACCCACCTGTCGACCCCCGTATCCGCGTGACGCGGGGCGCTCAGCCCTCGCGTAACTCGATCTCGGTGCGCTCCTCGACCCGGACCACGGCCTCGGCGTAACCGTGGACGTGCTTGGTCATCCGCCGCGTGGCGGCTGTGGGGTCGCCCGCGCGGATGGCCTCCGTGATCGTCTTGTGGGCGCGGTAGGTGGTCTTGCGTACCTCGTCGTCGACGAAGGCGGTGTTCTCCGTCGAGCTGTAGATCGCGTTGGACAGCGCTGTCATGAAGCCCGTGAGCAGTTCGTTGTGGCTTGCGGTCGCAACCGCGAGATGCCAGTCCACGTTGGCCCGGAGGAACTGCTCGAGTGGGATGTCGAGATCGCCGAGCAGGGTGTTGGCCGCATCCAGCGTGGCGAGGTCGTCGCCGGTGCGGTACTTCGCGGCCAGGCCGGCACAGGCGGGCTCGATGGCCTCCCGGGTCTCCAGCAGCGCGGTCAGCCGCAGCTGCTGACCGCGGATGAGCAGACTCACCGACGAGGCCACGGCATCGCCGCCGGGCTGCTGCACGAACGCGCCACCGGAGCGGCCGGTCTTGATGACCACCAGCCCCTGCACCTCGAGGATTCGGAGCGCTTCGCGGACGGTCGTCCGGCTCATCTGCGTTTGCGTGACCAGTTCGCGCTCGGGTGGCAGAGCGGTACCGGAGGGGAATTCGCCACGGAGGATACGCTCGCGGAGGTCGTTCGCGAGGACATCCGATGCCTTGGGCACCTGCATCGGCTGCAGCCGGACCGGGTGTCGCGCAACCGTGCTCGATGAGGGCGTGTCGGACATCCTTACCTGCTTTCCATTTATTTGGTCGTACCTAATCTAGCAGCAGCCGGTCCTGTCGTGTGAGTTTGCGATGCTACAGGCTGGGAGGTATTTTGGTCATACCAAATTAATGGTTGATTCCAGCCCGGTGGATGGATAGCTTCCGAGGGGCAGGAGTCGGCCGCGGCAGTGTCGACGAGTAGCTGGGATGCGAGGACGACGTGGCAGAGCTGGCACAGGATGTGGTCACCTGGGAGACGGCCGAACCGGGGGTCACGGTGGTGACCCTGCAACGGCCACCTGCCAACGCGCTGGGCATTCCGTTGCTCGACGGCATGCACCTCGCGATGGACGCCGCCGAGAAGGCGGGCGGGGTGAAGGTCATGGTGATCCGCTCGGCCCTGCCCGGATTCTTCGCCGCGGGCGCGGACATCAAGCATCTGTCGACGATCGACGCCGCGACCTTCACCGCGTACGGGGACCGGATGCGTGCGGTCAACGATCGGCTCGCGGCGGCGCCGTGGATCTCCATCGCCGCGGTCGACGGCGTCGCGCTGGGGGGCGGCCTCGAACTCGCCATGG
This sequence comes from Nocardia sp. alder85J, assembly GCF_020176955.2. Classification (GTDB taxonomy): domain Bacteria; phylum Actinomycetota; class Actinomycetes; order Mycobacteriales; family Mycobacteriaceae; genus Nocardia. The sequence continues at coordinate 71,315 of NZ_JAIUCZ020000009.1, forward strand.
CCTGTACGCTGCGCGTCGCCGGTCCCGGCGGCAGATTCGGCCTGCCGGAGGTCAAGCTGGGTTTGATTCCCGGCGCCGGGGGCAGCCAGCGGCTCCCGCGGCTGGTCGGGCGGGGCCGGGCTCTCGACATCATGCTGAGTGCCCGGCAGGTGGCAGCCGAGGAGGCCTACCGGATCGGCCTGGTGGATCGGCTGACCGACGGTTCCGCGACCGAGGCCGCACTGACGTGGGCCCGCGGCCTGCTCGGTCCGTCGCTGCCGGCCCAACTGGCGGTGGTGCGTACCGTCGACGCGGCGTTCGATCTGCCGTTCGCCGCGGGCGCGCGATACGAGGTCGACCAGATCCAGGCGCTGTTCGAGGACGGCGAGGCGGCCGAGGGCATCGCCGCCTTCGTCGAGAAACGCAAGCCACGGTTCCGCCGGTAGTGAGCTGCTCGTTCCCACCTGGTCCACCTCGTTAGGAGCCCGGATGAAAACCCTGGAAGAACCGTTCGAAACCCTGCTCACCGAGCAGGTCCGGCCGGGCGTCGTCGTGGTCACGCTGAATCGGCCCGACCGCTACAACGCGATGACCGACACCATGTTCGTCGAACTCGAGCGTCTCGCCTGGGGGCTCGGGACCGAGGACGACTGCCGTGTGGTCGTCGTGACCGGCGCGGGGAAGGCGTTCTGTTCCGGATACGACCTGGCCGACGCCGACGCGCTGCCGAGTCTGGGCGCGCTGGGCATGCTGGATCAGCAGGAGCGCGCGGCGCGGGCGCTGAGCGCGATTCGCGCACTCCGGGTACCGGTCATCGCCGCGGTGAACGGCCCGGCCGCGGGCGGCGGCCTGGCCCTGGCGCTCGCCGCAGACATTCGCCTGGCCGGCCCCGCGGCGAAGTTCAATGCCGCCTTCGTGCGGATCGGCCTGTCCGCGGGCGATCTGGGCACTTCGTGGTTGCTGACCCGTCTGATCGGACCGGCGAAGACGAGCGAGATCTGTTTCACCGGAAGGATCGTCGACGCGGCGGAGGCGGCGGAGCTGGGCATCGTCAACGCGGTGGGCGACGGGGACGTCGTCTCCGACGCACTCGCGCTCGCGGACCTGATCGTCGCGAATTCGCCTGGCGGCGTGCAGTTGTCGAAGCGTGCCCTGCAAGCGAACCTCGAGGTCGGCTCCTACGCCGCGGCCCTCGAGCTGGAGAACCGGGGACAAGCCCTGCTGACCCGCAGCCCGGACATGACGGAGGCGCTGACCGCGTTCAAGGAGAAGCGTCCTCCCGTCTTCGAGGGCAAATAGCACAGCAGGACATCAGCGACGTGAGGCCGAGACATGATTGATTTTCCCGTTCTGGAGACGCTGACCTTCGAGGAGGTGGAGCCGGACATCGGTATTCTGCGCATCAACCGGCCAGACCGGTTGAACTCGCAGACCGTCACGATGTTCCACGAGTACCTGGCCGCCGGCCGGGCGCTACGGGACAGCGGGTTGCGCGCGCTCATCGTCACCGGTGCGGGCGAGCGGGCCTTCTGTGCCGGATTCGACATCGACGAGATCCAGGTGATCACCGAGATGGGGGTCCGGGAATTCCTCAAGTTCCAGGAGACCGCGACCGGCGGTATCCAGTCGATCCGGCATCTGCCGTTTCCGGTGATCGCCGCCATCCACGGCCCGGCGACCGGCGGCGGCATGGCGCTGGCACTCGCCGCCGACATCCGGCTCGCCGCACCGACTCTCAAGATGAGTGCCGCGTTCGTCAAGGTCGGGTTGTCGATGGGGGAACTCGGTACGTCGTACAACCTCACGCGCCTGGTCGGCCCGGCCCGCGCCGCCGAGATCGGTTACACCGCACGCATTGTCGAAGCGGAGGAAGCCCAGCGCATCGGACTGGTCAACCGCGTGGTGCCGTCGGAGCGACTGCTGGACGAGGCGCTCGGCATGGCATGGCAGATCGCGCAGAATTCGCCCGGCGGAGTGCGGATGTCCAAGCGTGCCATTCAGCGCAACACCGAGATCGGCTCGTACGCGGCGGCTCTCGAACTCGAGAATCGCGGTCAGGCACTGCTCACCCGGACCGACGACATGCCCGAAGCGCTGGCTGCCTTCAAGGAGAAGCGCACCCCACACTTCACCGGCCGGTGAGCCGAGATGAGCTGGGACTGGACTGCTGAGACTCGAAAAGCGCTGCAAGAGTTCTTGATCGGTCACGACATCCTGTCGGGACCGATCACGACCAGAGGTATCGGGGACGGGCACTCGAACCTGACCTTCCTGGTCACCGGTGGCGACACCAGCGTCGTCGTGCGCCGCCCGCCGCCTCCGCCGCTTCCCCCGGGCGCCAACGACATGCTCCGGGAAGCGACACTGCTGACGGCACTGCACTCGACCGCGGTACCGGTACCGGAAGTTCTCGCCGTCGCCCAGGCGGGCGAGGTGCTGGACGTGCCGTTCTACGTGATGAGCTTCGCCCCGGGTCCCGTGGTGACCGCGCGCACCCCGGCACCGCTGGACACACCCGATCAGCGTCGATCGATCGGCTACAGCATGATCGACACGCTCGCTGACCTGCACGAAGTGGATTGGCGCGCAGTCGGACTCGAACGACTCGGCCGGCCCGAGGGCTTCAATGCCAGGCATCTGGATCGGATGCGCCGGCTCGTCGCGGACGAACAGGGGGCTCCGCCGCCCGACTTCGCCGATGTCGACGCGTGGCTGGCGGCGAATACGCCACCGGAATCGGATGCGGCGCTTGTTCATTGCGATTTCCGGATCGGCAACGTCGTACTCGCGCCGGATGCCCCGGGCCGCATTCGGGCGGTGCTCGACTGGGAACTGGCGACGATCGGCGATCCGCTGCTGGACGTCGGTTACCTGCTGGCGACGGTGCCGGAACCGGGGCGGTCGATGAATCCGACCGCCGAACTCGGCGCCGCGCTGCTCGAGGACGGGTATCCGTCGAAAGACGAACTCGTGCAACGGTATCGCGACCGGACCGGACGAGATCTGAAAGACCTCGCCTGGTACACGACACTCGCGCTGTGGAAACTGGCCGTCCTGTACGAATACAGCCGCCGCCGCGTACTCGACGGGATCGGTGATCCCTATTACTCCGACCCCGCGCTGGTACAGCGCTTTCTCGAGGACGCCCGGCGTGCGGCCGGATCGGCGGCCGCCGACGCGACCCGTCGACAGTCGCGCGATTCGACGCGTCACGCCTGCCCCCACAAGGAGTTTCGATGACAAGCACATCCGGTGGCATCTTTCACGATCCGCTGGTCGGACCGGAGATCATCGATCTACCGAACGGGTTCTTCGATCGCCTGATGTTCAACCTGCATCCGGTGGACACCCTCGAGCCCTCGGTGATCATGGGCTTCGGTATCTACCCGGCCCGGGACACCGCCGACGGGTTCGTGGTCGTGAGCGGCGCCGGCGAGCAGCGCAACCTGCGCTTCTCCACGCTGCTGAGCGCGACGGATCGCGACGGCGCCGGGCCCTTCCGCTTCGAGGTGGTGGAGCCGAATCGACTCTGGCGGCTTCGTTTGGGCCCCAACGAGATCGGCACCGAATTCGATTTGGGCTGGCGTGCGCGGACTCCGGCGTGGTCCGGTTCGGTGGCGGTCGCGAACACCTCCGCCGAGCACACCTCGTTCGACCACCTCTTCCAGTCCGGCCGGTACGAGGGGACACTGCGGATCGACGGCCGGCGCTACGACGTGGACGGCTGGTACGGGCAGCGTGACCGCTCCCGCGGCGTGCGCACCATGTCGGGGGGCCAGGGCTTGCACGTCTGGTACCAGGCTCAGTTCCCGGACTTCTCGATCGGCTTCCTGCTCGTGGAAACCCGTGCGCAGGAAAGGATTCTGCTGGAAGGGGCCGTCATGCACGAGAGCGGCGTCCTGGACCCGATCACGGATGTCCGGCACGCCCTGGTCTTCACCCCCGATCTGGATCTGGTCGAGGGGGATGTCGTGGTCGAGACGGCCGCGGGGCAGCGGTACGTCGTCCATGCCGACGGCCGCGCGGGCGGAGGTTATATGGCGGGCGCCGGTTACGGTGGCCACCACGGTGTTTCGGCGGGGGCCGATCGCATCGAATCCGATCGTTATCCGCTCGACGGTTCGGTGTCGCCGCGTGCGCTGGATTCGGCGCTGACCGATCGGCTGTGCGCATTCACCCTCGGCGATGTACGCGGCTCGGGGATCCTTGAATTCGCCTCGACCCGCAGCAGCAGGTACCGGTATCGCCCGACGCTCTGATCGCAGTTTACGCCACGACGGAGAAAACCGGAGAGGGTGCGCATCTTGTGGATGCGCACCCTCTCTCGTTCGGTGCAGGCGGTGGGTTTCACACGCTTCGCTGAGCCTTGCTGGACTCGGAGGCGGCCTTGCTCGTTTCCTTGATCTGCTGCCAATCGGCGTCGGTCAGGCTCGTCAGGCCCGCGAATGTGCCGGGGCCGGCCAGCATCTGCCCGCCGTCCATGGCGATGGTCTGGCCGGTCAGATAGTCGCACGCGCCCGACAGCAGAAACATCGTCAGGTTGGCCAGTTCCTCGATCGTTCCGGGGCGCCCGGCCGGGATCTGATCGGCCTGGGTGGCGCCGACCGAGGATTTGTCGGTGGGATTGAGCATCTCCCAGGCGTAATCGGTGGGGATGGGCCCGGGGGCGAGGGCGTTCACCCGAATCCCGTACTTCGCCCATTCCACGGCCAGCGACATCGTCATCGAATGCACCGCGGCCTTGGCCATGGCGGACGGGACGACGAAAGCGGACCCCGTCCATACCCACGTGGTAAGCGTCGACAGGACGGAGCCGGGCAGCCCCTCGGCGATCCAGCGCTTGCCCGCGGCGTGGGTGGTGTGGAAGGAGCCGTTCATCACGGTGCTCGTGATCGCCTGGAACGCACGAGGACTCAGGTCCTTGGTCTGCGCGATGAAGTTGGCTGCCGCATTGTTCACCACACCCGTCAGCGGGCCGTACTCGGACCAGATCCGGTCCATCGTGGCGTCGACGTTCTCGTAGTCTCGCACGTCCACGGTATGATAATGCACCGATCCGGGCCGGGCGGCGGATGCCTCGGCCGCCGCCTCGGCGAGGACCGCCGCACGCCGTCCCCACAGATGCACCTCGGCTCCGTGCTCCACGAGGTGCCGCGCCACACCGCGGCCGAGCCCGGTGCCACCGCCGGTGATCAGAATTCGCTTCCCGGACAACAGCGTCGGCGAGAAGATCGTGTCGGTCATCATGCCCCTCGTAGCTCGATGGTTGTTCGGCGATCCGCTCACAAGCCGATGTGTTTGGCGATGATCTCGCGCTGAATTTCGTTGGCACCACCGTAGATCGGCGGTGCCAGGGCGCGCCGCACCTGGCCCTCCATACCGTATTCGCGGGCATAGCCGTAGCCGCCCATCATCTGCATCGCTTCCAGGGTCGCGTTCTTGGCGACCTCGGTGCACCGCATCTTCGCCATCGCGCTCTCCCGGGCGAGATCGTCTTCCAGCCCCGCGTCGATCTTCGTCGCCACGTCGTAGACGAACGTGCGCGCCAGTTCGACATCGGTGGCGAGGTCGGCGAGGCGATGCCGAAGGGCCTGGAAGCTGGCGAGGGGACGGCCGAACTGCTCGCGTTCCCGCGCGTACGCGACCACATCGTCTAGGGCGCGCCGGGCACCGCCGATGCTCATCGCGGCGATGATCAGACGCTCGATGGACAGTCCGCGCATGAGCTGTTTCCACCCGTTGCGCGCCTCGCCCACCACCGCGGACACCGGGACCTCGACATCGCTGAAGAACACGTCGTTGCAGGTGTGCGCTTCCATCGTCTCGATGGCGCGGATCGTCAGACCGGGTGCATCGGCCGGCACCATGAGCAGTGTCATGCCCTGATGCTTGGTGCCGGAACCGTCCTCGCGGGCCAGGACGAGGATGTGCTGCGCCACGTGCGCCGCGGAGATCCACGTCTTCTGGCCGTTGATCAGGTAGCGGTCCCCGTCGAGGCGGGCGCTGACCCGCAGTCCGGCGAGGTCCGATCCCGCGCCCGGCTCGCTGAGCGCGATCGCCTCGAGGCGCCCGGCGGTGAGATTGGCGACGATCGTCTTCTTCTGCTCGTCGGTGCCCCAGCGCAGGTACGTCTGCGCCGCGGTGAGACCCGTGGAGTAACCCGTGATGGGCGCCAAGCCGCGGGCGGACTCCTCGAGGAAGATGCACTCGTCGACGAATCCGGCCCCGCCGCCGCCGAACTGCGCGGGCAGCGAAACTCCCAGCCACCCGTTGCGGGCCATATCGGCCAGTACCTGGGGACTGTTGGACAAAGTCCCGCCCTCGGTCACCGCATCACGTTGCGCGACTGTCGCGAGCCGGCTGCGGCAGTACCCGGAGACTGCCGCCGCGAACTCGCGCTGTTCTACCGAGAACTGCATCTCACTTCCCTCGGAACGGCGTGAAATCGGGCTTGCGCTTCTCGTTGAAGGCGTTGATACCCTCCTGCGCTTCCGGAGTCTCACCGAACATCGCCAGTGTCGAGTAGGCCATGTTGCCGATGCTGACGAAGTGCTCGGTGTCGGTGTTCATCGACTGCTTGAGGACCTTCAGCGCCGTGGGAGAGAAGTCGAGCATCTGATCGGCCCAGGCACGCACCTCCGCCTCGAGCTCGGCAGCGGGAACGACCTTGTTGACCAGGCCCCACTCCAGGGCCTCCTGCGCCGACAGCCGGCGGAGCATGAACCAGATCTCTCGGGCCCGCTTCTCTCCGACGACGCGGGCCAGATAGCCGGAGCCGAGGCCGGCGTCGAAGGAGCCGACCCGCGGACCGTTCTGCCCGAACTGCGCGGTGTCCGCGGCGATCGTCAGGTCGCACAGCACGTGCAGTACATGGCCGCCGCCGATCGCGAGGCCGTTGACCGCCGCGATGACCGGCTTGGGAGTGTCGCGGATGACGCGGTGCAGGGCCTCGACCTCGAACAATCCGCTCGCCGACGGCCCGTAGTCGCCGGTTTCCATCCGCTGCTTCTGGTCGCCGCCCGCGCAGAACGCCTTGTCGCCGGCGCCGGTCAGAGCGATGACCCCCACCTCACCGCTCGCCCAGGCGCGTTTGAAGGCCATGACCAGTTCGTCGACCGTCTGGGCGCGGAAGGCGTTGTAGCGCTCCGGGCGGTTGATGGTGATCCATGCCAGTCCGTTGTCCACCTTGTAGGTGATATCGGTGAATTCGGTCATCAGACTCCGGTGTCCTTCCGTGCGGTGCGGGGGTCGATGTTGTGGTCATTAGGACTGACCATTTGCACAACAGTAACGTTAGACGAGTCCTGCGTGCAAGAGTGCAAGGTGTGTGCGGGTATTCGCGGGCATGCTGGCCTCGGCGAAGCGCAGGCCGGACGGCCGTGGCATGAGAGGAGCTGTGGTCATACCATTGTAATCATTTTCGATACAGTATATCTTCCCGTTGCGGGCAGTCCGTCCCCGGCGCGACGACCGTGCCGGGGCGGATTCTCGGGGGCTGGTCGAGATGGCATCGGGGTCGGGTACCAGGTCGGGACTGGAGACGCCTCGCAGCAGACATCCCCGGGATCGGGAAGAGAAGCGTGCGGAGATCGTGGTGGACCGGCAGCGTGATGGCCTCACGGTTGCCGAGGTACGACCCGCGACCCCAGGCCGATGTCAGATCCACCGGGTGTGCGAGCCGGTTATCGGTGGATGCGGGTCGCCGCGTGTCCGGCGTGTGGAGTCGGCAGTCGGTCGCCCCGCTGACCAGCACCAAGATCGGCAAGCCCGTCGCGCTGATCACCGGTGGCGACCGGCCGCACGCTCAGCCTGCCGGGGCGGCGAGCCTGGCGAGTAGTTCGACGGTGTCGGCCTCGTGGGAGGCGAAGGCACCGTGATCGCTGTTCCATGTGATGGTGTGCGTGGCGCGAGTGCCGAAGCGGCGCTGCAGATCCGGATGAACGGCGCGATCATCGGTGCACAGTACGTAGCTGCTGGGCCGGGCATGCCAGGCCGCGGTGGTGGTCGCTTCGTAACCGGGCGCCATCACCTGTGGGACGAGCTTCGTGACGTGTTCGGCGCGGCTGTCCGCGTCGAGTTGGGCATGGAACAGGGGCCCGGCCCGCTCCGGATCGATGGTGGTGATGCCGGTGAAATCGCCGACGATGCACGCGCGCAGATCGCTGGGTGGCGCACCGGCGAGCAGGCCCATACTGGTTTCGCCGATATCCGGCATCATCGCCGCCAGATACACCAGATGAGCGATCCTGCCCGCGGGCAGACCGGTGATGACCGCGCCGCCATAGGAATGACCGCACGCGATGGCGGGGCCGGATCCCGCCAGCTCGTCCAGCGCGGCCTCGGCGGCGGCGATATCGCCCGCCAGCGATCCGCGATGCAGTTCGGCGACGGCCACGGGGATACCGCGTGCTCGCAGTCCTGCCGCGACGCCGTCCCATGCCGTGCCGGTATGCCAGGCGCCGTGCACCAGCAGCACCCCCGAGGGTGCGGTTTCGGGTGACGAAGTGTCGGTATTCACGGCAGTGAGCTCCCATCGGCAGTGAGCAGCTGGGCTCGCACGGTGGCGCGAGCGCGGTGCAGGCGTGACTTCATGGCCGCGGTGCTCAACCCGAGGGCAGCGGCGACGGTGCGGCCCGGCAGGCCCTGAATGTCGCGCATGATCAGCACCCTGCGGTGGTCGGCGGGCAGCGCGGCCACGGCGGCGGCCACGCGCTCGATCTCCAGCCGATTCAGCACAACGTCCTCGGCGGCCGGTCCGGCGGGCTCGGGGATCAGCTCCTGGAGGTGGAGGCGGGCCAAGGCCCTTGTGCGGCGCAGGCATTCGTTGCGCACGATGCGGAACATCCAGGATGCGAGCGCGGCAGCCGCCCGCAGCGTCCCGATCTTGCGGAACAGGACGATCATCGCCTCCTGTGCGGCGTCCTCCGCGTCCTGACTCGTCGCGCACAGCGCGAAGGCGAACCGGCGAACATGCGGATACGCGCCGGAGACCAGCACGGCAATGGATGCCTCGTCGCCCTGCTGCGCCGCCGTGACGATGCGATCGCCCGGCCAGGACGTTCGTGTGAAATCAGCCATGCCTGTTCGACCTCCTGCGCAGCCGCACGAACACCACGCAGCTACCCAGTGACACTGCCGCGACCACCGCGGCGGCGACAACCACCATCATCGGACCTCCTTCGACCTCGGCCTCGCGGCCGTCCGAGGATAGGAGGCGTGGGCCCCGAAAAGGATTCGGCCGGTTCACGGTTCACGGTTCACGCCGGACAGCGGAACGCGGCACCACACCGCACTCGCGACCAAATCCTTGGACGTCCACCCCGCTGGAGGAGCACGGCGGCTGTGCGTCTCGGACGTCCGGTAGCCGGCTGCTGCTCTCTCACTCGGTGGCGACCGTGAATTTCTCGAGGCCCAGCACCTTCAGTAAGGCGAGTTTCTCCTCGTCCTCGGTGCCCGGGGTGGCGGTGAAGATGAGCAGTGACTGCCCCTGGTCCGGTTCGAGCAGAAGCTGGCAGTAGAGGTCCAGCCGGCCGATCTCGGGGTGGACGAATCGTTTGGTGTCGCTCCAGTGGAGGCCCACCTCGTGGAGCTCCCACAAGCGGGTGAACTCTTCGTTCGTGTCGTGCAGGAATTCGACGAGATCCGCTGCCGGTGAGCCGGGCCCGTCGCGGGTGACCGCCGCGCGGAGTTGCGCCACGTTGACGCGGCTGTTCTTGTCGTGATCGTCGGGGTGGTATCGCGCACGGGCGGTCGGATCGGTGAACCAGCGGAAGGGGCGCTGCGCGCGCGGCCGGTGTAGTGCGTCTGTTCGCCCAGCAGGCCACTGCGGGCGGGGTCTGTAGCAATGTTTCGCCTGTCGGGCCAATGACTTGGGCCGGGGTGTCGAAGAGGCCGTCCATCACGAGCATCAATCCAGGGCTCACGTGCTGAACCCGCAGGTGGCGGGGAGCTTTGCGATAACCCGCCAGCAGGAACAGGTGATCGCGTTCGTGCGGGGTGAGCCGCAGGCCACGCGCGATGGCCGCGAGCATGCTCTCCGAGGGTTGCGGCCCGTCGCCGCGTTCCAGTCGGGCGAAGTAGTCGGCGGACATGTTGCACAGCTCCGCCATCTCTTCGCGTCGCAGTCCCGGGGCACGCCGCCGCGGCTTACGCCGCAGCCCGACATCTTCCGGTTGCAGAGATGCTCGCCGAGTCCGCAGGAAGGCGCCGAGAGACGAGCTGTCGAACCTACGATCCATGGTTTGCATTTTCGTCCGTCCGGCGCTGCTCAGCCGCGACCTCTCAGTCAGTGGTCGCGCGGGTCCTTCCTCGGTCGGGGCAGTGGCGCGTCTACTGATGTTCGACATCGGAAATGCCCAGCGGCAGTGGTGAAGTCGGCGAGGGGCCGACGCAGCGAAGGGAACGGCACGTGGTCAAGCGCTCGAGGTTCGCCGAGTACAAGGACCGGTACCCGAACTACCGGTTCGAGCTGAGCGAGGAGGGCATCCTGCTCATGCAGTGCCACACCGACGGCGGCAGCCTGGTGTGGGACTGGCGGGCACACGACGACATGGCGGACGCGTTCGCCGACGTCGCCGGGGACCGCGAGATCAAGGTGCTCATCCACGTCGGCACCGGGGTGAACTACAACGCCGACTGGGGCCGCCTGCCCAACGGTGAGTACCCGGAAAAGCCGGTCTACGACGCGATGCCCGGTGTCCGCAGATTACACAAGCTCGACGAGAAGGCTTGGTACAGCCGCAGACTCACGTCGAACGTGCTCGATGTCGACGTGCCGATGATCAGCGTCGTCAACGGGCCGTGCAACGTCCACTCCGAGGTTCCGCTCATGGGTGACATCGTGCTGGCGTCGCAGGACGCGTACTTCCAGGACGCTGCGCACTTCCCGCGCGGTCTGGTGCCCGGCGACGGACAGCACGTGATCTGGCCCTTACTGGTCGGCCACAATCGCGCCCGCTACATGCTGCTGACGGGCAAGAAGCTGACGGCGCAGGAGGCGCTGGAGTGGGGCGCGGTCGCCGAGGTGCACGCCAAGGACGCCGTCCTCGACCGGGCGTGGGAGCTCGCCCGCGATCTCGCCAAGCGGCCTCACCTGGTGCTGCGCTACACCCGGCAACTGTTCACCCAGAACCTCAAGCGCGCCTTCCTCGACGAACTCGGCCACGGCCTCGAGACCTACGCGCAGCAGGAATTCTTCCCCTTCGGCGGCGGTATGGAGCCGCTCGACCGGGCGTGGGACAACAGTCCCTGGACCTGAGAGAAGACAGGTGTCCGGGGGATGAGCACAGAGCGGTGCGCAGACCGACCACCCATCACGGCGCGTTCCGACGCGCCCGCGCGGAGCTGGCGTACGGCCCATTGCGACAGGAGATATTCGTGGGGGAGACATTTGTGGCCACACATGCTACGGCTGCCGGCGGTACCGATCCGGCAATCGATGCCGATGTGCTGGTGGTAGGGGCCGGGGTGACCGGTATCTATCAGTTGTATCTGGCTCGGGAGGCAGGTTTCTCGGTGCTGATGCTGGAGGCGGGTGCCGGGGTCGGTGGTACATGGTACTGGAACCGGTATCCGGGGTCGCGGTACGACTCCGAGAGCTATACCTACGGTTACTTCTTCTCCAGGGAATTGTTCAACGACTGGACGTGGCCGGAGGTGTTCACCGGGCAGGCCGAGAGCGAGCGGTATTTCAACCACGTGGTGGACCGGTTCGATCTGCGGCGGCACATCCGGTTCGACGCGCGGGTCGTCGCGGAGGACTGGGACGAGGGGACCGGGTCGTGGACTGTGCGCACAGCGGACGGTTCGGAGGTCCGGGCGCGATTCGTGGTGAACGCGACGGGGGTGCTGTCGGCCCCGGTCTATCCGCAGGTGCCCGGGCGGGAGGACTTCCGGGGCATCGCGCACCACACCGGGTTGTGGCCCGAGGAGCCGGTGGAATTCGCGGGCAAGCGGGTGGCGGTGGTGGGCACCGGTTCCAGCGGGGTGCAGGTCATCCCGGCGATCGCCGACGAGGTCGCGTCGCTGACGGTGTATCAGCGGACACCGAATTGGTGTGTGCCACTCAACAACCGGGTCATCCCCGCCGAGGAACAGGCCCGGATCAAGGCCGACTTCGAGCGTATCCGCGAGATCGTCACCGACAACGACACCGGATTCCTGCATGTCCCGCACGATCGGGCGACATTCGACGACACCAGGGAACAGCGGTGGGCGTTCTACGAGACGATTTGGCGCGCACCGGGTTTCGCCAAGCTGACCACGAATTACACCGACCTGTTCACCGACCGGGACGCGAACGCGGAGTGGTGCGCGTTCCTGGAGGAGAAGTACCGCGGCATCGTGCAGGACCCGGCGACGGTCGAAAAGCTGATCCCGCGGGACCACCTCTACGCCGGCAAACGCCCGCCGTTCGTGACCGGCTACCTCGAGACGTTCAATCGGCCCGACGTGGACCTGGTGGACCTCCGGGAGACGCCGCTGCCGCGGCCGATGACATTCGGGCGCGGCACGACGTCCAGGTCCGTACCGTCGTGCTCGATCTCAGCATCTCCAGTGCCCTGGCAGAACTCTCGGAAGCCACCGGCGACCTGGACGTCGGGCTGTTCGTCTACAACGCCGGCAGCGACGACGGCGCCGGCCTCGCCGCCTACGGAGCCACGAAGGCCTTCGACCTCATCCTTGCCGAAGCACAGTGGGCCGAGTGGCGCGGCAGCGGCGTGGACGTGCTCGCGCTCGGCAGCACCGACACACCGTCGCTGCGCCGGAAGCTCGACGTGGCAGGCCGGCCACACGGCGATCTCGCCGATCCCGCCGACGTCGCCCGGAAAGCGCTCGACCACCTCGCCGACGGGCCCACCTGGATCTACGGCAGCGCCGATCCCGACGTCGGTTCGCCCGTCGGCTCTCTCAGCCGCCGCGACGCGGTACTCGAGATGAGCCGCGCGGCCGGGCAAGCGCCACGCGCCGGCCACCGAGGGGAGTAACGCGTCGCGGCCGACTGAGGCCACCGGAATTCGGGGTGGTTGGGTTCGCGTCCTTGCGGTCGGTTCGACGGGAGTGTCGTGTTCGCGGATACCCTATCGAACCTGAATACTGTGTCACAGCAAGGACTTTCCTCGGCCGGCGTTGCTCTTGTCGGGTCGCGGCGCTGGGCTGACCGAAGTCGCCCCCCGCGGAGATCGCGCGCATCGGGTCGGCGCGTGAACAGGCGGAATCCGTAAAGAATCGGCGGACTGTCGACCTGGATCGGGCCGCCGGCGAGCTGCGTGCGCTGCGCCACGAACTCGAACTGACGAAAGGCGCAGTGGACCGGGTCGAGTCGGCACGCCGCCGGGGCTTGCCGAGTAAGCTCGCCGAGCTCGAATTGCTGCGCACCACTGCGGAAACCGGCAGCCGCAATATCGAGGCGTTGCGGAAACGACATCAGGAACTGGAGGAGAGGTATCGGGCACTCGCGCAAGATGCACAGGGAGAGATCATTCGTGCCGCACGGCTGGTTGCCACGACACTCGCTCGGTCCCGGACCAATCCCGCCGTCGCCGCAGGGCCGTACGACGTGGTGCTGGTCGACGAGGTAGGTGCGGCTCCACTTCCCCGATGTTCTGCTGGCCGTGGCGTCGGCCGGACGTACCGTCGTGCTGCTCGGCGACTTCATGCAGTTGGGTCCTGTTCCGCCGCAGGCACTTCGGAGCAGCGATCGCCCGGATATCCAGCGGTGGTTGCTTACCGAAGTGTTCGACCACTGCCGGATCGACTCCGCTCGGGCGGCCCGGGACGATCCTGGCTGTATCGTGCTCGACGGATCGTCGTCATCGACAGCCGCCCGGTGATCCTGGGCAGTCTGAACCCGTTGTCGCAGAGCAGCACTCGCGAGGTGATGCTGACCATCCGCGGCGCCCACTTCGCCGGCAAGATCCTCGGGGAACAGCATGCCGGGCCCTTCTCCCAGCCGCCCGACTGTGGTGGATGCCGGAAAAAGGAGGTGGACCTCAAACGTCGGAAGAACGGGGCCTGGTACTGGCGATGCCGCAACCCCCAGTGCCCGGCGCGCAACGGGAACCGCGCTTGGACCACGGATGCGAAGGTTGGGACAACGGGATCCGCCGCATCGGGCAAACACCGGAAAGGTCAGTGACCAGAGTGATCGGCTGTGGGCCCGGTGGCCCTCGAAGCACTGTGGACTGTTCATCGGCGAGGAGATGAATCCCCTGGTGGCGGCCGCCATCTCCGCGGGCGGGATGTGCCCGCAGTATTGGTAGCGGTGCCGGTGGCTGAACCGATCAACCCATTCAGCGGTGACGAATTCGAGGGGCGTTGCCGAAACTCGATTGGAGGGTGCCCGGTCGCGGGGCCGCACCGGGAGCTCGCTCGCGAGGTCGTCGCCGTAAGGCCACCACGCCCCGTCGACATGGCCGACTTTCCTCCGCTGTGCCTTCAGTCGCACCCGCGCCGGGTGGTCCTGGGGCACGGTGGCCGCGCCGGTCCCGGGGCGACTTTCGTATTGCGTCATGGCGACGCTCCTGACTCGGCCGCGAATCGGCCGGATACCGGCGCTCGGCCGGTACCGCCCGCAGCGTTATGCGACAGTGCCGCGTTCCGGGCGATTATGGAGATCGGCTGTCCACAGCGGCTGAAACATGTGCCAGTCGGCGGGGTGGGCGGCGATGCCTGCGGCGAACCGATCGGCGAGGGTCTGGGTGGTCTGCCGGATGCCGTGGGTGGTGTCGACCGGTGCGTCGATGTGGAAGCCCCAGCCGGTCGGCGTGAACCAGCACCGGACGGGCAGCAGCGGTGCGCCGGTGTCGATGGCCAGCCGTGCCGGGCCGGACGGCATCCGGGCCGGTTCCCCGAAGAAGGTGACCGGCACCCCGGCGCTGGACGGGTCGCGTTCGCCGAGCAGGCCGACGACCCGGCCCCGGTGAAGCCGGTCGATCAGGGTCGGGAAGGGTGGTGTGGCGTCGCCGGTGCGGGCGATGATTTCGAAGCCGAGTCCTTCGCGGAAGCGCACGAAGCGCCGGAACAGCGACTCGGGGGCGAGCCGTTCGGCGACGACGGTCGGTCGCCCGATGCGCTGGACGACCCAGATTCCGGCGAGATCCCAGTTTCCGCTGTGCGGGAGCGCCAGCACCGCACCGGTACCGCGGTCGACCGCGTCCCGGATGTGCTCGAGACCGGTCGCCGAACCCTCGATGGTGTCGGCCAGGCGGGCCGGATCCATCCGCGGCAGCCGGAACGCCTCACGCCAATAGCGGGCGTAGGAGCGCAGGCTCGCTCGCACGAGTCCGGCCGGGACCCGGTCGGGCGTCGTGTCCAGCACCCGGGACAGGTTGCGCCGCAGTTGCTGGTGTTCGCTGCGGCGGGCCGCGCGGTCGGCGGCCGCGTCGAACAGGCGAACGGCCGACCGCTCGGGCAGGAGCCGGATCAGCTGCCACCCGGCCGCATAGCCGAGGTCATGGGCACGACCGGTCGTGGTCACCGATCAATGGTCCCTCCGCTCCTCCGTCAGCGACGCTCCGGGGTATTGCTGTCGGCAGCATCGGCCGTCGGAGCAGGGAAAATTAAGTAGACCTACAGCGTTGACATACGGCGTTGGCAAGCGTGTACTGAGAGGAAACAACAGATCGGAGAGGATTCCCATGATCGTCATCATCGGACTCGTCGTCCTCATCGCCGCCGTCCTCATCGGAATCGCGGGAGTCTTCGCCAACGGCGGAACCAACCACGCATTGACCGACAACTTCTCGCTGTTCGGCTATCACGTCACCGGCTCCACCGGGGTGTTGTTCCTCTACGGCATCGCCGTCGGCGGCATCGGTATCGCCGGGCTCGCGCTACTGCTCGCCGGTGCCCGTCGCACCGCCCGCCGGGGCCGTGCCGCCCGCCAGGATCTCCGGGATCGGGACCTCCGCGACGCCGAATACGGCCGCCGGACCGTCCCCGCCCGCGCGGACACCCGCACCACCGAGGTCGTCACCGACACTTCCGGCGGTGCGGCCGAGCCGGTGAGCCGGCGGCACGCCGTTCCGTCACACCGCGATCGATGACTCGCGCGCACTTCAGCAGAGCCCTCAATTCGAACGATGTGGAGAACGAAAAGCTATGAGAACCTATGCGAGCGACAGTCGGAGGCTTCGTCCCGTGCGTCGCTCCGGAGCGGCCGGCATCGTCGGAATTCTGGTGTTGGCCTGGTTGATCATCGGTGTTGTCGCCGGTGCTCAGCGGCATTATTACACCAGTGCGCCGACCACCTGCGCGACCGCTGGGACCATTGCGGTCACGATCATCGCCGGCCCGCTCAACTACCTCGGTATGCACCCGACTGTGGGTACCTGCCACCTCAATGTGCCCCAGCCCAGCTGATCACCGGCAGAAAGAAGTAGTCGTCATGACCATCGAAACGCTTCCGGCCGATACCGGCCGTGACCCCCCGTCCGCAACCGGTGCACGGGTTCGGCGCCGGTCGGGCGCACCCGGCTCGGGACATCTCGACGGTGCGTGGTGGCCTCGCAGCGACGATCTCACCGTCGAGGCCGCCGAGCTGCTCGCCTTCCTGGAGCCACAGCTCGGGACCATTCATCGGATCACCTACCATCTCCTCGAATGGTCCACCACGCCAAGGGGATTCATCACCGATGGGCGCCGGGTCCGGCTCGACGGATACCGGTTCAAACCGGCGCATACCGTCGACGTCCTCGCCGTCGGCGGGGGTCGGATGATTCTGCTGGTCGTCCCGCCGGACACCGCACGCGAGGTGGCGGAAGCCGTCATGACCGCCGCCACCTCCTCGTCGGCGGATTCGTCCACGGCCGCCGAACTGCTGGCCGCCGCCACCCGAGCGCGCAGCGACGACTCGGAAAACGCAGCCGCGCAACAGATGTGGGCCTCCGAGGGCGGCACTGTGCCCGGCGACATCCGCTCGGTCCGCTGAGCGGTGCCGGGTTGCTCGGTCCGCGATTCGCGATCTACTCGGTCGACCGGGTTGCGACTCGCGGTACCGGCTGGGCAACAGGGGGCGCCGCCGGGTCGCGGGCGACCATCGTCATCAGGGCGGAGTGCGCGGTGTCGCGGTCGGTGTTCGCGGTGATCACGCGGAGCACGATGACGTGACCTGCGCTGCCGTAGACGTACATGGTGTTGCCGAGCTCGAACGAGTAGGCGTCCAGGGGGACCGTCCGGTCGCCGAGCATCAGCTGCCGGGGGACGTGTGACCAGCTCGCCCTGTCGTAGACCACACGCTGCACGGTTCCCAGCCGCACCGACAGGACCGCCAGCAGATCCGGCAGCTCGGCGGTCAGTTTGCCCGACCGGGGCCACCATGCGCCATCGAGGTAGCCGGTGCTGTCCGCCTTCGGCTTCAGCCGCAATCGGGGAGTGCAGTCCGGTGGAACGCGATGCCGGGCCGAGCGGTGATGAATCTGTAGTGGCGCCATCGGAATGCTCCTGTTCGGCGACGAAATCGAATCATGCTCAGCACGGCGATCCAGTGGATCCGCTCTTCCAGTACACGCCTTCCCGACCCTTACGTCAACAATGTAGGTCTACACTATCGAAGAATTTCAGCCGTTCAGAACAGGAGGCCCTCCCCACCATGGCCGAATCACCGATCGACAGTGAATCCACGCGGCCCGCAACCGAGCCCTCGGCCGCCGGTCGCCGGCGTAGTCCGGTGACGCGCGAGGCGGTGTTGCAGGCCGCGCTCGAGATCGTCGACCGTGACGGGGTCGAGGGTATGTCGATGCGGCGGCTGGCCGATGCGGTGGGGCGCGATCCGATGGTGATCTACCGGCATGTGTCGAACAAGGCCGCGGTGCTCGACGGTGTGGCCGAGATCGTGTTCGCGCAGCTGTCGGTCGATGCCGGCGCCCCGGACTGGACATCCCAGTTGCGAGTGGTGGCGAGGGATTTCCGCCGGTTGGCGCTGACCTATCCGAAAGTGGTGCCGCTGCTGGTGACCCGGCCGTTGGCGACGCCGCTGGGACTGCGGTCGCGGGCGGTGCTGCGGCCGCTGGAAGACATGCTGGCGTTGCTGACACGTGCCGGCTTCTCCGGCGCCGACGCGCTGCACGTCTATCGAGCCTTCTTCGGATTCCTGTTCGGGCACATCCTCAACGAACTGCAGGAGATCGTGGAGAATCCCGAGGAGACCGACGGCGTGCTCCGCCTCGGGTTGTATCGACTGCCCATCAGCGAGTTCCCGTTGCTGCGCGAACTGGCGCCGGTGCTCGACGCCTACGACGGCACCGCCGAGCTCGAACGCGGGCTCGACATCCTGTTGACCGGCTTGGCCGCGAATCTGTCCAGCGACGATCCGGGCCGCCGATGACCGTGCCGTACGGACTGTGTTAACAATGTAACACTACGTTGTAGATATATCCCGTTACGGCACCTACGCTGGCGGTAACCGGTTCATGTGTCGAGCGATCGCCGATCCGGCAGGTCGCGACCGGAACGACAGCGGGCGAGGCGTCGCCATCGAGGGCGCGATCACCACTCCCCGCGGCCACCTCACAGGAACCCGAGGGCAGGAACAATGGCAATCACCGACGTCGCCGTCTATGCACAGATGAGCGCGGCCGATATCGAGGCGCTGGGACGCGAACTCGACGAGATCCGGCACGATATCGAGGACCGCCGCGGAACTCGGGACGCGGCATACATCCGCCGCACGATCGCGGCCCAGCGCGGTCTCGATGTCGCGGCACGGCTCGTGATCATGTTGAGCCGCAACAGAATCGGGATCGCCGTGGGTACGGTCGCGCTGGCCGTGGCGAAGAGCATCGAGAACATGGAGATCGGGCACAATGTCGGCCACGGCCAATGGGATTGGATGAACGATCCCGAAATCCATTCCACCACCTGGGAATGGGATATGGCAGGTTCGTCGGCACAGTGGCGCTACGCGCACAATTATCGTCACCACGTGTTCACCAACGTGCTGGGCATGGACGACGATATCGGCTTCGGTGTGATGCGGGTGACCCGCGACCAGCGCTGGCGGCCGTACATGCTGTTGCAGCCGTTGCAGAACATCCTGCTGGCGGCCGCTTTCGAGTGGGGAATCGCCATCCACGGCCTCGATGCCGAACGCGCCCGGGCCACGACGCGGGCCGAGAAGTTCGCGCAGGCCAGGATCCTGTCCGGGAAGATCACCCGGCAACTCGGCAAGGACTACCTGCTGTTCCCCGCGCTGAGCGGCGCACGCTGGCGGCGCACGCTGGCCGCCGTGTTCGCCGCGAACGTGCTGCGCAATGTCTGGGCCTATCTGGTGATCTTCTGCGGTCATTTCCCCGACGGCGCGGAGAAATTCACCGCCGCGGCGATCGAACAGGAGACCCGGCCCGAATGGTATCTGCGGCAGATGCTGGGTTCGGCGAACTTCGACGCTGGACCGGTACTCGCCTTTCTGAGCGGCCATCTGAGTCATCAGATCGAGCACCATCTGTTCCCCGATCTGCCCAGTAACCGCTATCCCGAGATCGCCGTCCGGGTGCGGGCCCTCTGCGACAAATACGATCTCCCCTACACCAGTGGCCCGCTGTTGCATCAATACCTCCTGGTCATGCGCACCATCCATAAACTCGCCCTGCCGGACCGCTTCCTCATCGCGACCTCCGACGACGCGCCGGAGACCGCCTCGGAACGAAAGTTCACCGGATCCACTGCGGTCGCCGCCGACGGCACCGGACATCCCGGGCTGCGCACGGCCCTGCGCCTGCGGCGCGGTCACCGGGCGGCCGAACGCCGTATCGATCGAGCCTCTGCCCGCCACCGCGGCGACCGGTAGCGTCACACGCGGCGCCGAGCCGAGCGACCGGGGCAGGTCACCGTGGCCCCCGCCGCTGTGCGGACCGCTGCACCGCAGGTCAACGAGCCGCCGCCACGCTGCGGCCCGACCCGTGCCGACCCGGCTGCGTAGAGTTGTGGTTCGACATATCGGGTGAGGCTGATCGGAGCGGTGGTGTATCCGGAGGGTGTGCGGGCCGATGGGCTCCCGGCGGTGCTGTCGGACCCGGCGCGGCTGGCGGCACTCGCGGCCAGCGGGCAGATCGGCAGCGGACCGGAGCGTGTGTTCGATGATCTGGCGCGGTTGGCGGCGTCGGTCACCGGATGCGGGATCGCCGCGATCACATTCGTGGGGGAGAGCCGCACCTATTGGAAGTCGGTACCGCATCTGCCGTTCGAGGGTTTCGAGCAGTGGCAGAACGCGGTCGGGGACAGTTTCTGTTATTTCCCCGTGGGTATGAACGGGCCCTTCGTCGTCGAGGATGCCGCGAATGATCCCCGCACGGCCGGCCATCCCGCGATCGGGCCGTGGGGGGTGGGGGCATGGGTGGGGTTCCCGATCCAGAGTTCGGAGGGGTATCCGATCGGGAGCATGTGTGTCATCGACGCCGGGCCGCGCTCGTGGAAGGCTGAGGATCTCGACACCCTGGCGCTGTTGACACGGGCGGTGTCCAACGAGGTCAATCATCGCGTCTCGCTCGAAGCCGCCCGCGTCGCACTGAACGTTGCCGAGGATGCGCTGGCTCAGTCCGCGGAGTTGGCCCGCAGTCTACAGGAGAGCCTGCTGCCGCCGGTACTGCGGCCGGTGCCGGGCATGGACAGTGCCGCGCGATACCTGCCGGCCTCGGGCGAGGTATCGGTGGTCGGAGATTTCTACGACCTGTTCCAGGCACGCGGACCGTGGTGGACCGCGGTGCTCGGTGATGTGTGCGGCAAGGGCACCGACGCGGCGAGGGTCACCGCGCTGGCCCGCTATACGGTACGCGCCGACGCCGGGGAACATCTGTCGCCGGCGATCGTGCTCGACCGGCTGAACACCGCGATGCTGGCCCAGCGCGCACCGCGATTCCTCACCGCGGTGCAGGCCACCTTCCGCACCAGCGACGCCGGTGTCACCGGCCGGCTGTGCCTGGCCGGACATCCACCCGCGCTGGTGCGCCGGGCCGACGGTCGCGTCCGGCCGGTCGGGACAGT
Organism: Nocardia sp. alder85J; assembly: GCF_020176955.2. Taxonomy (GTDB): domain Bacteria; phylum Actinomycetota; class Actinomycetes; order Mycobacteriales; family Mycobacteriaceae; genus Nocardia. The sequence goes on from NZ_JAIUCZ020000009.1 coordinate 92,273, forward strand.
CGGCACGCTGCTCGGAGTGCTCGACGACGTCGAGCTGACCGACGTGCGATTCCGGCTCGGTCCCGGCGACCTGTTGCTGTTCTACACCGACGGCGCCTGCGAAGCGCGGGCCGACCCCGCCGGCCCGCAGCCACACAAGCCGATTTTCGATGAGAGCAACCTGGCGCGCGCCCTCGCCGACAGCCACGGCCTCGGCGCGGTCGCGACCATCGATCACATCGCCGCGATCCTGGCCGACTACCACGGTGGTTTCGCCAGCGACGACACCGCGCTGCTCGCCATCCGCGCGCGGCCGCAGTAGGCCGGAACGGGAGATCCTGTTCTGCCGCCCCGTCAGCGCGTGCGGATCAAGATTTCTTGCTGGGAACGACGACGACCACGATCAGGGTGAGGATGCCGAAGTGCCACCACAGGTCGTCGAAATCGGTTGCCGGACTGTGGATGTCCGGTTCACGGGCCGTCGCTTCCCGCGGGTAACAGCAGGTCGGCGAGTTCGTCCAGGAGGGCGAGAACCCGGTCGGCTGTACCCGGGTCGGCGAGCGTTTCGGTGAACACTTCCCGAGGTACGCGGTGCCGCCGATCGATGGCGCGTTGCAGCGTCGGGGTCGCGCGGACCAGGGTGCGGCGCCGGTCTGCGGCATCGGGGAGGGTGCTGAGCAGGCCCTGGTCCGCCAATCGGGCGACTCGCGCGGAGACGTGTCCCTGCGAGAAGCCAGTGCGTTCGACGATATTGCTGATCGTGCTGTCCGGGTGCAGCAGTACGTCTTCCAGCAACAGGCCCTCGGTGGACGCGCCGATCGCCCGCTCGTCGGCGTCGAGCTTGACGTGCTGCCGGGACAGCTCGATGAGCCGCTTCCCGAGGCGATGCAATCGCTGCGCATCCATCTCCGAAGATTACATCGCCTGCGATACATTCTCGGCGATGTATCGCAGGCGGCGATGCTGTCGGTACGTCACCGAGGGCCGCACGGTCGGCTGTCCAGGGTGGCGATCGCGTCGGCGGTGTTCAGGTCGGTGTAGGCGGCCGAATAGCGTTGGGCCAGGGCGATGTCGGGGCGTTGCCGGAGTTCTCCGGCGCTGGCGGTGGCCGGCCAGCTGGTGAGCCCGTGGGTGACCGATGCGCGGTAGCGCAGCCAGATCTCGTCCGTCGTCGGCAGTTCATCGGCGGGCAGTTCCAGCGCGTCGCGATAGTGCGCGAGCAGTTCGCGCTCGCCGGCGGGGCGGTCGTCGGTGGTCAGCGCGCCTTGCAGGAAGTCTCCCATGTCCGGTGACCAGTTGCCGCGGCGGCCGACCTGCCAGTCGAGCCGGCCGCTGATCACCACCTCGCGTTCAGTCCCCGTTCCCGGGCTGGGTGTACGCGTGGCCGTCGACGGTGGTGGTCAGCGTGCCGGTGGCCTGGAAATTGTTCTGTAGCACTTGCGGTTTCATCGTGAAGCCGCCGGGCTCGCTCGTGGTCTTCGTCCCGGTCCGCCGGCCCGACAGGGTGAGGTGCTCGTGCAGGTTCACGCTGTGGTCGGGGAGTATCGCCGCGCTCTCGGTGCCGTCGACGGTGTGGTCGCCGTCGTCGCTGAAAGCGGTGTAGGTCACCGTGATCGAGGTGAGCGGCGTACCGGCCAGTTCGACGCGGGCAGTGCCGTGCCGCGCACCGGTCAGCGTATAGCTGCCCGCCGCAAGAAGATTCGGCGTCGGCAGCGCCACGCCGGGGGTGTACGGCGTGCCCCACGGCACGGCGTCCGGAATCGGCGGGATCACCGGGACCGGTTGCGGTGCCAGATCCGGGAAGCGGGCGATCATGACGCGGCTGTGCCGCCCGCCGGGTTCGGCGGAGGCCGGGCAGGGCAGGGGATTGCCGCCACCGCAGGCCGGTGTGACGACCTGGTTCTCGGCGTAGACCACACCGGTGCTGTCCGCCAGCCACGCGGGGTCGGCGGCGGCGTTCCAGTTCGGATCACCGCCGGCGTTGATCTGCTGGCTGCGGTCCGCGGCCGCGTTCACGAGGTACGGTGCGAAGAACCGGCGCTGACCGTTGTTGCGGATGCTGGAGACGTACCCGGTGGTGAACAGGTCGGTGATCGGCGGAATGCCGCGCAGGCCGGAGATGAAGTCCAGCCGCCCGGACCCCAGAACCTGTTCCGCCAGTGTCCATCTGCCGTCGGGGGAGGCCGACATCGGGTCGCTGTACTCGGCGTGGTCGGTCAGCGGCCGGGACTGTCCGGTGCGGTTGTCGGTGGCCCACAGGTCGACGCTGCCGGAATCGTGCGGGGTCAGGCCGACCGCGGCGCGGCCGTCGGCGGTCCAGCCCCGGAACTCGCCGATGATGCCGGCCGGGTTGATCTTCAGCGCGTCGCCGTCGGTCACCCAGTACTGGTATTGCGGGGCCGGGTTGTACAGGGTGGTCACGTTCGTCAGGTCGTAGCGGGGGACCAGCGGGCTGCCGGTGGCCGGATGCGGGTCGAACTCCAGTGTGCCCATGAATCCGTACTGGATGGTGGCCGAGGGGCTCAGGTCGCCGGTGAATCCCGGGAAGTAGTTCCAGCCCAGGTGGGTGTCGTCGGGATTGAGCCGCGGTTCGCGGTAGGCGCCGCCGTCGCCGGACCCGTCGGGGGTGACGTTCCAGCGGATCGGATAGATGTGGATCCGGTCCGGGGTACACCGATCGTCGCTCACCTCGAACTCGCCGCAATCGAGGATGCTGTGCCCGAGGAAGACCCGCTTCCCGTCGCGGAAGCCGCGGATGGGGTAGGTGAACTGTGCGGCGTCGACCCCTTGCGCGTTGGCCGCGGGCACACACGACAGGCATTTCCACGCGTCGCCGCCGGCGAAGGCGCCGCCGTCGGTCCGGACCAGCAGCACCTGCGGCCCGGAGTAGACCGCGGCCGGGTCCGGCGCGGCCGGCGCACCGGCGAACCGCACGCCCACCAGGGTGTACCTGCTGTCGGGGAAGAATCCGGTCGCGCCCAGCCCGCCCCACTGCGCCGTCACGCAGCCGGTCCGATGCGGATTGACCGCCTCGGTACAGGATCCGGCCGCGTCGGTCGGAGCGGTCGGCGGCACCGGCAACTCGCTGATCGCGACCCGCTCGTGCAGCTGCCGATCGGGCGGCACACCCAGTGTCGTGGCGGTGGCGGCGGGTGCCGGTGGCGGGGACGTACTTCCGCAGGCCGCGGCCAGGCCGCTCATCGTCACCGCGGCGATCACCATCGCGAGGGTCCGGCGGAGCCGCCCTCGCTGTCGGCCTTCAGCTGTTGTCAACACGACTCCTCCGCGGCGGCGTCACGCCGGGCAGGCCGGAACTGTTGTTCCGATGCGAACTCTCCCGGCTCGACGAATAATACATCGCTAACGATACATTTCTGGCCGTCGTCCTGAAGGCGGCCCCGGACACCCCGCTGGTCACCCTCGCGCTGGGGGAGTTGATCGACCCCGGTGCCGAGGCGGAATCTCGGCAGCCTGTCGCGCATCACAATCTCGAATGTGGTTGCGTCACAAAATGCTCGAGATCCCCGATCGGGGCGGAGCGCGCCGTGCCATAGTCCGCGCATGACCGACCTGAAGAAGAAACGACGGTGGGGTGTAGCGGTTTTCGGCGCCGCGGTGGCGGCGGCGATCCCGTGGTGCGCTGCGGGCAGTGCCACGGCCGACCCGCCGCCGACACCGTATCCGGTCCCGTACCACTTCCTTCTCGACGCCGCCACCAGCGCGCTACAGGGTGCCGGCGCCGCGCCACCGGGAACGAACGACTGGGGGTGCCGGCCGACTCCCGAGCATCCGGAGCCGGTGGTGCTGGTCCACGGTTTCCTGGCCAACCGTACCGACAACTGGCAGACCTACGGGCCGCTGCTGGCGAACAACGGGTATTGCGTGTTCGCGCTCACCTACGGTAACGACAACGGCGGATCGTCGGCCGGATTCGTCGGCGGGCTGGCCTCGATGGAAAGCAGTGCGCGTACGCTCGACGCCTTCGTGGATCGGGTTCTGGACGCCACCGGAGCCCGGAAGGTCGACATCGTCGGGCATTCCGAGGGCGCCACCATGCCGTACTGATACCTCAAGTTCGATCACGGTGCGGCGAAGGTCGCCACGATGGTCGGGCTGGCTCCCTTGGTGCACGGGGTCGGCCCTTCCTTCGGACTGAACACGGGCTCCGCCGAGGGTCCTGCCGCAGTGGAATTCGGCGCGACATCGGCATTCGTCCAGCAACTCGACGCCGGTGGCATCACGGTTCCCGACGTCTCCTACACCCAGATCGTCACCCGCTACGACGAACTGGTGATCCCGTACACCAGTGGCATTGTCGCGGAGCCGAATTCGACCAACTTCACGGTGCAGGACCAGTGCCCGCAGGATCTGGCCGATCACCTGTCGCTCGCCTCGGATCCCGTCGCGGCCCGCGACGTGCTCAACGCACTGGACCCCGCGCATGCGGAGCCGGTGCGGTGCTCGGTGGTACTGCCGGCGATCGGGGCCGTGCCCACCGGGTCCGGGGGTTCCTCGTAGCGTTCAGCCGGCCGGTGCGGACCGCTCGTCCGCGCTGGCGCCGGCCGGGACGCGCAGGACCGCCAGCTGACCCTCGACCAGGGATTCCAGCAGGTCGCCGAGTTCGCCGGCGCGTTGGGCGGCAACCCGGCACAGGGTGACCCCGTGGACCAGGGCGGTCGCCTCCTCGTAGGCGACCGCCGGGGCCTCCGGCCAGTCCGGATGCACCGCGCGGGCTTTCAGATGCCACGCATGCAGCGAAGCGGTGAAGTCCGCCCGGCATCGGAGATAGCGGTCGACGGCGGCGGGTCCCGCGGACAGGATCTCGAACAGGAAGACCTTCGCGTAGGCGGCCTCCCGCGCCATGAAGTCGAGGAAAGCGCCGGTGCCCCGCCGTATCTGCTCCACCGGACCGGCCCCGGCGGCCTGCGCGGTGACCGCCGCGATCGTGGTGTCCCGGAGCACCGCGATCCGGCCGTACTCGTAGGCCTCGACGAAGCAGGATTGTTTGTCCGCGAAGTGTTCGTAGAACGTCTTCTTCGACACCCCGGCCCGCTCGGCGATCGCGGCGATCGTCGCCTGCCCGTAGCCGTGATCGGTCACGGCCATCAGCACACCGTGCCGCAGCCGTTGCAACTGCGACGCCTCGACCAGTTGCCGCGGAAGACCCGTGTAACCACTGGGGAGAGAACGGATCTCCGCCTCGAAGATCGAGGGCCGGTCTCCCGTTCCGGAACGAACCACCTCTGGATCATAGGCAGTGAACTGCGCCGAATCATCCACGGACCGGCCGGTAACCGTGCGACCTTGTTGTTACCACAAGTAAACACTACGGTTTCGGCTGGAAACCATGCAGTTTTCGGCAGAAGTGGTGAGGTGACCGATGGTCGTGGCGCAGAGATCACCGGCTGCCGGGCGCGGCCGCGACAAGGCGGTGCGGGCAGGTGCACCGGGACGAAACCGGAAGCCGCTCATCGATGCCCGCGCGCTCGCCGCGGTGGTGGCGCAGCGCCTGATCACGGCCCACGGCGGCGACCACCGCTACGACGAGGAGATCCGGCGCGCGGTCGCCGCCTGCCTCGAGGTCGCCGCGGCGGTCCTCGACGGCAGGGACCACGCGGATCGGGTCACCGCGATCGAGCAGTGCGCGGCGCGGTGTGCGCACAACGAGATTCCGCTGCCGGTCGTCGTGCGCTGCGTGCACACGGGCATGCAGGTCGTCCTCGACGAAATCGGCCGCGCCGACCACCCGGTACCCCAGCAGACGTTCCGATCCCTGTTCGCCGCGAGGACCATCATCGCCGCGGCCGTCTCCCGCGCGTACCTGCGGTCGGTGTCGGGTGCCGCCACCGACCGCACCCGGGCGGTGCACGCGGTCGCGGCGGCACTGCTGGCCGGCCGCAATCCGGCGGTGCTGGCCCGAGCGGGCAATATCGCTCTGGCCGAGACCTATTGGGTCTTCGCGGTGCGGTTCAGCAGGCCGCTGGGCAATCGCGCGGAGATCACGCACTGGTGGGATCTGGCCCGCGCCGGGCTGACCGAGTACTCGACCGCCGTCCTCGCCCTGGCCGGGCTGCGGGGCGCGACGGTGCTGGTGCCCGTCACGGACCTGAGTGACGCCGATACCGGGAAGGCCGCCGCGATCCTGTCCGGCGCACTGCGTCAGGACAGCCACATCGTCGTCGTGCACGGCGAGGTGGCCCGGCTCCCGCAAGCGGTGCGCCTGGCACACGAACTGGTCGCCTTCACCCGGCAGCACCGCCTGCCCGCCCGGCTGTACTGCCTCGCCGATCTCGTGATCGAACATCAGCTCGCCCGTCCCGGTATCGCACTGGACCTCCTGGCCGCGGCCGTCGCGCCACTGGTGAGCGCTCCGAACCTGCTGGACACCTTGCGCATTCACCTCGCCACCGACCTCAACCGGCGGCGGACCGCTCGCGAGCTGTATGTCCACGTCAACACTGTCGACTACCGCATCAAGCGGATACAGGAACTGACCGGTCTCGACGTTCGCAGACCCGACGACCGGTTCCGGCTCCGCGCGGGCCTCATCGCCCACGACAGCAACAGCATTCGACACCGGTAGGAGCCGCCGCTCGGGTGCCGGGTGTCGCCACGCCGCGCGCCGGCGCGCGGTCAGCCGATGGCGCCGGTCTGCGCTGTCGGTGACGCGGCGAAACGGCTACGAGGTGCTGGGCAGGCTCAACGGCTCGGCGTGAGCGGTGGCGCAGGTCGACCGGGCCGCGGAGGACACGATGGCACCTCCGGCGACGTGCCCGGCTCAGCTCCGGTGGATCGGCAGGATCACCGCCGAGGGCCGGGCCGGGTCGTGGTGGACGGTCTGTTCGGCCGCGCGCAATTGTGTTGCGCTGCCGCGTGGTTCGCCGGTACCCGGGTTGCGGTTGTAGCGCGGGAAGGCGCCACTGGAGACCTGGACGCGGATGCGGTGGCCCGCCTCGAATCGGTGGGCGGTGGCGAACAGGGTCACGGTCGCGCGGGTGTCGTGGTCGGCGTCGGTGACGCCGACCAGGCCGTCGGTGACATTGAAGGAACGACCGTCGGCCCGCACATCACAGACCCGCACGAACACGTCCGCGTGGGCGAGGCTGGAGCGGAACCAGATCTCCGCTCCGACCTCGCCGATGATCTCGACGGCCTGTTCCAGCGGTGGTGTCGGGTAGGTCAGCACATCGGGGCGAGCCTCGAGTGCGGTGTTGTCGACGCTGCCGGTGTTGAACTGGAACCGCGAGCCGCCGACGGCCGGGGTGGGATCGGCCGGGTCGTACCGGTAGTTGTCCGGGGCCGACTCGCCCGGGACCTCGGTCGCCAAGCCGCCGCCGGGTTGCAGGTAGAACTCGCGGAGGTGGCGGAATTCCGGGCCGAATTCCTCGCATTCCTGGACGAATACGCACCCGCCGGCCGGGCCGCGACGGTGCTACAGCAGTACGGCCATCGCGAGGAACTGGCTCGCCGGTGACGGCCGGACCGCCGGGGCTATGAACGGGTCTGTGCCGCAGTCATATCCGTTCGCAGCCGGGTGAGTTTCTGCTGCTCGATCAGCCAGTGGTCACCGATCTTGCGGTACGACTCGTGGTAGTGGCCGTAGCCGCGGAGTTCGGTGCCGTCGGGCCAGCGCAGGTTGTCCTCCATCGCCCAGATGCCGCGGGCGGTGGTCGGGGAGGTCAGCTCGATCTCGGGGGTGTGGCCGTGGTGCACGGTGATGACGCCGTCCAGCGCCGCGGTCAGGAAGGTCATGAATTCGTCGGCGCCGGTGACGGTCGGGCCGCCGGATTCGGTGGTGTCGATGACGACGTCGTCGGTGAACACCGTGCGCATACCGGCCCAGTCCTTGGTGTCCATGAGACGGAAGTAGCGGGCCTTCAGCTGGCGGATCGCCTCGTAATCATCCATGTTCGTTCCATTCCGGGGTGTGCGGTGGCAGGGTTATCGCCTGGATCAGGCGGTGGATGTCCGGGTGAAGGCGCGCCGGGCCGCGTCCGCCAGCAATGCCGATCGTTCCCGCACGGCGGGCTCGAGATCGCCGTGGGTGACGATGTAGCGGGTTCCGGCGAGCACCTCGTCGGCGACATTGGACGCGGCCTCGTCCGGGGAGACGGGTGCCTGCACCATCCCCGGATTGGAGGCCGCCATGGCTTCGAAGTCGGCGGCGTCGCCGATCGGGCGCCGCAACTCCGCCGGTTGCACGACGGCGCTCGACTCCAGGTGTCTCGACAGCATTCCCGACGGGAAGATCACCGACACCGCAACCTGATCCCGCAGTTCCAGGCGCAAGGTCTCGGCCAGGCCCCATACCGCGAACTTCCCGGCCTGGTACACGCCCATCCGGCTGGCGGGATCCAGGACCGACGACGAGGTGGTGAAGGCCAACCGGCCTTTCGGCGCCGCGCGCAGTAACGGCAGGAATGCCCGCGCGGTCCGGGCGGCGCCGATGACGTTCAGGTCGAGTACCCACTGCCATTCCCGGTCGGTGAGTCGTTCGACGGCGCCGAACAATTGGACTCCGACATTGGAGACGACGAGGTCGGCGCGCCCGTACCGGTCGGCGACGGCCGTGGCGGCGGCATCGACGGAAGCCGAACTCGCGGCATCCGTCTCGACCGCGCTCACGGCGACGCCGTGCCGGGCGGACAGCGTTCCGGCCTCGGTGACGGCGCGGTCGTGATCGATGTCCAGCAGCGCGACCCGCATCCCTCGCCGTGCGCACTGATCGGCCAGCGCGAGCCCGAAACCCGAAGCGCCGCCGGTGATCACGGCGACCTCGGTGTCCGGGCCGCCTGCCGGCGGGGGAGTCTGTGCCGCCATCGATGTGCTCCTAACGTCGGTGTGGTCGGTGATCCGGATGCCCCGGGGCACCCGGCCGCGCCATCCTGTGTTTGAATATTCGAACTCATAGTTCGAATATGCGAAATATAGTGATGCGGGACACTCGACGTCAAGACCGCCGTCATCGGTACGCCGGTGACGGTGTCGCCCACGCCGATGCGTACCGGGCCGACGTAACCTCGTCAGGCCGAGACCTCTTCGCCCCAGGAGCCGCCGTGACTGCTTCCTCGCCGCCGACCCGGCGCGTGGTCGAGGTCGTCGAATTGCTGGTCGAACGCCACACCCGGCCCACCCGGCTCAGCGATGTCGTCTCGGCGCTGGGGATCAACAAGGCGACCGCATCCGCGGTCCTGGCCGAATTGTGCGACTCCGGATGGATCGCCCGTGACCCGGCCGACAAGACCTTCACCATCGGCGACGGCCTGACCCGCGTGGCGCGCCGACTCGACCCTTCCGCCACCCTCACCCGCGCCGCCCGCGCGGCAGCGACCGCCGCCCGCGACACCGGTTACGCCGCCTCGGTTTCCGAACGTGACGGCGACGAACTCGTCATCACCGCCTTCGTGCCGGGCCACGACCACCCTTGGCACGCCTCGGCCGGCGACCGGGTCCCGTTCGCAGCCCCGTACGGACCCGCCTACGCCGCCTGGGAATCCGACGCCGAACGCCGATCCTGGACAGCCCGCAGCGGTATCGACAGCGCCACGTTCGCCGCGACCGTCGAGCAGCAACTCGATCAGACCCGCGCCGCCGGATTCAGCGTCGAACAGACCAGCCCCGAAGCCCTCGCGGCGATACCGTTCATGACCAAACTCCACACGGCGCTCTCACCCACCATGCGCGAACACCTCAACGAGGTCCTCGTCGAACTCGTGCGCGCCACCCCCGGCGACACCACCGAGCCGCGCGACCAGTACGTCGCCGTCGTCGCGGCCCCGATCTTCGACAGCCGAGGCCGCGTCGCCTACAACCTGTGCCTGCACCCCTTCACCACACTGACCGCGCCCCGCATCGCCGAACTCGGCCGGCACCTGCGCGCCACCGCCGACACCCTCACCTGACCGGTGGCGGCGCGATTCGACGTGCAGCCATCGTCACGCTCGCAGTATCGTCGCGGCGACGATGATGTCCACCACCGCCGCTCACGCCGAACGGTGACCAGAACCGTCTGCATCGAGGGCCACGGGTGGGTGGTCGAGAACCCTATCTTCCCGCATCGGTGTGTGGGCGGACGGTGGGACGGTCGGGACGAGCAGCCGGTCCGACCCGCTCGTCGTCACCGTCGCGCGCAACGATCCGAACTATCAGAGCTGAATTCCCGAACGCCCGGCCCGGCTGTCGAAGCCGTCCGGGCCGGCATTGCCCTTGCCTCTCACCGGGTTACCGGCCGCCGGCGAGCCGGGCCGTCTTCGGCGTGGAATTCCTCGCCGATCTGTGAACGGGACCGATCAGCGACTCAGCGCAGGGTGACGTGGGTTGGGAGAGTGGCGAAGCCGCGGTTGTTCGAGGAGTGGATCCGCTTGGCGTTGCCGGTATCGATCTCGTAGTCGGCGACGGTGTCGATGATCGCGCCCAGGGCCACGCGCAGTTCCAGCCTGCCGAGGTTCGCGCCGAGGCAATGATGGCGGCCGGTGCCGAAGGCGAGGGAGGCGCTGGTGTCGCGGTCCAGGTCGAAGGTGTCCGGCTTCTCGAAGACCTCGGGGTCGCGGTTCGCGGAGCCGGAGATCAGGACGATCCGCTGTCCGGCGGGGATCTGCACCCCGTGCAGCTCGACCGGCTCGGTGGTGGTGCGGAGCTGGGTCTGGGACGGGGGATCGAACCGCATCGTTTCGCTGATCCAGTCGTCGATCCGCCCGTCGAAGGCGGCGCGGCGCTGGTCGGGGAACTGCGCTGCCGCGTTCCAGGCGTTGCCGAGGGTCAGCATCGTCGTCTCGATGCCCGCTCCGACCAGCAGAATGAGCACTCCGACAATCTCTTCGGGGGTGAGCCGGTCGTCGCCGTCGGCCGCGTCCAGCAGCGCCGACAGCAGATCGTCGCGGCGGTCCTTGTAGCGTTCGGTGGTCAGCTCGGTGTAATAGCCGATCAGGGCGCCGATCGCCTGCACCGCTTCGGGCCGCAGGTCGGGGGACTCCTCGTCGGAGTACATGATCTCCATGCCGAGGGCGCGGATCATGGCGCGGTCCGCTTCGGGGACGCCGACCAGTTCCGAGATGACATCCGTCGGGAACGGCCCGGCGAAATCGGCCATCAGGTCGAAACTTCCGGCCTCGAGCAACGGCTCCAGTACGGTGCGGGCCATCCGGTGCAGGCGGGGTTCCAGCGCCTGCACCCGATGTGCGGTGAAGGCGCGCGCCACCAGTCCGCGCATGCGCGTGTGCTTGGGCGGGTCCATGGCGACGAAGGAGAAGAACTGCTCGGCTTGCGGGCCCCAGAACGCCGGTTCCAGCCGCAGCCCGTTCGCACTGGAGAACCGGTCGGAATCCCGCAGCGCCGCAAGCACATCGGCGTGCCGTGACAGTGCCCAGAAGTCGTCGGTGTCGTTGCGGAACACCGGCGCCTGCTCCCGCAGCCGCGCGTAGTAGGGGTACGGGTCGGCCTGTACGTCGAAGTCGTAGGGACTGTAACGCGTTTGCATGCAGAACCTTTCGAGACGCCGCCACACCACGGGTCGCCGTGGGTCCGATGTGGACGACCCTAGACCAGAATCGCCGCGCGGGCGGCCCGTGGTGCGAGAGTCCGTGCCGGGCAGAGAGTTTCAGGGTTTACGCGCGACCGCACCCAGCATGGACACCGCCTCCGGCCGCGGATGCGCGCTCCAGGCCTCCGGCCGCCACGACAGGATCGAGCCGATTCCCGGTGGCAGCAACTCCATACCGTCGAAGAAGCGGCCGAATTCGGCGGTGGATCGCAATCGGAACGGAATGCCGCTGCGCTGGTTGGCCGCTTCGCTCTCGGCCAGATCCTCCGCGGTGAGGTGATCGCTGGTGGCATGGGAGATGACGAGATAACTGCCCGGCGCCAGCGCGTCGCACAACTGGCGCACCAGATCGTAGGGGCGCTGATCGTCGGTGATGAAGTGCAGGACGGCGACGAGCATCAGCGCCACCGGCCGGCTCGAATCCAGCACCGTCCGCACCTCCGGATCGGCCAGGATGGCCGCCGGATCGCGGAGGTCGGCCTGCAGATAGGCGGTGCGTCCACCGGGGCTGCTGTGCAGCAACGTCTTCGCGTGGATCGCCACGATCGGATCGTTGTCGACGTACACGACCCGCGATTCCGGAGCGATGTCCTGCGCGATCTCGTGCACATTGCCCGCGGTGGGCAGCCCGGCGCCGATGTCGAGGTACTGCCGGACCCCTTCGTCGCGGGCCAGATAGGCGACCACCCGCCGCAGGAACGCCCGATTCGCCACCGCCGAACACTGCACGGGCGGATATCCCTCCGTCACCAGCCGCGCCGATACCCGGTCGGCCTCGAAATTGTCCTTGCCGCCCAGCCAGTAATCGTAACGCCGAGCCGGATGCGGCTTGGAGACATCGATACCCGGCGGCGGCTGCTCGGATTCCACAGGTATTCCCCTTTCCTCCCGGCGACCGGCCGTTCCCGACCCTGCCATCCGGACAGCACGAGCGGCGACCCGGCACGGGTTCGCCACCTGCACTCCGGCCCGAACCACTTGCGCAGCAATCAACTTGGCCGCCCCGAGCCATCGGCGTCATCGAGAGCCTACTCGCTCGCCGCGCCGCGTGGTCGTAGCGGACGCCGAACTGTTCGCCGGGCGACCGTGATCCGCCGGCCTTGTAACCCACCTCCGTAGCTATTGGTGTGTGTATCAACAGGATTCGAAGGAGGTTCCCGTGAGGATGAAGACGAGGATCGCGATTGTCGCCGGACTCGCCGTGATCGGGGTGCCGGGCATCGCCTCGGCGGCGCCCGGCGATGCCGGGACCGGTTCGGCGTGTGCGCCGGTGATGGCGCCGCAGGACAAGCCGGCCGATCACGGGGCCACCGGTGCGGACGCGGGGGTGCCGCCGCGCCGGCGGTCCGCGTACGAGACGCCCGAGGGCAGTCAGGAGATGTTCGACACCGCCGTACAGGGCTCCGCATCCGGTCTCTGACCGCGCATTTCACCGGTCGATTCCAGCTGGAAGTGCACATTCTCACACATAGCCGAAACTATTGTTTCTCCCGGTCATTCAATACTGTGATCGAATGGGAGAAACCGAGACGTCCGCACCGGCGGCCGATGAATCCACTGTCATCGTCACCGGGACCGGCCAGCGTGAAGCCTGGCGCGAGCGGGTGTTACCGCAGGTCGAACCCCTTTCCGGGGGTTTGTGGTCGCTGCCGGTCCCGTTTCCGGACAATCCGCTGCGCTATACCCTGACCTACCTGGTCCCCGGTGATCAGGGCGTCGTGGTGGTGGATCCCGGCTGGCGTTCGGACGAGGGCTGGGAGGCATTGGTCGCGGGCCTGGCGACCGCGGGTGCGAGCGTCGAGGACGTGACCGGCATCGTGGTGACCCACATCCATCCCGATCACCACGGCATGTCGGGACGTCTGCGCGCCGCTTCCGGCGCCTGGGTCGCGATGCATCCCGCGGAGCGGGACACACTGGAGCGCCGGTTGACCGCGGCGCACACGCAGTTCGGCGGGTTGCGCGCGCGAATCGAGGGGCTGATGCGGCCCGCGGGAGCGCCGGAACCGGTGATCGACGAGTTCCTGGCGGATCTCGCCGGGCGGATCGACCGGGATGCGGAACCGCCGGCCGAACCCGACCTGCTGCTCGAGGACGGGGACGAGGTGCCGCTGCCCGGCCGCCGGATGCAGGCCATCTGGACGCCGGGTCACACCCCCGGCCACCTCTGCCTGCGCGAGGCGCGAGCGCGGGTGCTGATGACGGGGGATCACGTGCTCCCGCGCATCACCCCGAACCTCGGCGTGAACTCGGCGTCGGAGAAATCACCGCTGTCGTCCTTCCTGAACTCGCTGGAACGGATCGCGGAATTCGACGACCACGAGGCGCTGCCGGCCCACGAATACCGGTTCCGTGGCCTGGCGGCGCGCACCGCGGATCTGCGCGACCACCACAGGCGGCGATGCGCGGAGATCGGGGCCGTGGTCGATGCGGTCGGCGCACCGACGATCTGGGAACTGGCCGAACGCCTCACCTGGTCGCGGCCGTGGGCCGAGGTCGGCCGCATGATGGTCGCCGCGGTCTCCGAGACCCTCGCCCACGCGGTGTACCTGGTCGAGCAGGGCGAACTCGCCTGGGCGATCGGCGGGGAACACGACCCGATGCGGTTGCGCCGGGCGGTGTGAATTCGGCCCGCTGCGCACTCGGGTGATTCCGGCGCGTCCAGCATGGTCCAGGTCTGTCCAGATCGAATGCGGATCCGCGCTGGAACGTGAAAGTCTCCCTACCGAATTCGGATATGTTCAGGTCTCTTTCGCCTGACGATCGCGGGCCGAAGGGCTGTCGGCCGAATCGGAGGAAGCGTGGCGGACGGTCCGAGGGCGAAGGACAGCGATCCCGGTACCGTCGGTACGACGGTGCTGCCGCTCTCGCCCACCGCGCACGCGTTGTCCGTCGCACTTGCCGCGATCGATGATCTGCGGCGCAGTCCCGCGCTGGTCGCACACATTCCGAGTCTCGGCCGCCAGGCGATCGAGGCGGCCCTGCGCCCGCCCGCTCCCGGCGGCGATCCGGCGGCGGTCGACGGCCTCGCGGCGACCTATCGAAATGCGGAGACGACATCCACCGGCGTGGCCGAAGACCTGGGCGTCGTGGCGCGCTCGAAACTGCCCGCCGCCTGGCGTGGCGGGGCCGGCGAAACCGCCGCGCAGGCCGTCATGGCCCTCGGCAGCCAGATGATGGGAACGATCACCGCTTATCACGACGGCGCTGAGGCACTGACCACCTTTGCCACGAAATTGACGACAGCGCAGAAGAACGACGCATCCGGCAAGAAGACCCTCGAAACCGCGCATGTGGCAGTGTCGAAGCTGTTCGGTAAGCCTTCCAAGGCCGCATGGATCACGATCCTGGCGGGGGTCGCGGAAGCCTGCCACACCCGATTGACCGCCGCCCTGCTGCGGGACGGCGCCGCCGACGACCTCACGACCGTGTTGAATCAGCTTGCCGCGGACGCCCATGCGCGCGATATCCACGGACCGGGTGTGGATCCGCTGACCGCGGTGGTGCTGGCCAATGCCGGTGACTCCGGCCCGACGCCGGGGTCGCTGGGGCAGATACTGACTCCGGCGCAGGCGTCCCGGGCCTCGGCGCTGCTGGCCGGAATGTCGCCCGCGGACCGGGCCGCTTTCGACGCCCTGTTGTCGCGGTCGGGCTCGCCACAGGAAGCCGCATATCTCTGGAAAGCGCTGTCCAACGGATACACCCTCGACCAGATCGAACAATTCGACCGGGTGATCCATACGCACGGCTCCGACCCCGCCTGGCTGTCGGACCACCTGAATCCACGCCTGAGCACCGGGAACACCACCTGGGGGCCAGGTGATCAATACACCCCCAGCTATCTGGGCCAAACGCAGACGACGATCCCCGACACCGATAAACCGGGCTACGCCTACTTTTTCCCGTTCTACAGCCAGCAGACCACCGGCGATTGCGTCGTCGCCTCGACCGTGATGGCTCGCGCGCAGAACGATCCGGTCTACATGCTGGGCCTGACCACGGGTCAGGGTCCGAAGGGCGGGTCGAACCCCGGCGACGACAGCCCGGGCACGGTCGCGAAGCGGGTCCAGGCCGCCTACCTCGGCAACTTCCACAATCCCGCGACCGGTGAGGATCCCACCAAAAATGCGACAGCCCTGTTGAATTCGTCGACCGGAAGCAATTACCACAGTGTCGATCTGAACAACGCCGCCGACCGGCAGGCGGTGCTGCCGAGGGTGGAGGCGGCGCTCGACGCGGGAAAACCGGTCCCCATCGACACGAACACCACGGGATCCGGCGGCGGTGGTCACCAGATGATGATCATCGCGGCGAAGGGTGACGAACTCGAGATCTACAACCCCTGGGGCTACACCGAATGGGTGACCAAGGAGCAGTTCGTGAACGGCCAGATCGGTGATCTCACCGGCAGTTCGCCGACGGACTCGCAATCGGAGAAGATCCCCTACGCGGTGCTGCTTCCGTGATGGGCGGCGTGGAACGACGTCTCGACGACGATCTGTGGGAGTTGGATGTGGAAGCGGCGATTCGCGGAGGTCTGCCTGTGGAAGGGCCGGCGCGCACCGTCCTGTTCACCGATGCCGCCATCGCCGCGGCGCGCGACGCCGAGGATTTCGGGATCGGGCCCTACCCGATGATGTTCCTGGCCGACTGTGTGCGCAGTATGGGATTGGAAGCGGTGCGGGCACTTCCGGAACCGGTCATCGGCGCGGAGGCGATCGTGCTGGTGCGGAGCTGGATGTCGGCGGCGCGGACGGACCGTGAGCCGGACATCGTGCGGGACATGCTGTTCGCCCGCTGGCTGGCGGTGGTCGGCTCGCTGATGGACGCGCGGCGGTCCGTGCGGCAGCCGGGAGACCGGACCACCGAGGAGCCGCGCGGCGGCCACCCGCCGGGCGCGGGCGGGGAGTAGGACGGCCGGAATTCGGGCGCGGTTCCTGTTGCCAGCGGTCTGCCCGCATGTACATACTTAGCCTATGCATCAATATTCGGACCCTGGGGAACCGCAGCGGATGGGGGAGCTGATCGCTGCGGTCGAGGAGCTGGTCCGGTATGTGCGGCGCAGCGCCACCACCGGAGAGTTGAGTACGACGGCCTCGGCGGTGCTCAACCGGCTGGGCCGGGAGGGGCCGCGGCGGCTGACGGAATTGGCTCGCGCGGAGCATGTTTCGCAGCCGAGCATGACGCAGCTGATCACCCGGATGGAGCGGGACCTGTTGGTGACGCGCGGTTCTCATCGCACCGACGGCCGCGGGGTGCTGGTGGAGATCACCGACACGGGCCGGACGATGGTGCGGCAGCGGCACACCGAACGTGCCCTGGCGCTGGGACGACTGATCGAGAAGTTGTCCGAACCCGAACAGCGCGCGGTATTGATCGCGCTGCCCGCCCTGGCCCGGGTGATCCACGGACCCTGAGGCCGGCCGTTCTCGCGACACCCCTTTCCGTATACGTGGAGAAAGCCGCCATGAGTACCTCGCACGACACCTCCGTCAGTCCGTTCCGTCAGCCGAAAGCCGTGTGGGCCGTCGCCTTCGCCTGCGTGATCTCCTTCATGGGGATCGGCCTGGTGGATCCGATCCTGCCCGCGCTGGCCAAGAATCTGCACGCGTCGCCGAGTCAGGTTGCGCTGCTGTTCAGCAGCTATCTCATCGTCACCGCGGTGGCGATGATCTTCGTCGGGTGGATCTCCAGCCGGATCGGCGCCAAACGCACCATGGTCGCGGGCCTGATCGTGATCGTCGTCTTCTCCGCGCTGGCGGGTATGAGCGGGTCGATCAACGGGATCGTCGGGTTCCGGGCGGGCTGGGGTCTGGGCAACGCCATGTTCATCACCACCTCGCTGGCGGTGATCGTCGCCTCCGCCACCGGCGGGTTCAGCGGTGCGATCATCCTCTACGAGACCGCGCTCGGCCTCGGCATCGCGGTCGGCCCGCTGCTGGGCGGACTGCTCGGCGACATCAGCTGGCGCGGGCCGTTCTTCGGTGTCGCGGCGCTGATGGCCGTGGCGCTGGTCGCCACCGCGACCCTGGTCCCCGACACCCCGCGACCGGCGCGGGCCACCTCCCCGATCGCCCCGCTGAAGGCGCTGCGGCACCGCAGCCTGCTGACCATGGGAATCGTTGCGCTGATGTACAACTGGGGCTTCTTCACGATGCTGGGCTACGCCCCGTACCCGATGAAGCTCGACGCGATCCGGCTCGGACTGGTGTTCACCGGCTGGGGACTGCTCGTCGCGATCTTCAGTGTGCTGGGCGCCCCGCGGTTGCAGGGCCGATTCGGCACCGCACCGGTGCTCTACGCCAACCTCGCCACCCTGGGCATCCTCATGGCGGTGATCGCGGCCTGCGTGCAGACCCCGGCCGTCGTGATCGTGGCCGTGATCCTCAGCGGCGCCTGCATCGGCATCAACAACACCCTCACCACGCAGGCGGTGATGCTCGTAGCCCCGGTCGAGCGGCCCGTCGCCTCCTCCGCGTACGGGTTCGTGCGGTTCATCGGCGGCGGCCTGGCCCCCTACGTCGCGGGCAAGCTCGCCGACGCGGCGGGACTGCGCCTGCCGTTCTACGTCGGCGCGGCCGCCTTCGTGCTCGCCATCCCGGTGCTGGCCACCGGACACGGGATGCTGCGCCGGGCCGAATCGCACCTCGACGAATCCGCGCCCGTCCTACCGACTTTCACCGCCGTCGGCGCTCCGGCCGACGCCGACGAGTCCCGGGTGATCGTGGCGGTCGGCGCCGGCGAGTACGCACCCGCGGTCGTCGACGCCGCGGCCCGCCTCGCCCGCGACACCGGCAGCGTGCTGGAGATCGTCCACGTCCAGCAGACCACGGTGGTCGAGGGACAGGCCACCGAGACCGAAACCGCCGACCAGGCGCGGGCCACCGTGGTCGCGCATCTGGATCGAGTTGCCGCGCAAGGAATCTCCGCCGCCGGGCAGGTCCTCGGCAGCATCGGCGACCACGCCGCCGCCGGCCGGGCACTGGGCCGGCACGCCGACCGGGTCGGCGCTCGCGCCGTCGCGATCGGCCGCTCCCCGCGCGGCCCGCTGGCCCAGTTCACCGACGGCAGCTTCACCACCGCACTCACCCACGCCACCCGGTGCACCGTCGTCCTCGTCGGACCTCACACGGACCCGACCGCCGTCACGACCGCCAACCTGGAAACGCTGCGCACCGGGGCGATCTGAGCGGAACGAGTGGGCCGTTCGCGGCAGTGGGCTCGTGCTCCCGCAGCGGTACGCCGCTGTGGGAGCACAGGTTTCGGCGCGTGGTTACCGGGTGGTGCGCGACCGGGACGGTGACCTGCCGGTGGACTCCGGCGCTGCGCTCAGCCGGGTCCGTCGCCGGCGGCCGCCAGCAGGGGTACGACCAGATCGCTGACGGGAGTGGGGATTCCGTGGGATCGGCCGCGCCGCGACACGACTCCGTTGCGGATGTCCCATTCGAGGGGACGACCGGCCTGCCGGTCGGCGAGGATGGAGGTGCCCATGTCGGCTGGGGCGCTGCGGAATCCGTCGACGATCTGCTGCGGCACCTCGTCGCCGAGTACCGCGCCTTCCGCGCGTGCGACCTCGAGGCATTCGCGGAGGTAGGCCAGGGACAGCGCGGAGATGTCGGTCCGGGTGAACATGCCCGAGCGGCGGCCGGTCAGGACCATCAAGCCCGCGACCGCGTTCTGGAGCAGCTTCCGCCACGCGGCGGAGGTGAAATCCGCCGCGATGTCGGTCGAGCACCGGGTGCCGCGTAAGGCGGCGAGGACGATGCCGGTCGCGGGGGTGTCCGGCAGGGTGAGGTGCGCTGCGGCGCGCAGGCGGACCGAGCCGTCCGGTTCACGCTGGGCGGGAAACCACACGACCGAGGGCAGTACCGGGCCGCCGGACGTGTACGGCGTGACGAGTTCTTCCTGCTCGACGCCGTTCTGTAGCACGCAGACGACCGTTCCCGGGCTGCACAGGGCGGAAAGCCATGGCGCGGCCGCCTTCAGCTGTGTCGACTTGACCGCGAGGAAGACCAGGTCGACCGTGTTCCCGAGCTCGGCCGGGTCGATGCGCACCGGACCCGGCACCACGATCCGGCCGCCGTCGTCGTGCAGTTCCAGGAATTCGCGGGCCGCGCGACCGCAGATCGTGGGTGTGCGCCCGGCCTCGTGCAGCGCCGCGGCGATGGTGGTGCCGATCGCGCCCGGACCGACCACCGCGACGCTCGGATCGCCGGGCGTCGT
The DNA here is from genome assembly GCF_020176955.2 of Nocardia sp. alder85J. GTDB lineage: Bacteria > Actinomycetota > Actinomycetes > Mycobacteriales > Mycobacteriaceae > Nocardia. The sequence continues at coordinate 112,014 of NZ_JAIUCZ020000009.1, forward strand.
CCGCGTCGCGTCCTGGGCGGGTGCTGTTCCGACGGTGGCGGGTTCCGGCCGGACTTCATTGGTGGGCACCACCGAAACCTAGCTCGAACCGGCCGCCGGGCGCGGTACATGCGTGCGGCGGGCGCCCACTCGCGAGGGGCCGTGGCGCCATGGGTGTTCAGAGTGGCGCAGGTGACGATGCCCGAAGACCTCATCGAACTGCTGCGGCAGCCCGCGCTGTGCAACCTGGCCACGACCATGCCGGACGGGTCGCCGCAGATCACCCAGACCTGGGTGGACACCGACGGCGAGCACGTGCTGATCAACAGCGTGCTCACGCACGTGAAGACGCGCAACATCCAGCGCGATCCGCGGGTGGCGCTGACGGTCACCGATCCCGCGCAGCTGCGGCGGTACTTCCAGGTGCGCGGGCGGGTGCTGGAGGTGCGCACCGAGGGCGCGGTCGAGCACATCGAGCAACTCGCGCAGCGCTATCTCGGCGGTCCTTACCCCTGGTACGGCGGCCGTGACCAGGTGCGGGTCGTGTTCGTGATCGAGCCGCAGCGGATCGGCGGGATCTGAGCGGAATCGGCTCGCCCGCGCCGCGGCGAGGGTGCGGGCGAGTCGCGGTGGTGAAATCCCGAGGTTCGGGGGAGCCGGGCTGCACAATGTCGCAATGCGACCATTTGCCCGATTGTTGCAGGCTGTTGTTGCCGGTGTCCTGGTGGTGGCGGCCGACGGTGCCGCCGCAGCCGCTCCCACGGTGAGCGGCGCGCACGCCCAGTTGCCGTTCTGGCCGGTCGCCGAGCCGGACGGCGTGCAGGCGCAGGAGGCGGAGCTGGCCGACGGGTTCACCGGCACCGCGCTGTGGTCGCGGGATTCGAATACCCCGGTGCCCATCGCGAGCATCACGAAGGTGATGACGGCGCTGGTCGTGATCAACGCCGGGGATCTGGACCGGGCGATCACGGTGCCCGACGGCATCGTCGCCTACGACCGCGAATACGGTGCGAGCACAGCGGATCTCGTTCCGGGCGAAGTGCTCACCGCGCGGCAGCTGCTGTACGGCATGATGCTGCCGTCCGGCTGTGACGCCGCGTACACGCTGGCCGAGTCCTACGGCCCCGGCCAGGAGGCGTTCATCGCCAAGATGAACGACACCGCGCGGCAATTGGGCATGGGCGGTACGCATTTCACCGACCCCAGCGGTCTGCCCACCCCCACCGACTACTCCACCTATTCCACCGCCGCCGACCTGGTGAAGCTGGGCCTGCGGGCGATGAGCCTGCCGGTGTTCCGCGAGATCGTCGCACTACCCGACTATCACCTCGCGGCGGGCCCGGGCAACCGCGAGCACGACTGGCGGACCACGAATCGGCTGCTGCGCGACTATCCCGGCGCGGTGGGGATCAAGACCGGATCCACCGACGCCGCGGGCACCTGCCTGCTGTTCGAGACGGTCAGGGGCGGGCTGCCGCTGATCGGCGTGGTCCTGCACAGCTCCCCGACCAGCGGCGTCGTCGCGGAGGCCGACGCCGCCCACATGCTGAACTGGGTCTACGACCCGATCCTGAGCGCGCTGCCGATACCGCAGTAGCGGCGACGAGGTGCGCGCAGCGGCACGCCGCCTCCGCACACCTCGTTCCGGGCGCCGGGTTTCCTCTACAGCCGGTACTCCCGCAGCAGGCCCTTGCTGATGATGGTCTTCTGGATCTCGCTGGTGCCTTCGCCGATGAGCAGGAACGGGGCCTCGCGCATGAGGCGCTCGATCTCGTATTCCTTGGAGTAGCCGTAGCCGCCGTGGATGCGGAAGGCCTCGCGGGTGACGTCGGCGCAGTATTCGCTGGCGATGAGTTTCGCCATGCCGGCGGAGATGTCCTGGCGTTCGCCGGAGTCCTTCAGGCGGGCGGCGTTCACCATCATCAGGTGGGCCGCTTCGACTTTGGTGCCCATCTCGGCGAGTTTGAAGGCGATCGCCTGGTGTTCGGCGATCACTTTGCCGAAGGTGCTGCGCTGCTGGGCGTAGGCGATGGCCAGTTCGAAGGAGCGGATGGCGATGCCGCAGGCGCGGGCCGCCACGTTCACCCGGCCGACCTCGACGCCGTCCATCATGTGGCCGAAGCCCTTGCCGGGGGCGCCGCCGAGGACCGCGGTCGCGGGGATGCGGAAGCCGTCGAAGTGCGCGCCGGTGGTGTCGACGCCCTTGTAGCCCATCTTGTCGATCTTGTTCGTGATGGTCAGGCCGGGCAGCACCTCGCCGAATCCGGTGGGCTTCTCCACCAGCAGCGTGGTGAGATTCCGATGTGCCTTCGGCGCGCCTTCGTCGGTGCGCACCAGCAGCGCGGTCAGATTCGAACTCGCGCCGTTGGTCAGCCACATCTTCTCGCCGTCGACGACGTAGTCGTCGCCGTCGCGGCGGGCCCGGGTCTTGATCGCGGCGACATCGGAGCCCAGATCGGGTTCGGACATCGAGAAGGAGCCGCGGACCTCGCCGGTCGCCATGCGCGGCAGGAAGTGCCGCTTCTGGTCCTCGGTGCCGTGCCGGGCGATCATGTGCGCCACGATGAAATGGGTGTTGATCACACCGGACACGCTCATCCAGCCGCGGGCGATCTCCTCGACCGCGAGCGCGTAGGTGAGCAGCGATTCGCCGAGGCCGCCGTACTCCTCGGGAATCGTGATGCCGAACAGGCCCATGTCCCGCATGCCCGCGACGATCTCGGTGGGGTAGGTGTCGGAGTGCTCGAGTTCCTGGGCCTGCGGGATGATCTGCTTGTCCACGAAAGCCCGCACGGTGGCGAGGATCTCGGTCTGCACCTCGGTCAGGCCGTGGGTCTGTGCGAGTCTGGTCATGCGGCAATCCGTTCGAAGATCGCGGCCAGGCCCTGCCCGCCGCCGATGCACATGGTCACCAGGCCGTACCGGGCCTGTCGCCGGGCCATCTCCCGGGTCAGGGTCGCGAGTATCCGGGTGCCGGTGGCTCCGACCGGGTGGCCGAGCGAGATGCCCGAGCCGTGCACGTTGGTGCGCTCGAAATCGGCTGCGCCGAAACCCCATTCGCGGGTGCAGGCCAGGGCCTGGGCGGCGAACGCCTCGTTCAGCTCGATCAGGTCGATGTCGGCCAGGGTCAGGCCCGCGCGTTCGAGCGCGGCGGCGGTCGCCGGCACCGCGCCGATACCCATGATCTTCGGCTGCACGCCCGCCGAACCCCAGGAGACCAGCCGGGCCAGCGGCCGCAGCCCCAGGGCGTCGGCGCGCTCGCGCGAGGTCACCAGACACAGTGCGGCGGCGTCGTTCTGGCCGCTGGCGTTGCCGGCGGTGACGGTCGCGTCGGGATCGTCGTGGCGCAGCATCGGCCGCAGCTTCGCCAGCGTCTGCGCGGTGGTGTCGGCGCGCGGGTGCTCGTCGGTGTCCACCACCGTCTCACCCTTGCGGCCGCGCACGGTGACCGGCACGATCTCCTCGGCGAAGATCCCGTTCTGCTGCGCGGCGACGGCGCGCTGGTGCGAGGTCGCCGACAGTTCGTCCTGCTCGGCCCGGGAGATGCCGTAGTCGCGGCGCAGGTTCTCCGCGGTCTCGATCATGCCGCCGGGCACCGGATAGTCACGGCCACCGGCGGTCACCCGTCCACGCGCCAGGCCGTCCTGTAGCGTGACGCCCGAACCCTTGATGCCCCAGCGCATTTCGGTGCTGTAGAAGGCCACGTTGCTCATCGACTCCAGGCCGCCGGCGATCACGGCCTCGCTCAGGCCGGCCGCGACCTGCAGCCCCGCCTGCACCACCGACTGCAAGCCGGAACCGCAGCGCCGGTCCACCTGCATACCCGGAACCGTCACCGGCAGACCGGCATTCAATCCGACCACGCGGCCGATCGCGGGGGCGTCGCTGTTCGGGTAGCACTGGCCCAGGATCACGTCGTCGATGATCGACGGGTCGATGGCGGTGCGGGACAACAGCTCCCGCAGCACCGTCTCGCCCAGGTCGACCGCCGTGCAGTCCCGGAACACGCCGCCGTAGCGGCCGATCGGGGTTCGCAGCGGCTCACAGATCACCACATCACGCATCACGGGAACCTTCCGTCGATCACTTCGAGTACAAGGCGGGCTGCTGCGCCGCCCTCCGGCACGGTCACTGGCCGGCTCCTTCCGTATGAGTGGGATGCGGTGCGGCCACGCCGAATTCGGCCAGGACCGCGTCGGTGTCCCGGCCCAGTGCCGGGATGTCGCCCATGACGAGTTCCACGTCCGCGAAGGTCATCGGCGGCAGCAGCGCCTCGACGGGCCCGGATTCGGTGCCCACCGTCCGCCAGCGATCGCGGGCGGCGAGTTGCGGATGCGCGACGACGTCGGTGACGGTGTTGATCCGAGCGGCGGGGACACCGGCCGCGTTCAGGCGTTCGATCAGTGCCTCGGTGGTCCACTGCCGGGTGAGGCCGGCGACGACCGCCTCACAGTCGGCGCGGTGCGCGACGCGGTCCGGATTGGTCCGGAAGCGCGGGTCGTCGACATATCCGGGCGCGCCGAGCACCTCGGACATCAGTGCGCGCCAGCCGCGTTCGTTCTGCACGCCGATGAGCACCTCACCGGAGGCGGTGGGGAAGCCGCCGTAGGGCGCGATCGAGGCGTGGCCGAGCCCCATCCGCGGCACCTCCACCCCGGCGTACATCTGCATGTAGAGGGCGTGGCCCATCCATTCGACCGCCGCGTCGAACATGGAGACGTCGACGGTGGCGCCGGCGCCGGTCCGCTCCCGCCGCAGCAGCGCCGATGTGATCGACAGCGCGGTGTAGAGCCCGGCGGCGATATCCGCGTTGGGCACACCGGTTTTCGCGCGGTGCTCGGCGGTGCCGGTGACCGCGATCATGCCCGCCTCGGCCTGCACCAGCATGTCGTACGCCTTGTGCTCGCGTTTCGGCCCGGAGGTGCCGTAACCGGAGATGTTCGCGACGATCAGGCCGGGCCGGGTGGCGCGCAGGGTCGCCGCGTCCAGGCCCAGGCGCTCCACCACGCCGGGGGCGCAGTTCTGCACGAAGACGTCGGCGGCGTCCAGCAGGGTGTGCACGATCTGTTGTCCGCGTTCGGTTTTCAGGTCGACGCAGACCGACTCCTTGCCACGGTTGAGCCATACGAAATGCGAGGCCAGACCGTGCACCGCGGTGTCGTACCCGCGGGCGAAGTCCCCGCCGTCGGGGCGCTCCAGCTTGATCACCCGGGCGCCGAGATCGGCCAGATGCCGGGTCGCCATGGGAGCGGCGACGGCCTGCTCCAGGGCGACCACGAGACATCCGGCCAGGGGCAGTGCTTCGCCGGTCACGACAGCTCTTTCCGGCGACGGGCGATCAGCCCGCCGCCGATGATCAGGCGCTGGATCTCGCTGGTGCCCTCGTAGAGTCGCAGCAACCGGACCTCGCGGTAGATGCGTTCCACCGCCACCCCGCGCATGTAGCCGGTGCCGCCGTGGATCTGCACCGCGAGATCGGCCACCCGCCCGGCCATCTCGGTGCAGAACAGCTTCGCCACCGACGGTGGGATCCGGGTGTCGGCGCCGGACACGTACGCGTCGGCGGCGTCGCGGACCAGCGCGCGACCGGCCTGGATCTGGGTGTGCTGGTCGGCGATCATCGCCTGTACCAGTTGATGATTCCCGATCGGCACGCCACCCTGGGTGCTCACCGCGGCGTAGTCGACCGATTCGTCGAGCGCGCGCTGGGCGGCGCCGACGGCCAGCGCCGCGATGTGCACACGGCCGCGGGCCAGCGAGCTCATCGCCGCCTTGTACCCGACCTGTTCCGAACCGCCGACGAGCGCGTCGGCGGGCACCCGCACGGCATCGAGGTACACCTCGGCCGTCCACGCGCCCTCCTGGCCCATCTTCGCGTCCTTCGGGCCGACCGTCAGGCCGGGTGTGCCGGCGGGCACCAGGAACACCGCGATGCCGGGATCGCCGTCCTGGGCCGGGCGGGTGCGGGCGAACACGATGAACAGGCCGGCGAGCGGGGCGTTGGTGATGAACCGTTTGCTCCCGTCGAGCACCCAGTCGTCGCCGTCGCGGCGCGCGGTGGTGCGCAGCCCGGCGGGGTTGGAGCCGGCGCCGGGCTCGGTGAGCGCGAACGAGGCGACCACCTCACCGGAGGCGATCTTCTCCAGCCACTGCGCGCGCTGCACGTCGGTGCCGTAGTTCACCAGCACCTGCCCGGCGATGCCGTTGTTGGTGCCGAACATGGACCGCAGTGCCAGCGAGGTGTAGCCGAATTCCATCGCCAGTTCCACGTCCTGGCGCAGGTCGAGCCCGAGCCCGCCCCAGCGCTGCGGGATGGCGTAGCCGAACAGGCCCATGTCCGCCGCGGCGCGGCGGATGTCGTCCGGGACGGCGTCCGCCGCCATGATCTCCGCCTCGCGCGGCACCACGTACTCGCGGACGAACCGGCGCACCGCGGCGAGGATGTCGGCGAAGTCGTCATCGGTCACGTGGTCGTCGGCGACCTGCATCTCAGCCATGTCCAGTATCTTCGGCCGGAATCTGATGCAAATCAAATACCGAATACGGGCCGATTATTGCAGAAATGGATATAGTCCGCTGATGGAGGTCGCACAGTTGGAGGCGTTCCGCACGGTCGCCGAGGAACTGCACTTCGGGCGCGCCGCGGCCCGCATCCACGTCGCGCAGCCCTACCTGAGCCGGCAGATCCGCGCCCTCGAGGCCGACCTCGGCGCACCCCTGTTCGACCGCACCACCCGCCGCGTCGAACTGACACCCGCCGGGCAGGCGCTCGCGGACGCGGTGGGGGAGTTGCTCGATCTCGATGCCGCGGTGCGGGCCGCCGTCCTCGCCGCGCACCGCGGCGAGCACGGGCGGATCCGGTGCAGTTTCGCCGGTCCGTCCTCACAGGGCATGATCGGGCGCCTGGCCCGCGCGGTCCGGGAACGTCACGAGCACATCGACCTCGTCTTCCGGGCGGGCCGATACGGGACGAGCGTCGTCCAGGACCTGCTCGGCGGCACCACCGACCTGGTGATCGCCCGGCTCGATCACCCCTACACCGGGATCGCCAACCGCCCGATCGGCCACGAGCGCGGCGTGCTGGCGGTGCCGTCCGACCACCCGCTGGCCGGCGCCGGGGCCGTCGCCTTCGCCGATCTGCGCGAGGAGGCCTTCGTCACGCTGCCGGAGTCGGTGGGCTCGATCGTCCGCGACCAGTTCGTGGCGCTGTGCCGCCGCAACGGGTTCGTGCCGAACATCGTTCAGGCCGCCCCCGATTCGTGGACGGCCATGGCGCTGGTCGCCGCCGGTGTCGGCCTGCACTACACCACCGACGCCGCGAGCGAGAACGTCTCCCTGGACGGGGTGCGGATCGTGCCGATCGCCGACGAGCCCGAGCCGATCTTCGTCCATCTCGCCTGGCGGGCCGACGACCGCAGCCCGCTGCTCGCCCGGGTCCTGGAGATCTCCGAAGACACCCTCCCGACCTGCGATCGACCGAGCCGTGGCTGAGCCAGGGCTGCCGTCAGGCGCGTCCGGGGCTTCCCACCAGCGCCGCGGTGAGGCGCAGATGATGGTCGGCCGCCTCGTGCGGCCACGGTGCGTGATCGGGACGAATGTCGTTGTGCTCCCACCGATCCAGCAGTGACCGCTCGGTCGCCGGGTCGAAGGCCTCCTCGCGGCGCAGGGCCGTCCATTCGCGCAGCGCGGCCTCGAAGACCGAGGTGGAGGCGAAGCGGGGGACCTCGGTGCCCGCCTCGCCGCCGAAGCGGACGACCAGCAGATCCTCGTGGGCGCGGGAGCGGATCAGCTGAGCGGCGAGGTGGTGCGCTCCCAGCCTGGGATCGGTGCCGCCCGTGCCGCCGCCGAGGTGACCGGCGCTCGCGTCGGTGTCGTGGATCATGATGTCGATCGGGCCCGCCAGCCACGACGCGGTTTTCGAGAACATATCGACGGAAGCGATATCCGTGAGATCGAGTTGCGCGCCGAATACCGCGGCGCCCCGCGCGCGCAGACCTTCGGCGGCGTGTTCGGCCGCTGCCGCCCGCGGTGCGCCGGCGACGACGACATGACCCGCGAGGGCGAATTGTGCCGCGGTGTCCCAGGCCTTCCCGGGGCGAACGGTGGTGACCACCACGGTGACTTGTTCGCCGTCGGCCGGCGGGATCGTGGATATTGCCATCGTGAACCACCTTGTCGTCGAGCACCAACTGGTGTGGGCGAGGGCCGGGTCGTGAATTCGATTGATTCGTATCGAGGAGCCGTCGCTCACCCGGCGGTGCTGCCGGGTCGAGCCTAACACGCCGGACGGCGAGCGCTCCCGAAATCAGTGCTAGATTATGGTTCTGGAAGTTGACGGTTTGTGTTGCACCGGAAGCCGACTCGAAACCGTAAGGCGCTCGGCGGATTCACGATTGGGAGGACGATCTGTCAGGCAGCAGCGGTCGCGAGGCTTCGGCCAGGACGCAGACGGCCGGGCCGGCGCAGGCCCGTACGTCGTCACAACGTGCACGTCGCGCCCGGATCGTGGCGTCGGCGATACGGCTCCTCACGGAGCGCGAATACGATCAGATTCAGATTCGCGAGGTCGCCGACGACGCGGAGGTGGCGTTGGCGACCGTTTATCGATACTTTCCGTCGAAAGAGTTGTTGTACGCCCACGCACTGGTGATGTGGGGCAATGAATTCGAGGCGGAGGTGCTCGGGCGCGATCGGAACCGCGGCGACGATTCGGCCCGTGTGAAGGCGGTGCTCCGCCGTACCGCCCGCGCCTATGCGCGCTATCCGAACTTCTACAAGCTGACGACTTTGCTCGAGGTCACCACCGATACGTCCGCGCGGGAAATATTCGAGGGTTACTCGGGGCAATTCGAACAGATCGTCGGCGGCGTGCTGCTGGATACCGTCGGTCGTGATCGGGAGATCATCGTGATGCTGGCGACGTCGATGCTGGGTGGTCAATTGCGCCAGTGGTCACGGGGAAAGAGCAATTTGCCCGCCGTGCTCCGCACCCTCGACGACGCGGTGACCATCATCTTCGAAGGACGGTGACGGTCCGGCTATTTCTCGTGCCGAGGATGAGGATGCTGCTGGTGTCGTACCGGCGGAGCTGCGGCGATCCGGCGACCCGGGGCGCGGGCGCCCCCAGCGCCATCCTGGCCGCGGCCCCCTGGAACATGTTGACCTGGGCGAATCCGACGACCGACCGATGCGAGAGGGTGACCGCCTTCGCCCGGCCGGTGGTGCCGCTGGTGAACAGGATCAGTCCGGGATCGTCCTCGGCGATGCCGGCGAGTTCCGGTACCGCTCCGTCGAATCGCCGCGTCGGTGGTCCGAAGTCGTTGTCCAGGTTCAGGATTCGGAAATTCCGGCCGGATCCGGCGAGGCGCTCCAGCCGGGGCCCGTCGCCGATCACCAGCAGACGGTGCCGGAACACCGTGACCGGGTGGCCGTTCACGGTCTCGAGGCCGAGTTCGAATCTGCCGCCGGGGCCGGTCAGCGCCGCGCCGATCCGTTCCCTGTCCATGGTCGTCATCGAACCTCCAGTGGAGGTTTTCGGCGACCATGACCCCGAAGCAGCCGAGATCGCCGAGCTTCCGCCACAACTGCGGACTGGTGGGACCGTCCCGCTCGGCCGCCGCGCGGACGGTCTCCAGCGGACATTCGGAGTCGGAGGAGCCGGACCACCACCTCGAGCGTCATGCGCTGCTCGTCGGTGGCCTCCGGGAAGAGGCCGATGCTCATGGCTGTGTGCGTTCCTGCTCGATCGCGCCGTCAGAACCCGATGAAGACCGGATCCCGCCGCTCCCGGAACGCGGCGATCCCCTCGTGCATGTCCTTCGTGGTGAACGCGATGTGCTGGGCGCGGGCCTCGTCCTCCACGGCCTGCTCGAAGCTCGCCTGGGAGCTGTGGTCGATCAGGCGCTTGATCAGGCTCAGCGCCGTCGTCGGCGATGAGGCCAGGCGGCGGGCCCACCGATCGCCCTCCTGCTGGAGTTGCTCGGCGGGCACGATCTCGTTGAGCAGCCCCCACTCCATCGCGGTCGCCGCGTCGATCGGATCGCCGAAGAAGGCCAGTTGCTTGGCGCGGCGCACGCCGACCGCGCGGGGCAGCGTCCAGGAGGTGCCGCCGTCGAGCGCCAGGCCGCGCTTGACGAAGATCTCGGAGAACCGGGCCCGATCGCTGGCGAGGATCAGATCACATGCCAGCACCAGGCCCAGCGCCACCCCGACGGCGACGCCGTCGACCACGGCCAGCGTCGGCTTCGGCAGCCGCTGCAATCGGCTGACGATCTCGCCGACCGCCCGCATCTCGTGCAGGATGGGCTGGGTCTCCCGGCCGGTCAGCCCGGTCTGCTTCGCGCCGTTGGCGCCGCCGGAGAGTCCGCCGGACAGGTCGGCGCCCGCGGAGAACGCGCCGCCCGCGCCGGTCAGCACCAGCGCCCGGTCGGCGGGGTTCTTGCTCACCTCGTCCAGGACGTGCTCGAGATCGCGCCAGTTGTTCGCGTTCAGCGCGTTCTTCTTCTCCGGGCGGTTGAAGGTCACCTTCACCACGCCGTCGAACCGCTCGATCAGGGTGTCGCTCATACTGTTTCCCTCTCCGTCCGGCGCTCAGTAGGGCAGTCCGAGCAGATCCAGCGCGTTGGTGCGCATGATCCGGTCGGTCTCGGCGTCGCTGAACCCGTGCAGTTCCGTGGTGAAGTCGAGCGGAGCGGCCAGGCCCTCGCCGTGCGGCCAGTCCGAGCCGAAAAGTACGTGATCGGCGCCGATCAGATCGGCGAGCTTCCGGATGTCCTCCTCGTAATACGGTGTCACCCAGAGGTGTTCGCGGATGACGTCCAGCGGATCCGACGGGAACAGCCACGGGGTCTGGTTCGCCTGCTTCGCCAGCCGCTTGGCCAGCAGTGCCACCCAGTCCGAGCCGTTCTCGATGCTGGCCACCCGCAGCGTGGGGTGGCGGGTGAAGACCCCGTCGACGATCAGGCTGGCCATCGTGTCGTGGATGGCCCGGTCCGCCACCACGATCGAGGCGAGCGCGTTCGGATTGCGGAACGGCACGAACCGATCCGGCGCACCCCAGGCCGAGGCGATGAATCCGTTGTAACCGCTGTCGGACAGGTGGAAGACGACCGCGATGCCGGCCGCGGCGAGCGCGGTCCACACCTTGTCGTAGCTCGGATCCCCGAAGGACTTCGAACGGTTGCCGCCCGCGGGCACCGGCGCGGGCCGCACCGAGACCGCCCGCACGTCGCGGGCGAGCAGCCGCTCGATCTCGGCGACCGCCCCGTCCGGGTCGGCGAACGACAGCATCGGCGCCGCGACGATGCGGCCGCGGTAGGCGTAGCCCCAGTCCTCGTCGAGCCAGCGGTTGAAGGCCGTGACGCTGGCCATGGTGGCCGGAATGTCGTGCTTCAGCGCCTCTTCGACGCCGCAGGCCAGGGTCGGCAGCAGCAGCACCCCGGACAGGCCCTGTTTGTCGATCTCGGCCAGCCGGATGTCGCGATCCTGGTAGGCCGGATTCAGCGGTTCGACCTTGCTGAGGCTGCGCGGGTGCACGCCCTCGGGAATCCGGCCGCGGAACAGCAGGTCCATACAGCCGGGGACGATCACCGGGTCGAAGGTCGGGTTCGGGACGAACTCGAAAAGCCTTCCGCCCGCGAGCAGTTCGGTGTGCGTACCACGCGTGATCACCTCGATGCCGCGGCGGCGATACGCGGGATCGAGATACCGGGTGAAGGCATCGATCTTCTCGTAGTAGTGGTGGTCGCTGTCGAACGGCTGCGCGTAACCCGGCGGCTGCGCGGCGGGGCCGGACTGGTCGGCGGTATCGCGTTCCACGGTGGTCATGGACCTCTTCCCTCAGGATTGCGCCTTTTCCATAACCGTAGTCTGATTCTGGTTATTGCGCGGGTGAATACTCGAAGATGCGGGGACGGCATCGTCGTGAGCGGTCGGCCGGTGATGGTGAGGGGGACCGGAACCCCGGTGAACTCGACACCGGGGGTCCCCCGGCGCGGACAGCTGTTCGATGCGCACGAATCGGCGCTGCCGCGAGCGGCGGCAAATCGGCCCGTAACCCTCACTATCGGTGCTACGGTTCGTATTACCGGATGTCTTTCTGTCCAGTCGGGCCGGTGCGGTGCCGCACCGCTGATCCGCGCATGCGCACGACCGAGGAGTCGCAGTGTCCCAGTCCGCGGCCGATGTCGATTCCGCGACATCGCAATTCACCATCACGGCGGCGGCCGACGCGGTAGCGGCGGTGGTCGGGGAACGAACCCTGGTCGTCCAGGGCGACCGCCGGATCTCCTACGGGCGGATCGCCGAACGGTCGCGGCGGCTGGCGGCCTATCTGCACGCGCAGGGGCTCGGGTGCCGGGTGGAGCGCGCGGATCTCGGCGGCCACGAGGTGGGGCAGGATCTGCTCGGCTTCTACGCCTACAACGGACCGGAATTCGTCGAGGGGCTGCTGGGCGCCTTCCGGGCCCGGGTCGCGCCGTTCAACGTCAACTACCGGTACGTCGAGGGCGAATTGCAGTACCTGTTGCAGGATGCCGGGGCGACCGCGCTGATCTATCACGCGGCCTTCGCGCCGCGGGTGGCGAAGGTATTGCCGGAGCTGCCCGGCATCCGGGTGCTGATCCAGATCGCGGACGAGTCCGGCAACGCCCTGCTGCCGGGTGCGGTCGACTACGAAAGCGTCCTCGCCGCAACCGAACCGGAGCAGTTGCCGCAGCGGCCGAGCCCGGACGATCTGTACGTGCTCTACACCGGCGGCACCACCGGGATGCCGAAGGGTGTGCTGTGGCGGCAGCACGACCTGTTCGTGGCCGCGTGCGGCGCCCGGGACAACACGACCGGGACCCTGGTCGGCTCGTACGCGGAGATCGCGGGCCGCGCGGAGGCCAATCCCGGTGTCGCGCTGATGGTGTTGCCGCCGCTGATCCACGGCGCCGCGCAGTGGGCGGTGCTGACGGCCCTGACGACGGGGCAGACGATCGTCTTCGCGCCGACGGTGGACCACGCCGACGCGCCGGAGATCCTGCGCACCATCGAGCGGGAGCGGGTCGCGGTGGTGATGGTGGTCGGCGACGCGGTCGCGCGGCCGCTGCTGAGCGCGATCGAATCCGCTGCGGCCCGGCCGGATTCGCTGGTGGCGCTGGCCAACGGCGGCGCGGTGCTCAGTCCCGCGATCAAGCAGCGCTTCATCGACGCGCTGCCGGGACTGGTCGTCATCGACGGCGTCGGCTCGTCGGAAACCGGCGCGCAGATGACACATCTGTCGGTCTCGGGACTGGTGTCGTCGGGCACGTTCACCCCCGGTCCGGACACCCGGGTGATCGCGGAGGACCTGTCGGCGGTGCTCGTGCCCGGCCACGACGGCATCGGCTGGCTCGCGCAGCGGGGTTACGCGCCGCTGGGTTACAAGGGCGACAGTGCCAAGACGGCAACGACATTCCCGGTGATCGACGGCGTCCGCTACGCCCTGCCCGGCGACCGGGCGCGGCTGCTGGCCGACGGCGCGGTGGAACTGCTGGGCCGCGACGCGGTCACCATCAATTCCGGCGGGGAGAAGGTGTTCGCCGAGGAGGTCGAGGTGGCGATCTCCTCGCATCCGGCGGTGGCGGACGTGGTCGTCGCGGCCCGGCCCAGCGAACGCTGGGGCCAGGAGGTCGTGGCCGTCGTCGCGCTGCTCGACGGTGCGACCGCCACCGCGGCGGAACTCGTCGACCACGCCGCGCAGCGCCTCGCCCGCTACAAACTGCCCAAGGCCGTCGTCTTCCGGCCGGAGATCCTGCGCAGCCCGGCAGGAAAGGCCGACTACCGCTGGGCCCGCGAGCAGGCTGCCGCGGGCTGAGCGCGTGCCGCCGGTGCCCGGCGGAGCCGATGCTAGCCGGTGGTGGTGTCGGTGCCGTCGGTCAGCAGGCGGCGCAGGCCCGCGGCGTCGACCTTGCCCGTCGAGCCGCGGGGGATGCTGTCGTCGGCGTCGAGCAGCCGCCAGACGGTGGGAACTTTGAACGAGCTCAACACTTTTCGGGCGGCGGTGCGCAGCGACTCGGCGGTGTGGACACCGGTGTCACAGACGACCGCCGCGGCCGTGCGGTCGCCGTGGGCGCCGGGCACATTGGTGACGAACGCCGCCGTGACGCCGTCGAGCCCACGCAGTGCCTGCTCCACCTCGCTCGGATAGACCGTGGCGCCGGCGACTTTGAACATGTCGTCGCAGCGGCCGTGGTAGAAGAGGAATCCGTGGTCGAGATGGCCGAGATCGCCGGTGGAGTAGAAGCCGTCGACGGTGAAGATCTCCTCGCGGCCGCGGCCGCAGATGCCGCGCAGGGTGTGCGGTCCCCGGAGCTGGACGATGCCGACGGTACCGTCGGCGACCGGAATTCCGCTGTCGGGGTCGGTGATCCGCACCGTCGTGCCCGGGAAGGGCTGTCCGCAACTGCCCCAGGCGAATTCCGGCATGTCGGTGTCGGCGCGGTAGCCGCAGTAGGGGCCGAAGGATTCGGTCATGCCGAACAGGTTGGCGCGGCTGCCGGGGCGGGCACGCAGCGCCGGCGGCAGCAGCGCGTCCAGGCTGCCCGGTCGCAGCGCCGACAGGTCGGCCCTGGCGGATTCGGTACTGCGGGCCAGGGTTTCGGCCTGATCGGGCCAGCCGCGGAACAGGGTGACGCGTTCCCGCTGGAGCAGCGCGAGGGTGGTCTCCGGACGCGGGGCGGGCTCGGTCACCAGGGTCGCGCCCGCGATCAGCGCGGACAGGATGCCGCCGCCGAAACCGCCGACCCAGAAGAACGGCATCGGCAGATAGAGGCGGGTGCCGTGGTCGATGCGGCGGGCGTCGAGGCCGGAACGCACGGCGGCCAGCGCGTTCCCGTGCGCGTGGATCACCCCTTTGGGCAGGCCCCGGCTGCCGGAGGTGAACATGATGACCAGGGGGTCCGCGGCGGTGACGGTGGCGGTCAGCGCGTCGGCGACCATGCGGGCGGGAGCCCCGGGCTCGGGACCGGTCAGCGCGTGCACGGGCAGCACCCGGCGCAGTGCGGGCAGTGCGGGGTGGGGGAGTGCGGCGTCGACATCCGGTGGCGCCGCACCGGGAAGTCCCGGGGCTGCGCCGGGTCTCGGCAGTGCCGCGACGGGCTCGGGCAGGTCCAGGGCCGCGCGCAGTTCCTCCGCGTAGCGGTGGCCGCGGAACTCCTCGACCGTGATCAGGTATTGCACGGCGGCCGTGCGTAATTGCGCGACGAGTTCCGGCGGTCGCAGCAGCGTGCTGAGCGGGACCAGCACCGCGCCGATACGGGTCAGTGCGATCGAGATCCGCACCCAGTCGGCGCCGTTGGGCAGGATCAGGGCCACCCGGGTGCCCTTGCCGATGCCCGCCTCGACGGCGTTGGCGGCCAGACGCACTGTGACAGTAGGTAGTTCGGCGTAGTCGACCCGGTCGCCGGGATCGACCACCAGGGCGTGGCCGGCCGGCGCGGTGGCGCGGGCCCGCACCAGGGCGTCGATGGTGGACAGTCCGTCACGGATCATGATGTCGGGAACGGTCATGGGGAATCGAAGACCTCACCGAGTCGCCGGTTGTCGATCTTGCCGCTGGACATCAGCGGGACCTGCGCGGCGGTGAGGCCCACGAGTTTGCGCGGCACCTTGTAGGCCGACAGTTCCGCGCGCAGTCGCCGCCGCAGTTTCTCGGCGTCGAAGGCGCTCGGGTCCGCTACGACGACGGCCGCGGCGACCACCTGCCCGCGTTCGGGGTCGGGCAGGCCGATCACGTGCGCGACCGCGCCGCCGGTCACCGTGGCGATCGCCTTGGCCACTTCGGCGGGGGATACGTTCGCTCCGGCGGTCTTGATCATCGACCCGCCGCGGCCGAGGAAGTACACGAACCCCTCCGCGTCGATCCGCGCCAGATCGCCGGTGTGGAACCAGCCGTCGGGATCGAAACAGTCCTCCCGGCCGCGCTTGTGGTAGCCCTGCATCAGATGTGGCCCGCGGAAACACAATTCGCCGGTCTCGCCGGTCGGCACCGCCGCGCCGGTGTCCGGGTCGACGAGTTTCGCCTCGAAGCCCGGCGCGGGCTTGCCGAACGAGCCACGCCGATGCTCGGGCTGATCGGTCTCGTCGGCGTCGAGCAACACCACACTGCCGGTCTCGGTCATGCCGAGCATGTTGTGCCGCAGTTCCGGATCGGCGGGCCGGCAATCGGCGGGCATGATCGGATAGAGATTGCCGCGCCGCATCGAGGACAAATCCCGGCCCGCGAAACTCGGATGCCGGGCCAGATGAGCGACCCCGGCCGCGAATCCATTGGTGATCGTGGGCTGCTCGGCCTCCAGCAGATCCAGGGTCACGGCATCGTCGGCGGCATTCGAACAGATCAGTGTGCTGCCCGCCAGCAGCGTGGCCAGCAGCGCGAACCCGAACCCGCCGATCCAGCAGAACGGCGAATTGCAGAACAGCCGATCCTCGGCGGACAGCCCGCGAATCGCATTGAGATTGCGCTGATGACCGAGTTGCGCCGCGTGGGTGTGCACGACCCCCTTGGGTGTGCTGGTGGACCCGGAGGTGTAGATGATCGCCAGCGGATCCGATCCGGCGACATCGTCCTCCATCGCGGTCAGCAGCGCCTCGGACACTCCGCCGATCGGCAGTCCGGCGGCATCGGCCGGGCCACGCTCGCCGTCGTCGCCGTGGTCGATCACGATGTGCCGCAATTGTGGTGTCGCGCCGGACAACACGGGCCGCCCGTCGGCCCACCGGTCGGCCGCGACGATCTCGCCGAGCCGCTGCACATAATCGTGCGACCGGAAACGGGAGGCCGCCAACAGGATCCGGATATCGGCGTCGACGAGCTGCTGCCGCAGTTCCCCGGCGGTGGCGAAGGTGGAGAACGGCACGGCCACCGCCCCGATGCGCGCGACCGCCAGTGCCGCGACGACGAAGGCGGGATCGTTGGGGAACAGGATGCCGACATGCGTGCCCTTGCCCGCGCCGAGCGTGATCAGCCCGCGTGCCAGCCGCGCGGAGCGGCGGTCGGCCTCCGCATAGCCGAGCCGCCCGCTGTCACAGATCAGCAGCGGATGATCGCCGCGGTCACGGACACGCTCCCGCAGCACGGCGGCGACGGTGAGCGAGGGTGCGGGAGAATCGGATTCGGGTTCGACGGTCATGGGTGCTCCCGGTCGGGCAGAGCGGCGCGACGGTGGGTGGTGTCGTCGCGGAATCGGATGGTGGTTCAACGGGCATCAGCACCTCCCGGTGGGTATGCGGCGCGGGTCAGGTGTTCGCGGACGGCGGTGAGATCGGCCTTGCCGGACGGGGTACGGGGGATGGCGTCGACCAGTGCGATGGTGGTGGGAATCTCGTAGCGGGCCAGGCGATTGCCGAGGTATTCGCGGAGTTCGTCGGCGTCGGTGGTGGTGTCGGCCCGCAGTTCCACCAGGGCGGCGGGGGTGGCGCCGAGCCGGGGATCGGGAAGGCCGACGACGGCGGCGCCGCGGACGGCGGGGTGGCTCTCCAGGGCAGCGCGGACGTCGTCGGGGCGGACTTTGAAGCCGCCGCGGATGATCGCCTGATCGGCGCGGCCGAGGATCCAGAGGAAGCCGTCGGCGTCGATGCGGGCGAGGTCGGTGGTGCGCATCCAGGTTCCGGCCGGGCCGAGCTGGCCGGGGATCACCTCGAGCAGACCGGGGGTGTCGGCGCCGAGTGGATTGCCGTCGTCGTCGACGACCCGTAGTCGTGCGCCGAGGCTTGCCCGGCCGACACTGCCGCGTTTGGCGGCCCACCAGCGGCGGTGGTCGGGCAGGGTCCAGCCCGCCACCCCGCCGCCGAATTCGGTTGCGGCATAGGAGGTCAGCACGGGGATGCCGAACTTCTCGGAGAAGGCGTCGGCGTCCTCGGGGGCCAGCGGCGCGGTGCCGGAGGTCACCACCCGCACACCGGCGAGGTCGTCGCGGGTCAGCTCGGAGTGCAGGACCATCCGTAGCGCGGTGGGCACCAGGGAGACCGCGCCCGGCCGGTGCCGCCGGACCGCATCGGCCCAGCCTTTCAGCTCGAAGCGGGGCAGCAGGACGAAAGGCCTTGCCTCGCTGATATATTGCAGCACCCGGAACACGCCGCTGATGTGCACCAGCGGCGAATCGACGATCGCGACGCCGGCACGCGGCGCCTCCGGTGCGGTGGCGCGCTCCGGCTCCGCGCCCATCACGCTGCGGGCCAGCATGTCGTAGGTGAGGTCGATGCGTTTCGGCGTCCCGGTGGTCCCGCTGGTCGACATCCGCACCGCGACCTCCGGCCGCTGCGGTACGTCACCCCTGATCGACTCCGCCTCCGCAGTCGGTCCGGGTGGCTCGCCCGGTCCCGGCACCGCGATCGGCCGCGGTGCTTCCACCGGACCGGTGATCGCGACGGTGGTGGTGCCCGCGTGGGGCGCGACGTATTCCGCCAGATCCTCCGGGCTGCCGATGAGTACCGGCAGGGCCAGGTCCGCGATGTCGGTGCGGATGCGGTCGGCGCCGCGGGAGGGGTTGATGGTGACGACGCAGCCGCCGGCGAGCAGGACGCCGAGCAGGGCCGCGACGTGTTCGGGGCGGTTGCGCAGCAGGATGCCGATCGGGGGGCGGCCGGCCGCTGCGGTGAGCGTGGCGACGCGGCGGGCGGCGGCGTCGATTTCCCCCCGGGTGTGCCAGTGGCCGTCGAATTCGACGGCCCCGGCCGTCGGCGCCAGCGCGAGGACGGCAGCGATACGTTGTGCGAGTGGATGTTCCGCGACGAGGGGATCGCCTGCGAAGGTGGGGTCCGGCATCAGCGGATCCTCGGTGGGGTAGGGGTGCGGCGCTGGTCCGGGGTGGTGGCCGCCAGTTGGGCGGTGCCGATCGGGTTGCCCAGCCGGGTGTAGATGAGACCGTGGTCCAGTGCGGCCCGGTACGGCTTGTCCAGTGATTCCCAGATGGCCTTGACCGTGCCCTGGGTGGCGGCCGGGGGTTTCGCGGCGATGGTGGCGGCGATCTCGTGGGCGCGGGACCGGAGTTGCCCGGCCGCGACGACTTCGGTCACCAGGCCGATGCGCAGCGCGGTGGCGGCGCTCACCCGCTCGTCGTTGCCGAGCAGGGCGATGCGCAGGGTGTCGCCGAGTCCGATGCGGCGCATCAGGCCGACGGGTTCCAGTGCCGACACCAGCCCGGCGGAGACGTGCGAGTCGAAGAAGGTGGCGTCCTCGGAGCAGATCACCACGTCGGCCTCGTTGACGAAATAGAACGCGCCCGCGGTGCACATGCCCTGGACGGCGCAGACCACGGGTTTCCACATCTTCTGCCATTTCGGGCTCAGCAGTTCGCCCGGATCCTCGTGGTGCCAGACGTTGTCGGGCTGCCCGTAGGAGCTCTTGATGTCCAGGCCGGCGCTGAACGCCCGGTCACCGGCGGCCCGGAGGACCACCGCGTGCACCGTGTCGTCCGCCTTCACCAGGCGCCAGGCGCGGGCCATCTCCTCGCACATGGTCCGGTCGAACGCGTTGAGCCGGTCGGGCCGGTTCAGGGTGAGGGTGGCGACATGGGCGGCCGGATCGGTCTCCAGCACGATGGTCTCGAACGCGGTCATCGGCACTGCCATTTCGGCGCGCGCTTCTCGACGAAGGCCAGCGGGCCTTCGAGGGCGTCCTCGGTGCGGGTGACCCGTTCGCGGAACGATTCGGCGAGCAGCTCGGCCTCGTGCAGCGGCAGGTCCAGACCCTTCAGGATGGCCAGCCGGGTGCCCCGGACGGCCAGCGGCGCATTGGAATTCACGATCGCGGCGATCTCGTGGGCGCGTTCCAGCAGCCGGTCGTGCTCGACCACCTCGGTGACCATGCCCAGGTCGTAGGCGCGCTGGGCGGACATCCGCTCGTGCTTGCCGGTCAGCGCCATCCGCAGCGCGACGGTGCGCGGCAGCACCCGGGCCAGCCGCACCATCTCGCGCGCGGCGACCAGGCCGATGCTGACGTGCGGGTCGAAGAAGGTGGCCCGGTCCGAGGCGATCACGATGTCGCCGGTGGTGACCCAGTCCAGTCCGGCGCCGCAGCACAGCCCGTTGACCGCCGTCAGCACCGGTTTCGCCATGGTCCGGAACGGTGGGGTGCCCTCCTGCGGGGCCTCCCACTGCTCGTAGGTGGACAGGTACGGCGTCTCGTAGACGACCTTGCCGTCGCCGGGGATGGCCTTCACGTCGGCCCCGGTGCAGAACGCGCGGCCGGTGCCGGTGACGATCAGCAGCCAGACCTCGTCGTCGTGCTCGGCCTCGTCGTAGGCGGCCCGGAGCTCACCGATCATGTGCGGGCTCAACGCGTTCAGCGCCTCGGGCCGATTCAGTGTGATGGTCGCGGTGTGCCCGGCGACCTCGTAACCGATGGTGTCGAACGACATTCATGTCTCCCTTCGCCGTCTGGCTCGAGACGGTGCCGCGGATGAGTGGTGGGGTGCGGCGATTGCTCAGCGGCCCTGGAACTTCGGCGCCCGCCGTTCCGCGAAGGCCGCGACGCCCTCCTTGAAATCTTGTGTCCGGGAGGACAATTCCACGTCGAACAGCTCCTGGGTCATGGACTGCGCGAGGGTGGCGTGCTGTCCGAAGGCGATCGCCTGCTTGGTCAGCCCGTAGGCGACCGTCGGCGCGGCGGCCAGGCGCTCGAGCAACTCCTCGGTGATCCGGTCCAGTTCGGTCGCGGGCGCGCTGGCGTGGATGAGGCCCCACGCGGCGGCCTGGCCGGCGGTCACCTGCTCGCCGAGCAGCAGCATGCGTTTGGCGCGGGCCAGCCCGACCAGCCGGGGCAGCAACCAGGTCGAGCCCGAGTCGGCGCTGAAACCGCGGCGCAGGAACGGCTCCCAGAACACCGCCGCCGCATCGGCCACGGTGAAGTCCGCCGCCAGGGCCAGATTGCAGCCGAGTCCGGTGGCCCAGCCGCGCACGGTGGCGACCACCGGCAGATGCAGCAGGTGCACCAGTTCCACCACCCGGTGCGCGGTGAGCGGGATGGTCCGCAGCAGGGCGCCGGTGCGCGGCCGGTGCTCCCGTTGCGCCGTGCTGCCCGCCAGGTCGACGCCGGAACAGAAGTCGGCGCCGGCGCCGCGAATGTGCACCGCGCGCACCGCCTCATCGCTCGCGGCGGCGGTCAGGATCGCGACGAACGAGTCGACCATCGGCGCACTGAGCGCGTTGTGCCGGTGCGGCCGGTCGATCGTGATGCGCAGGATCGGCCCGTCGTGCTCCGCCGTCACGACGCCGTCGGGGTCGCTGTCTTCACACACTGCGGAGGTCACCTTCTCCCTGCCATCACTGTTACTCATACAGTAGACAATACCGTTAGGCTTTGGAACGGTAGTGATGATCGCGGGAAGTGGGATCGCATGGTGCACGAGGACGGCAACGGCACGGTCGCGGCCCGCGACGAGCCCGGGGACGGGCTGCGATTCGGTGAGCGCCCGCTGACGCAGACACGGGATGCCGCGGGCGCCCTGCGCAGGCTGAGCGGACTGCTGCTGTCGCTGGAACACGAACACCCCGTGGTCGGGCAGTTTCTCGACCGGGCGGCGCAATGGGAGCAGGCGCTGCGCACGGCGGCGCCGCCGGACGGCCGGCCCCGGCTCGGCGACGACGGCCCCGAACGCCGGGTGTATCTGGACCACGCCGCCGATATCGGTGCGTTCAATCCCGCCTTTCCCGAATACGAATTCGACACCCTGGACGCCGGGAGCGCGACCGGCCGGGTGTGCTTCCCGGTCAATTACGAGGGTCCGCCGGGCTCGGTCCACGGCGGCTTCCTCGCGGTGTTCTTCGATTGCGTCGTCCAGCACCACAATTGCGTCGCCGGGCGGGCCGGTAGAACACGGTCACTGCATCTGGCCTACCGCCGGCCGACACCGATCCTGGTCGAACTGCGCTTCGATATCACCCGCACGCTCGGCGAGCGTGGCGTGGATTCCGCCGCCCGGCTGACCCTGCACGACGAACAGCTCTGTAGTGCGACCACCAGCACCGTCGCACTCCCGCCGGAACGCCTGACCGGCGCGCGGTACGGCGCGCGGCGCCCGATCTCCACCGCGGGTCCCGAAACATCCGCCTGATCCCGGCGCACCGCCGACGACCTCCGAGAGGAATTCCCACCGATGAGCCAATCCAGCGCAGCCGACGGCCGAGTGCTGTTCGACCTCGATCCCGATCGCCGGATCGCCACCATCACGTTCAACAATCCGGCCCAGCGCAATTCCTACGACGCGGCGATGCGCGACGAGGTGGCACGGCTGCTGGATGTCGTCGCCGAGGACGACGACATCACGGTGGTCCTGCTGCGGGGGGCCGGGGGAGTGTTCAGCACCGGCGCGGACATGAACAATGCCTACGGCTGGTACGGGGAGGACAAGAGCGACGGCGGCCCGGCGAAGTCACGCCCGAGTCAGCGGCGCCGATTGACCGTGGACCGCAAGACTTTCGACTTCTATCACACTCTGCTGGGCTTTCCGAAGGTGACTGTCGGCGAGATCGGCGGCTACGCCCTCGGCGGTGGCTTCGAGATGGCGTTGATGACCGATATCTCGGTGATCGCGCGCGATACCCGGATCGGGATGCCCGCCACCCGATTCCTCGGTCCCGCGCTGGGGAGCCTGCACATGTTCTTCCATCGGCTCGGCCCGGTGCTGGCCCGCCGGCTGCTGCTCACCGGGGACATCATCGAGGCCGGGACGGTCGAGCGGTTCGGGGTCTTCACCGAGACCTGCGCTGCCGCCGCGGTGACCGCGCGGGCCCGGTACTGGGCGGAGAAGGCGGCGAAGATGCCCGCCGACGGTGTCGTCATCGCGAAGGAGGCGTTCCGGCTGGTGGAGCAGAGCCAGGCGTATCAGGGCGAGGAGGTCGCCAGTTATCTGTTCCACGCCTTCGGCACGAATTTGCAGTTCGCCCCGGGGGAGTTCAATTTCGTGAAGACGCGCGCCGCGCACGGCACCAAGGAGGCATTCCGCCTGCGCGACGAGCACTTCCACGTCCCCGAACCCGGGCTGGAATGACGGAACGGCCCCGCGGCCGCTGGCTCCGGGGACCGGACCGCCCGGCACGCGCCGGGAGCCGGCCCCGAGATCCCGAGGGTCAGCCCGTGGGCGCGATCCGATCGGCCGGCGCCGGGTCGCGATCCGGCGCCGGGGCACCGATCCGCCGCGCGCCCGAGCCGGCGGCGATCAATCGGCCGGCGTGGTCGAGGATGTAGTCCAGGCCGACCTCGAAGTTGTGGTCGTCGGGCATGCCGCCGCCCCGCCCGCCGGCCAGCGCCGCGGCGAGCAGCGGGGTGGTCGCCGGATCGATGACGGCGCTGTCGTGGTGACCGCTGCCGGGAGATCCGTTGAGCGCCTGGTTCCTGTCGTGCAGCCGGCGCAGCACCACCGAGCCGCGGACGTGCAACTGCACGGCCGAGAACGTATCGCAGGCGTCGCCGAGCGAGAGTCCGAGATCGACCAGTGTCGTGATGACCTGCTCGGTCACCTGCGCGCCGACCCGGACCAGATGCGGGCTGCGCGCGGACCGGATCAGGAGGAGATCGCACAGGACCGGATTCGCCAGGAAGGCGCGCCGCATCCGGCAGGCGTGCCCGCGCAGCGTCTCCCGCCAGTCGCCGCCGTCCTCGAGGGTCGTCTCGAAGACGTACCGGTGCAGTGCGCGCTCGGCCATCGCGTCCAGCAGATCGTCCTTCTTGTGGAAGTACCAGTAGATGCTCGTGACGCCGATACCGAGATGCCGTCCCAGCATCGGCATGCTCAGCCCGTCGAGCGACACCTGCGCCGCGAGCTCGAATGCGCCCTCGAGGATGTCCTCCGGGTTGAGGGAGCCTCGCACGCGGCGCCGCCGCGTCGTGGTGGTCCGCCGTCCGGTCATCACCCGCGCCTCCCCTCCGCAGTCGTTCCGGCCTGTCCGACACTCGGTTTCGATCTTCGGTAGACCTTACCACGGTACTTACAGTAGATGATCCGGTATGAGTTCCTCCCGGTACTCGCGGAGTGCCCGGACCCTTGCGCGATGTGCTATGGATAGATATACAGTAATGGCATCTGTGACGCTTGTCGCCGGTCGTTCGGCGGGTCTCGGAGAAGGGACAGTGATGAGCACGCTCACCTATCGGGCGATCGACGTCGACAACCACTACTACGAACCCGCCGGGGCCGGGGTCCCCGTCGCCTTCCACCTCGGCGACAGCGGCTATCGCACGATCGCCGGAATGTGGGGCGGGAAGGACACTTTCGAGGCGTTCGGCGGCTCCACCCCGCTGGAGAAGATCCTCGTCGACGATCGCGCCGTCCACGACACGATGGCCTCGATGATCGTGGACGGCGTCTTCGACCGCAATCCCGGTCTGCGGGTGGCCGGCATCGAGAACGGCTCCGACCGGCCGCACGGCGAAGGTCTCGGGCAGCCGATGGAATACGTCCGCGAACTGGGCGGCTTCGATGCCGCCGGCCTCCGGAGGATCATGCGCGGCAACGCCGTCGAACTGCTGGGCCGGCCATGACCGAATGGACCCTCGGCCAGGTCCTGGACGCGATCGCCGCGGCGGTACCCGATCGGGTGATGACCGTCTGCGGCGACCGCCGGGCCACCTTCGCCGACACCGTCTCGAACACCCGGCGTTTCGCCGATCAGCTGGCGACACGGGGATTCGGGGTGCGGACGCCGCGCGCTCGGCTCGAGCGCTGGGAATGCGGCCAGGACCGGGTCGCGATGATCATGCGCAACGATCGCTACACCGACGTCATGCTGGGCTGCCTGAAGGCCCGCACGGTCCCGGTCAACGTCAACCACTACTACACCGCTCGCGAGATCCGGGAACTGCTGGACTACGTCGGGCCCCGAGTCATCGTGTACCACCGCGGATTCGGCGAGAAGGTCGCCGAGGTGGCGGCCGGGATGGATCTCGATCTGCTGATCTCGGTCGAGGACGGCAGCGGGGTGGACGAACTGCCCGGCGCGGTGTCCTACGACGATCTGCTGGCCCTCGGCGATCCGGATCGGGTGATCGAACCGGATCCCGACGACCTGATCATGATGTGCACCGGCGGCACCACCGGCCGTCCCAAGGGTGTGCTGTGGCGGCAGAGCGACATGTACGTGTCCGCGATGCGCGGCAGCGATCACGACAGCGCGGAACCGTTGCACGCCTTGGCCCGTGCCACCGGGCAGGTGTGGCTGGCGGCCTCGCCGCTGCTGCACGCCGCCGGGACGTGGACGGTGCTGGGCGGGGTGCTGACCGGGCAGACGGTGGTGCTCTACGACGACCGCGACAAGTTCGACGCGCGCAAGGCCCTCACCACCGCGGCGCGCGCGCGGGCGACGATGATGACCATCGTCGGCGACGCCTTCGCCGGTCCACTGGTGGACGAATTGCGTTCCGGCGACTATGAACTGGCCACCCTGACCTCGATCGGCACCGGTGGCGCGGCCACGAACCCGGAGCACAAGCGCGCGCTGATCGAACTGCTGCCGCAGGTGACCATCGTGGAGGGCTACGGGTCGTCGGAGACCGGCGGCATGGCCTTCGGCCACAGCAGCCGGGACCGGCAGATCGAGACGTTCGCGCTGATGCCCGGTGGCGTCGCGGTCTCCGCGGACCGCACCCGGTTCCTGGCGCCCGGCGACACCGAGATCGGCTGGGCGGCAAGGGTCGGGCGGGTGCCGCTGGGGTATCTCGACGATCGGGCGGCCACCGAGCGGACCTTCCCGGTGATCGACGGCGTGCGCATGGCCGTCCCCGGCGACCGGGCCACCGTCGACGCCGACGGCAGCCTCCGGCTGCTCGGGCGGGACTCGCTGGTCGTCAACACCGGCGGCGAGAAGGTCTTCGTCGAGGAGGTCGAGGAGATCCTGCGGGCGCACAAGGGAATTCGCGACGCCCTGGTGGTCGGCCGGGCCAGCGAGCGCTGGGGGCAGGAAGTCGTCGCGCTGGTCTGCGCCCGCGACTTCCCGGTCCCGACCGCCGGCGAACTGCGGGCGGCGTGCCGTGCGATGCTCGCCGGATACAAGGTTCCCAAGCGGTTCATCTTCGTCGGCGCGATCGCGCGGCTCGGCAACGGCAAACCGGACTACCGCTGGGCGGGGCAGCGCGCCGCCGCGGACATCGGCACGGACAACGGAGAATCATGAATCACCGGGTAATCGATTGTCTGGTCAACGTGCATTTCGGCGAGATGGAACAACCGAAATGGATGCAGGCGGTCCGCGAGGATTATTTCAAGGGCCCGGCCGCGATGTACGAGCAGGTCGATCTCGAGCGGTTGCTCGACGAGATGGACGAGCAGGGGGTGGAGCGGGCGATCCTGATGGATTCGCTGGCCAAACCCTCGGTGACCGCGCGGAAATTCGTCGAGGCCCGGCCGGACCGCTTCTCGCTGAGCATCGGCGGCATGAATCTGCTGCGTCCCATGGCCTCGCTGCGGGAGCTGACCGCGGCCGTGCGCGACCTCCCGGTCTCGTATGCCGTGGTGGGACCGAGCTTCTGGGGTGACGGGATGTATCCGCCCAGCGACGCGGTCTACTACCCGCTCTACACCAAATGCGCCGAACTGGGCCTGCCGCTGTGTCTCAACACCGGTCTCCCGGGCCCGCCGCTGCCCGGTGAGGTGCAGAATCCGATCCACCTGGACCGGGTCTGCGTGCGCTTCCCCGAACTGAAACTGTGCATGATGCACGGCGCCGACCCGTGGTGGGACGTGGCCGTCCGGCTGCTGATCAAATACCGGAACCTGCGGCTGATGACCTCGGCGTGGTCACCGAAGCGGCTGCCGGAGAGCCTGTTGCACTACATGCGCACCCGCGGCAAGGACAGGGTCATCTTCGGTTCCGATTGGCCGGTGCTGTCGCAGCGCCGGGTGGTTCCGGAGGCGCTGGCGCTGGATCTGCCCGGCGACGTGCGCGACAACTATCTGTACCGCAACGCGAAGGACTTCTTCTTCGGCGAACGATCCGCCGATGCGTGACATGTCACCGCTCGGCCGGAGAAAGGAGAACGGCATGGACCGCTACGAATTGCGGCGGCTGGACTACAGCCTGTCGGAGGACCAGACCGAGGTGCAGGCGGTCTACGCGAAATTCTTCGCCACCCGGTCCCCGATCGATGTCGTCCGGGCCGCGGAGCCGACCGGTTTCGACCGGAACCTCTGGGATCAGCTGTGTGCCACCGGCGCGACCTCGATGGCGCTGCCGGAGTCCGTCGGCGGCGACGGGGCCACGCTGGTGGACCTGGTGCTGGTGGCCGAGGAGCTCGGCCGCACGTCGGCCCCCGTGCCGTGGATCGAACACGTCTGTGCCACAAGGCTTCTGGCTCGGCTGGGTGCGCTGACCGATGCCCCGGACCTGGTGTCCGGGCGCCGCATCGCCACTGTCGACGCGTGCCTGGACGTCGCGGCCGGGCCCCGGCTGATCCCCGCCGCCGCGGTCGCCGACGAGATCGTCGCCCGGCACGGCGGGGACATCGTGTGGCTGACCCCGGACACCCGGCCGGACCCGGTCGCCAATCTGGGCCGGTTGCCGCTGGCGTGGATCGATCCCGCGGCGGGAGCGCGGGTCGTCGCGTCCGGCGACGCGGCCGCGGCGCACTACGCCACCGCACTCGACGAATGGCGGTTGCTGACGGCGGCGGCGCTGGTCGGCCTGGTCGACGAGACCACCCGGATCGCCGCCGAATTCGCCACCACCCGCTACACCCTGGGCGTCCCGATCTCGACGTTGCAAGGGATTTCGCATCCGCTGGCGAACAACGCCATCGTCGTGCGGTCCGGCCGGGCGCTGTCCCGGCGCGCGGCCTGGTTCCTGGAGTTCGAGCCGGGTGTGCGCGACGAACTCGCCTCGGCGGCTTTCGTTTTCATGGCCGAGGAGGCCGCGAGGGCGGCGACCGTGGCGGTGCACATCCAGGGCGGTCTGGGTGTGGCGGCGGAGTCCGCGGCGTCGGGCCATCTGGTCCGGGCCCGGGGCTGGCCGCTGGCCGGCGGCGACCCGGCCGCCAGCGCGCGGCGGGCGGCGATCCTGCTCGCCGGCCATGTCTCGGGCTCGTCCCGCCCGGCCCCGGTCTAGATCGGAGAACATCATGGATTTCTCGACAGTGCAACTGTCCGAAGAGGATTCGGCCTTCCTCGCGCGCGCTCGGGCGATCCTGGCCGAACACGTCACCGACGAGGTGCGCCGCCGCGACCGCGAGACCGGCGACAATTTCGACGAGGGCGTCCATCTGGCGCTGGGGGCCGGCGGCTGGCTCGCCGCCGAATTCGACGACACCCTGACGCGGGTCCAGCGGCGGCTGTGGCAGTTGGAGCGCCGCCGGGTGCACGTGCCCTGGGTCACCTGGGGCACCACCCAGATCGTCGCGGCCTCGGTGCGCCGGCACGGATCGCCGCAGTTGCAGGCGGAGGTGCTGCCCGGGGTGCGCGACGGTTCGGTCCGGCTGTGCCTGGGCTACACCGAACCCGAGGGCGGCTCCGATGTCGCGACCTGCAAGACCCGCGCGGTCCGCGACGGCGACGACTGGGTGATCAACGGCGCCAAGATGTTCACCACCGGCGCGCACAACTGCCGGTACGTCTTCCTCATCACCAACACCGACCCCACCGCGCGGAAACACAAGAGCCTCACCATGTTCCTGGTGCCGCTGGACACCCCGGGCATCGAGATCCAAGGTATCCGCACCGTCGACGGCGACCGCACCAACATCGTCTACTACAGCGACGTCCGGGTCCCGGACCGGTACCGGCTCGGTGAGGTGAACGACGGCTGGAACGTGCTGCGCGCCCCGCTGGACGAGGAGCACGGCAATGTCGCCGCCGAGACCGACGGCCTGGCCGACGTGTCCATCCTGGGGCATCAGGGCTGGCACATGCTGACCACGATCGACAAGGCCGCCGCGATCCTGTCCGAGCCGGGGGCGGACGGGCGGTGCCGGATCGACGACGCGTCGGTGGCGATGCGGCTGGGCCGCAGCCTCGCCCGCGCGGAGGCGGCGCTGGGCACGCCGGGCATCTTCGGCCGGGTCGCGGTCGCGCAGACGATGCGCGACATCGCGCCGGATCTGATGGACATCCTGGGCCCCACCGCGCTGCTGCCGGCCGACACCGCCGGTTCCGCCGATGACGGTGCCGCCGAATACCTGTACCGCTGGGCGCCGCTGTGCGGCATCTACGGCGGCACGCTCGAGGTGTTCCGGAACATGATCGCGCAGCACGTCCTCGGACTCGGCAAACCGAACTATTCCCCGCCCAGGGTCGCGGCGCGCCGAGACCCTGCCCACGCAAGGACAGAATCACCATGAGCGCTGATCTCGTGCTGTACGACGTCGCCGACGCCGTCGCGACCATCACCCTGAACCGGCCGGAACTGGCCAACGCCCAGAACATGCCGCTGCTGGACGAACTGGACGCGGCCTGGACGCGCGCGGACCGCGATCCGGAGGTGCGGGTGATCGTGTTGCGCGGCAACGGGAAACACTTCTCCTCCGGCCACGACATCGACCCGAGGACCTGGAACACGCGGGACGCCGGGGCGAAGTGGCTGGTGTCGGAGGTCTACGAATCCGAGACCCGCCGCTTCCTGGAGTATTCGCTGAAGTGGCGCAACATCGCCAAGCCGTCGATCGCCGCGGTGCGGGGCGTCTGCATCGCCGGTGGGCTGCTGCTGGCCTGGCCCTGTGATCTGATCGTCGCCGCCGACAACGCCACGTTCTCCGATCCGGTGCTGGCGATGGGCATCGGCGGCGTCGAATACCACGGCCACACCTGGGAACTCGGCGCGCGGCTGGCGAAGGAGATCCTGTTCACCGGCCGGTCCATCGATGCCGAGGAGGCGCACCGGGTCGGCATGGTGAACCGGGTGGTGCCCCGCGCCGACCTGGAATCCGCGACCCGGCAGCTGGCGGCCGAGATCGCGACCAGACATCCCTTCGCACTGCGGATGGCCAAGCACGCGGTCAACCAGACCCTCGACATCCAGGGCTTCACGGCCGCGGTGCGGGCGGTCTTCGACATCCACCAGCTCGGCCACGCGCACGCCATCTCCGAGACCGGGCTGCCGGTGCTCATCGCCCTGGAGGGGATGAAGAAGCAGGTTTCCGAGTAGGCGCCCGATTCGGGCCCGGCGGCCCGGCGGCCTTCGTATCCTCGTCCATGACGGCTCCGGGAGGTTCTCGGGTACTCGGAAGGACGGATGAGCCGTGGACCATGGTGGCGACCGGCGGGTGCTGCGCCTCGTCGACGAGACCGGCGAGCGGGCCGGATCCGATGACGATCCGGACCCGGCCGACGGGTGCGGGCCGATCCATCCGATCCCGGCGGACCTGGTGGGCCGGATCGTCGCGGGACTGGCCATCAGCGCCGAACTGCTTCGCGGCGACCGGCCGGCGCGCCGGCGAGATCCGGTCGCGACGCCGGACCGCACGTTGACCCTGATCGTCGAGTGGGGCATCTCGCTGGCCTGGTCGAACCGCCGGGCCACCACGTTCGCCGACGAGGCGCTGATCGATCGCACGATCAGCGCGCTGCGGTCCGGTATCGCCTGCGTCGGTCCCGGCGCCCGGACGGAGTATCCGGGCGATCCGGTCCAGCTGCACGACACGCTCACCGAAACGGTCTCCGCGCTCGCGGAGCCGCTGTGGCGGACACAACCGTTGTAGCGGAACATGATTCGCGGTCCCGCCGGTCAGCGGGAGTGCCCGGTGGCCGCTTTGATCCGGGTCTGGAAGGTCTCGAGCTTCTGTGTGGCGGTGACGGTCTTGTGGCTGCGTGCCCGGATGCTCACGTCGTGACCGGCCGCGGCGGCCCGCAGCGCGCCGACGGTGGCCTGCTCGCGCGGGATGTGCTGGAACGGATCGAAGGAGTACCAGCGCATGGCGTTGCGGTGGGTCATCTTGTCGATCTCGTCGTCGGGCACGTTCTCGGCGGTCAGGACCTGCTCGAGCACCTCCGGGGCATCCGGCCACATCGAATCGCTGTGCGGATAGTCCATCTCCCAGGCGATGTTGTCGATGCCGATCTCGTGCCGCAGCCGGACCCCGACCGGATCGCTGATGAAGCAGGTCAGGAAGTGGTCGCGGAACACCTGCGACGGCAGCTTGCCGCCGAAATCCTGTGCGGTCCAAGCCGAATGCATCTCGAAGGTGCGATCGACGCGCTCCAGGAAGTAGGGGATCCAGCCGGTGCCGCCCTCGGACAGCGCGATCTGGAGATCCGGATAGTCCTTGACCGGCCGGGACCACAGCAGGTCCGCCGCCGCCTGCACGATGTTCAGCGGTTGCAGGGTGATCATCACGTCCGGCGGTGAGTCGACCGTGGGGATCGACAGCCGTCCCGACGAGCCGATGTGGATGCTGAGCACGGTATCGGTCTCGATCAGCGCCTCCCACAACGGATTCCAGTACGGCTGGTGGAAACTGGGGTACCCCAGCGCCGCCGGGTTCTCGCTGAAGGTCAGCGAGTGCACACCCTTGGCGGCACAGCGGCGCACCTCGGCGGCACAGGCGTCGGCGTCCCAGCTCACCGGCAGCGCCATCGGGATGAACCGGCCCGGGTAGGCGCCGCACCACTCGTCGATGTGCCAGTCGTTGTAGGCGCGGACCAGCGCCAGCGAGAACTCGGGATCGTCGGTGGCGAACAGCCGGGCCGCGAAGCCGGGGAACGACGGGAAGTTCATCGAGGCCAGGACCCCGCCGGCGTTCATGTCCTTGATCCGCTCGTGGACGTCGAAGCAGCCCGGCCGGATCTCGTCGAGCCCGTCGGGTTCGAGCCCGTACTCCTCCTTGGGCCGGCCGGCGACCGCGTTGAGCGCGACGTTGGGCACCGTGACGTCGCGGAACTTCCAGACGTCGGCGCCGTCGTCGGTGTGGATCAGCCGCGGTGCGTCCGCGGCGTACTTCTTCGGCAGGTGGTTCCGGAACATGTCCGGCGGTTCGATGATGTGATCATCGACGCTGATCAGAATCATGTCGTTCTTGTCCACGACGACCCTCCTCGGCAGGGTGCTGCGGTAGTGGCAACGGTAGGTATGACTGTCCGAATGCTCCCGGGGCGGGCGGGTTCTCGCGGCGCTGCCGGGTACTATACGGTAAACTTTACAGTTGGATACACCACCAGACGACGGTTTCCGGAACGCCGCCGCGCGCGGCAGCCGGACAATACAGAGGTTGAGACCATGCCAAGACCTGTCATCGTCGGCGCCGTCCGCACGGCCATCGGGCGATCGTTCAAGGGATCGCTGGTGAACGTCGCGCCGGAGACGCTCGCGGCCGCCGTGGTGCCGGAGGTGGTGCGCCGGGCGGGTATCGACCCGGCCGTGATCGACGACATCATCCTCGCCGAATCGCATTACGGCGGTGGCGATCTCGCTCGGCACGCGGCGGTCGACAGTGGCTGGTTCCACGTCCCCGGGCAGGCGGTGAACCGGCACTGCGCCGGTAGTCTCACCGCGATCGCCGACGCGGCCGCGTACATCGCCGCGGGCTGGGAACGGGTGTTCGTCGCCGGTGGCGTGCAGTCGCTGTCGATGACGCCGCTGATGAAGATGCGCGTCCCCGGGCCGGAACTCACCTTCGCCGAGCCGTGGATCCCGCCGAGTCACCCCGAGACGCCCGATGCGCCGACCAAGGACATGTCGATCACCGTCGGCTGGAATACCGCGCAGGCGGCGGGCATTTCGCGGCAGGAGATGGACGCGTGGGCGGTGCGGTCGCATCAGCGCGCCGTCGCGGCGATCGATGCCGGGAAGTTCCTCGACGAGATCCTGCCGCTGAAGGTGCAGCAGCCGGACGGGTCGGTTCTCGATTTCGCGGTGGACGAGCATCCGCGCCGGGACACCACCCTCGAGCGGCTGGCCGGGCTGAAGGTGCTGCATCCCGAGATCGAGGGCTTCTCCATCACCGCCGGGAACAGCAGTGGCACCAACGATGCCGCCGCGGCGGTAGTGGTCGTGGACGACGGGTTCGCCGCCGCGGAGAACCTGACGGTGCTGGCCACCGTCCGGGCCGTCGCGAATGCGGCCGTCCCGCCGCGCGATACCGGTCTGGGTGCGGTCGAGGTGATCGGCAAGGTGCTCGACCGTGCGGGATTGTCCCCGTCGGATGTCGCGCTGTGGGAGATCAACGAGGCGTTCGCCTCGGTGCCGATCGCCGCGTCCCGGAAGTACGGCCTGGACGAGGAACTGGTGAACTTCTCCGGCAGCGGGTGCAGCCTCGGCCATCCGATCGCCGCCTCCGGCGCGCGCATGGTGACCACCCTGATCCACGAATTGCGCCGTCGCGGTGGCGGTATCGGCGTCGCGGCGATGTGCGCGGGTGGCGGCCAGGGCGGGGCGCTCGTCCTCGAGGTGTGAATGCAGTGTCGGACATCATTCGGAATGCGAGGAGAGACAGTGGCGTTCGAGGGTGAAGTTGTTCTGGTGACCGGCGGCGCCGGCGGTCTGGGGGCGGCCACGGTGCGGCGCCTGCACGCCGCGGGCGCGAGCGTCGTGATCGCCGATCTCGCCGACGACAAGGCGAGCGCGCTCGCCGCGGAGCTGGGGGAGCGGGCGGTCTACGTGCGCACCGACGTGCTGAACGAGGATGCGGTGGAACAGGCGCTGGCAGCGGCCGATTCGCTGGGCACGCTGCGGTACGCGGTGATCGCGCACGGTGGTTTCGGCGTGCTGGAGAAGGTGGTCAACCGGGACGGCAGCCCGGCCACTCTGAAGGGTTTCGGCGACACCGTCTCGTTGTATCTGACCGGCACCTACAATGTGCTGCGGCTGGCGGCGGCGAAGATCGCGAAGCTGGCGCCGAAGGCCGACGGGGAACGCGGCGCGATCGTGATGACCAGTTCCATCGCCGGATACGAGGGGCAGATGGGGCAGTCGGCGTACTCGGCGGCGAAGGGCGGCGTGATCGCGCTGACGCTCAGTGGCGCCCGGGATCTGAGCACCGTCAAGATCCGGCTCAACAGCATCGCGCCGGGCACCATGCGGACCCCGCTGATGGAGCTCATCGGTGCGGAGGGGTTGTCGAGATTCGCTGCGACCGTGCCGTTCCCGAAGCGGCTCGGCGCCCCGGACGAATACGCCGACCTGGCCGAGCATCTGCTGCGCAACACCTACATCAACGGCGAGGTCGTGCGCATCGACGGCGCCCAGCGCTTCCAGCCGAAGTAGACCGCGACCTTGGAAAGCCCCCGGCGAAGCGAATTCGCGGCCGGGGGCTTTCCCGGCCCGTTGTCACCGCAGCCGCGGCGACATGCGCTTGATGCCGTGCACGAAATCGCTGTGCACGTACTCCGGTTCGCCGGCGACGACCGCGGGCAGCCGGGTGACCAGCTCCCGGAACATGTGCCGTAACTCCATGCGGGCCAGGTTCTATTCCGAGGCAGAAGTGCGCTCCGCCACCGCTGCGCGCTGTTCGGATTCCATCTGAACCACCCCCCGGGGACATCGTCGAAATCCGGGTCAGGACATGCGGTAGCGGATCGGCAGATGTTTGAGACCGCCGACGAAGGTCGTCGCGATCAGTTGCGGTGTCCCGTCGTAGTCGAGGGAGGTCAGCCGCGGCAGCAGCAGCCGGAAGAAGCTGCCGACCTCCATCCGGGCCAGGGGAGCGCCCAGGCAGAAGTGCACGCCGTGTCCGAATGCCAGCTGCCGGTTGGGATTACGGCCCACGTCGAAGCGGAACGGATGCTCGAAGACCGCCTCGTCGCGGTTGGCCGACACATACGACAGCAGCACCGATTCGCCCGCGGCGATCGGGACCCCGCCGACGGTGGTGTCCTCGGCCGCGGTGCGCATGAACGCCTTCACCGGGGTGACCCAGCGGATCATCTCCTCGGTCGCCTTCGGCATCAGATCGAGGTCGGCGCACAGGCGTTCGCGCTGCTCCGGAAAGTCGATCAGGGCCTGGAGCCCACCGGCGATGGTGGCGCTGGTGGTGTCGTGGCCGGCGGTGGCGATGATGACGTAGTACGACATGGTGTCGATATCCGACAGCGGCTCGCCGTCGATGCGGGCGTTGGCGATCGCCGACGCCAGATCGCCGGTGGGATGCTCGCGCCGCGCGGCGGTCAGCGCGCGGAAGTATTCGAACATCTCCAGCAGCGCGGACATGGTGTCGTCGTCGGTGAGCGGCTTGCGCTGGAGCTCTTCGTCGTTGGAGCCGATGAGCTCCTGGGTGAGCTTCAGCATGAAGGGGAAGTCGGCCTCCGGCACACCGAGCAGCGACATGATGACGTACAGCGGGAAGTTCTTGGCGATCGCCTGGACGAAATCGCAGGAGCCGCCGGCGGCGAACATCTGCTCGACGTGCTGCGCCGCGAGTTCGTCGATGCGGTCCTGCACGGCCTTCAGCGCCGCCGGCCGGAACCAGTCGGTCGCGATGGCGCGCACCACGCGATGCTGCGGGTCGTCCATGTGGATCAGGGTGCGCACGCCTGCGCCGATCTGCATCTCCTCGGCCTGCGCGGTGAGCAGGACCGGACGCGGCCAGTTGGTGAACACGGTGTTCGCGCGCGAGATCGCGCTGATGTCCGCATGTCTGGTGACGGCCCAGAACGGGTGGTACCCGGGCACGTCGACGCGGGTGATCGGCCGTTCGGCGCGCAGCCCCGTCAGCACCTCGTGCAACCGGGCCTCGTCGGTGTACGCACGGGGGTCGGCCAGCATCGCCGCGGCGTTCTCGTCGGTCGGCAGGGCCACGGTGACCTCCTGGATGGCGTTGTCGCACAGGTCGATATCGGATGCGGGACCGCGCGGTCCGACCGGCGCGGGCGCGCGGCGACTCGGCACGACCGTGTGTTGGGGTATTAACTGTAACACTTACCGTATGAGGCACGGAAGAGTCGACCCGCACGCGGCGGACGTCGGCGCGAGGTGTGGCCGGCGCCCGGCCCGAACGAAAACCACCGACCGGGAAGGCCTTCCGGTCGGTGGTGGTGTGGCGGGCCGCCGGTGGCGGCCGGGGACTCAGCGGCTGGTGGCCGCCTTCCGCGGGCGGCGGGCGGGCGCCGCGTGCTCGGTGGTCTCGGCGGCGGGCGCGGCCTTCTTCGCGGGCCGCTTGGCGGCGGCGCGCCGGGCCGGCGGCTTCGCGGCCGCGGCCTCGATGAGGGCCGCGGCGTGATCGAGAATGCACGTCAGGCCGTATTCGAAGTTGTGGTCGTCCGGTGCGCCGGACCTGCGCCCGCCCGCGGTCGCCTGTGCGAGCAGCGGGGTCGTCTCCGGTTCGAAGATCAGCTTGTCGTAGTAGGCGTTCGCCTCGCCGTCCAGTTCCTTGTTCTTGTCGTAGAGCCGTTGCAGTACCACCGAACCCCGGACGAGCAGATGAACGGCCGAATACGCGTCGAAGGCTTCCTCCAGCGGCAATCCGGCGTGGACGAGGCTGGCCACGACCGCCTCGCTCATATCGGCGCCCAGGCGGCCGGCCCGTGAACTCATGGCCGCGCGAATCAGCACCAGATCGCACAGAATCGGATCGTCGAGGAATGCCTGCCGCATCGTCCGGGCGTGCTCGGTGAGAGTGGCGCGCCAATCACCGGTTTCGACGAAAGGCGTCTCGAATGCGTATTTGTGCAATGCCCGGTCGGTCATGGCATTGAGCAGATCGTCCTTCTTGCGGAAGTACCAGTAGATGCTGGTGACACCCACGCCGAGATGCTTTCCCAGCAGGGGCATGCTCAAACCGTCGATCGAGACCTCTTCGGCGAGTTCGAAGGCGCCCTCGATGATGTCCTCCGGATTGAGGGAGCCGCGCTCACGCCTCGGCCGCTTCTCCGCGGTCCCCTGCTTCGCCATGCCCGCTCGCACCTCCAGAATCCATCTCTGCGTCCCGGTCGCCCGAGTTACGTTCGCCGTCTGTGATATTCGATAGCCTGCCGATCGCGAATGTGATCGCGAACATACGCGACCCGATTTCGCTGAAATCGACACGGTAGATCGTACCACGGGCATTACTGTCGTCGTGTTCCCCGGGCGGCCCGTGCGCTATTCCGGCGCATTTCCGGTGCCGCCGTCGGGGGCCGGATTCCCGCTTCGCGCAATGGGTCCGGCGAGTGTATTCACGGTCCGGCGACAATGGCGGATCCGGGGGCGGCGATGGATCGGTCACCGGTATCCGGCCGGGCGATCCGGTGCTCGGCGGCGCGGAGTCGCCGTTCGTGGCGGGCTCGCCGGGCGGCGCCGCGGCCCTCGGCCGGCCGGGTGTGCCGGCGCCGGAGCGGGCATGGGCGGCGAACACCTCCGGGCCGGGCCGGATTCGGCCGGCCGCCGCTGCGAACTTTCCTCTCATTACTGTAATGCATGCGGTAGGTGAGACTGTAGTCTTGTGCCGGACGGTCGGCGCACCCGCTTCGGATGCCGCCGCGTCCGGAAGGGGCACCATGAGCAGTTCCGATGTTCCGGTGCGGCCGCGCGCCGCCACCCCGTCCGGCGGCGGCGCCGATCCGGATGCGGAGTTCGCCGCCGAACTGGCCGGGCACCTCGCGGCCTACGGCGAGCGGCCCTGTATCGAGTTCGAGCGCCGCTGGTACTCCGGTGCGGAGGTGATCGGTTGTGTGCGTGCGATTTCGGCGGAGCTGGATCGGCTCGGGGTGGCGCGGACCGACCGGGTGGGCATCGTGGTCCGCAACCGGGTGCCGCACGCCGCGGCGGTTTTCGCCTGCATCGTCGACGGCCGGTCGGTCACGATGATCAATTCCTATCAGTCGGTGACCGGGATCGCCCGGGACGTGGCGGAATTGCGGCCGGCCGTCGTGATCGCCGACGCGCGGGAGTGGGAGGAGCCGCTGTGCGCGGCGTGCGCCGAGGCGGGCAGCGCCGGGATCGCGGTGTCGGCCGCGGATCTCGGCGCCGAAGCGGTGGTGCCGCGCGGTGATCGCGAGACCGCCGGTGCGGCAGCCGGATCCGGGCTCTACATCCTGACCAGCGGCACGACTGGTCCGCCGAAACGGGTCCGGATTCCCCTCTCGGCCCTGCGGCACACCGTGGCGACGATGACCGCGGGCCGGGATCCGGCGCCGGAGGATCCGCCGGAACTGGTCTACTGGCCGTTCGGCAGCGTGGGCATCTGCCAGTTGCTCGCCGGTCCGTTCCTCGCCAAACGGATGGTGCTGTTCGAGCGTTTCACCGTCGATGAATGGGTGCGGGCGATCAAGACCTATCGGGTCCGGACGGCGGGGGTGCAGCCGACGATCCTGCGGATGGTGTTGCAGGCGAACGTCCCTCGTGCGGATCTCGCCTCGCTGGAGTACCTGCCCGGTGGTTCCGGTCCGCTGGAGCCCGGACTGCGCGCGGAATTCGAGGCCAGGTACGGCATCCCGTTGCTGTGGGCCTACGGCGCCACCGAATTCGGCGGCTCGGTGTGCGCCTGGACGCTGGACACCCATCGCCGCTACGGTGCGGCGAAGCCGGACAGCGTCGGCCGGCCGTTGCCGGGGGTGGAGGTCCGGGTCGTGGATCCGGAGACGGGCGCGGCGGTCGGCGCGGGGGAGCGGGGCGTGCTGACCGCGCGGGTCGCGGCGCTGGGCCCGGAGTTCGTCCGGACCACCGATCTGGCGTCGGTGGACGCCGACGGTTTCGTGACGATCCACGGCCGGGCCGACGGTGCGATCAATCGCGGCGGCTTCAAGATCCTGCCCGAACGCGTGCGCGCGGTCTTGCTGGGGCACAGCGCGATTCGCGACGCCTGCGTGGTCGGCGTGCCCGATTCGCGACTGGGACAGGTGCCGTTCGCCGTGGTGGAGCTGCGGCACGGGCACCCCGCGCCCAGCGAGGCGGAATTGCAGGATCTGGTGCGCGAGGCGTTGCCCAGTCACCATGTGCCGGTCGCCGTCGACGTGGTCGACGCCCTCCCGCGCAATGCGGCGATGAAACCGAAGGTGCCCGAGGTCGTCGCGCTCTACGGCGAGCGGGGTGAGCGCTCGCCGTGAGCCGGCTCAGGCGGTGGCCGCCGGGGCCAGTAATTCCAGGGCGCCGATGTCGAGCACGTGCGCGCAGTGCCGGTGCAGGGTCGTCATGAACAGCCGGTCCCCGCGGTCGGTGCGTTCGACGACCATCGAGGCGGCGATCGCGGTGATCACACCGGTGAAGCTCTGATACCGGATCGTCTCGCGGATCTGCGCGTCGGTGTACGGCGAATCCGGTCCGACCGAGGTGCGATAGAGGTCGATGAGTTCGTCGTAGTGCGCCCGGCGATCCTCGATCGACATCGCCCCGCCCAGGAAATTGGCGAGATCGGACATCACCGGGCCCCGCATGACGCCCTGCCAATCCACCACCGTCAGTGGGCGTTCCGCGTCCGGGGAGCCGAAAAGCAGGTTGTCCAGCCGATAGTCGGCGTGCACGAGCCCGATCGGGAACGTGGTGCGCGCGCTACGGTAGCTGTCGAACGAGCCGACCACCGCGTCGCAGACCGAGCGCTGCGGCGCGGTCAGGTGCTCGCCGTAGCGATCCAGGAACATCGTGTACAGCTGGGCCAGCAGGTCCTGGTTCAGCATCGACCCGCGGTCGAGCCAGTCGGCGTCGGTCAGCCCGGGATGCTCCAGGACGATCGCGTGCAGGCGGCCGAGTTCGCCGACCGCGAGCCGGGCCTGTTCGATGGTCGCGCCCCGGATCTCGTCACCGGGCGCCGAGGCGACGGCGTCACCGATCAGCAGATCGAATGCGCCTGTGGCACTGTCGAATGCGGCGTGGTAGCAGACCGGTATCGGCCCGGCGGCGAGATGCGGGGCGAGTTCGCGATAGAAGCGGACCTCGCACTCGTACAGGCCCAGCGCGATGCCGGTCCGCCGGCTGGTGGGGTCGCCGGCGGCCACCTTCAGGATGACCGTCCGGGGCCCGGAGGCGCCGGGCGCGTAGTCGACGCTCACCCGATAGCAGTCGCTGACCTGCCCGGTGCCGATGCGCTCGGATCGGAAGCCGGTGACGGTTCCCGCACGCAGTGTCGCCGACAGCCGGTCGGCGGTGAGATCGGCGGGGGCTTCGATGACGGCATCGTCCGAATGGTCCTGCATCCAAGCACGGTAACGCCGGGGACCGCCGCGCAGCGGCGGATCGAGAAAATTACTGTTGTAGTTACAGGAAGGTATCCCGGTTCTGCTGTGGTCCGAGCCCGCTGCGGCAATGTGCATTACTGTAAGATACTCAGTATCTATGTCGGTATGCGGGAGGTGTGACACGTGAAGGTACCTTTCACCTGGAAGGTCACCGGCTGGTTCCAGATCGGCTGGTCACCCGAATTCCCGGTGGGTGAGGTCCGGCCGCTGCGGTACTTCGGCACGGATCTGGTCGCCTACCGTGACGAATCCGGCGAGATGCACGTGCTGACCGGCCACTGCCGTCACCTCGGCGCCCACATCGGTCACGGCGGCAAGGTCGTCGGCGACTGCGTGGAATGCCCCTTCCACGGCTGGCGCTGGGGCCCGGACGGGACCAACCGCCACATCCCCGGCGAGGACCGGGTCGATCGCGGTCTGAGACTACGCGTGTACCCGGTGCTGGAACAGCACGGCTGTGTCTTCCTGTGGCATCAGCCGCACGGTGAGCCGCCGCGCTGGCCGATGCCCGACATCTTCGAACTCTTTCCCGAGGTGGGGGTCTCGCCCACCGGCTACTACCGGCCGTATCCGGAATTCTCCCGGCTGGCGGAGAAGGAGCCGGTGCACCCCCAGGTGGTGCTGGAGAACGGCCCCGACAGCGCGCATTTCCGCTACGTCCACCGCGCGACGGTGACACCGCGGATGCTCGACTACCGGGCGGACAACGAGTCCTGGACGTTCCACACCGGCTGGCCCGACGTCCGCAGCGACGATCCCGACGCCATGGCGCTGAAGATCCGCGGCCACATCTTCGGCCTCGGTGGCTCGATCAGCGCCTTCGACGGCGCCTCGAAACACCGGCTCATCCTCTCGTCGACCCCGGTCGACGACGGCGCCTGCAATCTGTTCTATTCGATCTGGTGGCCCCGGCTGCCCGGCGACGACTCGGACGTCCCGCCGCCGGAGGTGATCGAACGGGTGGAGAAGGAATTCCTGATCACCGTCTGGGACGACCTGAGCATCTGGCGGTACCAGGAGTACGTGGAGCACCCGCCGCTGTCGCCGGTCGACCGGAAACCCTATATGGACCTGCGGAAGTGGGCCCTCCAGTTCTACGATGTCCCGGCGGGGGAGGATCGGCCGTGACTCCCCGGCGGGTTCGGCGGTGACGCCGAGGCGCGGGGCGGCCCGATCCACCACTTCGGGCCCCTGGACACGGCGCCCTCGGGTGAACAGCTGAGCCGCAGTCGGTGCCGGGCCGAGTACACCGGCGGCATGCTCACCCCCGAAGTGCTCGATCTGATCACGCAGCAGTACAAGCTCACCCGGCTCTCCGATCACAGTGTGACGGGCAGGGATTCGAGCCGGCGGAAGAACACGCTGTGCCGCCACCGGAGCGTGCCGATCGGCCACCCGGCGCCGACGGTCTTCGGTCTTTCGTGGAATGAACGTCGGCGCCGATTGGTAACGGCCACAACAATGTCGCGATGACGTGCGCGGGGATGCGCGGGTGTTCTTCACTCCGGATCGGAGCTTTCTCATCCGGGGCAGGAGTCGACATGGTGGGATACTCGCGGCGGACGGGGATCGTGCTGCTGGCCGTTGCGCTTTTCCTGGCCTGCGGAGGGATCGGTGCACGGGCCGATCC
Source organism: Nocardia sp. alder85J (assembly GCF_020176955.2). Taxonomy (GTDB): domain Bacteria; phylum Actinomycetota; class Actinomycetes; order Mycobacteriales; family Mycobacteriaceae; genus Nocardia. Next base: position 153,642 of record NZ_JAIUCZ020000009.1, read on the forward strand.
CGCACCGGCGGACACCTCGCAAATCGGGGAGATCCGGCCGGGTCCCGGCCGGCAGACGCAGCTCGAGGTGTATTCGGCGGCGATGGGGCGATCGGTGAATATGACGTTGTTGCGGGCCGCGGATCCGGACACACCCGCGCCGACGCTGTATCTGCTCAACGGTTCCAGCGGCGGATCGGACGGCAATTGGATCGACCACACCGATCTGGCCGAGTTCTTCGCCGGTAAACAGGTGAACGTCGTCGTGCTCATGGACGGCGCGGGTAGTTATTTCACTGATTGGCGCGCCGACGATCCGGTGCTCGGCAAGCAGCGCTGGGCCACCTTTCTGACCCGGGAGTTGCCGCCGATCGTGGACGAGGAATTCGACGGCACCGGCGCCGACGCCATTGCCGGGGTATCGATGGCGGGCACCTCGGTATTCCAATTGGCGCTCGCCGCACCGGGTTTCTACCGGGCCATCGGCTCCTACAGCGGATGCGCGCGGACCAGCGATCCCACCGGACAGGCCATCGTCGGCGCCGTGGTCACCACGCAGCGCGGGACGGTCGCCGACATGTGGGGGCCGCCGGGCGATCCGGACTGGGCGGCCAACGATCCGTATCTGCACGTGGACAAGCTGCGTGGCACCGCCATCTACGTGTCCGCCGGAAACGGGACGCCGGGGCACAACGAGAATCTCGGGTACACCCGCGGTGACGCGATCCAACTGCTCTACCAGTTCGTGTTCGGGGTCCCGCTGGAGGCGATCGCGGACATGTGCACCCGGCAGTTGCAGGATCGGTTGCGGGCGGCCGGAATTCCCGCGACCTTCGATCTGCGGCCCACCGGCACCCACTCCTGGGGCTACTGGCAGGACGACCTGCACAGGTCCTGGCCGATGTTCGAGGAGGCCCTCCGATGACGCGGCGAGAGGCAGCGGTGGCGCTCGGTTCCTTCGGGGCGTGCCTGATCTCGGTGTTCATGCAGATGATCGACGTCACGATCGTCACCACCGCACTGCCGGTCGTGACCGAGGACGTGGGGGCGTCGCAGTCCCAGCAGTTGTGGGTGGTGGCCGGTTACTCGCTGGCCTTCGCGTGCGTACTGCTGACCGCGGCCCGGCTCGGCGCGATCGCCGGTCGGCGGCGGATGTTCCTGTGGTCCGCCGCGGGCTTCGCGGCGGCCTCGCTGTGGTGTGGAATGTCCACCAGCGCTTCGGAACTGGTGCTCGCCCGGATCGTCCAGGGGGTCGCGGGGGCGGGGATGGCGGCGCAGACCATCGCGGTCATCACCGCCTCCTTCCGGCGTGATCATCAGCCGTATGCGTTCGCCGCCTACGGCGCCACCGCGGGTTTCGCGGGCATGCTCGGGCCGGTGCTGGGCGGCGTGCTGATCACCGTGAATCCGTTCGGGCTGGGCTGGCACGTCATCTTCCTGATGAATCTGCCGCTCGGCGTGCTGGCCGTCGGGCTGGCCTGGCGGTATCTGCGGATCGGGCCGGCGGCGCAGCGTCCGCCGCTGGATCTGCGCGGTTCCGTGATCGCCACGGCCGCCTTGTTTCTGCTGCTGATCGCGCTGTCGGACAGTCAGCAGTCGGGCTGGCGGCCGGTGCACTGGGGGTGCGCGGCGGCCGCGCTGGCGCTCGGCGGGCTGTTCGTGGTCCACGAGCGGCTGACCCGGCGCGCCGGCGGGATGGCGCTGGTGCGGCTGGATCTGTTCGGCGACAAGGGTTTCGCGGTCGGCTCGGTGCTGGTGGCGATCTTCTTCGGGTTGTTCACCGCCTTCGTGTTCACCGTGTCGATCCTGTTGCAGGTGGTGCTGCACTTCTCGGTGCTGCGGACCGGAATCGCCATGACCCCCTTCGCCATCGGGGCCGGGGCCGGGGCGCTGCTGTCGCCGAGGCTGGTGAACCGCTTCGGTGTGCGCGCACTCGCGGCCGGGGTGGTGGGCTTCGGCGGCTGGGTCGCGGTGGGGGTGGGATACCTCTACGTCGAGTCCGGGGCCGTGAATCTGGCGCTGGTCACGGCCCCGGTGTTCCTGGCCGGATTCGGGGTCGGGGTGTTCGGCGTCCCGTTGCAGCCGATCATGCTGGCGGGCCTGGACGACGACGCGATGGGTGAGGCGTCGGGTCTGTTGCCGACCGTCGAGCAGATCGGCAATTCGGTCGGGCTCGCGGTGCTCAGCGCGCTGTTCTTCCGCGCGCACACGCTGACCGGCAGCATGACCATGCTGAGTGCGATCGCCGTCGCCGCGCTCGGCCTCGGCGCGCTCACCCTGGCGTTGCCCGACCGCCGCGCGGTGGCCGGATCGACCCCGTGGAGCCGGGCCGCGACGGCGTGACGCCGCCGGCGCTCAGCGCGGTGAGCCGACTGCCGACTCTGCCAATTCCGCACGCGGCGAATCGGTTTCGGAGACGGGAAGTTCCCGGCGGCAGGCCCGGCGGCGCCCGGCGGGCGTCCACCAGCAGGCCGCGCCCAGCAGCCGCATCAGCGCCGGCATCAGCAGCAGCCGCAGGATCACGGCATCGATGAACAGCGCGGTGGCCATGCCGATCGCGATGTACTGCATCATCACCAGATCCGACAGCGCGAACGCCCCGCACACGACGATCAGGACGAGGGCGGCGGCGGTGATGATCCAGCCGGTGCGCGCGACGCCGAGGCGCACCGCCTCGGTATCGGACACGCCGCCGGCCCGCGCCTCGTGGATCCGGGCCAGCAGGAACACCTGGTAATCGGTGGACAGCCCATAGATCACCGAAATGATCAGCACCAGCACGAGTGCCATGATCGGCTGCGGGGTGAAGTGCAGCAGCCCGGCCCCGTGCCCGTCGGCGAAGATCCAGGTGAGCACGCCGAGCGTGGAGCCGAGCTCGAGCAGATTCAGCAGTCCGGCCTGCAACGGAAGTAGCGGTGAGCCGAAGGCCAGCATCAGCAGCGCGGTGGTGACCAGGAAGACCAGTGCGACGACCCACGGCATCCGGTGCCGCAGCGCGGCCACACTGTCGCGTTCCACCGCGGACTGGCCGCCGACCAGCACGATCGTGCCGTTCGGCGTCGGCATGGACCGCAGGTAGCCGATGGTCTCCTCGGCGTCGTGCGCGTCCTGGAGCACCGTCGACGTGGTGAAAACGCCCAGCTGCCACGGGGAGTGGAAGGGTTCGGGGAACGGGGCCTTCAGGCCGGGGGCCCGGTTCGCCGTCGCCAGCACCGTGCCGATGTCGCTGTCGTCGTGGGTGATCATCACGATGTCGATCGGATCGGTCTGGCGCAGTGGGAAGATGGCGTCGAAGTGCTGTTGCGCGGTGCGCGCCGGATGTTCCGGTGGCAGAAAGCGTTCGGAGATACCGCCGAAGCCGACGTCGCGCACCGGGGCGATGAGCACCACCAGGATCGCCAGGACCGGCACCACCGCCACGATCGGCCGGCGCATCACCGCGCCGGCGATCCGGCCCCACGGATTGTCGCGTTGCTCGGCGGCCGCCCGGCGAGCGTGGAATCGGTTGAATCCCAGCCAGTTCACCCGCCGGCCCAGGATCGCGAGCAGGGCCGGCAGCACGGTCACCGAGACCGCTGCCGCCAGTGCCACCGTCACCATCGCGCCCACGGCGAACGACCGCAGGAATCCGTGCGGGAGAATCAGGATCGCGCCCGCGGCGGCCACCACGACGGTCGCCGAGAACGCCACCGTGCGACCGGCGGTCGCCACCGCGGCCCGCGCCGCGTCCGGCACCTCGCGGCCCGCGGCCAGCTCCTCCCGGAACCGGCTCACGATGAACAGCCCGTAGTCGATGGCCAGACCCAGGCCGATCATCGAAACAACTGGCGAGACAAAGGAATTCACCTGCATGAAGGTGGTCAGGAAGCGGACCACGCCCCACGCGCCGATGACGGTCAGCCCGCCGACGGCCAGCGGTAGCGCCGCGGCGACCACGCCGCCGAACAGGAAGAACAACAGTACCGCCACGGCGGGAATCGCGAACAATTCCATCCGCCGCTGATCCTGCGCCATGGTGTCGTTGAGGGCGAGCGCGACCGGGGCCCGGCCGGCGACCTCCATGTCCACGCCCGGCAGCGTCAGGGCCCCGGCGACCTTGCGATAGTTGTTCAGCAGGGTGGTGTCGTCGTCGCCGCGGACGGCGACGGAGGCGAAGGCGTAGTCGCGCGCTTCGGTGCCGAACAGTTCCGGCAGGGTCAGCCCGGTGTCGGTGGCCCAGTAGGCGGCGTTGATCTTGTCGATCCGGTCCGGAAAGCGTTGCGGCAGACCGTTGAGGTAGTCGACCGCGGTGGCGGCGAAACGCGGGTCGTCGACGGTCGTTCCGGCGGGTGCGTGGAACAGCAGCAACACGTCGGCGGCGTGGTCGTGGCCGAACGCGTGGTCCCGGATCCGCGCCTCCTGCGCCGATTCCGAGCCGGGATCGTCCCATCCACCGACCCCGAGGCGATCGGCGAGTCCGAGGCCGTAGACGCCGAGCGCGAGCAGGCCGCCGACCACGAGGACGAGGATGCCGAACCGCCGCCGGACGACCAGATTTATCCAGCGCCCGAACTCACCCGACATCGCAGCCCCCAACCGGAAAATGCTGGCCGGCACCCACCGCCGGTCAGGTGAAACGTAGGCAACCACAATCGATTCGGTGGTGTATTGAGGTGATCCCAGCGATGGAATGGGCGCAATCGCCCATCAGACACGCACATTCGAGGAATACCGGGCAATGCCGGGAAAGGCGTGGAGCCCCCTGTAAGTGAGTTCTTACCACAGAATTCACACCCTCAGAGGACTCCACGTGATCGCCTATTCTGCCATGCTCGACGTCCCGCGTGAACTGGTCGACTACGTGTCGCGGCTGCTGGCCGGTGAACGCCGCCGACTCGGCACCCGCCGCGGTACCCGCGCACTGACCCCGTGGAAGCAAGCGGTGTTCGTGCTGGCCTGGATGCGCAAACGCGACGACGTGGCGATTCTCGGCACCGGATTCGGTCTCGGCCGCTCCACCGCGTACCGGTACCGCGACGAAGGCGTGAAAGTCCTTGCCGCCCAAGCACCCGAACTCCGCGAAGCCCTCGAACGAGCCGCCGCCGAAGGCATGGCCTACGTCATCCTCGACGGGAAGATCTTCGAGACCGACCGCGTCGGCGAGAAGACCGTCAGCGTGAAAGACGAGGTCATCGACCTGTGGTACTCCGGGAAAGCCCGCACCCAGGGCGCGAACATCCAAGCGGTATCCAGTCCGCAGGGAATCCCGCTGTGGGTCAGCGACGAAAACCCCGGCTCGATCCACGACATCAACGCCGCCCGGGAACTGGTCTTCGCCGACCTCTACCGGGCCGCAACACATCTGAACCTGCCCACCCTCGCCGACAGCGGCTACGAAGGCGCCGGCATCGGCGTCCACACCCCTGTCAAACAGCCGCCCGGAGAACATCTGCATGTCGACAACCGCGCCTACAACGCCTTGCTCCGTGGCATGCGTGCCCTCGGCGAACGCGGGTTCGCGCTGCTCAGTCAACGCTGGAGGGCGCTGCAGCGCATCACCATCAGCCCCGAACGAGCCGGCGGCCTCGTGAAAGCCGCTCTCGTACTCACACAATTCGAACATCAAATGATCTCATGAAAGTCGCTGGGATCACCTCATTGTTCGGGCCCATTCGAGATTTCACAACCCGATCATGATCACTTTGTGAAGTGTCCCCGAAGTCGGGAAGGCGCGTCGGGTCGGCCGTTAGCATGAGGCCAACGCCAGCGGGCCTGTTCGATGGTCGCCGAAAATCGTTGGCAATCAGACTGATCCGACCGCGGAGGGTGTTCATGTCGGATATTGCAATTGTCGGCATAGGATGCCGATTCGCCGGCGGGATAGACTCACCGGAGAATTTCTGGGAATTCGTGCTGGACAAGCGGGACGGCGTCGTCGACATGCCGTCCGATCGCTGGGACTACCGCCGTTATTACGATCCGGAACCCCGCACGCCCGGCCGCAGCTACACCAAGCGCGGCGCCTTCATGACAACGGATCCGTGGGAGTTCGATCCGGACTTTTTCGGCATTTCGCCCAGAGAGGCCACGGTTCTCGATCCGCAGCAGCGGCTGATGCTCGAGGTCACCTGGGAGGCGCTCGACGACGCCGGGATCGCCCGGCGCGCGGCCGGCGGGCCGGTCGGGGTCTACGTCGGTGGCTTCGTGGTGGACCAGTCGGTCATCGGCGTGGTGGGTCCCGCGTTGTTCCACACCGACATGCACACCCCGGCCAGCGCGTCCTACACCATGCTGTCCAATCGGATCGCATACGCGCTCAACCTGATCGGGCCCGCGCTCACCGTCGACACGGCCTGTTCGTCGTCGCTGGTGGCGTTCCATCTGGCCTGTCAGGCGCTGGACAACGGTGACTGCGAGGTGGCGCTGGCCGGTGGTGTCAATGTGATGTTGCAGCCGGAGACCTTCGTCCTGATGTGCAAGGGCGGCTTTCTCGCCGCCGACGGCCGCTGCAAATCCTTCGACGCCGCCGCGGACGGCTACGGCCGCGGCGAGGGCGCGGGCATGGTGGCGCTGAAGAAGCTCGACGACGCGGTCCGCGACGGCGACCGGATCTACGCCGTGGTCAAGGCGACCGGCGCCAACCAGGACGGCCGCACCACCGCGATCACCGTGCCGAACGTGGATTCCCAGGAGTCGCTGGCCCGTTCGGTGTGTGAACGCGCCGGGCTGGCGCCGGCGGAGATCACCTACGTCGAGGCGCACGGGACCGGCACCCTGGTCGGCGATCCCGTCGAATTGCGAGCGCTGGGAAGGGTTTTCGGCGTTCCGGAGCAGCGGTCGCGGACCCTGGGCGTCGGCTCGGTGAAGTCCACCCTGGGGCACACCGAGGCCGCGGCGGGTATCGCGAGCGTGATCAAGGCCGCGCTGGCCGTCGCGCACCGCACGATCCCGCCGCAGGGCTGGATCGACACGCCCAACCCGGACATCCCCTTCGACGAACTGGGCCTGCACGTCCAGACCGAGGCCGAGCCGCTGCCGGCGGACGCCGCGCCGATGGCGGTGGCGGTCAACGGTTTCGGCTACGGCGGCACCAACGCGCACGCGATCCTGCGGGAATACCGGCCCGCCACCGTCGTCGAACCGGCTTTGGAGCCGAACCACTATGGCGTGCTGCCGATCTCGGCCCGCAGCACCGCCGCGGCGCGCGCGCTGGCGGGGCGGTTCGCCGAACTGATCACCGCGGGCGCGGAACCGCGGCGGCTGGCCGAGGCCGCGTGGACCCGGATGGCGCACCACCAGTTCCGCACCGGCATGCTGCTCGGCGACACCGAGGATCTGGTCCGGGATCTGCACGCCTTCGCCGCCGGCGAGGGCCGCGACGCGGTGCGCACCATCGTGGCGCGGACCACCGAACCGGTGTTCGTGTACTCCGGCATGGGCCCGCAATGGTGGGGAATGGCGCGCGAACTGCTCAGCGGCACAGGCGTGTTCGCCGATACCGCCGCGGAGATCGACGCCGAGTTCCGCAAGGTCGCGGGCTGGTCGATCGTCGAGGAACTACTGAAACCCGAGGACCGGTCACGGGTCACCAGCACCGAGGTCGCGCAGCCGGCCAACTTCCTGGTGCAGGTGGCGCTGACCCGTGAACTCGCGCGGTACGGCATCGTGCCCGCGGCCATCGTCGGCCACAGCGTCGGCGAGGTGTCCGCGGCCTACGTCAGCGGCATGCTCTCGCTGCGCGACGCGGTGCTGGTAGCCTACCACCGGGCCCGCTTGCAGGCCACCACCGCCGGCTCCGGCGGCATGCTCGCCGTGGGCATGTCGTACGAACAGGCCCGCGAACTGGTCGCCGACGACCCCCGCGTCGATATCGCCGCGATCAACAGCGCCACCTCGCTGACCCTCTCCGGTGATGTCGACCGGCTCGAGGAGATCGGCGAGAAGCTCACCGAGGACGGCATTTTCGCGCGTCCGCTGCGGGTCGAGGTGCCGTATCACAGCCGGCTCATGGACCCCATCCTGGACGAACTGCGCGCGGCGCTGGCGACCCTGCAACCGCACGAGCCGACCGTGCCGCTGCTCTCGTCGGTCACCGGTACCCAGGTCATCGGGCCGGACTGGGACGCCGAGTACTGGTGTGCCAATGTGCGGGAGCCGGTGCGCTTCGCCGACGCGATCACCGCGCTGATCGGCGAGCGCCGGGTCTTCCTGGAGGTCGGGCCGCATCCGGTGCTGTCCGGCAACATCCGCGAGACGCTGCTCGCCGCGGACGTCAACGGCACCACGGTGCCGACGCTGGATCGCAAGCAGCGCGACTCCGACAGCCTCCGGCGCACCCTGCTCGGTCTGTACGGCGCGGGCGTGCTGGACCTCGACGCCCTGTTCCCGCCCGAGCGGGCCGCCACCCCGCACGTCCCGCTGCCGCGTTACCCGTGGCAGCGGACCCGGTTGCACTCGGCGCTGCCGCTGTTCGAACAGGCCCGGCTCGGTACCCCCGGCAGTTACGCCATGCTCGGCGATCCGGACGTCGAGGGGCGGCCGGACTGGCTGCTCCAGGTCGGCACCGAACTACTGCCGTGGCTGGCCGATCACGTGGTCAACGGGATCAAGATCATGCCGGGTGCGGCCTATCTGGACGCGGCGCTCAGCGCCACCGCGAAGCGGCTCGGCGCCGAACGTGTCGCGCTGGAACAGGTCCGCTTCGTGGCGCCGCTGATCATGGGCGCACCGGACGTGCCGCTGCTCGCGCTGACCGTGGAGGAGGCCAGCGGCCGCTTCCTGATCCGCTCGCGCTCGGCCACCGGCACCGCGTGGACCCTGCACGCGTCCGGCCGCATGCTCACCGGCAGCCATCAGCGGACCCGGGTCGAGGTCCCGGTGATCTCGGTCGGCGTCGACGTCGATCCGAAGCTGTTCTACAGCGGACTGGCCGCCGCGGGCCTGCAATACGGCCCCTCCTTCCGGCGCGTGCTCAGCGCGCGGGTCGGGAAGGACACGGCCACGGCGATCGTGGACGGCAGCATCGCCGTGGGCTCGGGCCACGCGGCGCATCCGGCCGTCGTCGACGCGGCGATGCAGACCGCGGCGCTGCTGTTCGCCGAATCCCGCATCGACGAGGGCACTCTGGTTCCCGTCGGCGTCGCGGCGGTGCGGCTGGTGGCGCCGCTGCCGGAGCGGATCACCGTGGTCGCCCGCCGCGACCCGAGGGCGCGGCTGCGTGCCGACGTCGATCTGCTCGACGACGAGCACAATCTCGTGATGCGGTTGAGCGGCTTGCAGATCGGCGCGCTCACCCCGGGCCAGGACCCGATGCGCCGGATGGCCGACTTCTTCTACACCGAGACCATGCAGGCCCGCGATCCGCTGGATCCCACTGTGCTGCCGCAGGATTCGGTGAGCACCGTGGTCGTCGCGCTCACCGGCGGCGAGGACCGCGCGCACGCGCTGGTCGCGGCGATCCCGGGCGCGCGGCTGTACTGCGCCGGTGACGAGCCGCAGGCCGCCGAGAACCCGGAACCGGAGCAGAGCGCCCTGGTCGCGACGCTGGCCGCCGCCCGGGCCGACGGCACCGACCGGGTGCACGTCGTCGTCGTGACCGCGGCCGTGGCCGACGATCTCGCCGAACTGTGGACGCTGCGGCGAATCGCGGTGGCCGTCAACGCTTTCGCCTACCCGGAAGGCGCCGGGCAGGAGGGCGGGTTCGAGGACGGGCAGTGTCACGTCACGCTGGTGACCGAACGCGCCTTCGTGATCCCCGGCGACCCCACCCCGGCCGATCCGGCCGCGGCCGCGCTCGCCGGGGCCCACCGGGTGCTGCTCAACGAGCAGACCACGCTGCGCTGGCGGCTGATCGACGTGACCCCCGGTACCGAGATCGCCGATCTGGTCACCGAACTCGCCGTCCCGGGCGCCTTCCGGACCGATGACGCCGACGAGGTCGCCCTGCGCTGCGGCACCCGCTGGACCCCGCAGGTGACCAAACCGCTGCCGGATCGCCTGGAGGAGTTGGACACCGCGGCGCCGCTGACCGACGCTCAGGCCAATTTCGCGCTGGAGCTGCCCCGCACCCGGATGCTGGGCGCGCTGGCCTGGCGGCAGTGCCCGCGCCCGGCGCCGGGCGCCGGACAGGTCGAGGTCCGGATGAAGGTCATCGGCCTGAACTACAAGGACCCGCTGAAGGTCATCGGCCTGCTCGGCGAACGTGAGCTCGCGCCCACCTATTTCGGCACCGTCCCCGGGATGGAGGGCGTCGGCGAGGTGGTGCGGGTCGGCGCGGAGGTCACCGGGATCGCGGTCGGTGACCTGGTCGCGATCGCCGCCAAGGGCATGATGCAGCGCTACGTGCTGGTCCAGCGGGACCGGGCCATCGTGCTGCCGCCGGACGCGGACCCCGGATACTGCACCAGCACCATCGCTTTCGGTACCGCCGAATACGCGCTGCACGATCTGGCCCGGCTGCAACCCGGCGAGACCGTGCTCATCCACGGCGCCGCGGGCGGTGTCGGCACGGCGGCCATCCAGGTCGCCAAGGACCGCGGCGCGCGCATCATCGGCACGGCCAGTACCGACGAACGCCGGGCGCACGTGCTCGAACTCGGCGCCGATCACGCGATCGACTCGCGCTCACTGAATTTCGTGGACGACGTGCTGGCGCTCACCGGCGGCAAGGGCGTCGAGGTCGTGGTGAGCAGCGCGCCGGGGGAGATCCTGCGGCAGAACTTCCACGCCGTCGCCGAATTCGGCCGCATCGTGGAGGTCGGCAAGGCCGACATCTATACCGGTGGCCTGCTGGAGATGTCGAATTTCGACAAGAACGTGGCCTACTTCTCGATGGACCTGGACCGGCTGGTGGCCGCCGATCCGCAGCGGCTGATCAGCCTGCTGCAACGGGTCTACGAGAAGGTGCTCGCCGGTACCTACACGCCGCTGTCGTATCGGCTGTTCGAGACCGACGACGTGGCGAGCGCGTTCGAGGAGACCATCCGCTCGACCGGCCTGAATCGCATTGCGCTGCGGATGGATTCGCCGCTGCCGGCGGTGCGGCCGTATCTGCCCGAGGTCGGGATCGACGCGGACGCGACCTATCTGATCACCGGCGGCTTCGGCGGATTCGGATTGGCCATCGGGCGCTGGCTGTCACTGCGCGGGGCGCGGCGGCTGGTGCTGGTCGGGCGCGGCGGCGCGAGCACCGAGGAGGCACGCCGGCAGCTGGAGGCGTGGCGCGCGACCGGGGTCGAGGTGGTCCAGGAGCTGGCCGACGTCACGGACGCGGCGGCGGTCGCCGCGATCGTCGGGCGGGCGCACAGCGCCGAGCATCCGCTGCGCGGGGTGTTCCACGCGGCGGGCTCGGTCGCCGACAATCGCCTGGACGCCATGACATTCCAGGAGCTGGACGTCGTGTACCGGCCGAAGGTGCACGGCGCCAGGCTGTTGCACGAGGCGGTGGCCGCCGCCGGCATCCGACCGGGCATGTTCGTGCTGTGCTCCTCCGGTGGTTCCATGTACGGCATCTACGGCCAATACAACTACTGCGCCGCCAATGTCGCGGTGGAGACCATGGCCCAGGAATGGGCGAAGGCAGGCGAGCGGGCGGTGTGCGTCGGCTGGGGCCACCTGTCCGGCGCGACCGGCGGCATGGCCGCCGACGAGACGGCGGTGAAATACCTGGATCTGGTGGGCTTCGACCCGATCGATATGGCCGATGCCACCGCCTACCTGGAACAAACACTGCGCCTTGGTGTTTCGCGGGCTGCCATCATCCCCACCGATTGGGCCAAGCTCACCGGCACCTTCCCGCAGCTGACCCGCACCGGTCGCACCATGGCGCTGGCACAGGTCTCCGCCAAGGACACCTCGGAACTGGCCCGGCTGCGGGCCGAGGTGGCCGCGATCGAGGAGAGCAAGCGCGGTTCCTTCGTGGCCCGCAAGATGGCCGAGGAACTCGCCGTGGTCATGGGCGTACCGGTGGAATCCATCGACATGACGGTCCCGGTCCCCGAATTGGGCCTGGATTCGCTGATGGCCGTGGAACTCGGCGCCCGGGTCACCAAGACCCTCGGCATCGACCTGATGTCGTTGCAGATGGGCCGGTCGTTCAGCCTGGAGCAGGCCGGTCCGAAAGTGGCCGAACTGATCCTGGCCGCGGAATCCGCCCAGGGCCGGGCGCCCGTGCCGGTCGCCGAGCCGGCTGCGGCGCCGGTGCCGGTCGGAGCCGCGTCATGACCGGCGGTCGTCGAAACGAGGTGGCGTCATGGTCGATTTCGGCCTGATCGACGAATGGGAGCCGGCGCCGGGCCGGCTGACCAGCTGGGTGGCGTCACCCGAGTCGGTGGCGCGGGCCCGATCCGCGCCGGTGCACCCGGCCCCGCCGTCACATCAGCAGGAGCAGTATCTGCGGCTGGCCGCCCAGCACGCCGCGGCGGAGTTCCGGTACTCGGGCCTGTGCCTGGTGACCGCCGAGATCCCGGCCGGTGACCTGGACCGGGCCGCGATGACCCGGGCGGTCAACGCATTCCTGCTGCGGCACGACACCTTCCGCACCTGGTTCCGGCTCGCGGCGGGCGGTGCGATCGAACGGCATCTGGTGCCCGAGGCGGACGTGGACTTCGTCCCGGTCGAATACGGCTGGGTCGACGATCCGCCCACGGTCCGCGACCACGTGCAGAAGACCACCCCCGGGCCGTTCGACTGGGACTGCTTCACCTTCGGCGTGATAGAGCGCGAGGAGTCGACCACCCTCTACCTCGCGGTCGATCACCTGCACACCGACGGATTCGGCCAGTACCTGTCGGGATTCGATCTCGCGCTGCTCTACGCCCGCGAGGTGTGGGATCAGACGCCGGACGTATTGACCCCCGCGGCGGGCTATCTCGACTACTGCACCGCCGAACGGGCCTACACCGGCCAGATGTCGCTGAATTCCGCCGGAGTTCGCAAGTGGCTGGAGCTGATTCGCGGCAACGGCGGCAGCCTGCCGTCGTTCCCACTGGATCTGGGCAGGCGCGGCGACATCTACAACCGCAGCGCGCACCGCACGGTGACGCTGTTCGACGAGGACACCGCCGCGCGTTTCGAGCGGCGGTGCCGGGCCAACGGCGCGGAATTCGTCGGCGGCGTCTTCGCCGCGGCGGCCCTGGCCGAACACGAACTCGCCGACAGCGACTACTACTTCGGCATGACCCCGGTGACCACCCGCAGCACCGCCGAGCAGCGCGCCTCGGTCGGCTGGTACGTGACCTTGCTGCCGGTGGCGTTCCCGCTGGGTCTGCGCACCTCCTTCGACCGGGTGGTCACGCGCGCGCAGCACGCCTACGAGAACGGGCTGCGCCTGACCGCCACCTCGTTGCAGCGGGTGGTCGAACTGCTGCCCGCCGACTCCGATCTGGACCTGAGTCCGGGCTGGGCCTGCCCGATGATCTCCTACGTCGACGCCCGGGAATTGCTCGGCAACGAGTTCTTCGACACCGCTTCGTGCGGGCTCTACACCAATCGCGCTGCCTCCGAACAGGTGCTGATCTGGATCAACCGGCTGGCGGCGCGGACCACGCTGAGCGTCATCTACCCGGACACCCCGGTGGCGCACGATTCCGTGGAACGCTATGTCGCCCGGCTGGCGGCGGTCTTCGCCGCCGCCGCGGGGGAGGAGGACCGGTGAGCGGCACCGTCTTCCGCGATCCGCGGATACCCGACGGCGAGAAATCCGTGTACGCCGTCGGGATCGGTGACCAGCCGCCCGCGCTGGACCTGGTCAGCGTGATCGGCCACGACCGGCAGGGCTACCTGTCGGTGGTCCAGCTGAGCGCGGGCGACTTCACCGTCACCGTGGAGCAGCACTTCCGGCGCACCGGCGGCCTGCTGCGGGCCGCCGACTATCGCGCCGAAACCCGTTCGGGCGCCACGGTGGTCAGCCGCGAGGAGGCCACCTTCCTCGACGTCTCGCACATGCAGATCGGCGCCGGGATCGCGCCCTTCCCCGCCGATCTGATGCCGCTGGCGGGCGGGCTGACCCTGTTGCGCGGCCTGGACCTCACCGAGGGCGCCGAGGCGGATATCGCGCTGTGGCTGGCCTTCTCGGTGCATCTGCCGGTGAGCGCGAAGGTGGAGCGCCGCACCGTCGTCGACGTCCCGGCCGGCCCGATCGAGTGCTGGCAGGTCCGGTTGCGGCCCCGGCTCACCGGCCTGAACTCGATGCTGGAGAAGATGCTCGGCGGATTCCTGCCGCCGGTGGTCGTGCACCTCGAGGTGGCCCCGCCGCACCGGATGGTCCGGTGCGGCTTCCCGACCGGCCCGATGCCGTGGGATCCGCGCGGGGTGATGGATCTGGTCGGCTGAGGGCCGCGATCAGCCCAGTCCGATGCGAATGTTCTTGATCCGCAGGAATTCGTAGAGGCCGTCCAGACCGCCGGTGCGGCCGTAGCCGCTGTGTTTGTAACCGCCGTAGGGGCCTTGCGGGCTGATGTCGCTGTATTTGTTGACCCACACCGAACCCGCCTCCAGTTGTCGTGAGACGCGATGGGCGCGCGCGAGATTCGTCGTCTGCACGAAGGCGTTGAGGCCGTAGGGGGTGTCGTTGGCGATCCGGATCGCCTCGTCCTCGTCGGTGAATCGCATGACCGACACGACCGGGCCGAAGGTTTCGATCTGGGCCAGGGCGCAACGGTTGTCGACCCCGCCGAACACGGTGGGCTCCAGGTAATAACCGTCGGCCAGGTCGCCGCCGAGCCGATGTCCGCCGGTGAGCAGTTCGCCCGCGCCGGCGCCGACGGCGTCGTCGATCGCGGCGAGGATGCGATCGGCGGCCTGAGCGCTCACGACGGGCCCGACCGCCACGGCAGGATCGTAGGGATCGCCGACCTTCGCGGATTCGACCACCGCGAGGAACTTCTCCAGGAACGCGTCGTAGACCGAATCGTGGACCAGGATGCGGCTGGCGCAGGCGCAGCTCTGCCCGGATTGGGTGAGCGGTCCCTGATGGGCCGACAGCTGTGCCGCGAGATCGAGATCGGCGTCGGCGAAGATGATGTTGGCCGACTTGCCGCCGAGTTCGGCGACCACCGGGGTCAGATTCGCCGCGGCGGTGCGGATGATCGTGCGGGCCGTCTCGACGCCGCCGGTGAAGTGGATCTTGCCGATGCCGGGATGGCGCACGAGCGCGTCGCCGGTCTCGGCGTGGCCGGTGACCACGTTCACCAGTCCGGGTGGCAGGCCCACCTCGGTGCACAGTTCACCGAAGCGCAGCGGAGCGAACGGCGCCTGCGGGGAGGCCTTGAACACCACGGCGTTGCCCGCGGCCAGCGCGGGCGCCACACACGCGCCCGCGACCACCATCGGCCCGTTCCAGGGTGCGATGACACCCATGACCCCGTAGGGCTCGCGTTCGACCAGATTGACATCCGCCGATCCGGAGACCGGAGTGCTCAGCCCGTGCGGTTTGTCCACGTATCCGGCGAAGTGCCGCAGGAATCGTTCCAGGAGAACGGCATTGCCCGCGAACGACACCGGCACGGCGTAGTCGGCGACGTTGAGCCGGGTGAATTCGGCGGCGCGGGCGGCGACCGCGTCGGCGAGCGCGATCAGCAGGTCGCGGCGGCGGTCGGCGCCGAGGGCCAGCCATTCCCGCTGCGCGAGCCGGCCGGACTCGACGGCCCGGTCGATCTCGGCCCGCCCGGCCAGCGGGACGGTGCCGTTCGGCCGCCCGGTTCCGGGGAAGATGTGCTCGTAGCTGCCTGCCGAGGTCTCGGTGATCCGCTCGCCGGCGATGTGCAGGGCGTCGGGCAGCGACAGCGGCGCAGTGGAGAGGGTCATCAGTGCTCCCGTGCGGTGGAGTCGGTGGCGGCGCGCCATTCCCCGAGGACGCGCGCTTTCTGTTCGGCGACAACCTGATTCAGGTGCGACGCCTTGGGCCATCCGCAGTAGGCGGCGAAGTGCAGTGCCAGCTCGTCCATTTCGGTGAACGAGACCTCCCGGCTCTCGAGCGCGGCGTAGACGTGGGACATGATCGGGGTGGGGGCGTCCTGGAAGGCGACGCAGGCGACGGTGATCAGCCGCCGCTCCTTCATCCCGAGTCCCGGGCGTACCCACATCTCACCGAAGACGAAATTCAGGATGCCCGCGCCCTGGAACGGGTTGTCGCGATCCGGTGCGAAGTCCAGGCGGTTGATCTCCTTGAACGCCGCCACGCCACCGGCGAGGCGCTGTTCGGGATCGGCGGCGGTGGTCAGCGGCAGCAGCGGTGCGGGGGCGGGCACGTCCAGGCCGCGTTCACGGTGGATACGGGCCCACTGCGCGTCGACGATGCCGTTGAATCGCGACGCCTTCGGCCAGCCCGCGTAGACCGCGAAATGCAGGACGGTTTCCCGCATTTCGACGATCGAGAGGTCACCGCTGTTGAGCGCCGCGTACACGTGCTCGATCAGCGGCTGTTCGGCGTCGGCGTCGGCGACGCACGGCAGGGTGACGAAACGGCGGTCCCGGCGGCTCAGTCCCGGCCGCGTCCAGATCTCGGCGAAGACGAAGTCGATCAACCCGTTCGCCGTCGCCGGGCTGGTGTCCGGCGGCGCGTCGAAGGTCATCACATCGCGGAACTCGTGCCGCCCTCGTTCCGAGCGTGCGGCCGGGGCCCGGCCGTTGCCGTTTCGCGTATCCATGTGTTCCGCTGTCATCGCAGTGTCACTCCCGCATCGACTTTCAGTTCGGTGCCGGTCACGTGGCGGGACTCGTCGGACACCAGGTACAGCACCGCGTTGCTGATATCACGGGCCTCGGTCATCGTGATCGGCAGCGCGTTGCCGAACAGGGGCGCGAGGTCGGGCCGCTGCTCGACCAGCAGTGCGTGCAGTGAGGCCGGCGCCATGCCGGTCGCGACCCCGGTCGGATGCACAGTATTGACCCGGATGCTCTGTGCGGCGAGCTCATTGGCCAGGGCCCGGCTCAGCCCGACGACACCGTGCTTGGCGGCGGTGTAGGGCGTGTGCAGCGGGGTGCCCTTCAGCCCGGCCGCCGAACTGATGTTGACCAGGCTGCCGCCGCGCTCGAGCAGATGCGGCAGCGCCGCCGCGCAGGTGTTCCAGGTACCGATCAGGTTCACGTCGACGACGGTGCGCCACTGCTCGGCGGTCGTGGTGTCCCAGGTGCCCGCGGTCAGCACACCGGCATTGGATACCGCGGCGTCCAGGCCGCCCAGCTGCTCGACCGCGTCGTTGACCGCCGCCGCCAGCGCGTCGGCGTCGCGGATGTCGACCACGGCGGTGATCGCCCGCCGGTCGAGTTTCTCGACCAGGCGGGCGGTTTCGGCGAGATCCTCGGGCGAGGACAGCGGGTATTCGAGTTCGGGCAGGGATCGGCAGATGTCGACCAGGACGACGTCGGCGCCTTCCTCGGCGAGCCGGACGGCGTGACTGCGGCCCATGCCGCGCGCGGCACCGGTGATCAGCACGCGTTTACCGGCGACCCGGCCGGGTGCACTGGGGTTTTCTGTCATCTCATCCTCACAACAGGGGTGCCGCGGGTGTTCGCGGCGCGGGAATGCCGCGCGTATTCGCGGCGGCGGCCGATCGGGCCGGTGACCGCGACAGGTCAGAGGACGGTGAAGCCCGCGTCCAGCGGCCAGGCGATGCCGGTGATGAATTTCGCCTCGTCGGAGACCAGGAAGGCGACCGCGTTGGCGATGTCCTCCGGTTGCAGGATCGGCAGCGGCAGCGCGTTCTGCATACCGGAGATCGAGTTCTGCCCGCCGGCGGCGGCCTGCTCCATCAGCGCGTTCATGGCCGGGTTCGTGGTCATCCCGCTGGCCACCCCGGTCGGGTGGATGGTGTTCACCCGAATCCATTCCGGCGCAAGATATCCCGCGAGACCCTGCATCAGGCCGACCAGGCCGCGCTTGGCCGAGGTATAGGCGCTGCCGCTGGCGTTCATCGACGGTGTCGCCTTGAGTCCGGCGGTCGAACTGGTGATCACGATCGAGCCGCCACGCCCGCCCGCCCGCAGTTCCGGCAGCGCCGCGCGCACGGTGTGGAAGACGCCGGTGAGGTTGGTGTCGATCACGTCCTGCCATTCGGACAGGAAGTCCACCTCCTCCCCGAGCCGGATGATGCCCGCGTTCGCGATGACGATGTCGACCCGGCCGAACTCCCGGTAGCCGTCCTCGAACGCCGCCCGAAGTCCGTGGTAGTCACGGACATCGGCCTTGCGCGCCACCATCCGCCGGCCCTCCTTCGCGACCAGGCGCTCGGTCTCGGCCAGATCCTCCTCGGTGGCGTTCGGGTAGGTCATCGACGCGATGTCCGCGCAGATGTCCACGCCGATGATGTCCGCGCCTTCGCGTGCCAGCCGTACCGCGTGGGCACGACCCTGGCCCCGTGCGGCGCCGGTGATGAACGCGACGCGTCCTTGCAGTCCCGTCATGACCAGTCCTCTTTCTCGATGCTGCGATCCGGAATCGGGAGATCCTCCGGAGGCCGTTCACCTGGCTTCCGAAAATTAATGTGATCTACCGAACTGTAAGTCACGGGACTTACGGTTGTCCAGAGTGGTTTGATGAGGGCATGACCGCGTCCGTGGCCCCCGCCAACCGCTCGGCCAAGCAGCAGCTGATCCTGACCGCCGAACGACTGTTCGCGGTGCACGGACTCGACGGCGTGCCGCTGCGCCGGATCGGCAGCGAGGCCGGCATGGCCAACAAGTCGGCGGTGCACTACCACTTCGGATCCAAGGAAGGGCTGATCGAGGCCATCCTGACCAGCCGCCTCGACGACCTCACCCGCCGCCGCGCGCTGCTCGTCGCCCGAACCCCGCCCGCCGACCTGCGGCGTGTCGTCGAGGCGCACCAGTTACCGCTCATCGAGCTCGCCGAGGACCGGGACTGCTACTACCTGCCGTTCCTCGAACAGCTGCTGCACGACGTGCGCCTGCTCGGCCGCTTCCCCGAGGCCCACCAGCAGATGGAACGCGACTACTACGCCCGCGCCGGCGCCCTGCTCCCCGATATCCCGCAACCCCTGCGCGACCTGCGCATCCAGCAGGCCTCCTCCGTCTGCGTGTACCTGTCCGCCTCCCGCCACCGCATGCGCACCCTCGACCTGAGCGTCCCCCCGTACGCCTTCCATGTCAGCCAGCTGCTCGACGCCCTCGTCGCCCAGCTCTGCGCCCCACCGTCCTCCGAAACCCTCGACACCCTCGACACCGTCCACCCCTCATCCACCGACCGCCCCACCCTGCGCGCCCTCCCGTGAACCACCCCGGCCGCAGGACGACCGAGGCGCTGCACCGCCTCCTGACCCGCCTCGGTCGGCGGACCCGCACCGCGGCACCGGATTTCGCGGTGGCGACACCCCGGGTGGCCTCCGGCGTACTGATCCTGCGCGGCCGATCCGTCCTGATGGTTCGCCCTTCCTACAAGGACCACTGGGAGATCCCCGGCGGATATGCCGAGCCCGGCGAATCGCCGGGAGCGGCCTGCCGGCGCGAGATCCGGGAGGAGATCGGGCTCGACGCGCATGGGCTGCGATTCGCCGCGGTGGATTGGGCCCCCGACGACAGCGAGGGCGACAAACTGTTGTTCCTGTTCGCCGATCCGGCCCTGCACGGGCTCGACGCCGACGCGCTCCGCTTTCCCGACGGCGAACTGCTGGCGGCCCGCTACGTCGAACTGACGGACCTGGAGAATGTCACGGTCGCACGGTTGGCGCGGCGAGTACGGGAGACCGCCGAGAGCCTCCTCGCCGGCGGCTCCCCGCTCTACCTCGAACACGGGAGTCACCCGTGAAGGCGCGCCGCGCCGACGCCCCCTGGCCGACCTCCTCGGCGATGAGATGCCGAACCGGCTCTCACTCGGGTTCCGGCCAGGTCCATTTCGGGACCTGCCGCAGCGGGTGGAGCCGGTCGTCGGTTTCGGCGTTCGAATTCTGCATGCGGCGCGCGGCCGCTGTGATCGGTACGGCGACAGCGTCTCAGGCCCACTCGAGGCTGCACGACATGCCGTGTGCGGCGAAGAAGGTCTGGAGGTCGGCGGCGCGGGCCGGGTCCAGGACACCGTGGAAGACGGTGTCGTCGCCCGTGCGGAAGAAGTCGAGTTCTGCCCAGGCGCAACGGACTTCGTATTCGGTCCAGGAGGATTTGCGTACCGCCCAGCCGGACCGGGCGAACTCCTGGGCCAATTGCGGGAGGCCGGGGGCGTCGAACACTCTTCCGTAGACGTTCGTGTCCTGAACCGCCAGGGTGGGATCGAGTTCGGGGCCGGGGGTGTAGCCGGTGGTGATCTCGATGTCCACGGTGGCATTGTGGCCCGTCAACCCGCCTGTGGTCCAGGGGATTTCGAGGCCGTGTGCAGGACGCGGCGGGCGCGGTCGATCAGGGCCTCCAGACCGGCTTCGAAGGTGCGGTCCTGGAGGATGCTGAGGGAGTAGCCGTGGCGGGCCAATTCGGCCAGCAGCGGCATGGTTTCGGGGTTGATGGGGTTGGTCTTCGGGAGGGGGTGGGCGGCGGTGTCGAGGCTTTCCTTGCGTTCCAGCATGGCGATGCCGCGGCTGTGGGCGGCCAGGGAGAAATAGGTGTCGAGGGCGGCCTCGGGGGTGAATCCCGCGGTCACCAGGGTTTCGATGACGGCTTCCAGCCGCTCGAAGGCGATGCTGCTGGGGTGGTCGCCGTAGCCGGTGCGCACGATCAGCAGATCGCACAGGACCGGGTTCTTGCGGAACAGGTCGCGCATCTCGCGGAAGTGGCTGCGCAGGCGTTCGTCCCAGGCGCCGTCGCCGGTGAAGGGCAGCGCTATCTCGTACTGTTCCAGCGCGAGGTCGGTCATGGCCTCCAGCAACTGGTCCTTGCTGCGGAAATACCAGTAGAGGCTGGTGATTCCGACGTCGAGGCGTTTGGCGAGGGCGGGCATGCTGAGCTTCTCCACCGAAATCTCCGCGGCCAGTTCGTAAGCGCCGCTGACGATCTGGTCGGCGGAGATCGAGCCGCGCTCGCGGCGCTGCCGCCGGGGCGTGCGGGTGGGACCCGTCGTCTGCTTCACGGTCGTCCTTCCCGTCACCGCTGCCACCGGTCCGCGGCGGAGCTGCCGGACCGATGGCGTGTCCACCTTACGGTAATTTGTTACGGTAAGGATCAACTACGATGATTCCGCAGGTGGGAACCTGTCCTGCGGTGGGTTACGCGGTGGATCGGCCGCGGTCCGGACGGAGTGCCACGAACAGCCCCCGGCCCTCGGCGCAGATCCGGTTGCCGCGCCGGAGAACGCCTGCCACCTCGCGTTTGCGGTCGGCCTCGTGCACGATCTCGGCGTGCAGGGTGACCGGTTCGTCGATGGGGGTCACGCTGCGGTAGTCCAGGTGCAGGTAGGCAGTCCGCGACGGCGGGCGGTCGCCGGCGTCGACCAGGCGGCCGAAGACCTCGTCGAAGAACAGCGCGATCGCACCGCCGTGCGCGGCGGCGTGGCCGGAATGGAAGGGGCCGAAGGTCGTCTCGCAGGTGAGGTGGTGCGCACCGGCGTCGACGATGTACAGCGGCGGCGCGAGAGTCTGTCCGCGCCCGGGGATTTCGAAGAAGCGGCCGAAGAGCTGGTCGGCGCTGTCGACGCGGTGCGCGGACAACAGGGCGCGGGCCTGATCCATCAGGGCGCCGACGGCATCCACCACCGCCGGCGGCGGGCTGGTGGCGGCCACCTCGTCCTGGAGTGCGCGCAGGCCGTCGATCATCTCGGGCCATCCGGCGGCCGCCCGGGTGCGGGCGCGGTCGCTCCAGGACTGCCAGTACGGGCTCAGGGGTGGGCTGGACATGATCACCTCTCTGGGGTCGTCGGTCAGCGGCCGCGGAATTCGGGGGTGCGTTTCTCCCGGAACGCGGCGAACGCCTCGGCCATGTCGGCGGTGCCGACGTTCACCGCGTTGGCCGCGGTCTCGGCGTCGAGTGCGTCGTCGAAACCGGTGGTGAAGGCGGCGTTGAGCAGCTGTTTGGTGAGGGCCAGGGCGATCGGCGGGCCGGCGGCCAGGCGGCGGGCGTAGTCGGCGGCGGTGTCGAGCAGAGTGTCGGCGGGCACGATCTCGGTGACCAGGCCCAGGTCACGGGCCTGCTCGGCGGTGATCAGATCGCCGAGCAGGGCCAGGCGTTTGGCGGTGTGCAGCCCGACCAGCCGGGGCAGCAGCCACGAACTGCCGGTGTCGGGGGACAGGGCGCGCTTGACGAAGATCTGCGCGAAACTCGCGGTGTCGGCGGCGATCACCAGATCACAGCCCAGCGCCAGGCTCATCCCCGCGCCGACGGCGGGCCCGTTGACGGCCGCGATACACGGTTGCGGCAGCCGGTGCAGGGCCCGGACGGCCTCGTTGATCGGGCGCATGATCGCGGCGGTGGCGGCGTCGGGGACGACGTCGCTGAGGTCGGCGCCCGCGCAGAACGCGCGGCCGGAACCGGTGAGGATCACCGCCCGGTCCTCGGCGGAGGCGGCGATCTCGGCCAGCGCGCGGTGCAGATCCGCGAAATCGCCGACACCGAGCGCGTTGCGGCGGTCGGGGCGGGCGAGGGTGATCCGCGCGATCCCGGCCTCGCGTTCGACGAGGACGGCGCTGTCTACGGTGGTCATCGATCAGGTCCTTCTGGGTTCCGGGTCAGGACTGGGGTGCGTACCGTTGGCGCAGTTCGCGTTTGATCAGCTTCCCGGTCTCGGTGCGGGGGAGTTCGTCGACGAAGTGGACCGCGCGCGGCATTTTGAAGCGGGCGATGCGCTCGCGGGCGAAATCGAGGATCTGCTCGGCCAGTTCCGGGCCGGGAGTCACGCCCGCGGCCGGTTGCACGAAGGCGGTGACGGCCTCACCGAGGTCGGCGTGCGGCAGGCCGATCACGGCGATGTCGTGGATGGCCGGATGCAGGGTCAGCGCGTTCTCGATCTCCTGCGGGTAGATGTTCACGCCGCCGGAGATGATGGTGAACGCCTTGCGGTCGGTGAGGTAGAGGAAGCCGTCCTCGTCGAGGTAGCCGACATCGCCCGCGGTGGTCCAGGTGGGATGGTCGGGATGCTGGGCGGCGGCGCTCTTACCGGGATCGTTGTGGTAGACGAAGGGCACGGTGTCGCGCTCGCCGTACAGGGCGCCGACCTGGCCGGGCGGCAGTTCCGCGCCGGTGTCGTCGCAGACGTGCAGGGTGCCGATGATCGAACGGCCCACCGTACCGGGGTGTTTCAGCCAATCGGCGCTGTCCACCATGGTCATGCAGGTGCCCTCGGTGTTCGAGTAGTACTCGGTGAGGATCGGGCCCCACCAGTCGATCATCCGCTGCTTCACCTCGACCGGGCAGGGCGCGGCGGCATGGATGGCGCAGCGCAGCGAGGACACGTCGGCGGCGGCGCGCACCTCGCCGGGCAACTGGAGCAGGCGGACCAGCATGGTCGGCACGAACTGACCGTGCGTGACCCGATACTTCGCGATCGCCGCGAGCACGGCCGCGGCGTCGAACCTGCGCAGCATGACGACCGTGCCGCCGTGGCCCTGCACGCACGCCGACCAGCGCAGCGGTGCGGCGTGGTAGATCGGCGCGGGCGACAGGTACACGGTGTTCTCGTCGATACCGAAGGAGGCGTTCACCATCCGGAGCATGGGCTCGCCGCGCACATCGCCGATCCGGTACGGCGGCAACGGCGGCTGCACCCCCTTCGGGAAGCCGGTGGTCCCGGAGGAATACAGCATCGGCATGCCGTGCGGCTGATCGTCCGGGCGGACCGGCGAGGCCGCCGCGAGGGTGTCCTCGTAGGAGTCGTAGCCGGCGACCGGGCCGTCGAAGGCCAGTCGCAGCCGGACCCCGGGGGTCATGGTGGCGAGGGTCTCGGCGGTGGCGGTGATCTCGGGGGTGGCGCCGGAGACGATCAGCGCGGCGGCGCCGGAATCGTCGACGATGTACGCGGTCTCCGGCGGGGTCAGCGACCGGTTGATCGCGGTGATGTAGAAACCGGAACGCAGTGCCGCCCAATAGACCTCGAACGCGCGCAGATTGTTCTCGGTGAGCAGGGCGACGCAGTCGCCGGGACGCAGGCCCGCGGCGCGCAGTGTGTTCGCCAGCCGGACCGAGCGGTCCTCGAGCTCGCCGTAGGTCAGGGTTTCGCCCGTGTCGGCCAGCACCGCCGCGATCCGTGCGGGGGTGCGGTCGGCATATGTGCCGGGGTAGAGCATCCGGCGTCCTTTCGCCTGGTCGCGATCGGCGCGACGGCCGGTCGACGAGAAGTGACGGTCAGTGCGCCCGTCGGAGCGGTCGGACAGCATCTTACCCAACCACTTGGTCGATTATAAGCATGATCGGGGGTCATTCCCGAGCGCCGCCGGAGCCGATTCGTGGTAGCGCTCGCCGGTGCGGGCTGATACCGTTCTTAACCAACCAAGTGGTGGGCTACCGCGAGGTGGTGTCACCGTGTCGACGAGGACCTGGATGAGGACAACATGCGAACCCGAGCCGCCCTGTTGCGAGATCCGGCTGCGCCCTACAGCCTCGAGGACATCGAACTGGGGGAACCCCGCGACGACGAATTATTGGTCCGGATCGTCGGCGCCGGGATGTGCCACACCGATCTCATCCCCCGGCTGATCCCGATCTTCCCGGTGCCGATGGTGCTCGGCCACGAGGGCGCGGGTGTCGTGGAGGCGGTCGGCCGCGGCATCACCGGGATCGCCCCCGGCGACCATGTCGTCCTCAGCTTCGAATCGTGCGGTCACTGCGCGCGCTGCCATACCGGCGAACCGGCCTACTGTCAGCATTTCGACCAGGCCAACACCTCCGGGCTGCGGCTGGACGGCAGCGCGGGGGCGACCTCGGCCGCCGGGGAATCGGTGGCGAACCGCTGGTTCGGCCAGGGCAGCTTCGCCGGGCACGCGGTGGCCACCGCGCGCAATGTGGTGCCCGTCGACAAGGAGCTGCCGCTGGAGATCCTCGCCCCGCTCGGGTGCGGGATCCAGACCGGCGCGGCCTCGGTGCTGCTGGCGATGAACGTGCGCGCCGGTGACAGCATCGCGGTCTTCGGCGCCGGCGCGGTCGGGCTGTCGGCGGTGATGGCCGCCGCGGTCGCGGGCGCGTCGGAGATCATCGCGGTCGACCTGAACCCCGGACGCCGGGAACTGGCCGCCGAACTCGGTGCGACCGTCACCTACGACGGCGCCGATCCGGAGATCGCCGAGAAGATCAAGGACCGCACCCGCGGCGGAGTGAACTACGCCTTCGACACCACCGGGGTGCCCGGGGTGGCCGTCACCGCGTTGAGCTCGCTGGCCATCCGGGGTTTCCTCGGGTTGGTCGGTATCGGTTTCGAGGAGCTGCGGATCAATCCGCTGCTGCTCGGTGGCGGCCGGTCGCTGTCGTATCTGCTGGAGGGCGGCGCGGTGCCACAGACCTTCGTGCCGCGCCTGATCGACCTGTGGCAGCGCGGGAAGTTCCCCTTCGAGAAGCTGATCAAGACCTATCCGCTGGCCGACATCGATCTCGCCGAGGCCGATGCGCGCAAGGGTGACACCGTGAAACCGGTGCTGCTGCCGCAGCAGAACTGAAGGGCAGGCTGTGACCGCCTCCGCGCACTCCATGTTCACCGAGGCCCTCGCGCCGGAACACGAGTACCGGCATGCTCCGGACGACGATCCGGCCTACAACGAGAGCACCTACTACAACTTCGCGGGCGAGTCGGGTGTGGTCGGTTTCCTGCGGGTGGCGATGCAGCAGAACCAGCCGTCCGGACAGGCCACCGCGCTGATCTTCGTCCCGGACGGGCCGGCACTGTTCTTCTTCGAGCGCACGACGGCGATCTCCGCGGACGAACTCGCCGTCGGCGGCGTGCGGATCGAGGTGCTGGAACCACATCGGCGGCAGCGGCTGAGCTTCGCCGGGCGGATGGCGGCGTTCGAGGATCCGCGGGTGCTCGCCGATCCGGGTACCGCGTTGCGGACCGCACCCCGCGAGGAGGTCGCGGTCGATCTGACGGTGACCGGCCACGGGGTGTCGTTCGGCACCAGCGGGACCGATCCTTCGCACGTGCTGGAGGATTCGCTCGCGGTCGGCCACTACGAGCAGTTCATCCGGCTCGACGGCGACGTGCGGGTGGGGGACCGGACCCTCGCCGTGCGCGGCGGCGGCCTGCGCGACCACTCCTGGGGGCCGCGCGACTGGTCCGGCCCGCTGTTCTACCGCTGGGTGACAGCGACTTTCGAGGACGGCTCGGCGGTGATGGCGCTGGAGGTCGCGCGCCGCGACGGCGTCACCACCCGGCGCGCGGCGGCGGTCACCGGCGGGGCCGCCGCCGAGGCCGAGCTGACCGCGGTCACCGTCGACCGCACCGAGGACGGTTTCGGCCACCGGGTCGCCTGCGAATTCACCACTGCCGCAGGGGGTCTGGTGGTGACCGGGGTGGCCCGGCAGCCCGCGCGGTTCGTACCGCTGCGGCATGTCACGACCGCGCCGGACGGTACCCGCTCGGTCACCCGGATCGGTTATTCCGCATACGAATTCACCGCTTCGGACGGGCGGCGGGGGCTCGGCATCGTCGAGATGCTCGACCAGCTCCCCGCCGGAGCGGCGGAACAGGAAGGCAAGTCATGAGAGACGCAGTGATCGTCGGTGCGGTCCGCACGCCGATCGGCAAGCGCAACGGCGCCTACGCGGCCGTGCACCCGGTGGACCTGTCGGCGCATGTGCTGCGCGCGCTGGCCGAGCGGACCGGGATCGATCCGGCCGTCGTCGACGACGTGATCTGGGGCTGCGTGCAGCCGGTGGGCCCGCAGTCGCTCAACATGGCCCGCAACGCGGTGCTCGCGGCGGGCTGGCCGGAGTCGGTGCCCGGCACCACCCTGGACCGGCAGTGCGGATCCTCGCAGCAGACAGCGCATTTCGCGGCCGCCGTGGTGATGTCCGGCCAGGCCGACGTGGTGGTGGCCGGTGGGGCCGAGGTGATGAGCGTGGTGCCGATGGGTTCGGTGACCGCCGGTGACCTCGGCGAGCCGTACGGCCCGCTGTTCACCGAGCGCTATCCCACCACGCCGCATCAGGGTCTCGGCGCGGAGGCGATCGCCGAAAAGTGGGGCCTGTCCCGGCAGCAACTCGACGAATTCTCGCTGCGCTCACACCAGTTGGCGGCCGCGGCCATCGACGGCGGCGCGTTCGCCGCGCAGTACGTGGAGATTCCGGGCACCGGCCTGACCGCCGATCAGGGCCTGCGCCGCACCACCACGCTGGAGGCGCTGGGCAAGCTGCCGCCGGCCTTCCAGGAGGGCGGCGTCATCCACGCCGGCAACTCCTCGCAGATTTCCGACGGCGCCGGCGCGCTGCTGATCACCACCAGCGAGAAGGCGACGCAGCTGGGCCTGAAACCGCTGGTACGCCTGCACAGTTTCGCCGTCGCCGGCAGCGATCCGGTGCTCATGCTCACCGGCCCGATCCCGGCCACCGCCGCCGCGTTGTCGCGCGCGAACCTGTCGATCGGCGATATCGGCGCCTTCGAGATCAACGAGGCATTCGCCTCGGTGCCCCTGGCCTGGCAGGCCGAAACCGGTGCGGCCGCAGACCGTCTGAACCCGCTCGGCGGCGCGATCGCGGTCGGCCATCCCCTCGGCGGCTCCGGCGCCATCCTGATGACCCGCCTGGTCCACCATATGGTCGACAACGGGATCCGCTACGGCTTGCAGAGCATGTGCGAGGGTGGTGGCATGGCGAATGCCACTGTGCTCGAACTGCTCTGACCTCGAGCCCCGCTGACCGGCTCAGCGCCGAGCCGACCGGCCGCCGATGATCTCACGATCATCGGCGGCCGCCGCATTCCCGGCTCAGCCCAGCTGTGCGCCGAGTTCGAGTACCTGGGCGGCGGAGCGGCGGACCATGGTGGTGAACATCCGGTCGCCGCGTTCGGTACGTTTGACCGCCATCGCGGCCAAGGCGCCGATGAAATAGCCCTGGAAGGCGTATTTGGTGTAGTCCCGCAGGCAGTCCGCGAGGCGGTAGCCGGTGACGCCGCGGCGGCACAGTTCGTCGTGGTAGTGGCGGACCAGGTCGTGTTCGGTGGATCGGCGCTGGTCGGCGGGCAGGGCCGTGCCCAGGAAGTACGATACGTCCAGCAGGCCCGGCCCGCGGGCGACCGTCTGCCAGTCCACCACCGCGACGATGCCGGGCTCGGGGGCGAACAGCAGGTTGTCGGGACGGAAGTCGCCGTGCTGCACGGTGTCCGGGCCCTCTGCCTGGCGGGCGAAGTATTCGGGCAGGTGGTCGAACAGCCGCCGGCCGACGGCGATCGTGTCCGGGTCCAGCAGATCGGCGTAGCGGCGGCAGAAGACCGGGAACGCCGCGCTCATGGCCGCCACCGCCGCGGCCGGGCGGGTGCCGCGGCCGCCGGGCAGCCACGCCAGGTCCCGCAGCGCCGGATCGGCCCAGCGCGGGGCGTGCAGCCCGGCCGCCTCCGACAGCACCACCGCGGCCTCCTCCGGTGTGCAGCCGGTCAGCTGGTCACCGGCGCGGTAGGCCGAGAGGTCCTCCATCAGCAGTGCGAAATCCGTGCCGTCCGAGGAGATCTCGGCGTGCCGGCAGATCGGGACCCGGACCCCGAGCGCCGGTGCGAGCTGCTGGTAGAAACGCACCTCGCGCAGATAGCTCTGCTCCGCCACGCCGGTGCGCAGACTGGTCTCGTCGGCCGAGGTGACCTTGAGGACCACCCGGCGCTCGCCCTCGCCGTCGACGGTGAACTCCACGCGATAGGTGTCGGCCACCTGACCGGTGCCCAGCGGGGCGTGGCGCACGTCGTGCACGGCGCCCGGGTCCAGTCCGAGGGCGCGGGCGAGCCACTTCTCGTCGAGATCGGCTATGCGCACGCCGAACTCCCGGTGACCGCGCGATAGGCCGCGACGACGGGTTCGAGTTCGTCGGGGGAGGCGCCGTGCAGGATCACCCGGTCGGCGCCGAGGTCGAATTCGGTGCGGATACGGTCGGCGCACTGGGCGGCCGTGCCGGTGGCGGCGTGGCGCAGCCATTCGCCGGGGATCAACTCCGCGATGTGCTCCAGTTGCGCGGTGGTGGCCGCGGCGTCGATCGCGCCCCGCACCGACCGGACCACCGGATCCTCCCGGAACCGTTGCAGCACGGCCGGATCCCAGCCGTTGGTGCGCACCAGCAGGTCGCCGTAGCCGGTGAGATAGGTGGCCAGCCGGCCGACGGTCTTCATCAGCCGGACCGGTTCCGGCAGGTGGTCGCCGACGGTGGCCAGGCAGGACCACACCCGGACCTCGTCGGGGTCACGCCCGGCCTGCTCGGCCGCGGTCTTGACGATCGAGACGCTGCGTTGCAGCGTCTCCGGGGTGAAATAGGTGTGCAGGACGACATCGTCGAAGGCGCGCCCGCCCAGGGCGAGGGTGTCGGGACCGAACGCCACCAGTCCGAGCGGGATCCGCTCGTCGAAGCTCGGATCCAGGACGAGGACCGGATACTTCCCCATCGGCCCGTCGTGCCCGAGGATCACCTCCCCGCGCCACAACCGGCGCATCACCCCCGCCCAGTCCTCCATCTGCGCGGTGGTGACCGCGGGAATGCCGTAGGCGGCGTACAGCGCGGCGATGCCGCGGCCGATGCCGAGGGTGAACCGGCCGCCGGACAACCGGTGCAGGGTGGTGGCCCAGGAGGCGGTGATCAGCGGATGGCGGGTGTTGTGGTTGGTGGCCGCGGTGGCGATCTGCGTCCGCTCGGTGACCGCGCAGGCGGCGCCGACCAGGGAGGACGCCTCCTTGACGTTCCAGCGCTCGGACAGGAACGCGGTACCGAAACCGAGCTCCTCGCCGCGGCGGGCCTGCGCGGGCAGTGCGGCGGGACCCTCGCTTCCGGCCCCGGCCAGCAGGTAGTAGCCCAGTTCGGTGAGTGGGCGCAGGGCGCCGGGCGCGGCGGCCCGATCAGCGTCGCCGGCCATGGGTCAGCCTCCAGTGTGTTGAATCATGAAGCCCGTTCCGGGGATTCGCGGCAAATGCCATGGCCAACCAATTGGTTGACTATTATGACGACGACAATAGTACGAGATTCCGGTTGCCCATACCGCAGATTGCACCGAAAAGCTGAACCATCGGTGAAAGTATTGGAGGACAGGATGATTCGAATCGACAGACTGGAGCTGCGGTGATACGAACGGTACCCCCGGACATCGTCTCCCGGTACGAGGCGGCGGGGTGGTGGACTCGCGACTCCCTCGGTGACCTGCTGGCGCGCGGCCTGGCCGCCGCCCCGGACACCACCTTCACGGTGCACTCGGCGGTGCGGCCGTGGGCGGGTACCTGGGCCGAGGTCGAGCTGTCGGCGCGGCGGCTGGCCGCCGGGCTGCGCGCCCGCGGGGTCGAGCCCGGTGACGTGGTCGCCTTCCAGCTGCCCAACTGGGCCGAGGCGGCCGTGGTGTTCTGGGCCTCGGCCTTCCTCGGCGCGGTGGTGGTGCCGATCGTGCACTTCTACCGGCACAGGGAACTCGAATACATCCTGCGGGTGGCCGCGCCGAAGGTGTTCGTCACCGCCGCGGAGTTCGGGCCGCTGCGGTACGAGCCCGAGCTGAGCGCCGGGGTCCCGATCGTCGGCGTCGTCGGCCACGACTTCGACGACCTGTTCGCCGCCGAGCCGATGACCGGTGTCGCCGCGGTGGATCCGGGGCAGCCGGCGGTGATCGCGTTCACCTCCGGCACCACGCGCAATCCCAAGGGCGTGCTGCACTCCCATCGGTCGCTGGGCTGTGAGACGCGGCAGCTGGCGGGCATGCACCCGCACGATCAGCTGCCCTCGGTGACCGCGGCCCCGGTCGGCCACTTCATCGGCATGCTGAGCGCCTTCCTGATCCCGGTGCTGCTCGGCACCCCGGTGACCCTGGTCGACACCTGGAATCCGGAGCAGATGCTGGGGCTGCTCGAACAGGGGCTGACCGTCGGCGGCGGCGTGCCCTACTACTTCACCAGCCTGATGGACCACCCGGACTTCACCGCCGAACACCAGAGCCGGCTGCGGTACGCGCCGATGGGCGGCTCCTCGATCCCGGCGGCGGTCAGCACGCGGCTGGCGGCGGCCGGGGTCACCGTGTACCGCTCGTACGGCAGCACCGAGCACCCCTCCATCACCGGATCGAGATATACCGCGCCGGAGGACAAACGGCTCTACACCGACGGCGTGCCCATGCCGGGGGTGGAGATCCGGCTGGCCGACGACGGCGAGATCCTCAGCCGCGGACCGGATCTGTGCCTGGGCTACGTCGACGACGAGCTGACCGCGACGATGTTCGACGACGAAGGCTGGTACCACACCGGCGATATCGGCATCCTGGACGCCGACGGCTACCTCGGCATCACCGACCGGAAATCGGATGTGATCATCCGCGGCGGCGAGAACATCAGCGCGCTGGAGGTGGAGGAGGCGCTGCTGGCCATGCCCGCCGTCGCCGAGGCCGCGGTGGTGGCCGCCCCGGACGCCCGGCTGGGCGAGCACGCGGCGGCCGTGGTGCGGCTGCGGCCGGGCCACGAGCCGCCGACGATGTCGCAACTGCGCGATCATTTCGCCGAAGCCGGTCTGGCCAAACAGAAATGGCCGGAGGAGCTGCACGCCGTGGACGAGTTCCCGCGCACGCCCAGCGGCAAGGTCCAGAAGTTCCGGTTGCGCGCGCAACTGGCCGCGGGCGAACTCTGATCGGGCCGGTGGCGCCGCGGTCAGGCCGGCTGCGGCGCCGCCGGGCCGCCCGGCGCCACCCAGGCGGCGTGATTGGCGGTGGCCGCGTCGATGATCGGCTGCCAGCGCTGCGGCGTCTGGTCGGCGATCTTCATGTCGAACGACGTCGAGTTGCGGAACTCCAGCACCTCGGCGCCCTCCGGGCCCGCCGAATACGCGTAGACGGCATCGGATTCGATGAAGAAGCCCTCACCGGCCTTCAGCACCCGGTTGCCCATGACGATCTCCCCGGACACCACGTAGTACAGGCAGTCCGCCGAATGACTGTGCCGCGGCAGCAGATAGCCCGGCCCGAACCAGGCGTGCACGAGGCTGAACGCGTCCGGGCCGCCGGAACCCTTGAACAGCACCGTGACCCGGCTGCCGTCGTTGATCGGGCCCAGGTCGTGGGCCTCGAAGACGGACGGGTCGATGGCAGGCGGCGACATCATGCCGTCGTCGTCGAGGCTCACCCGGTCCTCGGTGCGATAGAAGACCATCGCCTTGCCGTGCTGATTCGTCGACATCATTGCTCCTGCGCAATCTCGATGGGGCCGCGAGGTTTTCGCGGTGTTGCCGCTGTGCCCGGTGCCGGTCGGCCGTTGACGCTCTGCCGCACCAGGAAGCGCTGGACCTTCCCCGAGGCGGTCATCGGCAGCGAGTCGACGAAATGCCAGGCGCTCGGGATCTTGAAGTACGCGACCCGCTCCCGCAGATAGTCGGTCAGCTCGTCGCCGCCGACCCGCGATCCCGCGGCCCGGATCACCACGCCCGCAACGCGTTCGCCGAGGCGTTCGTCGTCGACGCCGACCAGTACCACGTCGGCGATGCCGGGGTGGGCGATCAGGACCTCCTCCACCTCGGCGGGGTAGACGTTCTCGCCGCCGCGGATGATCACGTCCCGCTGCCGGCCCCGGAAGGTCAGGTAGCCCGCGGCGTCCATGGAGGCCAGATCGCCGGTGTGCAGGAAGCCGTCCGGGCCGATGGTCTCGGCGGTCTTGTCCGGCATCCGCCAGTAGCCGTCCATCAGATACGGCGAGCGGATCCGCAGTTCGCCGATCTCGCCCAGCGGCACCGGCGCATCGGTGGCCGGATCGACGATCCGGATCTCCGAACCCGCCACCGGACGGCCGATCGTGGTGGAGACGGTGAGATCGTCGGCGTCGGGCGGGGTGTGGGTGGCGGTCGGGCATTCCGACTGCCCGTAGGTGACGGTCACCGCCGCGCCGAACACCTCGCGCACGGTCTCGATGAGATGGCGGGTCACCGTCGCGCCGCCGGAACCCACCGACACCAGCCCGAGGTCGCGGCCGTCGCCGCCGAGCCGGTTCACGATGTCGGTGATCATCGTCGGCACGCCGCCGAGCCGGGTGACCATGCGCCGGCGCAGCAGGGTGACCACCCGATCCGCGTCGAACCGCTCCATCACCACCAGCGCGCAGGGCTTCAGCAGCCCACCCAGCACGATGTGGCAGAAGCCGCCGATATGGTGGTACGGAACGGGATTGAGCCAGATCTCGCCGTCGCGCGGCAGGTCGTACTCCAGCCGGGCGAGCGCGGCGTTGAGCAGGGCACGATGGCTGAGCACCGCGCCCTTGGCCCGCCCGGTGGTGCCGGAGGTGAACTGGATCAGGAACGGGTCGGTGGGTTTCACCCGCGGCAGCTCCGCCTGCGGCGCGTGCTCGGCCCAGCCGCGCACGGTGGCCAGTTCGAGTACCGGTGTGGTCCCGCACAATTCGCTCGCCCGTGCGGCCAGGTCGGCGCCGGTGCGGTCGGTGCCGGTGAAGACCAGTGCGGGCGTGGTCAGTTCCATCGCGTATCGGACCTCGGGGTCGGTCCAGGCGGTGTTGAATCCGGTGACCAGCAATCCGGCCAGTGCGCAACCATATTGCAGCACAACCCAATCCACGCTGTTGCGGGACCACACCGCGATCCGGTCGCCGGGCCGGGTGGCCGCGGCGAGGGCGCCCGCGACCGTGGTCGCCGCCCGGGACAGCTCCGCGAAGGTCAGCTGCTTCACCTCGTCGCCGTCGAACCAGATCAGCGCCGGGCGGTCGGCGGCGGATTCCGCCTGCCGGGCCAGTACCTGCGGGATCGACTCGTCCAGGATGCGATCGAGCCGATCGGCCTGCCATATCGACAGCGCGGCCTGCGCGTCGTCGGTCCCTGCCGGGCTCGTACTCGGGCTGCTCATCGGCGGTCCTCCTTGCCGAGCAGTGCGGGGATGGCTCACCCGCCCAACTGACGCGACACCGTGATGCGGCATCGCACTCGTGCGTGACGGTATCAACCCAACTGTGTGGTGGGCTATAGTTTCGGCATAATCCCAACCAATTGGTGGGTTAAGCCTGGAGGTGCCCTTGACGGATCAACTACGCTTCGACGGCCGGGTCGCCATCGTCACCGGCGCCGGGGGTGGCCTCGGACGGGCCTACACCCGGCTGCTGGCCGAGCGCGGCGCGCACGTGGTGGCCAACGACATCGATCGCAAGGACGAGAACGGGCAGACCCCGGCGGCCCGGGTGGCCGCCGAACTCGCCGAGGCGGGCGGCTCGGTGCTGGCCCACGACGGATCGATCGCCGAACCCGGCGCCGGGGCGGCGGTGGTGCGGACCGCGCTGGACGCGTTCGGCCGGGTCGACATCCTGATCAACAACGCGGGCATCCTGCGGGACCGGTCGTTCGCCAAGATGAGCGACACCGAACTGTCGGAGGTGCACGCGGTGCACCTGTACGGCACCCTCGCCGCGACCAAGGCGGCGTGGCCGGTGATGCGGGAGCAGGGCTACGGCCGGGTGGTACTGACCACCTCGGTGGCCGGGCTGTTCGGCAATCCGGGCCAGGCCAATTACGCGTCGGCGAAGTCCGCGCTGATCGGGCTGGGCCGGACACTGGCGGCCGAGGGCGGCCGCAACGGCATCAGGGTCAACCTGATCTCGCCCGGCGCGGCCACGAACATGACCGCGGCCCTGCTGCCGGAGCACATGCACGCGGCGATGTCGCCGGATCGGGTCGCGCCGATGGTGGCCTATCTGTCCCACGAGACCTGCGAGGTCACCGGGGAGATCTTCTTCGCCTCGGCGGGCCGCTACGCGCGCAACATGATCGTGGAGACGACCGGATACACCAACCACGAGGCCACACTCGAGGACATCGCGGCACAGCTGACGCGGATCATGGACCCCACCGGCTGGACCGTGCCGGGCGAGGCCATCACGCTGCCGGACCTCTGATCGCCCGGACACATTCTCGGCCGCCGCGGACGGAAGGACACCGATGGCCGCGCCCATCGCACTGGACGAATACCCCATCCATCAGACCCCGCTGTCGCTGGGCCGGGTCGGCAGCAGCGACCGGAACTTCTACGACCGCTGCTATTTCAACGCCCACGACCGTGCCGGCGGCACCCTGCTGATCACCGGTCTCGGCGTCTATCCGAATCTGGGTGTCGTCGACGCCTACGCGGCCCTGCGGCGCGGTGACGATCAGCGGGTGGTGCGGTTCTCCGACGCGCTCACCGAGCGCAGCCTGGAACAGCGGGTCGGCGGCTACCACATCGAGGTGCTGGAACCGTTGCGGCGCCTGCGGATCGTCTGTGAGCACGAGGATCTCGGCTTCGACCTCACCTGGACCGGGGCCTTCCCGGCGGTGCAGGAGGAGCCGCATCTGCTGCTGTCGGGCAACCGGGTGGTCATCGACTCCTCGCGGTTCGTGCAGGTCGGCACCTGGTCGGGCACGATCCGCGCCGACGGGATCGAATCGGCGGTGGATCCGGTGGGCTGGACCGGGAACCGGGACCGCTCCTGGGGCATCCGCGGGGTCGGCGAGCCGGAACCGCCGGGGCGCAACGCCTCCGAGCCGCCGGGCGGGCTGTGGTGGCTGTACGTGCCGCTGCGCTTCGACGACTTCTCGATCGTGGTGATCGTGCAGGAGGGCCCCGACGGGCACCGCACCCTGAACAACGCGGTGCGGGTGTGGCCCGACGGTCGCGTCGAGCAGCTCGGCTGGCCCCGGGTGCGCATCGAATACCGTTCCGGCACAAGAGTTCCGGTGGCCGCACGGATGGAGATGACCGACGCCGGCGGTGAGCCGCTGACGGTCGACATCCGGGTGCACACCGGGATCGGGCTGCACATGGGCTGCGGCTACGGCCGTGACCCGGAATGGGTGCACGGCCAGTGGCGCGGCCGGGACTGGTCGCTGTCGAGCCGCTTCGATCTGGCCGACCCGGCGGTGGCCGCGCGGTTCGGCGACGGCGCCGTCGACCATGTGGGACAGGCCCGATGCGGTGACGCCGAGGGCTGGGGGCTGTTCGAGCACGCGCTGCTCGGCCGCCACGCGCCCACCGGATTCACCGAATGGAACACCGTGGCGCCATGACAGTTCCGCCGCACCGGCTCGGTATGACGCTGCCGATGGCCGACGAACCGCTGTCGGCGGTGCCGGGCGTGGTGGACGAACTCGCCGCGGCCGGTTACACCGACCTGTGGACCAGCGAGATCAATGCCCTCGACGCCTTCGCGCCGCTGACCGTGGCCGCACTGCACCGGCCGGAACTGCGGGTGGGCACCTCGATCGCCGGGGTGTTCGCCCGCAGCCCCGCGCTGCTGGCCATGAACGCGCTCGCGCTCGCCGAATCCAGCCCGCAGCCGGTGTATCTGGGGCTCGGGGCGTCCAGCGAGACGATGGTGCGGGACTGGCACGGCGTGCCGTATGTCCGCCCGTACCAACGGGTCCGGGACACGCTGCGCTTCCTGCACCGGGCCTTCGAGGGGGAACGGGTCACCTTCCGGTCGCCCAGCTTCGACGTCGACGGCTTCCGGCTGGGCCGATTACCCGAGCATCGGCCGCGCATTCTGCTGGCCGCGCTGCGCGAACGGATGCTGGGCCTGGCCGGCCGCGAGGCCGACGGCGTGATCCTGAACTGGCTCGGCGCGGACGACGTCGCCCGGGTCGTTCCCCCGGTGCTGGAACACAATCCGGCGGCGGAGGTGGTGGCCCGGCTGTTCGTGGTGGTGGGCGCCGACCGCGCGGCGGCGCGGGAGCTGGCGGTGCTGGCCATCCTCGGGCCGGATGCCGCCACGGTGCGCGCGACGGCACGCGGCCTGGCGGCGCGCCCGGAGCTCGCGGCGGCGCTGCCGGGTGGCACCGTGGCGTGATATCGAACAGGCGGTTGGCTACGACTTCCGCTCGGCGTCGCGGTCGAGTATGGTCGAATCGTTCGTACCCAACCGGATGGTCGACTACGATGGATCGACTGAAGTGCAGTAAGGGGATACACATCATGCGAGATTGGCCATACGAGGTCTTTCCCACCGGCTGGTACCAGATCGGCTACTCGGCGGAGCTGGCCCGCGGTGAGGTGAAGCCGGTCAAGTACTTCGATCAGGAACTGGTGCTGTTCCGGACCGAGACCGGGGAGTTGTCCCTGCTGGACGCGTTCTGCGCGCACCTGGGCGCGCACCTGGGCCACGGCGGCGTGGTCAAGGGCGAGTGCATCGAATGCCCGTTCCACGGCTGGCTGTGGAAGCGCGACGGCGCCCTGGAGACCATCCCGTACGACCCGGAGGCCAACCGCCGGGTCAAGATCGGCGCCTGGCCGACCCGCGAGGTCGCCGGTCTCATGCTGACCTGGTACGACGCCTTCGGCCGGGAGCCGTTCTGGGAGTGGCCGGGTGTCACCGAATTCCTCGACGAGGAGAACTTCTACCCGATCTTCCCGCAGGGCGCCGATCACATCGGGATCCGGAAGATCATCCCGCAGTCGCCGGTGGAGAACACCCCCGACTTCGAGCACTTCCCCTACGTGCACGGCGCGGGCCGCCGCGGCAACTCGATCGTGTGGGAGGAGAAGGAACACTACCTGCACACCCGGATCAGCTTCCTGTTCGGCGCGGGCAAGAAGGCCACCTGGCTGACCCCCGACGGCGAGATGGAGGGCGAGATCGAGACCGAGGCCTGGGGTCTGGGCCTGTCCAATGCCCGGTTCAAGCTCGGTGACTTCATCACCTCGCAGCTGACCGCCACCACCCCGGTCGACGCCGAGCACTCCGAGCTGTTCGACACGATCACCGCGACCCGTGAGCCCGGTGACGACGGCGCGGAGCCCACCGGCCGTTCCGGCCGGATGATCACCTTCCAGAAGGGCCAGATCCGGCAGGATTTCAAGATCTGGGAGAACCAGCGCTACGTCGAGCACCCGCCGTTCGCCGGTCAGGAAGCCGACGCGTACGCCGCCTTCCGGCGCTGGTCGAAGCAGTTCTATTTCGGCCCGAAAGAGACCGGCGCGTAGCAGATTCCGGCCCACGAGGTGGGGCCGGTCCGGAAGGGATCGACGATGACCTCGAGTTCTGCGCGCGCTGCCGCGTCCGGGTTGTCCGCTGGGGACGGTGTGCCCGGCGGCGCAGCACGGTTCGGCGGTGGCGAGACATCGGATCGGGCCGACAGCCCCGGCTGGTCCGATGACGACGATGCTCTGGTGAGCAGCGTCGAGGAGGTGCTGCGCCGGGAATGCCCACCCGGTGCGGACCCGTCCGGGGAACGTCGGCGTGAATTGTGGTCCACGGTGGGCGAACTCGGCTGGCCCGCGCTCGGGGTGCCCGAGCGGGCCGGCGGAATCGGCGCCGCGCCTGTGCTTTCCGCGCGGGTGCTCGAAAAGGCCGGTGCCGCCCTGTTTCCCGCGCCGCTGCTGAGCACCGCGGTGGCTACCGCCGTGCTCGCGCGGCTCGAAACGTCCGGGCCCGAGGGGGACCGGGCACGCGACGACGCCTGTACGCGGATCGTGGCGGGAGCCGCGGCCACCGTGGCGATCGCCGGCCGTGCCGAGTGGGACGGTCACCGGCTCACCGGAACGCTGCGCGACGTCATGGATCTGCCGCACGCCGAGGTGCTGGTGGTGATCGGGCATCCGGCCGGTGGCGGTGCGTCCCTGGCGCTGCTGGTCGATCCCGCCGCGGGGATCGTGCGCACCCCGCCCACGATCGACCCCACCCGGCCCCTGGGCACGGTGGAATTCGCAGGCGCACCGGCGATTCCGCTGGGAACCGGGGTGAACCACGGCCTGGATCTCGCGACCGTGCTGGTCGCCGCCGAACTGGTCGGCATCGCCGCGCGGGCGCTGGAGATCGCCGTCGAGCACGCCGCGACCCGCACGCAGTTCGGCCGGCCGATCGGCGCGTTCCAGGGCGTGAAGCACCGGCTGGCCGATGTCTACGTCGCCGTCGAGCGGGCCCGCGGCCTGGTCTACGCGGCGGCCGAAACGGATTTCGGCCCAGCGGATCTCGATGCGACGCCGATCCCGGTCGCGATGGCGAAGGCCGCGGCGACCGAGGCGGCGCTGTTCGCCACCCGGGCCGCGATCCAGGTCAACGGCGCGCTGGGGGTGACCGCCGAACGCGGCCTGGTGCCGCTGCTGCGCCGGGCCCGGCAGGGCGGACAGTTGTTCGGGGACGCGCGCACCCACTACACGACGGTGGCCCGCGCGCTCGTCGCCGCCGGACAGGAGCCGAGCGCATGACGCCCGTCGACGAATACCACCGCTGGCTCACCGATTTCCTGCCGCCGGACTACGACACCGACCCGCAGCGCTACCGGTTCGACCGCGAGTTGCGCCGCCGTCATCAGCGCGCGTCCTTCGAGGCCGGGTGGATGATGCCGCAGTGGCCGCTCGGCGAGGGCGGTCGCGGGCTGTCGCCGCTGGATGCGGTGGCCGTCCGGATCGCGAGCGCTCGCCGGGCCGCGCCCCGGCTGGTGAACGTGCAGAGCGTCGGCGTGGTCGCCCCCGCGCTGCGTCGGTTCGGCACCCCGGAACAGCGGGAACGCCTGCTGACCCCCACGCTGCGCGGCGACATCGACTGGGCGCTGGGCATGTCCGAGCCCGGCGCGGGGTCGGATCTGGCCGGGCTCACCACCCGGGCCCGCCGCGACGGCGACCGCTACATCGTGACGGGCCAGAAGATCTGGAGCACCCAGGCCCACGACAGCCAGTGGTATCTGCTGTTCTGCCGCACCGGATCCGGCGGCGGCAAGCACGCCGGGATCACCTGCCTGCTGGTGGACCTGTCGTTGCCGGGCACCACCGTGCGGCAGATCCCGATGGGCTGGGACGACGCCGACACCTTCTGCGAGGTGTTCCTCGACGAGGTCGAGGTGCCGGTCTCGTGCGTGCTGGGCGCGGAGGGCGAGGGCTGGCGGGTCGCGATGGCCTCGCTGAACCACGAGCGCGACATGATCTGGGTGATGAACTCGGTCGAGATCGAGCGCGGCCTGCGCCGCATCGCCCGCGATCTGGCCGCCGGTGACGGTGACGACATGCTCGTCGAACTGGGCCGGCTCGCCACCGACAGCGCGGCGTTGCAGGCCACCGGCCGGCGCGCGATGGCACACGAACTGGCCGGGCGGGCGGCCCCGGAGTTCCACATCCTGAAACTGCTGGGTTCGGAGAGCCTGCAACGGACCTGGCAGCTGGCCGCCGACGCCGCCGGTCCGGCCGGGTCGGCCGACCTCGAATTGCACTACGAGGAGTTCGAATCCCTCGGCGCGACCCTCTACGGCGGCACCTCCGAGGTGCAGCGCAACATCATCGGCGAACGCGTCCTGGGCCTGCCCCGGGACTGAGCGCGGCACCGATATCGATACGAGTCCTACTGAGCGGCAAGCAAAGTCGGAGAAGGGAGGTCGGCATGGAACTCTCGCTGGGAGAGCGCGCCGACGCACTGCGCGCCGTACTGCGCGAGCTGCTGCGGCAGACGTCGCCGCAGCGGCGCTGGAGTTCGTTCGCCACCGACCCGGACGCCCGGGCGGCGGTCGCCGAGACCACCCGGCGCCTCGGCGAGCAACGGCTGCTCACGCTGAGCTGGCCGGCCGAATACGGCGGCGCGGACGGCAGCGAATGGGAACAGACCGTGCTGCGCGAGGAGATGTGGGCGCACTTCGAGCCGCGCGGCGCGCAGTACATGGGCCTCAACTGGGTGGGCCCGATCCTCATGAAAGTCGGTACGCCGGAACAGAAACAGCGGCATCTGCCCGCCATCGCGGCGGGCCGGGAATCCTGGTGCCAGGGCTTCAGCGAGCCCGGCTCCGGCAGTGATCTGGCCTCGCTGTCGCTGCCCGCCACCGCCACCGGGACCGGCTGGCGCATCTCCGGCCAGAAGATCTGGACCTCCTACGCCGGACTCGCCGACTACTGCTTCCTGGCCGCGCGCACCGCGCGGACGGACAATCCGCGCGCGGGCATCACCATCTTCCTGATCCCGATGACCCGCCCGGGCGTCACCGTCCGCCCGATCGATTCGATGCTCGGCGAACAACACCTCAACGAGGTCTTCTTCGACGAGGTGCAGGCCGGGCCGGAGGACGTGCTCGGCGAGGTGGACCACGGCTGGACGGTGATGAAACTCGTTCTCCAGCACGAACGGATCGGCATCGCCCGCTACGCCCGCGACGAACGGGTGCTCGCCACCCTGGCCGGGCACGCGGCACTGGACAGCGAACTGGCCCGCGTGCAGTACGCCCGCGCGCTGGTCGGCGCCCGCGTGGCCCGGCTGCTGAACTACCGCGCCGTCGCACTGCGCGAACAGGGCGCGCTCACCGACGAGGTCGCCTCCACCGCCCGCATCGCCAACATCCGCCTCGACCAGCAGGTCGCCGAACTGGCCCTGGACCTGTCCGGCCCCGACGCCCTGGAACCGGGCGAGACCGCCGCGGTCGCCGACCGCATCGAGGACGTCTTCCGCTACGCCCGCTCGGCCACGATCGCGTCGGGAACCATCGAGGTCCAGCGCGGGCTGGTCGCGCGGGCAGCGCAGCGGGGTGAGCGTCATGGATCGTGAATGGCCGAGTGTCGCTGACGAATTCGCTGCCGCGGTGACCGCCGCGCTGACGGCGGGCGGTGGGATCGAGCTGGCCCGGCAGGCCGAGGCGGATCCCGCGGTGCGGGTGACGCGGGTGCGCGAGGCGCTCGCCGAGGTCGGCCTGCTGGGCATGGATGTCGGTGCGGCGGAGGAGGAGTCGGCCGCCACTGTGCGCGGGGTGCAGGCCGCGGGGGCGGTGGTGGCGCCGTGGCCGGTGGCGGCCGCGCTGGCCGCGGTGCGGGTGCCCGGCGGTGTGGCCGACGGGGTGTTCGTCACGCACGGCACGGCCGGGCGGCTCGAGCACGTGGATCTGTTC
Organism: Nocardia sp. alder85J; assembly: GCF_020176955.2. Lineage (GTDB taxonomy): Bacteria > Actinomycetota > Actinomycetes > Mycobacteriales > Mycobacteriaceae > Nocardia. Next base: position 195,426 of record NZ_JAIUCZ020000009.1, read on the forward strand.
GAGCAGGCTGTGGCCCTCGACACCCGCGATCCGGCGCGGGCACGGATGCTCACGGCGGCAACCGGACCCGACGGCAGCCGACTGGATCCGTTCGGGTGCCGGGTGACCGGGCAGCAGGTCGCCGTGGACGGTGGGGACGCCGTCCGCTGGCGCTGTGTGCTGGACGCGTTCTGGGTGCTCGGCGCGCTGGACACCGTGGTCCGGCAAGCCGTGGCCTATTCGACGCAGCGGAAGCAATTCGGCTCGCCGATCGGCACTTTCGGTGAGATCCGCTGGCGGCTGGCCGATATGGTCGTCGCCCGCGACGGACTGGACGAACTGGCCCGCTACACCTGGTGGGCGCTGCGCGGCGGGCACGCCGGTCGCGCGGATGTGCTCGCGCTGCGGCTGCACATGCTGGACGCGGCCGCGTGCGTACTCACCAACGGGCATCAGATCTTCGGCGCGATCGGATTGTGCGACGAGCACGACGTGGCGCTGATCGACCGGCACCTGCAACCGGTGCTGAACCGACCCGGCGGGCCGACGGTGACGTCGGTGCTGCTGGCCGACGCGATCGCCGCGGACGGTTTCGCGGGCACCTTCCCGGTGCCGCCGCGGGCGGACGCGGAACGAGAGGTGCGACTGTGAGTTCGACGGAGCGAGGCGGGCCGCTGGCCGGTCTGCGGGTGCTGGAGGTGCAGGGCCTGGGCCCGGGACCGTTCTGTGCCGGGCTGCTCAGCGATTTCGGGGCCGAGGTGATCCGGGTCGACCGGGTACAGAACGTGACCGGCGAGGACGGCCCGCCGCCGCCGGACGTGCTGTCGCGCGGCCGGCGCTCGATCGGGATCGATCTGAAATCCCCGGCCGGGGTCGCACTGCTGCTGCGGCTGGCCGAGCAGGCCGACGTGCTCATCGAGGGTTTCCGGCCCGGGGTGATGGAACGCCTCGGCGTCGGGCCCGACGTGTGCCTGGCCCGCAATCCGCGGCTGATCTACGGCCGCATCACCGGCTGGGGCCGCGAGGGCGCCTACGCCGCCTACGCCGGTCACGACATCAACTATCTGGCGCTGTCGGGCACGCTGTGGTCGATCGGGCGCGACGGTCAGGCGCCGGTACCGCCGCTGACCTACGTCGGCGATTTCGGTGGCGGCGGCATGTTCCTGGCGCTGGGCATCTGCGCGGCACTGGCCGAGCGGGCGGGTTCCGGGCGCGGCCAGGTCGTCGACACGGCCATGGTCGACGGCGCGGCGGTGCTGCACGGCTTCCTGTACGGTATGCGGGCCGGGGGGATGTGGAGCACCGAGCGCGGCACGAACCTGCTGGATTCCGGCGCCCCGTTCTACGACGTGTACGAGACCTCCGACGGCCGCTGGGTCTCGGTCGGCGCGATCGAGCCGCAGTTCTACCGCAACCTGCTGAAGGCGCTGGACCTCACCGACATCGCGGTCGAGGACCAGAACGACGAGACCCGGTGGCCCGCGGTGAAGGCGCGGCTGGCGGCGGTGTTCAAGACCCGCACCCGCGACCGGTGGTGCGAGTTGCTCGAAGGCGCGGAGGCGTGTTTCGCGCCGGTGCTGTCGCCGTGGGAGGCACCGGACCATCCGCACAACCGGCAGCGCGGCACCTACACCGAGGTGGCCGGGCTGGTGCAGCCCGGTCCCGCCCCGCGCTTCGGCCGCACCCCGGGCGCGGTCGCCGGGCCCGCGCCGCATCCCGGCCAGCACACCGACGAGGTGCTGCTGGAATGGGGACTCGGCGCCGGTGAGATCGCCGCGCTCCGGGCCGACGGCGATATCGCCTGATGCGAGAGGAGCGGAATTCGGTGAGTGAAGCAGACTCCGGGACCACCCCGGACGTGGTGGCGCAGCGGCACGGCCCGGTGCTGGTGCTGCGGCTGAACCGCCCGCAGCGGCACAATGCGGTGGGCGGCACCATGTTCCGCGATCTGGCCGAGGCCTTCGACGAGGCCGGTCGCGACGACGCCATCCACGTCGTGGTCACCACCGGCACCGCCGGTGACTACTGCGTGGGCGCGGATGTGGCCGACTTCGACGCCGTCGCCGAACTGCCCGCCCGGGAGCTGCTGGTCAGCGAGTTGATCGGCGGCGACAAGGGGCTGCCCGCGGCCTCCACCCGCACACGCAGCCTGGACGAACTGGGCAATGCCGGTCGCTGGACGCAGCGGATGTGGGGGCTGGAGAAGCCGACCATCGCGGCGATCAACGGCCTGGCCGTCGGCGGTGGCCTGGCGGTCGCACTGCTGCACGACATCCGGCTGGCCGCCCGTTCGGCCCGGCTGGGCACCGGATTCGCACCCGCGGGCCTGGCCCCGGAACTGGGCCTGAGCTATCTGCTGCCGCGCACGGTCAGCCCGCCCGTCGCGGCGGAACTGCTGTTCACCGGCCGGTTGGTCGCGGGCCCCGAGGCCCGCGAACTCGGTCTGGTCGGCGAGACCGTCGACGATGACACGCTGCTGGACCGCGCGCTGGAACTGGCCGGGCAGATCGCCGCGATGCCCTCGCAAGGCGTGCAGTGGAGCAAGCGGCTGCTGCGCCGGGCCCAGGACAGCACCCTGGCCGACCAGCTGCGCGCCGAATACGTGGCCCAGCTGGCGCTGTTCGACGACCCGGAGACCCAGGCGACCCTGCGGCGGCTGACCCGGCGGGTGCTGCGCGATCCGGCGCCGGCCGAAGAAATCAACCAGGCGGTTGACTAAGTTGAACCGCCGGACCTGGCCTCGATCCCGGTGGATCGGCCCGGTGCGGCGCCGGTGGAAGGAACTACTCGTGAAATCTCTTCTGACCCAGGATGAATGGTCCTTCCTGGCCGACCTCCGGGCCTATCTGGACGGATTGGATCCCGCGCTGATCGAGGCGACCCGCCGGGAGAACATCGAGGACCCGATGCAGCCCCGGGAGCACGGGCGGCAGTTCCTGCGCCGCCTCGGCGCCGACGGCTGGCTCGGCGTGTCGTGGCCGCGCGAATACGGCGGCCAGGGTCGCAGCGCCCTCGAGCACTGGCTGTTCGCCGAGGAGCTGTACAACCGCCGGCTGCCCAACGGCCTGCTCACCCTGAACTCGATCGGCCCGGTGCTGGTCCGGCTCGGCAGCGACTTGCAGAAACAGCAGTACCTGCTCCGAATCCTCGCCGGTGAACTGGAGTTCGCGATCGGCTACAGCGAACCGGACGCCGGCAGCGATCTGGCGTCGTTGCGTACCAAGGCGGTTCGTGACGGCGACGAATACGTGGTCAACGGCCAGAAGATCTGGACCACCGGCGCCTCGGTCGCCACCCATCTGTGGCTGGCGGTGCGCACCGGCACACCCGAGTCCCGCCACCGTGGCGTGAGCCTGCTGATCACCCCGATGGACGCCCCCGGAATCACCATCCGCCCCATCATCACCCAGGGTGGTGAGCGCACCAACGCGGTATTCCTCGACGACGTCCGCATCCCCGCCGAACAGCGGGTGGGCGAGGAGAACGCGGGCTGGGCGGCCATCACCGCGGCCCTGAACTTCGAGCGGATGTTCTACCACAACGAACCTCGTTGGGAACTACGGCAATTGGTGCACTGGGCCGACGATGCCGGGCTGTTCGAGGAGGAGACCGCGCAGGCGCACGAACTGCGGACGGTGGTCGGTGAACTCGCGGTGGACGTGGAGATCTGCCGCCTGTTCGCGCAGCGCGGCGCCCGCATCCTGGCCGCGGGCCGGGTTCCGTACGCGGAGGCGTCGGCCAACAAGATCTGGTGGGGCGAACTGCGGCAACGGATCTGCGATACCGGTCTCGACCTGATCGGCGAGGACGGCACCATCGCCTACGGCTCGCCGTACGCCCCCGGGGACGGTCACCTGGAACGCGGCCTGCGCTCCTCCCCGGTCTGGCGATTCGGCGGCGGCACCAACGAGATCCAGCTGGACATCATCGCGACGCGCGGACTGGGGATGGAGAAATGACCGAGACGACTTCGGCGCCCGGTGAGGCCACTTCGGCCGATTCGGAAGATATCGCCCTGCTGGGTAATTCGGCCCGCGACTTCCTGGCCGACTTCGTGGACAATACCTACCTGAACGACCGGGAGTCCTCGGACGAGGGCTACGAACCGGCCCGCTGGCGCCGACTGTGCGACCTCGGCTGGACGGCGGCGAGCCTGCCGGACCGGGTCGGCGGCCTGGGCGGCGGTCTGGCCGCGGCCGCCGCGGTCGCGGTGCAGATCGGCCGCGCGGCCTTCGCCTCGCCCTGGTTGCCGACCGTGCGCGCGGCCACCGTGCTGGACACCCTCGGCGCGGACCGGCGCTTCGACGCCGTCCTCTCCGATATCGCCGGCGGCACGATCCACGCCCTGGTCGCCCCGCCGGATCCGGGTCCGCGCGTGGAGGTTTCCTTCGGCGGCGGCCACCGGCTGACCGGCCCGGCCGTGGTGGTGGAGTGGCTGGACCAGTCCGAGATGGTGGTGCTGCTGCTGCCCCGGGATCCCGGCGGCCCCGACGCCGAGGACCTCTGGGTGTGCGCGGTGATCCCTGCCGACCGCCTGCGCGACCGGTATACGGTGCTGCGCAGCGTCGACAACGAGCACTCGGCCCGCCTGGATCTCGACGGCCTGGTGCTCGACCGGGAGTTCCTGATCGCCGACGCGCTGCCCGGCGCCGACGTGGCCTACGCACTGGGCCGCGCCAACCTGCTGCGCACCGCGGTCATGGTCGGCGGTGGCGAGGCGGTTCTGGAGTTCACCGCTCGCTACGCCCGCGAACGCGTGCAGTTCGGCCGGCCCATCGGCGGCTTCCAGGCGGTGCGACATCTGCTGGCGCGCATGGCGATCGCCGCCGACGCCGCCCGGCTGACCTACGACGAGGCGCTGGCGGCCCTGAGCACCCCGGACGCCGACGCCGTTCGCGACACCACACCGGCGGCGATCGCCTCGTTCGTCGCCGGCCGTTCCTACACGGAGATCGTGCTGACCGCCGCTCAGGTCCACGGCGGAGTCGGGACCACGGTGGAACACATTCTGCACCACCACTTCCGGCGCGCGAAGGCGGCCCAGCTGCGCTCCGGCCGCCGTGCCGACCGGCTGCGCGAACTCACCGATGCCCTGGTGCGCAACCCCGTCGACCGCCTGTGGGTCTCGCGCTGATCGAACCGGGCCGCCACGAGTGGGGATACGGGACCATTGCCAGATGTGTCCCGCGACTTCTCCTTCGGATTCGACGTCGTGGTGCGGGACCTGCGAGACATCTCGGAGGAACTCTCGCGGACGGTCGCCGACCGGATCCGGGAGGCCGGCAGCGGGCTGCGCAGCACGGCGACCGAGGCCGCCCGCGCGGAGGAGCAGGCGGCCGCGCGTATCTCCGGTATCGACGTCGACACCGGACAGCGTGTCTCGGTGGACAGGCGCACGGTGCTGAGCGTGCCCCTGATGGACGACAACGATCGGGTCATCGGTGTCTTCTATCCGAGAGAGCCACGGGAGATCATGCGGATGACCTACTGGGCCTCGAGCACCGACAGGACCACCGACCGGGAGTTCTACCTGCTGCGTCCCACGATGGAGGAGGGCGCGTTCGGGCCGACGACGAAGTTCGACGATCCGCGACCGGCCGCGTGGACCGACCCGATCTTCGTGCAGGCGCACGGCCCGAACCGGGCGGTGGACGGCAATGACAACATGTTCAACGTGCTGGCGGGATCCGGCACGGCAGCGGATCCGGCGTGGCGGATCCTGCGGGTCTCCGATACCGAGTTCGGGCCCACCCTGGGCTCCGACAGCGTCCTGCTCCGGGCCGCCGCGGAAGCGCGGTCGGACGACCTGCTGATCATGTCGTGCAACGCCGCGTCGGGATCCGCGGTGCGGACGATCTCCGGGTATCTGCGCGACTCCGTCGGAAGCACGCTGACCGTTCACGGATTCACCGGGAAGACCGTCGAGCGGATGCACGCGGGCGGCGGCGACGGCGGTAGTACCTCCTGGTTCGGAGTGCACGAGGTGCTCGACGCGTCCGGCACGCCCATCGACCCGGTCAACAGCTATCCACCCGGATAGCCGGTCATCGTGGCGAAACCGTGGGGGTGGCGGATGTCCGTGCCGAGCCCGGTACGAGAATCATCCGACGATGGACACCTCTCGACACGGGCGCCGCGGTTGCGGCGGGACGATATGACCGAGGACGCGCTGGGAGCGTCATCGGCCGCCGCCGATGTCTTCGAGAACTCCAGGGGCCGACTGGAGGCGATCGCCTATCGGCTGCTGGGGTCGGCCGCCGATGCCGAGGACGCGGTGCAGGACACCTACTTGCGGTGGCATGCGGCCGATCGGGGCCGGGTCGAGGTGCCCGAGGCGTGGTTGACGAAGGTGCTCACCAACGTCTGCCTCAATCAGCTCGATTCCGCGCGGGTCCGGCGGGAAAGCTATGTGGGGCAATGGCTTCCGGAGCCGGTGCTGACCGGTGACCGGATGCTCGGCCCGGCCGACACCGTCGAACGGCGGGAGTCGGTCTCGCTGGCGCTGCTCACGCTGCTGGAACGATTGTCGCCCCACGAACGAGCCGTCTACGTGCTGCGTGAAGCCTTCCAGTATTCGCATCGGGAGATCGCCGGGATCCTCGAGCTCAGCGAGGCGAACTGCCAGCAGATCTATCGGCGCGCCAAAGAGCATGTCACTGTCGGGCACACCCGGGCCGCGGTCGATGCGGCGGCGGCCCGGAGGATCGCCGCGGAGTTCCTGGCCGCCGTGCTCAGCGGTGACACCGGGGCATTGGTCCGGTTGCTGACCGGCGATGTGGTCAGCGTGGCGGACGGCGGCGGTCACGTGCCGGTGCGGACGCGGGTGGAAGGCGCGCTCGCGATCGCCCGCTACCTGTGCGGCCTGGCCCGTCCCACCGCCGTCAAGACGGCGATCATCGGTGGCCGGCCGCTGTTCCACATCGCCGAGGTCAACGACGCCCCCGCCGTCCTGCTCGAGGTCGGCGGGCGGATCGTCGGCGCCTACTGCCTGGATATCACCGCCGCCGGAATCGCCGAACTCCGAATCCAGGCCAACCCCGGGAAGCTCGAACGGCTCTCGCGCCGATGGGCTGCGACAGGCCCGCATCGGCCCGCTGCGCAGTGGTGACCCACCTCACGTCCGCCGACTGTCAGAATTCGCCCGCCTGTCCGGTTCAGGAGGTGTCTGTCATCGGATAGGAGCAACTCATGACGCACCGCATCGTCGTCCTGGGCGCCGGGTATGCCGGAGCCAGTGCCGCCGGTCGCCTGGCCAGGCGGCTGCACCGCGACGACGTCGAGATCACTCTCGTCAACGCCGACCCCGAATTCGTCGAACGGGTGCGCCTGCACCAGCTCGCCGGCGGCCAGGATCTACGCTCGCGCCCGCTGCGCGACATCTGTGCGGGCACCGGCGTGGTGTCGCGGCAGGCGTGGGTCACCGCGATCGACGCCGACCGCGGGACGGTCGAACTCGCCGATGCCGAGGCGCTCGGCTACGACACCCTCGTCTACGCGCTGGGCAGCGTCGCCGTCGACCATGTCCCGGGGGATCATGACGTCGCCGGTAAGGCGTCCGCACTGCGATTGCGGGAGCGGCTGCGCGAATCATTGCCGGGCACAACGGTATTGATCGTGGGCGGCGGGCTCACCGGCATCGAGACCGCCACCGAGATCGCCGAGGCGCGCCCGGACCTGCGGGTCGTCCTCACCGCCCGTGGCCGCGTCGGCGACCGGCTCAGCGACAAGGCGCGGCGTCACCTCGGTGCGGCGCTGGATCGCCTCGGCGTCGCCGTCCACGAGTACACCGAGATCACCGGTACGAACCGGTCGATACCGGCCGACATCACGGTGTGGACAACCGGTTTCACGGTTCATCCGTTCGCGGCCGCCGGCACCGTGACGGTCTCGGACACCGGGCGGATCGTCGTCGACGGCACGATGCGCTCGATCTCGCACCCCGACGTCTACGCCGTCGGTGACGCCGCGCTCGCGGAAGGTGCGGGCGGCGCGCCGCTGCGAATGTCCTGTGCCTCGGGCATTCCCATGGCGTGGCTGGCCGCGGACGCCATCGCCGCGCGCCTCACCGGCCGCCCGGTCCCCAGCACCACGATCGGCTATACCGTCCAATGCATCAGCCTGGGCCGCCGCGATGCGATCATCCAGCGTGTCACCGCCGCCGACGAGGTCACCGAGACCACCGTCACCGGGCGGACCGCCGCCCACATCAAGGAATTCATCTGCGCCGGCGCGGCGTGGAGCGTCGCGCATCCGACGCTGATGCTGCCGACTCGCCGCCGTCGGGTCGTGGTCGACCGGAACCACGCCACCGTCGGGTGATTCGGAGTGGTCCGGGCGAAACATCGGCCGGTATGCGATGTTTCGTCCGGGCCTGCCGGGCCTGCCGGGCCTGCCGGGCCTGCCGGGCCTGCCGGGCACTCGGCTGCGGTGCAGTGGATCCTGGCCGCGTGGCCGGTAATGCACTGTCCCGCAGCCGATTCGAACGGTGCGGGCTGGGACCGTGGCTCCGGAACATCAAAAAATCTCGGGCACAGTTGAATTCTGCCACTATAGAGCGATGGCCCCGGCTTCGGGCCGACCCGAACGTCAGGACCTGTGACGGGTGGTACCTCGATGACCATTCCCTCCGGCGACCGCATCCGAGTGCTGGTCACCCTCAACCCGATCGAATCGCACCTGCGCGGGCTGGTGACGCTCGTCGATACGCTGAGCGCCCTCGGGCATGATGTGCGGATCGCGGTGCCCGGCAAGTGGTCCGGGTGGTTGCACGATCACTACGGTGCACGGACGGTCGATATCGGGCCGTCCTGGCTGGACCCCGAGTTCGACAGCGTCGTCTTCGGCGCGCTGCTCGACGGGGGTGCGGCGGCCTTCGACCGGGCCATGATGGTGGAGTTCCTCTCCGCTCGGGTCGCCGGATACGTCGCGGGCCGAGTGCTCGAGCTGGCCGAGCAGTGGCGGCCGGATGTGGTGCTGCACGAATGTACCGAATTCGGCGGGTATCTGGCCGCCGAGCGGCTCGGGATACCGCATGTCGTGGTGGATATCGGCCCGCTGGAGGCGGTCGTGCAGCGGCTGCATCGGGAGGTGATCGCCGCCGCACTGACCGCGCGGCGAGCGGAGCTAGGGCTGCCGCCGGAGCCGGGCACACCGGGCGTGCTGCGTCACCTGACCGTGTCGCTGACGCCGGAAGAGTTCAACCACAGGGACTTCGGCACGCCCCTGGTCCGGTACCGGCACGAGTTGCCGAATCGCCGGGACGAGCGCATGCCGAGCGAATTCACCCGGCTGCCCAGCGACCGGCCGATCGTCTACCTCTCGATGGGGTCGATCGGACCCCGGTCGAGCCGATTCATGCCGCGCTCGACCGAAATCTACCGGGAGATCTTCACAGCCCTGGGCGAACTCGACTGTTCGGTCATCGCCGCACTGCCGACGCAGTATCAGGACGCGTTCCGCTCGTTGCCGCCGCATGTGCACACCATGGCCCGGGTTCCGCAGTCGCTGGTGCTGCCGCGGGTGGATCTGTTCCTCACCCACGGTGGCCTGAATTCGATCCGGGACGTCCTCACCTGTGGGGTGCCGCAGGTGCTGTTGCCCTTCTTCGCCGACCATCCCGGAAATGCCCGGCGCTGCGAAGAACTCGGTACCGGCGTCCGGATCGATCCGGCCACGGTCACCGCGGCGGACGTCCTGAGCGCCTGTGAGCGCGTACTGACCGATCCCTCGTATCGGCAGGCGACATGCGAACTCCGGGACCACATGCGCGCACTGCCCCCGCAGACCGCCTTCGCCGGCGATCTGCGACGTCTGGTCGAGAGCCGGCAGGAGGCGATGTCGAATGATTGACCGGGAAGATCTGATCCGGAGCATCCGGGAGTACCACGAGCAGCAGGCCGCGCCGCCCTTCGTGCCGGGCGTCACCGAGATCCAATCCTCCGGCGCCTGCCTCGACGCCGACGACAAGACCGCGCTCGCCGAGGCCGCCCTGGACATGCGGATCGCCGGGGGAGCGCTGGCACACCGATTCGAGACGTCGTTCGCGAGGAAGCTCGGCATGCGCAAAGCGCGGCTGACCAATTCCGGCTCCTCGGCGAACCTGCTGGCGATCACCGCCCTCACCGCCCCGGAACTGGGCGAGGCCCGGCTGCGTCCCGGCGACGAGGTGATCACTTGTGCCGCAGGCTTTCCCACCACCGTGAACCCGATCCTCCAGAACGGCCTGGTCCCGGTGTTCGTGGACATCGACGAGCACACCTACAACGCCACACCGGAATCGATCGCCGCCGCCATCGGCCCGCGGACCCGCGCGGTGGCGCTGGCCCACACCCTCGGTAATCCCTTCCCCGTCGCGGAGGTGGCCGAACTGTGCGGTGCCCACGAGATGTTCCTGGTCGAGGACAACTGCGACGCCGTCGGATCGAGCTACCGGGACCGGCCGACCGGCACCTTCGGCGACCTGTCGACGGTGAGTTTCTATCCGGCACACCACGTCACGACCGGCGAGGGCGGATGCGTCCTCACCGACAGCCTGGCCCTGGCCCGGATCGTGAAGTCCCTGCGCGACTGGGGCCGCGACTGCTGGTGCGAACCCGGCGAAAGCAACAGGTGCGGAAGAAGATTCGGCTACCAACTGGGGGGCCTGCCGTACGGCTACGACCACAAGTACATCTACTCGCACATCGGCTACAACCTGAAGGCAACGGATCTGCAAGCCGCCCTGGGCCTTTCGCAGCTGGCGAAGCTGGACGACTTCGTCATCGCCCGCCGCCGCAACTGGACCAGATTGCGCGAGGGCCTGGACGGCGCAGCCCACCTGCGCCTCCCGGAACCGACTCCCGGAGCCGACCCGAGCTGGTTCGGCTTCGCCCTGACCGTCGCCCCCGACGCCCCCTTCGACCGCTACGCCATGGTCACGTTCCTGGAGAGCCGTCGCATCGCCACCCGCAGCCTGTTCGCCGGAAACCTGCTGCGACACCCCGCCTATGCAGCTGTCCCACACCGCATTTCCGGCGACCTGACCGTCAGCGACCACGTGGCCGACCACACCTTCTGGATCGGCGTCTACCCCGGCATCACCGACGAGATGACCGACTACATGATCAGCTCGATCCGGGAATTCGTCGCGACCCACACCCGATCCCCGTCCCCGACCTCCTCCGCCGAGGACAGCCGGTGAGCCGACTGCTGGTCACCGGCGCGGGCGGCCTGCTCGGCACGCGAATCACGAGCCCCGCGAGCCCTTTCCGAGACGGGAGGAGAACCCTGCTGGGCCTCACCTCGACAGCACTCGACATCACCGACGCCACCGCCCTGGACCAGGCCATCCGCCCCGGTGACGTGGTGATCAACTGCGCCGCCTACAGCGCCGTCGACGCCGCCGAATCAGACACCGACCGCGCCTTCGCGATCAACGCCACCGGCGCCGCCCTCCTGGCCCGCGTCTGCGCCCGCAGACACGCCCGCCTGCTCCACCTCTCCACCGGCTACGTCTTCGACGGCAAGGCCGCCGCCCCCTACGAAGTCGACGCCCCCACGGCGCCGATCAACGCCTACGGCCGCTCGAAACTGGCCGGCGAACAGGCCGTCCGCGCGGAACTCCCCGAAGCCCTGATCGTCCGCACGATGTGGTTGTATTCCGGTGCCATCACCGGCTTCCCCGCCGCGCTCCTGCGGAAATACCGGCAGGACAATCCCATCGCGGTCGTCGCCGACCAATTCGCCTCACCCACCTACACCGGCGACCTCGTCACCGCCCTGCACGCCCTGCTCGCCCATCCCGACCCACCCCTGCTCACCCACGCCACCTCCGGCGGCACCGCCTCGAAATTCGAATTCGCCCGCGCCGTCGCGGAAACGGCCGGCCTGGACCCCGACCGCCTCAGCCCCTGCCGGACCACGGACTTCCCCGCCGCCGCGGACCGCCCCCGCAACGCCGTGCTGTCGGACGCCTCGTGGACCGGCAACGGCCTGCGGCCACTGCCACACTGGCGTGACGCTCTGCACCGGGCCATGACGCGGTCCGCCCGCGCCGGAATCCGGTAGCACGGTCGCGGTCGTCGGGACAGTTGCGCGCCTCCGGTGCGGATCCGGTTTCGGCGCCGAGCCGGGCGATGTACAGGAGGATTTCGCTCCGGCTCAGGCCGGGATGTGGGCGGGGAGGTGTTTCACGCCGTGGACGAACACGTTGCCCTGGACCCATTCCGGTTCGCCGATCTCGATGTTCGGGAGGCGGAGGAGGAGTTCCTTGAACAGGGAGCGGAGTTGGGTTTTGGCTACGTGGCTGCCGAGGCAGAAGTGGACGCCGCCGCCGCCGAATCCGATGTGGGGGTTGGGGTTTCGGGTGATGTCGAAAGTGTGGGGGTTGGTGAAGACGGATTCGTCGCGGTTGCCGGAGCAGTAGAACATGGCGACCTTCTCGCCGGCGCGGATCTTCGAGCCGCGGATCTCGGTGTCCACCAGGGCGGTTCGGGTGAAGTCCATGACGGGGGTGCCCCAGCGGACGAATTCGTCGACGGCGGAGCCGATGCGGGCGTCCCAGTCGTCGAGCAGCCAGCGCAGTTGGTCGGGGTGGCGGGACAAGGCGTACATGGCGTGGGAGGTGGTCTGTTTGGTGGTGTCGTTACCCGCGGTCGACAGCAGCAGCATGAAGGAGCCGATCTGATCGTTGGTCAGGCGGTGGCCGTCGACCTCCGCCTGCACGATCGCGGTCATCAGATCTTCCTGCGGGGTCGCGCGGCGCTCGTCGGCGATCTCGATGGCGGCCTCGCGGAGCAGGGCCAGTTGGCTGAGCAGGTGTGTGACGGTGTCCTCGTCGATGACCGGCTTCTTGTCGCCGGTGCCGAAGACGTCCTCGGCCGCCCGGCGGATGTCCTCGCGCTTGCCGGGGGCGATGCCGATCATGTCGGAGACGGTGTACATCGGCAGCAGGCTGGAACAGGCGGAGACGAAGTCGACGTCGCCGGCGCCGACCAGGTTGTCGACGATCTCGCGGGCGTTCTGCTCGATCAGGTGCTGGATGCGCTGCACCTGGCGGGGGGTGAAGGCCGCGCTGATCAGTTTCCGGTACAGGGTGTGCTCGGGCGGGTCCATGGTCAGGAAGAACGAGACCGCGGCCTGGGCCTCCTTGGGCAGCGGGCTCAGGCTCACGCCCTCGGCGGTGGAGAACAGGTCGGCGTGCTTGCTGATGTGGACGATGTCCTCGTGGGTGGTCGCCGCCCAGAAACCCTGCTCGGTGTGCGGGAAGTCGGCCTGCAACGGTGGATGCCAGGTCGGGCCGGGTTCGCGGCGCAGCTGTGCGAAGCTGCGCTCCCGCTCGTCGAAGGTCCGCAGCCAGAATTCCGGGCTGGAGATGTCGACGTCGTGGTAGGGGCGTGCTTCCACAGGGGATACATCGGTCATGACTGGTCCTTCGCGCTGGTGTTCGCCGCCTCGATCCATGCCGCGCACGCGGTGGTGAACCGGGTCAGATCGCTGTTGTCCTTCATGGCCCCGGACGCGTAGCGTGCGTGCGCGCGCAGGGCGGTGCACGCCAGGCGCCAGGCCGCGAAGGTGTGGTAAACCCACAGGTTGCCCAGGTCCGCACCGGTTTCCGCACCGTAGCGGCGGACCACCTCGTCGGTGCCGATGGCGCCGGGGGCGAGGGTGGGCATCCGGTCGCCGAGCATCGCGGCGGCCGGAGGGTTCCAGAACGCGACCAGTCCGGCCAGGTCGGCCAGCGGGTCGCCGAGGGAGGCCAGCTCCCAGTCCAGGACGGCGCGGACCCGCCCGTCGTCACCGACGATCGCGTTGCCCAGCCGATAGTCGCCGTGCACGACGCGGACGGCGCTGTCGGGGCGGATGTTCCGCTCGATCAGGTCCGCGAGGCCGGCCAGCGCGGCGGCGAGGTCGGCGGTGTCGCCACCGGCGGCTGCGTCGATCACCGCGCGCCACCGATGCAACTGGCGCTCGAGGTATCCGGTGCGCGGGCCGAAATCGCCGAGCCCGGCCGCGTCCGGATCGATGGAGTGCAGGGTGGCCAGCGCCGTCACGATGTCGGTGGTGGCGGTGCGCAGGGCGTCCGGGCCCAGCCGGCGGGCGGCGTCCTCGTCGGAGACCACCTGTCCGGCAACGAATTCCGTGATGTGGCAGGGGGCGCCGAGCGGATCGGTGGCCGCGCCGACGGCCACCACCGCGGGGACCGGCACCGCGGTACCGGCGAGCGCGGTCATCACCCGGGCCTCGCGGTCGGTGTCGTGGGCGCGCCCGGCGTGGTGACCGGCGGGCGGGTGCCGCAGCACCCAGTGGTGCCCGGTGGCGTCGTCCAGGTGGTAGGTCAGCATGCTGTAGCCGCCGCTGATCCGGCGGCAGGTGAACGGCGGTTCGGCCGCCGGCAGCGCGGACCGCAGCCAGGCGGTGAGTTCGGCGGGCACACCGGTGTCGAGGTCGATCATGACGCCTCGGTGGTCAGTTCGGCGGTGAGCGCGGCCGCGCCGTCCCGGTCGTCGACGGTCGCGGTGACGATCACGCTGGCGCCGGTGTGCCAGGTCGAGACGGTCAGCGTCTCCCCGGGGAACACCACGCCGGTGAATATGGCGTCGTAGCCGCGGATCCGATCGACGTCGCCACCGAGACCGCCGGTCACCGCGGTCTTGAGGACGATGCCGTAGGTGCACAGGCCGTGCAGGATCGGCCGCGGGAAGCCTGCGGCCGCCGCGGCGGCGGGATCGCTGTGCAGCGGGTTGCGATCGCCGAGCAGCCGGTACCACAGCGCCTGCTGCGGCAGGGTCGCGACGCTGCGCACGCTGTCCGGGGCCCGGTCGGGGACGGCGGCGTCGGTCGTCGCGCCGCGCTCCCCGCCGAAACCGCCCTCGCCGCGGGCGAACAGGCGCTGGGTCTCCGTCCACAGCGGGGCGCCGTCGGTGGTCCGCACCACCGTCTCCAGCACGATGACCGCCGCCTTGCCCTTGTCGTGCAGCGCCGCGATCCGGGTGGCGGCGACCGCCTCGGCGGCGACCGGCAGCGGGCCCTGCACGTCGATGCGCTGGCTGCCGTGCAGCAGCCGGGACAGTTCGATGTCCAGGCCCGGCCAGTCCAGGCCCGGAATCGCGGTCGTCCGTAGCGACGGCGCGACCACGGCGAACGAGGGCAGCACCCGCAGACCGGTTTCGGTGGCATAGGCGAGTTCGGCCGGATCGGTCGGCGGCGCACCGGCCCCGAGGGCCAGGTGGTACAGCAGGACGTCGTCGGGTCGCCAGGTCAGTTTCGCCTCGCGGGGCGGGTTCGACAGGGCGCGGGCTGCATCGATGGGCACGCGGATCATCCTCGCTCGTTGTCAACTACATGGTTGATAATAATCCGGAATCGCCCAGTGGCAAACCATCTCGCCGAGATTCCGCCGAGCCACCCGGCGCCCGGGTTATCGCCCGATCTGCTCCTTCATCTGATCGAACCGGGCCAGCACCGGAAATCCGCTGATGCTCAAGGCATTTCCATGTCCGGTGTGGTGGATGTCGAAGACCGATTGGATGGCCGCGTAGAATCCCTGCACATCCAGGGTTTGATTGACCGCTCGTTTGGCCTGCCGCAGCCCGAAGGGTGGCATCTTCGCGATCTGTTCGGCCCAGGCCCGGGTCTCGGTGTCCAGCTGGTCGCGGGGGACCACCTTGTTGACCATGCCGACCTGTTCGGCCTCGTGGGCGGTGACCGGCCGGCCGGTGAACAGGATCTCCTTGGCCTTGCGGGGGCCGAGTTCCCAGGTGTGGCCGTGGTACTCGACGCCGCCGATGCCCATGAGGACGACGGGGTCGGAGAACAGGGCGTCCTCGGCGGCGATGATGAGGTCACACGGCCAGCACAGCAGCAGTCCGCCGGAGATGCAGCGGCCCTGGACCGCCGCGATCGAGGGCTTGGGGATGTTGCGCCAGCGCAGCGAGTACTCCAGATACCGGCGGGACTCGTAGTCGTAGAGCCGTTCCAGGGTCAGCTTCGCCGCCGCGGAATCGGGTGCCGACGATCCCTTGATGTCGTGCCCGGCGGAGAAGTGCTTGCCCTCGGCCCGCAGCACGATCACCGCGACCTCCGGATCGTCGGCGGCGCGCACCCAGGCGGCATCCAATTCGTCCAGCAGCGCGGCATTCTGGGCATTGGCGGCCTCGGGCCGGTTCAGCGTGATGGTCGCGACCTTGCCGGCGACCTCGTAGCGGATGAACATGTTCTCCTCGTCTCGTGAAGACACCGACGGCACCGGTCCCGTCCGGAACCGGTGCCGTTGCGGCGCTGTCTCGGGCCGTCGCTCAGCCCGCGTCGGCGGCGGTGATGGGTGCGGCGAGGCGCTGCTCGTCGACCATCTGCTGCAAGTGTTTCAGGGTTTCGTCCAGCCCCGCCCCGACGCGCGGGCCCGGAGTGAAGGTGGCGGGCAGCTTGCGCATGCCCTGGATGACGCCGATGGTGTCGTAGTGCACGGCCCCCTCGGGGTCACAGACGAAGTCCGGCATCCGGTCCAGCACCGCGGTGAGCATCCGCTTGAACACCGTGCGCGCCACGTTGGATCCGATGCAGCGATGGATACCGAGCCCGAAACTGTAGTGGCGGTTGCCCTTCCGATCCATGACCACGGTGTCCGGATCGTCGAACACCTGCGGGTCGCGGTTGGCCATCGCCCACGACAGCCACAGCCGCTCGCCCTCCTTGAACTGCTTGCCACCGACCTCGCAATCCTCGGAGATGGTGCGCCCGTCCCCGGGGGCCGGGGTGAAGAAGCGCAGGAACTCCTCGGTCGCCGAGTTCAGCAGCAGATCCCGTTCCCGGCTGAGGGTTTCGCGCTCCTCGGGATGCTGGGACAGCCATTCCAGCGAATGCGCGGTGAGCGCGGTGGTGGTGTCGAAGCCGCCGCCGATCAGCAGCGCCAGCTGGCCCAGCAGATCGAGTTCCTCGGGCTTCTCGCCGTCGTCGAGGGTCATCTCGACCAGCGCGTTGATCAGGCCGGGCCGGGGCGCTTCGCGGATCTCGGCCAGATTCGCGAGCAGGTCCATGCCCATCGCCATCTGCAACTGCTGTACCCGCGGCATGTCCGGGGAGTCCGGCGGGGTGTACACCGCGGCGTGCGCGGGCTCGTTGTAGATCACCCACTTCTCCAGCGGGATTCCGAGCATGGCCAGGGTGAGCACCGCGGGCACCACGTTGGCCAGTTCCTCGACGAAGTCGATGCGACCGCTCTCGATCTTCTCGTCGAGGCAGGCGCGGATCACCTCGTCGATGAACGGCACCCAGCGGCCCACCGCGGCGGGGGAGAGGAACGGATTGAGCACTGCCCGGTACAGCCGGTGCTCGGGATCGTCCATCTCCAGGATGCCGTTGCGGATCGGGATGGCGGCCTCGCCGGAGGGGATGGTGATGCCCTGGTAGTTGCGGCGTTCACCCTTGACGTCGCGGTCGTTGGACACGTACGGGCAGCGGGCGAGTTCGAAGACCTCGCGGTTGCCCGCGGCCACCCAGTGGCCGTTGTAGGTCTCGGTCCAGGCGACCGGGCACTGCTCCTGCATCTCCTGGGTGATCGTCTCGAAGCGGTGGCGATACTCCGGGGTGTGCCGGTCGAAATGGAATACGGGGCTGCGGTGCGGGGCGTCCGGTGTGTTCGCGGGCATGCGTCTCTCGTCTCGTACTGCGGATGCGGACCGGGTCAGGCCCGATCGACGAATTCCAGGATGGTGGGGGCGGCCAGCACCCACGGGTCGAAGATGCCGACGTCCTCGCCGCGGCCCTGCGCCTTGAGGTTCGCCTCCCAGGCGTCCTCGCGCCACGGCGGGTCGACCACCTCGGCGCCGGGGATGAGGCAGCTCACCTCGAGCGAGGTGCGCTTGGGGTGGTCGGGATCGGCGGCGCCGCCGCGGATGATCCGGGTGGGGACGTGGATGTCGGCGAGCCGGTCGTCGGGCAGGCCCGCGATCGTCTGACCCGCCTGCGGCACATAGGCATTCAGCCACCGGTACATCAGGCGGGTGAACTCCGCCTCGTCCAGTGCCAGCAGCCGCTCCCGGTTCTTCGGATTGGCCTCGATGCGCTGCTTCCACTCGGGCACCTTCAGGACGCCCTCGATGCCCTTGGCGCGCAACGCCGAAATGGTCGGCATGATGTACACCCAGCTGAGGGTGAACAGCCCCGGGATGCCGCCGACGATGTTCCAGAGCACCAGTTTGGTGACCAGGTCCGGATATTCGATCGCGGTGATCATCGAATCACGCGCGCCGCCGGAGCCGCCGGCCAGCACGACCGGCCCGGTGCCCAAGGCGCGCAACAGGTTCGCCAATGTCTCTGCCCGCATGTGTGATTCGCTGGGGCCGAAGAACTGGACGTCGGAGGCGCCGCAGTTGGGCCGGTCCCACAGCAGCACCCGGTGGCCGCCGGCGACGAGCGCCTCGGCCAGCGGGCGCACCCCGCGGAAGTCCATCCCGAACCGGCCACCCGGTGTCAGGACGATCAATTGCCCGGAGTCACCCAGGATTTCGTAGACGACATTGCCGCCGTTGATTTCGATGACGGGCACTGGTCACCACGCTTTCGTCCGACCGGGTACGGCTGGGACCGATCCGGGCAGATGGTAGGTTTGAATTCCGTTGCGGTACATGACCGCATCCCGCGCGTGCGCCGGCAAGTGCTTCACCAGCCAGCGCGGGTCGTCGAAGGTCCAATGCGGGTAGTCCGACGAGAACAAGAGGATCTTCTCGCACTCCATCATCTCCAGTGCCCGGACCAGTTCGGTCTTGTCGTCGGGGTAGTCCAGGGGCTGGGTGGTGAACTTGATGTGTTCCTTGACGTATTCCGAGGGCTTGCGCTTGATGTCCAGCCACGCCTTGCGCTTCTCGTAGATGGCGTCCATGCGCCACATCAGCGGCAGGATCCAGGTGAAGGCGTGCTCCACCAGCACGATGCGCAGTTCCGGGAAGCGGTCGAAGACGCCGTCGAAGATCAGGCTCATCACCTGGTTGTTCGCCAGCAGCGAGTAGCTGACCATGAAATCGTGGTTGTACGAAGGCAATCCGACCGGCGGCATGGGGAGCAGCTCGTGGTGGCCGCGCGAGAGGTGGCAGCTGACCGGCAGATCGTGGCGCACCGCGGCGGCCCAGATCGGGTCGTACTTCGGGTCGCCCCAGGCCGGCCGGTTCTCGGCCTTGATCAGGATCTGCGCCATGTGGTCGTGCCCGGCCCACCACTCGATCTCGCGGACCGCACCGGCGGGATCCTCGACCGCGGCGCAGATCGAGCCGCGCCAGCGCTCGTGCCAGTTGTTCTCGCTGTCGAGCCAGTGGTTGTTGAGCCACCGGTTGTGGGCGGTGCACTGGGCCTGGGTCCACTCCGGCAGCCGCTCGGCCGGGAAGGTGGGCTCCAGGATGCCGATGTCGGAACCGGCCTCCACGATCAGCTGCCGGAACGCCAGTTCCGGGTCGCTGCCGGGGAATCCGCCGCCTTCGGGGAACGCGTCGGCGCGCATCGCGTAGGCGTGCGCGTAGTCGGGCGCGTCGTAGTAGATCGTCTGCCGCACCTTGTGCGACAGTATTTTGCTGCGGAACGGCTCCGGGATGTATTCGAGCAGCTGACCCGGTTGCGGGACAGGGTGCACATCGGAATCGACCACGCGCACCGGGACCATGTCGGTCTCGGGCACGCGCGGGCGGGTCATCGCGTGTGTCATGGCCTACCTTCTCTTCCCGCGGAGGTGTCACCGGGCCGGCGGTTCCGCGCGGTCCGCGCTCGGGTGCGGGCTCCGCAGTGACGGCGCTCACTTATACCGAATACCGTATCGTAAGAGCTTTCTGCAAGGGATTCGGCAAACGGATTTCGGTCGGCGCGGATCGTGGCTCGGGTGACCGTCCTGACCAGGCAATTCTGGAATAGACCTTGTTACCGTAAGTGGTTTCTGTATAGTCGTGACCAGCCCCGCCGCCGGGTGTGCGAGCCGGGTACATCCGCTCTCCGAAAGGCCCCCTGCCATGACATCCGCAGCTCTGCGGCCGGGCGCGCAGCTCGCCAGCACCGTGTGCACCACCAAGGTGGTCGTGGTCCGTGCTCCCGCGTCGGCCGAGGTGGCCATCGCCTGCGGCGGCAGCCCGATGGTGTCGGCCGCCGGTGGGTCCGCCGGGGCGCCCGCGGCGGGCGCCGCTACCGCGACACTGGTCGGCAAGCGCTATGTCGATGCCGACGACACCGTCGAATTGCTGTGTGTCAGTTCCGGATCCGGCGAACTGAGCTGTAACGGGACACCCATGACGCCGAAGGCGGCCAAAGCGCTGCCGGCGTCCGACTGAGCAGTAGAGCTTCACCGAGGAGATTCCGATGCCTGTACTCGCACTCGACACTCAGGATCGGGGCGTGCTGCCGCTCGATCGCTCGATCGCCCGCTCGCGCCAGCACATTCTGCGCTATCGCCTGGCGGTGGTGGCGCAGGACGCCACCGAGATCGCCGCGCTGGCCGGTGGCTGGCTGTTCGATCGCGGCATGGCCGGATGGGATGTGACCGCGCTGGTCGCGGACACCTCGAACTCGGTGCCGCTGCGGATCCTCGGCGCCACCGTGGTCGACCTGGCGAGCGCGATGGCCGTGCGCGAACCCGAGGTGGTGCCGCACGCGTTCGCGGTGTCGGCGGCGGTGTACGCCGCCGACGAGCGGGTGCGGCGCTGGGTGCTCGCCTGTCTGGACGGCGGCAGGCACGAGGTCACGCTGTGGGGACCGGAGTGTCCCGCCGAGCTGGACTCCCGCACCGAGCCGGTCGCGCACACGCTGAGCCTGGCGGCGCGGGCGTTCAAGGCGCGCGCGCTGGCCGCGGTGGATCCGGCCCGGCCCGTGACCGATGTCGAGTACTGCCGCAGCGCCGGTCGCCCGCACCTCGAATGACCGCGCGGCAGTGATCGGCATCTCCGCGCAGGGCGAAGTGATCGTGGATTCCGCCTGCTACCCTGCGGGAATACGGAACCCGTCACGGGAAGGGAGATTGTGTCGCGAGAGGCGAGTGCGACCCGGAAACCGCGGCGGCAGCGGCGGGAACGCGGTTCGATCACCCCGGAGGAGATCGTCAACGGGGCCTACGCGCTGGCCGCGGAGGTCTCGGTCGAGAAGCTGAGCATGCCCGAGCTCGCCCGGCGGTTGGACGTCGGCGTGACCAGCATCTACTGGTACTTCCGGAGCAAGGATCAATTGCTGGACGCGATGCGGGACCGCGCGCTGGAGCAGTACGAGATCGCGCTGCCGTTCACCGGCGCCGGCTCCTGGCACGAACGCCTGCGCGACCACTTCGTCGCGATGCGCGTGCTGTTCCGCGACAATCCCGTGCTGTGCGATCTGCTGGTGATGAATGCCGCCGACTATGGTGAGCATCCCGGCCGCATCGCCTTCGAGCGGCTCGAGAACATCGTCCAGGCGTTGATCGAGGCCGGTTTCACCGCGGAGGACGCGCTGGACACCTACTCCACGCTGTCCATGCACAGCCGTGGTTTCGCGATGCTGGAACGCAAGGAGAAGCTGGACGCGGCCCAGGGCCGGCACCCGGCGGCCCCGCTCGACGCCGAGACCATGCCGACGCTGGCCCGGCTCGTGCGGGAGGGCCATTCGCTCGGCGGCGTGCAGGATCGGGTCTTCGACGCCGGTCTGGACGCGCTGATCGAGCGGGCGAAGCGAGTCCTGAAGTCGGGCAAGAGAACCGGGGCCCAGCTCGGCGCTTCGTAAGGCGGCCGAGCGCGGGCGGCATCAGGGTGTGCCGGTGCCGGAGGTGATCGGCTGCCTGCCGTCATGTCGGATGTCCGTCGTGCCGTGCCGGAGCCTCGGGCGTGCCGGATCTCCGACTCGGCTCGGCGCCCGGGCGGACCTTCCTCGCCATATACCCCATGGGGGTATATTCTGGCGAGCGGCCGCAGTGGCCGGTGCGGCGAGCGGAAGGGAGTCGGGATGCGGGCGATCGGGCATGCGTTGTCCCTGGCGGGGACGATGACCTGGGAGATTCTCTGGGCGCTGATCCTCGGGTTCCTGTTGTCGGCCGTGGTGCAGGCGGTGGTGCGGAAATCGACGGTGGTGCGGCTGCTGGGTGATGATCGGCCGCGGACGCTGGCCGTGGCGGCCGGGCTCGGGGCGGCCTCGTCGTCGTGCTCGTATGCCGCTGTGGCGCTGGCGCGTTCACTGTTCCGCAAGGGGGCGAACTTCACCGCGGCGATGGCCTTCGAGATCGGCTCGACCAACCTCGTCGTCGAATTGGGCATCATCCTGGCGCTGCTGCTGGGCTGGCAGTTCACCGCCGCGGAATTCGTCGGCGGGCCTATCATGATCGTGCTGGTGGCGCTGCTGTTCCGGATCTTCGTGCGGTCGCGGCTGGTGGCGGCGGCTCGTGTGCAGGCCGAGCGCGGGGTGGCCGGATCCATGGAGGGGCACGCGGCCATGGACATGGCGGTCGCGCAGGAGGGTTCGTTGCGGCGGCGGCTGCTGTCGGGGCCGGGTTTCACCGCGGTCGCGCACGTGTTCGTGATGGAGTGGGCGGCGATCCTGCGCGATCTCGTGCTGGGGCTGCTCATCGCCGGGGCGATCGGGGCGTGGGTGCCGGACGCGTTCTGGCAGTCGTTGTTTCTCGACGGGCATCCGATGCTGTCGGCGGTGTGGGGGCCGTTGGTCGGACCGCTGGTGGCCATCGCGGCCTTCGTCTGCTCGATCGGGAACGTGCCGCTGGCGGCGGTGCTGTGGAACGGGGGCATCAGCTTCGGCGGAGTGGTCTCGTTCGTCTTTGCCGACCTGCTGATCCTGCCGATCCTCGGGATCTACCGGAAGTACTACGGCACCCGGATGACGCTGGTCATCCTCGGCACCTTCTACGCGGCCATGGCCGGAGCCGGATATCTGGTCGAAATCCTGTTCGGGGCAGTGGGACTCACGCCCACCGAGCGCGACGCCACCGTGATGACCGACGGGATCCGGTGGAACTACACCACCTGGCTGAACATCGTATTCCTGGTGCTCGCAGCGGTTCTCGTGCTGCGGTTCACGCGGACCGGGGGAATCCCCATGCTGCGCATGATGGGTGGGTCGCCGGACGACGAGCACGACCACGGCGGGCACGAGCATTCGGGCCACGACCACGGTGGGTATTCCGGCCACATGGACGCCGATGTCCACGGGCACGGCGATGCGCACGGCCACGTGCCGCCGGAGAGCTAGTGGTTCAGGCGGCTCCGCGCAGGGGCTGGGCGCCTGCGGCGGCCGGGATCGTGCCCGGGGTGCCGGTGGGATAGTCGATCGAAGTGGTGGTGCCGTCGAAGAAGTCGGCGGTCCAGTCCGTGGCGAGGTGTTGCAGGATCGACACGTTCGCCGATTGCGGAGTGCCGCAGATCAATTCGCCGAGGGCGTCGCTGCTGGCGCCCTCGGCGTCGGTGTGCACGCCGGTGGGTAGGCGGACGCCGACGAAGTCGCGGTGCAGCAGGGTCTGGACGGCCGTGGTTCCGGTGCCGAAGTTGTTGCAGGGTGAGGGTGGACCGGCGACGGTCAGGATCGGCAGCGGGGTGCGGTCCAGATCGGTCAGGGCGACATCGGTGTTGTTGCCCAGGAACGACTTCACCGGATCCAGCAGGATCAGGCCGGCCAGGTCCGGCCAGCGGGCGGGGTAGTCGGTGTGCAGGTGGTGGGCCACGTATTCGGCCGCCTCGGCTCCGGCCGAATGGCCGATGAACACCATCCGCTGTGGCAGTGCGGGGGCGGGGCGACCGGCCTGGGCCGCCGCGGCCGCGAGCGCGGTGGCCAGCGGGCCGTACGGGTCGTCGGCGGTGCCGAACAGCCGGGCCACCTGATCCAGGAACGGGGTGTTGTCGCCGAGGTTCTGGAGCGTGCAGCCGGCCGGGTCGAAGAACGGCAGGCTGGGGGTGAAGACGAGATAGCCCGCGCTCGCAAGGGTTTCGGCGAGGGCGGCGACGTTGCCGTCGGCGCGGGCGAAGCCGTGCTGCACCCAGACCAGCCCGCGCGGGACGCCGTCGGGCAGGTACCAGTCGGCGTTCTGGTGGCGGGTCGCGCCGGCGCACGGCAGGTCGATCGCGCCGGGCAGGGCCGTGGGTGCGGCGGTGGCGGGTAGCGCGGCGAGGGGACCGGCGAGGCAGGCGGCGGCCACGGCGATCAGGCAGGAACGTCGGAGGGGCATCGCGACTCCAGTGGGGGGACAGGCTGTTTCCGTGAACGGAACGGCGTGGTGGGGTATGCGCCGACGATATGTGCTGAGCCGGGCGGGTTGGTTGCCTATGTGTTTCGTATGTCGAAACAGAGTTTCCATAATCTCGCAGGCCGGTGTGTGTGCTGCGCAGTGCCGGTGTGCGGTGGGAAGTGCCCGGCGTCGGTGTGCGGTGGCGCAACCGGGGGCAGTGGTGGTGAGGTGGTCAGTGGTCGCGCAGCAGGGTGCCCGCGTCCTGGACGCGGTCGTCCAATCCGTGTTCGCGCAGGGCGTGCCAGAGGGTGGCGGCGTTGATCGCGATCACCGGTTTGCCGAGTTCGCGTTCCAGTTCGTCGGCCAGGGCGACGAAGGACAGGTTGGTGCCGACCTGCACGATCGCCTCCACGTCCGGGCCGTCGATCGAGGCGACCATCGCTCGCAGGCGGTCGTTCTCGACGCGGGCGATATCCATCGCGGTCGGGCAGCGCAGGCCCGTGATGGCGGCCACGTCGAAGCCGGCCTCGGTGAAGAATCGGCCCACCTCCACGTCGGCGACCGGCTGATACGGGGAGAACACGGCGATGCGGTGGCAGCCCAGTTCGTGCAGGGCGGCGCGGCAGGAACTCGCGCCGGTGGTGACCGGCAGGCCGGTGCGGTCGCGCAGGCGCTGTTCGAAGGCCGCGTTGCCCTCGATGCCGCCCCAGAACGTCTCGGCCGACATGCCCATGACCATGCGGTCCGGTTCGGCGGTGAGGGCGTCGCGCACGGCGGTGTCGATGGCGGCGCGGATCTGGCCGAGCAGGGCGCGGAAGGCGTCGTCGTCGCCCATCACCGGATCCGGGATGTACATCGAACCCGCGCGATAGGCGACGCCGGGAATTCCCGATCGCCAATAGTCGTGTTCGACAACGGTATTGGTACTCGGCACGATCACGCCGAAGACGGCTCGGGTGCCCACGGCATTGGTCATCGGATCCTCACTGGTGGTGCGGGGGTGGGTTCAGGACGGGGGAATGGTGGCGTGGGCCAGCGCATCCGCGACCGCGCGGTGAGCGCGTGCGGGATCCACGGGCAGGTCCAGCAGCAGGGTGTCGACCAGCAGCGGGGCGACGATGGACTTGGCGGTCTCCGCGGCGCGGAGTTCGTCCTCCACGCCGAGGGCGCGCACGCCGCGATGGAAGGGCGCCAGCAGGTCCTCGACGTAGCGGCGGCGCAGATCGGCACAGGCCGGGTCGGTGACCGATGCGGTGATCAGCGCGCGCAGGAAGGCGGCAACGGGCTTGTCGCGCAAGCGATCACAGAGCATATCGACCTCGGCGTGCAGATCGGTGACCGGATCGCCGGTGGGTGCGGCGGCCGGATGCGGCGCGACCTCGATGAGGGCGGCGAGGAAGTCCCGCGGCATGGGCCAGTGCCGGTAGATCGTGGTGCGGGCCACGCCCGTGATGGCATGCAGCCGTTGCGGAGTCAGCGCCGCCGCGCCCTCGGTCAGGATCAGCTCGAGCGCGGCGGTGAGCACGATCTCGGCGGTGTCGGCGGCGGGGCCCGCGGGACGTCCGGGTCTGTTCACGGAGTAAACAGTACAGGTTGCAGCGCTTATTGGTAAGCGATACATTTCGTAGCGTAAATCAACACTCCTCCAGGAGGATCCATGCGTCCGCATGTCGAATTGATCGATGAAAAAGACCTGATCTGGCATCTGGCCGAGTTCGAGCAGGCCACCGGCACCGCGCGCCAGCGCAATCTCAGCTACGACGAGGAGGACGGCTCCGCCTCGCTCAAGGTGCTGTTCACCAGCGACTGGTCCCGTCCCGCCGGGGTGCACGCGGCCGAGACGGAGTGGTACGTGCTGTCGGGCCGGGTCACCATCGGTGACACCGAACTCGGGCCCGGCGGCTACTGGACCGCGCCGATCGGGGTGTGGACCCCGGCGCTGACGGTGACCGAGGGCGCCGAGATCCTGCTGTTCCGCGAGGGCGCGGACTGGGCCTTCGAACTCGCCGACGCCGATCGCGAAACCGTGCGCCCCGACCAGGTTCTGGTGATCCTCGACTCCAGCGAGATGCCGTGGATCGACGTGAAGGACGGCAGTCCCATGCGTTTCGATCTCGGCGGCACCCCGGTGCCGGGGCTCTACATCAAGCTGCTGCACCGCGACGAGAAGACCGGCTTCTACACCCGGCTGATCAAGGCCAAGCCGGGCTGGCGGGAAGTGCCACTGGCACACCACCCGTGCAGCGAGGAGGCCTACTGCCTGGACGGCGGCTTCGAGTACAACTTCGGCACGATGTGGCCGGGCACCTACTTCTGGCGGCCGCCGTTCATCCGGCACGGCGACTTCACCGCCGACGCCGAACAGGGCTGCACCTGGCTGCTGCGCTCCGACGCCGATCTGGTGGACTGGTACACCGACAACGCCAAGGTCGTGATGACCGGCGATGCCACCAACTGGGGGCCGGAGTTCCCGCAGACGCTGGCGCCGCGGCTGATCGAGCCGGTGCGCTCGGCCTCCATCGGCCGCTGGCTCGACCCGACCCACCAGTAGTGCGACGCGAAAGCGCCCGTCCGGCACGGCCGGACGGGCGCCGAGCGGGGGCTCAGTGGTCGCGCAACAGCCCACCCGCGCCCTCGATCCGGTCGGTGAATCCGTTGTCGCGCAGAGCCATCCACCAGGTGGCGGCATTGATGGCGATCACCGGCTTGCCGAGCCAGCGCTCGGCCTCGTCGGCCAGCCGCAGCATGGACAGGTTGGTGCCGCACTGCACGAGGGCGTCGATGTCGTCACCGTCCACCTCGAGCAGCGACCTGCGCAACTCGTCCTCGGTCACGTGCGCGATGGAAACCGCGGTGGGGCACCGCAATCCCTTGATCGCGCCGACCTTCACGCCGAGTTCGCCGAAGAACCGCACCACGTTCTCGTCGCCCACCGGCTGATACGGCGTGACCACGCCGATGCGGGTGGCCCCGTACAGTTCCAGCGCGCGCCGGCACGCCTCCGCGCCGGTGGCCACCTCCAGCCCGGTCACGTCGTTGATCTGCTTCACGAAGGCGCGGTTGCCTTCCACACCGCCCCAGAAGGTTTCGGCGGACATGCCCATGACCATGTAGTCCGGTTCGCAGGTCAGCACCCGCTCGCACGCCGCGACGATCTCCGCGCGGATCTGGTCCAGCAGCCGGCCCATGCCGGCGTCGTCACCCATGTTCTGGTCTCGGATGTGGATGCGGCCGAAGTGGGTGGTGACACCGGGCACGCCCAGGCGGGCGAAATCCGGCTCCACGACGGTGTTGGTGGACGGTGCCAGCACGCCGAACTTGGCGCGCCAGCCGAGCACATCGGGCATGACGGTTCCTCGGGGAGTTCAGGATTCGGGAATCTCCGCGAACAGGTCGCGGCGGCGGAACGGGGCGGTGGCGAAGCGGCCGATCACCTTGCCGGTGGTCAGCCAGGCCACGTGCTCGCCGTTGCGGGTGCGGGTGACCGCGCGCTCGGCCAGCCACGGGGTGACGGTCTCCACCCGGTCGGCGAGGATGTTGAACACCTTGCGCGCCTTGGCCTGTTCCTCGGGGTCGGCGTAGCCGCCGGTGAGCAGATCGGTGACGACCATGCCGGGGCTGAGCAGCCCGACCGTCACCCCGGCGGGCACCTCGCGGGCCAGGCCCTTGGTCAGATAGGTGACGGCGCGCTTGGTGGCGCCGTAGACGGTCAGTCCGGGCACGGTGCGGCCGTCGCTGCCGAGGCCCTCCATGTTCCAGACGTGCCCGCCGCCGGTCGCGGCCAGTCCCGCGATCGCCACCGCGCAGCCGTTGAGGACGCCGATCAGGTTGGTGGACACCACCGTTCGCGTCTCGGACTCGGACAGCTCCCAGACCGGGGCCCGGGTGTGCGAGACCCCGGCATTGTTGATCCACACGTCCACGCCGCCGAAGCGGTCCACGGTGGCGTCCCAGAACCGTTGCAGGCTGTCGCGATCGGTGACGTCGGCGGTGGTGACCAGGGCGTGCGGGAGTTCGGCGGCCATCTTCGCCACCCGTTGGGAATCGGTGCCGCACACCGCGACCCGATGCCCGGTCGCGAGCAGCGCCTGCGCCAGACCCAGGCCGATGCCGCGGGTGCCGCCGGTGACGGCGACGATCCGGCCCGCCGGCGTCGTCATTCGCGCTCCAGCACGCCGTGCACGATCGTCGCCAGGCGATTGTGCTCGAAGATCTGGTAGACCACCGCGAGCGTGCTGCCCGCGCCCATGCCCGGCTCGGCGTCGATCATGAACTCCCGGCCCACCAGCCGGGTGCCGTCGGTGCGATGCATGCGCACGAAATGCGCACGGCCGTAGGCGGTTCCGTTTCCCCAGACATCGGGGCCCTCGTGGAACCAGCGGGTGCCGTCGCGGCGGACGACCGCGCGGGTGCCGGCGTCCAGCGCGCCGGACATGGTCACGTGGTGTTCCGCGGTGATCAGGCTGTGCGGCGTGACGGCCAGCACCATCCGGGTCTTGCCGATCGGCGTCTGATCGACGCCCCACACCTCCAGATCACCGGCGAATCGGGTGGGTTCCTTGGAGGGAAGGGTGAACGGTACGGCGCCGCAGCGGGTTTCGGTGGCGATCCGCTCGTCGACCAGGTCCGGGTCGCGGGTGTAGACGCCGTCGAAGACGCCCACCACCGCCGGTCCCTGCGACAGCACCGACGAGTACACCTGGGTGTCGCCGACGGTCTGGTTCCAGGTGTTCAGCGACACCTGCCAGCCGGGGCCGTAGTAGTGCGCGTCCACGAATCCGCCGTAGGGCTGGCCGGATCCGAAGAAGTCCGGCCCGGTGTAGATGCGGTCGCCGTCGGAGTCGACGACGCCGAACGCGAACGACGCGCCGAGGGCATAGCGCCCGGCCAGTCTCCCGCCGCCGGTGAGGCCGCCGTCCATGTAGTACATGGTCCGCCCGTCCTCGAACACCGACGACCGGCGGATGTCCTCGAACCCGTGCCAGACCCCCTCGGCGTCGAACAGCGAAGGGCGGCCGACCCATTCCCCGGTGATGCGTTGCTGCCAGTGGCTCGGCTCGGCACCGGTGTCCGGGCCGGTCGCCGCGTCGCTGCCCGCACCGGGCACTGCCGCCGCGACGGCGCTCGGTGCTACATCCGTGCCGGAACTCGGCGCTGCCTCGGTGCTCACTGGGCCAGCTCCTGTCGCACCCGCTCGGACTGTTCGGCCCCGAGCAGCCGGGTGACCTGGGCCCACACCGGATCCACCTGTGGGCTGAACAGATTCGCGCGGTTGGCGCGATCGCGGGCCGGCAGGTCCGCGCCGACGGCGGGAACGCCCTTGTCCACCAGCGTGAGCCAGTGCCGCAGGTAGGCGTCGACGGTGGTGGCGAGTTCGGTGAAGGCCGGTTCGGTGGCGCGGCACACCAGCATCCACGGCGACATCATCGCGCGCTGCCGGGGGCCGACGGCCGCCGCGGAGATGCCCTCGACCTGCCAGGCGCCGTCCAGCAGCGGGGTCAGCGGGAGGAACACCGCGTCCAGGTATTCCAGCTCGACCGCGAGGTCGGCCCGGGGGATCAGGTCCAGGTGCATGGCGTAGTACTCCCCGCCGTACACCGAGTCGAGGGTGAAATGCGGTACGGCCGAATCGCTGTCGGTGAAGGCGAAGATCATGTGGCTGTCCAGCCCGATCGGCGGCACCACCAGGTCGACGGTCACCAGCTTGTCGATCGGGCCGCCGCGCAGCACGCGCAGCCGGCCCACCGGGTCCGGGGACATCGCGCTGGTCAGCGGCTCGTCGGTGACGACGGCCGAACCCAGTGCGCCGGAGAGTGTTTCGAGGGTGCGCTCACTGAGCGCGGCGGGCAGGCTCATTGCGGGGTTCCTCCGTTGCGGGCCTTGTGCACCCAGGCGCTGGCCAGTTCGGGGTTGTCGCGCCGCACCGGCGACGCGATGACGGTGGCGCTGCGATGCGGCCCGTCGCCGGTGACGACCTCGGAATCGCCGACCCACCAGCCCTGTTCGATCAGCTGGGCCCGGCGGCGGCGGTAGGCGATCTGCAAGGCGTCGCTGCGGACGTGCAGCTCGTCGGCCAGATCGAACGGCAGCAGTTCCGGCCGTTGCGATTCCACCACCGGGCGGTCCTGGAGCAGGATCTTCTCGATGCGCTTCTTGGTGTTGCCGTCGGCCCAGGCGCCGGTGAAGAAGCTGCGGAAACCGAGGATCTTCACCAGCGTCCGGTCCTGGGACAGCGGGATGTTGAAGTCGTACAGGATCAGATCGCCGATCGGCAGCCGCACGTGCAGTTTCACGACGTTGGGCAGGTACCAGCCGTTGGTGACGGTGACGTACTCCGCGCGCGGCCGGCGCTTGGCCAGCAGGCCCCACAGTCCCTTCGGCGGCGGCGGACTCATCTGGATGTCCGCCTCCGCCGACCACTCGGTCTGGCGCACTTCGTAATCCGGGATCTGTGGCCGGTCCGGATTGCCGAACGCGGTGCCGTGCACGAACGGGGTGTGCGAGGCGTCGGCGACGTTCTCGAAGGTGCGTTCGTAGTTGGCGTCCACCACCATCTCGTATTCGACGGCCTTGAAGGCGGGATCCTCCCACTGCGGGATCTCCGGGATGGGCGGGCGTTGCTCCTCGGGCAGATCCCCGAGGAAGGCCCACACCATGCCGTGGCGTTCCACGGTGGGATACGCGTCCACCCGGGCCTTGCGCGGGATGGTGCGCTCCGGGGCGTTGGCCGGGATGCGCACACACACCCCGCCGCTGTCGTATTGCCAGCCGTGATACGGGCAGGTGATCACGTCACCGGAGACGGTGCCCATCGACAGCGCGCCGCCGCGATGCACGCACAGGTCCGAAAGACAGGTCACCACACCGGCTTCGGTGCGATACAGCACGAAGTTCTGGCCCAGACAGGTGACTCGGCGTGGCTCGCGGCCGACCCGGCTCGCGAATTCGACGGCGTACCAGAAGTTCTTCAGCACAGCGATCCTCCTCAGTGCCGCTTCAGCAGTACGCCGTCGTCGAAGCCGGCCAGCTCCGCGCGCGCCGATGCCGAATCCAGCAGGTGGGTGCGCAGGAACAGCGTCGTCAGCCGCGCGAACGGGGGCAGGGCCGCGGCCTCCGCGGGGCCGTCCAGGAAGGCGCGGGCCGCGGTGGGGTCGGCGTCGGCGATGCCGAAGTGGTTGGCGCCCGGCACGACCGCGAGCAGGTGATCGCCGTCGGGGAGCGCCTCGGTGAAGGTGCGGGCCACCGGATCGGGCCGGGCCTCGTCGCCGGTCTCGCCGTAGCGGTCGGCGCTGCCCTGGATGACGCCGTCGTTGCTGCCGACGCCGAGCAGCACCGGACAGGTGACCTGCGCGGGCAGCACGGTACCCGGATCCCAGCCCAGCATGGTGGCGACCATCGTGTGTGCGCCCCAGGCGAACACGGCCCGCACCCCGGGGAAGAACCGTGCCGATTGCAGCACCACGGTCCCGCCCGCGGAATGCCCGCCGAGGGCGATGCGGTCCAGATCCAGTGCGCCGAGCAGGGGTTCGGCCTCGTTGAGTTCCGCGACGGCGGCGAGGACGGCGGTGATGGTGGGACAGGTGGGCCGGGTGCCGTAGGCGTCGGGCCGGGCGGCGGCCAGATCGACGCCGGGGGTGATCCCGCGCTGCCCGCCGAACAGGTCGGCGACCCGGTCGAAGGTGACGACCACGAAACCGGCCGCGGCGATCTCGCAGGCGTAGCGCCGGTAGGCGTCCTGGCCGACGTTGACCCCGGACAGGAAGATCACCACCGGATACGGGGCCCCGGCCGGGTCGGGTGCGAAGACGCCGGTGAGGCGCTCGGCGTCGGTGCCGGACACCACGGCGGGGTAGTAGACCTTCAGATGGGCGGTGTCGAACGGGGCTTCGCCGTCGGTGCGCGCCGACCACCACAGGGAGCGAACGAGTTCCATGATCAGCCCACCGGCCTCGGGGAGACGCGGTCGCCGCCCCACAGCGCGCGCACCAGGCGCGCGGTGAGCTCGGCTCCGAACATGCGCTCGCCCATGACATTCGCCGGATCGCGTTCGGCGATGTTGCGGCGGATGCGCAGATCCCGCTCCGCCAGCGCGGCCTGTTCCTCCGCGGGAACCGGTTCGGCGGCGTCGACCCAGCCCAGCCAGCGGTCCACGGTCGTGCTCAGCACCTCGCGCACGGTGTCCAGATTGGGCCGGGTGGTGGGGAAGGAGTAGCAGTAGGCGGTGGGGGAGAGGCTGGCCCGGATGAAGCCCGTGCGGCTGGTGAACCAGGTGAAGTCCGGGTGGTCCTGCTTGAAAGTCAGCCAGGGCTCGTCGGTTTCGGCGTAGTAGCGGTCGAAGTAGTCGCCGTCGCCGACCAGGTCGCCGCGCGGCACGCCGTCGACGTAGAACCAGCCCTGCGGCCACAGCAGCAGCGCCGAGCCCAGGTGCGGCACCCGGACCTGCGGGCCCAGCCACGCGGTGAGGTGCATGTTCACGAAACCCGTCCGTGGATCGCCGATCCAGGAGTGCACCAGCCAGTCGATCTCGGGCCCGCTGTAGGCGGCGAGGCTGCCCGACGGGCCGGTGGCCGGATCACCGTAGGTGTCCAGATCGGCGGTGGAGGCGTCGCGGGTGAGTTCGAAGCGGGCGTCGATCCGGCTCTTGAACTCGGCCAGCATCTCCTGCCATTCGCCGAAGATCTCGCTGACATCGGTTCTGGGGTTCTCGTCGACCATCTGCTCGACGTGTTGCAGGGTTTCGCTCATGGCAGCTCCGATTCGGTGGTGGCGGTGGCGGGTTCCCGCGTGAGGGCGGTGAGTGCGGCAGGCGGAATCCCGGCGACCAGATCGGTGCCGCGGGAGACCGTGCGGTTGACCGCTTGGGCCGGGCGGACCGTGCTGAGCAGCCGCGAGGCGCCCGGCGGCGCGGTGACGAGGTCGGGATGACTGATACGGCCGGTGAACGGCCCTTGCCAGGTGGTCCAGAGGGTGAAGTCGGGGCTGAGCGCGCAGACGGTGGCGGTGAGCCCGCCCGCCGCGTCGAGTCCGGCGGCGACGATGTTGAGCCGGTTCTCGGCGGCCCGCTCGGGCAGGCCGAGCCGGATCTCCCAGGGTTCGGCCGGGGTGTGCGGGACGGCGATCACATCGGCGTCCTGGGTCACGGCCAGCCGGAACGACTCCGGGAACAGCGCATCGTCGCCGACCACGAGTGCCAGTCGGCCCCAAGGTAATTCGAACAATTCCAGGCCGGTGCCCGGGGCGGGGTACCGGCCGGTGCGGTGCAGGCGGGGCTGGCGGCCGACGATGCCGTCCGCGCCGATCAGCAGCCCGGTGCCCGTTGCGTCGGTGGTCACCACGTGAGCCGGTGAATCGCCGAGTGCGGCAATGATATCCGGCACTTCGAGAGCCGTTTCCGGCTCCGCCGTCACGATCAGCAGCGCACCCTCGGCGGCCGCGGCCGCGATCTGCGCCGGATCGGGCAGCACCGCCGCGACGGTCAGCGTGTCCGCGCCGGCCGGGGCCGCGCGCACGCCCGACGCGCGCAGCAGCGGGGTGTACAGCCGCGGGCGGCGGGCGGCCAGCACGTCGGTGCCGTCGGGCCGGCGCTTGTCGTCGGCGAGTTCGACGTCGATGTCCGCGACCGCGAGCGCCTCGCCGGTCGCGGGGGCGCGGGCCACCGTGGTGCCGTCGGGGGCGACGATCTGGCTCTCCCCGGCGCCGTACAGCCGGTCGGCCGGGACGCCGAGCCGGACCGAGAGTTCGGGCAGCAGGTCCACCGGCAGCAGCGGGCCGATCTTGTTGGCGGCCACCACCCACACCTTGTTCTCCGCGGCGCGGACCGGGATGTGCAGACCGGCCTCGTCGGTGGCGAAGGAGTTGAGGCTGTTCAACAGGATCTGCGCGCCGCGCACCGCGAGCGAACGGGCCACCTCGGGGATCACCCCCTCCATACACGCGTACAGGCCGAGGCGGCCCAGCGGTGTGTCGATGATCTCCGAATCGGAATCCCCGCGCAGGAGATGATTGTTCTCCGCACCCATCAGGATCTGCTTGTGCGACTGCCCGAGCAGCTCGCCGTCCGGTCCGAACAGCAGGCTCGCGCCGGTCGTGGCGCCGTCGTCGTGGGCCAGCGTCACGCCGATCTTCACATACATGTGGTGCCGGGTGGCCCGTTCGGCCACCGCGGTGAGGAACGGATCACCGAACCGGCACGCCATTCGGTGCGCGTGGGACCGATCCGTGTACCACGATAGGTGGTTACAGAACTCGGGTAGCACCACCAACTCGGCTCCGGCGGTCGCCGCGGCATCGATCTGGCGCAGGCAGGCGTCGAGGTTGGCCGCGACGTCGGTGCCTGCGGCGAGTTGGGCGGCGGCGACTCGCGTCATGAACGCGCACCTCCTGGGTGAGAGCGTTTCGGAGGTCGAAACGCTGTTTCCAATAAGTGCGATTCTGTACCGATGTCGCGGATCTGTCCAGCGGGCGGGTAAATCTCCGACCCGGCGTCCGTCCGGGGTGAAAAATGCCTGTTTCCAGGCTGTTACGTGCGCATTCGCGCTTGACACTCATCCGTGGTCCGGGTTCAATATGGCAACTGCGAAACCGTGTTTCGGTCTGAGAAACACGGGGCTGGAGGTGAGAGATGACGACACCGAGCGCATCCGCCGGAACAGGAGCCACCCCGTCCACCCCGCCGCCGTTCACCGCCGAATCCCCTGGTAGCCGTGGTGGCGCCTGGTTGCCGCTGCTCGCCGCCGCGGCGGCCGGCCCCGCGGCGGGCGTCGGGATCGTGCTGCTGAGCAAGGCCCTCGCGGGCCGGGCGGGACTCCCCGGTGCGGTGGTGGGCTACATCGCCGCGACCGCGGTGGTGCTCGGCGGTGTGGCGATCGTGGTGGCCCGGCGCTGGTTACCGCCGCGCACCGGCCGTGGTATCGGCGTACTAGCGCTGCTCGCAGGCGTGGGAATCGTGGCCGCCGGCGCGATCGCGGTGGTCCCGGCGCTGCTCACCGGGGTACTGCTCGCGGGCGCCCTCGGCGGCCCGCTGATCCAGGCCGCGCGAGTGGTGAACAGGCCCAGAGCTTTCCGGATCGCCATGACGGTCGGTGTGCTGGTGGGGACCGCTCTGGCCGCGGCCGGCACCCGCTACCCGGGGGTGGCGCTGCTGGCCACCGGTACGGTGGCACTGCTCGCGGGACTGGGCCTGGCACTACGCGATCCGGCCCCGAGTGCGCCACCGGATTCCGTGTCCACTCCCGGCTCCGGCGCGACCGCCGAGCCCGGTGTGCTGTCGCCTTCCTCGGGCGATTCGGTGCCTGTCGACGCTGTGGCGCCACCGGATTCCGGTGTTGCCGAACCGGCGGCTGCCACCCCGGCGGCATCCGTCGCGGTGGGGGCAGCGGTCCCGGAGGCGGAACCTGGATGGGCCCGGATCGTCCGGGCCGCGGCCGGATTCGCGGTCGGTGCGACGGTGTTGCCGGCACTGCATCTGCTGCTGTTCCGGTGGACCGTGCTGGATGCCGATCAGCCGCGCTACCTGGCTGTCGCCTTGATTCCCGCGGTGCTGGTCGCGTCGGCGGCCGGTGGCACGCGCCGAGTGGCCGCGGCGCCGCTGCTGGTGCTGGCCGCCGGGGGACCGGTACTGGTCGCCACCGCGCCGGGCGCGTGGCAGGCCACCGTCGGCATTGCGCTGACCGTGACCGCCGCCGTGCGAGCCTGGGCGGTCACCTCGGCGGACCGACTCGATGAACGATCGAACCATCTTCTCCCGCTGTTGATTCCGGCCATCAGTGCCGGAGTCGGTCTTGCCGCTGTGGCCGGGCTGCGGCAGGTGTGGGGTGACGGGGCGGCGCTGACGCTGGCCGCGATGCCCGTGCTGGCCGCCGCCGCGTTCGTCACCCGGCCGGGCGCGGTCTCCCGGGCGGAAACCGCTGCGCCGGTCACCCACACCGGTGACGCGACCCGGCCGGGGACCGTCCCCACCGAACTCTCCCTCGAAGGAGGCGCGTGATGATTCGCGTAATCCGCCGCGGCGCTGTCGCATTCGCCGCCGTCGCACTTGCCGCTGCCACTGCGATCGCCGCCGCACCCGCGGGAGCGGAGCCGCCCGCACCGGCGGTGCTGCACGTCAGCGCCACCACCGGGCTCGCGGACGGGCAGCGGGTCACGGTGAGCGGCAGCGGTTTCCAGCCCGGTCTGGCGGCGGTGGCCGTCGGGCTGTGCCGGCAGGGCTACACCAACGGGCTCAACGACTGTGATCTCAACGGGGGCGCGGGATTCGTGAACATCGCCGCCGACGGTACCTTCAAAACCCTCACGCTGACGCTGCATCCGCAGTTCAAGGCGATCGACTGCCTGAAACAGCAGTGCGAGGTCGCCGCCGCGCCGCTGCCGGGGACCGAACCTGCCGCGGTGATCACCGCCAACACCGCCATCACGCTGATGGCCTTCACCGGCGCCACTTTCGCGCCGCCCACCACTTCGGCCGCCACCGCCGCCGGCACCACCGCGTCCGCCGCCCCCGAGACCCGGGGTCCATCGGTGGCGCTGTGGTCGGTGACAGCGGGCCTGCTCGCCGTCGTCGCCGGAGCCGCCTTCGCCGATCGGCGTCGGCTGTAGTTCCCATCGCAACGTCGCATGTAGTGAAATCCCAAGGAGGAAAACATGTCTCGAATCGGAACTCGGATCGGCCCGCTGCTGGCGGCCGCCGCGGCGTTCGCTCTGCTGGGCAGCGCCACCGCGCAGGCGGCCTCGGTGCAGGCGAGCCAGACCGGCGGGGTCTCCGTCGGGCAGAGCGTCAGTGTCGCGGTCAGCGGCCTGGCGCCCAACCTGTCCCAGGTGGCCGTCGGGCAGTGCACCGCCTCGATCTCCGGCCCGAACGACTGCAACCTGGGCGGTTCGCTGCTCGGTAACGCCGACGGCTCGGGTTATCTGCGGGCCGGCAGCATCACCCTGGTCGGCTCGGTCGGCGGCGTGGACTGCACCGCGTCCGCCGGCGCCTGCACCATCGCCGTCACCAGCCTGACCGATCCCTACAACATCCTGGCCGCGGTTCCGCTCAGCTTCGGCTGATCCGTAGTCGCGGATCTCGTGACGCGGCCACCGACTCGTGCGGTGGCCGCCCCGACTTCGGCCGTATCACCGCGGCCGAAGCGATACGGCCGAGGTGATCACGGCCGGATCAGTCCGCGACCCGCAGCAGCGGTACCAGGAAGCGGCGGGCCAGATCCGCCAGACTCGCGTCGTCGTCGAGATCGATCACCTCGCTGGGGATGGTCAGGAACGACGCGCACAGCCGGACCATGAGCTCGGCGACCACCTGGGTGTCCACGCCGGCGTCGATCTGCCCCGCGCGTTGCTCGCGGCGCAGCCGCCCGGCCACGAACTGCCGCACCGCGGCCACGGTCCGGCCCTGATCGCCGATCAGGGAGATGACCAGCCGGTCCGGTTCGGCCGCGAGCAGTCCGCCGATGAGCGGATTGCCCCGGATCGCTCGCAGCGAGCTGACGAAACCCACGACCACCCGGTCGGACACGGTGTGGGCATCGCGGATGTCCACCAGGAACTGATCGAAATAGCGCCGGAATTCGCGCAGGATAACCTGTTCCACCAGGGCGTCCTTGGTGGTGAAACGCCGATAGACGGTAATCCGGGACAGATTCGCCCGGCGCGCGACGTCCTCCATCGTGGATCGTTGGACACCCATCCGGCAGAACTGTTCGTAGGCCGCGTCCAGCAGCCTGGACCGGATGCCGTCGGTCTCGTCGACCTGCCCCACCGCGTCACTGTAGGCGCGCGCCAGCAACGACCCCGCATCCGAATCCGTCACCGCGTCCGCCATGCTCTCCTCCTGCCGTCGAATTCCTGCTTCCACCAAGGTGACACGGCAACACTTGTGACGACCACCAGGACCCGGCCCGGATGCCGCCGATCCACCGGCCGTTTGCCGGCCGTGGAGCCGATGCGGCGCCGGGAGATCCGCGGCCGCCGCGCGGGTGATCCGGCGCCGGCCGCGGGTTCGATACCCGAACCTACGCGGAAATCCCCGCGGCCGACGATATCGGCGCCGCGGCCGCGGCGGACCCCAGGTCCAACTGGTTGAGCAGATTCTGGACGAGGTTCCAGACGTTCATCGGTCGCTCCTTACTCGTACTTTTCCGGCCATCCGTGCCGGCCGGTCCGGGGCGGCATTTGCCGGGCCGACGCTGCCGCCGTGCCCGCTCGCGCCGCCGACCGGCCCGGTTCCGGGAATCCCGCCGACATCTTGTGATGGCAACCACAGTGTGGTGTCATCATGATACTCAGAAGCAGAGAATGTATCTCTGTATCTGTGACTCGAAGAAGAGGGACAGTGGCATGGACGCATACCGACTCAGCAGACGTGACGCATTCCGGGCCGGCGGCGGCCTCCTGGGAGCTGTCGGTGCACTCGCGGTGATGGCGAAAACCGCACGGGCCGAACCCTGGTCGTGGTCACCGCAGGGTTCGGTGGTCGGCAGCGGCAACGGGGCCGATCCGCTGACCTTGTTCGATCCCGAGGCGGACGCGGTGATCGCCGATGTGATGGACCACGCCGACGTGCCCGCCGTCAATCGGCTGCTGGGGACCTGGACCCGCAACGGGCAGCCGATTCCGGACGGTTTGCCGAACAATCTGCGGGACTTCATGGAATCGGCCCGGCAACTGCCGTCGTGGGCCGATCAGGGCAAATTGGCCGCGTCATTCGATTTCACCCAGAAGCGCGGCACCTATCTCGGCGTGCTGTACGCGTTCGCCAGCGGCATGATGTCCACGGTGATCCCGCACGAGGCGCTCGCGGTGTACTACTCGCGCGGCGGATCGCATCTGAAGGACCGCATCGCCAAGACCGCGAAGCTCGGCTACGACATCGGCACCGTCAATGCCTATGCGCCCGACGGTGAAATGATCGTCACCTGCGTCAAGACCAGGATGATCCACGCGGCGGTGCGGCATCTGCTGCCGCAGTCGCCGCATTGGCCCGCCGACACCACACCGATCAGCCAGAACGATCTGATGGTCACCTGGCACAGCCTGGCCACCACCATCATGCGGACCTTCGACGCGTGGCACGTGGTGATTCCGCCGGCCGAATCCGATGGTTATCTGCACAGCTGGCAATTGGCGGGCCACCTGATCGGCATCCGGGACGAGTACATTCCCGCGTCGTGGGACCAGGCGAATTCCCAGGCGACGCAGGTGCTGGATCCGATCCTGGCGCCGACCGCGGAGGGGGTCGACCTCGCGCACAAACTGCTGGATCTGGGATTCGATCTCGATCTGTCGCTGCTCAGCGCACCCATTCTGGGCGCGTTCACCCGGTTCATCCTCGGGGATCGGGTCGCCGACTGGCTCCAGATTCCGCGGGAGCCGGTCTGGAGCCCGCTGTTGCAGGTCGCCTGGGGACCGTTCGTGGCGGTGAAGGAGGGCGTCCAGGGGGCGATTCCGCCGAGTGCGGACGCCGCCTGGATGTTCGACGAATTCCTGCGGCAATTCGTGTTGTGGTACGTGTCCGAACTGCACATGCCGATCAGTATCGAGATCCCGCTGACCAATCGGTGAGCGCGGATGGGTGAGATGGGTGGCAGCGCCGCCGCCCACCTCACCCGCACCGGAACGGATACGGCGGCTGTCCCGGACCCCGCGCGGTCCGGGACAGCCGCCGCCGGCCGGTGGCTCACCGCCGCCGCGACTCCGGTGGCTCAGCGCCGTGATGCCGATGGCTCGCCGGAATTCGGCAGGCTCGCCGCTGCGCAACCGGGGTAGCGCTACGAGGACTGCGCGGCGGGGTAGGCGCGGGCGGGCAGTCCGGCGCCGCCGGGCCGGAACACTCCCGGCGCATGGGTCACCGTGGTCTGCACGTATTCCCGCAGCCCCTCCTCGGCGTATTCGCGGCCGAAACCGCTGCGCTTGATGCCCCCGAACGGCGCCCGCAGCGACATGCCGGTGCGGTTGTGGGTGTTGACGAAGGTGAATCCGGCCTCCAGCCGGGCGGCGAACCGGAAGGCCCGGTCCTCGTCCGCCGACCACACCGAGGCGCCCAGCCCGAGCACGGAATCGTTGGCCCGGAACACCACTTCGTCCTCGGTGCGATAGGTGAGCAGCGGCACGGAGGGCCCGAACTGCTCGGTGCTCACCAGGGGCGTGTCGTCCGGCGGGGTGCGGACCAGGACCGCGTCCGCGAAGTATCCGTCCCCGCCGGGGCCGCGGGCCAGCGTGACGACCTCGCCGCCGCGCGCGGCCGCGTCCCGCACCAACGCCGAGATGCGTTCCACAGCAACCCGGTTCACCACCGGGCCCATGGTCACGTCGTCCTCGCACGGGTCGCCGATGCGCAGGATCCGCTGGGCCGCGGCCACATACGCGTCGAGGAACTCCTCGGCCCGGTGCTGCGGGACGTACAACCGCTTGGCGGCCATGCAGACCTGGCCGGAGGTGGCGAACGACGC
The DNA here is from genome assembly GCF_020176955.2 of Nocardia sp. alder85J. Taxonomy (GTDB): domain Bacteria; phylum Actinomycetota; class Actinomycetes; order Mycobacteriales; family Mycobacteriaceae; genus Nocardia. Next base: position 235,986 of record NZ_JAIUCZ020000009.1, read on the forward strand.
CAGCACCAGCCGCTCGTAATCGTCTGCCGTGAGCGCGAAATCGTCGAGGAACACCGCCGGGTCGTTGCCGCCGAGTTCGAGCACCACCGGGGTCAGCGCCTGCCCGGCCGCCGCGGCGATGCTGCGCCCGGCGGCGTCACCACCGGTGAAGGCGACCTTGCCGACCAGTGGATGGGCGACCAGCGCCTGCACCAGTTCGGCGCCGCCGTGCAGCACCGTGGTCTCCGGCAGCAGCTCCGCGACCGCCGTGACCGTCAGCGGCGCCAGCGGGGAAGGCTTGAGCAGCACGGTGTTTCCCGCCGCCAGCGCCGGGCCGAGCTTCAGCACCGACAGGATCACCGGGGCGTTCCACGGCGTCACGGCCGCGATCACCCCGTAGGGGCGCGGGGTCAGGGTGAGCCGGCCCTCGGCGTCGTCGATCTCGGTGGGGCCGTACACCGCCGCCGCGTGCGCGCACACCCACTCCAGATAGCGTGCGGCGAAACCGATCTCGCCGCGGCAGTCGGCGATCGGTTTGCCGCTCTCGCGGGCCAGCAGCGCCGCCAGTTCGTCGGCGTCCGAGGCCAGTTCGGCGGCCGCGGAACGCAATCGGTTCAGCCGCTGCGGCAACGGCAGCGCGGACCAGCCGCGGGCACGGCCGTGGGCGGCGCGCGCCAGTTCGTCCACGGCCGTCACCGGGGTGACCGGGACCGACCCCACGATCTCGCGCGGGCGGGCCGGATTCTCCCGCTGGATCCTCATGCCGTGGTCTCCAGCGAATCCATCAGGCAGGCCCGGCGCAGATGTGCCCGGGTGGCCACGGGATCGGCTGCCAGCGTGCGCAATTGCTGCCGATAGCGCTCGTCGTGGCCGTGCAGATGCGACCAGTTGGCGCGGCTGGTGCGCTGCACGTGTTCCACCGCGACGGTGTGGCGCTGCCGGGCGGCGTCGTCGAGCACCCGTTCCGGTGCGCCCGCCAGCACGTCGGCCAGCGCGGTGGTGAGGCGGACCGCGTCGTGGATGCCGCTGTTCATGCCGAGCCCGCCGAGCGGATTGTTGACGTGCGCGGCATCGCCCATGAGCAGCACCCGGCCGAGCCGGAAATCCGGGGTGACCCGCTCGTGCACGCGATACAGGGTGGCGTGCGCGATGCGCCAGCGCCGCCCGAGGTCGGCGACCCGCGTCAAACGCTCGGGCAGCCGCCGCAATTCGACATCGTCGGGGGTGTCGCCCGCGGTGGGCAGCAGTACCCGCCAGTGGTCGGGGGTGCGCAGCAGCACCAGCCATTCGTCCGGATCGAAGACGTAGTTGATGGGGGCGATACCGGGCAGCACACCGGTCAGCTCCTCGTCGACCGAGGCGACGAGGAAACGGCCCGGATAGGTGCTGCCGTCGAATCCGGCGCCGATGCCGTGCCGCACCGCCGAATGCGCGCCGTCGGCGCCGATCAGCCAATCACCGCGCACGACACCGTGATTCGTGGACACCGCGACACCGTCCGGCCCCGTCTCGACACCGGTCACCGCGTGATCGAAACGCACCTGCGCGGTCGCGGGCAGCGCGTCGAGCAGGATGGGGGTGAGCTTGCTCTGCTCGCACTGCACCCGGTACGGGAACGCCGTGTCACCGGCGAGCACACCCATGTCCAGGGTGGCGATGGCGTCGCCGCCGCGCTCGCGGTACTGGAAGGTCTCGGCCACCAGGCCCGCCCGCAGCAGCGTGTCCACCACACCGAGTTCGCGCAACATCTCCAGCGTCGGCGGATGGAAGGTGGAGGCGCGCGATTCGGTCGCCAGCCGCGGACCCTGTTCCAGCACGGTGACATCGACGCCGCGCCGGGCCAGCGCCAGGGCCGCGGTGAGTCCCACCGGTCCGGCCCCGGCGATCACGACGGTGCTCATGACGTGTGCAGGGCGAAACGCCCCTCGATGCCGACCACCCGGGCGCCGGTGAAGAACCGCAATGTTTCCGCGGTGCCCTCCTCGCCCAGCCCGGACACGCCCCACGCCGGGCGCGGGGTCATCAGGTGCAGGCTCATGATCGACGACCCGTTCACCTTCACCTCGCCCGCGCGGATGCCCCGGGCCACGGCCAGCGCGAATTCGGTGTCGGCGCCGCACACATAACCCTCCAGGCCGTAGGGGACGGCATCGGCCAGTTGCACGATGTCCTCCGGCCGTTCGTAGGTGACCACTCCGGCGACCGGGCCGAAGATCTCGTCGGCGAGATCGCCCTCGAGCAGGGTGGGAGTGACGTAGTTGCCGGTCTCGGGCACCGTGCCGAAATCGCGGTGCGGTCGCTGCGCCACCGCGGCCCGGATCGCCGCGGCGTGCCGGGAGCGCACCAGCGGCCCGAATTCGGTGTGCTCGTCCAGAGGCGGCCCGACCCGCAGCGCTTCCAGGCGCTTGCCGATCGCCTCGAGCAGTTCGGGTGCGCGGGCCGCGGGCAGGATCAGCCGCCCGAGCGCGCGGCACCACTGACCGTTGAGTGTGGTGAGCAGTTCGGCGGCCACCCGGGCCGCGGTGTCGGTGTCGGCGTCGGGCAGCACCACCAGCGGATTGTTGCCCCCCAATTCCAGCTGGCAGGGCCGGAACAACGGCGCGGAGGCGGTGGCCACCGCCCGGCCACCGGCCACTCCGCCGGTGAAGGACACGGCCTTGATCCGGGGGTCGTCCACCAGCCGCACGCCGGTGGCGACGCCACCGTGCACCAGCTGGAACATGCCCGCGGGCACATGTTCCGCGATCACCCCGGCCAGCAGCGTCGCGCTGTACGGGGTCAACTCGCTGACCTTGAGGATCACCGGGCATCCGGCGGCCAGCGCGTTGGCGACCTTGTGGGCGGCCATCGGCGCGGGCGCGTTCCAGGGCACCAGCGCCAGCGCCGGGCCCAGCGGCAGCCGGTGCACCTCGACCCCGTCGCGGTCCTCGCGCAGCGCCCCCGCGCGCAGCTGGGCGGCCGCCAGCCGGAACGATCCGGCGACGATCACCCCCAGCGGCCGGGTCTGGGTCACCGGCACGCCGGTGGCGAAGGAATCCAGGTCCGCCAGGCGGGCCACCTGGGTGTCGAGGGCGTCGGCGATGGTCTCGAGCAGATCCGCGTCGATGCGCCCGCCGGCGGCGTCCGCGACGGCCAGCGCGCGGTCCACTCGTTCCGGTGCGGTCGCGACGGCCCGGGCCACCGGGGCTCCGGTGGCCGGATCCTCCAGGGCCACACCGAGATCCACGCTCGGCGTCGCCCATTCGCCGTCGACGAGATCGCGGATCTCGGGCAGTTCGACGGTCATCGGGCCGCCTCCTCGGGGGCGGTGGCGAACAGTTCGTTGGCGCGCGACTCGGTGACGATGCGCGCCACCTCGAGCATGCCGCGCTCGGCCGGGAAGGTCATGACCAGGCCCATCGCGAGATCGCGCAAGGATCGCCCGACCACCCCGGACATCGACGCCGCCGAGGTGCCGCCGGCCTTCAGCGCGCCCAGCGCCACCTGGAAACACGCCTCGGTGACCGCGCCCTTGCCCAGGCGCCACTGCGCGAACACCTCGGACTTCGACTTGAACGGCACCTCGGCGGTCTCCACCGCCAGCTGGTACCGCAGCCACAGGTAGGCCGATTGCAGGCTGCGGGTCATCTCACCGAACAGCAGCTGGTGCACGGGGGAGGAGGCGATCGGCTCGCCGGTGTCGGCGAAGGTGCGGGTGGTGGTCGCGGTGAGGATCTCGTCGTAGACCCGTTGTGCGCAACCGGTGTACACCGCCGCGATGGCCAGCTGATTGCCCACGAAGCTGCCGCGGCTCTGGGTGAGCATCTTGGTGAAGGCCCCCGGCACGGCCAGCGCCTCGTCGTCGGCGATGAACACGTCGTCGAGCCGGATGCCGTTGTTGGCGGTGGCCCGCATGCCCAGCCCGTCCCAGGGCGCGCGTACCCCGACCCCGGGCGCGTCCCGCGGCACGAAGAAGGTGGCCAGGCCCTCGGCGGTGTCGTAGCCCTCCAGTTTGGCGGAGGTGAGGTAGTAGTCGGCGACGCCGGTGGCGCAGCCGAAGGACTTCTCCCCGTTGAGGATCCAGCCGCCGTCCACCTTGTGCGCGGTGGTCGCGATGGTGATGTTGGCGCCGGCGGTCTTCACCGATTCGGAGGCGAAGTTGGCCAGCCAGATCCCGTCGGCCATCCGGGTCAGCACCTTCTCGGCGAAGGCGCGGACCGCCGGGATCTCGTTGTCGGCGAACAGCCCCGCGTCGATGGCCTCGAGCGGCAGCAGTCCGCGCGAGGCGCTGGTGCTGTGGAAGAAGAAGGCCAGCGCGGTGGACGGGCACGCGGTGCCCATGGCGAAGGTGGCCGCGGCCAGATCGCGCAGCGTGCCGCCGAGCCCGCCGAACTTCTCCGGCACCACCAGTCCCAGCAGCCCCGCTTCGCGCAGCAGTGCGACGTGCGAGGCGGGGAAGGTGCCGGTGCGGTCGGCCTCCTCGGCACACTCGCGCAGGGTCGGCAACACGGACTCGACGCGTTCGGCGCGTTCGCGCTCCGGCGTGGTCATGTCTTCGACGAGTCGTTCTCCGATCATCGGGCAATCCCCTCGTGGTAGGTGCGATCGTGGTAGATGAGCGGGGCGGCCGGGCGCGGCGTGGCCGCGTCCTGGACCAGCCCGAGCACGATGGTGTGATCGCCGGCGGGGTAGCACGCGGCCACCACGCAGTCGATCCAGGCGACCGCGTCGGTGAGGACGGCGGTGCCGGTGGTCGCGACGTCCCAGTCGCCGAGCGCGAAGCGGTCGTCGGCGGCGGGGCCGGCGAAGCGGCGCCCGATCTCCTCGTGGTCGCTGCCGAGCACGTTGACGGCGAAGACGCCGCTGCTGCGGATCAACCGGCAGGTCGTGCTCTGCGACATCACGCATACCGAGACGAGCGGCGGATCGAGCGCCACACTGGTGAATGAACTGGCGGTCATACCGTGGTGGCCGCCCTCCTCGGTGCACGTGGTGACCACGACGACACCGGAGGCCCATTGCGCCAGCACCGTACGGAGATACCGGGAGTCCATAGCTGCTCCGTTTCGGTAGTGGAAACGCTGTAACGCACAAGGTAACGGTGCCGGGCAGATCGCGCAAGCGGAGCAGCTGATCGCGGGAGCGGACCAGCGGGATGGTGTTTCCCATCGGGAAATCTCCTCCCCTACACTGACCAAGTGCCCGATACCGAAACCGACGGCCAGAGTCGCTCCATCGCGGCCGTCGAACGCGCGATGGACGTGCTGCTGCTCTTCGGTCGCAGCGGCCGTTCCGATCTCGGCGTCACCGAGATCGCCAATGAGCTCGGCCTCACGAAAGCCGCTGTGCACCGCATACTTACGGCGCTGCGCAGCCGCGATCTGATCAGCCTGGAACCCAGCACTCGCCGCTACGCGCTCGGGCACGCGGCGATGGCGCTGGGCCGGGCGTATCTGGCCCGCACCGACCTGCGGGTGATGGCGGGCCCGGAACTGCGCCGGCTGGCCTCGCTGACCGGGGAGACGGCCACCCTGTCCATCCGCCGCGGCGATACCCGCATGTACGTGGACCAGGTGGTGCCCGATCAGGAACTGAAGATGGAACTGGTACTGGGACAACCGTATCCGCTGCACGCCGGCAGTTCCTCGAAGGTGATCCTCGCCTATCTGCGCAAGGATCAGATCGACGAATATCTGGAGCGCAACGAGCTGATCGGGTTCACCGACGCCACCATCACCTCGCAGCGCAAACTGCGCGTCGAGCTGACCGCCGTGCGCAAGCGCGGCTACGCCTGTTCGATGGGGGAGCGCCAGATCGGCGCGGCCTCCATCGCCGCGCCGATCCTCGACCACGACGGTGGCGTGGTGGCCTCGATCAGTGTCTGCGGGCCGCTGCCGCGGTTCGAGCCGCACATGGACGAATACGCGCCGGTGCTGCTCGATGCCGCGAACACGCTGTCCACCCAGCTCGGTTACACCGCTTAGAGATTCGCGCCGGGCTTGAACACCCCGAGCGCGGCCGCGGCGAGCACGCTGCCCCAGATGGCCCACACGTAGGGCAGGCAGCCGTTCACGCTGCGACGCAGCACGGCCTCCAGGTCCGGGCCGGATTCGCCGCCCATCAGGCGGCCGAAGGCGGGACCGAAGGGACGCAGGGTCAGCCGGATGCCCAGTCCGGCGGCGACGGCGGTGCACCAGAGCAGGATCTTGCCGCCGAGCCAGCGTGGATTGGTGGTGACGCCGAACGGGTCGTGCGCGATCAGGGTGTAGAACCCGGCGGCCGCCATCCCCGCGATCGCCGCGATCCGCAGGGCTAGGTCGACGCGGACCACGATCGGGAAACGGCCGTGGGTGCGGTGGGTGACCACCGCCGCCGCCAGCCAGGCCAGCGCGAACACCCAGACCAGCGCCACCAGCCACCAGGGGAACAGCGCGATCCCGAACAGTGTGGCGCCGTGCGGGTCGCAGGCCATCAGCGTCACGCCGCTGGGCAGGAACAGGATCAGGCAGATGCGCGGGGCCAGGTCCAGCCCGCTCATGATGGCCAGCGCGGTGGCGCGGGCCGGCGGCGTGAGCCGCGGATCGATGACGAAGCGGCTCGAGTAGAAGACGCCGAGGTCGCCACCGAGCCAGAAGACGAACAGCACCAGGTGCAGCAGGATCCACCAGCCGTAATGATGCGGGCCCATGATTGTCCTAAGGAGTGCGGCGGAAGGCACTGCGGCACATCGTTGTTCGCAGCCGGTCCGGTAACGGGGAGGGTCAGCGCAGCAGGGTCAGCGCGGTGTCGAGGTCGATCACGTCGGCGTACTTGGCGTCGAGATCGAGCAGGTTCGCCTCGTGCAGCCGCGGGTCGCGGTCGCCGCAGGCGTCGGCCACCACCAGCGGGCGGAAGCCGTGCTGGAGCGCGTCGGTCGCGGTGGCGCGTACACAGCCGCTGGTGGTGAGGCCGGTGATCAGCGTGGTGTCGACGCGCTGCGCGGTCAGGGTGGCGGCCAGCGCGGTGCCGTGGAAACCACTGGCGTAGTGCTTGGACACCACCGTCTCGCCGGCCCGCGGCGCCGGATCGGCCGGGAACTCGGCCAGCGGGTTGCCCTCCTCGAAAGCGTTCAGCGCCGGGACCTTCCTGCGGAACAGGCCGCCGTCGGCGGTGCCCGGCCGGTAGCTGACCCGGGTGAACACCACCGGCACACCGGTTTCCCGGGCGCGGGCCACCAGCCGGGCGGTGGCCGCCACCGCGTCCTCCACCGGCGCGCGCAGCGGCGAGCCGTCGGTGAGGTAGGCGGCGCAGACGTCGATCACCAGCACGGCGAGCCGCTCGCCCGCGCCGAGGCGCGCGGCGAAACCGTGGGTGCGGTAGTCGGCGACCAGGTCGGTTGCGTCTGCCGGGGTCGGGAGGTGCTGTGGCGCTGCGATGTTCGTGGCGGCCGAGTTGCCGGCCGCCGGGTCGTACGGCGTCGGTGGGCGGTTCTCGGTCGGGTTGTCCTCGGGCACGGTGGTTCTCCTCAGACGATGCCGGTGGCGGCGAGGTCGGCGAGCTCGTCCGGGCTCAGGCCCAGGAGTTCGGTGTAGATCTGCGCGGTGTGCTCGCCGAGTTCGGGACCGGTGTGCCGGACGCTGCCCGGGGTTTCGCTGAGTTTGGGGAAGACGTTCTGCATCGGGAAGTCGCCGAGGTCCGGATGTGCCAGGCGGACGATCGCTTCCCGCGCGGCGAAGTGCGGATCGGCGAACATGTCGCGGGCGGTGTAGATGCGCCCGGCGGGAACGCCGTTGCGGTGCAGCAGGTCCAGCAGTTCGTCGGCGGGCAGCGTGGCGGTCCACGCGCCGACCAGGTAGTCCAGTTCGGTCATGTGCTCGCCGCGCGCGGTGTGGGTGGCGAAACGTTCGGTGGTGGCCAGCTCCGGGCGGCCCATCGCCGCGGCCAGCCGGGTGAACACCGTGTCCTGGTTGGCGGCGATGAGGACCAGTTCCCCACCGGCGGTGGGGTAGACGTTGCTCGGGGCGACGTTGGGCAGCACCGCGCCGGTGCGCTCGCGCTGATAGCCGGTGATATCCCATTCCGGCAGCAGTGATTCCATCATCGCCAGTACGGCCTCGTAGATCGCCGAGTCCACGATCTGGCCGCGGCCGGTGCGCTCGCGCCGGTGCACCGCGGCGAGCGTGCCGATGGTGGCGAACACCGCGGCCAGCGAATCGCCCAGGGAGATACCGGCTCTGGCGGGCTGGTGGTCGGGGTCGCCGGTGGTGTACCGGATTCCGCCCATCGCCTCGCCGATGGATCCGAAACCGGCGCGCGCGGCGTACGGGCCGGTCTGGCCGTAGCCGGTGACCCGGGTCAGGATCAGCCCCGGATTCTCCGCGCGCAGCGTCTCGAAGTCCAGGCCCCAGCGCTCGAGAGTGCCGGGTCGGAAGTTCTCGACCACGATGTCGGCGCGCGCGATCAGCCGCCGCGCCAATGCCTGGCCCTCGGCGGTGCGCAGATTGCAGGTCACCGACTTCTTGTTGCGCGCCACCACCGGCCACCACAGCGACCGGCCCTTCGGCTTCTCGCGGCCCCATTCGCGCATCGGATCGCCCTGGCCGGGGGACTCCAGTTTGATCACCTCGGCCCCGAAATCACCGAGCAGCTGGCCGCAGAACGGCCCGGCCAGCAACTGGCCCATCTCGATCACCCGCAGATCGTGTAGCGGGCCCGGCGTGGGCGTGATGGGATCTGCCATGTGGCCGACTCCGTTCTGTCACGAACCGTGGCACAGTTCGTGGCATCGTTGCTGTCACGGTTCCGGCGGCCGGAGCGAGCCACGGCCGCGGCCGGAATGGATACAAGGTATCCCACAGCGAAACGGTCGGCAAGATCGGGGAAACAGGGCTCGGACGCGCGGCCACGCGGGCGAGCGCGCTGCTGGACGGATAAGCGTGCCGCTACGCGGACGAGCGCGGGAAGCGCAGGGTGAGCAGTTGGAAGGGACGCAGGCGGACCCGGATGCCGGTGGGTTCGGAGGTCGCCGCCGGGTCGGGGGCCGGGCGTTCCAGCAGATCGCAGGTGTGACCGCCGGAGGTGTCGAACCGCGGGGTGATCAGGGCGGTGGCGCGGCCGCCACGGGATTCGTACACCCGCAGCACCACATCGCCGGAGCCGTCGTCGGCGAGTTTCACCGCGCTGGTCACCACGGCATCGTCGTCGATCTCGAACAGGGGGCGAACCGGTTGCGCGACACCGGTTTCCGGTGCGGTCAGATTGATCCGGTAGCCCTCACGCACCGCGTCGCCGATCTCGGTGCCCGGGAAGATCGCGTGCCGGAAGCGGTGCACACCCTGGTCGGTGCGGGGATCGGGGAACCGGGGTGCGCGCAGCAGCGAGAACCGCAGCGTCGTGGTGGCGCCCCCGTCGGGGCGGACCGTGCGGGTCACGTCGTGGCCGTAGGTGGAGCCGCTCACCAGCGCGACACCCCAGCCCGGCTCGGCGACGTGGACGAAGCGGTGGTTGCAGGCCTCGAATTTCGCCTGTTCCCAGCTGGTATTGGTGTGCGTGGGCCGGAACAGGTGCCCGAACTGGGTCTCGGCGGCGTACCGTTCGGCGTGGATGTCCAGGGGGAAGGCCAGCTTCAGGAACTTCTCGGTCTCCCGCCAGTCCACCTCGGTGTCGACGGCGAGCCCGGCGTCACCGGCGCGCAGCGTGAGAGTCTGTGTGACGGTGGATGATCCGAAGCGCCGCAGCGCGCGCACGGCGACCGCCCGATCCGAATTCGCCACGATCGCCAGGGAATCCAGGTCGGTCAGGTCGGTGCTGGTATTGCGATAGAAGGCGTCGACGTCCCAGGCGTCCCACGCGTTCGGATAATCGGGGTGCAGTTGCAACAGGTTCGCCACCGCACCCGGGGGCAGGGTTTCGCGCTGATTCGCGAGATCGACCAGCGATGCCACCAGGCCGTGGTGATCGATCTCCACCCGCACCAGCTCGTTGGTGAGAACGTAACCGCCGTCGGCGCATTCGGTCACGGTGCAGGCCGCGGCGCCGGTATCCGCGGGGCCCGCGCCACCGGCCGGAATCGACGACCAGGCGTGCGGGGCCGGGTTGAACAGGTGCGGGCCGGGCGCCTCGCCGCCGAGGGTCCACTGCGCCCGCCGGATCAGTTCCGTCAGCTCCGCGGTGACATCGGCGTAGGTGGCGGCCGCCTCCCGGTGCACCCAGGCGATCGACGAACCGGGCAGGATGTCGTGGAACTGCAACAGCAGCACCGTTTTCCAGATCCGATCCAGCGCCTGGTACGGATAGTCGGCCCCGGCCCGCACCGCCGCCGTGGCCGCCCACAGTTCGGCCTCCCGCAGCAGATGCTCGCCGCGCCGATTGCCCTGCTTCGTCGCGGCCTGGCTGGTGAGCGTGGCCCGATGCAGTTCCAGATACAGCTCGCCGACCCACACCGGCGGATCCTGATACTCGGCCTGCGCCGCGGCGAAGAATTCGGCGGGGGACTGCCACTGCACCGTGGGCGACCCCTCCAGATCGCGTACCCGCGCGGCCTTCGCGATCATCTCGCGGGTCGTCCCGCCGCCCCCGTCACCGAATCCGACCGGCGCCAGCGACCGGGTCGCCCGTCCCTTGTCCTTGAAATTCCGTGCGGCATGCGCCAATTCGCGCCCGGTCAGGGCGGAGTTGTAGGTGTCGACGGGCGGGAAATGGGTGAAGATCCGGGTCCCGTCGATCCCCTCCCACAGGAAGCTGTGGTGCGGGAAGGTATTGGTCCGGCTCCACGAGATCTTCTGGGTCAGCAGCCAATCCGACCCGGCGGCCTTGATGATCTGCGGCAGCCCGGCCGCGAAGCCGAAGGTGTCGGGCAGCCACACCTCCCGGCTGTCGATACCGAACTCCTCCAGGAAGAACCGCTTCCCGAGGACGAACTGCCGCGCCATCGCCTCCGAACCGGGCATATTGGTGTCGGCCTCCACCCACATGCCGCCGGTGGGCACGAACCGGCCCTCGGAGATCGCCTTGCGCACTTCCTCGTAGATCTCCGGCCGCTGCTGCTTCAGCATGTCGTACTGCGCGGCCTGCGACATCGTGAAGACGAATTCGGGTGCGGCGGTGAGCAATGCGGTCATATTGGCCGCGGTCCGGGCCACCTTGCGGACCGTCTCCCGCAGCGGCCACAGCCACGCGGTGTCGATGTGCGCGTGCCCGATCGCCGAGACGCGATGCGCCGACGCCGTGGCGGGCCGCGCCAGCACCTCGGCCAGCCGCGCCCGCGCCGCCGTCGCGGTGCCGTTGACATCGGCCAGGTCGATCGCGTCCAGCGCGCGTCCGACGGCCAGCACGATCTCGTAACGCCGGGCGTCCTCCGGCAATTCGTGCATCAGCTCGCACAACACCTCGAAATCGAGGACCAGCTGCCAGACCTCCTCGTCGAAGATCGCCAGATCCAGCCGGCCCAGCCGATAGTGCGGCCGATCACCGGCGGTGAGCTTGTCGCCCAACTCGTTCGGCTGGAACGGGATCCCCGGATTGGACGCGGCCTCCACATGCAGCAGCACCTGCTCACCACCCACCGCCGGCGCGGCCACCCGCACCCACTGATTGCGCGGATGCAGCCCCTTCACCGGCGACCCGTCCGGCCGGTAGACCAGCCCCTCACACTGGAAACCCGGTGAGCCCCCTTCGAATCCGAGATCGATCAGCGCCTCCACGGTGCGCCCGGCCCACTCCTGCGGTACCGTGCCCTCGACGGTCAGCCAGCTCGTTCCCCAGGGCGCCCCCCACTCGTCGCCCGACGCGATCGGCGTCCGCGGCGCGGCGAGCCCCTCCGCGACCGGGACCGGCTCGTCCGGCGCCACCCAGACCGATGCCCGCAACGGGACCGACTCCGGATAGATCGCGGGAACGATCCGCTCGTGCAGGACACGCGCGAGGCGGTCCTCGATCAACCGGCGATCATCGTGCATGGCGGGCTCCCAACCGTGGCCACAGCGTCGGACGGTGATGCTCCTGCATCCTAGCGCCGGGCAAACGGCCACGGTGGTGCACTGGACCCGGCCACGATGCCGTGGCCGGACGTCTGGAGTGAAAGAAGGTCGTTGACGATGGCCGTAACAGGCAAGTCGGCAGTTCCCGGAAAGATCCTGGCGGGTCTGGCACTCGCCGGCGGTATCGGTGTGCTCGGGGCCCTGACCCCCGCGGTCGCCGCCGCGCAACCGGCCGGCCCCGGCCTGCTGAGCACCTCGTGCAACGCGAACCAGGTGGAAGCGGCGCTGCACGCTCACGCCCCCGACCTCGCCGCCCGCCTCGACGCGCACCCCCTGCTGAAGGCTCACCTCGAGCACCTGCTGAACATGCCCCCGGACCAGCGGGAACAGCGCCTCGGCGAACTGCGCGAGCGGCACCCGGAACTGGGCCAGTGGCGGCGTTCGCACCATCCGGACGTGGATCCGGAGGCGGTGCGCGCCGAGTTGCAGCAGGTCCTCGACACCTGCTCGACCTACTGAGGCGGAAGCCGCTGCGGCGGTGCCGCTTCGGGTTACTGCGGCGGTGCCGCTTCGGGTTACTGCGGCGGTGCCGCTTCGGGTTACTGCGGCGGTGCCGCCGCGGACCGGTCGTCGCGACCCGTTGCGGCGCAGCTCGTTCCGGGATGACGGACGCCCCGGCCCGATCGCCGTCGTCCGTCGCCGCGGCGCGCTCCTCGATCCGCTCGCACCCCGGCCGTCGCCGGGAACGCAGGTATCCTGCTCGAATGTCACTGCCCGCGCCGGCTCATCTGCACACCTTCCTCGTGGTGGCCGAGGAGCTGAACATCACCCGTGCGGCCACCCGGCTGCACCTGGCGCAGCAAGCGGTGTCGGCGCAGATCCGGACGCTGGAACGGACCATCGGAGTCACGCTGCTGGTCCGCACCTCCCGCGGCGTCGAATTGACCAGCGCGGGAACGGAGCTGGCGAAAAGTGGCGCAGAACTGCTCACCGAGTTCACCCGGGTGGTGGAGCGGGTCAGGGCGGCGGCGCACGGACTGTCCGGGCGGCTCCGGCTGGTGTGCAAGCCGCATGCGACCCACGAATTCGCCTTGGCTGTCACCGAGGCGATGGAAACCGAACTGCCGGAGCTCGAGATCGAACTGGTGACCGTATCGACCCTGTCCGAGGAACTGGGCCTGCTGACCTCCGGTGGCGCGGACGCCTGCTTCCTGTGGCTGCCGGTCGGCGCGGACGCTCTGCACAGTGAGCCGGTGCGGCGCGACCGCCGGATGGTGGCGCTGCCGCAGCGCCATCCACTGGCGGATCGCACCGCTGTCACACTGGCCGAGCTGGCCGATGACCCGGTGGTGACCGGGCAGGCGGCGGTGCCCGAGGAGGTCCGCCGGCACTGGCTCGCCGAACCGCGTCCCCACGGCCGCCCGGCCGTCCGCGGGCCCGCGGTGGACCGTATCGAGGATCGAATCCTGTTGGTGGCCAGAGGAAAGGGCGTTTTCTTCGCGCCCGAACCACTGGCCGGATACTTCCCGCCGCAGGGAGTGCGCTGGGTACCGGTCACCGACGCCGAGCCCTCCGTCCTGGCCCTGGTCTGGACCCGCCGCATACCGGCGGAGCTGGTGACTCGCCTGCTGACCGTGGTCCGTTCGATCACCGGGTGGGATCAGAACATGGCCCCGTTGGCCCGCACCGTCTGACCCGAAACCCAGGACGCGTCCGCGCCGACCAGCCAGCCGACCACCGGCGCGATGTCAGCGGGCCGCCCCAGTCGTGCCCGTGGACTGTGCTGTGCGGCGGCCGCCATCGACTCCGGCGTCTCGGCACCCTGATAGAACGAGTCGTCGACGGGGCCCGGTGCCACCGCGTTCACTGTGATCCCGCGCGCGCCGAGCTCCTTGGCCGCTGCCAGCACCATTCGCTCGACGGCCGCCTTCGACCCTGAATAAACTCCGTACGGGCCGGTCATGACCGCGGTCAGTGTGGTCGACAACACCACGTACCGGCCGTCGTCGGCCAGCCGCCGCGCCGCCGCCCGCAAGGTATAGAAGGCGCTGCGGGTGTTGCGATCGACCAGATGCTCGAAATCCTCGTCGGTGATCTCCGCGATCGGTTTCTTGATCACCGCCCCCGGCACATGCACCACCACATCCAGCCGGCCGTGCCGGGCCACGACACCGTCGAACAGCGCCGTCACCTCCGCCGACCGGGTCGCGTCCGACCGGACCGCCTCGGCGGCCACCCGATGGGTCTCCAACTGCCGCAACGTCTTCGCCGCCATGGCGTCGTCGCTGGAATAGCTGATCACCACGGTCGCCCCACGCTTCGCCACCTCCTCGGCGATCGCCGCGCCCATGTTCCGGCTGCCGCCGACGACCAGCGCCACCCTGCCTTCGAGATCCCGTGTTGTCATGTTCCGATCGTCGCCCGGAACCGAACATCGTGGAAACAGCGGTTACCGGTGCCTGCCACCGGATCCGGTTGTGCCACCAAGAAGTCCGGCGCAGCGGACAACTGTCCGCTGCGCCGGACCTACAGGTTTCTACATCGGGATCTCCAATGTCGGTGGATACCGGAGCCGGTCGTGATCCGGCAACAGTGCTATCGGTGAATTCCGGCGTGGACTTTCACATCCGGCCGACCCTCAGAGGGGATAACCGATCTTCTCCACCATCTTTTTCGGGTCGACTCCGAGCTTCTGGAGCATTTCGCCGTGGTGTTCGTGATCGACATGATCGGGCAGCATTTGTGCCGCCTTCGTGGCCACGTCGGGTCCGTTCTCGGATCGGATGTGGTCCACCACTTCCTGACGATTGAACTGCATCACTCACCTCCAGAGATCGCGGTACGTGCTCCGAATGGTGCGTTTGATACGCCACAATGCTACTTCGGGCATTTTGTCCGAATAGCCGCTCTCGGGGGGCTGTTCCGACGCGCTGAAGCCCCGGTCGGACCGATGATCGTGCCCGTCGAAGCGCCTGCCGGGAGCTCGTCGGGGCGATGCGAAGGTGTTGTAAACCGATCGGTCGACAGCGGTTGTGCCGCACCGCGACAGCGCACGATCGCCCTCCTCGCCCCGGCGGTGCACACCTTCGGTTGATTCATGGTGCCGGGCAAGCGATCTCGGCCGCCGGTGGCCGAACTCCCGCGTGCCGTCCCGAGAACCGAATCAGGTCCGATCGGACATTGAGCAATATCGACATGGTGACATATGCATCTAACTATTAGTGCCGGTCAGGTCGCGGTGCCGGGCGAGGTGTTCCGGCACGGTATGTATCTCACCGATGGCAGGGAGCGGGCCGCGCCCCAGCGGGGCGGCTGTGGCCGCGATCCAGCGAAACAGCCTGCGCCATCCAACTCCTGGCGCGGCATCACCGCGGTACGTGGTAGATTCGGTGGCGGCTCGCCTGCCCGCTTCTTCTCGGGCTGACCATCTCGGCGGCCGAATCCAGGATCACCGATCGCGGAATGCCGCGATCACCCGGCACCCGTTCCTTCGGGCGAGCCGATTCCGAACCACCACCGGCAGATCGGTCTGTCCGGCGTGTGCCGGACCGGCCGCGGAAGGACTTTCCATGACCCCGATCACCCGCACCACCGGTACCGAGCGAGAACTGCTCGAATCCGCACTCGATCAGGCACGCGCCGACCTCGTCGGGACCGTGCGCGGACTGTCCGAAACCGATGCCCGGCGCCGGCTGGTGCCCTCGCTGACAACGCCGATCGCCTTGATCAAACATGCCACGTTCGCCGAGCGAATGTGGTTCCAGCGCACGCTCGGACGGCTCGCCGACGCCGACTGCGACGGGCCGCTGTGGCCGCACGGCGGGTTCCGGGTGGGTGAGGAGGAGACCGTCGCCGGGGTGATCGCGGAATTCGAACGCGCCGGTGCCCGAGCCAGATCCGTCGCGGCGGGGTTCGGTCTGGAGGAGACCCGCGAGCATCCCCGCAGGGGAGTCGTCAGCCTGCGCTGGATGTACCTGTTCATGACCGCGGAATTCGCCCGGCACGCCGGGCACGGGGACATCCTGCGCGAGCAGATCGAGGCCGGTCGCGACAGCTCCGCGACCTGATCGTACGGGCCCGTAAGGCGATGATCGGGATATGCACTGCGGGAAAGCGAGTCGTGGTGACGGCACGGAGAGGTGTGGTGGCGCGACGCTTTCTCAGCGGAGGGCGGGCAGGGTGACGGTGACCGACAGGCCGCCGTCGGGGCGGGCGGTGGCTGTCACCGTGCCGCCGTGCGCCCCGGCCACCGAGCGGACGATCGACAGGCCCAATCCGGCTCCGCGGCGGCCGGTTCCGTGCTCGGGGCGGTCGCCGTTGAGGCGGCGGAAGGGTTCGAAGAGGCTGTCGACGTCGAAGGCGGGGACGGTGGGGCCGGTGTTCTCGACGGTCAGGTGGACCGTGTTGCCGGTGGTCGTGGTGGTGACCGTGACCCAGCCCGCCTCGGGGCGGTTGTAGCGGACGGCGTTGTCGATGAGGTTGTGCGCCAGGCGTTCCAGCAGGATCGGGTCGCCGGCGACGGGGGTGGGGGACAGGTCGGCGCGCACATCCACCGGGCCCGCGGGGACGGCGGCGACGGCTCGCGCGGCCAGTTCCGCCAGATCGGTGTGGCGGACCTCGGTGAGGTGTTGCTCGCTGCCCGCCAGGACCAGCAGGCCGTCGATGAGGCGTTCGTGGCGTTGGTTGACCTCCAGCAGAGTGTTGCCGAGCTGGCGCAACTCCGGTGGGGCCTGGGGGTCGTCGAGGGCCACCTCGAGGAGGGTTCGGTTGATCGCCAGGGGGGTGCGCAACTCGTGGGAGGCGTTGGCGACGAAGCGACGCTGGCTGTCGAAGGCGCGGTCCAGGCGTTCCAGCATGGCGTCGAAGGTGTCGGCGAGGTCCTTGATCTCGTCGGGGGGACCGGCCAGGGCGATGCGTTCGTGCAGGTTGCGGTCGGCGACGCGGCGGGCGGTGGCGGTGATGTGCTGCAACGGGTGCAGGACCCGGCCGGCCAGCATCCAGCCGAAGCCGGCCGCGGCCACGCCGACGGCGGCGAGGGCGGCCAGGGACCAGCCGAGCATGTTGTGCAGGGTGTCCCGGCGTTGGCGTTCGGCCTGGTCGAGCAGAGCGGCGTAGATGTTCTCCGAGGCCAGGGGGTGGCCGTGGGCCGGTTCGACGAGGTTCTCCATCAGGATCCGGCGCAGGGCGGGGCCGGGGCGGCGTTCCAGCCATTGGTCCAGGGAGAAGTACATCAGGACCACCAGGATCGCGCCGGCCAGCAGGAAGGCCCCGGCGTACAGCAGGGTCAGGCGCATGCGGAGGGTCGAGCGTCTCATCGGATGCGGTATCCCACACCGGGTTCGGTCTCGATCAGCGCCGGATCGCCGAGTTTCCGGCGCAGCATCATGATCGTGTAGCGGACGACGCCGGTGAACGGGTCGATGTGCTCGTCCCAGGCCTTCTCCAGCAGGTGTTCCGCCGATACCGGACCGCCCGCGGCGCGCAGCAGTTCGGCCAGGACCGCGAACTCCTTGCGCGACAACGTGACCGGCTCGCCATCGCGGGTCACGGCGCGTTGCTGGGGGTCCAGGCGCAGGCCGGCGCGTTCCAGGATCGGCGGGGTCGCGGGGCCGCAGCGGCGGCCCAGGGCGTGGATGCGGGCGGTCAGCTCGGCGAAGGCGAAGGGTTTGGTGAGGTAATCGTCGGCGCCGAGGCCCAGGCCCGCGACCCGCTCGGCGACCGCGCCGGCGGCGGTCAGCATGAGGATGCGCGACGGCGAGCCGGATTCCAGCAGGGTGCGGCAGACGTCGTCACCGGAGGTCACCGGCAGTTGGCGATCGAGGACGACCACGTCGTACCCGTTCACCGTCGCGCGCTCGAGGGCCGCGCCGCCGTCGTAGACCACGTCGACCGCCATCGCCTGCCGCCGCAGGCCGGTCGCGATCGCGTCGGCGAGCAGACGCTCGTCCTCGACCACCAGAACTCGCATGCGCGACATCATGCCCATCGAAGCCGTGCGCGAGCTGAGCGGGCCGGGTCTCGCGGGAACACCGCGTCCGGACGCGGCCGTGGCGGACACGCGATCACCCCGCCACTCGACGATGCCGGGTGGCGGGGTGATCGATCGGTGCGCAGTAGTGCGAGAGAGCGGGTCCGCAGCGTTGCGAGAGAGTCCGTCTCCGCAGTCGAGCTGGGCCCCGCGAGTCCTACGGGCCGGAGCCGAGGATCAGCCGACCGTTGCCGTGCTGCGTAGCCCCAGCAGATCGGCGGTGTTGTCGCGCAACACCTTCCGGGCCACCGCCGGGTCGCAGCCCTCGAGGCGGACCAGGTAGTCGCGGGGTTCGCGCAGGCCCTCCGGGTGCGGCCAATCGGAGCCGAACAGCACGTGCTCGGTGCCGAGGGCGTCCATCAGGTCGTGCACGTCGTCCTCGGGGAAGGGGCAGACCCAGAGGTGTTCGGCCAGCGCCTCGCTGGGCTTCGCGGGCAGCTTGCCGCCGATCATCGGGCCGCGGCGGCCCAGGGCGGCGGCCTTGTCGACCATCTTGAACAGCGGTCGCAGCCAGGACGAGCCGTTCTCGATGGAGACGATCTTCACCTTGGGGTGGCGGCCGAACAGGTTGTGCAGGGTCAGCGCGATCAGCGTGTCGACCAGCGGGCGTTCGGTATTGCACAGCGCCCACTGGAGCGGGGACTGCTGATGCGACGGGTTGTCCGGATTCTCCGACCACTGGGTGCCGTAGAAGTGCTGGTATCCGCTGTTGGAGACGTGGAAGACCACGGGGATACCGGCTTCGGCGACCGTCGACCAGAAGGGGTCGAAGATCGGGTCGGCGGGGGAGCGGCCGGCGATCGGGCCGGGGCACAGGTGCACCATGCGGGCGCCCGCGGCGATGACCCGGTTCAGTTCGACCACCGCCTTGTCGATGTCGAGCAGCGACAGCATCGGGACCGCGAAGACGCGGCCGTCGTCGCCGTATCCCCAGTCGTCCTCCAGCCAGCGGTTGTAGGCCGCGAGGCTGGCGTAGGTGAGATCGACGTCGTCGCGCATGTCGTATTCGACGGATACGCCGAGGGTCGGCAGCATGATCGTCGCTTCGACGCCCTGCTGATCGAGCAGCTTCACCCGTGCGGTCTTCTCGATGAACTCGGGGTACTCCTTGGCGGTGACCACCTCGCGGTGGGTCATGCCCTCGGCCACCCCGCCCACGAACAGACCCTGCAACGCGCCGGGCGCCGAGGCGTAGTCGCCCGGCATCACGCTCATGAAAGTGCGCTTGCCACGCAGGAATACGCGGCCGAGACCGTCACCGCGGGCACGGTCGACGCGGATGGTGTCGTCGGCGAATCGCGACTCGATGTGGCGGGTGAAGCAGTCGTCTGTCTCGTAATAGTGCCCATCGGCATCGACCAACCGATAATCCATCACCGGATACCTCCGCTACGGTCCATCGACCGGGAACACGACCATGCTCAGTAAGTGAGCGCCTAGTTACTAACTCTGCCCGGCGGCCCGATTGCTGTCAAGGCGGCCCGGTATCGGTCGCCGATTGCTGACGTGAGGCCCGGGATATGCCTAATATAAGTGAGTCCTCGCTCGCTAAGGCGGAGGTCTGCGAGCGGCCGTACACCCGTCCTTCGATACGTCGGACCTGGTCACCAGGGGTTTGCAGTGAGAACAGTCGTAGCCTACGAGGTCGGCCGGCCACTCGTGGTCGAAGAGCTTCCGGTACCGGCGGTGGGGCCGCGCGACGTGCTGGTGCGGGTGACGGCCAGCGGCATCTGCCACACCGATCTCACGGTGATCAACGGACTCTCACCGCTGCCGCTGCCGATCGTGCCCGGCCACGAGGGCTGCGGCATCGTCGAGGAGGTCGGTTCGGAGGTGCGGCGGGTGCGCGTCGGCGACCGGGTGCTGGCCTCGGTCTCCCCGGCCTGCGGGCACTGCTGGTGGTGTGTCAACGGCATGTCCAACCACTGCGAACTCAATCCGGGTGTGAAGGCGAAGAAGCGGTTCACCGTCGCCGACGGGCGTGAGGCCGCGGCCGTGTGCGGCTGCGGGACCTTCGCCGAGGCGATGGTGGTGGACGAGGCCTCGGTGGTCGCGGTGCAGACCGACCTGCCCGACGAGCAACTGGCGCTGCTCGGCTGCGGCGTCACCACCGGGCTCGGCGCGGTATTGAACACGGCCGAGGTCGTTCCCGGATCGAGCGTCGCGGTCATCGGCTGCGGCGGAGTCGGGCAGTCGGTGATCCAGGGGGCCCGGATCGCCGGCGCCGCAACGATCATCGCGGTCGACACGATGGCGAACCGGCGCGAGGCCGCGGTGAGCGCGGGCGCGACCCACACCGTGAATCCCGCCGACGGTGACTCGGTGCAGCAGGTGCGGGCGCTGACCTCCGGCCGCGGCGCCGACTACACCTTCGAGGTGGTCGGGCGGCCCGAATTGATCACGCAGGCCATCGATATGGCCCGGACCTCCGGCGCCGTCACCCTGGTCGGTATGCCCGCCGCCGGTGACGTGCTCACGCTTCCCGCCATCTCGACCATCTTCTCCGGCAAGCGGATCCGCGGTTCGGTGGTCGGTGGTTCGCAGATCCTGCGGGACTTCCCCCGATACATCCGGCTGGCCGAGGCGGGCCGGCTGGACCTGGGTTCGATGATCACGCACCGGATCAAGCTCGACGAGATCAACCAGGGCTTCGACCTGCTCACCCGCGGTGAGGGCGTCCGCACCGTGGTGCTGTAGTCACCACCACGCGAATTCGAGGACTGCACGCATGACTTCCGATCAGTTGCCGGTGGCGCTGCGCCGGTTCGATCTGACCGGACGGGTGGCGCTCGTGACCGGCGCCTCCTCCGGGCTGGGCGAAACCCTCGCCGAGACACTGGCCGCCGCGGGCGCGCGGGTCGCGCTGGTGGCCCGTCGCTACGACCGGCTGGTGAAACTGGCCGACCGGATCGACGGGCTCGCGATCGAGGCCGATCTGCTGGATCCGGCGGCCGTGGACGCGGTGGCGCCGCAGGTCGCCGATCGGCTCGGGCCGCCGGAGATCCTGATCAACGCCGCGGGCACCCTGTTCGGCCACGAACGGGCCGAGGACGAGCCGCTCGAGATGATCCGTCGCACCATGGATCTCAACCTGATCGCCCCGTTCCGGCTGGCGCAGGCCGTCTTTGCGCACATGGTGGCCGTGGGCCGGGGTTCGGTGATCAACGTGTCCTCGATCAGCGGGCACGTCGGGGTGCCGGGCATCCCGCAGGCCTCCTATGCCGCAACGAAACTCGGCCTGTCCGGGCTGACCGCGGAGCTGGCCGTGCAGTGGGCGCGGCATCACATCCGCGTGAACACGGTGGCGCCGGGCTTCTTCCGCAGCGAGATCACCGACAGCCTCTTCGACGAGGAGCGCTCCGCGGCGTGGCTGCGGCGCAACACCCCGCTGCCGATCGAGGCCGGGCCGGAGGACATCGCCGGTGCGGTGCTGTGGTTGTGCGGTGACGCCGCGCGCTACGTGACCGGCCAGACCATCGTCGTCGACGGCGGGTGGACGGCCCGCTAGCCGGGCGAGAACGGAGTATGACAGTGGACTTCCGAATGGGTTCGGCCGCCGCCGGACTGCGGGACGAGTTGCGGCAGTTGGTCGCCGACGAGGTGCCGCCCGACTTCCTCGGCGCCTTCACCGACGATCCCGCGGATCTCGAGATCGCGCAACGGTTCTGCCGCACCCTCGCCGATCGGGGCCTGCTGTGCCTGGCCTGGCCGGAGGAGTTCGGCGGCGCCGGCGCCTCGGTCTGGGAGCAGACCGTGGTGCGCGAGGAGATGTGGGCGCATCACGAGCCGCGCGGCGCCCAGTACATGGGTGTGAACTGGGTCGGCCCGACGATCATGCGGCACGGCACCGAGGAGCAGCGGCGCAAGCACCTGCCGCCGATCGCGGCCGGCGAGGTGATCTGGTGCCAGGGTTTCAGCGAGCCCGACGCGGGTTCGGATCTGGCGTCGCTGCGGACCAGCGCGCGACGCGACGGCGACGGCCGGCTGGTGTCTGGCCAGAAGATCTGGACCTCGTACGCGACCATGGCGCAGTGGTGTTTCCTGCTGGCGCGCACCGCGCGCGGCGAGAAGAAGCAGCAGGGGCTGACGATCTTCCTGGTGCCGATGTCGGCGCCCGGGATCGAAGTCCGGCCCATCCGTAGCATTCTCGGCCCGCATCACCTCAACGAGGTGTTCTTCGACGAGGTCCGGGTCACCGAGGCCGACGTGCTCGGCACCGTCGGCGACGGCTGGCGGGTGGTGCAGGAGGTGCTGGCCTTCGAGCGCGTCGGCATCGCCCGGTACGCCCGCTGCGAGAAGCTGCTGAAGGCCGCCCCCGAGGTGCTCGGCGATCAGTGGGAGCGACTGCCCGCGCAGCTGCGCGCGGGCTGGGCCCGAATGCTGGTGCACGCCAGGCGCGCCCGGCTGCTGGCCTATCGGGTGCTGGCGGTGCAGAGCACCGGTGTGGTGCGGCCCGGTGACGCCGCCGCCTACCGGATCGCGGTCACCAAACTCGATCAGGACAGCGCCGCGGTGCTGACCGAGATCGCCTCCTGCGCGGTGGCCGACGACGACCGGACCCGGCGCTTCCGCCGGGCCGTGGAAGACCACTGGCGGTACACCAACGCCTCCACCGTTGCCTCGGGAAGTATTGAAATGCAACGTATCCTGCTGGCCCGCTCCCTGGTGGCGGCCTCGTGAACATCGAACTGGCCGACGAGGCACTGGAATACGGAACCCAGGTCCGCCGCGCTCTGGAGGCGGCCGGCGGCGACGAACTGGTCCGCAAGGCCGAAGCGCAACCGGCCGAACGCGAGACGATCGCCCGGGTGCTCGGCGAACTCGGCGCCTGGGAGCTGTCGCCCCGGCAGGACGCGGTCGAACTGGAGGCCGCGGCCGCCCTGTGCCGCAGCGCCGGATACTGGGCGGCGCCCTATCCGGTGGCCGAACGACTGGCCCGCCCGGCCGATCTCGATGTCGACGGTCTCGTGGTGGTCGCCGACGCCACTCCGATGGCGGCGGTGGCCGGGATCGAGCTGCGCTGGGCCGCGGTCGATTTCGACGGCCGCCGCAGTCTCGTCACGGCCGCGCAGCCGGATGTGCCGCCGCGCAACTCGGCCTTCGTGACCCCGCTGCGATGCACTCCGGTCGACACCGGCGGCGCGGGAGACATCGCGCTCGCGCTGGTGCTGCCGTGCTGGACCCTGCTCGGAATGCTGGACCGGGCCATCGATCTCGCCCGGGACCACGTCGTGGTGCGGCAGCAGTTCGGGCAGGCGCTGGCCCGGTTCCAGTCGGTGCAGTTCCAGCTCACCGATGCCGAGGTCGAGCGCGCGGGCGTGGAAATGCTTGCCCGCTATGCCCTCTGGAGCATCCAGGCGGGCAACGAGCAGGCCCTCGACGACGCGCTGGCGCTGCGGCTGGCCGCGATCGAGGCCGCCGATGTGGTGCTGCGGGTGTCGCATCAGCTGCACGGCGCACTCGGCTTCTGCGACGAGGCGACGCTGTCCTGGCTTTCGCGCTACAGCTGGCCGGTCCGCCGCTTGCCGCTCGGCCGCTCGGCCACCGAGGATCTGCTGACCCGCCGGATCGCGCGGCACGGCTTGCCGGGCCTGTTCTCCGAACCCCGGGGAGTGTGACGGTGCTGGAGTATGACCTGCCGAAGGTGGGCGGGCCGTGGTGGCGGTGGATGCCGTGACGGGAGACAGAACGCGGCACGGTGGCGTCCACGTGCCGGCGTCGGCGGGTGCTCCGGTGGCGCGGCGGGGAGTCTGTCCCGATACCGGATGGCGGGAAGGAGCGCGGCTATGAGCAGCCCGGTGCTCGAGGATTTCCGTGTGGGGGTGCGGGATTGGTGTCGTGTGCATGTTCCGGTGGGGTGGCGGGTGGGGCAGACGGGTGTGTCGGATGCGGAGTTCGTGGGGTTTCAGCGGGAGTGGTTTCAGACGTTGCGGTCGGGTGGGTTCGCGGTGCCGCATTGGCCGAGGGAGTTCGGTGGGGGGCTGACTGTTGCGGAGCAGGTGGTGTTGTATCAGGAGTTGGCGGCGGCGGATGCGCCGCGTCTGGTGCTGGCGTTCGTGGCGGTGCATCATGCGGCGTCGACGTTGCTGGCGGCGGGGAGCGAGGCGCAGCGGGTGCGGCATCTTCCGGCGATTCTGGAGGGTGAGGTGTGGTGTCAGGGGTTTTCGGAGCCGGGGGCGGGGTCGGATCTGGCGTCGTTGCGGACGGTGGCGCGGCGTGAGGGCGATGATTTCGTGGTGTCGGGGCAGAAGGTGTGGGCCAGTGGTGCGCAGTATGCGGATTGGTGCCTGTTGCTGGCGCGTACCGATCCGGTTGCGCCGAAGCGGAAGGGGATTTCGTATTTGTTGATGGATATGCGGTCGCGGGGGATTGATGTGCGGCCGATCCGGCAGGCGACGGGGGAGTCGCATTTTTGTGAGTTGTTTCTGGATGAGGTGCGGATTCCGGTGTCGCAGTTGGTGGGTGCGGAGAACGCGGGCTGGCAGGTGGCGCAGTCCACGTTGGGGGCCGAGCGTGGTTTGACGATGCTGGAGTTGGCGGAGCGGTTGGGTAATGCGGGGTTGCGGTGGCTGGTGGAGGAGTGTGCGCGGCCGGGTCCGGATGGGAGTCGTCCGGTCGATGATGCGGTGATCGCGGATCGGCTGGCGCAGTTCGAGACGGAGATCGAGGGTTTGCGGGTGTTGTGCCGGGATGTGGTGCAGCGGTATGAGGCGGGGAGGGTGGGTGCGGCGGATGCGTCGGTGGTGAAGTTGTTCTACAGCGAGTTGTTGCAGCGGTTGACCGGTTTCGGTGCGGAGGTGGGTGGTTTGTCGGCGCAGTCGGTGTTGCGGAAGCCTTCTTCGGGTGGGTGGGAGTCGGGGGCGTGGGTGCTGGATTTCGTGGGGTCGTGGGAGTGGACGATTCCGGGGGGTAGTAGTGAGATCCAGCGGACGATCATCGGGGAACGCGGGCTGGGGCTCCCCCGGGAACCCCAGTGATCTCCAAGGGTTTCGGATCGCGGGGGATCACGATGGTGCTGCCACCGCAGATCCCGGTATCGGGTACGCCCCCGAGACGGGGTGACCGGATCATGGCCCGGCCCTACGTCTTACGGCGAGCAGAGTGCACCGCCGCTGGGCCGACGAGGAAGTGCACGGAGACCCGATCGCCCGACCGGCCGGTCGAACATGTCCGGCGGGGATGCGCGGCAGGCATCGAACACAGTGAGGATCGGGTTCGGCGGCAGCCGGCCGGTCGGTGGAGGCAGAGTTCATGAGCAGCGAAACAGCGGCGGCGGCAGAGGATCTCGAGGAGATCCGGGAGGAGCTACGCGCGGTCGCTCGCGCGGTGCTGGCGAAAGCCGGTGCCGCTGGGCCGGATCGGCGGGCGCTGTCCGCGCACGGCTGGTCCGGGCTGGAGGTTGCGGAGGATCTCGGTGGTGCGGGTGTGACCTTCGCCGAGACCGCGGTGGTGCTGGAGGAGTTGGGCCGGGCCGCGGCCGCGAGTGGATACCTCGGGACCGTGCTGGGTGTCGCCGCGTTGACGGCCTCGACCGGCCCGCGCCGGGACGAACTGCTGGCGGCGGTGGCCGCGGGTGAGTCCTCGGTGGCTGTAGCGCTGTGCGGTGCGGACGCCGAGTACACCACCAGGTTCCGGCTGCGCCCCAGCGGTGCGGGCTGGATCCTGTCCGGTCGTGCGGAATTCGTGCCCGACGCGGCCACCGCGGATCGGCTGCTGGTGATCGCGGCGGACCCGTCGGACACCCCGGTGGTCGTGTGCGTCGCGCCTGCGACCGGGCTCGCGGCGGTCCCGGCCCCGGTGGTCGCGCCCTCGACCGGGGTCGCGGTGACCGCGGCCTCGGCGGTCGAGCCCACGGCCGGGCTGGTCGTGACCGCGACCCCGGTCGTCGACGAGTCACGCACGCTGGGCACGGTCGTCGCCGGCGATCTCAGCGTCACCGGCGACGACCTGCTGTGGTTCTCCGGTGACCCGCTCGCCGCCGCCCGGGGTCTGCACGATCGTGCCGCGCTGGCGGTTGCGTGTGACAGTCTCGGTGTCGCGGAGGCGATGCTCACCGCGACGGTGGAGTACGCGAAGGTGCGGGAGCAGTTCGGTCGGCCGATCGGTTCGTTCCAGGCGGTCAAGCACGCGTGTGCGGACATGTTCGTGCAGGCCACCGTCGCCCGCAAGCTGGTCGGTGTGGCGCTCGACGGTGACGGGACCGCGGTGGCGATGGCGAAGTCCTATACCGGTACGGCGGCGGTCGAGGTGGCCGGTGCGGCCATGCAGTTGCACGGCGGTATCGGTTACACGTGGGAGAGCGGTATCCACCGCTACCTCAAGCGCGCGACGTTGAACCGCGTCCTGTTCGGCACCCCCACCGCCCACCGCCGCAGACTGTCCCAGCGCTACCGGTGAGGTGAGCACCGGGAGCCGGTCTGCGGTAGGCACGAATACGGTCGGGAGCTTCTCGGGACCGGCGCCCGCTCGGCGATCCGACCGCGACAGCGATTCGAACAGTTCGGGTGAATGCCGGAAGACCATGGCAAACGAACCGGTTCGTTAGAGTCGCGGACGTGGCATACGACTCGGCGGCGACCAGGGAACGCATACTCACCGCGGCGGCAGCGGAATTCGCCGGACACGGTGTCGCCGGGGCCCGGGTGGATCGCATCGCGGCCGCCGCCGAGGCGAACAAGCGGGCCATCTACGACTACTTCGGCGACAAACAGTCGCTGTTCGCCGCCGTGCTGGAGCGGTTGATGACCGATCTGGCCGAAGCGGTCCCACCCGGCGACGACCCGGACCTCGGCGTCTACGCCGGAGACCTGTTCGACTACCACCGCGCCCACCCCGCGGCGCTGCGGCTGCTGCTGTGGGAAGCGCTGGAGCTGGGTGAGGAACCGGTGCCGGACGAGCCGGCCCGCACCCGGCACTACCTCGGCAAGGTCGAGGCCACTCGCGCGGCGGCGACCGGCGGCCGGGATCCGCGCGCGCTGCTGTTCTTCACCCTCGGCCTGGTCGGCTGGAGCTTCGCCGTGCCGCAGGTCCGCCGCATGATCCTCGGCCCCGGCCAGACGCCGGAACAGCTGCGCGCGGCCGTGATCACCGCAGCCCGAGCGCTCGCCGCCGCGCCGTCGGAATGAGACCGGTCCCGGCGATCAGCCGACCGGCCCAGCGCGGCGACCCCTTCTTCACCGTTCCTGCGGTCAGCGGCCGGTCGAGTGCGGCCGCCGCTTCCCCATCGGCCCGGTCAGCGGCCGGTCCAGTTCGGCTGCCGCTTCTCGGCGAAAGCGCGTGGCCCCTCCTGCGCGTCGGCACTGGTGTAGCAGTACTCGGCGGCGTGCCGAGCGGCCTGCAATGCCGCGGACCGGCCCATTTCCGTTGCGAGCATGACGGTTTCGCGAGCCGCGCGTACCGACAGCGGCGCCCCGGCGAGGACGTCGGTGGCCAGTTCCAATGCGGCGGGCAGCAATTCGTCGGGTTCGGTGACCCGGTTGACCAGGCCGATCTCGTACGCGCGGCGGGCCGTGACCGGCTTGCCGGTCAGCAGGATCTCCATCATGATGCGCTGCGGGATCATGTGGATCAGCGGGGAAGCCCACGGCGAACTGCGGCCCACCTTCACCTCGGTGATCGCGAAACGCGCTGTGCTGCTGGCGACACAGAGATCGCACGCCTGCGCGATCATCCAGCCGCCGGCGAAGGCGACGCCGTTCACCGCGGCGATGGTGGGCTTGGACAGTTCGAGGGTGTCGTAGGGGAGCGGGAACATGTCGCGCGGCGGTACCCGCATCCCCGTCTCCACCATCTCCTTCAGGTCGCCGCCGGCGCAGAACGCCTTGTCCCCGGCGCCGGTGAGGATCGCCACCCGCAACTCCGGGTCGCGTTCGAACCGGTCCCACGCCTCGAACAGGCCCTCGCGCACATCCTTCGACAGGCAGTTGCGGGTTTCGGGGCGGTTCAGGGTGATCACGGCGATGCCGTCGGGGCGCGCGTCGAAGACAACGGCGTCGCTCATCAGAAACCTCTCTGCCGGATCAGGTGGGCGGCACGGTCCAGATCTTCCCGGAAGTCCGGGTGCGCGATGGCGATCAGGCGGCGGGTGCGCTCGGCCAGGGACCGGCCGCGCAATTCGGCGGCGCCGAATTCGGTGACGACGATGTCGACATCGCTGCGGGCCGTGGTCACCGGGCCCGACAGCGTGGCGGTGATGCGGCTGATCGTGCCGCCCTTCGCCGTCGCGGGCAGCGCGATGATGGCATGGCCACCAACGGAATTGGCGCCGGCACGGACGAAGTCGACCTGACCGCCGGTGCCGCCGAGGTAGGACGAACCGCTCTGCTCGGCGTTCACCTGCCCGGTGAGGTCGACCTCCATCGCGGAGTTGAGGGTCACCAGATTGTCCAACTGGGCCAGCACCGCCGGATTGTGCGTGTAATCAGTGGTGCACATGCGGATCTCGGGATTGAGATGGGCGAAGTCGTACAGGCGGCGGGTGCCGATCAGGGCCCCGGTGATCGAGACGCCGGGGTCGATGCGCTTGCGCGCGTTGGTCACCACCCCGGCCTCGGCCAGTTCGACCAGGCCGTCGCCGATCATGCCGGAATGCACACCCAGGTCCCGGCGGTCGCGCAACTGCCGCAGCAGCGCGTCCGGCACCGCGCCGACGCCGGTCTGCACCACCGCGCCGTCCTCGATGTAGGCGGCGGCGTATTTCGCGATGGCCGTGTCGGTCTCGCCGATCCGCGCGGCCGGCACCTCCACCGGCGGCCGTGAAACCCGCACCGCGTAGTCGATCTTCGCGGCGGGCAGCCGCTCGCCCAGGGTGTAGGGCACCTGGTCGTTGATCTCCGCGACCACCACCCGGGCCGAATCGACGGCCGCGAGGACGTGATCGCTGATCAGGCCCAGGCTGTGGTTGCCCTCCGCGTCGGCGGGGCTCACCTGCACGAAAGCCACGTCGCAGCCGAGGATTCCGGCCTCGATCATAGGACCGACCCGGCTCACGTGGCAGGGCACCACCGCGAGCCGGTGCTCCTTCGCCACCGCGCGCAGGGTGCCGATCGCCCCCATGCTCGACAGTGCGAAACTGTCGGTGGCGGCGGGGGTGAACACCCCGGAGAAGCTGGTCGCCACGAAGACCGACAGGTCACCGATATCGCGGCCCTGCGCGATCAGCGCCTCCAGCAGTGTGGTCGGCTCACCGCACGCCTGGCCGACCACGATGCGATCGCCGGGACGGATGAAATCCGCCAGCTCCCAGCCGGTTTCGGGTAACAGGGTCGGTGCGCTCATCGCGGCTCCCAGCCGTCGGCGATCTCCGCGGTGTGCTCGCCGAGCCGTGGCGCGGGCCCGGCGACCCGGCCCGGAGTGCGGGAGAACCAGGTCGGCGGGCCCGGGAACCGGACCGGTCCCTGTGGGCTGTCGACGGTCTGGAAGAAGCCCACGGCGTTCAGGTGCGGATCCTCGAACAGATCGTCCAGGCTGCGCACCGGCGCGGCCGGAATGTCCAGTGAGCGCAGCAGGTCCAGCCACTGCTGGGTGGTGCGCTCGGCGAACGTCTCGCCCAGCAGCGCGTAGACGGTGTCGATCTGCCGGGCCCGCTGTTCCAGGGTCGCGAACTGCGGTCCGGCCCAGGCGGGTTTCACCGCCTCGACGAACGCGGTCCACTGCTTGTCGTTGTAGACCAGCGCCGAGATGTGACCGTCCTTGGTGGCGTACGGTTTCCGGTTCGGCGCCAGCGCGCGCGGATAGCCGGCGGGCGCCAGCGGCGGGCTGAACATGGCCCCGTTGGCGTGCTCGACCAGCATGAACGAGGCCATGGTCTCGAACATGGCGATCTCGACCTCCTGGCCTTCGCCGGTGCGTTCGCGGTGGAACAACGCCATCGTGGTGGCGTACAGGGCGGTCAGCCCGGCCACCTTGTCGGCCATGATGGTGCCGACATAGCTGGTCTGCCCGGTCAATTGGCCCTGCACGTACGGCAGGCCGCTCTCGGCCTGGATGGTGTCGTCGTAGGCGGTGCGGTTCGCGTCCGGGCCGCGCCGGCCGTAGCCGTAGCAATTGGTGTAGACGACAGCGGGATTGATCGCCGACACCGCCGGATAGTCGAAGCCCAGATCGGCGATCGCCTTGGCGCGCATGGAGTGGATGAAGACATCCGCGCCGGCGATCAGCGCGCGCAACGCCTGCTTGCCCGCCTCGGACCGCAGATCGAGCACCGCGCTGCGCTTGCCCCGGTTCACGTTGACGAAGACGCCGCCGAGCCCGGGTTCCGGCCCGACGGAGATGTAGCGGGTGTTGTCGCCGGCCGGCGGCTCGATCTTGATCACGTCCGCACCCATGTCGGCCATGATCTGTGTGCAGTACGGGCCCATCACCATGGCGGTGAGATCGACCACCCGTACCCCGGACAGTGGCCCCTGTGTCATTCGCGCCAGCCCCTCGTCACACCGACCTCCTATCCAATGAATCTTTGCAAGGATAGATCAAAAGAGTGAATCTTTGTAAGGATAGTGATATCAAGGTTGCCGTGGAGAGCTTCACCGATCCGGGCGACCCCGGCCAGGCCATCACCCTCCCCCCATCGATCGCCGCCGTCCTGGACACCGCGCTCGCGCGACGCCCCGACGCCCCGGCGATCGAGGCGGCCTCCGGGATCTGGACCTACGCCCAGCTGGACGAACAGGCCGGCCGCGCGGCGGGCGTGCTGTGGGCGCTGGGTGTCCGGCCCGGCGACCGGGTGGCGGCCTGCCTGCCCAACGATCTGGACATCGTCGCCGCGTTCCACGGCACGCAGCGCATCGGCGCGGTGTGGGCCGGGATCGGCGAGGCGCTGTCGGTGGCCGAACAGCAGCAGTTGCACGACACCATCGAGCCGGCCGTGGTCCTGGGCGGCCCGCGCTGCCTGCTGACCGGGCCCGCGGTGGTCGGGCTCGACCGCTGGACCGCCCTGCTGGAGGCCGCGCCGCCCGCGCCCGCGGTGGTCACCGATCTCGACGCGCCTGCCGGAATCGCCTTCACCAGTGGCACGTCCGGCGCCCCGAAGGCCGTCGTGCACAGCCAGCGCAACATGCTGCTGCCGGGCGCGGTGCTGGTGGCGACCCGGGGCTGGGGCCCGGAACTGCGCAAGGGCGACAGCTTCCCGCTCACCATCCTCAACCTGATCGTGCTGTCCACCCTGCTGACCGCGCAGGCGTGCGGCTGTGCGGTGATCATGAACCGCCGGGACGTGGACGGTGTCGCCGAATGGCTCACCGGCCGCCGGGTCACGGTGTGGAACGGCGCCCCAGCCCAGGTCTACGACCTCGCGCAACGACCACAGCTGGACCTGGGCACCCTGCGCGAGGTGTGGAGCGGCGGCGCGGACACCTCCGACGCGCTGCGCCGGGCCTTCGCCGACGCGCACGGGCTGGTGCCACGATCGACCTACGGGCTGACCGAGGCGCCGACGGTCGTCGCGATCGATCCGCCGGGGGAGATCTGGCATCCGGGCACCAGCGGACAGGTGCTGCCGCAGTTCGACGTCGCCGCCCACGACGACGAGGGTAATCGGCTCGCGCCGGGTGAACTCGGCGAATTGTGGATCACCGCAGCGACTTCCGGGCCCTACGCGAACCTGTGGCGGCCGCTGCTCGGCTACTGGGCCGACGGTGGCGTGCGGCCCGCCGAGCCCGGCCCGACCAAGACCGGCGACATCGGCACGGTCGACGCCGACGGCTGGCTG
The DNA here is from genome assembly GCF_020176955.2 of Nocardia sp. alder85J. Classification (GTDB taxonomy): domain Bacteria; phylum Actinomycetota; class Actinomycetes; order Mycobacteriales; family Mycobacteriaceae; genus Nocardia. The sequence goes on from NZ_JAIUCZ020000009.1 coordinate 267,637, forward strand.
TCGGTGCTGGACCGCAAGAAGCTGGTCATCATCCGCGGCGGCGCGAACGTGTATCCGCTGGAGGTGGAACGGATCATCGCCGGCCATCCGGACGTGAGCAAGGTGGCCGTGTACGGGACCCCGGACGACCGGCTCGGTCAGCGTGTCGCGGCGGTCGTCGAAAGTACCTCGCCCACTGTCGATTTCGAGGCACTCGCCGACCTGTGCCGCCGCGAACTGGCCGGATACAAGGTGCCGGACCACTGGTCGCGGGTCGACGCGCTGCCGGTGAACGCGATGGGGAAGGTGGTGCGTCCCGGCCTGCCCGAATTCGTGGCCGCCCACGGCATCACCGAAACCACTGGAGGACACCGATGACCGACACCGCCGCGCGCCTGTTCGGCCTCCAGAGCCGGGTGGCGATCGTGACCGGCGCTTCCTCGGGCCTGGGCGCCGCGACCGCCGCGACACTCGCGGGTCTCGGCGCTCGGGTCGCGGTCGTGGCCCGGCGCAAGGAACGCCTGATGGAACTGGCTGCTCGGATCGACGGCCTCGCCGTCGCGTGCGATCTGTCGAACCTCGACAGCGTGGCCACGGTCGTGGCGGAAGTCGCCGAAACCCTCGGCCCTCCGGAGATTCTCGTCAACGCCGCCGGAAACCGCTTCTCCGACGAGCGCGCCGAATCCGAGCGCCTCGAGGACATCCAGGCCACCATCGACCTGAACCTGCTGGCCCCGTTCCGCCTGGCGCAGGCGGCCTTTCCGCACATGCGCGACCTCGGCCGCGGCAGCATCGTGAACGTATCGTCGATCAGCGGCCACGTCGGCGTCCCCGGTATCCCGCAAGCCTCTTATGCCGCAAGCAAATTGGGCCTGTCCGGCCTGACCGCGGAGCTGGCCGTGCAATGGGCCCGGCACGGCGTCCGGGTGAACACCGTCGCCCCGGGCTTCTTCCGCAGCGAGATCACCGGCGACTTCTACGACAGCGAACGCGGCGGCGACTGGCTACGCCGCAACACCCCGCTGCCGATCGAGGGGACCGCCGACGACATCACCGGCGCGATCGCCTGGCTGGCCGGTGACGCCGCCCGCTATGTGACGGGGCAGACCATCGTGGTGGACGGCGGGTGGACCGCCCGCTGAGCCGGCTCGAGCTTCGGACTGTGCGCGTCGCGCCGGTCTGTCGGCCGCCCAGGGAGGTTCGACCTCCGGCTCGATCGGGGATTCGGCAGACTGGTCGGCGATGAAACTGCCCGAACTTCCCGACCTCCCGGTGCGTCCGGTCCTCGGCGATGTCGCCGCGGCGCTGACCGCCGCGGGCACGGCGGTGCTGGTCGCGCCACCTGGAACCGGCAAGACGACGCTGGTGCCGCTGGCGCTGGCCGCGCAGACCGGCGGCAAGGTCGTGGTGGCGGAGCCCCGGCGACTGGCCGCCCGTGCGGCCGCCGCGCGGATGGCCGCGTTGCTGGGGGAGCAGGTGGGGGAGACGGTCGGCTACTCGGTGCGCGGTGATCGCCGGGCCGGGCCGCGGACCCGCATCGAGGTGGTCACCTCGGGCCTGCTGGTCCGGCGGTTGCAGGGTGATCCGGAACTGGCCGGGGTGGACGTGGTGATGCTCGACGAATGCCACGAGCGGCACCTGGACGCGGACCTGTTGCTGGCGCTGTTGCTCGACGCCCGCGACGGGCTGCGGCCGGACCTGCGCGTGCTGGCGACCTCCGCGACCGTCGCGGCGGACCGGCTCGCGACCCTGCTCGGCGACCCGGCCCCGGTGATCGAGGCCCACGGCCGCACCTACCCGGTGCAGATCGCCTACACCCCGGCCCTGCCCCGCGAGCGATTCGAGGCCCAGGTCGCGCGGGCCACCCGGGCCGCCCTCGCGGAATCGGCGGGCGACGTGCTGGTGTTCCTGCCGGGTGCGGCCGAGATCCGCAGAGTCACAGCACAATTGGCCGGAATCGGCGAGGTGGACATATTCCCCCTGCACGGCCGGCTGTCCACCGCCGCCCAGGACACCGCTCTGCGCGCCGGATCACGCCGGCGAGTGGTGCTGTCGACCGCCGTCGCCGAATCCAGCCTCACCGTGCCCGGAGTACGGGCCGTCGTGGACGGCGGCCTCGCCCGCGTCCCCCGGATCGACCACCGCCGCGGCCTCGGCGGCCTCGCCACCGTCCGCGTCTCGGCCGCCGTCGCCGAACAACGCGCCGGCCGCGCCGGACGCGAAGGACCGGGCCGGGCCTGGCGCTGCTGGCCGGAGAACGAACACGCCACCCTCCCCGCCTATCCCGAACCGGAGATCCGCACCGCCGACCTCACCCGCCTGGCCCTGGAACTGGCCTGCTGGGGCACCCCCGACGGCAGCGCCCTGTCCTGGTGGGACCCGCCACCACCCGGCGCCCTCGCCGCCGGCCGCGCGGTCCTCACCGCCCTCGGTGCCCTGCACGACGGCGAGGTCACCACCCGAGGCCGCCGCATGGCCACCCTCGGCCTGCACCCCCGCCACGCCCGCGCCCTCCTCGACGGCGCCGCCGAGATCGGCCCGCGCGCCGCCGCCGAAGTGGTCGCCGTCCTGGACGACGACACCCTCCTCCCCGGCATCGACCTGATCACCGGCCTGCGCACCCTCCGCACCGACCGCCCCGACCGCTGGCGCCGTGAGGTCCAGCGCCTCACCCGCCTGCTCGACGACCGCCCCGCCCGCGGCCGTCGCGGCGATGCACAGGCCGGAGTGCCGGATTCATCGGTCGAGCAGTCGTCGGGAGCGGCGAATTCGGCGAGCACGCCGAGCAATTCGCTCGGCACGCGGACCGGTGGCATGGCGCGCTCGAATCCCGAAGCAGTGCAACCCGGCCCATCCGGCGGACGACCGGCGTCCGATGGTCCTGGTGGCGGAGATCCCGCGCTGATCGTGGCGCTGGCCCACCCCGAGCGGCTGGCCCGCAGGCGTACACCCGGCTCGGCGAGTTATCTCATGGCCGGAGGTACCGCTGTCACCCTGCCGCCGGGATCCGGCCTCGGCGACGCGGAGTGGCTCGCGGTGGCGGTGGCCGACCGGGATCCGGGCATGGCGGAGGGGCGAATCCGGCTTGCCGCCGTCGCCGACGAGCAGCTGGCCCGCCGTGCCGCGGCGGCGCTGCTCGTCACCGGCGACGAGATCGAGTGGGCCGACGGTGACGTGATGGCCCGGCGCATCACGCGACTTGGTGCGATCACGTTGTCCGACAAGCTATTACGGGCGCCAGATATCGGCGCGGTGGCGGCGGCCGTGCGCCGCGGACTGCGCGCCGAAGGACTCGGTGTGCTGCGCTGGAGCGAGGACGCGACCACACTGCGTCACCGCCTGGACTTCCTGCACCGCACCCTGGGCGACCCCTGGCCCGCGGTGGACGACGAGTCGCTGCTCACCGACGAGACCTGGCTCGCACCGGAACTCGCGACCGCCCGCCGCCGCGCCGACCTGCGACGCATCGACGCCGGCCAGGCACTACGCCGCCTACTGCCCTGGCCGGCGGCGGCCCGCCTGGACGAACTCGCGCCCGAACGCCTGGAAGTGCCCTCCGGCAGCCGAATCCGCCTCGACTACACCACCGACCCGCCGGTCCTCGCGGTCAAGGTCCAGGAGATCTTCGGCTGGACCGAAACACCCCGCCTCGCCGAAGGCCGCATCACCCCGGTCCTGCACCTGCTCTCCCCGGCCCGACGCCCGGTCGCGGTCACCGCCGACCTCCCGTCCTTCTGGCGCACCGGCTGGCCCCAGGTCCGCGCCGACCTCCGCGGCCGCTACCCGAAACACGCCTGGCCGGAGGACCCCACCACCGTCCCCGCCCATCGAGGCACTGCTCGCAACGCCCGGTGACGAACGCCGAGTGGTCGGTGAGTGCAGCCGGAATCAGCCCGGTCAGCCCATGACCTCCGCCCCGGTCGGGATGCGGACGCCGTGATGTCGTACTCGATCACGTACGGGACAGTGCTATCCTGGTCGAAGTTCGACTGGGAGGTCATCACCATGCGCGCAATGCACGCCAGCGAGGCCCGTGCCAACTTTGCTGCTGTTCTGGATGCGGCCACCGAGGACAGTGATGAGGTGATCATCACTCGCAGTGGTGGCAAGGAAGCGGCAGTGGTCGTCAGCCTGCGTGAGTGGGAGGCGATGAAGGAGACCGCCTACCTGCTGTCTCATCCCGCAAACGCGGCTTGGCTGGCCAGAGGGATTGCCGAGGCCGAGGCGGGGCGGGTACAGCCCCGCGAACTCGTCGATGTCGATGACGAGGGCACCGAAGAGTGACACGCAAACTCACGTTCACCGATACCGGCTGGACGGACTATGCGGGGTGGCAGCAGGACCGTCAGATGCTGAAGAAGCTGAACCGTTTGATCGACGACATCCGGCGTCATGGCAATGCGGAGGGCATTGGAAAGCCGGAGCCATTGCGTCAGAACTTGACCGGGTGGTGGTCGAGACGTCTCGATAGTGAACATCGCATCGTCTATCGTGCCGATGACGAGAGTGTCGTCATCATCGCTTGCCGGGGACACTACGAAAATTGAGTCCACTACCCCTGCGCAGTCGAGTTCCAGCGCAGGGGTAGCGAGGCTCTGCCGGTAGCCTGGGGCGCCGGTCAGCCCATGACCTCCGCCCCGGTCGGTGGTGGGGTCAGCTCGCCGAGTTCGGCGTCGGTGAGCAGGCGGGAGCGGATCAGGAAGCGGACGCCCTCGGGGGCTTCCAGGGAGAATCCGCTGCCGCGGCCGGGGACCACGTCGACGGTGAGGTGGGTGTGTTTCCAGTATTCGAACTGGTCGGCACTCATCCAGAACGGGGTGTCCGAACTCACCGTGCCCAGCAGGACGTCCGCTGCTCCTACCCGGAATTCGTTGCGCGGGTAGCACATCGGAGCGCTGCCGTCGCAGCAGCCGCCGGACTGGTGGAACATGACCGGGCCGTGTTGCCCGATCAGGGTGCGCACCAGGGCATCCGCGGCCTCGGTGAGCTCGACCCGGGTGGGCATCAGAAGAACCCGAGCTTTCGCGGCGAATAGCTCACCAGCAGGTTCTTGGTCTGCTGGTAGTGGTCGAGCATCATCTTGTGGTTCTCGCGGCCGATGCCGGACTTCTTGTAGCCGCCGAAGGCGGCGTGGGCCGGATAGGCGTGGTAGCAGTTGGTCCACACCCGGCCCGCCTTGATGCCGCGGCCGAGGCGGTAGGCGGTGTTGGCGTCGCGGGTCCACACGCCGGCGCCGAGGCCGTAGAGGGTCTCGTTGGCGATCTTCAGGGCCTCGTCCACCGAGTCGAAGGTGGCCACCGACACCACCGGGCCGAAGATCTCCTCCTGGAAGACCCGCATGTCGTTGCTGCCCTTGAAGATCGTGGGCTCGATGTAGAAGCCGTTGGGGTAGCGGTCCACCTTGCGGGTGCCGCCGCCGGCGAGCACCTCGGCGCCCTCCTTCCGGCCGATGTCGAGGTAGGACAGGATCTTCTCGTACTGGTCGTTGCTGGCCTGCGCGCCGATCATGGTGGCCTCGTCCAGCGGGTCACCGCCGACGATCGCCTTGGTGCGGGCGATGCAGCGTTCGATGAACTCGTCGTAGATCGAGGAGTGGATCAGCGCGCGCGACGGGCAGGTGCACACCTCGCCCTGGTTCAGCGCGAACATCACGAAGCCCTCGACGGCCTTGTCCAGGAAGTCGTCGTCGGCCGCGGTCACGTCGGGCAGGAAGATGTTGGGGCTCTTGCCACCCAGCTCCAGCGACACCGGGATGATGTTCTCGCTGGCGTACTGCATGATCAGCCGACCGGTGGTGGTCTCACCGGTGAACGCGACCTTCGCCACCTTCGGGCTGGACGCCAGCGGCTTCCCGGCCTCGACGCCGAAACCGTTGACCACGTTGAGAACTCCCGGCGGCAGCAGATCCGCGATCAGCTCCACCACCTGCAGGATGGAGGCCGGGGTCTGCTCGGCGGGCTTGAGCACCACCGCATTTCCGGCGGCCAGCGCCGGCGCCAGCTTCCAGGCGGCCATCAGGATCGGGAAGTTCCACGGAATGATCTGTCCCACCACGCCGAGCGGCTCGTGGAAGTGGTAAGCGATGGTGTCCGTGTCGATTTCGGCGATGCTGCCCTCCTGGGCGCGGATGGCACCGGCGAAGTAGCGGAAATGGTCCACCGTCAGCGGCAGATCCGCCGCCTTGGTCTCCCGGACCGGTTTGCCGTTCTCCCAGGTCTCCGCGACGGCCAGCGCCTCGAGATTCGCCTCGATCCGATCGGCGATCTTGTTCAGGATGTTGGCGCGGTCGGTGGTGGAGGTCGCGCCCCAGCTGTCGGCGGCGCGATGCGCGGCGTCCAGGGCCAGCTCGACATCGGCGGCCGACGACCGCGCCACCTCGCAGATCGTCTCCCCGTCGACCGGGGACGGATTGTCGAAGTAGCGGCCCTCGACCGGTGCGGTCCACTCGCCCCCGATGAAATTCTCGTATCGGGCCGGGTAATCGACGATGCTGCCGTCCGCGCCGGGCTTGGCGTAGATCATGGCTGTGCTCCTCGCTGAGTCGAGACGGTCAGTGATGTGGATCACTATGCTCAGCTCGGGTTGGCGGAAGGTTGACGACACGGCGATGCGGTGGCGGCATTTCGCTGCGCGGCGCCGGCGGCCGCTCAGCGGCGCAGCGCGGTGTGCAGCCGGGCCACCGCGACCGCCCGCCGGGCATCGTCGGCGGGCAGCAGCCGCAGCGCGTGCTCGTGCACGGCGATGTCGTCGGGTACCCGGTCGCCGTAGTGCAGCGCGTGCGCCGGGTCGGGATCGGCGAGTACCGCGGCGCGCACCCCGACCGCGAGATGATCCCGCCACTCCACGATGCCGGGCGTGTCGGAGCCCGGCAGCAGTGGTCCGCGATACAGCCGGACCGCGGTGTCGGTGTCCCCGGCCGACAGCGCGCCCACCAGGTCGGCCGCATCGCAGGACAGCGGTGTGGTCAGCTGGTACACCCGGGTGGCGATCTCGCCGCCGGTGGCCCGCCGCAGGTGTGAGACATCGGCCTTCAGCGTGCTGGAACCGGCCGGGCGGTCGCCGTAGATGGCGTGGTGCAACCGTTCTCGGGTGAATCCGCCGGGCTCCAGCGCGAGCAGCGCGAGGATCTCCAACTGCCGCGGCCGCACCCGGACCGGCCGGCCGTCGCGGGTGAGCCCGGCCGCGCCGAGGCAGCTGAGCCGGATACCGGTGTCGGTGCCCGGCGCCGCGGCGGTGTCGGCGCGCAACTGGGTTTCGATGGCGCTGACCAGGGTTCGCACGGTCGACATGGCGAGCGGATTGGAGCGATCCCAGGAGGCCGACAGATCCAGGACGCCGAGGCGCCGCCCGTCGGCGGCGTGGATCGGCGCGCAGTAACACACCCAGCCGTGCAGCGCGGCCACCAGGTGTTCGGCGGAGAACACCGTGCTCGGTGCGCCGGTGCGCAGCGCCAGCGACAGCGCGTTGGTGCCCATGTGCGCCTCGTCCCAGCGACCGCCCGGCGCGAAGTTCACCTGTTCGGCACGGCGGCGCATGGCCGTTCCGCCATAGGACCACAGGATGGTGCCGTCGGCGTCGGTGACCGCCGCGATGTATCCGGCGTCGTGCGCGATGCTGTGCAACTGCCCGGTGAGCGCGGTGACCGGCCCGCGCAGCGGCGAGGCCGCCCAGCGCGATCCGATGTCGGCGGAATCGTCCGGGGCGCAGGTGGTTTCGGGATCGACGGTGCGCATCGAGCGCAGCCAGGACTGGGCGACCTCACGGCGCACCCCGGACTCGGCGGCGCGATCGGGGGCCGGTGGGGCCGGCGCGGCGGAGGCGGGAACCCAACGGGTCCATTCCCGTTCCAGCGCGGCCCGCCGCCGCGACAGGCTGCTGCGCTGCGTCATCGGCAGTCCTTCGCACGACATTCTCGCGAACCATCATGCCTCACCCGTGCACCAGGTGACGGCGACTTCGGTCGTCAGTCCGCGGCGCCCGCGTGGAATTCGTCGACGAACCGTTCGTAGCCGTCCAGCAGCCTTGCCAGGCAGAACTCGAAATCGGCGTCCTCCCAGTCGACATCGTCGTCCTCGAAGGCGCGCGAGGTCAGCGCCCGAACCAGCGCCGGGAACCGCGCGGGGTCGAGTACCCGGGCGAGGACCTGCGCGTAGGCGCTGTCGTCCGTACCGGCCGCGGTATCGCGCTGGAACCTGGCCCGCCCCATCACGTAGAGCGAAAGGTTCAGCACCATTTGCAGTTTCAACGGCTCGGGGATGCCCGAGCCGTTGAATGCGGCGAGCCCGGCGTTCAGCCACGCCATGTTGTTGGGGCCCATCGGCGGTGTGGAGACCGGGATGTCGAGCCACCACGAATGCGCGCTCATCGCCTCGAACTCCGCCCGCGCCCAGTCGTGCAGCGCGGTGCGCCAGGGGGTTCCGGGCGGGAGGTGTGGCGGGCTGCCGATCACCCGGTCGGAGACCAGCTCGATCAGGGTGTCCTTGCTGTCGACGTAGCGGTACAGCGAACCCGACGCGGTACGCCGCCTGATCGGTGTCACCGGTCAGTACGCCGCGGTCGACGAGGTGCTCACCGCCACCGAGAATCTGCGCCTGGTCGGCGATCTGCTGCACCTGCGCGGCGCCGAGGCCGCCCGCCGCGCCGACGCCCTGCTGAAGCGTTTCGACCTGCTCGCCGCGGCGGGCAAACGGGCCGGAACGCTGTCCGGCGGCACCCGCCGCCGGCTGGATCTGGCCATGAGCCTGATGGGCGATCCGCGCATCGTCTTCCTGGACGAGCCCACCACCGGGCTCGATCCGCGCAGCCGCCGGGAGCTGTGGGCGGTGATCCGGGATCTGGTCGCCACCGGGGTGACGATCTTCCTCACCACGCAATACCTGGACGAGGCCGATCAGCTGGCCGACCGGATCGCGGTGCTCGACGGTGGCGCGATCGTCGCCGAGGGCACCCCGGCGGAATTGAAGCGGCTCGTGCCCGGCGGCCACATCCGGCTGACCTTCACCGATGCCGACGGCCTCGCCGCGGCCGCCCGCGCGGTTCCCGCCGCCGAGGTGGACCCCGCGCAACTGGCGCTGCGGGTGCCCTCGGACGGCAGCGCGGGCCGATTGAAGGCGCTGCTGGACCATTTCGACGATCACGCCGTGACGATCGGCGAACTCGCCATCCACACACCGGATCTCGACGACGTGTTCTTCGCACTCACCGGGTCGGCGGCCGGAAAGGACCCGCGATGAGCAACGACACCACCATGATCCGGCCGCCGCTGGCGATCCGGGCGGTCCGCGAGGTGCGGACGATGACCGGGCGCAACCTGCGCCACACGCTGCGCAGCCCCGACACCGTGATCATGACGGTGGCCGTGCCGATCATGATCCTGCTGCTGTTCGTGTACGTGTTCGGCGGGGCGATGCGCGTCGACGGCCACTACGTCGACTACGTGGTCCCCGGAATCATCCTGCTGTGCGCGGGTTTCGGCTCCGGGACGACCGCGGTCGGGGTGTGCACCGACATGCGCAACGGCATCGTGGACCGGATCCGGGCGCTGGCGGTGTCGCGCTCGTCGATGCTGACCGGGCACGTGGTCGACAGCGTGGTGCGCAACCTGATCACCACCACGCTGGTGGTCCTGGTGGCCGTCGCGATCGGCTTCCGGCCCACCACCGATCCGCTGCGCTGGCTCGGGGTGGTGGGCCTGGTGGCGCTGTTCGTGCTGGCATTGTCCTGGCTCGCCGCCGCATTGGGCCTGCTGGCGGCGAATCCGGAGGCCGCCAACGGATTCACCTTCGCCTACATGTTCCTGCCCTATGTCAGTAGCGCTTTCGTGCCGCCGGACACCATGCCGGGGTGGCTGCGCTGGTTCGCCGAGAACCAGCCGATCACGCCGATCATCGAGACCGTCCGCGGTCTGCTGATCGGCACGCCGACCTGGCATCACGCCGGTCTCGCGATCGGCTGGTGCGTCGCGATCGCGCTCGCCGGGTACCTGCTCGCCGGTATTCTCATGCGCCGCCGCACCCGGGATTGACCCCGGGCTTGCTCGCCGAATGGCCTTCGGGTACAGACAGGTTCCATGAGAATGCGAATGTCGGTGGCCGGTATCGGGGCGTTGTGCCTTCTGCTCACCTCCTGCCGTCTGCACGGACATCCGGTGCCGGTGGCCGACGCCCCGCCCGCGGCGGCCCCCACGAGCACGGCGGCGGCCGCGTCGCCGGGCACCTCGCTGCCGGAGCTGACGGCCTGGGTGCAGGCCGGTCAGTCGGCCGACCGCGGTGGTTTCCACACCGTCACCCGCGACGGCGCGAGTACGGACCTCGGCGACGACGTGGCATTCACCAGTCCGTCGCAGAAGATCAAGTGCATGACCACCGGGAAGTCGTCCCCGTACGGCGAGGGCCTCAGCTGCCTGGTGCAACTGGTGGACGCGCCCGCCCGCCCGTCGTCGGTCCCCGGCGATTCCAACTGGGTCGGCGGCTGGCTGGACTATCCGGGCGACGCGCTGAACGTCGGTGCGCAGCACGGTGATCCGGCCCAGTTCGTGAACGGCTACGGCGCGGTGCTGAACTACGGCAGCCGGCTCACCTTCGGCGACTACGACTGCCGGATGGACACCAGCGGGCTCACCTGTGTCGACCGCAGCGCCGGATCCGGGGTGCGGATCAACGATTCCGGCGTGCAGCCCGCCGGCTGCCTGGAGAAGACCGATCCCGGTGTGCACGCACTGGCCTACTCCTGCAACGCCTCCGACTCGTCGTCGCCGGACACCGGCACCACCACCACCGCACCCACGCCGTCCGCCTCGGCGACCCCGACCCGGTAGCCCGGGGCGGGGCCGCCGTCAGACCGGCCCGTCCCCGGGCCGGTCGTCGGCGAAACCGAAGGCGCAGAAGGTCCAAACCTCCTCGGCGTTGATCGGGCGGCCGGGGAAATCGTCGTTGCTGCCGATGGATTGGGCCAGGAACAGCACCATCTGCGTCATCAGGATGGCGGTCCGCTCGGCGTCCACCTCGGTGCGCAGACGATGTGCGGCGCCGACCTTCTCGATCAGCTCGGTGAACAGCGCCACCAGCGGGGTGTGCGCGAGCTGGACCTCGGTGGGATGGGTCACCAGCAGTTGCGTGGCGAACTCGGTGAGCAGCGGGCGGATCGGGGCCGCATCGGGCCGGGACAGCTCGAACAGCTCGTGACAGGCCGCCCGCAGCCGTTGCACCGGATCGGTGTGCGCGCCGGCCGCGTCGTGGATCTGATCGGCCAACTGCGCGAGCGCGTCCTCGTAGAGGGCGAGCAGCAATTCGTGTTTACCGCTGAATTGCAGGTAGAACGTGCGCAGCGACTGCCCGGAGCGATCCACCACCTCCTGCACGGTGAAATCGGTGTTGCCCTTCTCCACGATCAGGGCGCGGGCGGCCTCCAGGCATTCCTGAACTCGTTGCTCCGCACGGAGTTTCGCGGTCCGGATGGATCGCTCCACCGCGCGTTGCTTCCATACCGGCTCTTTCCTGAAGGTGCCCACCGTGTGATCGGCCTTTCGCCAGCGTAGGAGAGCAAGCTTACACTCCGACTATCTACCAATTCTCGAATAGGAGAATAGCATTCTCGCATAGCATGTATGCGGAAGTTGACAGTCATTCGCCGGTCGAATTCGGTGAGCGCCGGGTTCGGGCTACCAGCTGCTGCCGGATCCACTGCCCGTCGGCGGGCGGTAGTAGCCCGGTCCCTGCCACACCGGCGGTTCGTCGTTCCAGATCCGCGGCTGGTGGAACCGCCAGTCGCCGTGGTGGCCCCGGTGGTGGCCCCAGATCTCGTCACCCTGCTGGACGGCCGGCGGGTTGGCCAGTGCCGCCGCGGCGGTGAGCCCCACCGGCGCCACGGCCACGGCCGCGATCACCACGATGCGGGCCGCTGTTCTTGTCAGTGCTGTGTTGTGGAACATCGGATCTCCTGAGTTCGGACGGCCGGTGTATCCGGACCAGCCGTTCACAATGATGCCGATATCCAATGTACCGTTATATATCGGTGAGATCCACTTTCGCGGAGACTTTTCTGATATCGCAGCTAGATGTGTGGATCTCGACCCGGATGGAGGTCCGGTCGAGTGGTCGACAGATGACGTGCCGTCACTTGGCGGCATATTCAAGATCCAGGCGGCCGCGGCCGGTGTGGTCGATCTATCGGTTGATTAGATCACATGATAGAGATTCGGCGCGGTCCGCGGCCCCCGCGTGACTAGAATGCGCCTGGTGACCAGTGCGAACGGGAGTGAATTGCGGGTGAGCGAAGCCGAACTCGCGATGCCCACCGAACGCCGGCTGGTGCTGGCGGCGGAACGGCTGTTCGCCGAACGCGGCATCGACGGCGTCTCGCTGCGCGCGGTGATGGCCGCCGCGGGCACCAACGTGGCCTCCGTGCACTACCACTTCGGTTCCAAGGACGCGCTGGTCGAGGTGCTGATCCGGCAGCGCAGCGACGAGGTCGCGGGCCGGCGCGGCACGCTGCTGGACGAGATGGAACAGCGCGGCCCGGTGACCGTCCGGCAACTGGCCGAGGCATTCGCGCTGCCGGTCTGGGAGATGGCCACCGGCGACGGCGCCGCCTGGGTCAAATTCATCGCCGGGATCATCGGCAGCGGACATCCGGCGCTGGCGCTGGTCGCGGAGGGCTTCACCGAGCAGGCCGTGCGGTTCATGGCGCTGCTCACCGCCGCCCTCCCCGAATTGCCCGGTCCCACCGCGCGATTCCGCCTCGCGCAGGCGATGACGCTGACCTTTCAGGTGCTCGGCGACGTGCACCGCACCCAGGACCTGATGGCCATCTCGGGCCTGCGGCTGAGCCCGGACCAGGTCTACGCCGAACTGGTCGACGTGGTGACCGCGATGCTGTCCGGGCCCCCGCCCCACTCAGTGTCCTAGAGTTCGCTCCGCTGAGTGTCCGAGAGTTCGCTCCGCTCAGTGCCCGAGAGTTCGCTCCGCTGAGTGCCCGAGAGTTCGCTCCGCTCAGTGCCCGAGTAGCTCCTGCGCCAGCACCCGGATCGCCTTCTTGTCCGGCTTGCCCAGCACGGTCAGCGGCAGCGCCTCCACCGGCAGCACGTGCTTCGGCGACTGCACCGGGCCCTTGCGCTGTTTCACCGCCGCCTGGATCTCCGCGGTGACGGTCGCGACGCTGCCCTGGTCGCGCGCTTCGGGTTTCAGCACCACCACCGCGGTGACCGCCTCACCCCACTGCGGATCGGCGACACCCACCACGGCGACCTCGAGCACCTGCGGATGTTCGGAGACGACATCCTCCACCTCGCGCGGGAACACGTTGAAACCGCCGGTGACCACCATGTCCTTGCTGCGGCCGACGATGTGCAGGAAACCCTCGCCGTCCTCGCGGGCCAGATCGCCGGTGCGCAGCCAGCCGTTGCGGAACGTCTCCGCGGTCACCTCCGGCAGATTCCGGTAGCCGTTGGCCAGCAGCGGTCCGGAGACACAGATCTCGCCGACCTCGCCCGCGCCGACGGCGTGGTCCTCGTTGTCCAGCAGGGCGACCCGCAGCGCGGCGGCCGGGCGGCCGCAGGAGGTCAGCCGCTGCTTGTCGTGCTCGTCCTTGGCCAGATAGCTGATCACCATCGGCGCCTCGGACTGGCCGTAGTACTGCGCGAAGATCGGGCCGAACCGGTCCATGGCCTCGATCAGGCGGTTCGGGTCGATCGCGGAGGCGCCGTAGTACACCGTCTCCAGCGACGACAGGTCACGGGTGCGGCTGTCCGGATGATCGAGCAGCGCGTAGATCATCGACGGCACCAGCATGGTCGCGGTGATCCGGTATTCCTCGATGGCGCGCAACACTTCTCCCGCGTCGAAGCGCGGCAGCACGAAGCACTGCCCGCCGAGCAGCACGGTCGGCAGGAAGAACGCCGCCCCGGCGTGGGACAGCGGGGTGCACAACAGGAAGCGTGGCCGCCGCGGCCATTCCCATTCCTGCAACTGGATCGCCGTCATCGTCGCCATCCCGCCAGCGGTGCCGACCACACCCTTCGGCTTGCCGGTGGTGCCGCCGGTGTAGGTGATCGAGATGACGTGGTCCGGTGCGAGTTCGGTGGCCGCGATGCCCGGCTCCGGTTCGTACTTCGCCACCTCCTCGAGCAGGTTCACCCCGACCTCGGCCAGCGCGTCCGGAACCGGGCCCAGCACCAGCACTTTCGTCAGTTCGGGCACCCGGTCCACCAGATCGCGAGCGCGTTGCACGAACGGCGGCAACGGATCCAGGATCAGCGTGGTGATGCCCGCGTCGGCCAGCACGTAGGCGTGGTCGTCCAGGCCGCCCATGGGATGCAGTGCGGTGCGGCGATGTCCGCGCACCTGGCCCGCGCCGAGGATGAACAGCACCTCGGTGCGGTTGAGCGCCAGCAGCGCCGACGGGGTGCCGGTGTCGACGCCGTGCGCCGCGAAAGCCTGGATGTACCGGCTGATCTCGGCGATCACGTCGGCGCCGGTGAGCACGGTGTCACCGAGGGTCATCACCGGCGAGGTGCGGTGCCGCCGCAGCCCGGCCAGCAGCGAATGGCCGTTGTGCACCGGAAGTCGCAGCCGCGTATCGGGATCGATGGTCGTCATGGAGTCAGCTCCGATCGGTTGCCGTCAGTTCGGTGCCGCGCCGGCGGGCGCGGCGTAGGCGGTGACCATGCAGGCACCGCCGAGGCCGAGGTTGTGCGCCAGGCCGATTCGCGCGCCCGGCACCTGGCGGTCCCCGGCCAGCCCGCGCAACTGCCAGCACAGCTCCGCGGCCTGTGCCAGTCCGGTGGCCCCCAGCGGGTGGCCCTTGGAGATCAGCCCGCCGGACGGATTCACCACCCAGCGGCCGCCGTAGCCGGTGGCCCCGGATTCCACCAGCGCGCCGGATTCGCCGGGCGCGCACAGGCCCAGCGCCTCATAGGTGATCAGCTCGTTGATCGAGAAGCAGTCGTGCAACTCGACGACGTCGATATCGTCGACGCCGATTCCCGCGCTGTCGAACACCTTTCGCGCCGCGGCGCGGGTCATCGGCGCGCCGACGGCGTCGATCATCGAACCGCCGGCGAACGCCGAGGCGTCGTCGGTGACCAGTTCCTGGGCCAGGATCTCCACCGCGTGGCTCTCGAGGCCGTGGGCGGCCACGAAACCCTCGCTCGCGATCACCGCGGCGGCGGCGCCGTCGGACATGGGGGAGCACTGCGAGCGGGTCAGCGGCCCGTGCACCGGCCGGTCGCCGAGCACCTGCTCCAGGGTGTACGGATCACGGAACTGCGCCAGCGGATTCCGGGTCGAATGCTCGTGGTTCTTCACCGCCACCGCGGCGAGCTGTTCGACGGTGGTGCCGTAGCGGCGCATGTGCTCGATCGCGGCGTTGCCGAAGAACTGGGTCGTCATCGGCGCGCTGCCGAATTCGAACTGCCCGGCCATCACGCGCAGCTGCGCATCGATGGTGGTGACCTTCGGGGCCGCGCCCGACCCGGCCATCGCCTCCTTGGTCATCTGCTCGAAGCCGACGGCCAGCGTCACGTCGGCCAGCCCGCCGCCGACCCATTCCCGGGCCAGCATCAGCGCGGTCGAGCCGGTGGCGCAGTTGTTGTTGACGTTCACGATCGGGATGCCGGTCAGGCCGACGTCGTAGAGGGTGCGCTGGCCCGCCGCCGACGGCTGGAACACGTACCCCACCGCGGCCCGCTGGATCCGGTCGTAGCCGATGCCCGCGTCGTCCAGCGCGGCCCGCACCGCCTCGCCCACCATCTCCGGATAGGTCCACTCCCGGGATCCGATCTTGACGAACGGTGTCATGCCGACACCGACGACGAACACCCGTCGCATCCTGACCCTCCTCACTGCTCCCCGAGCATGTACCGCCCGCGTCCTACTGTCCGGTGAATCTCGGTTCCCGCTGCTCCAGAAAGGCTTTCCGGCCCTCGCGCGCGTCGGCGGAGGTGATCACCTCACGCACGAAGCGGGCCTCGATCGCGCGCGCGTCCGCGTCGGGCAGCCAGCCGCTGGCGAGCATCGCGGCCTTGGCGTGCCGGACCGCCAGCGGCGAATTGCGGGCCACCCGGTCGGCGAGTTCGTGCGCGCGCTCGAGTGCCGTGCCCGCCGGGACCACATGCCCGATCAGGCCGAACTCGTACGCCTCCCCGGCGGTGAGCGGATCGCCGGTGAGGATCATCTCCATCGCCTTGGTGTACGGGATCTGCCGCTTCAATCGCACCGTCGACCCGGCGCCCGGGATCAGCCCGCGCCGCACCTCCGGCAGCCCGAACACCGCGTTCTCGGCGGCGACGCGAATATCGGTCTGCTGCAACATCTCCAGGCCGCCACCGAGGCAGGCGCCGTTGACCGCCGCGATCAGCGGCTTGCCCAGCGGCCGGGTCAGCAGCAGGCCGCGGCCGAGCACGCCGGGATCGAGCTCTGCGCGCCGCCGCCCGTCGGTCATCCAGCCGTCTCCGAGATCGCCACCGACGCAATAGCTCTCGCCCGCGCCGGTGAGGATCGCCACCCGGATCGCGGGGTCGGCGTCGATCTCCGCCCAGGTGTCCGCGAGCAACTCGATCATCGGCAGGTTCAGCGCATTGCGGCGCTCCGGCCGGTTCATGGTGACCACCACGACCGCCCCGGTGCGCTCGACGAGCACGGGTTCGGCCGTCATGCGTCCGGCCGTTCGCTGCCGACCACCCAGAGCGCGTGGAACTGGGAGGCGCCGCCCATCGCATGGCCGATCGCCCGCCGGGCATCGGGCACCTGGCGGTCGCCCGCGAGGCCGCGCACCTGGAGGGCCGCCTCCAGGAAGCGCACCAGACCGGTTGCGCCGGTGGGGTTTCCGGACAGCACGCCACCGGACGGGTTGATCGGCAGCCGGCCCTCGAACCGGGTGACGCCCGCGTCCACCAGCCGCCAGCCCTCGTGCAGCGGGGCCAGGCCGATGTTCTCCAGCCACATCGGCTCGTGCCAGCTGTAGGGGATGTAGAGCTCGGCGACGTCGATCTCGCTGGCGGGGTCGGTGATTCCGGCCTGCCGGTAGGCGTCGGCGGCGCATTCGGTTCCGGCGCGCGGGTTCACCTCGTCCCGGCCCGCGAAATGGCCGGTCTCGGTGCGCCACGACATGCCGTGGATCCAGGCCGGTGGCCGCTGCGGGCTGCCGACGTCGGCGGCCCCGGTGAGCACGATCGCGGCGGCGCCGTCGGAGGAGGGGCACGATTCCAGGTAGCGGATCGGATCCCACAGCACCGGTGAGTCCCGGACCTTCTCGACGGTGATGTCCGGCATGTGGATGTGCGCGTACGGATTACGCAGCGCGTTGCGCCGATGGTCCACTGCCACCTGCCAGCCGATGTGCTCGGGGGCGTTCGCGCGGCGGATGTACTCCCGGATCACCGGCGCGAAATGCCCGCCGGCCCCGGCGCCGAGCGCGGCACTGAACGGCAGTGGCCGCGACAGCGCCCAGGTGAAATTGCCTTCGGACTCCTTGGAATACGCGGCCACCAGCACCCGCCGGGCCAGGCCCGCCTGGATCAGGTGCGCGCCGTAGATCGCCGCGTGCCCGCCCACGCTGCCGCCGGTGAACACCCGGGTCACCGGTAATCCGCGCGCGCCCAGCGCATCCGCGAGATACAGCTCCGGATTCATCACACCGTCGAACAGATCGGGGGTCTTCGACAGCACCACCGCGTCGACCTCGCCGAGCTCCAGGCCGGCGTCGGCGAGCGCGGCGGCGACGGCCTCACGCACCAGCATGCCGATCGTCACCTCCCGGCGCTTGGCCTGTTTGCCCTGGCCCACCCCGATCACGGCGATCGGTTCATTCATGGCTGCCGCCCCTTCACGATCCGTCACCGGCCAGCAGGCAGACCAGATTCTGTTGCAGCGCTTGACCGTTGGTCGCGTGCGCCAGTGCCCGTCCGGCGCGGCCGGTCCGGATCGCCGCGGCGGCCTCGGCGATGCGCAGCAGCCCGGTGGCCGTGGTGGGCCGCCCGGCCAGCGGCCCGCCGGAAGGATTGAGCACCGTCGACGCGGTGAGGCCGAATTCGCGGACCAGCAGCGGCTCCTGGGCCGAGTACTCGGTGTGCAGTTCGGCGACGTCGACCGCGGCGGCCTCGAATCCGGCGCTCGCCGCGGCCTGGCCGGCGGCCAGCCGCGCCGACGGGGCCCGGGTCAGATCGCGGGCGCCCGGATAGTGGCCGTCCATGCGGTGGTCGATCCCGCGCACCCAGGCGGGCCGGTCGCACAGTTCGCGCGCGGTGTCGCCGGCGGCGAGCACCACCACCGCGGCCGCGTCGCCGACCGGCGAGATGTCGTGCGCGCGCAGGGGACTGGCCACGTACGGGGCCGCGAGCAACGTTTCGACCGCCACCTCGCCGGATACCTGGGCGTACGGATTGTCCTGCGCGGCAGCGAGATTGCGGGCGACGATCCGGGCCATCTCCGGCTCGGTGGTGACCCCGGCCTGGAGTAGCGCGTGGGCCTGGATCCCGGCGATCGCGTCGCGATGCGGTCGCAGCGGGGTCAGATAGTAGGGGTCCAGCTGGGTGGGCACGATCTGATCGAGATCGGCGGGCAGTGAGCCGCGCCCGATCCCGTACACCAGCGCGACGTCGCCGTGCCCGAGTTGCAGCCAGGTCCACGCCTCGTGGAAGGCCCAGGCCGCGTCCATCTCCACGTGCGATTCGGAGATCGGCGGCCAGGCGCCCACCGCGTCGAGCGATTCGATGTAGGCGAAGGTACGGCCCTCGTGGAAATCGTGACTGCCGGAACACACGAAATCGACGCGCTCCCGGTCCAATCCGAGGCCGCCCAGCGCGGCCCGCAGCACCGGCAGCAGGATGCCCGCCATGTCGTCGCGCCGGTTCGCGGCCAGGCACGGCGATTGCGCGCTGCCGACGACGGCCACCTCACGCATCGCCGTCACCTGCCCGGTCGCCGCCGGAGTCCGGCGAAACCCGCTGCGGCACCGGCCGATAGTGCCGGATGCTGGTCCACGACGCGGCCGGTTCGCCGCCGGCCCACACCGGCTCCACCTCCATGCCGATCCGCACGTCGGCGATCTCGATCTCGCGGATCAGGTGCATCAGCCGGGTGTCGGCGCCGTGCGGGCGGATGTGCGCCACCACGTAGGGCGGTTCGATCTGCTGGCCGGGGAACGGGAAACTCACGACGCAGAAGGTGGAAACCGTACCGCGCCCGTCGAGTTCGGTGGTCGCGCCGAGTTCGACCAGGCAGCGCGCGCAGAACTCCGGCGCCGGCAGGTACACCCGGCGGCAGGACGGGCAGGCGCGCGCGAGCAGCCGCCGATGCGCCAGCCCGCGCAGGAAACTCGATCGCCCGGCGCCCGCCACGAAGGTGTAGTCCATCCGCAGCGGGGTGGGCATCACCCGGACCGGTTCCGGCAGTGGCCGATTCACGGCCGCTCCAGCGGCTCGAAGCACACCAGGTCGCGCAGCTCCCCGCGCGGCTGTTCGGCCCAGCGTGCCCGCACCCGCAAGCCGCGCCGCAGCCGGTCCGGATCGCCGCCGGTGTCGACCGCGTGGAAGAAGCTGCCCTCGGTACCGTCCACGGCGACCAGCGCCCAGGCGAAGGGATGCGGCACCGGATCGCCGGCGCGCGGCGGCACCCAGGTCCACGCTCGCACGCTGCCCTCCGGTTCCAGATCCACCAACTCGCTCAGCGGCTCCCCGGTCACCGGGTCGAATTCCGCCGGCGGGCACAGCACGGTGCCCCGGCCGGTGCGCACGCCGAGCAGTCGCCGTTCCCGCAGGCCGCCGAGGAAGGTGCCGACCATCGTGCCGGTCGTGCGTTCGAACGGGAACGCGATCTCGTATCCCGCGCACAGGCTCTCGCCCCCGGCCCCGTCCTCGTCGACCATCGCGCGCTCCTTCCTCCGAGCCCGGAGTCTGCCTCAATCAAGTGATTAAATCAAGTGCTTGAACGCCGTGAGCGGCAGCGGGTGACGCCGGGGTGGCGGTAATTCGACGCGCGAATCACGATTCGCTTGGAATCAGATGTGAGTTCGCTGGGGATCTGCGGTATTTCATTGAAAGTGCCGCGAGAATGGCGTGAAGTGTTAGCGGTCCCCATGACCGGCAGCAAACCGGAAGAGGTAATGGTTGTGAAATCGAAACTATTGGCGCCACTGTTCATCGCGCTGGCCGCGGGTGTGATGACGGTGCCCGCGATCGGGGCGGCGAGCGCGAGCCCGGTCGATCTGCCCGGACTGGTGCACCAGCAGCCGCCGGGGCCCTGGGATCGCGATCACGACGGCGATCACGACGGCTGGGGCGGCTTCGAGCGGCCCGGCTTCTTCGATCCGCGCGATCCGTTCCACAACGACTGGCACTGCGACCGGCGCGGCCGGTGGCACGACGACGAGCACGACCGCTGGGGTCACGATGATTTCGGGCGCTGCCACGTCTGGTGACCACAGTTCTCGGCACGGCCGCGGCACCGCCTGACGGGCGGGTCGCGGCCGTATTCGTCGAACGGCGCCGAGCTGTGTGCGAGTGCTGAGTATGCTTACGGTTAGCTGATTTCTCTGGAGCTTTCACCCGGCATGCACTGTACTGATTTCGGTCCCCGCGATTCCCAGGAAAAAGAAAGGGATTTCGACGTGAAGCGAAAACTGATCGGTACTTTGTTCGTGGCCGCCGCATCCGGTGCGCTGCTGGCCGGCCCCGTGGCCGGCTCGGCACTGGCGGACCCGCCCGGGGGGTGGGTGCACCAGCAGCCGCCGGGCCCGGGCGATCAAGGCCCGGACTGGGGTGGTTTCAACCGGCCCGGCTGGGCGGACCCCGCCGATCCGTTCCACAACGACTGGCACTGCGACCGGCACGGCCGCTGGCACGATGACGAGCACGACCGCTGGGGTCACGACGACGGGCGTTGCCACGTCTGGTGATGCTCCCGGCTGACACCTGACTTCGACGCGCGCGACGGTCCGATCCGGACCGTCGCGCGTACCGTGTCCGGGGAACGATCACCCGAGCCCGAGGAGCGCGCATGGCCGTCGAAGCCGTCCGGATCGAGGCGGTGCAGCCGTATGCGGACCCGCGGTACGAGATGGTCCGGGGCACCGCCGGATTCGCCGTCGATCCCGCGCATCCGGCGAATGCGCGGATCATCGATCTGGCGCTGGCGCCGCGCGGCGGCGACGGGCTGGTCCGGTTCGACTCCGACTTGCGGATCCTGCGGCCCACCGGAACCGGCAGCCGCAACCTGCTGCTCCTGGTGCCCAACCGGGGGATGATCGGCGGTCTGCCGTTCAGCACCGGCCTCACTCCCGACTACACCGATTTCGAGAAGGTCTCACCCGGCGACGGATTCCTGCTGGACCGGGGCTGGACGGTGGTGTGGTGCGGCTGGCAGTGGGACATCCTGCGCGGCCCCGGTCAGCTCGGGCTGACCGCGCCGGAGGCGGCGGTCGAGCCCGGCGCGATGCGGCTGGAATGGCGTGGTGACATCGCCGAGAAGGAACATCCGCTGGCCGATTCCATGCCCGGCCTGGGCGGGCTGTTCCGCTTCGCCGAGTACCCGACCGCGGATGTCGCGGATCCGGCGGCGGTGCTGACGGTGCGCACCGCACCCGATGCCGAGCCGGTCGAAATCCCGCGCAGCGCCTGGCGATTCACCGATCCCACCCACATCGCGCTGGACGGCGGCTTCGAGCCGTTCCGCTGGTATCGCCTGGTGTACCGCACCTCCCGGGCTCCGGTGGCCGGGTGCGGGCTGCTGGCGATCCGGGATCTGGTCGCCCATCTGCGGGCCGGCGGATTCGAGCACACCTTCGCCTACGGCATCTCGCAGTCCGGCCGCTTCCTGCGGCAATTCCTCTGGGAGGGAATGAATCTCGACGAGTCCGGGCGGCAGGTGTTCGACGGCGTGTTCGCCGACCGGGCCGGGGCGCACCGGGGCGAATTCAACCACCGCTACGCTCAGCCGTCGGTGACCCAGGTCGACGGCTTCGGCACGCTGCCGCCGTTCGACAGCGCGAGCCTGCTGGCCCGGCAGCGCGCCCTCGGCGGGATGCCGAAGATCGTGCAGGTCAACACCGCGGCCGAATACTGGCGTGGCGACACCGCGCTGGCGCACATCGACGCCGATACCGGCGCGGACCTCCCGGAGGACCCGGACGTGCGGATGTACGCGGTCGCCGGGACCGACCATCTGCCGCCGATGGGCGCGATGAAGGGCATCTTCCCCGCCGCGAATCCACCGCACGATCTGGATATGACGCCGGTGCTGCGCGCGCTGCTGGTGGCGCTGGAGCAGTGGGTGCGCGGCCGGTCCGGTCCACCGGACAGCCGGGTACCCCGCGTCGGTGACGGGACGGCGGTCCCACGCGCCACGGCGCTGGGCCGTTTCGCCCACGCGCACCGGCCCGATCCGGGGGCGCTGGCCGTGCCGCGCCACCTCGACCTCGGCCCCGAGGCCGACCGCGGCATCGGCCGCTGGCCCGCCCGGCTCGGCGCACCGTATCCCGCACTGGTGTCGTCGGTCGACGAGGACGGCAACGAGATCGCCGGGATCCACCTGCCCGCCGTGGCGGCCCCGCTGGCGGTCTACACCGGCTGGAACCCGCGCCGCCCGACCCCCGGACTACCCGACGTGGTGTACGAAAGGCTCGGCAGCAGGGTCGATTTCCCGCCCGGCCGGCCCTCGGCCGCCGAACGCTGGCCGACCGTGGCGGCCTACCGCACGGCCGTCGCGGCCGCCGCCGACCGGCTGGTGGCCGCCCGGCTGCTGCTGCCTCAGGATCGCACGGCGGTGGTGGCGGCCGCGGTGGCCGAATTCCGTTCCGCCGTCGGGTGATCGAGCGTGCGTAGCCGGGTCGCGTCCACGCTGCCGGGCTCCGCGTAGTAGACGACGAGTTTCTGCTCGGGCGCCTCGTCGGCGTGGAGAACCGTGTGCGTCAACGTCATCCGGCCCGCGCGCGGGTGATCGATCAGTTTGACGCCGCTGGTCCGGCCGCGCACGTCGTGGCGGGGCCACCACGCGTGGAACTCCGGCGACCGCCGGCGCAGGGTTTCGATCAGGTCGACGAAGCGCGGATCCTCGAGGTGCCGGGCCGACGCGGTACGGAACCGCGCCAGCAGCGCCTGGGCCTCCTTCTCCCATTCGACCAGTCGCCGCCGCGCCTCGGCCTCGGTGAACACCCACAGCAGCAGGTTGCGCTGTTCCGGCGGCCGGGCGAACCAGTCGGTGAACAGCGCGCGAGCGGGCAGGTTGGCGGCCAGCACATCCCAGCGCCGGCCGGTCACATAGGCCGGATTGGGGGTGAGCAGCGGCAGCATCGCGGCGACGGCCGGATCGACGGTCTCGACCGGCGGGGTACGCAACGGCGGCTGCTCGCCACGCGCCAGCAGGAACAGGTGGGTCCGCTCGCTGGGATCCAATCGCAATGCGGTACACAGGGATTCGAGCACCTGCGGCGAAGCCTGGACGTCGCGGCCCTGTTCCAGGAAGGTGTACCAGGCCGGTGAGACACGATAGGCGCCGGCCGGATGGTCGAGGCGATCGGCGGGCGCTGGGTGCGGACCGGTCACGAGGTCACCATCGGCGCCCGCGATCCGGAGCGGGCCCGCGAGGTCGCGGCACGGATCGGCGCGCGGGGCGGGGCGGGGCTGCGGGAGGCGGTGGCGACCGCGGACGTGGTGCTGTTCGGGGTGTCGCGGGCCGGGATCGTGACGGCGCTGGAGCAGGCGGGCGGGCCCGCCGGCGCGCTGGCCGGCAAGGTGGTGATCGACTGCGGTAACGCCGTCGACACCAGCGACTTCTCGCTGGTCACCTGGGAGGGTGCGTCACTGGCCGAACAGGCCGAGCACATCGCCGTCGGCAGCCGCGTGGTGAAGGCGTTCAACCTGGCGGCCCACACCGTGTGGCAGCTGGATCCGCCGAGTTACGACGGGCGGCCGCTGGCCGTCCCGTACTGCGGCGAGGACGATGCGAAGAAGGTGGTCGAACCGCTGATCACCGATCTCGGCGCGACCGCACTGGACATCGGCGACCTGCGCCAGGCCCGGCATCTGGAGGCCATGGGTGTGGTGATCGTGAAGCTGCTGTTCTCCGGCCACGGCCTCGACAGCGTGTTCCAGTTCATCGAGGCGGCGCCGCAGGATCCGCCCGTCCCGCACTGACGGGTCAGCCGCTCGCGCCGCCACGCAACGCGTGGTCGGCGAGGGCGGTCCAGTCGGTCAGCACCTGCTTGCGGCGGGCCCGGTCCCGGCCGACCATGTCGTCGAGGGTGGCGCCGCGCACCACGTTGATGGTGACCCAGAAGGCGGACTCCAGGCGTTCCCGGGGGATCGCCGGATCCAGCAGTCTCGCACAGACATCGAGCAGTTCCACCGTGAGATCGTGCTGTACGGCCAGCATTTCGCGGCGCAGCGGCTTCTCATTGGCGATGCCGACGTACAGCTCCACCGCCGCCCGGCCCAGCTTCCCGGCGAAGGTCGCGGTCACCAGCTCCACCAGGACGCCGCCGGCGGTGGCGCGCTCGCCGAGGGCGCGCGCCCGGCGCAGCATGGCCTCGCGCTGGCGCTGGGTCAGATGGCCGATGGTCTGGGCGAACAGTTCGGCGCGGGTGTGGAAGTGATGCAACTGCGCGCCGCGGGTGACGCCCGCGCGAGCGGTGATGTCGGCGATGGACGCGCTGCCGTACCCGACCTCCGCCAGCGAGTCGATCGCCGCGTCCAGCAGCAGCGCCCGGGTCCGCAGGCTCTTCTCCTGATGTTTGTTGGGTGGCAGGGACGAGGTCATCGGCCCAGTGTAACCGGGGGAAATTGCGTGCTGTGTTGCATGTAATCAGGTGCTGTACGTACTGTGATGGCAACGACGTCGAGCGCGGTGAGGAGAGGGACGACATGCCGGTGGACCGCCTGCTGCCCACCCCGGAGGCCCGGGACCTGCTGGAACTGACCCGGGAGATCGCCGAGAAGGTGCTCGAACCCGAGGTCGTCCCGGCCGAGAAGGACGAGCGCTATCCGGCGGAGGCGTTCCGCGCGCTCGGCGCCGCCGGGTTGCTGAGCCTGCCGTATCCGGAGGAGTTCGGCGGCGGCGGGCAGCCGTACGAGGTGTACCTCCAGGTGCTCGAGGAGATCGGGTACCGCTGGGCGGCGGTCGCGGTCGCGGTGAGCGTACACAGCCTGTCCTGCCATCCGCTGTTCGCCTACGGCACCGCCGAGCAGAAGCAGCAGTGGTTGCCGGAGATGTTGTCGGGCAACCTGATCGGCGCCTACAGCCTGTCCGAACCGCAGGCCGGATCCGATGCGGCGGCGCTGCGCTGCCGGGCCGCCGAGGTGTCCGGCGGCTACCGCCTCACCGGCTCGAAGGCGTGGATCACCAACGGCGGCAAGGCCGATTACTACACGCTGTTCGCCCGCACCGGTGAGGGCTCGCGCGGCATCTCCTGCTTCCTGGTGCCCGCGGGCACCGAGGGCCTGTCCTTCGGCAAGCCGGAGGAGAAGATGGGCCTGCGCGCGGTGCCCACCACCACCGCGGCCTACGACGACGCGTTCGTCCCTGCCGAACGCCTGATCGGCCAACCGGGCCAAGGGCTTTCCATCGCCTTCAGCGCCCTCGATTCCGGCCGCCTCGGCATCGCCGCCGTCGCCACCGGCCTCGCGCAGCGCGCCCTGGACGACGCGGTCGCCTACGCGAAGCAGCGAGAGGCGTTCGGCCGCAGGATCATCGACCATCAGGGCTTGGGCTTCGTGCTGGCCGACATGGCCGCCGCCGTCGACACCGCGCGCGCCGCCTATCTGGACGCCGCCCGCCGCCGCGACGCGGGCGTGCCGTACTCCCGCCAGGCCAGCGTCGCGAAACTGGCCGCCACCGACGCCGCCATGAAGGTCACCACCGACGCGGTCCAGGTCTTCGGCGGCTATGGCTACACCCAGGACTTCCCGGTCGAACGCTACATGCGCGAGGCGAAGGTGATGCAGATCTTCGAGGGCACCAACCAGATCCAGCGCCTGGTCATCGCCCGGCACCTGGCCGGATAGCGCCGCGTCCGCGCCGCCGGATCAGGCGCGACGGCATACCAGCGGTAGATACACGCCGTCGACGATCTCGACGAGCACGTCCTCGGGTGCGGTGGGTACGTCGCGCACGACGAACTCGTTGCGCAGCAACACCATTGCCACGGCCGCGACCGGTATCGGAGGCCGGACGTCCGTGCGCGGCTGCCGGTGGCGAGTGCGAGCCGGTTCGGCCGGCGCCGGTTCCAGGGCGGCGCCCGCCGCCCGCCTTCGCCACCCTCTCCGAGATCCACGCGCGTGGCCCGAGGCCGCGAATCGGCCGATTCGGCTAGGTTGGTTGGCCGGTACACGATCAGCGAACGAGGAGGGCACGATGGATTTGTTCAAGGTGCTGGCACCCGCGGTGCACGGCATGAACGCGGGCGTCGTCGCCCTGACCAAGGCGCCCTGGATCGGGCCGAAGGTGAGCCGCACCATCACCGAGATCACCTATGTGGGAAGGAAATCCGGCCGGACCATCACCCTGCCGGTCGGCTACTCCCGCTCCGGCGACGAGGTCACCATCGGGGTGAGCATGGCCGACAAGAAGTCCTGGTGGCGCAACTTCCTCGGCGAGGGCGGGCCGATCGCCATCCGGCTCGACGGGGTCGAGCGGACCGGGCACGCGGTCACCCGGCGCGACGACCGCGGCGGCGTGGCCGTGCACATCCGGCTCGATCCGGTGTCGGCTCAGCGCTGACCGGATCCGCTCGGCGAGTCCGGCCCGACCGCGCCGATCAGGTCTGCCGATCGGTGTCGGCGCGGGCCGATCAGGTCTGGCGCGGCAGCAGTTCCGCGGCGAACCGATCGGCGAACTCGTCGAACGGCTGCTTACCGGTCGGCGTGACGACGAATTTGGTCAGCCCGGCCTCGAGATAGCCGTCGAGCAGGCGATGCAGTGCGGGCCAGTCGGCGGCGATGAGGTCACGCGGGTCGACCTCGGGCCGGCGGCGGCGGATCGCCGCCGCCAGGTCCGCCGGTAGTTCACCGTCGGCCAGCGTCAGATTGATCCCGAAATGATCCGGCTCGATCTCCCGGCCCGCCGCCGCGGCCGCCTCGTGGATGGCCCGCACCCCGGCCGCGGCCTCGGCCGGCGTCACGAAACTGCCCAGCCAGCCGTCGCCGTAGCGGCCGATCCGCCGGAACGCCCCCGGTGCGGTGCCGCCGAGCCAGATGTCCAGCGGCCGAGCGGAACTCGGACGCAACGCCACCTCTGGCACGTCGAAGAACTCGCCGACGAACGGGCCCGGACCACCGTCGAGCGCCGCGCGCAGCAACCGCAGCGACTCGTCGAACACCGCACCGCGCTTACCCTCCGGCACCGGGAACAGCGCCCGCTCCCCGGGCCGGGCCGGCTGCAACCCGAACACCGGCAGCACCCGCTTCGGCGCCAGCGCCGCCAGCGAGGCCAGCTGCTTGGCGACCAGCACGGGATTACGTCCCGGCAGGATCGCCACCGAGGTGCCCACCTTCAGCCGCGTGGTCCGCGACAGCGCGAACGCCATCCCCACGATCGGCTCGACCGCCTCGGAGTACACGATCTCGGACAGCCACAGCGAGTCGATCCCGGCCGCCTCCAGCCGGTCCACGATGCCGGGCAGCTCCTCGGCCGCCGTCTGTGCCCCCGACCCCACGCCGAATCGAACCTTCATGCGCCGCACCTCCTCGTAGCGGCAACCCACCCGCCGGCCGATCCATTCCCGGCTGTTCCGGACGGCCGGGGAAGGTGGCGGCGGGCGCTCAGCGCTGGACCACCAGGGCCGTCGGGTTGAGTACGGCCCACTCCCGGTTCGACCAGGTGTCGGATCCGTCGATGGCGTCGTAGCCGCGCAGGGCGCCGTACTGGCCGATATCGGCCAGTGTCAGTTCCTTGTCCAGCAGGGCGGTGTAGCGCGCCTCCTCCTCGGCCGTGCGGTTCGCCGCACCGCGCAGGTCGCGTAGTTCCCGGCCGACCTGAGTGAGGGTCCGGCTGCGTTCGGAGTGGAGTGTACGAAGCGTGACCGTCCTGGCGTCGGGGCGCAGCGCCATCCGCAACACCCGGGCCTGCCGGGTGGAAAGATCATGGTTGCGAGCGGGATCGGTGTACTCGAGCGCGACATTTTCGAGTGGCGAGGCGTACGTCCCGGAACCGGTGGTACCGCCGCCCGGACGTACCGGGCCCCTGACGAAGGCATCGACGTAGCGATCCTCATCGAACCCGCGGAACAACTCCTGCCCGCCGGCCCCGATCGCCGCGTCCACCTCGTCCCGGGTGGCGACGGTGACCGGACCGTCGAACCCCTGCAACCGCTGGATCCGCTCGAAGATCCGCGAGGTCCCCCGCGCCGGGACACCGGTCGCCTGCCGCAGAGCGCTGTAGTCCACCGAGTCGATCAGATCGTGACCGGGAACATAGGCGGAAGCCCGTGCCGTGGCGGCGATCCCGCCGGACGCCTCGGCGGCGTCGGCTACCACGGCCGGTGCCCGGACCGCCTCGGCTTCCACGACCTCCGCGACGAACTCGGTGGCACCGCGGGCGACGCGAGTGGGTGCGGCGGCGGCCGCGGCACCGGCGTCCTCGGCCACCGTGCCGAGCATCTCCAGCACGGATTTCCACACCGCGTCCAGATCGTCAGCCACGACTGCGATTCTGCCGCAACATTTTCTGTGCCCCCGGCGGAAGGTTCCCGCCGAGGGCGATCATCGTGCCGACGATGCCGTGGCCCGCTCGTGCCCTCGGCGGTTCAGCGCCGCCGCCCCCGCAGGTAGTCGGAGACCACGGCGGCGCCGAGTCCGTCCAGGTCCGGGGACACCACGCGGCCGCCGCTGCGGCGGGCGACCAGGTCGACGAAGGCGGCCAGGCGGGGGTCCTCGCCGAGCATGAACACCGTGACCGACGCGCCCAGTTTCGCCAGGGCGTCGACCTGGGCCATGGTCACCGACAGGGTGCGGTGATCCGGGGGCCAGTTGAAGTAGGTGTCGCCGTTGGGTTCCAGGTGGGCGGTGGGTTCACCGTCGGTGACGACCAGCACCACCGGGACCGCGTCGGGATGCCGGCGCAGGTGGCGGGCGGCCAGCAGCAGGGCGTGGTGCAGGTTGGTGCCCTGTTCCCAGACCGCCTCCAGGGCGGTCAGCTCGCCGATGTCGACGATGCCGGCGTAGCGGCCGAAGGTGATCAGTTCCAGTGCGTCGGAACGGAATCGGGTGCCGATCAGGTGGTGCAGCGCGAGCGAGGTGCGCTTCATCGGCAGCCATCGCCCGTCCTGCACCATCGACCACGAGGTATCGACGCACAGGGCGACCGCGGCGCGGGAACGCTGCTCGGTCTCCATGATCTCGACGTCCGAGACGTCCATCTTCACCGAGCGGTGGCCCGCGGACGCGGATCGCAGCACCGCGTTGCGGACCGTGCGCGAGACGTCCCACGGCTCGGTGTCGCCGAACTGCCAGGGCCGGGAGCCGCCGGTCGGCTCGCCCGCGGCCCCGGCCCGCGCGGTGTCGCGCTGGCCGCGGCGGGATCGCAACTTGCCCACGACATCTCGCAGCGCCACCTCGCCGAGGCGGCGTAATGCCTTGGGCGTCAGGCGAAGCGAGCCGTCGGCGGCCCGCTCGAACAGGCCCTGGCGGCGCAGTTCCCGTTCCAGTTCGGCCAGTCGCCGCGCGTCCACGCTCGCATCCTCGCCGAGCTGGCGGGCCAGCGCGTCGAGATCGATATCCTCCAGTCGCGCACCGGGATACGACTGCGCGAGCTGTTCGGCGAGAGCGTCGAGTTCGGCCAGATCCTGGAGCGCCTGCGCGCCCTCGCCGAGGCCGAGCGGATCCTGACCGCGGAAACGCTGCGACGACTCCCAGTCCTCACCGGGCCGCAGCGCGCGCAGGTTGGCGTCCAGCGCCGCGACCTGCCCGGCGATCCGCGGATCGCCGAACGCCTGGTTGATCAGCTCCGACAGTTCGGAGCGCTGCTCCTCGGACATCGAGTTGAGCATGCGCTGCGCGGCGGCGGCGCGGGCGGCGAGTGCGTCGATCAATTCGTCGGTGTTGCGCGGATTCTCGGGGAAGAACTCGCCGTGCCGATTCATGAATTCGGCGAACTGCTCGCCGGTGTCGTCGCCGCGGGCGTGCGATGCGAGCAGATCGTTGAGGTCCGACAACATCGCCCGGATCCGCTCCACGTCTTCGGGCGTGGTGCCCTGCAACGCCTGCTTCATGCCCTGGAAGCGGGATTCCATCAGCTCCTGGCCGAGCATGTCGCGGATCTTGCGGTAGTTCTCGCGACCGGTCTCGGATTTCCACTGATATTCGGACAGTTCGTTGACCGCGGCCGCGGTGCTCGACGGCAGCGCGTCGAGCTGGGCCTCGGCGAAGCGGGCGTCGTCGGACGGATCGGGGAACAGGGCCCCGCGCTCGGCCTCCACCGCCTCGTCGAGCAGCCGCCGCACCTCTTGCAGGGTGCCGTCGAGCCGGTTGCGCCGGGTGATCTCGGCGCGGCGCTGCCACAGCCGGCGGGTCAGCTCCTCCAGGCCGCTCATGGTGCGGGTGCCGCGGCGCAGCAGCTCCTGCAACGCGGTGCGCGGCGAACTGCCCTCCATGACCTCGCGCCCGACCTGGTCGAGCGCCTCGCGCAGATCCAGCGGGGGCGCCAGCGGATCCGGGCCGTCGTGGTACGGCCCGTAGGAGTAGCGGCCGGGGCCGGTCATCGCCCGTACACCGCCATGCCGTCGTCGGAGTCCTTGGCGATCTGGCGGGCCAGATACAGGGCCTCCAAGCCGAATTCGACGGCCGCGGCGATCCGGGTCGGCGGATCGGCGGCCTCGGCGCCGAGGCGGCGGGCCACCTCGTGCAGCACCGGCAGTTCCGGCAGCGCGGCCAGCACCTCGCTGCCCGCCACCCGCTCACCGGTGGTGACCAGGTGGCCGTCGCCGACCGCCTCGGCCAGCGGCCGCAGGTCCAGGCCGCCGAGGCGGCCGCGCGCGGTCTCGGCGAACGAACGGCGCAGCAGATGCGTGAGATGCTCCTGCTCGCGACCCTCCTCCCCGGACTCGAATTCCAGCTTGCCGCGCAGCACCGCGGGCACCGCGTCGAGGTCGACCGGCCGGGCCACGGCGGGCTGCTCACCGATCAGCGCGGAGCGGCGCAGCGCGGCGGCGGCCACCGTCTCGGCGGCGGCCACGGCGAACCGCGCGGAGACGCCGGAGCGCTGATCGATCGCCGTCGATTCGCGCAACTGCCGGACGAACCGGGCCAGCACCTCGATCAGCGGATCGCCGACCTCGGCCACCAGCTCCGCCTCCTGCCGGATCAGGGCCATCTCGGCCTCGACCGTCAGCGGGTAGTGGGTGCGGATCTCCGCGCCGAAGCGGTCCTTCAGCGGGGTGATGATCCGGCCGCGGTTGGTGTAGTCCTCCGGATTGGCGGTGGCGACGAGCAGCACGTCCAGCGGCAGCCGCAGCGTGTAGCCGCGGACCTGGATGTCGCGCTCCTCCATCACGTTCAGCAGCGCCACCTGGATGCGCTCGGCCAGGTCGGGCAGCTCGTTGATCGCGACGATGCCGCGATGCGCGCGCGGCACCAGGCCGAAGTGGATGGTCTCCGGGTCGCCGAGGCTGCGGCCCTCGGCCACCTTGACCGGGTCGACGTCGCCGATCAGGTCGCCGACGGAGGTGTCGGGGGTTGCGAGCTTCTCGGCGTAGCGCTCGGAGCGGTGCCGCCAGGCCACGGGCAGGTCGTCGCCGAGTTCGGCGGCGAGCCGCTTACCGGCCGGGCTCACGGGGTCGAGCGGGTGCTCGCCGAGTTCGGCGCCGGCGATCACGGGGGTCCACTCGTCCAGCAGGCCGATCATCGTGCGCAGCAGACGGGTCTTGCCCTGGCCGCGTTCGCCCAGCAGCACCACGTCGTGCCCGGCCAGCAGCGCGCGCTCCAACTGCGGCAGCACGGTCCGGTCGAAGCCGACGATGCCGGGCCACGGATTCTCGCCCGCGGCCAGCTTGGCCAGCAGGTTCTCCCGGAGCTCGGTCTTGATCGAGCGTGCCTGGTAGCCGGCCGAGCGCAGCTCGCCTGCGGTGGTGGGCAGGTGTTCGGGAACTGTCACACTTCGACGCTACGTCGATCGGGCGGCGGCGTCGATATTCCGGTGAGCGCGGAAACCTGCCGGAAATACAGTTGACAACCTCGCGGGCAACGGTATTCGGTGTGCTGGGCGGTAATGCCGTTCCGGTGCCCCGGGTCTCGGCCGGTGGTCGCGACGGCACCGGTGACCTGCGCGGATGGCACTCCCGATGTGGTCGGGAGCATCGCTATTGTCCGGTCAAGTGAAATCGCCGGATACGTGTCATATTGTGATGTAAATCACCATTCGCGAGCGCGGCGGTGAGTTGCGCTGGTGCGCAACGAGTTCCCCTGTGTCAACGCGGCAAATTCATCGCAAATTAACTTTTCGCTCGCCGTGAAGAAAATTCCGGGGATGCGCCGACGAATTCCGGCACCCTACGATCCGTAGTGATCGCAGTTCGATTGCGATGGCTGAAAATCCGAGGCAGACGGATTGAAGGCAACTCCCTACGCAGGAAGAAACTGAAAACAAGATGAGGAAAATCACCACTATCGCCGCGCTCGCAACCGTGGCGATCGGGGTCACCGGCGGCGTCTCTTACGCCGATCAGGCATCCCAACCGCAATCCGTTCAGGTGCACACTCTGGAACAGCGTCAGGACGCCGGGCAGACGGTCGACGCCAACGGCGTGCACTACACCCTCGAGCGCGACGGCGACTCGATCGTGCTGACCGCCGCCGACGGCAGCTTCGACACCGTCGACGGCACGCTGCTCGTCCACGACGCCGCGGGCAACGCGGTCGACGCGCTGCCGCTGAGCTACCGCAAGGACGACGTCGCCTACGGCATCGACGCGAGCCTCGACGCCGGCACCGTGCGGCTGACCCCGGCCACCGCCGGCGGCGCTCCGGTCGAGCACCCGATCACCGCGCAGGACATCGCGCAGGCGCAGCACATCGAGTCGTTCACACCGCGCGATCAGCAGGAACTGGGCGCGTTCTCGCAGCGGGCCAGCATCGCCAGCACCGTGGGCGCCGTCATCGGCGCGATCGTCGGTGGCGGCCTGGGCTGTGTCGCGGGCGCCATCGTCGGCTCGGTGTCCACGGCCATCACCACGCTGCTGGCCGGTGTGCTGCCGGGTGCCGTCGTCGGCTGCATCGCCGGTGTCGCGGCCATCGGAGCGGTCGGCACCCTGGCGGGTGCGGCTCTGGTCGCCGGGCCGGTCGTGCTGTGGTCGGCCTACCAGTACTTCACCACCATCACCGCGCCGTGCACCGGTCCGGGCGCCTACTGCGTCGACCCGGCGGCTCCGAAGCCGGCCGACGCCAAGTGAGGCCGATCCGGGTGCGATGACATCGCCGCCCCCGGATCAGTGGACCGCGCCGGGGTGGCATGGTTCGCAATGACAACTACACACCGGTCGGTACGGGTGCGCTGCGGAATCGCTGCGCACCCGTACCACCTTCCCTACCTGCACCGTCGCACTGCGGGTTCGGGTTCGCTGGCAGTCAATCGCCTTCCGCCACTATCATTCTCGCGATAGGAACCGGGTAAAGACCAACGACTGCGAAATGAGCTCGCCATGATCATCGCGGCCCTGCACGACACCCTTCTCGCTCAGGTCGGCAATCCCACTCCCGAGACTCCACCGGCGGCCGACAAGCTGATGAAGCTGGTCCGGTATTTCACCTGGTTCGTCCTCCTGTCCGGCATCCTGGCGATCACTTACGCCGGTGGGCATTTCGCGTGGGAGAAGTGGACCGGTGGCGGCTCGCAATCACCGAAGATGGTGGCGGGAGCCATGATCGGCGGGATCGTCGCCACCAGCGCGGGCACCATCATGAACGCCGTCATCGGCTGATCCGCCGGCCGCACCGGGATTCGGCTGCCGGGCGCGATCGCGTTATCGGCGGCCGTGCCGACGCCGGTCAACGGCCTGCGGCCGGGACCGGCCGATGCGTGGCTCACCCCGGATCCGGCCGGTCGGTGGACCTGGCAGCAGGAGTTGCTGCGGCGGAATCGTTTCCGTGACCGCTCGGTCAGCGCAGGGGAATCCATTCCGTGCCCGTGGTGGCCTCCGCCAGCGCCTCGGGCAGGGGAGTGAGTCCGAGACCGGGGCCGTCGGGGACGGCGATGTAGCCGGCGTTCATGCGGATCGGTTCGGTGATGTCGCGGTCGAAGTAGCGGCTCGAGGGTGCGATGTCCGCGGGCAGGGTGCAGCCGGGCAGGGCCGCCACCGCCAGGTTGGCGGCCTGGCCGAGGCCGGTCTCGATCATGCCGCCACACCAGGCGGGGATGCCTGCCCTCACACAGACATCGTGGACGCGAAGGGATTCCAGCAGACCGCCGACCCGGCCGGGCTTGATGTTCACCACCGCGCAGGCGCCCAGGTCGATCGCCTCGGTGGCGGCGCGGGCCGAGACGATCGACTCGTCGAGGCAGATCGGGGTGCTCAGGCGGCGGGCCAGTACCGCGTGATCGCGGATCTCCTCCTCGGCGAAGGGCTGTTCCAGCATGGTGAGCCCGAATTCGTCCAGTACGGCCAGGCGGTCGGCGTCGGCCAGGGTGTAGGCGGCATTGGCGTCGACCTGGAGCACGATGTCGTCGCCGAAGCGTTCCCGGACCGCGAGGACCGGCTCGACGTCCCAGCCCGGTTCGATCTTCAATTTGATTCGCTGGTAGCCCTCGTCCACGTATCCGGCGACGGCATCCAGCAGGGCCGGGATCGTGTCCATGATGCCGACCGACACGCCCGCCGCGACGTAGCTCCGGGTGCCGCCGAGATAGGTTGCGCAGGAACGGTTCCGGGTGCGCAGCCAGGCGTCCAGCAGGGCCATCTCGACGGTGGCCTTGGCCATCCGGTGGCCGCGGACCCGGGCCAGCACCGGCGCGATGTCCGCGGGTTCCGGGTCGCCGTGCGCGGCCAGCGCCGGAAGCAGGAAGCGGCGGATGACATCGGCCGCGCCGTCGAGATATTCGGCGGAATAGCCGGGATCGGGCAGCGCGACGCATTCGCCCCAGCCCTCGGCATCCGGGGTCACCACCCGCAGCAGCAGGATCCAGCGGCGTAGCTCGAGCCCCATGGAGGTCCGGAACGGTTGGCGCAGTGGCAGTTCCAGCCACCGGAGTTCGACACCTTCGAGCCTCATCCACCCAGCTTGACACAGGGCGGGTCCGGAACCCGGATCGAAGTCACCGGTGCGCAATCCGGTCGAATGGGACAGCGGGCCGGCGCCGTGGGCGCGTTCGAAGGCGGTGCCGAAGGCGAATGCGTCCCGGCAACCCGTCCGGCGGGCCGCCGTAGCGATCGGTCAGGCCGGTCCCGGCATCGGCAGTCCCGCGTAGTTCTCGGCGAGTTCCGTTGCAGCGGAACGAGATCCGACGACGCGGCGGAGCTGGTCCAGTTGCAGGCGGGCGTCGAAGTCGTCGCCGTGACGGTGCAGCATGGTGGTCATCCACCAGGAGAAGTGGGTGCAGCGCCAGACGCGTTGCAGGGCGGTGTCGGAATACGCTGCGGCAGGCGCGGTGTCGCCGTCGCGCAGCCAGCCGGTGAGCGCCTGCGACAGCAGGGCGACGTCGGCGATGGCCAGGTTCAGGCCCTTGGCGCCGGTGGGCGGCACGATGTGGCCGGCGTCGCCGGCCAGGAACAGGCGGCCGTGCCGCAGCGGGGTGGTGACGAAGCTGCGCATCGGCAGCACGCTCTTCTCGGTGATGACACCGGTTTTCAGCGTCCAGCCGTCGAGCGCGAAGCGGGTGGCGAGGTTGTCCCAGATCCGGTCGTCGCTCCAGTCGGCGATGTCCTCGTCCGGGGTGACCTGGAGATAGAAGCGGCTGACCGCATGGGAACGCATGCTGTGCAAGGCGAAACCGTCGGGGTGCCAGGCGTAGATCAGTTCGTCGGTGGACGGCTCCACATCGGCGAGCACGCCCAGCCAGGCGAACGGGTAGTTGCGTTCCCAGGTGTGCCGCAACGCCTCCGGGACGGCCTGCTTGCTCGGGCCGTGGTACCCGTCGCAGCCCACCACGATCTCGGCGTCGACGCGCTGTGGCCGCCCGGTGGCGTCGGTGAAGGTGACATGCGGTCGCTCGCCGTCGATCTCGTGCGGGGTCGTGTCCGAGACCTCGTAGAACGCCGCCTGACCCGCCGCCTCGCGGGCGGCCATCAGATCCTTGGTGACCTCGGTCTGCCCGTACACCCACACCGAGCGCCCGATCAGGTCCACGAAATCCAGCTGGTGCCGCTCGTTCGGCCACTGGAGGTGAATTCCGCGATGCTCCATGCCTTCCCGGTCCAGCCGGGCGCCGAGTCCGGCCCGGCGCAGCAGGTCGACGCTGCCCGATTCCAGGATTCCGGCGCGGATGCGCGCGGCGACGTGGTCCGCGCTCTGCCGCTCGATCAAGACCGACTCGATGCCCGCGGCATCGAGCAGGTGGGCCAGCAGCAGCCCGGCCGGGCCGGCGCCGATGATCGCCACACGGGTTCGCATGGGTGACTCCTCGTCGAATCGGGAACAGGGGCGGCCGGAATCCGGCGGCTCTGGTTCCCGAGCATGCGTTACCCGGATCACAGCGCACCACAGCTGTTCCATTGAATGGGTTGATTTCGCCGTTTCTGCTGGTAGAACTGTGTGTATGGCGAGGTCGACGAGCGGCGAATCGGTGCTGGAACGCGTCGTGCGTCTCTTCGAGGCGTTCGATTCCGATACCCCGGCGATCACCGTCACCGAACTGGCCCGCCGCGCCGCGCTGCCGCCGGCGACCGCGTCCCGCCTGATCGGGGAGTTGGTGGGGTACGGCTGGCTGCGCCGCGATGCCGACCGCCGGGTGCGGATCGGGGTGCGGATGTGGGAGCTGGCGGTGCGGGCGTCCCCGACGCTCGGGCTGCGCGAGGCGGCCATGCCGTTCATGGAGGATCTGCACGCGGTGGTCGGCCATCACGTGCAACTCGGGGTGCTGCAACACCGCGAGGTGCTGTATGTCGATCGGCTGTCGGCGCCGGGCGCGGTCCGCAACGTCAGCCGATTCGGCGGGCGGATGCCGTTGCACGCCACCTCGCCGGGCCTGGTGCTGCTCGCGCACAGCCCGGCCGACTTCCAGGAGTCGATCCTGGCCGGGCCGCTGCGGGCGTTCACCGAGCGCACGCCCAGCGATCCGCGCACGCTGCGGGTGCTGCTCGGCGAGATCCGCCGGATCGGCTACGCCTACTGCGACGGTTTCATCGACGATCTCGCCACCGCCGTCGCCGCCCCGCTGCGGGGTTCCGGTGATCAGGTGGTGGCGGCGCTGTCGGTGATCGTGCCCCGCGACGGCTCGGCCCGGTCGATCCTCCCGGCCGTACTCGCCGCGGCCCGGGGCATCTCCCGGGCGCTGCAATCACCGTCGGTCCCGGCCCCTGCCTGATTCGGGAAATTTCCGTCCATTGAATGGAACAGCGGTGGTGTCCCGGGTCACACACCCGGCATGCTCGCCGACAGAGTACAGTTCGGCGCCCCGAGGACCGTGGCCTGCTGCTGCCCGTGGGGATCGGTTCGGCCCGCGGGCGCTCGTGCTGCGAGCAGAGCAGATTCGAGGAAGTGTCATGAGCGTCATCCGTGAGCTGCTGATCGGCGGCAAGGAAACCCCCGCGCGATCCGGCCGGACCGTCGATGTGGTGAACCCGCACACGGGAAATCGGTTCGTCACGGTCGCCGCCGCGGCCGCAGCGGATGTGACGGCCGCCGTCGACGCGGCGGCCGCGGAGTTCGAAACCTGGTCGGCGCTGGGCCCGTTCGAGCGGCGCGCGATCTTCCTCACCGCCGCGGATCTGCTGGAGCAGCGGATCGAGGAGGCTGCCGACACCATGGCCGGTGAGGTCGCCGCCGCCCGGGGCTGGGCGTATTTCAATGTCGGCCTGGCGGCCAACGTGTTCCGCGAGGCGGCCGCCGCGATCACCGCACCGCGCGGCGAGGTGCTGACCGCTGCGCAGCCGGGTGTGCTCGGCCTGGCGGTGCGCGAGCCGATCGGCGTGGTCGCCGCCATCGCGCCCTGGAACGCGCCGCTGATCCTGTCCGCACGGGCGGTCGCCGCGCCGCTGGCGGCCGGAAATACGGTGGTGCTCAAGCCGAGTGAGGCGGCCCCGCTGTCCAGTGGCCTGTTCGTCGCCGATGTGCTGCGCGAGGCCGGACTGCCCGCCGGGGTGCTGAACGTCGTCACCAACGATCCCGCCGACGGCCCCGCGGTGGTGGCGGCGCTGATCGCCGACGAGCGGGTGCGGGCGGTGAACTTCACCGGTTCCACCGAGGTCGGCCGGATCGTGGGAACCCTTGCCGCACAACATCTCAAGCCTGCCGTGCTGGAGCTGGGCGGGAAGAACTCGGTGCTGGTCCTCGCCGACGCCGACGTCGGCTACGCGGTCCGGGCCGCGGTTTTCGCGACCTTCGCCAACTCCGGCCAGATCTGTATGTCGGCCGACCGCATCCTGGTGCACGAATCGCTGGCCGCGCAGTTCACCGCCGAACTGGCCGCGGTGGTGTCGAATCTGCCCACCGGCGGCCCCGAGGACCCCGCGACCGTGGTCGGCCCGCTGGTGAACACCGCTGCCGCCCAGCGGGTCTCGGCGCTGGTGGCCGACGCCGTCGGTAAGGGCGCGACCGTGGTCGCCGGTGGCGGCGAGCCGACCGGCGCCCTGCACCCCGCCACCGTGCTCACGAATGTGCCTGCCACCGCGGAGATCTTCCGCGCCGAGATCTTCGGCCCGGTGTCGGTGGTCGAGACCTTCGCCACCGACGAGGAGGCGATCGCGATGGCCAACGACACCGAGAACGGCCTGTCCGCGGGCGTCATCACCGAGAACGGCACGCACGGGCTGAAGGTGGCCCGCAGGCTGCGCACCGGCATCGTCCACATCAACGACCAGTCCGTGGGCGACGAACCCCAGGCTCCCTTCGGGGGTTTCAAGGGCTCCGGCTACGGCCGCTTCGGCGGCCGCTGGGGCATCGAGGCGTTCTCCAACACCCGCTGGGTCACCCTCGCCACCGAACAGGCTCGGTTCCCCGGCTGATCCACCCGCCCGGCCGCGTCCACCCGGCGCGGCCGGGCGCCTTCCGGATCTGCTCGAGCGCAACCCTGCTCGCGCCGCCGATGTTCGGCTACCGTCGCGGCCATGACGAGTGTGCCCACCGACCTGCACCCCACCGTGCTCGAAGTGGACTGGGACCATCCCGACGCGGTCGTGCTGCGCGACGAGATGGCCGTCGAGGTGAGCCCCCGCTACCGCAGCCTGATGCGGGAACTGCCGATCAACCCCAACCACGTCGACCCCGAGACCGTGGTCCGCACCTACGTCGCCTACGCCGGCGGCCCCGCCGGTCACGCCGCCGTCCGCTGGAATGCCGGCGATCTGGAGCTCAAGCGCATGTTCGTGCGCCCGCAGTACCGCGGCTCCCGCGCCGCCACCGCCCTGCTGGAAGCCGCCGAGGCCACCGCCCGCACCCTCGCCCTGCCCCGCCTGATCCTGCAAACCGGCCACCTCCAGCCCGAGGCCGTCCGCTTCTACGAACGCAACGGCTACCAGCACATTCCCCACTTCCCGCCCTACGAGGTCCTGCCGCTGTCGCACTGCTTCGAGAAGCGGTTCGGCTGAGACGCGTACCACCGGAAACGGCACCGGCCGGATCAGGGACCAGGGTGCGTCAGGGTATGACGTAATGATCACGTCATAGTATTATCGATGGATGCTCTTCCCGATGCCCGCGCTGACAGCGGCCGACGACCGTGTGCTGTCCGAAGTGGACCGTATGCGCGATGACCTGCGTCATCAATTGCAGGGCAGGCCCGCCAAGTGGGCGGGCGGGCTGCGCAAGTTCCTGACGGCGGACGCGGTCGCGGCCTCCAATTCGATCGAGGGATTCAAGGTCTCCACCGTCGATGTCGAGGATTTGATGTCGGGTGAGCGTGATGTCGACGTCTCGGACGAGGACCGCGCGGAGACGCTGGCCTATCAGCAGATGATGACCTACATCCAAACCCTGCACGCCGTCGCCGATTTCGACTACGGCAAGGCGCTGCTGAACGCCCTGCACTGGATGTTGCAGGGGCATCGGCACACCGAGCGCACACCGGCGGGCCGCTGGCGGCCCGGCCCCGTCTACGTCACCGACGCTCGTGACCCGAGTATCGCGGCGTACACCGCCCCCGACGTGGAGTCCGTACCGGACCTGATGGCCGAGCTGGTCGAGTGGCTCAACACCGACGACGGCTCCCATCCGCTGATCCGGGCAGCGATGGCCCACCTGCATCTGGTGTCGATCCATCCGTGGGCAGACGGCAACGGCCGGATGTCCCGCTCGTTGCAGACGCTGATGATCGCCCGGGAAGGTGTTCTTGCACCGGAGTTCTCGTCCATCGAGGCATGGCTCGGCCGGCCCGGTAACACCTGGGAGTACTACCAGGTGCTCGGTCGGCGAGGTCCCCGCTACCGGCCGGATCAGGATGTCTCGGACTGGATTCGGTTCAATCTGATCGCCTATCACCAGCAGGCGCAGACCGTGCACGCGCGCTTCGTGCGGTCGGGCCGGGTGTGGAACGCGCTGGGTGCGTTCGTGTTCGGTGCCGGGCTCGACGAACGGTTGGTTTCGGCGCTACACGATGTGGCGATGTCCGGGCGGGTGCGGCGCAGCCGGTACGAGCAGAGTGAGGCGCTGAGTCTGCAACAGGCGCAACGTGATCTGCGTGAGCTGACCGCGCGGGGGGTGCTGGGGCCGGTCGGGCGGACACGGGCCCGGTTCTATGTGGCGGGTCCTCGTTTTCCGGAGGAGGTGCTGGAGATCGCGCGGACACCGGTGACGCTCGAGGATCCGTACGGGGAGTGAGGGTCAGGCGGCGGCCAGGGTTTTCAGGGTGTGGTCGACGTCGGCGGTGGTGTTGTAGAGGTGGAAGGAGAAGCGCAGATTGCCGTTTCGTGCGGTGGCGACGATGCCCGCGGGCGCGAGGGCGGGGGCCAGGTGAGCGGCACCGGGGACGGTGACGATGGGCGAACCGGGGGCGGGGATCGGAGGGAGGCCCAGGTCGGTCAGGCCGGTGCGGAAGCGGTCGGCCAGGGTCAGGTCGTGGGCACGGATGGTGTCGACGGTGAGGTGGTCCACCAGTTCCAGGCCGGCCAGGGTGGCGGCGACGCCGAGCCAGTCGGGGGTGTCGTCGAAGCGCCGCGTGGTGGGGGCGAGGCGTTGGGGGGCATACATTTCCGACCATCTGTCGGCGGCGGCGTACCAGCCGGGGGCGAGCGGGTGCAGGGCTGCTGCGGCCGCGGGGGCGGCGGCGAAGAAGGTGACGCTGCGGGCGCCGAGCAGCCATTTGAAGGTGGCGCAGACCCAGTAGTCGGCGTCGTCGAAGTTCAAGGGTAGCCAGCCCGCGGCCTGGCTGGCATCCAGCAGCAGGCGGGTGTGGTGAGCTGTTGTCGCCGTGCGCAATTCGGCGAGGTCCAGGATGCGGCCGTCGGCCGATTGGACCAGGCTCGCCGCCACGAGCGCGGTCTCCGAGCGTACCGATGCGGCGAGGTCGTCCAGGGGGACCGTGCGGACGTTCAGGTCGCGGCGGTGGTGGAACGGGCCGGTCACCGACGCGAAATCGCCTGTGGGGACCAGGACTTCGGCGCCGGTCGGCAGGGCTGCGGCGACCGGTCCGATCAGGGCGGCCACGGTGCTGCCGATCGCCACGTCGTCGGGAGTCGCGCCGGTCAGCAGGCGGGCGAAGGCCGCGCGTGCCGAATCCACCAGGTCGTCGTGGGCGTTCGGGGCCGCGCGCCCGGCCGCCCAGTCGTCGGTGATCGCGCGCACCGCGGCCAGGCCCCGGGCAGGTGGCAGACCGTAACTGGCGGTGTTGAGATACAGGGCGTCGGTGGCGAATTCGCCGGGGGCGAGGGGCTGCATGAATTCAGTGTCGAGGCGGCCGGGACCGAGCGTCCAGGGCCACTGCCGGATCGGTGGACCTCGAACTCTGCGCGGTTCGTTCACCCCGGGCTGGTCCGGATCATTCTCGGGTCGGGCGTGGGCCGTTCGCCGCCTCGGCCGTTCACTCCTGGACCGGACGCAGGCCGTTCACCGCGACCGACAGCAGGCGGGGGGCCACGTCGGGGGCCGTTTCGCAGGCGGTGGCGATGCCGTGGCCGAGGCGGATCAGGTCGTGGGGTTCCAGGTCGGCGCGGACCAGGCCGGCTTGCTGGGCCGGGGTCAGCAGGGCGGCCGCGGCGTCGGTCATCATGGTGCGGCACATGGTGAAGGTTTCCGAGGTCTGGTCCATCGAGGACTTCAGGGTCAGCGCCAGGCTGTGCTCGGACAGCACGTAGGCGACCTGATCGCGCAGCCATTGTTCCAGGGCCGCCATGGGTTCCATGGTCTCGGCCAGTTCGTAGGCGAGGCCGGCCAGGTGCTCGATGCGGGCGCGGTAGACGGCCTCGATGAGTGCGTCGCGATTGGGGAAGTGGCGGTAGAGGGTTCCGGCGCCGACGCAGGCGCGGCGCGCGATGTCGTCCAGCGGCGCGTCGGGGCCGTGCTCGGTGAATGCCTGGCGGGCGCATTCGATGATGCGCTCGTAATTTCGGCGCGCGTCGGCACGCATCGGCCGTACTGGAGACGGTGCGTCCACGAACCCTCCACTGGAAACGGACAGAGTCTCCGCTTAGACTTGCGTAAGCGGAGGCTTTCTCCTTATGCTATCTCCATCGGAAGCGGAGAGTCTCTCCGCTTAGTTCCTCGCCGATGGAGCATCCTTGTCTACTACCACTACTGTGTCCAACGACGCGCCGGTTCGGGCCAGATTCGGGCAAATCCGGCCGGGTGTCGTACTGACCACGCTGCTCAGCGGTCAGCTGATGATCATGCTCGACATCACCGTCATGAACGTGGCCCTGCCGCGTATCCGGTCCGACATGCACTTCAGTGCGACGGGCCTGTCCTGGGTGATGAACTCCTACACGCTGGCCTTCGGCGGGCTGCTGTTGCTCGGCGGCCGGGCCGGTGATCTGTTCGGCCGGCGACGATTGTTCCTGATCGGCATCGCCCTGTTCACACTGGCCTCGCTCGGTGGCGGCCTCGCGCCGTCGGCGGCCTGGCTGCTGGTCGCCCGGGTGGTGCAGGGCATCGGCGGGGCCCTCGCCGGGCCGAACACACTGGCCATCCTGACCACCACCTTCAGCGAGCCGAAGGCCCGAATCCGGGCGCTGGCATGGTTTTCCACGATCGGCAGCGCCGGATTCGCGATCGGCCTGATCGTGGGCGGCCTGCTCACCCAATGGTTCGGCTGGCGATCCGTCCTGTTCATCAACGTGCCGATCGGTGTGGCGGTGCTGATGTCGGGGCTGCGCTACCTGCCGGACACCGCGCGGCACCCCGCCCGGCTGGATCTGCCCGGCGCCGTCACCGCCACCGCCGGCGTCGCAGCGCTGGTCTACGGATTCATCGGCGCCGCCGCGCACGGCTGGTCGGCGGCGGTCACCGACATCTCGCTGGCCGCCGGTGCGGTGCTGATCGCCGCGTTCGTGGCGATCGAATTCCGTACGCCGCAACCGTTGCTGCCGCTGCACCTGTTCGCCGACCGCAACCGCGCGGCCGCCTACACCAATTTCTTCCTCGGGCCGATGGCGGGCATGTCGATGTTCTTCTTCCTCACCCAGTACCTCCAGGAGGTACGTGGAATGAACTCGCTGACAACCGGTTTCGCGTTCCTGCCGACCGCGGTCACGATGTTCGCGATGGTGCGGCTGATCCCGCGGCTGCTGCCCCGGCTGGGGCCGAAGGTGATGACCATGACCGGTACCGTCCTGATGACCGCCGCGTTGGTGCTGCTGACCTTCCTCGGCACCGGCACCGCTTATTTCCCACTGATATTCGTGGCGACGACGGTCATCGGCATCGGAATCGGCACGGCCTTCGCACCGCTGAACGTGATCATCATGTCGAATGTGCCGCCCGCCGAGGCCGGTGCGGCCGGCGGTGCGTTGCAGACATTGCAGCAGACCGGTTCCGCGCTCGGCTTGGCCATCCTGGTCACCGTGTTCGGTACCGCGGCCCGGCACGCGACCGGCTCGGCGCAGCATGTGCTGACCGTCGGCGTCACCACGGCCTTCATCGGCTCGGCGGTGGTCGGGGCGCTCACCCTGGTGATCGCGACCACCTTCCGGCGGACGCTGACCTGATCACCTGAATCCACCCGCGCGAACCCGCCGTGCCCGGCGGGTTCGCGCGGTGTGAATCGACTCACCGTGAATCAAAGGGGGCCGACCGTAACCCGGTGGGCCTACTATCCGGAAGGGTGACCGCCCGCTTGCCGTTGATCGATATCTCGCGATTCCGGGGGCCCGCCGCCGACCGGGCGGTCTTCCTCGCCGACCTGCGGCACGCCGCGCACGAGGTCGGCTTCTTCTATGTCGTGGGCCACGGCGTGTCCGAGGAGCTGACCAGCGGGATCTTCGACGTGGCGCGGCAGTTCTTCGCGCTGCCGGCGGCACGGCGGCGGGAGATCGAGAACATCCACTCGCCACAGTTCCGCGGGTACACCAGCACCGGGCACGAATACACCGCCGGCGCGCCGGACCGCCGGGAACAGATCGATATCGGGCCCGAACGCGACGTGGTGGCCCCGGTCCCGGGCGCGCCGGCCTGGACCCGGCTGATCGGTCCCAACCAGTGGCCCGCGCAGCTGCCCCGGCTGCGGGAGACGACCCTGGCCTGGCAGGCGG
Source organism: Nocardia sp. alder85J (assembly GCF_020176955.2). Lineage (GTDB taxonomy): Bacteria > Actinomycetota > Actinomycetes > Mycobacteriales > Mycobacteriaceae > Nocardia. Next base: position 312,361 of record NZ_JAIUCZ020000009.1, read on the forward strand.
AGGCGCTGCGGGTGAGCCGGGAGGTGCTGCGCGCCCTGTCCGTCGCACTCGGCCAGGACGAGGGCTATTTCGACGAATGGTTCGACGCGGAGGCGTCGACCCACGTGAAGATCATCCACTATCCCGGCCGCGAATCCGATGAGGCCGATCAGGGTGTGGGCGCGCACAAGGACTACGGCTATCTGGCGCTGCTGCAACAGGACGAGGTCGGCGGCCTCCAGGTGCAGGGTCCGGACGGCTGGATCGACGCGGTGCCGGTCCCCGGCAGTTTCGTGTTCAACATCGGCGAGATGCTGGAGATCGCCACCGGCGGTTATCTGATCGCGACCCGGCACCGGGTGGTCAGCCCGCCGCCGGGCGTGGATCGCTACTCGGTGCCGTTCTTCCTCGGCCCGCGGCTGGACGCGATCGTCGAACCACTCACGCTCCCACCGGAACTGGCGGCCCGCAGCCGCGGTGTCAGCGACGAGGCCGGCAATCCACTGCTGGCCCGTTACGGGGAGAACGCGCTGATCGGCTGGCTGCGTTCGCATCCGGCGGTGGCGCGGCGCTGGTGGTCCGATGTGCTGGAGACCCAGGGGTGACCGAGGACTGGTCCTTCGAGACGCGGCAGATCCACAGTGGGGCACAACCTGATCCGGTGACGGGTGCGCGCGCGACGCCCGTCTACCAGACCACCTCGTACGTCTTCCACGACGCCGACCACGCGGCGCGGACCTTCGCTCTGCGTGACCTGGAAACCCATGCCTACACACGGGTGTCGAACCCGACCACCGCCGTCGCGGAGGCGCGGCTGGCGGCGCTGGAGGGCGGCGCGGGCGCGGTGGCGGTGGCCAGCGGGCAGGCGGCGGTGTCGCTGGCGCTGCTGACCATCGCGCGGGCCGGTGACCACCTCGTCGCGGCCGCCACCCTGTACGGCGGCACCTACAACCTGCTCGCCTACACCTTCGCCGATCTCGGCATCACCGTCGACTTCGTCGGCGATCCGGACGATCTCGCGCAGTGGCGGGCGGCGATCCGCCCGAACACCAAGGCGCTGTTCGCCGAAACCGTGGGCAATCCGCTCGGCAACGTCCTCGACCTGGCCGCGGTCGGGGATGTCGCGCACGCGGCCGGAATTCCGCTGGTGGTCGACAACACCGTTCCCACACCGTATCTGCTGCGGCCGCTGGAGCACGGCGCCGACATCGTCGTGCACTCGACCACGAAATTCCTGTCCGGGCACGGCACCGCCATCGGTGGCGCCGTGATCGACGGCGGCGGTTTCGATTTCCGCGCCGAACCGCAGCGCTGGCCGCAGCTGAACACCCCCGACCCCAGCTATCACGGCCTGGTGTTCGCCGAGGATTTCGGCGCGCTCGGCTATCTGACCCGGTTGCGTACCAAGCTGGTTCGCGATCTGGGCCCGGCGGTGTCGCCGTTCAACAGTTTCCTGCTGCTGCACGGGCTGGAGACGCTGTCGCTGCGGGTGGCCCGGCACAGTGCGAACGCACAGGCGATCGCCGAATGGCTGGCCGCGCGGCCGGAGGTGGCACAGGTGCACTACGCCGGGCTGCCGTCGAGCCGCTGGCACGACGCCGCGAAACGCTATCTGCCGCACGGCGCCGGCGGGGTGCTGGCCTTCGAGCTGGCCGGCGGACTGGACGCGGGCCGGGCGCTGGTGGACCGGTTGCGGCTGTTCAGCCACCTCGCCAACATCGGTGACGTGCGCAGCCTGGTGATCCATCCGGCGTCGACCACGCACGCGCAACTGGATGCGCGGCAGCAGCTCGACAGCGGGGTGACCCCCGGCCTGGTGCGACTGTCGGTGGGCCTGGAAGGCGTGGACGATTTGATCGCGGATCTGGAAGAGGGACTGGGTGGCTGAATTCGCGGGCGTGGCCGGAACGATCCACTACGAACGGTGGGTGCCACCGCGACCACGGGCCCTGGTGGTGTTCTTCCACGGGCTCGGCGAACACATCGGCAGTTACGAGCCGTTCGCGGCGGCGTTGCAGCAGGCCGGAATCGCCGTCTGGGCCGCCGATCACGCCGGGCACGGGCACAGCGCCGGCGAGCGGGTATTGATCACCTCGGTCGACGACCTGATCGCCGACGCGGCCACCCTGGTCGGGCTGGCACGCGCGGCGCATCCGGAGCTGCCGCTGGTGGTGGCCGGGCACTCGCTGGGTGCGCTGGTGTCGACGCTGCTGGTCGCCGAGCACGGTGTTCCCGCAACGGCGCTGGTGCTGGCCGGTTCGTCGCTGATCGCCGCGGGCGACAGCTGGGTGCTGAAAGTCCTGTCCGAGGGCACCGATCCCTGGGAGCTGCGCCGCGATCCGAGCGAGATGGTGCGAAATCCGGTCTACGCGCGGCAACTTCGCGAGGATCCGCTGACCTGGCAGGGCGGACTGCGCTGGGAGACGCTCGGCGCGCTGGGGGCGGCGGCGCCGCGCATCCCGGCGGCGCTGGAGCGGCTCACGCTGCCGGTGCTGTTCGTGCACGGCGAGGACGACGACATGGCGCCGGTCGCCGGGGTCCGGCAGGCGGTGGCGGCGCTACCGGATGCCCGCGCCGCGATCTTCCCGGAGGATCGGCACAACATCCTCAACGAAATCGACCGCGACGAGGTCTACCGCACCGTGGTGGCCTTCATCGACGAGCACCTGTAAAGGATCCACAATGACACGCGCACACCGGATTCCGGTGCTGGTGGCTGCCCTCGCGCTGCTCGCCGCCGGGACGCTCGCCGCCTGCGGTACCGGCGGCGACACCGGCCCCGGCGCCACCGCGTCGGCCACCCAGGCGGCGACCCCGCCGGACGACAAGCTCGACACCGCCGCCACGGTGAACATCCGGCTGACCCTGGAACCGACCAGCCTCGACATCTTCGGCACCGCCGGGACCGCTGTGGAACAGTTGTTGCTGGACAACGTGTATCAGAGCCTGCTGAGCATCGACACCGCCGCGAAGGACAAGATCGTGCCCGCGCTGGCGAGTTCGTGGGACGAGTCGCCGGACGGCCTGACCTACACCCTCCACCTGGCGCCGGGCGCGAAGTTCCACGACGGCTCCGCGCTGACCGCCGCCGACGCGGTGTGGTCGCTGCGGCAGCAGCTCGCACCGGGCTCGAAGTCGGTGCGCGCGGCCAACTTCACCTCGGTCGCCGACGTCACCGATCCTGATCCGGCGACCGTCCGGATCACCCTGAAACAGCGCGACACCCAGCTGCTGTGGACGCTGGCCGGGCGCGGCGGCATCGTCTACAAGCAGGGCACCGACTTCGCCACCCTGGACGGGACGGAGAACGGATCCGGGCCGTTCCGGCTCACCCAGTGGAACCGTGGCTCGTCGATCACGCTGGAGCGCAACGACGCCTACGCCGGGGTGAAGCCGAAGGTCGCCAAGGTGGTGTTCCACTACATCAAGGATCCCAACGCGGCGAACAACGCCGAGTCGACCGGCCAGACCGATATCCAGGTGGCCGCCGATCCCACCCTGCTGCAACCGTTCACCGGCAACGGCAAGTTCACGGTGTTGCAGGGCACCACCACCGACAAGTTCGTGCTGGCGTTCAACGGGAACCAGGCGCCGTTCACCAATCCCGATGTCCGGCATGCGATCCGGCAGGCCATCGACAAGAAGGCGGCGGTCTCGACCTACGGCGCCGGCACCGTCATCGGCAGTGATGTGCCGCCACAGGACCCCTGGTACGAGGACCTCACCGCGATCGACGCCTACAACCCGGACAACGCCAAGAAGCTGCTGGCGGCGGCGGGTTTCGGCAACGGGCTGCCCCTGACCCTGGACGTGCCCGACATCTACCCGCCGTCGATCACCGACCTGCTGGTGTCGGACCTGAAGAAGGTGGGGGTGACCCTGACCGTGCGGCAGGTGGAGTTCCAGACCTGGTTGCAGAAGGTGTACACCAACAAGGACTTCCAGCTCAGCCTGGTCGATCACGCCGAGGCGCACGACATCGACAACTACACCAAGCCCACCTACTACTTCGGCTACGACAACAAGCAGGTGCAGCAGTGGTACGCCCAGGCCCGCACGGCCGGCTCCGACGCCGAGCGCGACACCCTGCTGAAGAACGTGGCACGGCAGATCTCCCAGGACGCCGCCACCGACTGGCTGCTGCTGGTGCAGACCACCACCGTGGTGCGCACCGGCGTCTACGGGGTGCCGCAGGCCGAGACCAGCAACCGGTACAACCTGAGCGGGCTCGCGGTCGGCCGGTGAGCGTTGGAAACTGACGACGGAGAGGCGATACTGCCGCGGTGACCCTGTTCCTCCTGCGCCGCACCGGGCTGCTGGTGGTGTCGCTGGCGGTGGCCAGCATCGTGGTGTTCGCGTTGCTGCGGCTGCTGCCCGGCGATGTGGCCACCACGATCGGCGGCATCAACTACACCCCGGCCCAACTGGCCGCGCTGCGGGCACAACTGGGGCTGGATCGGCCGCTGCCGGTGCAGTACCTGTCCTGGATCGGTGGTGTGCTGCACGGCGATTTCGGGCACTCGCAACTCAACGGCGCCTCCGTGAGCGCCGAACTCGGCCGCAAACTCCAGGTTTCCGGGCCGCTGGTGATCGGCGCGATCACGATCTCGCTGAGTCTGGCGCTGCCGCTGGGGACCTGGGCGGCGGTGCGCAGCCGCACCGTCGCGGGCGGCGCGCTGTCGGCGCTGTCGCAGCTGGGTATCGCCGTTCCCGGTCTGTGGCTGGCCCTGCTGCTGATCACGGTGTTCGCGGTCGAGCTGAAATGGCTTCCCGCACAGGGCTTTCCGGTGGACGGCTGGGACCAGCCGGGCCAGGCGGTCCGCAGTCTGGTGCTGCCCTGCCTGGCGCTGGGCCTCACCGAGGGTGCGGTGCTGCTGCGGTTCGTGCGCTCGGCCGTCCTCGGCGTCCTGCACGCCGATTTCCTGCGCACCGCCCGCGCCAAGGGGCTGACGCGCGGACAGGCGTTGCTGCGGCACGGTTTCCGAAACGCGGCCCTGCCGGTGGTCTCGATCCTCGGTATCCAGATCGCGACGCTGCTGGTCGGGGGAGTGGTGGTGGAGACCGTGTTCACCCTCCCCGGCATCGGCAACATGCTGGTCACCGATGTCGGCAATCGCGATCTGGTGAAGGTACAGGGTGAGATGCTGCTGCTGGTCGCGGCCATCCTGGCGATCGGATTCCTGGTCGACATCGCACACCGGCTGATCGACCCGCGCACGGCGGGTGCTCGATGAGCCGCGCCGCATTCCGGCCGCATCGATCGGCGTGGCGGCGGCGCGGCCGCGCGGTGCGCACGGTGCTGCGCGCGCTGCTGCGCCGACCGGCCGGGGTGTTCGGGCTGGCGGTGGTGGTCGTTCTCGTGCTGGCCGCGCTGATCGCCGTGTGGTGGACGCCGTTCGACCCGCAGACCACCGACCCACATGCCGCCTGGCTGTTGCCCTTTCAGCGTGGCCACGTCCTCGGCACCGACCGGGTGGGCCGCGACCAGTTCAGCGAACTGCTGGCCGGCAGCCGCGAAACCCTGGTCGTGGCAGTGGGTTCGGCGGTGATCGCGGCAGTGGTCGGGGTGCTGCTGGGTACCGCGGCCGTGCTGGCGCCACGTCGGCTCGGTGCGGTGGTGGTACAGGCCATCGATCTGATGATCGCCTTCCCGGCCCTGCTGCTGGCCATGGTGCTGGCCGCGGTCTACGGGGCCTCGCTCGGCACGGTGCTGGCCGCGATCGGGATCAGCGCCGGTGTCGCGGTGGCACGGGTGTCGCGCGGTGAGATCGCCCGGGTACTGGCGGCGGACTTCGTGCTGGCGGCACGCGCGGCCGGTGCGTCGACCCCGCGAATCGTGCGAAAACATGTGCTGCCCAATATCGCTCCGACTCTCATCGTCCAGCTGTCGCTGGTGATGGCGGTATCGGTACTCACCGAGGCCGCGCTCACCTATCTCGGCTACGGCAGCTCCCCGTCGACGCCGTCCTGGGGCGGGCTGCTGCACGAACAACAGGCGTACATCTCGGCCCGCCCGCTACTCGTGGTGTGGCCGGGCCTGGCCGTCGCGCTGACCGTCCTGGGCCTCAACCTGCTCGGCGACGCCCTGCGCGACGCCACCGATCCTCGGCTGCGACAGGGGATCACGGTGGTGCCGCGCGACGGTGGCGTGGCGGCCAACGGCATCAGGGGGACCGCATGACGCTGCTCGAGGTCGCGGACCTGACCGTCCGCATCGGTGGCCGCGCGGTGGTCGACGGGGTCGGATTCGAACTCGACGCCGGGCAGCGCCTGGGTCTGATCGGCGAGTCCGGATCGGGAAAGACGTTGACGGCCTTGGCTGTTGCGGGTCTGCTGCCGGACGGGGCCGAGGTGTCCGGCAGTGTTCGTCTCGACGGCGGCGAACTGCTCGGCCGTAGCGATCGGGAGTTGTCGAAGATTCGGGGGAACCGGATCGCGATGGTGTTCCAGGAACCGTTGTCGGCGCTGAATCCCCTGATGCGGGTGGGTAAGCAGATCGCCGAGCCGCTGCGGCTGCATCGCGGCCTGTCCCGCAAACAGGCGCTGGCCGAGGCGGTTTCGCTGGCGGGCAAGGTCGGGCTACCCGATCCGGAGCTGCTGGTGCACGCCTATCCACACCAGCTGTCCGGCGGTCAACGCCAGCGGGTGGGGATCGCGATGGCCGTCGCCTCTCGGCCCGCGCTCCTGCTGGCAGACGAGCCGACCACCGCACTGGATGTGACCGTGCAGGCCGAGATCCTGGCACTGCTGGCCGATCTCGTCGCCGAGCAGGGCACGGCGCTGCTGTTCGTCACCCACGATCTCGCCGTGCTGGCCCAGGTGGTGCAGCGGGTCCTGGTGCTGGGCAACGGCCGTGTGCTGGAAGACGGCCGCCTGGAAGAGATCCTGCACAACCCGCGCCATCCGTACACCCGCACCCTGCTGGACCTGGCCCGCGCCGCCTCCTTCCGCCACCCGGCCCCGCCCGCTCGGCTCGACGCGGATCCCGCCGCCACCCAGGCCACTACCACCGAACGGGTTCCGCCGCCCGACGTCGCCGGGTCGGACGCGGCTCCGCCGGATGCCGATGACTCGGACGGGACCGGCCGGCCGGCGCCGAGCAGTGGGGAGGACCACGATGGCGAGTGAGACGGATGTGGCCCCCGTGCTGGCGGCGGCCGGGCTGACCCGCAGCTATCGGCTGCCGCGCCGGACGTTACGAGAACGTCCGCCGGTGCGGCACGCGGTGCGGGACGTCGATCTGGTGCTGCGGGACGGTGGCCGGTTGGGCATCGTCGGCGAATCCGGTTCCGGGAAGTCGACATTGCTGCGACTGCTGCTGGCGCTGGAGGCCGCCGACGCGGGGACGGTCCGCTACCGGGGGCGGACCGTGGCCGGTCGCGATCTGCGCTGGTTCCGCCGGGACGTGCAGGTGGTCCTCCAGGACCCGCTCGATTCGCTGGATCCGCGCAGCACCGTGCGCGATTCGATCGCCGAACCCCTGGAATGTCTGCGCATCCCAGGAGACCACGACGCCCGGGTCGCCGAACTGCTCATCGCTGTCGGCCTGGAAGTCGATGCGGCGCAACGGTATCCGCACGAGTTCTCCGGGGGCCAGCGGCAGCGGATCGCGATCGCCCGCGCGCTGGCCCCGCAGCCCCGGATTCTCGTCGGCGACGAACCCTTCTCGGCGCTGGACGCCTCGGTGCGGGCCCAGATCATCGACCTGGTCCGCGATCTGGCGGCCCGGTTCGGTCTGTCCCTGATCCTGGTGTCGCACGATATCGGTGTCGTCCAGCAGTTGTGCGACGAGTTGCTGGTGCTGAAGGACGGCGCGGTCGTCGAATCCGGTTCGACGGCACACGTTCTCGACGATCCACAGCACCCGTACACCCGAACCCTGCTGCACGCGGTGCCGACCTTGCCGCTGTGAACAGGCGCTCCCTGCCGCCGTATCGAACTCGAATCTCGAGAAAGAGGAGGTAGACCGGTGACGATCGAGATCCGCACTCTCACCGACCCCGCCGAGGTGCGCTCCGCCGCAGCGATATTCCGGACCGCGATGGTCGGGTTGCCGCCGATATCGGCGGACGTGGCGGACGGGCTCGTCGAACCCGGGCGCACGCTCGGCGCGTGGCTCGACGGTGAGCTGGTGGGCGGGGCCGATTCGTACACCAGCCGAATGGTGGCGCCCGGCGGGCAATGGCTGCCGCACGCCGCGGTCACCCACGTCGGGGTGCTGCCGACGCATACCCGGCGCGGAGTGGTCAGCGCGTTGCTGCGGCATCAGCTCGCCGAGGTCGCCGCGCGCGGGGAGATCGTGGCGAGTCTGCGGGCCACGCAGGGCGGCATCTACGAACGGTTCGGGTACGGGGTGGCCAGCGTGTCCGCGACCGTCGAATTGGACCGGCGGCGGGCCCGATTGCGTGACACCGTGCCGCCCGGCGGTCCGGTCCGCTACCTCGATGCCGGGGCGCGCTGGGACGCGCTGCCGAAAATCTATGCCACCGGGGGATTCTCGTGGACGGGAGCGATCGACCGGCCCGAGTACTGGTGGCGGCTACAGGAACTGGTCGCCGCAGGTGGCGGCTGGACCGTGGTGCACGGTGAGCCGGGAGCCGAGGACGGTTTCCTGCGGTACCGGCCCGCCGATGCCGACGGCTGGCCCAGGCAGCCGCAACGCACGGTGGTGGTGGACGATTTCGTCGCCACCACACCGGCCGCCTATCGCGGGCTGCTGCGGCATCTGCTGGCCCACGACATCGTCGATCGGATCGTGTTCACCTTCATGCCCGTCGACAGCCCGCTGCGATACCTGTTCACCGACGAGCGCGCGGTGACCGTCACCGGGGTCGCGGACGAGACCTGGCTGCGGCTGGTCGACGTGCCCGCCGCCCTCGAACGCCGCGGCTACCGCGCGGCGCCACCGGTGGTCGTGGCGGTCACCGACCCGATCCTGCCCGCCAACACCGGCCATTACCGGATCACCGGCGAAGGGGCCATCCGCACCGGCGATCCGGCCGACCTCGGCATCGACGTGGCGAGCCTGGCCGCCGTCTACCTCGGCGGTACGGGCTGGCGGCAACTGGCACTCGCGGGCCGGGCCACCGAGCTTCGGCCGGGCGCACTCGACGCCGCCGAAGACCTGTTCGCCACTGTCGCACGGCCGTTCGGCGGCACGTTCTTCTGAACTGTCCCGACGCCGGCGGCAGCGGGACAGCAGTGCGGTGCAAGGTGGCCGGTATCCCGTGCCCGCTGCCTGGGTCCGCGCGCGGTGGGTGGCCCGCGTGCGTCGCGACAGCATGCCGGTAGTGATCCGGACTACCGCCGATGGTCGGCGGTCCCCGGCGCCTCGCGCGGCCGGGCCGCCTTGTCCCGGTACATCGCCGAATCCACGGTGTGCATCAGGGCGTCCACGTCCTGCGGGCGCTGGTCGACCAGCGTGGTGCCGACGCTGGCGCCGATCGAAACCAGTTGTCCCGCAACCACTACGGGCTGGGCCACGGCGGTCAGCAGGCGGTCGGTGACGGCGGCGAGCTGGTCGCGGCCGGTGCAGTTCTCGATCAGCACGATGAATTCGTCGCCGCCGATGCGCGCGGCCAGCCCGTCCGGGGCGGCGGCGGTGCGCAGCCGTTCGGCGACCGTGCGCAGCACCCGGTCGCCGACGGTGTGGCCGTGGGCGTCGTTGATCGCCTTGAACCGATCCAGGTCCAGGTAGCACAGGCCGAGGGGGCCGGTGGCGTGGGCGAGCCGATCGAAGAACAGCACCCGGTTGGCCAGGCCGGTCAGATTGTCGTGATGGGCGTCGTGCCAGAGCCGGTCGGCCAGCGCCTTGCGTTCGGTGATGTCGACCGCGACGCCGATCAGGAACCGCACCCGGCCGTCGGCGTCGCGGACCACCGACATGGACAGGTCGATATCGGTGTGGCTGCCGTCGGGCCGGGTGGTGCGGGTCTCGATCCGGAAGCGGTCGACCTGCCCGAGCAGCAGTAGCCGGAAGCGGTCGTAGGCGGGGCCGATGTTGTCGGCGCCGAGCACCTCCAGCACGGTCCGGCCGGGGATGCGTTCCTGTGGTACGCCGAGCATCTCGGCGAAGGCGGCGTTCACGTCGAGCACCCGGCCGGTGTCGGCATCGATGGTCCCGATGCCGATCGACGCCCCGGCGAACACGGCCGCGAACCGCGCCTCCGACAACTGGCGCTGCGCCTGCGCCTCCCGCACCGCGGCCAGCGCCGCCACCAGGGTGCTCTCCTGTTCGGCCAGCGCCGTGGAGCGCAGCGTCGCGGTGAAACCGGCGGCGAATTCACCCGCCACCTCGATCGCGCGCTGCCGCACCCGCTCGTATTCCGGCTCGGCCCGGTCCGGGCACACGGCATCCACCATGTCGCGGCAGATCATCGACACCGACCGGCTCACCGCGGCCGAGTCGCGATAGTTGGCGGCCACCAGCGAGGACGCCGCGATCCGGGCGACGCTCACCTCCGCGGCGCCACGCAGCGCGGCCAGCAACTGTTCGCTCAAACCGGCCAGCAGCGCTTCGATCTGGGTTCGGTTGAGGGTCGGCGCGACGACGCCGTCGAGCGCGTCGGCCCAACGCACCCCCAACTCGTGCGAACCCACCCTGTGCACCCCTGCCGTATCCCTAGTGATCGAACTTCCGGTGTTGCTGCCGCCGCGGCGGATGTCCCGGCGCCCCCGCGCCCGCCGAAACGATCAGATCTTGCGCCCCACCCCCGCCAGCCCGAGCGAGCGGCCGGGGGCCTCGTGCAGGTCGCGATCGGATTCCGGTCGCCATTGCGGCAATTCCACCACACCGGGTTCGAGCACGTCCCACCCGTCGAACATCGCCTCGATCGCGGCCCGGTCCCGGAAGCGGATGCCGACGTGACTCGTGTTGGCGGAGTGGTCACCCAGCAGCGCGGCGGCGTCGGGGCGCAGCGCGGAGGTGAGATGCGAGATGGCCACATGGCTGCCGACCGGCAGCGCGGTCCGCAGCGCCGCCACCCGCTGGGCCGGCTGCTCGTCGTCCTGCAACAGGTGCAGCACCGCGATCAGCAGCAGGCCGATCGGTTCGTCGATATCGATCAGTCCGGTGCCGGCGGCCGTGGCCAGCAACTCCTCCGGCTTGCGCAGATCGCCCTGGATGGCATCGGCCCCCGGCACATTCGCCAGGATGGTGCGGGAGTGGGTGACCGCGACCGGATCGATGTCGACGTAGAGCACCCGGATCTCCGGGTCGATCGATTGCAGGATCTCGTGCACGTTGCCGGCGGTCGGAATGCCGGAGCCGATGTCGAGGAACTGCCGAATGCCGGATTCGGCGAGGAACCGGACCACCCGGCGCAGGAAGGCCCGGTTGCTCAGTGCCAGCCGCGGCAGGTCCGGCACCAGCTTCTTGGCCTGCTCGGCGACCAGTCGATCGATCTCGAAATTGTGCGAGCCACCCAGTAGCGCGTCGTACATCCGGGCCGGGCTGGCCCGCGTCATGTCCACGCCGTCGGGTGCCCATGCCGGTCTGTCCACGCGAAAACCCCTCTTGCCCTTGTACTCCCGAACCGCCGCCGGGGCGGCCTGCCCGTGTTCGCCGAGGTCGGCGGCACAGGTATACCAGCGGATCGTAGTCCGATCCGAGCCGGACGTCGATCTTGTCTGCTTTCCGGAAAACCGCCATAACCAGCACGCATGAACGTCATCACGGATGGGTATGAAGCATGGTGGCCCGGCGGTGGCCCCGATCCGCCGTTGACGCGATGAAACAAATTGTCTTACATTGTTTCACATGGGGACGGACCGGGACGATGTGGACGAACGCATCATGGACGCGGCCCTGGAACGGATCCTGCAAGTGGGTATCCGCCGGGCGAGCCTGGACGACATCGCCCGCCGGGCTGGTCTGAACCGGATCACCATCTACCGCCGCTTCGCGGGCAAGGACAACCTGGTCGACGCCACGCTGGCGCGGGAGACCCGCCGGATGCTCGCCGAGGTCACCGCGGTGGTCACCACCACCGCGGGGGTCGACGCCCAGATCGAGGCGGCCGTGCTCTACGTCCTGCACACCACCCGCAATCATCCGCTGGTGACCCAGTTGCTCAACGTGGCGCCCGACGAGGCGATGAGCTTCTACACCGTCCGCGGTGAGGAGATGGTCCGGCAGGGCATCGAATACATCGTCGCGGTTCTCGAACTGACCCGGCAACGTGGCCTCATCGACGCCTACGATCCCCGTCCGGTCGCGGAACTGCTTGCGCGGATGGCACATTCACTACTGCTCACGCCCGCGGGCGGAGTGAACTTCAAAGATCCGGATCGCGCACGGGATTTCGTGCGCACCGCCGTCGTGCCGCTGGTGAAACACGGCATCGGCCCGAAGGAGACCACCGATGAATTCCCCCGTCCCGCATCGTCATCCCGCGACACCCCGTAAGGTCCCGGGCCTGCGGGCCTTCGCCGTACTGCTGGGCATCGGCAACCCGTCCCCGCAGCAGTGGCAGGCACTGGGCGAGGCGCTGCTCGTCGGCGACGAGCCGATGGACCGGCTGGTCGACTGGATGTCCGAGACCGGGATGGCGACCACCCGGCCGCTGTTCGAACAGGCGCTGCGCGAAGGGATCTCGTCGATCCCGGGTGCGCCGGAACCGTTGCGCGAATTCTTCGGCGTGTACGAGACGGTGCCCGAGTGGGTGGACTGGTCGGCCATCCGCCGCGCCGAGCGGGTGTTCCGAATGGGCGGCACCGACGGGTTGTACATCGCCCGGGACGTGGCGCTGCTCGGCGGCTACCTGGCCTCCGGGTTCAACAAGACGCTGATCCGCACCGGCGCCCTGGAGAAGGGGCCGGCCAAGCGGTTCGCGGAGACCTTGCAGTGGGCCCTGGACGTCACCTCCGACGACGGCATGCGGCCGCTGGGCCGCGGCTATCGGGCGACGATGCAGGTGCGCCTGATCCACGCGCTGGTCCGGCGGCACCTGGCGGCGCAACCGGATTGGGACGCCGCCGAATGGGGGCTGCCGATCAACCAGACCGATATGGCCGCCACCCTGGTCGGCGCGCTGATCTCGCCGTTCCTCGGCGCGATGCCGATGGGCATCCTGCCGGCCCGCGGCGAGCTGGACGCCGCCGCCCATCTGACCCGCTACGTCGGCTGGCTGATCGGGGTCCGGGACGAATGGCTGCCGGACGGTTTCCGCGATTCGGTGCGGATTCTCTACCACTGCATGACCGCCATCACCAATCCCGACGAGACCAGCGCGCAGCTGGCCATGCCGATGGCCGACGATCCGCTGCGCTGGCACTACCGCAATCTGTCCGGGCTGCGGGGGCGGATCGCGCGGGCCCAGCATCTCTCGATCGCGAGCACGTTCCTCGGCCCGTCGTCGATGCGGCAGCTGGGCCTGCCCGCGACCATGCCGCCGTGGTACCCGCTGGCCCGCGTTCCGGTCAATCTGGTCCGCAGCGCGCTGATCCGGGTGCTGCCCGGCGGGACCGAGCGCGCCGCCGCACAGGGCCGCCGCCGCCAGGAACTGTTCCTGCGCACGCTGATCGGCGACCGCCCGGCGGTGATCGGCGAATCGGCCCGGACCGCCGCCTGATCGGCGCCGGATCCGGACCGCCGCCGGCGCCGAGCGCCTGATTGCCGACGGCGCCGAGCGCCTGATTGCCGACGGCGCCGAACTCCGGCCGGTCGATGTTGCCCGGCGGATGCGGGATTGTTCTCGGCTCGTGTCCGTCGGGGCCGCCGGTTCGGGCAACCCGCTGCCGAACGCGGGCCGAGCGCCTACGATGCAGGTGGCCGGTTTCGTTCGCGGTCGCGCAGGTAAGTGATCGGTCCCGTTCGGGGTGATCGGCCGAAATGTTCAGTAGCTCAATATTTGCCAGCATGCGAATAGTGGGCCGTGGCGACCTGCCGATGTGGACTTGTCGGTGACATGGGGCATGCTCTTGGCACGCAGACCGTCTACGAGCCCGTCCGGAGTACCCCATGTCGTCCCGTCGAACAAAGCCACAACCGCTGTCCGACACCGAGATCCGGCAGATCGCCGCGGAGATCGCCGACGGCAGTCCGCCGATGGTGTGGTTCACCGCGGAGGCTGTCGGTGTGCCGGAAGGCCGTTCCGGCAAGGTGGTCGCCCTCGGAGATCCCACCGAGGGCGACTTCCTGCAGGTTCGGCCCACCGGCTCCAAAGATGTGCTGTCGTTCTCGCCCACCGAAGTGACGTTGACCAAACCGGCCCGGCGCACCGCGCCCGCGGCCCCAGCGACCAGGAAGGAACCCGCAGTGACGACCCCGTCCACCGTGACCCTGCCGTCGACGCCGAATCAGGAGCCGGCCAACCCCGTTGCCGCCGAGCCGGATCCGACGCCGGCCGCGCCGGGTGCGGAGGCGGCCCGGCCCGGGGCGCCGAAGCCCGCCGGCGCCGCGCGGCCGCCGCGCGAGAAGGCGCCCGTCGCCCCGAAGAAAGCGAAGACGCCGGAGGTCACCGTGACGCTGTCCGGTACCGCCGACGGCGAATGGACCGTCGACGTGGTCAACGGCAAGAAGCGCACCGTGCGCGGGTTGTCGGTGGCCGGCGCGGCCGTCGCGCAGGCGGCCAAGCTGCTGCATCCGGAGGTCGCCGAGGTCGTCGATTCGGTGCTGGAATCGGTGCGCACCAGCCAGCGGGCCAAGGTCGAGCAGTTGCAGGCCGAACTGGAGAACGCCCGCCGCCTGCTCGACGAGCTGACGTAGTCCCGCGGCGGGAGGCTATACCGCGGTCTCCCGCCGCCAGTTCCGCCGGCTGCTCGCCGCGTGGCCCAGATTCCGGATGTCGTCGTAGAACACGTACCCCAGCGAATACTCCTTCGCGTGGTACATCGCCGAATCCGCCTCGCGGAGCAGGTCGTACACGGTGTCGTCCGCGTCGCGCGGGGCATCGCAGGCGATTCCGATGCTGGGGGCCACCGACACCGGGCCGGCGGTGAGCTCGAACGGCTGCTGGAAGGCCGCGAGCAACCGCTCGGCCAGCACCGCGGACTCCTGGCGGTTCGCGCAGCCCAGCACCACGAATTCGTCGCCGCCGTACCGGGCCGCCAGATCGTCGCGGCCGATGACGTGGCGGATCCGATCCGCGGCGCCGGCGATCAACTCGTCACCGACGGCATGGCCGTGGGTGTCGTTGATGGCCTTGAACCCGTCGAGATCCAGGAACAGCAGGCACAGCGGCCGCCCGGCCCAACGGTCCTGGTACACCACCGGTGCGCGCAGCAGCGCGGCCCGGTTCGCCAGACCGGTCAGCAGGTCGTGCTCGGCCTGGTATTGCGCGCGGCGCTCACTGCGCAGGCTGCGCACCACCGCGCGTTCGCTGCGGGCCAGCACGCCGACGAGCAGCACCGCCAGCAATGCCGACACCACCGCGCGGTCGAGCGTGTCGAGGTTGGACCCGACGACCGGCCCCAGCGAGGCGACCACCAGCAGCACCGCGATGAAGCTGGCGCGTTGCCGGGACCGGTGCGGGTGGATGTTGCGCGGCTGGCCGACGGTCACCATCGTCGGATGCAGTGCGGCCAGGCCCACCAGCAGGAAGGCCAGCAGCTGCGGGACGAGCAGTACGTCCGGCCCGAGGTCGACGTATCCGGCGGCGTCCAGGTTGTAGCCCAGATCGCTGCCCAGCACGGTCAGCAGGCACAGATGTACCAGGCGCAGTGAGGTTTCCGAGCGCCCGGCGGTGACCATCGAATGGGTCACCACCGTCAGCAGCAGCGCGTCGACCACCGGATAGGTGACCCGGATCAGGGTGGGCCCGTCGAAAACCCGCGCCGCGTGCAGGACCGGTGAGATGAGGAAGGTCCAGGAGGCCAGCAGCGCGCCGAGCCCGATCAGCCAGGAGTCCAGGATCAGGTCGATGTGGAAGGTGCGCCGCGGCACCAGCCACAGCACCGCCGCCGCACCGACGCCCACGTACCCGCCGAGGGTGAACAGATCGTCCAGTGGCGGGATGTGCCACTCCAGGAAGTCGCGCAGCGTGGTGCCGACGCAGAACAGCACCGAGGACGCGGCGAGCAGCAGCCACGCCACCGGCACCGGCGGCCGGTGCCGGTGCACACCCGCGCAGATCATCGCCAGCGTCGCCGCCACCACCACGAGCATGGCGACCAGCGCCACCGGCCGGCCCGCCAGCGGCACCGTGATCACCGCCAGGACCACGACGGGAATCGTTGCCCGCCATGGTGATCCGTTGCCGCACACCCAGGTGCGGCCGGTACGTCGTCCGTCGGCTGCCATCAGCCCCCCTTGTCCACGTCGTCCCCTGTGAACCGTGCCGCGTAGTAGGTTTGCGTGTCCTCCACCGCGACGTCCGCGTCCGCGTGCTCATCGAGCGCTGCCCGAAGCGCGTCCGCG
The DNA here is from genome assembly GCF_020176955.2 of Nocardia sp. alder85J. Lineage (GTDB taxonomy): Bacteria > Actinomycetota > Actinomycetes > Mycobacteriales > Mycobacteriaceae > Nocardia. The sequence goes on from NZ_JAIUCZ020000009.1 coordinate 328,697, forward strand.
AACGAATACCGAGAATTGTTGTACGAGCAGATGTCCCAGCCGACGACCGCACGCTCTGCCGCCAGAATCCGGACAATCGATGCGATCATGGCATGAAATGCCGTGCCCTGTCGCGCAGTTGGGTCGACCAGAGTGAACCCGGCATAGTAGATCGCATCACGCGCCGCGTGTAACGGGAAACGTGCTGCGAAGTAGTCCGGGCTGATCCACGGCACCGTCTCCAGGCGCCGGGTCAGCGTGCTCAGGCCCACCGGGATGCCGTCGGGGGTGCGGGCCACGTGCTTCTGCACCCTCGGGTCGGTCATCTCGTCGTGGAACTCGTTGCGATGCAACACTTGCCGGGCAATTGCCCGGGTGCGCAACGCGCCGAAGGCGGCCTCGTACAGCTGGTGGAAGCCATCGATTTCGGAATCGGGGATCGTGTCCTCGATGCTGACATGGATCGCCGTGCCGTCCGCGAGTGAGCACTCGCCGCCCGCGATCACGGCCTGCCCCGGCCGGGACCCGCCGACCACCGGCCGGTGGTGTCGACGCAGGCCGCCTCGCCCCGGACGGGCGTGTCGGCCCGGCCGGTGGTGGCCTCGCCCCAGCCCGCGGTGGCGTACGCGGCCAGCACCAGCGCGCAGACCGGCCGCCGGTCCGCGCGCGCCTCGACCGTGCAGGTGCGCACCGGGCCGAAGTGCTGTGGCCGGCCCGCGGTCATGTCCGCGAGGCTGGCGTGGATGAGATCGTCCACCTCCCTGGCGGTTTCGCCTTCGTGCTCGACGAACAGCCCGGCGCCGGACCCGTCGGTCTGTACCGTCCAGCCCAGCCCGGCCGCCGCCCGCGCGCCGGGCTCGAGGGCGTATCCTGCGGCGTAGACGCAGTACAACCGATCACCCCACACGATCGGCTTGCGCACTCGGCGGGTGCGTTCGATGGTTGCCTGCGGTGGGATCACCGACGACAGCCGGATCAGATTGGCATCGCCCACCCCGAGATCGCGCAGCGCCGCGTCGAAGGCGGCGACGGCGGTCGCGGCGGTGCCGATCGCCGCACCGACCTCGATGGCCGGCGCGGCGGGCCGATTCGTTTGGCGCACTTCGTCACTGAGCACCCCGTAACTGTGATGTCCGTAGGTCGCGATCATGAGCGTCCTTCCCCTGCCGTCCCAGTGTCGCATTTAAAAGGTTGATGTTGCGGCAAATTGGCTCGGCGCGTCCGGGGGGTCGCGGCGTCGCAGGTGCGAGGTCCGCGGCGGCATGTTCAGGGCTGTTGACGCGGCGGTTCGGTGATAGCGAGGCCGAATGGGCATGTCGGGCGAATCCGGTGGCGCACTGTGGCGATCGATTGGCGTGCCATTGCCCATCGGCCCTGTTTACATCGTGCCATCGTCTGTGTAACTTGGCTGCAATCTGGGGTTCATCTGGTTCTCGAGTTAGTGGTGCGGAGATGTCGTCACGCGTCCGGGAAGTCCGTATCGAGGCCCTGCCGGGCCGTCCTGCCGAGTGGTACGCGGAATTGCACAGTCCGCGAATGGTGTGGCGACGATGCCGGGCCTGGGCGTCCGCCACCCGTGCCCGCCGGGTCACTGTCCGGTTGCTGGTTGCTCCGCTGGTGCTGCTGGCGCTGTGGCTGATCGGGGGATCGATCGCTGACGCGAACAACGGCGCATTGTCCGGCGGCAGTATGTCCGCGATCGACGGATTGTCGTGGACCGATGTCCGCGACACGTCCGGGGTGCCGCTGTCGAGCTATATGTTCGCGACCAATTCGGGCAGTCTGCTGCACCCCGGGACCACCGCGCTGGCACTGGTGCTCGGCGTCGAATTCACCGTCTTCATGGTGGTGGTCATCAGCGCGGTCTGGGTAACCGGGTATGTGTTGAGCTTTCACTGGCTGGACTGGCTCGGCAAACCGCTGACCGCGATCGGGGACGGACTGACCCACCAGATCGCGACCCCGATCGTGCTGGCCGTCGCGGCGACCGCGGGCGCGTTCTGCGTGGGCTGGTTCGTGTTGCGCGGATACCACGCCAAGGCCGCGATCCAGGTCGCGGCGATGCTGGCGGTCGCGGTGCTGGGCGCCACCTACCTGGCGCATCCGCTGGCCGATGTGCTGTCCTCCGACGGACTGCTCGCACAGGGCCGCAATGTCGGCATCACGATCGCGGCCGGGGTCGCCGGACAGGACACCCCGCGGCCGGAGGCGATCCTGACCGGATTGCAGGGCAGCCTGTCCGACAACTTCGCCCGGCATCCGTTGCAGGTGTGGAACTTCGGGCATGTGGTCGACGATTCGCCCGCCTGCCGCGCGGCCTGGTCGGCGGGCGTGCGGGCCGGCAGCGAGGGCCAGATCGCCGGTGAGATGTCCGCCTGCGGAGATTCCTACGCGCATGCCAAGATCGAGAATCCCAGTGTCGGGCAGATCGGTACCGGGCTGGTGCTGATCGTCTTCGCCACGATCCTGCTGTTGTTCCTGGCGTATCTGGCGATCAAGATCTTCCTGGCCGCGCTGTCGTCGGTGTACCACGGCGTGCTGGCCATCTTCGGCTTCGCCGCAGGCGGTTTCGTGTACGGGCCGACCCAGACGTTCCTGATCCGGAATCTGGTCGACATCTTCACCGACGCGATGGCCATGATCGTCTACACGGTCTTCCTCGGCGTGTACGCGCTGCTGCTCGACTCGGTGTTCCGGGCCGCGCCCGGCAGCGGGATGGCGGTGATCTTCGTCGGGGCGATGGTGCTGGTCGCCGGGTTCGCGTTGTTCCGGCGCCTGGACCTGAGCCTGGTCGGTGGTCAGGTGCGGGTGGTCGAGCAGATCCGGGCGGCGCTGGCCGGGCGGCCGGCCGGCGCCGGGGCCGCCTCGCCGGCCGAGATGAGCGCTGCCACACTGCGTTACAGCCTGTCGCCGGGGCATCTGGCGGGCCGGGCCATGGCCGGATTCAACGAGATCGGTGCGATCAACGCGAATCCGGTCACCTCGTGGGCGTTCCGGCGGCCCAATCCGCTCGGGTACTGGTCGAAGAAGTCGCAGCACATGAACGACCTGAACTACCGGCTGCTGCTCGGCGAGATCCCGCCCGAGGCGACCGGCGGCTGGATGGCCCGGCTGACCGCGGGCAAGAACGCGCACGACGGGGCGGCCCGGGCGGCGGTGCAGATATTCGGCGGGCGCAACGCCCGCGCCGCCGCCGCGGGGGTCACCAACGTGCTGGAACTCGGCGGCGACGGCGCCGACGCGCAGGGCGCCCTGCTGGCTGCGCACTTCTCGCCGATCATGGCCGAGCACGCGGTCCGGGTGCATCGCCACATGCTGGACGAAGCCGCCACCAGCGGTGTCGGTTACGCGCCGCTGAGCGAGGCCGCCGCCGCGCTGCGGCTGGCGTCGCGCACCCGCAATTACACCCCCGAACGGCGCGCGGCGTACACGGCGCAGGCCGCGGAGGCGGCCGGTCTGTTCGAACGCGGGGCCACCCGGCCGCTGTGGGACGACGAACACGATGTCGACCACAACTTCGTCGCCCGCGCACTGCGTCTGGTGGACAACCATGCCGATCTCCCGGAGATCGAGCAGCAGATGCCGCTCGCGCAGTGGCGGGCCGTCACCGACGACACCCGCCGGAAGGTGGGCATCGAGATCGCGCAGCGACTGAAGGAGGCCACCAACACCTTCCACCTGGACCCGACCGACACCAACCATGTCGCGGCGATGGAGATCGCCCGCAGCGCCATGCGCATCGATCATCTCCTCACCGCCGGCGAGGCCAGCCTCAGCCTGTGGACCAAGTAGTACCAGCGCGGATTCGCCATCGATGAAGGAACCGACATGTCAACGCCGCATACCCCGACCCCGCCGATATCGCCGGGGCAGATAGTCCGAAGCCTGGTCCCCGCCCGGATGGACCGGCTGCCGTGGACCCGTTTCCACTGGCTCATCGTCGTGGGCCTCGGTGTGTCCTGGGTGCTCGACGGGCTCGAGATCCAGATCGTCAGCAGTATGGGCGGGCCGCTCGGCGACATCCGCACGCTGCACCTGAGCAGCGGCCAGGTCGGCGCCACCGCATCCTGGTACCTGGCCGGACAGGTGGTCGGCGCGCTGGTCTTCGGCCGGCTCACCGACCGGCTCGGCCGCAAGAAGCTGTTCATCCTGACGCTGGCGATCTATCTGCTCGGCAGCGGGCTGGCCGGATTCGCCTGGAACGCCTGGTCGTTGTTTCTGCTGCGGTTCCTGGCCGGGACCGGCATCGGCGGTGAGTACACCGCGATCAACTCCGCCATCGACGAGATCATCCCGTCCCGGTACCGCGGCCGGGTCGACATCGCGGTGAACGGAACCTATTGGGCGGGTGCGGCATTGGGTGCGGCGGCCAGTCTGGTCCTGTACAACGAGAACTACGTGCCGGTGCACTGGGGCTGGCGGATCGGCTTCTTCATCGGTCCGGTGCTCGGGTTGTTCATCATCTTCTTGCGGCGGGGGATTCCGGAGAGTCCGCGCTGGCTGCTCACCCACGGCCGCGCCGTCGAGGCCGAACGCACCGTCGACGAGATCGAGCAACGGTTGCACGAGTACGGGCTGGAACTACCGCCGGTGGACGAGAGCAAGATGCTGGCGCTGACCGCGACCGATCGGCTCACCTATCCGCAGATGGCCCGGATCTTCTTCGGCCGCTACCCGGCTCGCTCGTTCCTGGGCTTCTCGATGATGGCCACCCAGGCATTCCTCTACAACGCGATCTTCTTCACCGAGGGGCTGGTGCTGATCCACTTCTACCATGTGCCCTCGGACCACACCGGGTACTACTTCTTCCCGTTCGCGGTCGGCAACCTGCTCGGGCCGCTCGTGCTCGGGCCGCTGTTCGACAGTGTGGGCCGGCGGGTCATGATCAGCGGCACCTATCTGGTCTCGGGTGTGCTGTTGCTGGGGTCGGCCTGGGCATTCCACGACGGCATCCTCGACGCCACCGGGCAGACCGTATTCTGGTGCGTGATCTTCTTTTTCGCCTCCGCGGGCGCGTCGTCGGCGTATCTGACCGTCAGCGAGATCTTTCCGCTGGAACTGCGCGGCCAGGCCATCTCCTTCTTCTTCGCGATCGCGCAGGGCACCGGCGGTGTGGTGGCGCCGTATCTGTTCGGGCATCTGATCGGTGGCTCCGACAATCCGAATCCGGATCGGGTGCCCCTGACCTGGGGGTATGTCATCGGCGCCGGGACGATGATCGTCGGTGGGGTCATCGCCTGGTATTTCGGGGTGAATGCCGAGGGGAAGTCGCTGGAGGACATCGCCGATCCGCTGTCGAAGGCCGCGGTACCGGAACCGGCCGCACCGGGGGAGCCGGTGGCCTGAGCGGTGCGCGTCCGGTTCAGCCGACAGCGGCCTGAACACCCCCACCGGTCTCCAGCGGCTCGACGAGTTCCGGGTTCTCGCCCAGGTAGGCGCGGCGTACGACATCGCTGTGCCGGATGTCCGAGGGGGTACCTTCGGCGATCACGCGTCCGAATTCCAGGACGACCACCCGGTCGCTGTTGTCCAGCACCAGTTTGACGTCGTGCTCGATCAACAGCACGCCGATGCCCCAGTCGTCGGCCAGCCGCCGGATGAGACGGCCGAGTTCGGCGCTCTCGTATTCGTCGAGGCCTGCCGCGGGTTCATCCAGCAGCAGTACCGAGGGGCGGGCCGCGATGGCCCGCGCGATCGCGACCAGTCGCCGGCGCGCGTACGACAATTCCTCCGGCCGCTGGTGCAGCACATCGGTGAGTTCGAGTTCCTCGACGGCGGTGGACACGGTGTCGGTCAGCCGGGGAGTCCCCGCATGGAACAGGCCGGTGAGATAGGCCAGAAGATCTTGTTTCTCCGACGAGGCCAGCAGGTTCTCGCGCACGGTGAGATCGTCGAACAGCTCGAGGGACTGGAACGAACGGACCAGGCCGGCGCGAGCCCGGCGATGCGGCGGCCAGGCCGTGATGTCCTGCTGATCCAGGATGATCGCACCCGAATCCGGCCGGTTGTAGCCGGTGATCACATCGATGAGCGTCGTCTTGCCCGCACCGTTGGGGCCGAGCACCCCGACGACCTGTCCGGGCGCGATGGTCACGCTCACCTCCGTCAGCGCGGTGAAGGTACCGAAGGTCTGGGTCACCCCACGCACCTCCAGCGACTTGGCCGCCACCGCGGACCGTGGGCCCGGCGCGACCGTGAATCGTTGCTCGCCTGCCCACCGGGATCCGAGTCGGCGCAGTGGTTGCCACAGTTGGTCGACGAGGCCGTTCTGGTTGGCGATCAGCATGACTACCAGCACGATTCCGGTGAGCAGCGGCACGAACCTCGCGAAGCCGTCGTCCGTGGTGCTCGCGGCCGAGGAGGTGTCGAACAGCAGGACCGCGATACCTCCCGGCACCAGCAGTGCGCCGAGGACCGGGCCCCCGAGATATCCGACGCCGCCGATCACCGTGATGACGAGCACCGTGATCGACCGGTCCGGGACGAACAACTGCTGGTAGAGAACGGTGGGGTAGCTGAAGCCGAAGAGGACTCCGCCCACGCCGGCGATACCCGCCGACAGCACGAAGGCGTACAGCTTGTTCTGGAGAACGCTCACCCCGATCGCCGCGGCGGCACGCTCGTTGGTGCGGACGGCCAGCAGCCGGCGGCCGACTCGTCCGCGTCTGACTGTCGCGACCACCAGTGCGAGAACGATGAACCAGACCGCACACAGCAGGCTGTAGTTGTCCGCGTGCGAGATCGGGTCGACGTCGACGCCGAAGAAATGCAGGGAGGACGGCTTCGTCTGAAACTCGCCACCGGTGTAATCGCTGTTGCTGAACAGGATCTGGTGCAGCGCGAACCCGAGACCGAAGGTCACCACCGCGAGGTTGACACCCCGGGTGCGCAACGCGGGCAGACCGAAGAGCAGGCCGAGCACCATGGCGCCGACCACCCCGGCGAGCAGCGCCAGTTCGAACGGCCAGCCCCGCGCGGCGGCCAAGCGGCCGGCCACGTATGCCCCCGCACCGCCCAGCGCGAACTGCGCGAGCGACAGCTGCCCGGCATAGCCGGTGAGCACGACTGCCGACAGGCCGATGACGGCGAAGCAGATCGAGACGATCAGGGCGGGATACCAGTCGCCGGGCGTCGCGAATCGCAGCAGCGCGATGGCCGCCACCGCGATCGGAACGACCACGGCGGGATGCGCCCGGCCGGTCCCGACCCGGGGCAGGCGGTCGGCGGCGGTACCACGAACCGGCAGTCCCTTGCCGCGCACCACCAGGACGACGACGATGACCAGGAAGGGGACGGCGTCGGCGACGCCGGTCTGGTCGACATACCGGGTGGTGAGCGCCTGGATGATGCCGATCGCCAGCCCGCCGGCGAGGGCGAGGTAGTAGGAACGGAATTGCGCGAGCAGCGCGGTCGCCAGTCCGCCGACGATCAGGACGCTCATCTGCGCGATCGAGATGAAACCCGTGGACGTGGCCGGGAACAGGGCGCCCGCCAGCCCGGCCAGTGCTCCGCCCAGGCCCCAGGTCAGTGCGGCGAGCAGGTTCGGTGACCACCCCAGTGCCGCGGCGGCCCGCGAATTCTCGGCGGAGGCGGTCAGGGCGTTGCCGATTCGGGTCCGGAAGGTGGTGACCGACAACGCGACCACCACGACCACCGCGATGGCGACCAGGTAGAAGTTCTGCTTTCCGACGACCACATCGGAGGCGATCCGGACCGGTCCGGACGGCACGGGCAGCGGGACGGTCCGCTGTTCGGCACCGTATTCGAGCAGGACGCCCTGGATGAGGACGGTGAGCACGCCGAGGGTCGCGATCACGCGGGCCAGCGGGCTCGCCGTACGCAACGGCCGCATGACCAGCGCCTGCACGAGCAGTCCGGCGACGGCGGTCGCGATCACCGCCGCGCCCAGTGCCAGCGGCCAGGACATGTCGTGCTGGGTGCGCAGGTCCATCACGATGAAGGCCCCGAGCAGAGCGAACCCGCCGTGGGCGAAGTTGATGACGCCCGAGCCCCGGTAGATCAGCACGAGCCCCGCGGCCAGGAGGACGTTGATCGCGCCGGTGCCGAGACCGATGAGGGCGAAGGTCGATACGTCCATGTCAGGTCTCCTTGGAGATGTAGTGAGCGGCGATCTCGTCGGCGCGCGTCCGGAGTTCGGCGCCGGATCCGAACATCGCGACGCGGCCGCGATTGAGCACGTAGGCTCGGTCGGCGATCCCCAGCGCTTGGTGGACATGCTGTTCCACGAGCACGACAGCGGCGCCGCGGTCGGCAGCCGACCGCAGGACCGACAGCAGTTTCCGCACCACGATCGGCGCCAGGCCCAGCGAGAGTTCGTCGGCCAGGATCAGTTGTGGTTCGCCGGCCAGAATCCGGCCCAGGGCGAGCATCTGCTGCTGGCCACCGGACAGCAGTCCGGCTCGTTTGCCCAGGTGCGGTTCGAGTTCGGGGAAGAACTCGAGCGCGCGGGCCGGGGTACCTCGTCCGAGTCGCAGATTGTCCCAGCCGGTCAGTTCCATGAAGACGCACCGGCCCTCGGTCAGGTACCCCAGGCCGCGCCGGGCGCGGTAGTCGAGGCGGTGGCGGCGGCCCAGGCCGAGCACCTCGACCGACCCACCCATCGGCGCCAGCTCACCGGCCAGCGTGAGCAGGGTGGTCGATTTGCCCGCGCCGTTGGCGCCGAGCAGGGCGACGACCTCGCCCGCGTGGACGGTCAGGTCGATGTCCTGGACCGCGGGTGTTCCGGCGTATCCGGAGGTGAGACCGATCGCGCGAACCACGGGTTCGCCGAGGGGGATCGCCGGTGATGACGTCGCACTCATCTGAGTCTTCCTTGCGAAACGGTGGGGCTCGGAAGCTGTGCCGCACCGAATCCCGGTGCGGCACAGTCTTGATCAGCCCGCGAACAGAGCGGTGAGGTTCTCGAATCCACCGTCCTGGACGACCGCGCCGCCCTGCGCCTTCACGAAGACGATGTTCGGGTTGAACACCCGGTTGAGACCGGGTACCGGGAATTCCTTGGTGAAGTCGATCGGTGCCGTCACACCACCGGCGGTCGCGTTGGTGGTCTTGTCGAGGGCCGCGGTGACCGACGCCGCCGAGATATCGGTGGCGCCTGCGAGTGCCTGGGTCAGTACCTGATAAGAGGCCCAGGTGTTCTGGTTGTACGGGTAGGTCCAGTCGACCTTCTTCGACGCGGCCTTGGCCGCGTTCCACGCCGGATCGGTCGCGACCACGAAGTTCACCGCGGAGGTGGCGCCGTCGAGCGCGTCCCGGGCCCCGCTGAGGACCTGGTTGTTGAGGGCCCCCTGGAGTGCGTAGTACCGGGTCTTCTCACCGAGCGTCCGCGCGGCGGTCGCGAGCGCGACCACCTGGTCGTTGGGCAGACCGACGATGGCGCAGTCGGAATTGCCCGCCGACTTCGCGACGCTGCTGAAGTCGGTGGTGGTCGTGGGGACCTTGATGTGGCCGGCCGGCTGGCCCTTGGCACTGGCGATACCGAGGTTGATCAGTTGCGCGGCCTTTTCCGAGCTCGGCACGTCGTACAGCACCATCGAGATCGAAGCGCAGCCGTCCCGGCCGGCGCGGGCGCCGATGCCCGCGAACGCGGCCGCACCGGACACCAGCGGGTACGACACCTTGCTGGAGAGTTCTTCGGCAGAGAAGGCGGGGTCGCCGATCCACGGAATTCCGGCCTTCTCCAGAATCGGAACGATCGTGGAGCCGTTGGTGGTGAATCCGCCCAACACCGCGACCGCCTTGGCGCTGACCGCCTGACGTGCGCAGTCACCGGCCTGGTTGGCGTCGTTTCCGTCGTTGCACGCAATGAGTTTCACCTCGTGGCCACCGAGCCCGCCGGCGGCGTTGATGGTGTCGACGGCCGCCTCCGCGGCGGTGACGATCTCGGGGGTGTTCATCGCCGCGGACTTGACCGGCGCGATCGTCATGACGGTGACGGGGGCTCCGGTGAAGTTCTTCCCACCTCCCGCGCCTCCGTCGTGGGAGGTGCCGCCGCATCCGGCCAGTGCGAGAAGCAAGGTCGTTCCGGCCGCGAGATACCGCGGCCTGAAGATGGTCGAGGGCATGGTGTGTCGAACTCCTGTCACGCGTAGCGGAACGGCACTGACGTGACCTGAACCACCGGTAGATTGAGTGGCGTCAGACTAAAGTCTGTAGATAGTAAATCACAAGGCTTTAGATAAAAATCCCAAGAAAGTGGCGCTCAACAGGCGGTATGCGACGGCAGCTAGATCACCGAGATAATCTAGATTCTTCGAATACCCCACTCGGACCCGCGTGGCAACATCCGAGTTCATATAGCTGTCAGCTATATACGAGGCCATCGAATTCGTCGGAGCGCCGACCCGTGTCGATCCCACGACGGCCTCGCGGTCACGCGACGATGATCGTCACGCCGCCGGGAACGGCCCGGAACGGGTGGCGGCCGGAGCACTTCGAGCCGGGGCGCGCCGCCGCCGTGAATCCGGTTCCGGCGCACTGTGATTCGGTTACCGGGCGTCGGCGCCCAGTATCGCCTGTAGCAGGCCGGGGAAGCGGGCCTGTACCTCGTGGCGGCGCACCGTGACGATGCGCTTGCGGCCGTCGGCCACCGACCGGATCAGGCCCGCCTCCCGCAGCACGCGGTAGTGGTGCGACAGGGTCGGACTGCTCAGCTCCAGGCCGGCCTCGCCGACGAGGACGGCGCAGTCGACGGGCTCGGACCGCCGGTACAGCGCGGTCATCAACGCGCGCCTGCCGGGATCGGCCAGGGCGCTGAGAACGACGGTGAGATCGAAGGATTCGACCGCGGGCTCCGGCAGTGTGCGCGGCATCCGTGGCTCCTCTCGATGCGCTGATTCTTTGACGGTCATCGAATAATAACCTAGCCTTCGATAGTGTGATGATTCGACAACAATCAAACGAATTGGCCGGGTGGCGTCTCGTCACACTGGCCGTGGGCACGTTCGCACTCGGCGTCGACGGCTTCGTGCTGCCCGGGCTGCTGCCCCACCTCGCGGCCGGCCTGTCGGTGAGCGTCCCGGCCGCGGGCCAGCTGACCACCGCGTTCGCTGTCGCATACGCGGTCGGCTCGCCGGTCATCGCCACCGTGACCGCGCGATTCGATCGGCGCACCGTCATCGGAACCGGGATGGGTGTGTTCCTGGCCGGCATGATCCTCCAGGCCGCCGGGCCGACCTACGGTCTCGTGCTGACCGGTCGCGTCGTCGCGGCGCTCGGCGCGGCGGCGTTCCAGGCCAACGCCTTCGCCGTGGCCGCCGTGCTGTCCCGCCCCGAACGCCGGGCCCGATCGCTCGCGGTGATCGGTGCGGGCTCGAGTCTCGCCGCGGTGCTCGGCGTTCCGCTCGGGCTGCTGATCGGGCAGTGGCTGGGGTGGCGCGGCACCCTGTGGGCCATCGCCGCGCTCGCCGCTGTCGCCGCGGTGCTGGCCACCGCGGTCCTGCCCGCGGTCACGCTGCCCGCGACCTCGTTGCGCGACCGGGTGTCGGTGCTGGTCGAGCGCCGTATTCTCGTCCTGCTGGTCACCAGCGCGCTGGTGCTCGCGCCGGTCTACCTCGTCACGGCCTATACCGCCGCCCTGGTGGACGAGAGCACCTCGGCGGACAACGCCGTGCTGGTCGCGCTGGTGGTGTTCGGCCTCGGCTTCTTCCTGGGCAATCGTCTCGTCGGACGATTCGTGGACCGATTCGGCTCCCTCACCGCACTCACGCTCGCACTGGCGGTCACGATCGTCGCCACCGTCGTCCTCGCCGTGGCACAGCAGGTGTTCGGGGCGACCCTCGTCATCCTGTTCGTGCTCGGCCTCGCCGGATCGTTCCTGTTCATACCGCAGCAGAACCGGGTCTTCGTCGCCAGCGGCAATCTGGCCACTGTGGCACTGGCCATGAACGGCTCGATGAACTATCTCGGCACCGCCATCGGGGTGGCCCTCGGCGGTATCGTGCTGTCGGCCACGGGAATTCGCTGGCTCGCCCCGGCCGCGGCCGTTCTCGCCGCCCTCGTGCTGAGCATCACCGTGGCGACCGCGCCCGAGCGCCACCGAGCCGCGGCCAGCACCGGGCCGGCACCGGCGCCCGTCGGCCCTGGCCCGGCGGGCAGCTGAGCGCGGCCCCGACCGGCGCGCTACTTGACGGCGCTGCCGGACCAGTCGGTATTGTGCACCAATTCGGCGTCGTCGCCAGTGAACGCGGCGGTCGCCCGCTGGTCGCCACGCAGTTCGGCGAGGAACCACGCCGTCGTGTATCCGAGGTCGGCGTCCGGCCGAGACTTGTCGGTCGGCATGGCGTGATCGGTGTCCTTGGCCACGATACCGAGCGCCGCGTGCCCGGGAACGCTGTCGTAGTAGGCGGTCTCGGTGCGCGGTGAGGCGATCGCGGCATCGAAGGCGCCGCGGGTGCCGATCAGGAAGATCGGGGCGCGCAGCTGATCGGGATGGGTGCTGCACGCCGCGGCGGTCGGGCAATCGGAGTTCGGCCGGGACCACGCCTGGTCGGGAAGCGAGAAGGTCAGCACGGCCGCATAGCGATCCGGATCGTGCAGCGCCGCGTTCACCGCTCCCGCGGCGCCCTGTGAATGGCCGAACACACCGATGCGTGCGGTGTCCAGACGACCGGACAGCTCGCCCGCTCCCGCGGCGTTCTGCGCGACCAGATAGTCTGTCCCGGCGTCGATTTCGACACCGCTGCCGGTATTCGACAGCTCGCTGGCGACGACGGTGAACCCGTAGGACGCCAATTGACCCAGCAGCCGGGTGTATTCACGAGGCGTCGAGGCGGTTCCGTTGCCCCAGCTGAGGATCGGGCTCGGGAACCCCAGGGCCGAATAGTCGGCCGGGCGCACGATGGTGAACCCGCGTCCCTGCTCATCGACGACGGTGCTGGTCGTCGTCGCGTACGGCCCTGCGGCACTGTAGGAGGACTCGATCGTGTTCGCCCCGTCCGCCGCGGCGTCCGGCGCACCGCCCGCCACGATCGAGGCGCCGACGCCGAGGGCCGCCGAGACGGATGCCGTGATTGTGCTCATTCGCATACCGAAGTCCAATTCTCCGAAAGCTGTTGGGAGAGTGTTCTTTCCGTGTACAATCCGATCCAGCCGGTACCTGCGGACCGATCCGGAGGTGATCCCGGCCCGATCTGCTCGCTGCCGGGCCACTTGCTCTTACGACGTCGTCGGCCCACCGTACCGGCTCCGGAGGCTTCGCCGACAACGGCGACACCCGGAATCCTCACACCTCCGGCCACCGGAGCGAGCACAATTGATGCGGTGGTGACAGCCAGAACGACGGCCGGATCCTGGAAGGCGAGAGGACGGCAGACATGAACGGCCTCCTCGGCACGATTCTTCCAGTCATCGCATAACCACACCTGTCGGCATCGCGTAGCACGAAGCGGAAGACCAGACAGTGGATGCCGCCGAACCGACCGTAGAGTATGTGGCCCGTCCGAGACGCCGGCTGCGTTCCAGGCTGTCCGCTACCACCGTGACCACGCCCGGGTGAGCTGGCGCTGCGGCGGGGTATGCGGTGGCTAGGATCCCAGGGGCGCGACGACTGAGCTCCGGGACCAACAGCACCGACAGGAGAGTTGTATGCCGCCTACCGCTGCCGCGGGGCACACGATCGGTTCGATGGCGGCGGGGGGTAGTCAGCTGCGGCTGGATGCCGCACCGGTCGATTACGCCCTGGTCGCCCTGTATTTCGTGTTCGTGCTCGGGATCGGGTTGCTGGCCCGGCAACGGGTGTCGTCGAGTATCGACTTCTTCCTGTCGGGGCGGTCGCTGCCCGCGTGGGTGACGGGGCTGGCATTCATCTCCGCGAACCTCGGCGCGGTGGAGATCATGGGCATGTCGGCAAATGGCGCCGAGTACGGCATGCCGACCATGCACTACTTCTGGATCGGCGCGGTGCCGGCCATGCTGTTCCTCGGCGTGGTCATGATGCCCTTTTACTATGGCTCGAAGGTGCGCAGCGTGCCGGAGTTCATGCGGCGGCGGTTCGGCACCGGGGCGCATCTGGTCAACGCGCTGAGTTTCGCGGTGGCGCAGGTGCTCATCGCCGGGGTGAACCTGTATCTGCTCGGGTCGATCGTGAACGTACTGCTCGGGTGGCCGTTGTGGTTGTCGGTGATCGTCGCGGCCGTCATCGTGCTCTCGTACATCACCCTCGGCGGATTGTCGGCGGCGATCTACAACGAGGTGTTGCAGTTCTTCGTGATCGTGGCGGCGCTGCTGCCGCTGACCCTGGTCGGGCTGCACCGCGTCGGCGGGGTCAGCGGGCTGAAGAACAAGGTGCTCGGGCAGCCGGACGGCTCGCAGCAGTGGCATTCCTGGCCGGGTAACGAGTTGAGCGGCTTCGCGAACAACACGCTGTCGGTGATCGGCATCGTGTTCGGGCTGGGGTTCGTGCTGTCGTTCGGGTACTGGACCACGAATTTCGTGGAGGTGCAGCGGGCGCTGGCCACCCATTCCATTTCCGCGGCCCGGCGCACGCCGATCATCGGCGCCTATCCGAAGATGTTCATCCCGTTCATCGTGGTGATCCCGGGCATGATCAGCGCGCTGCTGGTGCCGCAGATCGCCGATCTCAAGGCCACCGGGCATGGCGACGCCACCTACAACCAGGCGTTGCTGTATCTGATGAAAGCGGTGCTGCCCAACGGATTGCTGGGGGTGGCGCTGGCCGGACTGCTGGCGGCGTTCATGGCCGGGATGGCGGCCAACATCTCCGCCTTCAACACGGTGTTCAGCTACGACCTGTGGCAGCAGTACGTGAAGAAGGATCGTTCGGACGGCTACTACCTCACCGTCGGCCGGTTGGCGACCGTCGGCGCCACGGTGATCGCGATCTTCACCGCCTTCATCGCGGGCAGCTTCTCCAACATGATGGACTACCTGCAAACCCTGTTCTCGTTCTTCAACGCGCCGCTGTTCGCGACGTTCATCCTCGGCATGTTCTGGAAGCGGATGACCCCGACCGCCGGGTGGGTGGGCCTGGTGTTCGGAACCCTCTCCGCGATCGTGGTTTTCGTGCTGAACAAGACCGACGTGTTCCATTTGTCCGGGCAGGGTTCGAGTTTCGTCGCCGCGGGTGCGGCGTTCGTGGTGGACATCGTGCTCAGCGTGCTCGTCAGCCGGGTGACCACTCCGAAGCCCGCCGCCGAACTGGTCGGCTTGGTGCATTCGGAGACCCCGAAGGACCAGCTCAACGATCCGGACGCCGCCGGGCTGCCCTGGTATCAGCGGCCGGTGCTGCTGGCCGGTATCGCGCTGGTGATCGTGATCGTCCTGAACATCGTGGTCGGCTGACCCGCCGTCCGACATCGGAGGAATCCATGCTCTTCGACATCCGCACCATCGTCGGCGCCCTGCTCGGCCTGTACGGCCTGGTCCTGACCATCACCGGCCTGGTCCACAACCCCGCCGCCGACCACGCCCGCACCGGCGGCTGGAACATCAACCTGTGGACGGGAATCGCGATGCTGATCGTCGCGATCGCCTTCCTCGCCTGGGCCCGGCTGCGCCCGGTGGTCGAGCCGAAACGCAGCGAGTAGCGATCGTGGATCGGGGTGGTCGGTGGGCCGACGATCCCGATCCACCTGCGGTAGTGGCTCGTTCGTACCCGGCCGATTCGGTCCACGGCGACCCGTGCACCGGCCCGATGGTGTCGCCGCCGCGCGACCCACGCCGAATCACGATCCGCGCGAGGTGATGTCGAGGATGGCCGGCGTGCCCCTCACTCGGCGTTGCCGCCGATGCACTCCGGCGCATCCTCGACCTACTCACTTCCTTTGCCGCTCAGGCTGTTTCGCTCCGATCGAGCCTTGCGCAGACTTCCGTACCGACACTGGCTGTGCCGGAGGGCAAGTCGCGATCCGGCTACGCGACGGCGTTGTGGCGGAGCAATCCGATACCGGTGTCGACGGCCAGGAACGCCAGCAGCGGTACGCCGATCAGCGGCGCGAACCAGCCCACCACCGCGGCGATCACGACCAGCGGCGTGAGCACCGTGAGCGGGGTGCGGCGGAGAACGCCTCGGCGGGGCGCTTTTCCGGCCACGGATCGCCGGCCGGACCGCGTCGGCCGCCGCTGCCACCACATCAGATAGCCCCGGATGACCACCGTGAGCAGTCCGATCATGGTGGCCAGCAACAACAACTGATTGGCCAGGCCGAACATCAGGCCCATGTGCAACTGGATACCCCAGTTGGCGAGCTTCGCCATCACCGGCCAGTCGGCATAACGCACGGTGTCGACCACGGCACCGGTGGACCCGTCGACAGCCACGGCATCCTGGGTGAGCACCCCGGACAACCGCCGTTCCTCGACCGTGAACGCGTCACCACCGCTGTCCGGAACGCTGATCTCCACCGGCCCGTCGAGCCCCTGCGCACGAGCCGCAGCGAACACCACATCCATCCGATCCCCGGCGTCGGCAGGAGGAGCAGCCTCCGCCCGATTGCCATGGTCGGCAGGAGGAACCGTATCCGCCCGGTCACTGCGGCCGGGGGTGGGAACGGTGTCGGTCCGAACGTTCCGGTCGGCGGGAGCGGTCGTGCCGTCGCGGCCGGTGGCGGGGGACATCGGCCCGGCGTGATGGTCGTGCTCCCCGGCGGCGTGTGCACCGGGAACATCGTTGCCGGGCAATGCGGTTCGCACCGACGGCGTGGTCCAGCCGAGTTGTGCCCGCAATCGGTCGATGTGGTCACCGGCATAGGTCGACCACGTCATACCGGTCGCCGACAGGAACAGCAGCGGCAGCAGGATCCACACACCCACGGCCGCATGCCAACCGGTCGTGCGATGGCGGCCGGGTCGGGACCGATCCGGCCACAGCATCCGCCGCGCACCGCCCGACCGCGACCGCCGCAGCCACAACACCAGACCCGCGAGCGCGACCACCCACAACCAGGACGCCGCCAACTCGCTGTACAGCCGCCCGATCTGTCCCAGATGCAGTGTGCGATGCAACTGGTCGATCCAGGTCCGCAGCGGCAACGCCCCGGAACTCCCGTACACCACACTGTCGCCGACGGTGTGCGCGGTCTGCGGATCGACGAACACTGCCCGCCGCTCCGATTCCCCCAACCCGGGATCGGTGAACAGCACCCGCGTGGTGTCCCCACCACGCTGCGCCGGATCCACCGCGGACAGCTCGAGATCCGGCTCGGCATCCCGCGCCGCCGCCACCTGCTCGGCCAGCGGCCGCGCCGGGCCCGTCGAATCCACATGCAGCAGATCATGATTCACGATCGACTCCACGGTCGGCGCGACCGAGTACAAGGCCCCGGTCACCGCCGCGACCAGAATGAACGGCGCGACGAACACCCCGGCATAGAAATGCAGCCGCAACGCCAGCGCGGCCAGCGCCCGCCGCACCGGATATCGGCCCGGCTCTACCCCCGGCGGCCCCTCGGTGTCGGCCTCGACCGCCAGATCAACAGAACTCACGAAAAACTCCTGTATCGAAGAACGAAAACACCCGCATATGTCCTGCCGTCAGCTCACCTCGGGTGAGCCCAGCCCGGTCACATCCCGTGACGGCGCGATCGGCCGGTGGTACCGCCCGCCACCGCGGCGTAACCGGCCACAGCTCTGGGCAACCCGGCACATATGCGACCGAATCACGCACCAGCGACGCACGATGCAAGACCGCTGACGCATCCGGTCGACTGTGTCGCGCGGCCTCGGCACAGCCGGATCAGCCACCGCGTCACATAGCTGTCGCCACGGTGGGATGGACCGCCCTGGTGCGGAGACAGGTGGCCGAATCGGTGCGCCGGATCAGCTTCGGTTCGAGCAGTCCGTATCCGGCCGTGACTCCGTTGACGATCCGGTTCCCCTGGGTCGCACCACAACTCCGGACGAGGCGTGGTGCGGCGGGCATGAACCCGGCACCGGGATGCCCGATCGGCACGGCTCCGCACCGGCATGCGAAGGCCGTGTCAATCGGATCTCGGGACGAGAACTCACCCGCGTGAACCACAACCGGCTCACCCGCGAAAGCTGTTCGCGTGTACGGGGTGTGGGAAAGGTCAGAGCGCAGCGGTCGCCGGCGGGCCGCGAGTGCGGAAGGTGTCCGCGGGGAACAGACGCAGGATCACGCGAGCGCGGTGGGCGATCGGCAAGCGGGGCGGCGGGGCCGTGGCCGGGGTGCGCAGCAGGATCGGCAGGACTCTCGCCACGGCGGCGCAGCCGATGCGGTAGGCGGCCTCGGCGCTGCGGATGAGAAGGGCGGCGGCCAGAGCGGCCACCGCGTGCGCGGCGAGCATGGCGGGGGTCCACGCGGACCGGTGCGGCATGCCTGCCATGTCCAGGGTGAGGGTGGCGTGGCCCAGGAGCTGACCGCCGAGCAGGGCGCCGGCCAGGGGAACGGTGCGGGCGCCGGGGGTGGCGAGGCCGAGGCCGGTGACCAGGGCGCCGACCACGCTCGCGGCCGCCAGCACCAGGGTGAGCGTGCCGGAGGAGACCGGCATGCCGCCGGAGGCCCAGCCGTGGGCGGCGATCGACAGTGCCGCCGACATCGCCCCGGCGCAGCCGCCGCGCAGCCGCGCCACCGCCAGCCGGCGCGAGTGCGCCGCGGCGAGGGTGCGGCCGCGACTGCGGCCGGGGGCGATGATCATGCGCCGATGGTATCCGGAGGGTACGACGGGTTATTCCGCCGGGACGTCCATCTCCACCAGGGAGCGGCGCAGCAGCTTGCCGGTGGCGTTGCGGGGCAGTTCGTCGAGGAAGATCACCTCGCGCGGGACCTTGTAGCGGGCCAGGTTGACCTTCACCCAGTCCTTGATCTCCTGCGCGTCGCGGGTGGCGCCGGGACCGGGAACCACGAAGGCGCGCAAGCGTTTTCCGAATTCGCGATCGTCGACGCCGATCACCGCCGCCTCCAGCACGTCGGGGCGGTTGGCGATCAGGTGCTCGACCTCCTGCGGGAAGACGTTCTCGCCGCCGGAGACGATCATGTCGTCGTCGCGGCCGTCGATGAACAGCAGCCCGTGCTCGTCGAAGTGGCCGACGTCACCGCTGGACATCAAGCCGTCCACGGTCTCCTTGGTGCGGCCGTCGGTGTACGCCTTGAACGAGTGCGCGTTGGCGATGAAGATGGTGCCGGTCACGTGCGGGCGGGTGATGCGCTTGCGGTTCTCATCGTAGAGGGCCAGCCGGATGCCGACCGGCGGGCGGCCCGCGGTGTCGGCGGCGATCCGCAGGTCAGCGGGGGTGGCCACGGTGATGATCGCGCACTCGGTGGAGCCGTACACGTTGTAGAGCACGTCGCCGAAGTAGTCGAGGCTGCGGGTCACCACGTCCGGCGGGATGGCCGAGCCGGCCGCGAAAAGGACTCGTAGCGAGGACATGTCGTACTTCGCCAGCACCTCCGGCGGCAGATCCAGGATGCGCTGCAACATGGTCGGCACCACCACCAGCGATTCGGCGCGATAGCGCTCGATGTTCGCCAGCGTGCGTTCCGGGTCGAAACGGCGCTGCTGGAACACCATTCGATTGCCGAGCGCCAGCCCGAGGGTGAACTGCGACAGGCCGGTGGCGTGGAAGATCGGGGCCGCGACCACCATGGAACCGTTGACCGGCAACGGAATCCGATCCAGGAACTGCGCGGAGATGAGCGGGCTCACCTTGTCGCGCGGGGCGCCCTTGGGGGTGCCGGTGGTGCCGCTGGTGAGAATCACGGTGCCGCCGGGCTTCTCGGGGGCCGGCAGCGGATCGGCGGACTGCCCCGCGGCCAGCGAGTCCAGGGTGTCGGCCGCGGGATCCACCCCGTCGGCCGCGTCCACCCAGGTGAGCACGCGCGGCACGGTCTCCGGAATCGCGCTCATCAAGGCGGTGAACTCGCTGTCGTGCAGCACGGCCTTCGCCTGTTCGCGGGCGGCGACATCGGCCAGTTGCGGCTTCGCGAAGCCGGTGTTCATCAGTACCGCGCGCACGCCGAGTTTGCCGGTGGCGGCGAGGGTGAGCACCATGCCGCGGTGGTCGCGGGCCAGCACCGCGATCACATCCCCGGGGTGCAGTCCGGACGCGGCCAGCCCGCGCGCCAGCTGATTGGACTGCTGGTCGATCTGCGCGAAGGTCAGTTCGCCGCGCTCGTCGACGATGGCGGGGGCGTCCGGGTGGGTCTGCGCCGCGTGCATGATCACCCCGGCGAACGGCCCGTAGCGGGTGACGTTCAGTGCGGAGCGCAGCGCGAGGTCCAGGCGCAGCGGGTTGAACAGGCCGCCCTTCCGCATGGCGCGAACTCCCAGCGCGAGGTCGCCGACTTTACGGAGAGCGGTGCTGGCCGACGGAAGGGCAGCTGACATGGGTACAACCTTCCGCGATACCGCCGAGAAGGCCGGCGGATCGCAACATCGAGATCCGGTGCGGAGCCGACACCGCGCGGCGGTCCGGCGGACGCCGCGCCGATGTCTGTGTTACCGAGAGTATCTTATAACCGGCCGGTCCGACCGCAACCCTCACTTGAGCTCGGTGCTGGTCAGGTTCAGCACCCGGCGCGCGACGATGAGTTGCTGGATCTGCTGGGTGCCCTCGAAGATGTCCAGGATCTTGGAGTCGCGGCCCCACTTCTCCAGCAGGGTGCGCTGCGAGTAGCCGAGGGTGCCGCCGAGTTCGACCGCCTTCAGGGTGACGTCGGTGCCCATCCGGCCGGCCTTGGCCTTCGACATCGACGCCTCCAGCGAGTTCGGCTTCTTGTTGTCGGCCATCCAGGCCGCGCGCAGCGACAGCAGATAGGCGGCCTCCCAATCCGCTTCCAGCCGAAGGAATTCCGCCGCGGCGGCGGGCTGGTTGTTGGGCGGCACGTCGTAGGAGATCTCGATGCCGGCCTCGGTCAGGATGCCGCGCAGCTCCTCCAGCGCGGCCCGGCCGACGCCGACGGCCATCGCCGCCACCAGCGGGCGGGTGTTGTCGAAGGTCTGCATGACCCCGGCAAAACCCTTCTCCACGTTGACTTCCGGGCTGCCCAGGATGTTGTCCTTCGGGATCCGGCAGTCCTCCAGCCGCAGTTCGGCGGTGTCGGACGCCTTGATGCCGAGCTTGTGCTCGAGCCGGGACACGGTGAGCCCCGGGGCATCCCGCGGCACCACGAACGACTTGATGGCCGCGCGGCCCTTGCTCTTGTCGACGGTGGCCCACACCACGATGTGGGTGGCGCGCGAGCCGGCGGTCACGAAGATCTTGGTGCCGTTGAGCACCCACTCGTCGCCGTCGAGTACCGCGGTGGTCGTCACGGCGGCCGAATCGGAGCCGAAGGACGGCTCGGTGATCGCCATCGCGGCCCATACCTTGCCGAAGCGCTGCAACTGCTCGTCGGTGGCGACCGCGGCGATGGCCGCGTTGCCCAGGCCCTGATAGGGGATGGAGAGCATCAGGCCGACATCGCCCCAGCAGGTCTCCAGCGCGTTCAGCAGCGCGGACATGTTGCCGCCGTTGTTGTTTCCGGACCGCTCCGGCGCGGCTTCGGCCTCACCCTCGGACTTGACCTTGCGGCCGCCGGCGGCGCCGGAGATGTTCTGGGTGCCGGAGTCGGACAGGCCCTCGATCATGGCCGACATGGTGTCCAGCTCGACCGGGTATTCGTGCTCGGCCAGGTCGTACTTGCGTGAGATCGGGCGGAAGATCTGCGCCCCCACCTGATGGGCCTGGTTGGCGCTGGCCCGCAGCTTCTTGGGCAGTTCGAGATTGATCATCGGATTGTCTCCATCGAAAGTCTTGGATCGTCGGCGGCCGGGCGGCGGCCTACACCAGCACGATGCCCTCGGCCACGCCGATGCCGCGCAGGTCGCGGTACCAGCGCTCGACCGGGTGTTCCTTGGTGAAGCCGTGGCCGCCGAGCAGCTGCACGCCGTCCAGGCCGATCTGCATGCCCTTGTCGGTGGCCAGCTTCTTGGCCAGCGCCGCCTCGCGGGCGAACGACAGCCCCTGTTCGGCGCGGGAGGCGCCGCGCAGGGTGACCAGCCGGATGCTGTCCAGCTCGATGGCGATGTTGGCGACCATGAACGCCACCGCCTGCCGGTGCGAGATCGGCTCGCCGAACGCCTCGCGCTCCTTCACATAGGGGATCACGTAGTCGAGCACGGCCTGACCGGTGCCGACGGCCAGCGCCGACCAGCCCAGCCGGGCCAGCCGCACCGCGTCGGCGTAGTCCTCGGCGTGCGCGGCGGCGTCGCCATCGCCGAGCACGGCCTCGGCGGGCACGGCCACGTTGTCCAGGATCAGCCGGCCCAGCCCGGCCGCGCGCAGGCCCATGCCCGGATCGGCCTCGATGATCACGCCCGGGGTGTCGGATTCGACGATGAACAGCGCCGGTCGCCCGTCGAGTTCGGCGCCGACGATGAACAGCTCGGCGTCACCGGCGGCCGGGACCAGGCTCTTGACCCCGTTGAGCCGGTAGCCGCTGGGGGAGCGGGTGGCCTTGGTCTGCAAGGTGAACGGATCGAACAGCGGCCGCGGCTCGGCGAGGACCACCGACGCCTGCGGCACGTTCTCCCCGGCGAAGGCGCCGAGGTAGGTCTGCTGCTGGGCGTCGTTGCCCCACTGCGACAGCGCCACCGCGACGCCCGACGGTGCCAGGATCGGCAGCGCCAGGCCCATGTCGCCGTGTGCCAGCGCCTCGGCGACCAGCGCGTTGGTGACCGCGCCGCGCTCGGTGGCCGCGCCCTCGAGCTCCTCGGGCACGTTGATCACGGTGATGCCCAGCTCCGCGGCGCGCTCCAGCAGATCGCGCGGCGCCTTGGCGGCGCTGTCGGCGTCGAAGGCGGCCGGGCGCAGGATCTCACCGGCGAAGTCGCGGACCGTCTCGACGATCATCTGCTGGTCGTCGGTCGGGGTCAGGTCGAAGTACGTCTTGGTGCGGGACTCGTTGTCGGGCAGGCGTTTCGGCTTGCCGCCACCGGTCACCCGGCCGAACGCGCGGGTCGCGGCGCCGAGGGTGCGGAATCCGGTCCTGGTGCTCTCGTAGGCGATCCGCTCGATCGGCTTGCGCAGGTTGTACTTCTCGGCCAGTTCGGACCCCGTGATGGTCGTCATGACCCGCATGGCCGCGCCCATCCAGTCCCGCTTGACCGGATTGAGGCCGACGGCCGAATCCGCTCGGCGCTTCGTTGCGGAGTCTCGAGTACTCATGGTCACCAGTCTTCTCAGGTGGGTGTGGGGAACGCGTCGTTCGCATCTTGCTGTCGGGACAAGGCTATCTTACTCCTGAGTAAGAAAGCCGTCGAGCGGCAGCATACACCGCGCGAATCGGGCGCGGAGCCGCACAGTGACAGGCCACAGACAGGCGTGAGCGCCGCGCTCGCCGGGGCGGCGGCGCGGTCCGGACGGAACGGAATCAGCGCAGGTGGGCCAGCACCCGATCGTGCAGCAGCCCGTTGCTGGCCACGGCGCTGCCGCCGTGCGGTCCGGCGCTGCCGTCGAGCGCGCTGAACGCGCCACCGGCCTCACGGACCAGGATGTCCAGCGGCGCCAGATCCCACAGCGACACCTCCGGCTCGGTGGCGATGTCCACGGCCCCCTCGGCCAGCAGGCAGTAGGAGAAGAAGTCGCCGTAGCCGCGCGTGCGCCACACCTCGTCGGTGAGCCCGATCAGCTGATCGCGCAGGCCCAGGTCCCGCCAGCCGGACAGGCTGGAGATGGCCAGGCTGGCGGCGGCCAGCTCGCCGACCGCGGACACCCGGATCGGCCGCGGCTCGTCCGCGGCGAACCGGCTCCACGCCCCCGCGCCCGCGGCGGCCCACCACCGCCGCGACAGCGCGGGCGCGCTCACCACCCCTACCACCGGCACCCCGTCCACCAGCAGCGCGATCAGCGACGCCCACACCGGCACGCCGCGCACGAAGTTCTTGGTGCCGTCGATCGGGTCGATCACCCACTGTCGGCCGGTGAACTCCGCCGCGCCGCCGAATTCCTCGCCGAGCACCGCGTCGGCGGGCCGCTGCCGCGCGAGGGCCGCCCGTATCGCCTGCTCCACCGCCAGGTCGGCGTCGGAGACCGGGGTCAGATCCGGTTTGCTGTCCACGGTCAGATCCAGCGCGCCGAACCGGGCGCGGGTGATCGTATCGGCCTCGTCGGCCAGGCGCAGGGCGAGTTCGAGATCGGCGGCAAATGCGGTCACCTCGGACAGGTTACGGATGCAGCGGAATGTCCCACATGGCCGGCCAGTCCTTGCCGCGGAAGGCCGCGTCGATGCCGCCGTCGCAGAAGATCACCGAGCCGACGAAGAATCCGGCCCGCTCCGAGAGCAGGAACGCGACCAGGTCGGCGATCTCCTCGGGGCGGCCCGCGCGGCCGATCGGGGTGGCGCCCAGGAAGCCCTTCAGGCCCTCGCGGGTCAGCGCGTCGTCGCGGCCCGCCTGCGTCATCGGGGTGTCGATGAGGCCCGGCGCGACGGCGTTGAGCCGGATGCCCTCCTTGATGTACTCCGCGCAACGGGTGCGGGCGTACCAGGCCAGCGCCGCCTTGGTCGCCGGATACGCCTGGATCGCGCCCAGGTCGCCGAAGGATTCGGCGATGCCGCGGGCGCGTTCCTCGTCCCCGGCCAGGCACGCGTCGGCCAGCTCCACCGGCCAGCCCGGCTGGGTGGTGGTGGAGTTCGACGAGATCAGCACCACCGACGGATTCGACCCGGCCCGCAGCAGCGGCCGCAGCCCCTCCAGCAGGGTGATCGCGCCGAAGTAGTTGACCGACACCAGCAGCCCGCCGGGCCGCCCGGTGGCGGCCGCCAGCCCGGCGAACGGCAGGAAACCGTCGAGGCTGCCCTCGGCCAGCCGGGTGACCTCGGCGATCGCGTGCGCGCGGCCGTCCGGCGTCGCCAGGTCCGCGGTCACCTCCGCGTTCCGCAGATCCACCCCGATGACCCGGTGCCCGGCCTTGGTCAGATGTTCGGCCAGCGCGGCCCCCATTCCCGACGCGCTGCCCGTGATCGCGATCACGCCCATATCTCTCCGCCTCTCTGCGTCGCACCGGCGACCGGCCCGGCGCCTGCGGCCGAGCCTACGAGCAACCCGAGGTGCGAGGGGGTGGCCCGTCCCATCCAGTGAGCGGAACGACGCGCAACCGAAATCCGGCCGCGCTCCGGGCTATTCGCCCAGCGGGGTGCCGCTGCGCCAGCCGCCGCGGGCGCGGACGTGGGTGAACCGCCACCCGGCCGGCTCCCGCCGGACGGTGCAGTCGTACCAGCCGCCGGCCTGGCGGATGATCGCGCCGACGGCGGTGGCGTGGGTGGCGAAATAGTGTGTGCGCAGGCGTGCGGTGTCGCCGTCGATCTCGATCGACGGGGGCCGATCACGTGATGGGACACGTCGACTCCGGTCTGGATCCGTGCGCACAGCTCGGGAATCCCGTCGTGCCCGACGGTCACCGGTCCGTGTTCCATCAGCCCGTCCGCGGTGTACATCCGTTGCAGGGCAAGCCAATCCCGGCTGTCGATGGTGCGCACGTACGTCGAGAACAGATCCGTGAGTTCGGCGCGGTCGGTCAGCCATCGGATCGGATCCGAGGGGTCATGCCGGTCTCCTAGAGGTCGAACGAGGGGGAGTCGCCGCGCGGCGGATCCTGCTCGGCGAGCAGGCGCAGCGGATCCTCGAGTATCTTCCCGATGTTGTTGCGGGGCAGCGACTCCAGCCGCCGGAAATACTTCGGCTATTTGAATCCGGCGAGCTGTTCGCGGCAGTGCCGCGGCCGTCGCCGGGACGTCCGGATCGAGGACCACGAAGGCGAGGGGGATCTCGCAGCGCATCTGGGCCGCCCCGACGTCCTCACCGCGTGGAGCGACGGCTCGGTCGTCGACGAGAACGACCCGCTGGCAACCGATCCCACGCTGGACCTGTTCAACCCGGACAACGGTCCCGCGTACCCGCCGGAATTCGTGCGGCGCTACCGCGAGGCGCAGGTGGCCCGCAACCACCGCATCACCGCCTGGGTGAAGGCGGAGCTGAACCGGTTGTCCGCGGCCGGATATCACGACCGGCCGTTCTCGATGGCCCGCACCTGGCCGACCCCCGCATGGTCGACCCCACCCTGGAGCCGACCGGCCGCGAGCCGAACAGCTGCTACGCGGGCGTGCCGGCCCGCGCCAACAAATCGGTCTTCGGGATCGCCTCGTCGGTCACCCTCCGCACCTGGCTGTCACTGTGGAGCCTCGAGGATTCACAGACCCGGGCCCATGCCCACCTGCCGCACATCACCGTTCCCACACTGGTACTCAACGCGAACCGGGACACCGGGGTGTTCCCCAGCGATGCCGCGGCCATCTTCGACACGCTCGGCGCCACCGACAAACAGGCGCACGAGTTCGACACCGACCACTACTTCGCCACCCCCGGCGCCCGGGACGCTGCCGCGGATCTGATCGACGCCTGGATCGCCGAAAAGTTCTGACCGCGCCCGCCGACCCGGCTGCGCCCGCCGACCCGGCCGCGGGTGACCGGCCCGGTTGCGAGTGGTCGGCCTGGTTGCGGCCCTGGTGACCCGGCCCGATCCGGCCGGTCCACCGATGGCGGCTCGGCGGGCTCAGCCGACCGCGACCCGGCGGGCAGTGGCCAGTGCGCTTGCCCACCAATGCAATTGGTCGAGCATCGTCGCGGCGGCCGCGTCGGGGCCGTTCGGGTCGAGCAGTTCGCCGGTGGTCATGTCGAACAGCTGGAAGTAGCGGGCGAACGACACGTAGTTGCGGACGGTGTGGGCATCGAGTTCGCTGAACACCGCGCGCAGATGTTCGATCGCGATCAGCCCGCCGCTGTGGCCGCTGTAGCCGACGAAGCCGATCGCCTTGCGCGACCACTGCGCGAAATGCCAGTCGATGGCCGTCTTCAACGAGGACG
Source organism: Nocardia sp. alder85J (assembly GCF_020176955.2). Classification (GTDB taxonomy): domain Bacteria; phylum Actinomycetota; class Actinomycetes; order Mycobacteriales; family Mycobacteriaceae; genus Nocardia. The sequence goes on from NZ_JAIUCZ020000009.1 coordinate 355,516, forward strand.
GATAGCTGTGATTGATCTCCGGGGTCACGATCACCATCGCATCCGCGTCGTCCAGGGCGCGGGTGAGTTCCGGGAGCGTGCCCGGCCGGTCCGGATTCGGATTCATCAGCGGGGAGACCGCGGGCAGGGCGTGCGGGAGCGTGATGTCGGCGAGGTCCACCACCTCGACGGTGAATCCGCCGTGCCGCTCGGCCTGCCCGGCGATCCAGCGGGCCACGTTCGGCCCGAACCGGCCGTCGCGGACGCTGGCGATGATCACGACGAGCCGTAGTGCGGGGCTGGACATGCTGTTCTCCTCTGAATCGGGTCGCGGCCCGGCTGGGCCACCTGTCGCGGCCCGGCTGGGCCACCTGTCGCGGCCCGGCTGGGCCACCTGTCGCGGCCCGGCCGGGCCACCTGCGCGGCCGGCGGGCCGACTCGCACCGTCCGGCGGCCCGGATCGCGCGGCCCGGCGGTGCTGCCTCTCGACTCTGCGGCCCCGGCGCGACCGGAGGGAGTCCGCGCCCAGAGTGGTAGTGGCACGGCCACCCTCCGCCGCACCCGCGGGATTACCGTGGAGAAATGGCGGGATCGGCGACGGGTGACGGCGCATCAGCACAGGACAACGAGCTGGGCCTGTTCCTGCGCAGCCGTCGCGAGGCCCTCACCCCGGCGGCGGCGGGGCTGCCGACCGGGCCGCGTCGGCGGACTCCCGGCCTGCGCCGCTCCGAACTCGCCACTCTCGCCGGGGTCAGCGTCGAATATCTGACCCGCATGGAACAGGGCCGAGACCGGCACCCCTCGGCCGCGGTGCTGTCGGCGCTCGGCGAGGCGCTACGGCTCACCCCGCGCGAACGGGTCCACCTGAACCGCCTGGTCAAGGCGATGACGCCCGGATTCACCTGCCGCGGCAGCCTGGAGTCGAACCGTCTGGTCCGCCCGGCCGTGCGCGCGGTGCTCGATCAGCTGGAACCCGCACCCGCCGCCGTGCTGAACCGGCTCGGCGAGGTGCTGGCCTGCACCGACGGCTATCGGCGGCTGGTCGGGCCGACCGGCCAGCTCGACCAGGGGCTCCCGGCCGCCTTCCTGCGCTATCTGTTCACCGACCCGAGGGCCCGCACGGTGTATCCGGACTGGGAGCACAAGGCGGACAAGGCGGTGGCGACCCTCAAACAGGGCCCGTACCGGCAGGATCCGCTGGTCGTGGCACTGATCGATGAGCTCACGGTGACCGTCGGAGCCGAGTTCACCCGGCGGCTCGCGACCGTGCCGGGCCTGCCGGACACCAACGGCACCGTGCGGATGACCCATCCGGAGGCGGGCCTGCTGCGGCTGGCCTACGAGCGACTGGAACTGTCCGCCGACGACGACCAGCACATCCTGATCCATCTGCCCGCCGACGACGCCACCGCCACCGCCCTCGACGCGCTCATCGGCCGCCGGCCCGGCGGCCTGCGCGCGGTCGCGGGCGGATCCCCCGTCGCCGGCTGACAACGCCTGTCCGGCGAGGCGGCGCACCACGACTCGCCGCGTTCCGGCGGCATCGCCGCCGGCCGGGCGAATGGTGTGCGCGGTACCGCAACCGGCGGGTTCGTCTCGCGGGCCCGGTGTGGAGGCGGATCTCCGGTCCGGCGCCGGAGACCACTAAGCTGGACCATCGTGCATCCTGACGTCTCCGCCGACCTCGCCGAACTCGACACCACCCTGAAGACCGTCGAGGCGGTGCTCGACGTCGATGAGCTGCGCCGACGGATCGATGAGCTCGAACACCAGGCCTCGGATCCCGACCTGTGGAACGACCAGGAGCACGCGCAGCAGGTCACCAGCGAGCTGTCGCACGCCCAGGGTGAGCTGCGCCGCGTCACCGATCTGCGGCAGCGCCTGGACGATCTGCCCGTGCTGTACGAACTGGCCGAGGACGAGGAGGGCGAGGCCCGCACCTCGGCCCTGGCCGACGCCGACGCCGAGCGGACCGCGCTGCACGCCGATGTGGAGGCCATGGAGGTCCGCACGCTGTTGTCCGGCGAATACGACAAGCGTGAGGCGCTGGTCAACATCCGCTCCGGCGCGGGCGGCGTGGACGCGGCCGACTGGGCCCAGATGCTGATGCGCATGTACGTCAGATGGGCCGAACGGCACAAGTACGCCGTGGAGATCTACGACACCTCCTACGCCGAGGAGGCGGGCATCAAGAGCGCCACCTTCGCGGTGAAGACGCCCTACGCCTACGGCACCCTCTCGGTGGAGATGGGCACGCATCGGCTGGTGCGGATCAGCCCGTTCGACAACCAGGGCCGTCGCCAGACCTCGTTCGCCGAGGTCGAGGTGCTGCCGGTGGTCGAGACCACCGACCACATCGACATCCCGGAGACGGAGATCCGCGTCGACGTCTACCGCTCCTCCGGCCCCGGCGGGCAGAGCGTGAACACCACCGACTCCGCGGTGCGCATCACGCACATCCCCACCGGCATCGTGGTCACCTGCCAGAACGAGAAATCGCAGCTCCAGAACAAGATCTCGGCGATGCGGGTGTTGCAGGCCAAGCTGCTGGAACGCAAGCGGCAGGAGGAGCGCGCGCAGATGGACGCGCTCAAGACCAACGAGGGCGCCTCGTGGGGCAACCAGATGCGTTCCTATGTGCTGCACCCGTATCAGATGGTGAAGGATCTCCGGACGAACTACGAGGTCAACAACCCGAGTTCGGTGCTCGACGGCGACATCGACGGGTTCATCGAAGAGGGCATTCGCTGGCGGATGCGCCAGAACGCCTGAATTCTCATGGTTGGAATGCCCCCGCCGGGCCGTAGTAGCGTGTTCGGCGTGAGTTTCGGCGGCCGGATCGGGCGCAGCGTCATCGACTTCCGGCCGGAAAGGATGTGGCGATGACCGACTACCTCGCCGCCGGTACCGGGTCCGACCTCGTGAACTGGCTGCGTTCCAGCGGACTGGAGATCGTACTGCTGGTGATCGGAGCGATCCTGTTCGCCCGGCTCGCCACCTTCGTCCGCGATCGCATCACCCGGCGGATCGACAACGGCTTCCGGTCCAGTGACTCGCTGGTCCGCACCGAGGCCGCGAAGCATCGGCACGCGCTGGCACAGGTGATCACCTGGGTGCTGCTGACGATCGTCTACTTCCTGGTGGCGCTCGAGGTGCTCAAGCGCCTGGGCTTCGAGCTGGGCGGGCTGGTCGCGCCCGCCGCGGTGCTCGGCGCCGCGCTCGGTTTCGGCGCGCAGCGCATCGTGCAGGACCTGCTGGCCGGGTTCTTCCTGATCACCGAGCGGCAGTACGGGTTCGGTGACGTGGTGAGCATCGCGGTCACCGGGCAGTCGGAGCCGGCCGAGGGGACCGTCGAGGACGTCAATCTGCGGATCACCACGCTGCGCAACGTGGACGGCTCGGTGATCACCGTGCCCAACGGGCAGATCGTGAAGGTCACCAACCTGTCGAAGGACTGGGCGCGCGCGGCCATCGACATCCCCGTGCCCGCCACCGCGGACATCACCAGGATCAACGAGATCCTGCACGAGGTCGGCGAGCGGGCCTATCAGGACGGCCCGCTGAAGTCGCTGCTGCTGGACGAGCCCTCGGTGATGGGCGTCGAGGAACTCACCGTCGATCAGATGAACATCCGAATGGTTGCCAGGACATTGCCAGGCAAGCAATTCGACGTGGGACGTGAGCTGCGCGCCCGGGTGGCCGCGGCCTTGCGCCGGGAAGGTCTGAGTGAAAGTGCGTAAGAGTTCGACCGTCGGCGGATCCGCGGCAGTCCGTAAATCCACGGCGATCCTGGGTGGCGTCTGGGTCGCCACCCTCATCGTGTACCTCTTCGTCAAGCCCGCTACGCCCGAGCACACCGGGTTCCCGATCGCGAACACCTTTCAGAAATCGACGATGACGTCGACTCCGGCCCGCTGACGCGAATGCGACAGATCACATCCGGCGGAGGTCACGGGAGCGCTGCCGGGCGGATGCTGGCTAGACTCTCTGCGTGATCACGCTGCGGAACGTCACCAAGTCGTACAAGACCTCGACACGTCCCGCGTTGGACAATGTCTCGGTCGAGATCGGCAAGGGTGAGTTCGTCTTCATCATCGGCCCGTCCGGGTCGGGTAAGTCGACCTTCATGCAGATCCTGCTCAAGGATGTGAAGCCGACCGCGGGTGAGGTGCTGGTCGCAGATTTCCGGGTCGACCGGCTGCCCGGCCGCAAGGTACCGAAACTTCGGCAGCGCATCGGCTGCGTGTTCCAGGACTTCCGGCTGCTGCAACAGAAGACCGTCGAGCAGAACGTGGCGTTCGCGCTGGAAGTGATCGGCAAGTCGCGGAAGTTCATCAGTCGTTCGGTCCCGGAGGCCCTGGACCTGGTCGGGCTGTCCGGTAAGGCGGATCGGCTGCCGAGTGAGCTCTCCGGTGGCGAACAGCAGCGGGTGGCGATCGCCCGCGCGTTCGTGAACCGGCCGCTGGTGCTGCTGGCCGACGAGCCCACCGGCAACCTCGACCCCGACACCAGTCAGGACATCATGGCGCTGCTCGAACGTGTCAACCGCACCGGAACCACGGTGCTGATGGCCACCCACGACAATCACATCGTGGACATGATGCGGCGGCGGGTGATCGAACTCGACCGCGGGCGGATCATCCGCGACGAGGCGACCGGCGTGTACGGGGTGGGCCGGTAATGCGCATCGGCTTCCTCATTCGCGAGGTCCTCATCGGCCTGCGCCGCAACGTCACCATGACGGTGGCGATGATCCTCACCACCGCCGTCTCGCTGGCGATGCTCGGCGGCGGTCTGCTCGCGGTGCAGATGACCTCCAAGACCGAGAGCATGTTCCTGGGCCGGCTGGAGATCCGGATGTTCCTCACTCCCGAGGTGTCCCAGACCGATACCGACTGCACCCAGGATCTGTGCAAGAACCTGATGTCGCAGCTGAAGCAGCAGTCCGGCGTGGTGAGCGTGCAGTTCACCAACAGTGCCGACGCGCATCGGGAGGCGACCGAGGTCACCTTCAAGGACCAGCCGGAGATGGTCCAGATGATCAAGGACACCAGGTTCCCGGCGTCGTTCCGCGTGAAGATGACCGATCCGGGCCAGTATCCGAAGTTGATGCAGCAGTACTCGACCCGGCCCGGGGTGCTGAGCGTGCACAGCGACCAGGACTTCGTCGACCGGCTGGTCGGCCTGTTCGGCGGGCTGCGCAACGCCGCGTTCGGCCTGGCCGGATTGCAGGCGGTGGCCGCGTTGCTGCTGATCGCGAACATGGTGCAGATCGCGGCGTTCACCCGGCGGGAGGAGGTCGCCATCATGCGCATGGTCGGCGCCACCCGCTGGTACACGCAGTTGCCGTTCCTGCTGGAGGCGATCTTCGCGGCGCTGGTGGGTTCGGTGCTGGCGGTGGTGGCCCTGTTCGTCGCCCGCCCGCTGGTGATCAATCCGGCGCTCGGCGCGCTGTCGGACAACGGCATCGTGCCGCGGCTCAGCGATTCGGACATCGGCGTGGTCTCCGGCTGGATCATGTTCGGTGGCATCGTCTTCGCCGCCGTCACCGCCTACGGCACGCTCCGCTACTACGTGCGTGACTGAGGCGGTCCGGGCCGGTTCGCAGGGAAAGTGTGCGGCTGTGCGGACCATCCGGCGGCGGGCTGGCGTGTCGGGTCAGGGTCCGTAGGATGGGCGGGGTGAATTTCGCGGAGACGTCTGAGACGACATCCGGTTCGCTGTCCGCCACCAGTTCCGAAATGTCGGGTTCTACCGCGAATTCCGATGCCGCGCACGAGGTTCTGCGCCGGGTCTTCGGATACGACAGCTTCCGGGGCTTGCAGCGGGAGATCGTCGAGCAGGTGATCTCCGGCGGTGACGCACTGGTGTTGATGCCCACCGGCGGCGGTAAATCGCTGTGCTATCAGATCCCGGCGCTGGTGCGGCCGGGGGTCGGCGTGGTCATCTCCCCGCTGATCGCGCTCATGCAGGACCAGGTCGACGCGCTCACCGCGCTGGGGGTGCGCGCGGGCTTCCTCAATTCCACCCAGTTCCCGGACGAGCGCCGGACCGTCGAGGCGCAGTTCCTCGCCGGTGAGCTGGACCTGCTGTATCTGGCCCCCGAGCGGCTGGGGGTGGAATCCACGCTGAACCTGCTGGACCGGGGCAAGGTGTCGGTGTTCGCCATCGACGAGGCGCACTGTGTCTCGCAGTGGGGCCACGACTTCCGGCCCCACTATCTGGCGCTGTCGGTGCTGCACGAGCGCTGGCCGGACGTGCCGCGCATCGCGCTGACCGCCACCGCCACCCAGAAGACCGCCGCCGAGATCGCCGAACGGCTCGACCTGACCCGGGCCCGGCATTTCGTCGCCGGATTCGACCGGCCCAACATCCAGTACCGGATCGAGCCGAAGAACCGCCCCGAACAGCAGCTGCTGGCCTTCATCACCGGCGAGTACGCCGGCGAGGCGGGCATCGTGTACTGCCTGTCGCGCAACTCGGTGGAGAAGACGGCCGAATTCCTCACCCGCAACGGTGTGGAGGCGGTGCCCTATCACGCCGGGCTCGACGCGCGGGTGCGCGCGGCCAACCAGTCCCGGTTCCTGCGTGAGGACGGCCTGGTCGTGGTCGCCACCATCGCGTTCGGCATGGGTATCGACAAACCCGATGTGCGCTTCGTCGCCCATCTCGACCTGCCCAAATCGGTGGAGGGTTACTACCAGGAGACCGGGCGCGCGGGCCGCGACGGTCAGCCGTCCACCGCGTGGATGGTCTACGGCCTCGCCGATGTGGTGCAGCAGCGCAAACTCATCGACTCCTCCGACGGCGACGCCGCCCATCGCCGGCAGTTGCAACTGCACCTCGACGCCATGCTGGCGCTCTGCGAGACGGTGGAGTGCCGCCGCACCCAGCTGCTGGCCTACTTCGGGCAGCGCGGCGAGCCGTGCGGCAACTGCGACACCTGCCTGAACCCGCCGGAGTCCTGGGACGGCACGGTCGCCGCGCAGAAGGTGCTGTCGACGGTGCTGCGGCTCAAGCGTGAGCGCAGCCAGAGTTTCGGCGCGGGCCACATCGTCGACATCCTGCTCGGCAAGTCCAACCCGAAGGTCGTGCAGCACAACCACAACGAGCTGAAGGTGTTCGGTATCGGCGCCGACCTGCGCGATGTGGAGTGGCGCGGCGCGATCCGGCAGTTGCTCGCGCAGCGGCTGCTGGCCGTGCACGGTGAGTACGGGGTGCTGGTCCTCACCGAGGCCAGCGACGAGGTGCTGTTCTCCGGCCGCAAGGTGATGTTGCGCCGCGAACCGGAACGGTCCAAGGCCGCGAAGGCCCCGCGCGCCAAGACCCCCCGTCTCGCGGCCGCCGACCTCGCACCCGGCGACGCGGACCTGTTCGAGCGGTTGCGGGCCTGGCGCGCCGGGGTGGCGAAGGAGCAGGGCGTGCCCGCCTACGTCGTCTTCCACGATGCGACGCTGCGGGAGATCGCCGCTCGGAAGCCCGCCGGCCTGGCCGATCTCGCCGCCATCAGCGGTATCGGCGAGAACAAGCGCGCCAAATACGGTGAGGGAGTGCTGGAAGTCGTTGCGGGAGAGGCTGTTTCGGGGGCTCCCGGTTCCGCCGATCGCGACGCCGGGTCGGTCGCCGCATCGGCCGCGGGCCGCGGTACGCGCCCGGCGGCCGGTCGGGGTTCGCGCACCACGGAATCCGCGCCGTCCCGGCCCGCTCGCGCCTCCGGCCGGACGCCCGTGTCGGAGGCCCCGGCCCCCGACTGGGGGCACGAACCCCCACCCGACTGGGATTTCGAGCCGCCGCCCGACGAGGGCTACTGATTTCGACGGACCACCCGAAACCCGCAGCGCCGGTATCATTTGTCGCAGTAGGGCGGCAAGCACCGGGCACCGGTGCCTGGAAAGGTCCGGCAGCGCGGGGCTTCGGGTACGACCGGGCATCTCACCACACGAACCGGACGTGATGGGATAGCGTGCGGCTATGGATCACCACCAGCACCACGGCGACGACAGCGCCAATATCTCCTCGGATCCCGGTGGTCCGGACGGGCCGGAACTGCGAGGTCGCGGCGGTGGTAGTGGCAGGCACAACGGGGTGGTCGACGTCGGTCTGCTGCGCCCGGCCCGGCGCGCGCTCGGTCACCCGCGCGTGTCCACCATCACCCTGATCCTGCTCTGGATCGCGGTCTTCGTGCTCTATCTGGTGGTCCATCCGGGCTGACGTCTGCGGTCAGCAGGGCGGCTCCGCGGCGTCACCGGCCAGGGCCGCCGCGACCAGGGCCGCCGCATGCGGATCGGCAAGCAGGCCGTTGTGGTCGACCGGGTGGAACGGGCAACCGTCCTGCACCCAGATGTCGCGGTCGCCGGGACCGGGCGCGGTGAGCAGGGCTGTGTCGGGTGGGGTGATGACCTCGTCGGTCCGGCTGGCGATGGCGGTGAAGCGCACCCCCGGCCGCGCTTCCCCGGCCGCGTTGAGCCGGGCCAGCCACGGCGATCCGGCCGTCTGCTGGACACCCGCGGCACCGAAGATCTGGGCGGCGATGTGCGGGCCGTCCATGCCGAGCTGGGCCAGATCCGGATAGTCGTCGGGTAATCCGGCGTAGGTGGAGCCGCGGTACGGGGTGCCGAGGGTGACCACCGTGCGGGCCGCATCCGGATGGGCCAGCAGATACTGGCGGATCACCGTGCCGCCGGTCGAATGTCCCACCAGCGCGACACGATCCGCGCCGGTCGCGGAGCGGACGGTGTCCACGAACCCCGCGAGTTCGACGGCGGTGCCGGCGATATCCGCGACCCCGTACACCGTGCGCCCCGCCAGCGCCGCCCCGATCGGGCCCAGCCCCGGCCAGCCCCGCACGGCATCCGAACCGCTCACCGCGGCGCCCGGCAACTGCGCGCGGCCCAGATTCGCGGTGAACACGCAGAAGCCGTCGCCGCGCAGCGCCGGCGCCAGTATCGAAAAGCTGCGCTGCGCATCGGTTCCCGAGCCGTGCACGAGCACCACCGGATCCGGATGCGCCGCCGCCGGGCGGCAGGAGAAGTCGTCGGCGCCGGGCGGCACCGGTTCCGCTCCGGCGGGCGCCATCCACATCAGCGCGATCAACGCCACGACCCATTGTGCGGCAAGAAAATTCGATATCACCCGCCTCACGGCTGCACCTCGAGCCCACCGGCCAGCACCGGCCACGAATCCTCCAGATCGTCCTGCCAGTAGCCCCACGAATGGGTGCCCGTGGGATAGAAGTGGTAGGTGGCCGGGATGTTCAGGCTGTTGAGCCGGGTCTGCATATTGTGCGAGCAGTAGTCGGTCGCGGCCTCGATGGCGCCGCCCAGCACGATCTGATTGGCGAACAACCACGGCCCCTGCAACGAGTACCGGCCGCCGTACACGTCGTACTTCCCGGGCAGCCCGCTGCCGTTGGAGATGTAGATCGCCTTGCCGCGCAACCCTTCCGCCTGGACGTACGGATCGTTGCGCACCCAGTTCGGATCGTCCGGCGGCCCCCACATGTTCTCCACATCGGCCAGCCCCCAGTCCTCCACGGTGAGCCGCACGAATTCGTGCCCCACCGGATCGCTGGTCTGCGCGCACCCGCTGTAGGCGGCCACCGCCTGATACAACCCCGGCGTGGTGGCCGCCAGCGCCAGCGTGCTGGTGCCCGACATCGAGTATCCGGCGATCGCGTTGCGGCCGTTGGACTTCAGATGCGCGTCGAGCAGCGGCGGCAACTCCTCGGTCAGGAAGGTCCGCCACCTGTTGCGGCCCAGCCGCGGATCGTCGCGCTCCCAATCGGTGTAGTAGCTGAACATCCCGCCGATCGGCGTCGCCACCTCGACGTTCTTGTCCGAAAGAAACTGCATGGCATCGGTTTTCGTGGCCCAGGTGGACCCGTCGATACCACCCGCGGAACCCAGCAGCAGGTACAGCACCGGCCGCGGCACACTCTCGTCCGCGGCCCGCTGGATCTGCACCGGGATATCGGCGTCCATCGCCGCCGAATGCACGGTCACCGTCTCGTGCCGAGCGTCGACGGTCTCGACACCCACGATCGCCGAACCCCCCCGGTTCGGCCCGCGCGGCCGCCGTCCCCCCGGCCGCGATGATGATCCCCAACAGCGCTGCGCACAGCCGCCGACGCCCGTCCCGAGCCTTGTCCGTCATGATTTTCTCCGAGCGTTCCCGAACACCGATCAACGGGCGGCGTTTCGCACCCGCCGACTCAGGTTATGAACGGCTACAAGGGATTTCACGACGGAAATTGCGGGGACAGGAACTTTCGGGGCGTAACATCGGGGGCCGGTTTGCGATGTCCGGTTTCGGTGTCCGGCCCGGTTCGGCCGGATCCGGCGTCCGCTCAGGACCACCTGAGCATCGCGGCGCCGGTCAGTTTCTTCGCATCGGTCTCGGACAGATTCACCATGGTCGGCTGGCTGTGGCCGTCGGTGCCGACCACGTACACGGTCGGGAAGTTGTGCTGGACCCGATCGGGATCATCGTAGAAGAATGCGATCCGGGAGCCGTCCTTGTTGCCCACCGGATCGTGTACCGATGCGGTGTTCGTGGCAGGCAGCAGCGTCACGTCGTTCTTCGTGGACTCCACCGGGCAGCCGGCCTTTTCCCGCTCGGTGATCGTGATCTTGGCAATTTGGGTGCCGGGGGCGATGACCGTCACCATGGTATTGGCGTCCAGCCAGCTTCCGTTCATATTCTCGCAACCGAACAGCAGACTGCCGTCCGAATTCAGCGAGATCCCGTGGTCCGCCGCGCCCGGGGGTGTCGTCGTCACCTGTTGCGGATTGCCGGTGGCGCCGGCCGCCACTTCGTCCACCTCGGTGTACATGGCGCCCTGCGAATTCTTTTTGTAGTAGAAGTTTCCGGCGCCGTCGAATCCGATGGCCGAATACGACGGCGGATTCCCTCCGAACGGACCCGGCGCCGCTGCCTGGGTCACCGCGGTGAACCGGCCCGCGGTATCGATCCATCCCGCCTGCGTCTGCCCGTTGATCATCTCGGTGACGGCGAACCTGGCGAGGTCGGGCGAGGCGGCGAGGTCCCCGGACGCGGTGCCCTCCGCACTCGCCTCCGCCGGGATCGTGAACGTCACGGCCTCGGCATACTGCCCCGAACCGGGATCCAGGTAACCGTAGATCCGCTTGTTGCCGTTCGCGCTGTACACCAGGATCCCCGAGGTCGGCTTGACCGCGGGCGCGGCTACCGCCGGCGAACTCGCCGTGGTACTCGGCAGACTCGGCCCGGCACTGCTCGGCGCCGCCGCGTGCGATGTCGTCGCCGTCGGCCCCGCGGGCGATCCGCCCGACGAACATCCGCCCGCCACCACCGCCACCGGTATGCAGACAGCGCCGACCATCCATTGCCGATTTCCTTTCGAACCCGTCACGGCGCCCTCCCGTTGAACCATGATCGAAACGGCACGGCCGCACCCCGGCGACTCGCACCCGCGCAGCCCGTACCGGGCAACGCGCGGCAAGTATGGCGCGGCAGAGTGCGTTCCGGAGGGGATTCGGTGTAACCGATCACAACGGTTCGAATTCGGGTGATCGTTTTCCGGCCCCGATCGCCGATCGCAATCCGACTCGGCTGCTGGAATGGTTTCTCCGATTATTCGACTCGCCTCGAAATAATTGCCCCGCAAGATTCGCACGGTATTTTCCGGTGTGGCAGCGGTTTCCGTTCACATCCGGCCGTGCTCGACCGGCCCGGCCGGTTCGTAGGTGCCGAGGACGATGCCCGGATCGGTCACCGTGAGATCGACCGGGCGCATCGTCGCCGGGAGGATGCCGTCCTCGAACAGTCGACGTCCGGAGCCGAGGATCAGCGGGAACGTCATCAGGCGGAAGCGGTCGACCAGTTCGTGGCGCAGCAGAGTCCGCAGCAACTGCCCGCTTCCCCAGATCTGGAGTTCGTCGCCGGGCCGGTCCTTCAACGCGCGCACTGCCGCGACGATGTCGCCGGTCAGGCGGTGCGCGGTGTCCGGGTACTCGCCGCGCCACGTGGCCGCACCCAGCGAGTCGGATACCACGTACTTCGGCAGCGAGTTGATCGCCGTGGCGAGGGGGTCGTTCGGGTCGGTCCGGTCGGGCCAGTGGCCGCGGAAGATATCGAAGGTGCGGCGGCCGAACAGGAATGCGCTCGCGTGGCGGTTGAGGCCGAGGACGAACTCGCCGACGGCCGGGTCCCGGAACGGGGCCTGCCAGCCGCCGTGGGTGAAGCCGCCGCTGGGATCCTCCTCGGGTCCGCCGGGCGCCTGCATCACGCCGTCGAGGGTCAGGAACGTCTGCACGGTGAGTTTCATGTGAGTACAGACGGCCCGGCACCCCGATTCCGATCGGTCCGGGAAGAAACCTCCGCCCGTGATTGTTGATCACACGTTCGGCCCTCCGCTACGAATCCGTAAGCTGGGTGGGCACGGCAGCCGGCACAACCGAGAAGGGGTCATGAAGGAGAAGGGGCGCAAGGTCATCGCCAGCAACCGCAAGGCGCGGCACAACTACTCGATACTGGAGACCTTCGAGGCCGGGGTGGCCCTGGTCGGTACCGAGGTGAAGAGCCTGCGGGAGGGCAAGGCGTCGCTGGTCGACGCCTACGCGACCATCGACGACGGCGAGGTGTGGCTGCGCGGCCTGCACATCCCGGAGTACGGTCACGGCACCTGGACCAACCACTCCCCGCGCCGCACCCGCAAGCTCCTGCTGCACCGCCGCGAGATCGACAAGCTGACCGGCAAGACCAAGGAGAGCAGCCAGACTCTGGTCCCGCTGTCCATGTACTTCTCCGACGGCAAGGTCAAGGTCGAACTGGCCCTCGCCAAGGGTAAGCAGGACTACGACAAGCGCCAGGACCTGGCCCGTCGCACCGCCGAACGCGAGGTCACCCGCGAGATCGGCCGCCGCATCAAGGGTATGCGCTGACCCTTGGAATGATCCACCGTACAAAGATGTTAATATGGGCAGCCCGGCCTACCAGCCGGGACCGCCACCCTCCGGGGTGGCAACTGAATCGCAACATCAGACGGGGCTGAACGGTTTCGACTGCGTACGTCGATTCAGGGGAAGCGTGTCGGTGCAGGCAGGAGACCACCGTAAGCGTCGCTGTAACCCTATAAGCGCCGATTCTCATCAGCGCGAGTACGCCCTCGCTGCCTAAGCAGTAGGACGTCTCTGTCAGCCCGGGCCCGCCCTCGGCCCGGTCACTGGCATCAGCTAGAGGGCTCACCGTCCGGGCCGGTCGCGGGTTCGGACGGGACAACAAACAGCGACTGGGATCGTCATCCCGGCTTGTTCGCGAGACCGGGAGATCCGAGCAGAGGCAGCGCGAACTGCACACGGAGAAGCCCTGGAGAAGCGGCGGAGGACCCGGGTTCGATTCCCGGCAGCTCCACCGAGAAGGCCCGGTCCTGGAGGACCGGGCCTTCGTCGTTCGGGAGGGTCGGCACGGAATCAGGGTCCTCGGTACGGGAGACTTCGGTCTGGGGGATGCCCGCCCGACTCGCGCTGGAGCGTGAGGTGCTGTTCGTCGCACCTCGACGATGAGTGCCATCAGGCCTTTGCCTCGGAGACCCGGGCGCGCAGCGCTGCCTTGTCCGACTCGTCCAACCAGGCAGCCTCGATGCCCGCCTCGGTGAATCGCATCAGCTGGTCCGGGCCGTAGCCGAGGGCTCGGACCAGCGCGGTGAGGTCGGTGGTGGGGTCGGTGCCGAACATCGGGGGGTCGTCGCCGTCGATGGTGACGGCGAGGCCGGCGTCGACCATGGCGGCGATCACCTCGTGGGTGCCGTCGCCGGAGCCGGAGTAGCGGCCGATGTCGGAGCTGACGGGGGTGCAGGTGAAGGGGATGTTTTCGTCGCGGCAGCGGCGGGTGATCGCGGGGTCGCGGACCACGTGGTAGCCGTGGTCGATGCGTTCGCAGTGCAACAGGTCCAGGAGGGTGAGGATGTTGGCCGGGGGGCCGGATTCGGAATGGGCGGTGCGGTGCAGGCCGGCTTGTTCGGCCAGGGCGAAGGCTTCCACGAAGCGTTGCGGGGGGCCGGTGATCTCCTCGTAGTCGAGGCCGATGCCCAGGATGTCGTCGGTGCGGTGGGCAATCACCTCGCGGACCAGGTCGACGCCGCGGGCGGGGGTGTCGTTGCGGTTGATGGCGAAGATCAGGCGGCAGATGATGCCGTGGTCGGCTTCGGCGTCGCGCAGGGCCGCGGTGATGCCGTCGATCATCGTCTTGTAGGGGACGGTCGGGTGGGACGGGGGGCTGATGAACATTTCGCGGTAGATCACGTTGTGTTCTGCTGCCAGCGTGAGGGTTTCGTAGGTGGCGCGGTGGAAGTCGTTGTGGTCGAGCATGACCGCGCCGACCAGGTCCAGGACTCGCAGGAATTCCGGGAGGTCCTCGTAGGAGCCGTGGTCGTAGAGGGTTTCGGGGGTGCGGCCGTCGGGCATCCGGACGCCGTGTTTGGCGGCCAGGGCGGCTACCGTGGCCGGTTGCAGGGTGCCGGTCAGGTGGCAGTGCAGGCTCACCTTCGGCATTGCGGCGGCGAAGGCGAATGTTTCTGCCAGGACCGGGGTTTCGGTGGTGTCAGGCAACGGAGGCTGCTTTCGCTCGTTCGGTCAGGTAGGTGTGGGCGGTCACCGGTGGGTAGTGGGCGCCGCCGCCGATCGGGGGTGCGAAAGGCTCGATGGGGATGTCCATATCGATCTCGAAGAAGGCGATCAGGGAGATCAGGTCCTCGTCGGGGGCCGATTCGGGAGGTGGGAGGACTCGGTGGCGGGTGGAGCGCCAGCGGTCGCCGGTCCAGCGGGCCAGCAGGTCGGCGATGTTGACGGTGAACGCGTCGGGGACGAACGGGGCGTCGGACCAGCTGCCGTCGGGGGCCTGGACCTGGAGTCCGCCGTAGCCCGGTTGACGATCCAGGATGGTGAGGGTGCCCCAGTCGGTGTGCGGGCCCACCCGGTACTGGCCGGCCGCCGGGCGGCCGGTGACGCCGATCGGCGGGTAGCGGTTGATGTTGAGGGAATCCGGGGCGTCGGCGGCGAGTGCGGTGAAGTGGTCGGGCGGCAGTTCCAGTGCTACGGCGCACATTTCGAGTAGCTCCAGGAACAGTGCGCGGACGGCTGCGGTGTAGGTCTCGACCAGGGGGCGTAGTTCGGGGACTTCCGTCGGCCAGACGTTCGGCGCGAACCAGGCGGTGTCGAGTTCTGGGTTGCCGGTGTGGTGTTCGCGGCCGATCGTCAGGCTTTCCTTCAGGTCGGGTTTCGAGGCGTCCGGGGCCTGGCCGTAGTAGGAGTTGGCTTCGACGCCGGTCGCGAGCCAGCCGCGGCCGCCTACGGTGGTGGCGTAGCGGGTCTTCGTCGCGAGCGGGAGGGTGAAGAATTTCCGTGCCGCCGTGCGGATGTCGTTTCGCAGCGCGGCGTCGATGCCGTGCCCGGCGACGAGGAGGAAGCCGGAGTTGCGCAGGGCGCTGTCCAGGCGGCCGGCGAGGGCGGCGCGGCTCGCGGCGTCTCCGTTACGCCAGACCGCGATGTCGATGAGTGGGATGTCCAGTGGGGTCATGCCGGAACGCCTACCGCATCGGCGGTGGTCACCTCGGCGGTGGGGACGCGGTAGCGGGATCGGGCGAACAGCCAGTAGGTGAATCCGCCGACGAGCAGTCCGGCGAAGACCGAGAAGTCCAGTCCACCGAGGGCTTTCGCGATCGGGCCCTGCCAGATCGTGGTGACCAGGAACAGTGCCGAGGCGGCCGAGCCCAGGAGTTGGGCGGCGACGCCCGCGCGGCTCCAGCGGATGGGGCGTTCGAGGCCGTCCCGTGGGTACCGGCCGCGGCGAAGGAAGTAGTCCACCATCAGGATCGCCGACCAGGGGGCGAACCACACGATCATGAACAGCAGGAAGTTGCTCAGCGCCTGGTTGAAGTTGTTGGAGGACAGTACGATTCCGGCCAGGACCAGGCACACCGCCGAATCCAGCAGGACGGCCGCTATCCGGTTCAGGGGGACGCCCGCCGATTGCAGTGTCAGGCCGGAGGAGTACAGGTTCATGCCGTTGAGCGCACCGAGCTGGACGATCAGCAGGAGCAGGAACGGGACCGTGAACCAGCTCGGGAAGGCGCCGGGCAGGCCGCTGACCGGGTCGGTCGCCGCGGGTGTCACCAGGCCGACGCCCACTCCGACCAGCATCAGCACGATCTGGGGTAGTCCCGCGCCGAGCGCCACGGCGGCGACCACTCCGCGCCGGCCGGTCCGTTCCGGCAGATAGCGGGAGAAATCGGCGCTGTTGGGGGTCCAGCCGAGGCCGGATCCACTGGCCACCAGCGCGATTCCGCCGAGGAAGGCGGACCAGCCGGCGGTCGGCAGGTCGTGGATGTGGACGCGGTCGGCGGTCAAGTATGCCAGTACCAGGAATCCGGCGGCGAACGGCCCGATCAGCATTCGGACGGTGCGCATGATGGCGGCGTGACCGAACAGGGGGAGCGCGCTCTGCGCCAGCGAAAGTACCAGCGTCACCAGCAGTTTCGCGGGCAGGCCGAGATGGACGCCGGCCAGGTCCAGCAGTGCGGTGACCGCGAGCACCATCAGGACCAGATCGAGCACCTCGTAACCGACCTGCATCAGCCAGTTCAGCAGTGCCAGCGGGCGATTGCCCCAGCGGCCCATGATGTTCCGGCTGATCACGAAGGTGGAGGTGCCGGCGGCGGGGCCGGTGAGGCTGCACAGGCCGGTGAGGATCCAGGTGAGATTGCCGATCAGGATCGCCAGGACGCACTGCCACGGTGAGAGCCCGAAGGTCACCAGCATGACGCCGTAGACGACGGTGAGCGGATTGAGGACCGCGCCGCCCCACAGACCGGACAGGTGGAAGGGTGAGCCGCGGCGCTCGTCCGCCGGGATGACGTCGATCCCGCGGGTCTCCACGGCGAGGGGCCGCGGGGACGTGGTGTCTCGGGGTTGCAAGATGACACTCCTACTGGACTCTATAGTCTGAGCCGATAGGCTCTGGAGCATTCAGGGTGAATGCTGGCGGCACTCAGAATCGCGATAATGAGTTACGTCAGCAGTCAGCATTCGTTAAGGTCAGGTGACGGTGTCGATGGAGTCCCTCGAAGAGGATCGAGTAGCCAAGTCTGTCGGCGCCCTGCTGCGCAACCTCCGTGAGCAGGCCGGTCTGTCCACTCGGGCGCTGGCCACGAGAGCCGGTATCAGTCAGGCGTTCCTGTCGCAGTTGGAGCGCGGCGCCTCCACGCCGTCGGTCTTCACCATCTACCGGCTGGCCGAGGCCCTGGAGGTGCCGCCGGGGGAACTGTTGCCGGTGCCCCCGTCCGACGCGGCGGTGGTCCGGATCGTGCGCGCCGACGAAGGCGATCTGATCCCGGTGGCCGACCGCCCCGACTCCGCCGTCGGCCGCTTCATGACCCTGGGCACGGACGCCCAGCTCGACATCAGCGAATATCGCATCGCCCCCGGCCAGTACGCGTCCGAGTGGTGGCAGCTCGACAACGACGGCGAGGTCGCCATCTATTTCGTCACCGGCCACCTCGACATCGAGTTCGACGGTGTCGGCCGCTATCGGTTCGGTCCCGGCGACGTGGTCGCCCACCCGGCCCGGCTGCGCAATCGCTGGCTCCCGGTCGACGATCAGCCGATCCACCTGACCCTCACCATGACTCGTCCCTCCGGTGACCCCACACCCGGATCACGGCACCCGGAACGCTGAGCCGGTCTCCGCCGCGGCCGGGGTCGAGTCGGTACACACCGCCGATCGCGGGTATGACCCGAACATGTTTGCCATCATTGCTGCGGTTCTGTTCGTCATCGCGTTGCTGCTCAACATCGGTGGGGGCTCGTCGGGTACCACCATCGAGGGGTTCGTCATCGCCGGATTCATCGGTATGTCACTGCACTTGGCCGGGTTGAGCGCCCGGGTGCCCACTCGCAGTCAGTGGCGGTCGCGGGGTGGGTGGCGCAGGCGGCGGCGCGTCTGACAGTGACGGGGCGGGAACCGGTTCAGGTCCGCGCGGGGGAGTGCGCGGCCAGGTTCGCCAGGAGTTGCAGGGCCGTGGCGCTGGGAGAGCCGGGGGTGACCGTGTGGGCTATCAGGGCCTGGTCGGGATCACCCGGGAGGCGCAGGGTTTCGAAGCCCAGATCGACACGGCCCACCAGGGGGTGCAGGTAGGCATAGCGGCCGTGGGTCTTCTCCTTCAGGCCGTGGCTCTGCCAGAGTGCCCGGAATTCTGCGCTGGCCGTGTGCAATTCGTCGATCAGGGCGATGATGCCCGGATCGTTCGGGTGGCGGATGGCTTCCAGTCGCAGATAGCCGACCACGTCGGCGCATTTGGCCGGCCAGTCCTCGTAGAGGGCGCGCATGCCCTCGTCGAGGAAGATCAGGCGGGCCAGGTTGCGATGGTCGGCGGGCAGGCCGCCGAAGTCGGTGAACAGGGCCGCGGCCAACGGATTCCAGGCCAGGACCTGGATGCCGCGTCCCAGCACCAGCATCGGTACCTCGGCGTTGTCGAGCAGCAGGCGCAGGCCGGGGCGGACCTGTTGTTCGGCGGGTTCGACGCCGGACCAGGGGCGGGCCAGGCGGTGCAGGTGGTCGCGTTCGACGTCGTCGAGACGGAGGGCGCGGGCCACCGCGTCCAGGACCGATTCCGAGAAGTGCAGGGTGCGGCCCTGTTCCAGCCGGACGTAGTGATCGACACTCACGCCAGCGAGGTGTCAGTTATACATTCCTTCCGTAGGTTGGTCTTATGACCAAGATGATGACCCGCACGGAACCGGCGTGGCTGGCAGAGATCAACGCGGCCTTGGCAATTGGAGTGGCCGGTATCGACCCCGCCGACTGGGTGTACGGGTACGTCCGGATCTCCCGGGATGAGAAGGACCGCGCCGAGGGTGTGCAGCTTCAGGCCAAGAATCAGGTGACGCACGCGGCCCGCAAGAGGTTGCCGTTGGCGCGGATCGTGTGCGACAACGATATGTCCGGCGCGGACTCGGATCGCCCCGGGTTGCGGGAGGTGCTGGCGATGGTGGCGGCGGGTCCGGCGAAGATCGTGCTTGCCCGTGATGTGGCCCGGTTGACCCGTGATTACGACCTGGGGAACGAGTTGATGAAGCTCGGACGTGACGAGGGGGTGCGGTTCGTGTTCGTGAAGGACACCGAATACGACCTCACGTCGGGGGCGGGGCGCAAGAATTTCATGGTGAAGGTTGCCGAAGCCGCCGAGTACCGCGAAACGAACACCGAAAACCTCTTGGATCGGATGAGCGAGGAAGCCGCGAAAGGTGCGATGCAGGGCGGGTCCCGTCGCTTCGGGTACGGCAAAGTCGTTGGGACACACCCGATTACCGGTGACGACATCCTGGACCGGTGCGCGTTGCGGGCCGAGGAGGTAACTGTGCTGGGCGAAGGCCGGGACCGGATCATCAACGGCGAGTCGCAGACCACGATCATCGCCGATTGGAACGCGCGGGGAATCACCACCTCCGAGGGCGGGTTGTGGCGGGTGGGCAAGCTGTCGCACCTGTTGTTGCTGGAGGCGTATGTGGCCTACGACCTGGGAGAGCACACCGACGCGAACGGGCAGCGCTGCGAGTGCCTGAATAACCCCGACGGCAACGGCATCCGATTGCATGCGCGCACCGGTACCCGGCATCGCGCGCAGTGGCCTGCGGTGTTCACCCGCGCCGAGCACGACGCCATGCGCGCGGCGATCACCGCGCGCAGCCGGGCCAAGGACCCCGACCGTCCCCGGCAACGCAACGGTGAGTACTGGCTGACTGGGCTTGTCCAGTGTGGCGGCACCTGGCCGGAGGGCAGTGAGAAGGCGGGTCGGGAGTGTGAGGGCTGGATGGTCGGTTCGCTGCTCGAGCGTCGACGCAAGAACGGCATGATCCTCCAGCGCCGGTACGTGTGCCGGGCCAAGGATTCGGCGAAGAGGCCGTGCGGGTGCGGGCGGGTGTTCCGGGATGCGGGCGCGTTGGAGATGTTCGTGGCGCAGGCAGTGATCGCCGAGTACGAGAACCCAGAGATCCTGGCGCGTTTGGATCGGGGCAACGACAACGCAGCGCGGATCGCGCAGCTTCAGCAGCGGATCGAGACCACGGCCGGGAATCTGGACGCCGAGACCGACCACCGCACCGAGATCCTTTCCGGTGCCGGGGATCCCGATGATTTGCGGGTGATCGACCGCACCATTGCCGGACTCAAGTTTGCGTTGAAATCTCTTCGGGCCGAACAGGATTCGCTGCGCAGCGTGCAAGCGCTGGCGGCGCTGGCCGATATCGGCTCCACGCCCGGGGAGCTGCGTAAGGCGTGGGAGACCAAGGGGGCGCGGTGGCGGCACGAAGCGACCACGCGGCTGGTCGAGAAGGTCATCGTGAAACCGGCGAAGGTTTACGCCGCGAGATGGACCGACCAGAACGGCAAGACGTGGCGGTTCCACGCAGGGCGGGAATCGGTGGAGATCATCTGGCGTGAGTTGTAGGCGCATCGGTTACCGGTGTGGGTGCGGGCCGCCCGGCTCGAGGGTGTCGAGGGCGTTGCGCAGGAACACCGCGAGTGATTCGATCACCGCCGGATTGTCGATCCGGGCCGGAAGCCCCTGGCGCAGACGGCTTTCGGCCACCAGGCGGCGTGTTTCTTCGCTGGTCGGCCCTACCCGTATCCCCGCCTCACGCCGTTCGGTCGGCGGAGGTCCGGCACTGGAGTCCACGCGCTCATCGTGCGGGCCGGTCGCTGGTCCGTTGTCGCTGTCGGCCGGGGGGCGGTGGTCAGTCATCGTCTGTTCCCGGGCTGTCCCAGTCGTCGGGATCGGTGTCGCCGCCGTAGGCCCGTTCCTGTTCGAGGTAGGTGGCGACCTCGGTGTTGTGGCGGCCGCAGTCGGGGCTGTGGCCGTGTTCGTTGTCGTCGGGATCGGCAGTCCACGGTTCGCGATCGGTCACCCGACGCCCGCACATGTCGCAACGCCACGACACCGAGCGGGAGGCGAACGGCTCGGCAGGCGCGGCGATGTAATCGAACGCGGCCCAACCAAGGCCGTGGTCCCCGCCGGTCAGGTTCAACGCCGCCCCGAGGTCGTCCCAGCAGCGGCCCGCCGCCCGTGCCGCCCGCGCGTACTCGGTCAGCAGTCGCCGCGCCGCTGCGAACAGGTCCCGGCTCGCTTGCAGGCCCGCCACCGGATCGGCCGCCCGCCGGGGCGCGGCGATCTCCCACAGGTGCGGATCGGCCCACAGCGTGACCGGTGTGTCGGTTACCGCGTCCGGGCCGTGCCGCGCAACCAATGCCGCGACGACGACACGATGCGCGTCGAAGGAATCCAGATAGGGACTGTAGCCGCCGGTCGAATGGATGGAATCGTTCACGAATACCAGCACACGCCGAATTCTCGCGGCCTGTCCACACATTTCGCACCCACGGTCGGTGGCCCCACCATCAGTGGTATCACCACCGGTGCGGATCAACCGATTCCCACAGCCGGAGAAAACGCAACGGCGAACAAGGTACCGCGACCATCGCGCACGCAACCCGCACCGCCGGTAGGGCTTCCGAACCGCCCCGGCCTGTGACGATGCCTCAGCGTCGGAACCCGATGCAGGTAACCACAGTCCACTACCATTCCCCACACCTCACACAATTCAATGCACACACACCACACACTAAACAAGCCCGCACAATCCACACACCCACCCACACCGACCACCACACCCATACACATACCAATCAGTACATTTTCGTTCTCACACCTGGTGCATCCAGGACGACGAAGAACGAATTACCGGCGTACGGTCGAGGGGGAAATGATGTCGCTGCACAAGCTTTCGGCGGGCGACGGCTACCTCTACTACACGCGGTCGGTCGCCGCGCACGATGCGGTCGACCGCGCCCCGGATTCGCTCGCCGACTACTACACCGCGCGCGGTGAGTCTCCCGGCATGTGGATGGGAACCGGTCTCGTCGCGTTCGGCGATATCCACGCCGGGGACACGGTGACCGAGGCACAGATGGCCGCCTTGTTCGGCATGGGTCTGCACCCCGACGCCGACAAGATCACCGCCGGTGTCGTCGCCGAACACCTCGCCCTGGGAGCCAGCCGCGAGCAGGCCGAGCGCGCGGCCGAACACACGGCGCGGCTGGGGAACCCGTTCCAGGTGTACCCGGTGCCCGAGGGCGGGTATCGGCATCGGGTAGGCGAGGCGTTCGCGGACTGGAACACCGGCCACGGCCAGCCCCGCCACGCCCCAGTCCCCGAGCAGGTGCGCCAGGCGATCCGCACGCGAGTGGCCGAGGCGATGTTCACCACCGAGTACGGGCGCGCCCCACGCGATGAGCGGGAACGCTCGGGATGGATCGCGCGCAACTCCCGCCCGCCCCGCATGACCGTGTGCGGATTCGATCTGACGTTCTCCCCGGTGAAATCGGTGTCCACGTTGTGGGCGCTCGCGCCGCGTGAGCTGGCCGCCCGGATCGAGGCCGCCCACCACGCCGCCGTCGCCGACGCGATGGCCTGGCTCGACCGGCACGCCGCCTACACCCGGTTGGGCCGCAACGGGATACGCCAGGTCGACACCGAGGGACTGATCTCGACATGGTTCACCCACCGCGATTCCCGCGCGGGCGACCCCGATCTGCACACCCACGTCACCGTGGCCAACAAGGTCCGCACCCGCGACGGACAGTGGGCGGCACTGGACGCGCGGATGCTGTACCGGCACAAGGTCACCGCCTCGGAGGTCTACAACACCAGCCTCATCGACTACATGACCCGGCTGGGGGTCCGCTTCACCGAACGCCCCGGCACCAGCGCGGACAAGCGGCCGATCCACGAAATCGCAGGCATCGACCCGGCGTTGAACCACGCGTGGTCCAAACGCGGCATCCGCATCCGCGCCCGGACCGGCGAACTGGCCACGGTGTTCCAGGCCGAGCACGGCCGCGAACCCCTCCCGGTCGAGGTGAACACGCTCGCCGAGCAAGCCAACCTGGAAACCCGCCCCCGCAAACACGCCCCCCGCAGCCCCGCCGAGCAACGCGCCGACTGGCGCACCGAAGCACGCACGGTCCTCGGCTCCGAGGCCGCCATCGATGCCATGCTCGCCGCCACCCTCACCGGCCCCGCCACCCCGCCGACACCCGTGGTCGCCGACGCCGCGTGGATCGATCGCACCGCACGCCGGGTGCTCACGACGGTGGAAGCGTCACGGTCGACCTGGGCCACACACCACCTCACCGCCGAAACCCACCGCGCCCTGCGCGCGGTCGCCGTGGCCGCCGACACCGGTGAGGAGGTGGCCGCACGGGTCACCGCCGCCGCGCTGGCACTGTCGGTTCCGGTCGGCTCGCTGACCCCGGCCCCCGATACCGATACCGCGCAGGCCGTCACGGGTGTGACCGCGCGCAGCGACGGCAGCAGCGTCCACACCGTCGCCGATTCGGTCGTCTACACCTCCCCGGCGATCCTGGCCGCCGAGGCCCGGTTGCTCGCCGCCGCCGACACCACCGGCGGACGGACCCTCACGGCGACCGGGGTCCAGGCCGCGATCACCGACCACGCCCGCCGCCACCCCGGCCGCGCACTCACCACCGGACAAGACGCCTTGGTGCGTGGGTTCGCGACCTCGGGCCGCCGACTCCAAGTCGCGGTCGCCCCCGCAGGCACCGGCAAAACCACCGCCATGCGCGTGTTCGCCGACGCGTGGCGCGCCGAGGGCGGCACCGTGGTCGGGCTGGCGCCCACCGCGGCTGCCGCCGCCACCCTGCAACTCGACTTGGGCACACAGGTTTTCACCATCGACAAACTCACCCACACCCTCGCCCGCACCGCCACCGACCCCGCCACCGTCGTGCCGGACTGGATACACCGGATCGACGCGTCCACCGTCGTCGTCATCGACGAAGCCGCCAAAGCCGCCACCCACACCCTCGACACCGTGGTCGGGTTCGCACTCGCCCGGGGCGCGTCGGTCCGGTTGATCGGCGACGACCGGCAGCTGGCCTCGGTCGCCGCCGGCGGTGTGGTCCGGGATCTCGCCGACCATCGGGCCTCGGTCACCCTCGCGGAGGTCATGCGGTTCAGCGACCCCGCCGAACGAGCCGCCAGCCTGGCCCTGCGCGACGGCGATCCGGCCGCGCTCGCCTTCTACACCGACAACGACCGCGTTCACATCGGCACCCTGGAAACCGTCACCGGCAACGCCTACACCGCGTGGCGCGCGGACATCACCGCCGGACACGACGCGGTACTGCTCGCCCCCACCCGGGCACTGGTCGCGGAACTCAACGCCCGCGCCCGCGCCGACCGCCTCACCGGCCTCCCACCCGACCAGCACGGACCCGAAACCACCCTCTCCGACGGGCTGGCCGCCTCCACCGGGGACCTGGTCTGCACCCGCCGCAACCATCCCGGTCTGCGGATCAGCCACACCGACTACGTCCGCAACGGCTACCGCTGGCACGTCCAGCACGTCCACCCCGACGGCCGCCTCACCGTGCGTCACCTCACCAACGGCCGCGTCACCACCCTGCCCGCCGCGTACGTACGCGCCCACACCACCCTCGGATACGCATCCACCATCGACACCGCCCAAGGCATCACCGCCGACACCTGCCACGGCGTACTCACCGGCACCGAAACCCGCGCCCGCGCCTACGTCATGCTCACCCGAGGCCGACACCACAACCACGCCTGGATCACCACCGCCCCCACCGACACCGAACAAGCCCCCCACACCACCACCCTCACCCACCCCAGCACAGCCGTCGAAGCCCTGACCACGATCCTGTACCGCGACGAAGACAACCTGTCGGCAACCACGATCACCCGCCACGCCCGCGACCCACACCGCCGACTCGGCCACACCACCGACGCCTATCTCGACGCGCTCGGCCTCGCGGCAGAACACCTCACCGAACCCGGCACCCTCACCGTCATCGACCACGCCGCCGACACCCTCGTGCCCGGACTCACCGACCAGCCCGCCTACCCGATCCTGCGCCAACACCTGTGCCTGCTCGCGCTCGACAGACGGGACCCCGTCACCGCGCTGGCCGACGCCGTCTCCTCCGGTGAACTCGACAGCGCCCGCGACACCGCCGCCGTCCTGGACTGGCGACTGGACCCCAGCGGCCGACACTCCCACCGCACCGGCCCCCTGCCCTGGCTCCCCGCCATCCCCCCACCCCTGCACACCCACCCCCAATACGGGCCGCACCTGGCCGCCCAAGCACGCGATATCACCACCACCGCCACCGCGATCACCACCACCGCCCGCGCCTGGACCCCCGCCACCGCACCCGCCTGGGCACGGCCCTACCTCACCGACACCAGCCGCGACCTGCTCGTGGAACTGGCGCTGTGGCGGGCAGGCCACCACGTCCCCGACGCCGACCACCGACCCACCGGCCCCACCGTCTACCCGACCGCCGAACGCCGCCATCAGCACACCCTCACCCAGGACGCCGCCCGCCACGTCAGCGTCCACCGCGCCAGCGGCCAGGACTGGACCGCCCTCGCCCACCACCACGACCACCGTCTCCTCGCAGACCCCTACTGGCCCGTACTCGCCGACCACCTCACCGCCGCCGCCACAACCGGAACCGACGACATCCACACGTGGGTACGCCAGGCCATCCAGACCGGGCCGCTACCCGACGAACAACCCGCCGCCGCACTGCGCTGGCGACTGGCCCGCTTCTCCGACCAACCCCACCCCGACCCCATCGAACACGCGGCCACCGCCGCCGACCCAGACCCGACACGAACAATCCTGACCACCGACCCGCTACGCCGCATGAGCGACACCGAACTCACCGAACACATCCGCCGACTCCACGCCACCGCCACCATCGACCAGGCCATCAACGCCGTCATCCGCCACAACCACCACAACGACCCCGCCCCGGCACGCAGACACCACGAACGCCTCGAAACCCTCGCCACCACGATCCGCGCCGCGCAACGCGCCCGCGCCGCCACCCTCGCCCAACAAGTCCGCGACAGCGCTACAGCCCTCGAAACCGCACGCGCACAACGAGACCGGGCCAAACGACGCCACCGCCGCGAACACGACCACCGCATCACCGAACTCACCCAACAGCACAACACCCTCACCACCCAGGCCGCCGCCGCCGACACCGCCGCCCGCAAAGCCGAAAAAGACACCCACACACCACGATTCGAATGGAACGACATACTTGACGAAGCAGCCGACCAGACAACACCCAACCAGCAACACACCGAAACACACGACCATCAACCATCGGACAACGACCGCAACACACCAGCGATCCACACCCGAATCCAGCAGGCACACAACGAACAACAACGCCGCGCCACCCTCACACCCCCCGAACGCGACCACGAACAACACATCCGCGACACCCTCGCCACCCACCCCCAGTCATTCCACCCCACCACGCCCACGGACATCCCGCCGCACCCCGACCACAGCAACGATTACGGCCTTTAAAGGCGGAACCTGAGGTTGCCCCGCTCTCCGAATCAGCGGGGCAACCTCAACCCTCGTCAGCGAACAATCAGACGACCGGCTGTTGCGAATGCTGAATTCGCCAACGACCTGCAATGTACCTAGCGGACTTGTCAGCGAAACCTATCGTCATGAAGACGACAGGCAACCCGAGGCAATTACGAGGAGGCTACAGGTCCCACCCCGGTCAGCAATCCATCGAACTGTCGGCCGAACAGTTCAGCATCGCCACTGCGCACCGTATCCACGACTGTCCTCACCGGTTGCAGCTCGCTCACGAGACGATGCGACTTCACCGGTCCGCCGAGCAGGGCGAGAGCAGACAGTCCCTCGGCGACCGCAGCTCCGTGCTCGCCCAGCCGTGCCAGCGCCGCCGCGTAATAGGCCCGGTAAGAGGCTTCGTCACGCGGCTTGTTGTGAGCACCGACACTCGTTTGGTAGATCGCTACAGCCTTGTCGTGCTGACCGAGGTAGGTCCAGGCTTGCGCAGTGATCGACTGAATCTCGGCAGGAGTCACGAAGTGCAGCCAGATCGGATCGTCTGCGTCGTCCAAGCCGCGATCGACTTCCCGTAGAGCGCGGTTGATCGAGGACATCGTTTCGCGCCGATCCCCGACAGCGGCGTAGGCCACGGCTTGGCGAGCCGCGTGCAACGCGTGCAGACGCGTCGACGGGATCGTTCGAATAGCGTCCGAGATACGTAGGCTGAGCTGCAACCCTTCTCGCATGTTCCCGACACGCCACGCCTGATGGCGGAGATCATCCATCACATTCGACCACAGGTAGGAATCGCCACTGCGCTCGGCCAGTATCAGCGCCTCCGTGAAGCACTCACGTGCCGCCCGCTGGTCACCCGAATCGAATGCCAGCCAGCCGGCGCAGTCGACAAGGTTGCCGGTGGCTCGTGCCAGTTCGATCCCCGTGCCATGGTCGTAGGTAGCCCGCTCGAGCAGCTCGCGAGCAACAGCGCACTGTCGCAGCGCTGGCCCGGCCAGGCCGCCGGAACCGAACTGACCGTCATGTTCGAACAGACCGTCAGTGACCTGATTCAAGTAGGTGACGTGGTCGTCACCCACCGTCATGCTCATTGCGGCCGAAGCCGTGACCGGCGAGGTTGTAGCGGCAGCTATCGCGGTACCGAACACGGCTAGTCCGAATTGCCTGCGATCCACGTCGTCGACTCCTTTGCCCTCACTACCTTCGATACTGCCGATCTCTGGTGTCTCGAGCAACAGGGGCAGTAGCGCGCGACGAGGAACACCCAAGATATCAGCGACTCTGGTTAACTCGCGGACATCGAATAGTGTCGAAACCTCCTCGCGTTCGACACGTCCAGCGTGGGAACGATCCCAGTGCAACAGAACACCGAAATCGGCTTGCGAGAGCCCGGAAGCACTCCGGATCAGGGCGAACGCTCGCCCCGGTCTCCGCGCCGCCAACAGCCCCCGAAACTTGGCTGTCTCCCACACAAAAACAGCATCATCAGCCACGGCCACCCGTCCGACCATAGACGTTATAGGTCAACAGTACAGGCACAACGAAGCTGCGAGCGACCGCAACGGCAGATACTGCGCAGCACTGCCGCGCAGTTGCCGACGTAGCCTTCCCGGACCCCAAACGGTGAGGATTCTAACGAGGCCGGGAACCGGGCCGGTTCGTACCGTCCGGTGGCCAGCCCCTCCGAACCGCACCGCAGGGAAGGCATTGCAATGAGACTGTTCTCATCACGGCCGAGAACCGGCAACGGCCGGAGTGTCGCCGAAATCCGCCAGCGGTTGCAGCGTGAAAGCAAGCAAAAGATCGCAACGGACATGTGGCCGCTCGGTTGGCCTCATGACGCACCCGACCAACCGCTCAGCGTGCACGAGTCCACGCTGACCGTGCAACGACATCGAGACTGTGATGTTCGCCGATGCCCACGCAAACGCGCCGCATGGCAAGTCCTCGAAGACTCGCGAAAAGAGCTGTACCGCAACAGCTACCGCGACCACAGCGCAAGCCGATGAACGCGAGCCAATCCGATATTCACAGCGCACCTAGTGCCGGAACGTTGACTGTCGCTGAGCAGCACGCCGTGATGAGCGATCCTCTGCACGCCGGTTGCACCTTCGATACGTGCGAGTTGTGGCGGTATTGCTGGCTGAATCTCCGAGCGCTCGGGCATTCACACCCGCAGGAGTCACCCGAGCGCTGTCCGCAATGTCGCGCCGACGCTCGCCCATAAGCTCCCCGGTCAGCGTAAGGATTCAGGGCCGCTGACCGGGGATCGGGTAGCCCCCGGATCTGACAGTGCTCGGGGCGGGGGCTGCCCCTTTTCATCTTTCCAGGAGACGATCGTGATCGATTACCACGCGCCGACGCGGCTGATATTGATCCGCCACGGCGAAGCACACGCCAACATCGACAACATCGCCGCCGGTAGCCGCACCTGCCGAGGACTGACCGACACCGGCCGCAACCAGGCCGAGAAACTCGCCAAACATCTTGCCAGCCAACAGGACTACGAGATCGACGCCGTCTACAGCAGCACCGCCGCCCGCGCACGACAGACCGGGGAAATCCTCGCCGCCGCACTCGACCGCCCGTTGCTGCCCGCACTGTCGGCACCGGACTACGGCAAAGGCGACGGCCGCCCGTGGCCGGAGATCATCGCCGGATTCGGCGACGCTCCCGCCCTGCACCCGGACCGGCCGTTAGCGCCGGGTGCCGAATCCTGGACGACCTACCAGCGGCGCACCGGTCAAGACCTGGCCGACCTCATGGGCCGCTACCCCGGCCGCACCGTCGCCGTGGTCGCCCACCACGAAACCATCATCGCCGCCTCGATGAACTTCCTCGCCCTGATGCCCTGGGCACGCGCGGATGTCTCCTTCGCCGCCGACTACACCGGCGTCACCGTCTGGCAATACGGGCCACTGCGCCACACCAGCCCCCACGGCGGATACAACCGATGGAAACTGGTGCGCCACAACGACACTCGACATCTCGACTGACCTCCCACACTTCCCGGTCCGCCCCCTCACAGCACACCAGCACGGGCCGGGAACCCGGAGGAGAGCCAGCGTTTCCAGACCCGGCCACGCGAACCGGACGCAGACCCGGTCCGCACCGGAAACCCTTCTCCCTCCGGAAACCCCCTGTCGCACAGTCCGTTTCCTGCGCGCCACGGGGATCGAAGCCTCGGCGGTACCCGGCCCAACAGGTGCCGCCCTTCACCCAGCCGGGTACCGCCGAGGTGATCCACCAACCCACCGCGCCGACACTCACCCTCGGCACCGCCGAACCGCTCGCCACGCTGGAAGGACTCGCCCGCGTATGACCGGCCCCACCCATGTTTCCGCTGTCCCCGACACAGCCCGGATGTTCATCGGTACCACCATTCACGGGGAAACCTCCCCGACCCCACTGCACGCCGTCCCCGCCGACACCTATCGGCCCTGTGACCACCCCGCCTGCCACACTCCTCACGGCCGCGACGAGGACTTCCACACCGTCACCGTCCACACCCTCACCGAACCGGCACTCCCCTGGTGGACCACCGTGGAAATCCACCTCTGCGAGACCGGACACGGCGAACTCGTCGCCCGCCCCACCGCCGCAACCCTCCGGCCCCTCACACCGAGCACGACTCATGCAGGCATCGGGCTTCGGGCATTCGAGGTCGTCAGCGCCGACGGCCAGCACCGCAGCGTCCTGGGCACCGTCGCGACCGGCAACGGCTACGAATGCCAGAACTGCCGCCGCCCGTGGGCAATGACCTGGTACGAACTCCCAAACGACGCACGCGCCGCCATCCCCGAATGGTTCACCAACTGGCTGTCACTGGAAATCCACTGGTGCGACGGATGCGGACACGGCCAGATCAGACACCACAGCTACACCTGCCTAGCCGAACCAGCCCCGCCGGCGGTCGACCGGTAGACGCCGATGACCACCGCATCCACTGTCGCTGCCCTACACGACAACCACATGCCCTACCTGCACCGCCGAGCCGCCGCCCTGATACTGCAACTGGCCGAACACCCCCACGAGGACGGCTGGGCACTACTGCGCGAGGAACCCGCCGCCGTGGTCCACATGGCCGCCATAGCCTTGCAGGCCACCGCCGCCGAACTCGCCCAGCAGCAGAACACCAGCATCCTCGCCATCCTCGAACGCAGCGGCATCCGCACCTGCGCCACCAACGCATGCGGCCACCGACTCCCCACCGTCGACACAGGTGCGATCACCGGCCACCTGTAGAACGTCCCGCACCGGAGCACTTCCGGGATGGTCACTGTCGTGCGGCAGCGTGCGAGCGATACACGACCGGTGATCACGGAAGCTGTCAATCCGGATGAGACATCAGGCTGCGTAGGGGGTTTGTGGCGGGTGGTCGGTTCGGAGGGTGGCTGGCGGTTCGTTGATCCAGACCCGGATCGGCAGCCTGGGTGGTAGCGGTCGGCGGCCGTGGAAGCGTTCGGGGTGAGCCGTGAATGCCTGGTCCAGGGTCTGGGCTCGGCGTTGCTGGATCCCGGCGGCGGTGCCGTCGTGTACCGATGCTGCTGTGTGCCATGCGATCCCGGAATGGCGGTGCTCGTAATTGTAGTACCGGAAGAACGCCGCGCAGAATTGGCGTGCGTCTTCCAGCGAACCGAACGCGCCGGGAAATGCTGGGCAGTACTTCAAGGTTTTGAAGTTCGCTTCAGAGAAGGGGTTATCGTTCGACACGTGTGGCCGGGAATGGGACTGGTCGACCCCGAGCCGTGCATACAAGCCGGCGACGGTGTTCGATGTCATCGACGTGCCGCGGTCGGCGTGGACAGCGCCGGGTATGACGCCGTTATTTGCTTCGATGGCGTGGAGGATGAATTCTTTGGCGAGTTCACCGGTTTCGGTGGGCCAGATCTCCCAATGGATCACCTTGCGGGAGAAGATGTCGAGGATGACATACAGTTGATAATAGATTCCGCGGGCGGGGCCTTTCAATTTCGTGATGTCCCACGACCACACCTGGTTCGGTGCGTCGGCCATCAGTTCGGGTTTCTTGCGCGGCGGGTGGATGGCTTGGGCGCGGCGTTCGCCGGTCTGGCCGCGCTCACGCAGTAGTCGGTACATGGTGGCCACACTGGCCAGGTAGACGCCCTCGTCGAGGAGCACCGCCCACACCTGCGCGGGTGCTTTGTCCGCGAACCGCGGCGAGTCCAGCACCGCCAGAATCCGGTCGCGCTCGGCGTCGCTGAGCTGCGCCGGATGCCGACCCGGCCGCCGTTGCCGGCGCGGGTGCGGTATCGGATTACGGCGCCGATACTCGGTGGCACGAGACCTTCCCAACAGCGAACAGGTCGCCGAAACACCCAGTAGCTGTTCCAATCCCGGCGTCTGCTGGGTGAGGATGGCGTCTACTTGCCGTCGGAATCCGCGCTCTCGGAGATCTGTTCCAAGAGCGCGAAGGCTTTTCCCGCCAGATCCAGGGCAGCCTTGGTCTTACCCAGTTGTGACTCGAGTTTCTCGTTCTTCGCCGCCAGCTGCGTGGAATCGGATTTCAATTTCCGGTTCTCCGCCCGCAGCCGTTCCAACTCCTCGGTCACCGGATCCTTCGCCGGTTTCCCGGTCGTCGCGGACAGAGTTCCCTTCGACTGTTGTTTACGCCAATGCTCGATATGGGAATGGTAGAGACGCTCCGACCGCAACAAGGCGCCGCGTTCCGGGCCGCCTTCTGGCAGGGCGTCGTATTCGGCGAGGATCCGCGCCTTGTACGCGGCGGTGAACGTGCGCCGCGCCGGCCGCCCCGTCTTCTTGCCCACCGGCCCATTCTGCCCCGCCGCCGTCGCGGCGGCCTGGTCGGCCAAGGTCATCGTCACTGCTCGATCGTTCCTGTCTCGCCCTGGTCTACCTCAAAGGAGTACAGCGTCCCCCTGTCTCATCCCAGACTGACAGACAGGGTCAGGGCCACCAGCGACGGTGCGGGCAACCGCAGAACCTCCGGATGCCGAACAATCCCCTCGAGGCGTCCGGGGGTTCTCGCCATGTGCTCTACGCCAACGGTGGATAACGAACCAGAGCTACCGCGACACACCACGTGCCCAACCCCCGTAGCTCCCGCACAATCACCCACCAGCGGCATCACGTCCAACGGCAAACATCACGCGAGCAATCCGCTGTCTTGCAACCACCCACCGAAAATCCCGCCTACCAAGCCTTTTGGGCCGGGGCCCGTTCCCGCAGAGGCCGAAATTCTACTCATGCGCCGACGCGACACCTCAAGGGCGCTACTTCGTAGCGTCGCTACGCGATTACGCAAGCGCAACCCTTGACCTGCCACGCCGTCACACAGGTCCGGCCTGTATCGCGGAAACGGGGACACACCGACCCCGCCCCGCCCCGCCCCAGAGGCGACATCAAGACCTCGGCACCTGCATCCTCTGCCACGCCGACACGGACGGACTCCCAGGCTGGTGCTGCTGCTTCACCGACGCCAACCACACGCCGCCAGCCACAACGCGGCCTAGCATCAGGCCGAGCCCAGCCCCCAATCTGCAAGCCGCCACCCGAGCCCTACTCCCCGCCGCCCACGAACACACCCAACCCAACCAGAGTCGCCGCACCTACCTGCGTAAACTCACGCCCGCGCACCCCCCACCGCTGCATACCGGACCAAGCAGGCAATTAAGGAATGCGTAACCGAGATGTCACCCCGGCCAGCAGTGCCAGCTCCTCGCGGCGCAGGCCCGGGACGCGGCGGCGGGTGCCGTGTTCGATCAGCCCCACCTCGTCGGGGCGCAGGCGGGCGCGGCGGGAACGGAGGAATTCGCTCAGTTCGGCTCGCCGGTCCAGGGTCATGGCTTCCAGTATCGCGGAATCGGGTGGGTGCAGGGTGGGCACGGTGTGCCCAGGCTCGGGAGGCACTGGCCGAGGCGCCGGCGCTCGGCGACTGTGGGTGGGGCAGTAGCCGATTCGAGCAGGAGATGGTTGTGAGCACTACTCGTTCCCTCGGGGTCACCGGAATGGACCTCGCCGCACTGGGTTTCGGCACCTGGGTGCTGGCCGGGGCCGGCTGGCAGTATTCGTGGGGGGCCACCGACGACGATGATTCGGTCGCGGCGATCCGGCATGCGGTGGATCGCGGGCTGAACTGGATCGACACCGCGCCGGCCTACGGATTGGGGCACGCCGAATCGCTGGTGGGACGGGCGCTTTCGGAGCTGCCGGAGGGGGAGCGGCCCTATGTGTTCACCAAGACCGGGTTGATCTGGGAGGACGGCGACGATCCGGCCGGGGCGCCACGGCGGATCATGCGGCCCGACGCCGTCCGGCGGGAACTGGAGCAGTCGTTGCGGCGGTTGCGGATCGAGCAGGTCGATCTGTATCAGGTGCACTGGCCCGATACCGGGGCCGCTTTCGACTATGGGTCCGATGGTCCGGTGACGGCAGCGGCCACGCCGCTGGAGGAGTACTGGCAGGTGATGGCCGATCTGCGCAAGGAGGGCAAGGTACGGGCCATCGGGCTGTCCAATCACGATGTGGGGCAACTGGACCGGGCCGAGGTGGTGGCGCACGTGGATGCGATCCAGCCGCCGTTCTCCGCGATCAATCGTTCGGCGGCGGCGGAAATCGCCTGGGCGGCGGCGCATTCGACCGGGGTGATCGTGTACTCACCGTTGCAGTCGGGGCTGCTGACCGGGGCCCACCGTGCCGATCGGGTGCTCGGGGCCGACGACTGGCGTTCCGGGAGCCCGGATTTCACCACCGGGCTGGCCGCGAATCTGGCGCTGGTGGAGGCGTTGCGGCCGATCGCGCGGCGGTACGAGGTCGGTGTGGCCGAGGTGGCGCTGGCCTGGGTGACCGCCTGGCCCGGGGTCACCGGTGCGATCGTCGGGGCCCGCACTCCGGCCCAGATCGACGGCTGGGCGGGGGCCGGTGCATTGCGCCTGGACAGTGACGATCTCGCCACGATCGCGGCGGCGATCACCGCGACCGGTGCGGGCGTGGGACCGGCCGCACCCGAATCGGTCTGAGCCCGAGGACGTCCCGGGCCGATGACGGTGTTCGTCGTCGCCGAATTCCGTGCCGCGCCCGGCCGGGAGGATCGGCTGCGCACCGCGCTCGAGGCGATGATCGAGCCGGCGCTGTCGGAGCCGGGCTGCCTGGCGTATCAGCCGTTCGTCGATCCGAACGATCCGGCGCATCTGGTCGCGATCGGGCAGTGGACGGGTACGGCGGCGTGGGACGCGCACCTCGATTCGGCGCACGGCCGGTACCTGGCCGGGGTGCTCACCGGGATTCTCGCGGAACCGGCCGTCGTCCACCGGGCGACGGCCGGGCCGGGTCAGGCCTCGGACTCGCCGTAGGCGGCGGCGATGTCCTTCGCACTGCCCCAGCGGCTGTAGGTGGGTGACTGCGGCCAGCCCTCGGGCGAGTCCTGCCACTCCTCCTGGCGGCCGTACGGGAGCAGGTCGATCAGGGCGAAGGTGTGTGAGAGCTGTTCGGTGCCACGGCCGTTGGTGTGCCAGGTGCGGTAGACGGTGTCGCCGTCGCGCAGGAACACGTTCACGCCGAAGCCGCCACCGGGCGGCGCGTCGACATCGGCGCCGAACGAACTGTTCGCCGTCGAGTACCACGGCATCCGGTTGCCGACCCGCCGCCGATAGGCCAGCGCCTCGTCGATCGGCCCCTGGGTGACGATGACGAAGCGGGCGTCGTAGTTGCCGAGGAATTCCAGCCGGGTGAACTGCGAGGTGAATCCGGTGCACCCGGGGCACTGCCACTCCTCGCCCGGAAACCACATGTGGTTGTAGACGATCAGCTGCGATGCGCCCTCGAAGATGTCCGCCAACCGCACCGGACCGTCCTCACCCTCCAACAGGTACTCGGGCAGTTCGACCATCGGCAGCCGCCGGCGTGCGCCGGCGATCGCATCGAGTTCGCGGGTCGCCGCCTTCTCCCGGACCCGCAACGCCTCCAGTTCCTTACGCCAGGCGGCGGCATCGACGACGGGTGGCAGCGCGTTCGTGCTCATCGGAATCCTTACCGGTCACGGTCTCAACCTCGGTCGGTGGTAGGACCGGTCCCGGACAGCGGATTCATCGGTCTGCCCTCAGTGCACCCGGGCGGGTTCCTCGTAGCCGAGTTGGACATCGTGGATGTTCTCGTTGCCGTTCACGTGGACGCTGGTGGTCACGGTGGGGTAGCCGCGGGTGACGACGACGTAGTCGCCGGCGGGGAGGTGGGGGACCTGGTAGCGGCCGTCGTCGTCGGTGCGGGCAGTGGCCACGCGGTTGCCGGTGGTGTCGAGGATGGTGACCTGGGCGTCGGGGACCGTGCGGCCTTCGGCGCGGACCACGCCGCCCAGGACCGCCAGGGGTTCCAGGTCGATGTCGTGGTGCAGCAGGCCGCTTTCCGGGACGGTCACGGTGGTCGCGGCGGGGCGAAGGCGTTCGGCGGTGACCACGATGGTGTGGGCGCCGGAGGGGACGCTGCGGCAGGTGAAGCTGCCGTCGGGGGCGGTGGTGGCGGTGCCGACGACGTCGCCGTGTGGATTCGTCAGGGTGACGGTCGCGGCCGGGACCGGGTCGCCGGTGTCGACGCGGTGGACGGTGCCGGTCAGTTCGCCCGCGTCGGGGAGGGTCAGGTCGATCGGGTGCGGACGGCCGCCGAGGGCGATCGCCGTCGCGACCGGCTGGTGGCCGTGGGCGGCGGCGATCAGGACGTAGTCGCCGGGGGCGGGGGCCTCGATGCGGTAGCGGCCGTCGTGGCCGGTCGTGGAGCGCGCGATCTGGTGTCCGCGCGGATCTATCAGGGTCAGCACGACGCCGGTGACGGGGGCGCCGCCGTCGTGGCGGATGTGACCGTGCAGGGCGGGGCCGTGCAGCGCGGCGGGGGCGTGCAGACCGGCCTGGAGGGGTTCCGGCGCGACGGTGTCGACGATCTCGGACTGCGGTTCCAGGGCGGGGACCGACGGAATGGCGAACGCGGCGATCGTGGCCAGCGCGGCGACGCCGCCCAGGAACCAGAAGACGTTGGCGTAGCCGGATTCGGCGGGCAGGCCGTGCGCGGTGTGGGTGCCGGAGGTCAGGATGACCGACGAGATCGCGCTGCCGATCGCGCCGCCGACCGTGCGGACGTTGGCGTTCATCCCGGTGGCGGCGCCGGTCTGGGCGGGCGGCACGGCGGCCACGATGATGGCCGGCATCGACGAGAACGACAGGCCGATACCCACCCCGAGCAGCGCGGCGGCCAGGTAGATCTGCCAGCCCTGCGAGTGGCCGACGGCCAGCAGCGCGAAGGCCGGGACGGTGAGGAGACTGCCCACCAGCACGATCAGCTTCGGGCCGACGCGGGCGGCCAGCGGGCCGAGGGTCAGGCCGATGAGGAACATGGCCACCGACAGCGGCAGCATGTACACCCCGGATTTGGTGATGCTGGCGCTGAGGCCGTAGCCGGCGACGGACTTCTGGGTCTGCAACAGCTGCGGCAGGAAGGTCATCATCGCGTACATGCCGACGCCGGTGAGCACGGCGACCACATTGGTCGTCCACACCGCCGGGATCCGCATCGTGCGCATATCGATCAGCGGGGTGGTCGAGCGCAGTTCGACGACGATCCAGCCGATCACGGTGATCACCGCCAGCGCGAACAGGCCGAGGGTCGTCGGTGAGGTCCAGCCCCACTTCGGCCCCTCGCTGACCGCCAGCAGCAGGCCGACCAGCCACGCCGACAGTAGTAGCGCCGCGAACCAGTTGATCCGGCCCGGACTGCGTACCGGTGATTCGGGGACGAACAGCACCGCGGCGACGGTCGCCAGCGCGGTCATGATCATCGGGATCCAGAACAGCCAGTGGTAGTTCAGGTGATCGATGATCGGCCCGGCCAGCACCAGGCCGATCCCGGAACCGACCGCGAGCAGCGAGGAGGCGATGCCGACCGCACCGTGCAGTTTCGCGGCGGGGAACTCGTCGCGGATGATGCCGAACGCCAGCGGGATCACGCCGCCGCCGAGGCCCTGGATCACCCGCGCCACGATCATCACGCTCACCGATTCGGTCAGCGCGGCGACCAGCGATCCGAGGGTGAGCGCGACCAGCGTGAAGACGAGCATCCGCTCCTTGCCGACCTTGTCGCCGATCCGGCCGAGGATCGGGGTGGCGACCGAGGCGGACAGCAGATACGCCGTCATCAGCCAGGTCGCGGTGGCCTGCGTGGTGTGCAGAGCGGGGATGAGCAGCGAGAAGACCGGCACCACCATCGACTGCAACAAGGCATACGCGGTGACACCGACCAGCAGGACCGCGAAAACGACGTTGTAGTGCGGGCGGGTTTTGACGAGCGCCATCGAACGGTTCCCTCCCACGAAAATATCCGTCCGCTTGACGGTAGCAGAAACGGAGGCTCCCTCCGAATCGGACGTCCAGGTCGACCGGGCTCAGCGCCCGCCCAGGCGGCCCTCCAGCACCAGCAGAAATTCGCTGAGAATGCGTGCCAAATCGGCCCGTTCGGCCTCCGGAAGGCCGGTGATCAGCCCTTTCTCATACGAGAGCTGCTGCGGGATGAGGTGGTCGGCGAGGTCGCGACCGGAGTCGGTGAGTGTGAGATGCGCAACGCGGCGATCGCGGGCGTCGGAGCGACGGGTGACGAGGCCGCGCTGTTCCAGCGCCCGCACCCGCTTGGTGACGGCGGCCGGGGAGGCATAGGTCTCGCGGGCGAGCTGACTGGGCGTACGGCCCGCCTCGCCCGCGGGGACCCCCGCCGGCTCCAGGGCATCGGCGCGGCGCAGCGCGCACAGGATCTCGAACTCGGTCCGGCTCAGACCCGCACGGCCCAGCGGCATCTCGGTGACCTCGTGCAGCAGGGTGGCGCAGCGGCTGATCCGGCCGATCACCGCGACCGGCTCGAAATCCATTCCGGGATAGGTGATCTCCCATTGCTGTAGGGCTCCGGCGACCACGTCGCGCGATTCGCTCATCGGGATGCTCCGGTGGTGAGTTCGGCCAGCAGCCGGTGGCCCCGGCGTTCGGCGCTGACGATACGCTCGTCCGGCAGCGCGGTGCTCCACCATTCCCCGGCGGCGGTATCGGCGGATTCGCGCAGGTCGACCAGGGCGGCGGCGAGCCGGTTGCGGTTGTCCGCGGCGGCGATGGCCGCCTCCACCCGGCCCAGCGCGGCGTCCGCGTGTTCGGTGACCCGGCGGTTGGGGATCGCGAAGCAGGCCAGCAGCCCCAGCACGGCGCCGACGCAGGTGTCCAGCCAGCGGTTCAGCACCAGTTCGGTGGTGGTCTGATGGTTCGCGAACTCCGTCATCAGCAGGGCCATCGGGGTCACGAAGGTGGAACCCAGCCAGTAGTTGCGCGACATGGTCGCCTCGGCGCCGACCTGACAGGCCAGCACCGCGACGATCATCGCGACCGGATGATGGGTGATCGGCGCCAGCGCCGTGTACGCCAGCACCCCGGCCAGGTTCCCGACCGCGCGCTGCACGGCACGATGCCAGCTCAGCGCGGTGTTGGCGACGAACACGGTGGCGGCGGTGACCACGGCCCAGTACGGCCGGTGCACGCCCAGCGCCATGGACACCCAGCCCGCGGCGGCGCACCCGACGGCCACCCGCAGCCCGATCGGGAAGTAGGCCGAGCCGGGGCCGAAGGCCCGGACCATTGCCGCGACGCCGCCGCGGCCCGGCGCCCGCTCGGTGCTCATACCGCGCAGTTCCGCGGCCTCGGCCGGTGCCGGTGACACCGTGGGGACCTCGCGGCCACGCCGCAGCTGCCGCGCCCACGCGGTGAGCTGTGCCGGGTCACCCGCGGCGGGGTCGGCGGCGATCGACTCGGCGCGGCTCAGCAGCCGGGCGGTCGGCGCGGGATCGGCGTGGGTCTGGCGCAGGGCCTGCCAGGCCGCCTGCACGGCGACCGCGGTGAGGTGCCGGGCCCGGACGGCCGCCGGATCGTCGGCGGGCAGGTCCGCCTGCCGGGCCACCGCGAGCAGGGCGCGCGCGACGGCGAGCCGTTCGGGGCCGCCGGGCCGGACCAGCGCGGGCGCCAGGCAGATCAGCCACGCGAACACCCCGGTCAGCAGGACCAGTGCCAGATGGCCGGGCAACTGCCCCGGCTGCTGGGGTGTGAACGTCGCGGTCGCGGTGATGAAGGTGAAGATGATGTTGCCGGGCGGGCCGAGGCGCGCGGCGTCGCACCCGACCTTGTAGGCCGCGGCGAGGACGGCGACGACCGCGACCCGGATCGCCGCGGCATCGGTGTACGCCGCGGTGGTCAGCGAGATCGCGGTGCCCGCCCACATACTCACCACCACCCAGGCCAGGGCCCGCGCGCGGGCCGCATAGGGCATGCCGTGCGCGTACAGGGCGCACAGGCCGCCCGCGGTGGTGTAGAGCGCCAGCGTCAGGTGGCCGGTGACCAGCAGCACCACATCCGGCACCCCGATCGCGACGACCCCGCTGATCGCGGGTTTGTACCAGATGTCGGCCGCCGGGCGTAGCCGCAGCATGCCCCGCACCGGCAGTACGCGGCGCAGGCCGGGACGGCGGACGGCGCGGTGCCGGCCGGGCCGGCGGGTGGGGGTGGAGGGGGGCACCCGAGAAGCTTAACGGATATTTTACTCGGAAAATAGTTGAGCCGCGCCACAGCGGCTGCGGTATTCGGGCCGGTCAGGGGACCAGCAGCTGATAACTCATCTCCTGATGCCGGCGCCGCAGCCGCCACCGGTCGTCGATGCGCGCCAACTCGTCGACATACCAGAGTCCGTTGAGCAGAACCCGCTGCCCGCCCTGCCCGTCGGACATCACCATCGGGTTGTGACACATCGAGCGGGCGGTGGCGGTGTCGCCGTCGACGGTGATCATCGCGTTCCCGACGAAGTGCTGATAGGCCAGGAAATTCGGCAGCACCTCGGCGAGGAATTTCTTCGCCGCCGCGAGATCGCCCGCGGCGCCGCCGGTTGCGGTGTAGTCGATGTACGCGTCCGCGGTGAAGAGGTCGTCCAGCAGATCCCACTGCCGGGAGTCGACCGCGTGCGCGTACCGGGCCATCAGGTCCGTGATCTCGAGCCGATCCGAAATCTCCTGCTGGGACAACATATCCGCCTCCGTGCGTGCGTGGGTGCGGATCCCATGCCAGCAGAGTCGCCGCGCGTTCCGGGCGGAATCGGCCGAACCGGTTGCGGCGCGGCCGGTTACGCGGCGTATAGGGTGACGAACCGGTGCAGGGACCGGTCGATGTCGCCCTTCAGCGCCTGGGCGACGACGGCGCCGATCGGACCGAACAACGGCCGCCCGCCGAGGTCGATGCGGACGGTGACCTCCGAACCGGTTCCGCGCGCGGCGATGTCGAGACTCAGGCCGAGTTTGGTGCCGCCCTTGCCCGCGCCCTCGAGGGCGAGCCGGCGCGGGGCGTCGGCGGTGCGGACCGTCCAGCGCACCTTGTTGCGCAGGCCCTTCACGGTAGCGATACCGACCAGTTGGGTTCCGGCGGTGAGCTGTTCGGGCACCTCGCCGCGCCACGCCTCGTGCATGACGAGCCAGCGGTCCAGTTCGCGGAGATCGGCGGCATGCGCCCAGGCCTGATCCGGCGGCAACGGCACGTCGACCGACACTGTCAGTTTCGCCACCCGAGCATGCTAACCGGTATCGTACCGCCGGGCACCTACTGGCCGGTTCGACCGGTTAGGCGCAGGTCTCGAAGGTGGCGGGAATGGACAACTCTGGGCGTGTCGCACGCGCCACGCCGAGAGAAGGTGGAATCTCGGCTAATCCAGAGTTTCGCTCGCGGCGGGATTCGACTAAAAATAGTCCGTGCCGTTACCACCCGTGATGACTTGGCTGACATCGAATCTCACCAGCCTGGAGGCTAGATGACCATCGAGCACCCCGTCGGGGACGAGGTTACGCATCTGGCGCGGCGGGTCGAGAAGGCCCGCGGGCGGCTCGCGTACCAGTTCGACCCCGCTCTCACCGAGGCCCTGTCCGAGGACGAACTGTCCGCCGAACGCCAACTCGCGGAGAAGATCCGCGTGGAGGAGCGCGAACAGCGCTGGCGGCATGTGCAGGCGCTGTCGGAGGCGTCGAACCACGCACGGAAGACGTCCCAGGAGATCGCCAAGGCCGATATGCGCGATCTCCTGATCGCGCGCAAGGCCATCGCCGCACAGCGGCGGGAATCCAGCCCACACGCGAAACTGGCCTCGCTGTACCGGCATCGGTCGATGTCGCTGCGCGCGCTCGCCGGCGTGGTGGCGGCCGGCATGCTGTGGTCGGCGGTGAACGTGCAGCACAACATCGCGCCCGGCGGGCCCAGCGATCCGCTGTACTGGTTCAGCTACCTGCTCGAGGCGATGATCAGCGTCTGCCTCGTGATCATCATGGTCGGCACCAACAAGGTCGCCGAGTGGGGCATCATCGACAGCCGCAGGCAGGTGGCCTTCGCCGAAGGTGCGCTGCTGGCGCTCACCGTCGGCCTCAACACCTATCCGTACATGAAGCACGGCGACTGGTACGACGTGTCCGTGCACGCGGTGGCCCCGGTGATGATCGGTGTGGCCCTGCTGATCCACCACGCCGCCAGCTCGCGGTACGGCCTCGCCATCGCGCGCGCGACCGAGCAGGTTCGCGACATGCCGGATCCGGCCGACCAGATCCGCCGCTCGATGCCGACCTTCGTGAGCTTCCTGCGGCCCAACGGCGGTTCGGACCCTGCTGCCCAGGAGCGTCCATTAGCGGCGCTACCAGCTGAGGCGACGCCCGCCGAACCCGCCGCCAAGGTGCGCAGCACCCGCAACGACAGCGCGCGGAACTCGGCCCTGCTCGACATGGACGACGAGCCCAACACGGACTCGATCTTCGCCGTCGCGCCGGCGCGCGACACCTCCGGCAAGACCAACGGCAACGGCAACGGCAAGTCCAACGGCGCCAGGCCGAGCAAGCCCGTCGACGACGGCAACCCGTCGACCGACTCGTTCAACATCTACGACACCGGGCAGTTCCGGATCGCGGATTCACTCGAACAGGAACTGGCGGAGCTGCGGGCCGAGCGCCGCAAGGCACGCAAGAACCGCGACGACGACTGAGCGCAAGCGGCACACAACGAGATCCGGCCCGGACCGCAGTGGTCCGGGCCGGATCTCGTCGTTTCCGGTTCCTCAGCGATCCAATCCGAGTACGGTGCGCAGTACCGAGACTCCGGAGGTCAGCGCCGCACCACCGGCGTTCCAGCCGATATCGGCCGGCTGTGAGGTCAGCACCACCACGATGTAGCGCAACGGCTCACCCGGCCGGGCCGCGATCAATCCGGTCGAGTTGAGCGTGGTGGACGAATTCAGCGCCATCCAGCCCGGTTTCACCGCCCAGGCCACGCCGGGCAGCGCGGCCGGGATGCCGAAGAACTGATCGGTGCCGTCGGCGGAGATCTCGTTCACGTGCTCGAGCGCGTCCATGATCACCTGGCGCTCCGCCTCCGGGGCGGTGCTGTCGATGTAGCGGTAGATCGCCACGACATCCCTGGGCGTGGTGCGGGTCTCGCCCCACTGGCCGGGATCGTCGGGCGGCACGGTGCCGGGCAGGCCGATCTGCTGCGCCATCCTGGTGACGATGTCGACCCCGCCGTCGGCGACCCACAGCTCGTCGGCGATGCCGTCGTCGCTGGCGGTCAGCATGTCCCGGACCTGCTGGGTGACTTCGGGATCCGCCTGCGGACTCGCAGGATCGTGACGCTCCATCGCGTCCAGCGCGATCAGCAGCTTCACCACGGAGGCGGTGTAGAACTGCTGATCCGGGTCCAGGCTTGCCAATTCGGCACCGGTGCTGGTGTCGACGACCTCGATGCCGACCTGGCTGCCCGGCGCGGCCAGGTCGATCGCGGATTGCATCTGACCGGCGACCGCAGTCGCCGAGTCGATCAGCAGCCCGGGCGAGGATGTCGTGACCGGAACCACGGTGGGAGGCGCCATGGTCGGCATGAGACCCACGGGATGCGCATCCGCAACCTGAGTCGTCGCCAGAGCCGAAACCCCCACCACCGCACACCAACACGCCAGCCAACGCACCGGGCGCCGACGGATCGGAATCGCGTTCATACCTCTATAGGAACCTTTTCTGACTGTGGAATTCTCGAGGAATGGATAGTAACCGCCTGTCAACCCGTAGCGACAGTCGGAAAGCCTCGATCCGAAGGACACACGGGCGCGACACACCCGGAAAACCGTGGGGCCCATGATCGTCGCGACCGGAATATCCTTGAAGTACTGGTCGAAGGTTGCATCGAGGTGGTCGTGACACACAGCGATCCGCTCTCCACGGAACGTGACCTGATCACGGGGGTCACGGCCGAGCTGCGTGCTGCCGGATTCACGGCGGCGGTCGAGATCGGCAGCGGCGGTTTCGGCGTCGTGTTCCGGTGTCACCAGCCCACGCTCGGCCGTACGGTCGCGGTCAAACTCCTCACCGCCGCACTGGAGCCGGACAACCTCGAGCGATTCGTGCGCGAACAGTTGGCGATGGGCAAGCTGTCCGGTCATCCCAACATCGTCAGCGCCTTCGAGGTCGGCACCAGCGCCTCCGGGCGGCCCTTCCTCGTCATGCCGTACCACCCGCGCGGATCGCTGGAGGCGCACATCCAGGAACTCGGCCCGGTCGGCTGGGCGGAGGCGGTGCACATCGGCGTGAAGATCGCCGGGGCGCTGGAAACCGCGCATCGGGGCGGCACCCTGCACCGGGATGTGAAGCCGGGCAACATCCTGCTCGACGACTACGGGGAGCCGCAGCTGGCGGACTTCGGCATCGCGCGGCTGGCAGGCGGTTTCGTGAC
Organism: Nocardia sp. alder85J; assembly: GCF_020176955.2. Lineage (GTDB taxonomy): Bacteria > Actinomycetota > Actinomycetes > Mycobacteriales > Mycobacteriaceae > Nocardia. The sequence goes on from NZ_JAIUCZ020000009.1 coordinate 399,755, forward strand.
CACCGCGGGCACGGTCACCGGGTCGCCGGCGTTCACCGCGCCGGAGGTGCTGCAAGGGCAGCCGCCGGATGCCACCGCGGATGTGTACGGCCTGGCCGCGACGCTGTTCTGTGCCGCCACCGGACACGCGGTCTTCGAGCGGCGCAGCGGGGAGCAGCTGGTGGCCCAGTTCCTGCGCATCACCCGGATGCCGGTGCCGGATCTGGCCGAATTCGGCCTGCCGCCGGATCTGACCGAGGCCATCGAGCGGGCGATGTCGCGGGACAAGTCCGATCGGCCGGCCACCGCTGCCGAATTCGGCGGCCAGCTGCGCGATATCCAGCTGCGCCACGGTCTCCCGCCGGATGAACTGCCGATCCCGCTGCCGGACTCCGACGCCGAAGCGGCCGCTGTGGCAGCGGGCCGCGCCCGCATCCGGACCCCGCGCGGGCGCACCCCCGCCACCGCCACGGTGGCCGTCCGGACCGGTGCGCGGACCGCGCGCACCCCGCCGGTGCCGGCCACCCGGTTCCGGCCCCCGCCGGCGCCGCAGGCGCTGGTGTCGCGGGATCGGCTGATCGAGGTGCTGTGGGCGGGCCGCGGCCGCCGGCTGGCGGTGCTGCACGGCCCCACCGGATTCGGCAAGAGCACGCTGGCCGCGCAGTGGTTCGAACTGCTCGCCGCCCAGGGCACCGCGGTGGCCTGGCTGACCGTCGACCGCGACGACGACAACGTCATCTGGTTCCTGTCGCATCTGATCGAGGCGATCCACACCGTGCGGCCGGCGCTGGCGCGGGAACTGGGCCAGTTGCTCGAGGAGCACGGCGACGAGGCCGAGCGGTACGTGCTCACCTCGCTGATCAACGACATCGACGCCCGCGGTGAGCAACTGGTGGTGGTGATCGACGACTGGCATCGGGTCACCGACCCGGCCACCACCGGCGCGCTGCGCTTCCTGATCGAGAGCGGCGGTCCCGCACTGCATCTGGTGGTGACCAGCCGCAGCCGCGCCGGACTGCCGATGAGCGCCACCCGGGCGCGCGACGAACTGGTCGAGATCGGGGTCGCCGCACTGCGATTCGATCCGGAGGAGGCCCGGACCTTCCTGACCGGGCTGGACGGCCCGGAGCTGGATCCCGAGGACGTCGACGAACTGACCACCGCCACCGAGGGCTGGATCGCCGCGCTGCGGCTGGCGGCGCTGGCTCTGCGCGACAGCGACGATCGCGGCGAGCTGATCGGCCATCTCAGCGGCCGCCATCACCTCATCGGGGAATTCCTGGCCGAGAACGTCCTCGACACTCTGGAACCGGAACTGCTGGACTTCCTGGTCGCCACCGCCGTCACCGAACGGCTGTGCGGCGACCTGGCCGCGGCGCTGACCGGCGTCGCCGACGGGCAGGCGGTGCTGGAGCGCATCGAACAGCGAGATCTGTTCCTGCGCAGGCTCGACGACGGCCACTGGTTCCGATACGACCACCTGTTCGCGGAATTCCTGCGGCAGCGGCTGGAACGCGATCGGCCGCAGCGGATCACCGAACTGCACCGGATCGCCTCGCACTGGTTCGCCGGGCAGCGGCTGGTCGGCGAGGCCGTCGATCACGCGCTGCGGGCCGGCGACGAGGCCGGTGCGGTGGCGCTGGTCGAGGCGGACGGCATGTCCCTGCTCGAACACGGCCACGCCGCCAGCCTGCTGGGCCTGGTCGGCAAGTTGCCGATCGCCGCCGTCGACACCCATCCGCCGCTGCAACTGCTGCTGGCCTGGGCCAATACCCTGCTGCACCGCCCCGATCCGGCCGAACGCGCGCTGCGCCGGGCGGAACGGCTGCTGGGCGGCGTCGCCGGCGACACCACACTGCTGCGCGCGCAGGCGGATGTCGTGCACGCCGTGGTGGCGTTGCGCGCGGACCGCCTGTCCGGCATCGACGACAGCCTGGCGCCGTGCTTCGAGCACGCGGACCGGCTACCGCCCTATGTGGTCGGAATCGCCGCCAACATCGCCACCTACGTCGCGGCCTACCGCTACGACCTCGACGAGGCGCATCGCCGGCAGCAGTGGGCGGCCCCCTACATCCGGCGGAACCGGGGCAAGTACAACGAGATTCACGGTTTGTGCGTCCTCGGCGTGGCCGCCGGTCTGCAACTGGACATCCCGGGTGCGGAGAAGTATTTCCGGCGGGCGCTGCGGGTGGCCCGCCAATCCGGCGGCAGCCAGTCGTATCCGGCGCGGCTGGCGGGCGCGCTGCTCGGCGAACTGCTTTACGAGCGTGGCGAACTGGAGGCCGCCGAACGGCTGCTCGACGACGGCTACAAGCTCGGGCCCACCGCCGGCATCGTCGATTTCAAACTGGCCCGCTATGTGGTGGGCGCCCGGATCAAGGCGCTGCGCGGTGACCGGGCCGCGGCCATCGCCCGGCTCACCGAGGGCGCGCGGGTGGCGCACACCATGCAGCTGCCCCGGCTGCGCGCCGAGGTGGAGAACGAGCGGGTGCGCCTGGGCCTGCCGCCGCATCCGGAATTCGGTGCGCTGCCGGTGGTCGGCTACGCCCACCGGCGGGCGCCGGCCGACCCGGTCGACGAATTCACGGTCCTGTACGAGGAATTCACCGCCATCCGGCTGCTGCTGCCCGAGGATCCGCAGACGGCGTGCCGGTGGGCCCGGGACTGGGTGGACCGGCTGGAGGCCGTCGATCGCCCGCGGGAGGTGCTGAAGGCGCGGCGGCTGCTGATCGGCTGCCTGGCCGCGGCCGGTCGCGGCGACGAGGCGAAGGCGCTCGCGGCCCGGGTGGCCGCGCAGTGCGCGGTGTTCGGTTCCGTCCGTTACCTGCTCGACGGCGGCCCGCATGTGGTGGCGACCCTGGCGGCCCTGCGCGCCGATCAGCGGGCCGGTCGGTGGCTGCCCGAATGGCCGCACGTGCCCGAGGATTTCCTCACCGCGCTGATGACAGCGCCGGTGGCACAGATCATCTGAACCGCGGCGGCGCGGATCCCCCAGGGCGCGGTGGCGTGGATCCGTCGGGTCGCGGTGGCGTGGATTCGTAGGGTCGCGGTGGCGTGGATTCGCCGGGTCGCATCGGCGCACAGCCGGATCGGCCGCTCAGTTCCGGGCCGCCATCGCGGAGATCAGCTCGAAACCGACGTGGGCCGCGGCGATGCCGGTGATCTCGGCATGGTCGTAGGCGGGCGCCACCTCGACGATGTCGGCCCCGACCAGATTCACGGCGCGCAGCGCCCGGAGCATGTGCAGCAGTTCGCGACTGGTCAGGCCGCCGGCCTCCGGGGTGCCGGTGCCCGGCGCGTGCGCCGGATCGAGCACGTCGATGTCGACCGACACGTACACCGGGCGGTCCCCGAGCCGGGCCAGCATCCGCTCGACGGCCGTGGCGACACCGTCGATCTCCAGCTGCGGGGCGGTGACGGTGGCGAACCCGAGCCGCCGATCGTCGGCGAGGTCCTGATCGCTGTAGAGCGGGCCGCGGGTGCCGACGTGCAGGCTGGCCTCCCGGTCGATCAGGCCCTCCTCGGAGGCGCGGCGGAACGGGGTGCCGTGGGTGACGGCGGCGCCGAAATAGGTGTCCCAGGTATCGAGATGGGCATCGAAGTGCACCACCGCGACCGGGCCGTGGCGGCGGGCCACCGAGCGCAGCAGCGGCAGCGCGATGGTGTGATCGCCGCCGAGGGTGAGCAGCCGGGCACCGGCCCCGGTGAGATCGTCGGCGGCCCGTTCGATCGCGGTGACCGCTTCGCCGATATCGAAAGGGTTGCACGGGATGTCGCCGGCGTCGGCGACCTGCAACCGCTGGAACGGGCTGACGTCGAGTTCGGGGTTATACGGGCGCAACAGTTTCGACGAGGCCCGGACATGGCCCGGTCCCATCCGCGCGCCGGGCCGGTAGCTGACCCCGGTGTCGAACGGCACCCCGACCACGGCGATATCGGTGGCGGTGACCTCGTCCAGCCGCGGCAGCCGGGCGAAGGTGGCCGGGCCCGCGTAGCGGGGGACCAGGGTGGCGTCGACGGGTCCGATCGGAGGCATCGGCGGATCCTTTCCGGGAGAGGGGAAGTGCGGCTCAGTCGGCGTAGCCGGGGGCGACGCGATCCAGCAGGCGCAGCAGGGCCGCCCAGGCCAGGTCGTAGGCGTCGGTGTCGGCGTAGTCGTCGCCGGGCGCGGCCCCGCCGGTCAATTGGCGCGCGGTGCGCTCGCAGACCTCCGGCGGCGGCACGGTCACCGGACCCGCGGCGGTGGCCGTCACCTGGATCCGGCAGGCCCGCTCGAGATAGAACATGCGCAGAAAGGCCTGCGCTGCCGTACTTCCCACGGTGAGCAGGCCGTGGTGGCGGAGGAGCAGGGCGGGGTGACCGCCGAGATCGGCGACCAGGCGGCGCTGTTCGTCGCGGCCGAGCGCCACGCCCTCGTAGTCGTGGTAGCCGATCCGCTCGTAGAACTCCATCGAGATCTGGTTCAGCGGAAGCAGTCCCGTCGCGCCGGCCGCCACCGCGCACCCGGCCTGGGTGTGGGTGTGCAGCACGCAGTGCGCGTCGGGCCGGGCCGCGTGCACCGCGGAGTGGATGACGAATCCGGCCGGATTCACCGGCTGCCCGCCGTCGCCGATGGGCCGGCCGGCGGCGTCGACCACCACCAGATTCGAGGCGGTGATCTCCTCGAACAGCAGGCCGTACGGGTTGATCAGGAAACGCGGTTCGGCGCCGGGCAGTCGCAGCGAGATGTGGGTGAAGATCAGATCGGTCATCCCGAAATGGGCGACGAGCCGGTACACCGCCGCCAGTTCCCGGCGTAGTCGCGCCTCGGCGCTCACCGGTAACCCGCCCGGTCGGCGACGCGCTGCTGGAACAGCGCGGTGATCTGGTCCCAGGCGGCGACGAGGTTGGTGGCATCGGCGGCGGGGGAGTGCCGCCCGGCCTGCAACCGCCGCAGGATCGGCAGATCCTGCTCGTTGACCGCGAACAGTGCCCGCGCCAATTGGGTTCGGGTGGCGGTGTATTCGGCCGCGGCGGCGGTCCGGTCCACGAACACCGCCATATGTTCGACGGTGCGATCCGGGGCCAGCGGATCGAAGCCGATCACCTGGAACCAGTCGGCCTCCAGGAACAGCAGGGCGTTGGGGAAGACGCAGAAGATGTCCTGCCGCTCGGTGCGATCGGCGGGCACGTCGCCGAGCCACGGCAGCCGCCGCTCGGTCTTGTCGGCCTTGCCGACCGCGCCGCGCGGATAGCTGCCGCCGACGATGTCCGGCCGCAGCACCAGATCGTCGATGTCCAGCGAGGCGGCCACCGGTCCGACCTGGGGGTGGATGAACGGCAGGTGGTAGAAGTCGAGGAAGTTCTCCACCACCAGCTTCCAATTGGCCTCGATGTCGAAGCGGCGCTCCTCGACCAGGTGCAGCCGGTCGAAGTCGATGTGCGACCAGCGATCCAGCAGCGGCCGCAGCTGTGCGGTGAACTCGGCTGCGCAGACTTCCGGATCCGTCTCGGTGGCAGCGAGATTGACGAACACCAGACCCGCCCACACCTGTGCGGCGACCGGCAGCAGCCGCAACCGCTCGCCCAGTTCGGGATCCACGGCGGAGCCCTTGGAACGGCCGTAATACGGTGCCGCGCACAATGTTCCGTCCAACGCGAAGGACCAGCAGTGGTAGGCGCACTGGATCCGCTTGCGCACCACCGTCGGTTCCTCGGTCAGGGTCATCCCGCGATGCCGGCAGGAGTTGTGGAACACCCGGATCCGGTCCTGCTCGTCGCGGACCAGCAGCAGTGGCTGCCCGGCCACGGTGACCGGATGCACCGCGCCCGGGACGGCGAGCCAGTGCGCGTATCCGGCCCACACCCAGCCGGTCGCGAACACGAGATGTTGTTCGGCCTCGAATTCCGGTGTGCCGGTGTAGGCGCGGGCCGGCAGCAGCGACCGCCCCGACGGCGGCTCGGCCAGCGGTCCCGCGGCGATCCGGTTGCCGGTCTGCGGTTGTGCCGCGGTGGTCACGAGATGCCTCCTGGGGTGAGGGCGAGCCGGTCGCGCGCGGCGGCGAAGGCCGCGACGGCGCGGTCGCGCAGGGTGAGGGTGTCGGCCCAGCGGTCGGACAGTTCGCGGCCGTCGCGGCCGGTGATCGCGTACGGGGTGGTGCCGAGTTCGGTGCAGAACAGCACCGGTTCGGGGTCGCTGCCGCGGTGCCGCAGCACGGCGGTGAAGGCACGGATCCACCAGTGCGAGAACTGCTCCTCCCACTCGCGGTGCTGCGGGAAGCCCAGCGGGATCTGCACCTGGCACCGGGTCGCCACACGGCCCTGGACGGATTCGGCGCGGGCCAGCACGACGTTCAGCAGGGCGTCGAGCTCGGGCGGCACCGGCAGCGGGATCTCGCTGCCGCACACGTAGTGCGAGAGGTCGACGGCCAGCCGGATCGACGGATCGAGCACCTCGAGCAGCGCCACCGTGCGGCGCGGATCCTCGGTCAGGGTGTGCCGGTGCGTCTCCAGCTGCATCGCGACCCCGGCGGCGGCGCAGCGCCGCTGCCAGTGCTCCAGAACGGCGGCCACCCGGCGCGGGTCGTCGTCGAAGACGCGGCCGCACACCACCATTCGATCGGCGTCCACCAGATGCGCGTAACGCAGGGCGGTGTCGAGATCCGCGTCGTCGCCGACGAACGCGAACACCGCGGTCCGCAGCGCCCGCCCGCGCAGCTCGGCGGCCAGCCGCGCCGCCTCCGGCCGCAGACGGGCACCCAGATCGACGGCCAGGCCGTCGAATCCGTTGTGCTCCAGCAGATCCAGCTGCTCGTCCAACCGCCACGGGCGGTCGCCGCCGTAGGGCAGATCTTCCATCGCCCACAGCGAGTTGAACAGCTCCAGGCGCGGCCCGCTCACGACCGCACCGCCGGTTCGGCGACCGGCCACAGCGGCCGGCCGGTGCGCCGCCAGTGCACCACGTTGCGCGCCTGCGTCAGCACGTAGTCGCGCGCGCTGGCATCGGACAGGTAGGCGATGTGCGGGGTGAGCAGTACCCGCGGATGTCCGGCCAGCCGATCACCGGCCGGTGGCGGCTCGGTGTCGAGCACGTCCAGCGCGGCGCCGGCCAGATGACCCGAATCCAGCGCGTCGGCAAGGGCTTCCGCGTCGACGAGGCCGCCGCGGGAGACGTTGACCAGCCAGGCCCCCGGCGGCATGGCGGCCAGCCGCCGCGCGTCGATCAGCCCGGCGGTGGCCGCGGTCAGCGGCAGGTGCAGCGACAGCAGATCCGACCGCGCCACCACCTCGTCCAGGGATGTGGCGGTGACTCCGGCCGGAATCGGGCCGTGGCCGTGGCCGAGGATCCGGCGCACCGAGCCGGCGGCGAGCGCGGCGATGCGGGTTCCGGTGCGGCCCAGCCCGATCAGGCCGAGGGTGAGCTCCGACAGCCGGCGCGGTCCGGCCGCGGGCCGCGCGAGCCAGTCGCGGCGGCCGTGCAGCGCGAAGAAGTCGAGCCGGCGGACCAGCGCCAGCGCCAGTGCCCAGGCGTGGGTGGCGACCTCCTCGGTGGCGGCGTCGCCGACCGACGCCACCCAGACGCCACGCGCGGTGGCGGCGGCCATGTCGACGGTGTCGCTGCCCTGGGACAGCAGCGAGACGATCCGCAACCGTGGCAGCCGATCCAGCAGTTGCGCGCCGACCGGCGCGTATCCGGCCAGCAGGGCGGTGGCGCCGGCGGCCGCCGCGGCGATCTCACCGGGATCGCGGGTGGCCAGCACCCGGACCCGGAAGTCGTTGTCCTCCAGCAGGGTCACACCCGGTGACGGATCGAGATCGTCGATGTCGGTGTAGACGGCGAGTTCCGGCATGTCACTCCGCAATCAGTGCACGTGCGCCAGGAAGGCGCGGGTCAGTTCGTGTTCGGGCTGGCCGAAGAACTGCTCCGGCGGCGCCTGCTCGACGATGACACCGGAGTGGAACAACGCCACCTCGTGCGCCACCCGCCGCGCGAAGCGGGTCTCGTGGGTCACCACGATCATCGTCATCCCTTGTGCGGCAAGATCTTCCATCACCACCAGCACCTCGTTGACCAGTTCCGGGTCGAGGGCGGAGGTGGGTTCGTCGAACAGCATCACCGACGGTTCCAGCACCAGCGCGCGAGCGATCGCCACCCGTTGCTGCTGCCCGCCGGACAGTTCGGAGGGATAGTGCCGCATCCGGTCGGCCATGCCGACGCGTTCCAGCATGGCCTGTGCGCGCTGGGCCGCCTCGCCCCGGTCCAGGCCGCGCACGGCGGTCAGGCCCAGGGTGACGTTGTGCAGCACGTCGAGGTGCGCGAACAGGTTGAACCGCTGGAACACCATGCCGATCTCGGCCCGCTGCCGGGCCAGTTGCCGCTCCGGCATCCGGACGGTGGCGCCGTTGCGGCCGGAGGTCACGCCGATCTCCCTGCCGTGCAGCACGATCGAGCCACCGTCGGCGGGCTCCAGCAGCGACATCAGGCGCAGCATGGTGGACTTGCCCGACCCGGACGGGCCGAGCACCGCCTTCACCGCTCCGGTGTCGATGCTGAAGTCGACGCTGTCCAGGACCACGTTCGGCCCGTAGCATTTGCGCAGGCCGACGGTTTGCAGCAGGGGAGTGCCCACGGTTCGCTCTCCGGGAGATGGTGTGCTGGTGACCGATTCGCTCATCGGGCTGCCACCGCCTGGGGTGCGACGGTAGCCCCGGCGGCCCGCGAGACCCAGCGGTATCGGCGCTCGATCAGCGCCTGCACACCCATCAGCGCGCTCACGATCACCAGGTAGTAGACCAGTGCGGCGCTGTAGTACTCGGCGTAGCGGAAGGTCACCGACACTCCGTTCTGAGCGGTGGTCAGCAACTCGCGCAACGAGATCACCGAGGCCAGCGAGGTGTACTTGAGCAGGGCGATGAGTTCGTTGCCGGTCGGCGGCAACGCCACCTTGATCGCCTGCGGCAGTACCACTTTCAGTAGCACCCGATGCGGCGCCAGCCCGATCGCGCGGGCCGCCAGATGCTGGCCCTCGTCGACGGATTCCAGTGCCGAGCGCAGGATCTCGGCCATGTAGGCGGCCTCCACGACCGCGAATCCGAACAGCACGGCCAGGAACGGGGTGAACCAGTGGTCCCGCAACGCCGGGAACAGCTGCGGCCCGGCGTTCCAGATGATCAGCAGCACCAGCAGCGTGGGAATGGCCCGGAAGAACCAGACGTACGCGCTGCCGATCGCGCGCGGGATCGGCCGGGTGGCGATGCGCAGCAACGCCACTCCGAAACCGATCACCGTCGCCAGCGCCATCGAGACGACGGCCAGCGCCAGCGCCAGCCAGGCGCCGTGCAGGAACTCCGCCGACGTCAGCGCGGACCAGAAGATGTCTCGATCGAAGGTCATGGTCTAGCCCTGGGGAATCCGTGCCGGGTCCAGCCCGTACTTGGTCGCCAGCGCACCGAGCGCGCCGTTCTTCGCGAGGGTGCGGACCGCGTCGGCGGTGGGCCCCGACAGCGGGGAGCCCTTACGGGTGTACACCCCGAAATCGGTTTCGGCGGCGAAGACGTTCGGCACCGCGGTCAGCGCCTTGTTCGACTTCGACACCATATCCACCACGGCCACATCGGTTTCGATGAGCGCGTCGGCCTTGCCGTTGGTGACGGCGGCGACGGTCTCGGCCGTCTTCGGATACGCCTGCACCGTGATGCCGGGCTTGCCTGCGGCGGTGAACTTGTCCGAAAGCTTGTGCAGCGTCTGCTCGTTCACGCCGCCGCCCTGCACCGCGACCGTCTTGCCGGACAGATCGTCGGCGGTGGCGATGCGAGTGTCGTTGCTGCGCACCAGAAGTCCGGGCCCGGTGTGCAGGAAGGCGGCGGCGTCGGCCACCTTGGTGCGGTCCGCGCTGATGTACAGCGCCGACCACAGCACGTCGCAACGCTGGGCCTGTAGCGCCGGCATCAGCCCGTCGAAGGCGGTGATCTGCCAGGTCACCTTCAGTTTCCACAGGTCGGCCAGAGCGCGGGCGGCATCGGAGTCGAAGCCGGTCGGATCGGTGGTGTTGCCCTCCGGGAAGTACTCCATCGGCGGGTATTCCGGGTCGGTGCACACCCGCAACTCGCCGTCCTTCAGCAACCCGGCGGGGGCGGCCCCGTGCGCGCTGCTGCCGGAGGATCCGCTACCGCAGCCGGCGGCGAGCAGGGCGATACCCAGTCCGGCTGCCACCAGCCTCAGCTTTTTCATCACGTCGATCTCCTGTTGGTGCGGTGGCGGTAATGCAAAGTTCCCGCGGTGATTCGTCGCTTTCTCGACTGCGCTGAACCATAGAAATTACGATAGGTTTTGTCCAGGCGTAAGAAGTTGCCTGGCAAGGGGTTTCATCGATGAAATGTAAACAGAAGTTCCCTTCGGCGGCGTTCGTATGCTGCAAAGTTGCAGGAGTGCTGCCGATGTGTAAAACCGAGGTGGACCAGATGTCGATTGTTAAGTTCGGATGACCGCGCCGGCTCCCACCGGCATCCACGACCTGGATGCCCGGATCCTCGACCAGCTCCGCCTGGACGGGCGCATCGGCCGCAACGAGCTGTCGGCCAAGCTCGGCGTCTCGCGGCCCACGGTCGCCAAACGACTGAACGCGCTGCTGGAGTCGGGGCACACCCACGTCGTGGGCATCGTGCATCCGGCGACCGTCGGCCTGGAGGCGCTGGCCCACGTCTCGATCAGCGTGGAACAGCCGGTGCGGCAGGTCGCCGCGCGGGTGGCCACGCTGCCCGAGGTGCCGTACGTCTCGCTGATCAGCGGGCGGTATCCGCTGATCGCCGAGATCCGCACGCACGCCGCGACGGATCTGGCCGCGGTGCTGGATCGGCTGCGCAGTATCGACGGCGTCCGCGACACCAACACGCTGTACTACTCCGATCTGATGATCGATGCCGGTCAGCCGCAGAAGGTCGCCGCGGCCGGGCTGGACGCGCTGGACATGCGGCTACTGGCCCAGTTGCAGGAGGACGGCCGCGCCTCTTACGCGGTGCTGGCCGCCGCGGCCGGCACCACGGCCGGCACCGCCCGCATGCGGGTGATGCGCCTGATCGACGAGGGCATCGTGCGGATCAGCGCGCTGTCCACGCCCGGTCAGGGCGATGCGGAGGTGGCCGTGGGCTTCGGCGTGCGGGCCAGCGGCCGGGTGTCGGGGCTGTCACCGCTGATCGCCGAACTGCCCGGCGTCCGGTTCCTCGCCGCCACCATCGGCCGGTTCGATCTGCTCGGCACGATCTACGCGCCGCGGCTGGACGAGGTGGTCGCGGCGCTGGATCGGCTGCGCGCGCTGCGGCCGGTGCTGGAGGTCGACAACTGGGTCCATCTGGACCTTATGAAAGAGCACTACGGCGCCCCGATGCGCTGACCCCCGGGGATGCGCGGCCGTCGCGGGTAGGGCAGGGTGGGTGGCGTGCACAGCATTGTCCTGGACAAGGTTTCCGTGACCTACGGCCACCGGACGGTGTTCACCGACCTCGACGCCGTGCTGCCGGGCGGTTGCTGCACCGCGCTGGTCGGGCCCAGCGGCATCGGCAAGACCACGCTGCTGCGCCTGCTGAACCGGCTGGCCGAGCCGTCGTCCGGGGTGATCAGTCTCGACGGTGTGCCGCTGACCCAGCTGAACGTGCTGGAGTTGCGCCGCCGGATCGGGCTGGTGCCGCAACAGCCGGTGCTGCTGACCGAGGTCGTGCAGGACGAGGTGCGGGTGGGCCGGCCCGATCTGCTCGAGACGGAGGTGCTGGAACTGCTGGCCCGCGCCGGACTCCCGGAGACCTTCCTGCACCGCCGCTGCGCGGAGCTGTCCGGCGGTGAGGCGCAGCGGGTCTGCCTGGCCCGCGGGCTCGCGGTGCAGCCGGAGGTGCTGCTGCTGGACGAACCCACCTCGGCGCTGGACGAACAGTCCGCCGGGGTGATCGCCGGCCTGATCCGCGGGCACATCGCCGCCGGCGGAACGGTCGTACTGGTCAGCCACGACAGCGTTTTCGTCGGCAGCGTCGCCGACGAGATCCTGCTGCTGGAACAGGGCCGGTTGTCGCAGCTCGGCGACACGGGCGGACGGGAGCTCCGGTGACCACGACCGTCGCGCACGTGCCCACCTGGCTGGGGGTCGCGGCCTCGCTGCTGCTGGTGGCGCTGGCGGCCGGGATCGCCTACCGCCAGCAACTGGGACTGACCCGCGAACTGCTGATCGCCGCGGCGCGGGGCGGGGTGCAGCTGATCGCGGTCGGCGCGATTCTGCTGGTGCTGTTCCGGCACACCGGTCTGCCGGGCGGGCTGGCCTGGGTGGTGCTGATGATCGTGGTCGCCGGGCAGGTGGCCGGTCGGCGCGGCGCCGGACTGCCGCACGCGGTGCAGGCCGCCACCCTCGGCGTCGCCTTCGGTTCGGTGCTGACCCTCGGCGTGCTGCTGCTGTTGCGGGTGATCTCTACCGAGGCCCGGGTGGTGGTGCCGGTCGGCGGCATGATCGTCTCCGGCGCCATGCAGGCCACCGGGGTCGCGCTGCGCCGGGTGCGGGAGGACGCGATCGCCGCCCGCCCGCAGGTGGAGGCCCGGCTGTGCCTCGGCCTGCCCGCCGGGGAGGCGTTCCTGCCCTACCGCCGCTCGGCGCTGCGCACCGCGCTGGTCCCCGTGATCGACTCGACCAAGGTGGTCGGCCTGATCAGCCTGCCCGGCGCGATGACCGGCCTGATCCTCGCCGGCGTCGACCCGCTGGTGGCGATCCGCTACCAGATCGTCGTGATGTACATGCTGCTGTCCGCCGCGGCACTGGCGGCTCTCGCCGCCGCCCGCATCGCCGAACGCCGGCTGTTCGACGACGCCCAGCGACTGGTGGCCGTGGATCTCGAAACCCCTTCTGCCGCAGAGCATTAGCTCGCGGCGGCAGGCGCGGATGGCACCGGGTGGTGTCCGGCGGCGCGGTCGCCACCGCTGACCCCGCACGCGGGCTCAGCGTCCACGATCGCCCCCGCGGCGCCTTCGTGGCCTGGCTGCGCGGCGCGGCATGTGCGAGAAGCTCGTCAGCCGCCGCGGGAGCTTCGGCGCGGCGATCGGTGGTCTTGCCGCGGTGCGTACGGGATGACCGGAGGCGACGCGCCAGGGTGGCTGTCCCGCTCACAGTGTGACGAGCACGCACGCGCCGATGAAGACCACCTGGACAACGGTGCGCAGCGGCAGCGGCATGCTCTTGATACCGAGGTCCGCGCGGGCGGCGCGGATGTTGGCGGGGAACATCACGACCAGCAGCACCGCGAGGCACCCGGCCGCGACCGGCGCTACCGGCGGGATGAGAACGCCTGCGGCGCCGGCCAATTCGAGCACGCCGGTGACGGTGACGAGGGTGGCCGGGGCGGGCAGCCGGGGCGGCACCATGGCGATCAGGCCGTTGCGCCGGGGCTGGGTGAAGTGGGCGATGCCGGTGAGCAGGAACATGGCCGCCAGCCCTGTCCGGGCGGCGTGCGGCCACGAATCCAGCCAGCCGGTCAGGTGCAGCCACCCGGCGAGCCGGGTGACCGCGGTGACGACGAGCAGTACGACGAGAGGTGCCATCGGGGTCTCCTGGGGTGCGCCCGGCTAAATCTTGACACTGGCAAGATTAGGTCGCGGCGGGAAACTTGTCAATGTCAAGATGATGCGTCAGGATCGAACCATGACCAAGAGCGCCTATCACCACGGCGACCTGCGGGCCGCCCTGCTGTCCGCCGCGGCCGAGCAGATCGCGGCCGAGGGGGTCGACGGGTTGTCGCTGCGCGTGCTGGCGCAGCGGGCCGGAGTCTCGCACGCCGCGCCCGCGCACCACTTCGGCAACCGGCAGGGCCTGCTGACCGAGCTGGCGATCACCGGATTCGACCTGCTGGCCGCCGAACTGTCCGCTGCCGCAGGGGATTTCCGCGAGGTGGCGGTGGCCTACATCCGATTCGCCCGGGACCACCCGGGGCATTTCGACATCATGTACCGGCACGACCTGCTGCGCGCCGACGACGAGCGGCTGGCCGCCGCCCGCTTCCGCTCCGGGGCCGAACTGCGTTCCGGCATAGCGGGAATGGGGCTGCCCGCGGCCGCGCGCCGGGCCGCGGAACTCGCGGCCTGGTCACTGGTGCACGGATTCGCGACGCTGTGGCGCGAGGGTGCGCTGGCCGGTGCGGAACTCGGCGGCGATCCGGAGGACCTGGCCCGCCGGATGGTCGCCACCGTCGATTTCGGGGTGTGAGGCGGGCCCTGCCCGGGTGCCGACCCGGCCGACGGTCCACAGGCCGAAGACGAAGTTGTCTGCGGGAGTGGGGGTGTAGCGGTCCGACACGGCCACCTCTCGGCGTATGAACCGGATCGTCCGGAATCGGCGGATTCCGGAACCGTTCCCGTACGGGTGGGCGGCCCGCGACCGATTATCCGGGACCCGCCTTTTCGGATACCGTGTTTCCCAGCGTGGTCATAGCTGTACAAATGTGTTCGCCGCAGAACGAGTACAGGAGGGGCATGGGCACCGATGTGACGTTGTTGCACCGATTCGTGGTGTCCGAACTCGTCACGGCCGGACTGGATCACGGCTGGCTGCTGCACGAGTGCGACATCCCGGACTGGACGCTGCGCGGTCCCGGGGTGCATCTGCCCAGCGCGACCTTCGCCCGGCTCTGGGAGGTCGGGTCCGGGCGGCTCGGCGATCCGGAGGTGCCGCTGCACATCGGTAACCGCTACCGGCTCAAGGCGGCCGAGCTGTTCGACTTCCTGTTCGCCACCGCCGCCACGGTCGGCGCCGGACTGGCCACCTGCGGCCCGTACATCACCGCGGTCAGCACCAACCACAGTGCCGAACTCACCTTCGACGGTGGCGCCGAGGCGACGGTGGCGCTCGACATCATCGACGGCGTCGGCCGCGGCCGGGATCTGGTCCAATTGTGGGGCCTGTCGGCGATGTTGGCGCGCACCCGGCGGGTGGTCGAGGGCCCGCTGGATCCCGTGCGGGTGACGCTGCGGCAGCGCGCCCCCCGCGACACCCGTTGCTACGCCGAGGTATTCGGCACGACGAAGCTGGAATTCGGCGCGGACACCGATGCCATGACCTTCCGTGCCGTGGATCTGGACCGGCCGCTGACCACCGCCGACCCGATGCTGGCGCAGGTGCTGCGCCCGCTGGCCGAAACCCTGCCGCCGCCACCGGAACTCCCGGCCGCCTGGCCGCGGCGGGTGGCGACGGCCCTGCACGAGGCGGTCGCCGACGGCGAGGTATCGCTGGAGGTGGTGGCGCGCCGGCTGGCGATCAGCCCGCGCACCCTGCAGCGCCGGCTCGCCGACGCGGGCACCAGCTGGCGGCACGAACTGGACCGGGCCCACCGCGCGGGAGCGGGCCGATGAGCACCGATGTCACGCTGCTGCACCGTTTCGTCATCGGGGAACTCGCCGCCGCCGGGGTGGATCGCGGTGCGCTGCTGCGGGAATGCGGAATTCCCGCCTGGGCGCTGTCCGGCGGTGCCGTGCACCTGGCCAGCGACACCTTCTCGCGGCTGTGGGAACTGGCCGAGAAACGGCTCGACGAACCGGAAGTCGCGCTGCGGGTCGCCAGCCGCTACCGGCTGCGGGTGCTCGGACTCTACGACTACCTCTTCGCCAGCGCCGCCACCCTCGGCGCCGGGCTGGCCACCTGCGGGCCCTATGTCGGCGCCGTGACCACCAATCACCGCTTCGATCTGGTGCCCGAGAACGACACCGAGACCACGCTGTATCTCCAGATGATCGACGGCGCGGGCCGCGCCCGGGACCTCACCCAGCTGTGGGGGCTGGTCGCGGTGCTGACCCGGGCCCGGGGCACCGTCGCCGCCCCGCTGGATCCGATCCGGGTCCGGTTGCGGCAGCGCGCACCTCGCGACCGGCGCGCCTATCACGAGGTATTCGGCACGACCGCAGTGGAATTCGAGGCGGACATCGACGCGATGACCTTCCGCGCCACCGATATGACACTGCCGCAGGCGACCTCGGATCCGGCGCTGGCGCGGGTGCTGCAACCGCTGGCGGCCGCCCTGCCACCCCCGCCGCCGCTGACGACGGCCTGGCCGCAGCGGGTCGCGGTCGCGCTGGCGGCCGCGCTCGACGACGGTGACGCCTCCCTGATCGCGGTGGCGCGGCGACTGGCGACCAGTCCCCGGACATTGCAGCGCCGACTCGCCGACGCGGGGACCACCTGGCGGCAGGAGTTGGAGCGTGCGCGCCTGACCCGGGCCGGTGCGGCGGGGCCGTTGAGCCCCCGGCGGCAGGCGCGGCTGCTCGGCTATGCCGACGCCGACACCATGCGCAGATCGGAACGGCGCTGGTCGCTGGCCGCCCGGACCTGGCAGGCCGACTCCGCCGAGTGAGGGTGCGCTCGACAGGCGAGTGACAGTGCGCCACACCAGAGAACAGCGGCAATGTGCTGCACGAACGGCCGGTAGTGCGTTGCACAAGCGTCAGTAGTGCGTTGCGTGAACCTGATTAGTGCGTTGCGGCGACGGCCAGCAGTGCGTTGCGTAAACGGCCAGCAGCGTGTTGCGTAAACGGGTGGTAGTGCGTTGCGTACACGGGTGGCAGCGTGTTGCGTGACGGGGCCGGCAGCGCACCGCACAAAGCCGGTAGCGGTGCGCTCTTCGATCGAACAGCCTTGCGCGGCAACGTGATATGCCGGCCCGGTACCGCTCAGGCGCGCAGGTTGCTGGCGGCGATGTTCCAGAAGGTGCCCCGGTCCAGGCACCGGAAATCCCAGGTCTCGGCGACCGCGTAGGTCGTCGCGACGATGGCCGGAACGTCGAAGTCCTCGCGGGTGGCGGTGCCCTTCGCCTCCAGCTCGGCGATCACATACTCGGTCGCGGATTCGCAGGTGTTGTTCAGCACGGTATCTCCTCTCGGTCTCGGGAACGCAGCCGGTGGATCTCGGAAAAGCTTGCCGTGCACGGGCATTCGCGGCGGGCACCGAGCCGGGGGCACGCCGGCTCGGTGCTCCCCGCCCGTCCCGGGTGCGGGGCGGCGGCCCGATCGCGGAGGATTCGAACCCGGGAACGACTGTGGTGCCGATGCGGCACGAGTTCAGTGTTGCGGCTGAAGGACCGGTAGGCCAGCGGAAAACGCGCCACCTCGGGGCAAACGCGCCAAACTGCGGTGGTGCCCCGCAGGCGCACGCCCGGACGCTGCGTGATCGAGTGTACCGCCGCGGGTGCCCGGCGAGTAGAGCCCGCCACCAGGCGAACTCGCCGCAATGCCGCGCAGGCCGAACGGCCCGCCGTGGGAACAGGTCCGGCGCGGTGCGGAGCTGGAAGCACTACGGCACGGAGGTGATCGCCGGGCCAGCCCGGGAGTCTCACGCGGCCGACCGGCCAGGCGAGGACGATACGGGCCCGCGCGTGGGTGATCCGGCCGCCCTGCCGCCTGCCGGGGCCGGGCAGCGGCGCCGGGATTCTCCGTGTACACACCAGTCGCAAGACTCCTACCAGGGGAAACATGGCAGCGGCGCCGAGCTCGACCCTGCTCCAGCGAGACCGTACGCCGGCCTACCGGTGCTGACTACCCCCGAACGGGGGTAGTCAGTGCGGCGGTTCCCCGTCGGCGCCGGGCACCCGCAGATGCGCGGTCAGCAGCAGGTGGTCGAAGGCGCTGATCACCTCCACCGGCACGGCGGGGACGGCGGGCAGATCGCCCAGCAGCCGGGTGGCCAGGAGTTGCAGCCGGGTATTGGTTTCCTGGGACCGCCAGCGCAGCACCTCGAAGGCCTGTTCGGCGCCGATCCGGTACATGGCCATCAGCACGCCCTTGGCCTGTTCGATCTCGGCGCGGGTGCGAATGATCTCCGGTAGTTGCGCGTCGAACATCCGGCGGGCGGAGTCGGCGACCATGCCGTCGAGCTCGATGTAGACGCCCTCGGCGCCGACGATCTGCCCGGCGTCGCCGGTGAGCCGGTCGGCGACCACCATGACGGTGTGGATACCGCCGCTGGTGTCGAGGAATCGATGCCGGCTCGAGAACGGCACGCCACCGGTGACCGAGCGGGTGATCGCCGCGGCGACGTCGTCGCCGTCATCGGGATGCCGGTGCGACAGCAGCAGGGCCGTGGTCGGCCGCACCGCATCGGGGGGATACCCGTGCATCCGGAACATCTCGGGTGACCATTCCCACTGCTGGGTGTCGAACCGGAACCGGAATCGGCCCGCGACCGGGCCCGGCAGCGCGGTCCCGGCGCCCGGGTCGGCCGGGCCCGGAGAAATATGGTCCGGCGTCATCGCCGGGACCCGCCCGCCACTGGCACGCATCATGAAGCCACCCGTCTTACAGAGCTGTTGTTCGTGCTCCGCCGGGGGCTGGGGCGGAATGAGGAGACCGGACCCCGCAGGCGGCCCGGACCGGAGCAAGCCTAGCATCGGCGGCGCTCCGGTCCGGGCAGTGCCCGACGGCGCCCGGTGGGTGTGCGGCCGTGTTGTGCCGCAGCGGGTTAGATGCGCAGGCCGATCTCGATGATCGCGCGGGCGATGGCGTGCAGGGGCGCCCGGTTGGCGCGCGCGTGCTTGCGGATCAGATCGAACGCCTCGTCGGGGGCGATCCCGCGCACCGTCGCGATGATGCCCTTGGCCTGTTCGATCACCACCCTCGACTCCAGGGCCTGTTCCAGCTGCTCGGTGACCTGGCGCTGCTGAATCCGCTTGTTGGCGTTCACGATGTAGCCGGTGGCCACCGAGGCCAGGGTCCGGGCCGCGTCGAGATCCTCCTCGGACCACGGCCGGGGACCGGTGCTGTAGAGGTTCACCGCCCCCAGCCGCTCCTGATCCAGCCACATCGGAATACCCGCCACGGCCAGCACGCCGAGTTCCAGCGCGGTCTCGGTGTAGGTCGGCCAGCGGTCGGCCGATTCGCGCAGATCGCTGACGGCCACCACCTCACCGGTGCGGCTGGCCTCCATGCAGGGGCCCTGCTGGGCGAGTTCCTGCACGCGTTCCAGCGTGGCGACCGGCGCCGCGGTCGCGCTCACGAACCGGAGCACGTCGTCCTCCAGTAACGAGACACCCGCGCCGACCAGGTCGAAGACCTTCGTCACGCTCATACCGAGCTCGTCGAGTGCCGTCTCGACCTTGTAGGGCGTCGGCAACAGCCGGGCGAACCGTGCCAGCGCCTCGACCAATGCCGAACTGTCGTGTGCCATCACCGACCTCCCGATCACGGCGGCCTCCGGACGGCCGCGTCCTCTCTCCGAGCTACCCGGATCGGCCTGTCTCACACAACGCGGGGCGGTCGCCGGCGCGGTGTACGCAGGCCGTACGAGGTATCGGCGGGGCCCGGCGCACCGGACCGGTGGCGCGGTATCGCACCGCCCGGGCACGGCGTATCGGCGGCGCGCGAACCGGCCCGGGGCCCCGGCGGCGCGGCTAGGATCACATCACCGCACTCGGGCTCGATCCTGGAAAGAAGTCCGTGATGGACGTGCTCCGCCCCCGCGACATCGACGCGTTGCGTGCGCAATTGCGCGAGGCCGCAACAACTTCCGGAATGCCGGTGGTCTTCGGTGGCAGTGTCCGGGACGGCACGCTGATCCTCAGCGAATTCCTCGGTACCCGGACGGGCGCGATGCGCGGGCTGATGATTCCGCCCGATTCGGGGCTGGGTGGTTCGGTGGTGGCCGGCGGCCGGCCCTCCGCGGTGGCCGACTATCCGGCCGCGGCCACCATCACCCATCACTACGACGCGCCGGTGGGCGCGGAGGGGTTGCGGGCGGTGCTGGCCGTGCCGGTGGTGGTCGACGGCCGTTCCCGGGCGGTGCTGTACGCGGCCTGCCGCGACGCGGGGCCGATCGGGGCGAGCGCCGCCGAGGCGATGATGCGGGCCGGGCGGCGGCTGGCGCGGGAGCTGGCGATCCGCGACGAGGTCGACCGGCGGCTGCGGTTGCGGGAGTCGGGTGCGGCGCGAGATCGGGAGCCCGGTCGCCCGGACCGGCCGCCGTGGGCGGCGGCACTGGGCGAGGAGTTGCGCGACATCCACGCCGAGATGCGAGGTATCGCACAGTCCGTCGCCGAGGCCGGCGCCCGCGACCGGCTGCGTGATCTGGCCGACCGGCTGGTGCGGCTGGTGACCGGGTCCGGCGCCGTCGTCGCCGCGCCGGCGCTGTCGCCGCGCGAGCTGGACGTGCTCGCCCACATCGCGCTGGGATGCACCAATGCCGAAGCCGCGCACCGGTTGTCGCTGCGCCCGGAGACCGTCAAGGCCTATCTGCGCAGCGCCATGGTCAAACTCGACGCGCACACCCGGCACGAGGCGGTGGTGGTGGCCCGGCGTCTCGGCCTGCTGCCGTGAACCGGGCCCGCCTCCGGGAGACCGCCGGGATCAGCCGGCCGTCGGCTCGATCAGCTGGATGTCCAGCTCGATGGCGATCTTGTCACTGAGGAACGACGACGGGAGCGCGGTGCCGACACCGAAATCGGTGCGCAGCAGGGTGGCGGTGGCGGTGAAGCCGGTGTGCCGCTCGCCCGGCCGGAACTCCTGCACGCCGCCCCACTCGACGGCGAGGGTGATCGGCTTGGTGATCTCACCGAAGGTGAGCTCACCCACGACCTCGAAGTCCTCGGCGGCGCGGATCGGCTCGAGCGCCTTGAACGACAGCGTGGGGTTTTTCTCGGCGTGCAGCAGGTCAGCGCTGCGGACGTGCCCGTCCCGCTGCTCGTTGCCGGTGTCGAAGGATTCGACGTACACGGTCGCGGAGATCAGCGCGTAACCGGACTCGTCCACGACGAACTCGGCGTCGAACTTGTTGAAACGCCCCCGGACCTTGGAGATGCCCAGGTGGCGCACGGTGAAGTTGACCGAGGAGTGGGCGGTGTCCAGTGCCCAGGTACCGGGGCGCAGGGTGGTCTGTTCAGGAGTGGTCATGCCCCGAGAGTAAGTGGACCTCGGTCCGGTTAGCCACACCGCGCTGATCCTGGCACTGGCAGGGCGCGGATAACAGGGCGGGGATCCGGCAGGATGGGGGAGTGACGCAGTCCGAGTTCGCCGAATTCCTGATCGCCCGCCGGGCCCTGTTGCAACCGGAGGAGGTGGGGTTGCCCGCCGGTCGCCGCCGCCGCACCCCGGGGCTGCGCCGTGAGGAGGTGGCCGCGCTGGCGGGGGTGAGCGTGGACTATCTGGCCCGGCTCGAACAGGGCCGTGACACCAATCCCTCCACCGCGGTCCTGGGCGCCCTGGCCGACGCCCTCCGGCTCAACGAGGTCGAGCGGCATCATTTCGGCAAACTGGCCATGGGAATGGAACGCACCTCGACCTGCCCGAACGGCGGGGCGGCGCACGACCAGGTCACGGACACCCTGCAGGCCGTGCTGGACGGGCTGCATCCCACCCCGGCCTTCCTGGTCGGGCGGTGGCTCACGGTGCTGGCCTCCAATGCCGCCTGGCGCGACTTCGGGGAGCCGCTGGGCCTGCTCGATCCCGAGGCCGAGGGCAATCTCGCCTACTACGTCTTCGCGCACCCGCGGGCCGCCGAATACTGGCGGGACTGGCCGGCGGTCGCCGATCTGATGGTGTCGCTGCTGCGGGCCGCCCGCTCACAATGGCCCGAGGACGAGCGGCTCGGCGCGATGATCGACGCCCTGCACCGCTATCCGGAGTTCGTCCGGCGCTGGCGTTCGCATCGGGTGGTGGAGCACAGCCGGGTCACCATGCACCTGGACCATCCGCGCCGCGGCGAGGTCGAGGTCGAGATGGAATTGTTCAGTCCCGCATCGGATCAGACCATGATGGTCTGGCTGGTCGACCGCCGCCGGGCGCCCGCGCGGGGGCTGCGGCTGGTCAACGAGTAGGACGCAGATCGGCCCGCCACAGGCGTGTGGCGGGCCGATCCGGGCTCGGCTAGCGGCCGGCCTTCTGACGCAACTTGTCGGCGGCATTCTTCATGCCGGTCTCGACTCGCTCCCGGTTCTCCTTCATGTCGGCCTCGAGGCGTTCGCGGCCGTGGCGCATGTCGTCGGCCATCTGGCTCGCTCCGCGCTTCATGTCGTCGGCCATGCGCTCGCGTTCGGAGTCCATACGCTCCGGCTGCTGCTTCATCGGCTTCTTGGCTTTCGCGGCCACCTGGCCAGACTTCTTGCGGTCAGACATCTGAACCTTCCTATCGGTCGGTCACGTCCGAAAAGAACCTGCGGTCGGGACGAGCCTCATCCGGCTTGTCCGCCGTGCGGTGGAACGTTGCCGGGCCGACGTGTGATCGCCGTTCCGGCAACCGGGAGAGCACCGCAGCAACTGTGTCGACAACTCGGCTGCGGCCTTCACCATCCTGGCTATTGCCACTCGCGGGTGTCAACCCAAGAATTCGTACCGATGCAGCTAGTGTTGCGCTAACGCAACGAGTCGGGACGCCAGCCGGTCCGCAGACGCCGCTCGGGAGGAATCCATGACGAGTACGGTGACCGACAGCCACACCTGGAGCGACACCGGGAGCGCGGCCGCCACCACTGCCGACAACGACATCACCGGTCCGCCACCCGGCGAGGTGGACACCGCGGCGATTCGCGTCGCCGCCATCGCCGCGGCCCGCGAGATCACCGGTGTGGAAAGGGATGTCGAGGTGCGAGTCAAACTCGCCCGCGGTGAACCGACGCTCGCGCTGCGATTACCGATCCGCTATCCGATGCCGATATGGCAGGTCGCCACCGCGTGCCGCGCGCACGTGCGGCAGCGGGTGCAGGAGCAGCTCGGGGTGCGGATCCGCCGCGTGGACATCGAGGTGACCGACCTACCCCGGAAGTCGCTATGATCCGCCGCCCGCATCGCGCGGTACCCGCGGCCGTGCTGGCGCTGGCGCTGCTGGGGATCAGCACCGCGGTGGCGCTGACCCTGATACCCGGACTGACCGGCGCCCCGGACTATCTGTGGCACGACGTCATCGTCCGTGTCCTGCACGACATCAGCTGGAACGACGCCCGGGTCGCCGCCGCCGGTCTGGCCGCGGTCGCCGGGGGCGTGGCGCTGCTGGCGCTGGCGGTGCTGCCCGACCGGACCACGGTGCTACCGCTGGCCGCCGGCGACGAGATCGCCGCCGGCGTGGTGCGTTCCGGCCTGCATCGGGCCCTGGGCGCGGCGGCGCAGTCCGTCGACGGTGTGCACTCGGTACGAGTCCGGTTGCACCGCAGGAAGATCCGGGTCGTCGCCCGCACCTCGGGGGTACGCTCGCCGGAACTGCGGCAGGCCGTCCGCGATGCCGTCGACGCACAGGTCACCCGGATCGCCCCGGCCCCGTCGCCACGGGTGACGGCCCGGGTCTGCCGCATCGGACTCGGTGCCCGGCAACGGAATTCGCGGCGTGGAGGCAGGCGATGAGCGGCCGTCCGCGCGGCCGGATCCGGCCCAATCGCACGGCGCTGGCCCTGCTGGGCCTGCTGCTGCTGGCGGCGGGCGGCTATCTGCTGACCGCCCATCTCGACGAGCTGAGCTGGGTCGACGCCGCGGATCCGCTGGTGCCCGGCACCGAATTACCGCCCGACTGGGTGTGCTGGGCCATCGCCGCGGTGGCCATCGGCATCGGCCTGGCCAGCCTGCGCTGGGCGGTGGCGCAATGGCCCCGGAACCCGGCGGCGGTGCGCTGGCGGGCCCGCGCGGACTCCGGTGATCTGGCGGTACTCGATTCGGCCCGGATCGCCGCCCCGCTGGTCGCCGATCTGGAGACCTATCCGGGTGTCCGCTCGGCGACCGCCTGGGTCACCGGCTCGGGCCGCCGTCCGCGGGTGCATCTGCTGGTGTCGGCCGCGCCCGATACCGATGTGGTCGCGCTGCGCGCCCGCATCAGCACGCACGCGCTGCCGCGGTTGCGCCAGGCCCTGGAGGTGGCGGCCGTGCCGGTCACCCTCGAACTGCGCCTGGAGGACGGTCCGGTGATCAGCCCAGCACGCGGGTGACGTACGGATTGGCGAAGCGGCCCCGGGGATCCAGCCGGCGGCGGACCTGCTGGAAGCGGTCCCAGTCGGGGTAGCGGTCGCGCAGGGTCTCGGCAGTCTGGAAATGCCGTTTCCCCCAGTGCGGCCGGCCGTGGTAGCGGTCGAAGACCGCCTCGCAGGCGCGGAAGTACGGCTCCCACGCCATGCCCCGGTACTGATGCACTGCGATATAACAGGTTTCGCGCCCGCCGGCGGGGGAGAGGAAGGCGTCGTCGGGCGCGACGAACCGGACCTCGGTCGGCATCGGCGAATCGAATCGGGTGCCGATCTCCGTGATCTCGCGCAGCGCGGCCGCCGCGTATTCGCGCGGGATCGCGTATTCCATCTCGGTGAAGCGGAACAGCCTGGGGGAGGCGAACACTCGATACGAGCGGTCGACCTGGCGACGATAGCTGCCGGCGTAGGCGGCCAGCCGCTGCACCCACGGGATCAGCTGCGGGCGGCGGTGGGTGAGACGGCACAGACCGTCGAAGGTGTAGTTGGACATGGCGATATCGGCGAACCAGTCCACCGCCTTCGGCCGCGGCTGCTCCGGCAACGCCGTGCGGTTGTTGCGCTTGGTCATCGCCAGCGGGCTGTGCGCGAACACGTAGAACTCGAAATGCTCGTTGCCGTCCACGAATTCGTCGAGATCGGCGAGCACCTCCTCGACCGGCACCGGGCGTTCGACCCCCTCGAGCACGAACGACGGCACCAGTTGCAGCGTCACCGCGGTGACCACGCCGAGAGCGCCCAGATTCACCCGGGCCGCGCGCCAGCCGTCCGGATCGGTCTGCTCACTGAGTTCGACCCCGCTGCCGTCGGCGAGCATCAATTCCATCGAATGCAGTGCCGCGGAGATGTTCTGCAACCCGCCCCCGGTGCCGTGGGTGCCGGTGGCGGTGGCGCCGGCGATGGTCTGGACGTCGATGTCACCCAGATTCGGGAAGGCCAGTCCGAGCGGATGCAGATGGGTGCTGATCGCGTTCAGGGTGGCGCCCGCCTCGACCCGGACCAGGCCGGTCGCGGTGTCGACGTGCAGAATACGGTTCAGATTCGACAGCCGCAGCAGGGTGCCGTCGGTCAGCACGGTGTCGTTGAACGAGTGGCCGGAGCCGACCACCCGCACGGTGCGCCCGGCGGATTCCGCGTCCGCCAGCAGTCCGGCCACCTCGCCGGGGGAGCCGGGGGCGGCGACGACAGCGGGCGCGCACTGCTGGTCGCCGGCCCAGTTCACCCATGAGTTGGTCATCTGTCCAACTTTAGGACATAGGTGTGTGCCGCACCACCGGACGGGCGAATTGCCCTGGTCCGTGCCGTTTCCATCGTCGATGTGAGGAATCTCGCGGTGTGCGTTACTTCTTGCGGGCGGCGAACACCGCATGTTTGGCGGCGTGGATCTCGTCCTCGGTGAGCGGATCCACCGGCAGCGGCTGCCGCGGCACGCTGTCGCCCCGGATGCCGTCGAGCAGGATCGCCAGATACCGGCGCCACGCCTCCGGATTGACCGGCCGGGTGAGGGTGGCCATCGACTCGACCATGGTCAGCAGGGCGAAGAAATCCGTGCCGACGATGCCCGGCCGCAGCACGCCGGCCGAAATGGCATGTTCGAGAAGGTGATTCACCGTCGACTCGACGCGGTCACGAACGCAGCCGAGCTGCTGCACCGATTCGGGAACCGACAACATCATCTCGCCCAGGCCGCGGTTGTCCGCCATGTGGCGGCAGGCGAAGTCGCAGAATTCGATCAGCCCGGCCCAGGCGTCCGGATTGGCACCGGCGGCCTCGGCGGCGTCGGCCACCTCCGTCATGCCGGTGGTGAGCACCTCGTTGATCAACTCGTGCTTGTTGGCATACCGCCGGTACACAGTGCCGATGCCCACATTCGCGGCCTCGGCCACATCATCGAGCGTGACCTCGAGCCCGCGCTCGGCGAACAAGTGCCTGGCAGCGGCCAGAATG
Source organism: Nocardia sp. alder85J (assembly GCF_020176955.2). Taxonomy (GTDB): domain Bacteria; phylum Actinomycetota; class Actinomycetes; order Mycobacteriales; family Mycobacteriaceae; genus Nocardia. Next base: position 425,597 of record NZ_JAIUCZ020000009.1, read on the forward strand.
CGCTGCTGATTGCGAACCGCGTCGGCGCGTAAACGCCTAGGTGGGGCGGGTGTGGTGGCGGGATTCACACTTCCATTCTAGCCCGAAGCAGGATTAAGTGGAGGCAGCTACTCCGTTATGGTGGTAACTTCGTAGAAGTAAGCGGAGGGCGAACCTCCGTTATTGGTAACCTTTCGGCCAACCACTCTTAGGGATCTCATGAACTCCGCTGTCGATACCGACAACCGGCCGGGCGGCGCCCCGTCCCGGCCGGCCGCGCACCGGGCCGACCGCCAGGGTCGGCGCGGCTCGCACGCCGCGCGCTGGTGGGTGCTGGCCGTGCTGGCCGTGGCCCAATTGATGGTCGTGCTGGACGCGACCGTGGTGAACATCGCACTGCCCGAGGCGCAGCGCGCGCTCGGCTTCTCCGACGGTGACCGCCAATGGGTCGTCACCGGTTACGCCCTCGCCTTCGGCAGCCTGCTGCTGCTCGGCGGCCGGCTGTCCGACCTGTTCGGCCGGCGGACCACCTTCATCGTCGGCCTGATCGGCTTCGCGGTGGCCTCGGCCATCGGCGGCGCCGCGAACGGCTTCGACATGCTGGTCGCCGCTCGCGTCGCCCAGGGTGTCTTCGGCGCACTGCTGGCCCCGGCCGCGCTGTCGCTGCTGACGGTGACCTTCACCGAACCGTCCGAGCGCGCAAAGGCATTCGGCATCTTCGGCGCCGTCGCCGGTACCGGCGGCGCGCTGGGCCTGCTGCTCGGCGGCGCGCTCACCGAATGGGCCTCGTGGCGCTGGGTGATGTACGTCAACCTGATCTTCGCCGCCATCGCACTGGTCGGCGCGGTGCTGCTGCTGGCCAGGCACAACTCCACCGAGCGGCCCAAGCTCGACATCCCGGGCACCGTCACGGTGACCGCCTCGCTGTTCGCCATCGTGTACGGCTTCTCGCAGGCCGAGTCGCACGGCTGGGGCAACGGCACCACCCTGGGCTTCCTGATCGGCGGCGCCGTGCTGCTGGTCGTGTTCGTGCTGCTGGAGCTGCGGGTCGCACATCCGCTGCTGCCGCTGCGTGTGGTGCTGGACCGGACCCGCGGCGCGTCCTATCTGGGTGTGTTCGTCATGGGCATCGGGATGTTCGCCACCTTCCTGTTCCTGACCTACTACCTGGAGAACACGCTCGCGTTCTCGCCGATCCGCACCGGCTTGGCCTTCCTGCCGATGGTGGCGGCGATGGTGTTGTCCTCCACCACCAGCCCGTCGGTGCTGCTGCCGCGGGTCGGCCCGAAGGTCACGATGGGCGCGGGCTACCTGCTCGGCGCGCTGTCGATGGGTCTGCTGACCCGGATCGACGTGCACACCTCGTACGCCACCCACGTGCTGCCCTCGCTGATCCTGATGGGCCTGGGTCTCGGCGCGGCGGTGTCGGTGGCCTTCCAGGGCGCGACTTCCGGTGTGCAGCACGAGGATGCGGGTGTGGCCTCGGCCATGGTCAACACCATGCAGCAGGTCGGCGGCTCGATCGGCACCGCGCTGCTGAGCACGCTGGCCGCCAGCGCGGCGACCGACTACGTGCACGGTCACCTGCCCCCGACCCCGGAGGTGGTGGCGGAGGCCGCGATCCACAGCTACGTGACCACGTTCTGGTGGGGCGCAGCGATCTTCGCGGTCGGCGCGGTCCTGGTCGCGGCCATCGTGCCGAACAAGATGCCGGTGCCCGCCGAGGGCGAACCGGTGCTGGTGCACTAGGGAATTCGGCTCGAAGGTGCCCCGGTCCGTGCGAAACGGGCCGGGGCGCCGTCGTTTCCGGATCAGGTCAGCGGCGGCGCACGGCGCAGGAGGCGTCGGCCTTGGCCTTGTCGATCTCGTCCTCGCGCAGCGGAGGCACCGAAAGTTCCTGGCGCGGTTGGCTGTCGCCGCGGATGCCGTCGAGCACGATCGCCAGGTAGCGGCGCCACACGTCGGTGTTCACCGACCGGGAGAACGCGGCGATCGACTCGACCATCCCGATGATCGCGAAGAAGTCGGAGGCCGCGATGCCAGGCCGCAGCACGCCCGCCTCCCGGGCCCGGTCGATCACGGTCGCGACGGCCGGTTTGACCCGATCCCGCATGGACTCGAAACGTTCCATGGCGTCCGGCAATTCGAGCATCACCGCACCGAGCCCGCGGTTGTCGGCGATGTGCCTGCACGCGTACTCCAGCAGCTCCACCAGCCCGGCCCACGGATCCGGATGCGCGTGAGCGGATTCGGCCGCCTCGGCCATCGCGGTGACGTGCCGTTCGAAGACCTCGGCGATCAGCTCCTGCTTGTTGGCGTAGCGCCGGTACACGGTGCCGACACCGACACCGGCCGCCTCCGCCACATCGTCGAGGGTGACGTCCAGACCCCGTTCGGCGAACAGCTGCCGGGCAGCGGTGAGAATCCGCTGCTGGTTGCGGGCGGCGTCCGCTCGCAGCCGTCGCGGCGTCGCGGTGGTGACGGGATCCACTCCATTATGTTAACAACCATCGGCGGGAAGCGGAGCCGTTAACTCCTATTTTCCTGATATCAGCAAATTTTCGGCGATCATTCCCGGCGGCCATGGGCGTGTTCGGTGCCTCGCCGAGACATTCCCCAGGTCACTCCAGCGGTGGGTATCCGGGGGCGCCCGGCGGGTCGCGCCGAGCGGCCGCCCGACGCCACGGGTGGCGATCGCTGGCAGTTAGCATGACAGCCGTGGAATTCCGGATCCGGTAGGAGGTTTCCAGGTGGGTTTGCGAACCAGCGCGGTGGCCGCGCGATTCGCTACCGTATTCCTTCTGGGGCGACGGTGATTCTGATGACGAGCCGCACGCAGACGATACGGAAAGGAGGCCCGAGCATGGCCCACGATCGAGCCGGACGGCCGGCCCGGGCTTCCGACCTGGAGGACATACCGCATCTGGTGACGGCCTACTACAGCCGGATTCCGGACCCGTCGGATCCGGCGCAGTCGGTGGCCTTCGGCACCTCCGGGCACCGGGGGTCCAGCCTGGACGCCGCATTCAACGAGGCGCACATCCTCGCGATCACCCAGGCGATCGTCGAATACCGCGCCACCCGCGGCATCACCGGCCCGGTGTACCTGGCCCGTGACACCCACGCGCTGTCCGAACCGGCCTGGACCACCGCGCTGGAGGTGCTCGCCGCCAACGACGTCACCGCGATCGTCGACGCCCGTGACCGCTACACCCCGACACCGGTGCTCAGCCACGCGGTGTTGCGGCACAATCGCGGCGGCACCCGGCATCAGGCCGACGGCATCGTCGTGACCCCCTCGCACAACCCGCCCCGCGACGGCGGCTTCAAATACAACCCACCCCACGGCGGCCCGGCCGACACGGTTGCCACCGACGCCATCGCCGCGCGCGCCAACGAATTGCTGCGCGCCGGCCTGTCCGGGGTGAAACGCACCACCCTCGCGCACGCGCTGGCGACCAGCGTGCAGCGCTACGACTACCTCGACAACTACATCACCGACCTGCCGAACGTGTTGAACCTGGACGCGATTCGCGGCGCGGGCATCCGGCTCGGCGCCGATCCGATGGGTGGCGCCAGCGTCGACTACTGGGAGGAGATCGGCCAGCGCTACGACCTCGAAATCGAGGTCGTCAACCCGTTCGTCGATCCGACCTGGCGGTTCATGACCCTCGACGGCGACGGCAAGATCCGGATGGACCCGTCGTCGAAGTACGCGATGGCCTCGCTGGTCGCCATCCGCGACGACTACGACATCTCCACCGGCAACGACGCCGACGCCGACCGGCACGGGGTGGTCACCCCCGACGCCGGGCTGATGAACCCCAACCACTATCTGGCCGTCGCGATCGAATACCTGATCGCCAACCGGATGGGCTGGGACGCGCTCACCAAGATCGGGAAGACGGCGGTGACCTCCGCGATGATCGACCGGGTCGTCGGCGTCCTCGGCCGCCAGGTGCACGAGGTGCCCGTCGGCTTCAAATGGTTCGTGCCCGGCCTGTTCTCGGGCTCGCTGGCCTTCGGCGGCGAGGAGAGCGCCGGCGCCTCCTTCCTCCGCATGGACGGCACGGTGTGGACCACCGACAAGGACGGCATCCTGCTGGCCCTGCTGGCCGCCGAGATCACCGCGGTCACCGGCCGCAGCCCGGCGGCCGGCTACGCCGAGCTGGAGAAGCGCTACGGCAGCCCCGCCTACGCCCGCATCGACGCCGTCGCCACCGCCGCCCAGAAGAAGCGGCTGGCCGCGCTCACCCCCGACGACATCACCGCCGGCGAGGTGGCCGGGGAGCCGATCGTCAACATCCAGACCCGCGCCCGCGGCAACGGCGCGGCCCTCGGCGGGGTGAAGGTCTCCACCGAGAACGCCTGGTTCGCCGCGCGCCCGTCCGGTACCGAGGACAAGTACAAGATCTACGCCGAATCCTTCCACGGGCCCGAGCATCTGGCCGAGGTGCAGGCGGCGGCCGAGGAAGTGGTGGGCCGGGCACTCGGCTGAGTGTCCGGGCGTTCGTGGCCGGATCGCCGGTCCGGCATGACTTCTCACCCGGCCGGGACATGACGAACGTCGTGGGTGCGCGGCCGGGCGCAGCCACAGCCTTCTCCCATGGACCCTGCCGATGCCCGGAATCCCTACTCCGCCTTGCTCTCCCGGATCGGTCACCGCCGCCGCCCGGTGACCAACGGCGTCGTGTTCACGGTGACGGCCGCCGTCGGCATCGCACAGCTGGTCCATCCGCGGTTGCTCGGCCTGGGCCGGCGCGACGCGGCCGCGATCGACCGCGGTGAGTGGTGGCGGCTGCTCACCGGGATGTTCCTCCAGGACGGCCGGCTGCCCGGACTGCTGGTCAACCTGGTGGCGCTGGCCCTGGTCGGGACCGCCGCCGAGCGGGTGTTCGGCTGGTGGAAATGGCTGCTGCTGTACTTCGGCTGCGGACTGTTCGGCCAGGCCATGAGCTACCTGTGGCTGCATCCGGACGGCGCCGGAAATTCGATGTGTGTGACCGGGCTGATCGGCGCGCTGGCGACGGTGGTGCTGCTCGCGGCCCGGCGATTCGGGACACCGGTGGCCCGGCAACCGTGGCTGACCGCGCTGGCCGTGCCGGTGCTCGCGGTCGCCGACACCGCCGTCCACGACAACCACGGCCTGCCCGCACTGCTCGGCACTGCGCTCGGTGCGTTGCTGCTCCCCGCCCCTGCGGCGCCGCCGGAAACGCCGGTGCGGCAGAGTGTTGCGCGTGACTGAACGGAGCTCGAAGTACACGCCGCGGCCCATGTCGAGCGTCACCACCTACGCCCTGGGTGGCATCGCGCTACTGGTGGCCGCGCTGATCGTGGTGTTCGTCGTGCGCTGGAACAGCGACCACGGCCTGAAGGTCCGCGACGACGGATACGGCTCGGTGCACAACAGCGAGGTGCACGCGCTGCTGGACTCCGACGGCGCCATCGTGCTGGGCAAGCCCGGTAACGTGCACACCATCGACGCCTTCGAGGACCCGATGTGCCCCTCCTGCGGTGCGATGGAGCACCTGTTCGGCCAGGAGATCGCCCACAGGATCGACGACGGCACGCTGGCCGTCCGGTACCGCCTGGTGAACTTCCTGGATCCGAAGTCCGGCAGCAAGGACTACTCGACCCGCGCGATCGCCGCCAACGAATGTGTGGCCGACACCGGCGACGGCCCGCTGTACGCCAAGTTCCACCAGATGCTGTTCACCACCGACCAGCCCAGCGAGAACGGCGGCGACCTCACCAACGCGCAACTGGCCGACGTCGCCAAGCGGGCCGGCGCGCCCGACACGGTGCAGCAGTGCATCGCCAAGGGCACCCGCGTCGACAATGCCCGCATCCACGCCGACGCCGCGCTGGCGGCCATGAAGTCGGCCCTGGGCGGCAAGGTGGAGACCCCCACGGTGCTCGACAACGGCAAGCAGATCGACGTGAACACCGCCGACTGGGTGACGAAAATCGCCTCGTGACCGGAATCGGCCCGGGTGGTCATCCCCGCCCACCCGGGCCGACTCCCACCGAGCGCGGCGGTCGCCTCGCTCGACGCTGTGGCTATCCATCGGCAACATCCGTGGGATCGTCCCCCAGCAACGCCTCGTACACCCGGTTGCGGGCATCGGCGATGGCATTGACAGTGTCGCGCAACTGCCCGGCCAGCGCCGCGTAATCGCAACCGGCACTGGTCCGATCGAGTTCCGCCTCCAGCCGCCGCCGGAGCTGTTCCAGCGCCGCGATGCGTTCCCGTTCCACCCGGACATCGATGATCGTCGGGGCCGGCGGCCGGTCCGGGTTCTCCATGACGTGCCGTGTCCTCGTGCTCGGAGTGCGAATGGTGTCGATCGTTACGGTCATCGCTGCACCGGCCGTTCGCTCGCCGTATCCTCCGGCGTCGGTGCCGCGAGGTGCCGATGCGTGAGCCGATGCGGCGCGATCGGGTAGGTGAGGTCGAGCCCCGGCTGTGGTGTCCGCGAAACCGTTGCCGCCGTATCGATTCGAACACCGGGAGCCTCGGAATCGAGGTGCGGGAACAGATATCGAGCCCCCTCCCGCACCGTCGTGTGCCGGTCCCCGGTGGGGCTGGTCCACAACACCCGATCGGCATCCAGTCGCCGCACCCGCCACCCGATCGCGGACAACCGCAACCGGCGATGATGCGCACACAACCCGCCTCCCACCCCATCGCGACCCGAATCATCCTGCACACCAACGGTCTTCGGATCGTGGTCGATCACACATTCCGCAGCGGACACGGTGCACCCCGGGAACCGGCACTGCCCGTCCATCGCCCGCCACACCTCCGGGGCCTTCGTCGATTCCGCCGCAGGCTCCGTGATCACTTGTAACCGAGCATGTTCCGCGATCCACCGCACCAGCGCCGCATCGACGGGCCCGTACCCCGCCAGCATCCCCGGATCCTCGGACGACCCCGCCAGCGTCGCGGCGGACACACCGACCTGCACCAGCACCGGCCACGAAACCTCCCCTCCCGCAGCACATTCGCCCCGCCCACAGCCGCACGCCAGCCTCGTCTCACCCGCGGCCAGCGCCACCAGCGCATCGGCCCGCCGCTGCGCCACCGTCCGGGGATCCTCCGCGCACACCCCCGCACTCATGTCACGCAACCGATTGGCAACCACCTGCGCCCCCATCGCCGGCAGCACCCCGTCGAACAACGCCACCCCGTCCTGCAACGCCGAGATCCGCACATCCCGATCCAGCTCGCGCTGCTCCCGCCGCCGCTGCTCACCCCCGGGATCCACCTTCGCGGCCCACCGCCGCGCCGTCTGCCGCAACCGCCCCGGCGTCGACCGCGCCGCCGTCTCCACCATCGTCTGCTCCACCTCCTCCAGCACCTCGACCGGCAGATCCCGCACCGCCTCGACGATGACCTGCGCGCGAGCCAGATCGATCCGCCCCTCCTCGAACGCCTCCGCCGTCCGAGGCAACTCGTCCAGCCCCAGCCCCACATCGATCAACGCCGCAGCAACCTGCTCCCCGACCAGCACCGCCGCCGTCACCTCGGCCCCCGCGAACTCCCCGGCCGCCACCGCCCCCCGCCGCCCGTCCTCCCGCCGCCGCCGATACAACTCCCGCACCGCCCGCACCTCCGCGGCCTGCGCGAACGCCGCCGCCCCATGTGCCCGCCGCAAAGCGTCGACCAGCACCTCATCGCTCATCGCCTGAAGCTCTCCGCTGTCGAACATGTGTTCGAGACTACCTCTCGAACGCCTGTTCCACCAGGCCTGCACCCAGGCGATTTGGTCCCGTAGCGAACGGTGGTGTAACTTCATCGAGGCCAGCGGGGAACACCTCCGAGGGCAGCAACAACTGAACAACCAGGGGCTATGGCGCAGCTGGTAGCGCACCACACTGGCAGTGTGGGGGTCAGGGGTTCGAGTCCCCTTAGCTCCACTTCAAAATCGCAGGTCAAGGCTGGGTTTTAATGTCGGCCAGCTTTCGACATTTACGTCATGTTGCCAAGATCTTGCCAACTGTCGGCTGCCAGGTGGAAGGGACCACCTGGGAGCTGGTTTAGCCAGGAGCATGGGACCACCTGTTAGCCAGTGATGGGACCGCCTGACCGGCAGGTTTTGCCAAGTTATGGGACCACTCCGGTGTGGTAGCTGGGGGTTCCGGTCGCTCGGCCGCTGTATTGGCGGATGAGCTACCGGGAGGTGTCGGTGATCGAGATCAGGGAGATGCTGCGGCTGTGGCTGCAGGGCCGCGGGCTACGGGAGGTAGCGCGGCTGTCGGCGGTCGATCGGAAGACCGCGCGGCGATACATCGAGATGGCCCAGTCGTGCGGGATGGACCGTGACGGCGGCGTCGAGCAACTGACCGACGACCTGCTGGCCACGGTGGTCACCGGGGTCCGCCGGGCCCGCCCGAACGGCAGAAGCGATGCCTGGGAGGCCGTTGCCGGCCAGTCCGAGCAGATCAAGGCGTGGATGGAGCAGGGCCTGACCCTGACCAAGATCCACGTCCTGCTGGGCCGGCACGGGGTGGTGGTGTCGTATCGGACGTTACATCGCTACGCCACAACCGAATTGGGGTTCGGGAAGAAACGCGCGACGGTCCGGGTGGCGGACTGCGAGCCCGGGGCCGAGGTTCAGGTCGACTTCGGCCGCCTCGGGCTGCTCACCGACGCCGAAGGCAAGGGCAGGGTGGTGAAGGGCCTGATCTTCACCGCGGTGTATTCGCGGCACGTGTTCGTCTATCCGACGTTCCGGGAGACGTTGAACGATGTGATCGCCGGGTTCGAAGCGGCGTGGGTGTTCTTCGACGGCGTGTTCGCGGTGGTGATCCCGGACAACATGAAAGCGATTGTCGATCAGGCGGATTCGACTGATCCGAAGTTGAACGACTCGTTCCGCGAATATGCCGAGTCCCGCGGTTTCGTCGTGGATCCGGCGCGGGTCCGTTCCCCGCAGGACAAGCCCCGGATCGAACGCTGCGTTCCTTACGTTCGCTCGAATTTCTTTGCCGGAGAACAGTTCCGGGATCTCGCGGACTGCCGGGATCGGGCGCAGCGGTGGTGCCGGGACACGGCGGGAATGCGGATCCACGGCACGACCCGCCTGCGGCCGGGTGAGGTGTTCGCAGCCGACGAGCATCCGTTGCTGAAACCGTTGCCCGACACCGTGTTCGACATCCCGTCTTGGGTGAACCCGAAGGTCGCACCCGACCGGCACGTCCAGGTCGCCAAGGCCCTCTACAGCGTCCCCGGTGATCTGATCGGGCAGCGCTTGACCGCGCGGGTCGATGCGGCGACGGTGAAGCTCTACTTCCGCGGCGCCCTGATCAAGGTCCACGCCCGCGTCGAGGCCGGGCGGCGGCAGACCGATCCGGCGGACCTGCCCAGCGAGTTGACCGCCTACGCGATGCGGGACCTGAACGCGTTGGGCCGCACAGCGTTCGATCACGGCCCGCATGTCGGCGCCTACGCCGCGGCCGTGCTCGAGCATCCGCTGCCCTGGACGAAGATGCGGCAGGTCTACCGGCTGCTCGGCCTGGTCAACCGGCACGGCGAGCACGCGGTCAACGACGCCTGCCGACGCGCGCTGGACGCCGAAGTCGTCGATGTCGGCCTGATCGACCGCATGCTGACCCGTGGCAGCGCCGCGGGCGGGCAGCTGACGTTGCTGCCGCCGCCGGCACCGTCACGGTTCGTTCGCTCGACCACTGATTTCTCGGTCCGGAGGCCCTCATGACCAGCAGCAGCACACGCCGTCCCGCCGCGGCACCGGCGGCCAAGCCGGTCGAGATCACACCCGAGCTGAAGTCGTTGATGCGCCGGCTCAAGCTTGGTCAGCTGCTGGATACGCTGCCGGAGCGGCTGGCGCTGGCGCGGTCGAATCGGTTGCCGCACCACGATTTCCTGGAGATGCTGTTCGCCGACGAGGTCGCCCGCCGGGACCGGGAGTCGCAGCAGCGCCGCGCGAAGACCGCGCACCTGGACCCGCAGATGCAACTGCAGGCTTGGGACGACACGACCGCGGTCAGCTTCGACCGGGAACTCTGGGCGGAGCTGTGTTCGCTGCGGTTCCTCGCCGACGCCTACAACGTCCTGATCATGGGACCGGTCGGAGTCGGAAAGACGTTCCTGGCCAACGCATTAGGCCACGTCGCCGTCCGCCGCAACCACACGGTTCACACCGAGCGCGCCGACAAACTGTTCAAACGGCTGCGCGGTTCACGCTTGGACGGCTCCTACGAGGACGAGATGCGCAAACTCCACCGCGTCGACCTGCTCATCATCGATGACCTGGCCCTGCACCGCCTGGAGGCGCCCGAGACCAACGACTTCTACGAGCTGATCGTCGAACGGCACCGCAAAGCATCGACGGTGATCACCAGCAACCGGGAACCACCGGAAATCCTCACCATGATGGCCGACCCGCTGCTCGCGCAGTCTGCAATGGACCGCTTGCAGTCCGCAGCCTACGAGCTCGTCGTCGAAGGCGAGTCCTACCGGCAGCGGCAGAAGCCCCACCGGGGCCGCGCGGCCGGCCCAGCCGACGGCTCGGATTGACCGGCAGCCCGGTCATCGGTCACCATCACCACACGGCCCGCGACCGGGCACACCCCGGTCCCATGCTCATGGCTAACCAGTGGTCCCTTCACCCTGGCAGGCGACAGCCAACGGGCGGGACGCCCGATTCCAGGGTCATTCTGAGTTGTCTGTGGTGGTGTCGAACATGACCGCTGCGGCAGTGGTGAGTCCTTCGTCGTAGGTTCGGCCGTAGACGGTGGTGGTCATGCGTACGTCGTGGCCGTGCCAGGCGGCGACAGTTGTCGCGGGGATGCCCGCGTGGAGCATGACCGATACCGAGGTGTGCCGGAGATTGCGCAGTGTGATGCGGGGAAGTCCGGCGGTGAGGCGGATCTGGTGGAACCGGGCGGTGAAGGTCCGGGGGAGTACCGGTGAGCCGTCGGACCGGGAGCAGATGTGCTGTTCGTCGTTCCATGCCCGGCCGAGTGTTATTTGTTCTTGGTTCTGCCGAGTCTTGAGGTCCTGCAATGCGATAGCAACGTTGTGGGGCAGTGACAGTGTGCGGCGGGAGCGCGCTGCCTTGGGTTCGTCTATCGCGTGGGCTTTTCCGGCGATTTCCACGTGTCCTTGTTCGACGCTGAGGGTATCGGCGGCCAGGTCGATGTCGGACCAGCGCAGGCCGCAGACTTCGGAGCGGCGCAGTCCGTAGGACACGAGAAATGATCAAGACCTGTGGATGACGGGAAGGACGCACCTTTCCGGATGATCTACGCAGGAAGCAAGTCTTGATCATGTCGGCGCGCCAACGCCGGCCGGGAAGGTACGTCCGTGCTCACGGTAGTCCAGAACATCGCCACCGAGGGTGGCCAGACCGGTTCGGCCCGGTCGTTGCTCGATGAAATCGTCCGTGACGGGGCCCGGCAGATGCTGGCCGCGGCGTTGAAAGCCGAGGTCGCGGCCTATGTCGCCCAGTTCGCCGACCAACTCGACGACGATGGTCACCGTCTGGTCGTCCGCAACGGCTACCACGACGAACGCGAGATTCTGACCGCCGCCGGCGCGGTCACGGTGAAAGCTCCGCGGGTCAACGACAAGCGCGTCGATCCGGAAACCGGTGAGCGGCAGCGGTTCTCCTCAGCGATCCTGCCCGCCTGGGCGCGTAAGTCCCCGCAGGTCAGCGAAGTGCTGCCGTTGCTGTATCTGCACGGGCTCTCGACCGGGGACTTCGGGCCGGCCGTCGAGCAGTTCCTGGGCTCCGGCGCCGGGTTGTCGGCGTCGTCGATCACCCGGCTGACCGGGCAATGGCAGGACGAGGCCCGCGCTTTCGGTGGCCGTGACCTGTCGGGCACCGATTACGTGTATCTGTGGGTCGACGGCATCCACGTGAAAGTACGCCTCGAGCAGGAGAAACTGTGCCTGCTGGTGATGATCGGGGTAGGCGCCGACGGCCGCAAAGAGCTGGTCGCCCTGTCCGACGGCTATCGTGAATCGACGGAGTCGTGGGCGGATCTGCTGCGCGGCTGCCGCCGCCGCGGGATGACGGCACCGGTGCTGGCTGTCGGTGATGGGGCGCTGGGGTTCTGGCGGGCGTTACGGGATGTGTTCCCGCAAACCCGTGAGCAGCGGTGCTGGTTCCACAGTGGGACTGTAAGGAATCAAGGTGGCGAGTCGGCTGTGTTGGTGTCCGATCGTGGTATCGCGGCGAGAAGCTCTGCGGCGGTGCGGAATCGGGTGGGCGCGGGGGTGATGGTGGTGCCGTCCTGTTCGAGGAGGGGGCTGACCAGGAGGGCCGCGTTGCGTATGGTGCCGCGGCTGACGCCGAACAGTTCGGCGAGGGTCCCGCGGGTGCAGAGTTTGCGGTGCAGCAGCACTGTCGCCAGGACCCGGTCGGCGTCGGTGATCTTCTCGACGAAGACTCCGCCGCGTGCGCCGGGCATGCGTTCGCCGCCGCGGCGCGTGTGCCGGTATCGCTCGGTCACGGCGGCCTGCCGGGGAGCGAGGCGTTCGATGAGGTGGTGGAGTTTCTGCCGGGGCATTCCGGTCAGGGCCGGTTCGGACAGTAGCTCCGACGGCGGCGGGGTGGGTCCGGGTTCAGACCTGTCGTGCAGGAACGCGCGGACGGCCGTGGCGCTGGTGAAGCGCAGTTGTGTGGCCGGGGTGACGCGATGATCGTGCTCGTCGAGGAGTGCGCGGGTTTCGGCGATGATTTCACCGATCGAGTTCGGGTTGACTTCGAGCAGTTCGGACAGCACATTCTGCGAGCAGAGTTGGCGCAGGTAGACGATGGTGATCAGTACGCCCGCCGCATCGCAGAGCAGACGTCTGCCACCGGCTCCGGGCGCGTGGCGACGTCGGCCACCGCGTTGTTCCCAGCGGCGTTGCGCAGCGCGGGCGGCTTGGCCCGGCGCCAGTTGTGCTGACAGTTCGTCCAGTTCGACGCGCGTCATGCCGATCACGCGGGGGTCGGTGAGCAGTTCCAGCACCTCGGTCCGGGCGCGGTCACGATCTTGCACGGGTTCGGAGGCGGTGGCCCCGGTGGGTGCGATGGTGTAGTTCCAGCTGCCGTGCCAACTATGCGGGTGAATCGGGAGCGCTTGGAACTGTTCGGTATTGACCGCGATGCCGGTCGGGTAGTCGCCGGTGTCGAGTTCGGCGTGAACGCGCAGGCCGGTGCGAGTGCGAGTCGAGGCGATGGTGTTGACCACGACCTCGTGGCTGGTCAGGGGCCGGCCCCGCCAGTTCATGGTGATCTGAGAGAACAGCCGATGCTCGATCTTGTTCCATTTGCTGGTGCCGGGCGGGAAGTGGCAGACGGTGATCGCCAGCCCGGTCTCGGCTGCCAGCGCCGCCAGCTCGGCCTTCCACAACCGGTAGCGGTAGCTGTTGGAACCGCCCGCGTCCGCGGTGATCAGCAACTTGCTCGCCCGCGGGTAGTCCAGGCATCCACGGTTGTGCCACCAGCGACGGATCGAGGCCACCGCGAACGCGGAGGTGTCGTGGTCGACCCCGACGTTGACCCAGCCCGCGTCGGCGGCCAGGTCGTAGACGCCATATGGGATCGCTTGCGCCACATCGGGTCCTGTGAAGAAGAAGCTGTGGTCTTCCACCTCTATCGGTTCGCCTTGCGGCCGCCATTCCCGCCCGCCGTTGGGCAGCCGACCCAGTTGCTGTTTCTTCTTCGAATCAACGCTGATCACAGGCTCGCCGGCGCCGAGGTGCTCCTTGACCTGATCGTTGATGTAACGGAATTGCCCGTCCCGGTCCGGATGCTGGCGGCCCTCCAGTGTCTTGGCGTTGGCCTGCATGCTGAAACCGTTGTCCCGCAATAGTTTGCCAACCGTCGGTGCGGAGACTGGATGTCCCTGCCGGGTCAGTTCCTCGGCCAGATGCCGCAGAGATTTGGTCGTCCACCGCAACGGTGACTCCGGATCGCCACGCTCGTCTGGCTCAACGAGTCGCAGCAGCGCCGCCAAGAGCTGCGGATCGACCTCGTCTGCGGGCTTGCGGCCCCCGCCGACGCGTCGCACCCGGCCCTCGGACAACGGCGCCTGGCCGGACTCCAACTCGAAAACGCCCTTGCGGACC